>CAWHWB010000016.1:0-64945 GCA_963832875.1 uncultured Alphaproteobacteria bacterium | reverse complement strand
AGGATTTGAACCTACGACCTTCAGGTTATGAGATGACCAGGACCACCTACGCCCACCTATCCCGCAGCACCCCATAGTGCGCTGGAGAACGATTTTCCCTCTTATTTCAGCATCTTAGTGGGCGGACAATTTTAGACCTGCTATGATGGCATTCGGCTGGGAATGAGTTTGTCTTGCTTACCTGGCGCTTACCTGGAAAAGGCCGATGCCAAAATTGTCGAAGCCGCTGATCGCCGGCGCTCAACCCAACGTACCAGGATGTCGTGGTATGGGACAGCAGCCTTCCCAGCTTCGGCTTGCGGACCAAGGCGTCGGGCGTGAAGGTTACCCGGTGCTGCCGCTCGGCGAGGCGGTGCGGCGGCTCGACGAAGACCGCTTGCCGGACCAGGCGGTGGTCATCACGATCGATGACGGCTGGAGCTCGACCTACACCCACATGCTGCCGATCCTCGAAAGCCTGGGCCTGCCGGCTACCGTTTACGTGACGACGTGGTATTCCGATCACCAATTACCCGTGATCAATATCGCCGTCGATTACATCCTGAAGCGGGTTGGCCAAACGTCCGCTGACGGGTTGGCCATAACCGCCGAGATCGAGAGACTGCCCAGCGTTTCTCAACGCGAGCAGGTATTGCGGGAGTGCGCTGCCCGGTTCGACGTGACGACCGAGGAGTGGTGGGAGGGCCGTCAGTTTCATCTGATGAGCACCGCCGAGATCCGCGAGGCCGACAGACGGGACCTGGACATCCAACTGCACACTCATCGCCACCGATCGTCCGACACGGATTCCGACTATCTCGAACGCGAGATCGCCGACAACCGGGTCGCGTTGGCGAGAGCCTGCGGCAGGCCGGAGCAGAGCTTCAATCATTTCTGCTATCCCAGCGGGGTCGCGCATTCCTCTGCGTCCGCGGTTCTCGACAGGATCGGAGTCAGATCCGCGACCATGGTCGAGGAGGGGATAAATTCAAGGGGCACGAATCCCTATCGGCTGCGTCGCTTTCTCGATGGTCGGTCGGTTTCCGATGCCGAGTTCCAGGCCTATTTGAGCGGCGCGCTGGAGGGTTACTGCATGGTCAAAAGCGCGGCTGAACTTTTCCCTCGACACCGGCCTTCCGCGTAGAAGAGGGTTGGCCAGTCCGCCAGCTCGGGCTACCGGCCACCGCCCTCCGAGCGAAGCGACGCGGGGGTTGCTGCCCCCTTGCCACCGGCGCACGCTTCGGGCTTAATTTTTTTGATCGGCAAAACGTCGCCGATGACGGCCGGCAAATCGGGATGGTCGGCTTCGAACCATCGCCGACGAGGAAGGGGCGGGGAGATGGCGGCGGACCTGCCTGCGAAAAGAGCTCGGCTCCTCGCGATCATACGCCGCAATTCCCTGTTGCAGAACCGTGATTTCGTGCTCGCGTCGGGGCGGTCGAGCAGTTTCTTCTTTGACATGAAGCGGACGATGTTCGATCCGGAGGGGGCCTCGTTGGCGGCCGAGCTATTGTTCGACCGGATCGGTGACGAGGACGTGGAATACATCGGGGGCTTGGAAACCGGGGCAATTCCGATTGTCGCCGCGGTGTGCGCGAAAAGCTGGCCGCAGAAGCCGATCAAGGGCTTTTTCGTGCGCAAGGAAAGCAAAGGCCACGGCACCGACCAGCGGATCGACGGGTTGCTCGAACCGGGCTCGCGCGTGATCCTGTTCGAAGACGTCACCACCACCGGCGGTTCGGTGATGCAGGCGGCGGACGCGGTATGGGAGCGCCACTGCACCATCCTCAAGATCATCACGATTGTCGACCGTCTCGAAGGCGCCGAGAATAACTTCACAAACGCCGGCGTTAAATTCGAGTCGCTGTTTACCTGGCGTGAGTTCAGTTGACCCAATCGATCGTCGACCTCGCTGCGGCGCACCTCAAGCGCCAGTTCCTGTACCAGACGCAGCGCGACCGATTCGGCAGTTTGGAGGCGCTCCGCGAGCTGGCGATTTATGCCCGCGGGTGCATAGCCTCGTCGCACTCCCCGGGCCGGATGACAGTCGCTTTCGTGCTCGAACGCGTTCTGCATAAATGCGCGGGCGATCTCGACGGTCGGCCGGTGCGGATTTCGGAGATTGCGGAGCTCGGCGACCGTCTGCGACCGGCGGTGGTGCGCGCGGTCGAATTCCTTGCCGGGGCCGATGACGACCCAGTCGAAATTGCCGCCGCCCTGATCAGGGCCCGGCGGGCGCGCGAGCGCTGATCGCCGCGGCGGCGCGGTCCACACCGGCAAATTCGATCGGGCCGGGCTCGGCGGTCGTCCCGGATCGGCGCCGGCCGATTGACGCCGCGCCGCGCATTCCTTACATAAATCTGCGTCCGATGGCTCTGTTACCGATCATCACCGCTCCCGACCCGCGGCTCAAGATCAAGGCGCGCCCCGTCGCCGCTGTCGACGACGAGGTCAGGCGGCTGATGGACGACATGCTGGAGACGATGCGGCAGGCGATCGGCATCGGCCTCGCCGCCCCTCAGGTCGGGGTGGCAAAACGCGTGATCGTCCTCGACGTCGCCCGCGAGGGGGAAAAGCCGCAGCCGATGATGCTGGCCAACCCCGAGATTTGGTGGCGTTCGCCGGAACTGACGACCGGCAGCGAGGGCTGCCTGTCATTGCCCGAGCACTATGCCGACGTCACCCGCCCGGACAAGATCCGCCTGCGCTATTTCGACTACCAAAACGAGATCCGCGAGATCGAGGCGTCGGGGCTGCTGTCGACCTGCATCCAGCACGAGATCGATCATTTGGACGGCGTCCTGTTTGTCGACCACATCTCGATGGTCAAGCGCGGGATTATCCTGCGCAAGCTCGCCAAATCGAAGCGCAGCCAAACTCTCGTTCCGGCCTAGCGCCGGCGAGCGGACGTCGATCGCCGGTTGGCCCGGAGTGCCACGTTGGACCTCGTCTTCATGGGCACGCCGGATTTTGCTGCGACGATCCTCGAGTCATTGATCGCGGCCGGGCATAACCTCGTCGCCGTTTATACCCGGCCGCCGCGCCCGGCCGGACGCGGTCATCGGCTGCAGCCTTCGCCGGTGCAACTCGCGGCGCGGCATCATGGCCTCCAGCTGCGCTGCCCATCCCGTTTGCGCGACGAGGAGGCGACCGCGGTGTTTGCCGCTCTCGGCGCAGACGCCGCGGTGGTCGCCGCCTATGGGCTGATCCTGCCGCGCGCGATGCTGGAGGCGCCCCGGTTCGGCTGCCTCAACGTGCATGCTTCGCTATTGCCGCGCTGGCGCGGCGCCGCTCCAGTGCAGCGCGCCGTGCTCGCCGGCGACAGCGAAACCGGGATCACCATCATGAAGATGGACGAGGGGCTCGACAGCGGCCCGATCCTGATGCAGCGGAGGATCCCGATCGGCCCGCGGACGACCGCCTCGGGGCTCAGCGAGGAACTCGCCCGGGTCGGCGGCGAGCTGATCGTTGCTGCGCTCGGTGCGCTGGATGCGGGCGCCCTGATGCCGCGAGCGCAGGCGCCGGACGGCGTCACCTATGCGCCCAAGATCACCCGCGAGGAGGGCCGGCTCGACTGGCGCCGCTCCGCCGCCGAGCTGGAGCGCCGGGTGCGCGCGCTCGACCCTTGGCCGGGCGCCTATTTCGCGCATGGTCGCAACTCGATTCGTGTCTTCGCCGCCGAAATTATCCCCGGTGAATCGGCGGTCGCGGCGGGCACCGTGCTCGATGACGCTCTGGCGGTCGCCTGTGGTTCGGGGGTGCTGCGGCTCTTACGGCTACAGCGGCCGGGGCGCGCGCCGCTCGATGCCGGCGAGTTCCTGCGCGGCTGCCCGATCCTGCCCGGGACAATCCTGCCGTGCCCCGCTACCGGCTGACCATCGAATATGACGGCGCTGGGCTCGTCGGCTGGCAGCGTCAGCCCCAGGGCCTCTCGGTGCAGGAGGCGCTGGAGACCGCGGTCACGCGCTTCTGCGGCGAAAAGGTCCTGGTGCACGGCGCCGGCCGTACCGATGCCGGGGTCCACGCATCGGGTCAGGTGGCGCATCTCGACCTCGGCCGCGAGGTGCGGGGCGAAGTCCTGCGCAGCGCGGTCAACCATCACCTGCGCCCCGCCGCAATCAGTGTGCTCGCCGCCGAAGCAGCACCCGAGGATTTCGACGCGCGGCTCTCGGCGGTCCAGCGCGTCTATGTCTACCGCATCCTGAACCGGCGCGCGCCGGCGGCGCTGGAGCGGGGACGGATGTGGCAGGTGGCGCCGCCGCTCGACGTCGCAGCGATGCGCGAGGGTGCCAGCCATCTTGTCGGCCATCACGATTTCACCACCTTTCGCGATCGGCTATGCCAGGCAAAGTCGGCGCTGCGGACGCTCGACATGCTAGAAATCAGCCGCATCGGCGACGAAATCCGCATCGAGGCGCGGGCGCGCTCGTTCCTGCATCACCAGGTGCGCAACATGGCAGGAACGTTGGAACTGGTCGGGCTCGGCCGTTGGCGGCCGGACGACGTGGCCGCGGCGCTTTCCGCGCGCGACCGCCGCGCCGGCGGCCCGACCGCCCCGGCCGAAGGTCTCTATCTGGTCGAAGTGCGCTACCGAGGGAATTCAGGACTCGCAAATGACATGACCCGATTGCGGCCGGCGATGATCATGGGGTTGCAAAATAGGATCTCAGGACAATAATCAATCGACCGTGCGACCCGAGGCAGAGCGCGTGCCGGCTTGGCCAAAGCGGCGAGGTATGCAGCGCGGAGGGCAACAATCTGTAGGGTTGCTCTGTGGAATACAGCGGGAATGAGGCGGAGAGGCACGGCATGACATTCGGAATCCCCTCGCTTACTGAGCGGCCGGGGCAGCGCCGTCCCGCCAAGTCAGAGCCCCGGCTGTTCCCGAACCTGCTCCGCTTCCATTCGGCGGCCCGGCGATCGACGACGCCGAGACACTCTCCGCTACCGGAACCGAATGGCGGTCGGCGGTGACCTCACCGGCGATTTCGGCACCCGACGGCCGGCTCGCCCCAGCCGCAGCCGCGCTGCCGGCCGGAACGTTCTTTTATCTCGGGCTGGTCGGGCTGGTTGCGATCTTGACCATCGGCGCCTTTTTCGGCATCGGCTTTTTGTTGCTCGCCGCGCCGGAAAAAACGATGATCGCCGCTTCCGCGCCCAAACCGACGCATCCCTCGGCGCCGGTCGCGCTGGAAACCGGACTGCCGCCGCACGAGGCTGCAGCTACTGCCGCCATTCCAGGCCCCTCGCTGCTGCCGCACCCGGCCGTCGGCGATGCGGCGTCGTTGCCGCAGCTCAAGACCACGCAGAGCATCGCGCCGGAAACTGGCGGCGAGCCGCCGGCGCAAACTGCGCCAAAGCCCGCCCCGAGCCCTTCGGCGTCCTCTGCCGCCGCGCCCGGTGCGGCGACCGTGACCTCGTCATCCCTGGAGCATCCGGCCCATCTGCATCCGGCCCCTCCGCATCCCGCCCCTCCGCATACGGCAAGGAGCCGCTTGCCCCACTCGCCTCGGCTGGCCCACACCCGCTCGCAATCGCGATATCCGCCGCTTCGATACACCCGCTCCTTCCGGCCGCCTGAGCCGCCGCGACCTCGTGTCGCCCAATCCGCGACGCCGTCCCAGGCGGGACAAACCCAGGCTTTCGACCAGCTCCTGACCCAACTGACCGGGCCGAACAAGGCAGTGAAGGAACCTTCCGCCGCGCCCTCCTCTTCCTCCTCCTTGACGCCGCCTCGGGCGGGACAGCCGGACCCCTTCGCCCAACATCCCGCGACAGATCGGGGCGGGTCTGCTCCGCTTCAGTAGAGGAGGCCGGCGGCCCGGCTGATGATCACTCCGAGAACCAGATCGACCAGGACCACCAGCATCGCGGCGGCACCGCTCGTCTCCAGCGCGACCCGTGCGATGTACCATTCGTAGACGAGGACGGCGATCGCCGCGGCCACCTCGATCGCCTGTGCGACCGGGTCGCCAAGGAAGCCGCTTTCCGAATCGAGCCCGACCAGCACAAACAGCACGCTCTGCGGCAGCTGGCACCAGTTATAGGGGACCATGAAGTCAAAAAAACGGTGCTCGCGGCCGATCCAGCGCAAGACCGACAGCATGATCAGCGGAAACGCCACCCAGGCGATCACGTAGGCGATCGTCTCGATCAGAACGACGCGGACTCCCCCGGCGGCCTGCCATTGCGCAAAGCTGACCCGCATCGTCAACAGAACGAGATATAATGGGTAGCTCCACACTCCGGCGAGAAACGACCGCCAGAAGCCGTCGAGGGTGCGGTCGAAGCAGGCAAGGCCGCCGCGATCGCCCTTCGCCAGGCGCAAGCTGCCGACGAGCGCCGAGCGCAACTCCAGTTGCCATGCCGCCGCCGCCATCAGGAACCGTGCCGCGGGTCAGGACCGGGCAAAGAACACGTCGAGAAAAATGCGATAAATCTCGGTCAAGGCAGCGAGGTCGGCGAGGTCGACCCGCTCGTCGGCCTTGTGCATGGTCTGCCCGACGAGGCCGAATTCGGCGACCGGGCAATAGGCGTGGATCAAGCGCGCGTCCGAGGTGCCGCCGGTGGTGCTGAGTTCGGGCTTTCTGCCGGTGACGCGGCAGATCGCCTCGGCGAGTGCCTCGCTGACCGCACCGGGTGCGACGAGAAACGATTCGCCGCTGACCGTGACCTCGAGTGCATAGCGCCCACCAACCGCGTCGAGCCGCTCGATGAGCCAGCGGTTCAACTTCTCGCCGGTCCAGCAATCGCTGAAGCGGATGTTGAAGACCGCCCGCGCCTCGGCCGGGATCACATTGGCCGCCGGGTTGCCGATGTCGATCGTCGAGACTTGCAGGGTCGAGGGCTGAAAGTGCTCGGAGCCCCGGTCGAGCTCAGCCGTAGCCAGCGCGTGCAGCATCGCAATGAGGCGATGGGCGGCGTTGTCGGCGAGATGGGGGTAGGCGGTGTGGCCTTGCATTCCGTGGACCGTCAGCCGTCCGGTCAGACTGCCGCGCCGGCCGATCTTGATCATGTCGCCGAGTGCCTCGGCCGAGGTCGGCTCGCCGACCAGGCAGGCGTCGAGCGTTTCGCCGCGCGCGGCCAGCCATTCGAGCACCTTTTTGGTGCCGTTGACCCCGGCGGCTTCCTCGTCGCCGGTGATCAATAGGCTGATCGATCCATCAAAGCTCGCCCCGAGGTCGCCGAGCCAGCGTTGCGCCGCGGCGACAAAGGCGGCGATCGCGCCTTTCATGTCGACGGCACCGCGCCCCCATAAGGCGCCGTCGCCCAGGCTCGCCGAAAACGGGTCGAACGACCAGGCCTCGCGCGCCCCCGGCGGCACCACGTCGGTGTGCCCGGCAAAACACAGATTGGGCCGCCCGCAGCCGATGCGGGCGTAGAGATTGACGATCTCGTCGCTGCCGTCGCCGCCGAAGGTGAGGCGATGACAGGTAAAGCCAAGGTCCTCGAGCTGGGCGGCCACGATTTCAATGGCACCCTCATCCCGAGGGGTGACGCTCGGCCGGCGGATCAGCTCGGCGGCGAGTGCGGCCGGGTCGATGGCGGCGTTCTTCATTCGCGCAGCAACTCGTTGATCGCGGTCTTGGCGCGGGTCTGCGCATCGACCGTCTTGACGATGACCGCGCAATAGAGGTTGGGGCCGGGGCTGCCGTCGGGCAATGCCCGGCCTGGCAGTGACCCCGGCACCACCACCGAATAGGCCGGGACTCGGCCCGTATGGGTCTTGCCGGTGTTGCGGTCGACGATCTTGGTCGTGGCGCTGATAAACGTGCCCATCGCCAGCACCGCCCCACGCTCGACGATAACCCCCTCGACGACCTCGCTGCGGGCACCGATAAAGCAGTCGTCCTCGATGATCACGGGCTCGGCCTGCAACGGTTCGAGCACCCCGCCGATGCCGACCCCGCCCGAAAGATGGCAATTGGCGCCGATTTGCGCGCAGGAACCGACGGTGGCCCAGGTGTCGACCATCGTCCCTTTGTCGACATAGGCGCCGACATTCACAAAGCTCGGCATCAGGACGACATTGGGCGCGATATAGGCCGAGCGACGCACGATCGACCCAGGCACCGCGCGAAACCCCGCGTCGCGAAAACGGTTCGACGACCAGCCGGCGAATTTCGACGGCACCTTGTCCCACCACCGCGACGCACCCCGCTCAGGATCGACCGGGCCGCCCGGCATCTCGACCATGTCGTTGAGGCGGAACGACAGCAATACGGCCTTTTTCAGCCATTGGTGGACCTGCCAGCCGCGCGCGGTCTTTTCGGCGACGCGCAATTTCCCGGCATCGAGCCCGTCGAGCGCCGCCTCGACGGCGTCGCGCCAAGACCCGCGCGTCGATGGCGATATCCCGTCGCGCGCCTCCCACGCGGTGTCGATTGCGGCGGCGAGATCGGCATCGGTCATGGCGGGTCCCGGGCATCAAGGCTGGCGAGGCGCGCACCATGATCGACCCCGCCCCGAGGTGTCAACCAAAGGCGGATCGCTCGATCGCCCTTTCAGAAAGCCCCGTATTTGCCCGTCCGTTGCCCGCGATCCGGCGTAGTCCGGCCGTAAAGCCGACGGTCAGATCGGCCGCGTTTGGCCGAAGCTTCGGTTATCGAGCGTCCGGGCCGCCGATCACCAGGCTCAGGCCAGGAACTTGTCGGCGGTCAAGGGCAGGCTGCGGACGCGGGGGCCGGTGGCGTGGTAGGCCGCATTGGCGATCGCCGCGGCGGCGCGTTCATAAACGAACGGCTTCACGACGCCGCCTCCCGAATCGTCGCGACGATATTCACGTAAGCGCCGCAGCGGCAAAGATTGCCGCTCATCCGTTCGCGGATCTCGTCGTCGGTCAGCTCGACCGGGGCCGCCAGATCCTTGGTCACGTGGCTGGGGTGGCTGGCCTTTAGCTCGTCCAGCATGCCGATTGCGGAGCAAATCTGACCCGGCGTGCAATAGCCGCACTGGAAGCCGTCATGGTCGAGAAATGCCTGCTGCATCGGGTCCAGCTCTCCGCCCTCGCGAGCCCTCGGGCGGTCGTGATCGTGGCCCCATTATGCGCCACAGCTAAGGCGAGACAGGTCGTGGCGCTGCGCCCGTCGAGCAGCACCGTGCACGCGCCGCGTTGGCCATGATCGCAGCCCTTTTTCGGCGATATTTCACCCAAACGGTCGCGCAGCGCGTCCAAGAGGGTGGTCCGGGTGTCGACGGTCAGCGAACGCGACACGCCGTCAACCGTCAGCGCGATGCGAGCATCCATCGAAAGGCTCCTCACCCGCCGCGGTTCGGGCGCCCTGGATCCCGTCGGATTGACGCGCAGGTTCGAACATGGCCGGGCAGCACCGACCCAAGCATCGGGGCGCGCCCATCCGTCCCCCAGCCGGCCCCATCAGGTGCTGCGGATCAGGTCCGGGCAACGGTTCCGAGACTGGATCGGTCTAGGCGATTGCCATTCTCAGCTTGCGAACAGCGCTAAATCGGTCGGCCGGTGGCCGAGCCCGGCGATCACTGTGCGCGAAGCCCGGGCCCGCGACCGAGCACCGGGTTCAGTCGAAAACCTGGCTCAATAGCTGGAGATCTCGATCGAGTTTTGGTCCGGGTCGTCGATGTAGACCGATTGGATCGTGCCGATCGCCCCGGCGCGCGGTCCCTGCATCCGCACCGGCACGCCGCAATGTTCGAGATGGGCCACGACCTCGCCGATCGGCGTCTCGGTGATAAAGCAGATATGCGCCGGCAGGCGTTTTTTGACGCTGATCGCCATGACGCCGCCGGCGGCGTCGAGATGGATCTTCTGCTGGCCGAAATGGACCGCCGCGCGCCCTTCGCCGATACTCTCGACCGCCATGCCGAGCACCCGCCGGTAGAATTCCGAGCTGCGGTCGATATCGGAGACGGTCAGGTTCAGATGGTCTATGCGCTCGATCTTCATGGGCCGGCCTCGTCGGTTTGCGGAAAGTCCCTCAGCTTGCCACGACCCGGAGCGCCGGGCCAGCTCGCCGGCGCCGCACAGTCTTATCCGGTTCGGCGATGCGGCTGGACGAAGCTGGTTCCCGCAATGGCGCGAAGACCCCGCTTCACATCCGGCCGACCATGATCGCCTGAGCGCGCGACCCCGACCCCTGGCGAGGTCGCGCCGCAGCCGAACTACCGCACCGGTGAAAAGGCCGCCGGGATCAAGAGCTTGTTTTCCTGCCGGACCGGCCGCACACCGGCCTGCGGCGGCCAAGCGCCGCCCGGCCGCCGTGATTCCTCACGCACGCGGGCGCGCTCGCTGAGGTCCTTGTACACCCAAACGTGGACGAATTTGTTGAGCGCGCCGAGTTCGCTGGTCCAGCAAGCGGCCAGAGGCGAGAACTTCTCGCGGGCCTCGATGGCCTTCCCCCACGCCTCAAGAACCTTCGGGATGTCGCCGGGCGCGTAAGTATAGGTGCGCATCTCATAGACGTTGCCGGTGCCGTAATCCCGGCTGCCGAGCGCGCGCATAAACGGCGCCGGGTTCATGATCTCGGCTTCCTGCGCCGCGATCAGGTCCTGGCCGCCGGGCATTGCGTTGCGCGCTGCGTCCTGCGCCATCGCGGAGCGGACCCTGGTGCGATGCTGCAGATCGTCATAGGGGTAGACGTGCACGACTTGGTTGAGCGGACCGAATTCGGTGTGCCAGAACGCCCCCAATTTCGAATGCTTCTCGCGCAGCGGCAGCCGCTTCTGATAGCGCTCCTCGAATTCGGCCACGGTGCCGGGGCGCAGGGTATAGGTGCGGACTTCGTAGATCATCGGCGGATCCTCCAAGAGGCGGGGTTGGCCAGGCCATCTGCCAGCGAACCCACAACCCTTTTACCATATCACCGGGTTACCCTTGTCCGCCACGATGACGATGGCAGCCACGACGAAGATGGTGGCCACGACGACGGGGGCCCGTCGGAGCAAGGCATGGTCTCAAAGTTCGATCTGGCCGCCCAGCTCGACGATGCGGTTGATCGGAATCCGGAAGAATTCGGTCGCGTCTAGGGCGACGTTCGACAACATAATGAACAGCTTGGTGAACGGCAGCCGCATGCCTGGCGGCCGCTTGGCGACAATCTTCTCGCGCCCGACAAAGAAAGAAGTTTCCATCAGGTTGAAGCGAAACCCGCCGACCCGGCACAGTGCCAGCGCGCGCGGGATGTCGGGCGCTTCAAGAAAGCCGTAACGGATCGTCACGGTGTGGAAATTCTGCCCTAGATGATCGATCTGCAGGCGTTCGGCCTCGGGCAGGCGCGGCACGTCTTCGGTGCGCACGGTCATCAGCACGTTGCGCTCGTGCAGCACCTTGTTGTGCTTCATATTGTGCAGCAGGGCCGCGGGTACGTTGTCGATCCGCGCGGTCATATAGATCGCCGTGCCGGGGACGCGCGCCGGCCGGTCGGGGCTCAAGGTCTGGAGCAACGTCGTCAACGGCAGGGCGCCGCTCGCCCGCTGGGCGGAGATGCGCCGCCGGCCCCACAACCAGGCCATCATGACCGTATAGATCGACAGCGCGATGGCCAGCGGAAACCAGCCGCCGTCAATTATTTTCAATAGGTTGGCGCCGAAAAAGAACAGATCGACGATCAGAAACAGCGCAAACATCGGGATCAGCCGCCACAGCCGCCAACCCGCACCCCAGCGCAGATAGACAAAGGCGAGGATGGTCGTGACCGTCATCGTCCCGGTGACGGCGATGCCGTAGGCGCCGCCGAGCGCGTCCGACGAGCGGAAGCCGAGCACGGTCGCCACCACCGCCACCAAGAGGATGCCGTTGATCGCCGGGACATAGACCTGGCCGATTTCCTGCTCGGAGGTGTGCCGCACCTGCATGCGCGGCAGATAGCCGAGCTGCACCGCCTGGCGGGCGATCGAGAACGCGCCGGAGATCACCGCCTGCGAGGCGATGACCGTCGCGCTCGAAGCGAGCACGACCAGCGGATAGACTGCCCAGCCCGCAGCCAGATGGTAAAACGGGTTCTCGACCGCGCCGGGATGGGCGAGCAGCAGCGCCCCCTGGCCGAAATAGTTCAGCAGCAGCGCCGGAAACACAAAGCGCAGCCAAGCCCGCCGGATCGGCCCGCGCCCGAAATGCCCCATATCGGCATAGAGCGCCTCGGCCCCGGTCACCGCGAGCACCACCGAGCCGAGCAGCACGAAGGCCTGCCAAGGATCGTCCAGGAACAGGGTGATCGCATAGTACGGGTCGACGGCCAGCAGGATCGACGGCCGCCGCACGATCTCAAACCCCCCGAGGACCCCGATCACCGAGAACCACACGATCATGACCGGACCGAAATAGCCGCCGACCAAGGCCGTCCCGCGCCGCTGGACCAGGAACAGAACGATCAGGAGCAGCAGGGTCAACGGCAGCACATAGGATTCGAGCGCGGGGGTAGCGACCTTCAGCCCCTCGACCGCGCTCAGCACCGAAATCGCCGGAGTGATCACCCCGTCGCCGAAAAACAGCGCGGCGCCGAATAGCCCGGCCCACAGGATCCAGCGGTTGCGCCGTGCCGTTGCGGCGCGCAGCGCCAGCACCATCAAGGCGAGAATGCCGCCCTCGCCGCGATTATCCGCGCGCATCAGAACAAGGACGTATTTGACGGTGACGACCAGCATCAGCGCCCAGGCGATCAGCGACAGCACGCCGAAGACACGCGGCTCGCTGACTGCCGCGTTCGCGAAACACTGCTTGACGGTGTAGAGCGGGGAGGTGCCGATGTCGCCATAGACGACGCCGAGCGCCGCCACGCCCAAGCTCTGGCCGAGCTTAGCGCGGGTCTCGGAATGAACGATCGCGGTATCGGGCATATGTGCGCTTGGTCCGTATGCCACGCCAACGCTGCTTTTGGGGACCTGGTCCAATCCTCGCCGCATCGCGACCGCGCGCCGGGCCGACACCGCCCGGGGTGAGCAAGCCCAGACAGGACCGCCGGGGCGCGGGTTATAGACGCAAGTTTCGAGAGGACGCCAGCAATTCGACAGCGCCGGGCAAAACAGATCGAGACGCGGCCGATCCGCGGCCGTTCAGCGCCGGTAGATGCCGGTCAATTCGGTCTGTTGGATGACATAGGGCTGCGCCGCCCGCAGCACATCCAAAGCGTCGGCCGACGGCGAGAGGTCGAGGCTCGGCCGGCTGATCGCCAGCAGGCGAAAGCGATAATGGTGCGCCGGGCCGGGCGGCGGGCAGGGACCGCCATAGCCGAGGCCGCCGAAATCGTTGCGCGCTTGGCGAAAACCGGCGACCGGGCGGTTCGGCCCGTAGCCCGCGGCGAGCCCATGTGCGCCGGCCGGAATGTCGAATGCAGCCCAATGTCGAAAGGCGCCCGATGGCGCATCCGGGTCCTCGACGATGAGAACGAGGCTCCTGGTACCCGCCGGCACGCCGGACCAGGACAAGGGCGGCGAGATATCGGCGCCGCTGCAGGTATATTCCGACGGGATCGCGCCACCGGGCGCAAACGCCGGGCTCGCCAGCATCAGAGGCATCGCCGTCTCCCGGTTGTCGGAGCCGGATTCTAGCGATAAAGAGACAGCGGCTCCAGCCGGACCGGCTTTCAGAGCCGCACCCTCTTTTGAGGAAGCGACGATGAGCGAACCGGGTTTCCGCAGCGGCATGCTGGTATTTCCCAACCTGACCCAGCTCGACCTGACCGGCCCTTACGAAGTGTTGGCCCGGCTGCCCGGCAGCGAAACCCTGCTGCTGTGGAAGAATTTGCAGTCGGTGCGCTCCGAGCATGGCCTCGCGATCCTGCCGATGGCGACGCTCGCGGATTGTCCGCCGCTCGACCTCGTGCTGGTGCCCGGCGGACCTGGCGTCAACCCGTTGCTCGAAGACCAGGAGGTGCTGGCGTTTGTGCGTCGCGCGGCGGCGGCGGCGCGCTACGTCGTCGGCGTCTGCACCGGCTCGCTGGTGCTGGGCGCTGCCGGGCTGCTGCGCGGGCGGCGCGCCGCGACCCACTGGATGTCGCGCGAGCTGTTGCGCCCGTTTGGCGCCGAGCCGGTGACCGAGCGCGTCGTTCGCGACGGCGATCTTTATACCGGCGGCGGGGTCACCGCCGGCATCGACGTGGCGCTGAGCGTCGCCGCCGAGATCGCCGGACGGGCGACGGCGGAAGCGATCCAGCTCGGGATTGAATATGCCCCGGCGCCGCCTTTTGCCTCGGGCTCGCCCGAGACGGCCAACCCCGCGGTTCTCGGCCAGGTGCTCGATGGCGCCGCGGCGCGTCAGCGCGATCGCGCCCTACGGGTCGCCCGGGCAGCGGCAGCGCTCGGCCGATAATTCCGGCGGTCAGGACCCAAGGGCCGGCGATCAAATTACCACAGCGCCGACAGTCCTGCGGCACCTCGCCTGGCGCCGATCGGCGCGTCACCACCGATCTTGATGGCATCGCCGAGAGCGCGCACAATTCGCTGCATCGGCTCAGGGAGGAGAGAGATGATCGAGGCGAGCGGGATCGACCACATCGTGTTGCATTGCAGCGATGTCGGGCGCTCCAAGGCGTTCTATACCCAAATCCTCGGCATGACCGTCTATCGCGAGAATGACGGGCAGGTGTTTCTGCATGCGGGCGGGCAGGGGGTGGCCCTGTTCCACCGGCGCAACGCGCGTTCGACCTCCGACCCATCCACCGCCGGCAACGACCTCAATCACCTGGCGCTCAACGTCGCCTCGGGCAGCTACGAAAGCCTAAAGAGCGAGCTCGAAGGCCGGGGCATCGCGGTCGGCGGCCGTCCCGGCGATGACCATTGCATCTATTTTTGTGATCCCGACGGGCACCGCCTGCAGCTGATCTTCGGCCGCTGAGCCGCGCCGAGCGGGCGACGGGTCACCCGATGCCCACCGCCCCCAGCTGCGCCCAGGTTTGGGCGGCGGGTCACTCTCGACCGCTAACTCAACGCTTGCGGTCGGCTGGCGGCGCGACGCTGCTCTTCGCCGGCAGAATGCCGAACGAGCTGCCGAGCTGATCTTCGGCAACCATGCGCTCGTGCCCGTCCCGCTTGCTCTTAATCCGGTATTGCGGAGTGTTCCCGACAAGGGGATAGAGGCGCACGATCGTGAATTGCCCGCCGCTTGCGTTCTCGCGCGGCC
Organism: uncultured Alphaproteobacteria bacterium; assembly: GCA_963832875.1. Classification (GTDB taxonomy): domain Bacteria; phylum Pseudomonadota; class Alphaproteobacteria; order ATCC43930; family CGMCC-115725; genus AP-15. The sequence goes on along the minus strand of CAWHWB010000016.1, from coordinate 49,878 downwards.
ACCCGGGAGAGTATTGAACGGTCTGACCGGCCGTGAACTTGTGATCTGACATCTCGATCCTCCAAAAGGCCCCGATACCGCATCAGCCATACCGGGGCGGTGGATCAGGCTGCTCGGAGAGCGACAGCGAAATCTTCCCCTGCTGGCCGCATTCCAGCTTGGCCCGGTTTCCGCCGTAATCGGTCGGGTTTAATCGCCCATGTGCGCCGAGCGTGGATAATTCGGCGCCCGCGCCGCCCGTTCGGCGCTGGCGGTCAAGCGATCGAGGACGATCGTGGTCCGCGCCGCGACCCGCATCAGATCGGCTGCCGCCTGGCGCAGCCGCTCAAGCATGTCGGGCGATCCCTCGGTCAGCGCCGCATTGAAGCTCGTGCGAAACACCTCGATGGCGGCCTCCGCGCGGTGGTGAAGCTCGCCGTCCAAACCCGGCGTCGGCACCGCTCGCGCGTCGTGATCCGGCCTGCCGGCAGCCGACGGCGGCATCTGCCCCGGATCGATTACGGGCGCCCGCGTACGGACCAGCACCGGTGCGCTGACGATTCGCGTCAATGCACCGAGTTCGAGCCAGTGTACTGGGCTGCGGCTGCGGCGCAATCGCGCCGCGCGCCCCCGTGTCGCCCGCGGCCGCATCGTCCACTGCGGCTGCCACCCGCCGCTCCGCCATCGGCGGCGGACCGACTGCTGCCGGGAGCTGACGGTTGCGCTTCAGAATGTAATAAATCGCCGGCGGAGTGCAGCCATAACCCCGCGCGATCTTGCTGATCGAACTCGCCGTCTTGATAGCGTGCCGCAATGGCGGACCATTCGCCCTGCGGAATCTTCGACATATCTGCTCCTGGCTTAAACCCAATGGCGCCGGGATTCTTTTCGGCAGCGGCTTCGTCCCGGCTGCGCCGCGCCCGGCCGGAGAACGTGCCGATCTTAATAATGAGCCGGAGGCTGCCCGGTAGCCTCGACATGGGCGTTTAAGTTAACCAATTCAAGATCGCTGCGGCAACCGCCACAAGGACCGGCACGCGGGACGGCACCGCGTGCGAAACCTGTCGAGAGGAAGAGCGGATTGCCGTAATCTGCCGATCGCCCCGCCCACGAACCGAGGAAGCTCCCGTGTCATACATTTATGTCGTGCAGATGGACGTCCCAGCCGCGCTCGAGGCCGAGTTCAACCGCATCTATGACGAGGACCATGTGCCGACCATCCTCAAGGTCCCGGGCGTGCGGTCGTGCGCGCGCTATCGGCTCGATCATTCGACCGTGCCGGAGATGCCGCGCTATCTGGCGATTTACGAATGCGACAATGCCGAGGTGATCGACAGCCCGGCCTGGACCGAAGCCTCCGATCGCGGCGAATGGAAGCCGAAGATCCGTCCGCATACGACCAACCGCCGGCACAGCGTCTTTCGCCAGATCGCCTGAAGTACTTTCGCAACAGGAGCCGCAACCCGTGTCGCATCTTTTTGTCGTTCAGCTCGACATCCCGGCCGAGCACGAGGCCGAATTCAACCGCGTCTACGACACCGAGCACTTCCCGATGCTGTCGAAGGTGCCGGGCGTGCGGTGCGCAGCGCGCTACCGGCTCGAACATTCGAGCATGCCGGGCATGGAGCGCTATCTGACCCTCTACGAGCTCAATTCGCCGGAAGTGCTGAACACTGCCGCCTGGGAGAAAGCCGGCCTCTATGGCGACTGGGCGACCAAGATCCGGCCGCTGACCACGAGCCGCCAGCACAGCGTTTTCGAACGCGTCGCCTGAGGGTCGGACTCGAAAAGGAGTCCAAAAAATCAAACCATTGGCCGTCATTCCAGCGAAAGCGGGGACCCGAAGCCTGCCCTTGGCCCCCCCTTTCGGGGGGCGACGGTGAGGTATTGGAATCCTTCGTTTCATTTCGGATCGAACTCGGAAAGGAACAGCCATGATCCACGTTGTCGCCATCATCACCGCCAAGCCCGGCCTGCGTGACCAAATCCTCGCGGCGTTTCGCGCCAACATGCCGGCGGTCCACGCCGAAAAGGGCTGCGTCGAATACGGGCCGGCGATCGACGCCGAGGGCGCCGGCGCCATGCAGGCGAAATTCGGACCCGACACCTTTGTTGTGATCGAAAAATGGGAAAGCCCCGAGGCGCTGAAGGCCCATGCCGCCTCGCCGCACATGGCCGCCTATGCCGGCAAGACCCGCGAGATGATCGCCAGCCGCGTCATCCACGTGCTGCAGCCGGCCTGATCGGGGGGGAGCGCAGACCGGCGGGCCTGCTTGACAGCGGGCGAGGACGCTCGCCATCCTTGCCGGCATGCGCCGATTTTCCCTTGTCGCGATCGCCTGGAGCTCGCTCCTCGCCGGATGCGCCAGCGGCGCACCTGGGCCAGCGTCGAGCGATGCACAAGCGCCCGGGCCGGGCTGCTCGGCATGTATCCTCGAGAACCCGGCCGACGCCAGACCATGCGTAAAGATCTGCCACGCGCCCGAATCGGATTCGGGCGGCGCCGCCGCGGGTGGGGTGATACGTTAAACGCCCACGATCGCCCGCCCGCACTCTCGCGCCGACGTGTGGAGCCGGCCCATCCATTGGCGCGGTTCGACGGCGCCCGAGATCATGATGCCGAAACCATTCACCGGGAGGAATGACCGATGCAGGTAATGAACGTCATTGCCGAGATCCTAAAGCGCGAGGGTGTCTCGACCCTGTTCTGCTTTCCGACGACGCCGATCATCGAGGCCGCCGCCGCGGTCGGCATCAAGCCGGTAATCTGCCGGCAGGAGCGGGTCGGCGTTCATATGGCCGACGGCTTTGCCCGCGTCTCGAACGGCCGGCCGCCGGGCGTCTTTGCGATGCAATATGGGCCGGGTGCGGAAAACGCCTTTGCCGGAGTTGCCACCGCCTTTTCGGATTCGACGCCGGTGATGTTTCTGCCGCTCGGCCATCCGCGCGAGACCGCCCAGCTCTTTCCGATGTTCAAATCGAGCCGCAGCTACGCCGCGATCACCAAATCGGTCGAGGAAGTGCAGTTGCCGCACGAAATCGGCAACATCATGCGCCGCGCCTTTTCCCAGGTTAAAAACGGGCGACTGGGTCCAGTCATGGTCGAGGTGCCGGCCGATATCGTCGCCACCGAAGTTGAGATCGACCCGAGCCGGCATCGGCCGGTCCGCAGCACCCGCTCGGCCGCCGACCCGCGCGATATCGACGAGGCGGCAAAGCTGCTGCTCGACGCCTCCTGTCCGATGATCCTCGCCGGCCAGGGCGTGTTCTACGCCGAGGCGACCGATGAATTACAGCGGCTCGCCGAATTGCTGCAGGCGCCGGTCATGACGACTTTCGACGGCAAAAGCGCCTTCCCCGAGGACCATGCGCTGTCGCTGGGGCCGGGCGGCGGCACCTTCACCGGGCCCGGTCGTCATATCCTGCACAAATCGGACCTGGTTCTGGGGGTGGGGTGCAGCTTTACCCGGCACGGCATCGCCACCCCGGCGTTCCCGGGCGGCAAGAAATACATCCACGCCACCAACGACACCCGCGACCTGCACAAGGCTTTCGCGGCCGATCTCGGGCTCCTCGGCGACGCCAAGCTGGTCCTCGGGCAATTGAACGAGGCCATCAAGGATCGGCTGGGCGGCAAGGACCGCGCCAACGGCGTCGCTCAGGAGCTCGCGGCGAAGCGCGAGGAATGGCTCGCCCGCTGGCAGGCGAAGCTGCATTCGAACGAGCACCCGATCAATCCCTACCGAGTCATCGCGGAGTTCATGCGCGTCGTCGACCCGGCCGAGGCGATCGTCACCCATGATTCGGGCAGCCCGCGCGAGCAGCTGAACCCGTTTTATCGGGCGACCCGGCCGCGCGGCTATCTCGGCTGGGGCAAGTCGCACCAGCTCGGTACCGGGCTCGGCCTCGTGATCGGCGCCAAGGTCGCCGCGCCGGACAAGTTCTGCGTCAACTTCATGGGTGACGCTGCCTTTGGCATGACCGGGCTCGATTTCGAGACCGCAGCACGCTGCGGCATCCCGATAACAACGATCGTCCTGAACAATTCGACGATGGCGATCGAAACTCACGCGATGCAATTGTCGCACGAGCGCTACCGGGCTCGCGATCTCGGCGGCAATTACGCCAACATCGCCCGCGACCTCGGCGGCTGGAGCGAGCGGGTCGAGGATCCCGGCCAGATCGGCGAGGCGATCCTGCGCGCCCGCCGACAGAACGACGAAGGCCGCGCCGCCCTCCTCGAATTCGTCACCAGCCAGGAGCAGGGCTTCTCGCACCGCCGCGGCGCCGCCGAATAGCCGCCGAATAGCGCGGGTCGTTCGCCCAGACCAAAGCTGCTCTCGCCGGAATGACACGATCATGCCGCTGATGCTGTCCAAGACCTACGACGCGCTGATCAGCGCCGGTGCGCCCGACGACAAGGCGAGGGAAGCCGCCCAAGAGTTGGCCGATTACGAGAATGGACCGGCGTCCATCGACAACCGGCTGGCCGCGGTCGAAGGCAAGCTCACGGTCATGATCTGGGCGATCGGCATCAACGCCGCTGCCACGATAGCGATATTGGGGGTGTTGCTGCGTCACGCGTGAAGCTGCGTGTCGAAGAATTCGTGGAAGTCGCCCGACATTGTGCCGTGGTCTCTCCCTCTCCCCGCGTGCGGGGAGAGGGTCGGGTGAGGGGAAAAGGACCAGTCTCGGTCGCTTGCCCGCTCCGGGTCGCTCGCCTATTCTCAGCGATGGACTACCGGCATAGGATCGCCATACACTCGAAATTCGCTTTGGGAAATCATGCGTTTCTGCGCTTTAGCGTACTCTACGGAGCACCCCCAAAAGTTATCTGGGTACGGTTGGGAAACTGCTCGACCGCGGATGTCATAGCTTTGCTTCGCCAGCGTCGTGACGAGACCGACCGCTTTGTCTCCGACGAAGACGCCGCTTTTCTAGCGCTGGCTTGAGGATCGCGATCCGGCTCGAACGATGGTCGCTCGCCCCTGTCGCAGGGGAGCCGTGATGCCGCGATAGCCGCCGGTAAGTTACGACGAATCGCTCCCGTTTATGACACGCAGCCCTATTGGGCGCGCGCGGCTGCCCCGGAGTTGCTGGCGTTCATGGCGAAACGCGCATCCAACAGCATGACCGTGCTGGACATCGGCTGCGGAACCGGAAACCCGCTGATCGCCAACCGCAGCGCGCTCCCGCGAGCTTGGTATACCGGCCTCGATCGGTCGTCCGGGATGTTGCGGCAGGCCCGCCGCAAGGCGCCCGAGATCGCCTGGGTGCGCGCCGATGGTGCGGTGCTGCCGTTCGCCGCCCGCAACTTCGATTTCGTGTGCTGCCAATTCGCCTTCCACCACGTGGCGGACAAGGCCCTATGCTGCGCTCGGTCTTTCGGCTCCTTCGGGCGGACGGCCGTTTCGTGCTGCGCAATCTGTGTCCGCAGGAATCGGCGACTGGCTCTATTACGAATACTTTCCCGAGGCAGAAATCGTCGATCTGCGGGATTTTTGGCCGGTGGGCGCGGTGGTGACGACCATGCGGGCGGCCGGGTTCGTCGCCGCCGCGATCTCTTACGAGCGTCTGCGCTTCGAGCAGAGCCTGCCGGCGTGGCTCGAAATCGTGCGCCGCCGCGACACCTGCTCGCAGTTGCAGGCGATCTCCGACCTGGCTCACCAAGCCGCCGTCGATCGTTTGGAGCGCGACATCGCCGACCGAGCATGGCTCGCCCGCGCCAAGATCATCTCTGCCTGGTGACGATCCGCGGTGAGACGCCGGGCAGCGGCTGACCGGTCGACGCGCAGTCTTCCCGGCCGCCGATATGCTATCGTCCCTGCCGGACAATACCCGGTGCCGGTGATCAGGCCGCGCCGATCGAAAGGAGGCCGGCGATGGCGCCGCGCATCGGATATCTGTTGCCGACCCGCGAGGCCGTCATGCAAGGCCGACCCGAGACCGCTCCGCTGTTGGCATTGGCCGAGCAGGCGGAAGCGCTCGGGTACAATTCGGTGTGGGTCGGGGATTCACTGCTGGCCCGGCCGCGGCACGAACCGCTGACTCTGCTCGCAGCAGTCGCCGCGCGCACCCGAAAAGTCATGCTGGGCACCGCCGTCTTTCTGCCGGCGCTGCGCAACCCGGTGGTATTGGCGCATCAGGTCGCCACCCTCGACCGGATCAGCGAGGGGCGGCTCGTGCTCGGCGCCGGCATCGCCAGCGATGTCGCCAACATCCGCGCCGAATTCGCCGCCGCCGGGGTGCCGTTCGAGGGCCGGGTCGGGCGCATGATGGAAGGGTTGCGCCTCGCCCGCGCGCTGTGGACCGGCGCGCCGGTCGATTGGAACGGGCGTTGGCCGGTCAAAGAGGGCGTGCTCGGTCCGACCCCGCATCGCCCCGGCGGCCCGCCGATCTGGCTCGCAGGCTCGGTGCGCCCGGCATTCGAGCGCGCCGCCAAACATTTCGACGGCTGGTTTGCCAACGAACCCGATCTGGCTCGCTGGGCGGCGCAATGGCGCGAGGTGCAGCAAATCATCGGCGAGATCGGCCGCGACCCGGCGGGGTTTGCCGCCGCAAACTACGTGACCTTGGCGCTCGACCAGGATGCGGGCCGCGCCGAGCAGCGCATCGACGCCTTTCTCGAAAATTACTACGGCCAGCCCGCGGCGGCGATGCGCCAGCGGCAAGCCACATTCGGCGGTCCGCCCGCGGCAGCTGCAGCCTGGCTGAAGGCCTATGCCGACGCCGGTGCGACCGACCTCATCGTGCGCTTCACCGGCGAGCACGAGCGCCAGCTCGACGCCGTCGCCGCGCTGCGCGCGCCGCTTGGCTGGTGAGCCTTTCCGGACCGCCGCGGCTGCCCGGTCAGCGCGGTCGAGGCCGGATCCCGGCCGGACGGGCTCCGAGGGTTGAATCGCGACCCCCTGCCCCCCATGCTAGAATTGAGTTTCCGCCCCCTCGCTTATGGAGCCGCCGATGTTCATCCAGACCGAGCAGACGCCGAACCCGGCGACCCTGAAATTCCTTCCCGGTCGCGCGGTGATGAGCACCGGCACCGCAAACTTCACCTCGGCCGAGGCCGCCGCCGCATCGCCCTTGGCCGAGCGGCTGTTTGCGCTGCCGCAGGTCGGCGGGGTATTTTTCGGCGCCGATTTCATCACCGTCACCAAGGATGACGAGGGCGACTGGTATCGGCTGAAGCCGGCGATCCTGGCGGCGATCATGGAGCATTTCACCGCCGGCCGTCCGGTGTTCGCGGCCGGCGCCGAAGACCGCGCGACCACCGGCAGCGACGAGCAGGATGACGAGATCGTCTCGCAGATCAAGGAACTGCTGGAGACGCGCGTGCGCCCGGCGGTGGCGCAGGACGGCGGCGACATTATTTTCCACGATTTCGAGGACGGGGTCGTCTACCTGCACATGCAAGGTTCTTGCTCGGGCTGCCCGAGCTCGACCGCCACCCTGAAAGCCGGCATCGAAAACATGCTGCGCCATTACATCCCCGAAGTCAGCGAGGTGCGGGCGATCTGACCTCGCCCGAGGGAACGCGTGCGGGGCGCCGCGGTCCGCTGATCCTGGCGCTCGACTCGGCGGGGTCGGCCTGCTCGGTCGCGATCTGCGCCGGCGATGATGTCCTGGCGCTGACGCATCTGGCGATGGCGCACGGCCAGGCGGAAGCCCTGCTGCCACTGGTCGACCGCACCATGCGGCAGGTGTCGCTGCCGGCCGCGGCGATCGAGCTCGTCGTCGTCACCACCGGGCCGGGCAGCTTTACCGGTATTCGGGTCGGGATTGCGGCGGCGCGCGGGATTTCGCTCGGCCTTGGTGTCCCGCTGATCGGCGTCACTGGCTTCGCAGCTGCGCTCGCCGCCTTGGGCGATGCGGGGGGCGATGCTGGCCACGAACCGCGGTTTCTGCTGGTCGCGCTCGAAAGCCGTCGCGCCGATCTCTACATCCAGCTCTTCGATCCGGCACGCCGTCCCTGCGGCGACCCCGCCGCGGTGCTGCCCGAGGCGCTGGTTGAAACCGTCCGTGCCGCGGCCGGCGAGCATTCGTCCCTCGCGGTGACCGGCGATGCTGCCGCGCGCGCCGCCGCCGCCCTTGCAGCCTGCGGGTTCGCGAGTGCGGTCGAAGACGGGGACACGCCCGCGCTCGGCGCCCTGCGGGCAGCCTTGCGGCGATGGCGGCGAGGCGAGCAGGGCGACCCGGTGCGGCCCCTTTATCTGCGCCCGCCCGACGTAACTCTCGCCGCTGTGCCGGCGTCGCCCGGCCGGTGGTGAGCCACCACCTCGAACCGCTGAATGGGCGCGCGGCGCACCTCTTGGCGCTACCATTGTCAATGCTGCACGCCGCCTGTTTTCCCGACGACCCTTGGGAGCCGCAGGCGATGGCGCGGATCATCGCCATCGGGGGGTTCTTCGGGTATCTCGCCTGGGAGAAGGACGAGCCTTCGGGTCTGGCGCTGGCCCTCGACCTCGGCGGTGAATGCGAGATCCTGGCGCTCGGCGTCGACCCTCGCCGCCGGCGGTCCGGGACCGCATCGGCGCTGCTGACCGCGCTCGGCGACGAGGTGCTGCGGCGAGGCGGCCACAGCATCTTTCTCGAAGTCGCTGCCGACAATGGAGCGGCGCGCGCGCTTTATGCCGGTCGCGGTTTTGTCCAGATCGGTCGTCGGCCCAATTACTACCGCCGGGCTGCCGGTCCGGTCGATGCTCTGGTGCTCCGCCGCAAAATCATCGCCGTCTGATCCTCGACTTGAGTTCGTCGCCGTTTTGCCCTGGGCTGTCGCCCGTTTGGCGGCCACAACCAAATGTTACCCACCACGGCTGTGCGATAAAAAGAAATCGGTGATCCAGCGGATTGCCGCCGAGCTGATCGTTACTTATATTCGAAAGAGCAGCCGCATGGTGGGATCATCGCTATGAACAACTCCGATCAACCCAGCGATTTGCTGGCACTGACGACCGAAATTGTCGCCGCGCACGTATCCAACAATACCGTGTCTGTAAATGATTTGCCGCAACTGATCAACCAAGTGTACAACTCGCTGGCCAATATTGGCAATGTCCCGGCCGCACCCGCGGAACGGCCGCAACCCGCGGTCCCAATCAAGAAATCGGTGCATGCCGACTTCATCGTCTGCCTGGAGGACGGCAAGAAGCTGAAAATGCTCAAACGGCATCTGAAGACCGCCTACAACATGACGCCCGAAGCGTATCGCGAACGATGGGGGCTGGCCGCCGATTATCCGATGGTGGCGCCGAACTACGCGCGCCAGCGCAGTCGGCTGGCCAAGGAGATCGGACTCGGCACGCGGGCAAGGCGATCGCGGGCGTGAATCGGCGGGCGTCAGGCTGGCGCGGCTGGCGGAACGGTTGTTCGAGACATAGGCTTGCCCAAAGATTTGCTCTATAGTGGGTGCGGACCCCCGTGACGGAGACGGGATGACCTCGCGGCTGGAGCAGCTCTGCCTCGACAAGGGGCTCAAGATGACCGAGCAGCGCCGGGTCATCGCCCGCGTGCTGTCGGATTCCGCCGATCATCCCGATGTCGAGCAGGTTTATCGCCGGGCGACCCAAATCGACGCGCATATCAGCATCGCCACCGTCTATCGCACCGTTCGGCTGTTCGAGGAGGCGAACATTTTGGCCCGACACGATTTCGGCGACGGTCGTTCGCGCTACGAGGAGATGCCGAGCGCACATCACGACCATCTGATCGATTTGCAATCGGGCCGGGTGGTCGAGTTTCGCAACGAGGAGATCGAAAAGCTGCAGCAAGCCGTTGCCGATCAGCTCGGCTATGATCTCGTCGGTCATCGGCTCGAGCTCTATGCCGTGCCGCGTGGCGCCAAACCCGAGCGTGACAACGAATGATCCAGGCGCGACCGCGGATGATCCGGGCGCGACGGCGATTGGTGCCGGCCCAACGGTCGGCCGAATTGGGGCTGGCGCCGCTGCGCCGTGCTGCTCGGTCGGGGTGCCTCAGGGCCGAGCTGTCCAAGTCCGAATTGTTATCCGGGCTCGGTCGAACAGCGTGATCGGGGGCTTCGGGTTCGAATCCAGCAGCCTGCCGATCGGGCGCGCCGCCGGTCGCCGGGCGGCTGCGATCGTCGACATCTCTTCGGGCCCGCTGCAGGTTCGGCTCGCCGAAAGCGAGGCCGACATCGACGCCGCGCAGGCGCTGCGCTATCGCGTGTTTTTCGAAAGCCTCGGGGCACGCCCGCAAATCGAGACGGCGCGCCGACGGCGCGATTTCGACCGCTTCGACCAAGGTTGCGACCATCTGCTGGTGCTCGACCACGGCCGCGGCTCGGGACCGCAGAGCGTGGTCGGCACCTATCGCTTGATCCGCCGCGAAGCCGCGCTGCGGCTCGGCGGGTTCTATTCGGCCGCCGAATACGACATAGGACCGCTGGTCGCCTATCCGAGGGAGATCCTCGAGCTCGGCCGCTCCTGCGTCGATGCGGCCTACCGCCAGCGTCCGGCGATGCAGCTCTTATGGAGCGGGATCGCGGCTTATGTCTTTTATCACGACATCGCTCTGATGTTCGGCTGTGCGAGCCTGCCCGGCACCGATCCCGAAGCGCTGGCAACCCCGCTCTCCTATCTCTACCACCGGCACCTGGCGCCGCCGCCGCTGCGGGCGCGGGCTCTCGCGCACCGCTACGTCGAAATGTGCCGGCGAGCGCCTGCGGCCATCGACCCGGCGCGGGCGCTGGTGGCTCTGCCGCCGCTGATCAAGGGATATCTGCGCCTCGGCGGGTTCGTCGGCGACGGCGCCGTGATCGACCGCGAGTTCAACACCATCGACGTGTGCATCATCGTCAAGACCGATCTAGTCAGCGCTAAATATTCGCGCCATTACGTGCGCCGGGCGAAGGACATCAAGAATACATGGCACCGAAACAGATGAGCATGTTGACGGCATGGGCATGTTGACGGCATGGGCTCGTCGGCGCTGAGGATCTCGCGTCTGGCGCTCTATCTCCTGTGGACCCTGGGCCTGATGCCGGTGCAGGGTGTGGGTCTGGGTTTGCGCTGCCCGTGGTCGCGCACGCTGCCGAGGTTTTATCATCGCGGGTGCTGCCGCATTCTCGGTTTTCGGCTGCGCGCGATCGGAACGCCGACTGCGGCACGGCCGGTGCTGTTCGCCTCGAACCACGTTTCCTATACCGACATCACGGTGCTCGGCTCGCTGATCGTCGGCTCGTTCATCGCCAAGACCGAGGTCGCCTCCTGGCCATTGTTCGGCTGGCTGGCGAAATTGCAGCGCACCGTCTTTGTCGACCGGCGCGCGCGCAGCACCCGCCTGCAGCTCGAGGCGATGACCAGGCGTCTGGCGGCGGGCGACGCGCTGATCCTGTTTCCGGAAGGGACGAGCGGCGACGGCAACCGGGTGCTGCCGTTCAAGAGCGCCTTGTTCAGCGCGGCCGAACCGACGCCGGCGATCGGTCCCGTCGCGGTACAGCCGGTGTCGATCGCCTATACGAGGCTCGACGGCATGCCGCTCGGCCGGCTGCTGCGACCGTTTTTCGCTTGGTATGGAACGGCCGAGCTGACGCCTCACCTGTGGCGAATGCTCGGGCTGGGCACGGTCGAAGTGGTGGTCGAGTTCCATCCGCCGACCTTGGTCGCCGATTGCGGGTCGCGCAAGGCATTGGCTCGCTACTGCCATGCGCGGGTCGCAAGCGGCATGGCCGCGGCGCTCGCCGGTCGCCCGCAGCCGGTGCCGCCCCCGCCTTCCCCGGCACTCCGCTCGCCGCCGGCCGACGATCAGGTGCGCCCGCGGGCGCTGTCCGGATGACCCAGCCGCGTTTGCCGCTCAAAGCAGCGTTGTCCACCCAAAGCCGCGTTGATCACAGAGAGGATGCAGGATGTGACAAAGCGCGTTTTTATCGCGACTTACGGCTGTCAGATGAACGTGTACGATTCGGCGCGGATGGCCGAGCTCTTGGCGCCGCTCGGCTTTGCCCGGGCTGCCGCGGCCGCTGACGCCGATCTGGTCATTCTCAATACCTGCCACATCCGCGAAAAGGCGGCAGAGAAGGTGTTCTCCGAACTGGGCCAGATCCGGGCCTTGAAGTTGCGCAAAGCGCGCCGAGGGGAGGCGATGCTGATCGCCGTCGCCGGTTGCGTCGCCCAGGCTGAGGGCGCCGAGATCCGCCGCCGCGCCCCTTTTGTCGACCTCGTCTTTGGACCGCAGAACTATCATCGGTTGCCCGATCTGGTCGCGCGGGCATTCGCCGCCGGCGCCGCCGGGGTCATCGACACGAGTTTTCCCGACGAGCCCAAATTCGATCATCTGCCGCGGTCCCGGCCGACCCAGGGCGCCACCGCCTTTCTGACCGTGCAGGAGGGCTGCGACAAGTTCTGCACGTTCTGCGTCGTGCCCTATACCCGCGGCGCCGAGTATTCCCGGCCGGTCGATCAGGTATTGGAGGAAGCGCAGGTGCTCCTCCGCTCGGGTGCACGTGAGATCACCTTGCTCGGGCAGAACGTCAACGCCTATCACGGCGAGGGTCCCGACGGTGCCGAATGGGGTCTGGGCGACCTGGTGCGCGCGCTGGCCCAGCTGCCCGCACTCGACCGCATCCGCTACACCACCTCGCACCCGCGCGATGTCGACGACCGGCTGATCGCCGCCCATCGCGACGTGGCCCAGCTGATGCCGTTTCTGCATCTGCCGGTGCAGAGCGGCTCGAACCGTGTGCTGGCGGCGATGAACCGGCGCCATCGCACGCAGGATTATCGGCGGACGGTCGAGCGGCTGCGCGCGGCCCGGCCGGATCTGGCGTTGTCGACCGACTTGATCGTCGGCTTTCCCGGCGAGAGCGACGCGGATTTCCAGGCAACTCTCGATCTCGTCGGCGAAATCGGCTTCGCCCAGGCGTTTTCGTTCAAATATTCGGCGCGCCCCGGCACGCCCGCCGCGACCGCCAAGGGCCAGTTGCCCGAACCGGTCAAGGCCGAACGGCTCGCCGCCTTGCAGGCGTTGCTGGCGCGCCAGCAGCGCGACTTCAACGCAGCCTGCGTCGGCCGGGTCCTGCCAGTGTTGCTGGAGAAGCCGGGTCGCCACCCTGGGCAACTGGTCGGGCGCAGCCCCTATCTGCAGAGCGTGCATGTTGCCGCCGAGGCGCGCCGCGTCGGCGAGATCGTCCCGGCGCTGATCTCGGCTGCCGGTCAAAACAGCCTTTCCGGGACGCTCGCGGCATGACCGCGCCGCCATCCGGCATCGTCGGGGCCGAGCCGGCCGAGGGGCGCACCCAGCTCGAATTCGACGACAATCTGCTGCTGCCTTCGCTCTACGGCGAGCGCGACCAGCATCTCGGCCGGGTCGAGCGGCAGCTCGGCGTTTCGCTCGTCACTCGCGGCAACCGGCTGGCGATCTCGGGCCCGCCCTCGGCGACCGAGGCGGCCCATCTGGCGTTGTCGCGGCTCTACGACCGGCTGAAGCGCGGGCAGGAGATCGATCTGCCGGCGGTCGAGGCGGCGATCCGCCTCGCCGAGGCCGAGATCGCCGATCGCAGCCTGAGCCTCTGGCACGAGGACACCGCGTTCCGCACCCGCAAGCGGCGCATCGCCGCGCGCTCGCCGGGCCAGGCCGCCTACATCAAGGCGTTGCGCGACAGCGAGTTGGTGTTCGGGCTCGGGCCGGCCGGCACCGGCAAGACCTATCTCGCAGTCGCCGCCGCGGTGGACCTGTTGATGACCGGTCGAGTTCGAGCGGATTATCCTGTCGCGCCCGGCGGTCGAGGCCGGCGAGCGGCTCGGCTTTTTACCGGGCGATCTGCGCGACAAGGTCGATCCGTATCTGCGCCCAATCTTCGACGCGCTCAACGACATGCTGCCGGCTGACCTGCTCGCCCGCCGGCTCGGCACCGGCGAGATCGAGGTGGCGCCGATCGCGTTCATGCGCGGGCGCACCTTGTCGCGCGCCTTTGTCATCCTCGACGAGGCGCAGAACACGACCCCGGTGCAGATGAAAATGTTCCTGACCCGGCTCGGTGAGGGCTCGCGCATGGTGGTGACCGGGGACCCGACCCAGGTCGACCTGCCGCCGGGAACCCGCTCGGGACTGGCCGAGGCGCTCGAAACTTTGGGCGATGTCGAGGGCATCGCCGTTGTCCGCTTCAACGATCGCGATGTGGTGCGGCACGAGTTCGTCGCCCGCATCGTGCGCGCCTATGAGGCGCGCGAACGGGCCGCGCGCGCCCCGCAGCGGTGACCCGGTCGGTCATGACCCGATCAACGACCCGCTCAGCGATTACGGAACCGACGGTCGCCGTCGTGATCGCCTCGCCCTGCGCCGCCTGGGCCGAGGCCTGCCCCTCTGCCGAGAAACTCGCTGGCGTCGCTGCCAGAATCGCGTTGGCGCATGGCATGGCCGAAAGCGGACTCATGTCCGGGGCGGCGATCGAGCTCGGGGTCAACCTTGCCGACGACGCGGCGCAGCAACAGCTCAACCGCGACTGGCGCCGGATCGACCGCCCGACGAATGTGCTGGCCTTCCCGGCCTGGGAGTCCCGCACGCCGGTCCCGCCCGAGGCGCCGATCCTGCTCGGCGATGTCGTGCTCGCCTTCGAGACCGTTGCCCGCGAGGCCGAGGAGCAGGGCAAGCCGATCGCCGATCATCTCTCTCACCTGGTGGTGCACGGGGTCCTGCACCTCTTGGGCTACGATCACCTCGGCGAAGCAGAAGCGGTCGCGATGGAGGCGCTGGAAACGACTATACTGGCGGTCGTGGGGGTGCCGGACCCGTATCGCGGCACCATCTGAGCAGCAGCAGCCAAGCCCGTTTCTCGATGACCGACCGAGAGCCGCCCGACAGCAGCGGCCAGCCCGAGCAGGATCGGGCCTTTACGCGTCTGCGCGGTCTGTTGCGGCTGATCCGCCGGCCGCGCAACGGCGAAAGCCTGCGCGACACGATCGACGAGATGATCGAGGAACCGCGGGCCGACGATCCCGATCCGCTCGGCGCCCATGAGCGGGTGTTGATCGGCAACATTCTGAAGGGCCACGACCAGACCGCCGCCGACGTCATGGTGCCGCGCGTCGACATTGTGGCACTCGACGTCGAGACGCCGTTTGCCGAAGTCGTCAAATGCATGGTCGAGCAGGGCCACTCGCGCGTGCCGGTATATCGCGAGACCCCGGACGACGTGATCGGCTTCATCCACGTCAAGGACGTCCTGGCCCCGGTCGCCGAGCGCCGCGAAACCAAGCTCGCGCCGCTGCTGCGCAAGCTATTGTTCGTAGCGCCCTCGCTGCCGATCCTCGACCTTTTGGTGCAGATGCGCCAGGCGCGCACCCATATCGCGATGGTGGTCGACGAGTTCGGCGGGATCGACGGGCTGGTGACGATTGAAGATTTGATCGAAGAGATCGTCGGCGAGATCGAGGACGAGCACGACGTGGCCGATGGACCGCATGTGATCGAGCGCGCCGACGGCACCCTGATCGCCGATGCCCGCACCCCGATCGAGACGCTCGAGCAGCGTCAGGGCATCCGTCTGCGTCCGGCCGGCGACCAGGAGGAGGTCGATACTTTGGGCGGGCTCGTTTCGACCCTCGCCGGTCGCGTGCCGAAACGGGGCGAGGTCATCGCCCATCCCTCCGGGATCGAATTCGAGGTGCTCGAAGGCGACCCCCGGCGCATCAAGCGGTTGCGGGTGCGTCGGCTGCCGGCGGCCGGGACCCCGGGGCACGGCGCCGATGCCTGAGGCTTCGGTGTTCCGCGTCCGACCCGGATCCAGGGTCGACACCCCGCTGTGCCGGCTCGCTGCCGAGGTCGCTTCGCTCTCCGGCTGGCAGCGCTATGGGCTCGCCTTCATGCTCGGGATCGGCGCCGTCGCCGCATTGCCGCCCTTCGATCTGACCCCGGTGCTGGCGGTCGCGTTCCCCGGCCTTCTGTGGCTCGACGAGGGCAGCGCCGGGCTCGCCGCGTCGTTCCGCCTCGGTTGGGTGTTCGGCTTCGGGTTTTTCCTTGCCGGCCTCTATTGGATCGCGGCGGCATTGTTCATCGATATCGACCGCTACTGGTGGCTGGTCCCGTTTGCCGCGGCCGGCCTGCCGGCCGGCTTTGCGCTCTACATCGGATTGGCCTTGTTCGCGGCCCGGCTGGTCGCGCGCGCGCTGCATCTGCCGGCGATGGCGCGGGTCTTCGCCTTCGCCATCGCTTGGAGCATCGGCGAATGGGCCCGCGGCCACGCCTTAACCGGGTTGCCGTGGAACCTCGTCGGCTATGCCTGGTCGGGCGGTTTTCCGGGCAGTCCGGCGCTGCTGCAGAGCACCGCCTGGGTCGGCATCTACGGGCTTAGCTTTCTGACCGTTCTCGCGGCCGCGTTGCCGGCGCTGTTGGGCGTGCCGTTGCTAGGGCCGATGTCGGCGGCGCGGCGCTGGATGCCGGCGATCTTGGCCGGGCTGGTGATCCTGGTCCTCGCCGTCGCGGGCGCGGTCCGTCTCGACATGATGCCGACCGTCCTCACTGGCACCTGGTTACGCCTGGTCCAGCCCTCGATCCCGCAGACCCTGAAATGGCAGCCGACTGAGGCCCAATCGAATTTCCGCCGGCTGTTGGATTTGAGTGCGGCGCCGGCCCCGCACCCGCTTGCCGCGATCTTGTGGCCCGAGGCGGCGAGCCCGTTTCTGCTCGGCCGCGATGCGGCGGCGCGGCAGGCGATGGCCGCGATTGTCCCGCGTGGCGGCTATCTGATCACCGGCGCGCTGCGGGCAAACCCGCCGCCGGCGCCAATCGAGAAGGTGTGGAACAGCATCGAGGCGCTCGATGATCGCGGCGACATAGTCGCCCGCTACGACAAGGCGCACCTGGTCCCGTTCGGCGAATATGTGCCATTGCGCCGCTGGCTGCCGTTTGAAAAGATCACCGCCGGGACCATGGATCTGAGCGCCGGCCCGGGACCGCGCACCATCGCTTTGCCCGGACTGCCGCCGTTTGCCGCGCTGATCTGCTATGAAGCGATCTTTCCCGGCGCGGTCGTCGACGAGAGCGACCGGCCGGCATGGATGCTGAACGCCACCAACGATGCGTGGTACGGCCGCACCTCCGGGCCTTTCCAGCATTTCGCCATCGCCCGCACCCGCACCGTCGAGGAAGGCCTGCCCTTGGTCCGCGTCGCCAACAACGGCATCAGCGCGGTCATCGACGCCTCGGGGCGGGTCCTCGCCCGCACCAGCCTCGATGCGATCGGCTATGTCGACGTGGACTTGCCGGCGGCCACTTCGCGCACCCCCTATGCCCGAGCCGGCGATTGGACCTTTCTGGCGCTGCTGCTGCTTGGCGCCGTGCCGGTGGCACTGCGGCTCGGCTGAGCCGCCGATACCGCCTGCGGTTGCATCAGCTTATTTCAGGTTGAAGGCGCAGCTTGACCCACTGCCATGCTGCAATCTAAAATATAACGAATTATTACGAGAAAGCGGTCGATCAGATGGCGATGGATCAACAGACCCGGCGGCCAGGCCGGCAAAAGGGCGACAAACCCAATCCGATCGACGTGCATGTCGGGTCGCGGGTCCGGCTGCGCCGCAACATGCTGGGTCTGAGCCAGGAGAAGCTGGGCGAGGCGATCGGCTTGACCTTTCAGCAAGTGCAGAAATACGAACGCGGCGCCAATCGCATCGGTGCCAGCCGGCTGCACGATTTGAGCCGGGTGCTCGATGTCCCGGTCTCGTTCTTTTTCGACGACATGGACCCGGTCCGTGCGCCGGCGATCCCCGGAGGTTTTGCCGAGCCGCCCGCCGAAGCCTTTGACTCCGACCCGTTGCGCAAGCGCGAGACCGTCGAGCTCGTCAGTGCTTATTACCGCATCGATGATCCGGTGGTGCGCCGCCGTTTGTTCGATCTCGCGAAGGCGCTGGCCGCCGGCAGCGAACGGCCGCCCGAAAGATAGCGCCGCCGCGCGCCGCAGGCACCGGCGCCGCTGATAATGGCGTCTCCCCGTATCGACGGGCCGCTTCGGCTATCAGGGCTTGACGCCCGTCCGCCGAGGCGGCATCAACGGCGCCGATGTAGTCTCGCGATGTTTCAAGAGGGGGCAAACCTTTGGCCAAACGCGATTTCGTCTTTACCAGCGAGTCGGTCTCGGAAGGCCATCCCGACAAGATCTGCGACCGCATTTCCGACGCGATTGTTGACACCTATCTGGCCGTCGAGCCGCAGGCGCGTTGCGGCGTCGAGACCCTGGTCACGACCAATCGCGTCGTGCTGGCGGGCGAAGTGCGCGGCCCCGCCTCGATCACCCCCGAACGGCTGATCGAAGTGGCGCGCCGGGCGATCCGCGACATCGGCTACGAGCAGGAAAACTTTCACTGGGAGCGGGCGGCGATCAAGTGCCACATCCACAGCCAGTCGGCCAACATCGCGCAGGGCGTTGATGCCTCGGGCAACAAGGATGAGGGTGCCGGGGACCAGGGCATGATGTTCGGCTATGCCTGCGACGAAACACCGGAGCTGATGCCGGCGACGATCTTTTACGCGCACGCGATGCTGCGCGCGTTGTCGCGGGCGCGGCACGCCGGCCGGACGCCGCTGCTCGGCCCCGACTCGAAAAGCCAGGTCACGCTCCAATACGAAAACGGCAAGCCGGTGCGGGCGACCAAGGTCGTGGTTTCGATCCAGCACTCCGACCGGATCGATCAGCACGAGGTGCGCGAAATCATCCGCCCCTATGTGGTCGAAACCCTGCCCCAGGGATGGATGTGCGACGAGGAGAATTTCCTGGTCAACCCGACCGGGCTGTTCGTAATCGGCGGCCCCCATGGCGATGCCGGGGTCACCGGGCGCAAGATCATCGTCGACACCTATGGCGGGGCGGCACCGCATGGCGGAGGCGCCTTTTCCGGCAAGGACCCGACCAAGGTCGACCGCTCGGCCGCTTATGCTGCGCGCTATCTGGCAAAAAACGTGGTCGGGGCCGGGCTGGCCCAATGCTGCACGATCCAGGTCGCCTATGCGATTGGCGTCGCTAAGCCATTATCGTTCTATGTCGATACCGAGGATATGGTCGACGATCACAAGCTTGCCCGCGTACTGCAAGAACTGATGGATCTGTCGCCGCGCGGCATCCGCACCCATCTCGGGCTGAACCGGCCGATTTATACGCGCACCTCGGCCTACGGTCATTTCGGCCGCACGCCCGAGCCCGATGGCGGTTTCTCCTGGGAAAGGCTCGACCTGGTTGACGAGCTGCGCCGCGCCTTCTGACCCGCTCGTGCCGACCGGTTCGTGCTGACCCGTCCGTGGCGGACGCGCCGACCCAGCGCCGGCTGCTTTATGGACGGCGACGCGGCCGACGGCTCCGCCCGGGGCAACGGGGGCTGGTCGACGACCTGCTGCCGTCTCTCGGCCTTGGCCTGCCGCCTTCGGGCCGCCTCGATCGTCGTGCACTGTTCGTCCGGCCGCCGCAATCGGTGTGTCTGGAGATCGGCTTCGGCGGCGGCGAGCATCTCGCCGCATTGGCCGAACGCCACCCGGAGATCGGCTTTATCGGCTGCGAGGTGTTCGAGAACGGCATCGCCAAAATGCTGGCCGAAATCAGGCGCCGGCGCCTCGGCAATGTGCGCCTCTACGTCGATGACGCGCGCCTCTTGATTGCAGCGTTGCCGGAATCCTCGATCGCGGGCGTCATTATCCTGTTTCCCGACCCGTGGCCGAAAGAGCGCCACAAAAAGCGCCGGATCGTCTCGCACGAAACCCTCGACGCTCTCGCCCGGATCATGACCGACGGGGCCGAGCTGCGCCTCGCCACCGACGACCCCGAATATTTTGGCTGGATGCTCGAACGGGTGACCGGCCACCCTGCCTTCGCGTGGCTGGGCCGCCGCGCGGCCGACTGGCGCGAGCGCCCGCCGGACTGGCCGCCGACCCGCTATGAAGAAAAGGCCCGCGCCGCCGGCCGCACCCCGCTGTTCCTGCGCGCCCATCGCCGCCCGCGCCCGGCGCCGCAGGACGGTGGCTAGTCGATCGGTCAGGCTGACGGTGGAGCGAGATTTTTAGCCAAGAGGTCCGGAAGATGAGCACCCCGGACCGCAAGGCGCTCGTCGACCGCGGCACCGGCCGGCCGTCGGTGCGCCTGTTTGCGCCAGCCAGACCGTCGGCCGCCGGCGATCAGAACAGGTTACAAATCACACCGAGCACAGGACCGCTTTCCACGTTGGGAAAAATCAATGGAATACGCATTCGAACCGCCGCCTAGTAATATACCGACCGCCCGGCCCCACCGCTTGCCGAGACCAGCTCGCCGGAGACCGCCCAGGCCTTTTCCGAGGCCAGGAAGACCGCGACGAACGCGACCTCCGAGGCGTCCACCATGCGGCAGATGGCATTGCCCCGCGGCGAGTCCGGAGCGAAATCCTGCCGCTCCGCATCTTCCGGGGATACGCCCAGCTGGGCGGCTCGGGCCGCGACGAGGCTCGGCGTGCGCTCGGTGCGGGTCGTGCCGGGGTGGATGCAATTGACCGTGATCCCATGACGGCCCAGCTGGACCGCCAGCGTTTTTGTCATGTGCACCAGGGCGGCATTGCGCGCGCCGCCGCTGAGATTGCCGGCGTTGCGGGCGTTGCCGCCGCTGATGTTGATGATGCGGCCCCAACCTGCCGTCTTCATGAACGGGATGACAGCGCGGGAACAACGTAGCGCTCCCACGTACTTCACGTTAAAATCCTGCAGCAAATCCTCGTCGATAACGGTTTCGATCGGGCCGGTCGCGGTGGTCGAACCTCCTGGTGCGGACCCGCTGTTGACCAGGATGTGCAAGCCGCCCAGTTGCTGCGCCGCCTCGGCGACCATGCGGTCGACCTGCTCCTTACTGGTGACATCGGCTGCGATGGGAACGATGCGCCGGTTTGTCTCGGCAGCTAGCTCCCGCGCCGTCGCCTCCAGATCCCCCTTGTTCCGCGCCACGATCGCCACATCGGCCCCTTCGCGAGCCAATTCTCGCGCAATGGCTTTGCCGATGCCTCGGCTTCCGCCAGTCACGATCGCATGCTTGCCTTGCAATCCGAGGTCCATAGCGCGCTCTCTCGTTGGCGGCGTGGCCGCGATTTCATTGCTCCTCCGCTCATTGTTCTCTCTGAGGAAACCTGGCGCAAGGGCATCCTGCAAGGCGGTCTATGCGGTCAATCCGATGACAGGCAAGGAGATCAAGGGGCTGGATGGCGATTCTGGCTCACCCCGCAGGAGATCCAAGACACCTACGACTACAAGAAGATTTCTAGCGGTGCGATGGCGGAGAAGACGGTAATCCCAATCGGGCTGAGAACGACCTCGAACGCGGGAGAGCAGGCGGGATGTCGAGTACGCCTTCACTCATTGTGGTGCAAAGGAAGGCAAGATGCTGACGGACGAAAAGAAGCTCAAGCTGTCGAGGCGAGCATCCTACCAGCTTATGCCGTTCATTATGCACAACCTCCATCCTCGGACGCGCTGATGCTTCAGTGTTGCGCCGTTCCTAGCAAACGATGAACCGAGAAAACGATCTAATGGGTCAAGGGGGCCGTCTCGGTGTGCGCGATATCGATGCTATCGGTCCCGGTGGGGGTCGATCCAGCACCAAACGTCAGCTTCGTACCACTCACTTTGCCGAAGACGCGGTTGCCGATATCGACGAGACGCTCGCTGGCTCAGGCGGCGATGCCGGACCCGTTCGCCCTCCTCGCAAGCGGTAGGCGCTTTGGTGTAGTCTTATTGGCGGACTTCGCCCCGGTGACGGGCGGGATCTCACAGATGAACCGACGGGGAGCAGGGAACATGACGGATCTCCGGGTCATCACCAGCGACGGCGGCGGGGCGATTCTTGAATCAGCGGCGGTGCAGGGCTTTGCCGACAGCCTGCGCGGGCCGCTGGTGCAGCCCGGAAATGGCGGCTACGACGAGGCGCGCCGGGTTTGGAACGGCATGATCGACCGGCGTCCGGCATTGATCGCGCGCTGCGCCGGCGCCGGCGACGTCATGGCCGCGGTGCGTTTCGCGCGCGATCACCGGCTCTTGGTGTCAGTCAAAGGCGGCGGTCACAACATCACCGGCAACGCAGTTTGCGAGGGCGGGCTGATGATCGATTTGTCGCCGATGAAGAGTGTGCGGGTCGATCCGGCCCAGCGCACGGCGCGCGCCGAGGCGGGCCTGACCTGGGGCGAGTACAATCGTGAAACCCAGGCCTTTGGGCTCGCCAGCACCGGCGGCGTCGTCTCAACCACCGGGATTGCCGGGCTGACCCTGGGTGGTGGTCTCGGCTGGTTGATGGGCAAGCACGGGCTCAGCTGCGACAATCTCTTGTCGGCCGACATCGTCACCCCCGCAGGCGAGCTTTTGACTGCGAATTCCGAGCAGAACCCCGACCTCTTCTGGGGCTTGCGCGGCGGCGGCGGTAATTTTGGCGTTGTCACATCGTTCGAATACCGGGTCCACCCGGTCGGGCCGGTGCTGGCCGGAATGGTTCTGCACCCAATGGCGAAAGCCAGGGAGGTGTTGCGCTTCTACCGAGATTTCGCGCGCAACTGCCCCGATGAGGCGCTCGCCGCGGCGGCGCTGATGACTTCGCCCGAGGGCGATCCGGTCGTCGCGATCATGCTAGCTATATCGGCGATATCGCGGCCGGCGAAACGGCGCTGGCGCCGGTGCGTAAGTTTGGTTCGCCATTGCTTCGACACGATCGCACCCACCTCGTATGTGCAGCTGAACACATTGTTCGACGCCGCGGTCCCCTATGGCGGGGTTCAACGGTATTGGAAGTCGAGCTTCTTGAAACAGCTCGATGACGATCTAATCGAGATCCTGATCGAGCGCTCGGCAAAAATGCTGTCGCCGATGTCGATGGTGCTGTTTTTCCATCTGCATGGTGCCGCAGCCCGGGAAGATCGGGACGCAACCGCGTTTGGCTTGCGGGACGATCAGTGGGATTACGATGTAATCTCGCAATGGAACGATCCGGCGGAGACTGCCGACCATATCCGGTGGACCCGCCAGTTCTGGACCGCAGTCGAGCCGTTTGCGACCGGCGAAGTGTACGTCAACCACCTTGACGCCGAGGAAGCGACGCGGATCAGGGCGGCCTATAGCCATGGCTATGATCGGCTCGTCGCCTTGAAGAATAAATACGACCCGACCAACCTGTTTCGCATGAACCAGAATATCCGGCCGACGGTTTAGGGCTCCCCCGATCGCGTCGAACGAACCACGGCAGAATGAGCGCGAGCGTCTCTCCGCGAATGGCCGCTACGTTGCCGTCGGCTCGCGTGTCCGGGAACGGCCGGATTCCACCCGAGGCGGTAGCTTGTTTGTGCTGCCCCCAAGGTCGCCAGTGGGGCACATCGGGGCAACCGTCGTTTGTTATCGGCAGCTCGGCGCCAACTCCAGACCTCGCCGCCCGCGCCCCGGAACTTCGGCTTCGGATTGTGATTACCCTTACACCGGTGCTTCGGCGCACGGGGCGCATCAGACCCCGGCCTTCGCGAGGATGACCACCGAGACGCCGCGCGCCGGATGCCTAGTATCCTGGTTGGGGTAGGAATGCGGAGTGTTGCCGGGGAAGGCCAGCACATCCGCGGCCTCCAGGTCGTGGCGCTGCCCCGCGATAACGATTTCAACCCGGTTGTCGAGGCAAGTGAAATACTCGCGGGTCCCCGACAGGTGCGGCGTGCCGCCGAGGCTGGCATTGGGGGCAAAGTCCATCACGTACAGCACCCTCGGGCGTCGGCTCGGGGACTAGCGGTCGCTCGGCGACGCCCCGACCGCGCCGCCGCGAGCCGATTTCCTCGGCGGTCCACGAGCTGGAGAAAGCGCTGAAGCCGCTCGGTGACATCGGCATCGAGCGCTTCGGCTGGACCTTCTGTCGCGGCGACACGGTCATGCAGGCTGAGAACGACTACGGCAAGGACGTCTACAACGGCGATCTCGGCATCGTCTCACGCATCGATATGGAGGAGACTGAACTCGTGGCCGACTTCGATGGCCGCAAGGTCACCTACGGCTTTGGCGAGCTTGATGAACTGGTGCTCGCCTATGCGATCACCATCCACAAGAGCCAGGGCTCGGAATACGCGGCAGTCGTAATCCCGCTCAGCACCCAGCACTACCCGATGCCGCAGCGGAACCTGGTCTACGCCGGAGTGACCCGCGCCCAGCGTCTGGTGCTGCTCGTCGGGCAGCGCAAGGCATTGGCGATCGAGGTCAAGGGAAAGCAGATAAGGCGGCGGTGGCCGAAGTTGACGAGGTGGCTCACCGGCAGCACTAGGAAGCAGGTCGAGAATTGACCTACATTTACGTCGATGGCGACGCGTGCCCGGTGCGAGAGGAGGTCTACCGCGTTGCGGCGCGGCTGAAAGTCGACGTTTACGTTGTCTCCAACGGTTCTCGTCCGATCCGGCCGCCAGGCAGCCCTAACGTCAGCATGGTACTCGTGCCCGACGGTGCTGACGCGGCCGACGACTGGATTGCCGAGCGTATCTCAACCGCCGACGTGTGCGTCACGTCCGATATCCCGCTGGCATCACGTTGCCTCAAGAAAGGCGCGCGGGTCATCTCCCCGACCGGGAAACATTGGACGCAAGCGAATATCGGCAATGCGCTTGCCGGTCGTGAGATCGCCCGCCACCTGCGGGAGTTGGGAACGAACACCCGAGGACCCGCCCCGTTGACCAAGCAGGACAGGTCCCGGTTCCTCGGCGCCATCGATACGGCCCTGCAAGCCGCATTTCGAGATGCGGCCCATAGCTAAACCTCCAGCAAATCGGGGCGGTCGCGGGATCCCATTAAAGCAGTTGCGGGGGGAAGGCGGCCTCCGCCCGGACAATGCCGAACTGGAGCGGCGGCTGCAGCTCGAGGTTTAATTCGCACATCACAAATTCACCCGGTGCATTTGCCCTATCGGATAGCGAGTACCGGACGCGGCACCAGGCGGGACGGTGCGGTCGATTTCCGCAAGATCCTCGGGCGTGAGCGCAATGTCCGCCGCGCGCACATTCTCCTCGATGTGCTTGCGCGATTTCGCGCCGGGTATCGGGACGATTAAAACTCCCGCATGCTTTCCCTGGGCCATTGGCCACGCGATGGAGAGCTGGGCGAGCGTGGCGTTCTTTCGGCGCGCAATGCTCTCAAGCGCAGAGCGCAGCCCGAGGTTCTTCTCGACATTGACGCTCTGAAAGCGAGGTAGCCTCTGGCGAACATCATCCGTTCCCAACTCCTCAATTTTGGGGACCTGGTCGCTCAGCATCCCACGTCCGAGCACTGCGTAGGCCATCATTGCCATACCCAGATCCCTGCAGGCCTGGATCTGGCCTTGCTCTTCCGCGTCGCGGGAAAATAGCGAATACTCCATCTGGAGTGAAACGAGCGGATGAACTGCACTGCTTCGCTTCAGCAACTCGGCCGAGCACTCTGACAGCGAGATGAAACGCGTCTTGCCTTCCTTGACGAGTTCGGCCATCCCTCCGGCGCTTTCCTCGACTGGCACATTCGGATCGACGCGCGACATGCAAAAGATGTCGAGCGTCTCGATCCCAAGATTTTTCAGGCTCTGCTCGCAAGTATGTCGCAGATAACGCGGGGCGCCTCCGCCGCGCACCGCGTCTCGGTCACCGTTGCGCGGGCTGCCGCTTTTCGAGTGGATAACGACTTCATGTCTGCGGCCGCGGATCGCTTCGCCGATCAAGCGGTGATTGTGGCCTTCGCCGTAGCTGGCCGATGTGTCGAGCAAATTGATGCCGAGATCGAGCGCGCGGCGAATGGTGGCGATCAACTCCGCGTCGTCCGCCGGACCATAGGCCCCCGACATGCCGTAACAGCCGAGGCCGAGGGCTGAAACCGTCAGATCAGAATGACCGAACCTGTGGTGTTCCATGAACGACCCCCTGCAGGCATTTGTGCCAACCAGTTGAGAGCGAGGGCGTGGCCTAAGGTGCGGTCAGCTTCATTCCCGTCTCCGAGGCGCGGACGATCAAGTCGAGCAGGCAATGGCGCCTGACGGCATCGCCAAATCCGGGGCTGACGGGTTTGCCGCCAAGGATGCCTTCGGCCAGTCTGCGGTAGAGCTGGGCGACATTGTAGGGCGACCCCGACGGTACGCCCTCCGGCACCCAGCGGTATTTGCCGGGAATCGGCAGAGCGGCAAGCTCCACATCGCCACCGCGGGCGCCCTTCAGGTTCAATTCCTGACGCTGCATAGACGCGCGGGAGGTCGCGGTCAGCTGCAGATCGCCCGCCTCACCATGGATCTCGAACAGAAATTCGGTGCCGCGCGCCATGCCGCCGCGAACCTGGAACGAGACGACGGCGCCGTTGCCGACGATGCCGTTGACGACGAGTTGGTCGGGCGAGGTCTTGCGGACAATTTCGCCCGTGCCTTGCAGCGGGATGTGGTCGCGGTGGCTGATCACGAAGGCGGAAAGCTCGCGGAACTCGCCGAGACAATGGCACAGCGCATCGATCGTATGACCGCCGGTGATGGTCAAGAGATTGGCGCCATTGGCACGGTCGGCCTGATAGCCGCGGTCAATCGAAGCTCCCCAGTTCGGCGCGCAGGCGATCATCGTAGCCGTCAGCACCCGGCCGACATAACCATCTGCGACCAGATCTTTGACGTAGTTGATCGCCGGCGAAACTTGCCCCTGCAGTCCGACCGCATGTCGGATGCCTTTGTGTTTAGCGGCATCGAGCATGTGGCTAGCTTCGACAGTGTTACGGCCAAGCGGCCATTCGCAGTAGACGTGCTTGCCGGCTTCGATTGCGGCCATGACCGGTGGGTAGTGGTCGGGCACCTTGACGCTGACCACGACGAGATCGACCTCAGGGTGACGCGCAAGCTGTTCGGCATTGGCAAAGGCCAACCGGATTCCGTAATGACGCGCGGCTGCTTCCGCGGATTCCTGACGGGTGGTGCAGATGGCGCAGATCTCGAACTCGGGTAGCGCCCGCAACGCTGGGATATGAGCGATAGAGGCAAAGCCACGGTCCGGGCTCACGCCAACGATCCCGACCCGGATTTTGGCTTTGTTGGTCATGTCCATTGTCCTTATTCAGTAATCGTGGCTTCACCCATCAACCGGAGCCCGTGCATAGAACCGGACGGCGTTGTCCCAGAGCAGCTTGCGTTTGCGCTCCCGGTCCATCTCCCAGTCAAGCACCAGCGAGACCGACTCCGGAAAGTGGCTTTCGCCATGCGGATAATCCGAGGCGTACATCAGCACGTGATCGCCAACCAGATCGCTTACGGCATTGGTCAGCTTGACGCCCTCGGGGATCTCGATGCTCTGGAAATAACGCCCCCCGGTGACGTACTCGCTCGGCTTATGCGCGAGCTCGGGGAGTGCGGCTTTGATCGTCTCGGCGTGCTCGTCGAGGCGCGCCATCCAGAACGGCAGCCAGCCGTGCCCGGCTTCCAACGTGCCGACGCGCAAGGTCGGGTAGCGGTCCAAGACACCACTGCCGATCATCGCCGCCATATTGCGCATGCCGCACCAAGGGTGCGCAGCCGAGCGCTGAAGCCACAGATTGTCCCAGGTATCCTGTCCGCCAGGCGCATAAGGCGGCATCACCGTGAAGGTGTGAAGCACGACGGCAAGGTCGAGTTCGGCGGCTTTGGCGTAGAGCGGCTCCAGCGCCGGGTGGTCGAGCGGCATGCCGACCGGCGCATAGACCATCGTCCCCCAGGCCCAGTCTGCGTGGCCCCAGCGGCGGATCTCGCCGAGCGCACCCTCGATGTTGCGCGCCCCGGCCAAGATCACCCCGCCGAGCCGGTTCGGGTACGCGCCGCAATAGTCCCCCATCCAGCGGTGATACGCGCGGTACATCGCCATTTCGACGGTTACGTCGTCGCCGGCCGTCCAGGTGCCGAACCAGCCCGAGGGCAGCGTCAGGTTCACGTCGACGCCCTCGATAATCCATGTCCTTGATGCGCTCGCCCGGATCGGCATCGACCAGAGGCGAGGGCTCGCGCGCCCGCTTCACGCCGGTGAACCCTGCCATGTACCCGGCCGGGGACGCGTCGGGTTCGGCCATGCCGAGACGGCGCCGATAGCGGCGCTGACCCTTGGCGTAGGTCTCACGCCCGTGGCGATCAATCGACTTATATGCCTCCCACTGTTGCAACCTGTCCTTTTCGGCATCGCTCAGATAGCCGGCCAAGATGCGCGCATCGGGGCCGACATGCGTGTCGGAATCGAAGATCCTGAAGCCGTCGCGTGCCATGGCTCATCCTTCGAATGGGCGTTGAGATCTATTGCTGGCGGTCGCCGCATGAAAAGTAGCGTTGCTCGAGCGCCTGCTGCTTGGCTCCGCTTTCACCACCCTCCGGTACCTCCGGCGCGGGATAGGGTCGATCGCGGCGGCTGTCGACAAAGGCGTCCCAAGCCTTCACGCCGCCCGCTTGGAACGCGGTCATGAAGTCCCACAGAGCCGCCCAGGTGACGTGGTGGGTGAAACCCGGGTACCAAGCTATGGTGACCCCGAGCGCCAGATGCTCCTCGAGATCGAGATAGCGGCCGAGCTTCCCCTTCATGAACGAAAGTGGTCCCGCGATAGCAGCGCGCGCCGCTCTGATTTCGTCGACCGAATGGGGTGATTCGAACTGCACCCAATCGACGCCGGCCGTCTCGCGATAGGCCTGCAGCCGGGCGACCGTGTCCTCCAAGGTGCCATCGGAGGCATCGCGCGCATAGCACTGCGCCATTACCACAAAATTCGGGTCGAGCTCGTTCTTCATATCGACCGCGGCACGATAGCGCGTGATCGCCTGGTCGAGCGGCACGACTTCGACGCCGGCGCTCTGCGTCTTTCGCTTGCCTTCGATCGGCTGGTCGTCGATGCGGATTCCGGCGACGCCGGCGCGGATGCATTCGCGCACCAGGCGCCGCACCGCCATGATGCCGCCGTGCCCGGTGTCGCCGTCGATGATCACCGGGATCGATACGCTGTCGGCGATCCAGCCGGCAATCGTCACGCATTCGGTCATGGTCGCGGTGCCGACATCGGCAAGACCGGTATAGGCGCCCACGACCCCACCGGTGCCGACAAACAACGCCTCGCACCCGGCTTTTTCCATGATCCGCGCATGCGCCGCAGTCGGCGGGTGGAGGACCGCCAAAACCTTGTCCCGGCGATGGATCAGCTCCTGTAGGCGTGCCGATTTTGAATGTGCCTCTGCGCTCATAACGGTCGCCTCCTCAAATTCCGGGCCTGCCGGCGACCAAAATACCGCAAACGGGCAGATCGTGCCGAACTCACGAATTTATGATCTGGATCTAACTCAGATCACCGATCTTGGCACGTTCAGGTAAAACCCCCCGTGCCGCGTGCAGGGAGGATACGGTCGGAATGAGGGTAAAATCGTTTCGGCATGCCCCGCCTGTTGGCCTTCCTGATAATCGAGCGGGAGTTTCGTGCTCCTCAGCGGCACGCCGAAGACCTATGTCAAAGCGGCGGTCTGCGCTTCATTGGGGGGACACGCTCGCCTCGGCGCCGGCATCTGAAAAAGCGGCGGGGTAATTTTGGGTCCAAGCTCACGTGACGGCCGATAACGCCACGCCTGATATTAAGCGGACCGGTTCGGATTGGAGGAAGCCATGGCATCAACGGTAACGACAATGCCGGCGCGAATGTCCGCCGAGGAATGGCAGACCCGGTGCGACCTCGCCGCCTGCTACCGCCTCGTCGACCTGTTCGGATGGTCGGACCTGATCAATACCCGCATCACCGCGCGCGTGCCGGGGCGAGCCGGCCATTTCCTGATCAACCCCTATGGTTTGCTGTTCGACGAGGTAACCGCGTCGTCCTTGGTCAAGATCGACGCCGAGGGAAACAAGGTCGAGCCCTCGGAATGCGAGGTCAACAGCGGCGGCTTCGCGATCCCCAGCACGGTGCATATGGCCCGGCCCGAAATAGCTTGTGTGCTTCACACCCACTCGATCGCCGGCTGCGCCGTATCGATGCAAAAGGACGGGCTGCTGCCGCTCAATCAGCATGCGCTGCAGGTGATCGGCGATGTCGCGTATCACGATTACGAGGGCGCGGCGCGAAGCCCGGAAGAACGCGCGCGCTTCCTCGCCGATCTCGGTGATCGCCATGTCATGGTCCTGCGCAATCACGGCCTGTTGGTCGTCGGTACCAGCATCGCCCGGGCCTTTATCTCGACCTATCGCATGGAGCGGGCCTGCGCGATGCAGCTCGCCTTTCAGCAATCGGGCGCCGAGTTTCATCCGATCGGCGGCGAGGTCGTCAGTGCCGCCTATGACAATGCCAGGATTCGCTTCACCAGCGGCCGCAATGATCCGGCCAAGTTCGAATGGCCGGCCCTCTTACGCAAGCTCGACCGCATCGACCCGTCCTACAAGCAATAGCCGGGGGCGATCTCGCTGCTGCCACCCACCGCCGCCGGCGTACGGGAGCGCGAGTTATCGTCCTCTGCCGCGCGCCTCATCGACAGCCGCGAGTCCAAGGCCGGGATCGGCGCCTGGTTCGCGTTCTACAACAACGCCCGTCCCCACCAGGCGCTCGCCAGCCGAACGCCGATGGCGGTCTGGCGCAACGCCATCACCGTCGGGCTCGGCGACGGCGCTGTGGATATGACGCTGCGCTCGGACAACGCTCGCACGTTGCCCAGATACCCACAGCCGCCACAGCCGCAAAAGGTTCTATCAAATCGATGATTTCAACGCAACGCAGCGGCCCGGCTTCCAATTAACAGACCCACCCCAGTGGTCTCACCGACTGGGTCCACCTCAAACGGCGTGACCGCTTTCACGGTAGGCGGCACCGAGAACTTGCGCCAGATCATCGCCGACGAACAATCCGCCGGCCCCGCCTCCCTCAGGTCAACCCAACAAAATAGCCCAGCCGCAGCTGACACGGCAGGTCACGGAAGCGCCGAACGGCGATGAATGGGTACACGAGCTCAATTTCCACGGCTATCGCATGCACGCCCGGCTCGATCGCGGCGATGCGCGATCCGCTACCGCGATCATCAGATCGGGCAGGGCCGGGCGTTTATCGGCATGCCTCCAAAGTCGGGCTCGAAGGCATCGTCTCGAAGCGGCTCTATGCCCCCCAGAGCCCGGGAGACCGTGGCCTCTGGCTCAAGACCAAATGCTAGGCCGGCCGGGTCGGTACCGGAATGCGGGCGGGTCAACTCGGCGACCGTCTAAAGCGGCTGCAGCCGCTGCGGACCGACAGGGTGCCGCTCGACATCGCTCCGCCACGTTCGACCCGTTTCGGCTCGCCGCTGGTGCTGTCGCGGGTCCATTGGGTCCGGCCCGAGTTTGTCGTCGAGGTCAAGTATCTGACCTGGAACGATGACGGGCTCTTGCGACAGGTCGTCTATGAAGGGATTCGGGGGGACAAGCCGGCGCGCGAGGTTGTGCGCCCGCGTCCCCTGACCTGAAGCATCAGCGCTATCTCCAAGTATACGGAACGACAGCCCCGGGCGAACCGCAATCCATTGAGGGCGGGACTTGGGGAATCCGTGCTCTTCTGACACAAGAAGGTGGATCGGTGACAATCGGTGGGTTGCCGGCAGCCCCAGTTGGCTTTGGAACCAGAGCAACGGTTGGTGCGGGAGCTTCAGACAATTTGGTTGCGCAATTGCTCTTCGCCGCGCCGGAGACGCCCCAGATTGTCGAGCAGGATTTCGATCACGTTGTCCTCGTAACGCCGAGTCTCGCCCGCGGTGTGGGGCCTGATCAGGACATGCTCCATCGCCCAAAGCGGCAAACCCGGCGCCAGCGGTTCTTCTGCCGTCACGTCAATGCCGGCGCCCGCGATGCGACGCGTCGCCAGCGCCTCGATCAGAGCGGCCTCATCGACGACCCACCCCCGAGCGACATTCACGAGGTAGGCTGTGCGCTTCATCCGGCTGAGCGCCTGGGCGTCGATCAGGTTCTCGGTTTCGGCGGTAAACGGACACGTAAGAGCCACGAAATCGGCATCGGGCAATAGTGAGTTGAGCTGGTCCATCGCGTGCACCGTATCCACCGCGCCTCGGCCCAAAGCCGGATGGCGCCGTAGACCGACGACGTGCATGTCGAAGGCCTTGGCCGATCGGGCCAATCGTCCCCGAGGCCGACGACCAGCAGCGTCTCGCCGCCGAGTTCGTCCTCGCGTTGGGGGAGATCGCCGATCATGCCGCGCCAGATGCGCTTGCTTTGGTTGTCACGGCCTCCGGAAGGAACGGGATGAACGGCGCGGATTTGCTTTTTCCATGTGTGAGTTCCCCGAGTTCAAACCTTATGCGGCTAGGCCGCGGCTTTGGCCAAGTGGGTGGCGCGGCGGCGTAGTGCGGCCAAGGCAAGATGGGCGGCGATATGGGAGAGGCGGCGGTTTGGGGGCAGACCGATTGCTTTGAAGATCAGCTTGACGGCGCGGGTGACGTGGGTTTTGCGGTAGAGCGCGACGGCGCGGGTGGCGTAGGCGCGGGCGCAGCGGCGGCGGTCGTAGGGGAGAGAGGGCTCGTTGGCGGCGTGGTAGGCGTAGGCGAGCTCGTCATCGCCGGATTCGGCGATGCGGGTGAGGGCGATGCGCAGTCGGCGCCAAAGGCCGATCGGATCTTGTTCGAGGCAGTGCCGGAGGTTTCGGTAAAAGAGCTTGTAGTGGCGGATCTCGTCGGCGGCGATATGGCGGCAGATTTCCTTCAGCACCGGCTCGCGCACCGCGTCGCGCAGGGCTGAGTAGTACGAGCTGGTGCCGGTTTCGACGATGCAGCGGGCGACCATTTCGCCTGAACGCGAGCCGCGGCGCGAGGTTTCGCGATCGAAATCGATCCGATAGCCGGCCCGGAAACGGGCGAAGGCGGCGGCGAAGTCGAATTCGGGGTCGGCGAGCTCGGCCCAGCGACCGAGGGCGCGACCGTGCCGGATTTCCTCCTCGCCCCAGCGCCGTGCGCTCGCCTGGAATTCCGGATGGCCGGCGAAGACGCGGCACAAATGGTGGGCGTAGGCGCCGCCGTTCAATTCGACCAGGCTCGCCGCCTTGACGATCGCGACGATGTCGAGGTCGACCTCGCCTCGGTCGAAGCGCTCCCACGGGATGTCGTCGAGCGTCCAGATGCCCACGCCGCTCCTCCGGATCCTTGAAATTTTGTCATTACGAGCGCAGCGACGCAATCCGCATGGGGTGCGCCACCATGGGCGAGATTGCTTGGTCGCGCCGAAGGCGCTCCTCGGAATGACAGAGACCCGCGTTCAGCGGGTCGGTTCGGCGAGGACCTGCAATTTTGCCTGGGCGACGGCCTGGGCGCGTTCGAGACGGCGCAGTTCGGCGAGGAGGCGCTCGCGGTCGGTCCCCGCGGCGCGCGCCACCTGCTCGCGTAGGCTCGGCAGATTGCCTTCGACGGTCTGCAATTCCGCCTCAATCGCGGCGCGGTCGAGTGCGTCGGTCGGGACCGCCTCGTCGGCGAGCACGGTGCAGCCTTCAGGGGTCACCTCGGCAAAACCGCCGGCGACGAAAACTCGCCGGGTCACCGTGCGGCCTTCGTAGACTTCGATCGTTCCGGGCCGGATCGTCGAGATCAACAGCGAGTGGCCCGGCAAGACACCGAAATTGCCTTCGGTCCCCGGCACCACCACCATCTCGACCGCTTCGGAGATCAAGAGGCGTTCCGGCGTCACCAGCTCGAACTGCACCCGGTCAGGCATAAGATGCGCTCCCTCACCCTCCCACGCCGGCGGCGCGGGCCCTTCCCTCTCCCGCAATGCGGGAGAGGGGCTTTATTTGGGGCAGTGGATGCATCAGGCGGCCTCCGCGGCCATCTTGCGGGCCTTTTCGACCGCCTCGTCGATCGTGCCGACCATGTAGAAGGCGCTTTCCGGCAAATCATCGTGATCGCCGGCGACGATCCCCTTGAAGCCCTTGATCGTGTCTTCGAGGCTGACGAGGACGCCGGGGGTGCCGGTGAACACTTCGGCGACATGAAACGGCTGCGACAGAAAACGCTGGATCTTGCGGGCGCGGGCGACGGTCAGCTTGTCATCCTCGGAAAGCTCGTCCATGCCGAGAATGGCGATGATGTCCTGCAGCGACTTATATGTCTGCAATACCCGCTGAACGTCGCGCGCGACCTGGTAGTGCTCGTCGCCGATGACCCGCGGATCGAGCAGCCGGGACGTCGAATTGAGCGGGTCGACCGCCGGATAGATGCCGAGTTCGGCAATCTGCCGCGACAAGACGGTGGTCGCATCGAGATGCGAGAAAGTCGTGGCCGGCGCAGGGTCGGTCAGATCGTCGGCCGGCACATAGATCGCCTGCACCGAGGTAATCGAGCCTTTTTTGGTGCTGGTGATGCGCTCTTCCAGGGTCCCCAGATCGGTCGCGAGCGTCGGTTGGTAGCCGACCGCGGACGGGATGCGGCCCAATAGTGCCGACACCTCGGACCCCGCCTGGGTAAAGCGGAAGATGTTGTCGACAAAGAACAGCACGTCCTGGCCTTCCTCGTCGCGAAAATATTCGGCGAGGGTGAGCCCGCTCAAGCCGACGCGGGCGCGCGCGCCCGGCGGCTCGTTCATCTGGCCATAGACGAGTGCGGCCTTGGATCCCGGCCCGTCGGTGGTGATGACCCCCGATTCCATCATCTCGTGATAGAGGTCGTTGCCCTCGCGGGTACGCTCGCCGACCCCGGCGAAGACCGAGTAGCCGCCATGCGCCTTGGCGATGTTGTTGATCAGCTCCATGATGATCACGGTCTTGCCGACCCCGGCGCCACCGAACAGCCCGATCTTGCCGCCCTTGGCGTAGGGCGTCAGTAGATCGACCACCTTGATCCCGGTGGTCAGGATCTCGGCCTCGGTCGACTGATCGATAAACTCCGGCGCCGCCCGGTGGATCGGCAGGCGGCGGTTGGTCACCACCGGACCGCGCTCGTCGACCGGATCGCCGATGACGTTGAGGATGCGGCCCAAGGTCTCGGGACCCACCGGCATCATGATCGGCTCGCCGGTATCGACCGCCTGGGCGCCGCGCACCAAGCCGTCAGTCGTGTCCATCGCAATCGTGCGCACGATGTTCTCGCCGAGCTGCTGCGCCACTTCGAGGACCAGCGGACGGCCGGCGTTGTCGACGGTCAGCGCATTGAGGATCGCCGGCAATTCGCCGTCGAAATGGACATCGACGACGGCGCCGATGACCTGGGTGATGCTGCCGATGCTGTTTCTGGCCATGATCACGAGTCCCGGTATGAATCGTCTACCCGATGTTCGTCATTCCCGCGAAAGCGTCGCGAAAGCGGGAAGCCAGGGCCGCCAGGCTGCGTCGCTTGCCCTGGACCCCCGCTTGCGCGGGGCGGCGATAAAACTGTAGGGCGGCCGGTTAGGCCGGTCACAGCGCCTCGGCGCCGGAGATGATTTCGATCAATTCCTTGGTAATGGCGGCTTGGCGGGTGCGGTTGTAATTGAGGGTCAGCCGATCGATCATCTCGCCGGCGTTACGGGTGGCGTTGTCCATCGCGGTCATTCGCGCACCCTGCTCGCTCGCGGCGTTTTCGAGGAGTGCGGTGAAGACCTGCACCGCGAGGTTTTGCGGCAATAATTCGCCGAGGATCTCCTCCTCCGAGGGCTCGAATTCGTAGACACCGCGCACCGCCGCACTCTCGGCCGCCCCCTCGGCTTCTTCGGGCGGCGGGAATGGGATCAGCTGCTGCAAGGTCACGATCTGGGTGATGGCCGAGCGAAAGCGGTTGTAGATGATCGTGCACACGTCGAACGCGCCCGATCGATAGAGCACGAGAATGCGCTCGGCGACATCGCGCGCCTCGTCGAACGTCAGGCGGCGGCGGCCGATTTCGGTCAGGCTGTCGTGAATCATCCGCCCGTAATCGCGGCGCAGCCCGTCGCGGCCCTTTCGTCCGACGGTCATGATCATGACTCTTTTGCCGGTCGCCTCGATTTCGCGGATATGGCGGCGCGCCTCGCGCAGGATCGAGGCGTTGAAGCCGCCGGCGAGCCCGCGGTCGGAGGTCGCGACTACGACCAGGTGGGTATCATCCTTGCCGGTGCCGACCAAGAGCGGCGGCGCGTTGGGCAGACCCGCCATGCGCGCGGCGAGGGACCCCAGCACCCGCTCCATCCGTTGTGCATAGGGACGCGCCGCCTCGGCCTGCTCTTGCGCCCGGCGCAGCCGCGAGGCGGCGACGACCTTCATCGCCGCAGTGATTTTTTGCGTCGATCTGACGCTGCGGATGCGGTTGCGCAGGTCCTTCAGGCTCGGCATCGGTCGGGCTCGACTGGAAATAATGGTAGCTCATGACCGGGCTCGTCCCGGTCATCCACGACTTTCGTTCGGTCGGCACCGGGATGCCCGGAACAAGTTCGGCCACGACGCTTGCGGGCAGTCATCAAATTCAAGCTTTAGGTGAAGGTCTTGATGAAACCGTCGAGAAACTCGGTGAGCGATTTTTCGACGGCGGGCGAAATCTCGCCTTCGCGGCGGATCGCCGCGAGCAGCTCCGGATGCTTGGCTTCGATCTCGCTCAGCATCGAGGTTTCGAACCGGCCGACATCGCCGACCTCGATTTTGTCGAGATAGCCGCGCGTCCCGGCAAAAATCACGACCACCTGCTGTTCGACCGGAACCGGCGAGAATTGCGGCTGCTTCAACAATTCGGTCAGCCGCGCGCCGCGCGCCAGGAGGCGCTGCGTCGATGCGTCGAGATCCGAGGCGAATTGGGCGAACGAGGCCATCTCGCGGTATTGCGCGAGCTCGAGCTTGATGCGTCCGGCGACCTGCTTCATCGCCTTGATCTGCGCCGCCGAGCCGACCCGGCTGACCGACAGCCCGACATTGATGGCCGGGCGGATGCCGCGATAGAACAGCTCAGTTTCAAGAAAGATCTGGCCGTCGGTGATCGAGATCACGTTGGTCGGGATGTAGGCCGACACGTCGCCGGCCTGGGTCTCGATGATCGGCAGTGCCGTCAGCGAGCCGGCTCCGTGGTCCTCGTTCATCTTGGCGGCGCGTTCGAGCAGCCGGGAATGCAGGTAAAAGACATCGCCGGGGTAGGCCTCTCGGCCGGGTGGGCGGCGCAGCAGCAATGACATCTGGCGATAGGCGACGGCGTGCTTCGACAGATCGTCGTAGATCATCACCGCATGCATGCCATTGTCGCGGAAGAACTCCCCCATTGCGCAACCGGCGTACGGCGCGATGAATTGCAGCGGCGCTGGCTCGGACGCGGTCGCCGCCACCACGATCGAGTATTCGAGCGCGCCGTAATCCTGCAAGGTTTTGACGATCTGCGCGACGGTCGAGCGCCGCTGGCCGACGGCGACATAGATGCAGTAGAGCTTCCCGCGCTCCTGACCATCGGCATTGATCTGCTTTTGGTTGAGCACGGCGTCGATTGCGACGGCCGTCTTGCCGGTCTGGCGGTCGCCGATGATCAGCTCGCGCTGCCCGCGCCCGATCGGCACCAGAGAGTCGATCGCCTTCAACCCGGTCTGCACCGGCTCGTGCACCGAGCGCCGCGGGACAATGCCGGGAGCCTTGACCTCGACTCGCGCACGGGTCACGTCGGTGAGCGGGCCCCTGCCGTCGATCGGCTCGCCCAGCGCATCGACGACACGGCCCAAGAGGCCGCGTCCGACCGGCACGTCGACGATGGCGCCGGTCCGCTTGACAGTGTCGCCCTCGCTGATGCCACTGTCATCGCCGAACACGACGACCCCGACATTGTCGCTTTCGAGGTTCAGGGCCATGCCCCGCACCCCGTTCGGGAACTCGACCATCTCGCCGGCCTGAACCTTGTCGAGGCCATAGATGCGGGCGATTCCGTCGCCGATCGACAATACCTGGCCGACCTCGGCGACATCCGCCTCACTGCCGAAATTGGCGATCTGCTGCTTGAGGATCGCCGAAATCTCCGCCGCGCGAATTTCCATCTAAAACCTCTTTGGCCCGCTATCGGTTCATCGACAATTCTAAGTTTCAGCACACAACCGCCACGCGTGGTCCGGGATGGGCGCACACACCCCGGTCCGGGCGCCCCGACCGGCAGGGGCCTGGACATCGTGAATAAAGGTGCATCGGCGTTAAATCCTGGCAACGATCAGCTAGCCGGTGCCCTTCATCGCCAATTGCAGGCGTCGCAGCTTGTTCTCGACCGAGCCGTCGACCATGCGCGAGCCGACTTTGACGATCATTCCCCCAATCAGCCGGGGATCGACCCGGGCATCGACGAAAACCCGCCGACCGACGGTATGGCGGAGCTGCTCGCGCAACGCCTCAAGCTGGGTCTCGCTCAGCGGCTGCGCGGTGGTGACCGCCGCGGTGACCTCGCCGCGCCGCTTCGCAAGCTCGGCGAGATAAGCCTCGATTATCGCCGGCACGGCGAACAGGCGCCGATTGCCGGCGACGACGGCAAGGAAATCGCGGAGCAGCGGGGAAAGCTCGGCGTCGCGGGCGAGTGCCGCCATCGCCCGAGCCTGTTCCAGGCGCGACACGATCGGGCTGCGCATCAGCCGCACCAAATCGCGGCTTTCCTCCAACATCGCGCGCAGCTGGCGCAGATCCGCGGCGACTTGGTCGAGGTCCCGGCGTTCCTCGGCGAGGTCGAACAACGCCGCCGCGTAGCGCTCGGCCAAGGCTGCAACGCCTGTCGTTTCAGAAGCCAATGTACAGCAGTCCTCGATGGCCGCCCCGGCAGGAAAGCCCGCAGCAGCATTTCCTTGTTGTTTTCGGATCGCGTCCTGGGCACCGCCGCCGGGGCAAAAACGCCGCGAGCGTTCCCCTAACACAGCGCCGACCGCGGCGCAACTGCCGCTGTCGCGGTGGTCGACCGCGCGTCGCCCGAGGGGCCTTCTGTTCTCCTCAGGCGGCGGCGGTTCGCCTCAGGCGGCGGCCACCGGTGTCGCCGGGCCGACCTCGACGCCCTCCCACTCGGCAGCGGGGCCATGCGCCGGTCGGGCAAAGGAGGCCTCGAGCCGCTCGACCGCGGCTTCGACCGCGAGCCGCAGCCCGGCCTCGTTGAAGAACGAGCCCGGCAACAGGCAGCGGGCGGCGAGCACCCGGCGAAATGCGTCGAACAGGTCGGCATCGGGCGGCGTCGCCATCCGCCAAAAATCGTCGAGCTCGCCCTGAAACGTCAGGCCGGGGATGTCATAGACCGCCTTGCCGAGCGCGATGACCGGCAGCCCATTCGCCAGCCCTTGGGCGCCCACGGTGCTGTTGACCGTCACCACCGCTCGGCTGCGCGCCAGCACCTTTGTCAGATCGCCGCCGTCGAGCACCGTCACCCGCTCGGCGACCATGTGCTCGACCGCAACATGCTCGACCATCCCGGCCCAATCCACCAGCCCGCTGTCGAACGGATGAAGCTTGACCAACAGCCGAGATCCCGGCGGGGCATGGCGCGCGAACGATGCCAGCACGTATTCGATGGCCAAATGCATCGCCCGAAATGGCGAGTGCACCCGCATCTGATAATCGCAATCGAGCTGCAGCGGGAAGAAGAAGCTCGGATCGTCAGTGAGGGTTTCGATCGCCTCGGCCGCGCGGCGCTCGGATCGCGGCATCAGCGCCAGCCGCCGCAACCAGCCGGCGTATTCGATCAACTGATGATACGGCCGGTGGGTTTTGTAGTGGGGAAACCGCCACATCCAGGCCATCGACGAGAAATTATACAGCACGTCCTCATAGGCCCGGCGGCGGAAGCGACCCGGTACATTGGGCGGCCTGCGCCATTCCGGCAGCCCGCGCACCCGCTCGCGATACCAGTTGGGATCGCGCGGCAGCGAGGAATGTCCGTTGACCCCGCCTTCCTCGAAGGTGACCCAATCAGGCCGAAGATAGCCCTCCTCAACGACGTGCACCCGCAATGCGCGGGTTTCGGCGAGGCGGATGGCCGCCCGATGCAACGGCCGGCAGTCGCCGAACAGGATGATGTCGCTGACCCGGTTGTCGAGCACTAGACGGTCTAGAAATTCGGGCCATTCGCGCTCTCGCCCGCGGAAGTCGACAGCTCCAGGCAGCCGCCAGAACACCCGGTCGCCGCCGTTGAAATTGACCCGGCAGACGGCGTGCCCACGCAACGCAAGCGCTTGGCCAAGACGCTCGAAGAAGCGTGTCGCCATGCCTTGCAGAAACAGAAAGCTGCGGCCGGACGACGGTAGCGTCGTCATTGGCTGCCGCCACGCTCTGCCGTGACCGAAGGGTCGGTCACGTATCGCTGCACA
Organism: uncultured Alphaproteobacteria bacterium; assembly: GCA_963832875.1. GTDB lineage: Bacteria > Pseudomonadota > Alphaproteobacteria > ATCC43930 > CGMCC-115725 > AP-15. The sequence continues at coordinate 9,757 of CAWHWB010000016.1, read as the reverse complement.
TTGTCCCCCAAACCGGACCTCATCGGGTTAATGATGAATTCCAAGTTCGTTTACCGAGTTTCCATCAGCTCAACGTTGCCTGTCCATTCAATTCTGCGATCAACGGCGCGCCGCAAACGCGGAGCGGGCTCGCGCGATGCCGGTTGCGCGGTGAACCGGGGTTCGGGCGAGCCTCGGCGCCGAGTTCGAAGGCGCACCGCGGAGATCGTCAACCCCGATTTCCGAAGGCCGCTCTGCGCGCAGCGACCCAGCTGACGCTCCCGCGTTCACGCCTCGCGTTCGATCCTGGCCGGGGTTGGCCGGATCTTTTTGTCGCCGTTCACGTTTTGTAAGGAGAATATGGGATTCGATCCCGGTTCGATGGCAACATCGTACTTATTATTGATCGAGATAGTCTATGGCACACGTTTTGGTAGCGGAGCCTGATCGACCGATCCGAGAATTCGTGGCCGGCGTTCTCTCTGATTGCGGCCACGCCGTCGAGACCTGCGCCGACGGAGCCGAAGCCACCGCGTGGCTGGGGACCGGGTCCCTCGACGTGGTCGTGAGCGATCTGGTGCTGAGCCGCGGTGAGGGGGCGCTGTTCAAACAGAACTGCGCGGCGCTCGGCATTCCAACGCTTACCCTGAGCGGCCGCCAATTTGGTGGCGGCCAGCGGGCGCGTGAGCGACCGTCGCCATTCCTCGAAAAGCCGTTCCGCTTTGCCGATCTGCAATGTGTTTTGGACGCGGTGGCGGTTTTGGATGCGGTGGCGCTTCGCTCCCGCGCGGCGATAGCCACCACTCCAATGAATCAGGATGCGGCCTAGCCGCGCGGCGCGAAGTCCCCGCTGATCTACCAACCGCGCGCCGGGGGCGACGAGCCACGGCGGGCGTAGAGCAGGAATTCGCGGTTGCCTTGGGGCCCGAGGATCGGGCTTTCGACGATGCCGATAACCGCCCAGCCGGGCTGTGCGCCGACCCAGGCCGCGGCGCGCTCGCAGACGGCACGGTGGATCGCCGGATCGCGCACCACCCCGCCTTTGCCGACACGCTCGCGGCCGGCCTCGAATTGCGGCTTGACCAGGGCCAAGAGTACCGCCGCTGGCGCGGTCAGCGTCAGCGCCGCCGGCAGCACGGTCGCCACACCGATAAAGCTCGCATCGCAGGCGACGATGTCCACCGGCTCGGGGATGTGGTCGCGCGTCAGCGTGCGGGCGTTCAGCCGCTCATGGACTACGACACGCGGGTCCTGGCGTAATTTCCAGGCGAGCTGGCCGTGGCCGACGTCGACCGCGTAGACCCGCCGAGCTCCGCGCGTCAGCAACACATCGGTAAAGCCGCCGGTCGAGGCCCCGATGTCGAGTGCCGCGCGATCGGCGACGTCGACGCCGAAATGGTCGAGCGCATGGGCTAGCTTGACGCCGCCGCGCGACACCCAAGGGTGATCGCGACCCCTGAGCGCCACCGGCGCATCGGCGGCGAGCGGCGCTCCGGCCTTGTCGATCCTTCGCTCTCCGTCATAGACCAGCCCGGCGAGGATCAGCGCCTGAGCCTTGGCCCGACTCTCCGCCAACCCCAGTTCGACGAGCAACTGGTCGGCTCGCCGCTTTGCCGTCAGCCCCTCCCTCTCCCCGCCTGGCGGCGAGAGGGAGGGGCCCGCGTCAGCGGGAGGGTGAGGGGCAGACCGCTTCCGGGTCGTTGCGAAATCTATTCGGGCCGAGCGCAGGACAAGCTAAGCGCGGGCCGGCTGCGCGGCGATTTCGCGGCCCAGCGCGGACAAGGCCATCGCCACGATATGCCGGGCGTTCAGCCCAGCCTGGTCGTATTGCGCCTGCGGGCTGTCGTGGTCGAGGAACAGGTCTGGGAGCGCCATGGTGCGGATCTTGAGGCCGTGATCGAGCAGGCCGCTCATTGCCAGATGCTGCAGCACATGGCTGCCGAAGCCGCCGATCGCCCCTTCCTCGATGGTGATGACAACCTCGTGCTCGCGCGCCAGGCGATCGACGAGATCGGCGTCGAGCGGCTTGGCAAAACGGGCATCGGCGACTGTAGTCGATAGCCCATAGGCAGCCAGCTCCTGCGCCGCCTTCATGCACTCGGCAAGACGGCCGCCGAGGCTGAGGAGCGCGATCGTGTTGCCTTCGCGCATGATCCGGCCGCGGCCGATCTCGAGCGGCACGCCCTGTTCCGGCAGAGCGACGCCGACCCCGTCGCCGCGCGGGAAGCGTACCGCCGACGGTCCGTCGTCGATCGCGACGCAGGTCGAGACCATGTGCACGAGGTCGGCTTCGTCGGCGGCGGCCATGATGGTAAACCCGGGCAGGCAGCCGAGGTAGGCGAGATCGAACGAGCCGGCATGGGTCTGGCCGTCCTGGCCAACGAGGCCGGCCCGGTCAATGGCAAAACGCACCGGCAGCTTTTGGATCGCGACGTCGTGGACGACCTGGTCGTAGGCGCGCTGCAGAAAAGTCGAGTAGATCGCGGCGAACGGCTTCATCCCCTCGGCGGCGAGACCGGCGGCAAACGTGACCGCGTGCTGTTCGGCAATGCCGACATCGAAGCAGCGCTTGGGGAATCTTGTCGCCGAACAGGTTGAGCCCGGTGCCCGACGGCATCGCCGCGGTGATCGCGACAACGCGGTCGTCGGCTTCGGCCTCCCTGATCAGCGCCTTGGCGAACACCGAGGTGTAGGATGGCGCCTTCGAAGCCGATTTGGCCTGCGCGCCGGTCACCACATCGAACTTGGCGACGCTGTGCCACTTGTCGTCAGCCTGCTCGGCGGACAGATAGCCATGGCCCTTTTCGGTGACCGCGTGCACCAGGATCGGACCCTGCTCCTTGGTGTCGCGGACGTTTTTGAGCACCGGCAGCAAATGGTCAATGTTGTGGCCGTCGATCGGACCGACGTAATAAAAGCCCATCTCCTCGAACAAGGTCCCGCCGGTCACCAAGCCGCGGGCCAGCTCCTCGGCCCGCCGTGCCGCGTCCTCGATGGGCTTGGGGAAATGCCGCGCCACCTCCTTGGCGATGTGCCGCAAGGACATGAACGATTTCGACGACAAGAGCCGCGACAAGTAGGCGCTCATGGCGCCCACCGGCGGGGCGATCGACATGTCGTTGTCGTTGAGGATCACGATCAGCCGCGAATCCATTGCGCCGGCGTTGTTCATCGCTTCATAGGCCATGCCGGCGCTCATCGCCCCATCGCCGATGACGGCGATGACGTTGCGGCGTTCGCCGCGGAAATCGCGGGCGACGGCCATGCCCAGCGCCGAGGAAATCGAGGTCGAGCTGTGTGCCGCGCCGAAGGGGTCGTATTCGCTCTCCGATCGCTTGGTAAAGCCCGACAGCCCGCCGCCTTGGCGTATCGTGCGGATGCGGTCGCGCCGGCCGGTCAGGATCTTGTGCGGATAGGCCTGATGTCCAACGTCCCAGATCAGCCGGTCATGAGGCGTATCAAAGACGTAGTGAAGAGCGACGGTCAGCTCGACGACGCCGAGCCCGGCGCCGAAATGGCCTCCGGTGATCGAGACGGCGTCGATCAGCTCGGTGCGCAACTCATCGGCGAGCTGGCGCAGGTCCGACTCCGGCAGCCGGCGCAGATCGGCCGGCACATCGATCCGGTCGAGCAATGGCGTCCGATTGGAAATCGGGCGATTCGGGTTCGAATCCAATGCTGCGCTCCCTAGGTGCGGCGGCTGATGACGAATCGCGCCGCCTCTCTCAAAAGTTCCGCTCTTCCCTCGAACAAATCAAGATGCGCGACCGCCTGGCGAACCAGGAGCTCGGCCTGGGACCGGGCCCGCTTGACGCCGAGGATCGAGACGAAGGTGGCCTTGCCGGCGACGGCATCGGCGCCGACCGGCTTTCCGGTCTCGGCCGCCAATCCTTCGACATCGAGCAGATCGTCGGCGATCTGATAGGCCAATCCCAGATCGTGGGCGTAACCGTGCAGCGCGCTTCGCGACTCGGCCGAGGCCTTGCTGAGAATCGCCCCGGCCTCGCACGAGAATGCGATCAGCGCCCCGGTCTTCATCCGCTGCAGCCGGGTGATGGCGCCGATGTCGAGGGTCTGATGCTCGGCGATCAGGTCGATCATCTGGCCGCCGACCATGCCCGCCGGGCCAGCCGCCGCGGCAAGGGCTGCCACCAATTCGCAACGCACCGCGGGATCGTGGTGCGTATCGGGATGCGCCAGCACCTCAAAGGCCTGGGTCAACAACCCGTCACCGGCGAGAACGGCGGTAGCTTCGTCGAACTCTTTGTGGCAGGTCGGGCGGCCGCGCCGCAGATCGCTATCGTCCATCGCCGGCAGGTCGTCATGCACCATAGAATAGGCATGGACCATCTCGATTGCCACCGCGACTTGCAGCGCGCAACGCCGGGCGACGCCGAAGAGGCGAGCCCCAGCCAGCACCAGGAAGGGGCGCATCCGCTTGCCCGGCGCCAATGCCGAATAACGCATCGCCTCCACCACCCGCGCCTCCAGGTCCGGCGGCACGACGAGCAGCCGGTCAAGCGCTCGATCGGTCAGCTCCGCGGCCTGCGCCAGGGCTTCGGGAAATAAGGTCGCATCCGACCATAAAGTATCAGTCAAGGTTCGCCGGCTCCGCCGAAATGGCGCCGTCGGGGCCGATCGCGATGCGTTCGACCCGCTGCTGCGCCTCGTTGAGCTTCTTCTCGCAATGCTGCTTTAGCTGCGCCCCGCGCTCGTAGGACAGGATGGCCTCGTCGAGCTTGACCTGCCCGGCTTCGAGCCGCCGCACGATCTGTTCCAGCTCGGCAAGCGCATCCTCGAAACTCATCACCGCGATATCGGCGGGCAAGCTGGTCTCGGCCATGTGGACTCTTGTAGCAAATAACGCGAGGTCTGTCGGCCGCTCTAGCGGTCTGCGGGAGTGCGAAACCGCTCGGTCGTTGTAATATTACAACAAGCGCCGGCCCGGCGAGCCGCTGCTCACGCCGCCATCAGAATGCGCAGATGAGCCGCCGTGCTGGCGCCGAGCGCGGCCAGATCATAGCCTCCCTCGAGCGTCGAGACGACCCGCCCCTGCGCGTGACGGATGGCGATTTCGACGAGCTGTCCGGTGACCCAGATGTAGTCGCTCTCCTCGAGCATCAGCTGAGCCAACGGATCGCTACGGTGCGCGTCGAACCCGGCCGAGATCAGCACCAGCTCGGGGCGGAAAGCGTCGAGCGCTGGCAGGATATGCCCGGTCATGGCGAGACGAAACGGAGCCGAGCCCGACATCGGGCGCAATGGCACGTTAACAATGTTCCCGACCCCGGTATCGCTCGCCGCGCCGGTGCCGGGATAGAGCGGATACTGATGCGTCGAGGCGTAGAACAGGGTTTCGTCCTCTTCGAACCGCGCCTGAGTTCCGTTGCCGTGATGGACGTCGAAATCGACGACCGCCACGCGCTCGAGGCCGTGAGCCTCGCGCGCCCGCAACGCGCCGATCGCGGCGTTGTTGAACAGGCAGAAGCCCATCGCCCGCTCGGGCTCGGCGTGGTGGCCGGGCGGGCGCACCGCGCAAAAGGCGTTGTCGGCCTCGCCCGCCACGACAGCGTCGACCGCCGCGGCGACCGCTCCCGCGGCGCGCAAGGCAGCCCTTCCGGAGGCCGGCGACAGCACCGTGTCGGCATCGATCGCGACATGGCCCGATTTGGGAACGGCCGCGAGCACGCGCTCGACATGATGGCGTGAATGGACTCGCAGCAAATCGTCGAGCGGTGCTTCCGGCGCTTCGCGGCGCTGGAGCCGGGCGAAATCCGGCCCCGAGATCGCTTCCAGGACGGCGCGCAAACGGGCCGGCGATTCGGGATGGTGCCTGCCGGGATCGTGCTCGAGACAGGCGTCGTGGCTGTAGAGGAGCGTCGTCATCGGATCACCTCGCGGCGGACGAAACGGGCGAAGTGTCGCACACTCGCGCGGCCGCCATAATCGCAATCGCCAGGCCCGCGCGTCGTCGGGTCGCGCGCGCCGCCGCTCAGCGGCGACGTACGGCGTGGAGCCCGAGCGCCGCCCAGCCGGCCAAGAAGCCGACGCCGCCCAAGGGCGTAACCAGGCCGAATGCCGTCTCGCCGCTCAGCGCCAGTCCGTACAGGCTGAGGCTGAACAGAAAAATACCGGCGGCAAAACCATATCCCGCGAAGGTTAACAAAACATCCGGCGAATCGTTGCGTTCGGCGAGGGCGGCGACCGCCAGCAAGGCCGCAGCGTGAACGATGCCATAAAGCGCGCCGGTGCGCAGCAGCCCGGCCGCGCCCGCGTCGCCGCCGGCGAGATGCGCGGCGATCGCTCCTGCCGCGACCGACGCGAACCCCCCCAGAGCCGCGGCGGCGATCCAGCAGCGGATCATCGCCTCTCCTTCTCGGCTCGCGCGCACGCCGCCGCTCGTTCGGCGAGTGCCGTGCGATAGAGCGCCAAGGTCTCGCCGGCGACGATCTCCTCGGCAAACTCGCCCTCGATCAAGCTCCGCCCGGAGCGACCCATCCTCTCGCGAAGCTCCGGATCGACGGCGAGCGTCGCAATCGCATCGGCCAGCGCGCCGATGTCGCGCGGCGGCACCAGGATGCCGTTGCGACCGGGGCGGACCGCCTCGCGGCAGCCCGGAACGTCGCTGGCGACAATCGGCCGGGCGCAGGCGGCGGCTTCGAGCAAGGCCTTGGGCACGCCTTCGCCATAAGTCGAGGGCAGCACCGCGATCGCCGCGCGGCGCCACACGTCGCGCACGTCGGCCACCGGGCCGAGCCAGCTGACTCCCGGTTCGCTGGCGAGCCGTGACAAGGCTGCCGGCGACAGCGAGCCCCGATTGTCCGGGTCGGTCGGTCCGGCCAGCTCCAGCGTCACCGGCAGACCCCGCGCCCGCAGCTGTCGGATGGCGGCGACGGCATCGAGCACCCCCTTGTCGCGCAGCATGCGCGAGACCAGCGCCACGGTGACGGTCCCGGCGGCGGACGGCGGTAGCGGGGCGAAATGCCTGGCATCGATCCCCGATCCCCGGATCAGCGCGATCCGCTGGGTCGCGATCCCGAGCCCGGCAAGGAATGCGGCGTCTTCCGGGTTCTGCACCACGATGCGCCCGCGGCCTCTCGCGGCGACCAGGCGCAGGGCGAGGCCGAGCGCCGGCCGGCGCAGCGGCGCGGCGAGCGCCGCCGCCGAAAAGCCCGAACCGAGGCCCATCAGCGATTGGATCGCCGCCGGCGCGTCGGGGGCCCCGCAAAACGCGAAGGTGTAGGCGAGCCCGCCGAACAGCACCGGCTTCAGCGCCACGTGATGCACGATGTCCGGGCGCTCGTCGCGATAGAGCCGCGCGATCTTGCCGACCGCACGCACCGCGCCGACCATGCCGTCGCCATGCCGGCGCCAGGCGATCGGCCGCAAAGCGAAACCCTCGTCGACGATCTGCCGGCCGTGCGCCCGCACCCGAGCCGCAACGACAACCTCGAAGCCGGCGTCGCGCGCGGCCCGCGCCACCGGCAGGCGATGCGAGCAGAAATACCAATCCTCGGTGACCAGAAACAGCAGCTTCGGGCGTCGCCTATCGCGACCTGCAACGCAGGCCGGCGGCGAGGAGGCGGGTCGGATCGAATCGGAACGCGTCACGCGGAAACGGCAATCATTGAAATCACGGCGGGCTCGGCGGCCTTGCCTGCGGGCCGGTCCCTCTCTAATGCATCGGGGCTAAGATGGCTTGCGCAATCATCCGCAAGCCCGCGGCGGGGACGAGGGTTTGGCGCGCATCGTGGTGACTGGCGCGGCCGGCTTCATCGGCGCGGCGCTGTGTCGCGAACTGGCCCGCCGCGGCCATGCTGTAATCGGCGTCACCCGCGGCCCGGCGGAGCCGATCGCCGGCGTCGTTCTGTGCCCGGTCGGGAATATCGGGCCGCGCACCGACTGGTCGGCTCTGCTGCAGCGAGACGACATCGTCCTCCACCTGGCGACTCGCGCTCACCGCCCGCGCCGCATTGCCGACGCCGAGCTTGAAGCCGCCGCGGCCGCGGCATTGGCGCGCGCCGCCGCCGCGGCGGAGGGGCGCCGCTTCGTGCTGATGAGCTCGATCAGGGCGATGGGCGCCTCGACCCCTCCGGGTGCGCCGTTCCGCGCCGGCGACCAGGTGCTGCCAGTCGATCCCTACGGCCGGGCGAAGCTGGCGATCGAGCAGGCGGTCGCCGCCGCGGCGCGGGCGGGCGGGCTCGACCTGGTCACGCTGCGGCCGCCGCTGGTCTACGGGCCCGGGGCCAAGGGCAATCTCAAGGCGCTGCTCCGGCTGATTGACAGCCGGCTGCCCTTGCCGTTGGCCGGCATCGATAACAGCCGCAGCCTGATCTTTATCGACAACCTCGTCGATCTCGCGGCAGCGGCGTGCACCCATCCCGATGCCGGCGGCCGGGTGCTGCTGGCGCGCGACGCGGCCGATCTGTCGACGCCGGAACTGATCCGCGGGCTGGCGGACGGGCTCGGCTGCCGGGTGCGGCTGTTCACCATGCCCATGCCGGCCTTTGCCGCGTCTTCGTGGCTTCCGCTGCTCGGGCCGATGATCACCAGCCTGACCGCGTCCCTGCAGGTCGATGACGGCGAGGCGCGCCAGGCGCTCGGCTGGTCGCCCACGGTAGCGACCGCGGCCGGGCTCGCGGCGACGGCGCGCGCTTATGCGCGACAAAGGCGCAGCGGACGCTGACCCTCCGAGGGTGTTCTCCTCAAAGGTATCGAAAACGGGAAGACGCCGTGAACGCACTCACCGAAGACACCGCGCTGATACAGAGCGCGATCGCCTATGTGATCGAGCTTTATCGCGAATTGACCGAGGAAAACGGCGCCCCCAGCCTCGGCACGCAAAATCAGACGGCCGATTTCATCCTCGCCGACCCCGAGCTCCGCGTCACGGTCGGCGAATGGGGGCGACACGTGCAAATCGACGAGGCGACAACCGCGCCGCCGCAAAGATTGCCGCGCGATGCAGTCTATCAGCGGGTGCGCGCCTTTCTCCAATCTGTGATGGAAGAGCCGGTGTTCACGCGGCCGGAACAGGAGCCCGGCGATCGGCGCTGATTTTTGCCGGCGGGTGCGCTATATCGCCCAAAGCACTATATCGGACGAAAATATCTTCGAGCGGGAAGGGACGCGCCGTGCCGAGCTTCGACATCGTCTCGCGGATCGACTTGGCCGAGGTCGACAACGCCGTCGCCGGGATGACCCGCGAGATCGCGACGCGGTTCGACTTCAAGGCCAGCAAGTGCTCGATCGAGCGTAACGACGGAGCGCTGACCTTGCTCGCCGACGACGATCTCAAGCTGAAGCAGATGCACGAGTTGCTCAAGGTCCATATGACCCGGCGCAAGGTCGAGCCGGGCGCGCTCGACTACAAACCGCCGGAAAAGGCTTCCGGCAACACCGTGCGCCAGACGATCGCGCTGCGCCAGGGGGTCGGCGCCGACCTCGCCCGCCAGCTGATCCGCGAAATCAAGGACAAGAAGCTCAAGGTGCAGGTGTCGATCCAGGGCGACGAATTGCGCGTCACCGGCAAAAAGCGCGACGACCTGCAGGCTGCGATCGCCGCGGTCCGCGGTCTCAAGCTCGACCAGCCGCTGCAGTATCAGAATTTCCGCGAATGAGCCGGGCTGCGCGCACCCTGAGCCGCCGCTTGCTCCAGGCCGGGCCAACGGCTATTAAGCGGCAACGCCTCGTCCCCTTCGTCTAGAGGCCCAGGACACCGCCCTCTCACGGCGGCAACACCGGTTCGAATCCGGTAGGGGACGCCACTCCGCGCTCC
>CAWHWB010000015.1:0-128111 GCA_963832875.1 uncultured Alphaproteobacteria bacterium | reverse complement strand
ATGTTGCCGACGATACGCCTGGCATAGTTTGATCCCGGCGATCTTGGCAATCGCATACCATTCATTGGTCGGTTCGAGCGGGCCGCTTAATAGGCAGCTTTCCGGCATCGGCTGCGGCGCAAATCGCGGATAGATGCAGGACGATCCCAGAAACAACAGCTTGGCGACACGCGATCGTCGCGCGGCCTCGATGGCATTGGTGGCGATCGCCAAATTGCCATAGAGAAAATCGCCGGGATGGGTGTCGTTCTGATGAATCCCGCCGACCGCGCCGCGGCCAGCAATACCGCCTCGGGCCGATGCTCGCCCAACCAGCGGTCGACTGCCGGCTGGTTGCGCAGATCAACGGCGTCGCGTCCGACGGTCAGAAGCTGGCAGTCCTCGCGCGCAAGCCGGCGCATCAGCGCCGAGCCCACCATCCCGCGGTGCCCGGCGACGAAAACCGTCGTCCCTTCAGCGGAAAGATCGTCGTCGGCATGTCGTCAATCTCCTCCAGCGAGCGCCGCGCCTCGCACCGGATCGGCAAACCCGGCTTGGTTCACGGTCAGTTCGCGCCGCGCGAGGTCGATGTCGTGGGTCACCATCATGCGAATTAACTCCACGAAGGAAACCCGAGGCCGCCAACCGAGAATTCGTCGGGCCTTCTCGGCATCACCGCGCAACACATCAACCTCGGTCGGCCGGAAATAGCGATCGTCGATAGCAACGTGGTGCTGCCAATCGAGGCCCGCTTCAGCGAAGGCGAGCTGCACGAAATCGCGCACGGTATGAGCTTCGCCGGTCGCGATGACGTAATCGTCGGGCCGCTCCTGCTGCAGCATCAACCACATAGCCTCGACATAGTCACCAGCGAAACCCCAATCACGCTGCGCCTCCAGATTGCCCAGATAGAGCTTATCTTGCAACCCTTGACTGATCCGACCCACCGCGCGCGTCACCTTTCGCGTCACAAACGTTTCGCCGCGGCGGGGGCTTTCATGATTGAATAGAATACCATTGCAGATGAAGAGACCATAGGCTTCGCGGTAATTCACCGCAAACCAGTGCGCTGCGACCTTGCTGACGCCATAAGGGCTTCGCGGGTAAAACGGGGTGCTTTCGCATTGCGGCGGCGGGGCCGCACCAAACATCTCGGAGGAGCCCGCTTGATAGTAGCATGCCGAACGGCCGCCATGCGTCATATGGTCGCGCAACGCCTCGATCAGGCGAAGCGTGCCTAAGGCGACGACCTCGGCAGTATATTCGGGAATGTCGAACGAGACCTTGACGTGACTTTGGGCGCCCAGATTGTAAACCTCGTCCGGATCGACCGTTTCAAGCACGCGGCGGAGCGCCGTACCGTCCGTCAGGTCGCCAAAGTGGAGAGTCAGCTTGGCGCCGGCCCGATGCGGATCGTGGTAGAGGTGATCAATGCGATCGGTATTGAAGAGGCTGGCCCGCCGCATAACGCCGTGGACATCGTAACCCTTGGCAAGCAGGAACTCGGTAAGGTATGCGCCATCCTGCCCGGTAACGCCAGTGATCAGAGCACGCTTTGTCATTTCCAAATTTATCATGAAGTTGGGAGAGAGTTCATGAGCAAAATCCTCACGGTGCCACGTACGGTCCACGCGAGCACGTCCTCCTACTCGCGATACTCCATCAAGCCGGAGGCGATCACGGAGCCGCGAACCTGGAGCGTCAGGCGGGCCGTCCAAATCGACTTCTCAGCGCCTTGCCGTTCGGACTTCGTCCCTCGGGCCCTCGTCGTCGCTCGATACGAACTTTGGATGATAGATGTGACCGGCAAGACGGTGAGCACGAACATGGGCGGCGATATGGGAACGAAACCGACACTCAGCATCATCACTCCGGTTTACAATGGTGAACAGTTCATCTCTGGATGTATAAATCCGTTGCGGCGCAAAACTGCGTTGAGGTCGAGCACATCGTCGTTGACGGCGGGTCCAGTGACCGGACCCCACAGATCCTTGCCGAGAAAGCCAAGATCCATCCTCATCTGCGATGGGTATCGGAGCGCGACCGGGGGCAATCCGATGCGCAGAATAAAGGCATCAACATGGCAAGAGCCGAATATATCGGCATCCTGAACGCGGACGATTTCTACGAGCCGGGCGCTCTTACGCGCGTTTCCACGATAATCGAAAGCTTGCCCGGGCCACGGTTTGTTGTTGGCGCGTGTAATGTACTTACGATAGGTGACAAACTCTCATACGTCAACCGCCCCAGCGTTCTTAAATTTGAGAATATTATGGTTGACGACCAAATGTGGCCATTCCCGAACAATCCTGTTGCATATTTTTATCCGAAAGCGGTCCATGACGTAATTGGACCTTATAATGTAGAAGAACATTTTGGCATGGACGTCGAGTTCATCCTTGCTGTAGTGCAAGCTATTGAACCTCTATATATTGACGAGGTGCTCGGAAATTACCGCCGCATCCCGGGAACCAAGACATACGGTGCTATAGAGGATGGCTCGATATCGACTACATTGCACAAAATTCGCGCGTCGGCATGGAAGCGAGCGTCGTTCAAAACCAAGATGCGCGTCGCATCTCTATGGTTGTCCCACAAGTTGAAGCTGGCATACTGGGATTTCCGGACGCGCTCGCTCCATTTCATTGTAAGGGCGTCATCGCGCCGCCTTGAATGAAGAACTTCTGTCGTGATCTCAAGCCTTAGCACGGGCGGTCGCCTGCCCACAGGCAATGAATGATGCAGCTAAGGGGCGTCCGTGCCTGAACACCGCAGGCTGGAGCTCTGGTTCGGGGCAATACATATAACCCATTTACCATCCCTCGGAGCGAGAACACCATGATGAGGGCCCCAAGCTTGGCGAACAAGGCCATTTCCGACGTGCGCTCGAGGCCGAGAACAACGGGGATCTATCCTACGCGATCCGTCGCTTCGACAATGAAGCTCATCGCATTTACGGGGTTATGAACCTGGGCTTGTTCAACAAGCGTTATCTCGCCGCCGGCCAATACACGATCGCCGACATGATCTGCTATCCGTGGGCATCGAGCTGGGCGACCCGGAAAATCGACATCGACGAGTTCCCGAACGTGAAACGCTGGCTCGAGGAGATCGGCGAGCGCCCAGCGGTCAAGAAGGCGATGGCGATGGGCCCGGAGTTCCGCGAGGACCCGGCTTCCATCAGCCCCGAGGAGCAGGCCCGCCGCAGAAGATTATCTTGGCCCGTTTGGGATCACCGCGAACTGCATTGCGCCGGGCGTGATCGCAACCGGGCAAATCATGGCGAGGGTCATTCCGGGCAGCGACCGTCCCAAGGCGCCGGAGCGCAACCTGCGCCAGATATCTCGTGTAATGGGCGATGGCGGCCTTCGCTGCGCCGTAATGAGAATACCCGCCATCAGCAGATGGTGCCGTGCCAGCTATCGAGCTCACCGTGATGATCTTCCCCGATCGCTGCTGCTTCATGATAGGGGCGACCGCATTGCAGCTATAGGACGGTCCCGAACAGGTTCATCTCGGTAACGAGGTGCAACAGCGCCGGGTCGAGGGAACTCGCCTTGGTGTCCATCGGCCGACCACGGCCACCACCGGCATTGGCGACTAGCACGTCAACCCGCCCCCACTCCTGAACAACTCGCGCCACCATTGCTTCGACTGCCGCATTATCCCGGACATCAACCTCGATCCCCAACGCCGTCCCGCCCGACGCCTCGATCTCGGCGACGGTATTTTCACCGGTCATATCCTGCGCCTCGGTCTCGAACTCCTCGTACGAACGCAAGTTGAGGTCGGCAACCACCAGCTTGGCGCCGAGCCCGGCAAGCCTCTTGGCATATGCCCGCCCGAGGCCCCGTGCCGCGCCCATTACGATCGCCACTTTTCCGTCCAGCCCGCCCATCCGACCTTCTCCCTTTGGTGAACTCGCTGTCGATTGAGGGGCGCGCTCGACCCGGCATCTCCCCATCGTTCGGGCAAACTGAAAAGGGTGCAATCTTCACGATCGCAAACCGGCGTTCCGGCTCGAAGGCGCGGGTCGGCCTGGCCACAAGGGGGAGCGCTGTTCGGCGAAAGCCTCAGACAATCTGGTTGCGCAATTGCGTCTTCGCCACGCCAGAGACGCCCCAGATTGTCGAGCAGGATCTCGATGACGTTGTCCTTGTAACGCCGGGTCTCGCCCGCGGTGTGGGGCGTGATCAGGACATGCTCCATCGCCCAAAGCGGCGAACTCGGCGCCAGCGGTTCTTCCGCCGTCACGTCGATGCCGGCGCCTGCGATGCGGTGCGTCGCCAGCGCCTCGATCAGCGCCGACTCATCGACTACCCGCCCGCGCGCCACGTTCACCAGGTGGTCGGTCGGTTTCGTTCGGCTGAGCGCTTCGGCGTCGATCAGGTTTTCCGTCTCTGCGGTGAGCGGACAGGTGAGGGCCACGAAATCGGCAACAGGCAGGAGCGCGTTGAGCTCGTCCATGGCGTGCACCGCATCCGCAGAACCGCGGCCCGAAGCCGGATGGCGCCGTAAACCGACGACGTGCATATCGAAGGCCTTAGCCAATCGGGCCAGTCGTCCGCCGATGTCCCCCAGGCCGACGACAAGGAGCGTCTTGCCGCCGACCTCGTCCTCGCGTTGGGCGAGATCGCCGATCATCCCCCGCCAGACGCGCCTTCCTTGGTTGTCGCGGGCCTCCGGAAGACGGCGGCTCAAGGCCAGCATCAGCGCCATCGCGTGTTCGGCGACCGCGCGAGCATTGACGCCTCGGGCACTCGATAGCCGGATGCCGCGCCTTGCCAGCTCTTCGCGCGGGAATTGGTCGGTGCCGGCGCCGATCGACTGAATGAAGCGAAGTCTCTTCGCCTGATCAAGGAGCTGATTCTGCCACAGCCCGGAGATCACCAGCACGTCGGCTTCGCCCACCCGGTTATCCAGGGTCTCGGGATCGCGGACCGCAAAGCTGTTGATGCCGGTCTCGAGCGCCGAGAACCGTTCCTGGAGCGATAAGCAACATGGGCGAAGCAAATGACGATTTGTCGGCAGGAGCGATCATGGCCCATTACTCTCGCTGAAGCCGGCGTGCGCGGCCGATGCGATCGCCCGGGACGATCTCACAGACGGGGCACAAAAATGAGCAATCTCGCCTTCAAATTCGACCATGTTCACATCATCAGCCAAGATCTGGAAGCCTCGGCCAGGGTGTCCATTTTGGCTATCACGCAAGTGGCGAACTGGAAGCGCACGTTGGCATGTGCCTATCGCCCACCGGCCGGCAGCGCACATTTTCCCTTTGCGGACCGCGCCCGGCTCGGCAACTCCCACTCCGCGAGTGGTTCGGCCTGTTACCCAAAACGTTACCCAGCTGCCGCTTTGACCGCTGAGTGCCTTGATTTCCTCAGACTAACCTTTTGATATTATGGCGTCCCCGGCGTGACTCGAACACGCGACCCACAGTTTAGGAAACTGTTGCTCTATCCGGCTGAGCTACGGGGACGTTGCGGCTGCTGGCGTTGGTCGGCTTGCTCTGGTCAGACGATTTCGCGAGCGTGCAGATCGGCGATCGCCGCCTCGTTGTAGCCGAGTTCGCGCAAGACCTCGTCGGTGTGCTCGCTCAGACCCGGGGTCGGGCGCAGCTTTTCGGGTTCGGGCGTGCGGGTCATGTTGATCGCCTGGCCGACCACCTTGATGGCCCCGAGCTTTGGATGGTCGATCGGCCGCGCCATTTCGAGGTGCTGCACCTGCGGGTCGGCAAAGGTCTGGTCGATCGTATAGAGCGGCCCGCACGGCACGCCGACCTCGTTCATCAATTCGACCCAATAGGCGCTCGGGCGCTTTTTGGTGATCTCGGCGATCCGCTCGTTCAGCGCTTTGCGGTTCTTCGAGCGCTGCAGCCCGGTCGCGTAATCGGGATCGCCGAGCAGCGCCATCGCATCGGCCGCCTCGCAGAAGCGGCGGAACATGTGGTCGCCCGAGGCGGCGATGTTGATCTGGCCGTCGGCGGTCGGAAACAGCCCAGTCGGGATCCCGGTCGGGTGGTCGTTGCCGGCCTGCTTCGCCACTTCGCCGGCCATCAGCCAGCGCGACGCCTGGAAATCGAGCATAAAGATCTGCGCTTCCAGCAGCGAGGTGTGCACCCACTGCCCCTCGCCCGATTTCTCGCGTTCGATCAACGCCATTAAGATCCCTTGCGCGAGCAGCAACCCGGCGCACAGATCGTCGATCGGGATGCCGACCCGCACCGGCCCCTGCCCCGGCAATCCGGTGATCGACATCAGCCCGCCCATGCCTTGGGCGATCTGGTCGACCCCCGGCCGCTTGGCATAGGGCCCGGTCTGGCCGAACCCCGAGATGCTGCCATAGACGATGCGCGGGTTGATCTTCTTGACGCTCTCGTAATCGACGCCGAGCCGATGCTTCACGGTCGAGCGGAAATTCTCGACGATGACATCGGCCTTCTCGGCGAGCTTCATGAAAATCGCCAACCCTTCCTTGGTCTTCAGATCGAGGGTCAGGCTGCGCTTATTGCGGTGCAGGTTCTGGAAATCGAAGCCGTCGCGCCGCGAGCCGGTCACGTCGCGGCCGTCGTCGGCTCGCTGCTCGATCTTGATGACGTTGGCGCCCCAATCGGCGAGCTGGCGCACCGCGGTCGGCCCGGCGCGGGCATGCGTCAAGTCGAGAACAGTGAAATGCGATAGCGGGAGTGTTCCGATGCTCACGAATGCAGCCCTCTCGTGTTGAACGCGTACGCCGTCCGCCCCGCCGACACGGACCACGTGGTCCGTGAACCGGGCAACGGCCGGAATCAACCGCGATTTTCGCCTTTCCGGCGCTCCGAGGTCAAGCCATGTACCGAAGCCCGTCCCAACATGCCGTTTCGGTCCCCACACAGCAAAACCCCCGCAAACCGGCGGATCGAGCGGCAAAAAGCGCTGATCACCATTTTGTGTTTCTGCCCGGCTCAAGCCGGCTGTGACGGAAGCACAAGCCGCGACAGGACGATCCTCCAGGGTTTTGGATTCCGGTCGTCTTCTTGATCCCGGCCACTCGAACGACGTGTTCTCGGCCGGGAAGCCGGCCCACCAATTGACAATCGCAACAACAAAATTGCCATAATCTCATGTCATGATCGCGTCCGGTCGGGTGATCGGAAGGGTGCCTTTGGCATATATGGAGGATCGGGTGGCGCCAGTAGATTCCGTGCAAATAACAGGGGAAACAGGAGTGCGCGGGCCGGATGGGCGGTTCGCGCAGGGGCAGTCCGGCAACCCCGCCGGCCGGCCCAGGGGATCGAAGAACCGGGCCACCCGCGCAGCGCAATCGCTGCTCGACCAGGAGGCCGAGGCGTTGACGCACAAGGCCGTCGAGCTGGCGCTCGGCGGCGACGTGGCGGCGTTGCGGTTCTGCCTCAGCCGCGTTACGGCGCCGCGCCGCGGAGCGCCGGTCGAGTTCGAGCTGCCCCCGCTCGAAAGCGCCAAGGACGTCGCCGGTGCCGTGGCGGCGGTCGCCGCGGCGGCGGCAGAGGGCGTCATCACCCCCGGCGAGGCGCTCGCGCTCTCGCAGGTGATCGACACCCTGCTGCGGGCGATCGCCGCGCGCGAGGCGGAGCGGCGCGAGAGGGTATTCTGGGGCGGGCAGCGTTGAGGCGTCATACAACCCGGCGCCGTTCGGCTGCCGTCCGGCCCCACCCGAATTCCGACAGCGCAGATTCGCCGCTGCGCAGCCGGGATCGGGCCTATTCGAGGCCGACCGGGCGACGGCGCCCTTCCGCACGTTAACGCCGCCATGCGCGTTTTCTGCGCCTTGAATTTTTTTAGCTTCGCCTGCATCTGCTCGGAGCACCCGCGCGTACCGGGTAAACGGCGGCCAATTCCGGTCGCCTCGATCCCAGGGGGAAGTTCACGATTCCGTTGTAGAGTCCCCCTTCCCGGAGTTTGGCTCTACCTTCCGCTTGTGAAGCCGAAATCCAACCCGCGCCCGGTCAGTGCCGTTTCCATCACTTTCCCGGCGGAACCCAGGACCAATCGCTCCGCCGCTCGGTCATTTGCCCTCATTCGGTGCCGGTCCTCCCGGGAATGAGCAAAAACACGCAGGTTGCCAGCACCATAGGTCCCAGCTTTCGCCGGGGCAGCCGGAATGGAGGGTTCGATCGCGAACCCGACTGGTCCAGGCCGAATGGATTCCAACCTCTTTCTCGGGGTGACGATGAGGGTGTCGGGATCGTTCGCCTCATTTTGATAAGGGACTGAAAGAGAAACCGACATGCTCACCCTGCTGAGCCGAACCCTTCGCCGGCCCGCCGGCCTGCGGCAGCCGATCATCGCCATCTACGCGCTCTTGATCCTCGCCAATCTGAGCGTTTGGGCATGGGCGGCGGTGGTGTTTGGCGGCCAGCCGGTGCTGCTCGGCACCGCGTTCTTGGCCTATGGGTTCGGCCTGCGTCACGCGGTCGACGCCGACCATATCGCGGCGATCGACAACGCCACTCGCAAACTGATGCAGGAAGGCAAGCGGTCGGTCGCGGTCGGCTTGTTCTTCGCGATGGGCCACTCGACCGTCGTGATCCTGGCCTCGGCGGGCGTGGCTGCCACGGCGACCGCGCTGGCGGGGTCCTTCGACCGGTTCGAGACGATCGGCAGCGTCGTTGGCACCGGCGTCTCGGCGTTGTTCCTGTTCGCCATCGCCATCGTCAACCTGATCATCCTGCGCGGCGTCTGGCGGACCTTCCGGCAGGTGCGCAAGGGCGGCCATTACGCGGCGGATGATTTCGATCTGCTGCTCAACCGCCGCGGCCTGCTCGCGCGCCTGTTCCGCCCGCTGTTCCGGCTGATCGGTGCGAGCTGGCACATGTATCCACTCGGATTCCTGTTCGGGCTCGGGTTCGACACCGCGACCGAGGTGGCGCTGCTCGGCATTTCGGCGACCGCGGCCGCCAAAGGCCTGTCGAGCTGGTCGATCATGCTGTTCCCGGCCCTGTTCGCCGCCGGAATGTCGCTGATCGACACCACCGACGGCATCCTGATGCTGAGCGCCTATGACTGGGCGTTCGTCAAGCCGCTGCGCAAGCTCTACTACAACCTGACCATCACCTTCGCGTCGGTCGTGGTTGCGGTGCTGATCGGGGGTATCGAGACCTTGGGATTGATGGGCGATCAGTTCGCGCTGAAAGGCGCATTCTGGCACGGCGTCGGCGCGCTGAACGATAGCTTTACGGCGCTCGGCACCGCCATCATCGGCCTCTTTATCGCCGCCTGGGTCGGCTCGGTCATCGTCTATCGCTATGCGAGCCTCGACGAGATCCAGGTGACATCGGCCGAGGGGTAAATCGGAGTGGTGCGAGCGACACAGATTCTTTCTCGCGAGATTGCTTGGTCGCTCCGCTCCTCGAAGCGCGCAACCAATTTACGGAGCCATTGCAAGCGCATTGAAGCAATCTCGGCGGCGCGACATCGGCACCTTCACAGGCTTGTTCGCGCGGGCGAAGGAGAGCGCGCGCGGGGGACTCCTTTGTATGGCGTGCTAGGACGGAAGGTTCGGTAGCGAACCCTCGATTAAATCATGCCTTGGCGGCGAAGCTGTCGGCGGGAGCGATCGATAGCGACGACGACCGTGAATCGTGCGCGCTCCCGACCGCCTCGGCGATCGAGGCGAAGCGATCGCCGCGGATCAGATCGGCGAGCCCCCGCTTGATGCGTCCAACGAGGCCCGGGCCGGCGAACACCAGCGCGGTATAGAGCTGCACCAGGCTGGCGCCGGCGCGGATCTTGGCATAGGCATCCTCCGGACTCGCCACCCCGCCGACCCCGATCAATGGCAGGCGTCCTTGCGTCAGCCGGTACAGTTCGGCCAGCAGCGCGGTCGAAGCGGCGAACAGCGGCCGGCCGCTCAGGCCCCCGGCTTCGGCGGCATAGCGGCTGACGAGTGTGGCCGGACGCTCGATCGTCGTGTTGGCGACGATCAGCCCGTCGATGCCGGTATCCAGCGCCACCTCGGCGATGTCGCGGCATTCGGCGAAGGTCAGATCGGGCGCCACCTTGAGCAGCAGCGGCGGGCCACTGCCGGTCTTTTTGCGCGCCGCGATCAGCCGGCGCAGCAGCGAATTGAGCGGCGCGCGGGCTTGCAGGCCACGCAATCCGGGCGTGTTGGGAGAGGAAATGTTGACGACCAGATAATCGGCCAGCCCGGCCATGCGCCGGATGCCGTGCTCGTAATCGGCGGCAGCGTCCAGGCTGTCGCGATTCTTGCCCAAATTCACCCCGACAATGCCGGCACGGACGCGTCGCGACAGCCGGTCGGCGACCGTGTCGAACCCGGTGCTGTTAAAGCCCATGCGGTTGATCACGGCTCCGTCCTGATCAAGACGAAAGATTCGGGGCTTCGGGTTGCCGGCCTGCGCGCGCGGGGTAACGGTGCCTACCTCGACAAAGCCGAAACCGAGCCGCCGTATCGCATCCGGCGCGCGGGCATCCTTGTCGTAGCCGGCGGCGATCCCGACCGGGTTGGCGAAGTCCAGTCCCCACAGGCGCTGTCCCAGGATAGCCGGATCGGGCCGCCGTGCCGCGGGGCCGACGCAAAGCCGGCCCAATCCGATCTCGAGCGCGCGCAGCGTCAACTCGTGCGCCGCTTCGCGCGGCAGCCGGCGCAGGACCGGGCGGATCAGCGGATAGAGGTCGGGCATCGATCGGGGTTCGCCGAATTCCGGCCGAAGATACCAGCGCGCAGGCGGCGCCGCACCTGTGCTAGATCATGTCGCTGATGTCCGATGGCGATCGCAACCGTGTGGCCGGTGCGCGGCGCGTGCTGGTGCCGCGGGCGCCGGTGCTGGTCGCCGGCTTCCACGACATCTTGTGGCTGACGCCCGACGGCGAAATCGAGGCATTGTCGCCGGCCGAAGCGCGCGACCGGGTCCAAATCGAGCCGCCGATGCTGTGCCACGCGATCGCCACCGCGGGACGCCTCGACACGCCGGGGTTCGCGGCGCTCGACCTGCTCGAACTGTTCGCCTTTGTCCATCCGGCCCGGTTCTGCGTGCCGACCGCGCGCGGCCTCGCCGAAGCGCTCGGGCTGCCGCCGCCGCACCGCCCGCTAGAGGCCTGCGCGAGCCTGGCGACGGCGGCGCGCGCCTTGCTCGAAGCGCTCGGGCAGGAGACTGATCCCGAGCTGCGCGCCGTGGCCGAGGCAATGGACCGCGGCGGCTGGCTGTGGGCGCCGGCGGTGTTGGCGGCGCTGCCCGCGGCCGAGGCCGGCGCAAAACGGCATACGGCGGGCTTGCGGGTGTGGACGCGGCTCGCCGAATGGGCCGAGGCGGCGCCAGGGCCCGCACCCGGCAACGAGCCGGTGCACCCCGAAGAGGCGCGCTCCCGTCTCGCGCAGCTGCTCGGCGCCGATTCCGAGGGGCGCCCGCAACAGGCCGAATATGCCGCTGCCGTCAGCGCCGCCTTTGCTCCGCGCGACCTCGCCGACCGGCCCCATGCAGTGCTGGCCGAGGCCGGCACCGGAGTCGGCAAGACGCTCGGCTATATTGCGCCCGCAAGCCTGTGGGCCGAGCGGAACCGCGGTTCGGTGTGGATCTCGACCTTCACCCGCAATTTGCAGACCCAGATCGCTGCCGAGCTCGACCGGCTTTATCCCGACCCGGACGACAAGCGTCGTCGTGTCGTCGTGCGCAAGGGGCGGGAGAATTTCCTGTGCCTCTTAAATTACGAGGAGGCCGCTGGCGCCGCGGCGATCCGGCCGGGGCGGGCGGCGGTGCCGCTGGGGCTGGTCGCGCGCTGGATTGCCGCGAGCGAATCGGGGGACTTGGTCGCCGGGGACTTTCCCGGCTGGCTCGGCGAGCTGATCGGCCGCGCGCGGGTCGGTGCGCTCGCCGACCGCCGCGGCGAATGCGTCCATTCCGCCTGCCCGCATTTTCGCCGTTGCTTTGTCGAGAAGAACATCCGCAAGGCGCGCGGCGCGCGCATCGTCGTCGCCAATCACGCACTGGTCATGACCCAGGCGGCACTCGGCGGGCTCGACGATGCGACGGTGCCGACCCGCTACGTCTTCGACGAAGGCCACCATCTTCTGGAGGCTGCGGACAACGCCTTTTCGGTCCGTCTGTCGGGCCGCGAGGGGCGCGAGCTGCGCCGCTGGATCGTCGGCGCCGAAACCTCGGGCGGGTCGCGCGCCCGCGGTCTGCGCCGGCGGATCGGCGATCTCGTGGAGGGCAATGACACTGGCGTGCGGGCGCTGATCGAGGTGCTCGGCGCCGCACGTGTGCTCCCCGGCGACGGCTGGGCTCAGCGGGTCGCTGACGGCAGCGGCTTGCAAGGGTTCGAGGGCTTCCTGACATTGGTCCGGCAACAGGTGCTGGCGCGGGCGGCGTTGGCCGATGCCGGCTACGGGCTCCAAGCCGAGGCGCGGCCGCCGGTCGCCGGGCTGGTGGAGCTCGGCCTCCCGCTCGCCCAGGGGCTCGAGCGCCTGGCCTCCGCCCTGAAGCGGCTCGCCGCAATCTTGCGCCAGCGGCTCGAAGACCCGGACAATCCGCCCGAGCCGGGTCTGCGCCAGCGGCTCGACGCGACCGTGCGCAGCCTCGACCGTCGCGCCGATCAGCAGCTCGCCGCCTGGGCCAAGCTGCTGCGCGATCTGGCCGAGCCGGCCCAGCCGGAAACCGTCGAGTGGCTGTCGCTCGACCGGATCGACGGGCTCGAAACCGATGTCGCGGTGACTCGCAGCTGGGTCGACCCCGGCGTCCCGTTCGCCGAGCTGGTAGCGCGCCCGGCGCACGGCCTAGTGGTGACCTCGGCGACCCTGACCGACGGCGACCCCGACCCGGGCCTCGCCTGGCGCGGTGCCGAAGCCGCGACCGGTCTGCGCCATTTGCCCGCCACTCCCGCGGCCGCGCGGATCGCCTCGCCGTTCGACTACCGGGCGCAGACGCGCATCTTTGTCGTGACGGACATCCCGCGCGACGACATCGGCCAGGTCGCCGCGGCCTACGCGGCATTGTTCATGGCGGCGGGGGGCGGCGCGCTCGGACTGTTCACCGCGATCGCTCGGCTGCGCGCAGTGCACCATCGCATCGCCCCGCTGCTCGAAGCGCGCGGCCTGTCGCTGCTGGCCCAGCACGTCGAGGCGATGTCGACCGCGACGCTCGTCGACATTTTTCGCGCCGAGGAGGATTCGTGCCTGCTCGGCACCGACGCGATCCGCGACGGCGTCGACGTGCCGGGCCGCTCGCTGCGGCTTCTGGTGTTCGACCGGGTGCCGTGGCCGCGCCCGGACATCTTGCACCGTGCCCGCAAGCCGGTGTTCGGCGGCCCGCAATATTCGGACCGGATTGCCCGGCTGCGATTGCGTCAGGCTTATGGCCGATTGATCCGCCGGGCCGACGATCGCGGCGTCTTCGTGGTGCTCGATCGGGCCCTCCCGTCGCGACTGCTGGCGGCCTTTCCCGAAACGGCAGCGGTGCGGCGCGTGCCGCTGGTCGAGGCCACTGCTGAGACGGCGCGGTTTCTAGGGGTTCCCGATACGCCTTGACAGGTACCCGCGGGTTTTGGTCTGTCACCACCGCCAGCCGCGAGAGGACCCTGATGCTCGACCACCACCGCGCCCTGATCTACACCATGGTCATCGTCTCGGCGGCCGACCGCAACCTGCCCAATTCCGAGTTGCACGTGTTTGCCGAAATCGTCGGCCATCTGCCGATCTTCCGCGATTTCGACCAGGACGAGCTGCCGGGTCTGTTCAACGACTGCACCGACTTGATCGGCCGCGAGAACGGGCTCGACGAGACCTTGAAGGCGATCAAGGCCGGGTTACCCTTAAAGCTGCGCGAGACCGCCTATGCGATCGCATGTGATCTGGTGGCCACCGACGAGGAAGCGACGCAGGAGGAATTGCGCATCCTCGAATTGCTGCGCCACCGGCTCGAGCTCGAACGCCTGACCGCCGCCGCCATCGAACGCGGCGCCCGCGCCCGCTACCAGACGCTGTAGAATCTACGCCCTCGCCCGCACCGCGGGAGAGGGCGCCCGGATCGCCAGCCGGGCCGACGAGACCGCCTCGCTCCGCTTCTCGCAATGACACCTCAAAGGGCTTCATTGCGAGAAGCGGAGCGACCAAGCAATCCCGGTGTAAGGATCACCACTCTTATCGCCGCGCGACGGGCCGCTTCTCGTGCTGCGGGAGAGGAGACGACGGTCCGGCGCTCTCCGTTACCGGTCCGTGCCGCTTGACGTCGGCAGCATATGACGGACGGCCTCCTGCACTTCCGGGGGCTGGGCGGCGAGCGCGTCGCACAGCCGGCGCAATTGGCGGCGCAGGCCGTAGACCTGGTCGAGCAGGCCGAGCACTAGTGGCAACGCCTCGTCGTCGACCGCGAATTCATGACGGATTTCGAGGATCAGCTCGACCCGGGCGACGTCGACCTCGTGAAACAGCCAAGTGTCGCCCTGCCGCTCGGGCAGCACCCAGCGGTTTTCGACCCAACGCGCCAGCTCGCCCCGGTCGAGCCCGCCGAAGCGGCGGAGCAGCTCGTCGAACGCGATCATCACGACGCCATCCCCTGGCGTGGGTCGAAGGGGTGTTTGGGTGCCCATTTCTCGATGAACTCGGCGAGCTCGGGATCGACGCTGTGCCCGATCGCCACCTTCAGCGTCACATATTGGTCGCCCGGATTTCGGCGGCGCTGAATGCCCTTGCCGCGCAGCCGCAGCACCGTGCCGGTGTCGGAACCCTTGGGGATCGTCATCGTCACCGGCCCGGTGACGGTTGGCACCGTGACCCTGGCGCCGAGCACCGCCTCGCCGAGGCTGACCGGCAGCTCGATGCGGATATTGTCGCCGTCGCGTTGGAACAGGGGATGCGGCGCCACATGCACCTCGATCAGCGCGTCGCCGGTCTCGCCGCCGCCAAAGCCGGGGCCGCCCTTACCTTTCAGCCGCAGCACCTGTCCGTCGTCGATCCCGGCCGGGATGGTCACGTCGAGCCATTGGTCGGGGCTCAGTGACAGGCGTTTTTTCCCGCCGTTCGCGGCTTCGGTGAAATCGATGGTCAGCGTGAAGCTGCGATCGCCGCCGCGCGCCCGAAACCCTTGACCGGCCCCTCCGCCACCGCCAGGGCCGCGCCGCGCACGGCCGGCCGAGCCGAAGGCCGCGAACAGATCCTCGAGATCGCCCAGATCCATCTCGCCTTGCGGCTGGTACTTCCACCCCTCCGCGCCCTCGGCGTGCGGGCGATAGGAATAGCGCGGCCGCTCGGCGCCGCTCTCGTCGATCTCGCCGCGGTCATAGCGGGCCCGCTTCTCCGGGTCGGATAACAGGTCGTAGGCGGCCGACACCGATTTGAATCGCGCCTCGGCTTCCGGCTTGCCGGGGTTCAGGTCGGGGTGCAGCTCCTTGGCGAGCTTGCGATAGGCCTTGCGGATTTCGTCCGCCTTCGCCTCCGGCTTGACGCCGAGCACTTGGTACGGGGTCTGCGTCGTCGCCATTCGCGGGTCAGCGTTGACCGAGGCGCTGGCGCTCGGCCGCCGCGCGCCCGATGCGGACCATCACCTCGCGCTGCGCGCCGCCGCGGTCGACGGTCAGCGCCACCTCGTCGCCGATCGACATCAGCCCGATGCGGTTGCGCAGATCGTCGGCGCTGGTGATCGGCACGCCATTGGCCGCGACCACCAGGTCGCTGCTGTGCAGCCCGGCCCGCTCGGCCGGCGAATCCGGTTCGACCCGGGCAATCAGCGCCCCTTGGGTGCGGGTCGTCCCGAGAGCCCGGGCGAGGTCGGGGGTGAGGTCCTGGATCGCCACGCCGATCTGCCCGCGCCTGACCACACCGTGTTGGATCAGCTGGTCCATCACGTCGCGGGCCATGTTGATCGGGACCGCAAAGCCGATGCCGACATTACCGCCCTCGGGGGCCAGGATCGCAGTGTTGATCCCGATCAGCCGGCCGTAGAGATCGACCAGCGCGCCGCCCGAATTGCCCGGGTTGATCGAAGCGTCGGTCTGGATGAAATCCTCATAGCCTTCGATGCCGAGCCCGGTGCGGCCGAGCGCGCTGACGATCCCCGAGGTTACCGTCTGGCCGAGCCCGAACGGGTTGCCGATGGCGAGCACGAAATCGCCAACCCGCAGGTGATCGGAATTGCCCATTGGCACAGAAGTCAGGTTTTCGGCGGGGATCTGCAGCACGGCAATGTCGGTCGCCGGATCGCGCCCGATCAGCCGCGCCTCGAAGCGGCGATTGTCCTTGGTGGTGACTTCGATCTTGGTCGCGTTTTCGACGACGTGATTGTTGGTCAGCACGTACCCGTGCGCCGCATCGACGATGACCCCCGACCCGACCGCTTCGGTCTGGCGTTCGACCGGCTGCTGGCGAAAATCGAAGAATTGCCGAAACAGCGGATCCTGCGCCAACGGGTTGTTCTCGCGCACCTCGCCGCGCACGGCGACGCCGACGACGCCGGGAGTGATGCGGCCGACCACGTCGGCAACGCTGGCGACCGGGGCGCCGCCCGCCTCTGGGATCGGCGCGCCGGCGCGTGCCGGAGTTGGCGGCACCAGCGCCGCCAGAGAGAGCCCGCTCGCCAAAACGAGCGCCGTCAGAACCCGCTTCATCGGTAAAAAACCCTTGGAGGTGCCAACCTCTCGGACGCCTCGGCGAACGCTGTAAGGAACCATTTGGTTTCCGAGGGCCGTCCGGTAATTCCGTCGAGCCATCCAATATTTCGGAGGTATGTATCTAACGCTTCGCGCGATCCCTTCAAGAGACCGGCCCGGCGGACCCTGCTCGGGCTGCCTCACCGCTTATGGCGCGGCGCCAGGCGCAGCCCGAGCAACGTCGAGGCCGCCTGCGGCGACAGCTTCGAGTATCCGGGGGGCACCTCGAAAAGAGCTGCGTCCTGTGGCCCGACCCGGACGTTGCGCAACTCCCAGTGCACGGTCGAGACCTTGCCGTTGCGGCGGGTCAGGCTGCCGTCGCAGCGCATCGGGATGCCATCGGCGCTGAGCCACAGCGTGCCCGACAAATGACCTTCGGGGATGTCCTTATCGACCGCGTATTTGGTGGTCGCAACCCCGTTGACGCTTTCCTCGCCGACCGCCTTGCCCAACAGACCCGGCCGGCCCAGGACCGCGAGCGCCTTCGGCATCGCGAACTCGACCGCGGTGTGTAGCTGCGGCAGCAGGATGTCGCCGAGCGTGCTGTCGGCGTGCAAGATGAACACCGGCTCCAGCGACGGCAGCACCTGCTCGTGCCGCTGCTCGCCCGGCATGCTCCACATGCGGCCGGTATAGCTGTGCCCGTCGAACACCAGGACGCGCTCTGCGCTGAAGCCGATGCTGGGATCGCCCAAGGTTCCGGCCGACGCCGCGCCGCCGGTCGCCAGCAGTAGCGTCAGTGCCACCGAAGCAAAGGCAGGCGCGCGCATTTTCGCCCTCGACACCGTTCCGGAAAATCCCCGATATGGGTGGCTGTTAGGCAGCGAATGCGGCAGTTTCGCGGCGCTGGACAGAGGCTGCGCAAACCTTATCCTGCGCTCGAACGAGACCACGGGGTGCGAGGCGGGCCTACGGCAATGAGAAAAACCGGCGACGCAGGGCTTTTCGCAATCCGGATAGCGAACATCCGATGCCCGAGCGTCCGATGAACGACAGCGGCGGTTCGATCACAGTCCGCGTCCATAACGCGATCGCCGAAATTCCGGCGGCGGCCTGGGATGCCTGCGCCGGCGAGGTCAATCCCAGCGTCTGCTATGCGTTTTTGAGTGCGCTCGAGGACAGCGGCTCGACGACCGCGCGCACCGGCTGGAACCCGCAGCATCTCTCGCTCGCCGGCCCCGACGGCACCATCCTCGGGGTAGTGCCGCTTTATGCCAAGACCCATTCCTATGGCGAATACGTGTTCGATTACGGCTGGGCCGACGCCTATGAGCGGGCCGGCGGGCGCTATTATCCCAAGCTCCTGTCCGGGGTGCCGTTCACCCCGGTGCCGGGACCGCGCCTGCTGCTGCATCCACGAGCGCCGACGCAAACCCGTGCGCACCTGATCGCGGCGATGGTCGAGCTCGCTAATCGCCGGCATATCTCCTCGGTTCACGTCACCTTTCCCGAGCACGCGGAGGCCGAAGCCTTGACCGAGGCCGGGTTCTTGCAGCGCATCGGCCAGCAATTTCATTGGACCAACGAGGGCTATCGCGATTTCGACGGTTTTCTTGCGGCATTGAACTCGCGCAAGCGCAAAGCGGTCAAAAAGGAACGCCGCGAAGCCTTGGCCGAGGGGCTAGAAATCGAGGTGCTGACCGGAGCCGATCTAAAGCCCCCGCATTGGGACGCGTTCTATCGGTTCTATCTCGCCACCTCTGACCGGAAATGGGGCCAAGCGTATCTCAACCGCAAATTCTTCGCGCTGATCGGCGAGCGCATGCCGGAAAAAATCGTGCTGGTGATGGCGCATCGCGACGGCAAATACGTCGCCGGCGCGCTGAACCTGCTGGGTAAGGAGACCATCTACGGCCGCAACTGGGGCAGCTACGGCGACTACAAATTCCTGCATTTCGAATGCTGCTATTACCGGGCGATCGAATTCGCCATTGCCCACGGGCTGAAGCGGGTCGAGGCGGGCGCCCAGGGTCCGCACAAATTGCAGCGCGGCTACCTGCCGGTGCCGACTTACAGCGCTCACTGGATCCCGGACCCCGCCTTTCGCCGCGCCGTCGCGCAATTCCTCGCCCGCGAGCGCCAGATAGTCGAGCGCAAGATCGAGGGGCTCGCCGAATATTCGCCGTTCCGGCACGAAACAACGGAATAGCCGCACTCGAGGAGCAGGGCTGAACGTGTCATTATTGGGCGGCAAATACGACGCCCCGCATCTCGCGAGGAACTCTGCGAACTTTACCGCGCTGACGCCGCTCAACTTTCTCGCGCGCGCCGCCGCGGTCTATCCCGACAAGCCCGCGGTCGTGCACGGCCCTCTGCGCTTCAGCTATCGCGAGCTTCACTCCCGTAGCCGGCGGCTAGCTGACGCGCTGCGTCGGCGCGGCATCGAGCGCGGCGATACGGTCGCGGTCTTGGCGCCGAACGTGCCGGCATTGCTCGAGGCGCATTACGGCGTGCCGATGGCGGGAGCGGTGCTGAACGCCCTCAACTACCGTCTCGACGTGCGCTCGATCGCCTTTATCCTGGCGCATGGCGAGGCGAAGCTGTTGATCGCCGACCGCGAATTCGCCCCGATCGTCAGGCCGGCGCTGGCCGAGCTCGACCGTCCGCTGCCGCTGGTCGAGATCGACGACCTTTCCGACGACTTCGACGCTCGGTGGGACCGAATACGAGGCCTTTCTCGGCGAGGGCGATCCGGCCGCGCAATGGCCCGGCCCAGAGGACGAATGGGCGCCGATAGCGCTCAACTACACTTCCGGCACCACCGGCAATCCCAAGGGCGTCGTCTATCATCATCGCGGCGCATTTCTCAACGCGCTCGGCAATGCGATCACCTTCGGGCTCGATCGCGATTCGGTCTATCTGTGGACCCTGCCGATGTTCCACTGCAACGGCTGGACCTATCCCTGGGCGGTGACTGCGGTCGCCGGGACCCATGTCTGCCTGCGCCGGGTCGAGCCGGCGGCGATCTTCGCCGCGATCGCCGAGCACCGCGTCACCCATCTGTGCGGCGCGCCGATCGTGCTGAACATGCTGGCGCACGCGCCCGAGACGGTGAAGCGCCGCTTCGACCACGTCGTCGAGGCCGCGACCGGCGGTGCCGCTCCGCCCTCGGCGGTGATCGAGGCGATGGAGCGGATGGGGTTTCGCGTCACCCACCTCTACGGCCTGACCGAAAGCTACGGTCCGTCCACCGTCTGCGCCTGGCAGCAGGAGTGGGAGGCGCTGCCGATCGCCGAGCGCGCCGGGCGGATGGCGCGGCAGGGCGTAGCGAGCCTGACCCTCGGCGGCCAGCGGGTGGTCGATCCGGCGACGATGGCCGATTTGCCGGCCGACGGCGCCACGCTCGGCGAATTGGTCCTGCGCAGCAACACGCTGATGAAGGGCTATCTGAAGAACCCGGCGGCGAGCGCGCAGGCGTTTGAGCACGGCTGGTTCCACACCGGCGACCTCGCGGTCATGCATCCCGACGGCTATGTCGAGATCAAGGACCGGGCCAAGGACATCATCATTTCGGGCGGCGAGAACATCTCCTCGCTGGAAATCGAGGAAGTGCTCTACCGCCATCCGAAGGTCATGGAGGCGGCGGTGGTCGCCCGGCCCGATCCGGTCTGGGGCGAGACGCCCTGCGCCTTTGTCACCCTGAAACCAGAGGCTGGCGCGATAGCGGCCGGCGACATCATCGCCTGGTGCCGCGAGCATCTGGCGCATTACAAAGCGCCGCGCTCGGTCGTGGTCGGACCGTTGCCCAAGACCTCGACCGGCAAGATCCAGAAATACGAATTGCGCGAACGGGCCAAGGAGTTGGCAAAGTGACAAGTCCCCCTTGCCCGGATTTGTCCCGGGCATCCACGTCTTGGAACCCGGCATGGCGGAGCCGAAGGAAGTCGTGGATGGCCGGGTCAAGCCCGGCCGCGAGCATCTCGGAGCGTGGTCGGGAAGGCGGGCGGGCGAAAGAGATTGTGCCGTGACCGCGTTGCCGAGCTTCGATCTCGATGGGGAGGTGGCGCTCATCACCGGCGCGTCGAGCGGGATCGGGCGGCATCTGGCGCTGCTGCTGGCCGCTGCCGGGGCCAAGGTGGCGTTGGCCGCGCGGCGCACCGACCGTCTCGCCGAGGCAGCGGGCGAGATCGCGGCGGAGGGCGGCGAGTGCCTGCCGGTCGCGCTCGACGTGACCCGCTCCGACAGCGCCGTCGCCGCCGTCGCCGAGGCGGAACGGGGGCTGGGGCCGCTGACAATACTCGTCAACAATGCCGGGGTCGTCGTCTCCAAGCCGGCGCTCGAACACACCGAGGAGGAATGGGATTACGTCGTCGACACCAATCTGAAGGGCGCTTGGCTGATGGCCCGCGAATTTGCTCGCCATCTGATCGACCGACAGCGGCCGGGGCGGATCGTCAACATCGCCTCGGTGCTGGGGTCGCGGACCATCGCGCGGGTGCCGAGCTATTGCGCGGCCAAGGCCGGCCTGATCCATCTGACGCATGTGCTGGCCATGGAGTTGGCGCGCCACGGCATTCTCGTCAACGCGCTGGCGCCGGGCTATGTCGAGACCGATTTCAACCGCGATTTCCTCAAGAGCGAGGCCGGCAAAAGGCTGGCGGCGCGCATTCCATTGCGCCGGGTCGCGCAGGCCGACGATCTCGACGGCGCGATGCTGCTTCTGGCTTCGCCGGCAGGATCCTACATCACCGGCGCGGTGATCGCGGTCGATGGCGGGCACGCGGTCGCCGCGATCTGATCCGGCCGCCGGCGCCGACGATCGCTGCGCGGCATTGGCGCATTTTCTCGCCGAGGCGAGCGGCGCCGAATCGTGCAAGATCACGGGGCTGACCCCGCTCCGCGGCGGCTCGATCCAGGAGAATTGGGGGCTCGACGCGCGTCTTATCGGCGGCCGGCTCGATGGCGATCAACGTCTCGTCTTGCGCGCTGCGGCGATGAGCGGAGTGCCGTCGAGCCTCGACCGGTTGCAGGAATTCGCCGTGCTCAAGGCGGCGTTCGCGGCCGGGGTGACAGTGCCCGAGCCGCTATTCGCTGAGGCCGACGCGGCGGTGTTCGGCAAGCCGTTTTTGATCATGCGCCGGGCATCGGGCACCGCCGCCGCGCACCTCATCACCCGTGACACGGCGCTCGCCCCGGCATTGCCGGCAATCGCCGAGCGGCTCGGGCGGGAGCTCGCCCGGATTCACCGGATACGCCCGCCGCGGCCCGATCTCGGCTTTCTCCCACCCTATGAAGAAAGCGGACCGGCGCAGCAGATCACCGCTTTCCGCGCCTATCTCGACCGGCACCCGACGCCGCGCCCAGTGCTCGAATGGGGCATCCGCTGGCTCGAAACGCACATGCCCGCGCCGGTCGCGCCGGTGCTGTGCCACCATGATTTCCGCACCGGTAATTATCTGCTCGACGGTACGAGGTTGACCGGCATCCTCGACTGGGAATTCGCCGGCTGGGGCGACCCGCACGAGGACATCGGCTGGTTCTGCTGCAAGGGCTGGCGCTTTGCCCGGCTCGACCGCGAAGCCGGCGGGATTGCCGACCGCGCACCTTTTTATCGCGGCTACGAGCGCGAGAGCGGCGCCGTCGTCGATCCGCTTCGGGTGCATTTCTGGGAGGTTCTGGCGAGCGTGCGCTGGGCGGTGATCGCGCTGCAGCAGAGCGCCCGCCACATCTCCGGCGGCGAGCGCAGCCTCGATCTGGCGCTGACCGGGCGCCGCGCCAGCGAATGCGAGTTGGAGATCCTGATGCTGATCGAACAGGGACGCGGACCAGGCTCGCCCCCCGCCGATGGACCAAGGCCGGGGTCGCCGAGAGGGGCGGAGCTCTCGGCGATATATGATCTGCCTGGCGCCCCGGCATTGCTGGCGCTTGCCCGCGACGTGCTGCTCAATGACCTGGCGCCGCTGTTGCCGTCCGAGCGCCGGGTCGAAGCGCTACTCGTGGCCAATTGCATGGCGATCGCCGCGCGCGAAGCGGGGGCTGACGCGAAGGCAGCAGAGTCGATCCGGCGCGAGCTAGAGGATCTGTACGGCGGTGGCGCTACCCTCAGCCACCCAACCGTGCCGGCTGGGTCCCCCCTCTCCCGCGCTGCAGGAGAGGGTCCTGAGCGTAGCGAAGGGGGTGACGGTGTCGAGCGTAGCGAAGGGGGTGAGAGTGCCGATCCCCGGACTACGATCAGGGGGGAGGCGGGTGAGGGTGCGGCGGAGCTGCTGGGCCGCTTCGCCCGCGAACTGCGCATCGGCGCCTTCGAGAATTCGCCGCAGCGCGCGGTCAGCGCACGCGCTATGCTGTGGCGGTTGACCTTCGTCAAGTTGCGCTTGGCGAACCCAAGGTTTCTCGCTGCCAACGGCTTTGCCTAGCCGGGCGGCCGCTGCGGAGAGGATCAACGTGCCGCAATCCCGTGTCTGCCAGGCGATCGAGGGGTTCGCCGCCGGCGAGATCGTCGTCGTCACCGACGATGACGACCGCGAGAACGAGGGCGATCTGATCCTGGCCGCGGTCCACGCGACGCCGGAAAAGATGGCTTTTATCATCCGCAACACCTGCGGCATCGTGACCGCGCCATTGACCGGCGAGATCGCCCGGCGCCTGCACCTGTCGCCGATGGTCGCCGACAACGACGCGATCCACGGCACCGCCTTTACCGTCTCGGTCGATTATCGTCATGGCACGACGACCGGCATTTCCGCCGAGGAGCGTACCGCGACGATCCGCAACCTGGCCAATGGCAACGCCGGGCGCGCCGACTTTGTCCGGCCGGGCCATATCTTCCCGCTGATTGCCAAGGATGGCGGGGTGTTGATGCGCTCCGGCCATACCGAGGCGGCGATCGATCTGTGTCGGCTGGCCGAGCTCGAGCCGGTGGCGGCGATCTGCGAACTGGTAAACGACGACGGCACCGTCATGCGCGGCCCGCAGGTCGCGGCTTTCGCCGAGCGCCATTCGCTGAAGCGGATTTCGGTCGCTGATCTGATCGCCTACCGCCAGGCGCGCGAAAAGCTCGTGACCCGGGTTGCCGAGTTCAAGGTGGCGAGCGAGATCGGGGAGTTGGCCGGCTATGCCTATGTGACCCCGTTCGACAAGGTGCATCACTACGCCTTTGTCTACGGCGCCATCGGCGACGGCGCCAATGTGCCGACCCGGCTGCACCGCGCCAACGTGCTCGAAGACGTATTTGGCGGGGCGAAACCGATCCATGCCGCGCTCGACCGCTTCAAGGCTGCCGGTCGCGGCGTGCTGGTCTATCTGCGTGACGGGACGTCGGGCGTGCCGATCTCGACGGTCGGCGAGGAGGCGACTCCGTCCGAGCGCGAGCGCAATGTGCAGTGGCGCGAGGTCGGGCTGGGCGCCCAGATCCTGCGCGATTTGCGGATCTCGTCGATCGAATTGCTGGCGACACGGTCACGGACCTATGTCGGGCTCGCCGGGTTCGGCATCGAAATCGTCGCGACCGAGCCCCTCGAAGGCGAATAGCCGAGCGGGCAAAACAAGCCGGTTGACGGGAGGAGCGATGGGTTCGCTGAAAAGGCTGCACTACGCCTGGATCGTCGCCGGCGTGACGTTCGTGGTTGGGCTGTTGACCGCGGGGGTTCGCGCCGCCCCCGGCGTGCTGATCGTTCCGCTCGAGCACGAATTCTCCTGGTCTCCCGCGACGATATCCTTCGCGATCGGCATCAATCTCTTGCTTTATGGTCTGGTCGGTCCGTTCGCCGCTGCGGTTATGGACCGCTTTGGCGTGCGCCGCACGATGACCCTGGCGCTGGCGGTCACCGCGGCGGCGGTGGCGCTGTCGCCGGCGATGCGCCACGCGTGGCAGCTGGTTCTGCTGTGGGGCGTGATCGTCGGCGTCGGCACCGGCGTCATCGGCGCCTTTATCGCGGCCTATATCGCGGCGCGCTGGTTCCGCCGTCGCCAGGGGCTGGTCGTTGGCCTGCTGACCGCCGCCAACGCCGCCGGGCAGCTTGTATTTCTCCCCAACCTGGCCGTGCTCGTGACCGATTTCGGCTGGCGCGTGATGGCGCTCGTCCTGGCCGGCATTGTCGCCGCTTTTGTCCCGCTGGTTGCATTGCTGATGCGCGACCGGCCGCGCGACTTGGGGCTGGCGCCTTATGGCGACGACCGCGGTCCGAGAGCCGAAGCGTCGATTCAGGGCAATCCTTTGACAGTGGCGTTCCGCGCGCTCGGCGAGGGTGCGCGCAAGCGCGACTTCTGGCTGATCGCGGGCGGCTACTTTGTTTGCGGCGCCACCACCAACGGGTTGATCGGGACCCACCTGATCCCGGCCTGCGTCGATCACGGGCTCAGCGAGGTGGCCGGCGCCAGCGTCCTCGCCGCGGCGGGCGTGTTCAGCTTCATCGGCGGGACGTTGTCAGGCTGGCTTAGCGACCGTTGGGACAACCGGCTGCTGCTCGCCTGGTATTACGGGCTGCGCGGCTTGGCCTTGATGTATCTGCCATTCGCCTTTGGCCAGTCGATCTTTGGGTTGCCCCTGTTCGCGGTGTTTTACGGCCTCGATTGGATCGCCAGCGTGCCGCCGACCGTGCGCCTGCTCAACCGGACCTTCGGGACCGCAAAGACCGGCATCATGGTCGCCTGGATCACGGTGATCCACCAGCTCGGCGGCGCTACAGCGGCTTATCTCGGCGGAGTCTCGCGCACCGTTTTCGGCACCTATTTCGAGGCGTTCATAGTGGCCGGCCTATTGTTGATCGGTGCCGCGGTAATGGTTCTGTTCATCGGCATCAGCGGGCGCGGGGCCGAGCCGGCCGACGCGGTGCTCGCCGCCGAATAGCCGGCCGATAGGGGTAAGCCGCCGGCGTTCTTCGAAACGACAGATCGAGGGGTGTGATGTCGAGGGCAGCGGCCTTTGCCTCGTGGCTGCCGGTTTTCCTGGTGCTGATCCTGAGCATTCTGGCGGTGACCCTCGCCGCTGCGCCGGCGGCCGGTCCGCCGGCCAGGCGATTGCGGATCACCGCGATCGCCTTGTTCGGCGCGCTCACCGCCACCGCCACCGCCTGGCAGGCGCACAGCACCGCAGACCGCATCGCGCGCCTCATTCGCGACAACCAGTCCCGGCTGCTCACGGCGCAGGTCCAATCGCTCAAGGAGCAGATGGCGAAATTGAGAGAGAGCACCCGTGGGCGCACCTTGAGCGCCGACACCGCAAGCAGGCTCGCCGATTATCTACGGCAATTCGGCGCCCGTGAGGTCGTGGTCTCGTGCGCGCCCGACGACATCGAAGCCTACCGCTATGCCACGCAAGTCGCCGATGTTCTGAAAGCGGCGAGTTGGGACGCGCGCGGGCCCGAGACGACGACGATATTCGGCGCCGTCCGCGCGATGGGAATCAATGTCTACGACGACGGACGCAGCGGCGCCGACACCGCCAAGATCCTGCTCGACGGTTTCGCGAAATTCGGCGTCCCTTATCAAAGCCGGGTGCCGCCCAGCGAAGCGCTGCCGGAAAACGAGACGGTCGAACTGTTCATCGGCGCGAAACCGTCGCCGCCGCGAGATGGCGCCATCAGATAGGGCAGCGGGGCCGACGCTGCGATAGGTCGGGGCGGCCTGCCCGGTCGGCGGGTTTCTGAACGTATCGGGAATTTGGGCAAGCTTCCCGACCGGTCTTGTCGGCGTGCTCTCGTCGCTCGATGCTGTCGAAATTCCTAGGGCGCCGGCGGCTAAATCACAACCCTATGTTCCGGCCGAAATCCTCGGCGACGTCCGAGATGGGCGGTGCCGGAGCGCGCAACCAAGTACCCGTGCTGCACGTATCGAATCGGGCAGAGATGGCAGGACGTGATGATCGGGAAGAAACCGGAGCAGGTCGGTTCCGAGGGTGGCGGCGAGGCGGCGGTTGCCGAATTCATCAGGACGAAGGGCGTCACGCGCTGCCCGACGGCTTGTGTGCTGCCCACCCAGGGCTCGGTTCCGGCGGCCGACCGTGCCCAACTCGCGGAATACGCGACGGCGCGCGACCGGGTGCGTCGGACTCGGGCGGCCATGCGCCAGCATGCGTTTTTTCCAATATCGCTCGCCCGCCCGCCCGCCCGATCCTGAGGCGGGTCGCGGGCCGGAGCCCGGGGTCCCTATTGCGCCTGCCCTGCTGGCGTTTGCCCTGCCGGCGGCTGACCCCCTGGCATCTGCCCTGCCGGCGGCTTGGGAGTGTCGGGGAAGGTGATGTCGATATGCCCTTGCTTGGGCCTTTCCTTCGCCGCCTCGATCTCGGCGTCGCGGTGCTGGCGAGAGACGCTGCGCAATTCGGCATAATAGTCGAGCGAATTGCGCTCCAGCTCGGCCAAATCCTTCAGGTGGCGGGCGCGCGTGTCGACGACGTCGGCGCCGCCCGCGGCGACGTCGGCATAAGTCGCCGGCGGTCCCCCGACATAAGTCAGCGGGTTCAGCGCGAGATCGACCGCGGTTCCAATCGCGTCGCGCGGATTTGAGGGACCGAGCAGCGGCAGCTCAACAAAGGGTCCGGCGCCGACCCCCCAAACGGCGAGCGTTTCGCCGAAATCGGCGCTGTGCGGCGGCAGGCCCCATTTCTTGGCGACATCGAAGACGCCGGCGGCTCCGACGGTGGTGTTGACCGCGAGGCGCCCGACCGATTGCCCGGCCTGCGCCAGATGTCCCTGCAACAAATCGTTGACCGCGTTCGCCGGCTCCTTGAGGTTTTGCACGACGTTGCGAACGCCTCGTCGGACCGCTTCCGGAACGCGATCGACATAGGCCTGCGCCACCGGCCGAATTACCGCGTGGTCGACGGCGAGATTGGCCTTGAAGATGGCCCGGTTGACCGGCTCGGCCGGATCGTTGTCAGCATCCCCGGCGCCAGGCGCGCCGCCCGGTCCCGCGGCGCAGCTGCAGCACCCAGAGATGATGACGATGGCGGCGGCCGCCACGGTTCGCGTCACTATTGGCCGAATTTGCCGCCGCCGGGCCTCGCTGCGCGCTTCAAGCACTGTCGCTTGCTCCATAGATCCGAATGCCCTGAGTGCCGGTGTCGCGACGAGATGACCCTTGCGACGCCCGTTTGGTATAGCCAGGGCGGGTATAGCACGGGGCGGATTGGGGTTTTTATCGACTTCGATCACGGCGGGCGGGCTTGTGCCGGGCTCGACGCCCGCGGTGCGCTGGAAAGCACGAATGTCGATACCGATCAAGGTCGAGTTTGGAAGATGACCTAAACCGGCCCAGCTGTACCGCTGCCCCGAAGCATCCGCTGATATTTCGCCTGGGGCCGGTGTTCTTGACCGAATCGGGACGCCGCGGCACGATCGCCGCGCGCTGCCGCCGCCGAAGACAGGCGTCTGTCCCGCTACTCATGCCGGTCATGATCACCGCCCCGTTGCGCACGTTGTCGGCGCTGTCGGCGCCGGCCCTGCAGCGCGTCATCGCGCAGAGTTCTGGGGCTCGCAGCGGCGGTTTTTGCGCTGCTGTGGTTGGCCGTCGAACTCCTGCTCGTTCGCTTGCACCTTTTCGCGTGGTGGCCGCTCGACTGGCTCGCCGACGCGCTCGGCGGGCTTGCCGTCCTGGGGCTGAGCTGGTTGCTGTTTCCGGCGGTCTCGACCTTGATCATGAGCTTCTTCCTCGAGCGCGTCGCAACCGAGGTCGAGGCGCTCGACTACCCCGGCAACGGTCCGCCGCGCCGTCGGCGGCGGCCAAGTCCGCGGCGGTAATGGCGCGCCTCATGGCCGTCACGTCGGTGTCCAATTTATTGGCGATTCCCTTTTATCTGCTGGTTCCGGGGATAAATCTCGTTCTCTTTTTAGCGCTGAACGGATATCTTCTGGGGCGGGGGTATTTCGAAGTGGTCGCTCTGAGACGTCTCGACGCAGCCGCGGCGAGGATGGTGCGCCGCCGGTTCGCCGGCCGCATCTTGTTCGGCGGCGTGGTGATCGCCGGCTTGTTTGCGCTGCCGCTCGTCAACCTCGCGGCGCCGGTGATCGCCACGGTCTTCATGGTGCGTCTCTTCGAAGCTTTGCCGCTGGGCGTCCTCCAGCCGGCGACCCGGTCCCCGGCGTGAATCTTCCCGGAACCATCTCGAATTGGGTGTCCGACCTATGTTCAGCCGAAAGCGAAGCGAGACAGAGGATCGTAAAATGGCAGATGCGTCCGATGATCTGGGCATTCCGATGAAGCCGGCTCGACCGGCCGGGGCGTCGGCAGCCGCCCCGATCAGGCCGCCGGCGATGCCGCCGCGTGCGCCCGATGTGGCGCGGTCGGGCGATTTGGCGCGGTCGGGCGACCCGTTCCGTCCCGGCGATCCGGGCCGTCCCGGCGAGGGGCTGCGCCGCCCCGTCGATACGACCAGCCAGCCCAGACCCGAGGGCGAAATGCGCCGTCTCAGCGTCGGTCGCGAGATCACCCTCTCGGGCGAGATCAATTCCTGCGACAAGCTGTTCGTCGAGGGCAGCGTCGAGGCCAACCTGAACAATTGCCGCGATGTCGAGATTGCCGAGAGCGGTCTGTTCAAGGGTTCCGCCTCGATCGACGATGCCGAGGTGCGTGGCCGCTTCGAGGGCAATCTGACGGTCCGCAAGCGGCTCTTGATCAAGGCGACCGGCCGGGTCTCGGGAACCATCCGCTACGGCCAGATCGAGATTGAGTGCGGCGGCCAGATTTCCGGTGACATCCAGGCGCAGCCGGCCGGCGAGGTGGGCGAGGCCACGCCGGGCGCGGTCATGCCGAGCGCGGCGCCCGCCCGCGCCGTGGGCTGATCGCGCTCCTCGCCGATCCGGTGCCGCGCCGCGGACGGCCCGACGCCAGATTGCGCACCGGATCGCCCGGCGGTTCAGCGGTGTCCAACGGCGCCGCCTCCGCCCGCGCCGCGAGCAATTCGGTCGGCCCGGTCTTGGCCTCGTAACGGCACAAATCGGCGACGGCGCAGACCGGACATTCCGGCCGGCGCGCCTTGCACACATAGCGCCCGTGCAGGATCAGCCAGTGGTGCGCATAAGCCTTGTAATCGCGTGGGGTGCGTGCTTCTAAAGCGATTTCGACCTGCAAGGGGGTCTTGCCCACTGCGAGGCCGGTCCGATTGGCGACCCGAAAGATGTGCGTGTCGACGGCGATCGTCGGCTCGCCGAAGGCGACATTCAGCACCACGCTCGCGGTCTTGCGTCCGACCCCCGGCAGGGCTTCGAGGGCTTGGCGATCGCGCGGCACCGCACCGCCATGGCGCTCGGTCAGGATGCGGCTCAGCGAGACGACGTTCTTCGCCTTGGTGCGAAACAGCCCGATCGTGCGGATCAGCTCGGTCACCCGTTCCTCGCCGAGCGCCAGCATCTTCGCTGGAGTGTCGGCCAGCGCGAACAGCGCCGGGGTGGCTTTATTGACCCCGGCATCGGTCGCCTGCGCCGACAATACGACCGCGACCAGCAGAGTGAACGGGTTGATGAATTCGAGCTCGGTCTGCGGGATCGGCCGGGTCTCGGCCAGCCGCCGGTAGAATTCCCGAACCTCGCGTTTCGTCATCAGGCGCATCGCGGCTGAGTGTAAGGGCGCTGCGCCATGCCGGCAAACGGCGATGCGCGCGATCGGGTAGCGACTTAGTTCGAATTGTAACGCCCTTGACGTGGGGTGCCGTGTTTGCCGCTCAGTTCCTATATACTTAGCGGAAAGCAGGCGAGGAAGAGATGACGGCTAGCCCACGAGACAACACTCGGTATGTGCGCGCATTTCCAAAAACACACACGCTGGAGCCGTTCTGCGATGACTGTATCGCAGCAGGAGCGAGTGTCCGGTGTAGGGAGGCCGTTAATCCGATTACGAAAGCGCCTACTTAGGCTGCTGGCAACAGCTCCATCTGCTGTCCTAGACGGGCGTTTCCGACCTGGCTAAAAGCAGCCGCCTTCCAATCAAACCAATCAATAATACGCTTCCGATCTGACCTTTCATCCCACACAAACCATGCGAAGCAGGTGTTACTTGGCGCGCGTGGCCCTTGCCAACCGTGGCGATGCATCATCGGCAAACGTCTGGACGATATCCATATTCGGGCCGGTTGGTGCTCTCGGAAAAAGGGGAGCCTCGCTGTACTTTCAAGGAAATTAGTCCTCAGCAGCAGCGCCAAATAAAAAGTTTCTTGTAAAGCCTTTTTCGCGAACTGCATTGCTAATTTGTAGGGAGGGTTCGTAACTATGCCGTGTGGCTCCAGAACTGGTTTCGCTTTAAGATAATCTAGCCCAGAATGGCACCCCTCCAAGCCATAATCAATAAGATCAGAAGCGATAACAGTGAACCCAGCACTTAGGAACGGGCGAACAATAGCGCCATCGCCGGCAGCTGGCTCCCATATGCATTTAGGAAGGTAAGGTTCTTCAATGTTCAGCAGGCTCAATGCGGCTTCAGGAGGACTAAAATACGCGTCAAGTCCGCGATCGACATGATGATGGCTGCTCTAAATCCTCACGTCCTCTTCCCTCTAAGCGTTTCGGACATCCTACCGGGGTCAATGTCTAAGCGGTTGCCAATTTCGGCCTGTGAGAGGTGAGGTTCAGCGGTCTTCATCGCCCTGATCTGCTCAATTGAGCAAATCGGTCATCGGAACAGAATCGCAGCGGGCCGCTGTCCAGACGATCGCCTCCCGATTTCCTCAGCCAAGCCGCTCAATTCGTTCGCAATTCAGCTCTGCTGCCAACTCGCGTAGCCGTTTCGACACTCGGGTAATCTCATAGCCCCGTCCCATGTTGGCATTTTCTTTTTAGGGTCACAATCAATTGGTTGCCTGCTTCGTCAGTGCCGTCAACTCGTATCTTCTGGCCGGCGGCAGAATGTTGGTATCGCGCTGCCTGTTACAATTCGAACGAGACACTAGGCACAGTCGCCACCGCTTTACGCAACCCCCGGCCGGCCTTAGTGTTCGCGGCATGATGAAGGCGAGCCTCGGATACGCCGAACCCCCGACGCCGGTCGGCCGCCCTGTGTTCGAGCGCGTGCTGCTGCCGCACCGCAGCCTGCCACCGCGCGGATTTCATCTGCTAATGCTTTTCCTTGGGCTGGTCAGCCTCGCTTTCGGCATCGGCTTCGTCGCGATCGGTGCTTGGCCGGTTTTCGGCTTTTTCGGTCTCGACGTCGCGCTTGTCTATGTCGCCTTTCGCCTGAATTACCGCAGCGCGCGCCGCAGCGAGACTTTGCGGCTGTCCGGAGACGCCTTCACGGTTGACCGGATCAGTGTCCGCGGCGAGCGGCGGGTATGGCGGTTTCAGCCGTTCTGGCTGCGCGTTATCCTCGAAGAGCGCCCTGACGAGTCGAACCGTTTGTTCGTCGGCTCGCATGGCCGCAGCCTGGCGATCGGCGATTTTCTGGGGTCCCCGGCGCGCCGCGAGCTGGCGGCGACGATCCGCGAAGCGTTGAGGCACTGGCGCAGCGCGCTCAGCCAAAGTTCGGCGGCCGAACCCGCGTCGGAATAAACCACCGGCCGGGAACGGTCAAAGTCCCAGCACTTCCTTCAGCCCATAGAGCCCCGGCTGCCGGCCGGCGACCCAGCGCGCGGCGCGCACCGCACCCTTGGCGAAGACCGCCCGGTTGGTCGTGCGATGACTGAATTCGAGGCGCTCGCCGCTCGCTGCGAAGATCACGTGGTGGTCGCCCACCGCGTCGCCGCCGCGCAGCGCCGCAAATCCGATGTCGCCCATCTGGCGCGGGCCGGTGATGCCGTCGCGGGCGCGCTGCTCGACCTCGTCGAGCGCCACCCCGCGGCCCGCCGCCGCGGCGCGGCCGAGCGCCAGCGCCGTGCCCGAGGGTGCGTCGACCTTGGCGCGATGGTGCATTTCGAGGATCTCGATGTCCCAGTCGGGGCCGAGCCGGCGCGCTGCTTCTTCGACGACGCTCAGCAGCACGTTGACCCCGAGGCTCATATTGGGCGCCCAGACGATCGGGATGTCACGCGCCGCCTGGCGCACCATGTCGCCCTGCTGCGGCGACAAGCCGGTGGTGCCGATCACCATCGCCTTGCCGAGACCGGCGGCCAGTGCGGCATGCTCGGCGGTGGCGCCGGGCGAGGTAAATTCGAGCACCACGTCGCTGTCGCGGATCAACTTTTCGACCGCCTCCCCGACCGGGATGCCGATGCGCCCGATCGCCGCCAGCTCGCCGATGTCCTGGTTGACATAGCTGCTGCCCGGTGCCTCGCTGCCGCCGGCGACGGTGCAGCCCTCGGTCGCGGCGATCTCGGCGACCAGCATCCTGCCCATCCGGCCGCCGCAGCCGACGACGCCCATCCTGATCTTGGCCATGCTCAGCCTCCCGCGGTAACGAAATCGGAACGGTTACCGATTGCCCGCCAAAAGACAAGCGCGGCCATCGGCGGAGGCCGAGTAACGGAGTGTCCGCAATCGATCGAATAGTGAGGCGGCGCTCAGGCAGCTGCGGCGCGCGCCTCGGCCAAGACTGCCTCGATGTGCCGGCGCAGATCCCCGGGGCTGAACGGCTTTTTGATCAGCCGGTACAGGCGCCGGTCACCGGCAATGCCGACCGGATCGGCATAGCCGGAGAGAAAGATGATCGGCAGCAGCGGCTGCGATCTCTTGGCCTGCCGGGCGAGTTCCGGCCCACTCATGCCGCCCATCACCACGTCAGTCAGCAGTACGTCAATCATACCGCTCTGGCCGAGCAATTCGAGCGCGGTTTCGCCGTCCCCCGCCTGCACCACCGAATAGCCGAGATCCTGCAACACGCCGGCAGTCGTGCTGCGCACCGCTTGGTCGTCATCTACGAGAAGGATAATCGCCTCGCTCGTCCTCGGTTCGTCGATCTCGTCGATTGGCGGCGCGCCAGGCATCACTCCGGCCGGGGCGCGCGGGAAATAGACCGTGACCGTAGTGCCCTGGTCGGGTGCGCTGTCGATCCTCACGTCGCCACCCGACTGACGAGCCGTGCCGAACACCTGCGAAAGCCCGAGCCCGGAACCGGCGCCCGGCCCCTTGGTCGTAAAAAACGGCTCGAATGCCCGGGCCTGGACCTCCGGCGTCATGCCGACGCCGACATCGCGCACGCTCACCGCCACGTAATCGCCTTCCGCCGGCTCTTCGCTGCGCAGCGGCGGCCCGCGGCGAGACTCGGCGGTTTCCACGGTGACGACGCCGCCCTTTGGCATCGCATCGCGGGCGTTGATGACCAGGTTCAGGATTACCAGCTCGAACTGTGTCGGATCGACCATGGCCGGCCTCAGACCGGGTTCCAGGCCGGTCTTGATCTGCACCCGCGGGCCGAGGGCGCTCTGCAGCAAGCCGAGCATGCCGCTGACCGACGCGTTCACATCGACCGCCCGCGGCGACAGCGGCTGACGCCGGGCAAAGGCCAACAGGTGTCCGGTCAGCATCGCCCCACGCTCGGCGGCGGCGCGCATCGCCGAGAGGCGCTGGGCCATTGCCCGGTCGAGCGACGCCCCTCTGGCGATCAGGTCGATGTTGCCGATCAACACCGTCAGCAGGTTGTTGAAGTCGTGGGCCACGCCGCCGGTCAGCTGGCCGATGGCTTCGATCCGCTGGGCTTGGCGCAGCGCCGCCTCCGCCCGCTCGCGCTCGGCCATCTGTTCGATTAGTTGCCGGTGCGCCTCTTCGGCGCTGTCCTTGGCGGCGCGGTATTCGCCGAGCAGTCTTTCGACCTGGCGCGAGCGCTGGGCCAGCAGCAGCAGCAAGCCGACAATCGCCAGCGAGGCGACGGCCGCCACCAGCGAGAATGTCACGGTCTGCCGCCGCCACCCGGCGAGCACCCGTTTTTCTGCGACCGAAACGTTGACTGCCAGCGGAAACGCTTTGAGCGCCCGGATCGCGAGCACTCGGCGGCTGCCGTCGATCGGGCTGTCCATAATCACCGTGCCGGCCATGGCGTGCGCCAGGATCTGCTTGAACGGCGGCAGATCGGCATAGCTCTGGCCGATGATCGCATCGGTGTGGGGATAGCGCGCGAGCACGGTCCCGTCGCGCAGGTGCAGCAAGATGGCGCCGCCGGCGTTGAGCTCGACCGCGCGGTAGAAATCCTCAAAATAAGCGAGGTTGAGATAGGCGATCGCGGC
Organism: uncultured Alphaproteobacteria bacterium; assembly: GCA_963832875.1. GTDB lineage: Bacteria > Pseudomonadota > Alphaproteobacteria > ATCC43930 > CGMCC-115725 > AP-15. The sequence goes on along the minus strand of CAWHWB010000015.1, from coordinate 93,497 downwards.
GCCCTCGAACGCGCCGTCGGCGGATTTGATCGGCCGCAGCATCAGCGCCGTCCATCGCCCGTTCGGCCGGCGAATCGGGTCGCTGAACAACAGCCCGGCGGCGGGCGCGCGGCCGGCCTCGGCGACCAGCGCGCGCACCTCGGGCGGCAGCTCGCGCGCCGGCCCGGGACGCGACGAATAGAGGACGCGGCCGTCTCGATCGGCGATCACGATCTCGTTGAGCTGATGCACGCCGACGATGCGATGCGACAGCCACTCATCGTAGGTGTCGCTGTCGACCGGAGGCGCCGCGCGTCGCGTCTGCAAGGTTTCGATCGCGTTGCGCAGCAGGAAATCCACGCTCTCCACGGCGCGGCCCGTTTGCTCGGCGAACACCATGTCGAGGCGGGACAGCTGATACTCGGTATCGGCGAGGATCGTCGCCCGGCTGCTTAGAAGCTGTTGAACCGTCGCCGCCACGATCAGGATCACGACAAAGGCCGCCAATACCTCTAAGGACCGGCTGACCGAGGGCAGGCGGGCGCGCCGGATGGTCGGATCGCTGTCGCTCATCTGCGCGCCTCTCGCCGGGACCGCCGATCAGCCGTTGGCGGCCTGCGCGGCGCGGATCGCGCGCCACAGCCGTTCCGCGGTTGCCGGCGGCTCAATCGCGGCGGCACCGATCTGTGAGAGCGCGTCGTTGACCGCGTTGATCGCCGCCGGGATCGCGCCCAATGTGCCGGCCTCGCCCACGCCCTTGACGCCGAGCGGGTTCTTCGCCGTCAGGGTCGGATTGCTGGCGAGGCGGAGGTCGCACAGATCGTCGGCGCGCGGCATCGCGTAATCCTGGAACGAGCCGGTCAAGAGCTGTCCGCTCGCCGGGTCGTACACCACGCTTTCCATCAGCGCCTGGCCGACGCCCTGAACGACGCCGCCGTGGATCTGGCCCTCACACAGCAATGGATTGAGCACCCGCCCGACGTCGTCGACCGCGGTGTAGCGGACGAGTTCAACGGCACCGGTTGCTGTGTCGATCTCAACCTCGCAGATGTGCGCTCCGCTGGGAAAGGTCGCCGAGCCCGCGGGGCCGTAATTGGCCCGCTCGGAAAAGCCCGCTTCGATGTCGTTCGGCAGGTAGTTCGAATCGAAGGATCGTCGCGCGACCTCGGCGAGGGTCACCGAACGATCGGTGCCGGCGATGGCGAATTGGCCGCCCTGGAAAACAACGTCGTCAACCGCTGCTTCCATGATCTGCCCGGCGATCTTACGCCCCTTCTCGATCAGCCGGTCGGCGGCGACGACGATCGCCGAGCCGGCGAGCTGCGCCGAGCGCGAGCCGAAGGTGCCGATCCCCATCGTCACCAGGTCGCTGTCGCCATAGCGGTAGCGGATCAGGTCGGCGTCGACGCCGAGCCGTTCCGACAGGATCTGCTTGAATGTGGTCCCGTGGCCCTGGCCGTGATCCATGCTGCCGGTTATCAGTACGATCCCGCCCGCCGGGTCGAAGCGGATTTCGGCATGCTCGTAATCGCGCCCGCCGGTGGCGGCGACCGCGGTGGCAATCCCGACCCCCAACAGCTTGCCGCGCTTTCTCGCGGCCTCGCGCCGCGCTGGCGCCGCAACGTAGTCAGCGAGCGTCAAACAATCGTCCAAATTTTTGCCGAAGTCGCCGGCGTCGTAGGTCTGCTGTAGCACCGTGGTGAACGGCATCGCGCTCGCCGGGATCGTGTTGCGGCGGCGCAGATCCAAGGGCTCGATGCCGAGCTCGCGCGCTGCCTTGTCGATGATCGCTTCGGTAACGTAGATCGGTTCCGGCCGGCTGCCGCCGCGATAGGGTGCCGTCGTCATGGTATTGGTCAACACCGCGACGACCCGCGCATGCACTGCCGGAATGCGGTAGGTGTTGACCAGGCAGCCAAGCCCGATCGTTAACGGGATCGTCGGCCGATCGGTCGAAAAATAGGCGCCGATTGCCGCCTGCCACTGCGCGCGCAAAGCCAGGAATTTTCCGTCCCGGTCGAGGGCCAATTGGGTCTCCACGACGCTGCCGCGGCCCTGCTCGTCGCTCGCCAACCCTTCGCTGCGCTCGGCGATCCAGCGCACCCTACGGCCGGTCATTTCGGCGGCCCACAATGACAGCGCGTATTCGGGATAACAGCCGCCCTTCATGCCGAACCCGCCGCCCATCGTGTCGCACACCACCCGGAACTGGTGCTGCGGCAATTTGAAGATGCGGTCGGCGAGGGCCGCGCGGGTGGCGTGCACCGACTGGATCGTGCAGCGGATCGTATAGCGGTCGAGAGATCGGTCGTATTCGGCAATGCAGCCGCGCGGCTCCATCGAGTTCGCGGTGACCCGGTTGATATGGATTTCGTGGCGCACGATCCGGTCGGCGCGGGTGAGCGCGGCGTCAACCGCCGCCTTGTCGCCGACCTCATGAAAAAAGGCCTCGTTGCCCGGGTTCTCGTCCCATACCGCCGGAGCGCCAGGGGCGAGCGCGGCCGCGGCGGTGACCACGGCTGGCAACGGCTCGTAGGCGATTTCGATCAGTTCGGCCGCATCCTTCGCCTGGTTCAGGCTGTCTGCGACGACGAACGCAACCGGGTCGCCGACATAGCGCACCTGCCCCTGAGCCAAGAGCGGCTGCGGGCAGACGAAAGCCGGGCTGCCGTCGCGGCGCTGGCGGGGAACGCCGGGCATCAGAGTGCCGAGGCCGCGGCGGCGGAGATCCTCGCCGGTCAGCACCGCGAGCACGCCGGGTGCGGCCAACGCCTGCCCGGCATCGACCCCCGCGATCCGCGCATGGGCGTGCAGCGAGCGCAGCACATAGCCGCGCGCGTCGCTCGCCTGGCCGGCATCGTCGACATAGCGGCCTCTGCCGCGCAGCAGCCGCAGATCCTCCTCGCGCCGCACCGGATCGCCGATCGCCTGCACGCTCATGAACGCCGCCTCCCACGCGGAATAGGACGATCTCTGCTGCAGGACATTCAGCCACCTCGAGTCGGATCTTCGGCGAGCCGGATCAGCAGCTTGCCAAAATTGCGGCCTTGCAGCAGGCCGATAAAGGCTTCGGGCGCGCGATCGAGGCCGTCGACGATATCTTCGCGGTACCTGAGTTCGCCGCTGCGCACCAGCGGGGCGGCCATCGCCCGGTACTCGGCCCAGCGCTGCCACTGATCGCCGACAATGAATCCCTGGATCTTGAGCCGCTTGCGCACCGCCGCCATCAGATTGGGGCCGGGGCGCGGCTCGAGATCATTGTATTCTGATACCATGCCGCACATTACCATCCGGGCGAAATCGTTGAGGCGGGGAAACACCGCCCGCTGGACTGCGCCGCCGACATTCTCCCAATAGACGTCGATCCCGTTCGGGCAGGCCTGGTCGAGCGCCGCGCCGAGATCGCCGGCGCGATGATCGATCGCTGCATCAAAGCCCAGCTCGCTCTCGACAAAGCGGCATTTGTCGGCGCCGCCGGCGATGCCCACGGTACGCGCCCCGGCGCGCCTGGCGAGCTGGCCGACGACCGCCCCGACCGCCCCCGAGGCGGCTGAGACGACCACGGTCTCGCCCGGCTGCGGCCGGCCGATCTCGCTCAAGCCGACATAGGCGGTCAGCCCCGGCATGCCGAGAACGCCGAGGGCGGTCGACAGCGGCGCCTCCACGGGGTCGAGGTTTAGGAGGCTCCTGCCGGGAACCGCGCTGTAGAGCTGCCAGCCATTGCCGCCGAATACAAAATCGCCCTCGCGGAAGGCGGGATCGCGCGAGTACGCGACCTGGCCCACGACCCGTCCTTCCATGACGGCACCGACCTCGACCGGCTTGGCATAAGAGCGCGCGGCACTGATCCGGCCACGCATATAAGGATCGAGGGACAGATAGATCCCGCGCACCAGCACCTCGCCCTCGCCGAGGTCGGGCATGGGCGCATCGACGATCGCGAAATCGGCGGTCGTCGGCATGCCGTGCGGCCGCTGCTTCAGCAGCACCTGGCGGTTCTGATTTTCCATTGCTTGCCCCTCCTGCCCTCAACCCAACAACTACCGCATCGCCGCGACGAACCGAAGCGGGTTGGAGCGGATGACGCCCGCCGGCCCGCCGGTTAATATCGGGCTCCGGACAAACGGCAGAGGAGACGCCGATGGAACCGACCCTTCGCAACTCCGCCCGCGACCGCCTCGAGGCCGGAGAGCTGGCGCTCGGCGTCGGCCTTCGCCAAAGCCGCACGGTCGACATCGCCGCGATCATGAAGGCCTGCGGCTATGACTGGCTGTTCCTCGACCTCGAGCACAATTCGATGGACCTCGACACCGCGGTCCAGATCTCGGTGGCCGCTTTGGGCGCCGGCATCGCGCCAATCGCGCGGGTGCCGGCCGGGCAGCACTGGCTCGCTACCCGGATTCTGGACGGCGGCGGGCTCGGCATCGTGATGCCGCATGTCGATACCGTCGCTGAGGCGCGCGAGATCGCCGACCGACTGCGCTACCCGCCGCGCGGCCACCGCTCGATCGCCGGCGGACTGCCGCATTTCGGCTATGCCCCGATCTCGACCGCTGCCGCGACCGCCGCGATCGACGCCGCGACCCTGGTCGTCGTCATGCTCGAAACCCCAAAGGCGATCGAGAACGCTGCGGCGATCGCCGCCGTGCCCGGCATCGACGCGCTGTTGATCGGCACCAGCGATTTGTCGATCGAGCTCGGCATTCCCGGCCAGTTCTCCGACGAGCGCATCGTCGGCGCCTACCGCAGCGTGGTCGAGGCCTGCCATGCGCACGGTAAATTCGCCGGCATCGGCGGCGTCTACGAGGAAACCCTGCTGCGCCGCTATATCAGCATGGGGGTGCGGCTGGTGCTCGGGGGCAACGACCTCGGCTTGATGATGAGCGCCGCGACCGCACGCTCCGGGGTGCTGCGCGGCTGCCTCTGAAAGGGTCTCGCCTATACAGGCCCCGCCGCCGGACGTAACCGACCGATCTTCAGCTTTGGGCTATCCATCCGCCGGGTGCGACGAGCGCATCTCATCATAGCTACGCAGCCGACCGCGGCTGGAGCTGTCGACCGACCCGGGTTATGGCCCCTTCAGGTCTCGCTGGAGGTCCGATTGCACCGCACAACAAATCCGAGATCGTTGATGAGGTCTGCCTTTTCGTCCATATCAAGCGTGGGATCGCCGAGGCGATCTCGGATGGTTTTCTCGGTCTCGCTTAGCGCATCAATAGCGACCCTCGCCGCATGGGGTGTCAACGCTCGCGACCAAGGATCTGGGCCAAGCGACGCAGCTTCGTTGCGAAGCCAAGTGGTTCTCGGATTCGCTAACGCCGCGTCGATAAAAAACCGAGCTTTCATAGAAAGCGTCACTATGTCTCCGCCTCCCGCTCCTTCCATTCGAACGCTCTATGCAGGCGCAAATTCCGCGTTGAGGACCGCCAATAGGCGTACGTATTCGGCAAGTTCCATATTTCGTGCGGGTTCCCAGACCCAGTGATCGCCATGGTCGTTACGAACCGTCAACAGGTCGCTAAACGCTGTACCTTTCGGCATTCGCCACCACCCTTGGAAGGCCCAATGCATGCGCTCGCGCGTCGAGACCCCGCCGTATGAAGGGTTTACCAGGCAACCCCATTTCGCTGAATCACGGCGATATCGCGGTTTGGGCGGACATGATCCATCTTCGGACCCGACGCATTTCCCGCGCGGTAAAGATCCACCGGCGTCCCATGACCGTGAACTGTGACGGAATTGTGGTTCAACCACAAGCAGGATTTCTGGTCCGCAATTATCGGCAATTAGGCCTCCGAGGGCATATTATAGTAATGGGCAATAATCGTGCCGATAAGCGTTTGCAAGGCTTTGGCATCGCCGTCTGCACGGAATGTAAAGTTTTCCGACGCCTGACAGCCTTTCATCGGCCGGTTCTGCCGCCAAACTCCGCAAATTGGGGCTAGTTACGCCGATGCTTCCCCAAGGAGCGCCGTTTCGGCATGGGCGTAGGCGGCCGCGAGCTGGCCGTCCTGCAGAAGTTCGGCGGGATCGCAGTCATAGAGGTCGCAAAGTGCCGCCAAATCGGCGAAATGGATGCGGCGCGCCCCCGTTTCGATGCGGTGATAGGTCAGGCGCGGCACGCCGAGGATTTGCGCGGCCTGCTCCTGGGTCAACCCCAAGGCGCGCCGGCGGCGGCGCAGGGCGGAGCGAATGCAGGCCTGGGCATCGGCCGCGGAAGTCATCGGCTTCTCCTCGTGTTGCGGATTGTGTCGCGGGCCAAACAGACGGGCCGAGAGGGCGGCGCCGGCGCGCGCGGATTTCGAATGAGCGCCCGCTCGCGGCGCGAGTGCAAATGTTGTCATACGCACACTATTGCATAATTCCACTAACATGTCAACATAGCAATTACGAAAATGCGCATGACGTCGGCTTGACCGAATGCGACCGAACCCGGACGATGTCGGGGCTGCCCCCGCTCGACCAATTCCTCTGGAGCCGCCGATGGATTTCGCGTTGTCCGACGATCTCGTCACGTTGCAGGAGCGCACTCGACGTTTCGTGCGCGAGCGGGTCATCCCTTACGAGACCGATCCGCGGCAGACGCCGCATGGCCCCGCCCCCGAACTGCGCCGCGAGCTCGTGGCGCTAGGGCGAGAGGCGGGGCTGTTGTCGCCGCATGTCGGGCACGAATGGGGCGGGCTCGGTCTCGGTTACTGCGCCCAGGCTGTGATATTCGAGGAGGCGGGCTATTCGCCGCTGGGGCCGGTGGCGCTCAATTGTTTTGCCCCGGACGAGGCCAATATGCACCTCCTCGAACAGGTCGCCGAGGCGGACCAGAAGGAGCGCTGGCTGCGGCCATTGGCGGCGGGCGAGACTCGTTCTTGCTTTATGATGACCGAGCCCGCTCCCGGCGCCGGCTCGGATCCCTCGATGCTGAAAACGACGGCACGCCGGGAGACCGGCGGCAATCGTGGCGATTTTATCATCGACGGTAAAAAATGGCTGATCACCGGCGCCGTAGGTGCCGAATTCGCAATCATCATGGCGAAGATCGACAGCAACGACGGCGGCCCGGCTGGCGCGACGATGTTTCTCGCGCCGATGTCGGCGCCGGGAATCGTCGTCGAGCGGGTGCTCGACACCCTCGACCAGTACATGTCGGGCGGCCACGCGGTGATCCGGCTCGACGGGCTGCGGGTACCGGAAAGCGCGGTGCTCGGCCGGGTCGGGGACGGTTTCCGCTATGCGCAAGTGCGGCTGGCGCCGGCGCGGCTGACGCATTGCATGCGCTGGCTCGGCGCGGCCCGGCGCGCCCACGACATCGCCGCCAATTACGCCCGCCGCCGCACCGCCTTCGGCAAGCCCTTGGGCGAGCACGAGGGAGTGGGCTTCATGCTCGCCGACAACGCGATGGACCTGCACACCAGCCGCCTCGTCATCTGGCACACCGCTTGGCTCCTCGACCAGGGCCAGCGCGCCGGCCACGAATCGAGCATGGCCAAGGTCGTCTGCTCGGAGGCGATCTGGCGGATCGTCGATCGCAGCATGCAGATATTGGGCGGGCTCGGCATCACCGATGAAACGATCGTAGCGCGGCTGTTCCGCGAGGTCCGCCCGTTCCGCATCTATGACGGGCCCTCCGAAGTGCACCGCTGGTCGATCGCGCGCCGCTTATTACGAGGCGTCGGATCAACCGAGCCCTGAGCCAATCCCTTGGCTGTCGCTTCGCGAAAGAGCGTGCAGTCCATTCCGCTTGAGACTGGTCGCAGTCGCGATTGATCCTTTCATCCTGGGTTTCCCGGAAGGCTTGGCGGAAGCGGGAATGACTAAGGAGGTGGGCATAGAAGTGACTTTAGGAGGGAACCGACGCCCTTCACCCGAGCGGCCGTGACCGCGGTCCCTACCAGGTGATGGTCAGCTTGCCGTCGCGCATCTCATAGCTCTGCAAGCGACCGAGAAAGCTCATTCCCAGCAACGACACGTTCAGGTCTTCAAGCACCGCGGCGGGAACCTTGCCGATCGACAGCTGGCCAATGCGGATTTCGCGCAAGGTCACCCCCGCCATGCGGACAATGCCGTTGGCGGTGCTGGCGCGCCGGTTGAACACGAGCTGGCCAGGGGCGATGCCGGCGGCGCGCGCGTCGGCCGGGGTCAAGGTGACAAGGCTGGCGCCGGTATCGACCAGGAGCCGCATCGGCGCGCCATTGACCACCGCGTCGATCATGACATGGCCGGCCCGGTCGGCGGGATAGACGAGAGTATCAAACGCCGGCCCCGGTCGCGGCTCTGCTGAGGTCGGGCCGCGCAGCATGATTTCGGGTTTCGCCGCACCGATCGACGGCCGCCATTTGTCGCCGCGGACGACCGCGACACAAACCACGGTCACGCCGCACCACAAAAGCACCCAGCGCAGCGCCCAGCCGATCATGCCGCCGCCCGAAAATCAACCACTCGGATTTTAGGCGAGAGTAGTTAAGGGTCCGTGAAGTCCTTAAATGCCGGTGGTGCCGGGTATTAGCCTAGCTAGCCGCCATTTGCGCCGACGTAGCCGATCAGCAGGTTTTCGGTGATCCAATACAATATCGGGGGAGTAGCGCCGGGGGTTGCGGGTTTTCCCAACACCGGGAAGCGATAGCGGATTTTGAGAGCAGTGTTCACATTGAACGCTTGCCCCTTGAAATTCCACTCGGCCGGGTAATGGCCTTCCCGTTCGACCTCGATTTGGGCGATGGTGCCGGTCGGCGGCACGGTTGGCGTCGGATTGCCGACGTAAGGGTCCATCGTGCCGGTGGACAACGCCCCGGACATGTCCCACTTCGGCATTTCCGTGTACGGGTTCATGTCGCAAATCAGCTTGCCAAGATCGTCTACCATCGCCATTGGCCCCTCCCTTACCCAGGTCGGGTTTATTGATGCTAAGATCTCCAAACAATTGCAAGTGTGAACCGGCTCACACTACCGGCAATTGGGCGAGCTCGGCGGCGATCCGAATGGGCTCGTCCCGTGTCCCGAGCGCGCGAAAGATCGTGTCAGCCGCGACCAGCAGCTCACGCGCCCTTGCGACATCGCCAGCCGCCCGCCGCAATCTCGCGTGAGTCGCAATCGCTCGGGCCAGATCGTTGCGCGCGCCGACCCGTTTGAAGATGCCGATCGCCGAGCGGACATAGGCCTCGGCCTGGTCCGGCGCTTCGGTGGCGAGGCAGTCGCTGACCAGCCAGCACGCCCTGCCTTCGAAGTGGCGATAGCCCGCCCGTCGGCAGGTCTCGAGCGCGTCGCGGGCCAGCGACAGGGCGGCGGGTCGATCGCCGCGACGCAGGTGACCCTCGGCCAGCCACAATGCTCCAACCAAATAGGTGTAGCGCATTTGCGAATTCGCGAACCAGGCGAGCGCCTCGGTCAAGGTGGCGACGCCGGGGTCGATTTGGCCGGTCCTGATCTGCCCGTAGCCGCATACTACCCTGGCCCAGGCTGCATCCCGAGGGATCGGCGCCAGCCTCAGCGCCTCGTCGCAACACTCGAGACCGCGCTCGATATCGCCTTGCTGGATATAAGCCGCTCCCATCCGCGACCAGCTGACGGCTTTGAGGCGCAGATCGTCGAGAGCAACGCCGTAATCGAGCGCACGCCGGCAATAGCTCAAGCTCGAGCCCCAGTCGCCGAGGTAGTTCGCCGTGATGCTGAGAAACCAAAGCGTGCGGCCGGCCCACCACAGATCGCCGCGCAACTCGAAGCTCGCCAGCGCACGTTCGCCCGCCGCAACCGCGTCATCAAGCTCCCCGGCGACGAGAAGCACCTGGGTCAGGCAGGAACCCGAGACGGCTGCGATGTCTTCGAGACCGGCCTCGGCCGCGATCGCCGCCGCTCGCCGACAGTGATCGACGGCAATTTCCGGCCGTCCCTCGGTCAGACTGTGCAGAAAACCCGTCCAATAGTGCCAAGTAGCGCGCCGCCGCGGCTCGCTCGCGGCGACAATCTCGCGGATCTCTTCGAGCGCACGGAAGTGGTCCGCGTACGCGCCGAGCGCATATTTGACTTCGGCCTGGTTGAGCACGGCGTCGATCCGGCGCTGCCGGTTGGGTGCGCTGTCGGGCATCGCGCCGAGGCGGCGGAGCGCATCGTCGAAATAAGCGAGCGCCTCGTTGTTGGCCCAGCGGCGTTGCGATTTTTCGGCGGCGGCGATCGCATAGTCGACGGCTTTTTCGTTGTCGTCGCTGCGGCTGAAATGCAAGGCCAACACTTCCGCCACCTCATCGGTGCGGCCGGCGTAGAGAGCTTCGAGCGCGCTGCCGATGGCAGCATGGCTGGCGCGCCGCTGCCGCTCCAAGAGGCTCCCATAGGCCGCTTCCTGGGTCAGCGCATGGCGGAAGACGTAGATCGTGCCCTCGGGCTCGTCCCGTTCGTAAAGGAAGTCGAGGCGGCACAACTCGCGCAGCAGCGCTTCGGTCCCGCCGCGGTGCGGCCAAACCGCCCCTAGCAGCCTGAGCGAGAATTCCCGGCCGATCACGGCGGCGGTCTGCAGCAGCAGCTTTGCTTCGCCCGGCAGGCGATCGATGCGCGCCATCACCACGTCATGGATCGTGGCCGGCACCCTCAGCTCCGAGCGGCGGCCTTTGGCTTCTCCGGCATGCAATGCCAGCTGCTCGAGAAATAGCGGGTTGCCGTCGCCCTTGGCGACGATCTCCTCGGTCACCGGGTCGGCCAGGGTGTTGTCGCGCAGCACCGACACCGAGCGAACGACGTGCCGGCTGTCGCCGGGGCTCAGCGGCTGCAGCGCGATCTGTTCCGCATAGGATTTGCCGAGCCACGGCGCGCGGTATTCCGGGCGATGGGTGGCGAGGACCAGAATGCCGGCGCCGGGAACGCTTTCGGCCAAATAGCCGACAAATTCGTGCGACAGGCTATCAATCCAGTGCAGATCCTCCAGTACCAGCACCAGCGGGCGTCGCCGACTGCCGTTGACCGCCATCAGGCGAAGGATCTCGAATGTCTTCTCCTTGATCGCCTCGGGCCGCGACAAGAGTGCCGGTTCCTCGATCCCTTTGATCCCCAGCGCATGAAGCAGGAACGGGCTCTGCTCCTCGGCATCCATTCCAACTTCGTTGAGTGCGGCGCGGAGCTTGCCGCTGATGTCATCGGGCGCGTCGGTCTCGACGATCCCGCAATTGCTGCGCAACAGATCGAGGGCGAGCAGGTAAGGGATCGCCGTGCCGTAGGAAAGACACCGGCCCTCGACCCAAGTGACGCGGCCGGGACCCAGCCGGGAACGAACCTCATCGATAATCCGGGATTTGCCGATGCCCGGTTCGCCGACGATGCCCACGGCGTGGCCGCGGCCGCCTTCAGCCTCTTCGATCAAACGCTGCAAGGTCGCAACCTCGGCGGTGCGATCGACGAAATTTGTCGTCCGTTCGGGCATCGGCCCGTCACGGGCGGCGCGGCGCAGCGAAACCCCGATCAGGCGATAGGCCAAGACCGGCTCGGTCCTGCCTTTGACCGCGAGTGGCCCGACCGGCTCGACGCGCGCATAGCTGTGCGCCGAGAGCCGGGTCGCCTCGCTCAACAGGATGATTCCGGGCCCGGCCGCCTGTTGCAGATGGGCGGCGAAGTTGGCGGTGTCGCCGATCGCGGTCTCGATCGAAAAATTGGCGCCGATCGGGCCGAACACGACCGGGCCGGTGTGGATGCCGATATGGATCTGCGGCAGCTGGAGCCGATCCCGCTCGTGCACACCACTCCTCCCGCCCAGCGCCTGGCGGATGCCGAGCGCGGCCAGCACGGCGCGCCGCACGTGGTCTTCCTGGGTTCGCGGCGCGCCGAAAACCGCCATGAAACCGTCGCCGGTGAATTGCGGCACGGTTCCCTCATAGCGCTCGACCTCGGCGATCGAGATTTCGAGAAACCGGGTGACGAGGTCGCGCATCGCTTCGGCGCCGAGGCGCTCGGTCAGCGCGGTGGAGCCGGCGATGTCGCAGAACAGCACGCTGACCTGCTTGATCTCGCCGGGGTCGGGCCGGATGGTCGGGCCGGATCCGAGCGGCGCATCCGCCGCGGGTCCGGCGAAACCGGGCGCGCGCGCGGTGTCGAGCGGGGCCGCGCATTGGCCGCAATAGCGATTTTGCCGCGGGTTGACCGCACCGCAGGAGCCGCAGATGGTATCGAGCGGGGCCGCGCATCGGCCGCAGAACTTTACACCGGCGGGGTTCTCGGCGTGGCACCGAGAGCATCTCATGCCCGGCCTCCGGAATCGCGCCGGGATGCTGGTGTCGGCGAGAGAGTTACCAATATCCGATGCGCGGCATGATTGGCAAGTTTCGCGGGCGGCGGGCGGATGCGATCGGCGCGACGCGGTTCAGCCGGTAAGCAGAATTTAAACTAAATGCCGCGCCGTGTGAGGCGGGTCACAGGGCCGGCGAACGGTCGGTGATATTTGACAGTCGCGTCCGAAAACACGTCAGGAGCTCGTCATGACCCCCCGGAGGCCGACGCTGCGGCGCTGGACCGAGGAAGCCGAGGCCGAGCAGATCTGCGCACTGGCCATGCTCGAGCGCGAGCCGCAGAACGTCGCGGCCTGCCCGGTGGCCGTTGCCCCGCATGTCCTCTCGACACGCCACGCTGCGGCTTTGCCGGCCCGGCTGCGCGGCTGGTTCCGCAGCGTAAATTTGCAGATCGCGCGAGACGAGCACCGGTAAAACTGGCTATACTGCACGGCTAGTTAGGTTAACTCGCCAAGCGCGGCATCGGCCAACGCCGAAGGCTGCGCTCGTTTCGCGCCAGTGTGCGGGAGACTGTGATGATCGGCCCGACTTATGCGGAAAAGCGCCGGATCTTCGAGCAACATTTTTTGCTGGGCAAATTGAGTCCAAGCGAAATTGATGCTCTTTTGCGCTATTCACGGGTCGAGCGCTATCCCGCGGGCGAAGAAATTTTCGCCAAGGGTTCGCCCGGCAACAGCATGATGATCGTGCTGCGCGGCAAAGTCAAAATCAGCTCGATTTCGCTGGCGGGCAAGGAAATCGTTTTAAATATCATTACCGGCGGCGAGATTGTCGGCGAAATCGCAACCCTCGACGGTGGCGAGCGCAGCGGCGACGCCGTCGCCATGACCGATTGCGAGCTGCTGGTGCTTAATCGGCGCGACTTCATGCCGTTTCTCGAAAGCCGGGCCGACATCTGCCTGATGCTGATCAGAATCCTGTGCCAGCGTCTGCGGCAGACCAGCGAGCAGGTCGAGGACCTCTTGTTCCGCCATCTCGAAGCGCGGGTCGCCAAGGCGCTGTTGCATCTCGCCGAACATTCGAGACAGCAGGATATCCGCAGTTCGGCGCTGGCCCTGCAGCTTTCGCAGACCGAGCTCGGCCATATCGTCGGCAGTTCGCGCGAGAGCGTCAACAAGCTGCTGCAGGCTTGGCAGCGGGCGGGGCTGATCGAGCTCGCCAAGGGTTCGATCATAATCCGCGACCCCGCCGCGATCGAACGGCTGATCTGAGCCGATCGCCGAAGGCCCGGCTCGAACCGGTGCAGGCGGGCGGGCGGTTTCCCTCCCGGCGCAGACGCCCCATATCGGGACTTTGTCGCCGCCGAGATTGCCGGTTTCCCGATGCCGATCGCCGCCCCGTCGCCCGAGAGCTGGATCAGGACCACCGCCGCCGGGCTCTATTGCATTCCGGGCGATTTCCATATCGATCCGCGGCAGCCGGTGCCGCGCGCGGCGATCACCCACGGGCATGGCGACCACGCGCGTTCCGGCAACGCGCGGGTGCTGGCCACCGCCGAGACGATCGCAATCATGCAGGCGCGCTATGGCGAGGCGGCCGGCGGGGCGTTGCAGCCGCTCGCCTATGGCCGGAGCCTGGCGGTCGGCGAGGTCGCAGTGCGGCTCGTGCCGGCTGGCCATGTGCTCGGCAGTGCCCAGATCGTGCTCGATTATCGTGGAAGCCGAATTGTCGCTTCCGGCGACTACAAGCGCCGGCCGGATCCGACCTGCGCCCCGTTCGAGCCGCAGAATTGCGATCTTTTCATCACCGAAGCGACCTTTGCGCTGCCGGTTTTCCGTCACCCGCCGGATCGTCAAGAGATTGACAAGCTCTTGCATTCGCTGGCGCTGTTCCCGGAGCGCTGCCATCTCGTCGGAGTCTATGCGCTGGGTAAATGCCAGCGCGTATTGGCGCTGTTGCGGCGCGCCGGCTACGAGGAGCCGATCTATCTGCACGGCGCGCTAATCGGCCTCTGCGAGCTCTATGGGAACCTCGGCGTGGGGCTGGGGCCGCTATTGCCAGCGACCGGCGTCGCGCGCGACGCGCTCAAGGGCCGTATCGTCTTGGCCCCGCCCGCGGCGTTGGCCGACATCTGGTCGCGCCGACTGCCCGATCCGGTGGTCGCGCTGGCCTCGGGCTGGATGCGGGTGCGCCAGCGCGCCAAGGCCGCCGGCGTCGAATTGCCGCTGGTGATTTCCGACCATGCCGATTGGGACGAGCTGACCGCCACAATCGACGAGGTCGCGGCCGACGAGATCTGGGTCACCCACGGGCGCGAGGAAGCGCTCGTTCATTACGCGACGAAGAGGGGCTACCGCGCCCGCGCGCTGGAGCTTACCGGCTTCGAGGAGGACGAGTGAACCCCTTTGCTGCGCCGGCGCGGCCCTTCGCTCCCCCACTCCCCCGGCTATCTTCTCGCTCGCCCCGCTTGCGCGGAGAGGAGCGCGAGGGGCGATCGTGAACCGGTTCGCGGCACTCCTCGATGCGCTGCTGTTCACGCCCTCGCGACTTGGCAAGTTGCGGCTGATGAAGGAATATTTTGCCGGCGAGCCCGATCCGGAGCGCGGCTGGGCCTTGGCGGCATTGACCGGCGGGCTGTCTTTCGCCGAGGCCAAGCCCGGTCAGGTGCGCGCGCTCGCCGCCGAGCGGGTCGATCCGGAGCTGCTCGGCTGGTCCTATGATTTCGTCGGCGATCTCGCCGAGACCGTATCGCTGATCTGGCCGGCGCCGGCGCAGCCGGCCGGGGCGGTCCCGAGCCTCGCCGAGATCGTCGATCAGCTGATGCGAGCGAGCCGTGCCGAGGTCGGCCGACTGCTCGCACCCTGGCTCGACGCGCTCGATGCGACCGGGCGCTGGGCCTTGCTCAAGCTGGTCACCGGCAGCCTGCGGATCGGCGTTTCGGCGCGTCTCGCTAAGGTGGCGCTCGCCGAATGGAGCGGGGTTGCGATCGACCGGATCGAGGAGGTGTGGCACGGGCTCGAGCCGCCTTACCGGCCATTGTTCGCCTGGCTGGAAGGCGAGGCGCCTGCGCCGCAGGCCGGCGATCTGCCGAATTTCTGCCCACTGATGCTGGCCCAGCCGCTCGAGGACGCCGACCTCGCCGCGCTCGACCCGCGCGATTACCTCGCCGAGTGGAAATGGGACGGCATCCGCGTCCAGCTGGTCGGCCGCAACGGACAAAAGCGGCTCTATTCGCGCTCGGGCGACGAGATCGGCAAGGCGTTTCCCGATGTCGTGGCGGCGATCGCCGACGAGGCGACCCTCGATGGCGAGCTGTTGATCGCGCGCGACGGCGAGGCGGCACCGTTCAAGGATTTGCAGCAGCGGCTTAACCGCAAGACCCCGACCGGGAAGATGCTGCACGACTATCCTGCCGCGGTTCGGCTCTACGACATCCTGCGCGAGGGGCCCGAGGGTTTGCGCGGGCTGCCGTTCGCCGAGCGCCGCAAGCGGCTCGAAGCATGGTACGCGCGGGCGTCGCGACCGGGCCTCGACCTGTCGCCGCTGGTGCCGTTTGCCGGCTGGGAGGAATTGCGCGAATTGCGCGACGGCGCGCGCAAACGCGGCATCGAAGGGCTGATGCTGAAGCGCGCCGATTCGCTCTATGTCGCCGGCCGGCCGAAGGGCCCGTGGTTCAAGTGGAAACGGGGCGCCCTGACCCTCGACACGGTGCTGATGTACGCCCAACGCGGCCACGGCAAGCGCTCGTCGTTCTATTCGGACTACACTTTCGGGGCCTGGGCCGGCGACGCGCTGGTCCCGGTCGGCAAGGCCTATTCGGGCTTTACCGACGACGAATTGCGCCGCCTCGACCGCTGGGTGCGCAACAACACGGTGGAGCGCTATGGCCCGGTGCGCGAGGTCGCGCCCGCCATCGTTCTTGAAATCGCCTTCGACAGCGTGCACCGCTCAACCCGCCACAAATCCGGGGTGGCGATGCGCTTTCCGCGCGTTCACCGCATCCGCTGGGACAAGCCCTTCCGCGAAGCCGACACGCTCGAGACGCTCGAAAAGCTGTTGACCTAGTGCACTGGCTCAAACGGAAGGTACCGGCAGTCGGTTGAGCTTGGCGAGAATGGCGTCGGCGCGGGTTTGGTCCAGACGAAGGGATTAGGGTCATCATTGTGCGCTTTGAGATAGCGGCTGAGGGCGGCCCGGAGGTCGGCGATAGAGCAGAACACGCCGCGCTTGAGGTGCTTTCGGGTGAGTGCGGAGCAGAAGTTCTCGACGGCGTTGAGCCAGGAGCCCAAGGTCGGCGTCAAATGGAACACCAGCGTAGATGACGGGCGAGTCAGGCTTTGACCCCCGCTTTCGCGAGGGCAGGTTCTTGGGATGCGAAAACGCAGACTTTATGTGCCATGCCCAGACCTACAGCACACTTGCCCGGTTGAATTCTATGTTTGCGTACGCGGTGTCGTGCCGGCGGTTCGAGCGCGCGTCGATCTGTGCCGGGAACGCATCGACCCCGCGGCGGGCGGGATCGAGCGTGATTTGAGAGGAACACCGCTCGCCGGGTTGGTACAGCGATAGACCGCGACATCGGCCGCGGCTGCCGGTGCCGCACTCCCTATGGCCAAGACGAGCAGCAGCACAAAAGAGCTGGATACGGACAAGCCTGCGCAGGGCGAACCCGATCCTGCCTCGCGCGACACAGAAGCAGCCCGGCGCCTTTCCGTCACGGGAAGAGGGCGCGGTGCTCTAGCGCGGTGGTCTCGGGCAGGCCGAGCATCGCGTTCATGTTCTGGATCGCCTGGCCGGAGGCGCCCTTGACCAAATTGTCGAGGGCCGATACCAGGATCGCGCGGTGGGCGACCCGATCATGCGAGAGGCCAATCAGGCAGAGGTTGGTTGCGCGCACATGGCGCGTCGCCGGCAGGCTGCCCTCGGGCAGGACGCGCACGAAGGGCTCGCCGCGGTAGGCCGCTTCGAGCACGGCGCGCAGATCGCCCAAGGTCGCGCCGGCGGCGAGGCGGACATAGATCGTTTCGAGGATGCCGCGGTTCATCGGCATCAGATGCGGCGTGAAGTTGACGACGATGTCGCGGCCGGCGGCCTCGGAGAGGCCCTGCTCGATTTCGGGCGCGTGGCGGTGGCCGGCGACGCCGTAGGCGTTGATGCCCTCGGCGACCTCGGCGTAGAGGCTGCCCTCGCGCGTCGCGCGGCCGGCGCCGCTGATCCCGGATTTGGCGTCGATGATGATGTCGTCCGCATCGATCAGCCGCGCGCGGATCAGCGGCACCAGTGGCAATTGCGCCGCGGTCGGATAGCAGCCCGGATTGGCGACGAGGCGCGCGGTGCGCACCTGCTCGCGCGCGATCTCGGTCAGGCCGTAGACCGCCTGGCGCTGCAGCTGCGGCGCGCGGTGCTCGTGGCCGTACCATTCGGCATAGGTCGCCGTGTCGGCGAGCCGGAAATCGGCCGAGAGATCGACGATCTTCAGGTGTTGCGGCAGCCCGGCGATGACCTCCTGGGTGGTGCCGTGCGGCAGCCCGCAAAAGACCACGTCGAGAGCCGACCAGTCGACCTCGCCGATCGAGGTGAGATCGGGCAGGCCTTCGCCGGCCAAATGCGGAAAGACCGTCCCAATCGGCTTGCCGGCCTGGCGGTCGGCGGTCAAGGCGCGGATCTCGGCCTGTGGGTGATAGCACAGCAGGCGCAGCAATTCGGCCCCGGTGTAGCCGCTCGCGCCCAAAATCCCGATCCGAACTTTTTCCATCATCGACCTCGCCGAATTGCTCTCTCCGCCGATTTAGGGGGAGGGAGGTGAGGTGGGCTTCGCCAGCGATTGCGGCGGGTTCCCCTCTCACCCTGCCCTCTCCCCCCATTAATGGGGGGAGAGGATCAAAGTATTACTGGGTTTGCTTATCGCAGCTTCCAGCCGCCGCAAAATGGTTTCGGTTTCCGCCACGGCAGCGGCTGGTCTATCCTGCGCCATTCGGGTGTTGGAGGAGTGCAACGCGATGGATGGAACGGGCATGCCGCTCAAATGCCTCGCCGGCGTCAAAGTGCTCGATTTGACCCAGTTCGAGGCCGGCCCTTCCTGCACCGAGGCGCTGGCCTGGCTCGGCGCCGAGGTGGTCAAGGTCGAGAACCCGCAGGGCGGCGAACCCGGTCGAACCAACTTCCCCGGGCGGCCCGGCGGCGACTCCTATTATTTCTTCGAGTTCAACGCCAACAAGAAGTCGGTGACGGCCAACCTCAAATCCGAGCGCGGCGTGTCGCTGGTCAAGGAGCTGGCGCGGAAGGCGGACGTCATGATCGAAAACATGGCGCCCGGCACGATCGAGCGCCTGGGCCTCGGCTACGACGTGATCCGCGCCATCAATCCCGGCATCATCTACGCCCAGGTCAAGGGTTTTGGCGAAGGCAGCCCCTACGAGAAGAACCTCGCCTTCGACATGATCGCGCAGGCCTGCGGCGGCACAATGAGCGTCACCGGCGAGCCGGACGGGCCGCCCTGCAAACCGGGCCCCTCTTTGGGTGACACCGGCACCGGCATGCTGATGGCGATCAGCATCTTGGGCGCGCTTTATGAGCGGCGCGTCACCGGCGAGGGGAGGCGTCTGCAGGTGGCGATGCAGGACGCGATGCTGCACTATATGCGCTTCCCCTTCCAGGTGCAGGCGCAGACCGGGAAGCCGGCCGGGCGCGGCGGCGGCAGGAGCCTCGCCGGCGGTGTCGCACCGAGCGGCATTTTCCCTTGCGCGCCGGGGGGACCGAACGATTGGATCTACGTCTTCGCGCGCCCGCGCGAGCACTGGCACCGCTTGCTGAAGGTGCTGGGGCGCGAGGAATTGATCGGCGACCCGCGCTACGAGACGCCCGCCGCTCGCGGCGAGCACGCGGCCGAGGTCAACGCGATGGTCGCTGATTTCACCCGACGGCACGATAAGCACGAGGCGATGCGACTGATCGGCGCCGCCGGGGTGCCGGCGGGTGCGGTGCTCGACACGATGGAGCTGATCAACGAGCCGAGCTTCGAGAGGCGCGGAATTTTCCAGGTTATGCAGCACCCCTCGGGGCCGTTCAAGATGCCGAGCTGGCCGGTGCGCTTTGACGGCGCGCCGCCCCGGCTCGAACCGGCGCCGCTCCTCGGCCAGCATTCGGCCGAGGTCTTTGGCGACTGGCTCGGCATGAGCAAGGGCGATATCGAGGCGCTGAAGAACGAAGGGGCGATCTGATCGCGGCGCGCGGCAACGGTCTAGCCCCAGTGCGCGAGCAACCCTGGGTTCCCGCGAACGCGGGAACCCAGCGGCGGCAGGCGCTTCACCGCTTGCCCTTGCCCCCCGCTTTAGCGGGGGCGACGGCCTTAAAAGGGAGGAGATACCGAGATGGCGGAACTCGCAGGCTATCAGATCCTCGCCAAATGTCTGAAGGCGCAGGGCGTCAAGGATCTGTTTTACATCATGGGCGGCCCGATGCTCGATGCCGAAAGCACCTGCATCGATGAGGGCATCCGCGCGATCGACACCCGCCATGAGCAGGGTGCGGCCTATATGGCGCAGGCCTATTCGCGGGTGACCCAGGGGCCGGGCGTGTGCATGGCGGCGAGCGGGCCCGCCACCCTCAATCTCGGCACCGGGCTCGCCAATGCGCTGATCGATTGCTGCCCGGTCGTTGCGTTCGGCGGCTCGAGCCCGATCAGCCAGTTCGGCCGCCAGGTGTTTCAGGAAATCGACCAGGTCGCGGCACTCAAGGCCTGCGTCAAATACGCCGATCGGGTGCACAATCTGAAGCGTCTTCCACAGCAGGTGAATTTCGCCTTTCAGAAGGCGCTGAACGGCAAGCCGGGCCCGGTTTATCTCGATATGCCCGGCGACGTGCTCTACACCAAAATCGCGGAAGACGAGGTCGATTGGAGCTATTGCGGCCGGCCCATCATCGAGGCGCGCCCCTATGCCGAGCCGAAGGCGGTGGGCGCGCTCGTCGATGCGATCAACAGCGCGAGGCAGCCGATCATCTGCTCCGGCGGCGGGGTGTTGTGGTCGAAGGCGTGGGATGAGATGCGAGCCTTTGTCGAGAAGGCTGGGATCCCGTTCTACACGACCCCGCAAGGCCGCGGCGTCGTGCCGGACGACCACCCCTATTCCTATCTGACGATGCGCAACAGCGCGTTTCGCGAGGCCGATCTGATCATCATCCTCGGCACCCGGATGAACTATGTGATCGGCCATGCCGCACCGCCGCGCTTCAACAAGGACGCCAAGATCGCCCGGATCGAGATCGACCCCGAGGAGCTCGGCATGTCGGCCCGCAACGTCGACATTCCCGTCGTCGGCGACTGCAAGTCGGTGCTGACCCAGCTGATCGACGCGATCGACGGCAGGACGGCCGAGCGTCTTGCGCCGTGGCGCAATAAGCTGCACGAGGGCGAGATCGCCAAGCGCACTGGCCCCGGCGGCAACTATCCGACCGATGGCGACATCCACCCCCTGCGGCTGTGCGAAGAAGTCAAAAATTTCATGAAGCGCGACGCGATCCTGTGCGTCGACGGCCAGGAGATCCTGAATTTTGGCCGCCAGTCGATCCCGACCTTTACGCCGGGCCATCGGCTGAATTCGGGGCCGTTCGGCACGATGGGCGTGGGCCTGCCGTTCGCCGTCGGGGCCAAGGCCGCGAAGCCCGGGACCCAGGTCATCTGCCTGCACGGCGACGGCTCGTTCGGCCAGAACGCGATGGAGCTCGACACCGCGGTCCGCCACAAATTGCCGCTCTTGTGCATCATCAGCCTGAACGGCGGCTGGACCGCCGACCCCGAGGGCAACAAGCCCGGCCGCTATCTCGGCTACACCCGCTACGACATCATGGCGCAAGGCCTCGGCGCCTATGGCGAATATGTCGAGCAGCCCGAGGAGATCCGCCCGGCGCTGGAGCGAGCGCAGAAAAAGGTGGACGAAGGCATGGTGGCGCTGGTCAACGTGAAGACCGACTACCGCGCCCGCGCCACGACGGTCCAGTTCTCGAGCCGTATGACCTGAACGTCACCGGCCTGCCGCAGCCGGGGGACCACGACCCGGCTGCGCCGGCGATCAGAGAATGCGCGATCAGTAGGAGAAGGCGTAGAGGCGGTTGTCGGCGCCGACATAGAGCCGGCCGCCGGCCGGCAGCAGATCCTGGAAATGATGCAGGCCGGTCATCGCGTCGCCCGGGCCGCCGCCGTCAAACAGCGGCTCGCCGGTGTCGCCACGATAGCCGTGCAGCCGATCGTCGCCCTCGGCGCCGAGCACCCAAACGATCGGGTTCGCCCGCCCGTTTGTGGTGGTGACCACAGGCGAGCCGCGGCCGTTGAATGCGGCGCACCACGCGGTGGCGAGAGCGGGCGGCGAGCCGGCGCGGATCTTCAGCACGGTCAGCGAGTCGCCGCGTCCGGGTGTCGGGCAATGCAGGCCGGGCCCCTGGAACGCGACAAAGACCCCGTCGGCGGCCGGGTAGGCGGACGCCGCGGTGCGGATCGGCTCGGTCGAGACGGCCGCGGCAACGAGGCTGCCGCCGATGCCGCCGAGATCGTTGCGGTCGAGCAGATAGGCGCGCGCGTCCTTGCCGAGCGCCAGCACCACAGCCTGCGCGCCGTTGCCGGTCGGCACGTCCAGCAGCAGCGGGTTGGTGCCGCCGAGATCGGCGTCTTCCGAATCGAGGCTGCGCCAGTCGGATGGCGCGAAGTAATCCTGCGGCCGGTCGTTGTGGGCAAGGTCGGGGGCCAGGCGAAACACCGCCTCGCCGTCGCTCCATTGGCGGGCGCCAAAAGTATTGCCGGTGGCGACGAACAGCGACCGGCCGTCGCTGGCGATCCCACCCGGCGCCCAGATCCCGCCGCCGCGCCCGCGCGTGCTCCAGCTGACGACGTCGCCGGGATTGTTCAGCGCCACCCCGACCACCCAGCCATGGTAGTCGCCGCAATCGCCGAAATGCCCGCCATAGGGCACGTAAACCCGACCGCCGAGGATCGCGAGAGCGCCGCGCTGGTTCTGGTCGGGGGCGTTGAAACGCCCGCCTCGCGCCGCCAATGCCGCGGCCACGTCGACCGGCCAGCCCGGCAATGTCGCTCCGGTTTTCAGCGACAGGGCAAAGATCAGGTGACGCGGGCCGGACGCCTCGGCGACCATCGCATCGAGATAGACCGCCTGCGATGCTTGGTCGATGACCGGCGTGCCAGTGATCCCAAGCGGGTCGATGTTGCCGCAGAGCTGGGTCGCGAGCGGCACCGGGCGGCCGAGGGCGCGCGACCACTCCGTATTCCCGGTCTGCGCGTCGATCGCCAGTACCGTGTCGTTTTCGGTGGCGACGATCAGCTCTGCCGCGGACGATCCGGGCGGCTGCCAGAAAAGCGGCTGGGCGTAGAGGTGGCCCGCGAACCGGGGATGGAAATCCGCATCGAGACGGACACCGCGTGCGCGCTGCCAGGTCAGGTCGGGCACGATGAAATTGCCGCTGCGCTCGGGGCTGCCGTGATAGGTGAGCACCGAGCGTCCGTCGGCGAGCGCACGTGGTATAGCGGCCGACAGCGCCAGCAGGACGACGCTCGAAAACGCGGTCAGCCATGCGATGCAGCGGTTCTTCATGCGCGCGTCCGGTCGGTCGCCTCCGCCCGGCTAACGCCGAGGGCTGATGCGTCGATCCGACAAATGCGCGCCTCCAGCGGTGCAGACCGCAGCGCCAGCCCTCGACGGCTGCGGCAATCTTTGTGATAGATGTTTGCCTATACCGCTGCCGCGACCCGTCATCGAGGGAGAACCGTTCAATGCGCCATGCTGTCCCGACCCCCGCCGCGCTGCTCGCCGCGGCCTCGATCCTGCTGGCGGCAACGCCCGCGCTCGCGGGCTACGGGGCGATCGCCTGGGATAAAGCAAGCGGGAGATACGGCGGGACCTGGAACCGGGCGACGGCGCAGCAGGCCGACGAGGCGGCGCTCAGCGATTGCGGCGCCACCGGATGCAAAATCATCATGCGCACCGCTGCTGGGCAATGCGCGGCGCTGGCGACGATCGCTAGCGGAAAATTCGTTGGCGCCGCCAAACGCAAGACCAAGGACGATGCGCGGCTGGCGGCGTTGTCGAACTGTCAGAAGGGCAAGGCCGGCGACTGCGTCGTGCGGGCCAGCGACTGCAACAAATAACCCCGCTCCTCGGCGCCACCTTCGCCCAGGCGATCGCCCATTGACGCCATAAACGATTGTAGAATTTGTGTATTTCAGTATCCTTGATGTATCTATTGTACCATAAACCAGACCAAAGCTCGGCCGCCGCGGAACCGAGAGGAATAATCATTTTGCCGATGGCAACCTAAGTATGCGCGTAACCGGCCGGAGGATTTGCTGCGCTCGGAGTATCTGGGATGAGAAAGATGGTCTGCCGCGCCTCCTTCGCAGCCGCCGTGACGTGCGCTCTGCTCACCGCCTGCGCGGAACAACCGGCAACCCCGACCTATGTGCTGCCTGCCGGTCCTACCCCCGAGGAAGTCGCCGACTACACCGCAGCGCAAGTGAAGTACCGCTCCGCGGATGGGAACGGCGACGCGGTCATGCACGCCCTAAAAACGTTTTCGCAAATCTCCCAGGAGATCCTCGCCCGGCAGGACCCGAGGCTCTTCGACGCGCAACTGGCTTGTGAGAGATACCGGGTGGCCGAATCCTACCTTGGTAAGGGCATGCAGACGTCGTTCGAACCTCATTTTCGATATGCATGTACCGGTATCGAGCTTCGCTACATCGATGCCACTGCAGTAATCCGCAAGGACTTGGAAGAGAGGATCGCGGCCGCCGACCTCGCGATCATCGCCCAGACAGGAGCTCAGCACCCCTAAGCCGAAGACTTTAGAGCGATTTAGCCGATGTTTGCGACGCGCAAATTGGCGGAAGAGGCAGGAGTTGAACCTACCGGGGACGCCTTCGCGCCCCCCGACGGTTTTGAAGACCGCGCGCCCCACCGGGGACGATACTCTTCCGCGGCAGGAATAGCGCAGTTTGCGCCGGGTGGAAACACGCCCGACAGCCATAGCGACCTAGCCTCGCCAGCGGAACGCGGCGATATTCAGCACAACCGCGAGAGGTATAGGACCCAAAAGCCATTGCGTTGAGAGCAATAAAAGCGCTAAAATACCGCCCGATTGTTAACCATTGGGTGGCCTATGCAACGGCAACTTGCAAGCTCCTTGAAATATTTGATTTTTGTCACCACCGGCCTCGCCGCGGCGACCACCGGCGCATCAGCTGCGACCCTGTGCGTCAACCCGAGCCCGCGATCGGGGTGCGCCTATACGACGATCGGCGCCGCGGTCGCCGCCGCCGCCGCCGGCGATACGATCAACGTCGCCGCCGGGCATTACGCCGAAGACGTGCATATCACCCAGCCGCTCGCCCTGATCGGGGCCGGCGCCGGGCGGACAGTGATCAACGCCAAGGGCTTGGCCAACGGCATCTTTATCGATGGCATCAACAGCGCAACGAAGATCACTCCTGGCCAAAATACGCTGCGCGGTGTGACGGTGACCGGGTTCACGGTGCAGAACGCCAATTTCGAAGGGATTCTCGCACTCAACGCTTCGAACGTCACGCTATGGGCCAATCTGGTGGCCGGCAACGATCGCGCCCTCGATGTCTCCAATTCGACCTGCCCCGGCATTCCGGTCTTCGAGACCAACGAGGGGGATGATTGCGGAGAGGGCGTCCACCTGCTCGGCACCGATCATTCAACCGTCGCCAGCAATACCGTCGAGAACAATGCCGGCGGGATCCTGCTCAGCGACGATACCGGACCGACCAACGCCAATCTGATCAAGGAAAACGAGGTACGCGCAAACGTCTACGATTGCGGCATCACCCTGGCGTCGCATGCGCCGGCCGCGGTCACCGGCTCGGCGGCGCCGCTCGGCGTGTTCGACAATACCGTCGCCAAAAACGAATCGACCGAGAACGGCGTCAAGGTACCCGGCTCGGGAGCGGGGGTCGGCATGTTCGCGCCCGGACCTGGCGCCAATCTGAACTATGGCAATGTCGTGATTGGCAACAGCCTGACCGACAACGGCGCCGGCGGGGTGGCGATGCATACCCATGTTCCCAACCCCAATATCAAGCTGGCCGACAACATCGTCACCGGTAACTATATCGCCGGCAACGGCGCCGATCCCGATGTCGGAACTACCGGGCCGACCGGGATCAGCCTGCTCGGAACGGCGGCCGCTACCGGCATCTCGATCACGCTCAACCAGATCGAGAAAGAGTTGGTCGATATCGCGATCAACAACGCAGCCGGCGGCAGCGTCGTCGCGCATCTGAACAATCTCTCCGGCCGAGGCGCCGTCGGGCTCGACAATTTCGGCGCTGGCGCGGTCGATGCGACGCAGAATTGGTGGGGCTGCGCCAAGGGCCCGGGGGCTGGCGGCTGCACCTCTGTCAAGGGCGCCAATGTCTCGACGACACCGTTCCTGACCCGTCCCGTCCAGTCCGCCGGGACCGACTGAGCCCGCCGAGCCCGCGCCGGCTGAGGCAACATCAGCCGGCGACGGCCGAAGCGGCAGGTCTAGGCGGCGAAGCCGTAGAGCCGGGCGGCGTTGGCGCGAGTGATCTTGAAACGGTCCTCGGCGCTGGCGTCCTTGAAGTCGCGGGCGACGACGTCCTGCGAGTGCGGCCAGGACGAGGCCTGGTGCGGGTAGTCCGACGACCACATCATCCGGTCGACGCCGATGAACCGTCGGTTGGCGACGCCGACAAAGTCGTCGATATAGGTGCACCACATCTGCCGCTGGAAGTAGTCGCTGGGTTTCAGCTGGTTGGTGAAGCCGGCCGAGATGCGCTGGCGCTCGAAGGCGCGGTCCATTCTCTGCAGGTAATAAGGGAGCCAGCCGCAATTGTTCTCGGCCGAGACGATCTGCAACTGGGGAAAGCGGTCGAGCACGCCCGAGAAGATCAAGACGCTGAACGAGCGCTCGACCTCGTGCGACAGCACGGTCGCGCGCATATAGCGCTCGCCCCAATTGTACTGGCTCTCCATGCCCATGCCGGTGATCGCGTGCAGGCTGACCGGCATGCGCAGCTCCTCGGCCGCCGCCCAGAATGGGTCGTAGATGTCCGAGCTGTAGGGCCGGTCCTCGGGCGGCGAGCACCAGATCATCGCCCCCTTGAGGCCCATCTTGGCGCAGCGCTCGAGCTCGCGGGCGCCGGCCGCCGGGTCGTAGAGCGAGATCATCGGCAGTCCGGCCATGTGCTTCTTGTCATAGCTGACGAATTCGGCGAGCCAGTCGTTGTAGACGCGGAAGCAGTCGGCCTGGAGCCCGGCATCCTTGAGCCAGAAGATGCGGAAACCCAAGGTCGTGTACAAAACATCGGCCTCGACCCCGTCGACCGCGTTGTCCTTTTGCCGCTCGGCCGGGTCCCAGCCGCCGGGCCGCGCGTCGGCGTAAGTCGCCTTGGTCAGGAATTCCTTCAATTCCTCCGGGCTCTTGCCGGCGCCGAGGCCGATGCCGATCGGGTGCGGCGGGTAGCCTTCATAATGGAAATAGGCGCCCTCCTTGCCGGGCGGATTGACCATCAGCTGCGGCGCCCGCTCGCGGTATTTTCTGTCGACCCGCTCCTTCCACAAATCCGGTGGCTCGCTGACGTGCGAATCCGCGGAGATCAGCTTGTATTCCGCCATCTTCACCCTCCCTCGAAATCACTGCCGCTGTTGGCGCGGCCCCCGGATCGTTTCCGGGTGTCCGTCGGGGCCACGATAGACGAGTGTTCGGCGCCGCGTCCAGGCTAAGTCCTGCCGCAGAGGCGGCGGCGGTCGGCCGCACGCCGCCCTCGTCATGCTGATCGGCGCTGTTGCAGCAGCGAACGATTGTGTCGTGGTGACAGCCAGCGAGCAGCACTTCGCGAGAGCCGTCGAATTCATCAACCCGATCGGCAC
The DNA here is from genome assembly GCA_963832875.1 of uncultured Alphaproteobacteria bacterium. Classification (GTDB taxonomy): domain Bacteria; phylum Pseudomonadota; class Alphaproteobacteria; order ATCC43930; family CGMCC-115725; genus AP-15. The sequence continues at coordinate 66,400 of CAWHWB010000015.1, read as the reverse complement.
CGCAGGCTGAGCCCTGCCGGGGCATTTCTGACGCAGCGCCGGCTCCGCTCACGCCTTTCGGGCGGTCTTCGGCCAGTATGAAATGGCGCCCCAATCATCGCAGCCCCGGCCCTCCCCAGGCGGGCGGGAGGGGGACCGGGTCAGCGACGGGCAATGCGCCGGCTAAAGGAATTTGGTCGGGCGGATCAGGGTACGCCACATATGAGCGACCGGGCTGTTGTCGAAGCCGAGCCCTTCCTCCGGCTGCTTAAAGTTGCGGCCGATCACGTCGGTAAAGTCATCAAGGTCGACGACCACGTCCGGGTCGAACGAATAGATATCGTGGACCGTTATCATCCGCGCGGTCATGTACCATTTGTGGTTGCGGGCGCGGTTGTATTCGTCCTCGATATAAGGGTCGGGCTTGTAGTCGGCGCCGAAATTTTTGACATAGGATTCGGGGTAGGAATAACCGACCGATTCGTCGGCATAAAAGCGCAATGCCTGATGGGCGCGGATCGCCCAGGTCACCTCGGGCTCGACATAGGGCTCGACCAGCTGGGCGCCCCAATAGCCATGATCCGCGCGAATAAACCCGATCACCCCGATGTCGTGCAGCAGGCAGGCGAGCACGATCTTTTCGTCCATGCCGGCGCGGACAGCGTGCCGCGCGCTCTGCAGCAGGTGGTTGGCCGGGCCGAAGCGGAGTTTGAAGAAATCGACGAGGGCCGGCTTGTCCGGCATTTTCGGCAGCCGCGGATCGTCGCCCATCACGAATTTCTTGCCGGGGTTCTGGGCCAGCAGCGCGGCGCCGTTGGGCGTGCTCATATCGCCGTCGGCGAGGTTGAACAGGCGCGACTTGACGTAGATCGCCTGATCGAGCTCGTGCATCATCTTGTGTTCGAGTGCGTCGGCGCGCTCCGCCAAGGTCATCGCGTCGTTCATTTCTTGGTCCCTTTTCTGAGCGGGTGAGGTGATTGGTCACTCTAGCAAAACGCGCACGTCGGCTCCAGCCCCGCGTAACGGTTGGCAAAGATCGACGGCGTCGGCGCTTGCAGGGACATGACCACGTTCGCGTGCTTTGGCGAGTGGGGGTCCGAAGCCGACCGGAAGGGTTATGCCGACCCTTAGCCGATATGATGTGATCTCGGTGCCGTTTCCCTATACGGACCGGGCAGCGGTCCAGCGCCGTCCGGCCCTGGTCGTTTCCGGCCCGACATTCGAGAGCCGCTTCGGGCTGCTCTGGGTGCTGATGATCACCGCCGCCGAGAACCGTTCTTGGCACGGTGACGTGCCGATCCCGCACCATCATCGGGCCGGGCTGCCGATACCGTCGATCGTCCGCCCGACCAAGATTGCGACGGTCGAGGCGAGCCGTGCACGAAAGCGGGGGCAGATATCGGCGGCGACTGCATCACCGGTTGACGAGGTGATCCGGTCGATTGTCTTTTGATCTCTGCCGGAGCCTGCCCGGAGGCGTCGCCGTGGCTCGACAGGGTCGTGCGCGGCCAGATAGGATCAGCGCACGAATTTCACCGAGAGGCCGCGACATGATTCGCCATTTCGGCGTCCTGATTCCTTCGACCAATACGACCGTCGAGATCGAATGCCGGCTGCTGCCGACCACCTGCCAGGCGCATATCGGGCGGCTGATGACGAGCGCGCCGGGCCAGACCTTCTCGCCGCCGCGGGACGAGGACGTCGATTACCAGTCGCGCCTCCTCGGCACTGCCAAGGTCGAACTGGTGATCCTGGCGCAGACCTCGGCGAGCCTCTTTGCCGATGATTACGACGAGGTCACCGCGCGGCGGATGAGCCAGGGTGCGGGCGTGCCGGCGCTGACCTCGGCGCAGGCGGTGGGGCGCGCGGTCAAGGCCTTGGGGGCGCGGCGCATCGCCGTCGTCTCGCCCTATTCGGAAGCGGTCAACCAGCGCGCGGCGCATCTCTTCGCCACCAAGCACGGGCTTGAGACGGTGGCGCTCGAAGGCTTCGGCGCCACCAATTCATATGCGATCGGCAATCTCGGCCCGGAGCATGCGCGCGATGCCTTTGCCCGCATCGATCGGCCTGAGATCGAGGCGTTCGTGGTCCCGGGCGGCAATTTCCCGACCATGGCCTCGATCGCCGAATGGGAGCGCGAATTCAAGAAGCCGGTGGTCACGACCAACCAAGCCTCGTTTTGGGCGATGCTGGTCATGCTGAAGGTCGGCGACAAGATCCCCGGCTATGGCCGCCTGCTGGCGGAGGTGCCGCAGGGCTGATGCTGAGCCGCCCCTCACCCCGCATCGCGGGGCGAGGGAGCAGATCAGGGCGGGTAATAGGCGAACACCACCGGCGAGACGAAGGCCCAGGTCTCGATAAACGTGGAGCGGTCGGGCTTGCGGCCGAGTTCTTCCATGGCACCCAACAGGCAGAACCAGTTCAATACCTCGTGCTGGCCGCTGTCCTCGATCTGGTCGGTCGTATAGCGGCGCCAAGCCGCGTAATCGCCTTTCTCCAAGGCTTCGTAGAGATGCCGGTCGGCCGGCACGTCGGGCCACAACTGCCAGTTCTTTTCGGTTAGGAACGAGTGCGACCAGCTCGACGAGGCGACGAGCGCGGTGCGCCACGGGCTCCCGGCCATGACCCGTGCGGTTGCGGCGCCAACTTCCATGCAGCGCGCCGGGTTCGGCGAGGGCGGGTCGAGGTCGCGGATCTTGTCACGCATTGCCAATGGCAGACGCAGCCCGCGCGCGGCGTTGACCCGCCGGCCGTAGCAATTCACCGCGACCGGGATCAGCGGATAGTCGAACCCGGTCCGTTCGTCGTCGAGCAATAGAATTGTGTTTTCGAAGGCGTGGCCGAGCGAATGGTGCAGCGGCTTATAGGCATAGGCCATGTCGATGCCGCTCTCGAGCAGACCGGTGGCGAGGAATTTGCCGGCCTCGCGGTGCCCGCGCAGACGGAAGGTCGTGTCGGCTGGCTCGCCCCACGGGTTGTCGGGCGTGCGCCGGTGCCGCCACGGCTGGATGTCGCGGTCCTCATAGGCGAGCACGGCAAAGGGCGGGATGATGTCCTCCTTGAAATTTTCATACTGGTCGTCGCCGAACATGACGACCACATCGGGCCGGAACTCGTCGAGTGCCTTGCGCGCCTCGGCAAAGTGCCGGCGGTAGACTTGGCGCGCCCGGCCCGCCGCCGCGGTGCCCCAATCGTTGCCGAGCTCCGCGCGCAATTGCGGCGGCCAGTTGGCCGGGTCCTTGGCCGCAGCTGGCATGTCCGGATCGTCGAGCGAGGTCCGCATCATAAAGGTCCAGTCCTCGTCCCGGCGCAGCATCACCGGCCGGTGGGTGCACCCCAATCCCAGGATCTCGGCCATCTCTTTCCTCCCTGTGACGACAAACCTCGTTTTGGCTACTCTGCGAAGCACCCGCCGTTCCCCGCGAAAAGCGGGAGGTCCCAGGGCGGGCGCCCGAGCCTTGGAGCCCTGGGTTCCCGCTTTCGCGGGGAGCGGCGAAAAGAAACGCAGAGCCTGTGAGTTTGTGCCGGACGCCGCTCAGCCGCGTTCGGCGACCGACACGTAATGGCGCTGATCCGAGCCGGTGAACAATTGGCGCGGGCGCATCAGCTTGGCGTCGGTGTCCTCGATCATCTCGGTCCACTGCGCGACCCAGCCGGTGGTGCGGGCGATGGCGAACAGCACGGTGAACATCGACACCGGAAAGCCCATCGCCTTCAGGATGATCCCGGAGTAGAAATCGACGTTCGGGTACAGCCGCCGCTTGATGAAGTAATCGTCGTTCAGCGCGATCTTTTCCAATTCTTTGGCCAGCTCAAGCAGCGGGTCGTCCTTGATGCCGAGCTCGGCGAGCACCTCGTGAAAGCTGTCGCGCAGCACATGGGCGCGGGGATCGTAGTTTTTATAAACGCGGTGACCAAAGCCGAACAGCAGCTCATTGTCCTCCTTGGACTTGACATGGTCGAGGAATTCCTTGATGTGCGATTTGTCGCCGATGCGATCGAGCATCTTCAACACCGCCTCGTTGGCGCCGCCATGCGCCGGCCCCCACAGGGAGGCGATGCCGGCGGCGATGCAGGCGAACGGGTTGGCGCCGCTCGACCCGGCGTTGCGCACCGTCGCAGTCGAGGCGTTCTGCTCATGGTCGGCGTGCAGGATAAAGATCCGATCCATCGCCCGCGCCAGGATCGGGTTGACCTTGTACTCCTCGCATGGCACCGCAAAGGTCATATGCAAGAAGTTTTCAGCGTAGCCCAGCGAGTTTTGCGGATAGATGAACGGTTGGCCATGCGAATATTTGTAGGCCATGGCCGCGATCGTCGGCATCTTGGCGATCAGCCGATATGAGGCGACCATCCGCTGGTACGGGTCGTGGATGTCGGTTGAATCGTGATAAAACGCCGACAGCGCGCCAACCACTCCGCACATCACCGCCATCGGGTGCGCGTCGCGGCGGAAGCCGCGAAAAAAGCTCGACAGCTGCTCGTGCACCATCGTGTGGTGGGTAATGTCGTGGACGAACTGGGCCTTTTCCTTCGCCGTCGGCAATTCGCCGTTCAGCAGCAGATAGGCGACTTCGAGAAAATCGCTCTTCTCCGCTAGCTCCTGGATCGGATAGCCGCGGTACATCAACACACCCTCGTCGCCATCGATGTAGGTGATGCTCGATCGGCAGGCGGCGGTCGCCATAAAGCCCGGATCGTAGGTGAAATGCCCGGTTTGGGCATAGAGCTTACGGATGTCGATGACCTTGGGTCCGATTGTCCCGCCGATGACCGGAAGCTCGACCGACTTGCCGGTTTCATTGTCCGTCAGGGTCATGGTTCCGGTGGTCATGTTGTTTCCGTCCATCGCTGCACCTCTCATCGCCATGCCCGCGGGACATTCCCGGCTTCAATCAGAAAATAGACACGCCGAGGCCGCTTGGCAAACCGTTCGCAAGTGCGAGATGAGGGCGATGGTCAATTCCGTTCGACGGCGTCGGCGATGCGGCCGAGCGTCTCCTCCCGCCCAAGCACCTCCATGACCTCGAAAATGCCGGGCGAGGCGAGCGATCCCGTCAGCGCCGCCCGCAACGGCTGGGCGACGGCGCCAAGCTTTGCCTGGTTCGCGTCGGCGAAGTCGCGCACGCAGCGTTCGAGCGCGTCCGGGCGCCAGTCGCTGCCGCCGATGGCCGGGATCAACCCCGCCAATAGCGCGCGCGCTTGCGGCGTCAACAGCTTCACCGCCTTCTCGTCCGGGCGGAGCGGGCGCGGGGCGACCAGAAAGCGGGCGTTGGCGGTAAGCTCGGCGAGGGTCTTCGGACGCAGCTTCAATTCGGACATCGCGCGCAACAGGCGGCCGCGGAGAGCATCGGTCAAGGGCTGGCCGATGGTCTCTTCCAGGCGCTCCGCCACTAACGTCACCAGGCGCTCGTCACCGGCACCGCGGATGTAGTGGCCGTTCAGACTGTCGAGCTTGGCGAAATCGAAGCGGGCTGGGGCGCGGCCGACGGCGTCGAGATCGAACCAGCGGATCGCCTCCTCGGTCGAGATGATCTCATCGTCGCCATGGCTCCAGCCGAGGCGCAAGAGATAATTGCGCAAGGTTTCCGGCAGATAGCCCATCTCGCGATAAGCCTCGACCCCGAGCGCGCCGTGCCGCTTCGACAATTTGGCGCCGTCGGGACCGTGGATCAGCGGCAAATGGGCGAATTCGGGAACCGGCCAGTCGAATGCCCGATAAATCTGGGTCTGGCGAAAGGCGTTGTTCAGATGGTCATCGCCGCGGATCACCTGAGTAATCGCCATGTCATGGTCGTCGACCACCACCGAGAAATTGTAGGTCGGCGTCCCGTCGGCGCGCAGGATGATCAGATCGTCGAGTTCGGCATTGGCGACGGTGACCTCGCCCTGCACGCGGTCATGGATCGTCGTGACGCCTTGCTGCGGAGCCTTGAGCCGGATCACCGGCGGGATGCCTGCCGGAGCCTCGGCCGGGTCGCGGTCACGCCAAGTGCCGTCATAACGGACCGAACGCTTTTCGGCCCGCGCCTTGTCGCGCATGGCCTCCAGCTCGGCCGGCGTGCAATAACAGTGATAAGCGCAGCCGGCGGCCAGCAATTGCCGCGCGGCCTCGGCATGACGCCCGGCGCGGGCCGATTGGTAGACGATCTCACCGTCCCATTCGAGACCGAGCCAAGCGAGCCCGTCGATGATCGCAGCCACCGCCTCGGGCGTCGAGCGCACCCGGTCGGTGTCCTCGATGCGCAGCCGGAAGCTGCCGCCATGATGGCGCGCATAGAGCCAGTTGAACAGCGCGGTGCGGGCTCCGCCGATGTGCAGAAACCCGGTCGGCGACGGCGCGAAACGGACAGTGGGGGTCATTTCCGAAGGATGGGGAAGAGGCACGGCGATATCAACGCGCGGACTGCAGCAAAACCGTGAGACCGCACCTCTCTTGCGCTTCCGGCTCGTGCCGAAGCGTCCGGCCGAGCCGCGCCGAAAGGCTCGATCGCATGCGCCGACGATCGACGTCTAGATTTAGAAGAAAGCTGTCACTCGGCGACCACGCCAAGACCAAGCCAAACGCCGTCCACACAAAGCCGAACGCACGATCGATTTTGAGGCTCCCCGAAACCCAAGCGAATCCGAGGCAAAGCAGCCTGGCAAGTACCCCCCATGCACACCCCTCGGATCAGGAGAGATATTATAAATACAATATGGATGCGTAGGGCATCCGAGACGATCTCCTAGCCGCACTCGGGCAAACAACTTGACCGCACGATTTCAGCTGCGGTTTGGCTTCAGTCGCCCGCCAGCCGTCGCGGATCGCGCCGCCGCAGCCGCGCGACGACGCCAAGCGACCGGGCGACAGCATCGAGCCGGCGCTGCACCGTCTCGCCGCCAAACAGGCTGTCCGATGGCGGAACTTCCAGGACGAGGTCCGTCCCCTCGCGGCCGAGCCAGGTTTCGGACAACAGCTCGATCACCCCGCCGCATATCGCAAAGGCGAGGCGCAGCGCCAGGCCCAGCGTGCGCACCTCGGCGGCCGCCTGTACCTCGAGCAGCGGACGCGTCGGATCGCGCACCGGGTCCTCGGCGGACCCGCCGTAGCGGGTGTGCAGCACCGCGGCGACGAACACCCGCTCCGGGTGGGTGATCGCGGCGAACGGCATCCGCAGGCTGCGGGTAAAGGCCTGTTCGGCGCGGTAATCGGGATGCTCGATCCAGGCAATGTCGGCGAGCCAGCAGACGGCCCGGTGCAGCCGCCGCGAGCGCTCGGTGAGGTTGGGAAAGAGTGGTGCGGTCCATTCCTGCAACCGGTCCCCGTCCGGCGCAAACCGGCTCTCGGTCCGGGCGACCGCGACTGCGGCGGCGATCAGCGGGTCGGGATTTCGCTCCTCGCTCGGGATCAGCCCGGAGGCGTAGCCCTCGCGCAGCCCGAAAGCCGAGAACGTCACCTGGCGCGGGCCGGCGACGGCGATCAGCCGGCGCAGGATCAAGGCGGCCAGCGGCACCATCTCAAGCCGCTTCTTGCCGATCGTGGTGATCCGTTCGAGTGATTTGCGCGACAGCCGTCCAATGACCTCGAAGAAAGCTTCGGCCTCGGCTCGGGCGAGCGTGTAATGGTGCACGATGTGCAGCGGGTAGCGCGTGTGCTCCATGTGCAGCCGGGCGATGGCCCGCGACGCCCCGCCGACCAGGTACAAGGTCTGACCGGCGCCGGCGCGCGCTACCGGGGCCGCGGCCAGGGCGCGCTCGACGGCGTCTGATACCGCCCGTGCGCCGTCGCCGAGTTCGGCCAGGCGCAGCGGCCCGAGCGGCAGAGTGATTCCCCGGCCGATCCGCGCTGCTTCGCCTGCGCCGGAGACGCCACGCCCGACGCGAACCAGTTCGACGCTGCCGCCGCCGAGATCGCCGACGATCCCCTCCGCCTCGGGGATGCCGGCCAACACGCCGGCGGCGGACAGTCGCGCCTCCTCGACGCCGTCGACGATGGTCACCGGGACGCGGCACTCGCGCGCGACTTGGTCGGCAAAAGCTTGTCCGTCGCTGGCGTCGCGAACCGCCGCGGTGGCCAGCACCGCCAAGTGGTCGACTCCGATCGCGCGAGCGAGCGCCACGAACCGCCGCAGGTTCACCAGGGCGAGCACCATGCCGTCGCGGTTCAACCGCCCGGTTGCGGATAGGCCGCGGGCGAGCCCGCACATGACTTTTTCGTTGAGCAGCGGGAACAACGCCGCCGCCTGGCGCTCGAACACCGCCAGGCGCAGCGAGTTCGAGCCCAGATCGATGATGCCGATGCGGCCGGTATGCGGTGCGGCGTTCCGGTCGGACATCGGCTCAGCGAACGACGAGCTTGGGCTGGGCCCGCCGCAGCGCCTTGCCGCGCCCGGAGAGGCTGGGATTGGTCATAAAGTAGGTGTGGGCGGAAAACGGCTCCTGATCGGCCGGAACGCGCTCGTAGGTTCCATCGGGCGCCAAGCTCCAGCTCTGCAACGTGTCGCGCAGATTGGCGACCATAATCTCGTCCAGGACCTGGCGATGCACAGTCGGGTTTTCGATTGGCACCAGGGCTTCGACCCGCCCGTCGAAATTGCGCGGCATCCAGTCGGCTGAACTGATGAACACCGTGGCCCGGTCCGATGGCAGCTTGTTGCCGCTGCCGAAGCAGACGATGCGCCCGTGCTCGAGAAAGCGGCCGATGATGCTCTTGACCCGGATGTTTTCGGAGAGGCCCGGCACTCCCGGACGCAGACAGCAGATGCCGCGCACGACGAGATCGATGCCGACCCCCGCCTGCGAGGCCCGATATAACAGGTCGATGATCGCCGGGTCGACCAGCGCGTTCATCTTGGCCCAGATCTGTGCCGGCTTGCCCGATTTTGCATTGGCGATCTCGGCCTCGATCAGCTCGAACAGCCGCGCTCGCAGATTGATCGGCGCGACCGAGATCTTTTCGAGGCTGGCCGGGGTCGCATAGCCGGTCATGAAATTAAAGAGGCGGGCCGCATCCCGGCACAGCGCCGGGTCGCAGGTGAAAAACGACAGGTCGGTGTAAACCTTGGCTGTGTAAGGGTGGTAATTGCCGGTGCCGAAATGGACGTAGGAGCAGAGCTGACCGGCTTCGCGACGGATCACCAGCGAGACCTTGGCGTGGGTCTTCAGCTGCAAAAATCCGTACACCACCTGCACCCCGGCGCGCTCCAGGTCGCGGGCCCAGCGGATATTGGCCTCCTCGTCAAAGCGCGCCTTGAGCTCGATCATTGCGGTGACCGACTTGCCGGCATCGGCGGCTTCGACCAGCGCGCGCACGATCGGACTGTCCTCGCTGGTGCGGTAGAGCGTCTGTTTGATCGCCGCCACCGCCGGGTCGCGCGCCGCCTGCCGCAGGAACTGCACTACGACGTCGAAGCTCTCGTAGGGATGGTGGACGATGATGTCTTTTTGCCGGATTGCGGCAAAGCAATCCCCGCCGTAATCCCGAATGCGTTCGGGGAACCGCGCGTTATAGGGGGTGAAGACCAGGTCGGGGCGCTCGTCGATGATCAGTTGCTTCGTATCGTCGAGACCGATCAGCCCCTCGCCGGCGAACACGTCGCCCGGGGCGACATCAAGCTTTTCCATCAGAAAGCGGCGCAGATTGGCAGGCGTTTCCGCCGGCATCGTCGAATCGACGGCGAGCAGGATGGCGTGGCCGCGCCGACGGCGCTTCAGCGCCGTCTCGTAATGGCGCACGAGGTCCTCGGCCTCTTCCTCGATCTCGACTTCGCTGTCGCGCAACACCCGAAATACGCCCTGAGCGACGACCGCAAAGCCCGGAAACAGATGGTCGAGGAACAGCGCGATCATCTGCTCGATCGGCAGAAATCGTACCCGGTTTCCAGGTAGGCGGATGAACCGGTCGATCGAGGGCGGGATCAGGGTCAGCGCCTGCAAGCGCTCGCCGTCGCTGACGCGCTCGAGCTCCAGCGCGAGGCCGAAGCCGCGATTGGCGATGAACGGAAACGGATGCGCGGGGTCGATCGCCAGCGGGGTCAGTACCGGGAAGACCTCGGCCATAAAGCGATCTTCGAGCCAGGCGCGGTCGCCGGGTTCGAGATTCGTCGGGTCGACCACCGAGACCCCAACCTCGTCGAGCAGCCGGCGCAGCGCCAGCCAGGCGACCTGCTGGTCTGCCATCAGCTTGCCGGTGCGCTGGCGGATCGCATCGAGCTGCTGTGCCGGGCTCAGCCCATCCTGGCTCGGCGTCTTGATTCCGGCGAGAAACTGCCCTTTGAGGCCGGCGACCCGCACCATGAAGAACTCGTCGAGGTTGTTCGCTGAGATCGACAGGAAGCGCAACCGCTCCAGCAGCGGATGCCGCGGATTGTCGGCTTCGGCCAACACGCGCTCGTTGAACGCGAGCCACGAGAGTTCTCGATTGATAAAGCGGGCCTCGGAAGGGGTCTCGAGCGGGTGCACCTCGGCTGGCTGCGCGCTGATACTCACGCCGATCTCCCCGTGCGACTCAAACGAGACTAGATTCAGATGCGATCCTACAGTGTCGATGCGGGCCTGTCATGCCTCCGCGGCGACACGACCGGGATCGGCCGGGCACGGGGAGAAGCTGAGGATGCATCTGCTGCACCTGCTGCGGCACGCCAAATCGAGCTGGAAGGATGATTTGAAGGATCACCAACGGCCGCTGAACCGACGCGGCCGCGAGGCGGCGCAACGCCTCGGCCGGCATCTTCCGACACTCGCCGGCGGTATCGATCTGGTGTTGTGCTCGAGCGCGGTCCGCACCCGAGAAACCCTCGAACTGGCTCTCGCCGAGTTTGCCGCCCGGCCGCGCTGCCTGATCGAGGACGGACTGTACCTGGCCGGGTGCGACAAGCTGATCGCTCGCCTGCAAAGGTTGTGCGAAGCCGATGGCAACGTACTATTGATCGGTCACAATCCGGGGCTCCATGATCTCGCCATCGCACTCGCCGAGCCGGGCACCGCGCAATCGCGAGCCTTAACGTCCGGCAAGTTCCCAACCGCGGCGCGCGTCAGCCTGCGCATTGCGACGCGTTGGGCGGCCCTCGCCCGTGAACACCACCCGCTCGTCGATTACGTCACCGTCGGGTCGCTGTCCGAGGGCAAGGGCTGATCCGCCCGTTCCGCCAGCAGCCGACGGGCGAGCGGAACGGTAATGGGGGCGGCGGCGCGCAGCGCCGCCCTGTCGAGCGCCGCTGCAACCGCAGCCGCCTCGGCAAGCGACCGATCCATATGGCGGCCGAGATAAGCGATGACCTCGGGCGCCACCAGCACCTGCCGGTCGGCGAAGTGTTTGGCCAGGACGGCGTTGACCAGCGCGTCATCGGGTAGCTCGATGCCGACCGAGAGTGCGGCGCGCAGGCGCGAGCTGAAATCGGGGAGTGCTGTCGGCCACGATCCGGGGGCCACGCGCGCGGTCAACAGCAGGCTGCCGCCATCCTCTTGGCAGGCGTTGAGCAGGTGCATCAGCAGAACTTCGCTTGCCTGTTCGGCGCCGTCGACGGCGACCCGGCGTTCGCCGCGATCGAGCAGCTGCCTCAGGCGAGCCTCGTCGAGCGCCGTTCCGGCAATGAGGCTCCCGTGTGCGCGCGCGCACCAGAGATGGGCGAGGTGCGTCTTGCCGCAGCCCGGAGGGCCATGCAGCACCAGCGCCGGGGACGCCCAAGCCGGCCAGCGATCGATCCAGCCTGCCGCCACCGCGTTGCTGGCGGAGACAAAGAAATCCGCGCGGCCGAGCGCCGCGGCGTGCGAAAGATCTAAGATCAGCTGGGTCATTCGTCGGATTTGTCCCGCCGAGGCAGGAGGGGCCCGCCGCCGGCAGTCATGCGGACTCGCACCGGAGGGTGGCTCACCATGCCTGCTCCGATCGCGCGAGAATGCGCGCCCATCGCACCAAATAGGACAGGCCTGAAAGCACCGTCGTCGCCATGACCGCGAAGCTCAGTGCGTGATCGAGCGCCGGGCTTTCGGCGCCAAGGCCGAGCTGTCCCAGCACGAAGGCGACCAATGCGATCTGGAATCCGGTGTTGATCTTGCTGATGTACAAGGGATCATAGTGCTTCGGGGCGGCAATCGTCTGGATCAGCAGAAATCCGCCGACGATCATCACGTCGCGAAATACGACGAGGATCACCACCGAAGTCCATAGCTGGTGCTCGAGGCCGAGCGTCACATAGACGCTGACGAGCAGGGTCTTGTCGGCGATCGGATCCAACAGCGCGCCGAGCCGCGTGCGCCGGTTGAAGCGCTTGGCGATAAAGCCGTCCAGCGCGTCCGAGACCCCGGCGGCGACAAACACCCAGAACGCGGCGCCATAGCGTCCGCCGAGGATCAGCCAGATTGCCAGCGGCACCAGAAGCAGCCGCCCCAGCGAGATGAGATTAGGAAGATTGAGCCCGAGGCGGCTCATGGTCGCGGTTCGGATCGGTTGCCGACATTGCTGCGGGCGCCGCTACTGCGGTCCCGCCGCGTCCGCGGGCTGCCGTGGCCCCGCCTCGCTCGCCGGCTGTTGCGCTCCCGCCTCGCTCGCCGGCTGCTGCGGTCCCGCCGCTCTCGCCGGTTGCAGCCGCCAGTCCGGGTCGGCCCCATCGAGCTCGATATCGGCCTCGGCCAGATCCGATTTCAGTTGATCGGGGTTGCCTACATATCGAATTGCGATTCGCGCCTGCTGCCGGCTCAACGACAACAGATCGACCCCGTGGATCGCCGCAACCGCGGCGAGGCGTTGCCGCATCTCGACCCAGTCGCCGAGGCTGGAGATCGGCACCACAGCGTCGAGGCTCGCCTCCTTGTCGCTGCTCGCCTCCTTGTCGCTCTGGGGTGGCGCGTGCTCGACATCGGCGATGGCGACGGCGACCGCCCGTTTCAGCAGATCCGCCTCGACCTCGCCCGGCTTGGCCTCGACGCTGTCGCTCCGGCCTTCGGTCAGCTGCCCTTGCCGGTATCGCTTCAGGCTGAGATCGATCCCGGCGAGCCGGTCGCCTTGCCGCTGGGCCGTGGCGACGGCGACCAGCGCCTCGTCGCCGCCGTTGCGCTGGGCGATATCGACCAACGCCTGGGCGTCGCCGGAGCGAGCCTGATCGGCATCGATCGCCGTCACATCGCCGATCCCGCCGAACGGCAGGCTGAACCGGATAGGTCCCGATTCGGCTGGGACCTGCCCCCAGGCCTCGCGCCACGGGTTCGGGTCGTCCCACAGCACGGTCGTGTCTCCATCCCGATAAACCGGCACGACGGTGACCGGCTGGCCCGCGTCCTCGGAAAAGGCGATGCCGACGCGGCGCAGCAACTGGCGAACCTTTGATGGACGGAAGTTAAAGGTGTAGTCGGCCAAATAGCGAACCGCCGACATCTTCTCATGCGCGACTTCGAAATTATCGACCATGTCGGTGATCGTCTGGTCATCGAGCTTAGGCAGCTTGCTCTCGTCGGTCGAGCCGGTCAGCCGATCGATGACCTTCATCAGCGCCGCGCGTTGCCCATTGGTGCGAGCGATTGTGCGCGCCGCCGCGGCATTGTCGGCGGTGGCGTCGACCTTGACCGTAGCCGAATAGGGATCGGTGGGTTGATCGGCGCGAGCGGGCGCGAGGCTCAGCATCAGGATCAGGACCACCAGCAGCAACCCGGCGCCGGCGGCGCAGCGGCCGACCCGGCCTCCGGCGATCGCGGACACCAGCGGCGAACTCATTGCAAACTTCCTCCGATCCCATATTCTTGTGCCCAGCCGATGGCCGGCGGTCATAGCGCAGTTTTGGCGCCGATGCCATCGGCAGCCGGGCCGCCGGGCGCGCCTGCCCGGGATCGTCGCAAGTCGGCGCCGAGGAGCCGATGCTGCTGGGTGTGATGATCTCGGGCCGCGGCTCGAACCTGCTGGCGCTGATCGAGGCCTGCGCCGCCCCCTTCTACCCGGCCGAAATCGCCGTCGTGGTCAGCAATCGGGCCGACGCGGCGGGGCTCGCGCATGCGGCTGCGGCCGGCATCCCCAGTCTCGTCATTCCCGATCGCGACCGCGCCCGATTTGCCGCCGGAGCGGATGCAGAACTGCGCCGGCACAGGGTCAACCTCGTCTGCCTCGCCGGCTTCATGCGGCTGCTCGATATCCCTTTTGTCGAGGCCTGGCGCGACCGGATGATCAACATCCACCCCTCCTTGCTGCCCGCCTTTCCCGGTCTGCATGCGCAGCGCCAAGCGCTGGCGGCGGGGGTGCGTTTTTCCGGCTGCACGGTGCATTTCGTTCGCGCCGAGGTCGATACTGGACCGATCCTAGCCCAGGCCGTCGTGCCGGTGCATCCCGACGACGACCCGGCGAGCCTGTCCGCCCGCATACTCTTGGCCGAGCACCGTCTCTACCCGAGCGCGGTGCGGCTGGTCGCCGAGGGCCGCACCAGGATTCTCGACGGCCGGGTCGAGATCGACGGTTGGCGCGCGCCCGAGCTAACTGCGCTGAACCCGCCCGAGCCGGCACCCGATCCTCTTGTCTCTTAATGCGGTTAGGCTATAGCTGAGCGACGGTTTCACGGCGGATGAGGACGATATGGCGTTGACCACGATGGACCCCGAGCTGCAGCGGCACTATCAGACCTGGATCGGCTTCACCCGGCTGATGCGTTGGGTGCTTGCCTTGGTGGTGATCACGCTCGCGCTGCTGGGGTATTTTCTGACCTGAGATGCGGATTGGGGGAAGCTGATGCGCTTGTTCGACCTGACCGGCAAAGTCGCGATCGTAACCGGCTCCAGTCGCGGCATCGGCCGGGCGATCGCCGAGGCGTTTGCCGAGGCCGGCGGGCGGGTGGTGATCTCGGCCCGCAACGCCGCACCTTGCGACGAGGCGGCGGCGGCAATCCGGGAGAAGGGTGGTGAGGCGCTCACGGTGCCGGCGCGCATCTCGGACAAGGCGCAGCTCGAGAACCTGGTCGCCAAGACCCGCGAGGCCTGGGGCCGGGTCGACATCCTGGTCTGCAACGCCGCCGTCAACCCGCATTACGGCTCGCTCGACAAGCTGACCGACGAGGTCTTCGAGCGGATGATGGTCAACAACGTCTTGAGCAATCTGTGGCTGTCGCGCATGGTGGCGCCGGAGATGCGCGAGCGGCGCGACGGGTCGATCATCTTTATCATTTCGACAGCGGCATTGCGCGCCAGCACCATGCTCGGCATGTACGGCGTGACCAAAGCCGCCGATTACGCACTGTGCCGCAACCTCGCCGCCGAGTGGGGCCCGGACAACGTCCGCGTCAACTGCATCGCACCCAGCGTCGTCACCACCCAATTCGCCCGCGTGCTCTATGAAGACCCCGCGCGCCGCGCCGCCCGCGAGGCCGGGACATTGCTGAAGCGTCTCGCCGACCCCGAAGATATCGCCGGCGTGGCCTTGATGCTGGCCGCGCGCGCCGGCGCCTACATCACCGGTCAGACCATCGTCGTCGACGGCGGCACGACGATCGCCCCGTCCTAGCCCTCGTTCATTCGATCGGGCGGCATTCCCGATATCGCGGAGTAAGATCGGCCTGGGCGAGTGCGGCGTCTGTTGGTGGATGACTTCCGACGGCTAGCACCCAGTTTTCCGCCACACCGGCGAAGGCCGGTGCCCATGGCTGGAACGGGTTTCGGCTTGCGAGCGTGTGAAGAAATGTGAGAGGCGTGTCATTCCGGGTCACGGGCGGAACCCGCGAGCCCCGAACCTATAAACACGAGCCTGCGATCCCTTGGAAAAGCCTGTGTTCATGGGTTCCGGACCTGCCCCTTCGGGCATTCCGGAATGACAATTGTGGACGGGCAAGGATTTTTCTCCCGCTCCCGCGCCGGGATGACGGACAGCAACGGAAGCAAGCGTCAGGCCCGTGCCACCGGATTGTAAGCGGTTTCCGATCATATTGAACCGTCATTCCCGCGAAAGCGGGAACCCAAGGGCGAGCAGCGCAACGGCTGCCCCCTGTTCGAGCCAGAGGCAGGCTCTGGACCCCCGCTTGCGCGGGGGCGACGAGAAGCGGTGCAAACCGATCGGATTATGCTTACAATAACTTTCTTCAGCCGGTCGGCGCGTGTTTTATCTTTTCCGCGAACTTTTGCTGCTTCTCCTTTTCGCGCTGAATATCTTTTTCGAGCCGCCTTTCGCGCTCTTCAGAAAGCTTAACCTTCAATTTTAGCTCGGATTTGGTATTGAGCCTTGGCATGCGCGAAAGTCCCTGAGTTCGCGAACGCTATCAAACATCGACCTTCACAGCATGATCGTTCAACGATCACAACCTGAAATATATAAACTCATGCCGAGTTGCGGAGCTACTGGTCTGACAAACCCGACACCGGGGCACCTTCACTTGACAGCGGCCACCCGGGTGAAGCTGCCCTGGCCGTGGGTGTCGAGGTTCTCGATCGTCACCGTCTTCGCCTTCCCATCGGCGCCCATCGCAAAGCTAACCGCGCTCAAACCGCCGGCGTTCTCGCCCGAAGGCTGATAGCTGAATACGTCGCGGTCGAAATGCTGCATCGGGTAGGGCCGTTGCGCCGGTCCCAGTTTGACGACCAGCCCTTGATCGGTCGCGGCGATCGCGATCGCACCATAAAGATTGTTTCGGTAGGTCCCGGCATAGGCGCCAGCCGGCAATGCCGGCGACGGCTGCGCCGGCGGCTTAGCATAATCGACGGTGGTGCCGTAATCGGGGGAGAGCGCCGTCGCCATCAATTGCCCATAGAGCGTCACCCAGTCCTTTTCGACTTTGCCGTTGAGCACGAGGTCGAAAAAGCTGCGGCTGACCGCCTCCGGCACGCCGATCGGCTGCGTGTTAGTCAGCGCCACGATGCCCAGCTGCTGCGCCGGGAGCACCGCGACACTGGTCGCCGCACCGAGGTCGAACCCTCCGGAATGGCTCCAGTGGACGCGGCCCTCGGCATCGTAGTCGATGTTCCAGCCGAGCCCGTAGAACCCTGCATTGTCGACGGCCGGATTTTTCGGCGGGGTGCGCACGATCTGCGGGCGATGGGTCTCGTCGAGCGGCTCGACGGCGATGATCTGCTTGCCGCCGTACTTGCCTGCGCCCAGCTGCAGCCGCAGCCACATCGCCATGTCTCGTGCCGAGGAGCTCGCCCCGCCGGCCGGGGCTTGCGCGTCGGCATCGCGGGTGTATTTGGCGACCCATTCGCCGTTGACCCGCACATGGCCCGACGCCCGATTGGCCGCCGCGGCAAAATCGGCGAAGCGCGAGCTGGTATGGGTCATGCCCAAGGGCCGGTAGAGCCGCTCGGCCGACACCTCCTCCCACGACTTGCCGGCGGCGATCGCCGCCGCCACCGCCGCCTCGGTCAGGCCGAAATTAGTGTAGGCGTAGCGGGAACGGAAGCTGCTGCCGGGCCTCTGGTAGCGCAGGCGGTAGAGGATCGCGGCGCGATCGTAGCCGATGTCCTCCAGCATGTCGCCGGCATGTTCCGGCAGCCCGCTGCGTTGGGCGAACATGTCGCGCAGGGTGACTTGGCGCGTCACCCAGGAATCATACATCTCGAACCCTGGGTCATGGCGGACGATCGGGTCGTCCCAGGCGACGATCCCCTCGCCGACGAGCGCCGCCACCACCGTCGCCGCGATCGGCTTCGATACCGAAGCGAGCTGGAACACCGTATCCGGATCGACCGCTGCGGGCTTGCCCGCCTCGCGCACGCCGAAGCCCTCAAGATAGATGACCTCGTCCTTGTAGACGACGGCGATCGCCATGCCGGGGATGCCGGTGCGCTGCCGGGCGTCCTCGGCGAGCTGCTGCAGCTTCGGCAGGGCGTTTTCGACCGTCTGCCGCGGCAACTCCCCCTGCTGCGGCGCCACCGGGGCCTGCTGCGCGAGGACCGTGCGCGGGACCAGCACTCCCGCGGTCGCCGTCGACAGCACCGCGCGGCGCGAGGGTTTGACGAGACGCGGCAGTTGCTCCATCGGTCGGCTCCCCGGGCGCCGTCCAGCAGCGTCCTACTCGCGGTCACATGCGTTCGATGATGCATCGGCAAACGAGCGAAATTGAGGCGGGGCGGGCGAGCACGGCCTCGACCCGCTTCCCGAGGGGCGACGATCACCTATTCGATGGCTCGTATGTGTTCGCTCAATCCGCCGCTTCGCGGTGCTCTTGGTCTGGGCGCCAGCGCAGGACCGGCTTGCGGGCGGCCAAGGTTTCGTCGAGGCGCCGGCGCGGAGCGAGGCGCGGGGCGGCGCGGAAGCGGGCCATGTCGCCGGCGCGCGCGGCCGCAGCCAGCGCTTTGACTACCGCGGCGAATTCGTCGAGCGCCGCTTTGCTCTCGGTTTCGGTCGGCTCAACCAGCAAAGCGCCGTGCACGACCAGCGGGAAATACATGGTCATCGGGTGATAGCCCTCGTCGATCAATGCCTTGGCAAAGTCGAGGGTAGTGACGCCGGTGCCCTTCAGAAAACGGTCGTCGAACAGCACCTCGTGCATGCACGGGCCCGCGAACGACAGGCTCAGCTCGCCCTCAAGCAGCACACGCAGATAATTGGCGTTCAGCACCGCATCCTCGGCCACCTGCCTGAGACCGTCGGCGCCGTGGCTCATCATGTAGGCGAGCGCCCGCACGAACATGCCGATTTGGCCGTGAAACCCCTTCAATCGCCCGATCGCCTGCGCCGCCGGACCGCCCGCGTGTTCAACCAGCCCGAGCCCGTTTTCGCCATGCACCAGCCACGGCAGCGGCGCATAGGGGGCGAGCGCGGCGGCCAACGCCACCGGGCCGCTGCCGGGGCCGCCGCCGCCATGCGGGGTCGAAAAGGTCTTGTGGAGATTGAGATGCATGCAGTCGATGCCGAGGTCGACCGGCCGCACTCGCCCGACGATCGCGTTGAAATTGGCGCCGTCGCAGTAAAAGAAGGCGCCCGCGCGGTGCACCGCGGCGGCGATCTCGACGATCTCGTTCTCGAACAGCCCACAGGTGTTGGGATTGGTCAGCATCAACGCCGCGACATCGGGGCCAAGCTTCGCTTCGAGCGCCGTCCGGTCGACCCGCCCGCGGGCATTGGCCGGGATCGCATCGACCGCATAGCCGCACGCCGCCGCAGTCGCCGGGTTGGTACCGTGCGCCGATTCCGGCACCAGCACTCGCCGGCGCCGGTTGCCGCGGGCTTCGAGCGCAGCGCGGATCGTCATCATGCCGCACAGCTCGCCATGCGCGCCGGCGCCGGGCGACAAGACGATCGCCGGCATGCCGGTCAGGGTCTTGAGCCAATGCGCCAGGGTGTCGATCAATCCGAGGACACCCGGCACTGTCGAGAGCGGCTGCAACGGATGGATGTCGGCAAGACCCGGCAGCCGCGCCAATTTTTCGTTGAGCCGCGGATTGTGCTTCATCGTGCACGAGCCGAGCGGGTAAAGCCCGCTGTCGATCGCATAGTTCTTTTGCGACAGCCGTGTGAAATGGCGCACCACCTGCGGCTCGCTGAGCCCCGGCAGGCCGATCGCACCCGTTCGCTCGAAACCGCCGAGCCGCGAGCGGAACGGCGCCGGCTCGGGCAAGTCGACGCCGCAATGCCCAGGCGAATCCTGCTCGAAGATCAGCTTTTCCTCGATCTGCAAGCCGCGGTTGCCGCTAAATGTCGCGCCGGGTGGCGTCGGGGCTTCGGCGGTGCGGCTGCTCAATGCCCGGCTCCATTCGCTCACGACAATTCCTCCGCGAGGCCCTGGACCACCCGGTCGATGTCTGCCGCCGTCGTAATTTCGGTTGCCGCCACCAGCAGCAGGTCCGCCAGTTCGGGCCGGTCCGGATAAAGCCGGCTGACCGGGATGCCGGCAAGCACGCCCTGATCGGCGAGCGCCTCGACCACCGGCGCCGCCGGGCACGGCAGGCGAAGGGTGAATTCGTTGAAAAACGCCCGGTTGAGGAGCCGCACGCCCGGGATCTGCTCGACGCGCTCGGCCAGCCGCACCGCGGCGGCGTGATTGAGGCGCGCCAGCCGGGTCAGCCCCGCGTCGCCGAGCAACGCCAGGTGGATCGTAAAGGCCAGCGCGCACAGGCCGGAATTGGTGCAGATGTTGCTCGTTGCCCGCTCGCGCCGGATGTGCTGCTCGCGTGCCGAGAGGGTCAGGACCCAGCCGCGCTTTCCGTCGGAGTCGACGGTCTGGCCGACCAGCCGGCCCGGCATCTGGCGGACGAACCTGTCGCGGGTGGCGAACAAGCCCAGGTAGGGGCCGCCGAAATTGAGCGCGTTGCCCAGCGACTGGCCCTCGGCGGCGACGATGTCAGCGCCCATTTCGCCGGGCGGCTGGACCATGCCCAGCGACACGATCTCGGTGACGACCACAATCAGCAGAGCGCCCTGCTCATGGCAGGCTCGGCCGAGCGCCGACCAGTCGCGCAATTCGCCCCAAAAATCCGGGTTCTGCACGACGACGCACGAAGTATCGCCGTCGATCAGCCGAGCCAAATCCTCGGCTTTGCCGGGTGCGGGATGCTGCGCCATCAGCTCGAACCCAACGAAACGGGCGTAGGTCGCGCACACCTCGCGGTAATGCGGATGGAGCCCGCCCGACAGCACCGCCTTGCTTCGTCCGGCCACCCGGTTGGCCATCATCACCGCTTCGGCACAGGCGGTCGCCCCGTCATACATCGAGGCGTTGGCGACCTCCATCCCGGTCAAGAGCGCCACCTGGGTCTGGAACTCGAACAGGTATTGGAGCGTCCCCTGAGACAACTCGGGCTGGTAGGGGGTGTAGGAGGTCAGGAATTCGCCGCGCTGGATCAGGTGGTCGACCGCGGCCGGGACATGATGGCGATAGGCCCCGCCGCCGACGAAAAAAGGCGCCGACCCGGCCGCCAGGTTACGCGCCGCCATGCCGCCGATCGCGCGTTCGACCTCGATCTCGCCCATCGCCCGCGGCAGATCTAGGAGGCCGTCGAGCCGGGCATTTTCGGGCACCTCGGCAAACAGCGCATCGATCGAGGCGACGTCGATTTTGGCCAGCATCTCGCCACGGTCGGGCGCGGTCAGCGGCAGATAGCGCATCTAATGCTGCTCCTCGACAAAGCGCCGGTAGGCGGCCTCGTCCATCAGCGCCTCAAGTTGCTTGGGGTCGTCGGGCCGCAATTTGAGAAACCAGCCCGCACCCATCGGGTCGGCATTGACTGTGGCCGGATCGGCGGCAAGCACCTCGTTGACTTCGGCGACCTCGCCCGAAACCGGCGCATAGACCTCGCTCGCCGCCTTGACCGATTCGACGACCGCCGCTTCCTTGCCCTGCTCGAGCCGGCGCCCGATCTGCGGCAACTCGACATAAACCACGTCGCCGAGCTGCGACTGGGCGTAGTCGGTAACGCCGATCACGGCCAAATCGCCGTCGAGGCGAACCCATTCGTGGTCCCTGGTAAAGCGAAGTACCGTCATCGGCGGGTTCCTCCTGCGGGGTCAGCCGCGGTGGTAGCGGTGCGGGACAAAAGGCAGCCGGACGATCCGCGCCGGGCGGGGCGAGCCGCGAACCAGCAGCGACAATGGAGCGCCCTCGGCCATATGGGCAGCATCGACATAGCCCATCGCCACCGGCGCCCCGAGCGAGGGGCCAAAACCGCCGCTGGTCACCCGGCCGATCTCGTTGCCGGCATCATCTGCGATCACAGTCGATTCGCGTGCCGGGGCGCGCCCGTCCGGGCGAATGCCGACCCGTTTGCGCGCTGCTCCTTGGGCGAGCTGGCGCAGGATCGCTGCGGCGCCGGGGAAGCCGCCTTCCTCGCGCCGTCTCTTGCCGATCGTCCACGCGAGATCGGCCTCGATCGGGGTCGTGGTTTCGTCGATGTCGTGCCCCCAAAGGCACAGCCCGGCTTCGAGACGCAGCGAATCGCGGGCGCCGAGGCCGATCGGCATCACCTCCGGCTCGGCCAGCAGCTTTTCGGCCAATCCCGGAGCGTCGGCCGCCGGCAGCGAAATCTCGAACCCGTCCTCACCGGTATAGCCCGAACGGGTGACCAGGCATTTCCGGCCGTCGAGCGCCAGTTGCGCCGCGGTCATAAACGGCAACCGCTCGACGCCGGGGGCGAGGCGCGCCAGAACCGCCGCGGCGGCCGGACCCTGCAACGCCAGCAAGGCCCGGTCCTCGAGCGGTTCGACTGCAGCGGTGCCGGCGAGGCGATCGCGCATATTGGCGAGGTCAGCCTCCTTACGTGCGGCGTTGACGACGACGAGCAGCCCGCCATCGAACAGCCCGTCGGCGAGCCGGGTCGCCATCAGATCGTCGAGGATGCCGCCGGTGCCGTTAAGTAAGAGCGAATAGCGCATCCGCATTGGCGCCAGCGCGCGGATGTCTCCGGGCACCAGCGTTTCGAGCGCCGCGGCCGCGTCGCTCCCGGTGATCCGCATCTGGCCCATATGCGAGACGTCGAACAGCCCGGCCTGGGCGCGGGTGTGCAGATGCTCGGCAAGAATCCCGGCCGGGTACTGCACCGGCATCTCATAGCCGGCGAACGGCACCATCCGGGCGCCCAGCGACTGGTGCAATCGGTAGAGCGGGGTGCGCCGCAGCGGCGCAGCATCGACAGCGGGCACCCCGTCACCTCCGACAGAGCGGACGCGGATGCGTCCGGCGATGCCCCCTCTGTCGTGGACCCTGAGAGATTCACCCGAGCAGCGGATCACCCGCAGCCGGGCTTACTCCTTCGGTGAGCGGACCAGGGCGCGAACCCCGCCCGCTGCTTTCCAGAGCGCCCTTCCGCCCGCGGTCCTTTTGCCTGAGAGTTTCCGGGGCGGTTGCTCCTTCGGCGCCGCGTCCCGAATTTAAGCCGGGGCGCGACCTCTCCTGCGGGCGTGCAATCAGCCCGGCTCGTGTACCACCGCCCGCGGCACAACGCCAGCCGCTTCCGCCTGAGAGAGGCAGGGTTCGTCGCATTCCTCTCCCGCGCGGGGCGGCAGTCATGTAGCATCGTGGTTGCGAACTCACGAAAGGAGCCAGCCCATGCCCGACCGTTACCCGCTGCCCGCCGCCGACCTGGCGGAGCTCGGCTTCGCGGCCAAGCCGCTGCAGCATCTCGACCGGCTGATCCGCCAGCACATCGAGGAAGGCCGCTATCCGGGCGCGCAGGTCGCGCTGGCACGGCATGGGCAACTGGCGCTGTTCCGCAGTTATGGTGAGGCCAGGACCGAGCCGCAAAAGGAGCCGGCGACCGGCGAAACCCTGTTCCTCTTGTTCAGCCAGACGAAGGTGCTGACCAGCTCTGCAATCTGGGCCCTGATCGAGGAGGGCCGGCTCTCGTTTATGGACAAGATCGCCGACCACCTGCCGGAATTCGCCCAGCGCGCCAAGGGCGAGATCACGCTCCATCAGGTGATGACCCATCAGGGCGGGTTTCCTTCGGGCGACGTAACCCAGGCGACCTGGACCGACCACGCGCAGATGCGCTCCGAAGTGTGCGACTTCTCGCTCGACTGGACCCCGGGGACGCGGCTGCAATACCATCCGCGCGCGGCGCACCTGACCCAGGCGATGGTGATCGAGGCGGTCACCGGCCAGGATTACCGCGAGGTGATCCGCGACAAGGTATTGGCGCCGCTTGGCCTCGCCGACGACATTTTCGTCGGCGTGCCGGCGAAGGAACAGGGCCGCTGCGCCGACACCTACGCACCCGAGCCGCGCGACAACTCGCCCGAGTTCAAGGCGGCGGGGATGCCGAGCGGCGGCGGCTATGCGACGGCGCGCGGTATGGCGGCGTTCTACCAGATGCTGCTCGGCGGCGGCCGGCTCGGCGACGTGCGAATGTTCTCGCCGCGGCTGGTCGCCTATGTCACCAAAAACCATACCGGCGAGCGCGGCGACGACCAGATGGCCGGCATCCCGATGCATCGCGGCCTCGGCCCGCATGTGCGCGGCGACAGCGACCGCATCCGCGGCCTCGGCGCGATCGCCGCCCCGCAGACCTTCGGCCACGGCGGCGCCGGCACCTCGTATTCCTGGGCCGATCCGACGAGCGGGGTGTCGTTCACCTATCTCACCAATTTCGTCGCCCCCGACCCGTTTCACTCCGCCCGGCTCGACCGGGTCGCCAATTTGGTGCACGCGGCGATCGACTGAGCATGAAAGCAGCCCGTTATCCGTTTTGGTTCGTCATTCCCGCGCAAGCGGGAACCCAGGGCGAGCGCTCCGTTGGGTCGCCCCTGGGCCCCCGCTTTCGCGGGGGTGACGGTAAATTGTGCTTCACGGTCTGAGAGTCGAATACAGCGATGGCGCCGAAAGTCGATCCCGTCCGTTCGGACGAGGCATTGCCGGTGCAGGCCGATGTCGTGATTATCGGCGGCGGCATCATCGGCGCCAGCGCCGCGCTGTTTCTGACGGAAAAGGGCGTTTCGGTCGCACTGTGCGAGAAAGGGCACATCGCCGGCGAGCAGTCGAGCCGCAATTGGGGCTGGTGCCGCAAGATGGGCCGGGACCCGCGCGAGATCCCGCTGATCATCGAGAGCCTGCGGCTGTGGCAGGGCATGAACGAACGGGTCGAGGCCGAAACCGGATTTCGCCAGTGCGGCATCATGTACTTGGCCGAGAACCCGGCCGAATTGGCCCAGCTCGAATCCTGGCTCGAACATGCGCGCCAGTATCAGCTCGACACTCGCCTCCTGACCCGCGCCGAGGCGGCGGAGCTGATGCCGGGCCTCACCGGCAACTGGGCCGGCGCCCTCTATACCGCCAGCGACGGCAAGGCCGAGCCGCAGCGCGCCGCGCCGGCGATCGCCGAAATGGCACGGCGGCGGGGTGCGGCGATCGTGACCAGGTGCGCGGTGCGCGGCATCGAGACCGCAGCCGGGCGGGTCTCGGCCGTGGTCACCGAAAGGGGCCGGATCGCTTGCTCCTCGGTCGTGCTCGCCGGCGGCGCCTGGTCGCGGCTGTTCTGCGGCAATCTCGGCATCGCCTTGCCGCAGCTCAAGGTGCTGGCCTCGGTGATGCGCACCGAGCCGATCCAAGGCGGCCCCGAGATCTCGGCCTCGGGCGGGCTCTTCGGCTTTCGCAAGCGGATGGACGGCGGCTACACCGTCGCCACCTTGGGCGTGCGCACGATCGATCTCGTCCCCGACAATTTCCGGCTGTTCTTCGACTACCTGCCGGCCGCGCGCCTGCATCGGCAGAAGCTGCGGTTCCGGATCGGCCGCCGCTGGGTCGAGGAATGGCGCATGAAGCGGCGCTGGGGGTTGGACGAAACGACCCCGTTCGAGGCGACGCGCACCCTCGACCCCGAGCCCGACCAATTCGTCCTCGACCGCGCCAAGAAGGCCGTCGCCGAGGCGTTCCCGCTGTTCCGCGACATGGCGGTCGCCGAGACCTGGGGCGGCATGATCGATGTGATGCCCGACGCGATCCCGGTCATCGCGCCGGTCGCGGCCGTGCCCGGCCTCGTCATCGCCACCGGCTTTTCCGGCCACGGCTTTGGCATCGGTCCGGGCGCCGGGCGGCTCGTTGCCGACATGGTGACCGGCAACCCTGCCCTGGTCGATCCGGCAGCCTTCCGTCTCACCCGCTTTACCGACGGCTCGAACCCGCGCCCCGACCCGCTCGCCAGCTAAATGGCCGTACCCCCACAATCACGGAAAACGCTACGCCTCGAATCGCCGATCCCTCTTGAGTGGTATGGCGATATGATATCTATAACACGCGCTAGCGTTAGCGCCCGACTGCCGACCGAGCGGCTGCCGGGCGATCGAGTTCGATGTTTTATATTATTTAGGAAGGATTACGTGAATTGATTCTGCCGTCCTATATCGCCGATCTTGAACTGGACCCCATCCGTAGGACCACTTGGACCGATTTCTTAATTGGAGGCAAGGGCCGTTCTGTTCTCTTGAATCCTTTAAGAGTGCTGCCCCATGGGTAGGGTTGCCTTCAGGATCGTAGATCAGATAGACTGTTTTTCCTGTGGAGCCTTCGATTTGCTCACGGCTGCGTGGGAATTTATGCTTTGTTGTGCATACAAGTTTGGAGAATAATGCTCTAGGCTTTTCTAGTTCAGTGTCCACCTTGCTCTTGCTCCTACATCTTGTGTTTTCGCGCGGTCGGCACTGCGGGTCAATCGCGGATCAGTAATTTCGTTAGGTCGTAGTATATTCTGCAATCCAACGGCTTTCAGCAGGCTTCACGTGGGCCGAGGTTGGAGTCGAATATTTAACCCGGTGTAGGGCGTCGGACTCAACATGTACCGGGATAGGAAGATCGCTGTCCGCCTCGGCCCGCCCGGATCTTGGTCTTGGATCGAACTACAGCTTGGTCAGGGCCGTGACCATGCGTGCGGCGCCGGTGGCGATGCGCGCCACGGCCCCGGCGTCGACGGCGTGCGGCCAGCGGTCCTGCGGCAGGTGAAACAAGGGATTGTTGCCGACCAGAGTCACATATCGCCCGCCGACCCGATGGATGTCGCGGGTCTCGCCGCTGGGCACGAGGGTCCTCGGCATGATCCGGTCCGGCGCGCGTCCGGCACGGGTCAACTCCGCCGCGGTCAGCGCCGCCAGATCCTCGCTCGCCGATTGCACGAAGAGCTCGCCGCCGACGGCGCCGATATTGGCGCCGAAATGGACCCAGACCGCACCCCCTTCAGCCGCGGGACGCTCCCAGCCGGGGCGGCTGTCGACGAACGCATCGAGCCCGAGGTGACCGAGCTCGTGGCCGCTGTTGGCGGTAAAGACCACATCGCAGGCTGGCGGCGCGGCGATCAGCGCGCGGAGCGCTTCGAGCCAGCACACGATCCCGCCGCCGCGTTCGGCGGTCGATTGCCACCACGAGCTGCGCGGGGTCATGACCACGAGCGGCGGCCGCCTTCGATCCCGGCCGGAAAGCGTCAAGCACGAGATTGCGCGCGCGGGCCGGGGTGCGACGGCTCTCCGAGACGAATCGTGCCGAAATTCCCCGCGCCGCCGCGGCAATGACCCACTCCCGCGCCTCGCTGGAGACATGAATCGCCGGCGCACCGTAGGGTGTATGAAACTTCTCGGCGTTCAGCAGCCCGAGACCAGGCTGCGCACCCTTGCAGACGATCACCAGGCCGCGATGTTTCGCCTCGCGCCGCAGCTTCTCGTAATCCGGGGTGTAGACAATGCCGGGTGATAATTCGGCAAAAGCGATGGCGGCCTCGCCGGCGACCGGGCCGAGCACTCCGATTACCCCCTCGGACGAGGTTGCGGGCGCGTCGAAAACCGGCACGCCGGGAATGCGCGTGACGCCGATCTCCAGATAGACCGCGACCGGGTCGAGGCGATCGAGCGCAAATTCCTCGAAGGCGGGAGTGGCGCCGAGCCGGACCGCCTCGCCCATCAGCCAGTCGGCGCCGGCCTCGTCGCCCGCCGTCGCGGTGCGATGGATGCCTTGCGCATCCCAGGCGGCGAGCCATTCGGCCGCATGAGCCTCTGCGTCGTCGCGCATCTCCCTCCTCCCGTACTCGGTTTCGGCACGATATCGGCTGACGCGCGGCGGCGCTATGCTGGCCGCCCGATCTGGACAGGGGAGGAAAATGATGGCCGGGCTGCTCAACGGGAAGGCGGCGCTGATCACCGGTGGCGGTGGCGGGATTGGGCGCGCCACGGCGCTTGTCTTTGCCCGCGAGGGGGCTCGCGTCGCAGTCGCCGATATTGCGGCGGACGCAGCGCGGGAAACCGTGGCGCTGGTCAACGCCGCCGGGGGGCAGGCGATATCGTTTTCCGGCGAGGTGACGCGCGACGCGGAGGTGCGGGCAACGGTCGAGGGTGTGGTCGCCGCCTATGGCCGGCTCGACTGCGCCTTCAACAATGCCGGGATCGCCGGCTGGCACGTCGAGGCCGCCGGCCGGAAGACCGCGGACTGGTCCGAGGACGCCTTCGATCGGATGATCGCGGTCAACCTGAAGGGCGTGTGGCTGTGCATGCGGGCGGAGATCCGTCAGATGCTGGCCCAAGGGGGCGGCGCCATCGTCAATACCGCCTCGATCGCTGGTCTTGCCGGGCTGCCGACCTCCTCGGCCTATGTCGCGGCGAAGCATGGCGTCATCGGGCTGACCAAGACCGCGGCGATCGAGTACGCCGAAGCCGGCATCCGGGTCAACGCGGTCTGCCCAGGCTACATCAAGACGCCGATGACCGAGGAGGTCATGACCCGACGCGGCGAGGCGATTCTGGCGCAAACCCCGCTGCGCCGCATGGGCGCTCCGGAAGAGATCGCCGAAATGGTGGTGTGGCTGTGCTCGGACCGCGCGAGCTTTGCGACCGGTGCCGCCTATAACGTCGATGGCGGCTGGATGGCGATGTGACGCGTCGGCGCCAGCTATGAGGCTGGCGCCGACCCCAAAACCCTATTCCGCCGCTTCGGCCGGCTCCCGCTCAACCGGGAGCGGCTCGGTACCTGTCCAGGGATGCTCGGCCACGTCGAACAGGATGCCTTCGGGACCGTAAAATTTGACCTCGAAGCCGCCGATGCGCTCGGCCTCGCTCTGGTCCATGTAATGCCGGCCGCCGAGGCCCTCGAGCTTTTTGGCGGCCTCGCCGACATTCTCCACCAAGACCCCGAAATGGTGCAGGCCGGTATAGTCGAGGCCCCGCCCCAGCTGGTCGGTCTTGAACCGCAGGATCGCCAGGTCGATGGTGCCATCGCTCAGATGATAGCCGTAGGCGAGCGGCCCGTCGCTTTTGCGCACTTCCTTGAAGTCGAACGCTTTCTTATAGAACTCGGCCATTGCATCAGGGTCTTTCGCGGCGATCGCGATATGACGCAGCTTGGGCATAGCCATCTCCTGTTGTTGCTGTAGCACGGTCTCGCCTCACCCCTTTGCTGCGCTCGGGACCTTCTCCCGGAATGCGGGGGAGAGAGGACCCGGGCCCGAAAGGGCTGAGTGGGTGGGGGTCGTACCGGCTTAGTTATTCGGCCGCCTCTTTGACCTCTGCGGGGAGCGGCTCGGCGCCGGCCCAGCCATGCTCGGCGATGTCGAAGAGAATGCCTTCCGGGCCGTAGAACTTCTTCTCGAAATAACCGGCCTGGTGACCGCCTTGGCCCTGGTCGATATAGTGCCTGGCGCCCAGGCCCTCGAGCTTTTTCGAGAATTCGTCGACATCCTCGACCAGGACGCCGAAATGGTGGATGCCTCGATAGTCCATGCCCTTGCCGAGCTGGTCGGTCTTGAATTTGAGGATCGCCATATTGAGCGTGCCGTCGCTCAAAAATACGCCATCGGCGAGCACCCCGTTGGGCCGCCCGACCTCTTTGAAATCGAAGGCCTTCTTGTAGAACTCGGCCATCGCTTCCGGATCTTCGGCTGAGATGGCGATGTGGCGCAGCTTGGGCATTAACGATCTCCTCGCGTTTGCAAATCAACCAAGCTTAGCACGTCCGACGCGTCATTTCGAAGCGCCGCGTGCGTCGCGCGGGACCGAGGCCAAAACCCGCGCCATGTTCTTGCCGACGCGGGCGAGGGCGTCCTCCCAAGAAAACAGGCCAAAGCGGTCGAACTCGGGCAGCAGCGTGCCGTCGGGGAGGGCGAAATGCGACGCGCAGACGAGGGACCGGGGATCGGGCAGGTGCGGCGGCGCCCAGGCGAACAGCGCCAGATCCTTGCCGCGCAGATAAGGATGGACCCCGAGTGCCTCCAGCTCGGCCGCCGAGGCCACGAGCCCGGTTTCCTCCCGCAGCTCGCGCGCGGCGGCCGCGGCAAAACCCTCTCCCGGCTCCGCCTCGCCCTTGGGAATGTCCCAGCGCGGCGACCGGGTCGCGTGGCCCAACAGGATATGCTCTCCGTCGCCGACAAGGACCCCGCAGCTCGTCTTAGCCGTGCTCATGGCCGGCTACCGCCGCTGCTGACGCCGCCGTAGAAGCCGCTGTGCTTGTCGTTTTGCGAACCGTCGCCATTGCCGGCGCAGCCGGCGATCAGCAGCAGGCCGAGCAGAGCCAGCCAGGGGGCGAATTTCATCGGACCCTGGCCGCCGCCCTTTTCTTTCATCGATTTCTGGTCCCACAGCCGCAGCGTATGGCCATCGGGATCGCGCAGCTCGGCGTCGTAGCCCCAAAGCACCTTCATCGGCGGGTGGTCGAAGAAAATTCCGGCGGAGACGAGCCGACGATGTGTCGCTTCTACATCATCAAACGGGATCGTGAACGATGTACCGGGGCACACAGGCACTTCGCCTTTGTGCAGAAAAATTGTCAGATCGGCATCGTCGCGCATTGCCGCGGTATCGCGGTCGGCTATTTCGAATTCGACTTCGAAGCCGAGCTGGTCGAGATACCAGTCGCCCGATTTTTGCCAGTCACGAACCGGCAATGACAGGGGATCCAGCCTGGGCATTTTATGCGGCCTTCGCATCATCGCGCCTCGCTGCCCGGCCAAATTAACGCCCCGCCCGCGGCCGTCGCAAGTTAGGATCAGCGATCGGGCGCGGCAAGGAGGCCCTTGGATGGCTGTCGAAATGCGTTCCTATCGGCCGCTCGCCATCGGGCGGCGCGGTGCGGTCGCGGCGAAC
Organism: uncultured Alphaproteobacteria bacterium; assembly: GCA_963832875.1. Lineage (GTDB taxonomy): Bacteria > Pseudomonadota > Alphaproteobacteria > ATCC43930 > CGMCC-115725 > AP-15. The sequence continues at coordinate 36,000 of CAWHWB010000015.1, read as the reverse complement.
CATCCCTCGGCGGCCCAGGCCGGGCTCCTGGCGTTGCGGGCAGGCGGCAACGCGATCGATGCGGCGGTGGCGACCGCAGCGGCGCTCGCCGTCGTCGAGCCGATGATGTCGGGGCTCGGCGGCGACGGGTTTTACCACGTCTACCAACAATCGACCGGTCGCGCGGTCGTGTTCAACGGCACCGGGCCGGCCCCGCAAGCGGCGACCGCCGAAAGCTATGCCGGCGGCATTCCGCGAATCGGGCCATTGTCGGTTTCGGTTCCGGGCACGCTCGCCGGTCTCGACATGATGCATCGGAAGTTTGGCCGGCTGCCATGGCGCCAGTTGTTCGCCGAGGCGATCGGCCTCGCCCGCGACGGGTTTGGCGCAACCCGCGCCTACTGCCATTTCGCTGAAGACCACCGGGCGACCCTGCTGGTTGACCCGCGCGCCACCGCAACCTTTCTCGCTGAAGGCAAAGCGCCGGCGCTCGGCCTTCCAATCGTCCAGCCCGATCTCGCCCGCACCCTCGAAGAGATTGCCGAGGACGGGGCGGACACCTTCTATCGCGGCAGGCTGGCGCGGCGGCTCGCCGCCGGTCTGGAAGCGGCCGGGACGCTGCTCCGGGCGAGCGATCTCGCCGCGTTCACGGCCGAGGCGCAGGCGCCGATCGCGACCGACTATCGCGGCTATACCGTGCTCGAAGCGCCGCCCAATTCGACCGGCTTCGTGCTGCTTGAAGAGCTCAAAATCGTCGAACATCTCGATCTTGCGGCCATGGGCCTGTTATCGGCCGATGCGGTCCATGCGATGGTCGAGGCGAAAAAACTCGCCTTTGCCGACCGCGAGCACTGGGCCGCCGACCCCCGCACGCTCGAAGCGCCGCTCGCGCGATTGCTGTCCGAGGATTACACCGCCGGGCTCGCCGCCCGGATCGACATGCGCCATGCCGCGGCGACCGGGACGGCGCCGCAGGCAGCGGCCGGCGACACTACCTATTTCTGCACCGCCGACGGCGACGGCAACGCGGTCTCGGGGATCCAGAGCATCAACAGCGGTTTCGGCGCGGGGGTCATCGCCGGCGACACCGGCATCCTCTTAAACAACCGCATGGCCTATTGGCATCTCGACCCCGGCCACCCCAACCGGCTGATCCCCGGGCGCCGGGTCAGGCACACGATGAACCCGCCGATCGTGCTGAAGGACGGCGAACTCTGGTGCGTCTTCGGTACCCCCGGCGCCGACAATCAGGTGCAGATCAATCTGCAGGTGTTAACGGCGATGATCGATTTCGGGCTCGACCCGCAACAGGCGGCCGAGATGCCGCGCTGGACCTCGAACGTTCCGGGCCAATACGCCAATTGGCCGCATGATGGCGCCGACGCGCTGACCGTCGAGCGGCGCTTTCCGGAAAAGGTGCGCCGCGAACTGGCCCGCCGCGGCCATCCGGTCGAAACCGTCGGCGACCTCGATGGACCGTGCAGCGTCGAGATCATTCGCCGCGACCCCGCCACTGGCACGCTGCTCGCCGGCTCCGACCCGCGCCGCGACGGATGGGCATTGGCGTGGTGAGGGCCTTGCGCGACGTTGCGCAAGCCAACAATTTCTCGTTCTGTGCGGAGCCGACTATGAGCAAGAAGAAAGCGGCCGTCAGAGTCGTCCGGGCGGAATGGGACGAGGAAGCCCAAGTGTGGGTTGCCGAGAGCGCCAATCTGCCGGGCCTCGTCTCCGAGGCGGAGACTGTCGAGCTGCTGTTCGACAGGCTGCGAGTGATGGTGCCGGAGCAGCTATCCTACAGCCCCGACCTCGCACCCCGCTTTTTGCCGGAAGTTCGCGTTACCCTACTCCGCCGCGACCAGGTGGATCTCGCTGCGGCGTAATGGCCGATTATCCCGATCCGGTGCGCGAGGCGTTGCGCCGGGCGCGCTGCCGGTTCGACCGGTCACGGCCAGGGCGATCACGAAATCTGGCTCTGCCCAAAGTCCCAACGGCCGATTGTGGTCGACAATCGGATCAAGTCACGTCACACCGCCAGCGCCATTCTGAAGCAGGCCGGCCTGCCCAAGCGATTTTAACCCACGACCGAGGAGCGAGGGCATGAAGATCCGCGACATCGAGGCGTTCCAGGTCGGTTGGGCGCCGGCGGACCGGCCAGAACAACGCAGCGCCTGGGTCCGGGTCCGCTGCGACGACGGGCTCGTCGGGATCGGCGAAGCCTCGCCGATGCAGGGCGGGCTCGCCTCGCTTGGGATCATCGCCCGCAACCTTGCGCCGCGGTTGATCGGCAGCGATCCGCTCGACCACGCCGTGCTGCTCGATACCCTGCTGCACGAATTCGTCAAGCTCGGCCCCGAGGGTGCGCTCACCGGCGCGCTCGCCGCACTCGACATTGCGCTGTGGGACCTGAAGGGCAAGCTGCTCGGCCAGCCCGTCTACAAACTGTTGGGCGGCGCCTGGCGCACGGGGCTCCCGTTCTACGCCTCGATCGGCGGCAATGGCGCGCGCACCGTCGACGAGGTCCTGCACGTCGTCGAAACGCGGCTGAAAGACCAGCCGGCGGCGGTCAAGATCCGCTTCGACGCCGACCGCACCCAGCCCGACCTCGACATCCCCGGCGACATCGCCAAGGCGCGCGCAGTGCGCCGGCTGGTTGGCGACGCGTTCCCGTTGGCCTTCGACGCTAACAATGGCTACACGGTCGGCGGCGCCGTCCGGGTCGGCCGCGTGCTCGAAGAACTCGGCTATTGGTGGTTCGAGGAGCCGGTGCAGCATTATCACCTGAAAGCGATGGGCGAGGTCGCGCGCCGGCTCGACATCACCGTATCCGCCGGGGAACAGACTTATACCTTGTCGGGGATCGCGGATCTGATCGCGGCCGGGGTCCGCATGGTGCAGCCCGACATCGTCAAGATGGGCGGTGTCACCGGCCTGATGCGCTGCGCGGCATTGGCCCATGCCCATGGCGTCGAGCTGGTTCCTCACCAGACACAGCCGACAATCGGCCATATGGCGAGCCTGCATCTGGCGGCGAGCCAGCTGCATGCGACCAAGCCCTGCGAGCTGAACGATCCCTCGCCGCGCCAGCACGCGGTGTTCGACAACCCGCCAAGGCCGGTCGACGGTCTCTTCCATCTGCCGACCGACCCCGGCCTTGGTCTGCGCGTCAACGAGGCGGAATTGGCGAAACGGCGCTTGCCGATCGCATAACCCGCTGCCGATCGCGTAATCCGCAGCTTAGACCGGCCGGCCGCACGCCGCCGCAATCGACGAGGTAACGCTGTGCCACGCGTTCTGACCGCCCGCTTCATGCACGAGACCAATACCTTCAGCCGCGTCAAAACCGACATGGCGCTGATCCGCCGCCGTGACTTCCATCTCGAAAACCAGATCCCGCAGGCGTTTCGCGGCACCCGCTCGGCTTTGGGCGCGACCTTCGAGGCGGCCGACAAATACGGCTGGAGCCTGGTTCATCCGGTCTCCGCCAACCCCAATCCATCGGGGATCGTCGCCGACGACGCGTTCGAGGCGATGGCCCAGATGATTCTCGATGCGGTCGATTTGAAGGGCCCGATCGACGGCGTGTTGCTGCACCTTCACGGGGCCATGGTCAGCGCCAGCCACGAGGATGCCGAGGGCGAGCTGTTGGCCCGGCTGCGGCGCAAGATCGGCTCCGAAATCCCGGTCGTCGTCACCCTCGACCTGCACGCCAACGTGACCCAAAGGATGGCCGACAACGCGGATGCGCTAATCGCCTATCGCACCTATCCGCATATCGACCAACACGAGCGCGCTTGGCAGGCGGCCGACCTCCTCGAACGCGCGATGCGCGGCGAAATCCGGCCGCGAACGGTGATCGCGCGGCGCCCGATGCTGCACGGCCTCGACTGGGGCCGCACCCAGAAGGGGCCGATGGCCGAGCTGATCGCGCGCGGCGAGGCGCTCGAAGCCGCTGGCGAGGCGCTCGCGGTCAGCATCTGCGCCGGCTTTGCGCTCGCCGACATCCGTGATGTCGGACCCTCGGTGACGGTCACGGTCGATGCCGGCGGCGCCGTTCGGCGCGCCCAGGAGATCGCCGAGGACTTCATGGACCACGCCTGGGCGACGCGCGACTTCACCACGGTCCATTTGCTGAGCGTGGCCGAAGCGGTTGCCCGCGCGCGTCAGGGAAAGCCTGGCGACAGGCCGCTCGTCATCGCCGACTACACCGACAATCCGGGCGGCGGCGGCTATGGCGACGCGACCGCGTTTCTGAAGGGGCTGGTCGAGGCCGGGGTCGAGCGCGTCGCCTTTCACGCGATCTGCGACGCCGAAGCCGTGCAGGCCGGCATGCGCGCCGGGGTCGGCACGCGGACCACGCTTGCCATCGGCGGCAAGATCGACCCCTCGACGGGCGGCGGCCCGCTGTCGCTCGACGGCGAGGTGGCGTGCCTGAGCAACGGCAAATTCATCGCCTACGGGCCGATGGGCGGCGGGGTCGAGCGCAATTACGGGCCGTCGATGGTGTTCCGCGTGGGCGGCATCGGGGGTATCGACATCGTCCTGATCACCAACAACGGCCAGGCGACCGATCTCGGCCAGTTTACCTCGTTGGGCGTCGACCCGACCCGCTATACGACGGTCGCGGTCAAGTCGATGCAGCACTTCCGCGCCGCCTTCGAACCGATCGCGCGCGACATCGTGCTCATCGACACCGGCGCACTGTGCCAGGCGAACTACACCCCCGAACTTTTCACCAAGGTCCGCCGCCCGATCTGGCCGTTCGACCCGATCGCCGACCCGCGCGCGCCGTGACGCCCGAAATTTGTCGGAACTTGGGCCGAGGCGGCACGGTTCGCCGTAGTAATCGGACCGCGCGATCGACTCGCCCGCAATTGCGGCAGCGCCGCGCCATGCCGCGAGGAAGCGACCATGGACGAGCAAAGGACGCCCCTTGGCGCCGCCGGCACGGCCCGAGCGCAGACCACCATCCGCGAGCCTAACGGGCGGCCGCCCTCATGGGTCATCGTATTGAGCGCGGCGCTGGTCGCCATCGGCGCGGTCGGGCGGCGGAATCCTCCGACGCCGATCCTGGCAAAAGGTGGCGGTTCCAGCCGAGAAGCTGCGCCAGCGGGCGAGGCGCAGCGCCGCGAGCCAACCTCGGCGTCGGCGCCCGTCGCCGCTGGCGGATGGAAGACCATCCTGCTGCGCGTCTTCCGCGGCATTTCGGAGGACAGAATTCTGTTGGTCGCGGCCGGAGTCACATTTTACGCAATTTTGGCTTTGTTCCCCGCCATCGCGGCCCTGGTCTCGATCTATGGATTGTTCGCCAATCCGGCCAGTATCGCCAGCCATCTCGATGCGTTGTATGGCGTTGCCCCGAGCGGGGCTGTCGACGTGATCCGGGAACAGCTGACGCGCCTCACCCACCAGAACGGGGCCGCCCTAGGAATTGGTTTCGGGGTTAGCCTGGTGGTGGCGCTGTGGTTCGCCAATTCCGGTGTTTCTGGGTTATTCGACGCCTTGAATGCGGTCTATGAAGAAAAAGACCAGCGCAGCCTTCTGAAATACTACGCCATCACGCTGGCATTCACGGCCGGTGCGATCGTCCTCGTGCTGCTGTCGATCGCGATATTGGTGGCGCTTCCGATCATTCTTCAGCATATCCCGGATGCGGGGGTGACGACGGTGCTGCTGAAGATCGCGAGATGGCCGGTCCTTTTTGTGTTTGTCGTGTTTTCTCTAGCCCTGGTCTACCGATATGGCCCTTGCCGCAGCGCGCCCCGGTGGCGTTGGATCGCGTGGAGCAGCGTCTTTGCCGCCGCCGCGTGGCTCGTCGTCTCCGCCCTCTTTTCCTGGTATGTCGCGAGCTTTGGCAGCTATAATAAAACCTACGGCTCGCTCGGCGCCATTTTCGGCTTTATGACCTGGATGTGGGTGTCGATGGTGGTCATCCTGGTCGGCGCCAAGCTCGACGCCGAACTGGAGCGGGGAACGGCGCCCCACGATGCAGCCAACCCACCCGCAACGCAGTGCTCGGAAAGCGCGAATGCGCCCGACCCGGCACGCGTCTAAATGGGGTTCAGCAACCAGACAAGAACGACGTTTTTTCAGGGACGCTGCCTCCCGCCCCGCGGGACACGCACCCCGTTCAAGTCGCACACGCTCCCGCATCCTCGACAGGAAACTCTCGGCCGCGCCGGCTTTCGCCTATGATCGAGAATGGGTAATTGGCAGGGGGAGTAAGCCGGTGAGCATTTCAGGCGAAGGCGTCAAGGTTCTAACGGTCGCTAGCTGCTCATTTGTTCGCGACGAGCATCGTTCGCATGTCGTCGTCTCAGGGTCCTATGGCGGCCGGTACAATGCCTTTAATGCGGCCAAATGGGGCGTGCGCGGCGTGATTATGAACGATGCCGGGATCGGCAAGGACAACGCCGGCATATGCGGTCTCGATTTTCTCGACCAGATCAATTTGGCCGCGGCAACCGCGGATGCGCAAACATGCCATATCGGCGACGGCGACCACATGCTCGAACATGGCATCATCAGCCATGTCAATCGCGCCGCCGCGGCGCTTGGCTGCACGCCGCGCCAGAGCGTCCGGGATTGCGCCGAACTGATGCGCTCGGCAACCGTACCGGCGGCCATGCCACCGAGCATCACCGAGGGCGCCCGCTTTGTCATGCGCGATGTTCCGGGCGAGCCGCGGCTGATCTGCGCCGATTCCGTCGGAATGCTGCAGCCCGACGATGCCGGCCAAATCGCGATCACAGCCTCGCACGGCGCCCTTTCCGGAGGAAGACCGGACAATGCCGTGCCGCCCGGCATCTACGCGGTATTCTTCAGCGACGGCGGTGGCGGCATGGACGGCGCCGGCATCGCCCGACTGGCTGATCTCGACCGAAAAGGGATCGTCGCCGGCACCACGTCTGCGGACAGCGCACCGATCGGCGATTTACGCGCGCTTTACCGCGACGGTGTCCTGTCGCATGTCAATTCAGCCGCGGCTCGGCTCGGCGGGCGGGTCGGCATGCCGCTAAAGGAATTTGTCGATCTTCTGATCGCAGCATCAAAACGACAGCCCGCCGAGCCGCCAACCCGGCCCCGCTAAACCCGCCGTTCCTGCCCTCCCTCGACACTCGCAACCGCGAGAGCGGGGGCTGCGGCGGTCGGCCTGGGACCAGGCTTCCCCTATCCAGCCTTTCGCTTATACTGCACGATACGATTGACGAATTACGCGTGGCGCGATGATCATAGGTCGCGATCAACAGGTTGACCTCTGACTGGGGGGTCAACCCGAGAGACGATTGGGAGGAACAGACCATGTGGACGTCCTTGCGACCGCTGATTGCGTTCGCGTTCATGTCGCTGTTGTTGACGGCGACGGCATCCGCCGGTGCCGCATGGGGCCCGGTGTACGACATCACCCATTTCGACGTCCTGCCCGTGACCTCGCCGTTTGATTCCGAGCAGATCGCCTACGCGGCGCTGTTCAAATATCGCGACGCCAGCGAATCGGACCCCGGATCCGAGAGCTTCCGGGTCGTCAATTGGCTCCTGGCTTCGAACCATTCGCAAATCATCGACGTCTGGCGCAGCCTAGACGCGTTTGAGCACCACTTGGCTCTATCCCATAGCGTCGATTTCCGGTTTGCCGTTCAGGTTCAGCCCCCTCCGCCCCCTCCTGGCTTCAATTGCTGCATCGGCAGCCCGATCGACGACCGGCAATACAGCGAGGTGAAATCATTCAACCTGCCCTGGACAAGCAACCTCCTGCCCGCGGGCGTCGGGCTCGCCAAGAGTGCGCTGTTTGTAGTGACCTATGTCGATTTTCTGGTGGACGGCGATCCCGGCAAAGGCGTGTCCGACTTGGTCGGCTACGGATTCGACACCAGCAAGGCATCCGGCCAGCTGAGCTATACCGTGCTCCAGCAGCTCGATCGGCCCAATCGCTATGCCACCCTTGAGGTTTGGGATAACGAGACTGATTACAACTCCTGGCAGAACGACACGAAGACGACCAAATTCCTCGCCAAAGTGATGCCCTTGCTCGGCTCTCCGCTCGATCACCGGGTGAACATCCTATGCGGCGAGACCTATATCGACGGAACCGGCTGCGTCCCTCCCTGACGCGAAGCGAGGCCTCGCGCGCCAAGTGACCAATGCCTAATCGGCGATGTCGAGGCCGAGGTCGAGGATCGGGGCGCTGTGGGTGATCCAGCCGGATGAGATCAGGTCGACCCCGGTGGCGGCGACAGCGGCGACGGTTTCGGGGCTGATCCGGCCCGAGGCTTCGGTCACGGCGCGGCCGTCGACCATCGCCACCGCACGGCGCAACATCTCCGGCGGCATGTTGTCGAGCAGCACAGCGTCGACGCCGACTTCGAGCGCCTCGGCGAGCTGGTCGAGCGTGTCGACCTCGATCTCGATCTTGACGAGATGCCCGGCATGGCCGCGAGCGCGTTCGAGAGCCGGCCGCACCCCGCCCGCCAGCGCGATGTGGTTGTCCTTGATCAGCATCGCGTCGTCGAGCCCGAAGCGGTGATTGGCGCCACCGCCGAGACGAACCGCCTCTTTCTCCAAGCTGCGCAGGCCCGGCGTCGTCTTGCGGGTGCAGACGATCCGGGCCTTGGTGCCGGCGATCGCGTCGGCCAATGCCCGTGTCGCCGTTGCCACTCCGGACATCCGGCATAGAAAATTTAGCGCGGTGCGCTCGGCGGCCAGCACCGGGCGGGCGCGGCCGGCGATATGGGCGACCTTGTCCCCGCGGGCGGTCCGTGCGCCGTCGCCGCGCAGGCGCTCGATATGCAGACCGGGATCAAGCAATTCGAAGGCGAAGAGCGCGGCGTCGAGGCCGGCGAGGACCCCCGGCTGGCGCGCGGTGATCGCGGCCTCGATCTGGGCATCGTTCGGCACGATCGCGTCGGTCGTGATGTCGCCGGCGCGGCCCAGATCCTCGATCAAGGCCGCTCGCACGATCGGCTCGATAATCAGCGGCATAACCATCGCGCACCTTGAGCTGGGTTCGAAGCTATGCCGGGGCGAGACGGCCGATCTCGGCGGCGTCGAAGGTATAGCGTCGGCTGCAGAACTCGCAGGTCACGGTGGTCACCCGTTCCTTGGCCATGTCGTCGAGTTCGTCGGCCGGAAAGGCGCGCAGGATGGTTTCGATGCGCTCGCGCGAACAGCGGCAGCGCGCTTCGAGCGGGTGGGTGTCATAGACGCGCACGCCGTCTTCGTGAAACAGGCGAAACAAGAGCCGGTGCGGCGACAGGCCGGGATCGGCCAGCTCGTCCGCGGTGGCCGAACTCATCAGCACCATCGAGCGCCGCCAGCCGTCCTCGACATCATCGGCGATGACGCCGTAGCCGCCCTCCGGCGGCACCCGCTGCAACATCAGGCCGCCGGCGCGCCAGGCGCCGTCCGGCCCGCTCCGGGCGACCGCGAGCTTGATCCCGGCCTGGATCTGCTCCGATTGGCGGAAATAATGCTGGGCGCAGTCGGCCAAGCTCGCGCCGGACAGCTCGACGATCCCCTGATAGCGGTCGGTGTCCTCGCCCTGGTCGACGGTAAAGGCTATATAGCCGGTGCCGAGCAGACGCGGCACCGAAAGGCCGGGCGAGGCTGCGTCTGCGCCGGCCGCTTCGAGCTTTGCCGTATCGTATTGGGCATAGCCGCGCACCGCGCCGTCGGTCGACACATCGGCGACGATCATTCGGATCGGCCCGTCGCCCTTGGTCTGCAAGGTAAAGACTCCGTCGTATTTGAGCGCGCCGGCGAGCAGCACGGCGAGCGTGATGGCCTCGCCCAGCATCGCTGCGACCGGTTCGGGATATGCGTGCTGCGACAGGATATGGTCAATCGCCGGGCCGAGCCGTACGTGGCGGCCGCGCAGCGCGAATGGATCGATCCGGAATGGCTGGACCAGGTCGTCCGGAGTGGCTTCTCGTGACGAACTCAATTTCTAACGCTCCGGCAGGGCGGTTGCGGCATCGACCAATATGGCGCGGTTCAGCCGAGGCACCAGGCGAGGATCCCTTTTTGCGCGTGCAGCCGGTTTTCGGCTTCGTCCCACACCACCGATTGCGGACCATCCACGACTTCGGCGGTGACCTCCTGGCCGCGCTTGACCGGCAGGCAATGCATGAACACCGCGTCGGGCTTGGCCTGCGCCATCAGCGCCGCGTCGACCCGGTAGGGGGCCAGCATATTGTGGCGATTGGCGCTGGCGTCGTTGCCCATCGAGATCCAGGTGTCGGTAACGACGCAATCGGCGCCGGCGACGGCCTCGCGGGGCTCGCCCGTCAGACTGACCCGGCCGCCCTCGCGCTGCGCCCAATCGAGCAGACGCCGCGGCGGACCGAGCTCTTGCGGGCAGGCGAGCCGCAGCGCAAACCCAAAACGGACGGCCGCATGGATCCAGCTCGCCGCGACATTGTTGCCGTCGCCGCTCCAGGCTACGGTGCTGCCGGCGAGCGGACCCTTTTTTTCCTGCAAGGTCATCACATCGGCCATGATCTGGCAGGGATGCGAGGAGTCCGTCAACCCGTTGATCACCGGGACCGTCGCATAGCGCGCCAGCTCGTCGAGCTTCTGCGGCTCGTGGGTGCGGATCATGATCGCGTCGACATAGCGCGACAGCACCCGCGCCGTGTCGGCCACAGTCTCGCCGCGCCCGAGCTGGCTGTCGGCGGTGTTCAGAAAGATCGTACCGCCGCCGAGCTGGCGCATCGCCACCTCGAACGAGACGCGGGTCCGGGTCGACGGTTTCTCGAAGATCATCGCCAAGGTCTTGCCGGCGAGCGGCCGGTCGCGCCGGCCGCTCTTGAAGGCAGTCCCTATGTCGAGGATGCCCCGCAGCTCGCCGGCGTCGAACTGATCGATGTCGAGAAAATGGCGCGGCGCGTCGGGCGCTGTGGGCCGCCGGTCGATCAGCGCCGCATCGCGCGCCGCCCGCCTTACGCCGACCATTCCCGCGCCACCTTGTGCAGGATGTCCATGGCAGCACCGATCTCGGTCTCGCCGACGATTAGCGGCGGCAATAAGCGCAGCACGTTGTCGCCCGCGGTCAACGCCAACAGCCCGTTCTGGCGCAGCCTGGTCACGACGTCGCCGGCCGGCACGACGCAGCGGATGCCGAGCAGCAGCCCCAAGCCGCGCAGTTCGGCGAAGAGCTTGGGGTAGGATTTGACCAATTCGTCGAGCCGGCCGCGCAACAGCCGGGCACTGGCCTCGACCTTGGCGAAAAAGCCCGGCTCCAGCATCACGTCGAGGACCGCGTTCCCCGCCGCCACCGCCAGCGGATTGCCGCCAAAGGTCGAGCCGTGGGTGCCGGGGCCCATGCCCGCCGCGGCGCGCTCGGTCGCCAGGCAGGCGCCGATCGGAAAGCCGCCGCCCAAGGCCTTGGCGATCGCCATTACGTCCGGAGCGACCCCCGACCACTCATAGGCGAACAGCTTCCCGGTCCGCCCCATCCCGCACTGCACCTCGTCAAACACGAGCAGCAGGCCGAACTCGTCGGCGATCTCGCGCAATCCGCGCAGATACTCGTCCGCTCCGGGGCGCACGCCGCCCTCGCCCTGCACCGGCTCGACAATGATCGCGGCGGTCTCGTTGCCGATTGCGCTGCGCATCTCGTTCAGATTGCCGAAGGCGACGTGATCGAACCCGTCCATTGGCGGGCCGAAGCCCTCCAGATACTTCTCGTTGCCGGCGGCGGCGAGGGTGGCAAAGGTGCGGCCGTGGAACGATCCCTCGCAGCCGATGATCCGATAGCGCTCGGAATGGCCGGTCTCGTGCTGGTATTTGCGGGCGATTTTCAGCGCCAGCTCGCACGCCTCCGCACCCGAATTGCCGAAAAACACGGTGTCGGCAAAGCTGTTGTCAACGAGGCGCTGGGCCAGCCGCTCTTGCCCCGGGATGCGAAACAGATTGGAGACGTGCCACAGACGCCGGGCCTGCTCGGTCACGGCTTCGATCAAATGCGGATGACAGTGGCCGAGCCCGGTCACCGCGATGCCGCTGGTGAAGTCGAGGAATTTGCGGCCGTCGGTGGCATAGAGCCAGCAGCCTTCGCCATGATCGACGGCAACGTCCCACCGACCGTAGGTGGGCATAACGGGTGTAATCACGGAAATTCTCCTGCGCGAGAAAGCTGGGGACGACGAGATCGGCGGCGCCGAATTATCGTCGTCGCCCGAACCCTGCCGACAGAGCCCGCCGGGCCTGCCCCCAACGCCGGCGCAATTCGCCGGGATCGCGCATCATCGGCACTCTCCTCGTCACGGCGGCGCCAAATCGGCGATCCGCCATCGATCCAGGAAAGCGCCGGAGTATGGGGATGGCAACCACCCCTGTCAATTCGCCCCGCTCGGGGACGCCGCGCACGGGCGATTGTTTCGGCGGCGCGGTTTTCGCGGTATAGCGTCGGCGATGACGATCATCACCGACACAGGGACGCTGGCGGAATTCTGTGCGCGCCAGCACGGCGCCGATTTTGTCGCGGTCGATACCGAGTTCATGCGCGAGCGCACCTATTGGCCGATCCTGTGTCTGGTGCAGGTGGCGGGGCCGGCCGAGGCCGCGGCGATCGACGCGCTGGCCCCCGGCATCGATCTGGCGCCGCTGTTGGCGCTGATGGCCGACGAACGCACGCTCAAGGTGTTTCACGCGGCGCGCCAGGATGTCGAAATCTTCTTCAATCTGTCCGGCTCGGTGCCGGCGCCGCTGTTCGACACCCAGATCGCCGCCATGGTCTGCGGGTTCGGCGATGCCGCCAGCTATGAAACCCTGGTCGGCAAGCTGGCGCGCGCGTCGCTCGACAAATCCTCGCGCTTCACCGACTGGTCGCATCGCCCGCTGACTGAGCGGCAGATCAGCTATGCGATGGCCGACGTCGTCCATCTGCGCACGGTCTACGAGAAATTGCAGCAGCTGCTGGCGGCGAATGGCCGAGGGTTGTGGTTCGCCGAGGAAATGGCGGTGCTGTGCGATCCCGCGACCTATCGCACCGAACCCGGCGAGGCGTGGCGGCGCTTTCGCCTGCGCGGCCGGGTCGAGCCGCGCTTTTTCGGCGTCCTGCGCGAGGTGGCGGCGTGGCGGGAAGCGGCGGCACAGCAGCGCAATCTGCCGCGCGGCCGCATCATCAGGGACGAAGCAGTGCTCGAAATCGCCGCTCACCTGCCGAAGACGATCGAGGCGCTGTCGCGCACTCGAAGCCTCGGCAAAGGGGTGGCCGAGGGCCGGCTCGGCGGCGAGATCCTCGACGCGATTGGGCGCGGGCTCGCCACTGCCGGCGCGGTCGAGCCGCCGCCGTCACGGGCCGAGACGCCGCCCGGTCTCGGGCCGCTCATCGAATTGTTCCGGGTGTTGTTAAAGCATCGCTGCGAAGCGCATCAGGTGGCGCAGAAGCTGGTTGCCTCCGCCGACGACCTCGAGGCGATCGCCGCCGATGACCAGGCGGAGGTGCCGGCATTGTCGGGCTGGCGTTTCGAGATCTTCGGCAAGGACGCCATCGCCCTGAAGCACGGAAGGCTCGCCCTGACGGTCCGTGACAATCGCATAGCGCTGGTCGAGCCGGCGCCGCAATGACAAGCCTTACCCATTAGACTAGCGCGGGATCACGCGCGGTTCGGAGGGTTCCCATGGTGGGTTTCGCTTCCCGCTCAACCCAGCCTGCGCTTGCTGACTCGCGCCCGAAGCGAATGAGACAAACCTGGACAAACCCAGGTCAGTCTCGCAGCTGATCCGGCCCGCGTTGCGGAAATCAAGAATTTTGAACACTACTCCGGCCGTACCATGCTCGCGTCCGCAGCACGATCCGCACGACCGAGAGCATGACTGGCACTTCGACAAGGACGCCGACCACGGTTGCGAGCGCGGCACCCGACTGGAAACCAAATAGCGCAATTGCAGCAGCGACTGCCAGCTCGAAGAAATTGGATGCGCCTATCAACGCCGAAGGGCAGGCGACATTGTGTGGGACGCCAAGCGCCCGATTGAGCGCGTAAGCGATACCGGCGTTAAGATAGACCTGAATGATGATCGGCACCGCCAACAGTGCGATGATCAGCGGCTGCTTGACAATTTGCTCACCCTGAAAACCGAACAGCAGCACCAGCGTCGCCAGTAGCGCGACGAGCGAAATCGGTTGCAGCCGGCGTAAGGTGGCGGACAAGAGCCGCGTCGCCGCCAGTCGCCAGCAACGAGCGCCGCCAGAGCTGTGCAGCGATCACCGGCACGACGATGTAGAGGACGACGGACAGGAACAATGTCGACCACGGCACTGTGATCGAGGACAGGCCGAGCAGCAGCCCGACAATCGGCGCGAAGGCAAAAACCATAATCGTGTCATTGAGCGCGACTTGCGTCAGCGTGAAATTCGGCTCGCCGTCGGTCAGGTTCGACCATACGAACACCATTGCCGTGCAAGGGGCAGCGGCCAGCAGGATCAGGCCGGCGATATAGCTGTTAATTTCGCTCGCCGGCAGCCACGGGCGAAAAATCAAGCCGATGAACAGCCAGCCGAGCAGCGCCATGCTGAACGGTTTCACAAGCCAATTTATGCCGACCGTCACGGCGATGCCGCGCCATTGCTCGGCGACCCGATGCAGCGCCCCAAAATCGACCTTGAGCAGCATCGGCACGATCATCAGCCAGATCAGCACCGCGACCGGGATATTGACTTCGGCCACAGTCATACGGCCAAGCGCGTGAAACGGCGCGGGCAGCAGACGGCCGAGCACGATGCCGGCGACAATGCAGAGCGCTACCCACAGCGTCAGATAGCGTTCAAAGGTTCCAAGCGCCTGCCGCGCGTGCGGCCGGCCGGTTTCAGCGACAGAGGTCATGGCAGCTCCAATTTCGGCACCGCCCGCAGGCGGCCGATCTCATCGACTTTTTGCTTGATTGCCAGCCGGTCGAGCTTATCGAACGGCAGCGCCGTGAAAATCTTGATCCGGTTTTCGAGGGCGAGATAAGCGGTGCGAAAGGCTTTGCGTTGCTCGGCTTCCGTGCCCTCGATAGCGGCGGGATCAGGTACACCCCAATGGGCGGTCACCGGATTGCCGGGCCAAATCGGACACGCTTCGCCCGCCGCCTGATCGCAGACTGTAAAGACGAAATCCATTACCGGAGCGCCGGGGCGAGCGAATTCATTCCAGCTTTTACTGCGCAGCCCTGATGTCGGGAGATGGTGGCGTTCGAGTTCCTCAAACGCCTGCGGATGCACCGCCCCCTTTGGGAAACTGCCGGCGCTGTAACTATTGAACCGCCCCTTGCCCCAATGTTTGACCAGAACCTCGGCTAGAATGCTCCGCGCCGAATTGCCGGTGCAGAGAAACAAAACGTTGTAGGTTTTCTTGCCCATAACGTCAGGCCGCGCAGCACGAGCGTCCTGTCGACTTCGCATTCGTGGCGAGTTGCAGAGGCTCGCAGCACACGGTTTCTGTCGCCTCGCGCAGCTTTGAGAGGGAGCCGCCTTGCCCGTATACCGTCGCCTCGCCGTGCGTCAGAAAAGTTTCCCATGCGAGGCCCTGCGGATCGCCGATCCACTGCTTGTCCGACCGCGCATAGCAGCAGGTCGTGTTCTGTTGCTCCACAATCGGCCGCTCGGCGCGGCTTAGACGGTCATAGACCTCGGCCAGCTCGGCCTGATCTTCGACCTGAATCCCCAAATGCTGCACGCCCGGCGAGCCGCCGCGCTGACTGATCGCGAAGTTTACGCGCGGATCATCAAGCATCCACTTGGCATAGTCGTGCTTGAGAACGGTTGGCTCAGCCGAAAACAGCGTCGAATAAAAGCGAACCGACTGCGCCAAATCTTTAACACTTACATGTACGTGCAGGCGCTTCATGTGCTTCTCCTTTGCTAAAGGTATCGGCGGGATTGCAGACCGGCGGGCAGGCCGCATCGCGGCCGCAGCAATTTTCGGTGAGATAAACCAGCAGCTCGTTCATGGCTCCGTATTCGGCCGAATAGATGAGCTGACGGCCGAGCCGGCGCTGGGTGATAAGGCCGGCATGAACGAGCTGTTGGAGATGGAAAGTCAGCGATGCTGGTAGGACACCAAGCCGATCAGCGATCACTCCGGCCGGCAGCCCTGCCGGCCCCTGCGTGACCAGCAGGCGAAACACGTCAAGCCGCGTTTCCTGTGCGAGCGCACCAAGAGCGGTGATTGCGTTCTTCTTCTCCATCTCGCCGAATGCCTGTCATCAACATTTTGATGAACATCAAAATAAGCACGACGAACGCCGAGTCAATGAAATTTTGCAAAATATCAAGGTATGACGCAGCCCTTCTTGCCCCAAAAATCAAAGAATCTGCATCACCGGAATCGCCTCCTAAAGAGGAGGATTTTCAAGAGAACGGCCGGACGAGCGACACTCTGAGGTATTGACCCCACGCCGAGCGCGGCCACCGTCGAGTCAGCTTGGGGTTGGCACTTGCGATCTCGCCCTCTTTTGTTGGAAAACGACCCTCGAGAGAGCACTTAACCGAAGTACGAAACCTAGGCCACGTCAGTGAGGCAGCGTGGTGCACCTTATCCCCTTGCGGCACTGAAGCCACCAAATTTCGAAATTCAACAATAATTTCGGAGAGGTCGTGCGTGGCAGCGGTGTCGCTGGCGAACTGTCGTCGCAAGGTAGGAAGCTACGCGTGGCTGCACGATTTATCGTTGCCGAGGCCGCCCGAAGGGACGAGCATGGCCTCAGAGCTGCTAAGAATCGGGAGACAGGGGAAATGAAGCGGTCGCTGGCAATTTCGATCATGCTGATTTGGGGCTTCGCAGGGTACGCGATGGCGGCAGGAAGCGAGGGAAACCCGGAAGATGTCCTGCAGCTGCACATGATCGAAGCTAATTGGCATACGGCCCAGACCAACAAAGATCTCAACCTGATGCTGTCGCTGTTCGCGAACGATGCGAAGCTGACCGTAGGAGGCAAAACCAACGCCGGTAAGGAGCAGATCGAAAAATTCTGGCAGGGGAGCGCAGTATTCAAGCCGCAGAACCAATTCGTGGCGTACACGCCGCCCGCTCGGTTCAAATATGACATCGAGGGCAACACCGGGCATGTCTACTTCGAGTGCATCCAGTTGAATAAAGCGACCGACCAGATCGTGCCGCACTCGCACGTGGGCGTGTCCGCCAACGTGATCCGCGTCGATGGCCATTGGCTGATCAAAGACGCGAAGGGGACTCCTCAGTCGCAGCTCTGATTGCGGGCGGACGCGGGCAGGAGGCCCCGCGATCCGGCGACGTGATCCCCGGTTTGTCAGCTAGCGCTTGCTTTTTGTGCTGACGCGCGTCGCTCGGGTCGGGAACGAAGCCGTCGAGTGCCATAAATCAAGAATTATGCAAGAAAATTAGGCTCTTGATCCGAAAGGGCTTTTCCTTTGCATAAATTACCGCCATAAGTACGGCATGATTTACGGCTATGCGCGGGTATCGACGGACGGCCAGAGCGTGACCGCTCAGGTGGCGGCGCTGACGAAGCACGGGGCGGGCAAGGTGTTCCGCGAAGTGGCGAGCGGAGCCAAGACCGACCGGGCGCAGCTTCGCCGCTTGCTCGACCAGCTCGACGCTGGCGACGTGCTGATGGTGACGCGGCTCGACCGGCTGGCGCGATCCACCCGCGACCTGTTGAACACGCTCGCGGCGATCACCGACAAGAAAGCCGGTTTCCGCTCGCTCGGCGACGCATGGGCCGACACGACGACGCCGCACGGACGCTTGATGCTGACCGTGCTAGGCGGGCTGGCGGAGTTCGAGCGCGAGTTAATCCGTGCGCGCACCAGCGAAGGCCGCGCGCGCGCCGTGGCGCGCGGCGTCAGAGATGGGGCGACCGCCGAAACTGACCGCCGCACCAGAAGCGCGAGGCGATCAAGCGCCGCGACACGGCAACGAGACGCTTGCGCGACATCGCCCGCAGCTACAACGTCAGCCACGGCACGATTTCGAGGCTGACAACGTGATCAACTCCAAACCAAAGTACCTTCAATGTATGGATGTAGAGGCGTGGCGGCTCCCCACAAAAGAGGAAATGCTCGCGCACATCGATACCAAGATAAAACGCTATAACGATAGACGGACAAAATCCCACAGCCGGGGTTCAATCCTCGCTGTACGACAACATTTGTCGCCCGTCGATATGTATTGTTACCTTAAAGCGCGCTTTGGCAAGCCTAATGGTTTTCAAACATTTCTCCGCAAAGATGATAGTGATAACCTGATACATTGGGACTTCCATCTGAAGGCAAATTCCCAAGATGTATATATCAGCAGTTCATCTAGAGAAATTCACTTTGTACTTTCTGAGAAATCTTGCTGATGAGGATTGGCGGAATCTCATCCTGAAGATCAAAGCTGATTATAAACGGGTAGGAAAGGAGAAAAGTGTAATTCTGAAATCGCTCGAAAAATGGGTCATCTTTCCGAATAAATTTGTCGCCGTCGCGCAGGTATGTGCTGATCTTCATGCTCAAATCACCGACAACATCGGGGGGTTTTGTACGTACAAACCATCGTCGTTCAAGACACGGCGAGACAGCCGCCAGAAGATGAAAACGATGAAACAAATGGCAGAGCGTTCTACCAACCTATATCGAGCATGCCTTGAATTATCTTTAGTAACGCCGGTTATGGCAGAAGCGTTTATCAATATGTTGATATTGATATTGTGCAAACAGGAGGTACGAAACAACGCACGACAATTTGAGGCGTTCATACGCGCTCAAATTGATACCAAAATCTTCGATTTGCCTTATAAGTGCGAGAAATTCCTGAAGCCAATTACACAGAGCTCCGAAGCGTTTAAGAAATTCAAGAGAGTTATGGATAAGCGCAATGATGCTATCCATGGCAACATTGACCCAGAACGAGAACAGACCGAAACTCTCTATTTTGAAGGAAAGGTGCCGCTTTTCATACAGTCGGGAGACCACATAGGAAAATTTTTTGAAGCGTTGGAGCGGCAGCACCAGCCAGAAGCCGTAGTTAAAGACTATGAGGACACGTACGCATTTTTAGTAGAATTAGTAGCATGTTTAGAACCGGAAATCGTGCCGGCTGTATGGCAAATTATGGAGGATAGTTACCCCGGTTATGACCTAGGACGTAACATCACAGGTGCCCTATTTCCTGAGCATGTGATGGCCAGCTATTTGCCGGGGCTCAGATACGACGACGAATTAGCCGTGAGTTGGGAATGTAAAACAGCTGGTGCGTAAGACGCCATATGCGCCAAAGGTGAGTCTCCAGTATCTCGCGGTATGGTGACAACGCCGACGATGGCCGGCGATTTTTCCATAAGGCACCTTATGCGGCGGAATTTTAAATAATTGACCCTATGCGGCGTTTTCGTGGGGCGCCCGATCAAATGTCACCCCGCTGCCATTTACAGATGACACTTCCCGGTGGATTGCCGGGGGGTGTTGGGAGGATGACGCCAAAATAGCCTCAATTGGATGGTATGGATTCGCTTTGGGAGCGGGCGACTTGGCAGGTGGGAGGAGTTTTCTCGGTAGAAACAGCCAGCACGGGCTGAGCGCCCTCGGCGCGGGAGGCGGTGGCGGTTTGGTCTTCGCGGCAGCGTTCCGAGGACGCGGCATTCGTGGCGGCGGGCGGGGTGTCCGCCTCTAGATTTCCTGCAGAAAACAGGGAAAACAGGCTCGACCGGGAGCGCCGCGATACCGGGCGGCGAGAGGCGCTTGGTTTTTGGAACATCGGAAGAACATTTTGCTGTAGATCCCCTGCAGAAACAGCCAGCACGGGTACGCCCTGGGTCGGGGCGAGGGTGGCGGGCGATCCCGGCGACGAGGCAGGCAACGATCGGCTTCGGCCGGCGTTAAGCAGAAAAAAGCTGCCGCTTTTGCCCTGATCGGGGACCGGACGATGACCCCACCAGATTTGACCCGGCGCGGTTTTCTCGGCGCTTCGGCCGGGGCCGCGGGCGCGCTTGTCGCTTCTCCGCGGCTCGCCCGCGCCACGCCGCCGGGTTCGCCCCCGGGGCCCGCCGGGCCGGTACGCACGCCCGACATGGTCGACATCGTGCTCGAGGTCAACGGCCGGCGGCGCGCGCTCTCGATCGAGCCGCGGGTCACCCTGCTCGATGCGCTGCGCGAGCATCTGCACTTGTTCGGCACCAAGAAGGGCTGTGACCGCGGCGCCTGTGGGGCGTGCACCGTGCACGTCGACGGCCGTCGGGTGGTGTCGTGCCTGACCTTGGCGGCGCGCTGTCAGGGGAAGCCGGTCACGACGATCGAGGGCCTGGCCGATGCCGACGGCGAATTGCACCCGATGCAGGCCGCGTTTCTCGACCATGACGGCTTTCAGTGCGGCTATTGCACGCCGGGCCAGATCATGTCGGCGGTGGCGCTGGTCGCCGAAGGGCGGGCGGTCTCGGACGACGCGATCCGCGAATGGATGAGCGGCAACATCTGCCGCTGCGGCGCCTATCCGAACATCCGCGCCGCGATCCGGGACGCGGCAAAGGGGGCCTGAGCGATGCAGCCCTTTACCCTCGCCACGCCCGGCGACCTCGACGGCGCGCTTGCCGCCGCCGCTTCCGGCGCCAAATCGGGGGCCGGCACCAAATACATCGCCGGCGGCACCGATTTGGTGCAGCTGATGAAGGACGGGGTCGAAGAGCCGCGGCATCTGATCGATCTCGGCGGCCTGCCGTTGGACCAGATCGAATTCGACGACGCGGGCATGCGGATCGGCGCGCTGGTGCGGATGAGCGACGCCGCCGACCACCCGCGGCTGCGCCGGCATTGGCCGCTGATCGCCGAGGCATTGCTCGCCAGCGCCTCGCCGCAATTGCGCAACATGGCGACGATGGGCGGCAATTTGTTGCAGCGCACCCGCTGCGGCTATTTCCGCGACGTCGGTTTTCCGTGCAACAAGCGGGTCCCCGGCTCGGGCTGCCCGGCGATCGACGGCGACAACCGGGGGCTGGCGATCCTCGGCGGCAGTGCCTCTTGCGTGGCGACCCATCCCTCCGACCTCGCGGTGGCGTTGACGGCACTCGACGCGGTCGTCGAGCTGCGCGCCGCGGCCTCGCAAGGGGACCCCTTCACCCGGCGGGTCCCGCTCGCCGAATTCTACCGGCTTCCCGGCGACACGCCGGAGCGCGAGACCGTCATCGAGCCGGGCGAGATCATCGCCGCCATCCTGGTTCCCTCGGCAGATGCGGGGCTGCGCTCGCATTACCTGAAGGTGCGCGACCGGGCGTCGTTCGAATTCGCGCTGGTCTCGGCCGCGGTCGTGGTCGGCATGGCGGGCGGGCGGATGACCCGAGCGCGGATCGCGATGGGCGGCGTCGGCCCCCATCCGTGGCGGCTGCCCGCGGTCGAGGCGGCACTCGCCGATGCCCCGGCGACGCCCTCGGCCTTTGCCGCGGCGTCGGCGCACGCCGCCGACGGCGTCCGCCCGCTCTCCCACAACCGGTTCAAGGTGACGCTGATGCAGCGCGCGCTGGTGCGGGCGCTGACCATCGCCACGGCGTGAGAAGGACCGCGCGATGACCCCCGCCGCCAGATTGCCGATCACCGGTTTGCCGATCGACCGCCGCGACGGCCGGCTCAAGGTCACCGGGCGCGCCAAATACGCCGCCGAGTTCGACATCGACAATTTGGCGCACGCCGTTCTGGTGCAGAGCACGATTTCGAGCGGGACGATCGCCGGCTTCGACCTCGCCGCGGCGCAGGCCGCGCCGGGCGTCCTGGCGATCCTGACCCCGGGGAACGCGCCGCGACTGCCGCCGACCTCCTCGCCGGGTCGGGATCATGCGCGCGGCAATGTCGTGGCGATCCCGCTCTTGCAAGACGACAAGGTCTATTACAACGGCCAGCATATCGCGGTCGCCGTCGCCGACACGCTCGAACGCGCCCAATACGCGGCCTCGCTGGTCAAGATCACCTATCATCAGGACGAAGCCGCGATCGGCATGGCGGACGCGCTCGCCGAGGCCTATCCGCCCAAACACTTCCGCAACGGCGCGCGGCCGCCCGACAGCAGCCGCGGCGACCTCGACGCCGCCTGGGACGCCGCGCCGATCCGGCTCGATGTGACCTATCGCACGCCGGTCGAGCATCACAACCCGATGGAGCCGCATGCGACGATCGCGCTGTGGGAGGACGACCGACTGACGGTCTATAGCGCGACCCAAGGGATCGACGCCTCGCAGCACGCATTGTCGGCGCTGTTCGGGATCGGGCCCGAGCAGATCCGGGTGATCTGCCCGTTTGTCGGCGGCGGCTTCGGCTGCAAGGGCGTGACCTGGCCGCATGTGGCACTGACCGCTATGGCGGCGCGGCGGGTCGGCCGCCCGGTCAAGCTGGTGCTGACCCGGGCGCAGATGTACACCTCAAACGGCTATCGCCCGCAGACGATCCAGCGTTTGCGGGTCGCAGCCACGGCCGACGGTCGGCTGATGGCGCTGCGCCATGACGGGGTGTCGGAAATGTCGGCCCCGGCGATCGGCGAGTTCGCCGAGCCGGTCGGGCTCGCGACCGAGATGCTCTATGCCTGCCCGAACGTCGCGGTCACCCATCGCCTGGTTCCGCTCAACATGCCGCTGCCGACCTTTATGCGAGCGCCGGGCGAGGCGAGCGGCAGCTTTGCGCTCGAATCGGCGATCGACGAATTGGCCGCGGCGGTCAAGCTCGACCCGGTCGCCATACGGCTCGTCAACTACGCCGAGGCCGACCCGCACGAAGGCAAGCCGTTTTCAAGCAAGTCCTTGCGCCAATGCTATGCCGCCGGGGCCGAAGCCTTTGGCTGGGCGGCGCGCAGTCCGGAGCCTGGATCGATGCGCGACGGCGACACGCTGATCGGCTGGGGGATGGCGACCGCGACCTATCCGATGAACCGCTCCAAGGCGAGTGCGCGGGTGGTCTTCGGCCTCGACAGCACGGTCCTGGTGCAGGCGGCGACCCAGGATCTCGGCACCGGCACCTATACGGTGATGGCGCAGCTCGCGGCCGACGCATTGCAGATGCCGATCCACCGGGTGCGGTTCGAGCTCGGCGACAGCGATTACCCAAGCGCGCCCGTTTCGGGCGGCTCGCAGACCGCGGCGAGCGTCGGCCCGGCGGTGCTCGCCGCCGTCGACGCGGCCCGGCAGAAGCTGTTCGCGATGGCGCTCGCCGACAAGCGCTCGCCATTTGCCGGCCTTGCCGCCTCCGACCTGGCGCTCGCCGACGGTTTCGTGGTGCTCCGGGCGGCGCCGCGGCTGCGGGTCAGCGTCGCGACCTTGCTCGCCCGCAATGGCCGCGACCGCCTCCAGATCGTCGGCAGCGCAGCGCCGGGCGACGAAAAGCAGCATTTCTCGATGCATTCCTTCGGCGCGCAGTTTGTCGAGGTGCGGATCGACCCCTCCCTGCGCGAGATCCGCGTCAGCCGCCATGTCGGCGCCTTCGCCGTGGGCCGGGTCCTGAACGCCAAGACCGCGCGCAGCCAGGCCTTGGGCGGCATCGTCTTCGGTATCGGCATGGCGCTGCTCGAACAGACCAATCTCGACCCGAACATCGGCCGGGTCACCAACCCCAACGTCGCCGAGTACCTGATGCCGGTGAACGCCGACATCCCCGACATCCGCACGATCTTCATCGCGGAGGAGGACCGGATCATAAACCCGGTCGGGGTCAAGGGGCTCGGCGAGCTGCCGATCGTCGGCGTCGCCGCGGCGATCGCCAACGCCGTCTATCACGCGACCGGCGTGCGGGTGCGCGACCTGCCGATCCGCATCGACAAGATCCTGGCCTGATGCGGGCCGCGGGCGAGGCGTCGCGAGCGCGCTCGGGCAGCCCCCCGCGCCGCATCGAGGCTGTCCTTCGACGCGGCCTGCGATCCTCGAATGTCGCGCGGTCGACGGACCCGCACACGAGACCCATTCCGACCGAGTCCGCTGATACGCTAACTCGTCGTGTTCGGGATCAACCGCGCGGTCTCCAAAGACGCCGCGATGTTCTGAAAGATCTCGGTTATCGTGCTGTAGTTGTTGTTCGAGGGACAAGGCGAAGCGGTGCCGTCGGTGGAGTAGAATTTCGCCGGGTCGTTGATATAGGTACCGGTCGTCGTGCCCGGCGAGTTGGCGATTTGCTGCAATGTGTAACATGCTCCTTTGGGTGCCGCGCCGGCATAACTCCCTGTATCATCGCTGCAAGTGCTGGCCGTGCCGTTGTCGTCATAGTAGACGGCGTACACCTTGGTCCCTGCCGACGCCGCGGCCTGGGCCGCAGTGACCGCGGCCTGGCATTCCCCGGTGGTGGATTTTAATGGCCCCATCTGCGTTGACGACGATGTCGCGTTGCCGTCGGTCAGCAGCACGATCACGTTCTGTCCGCCCGGCCCACCAGCCGCGACGCGGGCCGCCTGTTCGGCGACGAGGGCGTTCTGCGCCGCGCTGACCGCATCGGCGTAGTAGGTGCCTAGCCCGCCGGGCGTTCCGAGGCATCCCCTAGCAGTGATCTTGACGATGTCCGAGCTGGTGTTGAGGGAAGTCGCCGTGTCGGAAGTGCGGTAATCATTGCCAAAGCCGACGATCTGGTAGAGCGGCGCCGCGATGATCGTATCGCCTTGCAGCACATCTGCGCCGGTCGGACTGGCGCTCAGCGTTGCCGATCCTGGCGCGGGGGAAGTGCTGACCGAACTGACGTTCGTGCCGGTTCCCCACCAGGGCCAGCTTCCGGTGCCGGCCGGTATGGTGGTTCCGAACGTGATCAAGTCGCCTTTGACGACCCCGCTGCCGGCCGCGTTTGCCGACATCGTCACGCTCCAATTGGCCGTCGAAATCGACGAAACCGTCGTGCCCGACGGAATCGCGGCGGGTGTCGTCGTGTCGAGGATTGTCATGCCCGCGGTGACTTTGGTCGTTACGACATTGATGGGGAAATAAAGAACAGCCTTCCCGGATGGCGTCGGCGCGCTGGTCGGTGTGCCCAAGTCGGTTACCACCGCCCAGGGCGCCCCGGTATTGAAGGCGTTCGCCGTTGTCATGTCCGCCGAATTCATTCCCCATGGTTCAGAGGTGGTGGCGGTGATGGTGCCCGACACCGCGGCCGTCGGCTTGGTCGAGACGGTATAGGTGCCGGTGCCGCCGGTACCCGTGCCCAGCGCCTTGATTGTGGTTCCTGATTTGACGTTCGTACCCGTGATTGCATCGCCCACGCTCAGAGCGCCTGAGGTTACCGCCGTCACCGTCAGCGTGGTGCTGGAGCTGGGGATGGACCCGGTGATGACAGCAACGTTCGGGGTCGGTGTTGACGACAAATCCAGCGTGGTGCTGGCGCTGGGCTGGCTGATGCCCGAGACCCCCGAGTAGTACGTCGCGATTTGCGGCGCGGTGCAGCCGATATCGGTCGTGGCCTGACCGGAGTTGGTCACCGGCGGGAACACAAAGAGTGCCGCCTCGTCGACCGGGGTGCCGGAGGTCGAGCCGGATTGCCACGGCCAAAGCTCGCCGAGCAGGGTCTGGGCTCCATCCACGGCACAGGCGATTGCGGTGCTGTAGCCCGAACAGGAGGTCGCGGCCGGTCCGGTCGGGGCGCTGCCCATCGATGCGGTAGTGTCGACGATCAGCGCCACGTTGAGCGGTGTCGGTATGCCGCCCCTGGCGCTCGCGCTGGCGCTCGCCGAGATCTTCACTGTGGAGATCCCGAAAATCCTCGCGAAGAACGTCGGCACGCTCGCATTCTCGGTTATCTCAATGCCGTTGACGCCATTGGCGCAGCTGGCCGTCGTCGACGGCGTCTGATTGGTGGCGAGCGGGACGCCCGTGCTCGTATAGCATTTCAATGTCGCGGTCAGATCGGCGCTGGTGACCGTGAAGCCGGTATTGGCGTTCTTGTCTCCGCTGACCGCGCTGTACGAAGTCGCCATGGTGATCGGCGCCCCCCCGGTGCCGATCTCCTGCGCGCCCGCCAGCGCCGCCGCATCGGTCGAGGCCTGGAGCGCCCGCTGCGCGAAGAAGGCGTAGCCGGCATCGACACTGAACGCGCCGAGGCCGACGAGGACGGGGAGTGCCACCGCCACGATGACGGCCACGGCGCCGCTTTCGTTCCGGAGCGCCCGGCGGAAAAAGGAGTTTGCGATCCGGTTCATTGCACGCCCTCCGTCATCGTCGATGTTAGTTTGCAGGTAGTCGTCCAAAAGTTGTACCACGTCAGCTGTGAGCCGCATGGATACGTGGCGGTTACGGTAGAAGGTTGTAGAGTAGTGCCCGATGGCGCCGCGTTGGTCAGCGCCGTCGCGCAAGTTGTGTCCCCGGCGGTGGCGGTGCTGGACGAATTGGCGTTGGTCACGCATGCGGTGCCATTGACCGACAAGGTCATCTCCAGATTGGTTGTTGGAGTTAGCGACGGCGCAGCGGTTGTGAGCGCCGTCCAGGCGCCGCTCGCGGGGTTGGTGGCCGAGCGGCTGATCGCGAACTGCATTGCACCGACGCTGACCGCATTGGTCAGCATCACGTAGTTTCTAAGGGTCAGCCCGAACTGGATCGTACCCAACAGCAGAAGCAGCAACACCGGAGCCAGCAGCGCAAACTCGACCGCTACTGCGCCGTTCTCCCCAAGGCAGCCATTATTGCGGCGTTTTCCCAACGCTGGTGCTTTGATCGTCATCGTCGGACTCGTTACGTTGCTCCGATGTCGCGCTCGGTAATACCGGTGCAGCTGCGGCCAAGGGCGACGATGCAAGCGGGGACGTTCGTGCCGACTATGACAAAGGCGGCCAAGACGCTGATGGCGCCGCGCCGGTCGCCGAAAAGGTGTCGCAATCTGCCGATGTCGCCGCGCATGGGTCCGGACTCCGCCGCTCCGGCAACATTGGCGGCAGAGAAATGAAGTTTCGGTTAATGCAGCGCCGAAGCGGTCGAAGGCGGAGCGGTTCGCGGCACTCGGCTCCGTTCGATCCGTGTCTGGCGACATCCGCTCCGGACTTTGCCGGGATCAGATGCGGAAAGCCCGCTGAAAATCGAGGGTTTTGCCTCGCGACACCCTGCCTTGACCGAGCAAGACGAATTCGCACCGTGTTTGGACGTCAAACCGGCCATCGACAGATTAGCGCGGTAGCTCGGCGCGGGGGAGTTGAGTAATGGACGAGGTTTGGGACTCGGCGGTTCTGCTGCTGATCCTGCTCGGCGGCAGTGCTCTCGGCGTGATGGCGCGGCCGTTTTTGTCCGAGCGCCACCGCAGCGCCGAGACGACCGACCTAATCCGGCTGGTGGTCACCATGCTGGTGACCTTTGCCGCCCTGGTGCTCGGCCTCTTGACCAGTTCGGTCAAGGCCTCGTTCGACGGCATCGACGATGATCTGCGAGGCTTTGCGGTCAATATCATCCAGCTCGACCGGTCGCTGCGCCAATATGGCGGCGAGGCCGATCCGGCGCGCGCGCTGTTGCGCAGCTACACCGCCGCGGCGCTCGCCTCGACCTGGAAGACCGAGCCGAAGCCCGCCGGCAGCTATTACCCGACGCGGGTGTCGCCAACTCCAAGCACCAACTCGATCGAAAGCACCAGCCTGGGAGACATGCTGACCAAGATCGAGGTCGATTTGCGCCGGCTCGAACCGCAGGACCCGATGCACCGCCGGCTGGCGACGGTCATCCTGAACCAGTTCGAGCGCATGAGCCGGATGCGCTGGAGGCTGATCGAGGAAGCGCACAGCTCGATCTCGATGCCGTTCTATATCGTGCTGACCTTTTGGCTGGTTATCGTGTTCGCCAGCTTTGGCCTGAGCGCGCCGCGAAATATTCTGTCCTACATCACGATCCTGTTGGGGGCGCTGTCGATCGCCTCGGTGATTTATGTGATCCTCGATCTCGACACCCCGTTCAGCGGCGTCCTGATGGTCTCGAGCCAACCGATGCGCGACGCGCTGACCCAACTCAACCGCTAGAGACGGTCGGGCCGGCCAAGGCTAAGATCACGATATCGACCGCCGGAGGATGACCGGCCGACCGCGATCGAGAGGGTGCCCGACGACATGATGATCCTCGACATCGGTCCCGGGACGGTGGCGCGCATCGGCGCCGCCCTCGATGAAGCGCGCACGCTCGTCTGGAACGGACCGCTCGGCGCTTTCGAGACGCCGCCCTTCGACCGCGGCACGACAGCGGTGGCGAAAGCGGCCGCCGAACTCACCCGCGCCGGCCGGCTGCGCAGCGTCGCCGGCGATACGGCGGCCGCCCTCGCCACGGCCGGGCTGACCGACGAGCTCTCCTATGTCTCGACCGCCGGCGGCGCCTTTCTCGAATGGCTGGAGGGGCGCGAACTGCCGGGCGTTGCAGCCCTGGTCGCCGCCGCTCGCCAAGATTGACGTTGCCTCTATTGCCCGGCACATTCCGCCGAACAACAGGAGACGCCGCAATGCTGGCCTCGGACGTGATGACCCGCGACGTCGTTTCGATCCTGCCCGGCGCGCCGATCCGAGAGGCCATCCGGCTAATGCTTGACCGCAATGTCAGCGGCTTGCCGGTGGTCGATGGCGTCGGCCGGCTGGTCGGCATCCTGACCGAAGGCGATCTGCTGCACCGCACCGAGATCGCCACCGAAAAGCGTCATTGGGCCTGGCTCGAATTCGTGATGGGCCCGGGGCACATGGCCGGCGAATACGTCAGGACCCACGGTCGGGTGGTCGACGAGCTGATGACCCGCAAGGTCGTCGTCGTCGGCCCGCAGGCGCCGCTCGCCGAGATCGTCGCGCTGATGGAGCGCCACCGCGTCAGGCGGCTGCCGGTCATCGACGGCGGCGCGCTGGTCGGCATCGTCGGCCGCGCCGACCTGCTAGCGGCCCTGGCGCGGGCGCTCGACGCGCGGCAAATTCCGGCTGCCGGCGACGAGGATATCCGCTGTCGCGTGCTGGCCGAATTGGCGAAGGCGAACTTGGCGCCGCGGGCCGGGGTAACGATCACGGTCGCCGACGGGGTGGTGGCGCTGGACGGGGTCGTCTTTGACGAACACGAACGCGAGGCGTTGCGCGTCGCCGCCGAGAACGTGCCGGGGGTCAACGGGATCTTGGATCATCTGGTCTGGGTGGAGCCGGTTTCCGGGACGGTTCTTGATGCGGCGCCGGAGGGGTCGAAACCGATGGCGCGACCCCCGCGCTGACCGCTGATTTCGGCGCGGTTCGCAGCCGCGCCGAGGCGCGACGAGGAGGTTGGAAGGCGCGTACCGCGATCGATCGCCGCCGCTGTCGCCGGGTTCGTCGCGATCGGTGCTGCCGCCGCGCCGCCGCCTCCCAGCCGTGAGCGGTCGCGCCGGCTCCCAGGATCGTCCAGGCCGACGCCCGATGCGGGCAGGGCCGGCATTGGGGTCCCCCCGGCTATGCCAAGCACGCCAAGTGGCGCGACGGCATTGCTGGTGAAATTGACCGGTGCGGCGGCTGCGGCGGCGTTTCCGACACCCGACGTGCCGCCGGAACGGCTGAACTCGAAGACCTAAATCTACCCGCTTCAGTTGAGGTCGCCGGTTTCGCCGCGGCAGGAGCGGTCAATCCTTTCGCCAGTTTTGAGCCCCCGCGGTGACGTCTGTCGACACTCCGACAAGTCCTTAACCAAGTTTCACTCGCGAAAGGTTGCTAAACGTTTTCGGACAAGCTGCGGGCTTGACCGGGATCGTCGGATGACGAATAAATGACGCTAAGGAGTTATGCCTTGCTCCGCGCCTGTTGGTGCGTGACCGGCCGGGATTGTCTTGCATCGTTCGCGGTGCCGGCGTCGCGGGCCGTCGCGGGTCTCTGGCGGGCGACGAACGGTCTCGACGGAATTCCATGAGTGCCGATCCCACCGAATCTAACGGCATGAGGCGGATGATGCTTTGGCGCTCCCGGCTTGCGCGGGTCTTGTCGGGAAAGGCGGATTGTGGAGCGCAGATTGGGCGTTTCGCGGCGGGCTGACGCCTGGGAGTCGATCGGCGCTCCGACCGAGGTCTCACCTGATCCTCAGCAGCGGCGCGGCCAGGGAAACGCACCCGCCGCCCTCTGCGGCGCGGCCGGGTCCCCGCAGGCAGCGAACGACCGAATGCTGCTGGCGCCGATCCCTGCCGGCGCCGTTGCCGCCCGCCGCGACCGCGCGCCGTCGATCGGGCTGGTCGCTAACCTCGCGGCAATCGTCGTCGTTGCCGCGGCGACGATCGGCGTTTTCTTTGGCATCGCCTTCGCCTTGCTGCAGCCGCCGGCCAACCCCGCGGTCCCGCAGGTTCCGATCCGCGAGCGCAGCGCCGGCGCTGTCGCAGCGGTGCCGCGGCGCATTCTCGCGGTGAGCGCCGCCATGGCAGCCGGTCCGGCGGGGGTGCCAAAGTTGGCCGGCGAGGCGTCGGCGTCCCCTCGCGCCCGCGCCGCGCCGCTGCCGACGCTGCGGATCTCCGGCCCGGGTCCAAACACGGTTTCGGCGGCGAAACCGGTCGGCCAACCAAGTCGGAGCCTGCCCGCCGTGGCAAATCTGCCCGAGCGTCAGCTCGCCGGGCTCGTGGCGCGCGGCGATGCGTTTTTTCGCGCCGGCGACATCGCCTCGGCGCAACTCTTCTATGAGCGTGCGGCCGAGGGCGGCGACGGGCAGGCGGCGCTGCGCGCGGGCGCCACCTTCGATCCGACTTTTCTCGCCAGCATCGGCTTGCGCCGCATGCACGGTGACCGGACAAAGGCGCTGTTCTGGTACCGTCGCGCCATTGGCCTCGGTGCAGGCAACGCCGAACCTTACTTGAACAGCCTAGAAACCAAATGAAATGGCGGGCACAACGTGAACAAGATTATTCTTGCCGCCCTGTCGGTTCTCGCGTTCGTCTGCTCGGGGCCGACTGCCGGCGCCGCGCGCTATGGCGCCGCACGCTATGCCACGGCGCCGGCGGAGGTTGCGGTCAACCGCGGCGTCGTCGAGCTGGAGACCGGGCGCGCCGCCGGGATTTCGGTCCGGATCGCCGAGGATCTGGCCAATGTCATCGACGACGGAGCCACTCGACGGGTGTTGCCGGTCGTCGGCAAGGGAGCGTTGGAAAACATTTCCGACCTCGATCTGCTCCACGGCATCGACATGGCGATTCTGCAGGACGACGTGCTCAATTACGCTCGGCAGCAGAACCTTTTTCCCGGCATCGAGAACCGGATCACCTATATTGCCAAGCTCTACAATGAGGAATTCCATCTCTTGGCGCGGAGCGACATCAAGACTGTTGCCGATCTCGCCAACCAGAAAGTCAACGTCGATCTGCGCGGCGCCGGCACCGAGATCACCGCGGATCGGCTGTTCGGCCTGCTGCGGATTCCGATCGTCGCGACCAACGACGACCAGGAGGTCGCGCTGGCAAAACTCCAGCGCGGGGAGATCGCCGCCTTGGCCTTTGTCGCGGGCAAGCCCGCACCGCTGTTCAGCGATCTGATCAGCGCGAACGGCCTCCACTTTCTGGCCATCCCGCTCGATCCGGCGGTAACCGCGGCCTATGTGCCCGCACGCCTCACGGCCGACGATTATCCGGCACTAGTCTCATATGATAAACCGGTCGACACGGTCGCCGTCGGCGCGGTGCTGGCGGTGGCAAACCTCCAGCCCGATTCCGAGCGCTACCGCAACGTCGTCAATTTCGTCGACGCCTTTTTTACCGGGTTTCAGTCGCTGCTGACCTCCGGCCACGACCCGAAATGGCGCGAAGTCAACATCGCCGCCGAACTCCCCGGCTGGAGGCGGTTTCCGCCGGCGGGCGATTGGCTGCAGCGCAACACCCAGGTCGCCGCCGCACCCAGCGAGCAGGACCTGAAGTCGATCTTTGCCCGCTTTATTGACCAGCGGCAGCAGGCGAGCGGCGGGACTCCGCTGACCCAGCAGCAGAAGGACCAGCTGTTCGGCCAGTTCGAGCAGTGGCAAAAGGGCCAGGCGCGCTAGGGCGGTAGCGACGCGGCTGCGATCGTTTCCAGCAGGAACCGGCAGGTGCGGATGGTCCGGCGCGGCGCGGCGCTTGCGCGAAAGAGGGCAAGGCGCGTCGGGCAGAAAGCGACGATCGGCGTTGCTATCGCGCTGCTGGTGGCATTGGTTTGCGGCGCTGCCTGCGCCCAAACCGTGCCCGCCCCTAAACACGGCGGAATCCTCGAATTCGCGGTCACGGTCGAGCCCAAGAACTACGACTGCTATGCCAACACTTCGTTTGCCTTTCTGCACCCGGTGGCGCCGCATTATTCGACCCTGCTCAAATTCGACGCGGCCGATTATCCGCGCATCGTCGGCGACCTGGCCCGGTCGTGGAGCGCGTCTCCCGACCGGATGGCCTACACCTTCAAGCTTTGGCCGAACGTTCTGTTCCATGACGGCTCGCCGCTGAGCTCGGCCGATATCAAGGCGAGCTACGAGCGCCTGATCCATCCGCCGCCCGGCGTGGTTTCGGCCCGCCGCGTCGATTATGCGGCGATTTCGAGCATCGACACGCCCGATGCACTGACCGTGGTGTTTCACCTGCGCTGGCCGGACGCGGCGATGCTGGCTAACTTCGCCTCGCCGTGGAACTGCATCTACAGCGCGACCCGGCTGGCCCAAGATCCGCGCTTTCCCGACACGCACATCCTTGGCACCGGGGCTTTTGTCTTTGTCGCGCACGTCCCGGGGCAGTATTGGCGCGGGCGGCGGTTCAATCGCTATTTCCAGCCCGGAAGACCTTACCTCGACGGGTTCCAAGCCGATTTCATCACCGGAGGCCCGGCGGCGGTCATGGCGGCCTATAAGAGCGGGAAGATCGCCGCCGAATTCCGCGGCGTCACCCCGCCGCAGCGCGACCAACTGGTAGCGGCGCTCGGCGACAAGGTCACGGTCAGCGAGAGCCCTTGGCTGGCCAACCTCTCGGTCGTGTTCAATACCAAGCGACCGCCGTTCGACGACGCGCGAGTGCGGCGCGCGCTGTCCCTGGCGATCGACCGCTGGGGCGCCGCAAAACAGCTGCAAAAAACCACCTTTCTCAAATATGTCGGCGGCATCATGCGGCCCGGTTCGAGTTGGGCGACACCCGAGGCTGAGCTCGTGACTTTGCCCGGTTTCGGCCGCGACATCGCCGCTTCGCGCGCCGAGGCGCGGCAATTGCTGGCCGCGGCCGGGGTGCACGATCTTAAGCCGATCCTGCTGGTCCGCGACATCCCAATGCCGCATTACGCCGGGGCCGATCTGCTGGTCGACAGCTGGCGCCAGATCGGCGTCGCCGCGACCGAGAAACGGCTCGGCATTTTTGATTGG
This sequence comes from uncultured Alphaproteobacteria bacterium, assembly GCA_963832875.1. Lineage (GTDB taxonomy): Bacteria > Pseudomonadota > Alphaproteobacteria > ATCC43930 > CGMCC-115725 > AP-15. The sequence goes on along the minus strand of CAWHWB010000015.1, from coordinate 2,838 downwards.
CAAAAGCAGGTCGAGGCCGGCGATTTCGACGTGGCGCTCGACTTTTCCGGCGACTTCTACGACGATCCGACCATCCAGCTGACCAAATACGTCTCGCACGATCTGTCGCCGGTCAACAACTCCGGCTCGACCGACCGTTTCCTCGACGCCCTGTTCATCGGCCAAGCGGTCGCGACCGACCCGCAGCAGCGCGCCAAGATCGTCCGCGCGTTCGAGCGTCACGCGCTGACCGAGGCCTACACCGTTCCGCTCCTATGGTGGAACCGCATCGTCGTCACCTCGTCGCAGCTCAAGGGCTGGAGCATCACCCCCAGCCATTTCATCGGGCAGGACCTGACCGATGTCTGGCTCGACCGATGACCAACCCGACGGCTCCGGGGCGGATCGGGAGCGTCAGACTGGGAGGCTGAGATGGTGGACAGCAGGGTTGTGCGTCGCCCATTGACCGTGCCGCGGCCGGCGCCGCACCGCTCGCCGTTGCGCAAGCTTTACGTGCAGGTGCTGATCGCGATCGCCGTCGGCATCCTGCTCGGGCATTTCTTCCCGAGCCTCGGGGTCAAGATGAAGCCGTTCAGCGACGGCTTTATCGCCCTCATCCGCGCGGTGGTGCCGCTGATCATCTTCGCCACCGTCGCGGTCGGAATCGCCAAGATGGGCGATATGCGCCGGGTCGGCGTCGTCGGGCTGCGCGCGATCATCTATTTCGAGGTGGTCTCGACCCTGGCGCTGTTCATCGGGCTTGCGGTCGGCAACATCCTGAAGCCGGGCGCGGGCCTGCACATCGATCCGGCCACGCTCGGCGACAAGGCGGTCGCGGGCTATGTCGCCGGCGCCAAGTCGATGACGATCGTCGAGCTCTTGCTCAAGATGATCCCGCACAACATGGTCGGCGCCATCGCCGGGGGCGAGATCCTGCCGGTGCTGGTGATGGGCGTGCTGTTCGGTTTCGCGCTGTGTCATCTGGGCGCGCGGGCCGAGCGGCTCACTTCGCTGATCGACGATTTCACCCATGCGCTGTTCGGCATCGTGCGGATCGTTATGTATGTGGCGCCGTTGGCCGCCTTCGGGGCGATGGCGTTCACCGTCGGCAAGTTTGGCTTTCACGCGCTAACCAGCCTCGGCCAGCTGCTGCTGAGCGTCTACGTGACCTCGATCCTGTTCGTGCTGGTCGGGTTTGGCCTGATCGCCCGGCTATTCGGCCTGCGCGTCCTCAAGATCCTGCGCTATTTCAAGGACGAGCTTTTGATCGCGTTCAGCGCCACCTCGGGCGAGGCGATGATCCCGCGGGCGATGGCCAAGCTCGAGCGGATGGGCTGCTCGCAGGAGGTGGTCGGGCTAGTATTACCCACCGGGTTTTCGTTCAACACCGACGGCACCGCGATCTACATGACGATGGCGGTGCTGTTCATCTCGCAGGCGACCGGAATTCATCTGAGCTTCGGCCAACAGCTGACCATGCTGTTCGTCATGCTATTTACCTCGAAGGGTGCTGCAGGGGTGGCCGGGGCCGGGTTCGTGGCCTTGGCGGCGACGATGCCGGCCTTGGGGATTCTGCCGGTCGGCGGGCTCGCCCTCTTGCTCGGGGTCGAGCGCTTCATGTCCGAGATCCGCGCCGTGACCAATTTGTTCAGCAACATCTTCGCGACCGTGGTGATCGCGAAATGGATGGGCGAGCTCGACGACCGCCGGCTGCAGACGGTGCTCGACGGCGAGGACGACGCCGATCCCGAAGACGAGATCGCCGACGAGCCGGTCCTGGCGCGCGAGGCGCAGAGGGGCTGACCCGGCCGGGCGCAGAAAAAGGCGGCAGCCGAAGCTGCCGCCCCCAAAGTATGTCCGGCCCGGAGATAGGCCGCGGCGGCCACTCCACGCCGGCGGCGAACCAGGCCGAGGCCGGCCAGCGCCGCGCCGAGCAGCGCCAAGCTGGCGGGCTCGGGCACCGCCGCAGGCTGCGACACGGCGCTGATCAGCGTGTCCGACGTGCCGCTGCCGATCGAGTTGGGCTTGCCCACCACGCCGACATCTTACAAAGGGTCTGTCGCCGATCGCTCGGCTCAGACATTCACCGGAGCGAGCGCCGGACGGCCGAGAATCAGGTCGACCGCCTTCTCAGCGATCATGATCACCACCGCCTTAAACTTAATGTTGCCGCCGACGAGGTCGGGCATACCGAGGCGTCGACCACCCGCAGCCCCGCGACCCCGCTAACCTTGAGCTTGAGATCGTCGACCGCGGCGGGATCGTTGTCCCGGCCTATCCGGCAGGTGCCGAGCGGATGATGCACGGTGATCGCGGTTGGCCCGGACGTGGACGTCCAGTTCGGCATCCGACCGGCACCGGGGCCCGGGCGCCGTTTCGGCCGCAGCGAACGGCGCCAGCGGTGCGCGCTCCGGAAGGGGACAGCGATTTCGCGGTCCGTTGGCAACTAATCAAGGCCGGGTTTTCTGATGGCTTGCCGGACGGGGAGCTGGTCTCGGCCAGTCGACTGCGCCGACTTGAACGGGGGATCTGGTAGCGCCGCTATTAGGACCACGCAATCCGCGACGAAGACGGTTTGCCCGGCAACTTGATTATGTCCACTCTCGCCGGTCGCCGGAGCGTTCAGAATGCCCCAGACGCCGTGGCACCCGGCCGATCAGCGACAGGCCGATCAGCGACAGGCCGATCAGCGACGGGCCGTCACGAATGATCGGACGGCAGCAGGCCTGCCGCGGCGGGATTTTTGCCGAGGCGCGCGCCGGTGACAGATCGCCGCACATCGCTTCGAGCCGCTCTCAATGGCGCCCGGGTCCGGAGCCACCTCGGCCGGGGCGGCCGGCAGCGGGCCCTCGCTGGAAA
>CAWHWB010000014.1:0-151982 GCA_963832875.1 uncultured Alphaproteobacteria bacterium | reverse complement strand
TCATTGGCGGCTGGTCACTGAAACGTGTATTACGATCCCTTATGGCTAGACATATGGCCGCTAGACCCGTTATGCGTGGGGTGCTAGTTGGTCCGGTAATGGCGCAGCGATGCGGAGATTGCGTCCGGAATGCCATGCCAATAGTTTCATCGGATCACGGGCAATCGGCCGACGCTGGTCGCTCCGCCGCGTAGAGTGCGCTCCCCTCTGATGAGGATCATGACATGACCAACGACAAGATGACGGCACAAATCTCTCAGAAATCCGGGTTCATTGCTGCGCTCGACCAGAGCGGCGGATCGACGCCCGGCGCCCTGCGGCTTTACGGCATTCCGGATAACGCCTATAGCGGCGATGCTGAGATGTTCAGGCTCATGCACCAGATGCGTCTGCGCATTATGACCGCACCGGCTTTCACCGGTGCCAAGGTGATCGCGACCATCCTGTTCGAAGGCACGATGGATGCCGAGGCCGAGGGAAAGCCCGTTCCGACTTTCCTGTGGGAGCAGCGTGGCGTCATTCCCTTCGTAAAGGTCGACAAGGGGCTCGAGGCCGAAAAGGACGGGGTCAACCTGATGAGGCCGATGCCGGAACTCGACGGGCTGCTGGCCCGCGCGGTCAAGCTCGGCGTTTTCGGCACCAAGATGCGCTCCGTCATCAACCTGCCCTCGAAAGCAGGGATCGCTGCGGTAGTGACCCAGCAGTTTGAAGTAGCCGCTCAAATCGCCGAGCGCGGACTGATGCCGATCATCGAACCGGAAGTCTCGATCAAAAGCCCGGACAAGGCCGGTGCGGAAGCCATCCTCGTTGCAGAACTGACCCGGAAGCTCGACGCTCTGCCGAACGGCCGCAAGGTGATGCTCAAACTGACGATTCCGGATGTTCCGGATTTATACTTAGGGCTGGTGAACCACGAGAGGGTGACGCGGGTTGTCGCGCTTTCCGGAGGTTACACTCGGGCCGACGCCTGCAATCGCCTCGCGGCCAATCACGGTATGATCGCAAGCTTCTCGAGGGCGCTGGTCGAGGACCTCAGGCATTCGATGAGTGATGACTTTTTCAAGCAAACGCTGTCACGATCCATCGAAGAAATATACCGGGCGTCTACCGTAAAAGCGTGAGATGCTACCCATTGTCCCTCGGCTGATGCGAACGCCGAGCTGCGGCGACGCCGTAGAGAATGAGGAGACCATCTCCATATGGCCTAACGCAGCCTGATGCCGCGATACGGGGCGGCAGCCCGTCCGCCCTCGCCGACGAGCGCCCGGAGCGGACGATCAACCGGAACCTGCCTCGCGGCTCAGATAGGCTGAAGATCCCATGCTGTTTGCCGCTTCGCAAAGCATCGCAACCCCTCGGGCTCCTCGCTTAGCCGGCGAAGTGCGGCCGGACTGCAGACACAGCGGGTTTTCCGGCACCATGTCAGTGGAACAGCTTGAGCGCATGGATCGCGGTCTCGACGACGCCCCAGACCAGCGGAATGCCGACAAAGCCCAGGCGAGAACGAGCTTGAGCGTGTTGCCGGTCATCGTAGGCTCCCGGTGCCGCCGGCGAGCGCGACATTCGGTTCCCAGGCGCCCATGTGGTGCAGAGTGTTGACCGCCTTGATCAAGCCGTTGCACACCAGACCGACCAACAACAACAGCGCCATGACATACCTGGTGATGTTGTAGGCCTGCGCCTTGGCGACCCCCGTGGGTTACGTTGTACTCGCGGATATAGTTGACTAGCACGAGTCCAAAGATCCCGGCCATTGACCAGGCGGTGATCAGCGTGCCGTGAATGGCGCCGACATCGCGCGTTCCGAACATGTCCCGCAAATATGCCGGCACGGTGGAGAAGCCACCGCCATACATGCTGATGATGACGCAGAAGCACAGCACGAACAGGGCCACGCTACCGATCCGCCCAGCATGCGGCACGAACGAGTACAGGAGGATCCCCAGCACAAAGAACACGAAATAAGTGTTCTTGCGGCCGATGTAATCGGAAATCGAGGCTCAGAAGAAACGGCCGCCCATATTGAATAAACTCATCAGCCCAACGAAGCCCGCGGCGGCGAGGGGGGTCACGCGGCCGGGAAACATTTCCTGGCTCATCGCCGAGGCCTGGCCGAGAGCGCCGATCCCGGCGGTGACGTTCAGGTGAAGGTCTTCATCAGCCAGACTGATAGTGGCGAGACGATGAACGCGCCGCCGCCAAAGCCCATAATCGCCATCCCGGTCGCCATGCCGGGACGGTCGGGAAACCAACTGATCAGGGTCGAACCGGCGAGAGTAGCCCAGTCCCAACCCGACACCACCGATCGCGCCATAGCCGAGATAAACGATCCAGAAGTTGTGGGTCTAGACGCCGGCGGCCGGGACGATGAAGCCGGCGCCAAAGCACAGCGCCGCCGTAAACATCGCCTGGCGCGGGCCGCCTTCCTCGACCCAGCGACCGAGCAGAGCAGCCGAGGCACCGAGGACGAATATCCCGATACTGAAGATCCAGCCGCGCTCGGCCAGCTTCCAATCGCCAGGCGCGGATCGGGTGATGCCAAGCAGTTTGGTCATCGGCAGGTTGAACACGCTGAACGCATATACCTGTCCGATGCACAAGTGGATGCATAACGCCGCCGGCGGCATCTATTCGCCCCTTAGAGCGGCGGAAGCGTCCTCGGATCGAATTGTCGCATCGACTCGGTGCGCACCGTGACGGCGCCGCGGCCAGAGGGCTTGCAGCAACGGTGGCATCGTGCCAGCATTAACCATGAGCGGGATGCTCAACATGCGAGTGCTGGAGTTGCTGACGGCGCGTCTGTGCCATGAGCTGAGCGGCCCGATTACCGCGGTGGGCAACGGCGTCGAGCTGCTCGCCGAGGACGACGCCGATTTTGCCGGCGAGGCTTTCGCGCTGATCACGAATAGCGCGCGGCGCGCTGCCAACCGGCTGCAATTTTACCGCTTCGCCTACGGCTTCGGCGGTGATGCCGCGGGACCGGCTCCTTGCGAGCTCGTCGCAAAGTTCTTGGGCGGAATGCCGATCGCTTGCGACTATACCGAGCGGGTGCGTGCGCTGCCGCTCGACCAGCAAAAACTCGGCTGCAACCTGATTCTGGTCGGAGCCGACGCGCTGACCCACGGCGGCCGCCTCGCGCTGGGCGTCAGGAGCACCGGCCTGCAGCTCGAAATCGAGGGCGCAACCATCTCATTCGCCTCGGAGCAAGCTGCGGCGCTGCGGCTCGAAGCGCCGGTCGAGGAACTCACCTCGCGTACCGTGAACGCCTATTTCGCGGGCCTGCTCGCCCGAGCCTTGGGCTGTCGCCTGACGAATGCCGAGCCAGGGCCTGGGCGGGTTCGGCTGTTTTCAATTGCATCCACCGCCTAAGCTGCAGCCGTACCGTGGCTCGGCTCGATGGCGTCCTGGCTCGGCCCGGGTATGGTGACGCCGCCACCGCCGACGGGTTCCGGCGCGTCTCGCAGCACATAGCCCCGACCCCAAACTGTTTCGATATAGTGCTTTCCCCCGGTCGCCTGGGCCAGCTTTTTGCGCAGCTTGCAAACGAAGACGTCGATGATCTTCAGTTCCGGCTCGTCCATTCCGCCGTAGAGATGATTGAGGAACATCTCTTTGGTCAGCGTTGTCCCTTTGCGCAGGCTCAGCAGTTCGAGGATGCCGTACTCCTTGCCGGTCAGATGCACGGGTCGGTCGTCGACTTCAACGATCCGGGCGTCAAGATTGACAACGAGTTTGCCGGTGCGGATGACCGATTCCGAATGACCCTTCGAACGGCGCACGATCGCATGGATGCGCGCCACCAGTTCGCGGCGATCGAACGGCTTGGTCAGAAAATCGTCGGCGCCGAAACCCAGACCTTTGAGCTTATGGTCGAGCGCCGCGAGACCTGAGAGAATCAGGATCGGCGTGTGCACGCGAGCCGCGCGCAACCGCCGCAGCACTTCGTATCCGTCAATGTCAGGAAGCATCAGATCGAGGAGGATGATATCGTAATCATAGAGCTTGCCGATCTCCAGCCCATCCTCGCCGAGATCGGTAGTGTCGCAGATAAAATTTTCCTTTCTCAGCATCAGCTTGATGCTGGCGGACGTGGCCAAGTCGTCCTCGACGAGAAGCACGCGCATGATAGCCTCCGGGGTCTGCCGGCAACCTAAGCCGGGCGTTAGCGTGGTTAATCATCATTCCCAGTAGTTAACATACCGTATACCGCGAGTTCAGGTTTATCCGGGTGACCAAGCGTGGCGCGCCCTGTCAAAGCAGCCGGGAAAGGTTGTCATTCCCTGGTGGTCAGAAGCTAGTTAATCATTAGGCTGGAACCGCGCCATCGCGATGGTTGCCGGGGCAATTTGCAGAAATATGCGTAATGAGTTTCGGCCATATCCCCCACCCATGGACGAGGACCGCGGCAACCATCCGTTGCGGCGACAACCAGCAGCCAACACCTCGTCTATTCCCGAATTGTTCGTAGCTCGCAAGGCCAGTCAAAGATCAGAGGTCGAGGCAAACCTGTGGGTCGTGCGGCGATCGCCGTCGTGGACGAAACGACGTTAGGGAGTATCGCCGCCTCGGCGTGTGAACCGGTTCACACGTTACGACAAAAATTAACATCGCTTTGCGGGAATCGGGTGAGTTAGCCTCGCACACTTGTGGCTCTGCCGCACGATTATGCGTTCCGAACCTGCCGGTCCCGACGTGGTCGGTGGCATGCGGTGGCGCCGAGGCGCTTAAGAACCGACTCGGCTTTGTGCGCGGTCAGCGTCGCAAGACATAGGCCGGAGTAGATGCGATGCGGCGCTCGATCAAGCTGTAGACGGTCGCCGCGATCCTGGACGACGGATCCCCGGCGTCACCGTTCCGTGGTCGCTGGTCGGCACCTTTGCCGTCCTTGTCGCTCGGGCTAAGGTGCGGTGAGCCGAAGTTCCGGAGCCGGTCCCGCCTGATGGATATCCCCAAAAAATCCTTCGAACCTGAGGCGCCGTGTCCGCTCGACGGGGTGCGGGTCCTCGACATGTCGCGGCTGGTTTCGGGCAATATGGTCAGCCTTCAGCTCGCCGATTTCGGCGTAGAGGTAGTGAAGATCAGGGACCCGAAGCGCGGCGACCCGCTGCGAGCCTGGCAGACCGACGGCATCAGCATCCATTGGAAAATCTATTCGCGGAATAAGAAGAGCGTTGCATTGAGCCTCCGAGAGCCGCGCGGCCGAAAATTGCTGACCGATCTTGCCGCCGGCGCACAGGTGCTGATCGAGAATTTCCGCCCGGGAACGCTCGAGTTCGATGGGTCGCGCCCCCGAGGCCCTGCACCGGCGCAACCCCGGCCTGATCATCGCGCGGGTTTCCGGCTGGGGTCAGGACGGGCCATACCGCGACCGCCCCGGCTTTGGCACATTGAACGAGAGCATGTCGGGGTATGCCGCCCGCACCGGCTTTGCCGATCGCGAGCCGGCCTTGCCGCCGACGGCACTCGCCGACATGGTCGCCGGTCTATGCGGTGCAATGGCGGTGCTGGTCGCGTTGCGCGAGATCGAGGTCAAGGGCGGCAAGGGTCAGGTGATTGACCTGCCATTGCTCGACCCGCTGTTCTCGTTCATCGCAACCGAGGCGGCGATCCACCGCCTGACCGGTGCGGTCAGGGAGCACACCGGCAGCCGGTCGGAAACAACTTCACCGCGCAACGTTTTCCAGACCAGCGATGGCCGCTATATCGGGATCTCCAACTCGATCCAGGCGATGGCTGAGCGGCTGTTCCGCGCGATAGGGCGCGACGACATGATCGCCGATCCGCGCTTTCGCACCAACAGCGACCGGGTTCGGAACGCCGAGGCCTGCGAGGCGCCGATCGTCGCCTTTATCGCGGCGCGCACTCTCGCCCGAGAACATGGCAATCTTCGAGCGCGCCCAGGTCACCGCGCGCCGGGTTTACGATATCGATCAGTTCATGGCCGATCCGCATGTGCTCGCGCGCGAGATCCTGGTCGATCTTCCCGACGACGAATTGGGGCGTCTGCCGATGCACAATGTGATGCCGAGGCTCTCCGATACACCTGGAAGGCTGCGGCTCCCGGCTCCCTTATTGGGAGAGCACACCGCCGAAATCCTCGGAGGCCTCGGCCTCGATGATGATACGCTCAACAAGCTTGCACAGGACGGGGCGATCCTCCTGGGAGGGACGCGATGACCGACACGCTGCCGGTGTGGCGCTCGCTGTTGTTCGTCCCGGTAACGGCCCGGCACTTTGTCGACGGGGCGGCGAGACGCGGCGCAGACGCGATTATTCTCTCGTCCGAGCACGGAGGATCACGCTCGCCGGGTCATTGCCGCCCACGACAAGGCACTGCGGAAAGCGTCGGCGCCGTGACTGTCGACGGTAAGATGATCGACGTGCCGGTGGTCGCGCGCGCGCGCCTGCTGATTGAACGCGAACAGGCGATCGCCGCGCGCGGGACACGGATCCAAACCCGGCCGTGAGCGCGGCGATGAAGGCAATTCTGCTGTCCGGAGTTAAACGTTTGTTTGGCCCGGTGTCTACGAACCCCGCTTCGTCTTGCCGGCGAAAGCCGGTTTCGACGGCCGTAGTGGGTCCGGGCCTGCGCCAGGACGACGACAAGGAAAATACCGCGACCTTCCGGCTGACGACGCTGATGTGCGTTTTGCTGCCTGCCGCGTTGGCGGGCGCAGCGGTGCTTGCCGCGGGCAAGTCGGCGGCTGAGCAGTCGGATATGATCTCTGAGCCGATTGCGGTGCTGCAAGGCCTCGATAAGATCACGGCGCGCGTTTCCGAAATCGAGGCGCCGGTTGGTAAGACGGTGCGCTTTGGCAGCCTGGCGATTACGGTCCGAGATTGCGAAAAGAACCCGCCCGAAGATCGGCCGGAGAGCGCGGCTTTTCTACAGATCGACGAATTGCATCCCGGCGAAGACAGCATCCGACGGTTCAGCGGGTGGATGTTCGCGCAGAGCCCGGCGCTGTCGTCGCTCGAGAACCCGGTCTACGACGTGATCCTGCTCGACTGTAAGGGAGCCAGCGAGTCAGCGCCCGTTGCGTCCGGCAGCACCCCCACCGCTTCGGGCAGCGCCGGCGGAAAGGAGGCAAAGTAAGAAAGCGCCGACGCCAGTAAGCGATGGTAGCGGGCGCGTGAAACTTCGATCCCGCCAAATCTCGCCAGATGTGGCGTTAGGAACTGGGTGTCGAGCAGGCGGTAGCCGCCGAGCCGCAATCGGGCGACAAGATGGACTAAGGCCACCTTACTTGCATCGGTCTCACGGCTGAACATGCTTTCCCCGAAGAAGGCGGCCCCGATCGAGACGCCGTACAAGCCACCCACCAACGCGCCACTGCGCAGGCATTCGACGCTGTGCGCCGCGCCGCGTGCGAAAAGCGCTTTGTAGAGCCGCACGATCTCGTCGTTAATCCAGGTATTCGGGCGCTTCTCGGTTGCTTCGGCGCAGCCTCGGATGACCGCCTCGAAGGCACTGTCGCAGCGGATCTCGAAGCGATCTCGTCGCACTACGCGGCGGAGTTGACGCGAGACGTGGAAGGCATCGAGCGGAAGGATGCCGCGACGATGGGGATCCACCCAGAACAGCTCGGGATTGTCGGCCGACTCGGCCATCGGAAAGACGCCTGCGGCATAGGCTGTCAGCAGGATTTCGGGCGTGAGCCGTATCAAAGCGGCCGCCCTGTTCAAATCGCTCGCCCGAGGAAACGCTCGAGCCAGTGGATATCGTAATCTCCGTTGATGAAGTCGGAGGCGCTGACCAGGCGCTGATGCAGAGGGATCGTCGTCTCGATGCCGCTGATGACATATTCCTCGAGCGTTCGCCGGAGCCGCATCAGGCATTCGTTTCGGGTTTTGCCATGAATGATGAGTTTGGAGATCAAGCTGTCGTAATAGGCCGGTACCTCGTAACCTTGGTATAGCGCACTATCGACGCGCACACCGAGTCCACCTGGCGCATGGTAATCGGTGACCCGACCCGGTGACGGTCGAAAGGTATCCGGATCTTCGGCGTTGATCCGGCACTCGATCGCATGCCCGGAGAGCCGAATCTCGGCTTGCCGGTAACCGAGCGGCGCCCCGTGGGCGATGCGCAGTTGCTCACGCACGAGGTCGATGCCGCTGATCATTTCGGTGATCGGATGCTCAACCTGAAGCCGGGTGTTCATCTCGATGAAATAGAATTCGCCGTCCTGATAAAGAAATTCAAGAGTGCCGACGCTGCGATAGCCGAGGTCGCGCAGCGCACCGACGGCGAGGGCGCCAAGCCGGTCGCGTTCGTCGGGGTTGAGCGCCGGGGACGGGGTTTCCTCGAGAATCTTCTGATGCCAGCGCTGCAACGAGCAGTCACGCTCGCCCAGATGAACGACGCCGCCCTGGCCGTCACCGAGAACCTGGATTTCAATGTGCCGCGGCCGCTCGAGCCAGCGTTCGAGATAGACCTCACCGCGCCCGAAAAACGCCTCTGCCTCGCGCTGCGCTATCGGCAGCATCTGCGTCAGCTCGGCCTGGTCGCGGACGACCTTCATACCGCGGCCGCCGCCTCCCGCCGCCGCTTTTATCAGCAGCGGATAGCCAATCGCCTCGGCCGCAGCAGCAGCCTCAGCCGAACTGCGCACCACGCCTCCTGAGCCCGGCACTGTCGGGATGCCCAACCGTGTCGCCGCCGCTTTTGCTGCAACCTTATCGCCCATCAGCCGAATGTGCTCCGGCGCCGGGCCGATAAAGGTAAATCCGTGATCCTCGGCCGCCTCAGCAAAATCAGCGTTCTCGGCGAGAAATCCGAGCCCAGGATGGATGGCATCAGCGCCGGTAATCGTCGCCGCGGAGAGGATCGCCGCAACATTCAGATAGCTGTCGCGTGCTGCGGGCGGGCCAATGCAGACTGTTTCATCGGCGAGGCGCACATTCATCGCGTTGGCGTCGGCAGTGGAATGGACTGCAACCGTCTTGATTCCCATCTCACGGCAAGCGCGATGGATCCTGAGCGCGATCTCCCCGCGATTGGCGATCAGCACTTTCTCAAACATCACACGAAACAGATCACTCGAGCACCATCAGGACTGCGCCATATTCGACCGGCTGTGCGTCGGCCACCAGGATTTGCGTCACCCGCCCCGGCCGAAGCGCCCGAATTTCGTTCATGACCTTCATCGCCTCGATGATCAGCAGCGGCTGACCTTCGAGGACGTCGTCGCCGAGGCGGACAAAGGCGGGCGCTCCGGGTTGCGGCGCGAGATAGGCGGTGCCGACCATCGGCGCCGTCACCGCGCCGTGGTGGATAGCCTTCGAATTTGCGCCGATCCCCGCAGCCGCGGTCGGGGCCGCCGAGACCCCGGCAAATGCCGATGCGCCGCGGGACACCCGTATCAGGCGATCGCCGACCGCATATTCGATCTCGGTCAGACCGTTTTCCGAGAGAAGCTGGGCGAGGGTGCGGATCAGATCGGGATCAGGCGACAGCGGCGATCGGTGGCGGCCGCCGAATCTCACCGAGCAACCTCGCTCGATTCGTCCTCGATCAGGCTTGCCATCGCTTCGAGTGCAAGTTCGTAACCCTGTGCGCCAAGGCCGCAAATCACGCCCCGTGCAATGAGGCTCACATAGGAATGATGGCGGAAACCCTCGCGCCGAAAGATATTGGACAGATGCACCTCGATCACCGGCAGTTCCGCGGCAGACAGCGCGTCGAGCACGGACACCGAAGTATGGGTCAGCGCGCCGGCGTTTAGAACGATCCCTTCGGCTGATTCCCGCGCCTCCTGGATCCAATCGACAAGTTGGCCTTCATGGTTGGTCTGCCGAAAATCGATCTGCAGATCGAGTGCAGCGGCGCGGGCAAGGCAGCGTGCCTCGATATCCGTCAAGGTGTCGAGACCGTATTGCGCCGGATCGCGAACCCCGAGCAGGTTCAGGTTGGGGCCGTTGAGGACAAAGACGGTCGGCACGGGCACACCCCACAGCGGATGCCCTAGGTTACAATAGACCCGCGAACGGCGGCAAGGTGGGCGGCCGGTTGCCATCCTCGGAGACCCGCTGGGTGGTTCGGGCTATTCGACGGCGGCCGGTCGCGCCGGGGCCTCGCCGACGGACGGGCGCGAGGCGGCCCAGTAGCCGAGAGCCATGATCCGGCGCCGCTTGCGACCGCGCGCGGCGATCGCGCGGCGTTCCTTCAGGAAGGCGCGAAACGGCGCAATCCGGGTGCCGGCGCCGATCATGATGATCGGCGTGTCGGCCGAAGCGGGCAGCCGAAAGCCGGGGGCGCGAAATCGGCGACGCGCGAGGTAAGCGCGCAGCATCGCCTCGACGCGCATCACCATTTCGTCGGCCGGCACAGAGGCCCAGATCGCGCGGCCGAGGGCTGTCTCCGCGCCGCTGCCGCCGCCTACCAGAACATGATAACCTTCGACTTCGTCGTCGCCGCGCTCGACCTTTGTCGCCAAAAGTCCGATGTCTCCGACATAATGCTGGGAGCAGGAATTCGGACATCCGGTCAAGCGAATGTTGATCGGCCGATCGAGCCTCAGCCGCGCGTCTAGATGCTCGGCCAACGCCAGCGCGTGGCGTTTGGTGTCGCTAAGGGCGAATTTACAGCCGACGCTACTGGTGCAGGCGACCATGCCGCCGCGAACCGCGCTTGCCGAATACCGAGGCCAACAGCCTGAATCCCATCGATCGCCGCCGGTAATGCCCTTTCAGGGATGTCGGATACCAACAGGTTTTGCCATACCGTCAGTCGCAGCGGGGCCGGAGCCATAGCGCTCGGCGATGTTGGTAAATCCCTGCAATTGAGACGCCTGAATGCGCCCGACCGGCAGAACGACACCGATGTAATAAAGTCCCGGCCCTGATTGGGCGTGGACCCCGACATGGCCGTGCTTGTGGATTGGCGCGCGCGGCGCGCAGGCGTCGAGCGCCGGCAAGCGCCACGGCGTTGGCAAATCGGATCCCGCCTCGGCAAGAAATTTTTCCATGCCTCAGCGCTCGAAGAGATATTTGAGGCGTTCCCGGTTGCGGTCGGTCCGATCACCGTGAGCGATGACCGCGACCGCGGCCGGGATGACCTCGCTGGGCTCTAGCAGCACACCGCTGGCTTGGGCGAAAGTGCCATGTCCAGTGATGCCGCCCAGGAGCATGCGGAAGTAGACGCCCGCGCGGGCCCGGTCTGCCCTGCGTCGACGCGGACGGCGGCAAAGCCAATGTCATTGGTTGCTTCGAGCATCGCCACTCGCCCGCCGCCGTCGAAAGCGATATTGAATTTGCGCGGCAGGCCGTACAGCTCGCGATGATTTAGAATGTCATGATGCAACTCGTGACACAGCGGCCGGGTATCGATCACCTCCTGCGAGTCGATCCCAGCCGACGGGCTGCCGGAGATGTTGCGAATGTTGTCGGCCTCAGCGTCGCGCGAGGTCAGCCCGAGTTCATCGACCGCGATCAGAACGCCGATCGGATCGGAAGCGCCGATTTCGCGAATCTGCAGGTTGGCACGGGTAGTAACATCGAGATAACCGACGCCGAAGCGCTCGGCGATGGCGGCGAGTTCCCCGTGCCTTGGAATGCCGATAGGATGCCGCCCGGCAACCGCACCCAGAGCACAAAAAAATTCTGGTTCGGGGCGACGTAGAACGGACCGTGAAACTTGTGCAGGAAAACGTCGGCGCCCTTAGGAAACCGTCCTGCCGTCGCGCTCGCGAGGATTTCATCCCACATGTCGATCGGGTTCTTGGTTCGCTTGGCACTCTCTTCCGGCACCAAAGTCCCGCCAGACGATATTGCCCGATCCTGCGCTTCGAGATGGATCCGGCAAGGATCCAAAATGGCGTCGAATTGGGTGCCGCTCCGGTTGCTGCGCTCTGGGTAAGCGTCGTGCCAGCCAGTTTCTTAACAAGCGGTAACGAACCCCTCAAGGTACTGCTTTTGTGCCTCAGTAAAGCCGTCTTCCATCATCTGACCTCTGCGCCGGCGAAGCGGATCCGTTAGCCGCTCTCGAGCAACCAGCATGCCAAGTGTCAGACGGCGTCGAGCGAGAAGGCTTTGCCTCGACCTAATCGGCGGCCATAGTGACCACCGCATGTCGAGCACTCGCGGAGAAGAAGATGGCCATTACTCTTTACGATCTAGCCGGCGTCGAGGCGGACCGTCGCTTCAGCCCGTTCTGCTGGCGCACCAAAATGGCACTCGCCCATAAGGGGCTCGAGTTCGAGACCATCCCCTGGCGGTTTACCGAGAAGGACAAGCTCCCGCGGCCCAACGGCGGTCGGGTCCCGGTGATTGTCGACGGCAACCAAGTGGTGCACGATTCTTCGGCCATCGCCGCCTATCTCGAAACACATTACGCAGACCGTCCCTCGCTGTTCGGCGAGGGCGGGCGTCCACTGACCACTTTTGTGCAGAACTGGACCGAAACGGTGGTCCAACCGGCGCTGATCGGGTTTGTCGTGCTCGACATCTACCGGCACGTCGCCGCGGAGGATCGAGGCTATTTCCGACAGTCGCGCGAGGAGCGGTTCGGCCGTAGGCTCGAGGAGGTAGTCGAAGACCGAGAATCGCGGCTGCCCGCGTTCCGCGACACCCTGGCGCCGCTGCGTCGCACCGTCGAACGTCAGCAATTTCTTGGCGGCGCCGCCTCGGCCTATGCTGATTACGTCGTCTTCGGCGCCTTTCAGTGGGCGAGGTCGATCAGCGATTTCGAGTTGCTTGCCGCCGAGGACCCGGTCGCGGCCTGGCGCGGCCGCATGCTCGATGCCTTTGGCGGCCTCGCGCGCAAAAGCCCCGCCTATGGCGGCTGAGCGATGGCTGAGACGGCGGCGCTCGCCACGGCCGCGCTGATCGCACACATCCTCGCGGCGGTCGTCTGGGTCGGTGGCATGTTCTTTGCCCATCAGGTGCTGCGGCCTGCCGCCATCGCTCTTGAACCGGCACCACGACTAGTGCTGTGGTCGCGCGTTCTCGGCCGGTTTTTCGTCTGGGTCTTCGTCGCGATCGTGCTATTGCTGGCGAGCGGCTATGCGATGGTCTTCGGGGTTTATGGCGGCTTTGGCGGGATCGGCCTTTATATCCAAATTATGCAAGGGCTCGGCATCATCATGATGCTGCTGTTCCTGCACCTTTATTTTGCGCCGTGGCGGCGGTTTCGGGCGGCTGTGACGCGGCAGGATTGGGCCGAGAGTGGGCGTCAGCTAGCACAAATCCGCACGATCGTGACGGTCAACTTGGTGCTCGGTCTGGCCGTCGTGGCGATCGGCGGCAGCGGCCGTTACTGGCGCTGAGCCTCAGCGCCCGGGGCTGCCGGTGAAAGATCGAGCTCGTCAATGCGCCGTAGCCCGGCGCCCATCTTGGTCTTTCCGTTCGGCGAGATCCATGTGAGCGCCATGCCGCCATCTTCTCGCGGGCGCAAGCGTAGCGTGCTCTCATGTTTCTGGACGAAAACGATTTCGCGGCCGGAGGTATGGCCCGTGCGCCGGCTCCATTCGGCCGGCTCGTTCCGATCGATCCCGGGTCCGATCGCATAAATCGCAGTCAGATCGCGCCCGTGCACGGCCTCGATCGCGAACAAGACCTCCCGCCCGTTGGGATAAAAGCCGTACCACGCATTCCTGGCGGCCGCGCCGCCATCCATCTCCGGCGCCACCGGAGCCGACGCGCCAGTTGCCGCCGTCAATGCCGGGGCCGCAGCTCTTGGCTTGAGAAGCTCTTTGGGAAGGCGCAGTTCAGCACTCGGCTCGTTTCCCCAGGACGGTTGGCACAAGAACTCTCCCTTCAATCGATCATCGGCGATGAAGTCCCGCACGCAATCCCCAAATCGGCGCAGAAAAAGGCCGCTCGACGATATCCAATGGCCGACGAGATAGGCCGGCTGGTCGACGACCGCAAAGCCGATGCCGCGCTTCGAGAGGATCGCCCGCGACGTTCCGCCGCGCCCGCCCGGATCGAAATCATCGCCGTGAAAGAAGAACAGCATGACCCTTGCGCGTCCGATTCGCTCCAGCAGCGGATAGAGCCGGGTCGCGTTCAACCGCCACGTGTCATAGGATTCGTCGAAATCGCCGAACGCGGCCGGCGCGGTAGCGACGACGGCATCGACCCCATCCGAATCATCGGCCGCCATCAGCGCAAGAAAGGCGCCGAAAGATTGCCCGGCAAGAACGACGCGCCGATAACCCTGCTGCTTTAGCTGAGCCGTAATCTCGACGAGGTGGTGAGTGCTGCGGCTCAACGTATCGCTGTCCCGCAGCCGGTCGAAACGCAGCACATCCCAGCCCGAATCGCGCAATATCCGAAGATAGGGCGGTGTCGGCGATTTCCAGTCTTCGGAGTCGAGCGAACGCCCGTGGCTCCAGACCACCACCCCCGTAGCGCGCTGCGGGCCGATCAAGGCTCGATGAAAAGCCGGGTCGAGCCCCATTGCTGCCGCTGTTGGACTTGCCAGCATCATGAGGCCGAGCGCGACCGCACACGCGCCGGCCAGTATCGACTGCCGCATTCCTTGAGACCCCCCACCCTCGCATTGGCTCAGGCCTTAGGGGGAGTTTATCGAAATATTTCCCTTAGTGTCACTTCGTAAACGCAGCGCACCGGCGCGGCAGATTGGCACTCCTTCTGATTCCGCAGCGAGCAAAGTCGCCTGCGACGAACTGGCGCACAGGCCGGATGCGCGATTATCCTTCTCGCAAGGTCATCAGGACTATGGCCGCGAGCAACACGCCGGACGCGGCCAAACCGGCGTCGATCTGGCCAAATGCCATGCTCAGCAGGATGGTAGTCGCGGTCGCGGCGCCGATCAGAAAGGGCATAACTTCGTCCTGGTGGTTGGGTCGGGGTTGAGCACTTCGGTTAAGAAACGGACAATGGATCGCTCTATTCCTGCTTTTCTGATCAGGAGGAATGCAATGGGATTTCTTTATGTCGCGCGCAGCGCGAAGCTCGGCCGCTGGGCATCGGATGTCGGGTTGGGCCGGCACATCTATAAAGCGGGGATCGCAGACATTGACCCGAAAGTGCTCGCTGCCACGGGCTGGGCGGGTGAAACCGATTGGGTGATCATCCGCAAGCGTGAGGTCGAGGATTTAAGCGAGGCGGAAGCTCTGGCGAGACTCGCTCGCAAGGAGAAGACGATCGACCCCAACCTCTATCCCAAGCT
Source organism: uncultured Alphaproteobacteria bacterium (assembly GCA_963832875.1). Taxonomy (GTDB): domain Bacteria; phylum Pseudomonadota; class Alphaproteobacteria; order ATCC43930; family CGMCC-115725; genus AP-15. The sequence continues at coordinate 136,843 of CAWHWB010000014.1, read as the reverse complement.
CAAGGGCTCAGTCGGAGTGTTCCGCCTCGCGGCGTCGCGCGTCGAGAACCACATATTAGTGACGCGGGCGCTGGCGGGCGGCGGGGCTCGCAACGAGATTAAACTCAAGCCGAGCGATTTTGCCGAATATCTGATCCATAACGCGCTGCGCTGAGCGTCAGCCGACCCAACGCGCGGATGCCGGTCGGCAGCCTTTTACTGAAGCAGGATAGACTATGAGCCGGGCGCACCAGGCCTCTCGTCGGCGGGCATGGCGACCCGGCGGCCAGCCCAGCGCGGTGGCGGCAAGTGGGCGTGCGCGGCGACAGCGGCGGCCACGCGCAGTTGCGCCTCACCCGGAAACGGCACGACCCCGCGCAAAGCGAGATCGATCGAAATGAACATCAGTTCTTGTGTTGCCGAGCGTCGCTCGTCTCCAAGACGAAACATCTCGTGCGCCAGATGCAAGCGCTTGGCGTCTGCGCCGAGGATCTGGCTGACGACGCGCACCCGTTCGCCGGCCAACAGCTCGCGCTCATAAAGGTTGTGTGTCTCGACGACGAAGGTTCCGTGGTTGGTGGCGCGTTTATAGGCCTGACCGATACCGATTGCGTCGAACAGCACATCGGTGGCGTAGTCGAAGAGGACGCTGTAATAGGCAAGGTTCATGTGGCCGTTGATATCGATCCATTCTGGCAGCACCTCGCCCCGATAGCGGTCGAATGGAGCCGGAATGCTCATCGGTTGGGCCAGTCAAATGCATCCGGCAAACAGCGCAGCCGCACAAAGCCGCCTCGCGCCCCAGGTCTCGGCGATGGCAAAGACCATGATCAGTGGTGGAGACGCCACCTCGATGCCGGCAATCACCGCAAGCTCGGCGTGTAACCCTTACGGGGATATTCTTCCCAATACTGGCGGAAGCCGCGGTGTGTCACCTCCTGGTGCGGATGCGCCCGCAACCGTTCGACGTCGATATCGACGCCGAGGCCGGGGGCGGTCGGCAGATCGATCCAACCATCCTCCATCGTCAGGGAAGACGCAGCGATATTGCTACAAAGATCTTGAAAGTTGACGAAATATTCGGCGATGCGAAAGTTGGAGATAACCGCCGAGACATGCACGGTCGCTGCCATACCGATCAGCGTGCTGTTGTAGTTGTGCGGCGCCAGAACGACCGCGTGCGGCTGCGCCATCGCGGCGATGTCCAACATTGCGGTGATGCCGCCGACGACGCAAACGTCGGGGTTGAGGATGTCCGCGGCGCGCTTCGCGAGGCACTCGGAAAACGCCTCCTTTGTGTAGATCGCCTCTCCAGTAACGATCGGGATCGACACGGCGCGCCGCACTTCGGCCACGAGCTCGATATTCTGCGAGAGGCACGGCTCCTCGTACCAATCTATGCCGAACTCGGCCAGGCGATGGCCGATGCGGATCGCGTGCGCCGGGGCGAAGCGGCGGTGCGCTTCGATCAGCAGCTCGAAGTCGGGGCCGAGCGCCTCACGCATCGCGCGGACATAGGCGATCGCGAAATCTTCGTCACGGCGATCCACATAGGTGCGCCAAGGGCCGGGGAATGGATCGAACTTTGCGGCGGTGAAACCCATCGTCTTAACCTGCAACCCACGCTCGACGCCCTCCTCGATGGTCGAGCCTCGCGACCACCCGTTGGCGTAAATCCGCACCCGCTCGCGCGAGACCCCGCCGATCAGATTGTAGACAGGCAAGCCGGCGCGCTTGCCGAGGATGTCCCACGACGCGATCTCGATCGCGCTCCAGGCCGCGAGCAGCTCGGGCGAGCCGCGTTTGATCGCGAAGTCATCGAACATGACCTGTCCAGTGTGCCTTATGTTGAAGGCGCTGCGCCCGATCACATGAGGCGCCATCGCTCGCAGGCATTCGGCGACGACAGTTTCTTTGCCGTGAGTGACATAGGCCTCGCCCCAACCATAGAGGCCGCCCTCGGTTTCGACCCGGCAGAACAGCAGATCCTTGGAACTACCGGTGCCGAGAACGAAGCTTTCGATGCGCGCAATCTTCATGTCGTGCGTTTCCCACGGTGGCGAATGTACCGGAGCGACCAGCCCGCCTCCTGCGGCCAATCGTAGCATCGGCGGCAGCCTCGGCACCAGTTAGCATCGGCGGCGCACCAGCAGTGCCGCCAGCGAAAAACAGGAAGCCTGATGACGGACGAAGCCCAGCATCTTCCCGCGACGCCGATCCATCATGGTGGCGACCCCACAGAGACCCGCCGGGATTTCCTGCTTCTGGTCGCCGGCGCGGTCGGGGCAGTCAGCGTCGCCGCAACAGCGTACGTCCTGATCGATTCGATGAACCCCTCGGCCGACATCCTTGCTGCCGGCGGCCCAGTCGATGTCGATTTGAGCAAAGTGGCGCCGGGTCAGCAGATCATCGTCCAGTGGCGGGGCAAGCCGATCTTTATCACCGATCGCACCCCGCCTTTGCTGAAGATGCTGCAGGATCCCAAGCTGGTTGGTCGGCTGAGCGATCCGAACTCCGAGGCTGACCAGCAGCCGCCCTATGCCAAGAACTGGCATCGCTCGATCCAGCCGAGCCACGCCGTGTTGGTCGGGATCTGCACGCATCTCGGCTGCATTCCCAACTTTTTTCCCAAGCCCGATCCATCGGACCCCGCCCCCGATTGGCTCGGCGGCTATTTTTGCCCTTGCCACGGCTCCAAATACGATTTGGCGGGCCGGGTCTTTTCGGGCGTGCCAGCCCCATACAACCTGCCGGTCCCTCCATATCATTTTCCGGATAAGACGACCGTGCGGATCGGCGAAAACCCACCCGGCGAGATCTGGGATTTCGGTTCGATCGTCCAGATCTAGGGGCCGCAGGCGCCGAGGGCTCGAGGGTCTGCTCAGCCGGGTGCACGAATCACGGAGCGTCTGCTGCCCGGAAGGCAGCACCGCGGCAGTCATCGCTCTTCGGTACAGCATCCACGCCATGATCTCGCCGCGCGGGTTTCCTCATCGTCGGCTGTTCAGGTCAGCCGGGATAAAGTTAGGTCGGCGGTAGAGCTCGATCTCCGCGATCACAGGGACACAGAAGCCGCCGAAGATATGGTGGAATAGGTCGTGTTCGGCTCTGCTGTCGTGATATAGTACGGGGCTATACTGTCCCGGTCAGATATCGCTCTCTCGCCAGGAGTCCCCACAGATGAAGACCTTTGTGAGCTGCGGCCAGCTATTTACCGGACGCACCGACGACGCCCTACTGGGCAATACGCTGGTCTTCGACATGCAGGGCATCCTCGATTATGTCGGCCCTGAGGCAGAGGCGCCGCATCGAGCCCGAGGCGACAGGATAATCGACTATTCCGGGTTTTTCGTGATGCCCGGGCTGATCGACCTGCACACTCATCTGGCCTATGGCAACGCCAAAAGCGAGGAGGATATCGACCTCTACAGCCCACTCGAATTTCGTGCTCTACGCGGCATGTTCTTTGCCCAGCAGGTGGCCGCCGCTGGCTTCACCGCGATCTGCTCACCCGGTGACGCCGGGCAGATCAGCCTATCAATCCGCAACGCGATCCGCGCCGGCCTGTTCGATGGTCCGCGGGTCATGGCGGCCGGCCGGTACCTGACGACGCATCAGGGCTTGACCGACTGGTATCCGACCTGGATCGGCGCGCCTGAAACCTCGATCGGAAAGCTTGTGACCACCAGCGCTGAGGCAGTGGAGGAGATCCGCCGCCAGGTCAAGGACGGTGTGGACTGCATCAAGATCGCCCTCGACGGCATTCAGCGCCGCGAGAATGGCGAACTCGTCGCCGCCTTTACTCAGGAAGAGACCGAGACTATGGTCCGCGAAATTCATCGTCTCGGCAAAAAGGCGGTGGTCCACGCCCGCGGCCGCGAGGCGACGCTGTATGCTGCTCGCACCGGTGTCGATCTGATCTTCCATGCCAACCACCTCGACGGCGAGTGTATCGCCACGATGCTGGAGACCGGGAGTGCGATCGGCCCGACCTTGACGCATCCGCGCAACACGATCGACTTTACCCAGCCGCACGAACCCGCCTATCAAAAAGGCCGGCCGGGCCATGCCCGGCGCGAATACGAGACCGGCTGTGCGAACTGGAAGAAGGCCCGCGCTGCGGGCGTCCCGTTCATGACCGGAACCGACACCGGGTTCGCCGTCACCCCCTACGGCGAGTGGCATGCCCGCGAACTCGAGCTCTTTGTCGAGGATCTCGGTTTCACTCCGGCGGCGGCCTTGCGCGCCGCAACCGAGGTCAATGCGCGGTTCATGACCGGGGGCGACCGCATCGGCTTGCTCGAATCAGGTCGGTCGGCGGATTTCGTCGCTCTCGATTTCTCGCCGCTTACCGAGATCGGTGTCTTGCAAAACCGCAGCCGCATCCGCGCCGTTCATATCGCGGGCAAGGAGATCCGTGTTCCCCACCGCGACTATGACCCGCATCTGGTGACCGATTTTGCTCTTTCCAACTGGACTGATCTCTACACCCAGGCCCGCGTCGCCGAACTGCAGGGGCAACGGCCCCGCCTCGCCGCCGCCGAATAGTCCCGGACCGCGTTCAGCGATCTCAACCGCTTCGGCGGTCTGCCGGATCGCGGCTGAGCGACAATGCCACATAGTGGCTGATGCCATGCCGGTCGACCAGAATCACCGCTAGGTTGCCGTTCTTGGTGTTGATCGCCCCCAACCTGGCAAGAGCATCCTTGGGCGACACTACCGTCTGTTGATTGATGCTTTCGATCACGTCGCCGGGCAGTAGATCTGCGGCCGCTAATGGGCTCTGATCCCCGATTGCGGTTACGACCACGCCGCTGACACCCGCGGGTACCTGAAGTCGCCGGCGCTGCCGGGCGGTCAGCGAGGCGAGCTTCAGACCGGCGCTGAGGTTTGCGGGACCTTGGTGTCCGGTGTCGCTGCCATTTGGTCCAAGACCAGCGGTTTCCTGGCTCTGCCGCATCTCAGCCGTTATCGGCCGTAGTGCAATTTCATGGTTGCGCCGCCAGACGATGACATCGGCCGGTCGGCCTATCGGCATTTCGGCGACCAGCAGAGGCAGATCCCGCATCGTCGTGATGTCATGACCGTTGACCGTGAGGATCACGTCGCCTTGCGCAAAGCCGGCGCGCGCCGCGGGTCCACCGGGGCTGATCCCGGCGACGAGCGCACCCGTCGGTTTGGTCAAACCGAAGCCCTGGGCAATTTGCGGCGTGACCTCTTGGATCTGCACGCCGAGCCATCCGCGCTCGACCTTGCCGCGCTCTTTCAGCTGCTCGACAACCGGCCTTGCGAGATTTGCCGGTATGGCAAAACCGATGCCGACCGAGCCCCCGTTGGGCGAATAGATCGCGCTGTTGATACCGATCACTTTACCTTCGAGGTCAAACGTCGGGCCACCGGAGTTGCCCCGGTTGATTGATGCATCGATTTGCAAAAAATCATCGTACGGGCCGGAGTGGATATCGCGGCCGCGGGCGGAGATGATCCCGCTGCTGACCGTGTCGTCAAGCCCGAAGGGATTGCCGATCGCCAGTACCCAGTCACCGACCCTGGCGGCGTCGCTGTCGCCCCAGCGTACATAGGGTAAGGGGTACGGCGCGTCCACTTTGAGCAGGGCGAGATCGGTCAAAGCGTCGTGCCCGACGATCCGCGCCCGGCGCTGCGTCGCATCATGAAACGTCACCGTCACGCTGTCGGCATTCTGCACGACATGATCGTCGGTGACGACATAGCCGCTGGGATCGATGACGAAGCCGGAACCCAACGCCAGCCCGGGCAGGTTCGGCGCCCCTTTTCGGCCCTGCTCGTCGAAAAAGCGGTGCAGCAGCTTGTCGAGAGCTGAGGACGGCAGCCCTGAGGCCGTGTCCCCGTCCATCACCAAATTAACTCCGGCCGACGTTTCGTCGTCGGCCGCCGCCTTATCTGGCCTCTGGATTGCCGAAACGTTGACGACAGCGGGAAGGATTTCGTGCACCAAGGGTGCGAAGCTCGTCATCTTCACCCTGCCGGCGCTCGACGGCACGGCCCACGAGTTCGCCTCAGGTGATGCACAGCCGGAGGCACCGTAAGCGAGTCCGAGCGAGATAGCCGCGCCGAAAGCTATCCCGCCTCGCCGCCGCAAGCCTGCTCGGACGATGCGCGCATCGCTCATGATGCTCTCCTTGGTTTGCGCAACTATAACCGAGATAGGCGTTGGCCGGGTTAATGTCGATCACCGCACAACGTTCCGAGGCCCTAACTCGGCGGCGATCAAGAGAGCGCATCCTCGAACAAAAAATTTAGAGCCTTATCCAGGTTGACGTGCGGAATGCCATTTCTCGCGGCATTGTCGATGCGCGGCGGCTGGAACACCGGAAAGTCCGTAAAGCGATCGCCCCAAAAGCCCGCTGGTGGCCTCGTCATCGGCACGATGCCGGGGAAAAACCGGATCCGCCGCTCCGCCCCCTGCGGCAATCCGATCACGACGTCGACCTTGTGGCCGCCGATCACCTCGGTGCCATCCTCGGTGCAGCGGATCGACGCGAGGGCTGTTGCCGCGACCCGTGCGTGCGCCCGCTCGGCTCGCAGACTGGGCGCAGCCGCCATTTCGCTCATCAGAGCTTCGAGATGGTCGCGTTGCAGCGCCGGGACGTGGTCGGCTTTGGTGGCGGCAAAGAGAACGCGATCGATGCGTGCGCCGAACAACCATCGGAACAGCCCGCTGCGGCCAAAGCGAAACGCCTCCAGGATGGTTTCGATCGCTCGAGACTGGTCTGCAAAAGCCTCTTCGCCGGCGTTGAGTGAACGCAGCACGTCGACGAGCACGATCTGCCTATCGACACGGCGGGCGAGATCGGAAAAGAACGGGTGCACCACACCGCGCTTATAGGCCTCGAACCGGGCTTCCATCACCACCGCTAGGCTGCCCGGCCGAGTGCGCGCACCAGCGCCGGCCGGCATCGGGCAGAATTCGAGGATCGGGTCACCGGCCAGGGTCCCCGGGCTCAAAAACCGCCCGGGCTGCAGCAAGCTCAGCTGTTGGCGAGTTCCGGCAGGCGGCGAGAAAGCTCTGGTAGAGGCTGTGCGCCTGCCGCGCCGTTTCGGCGTCGCTGCGGGAAGTCGCCGGGTGGCCGGCAAGAAAGTTGAGCCACTCGCCGGCGAGGTGCGCCCGCGGGCCGCCCCGCACCAGATCGAGAGTGGCGCGCGACCATTCTTGATAGCTCTGACCCAACAAAGGGAGGTCGAGCAGCCATTCGCCGGGATAGTCGAGGATCTGCAGGCTGAGTTCGGCCGTGGCGCTGGCAGCAAGTCCGATCGTGTGGCCGTAACCGAACCAGCCTGCCGGAAAAAAACGCAACGACAGATTGACCTGGCGAAGGTCGGTGGTGCTCGGAGGCCATCGCGGCGGGTCGGCGGTGAGCGCAGCCACTGTCTCGGTCAGTGGGAATGGCGGGATCATTCCACGTTTGGGACGCCGGACGCGCCCCTCGACAAGACGCCCTTCGGCAGCAGCGCGCAGAAACGGGAGCCGGGCGGCCCCTCCCGCAACACTGATTAAATTTTCCACCAGGCTGGTGATGAACGCGGTCTTGCCGGAGCCGCTAAGCCCGGTCACCGCAAGCCGGATTGTCCGGTCGCGAAAGAATCCGGTCATCAACGGCAGGATGCCAATCCCGGCAAATCCAACCCGGTCCGGGAACGGTCGTCGTTTCTCCGCCAAGCCGACTAACTGGGCGGCTTCATCGCCACATCGAGCATGACGTTTGGCAGAATCTCGCGGATCACGCCGCGTAGCGTCGCTTCGTCGCCCGCGATTGCCGAGGCAAGCAGCCGTCGCGAGCCGCGACGCAGGACCCGTGCGGTAGCGCGACCCTCGCGTCCGGGGCGGATCGTCGCAAATGCGTCGGCCGGCTCGATCCGCTTCAGGATGCGCTTAAGAGCCTGCAAGCCGTCCGCAGTTTCGACGTCGTAGACCGGTGCCTCCGAGTTTTCCGGTTCCTGTTCTTCCTCGACAGCCGCGTCTATCGCCTCGACCGGCCGATAGCGCGCCAAGGACTGATAAATTGCCCGGCCCGGCTCGGTGTCGATGCGGGATTGCAGTTCCCAACTCTCGCCGCGAGCCGAAAGCTCGGTGATCAGCGCGAATAGGTCGTCGCTGTCTTCCTCATGGGAGCAGGTCAAAAATGCCAGGCGGCGATCGTGCTCGACGACGCGGTCGTCATCTTCGGCGAAGCCCAGTTCGGCGAGTGCGTTGTCGAGAGCACGGCGCGAGGCGACCAAGAGTGTCGTCACATGCAGCCGTCGCCCGCTCTCTGCCGGATCCTTCTCCGCCATCATCTCCTCCATCTCGGCACGGCCGGTTCGTCGGCGCAATCCTAGGGGGCGTCGGCGAAGCTCGCGAACAAAATAAAGCTGGGTCAGCCGTCTATTCGGGCTGGGGATCACCTAACCGATTGAGGCGAACATCACACCCGACGCGCACGCTCATCAGCAAGCCAAATCCGAACATCACGGTCAGCATCGCGGTTCCGCCATAGGAGATTAGTGGCAGCGGGACGCCGACAACCGGGATTAGGCCTGTCACCATTGCGATGTTGATAAAAACATGGAGAAAGAAATTGGTGACGACGCCAAAGCCCAGGAGCCTGCCGAAATGGCTGCGGCAGCGCAGAGCGATCGCGATACCATAGGTGATGATAGCCGTATACAGACCGAGAAGCGCCATTCCGCCCACGAACCCGAACTCTTCTGCTAACATAGTGAAGATAAAGTCGGTTTGCTTCTCCGGCAGGAAGCTGAGGTGGCTTTGAGTGCCGAGGAGGAAACCTTTGCCGAACAAACCACCCGAGCCGAGTGCAATTTTTGATTGAAGGATGTGATAGCCGGCTCCCATCGGGTCACTGTCAGGATCAAGAAAAGTATAAACCCGGCTCTTCTGGTAATCGCGCAATAGTCGCCAGATGATCGGTATCGAAGCTACCGCCAACCCACTTACGACCAAGAAAATCCGCAGGCGAATCCCAGCGAGGAAGAACAGCACTGCACCGCCCATCAGCAATATCATGGCGGTGCCCAGGTCCGGTTGCTTGAGCACCAGGGCCACCGGCAGGATGACCATCAGCGAAGGCATAATGAAGTGGCGGATTCCAATAACATTCTGATCGCCGAGGCGATGAAAATAGCGTGCCAGCGCCAGCGCCAGTGCAACCGTCATCAGTTCGGAGGGCTGGAGCTGGATGACGCCGAGATCGATCCAGCGCTGGGCTCCCATGCCGACGAAGCCGCGTACATCGACAGCGATAACCAGAAATAAAGCTATAGCATAAATCCAATAAGAGACTCGGAACCAATAGTGAATCCGGACTAGTCCCGACCCGAGTAACGGGATCAGGGCAATTGCGAATCGCATCATTTGTTTGGCGGCCCAGGGTTGCATGCTGCCATCAGCCGCTGAATACAAGACAGCGACGCCAACGCTAGCGACCACAGCGATCAGCAACACAAAGCCCCAACCGATGCTGAGAATCCGTTCACCAAACTTGCGCTGGCGCCGAGCGAATTCGGAAGAAAAATCAGCCAAGACCTACCCCGACAAGCCAAACGGACGCGGGGAAGGCGCGGCGGAGACTGTGGAGCGCGGTGCCATGTCGTTGACGGGAATGCGTCTGGCAGGATCACGTCGCTGCACCGCCCGCAGTACATCTCGGCAAATCGGCGCCGCAGCGGCTGCACCCTCGCCGCCGTGTTCGACGACAGCAGCACACACGTAGCGCGGCGCCCCAACCGGTGCAAAGCCGACGAACAGCGCGTGATCGCGCTCCTTCCAGGGAATGTCGTCGATCTTCGGCAATCCATGGTCGCGCTCAAATTGGGTGATGCGCCGCACTTGCGAGGTGCCCGACTTGCCGCCCATAGCGAACCCGGGTTCGGAAATCCGCGCCGCGTAAGCAGTACCCCCCAACTCGTTGACGACCGCGTTCATCCCATCGAGAACGACGGCGCGCGCGCTCCGATCGATCCCGAGGGAGGGAAAGTCGGGTGCCGCTGGATCGCCCGCCGTTGTCATTATCCCCAATTCGCGGACCAGCCGCGGCGTGACCCTCCGGCCGGTGACGAGCCGCGCCACCATCGTCGCGATCTGCAAGGGGGTGGCGAGAACGGAACCCTGCCCGATCCCGGCGATCAACGTGTCTCCCTGCTGCCAGCTGTTGCCGGTCGTTGCGAGGTTCCACTCCCGAGTCGGGATCAGGCCGGGCCGCTCTCCGGGGATGTCGAGACCAAGGCTTGCGCCGTAGCCAAAACGATGGGCGATTGCTGCTAGTCGATCGATCCCCAGGCGATGCGCGGTTTCGTAAAAGAATACATCGCAGCTTTCCTTGATCGCGTCGCGCAGATGAAGCGTTCCGTGTCCACCGCGGCGCCAGCAGTGAAACACCGCATCGCCGAATTTGAGGTATCCGGGGCATGTGATCGATGTTTCGGGCGTCAGCACTCCTGCGGCCAGCGCACCGGTCGCGACCACCGGCTTGAACGTCGATCCGGGCGGATAGACCCCGGCGATAGACTTGTCGGTCAGCGGGTGTCGCGGATCGGTCGAGAGTTGCCGCCACATTTGCGGGCTAAGCCCATCGGAAAATGCCGCCGGATCAAAACTCGGGATCGACACGAGCGCCAACACCTCACCGGTGGCGGCGTCGAGTAGGACGCACGCTGCGCTTTCCTCATGGCTGCAACGCCGAGTCACGAAATCCTGCATCGCCGCGTCGAGCCCTGTCACGACGTCCCGTCCAGGCTCGCCCTCAATACGAGCGAGTTCTCTGACCGTTCGGCCGAACGCATTGACCTCCACCTGGCGGGTCCCGGCGGTACCACGCAACGTCAAGTCTTGCGACTTCTCGACGCCACTTTTACCGATATGAAAATCGGGGAGCTCGAGGAGCGGGTCTCCGGTCAGCTCCTGTTCCGAGACCGCGGCGACATAACCAACCGCGTGAGCGGCGGTCTGGCCCAGCGGATAGTTCCGGGTCAAGCCTTGCTCGACCGAGACGCCGGGCAGTTCGGGGATTGCGACCTCGATCCGCGCCATCTCGTCCCAGCTCAAATTGGCTCGGACGACGACCGGCACGAAGGAATGTCTGCGTCGCACCGCGTGTATGACATGGCGGCGATCCGCCTCGTCGAGCGCAATCAAACGCGTGAGCGTGGCCAGCGTCGCCTCGATGTCTCCGGTCTGCTCGGCGACCAGGACGAGATGATAGTCTTGGCGATTGTCGGCCAGCGGAGCGCCAAACCGATCCAGGATCCGGCCGCGCGGCGGCGCGATTAGACGCAAATTGATCCGATTTTCATCGGACAGCACTTTATAGCGCTCGGAATCGACGATCTGGAGCTGGTATAGGCGAGCCGAAAGAGCGCCGATCAGCACCGCTTGGCCGCCGGCAAGTATCACCGCGCGCCGGCCGAAATGCTTAGGACGTTGGGATTCCCGCCGCACCACCGGGCCCCTTCTAGCGCGCCGTTGCCGAGTCGCGTACCATCAGACCGCGCTCATCAGCGCGCGCTGGGTCCGGCCCAACAAAAAGCTGGCGATGGGAAACAAAGATATCGTCAGCACCGCTTGAAAGATAGTGCTACGGAATTCAAGAAAATATAGAGCGAGGAGACAATGAACGGCCCACAGGCATAGCGCGACAGCGGCCATCAACAACGTAAATCCCCCCCACACGAAGGGAAAGGCCCTGTCAATGAACGATCGCCGGTGCCGCAGTAAGACGCCTCTGGCAAGAAGGAGAATGAGGGGGGTCACCCCTGGCGGACCGCCCGAAAGCAGATCAAAGCCAAAGCCGATCAGACAAACCGCCGGCGGCGGCAGCAGGTCCGGCCGGTATACGGTCCAATGATAAACCGCCATCAAGGTGTAAGCGGGGGTGAGACTGGCATAGGCCGGGAGGTGCACCGGCTGCACCGAGAATACCGCCGCTGCCGCCGTAGTCGCGGTTGGCAGCAGGCGCGCCACGATGCGCTCCGGGACGACGGGCACGATCATCGGCTTGAGTGTCCCCCGACCTCAGCGGCGATCTGCCCAGGTCGTCAGCCGCGACGACTGCCGCTCGCCGGTCGGGCAAGCGCCGGCCGGCGTCGGCAGCCCCTTGGCCAGACCGTAATCGACAATACGCAAGTACTCCACTTCCGAGAGCTGCACATAGGTTTCAACTCGAGGCGCCTTCGCATCTACACCAATGACGACGCCGACCGGCAGTCCCGCAGGAAAGACACCCCCTGCGCCGGAGGTGACGACGCGATCTCCCACTCTGACCGGGGTCGCCGGGTCGAGAAAGCGCAGCAATGGACGATCGGAATTGTCGCCGGCTAGGATCGCGCGCTGTCGCGACCGCTGATCAATGACTGGAACGCGAGAGTTCAAATCGGTGATCAGGAGCACCCGAGCCGCTCGCACCCCCACCTCCGAAACGCGCCCGACGAGGCCTTCGCCGGTGATTGCGGCCTGACCGCGAGCGACGGCACTGTCGCTGCCGGCGTCGACCATCAGGTCGCGGACATAAGTTCCGCCGGAATTGGCAATCACCCTCGCTGTCACATAGGACACCGCGGATTGCGGAACCAGCTTCGTCAGATCGCGCAATTGGGCATTTTCGGAGGCGAGTGTCAGCGCGGCCTGCTGCCAGTGCAGCAATCGCGCATTCTCTTCCGTGAGCCGAGCGTTGTCCTGATAGAGCGTGAGGATCGCGCGGGCGCGGCCGACCAAATCCTCGGCGGCGGCAAGCGGCCGCGACAACGCGTCGAGCGTCGGGGCGGCGGCATCGGTCAGCTGAACACGTAATGACCGGAACACCCTTTCATCGATTTTGCCGAGGAAGATCATGATCGCCGACAGCAGTACGAGAACCGGAAACACAACCCGGTGGGCGATGGCGCGCCGGCGTGGCGATGGGCGGGTCACGATGCCCTCGCCGGGCGGTGCAGCGGGCCACGGGCGCAGCGCCCCTTATATCTTGCGACGAGATATCTTGCGACGAGATATGCTTTTGCGGCGTGCGGTGGCCGTAGAGTCCATGGTTCCCTACTGCTCGCTGGCGGTAAGGCAAAGACCATTACCAGGTATTGATTAAAACTGACTTGAGGGTTTTCATCTCTTCGAGGGTCCGCCCGGTGCCAAGCGCGACGCAGCTCAAAGGATCATCGGCGATCGAAACCGGCAATCCCGTCGCATGCCGCAGCACTAAGTCCAGGTTGCCTAGCAACGCCCCGCCCCCGGTCAGCACGATGCCCTTGTCGACAATATCCGCCGCCAGTTCGGGGGCGGTGTGCTCGAGGGCCACCTTGACGGCTTCGACGATCGAACCGACCGGTTCCGCCAAGCTCTCGGAAATCTGGCGCTCACTGATCATGACTTCCTTGGGCACGCCAATCATCAGGTCGCGTCCCTTGATTTCCATTAGACGCCCTTCGCCGTCCTCAGGCATACAGGCGGAACCGATCTCTTTTTTGATGCGCTCAGCGCTGCTCTCACCAACCAAAAGGTTGTGATTGCGACGGATATAGGCGACGATCGCCTCGTCCATCTTGTCGCCGCCGACCCGGACCGACCGGCAATAGACGATGCCGCCCAAGGAAAGCACGGCGACTTCTGTCGTGCCGCCCCCGACATCGACGACCATCGAGCCGGTCGGCTCGGTCACCGGAAGCCCTGCCCCGATCGCCGCCGCCATCGGTTCCTCGATCAGGAACACCCGCCTCGCGCCAGCGCTCTCGGCCGATTCCTGGATCGCGCGCCGCTCGACCGCGGTCGATCCCGAGGGCACGCAGACGACGATCTGCGGAGTGGCGAAGCTGCGGCGGTTATGCACCTTGCGGATGAAATGCTTGATCATTTCCTCCGTTACTTCGAAATCGGCGATGACACCGTCGCGCAGCGGCCGGATCGCCTGAATGTAGCCAGGGGTGCGGCCCAGCATAAGCTTGGCTTCCTCGCCGACGGCGAGCACCTGCTTCCTGCCCTTCACGCTGGCGATCGCGACGACCGATGGTTCGTCGAGGACGATGCCGCGCCCCTTCACGTAAACGAGCGTGTTCGCGGTGCCGAGATCGATAGCCATATCAGCGGACAATAAGCCTAGCATTCTGCCGAACATTTACCGCGAACCCGATGTTGCAGTGGATTGGACAGCCGCGCTGGCCTGCGACATGAGCCCACAAAACCCGATTGTCTGGTCACCCGAAGGCGCCCCGGTAGATGCTGGGATCCTCGCCGCGCCTCCCCTGGGGCGAGAGATCGATATTCGCTAATCGCGGGCGCCTTGGCAAGCCGCCTGTTGGTTGGTGGTTCCAACTTGGGTCACCGAAGCCTCGGTTCGGTCTCATTCGGCTGGCAAGGCGACGCTATCGAGAGTGATAGATCCGTGCAGTGGAGGCGGTCGGCATGAAGCGTCACTTCGCCCGAGACGGCGACCTCGCCCTTGTTCGAGCGCAGGCCGCAATCGCAGGCTTAAGCCGGAGCGCTGTGCCGAGCTTCTCGAGCCCCTATGGCAACAAGGGCAATCGTTTCCCGCAGTAGCGGTGGAGCTGGGTTTGGAACGGTATGGCCGGGAGGCGGCAAGCAGGCTTCGATCCGCCAGCTTCTCGAAGGCGCGTTGCAGAGCGGAACAGGTAAGTCAAAATCCCTGAGCTCCGCGACACAGCGTTTTTGGACGTGCTGCCGCGCCGGACGGGGCCGGCGGATACAAGGCCGCGCGCTGATACCGGCATGCTGCTTGCGGAATTCGAGGAGGTGCGGGCGCGGCCAGCATCCAAGCGGGGCTTCGCCTTCGAGCGGTTCTTAAGGAGCCTCTTCGACGTGTGGGGGCTTGGTCCCCGCGGTTCGTTCCGGCTTACTGGCGAACAGATTGACGGAAGCTTTTAAGTCCGGGGCGAGATCTATCTGCTCGAAGCAAAGTGGCACGACCCGCTCGTCGGAAATGGTCCTCTACTCGAGCTGTCCGGCAAGGTCGGGATAAAGCGCAGTGGGCGCGGCCTGTTCGTCAGCTATTCCGGATTCACGGGGGACAGCCTGGAAGCGTTCGACTGCGGCCGGCAGATCAATATCGTCTGCATGGAGGGGTTGGTGAAGTGGCCGCTGGTTTTGGGACCAGCGGCTTAAATTGGAGCCTAGGCCGTTCGGTCCTGCTAGACGGAGCTGACCATGACCAAGAGAACGAGACGCCAGTTGGACGGCGAAGATCGCTTTGGAGCGCCGCGGGAGCTTTAATTGCTTAGAGTTTGACCCATATTACAACCGTTGACTGTACAGTTCCGCCAAGGCGCCGCATTGGTAGCTTGGCGCTGGCGAGGAACAGCCATGCCAGAGCGCTTTTCCAAATGGCTTCAAAGTCTTTGGCGAGTCGTCGGTTTCGGTTGAGCCAGGCAAAGGTGCGCTCGACCACCCAGCGCCGCGGCAGCACGACAAGCCCGGTGACGGCATCGGAGCGCTTGACGATCTCAAGGTGTCCACCGGCCGATTTTGGGGAGCGCGATATCGAGCTTGGCCCCGCTATAGGCCCCGTCGGCAAAAGCCTGCCCTCGCGAAAGCGGGGGACATGCCGCAGCCAAGGGTAGAGATAGCGAGTGGCGGCCAACACCAGCGCAGCGCCGTCACGGTCCCCGGCCTGCGCCGGGGCAGGCTCTGGATGTTGGCAGGGTGAACCACCGCCCCGACCAGCAAGCCGTTGGTGTCGGTGAGAATGTGGCGTTTGCGCCCGTTGATCTTTTGGCCGGCATCATAGCCGCGCGGACCGGCGGTTTCGGTGGTCTTGACCGATTGGCTGTCGATCACTCCGGCGCTGGGGCTGGCTTCGCGGCCGGCCGCCTCGCGGGTCCGCATCACCAGAGAGTGATTGATCGTCGGCCACAACCCTTCGTCCCGCCAACCGGTAGAAAAACCGCTGGACCGTCGAAAATGGCGGAAACTCCTTGGGCAGCAACCGCCATTGACAGCCTGTCGTCAACCGGTACCGCAGGGCATTGACCACCTCGCGCAATGTCGTCGTGCGCGGCCGCCCTAACTTTTTGCCGGCGGCAACAACGCCTCAATCTGCCTCCATTCCGCATCGGTGACGTCGCTTGCGTAGCGAAGACCTTCGCGGCGATACTGCGGTTGACTAATTTCGGTCTACATCTTGCGATCCTATCCAGCTTTCCACCTAGACAGATAACACAAGATACTGAAATCACCCAATTCATTTTGGGTCAAACTCTGAGCGTCCACAAATGAGATAAACGCTCGAATGCCCGCAGAAGATTTCGAGGTCGATTGTGGCGTTTCAGGCATGTCGGTCGGCTAGCCGCAAATTCGTGCTGCGGCTGACATCGTAGCTGCGGGCGAGTTCCGCAAGCGTCGCGCCCTGCGCCCGCCGTCGCCGGCCCTCTGCTTTTTGCGCGTCCGTCAATCGCGAGGGTCGACCCATGTGCTGCCCGCGCCGCTTTGCGCGGTCGCGGCCCTCTGCGATGCGGGTGCGGATAAGATCGCGCTCTACGTCGGCCAAGCCGTCAAGCACGGCCAGCGTCAGCGGCCCGGTGCTGGCGCCGGTGTCGGCCCACGGCTCCGCCACCGGACGGAATTGCGCCTTGGCGTCCACGATTTGCTTGACGATGGCGAACAGGTCGAAGGTGCTGCGCGCAACACGGTCGATGCGCGTCACCGTTACCACGTCGCCGGCGGCGACGCCATTGAGCATTTTCAGAAACTCGCGGCGGTCGTTGTGCGCCCCCGTCACCTTCTCGCGGTAAATCTTGATGCAGCCCGCGCCGCGTAGCTGCTCAAGCTGCGCGTCGAGCGTCTGCCCATGGGTGCTGACTCGGGCAAAGCCGAGACGGCGGTTTTGCAGTTGCGTTCCGGTTATATCTTACGGGGACGATAACCCTTTGATCGGGCTGGCTCAAGGGATTTTCCCGAAAGTCTTTGATTCCGACGGGCATGGAGGACAACCGGCGCTGAGGTTCAACCACTACCGGCCGCCCCTCCGCGTCGCCGTACGGTGAGTCGAGGCCGGCGGCGACCCGTTCGAGGGCGCCGAGACAGCGCTGCCAGCGTAGCCCAGTCTGGCGGACGGCGCCGAGATTTGCGCCGAGCGGGAACAGTCCGAGCCGGGTTAGGCTGGATCTCGCTCAGGTTGCATCGGACGCGGGCAAACTTCCTTACCCTTCCCTCTCCTCCATTGGGTGAGAGGATTGTGAAGGAGAAGCCGAGCGGGATGAAATTCCTCTGGAAACGGATCAGAAATGGATTTCGTACTCGGCCT
Organism: uncultured Alphaproteobacteria bacterium; assembly: GCA_963832875.1. Taxonomy (GTDB): domain Bacteria; phylum Pseudomonadota; class Alphaproteobacteria; order ATCC43930; family CGMCC-115725; genus AP-15. Next base: position 119,591 of record CAWHWB010000014.1, on the reverse strand, counting down.
GCCAGCGCAGGGTTTCGCGGGGTGAGGCATGGGTCACGCCGAACAGGATGCCGCCGTTCCATTTGAGGCTGCCGGGGCCCAGCTGAATGATGGTGCCGAACAGCTGCGGGCCGATGCGATTGTCCTGCGGCCAGCCCGAATTGTAGCCGGTGAAGCTGCTCGGCTCGCCATAGGCCTGAAAGCCGGGCTCGACCGGGGTGCCGAGGTCGAGGCGCGTTTCCCACGCGTACAAAAACTCCGGCCGCCCCGAGGCGTAATTGCCGATGTCCTTTTCCATGAACAGGTTGACGGTGTCGATCGTGCCGAAGATTTCCTTGCGGAAGATCGGCCCGAAGGTGGTTTCGTTGGGGGTCTGCGGCAGCGTGGTCTTGCCGAACTCGGCAAAGAACCCGGCATCGGCCCAATATTCGCCGCGCGGGGTAAACTGAAAGATGTTCTCCGAGGTGACCTGGCTGAAATTGACCGAATGGTCGGGCCCGGCGGGGCGCTCCTGTTCGAGCTCGAGCTCGGTTTGCCAAAAGCCGTTGACACCGTATTCCATTTCTTGGGTAAAGCTCACTTCGCTGTTGTGCGCGCCGAGCGGATCATGGCCGATGTCGCCGAGCGGCTCGATCGCCATCTCGCCGGCTTCGGCGTCGGGCTGCTCGACCTTGAAATCGGCCTTGGCGGGGACAACGGCGGCCAGGCTCAAAACTGCGCCGGCGATCAGACATAAAGCGCTAATGCAGCGCATTCGCACCTCCGTCCAAAACGCCCGCCGGGGGGATCGGCAAAACCGACGCGGGCCACGGAAGTGGGGCAGCGGAGGTGGGAGGGTTCGGAAAGACGGTCAGATCGAAGCCGGCGCCGCCGGCCGGCCCGCCGGCCTCGTCGGCGCGCGCCCGAGTACGCGCATCAATGCGCCGATGACCAGAATGGTGGCGAGATAAAACACCACCTGAATCCCCGCCGGCTGCGCCGAATAGCCGATCAGCACATGCAGCACCAGCCCGAGCATGCTGTTCTCGGTCAGGATCGAGGAGGTGTCCCACACATTGTTGCCGAGTGCGGGCAATAGGTTCGCCTGCATCAGAAAGGCCGCACCCTGCGAGGCCATGCCGGCAGCCAGCAGCAGAATGAGCCAGCTGGTGACAGTAAATAGCCGGCGCAACGGAATCGCGAGAAGCCCGAGATAGATCAAAGCTCCGAGCGCGGCGCCGCCGGCGAGCCCGAGGATGCCGCCGGCCAACATGGAGAGCCCGCCGGCTCCCGAGGCGATCGCAATGCCGTACAGGAACAGGACTATTTCGGAACCTTCGCGCAAGACCGCGATGCCGACCACCAGCGCCAGCGCATAGAGCGGCCGGCTGCCACCCGCTACCGCCTTGCCGAGAGTGGCCGCGGCCGAGGCCAGTTCGCGCCCGTGCCGGTTCATCCACACATTGTGCCAGCCCAGCATCGCCACGGCGGTAAACAGGATCGCAGCGTTGAACAGCTCCTGCCCGATGCCGTTGACCGCCGCGGCTATGAGACCGGCGCAGGCGGCGACGAGCGAGGCGCCGAGAACGCCGGCGGCGACCCCGCCGCTGACCCAGACGCCGCGGCGCGGCACGCCGCGGCTCGCCGCCAGCACGATGCCGACGACGAGGGACGCTTCGAGGACTTCGCGGAAGACGATGATAGCGGTCGCCAGCATGCCGGTTCTTTCTATTTGGCGATCAGACGGGTGCTTTATTTGACGATCAGATGACCGCGGGTCTGCGGGTGGAAATCGTCGAAGAACTCATAGCTGCCCGGATCGAGTGGTCCGACGAACACGATGATTTTCTGGCCTGCGGTTACGACCTGCTCGCGGTGCAGTTGGGTGCTTTCAAATTCGGACGGGGTCGAATTGTCGTTGCTGACTACCAGCTCGACCTTGACCCCGGCGGGGACGGTGATCTCGCTCGGGACGAACTGGTTGTTCTTGAGCGCGATCGAAAAGCTGGGATTGTCGGCGAGAGCGGGAGACGCGGCGGCCAGCGCCAGCACTGCGGCAGCCCAGGCGAAACGACGCATCGAGAACTCCAAGCGGACTGCGAATGCGAACTTTTCGCACCGTGCACGGGTCGGCGCTGCGAATCAATCGCAAAATGCCGGCCATTTCGCCGCAGAGGCATGCGTGGCGCGCATCGCTCCGCCGCCGGCAACCCCGATTTCGGCTGGCCAAGGGGTCGAGCGAGTTCACCGGAGCTTTTATCGAGTCTAACCGTCAGCGAGCGAGCCGATCCAAGACGGCCGCGAACACCGACTCGAACATCGCCGTGCTCAGCCTTCCGGTGTTGGTGTTGAGGCGCGAGCAATGATAGCTGTCGGCGAGCAGCCTGCCGTCGGGCAGGTCGTAGAGTGCGCCATGCGCGAAAGCAAAGGACGCGCGACGCTGGCCGAGTGCCATCAGCACCGCGCCGTGGGCGATCGCACCCAGCGCCAATATCGCCCGCAGCCGCGGCAGCGCGGCGATCTCGGCGGAGAGGAAGCTGCGGCAGGCGGCGATCTCGCCGGGCATCGGCCGGTTCTGCGGCGGCACGCAGCGCACCGCATTGGTGATCCGCGCCCGGACGAGCGCCAGCCCGTCATCGGGGCGGGCGTCGTATTCGCCCTCGGCGAGCGCGAATTTTCGCAGTGTCGCATAGAGCAGCCCACCGGCATGATCGCCGGTGAACGGGCGTCCGGTGCGGTTGGCGCCTTTGAGCCCCGGCGCCAGCCCGACGATCAAGAGTTCGGCGCGATCGTCGCCAAACGGCGGGACCGGTGCATTGTGCCAATCCGGGTGCGCGGCCCGCTGCGCCGCGCGAAACGCGGCCAGGCGCGGACAGAGCGGGCAGTCGCGGGCGGGCAGCGTCACCTTGCCCAGCAACGCCGCGGGCGGCGCCGCTGGGGCCGGCGCCGTTGGAACCTCGGCTGGAACCTCGGCGCTCACGCCTCCTCGACGGGTTCTGAGCGCGGCCGCGGCAACTCATCGCGGGAATGGTGATTGCGCATGATGCTCGGCGCCAGATCCTGCAGCTCGATGAAATTGTCGGCCTGGCGGCGCAGATCGTCCGACACCATCGGCGGCGAGGAACGGATCGTCGAGGCCACCGAAACGCGCACGCCGCGGCGCTGCACCGCCTCGACCAGCCGGCGGAAATCGCCGTCGCCCGAGAACAGGACCGCGTGATCGATGTATTGCGCCATCTCGAGCATGTCGATCGCCAGCTCGATGTCCATGTTGCCCTTGATCCGCCGGCGCCCCATCGCGTCGGTGAACTCCTTGGTCGGCTTGGTCACCATCGCATAACCATTATAGTCGAGCCAATCGACCAGCGGCCGGATCGGCGAATATTCCTGATCTTCGATCAGCGCGGTATAATAGAAAGCCCGGATCAGCCGGCCCTTGGTGCTGAACAAGTCGAGCAGCCGTTTGTAATCGATGTCGAACGCGAGACCCCGAGCCGCCGAATAGAGGTTGGCGCCGTCGATGAATATGGCAATTTTCTCTTCAGGATAGAAGATCATTGGCGATAATGCTCCCTGGAGTGTGTGGACAAGTGTGTGACAGGCCACGATCGGGGTCAAGGGCAACGTCCGCCTTCTTGCTTGCACCGGCCGCCCGCCGGCGCGCGGATCGACAAATGCCGCCGATCGCGGTTAGCCTCGTCCGATGATTTCGCTCCGCGAAGAGGTCAGGATCGAATCGCCGCCCGAGACCGTGTGGCCGTTGCTGCGCGACCCGGCGCTGGTCGCCTCGTGCATTCCCGGCGCCGCGTTGACCGCTTCCGGCGCGGATGGCGCCTACCGGGGCACGATCCAAGTCAAATTCGGGCCGACCCGGGCAATTTTCCGCGGCGAGGCGAAGCTCGCCTATGACGACGCAGAGCGGCGCTGCACGATCGCGGGGCGCGGCATCGACGGGCGCGGCGCCTCGCGGGCCTTGGCCTCTGGCGTGGTGGTGGCTTCGGGAGTGGTGATGGCCGGCGGGACCGCGACCACGATCTTGAAGGTCGAGGGCAATTTCAACGTCACCGGCCCGCTCGAAACCTTCGCCAATGCCGGTGGGGTGCATCTCGCCCGCGCACTGTTGGCGGAATTCGCCGGCAACATGGCCCGCCTCGCCGCCGAACGGGCGCCGGACCCCGAGGCAGAAGCGGTAGGCCCCTCACCCCAGCCCTCTCCCCGCGAGGCGGGGCGAGGGGGTGAAGCGGGCCCGACCGCGCCGCCGTCGGCCGCCGCCGAATTGCACGGCGCGGGGCTGTTGTGGCGGGCGTTTCTCGGCTGGCTGCGGCACCTCTTTTTCAAAGGAAAAGCACGATGAGCGACAACCAAGTCTCCGACGTATTAGCGCGGGCGTTCGCGGCCGAGGGCGTGGACACATTGTTCACCCTGATGGGCGACGCCAACATGTATTGGGCGGCGGCGATGGCCGACAACGAGGGCGTACGCCTGATCCATGCCCGCCACGAACATTGCGCCGTCGCGATGGCCGACGCCTATGCCCGCGCCGGCGGCAAGGTCGGCGTCGCCTCGGTCACCTGCGGCCCCGGCTTTACCCAGATCATGACGGCGCTGGTCATGGCGGCGCGCGGCAATGCGCCGCTCGTCGTCTTTGCCGGCGACGCGCCGGTGGGCGCCTCCTGGTACATGCAGGAGATCGACCAGGCGCCGCTGGCGCGGGCGACCGGCGCGCATTTCTTGGCCATCCGCACCATCGACCGGGCACTCGACAATGTCCGCGAGGCGTTTTACGTCGCCCGCGCCGAGCGCCGCCCAGTGGTGCTTAGCGTGCCGCTCGACCTGCAGAAGGAGGCGTTTCCGTACCTCCCCGACTACACGCCCTCGACCGATTTGGTGCCGCGCCGACAAGTGGCGATGCCCGATCCGGCACTGGTCGACGAGGTTGCTGCAATGGTCGCCCGCGCCGAGCGGCCGGTGGTGATCGGCGGGCGGGGTGCGGTCTGGTCGGGGGCGAAGGAGGCGCTCGAGGCATTGGCCGAAGAGAGCGGCGCCCTCTTGGCGACGACCTTGCTGGCGAAGGGGCTGTTCGATGGCAACCCGTTCGCGCTCGACATCGCCGGCACGTTTTCGAGCGATCTCGCCCGCGAATTCTTCGCCGACAGCGATCTGGTGATCGGCGCCGGGGCCGGGCTCGGGCATTACACGACCGAGGGCGGCTATCTCTTTCCGAACGCCAAGGTGGTGCAGATCGACACGAACCCGCGCGGGCTGTGGCAGGGGCTCAAGACCGCCGATCTGCATATCCGCGCCGACGCCCGCGCCACCGCCGAGGCGATCACGCGCCGGCTCCAGGAGCGCGGCATTCGCCGGCCGGGTTGGCGCAGCAACGCCGTCGCCGCCAAGATCGCCGCCGATGTCCCGGACGCGAAGAAATTCGCGGTGACGCCGGGGACGCTCGACCCTCGCCCGGTGGTGCGCGAGCTCGATGCGGCGATCCCCAAGGACTGGGACATCGTCGTCGCTGGCGGTCATTGCTTCGGCTTTGGCATGACCCAGCTGAAGGGGCGGCCGGCCGGCAAGTATCACACCCCGCTCGATTTTGGTGCTATCGGCTCGGGACTGTCGGCGGCAATCGGCGTCGCCGCGGCGCGCGGCTCGGAGAAGGTGCTGCTGATCGACGGCGACGGCAGCCTCTATCAGCACATCCAGGAATTGGAGACGGTGCGCCGTCACGGCCTCAAACTCCTGATCTGCATCCTGAACGATGGCGGCTACGGTGCCGAATCTCACAAGTTCCGCGCCAACAATGTCGACCCGAACCATGCGATCCACGGCCGTGGCGACCTCGCCGCGACCGCGCGCGGCTTTGGCCTTGACGGCGCCACGGTAACAGAGCTGGGCCAGTTCGGACGCTTGTTCGGCGAGCACCAGCAGCGCGGCGGCGCGACCTTGTGGGACGTCCACATCGACGATCTGATCCCGACCCGCCAGTTCCGCCGGGTCCATTACGGCGAGGCCTGAGGCAACATCGGCCGTTGGCGAAATGCGGCGGCCGGTTGTTCCCGAGTTCCCATCGGGAGCCAGCCAACAATTCGGTCTTTTGAAATTTTTTTGGGTCGGGCGCTCAGACGTTGACCGGGGCGAGCGGCGGGCGGCCACGGATTAGATCGGCCGCCTTCTCGGCGATCATGATCACCACCGCATTAATGTTGCCGCCGACGAGATCGGGCATCACCGAGGCGTCGACCACCCGCAGCCCTTCGACCCCCCGGACCCTGAGCTCGGCATCGACGACCGCGCCGGGATCGCCGTCAAGGCCCATCCGGCAGGTGCCGAGCGGATGATGCACGGTGATCGCGTTGGCCCGGACATGGGCGTTGAATTCGGCATCGGACCGGCACCGCGGCCCGGGCGCGATCTCCGCTGCGGCGAACGGCGCCAACGGTGCGCGCTCGCCGATGTCGCGGACGATGCGCAGCCCGGCGCGCAGGGTCGCCCAGTCCTGGTCGGTCGCGAGGAAATTCTGATGGATGCGCACCGGGACCCGCGGGTCGGCCGCGGCGAGCTCGACCCGGCCGCGGCTCTGCGGCCGCAGCAGCACGGCGCGGCAGGCAAAACTGTCGGCATAGGCCGGTATCAACGGCGGGAAATAGGGTGAGGCTGCCAACGGTGCGGCATTGAACAACAGCTGGATGTCGGGCAAGTCGGTCTCGGAGCCTTGCTCCGGACCCGATTTCAGGCCGGATTTCAAAAACGCCATCAGGCCGCCCGGCAGGTCGCCGGCGATCCCGCGGCCACGGAAATAGGTGTTGGCCAATTCCCGCGCTATCCGGTCGGCGCGCATCTTCGCATGCAGCGGACCAGGCTCCCGGCGCATATAGCCGACCGGAACCGAGATGTGGTCCTGCAGGTTCTGCCCGACCCCGGCCAAGGGCGCCACGACCGCGAGCCCCTGCGCCCGCAGCGCCGCGGGTTCGCCGATGCCGGACAGCATCAACAACTGCGGCGAATTGATGACGCCGCCGCAGAGGACCACCTCGCGCTCGGCTCGCGCGATCCGGCGCTCGCCGCCCTCCAGATACTCGACGCCGACAGCCCGGCCGCCGTCGAGCACGATGCCCGTCGCCAGCGCCTGAACGATGATCTCGAGATTAGGTCGCGCCAATGCCGGGCGCAGATAGGCGACCGCGGCACTGCATCGCCGCCCGTCTCGGATTGTCATCTGCGAGCGGCCGAAACCCTGCTGCTGCGCCCCGTTGTAATCCTCGGTCACAGGGTGTCCGGCGGCGCTGCCGGCGGCCAGATAGGCGTCGACCAACGGGTCGGCGTAACGCGATCGCCGCACCGTCAGCGGCCCGTCGCCGCCCCGATAGGGACCGGTGCCGCCCTCCCAGCTCTCCTGACGCCGGAAATAGGGCAGCACATGCGCATAGGACCAGGCGTCGAGCCCCCTTGCCGCCCAGCGCTGATAGTCGCCGCGATGGCCGCGCACATAGACCATCGCGTTGATCGAGGACGAGCCGCCGACTACCTTGCCGCGGGCGCATTCGACCCGGCGCCCGTCCATCGTCGCCTCGGGCTCGGCGAAGTACATCCAGTCGTGCCGCCGCCGCTGCAAGATCCGGCCCCAGCCAAGCGGGATGTGGATCCACGGGTCGCGGTCCCAGCCGCCGGCCTCAAGCACCAGCACACGGCTATCGGCGTCCTCGCTGAGCCGGTTGGCCAGGGTGCAGCCGGCCGACCCGGCGCCGACGATGACATAGTCGTATGATTGGCGCGCCATTCGTGTTCTCCGTGTGTTCCCGCCCAAACTATTGATAGCGCCGAAACTATTGTCGGCGAACAGCGTTCTGAGAGATTGCGCGCACGGTTTTGCCGAGAATCCGCAAAACTGGATGCGGGGCGCCGCTGCGCCGAGCCGGCGGCTCGTGTTGCTGGTTGGAGAGCCCACCGCATTCGCGGAGAAGCGATGGCCGAGCTACGAACTTATCAGCAGCCGTCGCTCCCGTTTCTCGCTGATGGCGGGGAAATGGGGGCGCTGATGCGCGCTACAGATTGGTCCAGCACGCCGATCGGCCCAGTCGAAAGCTGGTCGCCGAGCCTGCGCATGATGGTCAGCCTGCTGCTGGCCAACCGGTTTCCGCTGCTGCTGTGGTGGGGCCCGCAATACATTTCGATCTACAACGACGCCTATCGTCCGATCCTCGGTCAGAAGCACCCCCGATCCGTCGCGCAGCCGGGCGGTGAATGCTGGTCGGAAATCTGGCACATTCTGAAACCGTTGGTCGACGCGCCGTTCAACGGGGGTCCGGCGACGTGGATGGACGACATCCCGCTGGAGATCAACCGGAACGGGTTCGTCGAGGAAACCCATTTTACGATCGCCTACAGCCCGGTTCCCGACGACACCGCGCCGCGCGGCATCGGCGGTGTGCTGGCAACGGTGCACGAGATTACCGAGAAGGTCGTCGGCGAGCGCCGTCTTGCTGTTCTGCGCGATCTTAGCGCGCGCGCCGGCGAAGCCAAAACCGCCGAGGAAGCATGCGAGATCGCCGCAGCGACGCTCGAAAACCACGCCAGGGACGTGCCTTTTGCGCTCGTTTACTTGATCGAGGCGGATGGGCGGCATGCGCGCCTCGCCTGCGCCGCCGGGACTTCGCTCGGGCTCGACTTCAGCCCGGCTGGGATCGAGCTCGAGAGCGATGCGGAACTCGGTCCGGCCTGGCCGCTGGGCGAGGTCGTGCGCAATGCGGCGGCCATGCTAGTGGTCGACAATCTCCGGGTTCGCTTCGAGGCTGTGCCGCGGGGTCCCTGGGCAGACCCGCCCAACACCGCCATCCTGGTCCCGTTGCCTTCGAGCCCAGGGCAAAAGCTCGCTGGAGTGCTGGTGGCGGGCGTCAGTTCGCGGCTGGACCTCGACGAGCGGTATCGCAGCTTCCTGGAGCTGGTGGCGACGCAAATTGCGACCGCGATTGCCAACGCCCGCGCCTATGAGGAAGAGCGCCGGCGAGCCGAGGCGCTGGCCGAAATCGACCGCGCCAAGACCGCGTTTTTCTCGAACGCGAGCCACGAATTCCGCACTCCGCTGACCCTGTTGCTCGGCCCGATCGAGGATCTGCTGGTGCGCAGCGGCAATGCGCCCACGCTCGCGGCCGATCGCGCCGAACTCGAGCTGATGCATCGGAGCGGGCTGCGCTTGCTGAAGCTGGTCAACACCCTCCTCGATTTTTCCAGGATCGAGGCCGGGCGTTTCGAGGCGATCTATGAGCCGGTCAATCTCGCAGCCCTGACCGGCGATCTCGCCAGCACCTTCCGTTTGGCGATGAAGCGTGCCGGCCTGCGCTACCGGGTGGACTGCAAGGAGCTGCCGGAGCCGGTCTGGGTCGCCCGCGACATGTGGGAAAAAATCGTCCTCAACCTATTGTCGAACGCGTTCAAATACACCTTCGCGGGCGAGGTGACGGTCAGCCTCGCTCCGAGCGCCGCCGCCGGCGAGGTCGAGCTGTCGGTCAAGGACACCGGCGTGGGCATTCCCGTGCACGAATTGCCGCGCTTGTTCGAGCGCTTTCATCGCGTCGAAGGGCAACCGGGACGCACTCAGGAGGGAACCGGCATCGGGCTGGCGCTGGTGCACGATCTCGTTCGCCTGCACGGCGGACGCGTTACGGTCGAGAGCATGCCCGGTGCTGGCAGCACCTTCAAGGTCACGATCCCGACCGGCAGCGCGCATCTGCCTGCCGAGCGCATCGGCGGCCAGCGGGAGCTGGCTCCGACCGAGATCCGCGCCGAAGCCTTTGTCCAAGAGGCGCTGCGCTGGCTCAATGTCGAGACCGCGGCCGAGCCAACCGTCGGCGGCGAGCCGATCGGCTTGACGGCGACGGCACCGGTTTCAGCTTCGCCGGAGCGCCCGTCGGTTCTGCTGGCCGACGACAATGCCGACATGCGCGACTATGTGAGGCGCCTTTTGGCTGACCGCTATCAGGTGACCGTCGTCTCCAACGGCGTGGCGGCATTGGATGAGGCGCGGCGAACGCGGCCGGATCTGATCCTCAGCGACGTGATGATGCCGCTTCTCGACGGTTTCGGGCTGTTGCGGGCGGTGCGCAACGATGCCGAGCTGCGCGAGGTCCCGGTCATGCTGTTGTCGGCGCGCGCCGGCGAAGAGGCGCGGGTCGAAGGTCTTAACGCCGGAGCCGACGACTACCTGACCAAGCCGTTCGCCGCCCGCGAGCTCGTCGCCCGGGTCGGCGCCCATCTCGAAATGGCCCGACTGCGTCGCGAAAGCGGCGAGGCGCTGCGCACCCGCACGGCGGAGCTCGAGACCCTGCTCGAAACCGTGCCGGCCGGGGTATGGTTCACCAACGACCCCGATGCCCGACGGGTTTGGGGCAACCGCCGCGCCGCGGCGCTGCTGCGGCTCACCGATGGCGCCAACCCATCGTTCACCGGGCGCGAGGGCGAGCGGTCGCGCAATTTCCGCATCTATCGCGACGGCGTCGAGGCGCATACCTCGACATGGCCGCTGGTGCGGGCCGTGCGCGGCGAAGAGGTCCGCCGCGACGAGATCGAAATCCGATTTGCCGACGGCGGCTCCCTGATCCTGCTGGTCCATGCCACCGCGTTGCGCGACACTGCCGGGCGGATCGTCGGCGCGGTCTGCGCCGGCGTCGACATCACCGCGCACAAGAGCGCCGAGGCGAGCCTGCGGCGCTTTAACGAGACCTTGGAGGAGCGCGTCGTCGCCGAGATCGAGCGCAGAATGCAGGCCGAGACCGCGTTGCGTCAGTCGCAGAAAATGGAGGCGATCGGTCAGCTGACCGGCGGCGTCGCGCACGACATGAACAACCTGCTGATGGTCATTCAGGGCAATCTGGAGATGCTCGAGCGTCAGCTGGCCTCGGGGTCACGGAACGGCTGGGCGCGGCAGCCGGTGCAGCGGGCTTTGGACGGGGTCGAGCGGGCGGCAGCGCTGACCCAGCGGCTGCTGGCCTTTGCCCGGCGCCAGCCGCTCGATCCGAGGCCGGTCGAGCCCGATCGGCTGGTCGCCGGCATGTCCGATCTGCTGCGCAGCACCTTGGGCGAGACGATCGCCATCGAGACGCGTCTCGCCGGCGGCCTGTCGCGCATTTTCGCCGACCCGAACCAGCTCGAAAACGCGATCCTCAACCTCGCGGTCAATGCCCGCGACGCGATGCCCGAAGGCGGCACGCTGACCCTCGATGCGGTCAACGCCTATCTCGACGCCGACGAGGTGGGCTCGACGGCCGAAGTGAGCTCCGGCGATTACGTGCTGATCGCCGTCACTGATACTGGCATTGGCATGGCCCGCGAGCACGCCGACCGGGCCTTCGAGCCGTTTTTCACGACGAAGGACATCGGCAAGGGCACCGGCCTCGGCCTGAGCCAAGTCTACGGCTTTGTCAAGCAGTCGGGCGGCCATGTCGAGATCGCGAGCGAGCCCGGCGTCGGTACCACGGTGCGGATCTATCTGCCGCGCTATACGCCCGATCCGGCCTGGCCGGCGAGCGAAGTCGCAGCGCCGCCGGTCCCGACCGCGGTCGCCGATGAGTTCGATCCTCCTCGTCGAGGACAATGTCGAGGTGCGGGCCAACAATGCCGGCAGCCTGCGCGAGCTCGGCTATCGCGTAATCTCTGCCCGCGACGGCGCCGAGGCGCTGCACCGGCTGCAGCATGACCTGTCGATCAGCCTGCTGTTCACCGATATCGGGCTGCCCGGAGGCATGAACGGCAGTGAGCTCGCCAATGCCGCCCGGCAGCTGCGGCCGGAGATCAGAGTTCTGTTCACCACCGCCTACGCCCGCGATGCGATCGTGCATGGCGGTCGGATCGACAGCGGCGTCGCGGTGATCCTGAAGCCCTTCACCCACACCGCTCTCGCTGCAAAGGTGCGCGAGACGCTCGACCGAACGCCACCGGCCTGAAGCGCCTCCGGGTTTCCGGCTGGCGGTCGGGAGCTATCGGTGCGCCGCCGGCGTTACCGCATTCAGACGGTGCTGATCGGCGACTAGCGCCCGAACATTCCTGGTGCATGATGTCCGCGGAAAAAACCGAACAATCTTTAATCGAACCGTGGGCGGCGGTGCCGGGCACGGTGGCGCGGTTCGAGATCCGTTGGAGCCGCTTTCTCGACCGCAATGGCCAGTCGCTGCGCCCCTTGCCGGATTTCGCCCGGAATCCGGCCGAACTGAAGGCTCTCTACCGCGGGATGGTGCTGGCTCGCAGCTTTGACGCCAAGGCGGTCGCCTTGCAGCGAACCGGAAGGCTCGGCACCTTTCCCTCGGCATTGGGCCAGGAGGCGGTGTCGGTCGGCATCGCAGCGGCGATGCATACGGACGATGTGCTGTTGCCGAGCTTTCGCGAGCACGGCGCACAATTGTGGCGCGGGGTCAGCCCGCTCGAGCTGTTCCTGTTCTGGGGCGGCGACGAACGCGGCAACGATTTTGCCGAGACGCGGCAGGATTTTCCGGTCTGCGTGCCGGTCGGGACTCACGCGCCGCATGCAGTCGGGGTGGCGCTCGCGTTCAAGCTGCGGCGCGAGGCGCGGGCCGCGGTGTGCGTGTTCGGCGACGGCGCCACCTCAAAAGGCGATGTCGCCGAGGCGCTCAACATTGCCGGCGCGTGGCAGTTGCCGGCGGTCTTCGTCGTCAACAACAACGGCTGGGCGATCTCGCTGCCGGTGGCTAAGCAGACCGCGGCCGAAACCCTGGCGCAGAAAGGCGTCGCCGCCGGCATCGAGGGCGAGCAGGTCGACGGCAACGACGTCGTCGCGGTGCGCGAAACGGTGGCGCGCGCGATCGCCAAGGCGCGCTCGGGCGGCGGACCGCATCTGATCGAGGCACTGACCTATCGGCTGGGCGACCATACCACCGCCGATGACGCCAGCCGTTACCGCGACGATGCCGAGGTCAGCCGGCACTGGGCCGAAGAGCCGATCGCCCGGCTGCGCCAGCACCTGGTCTCTGCCGGCCTGTGGACCAAGCCGGACGAAGAGCGGCTGTTGGCCGAGGCTTCGACGACGATCGAGGCGGCGGCTGCGGCGTACCTGGCGACCCCGGCGCAAGGGCTGGAGGCGATCTTCGATTATACCTACGCAGCCTTGCCGCAGGGCCTCGCCGACCAGCGCCGCGCCGCGCTCGCCGCGGCGGAAGAGTGAGCGCGATGCCCGAGATCACCCTCGTCCAGGCGATCAATCTGGCGCTCGCCCGCGCCATGGGCGACGATTCGGCGGTCGTCGTGCTCGGCGAGGATGTCGGCGCCGAGGGCGGCGTGTTCCGCGCCACCGACGGGCTGCTGCAGCGCTTCGGAGCGGACCGCGTCCTCGACACCCCGCTGGCCGAAGGGGCGATCGCCGGGCTCTCGGTGGGCCTCGCCGCGCAGGGGTTTCGCCCGGTGTCGGAGATCCAGTTCACCGGCTTCATCTATCCCGCGATCGACCAGATGGCGAACCATGCCTCGCGGTTGCGCACCCGCACGCGCGGTCGGCTGACCTGCCCAATGGTGCTGCGCGCACCCTATGGCGGCGGAATCCGCGCGGTCGAGCATCATTCCGAAAGCCCGGAGGCGATCTTCGCCCACATTCCCGGATTGCGGGTGGTGATCCCGTCTTCGCCGGCACGCGCCTATGGGCTGTTGCTGGCGGCGATCCGCAACCCCGACCCGGTGGTGTTTTTCGAGCCGACCCGCCTTTATCGCGCAGCCCGCGAGGAGGTCGAGGACGACGGCGCGGAATTGCCGCTTGACCACGCCTTCGTGCTGCGCGAGGGCAATGACGTTACGCTCGTCGCCTGGGGGGCGATGGCCAAGGAGACATTGGCCGCGGCCGAGCGCCTGGCGGAAGACGGGGTCAGCGCCGAAATCCTCGATCTGGCAACCTTGAAACCATTCGATGCCGACGGGTTGCTGGCTTCGGTCGCCAAGACCGGCCGCTGCGTCGTCGTTCACGAGGCGCCGCTGACCGGCGGGGTCGGCGCCGAGATCGCCGCGCGTCTCGCCGAGGGCGGGCTCGTGTCGCTGTTGGCCCCCGTTGAGCGCGTCGCCGGCTGGGACACGGTGATGCCGCTGCCTCGGCTCGAGCAGCAATATATGCCCAGCACCGAGCGCATCCTCGCCGCCGCGCGCCGGGCGTTGAGTTATCAGTAAGGCGCGAGATGTCGACCTTTAACCTGCCCGATCTTGGCGAGGGCTTACAGGAGGCCGAGCTCGTCGCATGGCATGTCGGCGAGGGCGATCATGTGGTAGCCGACCAGCCCTTGGTTTCGGTCGAGACCGAGAAGGCCGTTGTCGAGGTGCCGTCGCCGCAATCGGGACGCGTCGGCCGGCTGTTCGCCAAGCCGGGCGACCGGGTCAAGGTCGGCGCACCGCTGGTCGAGTTCGACGAGGGCGCGCGCGGCGACACGGGGACCGTGGTCGGCGAACTGGCCGCTGCCGATCTGGCGGCGGCGCAGACAGCGGCGGCCAGGCGCGGTGCCGTCGGAGTGAGAGCGGCGCCGGCGGTGCGGGCCTTGGCGCAGCGGCTTGGGGTCGATCTCGCGATTGTTTCCCCGAGCGGCCCCGGTGGTGCGGTCACCAGCGCCGATGTCGAGCGCGCCGCGCGAGCCTTGACCACGGTGGGGCCGGCCGAGCCGCTGGCCGGCGTGCGCCGGGCAATGGCCGTCAACATGACCCGTGCGCACGCGGAAATCGTCCCGGCCACCGTCTCCGCCGAGGCTGATGTCGAAGCCTGGTCGCCGAAGGCCGATGTTACGATCAGGCTGGTGCGGGCGATCGTCGCCGGCTGTGCCGCGGCCCCAGCACTCAATGCCTGGTACGACGGGCGCAATTTCGAGCGCCGCCTGCTGAAACAGATCGATCTCGGTCTTGCGGTTGATACCGAGGACGGCCTCTTCGCGCCGGTCTTGCGCAATGTCGGTGCTCGCGACGCGGCCGATCTGCGGCACGGCATCGAGGCAATGAAGCGCGATCTGCGGGCGCGCACGGTGCCGTTGGCCGAATTGCGCGGCCAGACCATCACGCTCTCGAATTTCGGCATGTTCGCCGGGCACTTCGCGGCGCTGGTTGTGGTCCCCCCGCAGGTGGCGATCCTCGGCGCCGGCCGCATCGCGCCGCGGGTGGTCGCGGCCGACGGCAACTTCGCCGCGCACCGCACCCTGCCGCTGTCGCTGACCTTCGACCACCGCGCTGTGACCGGCGGCGAGGCCGCCCGCTTTCTCGCCGCCGCGATCGCGGATCTCGAACAGCCGGAGTGAGGAGCCGCTCGGCTACTCGGCCGGGCCGGATTGCAGCTGGATAAAGTTTTCGATGCCGATCTTCGGGATCAAATCGAGCTGGGTCTCGATGAAGTCGACATGCTCCTCTTCGGATTCGAGGATGTCGCTGAACAGGTCGCGAGTGACGAAATCGCGCACATTTTCACAATAGACGATCCCCCCGCGCAGGGCCGGCAACGCGTTCTGCTCGAGCTGGAGATCGCATTCGAGTACTTCCTGCACGCTTTCGCCGATCAGCAGCTTGTCGAGGTCCTGCAGATTGGGCAGCCCGTCGAGGAATAGTATCCGCTCGATCAACCGATCCGCATGCTTCATTTCGTCGATCAACTCGGTGTATTCAAAAGCGCCGAGCTTGATCACGCCCCAATGTCGCAGCATGCGGGAATGCAGAAAATACTGGTTGATCGCGGTCAGCTCGTTTTTCAGCACCGCGTTCAAATGCTGCAATACGGTCGCGTCGCCGCGCATGATTGCCTCCCGCGGAATTGATGCGGCGCCAAGTTGCCGAGACCGGCGCTCGACCGCAAGGCCGAAGCCCTTCACCCAGCGGCGCCGGCGTGCTGCAGCTGCTGGATCTCGGTGACCTGACGCAGCAATTGCCGGACCAGCGGCACGCATTTCCCGCATTTCGGCTGTCTGCCGAGAGAGCGATAGATGCCGGCGACGGTGCAGCCGTCGCATTGGGCAGAGGCGCGGACATCGCGATCGGTTATCGCATTGCAGACGCAGACGTACATGCACGCCTCAATCGACAATTAATCGCGTGCATGTACCGCTGGGTGCGACCAATTCGCAATCTCAATCCGCGCATGGCTGATTTGCACTTTCGACCAAAGCCCCGGCTTCGAGGGAGGCGCGCCGTCGGTGCATGCGGCTCCAGCGCGCGCTATCGCACCTGCTGCATCAATTTTGCCCAGCGGTCGAGCACCGGCAGGATCTGATCGGCGCCCTCGGCCGGCAGTGTGACGTTGACCCGCACCGCGCCAAGATCGCGGAACCGTTTCAGCCGGTCGGCGTCCTCGGGCGCGCCGCCGAGAGTGACCGGCAACGCATCAGGGTCGCGGCCCGCATCGGTCGCCATCTGGCGAAAGCGCGGCATGTAGTCCTCGGGATTGCCGCTCGAAGCGTTCGGGTACCAGCCGTCGCCATAGCGCACCGCGCGACGCGCCGCCCATGGGAACGCGCCGCCGAGGATGATCGGCGGCCACGGCTTCTGAACCGGCTTGGGCCAGGTCATCATCGGCGTGACCGTGACGATCTCGCCATTATATTCGGGCTTGGATTTGGTCCAGATCTCCTTCATCGCCTCCATCTGCTCGCGCATCTTCTGCATGCGGGTGCCGAAGACCGTGCCGTGGCTCTCGATCTCCTCTGCGTTCCAGCCGCCGCCGATGCCGAATAGAAAGCGCCCGCCCGAGACCTGGTCGAGCGAGGCGACCAATTTCGCGGTTTGGATCGTGTCGCGCTGGATCACCAGGCAGATACCGGTCGCAAGTTTGAGCCGCTTGGTCGCGGCCGCGGCCGCGGTCAGGGTGACGAACGGGTCCATCACGTCGTAATAGCGCTTGGCCAACTCGCCGCCGCCCGGCGCCGGCGTCTTGCGCGGCACTGGGATATGCGAGTGCTCGGCCGCCCACAGCGAGTCAAAGCCGCGCTCCTCGAGCGCCGTCGCCAACGCGGCCGGCGAAATCGAATAATCGGTGAAGAAGATCGAAGCCCCGAATTCCATCTGGATACTCCTGACATAAAAGTTAAGACGCAAGTCTAAGGCGCACCGCCCATCCAAACAACTTCGGTAGTATTGGAGTAGAGTTGTGCGTCATCCGGAAGGGGGCGAAGCAATCTCCGCGGCGGCGGCTCGGGCGCGATGGGCGGCGTCGCGGGCGATCTCGGCGCAGAGGCCGGTGTAGGCGGTCGGGTCGAGCAATGCCTCGATGGCCTTTTGGTCGAGATGTGCGGTCACCCGCGGGTCGGCGGCCAGCAATTCGGCGAACGGCCGGTTTTCGACAGAGGCCGCCTGGGCGGCGTCGTAGACCACGTCGTGCGCGTGCTGGCGGCCGATCGCCGCACCGAGGTTCAGCATTACCGCCTCGGCCATGATCAGTCCGCCGCAGAGATCGAGGTTTTTCCGCATACGCTCGGGATCGAGCCGCAGCCCGCGCATGATTTCGACGAGGCGCGCCAGCATGTCGCCGGTGGCGATCGCGGCGCGCGCGTCGGCACTGTCCATGATCAGGCTGGTGGTGCGGTCGGCCTCGTGCTCGGTCTGCATCGCTTCGAGTGCCAGCGGAACGCAGGAGCGCACCTCGGCCGCGGCGGCAATGATGTCCTGGCACAGCTTGGGGTTGCGCTTTTGCGGCATCGTCGAGCTGCCGACCGTGCCGGGCGGCACCGGCTCCTCGACCTCGCCGAACTCGGTTTTCATCAAGGTGTAGATCTCGCGGCCGATCTTGCCGCAGGTCGCGGCCAGCATACCCAAGAGGCAGATGTTCTCGGCCAAGTGATCGCCGATCGTGCGCGACGGGATGCGCATCGGCAACATGCCGAGCTCTTTGCCGACGCCCTCCTGCACCGCCGGCCCTTGCGCACCCAACGAGGCGAAGGTGCCGGCACCGCCGCCCAGCATCGCCACGAAGATGCGCGGGGCGGCCTGCTTGAACCGCTCGACATGGCGGATCAGCTCGTCGATCCACACCGCCGGCTTGTAGCCGAAGGTCGCGGGCAAGGCGTGCTGGCCGTGGGTGCGCCCGGCGATCGGCATCTCGGCGCCACGCTCGGCAAGCTCGGCCATCGCCCGCAGCGCGTCGGCGATCAGGCCGAAGAACACCCGGTGCGCCTGGCGCAACACCAAGAGGTCGCCGGTTTGGGTGATGTTTTGCGTCGTCGCCCCCCAATGGACCCAGCCGCCGTGCGGTTCGCCGGCGACCCGGCCGAGTTCCCAGACCAATGGCACGATGGTGTGGCCAGTGCGCGCGAAGCCCTCGTCGATGCGGGCACGATCGAGGAGTTCGAGATGCGCCGCCCGCCCGATCGCCGCGGCCGCTCCCCTGGGGATGATGCCGAGCTCTTCCTGCGCCCGCGCCAATGCCGCCTCGACCTCGAGCCAGGCCTGCCAGCGGTTCTCTTGGGCATAGAGCGCGCGGATGCCCGGATCGGACACCCGCGCGGCGGTCGGCAGTTCGTCACTCATGATCGCTTCTCCCGCTCGCGCGCAGTCGGGCTCGAATCAGGAAGATGCCTGGTCGGCCAGATGCGCTGGAGTTTTTTAATTGAAGTCATTGACTCCGGGCTGCGTCCAGGTATCGCCGTGGTACCAGAAATCCAACAGAGCGTCCTTGTTACGTAGGACCCAATCGATTACCGATGGCTACATCTGACGCGCCACGCGGGCGGGCAGACTATTAGGGGCTACCGCGGGAGCATCGGAAATGGTCACGGAGAAGCTCGGTTGGGTTCGACCCGGCTGCACGAAATACTTGACCCCGAAACCATGCGCCCCCATTGCGGTCGAAATAAAGATCGTCCCGGATACCCCGGTCTGAGCCGCGGTGAGGTTCGCGATCTCGACCAGGATGTCATCGGCAAACTCCTCCGCCAAAGCCGTGTCGGCCGGGATTGGTGACGGAGCGGTGGTCTTTCATGATTACCCATTCAGCACAAGGGCCGGCTCTAGTCCAGCCCATCGAAGTGGCGGGCAAAGACAGGATACAGGCGTCTCAATCCGCGACGGAAACAGCGGGCGATCCGGTGCCCCGACGATCGATTTGCGGTAGTCTGAAGCCGCAGGGTTATCGCCGGCTCGAGGGTCGGCGCGAAGCCGGCGCGAGCGGATGGCGCCACCACCCGGCTACGCATCGCAGGGGAGCATCGATGATCAAGACCATTCTCGTGCCGGCGACCGGCAGCGATGCCGACGCGGCGGTATTCGCCTCGGCGCTCGCCGTTGGGCGTCGCTTCGACGCTCATCTCGACTTCCTGCATGTTCGCGTCGATGCGACGACGATCGCGACCTCGATGGCCGCGGATGGCGCCGGTGGCGCGGCGATGGTCGGCGGGTTGGTCGAGCAGCTCGATCAGGAAGCCAGCCGCCGCGAGGAGCGGGCCCGGCGGCATTTCGACGAGTTCTGCGCGCGCGAGGGGCTGGCGATCGTCGAGACTCCGCCCGACCCATCCGGCCCCGCCCCGTCCGGCCCCTCGGCGCAATGGACGCACCGGATCGGCGCCGAAGCCTACTGGCTCGCCGAGCACGGACGCGCCACCGATCTGATGGTCGTCGGGCGCCCGGCCGACGACCAGGGCGTGGCGCCGGAAACGATCGAGACAGCGCTGCTCGACAGCGGCCGCCCGGTGCTGATCCCGAGTGCGGCGCCATTGGCCGTCCTGCCAGAGACCATCGTTATTGCCTGGAAGGCGACGCGCGAGGCCGCCCATGCTGTCACCGCCGCGTTGCCGTTTCTGGAGCTAGCCAAAGAAATCACGGTCTTGACGGTCGCCGAAGAAGCTGACCTGTCGAGCGAGGAGGGGCGCCAGCTGATCACCAATCTGCGCTGGCGCGGGCTCCAGGTATCGGGCGGCCGGCTCCAGCCCGATGCGCATAGCCCGGCCGACGCCCTGCTCGCCGCGGCCTCCGAGCGCCAAGCCCTCTTAGTCATGGGCGGCTACGGCCACAGCCGGCTGCGCGAATGGATCTTTGGCGGCTTTACCCAGCACGTGCTGCAAACCGCTGCGGCGGTGCCGGTCCTGATCGCCCACTGAGATCGGGCGGATCGGAGGAAGAGTAGCCCCCTTCACCCAACCACTCCCCCATTGGGGGGAGAGGGTTGAGAAGGGTCGGCGGGGCACAGCCGAGGCCTGCCCGAAGCTGAGCGAGGGCGGGACCGACTCGGTCGGAAAACCGCGGCTGACACAGGCGCCGGGTCTCAGCCGGCCACCAGCGCTCGGGCGTGGCGCGCGATCATCAAATTCTCGTCGGTCGTGATGACATGGGCGGCGACCCGGCTGTCCCGGGTACTGATGGTCTCCTGGTGCCGGCTGTTCGCCGCCTCATCCAATTCGAGCCCGAGCCATTCGCAGGCCCGGCAGACGGCGCTGCGCACCGCCGCCGCGTTCTCGCCGACGCCGCCGGTGAACACCACCCCGTCGAGGCCGCCGAGCGCGGCCGCGAGCGAGCCGATGTGGCGAGCGACCTGATAGCAGAACACGTCGAGCGCAAACCGTGCGCGCGCCTCCGCGCTCGCCAACAGGTCGCGGAAATCGGAGGAGACGCCGGAAAGCCCGAGCATGCCAGAACGGCGATAGAGGAGATCCATCAGGGCATCGCCGGCCATCCCCTTCTGCTGCAGCAAGTGCAAAACGACCCCGGGGTCGAGCGCGCCGCAGCGGGTCCCCATCGGCAGCCCGTCGAGCGCGGTGAAGCCCATCGTCGTCGCGATCGAGCTGCGCGCCCGCAGCGCGCACAGCGAGGCGCCGTTGCCGAGGTGCGCCACCACGACGCGGCCCTCGGCGATCTGCGGCGCGCGCTCGGGCAGGACCGAGGCGATATATTCGTAGGAGAGGCCATGAAAGCCATAGCGCCGCACGCCCTCGTCAAACAGCGAGTACGGTAGCGCATAGGCTTGCGCCACCTCGGTCATGGTGCGGTGAAAGGCGGTGTCGAAGCACGCCACCTGCGGCAATTCGGGATCGAAGGCGAGCGCCGCCCGAATGGGTTCGAGGTTGTGCGGCTCGTGCAAGGGCGCCAGCGGCACCAGCGCCTCCAACTCGGCCAGCAACTCCGGCGTCACCCGCGCCGGGCGCGAATGGTGCAGGCCGCCATGGACCACGCGATGGCCGAGTGCCGCGAGGCTTCGGCCATCGAGCCGCTCCCTCGCCCAGCGCAGCAGAACCGGCAGCAGCTCGCCGGGCGCGCCCGCCGCTGGCGCCGCGAGATCCGGAGGCGACACAGTCGTGCCGTCGGGGCCAATGGCCCTGACGGCGGTGTGTCCCGCCGAGGTGTCGGCCTGACCGGAGAGCAGGCGCCGCTCGCCCTCGTAGAACGTGAACTTGACCGACGACGACCCGGCATTGACGACGCCGATCAGCGGCTCGACAGCGGTCATAGGCATGGTCCCTTTCAAGTTGCCGCAGGCTCGCCCAGCGCTGTCAGATCCGGCAGGCGACGGCGGCTCTATCCTGATATAAGGGGGCCTTCTCACGGCACGTGCCAGCGCTTTTGCTCCGGGTTCGGCGCGCCCGTTACCGCCGCGAGCCGTTTGCGATCCGGCGACCGATGGAGAGGCCGATGAACGCGCAGAGTGGAACCGCTGGCGCCGCACCGCCGCTCTCAGCGGCGCAGCTCCAATTGATAAATGGCTGGTGGCGGGCGGCGAACTATCTCTCGGTCGGGCAAATCTACCTGCTCGACAACCCGCTGCTCGAACGCCCGCTCAAGCGAGCCGACATCAAGCTGCGCCTGCTCGGCCATTGGGGCACGACGCCCGGCCTCAATTTCGTCTATGTCCATCTGAACCGGGTGATCAAGACGCGCAATCTCGACGTCATATACATTTGCGGTCCGGGTCATGGCGGCCCTGGCATGGTCGCCAACACCTGGCTCGAAGGCACCTACAGCGAGCTTTATCCGAGCATCTCGCAGAATGCCGAAGGGATGCGTCGCCTGTTCCGCCAGTTCAGCTTTCCGGGCGGCATTCCGAGCCACGCCGCACCCGAAACGCCGGGTTCGATCAACGAGGGGGGCGAACTCGGCTATTCGCTGTCGCACGCCTACGGCGCCGCGCTCGACAACCCCGATCTTGTGGTCGCCTGCGTCATCGGCGACGGCGAGGCCGAAACCGGGCCCTTGGCGACCTCGTGGCACGGCAACAAGTTCCTCAACCCGGCAAAGGACGGCGCGGTGCTGCCGATCCTGCACCTCAACGGCTACAAGATCGCCAACCCGACGATCCTCGCCCGCATCCCGCGCGAGCAGCTCGAAAGCCTCCTTCGCGGCTACGGCTACCAGCCGCATTTTGTCGAGGGCGACGACCCGGCGGCGATGCACCAGCTGATGGCGGCGACGCTCGACATGGTGTTCGACGAGATCGCCGCCATCCAGCAGGCGGCGCGCGAGGGCGAGGACATCGTCTGCCCCCAATGGCCGATGATCGTGCTGCGCTGCCCCAAGGGCTGGACCGGGCCCAAGATCGTCGACGGGCTGAAGATCGAAGGGACCTGGCGCGCTCACCAGGTGCCGTTCGGCGAGATGGAAAAGCCCGAGCACGTCAAATTGCTCGAGGAGTGGATGCGCAGCTACCGGCCGCAGGAATTATTCGGGGACGACGGCCGGCTGCGGGCCGAGATCGCGGCTCTTGCGCCCGAGGGCGACCGGCGCATGAGCGCCAATCCACATGCCAATGGCGGGCTGTTGCGGCGCGAATTGCTGATGCCGGATTTTGATGATTACGCGTTGGCGGTCACTGGTCCGGGACAGAGCGACGGCGAGGCGACGCGGATCATGGGCGTCTTCCTGCGCGACATCATGAAGGCGAACGCCAATTTTCGCCTATTCGGCCCGGACGAGACCGCCTCCAACCGCCTCTCCGCGGTGTTCGAGACGACCGGCCGCGCCTGGATGGCGCAAACCTCGGCCGACGACGACCTCGGCTCGCCCGACGGCGACCGGCTGTCGCGCGACGGCCATGTCATCGAGATCTTGAGCGAGCACACCTGCGAGGGCCTGCTCGAAGGCTATCTGTTGACCGGGCGCCACGGCTTGTTCAACTGCTACGAAGCCTTCATCCACATCGTCGATTCGATGTTCAACCAGCACGCTAAATGGCTGAAGGCGGCGCGCGAGATCCCGTGGCGGCGGCCGATTTCGTCCTTGAACTATCTCTTGACCTCGCACGTTTGGCGTCAGGACCACAACGGCTTCAGCCATCAGGACCCGGGCTTCATCGACCATGTCGTCAACAAAAAGGCGGACATCATCCGGGTCTACCTGCCGCCCGACGCCAACAGCCTCTTATGGGTCACCGACCATTGCCTGCGCAGCTGGGACCGGATCAACGTGATCGTCGCCGGCAAGCAGCCCTCGCCGCAATGGCTCGACATGGACGCCGCGATCAAGCATTGCGACGCCGGGATCGGCATCTGGGAATGGGCCAGCAACGACCGCGGCGCCGAACCCGATGTGGTGATGGCCTGCGCCGGCGACGTGCCGACTCTCGAAACCTTGGCGGCGGTAGAGCTGTTGCGCCACCACGTCCCGGACTTAAAGATCCGCGTCGTCAACGTCGTCGACCTGATGACCTTGCAGCCGCACGAGGAGCATCCGCACGGGCTGACTGACCACGATTTCGACGCGTTGTTCACGACCGACAAGCCGGTGATCTTTGCCTATCACGGCTATCCCTGGCTGATCCACCGGCTGACCTACCGCCGTACCAACCACCACAACATACATGTGCGCGGCTACAAGGAGGAAGGCACCACAACGACGCCGTTCGACATGGTGGTGCGCAACGACCTCGACCGCTTTCACCTCGCCTCGGACGTGATAGACCGGCTGCCGAAGCTCGGCTATATCGCCGCCTACGCCAAGCAGGCGATGCGCGACAAGTTGATCGATCATAAGCAATACATTGCCCGCCACGGCGACGACATGCCCGAAGTCAAGAACTGGCGCTGGCCCGCCACCGGGGCCGGCGGCCGAAGCGAGTGAACCGATGCGAAAGGCTGTATGATGCTGACGATTCCGCTCGAAAAGCTGGCCTATATCATCGAGAAAGCCCGCGAGTTCGACGCCGAGGTGCCGATCGATCCGGACGCGGCGACCGGCTCCGACCCGGCCGACGACGACGAGCGGCAGATCCTGCTCGACACCCCCGACAATCCGACCGAAGAGGAGCTGCGCGACGCGATCGACGGCTTGAATATCGACGAGCGCGAGGAATTGCTCGCGCTGGTGTGGGTCGGGCGCGGCGATTTCGACGCCCAGGGATGGCCCGAGGCGGTGCAGCAGGCGCGCGACAGCGGCAGCGCGGGTGAGACCAACTATCTGCTGGGAACGCCGCTCTTGGCCGACTACCTCGAGGCTGGAGTCGACGCCCTCGGCCTCTCGCTCGAGGATTTCGAGCGCGGGTAACGCCCGTGCCTTACGCTGTGACGGCAGACCTGCCGCCCGCCGTGCGCCATCTGCCGCCGCACGCGCAGGAGATCTTTCTGTCGGCCTTCAACAACGCCTGGCGGACCTATGCCGACCGAAACCCGCACGAGCAGGAGGAAATCGCGTTTCGCGTCGCCTGGTCGGCGGTCAAAAAGCGTTATCGCAAGGGTGGCGACTTCTGGGTGCCCAAGGAAAGCTGGGAATAGCCGGGCGTTTTCACGATGGGCCCACCATTTGCCCTAGACGCCGAGCCGACGACCTTGGAGCCGGCCATCGTCGTCACCGAGGACGATCTGGAGCGCGAGCTGGCGATGGTGCGTGCTGCAGCGGCGGAGCGCGCGGGCGGCGTGTTCGGACCGGATTCGATGGTCTGGCGGATCGATCGGGAAGCGGCGACCTTTCTTGCCGCCGGTCGCGCGCTGCTCTTGCAGCTGTCGCATCCCTGGGTCGCCGCGGCGATCGCCGGGCACTCAAAGAGCTTGGCCGATCCGATCGGCCGGTTCCACCGCACCTTCGGCCTGGTCTTTACGATGGTGTTCGGGACAACCGACGAGGCGGTTGCCGCCGCGCGGCGGCTGTACCGGCGACATGCCATGATCGCCGGCGTCCTCGCCGAAAGCGCCGGCCGCTTCCCGGCGGGATCGGCCTATTGTGCCAATGATCTCGCCGCGCTGCGCTGGGTCTTCGCCACCTTGGCCGACAGCGCAATTGTCGCCTTCGAGCTGGTCCACCCGCCGCTCTCGGTCACGGAACGCGAGCACTACTATGCTGAATTCCGCCGATTCGCATCGTTCTTCGGCATTCCGCAGACCGCTCTGCCGCAAAGCTGGCCGGCTTTCGCCGACTATGTCGAGCAAATGCTCGCCTCGGACACGCTCGCCGTCGGCAGCGCCGCACGGGCGATCGCCCCCAAGCTCTTCGCGGGCGCAGGGACCTGGCTGCGCTCGCCCTCCTGGTATCGCGCGCTGACAGCAAGCCTGTTGCCCGGGCGGCTGCGCGACGAATTCGCGCTGCGCTGGGGGACGGCCGAAGAGCGCACCGCCAACCGGGCGCTCGCGCTGCTGCGTTTCGTTTATCCGCGCATTCCGGCCTCTCTGCGCTATGTCGGCCCTTATCGCGAAGCCTGCGCGCGCCTCGCCGGCGATATCCGCCCGGCAATCCTGACGCGCCTGCTGAACCGGTTCTGGATCGGGCGGAATTCGATCGCCGGCTAACCGCCGCCGCGACGGAAGGTGATATCCTCGGCGCACTCGCGGATGCAGGAGACGAGCATGGCGCAGCCAGCAACGATGCCGGCAGAGGCATTGCAGACGAACCGCCACAGCATGCCGGCCGGCACGGACCTCGTCGAATGGTATTTCGAGCAGGGCTGGACCGACGGGCTGCCGGTAGTGCCGCCGACGCGCGAGCGGATCGACGAATTCGTCGCGGCATTGGGCGGCGACCCGCAGCTGGTCGAGTGCAAGGTGCCGCCGCGCCACGGCAGCCTCAGCCGCGAAGTCTTGGCGATCAACATGGTCATGGCCGGGTGCAAGCCCGAATATGCGCCGGTGGTGCGCGCCGCGATGCTGGCGCTGACCGCGAACGCGTTCAACCTCAATGGGGTGCAGGCGACGACCCACATGGCGGCGCCGCTGCTGATCGTCAACGGCCCGCTCGCGGCGGCCATCGGCATGAACGGCGACTGCAACGCCTTTGGCTCGGGGAACCGCGCCAATGCGACGATCGGGCGGGCATTGCGCCTGGTCTTGCTCAATGTCGGCGGCGGCCGGCCGGGCGATCTCGACAAGAGCACCTTGGGCCACCCCGGCAAATACACCTATTGCGTCGCCGAGAACGAGACGGCGAGCCCATGGGCGCCCTATCATGTCGAAAAAGGCTTCGCCCCCGAAGACTCGACGGTCTTTGTGCTCGCCGCGGAGCCGCCGCACAGCGTCACCAACCATGTCGCCAACGATCCGGAGGGCATTCTCGACAGCATTTCATCGGCGATGAGCACGATCGCCAACAACAACGCAGTGTCGAGCGGCCATTGCGCGGTGATTATCGGGCCGGAGCATGCCCGCACCATCGCCGGCAAGGGTTGGAGCCGGCACGACGTAAAGAGCTATCTGGCGATGAACGCCTATAACCTATTCTCCGAGCTGACCTTCAACGAGCGCTACGGCAGGATCTACAATCGCAATCTGCCGCGCTGGTACAAGCGCGAGCAAGGGTCGCGCATCCCGGTGGTGCCCAGCCCCGATCATATCCACCTGTTTGTCGTCGGCGGCGAGGCCGGTCGGTTTTCCGCCTTTATCCCCGGCTGGGGCCACATGTCGTCACCGGTGCTGCGCAGCATTGAAAGCGATGCCGGATCGCAACGCGAGCCTGTCTGCGTCGATGGCACCTGCTATTTGTGACCGGCGGCTCGTGGAATTCTGGTGAACCACGCAGGGCCGTCCATACATGACGAGGCGCTATGCTCGACGGAGCGTGACTGGGGTTACGGAGAAAAACCGATGCAAAATTCACAAATCATCTTCGATCCGCGCGGCGTGGTCGAGGCGGAGCCGATGGCCTTGGCGCCGCGGGTCCGCGAACTCGCCGGGCTGCGGCTCGGCGTGCTCGACAACACCAAGTGGAACGCCAACCGCCTGTTGCGCAAGACGGCGGCTCGGCTCGGCGATCAGGCGCCATTGGCCGCGGTCAATTATTACCGCAAGGAGAGTTTTTCGAAGGACGCCGACCCGGCGCTGATCGTAGCGATCACGGCCGACAACGACATCATCCTGACGGCGATCGGCGATTGAGGCTCGTGCACCTCATGCTGTACGCATGATGCCGTTCGCCTTGAGGCCCTGGGCCGCCCGACGGCGGTCGTCGTCACCACCGAATTCCTGCACGAAGCGCGAATGCAGCGCGACGCGCTCGGCATGCCCGAGCTTTCCCCGGTCGTGATCGACCACCCGCTCAGCACCCTGACCGATGCGGAAATCGACAGCCGCGCCGAACAGGCCCTCGCCCAGTGCATCGCCCGCTGGCTCGCCGCCGGAGATTGACGCCGCCCCTCCGAGTTGCAAGGGCGAGCCAGGCAGCTCGCCCTCTGCTATCCGCGTCGCTCGTTCGACTCAGCGGAAGTCGGGGTCGTTGGCAAAGTCGATGAAATCGCTCACGCGGTTCTGCGTACCGTTGCTACCGCCGACATCGGAGTAGATAGCCCTGACGATGCTGCGTCGCCCGTCCGCAGCGCTAATATAGCCATTGCGAACATTGCCGCGAGTCACATTGATGACCTGATCAACATAGCTGTCGTGGCTCTTATAGAGCGAATTGAGCGTGGCAACGTCGAACGGCACCGAATAGCCCCAGCGGACGCAAGCTCCTGGACCGCTGTTGACCCCGACATTCTCGGCCGTCGGAACCGCCAACTCGGAGAGTTGAATGCCGCCGAGCGCGAGCCCCAGGCTGTTGCGGGTGATCACCGATGGCGTACCTGGCGCTCCGAGCGTCGTGATCTCGATTCGCGGCGCCGAAGGCGGCGGCGTCCCCTCGGCGATCCAGCGTACCATCAGGTCGTAGGCATGTCCGACGACGAAATGCGTCGGAACCCGGGTCCCGAGCAATGGGATGGCGCATTGCGGCGCCAGGATCGCCTCTACCGAACTGGCTACGGTCGGGGTGCTGAAATCGCGCAATTCAAGCGGCTCTCTGCTCCTGCGCAGATGCTGATCCACATGCGACGTACCCGCCACCTCCCAGGTGCGGAATTTGGAGGTGTCGGGCTGACGGACCGAGGCCTCAGAAGACTCCACATCGAACTCGGTCAGGATCTTCCACGTCGGAACCCTGAGGTCGGTGCGGAACGTGTTCCCCAAAGTCGATAGCAGCACAAATCCGTCATATTCGTCGGCCAGTGGGTCGATCGAATTTACGTAGGTCGCCAGCCGGGAAGCCGATTGCGACTCGCCAATCGCGATCACGTGGCGCACCTTCAACCCACCCATTGGATCGACGCCGGTCGGGTGCTTGATCGCCTGTCCCGCCTGCGAAAAGATGTCATAGGACAGCGCGTCGCCGGTGATCGCGCCGCTGTCGGTGACGTTCAACGCGCCATAACGAGTTGAATTCCAGGTTTGCAGGCGAGCGACGCCGACCTCCTGGGCCGACACGCCGACCCAGGCATAGCCGGCGGCGAGGATGTGCTCCCAGGAAAAGAACCACTCATTGTCGGCATCGAATCCGTTAGTGACGTTCAACCACTCGACCAGCACCGTGCCGTTGAATTTTTTCGGATCGGCGGGCCGCCGCACCAGCATCCGGGTTAGATAGGGGATGCCGCTGCGGGTGACCGTTCCGGTCGTCAGCGCCGGAGTACTGTAAGTGTTGGCGGTGCCCTGAAAATAATATTCCTGTTCGACATAACCCTCTTTCGCCAAGCCGTGGTTTGACGCGAAAAACGGGTAGTTGTGCGTCGGCGTGCCCGGGATGTCAGGCGAAGCGATCGGGCCGGTAACGGTCGGATTGGGCACCGAGGCCGCCCATGCCGGCAGGGCGAGCGATGCCAGCAGGATAATCGCGGCGGCGATCATGCAGGAGCAGCGGGGCGGAACCGCACATCTGGGCGATATTCGAGTCACAGGTTTCCTCCAGATTTCTATTTCCAGCGCGGTCTAGAGCGTCATTAACCAAGGCTGAGAATATCGGACGCGGACGCGAAATCAATGGGCACCATGACAATCTCTGGGTCGAAGTCAGCGTCACGGCAGGCGTAACCGAGCCCACCCTGCCCTTGAGCCGACGCCGCCGCAGGGCTGCCGTGAGCGGGCAGCAATGGAAGTGTCGGGATCTTCCCCCGCGGGACCGCGTATGATGTGCCAGGCTGCACGCTTGTGGTGCAGCTCTCGCCGGATTGACCGGCCCCGAATCGCGATCCCCTTAAGAGCCCGGCGGTAACCGCCCATATCATGCCCGTGTTCCGGTTCTTCGAAAGCCTGCTCGAACCGACTGCGCTGGCCGGAGGCGCCGCTGCCGGCGGCCCCCGCTGATATGATCGAGCGAGGCCGTAGCCAATCACAATGCCGAAGCCGTCTCATCTCCCATGGTTTCTGCAACGGCTCGAGCCGCCCTGGCCTCAGGCGAGGCGCGTGGGCGAGGCGGGGAGCGGGCATATCGGCCCGAACTGGATTCTGCCCGAGCTGTTCGTCGATCTGGCGCGGATACTTTCTCTCTTTGCGGGCAGCCTCTATCATCTCAAGACACCAATCGGAGGACCCGCCAATGCCTGCTGATGCCGCCGCTGCACCCGCCGAGCCAAGCCGATGGCCAAATTATCGCGAGGGCGACTTCGTCGTCCGGGACTATCGCTTCCGCAGCGGCGAGACCTTGCCCGAGCTGAGGCTCCATTACCGCACGCTCGGAACGGCAAAGCGCGACCGGGCGGGCAAGATCGCGAACGGCGTGCTCTTGCTGCAGGGCAATACCGGCACCGGCGCCAACTGGCTGCGCCCGAGCCTCGCCGACGAGCTGTTTCTGCCCGGGCAGCCGCTTGACGCGGCCGAGCATTTCATGATCATGCCGGACGCGATCGGACGCGGCGGATCGAGCAAGCCGTCGGACGGGCTCAAGGGCAAATTCCCGCGCTACCGCTATCACGACATGGTCGAATCCGGCTATCGGCTGATCACTGAGGGCCTCGACGTCGCCCATCTGCGCCTCGTTATCGGCAGCTCGATGGGCGGTATGCATGCCTGGATGTGGGCCGAGATGTACCCCGAGCTGATGGACGGAGTGGTGCCGCTCTCGTGCCAGCCGGTCGAGATCAGCGGCCGCAACTGGCTCGGCCGCCGCGCCCAGGCCGAAGCGATCCGCCACGACCCGGACTGGAACAACGGCTTCTACGAGACCAGCCCGCGTCACTATGTCTATGCCGCGGCCGGGAATTTCGGCACCGAGAGCCCGACCCGCATCCAGGAAATGGCGCCGACCCTCGCCGCCGCCAACGCGCTCTACGAACAGCGCCTGGCGCAAGCCGCGAAAGGCGACGCCAACGACTCGTTGTGGGCGATCGAGGCGATCATGGATTACAACCCTGAGCCCGACCTGGACAAGATCAAAGCCAAGGTGATGCTGATCAACGACGCCGAGGACCACGCCAATCCGCCCGATCTCGGCACTGTCGAGCGGGCGATGAAGCGGGTCCGCCACGGCCGTTACGTGCTGATCCCGGCGGGCCCGAACACCCATGGGCATTTCAGCCATTACTACGCCGAGCTGTGGAAACCCTATCTGATCGAATTCCTAAAAACCCTTGGCCCGCCGCTGGCGGCGGCAGCCGAATAGGCGCGTTGCGACTGAACCGGGCTTTCATTGAGACGAGCCAAGCCAGACTGCAGGATGCCGGCTTTTGCCGGCAAAGCGATGGAAGCCGTGCTGAACCGAAGTGGATTCGATTACAGACTCCCTCGCGGGCGCGACGGTAAAGTGCTGGGATCGTTCACCCCATTTCGCGGCAGGCGCCAGCGATCCGCCATATTGACGGTAATCACAAATCGTTAACATCGCATGATACGCTGGCTATCGTCGCTGATCGAGCCGGGCAGACGGCCTTGCCGCAGGGATCTTGGGCGCCACCGCAACAGCGCAGGCAACGGCATCCATGATGCTGCGAATCCCGAGGGCGCGGGCGGGTGATTTTCGGCTTTGCGGTGACGGCGCGCGATGGTGCCGCGCGGTGCGGGCGGCTTTCGACCGCGCATGGCAGCATCGACACGCCGGCGTTCATGCCGGTCGGCACCGCCGCCACGGTCAAGGCGATGACGCCGGAGGGGGTGGCCGCCACCGGCGCGAGGATCATTCTCGGCAACACCTATCACCTTATGTTGCGGCCGGGGGCAGAGCGCATCGCCGCGCTGGGCGGGCTGCACCAGTTCATGAACTGGCCCCATGCGATCCTGACCGATTCCGGCGGGTTTCAGGTTATGTCGTTGGCCAAATTGCGCCAGATCAGCGAGGACGGCGTCGCCTTTCGCTCGCATCTCGACGGCAGCCGCCATCTCTTGACCCCGGAGCGCTCGGTCGAGATCCAGCGCCTGCTCGGCGCCGATGTGGCGATGGCGCTCGACGAATGCACCCCCTACCCGTCGCCGTACGCAGCGGTCGCGGCGTCGATGGAATTGTCGATGCGCTGGGCCGAGCGCTCGCGTACCAGCTTCGTCGAGCGGCCGGGACACGGCGTCTTCGGCATCGTCCAAGGCGGAGTGCATCCCGATCTGCGGCGGCGCTCGGCGGCGCGACTGGTAGAGATCGGTTTTGACGGCTACGCGATCGGCGGGCTCGCAGTTGGCGAGGGGCAGGCGACAATGTTCGAAATCCTCGACGCGAGCGTACCGGCTTTGCCGCCGGATCGCCCGCGCTATCTGATGGGGGTTGGCAAGCCCGCCGACCTGGTCGGCGCGGTCATGCGCGGCATCGACATGTTCGACTGCGTGCTGCCGACCCGCTCGGGACGGACCGCGCAGGCCTTTACCCGGCGGGGAGCGCTGAACCTGCGCAACGCGCGCCACGCCGACGACCCGGCGCCGCTCGACCGCGAATGCGCCTGCCCGGCTTGCCGCGGGTATGGCCGCGCCTATCTGCACCATCTGTGCCGCAGCGGAGAGATCCTCGGCGCCATGCTGCTGACTGCGCATAATCTGCACTATTATGCCGATCTGATGGCCGAGATCCGCGTGGCGATCGAGGCGGGCGGGCTCGCGGACTTCGCCGCCGCCTTTGCCGAGGCCTGGACGGGACCGCAGACGGCATCGCAGCAAGCGAGGGGCGAATGACCGGAAAACCGGCCCTCACCCAACTCGGGCGGACGACGAGATTGCCGCCATCGCCGGACGCGGCGGTCATCGAAACCGTGCCGAACCCGCATCCGGGCCTCGGCTACCTGGTGCGCTTCACCTGCCCCGAATTCACCGCGCTGTGCCCGGTCACCGGCCAGCCCGATTTCGCTCACTTTGTGATCGACTATGTGCCCGAGGCGGCGATCCTCGAAAGCAAGTCGCTGAAGCTCTATCTCAGTGCCTTCCGCAACCACGCCGCCTTCCACGAGGATTGCACCCTCGTCATCGCCCGCCGGCTCATCGCGGCGCTCGCCCCGCGCTGGCTGCGGATCGGCGGCTACTGGTATCCGCGCGGCGGCATTCCAATCGACGTCTTTTATCAGACCGGCGAGCCGCCGGCCGGGCTGTGGCTCCCCGATCCGGGTGTGGCACCCTATCGCGGCCGTGGGTGAACGGATCCGGTATGACAGCGCGGCCTGAAGCTGTCGTCGCGCCCGCGAAAGCTGCGGTCCAGGGCAACCGGCGAAACCTCCCACCCCTGGATTCCCGCTCTCGCGAGAACGACGAATATGAGGGGAGCAAAACCTCCACCGAAATCCGCGAGGTGATCCGCGAGCGTGCCCTGGCGGAAGGGTTCGATGCGGTCGGGTTTGCCTCGGCGCGGCTCTCGGCCGCGGCGCGCGCCGGTCTCTCGGAGTTCCTCGGCCGCGGCTATCACGGCGACATGGGCTGGCTAGCCGGCACCGCCGAGCGGCGCGGTGATCCGCTGGCGCTCTGGCCCGAGGCCCGCACTATCGTCGTGCTCGGGGTCAATTACGCACCCGAGGACGATTCGCTGGCGGCGGCGGGCAGCCCCGAGCTGGGTACGGTCTCGGTCTACGCGCGCGGGCGTGATTATCACGACACGCTGAAGCGCCGGCTGAAGGCGCTCGCCCGATGGATCAACGGGCAATGGCCGGGCGCGCTAAAGCTCTTTGTAGACACGGCGCCGGTCATGGAAAAGCCGCTGGCGCAGCAGGCCGGACTGGGATGGCAGGGCAAGCACACCAATCTGGTGTCGCGCGGTTTCGGCTCGTGGCTGTTTCTCGGCGAGATCTATCTGAGCCTGGCGCTCGAACCCGACCGCGCCGAGTCCGACCATTGCGGCTCCTGCCGGCGCTGCCTCGACGCCTGCCCGACCGCGGCGTTCACCGCACCCCACCAGCTCGATGCCCGGCGCTGCATCTCGTATCTGACGATCGAGCACAAGGGCATGATCCCCATTGAGCATCGCGCGGCGATCGGCAACCGCATCTATGGCTGCGACGACTGTCTTGCGGTCTGCCCGTGGAACAAATTCGCCAGCATCGCGCACGACCCCGATTTTCTGCCGCGCCCGGAGCTGACGGCGCCCCGCCTCGTCGAGCTCGCCGCGCTCGACGACGCCGTGTTTCGCCGGCGGTTCGCCGGATCGCCGATCAAGCGCATCGGCCGCGACCGATTTCTTCGCAACGTGCTGATCGCGATCGGCAACGCGCCGCCGGGGAATGCAGGGCTTGTCGCCGCAGCGCGGCGCTGTCTCGACGACCCGGCGCCGCTGGTTCGCGCCGCCGCTGTCTGGGCCTTGTCCCGCGTGGCGCCACCGGCGCTGTACCGGTCCGAGCACGACGGCCGCCTCGCGGCGGAGCAGGATCCTCTGGTCCGGTCGGAGTGGGAACGAACTGAGACCGATGCCTGACCCAACGCGTCGCGCGATGGTTGCGCTCGCCGCGTTCGCCCGGCACACTATGCCCGCAACTGGACGACGGAACCCGGCATGCGAACCCTCTCCGCCCTGGCGCTGATTTCCCTGATCGCCGCCGGGTGCACGCCCTATATCCCGGTCAAGGACGCGTTCGGGGTTAGCGCGCTGGCGCCGACCGGCACGATCCCGCCGGAATTCGCCGAGTTCAACAGCTACAATCCGCGGGTCAACATCTTGCTGGCCGACCAGATCTGCGCCACCCCCTATGAGCTGCTGGTGGTCCAATCGGCCGAAGCGGCGCCGGGCCAGATCGTCGCCGCAACCGGACGCTGCCAAACCTACCCTGGTCCGTTCCCCAGACTGAACGGGGCGTTTCAGCCAACGCCCGAAACGGCGCCCTAGGCGACGAGCGCTGGATCGGGCTTGCCTCGCCAGTAGTCGAGCATGTCCTCGATCGTCTGGTCGAGCGGGATCGCCGGCTGCCAGGCGGTCGCTAACTTGAGCTTGGTGCAGTCCGCCCAGATCACCAGCTCGTCGGTCGGCCGCAGCAGTTTCGGGTCGATTTCCGGTCGGATGCCGGCGCGCGTCGCCCGCTGCAGCACCCGCGTCAGCACGTCGCCCATCGGGTAGGCGGTCGGGCCGCCGAGGTTATAGACCTCACCGCTTTCGCCGTGGTCGAGCAACAGCACCAATCCGCGATTGAGGTCGCGCACATCGACGATCGTACGCCGGGTTTCGAGATTGCCGACCCGGATGGTGCTCGCTTCGGGATGGCGTTCGAGCCAAACGGCGCGGCGGACAAAATCGGACAGCGCGTCGCCGACCTTGCGCGGGCCGGTGCAGTTGAAGATGCGCACCCGCACCGCATCGAGCCCGAACCCGGCCCAGTATTGGTAGGCGAGCAAATCGGTCGCGACCTTGGAGACGCCATAGGGGTGCAGCGGCAGCAGCTGCTCGTTCTCGGCGATCGGGACCCGCCGCGGATCGACCGCGCCATACTCGGCCGAGGAGCCGGCGACGATGACGCGCACTTTCCGGCCCAGCCGTCGCACCGCCTCCAGCACATTGGCCGTGCCAATGACGTTGGTCTCCAGCGTCTCGATCGGACGCCGCCACGATGCCGTCGGATAGCTCTGTGCCGCCAGATGAAAAACCGCGTCCGGACGAAACCGCGTCAGTGAATCCCAGACCGAGCACCAATCCCGGATGTCGACCTCTTCGACCGGCAAGCCATCGAGGTCGTGCGGATCGACGGTCGGCTTATAGCAGGTAGCGCAGACCTCGTGGCCCGCCGCGGCCAGTGCCTCGGCCAAGAACGAGCCCATCATGCCGCCGCAGCCGGTGAGCCAGATCCGCATCGCCCGAAATACCTCCATTACGCGTTTGCCAGGCGGGACGAGGTGGCGTCCGCCGGCGATCGAGCCACTGCCGCGATGACCCGGTCCAGATGCGCCATCTGCGTGTCCCAGCGGTAGTGCTGTTCGGCGGCGGCGCGAGCGCGGCGCGCCATCGCCGCGCGATAGACCTCGTCGCGCAAGAGCCGGACGACATGCGCGGCGAATTCCCCCGGTTCGTCGGTCGCCAGGATGCCCTCCCCGTGCGCCAGGACGGTGCCATTCCAAGCGGCGGTAGAGGTGACGCAAGGCAGGCCCATCGCCAGCCCCTCGAGCAATTTGTTCTGGATGCCGCGCGCCAGGCGCAGTGGTGCGGCAAACACTTCGGCTTCGTCGAGATAAGGCCGCGTGTCGGCGACCCGGCCGGTCACCCGCACGCCACGCCGCGCCGCCAAGCGCAGCACCGCCGCTGCCGGGCGGCTGCCGCAGATCGTCAGACTCGCCGTCGGGACCCGGGCTTGCACCAGCGGCAGGATCTCCTCGCACAGCCATGAAACGGCGTCTATATTGGGCAGGTAGTCCATGACCCCGGTGAACACCATCGACCCGGGACGCTTCGGACGGCCGTCGGAGCGAAAATAATCCAGATCAACGCCGTTGCCGACCAGGCTGACCGGCACGCCGGGGATCAGATGCGCAAAGTCGCGCTGCTCGACCGCCGTGCATACCAGCGCGTGGGAAAAGCTGTGGGCGACATGCCGTTCATACGCGAGCAGCCGGCGCCGCTCGATCATGTAGATCCATGACAGCGGCATCCGCGCCCGCCCCGCATACTGACCCCATTTCAGCGAGTTCGAGATCCGCGAACTGCATGATCCGCGGCACCTCCGGAAAATGCTCGGCATATTGGGCGACGTTGCAGCTGTAGACGATGATCAGATCTGGCTTCAGCGCGTCGAATTGCCGCCGGATAGCCTGGTGCAGTGCGGCCTCATTGAATGCGGCCACCGACAACGGAGCGCCGGCGGCGAGCGCACCGAGGGCGCGCAGCCGGCTCGCTGTCCTGCTTACCGGAACCGCGGTCACGGCCTTCGCATAAGCCCGCAGCCCCGGGATGTTGTCGAGGTCGCCGGCGCCGTCGCCGAGACAGAAGACATGGACCTCGTGCGCCCTCGAAAGGTGGCGGATTTCGTTGAAGGTCGTGATCTTGTCGCCGCGGTCGGGCGGGAACGGAACGCGCTGGCAGACGAAGAAGATTCGCATCGCTCACCGGCTCCGGTCGGGCCGCTGCCGTAACGTGGCCGATGCCGGGCCGGAGTTGATCGCGGGCGGATGGCGGGAAGGTGATCGCAAAACGGGCATCGACGGACGCACCTCCCCTCCAAAACT
Organism: uncultured Alphaproteobacteria bacterium; assembly: GCA_963832875.1. Lineage (GTDB taxonomy): Bacteria > Pseudomonadota > Alphaproteobacteria > ATCC43930 > CGMCC-115725 > AP-15. The sequence goes on along the minus strand of CAWHWB010000014.1, from coordinate 82,950 downwards.
GGACATCCGCCGCCGCCAATGTTACGCTGGCAGCGTCGTCATATATGCCATGTTGGCTCCTTACTAAAGTTTAACGGATGGGCGCCCTGGCAGGTCGGAGGAGGGCTCGCGGTTCTGCGGCATCTTTGGGGAGTTCGGCCGTGATCTCGGATTCGCGCACGACCATTCGGGCTCGCGCCCCGTTGCGGCTCGGCCTCGCCGGCGGCGGCACCGATCTCTCGCCTTATTGCGACGAGTTCGGCGGCGCCGTGCTCAACACCACGATCGACCGGTTCGCCTACGCCTTCATCACCCCCCGTGACGACGGCAAGGTCGTGTTTCGGGCCAGAGATTTGAACTGGGAGGAGGTGTTGGATGCGGCGGCCGAGTTGCCGCAGGCGCGGCTTTTGCTGCATCGCGGGGTCTACGAGCGCATGGTGCGCGATCACAATCGCGGGCAGCCGATCGCAGCGACGATCACCACCACGGTTGACGCGCCCTTGGGCTCGGGGCTCGGCTCGTCCTCGGCCCTGGTGGTGGCGCTGGTCGACGCCTTCCGCACATTGTTCGGCGCACCCTTGGGGCAATATGACGTGGCGCATTTGGCCTTCGAAATCGAGCGGCTCGATCTCGAACTCGCCGGCGGCAAGCAGGACCAGTACGCGGCGGCCTTCGGAGGCACCAACTTTATCGAATTTCTCGCCAATGATCGGGTCATCGTCAATCCGCTGAGGGTGTCCGACAGCGCCCGCAACGAATTCGAATCCTCGCTTGTCATCTGCTTTTCCGGGCGCTCGCGCGATGCCTCCGAGGTCATCGAGCAGCAGACCGCCGGGATGATGGATCACAGCATTCGGGCGCTCGCAGCACTGGACCGGCTGAAAGCGGACGCGATCGAGATGAAGAATGCTCTGCTCGCCGGCGACGTCCGCGCGATGGCCCGCATCCTCGAGGATTCGTGGCGGGCAAAGAAAATGACCGCATCGGGTATTTCCACCGACCGCATCGATGCGCTTTGCGACCTCGCCTTTGACAATGGCGCGCTCGCCGGAAAGGTCTCCGGCGCCGGCGGCGGCGGCTTTGTCATGTTCATCGTCGATCCCGAAAACCGCCTTGCGCTGCTCGACGCGCTGAACGCCGCCGGCGGCCTCGCCGGGCCGGTCAAATTTGCCGAGCGCGGCTGTGAGACATGGCAGGTGCGCCGATGAGCGCGATCGTCAACTACCTGACGCAGTCGCGCGATGCGGTCCAGGCGGCGATCGACGACCCGGCGTTCTGCAACACCATCGAGGCTATCGTCGAGCTGACCGCCGATGCGCTCGGCAGCGGCGGCAAGTTGCTGCTCGCCGGCAATGGCGGCAGCGCCGGAGATGCTCAGCATATTGCCGGCGAATTCATTGGGCGTCTCAATTACGACCGCGCCCCCACGGCGGCGATCGCACTGACCACCGACACCTCGGTCTTGACCGGACTCGCCAACGACTACGGCTACGAGCGGGTGTTCGAGCGCCAGCTTCTGGCGCTCGGCGCGGCGGGCGACGTATTTATCGCGATCTCGACCTCGGGACGCTCGGCGAACATCCTACGCGCGATCGACGCTGCTCACGACAAACGTCTCGCGGTCGTGGGCCTCACCGGCCGGACCGGCGGCGAAATGGCCGGACGCTGCGATCTGTGCCTTCACGCACCGTCCGATTCGACCCAGCTGATCCAGCAGATCCACATCACCGCCGGGCATATCATCTGCGGCTTGGTTGAAGCCCGGCTGTTTCCGCTGCCGCACTGACCAATGTCGCGCTGACCCCAGGGCCGCTTTATTGATCAGCCAGGCGGCGATCCTGTGCGGCGGGCTGGGAACCCGGCTCGGTGCGCTGACGGCACGGACGCCAAAACCGCTGCTGCCGGTTGCGGGCGAGCCGTTTCTCGACGTTCTGCTGTTCGAGCTGGGCCGCCACGGCGTCAGGCGAGTCCTGCTGCTCGCCGAGTTCGCCGCCGACAGAATTGTCGACTATGCCGCCTCGAGCCGGGCGAAAGCGCGGTTCGGGATCGAGCTCGCGGTCTTGGCCGAACCCGAACGCGCGGGAACCGGCGGCGCGCTGTGGCACGCGCGCGATCGTTTGGATCAAGGTTTCTTTCTGCTCAACGGCGATTCGTGGTTCGACGTCAACCTGCTGGCCTTGGCCGCCGAGTTCGCGGCGGAACCGTCGGCGATCGCCGCCATCGCTGTCAGAGAACTGGCCGACGCGTCGCGCTATGGCACCGTCGCGATCGAGCGGGGCCGAGTCGCCAGCTTCGGGGTGCGCCCGGAACACCCCGGCCCGGGGCTGGTCAATGGTGGCCTTTATGTCTGCCGGCGGGCTCTGGTCGAGCGGCTCGGCCCAGGCTGCTCGCTCGAGGCGGAGGTTTTTCCGCCGCTGGCGCGAGATGGGCTGCTGATGGGGGTACGGTTCGACGGCTATTTTATCGACATCGGTGTTCCCGATGCTTATGCCCGAGCGCAGCATGAGGTGCCGCGCCGGCGGCGGCGGCCAGCCGCCTTTCTCGACCGCGACGGAGTGCTCAACCACGATGACGACCATGTCGGAACCCGCGCGCGCTTTCGCTGGATCGATGGCGCCGCAGCGGCGGTCAAGCGGCTCAACGACGCCGGCTTTTTTGTCTTTGTCGTGACTAATCAGTCTGGTGTCGCGCGCGGCTTCTATGCGGAAGCGGATGTTCGAGGCGCTGCACGCCGAGCTGGCAACCGAACTCGCCGCCGGCCGCTGCCCATTTCGACGACATCCGCTATTGCCCGTTCCATCCCGAGGCCGTCATTCCGAGAGTACCGACGGCTCAGCGATTGGCGCAAACCCGCGCCCGGGATGATCACCGACCTGTTGAATTGCTGGCCGGTCGACCGCGCGGCGAGCTTTCTGATCGGCGATCGTGACACCGATTGCGCCGCCGCCGCTGCCGCCGGGATCGAGGGCCACCTCTTTCCCGGCGGCGACCTCCACCATTTCGTCGCCGAGATCCTGGCCTCTCGATCTCGTTCAGACCCTGGCGACCCCTGAGATCCGAGCCGAGCGCGGCGCGAGCAGCCGATCAAGGCTCCAAACCCCGGCGCCCGCGACAAACAGATAGAAAAAGATAAAGCAATAGAGGATTGCCGCGTCGCCGCCGTTCAGCGCCGGGAAATAGCTCTTCTGAAAATGTACCATGAAATACGCGACCGCCATGTCACCGGACAGGATGAAAGCGGCCGGCCGGGTGAACAACCCGATACACACCAGTGCTCCGCCGACCAACTCGATCACGCCCTGCACCCCGATCAGCGATGCCAAGTGCAGGTGAGCAAACATCGCCGCAGGCGGAAAGCCGAACAGCTTTGACGTGCCGTGCTCCAGAAAGCAGAGGCCGGCGACAAAGCGGAGGATGCTCAGCACGCGCGGCTCCCAGGCGAGCCAAGTGGCGTTGTCGGCCATGGCAGTCTCCCTCGCATGGTTCTCCGGCCGGACCAGCCGCCGGAAGCATAGATGTTAACCCCGACAGCGGCGATTGCACAGTCGTTGCGCTGAGATCGATCGCCGTGGCGCTGGCGTTGCTGCCCGACCGCATCTACATTCGACTTGTGGTTAAGAAGCGGGCAGGCAAATGGCCGCGCAGGTTCGGACGGTGGCGTTTCACGGCATCGAGGTGCTTGAGGTCGAAACCCAGGTGATGATCGCCTCGGGGCTGCCGACTTTCACCGTGGTCGGCCTGCCCGACAAGGCGGTCGCCGAATCGCGCGAACGGGTCCGCTCGGCGCTCCAATCGCTGGGCCTCGCCTTGCCGCCCAAGCGGATCACGGTCAATCTCGCTCCGGCCGACGTACTGAAGGAAGGCAGCCACTTCGACCTGCCGATCGCGTTGGCGCTGCTGGTGGCGATGGAGGCATTGCCGGCCGACGAGCTCGTCTCCTACACGGCATTGGGCGAGCTGTCGCTCGACGGCTCGCTGACCGGCGTCGCCGGGGTGCTGCTCGCCGGCCTTGCCGCGGCCAGCCGCGACTGCGGCATCATCTGCCCGGCTGCGTGCGGCGGCGAGGCGGCGTGGGCCGGGGAGATCGAGATCGTCGCCGCCCCGAGCCTGCTGGCGATTGTCAATCACTTCAAAGGGACCCAGCTGTTGCCACCGCCCGAGCCGCGCCTGGCCGCCTCGCGCACGGCGGGGCTCGACCTCCGGGATGTGAAGGGCCAAGAAAGCGCCAAGCGCGCGATCGAGATCGCGGCGGCGGGCGGTCACAATTTGTTGATGGTGGGTCCGCCGGGTTCGGGAAAGTCGATGCTGGCGGCGCGCCTGCCCGGCCTGCTGCCGCCCTTGGAACCCGCGGAAGCGCTCGAACTCGGCATGATCCAGTCGGTCGCCGGCGGTCTGCGCAGCACCGGGCTGTCGCGCGAACGGCCATTCCGCGAGCCGCACCATTCAGCCTCGCTCCCGGCGCTCGTCGGCGGCGGCATGCGGGCGCGCCCGGGAGAGATCTCTCTCGCCCATCAGGGCGTCTTGTTTCTCGACGAATTGCCGGAGTTCAATCGCGCGGCGCTCGAAGCCTTGCGCCAGCCGCTCGAAACCGGTCGCGTCACGATCGCCCGCGCCAACGGGCACGTCACTTATCCGGCCCGGTTTCAGCTGATCGCGGCGATGAACCCGTGCCGGTGCGGCCATTTCGCCGAACAGGCCTGCGGCCGGGCGCCGCGCTGCGCCGAGGACTACCAGGGTCGGCTCTCGGGTCCGCTCTTGGACCGCATCGATCTGCATATCGACGTGCCCGCGGTCTCCCCCGCGGATCTCACCTTGCCGTCGCCCAGCGAGGACAGCGCCGCGGTCGCCCGGCGGGTCGCGGCGGCGCGCAAGCGCCAGGCGATGCGCTATGCCGATCTGCCGCAGGAACAGCGGATCGGCACCAACGCCGAGGCCGACGGCGCCCTGCTCGACGACATCGCTGCACCCGACCCGGACGGGCGCGCGCTCTTGGTGCGGGCCGCGGAACGGCTGCGCCTGTCGGCGCGCGGCTATCACCGGGTGCTGCGGGTCGCCCGCACCCTGGCCGACCTCGAAGGTGCCGCCATCGTCGGCCGCCGGCATGTGGCCGAAGCGCTGAGCTACCGCCGTCAGCGCACCCTGCCCGAAAGCGCCACGCGGGCGTGATTGCTCTGGGCTACGCGCTCTTCCAGCACCACGTCGTCCTGTGGGCCGCGGCTGTGGCGCTACGAAAAGTCGATCACGTCGCCCTGCAGTGGCATTTCCAGTTTCCGCCAGGCCGCACCGGCGCGATCAAACTTGGGGACGAAATTCTTCAGGAGCATTTCGTCGACAGTCGGGGAAAGGCCCCCACCATGCGCTCACGATAGCATCGAGTTGACGACGAACGGTAGCGAGTTCGCGTCGAAAATAGAGGGCGCATCCGAAATTTGAAAATGCAAGTGCGGCGCGGTGGTGTTTCCCGAATTGCCCAACTCGGCAAGCTGACCTCGGGCGCGCACATGCTCGCCGACTTTCACCGCAACGCTGCCCGGCTTCAAGTGGCAGTAGATCGCGTATTTTCTATCGCCGATCGCAACGATGACATTATTTCCGTAGGCTGCTTTGGCTTGTTTCACTGGTTCGGGTTTATTTGGAATCTGGTTCGGGAAGCCGTCCTCGGCGTGCACCACGACGCCGTCGGTCGCGGAGAGGATTGGCTGCCCGTAGCCGAAGAAGCCATCGAACGTGTGAGCCCGCTCATCGAGCTTGAGCCAGTCGATGGCATAAGCCTGGACGGGCTTCGCGGTCCCGTTGGCCGGCTGCAATATCATGCGGTGCTCATAGACGGACGGCCCGGCCCCGTTCCCATTCAGCCATCCGGAGCCGCGCATTGTTGGCTCGATCACGATGGCCGGTTCGTTGCTCACCCGTGTCAGCCCGGCGCGGTTGCGGTGACCGGGCTAGTGTCGCCGCCCCCGACTGTGAAACGATGCCGGAGGCGTGCGGGAATGGCATCGACGCTCGGGTAGCTGAGGTAAAAGTACATCAGGCCGGCTTGACCTGCGGGAACCGCGCTCACGAAGTCCGCGGCGTGGCCTTCGCCCGTACTAGCGAATGGCCGCAGCTTCAGTCGGATGTCATGGCCGTCATCGCTGTTTGACTGGTTGTGCCCGGTTGCTTGGCGGGTATGCGCGTCAAGAACGTCGCTGCCGACAACCGCGGCTGGCCTATTAAACACATTCATAACAAGAAGCTGGTATTGCAGGTGATAGAGTCCGCTGGTCGCCTTGAATGGAGTGAGTGGAAGGTAGGTTGGGTTCCAGGTAAGCGGCGAGATGACAATCGGGGCGTCGCTGGTCCCGAGGTCCGCCGTTGCAGGCCCCGCCTCACTCTCCGCCGCTGGCGCCGCCTCGCTCAACGTCGCCGCGACCGTCGCTGCTGCTATAACGGATGCAGCGTATAAAACCGATCGGCGCGTTTTCTCTTGCGCGGCTCCGATGCAATGAACCATAGCTTCCTCCAATTGGCCGATGGGTCGTTTTTCACCCATGAGTGGCGTGTCCGCCAGTACCGAAGGAACCCCAGCCAGCTTTGTAGGGGGCGGTGTCGCGCCAGATGTTCGCCGAAATCCTGTCCTCGATTGTCCGGTTGCGGGCATCATCCGCGCCGGCGTGACCGAGGGATCAGGTCAGATGCGGTGGACGAGGACGCTCGAGGTGCGCCTTCATGAACGCGACGCAGCGAGTTCAGGCCCCGCGAGGCAGAGCGTGTCGCCGCTTCCGCGATCAACGGGGTCAACTGCGATCGAATTCCGCTGCGGCGGGCACCACAGGAACGGAAAATCACGTTCAAACGCTCGGGAATCCGGAGAATGTCGGATTAAACCGTTACCCGCGCGATAAACGATCGCAGGAGGATCGCTCTCGGCCGGCATAAGCGGGTTTATCGGGTCGACGCTCTCCTATCGGCAAAACGCCAGAACGGCATTCTCCAGTGACTGCACGTCGGGGAACGCCAGGGAGGAGGCGGCGTTGTCGCTCCGAGGTGACATCACTGCACGGGCGGAAACCGCAAACCGACGTGGCCGACGCCCTCCGAGATGACCCGACGACGGCCAGAATCTCTGATGGTCTGGCCGCCGGGAGCGGGCGAGTCGATGCAGGCGGCGCGGCCGCCGGCATTATTGCCGCTCGAACCTTCGGAAGCCTCGGAGCTCGGGATGATCCAGTCGGTCGCAGGCGGGCGGCGCGGCAGCGGACGGGCGCGCGCTCTTGGTGCGGGCCACGGACCGGCTGCGCCTTTCGGCGCGCGGCTATCACCGGCTGCTTCGCGTCGCCCGCACCCTGGCCGACCTCGAAGGTGCCGCCATCGTCGGCCGCCGTCATGTGGCCGAAGCGCTGAGCTATCGCCGGCAGAGAACCTTGCCCGAAACCGCATCGCGCCCCTAAAGGAGGGCGTCAGGCCGTCGGCAAACCGTCGCCTACGCCTCGTCCCGGTTTCTTGCCGCGATCCGGCTGGCCGGGAAGGCGATGCGCAGCATCGTGCCGGTCCGCGGCGTGCTGTGCAGAGTAAGCGTGCCGCCATGCTGTTCAGTCAAGGCGGTCGCCAAGGTCAGGCCCAAGCCGAAACCGTCGCGGCGCCGGGTCCCACTCGACGGGACCTGGTCGTTCGACGGGACCTGGCCAAAACGGGAGAGAGCGAGCGGGATGCTGTCGGGCTCGATGCCGATGCCGGTGTCCCTGACGACGATCGTGAGGCCCTCTGACAAATCGGCGGCGATCTCGACCCTGCCGCCCAATTCGGTGAACTTGACCGCGTTCGCCAGCGCATTCAGCAAGATTTGGCGCACGCGCAGGCGATCGCAGAAAAGCAGCGGCAGCTCGGTCGCGCCCCGCAGCCGGACGAGCGCGACCCCGGCCCGCTCGGCCATCGGCGCGACCAGCCGAATGGCCTCGTCGACGACCGCCTCGAGCGCGACCGGCTCTTCCTTCAATGCCGTTTTGCCGGCCTCGCACCGGGCGAGCTCGAGCGTGTCGTCGACGATAGCGAGCAGGTGCCGTCCGCAGAAGATGATGTCGTCGAGGTAGTTGCGATAAGTTGGGTGGCCGATAGGGCCGAACGCTTCCGACTGCATGATTTCGCCAAAGCCGATGACAGCGTTGAGCGGGGTGCGCAGCTCATGGCTCATCTCGGCAAGCAGATCCGCCTTGGCAGAGCGTGCCGCGGCGGCCTGGGCCACGCGCTGCCGCAATTCGTCGATCGTGGCGCGGCAGCCGTCGAGCTCTTGGCGTTGGCGCGCGATCACGGCGCGCATCGCCGTCGGATCTTCGGTGAAACGATGGTGCTCGGGAGGCCGCGTCGGCGGACCGTGCGCCGCCGCGACGAACGAAGGATCGGCCCCGACTGAAAGCTCGACGACCGCTTCATCGGCACCTGTCATGGTTAATTCTTCCCCCGATCAGGTGATTTTTTTCCAGTCGCATAGGCGATAGAGTGTATCCGACGAGCAAGTAGCATAATATTCGTGGATCGTGCAAACTTCGAAAATTTAACTTAAATGCCAAAATCAGAACCCGATGTTTCAACATCTGCGATCAATACCAGATCAGCTTCCGCGTTGTCAAGCGGCCGGCGCGCGGCGGCCGGCGCGCAGTCGCAGCCCCGGCGCCGGCCGTTCGAGCAGGACCTCGCGGCGAAACCGCACCAGACGCGCCGGCCGGCCACCGGTTTTGGCGCTGATCCCGCCGGTTTCCTCGACCAGGCCCTGCTGCTCGACCAGCCGGCGGAAATTCTGCTTGTGCAACCGAACCCCCGACAGCGCCTCGACCGTTCGCTGCAATTGCAGCAGGGTGAAGGATGGCGGCATCAGCTCAAAGACGACCGGGCGATATTTGATCTTGCCGCGCAGCCGACCGATCGCAGTGGCCAGGATGCGGCGGTGGTCGGCCGCCATCGATACCCCGAAAACCGGCCCGTCGGTCGGCGGGATCGGGCGGACTACATCGCGCCAAGCCTCCGGGATCAGACCCGCCTCGTAGAGCAATTCATAGCGATCGAGCACCAGTTCTTCGTTCCAGGAAGCAGAAAAAGCCAGACCCAGCCGCTCTAGGCGCAGGCGCTGCTCGGCCTCAGCGACGGGGCCTCGCGCCCACCGGGCGAGCCGATCTTCAAGCGGCGGCAATGCTGCCGGCTTGCCGGCGCGCCAGTCCTCCCACGGGAAATAGCGATACCAGCTGTGCCACTCGGCTGCTGCGGCTCCCCCCGTCCGGGCCTCCCGGACCAGGGCCAGATAGGCGACGGTCAAGGCTCGGCCCGGGCGGGCGTCCTCGCTTTCGATCCGATCGCGGTCGCCGAACGTGTAAAGCTGCTCGACATAACCGAGCTTTTGGCTCGTCTGCCGTTCGACCCAGGCCCGCAGTCCGACTTCCAGGGTGCGGTGCTCGATCTCGAGCGGGCCAGAGGGCAGCGCCTCGACCGGCTCCTGTCCGAGCTTCACGGCCAACATCCGCGGTTGGTCGATCGTCGCCGCGACGATGACGGCGCTCAGCCGAATCGACAGCGACGCCCCGCGATCGTCCGGCGCTGGCGCCGGACGGGAGGGCGAGAGGGTCGCGTTGGCGGCACCGCTCTGCATGCGCGGCGAACACACCTGGTTTGCACTCGCCGCAGCTTAGCATATTTGCGGCTGCGCCGCGTCGCGCGGCAGCTCCGGAATCATCTCGTGTCGATCCGAAGGTATTTTTCTTCGAGCTCGCGCCAGCGGGCGGTGCCGACCGCTTCTTCGCGCTCCTGAAAAGTGACGAGATCGGCTTCTATGCGGGTCGTGTCGCCCTCCTGCTTCAGAGCGGCCAATACCTTTTGCGCGGCGCGGATCGCGGCCCGATGGGTCTGCGAGGGATAGATGCCCAGGCGGAAACCCATAGCCTCGAGCTCCGCGGCCGGCACCATCGGGGTCTTGCCGCCCTCGAAGACGTTGACCAGCGCCGGCCCGGCGACCCGCCGCGCGACGACGCGCAGCTCGTCGAAATTCTGTGGGGCCTCGACAAAGCCGACGTCGGCGCCGGCTTCGAGATAAGCGTTGACCCGGTCAATCGCCGCCTCCAGCCCCTCGATCGCGCGCGCGTCGGAGCGGGCGATGATGATCAGATCGGCGTCCTGGCGGGTATCGACCGCGGCCTTGATCTTGCCGACCATCTCGCCGACCGAGACGACTTCCTTGCCCTCGTAATGGCCGCATTTCTTCGGCGAGGCCTGGTCCTCGATATGAAAGGCGGCGACCCCCGACTTCTCGTATTCCCTGACCGTGCGGATCACGTTGATCGCGTTGCCATAGCCGGTGTCGGCGTCGGCGATGACCGGTATCCCGACCGCCTCGACCGTCAGCCCGATAAAGCGGACGTTTTCGGAAAGCGTCAAAAGCCCGAGATCGGGATAGCCGTTCGCGCGCGAATAGCCGCCGCCGGTCAGATAGACGGCCTCGAACCCGGCCTGTTCCACCAGTCGCGCGGTCAGCGTGTCGTACGCGCCCGGCACTATCGCGTAGCCGGCGCGCTCGACCAGCCGGCGCATCTTTTGCCGCATCGTCATTCCCCATCCTCCTTTGCCGCAGCGACCCAGTCGGATCGCCGAGCCGCCAATCGACCCACCGATAATCGACCCACCGATAATGTCAGCATTGGGTCGCCGGACCCGGTATAGATTTTGCCGATGCTGGTGCCGGAACGGAGAGAGCGGCATGGCGGGTGCCCAAATCATCGACGGCAAGGCGATCGCCGCTGGGCTGCGCCGGCGCGTCGCCGCCGCCGCCGTGCAGTTGCGCGACCGGCATGGCTTCACCCCCGGCCTCGCCACGATCCTGGTCGGTGACGACCCGGCGAGCCGCAGCTATGTCCGCGCCAAGAGCGGCGCCTGTGCCGCCGCCGGCCTCGCCTCGTTCGAGCAGCGTCTGCCCGCCGACGCCGCCGAGTCGAGGCTCGTCGCCGAGATCGGCCGGCTGAACCTCGACGAGCGGGTCGACGGCATTCTGGTTCAATTGCCGCTGCCTCCGCAGATCGCGGTTCATCGCGTCATCGCCGCGATGAACCCGGAAAAGGACGTGGACGGCTTTCACCCGGTCAATGTCGGACGGCTGTGGGTCGGGCTTCGCGGCCTCGTGCCGTGCACGCCGCAGGGCATTCTGATGCTGCTCGAGACCGTGCATCCGCACCTCGGCGGCGCCGAGGCGGTGGTGCTCGGGCGCTCGAACATCGTCGGCAAGCCTCTGGCGGCATTGCTGCTGGCGGCCGACTGCACGGTCACGACGGCCCATTCGAAGACGCCCGATGCCGCCACGGTCGCTCGCCGCGCCGACCTCCTGGTGGCCGCGACCGGCCGGCCGTTGATGGTCAAGGCTAGCTGGGTCAAGCCCGGGGCCACGGTGATCGATGCCGGCATCAGCCCAATTGCCGGACCGGATGGCGGCAGCCGGCTGGTTGGCGACGTCGATTTTGCGGCGGTGCGCGAGATTGCGGGTGCGATCACCCCGGTACCGGGTGGGGTCGGTCCGATGACCATCGCCTGTCTGCTGCGCAACACGCTTGTCGCGGCCTGCCGGCGCCGCGGCATGTCCGAACTTTCCATTTAAAGAAATCCCGCTGAGGCATTGGCGAAGGGCGGGCCTGCATTTTGTCACAGCAAGCCGCTCGGAACGATCGCGGCGCGCGTTCCGTTTGCGCCTCATGAGCAAAAACGGAAGGAGGCGACTATCATGATTAAGACTGTGACGAGCTTGGCTTTTGCGACGGCTTGCCTGACGGCGCTCGCGACCGCTCCCGGCGCACAGGCGCAATCGGCAAACACCAACGCCCCCTACGGGTCGACATACCAAAACCAGATGCCGCAATCACCACAGAGCAACACTGATTGGTCGCGGGGCGGCTACGGCTCAACGTCCGGGAACTATATGCCGCAAGCCAACCAGGGCAACGCACCGTCCTCATGGGCGGGCGGAGATCAGCTGGTGACCAATGGCCCGCAAAGCAACGGCATCGAAAACTCTGGCAACTGGTCTGCGCGCGAGAACGTGATCCAGAGCCATCGCTATACGCGCCTCTTAGAAAGCAGCGCCGGTTTCCGCCACGCACGGATGCGCAAGGAGTGCGGCCCGATCACCGATCCGCAGCTGCATGCCAACTGCGTCGCGAGCTTTAGCCAATACTCGCCGCCGATGTATGGCTCGTCGAGGTCACCGGGCAATTACGGCAACGGCTCGGGGAGTTGAGCCTCAATAATTCCGCTGTAATCGCGGAGCGGGAGACCGCCACCGGCGGTGTCCCGCTCAGCCGGGAAGCATGTAGTGCTCGATCGCGTGGGTTGGTCGTTCGATAAGGCGGTTACCTGAACCTCACGCCCCGCCCCTGGACGGCGCGGTCAAGACCTCGACGCCGCCGTCCGAGGCAACGGCGACGACGGAGCTGCGCCCGATGAAAAGCCCACTCTCGACCGCGCCGACGGTTATCGCTATACGCCGCTCCAGGGCCGCCGGATCGGCAATCGGGCCGAATCGGCAGTCTAGGATGAAGTTGCCGCCGTCCGTGACAAAAGGCTGCTCACCGACCGTATAGCGGCGCTCTGGAACGCAGCCCAGCGTGGCGAGCGCTCCCGCGGTGGCCTGCCAACCGAACTGGGTCACCTCGACCGGCACTGGCGTATGCGCCCCAAGCCGTTCGACGAGTTTTTCCTGATCGACGACAATGACCAGCCGCCGGCTCGCCGCGGCGACGATCTTTTCGCGCAGCAATGCGCCGCCCAGGCCTTTGATCAGGTGGAGCGTACCGAGCTCGACCTCGTCGGCGCCATCGATCGTCAAGTCGAGCTTCTGGTATTCGGCGAAGGTCGCGATCGGAATGCCGAGCCGGCGGGCTTGAGACGCAGTGCGTTCGGAAGTGGGGATGCCGACGATCCGCAGCCCGTCGGCCACGCGCGCGGCGAGGCCCTCGACGACAAAGGCGGCGGTCGAGCCGGTACCGAGGCCCAAGACCATGCCGTCCTCGACCTCTTCGACGGCGCGCAGCGCCGCTGCGCGCTTGAGCCGGTCACGGTCGACGGTCACGGGTCGGGCTTCGCCTGGGCGTCGACGAACCAGACCAACTCGCCCGCCGGGTGGAGCCGACCAGCGGGGAGTTCCGTGTCGCCGGCCAGCACCCGCGCCAGCGGCTCGCGCTTATCGGCGCCGGCGACCAGAAACGCCGTATGCCGGCTGCATTCGAGCGCGGGATAGGTCAGGGTGATCCGCACCTCGGGCTTGGCGCCGACGATCTCGGCGACCCAGCGCCGTCGCTCGTCGAGAACCGCGGTCCCGGGGAACAGCGAGGCGGTATGGCCGTCGGGGCCGAGGCCCAGCAGTTCCACGTCGAACAGCGGGCGCGTCGGGTCGAGCGTCTCCGCGCCGTAATAGGATTTGAGCATGCTCTCATAGGCGCGCGCAGCCATGGCCGGCTCCGCGGTCGTCTCGATGCCGTGGACGTTCTGCGCCGGGATCGGGGCATGCGCCAGCAGCGCTTCCCGCGCCATTCGATAATTGCTGTCCGGATGGTCCCAGGGGACAAACCGTTCGTCGCCCCAGAACCAGTGCACCCGATCCCACGGAATCGCCTCGCGATAGGGAGGGCCGGCCAGCAATTGATAAAGCCGACGCGGGGTCGAGCCGCCGGACAGGCAGATCGCGAAGCGGCCGCGGCTGCTTCCGGCGAGATCGGTGACCCAGCGCGCGGCCCGGTGGGCCAGCTCCTCGAGAGCCTTCACGGTCTCGATGCGGGTTTGCGACGGCATCGGCTTACCTCAGGATCGGCGTTGACCGGAATTGCGGATCGCAGCGATCGCGCGGACGTAATCGGGCGCGTGGAACACCGCCGAGCCGGCGACGATGGCGTTGGCGCCGGCGTCGAATGCGCGCCAGGCATTCTCGCCGCTCAACCCACCATCGACCTCGATGACCGGGTCGAGCCCGCCCTCGTCGCATAGGCGCCGCAGAGCGGCGATTTTGGGCAGCATCTCGGGCAGAAACTCCTGCCCGCCAAAGCCGGGATTGACGGTCATGATCAGTACAATGCCGCACAGATGCAGTACGTACTCGATTTGCGACAGCGGAGTCGCCGGATTCAGCACGACGCCCGCAACTTTGCCGAGATCGCGGATATGCGACAGGGTGCGGTGGAGATGGATCGTGGCACTCGGTTCGCAATGGACCAGCAGATGATCGGCGCCGGCCTTGGCGAAATCTTCGAGGTAATGCTCGGGCTCGACGATCATCAGGTGGACGTCGACCGGCTTCGCCGTCGCCTTGCGCACGGCGGCGACCACGACCGGGCCGATCGTGAGGTTGGGGACGAACCGCCCATCCATCACATCCACGTGAATCCAGTCGCCGCCGGCGCGATCGACCGCCTGCACCTCTTCGCCGAGCCGGCCGAAATCGGCCGACAGGATCGACGGAGCGACGATGACGGAGCGGGCCATTGCCGGGTCTATTGGGTCAGCGGCCGCCACTGCCGGCCGCTGCGCCACAACAGATTGTCTGCGCCGTCGGGACCGGTGGTGCCGGCCGGATAGAATTCGAGCGGGACGGTCTTGTCCGCGCTCCACAGATCGAGGATCGGCTGCACCACCTCCCACCCGGCCTCGACGCCGTCGGCCCGGTTGAACAGGATCGCCTCGCCGATCATGCAGTCGTAGACCAGGGTCTCGTAGCCGGTGCTGGGCTCGGTATGGAAATAGTCCTTGTAGCGAAAATCCATGCGGACCTTGCCGAGCTCGATCCGCGGGCCCGGCATCTTGGCCCCGAATTGCAAGGAAATGCCCTCGTCGGGCTGGATCTGCAGGATCAGCACGTTGTGGGCCAGAATATCGACTGGGGTGTCGCGGAACAGGGCAAACGGCGCCTGCTTGAAATGGATCGCGATTTCGGTCGTGCGCCGGGTCAGCCGCTTGCCGGTGCGCAGATAGAACGGCACGCCCGCCCATCGCCAGTTCTCGATGCCGAGCCGAAGGGCGACGTAGGTCTCGGTCGTGCTGTCCGGCTTGACCCCCGGTTCCTGGCGATAACCTTGGACCGGGTTGCCGTTGATCGCGCCCGCGGCATATTGCCCGCGCACGACGTTGCGGCGCACCGCCTCGTCGTCGAGCGGCTGGACCGCTTCGAGGACCTTGGTTTTTTCGTTGCGGACCGCGTCGGCGGCGAACGAGTTCGGCGATTCCATCGCGGTCAGGCTCAACAGCTGAAAGACATGGTTCGGCACCATGTCGCGCAACGCGCCGGTGACCTCGTAAAAATTGGCGCGGCGCTCGACGCCGACGGTTTCGGCCGCGGTGATCTGGACGTGGTCGATATGGTCGCGGTTCCACAACGGCTCGAAGATCGCGTTCGAAAACCGCAGCGCCATGATGTTCTGGACCGTCTCCTTGCCGAGGAAATGGTCCATGCGGAAGATTTGCGGCTCCTCCAACACTCTTAGAATACGAGCATTGAGCGCTCGCGCGGTAGGAAGGTCGCGGCCGAACGGCTTTTCAATGATGACGCGGCGCCAACTGCCTTCTTTTTCCCGCGCCAGCCCGGCCTCGCCAAGTCGCTCGACGATGGTGCCGAACAATTGCTCCGCGACGGCGAGGTAAAACAGGACGTTGCCGCCGGTCTTGAATCGATCCTCGATGGTCTTGAGAAGATCGCCGAGGCGGGCATAGGTTTCCGGAGTAGTAAAGTCGCCAGCGAAGTGGGTGATGCGGCTGGCGATGAAATCCCAGGCCTTGGCGTCGAACGGCTCTTTCTCGCCGCCAGACGCGGTGTCCGAGACAAAGCTGCGCACCCCGTCGGCCAGATAATCGCGATAGGCTTCCGGCGGTTTGGGCGTGCGATCGGCGGCGATGATCGCAAAGTTGTCCGATAGGAGCTTGTCCTTGGCCAGATTGTAAATGGCCGGGATCAGCAGACGCTTGGTCAGATCGCCGCCGGCACCGAAGATCACCACCGCGCAGGGCGGCGCCTTGAGGCCCCGCCGCGCCGCGCCCTGTCCCATCGCATCGACCCGAACATCCATGGGCTTAGTCCTTCACAATCGTTCCCGGCTCCTGGTGGCCGCCGAACTCGTTGCGCATCGCCGACAGGATGCGCTCGGCAAAGGTGTGGTCCTGGCGGGAACGGAAGCGGGTGTAGAGCGCCGAGGACAGCACTTCGGCCGGCACCGCCTCCTCGATCGCCGCCTGGATTGTCCAACGGCCTTCGCCCGAATCTGCGACCTGCCCGGTAAACTTGGAGAGCTCGGGATCTTTGGCGAGCGAGATCGCGGTCAGGTCGAGCAGCCACGACGCAATCACGCTGCCGCGCCGCCAAACTTCCGCGATGTCGGGAAGATCGAGCTTATAGCGCCGATTTTCCGGGACCGCCGGGATGTTGACGTTGCGCAGGATGTCGAAGCCTTCGGCATAGGCCTGCATGACGCCATATTCGATGCCGTTGTGCACCATCTTGACGAAATGCCCGGCACCAACCGGGCCGCAATGCAGATAGCCCTCCTCGGCGCGCGGATCGAGGCCTTTGCGTCCGGGCGTGCGGTCGATCTCTCCGATCCCAGGGGCGAGCGTCTTCAGGATCGGGTCGAGATGATCGACCACCGCTTTGTCGCCCCCGATCATCATGCAATAGCCGCGCTCGAAGCCCCACACGCCGCCGCTGGTGCCGACATCGACAAAGTGGATGCCGTGCGGCTTCAGCATCTCGGCGTGGCGGATATCGTCCTGATAAAACGAGTTGCCGCCGTCGATGACGATGTCACCTTTGGCCAGCAGGCCGCTCAACTCGACGATCGTCTCGTCGGTGATCCGGCCGGCCGGTAGCATCACCCAGACCGCGCGCGGCGCCTCCAGCTGCTTGACAAAATCGGCGAGGTCCTTGCTCGGCTTGGCGCCTTCGCCGGCGAATTCCTGCACCGTGTCTGCGCTCTTGTCGTAGACGACGCAGCTGTGCCCGTTCTTCATCAGCCGGCGCACGATGTTGCCGCCCATGCGGCCGAGACCGATCATTCCAAGTTGCATCTGAACCCTCCTGCTGTTGCGTTGCCTGAGACGGCTTACGACAGGGCCTGTTCGACGGCGCGCCCAAGAGCCGCGAGACCGGCCTCGAGGTCGCCCTTGATATGGACGCGCAGCGCGCGCCTGCCGCGTTCGGCCAAAACCTCGAAATCGCCGCGCGCCTGTGCCGCCTTGACCACGCCAAAGGTGTATTTCTGACCCGGCACCGGCAGATCCGCGGCGTCGTCGCAGGTGATCTGCAAAAAGACGCCGCTGTTCGGGCCGCCCTTATAGGCCTGACCGGTCGAATGCAGAAAGCGCGGGCCGAAGCCGAGACACGTCGCGGCCTTGGTGCGGTCGCGGATCGTGCGGCGCCAGCTCTGCAGGGTCTCGGTATGCGAGGGGTTGCGCTCGATATAAGCGAGCAACGCCACATAATCGCCGGCCTCGATTCGGCCGAAATGCGCCTTGAGCGCTGCCGTCAAGTTGGTCGCTGACGGCGCCAGCGCTGCCTCGTTCTTCGGGTCGGCGAAGAGCTCGAACCCGGCATCGGCGTAGAACGGCTTCTCCTCGGGCAGCGCCCCGGTTTTCTCATAAGCCGTGGTCAGGTCGCGGGTCTTGACCTTGCTCGCTTCGACATCGGGCTGGTCGAACGGGTTGATGCCGATGATCGAGCCGGCGACCGCGGTCGCCATCTCCCAGCGGAAGAATTCCTGGCCGAGCTGCATCGGGTCCGAAACGACGATCCGGACCACCGGGTGACCGGCCGCTTCGAGCGCCGCAACCGCACGCTCCTGCTCGCCGTCCTGGTCGGCGGCGAGCCGCAGATAGGCAAAAACACGGTCGGCGCCGTAGACCGCGGGCGCACCCAACGGCTCGGCATCGAACGGCACGATCCCCTTGCCGAGCTTGCCGGTTGATTCGGCGAGCAGTTGCTCGAGCCAGGCGCCGAAATCGGCGATGCCCTTCGAGGCAATGATCGTCGCCTTGTCGCGACCGTGGCGCTGGCAGACGCCGAGGATCGCGCCGAGAATCACGCCGGGGTTCTCAACCGGCGGTGCGCTGGGCGCGCACGAGCGCACCATCTCTGCAGTATTTTCTAGAAAAGCGCGCGGATCGACCCCAATCGCCGCCGCCGGCACCATGCCGAAATTCGACAACACCGAATAGCGGCCGCCGATGCTCGGCAGGCCGTGGAAGATGGCGCGGAAACCCTCGTTGCGGGCCCCCTTCTCGAGCGAGGAGCCGGGATCGGTGATCGCAACAAAGCGCTTTGCCGCCTCCGCGCCGCCAACCGCCTGTTTTGCCCGCTCGAAAAAATACTGCTTGAAGATGTTGGGCTCGAGCGTGCTGCCGGACTTGCTTGACACGATGAAGAGGGTATGGGCCGGATCGATCAGGCCCTCGAAGCGACGGATCTGAGCCGGATCGGTCGAATCGAGCACGTGCAATGCCGGAAAGCCGGCCTTTGTCCCGAAAGTTCGAGCGAACACCTCGGGGCCAAGGCTCGACCCGCCCATCCCGAGCAGCAGCACATGGCGAAAGCCCGCGGCTTTGATGTCCGCGGCGAAATCCTGCAGGTGTGCCGCCGCCGCCAGCTGCTGGTCGACGACCCCGAGCCAGCCGACCCATTTCGCTTCATCGGTTTCGGTCCACAGCGAGGCGTCGCCGGCCCACAGCCGCCGGACCTTGCCCTCGCGGCGCCAATCCTCCAGGACCTCGGCGACTTCTTTGTCCAGCGCGGCGGGAAGCTTATGCGACATCGCATCGAGCTTCGGCCCCAACACCGTGCGGCGCTTTTTCTGGACCGCGGCATAGAGCTGGTCGGCCGCGTCGGCAAACTGGCGCACGCCGTCCTCGACCAGCTTGGCGGTCACCGCCTCGATCGAAATCCCGGCGCCTGGCAAGGCCGCCATGACCGCCCGCGCACTCTCGATATCCTCGACAAGGCTCGAGCGCGGCCGGCCGTGGTCACGGTAGGCGTCCATCGTTGCCGGTGGCATCGTGTTGACCGTGTCGGCGCCGATCAGCTCGTCGACATAGAGCACGTCGCTGTAGGCCTTGTTCTTGGTCCCGGTGCTGGCCCATAAGAGCCGCTGCGATTGCGCCCCTTGCTGCGCCAATCTCTGCCAGCGCTCGTCGCTGTAGATCTTGTTGTAGAGCTGATAGGCGAGCTTGGCGTTGGCGATCGCGACCTTGCCCTTCAGCCGCTCCAATCGCGTTTTATTTGTGGCATCGGCGGTCGCATCGATGCGCTTGTCGAGTGCCTCGTCGACGAGGGTATCGATGCGGCTCACAAAGAAACTGGCGACGCTCGCGACCTTGTGCGGGTCGCCGCCTTTTTTCGCAAGGGCCTCGAGCCCCGAGATATAAGCCTCGGCGACCTCGGCATAGACCTCTTGCGAGAATAAAAGAGTGACGTTGATGTTGATGCCCTCGCCGATCAGGGTGCGGATCGCCGGCAGCCCGGCCTTGGTGCCGGGCACCTTGACCATCAGATTCTCGCGTCCGACCTCGCGCCACAGGCGACGCGCCTCCTCGATCGTCTCGTGCGTCTTCATCGCCAGATAGGGCGAAACTTCGAGGCTGATAAAACCGTCGCGTCCCTGGGTCTGATGATAGACCGGGCGCAGCGCGTCGGCCCCTTCCTGGATGTCGCGGACCGCAAGCTCCTCGAACAGCGCGCCAGGGTCGAGATCGCCGTTCTTTTGCGCCGCGGCGATCAGCTCGTCGTAATCGTCGCCGTGCCCGATCGCCTTTTCAAAGATCGACGGGTTCGAGGTGACCCCACGCAACCCGTCATCGGCGATCAGATGCGTTAGCTGTCCCGTCTTTAACAGCTCGCGGCTGACAAAGTCGAGCCACACCGACTGCCCGTACTCATTAAGTGTCTTCAGCGGGTTGGCCATGGTGTTACTCCTTGCGGGCGAGCTGCTCTTTGGCAGCGGCATAGACGTGCTCGGGGGTGAACCCGAATTTGACGAGAAGTTCTTTCAAGGGCGCCGAAGCGCCGAAAGTCTTCATCCCGACAATGGTGCCCCGCAGTCCGGTGTAACGCTCCCAGCCGAGGGTCGAGGCCTGCTCGACCGCGACCCGGCGGGTCACCTCAGGGGGTAGCACCGAAGCGCGGTAGGCCGTGTCCTGATGCTCGAACAATTCCCAGGACGGCATGCTGACGACCCGCACCTTGACCCCTTCGGCAGCGAGCTTTTCATAAACCTCGACGCACAGCGAGACCTCGCTCCCGGTGGCGATCAGGATCACCTCGGGCGGCCCGCGGCCCGAATCGGCGAGAACGTAAGCGCCGCGCTTGAGCCCGCTCGCCGTGGCGTAGCGGGCGCGATCGAGGGTCGGCAGATTCTGCCGGCTCAGAATGAGGCAGGCCGGCTGGTGCTTTAATGCCAAGACGAGCCGCCATGCCTCGGCGACCTCGTTGGCGTCGGCCGGGCGCAGCACGATCAGTCCGGGGATGCCGCGCAGCCCAATCACCTGCTCGACCGGCTGGTGGGTCGGCCCGTCCTCACCGACACCGATCGAATCATGGGTAAAGATCCAAACGACCGGCAATTCCATCAGCGCGCTCAACCGTATCGGCGCCTTCATATAGTCGGAAAAGATCAGAAAGCCCGAGCCGTAGGGTCGCAGTTTCGACACCGACATGCCGTTGCAGATCGAGCCCATCGCATGCTCGCGGATGCCGAAATGGAAATTGCGGCCGCCGAATTCGCCGGCCTCGAAATCGCCGGCGCCGGCAAAGGTAAGCCGCGTCTTGGTCGAGGGCGCGAGATCGGCGGCGCCGCCCAACAGCCAGGGCAGCTTCGGGGCTATCGCGTTCAGCACCTGGGCCGAGGAATCCCGGCTGGCGATGCCTTTGGGATCGGCCGCAAAGACCGGGATGTCCCGATCCCAGCCTTCCGGCAGATCGCGCCGCTGCATGCGCTCGCAAGCATCGGCGAGGTCTGGGTATTCGGCGCGGTAGCGTTCGAACAACGCCAGCCACTTAGCCCGCAGCTTTTTGCCGCGCGCGCCAAAGGTGGCGGCGAAATGCTCATAGACGCCATCGGGCACCAGGAATTTCGCGTCTTCCGGCCAGCCGTAGGCGCGTTTGGTCGCGCGCACCTCGTCTGCGCCCAAGGGCTCGCCATGCGCGGCGGAGGTATCCTGCTTGTGCGGCGCGCCATAGGCGATATGGCTTTCGATAATGATCAGGGTCGGCCGCTCGTCGGTGCGCTGGGCGTCGGCGATCACACCGGCGATCCGCTCGCGGTCGTTGGCGTCGCTGACCCGCAGGACCTGCCACCCATAGCCGAGAAACCGGGCCGCGACATCCTCGGAGAACGCGAGCGAGGTGTGGCCCTCGATCGTGATGTGGTTGCTGTCGTAGATCCAGGTTAGGTTGCCGAGCCGCAGATGGCCGGCGAGCGAGGCCGCCTCGCTGCCCACTCCCTCCATCATGCAGCCGTCGCCGCACAGCGCAAAGACGTCGTAATCGAATATATCGAACCCGGGCCGGTTGAAATGCCGGGCCAGCCAATCGGCCGCGATCGCCATGCCGACGCTGTTGGCGATCCCCTGGCCGAGCGGTCCGGTCGTGGTCTCGATCCCCGAGGTCAGATGGTATTCGGGATGGCCTGGGCATTTGCTGCCGAGCTGGCGGAAGTGCTTCAGATCGTCGAGCGACACCGCGGGCGTGCCGAGCCGCTCGTACTCGGCGTCGACCGAAGTGACGCCGGTCAGGTGCAACAGCGAATAGAGCAGGGTTGAAGCATGCCCCGAGGACAAGACGAAGCGGTCGCGGTTGGGCCAAATCGGGTCGGCCGGATCAAAGCGCAGAAAATCTTGCCAGAGCGTGTAGACCAGCGGCGCCATCGCCATCGGCGTTCCGGGATGGCCGGAATTGGCCTGCTGCACCGCGTCGATGCACAGCGTGCGGATGGTGTTGACGCAGACTTCGTCGATCGAGCCGGCGGGCGCCATTGATCTTTTCTCCGTCATCGGGTCTTGGTCATCGGGAAACCCGGGTCACAAGTTCGTTGCACCGTCGCAGTTCATAGCAGCGGCGATCTGCTCCACGATGCGATCGATCGGTTGATCGATTGCCACCGTTATCGGGTTTTCGTTCGGGCCGGGCGGTTCGAGGGTGGCGAACTGGCTGTCGAGCAGGCTCGCCGGCATGAAATGATTCCGCCGGGCGGCGAGGCGCGCGGCGATCAGCTCACGCGAGCCGTTGAGGTAAACCAGGCGAACTCCCGGCCGGTCGCCGATGATCCGACGGCGATATTCGCGCTTCAACGCCGAGCAGGTCATCACGCCGCGGGCGTTGCGCGCCTGCCAGGCGTCGATCGCCCCGGCGATGGCGGCGAGCCACGGCGCCCGGTCCGCATCGGTCAACGGATGCCCGCTTTGCATCTTTGCCACATTCTCCGGCGGGTGAAACCGATCCCCCTCAGCGAATTCCCAACCGAGCCGTTCCGCCAGGCGCTCCCCGACCGTGGTCTTGCCGGCGCCGGCGACGCCCATGACCACGGCAACCGACGGGGCGTAGTGGTTTTGCCGCAATTTTTCGAAATCCCCGCCTTTGGCCGGCCACTATAAGAGGGGCCGTGTCATCGGTCGAGCCGATATTCACGCCCGACATTCACGAACTTGCTGCGACCGAAGCCGCGCGTCCATAGTCAGCTAAAGCCCCGCCCCTTACTGACCGATGCGTTGTCAAAAAAACTTAAACGTCGCGCTTTTTAACATTTGCGTTGCCGCCCGGGTTCAGCCCGGAGTATCGAGCTTGCCGAGAAACAGCGCCGGCCCAGTCGGCCCCGGTTGCTGCGAGCCGCCCTTGGCCTCGACCGTGACGACCAGTTCGCCGGGCCCGGTCAACAAGCGGGTATCGACCGGTGCCTCGGGAATTTCCGTGCGCCCGGATTGCGGCAACAGGCCGAGCGGTCGCGGCGCGCCGGCCCCCGGCACCTCGAGCCAGAGCTGATAGACATGGCCGGCCGGCACCGGTGGCGGCATCAGGCTGTCGACGGCGATCTGATGAGCCGAGCGGGCGAGCCGGATCGCCCATAGCGGGCGCTGGGCGCGGTCGCGCACGAGGGCAATAACCTTCCGCTCGGTAAACTCGGGCGAGGGACGCGCGACGAGCGTCGCGACCAGGAGGGCGAGCGCCACGGTCGCGAGCACCGTTGCGGCGCCCCGCCAGAACGTAACCTTGTCCCTTATTC
Source organism: uncultured Alphaproteobacteria bacterium (assembly GCA_963832875.1). Classification (GTDB taxonomy): domain Bacteria; phylum Pseudomonadota; class Alphaproteobacteria; order ATCC43930; family CGMCC-115725; genus AP-15. The sequence goes on along the minus strand of CAWHWB010000014.1, from coordinate 59,728 downwards.
CGAGGAGGGCAGGCAGGGCGCGGCCGTCCGTCACGGATGCACCGTGGGGAAAAAACGCAGCGCCGCCAGGATGTCCACGGCGACAATGAGCATGCTGCCGATTTTGATGGTCAGCCGCTGTTCGAGATCGCCCGGCGCGATCTGCATGTCCGTTTTCGTGACGAGTTCGGCGCCCCCGGTCAAAGCGGTAGCCTCCGCAAACTCGCCGCATCCCACTCGCGCGCCCATGCCACGAGACATAGCGTCGTCAGTGTCGAGTTGCACCGTGGCCCTCCGCCAGGATGCGTCACCGCCTTCCCTTGGCGACGAGCGGCGAGATCAGCACCCGGTCGACCCGGCGGCCGTCCATCTCGACGACCTCGAACTGGTAGCCGTCGGCGGTGACCCGGTCGGCGATCATCGGCACCCGGTTGAGCCGGGCCATCAGATAGCCGCCGAGGGTGTGGAAATCGGCGTCCTCGCCGGAGAGATGGGACTGGCCCAGCACCTGCTTCAGCTCGTCGAGGCCGACCATGCCGTCGATCAGCCAGGTGCCGTCTTCGCGTCGCACCACCCGCTGATCGGCGTCGCCCGAGCCCGGAATGTCGCCGACCAAGGCCTCGAGGATGTCGCTCGGCGTGACCAGCCCTTCGAGATCGCCGTATTCGTCGACGATCAGCGCCATCGGCTCGCCCGAGCTTTTGAACACGTCGAGGACGCGCAGCACGCTGACCGTGTTCGGCAGATAGAGTGGCGGTCGCGTCGCCGCGCGCAGATCGAGCGGCAGCCCGGCGAGGCAACGGCCGAGCAGCTCCTTGGCTTCGACGATGCCGATGACCTGCTGCGAGCCGCCTTGCACCACTGGGAAGCGGGAATGGGGGCTGCCGCGGAGCTTACGCCGGTTCTCTTCCTCCGGATCGTCGAGATCGAGCCACTCGATCTGGGTGCGCGGCGTCATCACCGTGTTGGCGCGGCGGTCGCCGAGCCGCAGCGCCATTTCGACGATCTCGGTCTCGGCCTGCGGGATGTGGCCGGTTGCGGTCCCTTCGCGCAGCATGTAGCTGATCTCTTGATCGGTCACCGGCTGCGCCCCTTCGCTGCGCAACGGCAAAAGGCGCAGCACCAGATCGGCCGAAGCGCTCAGAAACCATTCGATCGGCGCTCCCGCCCGCGCCATCCCCCGCATCAGCCGCGCCAACGCCGCGGCAATCCGCTCGGGATGGACCAGAGCGATGCGCTTGGGAACCAGTTCGCCGATGATCAGCGACAGATATGAGATCGCGATGACCACGATCGCCATGCTGATCGCGTGCGCGTAATGGCCGATGAACCCGGAACGGCTGTCGAGCACCGATTGCAGGCGTTCGCCCAAGGTGGCCTGGCCGAAGGTGCCTGACAAGACCGCGATCACGGTGATCCCGATCTGCACCGTAGCGAGCAGGCGCGAGGGGTCCGAGCGCAGTTCGAGCGCAGCCTGGGCGCCCGGGCTTCCGGCCTCGCTCAGCGCCTTCAGCCGCGCCGTCCTGGCCGAGACCAGCGCAATCTCGGCCATCGCAAAAAAGCCGTTGATCAGGACCAGCAGAAGGACGACCGTGATCGGCACAATCAGCATTGCCATCGTCCCGTTCGATCGCGGCGCACATCAGGGCGCGGCGCCGGCTACACTCGCGAAGACTTGCCGCGGCGTCGGCTAATTTCCGGCAAGACAGCTTCGACCCGCTGCGGTGCGGGGCCTTCGACCAGTGGATCGAACCGCGCCGCCGGCTTCGCCCAGAGGATCAGCGCAGACGGATCAGCGCGAATAAAACTCGATGACGAGGTTCGGCTCCATCGACACCGGATAGGGCACATCGGTCGGCTTTGGCGCGCGAATGAAGCGGCCCTTCATGCGATCGTGGTCGATTTCGACGTAATCGGGAACGTCACGCTCCCCGGATCTCGATGCTTCGAGCACCAGCGCCATGGCCTTCGCCTTGCCGCCGAGCTCGATCTCGTCGCCGTCACGGACCGTGTAGGACGGGATCGTCACCCGCCGGCCATTGACCCGGACATGCCCGTGATTGACCAGCTGGCGCGCGGCGAACGGGGTCGGCACCAGCTTCATGCGATAGACGACCGCGTCGAGCCGGCGCTCCAACAGCTCGATCAGATTGTCGCCTGTGTCGCCGCGACGGCGGACCGCCTCTTCGTAAAGCCTGCGGAACTGGCGTTCGCCGAGGTTGGCGTAATAGCCCTTGAGTTTCTGCTTGGCGGCGAGCTGGGTGCCGAAATCGGACGGCTTCTTGCGCCGCTGACCGTGCTGGCCGGGCCCGTATTCGCGGCGGTTGAGCGGGCTCTTCGGCCGCCCCCACAGATTGACCCCGAGACGCCGGTTGATCTTGTACTTCGGTTCCTGACGCTTGCTGCTCATCCGATCGAGGTCCGTTTCAGGTTGTTGTTGTCCCGGTAGGGCCGTCCGCGCTCGAAAGCAGCGGGAGCCGTGGCGTTTCGCCCGCATTTTCGGGAATGGCGCAAGGCTACAACCGGCGGCGCGCCAAAGTCAAACCACGATCCGGGCTAAGGGCATGTAATCACCTTCGAGGGCGCGACCTTCGCCGAAGTCTAGCAAGCCTTCCGCCGCAGCATCGACGACCACCTCGCCTTCTGCGCCGAACGCGGCGAGCCGCCGGACCGGCCGCACAGCGCCAAGATCCTGCTCCGCGTCAGTCCGCAAACCGACCGGCACGCGGCGCTGCGCGCCCAGGCCGAAGGGGTGAGCCTCAATCAATGGATCGCACGCCGGATCGAGAGCGGGATCTGAGCGCGGCTTCGCATCCGCAACCAAGGCTACTCGGCGGCGGCGGCGCGGGCGGCGCGTTTGCGCACGTTGGGGTCGAGGAGGCGCTTGCGCAGGCGGATCGATTTGGGGGTGACCTCGACCAGTTCGTCGTCACCGATATAGGCGATCGCTTGTTCGAGGCTCATCGCCACCGGCGGGGTCAGCCGCACCGCCTCGTCCTTCGACGTGGTGCGGATGTTGGTCAGTTGCTTGCCCTTGGCCGGGTTCACGTCGAGGTCGTTGCCGCGGGTATGGGCGCCGATGATCATCCCCTCGTAGATCTGCGCTCCCGGATCGATGAACATCGGTCCGCGCTCTTCGAGATTCCACAGCGCATAGGCGATCGCGACCCCATTGGCGGTCGACACCAGGACGCCGTTGCGGCGGCCTTCGAGCGGCCCCTTGTGCAGTGCGTAGCCGTGGAACAGCCGGCTCATGACCCCGGTGCCGCGGGTGTCGGTCAGGAACTCGCCCTGATAGCCGATCAGCCCGCGCGTCGGCCCCAAAAAAGTCAGCCGCAGCTTGCCGCCGCCTGAGGGCCGCATCTGCTGCATCTCGGCCTTGCGGCGGCTCATCTTGTCGACGACGATGCCGGCGAATTCCTCGTCGACATCGACCACGACCTCCTCGATCGGCTCGAGCCGCCGGCCGGTCGCCGGATCGCTCTTGAACAGCACCCGCGGGCGCGAGATCGACAATTCGTAGCCTTCGCGCCGCATCGTCTCGATCAAAACGCCGAGCTGCAATTCGCCGCGGCCGGCGACCTCGAACGCCTCCTTCTGCGCACTCTGGGTGACCTCGATCGCGACATTGCCTTCGGCCTCGCGGAATAGGCGCTCGCCGATCATCCGCGAGGTCACCTTGGTTCCCTCGCGCCCGGCGAGCGGGCTGTCGTTGACCGAAAAGGTCATCGCCAGGGTCGGCGGGTCGATCGGGTCGGCCGGCAGCGGCAGCATGACCTCAGGCGCGCAGATCGTGTCGGCGACCGTGGTCAGGGCGAGCCCGGCGACGGCGATGATGTCGCCTGCCTGCGCCTCCTCGATCGGGCGGCGGTCGAGCCCGCGGAACGCCTGCAATTTGGTTAGCCGCGCCTGTTCGATGACCCGGCCGTCGCGGCCGAGCGACTTGACCGGCATGTTGAGCCGGGCCACCCCAGAGTGGATCAGCCCGGTCAGCACCCGGCCGAGGTAGGGGTCGTAATCCAAGGTCGTCGCCAGCATCGCGAACGGCGCCTCGGGATCGGCCGCGGGCGGCGGCACGTGCGACAGGATCAGCTCGAACAGCGGGGCAAGGTCGCGGCGCGGCGCATCCAAATCCGCGACCGCCCAGCCGTTGCGCCCCGAGGCGAACAGGGTCGGGAAATCGAGCTGCGCCTCGCTCGCCTCGAGCACCGCGAACAGATCGAAGATCTCGTTGTGGACGGCGCCGGCGCGAGCGTCCGGGCGGTCGACCTTGTTGATCACGACGATCGGATGGAGGCCCTGGCGCAACGCCTTGCCGAGCACGAACTTGGTCTGCGGCATCGGCCCCTCGGCGGCGTCGACCAGCACCAGCACGCCATCGACCATGTTGAGGATGCGCTCGACCTCGCCGCCGAAATCGGCGTGGCCCGGCGTGTCGACGATGTTGATGCGCACGCCCCGCCAGACGATCGAGGTGCATTTCGCCAGGATCGTGATGCCGCGCTCGCGTTCGAGCTCGTTCGAATCGAGCGCCCGCTCGGCCACCTGCTGATTGGCACGAAAGGCACCCGACTGGCGCAGCATGGCGTCGACCAGGGTGGTCTTGCCGTGGTCGACATGGGCGATGATCGCAATGTTGCGGATATCCATGGTTCCAATACCGATCCGCGCCCCGGAGGGCGCGGCAAGATCGCGAGGTTTTGCTGTCCCCGCTGTTTTTTGCAGCGAGTTTGCAGCGGCCATCATCGGCGGGGTGACGAGCTGCCGACAAGCTGCGCTCGGGCCGCGGCCGGCATCACAGACGATTTCGGCAACGCGCAAGTTGACGATCTTACCCCAATTGGGAAGCGACTGGCCGCAGGTCAAGCCGTTGAGGGGAGCGCAGCGCTGGAACGCCGGTGCTGCGCCGACACAGCCACGGCCCCGCGCTGGTCAGACGGGGCCGGATGCCGCGACCAGCCGCGACAGCGCGACCTCGGGACGGGCGCCGACATGGCTAATGATTTCCGCGGCGCACAAGCTGCCGATCCTGCCGCAGGCCGGGAGCGGCAGCCCGTGAGTCAAGCCATAGAGAAACCCGCTGGCGTAGAGATCGCCGGCGCCGGTGGTATCGACGACGCGGGCGACTGGCGCCGCCGCCACCGTATGCTCAGCGCCGTCGGCCAGGATCAGGCTGCCGAGAGCGCTGCGGGTCAAGGCGGCGATCGCGACATGACCGCGCACCGCGGCGGCCGCGGCGGCGAAATCGCCGGTCTCGTAGAGCGAGCAGATCTCGACTTCGTTGGCGAGGAGGATATCGACATGCCCATCCACCAGCTCGCGAAACGCCGCGCGATGGCGTTCGACGCAGAACGGGTCGGACAGCGACAGCGCCACGCGGCGCCCGGCCGCGTGGGCGACGGCGGCGGCCTGGCGGAACGCCTGCTGCGCCAAGGGCGGATCGAACAAATAGCCTTCGAGATAGGTCACCTGAGCCGCCCCGACGATGCCCGGGTCGATGTCGTCGGGACCTAGCGCCACGCAGGCGCCGAGATAGGTGTTCAAAGTGCGCTGACCATCGGCGGTGACGAGAATCAAGCAGCGGGCGGTGCCGGGGCCGCTGGTCGCGGCCGGCGTGTCGAAGCGCACCCCTTGCGCCGTCAGATCGTGCCGGTAGACCGAGCCCAAGAGATCGTCGCGCACCTTGCCGATATAGGCGCCGTTGCCGCCGAGCGAGGCGATCCCGGCCATCGTGTTGCCGGCAGACCCGCCCGAGGCCTCAATCCCCGGCCCCATCATTTCGTAGAGCGCCTCGGCGCGCGCCGTGTCGATCAAGGCCATCGTCCCCTTGACCAGCCCCTGTCGTTCGAGAAACGCCTCGTCGGCCCGGGCGATCACATCGACGATGGCGTTGCCGATGCCGACAACGTCGAGCAGTGCTTCATTCATTCCCGAAAAATTACCTGAGCAGCAAAGGGCGGCGGAATATAGCGGTGTTTCCGTTCCCGGCAAGCGCCCGAGCGGCATCGAAAGAGCTTTCGCCTCAGAACCGGCTGAATACCGAATAAATCATATAGAGGAACAAAATCGCCCCGAGCAGCAGCAGCAGCGCCACCAGGGTCAGGTCCAGCCCCACCCCCGGACCTGGCCGCATTTCTGCGGCGTCGATAGCGAGCGCGGTCTTGCGGAAGCGGATCGCGGCGAAAACCATCATGGCGCCGCCCAGCACGATCAGCAGCAGGCCGGCGGCGGTGCCGACGGTCTGACCCCGCGCCGGCGCGGACCGCGCGGCGAAGGAGCCGGCGGCGATCCGCAGGAACAGGTCGAATTTCTGAACCAGGAACCCGAACGCCATGATGGCGATCGCGGTGCGCACCCAGGCAAGAAACGTCCGCTCATTGGCGGCGTGGTCGCTGTACCGCTCGATCATCGGCCGGCGCGCTTCACGACCGACGCGCGTAGATGGGCGCCGTTAGTCGGCGGCCGCCTCGGCGGCGGTTTCTGGCTCGAGGGCGAACAGCAGCAGGGAGCGGCCGGTGACACCGTAGGCCTCGCCGGTCGCGAAGCTGCCGAGTTCGGCATCCTCGGCGAGGTTGGTATCGATCAGCAGCGACCATTGCGACCCGCCGGCGGTTTCCGGCAGGGTGAAGCCGACGAGGTCGTGATAGGCGTTCAGCACCATCAGCAAGGTCGCGTCTTCACCGCGCCGGCGGATGCCGGTCGGCTGGGCGCGGCCGTCCATCAGCATGCCAAAGCACTCCATGCTCATATCGTCCCATTCCTCCGGCGTCATCTCGTCGCCCGAGGCGTTGACCCAGGTCACGTCCTTGACCCCGAGCTCTTCGTTATAGGCGCCGGTCAGAAACCGGGCGCGGCGCAGGATCGGGTATTTGTGGCGCAGCGCGGTCAGCTTTTGCACGAAGCGGATCAAGGAGTGGCCTTTGTCTGCAATGTCCCAGTTGACCCAGCTGATCTCGTTGTCCTGGCAGTAGGCGTTGTTGTTGCCGTTCTGCGTGCGGCGCGAACTCGTCGCCGGCGAGCAGCATCGGCGTGCCCTGCGACAGCAACAGAGTGGCGAGGATGTTGCGCAGCTGGCGGTCGCGCAGCGCGTTGACTTCCGGATCGTCGGTCGGTCCTTCGGCGCCGCAGTTCCAGGAATGGTTGTCGGAGCTGCCGTCGCGATTGTCCTCGCCATTCGCCTCATTGTGCTTGTCGTTGTAGGAGACGAGGTCGTCGAGCGTGAAGCCGTCATGGGCGGTGACGAAATTGACGCAGGCCGCAGGGCTTGCGGCCGCGGTGGTTGAACAGATCGGCCGAGGCGCACAGCCGCGGGGCGAGAGCGCTCGCCGGGGCCGCGCCGCGCCAGAAGTCGCGCGCGACGTCGCGAAACTTGTCGTTCCATTCGGCCCAGCCGGGCGGGAAGCCGCCGACCTGGTAGCCGCCCGGTCCGCAATCCCACGGCTCGGCGATCAGCTTGACGGTGCGCAATTCGGGGTCCTGACAGCACGCCTTCAGAAACCCGCTCTGATGGTCGAACCCGTCGGGCTCGCGCGCGAGAATGGTGCCGAGATCGAAGCGGAAGCCGTCGACATGGGTTTCGCCCGCCCAATAGCGCAGGCTGTCAGCGACCATCTGAATGACGCGCATATGGCTCAGGTTCAGCGTGTTGCCGGTGCCGGTGTCGTTGATGTAGTAGCGCGGCTGGTCGGGCAGCAGCCGGTAGTACGAGGCGTTGTCGATGCCCTTGAACGACAGGGTCGGGCCGAGCTCGTTGCCCTCGGCCGTGTGGTTGTAGACCACGTCGAGAATGACCTCGAGCCTCGCCTCGTGCAGGCGCGCCACCATCTCCTTGAATTCGCGCAGGGTCTGCTCGCGTTCGTGGGCATAGCGCGGGTCCGGCGCAAAGAAGCCGATCGAATTGTAGCCCCAGTAATTGGTCAGCCCCTTGTCGAGCAGCTGGCTGTCGTTGATGAAAGTGTGAATCGGCAACAGCTCGACCGAGGTTACGCCCAAGGATTTGATGTATTCGAGCACCTCATTCGACAGACCTTTGTAGGTGCCACGCCATTCTTTGGACAGTTTGGGGTGGAGCTTGGTATAGCCGCGCATGTGCAGCTCGTAGACGATCGTGTGCTCCCACGGGACGGCGCGGCGGGCGGGCTCGCCCTGCCAGTCGAAATTCGGGTCGACGACCACCGATTTGGGCATGAACGGCGCGCTGTCGCGCTCGTCGAAGGTGGTGTCGTCGCCCGATTCCATCTGATAGCCGAACACCGCCGGGTCCCATTTGAGGTCGCCGAAATGGCCGCGCGCGTAGGGGTCGAGCAAGCAGCTTGTTGGGGTTGAAGCGATGGCCCGCCTCGGGTTCGTAGGGGCCGTGCACGCGGTAGCCGTAGATCGTCCCCGGATCGAGGCCGGGCACATAGCCGTGCCAGATCTCGTCGGTATATTCGGGCAATTCGATGCGTGCCGTCTCGTGCTCTCCGGTTTGGTCGAAGATGCAGAGCTCGACGCCGGTCGCGTGCGCCGAGAACAGCGCGAAATTGACCCCCTTGCCATCCCAGGTGGCGCCGAGCGGATAGGGTAGCCCCTCGCGGATTTGGCCCTCGAGGATTTGGCCCTCGCGGTTTTGGGCTTCGTGGATCGGCGTCGTGGTCAAAACGGCCATGGAGTTCCTCTGTGGGTGCGTTGCCACACGTCAGCGACGTGCGCCAGCTGAGCCGCAGCGCGCAGTTATCGCCGCGCTGCTGCCTCGGGTTCGCTCCGGTAAATTGCACCGGCGGCGGCCCGGCGGGAAGATAACACCCGCTGTCGCGCTGCGGTTCAGCGGGTTCGCCCGGGGGAAACCGCCATGGAAGGCGCCGGTCGCATCGGACGGCCGGATATCGGCCGGCAAAGCGACGATGCTCGGGCTTAGGAGTTTTAGCCCGTGCGGGACCGAGGCCGACAAAGATCGTGGTTGCGCCGGCCCCGGCTTGTGCCCGAAATCCGGCAGCCGGCCGACAGTATTGGAACCCCGATGGCAAACTGGATCGAAACCTGTCGCAGCACCGTGGCGCCGTGGGAATGCGACGTCACCGAGCACTTCACGATCGCCTATTATCTCGACCGCCTCGAACAGGCCGAGGCGAACCTCGCCGACCGTCTCGGCGTCGCCGACATGTTGCGCGCCGGCGGGATCGCGCACCGGTTCAACCTGCGCTTCGTCCATGAGCTGCGCGCCGGCGATAGCTTTCAAGTCGAGAGCGCTGCAATCGGGATCGATCCCGGGCTGCGGCTCGGGCACCGCTTTGTCGAACTCGGTCAGCGGCGGGACGGTGACCTGGGTCGAGGCGATATGGGAGTTGCCGCCGGGCCAACTGCCGGCGGTGCGGACCGAGGCGATCGGGCGGCAGCTCGCGGCGTGGGAAGGGCCCGCGACCGAAGCGCGGCCCGAGCCCAAATCGCTGATGGGCGCCGTTCCGAGTGCGCGCGGGCGGGTGCGGCCGGGCGATCTCGACGAGCACGGGCGTTTCTCGCTGGCCGCCTTCGTCCACCGATTCACCGACGCGCTGCTGCAGGCCTCCGCGGCGATCGGCATGACCGGCGCATACATGAAGGCGGCCCGTCGCGGCTTCTCGACCTTCGAGCTGGCATTGCGAGTTGTCGCCGCGCCGCGCCTCGGCGACCCGTACCTGATCGAGACAGGGATCGCCCATCTCGGCGGCTCGTCGGTCCGCTTTGTGCATCGCATGTCGGATCCGCGTACCGGCGAGGAATTCGCCCGGCTCGGCCAGTTCGGCGTGCAGCTTGATCTCGATGCGCGGCGGCCGGCGCCGCTACCCGAGGAGATCCGCACCCGGGCGGCTTCCCTGCTGCTGCCGTTCGACTGAGATCGCTCCAGCCACTCCTTTGATTTTCCGCGAGTTATCGACGGTATTTGGGTGCCAATACGACCAAATAAGCAACGGCAAAAAAGTCGGCGTAGTCAATAACCGCCGCCGTGCCAGGTCATCGGTCCGGGCATTTCGCAGCGATAGCCTGGTGAGCCGGGAGACGCTCGGCAATGCCGCGCGAGCATGCATTGATTGAACGAAAGGTCGGCCGGCATTCCGGTCTGCGCCGCGGCATAGCCTCGGCAAAGCCCCTCGATCACCGCCGTGTAAGCGACGCCGTCGCCGGCTGGCGCGCTGTCGGCGGTGCCGGCGACCAACCAGATCGAGGCCGCCGCCGCGCTTGCGCACCAAGCGCATCTCTTGGCCACGGCGGCAAGCCAGCTCGTCATCCGCTCCGAGCTTCCGCTCCAGCACCCCAGACCCCGTTTGCAGCCGGATGCAGCTACTTGACCTCGACCAGCTCGATCGCCTCGCGGCTCGGGCCTTCGATCATTAGCGCGCGGGTGTCGCCAAGCGGGCTGATCGGTTCGAGAAAGGCTACGCCTTCGCCCCTGAGCTTGTCGGCCCAGGCGTCGAGATCGGCGACGCTCAGTGCGATATGGTCCTGCAACTGCCCGCGCGAGCCGACCAGCGGCTGCTCGCCCTGGTTCGCGTACCACATCATCGACACGTCGCCGAACTCGACGCCGGCGCGCGGGGTGCGGAACATCCCCTCCCGGTTCAAGGCCGGCCAGGTGCGATCCGGCGCGCGCACGGCCTCGCCGGAGGGCGTCGGCGCGTAGCCCGGCCGCAGCGGCGCGTTCAGATGCCGTTGATACCATTCGAGCGCGCCGATCGGGTCCTCCTGGTAGAGATGGACGTGGTTGAAGCGCTCAGCCGGGTGGTTGCCGGCATATTCGACGAGCGCGTTGTCGGGGCCGCGCAGATAGGCGAAGCCGCCGCCACCCGCCGGTTTTGTCCCGTTGGCCTTGGCCTCGGCGATCTGCGTCGCGGTCAGGCCGAGGACGTTGCCGATGCTGGGCCAGGTGTCGCTGCTGATCAGCACCGAGCCGCCCTCGTCGGTGGTGTAGAGCGGCAGCAATTCGACCTCGGGCCGGCCCCGGTAGGCTTCGAGGCTATGGCGCGCATCGGTCACGTGCCAGCCGAAATGCCAGATCGCACTCTGCGGTTCGCTGGTCGGCGGCGTCGTGACCTTGGTGAACAGCACCATCACGTCGTTCGGCGATTTGAGCGCCGGAAACCCGCCCCAATTGCTCTTCGCCGTGGTCGGGAACTGACGGGTGTAAAAGCCGATCGCGCGGTCGGGATCGACCGAATTCAAGTGAAGGTGATGAAAGCGCGGGGTTGGGAGCATGCCGTATCCTCCTGATGGGAGCCTCGCCCAAACTGACCTACCCCCAAATTGCCCTGCCGAAAATGACCTAAATTGCGTCGGTCTGCCGACGCTGCCGCCGGGGCCGCGCGCCAGTGCGGGAACGGGGCGAAACATGATAGGGTCCCGCAACTGATTTTGGCTAAGGCTCTCGGTCATGCGCATCGTCATTACCGGCGGCTGCGGCTTTCTCGGCCGGCGGCTGGCATTGCTGCTGCTCGAGCGGGGCAGCAGCCTGGGACCCCTCGACGAGCTGGTGCTGTTCGACAACGCCGCCCCGGCATCGCCGCTGCCGGACGACCGGCGGCTGAAACTCGCAACCGGCGACATCGCCGATCGCGAGACCATGCGCCGGCTGCTCGCACCCGGCGCCGCCGCGGTGTTCCACCTCGCCGCCGTGGTCAGCGGCCAGGCCGAGGCCGACCCCGACCTCGGATACCGGGTCAACCTCGACGGCACCCGCGCCGTGCTCGACGCTTGCCGCGCGCTCGGCGCCTGCCCGCGCCTGGTCTTCGCCAGCTCGCTCGCGGTCTATGGCGGCAAGCTCCCGCCGACTGTCGGCGACGACACGCCGTTGAGGCCGCAAAGCTCGTATGGCACGCAGAAAGCGATCGGCGAATTGCTGGTCAACGATTACAGCCGCAAAGGCTTTGTTGACGGTCGCGCGTTGCGGCTGCCGACCGTGGTGGTGCGGCCGGGCCGGCCGAACCGCGCCGCCTCGACCTTCGCCTCCTCGATCATTCGCGAGCCGCTCTCGGGAAACGACGCAACCTGCCCGGTCTCGCCCGATCTGGTCATGGCCTTGGCCTCGCCGCGCCGGGTCGTTGCCGCCCTGCACCACGCCCACGAATTGCCCGCCAACGCGTTCGGCGCCAACCGCTCGTTGCAATTGCCGGGCTTCTCGGTCGCGGTCGGTGAAATGGTCGAGGCGGTGCGCCGGGCCGGCGGCGATGCCGCTCTCGGGCATATTCGCTGGGAGCACGACTCGCAGATCGAGGCGATCGTCGCCGGCTGGCCGCAGGCGCTCGCCGCCCCGCGCGCCGCCGCCCTCGGCTTTGCCGCCGAATCCGGCATCGACGAGGCCGTCCAGGCCTTCATCGAGGACGACCTCGAAACCCAGAAGACGCTCGTCCGGTAAACCGAGCGCACCTTCGCGGCTGCCGGCCAAAGAGCTGCGCGAAGGCACGCGCTGCGCAGATCAGGACGGATTTGGCGCGAGTGTTCGGATCGGTTCGGTGTCGTGAAACCGGCGGTAATCGATGGCCAGGCGGCCGTCCTCGGTCTCGGTGAACACATCGGCGAAACGGCGGCCCCACAGGACCTCGTGCGCCAGATAGGAGGTGCGCGCGTGGACCGCTTGCGACATCGTCTCGTCAATACCGGTGACGGTCACGACCAGTTCCGCCTCCTCCGCCGCCAGGGACGATGCCGTCGCATTCGATAACGGGCTCGCCCCGTCGATCGCGTGCATCACCGTGAAGGACATCGCAAAAATCGGGCTGCGCTGGCGGACCAGTTGCAGATCGTAGAAACGGCGCATCCACTCGCCTTCGATGGTTCGCTCGTCGCGGACGAGAGTGACCGAGACCTGGGCCTCGAGGATCTGATTGCGGCGTTGATTGGCGATCCGCAGCGAGAGCGTCGGGACCCCGTTGTAAGTCGTGACAACCGCGACCCTGCTGAACATCACCCGAGCCGTCGGTCGGGTGAACCGTGCGAGCAACAGGCCAACGGAGCCGGCCAAAAACGTCAATCCAAACATTGCCTCGGCGGTCATCACGACATTTCCATAAAACGTGCCGGGCGACATCTGGCCGTAGCCGATCGTCGATATCGTCTCGACGCTGAAAAAGAAGGCGTCCGAAAATGCTCCCGGCCGCGCATTCGCGATCGCGCCGGCGCCGAGCAGGTAGAGCAGCGCGAACAGCAGGTTTAAACCGAGATAAACCGCGGCTAAGCCGAGCAGAAAAGCCCACCACGGTAATTTCAGCAAACGATGGTAGAGATCGCCAAGCCAGGGGTCCCGCAACCCAATGGCGACCACACGGTCGCTGGCTTCTCGCTGAAGGAGCGTTGGCGCCCGCAGAGCGGTGTGCGGATCGAACGGCGCAACGGGTCCTTGCTGTCTCATGGTTGTTCCTTCGGCGCGAAGAACAAGCGGAAGGATTCTGCCGCCCGCGATATCGGCTTGAACTCGAATGATGGCAAATAAGCCGGAACGACCCGATACCTTATCGTCGCCCATGCGCCTTCACCGAATCGAGCCGTGGGGAAAGCGGGTCTCGAGCCCCTGCCCCTGGCGGGGGCCGACTGTTCAGGCTGCGCCGTATGCCCTCTAGGATTTCTTGCCGGCTCGGACGCCGAAGTTTACCGACCGAGCCGCTCCTTGACGCCGGGCGTCCGGGCGGCGTAGAAGACGCGCCCGCGGCGCGCCGGCAAGGGGTGCGCAGGTTCGGCGGTTGCGTTTGGTCGAGGTGCGGCAATGGCGCGGAGATGCGCGATCACCGGCAAGGGCGTTCAGGTCGGGCATAATGTCAGCCATGCCAACAACAAGACCAAACGGCGCTTTTTGCCCAATCTGCAGCAGATTTCGGTGTTGTCCGACGTGCTCGGTCCGATCCCGATGCGGATTACCGCTGCGGCGATCCGCACGATCGAGCACAAGGGCGGAATCGACGCTTTTTTGCGCGATACTCCGGACCGCAAGCTGGCGCCGGAGATTCGCCGGCTGAAACGCCGGGTCGAGGCCGCAACCGCACGCCGGAGCGGATAAGCCCGGCCTGGTGCGGCGCCCCTTTGGGGTTTTCGCGCGAATTCGGGCAGCGGTGCGGCGTATTTTGCCGGCGTTGACGCTGATCGCGGCATTGCTGCCGTCCGATGCCGGCCGCGCCGACATCCGCTACCGGGCGACGATCAGCGGCGCCCGCAACAGCGACCTCGCCGATCTGTTGGCCAAAGTCTCCGAACTGAAGACGCTCGAAGATCGGCCTCCGGCCTCCGAGGAGGCGCTCAGGCGCCGCGCCGATCGCGACCTCGGCCGGCTGGCCGACGCGGCGCACAGCCTCGGCTATTGGGACGCGGGCTTCGCCTACCATCTCGATACCGCCGCCGATCCGCAACAGGTCACGGTCTCAGTCACCCCTGGTCCGCTCTACCATGTCGTCTCGGTCGCGGTGCTGGGACCGGACGGAAAACCGCTGGCGGTCCCGCCGGGCCAGGCCCCGCTGCCGCTGACACCGGGGGCACCGGCGCGCACCGCCCCGGTGCTGGCGACCGAGACGGCGTTGCTGGACGCTCTCGGCGACCATGGCCATCCCTTCGCCAAGGTCGAGCACCGGCAGGTTCTGATCGACCACGCCGCGCACACCATGGCGGTGACCTACACGATCGCGCCCGGGCCGCAGACTCAGTTTGGCGCGGTGGCGATCGAGGGGCTCAAAGACCTCGACCCCGATTATGTCGAGCGTCGGCTGCGCTGGCGTCGCGGCGAGGTCTATGATGCCGGCAAGGTCGAACGGACGCGGCAGATCTTGATCGAAAGCGGCCTGTTCAACGCCGTGCGGATCACGCCCACCGCCGAACCGGGCCAACCCGGAATCGCGCGCATGACGATCGAGGCGACCGAGCGGCCGCACCGCACGATCGGCGCCGGGGCCGGCTACAACACCAGCCAGGGTGTCGCCGCCCGGGTGTTCTGGGAAAACCGCAACCTGTTCGGCCACGCCGAATATCTGCGGCTCTCCGCCACCGGAGGCCAGCAGGTCTATGGCCTCAACGCCAATTTCCGGCGGCCCGATTTTCTCGCGACCGACCAGGATTTCCTCGCCACCGCCGAGATCGCCGACGAGACGCCGGTCGCCTATCACAGCCGCCGCGCAATTGCCACGGCCGGGTTCGAACGCCGGTTTGGCCGCCGGCTGACCATCGGGGCGGCGCTCGAGGGCGAACAGGCCGATGTCGAGCAGCTCGCCAACATCTCGACCAACACCTCGGCGCAACGCACCCAGCATTACACGCTGTTCGGGGTCCCGGCCTATGTCAAATATGACGCCACCGACAATTTGTTGAGCCCGACCCGCGGCTGGCGCGCCGAGTTGGCGGTCACCCCGGCCCATATTTTCTCGAGCCCGAGCGAGACCTTCGTGACCAATTTCGCGTCGGCCAGCACCTACTGGAAGATCGACGCTCAAGGGCGGGCGATCCTCGCCGGCAGGGTGGGGCTCGCCTCCCTCGACGGCGCCCCGCTGTCGGGGGTGCCGGCCGACCAGCGGATCTATGCCGGTGGCGGCGGGTCGATCCGGGCCTATGGCTACCAGATGGCCGGGCCGCTCGCGCCCAACAACGACCCGATCGGCGGCAAATCGAGCCTGGTGCTCAATTTCGAGACCCGGGTCAAAGTCACCGACGCTATCGGCTTGGTCCCGTTCGTCGATGCCGGCAGCTATTACGAGACGAGCGTGCCGCAGCTCGACCATCGCCTGTTCTATGGCGTCGGGTTGGGCCTGCGCTATTACACCTCGTTCGGGCCGCTGCGCCTCGATCTGGCGACCCCGCTCTATAAGCGCAACGCCAATTCCTGGGTCCAGGTTTATGTCAGCCTCGGTGAGGCGTTCTGATGCGCGGTATCGGCCGGGTGCTGCGCTGGTTTGGAACGGCGTTTTTCGCCCTGATCGCCATCCTGCTGATCGGTTTCGGGATCTTGCAGACGCGAGTCGGGCGCGATTGGCTAGCGGGAACCATCGCGCGGGTGGTGAGCACCTCAGATTTCGCCGTGGCGATCGAGGGGCTGGGTGGCATCGTGCCGTTCCGCGTTACGATCGCTCGCATCCGCCTCGCGGATAAGGGCGGCACCTACCTCACGCTGCACGATATCGGCTTCGAGATCGCGCCAGCCGAACTTCTCGGCGGCCGGCTGCATATCCGCTCACTGACCGTCGCCGAAATCGATATGGCGCGGCCGTCGTTGGCGCCATCGAGGCCGCTTGCCGACTATCTTCGCGTGCCGCATCTCCCGGTCCCTGTTGTGCTCGACCGGCTCGCGATTGCGCGCCTCTCGCTGATGCCCGCGGTTTTAGGCGAAAGCGTCGCCGCCGCCATCGAAGGGAGCGCCGCGATCGATGGCGGAACCGCGCGCGCCGCAATCGACCTGCACCGCATCGACGGCATCCCCGGAAAGCTCGCGCTGAGGATGGCGCTGAGCGGAAACAAGCCGGTGCTCAGCCTGCGCCTCGATGCGAGCGAGCCGGCCGGCATCCTGCTCGGCCGTCTGCTCGGACAGCATGACCGGCTACCGCTAGCGCTGTCGCTCGCCGGCACGGGTCCGGTGGCGGATTGGCACGGCCGGCTGACCGCTTCGGCCGGCGGAGACGCGCGCCTCGACGCCGATATTGCGCTCGCCGTGGCTTCTGGCACCGGCCTCGGCCTGTCCGGAACTGCGGCCGTGGCGCCGCTGCTGCCGCCCGACCTAGCGACACTTATCGGCGATCGAGCGACTTTTGCGCTGCATGCGGAGTTCGGCGAACGGATCGCGGTCCGCCGGCTGGCGGTCCGGATCGCGGCCGGCACCGTCACCGGCGACACCTCTTTCGCCGGGTCCGGTCGGGCCATCGCGGCGCATCTGCAGGTCGATATCCCGGACCTCGCGCGGCTGTCAGGTATTTCCGGCTCGCTGCTTCATGGTGCAGCAAGTTTGAGCATCGCCGCGACCGGGAGCCAAGACCGGCCGATTGTAAACGCGGATCTATCGGGAACCGGGATCGGAGCTTCCGGGTCCGGGGCGAAGCGCATCGAAGTCCATGTCTCGGCGACGCCGACCGGTCCGGTCGACAAAGCGGCGACCCGGATCGCGGTCGCAGCAAAAGGCCGGATCGACGGGCTCGTGATGCCCGAGGCCGCCGCGCTGACGCAGCAGTTGGGCGCAGGCATCGGGTGGTCGTTCGCCGCTATCGCCGACCGCGATGCGAGCGCGATCGAGGTGAAACGGTTCTCGGCGCGGGGAGCGGGCTCGATCTGACCGGCTCCGGCCACCTCGCCACCGGCGGTGGCAGCTTCGCCGCCGCAATCGATTTTGCCGGTTCGGAGGTCGGGATGCGGACCGGCGTCGCGGCTGCCGACGCGCTGCTCGGCGGCAAAGCCGGGTTCGCCGGCGCCGTGCGACGCGGCCGGATGGGTGTCCTCACTCTCGACGATTTCGCGCTGACCGGCGCCGCCGCTAAGCTCTCCGGCAACGCACGGTTCGACCCCGCCTCGGATCGGCTGGCCGCGGCGCTGACCCTCGACATACCACGACTGAAACCCCTCAGCGCGGCACTGGGAACGAATATCGCCGGCGCCGCATCTGCTGGGGTGAAGGCCCAGGGCGCGCTCGACCATCTGCGCCTGACGAGCGAGAT
The DNA here is from genome assembly GCA_963832875.1 of uncultured Alphaproteobacteria bacterium. Lineage (GTDB taxonomy): Bacteria > Pseudomonadota > Alphaproteobacteria > ATCC43930 > CGMCC-115725 > AP-15. Next base: position 42,131 of record CAWHWB010000014.1, on the reverse strand, counting down.
CGTGGGCACGCGACATCGCCGTCGGCGGCGCGGCCGTCGACCGCTTGCAACTTTCCGGCACGGTCGCCGATCTGTCGCGGCGGCAGGGAGTGATCGACGGCAGCTTTCGTGCCTATGGACTTGACGGCAAGATCGCGGTGGCGGCCGGGCTGAACGGGGGTTCCGAGCTGGCGGTGCCGCGGCTGCGGCTGACCGCGGCGAACACGACGATAGATAGCGATCTGCGGATTGCGCTCGCCACCGGCCTCGTGCAAGGCGCGTTGACCGGCCGGATACCGGATCTCGGGCGCTGGTCGGGGTTGGCCGGCACGCCGCTCGGCGGCAACCTCGATGTGACCGCCAGGCTCGCCGCGGCGGGCGGCGCGCAAGGGCTCGATCTCGCGGCGAGCGGAACCGGGCTCGCCCTCGGCGCCAATCGTTCGCGCATCGAGATCGGCCGGCTCGGCATGACGGTGCGGCTCGCCGATTTACGGCGCATACCCTCGGGGAGCGGGCGACTTTCGTTGCGCGCGGCTCGCCTCGGCACCGCCGATTTCGCCACCGCGACCGCGAGTTTTTCCAGCCCGCGACCCGGCCGTTTTACGTTCGAGGGCGCTGCCGACGGGCATCCGCTGTCGTTGACGCTCGCCGGCGAAGGCGGGGTCGTGCCGGGCGGAGCCGAGCTGCGCCTGACTCGGCTAGCCGGATCCTTGGGCCTTGACCGCTTGGTGCTGGAGCAGCCGCTGAGCCTGTCGCGGCGAGGCGCCGATATCGCCCTCAACGGTCTGGCCGCGCGGCTGGGCCCCGGCCAAATCACCGGCAGTGCCGCGATCAAGGGCGCGGCGCTGTCCGTCGCCTTGAAAGCCGCTGATCTGCCGATCGCGCCCGGCGCGCGCCTGATCGGCTATCCCGATGTACACGGCTCGTTGTCCTTGCAGGCGAATTTGGGCGGAACCCTCGGCGCCCCGCGGGGAGACGCCGTGTTGAGCGTGGACAAGCTATCGCTGGCGGCCTTGCCACAGACGCAAGCGCCGAAACTGGGGCTGACCGCAGCAGGCGATTGGAACGGCCGAATCATCGATCTGCGAGGCCAGGTCAACGGGCTCGGCGGCGACCGGATCACCTTCACCGGCTCCCTGCCGATGGTGCTGAACCGCGCGCCGTTCGGGATTACCGTGCCGCCGCAAGGTCCGCTCGCGCTGCGGCTGCAGGGCGGCGGCGATATCAGCCATCTCGCCGATCTGCTGCCGCTCGGCGAGGACCGGCTGAGCGGCCGCTTCGCAGCCGATATCACGGTCGGCGGCACCGTAGCCGCTCCGGCGGCGAACGGCGCGCTGAGGCTCGCCGAAGCCCGTTATGAAAATTTTGCGAGCGGCGCGGTTTTGACCAATCTCGAAGCCCTTGTGGTCGGCGACCGCGACCGTTTCCGACTGGCCTCGCTGTCGGCCGGTGATGGCGTTGGCGGCACCCTCAGAGCGCAAGGTGGCGTGGTGGTGCGCGGCGCCTTGGGGCCGACTGCCGAATTGTCGGCGACGCTCGCCAATTTTCGCGTGGCGGCGCGCGACGAGGTGGTGGCGACCGCGACCGGCAATGTCGCGATCACCGGCCCGTTGACGGCGCCCAGAGTGGCCGCCGCGCTGACCATCGACCGCGCCGATATCACCCTGCCGGACAGCCTGCCGCCGAGCGTCGTCGTTCTCAAGGTCACCGAAATAAACGGCAAGAGGCGGCAACCCGCGCTGCCGCTCGCGAATTCAGCGCCGGCGCTCCCGATATCGCTCGATATCAGCCTCGGCATGCCCGGCCAGGTATTTGTGCGCGGCCATGGCCTCAACAGCGACTGGCATGGTCGGCTCAAGATCGCCGGCACCTCGGCGGCGCCGCAAATCTCCGGGGTGCTGGCGGCACGCCGCGGCGATGTCGACCTGTTGGGCAAGAGCTTTCTGTTGACCCGCGGCACGATCACTTTCGACGGCGGCACCAGGCTCGATCCCGCCCTCGATATCGTCGCCGAGGCAAGTGCGGCCGACATCACCGCGCAAGTGATCATCAGCGGCTATGCCTCGGCGCCCAAGATCACTCTGGCCTCGACCCCGGCGGTGCCGCAGGACGAGATCCTGTCGCGAATCCTGTTCAACCAGGGAGTGGGGCAGATCACGGCCGGTCAGGGGATCCAGCTGGCACAGGCCGCCGCCACCCTCGCCGGCGGCGGACCGGGCGTGCTCGATCGCTTGCGCGGCAAGCTCGGCCTCGACTGGCTCGGGTTCGGCCAGGGGCCGGCCGGGGCGGCGAGCCCGATTCTGAACCCGAGCGTGGTCAACCCGACGACCTCGAGCCCCACCGCGGTCAGCGCCGGAAAATATTTGGCCCACGGCGTCTCCGTTGGGGTGACGCAGGGCGTCTCGCCGCCGACCAGCAAGGTGACCGTCGAGGTCGATCTGGGGCACCATGTGACGGTCGACACCGAGGCCGGGCAGAACGGCGGCACCGGCATCGGTCTCAATTACAAATACGATTATTGAGAGACGTCTCGATTTCTGCGCTCCGCCCCAAAATGCTCGATCGCTGGCTAAGAAAATATCAGCCGTTCCTCCCGCCAATGGCTCGCGCGGTTCTTGTACCTCGCCGCCGCACCCGCTTTCACGCGCTCCCCCGCCGGCCGGGAGAGAGGGGAAACCCAGTGGAGCCTCGCTTAGGCCGTGTATGGGGCCAGCGAAGTCTGGGCGCATGACTTAGTCGAGGGGGATGCGCGAGCCGGTGGCGCCGCTCAACAGGCGCCGCAGATGAAAGCCGACCAGCTGGTCCTCGCTGCGCAGCCCGAGCAGTGCGGCAAAGGCCGGCATCGCCGCCGGATCTTCGGCTTCAAGCCTGGCGAAGGCATCGAGATAGGCGCGGGTCGCCGCGTCGTCGAAAGCTTCGGCCGAGAGCGGCTCGAACGCGCGCAGCGGCTCCTTGCGGCCGCGCAGCACGAGTTCGCCGACCGGTCTCCCCTTGAACCCGGCGACACGGCTCGCGACGCTCTCGCCGACGCAGATGCGGGTGCCGAACTGCTTGTTCGCAACTTCGAGCCGGGCCGAGGCGTTGATCGTGTCGCCATAGGCCGTGTAGTCGAAATAGCGCGCGCCGCCGAAATTGCCGACGATGGCCGGTCCGGCAGCGAGCCCGAGCCGGGTCACGCCGAGTGCCAGCCCGCGCTGCCGCCAGCGCGCGCGAAAGGCTTGTGCGCTCAGATCGAGTTCGAGCGCGCAGGCGACCGCGCGCTCGGCATGGTCGGGCTGGTCGGCCGGCGCCCCGAACAGCACGTGCATGGCGTCGCCGACGAGCTTCAGCACGGTCCCGCCATGGGCAAAGACGATGTCGGTCATCGCCCCCAGATAGTCGTTCAACAAGGGGGCGATGATCTCGGGGTCGAGGGTTTCGACCAGCGAAGTGAATTCGGCGATGTCGGTGAACAAAGAGGTGATCTCACGCCGCTGCCCGCCGAGATCGACCGCATCGGGATCGTTTGCCAGCCGCTCGGCCAGGTTGGGAGAGAAATAGCGCGACAACATCGCGTGCGCGCGCTCCGCCGCGATCTGCCGCCGGCGCGCCTCGCGCAGCCGCTCGATATGCGCGAGGGTCTTTTTGATCGTGGTTTCGAGGTCGGCGAAATCGATCGGCTTGGTCACGAAATCGAACGCTCCGCGGTTCATCGCGGTGCGGATGTTGGCCATGTCGCCATAGGCCGAGACGATGATCGTCGACAGCGGATCGGCGCTTTCCTGGATCTTTTGCAATAGGGTCAGGCCGTCCATTCGCGGCATGTTGATGTCGCTCAGCACCATGTCGATGGCGGCCCCGTTGTTCAGCATTTCAAGCGCCTGGACACCGTCTCGGGCAAAGCGAAAGCCGAGTTCGCCGCCGCGGATTTGGCGGCGGAACCGCTGCTGGACCAAGAGACTCCAGATCCGGCTCGTCGTCGACCACGAGGATCGTCGCGGTCATGCTTCCCTTCCCTTGCCGGGCTCGGCAACGGGCCGCATCGCCCCCGGCAGGACAATGACGAATTCGGTGTAGGCACCGGGCTCGCTCTCGACGCCAAAGCTGCCGCCATGCTGCTTGACGACGATGTCGAAGCTCAACGACAGCCCGAGGCCGGTCCCTTCACCCGCGGGCTTGGTGGTAAAGAACGGGTCGAAGATTTTCGCCCTCGTCTCGTCGGGGATCCCGGTGCCGTTGTCGCGCACCCGGATCTCGACCCCCTTGGGCAAAACCCGCGTCGCGACCCAGAGCGTCGGCTCGAACCCGGGCTGTGGCGCGCTGCGCTGCCGCTCGCGCACCGCATAGAACCCATTGCCGAACAGATTGAGCAGCACGCGGGTGATTTCCTGAGGAAAAAGCTCGACCTCGCCGACGCAGGGGTCGAGATCCCGGCGCAGGTTCACGTTGAAGGCAGGGTTTTCGGCGCGCGCGCCATGATAGGCGAGGTTCAGGCTTTCTTCGACAAGGGCGTTCAAGTCCGCGGGCCGACGCTCGCCGGCTCCGGCCCGCGAATGCAGCAGCATGTTCTTGACGATGCTGTCGGCGCGCCTTCCGTGCTCGACGATCTTGGCGAGGTTGCCGTTGAGCGTCCGGGCGAGATCGTTGATTTCGGCGCGCGCCGCGTCGGGCAACGCTGCGTCTTTCGCCGCCAGCACCTCGCATAGCTCGTCGGTCAGTTCCGCCGACAATTCGGCAAAGTTATTGACGAAATTGAGCGGATTTTTGATTTCGTGGGCGATGCCGGCGGTCAGCTGGCCGAGCGAGGCGAGCTTTTGCGTCTCGACCAGGCGGTCCTGCGCCTTGTGCAAATCAGAAAGCGCCTGTTCGGCGGCGAGCCGGGCGGCCCGGGCTTCCTGCTCGCGCGCCTGCAGCTCCTCGGTGCGCGCCTCGACCTTGGCTTCCAGCGTATCGTGCGATTCCTGAACCTTTGCTGCCATCTGATTGAACCGATCGGCGAGAGTTTCGATCTCGTCGCCGGTGCGGATCTCGATCGGCTGGCTGCGTTCGCCCGAACCCAGTCGTTCGGCGCCCGATTGCAGACGACGGATCGGCACCACCATGCGCTGCGCGAGCAAGGTGCCGGCGGTGGCTGCGAGCAAGAGGCCGAGCCCCAGCAGCGCCGCCATCCGCCAGAGAGAGGCATAAACCGGCTCCAGCGCCTCGCGCAGCGGCAGCTCGACAAAGACGATCCAACCAAGCCGCCGGATCGGCGCATAGGCCGTCAGCGCCAGGCCGCCGGTCGGCCCCTTCGCGGTATAGGTGCCGTTCGTCGCGGCCCCCCGATGCAGGCTGGCCAATGCCGCGGCGACCTGCGGAAGGTGCGAAAGGTCGGTCTCGCGCAGCACCAGGCTGAGATCGGGATCGGCGATCAGCCGCCCGCGGGAATCGACCACATAGGCATAGCCGGTCCGTCCGACCTGCATTGCCGTGATTAGATCCCAAATGAATTTGAGGTTGACTTCGGCGACGGTCACCCCGGCCCGGTGCCCGGCATGCGCGACGGCGATCGTCATATAGGGTTCGGACATGTTGCGGAAATGGACCGGACTGAACCAGACGCCGTTTGCCTCCGCTTGCACGAAGGCAGGGGCGGCGGCATCGTTGGCGCCGCTATCCACGACATCGGGGGCGATGCGCGACAGCTTCAACTCTTCCCTGCCCGATCCATCGATTTCGGTCAGCTCGGTGATCGCCGGCTCCTCGCGCATCAGCCGGATGAAGTCATAGCGGCGCTCTTCGAGCGGCAGCGCATCCCACTGCAGCAGGGTGGTCCAGCCGATCTGCAGCTCGATTTCCGACACAAACTGCTCGATGCGCCGGGCCGCGTCCCGAGCCTTTTCCTGCTGGATCTGCACCGCGGCGCGTTCGGCTGCGCGGTAGCCGAGCCACATGTCGACCGAGCCGTTCACCACCAGAACAAAGCTGACGAGCCCGACAAAGGCGAGAGCCAGCTTGAGCGCGAGCCCGATCCGCAGACGCCGTCGGACGGGCCCGCCCGCGGCCCCGGTCACCTCGAATGCGACACCGTCTCTGGCGAGCACGAAAAGGCCGCTCCTGTCATTCGATCACGTCGTCGGCGCGGGCGAGCAAGGACGGCGGGATCGCCAGGCCAATTGCCTTGGCGGTCCCAAGATTGATCGCCAGCACGAACCGGCTCGGTTCTTCGAGCGGCAGCTGCGCCGGATCGGCGCCCTTCAGAATGCGCGCGGCGAGCCCGGCGGCACTATCGTACATCTCGCTCACATCCGGACCGTACGACATCAGGCCGCCGTCGCGCACCAGGAAGTCGTATTCGTAGATCGCCGGCAGCTTATGCGCCGCCGCAAAATCGAAGACCTTTTTGCGATTCAAGGTCGTCAGCACGTCGCTGACCATCAGGATCGCGTCCGGCGGCCGCCGGACCATGGCCGCAAACGCCGTCGCGAAATCGTCGGGCGCACGCACGCCGAGCGATTCGACCTCGATGCCGGAGGCGCGGGCCTGCGCTTCAGCCGCCTTGTAGCGCAATGACATGCCGAGATCGTCGGCGTTCCACAGCATCGCCACGCGATGGATCGCGGGCACCGCCTCCTTCAGCAATGCCAGGCGCTTGGCCGAAAGCTCGGCGGCGATCTCGGAGATGCCGGTGACGTGGCCGCCCGGTTTGGCAAAGCTGGCGACGAGCCCATCCTCGACCGGATCGCCGGCCTGCACCACCACCACCGGCAAACTCGTGTGCTGCTTGGCGGCGAGCGCCGCCGGATAACCCATGGTGACGATCAATGCGACGTTGCTCGCGACCAGTTCGTCGACGAGCTGCGGCAGGCGGTCGAGCTGCCCATGTGCCGCGCGCCGCTCAAACGCCAAGTTTTTGCCGAGAACGAAACCCTGCCGGGCAAAGCCCCGAATAAGCCCGGCGCCGAACGGGGTCTGATCGGTCAGATCCGCACCGACGGAGAGGAGCCCGACGCGGTAGGTCCGCGGCGACGGTTGCCCGGCGGCTCCCCCCGCCGCGATCGCCAGCCCCGCGAGAAAGACAGCGACGAACCCGATAACCTTCATTCGGTAACCTGGACGAGGCGGCTCGAGTGACCATAAGGCCCGGAAATGGACGACGCCAAGCGGCGCGCTCGACAACATGTCGTGATGAAAGACGTTACCGCGCCTCTGTTGGCATCGATCGGGCTTGCAGAAGCGGTGCTGACGGCGGAAAGCAGGGCTGTGACCCTAAAGAGGCCTGCCGGCTGACCTTTCATTCGATCACGTCCTCGGCGCGGGCGAGCAAAGACGGCGGGATCGTCAGGCCGATCGCCTTGGCGGTCTTCAGATTGATCGCCAACACAAACCGGCTCGGCTCTTCCAACGGCAGCTCCGCCGGATCGGCGCCCTTGAGGATGCGGACGGCGAGCCCGGCGGCGCGATCGAACATCTCGCTCAGATCCGGACCGTACGACATCAGGCCGCCGTCGCGCACCAGGAACGCGTACTCGTAGATTGCCGGTAGCTTATGCTGCAACGCGAACTCGAAAACGCGTTCGCGATTGAGGTTCGTCAGCACGTCGGTGACCATCAGGATCGCATCGGGGGGATCGCGCACCATCGCGGCAAACGCGGTGTCGAAATCGTCCGGGGCGCGCACCCCGTAAGACTCGACCTTTATCCCCAGCTTGCGGGCCTCGGCGTCCGCCGCCTGGTAGCGCAGCGACATCCCGAGATCTTCGGCATTCCACAGCATCGCCACGCGGCGCACGCCCGGGACCGCCTCTTTCAGCAGCGCCAGCCGCTTCTTCGAAAGCTCGGCCGCCACTTCGGAGAGACCGGTCAGGTGGCCCCCGGGGTGGACAAAATTGGCGACCAGTCCATCGGCGACCGGGTCGCCGGCCCGGACCACCACCACCGGCAGGGTCGTGTGCTGCTTGGCGGCGAGCGCCGCCGGGTAGCCCAAGGTCACGATGACGGCGACCCTCTTCGCGACCAACTCATCGACGAGCTGCGGCAGCATTTCGAGAGCGCCGTGCGCTGCGCGCCTTACAAACACGAGGTTTTTACCGAGAATCAACCCGTGCCGGGCAAAGCCGTGGATCATTCCGTCGCCGAACGGGCTCCGATCGGTCGCTTCGGCGCCGACCGAAAGCAGCCCGACGCGATAGACCGGCGCCGACGATTGAGCGATGCCCCGCGCCGGTCCGCCGGCGATGGCCAGGACCAGAGCGGCGAAGAAGGCGAGCGATTTCATTGACGACCTCGCGGCGCGGGCGCACCGGAACGATACGATCAGGGGGCGGTCTCGACCAAGCGGCGCGATCGACGAGATGACGTGATTGCAGCCATCAACAACCGTTCTGTCGCCGGATCTGGTTTATTTTCAACGCTGCGTTGATGATCGATTTTCGGCAGATCACCAGTCGTTCTAATTTGGCTTCGACGGGCTGCCCGACCTTTTGCACCTCGGGTTTCGCTGTCGCCTGCGGCTATGAGGACGCCGATGATCCCGCTATGATATCGATCGGCGGCCGAACGCCAGCTGCCGGAGCCGGGTCATGACGGGATCACCCTTTGTCCTGGCGATCGACCAGGGGACCACCAGCACGCGCGCGATCCTGTTCGACGCGGACGGGCAGGCGCGGCGTACGGCGCAAATCGAGCTGACCCAATATTTCCCGCGGCCGGGCTGGGTCGGACACGACCCCGAGGAAATCTGGCAAAGCGTGGTTTCGACCTGCCGTGCAGCTGCCGAAGCCGCCCACGGCCCGATTGCCGCGATCGGCATCGCCAACCAGCGTGAGACCACGGTGCTGTGGGAGCGCGCCACCGGCCGCCCGGTCCATAACGCGATCGTCTGGCAGGACCGGCGCACCGCCGATTTGTGCGCGCGCTGGCGCCGCGAGGGGCTGGGCGAAACCGTGGCGCGGCGCACCGGGCTTGTCATCGATCCGTATTTCTCGGCGTCAAAGATCCGCTGGCTGCTCGATGCGGTGCCAGGGCTGAAGCGGCGCGCCGAAGCTGGGGAGATCGCCTTTGGCACGATCGACAGCTTCCTGTTGTGGCGGCTGACCGGCGGCCGGCGGCATGCGACCGACGTGACCAATGCCGCGCGCACGATGCTGTTCGATATCGGCCGCTTTGCCTGGGATGACGATCTTCTCGACGCCTTTCAGATCCCGCGTGCGATCCTGCCCGAAGTGCTCGACACGGGCGCCGATTTCGGCATGACGGCGCGGGAATGGTCCGGCGCCGCCATCCCGATCGCGGCGATGGCCGGCGACCAACAGGCGGCGCTGATCGGCCAGGGTTGTTTCGAGCCCGGCATGATCAAATCGACCTATGGCACCGGCGCGTTTGCGCTGCTCAATACCGGCGGCAAACCCGTCCCCTCGGGCCATCGCCTGCTGACGACCATCGCCTATCGCCTCGGCGGCCGGACCGCCTATGCGCTCGAGGGCAGCATCTTTGTCGCCGGTGGTGCGGTGCAGTGGCTGCGCGACCGGCTCGGGATCGTCGCGACGGCGGCCGAAGCTTCGGCATTGGCGGCACGCGCCGACCCGAGGCAGCGCCTCTATTTGGTCCCCGGATTTGCCGGGCTCGGCGCGCCCTATTGGGCGCCACGGGTGCGCGCCGGTTTGATCGGGCTGACGGCGGAATGCGGGCCGGCCGAAATCGCCCGCGCGGCGCTAGAAGCGGTCGGCTACCAGACGCGCGACCTGATGGCCGCGATGACGGCCGATGCCGGGGTCGAGATCAGCGCCTTGCGGGTCGACGGCGGCATGACGGTCAGCGACTGGACGATGCAGTTCCTGGCCGACATCCTGCCTGCCGCAATCGAATGCCCAAGGGTGGCCGAAACCACCGCCTGGGGTGCGGCCTACGCCGCCGGGCTGCGGCGCGGGCTTTATCCCGATCCCGAGACTATAATTGCGCGCTGGCGGCCCGAGCGCCGCTTCGCCCCGCATATGCCCGAAACCGAGCGCGAGGAGCGCTATGCCGGCTGGCGTCGCGCGGTCACCGGCGTGCTCGCCGCTGCACCCGCTTCGATCGATGGTGAAAACGATGACCCGCGCTGACCAATGGCCGAATCTACCTTTTAGCGAATGGCGTGGCACCTGTGAAACGCTTCAGTTATGGACCCAGGTGATCGGCAAAATCCGGCTGGCGCAGGCGCCGCTGATCAATCACTGGTGGCAGGTGCCGCTTTATGTGACGAGCCGCGGGCTGACCACCTCGCCAATCCCTTACGGCACGTGGAGTTTCCAGATCGATTTAGATTTCATCGACCATCAGCTGATGATCGCGACCAGCAACGGGGCGACTGAAACAATTCGGCTACGCCCCTCGACCGTCGCCGATTTCTATGGCGAGGTCATGCAACGGCTGAAGTCGCTCGGTCTCGACATCCGGATCTGGACCAGGCCGGTCGAGATCCCCGACCCCATTCCGTTCGAACAGGACCGCCAGCACGGCGCTTACGACCCGGACTACGCCAACCGCTTCTGGCGGGTCCTGGTCCAGGCCGACCGGATCTTCACTGCGTTCCGCGCCCGCTTTCTCGGCAAGGCGAGCCCGGTGCATTTCTTCTGGGGCAGCTTCGATCTGGCGGTGACGCGGTTCTCGGGCCGGCGCGCGCCGCCGCATCCGGCTGCGCCCAACGTCGCGGACCGGGTCACCCGCGAGGCCTACTCGCACGAAGTCAGCAGCTGCGGCTTTTGGCCGGGCGGCGCTGGTCTCGAGCAGCCGATCTTTTATTCCTACGCCTATGCCGAGCCGGAGGGCTTCAAGGCGGCGCCGATTCGCCCGAAATCCGCCTTCTATTCACGTGAGCTCGGCGAGTTCATCCTGCCCTACCACGAGGTCCGGGAGGCCACCGCACCCGAGGAGACCTTGCTCGATTTCCTGCAAAGCACCTATGAGGCCGCCGCCGATTTGGCGCATTGGGATCGCGCCGCACTGGAGCGCGCGGCAGCCTCGTGAACCTCTTCGCCGCGCTCCCAGATGCGCGCGCAGCCGAGGCCGTAGACCTGCTGCTCAACCGCCCCGGCCTGCGCGTCGAGCGAATCGTCTCTGAGGGTCAGGCGAGCCCGCCCGGCTTCTGGTACGACCAGGACGAGGGCGAATGGGTTTTGCTCCTGGCCGGCGCCGCTCACCTGCGTTTCGAGGACGAAACCGAGCCCCGCCGGCTCGTCCCCGGCGATTGGTTCGACATTGCCCCGCATCGGCGCCATCGCGTCGAGTGGACCGACCCCGCAGCACCGACGGTCTGGCTCGCGATATTCTACTATTAGTTGCCTAACCCCGAGAGCAATTTCTACCAAACACCACTAATAGATATCGATTGCGCTCAGCCCACTAGGGTGCTACCGTATTTTGTGGGGGTGGATCGGGGGATCCACAGGATACGGGGGAATCGATGGAAATCACCTGGACTCCAGAGCGAGTCGAGCGGCTGAGCCAATTGTTTGCCGAAGGGTTGCCCACGGCCGAGATCGGGCGCCGCATGGGGCTGACCAAAAACACCGTGATCGGCCGGCTGCACCGCAACGCGATGACCCGGCGCGAAGCCAAGCCCAAAGCGCCGCCGCGGCGTAACGTCTTCGAATTCACCGGACCGAGCTGCCTGTGGCCGTACGGCCATCCGAACGATACGAATTTCCACTTTTGCGGCGCGCGCCCGGTGCCCGGCAAGCCCTATTGCGCTGAGCACGCCGCCATCGCCTACATCCGGCCAAAGGACCAGAATTCCAACGCCGCCTGATCGTCCGCCAGGCGCCGATCACTCATTCCGGCGGAGGCGACGCATCGCGCGGTCGATTCCGTCGAGCGTCAACGGGAACATGCGGTCTTCGGCGAGGCTGCGGATCATGCCGATGCTGGCGGTGGTGCCCCAGTATTTCTCCGGCACCGGGTTCAGCCAGACCGCGCGCGGGTAGGCGTCGAACAAGCGGCGCAGCCAGGTTTCGCCCGGCTCGTCGTTCCAGCGCTCCACGCTGCCACCCTCCTTTTCGATCTCGTAGGGGCTCATGCTGGCGTCGCCGACAAATACGATCCGGTAGTTCCGGTCGTAGGTGCGGATCAGCTCGACGACCGGCACCTGCTCGACATGGCGGCGGCGCGAATCGCGCCACACCCAATCGTAGACGCAGTTGTGGAAGTAGAAGTGGATCAGGTGCTTGAACTCGGCGCGCGCGGCCGAGAACAATTCCTCGCAGACCCGGACATGGTCCTCCATCGACCCGCCGACATCGACGAACAGCAACAATTTGATCGCGTTGTGCCGCTGGGGCACCAGCTTCAGATCGAGCCAGCCGGCATTGTGCGCGGTCGATTTGACGGTGCCGTCGAGATCGAGCTCGTCGGCCGCACCCTCGCGTGCGAACCGGCGCAACCGGCGCAGCGCCAGCTTGACGTTGCGGGTGCCGAGCTCGACGGTGTCGTCGAGGTTGCGGAACTCGCGCCGGTCCCAGACCTTGACGGCGCTGCGGTTCTTGCCCTCCTCCTGGCCGATGCGCACGCCCTCGGGATTGTAGCCGTACGCGCCGAACGGCGAGGTGCCGGCGGTGCCGATCCATTTGCCGCCGCCCTGGTGCCGCGCCCTCTGCTCGGCCAGCCGCCGGCGCAGGGTCTCCATCAGCTGGTCCCAGCCGCCCAACGTCTCGACGAGCTTCTTCTCCTCCTCGGTCAGCACCCGCTCAGCGAGCCTTCTCAGCCATTCCTCGGGAAGTTCGGTCTGGGGATCGACCAGGGTCTCGATCCCGTTGAAGTATTTCCCGAAGACCCGGTCGAAACGATCGAAATAGCGCTCGTCCTTGACCAGCGCGGTGCGGGCGACGACGTAGAAATCTTCGATCGCAAAAGCGGCGACGCGCTCGTGCATCGCCTCCATCAGGGTCAGGTATTCGCGCAGCGAGACCGGGATCTTGGCCGCGCGCAATTCGCTGAAGAACGAGAAGAACACAGGCTCGCCGGCTCCTGATCGGGGAGCAGTCTGTCGCGCAATTCGCCGGGCCGGGTCAAGCGGCGCCGATGCGACCCGCGTCAAGGGGCCAGCACTGCGGCTCCTTGCAGCTTGCCGCGGCGCAGGTCGGCGAGCGCGTCATTGGCTCGCGCCAGCGGATAGGACACTGTCTCGGTCTTGATCCCGGCCTGCGGCGCCAACGCCAGAAATTCCTCGGCGTCGCGCCGCGTCAGATTGGCGACCGAGCGCAATACCCGCTCCTCCCACAGAATTTCGTACCGAAACGACGGGATGTCGCTCATATGGATACCGCCGCAGACGACGGTGCCGCCCTTCCTGACGGCGGCGAGCGCGGCCGGCACCAATGACCCGACCGGGGCAAAGATCAGGGCTGCGTCGAGCGGCTCGGGCGGACCCGTCGTCGAATCCCCGGCCCATTCGGCGCCGAGGCCGCGGGCGAAATTCTGCGCCGCGCCGTCGCCCGCCCGGGTGAACGCGAAGATGCGCCGACCCTCGTGGCGGGCAATCTGGGCGACGATATGCGCGGCGGCGCCGAACCCGTAGATGCCGACCCGGCGTGCGTCGCCGGCCATGCGCAAGGTGCGATAGCCGATCAGCCCGGCGCACATCAATGGCGCCGCCTCGACATCGCTATAGCGCTGGTCGATCGAAAAACAATAGCGCTGGTCGGCGACGGTCAGCTCGGCGTAGCCGCCGTCGATCTGGTAGCCGGTGAAGCGGGCGCGGTCGCACAAGTTTTCCCGGCCGCTGCGGCAGTATTCGCACACCCCGCAGGTCCAGCCGAGCCAGGGCACGCCGACCCGGTCGCCAATCGCAAAGCGGTCGACCTCGCGCCCTTTCTCGACCACTTTGCCGACGATCTCGTGCCCCAGCACCAGCGGCAGTTTGGGGTCGGCCAGTTCGCCATCCAGGACGTGCAGGTCGGTCCGGCACACGGCGCAGGCCTTGACTGCGATCAGCACCTGCTGGGGCCCCGGCCGCGGCGGCGACAATTCCGCGGCGACGAGGGGCTGACCGGCTACCGTCAACAGTTGCGCATGCATCGCTTTACTCCCGGCGAGCCAAGTTTGACATTCAACGCTTTACCGCGCGGGATGTCGCGATGCTTTGCACTCGTAGCGTTTCAGCGGCCCTGGCGGCGAGTTCGCTGTGCTTGGTGGGCGGCTGCCATCTTGCCCCGACCGGCGGCATGGCCGAGCGCTGCGCCGATCTGATGCGGCAGGCCGATCCGGGCGCCGACATCGACATCACCAAAAGCGACGCCGCGGCCGCCAGTATCACGACGATCGTCGCCCATGTCGAAGGGGTGCGCACCGACCTGCCGCCGCACGGGCCACTGCCGCGCCATCTGGCGGTCGAATGCCGTTTCAACGGCGACATCCTGACCGGGTTTCACTGGACCAAGGGACCGACTTGACCAGTTGTGCCGCCGGGCAGCTTGGGGCTGGCACCCGAGCCGTGCTGTCGTCCATACTTGGGCAAAACTGCGGCGAAAAGAGGTGAGCAATGGATATCGGTCCGGCGGGCGGCGACCGGCAGAACCGCGATCGGCTTTGGCGCAATCCCCGGCGGGCTCCGGCGCGGGCGGTGGTGGCCGCCCCGCTGCACCAATTCTTTGCGACCTCTCCGGTGCCCTGCCCCTATGTCCCGGGCCGCGCCGAACGCAAGCTGATCGTCGAGCTGGGCGGCAGCGAGGGGGCAGCCTTCTACGACGAGCTGTCGCGCGCCGGGTTCCGCCGCAGCCATCGCTTTGCCTATCGGCCGGCGTGCCGCGTTTGCACCGCCTGCGTGCCGGTGCGCATCGCCGTCGCCCGTTTTCACCACACCCGCTCGACCCGTCGGGTGCGCAACCTCAATCGTGACCTGGGCGGCGCTCTCGCCGCCGCGCGCGCGACGCCAGAGCAGTTCCGGCTGTTCTCGGCCTATCAGCGGACGCGGCACGGCGACAGCGAGATGGCGACGATGACCTACGCCGATTACCGCGGAATGGTCGAGGACAGCCCGGTGCAGACCCGGATCGCCGAATTCCGCGACGCCGCCGGGACCCTCCTCGCCGCCTCGCTGATCGATTTGCTCGATGACGGCGTCTCGGCCGTCTACAGCTTTTACGACCCGCATCAGACAAAGCGCAGCCTCGGCACCTGGAGCATCCTGCGGCTGGTCGAGGACTGCCGACGGCATGGCCGGGCGTTCGTCTATCTCGGCTATTGGATCGCCGAGAGCCCGAAAATGGCCTACAAGGCGCGCTTCCCGGCGCTCGAGCAGCTGACCGCCGAGGGCTGGGTCGAGTTCGCGCCGAGTGAAGCCGCTGATCATTTTATTCTTTAGTCAAACCCGTCTTGGCCGGACCTGATCCGGCCATCCACGACTTCCGACGGAAGCTCCAAGTCGGGATCAGCGCGTCAAGCCCGGTCACGACGACCTAGGTAAGTTTTCGGACTGTAATCAACTTGCCAGAACGTGTGGTGAAGCGGAGGAAGGAAGCACGGCGAACATGGCGATCGGCATCCTCGATTCGGCGGTGTTCGCCGACATGTTCGGCACTGCGGCGATGCGCGCGGTGTTCGGCGACTTGGCGTTCCTCGCCCGTTGCGCCGAGGTCGAGGCGGCGCTCGCCCGCGCCCAGGCGCGCCTGGGCATGATCCCGGCCGAAGCCGCGGCGACGATCAGCGAGGCGACCGCCGGTATCGCCGGCAAGCCTGAAGTCCTCGACCTCTCTCGCCTGCGGCGCGAGACCGAGACCGTCGGCTACCCGATCCTGCCCTTGGTCCGCCAGCTGGCCGAGCGTGCCGGCGAGGCCGGGCGTTGGCTGCATTGGGGGGCCACTACCCAGGACATCATGGACACCGCTCTGGTGCTGCAGATCCGCGCCGGGCTCGACCTGCTCGAAGCCGACCTCGCCGCCGCTCGCGGCCATCTGGCCGATCTTGCCCGGCGGCATCGCGACACGCCGATGGCCGGCCGTACCCATCTGCAGCACGCCCTGCCGGTGACCTTCGGCTATAAGGCCGCGGTCTGGCTCTCGGCTCTCGACCGCCACGCCGCCCGCTTCGCCGAATTGCGCCCGCGCGTGCTGCTGGCCCAGTTCGGCGGTGCCGCCGGCACGCTCGCCTCGCTCGGCGAGAGCCAAGCGGCGATCCGCAGCCGCACCGAGCTCGCCCGCGAACTCGGGCTCGGCGACCCGCCGATCACCTGGCATGTCGCCCGCGACGGCATCTCCGAGGCCGTGCAGCTGCTGGCCCTGGTCGGCGGCAGCCTGGGCAAGATCGCGTTCGACGTGATGCTGATGTCGGCGACCGAGTTCGGCGAGGCGGCCGAGCCGTTTATCGCCGGCCGCGGCTCGAGCTCGACAATGCCGCAAAAGCGCAACCCGATCTCGTGCGAGCTGATCCTCGCCGCCGCCAAGGTGTTGCGCCAGCACGCAGGCCTCGTGCTCGACGCGATGGTCGCCGATTTCGAGCGGGCGACCGGCCCCTGGCACGTTGAATGGGTGGCCGTGCCCGAGGCTTTCGCCTATGCCGCCGGCGCGCTCCATCAGTCGCGCTTTCTGCTGGGCGGGCTGATCGTCGACCCTGTGCGCATGGCCCAGAACCTCGGCATGACCCACGGCCTGATCGTCGCCGAGGCGGTGATGATGGGACTGGCGCCAGTGATCGGCCGCAACGAGGCGCACGATCTCGTCTACGACGCCTGCCGGCAGGCGATCGAGACCGATCGTCCCCTCTTGGACGTGCTCCTCGAAACCCCGGCTGTCGCTGGCCCCCTCGGTCCCGACCAGCTGCGCATCCTGACCGACCCCGCCCACTATCTCGGCGCCGCCCCGATCATGGTCGACCGGCTGCTCGCCGGCCGCTGAGCGCCCGCCCGAAGCCGGCGGATCGAAGGGTTCTTGTGACCTGGTCGAGGTCCGCGGGAAGGCATCTCGCGAACCCGGGGCGAGACCGCGGGGATTTTCTTGAGAGCGGCGGAGGGCTAGGGTGGGGGCCTCTCAAACAGGTCTGCGGCAGAGAACCCGATGCTCGATGTTTCCCCTGATTTGGCGGTGCCGCAGCCGGTGCGGCTCGCGGATTACCGACCGTCCGAGTTTCTGGTCGATACGGTCGAGCTGGTTTTCGCGCTGCGGGACGCTGAGACGCGGGTCAAGGCGAAGCTCGCCATCCGGCGCAACCCGGCGGGGTCCGACAAGAGCGCGCCATTGCAGCTCGACGGCGAGGAGCTGGAGTTGGTGTCGCTGGCGCTCGACGGCGAGGCGCTCGGCCCCAACCGCTATCGGCTACCGGAGAACGGCGGGCTGGTGATCGACGGGGTGCCGGACGCATTCACGCTCGAGGTCGAGACCCGGATTGCGCCCGACAAGAATACGGCGCTGTCGGGGCTCTACATGTCCGGTGGCAATTTCTGCACCCAATGCGAGCCCGAGGGGTTTCGCCGGATCACCTATTTTATCGACCGGCCGGATGTGATGGCGCGCTACACGACGACGATCGTCGCCGACAAGATGCTATTTCCGGTGCTGCTGTCGAACGGCAATCCCGCCGGCAGCGGCGAGGCCGAGGGTGGGCTGCATTGGGCGAAATGGGTCGATCCGCACCCCAAGCCCTCCTATCTGTTCGCGCTGGTCGCGGGCGATCTGGTCGCGGTGCGCGACCGTTTCACCACCTGCTCGGGCCGCGAGGTGGCGCTCGCGATTTGGGTCAGGCGCGGCGACGAGGACAAATGCGGCCACGCGATGGCGTCCTTGAAAAAGGCAATGCGCTGGGACGAAGAGGTGTTCGGCCTCGAATACGATCTCGATGTGTTTAACATCGTCGCGGTCAGCGACTTCAACATGGGGGCGATGGAAAACAAGAGCCTCAACATCTTCAACACGCGCTATGTATTGGCCAAGCCGGAGACCGCGACCGACGCCGACTATCAGGGCATCGAGTCGGTGATCGCCCACGAATACTTCCACAACTGGACCGGCAACCGGGTCACCTGCCGCGACTGGTTCCAATTGTCGCTGAAGGAGGGGCTGACCGTATTCCGCGACCAAGAATTCTCGGCCGACCAGGGGAGCCGCGCGGTCAAGCGCATCGGCGAGGTGCGCACCCTGCGCGCGATCCAGTTTCCCGAGGACGACGGGCCGCTGGCCCATCCGGTGCGGCCGCAGAGCTACCTCAGAATCGACAATTTCTATACGCCGACGGTCTACAACAAGGGCGCCGAGGTGATCCGGATGATCCAAACCCTACTTGGCAGGGACGGGTTTCGCCGCGGCATGGATCTCTATATCCGCCGGCACGACAACCACGCCGCTACGATCGAGGATTTCGTCGCCGCGATGCAGGAGGCGAGCGGAATCGATCTCGGCCGGTTCCGGCTGTGGTACGAGCAGGCCGGCACGCCCGAGCTCACCGTGGACGATCGCTGGGACGCGGCGACCGGCAGCTATGAGCTGAATGTCGCGCAGAAGGTGCCGCCAACGCCGGGGCAGCCCGAGAAATCGCCGATGCCGATCCCGCTGGCGGTGGGCCTCTTGGCGGCGGGCGGCGCCGAATTGCCGATGCGGCTCGCGGGCGAGGACGGGGGCGAGAGCGCGGGTGAGGGCCGGCCGGGGACGCGGGTGCTGGCGCTGACCGAGGAACGGCAGAGCTTTCGCTTTGTCGGCCTGCCGGAGCCGCCGGTGCCGTCCTTGCTGCGCGGTTTTTCGGCGCCGGTCAAATTGAGGGGGATGGCGCTCGACCGGCTCAAATTTCTGGCGGTGTACGATCCCGAGCCGTTCGCCCGCTGGGAAGCGGGGCAGCAGGTCGCGTCCCGCGCCTTGCTCGACCGGGTCGAGGCGCTGCGCCGCGGCACGTCGCCGGCGCCGCTCGACCCCGACCTAGTGACGGCGATGCGGCGCAATCTGGCCGACGCCGGAGAGGACCCGGCATTTGCCGCCGAGGCGTTGGCGCTGCCGAGCGAGTCGTTTCTCGCCGACCAGCTCGCCGTGGTCGACGTTGACGCCGTGCATGCCGCGCGCGAGACCGCCCGCTCCGAGATCGGCCGGGCGCTCACCGCCGAGTTCGCCGCCGCCTATGGAGCGCTGGCCGCTTCCGGCCCCTATCGGATCGACGGCCTGGCGATCGGCCGGCGGGCGTTGCGCAACGCATGCCTCGCCTATCTCGCCACCGCCGATCCGGACCGGGGAGCTGCCCTCGCCAAGGCACAATTCGACGCCGCCGCCAATATGACCGACGTCTTAGCGGCATTGACGGTCTTGGCCGACCTCGACCGGCCGGAACGGCCGGGGGCGCTGGCGCAGTTCTTCGCGACCTGGTCGCACGACCCGCTGGTCGTCGACAAATGGTTCGGCCTGCAGGCGCGCTCGTCATTGCCGGAAACCCCGCAGCGGGTGCGCGAACTCGCAGCACACCCGGCCTATGACCGCAAGAACCCGAACCGGGTGCGCGCCCTCTTCGGCGCCTTCGCCCAGGGCAACCCGGTGCGTTTTCACGATCCCAGCGGCGCCGGCTACGCGCTTCTGGCCGACGAGGTGATCGCCATCGACCCGGGCAACCCGACGACTGCGGCGCGGCTAGTCCAGCCGCTCGGTACCTGGCGCCGCCACGACCAGGCGCGCCAGGCCCTGATGCGGGGCCAGCTCGAACGCGTGCTCGCCACGCCCGGCCTCAGCAAGAACACCTACGAGATGGTGTCGAAGAGCCTGGCCTGAGGGGCTTCCGCCCGGTGCTGCGGCGCGCGCCTTGACCGGAGCGCGCCGAACGCCTAAATGGGCGCGTCTGCCGGGCCTGCACGAACGCGGGAGCCGGATGTTTCTGGCGAGCGCGATGAAGACCTTTTCCGCAAAGCCGTCCGATATCGAGAAAAAGTGGCTGCTGGTCGATGCCGAGGGTCTGGTGCTGGGACGGCTCGCCGCGATCCTCGCCTCCCGTTTGCGCGGCAAGCACAAGCCCAGCTACACCCCGCACATGGATTGCGGCGACAACATCATCGTCGTCAACGCCGAAAAGGTCGAGCTGACCGGCAACAAGCGCCGGGACGACATCTTTTACTGGCACACCGGGTATCCGGGCGGCATCAAGGGGCGTAGCAAGGGTGCCATCCTCGCCGGCAAGCACCCAGAGCGGGTGGTCGAGAAGGCGGTCGAGCGGATGGTGCCGCGCGGGCCGCTTGGGCGCCGCGTCATGAAGAACCTACGGGTATTTGCCGGGCCCGATCACCCGCACGCGGCGCAGCAGCCGATCCCGCTCGATGTCGGCGCGATGAACCGCAAGAATGTAAGGGTGTGACGACGATGGCCGACAACGATCAACCGACCAATCCGCCGCCAGGTCAGCCCGCTGGCCCGCCCGCGGGACAACGCGCCGGCGGCCAGACCTTTCAGGGTCTGGGCAGCCTGCGCCAGGCGATGCAGGCGGCGCGCACCGCGCCGGCCCTGGCGCCCGCTCCGACGGCAGCGATGCCGGTCGATGTGCAGCCGCGGCTCGATGCGTTCGGCCGCGCCTATGCCACGGGCAAGCGCAAGAACGCGGTCGCCCGGGTGTGGATCAAGCCCGGCAACGGGGCGATCAAGGTCAACGAGCGGGAAAGCCCGGTCTATTTCGCGCGCCCAGTGCTGCGCATGCTGATCAACCAGCCCTTTGTCGCGTCGAACCGGCTCGGCCAGTTCGATGTCGTCTGCACGGTCAAGGGCGGCGGCCTCTCCGGCCAGGCGGGTGCGGTGCGCCACGGCATCAGCAAGGCCCTGACCTATTACGAACCCGGCCTTCGCCCATTGCTGAAGAGCCAGGGGTTCCTGACCCGCGACAGCCGCGTCGTCGAGCGCAAGAAGTACGGCAAGGCCAAGGCCCGCCGCAGCTTCCAATTCTCCAAGCGCTGAAAGAGCCCGACCCGAAAACAATTCCGAAGGCTTGAGTCCCAAGTCGTTGGCCCTCAGCTTGCGCGAGGGCAGGCTCTTGGCGGCTACGATGCCGAATTCCGCCATGTGACCGCGCAGTGCGTTGATCAGCATGGTGCGCTGCGCGATCAAGCCCGGCCGCGGGGATCCGGAGTAGTTGCAGTCGATTGACTCGCAACCGAATTTCCTGAGCCGGGCAGCCGTGGGGACAAGCGCGGCCACGGGGGCTTGGGGCTGTGGCGGTCAAATCTCACCCTCGGATCGGCTGATTCCGCGTTTGGCCGAGGCGACGGCGCGGGTTACACCTGTCGGCGGCAGCATCAACAGGCCGCGCAGGAAAAAGACATGAGAACAGGGGCTGAGTATCGGCGGGCGTTGCGCGACGGGCGCCGGGTCTGGGTCATGGGCGAGGGGATGATCGAGGATGTAACGACGCATCCGGCGACCCGCGCGATGGTCGACGAATACGTCGCCTGGTACGACCTTCTGCGCGACCCGGCATGGCGAGACACCGTGCTGCGGCCGGAAGACGCGACACCCTGGGCCTATGTCGTGCCGCGGAGCGCCGACGACCTCGGCGGCATGGGGCGGTTCTTTGCGGCGACTACGTTCCTTTCGGCCGGCAACATCACCCACACGCCGTGCTACGGCCACATGATCGCGCTCGGCGTCCAGGCATCGGTCGAGGAGGCCCGCGTTTCGCCCGAGCAGGCTGCCGACGCCGCCCATTATCGCGCGATGATCGCCGAGACCGGGCGGTTTCTGACGTTTTGCGGCGGCGCGCCAACGATCGGCTATCGCCTGCGCGAGAACCCGGCCGACCGCGCCGCGTTAAAGATCGTGCGCGAGACCGATGCCGGGATCGTCGTCAGCGGCAAGATCGGCATGCATACGAGTCCGGCCTATGCCGAAGACGTCTATGTCGGCAGCATCTCGGGCCTGAAGATCGGCGAGCATTTCGCGACCTTTATCGTGCCGGTCGCCGCGCCGGGCGTCACCACGCTCTGCCGCAAGATCGCGGTGCGCGACGCGAACCCGTTCGTGGCGCCGCTCTCCAGCCGCTTCGACGAGCTCGACGGCCAGATGTGGCTCGAGGACGTGTCGATCCCGTGGGAGCAGGTGTTTCTGCTGGGCCAGTCGCCGGAGCCGGTGGTGCGTTGGCTGATCTGGCACCACCTCTGCGGCTGGCTGTCAAAGGCCGAGTTCACCCTCGGCCTGGCGCTGGCCCTCGCTCATGCGATGGGGCTCGCCAAACACGATCAGACGCTAGACTACCTGCTCGACCTGACAATCGAGGTGCAGACCGTGCGCAGCTGCCTGACAGCTTGCGAGCGCGACCCGCGGTTCACCTCGAGCGGCTATTGCGTCCCCAACCATGCCCATCTGGCGGCCGGCGGCCTCGCGATCCTGAGGGCGCGCCCGCGCATGGCCGAGATCCTGCGCATTGTTCCCGGGTCGTCGCTGGTGGTGGCCCCATCCGACCGCGACCTCGCCGCTCCCGAAATCGCCGAGGGTCTCGCGGAGTCCTTTGGCGGCGGCGGCTACACCGCGCTGCAGCGCGCGGCCCTGCTGCAGATGGCCTGGGACCACGTGTCCTCGGCGCTCGACGGCCGTGAATCCGCGTTCGAGCTGCACGCCAGCGGCGGCGTCCCGGCTTGGCGCGGCCGCCTGCGCCGCAGTTTCGAAGACTACAATGGTCTTGCCAATCGGGTCGCGCGCTCGCTGAGCGTGGCGATGCCGGCGATCGATCTCGACCACATTCGCGAGGTGCCGTGGGCCCCGCGCCGGACGGTCGCACCGCCACCGGGCGAAAAGGCCTGACCCATGCGTGTGAAATGACCCGCATCCTGGCCGCCTTCGTCGCGATCGCGCTCTCCGCCGCGTCAGTTTGGGCCGCCGCGCCGGCCGGGGCGGCAGACACCTCGAAATGCACGGTCGCCGGGCCGGTTTTGTGGGGCGACGGCGAGCACGACGACACCGCGGCGCTCAACGCCTGGTTCCGCGGCGACAGCGTGGTTTGGGCGCAGACCGGCCGTCCGGTGGGCTCCCAGATCGGCGGTTCCAAGGGCGGCGAGGCCGAGAGCGGCGCCCGGGTGTTTCGGCTTAGCGGCCCCGTTTACATTCCGAGCGGCACCGGCCGCCGCATCGAGCAATTCGAATTTGTCTGGCCGCAGCGCCGAGAGCGGGTCTCGGGCGGCACGATCCTGG
Source organism: uncultured Alphaproteobacteria bacterium (assembly GCA_963832875.1). Lineage (GTDB taxonomy): Bacteria > Pseudomonadota > Alphaproteobacteria > ATCC43930 > CGMCC-115725 > AP-15. Next base: position 19,095 of record CAWHWB010000014.1, on the reverse strand, counting down.
CCGGGCCCGATCCGGCGAAACCGCCGGTCGCAATCGACCTGAGGAAAATCGGCAGCCGCCCCGGCGAAGGGGTGCCGTTCAAGACCCCCGACGCCAAACCTGTCAATCGCGATGCCGGGACGAACTGCCTCGTCTCGTGATTGGCTGGGCCAAGTGCCGGCTGCAGTTGTCGCCGGAGAGGAGACCGCGCTCGCAGTGGCGAGAACCTGGCGCCTGAACACTCACCCGCCTCCCCCAGATCGTAGCCCCACCCTAACCCTCCCCCGCGTTCGCGGGAGGGGATGGGAGGGGGGTGCCGGCGCCGGGCTCGGCCTCGGCTCGGGCCCGATCGGCCGGGGCGAGCTGATTAACGGCGTCGGCCAGCAGGCGGTACTTGATCTGGGTGATGTTGGCGTCGCGAAAGTAATGAACCAGGTCGCCCCACGGGTCCTTCACCCGCCCGATCCCGGAGATGAAGGCGACGACGCCGCCGATGACCAGCCGGCCGCTGAGCACCGCCCAGCCGCCGACCAGCAGTGCCGCGACGACTTGCAGGTGATTGGAGACATTCATCAAGAAATTGGTCGTGAACCTGAGCTTGAAGATTCCCATTTCGAGCGCAAAGACCTGGTTGATCCGCTGGTCGTCGGCGCGGTTGCTCGCGTCGTCCGCTCGCTCGGCCCCGCCGATCATCGCGGCGCCGAGCCGGCGCAGCACCTGGACGCGGGCGCCGGTGCGCCGGTTCAGCGCAGCCTGCAGCAGCGGGACGACGACCAGCTGGGGGATGAACAGCCCGAACGCGGCGAGCGCCATCCAAATGTCGACGTGTATCAGGTAGGCCGACACCGACAGCATGGTCCCGGCCTGCAGCAGCGGCTCGGAGATGCTCTGGCCGACGAAACCGCCGATCGGCTCGACTTCGGCGACGATCATCGAGGTAGCGATGCCTTGCGCTTCGACCGCCGGCGAGGCTGCGGCCGGGGTCTCGACAAAGACGTGGACCCGCCGCCTCAGCTCGCGCTTGGCCCGCTCGCCGACCCAGGCGCGATAGATGTTGAGCACGAGCTTGGTGCCGCCCTGGAATAGGACGATCCCGGCATAGACGGCACCCAGCACCAGCACCGAGGAAAACGGGCGGTGCTTGACCAGATTGTCGACGATCCGGCGCTGCAATTCGAGCGGGACCACCTCGATCAGGGCGACGACCGCGGTCAGCGCCAGTAATGGCAGCTGATGCAGGCCACTCGTTGCCAGCACATAGCGGTAGACGCTGTGCGGCAACGTCCCCGCCGAAGCGGTGCCCAACTGGTGAAACCAGGTCGCGATAGTCATCGTCCGGTAACTATCGGGTCATCCTTCCACGCCGCAAAGGACCGAGGTTATGGGCGCGGCAGGTCCGATTTGAAGCTGCGCCAGTGCCAACCTGCGACCGTCCTCAACCGGTCTCGACCGGCGGCTCGCGATGGTGGAGGCAACGCGTGGCAGTAGCCGGCGAAAGGCCGTGGCCAGAGTTTCAGATGCGGTGAAGGAAGCGCTCGGCCGCAGCGGCAAGCGTGTCCCTCCCCTCCCGGAACGGCGCCAGCGGGACGATGATCAGCACTCGATCTCCGGGAACGAAGTCGGTGAGATCGCGGGTCAACGCGAAATTGCCGTCGCGCGAGACCGCGAGGACGATAGCGTCATTCGGCGGGGTCGGCTGCGAATTCGCGCCGATCGGGTACTCGCCGATCGCAAACTCTTGACCGGCAAACGCGACCCGGCCTCGCGATCCGGCAAAACGCGACAAGCCGACAAAAGCGGGGGCGGCGAGCGCCGCTGCCGAAAACGTCGTCTCGAACTCGAAATGGCGGGCAATCGACGCGGCGAAGCTCGCCTCGGCGATCCGCAAGACAATCGGCATCGTCGGATTGCGGGCGCGTGCGCCGAGCCCGATTTCGAGGTTCAACGTATCAACATTGGTCAGGGCCACGAGCCCATGCGCGGCCTCGAGGTTGCACAGATCGAGCGTCGCGTCGCGGCTCGCATCCCCGGTCAACAGATCGAACCGTCGCTCGCGCGCCAACTCGATGATCGCGGCGTCCGGATCGCGCTCGATGACAACGAGGCGTCTGCCCAGGCCGATCAGCAGCTCGATGACCTCGGAGCCGATCGAGCCGGCGCCGCAGACGATGATATGCCCGCGGCGATGGAGCGGGCGCAATCCCTGCATCTTGACCCAGTAAATTGGCGTCAGCAGCGACGCGCCGAAGGCGATGAACAGCCCGGTCAAGGTGATGCCGGACAGCATCAGCAGCATGGCAGCGACGATTTCGACCGGGTTGTTCCGGTTGGGGGTGACGTCGCCATAACCGGTCGTCGTCATCGTCGCGACGACGAAATAGGCGGCATCGAGCCAGCTGTCGCCAAAGACCGTCTGGAAATAGGCGGTCGCTGTCACGAAAACGGCGAGCGCGGCTGCCGCGAGCCAGGCAAGGATCGGATTGACCCGGTGCGAATGATGCCCGCCGCGGCGCCACAGCGCGCTCAGTCGGAGGCCGATCCCCGCGCGAATCCGATCGAGCGGTGGTCGCGGCGACGTGATTTGCAGTTCGGCAACCTTGCCGTAGACGACGAGAACGGCTCGATCGGCAATCACCGCGTCGCGCGCGAACTCGGTCTCGCCGTCGACTGAAACGATCCGAGCGCCAAGCGCCTGCTCCGCCGCAAAGACGGTGCTACCTCCGGCACCGCAGCGCTCGGCGTTGCGCGCAGCGAAGGCGGTGAGCGGCCCATCGGATTCGGGAAATTGCAGCCCGAAGATAGCGGAAGAGTCGACTGCAGCCGCCGCGTAGGTCGCCGCCGAATGCCGCGCCAGCGACAGGACAGAGCAGTTTGGCAGGTTCTGCTCGATCTTGCGGGCGAGCGTTCGGTTGAACTGGCGCAGAACGATGCGAATGCGCGGATTGGCGTCGCGCGCCAGCAGCGCCGCGTGCAAATTCAGCTGGTCGTCGGCTGACAGCGCCAGGATCGTGACGGCATCACCGACGCCGGCGCAATGCAGCCCTTCGGCGCTGTCCGGTTGGGCAGTCACGAGGATGGCGCCAATTCCTTCCACGGTGCGGACCAGCTCCGTGTTCTCGTGCCACAGGACAACGACGCGGTGCCCCTGGAGCGCGCACAGTTCCTCGGCCGTGCCGAGCGCCAGTGCGTCGCTGCCGATGACGATGATTACCGGAGCGTCGGGTCCTGCCAATTTCGGACTCCGGATTCGGCCGCATCGCCGGGGTCCGGCGGATAGGCATGCCGGCCGCCGGCGCCGTCCTCGACGGTCCATCCACTGGTCGCGAGGTCGCGGGCGGCGGCACTCGGGGCGAGCGGCGCCTTGCCCCAGCCGCCCGGGATATCGAGCACGTAGGTCGGCTGGCATAGCCCCGAGCTTTGGGCGCGCAGAGCGCGCACGAGGTTTTGGCCCTCAGCGATCCCGGTGCGAAAATGCGCGGTGCCGCGAGCCAGATCGGCGTGGTGCAGGTAATAGGGCTTGATCCGCATCGCAACGAGACCGCGAAACAACGCTTCGAGCACCGCCGCGTCGTCATTGACCCCGTGCAGCAGCACGGTCTGCGACAAGACCGGGATGCCGGCCCGAGTGAGTTTTCCGACCGCCTCGCGCGCCCGCGTCGTCAGCTCGCGCGGATGGTTCGCGTGGACCACGACGTAGACCGCTTTTTCCGCCGCCAGGGCAGCGAGCAATGCCGGGCCGACCCGGCCGGGGTCGACGATCGGAACGCGGGTGTGAAAGCGAATGACGGCGATATGCTCGATGGCTTCGAGCGTGCGCACTATCTCGGCGAGGCGGCGCGGCGCCAGCACAAACGGGTCGCCGCCGGTGACGATGACCTCCCAGATCTCCGAATGCCGCAGGATGTATGCGAAGGCGCGCTCGAGCTCGACCGGCCCCAGCATCGCGTCCGTTTTGCCGACCGCCTCGCGGCGAAAGCAAAAGCGGCAATAGACCGGGCACAACAGGGTCGGCTTCAGCAGCACCCGGTCGGGATGGCGATGGACGATGCCGGGCACCGGCGACCAGCGCCGGTCGCCGATCGGGTCGGCCAGCTCCTCGGCGGCGACCGCAAGCTCGGCGGCATGCGGCACGAACTGCGCCGCGATCGGGTCATTCGGATCGGCCGGATCGACCAGTGCGGCCATGTCCTCGGTCACGGCGACCGCGAATTGCTCCGCCACCCGCCGGATTCCGTCGAGCCGCTCGGGTGGGGCGAGCCCGGCGGAAACTAGATCCTTCGCACGCAGGGTCAAGCTCGGTCCTCTCTGCGTCGCCCGCGGGCTTGGCAACCAGTCTGCCACGGGGCCCGACGTATGTGGATAACAACCGGCGGCCCTCACCCGGCTCAACACTTGATCGCCGAGACTTCGCCGGCATGGACGCGCCGCCGATCCGGCGCATAATAGCCGGAGACTTGGTGTGATTGGGGCCAGGGCGGGAGGAGACGATGAAAAAGGTCGAGATCACCGATTACGGAACACCCGAAAACGTCGCTCATTGCGTCGAGGCCCCCGAAGTCGGCGCCCCGGGGGCGGGCGAGATCGTCTTTGATGTGCTGGCGTTTCCGATCAATCCGGCTGACATCTCGTTCTGCCGCGGCAACTACCGGCTGCATCCGCCATTGCCGGCGACGCCGGGTGCGGAATGCGTGGGCCGGGTCGCCGCGGTCGGCGCCGATGTCAGGGACATCCGGCCAGGCGATCTCGTGATCCACATGCAACGCGAGAATTGGGTGCAGCGCCGGCGCATCCCAGCCGCAGACGCCATCCCGTTGCCGTCGGGGCTCGATCTGGCGCAGGCGGCGATGCTTCGCATCAACCCGGCGACGGCTCTCTTGCTGCTCGAAGACCATGTCACGCTAAAGCCCGGCGACTGGGTGATCCAGGACGTCGCCAACTCGGCGGTCGGCCGCCACCTGATCGTGCTGGCCAAGTCGAAGGGCGTACGCACGGTCAATGTGGTGCGCCGCGACGACGTCGCCGCCGAGCTGATGGCGCTGGGGGCGGACATCGTGCTGGTCGACGGTCCGGATCTGGCCGAGCGCGCGCATCGCGCCATCGGCGGGGCGTCGATCCAGCTCGGCATCGACGCGGTGTCGGGCGAAGCCTGCAAGCGCATCGCCGACTGCCTCGCCGAGGGTGGGGTCATGGTCAGCTACGGCTCGATGAGCGGCGCCGATCTGGTGATCAGCCGTGCGGCGCTGGGGAGGGGGATCGCTCTCAAGGCTTTCATGCTCGGCGACGGCCTCGCCAAGCGTACCCGCGCGCAGGTGCGGGGAATCTATGCTGACCTCGCCGCCAAACTCCGCGACGGCGTCCTCAAGGCGCCGATCGATGCTACCTATCCGATCGAGGACATCAAAGCCGCGCTCGCCCACGCCCAGCGCGGCCACCGCGGCGGCAAGGTGCTGGTCCTCCCCAACGGCCCGCTCTAAAGGCGCGTAACGGCTTTCGAAGAACGGCTTTGACAGGTCGAGGGTGATTAGCCTTAGACTAAGCTTAGTTTATCTACCGAGTGCCGATGCGGACCGTGAATATCCATGCAGCGAAAACCCGCCTTTCGCGGCGCGTCGATGATGCCGCCCAAGGCGAGGAGATTGTGATCGCCAAAGCCCGCAGGCCGGTCGCCCGGCTGCTGCCGCTCGGCAATGCGCAGCCCAAGCGACGCCTCGAAGGTTTGGCGGGTAAAGTGAAGATCCTCGAGGATTTCGATGCGCCGCTGCCGGACGATATTCTCGACGCGTTCGAGGGTCGTTAGTGTGGGCTCTGCTCGACACCCATGTCCTGTCGTGGGCATTGGTGGCACCCGAGCGGCTCGATCAGGATACCCGAACTACGATCCGATCAGACGCCAATGAAGTCTTGTTCAGCGCTACCAGCATCTGGGAAATTGCGATCAAGGCGGGTCTGCGTCGCGCCGATTTCGTGGTGGACCCCGTGGAGATCGTCCGCGAAGCAGTCGACGCCGGCCTGACCGAACTGGCCCTTCCGTTCGAGCACAGCCGCGCTCGTTGCCGAACTCCCCTCCTGCACCGCGACCCGTTCGACCGGGTGCTGATCGCGCAGGCGATCGCCGAGCCCTCCTTCTTCTGCACCATAGACCGGCGGCCCTCGCCCTATTCGGAGCTGGTTCGGCAGGTCGCCGGCCGTTAGCAGCCCGGCTAGCGCCCGATGATGCCGGCCGCTCCCGCGGGGTCGTAGCCGACGGCGACGCGGACATCGACGACGCAAGCCTTGCCGGCGCGGACTGCGGCGACCGCCTCGGTCATCGCCGCTACCAGCTTTTTCGGGTCCTCGACCGGGCCGATGCCGACGCAGCCCTGACCGCGGGCGAGCGTCGCGAGGTCGATCTCGGGCTCACGGATCGACTGCCCGATCCAGCGGTTTTCAATGGGCCGGCCGCGGTCGCGCGCGACCCGCTCCTGATGCAATTCGTCGTTGAAAAACGAACGGTTGTTGGCGACCACGACCAGCAATGGGATCGCGTTGTGCACCGCCGTCCACAACGCCGTGACCCCCATCAGAAAGTCGCCGTCGCCGAGGATCGCGACCGGCAGCCGGCCGCTACCGCTGTCGCGCAGCGCCAGGGCGGCGCCGACCGCCATCCCCGGCCCCGAGCCGATGCCGCCGCCGCCATCGGTGCCGAGAAAATCGAGCGGGTGGCGGAACTCCCACATATGCTCGGCCCAGCTGAGCGGCAGGCGGATCATCGTGACCGGGGTGCCGCCCAGCACCTCTTTTAGCGCCGTTGCCGCCATCGGCACCTCGATGATCGGGGCGGTGTCGAGCGCCGACAATGGCGGCGGCGCGCGCCGCGCCCGCGCCACCGGCAGCGCCGGCGGGTTCGGGCGCAACTCCTTGACCGCGGCCAGGAGCGGCGGCAGTGCCGCATCCGGATCAGCCAATAGATAGACGTCGGTCGGGGGCAGGCCCTGGTAATCCATGCTCCAGCCGTTGTGGACATACTGGTCGGGAGAGATCTGGATGACCTTGCCGGCGGGCGGCCTACCTTGGCACGCGGCCTTCAGTGTGCCGGCGAGATCGACCCAATCGAGGCTCAGGATCACATCGGCCGCCGGAATTTCAGCGCCGGAGGGCGATGACGAGCCGGCCGGCCCGCCGATATGCAGCGGATGGTCGGTCGGGAACACCGCACCGGTCTTGCGATCGGTCAGGACCCGCGCGCCGATTGCCTCGGCGAGGGCCACCCGGCGCTGCCAAGCCTCGGGATCGCGCGAGCCACGGCCCATCAGGATTATCGGCCGCTCGGCGCGCGCCAACAATTCCGCCGCCCGCCGCACCAAGGCGCCGCCCGGCTCAGGCGAGGACGGCGGCGCAAAGCGGGCGATGTCGGGCATCGGCGGCGCCGTCTCGATCTCGTCCTCCTGCAGGGCCAGGTCGAAATTGAGATAAACCGGTCCGCGCGGTGCGGTCTGGGCGATTACGTTGGCGCGCAATACGGCCTCCTGCGCCGCCCCGATCGACGAGGGCTGATCGTCCCATTTGATGAAGTTGCGGATCAATGCCCCCTGGTCGCGCGCGGTGTGAATCCATTCGATCCACGGTCGCCTCCGGGTCGCGTCGAGCGCGCCGGTGGCGCCGAGCACGATCAGCGGCGCCCGGTCGCACCAGGCGTTGAAGATCGCCATCGTCGCATGCATCAGCCCGACATTGGCGTGGACGATGGCCAGCATCGGCCGGCCGGTGACCTTGGCCCAGCCGTGCGCGAGCGCCACCGCGCTCTCCTCGTGCAGGCACAGCAGCATGCGCGGACGGCGATTGCCGAGGTAGTTGACCAGGCTGTCGTGCAGGCCGCGATAGCTCGACCCGGGGTTCAGCGCGACATAAGGGATGTCGAGCTCGCGGATCGCCGCGGCGATCGCGTCGCTGCCCCACACCCGGTTCGACGGCGCGCTCGGCGCCGGCCGGTCGATCTCGTTGCCGACCGTCTCTGCCGGCCTCTCGGACGGAATATCCATGAGTCTTCTCCCTCGCGACGCCGCTCCCACGCCGGATTACGCCCCATTCGGCCGAACCGGGCAAGCTCGGACGCACCATGCCGTGCATCGCTCCGCCGGCTCGCTTCAAGCCAGCGATCCACCCGGTGCCGGCGCGAGTCTGCTTGTTCTGCGTTGCCGGCGGTTCGCGATATTCGCCGCCTACAAAAAAACCTCGGGCGGTTGGCCGAGCAGCACTTGCCCGACAGTTTCGTAATGGGCGTCGCGCGACTGAATCTGCTGAGAGACCGTGTGGATGTCGCGGAAACGACGCTCAAACGGGCTGCCGGGAAAGATCGCATCGACCCCGGCGGCCTTGTAGGTCCAGTCGGAGACAGCGACCGCGCTCGAAATCGCGTGGCTGCCGGCGAGCCGGGCGCGCGCCCGCTCGCGCACCTCGATCGGGGCGACGTCGTCGGCGTGGGCGTAGATCTCGCGCACGGTGTCGACGAGATAGCAGCGAGCCGCGCCGAGCCGCGCCTCGGCGCGAGCGATCTCGGCCTGGATCACCGCATTGTCGGCGAGCCGGGCAGTGCCGCGCGGGGTCTTGCGCAACGCCAATTCGATGAAGGATTCGAGCATGCCGCGGGCGATGCCGAGGGCGACGCTGGCGATCCCGACCGAATAGAGGGTCTGCTGCGGGAAGGCATACAGTTTGCCGCGGTCGCGGCGCAGAGTCGGGTCCTCGCGCGTGCCGGTGAATTCCTCGGGCACGAACAAATCCTTGACCGAGTAGGATTCGGACGCGGTGCCGCGCAGCCCGATCGGGTTCCAGTTGTCGAGCAGGGTCGCCTCGGCGGCCGGAAACAGCCAGGTGCGCAGCGTCGACCGGCCGAAATTGTTGAGCCGCAGCGAGCCGTCGGGCTCGACCACCGTGCCATGCGCGCCGATCCAGCTCGCATGGCGGCAGCCGCTGGCGAAATCCCAGCGGCCGGTCACCCGATAGCCGCCCGGCACTGCGATCCCGCGGCTGTCGTTGGGCGGCCCCCAGGCGCAGGTCGCGCGCGGCGGCCCGAACACGCGGTACGCCGCCTCGAGGCCGAGATAGGGTGCGAACAGTCCGATGCTGTTGGCGATCGAAACGCACCAGCCGACCGAACCGTCGGCCCGCGCCAGTTCCTCCACCGCCAGCACGTACTGGCCGGGCTCGACCTCGTCGCCGCCGACCGAGCGCGGGTAGAGCATGCGAAAAAGCCGCTCGCCATGCAGCCGGTCGAGCACCGGCGCGGTCAGCCGCCGCCGGCGTTCGATCACCTCGGCTTCGCCGGCGATCAGGTCGGCCAGGTTCCGCGCCCGCGCCAAGGGCGCGGCGCATTTCGCATCATCCATTGGATCGACTGGGCATTTTGCGTTGGGCGTTCCAAACCGCGTCTCCAGCCGCTATTGCGGCGTGCCGCCGAGCCGCTGTCAATGGCCGGTGCAAGTGGCCAAGCCCGCGCGTCGCAGCGGCGAGTCCGCAGGTTCGTCGCAGACCCTTTCGTCACAGGTAATGCGGCACCGCCAGCAATGTCTCGTGACCGGACGCCGACACCAGCGAATGAGACAGACCGGCCGCGCCGAGACCGGCGGATGCGACTATCCGCGCTCCGTGCTCGCCGAAGAACGTGAAGCGGTCGCTCCGGCTCGCGATCGCCCCGAAGGATTGCTGGACGATGCCGGATCGTAGAACTCGACGTGCCCGGTACCGTCGTTCTCGAGGTTAAAGCTGCTGGTCGTGAAGTCGCCGATCATCGACAGCCTTGCTGTGCGCGTGCCGTCGCTGATCGTCAGCACCTCGCTCGTAGCACTGCCGCTGTAGCTCTTGGTGGCCGTCGCGAAGGTGACGTCCCCCAGATCGGCGACGTCACCCGGGGTCGATGGGCCCATGCCAGCGATCGTACCGGCGAAGGTCTGCGAGTGATCCAATATCAAGTTGCCGGAAGTGCCGGCAAAGACAATCGCGATCGGCGAATTCACCGTAAGCTCGAGGGCGCCGCTATCGATGGATATCGACCTGCCCCTGGCGACGGCGGCGTCGATGTCGAGATCGCCGCCTGAGACAACGGTTGGCCGACTACGTTGTAGGTGCCCCCGCCCAGGGTGAAAGTGCCGCCGCCGAACGCCAGGGTCTAGCCCGCCGCCACGGTGAACGCTTCGGCATTCGAGCCGCCGCCGCCGTCGAAGCTCAGCGTCCCCGACTGACCGACACCGCGCCGATGTTGTGATGTCGAGCAAATTCTCAATCAGCAGAACCGAATTGGCCGGCACTGGCATCGCCCCGCCGACATCGCGGGTATCCCAGGCATCGCCTCGCCAGCTCGGGGACGCTCGGCGGGTTCGCCGAGGGCGACTGCGCCGGGTCGCCCGGCCATACCCACACGAGCCCATCCTGCTCGACGAGCGGCACCGTCCCGAGGCGCACCTCGCTCGGGATATGCCCGTCGGGGTGAGAGGGCACCCGCACGCATTGCCCGTTCGCATCGTAGCAAAGCCGTGATAGGCGCATTCGAGGAGGCGGTCTTCGATAAAGCGGCCGGAGGATAGCGGCATCCGCTTGTGCGAGATCGGGCATCAGGCCCTGGTTGATCCGGTGTGCATTGACGATGATCCGGCTCTCGGCCGCCTGGCGGAAGATTTCGGTCAAGCGCACAACGGGCAGTGCACCGGACGCGGTGATGTCGGCCAGCACCTGCCCTGGCCCGACCGAGGGCCAGCTGGTCGACATCGCCGACGAGCAACAAAGCTGCCCGCTCCGGCAAAGCACGCGAGAGGGCCCGCATCAGCGGCACGTCGACCATCGAGGTTTCGTCAACGACCAAGAGATCGCAGTCTAGAGGCTCGTCCTCGTTCCGCCGAAAGGCACCTGCCCTTGGGTCGGTTTCGAGCGAGCGGTGGATCGTCTTCGCCTCGAGCCCGGTACTCTCGGACAGACGCTTGGCGGCCCGACCCGCCGGTGCACCGAGCGCGATCACGACGGTCTTCGCGAGCAGGATCTTGAGAATCGAGTTGACCAAGGTCGTCTTGCCAACGCCCAACCCGCCGGTGATCACCAGCACCTTGGAGGCGACAGCGACGTGGACGGCCTGGAACTGGCTTTCGGCGAGAGCAAGCTTTGTGCGCTTCTCGCAAAAGCCGTTCTCGTCGTTGTGAAATATCACCCGGTCGACGAGACCGGCTAGCACCTCGGTTGGCGTGCTTGATCTTGCGGGCTGCCCCATCCTCGTATGATTAACCGGAAGACCCGGGTGTTCCACCTCCTTGCCTCGTTATGCTGCGAGCTCGAGCTCAGAGTTGCAGGCAGCGTTCTTCACGATGCACCACGGCAGCTTGCGGCGTCCCGGATTGGAATTCGGCCCGATCGGGCGGCCTCGGGAAAGTCTTATTTCATTTTGGGTCACATTAAGAGCATTTATATTGCGGCGCACGAACCGCCCGCTGGGCATGATCGCGCAGGACTCCGGGTTCACCGACCAGAGCCATCTGACCTCGGTCTTCCGCCGGGAGATCGGGCTCACACCCGGCCGTTTTCGCGCCGCGCTCGCAACGTAATCGGTAGACGCGGTTGGCCTATGATCATACGCATTCTGCAGGACATTATCGATTTCAGTGTCGGATTGTTCGGGCTCTTTATAGTTGCTCTGCTCGGGCTGGCGGATCAGGTCGGCTTTCAGATCGGTCGCCTATGGAGCCGTCGGAGCATGACGCCGGCCGAAAAGGAAGGTGCCGGTGTCTCGACCGTGACCGCCGGCATGCTCGCCTTCGTTGTCTTCTCTTTGGCCCTGACCACGGGCATCGCTCAGGATCGGTTCGAGGCGCGGCGCGACGCGACCCGCGACGAAGCCAACGCGATCGGCGGCGCCTGGCTCAACACGACGCTCGCCGGCACCAAGGGGAAACCGATCGCCGGGCTGATCGAGGAGTACGCCGGCACCCGGCTCGCTTATCTCGTAGCGACGAGCCCGCAGAAGGCTGCGGCGGCGCTTGCTCGCATCGACAGGCTGCAGAACGCGATCTGGCAGCGCACGCTTCCGGTGTTGGCGGGAATGCCGCCGTCCTTGGCCTCTGTTCTCGCATCCTCGCTCAACAACATGTTCAGCGCCGGCTTGGTCCAGAGGTACTCGATGGAAAGCCGGGTGCCGATGGAGACGCTGTTGGGGCTGCTGCTCGCGGCGATGCTCGCTGCCGGCGCGCTCGGCTATCAGATGGGGCTGGCCGGTCGCAGGCAACTTGTGCTGACGCTGCTGCTGTTTCTGATGGTGAGCGGTGCGATGGTGATGATCGTCGATTTCAACCGGCCTCAGGGAGGGTTCATCCACGTCGATACGGCGCCGCTCGTTTGGACGATCCAAGGCTTCGCGCCTAGTCCGCCGCGTTGAGGTGCCATCTGCGGCGTGAGGACTCCTCTCGGGGCGCCCTTCGAAACGCGGCGCGCGGACTTGGCCGCCGTGCGGGTCAAGATTCAAAAGACGCGAGCGCCATCCGCGGCCATGCGAGCGGCCATTTCAAGTTACTTGCGTGCATAACATTCTCGGCTTTTGCAGTTGCGCTAGCGAATGTCCAGGCGCAACAGGTCTCGACCCTCGGGGTGACCGGTCAGGTTCCCGCGCCCGCAATCGAGGAACCGCTACCCTCGCAGGATGGAACTCCCACCGCTCCCGCCGGAGACAACGAGATCACGTTCGGCATGCCTGAAGGAAGACCGACCTTTACCGGCGCAGATGGCAGAGCGTCTCTGGCCGTCGGCGGGCTGCTGCAATTCGACATGGGGGCCTATTTCCAGCACCCGAACCCAAATACGCAGTTTCCGTTGCTCAACAACGGAGTGAACCTGCGCCGCGGCCGCCTCGATTTCATCGGCAAGTGGGACGACTTCACGGTCAACGTCACACCTGACTTCGGCGGTTCCCCGGCTGGGGCACCGACCTTGTACGAAGCGAACCTCAACTATACCGGGATCAAGCCGCTAACCGCCACAGTCGGATATTTCCATCCGGTCGTTTCATTGGAAGACGCGACCTCGCCAGCGGATTTGCTGTTTCTCGAGCGGCCAAGCATCATCAACATCGAACGGAGCGTGGCGGCGGGCACAGGGCGTGCGTCGCTCGGCGCCGAGGCGTCCACCCAAGACTATTTTGCGTCCGCGTATCTGACCGGTCCGGTTTTTGGTGCCGAGAAGATCACTCTCCTCAACGGTGAACAATTGGCGCTCGTCGGTCGCCTGGCGGCGCGGCCCTATCATGACAACGACTGGAATATCCATGTCGGCTTTTCGGGCCAGACGGTGTTCCGCACCAGTATAAACGCCAACAATATGCCCGGGGTGAGCCAAACTACGCTGACGTTCGCGGACTATCCGGAGCTGCGGATCGCATTCGACAAGCTCGTCAGTACCGGCCCGCTAGCAGCAAGCGCCGCCAGCGTCTATGGTGGCGAACTCGGTGCCAGTTGGCGCAAGTTTCTGATCGAAGGCGAGTTCTATGAAATCGCCGTAACCCAATCGGAATTTCCGGGCGGGCTGGCGCCCAGCCTCGGTTTTAATGGGGGATATGTCGAAGGGAGCTGGGTCATCACCGGGGAGCCGCACCCCTACGACCTCCACAGGGCAGCCTGGGGCAGACCGAAGCCCGATCGGCCGTTCAGTCTCGCACATGGTGGCTTGGGGGCGTGGGAAATCGCAGCCCGGTACAGCACGGTCAACCTCAACAGCGAAGTCGTTCCAGGGGTTCCGGAAAGCGTTACCGGCGGCGTCTATGGCGGCCGCCAGCAGATCGCCTCCCTCGCCCTCAACTGGTACCCAGACGATTGGCTGCGGTTCATGTTGCAGTTCCAATATGTGGATGTAAATAAGATCGACCCATCGGGCACCCTGCAAATCGGCCAGCGCTTCGAGACGATCGCGGCTCGGATCCAGGCCAGTTGGTGAAGCAAATTGCAATACTCCGCCCTTCGATGTGCTGCGTGCTAATTCCGGCAACGATCGCGGGTCGGCAAAAACAAACGAGCAGGCATCCTACCAGCAAGGCTATGGGGCTGGGCGGCGCTCCGCTACCCGATAGCGAGCGCCACGAGGGAAATGGGAGCGGTTAGAACTGGCCGGGGAATGTGCGGCCGGTGGTCGGGCTCCACCAAGTTTCGTGATTGTCCTTTACCCCTCGCGTTCGAGGCGACAGCCCGCGGCCCGCATCAAAGCCGTCACGCGGAGATACAGCCGTCGCCTTGCCCCCCGGCAACCGCGGTGATCACTACTGTCGGTCCCGGAGCTCAAGCCGATTGGCATGCAACAGCTCGGGACCGATCTCGAGCACGGTATCGGCGAGGTCGTCGAATGTGGGGTCCTGCGCGATTGGTGAAAAATTGTACGCTGAGCTGCCTGCGAGGACCGGCCCTGCACCCCGTTGCTGACGGAGGCGGATGATCCCGACTTCGGGTCCGGCTGCGTCATGCTATGCGAGATGGACGGCTGGCGGCTTCCAGGATCCGCTCAGCGCAGCCTCCTTCGGCCAATAGAGCCGCATGACGAGACCGACCGGCCCGGCGGGCGCGGGCAGCCAGTTCGATTGCTTGTCGGCACCTGGCGAGTCCTTCTGAAGGTACAGCGTGATGGAGCCGTCCGCGTTCTTTTTGAGCTGTGACAGCATCGGCGAGTTGATCAGATAGCGGTTGATCGGGTTCGCGACCAGCAACTGGGTTTTGCCGTCATACATCGTCACCGACCAGAACGCGTTTACCGGCGGCAGCGCACCGGCTGGGAAGGTCAGCGTATAGCGATTGGTGGCGCAGTTCGGCTTCTGGCCGTCGCTGTCGGTGGCGAGGAATGGATACAATGCCTCTTGTGCGTCATTGCCGTAGATACCTCCCATTGCCGCCGCGGCGCGCAACGTCCAGTTTCCGGCGAGCATCTGCCGGCTGCCGAAGAGATTGCTAGCGACGTGCCAACCGTCTTCGTCTCTGCCTATCACTTCCAACTCGTGTTTGATCCTGGCGAGGCCGTTCCTGGCGCCTGCTGCAAGGCTGGCCTTCTGCTCAGGTGTGAGCTTGTCAACCAGAAACGGCTTGCCGGCTTCGATCCCGATCCTGGCAAACCGCGCGCGCAACGGGACCTCGACCGCAGCGGTCCCCGTCGGCGGGCAGAACCGAAGAAGGAAGGCCAGGTAACCGAAAGGGTCTCTTTCGGCCATCTGCTTGTCGATCTTTGGCCAGTTGATCTCCGGCGCAGGCGGTGGTGCGAGCTGGTTCAGGAATTTGGAGAGCGGCTCCGCACGATATCCCGCTTGGATCTTCTTTACGTTGTCGATGTCGCCCGGATTAAACAGCTGTGTCCGGATGATTACCGAGGCGAGGTCTGTCTCGCAGCGGAACACTTTGGTAATTCCAGGCGGCGTTTCTCCGTTCCAGCCAGGGCTGACAACCATGAAGCAGCCGGGATCGTTGCCGGTGGTGCGGGTACCGGCGTACGCGAAGTTGGCGGTGTACCAGTCTACGAACTGAAATGAGAAATACCGCCCTGTCTCGATCTCTGGGTTGCACACCACGAATGGCTCGGCCCTGAGATCCATGCCAACAAAGGAATAAGGAGTGTCGCTGTTCGGGGTGACAACCGCTGTGTCCTGTGGCGTATAGACGCGGGCAGTGTTGTAGATCTGGTTGAACGGCGCTTTGTACTGGGTAGACGCCTTGTCGATGAAATACTCAAACCCAACGCCGTAATTCATCACCATCGGGAAGCCGTAGATGAAGGCCTCCTCCGCAATGGCGGTCGCCTCCGACGCCGGCACCTCCGAGGCGCGAACTCTGCCGATCATGCCGGTGACGATCCCGGCCGGGACCACCAACATCAGGGTGCGACGCGTGATCATCGTGACCTCGTTTGAGAACCGGTGGACTCTTGATACTGGGCAACGCAGCACGCCATTCCTGTGACATCGATCAATCGGGCAGCTTGTGGAGCGACGTGGTGCACATACGGGATCGCTAGGAGCCTGTCTGAGTAACAGGTGCTCGCGGTGAGAGGGAGCATCTGCTACTATGGGATGAGCAAGACTTTTCGCGATTGGGAACCGGACCAGGTGTGGCTGTTGCCGCCGTCGCTGCAGGATCTGGTTCCGGCGGGTCACGTGACGCATTTCGTGCGCGACACGGTGCGCAGCGGCTTGGACCTCGGAGAGCTATGGGGAGGAGCGCGGCTACCCACCGTATCAGCCGGGGATGATGGTGGCGCTGCTGCTCTACGCCTATAGCCAAGATGCGTACTCCTCGCGCCGGATCGCGCGCAGCTGCGAGGAGCGGCTCGACTTTGCCGCGGTGACGGGATGCAGCGGCCGGATTTCCGGACCATCAGCGATTTTCGCAAGCGGCACAGCGAGGCATTGCGCGGGCTGTTTGTGCAGGTGTTGTGGCTGTGCCGCGAGGCCGGACTGGTCAAGCTCGGTCATGTTGCACTGGACGGTACCAAGATCAAAGCAAACACCTCCAAGCACAAAGCGATGAGCTATGCCCGTATGGTCGAAGCCGAACCGAAGCTTGCCACCGAAGTGGCGCACTGGCTGAAAACCGCGGGCCGGGTGGACGGTGCCGAGAATCGCAAGCATGGGGTCGAGCGGCGCGGCGACGAGACGCCGGACTGGGTAGCGAACAAGCAGCGGCGATTGGAGAAGATCCGCGAGGCCAAGGCGGCCCTGGAGGCCGAGGCGCAGGCTGCCGATGCAGGCAAATCCAGTGGCGCCGACAAGGACGCACCCAGCCCGCCGCCGGGCAAGGCACAACACAACTTCACCGATCCGCAGAGCCGGATCATGAAAACCAAGGACGGCTTCATTCAGGGCTTCAACGCACAGGCCGCGGTCGACGCGACAGCACAGATCATCGTGGCCGAGTTGCTGAGCAACCAAGGGAGCGATTCCCCACAACTGGTCGGGCTGGTCGAGCAGATCACGACCAATCTCGCGGCGGCTCCCGAGCAGGTCTCGGCCGATGCCGGCTATTGCTCCGAGGACAATCTGGAAGCGCTGGAGCGCCGTAAGATCGACGCTCATATCGCCACCGGCCGGCAGAAGCACGGCGCACCCGCGCCGCAAGCGCGGCCCCTCCAGCCGGAAAGTCGCGCGCCGCCGGCCGCGCCGCAAGCGCGGCCCCTCCAGCCGGAAAGTCGCGCGCCGCCGGCCGCGCCGCAAATCGCGCCGGCTTCCACAACCGATAGCCCGACCAATTCGGCATCGAGCACCTGCGTCGTTCTCGGCGTGCGGCCGATATCCCGTCCGGCGAAGTCGCCGCATGGCACGGCGCGTAACCTGGCGCCGAACCCGCTGCCTTCGAGCAATCTCCTGTCCAGGACAGGTTCTCTAAATGTTCGGGTGTTGGGCCTCGTCTCAGGGTAGCATGTGCCAGGTTGGGGGAGGATCGGATGCCTCGGCTTCTGGGCGGGTTTGTCTGTGCCGGGTGCGGCGGACGGGAGGCTTGGCGGCTGAAGGCGCGGCCGCGGGTTTACGAATGTACCGGCTGCCACCGGCAGGAATCGGCAACGGCGGGGACGGTGTTTCATCGCACGCGCACCGCTCTCTGCCTGTGGTTTCTTGCCGCCTACCTGATGGGCCGCGACAAGCGCGGCGTCTCGGCCAAGTTTCTGCAGCGCGAGCTTGGAGTGGCGTATCAAATGGCCTGGACCATGGCGCACAAGCTGCGCCACGGGCTGAGCGAGGACCCGGCCCGCCCGCTGCGCGGCTTGCTCGAGGCGGACGCGATCTTCATCGGCGGCCGCAGCGATCCGAGCAGTCGTGGCCGCAGCACCAAGAACCCTGACAAGAGCCTGGTTGTCGCCGCCGTCGAGAAAGCTGCCGGCGCCGAAGAACCGGAACGGAAAGCACGGCCATGCCGTCAAGCGTCAGCACGGCTTTTCGCCGGCGACGCCCGCATCGCCGTGTTGCCGGCCGCCAGCGGCCCCGAACTCGGCGCCTTTCTGAAAACCAACGTCGCGGCCGGTTCGCATCTGCTGACCGATGGGTTTGCCGGCTATCGCGGCCGCGACGCCGATCTCGGCGAGCATCTCAAGCACACGCCCGTCATCTAGGACGAAGGCGCCAACGCCGGCGAATTCTTCCCGATCATCCATACCCTGTTCAGCAACATCACAGCTTGGCTGGTCGGTACCCATCACGGCGTCAGCGCCAAGCACCTACTGCGCGGCCTGCGGGAGTGGTCCTACCGGTTCAACCGCCGCAACCTCGGCGACGGCGTAAGCGCTCGGTGAAGGACGCCTGCCGCTGATCGTCGCTTGGCGCGATGATGGGTCATGGCAGCGACAGCAACGGAAGTGTCCACTACTGGCATAGTGGACACTAAGCGACGCCGCAGCGTGAACAAGCGCCGGCAATGGTCTGAGGCGATGAAGCGTCGGATCGTGGCCGAGACACTGGAGCCGGGCTCGTCGGTCTCGATCGTAGCACGGCGCCACGACGTGAATGCCAACCAAGTGTTCAAATGGCGGCGGGAGGTGGCGCCGGAGCAGACGCCGGCGGCGGCGGAGAGCGTCACCATGCTGCCGGTGCAGATTGTATCGGAACGCCCCGGCGAATTGCCGGAAGAACCCAGAAAGTCGCGGCCGCGGGCGCGGCGCAGCGGCGTGATCGAGATCACGTTCGGGTGCGGCACGCGCGTGTGCCTTCGCGGCGAGGTTCCGCCCCAGACCCTGCGGCAGGTGATCGAGCTGCTGCGATGATGGGCCTGCCGGCGGGCACGCGCGTGTGGTTGGCGGTCGGCCGCACCGATATGCGCAAAGGCTTCGACGGGCTCGCCGCGGCGGTGCAGGAGCGGATGGCGCAGGACCCGTTTTGCGGCCACCTGTTCGTGTTCCGCGGCCGGCGCGGCGATCTGATCAAAGTGCTGTGGTGGGACGGGCAGGGTCTGTGCCTGTTCGCCAAGCGGCTGGAGAAGGGCCGCTTTGTCTGGCCGTTGCCGGCCGACGGCAAGGTCGTGATCACGCCCGCCCAGCTCGGGATGTTGCTGGAGGGCATCGATTGGCGGATGCCGCGGCGGACCTGGCGGCCGGAGCTGGCCGGCTGAGACTGCGGCGGATTCATTCACCCTATGGTTGAACCGAGGGTGAAGT
>CAWHWB010000013.1:7500-225398 GCA_963832875.1 uncultured Alphaproteobacteria bacterium | reverse complement strand
ACCCTGGCGGATTGAAGCGCCGCGGGCAAGCGACCGCGTAGGCGGCGGCTCGACCGGGCACGAATATGTGATGTAGCTTCGCGGCCAGCCAGCTGAGCGAGAGGACATCATGCGCTTCGGTATCGGCCAGCCCGTCACGCGCAAGGAGGACCGGCGATTTCTGACCGGGCGCGGGAATTATATCGCGGATATCGATCTCGTCCGCCAGACGCACGCGGTTTTCATGTTCTCGCCGCACGCTCACGCACGGATCCGGTCGATCGACAAATCCGCGGCGGAGCAGTTGCCCGGCGTCTACGTCGTCCTAACCGGCGAGGACTGGGCAGCCGATGGGCTCGGCACGCTCGATCCGGAGGCGATGCCCGAAGATATGGGCGGCCCCAAAGGTTATCGCACCAAGCGCCCGCCATTGGCGCAAGATCACGTGCGCTATGTCGGCGAGCGCGTCGCCGTCGTCGTCGCGTCGACCGAAGCGCAAGCGCGCGACGCCGCAGAGCTGGTTTCGGTCGATTACGAGGTACTGCCTGCGGTGGTAACCGTCGAGGACGCGCTCCGCCCCGGCGCGCCATTGGTCCATGACGGCGCCGCCCGGAACACCTCGTTCACGATGCATATGGGCAATGCCGAAGCGGCCGACGCCGGCTTTGCCCGGGCGCACCACGTTACCCGGTTGTCGCTCTACAACAACCGGCTGACCGCCGTCACGATGGAGCCGCGCGGCTGCCTCGCCGATTACGATCCCGGCACCCGCCGCTGGACGCTCTACACCAGCACGCAGAACGTGCACGGCGTCCGCCAAACTCTGGCGCATCACATCCTGCATGTCCCGGAAAGCCGCGTCCGCGTAGTCGCCCGCGATGTCGGCGGCGGCTTTGGCATGAAGGGCAACGTCTATCCCGAAGAGGCGATCGCCGTTTGGGCCGCGCGTCGCGTCGGCCGTCCGGTCAAATGGATTCCGTCGCGTTCCGAGGCCCTGCTCGGCGACTATGCCGGGCGCGACCAGAACGTCACCGCCGAATTGGCGCTCGACGCCGACGGCCGGTTTCTCGCCCTGCGCTGGACCGGCTCGCACAACATCGGCGCTTATATCGAGGGCGCCGGCGCCATCCCGATCTTCTTTTCATTGAAACTCGCCTCGACAGTTTACGACATCCCGGCGGTTTCCGTGACGAGCACCCTCGTGTTCACCAACACCGCACCGACTGTGCCCTATCGTGGCGCCGGCCGTCCCGAGGCCGTCTACCTGATGGAGCGCCTGGTCGGCCAGGCGGCGCGCGAGATACGGATCGACCCGGCCGAGTTGCGCCGGAAAAACCTGATCCGCCCCGACGCCTATCCCTACGAGACCTTGACCGGCTGGATCTACGATACCGGGAACTACGCCGCGGCACTCTCTAAATGCCAGGCGCTGGCCGATTGGGACGGCTATGCCGCGCGGCATGCGCGCACCAGAGCCGTCGGCAAGCTCCGCGGCCGCGGCATCACCTACTATGTCGACAATACCGGCGTCTTCAACGAGCGCATGGAAGTGCGGTTCGACCCGTCGGGCGAATTGACGATCCTCGCCGGGACCCTCTCGCATGGGCAAGGCCACGAGACCACCTACGCGCAGATGGTGGCCGATTGGCTCGGTGTCGCCGAGGACAAGATCCATCTGGCGCAGGCCGACACCGACGAGGTCGCGATCGGCCGCGGCACCTACGCCTCGCGCAGCATGATGGTGGGCGGCAGCGCGCTCCGCGCCGCTTCCGACGAGGTCATCGAGCGCGGCAAACGCTTTGCCGCCCATTTCATGGAGGCGGACACGGCCGACATCGCCTTTGCCGACGGCGCCTTTACAATCGCCGGCACCGACCGGTCGATGCCGATCGGCCAGGTGGCGCAGATGTCGTTCATCCCGGTCGGCTTGCCCTCGGAACTCGGCATGGGCCTGCAAGGTGCGGGCGCCTTCAACTCCGATCTGCCGAGTTTCCCCAATGGCTGTCATGTCTGCGAGATCGAGATCGATCCCGAGACCGGCCTGGTCGAACTTGACCGCTACACCGTCGTCGACGATTGCGGCACGGTGATCAACCCGCTCTTGGCGAAAGGGCAGATCATGGGCGGCATCGCCCAAGGCGCGGGCCAGGCGCTGCTCGAAGACGTGATCTACGACCGCGACAGCGGCCAATTGCTGACCGGAACGTTGATGGATTACGGCATCCCGCACGCCGATACGTTGCCGGCGATCACGATCGATTTCAGCCCGGTCCCGAGCACAACCAATCCATTGGGGGCCAAGGGTGTCGGCGAAGGCGGCACCGTCGCCTCCACGCCCACGGTCATCAACGCGATCCTCGACGCCCTCGCGCCCTTCGGGGTCACCGACATCCCAATGCCCGCCACCTCTGAGCGCATCTGGCGCGCGATCCGCGGGACCATGCAGCCGCGCAGCGCTGAGGCCCCAACAGAGGAGGAGAGACGGTGAAACTTGCGATCTGGTCGACCACCGCGCCGCGCCAAAATTCGACCTACGTGGAAATGTTCCGGCGACAGCTCGAAGAGGTCGAGCTGGCCGAACGCATTGGGATCGATCAAATCTGGTTCTTCGAGCATCATCTGTCGCCCACAGCACCGGTTCCCTCGCCCAATCTCTTGATCGCCGCTGCCGCGCGGACAACTCGCCATATCCGCTTCAGCAGCATGGTCAACATTCTGCCGTTCCGGCATCCGCTGCTGGTCGCGGAAGAGGGGGCGATGCTCGACAATCTGACCAATGGACGCCTCGACATGGGCCTCGGCCGCGGCTTGCGCCCGCCCGAATTCGAAGCCTTCGGCGTCGACCAGCAGTGCTCGCGCGAGATGTTCCTCGAAATCTTTCGACGTCATCCGCCGCGTCTGGGCAGACGAGAACTTCTCGCATCACGGCAAGTATTGGACGGTCCATAAGGACGCGCCGCTGTCGCCGCCGCTTGTCCAGCGCCCGCACCCGCCGTTCCTGGTCAGCGCACAGAGCGAGGAATCGTTGCGTTGGGCGGCCCGGCACGACATCCCGTTCGCGCAGATCAACTCGATGGTCGACCAGGCAAAGCGGGACCAGGCACTCTATCGCGAGGTACAGACGGCGCACGGGCACGCGCCGGCGCCGCGGCTTTATCTGATGCGCGAGATCTATGTGGCTGACAGCGACGCGCGCGCCCGCGCCGAGGCATATCCCTATCTGCTGCAATATTGGGAGCTGTGGAACCGCTATACGCAATTCACCCGCGGCGGCAGGCTGCCGGACAGCTACGATTTCTGGCGCCGGCAGGCGCCGATGCTGCACGCGCTGGGCTTCGACGAGATCGCCGCGAACGACATGGTGATCCTTGGCAGCCCAGAGACGGTGGCGAACGCCATTCTCCGCCTCGCGAACCAGCTCGACCTGAGGGGGTTGGCGATGATCTTCAAACTCGGCGCCATGCCCTATGACATGGTCGAGCGCTCGATGACCGCTTTTGGCGAAGAGGTGGTGCCGAGGATCGGCTGCGTTCTCGACCCCGATGCCGCCGCCCGTCGCCCAGACGCCGAAGCATTCGCGCCGAAGGTTTATTCCGCCTTCCGCGCCTCGCGATGAAGCTCGCCACCGCGCATCAGCCGACGGGCGATATCGGCCGTCTGCAACAACGCGCGCTCGGTCGGCCAATGGGCGGCTAGATAGCGGGTCACGGCAACGAGGATGTGCCGGCCTTCGTCGCCGTCGCCCCACTCGCGACACTGCCGCACGCCCGCCTCGAGCATCTGGTAGGCGTGAAAGCCCGCGTCCTCGCGCAGCAGCGCATGGGCAAGCGTTGCGATCAACGCTTCGGGCGAATGCCCCAGAGCGAGATGACGGGCAACCAGCCGCGCCGCCGCATCGACCTGTTGCTGGCGGTCGAAGGCGTCGAGCAGCGCAGCGCGGAGCTGTTCGGCCGCTGCCGGCAGGTCATCGAGCGTGTCGCCATCCTCGCCCGGCAGCGACGCCGGCGGCACATTCAGATAACGGGCTAGGTAAAGAGCCATTGCCCCGTGCAGGAGCCCGCGCACAGCCTCGACGGGACCATCAAAGTCGCGTTGCTCGCCGCCGATCCGCTCAAGCGCCTGATGGACGGCGTTCGCATAGGTGAAGACGTGGTGGGCGGTTTCCCAATCGGAATGTTCGTTGGCGGTGCCAAAGCGTGCGACCCTGAGCGCCGCCGCATAAGCCAGCGATCGACCGAGATCCGCGGCAGAAGCCCCTTCTAGCGCGGCCGCGGTAAGCGCATCGATGATCAGAACCGGATCGTCGCCGAGAAGGCTTTCGGACAATATCGCGTGGTTCGACCAGTCGCGCGCATTGCGCCGGCGGGCGACGAGCTGCGGCAATTCCAGCGCGGCCCGCTCGCACAGCGCGATCAGATCGACCGGCTGGCGCCACGCGGTTCTTTCCTCGGCGCCCCGGGCTGCTGCCATCTGGCCGACCACGCTCGGCAGCACATCCGCCGCATATTCCCAGCCGACGAGGTCGAGACACTCGAATGCCTTGTTGATGAAATCGAACGAGTGTCCGCCATCGGCGAAAGCGCGGTCCGTCTCGGCCGCGAGAAGGAGATCGGCGAGTGCTGCTGGCGAGGCGTCGCCGGCGATGGCGGTCAGCACGGTGCGTTCGGCCGCGTCGCGATGCCGCACCGCTACCCAACGCCGCAGCCAGCGCTTGAGGGTGTCGAGGTCGGGGCGACTGGCCAGCGGCGCGCGCTCCCGGCGCGGGGCGGCGCCGTCGCAATCCTGGGCAACGCGGCGTACCCCGTGAAACAGAGCAAGATGCGCATCCTCTTCCGACAGGAAGGGCAGCAACCGGCCGAGCGCGGTCAGGATAGTCAGTCCGGTATCCCAGCCGTCGCGGTTGCGGCTGCCGAACAGCGCCGCTTCCCGAATCACCGCCGCCGGCGAGAGGCCCGCCGCCAGCTGTCCATGCACCGCCTTGGCGATGACCAGATTGAGATTGTGGGCGAGCCCGTCTTCGAGCCGCTGACGCCAATGCCCGATCGGATCGAGGTGGCCGAACACCGGTTTTACCCAGACCTCGCCTGCCGCACGGATCTCGACGGGACAGGTCGGCAAATCGTCCGCCCACAGATCAAAGGTGCAGCCGCTCGCCAATTCGAAGCGGGCATGATGCCAATGGCATGTCAGGATGCCATCCTCGACGCTGCCCCTATCGAGCGGAAAACCCATATGCGGACAGCGATTGTCGACCGCGAACACGTGTCCGCCCTGCTGCACCACCAGGACTGGCCGATGGTGGCCGTGAACGACGATCCGGCCCTTGGCTTTCAATTCCTCCAGGGTGCCGGCGCGCACGAAATCCGAATTCGTCCTATCCATATCGGCTCATCCGAGAGACATCCGCGGCAGCGCGATTGAGCGACCGCCTTCGCGGAATGTCAAATCGGCGCGGCCGGCAACCGCGATCGTCGGGGATCGCGCCGCTCCGCACCCAGGGCCGGCCAGGCTGAGCCGTTGCCCCCCGGTCAAGCCAGGGGTAGGCTGTGGTTCCCGGTTTCGCGGGGCATGGTAACGTGCCACCGTCGTTCACTTCATTTCGGTTCGGACGCTAAACGCCTGGAGGTTCCGGAAATGACTGACACGCCCGATTACACGCCGCCCAAGGTCTGGAGCTGGAACAAGCCGAGCGGCGGCAGGTTCGCGAACATCAACCGCCCGATCGCGGGTGCCACCCACGAAAAGGAGCTGCCGGTCGGCCGCCACCCCTTGCAGCTCTACTCGCTGGGCACGCCGAACGGGGTCAAGGTCACGATCATGCTCGAAGAGCTGCTGGCCCTCGGTCATAAGGGCGCGGAGTACGATGCTTGGTTGATCAAGATCGGCGATGGCGACCAGTTCGGCAGCGGTTTTGTGGCGGTGAACCCGAACTCCAAGATCCCGGCGCTCCTCGACCGCAGCGGCCCCAAGCCGATCCGGGTCTTCGAGACCGGCGCCATGCTGATGTACCTGGCCGAGAAGTTCGGGGAGTTTTTGCCGACCGAGGCCGGCGCGCGCGCCGAATGCCTGTCGTGGCTGTTCTGGCAGATGGGTAGCGCGCCCTACCTCGGTGGGGGATTCGGCCACTTCTACGCCTACGCGCCGGTCAAGATCGAATATGCGATCGATCGGTTTGCGATGGAGGCGAAGCGGCTGCTCGATGTGCTCGATCGCCGCCTGGCGGAGAGCAAATACGTCGCGGGGAGCGACTACACGATCGCCGACATCGCGATCTTCCCCTGGTATGGCGGGCTGGCGAAAGGCTGGCTTTACGGGGCGGCCGAGTTTCTGGCGGTGCAGGATTACAAGAATGTGCAGCGCTGGGCCGACGCCCTCCTCGAACGCCCGGCCGTCAGGCGCGGCCGCATGGTCAACCGCCTCTCCGGCGAACCCTCGAGCCAATTGCACGAGCGCCACGACGCCAGCGATTTCGACACGAAAACCCAGGACAAGCTCGCCGCCGCGAATTGAGCAAGGTCCTCGGCGAGGCTGCACACCCAAAGCGGACCTTTGCGGCAACCGGCTCCGCCGCTGAACTGGTTTTATGGCTGCTGCGGGCCATCGCCGCAGGCGGCCGCAAGGGTCGCGACGGTCGTACACAAACGTGACGACTAGAGCTGGTCCACGCTGGATATCTCTATCCGGACCAAGGCGTTGATATTCAGGGGTGGACGGCACATGCGCGCCGCCGTGGGTGGCGCGCATGTGCTCCAGAGTGACGCCGGTCGGCGCGAGCTGATGGCGGTAGGTGGCATCTGTGTTTTGCCACGAATCTGCAGCCGGCTTCCGTTTGGTCGAGACCTGAGAGCCCTTCCTTCCGCGCCGACCGGCGGGGGCGATAACGGCGCCCGTGTCGCCGGACACTCGACCGGCCTTGATCGCGGCTAACAGGCGCGGATAAAACCATGGCCAACGCACCGAAGGCGGCGCTCCGACTCAGCTCCGAACCACCCGGGGACCAAGGCGGAGACTTCGCCCGCAGCCTTCTGCTGGACAAGCTCGGCTAGATTAATTCGGTTGCGATGATGAATCCTCGCACGGCCCTGTTGCCGGTGATCGCCGCATTACTCTTCTCGCTGTCGGGGGCATCGACAGCGCGGGCGAGCGCGGCGGATTGGGTTGATGCACGGTACGAGATCTTCGGCTTCGCCGGTCTCCACGTGTTGACCGACCGAACCGCCGTCGAGGAGGCGGCGGATCGATACGCCATCGTGACCGACCTGCAGAGCCGCGGCGTCGCCCGTCTGTTTGTCGATCTGACCAGCCACTCCGAGGTTCGCGGGCGCATCGCCAATGGCGCCCCCCACCCCGCGGATTACCGCGCCGAAATCCGCCGAAATGGCGCCGATCGCCATTACGGCCTCGATTACCGTGGCGACGGCGCGGTGGTCGATGTCTCGGGACCACCTCCATCCGGCCGGCCTTTACTGGTGGCGGAGCCGCAGATCCGCGACACCGTCGACCAGCTTACGGCGTTTTTGATGGTGGAGCGCCAACTCGCTCAACGCGGCGCCTGCGCCCTGACCGTCCGGGTGTTTGACGGCAGCGGGCTTTACGATCTTCGCTTTACCGATGTTAAGCGGGAAACGCTGTCGGCGGACGGCTATCAGAACTTCGCCGGTCCAACGCAAGTCTGTGGCGTAAAGCGCGAAAATCTCGTCGTCGGTCCGGATCACGACGACGAGACCTATCAGCGAGGCAGGATCTGGTATGCGCGCCTGATTTCAGGCGACCGCCTGGTGCCAGTGCGCTTGGAGTTCGATACTACGTATGGCGTTGTAAAAGCATACCTAACCGAACTGCACGGCCACGGCATTAATCTCCACTTGATCGCCGAATGAGCACCGATCTACTGCGCGCGCAGACCGCAAAACGACCACGGTCGAGAGCATGCCCGAGCATCAGTTCTGGCTTTTGTTCAGTTAAAGGACAGATTGACCTGGTGCTCACCTTCGGCTTCCTCGGTCGCGAGTGAAGATAATGACACGCCGAGGAGCCGCACGCCTTTTTTGACAGGAAATAGAGGTTCAAGCAGTGCGTTGCCGACCTCTTCGAGCTCGCTTCGGGTCCTGATCTGCGTCCGACCGGTGCGGCTTCGTGTGATCTGCTGGAAGTTGGCGAACTTAACCTTGAGCGTGACGGTGCGCCCGCGGCTGCCCGAGCGCTTGCAATGCTCCCAGACTTTGCCGGCGATCTCACGCAGCGCGTCTCGCGCGGCGTCGCAGCTGACGATATCGTCGGCAAAAGTGTTCTCGGCGCCGATGGATTTTCGGATCCGATCGGCGCGGACGGGCCGCTCGTCGACGCCGCGTGCAGCCCAGTAATAATAGCCGCTCGCTTTCCCGAAATGTTGCTGCAGGAAGGCCAAGGCTTGCGCCCTGAGGTCGCGGCCGGTTTCGATCCCGAGCCGCTTCATCTTCTTGGCCGTCGCGGGCCCGACGCCATGAAACTTTCTGACCGGCAGGGTCTCGACGAATGCCGGCCCCATTTCGGGAGGGATCGCGAAGAGCCCGTCGGGCTTGCGGTGATCCGAGGCCAGCTTGGCGAGGAACTTGTTATAGGAGACGCCGGCCGAGGCCGTGAGCTCGGTTTCAGCGCGGATCCTCGCGCGGATCTGTTCAGCGATCCGGGTCGCCGAGACGATGCCCTTGAGATTTTCGGTCACATCGAGATACGCCTCATCGAGCGACAATGGCTCGATGATCGACGTGTATTCGGCAAAGATCCCCCGGATTTGCTCGGAGATCATTTTGTAGGCATCGAACCGCGGGTTGACAAAGATCAGATCCGGGCATTTCCGCTTGGCGGTGATCGACGGCATCGCGGAGTAAACACCGAACTTACGCGCTTCGTAGCTGGCGGCCGCGACGACCCCGCGCACCTGCGATCTGCCGACCGCGACCGGCTTCCCTCGGAGTTCCGGGTTGTCGCGCTGTTCGACCGATGCGTAAAACGCATCCATGTCGACATGGATGATTTTGCGCGAACCGGCCGTCGGCTCGACCATCGGGCCTCCCGCGCGTGGTTCGGTCGCCATTTCTGCCCTCCCCGACCCCAGTCTGCTCAGAGCATCACTCTAGCCCGCAGGTCCTCCCGTTTCAGCCCCGCTTGGACGCGCAGTCCACCGGCCAGCAAGTCACGGCGCTACTTCTGGTCGCGATCGAGCACCGCCTGGATCTTGGCTGGGTCGACGGCAAGCGGCGAGATCTTGGCGCGCTCGACCTGCAGTAGCCCGCCGACTCGGCTGTCGCGCTGCGCCCAGCCGCGGTTCATCGCCTCGGTCAATTCCTCGAGCGCCAGATTGGCGAGCCGCATCGGCACCCCGACCTCGCGCCCAAGTCCGACCGCGAGCGATACGTCCTTGTGTAGCAGGCGCAAGGCAAAATCGGCGGGGTCGTAGCTGCTGCTGAGAAACTTGCCAAGCCGGTCGAAGGTTCGTTGGCGCCCGGTCGCACCCTGGCGCACGGCCTCCCACAATTCGAGCGGTTCGACCCCAGCCTTGATGCCCATGGTCATGACCTCGGCGAGCGCCACGCCGATGACGGCGCTGGTGCAGTTATGCACCAGCTTGGCGATCGTTCCGGCACCGATGGGGCCAATATAACGCGCTTGGTCGCCCATCGCGTCGAGCACGCTCTTGTGCCGGTTGAACTGCTGCTCGTCGCCGCCGACCCAGATTGCCATCTTGCCGCTGGCGGCGCCGCCCGGACCGCCGCTGACCGGCGAATCGAGCATGTAGAGATTCTTTTCGGCGAAAACCGCATTAATCTTGCGCACCACCGCCACCGAATTGGTCGACATGTCGAAAAATGCGGTGTCGGCGCGCATTCCCTCGATCAGCCCGCCCGGCCCCAGCGCCACCGCCTCGACATCGGCTGGGACGGGCAGCGAGGTGAACACCAGGTCCGAGGCCTCAGCAACTTGACGTGGCGAACTGGCCCATATGGCGCCTTTCGCCAGAAACGGCTCGGCCGCCGCGCGGTTGAGGTCGTGGACCGTGAGCCGATGCCCGGCCTTTTGCAGATTGGCCGCCATACCCTTGCCCATCATGCCAAGCCCGATGAAACCTACGTTCATCTTTATTCTCCATTCCGTCGCGTGTTTTGTCCGGGCTTGTTCCCGGCTAGAATCCAGGGTCTCGTACGCACCGCGCGACACCATACCACTGGAAAAATTAGCTTACGATCCGGGAATGCGGGTCGTACGACATGTCGGCAAGAAACCGCTGCCTCGCGGTCGTTTCGCCGCTGCGGCTCGACGTTATTGTCGGCGCCGCCCAGCGCACCGGACCGGCAGGTAACGCATACCATAACCGATCCTGAAGTGGCTGTTCCGAAATCACCCGCACAGGCGTGTGCGCCCCTGGGATGCCAAACTCCAATCCGCTGGCTCGGAGCCGAGGAACAAAAAAAGGCCGGGCCGGCATTAGCCGGCGCCAGCCAGGTTGCGGGTTGGCAAAACCCGCGACAGGGAGACTTGCCAAGCCGGGCTGAAGGTAAGGCGAGCGCCCGGCAACCCGCCTATGCCGTCAACAGGACGGGTCGCCAGTGGTTCCCGTCGGCTGGCCGATAAGCTTCGGTCGGGGCTCGGTCAAGAGGACGGGGCACCGCTCGCATCAGGTGATCTTGGCGCATGTCTCGGCCACCCCTGGGAAAGGCGCACCCGATCGACCGCTATTTCGGAACGCCCAGCGGCGCCGTGATAGCGCCGGCCTGCCGCACAGCCGGCTGGGGCGGCTGGGATCGCGGTCTCCGCTTCTTCGGTAGGATCGAATTCCATCAGCCTGCGCAGCGCTTCACGACCACGCGACAGCCGGGAGCGAATGGTCCCGACCGGTACGTCGAATACTGCCGCGACCTCCTCGTAGCGCATACCTTCCAAACCGACGAGCAGGATGGCTGAACGCTGCTCTTCAGGAAGTTTGGCCATCGCACGTTCCAGATCGCGCAGCTCGAGGCGCTGTCCCTGCTGCGGGGCGCGTGTCAGGAAGGGCTCGTTGTCACTCAGGCCAACCACCGCTCCTTCGCGTACGGAACGGCGCACGTAGTTGACGTATTGATTATGAAGGATCGTAAATAACCATGCTCGCAGGTCCGTTCCCCTCTGCCAAAGATGCAGTTTGCAGAGGGCTCGGGTCAGGCAGTCCTGGACGAGATCGTCGGCCGCTATCGGGTCGCGGGTCAATGCCCGCGCGTAGCGTCGAAGTCGTGGGATCTCAGCTTGGATCTCCAGGTGAGTGTCTGGCACGGAGGACTCCCGATGCTGACGGCGGCCGGACCGAACGGCCAAACCGGTAACCGCAAACCTATCGGGATGGTGTAAGCTGATAATGTCAGGCGGGCCGATTTTATGTAAGATTTTGTAACCATATGTATGATGCTCTCCGGGTCGCGAGTCCTCGGCACCTGCCGGGGCCGCCTCGGTGCACAGGTGGGTCTAACGGACCGAAATGAGCGACAACGGCCATATCCTGATCGTCGACGATCAGCGAGAGATCTGCGACCTGGTCCAGGATTATCTCTCGGGTGAGGGATATCGGGTTTCGACCGCCCACGACGGCGCTGGAATGCGCCGCGTCTTTTCCCACTCCTCGGTCGATCTCGTGATCTTGGATCTGATGTTGCCGGGCGAAGACGGGCTGACGCTCGCTCGCTCTCTGCGTGACGAGTTCGAACGTCGGGATCATCATCCTGACCGGGCGCGGCGAAACCGTTGACCGAATCATTGGCCTCGAAATGGGAGCCGACGACTATCTGCCCAAGCCGTTTCACCTGCGCGAACTGCTGGCGCGGGTCAAGAGCGTGCTGCGCCGCGTGTCGAGCCGGACCGCCGACCGGGCGCCGGCGCCGCCGTCGAAGGCGCGGTTCGCCGGCTGGAACCTCGATCTTTCGAGCCGCGAGCTGTTTTCGCCGGCGGGCAAAGAGATTCGCCTGACCACGGGCGAATTTGACTTGCTGGCGGCCTTCGTCAACAATGCCAATCAGGTGCTGACCCGAGACCGGCTGTTGGACCTGGCACGGAATCGCGAGGCTGGGCCGTTCGACCGGACGATCGACGTCCAGGTCGGGCGCCTGCGGCGGAAACTGGAAGACGATCCGCAAAGGCCGTCGATGATCAAGACGGTGCGCGGCACCGGATACATCTTCACTCCAACCATCGAGACCGGCTGACGGACCTCGGTCACGTCACAACCAATTTAGCGCGGCGAGCACGCCATCGGACTAACGCGTTGGCTGATCGGGCCCGGTGCTTCCGGGTCACACTGTCATATAGCTGCGCACCACCGCCTCGTTCATCTCCTTGCGTCGCCCGGAGGCAACGACTTCGCCACGCTGCATGACAAGATATGAGGCTGCGAGGTCGCGGGCGAATTCGAAATACTGTTCGACCAGCAGCACCGCCATGTCGCCGCGCGCGGCCAGGCCGCGGATCACCCGCTCGATGTCCTTGATGATTGAGGGCTGGATGCCCTCGGTCGGCTCGTCGAGGACCAAAAGCCGAGGTCGGGTCACCAGCGCGCGGGCAATCGCCAGCTGTTGCTGCTGGCCGCCGGAGAGGTCCCCGCCGCGGCGGCCCAACATCTCCTTCAGCACCGGAAACAACGCGAAGATTTCGTCCGGAATGTGATGTTGACTGCGCGGCAGCGGCGCAAAGCCGGTCGCCAGGTTCTCCGCCACAGTCAGCCGGGCGAAGATTTCACGGCCCTGCGGCACCAGCGCCATTCCGGCGCGGGCGCGTTGATACGGCGGCAGTCCGGTCAGTTCGCGATCTTCCCAGGAGATATGGCCGGCACGGGTGGGATGAAGCCCGAATATTGCCCGCAACAGGCTGGTCTTGCCGACGCCGTTGCGGCCAAGGATGCAGGTGACTTCGCCTTTTTGCGCGGTCAGACTGACCCGGCGCAGCGCTTGGCTCGCACCGTAATAGAGATCGACCGCCTCGACCGAAAGCATGGGTCAGCGGCCGAGATAGACTTCAATCACGCGCGGATCGTTCTGGATATGGTCGATCGAGCCTTCGGCTAGCACCGATCCCTCGTGCAGCACGGTGACCTGCGCTCCGAGGCTGCGGACGAAGGCCATGTCGTGTTCGACCACCACCAGGCTGCGGCTGCGGTTGATCTCGCGCAAGAGATCGGCGGTTTCCTCGGTTTCGGCGTCGGTCATCCCGGCCGCCGGCTCGTCGACCAGCAGCAACTTGGGCTCCTGGGCCAGCAACATGCCGATCTCGAGCCATTGCTTTTGGCCATGCGAAAGCTCGCCGGCACGCCGATCGCGGTCGGCGGTCAGGCGGATCGTGCTCAGGATCTCCTCGACCCGGTCGCGCTCGGCCGATGTTTCGCGCGCCATCAGTGCGAAGCGGGGGCTGCGATCGCCGGCCAGCGCCAACAGCAGATTGTCTCGTACCGACAGCGGCTCGAAGACCGTCGGTTGCTGGAACTTGCGGCCGATGCCGAGCCGGGCGATCGCCGGTTCGTCGAGCCGGGTGAGATCGGTGCCGACGCCAAACACGACGCGCCCGGAATTGGGTTTGGTCTTTCCGGTGATCACGTCCATCATCGTCGTCTTGCCGGCTCCGTTGGGACCGATCACCGCCCGCATCTCGCCCGCTTCAAGCACGAATGAGAGTTCGTTGAGCGCCTTGAAGCCGTCGAAAGACACGGTGATGCCGTCGAGATAAAGGAGCGTCGGCTCGCTCATCCCGCGACCTCCCGCGCCACCGACTCGGCGGCCGCCGACTTAGGCTCGAGCGCGGTCCCGGGCCGGCGCGCAGCGAACAGGCCGATGATGCCGCGCGGCAAAAACACCGTGACCACGATAAACAACGCGCCAATCGCATAGAGCCAGATTTCGGGCAGGGCGCTGGTCAGCCAGGTCTTGCCCAGATTGACCAGAACCGCGCCGAGGATTGCGCCGGCGAGCGTGCCGCGGCCGCCGACCGCGACCCAGATTACCGCCTCGATCGAATTACCTGGGGCGAATTCCGAGGGGTTGATGATGCCGACTTGCGGCACATACAGCGCGCCGCCGATTCCGGCGATTACCGCCGAGACCACCCAAACCGTAAGCTTAAAGGATTCCGGACGGTAGCCGAGAAAGCGGGTGCGCGCTTCCGCGTCGCGAACCGCGACCAGCACCTTGCCAAAGCGCGAGCCGGTGATGCCCCGCGCGAGCAAGAACGCCGCCGCGAGAACAGCAGCGGTGACCAGCATCAGCCCGACCGACGTGCTGTCCCGGCCGAGCGGAACGCCCAGGATGTCCTTGAAATCGGTCATTCCGTTATTGCCGCCGAACCCCATGTCGTTGCGGAAGAAGGCGAGCATCAGCGCGTAAGTGAGCGCCTGGGTGATGATCGACAGATAGACGCCGGTGACCCGCGAGCGGAAGGCGAACCAGCCAAACACCGCGGCCAACACCCCGGGCGCCAGCATCACCATCGCCAAGGCGAAGCCGAAATGGCTGAACCCGTGCCAGTACCAGGGCAGATGCTTCCACCCCAGGAACACCATGAAGTCGGGCAGAATAGGGTTGGCATAGACGCCGCGGGTGCCAATCTCGCGCATCAGGTACATGCCCATCGCGTAACCGCCCAGGGCAAAAAAAGCGGCGTGCCCCAGCGTCAGTATGCCCGCATAGCCCCACACCAGATCGACCGCGAGCGCCAGCAGCGCGTAACAAAGATACTTGCCGGCCAGCGAGATCGCAAAGGCCGGGACATGCATTGCGCTCGCCGCCGGGGTCAGCTGGTTCAGGGTCGCCATCAGCAGCGGCGCCGCCGAGAACGCAGCCGAGCGTCGCGGTCGTCGTGCGGTCCGCACGCATCACGCCTCCGCCACCCGCCCCTTGAGTGGGAACAGGCCACGCGGCCGACGCTGGATGAACAGGATCAGCAGCACGAGCACGAGGATCTTGCCCAGTACCGCGCCGGCGAAGGGTTCGACCAGTTTATCGACCACCCCGAGCGTCATGGCGCCGACCACCGTGCCCCACAAATTGCCGACGCCGCCGAGCACCACCACCATGAAACTGTCGATGATGTAATTCTGGCCGAGATTGGGGCTGACATTGTCGATCTGGCTCAGCGCCACCCCGGCGATGCCGGCTATGCCGGAGCCGAGGCCGAAGGTCAGCGCGTCGATCAGTGGGGTGCGGATGCCCATCACCGCGGCCATGCGCCGGTTCTGCATCACCGCGCGGATACTGCGTCCGAGCCCGCCCCAACGCAGCGCCGCCATCAGGGCGCCAAGCACCAGCGCCGCAAATAGAATTATCCAGAGGCGGTTAACCGTCAGAGTGAGTCCGCCGAGGTTCACCGCGCCGCTCATCCACGGGGGCGAGGAGACGTCCTGGTTGGTCGGACCGAAAATGCTGCGCACCGCCTGCTGCAGGATCAGGCTGAGACCCCAAGTAGCAAGCAGGGTCTCCAACGGCCGCCCGTACAAAAAACGAATAAGCGTCCGTTCGATCAACACCCCGAGCGCGCCCGCCACCAGAAAGGCCGCCGGTACCGCAAACAGCAGGCCGAGATTGGTCAGCGCCGGTGCGAACGCCTCGACCACCTGCTGCACGACGAAAGTGGTGTAGGCCCCGATCATCACCATTTCGCCGTGCGCCATGTTGATGACGCCCATCACTCCGAAGGTGATCGCCAGCCCGGCGGCCGCCAGCAGCAGCACGGCGCCTAGGCTAATCCCGTAATAGACGTTTTCGAGCAGGCCCCAGAGTTGTAGGCGACGGTCGATATCCCGGATCGCCCCTTGGATCGCCGCCGCGACCGGAGCAGGCTGACCTTGCATCGACGCCAGCAGACTGCGCGTCGAAAGGTCTGCCCGCACCGCCAGCTCGTGAACCGCAGCGAGGCGCGCCGAGACGTCGCCGGTACCTGATTTCAACAGCGCCGCGGCGCGCGCTTCGCGCAGCATGCCGGCAACGGCCGGGTCGCGTTCGCGGGCCAATGCCCGGTCGATCAACGGCAACGCGTCGGCCTCGGCCGACTGAAAGAGCGCCTCCGCCGCAGCGAGCCGCACGGCCTGCTTTGGCGAGGTCAGACCGAGTGCGCCTTCGCCGGTCGCGATGGCCGAGCGCACCGAATCGTTGACGATGACCAGCCGCAAATTCATGGGCGGCGGGGCCGCTACCGAAGCGCCGCTGCGCGCGTCGGCAAAGCCGTTGGCGGTGCGGATATAAAGCGGCGCGTCTGGTCGCGGCCAACGCCAAGCGAACAATCGGCCATCGCGCAGCGCATCGATGACCGGGATGGCACGCGGGCTGCCCGAAACGGCAAGCACCGACACGCCATGGGCCACCGTATCGAAATTTGACGCGGCGATGTCCGCGAACGGATCGCCGCCGGCGAGCGTCGGGCCGGCCAGTATCAAGACCAGCATCAACAGAGCGCCGGGCGCCAGGCCGAGCAGCAACAAGCGCAGGCGCCGCCGGCACTCGCCGCTGCCGCTGCGCATGTTGATCAGGCCTTGCCCTTCCCCAGGCATTTGCCGGCGACGACGTCATAGCTGCCGCAGGACATCGGCGGCAGCCAGTCGCCGATCAGGTTTTTGCTTTCCGGCAGGTAGGGCGACCAGGGCTGGGCGACGACCAGGCCGGGCGTCTGCCACACCACGTTGAACATCCCGTCGCCTTGAACCTCGCCGATCAGCACGGGCTTGGTCAAATGATGATTGGGCATCATCGTCGCGTAATCGCCGGTTAGGTTGGGATGCGCGACGCCGATCATCGCATCGATCACCGCGTCGTGGTCGGTGCCGCCAGCCTTCTCCACGGCCTTCACCCACATGTTGAAGCCGATGTAGTGGGCCTCCATCGGATCGTTGAAGACACGCTTGTCGTTTTTCATGAACTTCTTGAAGTCAGCGACCACTTCTTTGTTGAGCGGGGTGTCGACGCTCTCGAAATAGTTCCAAGCCGCGAGATGGCCGACCAGCGGCTTTGTGTCGATGCCGGCAAGTTCTTGTTCGCCGACGCTGAACGCGACGACCGGGATGTCGGTCGCCTTAATGCTCTGGTTGCCGAGCTCCTTGTAGAACGGCACGTTGGCGTCGCCATTGATCGTCGAGACCACTGCGGTCTTCTTGCCGGCCGAGCCGAACCCCTTGATCTTCGCGACCTCGGCCTGCCAGTCGGAATAGCCGAACGGCGTGTAATTGATCATTAAGTCGGCGGGTGCTACGCCCTTCGACTTCAGATAGGCTTCGAGGATCTTGTTGGTCGTCCGCGGGTAGACGTAGTCGGTGCCTTCCAGGACCCAGCGCTTCACCCCGACCTGGTTCATCAGGTAATCGACCGCCGGGATCGCCTGCTGGTTTGGCGCTGCGCCGGTGTAGAACACATTGCGGCTGCACTCCTGGCCCTCGTATTGCACCGGGTACAACAGGATGCCGTTCAACTGTTCGAAGACGGGCAACACCGATTTTCGCGACACCGAGGTCCAGCAGCCGAAGACCGCGGCCACCTTATCGACCGCGAGCAATTGGCGTGCCTTCTCGGCGAACAACGGCCAGTTGGAGGCGGGATCGACCACCACCGGCTGGATCGTCCGGCCCATGATGCCGCCCTTTTTGTTTTGTTCGGCGATCAGCATCATCATCACGTCCTTGAGCGGCACCTCGCTGATCGCCATCGTGCCGGAGAGCGAGTGCAGGATGCCGACCTTGATCGGCCCGGTCTCGGGCGCGACCGGGGCTGCTTTGGCCTGCGGTACCAGGTTGGCGATCGCGCCCAGGCCGGAGGCGGCCACCGCCAAGCCGGCACCGAGTACCCCAAGCTGACGACGGTCGATGGTGAAGCCTTCGGACGGCATAAAAATTCCCTTCAAGATGCGGTTGCTCTCGGTTTGCCTGATGCAGCGGAGCAAAATCGAGGCCAAGCTCGGCGCCGCCGCGCGTATCCCGGGTCGAGCGTCGTCGCCGCGAATATTGGCACTCGCTCCAGCCGATGACCGATGACCCGATAAAGCCGGCGAACCAGGCGCAGCCCTCGGCTGTCGGCGGCTAGAAAGGCCGATCGTCGTCTCGGTGAAAAGGGATGTGGAACTGATTCGCCGCCGCTTTCTTGGGCAATAATGTGCTGCATTCAGCGCCACCTCGGGCATCGGCGTGGTCGGAGCGTGGTGCGCGGGACCCTGAAGCGCTATGCTGGTCCGAGGCCCGCGAACCAGTTCACAGGGATCAGCGATGACCGACCATGATGCGGTACTGGCCGCCAATCTCGAATTCTACCGCGCGTTCACGATGCGCGATGTCGCCGCAATGGCCGCTGTCTGGGCACAGCGCGCGCCGGTCGCCTGTCTGCACCCGGGATGGACTGCGCTGACCGGTCGGGAGGCGATCATATCGAGCTGGAGCGGGATTCTTTCCAACCCGGACGCGCCGCGCATCGCATGTTACGACGAGAGCGTCATGCTTTACGGCGACGTCGCCCTGGTGCTGTGCGAGGAGGAGCTCGACGGCGGCAGCCTCGCCGCCAGCAACCTGTTTGTCCGCGAGGACGGGATGTGGCGGATCGCCCACCATCAGGCCGGCCAGATCGTTCGCCGCCAAGGCGAGCGGCGCCGTCCCTCGCGCCTCAACTAGGGCCCGTCGCCGCATTGTTTTCGGATCGGCGCAGAGGCGATGAAAGGCGCCGAGGTGGGCCCGTTATGCCGCGCGCGACCGGGCAAAGGCAGCTCGCACTTCGCCGAGGCGCAGCGCGGTTTCGCCGTCGATCTCGCCGTCGACGCGGGCCGGACGAAAGCGGCGCTGAAAGGCGGCAACGGCCGGTCGCTCGATCGCAGGCCCATCGCCGCCCGGCGCGACGCAATAGCCGATCGCGGCCAGGTCGGCCATGGCGCGGGTGCGGTCGGCCTCGTCGTGCCGCTCTGTGCGGCACGGTTCCGGCCAGATCCCGACGCCGGCGCGGGCAAGGCGCGGCCAATCGAAGAGCTCCCCAGGATCGGTCTTGCGGTCGGGCGCGATGTCGGAATGGCCGACGACCCGAAACGGCGGGATCGGGTGGCGGGACAGGATCCCGGCGCACAGCCATTCGACCGCCGCCATCTGCATTTCGGCAAACTGGCGGTAGCCCCATTCGTGTCCAGGATTGACGATCTCGACCCCGATCGAGACGAAATTAAGGTCGCGCTCGCCCTGCCAGCATGACAGCCCGGCGTGAAACGCGCGCCGCGCCTCGGGCACCAGCCGCCAAACCGCGCCATCCTCGTCGACGACATAATGTGCGCTGACCCGCGCGGTTGGGTCGCACAGCCGATCGAGCGCCGCCTCGGCGCTTTGCATCCCGGTATAATGCAGCACCAGCATGTCGATGCGCGGCGGCTCGCCGCGGCGGTCGTGGTTGGGCGAGGGCCTCTCGCGGATCGCCGGAGCGATCATCCTGGCGCAACCGGCCCGAAATGCCCCCTCGTCAACCGGTCATACGCGGCGTTGATGCGCGCTGCTCTGGCGGTTGCCAGCGCGACGCACTCGGGCGGTAAGCCCTGGGCGATGACGAGATCGGGATGGCTCTCGCGCACCAGGCGATGGTAGGCGGTCCGAAGAGCATCCGGCGATACGCCGGGCTCGACGCCGAGAATGATGTGGGGATCTTCGGCCCGCACGTCCTCGGTAACGGCGTAATGCGCGCGAATGCGCAGGTAGTCGCCGCCGGAAAAGCCGAAGAGGCGTGCGACTTCGCGCAGATATTCGTCCTCGGCCGAGCGCAAACAGCCATCCGCGAGCGCGATATGAAACAATCCGCCGAGGAGATCCTCCAGCACTGCCCGATCAGCGGCGAACAGACGCCCGACTTGCCGCGCATAGCTCTCAAACCCGTGGGTGCTGCGGCGCGCCAGGTCGAAGACGAGGCGGACGTGCTCTTCCTCGCCCGGCGGGATCTGAAAGACCTCGCGAAAGGCAGCGACCTCCTCGCGAGTGACGGCGCCGTCGGCCCTGGCCATCTTGGCGCCCAGAGCGATGACCGCGATCGTGAACGCAATCCGGCGGTGAGGATCGGCATGCGCTCGTTCGCCATGGCCGGGTCCGTGCCAGTGCGGAACGTGGCGCGCGGCGCGATCGAGCAAAGCTCCGAGGGGACCGCCGAAGGACAGCTCGCGAGCGCTCGAGATGATGCGGCCTACAAAGCTCATCGGACCCGAAACCGTGGTGCCAAACCGATCGAGCCGGCGCAGCGGCGCCGTTCTGTCGGTTCTCCTCTAGTTTCCGCTCATGCTACTGTTCGGCGGCCGAAACGCAAGTCGAGGCGAGCGGAGGAGACGCGAGGTGACGCGCTATGATGCGATCGTAATCGGCGGCGGTCTGGTCGGCTCGGCGATAGCCTATGGGATCGCCCGCGCCGGATTGCGGACGGTCTTGGTCGATGAAGGCGATGTCGCGTTCCGCGCGTCGCGGGGCAATTTCGGGCTTATCTGGGTGCAGAGCAAAGGCGACGGCGCGCCGCACTATCAGCGCTGGACGCGGCGCTCCGCCGACGAGTGGCCGAGGCTCGCCGCCGAATTGCTGGACAAAACCGGGATCGCAGTCGGGCACGAGCGGCAGGGCGGCCTTCATCTCTGTCTCGGTGCGCCCGAGCTAGCCGAGCGCCATCTGCGCATGGAGCGGATGCGTCAGCAAAGCGGCAATTTCGGCTTCGATTATCGCATGCTCGATCACCGCGAGGTCGCCGATATGCTGCCTGGGGTCGGGCCGGCGGTGACCGGCGCATCCTACACTCCTTATGACGGCCACGCGAACCCGCTCAACCTGCTTCACGCGCTGCACCAGGGGTTTGTCGACAATGGCGGGCGCTACATCCCCAACCTTTCGATCGCCGAGGCCGCGGTGGCGCCTGGCGACTTTCGCATCCCTACTGTCGACGGCGAGTTGGGTGCGCCCAGAGTTGTCCTTGCCGCCGGTCTCGGCAACGCGCGTTTGGCGCCGCGGTTCGGACTGAAAGCGGCGGTACGGCCCCAGAGGGGGCAGATCCTCGTGACCGAGCGGGTGCCGCGGCGGTTGCCGATGCCGACCACCACGATCCGGCAGACCGTCGAAGGCGCGATCATGCTCGGCGACAGCCAGGAAGATGTCGGCTTCGACACCGGCCAGAAACCCGCGGTGATGCGGGCCATCGCGCGGCGCGCGGTGCTCTCCTTCCCGTGGCTGGCCGATCTGCAGATCGTCCGCGCCTGGGCCGCGCTGCGCGTGATGCCGCCCGACGGCCTGCCGATCTATGACCAGTCCGAACGCTTCTCCGGCGCCTTCACCGCCAACTGTCACAGCGGCGTGACCCTGGCCGGGGCGCATGCCAACGTTTTCGCACCGATGATCGCGGCCGGCGCGTTGGAACGGGCGCTCGATCCGTTTTCGGCGAGGCGATTCGATGTTCCGGCCGCGGCCTGACAGCGCGCCGGCGGCCACCGTCGCCGTGATCGTCGAAGGCCGCCGGGTCCGGGTTCCGATCGGCGCATCGGCAGCGGCGGCGATGCTCTCGGCCGGGTTCCGCAGTTTCAGCGACACCTCGATCGACGGCTCCGAGCAGGCACCCTATTGCATGATCGGGATCTGCTTCGGCTGCCTTGCTGAAATTGACGGCGTGCCGAACCGACAAAGCTGCCTGGTGGCGGCGCGACCCGGTATGCGCATCCGCCGTCAATCGCGGCCCCGGTGGATCGACCCCGCGGCATGAAATCGCTCGATTTTGCGGTGATCGGCGCCGGTCCGGCCGGCATGGCGGCGGCCGTGCTCGCCGACGAACTTGGCATCGACACGATGCTCGTCGATGAGCAGGTCGCGCCGGGCGGTCAGGTCTATCGCACAGCCGAAGGCGTTCTGCCTGGCAGCCTGCTCGGTCCCGATGACCTTGCCGGCCGCTCGCTTGCCGCGGCCCTGCGCGCCAGCCGCGTCGATTATCGGCCGGGTACCACAGTGTGGCACGTCGAGCCCGATGGCACACTCTATCTCGACGCCTTGGGATCGATTGCAGTAGTGTCCGCTCGCAGAGTGCTGCTCGCCACCGGGGCCATTGAACGCCCGATGCCGATCTCGGGTTGGACGTTGCCGGGGGTGATGACGGCCGGCGCTGCGCAGGTTCTGCTGAAGACCTCGGACCTCGTTCCGGAAGGGCGCACAGTGCTGGCGGGACAGGGCCCGCTGGTCTACTCGGTCGCTGCTCAGCTGACGCGCGCTGGGGCGCCCCCCGCTGCGATCCTCGAGACGACGCCGTCAGAGAATTACCGCGAAGCCGCTCGGCTGTTGTGGAACCGCTGGCCGGGTCGCGCGCCGCTGGTCAAGGGGTTGCGATTGCTGGCGGTGGTAAGACGCGCCGGCATTCCGATCCTGCGCGGTGTGCGCGCCCTGCGAGCGATCGGCCGGACCGGCCTGGAGCGCGTCGGGTGGAACGCCGGCGAGATCGCTGCCGATCAGCTTTTGCTGCATGAAGGGGTGATCCCGAATGTGCAGATGAGCCAAGCCTTGCAAC
This sequence comes from uncultured Alphaproteobacteria bacterium, assembly GCA_963832875.1. Lineage (GTDB taxonomy): Bacteria > Pseudomonadota > Alphaproteobacteria > ATCC43930 > CGMCC-115725 > AP-15. Next base: position 202,917 of record CAWHWB010000013.1, on the reverse strand, counting down.
TGCATCACGATTGGGACGAAGAGCAGCTCAGCTGGCGACCCGCGCTCGATGCCTGGGGCCAAACCAGCCTGCCCTGCGTCGCGGTGGCTGGAGACGGCGGCGGGATCGCCGGCGCCGCGGCGGCGGTCCTGTCGGGACAGCTTGCCGCGCTCGACGCGGCGATGCTGCTCGGCCATATCGGCGAGGCGGAGCGCGATCGACGCGCCCAGCCGATCCGTGCGGCATTCGAGCGGCAGCGCGCGCCGCGCCGGTTTCTTGACCGCCTCTATCGTCCGCTGCACTCGGTTCTCGCCCCAGAAGATGACAAGATCGTGGCCTGCCGCTGCGAGGAGGTTTCGGTCGGTTGCATCCGGCAGGCCGCCCGTCTCGGCGCTTCCGGTCCAAACCAGCTCAAGGCCTTCACGCGGTGCGGAATGGGGTTCTGTCAGGGTCGCATCTGCGGGCCGATAGCCGCGGCAATCATCGCCGACACCTTAGGCAAATCGATTGCCGAAATCGGCAGCCTGCGTCCGCGGGCTCCGCTCAAGCCGATCAACCTCGGCGCCCTCGCTGCCCTTGAAATCGCCCATCCCGGGCCCGAAGGCGCGTCGGAACTGGGGTGCCTATCCTAAATCGTCGGCGGCCGGGCGTCATCCGCGCTGCTGAGTGCGGAGGCGAGCGCGCCGCGCCGCTGTCGGCGATCGCGCGAAGGCCGCAACAAAACCGGCAGGATATACTTGCATAGCCTGCGCTATACTTCAAACAAGCCTCTCGGCAAGAGAGCGTCTGGGAGCGCAGGGCGTGGGCGCCGGTCGAACGCGGCCGGCGCCGGACCCGCCTCCGCTGATCGCCCGCGACGTGCGTTGATGCGGGCCGACTAACTGATCAGCCGAGCGAGGCGCCGGTCGATCCGGCGGGCCCGAACCCGTAATCATCGGCCAGCCGCAAGTACAACGTCCGGTAAGCATATGTTAGCCGACGGCATCGATTATTGCCAAGGGTTGGCCACGGCGCCGGTTCGAAACGGGCCCGCGCGCGATCGGCGAGCCCACGCGCGCGGAAGCGGCGACGGAGGGTTCGATGAAAACGGGTGCTGCCGATTGGGCCGAATGCCGCGGTTACTACCCCCTTCGCCGGCTGATGCCGGCGGCTCGCTGGGTCGATTGAGCCGATCGGCAGGTCGGCTGAATGACCCGGGCGCCCACGCGCTTCCCACGGTTTGTTGTTCTCCGACGCAGCCGTCTTTGGCCGCAGCATGCCCTTGTTGCGCTGAGCGCAGTCCTGATTCTCGCTTATAGCGCGGGCACGTTCTGGTCCGAATGGAACTCCCATTGTCGAGCCGTCATTGACGCCCGGGCGGCGCTCGAGGAAACGGCGCGGTCGGCCGCGATCGGCACCGGCCGCTCGCTGTCCGAGATCGAGACTATGCTCGTCGGCATCGAGCGGATCGTCGATGCGGCATTGCCGAGAACCCCACTCAACGACCGGTCGCTTCAACCCGTCCTCCACCAATTCAGCGAGCGAAGCCTCATCGCCGGCGACATCCTGATTTTCGACATCAACGGCCGTATCGTGAACCGGGCGAACCGCATCGTCGGGAATGACGGTGCTGCGGCTCACAGGCTTGTCACACAGCGTTTCGCGAGGACGCCGGTCACGCTCTACATCGGAGAGCCTAAGCGCAATCCGGGGGGCGGCGGGTGGTTGGTGATGGCGAGCCGGCCACTGATGCGCGATGGGGCGACCATCGGAGTGATCGCGATTGAGGTGCCGATTACCGCGTTCGCTGATTTTTTCCGCGCGATTGGGCCGACCGGGCGAACCCGTATCGATCTGCTGCGCGACGACGGCGTCCTGGTCGCGAGCGAGCCCGCTCAGGATGCCACGATCGGAGCGGTGCCGGTTTTCGCCAAGGCGCTGCTGGGCGCTGCCGCCGAGCGCAAAGCAGGCGTGATCGAATTTCCGGCGAATGCAGGTGCAGGCGGAGAGGGAGCGTTGCGCGCCTTCAGCCGGGTGCCGGGCCGCCCGCTGATCGTTGCCGTCTCGCGCGCGCGCACCGACATCCTGCGGCGGTGGTCCAGGGAATGCGCTGGCGCGGCAGCGGCATTCGGGCTGTTCGCAATGACTGCTGCCGCTCTCGCTTGGCTTGCGGTGCGCGCCTTGCGGCGCGATCAATTTGCGGCTGCCTTCCTGCGACGCGGCGAGGCGCGGCTCAAGCGTCAGAGCGCGCTGCTGCAAAGTACTCTCGAAAGCATCGGCGAGGGCCTCAGCGTCTTCGATAACCGAGGGCGACTGATCGCGCGCAATCGCCGATTTTGCGAGCTTCTCGATCTGCCGGCCGATCTGGCCCCGGGCGCGCTGCTCTGCCAAATCCTAACGCGTCAGGCGGTTCGCGGCGATTTTGGCGAGGCGGAACCACAGGCGGAAGTGGCTCGCCGCCTCGAAGGTTTCTATCGCGAGGTGCCGGTCGTCAAGGAGCGGCGGACCACGACCGGCCGTACTCTGCAAATTCGGCGCAGTCCGATGCCCAACGGCGCCGTCGTGTCGGTCTATTCGGACATTACCGAGCTCAAGGCCGGCGAAAGCAAGCTGCTCGAGGCGAGGATTCAGGCCGAGCTCGCCAACCACTCCAAAAGCGAATTCCTGGCCAACATGAGCCACGAATTGCGTACCCCGCTCAACGCCATCATAGGCTTTACCGAGATCATCGCGCAGGAACTGTTCGGGCCGATCACCAACGAAAAATATCTGGAATACATAAAGGACGTGCACGCCAGCAGCCTGCATCTGTTGTCGATTATCAACGATGTCCTCGACATGTCGAAAATCGAGGCTGGCAAGCTCGAGCTGCAGAAAGAGGCGGTCGTTCTGCAGACCGTGATTGCCGATGTCATCCGTATCGTCCACGAGCGGGCCGGCAGCCGCGGCATCGAGTTTGTCACCAAAATACCCGTCGAACCCGTCGTCATCTGGGCTGACGAGCGCTCGATGAAACAGATCTTCCTCAACCTGATGTCCAATGCCATCAAGTTTTCTCAGGAAGGGGGCAAAGTTGGGGTCTGCGTCGGCACCGGGCAGCCCAATTCGGCGGTGATCGAGGTCGAGGATCACGGTATCGGCATGGATGCGGACGAGCAGGTGCGCGCGTTGCAGCCCTTCGGCCAGGCAAAGCCGGCTACGACGCGCAATTATGGCGGCACCGGGCTGGGCCTGCCGATTACCAAGGGTCTGGTCGAAGCGCATGGCGGGACATTGACGATCCTCAGTCGCGCCGGCGAGGGCACAACCGTCCGGCTCGTGCTGCCGCTGCAGCCGGCCAGAGCCGCTTTCGAGGGCACGGCGGTCAGGCGCTCCGACGCGTAGCCGCCGGCTGAGGGCGCCGCCGCGGTTGACGGGCCGCGCTCACCGGCTCGGCACGAGGGGATAGCTCGCTTGGCGCTGCTGCGTCTATCGGCTGGTCGGATGCCCGCTGCGAAACAGCAGGACTCCGGGAATCATCGCCCCGGCAGCGATCGCCAAGATTTTGAAGCAGTCCGTATAAGCCGCGAACGCGGCAGCCGCAAACGCCGGCATCGATGAAGCCCCGGCGATCGCGTCAAGGCGGTTGAAGGCGCCGATCCCGCTTGCGATCTTTCCCTGCAGCACCGCCGTCATAACGGCCACGCCGGCCGCACATCCCAGTTGCCGCGATAGGCTCCAAACCCCGGCCGCATCGGTGCGCAGCTCGGGGCTGAGGGTCGAGAAGGCGAGGGTGGCGAGCGGGGTGAACACCATCCCGACGCCGATTCCTTGTGCCGCGCTGGTCGTCGCCAGCCAGAATTCTCCTCCCTGGGACGGCACTTGCGACATCAATTCGAGCGCGCCGCCGGTTACGACCAAGCCAATCGCGATCAGGGCGCGATGGTCGACCCGGTCGATCACATAACGGATCGCGAGCATCGTCGCCATCGTTCCGACGCCGCGCGGGGCGATCGCCAGGCCGGCCTGCGTCGCGTCCCAGCCGAGCGGGCCTTCGCTCAGCGCCGGCACAAAGACAATCGTCGTAAACAGCAGGGCGCCGATCAGGAAAGTGTAGGCGGCGGCGAGCGCAAAGTTTGCGTCAAGAAAAAGATCGAATTGGAATACCAGAAAACGCGAACGCCGGCTCTGGACTGCGATCGCGCCGAGGGCGATGACGGCAACGGCGGCTGCGCCGATGATATCCGGCGCGGGCGGCCAGGGGCGGCCGATGCTGCGTTCGAGCGCCAGCTGGAGCGAACTGACGGCGATGATCAGCAATGTGATCCCGATCCGGTCGATCCGACCGCCGCGGTCCGGCGCTTCGCGGGACGGTATCGAACCCAGGCCCAACATCGCGATCGCCCCGATCGGCGCATTGATTGCAAAAATCCACCGCCACGAGGCGAGATCGGTGATCACGCCGCCCAGCAGCGGACCCAGCATCGGCCCGGCCATGATCGTCGCCCCCCAGATCGCCAGCATGCGGCCGTGTTCGCGCTTGGGATAGAGGTCGAGGATGATCGCTTGCGCCAAGGGCTGAATGATGCCGGCTGCGGCCCCCTGGATCAGGCGAAAGAGGATCAGCTCGTCCGCGGCGGTCGCGAAGGCGCACAGCAGCGAGGCCAGGACAAACGTCACGATCGCCACGGAGAAAACCGGCCGCGCGCCCCAGCGGCGGCGAAACCGTCCGGTCATCAGCGCCGTCACCGCCGAGGCGCAAAGATAGCTGGCCATCACCCAGGAGCCGAGGTCGATGCCGCCGCCCAAACCGCGTTCGAGCTGCGGCAGGGCGACATTGGCGATCGTCGCGTCGAACGCCTGCATCGCCGTGGCGATCATCAGGGCAAGGGTCGCCTGGCGTCGCCCCGACCTTGATAATAGGGCGGCCTCGACGCCGATTTCGGCTGGTATTTCTTGCCCCGGCGGCGCTCGCGGCGGGGCCGAGGGCAAGCCGCGTCGCGCCCGCGGCCGGGGAACCGTCATTACCGGTTCGTATCGCTTTGAAGCGGCAATTCTTGCCGTTTGGCGGCGGCGTCACTCCCGCCCCTCCTGCCAGGATCATCGCACAGCGCCGTCTCACCCGCGCTGCTTCGAGGCCGCCCGCCGCTCTTTGATTTATCGACGGCGCGGAAACGAGGCGGCGCCAATATCCTCGGTATTCTCTTCATATCTCCCCGTTCTTGATTTTCGGTCGTTTCGTTTTTTTGCTTTGACGGCGAGTTTAGTTCTCGGGCGTCAGAAAATCGCCCCTGAGTTGGATCTCGAAGGGTCGAGTTCCGGTCGCCGGCCGGTCATGGTACCCGCGACAGTTCGGCCCGCCGCACCTCGCTCGACTGATTGGGCGCTTGGCGCCAGCCATAGGCGTGCATTTCGGTGAGGGCGAACCCATGCAATTCCGCGATCCCCAAGGTTTTGTCGGTGGCGGGTTTGATGACCGTCGCACTGACGCAGGCGAATTCTTCGCATTGCCGCACCGTCTCGCCGAGCCTCAGCTTGGCACGCTCAGTCTCGAGACGGTCGCAGAGCTGCGCTTCCAGCCGCGCGGCGAGATCGAGACCGGCGATCGTTGCGCTGAACAGGGTCGCCACCGCGAAGGTCGCGCCGCCGACGACAACCGCGGCGCGGCGATGCTGCGCCGCCGACAAAACGCGTCTGCGCAGAACCTGGTTCGGCTTACTCAAGCGGATCGTCAGATAGCCGGCGACGCCGAACCCCAGCGGCACGCCGACGCGCGGCAGCGCGAGGCTCGCAACCATAATCGCAACAATGGCGGCAATGACCGCCCAGCGTGTGCCGCCCGGTTTTGATATCGCAGAACCGGCAATCTCGACCATGGCGCGCAGTAGCGCATGAATTCCTTAAGAAATATTGTGAGGCGGCCCAACACGGCCCTGCCTCCTCAATCGGCACTGTCATAACGGCTGGGATTCATCCTTGGTTAACCTCTGCAATCTAGTTTAGGGGATCGGCGACCAAGGGTCCGATGATCGCTGTTCTGCTGCGAGGGATGCCGTGAACCGCCTTTCTATGTTGGTCACCCCCGATGGCCGCTGGGTGCTCGAGGACGGCACCGAGTTTCTCGCTGCTCTGGGCGACTCTGCCCCCGACTACGACGCCGCGTCGTTCGCGGTGAAGAATCTCGGCTTTGTCAAATTCCAGGTGCTCGACCAATCGGTAATCGAGATCGAGCTGCACCCGCACAACGTCGAGCTGCCGGCGTTGCTCGCGGTGCAACAACAGCTACTGACCTCGACCGTCCGGCTGTTCCGCATCAAGTATTTCACGACGTCGTGGCAATCCGAGATCCTGCCGGCGCCGGATCTCGCAGTGTCACGGCTGTCGGAACTATGTGCGCCGAGATTCGCCCCGGCGCCCAAGGATCGGTTTCTGGTCGAGCCCCAGGATTACTCCAAGCTGTACGATGGCGGTGAGGGCCCACTTCAACTATTGGCACAGAAATGGAGAATGTCTTTTGGACGCTTTGATCCAAGCGTGATCTCATTTGCGATCAAACAGCAGATGCTGTCACGCATGATGATCTTCGGGATCAAACCGGATTGCGACGACCCGGTGTTTCGCTTCATCGGTGATGGATTTAGGTGGCTCGAAAGCGATTACCAATTCAACGGAATTGGAGAACGGGTCGAAAATCAACCGGACAAGGATTACGGGGGTTGGGTTTCGGATTTCTACAAAAGCGTGGCGAGAACAGGCCAGCCTCGCTATGATCACGTCTCGGCGGCGATCCAGGCAACCGCGGGTGAGCGACACTTATTCACGACACGTTACGAGCGGCTGCTGCTTCCCTGGAAGACGTCATCAGACGAAGTTCTCGTATCCATGCTGTCGAAGATTCTGGCCCGCGACGACGCAACCGATTTCGAATCGCCAGAGTCAGAGAATTCCTCAAGAAGCATTGCGGTGAAGTCGTCATAGGCCTCGGCCGCGGACACGCTGAGCAGCACGTTTTCGACCGCGCCGGTCGGTGCGTCCGGGAAAATAATGCTGCGGCTCGCATGCTTGTATCCGTATCCAGCAGCAACCCCTTTCTCCACGAGAATGGGGGCCACGATCGAAATTCCCCAGTCGATCGGCCAGCGAGCCAGTGCATAGGCGCGGCCGATCCTCGGCAGCAACTGCGACAGTCGTCTTCCGCGAAAATCGGGATGTACCCAGGCCGATCCCCCATAAACGACGACACCGGTTATCAACTTTGCATCCGCCGCTGTCACCGCGACGGGCTGTCCCTCGTCGCGACCGCCATGCAGCATGTTGTTAGCCTCGTGCTCCAAGGTGGTGTCCGGCCAATAATGGACGCGACCGGCGTGGGTGGTCACAATCTCGCCACGCTCATCTTCGCCTGAGATCCAATATGAGTTCTCGGCCACCAAGTCGCAGTACTCAGGATTGAACATCTTCATCAGAGGATACCAAGTGCGGTCTGCGACTCTCCGCCTGTTAAAATAAAGCAGTTCACCGAAATCGTGGCGCAGGCGCAGGCGGATGCCCATTTGCCGCGCCGCCTTGTCGCCTTCGAGCACGAAGCGCGCCAGCAGCGGGGCCGGGCCGTGCTTGATCGTCAGCGCATCCGGCAGGCGCAGATTGTTCTCGGGGACGATGTTTGGATAGATCTGGCTCATCTCGCTGCTCCCAGGCCAAAACGAGTTGCCGGCGGTAGCGGCCGTCGATCGGTCGCCGCCGATCACCAAGAGATTGATATAAGCTTAACATCTTTTGGTCTGATGTCAATAATAAATTGCTCGTAACATCTTAAAGAACCGTCTCTGTCGAGTTAAATATGGTAATCGAGCACGATAAGGATCGCTCAGTCTGACAAATATCTGACGATTTACTGACACCCGCGCGACAAAGGCTTGATTACCGGACGTAATTGGACGGGTTATTGACGCAATAGGTACGGATTTTAACGATTGTCGCAGCGCTGGATCGCGGCTGCGGTGTGGCTCTGTGCGCGAAATCCCCGAAGACCGCGGCGCGCTCAGCGTTCAAGCAGCAACAAAGGGCTGGTGATGGGCATGAGTTGCAGCCTGAAACTGCTGACGCCTGAGGCCTCTATGGCTCCGGGCCAGGCCAACAGCGAGACCGAGGGCGGGCCTCTCGCCGTCCGGCGATCTTTGGGGTCAACCGTTCCACACCGGCCGGGACCGCGGTTCGGAGCGCGGTGCCGACGCCGCGGCGGCGGCCTTTCGACCAGACACAGAACGGGTCGAGATCGGCCACAGACGCCGCCGCTGGTCGCCTGATTGCCCAGAGGTCAACCTCGCCGACGCGGCGAAGAATATCGCCGCGGCGACGCGGCGTGTCAGCGAAGCCGGCGGGCTCGGGCGCCGCGGGTGTTGGGCGGCCCCATCGCGCGCGCCTTCGCCCGCCGCGCCCCGGATCGCTGCTCTCCGGCCCTGCCGGCCGCCAACTCAATTGCTACGCCGGTTGCGGCAAGCTCGAAAGCGCCAACTCCACCTTGCGGCGTGCGCTCGACTTCTTTAGGCATCGTGGGGACCGAAAAAGACGGATTGGGGGTGAGAATGAGCGGCAAGGACGAGCTGAAGCGGGCGGCTTGCGAGGCCATCGACCGCCATGCCGCGATGATCATCGATCTCGGTGAGACGATCCTGCGTCACCCGGAGACCGGGTTCAACGAGACCAAGACCGCCGCTCTGGTCGCCCGACAAATGCGCGCGCTGGGGCTCGAGCCGCGCACCGGCCTGGCGCTGACCGGTGTCAAGGGACGGCTCGCCGGGCATATGCCGGGGCCGCGGTTGGCCCTGATCGGCGAGCTCGACAGTCTGCGCACCTCGGACCACCCGCTCGCCGATCCCTTGACCGGGGCCGCGCACAGCTGCGGGCACAACGCCCAGATCGCCGGGATGCTGGGTGCGGCGATCGGGCTGACGGAGGCCAAGATCGCCGGGCATCTGGCCGGCGAGGTCATCTTTTTCGCGGTACCGGCCGAGGAATTCATCGACGTCGAGGAACGGCTCGGCCGCGTCGCGCGCGGCGAGATCGAGTTCATGCTCGGCAAGCCCGAGCTCGTCGCCAAGGGTCATTTTGACGATATCGACATGGCGATGATGATCCACACCGGCGCCAGCGGAGCGGGCAAGGAACGCTCGGCCATCGCCCTCTCCTCGAATGGTGCGGTGGTCAAGCAGATCCGCTTTATCGGGCGGGCGGCTCATGCCGGCGGCGCGCCGCAGCTCGGGGTCAACGCGCTCAATGCGGCGATGATCGCGATGAACGCGATCGCCGCGCAGCGTGAGACCTTTTGGGAAAAGGATACGATCCGCATCCATCCGATCATCACCAAGGGCGGCGATGCGGTCAGCGTCGTGCCGGCCGAGGTGACGATGGAGACCTTTGTGCGCGGCGGCTCGCTCGAGGCGATCCTCGACGCCAACCGCAAGGTCGATCGCTGCGTCCGCGCCGGGGCAATGGCGGTCGGCGCCGAGGTCGAGATTCGCACGATCCCCGGCTATCTGCCACAACGCAACGACATGCGGCTCGGGCGGATCTTCGGCGACAACGTCGAAGCCGTCTTCGGCGCGGGCGAGTTCGCGATCGGCGATCATCGCACCGGGTCGACCGATATGGGCGATCTGGCGCATCTGATGCCGGTGATCCATCCCTATGTGGTGGCCGCCGAGGGCCGTGCGCACGCCGCCGACTGGCGGATCAACGACCCCCAGCACGGTTATCTGACCCCGGCCAAATTGCTGGCAATGACCGCGATCGACCTGCTCTATGGCGACGCCGCGCCAGCCAGGGAAATCCTGACGGAATTCGAACCGGCGATGACCAAGGAGGCCTATCTCGCCTTTCAGCGCGGCCTGTTCAAAAAGGAGCGTTACGGCGCCGTCGAGCCTTGACCCTGCTTTGCTGGCTGCCGTTTTTGACGGCAGGGATAGCCTTGAGGTTTCGTTAATCCTCTGCTACCAAACGATTAGTCGTAATATCTTTTAGCACGCGATGGTTGGAACTCGCAAGTCATCTTAATGTTTTCTGAATGCGGTGGGACGTGGGTCGCCGTGAGGCATCGCGGGGACCATCCCGAGCAAGACAGGAGTTAGTGAGATGGCTATCTACGTAGAAGGCAGAGGGCTGGCGAGCGAAGCGGAACCGGTCGGTCTTTTGACCGAAGGCGCCGCCGGCATCGCGGTGATCGTTCTCGCGGTTGTCGCGCTCGCCGGCATTTCGGCCGGCGTTCTGGCCTCGATTGCGACGATCGTGATCGGCGTCGGCCTGATGGTTCAGGCGTTCAACAGCGCCGCGGAGGGCTCGAAAATCGGCAACGCCGGTGCAATGGCGGCTGCGGATTTCGGCGGTGAGGTCATGGTCGACTGCCTGTGCGGTCTGGTCGGGATCGTGCTCGGCATTCTGGCGCTGGTCGGGATCGATGTGGCGCATCTGGTGTCTTCGGCGCTGATCGTTTTCGGCGGCGCGCTATTGCTCAGCGGTGCGATCAGCATGCGGCCGAGGAACGTCGCGGTATCCGGGTTGGGCACGGAGCCCCGGGTCATGACCTATCAGGGTTCGGCTGCGGCCGGCGGAATGGAAATCTTGATCGGTATCGCGGCAATCGTGCTGGGGATCCTGTCGCTGGTCTTGACTGTCGGGTCGGGGATCCTGGTGTTGGTTGGCTTGCTCGCGGTGGGCGCGGCGCTGTTGCTGGTCAGCGCGACCTTCAGCGGCGCGGTGATGCGGCTGTTTACCGCCGCCGCGACCTGATCCCCCCCTTCGGGGTGGTGCCCCCGCCCGGCTGGTGCAGCGAAGCGGTCTTTACCCGGCGCAACACCGGGTAGAGACCGTGCCTTCGCGTTCGCAAGGCCTTGTATCCCCATGCCCGTCGCTGCATTGATTGGACTTCGGTCTGCAGCGGACGGAGAGCCGGGATGCTGAGCCGGTGGTCAGATGAGGATAGCGGGCGGCTGGTCGACCATTATGCGACGCGCGAGGTCGGTCGCGATCTCGCGCTGCGCGTCTATACCTCGCGCCTGCTCGGCCAGGATCCCAAGCTGGTGCTGCATGGCGGCGGCAACACCTCGGTCAAGACAATCGTGCGAGACCTGCTCGACGAGGAGGCGGAAGTCCTTTGCGTCAAGGGTAGCGGCTGGGACATGGCGGCGATCGAGCCGGCCGGGCTGCCGGCAGTGCGGCTCGACCCGCTGCGAAGACTGCGCCCCCGCCAGAAACTTGCCGACGAGGAGATGGTGCAAATACAGCGCGCCAATCTGATCGCTCCCGGTGCGCCCAATCCCTCGGTCGAGACCCTGCTGCATGCGTTCCTGCCGCACAAATATGTCGACCACACCCATTCGACCGCGGTGCTGAGCCTCGCCGATCAGCCCGATGCGGCCGAGCGCTGCGCCGATCTTTTCGGCGCGCGGCTGGGGCTGGTGCCCTACATCATGCCGGGTTTCCTGCTGGCGAAATCGGCGGCCGAGATCTTTGAAGCCGATCCGGCGGTCGAGGGGCTGGTGCTGCTGAAGCACGGCATCTTCACCTTCGGTGAAACCGCGCGAGAGGCGTATGAGCGCATGATTGCCGCAGTTTCTCTCGCCGAAGAGCGGCTGGCGCAGTGCCGCCGCCGGACGGTGTTCCCCGCCGCTCGCCTCCCCGCGGTGGTCGCCGAGCCGGCTGAGGTCGCGCCGATATTGCGCGGCGCCTGCGCCATCCCTTCGCCAACCGAGGCCGGGGCCTATAAGAGGTTTGTCCTCGATTTCCGCACCGGCCCGGCGGTGCTCGATTATGCCAACGGCGCCGAACTCCGCCGTTATGGCCGGGCGGGCGTCGCCACGCCCGACCATACGATCCGCATCAAGAACTATCCGCTGATCGCACCGGCGCCCGAGGCCGGCCGGCTGGAGGCGTTCAAGCAAGCGATACGCGATGCGGTCGACCGCTTCGTTGCGGACTATCACGCCTATTTCGCCCGCCACAATGCGCGCCAGGCGGTACCGAAACGTGAGCTCGACCCGATGCCTAGGGTGATCCTGGTGCCCGGGCTGGGGCTGTTCGGCCTCGGCGGCAGCGCCAAGGACGCCCGCATCGCGGCCGATATCGCGCTGTCGACGATCCAGACCGTGACCGATGCCGAGGCGGTCGGCCGTTTCGAATCGATCAGCGAGAGCGATCTGTTCGACATCGAATACTGGTCGCTTGAACAGGCCAAGCTTGGCCAGGCCGTCGAGAAGCCGCTCGCCGGCCAGGTCGCTGTCGTGACCGGCGGCGCCGGGACCATCGGTTTCGCCACCGCTCGCGCGATGAGTACCGCCGGGGCCGAACTCGCATTGCTCGACCTCGATGGCGAAGCTGCCGGGGCCGCGGCCACAAAACTCGGTGGCGCGGCGCTCGGCCTCGCGTGCGACGTGACCGACCCGGCTGCGGTGCGCGACGCCTTCGACCGAGTTGTGCAGCAATTCGGCGGCCTCGACATCGTCGTCTCCAATGCCGGCGCCGCTTGGCAAGGCCGCATCGGCGAGGTCGAGGACCAGGTGCTACGCCACAGCTTTGAGTTGAATTTCTTCGCTCACCAAACCGTCGCGCAAAACGCCGTGCGCGTCATGTTGGCGCAGGGAATCGGTGGATGCCTGTTGTTCAACGTGTCCAAACAGGCGGTCAACCCGGGCCCCAATTTCGGCCCCTATGGCCTGCCGAAAGCAGCGACCTTGGCGCTGGTGCGACAATATGCGCTCGAATACGGCGGCGACGGCATCCGCGCCAACGCGGTCAATGCCGACGGCATTCGCGGCGGGCTGCTCACGCCGCAATTCATCGGGCAGCGCGCGGCTGCGTACGGGATGACGGCGGCCGAGTACATGTCGCGCAATCTGCTGCGCCGCGAGGTGACCGCCGAGGATGTCGCGCAGGCGTTCCTGCACCACGCCCTCGCCCTCAAGACCACGGCCGACGTCACTACCGTCGACGGCGGAAACATCGCCTCCGCGCTGCGCTGATCGGTCTACCCGCCGCGGCATACCAGCGCAGCCCGGCACTCACCTTTTCGCCAACGGGCCCACCACCTCGCCGGGGCGAAGGAGTTGGGTTCGCGTCAGCCTCACCGCCCCGGGTAGCTGACGGCGAGGCCGGCACGGGCGTCCTGCTGGATGCCGTATTGCGGGAACGGGTAGCGCAGCCCGTTTTTGGCCAGCGCCTCCATGCCGGCGATCGCCTTGCCGAGATGCTCGGGCGGCAATGCCATCAGCATCTCGTCATCGAGCACGCCGCCATAACGGCGCTCGGCAAAGCACGGGATCGACAGGCTCGGCTCGCGGGTCTTCAAGGCCCGGCCCCAGGAATCGGCGCACGCCGATTCGCCGACCACGCTCCAGTCGAAGCGCTTGTAGCCCGACCATTGCAGCCCGTTGATGAAATAGATCATTGCTCCTGGCGTCGCGTAGAACAGCGCGATGTCGGGCGGGTCGAGCCGGCCGCCGGCGAGGGGGGCCACCGCCAGCGCCTGATAGCGGCCGTCGGGCACGCACTCCATCGCCGCTTGATGCGCGCGGGCGTCCTCGGGTGCGCTGTACCAGACATCGACCATGTGCTGCCCCGAGCGCCAAGCCTCGTCCTTGGCGCCGCCGAGCCCGACCACTGCGCGGCATTGCGCGCCGACCAGATCCTCGCTGGTCAGGCCGACGGTCCAGCCGAGCCGCGCTGCCTGGGCCACAATCTGGTCGAGCGTGTGCACCGACTTGGGTCGGCGGACCCTCGGGATCGCCTCCATCTCTTCGCGCCGCTCGTAGAGCTTCATACCGAACGGAATGGAGCGCAATTTGAGCAGGCGCTCCAAATCGGCGACGAGCTTGGTCCAGTCTTGGGTCATCTTTACATTCCTCGACGCTCGGCGGCATCCCGGCTCCGACGCGCCGACGCCCTTGCAGGCTTCGAGCGGCTATCGCCGTCTGGGTTTTTATCATATTCCGTGGAACCCGTTGCAACTTGTGGAGTTCGGCCTCACAGCGAGTTGCCCAAGTCCACCGACCGGCCGAAATGCCGGACGCGCGCACCTCAACCGGAGGGGATTTCCGATGCGGCTGTTCTGCGTCCATCCCGGCCCGATGACCTATTCGCAAATTTTTCTGCGTCTCGAGCCGATCGGTCTCGAGCTCGTGGCTGCGGCGGCGCGGCAAGCCGGTCACTCGGTTCGGCTGCTGGATCTTCAGGTCGAGGACCAGCGCGCCTATTTTCGCGCCGTCGAGCGCTGGCGGCCGGACGCCATCGCTTTTGGCTGCAATTATCTGGCGAACATCCCGGAAATCGTCGATCTCGCCAAAGCGACCAAGGCGCGATTTCCCGAGATCTTCCTCTGCGTCGGCGGGCACAGCGCCTCGTTCACCGCGAACGCGCTGATCGAGCACGGCGCCGGCGCCATCGACTGCGTGCTGAAAGGCGAAGGCGAGGCCTCGATCCCGTTGCTGCTCGCCGCCATCGAGAGCGGAGCCGACCTGCGCACGGTCCCCGGCGCGGTCACCGCGGCGGGCGAAGGTCCGCCGCCCGGCTTTGTCCATTCGCTCGACGATGTGATGCCGGCCCGCGATCTGGTCCGCCACCGCAGCCATTATTATCTCGGCATCCTCGACCCCTGCGCTTCGATCGAGTTTTCGCGCGGCTGCCCTTGGGATTGCTCGTTTTGCAGCGCCTGGACGTTTTACGGCCGCAGCTATCGGCTCCTGAGCCCGGACCGGATTGTCGAGGACCTCCGGCGCATTCGCGAGCCTGGAATTTTCATCGTCGACGATGTCGCCTTTGTCCATGAGCGCCACGCGATGGAGCTCGGCGAAGCGATCGCCCGCGCCGGGATCAAAAAGCGCTATTACCTCGAAACTCGCGGCGACGTGCTGTTGCGCAACAAGGAGGCATTTCGTTTCTGGAAGACGCTTGGCCTGCAATACCTGTTTCTCGGCATTGAGGCGATCGATGAGGAGGCGCTGACCAGATACCGCAAGCGGATGTCGCTGGACCGCAATTTCGAGGCGCTCGAATTCGCCCGTTCGCTAGGTCTGATCGTGGCGATCAACCTGATCGCCGATCCCGATTGGGACCACGAGCGCTTTCGCATCGTGCGCGAATGGGGTCTCGAAGCGCCGGAGGTGGTCAATCTGAGCGTCAACACCCCCTATCCCGGCACCGAAAGCTGGCTGACGGAGGAGCGGGCGCTGACCACCCGCGATTACCGGCTCTACGACATCGCGCATTCGGTGCTGCCGACTCGCCTGCCGCTCGCCGAGTTCTACGAAGAGCTGGTGACGACGCAGCGGGCGTTCTACCGCAAATTCGCCAGTTGGCGCGCAGTCTACGCGACGGCCGGCGTGGTCGCTCGCCAACTGCTGCGCGGCAACCCCAATTTTTTGAAAAGCCTTTACATGCTCGACAAGGTCTATCGACCGGAACTGCTGCTCGCCGATCATGCGGCCCCGGTAGCCTACGAAATACCGGCGACCCTGGGTCGAGAACGTCGCCAAAACGCGCTTTACATTCACCCTCCGCGCGGCCGCAAAGCGCGCGCGATCGATAATGCGACCGAGAATTTCGTCGAGGAGACCCGGGTCGGCAGCACGCCCTGATCCGCGGAAGAACGCTTGGTCGGCGGCGGCTTGTCGCGCGCCGCGGCGCGCGATCGGCTTGCCTTCCTGCCGCAGCACCCTTCTATGATACCGCGCGGTCACGGCCATCGGGGAATGTTTGATGCGGTTTCTCGGGGTTCATCCAGGTCCTCTGCTCTACACGAAAGTCTTTCTCCGGCTTGAGCCGCTGGGGCTCGAGCTGGTCGCTGCCGCGGTGCGGCAGGCCGGCCATCGAGTGCGGCTCATTGACCTGCAGATCGAAGATCACCGCGCCTATTTCAGGACGATCGAGCGCTGGCGGCCGGATGTCGTCGCTTTTTCTTGTAATTACCTAGCGAACGTTCCCGAGATCGTCGATCTCGCCAAGGCGACCAAGGCGCGCTTTCCGAGCGTCTTGGTGTGCGTCGGCGGCCATAGCGCGTCGTTCACCGCCAGCGCCATGATCGCTCACGGCGAAGGTGCAATCGACTGTGTGGTCAAGGGCGAGGGCGAGGCGGCGGTGCCGCCGCTACTTGCCGCGATCGAGGGCGGTTGCGATCCGGCCACGGTTCCGGGCGTCGTGACCGCTTCGGGCGAGGGGCCGCCGCCGGCTTTTGTCCATTCGCTCGATGCGCTGCGCCCGGCGCGCGACCTGCTGCGGCATCGCCGCAAATATTTCATCGGCACGCTCGACCCTTGCGCCTCGATCGAGTTCTCGCGCGGCTGCCCGTGGGACTGCTCGTTTTGCAGCGCCTGGACCTTTTACGGCCGCAGCTACCGGCTGGTCGGCACCGATCGGATCGTCGAGGATCTGCGCTCGATCCGCGAGCCCGGCATCTTCATCGTCGACGACGTGGCCTTTATCCATGAACGCCACGGCATCGAGGTCGGCGAGGCGATCGCCCGTGCGGGGATCAAAAAGCGGTATTACCTCGAAACCCGCGGCGACGTGCTGCTCCGCAACAAGGAGGCGTTTCGCCTATGGCGGCGGCTCGGGCTTAAGACCATGTTTCTCGGCCTCGAGGCGATCGACGAGGCGGGGCTCAAGAAATATCGCAAGCGGGTCACGCTCGACCGCAATTTCGAGGCGGTCGAATTCGCCCGCTCGCTCGGCATCAATGTCGCGGTCAATCTGATCGCCGATCCCGATTGGGATCACGAACGCTTTCGCATCGTCCGCGAATGGTGCCTGGAGATGCCGGACGTGATCAATATCAGCGTCAACACGCCCTATCCCGGCACCGAAAGCTGGATCACAGACGGCCGTCGCCTCGAAACCCGCGACTACCGCCTGTTCGACATCCAGCACGCAGTGCTGCCGACCAAGCTGCCGCTCGCCGAGTTCTACGAGGAATTGGTGACGACGCAGCGCGCGCTTTTCGCCAAGCATCTCGACTGGCATCAGCTGTGGGACGCCGGCGGCATCGTCGCCCGGTTGCTGCTGCGCGGTCAGACCAATTTCGTCAAGAGCCTGTTCCAGCTGAACAAGATCTATCGCCCGGAACTGCTGCTCGCCGACCACGCAGCACCCGTAGCCTATGAAATTGCGCTGCCTCCACCCCGCGCTCCCACGCCGACGCCGGCTGCTGCGGCGCTCTATATCCACGCGCCGCGAGGCCGCAAGGGTCGCGCGATCGACGCCGCGACCGAGCACTTTGTCGACGAGACCCGGATGGGCAGCAGTACATAACCCAAATCGACGGTTCCTCGCTCGCGTCGAGTTGGGGTGTCGGCTCAACGCTTGGTCTGATCGGTGTCCCGGCAAACGAAATTCGCCGCGTTGGTGGGGTCGCCGGTACCCTTGTATTGCGCCTCTTCGGGATAGGGGCAGAGCGGCCGGGTGAAAGCCGAGGGCTGGGTTGGATTCTCAGCAGCGTGGAGCGCCACCGGCTGATCCGTAGTCGCTATCAGCATGTTCGGCGCGACGCCTTCCTCTACCCATCGCTCCAGCGCGAGCACCGCGTCGTGCTCGGGGTCGAGCGACACGGGAACCACCCCCGACTGCCCGAAATTGACCGCGCCGGCGCCGCCGGCGCAATGGTTCATGCCGGGCACCATGAACAGCCGCTCGAAGTCCTGGACGCGCTTCAACCCGCCATTCGCGGCAACGACGCGGTTGAAGTAATCGATCGATCCCAAGGGAAAAATAAGCTGATCCGCCCAACCGTGATAGGTGATGATCTTCCCGCCATCTGCGCGAAACCCGGAGAGGTTGGGGTCGTCGGTGCCGATCACGGCGTGGAATTTCTCCTGCGACTCCCGGAAGCCCCGTTCGAAGCTGGCGGTGTTCAAGGTAAACCAGTCAAAGCTCGGGTTCTGCTCGATCCACAGTCGCCAATGATCGAGCGTGATCGTAAAGGGAAGAGCGACCGGCGGGGTCGCCGCCGACGAGTTCGCCAGGCCCGCGAAAGATGCCCCCGGCTCGAGTCCGTACCACAGAAATTCACCATAGGGGCCGCGCGCGCCGCGCCAGATCTGTTGAACCGCGTCAGCTTCGTTTTTTCCGAGGCAGGTACCGGGAGGCGGGGCGCCAGGCTGGCCGCACACCATTGCATGCGGATTGAAGTGACATTGACGCGGATCGTTGATGACGCCGTCGATGACCCCGTCAAGCCCATCGCAGGCTTTGATGGCCGCCGCCGTAACGGCCGTGAGCTTGGTCTGCGACACCGGCGCTCCGACGTCGAGATTTATGACGAGCTCCGGCCAAAGCTCGGCCGGGATGAAGCGGTCCCAGTTGATTGCCGGTGAACCGGCAAGAATTCCGTCGTAATCGTTGGGGAAAAGCTGCGCTTCTATCCATCCCTGGCGTCCACCCGTCGAACAACCGTCCCAATAAGCGTACTTTTGCGGCTCGCCGTAATAGGCCGCAATGACCGCTTTAGCTTTTACCGTCATCTCGTGCAGCGAACGCGAGGCAAAATCGGTGATCAGCCCCTGGTTGAGCGTGTCGTTGGCGGGATTCAGCGCAAACCCGCCGCCGGCTTGGGCGCCGTTGGCGCCGCCCTGGCCGTCGGCTGTGCCGGTCGCGGGGTGCCCTGTATCGGTCGAAGCGGTGGCGAATTGCCCGGTCACGGCATCACCGGTCACTGCCATTGCCAGCGCCGAGTAGGAGATGACCCCGGCGTAGCCGCCGCCGCCCTCCGCCTGGAAACGATGGTTCCAGTTGGCCGCCGGCGGCAGCCACACCTCGATATTGATTGCCGGGCTCACGGTGATCTGCACTCGGCAGAAGGCCACCGCCACCGGCGCGGTCAAGCCGGGGGGCGTGAACCCGCCCGCCGCGACCGCGGTGGCGGCGATCGAGATCACCTCCGGTAAAACGAGGCTGGAGAGATTGGTGCAGCTGTCAGCTGCAGCCGGCGCGATGAACGCCGCCGTCAGCGCGAGGAACCCGGCGGCGACGCCGCACAGTTTTGCCAGTCCCACTGGCTTGGTCATGTGCTTCCCCCCTTGATGCGACCAAGCTTCTGCTCGGCCATTTTTCGCGATGTTAGGTTAACATCCCCCCTGGATAGCGCGTCAAAGAAAATTACCGCGATCGTGGGTATGAGAGTGAGCCCAGGGAGCGCGAACTGGGAGCGACGGGCGCCAAAGCATTTGCGCCTCGCCGTAGGGCTTTGTAGCCTCGCATGGTGGCCACCGAAATCACCCTCGACGACATCGAGGCGCTGGCCGTCGGCGCCTGGATCCTCGGCACCGGCGGCGGCGGCAGCCCCTATCTCGGCCTCCTCAACATGCGCCTGCTTTATGCCGAGGGGCATCGGGTGTCGCTGATCTCGCCGTTCGATCTCGCCGACGAGGATTGGGTCGCGGTGGTCTCGAACATGGGGGCGCCGCTGGTCGGGCAGGAAAGGCTCGCCGACAGCCGCAGCGTCGGGCGCGCGGTCGAGATCCAGGAGGGGCTGCTCGGCCAGAAATTCCGCGCGATCATGTCGCTCGAAATCGGCGGCGGCAACGGCATCCAGCCATTGATGGCCGCGGCGCATCTCGGATTGCCGGTGGTCGATGCCGACACGATGGGCCGCGCCTATCCCGAGGCGCAGATGACCAGCGTCGCGGTCGGCGATCTTCGCCCCTATCCCTGCGTGCTCTATGACCCGCGCGGCATCGAGGCGGTCGTGACCAAGGTCCCGAGCTGGAAATGGATGGAGCGGGCGAGCCGCAGGATCTGCGTCGAAATGGGCTCGATCGCGTCCACCTGCAAAGCGCCGCGCACCGGGCGGGAAGTCAAGGAGTGGGGCATTCATTTCACCGTGTCGAAGGCGATCTCCATCGGCCGCCGCGTGCGCGCCGCACAGCACCGGCACGAAGATCCGGTCGTTGCGATCCTCGACGAGGCGCACGGCAAGCTGTTGTTCCGCGGCAAGGTCGTCGATGTCGCCCGGCGCACGACCGAAGGGTTTCTGCGCGGCCGGGTGATGATTGACGGGCTTAACGACGACCGCGGCGCGCGGCTCGAAATCGCCTTTCAGAACGAATGGGTCGTGGCTTGGCGCGACGACGCACCTCTCGCGATGTCGCCCGATCTGATCTGCGTGCTCGACACCGTGTCGGGCGAGGCCTGCGGCACCGAGACGATCCGCTACGGCCGCCGGGTTACGGTCGCAGCATTGCCGGCCCCGCCAATATTCCTGACGCCCAAAGGCCTCGACCACGTCGGCCCCCGCGCCTTCGGCTACGACCTCGACTTCCGCTCGGTCTTTGCAGCAGACGTTTAGCCGATGCGTCGGATCGGGATTGATGTTGGGGGGACCAATACCGACGCGGTGCTGCTCGGGGACGGCGCGGTCGTGCATGCGGTCAAGACGCCGACCACCGGGGATGTCACGACGGGCATCGTCACTGCCCTCGGCAAGCTCGTGGCGCATCCGGAGGTGGCGGGCGGCGACATCGACGCGGTCGTGATCGGGACGACGCAGTTCGTCAACGCGGTGGTGCAGCGGCGAGGGCTGGCGCGGGTCGCGGCGGTGCGGATCGGGCTGCCGGCCGCGGCCTCGCTGCCGCCGTTCTGCGACTGGCCGGCGGATCTCGCCGACCTCGTTCGCGGCGAGGTGTTCATGCTCGAAGGCGGCCACGATTACGACGGCCGGCCGATCGTGCCATTCGACGAAATTGGCATGCGCCAGGCGGCGCGGCGGATCCACGCGTGTGGGATCAGCTCGGTCGCGGTCGCCGCGATCTTTTCGCCGATCGACCCTGCCTGCGAGGAGCGCGCCGGCGAAATCCTGCGCGAGGAATGTCCCAATGCCGTCGTGACCCTGTCGCGCGATCTCGGCCGCATCGGCCTGCTCGAGCGCGAAAACGCGGCACTGCTCAACGCGGCGCTGATCGATCTGGCGCGTTCGACCGTCGAGGGGTTTACCGCGGCCATCGCCGCGAGCGCGATCACCGCACCCCTCTATCTGACCCAGAATGACGGGACGGTGATGGAGGCGGCCGCCGCGATCGCGCTGCCGGTCATGAGCTTTGCGTCGGGTGCGACGAATTCGATGCGCGGTGCGGCCTTGCTGTCAGATCTCGGCGATGCGCTGGTGATCGACGTCGGCGGCACCTCGACCGATATCGGCCAGCTCCGCCGTGGCTTCCCGCGCGAGGCCAATTCGGTTGTCGAGGTGGGCGGCGTGCGCACCCTCTTCCGCATGCCGGATCTCTTTTCGATCGCGCTCGGCGGCGGCAGCCTGGTCGCGCGCGAGCCACCTGCGGTCGGGCCGCAGAGCGTCGGCTATCGGCTGACCCGCGAGGCGCTGGTGTTTGGCGGCGTCACCTTGACCGCGACCGACACCGCGGTCGCCGCCGGGATCGTACGGATCGGCAACGTCGCCGCGGTCGCAAACCTGCCGCGCGCTCTCGTGCGATCGGCGCTCGCCTCGGCGCACAAAAAAATCGAGGACGCGGTCGATCGGATCAAGACCGAGGCCGGCGATCAGCCGCTGATCGCGGTCGGCGGCGGCGCATTTCTGGTGCCGGACCGGCTCGCCGGTATCTCGCAGGTGGTCCGCGTCGCGCACGGCGACTGCGCCAATGCGGTGGGTGCTGCGACGGCACAAGTGAGCGGCGAGACCGATCGGATCTATCGCGGTCTCGACCGCAAAGAGGCGATCGCAACCGCCGAGGTGCAGGCGCGTGAACGCGCGGTTGCCGCCGGCGCCGACGCCGAGACCCTCGAAACCGTCGATGTCGAGGACATGCCGCTCGCCTATCTGCCGGGGAACGCGCTCAGGGTGCGGGTGCGGGTCGCTGGCGAGATGCGGGCGCGGCCGGCGGACCGCGCCGGCGCATGAGCCTGCGCGCCGAGATCGTTCGCCTGGGCACGCGCTGGCTGTTGAAGGGGAGGGGGGCCGGAGCCGACATCGCGGAGCGCCGCCGCCGCGCCGAGGCCGCCGGACGCCTCGTTCCGAACCCGCCGCGAGGCGTTCAACGGATCGCGATTGACGCTGGTGGGGTTGCGGCGGAATGGGTCGTCGCCCCCGCTTCGCAGGATGATCGCCACATCCTGTACCTGCATGGCGGCGGGTTCGTGATCGGTACGCCGGCGCTTTATCGCCACCTGACCTGGCGGATCGCCGCCGCGGCGCAGGCGCGAGTGCTCGCGATCGACTATCGGCTGGCGCCGGAGCACCCGTTCCCGGCGGCGCTCGACGATGCGCTCGCGGCCTACGAGTTTCTGTTGCCAGATGGCGCCGACCCGCGCCGGGTCGCGGTGGTCGGCGATTCGGCGGGAGGCGGCCTCGTTTTCTCGCTGCTGCTCCGATGCCGCGACGAGGGTCGATTGCCGCTGCCGGCGGCTGCGGTGGCGCTGTCGCCGTGGACCGATCTGGCGCTGACCGGCGCCTCGCTGCAGCGGAACGCCCGCGCCGACCCGTTCATCGACCGCGCCGAGATGCCGCTGATTGCCGGCTGGTATCTCGCCGGCGCGGACCCGCGGGAGCCTTACGCCTCGCCGCTCTACGGCGATCCCGGTGGCTTGCCGCCGACGCTCGTTCAGGTCGGCAGCGACGAGGTTCTGCGCGACGACTCGACCCGGTTGGTCGAACGCATGCGGGCGGCGGGTTGTGACGTTACACTCGAAATATGGCCGCGCATGCCGCATGTCTGGCACCTGTTCGCGGCGATGATGCCCGAGGCGCGGCGCGCGATCACTCGCATCGGCGCGTTTGTGCGCCAGCGAACCGAGGTCACGTCGGCCGGACCGTCACCCGTCTTCCGCCGCCGATGATCAGGGCGAGCGCCGGAATCCGGGCCAGCCCGGCGGTGGTCGTCCAGCTCAACACCACCGTCGCGGCGAACACCGCGGCAGCCTTGACGATCGCCGGCAGCTCCACCGGCAGAAAGACGTATTGAAGCCAGACGACAAAAAGGTAATGCACGAGGTACATGCCATAGGCGCTTCGGCTGAGGCTGCTGAGCCAGGCATGACGCCTGACGCCAAAGCGCAAGACCAGCGCCAGCACGCAAAAGCAGCTGCCGAAGCAGGCCAGCACGAAGCTGACATCGTCGAGCGCCTGCATGCCGATCGGCACGGCCCCCTTGGTTTTGACGACCAGCGCGGTCAGCGCCAGCCAGAGCGCGAACGACCCGAGGGCGAGTGCAAGCCAGCCTGTCCAGCGTTTCGCCAGCGCGCCGTCCGGGGCGAACAGGCCGCGCTCGATGCCATAAGCGCCGATCCCGGCCGCGGCGAAGAAATAAAGGGCGTATTGCAGCGGACGGCTTTCCTGAAACGAGAACGGCCCGAATTGGAGCCATCTTTCCGGCGTGAAGGCGAGCGCCAGTGGCACGTAGGCGAGGACGGAGAGCGTCAGCAGGCCGGCTAAATACGTGAGCGGCTTCTCCCCGGCGGTGCTCGCCAGCCGGGCGAGCCGATCGCCCCAGCTCGGCGCCACGCGGTGCAGCCCCGCGGCGGCGAGATCGGCCGCCAGCAATAGCCACAGGAACCACATCGGGCCGCACGGCCAGAACGGCAAAGCGAGAAAATGCCGCCAATAGGCCGCGGCGCTGGGATCGTCCGCGGTCTGCAGATATGTCGGAAAATTGGCGATCGGCATCAGCAACGCCACGACCAGGGCAAACGGCAATCCCAGCCGCAGGACCCGGCCGCTGAGGAACGGCAGCACCCCCTTGCGCTTCAGGCTCGGCCACACGAACAGGCCGGACAGGAAGAAGAAAAGGGTCATTAGGAAGACGTCCTGCCAGGCGCAGAACAGCTCGAGCCCGATCCACCGGTGGCTGTCGACAATCGGAAAGGCGCGCCAGGAATAAGGCGGGCGGTCGAACGCAAACGGGCCAGACGGCAGAAAGTTGAGGTAGGCCAAGGAAGAGTGGAACGCCAGCACCAGCAGGATCACATAGGCCCGCAGATTGTCGAGCGCCAGGCTGGCGCGCCCCGGCGGCGGGCGAACCTCGGCCCTCATTGCTGCAGTTCATGCTCGACCGGCTCTTTGGCCCGATCGCCGATGGGAACCGCTGTCGGAGCCGCCGGGAAGGGCGAAGCTCCCTCGCACGCATCGGCGGCAAGCGCACGGCTCCTCGGCGGGGCAAATCTCCGGGCGACCTGTTGCCGGGGCGGCCCCATCAATACCGGCTGGAACAGCACCGCGGCGCACATCGTGCACAGCAGGGCCATGGCCATCAGCTCGCCCATGCTCGAAGTACCGGGGTCGCTCGACATCCACAGGCTGCCAAAGGCGGTGGCCGTTGTCATCGCGCTGAAGATCACGGCGCGGGTCAAGGTGGATTGCACCAGCGCCGTTTTACCGCTGCGCCAGGCCATGATGTAGTAGATCTTGAATGCGACGCCAACGCCGAGCAGCAGCGGCAGCGCAATGATGTCGGCAAAATTCAGCGGCAGACCGAGAACGACGGTCATCTCCAGGGTGACGACGGCGGCGACCAGCAGCGGGATCAGCGTCAGTAGGACGTCGGCCGGCCGGCGCAGTGTGATCCACAACAGCAGCGTGATTGCCGCGAGCGCGAAAATCCCGGCCTCGATAAAGGCGCGCACGACCGTGTTGCCGGCCTCGTACAACAGCACCGCGGGGCCGGTGGCGCCGGGTGCCGCGGTCAGCACCGCGGTCACGAATTTGCGCAGCACCGCGGTATTGTCGGGGTCGCCCGCGGGCAACACCTGCACCCGCGCCCGGCCGTCGGCGGTCACCCAGGCCCGCTTCAGACCGATTGGGATCGTGTCGCGGGTGATGCGCTGCGGCTGCAGCGCCTGCCGCAAATCGCCAAGCGAGGTGCGCAGCGGCGCGACGATCGCGGCCGCGGCCCGCGCGCGCATCGCCGGGTCGGCCTGCGCCAGTTCGAGCAGAAGCGGCGACAGGCGTCTGGCGGCCCGTGCGCCCGGCCCGTGCCGGTTCTCGGCGGCCTGCGAGAGCGCGGCGGCGGTCGAGGACAGCGCGTCTATGGTCTGCCGGTCGGTCGGCGGAGGCTTGACCGTCTGCGGTTGCAGCGAAGGCCCGATCGTCGCAGCCGCCTTGCGGATCAGCCTCAGCTTGCTGTCCTGATCGGCGGGCACCAGACTGTCGAGCGTCGTCGTCCGGGCAACTTGCGGCAGCGCCGACAGCCGCTGCGCCAAACTGTGCGCGGCAGCCAGATTGGGGGCCATGACCTCGATCGAGTTGGCTCCGATCTGCGGCTCCCGGCGCAGCTCGAGGAAGGTGGCGACCGACGGGGCCTTCGGATCGCGAAGGTGCAGCGGGTTGAAGTCGAAGCGCACGAACAGCAGCAACGGAGATGCGGCCAGCACCGCGACGGCGGTGATCGCCAGGACTGGGAGGCGATGCCGCGCCAAAAAACGGTCCACTGGAGCCAGTGCGGCAAACCCCATCGGGCGCCGCTCGGCTGGCGGCTTCAGCACCGCCAGCAGCGCCGGCAGCAAGGTGACGCTGGCGACAAAGGCGACGACCATGCCGACGCCGGCGATCTCCCCGAGTTCCGAGAGGCCGCGGTAATCGGTCGGGACGAACGAGGCAAACCCCGCCGCGGTCGCTGCCCCCGCCAGCGCCAGCGGCATCCCCGCTTTTTTCGCGGCGCTGAGCAGGGCGCGGCGCAGGTTGCCGGTTTCGTGTCTCTCCTCCCGGTAGCGCACGCTGAACTGAATGCTGAAATCGATGCCGAGGCCGACAAACAGCACAAAGAACGCGACCGAGATCAGATTGAGGGCGCCGACCAGCAACAGCCCGATTGCGGCGGACACCGCCAAGCCGGCGGCGATGCTGATCACCACGGCCAGGATGATCCGTCCCGAGCGCAGCGCCAGCCACAGGATCACGAAAACGGCGCAGAGCGACACGGCGGCGTTGAGGCCGGCATGCTTCGTCAAAGTAGCGAAACCGTCGTCGTTGATCGGCACCAGCCCGGTCTGCCGCACCTCGGCTTGGTAATTCCGGCCGAGCTTCAAATCGCGGACGGTTCGGGAGATCGCCTCGCTCGCGGCGCGGCCGGGCTCCAGCGCATGATAGTCAAGCACCGGGTCGACCTCGATAAAGCGCCGCAATTCGGCGGGTCGTGGCGCCTGGCCGCTGGCCAGGACCCGCCAGGAAAAGTGGGCCGGCCGGCCAGCCAGCACGGCTTGCGCGGTGCCGGCCGCCATGTCGAGAGGCCGGGTCAGAGCGTCGAGCGGGATCACCCCTCCTTCAACCCCGGCAAGGCCCATCGACAACGCGTCGAGCGCGCCGCGCAGGCTCGGGTCGGAGCTGAGGCTGGCAAGCAGCGGGCCCGCCTTGGCTAATCCGCCGGTCAACTGCGCCACCTCGCCGGTCGGCAGGTACAACAAGCCGTTGCGCGCGAAAAAGCTGCCGCTTTGCGGCTGGTATACAGCCCGAAAGCGCTCTTTCCGCACGGCGAGCGCAGAGGTGAGCTTGGTGGTCGCTTCCTCGACATCCTCCGGCGTCGGCGCGTCGACGACGATGATAATCCCGGGCTGCGGAAATGCCCGCATGTATCGAAACGCGCGTTTCGCCCAGGGCAGATCGCGCGGAAACAGCGCCTTAGTGTCGGTCGTTACCGCGAAATGCTGCGCCGTGTACACCCCGCAGACCGCCGCCAGGATCGCCGCCAGCGCAATGACCAGCCAGGCACGGCGGGTGCAGAGATCGACGAGGCGATAAATCGATGAACTGAGCATTTCGTCGCCCTGCCGGCTTGATTTCCTCTAGCCAGAAGCCAAGAGAGCCGGCGAACCCCTCCCCCGGTGCTGGTGTCACAATCGAGAACCGTCGAACGCCTCCCGGCGTTCCAGGAGGATGGCGCGGGCCACAGAGGCATCGGAACTCAACACGAAAATGCCCAATTCCTGATTGGTAAGTCCTCGGGTGCACAAGAGGAGGCCAGGGTGCGGCAGGCAATCTCGATGGTTTTTGGGCTTCTGATCTTGCCGATTGCGGCAATGGCAAACCAGACGACCGAAACCCAAAGTTTTGCTATACTGCGTAACGGCGAACCGATCGGGACAAATACTATCTCTGTCCGCGCTGACGGCCCGAATACGCTGGTGGGAATTTCTACGTCGATTTTGTTAAAGTTTGGTTTCCTCACCCTCTACCGTTTCGACCAGACGGAACGGGAGCGCTGGGTCGATGGTCGTTTCGTGTCGATGACTTCGACCACCGACGATGACGGCAGGGTGCATCACGTCCATGCCGATGCGAGCGGCACCGCATTGTGGGTCACCGCCGACGGCAAGACCAAGCGGATGCCCGCGGGCCTGTTGCCGTCGAGCCTGTGGAATGCGGCAATGGCTCGCCAGACCTCGGCGCTGAGCACAGTCGACGGCAGCCTGATACGGACCACGGTCGCCGACACCGGCACCCAGGACATCTCGCTTTGGGGTCGCCAAATCGACGCTCGCCACTATTCCCTGCACGGCATCTATTCACAGGATGTCTGGTATGACCGCCAGGGCGATCTGGTCCGGATGCAGTTGCGCGGCAGCGACGGGTCGACCATCCTCTACCAGCCGACCTCACTGCCGCGGGATTAGCGGTGATCGCAGCCTCTTATCTCGGCTCGCCGATCGGCGGCATGGTCAATACGCCCGAGGCGCCGAAAACGGCCTCGATCCGCTGCAGCACCGGCGCCGCCGCCTCGACCGCGCGAGCGAGCGACCTGACGCCAAGGTTGTCGTCGTCTTCGCGCTCCCTGCCGGTGAGACGCTTGTAAAGGAATTCGGCCGGCCCTTCCTGACGCGGATAAACCGTCAGCTGGATCGGTGCGCCGGGGGATATTCCAGCCGCCTGCTCGGCCACTCGCAACGCCGCCCCAAAGCCGCCCAGCGCGTCGACGAGTCCGCGGGCCTTGGCTTCCTCGCCGGTCCACACCCGGCCCTTGGCGACCGCCTCGACCGCATCGGGGGTCATATGGCGGCCGGCAGCCACATGCTCTTTGAACCCCTGATAGGTCGCATCGAGAAGTGCCTCCAGACGCGTGCGCGCGAATTGTGAGAATGGGGAGGTGGCGCTCGACATCGCCGCATTGGCGCCGAACTGGACCGCATCGGTCGAGATCCCGACCTTCTTGAGCAGATCGGCGACGACCAGCTTGCCGGCCAGGACGCCGATCGAGCCGGTCAGGGTCGCCGGTTCGGCAACGATCTTGTCGGCCGGGGCGGCGATGTAATAACCGCCCGAGCCGGCGACGTCGCCCATCGAGACGATGACCGGCTTGCCGCGTTCGCGGGCAAAGACCACATCGCGCCAGATCGTCTCCGAGGCGACGACCGAACCCCCGGGGCTGTCGATGCGAAACAGGATTGCCCGGACCTTGGGGTCGCGAACCGCATCGCGAAACGCGCGCGTCATCCGGGTCGCGGCCATCTCCTCCGGCCCCGCCAGCAGATCCGACGAACCGCCGCCGCTGACAATCAGCCCCGAACCGTAAATCAGCGCGATTCTCTGGCCTTCGCGGTGCGGGCGTTTGGCGCGGTCGAGATACGCTCTCAGGCCGACGATTTCGGCATCCGATCCGGCGCGCTTGTGGGCCGCGGCGATGACCTCGTCGCGATAGCCGATGTGGTCGACGAGCTTCGCTTGGAGCGCTTCGCCGGCGAGTAGCGGCCCGCGGTCGATCAGCGCGCGCACCATCGGCGGCGACAGCTTGCGCCCCTCGGCGATGCCGCCTACCACCTGCCCGCCGAGCGAGGACAGTAGGTCTTCGACCTGTTCGCGGTCGGGCGGCGTCATCTGGGTCTCGGTCAGAATGTTGGCCGCGGTCTTGTAGCGGCCGCGATGGTCGAATTCGGCGGCGATCCCGAGCAAGTCGAGCGTACCCTTGGCGAAGGTCGCATCGGCGTAGAGGCCGGTCAGGCCGACGCTGCCCATCGGCTGCAGCCAGATCTGGTCGAACGCGCTCGCCAGGTAATAGGGGCGGGTGCCGCCGCCGAAATCGCCAAAGCTGTCGGCGAACGCGATCGCAAACTTGCCCTTGGCTCGGAACGCGGTGATCGCGTCGCGGATCTGCTGCACTTCCGCCAGTCCGAACGCATCGTCGCCGACGCGGGCGAGGATCCCCTTGACCCGCGGATCGGTCCCGGCGGCCTCGATCGCGTCGAGAAAATCGTGCAGGCTTGGCTTTGCGCCGCCGATCAGCTTAAGCCAGCCGGCCTCGCCCTGGCCGTCGGCGAGGCCCTGCCTGAGATCGGCCGAGAGGATCATCTTGGCGGGCAGCGGCGGCGTGCTCGGCGTCAGCCGGACGATCGCCACTATGGCGGCGATGACGAGCAGCACCGCCAACACCCCGATCGTCGCAAAAAAGCCGAGCAGCAGACGGCGCATGCGCTCAGACGGCGGCGCCGAGCGCCCGATGGCGCAGCAGGTGATCGGCCAGCACGCAGGCGACCATCGCCTCGCCGACCGGGACGGCGCGGATGCCGACGCAGGGGTCGTGGCGGCCGTGGGTCGCGATCTCGACCTCGTTGCCGTCGGTGTCGACGGTGCGCATCGGGGTTAGGATCGAGCTTGTCGGCTTGACTGCGAAACGGACGACGATGTCCTGCCCGGTCGAGATCCCGCCGAGGATGCCGCCGGCATTGTTCGATAAAAACACCACCCGGCCATCCGCCATGCGCATCTCGTCGGCGTTGTCCTCGCCCTTCAGCGCGGCGGCGCCGAACCCGGCCCCGATCTCGACCCCCTTGACCGCGTTGATCGTCATCAGCGCCCGGGCGAGGTCGCCGTCGAGCTTGTCGTAAACCGGGTCGCCGAGCCCGGGGGGCACGCCGCCGGCGACGATCTCGATGACCGCGCCGGCCGAGGAACCGGCCTTGCGCACGCCGTCGATGTAATCGGCCCACAAGAGCGCCATCGCCGCGTCCGGGCACCAGAACGGGTTTTCCTCGACCGCGCGCCAATCCCAGGCTCCGCGGTCGATCGCATGGGGCCCGATCTGCACCAGCGCGCCTTGGATCGTCACCCCGGTGCCGAGGATCTTGCGCGCCACCGCGCCCGCCGCCACCCGCGAGGCGGTTTCGCGCGCCGAAGCGCGGCCGCCGCCGCGATAATCACGCACCCCGTATTTCTTCCAATAGGTATAGTCGGCGTGGCCGGGGCGAAACCGGTCGGCGATGTTGCGATAGTCTTTGGAACGCTGGTCGGTGTTTTCGATCAAGAGCTGAATCGGGGTCCCGGTCGTCACGCCGTCGAACACGCCGCTCATGATCCGGACGAGGTCCTCCTCGCGGCGCTGCGTCGTAAACCGCGATTGGCCGGGCTTGCGCTTGTCGAGCCAGCGCTGGATATCGGGCTCGGCGAGCGGCAGGCGCGGCGGCACGCCGTCGACGACGACGCCGATCGCCGGCCCGTGGCTTTCGCCCCAGGTGGTGAAGCGGAACAAGGTTCCGAATGTGTTGCCGGCCATCAGCCGGGCGCCAGCGGGTTTGAACCGTCATTCCCGCGAAAGCGGGAACCCAGGCGCGGCAACCCCTTGCCGGCTGCCCCCTGTTCAGGCCAGGGGCAGGCTCTGGGCCCCCGCGTCCGCGGGGGCGGCGGAAACCTGGTTTGGCACCAAGCTCGTAACTTCAGCATTTTCGTCACACCACCGAGATGTCGGGCGCGTCGACGGCCTTCATGCCGACCACGTGATAGCCGCAATCGACGTGGTGCACCTCGCCGCTGACCCCGGCGGAAAGGTCGCTCAGCAGATAGAGCGCCGCGCCGCCGACATCCTCGATCGTCACGTTGCGCTTCAACGGCGAGTTATACTGGTTCCACTTCAGAATGTAGCGGAAATCCCCGATCCCCGAGGCTGCCAGCGTCCTGATCGGCCCCGCCGAAATCGCGTTGACGCGGATATTCTGCCCACCGAGATCGACCGCGAGGTAACGCACGCTCGCCTCGAGTGCGGCCTTGGCCACTCCCATGACATTATAGTTCGGCATCACCCGCTCGGCGCCGTAATAGGTCAATGTCAACAGGCTGCCGCCGCCGGTCATCAACGGCGCCGCGCGCCGGCAGATGTCAGTAAAGGAAAAGCATGAGATATCGAGCGTGCGCGCAAAATTTTCACGCGTCGTATCGACGTATTTTCCCCTAAGCGCGTTCGGGTCGGTGCTGCCGATCGCGTGAACCGCGAAATCAAGTCGACCCCAGCGCTCGCCGACAGCGGCGAAAACCGCGTCGAGGCTCCGCTCGTCGGTGACGTCGCACGCCACAACGAAAATACTGCCGACGCTCTGCGCGAGCGGCCGCACCCGCTTGCCGAGCGCCTCCCCCTGGTAAGTGAAGGCGAGTGCCGCGCCATCGTTGTGCAGCGCCTTGGCGATGCCCCAAGCGAGCGAACGCTCGTTGGCGACACCCATGATCAGCCCCTGCTTCCCCGCCATCAGCGGCATGGTGATCCCCATTTCCCGCGGCCCAACTGATCCTACACGAAGCCGGCGGGGAGGGCCATTGGCCGGCCCGGCCGGCGCTGCGTGCTGGTACTGCCGCCGCAGGCGGCGGATAATTGTCGAACGGGCGCGTGTTTACCAGATAGACACCGCGAGGATATCGGGAATGACGCCGGTGGCGGCAGACAATCGTGCGAGGGGCCGCGGCGGGGTGCGGCGGGCGGCGGCGAGCGCGACGGCCTTCGTCGCCTATGCGTTGCGCCGGTTCAACAATGACGGCTGCTTTGCCGCCTCGGGTGCCTTGAGCTACACCGCACTCGTCTCGCTGGTGCCGCTCGCCGCCATCGCTCTCGGCTCGCTGTCGGTGTTCCCGATTTTCGGACCGGTGCACGACGAGATCCTCGCACTGGTCTTCAGAAATTTCGTGCCGTCGATCGGCGAGCAGGCGGCCTGGTGGTTCCGCGCCTTCGCCAATTCGGCGGCGCAGACGACCGCGATCGGCGTCATCGGCATCGCCGCCACCGGGGTTCTGTTGCTGGTCACGGTCGAAGACCAGCTCAACGTGATCTGGCGGGTTACTTCGCCGCGTCCGTGGGGCCAGCGCGTCCTCGCCTACTGGGCGTTGATCACTCTCGGTCCGCTGCTCGTCGGCCTCAGCCTGTCGCTGTCGACCTATTTTGAGATCGCCGCCCGTCATGCCGGGTTCGGCCAGCAGGCGTTTCAATGGGTCGAGAGCGGCTGGCTGCACGGATTGGCGCGAGCGGTGCCGGCGTTGCTCGAATTTGTGGCTCTCACCTTGCTCTATTGGCTGATCCCGAATTGCGCGGTACGCTGGCGGGATGCCGGTCTCGGCGCGCTGATCGCGACCGCGGCGATCGAGATCCTGAAGGTTGGATTTACGATCTATGTCGGCGCCATGTCGTATTACCAGACCGTTTACGGGACGCTCGCGGCGATCCCGATCTTTTTGCTGTGGATGTATATTTCGTGGATGGCGGTATTGCTTGGAGCGGAAACCGCCGCTGCCTTGCCGCTTTGGCGGATCGATGTGCGCATCGGCAACGTGTCGTCCGGCGGGGTCAAGCTCGGTCTGAGCCTGGCGCTGATCGCGGCGCTGGCCCGAGCGCAACGCTCGGGCGCCGTGGTGACGACGTCTGCGCTGGCCGCCGAGCTCGGGGTCGCGACGACCGTCGTCGACGGTCATTTGAAGCCGCTCACCAAAGCCGGTTTCGCCGCGCACACGCAAGGAGGAAACTGGGTGCTCGCCTGGAACCCCGATGACGCGACCCTTCGCGATGTCTACGAGGCCCTGAATCTGCCTTTCGCCGGCCGCTGGCTCGATCGCGTTTCGGCGCCGTGGCACCGGCAAGTCGCCCCGGCGATGGACCGGATCATCAGGGCCGAGGCGGCGGCAATGCAGATGACCGTTGCTTCCCTGATCGCCGATACTTCCGACGATGTCTCGCGACGCCGCGCCGGCTGGCACGCGGCCGAGACCCTGACCGAAAAAATCAGGTCGGAATAGCGGGGACCGGGAAGCGGGAAATGGACGAGATCGTCGAAACCGAACCGTTGTCCGCCTTCGCGCGCTGGTTCGCCGCGGCCCTCGATCGCGAGCCCGACGCCGAGGCGATGACGCTGGCCACTGCGACGCGAGAGGGGCGGCCGTCGGCGCGCGCCGTTCTGCTCAAGGGGTTCGATGCCCGCGGGTTCGTCTTTTACACCAATTTGGAGAGCCGCAAATCGGCAGAGCTGTCGGGCAACCCGCAGGCGGCGTTGTGCTTTCTGTGGAAAGCGCTGCGCCGTCAGGTTCGGATCGAGGGCGAGGTCGCTCCGGTTTCCGACGCCGAGGCAGACGCCTATTTCGCCAGCCGTCCGCGTGAGAGCCGGCTTGGCGCCTGGGCCTCCGACCAGTCGCGCCCGCTCGCAAGCCGCGCCGAGCTCGAGCGCCGGGTCGAGGATTTCAGTCGCCGATTTGGCCAGGCCGAGGTGCCGCGCCCGCCCTGTTGGTCGGGATTTCGCGTGGTGCCGCAACAGGTCGAATTCTGGCAGGAGCGGCCTTCCCGTCTGCACGACCGCTGGCTATTTGTCCGCGACGGCGACGGCTGGCGGCGGGAACGGCTGTTCCCATGATGCGCGGCCTGACCCGCGGACTGACCCACGGACCGGCGGCGGACCGGCTGCGGCGCCGGGCGACCTACGCCTCGGTCGCGGTCGCGTCGTTGCTGATCGCGGTCAAATTCGCCGCCTGGCTGGAGACCGGTTCGGTCGCATTGATGTCCAGCCTGATCAATTCGCTGCTCGACATTCTGGCCTCGATCGTCAACCTGCTCGCGGTGCGGCACGCCATGAGCCCCGCCGATCGCGAGCATCGCTTCGGCCACGGCAAGGCCGAGCCACTCGCGGTGCTGGGCCAGTCCGCATTCATCACCGGCAGCGCGCTCTTGCTGCTGGCCGAGGCGGCGCGCCGGCTGATCCATCCCGCCGCGGTCGAAAACCCGCGGGCGGGGATCGCCGTCATGGTATTTTCGATCGCGGTCACGGTGGCGCTCGTGCTCTACCAGCGCCATGTCGTGCGCCGCACCGGGTCGATTGCGATCAGCGCCGACGAGCTGCACTACCGCAGCGACGTCATCCTGAACGGCAGCGTCATTGCCGCGCTGATCCTCGCCGGTCTGTTCGGCCTGCGCATCCTCGATCCGCTGTTCGGCGCCGCCATCGGCGTCTGGATCGTCGCGTCCGCGGTGCGGCTGGCGCGGCTGGCGCTGACCCAGCTGATGGACCGCGAACTGCCGGACGACGAGCGCGAGAAGATTCGTGCGATCGCACAGGGGCATCCCGGGGTGGCCGCCGCGCATGATTTGCGCACCCGGGTCGCCGGGCCGACCGCGTTTATTCAAATTCATATCGAAATGGATGGCGATATGAGCCTGATCCGGGCGCACGAGATTTCTGACGAAGTCGAGGCGCGGCTGCGCGCCGCCTATCCGAGTGCCGAGATCATCATCCATCAGGATCCCGAGGGGGTCGAGGAAGCGCGGTCGAACTTTCCGCGCCGGGTCGACGCGCAATGAGCGGCGAACGCAAGGAGCCGATCGAGCGCAAGGTCTTGCTGCTGACCGGCGCCAGCCGCGGCATCGGACATGCCACGGTTAAGCGCTTCAGCGATGCCGGCTGGCGGATCGTCACCTGCTCGCGCGACGCGGTGCCGGCCGAGTGCAAGCGCGATCCGAACTGGACCCACCATATCACTGCCGATCTCGGCGACCCGGCCGATCTCGACCGCTTCGTCGCCGAGGCCGGCGATTATCTCGACGGCCCGCTGCACGCCCTGGTGAACAACGCCGGGGTGTCGCCCAAGACCCCGACCGGAGAGCGGCTCGGCAGCCTCAACGGTGAGATCGGCGATTGGCATCGGGTATTCGATCTCAACTTTTTCGTGCCGTTGGCCCTGTCGCGGGCCTTTGCGCCGGCGCTGGCGCGCGGCAAGGGTGCGATCGTCAACGTCACCTCGATCGCCGGCCACCGGGTGCATCCGTTCGCCGGCTCGGCCTATTCGACCTCAAAAGCTGCGCTCTCGGCGCTGACCCGCGAGATGGCCGCCGACTTTGCCAAGCTCGGGGTGCGCGTCAACGCGGTGGCGCCGGGTGAGATCGAAACGGCGATGCTGTCGCCCGAGACCGCGGTGCTGCTGCCGCGCATCCCGCTCCACCGGCTCGGCGTCCCGTCCGACGTCGCCGGCACGATCTTTTTCTTGTGCAGCGATGACGCCGCCTACGTCACCGGGACCGAAATCTCAGTCAACGGCGGCCAGCACGTCCACTGATCCTGCCAGCCGGGTTTGCGGCCTCTTTCGGCGACCCGAGAGCGGGGAGGGCAGGGGGCGGATACCGCAGGGACAGCTTGCGATAGCGCCCTCGGCTGCTCGCAATCGGCGATCTTGATCGGGCCGCTGGGATCCGTCAGCCCCGGGATCGTCCGGCTATTCCTCAATCGGGATCGTGCTCGGACTGACCAGGTCCGGGCGCTTGCGGTCAAGCCATTTCGACAGGAAGTTGGCGGCGGCGATGGCGAGACCCAGGGCCAGGACCCAGCGGGCGAGGACCATCAGACCCGGCCCGGTCAGTTGCGGCCACGGGGTCTGCCAGAAGATCTCGCCGCGCTCCATCATCCATTGCCAGGCAACATTGGCGACGATCGCCGATAGCACAATCACGCCCATCCGTCCCGACATGGCGCCGCGGAACAAGAGGGCGAGGGCCGGAACCGCGACGCACAGCACTAAAAGCTGGCCGATTTCGATCCCGATATTGAACGACACCAGGGACAGCAGCACGTACGACCCGGCGAACTGCAACTGCTCTCTCAGGATGTCGGCGAACCCGAAGCCGTGCACCAGGCCGAACAGCGCCGCGATGATCCAGCGCCGTCGAAGGTTGGCGCCGACAATATTCTCGATCGCCATGTAGAAGATCGTCGCCGCAATGGCCGCCTCGACAAAGGGCGGAAACCAGGCCCCGAGCGGAGCGAGGTTATAGGCGGTGCCGATCAGGGTGATCGAGTGGCCGAGGGTGAAGGCGGTGATCACCGGAATGAGCGGCTTGACCCGGCGGAACGGGATGACCAGGCACAGCAGGAACAACATGTGGTCGATGCCGGTCAGAATGTGTTCGATGCCGAGCCTGACAAACCCGAGCGACGCTTCCCACCAGGCCGGATCGAGGGCAACTCGGCCGGACCCGCCGGTGATCATCAAAGCTCGGGCGGTGCGGTCGAGCGGCATGTAGCGAAGGGCGAGCTTGACCGAGCTTCCCAATTCCGCGTCGATGACGCTGTCGATCATGAAGACGGAATTGGGCGAGTAGATCGGAAAGGCGAAATGAGCGTCGAGATAGCCTTGCTCATAGCCCATCCGCATATCAGAGGGCGGGGTCGAGGCCACCCCCGCGACCGCCTGCTGGTAATCCTCGAACGACCGGTCGGCCAGCGGCGCGAGCCGCCCGGCGGAGCTCGAGGGCAGCAGGCGCACGCCGTTCTCCCATAGCGAAACCGCGCCGGAGAGAGCATCGAGCGCCGCTGTGATCGACGGTCCCGAGGCCGCAAGATCGTAATCGCCTCGTCTCATCGGAAACGGGACCGCCCGCAGCAAGTCCAGCGGCACGCGGATCACCAGATCGGCCTGGTGCGGCGTGATCCTGACAAACCCATTCATAAACCGGTCGAGCGGAAGATCATGCGCGCTCGCCGGGACGGCACCGAGAGCCGTCCATAACAACCACGCCGCGGCGAGCCCTATCCAACGGCTCAACATCGTCGATTACTCCGGTACCGACAACAGCGGCCGGCTCGCCATCGTCCGATTATTGCAAATACGGGGGCGACGGCATGATGCAGCTGTAGTTCGCAGCGTTGGCGAGATCCGACGGATTGGTCGCCAGCGGCACACCGTTTACTACCGTCGTACTGCCGGTGAAGCGCGCTTCCTGCGGGTAGGGACAAAGCGGCCGGCTGCGGATGGTCGGTGCATTTGCAGGTGGACCCGAAACAAAACCCACCTGGTACACAGTCGAGGTGAAGTTCACGCCAGTCGCAGGAATCGGGCCCGGCGCGGTGCCGCTCTCGACCCATTTCGTCAACGGGGTGAGCATGTCGAACTGGTCGGTCGTGGCGCCGCCGGAGCAGTGATCCATGTTTGGCACCGGGTACAGCCGGGAGAAGTTCTGGGCCGCCTGAAGCCCGCCCTGTTTGTTCGCCAAGGCGTTGTAATACACGATGGTGCCGAGCACAGGAGGTCCCGGATCACTCAAGCCATGATACCAGATGATTTTGTGGCCATAGTTGATGAATTTGGAGATGTCGAGCGAGGTCGAGTAGGACACGACCGGCGTCGCGGTCCTCAACAAACCCGCGTCGGTGTCGAAGTTGAAGTCCAGAATGAAGTAGGGGGGATCGGGCGGCGTAATGAACGCGTAGGGAAACGAAGTGTCTCCCGCGGCGAAATTGCCCGGGGGCGAGGCTGGCGTGCCAATATCTCTCGCCGGGATCCCGACCGTCGTCATGTAACCACCGTCGTATGCATAGCCTACGGCGGTATTGTCAACATAGTCGGGGGCCACCGCGCCGGCCGGCGCCTTGATCCCCGGCCCCTGGTTTATGTTCTCGACCGCAGCGATCTGTTCCCGAGACAGACAGGTCGCGTTCTTGGGGCCGGGACACTGCAAGGGATAAGTCGCATTCCCGGAGACGTAGGTGGCGGTGGCCGGGTTGAAGATTGCCTTGCACGCAGGCAAATTGTCGATCACGCCATCGGCGACGCCATCGAGCGCATCACAGGCTTGAAGAAGGGCTGTCTCAAAGAGAGCCTGATCGGACACGGGAAACGCCGGGTACAAGATTGGTTCGGCTGCCTGCGGCGAAGGTCCTGGAACGTATGCCGGTGTTGCAGGCACCAGCGGCGGTGTCGCCGTATCATAGACGTCTAAGATTTGCTCCATGCTCCAAATCTCGCTGAGCTGGAGAGCTTGGAGATCATAGACCGGATCACCGTCCACGATCCCATCGAAGTATTGCGGGAAGTTCTGCGACATCACCATGCCCTGCCGACCGCCGGTCGAGCAGCCGACCCAGTATGAGTGACCCGCCTCGCTGCCATAATAGGCGGCGATCAGATACTTCGCAGTCAGCGTGGTGACATCTATGGATTGGTAGGCGAAATCAATGGTACCCAACGGATCGAGGAAGAACTCGTTTGTATTCATCGTCCCGCATGTCAACAATTGGCTGTTCTCATGTCCGCCGTCTTGGCTCGCGACGGCGTAACCGTTAGTGATGCCGAAATTCGCTCCGGCGCTGCCGGAGTTGCTTCCGGTGGCAACAGGGACAGAGCCCTCCGTCCCGCCGCCACCCTGCATGAAAAAGCGGCCGTTCCACGCGGTGGGCAACGGCAGCTGCACCTGAAATCCGTCCTGGTACGAGCAAGCATCCACGGGGCTGACATGGTGGTTGACGTAGCCATCTACTATGCAACGTTCGGGTAGCGCTCCGCTGGCCGGTGTGTCCGTTGCGGACGTGATTACCGTGTTCGGCACCGGAAATGCCGATGCGGGGAGAGACATCAGAGAAGCGCACGCCACCCCGGAACTCGGCGGCACGCCGATCGACGTGCTCGTCGTGGTAAATCCGGCTCCGCACTGGCCTTGTGCATTCCCAGTGACCCAGTTGTAACCATGATTATGGGTCGGTGCCGCGGTGTTGTTTTGACACTGAAGATTTCCGTCGATCGTATTGAGGCTGACATCGGAGGCGGTGCCGCCGTTGCTCTCGACCGCAGCGTTGCCGGCGATCTGACCGAGCCATGCTTCGCACGGCCCGGCATTGTTCAGGCATAGGAAATTGCCGCCAAGCACAATGCCCGCGCCTTGGAAGCCGTTCGCCGCCGTTCCGGTGCAATTCGAAATTTGCAGATTGCCTTTTACCGTCACGTTGCCTTCGAGCAGTGCCGACACGCAATTGGCGGCCGTGACATTGCCGCCGATCGTCGACGGCTCGAGATACGCCGTTATCAACAGGCTGCCGCCCGGCTGCACCGTCACGTTTCCCGCGACCTCGACGAATTCGAGGGTGCAGGAGGCGCCGCTGGGCACGGTGACGTTGCCGTTGACGGTGGTCACCGTGGCACCGCCGCCCACCGCGCCGCTGCAGCTGATGTTTTGGGCGTACGAAGCGGAGACGCCGCCAAGCAGCGCGACGGCAAGGGCGAGCACGAACATACGCATGGCGTTTGCTCCGGATAGTACGTTTATTCTAGTATTGTTGGCGACTTTAATATTGTTGTTGGCCGCTCATCTGGACGAACTTCTGGATGCGCCGTCCGGTGATCGTTTCGGCGACGTAGATATTGCCCTTCGAGTTGACGGTCGTGGTATGGCCGAAAGCAAACTCGCCGGCGCTGTGCCCAGGGCAGGGGGCGAGACCGCAGACGCCGAGCGCACCGAGCACCAGACCGCTCGCCTTGTCCAGCAGCCAGGTATTGTCGTTGCCGAGATCGACATCGACGATGTTCTTTTGGCTGGTGGGGCTTTTGCTCGCGAGGTAGTCGACATTCGGCCAGAAATCCATGTCGCAGGCCCGCGTGCCGGCGAGCAGGATCGCCGCTTTGTTGGCGGCGGTCGCCGTGTTGAACCCGTTGATGTCGATGATCCTGACCGGCTGGCACACCGGCTGCGGAACGGCCGTCGTTGACGCGACTGCGCAGGTCTTCTTGAAGACCTGGATGCGATCATTGGGGCGATCGCAAACATAGACCAAACCATCATTGCCGAGGACGACGCAATGCGGGTGACCGCCGCCGGTGGCTCCAAAGGTTCCCGCCGGGCAGCTTTCGCTGTCGGTCGAGCAGGCCGTGCCCCATTGGCCGACATACATTCCGGCGGCGTTGAAGACGACGACGCGGTGGTTGCCGTAGCCGTCGGCGATATAGATGTCGCCCCGGGTTCCGCTGACCGGGCCGACATTCGGATCGACCGCGATATCGGCCGGTTCGTTCAACAGCGTGTGGCTGGAATTGTAGGAGGCGGCCTCGCCGCACGAGCTAAACGGGTTGCTGGTGGTCTGCGGCCCGTCGCACTTTCCCTTCATGCCGATCTGCATCACATAGGTGGCCGCCGCACCTTGCGTTTCGGCGGCCTGAGGATTGTATTCTTGGACGATCCCGTCGCCGTTGCCGCCTAGCCAGATATTGCCCTGATAATCGACAAAGCAGCCATGCGCGCCCTGCGGCATGTAGTCGGCATAGCCGCCATCCACGTCGGAGACCGGGAACAGGCTCGGGTTGCCCCAGCCAGCGACGGTGTCGCCGTCCCCGTTGTAGGCGACGACCGGCGGAGACGGAATTGCCGATGCGGTGGCGTCCTGCCCGTCGATGGCGCCCGATTCATTGCCTTGCAGAACCCCACCTACCGTGGCGCCGACCTCCCAGCCGCGGTTGAAAGTATAGACGTCGTCATACTTATCCGTGCAGCTTCCGGCGATCTCGCCGGTGACCCACCGATGGGCCACGCCGTCGCTGCCGACCGGAGCGGGCAGCGGTTTGGGCCAGGAGGGATCGACGGCAAAGGTCGGACCGCTCGCGCTCCGATCTGCTTTGGCAAGCGGTTCCCACAGACCGGTTGCGAGAATGACTACGACCAGCGCTCCGGCGACGGACGCTCCGACGGTAAAACAGCGTCTGATGTTCATGAGCTTTTCCTCCCTCGACTCTGTCGGCCGAAATCATTGGCAAGCTCGGGCCCGGTTTCGTGCCGGGTCGTCCCTGTCGCTGTCCGCCGATTCCCAACGCAGGCCCTGGCTCGACGGCGCGTCAAGGGGAAACAGTTAAGGTTAACACTATGGCGACAACGAGTTAATATCGCGTCAGCCGACCGAAATTTGCCACGCCGGCGCCATAGTTGCGCCGATTTTACGCCTTAATTCCAATTGGTTGGTCGCGGGTTTGGCTCGCCCGATCCGACCGATGCGCGCGAACCGAAGTCCCGTTGTTGCCAATTTTTCGGATGCGCCCGTATCGCCTGAGCCCGAAGACTGCGACTACGGTCCCATCTAACGCTTGCTCGGCCCGACCGGCCAATTCTCCTTCCTCTTTCTTGGCGATCGTGGCTTGATCTCCACCGGCAGGCACCTCACAGGCCGAGCTGATGCGCATTCCTCTCTACCAGATCGACGCCTTTGCCGATGGTCCGTTCACCGGCAATCCGGCGGCGGTGTGTCCGCTCGACCGCTGGCTGCCCGACCCGCTGATGCAGGCAATCGCCGCCGAGAACAACCTGTCGGAGACCGCGTTCTTCGTCCCCGAGGGCGAGGGCTGGCGGCTGCGCTGGTTCACGCCCACGACCGAGGTCGAGCTGTGCGGCCATGCGACCTTGGCCTCGGCCGATGCGATCTTCCGCTTTATCGCGCCGACCCGCGAGCGGGTCGTGTTTCAGACCGAGAAAGCCGGGCAGCTGACCGTGACTTGCGACGGCGACCTCCTCGCTCTCGATTTCCCGGCCTATCCGCCGGCCCCTTGCCCGCAGCCGCAGGGGCTCGCCGCGGCGCTCG
Source organism: uncultured Alphaproteobacteria bacterium (assembly GCA_963832875.1). Lineage (GTDB taxonomy): Bacteria > Pseudomonadota > Alphaproteobacteria > ATCC43930 > CGMCC-115725 > AP-15. Next base: position 161,460 of record CAWHWB010000013.1, on the reverse strand, counting down.
GGCATGCTCCGGCCGCGATGCTGGCCGCGCGCTATTATCTCGCGGTCTACGAGGAGGCGGGCGCCATCGCCGCATTGCGCCCGGACTTCGCGGCGGTGGCGCGGCTCGACCGCCCGGCGCTGATCGTCACCGCCCCCGGCGAGGGCGGCATCGATTTCGTCTCGCGCGTCTTCGCTCCGGCGGTTGGCATCGACGAGGACCCGGCCACCGGCGCCGCGCATTGCACGCTCACCCCCTACTGGGCCGCTCGGCTCGGCAAGGACCGGCTCCAGGCGCGCCAGCTGTCGCGCCGCGGCGCCAGCCTCTCCTGCATGCTCCACGGCGACCGGGTCTCGATCGCCGGCCGCGCCGTGCTCTACCTGACCGGCACGATCGAAATCTGACGATTGCCGGTGGCGGCAAAGCGCGGGAGGATGGGGCGGATGCGCGGAGGGATCGCCATGCCACGGATTGCAGTGTTGGCCTTGTGCCTGGGTGTTTCGCTGGCCGGGCCAGCGCTGGCCCAGAGCAAGGCAACGATCCAGAAGCTCAACGACGAATGGGCCGCCGCCCTCGACAAAGGCGACGCGGCCGCGGTCGCGGCGATGTACGCCGAGGACGCATATGTGCTGCCGCCCGGCCACGACATGATCGAAGGCCGCAGTGCCATCGAGGCCTTTTGGAAACAGGCGGCGCAACAGCTCGGCGACGCCAAGCTCGTGACCGTCAATGTGCTCCCGCTCGGCCCGCGCGCGGCGCGCGAGATCGGCACGGTCACTCTCGAAACCAAAGCCCAACCGCCGCACCAGATCATCGGCAAATACGTCGTCGTCTGGCGCCGGATCGGCGGCCGTTGGCGGCTCGCGACCGACATTTGGAACATGAACAAGTAAGAGCCGCACTGGCGGCGGAGGGAATTGCATGGCGAAGGGTTATCGGGTGGCGGTGATCGCCGGTGACGGCATCGGGCACGAGGTCATGCCCGAGGGAGTGGCGGCGATGGAAAAGGCGGCTCGCACCTACGGCTTCGATCTCGGCTGGACCGAATTCGACTGGAGCTGCGGGCGCTATGCCGAGACCGGGCGGATGATGCCCGAGGACGGGCTCGACCGGCTGCGGCTCTACGACGCCGTCTATCTCGGCGCGGTCGGCCATCCGGGTGTGCCCGACCATGTCTCATTGTGGGGCCTTTTGATCCCGCTGCGCCGCGGCTTTCACCAATATGTCAACCTGCGCCCGGTGCGGCTCCTGGCCGGAGTGCAGTCGCCGTTGCGCGACCGCATGCCGGGCGACATCGATTTCTATGTCGTGCGCGAGAACAACGAGGGCGAATACTCGGAAATCGGCGGCCGGCTCTACGCCGACAGCGAGCATGAAATGGCGATGCAGGAATCGGTCTTCACCCGCCGCGGCTGCGACCGGATCATGCGCTACGCCTTCGACCTCGCCCGCACCCGCAAACGGCACGTGACGTCTGCGACCAAATCGAACGGCATCATCCACACCATGCCGTTCTGGGACGAGCGCTTTGCCGCCATCGGTCGCGACTATCCCGACATCAAGGCCGACCAGTACCACATCGACATCCTGACCGCGCATTTCGTGCGCCATCCCGATTGGTTCGACGTGGTTGTCGGCTCGAATTTATTCGGCGATATCCTCAGCGATCTGGGCCCCGCGGTGGTCGGCTCGATTGGCATTGCGCCCTCGGGCAACATTAACCCCGAGCGGGAATACCCCTCGATGTTCGAGCCGGTTCACGGCTCCGCCCCCGACATCGCCGGCCGCGGCATCGCCAATCCGATCGGCCAGATCTGGTCCGGGGCGATGATGCTGGCGCATTTTGGCGAGACCGCCGCCGCCGCTGCGGTCGAGCGGGCGATCGCCGAGGTGTTGGCCGAGGGCGGGACCCGCACCCCCGATCTCGGCGGCAACGCCGGCACGAAGGACCTTGGCGCCGCGATCGCCGCCGCGATCCGCTGACTACCAGGCGCGCCGGACCGGCCGCGGTGTCATGCACAAAAACAGCGCCGTTCCCAGCCCCCATAGCCCATTGACGATCGGCCCGACCAAGAGGCCGGGAAAGTGGAAGCCATAGCCGACGGGCAGGCCTTTGAGCGGCGCCACCACGAACCACGAGACGGCGGTCGGAAAAACCGCGCCGAACACGATCGCGCCAATCCAGTAGCCGCCGGGACTGCGGGCGATAACGCGTTCGACCAGCACAAAGACGATGCCCCACACCCCACCCCAAAAGGCGAGCGAGATCACCTGCGGCACGCCGAACGGCGGCACCGGGCGCGTGTTATAGGGCAGGCTCGGCGTCATCCCGGCGTAATGCAGCAACAGCAGCCCGATCTGGTGAAAGACCAAGGTTGCTATGAACGCCGCGATAAATCCCAAAACCAACCGTGTTCCGAAAGCAGAAGATTGGCGCGAGGCCGACCGTGCCATCGCCATTCCTCCTCTTCGTCAGTGCGGCGATGCCCGCGAACAAGCGAATAGACGGGCAGCAGCAGCGCTCTTCAAAAAAACTACGTCTTTAGCGGTCGGTCCAGCAAGCAGCTTCGGCAGACCCCTGAGTCCGGTTGCCTTGCTTTGGTGCGGCTCTTTTTCACAGCTTACTGCCGCGCGATCGATCCGCCCGGCCCTAGCCGCGCAAAAACGTTGCGATCTCTTGCGTCAACTCCCGCGGCATTTGCTCCGGTAAGAAATGGCCCGTCGGCATCGACCTGCCCTGCGCTTGGACGGCGCGCTCTTGCCAGGCTTGCAAAACGTTGTACAGGCGATGGAACGGGCCTTTTTCCGACCACAACACGAGCAGCGGGCACTCGATCTTTTTGCCGAGATCCGCCCTATCGTGGACGAGGTCGATCGAGGCCGCCGCGCGATAATCCTCGCAAATCGCATGGATGGTGTCGGGCTGGCGAAATGTGCGCAGATATTCCTGGAACACGGCGGGGCTGATCCAGTCGGGCAACGGGTCCGTGAGCTTGCTCCCGCCGAGCCACAGTAAAGTGCATTTCAGAAAATATTCGGCGCTGTTCTCGACCACGGTTTCGGGAAACGGAGTTGGCTGAACGAGCAGAAACCAGTGATAAAAAATCGTGGCAAACTCCTGCGTGATGTTCTGATACAGCAGATAAGTCGGCACGATATCGAGAATGACGAGCTTCGTCAGCGCTTCGGAATAATCAAGAGCCAAGCGGTGGGCCACGCGTCCGCCTCGGTCATGCCCCACGAGCGCGAATTTCTTAAATCCCAGATGCCTCATTACTTCCACTTGATCCTGCGCCATCGCCCGTTTTGAATACGCGAAGTGGTCCGCACCTCCCGGGGGCTTGCCGCTGTCGCCGTAGCCGCGCAAATCCGTCATCACGACAAAATAATCCCGCGCCAACCTTGGCGCGACCTCGCGCCAGAGCACATGCGTTTCCGGGATGCCATGCAGCAAAAGCAACGGCGAACCGTCGCGGTTGCCGCCGTGAACGGTGTTGATCGCGGCGCCTGAAGTCTTGATCTGCTCGGTCTTGAACCCTTTGAAAAATTCGGCGCGCTGGGTGTCGGGTTCAACCATGTCGACCTCCGTATCGGCCTTCCAGGCTCGCCGGCGGACGCCGCTCGACCGCGCCGGACCAAAACTCTACACCGGAAACCCGGCGTGGCGCGGTGACAGGCGCACGCCGCAGCGCTGCGCCTCGATCATGTAATAGCGCGTCATCTGCACGATGTCGGTGCGCCAGTAGAGCTGTTGCGGCTCGTCTTCGAGGAAATCGGTGCCGGCAAAGGCATAGCAATAGGTCTCGACATAGCGCCGGCCGGTGTCGCCGGCGACCGGCGCGTCGCGCCAGCCGAATTTCCAGCCGGCATGCTCGGCGCCGATGCGCCAGCGCTCCAGCCGCACCGCCAGAGTCGCGGCATCGAGCGCCTCGAGCGCCGGCACTCGATAGACGACCACCAGCCGGTGCACGTTAAGCTGCAATTGCATCAGCAATTCGTCGCCGAACGCCCGCACCAGGTAAGTGGCATCCGACGCGCCGCGGACATGACGGATCTCAACCCCGGCGCGCGCGACCTCGGCCAGGTCCACCTGGCGCGGCGCCTCGTCAAAACTCGGCAGCTCGTATTCGACCGCGCGCAGCGCTTCGAGCATCTGCCCGGTCAGAAACGCTTCGGTCCGCCTCTGCGCCTCGGCGATCGTCAGCACGCTCATTCCACCCGGCATCCGCAGCAAGAAAGCGCCGTCGTTCTCTGCGGCGTTCCGGCCCCCGACCACGCCCGGGGCTTCCCTAATTCGGTTACAAAAGACGCGATGCGCCCGCTCGTTCGATCAGAATCCGCAAGGCTTCGGTCAGGCTTCGAGCGGCAACAAGCTGGCGGCGTTAGCCGTATTGAGGGAGCGGCACGGGGCCTTTCTGCAGATCGAATTCATAGGTTCGTTAAGTGACTTCCCCCGGGAAGTCAAGTGGCGCATGCGGTGCCAACGCCGCCGGCGATTCCGCCGACTATTCCACCAATAATTGCGCCGCCGAACCCGCCGATCGCTCCGCCGACAATCCCTCCCGCGATAATGCCGCCAAGTATGCCCGCATCTATCGTGTTGCTGCGAGAAGCGGCGGGCGCCACGGCCGTATCGGATTGTTCCGTCGCCGCCAAAACTGGGCGCGCCCCCGCTGCAATCCCGGCCAGCACCAGTGCAAACGGACTTGTATCCATCTGCGCAACCAAGGTTTGATAGATCGACCGTATCTCGGAGAAGGCGCCGTCTTCATTTCTTTTTCCGGTCTGGACAGCATACACGGCTTCGCAGACTTTTTCCAGCACCTCTACCTCGCTTACCTTAATCAGTCCTTGGGCGTGAAGGCGTACAAGGCCGTGCCTTAAAGCTTCAAGCGGGTTTCCGCCACTCTGCTTTAATACGCGGGCGACTTCGCTCAACACTCCAGCGCGCAGATCGCCCGCGGAGATGGCCAGATTGCGATAGGTGCTATGGCTGGGAATCTGCAGCACCGTATCGGCTGGTTTCTGATGCTCGATCTCGGTGCTGGCATCGGAAGCGCGTTGATGCGGTGAAGAGCCATAAGCCATCTTTTACCTCCATGTCGTCGGACGCGCCGCAAAGCGCGACCGTGGACCATCCTTACGGTATCCTTACACCCGTAGGCCGTTATCCGTCAATAAACACGCACGCTGTATATGCGTGAGCTTTCATGAATTTATCGCCGGTTCGATCGCACCCGGCGTGTCGCCGACGCATCGTCGGGGTATGGCTGACGCCGGATCGCCGGTAGGGCGCCAACGATTCTGCGCAAGAACGGGACCATCAGCTCCACCGGAAGGCGACGAGCCGGGCAGATCCTCAGGAGCAACCGCGATGTCCTTTGTTACGATGTTTCCGACCGAGCCGCCGGCCTCCGATTGCGGTTTGTGCAAGTGATCGCCGGGCTGTCGTTAAGGATCGTGCTTGGTGGCGTCGCAACCCCGAATTTTGCGACGGCCTCAAGTTTTCAGCGCTGCGTTCCAGATCAACCTGATCGGCAATTGCGTCGCGACGGTCCTCGTTGCCGCCTGGGAAAAAGACATCGATCTGCCGCTCGCCAAGCGCACCCTCGACAGCGACCTGATCCCCGACGTCGCTCCGATCCGAGCCGGTTAGCCGGCGTCATAGCCCTGGTTCGCCGCGCGTTCGCCTCGTCCCCCTCGTTGCCGCTGCTCACCAGCACAGGGGATGGGCAATCTCCCTCAGCGACGCGTTAGACCGCAGGGTGAATGGCGGCCTCCTTGACCTCGTCGCCGACGAAGGGCTCGAATTCCTTGAAGTTCGCTTCGAAGCGATGGGTCAACTCGCGCGCGGTCTCGTCATAGGCGGCCCTGTCGGACCAGGTGCCGCGCGGGTCGAGCACCTCGTTCGGCACTTCTGGGCAGGCCTCGGGCACCAGCAGCCCGAAATTCGGCTCACGCCGTACCGGCGCGTCGGCGAGCCGGCCGTCGAGGGCGGCGCGCAGCAATGCCCGCGTGTAGGCGATCGGCATGCGCCGGCCCACCCCGTAGGTGCCGCCCGACCAGCCGGTGTTGACCAGCCAGCACTGCGCCCCATGCTCCTTGATGCGCGCACCCAAGAGCTTGGCGTAGACCGCCGGGTGGCGCGGCATAAACGGCGCCCCGAAGCAGGTCGAAAACGTCGCCTCGGGGGCGTTGCCGAGGCCCTTCTCGGTGCCGGCGACCCGTGCCGTGTAGCCCGAAAGAAAATGGTACATCGCCTGCTCGGCGGTCAATTTGGCGATCGGCGGCATGACCCCAAACGCGTCCGCGGTCAGCATTACGACGTTGGTCGGATGCGGCCCCAGCCCCTTCGGGTCGGCGTTGGGGATGAAGTCGATCGGATAGCAGGCCCGCGTGTTCTCGGTCAGGCTGTCGTCGTCGACATCGGGAATCCGCGTCGTCGGGTCGAGCACGACGTTTTCGAGGACCGTGCCGAAGCGGCCGATCGTCGCATAGATCTCGGGCTCGGCGGTCGGCGACAAATTGATCACCTTGGCATAGCAGCCGCCTTCGAAATTGAAGATGCCGTTGTCGCTCCAGCCGTGCTCGTCATCGCCGATCAGGGTGCGCGAATTGTCGGCCGACAACGTCGTCTTGCCGGTGCCGGAGAGCCCGAAAAAGATCGCGGCGTCACCGCTGGGACCGACATTGGCCGAGGCGTGCATCGGCAATACGCCTCGCGCCGGCAACACGAAATTGAGATAGCCGAACACCGATTTCTTGATCTCGCCGGCATATCGGGTGCCGCCGATCAGCACCAGCCCGCGCGCGAAATTGACAAAGATAAACACCTCGGAATTGATCCCGTCGACATCCGGGATCGCGCGGAAATCGGGCGCGTGCAGGATCGTGAAGGCCGGCTCGAACGCCGCCAGCTCCCCGGCCGGCGGGCGGATGAACATGTTGCGCGAGAAGAGGCTGTGCCAGGCGCTGTCGGTCACCACCCGCACCGGCAGGCGCCAGGCCGGATCGGCGCCGGCATGGAGGTCCTGAACGAACAGCTCGCGCCCCTGCATATAAGCCAGCATGCGCTGGTGCAGGCTGTCGAAGCACTCGGGGGCGACCGGCTGGTTGATCTTGCCCCACCACACCGTATCCTTGGTGCCAGGCTCCTCGACGATGTACTTGTCGCGCGGGGTGCGCCCGGTAAAGGCGCCGGTGTTGACCGAAAAGCTGCCGCCGGCGACCACCGTCCCTTCGCCCCGACGCACCGCGTGCTCGTAGAGTACCGGCATCGGCGCGTTCCAATGCACGGTGCCGAGATGATGCATGCCCTGCCGGTCGAGCCCGAACTGGCTCTTGGCCCCGGTCATCGGATCGCCTTCTTCATTCGACGCTCCTCCTCTTGCAGCCCGCCCTGCGGAGCGCGCGCGTCCGCGGCACGGGTTCTGCCGGCGCGTACCACGGACGGCCGATCCCTGTCAAAGTTCGCCTATCGCGCGCGCTTTCCGTGCCTCATCCGCGAGACGGCTCAGCACGCCGCGCGCCGCCTCCGGCGTTGCGACCGTAGCGGCAAAATCGAGCCGGACGGTTTCGTCGTCGCGGCGCAAATCGACGCCGTCTGGATCGATCCCGCTGATGTGCCATCCGCCGCCGGTGCGGCCGAGCAGGGCCTGCGCCAACAAATCCGCGGTTCCGTCGCGGCCGTGGTCGATCTGCCGCAGCATCTCCGCCTCGGCCGCGACAAAGGCGTCAGCCTCGCTTGCCGACAGCAGATCGCGGCCGTCGATCCACTCGATCCGGCCGAAGCCGGCGACCAAGTGTCCGCGCTCGACCGCGACCCGGTAGAGCCGAAAATCGGCAAACCCGGCGTAGCGCGCGCTCGACGGGTGGCGTGCGGCAAAACGTGCCCGCATACGTTGGTCCGCGGTCGCCTCGGCCCGCCCGAGCACGGTCAGCCGCGGCCCGGCGAGCAGCTCGGGGTGGCCTTCGGTGGCGTCGAGCAGCAGCGATACCCTCGGATCGAAGGCGATGTTGCGGCTGTGCTGGGCGAGGTCGGAAAGCAGCAGCAGCGGGCTCGCGTCGAGATCGGCGGCGACCAGGACCAGAGAGGCATAGGGTGCGCCGCGCAGGCTGGTGGCGAGCGCCGCCCGGCCGCAGTCGCGCATCAGCCGCCGGGCAAACGCGGCAAAATCATCGTTCTGGCCCGGTTCGCTCATCATCCGAGTGAGCGGCAGCGCCGCCGCCGCGTCAAGCGCGAGGTCGGCGTTGGTTCTTTGGGCGCTCGCCCGGTTCCAGCTTGCGGCCCATGAGATGACCCGGTTATTCTAGACGATTAGGAAAGAGTTCGATGGCGGCCAACGATGGCGACGGAGTGTCGATCGGAGTTACCGCCTTTAAGGCACACTGCCTGGCGCCGATCGATGAGGTGGCGCGGGGCAAGGCGAGCCGCGTCTTGCCGACCAAGCAGTATCGGTTGGTGGCTGCGATTGTTCCGGTGGATGGCTCTCCGGCGCCGCTTTGGCGGGCGTTGCGCGGGACGGTCACAGTTTCGCCCGACACCGATCTGACCCAAGGAACCGGCGACCTCTGGGAAGTCGATCGCTGACTTTGGCCCGACCCGCGCTGCTTGATAGCTGCGCGGTGATCTGGCTGATGAACTCGTGCGCTATGCTCGAGCCGGGCATCTCGATTGGTGCGTTGCTGAGCGCGCGGTCCAACTCGGTCGCGCAAGCGGGTCTCGGGACCCGCTATAAGTGAGCCAGTGCCGGCGACATTGCGGCAATAGTTGAGCTTGGCGCATCATATCCGCTGGCGCGGGTTTGTCTTCGCCGGCAAATGGCCATATTTAATCGCGACAGCAGCGGCTCTAGCGACGGTCCGCCTTGCTGCAAGATTAATGGGGGGTGCATCACCGTGGCAAACACTATTGCTCTTGTCGATGACGACCGCAACATCCTGACCTCGGTGTCGATCGCGCTCGAAGCCGAAGGTTTTGCCGTGCGCTGCTATGCCGACGGGGCTGAGGCGCTCCGGGGGATGAGCGCACAGCCGGTCGACCTCGCCGTGCTCGACATCAAGATGCCGCGCATGGACGGCATGGAGCTGTTGGAGCAGCTGCGCCGGCAGAGCCATATCCCGGTGATCTTCCTGACCTCGAAGGACGACGAGGTCGACGAGCTCCTGGGCCTTCGCATGGGCGCCGACGATTACATCAAAAAGCCGTTCTCGCAGCGTCTGCTGATCGAGCGCATCCGGGCGTTGATCCGGCGCGGCGAGTTGGCGCGCGAGCGCGACGACCCCCAGGGCGAGCCGGTGATTGTGCGCGGCCGGCTGACGCTCGACCCGGCGCGCCATCTGTGCACTTGGAGCGCCCTACCGGTCGAGCTGACGGTGACCGAGTTCCTGATCCTCAAATCGTTGGCGCATCGCCCCGGACACGTCAAGAACCGCGATCAGCTGATGGACGCGGCCTATGGCGAGCACATTTACGTAGACGACCGCACCATTGACAGCCACATCAAGCGCCTGCGCAAGAAATTCAAAGCGGTCGACGGCGATTTCGCCCAGATCGAAACCCTTTATGGCGTCGGCTACCGATACCGCGACCGCTAAGACGGTCGCCGCGCCGGCGACGCCGCCGTTGGCGATGGCGGCAAACGAGGCCGCCGATCCGGGTCCGCGTGTGGTCGCCCCGCCCGAGCGCGGCGGGCGCAGGCGCCGGCAGTCACGCGGCGCCGGGCGGCGCTGGCCGTTCTCACCGCTCACCCTGCGGATCCTCGCCGTCAACGTGCTGGCGCTGGCGCTGTTGGCCGGCGGCTTCCTCTATCTCGGCAAGTATCAAACGAGCCTGGTTGGGCAGCAGATCGAATCCTTGAAGATGCAGGGCGAGATCTTTGCCGCGGCGCTGGGCGAGGGTGCGGTCCTCGAACTCGGCTGACGAGGGCGAGGTTCTGCTCCCCGATCTGGCCCGTCAGATGATGCGCCGCCTGGTCCAGCCGACCAAGGCGCGGGCGCGGCTGTTCGACCTCAAGGGCGAACTGATCGCCGACAGCCGGATTCTGCGCGGGCCGGGCGATGCCATCCAAGTGCTCAAACTGCCGCCGCCCGGGCCCCCGAGTCCGATCCTCGGCGCCGCCGACAAGATCTATGACTGGATCGTCGACAAGCTGCCGCGCCGCAAGCGCTATCCGGTCTATCGCGAGAGCCTGACGCCCAGGGCTTCCGATTATGCCGAGGTCGAGCGCGCGCTGCGCGGCGAAACCGGCGAGGCGATCCGCAGCAATCCGGCAACCGGCGGCCTGGTGCTGAGCGTCGCCATCCCGGTGCAGCGTTACAAGGAGGTATTGGGTGCGCTGATGCTGTCGAGCGGCAGCGGCGAAATCGAGCAGGAGCTGCGCACCGTGCGCCTCGAGCTGTTGCGGATCTTCGGCGTGGCGCTGCTGGTCACGGTGCTGCTCTCGCTCTATCTTGCCGGCACCATCGCGCGGCCGATCCGCCGCCTCGCCGCGGCGGCCGAGCGCGGCCGCGGCCGCCGCGCCCGGGTCGAGATCCCCGACTTCACCCGGCGCGGCGACGAGATCGGCGACCTCTCCGGCTCGCTGCGGGAGATGACCGATGCGCTGTGGCAGCGGATGAGCGCGATCGAGCGCTTCGCCGCCGATGTGGCTCACGAGATCAAAAACCCGCTGAGCTCGCTGAAGAGCGCCGTCGAAACCGCGGTGCGGATCGAGGACCCGGCGAACCAGCGGCGGTTGATGGCGATCATCCTCGACGACGTCGAACGGCTCGATCGGCTGATCACCGATATTTCCGACGCCTCGCGCCTCGACGCCGAACTGAGCCGCCTCGAACTGGCGCCGGTCGACATCGCCGCGATGCTGCACGCCTTCACCGATGTGCACGAGGCGACCCAGGCGGAGGACCGCCCGCGGCTGATCCTCGACCTGCCCGAGCGCGGCCGGCCGCTGATTGTCGCCGGGATCGAGACCCGGTTGTCGCAGGTCTTTCTCAACGTCATCGCCAACGCCGAGTCGTTCAGCCCGCCGCATGGCGAGATCCGCCTGACCGCGCGGGCTGCCGGCCGTGCGGTCCTGGTCACCGTCGATGATTGCGGGCCTGGCGTTCCGGACGAAAAATTGACCGCGATCTTCGATCGCTTTTACACCGAGCGCCCGGCCGGCGAGAAATTCGGCACCCACTCCGGCCTCGGCCTGTCGATCTCCAAGCAGATCGTCGAGGCACACCGCGGAATGATCTGGGCCGAGAACCGCAAGGACGCCGACGGCGCCATCTCCGGCGCGCGCTTTTGCATCCGGCTGCCGGCGCAGGGATGAGCGACAGCATTCTCGTCCACGCCACCGCGGTCGCGATCGACGGCGAGGCGATCTTGCTGCGCGGGCCGCCCGGTGTCGGAAAATCAGACTTGGCGCTGCGCCTGATCGATGGCGGCGCCCGTCTCGTCACCGACGACCAGGCCCGACTGCGGCGCGATGGCGATCGGGTTCTGGTGCGCGCTCCCGAAGTGATCGCCGGCCTGATCGAGATCCGCGGTTTTGGCATTGTGCGGGTTGAGACGATCGAAGAGGCGCCGCTCGCGCTGATTGTCGATCTCCTCCCTTCGGATCAGATCGAGCGCCTGCCGGACAGCCGAGTCGAACCGGTCCTCGGCCTCGACATCCCGCTGATCGGGCTGACCTCGTTCGAAGCCTCGGCTGCGGCAAAGCTGCGCCTCGTCCGACGCGCGTTGGCGGCGCGGGCTTTGCCAGCTATAATCGGGTGATGATGACCGAAAGTGGTCTAGAGCTCAGGGAAGCGGCCAAAAACGCAGCGCGCGGTCGCGTCCTGCTGGTGACGGGAATGTCGGGGGCGGGGCGATCGACCGCGCTCAAGCTCCTCGAGGACATGGGTTACGAGGCGTTCGACAATTTGCCGGCCTCGCTGGTGCCGGCGCTGATCGAGAGCGCTGCGGCGGATGGCCCGGCGATCGCGGTCGGCGCCGACGCGCGAACCCGCGGCTTTGCCGCCGACACGATGCTCGAAACCCTCGCCGACGTGATCGCCCGCACCGGGCGGGCGCTGCGGGTGCTGTTCGTCGACTGTGACGACGAGCGGCTCGAACGGCGTTATATCGAGACGCGGCGGCCCCATCCGCTGGCCGGAGACCGGCCGATCATGGACGGCATCCGCCGTGAGCGCCAAGTTGTTGGCGCCCTGCGCGACCGCGCCGATCTGGTGATCGATACCTCCGCCTTGACCGCCGCCGATTTGAAGCGCCTGCTGGCCGGCCATTTTGCGCTCGATGCGTGCGGGCTGCGCATCTTCATCGCTTCCTTCGCCTATCGCCGCGGCATCCCGCGCGAGGCTGATCTGATCTTCGACGTGCGCTTTCTCGATAATCCGTATTATGTTGACGAACTTCGGACGCTGAGCGGGCGCGACCCGGCGGTTGCCGCCCACATCCAGAGAGACGCGGATTTCGCACCATTCTTCGACCGGCTGTGGCGATTGCTGCACCCCTTGTTGCCGCGTTATGAAATGCGCGGCAAAACCTATCTCACAATCGCAATCGGCTGTACCGGCGGGCGGCATCGCTCGGTCTATGTCGCCGAGCGGTTGGCCCTGCGCCTGCGCGATGCGGGATGGCGGGTCGAGGTCGCTCATCGCGATCTTGCATCATCGGGCAGCGATCGCGCCGGTCCCGGCGGGCCTGCCCGCCGCCGCAGGCTAAAGGGCGACGGCCGGTCGCAGCAGAGGAAATCCGATGATCGGCATGGTTTTGGTGACGCATGGGCGGCTCGCGGCGGAATTCGTCGCCGCGCTCGAGCACGTCGTCGGCACGCAAACTCAGATCGCCGCCGTGTGCATCGGTCCCGACGACGACATGGAGCAGCGGCGCCAGGAGATCCTGGGCCGGATCGGCGAGGTCGACAGCGGCGACGGCGCGGTGCTGCTGACCGACATGTTCGGCGGCACGCCCTCGAACCTGGCGATCTCGGTCATGGATCGCGCCAAGATCGAAGTCGTCGCCGGGGTCAATCTGCCGATGCTGATCAAGCTCGCCAGCCTGCGCCAGAGCGAGAGCCTAGAGCGCACCGTGCTCGGTGCCCAGGAAGCCGGCCGCAAATACATCAACGTCGCCTCGCAATTGCTGACCGACGCCCGGCGATGAACGATGGCCAGACCGGCGATCCGGCGAATGGCGCCGGCGCGCCGGCGCCGGTGGTGCGGCGGATCGCGACGATCTGCAACCAGCGCGGCCTGCACGCCCGCGCCTCGGCCCGGTTTGTCAAGACGGCGGCCCAATTCGACGGCCGATGTCCGGGTGCGCAAGAACGGCACCGAAGTCTCCGGCCGCTCGATCATGGGGCTGATGATGCTGGCGGCGGCGCCGGGGACTGCGGTTGAGCTGAGCGCCAGCGGTCCGCAAGCGGCCGAGGCGGTGGCCGCACTGGCCGACCTGATCGAATGCAAGTTCAATGAGGACTGACGAGGGCTTGGGCCTGGCGGCGGAGAGCAGCGGCGTCGAGCGCAGATTGGCCGGCGTCGGCGTGTCGCCGGGGATCGCCATTGGGCCGGCCTATGTCGGCGACAGCGGCGATCTTCCGGTCTATGAGAGCCACATCCCCGAAACCGAGATCGACGCCGAACGCGGCCGCTTCGCCGAGGCGGTCGCGGTTTCACTGAAACAGCTGCGCAAGCTCAAGGCCAAAACCTCGCGGCCTCCCCGAATCCGCCGCTGAGGAGATCGGCTACCTACTCGACGCGCATTTGGCGATGCTGTCGAACTCGCGGCTGGTGCGCGGCGTCGACGAGCGCGTCGGCCGCGCCCGGATCAACGCCGAGCGCGCCGTCGAGATCGAGATCGACGAGATCGCCCGGAGCTTCGCCGCGATGCGCGACCCCTATCTGGCGGCGCGGATCGAGGACATCCGCGTGGTCGGCACGCGGCTCATCCGCAACCTGATCAAAAAGCCCTACGTCGCCTATTCGGGCGTGCCGCGAGGGCGCGATCATCCTCGCCGACGAACTGACCCCGGCCGACACCGCGCTGATGGACCCGCGCCGGATCGCCGGATTCGCCACCCAGTTCGGCGGCGCCGACAGCCATACCGCGATCGTCGCCCGCGCTCTGGGGCTGCCGGCGGTGCTCGCGGTCCCGGCCTTGATCGACCATGCGCGGGCCGCCACGACGGTGGTGATCGATGGCGCCGAGGGGACGGTGATCATCGATCCGTCGGCGGAGACGGTCGCCGATTATGAGGCGCGGCGCGACCTCCTGGTGCGCGAGCGGCGCCATCTGACCCGCCTGCGCCGGCTGCCGGCGGCGACCCGCGACGGGGTGGAGATCACCCTCGAAGCCAATCTCGAACTGCCGGTCGAACTCGATCAGGCGCTCGGCCAATGGGGCGATGGGGCTGGGTCTGGTCCGTTCCGAGTTTCTCTATATGAACCGCGACGACCTGCCGGGCGAGGAAGAGCAGTACGCGGTGTTCTCGGCCCTGGTGCGCGGCATGCAGGGCAAGCCCGTGACCGTGCGCACCTTCGATCTCGGCGGCGACAAGCTCGCCCGCTCGCTCGCCGACCATTATGTCCCGGCCGACAACCCGGCGCTCGGACTGCGCGCGATCCGTCTCTCGCTGCAGGACCGCCGCTTGCTCGATCCGCAACTGGCGGCGATGCTGCGCGCCGCCGCCGAAGGGCCGTTACGCATCCTGTTGCCGATGATCTCGACCGTGAGCGAGATCCGCCGGGTGCGCGAGGCGATGGAGCAGGTCGCCCGCCGGCTGCGGCGTCGCGGCATGCAATTGCCCAAGCCGTTGCCGCCCCTTGGGCGCGATGATCGAGGTGCCGGGCGCGGCGCTCGCCGCCGACGCGCTCGCCGCCGAGGCCGATTTCTTTGCCATCGGCACCAACGACCTCATTCAGTACACGCTGGCGATCGACCGCAGCGACGAGCAGGTGGCGCACCTCTACAACCCGCTGCACCCGGCGGTGCTGCGGCTCATTCAATTCGCGATCGAGGCGGCGCTGCGCCGTGGCATGCCCATCAGCATCTGCGGCGAGATGGCCGGCGAGCCGCGCTTTACGGCCTTGCTGCTCGGGCTCGGTCTGCGCAACCTATCGATGGCGCCGCGCAACATCCCGCGGGTCAAGCAGCGCGTCCGCGCGCTCGACATGGTCGCCGCCACCCGCCGCGCCCGCGCCATCATGGACCAGTCGGACGGCGGCCGCATCGCCGCCCTGCTTGACGATTTCAACACCGTCGCCTGGCCGCATTGAAACCGCCCGACTAGATCGGCCGACGGGCCGGCGCGAGAGATGCACTTGCGCGGCGTGCAAATCGGGGCCGAGCGTCGCCGGACTACCCCCAGCGGGCTTGGCCGCCGACGGCGGTGATCGTGATGTGCCCCATCGTCGTGTCGGCCTTGGCGCCGTGCCAATGGCGTTCGCCGGCCTTGATGTGCACGACGTCGCCGACGTTGATCTCCCGCTGATCATGCTCGGTCGCCACCATGCCGGAGCCGGAGGTCACGACCAGGATCTGGTCGCAGGTATGCGCATGCCATCCGGTGGTGCAGCCCTGGCTGAAGTTCACCACGCTGCAGTTGTAGTTCGCCGAGTCCCCAGGCTCGATGATCGTCTGACGCGACCGGGAAACCGGCCCGCTCCAGCCTTCGATCCGCTCGGCGCCCTCCACCGGGACATTCGGGATGTCTTTAAGCGTGACCACCTTCATGACGGCTCTCCCTTCGGGTTGAGGGGTTTCAAAATATCCGAAATCCGCACGATGTTGCCACTGATACCCATAACTCGCGGAAGGCGGACGCCATCGGCCGGGCGCCGTGCGCCTCTGGGCCGGTCTCGACTTCAAGTCACGCCCGACATAGCATCGAGCGAGATCGAGGAGTAGCGCGATGCCTGACGACCATGCCGATCCGCACGATCACGCGCACGGCTCGGAATTGTCCGAGATGGAGGTGCGGGTGCGGGCACTCGAAACCATCCTGACCGAGAAGGGTTATGTCGATCCGGCGGCGCTCGATCAGATCGTCGAGCAGTTCGAAACCAAGATCGGCCCGCGCAACGGCGCCCAGATCGTCGCCCGCGCCTGGGCCGACCCCGAGTTCAAGAGCCGGCTGTTGGCCGACGCCACCGCGGCGGTCAATTCGGTGGGCCATTTCAGCCGGGTCGGCAGCCATTTGATCGCCGTCGAGAACACCCCGCAGACCCACAACCTGGTCGTCTGCACGCTGTGTTCGTGCTATCCGTGGGAGGTGCTGGGCCTGCCGCCGGTCTGGTACAAATCGGCCCCCTACCGCTCGCGCGCGGTCATCGACCCCAAGGGAGTGCTCGCCGAGTTCGGCGTGAGCCTGACGCCCGAGACGCAAATCCGCATCTGGGATTCGACCGCCGAAACCAGGTTTCTGGTGGTGCCGATGCGGCCCGCCGGCACCGAGGGATGGAGCGAGGAGCGGCTCGCTGGGCTCGTCACCCGCGACAGCATGATCGGCGCCGGCCCGCCGAAGCCGCCGCACGAGACGGAACCGCCATGACCAATTCGCTGCACGACATGGGCGGCATGCACGGCTTTGGCCGGGTCGAGCCGGAGCCGAACGAGCCGCCGTTTCACCAGCGCTGGGAGGGGCGCGTCCTGGCGATGCAGCGGGCGATGGGCTTTACCGGGCTGTGGACGATCGATGCCGGCCGGGCCTCGCTTGAAGCGCTGCCGCCGTTGGACTATCTCGGCTCGTCCTATTACCGGCGCTGGTTTCTCGGGCTCGAACAGCGGCTGCTGCGGCGCGGCCTCATCGGCGAGGACGAACTCGCCGCCGGCCGTTCGGTGCGCGCCGGCCCGGCAGTGCCGCGCACCCTGACCCCGGCCGATGTCGGCAAGACTTTGACCCGCGGCGAATTCGGCCGCCCGACCAACACGCCGGCGCGGTTCAAGGAAGGCGAACGGGTGCGCACCCGGAATATCAACCCAGTGACCCATACCCGGCTGCCGCGCTATGCCCGCGGCAGGATCGGCACGGTCGAGGCGGTCCGCGGCTGCCATGTCTTTCCGGATACCGCCGCACTCGGCGCCGGCGACAACCCGCAATGGCTCTATACGGTTGTCTTCACGGCCCGCGAATTGTGGGGCGAGGACGCCGATCCCGGCATCAAAGTGTCGATCGAGGCGTTCGAGCCCTACCTCGACCCGGCATGAGCGCCTTCGACCGTGTCGCTGCCGCGGTCCCAAGCCTGCCGCACGATCCGGACGGCCCGGTGTTTCGGGCGCCGTGGGAGGCCCACGCCTTCGCCATCGCGCTCGCCCTGCACGAGCGCGGACTGTTCACCTGGGCCGAATGGGCCGCCGCTCTCGCCGACGAGATCAAGCGCGCCCAGCAGTCGGGCGACCCCGACACCGGCGACACTTATTACCGGCACTGGCTTGCCGCACTCGAACGCTTGGCGAGCGAAAAAGCCGTGGCCGATCCCGCTGCCATCGCCCGCGCCTGCGCCGCCTGGCAGCGCGCCGCCCGGCGAACTCCGCACGGCGCCCCGATCTCGCTCCAGCCGGAGGATTTCGAGACGGAATAGGCGCCACGCGTCGTTGCTCGCCCGGCGCTCGCCCCGAATTCCCGCATTCGCGGCCAACCCTGTGATTCTCGCGGCAGACGATACGGCAGACCTCCTGTGCCATGCCTCGACGGTAGCACAGCGAAATTAATTGTTAGCGACAGGGCGAGCAGACGAGCCGTTGGCGCCCATCGTTTTTATTATGACGAGCGTGTGAACAACCTCACACGCCTGCGACCAGTTTTTCAGCGATGCTATCGAGCGTGGGCGGATGGGCCGTCCCCGCTGACCTGATGGAGATGTGACAATGTCGCTGAAAGTTCTCTCGGCCGTGTACGGTGCGCTGCCGAACGGAAGCTCGGTGGACGCGCAGGGCACCATCGTAACCAAGGCATTACAACATCTTATCGAAAATTTGGGTGGTATCGTTCAGATCGACAATACCAACTTCAACGATCCAGCAGTTGGCTTTACGAAGCACTTTGGGGCCATCGTCGAGCGCAACGGAATCCAGCATTGCTTCGCCTGCCAGGAGGGCCAGACAATCGACTTCAACCTCGCCGGCGGGACGGGGCAAGAATAACGGGCCTCCAATCTAGTGTTCGGGAGAATTCAAAGGGTTTAAGCCGTCCCACCTGTCATGCCCGGCCTTGTGCCGCCTTGTGCCGGGCGTCCACGGAAAATCGGCAGTGTTGTGCCGCAGATGTGGGCGCCCGGGACAATCCCGGCCATCATGACGGGTCGAGTTGAACCTCCTGTCTGCGTCCGAGCAGCAGATGAAGATCTTTGGCGCTAGGCGGGCAGTATTGCCGTCGCGTTCTGAAGGACCGGTTCGGCGGGCTCGGGAAACAGCAATTCCTCATAAACCGCGATCGTGCGCGCGCACATCGCCGCGGTCGTGAACCGGGCGGCGACATGGGACTGCGCGCGGCGCGCCAGCTGCGACCGCTCGCTCGGCCCGAGCGCGAGCGCGGCAGCGATCGCGGCGGCAAGGGCCTCGGGGTTGCGCGGCGACGCCAGCCAGCCGGTCTCTCGCGGCACGATCGTCTCGCGGGCGCCGCCGTGGTCGGTGGCGACTACCGGCCGCCCCATCGCTTGGGCCTCGACAATGATCCGGCCGAATCCCTCGGGATCGCTCGACGCCGAGACCACGACATCGGCCAGCATATACGCGGCCGGCATGTCGGCGCAGGGCTCGACGATGCGAAAGAGGCCGGCGAGCCCGTGGTCCGCGATCGCCATCTCAAGCTCGCGGCGAAAACCCGGCCGCTGTTCGGCCCCGACTAAGACGCAGCAGATGTCGCGGCGGCCTAGTGCGGCGATCGCGGCAATGAAATCGAGCCCGCCCTTCCATCGGGTCAGTCGGCCGGGCAGCATTACCGTCGGCACGCCGTCGGGCAGCCGCCAGCGCCGAGCCAGGACGGCGATACGCTCGCCGCTCACCCGCATCGGATCGAATAGAGTGAGGTTGACGCCGCGCGGGATTGTGCGCAGCCGGTCGGCGCCGACGCCATATGTGGCCGCCACATGATCGGCGACGAAATCGGAAATGGCGATGACCCGCTCGCCGCGCGCCATGACCGAATTGTACCGGCGCTTCAGGCCCGAGCCGGCGCCGTAGGCCAAGTCCGCGCCATAAGCGTTATGAAAGGTGGTAACGAAATGGCGGCCGGTGATGGCCGCCGCCGACCACGCGCTCCAGGCCGGGGCGCGGCTCCTGGCGTGCACGATGTCGATGCCGAGTTGGCGGATCGCGTCCACCAGCGCAGCCCGGTTGCGGCATATGACCAGCGGGTTTTTGGAGGCGAGCGGCAAGGTCAGGTGGGTGGCGCCGGCGCGGGCGACATCGCTTTCGAGCGGTCCACCGGCAGAGGCGACGTAGGCATTCCATCCGGCCGTGATCAACGCCGCCGCCAATTCGATGGTGCCGCGCTCGGCCCCGCCCGAGACGAGGCTCGGCACGATCTGCAATACTGCCGGCGGGCGGTCTTCTCGCGGCCGGTCTTCTGACAAACTCGGCATAATGCTATCGTCGCCATCCTCACTGCCTGCCGCAAGCCTGCGATGACTTTGCCCGAAACCCTGCCGCGTTCCGACGGCCACACGATCGCCTTTCATCGGTTGCCGGGTGCGGCGCCGGGAATTGTCTTTCTTGCCGGCCTTCGCTCCGACATGACCGGGACGAAGGCGCTCTATCTCGATGAATATTGCCGCCGCCGCGGGCGGGCCTATGTGCGGTTCGATTATTTCGGCCACGGCAGGTCGAGCGGCGATTTTGCCGACGGCACTGTTGGCCGCTGGGCCGAGGATGCGATCGCGGTCCTCGACCGGCTGACCCAAGGGCCGCAGATCTTGGTCGGGTCGAGCCTCGGCGGCTGGATCATGCTGCTGGCGGCGCTCGCCCGCCGCGAGCGGGTGCAGGCGCTGCTCGGTATCGCCGCCGCACCCGACGCGACCGAAGATCTGATGTCGCCGCGCCTCGACATGGCGCAGCGCCAGGAACTGCTGACGACCGGCTCGGTAACCTTGCCCTCCGAATACGACCCGGCCGGCTACACCTACCGGCTGAGCCTGATCGAGGACGGAAAGCGGCATCTGGTGATGCGCGCGCCGATCGCGCTCGACTGCCCGGTGCGGCTCTTGCACGGGCTGCGCGACACCTCGGTCCCGTGGGAAACCAGCCTGCGCCTCGCCGGGCGCCTGACGAGCCGCGACGTTGCCGTCACCCTCGTCAAGGACGGCGACCACCGCCTCTCGACAGCCCCCGACCTCGCCCGCCTCGCCGCAACCCTCGACGAGCTCGTTGCCGCGTAGGATCTGCCCTGATCGGCTCGGTCTATGGCTCGGGCGACGCCGTGCGCCGCGTCCGCCACGCCTTCTTCGCGCTCATGCTCCTCTTCCGGGCCAACGCGGCTTTCGCGCCGGCGTCCTTCATCCGCGGTTTGTGGTCTGGAGTGCCTCCGGTGTTCTTCCAATGGGCGCTCAACAGCCTAATCGCGTCGACCGGATAAAAACCGCAATCGTACATCCAATGATGAGTTTTGCAGAAATACGCCAGGTTGTCTGGGTCGTTGTTGCCCGCGTTTTGATCAAGATGCGCGATATCCAAGCACGTCCTGATCTGGAGCCCACAGACCACGCAGCAGGCAAACCAATGCTTCCGGACGATGCGGCGAGCCTCCCCTGATTTCGAGAGCGAAGCGGCGCAGCCGCATCATCTGCCATGTCGATCACTCCGCCACAAATGCACGCTCGCGACTCACTTTTGTAGGTTACACAAGTCCGTCTGTTGTCACACCGGAGCAGGCCGGTGCACATCTTCAAAATGGATCCCGGCCAGAACGGGGTGGCAAGCGCCAAGTCCGTCCAACGCTTCGCCCGCCAGCGAGGGAACCGACCGACTGCGCAGGGCCGCGATCATCGCCCGCAGCACCCAAAATATGCCGCAGCGGTGCTTGTCTTATTCGCTATCGGGGAGGTTCCCGAACAAGTAGGGTGACGGCCGATGCTGGCAGCCCCGCGTCTATTGAGCGTCGCGACCTCGGTTCCGCCCTATCCGCTCGACCAGGACGACGTGATCGAGCGCGTCAAGCTGTTGTTCGGCGGCGCGCAGGCGCTCGATCGGCTGTTGCCGGTATTTACCAATACCGGCATCCGCACGCGCTATTCCTGCGTGCCGCTCGATTGGTACGACCGCCGCCACAGCTGGCCCGAGCGCAACCGTATCTATCTTTCGGCCGCACTCGACCTGCTCGAGGCGACGACGATCCAGTTGCTCGACCGGGCCGGCCGCAGTAAGCACGAGATCGACGCGATCGTCGTCGTCTCGACCACCGGGATTGCCACACCCAGCCTCGACGCGTTGTTGATCGAGCAAATGGGGCTGCGCGCTGACGTGCGGCGGCTGCCGATCTTTGGGCTCGGCTGCGCCGGCGGCGTTCTCGGTCTCGCCCGCGCGGCGAGCCAGGCCCTGGCGGCGCCCGGCGAGACGGTGCTGTTTCTGGTCGTCGAATTGTGCGCGCTGTCATTCCGCCGCGACGATTTCGCGAAGAGCAACATCGTTGCGACGGCGCTGTTCGGCGACGGCGCCGCCGGGGCGCTCCTGTCGACCGCGGGGGAGGGGCCGGCGATCGTCGCCACGGGCGAGCACACCTGGCCCAAGAGCCTCGAGGTGATGGGCTGGGAGGTGGCCGATGACGGGCTCAGCGCGGTCTTTTCTCGCGACATCCCGCAGCTTGTCGCGACCCGCTTTCGCAGCGTTGCCGACGAGTTCCTCGCCCGTCACGGTCTGGCGATCGGCGACGTCGGCCGCTTTGTCTGCCATCCGGGTGGGGCCAAGGTGATAGCCGCGCTCGAAGGCGCCTTCGGCCTCGAGGAAGGCGCGCTCTGCGTAGCGCGCGGCGTGTTGCGCGATTACGGCAACATGTCGGCCGCGACCGTAATGTTTGTGCTCGACCGCATGCTCGGCGACGGCCTGGGGTGGCGGCGCGCGCTGATGAACGCGCTCGGGCCGGGTTTCTCCGCCGGGTTCCTGGTGCTCGACAACCGGTGATGGCGCTTTACTGGACGATTGCCCTCGTCGCCGGGCAGCGTCTCGCCGAGCTCGCCTGGGCCGACCGCAACACCGCGCGGCTGCGTCGGCTCGGCGCGGTCGAGGCGGACGCGGGCGGCTATCCATTTTTTGTCCTGCTGCATGCCGGCTGGCTCGCCGCCCTCGCTTTGTCGGTCCCGCCGGCGACCCGGCCCTATTGGCCGCTTCTGGGCCTCTTCGGACTGTTGCAGCTCGGCCGGGTTTGGGTGATCGCGACCCTGGGCCGGCTGTGGACCACCCGCGTCCTGAGTTTGGCCGACATCCCGCTGGTGCGCACCGGCCCCTACCGGTGGGTGCGGCACCCGAACTACCTCTTGGTTGTTGCCGAGATCGCGGTCCTGCCGCTGGCTTTTGGTGCGGTCGCCGTAGCGGTCGCGTTTTCGCTCATCGATCTGGCGCTGATCGCCCGGCGCATCGGCATCGAGGACCGGGCGCTGGCGCCCCGCCGCGGGCCGTGAGCATCGCTCTGCCCCAGGCGGCCGCCGGGGCCAAGACCTGGATCGGTTTCGTCGCCATGGCCGTCGGCATGTTCATGGCGATCCTCGACATTCAGATCGTCGCCAGCTCGTTGCCCGAGATCCAGGCTGGGCTCGGCCTTCCGCTCGACCAATTGAGCTGGGTGCAGACCGCCTATCTGATGGCCGAGATCGTCGCGATCCCGCTGACCGGCTGGCTGACCCGGATGCTGTCGACGCGCGGCGCCTTTGTCGCCTGCATCTTCGGCTTCACCGCCGCCAGCCTCGCTTGCGCCGCATCGACCGGGTTTTGGTCGTTGATCCCGGCGCGGGTGGTCCAGGGTTTTTGCGGCGGGCTCTTAATCCCGCTGGTGTTTTCCGCGGTCTTCCTGATGTTCGAACAGACCGCGCGCTCGCGGGCGACATTGATCGCCGGGGTCTTGGCGATGCTGGCGCCGGCCTTGGGGCCCGGCATCGGCGGTTTTGTCACCGACCGCTTATCCTGGCACTGGCTGTTTCTGATCAACGTGCCGACCGGGATCGTCGTGGCGCTGCTGGTCGCCTGGGCTGTCGATGTCGACCGCCGGCACCGCGGCCGCTTCGGCTCGGTCGATCTCTGGGCATTGCCGTTGCTCGCGGTCTTTCTCGGCGGCCTCGAATTGTTGCTGAAGGAGGCGCCGAAGCGCGGCTGGGGTAGTCCCGCGATGCTGCTGCTGGCGGCGCTGTGCCTGATCTGCGGCGGCGGCCTCCTGCGGCGCTCGCTGCGCCATCCGGCGCCGCTGATCGATTTCACCGCCTTCCGCAACCGCGGTTTCGTGATCGGCTGCTGGTTCAGCTTTGTCCTCGGCGTCGGGCTTTACGGGGCAACGTATCTGTTGCCGGTGTTTCTCGGCGTGGTGCGGAACTACGACGCATTGCCGATCGGCGAGATCATGATGGTCACCGGCGCCGCACAGCTGGTCATGGCCCCGGTCGCCAATCTTCTCGAGCGTCGTTCGGACGCGCGGCTGCTGATCGCCGCCGGTTATGCGCTCTTCGCGTTGGGCTGGCTCGGCAATGGCTTCATGACCTTCGAGACCGATTTCTGGGGGCTTTGCTGGCAGCAGGTCGCGCGCGGCGCCGCGGTGATGCTGTGCCTGCTGCCGACGACGGCACTGGCGCTCGGCGGCTTCGACCCGGCCCGTGTCGCCAATGCGAGCGGTCTTTTCAACCTGATGCGCAATCTCGGCGGGGCGATCGGGCTCGCGGTCATCGACACCATCCTCGAACAGCGCACGCCGACGCATGTCGCAGCACTCGTCGCCCGCCTCCAGGCCGGCGACGCCGCGGCCGCGCGCCTCGTCGGCTTGCCGGCAGCGCGGTTTACCGGCGTCCCGCTCGGCCCGGTCGACCAGGCCACCCGCGACTTCGTCGCGCCCTTGGTCGAGCGCGCCGGGCTCGTCGCCGCCTTCAACGACGCCTGGCTCCTGATCGGCGGGCTGATCCTGCTCTCCTTGCTGCTGTTGCCATTGCTGCGCTCTCCGGCGCGAGGATTGGCGGCGGGCTCGGCGATACCGATCTCCCCGGCAGCGGATGCCGTTGCTGCGGGGTCGGGAAAGTGACCGAGGTGCAGCCTCTTCTCTCTCCGGCGACCGGCGACCGGCCCGAACGCCTCTTGTCGCCGCCCTCGTCACGCGGCTTTGCCCGCTCGCTGCGCGACAACGCGCTCGGCATCTTCCCGCCGCAGGCATTCGAGCAGGATGTCGTTCTGCGCAAGATCTTTGGGCGCCGACAGGTCATCGTCAGCCGCCCGGCGGCGATCCAGCACATCCTCGTCGACAATCCCGGCAACTACCGACGCACTGCGGCCGGCATCCGCATTCTTCGCCCGCTGCTCGGCCGCGGGCTGCTGTTGAGCCAGGGCGAAGATTGGCGGCATCAACGCCGCACCCTGGCGCCGGCCTTCGCGCCGCGCACGATGCCGATCCTCGCGGGCCATGTCGCGCGCGCCGCCGTCCTCGCCGTCGCCAGCCTCGAGGCCGCCGGCTCCGCCCCGGTCGACCTCCTAGCGGCGATGCAGTTTCTGGCATTGGAGATCGCCGGCGCCTCGATGTTTTCGCTCGAGATGGAGCGCTACGGCGCTGAGCTGCGCGGGCTGATCAAGGGCTACGCCGCTCATCTCGGCCGGCCGAGCCTACTGGACTTTTTGCTGCCGCCGGCGCTGCCGAGCCCGCGCGACGTGGCGCGCTGGCGCTTTCGCCGCCGCTGGCTCGACCTGATCGGGCGGATCATCGCCGCACGCCGCGGACAGGGCTCGGCGGGAGCGCCGCGCGACCTCTTTGACCTCTTGTCGACCGCCCGCGACCCGGAGAGCGGCGCGCTGTTTCCGCCGCGCCGCCTTGCCGACCAGGTGGCGACGATGATCGTCGCCGGCCACGAAACGACTGCGGTGGCGTTGTTCTGGTCGCTCTATCTGTTGGCGTCGGCGCCGGCAATCCAGGACCGGCTCGCCGCCGAAGTGGGACCGCTCGATTTCGGTCCCGGCAATGCCGCCGCGGTATTGCCGGGCCTCGTCTACACTCGCGCCGTGGTGCACGAGGCATTGCGCCTCTATCCGCCGGCCTTCACGCTCGCGCGCCAGGCGATCCGCGCCGATGTCGCCGGCGGCATCGCGATTCCTGCCCGCGGCGTGGTGCTGATCTCGCCCTGGGTATTGCACCGCCACCGGCTGCTGTGGAAAGAGCCCGAAACCTTCGATCCCGCCCGGTTTCTGCCCGACGCCTCGCCGCCCGACCGCTACGCCTATCTGCCGTTTGGCATCGGCCCGCGAGTGTGCATCGGCGCCCAATTCGCCCTGACTGAAGCCACCCTGGTGCTGGCGACGATGATCCAGGCCTTCAACATCGAGCGCGCTGACGACAGCCCAGTCACGCCGCGCGCCGTCGTCACCACCCAGCCCGTCCATCCGCCTCCGTTCCATCTGACGCCCCGCCGATAGGCCCGTCCGCGCACCGATCGATGGCCCAACCACCGGTTATTCCGGCAGCGGGCGGGCTCAATCGAGACATGATTAAAGATGACGCGATGCGCGCGATCTATTGACCGATGCGCAACTTCAGGATAAAATGTTGGGACAATGTTTATCCGAACGAGATGCGAACCTTCGTAGGGATTTGGGTTTTGCTGATTTGCGCGCTGCTTGTTGCTGGGTGCGATGCGACGGCGACATCATCCTTGAGGCCGGTGGTCCCCGGCGGACAAGCGGGTACGAGCTCGGCCGAATCTTCTGTCAACCCGATGCCGGTCGTCGTCGGCCCGACCGGGCTGCATTCGCGGTAACTATCGATCCGCCCAAAATCTTGCTAGACGCCGATACCGCTGCGACGGCGACGCTCCGCCCTAGCGAGAAGCGCCGGCAAAATGGCTCGTCCTTTGATGCCGGCGCACCTCGATAGTAGGGCGTCGCTCAGTGGTGGAACAGGTTCAAGGCGGAGCCCTTGCGGAACCATTCGAGCTGCGAGGCGCTGAAGGTGTGGTTGAGGTGCAGGGTCTCGCTCGACCCGTCGGCGTGCTTGATCCGGCACTCGACCGGCTGGCCCGGCGCCATCTCCTCCAGGCCGACGAGGCTCAGCCGATCGTCGGCGCGGATCCGGTCGTAGTCGGCCGGGTCCTGAAAGGTCAGCGCCAACAGGCCCTGCTTTTTCAGGTTCGATTCGTGGATGCGGGCAAAGCTGCGGGCGATCACCGCGCACCCGCCCAGGAGGCGCGGCGACAAGGCGGCGTGCTCGCGGCTGAACCCTCGCCGTAATTATGGTCGCCGATCGCCACCCATTTGACCCCGTGCGCCTTGTAGTCGCGGGCGATTTTGGCGATGGCGGCGCCTTTCTCGCCGCTCAGCACGTCGATCGCCGGTGCCGGCCTCGCCGGTAAAGGCGTTGGTGGCGCCCATGAACATGTTGTCGCTGAACTTGTCCAAATGGCCGCGATAGCGCAGCCACGGGCCGGCCGGCGAGATATGGTCGGTCGTGGTCTTGCCCTGGGTCTTGATCAGCACCGGGCAATCGACGAAGTCCTTGTGGTCCCAGGTCGAGCCACGGCTCCATCAATTGCAGCCGCTCGCTGTTCGGATCGACCGCCAGGGTGATGGCGCTGCCGTCCTCGGGCGGGGTGATGTAGGTGGCGTGCCCGGCATCGAACCCGTGCGCCGGCACCTCGGGCGCGGGCTTTGGCGGGTCGAGCCGGAACGGCTTTGCCCTGGGCATCGGTCAGCGCTGTCGGTCAACGGGTTGAACGACAGATCGCCCGGCGAGCGCCATCGCGGTCACGATCTCCGGGCTGCCGATGAAATTCATCGTCGTCGGCTGGCCGTCGTTGCGCCGCGGGAAATTGCGGTTGTACGAGGTGACGATCGTGTTCGGCACCGCACCTCTCCGAGGCCGCGCGCCGCCATTGGCCGATGCACGGTCCGCAGGCATTGGCCAGCACCGTGCCGTCGATGTCCTTCAGCGACTGCATCTGGCCGTCGCGCTCGATCGTCGCGCGCACCTGCTCGGAGCCCGGCGTCACCAGAAACGGCACGCCGGCCTTGATGCCGTGCGCCTTGGCCTGCTCGGCGACATCGGCGGCGCGGCTCATATCCTCGTACGAGGAATTGGTGCAGCTGCCGATCAGCGCGGTCGAGATCTGGTCGATGAACCCGCTTTTCGGGTCGGCGACCTCGGCGGCGAGCTTGCGAGATCGGTCGGGCGCGGTCGGGCGAGTGCGGGCCGACGATGTAGGGTTCGAGCTTCGACAGATCGAGCTCGACGACGCGGTCGTAGATATTTCGCCGGGATCGGCCTCGACCTCCTTGTCGGGTTCGAGCAGTTCGCAGATGCTGCTGAAACAGCGGCACCAGCCCGGGCTTGCCGGTCGCCCGCAGATAGCGCGCCATATGCTCGTCGGCCGGAAACATCGAGGTGGTCGCCCCGAGCTCGGCGCCCATGTTGGTGATCGTCGCCTTGCCGGTGGCGCTGATCGTGCGCGCGCCGGGGCCGATATATTCGACGATCGCGTTGGTGCCGCCCGAGACCGTCAGCCGGCCGGCAACATAAAGGATCACGTCCTTGGGCGCGGTCCAGCCGTTGAGCTGGCCGGTCAGATAGACCGCGATGTGGCGGGGATAGAGCACCTCCCACGGCAGCCCGGCGATGACCTCGACCGCATCGGCGCCGCCGACCCCGACCGAGCAGGCGCCGAGGCCGCCGGCATTGGGGGTGTGCGAGTTGGTGCCGATGATCAGCTCGCCCGGAAAGGCGTAATTCTCCAGCACCACCTGATGGATGATGCCGGCGCCGGGACCCCAGAACCCCAGCCCGTATTTCGCCGCCGCCGAGCGCAGGAAGTCGTAGACCTCCTTGTTTTCCGCCAGCGATTCGCGCAGGTCCGAGCCGCCTTCCACCCGCGCCTGGATCAGATGGTCGCAATGGATCGTGGCCGCGACCGCGACCTTGTCGCGACGGGTCTGCATGAATTGCAAGAGGCCGGTCTGGCCTAGCACGTCCTGGAACACGACCCGGTCAGGGCGCAGCAGCAAGTAGCTCTTGCCGGGTTCGATTTCCTGATGCTCCGGGTCGTCGAGATGGCCGAGCAGCACCTTGTCGGC
Organism: uncultured Alphaproteobacteria bacterium; assembly: GCA_963832875.1. Taxonomy (GTDB): domain Bacteria; phylum Pseudomonadota; class Alphaproteobacteria; order ATCC43930; family CGMCC-115725; genus AP-15. Next base: position 133,265 of record CAWHWB010000013.1, on the reverse strand, counting down.
CAAAGTCAAAGGCTTGCCCAGCCGGCGGCGGACCACCGCGAGATTGCGCGCCATAGTCGCGTAGACGGCAGCCGCCATTTCCGGGGTCGAATTCGATAGAAACCATAGTCTAGCCTTTCTTGCCGATACTTGGAGGCACCAGCACAAGTACGATCTCGTCTAGAGCCGAAACAACAAAACCGGAATCCGATGCGAGAATATCCGGTCGAACAACAGCACCGCAATGATGCCCGATGCGCCCGCAACCGTCCAGGAAATCTTCGGTCCCGCGCCGACCGCGGGAGGCCGCCGACGGGTCAGCCGGCTGTCTCCAACTCTGCTGCCGGGACGCTATCGGGCGGCAGGACCGCGGCAAAGCGGATCGCGAACACGGCGCCGCCGCCCGGGCGCTCGTCGACTTCGACCGTGGCCCCGTGCATCTCCGCGATCCGGGTGACGATCGCCAACCCCAGCCCGGCATTGCCGCCGCGCCGCCGGTCACGGCGCCAGAACCGCTTGAATATGTGTTTGCGCTCGTCCCTCGGCACCCCCGGCCCGCGATCCAGGACGCGGATCGCGCCGTCGCGCGTCACCGCAATCTCGACGGTGGTTCCGGCAGCGGTGTGGGCGAGCGCATTTTCGACGAGGTTGCGAACGGCGCGCTCGATCGCATCGCCATTGCCGTGCACCCGCACCGGCAACGGCGCGGCCGGTCACCGCTACATTCTTGCCCTGCGAGAGGGCCAGCGGGGCAAGAAACGCCGCGATGTCGGCCGCGATCCCGATCAGATCGGCGACTTCGTCCTCGGCGACGACAAAGGTTTCGAGCTCGGCGATTTCGAGCAGCTGGTTGACCAGCCGGCTCATGCTTTCGACATCCTGCCGCAGCGGCAAGGCAACTTCGCGGTCCTCGATCATGTCGATCTGGGTGCGCAGGATCGCCAGCGGCGTGCGCAGCTCGTGCGCCGCATCGGCGGTGAACTCGCGCTGGGCGCGGAACCCTGCGTCGAGCCGATCGAGCGCTCGGTTGACGGCGCGGACCAGCGGCAGCACCTCGCGCGGCATGCCGGCCTCGGGCAGTCTGAGCTCGGTGCGGTCGGGTCCGATTTCCTCGGCCAATGCCGAGGCGGCGATGATCGGCTTGCATCGCGCGCCGGAAGATCAGCGACGTCGATCAGCAGCAGCAACAGCAGCAGCGGCACGGTGATCCAGCCGACCTGCGTAAAGAACTCGGCGACGATGTCGTCGATCAGCACATCGCGATGGGCGAGATCCTCTGCGACTTGGAGAAACAGCGGCCTACCGCCGAAATCGGTGGTCACCGTCACCCCGTAATACGGATCCCCGTCCTGCCGAAGCGAGAAGAACTGGAACGGCCGATGCTCTGGCGGCTTGGGCGCAATCGGGTGGTTGCCGGGGCGCGAGGAGACCAGCACCCGGCCGTCGCCGTCGATGATCGCGAAGGCCGCGCGCCCGTAGCCTTCAGAATAGAACGCGGCAAGCGACGGCGGCAGCGCCAATCGAGGCGTCCCGTCGGGCCCGTTCTCCAGATAGCGCAGGATCTCGGCCGCCTGGTCGCGCAGCGCGCGTTGATGCAGCTCTTGCGCAGCCGAGCTCAGCATCACGAACAGCGCGAGGGGCATGCAGATCGCGGCAGCGGCGATCGCCAGCAGATGCAGCGCGACGATCCGCGAGACGACCGAACGAAACCGGATCACCTCATTTTCTTTCGGAGATCAGAGTAGCCGACGCCGCGCAAAGTGTGAATCTGCACCGAAGCGTCGACTTCGGCGAGGCGCTTGCGCAGCCGGTGAACGTAGACCTCGATGGCGTTCGACCCGATCTCCTGCGACAGCCCGTAAAGGTTGTTTTCGAGGAGGTTCTTGTCGACCACCCGTCCGCTGCGACGCAACAGGTGCTCGAGCACTGCGATCTCGCGCGGCGAAAAAAAGATCGGCGTTTCGCCGACAAAGACCTGGCGGCCGACGGTATCGAGGGTGAGGTTGCCAAGCTCGAGCGGGACGCCGAGCAGATTGCCCGGCCGCCGCAACAGCGCGCGCAGGCGGGCCACCAGCTCCTCGAGGGCAAAGGGTTTGACCAGATAGTCGTCGGCGCCGCTGCCAAGGCCAGTCACCCGGTCCTTCAGGCTGCCGCGCGCGGTCAGGATCAGGACCGGCGTCGCGTCGCGCCGCCGGCGCATTTCGCCGAGCACCTCGAGCCCGTCGGCATCCGGCAGCCCGAGATCGAGGACGACGATTTCAAACCGGCTGGTCCGCAACGCAGCGATCGCATCGGCGGCCGTCGTCAGCACGTCGACGACGAACCCGGCCGCGGTCAGACCGCGCTTGAGCAACTCGGCGAAGCGCTCGTTATCCTCGATGAGCAGCAATCGCATCGGATCTTCCTGTCGAGCTCGGCCGCCCTTTATTGACCACCCGCCCTTGGGTTCGGCGACGGCCGTGCCGGTCGAGCTGCGGTTCCGGGCCTGAGACCGGATTAGTCACCCGGGTGGGCCTGCTCCGGCCGTGTTGTTCCCGATGACCGGTGCTCACGCTTCAGATCGCGTCGAGCTGCCAGGCGACGTCGTTGCCGATCCCCCAGAGATAACCGATGTTTGCCTGGCCGACGAGGGCGTAGGCGCGGCCCTGATGACGCCAATAGATCAGGTTGACGTCCTGGCGGCGGTCAAAGGTCGGCGAAATATCGGGCTGTTGCGATGACCCGATGATCAGGGCCAGCGGGCCGATCGCCTTGTTCTCGGTGGTGTAGACGAGCTGCGCTGCGGGCCGGCCGTCGACGACGATCAGCCGGGCGCCGCGGAAATTGAGCCCCCACGGTTTGAGGTCGGGCAGGCGCACCTGCTGAGGCAGGCTCTGGCTGATCTTTTGCAAGGCCTCGCGGGGATCACCGCTCGCCGGGACGTCGACGAGCGTGTTGCCGCCGGCGCTGACGAACAGCTTGAAATATCCGGCGGCGTTGTCGAGCCACAGATTATTGGCGAGGGCTGCTTCCATCGCCGATTGCCCGCCGCCCGCGGCGGTGACGCCGGTGCCGAGATCGCCGCCGCCGAGATAGCCGGCGCCGCCGCCGATCAAGAGGCCGAGGAGCGAAGCGGCAACCGGCACTCCCACGCGCCAGCGCCGCACCCGAACCGGACGTCCCACGCCAGGCTGGCGCGCGGACGGCTGGCGCGCGAACCGCCGGCGCACAAACGGCAGGATCCGCGGACCGGTCTGCGCCGCGACCGCTTCGCCGCCAGATGCTTCGCCGCGGGCGGCAGCAATCAGCCGCTGCGGCACCGGCTCGTGCAGCACCTCGTCAAAAGCGCGGCGCACCAGCTCGGCCGATTCGGCGAGCGCCGCCAATTGTCGGCGGGCAGCCGGATCGCCATCGAGCCAAGCTTCGATCTCGCGCCGCTCCGCCGCCTCGAGCTCGCCATCGAGATAGGCGACGAGACGGCCGTCACTGCGCTTCTGCATCCTTCTTACTCCTGCGCATCGCACTGCCCGCCTCTAGCTGGACCTGCAGCGCCAGCCGGGCCCGGGCGAGTCGGCTCATGATCGTCCCGACCGGCACCTGCACCACCTCGGCCGCCTCCTTGTAGCTGAGCCCGTCGACCGTCACCAACACCAGTACCGCCCGCTGGTCGGGGGTCAGGCGGTCGACGGCGCGGCGCACCTCGCTCAGCGCCAGGCGCGCCTCGACGCGGCGCACCGGCTCGTCCGACCCGAGGCGCTCCTCGCCGATGTCGCCATCCTCCTTGCGCACCCGGCGCGAGCGAATCTGATCGATCCAGATCGTCTGCACGATGCGAAACATCCAGCTGTCGAATCGGGTGCCCTCCTGAAACTGATGCCGGCGGGAGAGCGCCCGCTCGCACGCGGCCTGAACCAGGTCGTCAGCCTCGACCGCCGAACCCGCCAGCCCGCGCGCAAAGCGCCGCAACCGCGGCAGGACCGCAATCAGCTGGTCGCCGAACCGCCCGCCGGCCCAATCCTCGCCGCTGACCAGTCGCACCGGCGATCCCGCCGATCTTTGCTCAGGCGACAACGCCCCTCCTGAAAGCTTATTCCCGGCGCTGCCGCACCGCCGCCGAGGCCCGGCTCTTTTGATTTCGCGAGCCGGAAGAGCCGAGGGCCCTATCGCCACGCGGCGATATCGCATCGGCTCGCTCACGCAGACTAGCACGGCGGCGAAATGGGGCGAAAGCTTGACGAGTTTGCGCAGCGGCAGCGCGCGTCGCGCGATCGATGTGCGGCTATCGGCAGCGGCCCCGGTGGCGGGGTTCGCTCTTCACAAACCGCGGCGTTCGCGGCATTGTGCGGCCCTGCCGGCCCGCGCATTCAGGAACCGCCGCCCGATGAAGGTCGCCATCGTCAAGGAAAGGCGGGCATATGAGCGTCGCGTCGCGGCCTCGCCCGACACCGTCAAGCGGATGGTGGCGATGGGGCTCGAGGTCACGGTCGAACGTGGCGCCGGCGGGGGCGCCGGGTTCAGCGACGCCGCCTTTGCCGTGGCTGGTGCGGCGATCGCGGCGGATTGGACGGCAGCGCTTGCCGAGGCGGACATCGTGCTCAAGGTGCAGCGTCCGCTGCTCGGCGGCGACGGCGCGGTGGACGAACTGCGGCCGCTGAAGCGCGGCGCCGTGCTGATCGGCCTGTTGCAGCCGTTGCAGAACCCGGTCGACATCGAGGCCTATGCCGGCGCCGGGATCACCGCCTTCGCCGTCGAGCTGCTGCCGCGGATCACCCGGGCGCAGACGATGGACGTGCTGTCGTCGCAGTCGAACCTCGCCGGCTACAAGGCGGTGCTCGATGCCGCCGACGAGTTCGGCCGCGCCTTTCCGATGATGATGACCGCGGCCGGGACGATCAAGGCGGCGCGGGTGCTGGTGATGGGTGCCGGCGTCGCCGGGTTGCAGGCGATTGCCACCGCGCGCCGTCTTGGCGCCATCGTCCAGGCGACCGATGTGCGCGCCGCCGCCAAGGAGCAGGTCGAAAGCCTCGGCGCCGCGTTTCTGAGCGTTGACGATATGGCCGGGCGCTCGGCGGAAACCGCGCAGGGCTATGCCCGCGAGATGGGCGAGGATTATCAGCGGCGACAGCGCGAGAAGGTCACCGAGGCGCTGAGGCGCACCGACGTCGTGATCTGCACTGCCCTCATACCCGGCCGACCGGCCCCGCTGCTGCTGACCGACGCGATGATCGCCGAGCTGGCCCCGGGGTCGATCGTCGTCGATCTGGCGGTCGAGGCCGGCGGCAACGTCGAGGGCAGCCGGCCGGGCGAGGTCGTAACCACGGCGAACGGCGTCAAGATCATCGGCCACCTCAACATGCCGTCGCGGATCGCCGCCGATGCGAGCCAGCTCTACGCCCGCAACCTATTGTCGTTCCTGGCGTTGCTGGTCGACAAGGACGGCCGGCTCGCGATCGACGCCGACGACGAGATCGTCAGGGCGACGCTGTTGACCCGCGATGGCGCGATCGTCAACCCGGCCCTGATGCCGACGCCGGCGGCCGCACCGGCCGCCGCAAACCCGGTCCCTGTCCCGGACAGCTGACGGAGAACCCGATGGCCGACCCCGCCTCTCTGGCCCTGCGCGCCAGGGAGCTCGCCGGCGATGCCGGCGCGCTGGCCCATCACCTCGACGCCCTCTCGCGGCAATTGGCGGAGCAGGCGCCGCTGCCGATGGTCGGCACGCCCTTTGTCTTCGAGCTGACGATCTTCGTGCTCGCGATCTTTGTCGGCTACCACGTGGTATGGCGGGTCACCCCGGCATTGCACTCGCCGCTGATGAGCGTGACCAACGCGATTTCGAGCGTGATCATCGTCGGCGCACTGATCGCGGCCGGCCCGCTCGGCGTCAGCTTTGCCAAGATTGCCGGGTTCGTCGCCGTCGCCTTGGCCTCGGTCAACATCTTCGGCGGCTTCATCGTCACCCAGCGCATGCTCCAGATGTTCCAGAGAAAGAAATAGCGGGGCGGCGGTGAGCGAAAACCTTGCGGCATTCTTCTATCTGATCGCGTCCGTCTGCTTCATCCTGGCATTGCGCGGCCTCTCTTCGCCGCGCACCGCGCGCGGCGGCAATCTGTTCGGCATCGCCGGCATGGTGATCGCGGTGGTCACCACGCTCCTGACCCCGCACGTGGTCAGCCTATGGCTGATCGTCCTCGGCATCCTGATCGGCGGCGCGGTCGGCACGTGGATCGCGCTGCGCATCCACATGACGGCGCTGCCGCAGCTGGTCGCGGCCTTTCACAGCCTCGTCGGCCTCGCCGCCGTCTGCGTCGCGATCGCCGCGTTCAGCGCGCCGGCCGAATACGGGATCGGCATCCCCGGCGCGATCGAGCGCGCCAGCCTCGTCGAGATGTCGATTGGCATGGCGATCGGGGCGATCACCTTTACCGGCTCGATCGTCGCCTTCGCCAAACTGCAGGGTCTGGTCACCGGCCGGCCGCTCTCGTTTCCCGGCCAGCATCCGCTGAACGCCGCTCTCGGGGTCCTGCTGGTCCTGTTGATCGTCGTCTTTGTCGCCAGCCAATCGCCGGCGGCGTTCGCGTTGATCCTGCTGCTGTCGCTGGCATTGGGGCTGTTGTTGATTTTGCCGATCGGCGGCGCCGACATGCCGGTCGTGATCTCGATGCTGAACTCCTATTCGGGGTGGGCGGCAGCCGGCATCGGCTTCACGCTGTCGAACAGCCTCCTGATCATCACCGGCGCGCTGGTCGGCTCTTCGGGCGCCATCCTCAGCTACATCATGTGCAAGGGGATGAACCGCTCGATCGTCAACGTCATTCTCGGCGGCTTCGGCGGCGAAGGTGTCGTTGCCGGGACCGGCGCCGGTGCCGGCGACCGTTCGGTCAGGTCCGGCAGCGCCGAGGATGCCGCCTTTATCCTGAAGAACGCCGGCTCGGTGATCATCGTGCCGGGCTACGGCATGGCGGTGGCCCAGGCTCAGCACGCATTGCGCGAAATGGCCGATCTGCTGAAAAAGGAGGGCGTCACCGTCCGCTACGCGATCCACCCGGTGGCCGGGCGGATGCCGGGGCACATGAACGTGCTGTTGGCCGAGGCCAACGTCCCCTATGACGAAGTCTTCGAGCTCGACGAGATCAACCGCGACTTTCCCTCGACCGATGTCGCTTTTGTGATCGGCGCAAATGACGTGACCAACCCGGCGGCGAAGACCGATCCCTCCTCGCCGATCTACGGCATGCCGATCCTCGATGTCGAGCGCGCCAAGACCGTGCTGTTCGTCAAGCGCTCGATGGCCTCCGGCTACGCTGGCGTCGAGAACGAACTGTTCTACCGCGACAACACGATGATGCTGTTCGGCGACGCCAAAAAAATGTCCGAGGAAATCGTCAAGGCGATGGAGTAGTCGCCGTCGCCCGATCCAAAATCACCAGGCGGTCCCATCGGCCTTGGGCCGACCCAGGATAGGCAGCGCCGGGATCCGCAGCGAACACGTACCGCCAGCCAGGTCTCGATGCCCGGAGGCAAAGGCGCAGCCGGAAAATCGCCATAAAGGCGTGCTATACGATGACTGATTAGAGGAGTTTTCGATCGTATTGCACCGTCATTCCCGCTTGCGCGACGCGAAAGCGGAAACCCAGAGCTTGCCCCTGGCATGAACAGGGGGGCGAGCGACTTAACGGTTGCCCTGAACCGTCGCTTGCGCGGGGGCGACGACACAATGTTCTAGGCGGCGGCGAGCACGGGCGCCATGCGAGGCGGTCTCTGACGATCGGGCGGCGGCGTGGGGCAAGAGGGTGAAGGCGCCTTGGTATCGGCTCCGTGCCTGTATTTTTTCCTGCATTTATCAGGGTTATCAGGGCGCCGAGTGTCCGCGCGGATCAGGGGTCGAGCCCGACCAGGCTCCTGGCGTAGGCGCGGGCCTCAAACGGGCGCAAATCTTCGGCGGTTTCGCCGACCCCGATCGCATGGATCGGGATGCCGTATTTCTCGGCCAGCGAGACGAGGACGCCGCCGCGCGCGGTGCCGTCGAGCTTGGTCATGACGATGCCGGTGACGCCGACCGTTTCGCGAAAGATCTCGGCCTGGGCGTGCGCGTTCTGGCCGGTCGTCGCGTCGAGCACCAGCAGCACCGAATGGGGCGCCGCCGGATCAACCTTTTTGAGGACGCGGACGATCTTTTGCAATTCGCCCATCAAATCGGCCTTGTTGTGCAGCCGCCCGGCGGTGTCGATCAGGAGGATGTCGGCGTCCCCGGCCCGCGCCTCGACGAGGGCGTCATAGGCGAGCCCGGCTGCGTCCGAGCCGGCCGGCCGCGTCACCACCGGCGCGCCGATCCGCGCGCCCCAGATCTGCAATTGCTCGACCGCGGCGGCGCGGAAGGTGTCGCCGGCGGCGAGTACGACCCTGAGGCCCTGGTCGCGGTATTGCTTGGCGAGCTTGGCGATCGTCGTCGTCTTGCCGCTGCCATTGACGCCGATGACGAGAACCACGAACGGCCGGCGCGAGCGGTCGATGCGCAACGGCTTCATCACCGGCTCGATCAGCCGGATCACCTGTTCGGCGAGTGCGGCGCGGACTTCTTCGGGCGAACACTCCTGGTTGAAACGGGTGCTGCGCAATGCCTCGGTCACCTCGCCGGCGACGCCAACGCCCATGTCGCTGGCGATCAGCAACTCCTCAAGTTCGGCGAGCGCCTCGTCGTCGAGCCGGCGGCGCAGAAAGATCGTGTTGATGCCGTCGTTGAGCCGCGCCGAGCTGCGCGCCAGGCCCGCCCGCAACCGGCTGAACCAGCCGCGCCGCTCGGCACTCTCGGCGGCTTCGGCCGGGGCTACGGCTTGGACCGGCGCCGCCGTTTCCGTCAGCGGCGGCGCTGCGGCCTCCTCGATAGCGTCGGCCGGTCGACCAAGCTCAGCCTCTTCCTCGACGGCACGGTCGCGAAGCTCCGCCCCCTCTTCGACCGCCGGGATCGGCTGTTCTTCGACCGTCTGCGTCGTCTCGCCTGGAACGTTGCGCCGCCAGAACCTCATTCGATCGGCACTCCGACCAGGCTGCGGTCATTGCTGTCGATGAGGCGCATGCGACTGACCTTTCCGGCGGCGGCGCAATCCGCGAAGCCCACTTGAGCGTAAAAGGCGGTGCGCCCGTGGCCTGGAGATTCGATCAGCACATCGCTCTCGCTGCCGACCCGCGCCCTCAACTCGGCGGCGAGTGCTGTGGCGCCCGCCGCCCGCAGCCGCGCCGCGCGCTCTTTGACCACGGTGCTCGAAACCGCGGGCATGCGCGCCGCCGGGGTGCCAGGCCGCGGGCTATAGGGAAACACATGGACAAAGGCGAGCCCGCATTCGGCGACCAGATCGAGGCTGCCGCGAAAATTGTCCTCGGTCTCGGTCGGGAACCCGGCGATCAAATCGGCGCCGAGCGCCACTTCCGGGCGCAAGGCGCGGGCCCGGCGAGCGACCGCGATTGCATCGGCGCGCGAATGCCGCCGCTTCATCCGCTTCAAGATCAGATCGTCGCCGGCCTGCAAGGACAAGTGCAGATGCGGCATCAGCCGTTTCTCCTCGGCCAAGAGCCGCCACAGCTCCGCGTCGATCTCGACCGGGTCGAGCGAGGAGAGACGCAGTCGCTCGATCTCGGGTACCGCGGCGAGCAGCCGGCGCGCCATCTGCCCGAGACTCGGCGCTCCCGGCAGATCGGCCCCATACGCGGTCAAATCGACGCCGGTCAGCACGATCTCGCGATAGCCGGCGGCGACGAGCTGGCGCGCCTGCTCGGCGATCGCACCCATCGGAACCGACCGGCTCGGGCCGCGCGCATAAGGGATGATGCAAAAGGTACAGCGGTGATCGCAGCCCTGCTGGACTTGCAAAAACGCGCGAGCCCTGCCTTCGAAGCCGTCGACCAGATGCGCGGCGCCCTCGCCGAGGTCAGCCGCCGCCGCCGCCGCGAGATAGCTTTGCGCGTGCAGCTTGGCGCGATTATCGAGCACCCGGTCGACCTCGGGCATCGCGGCGTAGCGCTCTGGAGCGATCTCGGCGGCGCAACCGGTGACCATGATCTGCGCCTCGGGGTGGTCGCGGCGCGCCCGGCGGATCGCCTGCCGGGCTTGGCGCTCGGCCTCGGCGGTGACGGCGCAGGTGTTGACGATGACGGCACCCGCGAGGCCGGCCTTAGCCGCCGCGCGCCGGATCACCTCGGATTCGAACGCATTCAGCCGACAGCCGAAGGTGACGATCTGGTTCGGTTGCATGACCCGCGCTCAGCTTTCGGCCAAAAGCGCCGGGTCGAAGGCGCCCTCGAAGCTCAACGTCGCCGGTCCGGTCATGATCGCATGCCCGTCCTCGCGCCAGCGGATATCGAGGGTGCCGCCGTCGAGCGCCACGAGCGCGTGCCGTTCGGCGAGGCCGCGGCGATGCGCGGCGACGAGTGCCGCACAGGCGCCGCTGCCGCAGGCGCGGGTGATCCCGGCGCCCCGCTCCCAGACCCGCAGCCGCAGATTGCCGCGGTCGCGCATTTGAGCGACGCCGATGTTGGCGCGCTCCGGGAAAATCGGGTGGCGTTCGAGGGCCGGGCCCAGCCTCGCCAGATCGACCTCGTCGACGTCCTCGACGAAAAATGTCGCATGCGGGTTGCCGATATTGGTGCAGACCGGGACCGACAGTGGTCCCAGCGCCAGCTCGACATGATCGGTATCGACGGCATGCGCCAACGGGATCTCGTGCCAAGCGGTGCGCGCGCGCCCCATATCGACCGCGATCCGCCCGTCCGGCATGATCTCGGCTTCGAGCAGCCCGGCCACGGTCTCGATCCGCACCCGCGAGAGGCCGGTCTCGCGGCTCAGCAGCCACGCAACGCAGCGCGTGGCGTTGCCGCAGGCCTCGGCCTCGCTGCCGTCGGGATTGCGGATGCGCATCCGAAGCTGAGCGGCCGGGTGCCGCGGCGGTTCGAGCACGATCAACTGATCGCAGCCGATGCCGGTATGCCGGTCGGCCAATGCACGCGCGCCCTCCGCCCCGACCTCGAGCCGACCGCCGCGGGCGTCGAGCACGACAAAATCATTGCCGAGCCCATGCATCTTGACAAACGGCACCTTGCCCATGGCGGCGCCTTATACGCCGGCGCCGCCCGCTCTGTCCAACCCCTGGCCGCGCCGGAGCAAGCCCGCCGCTGGGCTCACCCCCTTCTGGCGGCGGATTTTGCCGAGGTGTGCCGGACATTCGCCTTGCCGTATTTCAAGGTCCGGGTTTTCGGCGCCGAGGCTGTTCCACTCGCGGCTCGGACCGGCCGCGTATCCCTGCCGAGCCTGGCCGACCTGCCGTCCCGGACGGTTCTACCCTGGGCGACACGACGTAAGCGGGTTTCTGTCCTGGAGTTAGCAACCACACGATGCGAGCTCCGACGCCCCGCGGTAAGCTTGCCGTGCTGCCGTGCCCGGGTCTCGGCCGCCCGCGGCGCCGCCGCGGCGGGTTGCGGGCCGGCCGGCTGGTTGAACGCGGTGCCGAGCGGCGACTGGCCGGCGCTCCCCGGTGCCACGGCAAGGTTCTCATTGGTCAGATACGAGGGCGCATCGCCGCCCGGAACGAAGTTCTTGGAGCCGCTGTCGGGCATCCCGGCCGCATGCGCCGTCATGGTCGCAGCCGCCAACGTCGCGGCAATCGCCACGATTGCGAACCTGTTCGCCATCAGACTTCCCCCTCTGTCGTTCCCCCGAACGAAAAGATCACACGAAAATTTGGCCGCGAGCACCCCCCTTAGAAACCACGATCACAGCGCCGCAGTGTCATGTCACGTCCTGCTGAAAAATCCTGATCCGACAACGAAGCAGCGCGAACTCCGCCCTCGTTTCGACGGCGAATCGCTGGAGACAGGCGCACCCCCGACCGAGATCGGCGTGGGCGGTCGCGCCGCTGCCGGCTCGCGCTCACCCTCTCTTGCCGGTCTCCCATTCCGCCCGGGTCAGCCGCTCCATCAGGAACAGGTCGCTGGTGCGCGCGTACCAGCCGCGGCCATGCATGCGGCCGATCAGCCGCATTTTCTCGGTGTGGACATACATCCTCGCCGGATCGACGAGGTCGTCGCGAATGTGGATGTGGATCACCCGGCCGACTTCGAGCGTCGAGCGCGGCCCCAGCGACAACCCGGTGATCCGGCGGCATTCGAGGGCGACCGGCGATTGCGCGATTCGCGGTGGCCGCACGCCGGCCGAGGGCAGCGCCGTGAGCTCGGCCTTATCGAGCTCGGCAATCCCAGCCGGAAAATCGACGGCACAGATGTTCATGCGCTCGGCCAATGCCTCGTCGACCAAATTGACGACAAACTCGCCGCTGTCGCGGATGTTGCGCTCGGTGTCCTTATAGCCGTCACCGCCGGAATCGCCCGGGCTGATGCCGAGCACCACGACCGGCGGCACCGAGCTGACCGCGTTGAAAAAGCTGAACGGCGCCGCGTTGACCCGACCCTCGCCGTCGATCGTCGTCGCCAGCGCGATCGGTCGCGGCACCACCGTCGAAACCAGCAGCTTATAGGCGTCGGTCGGCGCGATCTTCGCCAGGTCGAAATGCATCCGCTTCCCCAATCGCCAGAGCCGTCGCAGCGAAAGCATAATGCGAACTTGAAAGACGGCGGCGCAAGGGAAAGCAGGCGCGAGGCCCGCCGGGAAACCTCGGGCGAGATCAACCTGGCGGCAAACACCGCCAGCCGGCACGTACGACGACGGTCACTCTGGCTCGGCGTAGACCGGACCAGCTTTCGCGATTTGCCGCCGAGCGGAAGCGGTCTGGCGGCCCCACCGCGGAGACGGTCGCACTGCGCGCGGCGCACGGACGCCGCGGGTTGGAACCGGCACGGCGTCGTCGGTGTCTACCAGCAACTCGGGCCGAGCAGTGACCCAGTTGCGTGCTGCCGATGCCTCGTCCGTCGCGAACACACGGATTTTGCCGGGGATCAGGAAGCGGATCGCCTTGATCGTCAGCCGGACCCAGGCGGTGTCGGTCACGATCGCGATCCGCTCGCAGCGCGCGGCGTGCTCAAAGCCGATGTCGAGATCGTCCCATCCCGCACCCGGGAACCGCGAGCCGAGCTCGTTATAGAGCCGAATCTTGTTGCGCCACCGGAGCGACTTCTCGATCGCAGGCGTCAGGATTTCGCGGCATTCCTGTTGGGTCACCCGGCCCTTGACCGCGATGCCGATGACATTCGCGGGAAGCCCCTCGATCAGTTCGATCATTGGCCGTCCCCCCGGATGATCCGCCGCATTTCAAAAAAAAGGGCGCCCGACCCAAGGGGCCAGGCGCCCGGTTGCGATGGTCTCGTTTAGAATGCGACGCGGAACTTGTAGACGAGCACGTTTTCGTGGCCGCTCAGATTGGCGACGACGGTGCGGTGGCCGTACATGTACTGGATGCCGGTGGTGATGAACGCGACCGGGTTCCACACCAGGTTGATGAGGCCGTCCCACAGCCGCTTGTTGACTGCTTCAGCCTGGGTCGGCCCGATCAGCTGCGAGGAGACCGCCTGGTTGTCAAAGCCGATGGCGAAGGTCGACCGCAGATTCGGGGTCCACCAGTGCTGGTAGCCGCCGTTTGCGCTGTAGCTGACGACCGGCTGAAACAGGATGTTCGAGGCCGCGAACTGGCCGGTGCACTTGCCGGCGATCGGCGTGGCGCAGGCGGTGGTGACCGTGAAATTCGAGGCCAATGGGAACAGGGTGCTGTCGCCACCGCTCGCATAGTTGCCGATCGCATCGCCGATGATGCCGCTGAACAGGAAATCGTCCTTGGTCCAGCCGAGCCAGCCGGGGTGCACGTCGCCGGAGAAGTGCCCGCCATAGCCGACGAACTTTTGATTGATGTAGGTGCCGTCGGCGATGTTGTAGAAGCGCAGCAGGCCGGCGACGTCGATATGCCCCCAAGGCTGCGCCCAGTAACTGGCGAAGGTCAGGTTCGGCGCCTTGGCGACGGTCGGGTTGGCGAGCGTGGTGTCGCTGGTCGAGGTCCCGGCCTGACCCGTCCCGTTGGTCCCGACGCAGGGACCGCCATTGCACAGCGTGGTGCCGGAAATCGTCTGCTGCGGCGGGGTGGTCGCGGTGCCGGAGCCGGACAAGGCGTAGTCGCTCGAATTCGAGGCCGCCCGGGGTGATCACGCTGGTCCACGGGTTTTCCGCCGAAAACGAGAAGGCGCTGCCATACGGACCGGCGAGAGTGTAGCGCACCTGTGGGATGCGCTGGCCACCGGTCGAGCCCTCGATGCCGCCGAAATCCATCAACTCGGTGTCGGCGTCGGCGTCGGAGAAGTTCGACAGCGCCTGGCCGGCGAGGAACCCGCCCAAGGTGCCGTAGGCGAACCGCAGGCGCGGCAGCAGGCTGTCGCCGCCGGATTGCTGCAAGGTTTGACAGGTGTAGTTGGCGCCGGCGCTGCACCCGGCCCAGTCAAAGGCGAGAAAGGTGCGTGCCTCGCCCCAGGCGGTGGGCGTGCGGGTCTCGATGTCGATGCGCGATTGCTGCGGGCTGAACTCGAGGACGCCATTGTTGCGCGACGGCGCGCGCGTAGTGGCGTTGGGGTTGACAAAGCCGAGGCCCGGGACGAACCCGCCGGCCAGCGGTATCCCTTTCAGATTGCCGTTTTGCCCGGCGTTGGAGCCGTAATTGCTACCGTCGACGGCGCCGCCGCCCTGCAGGAAGTCAAGGATGGTCAAATCGACAAAGCCGCCGACGCGGATCGAAGTGTCGGTGCCCGGGATCAGAAACGACCGCGGGAAGCTGCCGGCGGTGGTTCCGGTCCCCGGCGGCGGTGGATGGGTGCCCAACGGGATCGTGCCGCCCCCGCCGGCGCTGCCGGGCAGCGGCGGCGCTTGCGCCACGGCCTGCGCCAGCTGGTCGATCCGCTGTTGGAGCAGCTGCTGATTGGCGCGCAGATCCGCCAGCTCGTCAGCCTTGGCGGCGGGAAGACCCGTCAGCAAAGCGATCATAGCGGCCATTCCGCCGATCGCCAGCAGCCTTCCGGGATTCCGCTTTTTGATCATTACGCCCCCTCCCCGCATGGTTACAGCCAGTTGATTTTGGCCGAAGCGCGAGAGGACGGACCATCCATCTTACGAACAGATCCGATTTATTGACCCATCCCGGTGGAACCTGATGCGCGTGTGGATGACCAGCCGGATATCGCCGGTCGGATCCGAGTGTCAGACCACGAATAGGATGGACAACGTATAATTGAAAGCACTGGTTCTAGCGAATGTTGGGCTACGGCAAAAGGATGAGCAGAAAGAAAGCGCCGCCATTCCGTCGAAACTCAACCGCATCTGCATCCATCGGCACTGGCCGCCCTTAATTCGTCCGGTGTCTTTAATCAACGCGGATCTATCGAGCGCTGTGAAAGCTGGCTTTCGACGCAGCCGCCTCATTCGACTTGCTCGCTGTGGGCGAGGCCCGATCCACGGAAATTCTGCGGGATCGCGCCTTTCCAGAGCCTCAAATAGGTTCGGGGCTGCGGACGACCGAGACGCTGAACAGGGAGACCAACCGTCCCAGTTGCGCGCTGCCGATGCCTTGTCCGTCGCAAACACACGGATTTTACCGGAGATCAGGCGATCAGTTCGATCATCGGCCGTCCTCCCGGATGATCCGCCGCATTTCCAAAAAAAAAGGACGCCTGACCCAAGGGGCCAGGCGCCCGGTTGCGATGGTCTCGTTTAGAATGCGACGCGGAACTTGCCGATCAGCACGTTTTCGTGGCCGCTCAGATTGGCGACAACGGTGCGGTGGCCGTACATGTACTCGACGCCGGTGGTGATGAACGCGACCGGGTTCCACACCAGATTGACAAAGCCGTTCCACAGCCGCTTGTTGACTGCTTCAGCCTCGGTCGGCCCGATCAGCTGCGAGGAGACCGCCTGGTTGGACATGCCGATGGCAAAGGTCGACCGCAGATTTGGGGTCCACCAGTGCTGGTAGCCGCCCTGTGCGCTGTACCCGATGATCGGCTGGAACAGAATGTTCGAGGCCGCAAACTGACCGGTGCACTTGCCGGCGATCGGCGTGGCGCAGGCGGTCGTGACCGTGAAGTTCGTGGCCAACGGGAACAGGGTGCTTTCACCGCCGCTCGTATAGTTGCCGATCGCATCGCCGATGATGCCGCTGAACAGGAAATCGTCCTTGGTCCAGCCGAGCCAGCCGGGGTGCACGTCGCCGGAGAAGTGCCCGCCATAGCCGACGAACTTTTGATTGATGTAGGTGCCGTCGGCGATGTTGTAGAAGCGCAGCAGGCCGGCGACGTCGATATGCCCCCAAGGCTGCGCCCAGTAACTGGCGAAGGTCAGGTTCGGCGCCTTGGCGACGGTCGGGTTGGCGAGCGTGGTGTCGCTGGTCGAGGTCCCGGCCTGACCCGTCCCGTTGGTCCCGACGCAGGGACCGCCATTGCACAGCGTGGTGCCGGAAATCGTCTGCTGCGGCGGGGTGGTCGCGTTGCCGGAGCCGGACAAGGCGTAGTCGCTCGATTCGAGGCCGCCCGGGGTGATCACGCTGGTCCACGGGTTTTCCGCCGAAAACGAGAAGGCGCTGCCATACGGACCGGCGAGAGTGTAGCGCACCTGCGGGATGCGCTGGCCGCCGGTCGAGCCCTCGGTGCCGCCGAACTCCATCGAACTCGGTGTCGGCGTCGGCGTCGGAGAAGTTCGACAGCGCCTGGCCGGCGAGGAACCCGCCCAAGGTGCCGTAGGCGAACCGCAGGCGCGGCAGCAGGCTGTTACCGCCGGACTGCGCCAGAGTTTGGCAGGTGTAGCTGGCGCCGGAACTGCAGCCGGCCCAGTCGAAGGCGAGAAAGGTGCGCGCCTCGCCCCAGGCGGTGGGCGTGCGGGTCTCGATGTCGATGCGCGATTGCTGCGGGCTGAACTCGAGGACGCCATTGTTGCGCGACGGCGCGCGCGTAGCGGCGTTGGGGTTGACAAAGCCGAGGCCCGGGACAAACCCGCCCGCTACCGGTATCGAGTGCAGATTGCCGTTCTGCCCGGAGTTGGAGCCGTAATTGCTACCGTCGACGGCGCCGCCGCCTTGCAGAAAGTCAAGGATGGTCAAATCGACAAAGCCGCCGACGCGGATCGAAGTGTCGGTGCCCGGGATCAGAAACGAGCGCGGAAAGCTACCGGCGGTGGTTCCGGTCCCCGGCGGCGGTGGCGTAGTGCCCAACGGGATCGTGCCGCCTCCGCCGGTGCTGCCGGGCGGCGGCGGCGCTTGCGCCACGGCCTGCGCCAGTTGGTCGATCCGCTGCTGAAGGAGCTGCTGATTGGCGCGCAGATCCGCCAGCTCGTCGGCCTTGGCGGCGGGAAGACCCGCCAGCAGCACGATCGCAGCAGTCATTCCGCCAAGTGTTGCGAATGAGGCGATGCGATGGGTTCTAATCATCCTGATCATCGTTAGCCGCTCCCCCGGTAACCGACCTCCTAAATCACAGGTTGATGTTGACCGAGTGCGGCCTCTCGGTACCATCCATCGTTAGATGGAGGTAAGATGGAGTAAAGACCTAAGTCCTAGGATAGGATACGATTTCAATCGAAAACCTCTAAAGGTTTGCATCGAATGGGGTTTCGGCGAAGTTACGATCTCGTTCTAAGCGATCATCGGAGCGCGAGGGACCGCCCAACAAAATCGTATTCCCGAAGGTGTGCTATATATACAACACTCGAATAACGAGTAGAGCAGCCCGAGTCGGCGCTCGTATGGTTGAGGTCGGCGGACTTATCAGAGATCTGGCCGGGCCTGGCGGCGAGCCCAGGATCGCAGGGCGGCAAAAGGTATTGTCGGCTGCGCGCGTTGCGCGCTGATTGGCGAGCGTCTCGCCGCGCCGCGCCGCGGCTGGTGTGGGGCCGGGCCGCCGACGGTTCGCCGATCGTCGCCCGGGTCGCGGACGCTGGCGCTTTCGTTTGATGCGGACTTGATCGCGCAGACCAGCGGTACATATCCATTTCGGCCGTATCGAGCCGAAAGCAAAAAGCCCGGAGGAGATGATGGCGACGAGTTCCCGGTCACGGTCGCAATGGTGGGGAAGCTCGTCCGCCTGCCTGCTGTTGATCGTGGCCGGCTGCGCTGCGCCGCAGCCGACGGTTCAAACTCCGGTGCCGGCGGGGCAAGCGCAAATCTGGTTCTATCGCGACTGGCAGCCCTCCGAGAGCCTCAACCTCGCGAATATCGATGTTAACGGCAGCTATTTCGGGTCTGTCGCCAACGGCAGTGCTTTCTACCGCGACGTTGCGCCGGGAATTTATCATATCGCGCCCGCCAGTTGGGCCCGCGACTTTAACCAGGACACCAGCGTTGCCCTAGCTCCGGGCCAACAGGCCTACATCAAGATCCTATCCTTGACCAGCTGGGCGACCAGCGTCAGCGTCTCCAGAGACTTTCAGCGCGACTCGTTCTACGCTTGGCTGATCCCGCCGCAGGTGGCGCAGGCCGAAATCGCCCGCGACCGCAGCGGCATCTGACGGCCCGCGCGGGCGACGTTGCAGCCGACCCCGATCGTTGGCGAACGCTGGTCGTTCCCGCGGGGATGGCGGGCAAGAGGTGGTGCTCGATCAGAGGCTTCCGGCGCCCAACTGAAGCGACGGCCGATTCGGCCCCGCCCCGGGCCGATGCTCGTATTCTCGCAGCCACTCCGCCACTTGGCTGCGACGCTGGGCGTGAAGCTTGCCGAGCAGGTTGTGCACGTGCGATTTCGTGGTCGCCAGACTGATGTTCAACTGGCGGGCGATTTCCTTGTCGCTGAGCCCGCTTCTGATCAATTCGGCGGTCTGTCGCTCGCGTTTGGTGAGCGCCGGCGTCGGCAGGGCAGCGTTACGGTTTGGGCGTCTCCTCGCGGTCTGCGCGATTTGGCGCAGCAATCCGGTCACTATGCGGCCGGACGAGATCTGTTCGCCATTGTGAATGTCCCTGATCAGGCGCAAGACATCGGCGAGCGCGGCAGTTCTCGGAATGTACCCGATGACGCCTGCCTCAGCCCAAGCGATGATCTCTTCCTCGGTCTCCCTGACCGAGCAGGCAACGATCCGTAAATCGGGGACGATGTCGAGTGCGCGCCTGACGGCGGCAGGTCCTTCGGAGATTCTCGCATCGAGCAAGACGATGTCGGCCCGCGCGGCAGAGCTCAGCGCCATCGCTTCCGCCAGTTCAGTACACACCGCGAGCACCGACACCTGGGGATAACGCTCAAGCGCCTCGGCGAGCACCTCGCCAAGAAAACGCGCTCCCCAGACGACTACGAGCCCGAGCTGGCTGTCGCGGCCGTCCGCGACCGCTTGGTCCGGTGCGATGCTCGTCTCCACGCCAACTCCTCCCCACCCGCAAGTGATGCGGGAGCCCGCGCCAAACTGGTCCGGACGCGGGCACGCCAATCCTGTTCCTGTCCGGGGACCGGTCTCTTAGCCCAAGGGGCTCCGGTCCTCCACCATCTCTTGTGACTGGGCTCACTGTTTCGCTTTTTGATGGATGTTTGCCCGAACCCATCGCGACTTACGACAAACTTATTGTACCCAAACGCCATCTGTCCAGAGCAATCTTCACGCAATCGTGATCAGCGAACCTCAGGGTTTTCCTGACGCGCTCCGCCCGCCGTTCGCGACCTAACCCACCCGTTCCGCCTAGTCTCGCGATTGACAGACGACCGCTCCGAGCCTAGGGTCGCCGCCGCCCGGGGAGAACGAGCGGTGCAGCTCCCGGGTCTAAGCCAGTCCGCGAGTGTCGCGCACTGGCGTTTTGTGTCTGGGGGTCACCGTGCGGGAATTCGCATGTTCGATAATCTGACCGATCGCCTCGGCGACGTCTTCGACCGGCTGCGCCGCCACGGTGCCTTGAGCGAGGATGATGTCGGGACGGCGTTGCGCGAGATCCGCCTCGCGCTCCTCGAAGCCGATGTGGCCTTGCCGGTGGTCAGAGATTTTGTCGCCGCAGTGCGCGAGAAGGCGCTCGGCCAGGAGGTGCTGCGGTCGGTCACGCCGGCGCAGATGGTGGTCAAGATCGTCCACGACCATTTGGTCGAAATGCTGGGCGGCGCCGACGAGAGCACCGGCGCCGACGGGCTCGACCTCAACGCCCCGGCGCCTGTCGGGATCATGCTGGTCGGGCTGCAAGGTTCGGGCAAGACCACGACCGCGGCCAAAATCGCCAACCGGCTCAAAGGCCGCGACCGCAAAAAGGTGCTGCTCGCCTCGCTCGACGTGCAGCGCCCGGCCGCACAGGAGCAGTTGGCCGTGCTCGGCCGCCAGATCGGGGTCGCCAGCCTGCCGATCGTGCCGGGGGAAAAGCCGGTGGCAATCACCCGGCGGGCGCTCGAAACCGGTCGGAATCAGGGCTACGACGTGGTCATGCTCGACACCGCCGGGCGGCTGCACGTCAACGAGGAGCTGATGCTCGAGGTCGCCGCGGTGCGCACCGCGGCCAACCCGCACCAGACGCTGCTGGTCGCCGACGCGTTGACCGGGCAGGACGCGGTCAACCTCGCCAAGGCGTTCGGCGACCGCGCCGGAATCACCGGGATCGTGCTGACCCGAGTCGACGGCGACGCGCGCGGCGGGGCCGCCTTGTCGATGCGCGCGATCACCGGCAGGCCGATCGTGTTTATCGGCACCGGCGAGCGGATCTCCGCACTCGAACCGTTTCACGCCGAGCGTATTGCCGGACGCATTCTCGGCATGGGCGACGTCGTCAGCCTGGTCGAGAAGGCCGCTGAAACAGTCGACCGCGACGAGGCCGAAAAGCTCGCCGCCAAGATGGCCAAAGGGAGTTTCGACCTCGACGACCTTGCCGGCCAATTGCGGCAGATTCGGCGGATGGGCGGGATGGGCGGCATGCTGTCGATGCTGCCGGGAGTCGGCAAGTTCAAGAAGCAACTCGGCGAAGCGAACATCGACGAGGCCATCGTCAAGCGCCAGGAGGCGATGATCTCGTCGATGACCAAGAGAGAGCGGTGCAACCCGATGCTGCTCAACGGCTCGCGCCGGCGGAGAATCGCGTCGGGCTCGGGCACCTCGGTGCAGGAGATCAACCGGCTCTTGAAACAGTACCGGGACATGGCCGACATGATGAAAAAGATGAAGAAGCTCGGCCCCAAGGGGGTGGCGCGCCATGGTCTCGCCGGGCTGATGCCCGGCGCCTTCCGCCATTGAGATAAGGGTGAAAGCATGTCGTTGAAGATCCGCCTGGCGCGGGGCGGCGCCAAAAAGCGGCCTTATTACAGCATCGTCATCGCCGATTCGCGCAGCCCGCGCGACGGCCGCTTTATCGAGCGGGTCGGGACCTACAACCCGATGGTCGAGCGTTCGCATCCCGATCGGGTCAGCTTGAAACCGGAACGGGTCCAGCATTGGCTGGGCGTTGGCGCGTTGCCGACCGACCGGGTCGCGCGCTTTCTCGGCGAGGCCGGGCTGATCGACAAGCCGGCGGTCCGCGAGACCCCGGTCAAATCGGTGCCCAAGGCCAAGGCGCAGGAACGCCAGAAGGCCGCCGCCGATGCGGCCGCGACGGCGGCCGGGCGGAGTTGAGCGAGCTCAGCGGCCGGACTTGCGGCCGACGGCAATGCCGGACATGCGGCCAACGGCAATGACAGTGGCAAAGCAGGTCTGCGTCGGGGTCGTCACCGGTCCGCACGGGGTCGCGGGCGCGGTGCGGGTCAAGAGCTTCACCCAGCACCCCGAGGATGTCGCCGCCTATGGGCCGCTCGCGGATGAGACCGGCCGCCGCCACCTCGAGTTGCGCCTTCTCGGCACGGCCAAGGGCGTGCTGATCGCGCGCCTCGCCGGGGTCGAGGATCGCAATCGCGCCGAAGAGCTGCGCGGGCTGCGGCTTTATCTGCCGCGCTCGGCGCTGCCGCCGCCCGCGGCCGAGGAATATTACCACGCCGACCTGATCGGCCTCGCCGCGGCCTTGGGCGACGGCACGCCGCTCGGGCGGGTGCGCGCGGTCCACGATTTTGGCGCCGGCGACACCCTCGAAATCGAGTGCCCCGGCGCACCGCCGGCGATGGTGCCGTTTACTCGGGCAATCGTCCCGGTCGTCGATCTCGCGGCCGGCCGGCTGGTGATCGACCCGCCGGAGGGGCTGTTCGGCGAGGCCGAAGCCCAGAATGATCCTCTCTCCCCGGGGGAGAGGGGGAACGACGGGCGGCGGACATGAGTTGGCGAGCGACGGTTCTGACGATCTTTCCGGAGATGCTGCCCGGCCCGCTCGCCTATTCGCTCGCCGGCAAGGCGTTGAGCGCCGGGCTGTGGCGGCTCGAAATAGTGGATATCCGCGACTTCGCGGGCGATAAGCGCCGCTCGGTCGATGATGCTCCTTTTGGCGGCGGCCCCGGGATGGTGATGCGGCCTGATGTGCTCGACGCCGCGATCGCCGGCTCGAGCGGGATCGGGCCGCTGATAATGCTGTCGCCGCGCGGCCGCAGACTCGAGCAGCGGCGAGTGGCGGCGCTCGCCGCGGCAGCAGGCGTCACCCTGATGTGCGGCCGCTTCGAGGGGGTTGATCAGCGCGTGCTTGATGCCCGCGCGATTGAGGAGGTCAGCCTCGGCGATTTCGTTCTGTCCGGCGGAGAGCCTGCGGCGATCGCGCTGATCGACGCCTGCGTGCGGCTGTTGCCGGGGGTGGTGGGCGATGCCCAGGTTTTGGCCGAGGAGAGCTTTGCCGAAGGCTTGCTCGAATACCCGCAATACACCCGGCCGCAGCTGTGGCAAGGCCGTGCGGTGCCGCCGGTGCTGGTCTCTGGCGACCACGCCCGCATCGGGATGTGGCGCCGGGCTGAGGCCGAACGGCTGACCCGCGAGCGCCGCGCCGATCTGTGGGAACGTTATCTGGCCGCATCCGGTCATGCCGGGGGGCCGCGCCGCTGAAAGGGACCGAGAGGTAGAGCGATGAACCTTCTGCAGGAATTGGAGCACGAGCAGGTCGAACGGCTCGCCGCCGGCCGGCCGGTGCCGAATTTCGATCCGGGCGACACGGTGCGCGTCAGCCTCAAAGTGGTCGAGGGCGAGCGCGAGCGCATCCAGGCCTTCGAAGGCGTGTGCATCGCGCGCAAGAATGGCGGCATCAACGCGAATTTCACCCTGCGCAAGATCTCTTACGGCGAGGGCGTCGAGCGCGTATTCCCGCTGTATTCGCCGCGGATCACCGGGATCGAGGTGGTGCGCCGCGGCGTCGTGCGCCGGGCCAAGCTCTATTATCTGCGCGGCCGCACCGGCAAACGCGCGCGCATCGCCGAACGCGCCCGCGACAGCGTGCGCTCGGAGACCAGACCGGCGCCGCCCAAGACCGGCGGCGACAAATAACCCATTGGAGGGACCGCAATCATGGCCGCGCCGCGCACGCTGTTCGACAAAATCTGGGACGGCCACGTCGTCAGCCGTCAGGACGACGGCACCTGCCTCATCTATATCGATCTGCATCTGGTTCACGAGGTCACCAGCCCGCAGGCCTTCGAAGGGCTGAAGCTCGCCGGCCGCAAGGTGCGCCGCCCGGACGCCACGATGGCGGTCGCCGACCACAACATCCCGACCATCAACCGCAGCGCCGGCGCCGCCGGCATCGCCGAGCCCGATTCCAAGCTCCAAGTCGATACCCTGGAACGCAACGTCAAAGAATTCGGCGTCCCGTATTTCCCAATCGACAGCATCGACCAAGGCATCGTCCATATCATCGGACCCGAGCAGGGGCTGAGCCAGCCGGGCATGACGATCGTGTGCGGCGACAGCCACACCGCGACGCATGGCGCGATGGGCGCGCTCGCCTTCGGCATCGGCACCTCCGAGGTCGAGCATGTGCTGGCCACCCAGACGCTGATCCAGGCGCCAGCCAGGAACATGCTGATCGAGGTCAATGGCGCGCTCGGCGCCGGGGTCAGCCCAAAGGACGTGATCCTGGCGATCATCGCCAAGATCGGCACCGCGGGCGGGACCGGGCATGTGTTCGAATACGCCGGCAGCACCTTTCGCGACATGTCGATGGAAGGGCGGATGACGGTCTGCAACATGTCGATCGAAGCCGGCGCGCGCGCCGGG
This sequence comes from uncultured Alphaproteobacteria bacterium, assembly GCA_963832875.1. Lineage (GTDB taxonomy): Bacteria > Pseudomonadota > Alphaproteobacteria > ATCC43930 > CGMCC-115725 > AP-15. Next base: position 109,279 of record CAWHWB010000013.1, on the reverse strand, counting down.
CTCGTCGCCCCGGACGACAAGACCATCGCCTATGTCATGGGCCGCCCGTTTGCGCCGAAGGGGGCTGCATGGGAGCAGGCGCTCGCCTATTGGAAGACACTGCCGTCCGACCCGGATGCGAGCTACGACAAGGAGGCGCATCTCGACGCCGCCGACATCGCGCCGCACGTCACCTGGGGCACCAATCCCGAGCAGGCAGCGCCGGTCACCGGCCGGGTGCCGGATCCGGCGCAGATCGACGACCCGCTAAAGCGGGCCGCGATCGAACGCGCGCTGCACTACATGCAGCTGAGACCGAACACATTGCTGACCGACGTGCCGGTGCAGCGCGTGTTCATCGGCTCGTGCACCAACAGCCGGATCGAAGATTTGCGCGCCGCCGCGGCGATCGCCAAGGGGCGCCGCGTGGCCGACGGGGTCACGGCCCTGGTCGTGCCGGGCTCCGGGCATGTCAAGCACCAGGCCGAGGAGGAAGGGCTCGACCGCATCTTCCTCGAAGCCGGTTTTCAGTGGCGCGACGCCGGCTGCTCGATGTGCATGTCGATGAATGACGACAAGGCGATGAACGGCGAACGCGTCGCCACCACCTCGAACCGCAATTTCGAGGGCCGCCAAGGCAAGAACGCCAAGTCGCACCTGATGGGCCCGGCCATGGCCGCCGCCGCCGCTGTGACCGGCAAGCTGACCGACGTGCGCCAGCTTGGCTGACCCAGTGCTCCGTCGCCGACAACGGCCGCTGCGCGGTTCGAAGTCAAAACTTTCGGCTGAGAAAGAAAATGCCGGCGGATACTAATGGCGACACCTCAGTCTTTCATTTGCCGGAGATAGTTGGCAAACTTGTTTGCGGCGTTAGCGGGTCGGTTGCGATGGAGGTCCGCGTGGGCCCCGAAGGCAAGTTGCTGACCATCGATCTGCTGGGCGCTAAATCTGAAGTGGAGAGTTTCCTTCTGGTCCAAGCCGAGCGACCGGAAGGGTTGCCGGGTTTCCCAGATATGATCTGGGCGTTCCGTGGTCATGTCCTGCAATGCCCGAATTTTCGACGCCTTGGGTGCGAACGGGCAACAGCGCTAATACGATCGCGCGTTCTAGCTGCCGAGCGCAATATGTGAAAAGGAATACCAAGAAGGACCACCATGGAAAAATTCACCGAGCTGACCGGCGTCGCGGCTCCGTTGCCGATCGTCAATCTCGACACCGACAAGATCTTTCCAGCGATCTATCTGAAAACGATCAAGCGGACCGGGCTGTCGCAATGGCTGTTCCAGGAAATCCGGTTTCGCCCCGACGGCTCGGAAAATCCGGATTTCGTCCTCAACCAACCCCCGTACCGCAATGCCAAGATCCTGATCGGCGCCGATAATTTCGGCTGCGGGTCGAGCCGCGAGCATGCGCCCTGGGCATTGCTCGATTTCGGCATCCGTTGCGTCATAGCGCCGAGCTTTGCCGACATCTTTTACAACAACTGCTTCAAGAACGGCATCCTGCCGATCGCCCTCCCCAAAGAAATCTGCGACGCGTTGATGGAGGACGCCAAAAAGGGCGCCAACGCAGTGATGACGGTCGATCTCGAATCCCAGACGATCACCCGCCCTGACGGCGAGCGAGTGCATTTCGAAATCGATACGTTTCGCAAACATTGTCTGTTGAACGGTCTCGACGACATCGGGCTGACGGAGCAGAACGGGGCGGATATCGCCGCCTATGAACAACAGGCAAGATTGGCGCGCCCGTGGCAGTTCGGCATGACCCAACACGAGGCGTAAACGGTGGCTCGGACAACCGGCTCGAACCGCAAGGTCCTGGTGCTGCCGGGCGACGGCATCGGCCCGGAGATCATGCGCGAGGTCTTGCGCGTCGTCGATTTCTTCGACCGCCGCCATATCGCCAGCTTCGACATCGCCGAGGGCCTCGTAGGCGGTGCCGCCTATGATTCCGACGGCGCTCCGTTGACTGACGCCACTCTCGCTCAGGCACTGGCCAGCGACGCCGTGCTGTTCGGCTCCGTCGGCGGCCCAAAATGGGAGGCGCTGCCATTCGAGCTGCGCCCCGAACGCGGCCTCTTGCGGCTGCGCAAGGAGATGGATCTGTTCGCCAACCTGCGCCCGGCGGCGGTGTTCGAAGCACTTGCCGATGCGTCGAGCCTGAAGCGCGATCTGGTCGCCGGTCTCGACCTGATGATCGTGCGCGAATTGACCGGCGGGATCTATTTCGGCGACCCGCGCGGGGTCGAGACCCTGCCCGACGGCAGCCGCCGCGGCATCAACACCGAAGTCTATAGCGAGGCCGAGATCGAGCGCGTCGTCCGCGTCGCCTGCGAGCTGGCAACGAAACGCCACGGCCGGGTGGTCGAGGTCGACAAGGCCAATGTCATGGAGTTGGGCGGGTTGTGGCGAGAAGTGGCGCAGCGCGTGCGCGACGCCGATTACCCCGAGGTCGAGCTGTCGTACATGTACGCCGACAATTGCGCGATGCAGCTGGTGCGGGCCCCCAAGCAGTTCGACGTGATCGTCACCAGTAATCTGTTCGGCGATATTTTGTCCGATTGCGCGGCGATGCTGACCGGCTCGCTCGGCATGCTGCCTTCGGCCTCGCTTGGTGCTGCCGACGCGACGGGGCGGCGCAAGGCGCTCTACGAGCCTGTCCACGGCAGCGCGCCGGACATTGCCGGCAAAGACGTAGCCAACCCGCTCGCCTCGATCCTGTCGTTCGCGATGATGCTGCGCTACTCGTTCGACCTCGCCGAGGAGGCCGACCTGGTCGAAAACGCGGTGCGCCGCGCGCTTGCCGCCGGGGTGCGCACCAACGACATCGCAGAGCCCAACACCGCCCGCGTCTCGACCCGGGTCATGGGCGACACCATCCTGCGCGAGCTCGAAAAATTAGTGTGAGCGGAGTTTCGCCGCCTGGGCTCGGCGGCAGCGTTGACTTGAGAGGCCGGCCGGCTGCAAGCTTCGCGTCAGAATAACGATAAAAACGGCACGATGCGCCCGCGAACGGGTCGCGCGGCGCCAACCGGGAAGGAGCGCGGAAATGGGAAACCTGAGCCGGCGTTCGGTGTTGCGCGGGTCGGTAGGGTTAATTGCGGCCGGCAGCTTGGCGCGGCCCTATGTCGCCAATGCCGCGGCGACGACCGCGACCGTGTGGTGGACCCAGGGTTTCGCCGTTCAGGAGGACGTCGCGTTTCGGAAGCTGATCGCGGATTACGAAAAGGCCAGCGGCAACACGATCAACTACAGCATCATTCCATTTGCGCCGATGCGCCAGAAGATCGTCTCGGCGATCACCAGCGGCGACGTTCCGGACGTGACCGCCGCGAACCCGGGCTACATCGTTGCCGAATACGCGTGGACCGACAAGCTCGTCGATGTTACCGATGTCGTAGACACGCAAAAATCTCAGTATAGCGACACCGCGCTGCTCTCGGCTCATTGCTACAACAATGTCGAGAAGCGGCGTAGCTATTACGGCGTTCCGATCTTAGGCGCCGTAATACCGGCGCATATCTGGCGTCCGCTGGTTGAGAAGGCAGGGTACAAAATTTCCGAGATTCCGAAAACCTGGGATGCTTTTTGCGATTTCTTCAAACCGGTGCAGCAGAAGCTGCGCGCTCAGGGCACGCGCGAAGTCTACGCCTTCGGTTTTCAGGTGACCACCAACGGGGTCGATCCTAACGGCCTGTTCAACGCCTTCCTGATCGCCCATGGTGGCGAGAACATCGTGACCAAGGACGGCCGCGCGCATTTCGACAATCCCCAAGTCAAGGAGGCGGCGATCAAGACGCTGGCTTATTTGACCTCGGCTTACAAGGAGGGCTATGTGCCGCCGAGCGCGATCAACTGGAACGACGCTGACGACAACAACGCCTTTCACGCCAAGCAAATAGTCATGGATTTCGACGGCACGATCTCGACCGAGGTCGCGATTATCGCCGACAAGCAGGCTTATTATCACGACATCGTGACGATGGGCCTGCCGCTCAGCAACGAGGGTAAGCCGGTGCCGGCTCAGGTCGGCGTTGTGTGCGCCTTGATCCCGCAGGGAGCTAAGAACGTTCCGGTAGCCAAGGATTTCGTGAAATACTTCATCCAGCCGAACGTGGTTAACGAATATCTGAAGGTGGGGCTCGGCCGGTTTCTGCCGGTCATGCCGTCGATCGCCAAGAACGACCCGTTTTGGCTCGATCCGAAGGACCCGCATCGGCCGGTCTATGTTCGGGAGGGTCTGCTCGGCCCGACCCTGCCGAGCTTCTGGGCCTTTAACCCGGCAGTTGCCGAGATCGAGAGCCAGGAGATCTGGGGTGAGGCGGAGGCGAATATCATAAGGGGCGGCATGACGCCGGAGGCGGCGACAGAGAAGGCTTTTAACCAAGCCGAAGCGATCTTCGCCAAATATCCGATAGCACAGAGTTGACTGCGGTAACGGAGGGCGCGGAGGTTAGCGAAAATGGCCGTCCGGGCACTGAACGGCCGACAAAAACAGTGGACCGGACGGACCGGCGGCCGTCAAGCTCCGCTCCCACACAAACAGCGGAACGCGCCTGCGAACGGGTCGCGCGGCGTCAACGGGGAAGGAGACGGTTATGGTAAATCTGAGCCGGCGTTCGGTGTTGCGCGGGTCGGTAGGGTTAATTGCGGCCGGAAGCTTGGCGCGGCCCTATGTCGCCAATGCCGCGGCGACGACCGCGACCGTGTGGTGGGTGCAGGGCTTCGCCCACGAAGAAGACATTGCATTTCAAAAGCTCGTCGCCGATTACGAGAAGGCCAGCGGCAACACGATCGACTACAGCATCGTGCCGTTTGCCGCGATGCGGCAGAAGGAGATCGCCGCGGTGACGAGCGGCGACGTGCCCGACGTGATCAATGTCGGCGACTATTACTTTGGCGTGCTGAGCGCCTGGAACGACCAGCTGGTCGACCTCAGCGACGTGATCGAGACGCAGAAACCGCTGTTCGCCCCGACGGCGCTGCAAGGGGTCAACGCCTACAACAACGTCACGAAAAAGCGCAGCTATTACATGATCCCGCATCGATCGGCCGTGATTCCATTCCATGTTTGGAAATCTCTGGTCGTGAAGGCCGGCTACAAGCTCGCTGACATCCCCAAGACCTGGGACGCCTTTCTCGATTTTTTCAAGCCGGTGCAGGGGAAACTGCGGGCGTTGGGCACGCGCAACGTCTTCGCCTACTCCTTTCAGATCGGGGCTGTGGGGTTCGATCCGATCTTTACCTTCGATCATTTCAATATCGCCTATGGCGGGCAAAACATCGTCACGCCGGATGGCCGGCTGCACACCGACGACCCGCAGATCAAGGAGGCCGCGGTCAAGGCGATCACCGTACTGACAAACGCCTTCAAGCAAGGCTACATTCCGCCTGGAGTGCAGAGTTGGAACGACAACGACGACAATAACGCCTTTCACTCAAAGCTAGTAGTCATGGATTTCGACGGCACCATCTCGACCGAGGTCGCGCTCTGGAACGACAAGGCGGCGTATGACGACATCCTGACCCTTGGCCTGCCGCTCAGCAACGAGGGCAAGCAACTGCCGAGCATCATCACCCCGGCGGTGGCGGTAGTCCCGAAAGGTGCGAAAAATCTCGCGGCCGCTACGGAATTTCTAAAATATTCGATCGAGCCGAAAGTGCTCGCCGCTTATCTGAAGGCCGGGCTCGGCCGGTTCCTGCCGCCGATGCCGTCCATCGTCAAGGATGACCCGGGCTTCTGGCTCGATCCCAAGAACGAACCGCTCGACGCCTACACCAGGCAGGGCGTGCTGGGACCAACAATACCGCCCTACGAGGTGTTCAACCCCGCAAGGGCGCAGGTCAGCACCGATCATGTCTTCAGCCTCGCGATGATCGATGTCATGAACAACGGGATGGCGCCGGAGGCGGCGATTGACAAAGCGTTCAAGCGGTGCGAGGCAATCTTTGCCAAATATCCGATCGCGCAGAGTTGAGAGAGGGCGGCATCGTCGGCCGCCGAACCAAGCAGGCTTTGTCACGGGTGCGAACCCCCGCGGCGAGATCGGCGAACAAGAATTTGAGCCGGCGCGTTGCGCGTCTACGCTCGCCGGGAACGCCGACAAGCCGCAATGCGCCGGCACAAAGCACAGCGCCAACAGCAAGGGAAACGCAGCCATGATCAATCCAACGAGGCGTTCGCTGCTGCAGGGGTCGATGGCCCTGGCCACGGCCGGGGTGCTGGCGCGCCCCTATGTCGCCAATGCCGCGGCCACGTCCGCGACCGTGTGGTGGATCCAGGGCTTCGTGCAGGAAGAGGATGTGGCGTTCCGCAAGATTGTCGCCGATTACCAGAAGGCCAGCGGCAACACCATCGACTACAGCATCGTTCCCTATGCGCCGATGCGGCAGAAAATCATTTCGGCGGTGACCAGCGGCGAGGTTCCGGACCTGTATCAAAGCAGCCCGACCGAACTGATCGCGCTGCAAGCCTGGGCTGGGAAGCTGGTCGATGTTAGCGATGTCGTGGCGACGCAACAGAAGGAATTCACCGACACCGCGCTGCTCTCGGTCCATTGCTACAACAGCGTCGATAAAAAGCGCAGCTTTTATGGCGTGCCCTATACGACCGCGACGTTGCCCAACCATATCTGGCGCTCAATGGTTGAGAAGGCCGGCTACAAAATGGAAGAAATCCCGAAAACCTGGGATGCTTACTACGATTTCTTTAAAGGCGTGCAGAAGAAGTTGATCGCCCAGGGCATGCGCCACGTCTATGGCCTCGGTTTCCAGCTGACCACCCAGGGCAACGATCCCAACAATCTGTTCAACTATTTCCTGATCGCCTATGGCGGCCAGGACATCGTTTCAAAGGCCGGCAGACTGCGCCTCGATGATTCCAAGGTACGCCGGGCGGCGATCAAGGCGTTGACCTATCCGACCACCGCCTACAAGGAAGGCTTTGTGCCGCCGGGAGCGATCAACTGGAACGATGCCGACGACAACAACGCCTTTCACTCCAAGCAGATCGTCATGGATCTCGACGGCACGATCTCGACCGAGGTGGCGCTGATGCACAACCCGGAGGCGTACCACGACATCGTGACGATGGGGCTGGCGCTCAGCAATGACGGCAAGCCGGTGCCGAGCCAGGTGAGCAACGGGACTGCGCTGATTCCGAAAGGGGCAAAGAACGTCGAGGTCGCCAAGGACTTTCTCAAGTATTTCATTCAGCCAAAGGTCAACGACGAGTATCTGAAGGTCGGGCTCGCCCGGAGCATCCCGGCGATGCGGTCGATCGTCAAGAGCGACCCGTGGTGGCTCGACCCCAAGGACCCGCACCGCGTGGCTTACGTCCAACAGGGTCTCCTCGGTCCGACCGTGCCGAATTTCTGGGCTTTCAACCCGGCCTGGGCCGAGGTCCAGAACCAGCATGTGTGGGGGCAGGCCTGGGCCGAAATCATGACCGGCGGGATGACGCCGCAGGCGGCCGCCGACAAGGCATTCAAGTGGGTCGACCAGATCTTCGCCAAATACCCGATCGCGCAGAGCTGAGCGCCGATCGCGGCGCGCACCCGCGACCGGGCCGCGCGGCGACGGCGACAAAGGAAGCCGGCGACCTGGTCGCCACGACTTTGCCTCCCTCTCTGCTGTAGTCAATTTTATGTGGGAACGCCTAGGTCCTGAGCTGCTTGTGGCCGATCTCCACAACAGCCTGCGGTTCTGGCGAGACGTATGCCACTTCACGGTGGTCCTTGACCGCCTCGATGAAGGATTCGCTTACCTCGACCTCGGCAGGGCCCAGATCATGCCGGAGGAGCGGGGCCGAAACCGAAATTGGGTGACGGGGCCGCTCGAAGCCCCGCTCGGCCGTGGGGTGAATTTTCAGGTCAGGGTCCCGGCAATCGAGCCGATCTTGGCATCGCTCGCCGGTGCGGACTGGCCGCTGTTCATGGGGGCGGAGCAGAAATGGTATCGCACCGGGGTGGTGGAAACGGGCGTGCATCAATTCCTGGTGCAGGACCCGGACGGATATCTGATCCGCTTTTCGGCCCGCACCGGCAAGCGGCCGGGGAGTAATTAGGGTCGGACGCGAAGATTTAAGCGGCGGCGCCGACCTCCGACCGAGGGTGTGCGCCTTGGTCAGGGCTGCTGACCGGGCGCGGCTTCCGTCATCCCGCCGTGCAGTTCGGCGACGATCTCGAACGAGCGCTTGCGCTTCTCGTGGTCGAAGATGTTGGCGGTCACCATCAGTTCGTCGGCGCCGGTGCGGCGGATGAAATCGTCGAGGCCGCGGCGGACCGTGTCGGGCCCGCCGACGACGGCGCAGGAGAGCCCGTCATCGAGGATCGCGCGGGCGTAAGGGTCGAGCCGCGCCGCGAAATCCGCGACCGGCGGCGGCACCCGGCCGCGGCGGCCGGTCCGGTTGTTCAGCATCGACTGCTGCAATGACGAGTAGAGGAACCGCGCCTCCTCGTCCGATCTCCGCGGCAACGACGGTGATCCCGAGCATAATGTTGGGCACAGCAAGCTGCGCCGACGGACGGAACCGCTCGCGGTAGATCGCTATCGCCTGCGTCATCATCGCCGGCGCGAAATGCGAGGCGAAGGCGAACGGCAACCCCAGATACGCCGCCACCTGCGCGCCATAGAGACTCGATCCCAAGATCCAGATCGGCACCTCCAGCCCGGCGCCCGGAACCGCCTGCACCGCCTGATCGGGTTCGGCCGGGCGGAAATAGCCCATCAATTCGACGACTTCCTGAGGAAAGTTTTCGGCGCCGCCGAGCAGGGCGCGGCGCACCGCCCGCGCGGTGACCTGGTCCGACCCGGGCGCGCGGCCGAGACCGAGCTCGACCCGGCCGGGATGCAGCGCCGCGAGGGTGCCGAACTGTTCGGCGATTATCAGCGGTGCGTGGTTCGGCAGCATGATGCCGCCGGCGCCGATCCGGATGCGGTTCGTGCCGGCCGCGACATGGGCCAGCGCCACCGCGGTCGCCGCACTGGCGATGCCGGGCAAATTGTGATGCTCGGCCATCCAGAAGCGGCGGTAGCCGAGCGCCTCGACATGCCGCGCCAGGTCGAGCGAATTGCGCAGCGACTGACCGGCGTCGCCGCCTTCGACGATCGGCGAGAGATCGAGAACGGAGAGAGGGACCATCGCCAGACCATCGCACCTCAACCCGCCGACGAAAAGCCGCTTTCCGCTCACCGCGGGTTCTATCAGCGCACCTCCTCCCGCTGCTCGGGCTGGTAGCCAACGGCGCAGCGAACCATCGCTGTTGCATTTTAGCAGCCGGGAAGTGAGCGGCCGCCCTCAGCACTCGCGAGAACGCCTGCAAAGGAACTGGCCGAGCGGCGCGAATCATGATCCTGTGCCTTCGGATTGAACAGGCGGCACGCCGGTCCGTGTCCGTCTGCCGACGGGTGGCAGGGGGCCGCTTATGGCCATCGATCGCGCCGACTGTGCCGGAGGTGTGCTCGCAATCGACCTTGCGGGGATCGTCTCCAATTGGCGCTTGCTGTCGCAGCTGGTCGCGCCCGCTTCCTGTGCCGCCGTGGTCAAGGCCGACGCGTATGGGCTCGGCGCTGCGGCGGTCGCGACAGCGCTCGCCGATGCCGGGTGTCGGCGCTTTTTTGTCGCCAGCCTCGACGAGGCGCTGAGTTTGCGCGCGGCTTTGCCCGAGGGGGTCGAGATCGCCGTCTTCAACGGCCCGTCGCCCGGCTCGGCGGCGGAGTTCGCCTCGCACCGGCTCGTTCCGGTGCTCAACGATCCGGGCCAAATTGGCGAATGGGAGCAGCAGGCAGCAAAGCGGGGGTCATTGCCGGCGATGCTGCATGTCGACACCGGAATGGCCCGGCTCGGTTTGGCGCCGCGCGAGCTCGACCATATGGCGGACCGCCTGGGCCGCCCCGGTGCGATCGGTTGGCGCGCGGTGGTCAGCCATCTCGCTTGCGCCGACCAGCCGGAGCACCCGCTTAATGCGCAGCAGCACGCGCGCTTCGTTGCGGCGCGGTGCCGGCTGGGCGTCATGCCGGCCAGCTTAGCCGCGTCCTCGGGGATTTTTCTCGGCCGCGCGTTTCATTTCGATTTTGTCCGGCCGGGAGCCGCGCTCTATGGCGTCAATCCGCAGCCGGGCATGCCCAATCCGATGCGTCAAATCGTCCGTCTGATGGCAAGAATCCTGCAAATCCGGGAGGTTGACGCGGGTCAGCCGGTTGGCTACGGTGCCGCTCATGTGATGACTGCGGCGGGGCGCTTGGCGACCGTGGCGGTCGGCTATGCGGACGGGTGGCTGCGTTCGCTGAGCCATCGCGGGTCGGGCCGCATCGGCGGAGTGCGCGTGCCATTGCTCGGCCGGGTTTCGATGGATCTCGCGGTCTTCGATGTCTCCGCGGTGGCCCCTTCGCGGGCGCGGCCCGGCGGTCTCATCGAATTGCTCGGCGATGAGTATGGGATCGACGCCGCGGCCGCCGACGCCGGGACAATCGGCTACGAAATCCTGACTTCTCTTGGCCGCCGCTATCATCGGATCTATCGGCGCGCCGCGGACGCGTTGCCCGAACCGAGCGCCGTGCTCGAACCGAGCGCCTTAGCCGGATTGACCACTATCGTCCGACCATGAGTTTTCTCGCCTCGATCGGCGCCGCCTTCCTCGGCTTTCTGGCCGCGACCGGCCGGCTGGCGATGTTCGCCGGAGCCGCCCTGGCGACGGCGTTTTCGCCGCCTTTCTACCCGCGAGCGATGCTGCGCCAGATGCTCGACATCGGCTATTTCTCGCTGCCGGTCGTGGGCCTGACCGCGATCTTTACCGGCATGGTGCTAGCCCTCCAATCCTATACCGGGTTTAGCCGATTTGCCGCCGAGAGCGCGATCGCGACCGTCGTCGTCCTGTCGGTCACCCGCGAACTCGGCCCGGTGATCGCCGGGCTGATGGTCGCCGGCCGGGTGGGTGCTGCAATGGCCGCCGAGATCGGCACGATGCGCGTCACCGACCAGATCGACGCGCTGACGACATTATCCGTCAACCCATTGCGCTATTTGGTGCTGCCGCGCTTGATCGCGGGGCTGGTGACACTGCCGCTGCTGGTCTTCGTCGCCGACATCATCGGCGTTTTCGGGGGCTACCTGGTCGCGATCTACAAGTTCGGATTTAACCCGCAAGCCTATCTTGCCCGCACCCAGCAATATCTAGAGGCTAGCGACGTCGTCTCAGGCCTTATCAAGGCTGCCGTCTTCGGCTTTATCGTCGCGCTGATGGGCTGTTATCACGGTTATCATTCGCGCGGCGGGGCACAAGGGGTCGGCCAGGCGACCACCTATGCCGTGGTTTCGGCCTCGATCCTGATCCTCGTCCTCGATTATGGGATCACCCAGGCATTGTTCTCGCGATGACCATATGAGCGCCGACAGCGCGGGGACGCCCAAGATCGACGTGCGCGGGCTCGAAAAATCGTTCGGCCGAAATCGCGTGCTCGACGGCCTTGATCTCGATTTCGCGGCCGGCGAGAGCCTTGTCGTGATCGGCGGTTCGGGGACCGGCAAATCCGTGCTGGTCAAATGCATCCTCGGCCTGCTGCACCCCGAGGCCGGATCGATCCATATCGACGGCACCGAAACGGTGCGCCTCGGCCGTGCCGCTCGCGAGCGACTGCTGCAGAAATTCGGCGTGCTGTTTCAGGGAAGCGCGCTGTTCGACTCGCTGCTGGTGTGGGAGAATGTCGCGTTCGGGCTGATCCAGGGGCGCGGCATGGAGCGGCAGGTGGCAAGGGAGGTCGCGCTCGCGAAGCTCGCCGCGGTCGGGCTCGGCCATGAGGTCGGCGAATTGCGCCCGGCCGAGCTGTCGGGCGGCATGCAAAAGCGGGTGGCGTTGGCCCGTGCAGTCGCCGCCGACCCCGAAATCATCTTTTTCGACGAACCGACCACCGGCCTCGATCCGATCATGGCTGATGTGATCAACGACCTGATCTTGAAATGCGTGCGCGAACTGGGCGCCACCGCGGTTTCGATTACCCACGACATGGTCAGCGCACGCAAGATCGCCGATCGGATCGCCATGCTGCACAAGGGGAGGATTATCTGGCAAGGCCCGGCGGCCGAGATCGACCATTCCGGCAATCCGTTTGTCGATCAGTTCATCAACGGCCGCGCGGAGGGGCCGATCCGGATGCAGGTCCGCGCGACATGACGGCCGGCTCGGCCTGTCACTCCCTCTGGAAAGGGTGAGCCGATGGCACGGGCTCTGGCGAAGTATGCCTGTGAGCGATGCGGCGCGGTGCACGCCAAATGGACCGGCCGCTGCGAGGGCTGCGGCGCCTGGAACAGCCTGATCGAGGAAGTACCGCGCGCGGGCCTGCCCAAAGGCCTCGATCGTCAGGGCGGCCGCAGCCTCAACTTTTTCGGGCTGACCGGGCCGAGTTTGTTGCCGCCGCGTCGGGCGACTGGCATCGCCGAACTCGACCGGGTGTGCGGCGGCGGGTTTGTCGCCGGCTCGGCGATCCTGGTCGGCGGCGATCCCGGCATCGGCAAATCCACCCTGCTCCTGCAAGCGGCGGCGGCGATCGCCTCGACCGGGGGGACGCCGGCGCGTGCGGCCTATATCACCGGCGAGGAGGCGATCGACCAGGTGCGCTTGCGCGCCCTCCGGCTCGGCGTCGCGGCGAGCCCGGTACAACTGGCGGCGGCGAGCAACGTGCGTGACATCCTCGCCTCGCTCGATCGCACGGGCGCGCCCGACCTGGTGGTCATCGATTCGATCCAGACCATGTATCTCGACACCCTCGACAGCGCTCCCGGCAGCGTCAGCCAGGTGCGCGGCGCGGCGCAGGAGTTGATCCAGGTCGCCAAGCAGCGCGGGTTGGTGCTGGTCCTGGTCGGCCATGTGACCAAGGAAGGGGTCATCGCCGGGCCGCGCGTGCTCGAGCACATGGTCGACACCGTATTGTATTTCGAAGGCGAGCGCGGCCATCGATTTCGCATCCTGCGTGCGATCAAGAACCGTTTTGGCGCGACCGACGAGATCGGGGTGTTCGAGATGAGCGAGCGCGGGCTGGTCGAGGTGCCGAACCCCTCGGCGCTGTTCCTCGGCGGCCATCAGGCCACGAGGTCGGATGCCGCCGGCGCCCCCGGAGAAGACGAGTCGGACGAGACCTCGGCCCGGACCGGTCAGCGGCTCGGCGGTGTTTGCCGGCATCGAGGGCACCCGCCCGGTGCTAGTCGAAATTCAGGCCTTGGTCGCCCCGGCGCTGCTCGGCACCCCCCGGCGGGCGGTCGTGGGCTGGGACGCGGCCCGGCTGGCGATGATCACCGCGGTGCTCGAAGCGCGCTGCGGTCTCCCGATCGGCGCCAATGACCTTTATCTGAACATCGCCGGCGGGCTGCGCATCGTCGAGCCGGCAGCGGATCTGGCGGTCGCGGCGGCGCTGGTCTCGGCGCTGCGCGAAACCCCGGTTCCGGCCAATAGCGTCGTCTTCGGCGAGATCGCGCTGTCGGGCGAGGTGCGCCCGGTCGGCCACAGCGAGGCGCGGCTCAAAGAAGCGCACAAGCTCGGCTTTGCCGAAGCGTGGGTCCCGAGCCGCGGCGAAAGGCGGCGCGCGGCCGCCGCCGAGGCCGGCCTGGCTATGACGACGATGGCCCATCTGAGCGATCTGGTCGAGCGGCTGTCACCACAACGCGTGACCCGCCGCCCGGGACGGATCGGCACGCGGATCGGGGTGGCGTCGTGAACGCCGTCGATCTCGCCGTTCTGCTGGTGATCGCGCTCTCGGCGGTGTTCGCCTTTGCCCGCGGCTTCGTGCGCGAGGCGCTGTCGATCGTTGCCTGGGCGGGGGCGGCGCTGATCACGCTCTACGGGTTTGGCTACGCCTACGGGATCGTCGCGCATTTCGTCACGACGCCGTTGCTCGCCGACCTGATTGCCGGCGCCGGCCTGTTCCTGATCCTTCTGATCGGTCTGACGATCCTAACCGGTTCGGTTGCGCGCCTGGTGAATTCGAGCGCACTCTCGCCGATCGACCGAACCTTGGGCCTGATTTTCGGCGTGGCGCGCGGCCTCGTGCTGGTTTCGCTCGCCTATCTGATAATCGACATCAGCCTGCCGCAGACCGACCGCCCGGACTGGCTGCAGAACGCGAAAAGCGAGCCGTTTCTGGTCGAGGGCGCCGACACGCTGCGCGGCATGCTGCCGCAAGCACTGCAGATCAGGACGGCGTCAGCAGCTGACGACGCCCAGCGCGCGCTCGGCCAGGCCGATACGGTGCGCGCCGCGATGGGGGCGCTGTCCAGCCCGGCCGTCGCCCCGATACTGCCCAAGACCGCGGAACCGACCGCGCCGGCTTACAAGCCTGCCGAGCAGCAGGATCTGGATCGGCTGATCAACAACTCCCGCTAGCGGGGTTGCGGCGTGCGGTCCCACTCGCATTCGGCCGGTTCCGTAACCATTTTGGATAGGCCGAGACGAGGATCGCTCATGCTTGCAACCGATCCCGCGAACGCCGTTTTCCCCGACGCCTCGGCCGATCGCCTGAGCGATCCCTCGGACGTGGATCACCTGCATGAGGAATGCGGCGTGTTCGGCGTCTACGGCCATCCAGAGGCCGCGGCGCTGGTGGCACTCGGGCTGCACGCGCTGCAGCATCGCGGACAGGAGGCGGCCGGCATTGTCGCTTATGACGGCGAGCAGTTCAGCGTCCACCGCGGCATGGGCCAGGTCAGCGATAACTTCAGCTCGAAAGAGGTGATCGGGCGCCTACCGGGACGGGCCGCGATCGGCCATGTGCGCTATGCGACGACCGGCGAGGTGGCGTTGCGTAACATCCAGCCGTTGTTCGCTGATTTCGAGTTCGGCGGGCTCGCCATCTGCCACAACGGCAACCTGACCAACTCCTATCAGCTGCGCCGCCAGCTTGTGCGCCGCGGCAGCCTGTTCCAGTCCACCAGCGACACCGAGGTCATCGTCCACCTGATCGCGACGAGCCTCAAGGAGACCGTCGTCGACCGGCTGACCGACGCGCTGCGACAGGTCCAGGGCGCCTATTCGCTGGCGGCACTGTCGCAGGACGAATTGATAGGCGTGCGCGACCCGCTGGGGGTGCGGCCGCTGGTGCTGGGCCGCCTCGGGGAGGCCTGGATCCTGGCTTCGGAAACCTGCGCGCTCGACATCATCGGCGCAGATTTCGTGCGCGACGTCGCTGCCGGCGAGATCGTCATCATCGACCCGAACGGTGTAAGGAGCCTGTTGCCGTTCGGCCGTCGCGACAGCCGGTTCTGCGTCTTCGAGCACATCTATTTCGCCCGACCGGATAGTGTCGTCGAGAGGACGAGCGTCTACGACGCGCGCAAGCGTATCGGCCGCGAGCTCGCCCGCGAGAGCCATGTCGATGCCGACATCGTCGTGCCGGTTCCCGATTTCGGGAGTCCCGGCGGCCCTCGGCTATTCTCAGGAATTGGGGGTGCCGTTCGAGCTCGGTATCATCCGCAACCATTATGTCGGGCGCACCTTTATCGAGCCGACCGAGCAGATCCGCCATTTGGGCGTGCGGTTGAAGCACAATGCCAGCCGCGCCAATCTCGCTGCCAAAAGGGTCGTCCTCGTCGACGATTCGATCGTGCGCGGCACCACCTCGATCAAGATCGTCGAGATGGTCCGGCGGGCCGGAGCGCGCGAGGTGCATATGCGGATCTCCAGCCCGCCGACGAGCCATCCCTGCTATTACGGGATCGCCACGCCCGAGCGCGACCAGTTGCTCGCCGCGCGCTACGATGTCGCTGGGATGGCCGAGTATATCGGCGTCGATAGCCTCGCCTTTCTGTCGATCGAAGGGCTCTATCGGGCGATGGGCGAAGCCGGGCGCGACCCGCGGGCGCCGCGCTTTTGCGACGCCTGCTTTACCGGCGACTACCCGATCCCGCTGGTCGACGCCGACAACGGTAAGGTCTCGGTTCAATTGTCCCTGCTGTCCGAGCCGACCTGACCAACTGAAATACTAAATGTTATTAACACCTCCTTCGTCATTCCCGCGAAAGCAGGAACCCAGGGTCATGAGTTCCGAGCAATTGTGCTCGACCCTCGCTTTCGCGGGGGTGATGGGCATTTTCGGAAGCAGCCTTCTTAATTTCGCGTCGGTCTGATGGGTTTAGACGCAGAAACGACCGCGCCAGGTCGGCGGCTTGCGGGCAAGATTGCGCTCGTTACCGGCGCCTCGCGCGGCATCGGCGCCGCGGTCGCATTGCGCTTCGCCGCCGAGGGCGCGCATGTCGTGCTAGCGGCGCGCACAGTGGGCGGTCTCGAAGAAGTCGATGACGCCATTCGCGGCGCCGGCGGCAGCGCCACCCTGGTCCCGCTCGATCTGCGCGATTTCATCAAGATCGACGAGCTCGCGGCGGCGCTCTGCGAGCGCTATGGCCGGCTCGACATCCTGGTCGGCAACGCTGGCGCGCTCGGCGCCTTTTCGCCGCTCGGCCATATCCCGCCGGCGATGTGGACTGAGATCATCGATCTCAACCTGACCGCGAATTGGCGCCTGATTCGGGCGATGGACAGGCTGCTGCGCGCGGCGCCGGCTGGTCGGGCGATCTTCGTGACTAGCCGGGCGGCCGAGGGGCTCCTGGCCTATTGGGGCCCCTACGCGGTCAGCAAGGCCGCCCTCGACATGCTGGTCAGCATCTATGCCGCCGAAATCGAGAAGACGAGCGTGCGCGCCAACCTGATCGACCCCGGCACCGTGCGCACCCGGC
Organism: uncultured Alphaproteobacteria bacterium; assembly: GCA_963832875.1. Lineage (GTDB taxonomy): Bacteria > Pseudomonadota > Alphaproteobacteria > ATCC43930 > CGMCC-115725 > AP-15. The sequence continues at coordinate 92,581 of CAWHWB010000013.1, read as the reverse complement.
TGCGCGCCCGCGCCTTCCCCGGCGAGGACCCCGCCTCGCTGCCCTCGCCAGAGAATGTCGCCGACGCCTTTGTCTCGTTGGCGCTGCCCGAATGCACCCAGAACGGCGAACTGGTGGCGATCGCGTCATCCGTTTGATTTTGACAACCGGCCGGAGTGGGCGCCGCAGAGTCAAACGGATTATTTGCTCGTCTTGGTAGCGGTGCTTTTTGCGGATGTATTATGCACGCGGCGACCCGCCGGATGAAACCCCGACTGATCGGCTTCCTTTTGGCACATGTAAGCGCCGTGCTTGGTTTTGCCGTAATATTTGTTGCCGCTCATGTGATAGGCCTTCGAGCCGCCCAGATTGGCCCAGACGATCGTATCGCCGGGGCAATGGGTCTTTGCCGCCTGCTCCGTGGCGAACTGATCGGCCGCGGCGCCAGACGACACGCCGGGGTGCGTCGATGCCGCATGGGTGTGCGTGACCGCCGGATGCGCCGGCGCCGGCTGGGCCCGAACCGGGGCCGCCGCGGCGAAAAGCAGGACCGAACAGACTGCGATCGTCCTAAACATTGTGCTTGCCCCCCAAAAAATGATCCCCCGCCCGATCTCGGCCGCGGAGCAGCGCGGCTTCGGCTGGTGGAGGTAGCAAAAATTATCCCATTCGGCGGCGCGGAAGCAATCGAAACGCGAGATGTGCCCTTCAATTCCGGTTGAGAGTTTCGGCGCCGAACGTTGGCCCGCCGGAAAGGAACATGGTCCCGCAGAGGCGAATTTACGGATACCCGGCTATAAACTTCAGCCAGGCGATCATTCAGACAATATTCGTTACAAAATGTTACGATCAGCAGCGCCATAAAAGCATCCAAGTCTTCGAAATCTGTGGTAGCATTTTGCGATGATATCTCTGCTTTAGAGAAACTGATGCGCTGTGGCGTTAAGAAGGGGCAGGGGAATGCGCGCGCTTTCGATGTGACGGCGGGGTCCGGTGCGATCTTTGCTAGGATCATCGCAGAGCCTCCGGACCGGCAGAGCGCGCGCCGAAGCAAAGATCTCCGGGACCTTCGAGGATTGGACGCGAGGGCCGGGAGCCCGAGCCGAATCGCCGCCCTAGGTTAGCTTCCGAAATTCGTTGCGAAGATGAGGATCGATCCATGCCGTCGAGCGCTTCCGTCACCGAGACGATCCCCGATCGCGCACCGGGGCCGCCATCCTTGGCAGATTTGGACGGGCGGACCGACGCCAATGGGCACGCCAATGGCGACCTCGACGGAAATTTCGATCAGCATGCGCTGCTGCAGGCGCTGCAGGCGATGCGCCGCGGCGATTTCTCGGTGCGGCTGGCCGGCGACCAGACCGGGTTGACCGGAAAGATCGCCGACATTTTCAACGACATCGTCGCCGCCAACGAGCGCATGGCCCGCCAGCTCGAAGAAGTCGGCCATGTCGTCGGCCGCGAGGGCAGAACCCGCAGCCGTGTCCGGTTCGGGCTGTCGGACGGCGCCTGGAGCGAGATGGAGATCTCGGTCAATACCCTGATCGACGATCTCCTCTGGCCGACGGCAGCGGTCACCCACGCGATCGCGGCGGTGGCGCAGGGCGATCTGTTGCGCACCGTGCCGCTCGACGTCGACGGGCGGCCGCTGAAGGGCGAATTCCTGCGCTCGGCGACCATCGTCAACACGATGATCAAGCAATTGGGCGTGTTCACCTCGGAGGTGACGCGCGTCGCGCGCGAAGTCGGCACCGACGGCAAGCTCGGCGGCCAAGCGCAGGTCCGCGAGGTCAGCGGCGTCTGGAAGGACTTGACCGAGAGCGTCAACTCCATGGCCTCGAACTTGACCGCCCAGGTGCGCAACATCGCCGAGGTCACGATTGCCGTCGCCAGCGGCGATCTGTCGAAAAAGATCACGGTCGATGTCCGCGGCGAGATCCTGCTGCTCAAGGAAGCCATCAACACGATGGTCGACCAGCTGCGTTCCTTCGCCTCGGAAGTGACTCGGGTTGCGCGCGAGGTCGGCACCGAGGGCAAGCTCGGCGGCCAGGCCCTGGTTCCCGGAGTCGCCGGCACCTGGAAAGATTTGACTGACTCGGTCAACGCGATGTGCGGCAACCTGACCGACCAGGTGCGCAACATCGCCAATGTGACGACCGCGGTCGCGCGCGGCGACCTGTCGCGCAAGATCACCGTCGATGTGCGCGGCGAGATCCTCGAGCTCAAAGACACGATCAACACGATGGTCGACCAGCTGAACGCCTTCGCCTCGGAAGTGACGCGGGTTGCGCGCGAGGTCGGCACCGAAGGGCGCCTCGGCGGGCAGGCGCAGGTGCCGGGTGTAGCCGGAACCTGGAAGGATTTGACCGACAGCGTCAATTTCATGGCCGGCAACCTGACGGCGCAGGTGCGCAACATCGCCGAGGTCTCGACCGCGATCGCCCGCGGCGATCTATCGAAGAAGATTACGGTCAACGTCTCGGGCGAGATCCTGCAGCTGAAGGAAACCATCAACACGATGGTCGATCAGCTGAACGCGTTCGCCGGCGAAGTCACCCGCGTCGCGCGCGAGGTCGGCACCGACGGGCGGCTCGGCGGCCAGGCCAACGTGCTCGGGGTCGCCGGCACTTGGAAGGATTTGACCGAGAGCGTCAACTCGATGGGCGGCAATTTGACCGCCCAGGTGCGCAACATCGCCGAGGTCGCCACCGCGATCGCCAGCGGCGATCTGTCGAAGAAGATCACGGTCAACGTTTCCGGCGAGATCCTGCAGCTGAAGGACACCATCAACACGATGGTCGATCAGCTGAACGCGTTCGCCGGGGAAGTGACCCGCGTCGCCCGCGAGGTCGGCACCGAGGGCAAGCTCGGTGGCCAGGCGCAGGTCAGGGGTGTGGCCGGCACCTGGAAGGACCTGACCGATAGTGTCAACTACATGGCCGGCAACCTGACCGGCCAGGTGCGCAACATTGCCGAGGTCGCGACCGCCGTCGCCCGCGGCGATCTTTCGAAAAAGATCACGGTCACGGTCTCGGGCGAGATCCTGCAGCTGAAAGAAACCATCAATACGATGGTCGATCAGCTCAATGCTTTCGCCGGCGAGGTGACGCGCGTCGCCCGCGAGGTCGGCACCGAAGGGCGGCTCGGCGGCCAGGCCGTGGTTCCCGGCGTCGCCGGCACCTGGAAGGACTTGACCGACAACGTCAACTCGATGGCTGGCAATCTGACCGGCCAAGTACGCAACATCGCCGAAGTCGCGACCGCGATCGCTAACGGCGATCTGTCGCGCAAGATCACCGTCGATGTACGCGGCGAAATCCTTCAGCTGAAGGAAACCCTCAACACGATGGTCGATCAGCTGAACCGCTTCGCCGGTGAGGTGACCCGCGTCGCCCGCGAGGTCGGCACCGAAGGGCGGCTCGGCGGCCAGGCGCAGGTTCCGGGCGTGGCCGGCACCTGGAAGGATTTGACCGACAACGTCAACTCGATGGCCGGCAATTTGACCGGCCAGGTGCGCAACATCGCCGAGGTGACGACCGCGGTCGCGCGCGGCGACCTGTCGCGCAAGATCACCGTCGACGTCAAAGGCGAGATCCTCGAGCTCAAGAACACGATCAACACGATGGTCGATCAGCTCAACGCCTTCGCCTCGGAGGTGACGCGGGTTGCGCGCGAGGTCGGCACCGAGGGCAAGCTCGGCGGCCAGGCGGCGGTGCCGGGCGTGGCCGGCACCTGGAAAGACCTGACCGACAACGTCAATTTCATGGCGTCGAACCTGACCGGTCAGGTGCGCAACATCGCCGAGGTCGCGACCGCGATCGCTAGCGGCGATTTGTCGAAAAAGATCACGGTCGACGTGCGCGGCGAGATCCTGCTGCTCAAGGAGACCTTAAATACGATGGTCGAGCAGCTGCGCTCGTTCGCGGCCGAGGTGACCAGGGTCGCCCGCGAAGTCGGCACCGAGGGCAAGCTCGGCGGCCAGGCCGTGGTTCCCGGCGTCGCCGGCACCTGGAAGGACTTGACCGACAACGTGAACCTCTTGGCCGCCAATCTGACGACCCAGGTGCGCAACATCGCCGAGGTGACGACCGCGGTGGCGCGCGGCGACCTGTCGCGCAAGATCACCGTCGACGTCAAAGGCGAGATCCTCGAGCTCAAGAACACGATCAACACGATGGTCGACCAATTGAACGCCTTCGCCTCGGAGGTGACGCGGGTTGCGCGCGAGGTCGGCACCGAAGGCAAGCTCGGCGGCCAGGCGGCGGTGCCCGGCGTCGCCGGCACCTGGAAGGACCTGACCGACACGGTCAACGTCATGGGCGCCAATCTGACCGAGCAGGTCCGCGGCATCGTCAAGGTGGTGACCGCCGTCGCCAACGGCGACCTCCAGCAAAATCTGACGGTCAAATCGATGGGCGAGGTCGCCGCCCTGGCCGAGACCATCAACAACATGACCGGCACGCTGGCCACGTTCGCGGATCAGGTGACCAGCGTAGCGCGCGAGGTCGGTGTCGAGGGGCGGCTCGGCGGCCAGGCCAACGTGCCGGGTGCCGCCGGCACCTGGAAGGACTTGACCGGCAATGTCAACCTGCTCGCCGCCAATCTGACGACGCAGGTGCGCGCCATCGCCGAGGTCGCCACCGCCGTGACCAAAGGCGATCTGACCCGCTCGATCCAGGTCGAGGCGCGCGGCGAGGTCGCCGAGCTCAAAGACAACATCAACACGATGATCGACAATCTGCGGCTGACGACCGACCGCAACACCGAGCAGGACTGGCTGAAGACCAATCTCGCCCGCTTCACCAACATGCTCCAGGGACAGCGCGATCTGGCGACGGTCGGGCGCATGCTGCTCAGCGAGCTGGCGCCGCTGGTCAATTCTCAGAACGGCGTCATTTATCTGACCGAGGGCGACTCCGGGCTGCGCCTCTTGTCCGCGTTCGCCGACGACGAGGCGAACGGCCATCCGCGATATCTGCGACCGGGGCAGGGCTTGGTCGGCCAATGCGGGTCGGATCCGCGGCGCATGCTGATCACCGACATTCCGGCCGAGGTGGCGCCGGTGACCTCGGGGCTTTTCAAGGCGACGCCGAAGAACATCATCGTGCTGCCGGTGCTGTTCGAAGGCCAGGTCAAGGCGGTCATCGAGCTGGCTTCGCTGGCGACATTCACCGAATTGCAGATCTCGTTTCTGGACCAGCTGACCGCCAGTATCGGCATCGTCTTGAACAGCATCGAAGCGACGATGCAGACCGAGGGACTCCTGACCCAGTCGCAGCAATTGGCGGCCGAGCTGCAGACCCAGCAGCGCGAATTGCAGCAGACCAACGAGCAGCTCGAGCAGAAGGCGCAACAGCTCGAAGAACGCAATGTCGAGGTCGAGCGCAAAAACCAGGAGATCGAGCAGGCGCGCCGGGCGCTCGAGGAGAAGGCGACCGAGCTGGCGCTGGCCTCCAAATACAAGTCCGATTTCCTTGCCAACATGTCGCACGAGCTGCGCACACCGTTGAACAGCATTCTCATTCTCGGCCAGCAGCTCGGCGACAACCCCGACGGCAACCTGACGGCGAAACAAGTCGAGTTCGGCCGCACGATCCACAGCGCCGGCACCGACCTGATGAACCTGATCAGCGACATCCTCGACCTGTCCAAGATCGAATCGGGCACCGTGACCGTCGATGCCGAGGAGGTGTTCTTCGCGACCTTGCAGGACATGGTGGCGCGGCCGTTCCGCCACGAGGCGGAGCGCCGGCGGCTGGCCTTCGACGCCTCGATCGATCCCAAGCTCGGCCGCAGCATGATCACCGATTCGAAGCGCCTCCAGCAGGTGCTGAAGAACCTGTTGTCGAATGCGTTCAAATTCACCGATCAAGGCGGGGTCAAACTCAGCATCCATTCGGCGATCAGCGGCTGGAGTCCGGACAATCCGGTGCTGAACAACGCGCCGGCGGTGGTCGCCTTCGAGGTGACCGACACCGGCATTGGCATCCCTCCGGAAAAGCAGAAGATCGTGTTCGAAGCGTTCCAGCAGGCCGAGGCCAGCACCAACCGCCGGTTCGGCGGCACCGGGCTCGGCCTGGCGATCAGCCGGGAGCTGTCGAACCTGCTCGGCGGCGAGATCCAGCTGAGGAGCGCACCCGGCATCGGCAGCACCTTTACGCTTTATCTGCCGCTCAAATTTGTCGGGCCGTCGGCGACCCTGGGGATCTCCTCGGGGGCTACCTCGGTTCAGCCGGATGTCGCTTCGCTTGCCGCGGCGCGCCTGGCGGAGCTGCCGGTCGAGCAGATTGCCGATGACCGGGAGATCGTTCAGCCGGGTGAAACCTCCCTCCTGGTGATCGAGGACGACCCGCATTACGGGCGCATCCTGACCCATCTCGCCCACGATGCCGGGTTCAAGGTGCTGCTCGCGACGCGCGGCGCCGACGCGCTGGCGCTGGCCCGCGAGTACCAGCCGACCGCGGTCTCGCTCGATGTGTTCCTGCCCGACATGCTCGGCTGGACCGTGCTGAACCAACTGAAGCAGGACCCGGCAACGCGGCATATTCCGGTGCAGATCGTCACTCTCGACGAGGACCGGCAGCACGGGCTGGCGCGCGGCGCGTTTTCGTTTGTGACCAAGCCGTCTACGGCCCACGACCTCGAAGCCGCGTTCGGGCGCTTGAAGGAGTATGTGAAATCCCGGCGCAAGCGGCTCCTCGTCATCGAGGACAACCCGGCCGAGCAGCTCGGCATCTCGGAATTGCTGGGCCACGACGATATCGATGTCCTGACCGCTGGCACCGGGGCCGAGGCGCTCGACACCTTGCGCCGGCGGCAGGTCGATTGCGCGGTGCTCGATTTGCGCCTGCCTGACATGTCGGGTTTCGACCTGCTCGACGAGGTGCGCCAGGATCGCGCACTGTCGGATCTGCCGATCGTCGTCTTCACCGGCCGGGAGCTGTCGCCCGAAGAGGACGCTCAGCTGCACACGATCGCCCGCAGCGTCGTCGTCAAGGGGGTCGAATCGCCCGAGCGCCTGCTCGACGAAACCGCACTCTTCCTGCACCGGGTGGTCGCCGATCTGCCGCCGGACAAGCAGACGATGATCGAGCGCCTGCACAGTTCCGACGAGGACCTGATCGGCAGGACGGTGCTGCTGGTCGACGACGACGCCCGGAATATCTTTGCCTTGAGCAGCGTTCTGGAGCGTCGTGGCATGAATGTCCTGACCGCGACGACCGGGAATGAAGCAGTCGCTCTGGTGCGGTCGACGCCGGGCTTGGCGATCGTGCTGATGGACATCATGATGCCGGAGATGGACGGCTATCAGACGATCCAGGTGATCCGGGCCGACCCAGCCTATCGCCGACTGCCGATCATCGCCTTGACTGCCAAGGCGATGAAGGGCGATCGCGAGAAATGCCTCGATGCCGGCGCTTCCGATTACTTGGCCAAGCCCGTCAATACCGAACAGCTGCTCTCGGCGCTTCGGATGTGGCTGCACCGCTAACGCCGATGCACTCTCAAGAGACGGTGCCGGTTGCCGCACTCGCGGCTCCCGAGGAGGCTGCGGGCCGAGGGCCGATGACCATGGCCTCTGAGCCGGTCGACATCCTGCTGGTCGACGACCAGCCGGCGAAGCTGTTGAGCTACGAGATCATTCTGGAGCAGCTCGGGGAAAATCTGATCAAGGCAGGGTCGGCCGCCGAGGCGCTCGAGCAGCTCTTGAAGCGTAACGTTGCGATTATTCTGATCGACGTGTGCATGCCCGAACTCGACGGGTTTCAGCTGGCCTCGATGATCCGCGAGCACCCGCGCTTTCAGACGACCGCGATCATCTTCGTCTCGGCGATCCAGGTGACCGACATCGACCTCTTGCGCGGCTACCAGCTGGGTGCGCTCGACTACGTTCCGGTGCCGGTGGTCCCCGACCTGCTGCGCGCCAAGGTCAAGGTCTTTGCCGAGCTCTATCGCAAGACCCGGCAGCTCGAAAAACTGAACGCCGAGCTCGAGAGCCGGGTCGCCGAACGGACCGCCGAGCTCGCCCGGACCAACGAAGAGCTCGAGCAACGGGTCGAGGAGCGGACCCGCGAGCGCGAGGCGGCGCTCGCCCAGGTGCACGAGATGCAAAAACTCGAAAGCCTCGGCCAGCTGACCGGCGGCGTGGCGCACGATTTCAACAATCTCTTGATGGCGGTGCTCGGCAATCTCGAGCTGGTGCGCAAGCGCATGCCGGGCGATCCGCGGCTCTTACGCCTCGTCGACGGGGCGATCCAGGGGGCCGAGCGGGGCGCTTCCTTGACCAAGCGGATGCTGGCCTTCGCCCGCCGCCAGGAGCTGCGGCCCGAAATCGTCGAGGTCGGCAAGCTCGTCGACAGCATGATCGAGATGCTGCAGCGTTCGCTTGGTCCTGCGATCCGGATCACCACCGATTTCAGCGCCGACCTTGCGCCGACGCGCGTCGATCCCAACCAGCTCGAGCTGGCCCTCTTGAACCTGGCGGTCAACGCGCGGGACGCGATGCCGCAGGGCGGCTCTTTGCGCCTTACCGGGCGTTTGGAGCGGATCGGCAGCGGCCAGGTGCCAGGCTTGAGCGCCGGTGGCTATGTTTGCATCGGGGTCGGCGACAGCGGCTGCGGCATGGACGAGGCTACCCTGAGCCGCGCGACCGAGCCGTTTTTCACGACCAAGGGTCCGGGTCGCGGCACCGGCCTCGGGCTATCGATGGTCGAGGGCTTTGTTGCCCAGTCCGGTGGCGCCATTCGGATCGCCAGCCAACCCCAGCACGGCACCTTAATCGAATTGTGGCTTCCGGCCGCGCCGGTGGCCGAGGCGGAGCGCGCGACGCCGACAGCGGCGCTCTGCGTCGACGAGCCGCGTCATTTCCGAGTGCTGGTGGTCGATGACGATCCGATCGTCGCGGCCGGGACCGTGGCGATGATCGAGGATCTCGGGCATACCGCGATCGAAGCATCCTCGGCCGCGGCGGCACTCGATGCGCTGAAGTCGGGCACCGACGCCGATCTGGTGATCACCGACTACGCGATGCCGGGGATGACCGGAACCCAGCTGGCCGCGGCGATCCGTCGTGCTCGGCCAAGTCTGCCGGTCGGCATCATCACCGGCTATGCCGATGTGCCGAAGGACGAATTGAGCCTGCCGCGCCTCGCCAAGCCGTTCCGCCAGCAAGAACTGGCGAAACTGATCCTCGCGCTGGTCGGAAGCTAAGCCGCGAACCGCGACGCGGTCGCCCGATCGAGGGGCAGCCCGAGGTCGCGTCGCCGCTGTCGAGATCCGGGAGCAAACCGGGTAATCCGAGGCGGTGCGCGCGCAATGCCGATGTCAAACCGCCATTAGACGTTGGTGGGCCGCGCGCAGCCGCTCGCGGTCCCGGCTCGCCTCGGCTTCGCGCAGGCGCTGCTCTTCGACCACCTCGGGCTTGGCTTTGGCGACGAAGTTCGGGTTGCCGAGCTTGGCGCCGATCTTGGCGATCTCGGCGTCGAGTTCGGCCGATTTCCTTGACGAGCCGCGCCTGCTCGCGGGCGAGGTCGACGACCTCGCCGAGCGGCAAGGCCAGGGTGGCGCCCTCGACCACCGCCTGGATCGCTCCGGCCGGGACCGTCGCCGCCGGCTCGATCCGGTTGACCCGCGCCAGCCGAACGAAATGCTCGCGGTGGCGGCCGATGCGCTCGACCGTTGCGGGTTCGGCGTCCTTGACCAAAAGCGGCATGCGCGTGGCTGGCGGCACGTCCATCTCGGCGCGCACCGCACGGATCGCTGAGATCGCCGCGATGACCCACTCCATGTCGGAGGCGGCGGCGCGATCGACCGCGGACGGCGACAGCTCGGGCCACGACGCGCTGATCAGCGGACCTGCCTCTTCAGGGGCGAAATACTGCCACAGCTCCTCGCTGATGAACGGCATGATCGGGTGCAGGAGCCGCAGGATTTGGCCCAGAACCCAGGCGGTGGTCGCCTGCGTCTCGCTGCGCGCCGCCGCGTCCTCGCCTTGCAGGATCGGCTTTGAAAACTCGATGTACCAATCGCAAAAGCTGCCCCAGACGAATTGATAGAGCCGCCCGGCCGCCTCGTCGAAGCGATAGGCCTCGAGCGAGGCGGTGACTGCGGCGGCGCAGTCGGCCGTAGCCGCCGCGATCCAGCGGTTGATCGTCAGTAGGGCTTGCGCCGGGGAAAACCCGGCGGCCGGGACGCAGCCGTTCAGCTGCGCGTAACGCGCGGCGTTCCACAGCTTGGTCGCAAAGTTGCGGTAGCCCTCGACGCGCGCCTCGGAAAGCTTGATGTCGCGGCCGGGTGCGGCCAATGCCGACAAGGTGAAGCGCAATGCGTCGCAGCCGTAATGGTCGATCAGCTCTAGCGGATCGATGATGTTGCCGCGCGACTTCGACATTTTCTGGCCGCGCTCGTCGCGCACCAGCGCATGGATGTAGACCGTGCGGAACGGCACATTGTCCATGAAGTGCAGCCCCATCATCATCATCCGGGCGACCCAGAAAAAGATGATGTCGAAGCCGGTGACCAACACGTCGCCCGGATAATAGCGGGCGAGCTCGCGGGTCTCCTCGGGCCAGCCGAGCGTTGAAAACGGCCACAGGGCCGACGAAAACCAAGTGTCGAGCACATCCTCGTCCCGGCGCAGCGTAACCGCCTCGCCACATTTCGCTTGTGCTTCGGCCAATGCCTCGGCTTCGGTCTCGGCGACGAAGACCGCGCCATCCGGCCCGTACCAAGCCGGTATCTGGTGCCCCCACCACAATTGGCGCGAGATGCACCAGGGCTGGATGTTGCGCATCCATTCGAAGAACGTGTTCTCCCACTGTCGCGGCACGAACGAGGTGCGTCCGTCCTCGACCGCGGCGATCGCCGGCCCCGCCAGCGCGCGCGCGTCGCAGAACCACTGGTCGGTCAGCCACGGCTCGATCACGACGCCCGAGCGGTCGTGATGCGGCACCATCAAAACGTGCTCCTCGACCATCTCGAGGAGCCCGGCCGCATCGAGGTCGGCCACCACCTTGTCGCGCGCAGCGAACCGGTCGAGGCCGCGATAGGGAGGGGGCACCGCGTCGTTGAGCCGCGCGTCGGCGTCGAAGATGTTGACGAGCGCCAGCCCATGCCGCCGCCCGACCTCGAAATCGTTGAAGTCGTGCGCCGGGGTGATCTTGACCGCGCCGCTGCCGGTTTCCGGGTCGGCGTACTCGTCGGCGACGATCGGGATCAGCCGGCCGACCAATGGCAGGCGAACATGCTTTCCCACCAGATCGGCATAGCGCGAATCGTCCGGATGCACCGCGACGGCGGTATCGCCGAGCATGGTTTCGGGCCGGGTCGTCGCGACGGTGATGAACCGCCCCGGAAGCTCCTCCACCGGGTAGCGGATGTGCCACAGCGAACCCTTGGTCTCGCGGCTATCGACTTCGAGGTCGGAGATGACCGTGTGCATCTCCGGGTCCCAATTGACCAGCCGCTGGTCGCGGTAGACCAGCCCCTCCCGGTACAACTGGACGAACACTCGGCGGACCGCGCCGGCGAGGCCTGGGTCCATCGTAAAGCGCTCGCGCGCCCAATCCGGCGAGGCGCCGAGGCGGCGCAGCTGCGTCGTGATGACACTGCCGGACGCTAGTTTCCATCGCCATACTCGCTCGATAAAAGCCTCGCGTCCCTCGTCCCGCTTATTGATGCCCATCGCCGCGAGCTGGTTAGTTACGACGATCTCGGTGGCGATGCCGGCGTGGTCGGTGCCGGGCTGCCACAAGACGTCGCGGCCGCGCATGCGCCGGTAGCGGACCAGCACGTCCTGCAAGGTGAAGGTCAGCGCGTGACCCATATGCAGGATGCCGGTCACGTTGGGCGGCGGCATCATGATCGTGAAGGGCGCCTTGTTGCTGACGGGGTCGGCGGCGAATGCGCCCGAGCCCTCCCACAGCGCGTAGCAGCGCCGTTCCACGGCAGAGGGTTCGAAAGTCTTGTCCAGCATTGCTGAACTATCCTCGATTGAAACAACCGGTGCCGGAGGGCCCGAAATCCTACGGTCACAACTTCGCTGCGCGACCGCCTGCCTGCGGTAGTCTCACGGCGCCGCCGCCCGGTTTCAGCGGAGCTCCGCCTCGGCGACGACGCGCGCGATCGCCTTGCGAACCAGGCGCTCGACGATGCCCGGAAGATGCTCGTCGAGCCATCCTTGCAGCAACGGCCGCAAGCTGTCGCGGACCAACTCCTCAAGCGTACGCGCGCCATCGCCGATCGGCAGGTCGGCCCCCATGCGGCGCTCGCGCGGCCCGGCGCCGAGCCGGGCGAAGGCGGTGGCCGCGGCCTCCGAGGTCGCCGCCGAGAGAATGCGCTCGCTCGGGCGGTCGGGCTTTTCCGCGGTCGCGCCGAATGGCCGCGGCGGCTCCGGCTCAAGCCGCGCCGCGGTGCGGCCCGGCATCTCCTCCTGATCCGGAGGGGCGCCGGCCGAGAAGCTGGAAACAGGCGCCAACCGGCGCACTGAGCCGTCGGCTTCGATCACCTCGGTCAGTTCGAGAACGGCGGTCTTGGGTGCCGGCGATGCCAGGGGCGGCGGATCGGCCGTCCGGCTGTCCTCGGCAATAATGCGGCTGATCGAGGCGATGATCTCCTCCATGGAAGGGTCCGGCATAGAGTGCTCCGGCATCGAAAGCTCCGGCGGCGAGATGCCCGGAGTTGCCGCCTTTGGCTGAGGTTTCGCGTCCGACATCGCAGCTACCGTTAAACGCCGAGGATCCGGCTATGCTAGGCGGTGCCGGCGGAATTTTCCAGCGGCAGCTCTGCGCCGACCCGCTCACTCCTTGAGACCACCGCCAAAACCGATCCATTTGTTCCGCACCTCTCGATAATGGCGGTCCATGTCGTAGAGCTGCACCGGCAGGTGAAGCTCGGGCGCGACCAGGCGGCCGATCGCGGCGGCGAGGTTGAACTCGGCGAGCGCGGAATCGTGCTCGGCGACGATCAGCTGCTCCTGGGTGGTCAGCAGCTGCTGGTTCTGAACCAGGACGTCGAGGGTGGTCGCGGTGCCGACCAGCGCCTCCTGCTGGATGCCGACGAGGGCGATCTGCGCCGCCCGCACCGCCGCCGAGAACGAGGCGATACTGGCTCGTGCCGCCTTCAGCGTTTCCCAGGCGTCGGTCGCCGTCTGCACCGCCGCGCGGCGCGCGTCGTCGACTTGGCTCAGGCGCTGCCCGACGGTCTGCTGAGCTTGCCGCGTCTGCGAATAAATGGCGCCGCCCTCGTACATCGACCACGTCATCTGAGCCACGATCGTAGCTTCTTCTTCGCGGGAGCCGCTTAGTGTGACCGAAGGAGCAAACAGACGGCTCAGATTGCCGACGAGCGAAATCTGCGGAAGCAACTGACCGCGCACAAAGTCGACGTTGTCGCGCGCGGCAAGCTCGGCAAAATTCGCCGAAATGACGCTAAAATTGTCGTTGGCGGCGAGGGTCTGCGCCTCCTCGCGCGTCGCAGGGAGGGCGGGGCGAGCGCGCGGCAGAAGCAGACGGCCGGGTTCATGCCCGACGGCGTGCACATATTCGGCCCGGCTCTGGGCGAGCGTGCCTTGGGCCGCCGTCAAGGTGCCCTGGGCCTGGGCCAGCGAGGATTCGGCCTGGGCTACGTCGGTGCGCGTTACCTCGCCGACCCGGAACCGGTCCTGGGTCGCTTCGAGCTGCTTGCTCAGCACTTCGACGTTGTTGCGGTCGACCTCGACCAGAGCCTGGTCGCGGACCACGTCCAGATAGGCCATGGCCACCGCCTGAAACACCGAAGTCTCGATCGCCAGGGTCTGCGCCCGGGTCGATTGCACCGTATTGATCGCCTGTCTGGTCTGTGCAAGGGTCCGGCCGCCGCTGTAGACAGGTTGGGTAACCTGCAGGTTGAGGCTGTTTTCGTAGAATGTGTCGTAGATAGCAGAGTGTGGCGTAGCGGGAAGCGGGGGAAGAGTGGTCGAGGGCGTATAAAAGCTGCTTCGCGCGCCTCCGACCTGGCCGGTGAAGTTGACCGTCGGCCGCCAACCCGACAGCGCCTGCGGCACCCCTTCGTCGGTCGCCCGCAACAGGGCGCGCTGCGCCAACAGCTGCGGGTTGGTGTTGTAGGCTTCGGCCAGCGCCTGAGTCAGCGTCTGCGCCCGGGCGGGGACCGCAGCGGTGATGATCAGTCCGGCGAGCGCGGCGAGGCCCGCGATGCGGCGCCCGCCCGATCGGCAGCTGCAGCCGCCACGGCCGGTGTCTCTGATTTGCTCATTCTCGGGCATCACGGACCGGTGGGCTGTGGGATCACGACGCAATTCTCAGAACACGAACGCGGGTTTTGGCGCGAAAGCCGGCAGCAGCGGGGTGGCGGCGTCGAAGATAACGCGGCGCGCGATCACCCCACCAGTGCGCGTCGTCAGAACGGCACGGCCGACGCTGCCCTCAGTCCGCACGACCGCGGCGAGCCGGCCGCCTTCGGCGAGCTGGGCGACGATCGTCTCGGGCACCTCGGCGACCGCTCCGCCAAACACGATGACGTCGTAGGGGGCGCTGGTCCGACACCCCTCGGCCACCGGGCCTTCGACGACCTTGACCGATGCGATCCGGTGGTCGACGAGGGCGGCGTGCGCCCGCCGTCCGAGTTCGCCATCGGATTCGACGGCGATGACCGCGCGCGCCAAAAGGCCGAGAAGGGCGGCCTCGTAGCCGGTGCCGGCGCCGACGACCAGGGCGATGTCGGCGCGCGCGACCGATACCGCCTGCAGCAGCCGGGCAGCGACCATCGGCTCCATCAAATAACGGCCATGCCCGAGCGGCAAATCCTCGTCGACATAGGCGACGCCTTGCAGATGTTCCGGCACGAACAGCTCGCGCCGGATCTGGGCGAGGGCGGCGAGCACGCGCTCATCGGTGACCTTGTTGGGCCGAATCTGGCTCTCGATCATATGTTCGCGCGCCGCGGCGAAATCGGCCGTCCTGTCCCCGGCCATTCGGTCCCCGGCCATTCGGTCGCTGGCCATTCTGTCCCCTGCGGCGAATGAGCTGCCCGGTTATATCGCTATGGGCGAGCAAGCTCAATCGGCGAACCGAGACCGATTCAGCCCGGCAGCCGCTCTACCCGTTGGTCGAGGTCGAGCGCCTCGATCAGCTGGCGCGCGGTCGTCCCGAACCGCGGGTGGCGCCAGCCGGGCGCGATTTCATCGAGCGGTTCGAGCACGAAGCGGCGGCGATGCAGCCGCGGGTGCGGCAAGATCAGCGTCGGCGTTTCGTGCTGCGCGCCCTGATAATCGAGCAGATCGAGATCGACGGCGCGGGCTGCGTTCCTGACGCCTCGGACCCGCCCCAATTGCATCTCGATCGCTTGCATCAGCGCCAGCAAGTGGCCGGCATCGAGCGGGGTCTCGACCGCGGCTACGGCATTGACGAACCACGGCTGGTCCGAGCGCGGCACCGGCTCGCTGCGGTACCAGCCCGAGCGCGCGGCGACCGCCACACCCGCGGCCTCCAGCGCTGCGAGGGCGGCGCTCAGCGTTTCCCGCGGCGGTCCCAATTGTTCGCTGTCGAGATTGCCGCCGAGGCCGATCAGGATCGGGCGCGCCGACGGCACCGGTCTAGCCCAAAAGGGTGCGGCCGATCGTTTCCCATTCTTCCTTCAGCGGCACGCTCGGGACTGGGCGGCCGGCGCGGCCGTACCAGCCGCCGGCATTCGACAAATCGCCTTCGACGCGGTGCAGATAGGCGTGCGCCCAGGCGCCCTCGCGATCGGGCTGCCGTTGCGCGCATTGATGCGCGCGCTGCCAGTCCCCCTTAGCCTCCCACCACAGCGCCTGCGCCGCCATGCTCAACTCCTCGGGCGGCTCGTCCGCTCCGAGCGAGCCTCGGTAACTCTCGAAATCCATCCTCGTTTCTCCTGGTTTTCGTCAGCTCAGCAGCATACAGCAAATGGTGGCCGGGCGACGAGGTGTCACGGCCGGTCGGATCGGCTTGGCGGATTTGCTGGCAACAGCCGCCGGTCTCGGGGATGATAGGGCCGCGACCATTCGGGCCACCCTTTGGGGTGACCATTCGGGAGGAAGCGATGGCAAAAGGCATTCTGATCGCGGCGATGGATTTCTCGGCGGCGCCCGAGGACGAATTCCACGACTGGTACGATCTCGAACACGTCCCCGAGCGGCTGCGGGTGCCGGGGTTTCTGAACGCCGAGCGCTGGATCGGCACCGAGAACCCGAAGATCTCGGTCGCGACCTACGACCTCGACAATGTCGGCGTATTGCACAGCCCGGCCTATCTGGCGGTCGGCGGCGACAACGGGTCGCCCTGGACCAAACGCACCGCCAAGTTCCGCAAGGGGCTGTTGCGCTACGAGGGGGAGCAGCTGTTCCCCGGCGACCGCACCGCGCCCGGCGATGCGGCGGCCCTCCTGATGGTGGCGATGAACGTCGCCCCCGAGCACGAGCACGAATTCAACGAATGGTACAATTCCGAGCATATCCCGGCATTGGGCTCGGTGCTTGGAACATTGTGCGCGCGCCGCTATCGCGGCACCGGCGGGACCCAGCGCTACGTCGCCCTTTACCACCTGAATTCGCCAGAGGTGGTGCGCTCGGAGGCTTGGCGCAAAGCCGCCGACACCCCCTGGACACAGAAGCTGCGCCCGCATTTCCGCGACCATTTGCGCTTCGTCTGCCGCCGCTACACTCGCGCCCAGTAGCGAGCGGCGCCTCGCTCCAGGTAGGGCCCGCATCGACCGAGGAGAGGAAATATGAGCCAGGCGCTCGAAGGGATTCGCATCATCGACATGACGCACAACCAGGCGGGGCCGGCCTGCGCGCAGATCCTGGGGTTTCTCGGCGCCGACGTGATCAAGCTCGAGGAGCCGAAAGGCGGCGATGTCGCGCGCCGCAACATGCGCGATCGGGCGGACAGCGACAGCCTGTTCTTTCTGCTGTTCAACGCCAACAAGAAGAGCCTGACCCTGAATTTGAAGACCGGGCGCGGCAAGGAATTGTTCCGGGAGCTGATCGGCAAATCGGACGTCTTGCTCGAAAACTTCGGGCCGGGCGCGCTCGACCGGCTGGGCTTCGGCTTTGACGCGCTGCAACAGATCAACCCGCAGCTGATCTATGCGACGATCAAGGGCTTCGGCACTTACGGCCCCTATCGCGACTTCAAGAGCTATGAGCCGATCGCCCAGGCGATGGGCGGTGCCATGAGCATCACCGGCTTCCCGGAGAACCCGCCGACCTTTGTCGTCCCGGCGATCGGCGATTTGGGCACCGGCATGCACATGGCGATCGGCATCCTCGCGGCCTTGCAGCAGCGCCACAAGACCGGGCGCGGCCAGCAGGTCGAGGTGTCGATGCAGGATGCGGTGGTCAATCTGATCCGGGTCAGCCTGCGCGACCATCAGCGCTTTGGCTCGGCCATGCCGCGGCGCGGCAACCAGATGGGGCGCGGCATCCCCGGCACGACCTATCCGTGCGCGCCGGGCGGGCCGAACGATTATGTCTTCATCACCGCGCAGCAGCAGATGTGGCCGGGCTTCACCGCGGCGATCGACCAGCCGGAGCTGGCCGATGACCCGCGTTTCGCCAATGAAGACGCGCGCTGGGAGCACCGCACGGCGCTAAACGCGATCATCGCCGGATGGTCGCGGACCCGCACGAAGCACGAGGTCATGCGCATTTTGGCCGAGGCCGGGGTGCCGTGCGGCGCCTGCCAGGACACCGGCGAAGTGCTGGCCGACCCGCATCTGAAGGCGCGCGAGATGATCGTCGATGTCGACTATCCCGGCCGCGGCACGTATCAGACCGTCGGCTGCCCCGTCAAACTGTCGGATTCGCCAGCCGAGGTGAGCCGCCCGCCGCTCCTGGGCGAGCACACCGCCGACCTACTCGGCGCCCTGTGCGGTCTCGGTCCCGACGAGGTCAGACGGCTGCGCGAAGACGGCGTCGTCTAACCGAAGGAGGCGCCGATGGCCCTAAAGCTGACTGCGGGGTTTTCCGACAACCCGCGGGTCGAGCCGTTAAAGGACGGTACCGTCAAGCCGCAGAACATCGAGCTGAATTTCGTGACGCTCGAACCGGGGACGCTGTTTCTGCGCAACCTGTTCTATGACGAATTCGACCTGTCGGAGATGTCGATCTCGGAGACCCTGCTCGCGAAGGAAAGGAGCGACGGCAAGAAATGGGACTGGTCGGCGTTGCCGGTGTTCCTCTCTCGCGGGCATCATTGGCCGAACCTCTACGTCAACACCGCTTCGGGCATCGCCGGTCTCGGCGACATCCGGGGCAAGCGGATCGGCGTCCCCGATTACGAGATGACCGCGGCCTTGTGGTTCCGGATCACGCTGAAGGACCTCTACGGCATCGAGGCCAGCGACAATGTCTGGTTCAACGGGCGGACCCGCGAGTTGAGCCATGCCGGGGCGCTCGGGCTCGACCAGGTCGGGCCGCGCGGCGTCGAGCACCATTTCCTCAGCGCCGACCAGACGCTCGACCAAATGCTCGATCGCGGCGAGATCGACGCCTGCACCGCGATCCGCCCGCACAGCCGCGCCACCGCCGGCGACCCGACCGTGATCGACCGCTGGGGCGGGACCCCGATCGCGGGTAATCCGCGCCTGCGCAAACTGCTCGACGACAACGGCAAAAGCGTCGTCTTCGAGTTTTATAAGAAGACCGGCTGCTTCCAGGCCAACCACCACGTGATCGTGCAGAACCGGATTTTGCGAGAACATCCGTGGGCGGCATTGGAGCTCTACGACGCCTTTCGCCGGTCGAAGGAAATCGCCTATGAACGCGCCCGGCATTACGAAGCGACCCGAATCTATTTCCCCGGCCGCGACCTCGCCGAGCAGCAGGCCGTGATCGGCGACGACCCCTATCCGCTCGGCCTCGCCGCGATGGGCCATACCATCGAACGCGCAATCCAGGGCTCGGTCGAGCAGGGCCTCTTGATCAAGCCCTTGGCGCTCGACGACATCTATTACCGCACGACATTGAAGACCTGAGAATGCAGTGACGCAGGATGGGTTGAGCGTGTGGCGAAACCCATCGCCTTTCCCCGCCGGTGCTGCCGGCCGCGATCAGTAGTAGCTGTTGCGCGAGGTGGCGTCCGCCGCTTCCAACTGCCGCAGCCGCCGCTCGAAATCGGAGGCGTCGATCGCGCGCAGATAGATTTCGATCGTCTGCGACAAGGCGAACGCCTCGCCGGCGGTGATCTGGCCGCGCGCCGCGGCGCCGACCAATGCCGCCATCGCGCCCGAGATGTCGGCCGGGCTGCGGATCGGCGGCAGATCGATCGAAACCGGCTGCTCGCGCCGCGGCGCCACGGTGCGGTCGAGGCACATCCGCAATGCCGCCGGATCGCCCGAGAGCGCCATTTCGACCGCCTTGCGCGCCAAGGTCTCGGCCTCGCCGTCGAGCAGCAGCGCCGCGGCCCGCGTCCCCCGGTTGGTCGAGCCGCGCGGCCGTCCCTTGGGATTGCCCGATTGCCCTTTGCGAAACGGCCGCCCCCGCACCCGCCCCGCTGTTTCCGCTGTTTTTTGCAGCGCAATATCAACCATCGCCTCGTCCATGCTCGCTTTGTCCCGCACCACCGCCGCCCACCATCGGGCCGGCATTTGGGGCGCCGAAATATCATAAGATTATGGCAATTCTATTGTGGCTCATTTGGCAATATCGCGGCCATCGTGCCGGACCATCCGCCGCCGGCGCGAGCGCAAAGCTCATACCCTGGACCAGGCCGCCCCGGCGCGCTCGGCCTCAGCCGCCGCATGGCCGCGTATTACGAAAAAGGCAACCGCCCGATCCCCCGCTTCTGGCCCTGGCGACTAGAGCGCTGGAGATGGCCTGACCAACCATCGCACCGTTACGCAATATAGCGGCGCAAACCGACCTCGCGGGCCTGGCCGAGCGAGACGAGGGTATCCAGAACTTCGGCGACGCGGTCACGACGGGCGCGGATAAAGCGGGCGGCGACCTGCTCGACGGCTGCCGGGGCTCTTTCGGCCGTCAAGGCGTCGCGCACGGCCTTGAACTGGTCCGGCAAATCGCGCGGCCAGGATCGGCGCGACGCGGGTGCCGCCTCGGCCGCGGTCAGCTCGCGCTGCACCGGAGCGGCTGCGATGCCGGCCTGGAATTCCGGGCGCAGCCAGCGGATTTTGCCGCGAAACTCTTCCTCGGCGCGCTCGCGATTGAGCATGACGAGGCGGGCGAGGATTTCGTCGTCGGAGAGACCGGCGGGCCAGCCGTAGGCGGCAAAGACGGCACGGTCGAGATCGTCGTGCAGGCGCCGGATCACGCCAACCAGGCCGCGATCGTGAATGCCGCGCTCGGCCTCGGTTAGCACCTCGCCGGAGCGCAATTTCGCCAGGACATTGTACAGCTCGGTCAAGGTCAGCTCGGGATGGAGCCGCAGCCGCTCCTTGCGCAGCGCATCCAATTCTTCGGCAATCGCCCCGATCAACGCTCGCTCGCGATCGCCGCAATCCGGAAACGGAAACGGATCGAAGCACAGCGATTTATTGTAACGTTCACGGTCCTCAAGGGTGCCGCCAGCACGCCGAGCCCAAGCTACGTGGATGCGGCTCGATAAAACTCCGAGATAGCAAGCGTCGGGCAACGCCACCGCGATCAGCGCGTCATCTGGTAGCACCCTCCCGTCGACGAATGAAAATAAGCGGTGTTTCGTCGTGACCGCAGTTGCACAAAATCTTCTGAGACCTTCGACCGCTGGCCGAATTTCGCCTCGCGGCTCGCCGAATATCCACCAAGATGTCCGGTACGATGCCCGGTTGTTCTGGTTGCGCTCGGGCCGCACCCGTTCCAACACCCACTGATAAACTTCGGGAAAGCGCTGGCGCACTTCCGCCTCGGTCAGGCCGAACAGATCCATGACCATGACGTTGCGGCTATGGCCGGTCAGGTCGCGGCCGTTCAGATAGGGGCGGATGTGACGGTCGAGACCGGGCACGCGGCCGAGGCCCAGCGCCTTCGCCTGCTCCGGCGTGACGATGAACCCGGCGCCGTGGAGCTTTACGCCGGGCGAGCACAATCGCTCATTTGCGCGCAACGGCCGAGTGCGGGTCAGGTCGGCGCCGATGCGCAGATCGGCGTGGATGACGCCGCTGCGCTCGAAGAGCTCAACCTCCGCCTCGCCATTGCCGTCCGGCAATGGCTTTTCACTCGTGACCTCGAGCAGCCGGCCGGGCCGCTCTGGCCGCTGGTGCCGACGGTCATCGAAATGCGTACAGCCGCAGCATCAGTGGCCTCGACCCAGGGATGGTTGGGGATCGCGTAAGCCAGCGAGATGCCGTCAACATGCTCCAGATGCGCCTTGACGACCCGGCGGTTGAAGGCTTGCGGCAAGGAGTTTGTGGTGATGAAGCCAAACCGGCGGGTGCGCCCTGCGGCGACCTGCTGTGCTGCGCGATGCCACCAATACATCACGTAATCGGCGGACTGCGGCATCTGCCGGTAGATGCGCCACAGGGCTTCGGCATACCCGTCCCCCAGTAGCTCGCGCAGATATTTCGCGCCGACAAACGGCGGATTCCCGACAATAAAATCCGCTCTCGGCCATTTCGCCGGCTGCGCGCCCAAGAGCCGCACAACCTCGACCCGCGCGTTTTCGTCGGGAACCAGTTCTCCGGTGACCGGGTGCGGCTTGCGGGTCCGCCCGTCCCAGCGGGTCAACGGCCGGCGATCCGGGCCGCGCACCAGCTCTTCGGCGCGCCAGCTTAAGAGCGCGTCGCGATGCTCGATGTTGCGGAAATTGCGCAACACCGGCTCGGCCGGCATCGCGTTGCCGCGGATCCGGAAGTGCCATTGCAGGTAGCCGATCCACAACACCAGCTCGGCGATCGCGACGGCGCGCGGGTTGGCCTCGATGCCGAGCAGCTGGTGGGGATCGACCGTATGCCCGGCGAGGGCTTCGAGGGTTAGGGTCTCGCCCAGGCCGGCGAGCAGGTCCAGCACCTCGCCTTCGAGCCGCTTCAGATGCTCCAAGGCGACATAAAGGAAATTGCCGGTGCCGCAGGCGGGATCGAGGATTGTGACATTGCAGAGATATTCGTGAAAACGGTGCAGCTCGGCGACAGCCTTGGCCCTGTCGCCGCTATCGGCCGATTCGACCGCGGCGGCTTTCGTGGCCTCCCAATCGGTGCGCAACGGCTCGATGATTGTCGGCAATACCAGGCGCTCGACATAGGCGCGCGGCGTGTAATGCGCGCCGAGCCGTTCGCGCTCGCGCTCGTCGAGCGCACGTTCCAGCAAGGTGCCAAAGATCGCGGGCTCGACCGCCGACCAATCGCGCTCGGCCGCGTCGATCAGAATTTCGAGCTGATCGGCGTTTAGCGCGATCGCCTCGGTGTTTTCGAACAGGCCGCCATTAAAGCGCAGGATGTCTTCGCCGAGCTCGGGCGAAAACCCACCCTTGTCCATGTTGGCCCAAAGGCCGTGCATCATCGGCGCGAAGGTGTGCGGCCTGCCGCGCAAGCCGCGCAGCAGCTCGCGGAAGCTCTCCTTTCGCAACAGGCCGATATTGTCGGCGAACATCGTAAACAGGCTGCGCATCAAAAACAATGCGACCTGCTCGGCGCCATGCCCGTCCTTTTCCAGGCTGCGCCCGAGCTTTGCCAGCCGGTCGGCGATTTCGCGCGTGACCTTCGCCGCGTGTCGGCTGGGGTCGAGCGATAGCGGATCGAGCCAGATCGTTTTGAGGCGTGCGCGGACCTCCTCGCGTGCCAGTTCAGGAAGCCGGATGCGAAAGCTGTTGGTATCCGGGAACTGCGCGTAGTGCTTTCCGGTGCCGGTAAAGTCGGCGTAGGTCTCGATGCTGTGGCCGACATCAATGACGATCAAAAATGGCGGCCATTCGGGCAGTGCTTTGGCATATTGCTCGGCCTGGCCGCGGGCGCGCAGCATCGCGGCGTCCCAGGCTCCAGTGCCGCGGATGCCATGACCGCGGCGGCGGCGGGGTCTCGCCAGGCCTACCTCTTCCAGGAGAGATGTTTCCTGCTTTGCCTCGCAGCCCTGTTTTGTTTCGAGCACGAAGGAATTATGGCGGTAGAGATCGATAAAGCCGGTGCTGGTCGAGCCATCGCCGTCGTGGAACTGCACAGGATGCTCGAACCGGTATTTGTCGCGCCCGGGTTCGTCGGTCGCGGGCTCCGGGTGCGGCAGCCCAAGCACATCGCACAGCTCGACCAGGAACAGCTGGTAATTGGCCCGCTCGGAGGCTGCGGAATGTTGCCAGCGGCGGACAAATTCGTCGCCATTAGCGCTCCCCCAGGTTGAAGCCAGCTCGCCTGCGTCCACGCAAATTTAGCCGTCAACAAAAAAGCAGATATGAATAGCACGCTCGACGTCAATTTTACGTCCAAATCATCGGACGCGCGGCCTGGATCGCGTTCCAGGGACAGGCGTCGCCCTGTCCCGAATTGAAGTTCGCCGTATCACTTTCTCGTCAGCCCGGCGCAGGAGCGTGTGAAGAAGTCTGATTTGGCTGGACTGGCATGGCGCGTCCCCCGCTTTCGCGAGGGCAGGCTCTTTGAGACGACCGCTTCGCGGTCTCCTCAGGATGAGCCAATTCTTCCAATGCTATCAAGGCTCACCTCATGGTGAGGAGCGCCCCTTCGAGACGCCGCCGGCTGCGGCTCCTCCGGACAAGCTGGCGCGTCTCGAACCACGCACCGCATCCGTTCACAGCCTGCCTTCCGTTCAGCGGCAATTCCTTCACACGCTCGCAGGACGGGGTCTATATCAGCCGTCGATACCGGCTTTCGCCGGTATGACGAGGCTGAATTGCGAAAGGTCTGACCGAGCACACCAAGCCAATGCTCGTGGTCGGCGGGCGCGGCTCTACCCGGCGGTTTTTTCGGCGGTGCCAAATTTCGGGTAGTCGGTGTCGTCGATGAAGGCGGCGTCGCCTTCGGTCGAGACCGGCTCGGCGTAATCGATGGCCCC
The DNA here is from genome assembly GCA_963832875.1 of uncultured Alphaproteobacteria bacterium. Lineage (GTDB taxonomy): Bacteria > Pseudomonadota > Alphaproteobacteria > ATCC43930 > CGMCC-115725 > AP-15. The sequence goes on along the minus strand of CAWHWB010000013.1, from coordinate 68,655 downwards.
CTGGATGTTCTCGCCCCACACCTCGCGCGGCAGCTCGTAGAGCACCTCGACGCCATAGCCGTTGGGATCGACGATGTAGAGGCTGTGGGTCATGCCGTGGTTGACGCGGCGCTCGAACTTGACGCCCTGCGCCCGCAGCCAGGCCAATTGCTTCAGCCACGCCGCGCGGTCGGGCAAGGTGATCGCGATGTGGTTGATCGCGACCGGCTGGTCGAACATTGCCCAATCGGCGGGCGGTTTCGGCAGGTTCGGATTCTCGCAGAGTGCGATGTCGTGATGGTTCATGCGACCGTCATGGTCGCCCGAATAAAACCGCATCTTGCCATTGCGCCGCTTCGAATAGGCGACCTGCTTGAAACCCAGCGTCTGGGTCCAGAATTTGTGCGATTCTTCGATGTCGCGGACATTGATGACGAGATGGTGGATGCCGCGCGGCGTCACCGCCTCGGCCGGGGTCTCAGGTAGCATCGCAGAGGTGCCGTCCGCCATTCCTATGCTCCTCAAATCGGGGCTTCTCATGCCAAAGCTTCTTGCCGGTTGAATATAGTCGAGCTGCGGCGGCTTTGCGATCGCAACGCGACGGCCGTACCGAAGCGGCTTCCGGGCAGGTTAGCAGGCGAGAGTGTGACCGACGCTCAATACGATCGCAAGTGAGACGCCAAGCTTCATCTTTCTCCCTTGGGTTGTGCCTGACGAGCGTCGCCGCTATCGGGCGCGCGCCGCCTGGATCGTGCGCCAGACGCGCTCGGGGGTGGCGGGCATGTCGAGATGATGGATGCCGTAGCGGGAGAGGGCGTCGAGGAGGGCGTTCATGACCGAGGGGAGCGCGCCGGCGCAGCCGGCTTCGCCGCCTCCCTGGCGCGGAGCGGGTTCGTCTGGCCCCCGCCGGGCGGCTGGCGGATATGAGCGTGCAGTCATCCGGCCTCAGGCGAGCGTGTCGTCGGGTTGCGGCGGCTCGCCGCCGTTGCGGCACATCAGCCGGTCGAATGCCTCGAAGTCGGCGCGTGCCCGGCGCTCGGCGAAAAACGCGGCCGTGTTCATCGCCGCGAGCTTCTCGGCCACGGCCGTTGCCACAAACTGATTGATGCTGATGCCGTCCTCCTTGGCGCGCCGTTCGACTTCCGCCTTGACCGAATGGGGAAGACGCAGCGGGTAGGTGCTCGTGTGTTTCATGTCCTGATCCTCCGGAGGGCTTCGGCTGGTGTCAGCACATCGATGCCGAACCGGGCGGGCGCCGGGCCGAAATCCCGCCGGTTGAAGGTGACGATCGCGGCGGCGCGGCCGTTGACCGCGGCCTCGAGCACAAGCTCGTCGGCCGGGTCGCGCAACTGCGGGCGCCACATAAAATGCGTCTCGACCGGCTCCGCCATCGCCAACACCGCGTCGAGAAAGACGCCGACCTCGCGCAGATCGAGCCCGGCGGCGAGGCGCTGCTCGGCAAATTTGCACGTCGCCTCGTATTCGAGCGCGAGCGCGATATTGGCGAGCAGCATGACCTCGGACCGCCGCGCCATCCGCAGCAACTTGGCGGAGGCACCAGTCGGGCTGCGCATCGCGGCGACCACAACGTTGGTATCGAGCACACACCTCACATCATAGTAATATCACATCATATATGATATTACTATGCGCTGGCGCAACGGCGATTATTTCGCCCGCGCCTCCTGGATTGCGCGCCAGACGCGCTCGGGCGTGGCGGGCATGTCGAGGTGGTGGATGCCGTAGGGGGAGAGGGCGTCGAGGAGGGCGTTCATGACCGAGGGGAGAGCGCCGGCGCAGCCGGCTTCGCCACAGCCCTTGGCACCCAATGGGTTGGTTTTGGCCGGGACCGGGTGGCTCTCGCTCGCGAACATCGGAGCGTCCTCGGCGCGGGGCATCGCGTAATCCATGTAGGAGCCGGTCAATAATTGGCCCTGGGCGTCGTAGACGGTGCGCTCGCGCAGCGCCTGGCCGATGCCCTGGACGATCCCGCCATGCGCCTGGCCGGTGACCAGGAGCGGGTTGATCACGACGCCGAAATCATTGACGAAGCGGTAGCGCACAACCTCGGCGACGCCGGTTTCGGGATCGACCTCGATTTCGGCGATATGGCAGCCATTGGGGAAGGCCGAGGGCGGGCCATTCGAAATGTTGGCGACGTCGAGCGTCTGCGGCAGGCCCGATGGCAGATCGAGACCGGCATGGATCTTGGCCGCCAGCTCCATGATGCCGACCGAGCGGTCGGTGCCGGCGATGACAAAGCGGCCGGCGCGGAACTCGATGTCGGCGGCGGCGGCCTCAAGCACGTGGGCGGCGATCTGTTTCCCGGCCTCGATCACCTTGTCGCCGGCCTCGACGATCGCGGTGCCGCTGGTCATCATCGATTTCGAGCCGCCGGTGCCGCCGCCGGCGATCAATTCATCGCTGTCGCCCTGCAATAGCCGAATGCGCCGGAACGGGATGCCGAGCCTCGTCGCCAGCACCTGGGCGAAGGGCGAGGCGTGGCCCTGGCCGTAATCGAGGGTGCCGGTGATGATCGTCACGTCGCCGTTCTCTTCGAAGCGGATGCCGCCCATCTCGCGGCCGGGCGGGCCGGTCAATTCGAGATAATCGGCGATGCCGCGGCCGCGCAGCAGGCCCCGCGCCCGGCTCTCTTCCTGGCGCGCCGGGAACCCGTCCCAATCGGCCAAGACCAGGGCCTGGTCGAGGAGTGCGGTGAACTCGCCGCTGTCATAGGTTGTGCCGTTCGGGCTCTTGTACGGCATCGCTTCGGGCGGGATGTGGTTGCGGCGACGCAGTTCGACGCGGTCGATGCCGATCTCGCCCGCGGCGGTGTCAACGAGCCGCTCCATGTAGTAATTGGCTTCGGGGCGCCCGGCGCCGCGATAGGCGCCGACCGGCGTCGTGTTGGTAAAAACGCATTTGGTCGAGACCTCGATCAGCGGGGTCTTGTAGACGCCGAGGGTGTTGCGGACCGCGTTGCGCGTCGCCGGGCCGGGGGCGCCGTAGGTCGCGCCGAGATTGCCATAGCCGGCGAGCCGCACCGCGAGGAAATTGCCCTGCGCATCGAGCGCCAATTCGGCGGTCATCTGGTGGTCGCGGCCGTGGCTGTCGGAAACAAAGCTGCCGGAGCGCTCGTCGGTCCATTTGACCGGGCGGCGGAGTTCGCGCGCCGCGTGCAGGATGCAGTAATATTCGGCATAGGTCGGCTGCTTCATGCCGAACGAGCCGCCGACCCGGTCGGTCAGGATGCGCAATTGGTCGCGGCCGGCGCCGAGTACCTGGGCGACGTAGTTGCGAAAGCCGAACACCCCCTGGCAGCCGACATGCAAGGTCCAATGGCGGCGCTCGGGGTCGTATTCGGCGAGTGCGGCGCGCGGCTCCATCGGGTTGACGACGATCCGGTTGTTGCGCAGCACCAGGCGGGTGACATGGGCGGCCGAGGCAAAGGCCGCGGCCACCTTTTCGCTGTCGCCGTAATGAAAATCGAGCCCGACATTGCCCGGCACCTCGTCGTAAAGGACGGGCGCGTTGGCGGCATCGGCGAGGGCGGGTTCGGTCACCGCCGGCAACGAGTCGATATCGACGACCACAGTTTCGGCCGCGTCCTTGGCTTGGGCGACGGTCTCGGCGACGACCGCGGCGACGGCCTCGCCGACATGACGCACCTTGCCTGTGGCGAGCGGGTAATGGGTCGGGGTCAGCATCGGCGTGCCGTCGCGATTGTTCATGACCTGGCGCGCCGGCAACGCGCCGACGCCGCCCTGCGCCAGTTCGGCCGCGGTATAGACGCCGAGCACGCCGGGCATGGCCCGCGCCGCCGCGGTGTCGATGCCGCGGATCAGGCCGTGCGCATAATGGCTGCGCACCATCACCGCATAGGCCTGGCCGGGCAGGCTGACATCGTCGGAGTAACGCCCTTCGCCGCGCAGCAGCACCGGGTCCTCGGAACGCGGCACCGGCTGGCCGATGGCGAATTTCTCGTCGATCCCAAAAGCGATCGGATCAAGGACGTCGTTCATGGCTGATCCTTTTGCGCAGCTACGTTCGTTTGCGTCAGGATATCGCCAACCGCGCTTGGCCAAGACGGAAATCGCGATGCCCGACGCCAAATCACAGATTTACCGCGAACTTGCCGTGCAACTGATGGCCCTGCTCGAAGGCGAAACCGACCGGGTCGCCAACGCCGCCAACATGGCGGCGCTGATCTATCACGAGCTGCCCGAGCTCAGCTGGGCCGGGTTTTATCGGCGCAAGGGAAACGAGCTGGTGCTGGGGCCGTTCCAAGGGAAGCCCGCCTGCCTGCGCATCGCGATCGGCAGGGGCGTGTGCGGTACGGCAGCGGCGCGCGGCGAGACGGTGCTGGTCCCGGATGTCGACCAGTTTCCCGGGCACATCGCCTGCGATCCGAACTCGCGCTCCGAGCTGGTCGTGCCGCTGATCGAGGACGGCGGGGTGGTGGGCGTGCTTGACCTCGACAGCCCGATTCTCGCGCGGTTCGATGAAGTCGACCGAGTAGGGTGCGAGCGGCTGGTTACTGTGTTCGTCGAGCATCATCGCCAGATCGCGGCACCGGGAGGGTATCCCGCCGATGTCGATCCCGAGTTGGGGTGCCGGCTGCCATTGCCGCGGCGCGAAGAGCTCGACCCGGAGGCGCAGCGGATTTGGGATCGGCTGGCCGACCCGGCGGGTGGCACCCTGCGCGGGTTGAGAGGGCCCGGCGGCATCCAGTTGCACAGCCCCGAGCTGTCGCGCCGCTCGCGGCCGGTCAACCATTATCTGCGCTACGAGGCGGGGCTCGGCGGGCGGGTGCGCGAGCTGGCGATCCTCGCGACCGCGCGCGAGCTCGACAGCCGCTTCGAATGGGCCGCGCACGAAGGGGCGGCGCTGGCGGAAGGAATTGCCCCGACGCTGATCGACGTGATCAGGCATCGCCAGGCCAGCGGCGGGCTACCCGAGGCCGATGCGGTCGTGATTGACCTGGCCCGCGAAATTTTCGGCGCGCGCCATGTGTCGCCGGCGACCTATGCCCGGGCATTAGGGCTGTTCGGCCGCCGCCGGCTGGTCGATCTGGTCGCGCTGATCGGCAATTACGCGGCGACCGCGGCGTTGCTGACCGCGTTCGATATGCAGCTCGACCCGGACCCCCCGCCGCCTTGACCGACCGCGCTGCCGCCGGTCAATATCGCGCTGCACCCGGCCGAGCCGCTACTGCGCATGATGGAGAAGCAGGATGTCCGAGAGAGCGCCATTTCTGAGCACCGCCCACAGCGCTTATCACCATCGCGGGCGGCCGCCGGAGGACGAGGAATTGACCCGGGTCGGGCCGGGGACGCCGTGCGGCGAATATCTGCGGCGCTTCTGGCAGCCGGTCGTGCTGGCGAGCGAGCTGGGCGCGGTGCCGCGACGATTGCGCATCCTCGGTGAGGATCTGGTCGCGTTTCGCGACAAGAGCGGCGCGATCGGCCTCTTGGAGCTGCATTGCCCGCATCGCGGCACTTCGCTCGAATTCGGGCTGATCGGCGACAAGGGCATCCGCTGCTGCTATCACGGCTGGCTGTTCGATTGCGATGGCACGATCCTCGAAACCCCGGGAGAGCCGGCCGACAGCACCTTGAAGGATCGGCTGTTTCACGGCGCCTACCCGGTGCGCGAGCATCAGGGGCTGGTCTTCGCCTATATGGGCCCGCCCGACAGTGAGCCAGATTTCCCAGTGCTCGACACCTACGATCTGCCCGGCTACCGGCTGGTCGCGCGCGCGCCGACCTTGTGGGAATGCAACTGGCTGCAGGTCAAGGAAAACGCCATGGACCCGGCGCATCTGGCGTTTCTGCACACATTGCCTGGCAGCGAAGGATTTACCGAGGATTTGGCCGCACTCGGCGAATGGGACTGGATGGAGACCCCGGTCGGCATGGTCTATATCGACACCCGCCGGCAAGCGGACCGGGTGTGGGTGCGGGTCGCCGATTTCATCCTGCCCAACATCCACCAGTTCCCGCCGAACCTCGACCCGATGTCGCAGCGCAACTCGGTCAACCGGCCGATGGCGACGACTTGGGCGGTGCCGCTCGACGATACCCACACGATGCAGATTGGCTATTACCGCGCGCCCGAGGGCAAGGAGATGCGACAGGGCGGTGGGTTCGGGCAGGACGCCAGCCGGCCCTACGAAGAGCGGCAGCGGGTCCCTGGCGATTACGACGCGCAGACTAGCATCCATGGCGGGGTGGCGCGGCACGGCCTCGAGCACCTCGCATCAACCGATCGCGGCGTCATCATGATGCGCAACCTGATCCGGCGCGGCATCCGCGCCGTGAAGAACGGCGAGGAATTGGGCTACCGCATCCTGCACAATGGCGGCGCGGTGCCGACCTACAGCCATGACCGAGTTGTTGCCGGCATCCCTCCCGCGGCCACGCCAGAAGCGGACAAAGAGCTGCTGCGCGAGGTCGCCCGCAACGTCGTCGCGGGGACGATCGAGGCCGGCTCCGCCGAGGCGTGACCGGCGGGGCCGATCGCCGCCGTTCGCGATGATCGCCGGGATCAGCGCCGTCACGCTCGCGACGCACGACATGGCGCGCGCGGTCCGGTTCTACCGCGTGCTCGGGCTCGAGATGCTGTACGGCGGCGAGGGTGCGTCCTTCACCAGCTTTCGCGCCGGCCCGGGTTTTCTGAACCTGATCGCGCAGCCGGCGGAGCGGCATTGGTCATGGTGGGGTCGGGTGATCTTTTACGATCCCGATGTCGATGCGCTCCATGCCCGGCTCGTCGCTGCCGGCTATCGCCCGGATACCGCACCGCGCGACGCCGAATGGGGCGAGCGCTTCTTTCACATCACCGACCCCGACGGTCACGAGCTGAGCTTCGCTTGGCCATTGCGCGACCGGCCGATCCCGATCTCAAACCCGTGAGCCCGAAATGAGCAGGATATCTTCGGTCAAGTCGCACATGATCTCGGTGCCGCGGCCGCAGCCGGTATGGACGGCGCATGAGCAGAGCAAGGCCTGGGGCGTGATCCTGGTCGAGGTGATGACTGACGATGGTCTCGTCGGCTATGGCGAGATCCACGGCGCGCCGATGCCGAGGATCTGCGAGTGGGTCGCCCGCTTTGGCGAAATCATCCGCGGCATGGACGCGCTGGCCCACGTCGCGGTGTGGGAGAAGCTGTTTGCGCTGACCTCGCCGGGACCGGGCCGGATCGACGGCAAGGACGGCCTGCCGCCGCCGGCGCCGCGCGGCGAGCGCGGCCAAGTCACGGCGGCGATCGGCGGCATCGACATCGCGTTGTGGGACATCAAGGGCAAGATCGCGGGGCTGCCGGTCTATCGGCTGCTCGGCGGCGAGAGCCGACCGATTTTCACCTATGCGACCGGCGGCTATTACCGTACGGGCGCCACCGATCGCGACTACGGCGCCGAGATGGCCGAGTTCGTGAAGCTCGGCTACCGCGCGGTCAAGCTGAAGACCGGGGCTGGCACGGTCGCCGCCGAGGCCGAGCGGATCGGGACGGTGCGCCGGATGATCGGCGACGAGCCGTTCTTAATGCTCGACATGAACGCGGCCTACGACCTGCCCGATTGCATCGCCTTTGCCCAGGCGGTCGAGCCGCACCGGATATTCTGGCTCGAAGAGCCGCTGCACTGGTATCTGCAACCGGCCGATTTCGCGCGGCTGGCGGCGGCGACGCCGATCCCGTTGGCGCATGGCGAGCGCGAGCTGACCCGGTTTACGGTTCGCGACTTCGTCACCCAAGGCGGCATCCGCTATGTCCAGTTCGATGCGACGCGTTCGGGCGGCTTCACCGAGGCATTGCGGGTGGCGCAGTTGGCCGAGCAGCACGGGGTCATGGTGGCGCCGCACACCGCACCCGAAATCCACGCCCATATCGTGCTCGCCCAGCCGCGCGGCGCCTTTGGCGTCGAATCGCATGGCGGGCCGGAGCACGACCCGCTGGCCTACGGCCTGTTCCGCGACCATCCGAAATTGCGCGACGGCCATATCGAGATTTCCGACCGGCCCGGCTTCGGTCTCGAAATCGACTGGGCGTTCGTCGACCGGTTCCGGATCGGCTGATCAGTCGCGGACCGCCGGCGTTCGAAGGCTAACGGCGCCGCGCGGGAACCCGGCAGCCGCCTCGCACCGCGCCGCCAGGCCGAGCAACGCCCGGTCGGTAAAGGCCGGGGCGATCAGCGACACTCCAAACGGCAGACCAGGGCCGGTAAATCCAGCGGGGATCGCGATCGCCGCCAGGTCGAGCAGGTTGACGAAACTGGTGTAGAAACCGAGTTCGGCGTTGCGGCGCACCGGCTCGTCCGCAACCGCGGCGGTCTGGTAGATCGTGCCGGCGGTCGGCAGCAGCAGCAGATCGATGCCGACGAACACGCGGTCGACGGCCCGACGCAGCCTCGCCAGCTCGTATTGCGCGCGATAGACGTCGAGCGCGCGGTAACCCCGCCCGCCCTCGATGATCGCGCGGGTGACCGGCAGCACCGCCTCGGGGCTCTCGCGCAGCAGGGTTTCGGTGGCTTCGAGGCGCTCGGCGACCCACGGGCCGTCGTAAAGCAGTCGCCCGGCATCGCGAAACGGCGCGAAGGCGATTTCGACCGGCGTTCCGCCGATGGCGGCGAGGCGCCGGACCGCTGCGGCGAACAGCTGCGGCGTCTCCGCGTCGCCAAAGAATTCGAGGTCGGCCGCTGCTGGCACGCCAAACCGGAACCCAGATGCCACGCCCCTGCCCACCCAGCTCCCTCCCGTTCCCTCCCCGGCACGCGGGGAAGGGTTAGGGTGGGAGCCCGGCCCCGCCGCCATGTCCGGGTTGCGACTCAGCGGATCCTCCGGGTCGAACCACGCCGCCACTTCGAACACACGCGCCACGTCCCGGGCGCTCAGCGCGAAGATCGAGACGCAATCGAGCGAGCGGCAGGCGGGGACGACCCCGCGTGCGCTCAACCGGCCGCGCGTGGGCTTCAGCCCGACGATGTTGTTGAAGGCGGCCGGGACCCGTCCCGATCCCGCGGTATCGGTGCCGAGCGCGAAGCTGACCAGGCCCGCCGCCACCGCCACCGCCGAACCCGAGCTCGAACCGCCTGGGACATAGCGGGCATCGAACGGGTTGCGCGGCGTTCCATAGGGCGAGCGCGTGCCGACCAGCCCGGTCGCGAACTGGTCGAGATTGGTCTTGCCCAACAGGACGGCGCCGGCATCGAAGAGCCGGGTCACGACCGGGGCGGTGGCCGACGGGGCATAGGCGAAGGCCGGGCAGCCGGCGGTGGTCGGCAGGCCCTCGACATCGATATTGTCCTTGACCGCGAATGGAATGCCGAACAGCGGCGTCCGCTCGACGAAGCCCGGATCGGCCGCAGCCGCGGCATCGAGCGCGCCGGCACGGGCGCGAACCGCGGTCTCGGCTACTCGCGTGATCCACAATGCCGGATCGTCCCATTCGGCGATTCGCGCCAGTACCCGGTCGAGGACTTCGGCCGCGGGCAATTCGCCCGAGAGATAGGCGGCGCGCAAAGACCCGATTTCGATCGGGGGCGGGGCGGACATTCTGCGGGTCGCCGGGCGGGTGAGGTCGCGAGATCAGGAAAGCAGAGCGGCGAGCACCGCGTTGAGGCGCTGGCGGCCGGCGCCGGTGGCGGCGAGGCGGTGCTCGTCGAGCGTGAGAAAGCCGCCTTCGACCAGCCGTGCGAGGCTGCCGGAATAAAGCGTCTCGATGTCCCCGCCGGCGAGGCGTTCGAGCCCGTCGCGGGCGACGCCTTCAATGAGACGCAGGCCCATCATCAGCATCTCCTCGATCGCCGCGTCGCGCTCGATCGCCGCGCTTTCCTCGAGGCCGGTGCCGGCGGTCTCGACCGCGGCCAGCCAGCGCTCCGGCGCACGAAACTCGCGGGTCGCGTATTTGACCCCGCCGCGAGTCACCCGGCCGTGCGCGCCGGGGCCGATGCCGGCATAGTCCCGGTATCGCCAATAGGCGAGATTGTGGCGACACTCGGCGCCGGGGCGGGCATGGTTGGAGATCTCGTAGGCCGGCAGGCCGTGGGCGGCGAGACGCTCCTGGGTCGTCTCGAACAAGGCCGCCGCGACGTCGTCGTCGGTCGGCACGAGGCCTCCCTGCCGGGCCAGCGTCGCAAAGGCTGTGCCGGGCTCGATCGTCAGCTGGTAGAGCGAGAGATGCTCGCCGGCGAGGCCGAGCGCCTCGTCGAGCTCCTGTCGCCACTGGGCTGCGCTTTGGCCGGGGCGGGCATAGATCAGATCGAACGAGAAGCGGGCGAAATTGTCGCGTGCCTGTTCGATGGCGGCGATCGCCTCGGCGCGGTCGTGCGCCCGGCCGAGAAACCGCAACGCCGCCGGGTCAAGTGCCTGGACGCCCAATGACAGCCGGTTGACCCCGGAAGCGGCAAAGGCGCGGAAACGCTCGGCCTCGGCGGAATTGGGGTTGGCTTCGAGGGTGATTTCGACATCGGCGGCGACCCGCCAATGGTGGCGCAGCCGGTCGAGCAATGCGGCGACGGTCTCGGGCGGCATCAGCGAGGGGGTGCCGCCGCCGAAAAACACCGAAGCCACCTCGCGGCCCGGCAGCAGAGCGGCCTGATGGTCGAGATCGGTCAGTAATGCCCGGGTCCAGCGCGCCGCGTCGACCCGGTCGCGGACATGGCTGTTGAAGTCGCAATAAGGGCATTTCGAGCGGCAGAACGGCCAGTGGATGTAGATTGCGAGCGGCTCCACGGCCGGACCCACACCTCAACGCCCGGCGAAGCAGGCCGCGACCAGCTTGGCGAAGGCGCGGGCGCGATGGCTGATGCCGTGCTTCCAGCCGGGCTCCATTTCGCCGAAGGTCTCGGCGCCGCCCTCGGGCAGAAACATCGGGTCGTAGCCGAACCCGCGATCGCCGCGCGGCGGCCACACGAGACGGCCCATGACCTCGCCTCGGAACCAGGTCTCGTCGCCGTCGGGCCAGGCCAGCGCCAGGACCGCGACAAAGTGCGCGCTGCGGTCTCGGTCGCCGAGCTCGCGGTTGACCCGCGCCATCGCCATCTGGAAATCCTTCGCCGGGCCGGCCCAGCGCGCCGAATAGATGCCGGGCGCTCCGCCCAAGGCCGGGACCACCAGCCCGGAATTGTCGGCGAGCGCCGGCAGTCCGCTGGCCTCGGCCGAGGCCCGCGCCTTCAATGCCGCGTTGGCCTCGAAGCTGTCCCCGGTTTCCTCGGGCTCGGGCAGGCCGAGCGCCGCGGCCGAAACGGCCTCGACCGCGAACGGCGCCAAGAGCGCGGCGATTTCCTCGACCTTCCCCGGATTGTGGCTGGCGATGACCAGCCGGTCGCCGACGAAGCGGCGGGCCGTCATCTCGAGCCGAGCCCCAACGCCGCCCACTGTCGCCGCGTCAATAGGGCGATTCCGGCGCGCGCCAGCCGCATCATCTCGGCGAACAGCGCGTCGTCGAACGGGGCGCCCTCGGCGGTCGCCTGGATTTCGACGATGCCGCCCCTGCCGGTCAGCACGAAATTCGCATCGGTCAGCGCCTGCGAATCCTCGGCGTAATCGAGGTCGAGGACGGCGCCACCGGCAACGATCCCGCACGACACCGCGGCGACGCTGTCGGCAAGCGGCAGCGCCGCGAACTGCCCGGCGGCGACGAGCCGCGCGAGCGCCTGATGGAGCGCCACATAGCTGCCGGTGACGGCGGCGGTACGGGTGCCGCCATCGGCCTGCAATACATCGCAATCGATGCGGATCTGGCGCTCGCCGAGTGCCGCAAGATCGGTCACCGCGCGCAGGCTGCGCCCAATCAGCCGCTGGATCTCCTGGGTGCGCCCGCTCTGCCGGCCGCGCGCCGCTTCGCGGTCGGTGCGGGTTTGGGTCGAGCGCGGCAGCATGCCGTATTCGGCGGTGACCCAGCCCCGGCCGGTGTTGCGCAGAAACGGCGGCACGCGCTCTTCGACCGAGGCAGTGCACAACACATGGGTGTCGCCGAATTTCGCCAGGCACGAGCCCTCGGCATATTTGGCGATGCCGGGTTCGAGGCTGACCGGGCGCAGCGCGTCGGCGGCGCGTCCCGAGGGTCGCATCATCTTCTCCGCGATGGGTCGGAGCGCGCGAAGCTACTCGCGCCCATCGGCCGCGTCCAGCCCGCGCGCCGGGCTAGAACAGCTGCCCCTGCTCGGGCCGGGACGCCGCCCGGCGCACCGGGCGGCGCGGGGTGCGGCCGGCGATGGCGCCGACCTTGCCGTCGTAGAATTCGAGATCGAGGGCCGCGCCGAGCTTGACCTTGGCGGCCTCGGTGACGACCCGCGCATCGCCGTCGCGGACCACGACGTAGCCGCGCGCGAGCAAGCTCTCGTGCCGTTCCGAATGGGTCGCAAGCCGGCCGGCGAAATTGTCGAGCATGTCGCGCCGCGCCGCGAACGAGCGCGCGAGCGCCGCGCCGAGCCGGGTCTCGGCGTCGGCCAGGCGGGCGCCGGCGCGGGCGAGATCGGCCGACATGACCTCGGGCCGCAGCCGCACCGCGGCAAGGTCGAGCCGGTGCCGGGCGGCGCGCAGGTGACCCTCGGCGGAAAGGCGCAGCCGCTCGGCGCGGTCGTCGAGGCGCTGCGCCATATGGCCGATCAAATCCTGCGGCGCGGGCAGGCCGCGCGCGAGGCCCGCGAGATTGAGCCGCCGTTCGGCAAAGAGACGCGCGAGCCCGCCCGATAGCCGCGACGATTTGCCGGCGAGATCGGCGACCAGATCGAGCCGCACAGGCACCGCCATTTCCGCCGCCGCGGTCGGGGTCGGCGCCCGCCGGTCGCTGGCGTGGTCGATCAGGGTGGTGTCAGTCTCGTGCCCGACCGCCGAGATCAAGGGGATCAGCGAGGCAGCGGCGGCGCGCACCACGATCTCCTCGTTGAACGCCATCAGATCTTCGAGGCTGCCGCCGCCGCGGGCGACGATGATCAGGTCGGGGCGGGGCAGGGGACCGCCGATCGGCAGCCGGTTGAAGCCCGCGATCGCCGCCGCCACCTGGGCCGCGGCAACCTCGCCCTGCACCGCCACCGGCCAGACCAGCACCCGGCGCGGAAAGCGGTCGGCGAGCCGGTGCAGGATGTCGCGAATGACCGCGCCCGTGGGCGAAGTGACGACCCCGATCACACCCGGCAGAAACGGCAGCTTCTTTTTGCGCTCGGCCGCGAACAGCCCCTCGGCGGCGAGCCGCCGGCGCCGCTCTTCCAAGAGCTTGAGCAAGGCGCCGATTCCGGCCAGTTCGATCGTGTCGATGACCAGCTGGTACTTGGAGCGGCCGGGAAAGGTCGTCAGCCGCCCGGTGCACACCACCTCCATCCCGTCCTCGGGCTTGACCGCGAGCCGGATCGCGGTCATCCGCCAGCACACCGCGTCGAGCACCGCGTCGGCGTCCTTCAGCGCCAGATAGCAGTGGCCCGAGCCGTGCCGCTTGAACCCGGAGACCTCGCCGCGCACCCGTACCTGGCCAAAGCCGTCCTCGATCGAGCGCTTGAGTGCCAAAGACAGCTCGGAGACGGTATATTCGGTCAGGTTCGTGCGCGGCGGAGCCGCGGCCAGCAGATCATTCATCCCCACATCATAGCCGAGCATTGGAGCAAGCGCGATGCGGGTGCAGAACCAGCGAAGGTACTGGGAAGCGTGTCATCGAGGCGTCCTCTTCTCCTTCTCCCCCTGCCCGGGGGAGATGGTTCTTTGCGGCGGTGTGCGATGCGCGTGCTGATTGTCGGCTCGGGCGGGCGCGAGCATGCGCTCGCCTGGGCGATTGCGGCCTCGCCGCTAGTCGACCGGCTTTTTTGTGCGCCGGGCAATGCGGGGATTGCCGAGGAGGCCGAATGCGTGGCCCTCCCGGCGACGGACATCGCCGGGCTGATCGGGTTTTGCCGGCGCGAGCTGATCGATTTCGTCGTGGTCGGGCCGGAAGCGCCGCTGGCGCTCGGCCTCGTCGACGCGCTCGAAGCTGAGGGGGTGGCCGCCTTTGGCCCCGGCGCCGCGGCGGCGGCGCTCGAAGCCTCGAAATCCTTCGCCAAGGATTTGTGCGCGCGCGCCGGGATTCCGTGCGCACCCTTTCGCTGTTTTCGCGATGCCGGCGCCGCCAAGGCCTACATCGCCGAGCGCGGCGCGCCGATCGTGGTCAAGGCCGACGGCTTGGCAGCCGGCAAAGGCGTCACCGTCGCGATGGATCTAGACGCAGCCCACCGGGCGGTCGACGCCGCGCTGATCGAACGCCGGTTCAGCGCCGCCGGGCTCGAAATCGTCGTTGAGGATTTTCTCGAAGGCGAGGAGGCGAGCTTTTTCGCGCTGACCGACGGCACGGACGCGCTGCCGCTCGCCAGCGCCAAGGACCACAAGCGGCTCGGCGATGGCGACACCGGCCCGAACACCGGCGGCATGGGTGCGGTCTCCCCGGCGCCGTCGCTGACCCCGGCGCTCGAAGGCCGGGTCATGGATAGAATCATCCTGCCGACGATCGCGGCGATGCGGGAGCAGGGGCGGCTATTTAAGGGTGTCCTTTACGCCGGGCTGATGCTGACCGAGAGGGGCCCGATGCTGCTCGAATACAATGTGCGCTTTGGCGACCCGGAGGCGCAGGCCATGATGATGCGACTGATCAGCGACCCGCTGCCGGCGATGATCGCGGCGCATGACGGGGTATTGCGCCAGGTCGATCTGCGCTGGCATCAAGATCCGGCGCTGTGCGTGGTGATGGCGGCGCGCGGCTATCCCGACGATCCCGAGCGCGGCAGCGAGATCCGCGGCCTCGACAATGCGGCGAGCGACGCCGCGGTCAAGATCTTTCACGCCGGCACCCGCCGAGACGGCGCGCGGCTGATCGCCGATGGCGGTCGGGTTCTCGGCGTCACGGCGCTGGGGGATGCCCTCGCGCAAGCCGCCGCGCGGGCCTATGGCGCGATCGACCGGATCCAGTGGCCCGAAAGTGTCTTCCGCCGCGACATCGGCCGGCCGCCGGTCGGCGCCTAACCTAAGAACCCGCGGCCAGGTCGGGCCGGTGCCGGCCGCAGCTCGGGCATTCCTGGTCCTTGGCGATGCGGATCGGGTGGAAGCGGGCGCGCATCGCATCGTAGAGCAAAAGCGTGCCGTCGAGGCTTTCACCGAGCCCCAGCAGCTCTTTCAGCACTTCGACCGCCTGCAAGGTGCCGATCACGCCGGCGATTGCACCCAGAATGCCGGCCTCCTCGCAGCGCGGCACCAGATCGGGGGGCGGCGGCTCGCGAAATAGGCAGCGATAGCACGGGTGCCCGGCGCCGAGATAAGGCCGAAAGGTCGAGAGCTGGCCCTCAAAGGGGGACAACGCCGCCGCCACCAGCGGCTTTTCCAGGCGGCAGCACAGATCGGTCAACAGATAGCGCGTCGCGAAATTGTCGCTGCCGTCGGCGACGAGGTCGTATTCGGCAATCAATGCCGCGGCGTTGTCCGCGCCGAGCCGCACCGGGTGGATGTCGACGCGAATTCCGGGATTGATCGCGGCCAATGTGTGGCGGGCGCTCTCGACTTTGAGGGCGCCGACGCTCGCCGTCGCGTGCACGATCTGACGCTGCAGATTGGTCAGATCGACCCGGTCGTTGTCGACGATCCCGAGCGTCCCGACCCCGGCCGCCGCCAGATAGAGCAGCATCGGCGAGCCCAACCCGCCGGCGCCGACCACCAGCACGCGCGACTGCAACAGGCGCGCCTGGCCCTCCTCGCCGACCTCGTCGAGGATCAGATGCCGGGCATAGCGCTGAAACTGCTCCTCGCTGAGCTCCACGCGCGGTCCTCTCAGAGCCCGTCGAACAATGCGGTCGAGAGGTAGCGTTCGGCGAAATCCGGCAGCACCACGACCAGCGTCTTGCCGGCCATGTCGGCCCGCTTGCCGACCTCGAGCGCCGCCGCGAGTGCCGCACCCGACGAGATCCCGACGGTCAGCGCTTCCAGCCGCGCGGCCTCGCGCGCCACCCGCATCGAGGTGTCGTTGCCGACGCGGACGACCTCGTCGATCAGGCTGGTGTCGAGGATGTCCGGGATAAAGCCGGCGCCGAGGCCCTGGATGCGGTGCGGGCCCGGGGCGCCACCGGACAGCACCGCGCTGTCCTCGGGCTCGACCGCGATCATCCTAAGCCCGGGCTTGCGCGGCTTCAGCACCGAGCCGACCCCGGTCAGGGTGCCGCCGGTGCCGACGCCGCTGACCACAACATCGACGTTGCCGCCGGTGTCCTTCCAGATTTCTTCGGCGGTGGTGCGGCGATGGATCTCGGGATTGGCCGGATTCTGGAACTGCTGCGGGATAAACGCATCGGGCAAGGACCTGGCGATCTCTTCGGCCTTGGCGATGGCGCCTTTCATGCCCTGCGCGGCCGGCGTCAGTTCGAGCTGGGCGCCGAGCAGCAGCAGCATCTTGCGCCGCTCCATCGACATGCTGTCGGGCATCGTCAGGATTAGGCGGTAGCCCTTGGCGGCGCAGACAAAAGCGAGCGCGATGCCGGTATTGCCCGAGGTCGGCTCGACCAGCACGGTGCCGGGCTTCAATCGCCCAGCGGCTTCGGCGGCGGCGACCATCGACACGCCGATGCGGTCCTTGACCGAGGCGAGCGGGTTGAAGAACTCGCATTTGGCGAGGATATCGGCCTTGGCCCCGGCCTCTCGCGCCATCCGGTGGATGCGGACCAGTGGGGTCGCGCCGATCGTCTCGGTAATGCTGTCGTAAACGCGGCCGCGAAACTCCGCGGTCTGGGAATTGGGCATGCCGGCGGTGTCCATCAGGCATTTCTCCCGTAAGGAGTACGTGATTTCATGTAGGCGCGGGGTCGCCGCGCTGCAACGAGCCGGCGTCCCGGCTCAAATCTCGAAATCGCTGAATTCGGTCGCCCGGCCGGGGATGCCGGCACGGTGCGCGCGGGTGCACAGCTCGTCAAGCGTCAGCGCGTCGAGCCGCCGCATCATTTCCTCCTGCAATTCGAGCCACAGCGGGCGCACTACCTGGTGGCCGAGAGCGCTGCCTGCCGGATCGCTGATCGGGTCCTCGGCGGTTTCGAGCCCGCGCACGGTGCGCACGATGTCGCCGAGGCTAACGAGGCGCCGCTCGCGCGCCAGACGATAGCCGCCGCTCGGCCCGCGAATGCCGAGCAGAATCCGGTGCCGCACCAATTCCTGCAAGACCGGTTCGAGATAGCGGCGCGGGATGCCCTGGCGCTCGGTGATCTCGGCCGAGCGCACCGGCACCGCGCCCCCGTTATAGGCGATGTCGAGCACCGCCTCGATCGCAAACAACAGTTTCTTGGTCAGCCGAACCATGTTACGCGGCCCGCCGCCGAGAGTTCACCAAGTTTCGGGAACAAGTGTCGCCGCACCCGGCAATGCGGGCAAGCCGCCTCGACGCCGGTCGAGCCGGAGCCTGCGGCAGCTCGATCTTCACCGGGGCTTCACTGAGGCCGGAGATGCTTGGCGATGCGCTCGGCCAACCGGGCGGCGACCTCGCGCTTGGTCATCGCCGGCCAGTCCTCGATGCCTTCCTCGGCGACCAGGTGGACGGTGTTGCGGTCGCCGCCAAAGGTGCCGGTGCCGGCCGAGACATCGTTGGCGAGGATCCAGTCGCAGCGCTTGCGGGCGCGCTTCGCGCGGGCGTTGGCGACGATGTCGTCGGTCTCGGCGGCAAAGCCGACGACCAATGCCGGCCGGTCGTTGGCGCGCTGGGCGATCCGGGCCAGGATGTCGGGGTTCTCGGCGAGGCGCAGCAATGGTGGGCCGCCGCCGTCCTTTTTGAGCTTGTGCCCGGCGACGCGCTCGGCCCGCCAATCGGCGACCGCTGCCGCCATCACCGCGACATCGACCGGCAATGCCGCCTCGCATGCGGCCAGCATCTCGACCGCGGTCTCGACCGGGACGATCTGCACCCCCGAGGGCGCCGGCTCGTGGGTCGGGCCCGACACCAGCAGCGTCTCGGCGCCGCATGCGGCCAGCGCCGCCGCGATCGCGTGACCCTGCTTGCCCGAGGAATGGTTCGAGAGATAGCGCACCGGGTCGATCGGCTCGCGGGTCGGCCCGCTCGTCACCAGCGCCCGCCTGCCGGCGAGCCGCCTGTCGCCAACCTGCACACCCTCGGCCGGCATCCCCTCGGCCAGCATCCCCTCGATCGCGGCGACGATCTCCAGGGGCTCGGCCATCCGCCCCGAGCCGACCTCGCCGCAGGCGAGTTCGCCCGAGCCCGGCCCGACCCAGATGACGCCGCGCGCCGCCAGGGTCGCGAGATTGGCCTGGGTCGCCGGGTGCGCCCACATCATTAAATTCATCGTCGGCGCCAACAGCACCCGTTTGTCCGAAGCGAGCAATGCCGTCGTCGCCAGATCGTCAGCGAGACCCGCCGCCATGCGCGCGATCAGATCGGCGCTCGCCGGCGCCACGACGACGAGATCGGCCTCGCGCGAGAGCCGGATATGCCCCATCTCGCTCTCGTCGGTCAGCGACCACAAATCGGTGTAGACCTTGTCCTCGCTGAGCGAGGCGACCGACAGCGGGGTCACGAAATGCTGTGCGGCGGCAGTCATGATGCAGCGCACCGCGGCACCCCGCTCGCGCAGCCGGCGGATCAGGTCGAGGCTCTTATAGGCCGCGATCCCGCCCGAGATGATCAACAGGATGCGCCGGTCGTGCAGCAAGCCATGCCCTCCGTCACGGGTCTCGCCGAGTATGCTCTTGCCCGGCGTCAAGGGCGAGGAGGTTCGCGCCGCAACCGCATGATCAGCCGTCCGGCCTGGCCCGATCTTCGTCCGGCCTGGCCCGATCTTCGTAATGCCCTTCAACGTCGGCGACGATCGAACGCGGAGCGGTCCGCTTCGGCGGCACGAGCCAAATTAACCCCAGCGCATAGCCAAAGACCACGACGTACAGCACTGCGAAAACCCACATCGGCAGCCGCCAATAAATCAGCCGGTCGACCCAGCCCATGATCAAGGGCGCGGGGACCGACGCCGTGCCGGTCATCGCCGCCTGCCACAAGGTCAGGATGCAGGCGCGGCCGGCGACCGCCTGCACGGCGACCGCAGCCAGCATCACGAGGTGCAGTACCCGCCACCAGCCGATACGCACAAAATGCCAATGGCGCAGCGCGCCCACCGGGATCGCGACCAGCCCGAACAAATTGAACAGGATGATTGCGACATGCGCTGCCAGGATCGCTTCAGCCACCATCATCTCTGGGGCCGCCCATATCCGAGCCCGCGAGCGAGCCTTGCCAACCCCCGGACTGCTTCGTACCTATCGTAGATCCAAAGGGAGGTGTGCGCGATGAAGCTCCAGGACCAGAAGCTGTTCCGGCAGCAATGCTATATCGACGGCGAATGGGTCGACGCGTTGAACCGCGGCACGATCCCGGTCACCAATCCGGCGACCGGCGAAGCGCTCGGCACGGTGCCGCGGATGGGCGCGGAGGAAACCCGCCGGGCGATCGAGGCGGCGGACCAGGCGCTCCCCGCCTGGCGCGCCAAGACCGCCAAGGAGCGCGCCCACATCCTGCGCAAATGGTACGATCTGATGATGGCGAACCAGGACGATCTGGCCGCCCTGATGACCGCCGAGCAGGGCAAGCCCTTGGCCGAGTCAAAGGGCGAGATCGCCTATGCCGCCGCCTTCATCGAATGGTTCGGCGAAGAGGGCAAGAGGGTCTACGGTGACACGATCCCGGCGCACATGGCCGACAAGCGCATCGTCGTCACCAAGGAGCCGATCGGCGTCACCGCGGCGATCACGCCGTGGAACTTCCCGGCGGCGATGATCACCCGGAAATGCGGCCCGGCGCTCGCCGCCGGCTGCACGATGGTGCTGAAGCCGGCGACCGCCACCCCCTATTCGGCGTTGGCATTGTGCGAATTGGCCGAGCGCGCCGGGGTGCCGCAGGGCGTGTTTTCGTGCGTGACCGGTGGTGCGAAGGAGATCGGCGGCGAGATGACCTCGAACCCGATCGTGCGCAAACTTTCCTTCACCGGCTCGACCGAGATCGGCAAATTGCTGATGGAGCAGTGCGCCGGCACGGTCAAGAAGATGTCGCTCGAATTGGGCGGCAACGCGCCGTTCATCGTGTTCGACGACGCCGACATCGAAATGGCGGTCAAGGGTGCTATCGCCTCCAAATACCGCAACGCCGGCCAGACCTGCGTGTGCGCCAACCGCATCCTGGTGCAGGACGAGGTCTATGACGCCTTTACCAAGAAGCTCGCCGAGGCTGCGGGGGCAATGAAGGTCGCCGCCGGGTTCGAGCCTGGTGCGGTGATCGGCCCGTTGATCGACATGAAAGCGATCGAAAAGGTCGAGGCGCATGTCGCCGACGCCCTCAAAAAGGGCGCCAAAGTCGTCGTTGGCGGCAAGCGCAGCGCCTTGGGCGGCAGCTTTTACGAGCCGACGGTATTGACCGGCGTCACCACCGACATGGTCATCACTCATGAGGAGACCTTTGGCCCGGTGGCGCCGCTCTACCGCTTCAAGACCGAGGCGGAGGCGATCAAGATGGCCAACGACACCGAGTTCGGCCTCGCCGCCTATTTCTACAGCCGCGACATCGGCCGCATCTGGCGCGTCGCCGAAGCGCTCGAATACGGCATCGTCGGCATCAACGAAGGCATCATCTCAACCGAGATCGCCCCCTTCGGTGGCATGAAGGAAAGCGGCATCGGCCGCGAAGGCTCCAAATACGGCATCGAGGAATTCCTCGAAGTCAAGTATTTGTGCATGGGCGGCATCGACCGGTAAGCATGGTACGAAACGGCCGGCCAAGATCGGATGGAACGTCATGACTAAGGATCAGGTTAAGGCAGTATTGGAACGGGTTCCGACCTGGCCTGAGGACCGGCAACAGGCGCTGGCAGAGCTTGCCCTTGAGATTGAGGCGGAGCTTGCTGGCGCCTGGTATGAGGCGGCGCCGGATGAATTGGCGGCGATCGACGAAGGGCTCGCCGGGGAAGCCGCAAGCAAAGAAGAAGTCAAGGCAGCGTTCGCTCTGTTTCGAAAGGGATGAGGGTCGAATATTCGAAGCGGGCCACCGCCGATCTTCGACACATCGCCGGTTATTACGCCCGGTCGGGCAATCCGGCCACTGCTGCGAGGATCGCAGCGCGCCTTCAAGAGGTCATTGAACGAATTGCCGTATCTCCGCTTAGCGGACGACCCGTCGCCCACAGGCCGGGCGTTCGCGTCGTGTCGCTGGTAAACTATCGCTACGGGTCATCGAAGACGCCATCCGGATCGTACATATTCGACACACGTCCCGAGGCCCATATGACTAAAAGTCCAACGAACCGACGGCGATGATCGATCAGGGCTCAAGACCGAGGCCGAGGCGGTCAAGTCGTCCAACGACACCGAATTCGGGGTTGCCGCCGATTTCTACAACCGCGACATCGGCCGCATCTGGCGCATCGCCGAGGCGCTCGAATACGGATGCGGACGCCCGCAGCGCGCCGGACCTCACGGGCTTCCTTGTCCAGACAGGAAAGAACTTTTTTTCGTAAATAGCTGCCGGACCGATCGGACCCACGCGCGCCGTTCCACCCCGATCGATTTCCTTGTCAGGACGAGTTGTTTCTGGGGCGAGGTTCCGCCGGGCGGGCGGCGATCAAGCTTCCGCACGGCGACGGTAAAATTGCCAAAATTGCATCATATCGTCGCGATGCTGGAGAGCGACTGAAAGCGGGCGGCTCGATGAAGGAGGCAACGGTTTGCTGCAGACATGCTGCAGAGGCAGCGAGCGTCGACATTGGAGGCGTTCGCGCTCGGGTGCGGGGAATGGCTTCGGGCATAGGGCGATCGGGGCGCATCGCCCTGCAGATCTCCTGCTGAAAACAGGCGAAACAGGCGCCCCAGACCGGGTCGAAGGGGACCGTTCCAAGGCCGTCACGATCGGGTCCCGTCGAGGTGCAGATCAGGTTTTGCTCAAGGGTGGCTCGAGAATGCCTGGATCATCGCCAGGACATGGTCGAATGGCTCGGTCGAGACGCGGAAGTCGCCGCGGAAGGGGTTGGCAAGGGCGATAATCAGGATCAGCACCAAGGCGCCGGATACCGCCAGTGCTGCCGACATGACGAGGTGCATGGCGAGGTTCGGGACGCCCAGCAGTGCGGCGAACGCGACGGTCAGCACGCCGCCGACGATGGTGACGATCCAGACGATGGCCGGAACCGGGGTGTCGGCGGCGAGCATTCTCTGCTGTCTCGCGTCCCCCAGCCGCATCAACGCCTGCATAAACATCGCTTGCCGATTGCTGTCGGCCGTGCCCGAGGGTTGGAGGCCGATCGCCAGATGGTTCAGCCGCTGCAGGTAGGCAGAACCCCGGTCGAGGATCACGCCGCGGGCTTGCGCCGGCCACTCGACCCTGATCACGGTCTCGAGGTAGCCGACGATGCCGTCGCGCAGCGAGGATCTCTCGCGGTCGGGAAGCCCCATCGAGGCATTGTAGGTATCGAGAGCGGATTGCGCCTCCATATAGCTCGCGGCTTTCGCCTCGTTGAAGTGATCCCAGGCGAGCATGGCGACGAAGGCCAGCAGCACCGCAAAGGTCACGCCGACCACCGAGAAGATCGCCGCCGCCACGTCATTGTGCCGGCGCCGGAATTCAACCGGCAGGAATCGGCAGGCGGCCAGTGCCAGCAGCGCCGCGCCGAGCGCCGCCACGCCGGTCAGCAGCAGCGCCACCCCCCACAAGGGGTACTCGTAAACCATGCCGGGCTGCATCAGCATGTGAACCATGGGGACGCGCGGCGTTTATGCCGGGCCGGGCGAAGCGCCGGCAGGGCTGTTTACAGATCCAATTCAAGCACTGCGGATTTGGCCCGCGAGCAGCAAATCAGGACGTAGCGCTCGCGGTCTTTGGCGGAGAGGATCTGGTCGCGGTGGTCGGGCTCGCCGGCGCGGTAGCGGGTTAGGCACGCGCCGCAATAGCCGAGCTCGCATGAGGTTTTGACCGCGATGTCGTGGCGGCGCAGCACCTCGATGATGGTTTCGCCGGGCGGGATCTCGTATTCGGCGCCGCTGCTGGCCAGCCTGACGCGGAACGGCCGGTCTTCGGTCAGCGGCTCGGGTGGGCGCGCGGCCGGGCCGGTGAAATATTCGCAATGCACTCTGCCCGCCGGCCAGTGCGCGGCGGCGGCGGCGGCGGCGGCCATCATGCCGGCTGGGCCGCAGTAATAAAAATGGGTTCCCGGCTGCGGCTCGCGCAACAGCGCGGCGATGTCGAGGCCGCGCGCCGGGTCGCCGCCATCATGGTGAAAGCGGACGCGCCCCTGCGCCGCGAGCAGGTCGAGATCCTCGCGGAACGCGGTCGCCTCGGGCGAGCGCGTGCAGTAATGCACCAGGAAATCGGCGCCGCGGCGGCGCAGCTCGGCGATCATCGCCATGACCGGGGTAATGCCGATGCCGCCGGCGAGAAACACGTGCCGTACCGCGTCCTCGGCCAGCGGAAAATTGTTGCGCGGCAACGACACCTCGACCGGGTCGCCCACCCGCGCCGCCTCGTGCAATCGGCGCGAACCCTCGCCGTCGCGCTCGCGCAGCACCGCGATGCAATAATGCCGGCGCTCGGCCGGGTCGTTGCACAGCGAGTAGTCGCGCAGCAGCCCCCCGCCCAGCCGCACCGCGATGTGCGATCCCGCGGCAAAACGCGGCAGATCGCGCCCGCGCGGGTCGACCAGCTCGTAGCCGTTGATGGCTTCGGCGAGATAGGTGATCGAGCGAATGCGCAGCAGCATGTCGGGTCTCCGCGCCGGTCGTCTCGACTATGCGCCGGGCGACTATGCGCGCGTCCGGCGCCGGGCGCATCCCCCGATCTTGCCCCACGGTCTTGCCGAGCGCGGAGATCCTGGGAGAAGATCCCGCCCGCAGCGATCCTCACCAGCCCCAGCACAGTCGAGGAGACGACAATGCCGCTCAAATTTCGCCGGGTCGTGACCGGCCACGACGCCAACGGGCGCGCGATCGTCCAGATCGACGAGATGGCGCAAAACCTCGCCTCGGCGCGGCCGGGCGCCACCGCCGGCGTGGTGTGGACGACCGAGGGCTTCCCGGTCGACAACAATGGGCATGAGGACCAGGGGCGGCGCCGCACCGGCACGACGC
The DNA here is from genome assembly GCA_963832875.1 of uncultured Alphaproteobacteria bacterium. Taxonomy (GTDB): domain Bacteria; phylum Pseudomonadota; class Alphaproteobacteria; order ATCC43930; family CGMCC-115725; genus AP-15. The sequence goes on along the minus strand of CAWHWB010000013.1, from coordinate 44,580 downwards.
TGGCAAACGGCACGGTTTTTCGCATTCTCGAGCTGATGCCCGGCTCCGCCCCGCGCAACCATCGCACCGATTCGATCGACTATGCCGTGGTCATGTCGGGCGAGATCGACATGGAGCTCGACGATTCGAGCGTGCATCTTAAAGCCGGCGACGTGCTGGTGCAGCGCGGCACGATCCACAACTGGGTCAATCGCGGGACAGAGCCCTGTGTGATCGCCTTCGTCCTGATCGCCGCCGACCCGGTCATCGCCGGCGGCAAAGTCCTGAACGCTCAAGGCTAGTTCGTGAGCGCCGGGACGGTTCGCGAGCGGTGGGAGCGGACGGGGAGGCATGGTCCTCCTATGGACCAGGAAATCCGCCATTTTTTGGCAATTTGGCGCCTCAATCCCACTTTCAACCCCTTTTAGGCTACGGTTCTCCGGTTCTCGGCCCGGAGCGGCGGCACGCCGGAGACGATCAGGGGCTGTCCCTTTAACCGCGCCGGCCGCGGGCAAAAGAAGCCCCGCCGGAGGACGGGGCAAGTCTGTAACGAAAGGACGCGCACGAGACGCGCATCACTGCAAATGATAACGAGTTCTCGTTTTGACCGAGTAGCCGCGTCCGCCCATGGCTGGCATGCGAAAAGCTCGGCCGGAGCGCGGCTCTCGCATTGTCGCTGGCAGGATCAGACGCGAGGACGGATTGGCACCGGGCCGTCGGCGAGGCCACGCCATTCCGCAGGCGGCTTCCCAGCCGCCATCGCCGCCCCGATTTGGCGGGCATGGCACACGACCTTACCGAAGACGAGACCCGCGCGCTCGTCCAACATCTGGGACGCGCGATCGATGATGATCCCTACCCGCTGTCGCCACGGCTGGCGCCCTGCAGCCGATCCTAGCGAATCTGGAACCCCCGGCGCCGCAAACCGAACCACTGCCACCGATGAAGGCAGGCATGGTGCCGCGCCGAAGTAGCGGCCGCTTGGGGCGGACAATGATAATCTACAAATTTTTCTATCACGTCATTCAGCATAATGTAATATGCGTGATGGACATCGACTGCGTGAGGGGACGAGTGGTGACGCCAACCGAGAACGCGGTGGCCGGTTTACCGCCCAGCAACACTGTTCGGTGGTCCCCGCAGCGCAAGGCTTCGGTGGTGGAGGCGGTTCGGGACGGCCTGATCAGCCTCGATGAGGCATGCCGGCGTTACCAGCTTTCAGCCGAAGAGTTTCAGGAGTGGCAGCAGGCACTAACAGTCCACGGTCTCAAGGGGCTGAGCGTCACCCGGTCGCGCTATTACCGTCAAATCCCCCGCGCCGATGGCCCTTGGCGAGCCCGCGGCGGCCAGGGTCGGCCTGATGCTGTGGTACCCGGATTGCCAGCATCAAGTCGAACCTTATCTCCATTTTGACGGGCCATGCGTCAGGTCCGGGTCGAAGCATGCTATTCCGCTCCTGTTCTCGGCCGCTGCGAAATGCTCACTCCCGTTTCAGACGGCGGGCAGCGTGTTTCGCAGCGCGTTCGGCGACCTTCTGCGCCTTCCGTTCGGCACGTTCCCGGTGAGCCACTTTACCGCGCCTCGGCGTTGGCGATCTCGCCCTTGATCCGAGCGGTGGTTGAGCGTCCCTCTCGGGAATAAATCGAGCTCGGTGGAGAGCTGGGCCGCTCGCGCCACCGAATGGCTAGGCTAGCGCGCGTTCGGCAACCCGTGCCATCGCTCACCACCCTTGCCCGCTCTGATTGATCACGTGCAGCTGGTCCACGGTTTCTTGGATGACTTGCTGTTGACGAGCCTGGTCGAGCCGCCGCAGCGTGTTGTCTTCGATGTCGTTGATTTGCTGGATGCATTCCAGGCGCTGAGCCTCGTTGGGCAGCGGATCGCACTGCTCGCGCCGGATTTCGGACATTTTCCGGTCCAGAGAAGCGGAAGTCTCGGAACAAGCGAAGAGGAGTGCCAGCGCGCTCGCAAGGACGACAGCTCGACCGATCGGCAAAGCGAGGGTCTTGCTACGCACTTCTCGGCCGGTGGCGTTAAGACTGTTCGGGCACGGCGTCCGATCATCCCGCCTCCTGAAGAACGGTGCAACCAAAATGCCCTGACTTTAGTCGGCGGGCACGCTTGCACCGACAGACGCCGTCGGCAACTTCGCCTACGGCACCGACGATCCCACCTGCTCTAACGGCCCGTTCCCGTGCAAGTATACGGGGATACTGGTTGCGACGGTGCCGGAGCCGCCGAGCCTCTGGTTGATCCTCGCCGGGGTCGGAATGCTCCGCCTGGTCAGCCGATGCGCGGGAGCGCTCTGGGCGAGGACCGCCGCGCCCCACCCCCGGCTGCCCCGTGCCGCTGGGATCACCCGGCTCTATGCCCGCCCCGACCCGCTGCCACGGATGCGCGAATGGCTCGGAAAGCTTGACGAGCGCCATGCCGATCTAGATGAGGGGCGGTCTCGAAATGCGCTTTGCGCGATCCTTCCTCGTTTGGTCTGGTCCGTGACGCGGTACAGTTGCGCTGTTTTCTTGCGCGAGACGAAAATTCCAGCACCGCGCCGCAGCACGCGTCTCGTCCGACCCGCTGCCGCCCCTTTTGGGGTGATCGCGCGGTCACTGGGGGTTCCAAAGCTTTATCGCCCAAGTTGCGACCCAGACGAGCATGCCCCCAACTGCGAGCAAATAACCGAAAATCACAGCACGTCGCCACCAAGCGCCGAGCGGAGGCTTAATCCACCCCGACGCGACGAAAGCTGCCGTCAGCAGAAAGACAGCGGTGGCAAGGAGTTGGGGATGATTGGGAATGGGCACCGGCGGAGCCTGGCGTCATAACCTATCCGCCGCCGAACTCTCCGATGACATGGCGAGAAACCGGCGGATCGCGGCGCGACCCAGTTCATCGATCTCCGAGGGCGACGGCATCGGTGCGTCATCTCGGACACGGACCAGGCGCGCCCGCATAGCCGCTTCGTCATAGATCGGTGAGCCACGGCGCGCGCCGACCGCAAAATCCGATGCCGCGTGGAGCTGAAACGTTACCCCCGTCGGCACGTGCAGCAAGGTTTTCTGGCGCGCCTCGCCTCGCCACTCACGCGGCTCGGGCACGGGCTCACCCGGCGCGAGCCTGAGACGGATTTCCGGGCCGATCGCGTCCATATCGAGAGGGGAGCCCAGGATTACCAGCAGGTCAACTCCGCCGTTCGCGGGCGCTGATTGGACCACCGGCGCGATGCGGCCGGCCGAGAACCTGCTATAACTCGCGGCGCACCGGCGGGGCAAACCTGACCCCTGACATCGCCGACGGGCGCTTGCGAACGGCCGGCGCAGTTTAAATGGAGAAGACAATGAGAGTGACCGGCGGGTGCCATTGCGGTCAGATCACGTATGAGGCCGAGGTCGATCCGGCGACCGTCAGGGTCTGCCATTGCACAGATTGCCAGAGGCTGACCGGCACGGCTTTTCGCACCAACATTTCGAGCCTGCCGGGGACGTTCGTGCTGAAGAGCGGAACCCCGAAGATGTACATCAAGACCGCCGAGAGCGGGAACAAACGCGCGCACGCCTTTTGTCCCGAATGTGGCACGCCAATTTATTCGGCCGCGCCAGAGCCGAACCCTTCGACCGTTGGACTGCGCGTTGGCGGGATCGACCAGCGTGCGCAGTTTGAGCCGCCGACGCGGCAGGCTTGGTGCCGATCAGCCCTGCCTTGGTCGACGGACCTGACGGGCGTAGCGCGGGCAGAGCGGCAGTAGATTGGTGCGGCTCGCACGAAGCGATGCCAAGGTGAAGCCCACCGCGGGCCGCCTGCCAGGATGGTAACTGCACCCTATCCGTCGCGGCGACTGCGTTCTACTTCCTCGGCGCAACATTCGCCGCAGCATTCAATGGCCCAGGAATGCGCGGGATCAGAGGTGCAAGCGACTGACGGCGCATTCTGAGTGCGCGATAAACAGCTTACGCTGTGGAGCCCGGCTGCTCAGATCAAAATTCGCCTTCCCCAGAAAGAAGAAAGCCGCCGGTCGTCGTGTCTGCCTGATTTCGCAGAGGCAAAAATAGGGCACCGCCGTTCTAACCTTGATTTAAGTCGCCGGATAGACCGTAAATGCGAGGTTGCGTTCTCTAGAACGCACATCTAATCGAACCCAAGGACCTTTTGAAGATTGGGCGAACGGGGCTAGCGATGCTTCGGCTGTTATTGATGATGATGTTGTTGAGCTTGAGCATCGTCACGGTCAGTAGCAGAGCCGCCCCAGCTTTCGAGGCTACCTATCGGTTGCCGTGCATCATCCTTTATCACGACAAAGCTCCGATCACCACCAATTGCCTAGCAAATATTAAGACATCAGGAAGGTCGTGGGTTGAGATTGTCAAAACTGGAAATGGAAAATCATTCAGCATTGAGGAGGATGGTGGTACAGGCCACTTCTATCTCGATCACGAACCATGCGACAAGGTCTCGGACGAGCCAAACCCCTGTTATCAAAATTGGAAAGTGAAGCTCTGTCTTTGAGGCCGTGCCAATATGAATGACTATGGTCATCGACTGATGCGATTTATGACAGTTTGCATTCGTAAACATTACAACTGACCCAGGCGACCTCGGGATTTTTGGATACTAGATAGGACCTGCAACGGCGTGCCCTCCGTTGGCTTCGGCTCACTTGGGCGCGGCGAACTCCCAATCCGGCGTCCGGTGATTAGGGTCGCAGTGCTCGACTAAGCCCATCGCCGAGAAGGCGCGGCAATCGAAGCTGCGGCAAACCGCAGGCCGCTGTTCGTAGACCGTGCAGCCCCTCTCCCCCAGGTGAATGCAGCCACCGTCTTCGCGCCGTCGGAGCACCAGGTCGCCATCGGCGCTCCGCTCCGTCAGCAGGTGCGGCAAGCGCTTCCGGTCGCGCTTCGCGTCCACGGGGATGCCGTCATAATAGCAGCATGCGGTGCACCCGCCGCACGGCACTGGCCCAGCGTCGCCGCGCCACCAGGCCGCCAGGAAGTCCTTGGCAGAGCAGTTTACCGTGCGATTTGTCCGGGGGCACTCAACGACACGCACCGGCGATCACCACCCTTGTCCGCTCTGATTGATCACGTGCATTTGTTCTACCGTTCCCTGGATGGCCTGCCGGCGACGGTCGTCATCGAGCCGGCGCCGCGCATCGTCCTCGATGTCATCGACTTGCCGGATGCAGGATCGCCGTTGAGCCTCGCTCGGCAGGGGCTCGCACTGCTCGTGCCGGATTTGGGACATCTTGCGGTCGAGGGCCGCCGACGTATCGGCGCAGGCGGCGAGGAGGGCCAGTGTGGCTGCGCCGATGGCGGCGAGGCCGATCGGCGAGGCGGGCGCCGCGCACCTCGCCCGGCGGAGTTGAGCCAGCTCGCTCATAGCAGACGGATCATCCCATCCCCTGAAAGGCGGGGCAATTAAATTGCCCGGCAGGGCGAGCGGCCTCGCTGCGGAACGGTTTTGCGCTCGAAAAATGCACTGGAGTTTCGCCAGCCCTCTGCTCGGCTCCGCGATGAACGCCTACCAGCCGATGGGGCTGGGCATCGCCGCTGCGGCCTGCGCGGGGTTCGCTGTAGGCTGTCTCGAATGCGGTCATCGCGTCGAGCCCGATCCGGCTGAGATCGGCGAGCGGCACGCACGGCTTGTTTGCTCGCGATGCGGCAGCCGGCGCCCTTATGTGTCTTTAATTGGTCCCGATCGGCTAGATGCCGACGATTTAAGGCGGGCCAGCGTTGGAGGATTGCAGAGCGCGGCAGCGACCTTGTTGAAGGAGGAAAGGAGTGCGCAATGCCCTACTGCATCACACTTCGATCCCGAACGAATGCGATGATTACCGGCTGGTATTCCGGCGGGTACAGCCGGTGGTCAACTGATCACCAACGACAAAAGCTCTTTGGCAAAAAGACCGAAGCCAGAGCCGTTTGCCATCAGCTGCGTAGCCTCTACCCGCGTAATGCCAAAATGATCAACATCGAAATCACGCAGGACGAGCCCCCTCCCAAAGGTGGTGCCGCTGATATTCTAGTCCCTGGTCGACGGCTAAGCCGCGCTCAAGGTCATTAGCCGGCGACGGAACGGCTCGATCGCGCCGAGCAAGGCTGGGGAGACCTTGCTTGCGGATGAGCAGGTTGACGGCGCACCAAATGTCCTCTGACACAGAGATCTTCGACCAAATCGTCTGCGTCGAGGAAGCTGAGAGTTCCGCGCCCTCGGGACTGGTCGAGGGCAATCAGGACCATCTGTCACACCGCGAGCACGGTACGCCCAGGTACAAATCTCGCCGAGCTTTACCGTATAGGGTACCCGGGATTGTCGAAATCCGATCTCGGGGGATGCTGTCGCAGGCGTTCGGCCTCCTGCGCCCTGGTCCGATCGGCGGGCCTCTCCGGCATCGGGCTGGCGAGCTTATCGAGGATGCTGGGCCGCGCGAGGCTCATCAGGGAATAGGCGAGGTCAAGCGACCGGCGAAACCTTCCTCAGCTAAATACGCTTGCGTCCGCAATCCGTCCTAAAAGAGTAAGAGATGCGGCGCCATTGATAATGTCTCATTAATCGCGCAAGGCGCAGATTGGGACGCTGTGCGGACGGACGATTTGGCGGTTCGGATGATTACAACGCAACGCATCGTCGAGTTCGCGCGCTGGCTTGACGAGATTGCCCCTGGTTTCCTGGTGAACGTGATCTCGGCCGAGACCGGCGAGGACTACCGCGGTCGCGACGTGCTCGACCAAACGGCACGGCTTATCGAGCTTTTCGGAGTGATCGGCGCCGCGGAGATCGTCGGATGCCGCTGAAACCCATGGTGATCGGCTCAGCAGGTGTGCGACTGGTGCCGGTCCCGCGGCAGGGGATATGGTCGTCTCGCGAACCGAGCGCTGCTGATCCTAAGACCAAGGGCGGACTTTGGCGACAACGGCGGATCGTCGCCGGCTTGTCCGGCGTGGTTTGTTTCAATTCATCAGTGATTATAATTGTGAAATCAAGGACTTGAATGGGAGCGGGCGGGGAGGCATGGGCCCCGCCTCCCCCGCCGACCCCCTGGGCCGACCGCAAGGGTAACCCGGGATCCCGCGGCTCATACCCAAGCTGGTGCTGAGAAGAGTATAGCGGGTTTGCCCGCGGCTGTAGATAGGTTCGATCAACTTTCCCCGATGGCACCGTCGCCGATCAGGACGGAGACCGGGAAGTCGGCGAAAAGTTCGACGGCCGGAACCCGGTCCTGCCGGTCGAGGCGTCGTCCGGTAAAGATGTCCCGCCATCCGCTGCCCGGCGGCAGGACGATCTCCGCATCGCCCCAATCGGCCGCCTCGCCGCCGTGGAAGAGCCGGTGCACCAGGCGAGGCACGGCGACTATCAGCCTGCTGCCCAGATGGCTGCGAGAAAAGGTGCAGAGACCGCCGCCGGCGTCGCCTGCGGCCTCGAGCGGCTGATAGTCGCCCTCGGCGAAGAGGGCCGGACGGGCCCGGCGCAGCGCTAACAGGCACCGAGTTGCGAACAGCTTTTCGCGGCCGTCCTGCCAATCCCGAGCGAGGTCGCCCGGTCGCGTCGCCTCGGTCGTTTCGAGCAACGCCCGTCGCTCTTCCCAGTCGACCGGCCGGCGATTGTCGGGGTCGACGAAGCTGAAATCCCACAATTCTCCGCCCTGATAGATGTCGGGGACCCCGGGCACCGTCAGCTTCAGCACCAGCTGGGAGAGCGAGGTGATCGCGCCCTCGCGGGCGAGGCCGGCGACAAACCCGTGGAACTCCGCGAGAAACGGGTTGAGCCGCGAGGCATCGAGCGCGCCGCGGACAAAGCGCTGCAGCGCCGCCTCGTATTCGGCGTTCGGGTTGCTCCAGCTCGAATTCGAGCTTTCTCTCGCGGACCGCCTTGATCATGTAGGCCTCGATCCGCTCGGCAAGGCGGTCGACCCCGGCGGCGTCGCTCGGGACGAGGGCAGGGGGCCAAGCTCCGAACAGCGCCTGGTAAAACAGGTACTCGACATCGCGGCCGGGCACGCTCTCGCCGTCGATTTGGGATCGGCGCGAGCGATTGAGCCGCAGCCACTGGAACACCCGGCGGCCCCATTCGCGCGGCAGCTCGGACAAGAGTGCCAGCCGGGCGCGCGCATCCTCGCCGCGCTTCGTATCGTGGGTCGCGGTCGTTACCATCGCCTGCGGCCACTGCCGGGCGCGCTGCTGCGCCAAATGATGAAAGGCTGCCACCGACATGCCAAAGCGGCGCGGGTCGCCGCCGACCTCATTCAACGCCAACAACCGCACATAGCGGTAGAAAGCGGTGTCCTCGGCGGCCTTGGCCATGACCGGCCCGGTCAACTGCTGAAAATGCATCGCCGTGTAGAGCGCACCGCCGGGGGTCGGGTCGCGCTCCGGCTCGGCGGCCTCGCCGGTCAGAACCGTCCGCAGAAAATCGAAGATGCTGGTTTCGGCGCCGCGCCAGCGCTTGCGCGCCTGTCCGATCGCCCAGTCGATATAGCGGAAATCATCGGCGCCGGCACCGCGCGGCGAGACATAGGTGCGATAGACCGGAAACGCCGCGATGACTTCTTCCAGTGCGGCCAGCACGCCGTTCAAGGTGAAGTCGCGGGTGCGCCAGTCGCGCATCGCCAGCTGGTGGAACTCGCGCGCGATCACATTCATTTCGCTGGCGAGGTTGACCTGCATGATGCGCTTTTTGCAGGCGTAGAGAACATCGTCGAAGGTCTCGTCGCGTGGCGCGAACCGGCGATAGAGCCGGCTCATCGCGGCTTCGCCCTCGGGATCGACAAAGATCGCCAGCACCTGATTGACGAAATCGTAGCCGGTGGTGCCGGCAACCGGCCAGTCCGGCAGGATTTCGTAGCGCGCCAGGATTTTTTCGACGAGCACGTAAAGCGGCGCGCCGGAACACTGCTGCAGCCGCTCGCAATAATCTTGCGGATCGAACAGCCCGTCGATGTGGTCGATGCGCAGGCCGTGCAGTTGACTTTGCTCGATCAGGCCGAACATCAGCCGGTGGGTCTGCTCGAACAATTCCGGCAGCTCCATCCGCAGCCCGGCCAAATCGTTGATGTTGAAAAAGCGGCGATAGTTGATCTCCTCGGCGGCGACCCGCCAGTCGGCGATCCGGTAGGATTGCGCTTCAAGCAGCTGATGCAGCGGGGCAAAGCTTTCCGGGTCGCCGGGCCGCCCGGCGAAATGTTGCAGCGCCGCCTCGATCGCGCCGGCGACGGCGGGATCGCCGGCACGTTCTGCCAGCAGGCGCTTCAGCTCGGCCGCGCGTTCGCGGGCCGCCACTGGCGGCAGGGCGCCGAGCGCCGCGAAGCTGGTGCCCAGCCCGGAGAGCAATTCGCCGCCGCCCGTGAAGATCGTGGGGTAGCAGTGCGGAGAGATCGGAAAGCGGTGATCGAAATACCACGCGCTGAAACTGCCTTCATCGCGATCGAAGCGCAGCGCGATCTCGCCGTTTTCGAGGACCACCCCGTATTGCTCGCCCAATACCGGGAGCAGCACGCGACCTTCGAGGTCGGCGCGAAGAGGATGCCAGTTGATGTCGAAAAAATGGGCGAAGGGCGAATCCCGACCCCATTCCAGAACATCGCGCCACCAGGCGTTGTCGGCGCCGATGCCCATATGGTTCGGCACGAAATCGACGATCAGCCCCATGCCGTGCGCCTGCAAGGCCGCGCTCAGCGCCTGGAAATCCGCTTCGCCGCCGATTTCCGGGTTTAGCCGGTTGTGATCGATGATGTCGTACCCGTGGGTCGAGCCGGGCCGCGCCTCGGTGATCGGGGAGGCATACAGATGGCTGACCCCCAATGCTGCGAGATAAGGCACCACGGCGGTGGCGTCGCGAAAGGTGAAATCGCGGTGAAACTGGAGCCGATAGGTGGCGCGGATCGCCGTGCCGTTCTCCGGCCGGCCGTTCATGGCTCGGCCCGGCGCCGGCGCGCCTCCCCGATCAGCGCCGCGGTCCGGCGCAGGTCGGGGCCGGAGACGATGTCCTCGAGGGTGCGGCCGAGCCGGCGGCGCCAGTTGGGATGCTGGTTGGTCGTGCCGGGCAGGTTCGCCTGCTCGCTCTCGCCGATCACGTCTTCGAGCTGGACCAGCATCAGCCGCGAGCGCGAGCGGGCGAGATAGCCCTGGATCGCGTCGCCGAGCTCCGGGGTGTAGCTTGGCTCGCCGGCTTCGGAGAGGAATTTGCCGAGCTCGTCCGCGCGAAGCAATCCTTCCCCGACCAGCGCTTCGAGCAGCAACCGGCGGTCACGGCCGCGCTCGACCCGCTCGGCCTCCTCGGCATCGGGGTCGGGGTAGAGACCGAGCCGCCGGCGCCAGGCAAGATCGCGGGCGAGCCAGAATCCTTCGAGGGTGGCGAGGTCATGCGTCGCCGCGGTCGCCGCCGCCAGCGGCGGGTATTCGGATGGCCGGACAAGAGCGCCATCCCGGTGCCGCTCGAACCCCATCACCCGATACGACAACAAATTGGCGCCGCGCAAGGTCTCGCGAAAGCCTTGCGGCACCGTGCCCAGATCCTCGCCGACGACGGCGCAGCCCTGGCGGCAGCTTTCCAGGGCGACCAGCCGCAGAAGATCGTCGAACGGGTAATTCACATAGCAGCCGTCGGTCGGCTCCATCCCGCTCGGAATCCAAAAGAGCCGGTTCAGCGCCATCACATGGTCGACCCGCAGAACCCCGGCATGCTGCATGTTGGCGCGCAGGCAGGCGATGAACGGCGCAAAACCCTGCTGACGCAGCACCAGCGGATTGATCGGCGCCAGCCCCCAATTCTGCCCGGCCCGGCTCAGCGCGTCGGGGGGCGCGCCGATCGAGGCGTGCGGCACCACCAGCTCCTGATCGGCCCAGGCTTCGGCCCCGTTCGGATCGGCCCCCACCGCAAGATCGCGATAGAGCCCCAACGACAGCCCGGCATCCCGCCCGACCCGGGCAGCGGCGGCGAGTTGCCGCTCCGCCTCCCATTGCAGAAATTCGAAGAACTCGACCCGGCCGCGATTCGCAGCGGCGAATGCGGCGATTTCGCGCGAGCGCGGATTGCGCATTGGCGCTGGCCAATTTCGCCACGAGAACCCGCGACGCTCGCGGCAGAAATGCTCGTGCAGCGCCTCGAAGACGGCAAAATCGACGAGCGGCGGTCCGCCATCTTGCTGAAACCGGCGAAAGCTCTCGCCGAGTGTGGTCCGGGCGGTTCCGTTGTCGCCGAGATCGAGCCTTTCAAAACGGCGCCAGAGCGCCTCCATGACCGGCCGCTTGCAGGCGGCGACCGCACCATAGTCGATCAGCGTGGCCGAACGCGCGGCCCACCGCGTGGCGCCGAACCAATCGCCCTCAATCAGACTCTGCACGGTCGCGTCCTTGGCAAAGCCCGGGACGGCCGCCGGGTCGATGTAGAGATAATCGAGCTGAGTTCGGCTCGACGGCGAATAGGGGCTGAAATGCAGCGGCTCGGCCGCAAACCGCGCGTGCAAGGGGTTGATGCCCAGAACTGCGGCACCGCAAGCTCCACCCGTGCGGGCGATCGCAGCGAGGTCGCTGAAGTCGCCTATCCCCCAATCGTGTTCGCTGCGCAGCCCATAGAGCTGGCAGGTCAACCCCCAGCTGCGCGCGCCCGGTCCGAGCTGTGGCGGCAGGTGACAGCGGGCGGGGGCAACGATCAGACTGAGCTGTGCCGCGACCCCGCCGGCCTCCAGCGCCAGCCGATGATATCCGGGCGGCAATCCCCTCGGCAGCGGAATGACGGCCCTCCCGTCCTCGGCCACAGCACTGATCGCGACGCGGCCGGAGCGCTCCTCGCCGTCTTCGACGCGGCAGGTCCAGTCGATCTCGCGGGCTCGCGCGGGAACGCGCAGCGCGAGTTTGGGGGACGGCTCTTCGGCGTGGACGAGGCAGGTCGGACCCAGTCCCAAGGGCGCTGCTCGCCCGCGCTGTTGCAGCTCGGCTGCTGCAAGCGCGGGGTCGGAGGGCAAGCCGAACGCGGCGATCAGCGCCAGCAAGCTCTCGTCGGCGGCCTCGCGGGTTTCGCCAAGCGCATCGGTATAATGGGTTTCGATGCCGACGAGCCTGGCCAAGCGGACCAGCGCGACGCGATCGATCATGTCAGGGCGCGGCCGGGGGCAACAGAAAGAAGCTGGCGCTGAGCGGCGCTCCGGGCGTGGCCGACGAATAGAGCATCGTTCCGCCGCTCGCTGCCGACGGGACCGGCACGGCGCCTCCGGAGAAGTTTGCTGCGAGCAATAGCCGCGAACCGTCGCCCAGCCGCCACTCGACCACCAGTGACTGCGGCCCCAAGACGCGGTAGCTGCCGGCGAAGGGCGGCATGCCGACGAGCCGCGGTACGATCTCGCGCCGCCGGATCTCGATCAGGCTGCGGTAGCGGGCAAGCCAGCCGGCATGATCGGGCTGGGTTGGCTCGGCCCAGTCGAGCCGCGACATGACGAATGTCGTCTCGGCTGTCGGGTCGGGAATGCGGTCGCGCGCGGTCTCGTCGTGAAAGTCCGGAAAATGCGCGAATTCGCGCCGGCGCCCTTCGCGCACGGATTGGGCAAGACCCGGCTCGAAATCGCAGAAGAACGCAAAAGGCCGGCGGCTCGCCCATTCCTCGCCCATGAACAGCAGCGGGATCTGCGGCGACAGCAGCACGATGGCGATGCCGGCATGCAAGGCCGGCTCGGCGACACGCGCCGCAAGCCGCGTTCCGAACGGGTGATTGCCGATCTGATCGTGGTTCTGCAGAAACGCAACGAAGGCCGTGGCCGGCAATTCGGCCGAGGCTTCGCCGCGCGGCTTACCCTCGCGAAACGGCGACGGCTCGCCCTGATAGGCAAAGCCCTCGGCCAAGGCGCGGCCGAGACTGCGGGCGGGCTGGTCTGCGTAATCGCCGTAATAACCCGAGCGGTCGCCGGTAATCAGCACATGCAGCACGTGATGCAGATCATCGTTCCACTGGGCATTGAAAGGTTCGATCCGGTGACCGCTTCGCCGCAATCGGCGGGCTTCGTTGCGGTCGTTTTCGAGGACGAGATGAACCGGGCGATCGGTTATTTGCCGTCGGACGGCGTCGCCGATCTCGTCGATGATGTCGGGCACGGTCTCGTCGAAAATTGCGTGGACCGCGTCGAATCGCAGTCCGTCGAAATGATATTCCTCGAGCCAATAAAGCGCGTTCTGGATGAAAAAATCGCGAACCGCCCGGCTCCGCGGCCCGGCGAAGTCGAGTGCGGCTCCCCACGGAGTGTGGTGCCGCTCGGTAAAGAAAGCGGGTGCCACCGCCGGCAGATAATTCCCTTCGGGTCCGAAGTGATTGTAGACGACGTCCAGCAATACCGCGAGGCCGCGGGCGTGACAGGCCTCGACCAGCGACTTCAGCGCCTCGGGCCGGCCGTATCGCGAGGACGGGGCGTACGGAAAGACCCCGTCGTAACCCCAGTTGCGCTCGCCGGGAAAGGCCGCGATCGGCATCAGCTCGACCGCGCTGACGCCAAGTCGGCTCAGATGATCGAGATGGCGCGCGGCACCGGCAAAATCGCCGGTCTCCGAAAAGGTTCCAAGATGCAGTTCGTAAAGAACGATTTCCTCCCATTGGCGGCCACGCCAGCCGTCATCGCTCCAATCATAGGAAGCGGGATCGATGACTTCGCTCGGCCCATGCACCCCTTCGGGCTGAGAGCGCGATGCGGGATCGGGAAAGCCCTTGCCGTCGACGACGTAGCGATAGCGTGTCCCCGGCCGTGCCAGCGCTGTCGTCAATCCGAACCAGCCCGCGGGGCCGCGGTCCATCGCCACCAATTTTGGGCTCGGGCCTTCAATCTGCAGCGACGCGGTTTCGGCGCCGGGCGCCCACAGGCGAAAGCGAATTCCGCCGCCCGCAGGTTCGGCGCCAAACGGCAGCTCATGCCGGCGGTGCATCGGCCTCCTCCGCCTCGTCCGCCGGATCGAGCGTGGTGACCTCGTCGTAGAACCCGCGCGGATCGTCAGCGTCCTCGGCCGGCGCCGAGATTTCCGCCTCGGCCTCGGCGGCGGAGGGCAATTCCGGTCGCGGCGCGCGATTGATGAACAAGGCGAAGGAACGGGCCTGCAGCCGATAGACCTCGCCCGGAATGTAAAGCCGGCCTTCAGTCACCCGCCCGCTGGCCTCCGCGGTGTCGACCAGAGGTTCCCACCACATCGGAGCCGCCAATTCCGGAATGCGGAAATCGAGATCGCCGTGATCGGCGTTCATCATCACCAGAAAACTCTCGTCGATGTCGCGCTGGCCGCCCGGCGTCAGAAATTCGCCGGCAGCCCCGCTCAGGACGTAGCCCAGCGACAGTGCCGCCGAGTTGGCCCAATCCTCGGTCCTGGCTTCCTTGCCCAGCTGGGTGAACCAGGTGATGTCCTTGACCCCGGCCTCCGACAAGACCTCGCCGCGCAGAAACCGCGGGCGAGAAAAAACGCTGTGCTCGCGGCGCAGATGGATCAGATAGCTGACGAAACGGCGAATCTCCTCGTCTTCAGGCCGGATCTGTTCCCAATCGGTCCAGCTGATCTCGTTGTCCTGGCAATAGGCGTTGTTGTTGCCGCGCTGGGTGCGTCCGATCTCGTCACCGGCGAGCAGCATCGGCACTCCGAGCGACAGCAGCAAGATCGCCAGCATGCTGCGCTTTTGCCGGTCGCGCAAGGCGACGATCTCGGGGTCCTCAGACGGCCCTTCGACCCCGCAATTCCAGCTTAGGTTTGAATCGCTGCCGTCGCGATTGCCCTCGCCGTTCGCTTCATTGTGCTTCTCGTTGTAGCTGACCAGGTCCTGCAGAGTGAAGCCGTCATGGGCAGTAATAAAATTGATGCTGGCCCAAGGGCGGCGCCCGCGGTAGCCGAAAATATCGGATGAGCCGGCGACGCGCGAGGCGACATCGGCAACGAGCCCTTGATCGCCTTTCCAAAAGCGTCTCAAAGTGTCGCGATACTGGCCGTTCCATTCCGCCCAACCTGGCGGAAAATTGCCGAGCTGATAGCCATAGGGGCCGAGGTCCCACGGCTCGGCGATCAGCTTGAGCCCGGTCATCACCGGGTCCTGGCGCACCGCGTCAAAAAATGCGCTGCCTTGCCCGTAATCTCCGTTCTCGCGCGCGAGCGTGGTGCACAGATCGAAGCGGAAGCCGTCGACGTGCATTTCGGTCGCCCAATAGCGCAGCGAGTCCATCACCAGCTCCAACACCCTCGGATGATCGAGGTTCAGCGTATTGCCGGTGCCGGTGACGTCCTGGTAAAAGCGGCGATTGGCGTCTAGGCGGTAATAGGAGGCATTGTCGATGCCGCGAAACGACAGGGTCGGGCCGAGATGGTTGCCCTCGCCGCTGTGATTGTAGACAACGTCGAGAAACACCTCGATTCCGACATCGTGCAACCGCCTGACCATGGTTTTAAAACCGGCGATCGACTCGGTCGCCAATAGGCGCGGGTCGGGCGCAAAAAAGCCGATCGTATTGTAGCCCCAATAATTGGTGAGCTCGCGGTCGACCAGATGGCGCTCATCGACGGCGGCATGGACCGGCAACAGTTCGACCGCGGTGACGCCGAGCCCGACCAGGTAATCGATGATCGCGGGCGAGGCGAGGCCGGCAAAGGTGCCGCGATGCTCGGCATCGACCCGGGGATGGCGCTGGGTGATGCCGCGCACGTTGAGTTCGAGGATGATCGTCTCTTCCCACGGGGTCTGGGGCCGATGCTCCTCGCCCCAGGTAAAGGCTGGCTCGATGACCCGGCATTTGGGAACAAAGCGCGCGTTGTCGCGCCGATCGATCGCCAGATCCTCGCGCGGGCCGCCGAGGCGGTAGCCGAAATTGGCGTCCGCCCAGCGCAGCCGGCCGTGCAGCGACTTGGCGTAGGGATCGATCAACAGCTTGTTGGGGTTGAAGCGGTGCCCGTTGGCCGGATCGTAGGGTCCATGGACGCGGTAGCCATAAAGCAGGTCGGGGCGCGCGTCGGGCAGATAGACGTGCCAGACTTCGTCGGTGTATTCGGGCAGTTCGATCCGCGCCTCTTCGCGAACTCCGGCGCGGTCGAACAGACACAGCACGACCTTTTGCGCATGTGCCGAGAACAGCGCGAAGTTCACGCCCTTGCCGTCCCAGGTAGCGCCCAGCGGGTAGGGGCGGCCCGGCCAGACCTTTGTTGGCGACGCCATCGCCCGCTCAGCTTGCCGGACCGGAGCTGCGAACGGCTAGGTAGAATAGCCATCCGAGCGTCGCGGTCCAGGGCATTGCGGTCAAGGGCATAAAGCTGGCCCTTTTGGCGGTTAGTCTGCGGTGAAGATCAGAACCCCGAGCGGTGGCAAGCGCAAGCGGATTGCATGCTGGCTGCCGTGCATCGGACGCGGCTCGGAATGAACTTCGCCCGCATTGCCGATGCCGCTGCCGCCGTAGTCGAGAGCATCGGTGTTGATCCGCTCGCGGTAGCGGCCCGGCCGCGGCACCCCGATCCAATAATCCTCGCGTGGCACCGGCGTAAAGTTGCACACCACGATCGTCAGCTCGTGCGGGTCGCGGCCTCGGCGCTGATACGAAATAACGCTCTCGGCGGCGTTGGCCACGTCGATCCACGAAAAGCCGTCCGGATCGCAATCGAGCCGGTGCAGTGCCGGCGTTTCGCGATAGAGGCGGTTTAGGTCGCGCACCAGCCGGCGCACGCCCTCGTGCAGCGGTTCGCCCAGAAGCTGCCAGTCGAGCCCGATATCGTGGTCCCACTCGCGTTCCTGGGCGAGTTCGTCGCCCATGAACAACAGCTTCTTGCCGGGGTGGGTCCACATAAAAGCGTAATAGGCGCGCAGATTGGCGAAACGCTGCCATTGGTCTCCGGTCATCTTGCCGAGCAGCGAGCCTTTGCCGTGCACCACCTCGTCATGGCTGAGCGGCAGAATGAAGTTTTCATGGTAGGCGTAGAGCAGGCCAAAGCTGAGAGCATTGTGACGGTATTTGCGATGGATCGGGTCGGTCGCCATGTAGCCGAGCGTGTCGTGCATCCAACCCATGTTCCACTTGTAGCCGAAGCCAAGCCCGCCGACATAGGTCGGCCGCGACACCATCGGCCAGGCGGTCGATTCCTCAGCGACCGAGGTGGCGCCGCTCGATTCGCCAAAGATCAGCTCGTTCATCCGGCGGATAAACGCGATCGCCTCGAGGTTTTCCCGCCCGCCAAAGGTATTAGGGATCCATTCGCCCGGCGCCCGGCTGTAATCGAGATACAGCATCGAGGCGACGGCATCGACCCGGATGCCGTCGATGTGAAACTCGCGCAGCCAATAGAGCGCGCTCGCCAGCAGAAAATTGGCGACCTCACGGCGCCCGTAATTATAAATGAAGGTATTCCAATCACGGTGAATTCCCTGACGCGGGTCGGCATGCTCGTAGAGCGCGGTGCCGTCGAAGCGGCCGAGCCCATGTGCGTCGTTCGGGAAATGGCCAGGCACCCAATCGAGCAATATGCCGACATCGGCCTTGTGGCACGCCTCGACAAAGGCACGAAAATCGTCGGGCGTGCCATAGCGGCTGGTCGGCGCGAACAAGGATACCGGTTGATACCCCCACGACCCGTCGAACGGATACTCCATGATCGGCATGATCTCGATGTGGGTAAAGCCCATCTCGACGACATAGGGGACGAGTTGGTCGGCGAGCTCGCGATAGGTTAGATACCGCCCGCGCTCGGCCAGATTGCGGCGCCACGATCCCAGATGGACCTCATAGATTGCGATTGGCGACTCGCGATCGTTGTTCCGCCAGCGCTCGGCCATCCATCGACCGTCTTGCCAGACGTGGCGCGAGGGGTGCGCGATG
The DNA here is from genome assembly GCA_963832875.1 of uncultured Alphaproteobacteria bacterium. Taxonomy (GTDB): domain Bacteria; phylum Pseudomonadota; class Alphaproteobacteria; order ATCC43930; family CGMCC-115725; genus AP-15. Next base: position 26,804 of record CAWHWB010000013.1, on the reverse strand, counting down.
ATCGATGCCGTGCCCGGCGGCTTCTCCGCCTGCTCGGCATAGGGATCGGCCTTCAACGGCAGCAGTTGGCCGTCCGGCCCGTGCAGCTGGTATTTGTAGAGATGGCCCGGCCGCAGCCCCGGCACGAACAGCTCCCAATAGCCGCTGGAGCCGCGCCGGCGCATCGGCATCCGCCGGCCGTCCCAGGCGTTGAAATCGCCGACCACACTGACCGCCTGCGCATTGGGCGCCCAGACGGCAAAGCCGACGCCCTCGACGCCTTCATGCTCCAAGGGATGGGCGCCGAGCTTGCGATAGCTCGCCAGATGGTTGCCTTCGCCGAGAAGATGCAGGTCGAGCTCGCCCAGCACCGGGGAAAAGCGGTAGATGTCGTCGAATTCGTGGGCGACGCCACCGCTCGCGATCCGCAGGCGGTAGCGAAACGGCTCCCGCCGGCCGGGGATCTCGGCAACATAAACGCCGTCGCGATGAACCCGCCGGCCCTCGGCCGCAATGTCGCCGGTGACGCTGTCGACCACCATCAGCTGCTGCGCTGCCGGCGCGACCGCCCGCACGCAGAGCCCGGCGGCGGTCTGGTGCATGCCGAGAAAGGCGAACGGGTCGCCGTGGCGCCCTTCGACGATGGCCGCGATTTCTGGCTCGGACTCGGGGCGGCTGGGCCCGGTCTGGCTGGGCCCGGTTTGGCTCGGCTGGGCCTGGGGTTCGAGGCGTTCCGTTTCGCGGACATCCGGCGAGGAACGCCGCGGATCAGGGCGCTTCGCCACCGGCCGCCGCCGTTGTCTTGGCCAAGATGCCGAGGATGCCGTCGAGCGGGATGTCAACCCACGAGGGCCGGTTCGCCAACTCGTACGACACCTCGTAGACGGCTTTTTCAAGGGTAAAGAAAGCGGTCATGTCGCGCGCCTGTTTCTTGCTCGCGGGATAAGCGGGGCAACCGCGCATCGTCTTGCGATAGGCGGCGCGAAACCCATCGACCGCGCGCTGGCGCCACGATTCGGCCAGCTGCACCATGCGCGGCCCGGCCGCCGGGCGGGTCTCGGCCAAATGTCGCACGGCGGCGACGGCGGCGTAATCGAACGAGCGCATCATCCCGGCGACATCGCGCAACGGCGAACTCTTGCTGCGGCGCGTCGCCAGCGGCCGCGACGGCTCGCCCTCGAAGTCGATGATGAAAAAGTCGTTCTGCACGACGATGACCTGGCCGAGGTGGTAATCGCCGTGAAAGCGGGTCTTCTGCGCCGCGATTTCATCGGGGAGCAAGGTGTGAACGCGGCCGAGCAGCTGGTCGCGACGCGCCAGCACCTGCCCGGCGCGCTCGCGCGCCCGGTCCGGCAGGCGCCGCTGCTCGCGTTCGAGTTTCGCCAGCATTGCGGCGACCTCTGTTTCGAGCGCTTGGCGCCATTCCGCAATGTCGTCGCGGGTGATCGGCTCGGGGGCGAAATCGGGATCGCCGCTGCCGTGCTCGGCCAAGGCGCGGTGCATCTCGGCGGTGCGGATGCCGATCTGGCGCGCCAGAGCCAGAAAGAACAGGTCGGGATCGGCCAGTTCTGACGCGCGCGCATCGGTCGCGATCAGCGCATCGTCGAGATAGCGCGTCAGATAGTTGAGCGCCTGGGTCCACCCGTCGCCCTGGTTGCGGACAAAGCCGAACAGCACGCCGAGCGCCATCCGCTGCGGTTCGTCGCTGCCGCCGATGGCGAGTTCGATCGTGGCGAGCGGCGGCGGGGTGTTGGCAAAGCCGGCGCGCTCGACCAGAAACCGCGACATCTCAATTTCCGGGTGCGGGCCGGCTTGGAGCCGCCGATAGACCTTGAGCATGCCGTATTCGTCGAAGAACACCGAACTGTTCGACTGCTCGACCCCGGCCCGGCGAACCGTCAGCCGTTCCGGCGGCGTTGCCTGACCATAACTCGGGGTCTGCGCACAGCGGATTTCGCCGCCATCGAGCGGCAACCGCGCCTCGCCGGCGATCGCCGCCATGATCGCTAGCACAAAGCCGTCCTGCGCCAAGGCATCGACGAGAGCGCCCTCGCGGCGGAACTGGCGCAGTTCGGCGAGCGTGGCAGGGACGAGGCCCTGGCGCAGCTCGGTCTCCGATGGCGACCAGGTCTGGGCGAGCGGCAGGAAATAATGCTGCGGTTCGTTCTCGCCGAACGCTACCTCGGCCACCGTCGCGAGAAAAGTCTCCGCGCCGGCACCCTCTTCCGGCGGCCGGGCGATCTCGCCGCGGGCCGCCACCGACACCTTGCGGATCCGCCGATCCTTGGCCGCAAACCAGCGCTGGCGCGCGAGAAAGCTCGGCATCACCTCGCCTTCGAACTGCACCAGATTGTGCGGCCGGAACAGATCGGCCCACCCCTGCGGCATCACCAGGGTGACGAATTCGGGCGGTGAGGACTGCAAATTCGCCGCCTCCTGCGCGCCGAGCAACAGCTCGAACCAGAAAAAGCTGTGCCCTTGCAGGGTCAACAGATAGGGCAGATCGCCGATCGTCGGGAAGGTGCTGCGTCCGAGCAGTTCCACCGGGTGGCGCCCGCGAAACTCGCCGAGATCGAGCTCGACCGCCTGCGGCGAGCGCGACAGGTTGACGACGCACAGGATGATTTCGTCGCCATAGGCGCGCAGATAGGCAATGACCTTGCGGTTGGCGGGGTACAAAAAGCGCAAGGTGCCGCGACCGAAAGCGCGACGCGAGCGGCGCGCCGCGATCAGCCGCTTCATCCAGTTCAACAGCGATGAGGGGGAACGGCTCTGCGCCTCGACATTGACCGCCTCAAATCCGTAGACCGAATCCATTACCGGCGGCAGATAAAGGCGCGCGGGATCGGCCCGCGAAAAGCCGCCGTTGCGGTCGAACGTCCATTGCATCGGGGTCCGCACCCCGTCGCGGTCGCGCAGAAAGACATTGTCGCCCATGCCGATCTCGTCGCCGTAATAAAATACCGGGGTGCCCGGCATCGAGATCAGCAGAGCGTTTAACAATTCGATCCGGCGACGGTCATTCTCCATCAACGGCGCCAGCCGCCGCCGGATCCCGAGATTGATCCGGGCGCGCCGATCGGCCGCATAATGGTTCCACAAATAGTCGCGCTCGCGATCGGTGACCATTTCGAGGGTCAGCTCGTCGTGATTGCGCAGAAACACGGCCCATTGGCACGTATCCGGAATGTCCGGGGTCTGGCGCATAATGTCGGTAATCGGATGGCGGTCCTCGGTCGAAACCGCCATGTAGATTCGCGGCATCAGCGGAAAATGAAACGCCATGTGGCATTCGTCGCCGCCGCCGAAATATTGCAACACGTCCTCGGGCCACTGATTGGCCTCGGCGAGCAGCATGCGGTCGCCGTAGTGCCGGTCGAGCTCATGGCGCAGCCGGCGCAGGATCTCGTGGGTCTGCGGCAGATTCTCGTTGATCGTGCCCTCGCGCTCGATCAGGTAGGGAACGGCGTCGAGCCGCATCCCGTCGACCCCGAGATCGAGCCAGAACCGCATCACGTCGGCAACCGCGCGAAACACCCGCGGATTATCGAAATTGAGGTCCGGCTGATGCGAATAAAACCGGTGCCAGTAATAGGCCTGCGCCACCGGGTCCCAGGCCCAGTTGGATTTTTCGGTATCGACAAAGATGACGCGGGTCTCGGGGAACTTCTGGTCGGTGTCGCTCCACACATAAAAGTCGCGGTAATGCGAACCCCGCTTCGCCCGGCGCGCGCGCTGGAACCAGGGATGCTGATCCGAGGTATGGTTAATAACGAGTTCGGTGACGACCCGCAGATTGCGGCGATGCGCCTCGCGGACAAAAATTTTGAAATCGTGCATCCGCCCATAAGACGGATTGACGTTTTTGTAGTCGGAAATGTCGTAGCCGTCGTCGCGCAACGGCGAGGGATAGAACGGCAATAGCCACAATGCCGTGACACCGAGGTCCTGCAGGTAATCGAGCTTGCGGCACAGGCCCTGGAAATCGCCGATGCCGTCGTCGTCGGCGTCGAAGAAGGCCTTGACGTGCAGCTGGTAGATAATCGCGTCCTTGTACCACAGCGGGTCCGCGGTCACGGGACGGGTCAAGACGCCGCCTTGCGGCAGCGGCGGGGATACGTCGTCGGGTGGGCTCATCAGGGCTCGGCGTGGGTCAAGCGAAAGATCAGTGCCGGATTGGTTTGCGGATCGAGGCGAAACCGCTGGTGCGTGCCGCGGCAGCTAAACTTGGACCGGCTAAACGCTTCTTCAAGCGAGAATGCGGTATCCGCCGGCAAACCCAGGGCGCCGAGCGGCAGCGCGACCTCGGCCTCGTGCACCGCGTGCGGGTCGAGATTGACGACGACGACGACCGCATTCGTGGGATCGGTCGAGATTTTCGCGTAGGCGAGGATGCCCGGGTGGTCGCAAGCGAGAAATTGCAAATTGGCAAGCTCCTGCAGCGCCGGATTGTCGCGGCGAAGGCGGTTGAGCAGCCGGATATCTTCTTTGATGTTGCCGGGGCGGTTCCAGTCCCAGACCTTGTACTCGTATTTCTCGGAATTCCGGTATTCCTCGCGGCCGGCGAGGGCCTCGTTCTCGCATAATTCGAAGCCGTTGTAGATCCCGTAAGCGGGCGACAATGTCGCGGCCAGCACCAGTCGGACCCGGAACGCCGGCCGGCCGCCCTCTTGCAGATAGACCGGCAGGATGTCGGGCGTGTTGGTGAAGAAGTTCGGGCGGAAATACTCCTTGGCCGGATATCCCGTCAGCTCGGTCAGGTATTGGGTCAGCTCGGGTTTCGTATTGCGCCAGGTAAAATACGTATAGGACTGGCTAAAGCCGGCTTTGGCCAAGGCCAGCATCATCTTCGGCCGGGTGAACGCCTCGGCCAGAAAGATCGTCTCGGGGCAGTGCTGTTTGACCTCGCGGATTAACCATTCCCAGAACGGCAACGGCTTGGTGTGCGGGTTGTCGACGCGGAACGTGCGCACCCCCTCGCCGACCCAGAACAGCACGATGTCGCGCAATGCCGTCCACAGGCCTTCGCGGTCCGGGTTGTCAAAATCGACATTGACGATGTCCTCGTATTTCTTCGGCGGGTTCTCGGCGTATTTTATCGTGCCGTCGGGGCGAAAGCGGAACCATTGCGGATGCTCCCGCACCCAAGGGTGATCGGGTGCGCATTGGATCGCAAAATCTAGCGCCACCTCCATTCCGTGCCCGGCAGCGGCGCGGACAAAGCGGCGGAATTCCGCGAGGGTGCCGAGTTCGGGGTTGATCGCGCTATGGCCGCCCTCTTCCGAACCGATCGCATACGGGCTTCCCGGATCGTCGGGCAAGGCGCGGGTGCTGTTGTCCTTGCCCTTGCGGTTGCCCCGGCCGATCGGATGAATCGGCGGCAGATACACGACGTCGAACCCCAGCGCCGCGACCTCCGGCAGACGCGCGATACAGTCGTCGAACGTGGCGCTCCTGCCGGGCTCCCGGCCCTGGCTGCGTGCAAACATCTCGTACCACGCGGCAAAGCGCGCGGCCTTGCGGTCCACCACCACTTCGAGCGCGCGCCCATAACCCACCGCACCGTCGCGCGGCGCGGCGCGTTCCATCACCTCGCGCAGGGCCGGCGAGCGCAGCAACCCGGCCTGCCGTGGAGTGTCGCCGCGAGCCGAATCGCGCAGCGCCTGGCGGATCGCGCCGGCGTCATCGGGGCGCGCCTCGATCAGCGCCTGTTCGAGAATCGCCCGCCCTTCGTCGAGCTCGACGGCCACGTCCTGCCCGGCCTCCAGCTTCTTTTCGATCTCCTCGCACCAGCTCGCGAAATGATCAGTCCAGGCTTCGATCGTGTACTGCCACAACCCGACCCGATCGAGGCGAAAGCGGGCGACCCAGCGGTCGTTGTCAAAAAACGTGAGCGGCGCCTCGCGCCAGGCCCCGGCCTCGTGCCGGTATTTGACGGCGGCGCGCAGCCTGTCGTGGCCGTCGCGAAACAGGTCGGCCCAGACCTCGAACAGCTCGCCTTCGATCCGTTTGACCGGATAGCGTCCGCCGTCCAGCTCGGGATAGACATTCTCGATCGAAATCCGCGCTTCCGGCCGCCACCGCGGATGCATGACGGCTGCGGGTTTGATCGCCGCCGGAACCGGTTTGGCGACCGCCGGACCCGCGTGCAGCACCCGCACCGCGAGCGGCTCGACCATCAGCCCGGCAACGGGCAATCGGGACGCCTCGACAAAGCTATCGCGCGCAATCCGGTGCGATCGCCATCGGTCCCGGTTGATCGCAATCAGGGCCCGGTCATCAGCGCTTTCCGTCCGGCGCTCCAACATCACCAGATCGTCATCGCTCGGCAGCAGCAGCTGCGGGCCCTCCTCGTTCAGGGCCGGGATCGCTCGTTTCGTCGCGTTGACCTCGGCGATGAACCGGCTGAGGTCGAAGCGCTGCGGCTCGGACGGCTCGTCGCCCCCCATCACCACGGCCAACCGCCGCCCCCACCCGTATTCGAACCCCATCGGCATCAACACGCCTGTCGAATACGCCGCGGCGAAGGCATAAGCTTGGCGATAGCGTGGCTCGATCTCGCTTTCGGGGATGCCGGCGCCGCGCAGTTCGGTCGCCAGCCGTTCGGTGTCGTGGCTTTCGGGAAAGCCGATCGACGGCGCGATATGGCGGAAGGCCTCGTACTGTTCGAGCAGCCACGGGCTCTTGAAATCCCACCATTTGACGCTGTTGTAGAGATAATCGAACCCGGCATCGGCGAGCGCCAGCACCGCTTCCTTGGGCGCGCCTACGGTTTCGGCGCAGAACAGGGTGTCGGGCGCCGCCGCTTTGGCCGCGCCGGTCAGACCGCGCCACACCTCGGCCGGCACTTTGTAGGCCGCGTCGCAGCGAAAACCGCCAAACCCCAGGCTGACATAGTGGCGCACGACCTGCTGGAAATAGGCAAGCAGCTGGCGGCGCTGCGGCCCTTGATAATCGAGCTCGGCGAGATCACCCCATACGGTCTTGCGAGTGGGATCGGCGGGGTCGGTCGCGAACGGCGACTGGATCTCGCCGCTGGCGTCGCGGGCGAACCACCCGGGGTGGTCGGCGACCAGCTCGCTGTCTTTCGAGGTGTGGTTGACAACGAGATCCATGATGACCCGCAGCCCGTGGGCGCGCGCCGCCTTGGTAAACCCGCGCAATAGGCTGTCGTCGTCCTCGGGCTCGTCGCCGCGAAAACGCGGGTTCAGCCGGTAATAGTCCTTGACCGCGTAAAGGCTGCCGGAAAAGCCCGGATAATGGAACGGGTTGACATAGACGGCATTGAACCCCATCGCCGCGATTCGCGGCAGGTGCTCGGCCCATTGCCGGATCGTGCCGGCCAGGGTCGGGAACAAATTATAGATGCGCAGGCCTTCGCGCGCCGCATTGGTCTCGGGTTCGCGCATGTTCGACGCCGCAATCATCCGCTACCGTAAGTTAAGTGACATTGGCCTGCCAAACACGGCAGCGTGCACGAAGGTTCCGTTACAGCGCTACTTCCACCAGAAACGGGCCGGGTGTGGCGATTCCCTCGGCGAGGCGCCGGTTGAATTCCTCCATCGTCGCCACCCGCGCGCCGGGGACACCCATTCCCTTGGCCAAGGTCACGAAATCGAGGTCGGGGTGGTCGAGGTCGAGCATGTCGAGCGCCTTCCTGCCGGGATTGCCGGCGCCGACATTGGCGAGTTCGCCCTTGAGGATCGCATAGCTGCGGTTGGCGAACAGCAAGGTGGTGACGTCGAGCCCCTCGCGCGCCTGGGTCCACAGCGACTGCAAGGTGTACATCGCACTGCCGTCGCCCTCCAGGGTGATCACCTTGCGATCGGGGCAGGCTACCGCGGCTCCGGTCGCGACCGGCATGCCCATGCCGATCGACCCGCCCATGTTCGACAGCCAGTCGTGCGGCCGGGCCGAGCGGGTCGGCGCGAAAAAGCCGCGGCCGGTCGTCACCGCCTCGTCGACGATGATCGCGTTCTCTGGCAACAGTGCGCCGAGCGAGGCGCCGAGCGCCTCCGGGGTGATCTGTCCGGTGGCCTTGCCCGGCGGCGGGTCGTCGACCACCGGGGCTGGGGTCGCGCGCGCGCCTACCTCCTCGGCCAACGCTTCGAGCGCGCCGATCAAATCCTCCTCGGGCCGGGCCAGGACATGGCCTTGCGCGTCGGGCGGCGCCAACAGGCTCGGCTTGTCGGGATAGGCGAAGAACGCGACCGGCATCTTGGCGCCGACCAGGACGATGTGCTTGAGCCCGGCGAGCACCCTGACCGCCTGATCGACGACATAAGGGACCCGCTCGACAAAGACCCGCCCGCGCCCGCGCTGGGTGCGTGCGTTCGAGCCCTGGGCGATCAGCCTCGCCCCCATCTTGGCGGCGATGCGGCCGGCGAGGTCGAGCCCCTCCTGGCGCAGCGCGCGGCCGGTCACCAGGATCAGGCACGGCTCGCCCGAACGCAGGGCGCGCGCCGCCTCGGCGACCGCATCCTGCGACACCGGCTTGGGGGCAGCGGCGGGCGCCACCTCGGCCGGTCCCGAACCCTCGTTCCATGCGGTGTCGGCCGGCAGGATCAGGGTGGCGATCCGGCCCGGCGGCATCCGCGCGGCGGCAATCGCCGCGGCGCCGTCGGCGGCGACCGAGCGCGCATCGGGCGAGGTCTTGACCCAGCGCGAGAACGGCTTTGCCGCACTCTCGATGTCGGTAGTCAGCGGCGCGTCGTAGCGGCGGTGGTAGGTTGCATGATCGCCGACGATGTTGACCATCGGCGTCGACGCCTTGTTAGCGTTGTGGATGTTGGCGAGCCCGTTGGCCATGCCGGGGCCGAGATGGAGCAGGGTCGCGGCCGGTTTCTCGCTCATCCGGGCATAGCCGTCGGCGGCGCCGGTTACGACCCCCTCGAACAGACCGAGCACGCAGCGCATGCCCTCGACCCGGTCGAGGGCGGCAACAAAATGCATCTCTGAAGTTCCGGGATTGGCAAAGCACACATCGACCCCGCCGCCGACCAAGGTGCGCACCAAGCTTTCCGCGCCGTTCATCGAACTCTCTCCCGAATAGGTATCCGCCGTCGGCTCGCTTCGCGCCTTGCCGTGCGGCAAACATGCCTGCCGCCTCCCTCAGTCGCAAGGCGCCTGTGGCGACCCGAGGTTCTATTATCCGAGCGCGCCGACCTTTGGGCGACGCACAAGACGAGCCATAGGCTCGACACCGCGAGGGCGTAAATCCCGGCAATGATCCATTTTAAGATGACGAGATCGGTATCGATCTAGGCGAAGCGCGTCTCATACGCGGCAATTTCTTCGGCCGCCCCCGCGCTTTTTCTTCAGGCGCCCCAGCAGCGGAGGAAAGAGCATGAAACGGATGCCCTTTCTCCTGGTGCTCCCTCCTGGTGCTCCGGTTTCGCCTATGGCGGCGGCGTGTAATCCACGTTGTCGTCACGGTGAGCCGGCACTAGGAGCGGCCGGCCGGGGTGCACGCTCCGGCCGGCTACCTCTGCAAATACATGGGCTCCGGCCCGACGGGTCTGCCCGGATCACCTTTGCAAAGTCACCGTTGACCCGGCATTCTGCATCGCGAATTGAGAGCCAGGATGACGAGCATGGCCTTTTCCCTGATCAACCGCACCGGCGCCGCGACACCGATCGCCGCCTTGACCAAGGACCGGCTCGCGCCCTGGCTTGAAGGGGCGCCGGAGCATCAGCGCAACTGGCTGCGGGCGATCGGCTTTTCGGCCGATGCCGGCAAGCTCGCGCTGGTACCGGGAGCGGATGGCGGGCTCGCCTGGGTGCTGGTTGGGCTCGGCGAGGGTGGCGAGACGGCGCCGGCGATATGGGCGCTTGCCGGATTGCCCGAGGCGCTGCCGGAGGGAAGTTACCGGCTCGAAACCGTGCCGGAGGGCACCGACCCGACCCGGCTGGCGCTCGGCTGGGCGCTCGGCACCTATGCCTTCAGCCGTTATCACGCCAAGCCGGCGAGCGGCGCGGCATTGGTCTGGCCCAAAGGCGCCGACCGCGGCCGGGCGGAGCGTCTTGCCGGTGCGGTGTTCCTCGCCCGCGACCTGGTCAACACGCCGGCCGGCGATCTCGGCCCCGAGGAGCTGGCGGCGGCAGCGGTGCGCGTCGCCGAGGCTGCCGGCGCCTGCCATCGGGTGATCGTCGGCGACGAACTTCTGGCCGAGAACTATCCGACGATCCACGCGGTCGGCCGGGCCAGCACGCGCGCGCCGCGTCTGGTCGACATCGTCTGGGGCGAGCCGTCGGCGCCGAAAGTGACCCTGGTCGGCAAGGGGGTGTGCTTCGACAGCGGCGGGCTCGACCTGAAGACCGCCGCCGGCATGCGGCTGATGAAAAAGGACATGGGCGGGGCGGCGATCATGCTCGGCCTTGCCCAAGCGATTATCGACGCAAAGCTGCCGGTGCGGCTGCGGGTGCTGCTGCCGTGCGTCGAAAATTCAGTCTCCGGGAATGCGATGCGCCCGATGGACATCGTTCGCACCCGCAAGGGGCTGACCGTCGAGATCGGCAACACCGACGCCGAGGGCCGCCTCATTCTGTGCGACGCGCTGGCCGAGGCCGCGACCGAGAAGCCGGCATTGCTGGTCGACATGGCGACCCTGACCGGAGCGGCGCGGGTTGCCTTGGGACCGGAACTCGCGGCGCTGTTCTGCAACGACGATGCACTCGCGGCGGGATTGCTCGACGCCGCCGCGGCCGAGGCCGACCCGATGTGGCGCATGCCGTTGTGGCGGCCTTACCGCAAAATGATCGACAGCAAGGTGGCCGACCTCAACAACGTGTCAGAATCGCCCCACGCCGGGGCGATCACCGCCGCACTCTATCTGCAGGAGTTTGTCGAGCCCGGCATCCCGTGGGCGCACCTCGACGTGATGGCATGGAACCCGCAGAGCCGCCCCGGCCGCCCCGAAGGCGCCGAAGCGACCGCTCTGCGCGCCCTCTACGCGCACATCGCCCAAAGGTTCGGCTAATGCGGGTCTCACCGAAGCCCTTGCCGCGGCGGATAGTGGGGGATCGCCGAGCAGCCACCAGATCAGCGCATGCGTGTCCATCAGCACTCGCACGCGCTATCGGTCCCAAAGATCGAGCTCGTCGTCGGGCAAAGGGTCGAAGAATTCAGGCCCGACGCTGAATTTGCCGCGCATCGCTCCGAACTCGCGTTTCCCTTTGCGGACCGCCGGCACCAGCTTGGCGACCGGCGTCTTGCCGCGGGCGATCGTGATCACTTCGCCGGCTTCGACCCGCGCGAGAAGCTTCGACAATTGGGTTTTGGCAGCGTGGACGACACCATTTGGTCCATTGCGCACCTCCTGTTGGTCTTTTAATTAACTAGGTTGCGCTGTCAGCATTCTGTACAGCGTCGCTCAATACCCCCGTGATAGGTCGACCCGGTTGAGCAGCAGGCGCCCGGCTTCGAAGCGGCGGATGGTGTCGAGAACGATCGGGGCTGCGGTCGCGGGGTTGGTCGTGCCGGCGATGTGCGGGGTGACGAGAATGCGGGGATGGCGCCAGAACGGGTGGCCTTGCGGCAGCGGCTCCTCGCGGAAGACGTCGAGCGCCGCGGCCGAGAGCTGCCCCGAATCGAGCGCCGGGATCAGGTCCTCCTCGACGAGGTGCGCGCCGCGGCCGGCATTGACCAGACCGGCGCCTTTTGGGAGTGCCGTAAAGGTGTGGGCGTTGAGGATGCCTTGGGTCTCGTTGGTTAGCGGCAGCAGGCAGACCAGGATCTCGCTCTCGGCAAGGAGCCGCGGCAGACCGGCCGGTCCGGCGAACGTCGCGAACCCGGCAACGGTCTTTTCCCCTCGCCCCCACCCGGCGACTTGGAACCCCAGCGCCTTGAGCTTGCGCGCCGTTTCCTGACCGATCTCGCCAAAGCCGAGAATTCCGACCGGCCGCTCGCCGGCGTTGGGCTGCGGCAATTCGCGCCAAACCCCAGCCTCTTGCTGGGCGCGGTAATCCAGATCGCGGCGGTGCAGCCGCAGCACCTGCAGAGCAACGTACTCGCTCATCGCGTCGGTCAGATAGGGGTCGACCAGGCGGACGATCGGCACGTCTCGCGGCAATTGCGGGTCGAGCAGGATATGGTCAACTCCGGCGCCCAGGGACAAGATCAGCTTGAGTTTCGGCAGTGCGGCCAGGAGCCCCGGCTCGGGGCGCCAGACCAGCGCATAATCGATGTCGACGGGATCGCCGATCTGCGGCCAGACCCGGATGTCGAGCCCGGGCATCAGCCGGGACAGTTGCGCGCACCAGCGAGTGGCGGAATCGACCGAGGAACGGAACAGCAGCGCCATTGCCTATCATCATAGCATGATCTGCCCGTCGCCACATTGCAGCCCGTTTCGAGGGCCATGACGTCGCCGCCATCACCGAGGGGGGCTGGGCGATGCGCTCGCTGTGGAGGATGATCGCGTCAAGATGGCTCGGCGGGCAGGGCTCGGAAGCGCTGACCGGCGATTCGGCTTTGCTCGATCTGTTGACGCTCGCGGAGCGCCCGCACACCCCGCCGGCGTTTCGGGTCAGTCGGCAATCCGAGGTGTCCCGCCAGGCGATAATGTCCCGACGCGGTGCTGGCCAAACCGAGGACGAAGCCGCTCGCACAGAGATGGGGTGTGACGATCCGGCCGGGTGAATATTACCCCCGGATCCGCCGAAGCTTCGCGTCAGCCGACGCGCTTGGCCGCAGCCGCTGCCGGCCAGATCGGGACGATACGGTCTGCCATCTCGAGCGTCGAACGCCGGTGCGCCACGATCACGCGGGAGATCGGCAGCCGGCGAATGGCCTCGTTGAGCGCCCGCTCGTTGTCCTCGTCGAGGTGGCTCGTGGCCTCGTCGAGCGGCAGGATGCGCGGCTCGCGATAGAGTGCCCGCGCCATGACGATGCGTTGCACCTGCCCGCCCGAGAGCGAACTGCCCATATCGCCCACTAAGGTCTGGTAGCCCATCGCCATTCGGGTGATCTCATCGTGAATCACCGCGAATTTCGCCGCCTTCTGAATGCGCTCCGGATCGGGTGTCGGGCTGAACCCAGCAATATTCTCGGCGATCGAGCCCGCGAACAACCGATCGTCCTGCAAGACGCAGCCGATCTGGGTGCGATACGACTCGATTCCGATCGCTTGTATCGGGACATTGTCGATCGAGACGGTGCCTTGGATGGGACGCAGCAGACCCGCGAGAATTTTCAGCAAAGTGGTCTTGCCGGCCCCCGAGGGTCCGGCGATCGCGACACACTCGCCGGGAGCGACGTCCAAATCGAAATCGGCAATCACCCTGGCTTCGTTATCGCCATAGCGGAAGCTGATGCCGCTCGCGCTCAAGCCCGCCCTGGGGCCGACGATCGCCGTGGAAAGCGCGGCGGCCCGGCTTGGTTCATCCTCTTCCGACCGGGCTAAGGCGATGTCCGCGATCCGCTTGCCGTGCACCGTCAGCATGCCCAGCTTCACGATCGTATCCATGCTCTGGCCGACGCACCGCGAGAACTGATCCTTGTAGGCGAGAAACGCCACCAGCATGCCAACGGTCAGGGCGCCACCCATGACCAGACGGGCGCCGAAAAAGATGATCAGGATGCGATCGAGCCCAAAAAGGAAGGTGCTGGCGGTAGTGAAGATCACGTCGATCTTGTTGACGCGCAGTTCGGCGCCTATGCGATCTACCAGATAGTTGTTCCACACACTTTGGCGCCTATGGCCGATGGCCAGCGCCTTGATGCTCGCCATCCCGCGCAGGGATTCGAGGAAATGCGAGTTTTCCTGTGCGGTGTAGACGATCGATTCCTCATTGGCCTGGCGGTAGAGCCGGTAGGCGAGGCCACGCACCAGCGCATAGATGCCGGTCATGGCGACCGCCAGCACGGCGAGCCAGGCGCTGTAAAGCCACATCATCGCGACAAACGCGAACGCCATCGCGCCGTCGACGAGGCCGGAGATCGACGGGGTGTTGAGAGTCTTCTGAATTGTATCGATCGAGGTGAACCGAGAGGCCAAATCGCCCGCGTGCCGGCGCTCGAAAAAGCTCAGCGGCAAGCGCAGCAGGTGGCTGAACAAACTCATCTTCCATTGCAGGGCCAGGCTCGACCCGGCGGCCATGATGGCCCAGGAGCGGACAAAGTCGGTCAGCGTGCGAAAGCACAGCAGCAGCCCCAGGCCGAGTGCGATCAGGGTCAAGAGATCGCGATCGTCCGCGACGACGACATCGTCGAGCACCAACTGGAAGCCGATCGGGATCGCGACGATGATGGCTTCGAGAATGAGCGACATGATCAGCACTTGGGCCGCCGTCGCCGCGAACCCATCGGTATGACGCAGCAGTTCCCAGATCCGGACCCGCGCGCGCTCCGTCCTGCGTTCGAAACCGGCGGTCGGCCAGGCTTCGAGCACGATCCCGGTGAAGCGCTTGTCGACTTCCTGCCACGGCACCTGACGGCGGCCGCCGGCGGGGTCATGGATCACGATGCCGCGGCCGCGCATTCCGGTCAGCACGACGAAGTGATTATGGTCCCAGTGCAGGATGCAGGGCAGGCGCAGGTGCCGCAGATGCGCCACCTCGGCGCGCAACGCCCGGGTGGCGAGCCGCAGGCTCGATGCCAGCCGGATGATGTCGTGCAGGGTCGTCCCCCGCAGCGACAGGTCGTAATGCTGCCGCAATGCCGCCAGATCCACCCGGTGGCCATAGTGCCCGGCGATCATTGCCAGGCAAGCGAGGCCGCATTCGGCGGTCTCCGTCTGCAACATGACCGGCGTTCTGCGCCGGCCGATTGCCGCAGTCTGCGACAGGCGGTCGCCTAGGTTCATGGAAGCCCCCGGTTCAGGTTCCGTGCGCGGCGTGGGCAATGCCGTAGAGCGGCTCGACGATCCACTGGTAAAGCGGTCGCCGATCGATGTTGCGAGACATTCGCATCGGCCATGATTTCGCCGGCCATGATTTCGCGCGCCGGAGGTTCACTAGCGACGCGATGCCGCTCGAATTGCCCCGGATGCTGCTGTCGCGAGTTATCCCCTCCCGGGGTCCCCGCGAGGGGATCGGTTCAGATTACAGACAAATTGCTACGCCAACGGCGATGCCGACGCTCAGTCCGCCACCGCAGCCGCAGCCGCAGCCGCAGCCGCCTTCTTGGCCACCACCGCCGGCGATCTCGTCGAGTTCGGCCTCGGTCAGTTCGAAGGGTTCGAGGACCGGCTCAAACACGCGATATGCCTCGCCCTGCCGGGGGCAGTGTTGCAATCGGGCATGATCCGTGTTGTGTTGGGCGCCCCTGGTCTCGCGCCCGGTGACGCGCGACAGGCAGGCTGCACCGGGTCGTCGCAAAACCGGCCGCTGAAAGTCGGACAAAAAGGACCAGGGCGTGAGGACGAAGCACCAGGGGCTGCCCGGCCCATCGAACCTCGGCTCATCGATTTCCGAGCGCGGGATCGGTCTCGTCGACCGCCTGCGCGACTATTTTTCGCCGCACGAGGTCATCGACACCTCGCCCAAGGTGTCGGACGAGGTCAAATACACGACCTGCTACATGTGCGCCTGCCGCTGCGGCATCAAAGTCCATCTGAAGGACGGCGGCATCCGCTATATCGAGGGCAACCGCGATCATCCGGTCAACCGCGGGGTGATCTGCGGCAAGGGTGCAGCGGGCATCATGCAGCAGCACTCGCCGGCGAAATTGCGCAAGCCCCTGCGGCGGGTCGGCGAGCGCGGCTCCGGCGAGTTCCGCGAAATCGAATGGGACGAAGCGATCGCGACCGCGGTCGAATGGCTGGCGCCGATCCGCGCCACCGACCCGAAAAAGCTCGCCTTTTTTACCGGCCGCGACCAGAGCCAGGCCCTGACCGGCTATTGGGCGGCGCAGTTCGGCACCCCCAACTTCGCCGCGCATGGCGGGTTCTGCTCGGTCAACATGGCGGCGGCCGGCATGTACACCTTGGGCGGCAGCTTCTGGGAATTCGGCGAGCCCGATTGGGAACATACCCGCTTCTTCATCATGTTCGGCGTCGCCGAGGACCATGATTTCGAACCCGATCAAGATCGGATTGTCCGGGCTGCGCCGGCGCGGCGCCAAATTCGTCTCGGTCAACCCGGTGCGCACCGGCTATTCGGCGATCGCCGACGAGTGGGTCGGGATCAGGCCAGGCACCGACGGCCTCTTCGTGCTGGCGCTGATCCACGCGCTGCTCGAAGCCGACCGGGTCGATCTCGACTATCTGGCCCGCTACACCAACGCCGCCTGGCTGGTGATTCAGGCGCCGGGAGCGGCCGATGATGGGCTCTTTGCCCGCAACGAGGCCGGCGAACCCATGGTGCTCGAATCGTCGGGCGCGCTGGCGAGCGGGATGAAAGCAGGGGTTGCTACGCGTCTGGTGGGCGAGGCGGCGTTGCCCGACGGCAGGCGCGCGGTTCCGGTCTTCCAGCTGGTCGCCGAACGCTACCTCGACCGGCGCTACGCCCCCGAGGCGGTGGCCGAGACCTGCGGCGTCGCGGCGGCGACGATCCGGCGGCTCGCGGCCGAGATCGCGCACGCGGCGTTCGAAGAAGAGATCGAACTGCCGGTGGCGTGGACCGATTGGGCCGGACGCCAGCACGAAACGATGCGCGGCCGCCCGGTGTCGCTGCACGCAATGCGCGGCATTTCGGCGCATTCGAACGGGTTCCAGACCTGCCGCGCGCTGCATCTCTTGCAGCTGCTGCTCGGCACGGTCGATGTGCCGGGCGGCTGGCGCTACAAGTCGCCGCACCCGAAGCCGTGCCCGCCGGGCCCGAAGCCCGCCGGCAAGCCCGATCAGGTCGCTGCCCGGGCGGCCATTGCCGGGCATTCCGCTCGGCTACCCGATGTCGCCCGAGGATCTGATTCTCGACGGCGAGGGGCGACCGGCGCGCATCGACAAGGCCTTCTCTTGGGAGGCGCCGATCGCCGCCCACGGCATGATGCACATGGTCATCGCCAACGCATCGAAGGGCGATCCCTATCCGATCGACACGCTCTTCATGTACATGGCCAACGTCGCCTGGAACTCGGCGATGAACACCGCCCAGACGATGCGGATGCTGACCGACAAAGACCCGGCGACCGGCGACTATCGCATCCCGCGAATCATCTATTCCGACGCGTATTATTCCGAAACGGTCGCCTACGCTGATCTGGTTCTACCGGATACGACCTATCTCGAACGCTGGGACTGCATCTCCTTGCTCGATCGCCCGATCGGCGGGGTCGACGGCCCGGGCGATGCGATCCGTCAGCCGGTGGTGGCGCCCGACCGCGACGTCCGCCCGTTCCAGGACGTGCTGATCGAATTGGGCGCCCGGCTCGGGCTGCCCGGCTTTGTCACCCCGGACGGGGAGCCGCGGTATCCCGGCTTCTATGCCGACTACATCGTCAATCATGAACGCCGGCCGGGGGTCGGGCCCTTGGGCGGCTGGCGCGGCGCCGACGGCTCGCGGGCCGGTCGCGGCGCGCCCAACCCGCACCAACTCGAGCGCTACCGTCGCCAATGGCTGCTTCTGGAAGCACCAGCTTCCGGCCGACCAGCTCTATTTCAAGCACGCCAACAAGGCCTATCTCGAAACCGCGGTGGAGATGGGCTTTATCGAGTCCGCCGACCCGATCGTGCTACAGCTCTATGTCGAGCCGTTGCAGCGCTTTCGCCTCAGCGCCGCGGGTCACGGCCCGGTCGTGCCGCCGCCAGCGCATCGCGAGCGGATCTCCACCTATTTCGACCCGCTGCCGTTCTGGTACATGCCATTCGAGGAGGCGCAGGTCGATCGCGAGACCTTCCCGCTGCACGCGCTGACCCAGCGGCCGATGCAGATGTACCATTCCTGGCACTCGCAGAACGCGTGGCTGCGCCAGATCCTCGGCTACAACCGGCTCTATCTGAACCGGATCACCGGGCGCGCGCTCGGCCTCGCCGAGGAGGATTGGGTGTGGGTCACCAGCCATCACGGCCGGATTCGCGTGCCGAGCCGGCTGATGGACGGGGTCAACCCGGATACGGTGTGGACCTGGAACGCGCATCGGCAAGCGCGCCGGAGCTTGGAACCTCGAGCCGAATGCGTCCGAATTCCGCAAAGGCTTTCTCCTAAACCATCTGATCTCGGAACTGCTGCCGGCGGGTGGCGGGTACCGCTACGCCAATGCCGATCCGATCACCGGCCAGGCGGCGTGGTACGATCTGCGGGTGCGGATCGAGCGAGCCGCGCCGCTCGAAGCCGGGACCAGCGCACCCGCCTTCCCGACGGTCGCGCATCCGCCGTTATTGCCGCCGCTGCCGCGCATTTTGCGCTATGGGGTGCCGCAACGTAGCGAGGGAGGTATGCCGTGACCTCCCTGCCGGCGCCGCGGTCGGGGCAGAAAAAGCTCGGCCTTGTGATCGACCTCGACATCTGTGTGGGCTGCCACGCCTGCGCCACCGCCTGCAAGGAATGGAACAGCGGCGGCCATATGGCGCCGCTGCCGGATTTCGACCCCTATGGCGCGGATGCCTGGGGCGTGTGGTTCAACCGCATCCATTCCTTCGAAGAGGGTGACGGCGAGGGCGGCCGCACCGTGCATTTTCCCAAATCCTGCCTGCATTGCGAGGAGCCGGCCTGCGTCACCGTGTGCCCGACCGGCGCCTCCTACAAGCGCGCCGAGGACGGCATTGTCTTGGTCGATGAAGCGATCTGCATCGGCTGCAAGCTGTGCTCCTGGGCGTGCCCCTATGGCGCGCGCGAGTTCGACGCCGACGAGGGGGTCATGAAGAAGTGCACCTTGTGCATCGACCGCATCTACAACGCCCGCCTGCCCGAGGAGGATCGTCAGCCGGCCTGCGTCATGGTGTGCCCGGTCAGTGCCCGGCATTTCGGCGATCTGGGCGACCCCGAACTCGGCGGTTTCGGCGATGGTGGCGGCGCGGCGCGGCGCCGATCTGATGCCGGAACTCGGCTACAAGCCGGTCAACAAGTACCTGCCGCCGCGACCGGGACGGATGCTGCCGAACCGGGTGCCGCCGCTCGGCGCAGCGCTACCCGGCGCCCGCGCGCCCGTCCAGGCGTCCCCCGCCGACAAGCTGCTGCGCTGGGTCGACCGGCTGTTGTCGCGCTGACGCTCAGCCCGGCCTGAGGAGCCAGCGATGCAGCCGGCGCTCTCGATCGTGCTGTTCACGACCTCGTCGGGAGCCGGCTTTGCGCTCCTGCTGCTGCTCGGGCTCGGCGCGCCGCTGGGATTGCTGCCGGCTGGCGCCGGCTTCGCCGTTGCCGCGCTCGCGGTCGGGGTGATCCTCGCCGCCGTGGGTCTCGTCTCCTCGGCGTTTCATCTAGGCCGGCCCGAGCGGGCTTGGCGGGCC
>CAWHWB010000013.1:0-2500 GCA_963832875.1 uncultured Alphaproteobacteria bacterium | reverse complement strand
GTATCGGCGTTACCTGCTGGCTGCAATCGGCAGTAGCGACGCGACACAATTGTGGCTGCGCTATTGCATTGACCTGGAGCATGTCGAGGATGTCGTGGGCAGGAAGTGGATCGACGGGTAGGGCGAGGTCAGCAGGATGCTGCGAGGTCTCCATACCAGCTGGTCGCGCTGCTGATCTCTGGCTCTTGGCTCCTGGTCCCTGGACGCGGTAGCGGAGCGTTCCGTAGGCCGGCGAAGCCGTCGCGCGAGCGGCGGTGGAGGCATCGGAAGTGCGAATGCTGACATGAGTAGCGTAAATCAGGGTGAGAACCCCTGACGCCGAAAGTCCAAGGGTTCCTGCGCAAGGTCATTCCGCGCAGGGTTAGCCGGGCCCCTAAGGCGAGGGCGAGAGCCGCAGCCGATGGGAAGGGGGTTAATATTCCTCCGCCTGCCGCGCGTGACGAAGGCCAAAAGTCGTTTCTCCTTACTGGATTGGAGGGGCGGCGCGGGACTTCCGGGAAACAGCGCCGGCAAGATAGACCGTACCCGAAACCGACACAGGTGGACTGGTAGAGCATACCCAGGCGTTTGAGAGAACGGTGTTGAAGGAACTCGGCAAAATGCCCCCGTAACTTCGGGAGAAGGGGGCCCCGTCCTTGGGCAACCAGGGGCGGGGGGCACAGAGGAGGGGGTGGCGACTGTTTACTAAAAACACAGGGCTCTGCGAAGTCGCAAGACGACGTATAGGGTCTGACGCCTGCCCGGTGCCGGAAGGTTAAGAGGAGGGGTTCACGCTCCGAATCGAAGCCCCGGTAAACGGCGGCCGTAACTATAACGGTCCTAAGGTAGCGAAATTCCTTGTCGGGTAAGTTCCGACCTGCACGAATGGCGTAACGACTTCCCCGCTGTCTCCAACACCGGCTCAGCGAAATTGAATTCTCCGTGAAGATGCGGAGTCCCCGCGGTCAGACGGAAAGACCCCGTGCACCTTTACTACAGCTTTGCAGTGGTGTTAGGGAGCGCATGTGTAGGATAGGCGGGAGCCGCAGAAGCCCTGGCGCCAGTTGGGGTGGAGGCAACCTTGAAATACCGCTCTTGCGCGCTCTGGCATCTAACCGCGGCCCGCTTCCGGGTCCGGGACCCTGCATGGCGGGTAGTTTGACTGGGGCGGTCGCCTCCCAAAGTGTAACGGAGGCGCGCGATGGTGGGCTCAGGCTGGTCGGAAATCAGCTGTCGAGTGCAATGGCACAAGCCCGCCTGACTGCGAGAGCGACGGCTCGAGCAGAGACGAAAGTCGGCCATAGTGATCCGGTGGTCCCACGTGGACGGGCCATCGCTCAACGGATAAAAGGTACGCCGGGGATAACAGGCTGATGACGCCCAAGAGTCCATATCGACGGCGTCGTTTGGCACCTCGATGTCGGCTCATCGCATCCTGGGGCTGGAGCAGGTCCCAAGGGTATGGCTGTTCGCCATTTAAAGCGGTACGTGAGCTGGGTTTAGAACGTCGTGAGACAGTTCGGTCCCTATCTGCCGTGGGTGTTCGAGACTTGCGAGGCGCTCTCCCCAGTACGAGAGGACCGGGAGGGACGCACCTCTGGTGGACCGGTTGTGGCGCCAGCCGCAGCGCCGGGTAGCTAAGTGCGGACGGGATAACCGCTGAACGCATCTAAGCGGGAAGCCCTCCTCAAAACCAGGTCTCGTTGAGAGCCGTGGTAGACCACCACGTTGATAGGCCGGAGGTCGAAGCCGAGCAATCGGTGCGAGCTGACCGGTACTAATCGCTCGAACCCGCCCGATCCATCAGGCTTGCCAGCAGGCCAAGAGCCAAAGGCAAGCGCCGACCCCGCCCGCGTGCAGCGGCCAGCGCCAGAGAGCGCGAACGCCCCGGCCGCCGCCCGCCGCACCCACTTCGCCGCGGCACAACTTCACAAATCCCCCGATCCCCCATGGCCGCGATATCGGCCCGGGCCCCCGGATCAATCCGCCGATCAGGTCGGCGGACCAAAGGTCCACCGGGGGCTCCCTTCGGCCAGCCCACGCGCTGTGCGCGTGGCGCCTCATGGAGGTTTGGCCAGCCTGGTGGCCACAGCGAGGGGCCAAACACCCGATCCCATCCCGAACTCGGCCGTGAAAACCCTCAGCGCCGATGGTACTGCCGCTCAAGCGGCGGAAGAGCAGGTCGCCGCCAGGCTCGCCAAACCCCCCGGATCCGATCACCCCCCGATCCCGCGGCCGACGAGCGCGCAATGCCGCGGGGTGGAGCGCCGGGTCGCGCCTCAGGCGCATCACCATCGAGAAGCCCGGCGAGCCTCGCCAGACCCTGGCCAGACCATGCCCCGGACGCAGGCCGGGGCTGAGGGGTCCGGCCTTTGGCCTGGGCCTTCAGCCCAAGGACTTTGATCGGTGGGCCGAGGACCCGATCCAGCCGGGGCCCACGACAGCGCAATGCCGCGGGGTGGAGCAGCCCGGTAGCTCGTCAGGCTCATAACCTGAAGGTCGTAGGTTCAAATCCTACCCC
>CAWHWB010000012.1:0-137762 GCA_963832875.1 uncultured Alphaproteobacteria bacterium | reverse complement strand
TAGAACAAGGTTTTCGCATCATCATGACCGCTCCAGTGAGAAGCACGCCAGGGCTGGTCGAGGGACGCCGCCTCGCCGCCCGTTAATGCCCTCTGGTGCACCGCGGGAGGGTGCAATGACGGCGTCACTCAGAGGTCTTTCTGCCTGCAACACAGAGGATTGTGGGTTTAATGATGTGGCGCCCATCTTCCCAACGGCCGCCTGAGCCGTGCGACCTCGCAGAACCTTTGTGTTATCAAGAGTAAAGGCGGGGTGGCCCAGAGGGCTGGCACTCCGTGGTTTGGCAACGTACAAAGCCGCCGGACGGTCACCGATCAAACAAAGGAGGCTCCGGTGTCCTGCCCCCAGATGATAGTGCCAATTTTCTGGCGGATTGGAGCCGCCCTCGGGGTAGGGACATGCATACATTCATTTATCGCTGACGCCATCGCGGTAGGCTTACTTGGCCTTAGTTTTATCTGGGTGATGAGAAAACCTGCTTCGAGGTAAACCCGATTGAACTAAACCGCTCTGGCGGCAGTGAAGCAACAATCAGGCGCACGTAGACAAGGCGCCCGCACTTTCTGACAGGATTAGAGCTGTCGAAGCTCCAACCTGATACAGGAGGTTGTCCATGGCTAACATGAGCCCACTGCGCCGGCTCATGATCGAAGATATAAAGGTCCGAAACCTGTCTCCGAGGACACAGCGCTGTTCTGTGCATGCGGTAGCGAAATTCGCGCAGCACTTCAACCGGTCGCCTGACCGGCTGGGACTGGCGGAGGTCCGGGCCTATCAAATCCACGTCACCTTGATCGGCGCCTCCTGGGCCGGATTTAACGTTGCGGTTTGCGCCCTGCGCTTTTTCTAGGGCATCACCCTCGGGCGCACCGCGATGGTCGAGCGCATCCCCTACGCGCGCAAGCACCGGCAGCTGCCGGTGATCCTGAGCGCCGACGAAATCACGCGTTTTCTCGCCGCGGTACCGAGCCTGAAACATAGGACCGCGTTGATGACGGCCTACGCCGCCGGGCTGCGCGTCTCCGAAGTGGTGCATCTGAAGATCAGCGATATCGACCGCAACCGCATTCTGATGGGTGGAACAGGGTAAGGGCGGCCGAGATCGATCGGCTCGCTCCCGCGATCGCGGCCGATGGGCTCCTCGGCCTGGCACGACAGCTCATGAACCCCGCCGGTCGCTCTCGTTAAAACCCGATTGAACTAAACCGCGGGCCGGCGGTGCGGCTATGGGGAATCGAACCGTGCAGGCGGACGCGAGACGCTTATTTCCGAGGACCGCGGAGCGGGGCCGCTTGGCCGATAACCGGGAGCGAGAATTGTTAGGGCGAAGCGGTCGGCCCTGGGTACACTGCTCAGCGAGGAAGAGACCGGGCTGCGAGACAACGGCCAAACTCGGGAGACGCCGATGCGAATAGGATTGCCGTCGAGCCTATTTCGTCACCGCCGCATCGATGCAGCGGCATGGATCGAGATCCCTGAGTTGCAGTGCCGCCTCGCTGCCGGCGATGATCTTGTCCTCGTCGATGTGCGCCAGCCCGAGGAATTCATAGCCCCTCCGGGCCACCTGCCGGGCGCGATCAACGTTCCCTTGAACGATCTCCCCGGCCGGGCTGGAGACCTCATCGCCCGCCGCCAACCAATCGTGCTGGTCTGCAAATCCGATCGGCGCTCGGCCCTGGCAGCGGCGGAGCTTCTCACCGCTGGCCTGCAAAACGTCGCGGTGCTGCGTGGCGGAACCGACGGATGGCACCGACAGGGCTTGGCGCTCGAATAGACACGAAGGGCAAAAAGCCTGCCACATTGTCCCGCGACACCCGCCTGACCTGGCGAGAATTTCGATCATATATTTCGCAACACGTAACCACTCACGGAACGCTTGTCGGCGAAGCTCCCGAAAGTCTTGATTACGCGTCTTGGGGCGATCACCAGCGCGATCTCGGCTTGGGCTTCCTCGTTAAGAGCGCGTGGAACGAAGTGGGACGGAAACACAGCAGAGGTCAGTGTCAGGCATGTGCCGAGGACACTCACTTCCTCCTCCAGACACGCCGTCCTGCTCTGGCGCTCGCCTAGCGTATTTGCCGCATCGTCCGCGGGTATCATGAGCGAAAGGGCAGGTGCGGCGCGCGGCGCAGGATGATCCGCTCCGGCTGCTCCGGATGGCGAGTGTTGCTGACGACGCTGATGACGGCGCGCTCGGCCCAGGCATAGCGCACCAGCGCCTCGATCGACGGCTCGCGGCTGCGGTAGCTGCGTTCGCGTTCGCGGTCGTGCTCGGTCAGCAAGACAAAGCCGGCAAAGTCGCCGAACCGGTCGTAGATGACGCCGTCGACCTTGCCGGTCGCGGTGTGCTCGCGATGATGGTCGCGCCCGCGGCCGCCCCCCGGCGGCGGACCGTAAGACCCCCAGGGCGACGGCTGGATCGACCCGGGATTGCCGCCAAGCCCGCCGATGCGCCCCTCGACCAGACCGAGATATCGCTGCAGCACCGGGATCCAGCGATCCGCGGGAGGCAGCTGCGAGAGGCGCCATTTGATAATCGAATAAGTGTTCTCTTCGAGCGGCAGCATGACCGCCGCCGTCGTCACCGGAATGCGCACCGCAAAGCTGCCGACCACATAGCGCCAGTTGCGCATAGGCTCCCGGCTTGCCGTCGATTGCGCCGCCGACCGGCCCGCGATCGTCGGCGGTGGTGCGGGTGCCGCCGCGCTGCGCCGGGTCGAGATGCGCCGCACGGTGATCGTGAAGGTCTGGCCCGAGGTCACGCCCGGCGGCAGATCGATCGTGAAGAGGCCGGCATAGTTGGCCCCGGTCCCGGCCGGAATCGGCACGCTGGTGATGCCCGGCGGCACCGCGCATCGGATCGTGTGCGCATCGGCCGCCGACAGCTGGTGCGTCGAATAGAACTGATCCGCCAGTGCCAGCACCGCGGCGGCATCGACCGCCGGCCAATAGATGCTGGCGGCCGATCCCACCGGGGTATTGCCCCAATCGATCATCAGTTCGTCGGGATAGTTCAAGAGCTGGCCGGTCCCCGGTGCCGGCCCGGGCCGGATGTCGAAGGTCTGCGGCACGCGATGCGTCGATGCCGGGCCGGGATTGTCGGAGAAGGTGATCTGCAGGTTGCGCTGGGCGAAATTGTCGGAATATTCGGGTCCCAGCAGAACGCCGGAGCCGGTCGGATAGGGCGCATCGTCATAGACGAGCTGGGCGACGACGCAGCAGTGCGTGCTCGGCAAGAGGCTCTGCACCGCTTTCGCCCCGGTCGCGGTCGTGACCGTGTTGGTGGTCGGATAGATGTTCAAATAGCAGCCGTAATAGGCCCAGGACTGGCCGCTCGCCCCGATCGGCACCGGCTGGTTATTGATGCTGTTGCCGGCATAGTCGGTGTTGGCGACAAAATCGGCATTGTGCTCGTAATTGCCGGTGGCGAAGAACGGAATGGTGACATTGCCGACGCTCAGCTGGGGGGCCAGCGGCCGCCCCTCGGCATCGAGGGTCGACGGGTAGGTCAGCGGGTTGTAGTCGGTATCGCTCGTCTGCGCGGCAAACAGACGAAAGAGCACGCGGACATTGGCGTCGGAGCTGGTGTTCGGCGTGCCGCTCAGGCGAACCTTGGCGACCGCGAAATTGTAGTTGGCAAACGGCGTGCCGGTCGGATGCGCCGGATCGACCTGGGTCGGGGTGACCGAGGAATCACCGCTGAGCGCATTCGTCTGGTCCGGAAACAGCGTAAACGGGTCGGTTCCGCCGGGATCCGAATAGGTCGAGTTCAAATGGCCGAGCAATGCCTGGATGTAACTGTAGGCAGCGCCGGTGTCCCAGCTCGTATTGCTCGACGCGTTGAGCGCGATGCCGTCGATCGGCGCCTTCAGCGCCGGTATGCCGGGGCAAACCGTGAAGACGCGCAGATCCTGGCTCAGATAAAACTCGCCGTTGGTCGCGAAATTGGCAAAATAGGGATCGGCACCCGGCTCGAGCGTCAGTGTCGTCTCGGCCCCGGGCAAAAGCTGCCCGACGACGGTGAAGGATTGCGCCAGCAGCAGGACCGGTGTCGACACGGGCGGATTGCCGGGGACCGGGAAGATGCCGCCCTGCGTCACCGTCTTGATGGCGGAGGCGGCAAAAGACACCGAGCATGGAAAGTAAATGCGCTGCGGCGTGTTCGACAGGGTGGCGATCTCGGGCTGCGGCGCGCCGGCCGTGACGGTGACGCCGGCGATCGAGGCTATGATGGCGGGCGTGATCGCCGCCGCAGCGACAGCACTCGGAGTAAATCCTTCCAGCACCAGCCACAACGGCGTCGGGTTGGAATATTCGGCGTTGAGCGTGACCTCGTCGAGCCCGTACGTGCCCTTGTTCACCTGAAAATAAAGATTGGGGCTGTACAGCAGCGAGGCGATCCCGTTGAGCAGCCTGGTGCCGTCCATGCTGCCGAGGCCGGTGCAGGCGTCCCACCCGGTCCCGGCGGTGAAGTAGGGCGAGTTGGGCGTGTCGGCGCTGTCGTTGTTGCCAAAGGTGACGTCGTTGAAGGCGACGCCTTGCAGCGCATAAAGCGTCGTGTTGAAGGGCCCAATCGCCCGGCCGAAGGCACTGCGCAAAACCGCCGCAAGGCCGGCATAGAGCGGTGCCACACAGCTCGTGCCGACAAAGTTGTAATTGAGCGGATTGCTATTCGCGCCGTTGATGACAAAGCCGAAATAGCCGACCATGCCGGCCACGTCCGGGACGCCGCGCCCGGTATGCGCGGTGCCGCCGGAGTTGGTGGCGCCGGTGACACCGATGGCACTCTGATACGCCGGCGCGGTGGTAAAGACGGCGCTGACCCCGCCGCCGGTCGCCCCGAAGTCGGTGGTCGACGACCCGAAGCCGGAGGTGCTGAAGGCGTCGCTCCAAACATATTCGGTCAAGGTCGAGCCGGATTTCACCGCCACCGTGCCGCCGCACGACGTGACGTAAGGGTCGGTGGCGCAATAGCCGACATGGATGGCGCCGTCGGTCTGGCGATTGTCGGCGCCCCAGTCGCCCAAGGCGATGAACACGTCGATCCCCAGCCCCGCCAGCGCCTGGAACACCGGGCTGAGGGTGCCGGCGACCGAGCCCGTGTCGCTCGGCGAGCCGATGGTGCTATCTTCAAAGGCCAGGACAAAGCTGGCCGTCACCACCGTCGGCTGCTGCTCACTTTCCGGCTGCAGAATCCGATTGAGAAATACCAGCCAGCCCTGCTCGCTGTCCTCGGTAAAATAGACGTTGACGGTGCAGCCTTGGGCAATCGTTGCCGAAGTCGAAATGTCCTGGGTAACCTCCAGAATGTAGGAATCGGGAAGCGCGTTCAGGGTGGCATTCGGCGTGGCGCCGGTGATCGCCGTCACACTGGTCGTGTTGTTGGAATAGGTGGTAGAGCCGACCGTCAGATCGATGTCGTTGAGGGTCGGCGCGCTGCGATAGCTCGTGTTGGTCAGGTTCGGGAAATAGCTGTTGGTGATGTCGGTTTGCAGATAGGCGGAAGGGGTGGGGGCAAAGACGCCGATCGTCTGGTCGCTCGCCCCGCTGTTGGGGAAATTGTACCAGGAGGCAATGGTCGGCACCTCCACCTGGGCAGCCCCGCTCGGATCGCCGGTGCCGCCGGAGGGCGCACTGACGCGACGGTTGTCGAGCCCGACCACCGCATGGACGATCTCGCCCAGCTCCGCCGGAATGGTGACGGCACCGTCATATCCGTGGTGGACATGGGTCTCGATCGGTGCGGTGACGGCCGCCGCGCCGGCTTCGGGCGGCGCCCCGTGCTTGCGGGCGCGGGGCGCGGTCGGCAGCGGCGCTTCGAAGCGGTGGAGGGTAATGCCGAAGGCGGCATTCATCTGCCCAGCGGTCCCTTCGACCACGACCGACCGGCGCCCTTTGTGGCTTTCGACCACTCGCAACCCGTGTGCCCGGGCAAAGCTTTCGACCGCGCTCATGTCCGCGTTGGTCGCGCCGTGACGTGCGGCGTATTGCTGCGGGGTCAGATAGCGGCGTTCGCGCAGCGGAGTGGCTTGCCAATCCTCGAGCGTCGGCAAGGGCGGGCTGCCGGGCGCCGGACGCACGACGATGGTGACGCCGAGGATTTCGCCCTCGTCCAACCGCCCCAAAGGTCTGTGCCAATGCGGCCGCGGCCGTTCGCTTCCTCTCAGCCGGGCACGCCGCGCTGATACCGCCATGATCCCTCCTCCGAAGCGCCTTGGCGCCGCTACCCGCTTGCGCGGTGTCTCGGAGACTTATCTACGTCCGAACCGCGTCGATGCGGGGTGAGCTGTTTCACAGTGAAAACAAAAGAACCGCTGCCGCTGCCCTCCGGCGGCTCGACCCGCCCACATCTCGCGCAACATCGCTTGAAGACTACAGAAGTTTGACAAAGACTCCCGCATCCGGCGAGTGATTTGCCCGGTATCGTCGTCAACCGTTCTGGAAGGAAACCACGAAATGCAACAGCCCGCCGAGGGGCGGGCCGATGCGGAATCTCTAAGCTTGGCAGCCCAGAGATTCCCAAAAATCAGAGCGTTCGTCGAGGCGGAAAATAGCTTTTTCCGTCAATGGGATCCTTTGACCCGGTTTCCGGCCCCTTTCGCGCGGGTTGCGGCAGCAACCCGAAAGGAGCCCCTATGCGTTCGCTCACCTATGCTCTTGCCCCCCTGCCCGGCTTTGCTTCGCCGAAGACCTATGCCGCGTGGCCGGTCTGGCGCGACAGCACGACCAAAGAAGTCCGATTCGTCCCAATGTCGCTTAAGCAAGCCGCCAAGCATTGGCAGAAGGCGCGCCGCTTCGACCGGCAGACGCACACCAAGGGCAAGCACGCCGGGCTGATCGGGCGCACCGCACTCGC
This sequence comes from uncultured Alphaproteobacteria bacterium, assembly GCA_963832875.1. GTDB lineage: Bacteria > Pseudomonadota > Alphaproteobacteria > ATCC43930 > CGMCC-115725 > AP-15. The sequence goes on along the minus strand of CAWHWB010000012.1, from coordinate 130,906 downwards.
CGTCCTCTATGCGCTGCTGTTCGATTTTCTCGATTTCGACACCGGCCAGCTCGACCCGTCTTATGACACGATTGCCGCCAAGGCCGGCGTATGCCGGCGGGCCGTCGCCATGGCGCTCGCCCGTCTCAAAGACCTGGGCTTGCTGCACTGGCAGCGCCACTCGCGGCCGGAACCCGAGGCCGGCGGCGGCTACCGGCAAGTCCAGATCACCCGGCGCACAGGCGAGCGATGCGATTTTGCAGTGTCAGCAGTGCATCGCGACCCATCCGGTGCCAGCTGTAAACATGGTGCGGATCTTGATGGTGAACCAGGAGATGAACGCGATCGGTCCCGATGCTTCGCACCAGTGCAAAAGGTTCTTCGGGGCCGCCCTGGCCGCCGGCCAGCCAACCATGCGCAAGAAGCTCGAAACCCCCGTCGTTTCCCTCGATCATGATCAAGGCTTCGCGGATCTCCCCGCTGTGCTGCCGGTTGAAATCGTCGCCTCCGGCCGGCATCCAGATCTCCCTATGATGCAAAATTTCCGCAGGCGCATTACCGTCCGGCATGGGTGGCGATGATCGCCTCGGCGAGGAGCCCCGAGGTGTCGAGGTGCAGGATATTGCCCGGCAGCCGCCCCTCGACGGCGGCGACCGAGCGAACCGTGTCGGCTGCCGCAATGCCCTCGAACACCGGATCGGCAAGCACTGCCGGCGCCTGCCCCATAAACAAGCCATGCGTCGCCGCCGCGAAAATTCGCGCCGCGCCCGCTTCACGGCAGCGGCGCGCGGCGCGCTGCAAGGTGCCGCCGGTGCTGATCAGGTCATCGAAAATGATGACGGCGCGATCCTTCACTTCGCCGACCAGCAGTTCGCCGCTGACGACACCGCCGCTGCGCCGCTTTTCGACAAAGGCCGCAGTCGGCTCGTCGTGCATTTCGGCGGCGAGCGCGCGCCGGAATTGCTCGGCGCGCTTGGCGCCGCCAATGTCCGGCGAAACGACGGCAATCCGTTCGTGGGGGAGCAGCCGGGCGAAATGCGCGACGAACAGCGGCATCGCTTCGAGATTGGTCGCCGGGCAACGGAACGCGTTCTCGTAAGCGGCGAGGTTGTGGACATCGAAGGTCATGATCGCGTCGGCGCCGCAAGCTTCGAACAGACCAGCCACATACTTCGTCGTGATCGGGTCGCGCGTCTGGGTGCGCCGGTCCTTCCGCGCGTAGCAGAGATAGGGCACCACGGCTGTAACCCGCTCCGCACCGGCGTCCTTCAGTGCGCCAATAAAGAACAGCAGACGCACGAGCTTGTCGTTCGGCGTCTGCTCGGCGTCGCCGTAGAGGGAGTGAATGACGAAGACATCCTGGCGCCGCACTTCGACGAGCGACCGGATCTTATGCTCGCCATCCTCGAAGCTGCGCTCTTCATGATCGGCCAGCATCAGGTCGAGATGTTGCGCGACGCGCGCCCCGTATTCGCGCGTTCCCTCAACCGCAAACAAGATCAGCCCGCCATCCGGCGCCATCCTGCCCTCCATCACATCGGCTCAGCCTTGGTCGCAAACGCCGAGTTCGCCTTGATCCAGCGCAATCGGCGCCGCAAAAAAAAAGCAGCCTCGGTCACCCCCAGGGGCCGTTCGCCCGCCGTCCCCGGAATTCCCGCGGCGGGTCCTTGGCCTAGTTCCGATCGGCTGGCGGCACCATCGCCATCAACCAGCGGATGCGTTCATCCATCGCCGGATGGTCGCGAAAGCAAGGAGGGCAGGCGCAAAGGGACCATCGCCGGGGACCACGGCGCAGCAGCGCCTGCTCCTCTCTGCGCATCTTGACCAGGGGGAAGCCAGCCCGTAGGGATCGCCGGTCAGTTCTGCCGCTTCGAGATCGGCCTCCGCTTCGCGGGCGCGCGACAGCGCGAGCTGCAGCAGGTTTACACCAAGAGGTGCCGCCGCGAGCACCAAGAGCGGCAAGATCGGAAAGGCATGGGTCGAGATAACGCGCAGGAAGAGGCTGAAAAAACGAGCATGAGTGCGATCTCCGACAGCACGCGTGTCAGCCGCCCGACCACCATTGCAAGTTGTATCAACGTGAGATCGCCATTGCGAACACGGATGATCTCATGCGCGAGAACGTCGCAAATCTCCCGTCCGGTCATCATCTGCAGCAGCAACTCCGACCAGAGGATCGTGGCCGCGTTACCGCCGCCATCGTCAAGGCCGCCGGCACACGCGCCCCAACCTCGTACAGCAGCGGCGCCTGTTCGAGTTCCGCGCTTCGGCACAGGGCGTTGAGGATCTTGTTGCAGCGCCGGCGTCTCCCATCGTGTCACGGCGCGAGCATTCAATGCCTGCGGAAAGACGCCGGACGGCAGTGGCCGAAGCAAAAAAAGCGTCGCCGCGCCGCCGGCTGCGCTCCACAGGATTTCCGTCCCAGTCGGCAACGATCCAGCCGGCAATAGGCCAGAAGCGCCGCCATTGCTGGCAACAGCAGGACCGAATGACGCCGGCTTCGCCGGCGACGGCGTGCATCCCCGACCGATAGTTCGTGCATAACCGATCCCAACGCCGCGGCTATCCTGCAACATTCCGCTCATTGGCTCGGTCGGATTTGACTCCGTATCAATTTGTCGCCATTCCGGCCGAGGGTAGTGTTGTTGCCGAGCTTCGAACGCGGCGAGGATCGGGCAAACCTGACGAGAGGTCGAGGTTTGACGATGCCGAGGACCGGCAGCTCGCTGCTCACCGATCTCTATCAGCTGAACATGATGGCAGCCTATCTCGAACACGGCCTGACCGACACGGCGGTGTTCGAGCTCTTCGTCCGCAAGCTCCCCGCGCGCCCCGGTTTCCTGATGGCAGCGGCGCTCGACCAAACCTTGCAGTTCCTCGAAACCGTCGCCTTTAGGTCGGAGGACCTCGCCGCGATACGCGGCCTCAGACAATTCTCCGAAGGCTTCCTGAGTTCCCTCGGATCGTTTCGCTTTACCCGCGATGTCGATGCGTTGCCCGAAGGTATGCTGTTTTTTCCCGACGAGCCCGTCATTCGCGTAAACGGCCCCGTTGCCGGAGGCGCAGTTTGTCGAGACACGGCTTGTCAATCTGCTGCATTTCCAGACCGCGATCGCGTCGAAGGCGGCACGAATGGTTCTCGCCGCGCCGGGCAAGACGCTTGTCGATTACGGTCTGCGTCGGGCCCACGGTGCCGGGGCCGGCGATGCTTGCGGCGGCGCGGCGCGGCCTTGTCGCAGCGCGAACAGCGAGGCGAAGGCGGCGAGGCAAAGCCCGGCCGACCACCACACCGCCGCGACCCCGAAGCGCGTGAGCAGCAGCCCGAACAGAAACGGCGAGGCCGACTGCAGCACCCGCGCCGGCGCCGACAAAAGGCCGCTGCGCAGCCCGTAGCCCCGCGGCCCGAACAGCGCCAACGGCAGGGTGCCCTTGGCGATCGTGATCATGCCGTTGCCGGCGCCATGCAGCAGCGCGAACGCGACGATCCCGGGAGCGCCGAGCCCGACCAGGAACATTGCGCCGATCGGGTGCAAGACGGACGCGATCCGCGCCGAGGAGACCGGGTGGAATGAACGCAGCAGTCCGAATTCGACGAGGCGGGCGCCGACCTGGGCCGGGCCGACCAAGGAAGCGGCGGCGATCGCCGCGGTCGCCGATGCGCCCGCCATGTGCAGCAGGCCCGGCAGGTGAGCCGCCATCGCACCCTGCACGAACCAGGTGGCCGAAAAGAAGAATGCCAGGATCGGCATCGCCCCGCGCGGCGGGACGACCTGCGGCAGCTCGGAAGCAATGCGCGGCGGCGCTGCCGAGGGCATGGCATGGCGCGGGATCGTCAGCCAGTTGACCGGGGCGGCCAGCAGGAGGTTCACCCCGGCCCAAATCAGGCAGACGGCGCGCCAGCCGAATTCGTGCAGGAAAAAGGCGCTGGCCGGCCAGCCGATCGTGCTGGCGAAACCAGCGATCAGGGTGATCCCAGTGATGGCGCCGCGCGCCTCGCTCCCGTAGAGCCAGGCCAGCGCGGCAAAGGCCGGGTCGTAAAGGCCCATGCCGATGCCTAGGCCGAGAACCGCCCAGGCGATGGCGAGCCCGGCGATCCCGTGCGCGGCAGCGAGGATCGTGAGTCCGGCAGCGATCACCAGATTCGCGGCGGCCAGCGTTTGACGCCCGCCATGGCGGTCGATCAGCCGCCCGACCGAAGGGCCTACCGCTGCCGACAGTAACAACGCGGCCGAAAACATGCCAAAGAACACGCTGGTCGGCAGGTGCAGTGCCGCGGCGATCGGTTCGCCAAGGATCGCCGGCATGTAATAACTCGACGCCCAGGCAATGGTCTGGGTCGTACCGATGGCGGTGACGACGATGTTACGACGGGCGTTCACCGGGCTTGTACCGCTTGCGGCTCGCGGCTGCTTGCCGGCGGGGCAAGAAAGCGGTGCAGCTGCCATGCTAGCGGCAGGATCAGCAGAACGACGGTTGCAAGCAGCAGCATCGCTGCGGAGAGGCCGATCGCGTCGCTGAACAGCCCATAGAGAGCCGGCGACAACGCCCCGGCGCCGACCGTGCCGGTATAGAAAACGCCAAAGGCGCTCTCCCGGCGCTCCGCCGCAACCAGGTCGGGCACGGTACCGTAGAGCACCGACGAGGTGCCGTTGAGCGCGACGCCGATCGCCGGCAGCAGCGCCAGCGCCGCGCCGAGCGGCAGCGGAAGAAGCGCCGCGATGCCGGCTGCGGTGGCGCCTTCGGTGACCAATATCGTCGACAATACGCCGAGCCGAGCCCCGAGAAACCCACAAACGAGCTTGCCGGCGGCACCTCCGGCGAAGACCAGGGTCAGTGCCACCCCGATTTCCGGCAGGCCGGCTCCTTTGACCCTGAGCAGGAACGGCAGGAAGGTAAGAAAACCCATCCGCGTCGCGCTGTCGATGATTCCGATCGCCAGCAGAAGAGCGAAGCCGCGCCGCGACGATCCGACCGCTCCGTCGGCTCTTTTGCTAGCCGGCGCGCCAGGATCGGCGCACTCGGCGTCGGGCGTCGGCGCGCGCCGCAGCGACAGCATGACGGCACCGGCGCCGATCAGCCCCATCATGCCAATGACCGATGCTGTCGAACGCCAGGACATCACCGCGATCAGGCAAGCAGCAATCGCGGGCAACGCCATCTTGCCGAGATCTCCGGCAAAGTTGTAGGTGCCCAGTGCGCCGCGCGAGCGCGGTCCCTCATAAGCCGCGGCAACGAGGCCCGAGGCGATCGGGTGCTGGGTGCTCGACCCGATGCCGCCGAGCACCAGTGCTACCGCCAGCACGGCACAGTTCGAGCTTGCGCCAAGACCCAGATAGGCAGCCCCGGCGACGGCAGTGCCGGCAGCGAGCATTTGCGCCCCGCCGATCCGCTGCGCCATTCTGGCAGCCGGGACCTGCAGGCCCGCCATCGAGCCGGCATAAAGCGCGCGCAGCAGGCCGATCGCGGCATAGCCCAAGGCAAATTGCGCCTGCCAAATCGGCAACAGTAGATACAGCGTATCGGTCAGACCATCATGCAGCGCATGTGCTCCGCAAGCAACCCACAGCACGCGTATCGGGCTGCGATTGGGACGATCTGCGCGGCCGGTCGTGGTGGAGAGAGGTGTGGTGGTCGTCACGCCATAGGTCCAGCGAGGGTTAGCGGGGTTCGACGCAGGCTGCCGCCGGTGCGGATTTAACCCATTTGGCGTGTATGTCGGTTTGATGACAAACGACTTGTTCTGACCACGGCTGTGAGGAAAACTCATGCCCATGGCCCGGCCACCCTTGCCGCCCCTGAATGCAACCAAGGCCTTCGAGGCCGCCGCGCGGCTCGGCAGCTTCACCCGCGCAGCAGCGGAGTTGAATGTCACCCATGGTGCGGTCAGCCGGCAGATCCGGCTATTGGAAGATTGGCTCGGAACTCGCCTCTTCGTGCGCACCAGTCGGAACGCGGTGCCAACGCAGGCTGCATCGGATCTGCTGGCCGAGATAGGCCCCGCGCTGGACCGCGTGGCAGCGGTTTCGCTGCATGTGCGGGGGAGTGCGAAGGCCCGTGGGTTGCTCCGCGTGTCGGCGCTCCCAACCTTCGCGATGCGCTGGCTCATTCCACGCCTGCCAGAATTTCAGCGCGATCATCCCGACTTGGAATTGCGGATCGTCACCGCGAGCACCCCGGTCGAACAATTCCGGATGGACGTTGATGCCGTGATCTCGGGTCCGTCGCGGCAACCGGGCTGGGTCGCCGAGCGGTTTCTCGGCGAAGCGCGTTTGCCGCTGCTGAGCCCCGATCTTATGGAAGGACGCCCGTTGCGAGCGCCACTGGATCTCGCGCGGCACACTCTGCTCCATGCGGCGACGCTGCTTGAGGCATGGCCGCGGTGGCTGGAGGCTGCCGACGTGCCCCATCTGAAGCCGGCGCGGGATCAGATCTTCGAGCATTTCTACTTCGCGATCCAGGCGGCCCTGGAGGGGCTTGGAGTAGTGATGGGCCCGCTGGCGCTGGTCGGTGATGAGCTGCGCGAAGGACGGCTCCTGGCCCCGATCAGGGAACCGGCGCTCAGGGCGCGCGGATATTTCGTCTATGCACCGGAAACAAGCAGCGATGCTCCTGCGGTTGCTGCTTTCCGGAAGTGGCTGATGGGCGCCGGCAACCTGGCGGAGACCGAATATCCTGCTTATCTCTCGCCGCGGTAGTTCGATCTCGACCAACGCAGCTCCGCCGGAGCCGCGCCATGTAGCCCCTCACAACGGCGCCGCGCTGACGCAGGGCCGCATACGAAACGGAGCGGCCGAAGCCGCTCCGCTGTCGTCGGGGCGACCGGTCAGGATCACCAATACGGGTCGACCCCGTAGTAATTGTGGATGTTGCGCTCCCAATCCCGGTTGACCGAGCCGGTCTCCCAGCCACCGCCGACCGCGGGCGCCCCGCGCAGCTGGTCCTCGGTCACGTTTACTTCATAGGCGTCGAGATTTTCGTTGTAGCGCAGCACGTGCCACGGCAGCGCCACATAGTCCTGGCCCATGCCGAGAAACCCGCCAAAGCTCATCACCGCGTAGGCGGCCTTGCCGCTTCGCTTGTCGATCATCACGCGCTCGATGCTGCCGATCTTGTCGCCCCGGCTGTTGCGCACGGCCGTCCCTTCGACTTTGTCGCTGCCGATCAGCCGGGCGGTCTCGCGCACCGAGGGATCGGTTCCTACTACCGTATCCATTCTCGTATCCATTCTCGTCCTCCGATTCCGTTGCTTGAATCCCCGAACGAGGACGGAGCGGCATCGGTTCCGGCTACGAGGCTCGAGTCTCCGGCCTCGCAGCGATATCGCCGGCCGGCCGCCGCGCAGCGAACCCGGGGCGAGGGTAGCCGACCCGGCGTCAGCAGTGGCGCGGGCGATCGTTGTAGCGCCCGAGGAAGGCTTCGCGACCGGCGACGAGAGCGGTTTGCGCGTCGAGCTTGCCCAGCATTTCGATAAACCCCGCGATCAGCCCGGTCCATCCGGTTTGATGGCTGGCGCCGATGCCGGCCCCGTTGTCGCCGTTAAAATATTCGTAAAACAGCAGATGGTCCCGCCAGTGCGGATCGTCCTGAAAGGTTTTGACTCCGCCAAATGCCGGACGCCGGCCGGTTTCGTCGCGCACATAGATCCGGGTCAGCCGCGCGGCGATTTCCTGGGCGACCTCGAACAGGTTCAGCAATTTTCCGGACCCGGTCGGGCATTCAATCCGGAAGCTGTCGCCGTAGTACGAGTAGTAATGCATCAGCGCGCGCAGGATCAACGCGTTGACCGGCATCCAGACCGGACCGCGCCAGTTGGAGTTGCCGCCGAACATGGCGCTGTCCGATTCGGCCGGCAGGTAGCCAACCCGGTATTCGCGGCCCTCGACCGAAAACACATAAGGATGCTCGGCGTGCCAGCGCGACAGCGAGCGGATCCCGTAGCGGCTCAGAAATTCGTTCTCGTCGAGCATCCGAGCCAGGATGCGGCGCAGCCGGTCCTGGGTCACCAGACCGATGATGCCGCGGTCGGCGGCGCCGAGATGCCCTGGCCCGGTCGCATGGATCGAGTGGCGCAGCCGCGGCATCCGCTGCAGCCGCTCCTGGATTTGCGCGGCCAGCCTGGGCACCCGTTCGCGCTGCCGCGGATCGATCGCGGTCACCGCGCAGAACGGCAGCAACCCGACCATTGAGCGGACTTTGAGCCGAGTGGCGCGGCCATCGGGAAAACGCAGCACATCGTAGTAAAAGCCGTCTTCCTCGTCCCACATACCATCGGGACCGATCCCGTTGACCGCGCGGGCGATCAGCAGGAACTCGATCGCGTAATTCGACGCCAACGCCTCGCAGCTCGGATCGTGGACGGCGAGTTCGACGGCGATCTCCAGCATGTTCTGGCAGAACAGCGCGACCCAGGCGGTGCCGTCGGCCTGCTCCAGATAGCCGCCGGTCGGCAACGGCGCGCTGCGGTCGAAGACCCCGACATTGTCGAGCCCGAGAAACCCGCCCTCGAACAGGCTGCTGCCAAAGCGATCCTTGCGGTTCACCCACCAGCCGAAATTCATCGACAGCTTGCCGAACATCAGTTTCAGAAAATCGATGTCGCCGGTGCCCCGCTGCGCCTGCTCCACGCGAAACAGAAAGATCGCGGCCCAGGCCTGGACCGGCGGGTTGACATCGCTGAAATTCCACTCATAGGCCGGGATCTGTCCGGTCGGATGCAGGTAGGCCTGGTCGAGCAGCAGAGCGAGCTGTTGCTTGGCAAAATCGATGTCAACGATCGACAGCGCCAACGTGTGAAAGGCCAGGTCCCACGCCGCAAACCATGGATATTCCCATTTGTCCGGCATCGAGATCACATGATCGGCGACCAGGTGAAACCACTCGCGGTTGCGCAGCCGATGGCTCGCCGGGCGCAGCGGATCGGCGCCGCGCTCCGCCAGCCATTGATGGACGTCGAACGCGAAGTACTGTTTGCTCCACAGCATTCCGGCCAGCGCCTGGCGCATCACCATCGCCGCATCCGCGCCGATATTGGTGGAGGTGATTGCGCGATAGAACTCGTCGGCCTCGTGCCGTCGCGCGGCGATGGTTCGATCGAACCGGCTGCCGAATGGGTCGCTCGCCGCGGTATTGGTCAGCACCAGCCGGACCACCGAAGTCGACTTCGCGGCCACAGTCAATCGATAGTGCGCCGCCGCTTTGGTTCCAGTACGGGCCGGGTTGACCGCCTCCCTACGGCCGGTCACGACATAGTCGTTGATCCCGTCCTTGACGTAGGGCGATGGGTTGGGGCTGCCGAAGATCCGCTCGTTGTTGGTCTCGTTTTCGGTGAAGAGCAGCTCCGGCGCTGCTTCGCAATAGAGGAAGTATTCGCCGAGCTGCGCATGCGAGGCAGAGACGGCGCGGATGCCGCCCGCGATCTCCGCCTGCCGCAGCACCGGTTTTGGCGGGTGCGGCCACCAAGCCCAGGTGTTGAGAAACCACAGCGTCGGCAGTAGGTCGATCGCCGCCGCCTCGGGTCCGCGATTGCTGATCTTGATTTCGATCAGGATCTCGTCGGCGGCCGCCTTCGCGTATTCGACCAGCACATCGAAATATCGCTCGTCGGCGAATATGCCGGTGTCGAACAGCTCATATTCCGGATCGTTGCCGCCGCGCCGGCGGTTGGTTTCGACGAGATCGCTATAGGGATATGCATTCTGCGGATATTTATAGAGATATTTCATGTACGAGTGGGTCGGCGTATTGTCGAGATAGAAATAATACTCTTTAACGTCTTCGCCGTGATTGCCTTCGCTGTTGGTCAGACCAAATGCCCGCTCCTTCAGAATGGGGTCCCGGCCGTTCCACAGCGCCAGCGCAAAACATAAAATCTGCTTGTCGTCGCTGATGCCGGCGAGGCCGTCTTCGCCCCAACGATAGGCGCGCGAGCGGGCCTGGTCATGGCTGAAGGAGTTCCACGCGTCCCCGTCCGCGCTGCAGTCCTCGCGCACGGTGCCCCATTGGCGTTCGCTGAGATATGGTCCCCAGCGCTGCCAGGGCACGCGGTTTTTGCGCACCTCGTCGAGCCGCCGCTCCTCCGCCGTCTTCGGCCGCGATAGATTGTCGGCCAATCGCACGCCTCCCGCATCGAGCGCCTTGCCGGCGCTTTTTATTTCAAAATCGTAAGGGTGCCATCAACCTTTGAGGTGGCTGGTGTCGTTCCACAGCCGTGTCACCGGGTCGTCCAAGTCGTGTTCGTAGCCGAGAAGGCTGAGGCTCGCCGTGCCCAATACGAAATAGCGCATGCCCGAAGGCGGGAGGCCGAGCCAGCGGGCGGCTACCACGCGGCTGATATGTCCACTCGAGACGATCAGCACATCGCCGTGGACCGCGCGGAGGCGGGCGATGACGCGCTCGGCGCGGGCGCCCACCTGATCCGGCGATTCTCCGCCAGGGGCGCCGTCGCGGAACAGTCGCCAGTCCGGGCGCTCGGTCAGGATTTCGGCGGTGCGGCGCCCTTCGTAGTCGCCATAATCCCATTCGGCGAGGTCGGGGGCGATTTCGGCCATCGCTCCGAAACCGGCCAGTTCGCAGGTCCGCACCGCGCGCTGCGAAGGGCTCGTCAGCACCGCGGCGAAGGTCGACCCGCGCAGCCGTTTACCCAGAGATCGCGCCTGAGCCTCGCCGCGCTCGGTCAAGGGCAGGTCGGTGCGGCCGGTGTGCTGGCCCGACAGGCTCCAGGCGGTTTCGCCATGGCGCGCGAGATAGACTAGGGGAAGCGGTTCGGTCATGATTTCCTCCTGTTCAGCATGCCGCAGATGCGGTCGGCCTTGATGCCCGATCGCCCGGATCGGCGCCACAACCGGCCGCCTTCGACAATTTGCCAAATACCGAGCGACGGCAACCCGATGGTCAAATCGCGCGCCCGCTTCAACAGCGACAGCGCCAGCGCCATTTCCGGCGTCAGGCCAAAGCTGGCGCCGATCAGCACATAAGCGCCTTCCTGCACGCCGACCGCGTTTGGGATGGCGAAGGCAAAGGTGCGCACCGCGTAGAGCAGGCTTTCGATGATCAGCACCGTCTTGAACGGCAATGGCGCGCCGGCCAGCCGCAAGGCGAGCCAGGCTTCGAGGGCGCCGGCGATCCAGCAGCCAAGGTGCAGGAAAAACCCGGCCCCCAGGCGCGTTTTGCGCGCGTAGACTTGGCGCAAGGCCGCGTGCAATGCCGAAGCACCGGCTGCGGTTCGCTCCGCCCAGCCGCGGCCAAGAAGCCGGGCGAGACGGTCGAACAGGCCGAAGCTGCGTTGTTGCGCCGCGACGAAGCCGGCCGCGACCAGGCTTGCGGCAGCCAGGCCCAGGGTCAGTGGCACGGCGATTTCCGAGCCCGGCCTCAGACCGACCAGCAAAGCGAGGGCGAGCGCCGTGTAGCCGAGCTTGGCGAGAAACTCGACAGTGAGATCGACGATCGTGCTGGCCGCCGCAATCGAACCCGGCACCCCGCCGAGCGACAGTGCCCGCGCGCCGATCACGCAGCCGCCGACCGGCGACAGCGGCAAGACTTCGGAGCCCGCCTCGCGAACCAGGCGGGCGCCCAGAAAAACCCCGATCGGCGCGCCCGGCACCAGCCCGCGCCAGGCGATCCCCATGACCGCGATCAACCCGAGGTGAATTAGGCAGATCGCGGCGAACCCTCGCCAGCCGACGGCCAGCAGCGAGCGCATCACCGCACCCGCGCCGAACACGGCGAGGAGTGCGGCGATCGCGGCGAGGCCGAGCAGCGCGGCGAGGGCCGACAGGGATCTCATACGCTCCCGATAGCGGGGTACGGCGCAAGCCGCAAGCGCGCTGCGGCGGCGCGGGGACCGCGATCGGCCGGGGTAATCTTGGGGAGTTTTTCCGAATGGTGCCGCGCAACCGGCTTAATGATAACTCCATGAGCTCCGGCGCGCCGGAAGCTTACGGGGTCGACCATGCGGCGGAGACGCGATGGGCAAGGCCGTTGCGGTGCGATTGCGGCGTCGCCTTGGCTTCAGATCCTGGCCGTCAGGGCGTAGCTGGTTGTGGCGCCGTTTTTGGGCACCGGGATCGTCTCGAACGTCACCGAACTGTACCGGCCGTTGCTGCCGCCGTTGAGTGAATTGATCGAATAGGAAAGACCGACCGCGTCGCCGGTGCCGTACAGAAGCCATTGATAAGGTATCGCCAGTTGGCAAACAGCGGTTGAGCCGCTCCGGGTTGCGGTCACGGTATCGCTCTCCTCGATGCTGTCGAGCTGGCCACCGGGGCCGGAGCCGCTCGCAGATGCGTTTAAACTGCATTGGATCGGAATCGAGGTGGCAATAGTCGACACGATCGTTATCGTTAGTTTCAGATCGATCTTGCCGGTGACCGTTGCCGGCCCGGCTGCATCAGCCGGCATCGTCAAAGCCACTCCCGCCAACACCGCCGCCGTAAACGTCTTCATCTTGCTCCCCTGTTCAAAATCGAAATTCAATACAGGTGACGAGACCTCCATCGCGGCGACACTGCAGACCGGCGGTCCCAGGAATTGGCGGCAACGGCTCAAGACGTCGGGCGCAGATCGTCGGGCCGCACTGCCCTGCCTGACCCGCCCGGCGGCGGGATCGAGCTAATAGGGCGGCGGATAATAGTAGGGCGGCGGGTAATAGGGCGGCGGCGCATAGTAGGAGGAGGCCGCCGCAGCGCCGACCGCGGCGCCGACCGCAACACCCGCGGCAACCCCGCCGCCGTAATAAGCACCGCCGCGATAGACCGTGCCGCCACCGTAATAGCCGCCGCGAACGGCGGTGTTGCCATAAGGACCGCGCACCGCCCCGCCGCCATACGGACCGCGGACGGCCGCGGCACCGTTGGGTCCGCGCACCGCCGCACCGCCCATCGGGCCGCGATAGGCGGCGCCGCCATTGGGGCCGCGCACCGCGCCCCAGCCAAAGGCGTGCGGCGCCGCCGACAGCGCCAGAAAAGCGCCGAGGCAGTAGACCGCCGTCCGGTTCATGGCTTGCTCTCCATCGGCTTGGTCTGCGTTGGCTGACCCCTGGCCGGGTTAGCGGCGGTCGGTTTGGCCGGCGGCTTCAGCGCGACCTGGACCGCTCCCGGCGGTGGTTGAAAGACAAAATCTGAGTCCGCCGGATGGACCGCGAAATTCCAATTCGAGAACTCGGCGACGAAATCCGGCTGACCCGGCAACTGGCGGTAGGTCACGATCAGCCGACGCGGCACGGATTGGCCGCCCTGTTCGAGCCACAGTTCGAGATCGATCCCCGGCGGCTGCGAGAAGAACAGGTGCAGGCAGGGGACGCCGTCGATCATCACGGTGTTGACCACCTGTCCCGCGGTTACCCCGGTCAGGAACGCCTTGCCCGGCGCGTCCGTCAGAAAATCGGCGAGCGGAAAGTCGACGCCGAGGCGGCCCATCGCCACCTTCATCATCCCCTCGATCGTGCCGGGCACCGGGATCGACGCGTATTTATTGTCCTTGCCCATGTATACGATCAGGGTCTTGCCGTTATAGACGAGCTTTCCCGGCCCGTCGTCGCCGTTTCGCTCGACCAGCAGCCGGTCGGGACGGCGCACCGTCACATCGAGGGTATGGAAGATGTGCAGGATCTCATTCTGCGGACCCGCATAGACGCGGATCGTGCGCGCCTGGAATGAGAACGCCTTCGATTGCAGGCTCTGGCCCATCCGCGCCAGCGCCGCGCTCGCCTGCGGGCTGATCGACGGCTTGGCGGCGGCGGACGCGGCGGGCGCTGCGATCGGGCCGAGCCAAAGAAGGCCGCCGAGGAGCAGCGCGCTCAAGATCGCAAAATGTCGAAGCTTCACCAAAGTCCTCCCAATGTCGCGCGGTTCGGGTCTAACCATGAGCCCGCCGAGCTATCCATGCGTCGGTCGGGGGCGAATCGCGGCGCGGAACGCCTGCGGCACGGTCTGGGATGGGGTCGCCGCGCACTGCCGCATGACCTTGGCGATGTTGCCGTCGATGCGGCTGACGTCGATAATGTGGATCCCTGCCTTGGCCGCCAGGTAGCCGTAATAGAACATCGCGGCAGCGGCGCGATCCGCGTCGGAGGCTTCAAGCAGGTCGGAGCAGCGCACCCGCTCGACGTTCCACCAGCCGGGTGCGATCTGCGCCTTGGACGGCGGCGATGAGCGAGCCGCGGCCGCCGCTCCGGGCGGCGACGCGGGGGCTGCCGGCGCGGCGGTTTCAGAGAGTGCCGGGTGCGCTGCGCCGACGGCGAGACAAAGCGCCAGCAATAACGCGCTGACCGTCGTGTTCATTCTTCCCTCCCCCTGATCGGGCCCGGCGGGCTCACCCCGGACCGTGCTCGCCGCCATCAGTAGCAAGCGCCGGAGCTGCGCGCGGTGCCGCGACGAATCGCCCCGCCGACCCCGCCGATCGCGGCGCCGATCGCCGCGCCGCGTCCGGCATTGCCGGCGATCGCGCCGAAGAGAGCGCCGCCGGCGGCTCCTCGCGCCGCGCCGGCGAAGGGCCCGGGCGTTACCGCAGCGCAGGGCGGTGGGCCATAATTCGGCGGCGGGCGATAACCCGGCGGTGGGTAATGATACGGGGAATATTGGGCGTCGACGGCGCCGGGCATCGCGGCAATGATCCCGCCGGCGGCGACGAGCGCGAAAGCAAACCGAGCCATATTCCTCGCCCCCGATGACCGTCAGGCCGCAGCATCGGCCGCCGTCGAGCGCGACGATACTGTAGTCGTTGCCCGCCGGCAATCGGCGAAGGTGAGCGCCCCAAAGCGTGACGGAACGCCGCGGCCCAAGCCGCTCACGCGGGCCGGCGCTCGGTGGCCTGCCCGCCCAGCCTCGGATCAGGCTGGAATTTCCCCGCGGCACAACTTATCGTGCCCGATCGTGGCCTCGGATCAGCCAATTGCAGGATCGGAAATTGGGGAGCAGCGAGGTAATGGGCTTGTGCCTGGCCGTCGCCGCCAATCCGCGCCAAAATCAGCAGAGAACCCGCGTCTTGTCCCTAAGCGTCCGGCTTGACATGAAGCGAGCGGTCGAAACCACTCACCGTCGTTCACGGGACACAGGCTATAATCCCCTTCACGCCGGTTCAGCGCAGTGTCCATCGCTGTCTCGGCGCAAGCTACGCGAAAGCCGGGACCCGTCCTCCGACCTCTCGGTCATTTGCCTTTATTGGGGCGCGATTGTCTTAAGACAAAATTAAATACGTAAAGCCGCCAACATCTTTTTTATGCACTCATGTTCGAAGTGGTGTAAACGGTAATCGTGATGATGATTTTCTGGCCGCGGCACTGCAAAGCCAATTCAACAGTTTTGTGCTTTGGTTTTGCGATTATTTTCATGTCCGTGTTGTTGCCGGTTGCGTACAGCATGGTCCGCATGGTGCCCCCATTTCTTTTTTCCGCGTATTGGGTGATTCCGACAGCAATGATCCTCGGCTTCTCCGTGGTGGCGCTGTTATTTCCATTAAACATTTCAGAGAATGACCTGAATATTCCTGTAGATCTGGTATTTATACCCTTATTATTGTCCATTACCGTCAATCTTTATCTTTCTTATCCGACGAAAATCGCTATTCTTCTGGTTGCTGCAATGGTCGTCACCCTAGCAAGCACTGCGCTACTGGCAGGGCGCCGATGGCTACCTGATATTCTCTTGGGCTTATGTCTAATTTGGGTAATACGCTATTGCTTTTACGGAGATTACCGCGTTGTTGGAGGAGACTTGTTGCCGATCGTTGAAGCGGCCGGGCGTAATTTACTCCAGGGACAGGATCCGTATACCGCCAATTACAGCGCCGTTACCCCAAATCTGTTTTACTACCTGCCTTTGCAATGGCTGCCGTTCGTGCCGGCCGTGGCGATCGGCGCCGACCCGCGATTGATCAACGCGATAGTCGTTGCGGCCATTGTCATCTTGACCCGTGCGTCGCTGCGCAGCGAACGCTCGCTGGTGATCGCCTACTTAATTTTTTTCCCGGTGCTTTTCAGCCATTTGTTTACACTGGCGGCCGCCGGCTCTTACATGATCCCTTATTGGGGACTGATTTACCTATTCGTCTATGCCCTGACGACCCGCCAAGACGCCTGGGCCGCGGCAATCCTTGGCCTCCTGCTGGCGACCAGACAGACCTCCCTGGCTATTGCCGTTGCGAGCCTCGCGGGCATGGTTTGGCATCAGCCGCTGATCCGCATCTTGCAGTTGGCGGCAATCGCGATCGGCGTGGCGGCGCTGGTTCTCGGTCCGTTTATCGTTTGGCACCCCGCGCTGCTCTACGAAACGTTTGTCCTCCTGCCGAGAGAAGAGCTGGTCAAGGTTCTCCAAAATCCCATAGCCAGTGCCGAGATCGGGCTGATGCCGATATTACGGCACCTCGGATTTTTCGGTTCGAGTTTTCTGGTCCAGGCCGTGATCGGAGGGATTGCGCTGGCCGTCATCTGCGTGCGTCGGCCGGAAAACCGCGTGACTCTGGCGGTTGCGATCGGGGCCACGGATTTTTTGGCAACGGTGTCGGGCGGGCAGGTGTTCGGATACTACTTTGGAACCGGTTTGCTGATCATGTCATCGGCACTGATATTTTCGCCAGCATGGGGCAGGGAACCGGGACCCGAGGAGCCCGGATTCCCGCCGCGCGGGAGTGAGGGTGCGGATTTCGAGGAAAAGCGGGCCTGTCGATGACTGCTCAATCCCTCTGATAGGTCTTGATGATCTTGTTGACCATGTCGAGCGCCTTATCCTTTGGCCGCTTAAAGGTATTGCGGCCGATGATCGAGCCGTTGCCGCCGCCGTCGCGCACCGCGCGCACCTCGGCAAAGACGCCGTCGAGGTTCTTCGCTTCACCGCCCGAAAAGACGACGATCCGCCGCTTCTCGTAAACCGCTTTCGCCGAGGCGAGTTCGAGGTGCTTGGTCTGCGGCTTGACCTTGATGATGTGGGCGCCGATCTGCGCCGCGTAGGCGCTGATCTCGATTGCCGCCGGGCCGGCAAGCCCGCGTTGATCGGCGGGTCCGGCTCTCGTCGGCGGAATGCCTCGTCGGCTGCCCTCGCATCACAATTGCGTCGATGGCGGTTGTCGGGCCCGGGCCGCGGCGCGACATTCCGGACAAAGGCAGAAAAAAACGGATCCCTGGGGAATGACGGCGATACTCGACAAGGTAAGCAGAAAGCGGGACGTAGCCCGCTCACTCCGCGCCGAATGACGACGCTGCCCATCGCCGGCCGCGCGACCGCTGCGTCGGGGTCGATCGAGACGCGCCGTTCGTGGCTCGTGGCCGGCGTCGCGCTCGGCATCCTCTCGATCTCGTTCGGCGGCCCGATCATTACCATCGTGGCGCTGAAGCCGATCGCAGCCGAGTTGGGCGATGCCCGCTCGGTGCCGGCGCTGGCGGTCTCGCTCGCCTGGCTCGGGTCCGCGGCCGGCGGCATTGCGATGGGCCAAATCGCCGAGCGGATCGGGGTGCGCTGGACGGTCATGTTCGGGGCATTGATGATCGCGGCCGGGCTCTTGCTGTCGAGCCTCGGCGGACGCTGGTCGCTCTATATCGGCCACGGGCTCTTTATGGGGCTCTTCGGCAATGCCGGGATCAATGCCCCGCTCTACGTCTATGTCGCCCGCTGGTTCGACCGCCGGCGCGGCTCGGCCTTGGCGCTGATCGCCAGCGGCCAGGCCGTCGCCGGGACGATCTGGGCGCCGCTGTTCGGCCAGGCGATTGTGGCGTTCGGCTGGCGTTATACGATGCAGCTCTATGCGGGGTTCGCCATCTTGGCGATCTTGCCTGCTGCGCTGCTGACCTTCGGCGCCCCACCCGTGGCCTCGAGCGCCGGCGGGGGCTGGCCCGAGCCGGTGGCGGGTGCCCCGGTTCTCGGCATGCGGCCGCGCACCGCACTCGGCCTGATCGCTTCGGCGAGTTTCTTGTGCTGCGTGCCGATGGCGATGCCGCAGGGTCACCTGGTCGCTTACTGCGGCGACCTCGGCATCCCGGTGACCCAGGGTGCGGCGATGCTGTCGGTGCTGTTGGCCTGCGCGTTTGTCGGCCGGCAATTCTGGGGTTTCGTCGCCGACCGGATCGGCGGGTTGCGTACCGTGCTCGCCGGCTCGGCCTGCCAGGCGGTTACCATGCTCGGGTTCCTGCTGACCCAGAACGAGGCCGGCCTGTTCGCCGTCTCGGCTGTCTTCGGGCTCGGGTTCAGCGGCATCATCCCGGCCTATGTGGTAGCGATCCGCGAGCTGTTCCCGGCCTCCGAGGCGTCGTGGCGGATCCCGACGATGCTGCTGTTCAGCGGCTCGGGGATGGCTGCCGGCGGCTGGCTCGCCGGCGTGATCTACGACTGGGCCGGCTTCTATGCCGCGGCCTTTGCCACCGGCATCCTGTTCAACCTCGCCAACCTCGTCGTGGTCGGCGCGCTGGTCTACCGCCAGAGCCGCTATCGTTCGCCGGTGCTGGCGCAGGCCTAGGCCCCCTCGCGCTCCGGTGAGGCCACCTCATCTCAGCCGCGCTCACCCTGACCCACAGCTGCCGCTGGGGCCGGCGTCGGGTCTGGTCCGCACGCCGCTGCAAGCGCGGAAATGCCATCAGCAGCAGAAGCGCGAGGAACCGTTTCATGGCAGCGCCACCTTTAGTGGATAAATCGGCTACCATATCGGGAACTCTTCTGCTTTTTTCAGGCAGCCCACGCCAAATGAACAATGTTCTCAGCGAAATCCTACGCACCGGCCACGAAACGCGTCCCTCTCGCTTACAACATGAGCGAGGAGGAAGGCGGCCTGATCGACCGCGCCTTTCGGGAGGCGCGCCCGGACGTGTCGATTGAAGTCGGCCTTGGCTACGGCATCTCTGCCCTTTTTGCCTGCGATCTCGTTGACGGCGAATGCTAAGCCGGCGCAGCATATCGTTCTCGGCACGACGGCAGCCCCGGCCGGAGGCGGCGGAATAAAGTCCCGGTTGCGTCGGGCATTGGCGGCCCACTACCCCATCTCCCGCAGACCCTGGGATTAACCCAAGTGCATGAGATTCCGCAAAGTGGCGGACGACGACCGCCGCCGGGATTGGGATGCGAACCCCGATTACGACAGCAGCTCGAAGCAGCGCTGCTCGATCCGGTCCTCGGAGGCGAAGAAATCGGCGCCGAGGTCGAGCGTCACCGGCGGACGTTCGGTTTCGAGGCGCACGCCGTGCTGATCGGCGATGTCGGCGAGGCGATGGGCAACGTCGGCGCGGCCGGTGAAACGGACGCACTCGATCTCGGCGCGGATTGCCGCCAATGCCGCGCCGGGCTCGCCGCCGCAATCGAGGACAGCGCAGAAGCGGGCCTCGGGGACGGTCTCGCGCGCTGCCGCAACCAATGCCCGGAACCAGCCGGGTCCTGCGTAAACGCCGGCTTCGGAAGCGCTCGAAAGAACGATTGGGTGGCCGGCCCGAGCCGCGGCTCTCAGCGCGCCGACGGCGTGGGCGAGCGAGTGGACGACGATGACGACGGTGCCGGAAAGCTCGCCGCCTGGGCGTTTTGACAGTTCGTCGCCTGCTATCGAGGTTGCTCCTCCAGCCAGCTCACCCGCTCATCGACAGACCGCGGGCGATCGACGATGCGCGCACCCTGGGCAACCATCGCGGTCATCTGTTCGAGCACTCTGATCAGAGTCTCCCCGTGACGCAGCACGATCGCCGTCAGCACTTTGATGTCGTCGCGCAGCGACCCGATTTCGTCGAGGATGCGGCGCTGCGGCCGGCGAGAAATTCGCGGGTGATCGCATTAGCCATTCCGAATGTGCCTATCAGGCGAGCTCGCCAAAATAGGCGGCGACTTCAACCATGCGATTCGAGAAGCCCCATTCGTTGTCGTACCAGGAGAGGACCCGCACAAAGCGGCTGTCCAACACCTGCGTCTGGGTCAGATCGAAGGTCGAGCTGTGCGGGTCGTGGTTGAAATCGACCGACACGGTCGGCGCCTTGTTGAGGCCGATGATGCCCTTCAGCCGGTTCGATTTCGCCGCGTCCTCCATCAGCGCGTTGACCTCGTCCCCTGAGGTGTCGCGGGCCGCGTCGAACTTGAAGTCGATCAAGGACACGTTGGCGGTCGGGACTCGGATCGCGGTGCCGTCGAGCTTGCCCTTCAACGCCGGCAACACGAGGCCCACGGCCTTCGCGGCCCCGGTCGAGGTCGGGATCAACGACAGCGCCGCGGCGCGCGCCCGGCGCAGATCCGAATGCAGCGTGTCCTGCAGGCTCTGGTCGCCGGTATAGGAATGGATCGTCGTCATGTAGCCGCGCTCGATGCCGATCCCCTGATGCAGCACATAGGCGACCGGCGCGAGGCAATTGGTCGTGCAAGAGGCGTTCGAGATGATCTCGTGCTCGGGCCTCAGCTCGTCATGGTTGACGCCCATGACCACCGTCATGTCGGCGCCGTCGGCCGGGGCCGAGATGATGACCCGCTTGGCGCCGGCTTCGAGGTGCTTGGCGGCCGCCTCGCGTCTGGTGAAGATCCCGGTGCATTCGAGCGCCACATCGACGCCGAGCTCGCGCCACGGCAATTTCGCCGGGTCGCGTTCGGCGGTGACGCGAACCTTGCCGCGGCCGGCGTCGAGCCAATTGTCGCCCGCGGTGACCTCGCCCGGAAAGCGGCCGTGCACGCTGTCGTATTTCAAGAGGTGCGCATTGGTCGCGACGGGCCCCAGATCGTTGACTCCAACCACCTCGACCTGCTGCTCCGGATGCTCCAGCGCCGCGCGCATGACCAAGCGGCCGATGCGGCCGAACCCGTTGATCGCAACCCGTACCGTCATCCTTCGTCCTCCCGGCGAAATCGTCCTCCGAGCTTACCCTAGATCGGCGCATTGCGTGAAGCGGGCCGGCGGGCCGCCGCCGATCCGCCTTCGCGACGCTTCTGTGCTGCAATCCATTACTGAACTTCAGCTCGAGCTAACGTTTCTCAATGCCGGGCGGGACGTAAGTGTTGTCCTCGACCGATCCCTCCGGACCGTAGACGCGAAGCATTATGTTGAAGGCACCGGCCGGTATCGGCAGCCAATTGGCCATCGGCACGCCCGCCGGGAGTTGCCGGGCCATGTAAACCGAGAGCGAACCGTCGTCGTTGAGTTGCAAGTTCGGCGTGTACCTGGCGACTGCGTATTTGTTGGCAGAGTTGGGGACCAGTTCTATCGCCTCCGGGGTATAAGCGGTCAGAGACCAGAAGCGCGTTGCCTGGGGCTGCTCTCCTGGCGGAAAGGTCAAGACATAGCCCTTTGGGTTGGTCCCATCGAGCGGGTTGCCGTTGGCGTCCTTGAAGACGTGATAATACGCCGCCGCGGTGATGTTGTTGGCGTATTGGATGAATTCGGTAATCGACGATCGTTCGACGACCTGGTTGCCCCAGTCGCCGATATTGGTGAAATGGATCCAGTATGTCGGGGTAGGCGCCCAGTGCGTAAACGTAAAATAGCGGTCCAAGATCAACTTATGGGCCGCCTCAGCGCCGGCGCTGAACTCGGACCTGTTCCTATTCCCGTTGCCAAACAAGCTGTCGAACCGATCCGATAGCGCCTGTTCGTACGGAGAGAGGGTTGGCGTATTGGGGGCTGCCACCGCCCTTTGCAGCTGCCGGAGGAATGCGATCGGGTTATGCGCGATCAGATCATCGGCCGTCGTCTTGAACGGTACGGAGAAGAGGATCTCCGGCAGGATCTCAGCCGCGCCGCCGGCGGGGTCTTCGAGGTAGTCGCTCAAGGTCTGACTCTTGAGCGCGTGGCGGAACGCCTCGGCCTGTGCGATCTGGTTCGTCCCACTCGGGGAGAATTTGTCCGCCCGGAACAGCAAACTCGAATAGTTGAGAGGCAACGTGATCGGAGTGACGCCTGTGGGAAGCGTGCCGGTAAAGCCTCCGGGTCCGATCAGCGCATAGGTTCCTGGCGTCTTCGGCGGAATGGGCGGGCTCGCGGGGACGAGAGAGCCGTAGGGGTCCAGCATCAGGATCGAATATGAGGTGAACGGGAACGGGGGCGTGCTCGCGGGGATGGTCAGGATTACCGGCTGGTCGGTGAGATTGAGGAAGCTGCTGACGTAGAGCGTGTCGACGTTCACCGCCACCACATAGTGGTAGATCGGAGAGACTCGGTTGGGTCCGACCAGGTGATTGATGCCGCGAACTCGCTAACTGCGTCTGATAATACGTGAACCATAAAGGGTAGAATTGAACGAGATATGCGACCGTCGTGTTAAATGGGCTCAACTGCGAGACGGTTGCCGGGTTCCCGACGATCGTGTCAGGATCCACGACCGCTTGCGCCGCGCCCGGGGAGACGCCGGCCGTCATTGCGAGACCGGCGGCAAGCCCGACCGCCAGGCAAAGTCCCCGCAGACGGCCATAAATTCCAAGTTCTTCGCTCGTCATGGCAAGTCTCCCTTGATCCTTTAGCTGTTCTCGGATTGCCTTGGTAACAATCCGTGCATCGCCTTGGTCGGACGCAGCTAGTGGTAAGTACCGGCACCGGGTCCCGGGGAGCAACGGATCGAGATTGCTTCGCTTCGCTCGCAATGACGGCGTAAGTCGCTTGTCATTGCGAGAAGCGCAGCGACGAAGCAATCTCGCGCCGGGACGCACGGACGGGAGCCGTCCGTCAGGTTCTTTCCACTAGGGTAACGAAATCGGGCCGGAGACGGGGTGATCGGCACAGAAGGCCGGGTCGCCCTGACCGGCCTGCGTCAAAAACGAGGTGTGCGCCGGAACCGCGGTGCCGGCCAGCAATTCTCCGATCGGGCAGTGACAGGTCACCACCGGGACATTATTGATATAAGTCTGTGAATCGCAGGCGAAGCTGAAGCAGTTGACCAACTGATTTCCGAGATTGCGGGTCTTCGGGCAGAACAGCGGCGGTGCTGCGGCCTGCGGCAAGGTCGGGACCCAATTGGTGATCTCCTGCGGAATGTTTGATCTGGGCTGATAGGTCGACCAGATTTGGCCCGGTTCCGGCACGCAAGAACCTTTCATGTTGCCTCCGGCCAGGTTGGCGATCGACGGACCGAGAATGACCGGGCACTTGCAATTCGCCTCCGGAAAGGTCGCGGTGCCGCCGGTTGCGGTTCTGACCGTGATCTGCCCGCCGGTCGGCTTACAGGTCGAGGCGGCGCAAAGCGCAAAATATCCGTGGCAAATCTGGAAGTCGTAATTCTCCGCACCTCCGGCGGCTCGCGCCGTCGGCGGCGCGAAAGCGAGGAGTATGGCAGCCATGCCGAGTACTACCATTGAGAACACGTTGCCCTGTGCGGCTCGTCTTGATAAGCGCATCGCCCTCCCTCCATTTTTAAGGCCAATACAATGCCGAATTTTTGCTTGTTGTGGAAGAGAGTATCGCAACCTACTGGTTTTCAGCAAGCGGCGCTGACGTCGATAGTGGCACGCGCCCTGGCGAGCGTCCGGGTTCGGCGGCACGTGCTTGGCGTTAGGGAGGCGGCCTGGCCTTTAAAGGCTCGCGCCGGAACCTATAGCAGCAACCGGGCGGCTTCGGCGACTTTTTCAGCGGTGATGCCGAAATGGGGGAAGAGAGCTTCGCCGGGGGAGGAGGCGCCAAAGCCGTGCATCCCGACAAAGGCGCCGTGGCGGCCGATCCAGCGCTCCCAGCCGAACTCCACGGCCGCCTCGCCCTTGCCGGCAATCCAATGGACGCTCGCATCCGCATGCCTGACGCGAAATTCGACGTAAAACGCGCCGGTCGCCTTCGCGGCATCGGCGGCGGCGTGCAGCTTTGGAATGTCGTCGATAAAGATCGCCGGTTCCCATTGCGAAAACGACGGCCTCGGCGTTTGCGGATCGACCCGAACAGGGTCGCGATAGGGGGTGTCGATTGCCAGGAATCCGTTGCTTGGTCCCATTCGAACCAGCCGGTGCCGCCGGCGACCTGGGCGATGCGGGACCGCTCTTCGGGGGTGCGCAGCCGCCCTTTCGATCTGGTCGCGCTCGGCGCGGTCGTCGCTCATCGGCGGGCCCTACCCCCGCGCGCCCAAAAGCATTGTCTTGGCCTCGGCCATTGCTCGCATCTTGCAATCAACTTCCGGGTAGGCCCGGTTTGCCGGCCGCAGGGGTCCGAGCGGCCGATCAGGCCGCGCGCGCCGGGCTTCGACCGTTTGCTCAGGGGCGCAACAGTCCGCTGATCTCTTGCACCTCGCGCAATACCGGGTCGGCGATTGCGCCGGCCCGCTCGGCGCCGCGCCGCAGCACCGCGTCGATATAGCCGGGATCGGCCAGGAGACGACGCATCTTGCCGCCGATCCGCCCCAGCGCCTCGACCGCCAGCTCCGACAGCGCCTCCTTGAATTCCGAGAAATTCTTGCCGGCGAAACGGGCCAGCGCCTGTTCGCGCGACAGATCGGCGAGTGCCGCATAGATGCCGACCAGATTATCTGCTTCCGGCCGCCGTTCGAGCGCCTCGACCGTCGCCGGCAGCGGCTCCGGATCGGTCTTGGCGCGGCGGATCTTCAACGCGATCGAGTTCGGCTTCGTCGGTCATGTTGATGCGCGAGTAGTCGGATGTGTCCGATTTCGACATCTTGCTGTTGCCGTCGCGCAGGCTCATGACCCTTGTCCCCTCGCCGAAGATCAGCGGCTCGGGCAGCGGGAAAAAATCACGCTCGTAGCGGCGGTTGAAGGCTCCGGCGATGTCGCGCGCGAGCTCCAAATGCTGCTTCTGGTCCTCGCCGACCGGCACGTGGGTCGCCCGGTAGACCAGGATGTCGGCGGCCATCAGCACCGGATAGGCGTAAAGGCCGAGCCCGGCCATATCGCGCTGCTTGCCGGCCTTTTCCTTGAATTGCGTCATTCGGTTGAGCCAGCCCAGCGGGGTCAGGCAGGCGAGCAGCCAGGCGAGCTCGGCATGCGCGGAGACCATGCTCTGATTGAAGATCGTGCAGCGTTCGGGGTCGATGCCGGCGGCGATGTAGGCGGCGGTCACCTCGCGAGTGTTGGCGCGCAGCAGCACCGGGTCCTGCGGCAGGGTCAGCGCGTGCAGGTCGACGATGCAAAAGATGCACTCGTAATCCTGCTGCAATGCCACCCAGTTGCGGATCGCGCCGAGGTAGTTGCCGAGATGCAGGTTGCCGGTCGGCTGGATGCCGGAGAAGATGCGGTTCATGCCGCGTGTTATCGCCGCGGCCGGGTTTGGGTCAAGCCGGTTGCCGGCGCAGCCGCCCCAGGAGATCGCGCCAGTCGGCGATGCCGAGGGCTAACGCCAGCACGGCGAAGGCGGAGAACCCGGCGCCAATGAGTCCGAGGAGCGCCGCGATCCGTACTGGCGCCGGCCCAGCAAACGCCGCCGCCAGCGGCAGGCGCAGCAGCGCCAGCGCCGCCCCCATGCCGAGCGCCGCCGCAGCCACCCGCGGCAGATTGCGCCGGGCGCGGCGGTCGAGCCGGAAGTGCCCGCGCCGCACCAGCACGACGAGCAGGCTCAGCGCGTTGACCCATCCGGCGCAGGTAGTCGCGAGCGCAATCCCGACATGGGCCAGAAACTGCATCAGCACCAGCGTCAGCACGAGATTGACCGCCATCGCCGCGACCGCGATCTTGACCGGGGTCTTGGTGTCGTGGCGGGCGAAAAACGCCGGCGCCACCACCTTGACCAGGACAAAGGCCGGCAGCCCGGCGGCATAGGCGGCGAGCGCCGCGGCGGTGGCGGCGGTATCGGCCGCGGTGAACGCGCCGCGCTGGAACAAGACCGCGAAGATCGGCCCGGCCAGCGCCGCCAACGCCACCGCCGCCGGGAGCGTCAGCAGCAATGCGAGCTCGATCCCGCGATTTTGCGTCGCGACCGCGCCCTGAACGTCGCCGAGCCGCAGCTGGCGCGACAAGGGCGGCAGGATCGCGGTGCCGACGGCGATGCCGACAACGCCGAGCGGCAGCTGGTTCAGCCGGTCGGCGTAATAGAGATACGAAACCGAACCGCCCGGCAGCAACGAGGCGAGCGCGGTCGAGATCAACAGATTGACCTGGGTGACCCCGGCGCCGATGGCACCCGGCCCCATGATCGCCAGAGTGCGGCGCACGCCCGGCGTCAGCCGCGGCCGCGGCAGGCGCAACGCCAACCCGGCGCGCCCGCAGGAAAACATCAGCCACAGAAACTGGGCGAGTCCGGCGGCCGTGATCGCCCAAGCGAGGGCCCGGCCGTCACGCCAGTGGAACCGGTCCATCAGCAGCAGCGCCGCGATCAGAAACAGGTTCAACAGGATCGGCGTCGCCGCGGCGGCGGCAAACCGATCGACCGAGTTCAATACGCCCCCTTGCAGCGCCACCAGTGCGATAAACAACAGATAGGGAAAGGTGATCCGGGCGAGCGCCACGGCGAGCGCGAACTTGGCCGGGTCTTCGCCAAAGCCGGGGGCGATGATCCGCATCACCACCGGCATGAAGATCTCACCGGCGAGGACGAAGACCAACAGCGCCGCGAGCAGCACCGCGAGCGCGTCCTCGGCAAAGACCCGAGCCCTTTCCTTGCCGTGCTCGGCAATGGCGCCGGCAAACAGCGGGACGAAGGCGGCGCTGAAGGCGCCCTCAGCAAACAGGCTGCGAAACAGGTTGGGCAGCCGCTGCGCGACAAAGAACGCATCCGCCACCGGCCCGGCGCCCAACAGCGCCGCGGTCAGGATATCGCGGACAAAGCCCATGACGCGGCTGACCAGCGTGTAGGAGCCGACCGTCGCAACCGAACGCAAAAGGGTCATGGGGCTCGGTGTAGAGGAAAACGAGTGCCGAGAGAACGCCCTTGGCCGCGCCGCGCCCGCAACAGTATCGCCGCGCCGGAGAAACTCGCCAGCGAACGCAAACGACCGCGCCCGCGGCAGTATCACGGCGCCGGGATTAACTTTATTTCCGCGTTCCTTTGTTGCTGCCTTGCGTATAATATGCAACCAAATGAGGCAGACACACCTGTGACCGGCCCGGACGGAAATTGGCACGAATCGCTGGAGGGCGAAGGCCCGGCCGCAGGGTCTTCGGACCGGTCGTTCGGCCTGTTGTTCGGGGCATTGGCGGGCGCCGCGGCCGTGCTTGCCGCGTGGAAAGGCAGGAGCAGCGAGTTCGGCTGGGGAGCCATCGCAGTGCTGTTTCTCGCCGCGGCCCTGTTCATGCCGGCACTGCTCGGCCCGCTCAACCGCGGTTGGCGGCGCCTGGCGCTGCTGCTGTCGAAGGTTACGACGCCGATCATCATGGGCCTGCTGTTCTTTTTCGTCCTGACCCCGGTCGGCGTCGTCATGCGTCTGACCGGCAAGGACCCTCTGCGGGTCCGCTTCGAACGCGACAGCCCGAGCTACTGGCTTGGCCGCACCTCACAAGGCGATCGGCAAACCTCGATGACCCGGCAGTTTTGAGGGCGCCGATGCTCGACTTTGCAAAGGAGCTGTGGATCTTTCTGCGCAGCCGCAAGAAATTCTGGCTGACGCCGGTTATCGTGATGGTCTGCTTGATCGGCGGGCTGGTGGTGCTGGTCGAGGGCTCGGCGATCGCTCCGTTTATCTACACGCTGTTCTGAACGGCCATGAGTTCGGTCCGGATCGAGACCCAGGCGCGCACGCCGCCGCCGTCCGCGCTGCGCGACTGCGCCGGCATCCTGCAATGTCCCCTCACCGGGGCGGCTCTGATCCCTGGCCAGGACGGCTGGTTCACCGACGGCGGCGGGCGGCTTTACCCCGTCGATGACGGCATCCCGAAGCTGTTCGCGCCGGTCGATGCGGCGATCTCGGATCACGACGTCACCGAAACGGTCAAGGCTTTTTATGAGGAAACTCCGTTCCCCAATTACGACGATATCGAATCGCGCGAAAGCTTGATCGGCAAGGCGCGGCAAGGCGTGTTTGCCGCCGCGCTCGACGAACAGCTCCCCGATGGCGCTATCGTGCTCGAAGCCGGCTGCGGAACCGGCCAGCTGACGAACTTTCTCGGTCTGTCGTGGCGGCGCCGGGTGATCGGCGGCGATGTCTGCCTCAATTCCTTGCTGCTGGCGAACGGCTTCCGCGAGAGGTATCGGATCGCGAACGCCGCCTTTTTGCAGATGAACCTGTTCCGGCCCCCGCTTCGAGACGGCAGCCTCGATGTGGCGATCTCGAACGGCGTGCTGCATCACACCGGCGACGCGCGCCTCGGCTTCGAGGCGCTCCTGCGCAAGGTCAAGCCCGGCGGCCTGATCTTGATCGGTCTCTACAACAGCTATGCGCGCCTGCCGACCCTGTGGCGCCGGTGGGCTTTCGAACGATTTGGTCCGGCGGTCTATTTCCTCGATCGGCGGCTCACTTCAGCACGGCTGAACGAAGGCCGGTGGCAGGCCTGGTTTCGCGACCAGTATCGCCATCCCCATGAAACCCGCCACTCGATCGACGAGGTGCTGGGCTGGTTCGATGGCGGCGGGGTCGACTTCCTGTCATCCATTCCGGCGGCCGACGGCAGCCCCTTTTCAACTTCTGCCCGACTGTTCGAACCGCATCCTCGGGGAACCCGGACAGAGCGGATCGCGGCCCAGCTGCAGATGCTGCTGACCGGCGGCCGGGACGGCGGGCTGTTCATCATGATCGGGCGCAAGCGCCCCTGAAGGTTCGGAGAAGTTGATGCGCATCCTCGGCATTTCGGCGTTTTATCATGACGGCGCCGCGGCGCTGATCGAGGACGGCCGGGTCGTCGCGGCGGCGCAGGAGGAGCGGTTCACCCGCCGGAAATTCGACAGTCGGTATCCCCAGAACGCTATCGCCTATTGCTTGGCCGAAGCCGGCATCGGTCTCGGCGAGGTCGACCGCGTCGCCTTTTACGACAAGCCGTTCTTAAAGTTCGAGCGCCTGCTCGAGACCTATCTGGCCTTCGCACCGCACGGGTTCCGCTCGTTCCGCATGGCGATGCCGCTGTGGCTCAAGGACAAGCTCTTTCAGAAACGCAAGCTCAGCGACAAGCTGAAGGAGATGGCGCCCGGCTTCGACTGGCAGAACCGGCTGCTGTTTTCCGAGCACCATTTGAGCCATGCCGCCTCGGCCTTTTTCCCGTCCCCGTACGAGGACGCGGTTATTCTGACCATGGACGGGGTCGGCGAATGGGCCACGACCTCGGCAGGGGTCGGCCGCGGCAACCGGATCACGATGCTGAAGGAGATCCATTTTCCGCACTCGTTGGGTCTGCTCTACTCGGCCTTTACCTATTTCACCGGCTTCCGGGTCAATTCGGGCGAGTACAAGGTCATGGGGCTCGCGCCCTATGGAGAGCCGCGCTTTGCCCAGACCATTCTCGATCATCTGATCGATCTAAAGGAAGACGGCAGTTTTCGCCTCAACCAGGAGTATTTCGACTACTGCACCGGTTTGCGGATGACCAACGAGCGCTTTGCCGAATTGTTCGGGGTGCCGGCGAGAACGCCGGAGGAATGGCTCGAGCCGGTGCACATGGATCTCGCGGCCTCGATCCAGAGCGTCACCGAAGAGGCGATCCTGCGGCTGACCCGAGCGCTGGCGGTCGAGACCGGCGCGCGCAATCTGTGTCTTGCCGGCGGGGTGGCGCTCAACTGCGTCGCCAACGGGAAGGTGCTGCGCGACAGCCATTTCGACAATATCTGGGTGCAGCCCGCAGCCGGCGATGCCGGCGGCTCGCTCGGTGCGGCACTCGCCGCCTACCATCTCGAACTCGACCAGCCGCGCCATCTCTCCAACGAGCTCGACGGCATGTCCGGAAGCTATCTCGGCCCCGCCTTCGCGGACGGCGAGATCCGGCAGCGGCTGATCGCAGCCGGGGCGGTTTTCGCGGAACTCGGCGACGACGAGGTCATCGAGCGCACCGCGTCCGCGCTCGCGGCGGAGAGCGCCGTCGGCTGGTTTCAAGGTCGCATGGAATTCGGCCCGCGGGCGCTCGGCGCGCGCTCGATCCTGGCCGATGCGCGCAGCCCCTCGATGCAGCGTACCCTCAACCTCAAAGTCAAATATCGCGAAAGCTTCCGCCCGTTTGCCCCCTCGGTATTGCGCGAGGACGTGGCCGAGTGGTTCGAGCTCGACACCGACAGCCCCTATATGCTGATGGTCGCCGACGTCGTCGATCGGCGGCGCCGCGAAATGAGCGAAACCGAGCGCAACCTCTTTGGCATCGACAAATTGAACGTGCCGCGCTCGGAGATCCCGGCGGTCACCCACGTCGATTACTCGGCCCGGATCCAAACCGTCCACCGCGAGACCAATCCGCGCTACCACGCGCTCTTGACCCGGTTCAAGGCGCTGACCGGTTGCCCGGTCCTGGTCAACACCAGCTTCAACGTGCGTGGCGAGCCGATCGTGTGCACCCCGGAGGATGCGTTCCGCTGCTTCATGGGCAGCGAGATCGACGTGCTCGTCGCCGGCAACTGTTTCCTGCGCAAGGAAGACCAGGACCCGGCGCTGCGCCTCGACTATCGCGACCGGTTCGACCCAGACTGAGCCCGGCGGCTATGCCCCCGATGCGCAACCCGGGCCCGCCGAACCGCTTTGACCGACTGTCGGCCTGGCAGCGCGGGGCGGTGCTCGCGACGACGGTGCTGGCGATCTGCGTGCTGCTGCTGCTGGCCGCAGAAGCCGCGGTCCGTATCCGCAGCGAGATAAAACACGGCGGAACGTTTTGGGGGGTCGACCAAACTTATGAAATCGACCCGGCTACCGGACTGCGCATCCCGATCCCCAACAGCCAATTTGGCCCGATCCGCATCAACTCCTTCGGCTTCCGCAGCCCGGAGATCCCCAGGGAAAAGCCGCCGGGACGGTTGCGTATCGCTTTTCTTGGCGCCTCGACGACCTACTGCGCCGAAGTCAGCAGCAACGCTATGACTTGGCCGGCGCTGGTCGTGAAAGCTCTTCATCGGCATTGGCCAGCACTGGACCTCGATTACATCAACGCCGCTGTTCCCGGCTACACCACTCAATCGTCGCTGCGCCGACTGGAGCTGCAGGTCGCGCAATTCAAGCCGGATATGATCGTTATTTATCATGCGACCAACGATCTGAGCGCAGACGCTTATCGGCTGGCCCAAGCCCAAGGCATTGCCCCGCATGGGCAAGAGGAGAATATGGGCTGGCTGAGCCGGCACTCGCTGCTCGCCTACCTGATCGGCAAGAACCTCGAAGTCATGCGTCTGCAGCGCGAGGCGACGAACACGTCCGGCAAGATCAAGCTCGACATGGGCCGTCTCGATGCCGAATTCCGCCAGGATTACGAACATCTCGTCGTCGCCAGCCAAAAGGCCGCAAAGGTTGTCGTCACCGTGACGTTCTCAGCCCGCCTGCGTCCCGGAGACACACCCGAGGAACGTCGGGAAGCGGCCGCCACCGCCCTTTATTACATGCCCTATATGACCCTCGCCGATTTGCTTACCGGTTATGCACAATATAATCAAGTGATTCGCGAGGTGGCCAAATCATATGGAACCGTGCTCGTCGGGGACGAAGATGCGATCCCTCCAGACGCGCACCATTATGTGGATTTGGTTCATTTTACCGATGCCGGCAGTATCGCCATGGCGCATCGGGTCGCCGGGGCGCTGACCGCATCGCCGGTTGTGCAGTCGCTTGTCACGAAGATTACCGCGACCGCGCGGGGCGCCTCCCAGCCGTCCGGCTAAACGACCATACGCACGGCAGGGCAAGCGCCGGATGTGGTTGCGAGATTCGAACGACGTCTATTTGCAATTGCACGCGAGACGCCAGGGTTTATCATTGAGTTCTGGGGCTGACGGTATGGTTGTTCGCCTCACCACATAAGGCTTGGACACTCACCCACTTTTGCGCGCGGCGGGCGCTTCGGCTGGGCGGCGGGCGATCGCGTTGACCAGCGGGTTGGCGCTGATGCCATGGGCGATAACGCTCATCAGTACAGTACCACCGGCCACGGCGATGATGGTATCGTTCCCCGGAAGCTTTTCGCCAACGACGATGACTCCGAACACGATCGTGGCGAGGCCGCGCGGACCGAACCAGGCGACAAACAATTTGTCAACAAGCCGCATCCCGGTGCCGGCGAGGCATAGGACCACCGGAACCATGCGGATCACGGTCAGGCTCAGCACCGCGTAAGCGAGCGCCGCCCAACCGAGCCGGGGGATGATCTGGGCAAATGCGCCGACCCCGAACGCGACCCAGGTCAATAGTGCCAGCGCCTCTCCGGTGCCGACGGCGCCGCGCAGCAGTTCCTGTTTGTGCGCCGGGCGCAATCGGCTCAATAGCAAGCCGCCGACAAAGCAGGCGATAAAGCCGCTGCCCCCAATTGCCTGCGCGGCGGCAAAGCAGGCGGCGGCCAAGGCGACGATCGGGACTTCCTCCCAATGCTCGCTGATCCAACCCTTCGCTGCCGCAAAATGCAGCATACGAACGGTCAACCAAGTCAGGACGAGACCGACCGCGAGCCCAATCCCCAGCTCCTCGGCGACCACTCGGATGGCGTGGACCATCGTCGCATGTTCGAGCTGAGTGCCGACGGCGAGCCCCAATAGCAATACGACGATCGGCACGCAGATCCCGTCATTGAGCCCGCTCTCGATGTTGAGCGCCTCGCGCATCACTCCTGGGACGGCTCGATTGCTGACGACCGGTTTGCCGAGTGCCGCGTCTGTTGGCGCCAGCATCGCGGCGAGCAGCGCCATTTCGAGCGGGGCAATGCCGGGGAGCAGAACCATCGCGGCCAGAAAACCGAGGATGATCGTCAAAGGCAAGCCGATCAGCAGCAGCCTCTCGGGGACCCCGATGTTGCGCCTGACGATGTCGAAATCCGCGTTGGCGGCGTCGGTAAACAGCACCATCGCGAGCGTCAGCTCCGCGAGGGTGCGCAACCCCTCGGCACCGAGGTTGAGGCGCACAAACCCGAGCCCGAACGGCCCGAGCAGCAGGCCCGCGGCTGTGAACACGATCGGTCCACTCAGCCACGATCGTTCAATCCGGCCGGCAACCGCGCTGTAGATCAGCAGAAAGGCGGCGAGGATCGCGGCGTTCTGGTACATCTGAAGCTCATCGGTGATACGCCGACCATCGTCGATTAGGAAAAGATGCAGTCGATGGCTTTGATCCAGGTCATTGCCGGACGAAGCCTATCCGCGGAACAGCTGCGCTATGTCTAAGTCGAGCCTTTATACTAGACTAACGCGCCTTCGGCGCGCTTTGAGCGGTTTGGCTGAACAGTATGCGTCGTTCGGCTTCGGTCGGCGGCGCCCGGCGGCGCAGCTCCTTGCCCAGATCCACCCCCCGCTGCACGGCGGGACGCCGCTTGATCGCCTCGCGCCAGCGCGCGACGTTCGGAAACTCGTCGAGCGGCTGGCCCAGCGGCTTCGAAATCAGCACCCACGGCCACGACGCCATGTCGGCGATCGAGTAGTCGTCGACGATGAATTCGCGCCCTTCGAGCCGCCGCTCGATCACGCCGAGGCAGCGGTTGTACTCATCGGCGTAACGCTTATGGGAATACGGGTGCTCGCCTTGCGCGTAGTTGACGAAATGGCTGAGCTGGCCGGCCATCGGGCCGAGATTGCCGACCTGCCAGAACAGCCATTCCAAGGTTTCTTTGCGCCCGCGCCGGCTCTGCGGCATGAACCGCCCGGCCTTTTCGGCGAGGTGGACCAGGATCGCGCCCGATTCGAACACCGCCATCGGGCCGCCACCAAAAACCGCTGGCTCGTCATGGTCGACGATCGCCGGCATCCGGTTGTTCGGGCTGATCTCAAGGAACTCGGGCGTGAACTGGTCGCCGCGGCCGATATTGACCGGAACCATGCGGTATTCGAGGCCGCATTCTTCGAGCATGATCGCGACTTTCCAGCCGTTCGGCGTCGGCCAGTAATAAAAGTCGATCATGATCAATCGCCTTCCGCCGCGGCCGGCATGCCCGAGCCGACGAAGGTCGCGATTTCCGCCGGCGTATAGCCGAGCCCCGCCAGAACCTCTCGCGTGTGCTCGCCGAGGCCCGGGGCGCCGCGGCGGATCTCCGTCGGCGTCCGTGAAAACCGCGCCGCCGCCCGCGCCTGGCGCAGATGCCCGGCCTGCTCATGCTCGGTCTCGACGACCAGCCCCAACGCCTCGACCTGCGGATGCCGGATCACCTGGTTGCGGGTCAGCACCGGCCCGCAGGGCACCTGCGCCGCGGTCAGCCGTTCGAGCCACTCCGAGACCGGGCGAGTCAGCAACGCCTCCTGTGTCAGCTCCAGCCGCGCATCGATGTTCTGCTGGCGCAGCGCGGGAGTCTTGAACCGCTCGTCTTCGACCCATTCCGGGTGCTCGGCCGCCCGCGCCAAGCCGGCCCATTGCCGGTCGGTCAGCGCCGCCACGGTCATGTAGCCGTCCGCCGTGTCGTAGATCAGGTCGAGCGCGCTGGCGGCCTCCTGCCGCGGGGGTTCATCGCCGACAAAGGTCTGGCTGCCCATGTCCGAGGCCCACAAAAATGCCAGCACCGCTTCCAGCATCGACAATCGGACATGCTGCCCCTCGCCGGTGCGCTCGCGTGCAAGAAGGGCCGCGGTGATCGCCTGCGAGGCGGTGATCGCGGTCAATTTGTCGGGCAGGATGGTGCGCAGCAGCCGCGGGCGTGCCTCGTCGGAGCCGGCCTGCACCGTCGCCAGCCCGGAGAAGCCCTGGATCACCGGGTCGTAGGCCGGCTTTGCCGCATAGGGCCCTTTTTCGCCAAAGCCGCTTATCGAGACATAGACGATTTCTGGCGCGACCGCGCGGACCGCGTCCTCGCCGACGCCGAGCCGCTCGGCGACCCCTGGGCGGAAATTCTGCACGAACACGTCGGCTCCGGCGGCGAGCCGCAGCAACGCCTGCACCGCCGCCGGCTTTTTCAGGTCGAGGACGATCGAGCGCTTGTTGCGGTTGTTATTCAGGAACGAGGCGGTAAACCCGGCTCGCCGGTGGCCGCCGGCACGGGTGGCGTCGCCGCCGTCCGGGGCCTCGACTTTGATCACGTCGGCGCCCTGGTCGCCGAGGATCATCGTCGCCAACGGCCCCGAGACGTTGGAGGTCAGATCGACGATTCGGTACCCAGAGAGCGGACCCGGCATCTGGCAGCCTTTCAGGTCAGAGTAAAGAGAACAAACCTGATTATGCATCAACCCGGACCCGTGAGCGTGCCGATCTTCTTCGTCCCCCAGCTAAACCGGTGTGACTGGGTTCATTCACGAATTTCTCGCCGGCCTTTTCCTCGCCCTCGTGCCCATTAGGAGAGAGGACAGGTGAGGGCATAGTTCTGATCAGCGCGATCCTATATTCCCGGTGGCGAGCACCGCAATCTGCGCCGCCTAGCTAAGCTATCGACCGGTATTCGCGGCCGGCACAGTCACCCGAGTTCGGCCAGACGATCGGCCAACCGGTTCAGGCCCCATTTCCGCGCCAGCCCCGCCGCTTCGGCCCAGGTCGGGGTCTGGTCGCCCAGAGCGGGAAGGGGTGCTACGGTGTCCATCGTCGCGATCTGCCGGTAGAGCCGCAGCGTTTCCGCCTCGGCCGCGAACCGTCCGTCGGCAAGCGCCTGTTCCAGCGACCCATAGCGGCGCAGCAGCGCTGCCGCACCTTTCGGCCCGACGCCCTTGGCCCCCGGTATCTTGTCCGACGGATCGCCGCGCAGCGCGATGAAGTCCGGCACCTGCGCGGGTTCGACGCCATAGCGCTCGCGCACCTCGGCGGGGCCGATCCGGGCGATTTCGCCGGCGCGCACCGGCTGGAGGATCGTCGTCGCGCCGGAAGCGAGCTGAAACGCATCGCGGTCGCCGCTCGCCAGCAGCGCGGTCCCGCCGCGCCGCTCCTCGTGCGTGACCGCGGCCGCGATAAAATCGTCGGCTTCGAAGCCCGCCGCCTTGGCATTGGCGAACCCGCACGCGGCGACGAATTGCGGCAAGATGTCGAGCTGCTCGACCAGCTCGGCATCGAACTCCCGTCCGCCCTGATAGCCCGCGAGCGCGCGGTGCCGGTAGGTCGGCGCGTCGAGCGTGTCCCAGCCGACCAGCACCGCTCGGGGCTGCTCCTCGGCATAGAAGCGTACGAGGAAGTTGGCAAAGCCGACAATCGCCCCGGCGCCCTTGCCGCCCTCGCGCCGGATCGTCTTTGGCAACGCGTGATAGGCGCGATGGGCGAACGAATCACCGTCGACCGCGAGCAACGGCCGGTGCCGACGAGGCTCGCTCACTGCGCGCCGGCGAGATCGAACAGCCGGTGCAACCGGTCCGCGAACCAGCCGGCGACGCGATTGGCCGGCACCGATTTGTCGATCTCGGGCGAGGCGATCAGCTGGCCGGCGGCCTGGCGCCGCGCCAATGCCCGGCACAGCTCCTGGGCGACCGGCGGGCGCGCCTCCAGGACAGGGGCCAGAACGTCCTTTGCCAACTCATAAACGACGCTTGGCGCCAGAGCGGAGATTCGGGCCGTGGCAGCGGCCCCGGTCAAGAGCCCGATCTCGCCGAAATGGTCGCCCGGCCCGAGACGCATCATCTCGATCTCGCCCTCGGAGGAGACATGGGTCAGCGACAGCACGCCGCCTCCGATCATGAACAGCGCATTCAACACCGTCCCTGGCTCGACCAGGGTGTCGCCCTGCTCGTAGTGCTTTTGCTGGAGCTTCGCCGCCAAGGACCGCCGCTCGTCCGCGGTCAGCGCGGCAAAGATCTCGACCAGTTCGAGCGCCCGTTCCGCATCGGTCGACGCCCTCGTCCCGACAGCGGCGGGGGGCGCCGAATAGGGCTGGCTCTGGGTCGAGGCCAGCTCGATGCCGGCTGCCGCCAGATGCCGGGACATCAGGTCGAACAGCTCGTTTTGCGCGCGGCCGGATTGGCCCAGATCCTCGACGAAAACGGTGATCTCGTATTCGGTGGTGCTCGCGGTAATCGATTTGACCGTGATCAAGGGCGCCGGCGTCGCCAGGATCAGCCGCGAGTTCAGGATCGCCTGCTCGATGATTGCGGCGCCGGATGCAGGCGAGGTCCGGGGGTCGAGCTGGACGGTCACGGTGATCCCGTGAATCCCGGAGGGCGAGCTCGAATTGACAATCTTCGCCTTGGCGATGGCGCTGTTCGGCACGATCGCCAGGTCGCGCTTCGCGGTGAGCACTAGCGTCGCCCGCCAGTTCATCTCGATGACCCGGCCGTCGGTCGCGCCATCGATGCTGATCCAGTCGCCGGGCCGGTAGGGGCGGCTGAAGTTGAGGACGATGCCGGAAAAGACGTCGCTCATCGTGCTCTGCAAGGCCAGCCCGAGGATGATCGCGATCGCCCCTGAGGTTGCTAGCAGACCTCGGATCGGCAGGTCGAAGACGTAGGCGATGATGGCGAAGAGAGCGGCGAGATAGACCAGGCCGGAGAGCAGGTCCTGCACCAGCTTGCTCTCGCGCGGCCGATGCTCGGTGACGACAAAGGCGCGCAGCAGCCCGACCAGAAACCAGGCCGACCACAGCCACCAAGCGATCTTCAAGGCGCCGTGAACCGCGTCACGGAACGGCCCGCCGGTCATCCGCAACGGCTGGTACGGAACCACCCCGGCGCGCAGCAGAACGAGGGTCAGCACAAAGAGGAAGACGACCCGCACGATCGCCCGGCGCAGCGGGTGACGGCGAAACGCCAGATGCGCCGAAACCCCGGCGAGCGCGAACAGAACGAGGGCGGCAACGAGCGGATCGTGGGCGGCCTGCATCGTCCAAGTCGGGATGTTCATCTGGCCGCGCCTGCGCTCATCGGTCGGCTGCTGCGGAGCTTAGGCCGAAGCCGGAGCCGCGACCACCCCGGCCGCGCTCACGCATACCCTCACCCAACCGTCCCCCGGACTTGATCCGGGGGACGCACTGCGGGGGAGGGTGCCGAGCGCAGCAAGGCGGGTGAGGGTTCGCCGGTACCAAGTCCCAGGTTCGCACTACTAGCGGCTCTGCCGCGCGGCGCTCAGCACCCGGCCGCATTGCGCGGACAGGGACGCGGCGTTGGCCCGCAGACAGGCGATCGCCCGGCCGCCTCCCAACGGCACGCCTTGGCACAGCGCGCGATAGTCGCCGCCGCAGTATTGGCGCAGCACCATGATTTGCTCGCGCGGCGACAAGGGCGGTGCCGCCGCCGCAGGTGCCGGTGCGACCGCGGGTGCCGCGGCCGCAGCGCCGGGCGCCGAGGCCGCGGGCGAGGAGGCGCCGGCGCTGACCGCCCTGACCGCCCGCTGACAGGCCGGCGCTAAACTGGCCATGTTGCGATGCAGGCAGTCGAACGACGCTTTGCCGCCGGCCGGCACGTTGGTGCACAGCCGCTGGTAATCAGCTGGGCAGGCCTGACGGATCGCGTCGCGCTGCGCTTGCGTCGCCTGCTGCGCCGCGGCCGGCGCGGCGAATGCCAGCAGCGCCGCCAGCAGCGGCACGATCGGCAGCACCGCTCGCCCGAGAAATCGCATATTCACGGTCTCCCCCGAAATCCTGATGTCTTCAGATCTTCATAGCGTCGCGCCGCGGCCTCGGCTATAGGCCGGCATCGGCAGCGGGGCAAGTCGATGCGCGACGGCAACAGCAGCACCGAAGCCTGCGCTCAGGTCGCCGTCGCCCGCTCGCGCGGTGCTGGGCTGCGCCGCCGAAGGAACGCGATCCTGGTCGCGGTCCCCGGTTGACGCCCGCTGCAACACCTGCCGCGGGCCGTTACGACCGGGTCGCGCGGGCGACGCACTGGCTGCTCGCGGCACTCGCGGTCAACGTCGTCAGCTTTGGCTGGGCGAGCGAGGCGGCGGCGCGCAACACGCCGGCGCGCGAGCACCTGCTATTGCTGCACCGCTCGCTCGGCCTGGTCATTCTCGCCTTGGTGCTGTTCCGCCTGCTGTGGCGGGGATGCCACCGTCCCCCGCCGCTGCCGCCCGGCCTTGGACGGGGCGTCGCGGCCCTCGCCCATCTAACCCAGTTCAGCCTCGACCTCGCGTTTATCGCGATGCCGCTCGCCGGCTATGCCAACGCCGCGGCCGAGGGCCATGCCGTGAGCCTGTTCGGTCTCGTCTCGATCCCGCCGCTATTGCCGGAAAACGGGCGCCTGTCGCAGATCGCGATCGCCGTGCATCTGGTCGGCCAATACCTGGTTTATGTGCTGGTCGCCCTGCACGTCGCCGGCGCCCTCTATCATGCCCTAATCAGACGCGACGGCGTGCTCGGGCGGATGCTGCCGCCCCGCCGCCACCCCGCGGCAAAGAACCCACCGAGGTAATCCACCAAAGGCGGCCCGAAGGATCGCGGCCTTGGCCCTGCGCTCGTGGCCTACGGCGAAACCTTGCAGGAAATCTGCCCCTTGCCGTTGCCGGAAACCGTCCCGACGGTGCCAAAGATCAGCGGGTTCGACGGCGAGCCGGTGCACAGAATGCCCCAGAGGGTGTTGTCGATGATCTTGTTGGCCGAATTATCGATGTTCGCGACGCTGTTGGTCCGCATGAATATCCCGTTCCCCTTGTTGTTCTCAATGGTCGCCGCACCGCCTCCGGGCCCCGAGTTCGCCTACCGTCAGGGTGCCGATTTCGGCATCAATTCCGTTCCCGGTGTTCCCGCTCACGGTCGCCCCCGCCCGCACTTTAGCGAAGCCGCCTTGAACGAGAACGAGGCCGTTTCCTGAATTGTTTGCTATGGTGGCCCCGTCTTGTACGAGCGCGGAACCGCTGTCGTCAGCGAGTATCCCGTTATGATCGTTGTTCGACACACTGGTGGTGCTTCCCTCGACAACAACGTGCCCACCTGTACCGGTGCCTATTCCTCCGACACCGCCGCTCCCGAAGCCATTCTTTGTGACGCTCCCGGCAGAGATCAGTACCGTTCCCCCGTAACCGGCACCCGCACCCTGGTAGCCATTGTTCTGTAACAATGCGCCGCCGTATACATCGGCGCTCCCATCGTACACGGCATTAACGCCGGTAGATGTGTTGTTTTGCACGATGCCACCGTTCAGAAAGACAGTACTGTTCCAATTTGCGTCGATTCCGTCGCCAGCGGAGTTCTCGACCGTCGAAGTGTTCAGCGTGACGACCGAGTGATTGAGCAGGATGTCGGCGGTCGAGGCTTTTTCGACGATCAGATCGGTGCCGGTGAAGGCGGAGCCGGAGCGGCCGCGCAGCGCGTAGACCCCACCGGAGATCGTCAGCTTGCTGAGCTCGACACCGATGCCGCTGATGCCGAGCACCGGGTCGGTCGTGGCTTTGGGCGCCGCCAGCGTGGCACTCGACGAGGCACCCTGGATCGTGATGCTGCTGGGCAGATCGTCGGTCGAGGCGACGCAGGTGCCGCTGATCGTGATCGTCAGCCGGCTGGTGGTGCGCGGTTTCAGCGCCACCGCCGAGGCCAAGGTGCCGCCGGCGGCGCAATTGACCGTGCAGGAGATCGGGTTCGAGGTCACCGCACCCGCCGCCGGCAACCCGGTGCAGGAGAGGCCCGCGGCATCAACCTCGCCCGCGCCGACCAGCAACGCCGCCGAGGTCGCGACCACAACGCACAACCGGCGCCCGAAACGCGGAACGCTCCCCATGGCGTCGCCTCCCTGAGTAAATGTGGTTCGGCTTCTTCGGCCCGACACATTTTTGCCACAAAATCGCGCGGCTGTCCAGGAATGCGTGCAGTCGCCCGGTATCACGCAATAAAACATCGTCTCGCGCGGGCTTGTCCCGCCTATCCACGTCTTGCTTCGGGAGCGGGAAGACGTGGATGCCCCGGGATCAAGTCCGTGGGCTTAAGGCCCACGCGTCCAGCCCGCCCTCGCTTAGCGCCAGCCACAGCGGCGCTCGTACCGCCGGTCGCCTCCAGCACAATGCGGTTCACGCGCAATGGACGCCGCCGGGCGATCAACGCGGCATAGCCGGCCGCTTCATTGCTGACCGAGAAGCCGACCCCCCGCGGACGTACAGGCACGTCCAAACGATCCTTCGAGACGTCGATCCCGACAAAGACATCCTGGTGACGCCATCATCCCATCCCGTTCTTGCGGTTGCGGGCGAATGCGCCGGCAACTGTTCGGGCGTGAAATGACAGACAACGCCGCAGCCTTGCTCAACACCGGGAAGCACCCCACAATGCTTGCGGTCGCGGCGCCGCGCCACACATTATGCACTATGGCGCGCAGACAAGATTGCTTTGCGCGCGCTCCTCGCACAGATCCCGCTGCAACCTGATCGAAAGCTGCAGCAGCCTAGCCCATCGTCGAATTGAAGGCGCCGCCGTCGAGCAGCAGGTTCTGTCCGACAATAAAACCGGAGGAGGCGGAGCACAGAAAGGCGCAGGCATCGCCGAATTCTTCGGGATCGCCGACGCGGCCGGCGGGATTGGCCTGGCCGCGCTTGGCCAGCAGCTCTTCGAACGAGATGTTTTGCCGCCGCGCTTCGTATTCGATTCCCGAACGCAGCCGGTCGGTCAGAAACGGGCCGGGCAGCAGGCCGTTGATCGTCACATTGTATTTTGCCACTTGGCGGGCGATGCCGGCGCAAAAAGCGGTCAGCCCGGCCCTGGCGCCATTGCTCATGCCGAGATTCGCGATCGGCGACTTGACCGAGCCCGAAGTGATGTTGACGATGCGGCCGAAGCGGCGCTCGCACATCCCGTCGACCACCGCCTTGATCAGCATGATCGGGGTCAGCATGTTGGCGTTGACCGCTTTCTGCCAATCTTCGACCGACCAGTCGCGGAAATCGCCATGCGGTGGTCCGCCGCAATTGTTGACCAGAATATCGGGCGCCGGGCAGGCGGCGAGGGCGGCGGCACGGCCGGCTTCGGTGGAGATGTCGCCGGCCACGGTGGTGACCATCGCGCCGGTCGCGCGGCGGATCTCATCCGCGGTCTGTTCAAGGGTCTCCTTGGTGCGCGCGGTGATCGTCAGTTCGACCCCGGCGCGCGCCAGCGCCGTCGCACAGGCCCGCCCTAACCCCTTGCTCGCCGCACAGACGATGGCCTTGCGGCCGCGAATGCGCAAATCCAGCATGTTGCCCTCCCCGGCATAGATCAGCTTTCCCGCATGGGTGTAGCCTGGATTGGCAAATTCGGCGACCGGAAAGAGCGACGCGAAAGGCGCCCATCATGAAGCTGACCCTGATCCTCGATGCGGCGCCGGCCGGGGTATCCGCGAGCCTGGTCGAGGAGTGGGAAAATCCGGGCGGCCCGGCGAAAATGGAGCCGATGGTGCGGCATTTCGACTCGGACGAGCAGGCCGTGGTTTGGGCGCGGATTTTGGCGCGCCGCCGTGGACTCGCCCAGATCTATCTCACCGACAATCGGAAAGCCGCCGCGCGCTGAGCCTCGGAGGTTTGCCCGGCGATCGGGGCGGCCGAGGTCGATCGATCGATGCGGTCCGGCGATTAATGCGGCCCGGCGATCAATAAGGCGGTGGCGGCGGAGCGTAGCCGGGCGGCGGAGCATAGCCGGGCGGCGGCGCGTAGCCGGGCTGGCCTCCATAAGGCGGCGCACCCGGTGGCGGCGCGAAGCCGGGAACCTGGTTGCCATGGGCCATCATGCATTCGCCGTAGACGACGTCGTACTGCTGCTGCAGCGACATCTGCGCGTAGGCTGAGCCGCCGGCTCCGTATAACGTGCCGGCGGCCGCACCCGAGGCGGCACCGATCGCCGCGCCGCGGCCGCCGCCGACTGCGGCGCCGAGGCCGGCGCCGAGCGCAGTGCCGATAATCGCGGTTCCGAGCGCCTGGTTGTTGGCAGCATAGGCCGACTGGGAGGTTTGCGCGGAGGCATATTGCCCGCAGACCTGCTGATCGGCGGCAAAGGCGGCCGGTGACTTTCCCGCCCCGGGCAGGACCGGGATCGTCGGCCCCGCCGGCGGGGCGACGCAGGCCGCCAGCGTGGCGACGACAGCGAGGGCGGCGACGGGCCGCGGATCGATACGTTGCATGTCATGTCCTGTTCGGTAAGCGTCCAGCGATCTTCCTGCGCCGGCCGTGTTCCAAGCAAGCGATAAGAAGGTTCATATAGGGTTACCAGCGCCGATGTCAGAGACGAACGACGCTGCCGCCGGTCGGTCAGTGAATTCCGGCATGATCTCGCGCGCGAAAATCCGAAGCGCCGCGCGCGAGCCGCCCACGTCAATCACCATCACATATTCGGCGCCGCCGGCCTCGAGTTCTTTGAGCCGGCCGATGATCTCGTCTGGCGCGCCGATCAATGCGTCGGTTTCGGAGGCGCGGCGCATATCTTCCCGCGACATCGCACGGCGCGGGCGGCCGATGGTCGGGGATTGCCCGGTCGGCGACAGTGACAATTGCTGGACATTGCGCATAAAGGCCATGCGCAGTTCGTGCGCCGCCTCGCGCTCGGCCGCAGTCATGGCGATGTGCAGCGCGCGCGTTAGGCCGACCGTCATCGGATCGAAGCTGCGGCCTTGCGCCTCGATCGCCTTGCGGTAGATGCCGATATTCTCGGCGACCAGCTCGGGGCTTCCGGCCTGACCGAGCAGCAGATTGAAGCCATCCTGGGCGGCCTTGAGGATCGATGGCGCGCTGTGAGCGCCGATCCACAATGGCGGATGCGGCTTTTGCAAGGGCGCCGGCTCGATCACGACATCCTCGAACTTCCAATGTTTGCCGTGATGCGAGAAGCGGCCCTTCGCGGTCCATGCCTGGCGCAGGAATGCGACGGCTTCGTCATAGCGCTCGCCGGCTTCCTCGATCGGCATGCAGAAGCCGTGGAACTCGCCCCAGCGATAGCCCTTGCCGATTCCGAGATCGAGGCGCCCGTTGGACAGCAGATCCAGCGTCGCCGCCTGCTCTGCGAGCAGAGCCGGGTTGTGCCACGGCAGGACCAGCACCGCGGTGCCGAGCCGGATCCGCGAGGTCTTCGCCGCCAGATAGGTCAAAAAGCTCAAGGTCGCCGAGATCTGCCCGAACCCGGTGAAATGGTGTTCGACCAGAAAGACGCTGTGAAAACCGAGCGCCTCCGCCTCGCAGATGTAGTCGACGTAGTCGGTGTAGATCCGGCTGTCGCTCGCCTGCTCACCGATTTCGGTCCGCGCGCCGCCGAACAGTCCGAAGCGCATCGGGAAAATTCCCTTGTTGTGCGTAAGTTTATATTCGCTCTCACCCTAGGTCATGCCCACGAAAGCAGGAACCCATTCCTCGGCGACGAACTCCCCCGCTG
This sequence comes from uncultured Alphaproteobacteria bacterium, assembly GCA_963832875.1. Lineage (GTDB taxonomy): Bacteria > Pseudomonadota > Alphaproteobacteria > ATCC43930 > CGMCC-115725 > AP-15. Next base: position 86,891 of record CAWHWB010000012.1, on the reverse strand, counting down.
CCTTGGGCCTAAATCCCGAGAGTCTTGGCATAAGCCTCGGGATAGCGCGCCCCGGCGGCGGCGCCCGGGCGGAAAATATCGTCGAGCGCCTGCAGTGTCGCCGGCGAAAGGATCATGTCGGCCGCCGCGGCGTTTTCCTCGAGCCGATCGTGGTGGCTGGTGCCGGGGATCGGAACGACGTGATCGCCGCGCGACAGGACCCAGGCGATCGCCAGCTGCGCCGTGGTGCAGCGCGCGGTCGCCGCAAGCCGCCGCAATTCGTCGACCAGATCGAGGTTGTGTTGCAAATTCTCGCGTTCGAAGCGCGGCATATGGCGGCGGGCATCGTTGGCGGCGAGATCGCCCGGCACAGTGACCGCCCCGGTTAGAAAGCCGCGGCCGAGCGGGCTGTATGCGACAAAGCCGATCCCGAGCTGTTGGCAGAGCGGCAGAATGCGGGCCTCAACGTCGCGCGACCACAGCGAATATTCGATCTGCACGGCGCTGATCGGATGGACAACGTGGGCACGACGGATGGTTTCCGCGCCGGCTTCCGAGATGCCGAGAAACCGGACCTTGCCCTCGCGCACGAGTTCGCCCATCGCGCCCACCGTGTCCTCGATTGGCACCCTCGGATCGACACGGTGGATGTAATAAAGGTCGATGATGTCGATCCCGAGCCGCGCGAGGCTCCGCTCGCAAGCGAACCGCACGTATTCCGGCCTTCCCTCGCCGGCCGCCGACCCGTCGGGATTGCGACCCATATTGCCAAATTTGCTTGCCACCACGTATCTGTCGCGGCGGCCTTTGAGGACACGGGCGATCAGCTCTTCATTGCGGCCCTGGCCATAGGCGTCGGAGGTGTCGAGGAGATCGACGCCGAGCTCAGCGGCGCGCTCCAGGGTCGCCATCGCCGCCGCCGGATCGGGTTCGCCATAAAACGGGGTCATCGTCGCGCAACCGAGGCCGATTGCGGAAACCTCCAATTTACCGAGTTTGCGGCGCTGCATCGTCGTCCTCTTCGGGTAGCGTGGTCGTCGCGCGGCGAGACAGCCGCGAGCATGCGATCCAATCTAGCGGGAGCCGCCCATTTTGCGCGGAAATTTGGAGCGGTCGACGGGCTTCGCACTGATGACAGCCCTGCGGCCGCGCACTAAGCTTGGGGCATGGACGGCGAACTTTCGTGCGCTATTTTCGATTTGCAGCGGCCGGGCTCGGAGAGGCTGCCGCTGATCCTGTCCTCGCCGCACAGCGGCGCTGATTACCCGGCCGAGTTCGTTGCCGCCTCGCGGCTCGACGCGGTGTCGCTGCGGAGGTCGGAGGACAGCTTTGTCGACGAGCTGTTCGCGGCCGCACCGGGTCTCGGTGCGCCGCTGTTGTCGGCGCGGTTCCCGCGCGCTTATCTCGACGTCAATCGCGAAGCCTATGAGCTCGACCCGGCGATGTTCTCCGACGCGCTGCCGGAATTCGTCAACGCCGGCTCGCCGCGGGTGCGGATGGGTTTGGGCACGATCGCCCGGATCGTCGCCAGCGGGGAGGAGATTTACACTCACAAGCTGTGCTTCGCCGAGGCGCGGCGCCGCATCGAAGGCCTCTATCGGCCCTATCACCAGGCGCTGCGCCGGCTGGTCGAAGAGACCGAGGCGCTGTTCGGCGGCTACCTGCTGATCGATTGCCATTCGATGCCGTCGGCTGCCGGCCCGGCGTGCGGAGCCGACGGGGTCGACATCGTTCTTGGCGATTGCCATGGGGCCGCCTGCGCCCCGGCAATCCTCGATGCCGCACGCTGCTTTCTCGCCGGTCGCGGCTTCGCCGTGGCGATCAATGCGCCCTACGCGGGCGGGTTCACTACCGATCATTACGGCGACCCGCACCGACGCCGCCACGCGTTGCAGATCGAGATCAACCGCGCGCTCTACATGGACGAGCGCAGCTACCGGCGAAAGCCGTGTTTCGAGCGGCTCGCCGCGGATATGGCCGAAATGATCCGCCGGCTGAGCCTTGCCGCGCAGGAGTGCCTGACCGGCGTTGCCGGCTAAACACCGGCGCAGCCTTGCCGCGGACAATTGATACGTCCTCGGGCGATCCTCATTTGAACAGGGGGCGAGCGCGGAGAGGCCGATGAGCGAGACCGAACCGGAGGCGGCCCGCGATTTTACGACCGAGCAGGATTGGCGGGGCTACGGTGAGGAGCAGCACGCGGTCTGGCGGCTCTTGTTTGAGCGTCAGCAGAGGCTGCTCGTCGGGCGGGCTTGCGGCGAATATCTCGACGGGCTCAGCGCGCTCGGTGTCGCCGCGGGCGGTATTCCGGATTTTCGCGGGCTGAGCGATGCCCTCGATCGTAAGACCGGGTGGCGGATCGTGGCAGTGCCGGGTCTGGTGCCTGATGCGGTGTTTTTTGGCCATCTGGCGCGTCGCCGCTTTCCGTCGACCTGCTTCATCAGGCGGCGCGACCAGCTCGACTACCTTCAGGAGCCCGACGTTTTCCACGATATCTGTGGTCATGTGCCGCTGCTGATGAACCCGGTCTTCGCCGATTACCTGCAGGCCTATGGCGAGGGCGGGCTGAAGGCGCAGGGGCTGGGGCATCTGCAGCGCCTGGCGCGGCTCTATTGGTATACGGTCGAGTTCGGGCTGATCGCGACCTCGGCGGGGCTGCGCATCTACGGCTCGGGAATTTTGTCGTCGGCCGGCGAATCGGTTTATTGCCTCGACGATCCGCATCCGCATCGCCTGGCGTTCGACCTGCGCCGAATCATGCGCACGCGCTATTGCATCGACCGGTTTCAGGACACTTATTTCGTGATTGACGATTTCGCCCAGCTGTTCGAGGCGACCCGGCCCGATTTCGCCCCGATTTACCGCGAGCTCGCGGCCTTGCCCGACCTGGAGCCCGACGCGGTGCTGGGCGGGGAACGGCAATTTGTCGCCGCGGGCGGCGCTGGCGCCGGGCAAAAAAATTGGGCCGCAACAGAGCGCGGCCCAAGTTTAGGGAGGAAACGCCTAGAAGACGTACGGTAAGACCACAACCGGCGATCGCTACCGCACTGCACAATCTAATGCGTTTCGCCGCGATGTCAAGTCGGTTTTTTCGAAACCTCTGGCATCGTTGGAGATTCCAGCCCAGATCAGCGAGTTAGGCGACGTTCGACCGAGGCTTCATGTGCGACGCACAAGGGACGGATTTTTGACGATCGAACGACTTCCGGGGTTCCTGTCGGTCCCTCCTGCGCTCGATTCCCGCACGGCGCTGTTTCTCGATGTCGATGGAACCCTGCTGGAAATCGCCGAGCGCCCCGATCGCGTCCAAGTCCCGTCCGCACTGCCGGGCCTGCTTTGCCAGGCGGCGCGGCAGCGAGGTGGCGCGCTGGCGCTGGTCAGCGGCCGCCCGCTGCACGAGCTCGATCAGTTGTTCCGGCCGTGGCGCGGCGCTGCCGGGGGATTGCATGGAATCGAGCGCAGGCGGGTGGATGGTACGCTCGACCATCGAAACGACCCTGCCGCCGCGGCCGCTCTCGATCGCATCCGACCTCCGCTCGCCGCGCTCGCCGGCGAGGGAGGCGGCCTCATTCTCGAAGACAAAGGCCTGACCCTGGCGCTGCATTACCGCAACGCGCCGGAACGTGCCGATGAAATCTGCATCCTCGCCAAGGCTCTGCAGCACGAGGCGGGGGCGGCGCTGCGACTGATCGCCGGCAAGATGGTCGTCGAATTCCAGCCCCGCGGAGCCGATAAGGGGAAAACGATCGCCGCCTTTCTCAGTGAGCCGCCATTTTTCGGACGACGCCCGGCGTTTGTCGGCGATGATATGACCGACGAGGATGGGTTCGCTGAAATCAACCGCCGTCGAGGAGTGGCGATCCGGGTCGGGCGCTCTGCCGAAACAGCTGCATGCTACGCTTTGCCCTCAGTCGCTGCCGTCCTGGCCTGGCTTGCGGGAGGTGAAGAGACGGCTTAGGAATCAAGGCTCTGCGGGAACATTTTACGACCGGCGGTGTTCAGCAACCGAACAAAAAGCGGGGACAAGCATGATGCAGGGAGATGGCGTTGCCGCCGGCGCATCGGGTGCGGCCGAGCGGGTCCGGGGGGCCGAGCCGATCCTGCAACGGGATGCCGCAGCAAATCGCCGGCTGGTCGTCGTCTCTAATCGGGTCGCAGTCGATAGCGGAAAGCCGGATTCGGGCGGTCTTGCGGTCGCGATCCGCGCCGCACTCGAAAACAGCGGCGGCGTCTGGTTCGGCTGGAGCGGAGAGGTCGTGGACGCGGCCGACACCGCACCGGCGGTGACCGCGCGCGGCCCGCTCACTTTCGCCACGCTGGACCTGTCGAGGGACGATTTCGAGGAATATTATCTCGGGTTCGCCAATCGGGTGCTGTGGCCGCTGTTTCATTACCGCGGCTCGCTGGTGGAATATTCGCGGCGCGATTTGGCGGGTTATCTGCGAGTCAACCGCCTGTTCGCGCGGGCATTGGCGCCGCTACTGCGGCCCGAGGACCTGGTCTGGGTCCACGATTATCATCTAATCCCGCTCGGTCGCGAACTGCGCCGTCTCGACAGCGGCCAGCCGATCGGCTTTTTCCTGCACACGCCGTTTCCGCCGGCCGAGTTGCTGCGCGTGCTCCCCTGCCATCGCGACCTCGTCGAGGCGCTGTGCGCCTACGATCTCGTCGGCTTCCAGACCAAATCGGACCTTCATGGCTTTTGCGATTATCTGATCCGCTGGGCCGGGGCGGAGGATTTCGGGCACGGCGTGCTGCGGGCCTTCGGCCGGATCGTGCGAGCCCAGGTCTTTCCAATCGGGATCGACGTCACCGCCGTCGCGACTCAGGCGGCGGCAGCCGACGGAACCCGGCAGATGCGGCGGCTGGGGCAGAGCCTCGGCCAGCGGACCTTGATGATCGGGGTGGATCGGCTCGACTACTCGAAGGGTCTGCCGGCCCGGTTCCAGGCCTTCGCCAAATTGCTCGAAAACCACCAGGACACGCGGGGCCGCATCGTTTTCATGCAGATCGCCCCGTCCTCGCGCTCTGAAGTCCCGGAATATCAGCAGATCCGTCGCATTCTCGCCGCCTCGGCCGGCAACATCAACAGCCGCTACGGCGAATTCGACTGGACGCCGTTGCGCTACATCAATAAGAGCTTCAACCACCGGATATTGACCGGGTTCTTTCGGGCGAGCCGAATCGGGTTGGTCACGCCGTTGCGCGACGGCATGAATTTGGTCGCCAAGGAATATGTCGCCTCGCAACCGGCGGCGGACCCAGGCGTGCTGGTGCTGTCCTGCTTCGCCGGCGCGGCCCAGGAGTTGGGGGAGGCGGTGCTGGTCAACCCCCACGACATCGAGGGTATGGCCGAGGCCATGCGGCAAGGGCTGACCATGTCGCTCGGCGAACGCAAGGAGCGCTGGACGGCGATGATGGCAACCATTGAACGCAACGACATCACCTGGTGGCGCGAGAATTTTGTCGCCGCCCTGGCGGCGAGCGGCGAACAACCGTGACAGCGGCGGGCGGCCTGCCGGGCGCTGGTCTGCCGGGGGCTTCGGGCGCCGCGACTGAAACGTGGCTGGTTGGCGACATCGGGGCCACCAACGCCCGCTTCGGTTTGATGTCTCCCGAGGCGGAGGTGCTGCATTGGCGCAGTTATCCGATCGAACATTATCCGGCGATCGGGGACGCCCTCTCCGATTACCTCGCCGCGCGCGGCGAATGGCCGATGCCGCGCAAAGCGGCAATCGCCATCGCTTCGGCAATCACCGGCGACCGCGTGTCGATGACCAATCATCCCTGGAGCTTTTCAATCATTGCGTTGAAATCGCGGTTCGGCTTTGACCGTTTTGAGGTGATCAACGACTTCACCGCGCAGGCCTTGGCGCTCCCGCGGCTCGGGCCGGACCAGCGCAGCGAGGTCGGCGGCGGCAAGCCGGTGCCGGGCGAGCCGCTGGCGGTACTGGGGCCGGGGTCGGGGCTCGGCGTTTCCGGCCTCGTCGTCTGCGCCACCGGTTGGGTCGCTCTGACCGGCGAAGGGGGCCATGCGACGATGGCGCCGGCGACCGAGAGGGAAAGCGCCGTCCTCGATCATATGCGCCGGCATTTCGACCATGTTTCGGCCGAGCGGGTCCTGTCGGGGCCGGGGATTGTCAATCTCTATAATACCCTGGCCGAAATCGACGGGTCCCTGTCACGCGGCTATACCGCGGCGCAGATCACCGACCTCGGCATGCGCGGCGAAGACCCGCTGTGCGTCGCGGCAACGACGATGTTCTGCGCGATGCTGGGCACGATGGCGGGCAATCTGGCGTTGACCTTGGGCGCGCGCGGCGGGGTCTATGTTGCCGGCGGGATCGTGCCGCGTCTGGGGCGCTTTTTTGCCGATTTGCCGTTTCGCGCCCGGTTTGAGGCTAAGGGACGGTTCGAACCCTATCTCGCGGCGATCCCGACCTATGTCGTGACCTATAATCTGACGGCGTTTCTCGGCTGCGCCGCACTGCTCGCGAGCTGAAGCGGCGGTGGGAAGAATGCCGCGCCGGATCGATCCTGCCGCCGACCGTTCGGCGCAAGGCCCGACGCCGCATCCGCCGCCCGGCACGCCGCCCCAGCCGCCGCCCGATCCGGATCGCCCGCGGCCGATCGAGGAACCGCCTGAGCCGGTGCCGGTGCCGCCAGTCGAGCCTCCGCCGCCGCCGGTTCGCGATCCTCCCGCCGCCGCGCCCCGGGGGGCTTTGAGCAGCGGATCATGCTCGGTACTTTTCCAGATGCTCCCTTGGCGTCTATAATTTAGACAACGCACGGCGGGCTGACCGAGAACGGCGGTGCGATGGAGAGATCGCCATGGGCCTCATCCTGATAATAATTTTGCTGATCATCCTGTTCGGCGGAGGCTTCGGCTATTACCGGGGCGGCTATTACAGCCGCGGCGGCGGGTACGGCATCGGCGGCGTGCTTGGGGCGATCATCCTGATCCTTGTGATCCTGTGGCTGCTCCGCGGTGGCGGATATTTCGGTCACTATCACTATTAAAGGCGGAGGGAAGAGCCGGAGGACGCGGGTGCGGCGGGTGAGGCCGCGCTTTGACGGCGGCGTTCGTCCGGCGGTAGATTTGCCGACCAGACCACGGATCGTCAGATGAGCGCAGCAGTTGATCGGGGCGTCGAAGCCGGCGGGCGCGAGCGACGGCGCATTCGGACCGGGGAGTTTTCCGGGCCCACGGCGGGGCTGGCTGCCGGCAATGTCCAGGCAAATCTGGTGATTCTGCCGAAAAGCTTGGCTGATGATTTTCTGCGCTTCGCGCAGGCGAACCCGAAGCCCTGCCCTGTGCTGGCGGTTTCGGAGCCGGGCGATCCGCGCCTGCCGGGCCTGGGCCAGGACCTCGATATCCGCACCGATCTGCCGAAATACCGGGTCTGGCGCCAGGGCGAACTGGTCGAGGAGCCGCTCGAGCTGTGTCATGTCTGGCGCGACGATCTGGTGAGCTTCGCCCTCGGCTGCTCGTTTTCGTTCGAGCAGGCGTTGGTCGAGGATGGGATCGAACTGCGCCATATCAGTTGCGGATCGAACGTGCCGATGTACCGCACCAATATCCGTTGCCGGCCGGCCGGCCTGTTTTCGGGACCGCTCGTCGTTTCGATGCGGCCGCTGGCCCCGGCCGATGCGATCCGGGCGATCCAGATCACCTCGCGTTTCCCCTCGGTGCACGGTGCGCCGGTTCATATCGGCTTGCCCGCGGTGATCGGCATCGAGGATCTGGCCAAGCCCGATTACGGCGACAGCGTCCCGGTTGGGGGCGGCGAATTGCCGGTATTCTGGGCGTGCGGCGTTACTCCGCAGGCGGTAATCGCCGAGGCGCGCCCGGATTTCTGCATCACCCACGCGCCGGGTTCGATGCTGATCACCGATCTACTCAATACGAAGCTGGCGAGCTTGTAGCGGTTTGCTCGCGATGGCCGGAAGAGCCGATCCGTGTTCGCTCGTCAACCGGATCGAGCGCATGATCCAGACCGATGTCGGTCGCAACATTGGCGCCCTGTGCGCCGCCGCGCGCGGCGGGCTGCGGGGTGCCGCGACGGCGCTGGCCTCCGCGCAGCCATGCCGGGTCGGGCTGATCACCGGCTTTTACGTGCCGTTGGGCGCGCCGCCGGCGGCTGAAACCGACGGTCCGGCCGGGACGGCTCTGTTGGCCAGGGGGTTCGGCGTCGTCGGCATTCCGTGCCGACTCGCGACCGACGAGCCGTGCCGCAATGCCTGCGCGGTCGCCCTGGCGGCGGCGGGCGCCGCCGAGGTGCCGGTCGACGCGGTTGCCGTCGGCGCGCCGCGGACCCCGCTGATCGAGACTTGGCGCGATGCCGGGATCACCCACGCGATCTCGATCGAACGCTGCGGGCGCAGCGCAGACGGCACGCCGAGGAACATGCGCGGCCAGGATATCAGCGCCCATACGGCACCGCTCGACGAGCTGTTCGCGGCCGGACCGTGGCAGACGATCGCGGTCGGCGACGGCGGCAACGAGATCGGCATGGGGGCCGTGCCGGGTAGCCTGATCGCGCAGCACGTCGCGCATGGCGAGCTGATCGCATGCGTGACCCCGGCACAGCATTTGATCGTGGCGGGTGTCTCGCATTGGGGCGCGTATGGGTTGCTCGGCGCGCTCGCCTGCCTTCGCCCGGATTGGCGTGAATCGCTAATCGGATGCCTCGACGAAGGGCTCGATCGGCGGGTGCTCGAAGCCATGCTCGCGGACGGCCCGGCGGTCGACGGCGTCTCGCGCGTGCAGGCTGCGACGATCGACAATCTCGGCCTCGCGGTCCATCACCAGAAATTGCGGACGATTCGCGCTCTCGCCGAGAGCCGGCATGAGGCCTAACGAGTTCGTTTTCGAGAGTTACCGATACGACCCGGCAACGGCCGTGCTGCGGCTGCGCTATCGGTTTGCTGACGGTCCGGGCTTCGAGGAAAGGCTGGTCTTCGATTTTCCGCAGCGGGCGCTGTCGCCCGCGGAGTCCGAGGTGCTGGACCGGATTTTCCGGCTGATTTTCTTGATGTCCGGGGTCAGCTATTACAAGGCCTTTGTGCCGGAATCGCTGCGTTGCGAGGCCTTCCCGCTCGATCGGGACACGGCTCGATTCCTACAAGACTTTTACGAAAAGGGATTGGCCGAATTCGCCTGGAAAAACCGGATCTCGTTGCACGGCCGTTGCCGGTTTCGGGTCGATCGGATTGCACCTCCGGCGCCGATCGGGCTCGAACTGCCGCGGCGCACCTGCGTGCCGATAGGGGGCGGCAAGGATTCGATCGTCACCCTGGAGTGCCTGAAGGCCGGGGACGAGAACCTCGTCCTGTTCTCATTGGGTGACGCGGCACCGATTGCCGCCTGCATGGCCGCTGCCGAACTGCCGTACATCCGGGTCGGCCGCCGTCTCGACCCCGGCCTTTTGCAGCTGAACGACGGCGGCGCATTGAACGGCCACGTGCCGATCACCGGGATCTTGAGCGCGATCGTCCTGGCCTGCGCCGTGCTCTCGGGCTTTGATACGATCGCTATGTCCAACGAACATTCCGCGAGCGCGCCGAACCTGACGGTCGGCGGGATCGCGATCAACCATCAATTCAGCAAATCGCTGGAGTTCGAGCGGGAATTTTCCTGCTACGTACACAATCATATCTCACCGAATATCGCTTATTTCTCGCTGCTCCGGCCGCTTTCGGAAATCGAGATCGCCCGTCGTTTTGCCCGGTACCCGCAATATTTCGGGATATTCCGCAGCTGCAACACCGCTTTCCGCCAATCCTCCGCCGAACGCGGCCGCCATTGGTGCCGAGACTGCCCGAAATGCCGGTTCGTGTTCCTGGCCTTGGCGCTGTTTGTCACGAAGCCGCAATTAGTCGGGATCTTCGGCCGCGACATGCTCGATGACGAAACCCAGCTCGACGGCTTTGCGGCGCTGTGCGGCCTGGGCGAGCACAAGCCGTTCGAATGCGTCGGCGAGATCGCCGAGTGCGCCGCGGCCATGACGCATCTGGGGTATCATCCCGACTGGCGAGACGACGCGGTCGTTCGCCGATTAGTCGCCGGCTCGCTACGGCGGACGGGTTCGGCCGAGTACCGGGCGCTGTTCGAGACCCGCCACCCGCACGGCGTGCCGGCGAGGTTCATGGCCATGCTCGATGCGTGTGGCTGACCTTGGCGCGGCACGGGTCGCAATCTGGGGGCTCGGTCGCGAAGGCCGGGCGGCGATCGGCTTCCTGCGGGCGCGGCACCCCAATCTGCCGCTACTGCTGCTCGACGACGCCGAGGATGCGTCGGCGCCGGCCGGGTTCGACCAAATCGACTGCGCTTTTGGCGCCGAGCGCATTGGCCGCGCCCTCGGCGATATCGACGTTATCGTCAAGTCGCCTGGCGTCAGCCTTTATCGCCCGGACCTTGAGGCCGCCCGCCGGAACGGGGTAAAAATCACCTCGCTGCTGAACCTATGGTTCGGCGAAGGCAGCGACGTCACGACGATCTGCGTGACCGGGAGCAAAGGGAAGAGCACGACCGCGTCGCTGATTGTCCATATCCTGGGCCGGCTCGGCCGTCGGGTGGCGCTGGCCGGCAATATCGGCATCCCGATCACCGAGATCGATCCCTCGGCGGCGGAACATGCGGTGATCGAACTGTCGAGCTATCAGGTCGCCGATTTTGACGGCATCTGCGACCTGGCGGTGCTGACCTCTTTATTTCCCGAGCACATCGATTGGCACCGCACGCTCGATGCCTATTACCGCGATAAGCTGAACCTGCTGCGTCACAGCCGCTGCGCGATCGTCAATAGTGAGGCGATGTCGACGATCAAGGGCTTCGCCCTGGCTTTGCCGCGCTGTATTGACTGGTTCAACGACGGGCGCGGCGTTTGCTGGCGCGGTTTCGACATCTTCGACGCCGAGCGGCGGATCGGCGAGGTGTGCAACCGCTATCTCGCCAGGCCGCACAACATGTCGAACCTGTGTGCGGCGCTGACCGTCGCAAAGCGGCTCGGCATCGATCTTGCCGCCGCTCTCGACGTGACGAGCGATTTTCGCCCATTGCCGCATCGCCAGCAGCAGCTGGGCCAAATCGGCGGTGTTCTGTTCGTCGATGACAGCATTTCAACCGCCCCGGAATCGACGATCGCCGCGCTCGCGGTCTACTCCGGACAAGAGATCGCTGTGATCGTCGGCGGCTATGACCGCGGCATCGACTACGGCAGGCTGGTTGCCGCATTGGGCGAAGGGGCGGCCCGGTGGGTCATCTGCCTCGGCTCCAGCGGGGAGCGCATCTACGCCGGCTTGCTTGCCGCCGAGAGAGCGCGACCCGAGACCATCCTCACCACATACTGCGCGCGGTCGATGGAGGACGCGGTCGCCTATGCAAAGCGGGTGACGGCGCCGGGCGACGTCGTGCTGCTGTCTCCGGCAGCACCGAGCTACGGCTATTACCGCGATTTCACCGAGCGCGGCCGCGACTTCGCCGCCAAAATCGGGCTGGCTGAGGAGGGTGCGGAAGCGCCTCGATGAGATCGCGCTTGCGGCATTCTTTGGGCCCGTTGCTGCGGGCGCTGTGCCTGGTCCTGGTCGGCGCGGCCGCCGGTTGCACCGAGAAGCCCTATCTGTCGAGCGGCGACGCCAATTCCGCTGCGGTCGGCTTTTCCGGCGACCTCGCGGCCGCCACCGCCGTGGCAAAGCAGCATTGTCTGCGCTATGACCGGGTGCCTCGCTTCTTGGATGCCGAGGAAAACATCGCCTATTTCGCTTGCGAGCATCCGTAACGCTCGCTCTCGGTTGAGGTTGCAGCGATGCACGACAAACCGGGGCCGAGCCGGGAAGCGCCCCTTGGCTCGCTGCTGCGTGGTGCGGTGCTGTGGCTTGCCGGCGCCGACCTGCGTCTGACGGTGTTGGCGGTGCCCCCGGTTCTGCCGCTGATCCATCGGCAATTCGAGTTCAGCGAGCGGGCGGTCGGGGCGTTGTCCGGGCTGCCGGTGCTGCTATTCGGGCTCGCCGCGATTCCGGGCTCGCTGCTGATCGCGCGTCTTGGGGCGCGGGGCGCGGCTATCGCCGGACTGCTCTGCGTCGCCGTCGCATCGGCGGCGCGCGGTGTCGGCCCATCGGCGCCGATGCTGTTCACGATGACATTTTTGATGGCAGCCGGGGTTGCGGTCGTGCAGCCAGCCTTGCCGGCGCTGGTCGGCGAATGGTTTGGCCGCCGGCCCGGTTTCGCCACCGCGGTCTACGCCAACGGGCTGTTGATCGGCGAAGCCCTGCCGGCGGCGCTGACCATCCCTTTGGTCCTGCCGCTGGTCGACGGCAGTTGGCCGGCGAGCTTTGCGGTCTGGGCAGTCCCGGTTGTATTGACAGCGCTCGCAATGGCGCTGTGCGGGCCGGACACCCCCCGGTCCGTTGGACGAGAGCCGGCGCGCTGGTGGCCCGATTGGCGCCACCGCGAGACCTGGCAGCTCGGCTTGATGCAGGGCGGCACCGGCGGTCTCTATTTCTCCTCGAATGCATTTATCCCCGGATACCTGCATGCGGTTGGGCGCCCGGAGATGGTTACGATATGCCTCGCTGCGCTGAACCTCGGCCAGCTGCCGGCCTCGCTGGCATTGCTGCTGTGGGCGCGGCGACTCGGCCGCAGCAAGGCTGCGATCGTGCTGATGCAGGTGCTGGGCCTTCTCGGCCTCGGCACGTTTCTTTCCTTCCAGACCCAGATCGCTGTCGTCGGCGCCGGTGTTATCGGGTTTTGCTGTGCCTTCACTCTAATCGTGACGCTGGCGTTGCCGCCGCAAATCGCTCACGCCGGCGATGTTCATCGGCTGTCGGCCGGGATGTTCGCGATCGGCTACTCGCTGTCCTGCGTCGTGCCCCTGCTGGGCGGCGCCTTGTGGGATGGGACCGGCATACCCGCCACGGCCTTTCTCGCCGCCGCGGGAAGTGGTGCGATCGTCCTCGCCAGCGCTCTAACCTTCCGCTTCCCCAAGAACCGCTGACAGCAGCCGATGCGCCGATCCGGACCGCACTGCGCAGCGCGGAATTTCGGTCCGAGACCGGATCGCGGCGATTGCAGCTTGAGCGCGAGGTCCGCCCGCGATAATCCTCGCCCCCTCAGCCGGAAGCAAACGACAGCAAAGGCGAACCCCCGATGGCCATCGAACTCCACACCTGGAACACGCCGAACGGCCGTAAGATCAGCGTCGCGCTCGAAGAGATGGGGCTGCCCTACACGGTGCACCCGATCAACATCTCCAAGGGCGAGCAGTTCGCCCCCGAATTTCTGAAGATCAGCCCGAACAATCGCATTCCGGCGATCGTCGATCCCGACGGTCCAGGCGGCGCCCCGATCAGCATCTTCGAGTCGGGTGCGATCCTGATCTATTTGGGTGAAAAGACCGGCAAGTTCTGGCCGGCCGATCTGCGCGCTCAGGTGCCGGTGCTGGAATGGCTGATGTGGCAGATGGGAGGTTTTGGCCCGATGCCCGGCCAGGTGCATCATTTCCTGCAGGTCAAGGATGAGCAGGATCGGCGCTACGGCCTCGAACGCTATTCAAAGGAGACTAGCCGGCTCTATGGCGTCCTCGACAAGCGGCTCGGCGAGGTCGAGTTTGTCGGCGGCGACATCTCGATCGCCGATTTTGCGATCCTCGGCTGGGCCTGGCGGCACGAGCGCCACCAGATCGACCTCGCTGATTTCCCGAATGTCGGGCGGTGGTATGAGACGATCATGGCCCGCCCCGGGGTCAAGCGCGGCTTTGAGGTTCCGCTGAGCTGAGCGAGCGAACAACTGCGTGAGCGGCGGATAACGGTATCGCGAAATGTTCCACCGCGAAGCCGGCGTGTTCAAAACGAGCTATGCCGCCGACATGGCGCTCTACCCGCTGCCAATCGCGCGATGGAGCGTCTTGGCGCTGGCGGCTTTGTTCATCGTGGTCGTGCCGCTGACGTTCAGCGAATACTACGTCTCGGTGCTCAACCTGATCCTGATCGCGGTCGTAGGTGCGCTCGGCCTCAACATCCTCGTCGGCTATACCGGGCAGGTGTCGATCGGGCAGGGCGCCTTCATGTCGGTCGGCGCCTACACCGCGGCCAATCTGATCACCCGCCTCGGCATGCCGTTCTGGGTCGCGATCCCGTTCGGCGGGCTGATGGCGGCGCTTATCGGCGCCATCGTCGGCATCCCATCCTTGCGCATCAAAGGGATCTATCTGGCGATCGCCACTCTGGCGGCGCAGCTGATCATCGAGTGGACGATCAACCACGTGCAATGGATTTCGGGAGGCGTGCAGGCGTCAATCGAGATCCCGCGCCCATCGTTTTTCGGAATCGTGCTGAAGCACGAAGCGCAGTTTTATGTATTTCTGATGTTCTTTGTCGTGCTGGCGATCGTCGCGACGTTGAACCTGGTGCGCAGCCGCATCGGCCGCGCCTTTATCGCGATCCGCGACCAGGACATTGCCGCCGAGATCATCGGCATCAACATCTTTCGCTACAAGCTCTACGCATTCGCGATCTCCTCGTTTTACGCCGGGGTGGCGGGGGTGCTGGAAAGCTACTATCTCGGGATCGCCAATTACGAGCAGTTCCAAATCGACGTGTCGATCGACTATCTGGCGATGGTGATCATCGGCGGCCTCGGCTCGGTGCTCGGTTCGATATTCGGCGCGATCTTCGTCACTCTATTGCCGATCGCCACCCGCTGGTTTCTCAACTCGTTTGGCGGCCTGTTTTTTTCGCATGCTGATCTCTTAAACGTCGTGCCGAACCTGCGGCTGGTGATCTTCGGTGGGCTGATCATTTTTTTCCTGGTGGTCGAGCCGGAGGGGCTGAACCGGCTGTGGCGCAACATCCGCAATTACTTTCGGATCTGGCCATTTTCGTATTAACTGGCGAAAACAGCGGGAGGAAGCGACGATGACGAGATTGACGCGGGGTATCTGGGGGGCCGCGGCCGGCGCCTCGGTCGGGCTGATGCTTGCGGCGAGCGCCCTGGCACAGCCCAAGGAAATTTTGATCGGCGACCAGTGCGACCGCACCGGCCCGACCCAGATTGTAGGCACCGTGCTGTGCCCAGCCATGCAGGATTACTACAAGCTGATCAACGCGCAAGGTGGGGTCGATGGCTGGATGATCCGCGGCGACGAAATCGATAATCAATACCAGGTGCCGCCGGCGATCGAAGCGTATGAACGGCAAAAGCAGATGGGCGTCGTGATGATGACGCTCTACGGCACGCCGCAGACCGTGGCGTTGAACCAGCGGCTCGAGCAGGACCATATGCCGACGACCTCGCCCGGGTTTGGCATCGCCGCCGCGGCCGACGGCACCCGCTTCCCGTACCTGTTCCCGATCGCGGCCACCTATTGGTCGCAGGGCGCCGCCGCGGTCAAGTTCGCCAAGGACAAGCTCGGCGGCAGCCTGAAGGGCAAAAAGATCGCTTACGTCTATTACGACAATCCGGCCGGGAAGGAGCCGATGCCGATCCTCGACGCATTGCAAAAATCCGAAGGGTTCGAGATGCGGACCTTTGCGGTGCCACCGCCTGGGGTCGAGATGGGTGCGCAGATCCTCGACATCACCCAGCGGTTTCACCCCGATTTCGTGATCATGCATTTGTTCGGCCGCTCGCCCTCGGTGGCGATCAAGGGGCTGAAAGGGGCGGGATACCCACTGACCCATGTCATCGGCCTGGTTTGGGCCTCGGCCGAGGCGGACATCAAGGCGGCCGGTGGCTGGGGCGTCGCTGAAGGCTACAACACCCTGCAATTCGCCGGCGCCGGCGACAACTATCCGGTGCGCCAGCAGATCAAGGCGATGTACAAAAAGGAGGGGAAGGAGCCGCCGGCGACGATGGACGACACGGTCATCTATAACCGCGGCCTGCTGCAGGCGGCGATCCAGGTCGAGGCGATCAAAAACGCGTTGAAGATCAGTGGCGGTCAGAAGCCGACCGGACCACAGGTCAAGCAGGGCCTCGAAGAGATCCACGATTTCACCCTGGGCGGTCTGGTCCCGCCGCTGCAGATCACCCCGACCGATCACGAAGGTGGCGGCTGGGTGCGGGTCTTCCAGGTGCATGACGGGAAGTTCGTCGCCGAAACCCCCTGGTTCCGCGCCTACCGCGATGTGGTGGAGCACGCGATCAAGACCGCCGAGGTCGATTAGGCACGCCAGCGGGACGGGCGGCATCGCTGATCGAAGTCCGTCCGATGCTGGCGCTCAATAATATCGAAGTCGTCTATGACGGCGTGATCCTGGTGCTGAAGGGCGTCTCGCTCGACGTCGAGGACGGCCGCATCACCACCCTCCTCGGCGCCAACGGTGCCGGCAAGTCGACTACCTTGAAGGCGATTTCGGGGCTGTTGCGCAGCGAGCGCGGCGAGGTCACCAAGGGCACGGTCGAACTCGACGGAGAGCGGCTCGACCGGCTGCCGCCGCACGATGTGGTCAAGCGCGGCGTCAGCCAGGTCTTCGAGGGCAGGCGGGTTTTCGAAAACTTGACGGTGCATGAGAACCTCGTTGCCGGAGCCCATACGCGCAAGGACTTCACTCGCGTGCGCGAGGCGATCGACGGGATCTTCGACACCTTTCCAGCGTTGAAGGAGCGGCGCCGTCAGCCTGCGGGCTATCTCTCGGGCGGCGAACAGCAGATGCTGGTGATCGGCCGCGCCCTGATGTGCGAGCCCAAGGTGATCCTGCTCGACGAACCCTCGCTCGGTCTGGCGCCGCTGCTGGTCGGCGAAATCTTCGGCATCATCCGGCGGTTGCGCGAGGAGCGCGGGTTGACCATCCTGCTGGTCGAGCAGAACGCGGCATTGGCGCTCGACATCGCCGACCACGGCTATGTTATGGAGAACGGCCGGATCGTGCTCGAAGGCCCGGCCGAAGCCTTGCGCCAGAACTCGGACATCAAGGAATTCTATCTTGGGCTGAACGAGGCGGGCGCGCGCAAATCCTACCGCGACCTCAAACATTACAAGCGCCGCAAGCGCTGGCTTTCGTAAATTTGGTGGCGAAGCGAAGCTCGACCGATCGCCTCAAGGGGGCGGCATCGGCGACGGGCGTGCCCCGCCGCGCCCGGGTACGCCGGAAGGGGGCGGCAGAGCAGGTCCGGAAAGGTTGGGCAAGGGCGGGGGTTCGGCGCCGAGGATCGGCACGTTCGCGAAGCGTCGCGTCTCTCCGGGATTGCTCTCAGCCGGACGGATTAGCGCCTCGAGCTGCCGATCGGTCGGTTGGACGCCGTAATACAACTGATAGAAACCGCGCGCATTGGTGCGCAGGTCTTCCTGATAGAGATCGGGATAGAGCACGTTCGACAGCCAATAGAGACCGATCGCCCGGTTGACTCCGGCCGGGTCGTCGATCCAGCCGAACGGAGCCGCCGGCGCCAGGTAGACCCGCTTGTTGCGCACCGCCGCCAGGCCTCGCCACCGGGGACTGTGGAGTAGCGCATGGTAAAAGCTGCCCTGCTGGGCGATGATGATCTGCGGGTTCCAGGAAAAGATTTGCGCCGGCGTGACCCAGGCAAGGTTACCGCGGCCGAGCCCGGCGGCGACGTTGATGGCACCAGCCTGCTCGATGTCGCTGGCTGCCGGCGAGCCCGGAAGCGCGGTCTGGAGACCGTCGCTGCCGCGGCCGTAATAGACCAGCGGGCGATCGGTGGACGAGCTGATCAGCAGCTGCCCACGCAGGTTTTCGATCGCATGATAGGCATAGCTGGCAACCGCCAGCCGGTGGTCGCCGGCACCGACCAATGTACCGACGTCGGTCAGTAGCGCGGGCATCAATTGGATGCTGTCGTCGAGGAGGATATAGGGGACCTTGGTTTGCCGCTCTATTTGGTTGGCGAGCGCCACGGTCGGCGGCGACGGCACGCCGTAGCCGATGATCAGATCGGGATGCAGGCGCGCGACATCCGCGACCGTCGCGGTCGGGTACGGTCCGCCCAGCTGGCCGATGACCGGAAGCCGCGCAAACCTCGCCGGCAGAAATGCCCGCTGCGCGCGCGACAGCGGCTCGGTCCAGCCGATCAGCTTGTTCGGAACCAGTGCATAGACAAATACCGCGGAAGCCGGTCCGGCCGGCATGATGCGCTCGATCTGATCCGGCACCATCACCCGGCGTCCGGCCGAATCGACAAACACGGCGGCGCGCGCCGATGTCGCGAAGAGCAGAGCCAGCATCGCGACGGCAACCCGCAGGGCAGGCGATCGAAGCGACATCTGCGTCCCCGGCAAAATCTTTGATCAGAGTGACCACGGGACTATAGCGGTGCGAACCCGAGTGGCAAGCGCCTTCAAGTGCAGCGCGAGCACCCCTGTAAACCAGATGCGCGATCCATGGACCCCAGGCGAAGAAAATCGCCGGCCTTGATCAATCGGGCCGTATGATGCCGGTGAGCACGGAATCTTACCGCTGGCAGCTGTCGTGGAGCTTTGTCGCCCATCTGTTCAAAGCGGCGACACGGCAGCATCATCGCGTGCTGGCGCCGATCATCGCGCGGCTGGTGCCGGCGGAGGCGGTGGTGCTTGATGTCGGCGCGCATGCCGGGCAGTTCACCAAGCTGCTCGCACGCCTTGCGACCGCGGGCCGGGTCTATGCCTTCGAGCCCGGCAGCTATGCGCGTTCTATCCTGCGCACCGTCGTCTGGCTGCACGGCCTCGACAATGTCGAAATCGTGCCGATGGCGCTCGGTGCCGCCGGCGGGCTCGCCAGCTTGAGCACACCGGTCAAGAACAGCGGCAGTTATGGATTTGGCCTGGCCCATCTGGGTGCGCCGGCAGACCGCTGGCGTGCGGTCGCCCAGGAGCTGATTGCGCTGACCACCGTTGACGCGGTCGTGGCGGCGCTCGCCCTGAGCCGGGTGGACTTCATCAAAGCCGACATCGAAGGCTGGGAGATGTCCCTGCTTCGCGGCGCGGACCAGACCTTGCGCCGGTTTCGGCCGTGTTTGCTGATCGAGCTCTCGGACGCTCATCTGGTGCGTGCAGGCGACCGGCTCGGCGACGCTTTCGCCTTTATGCACGGGCTCGGCTATACGGCCTTCGAGCTCGCGCCGAGCGGTGAACTCACCCCGGTCGCGAACCCGCACGATGGTGATTTCTGGTTCATTCCGGTCGGCGACCCGGCGCTCGGCGGAAGCTCCGCGAGGGCGATGCGAGATGGTGGACTTATCGGTCGGATAACGGGCAGACGCTGAGAGGATCCGTTATCTTTTACGAAAAGGCCGGAGAGTTGGCCAAAAAGCTTGGAGGATCGAGATGGAAGGCATTTTAGAGGGCGGCTGCGCCTGCGGTGCGGTGCGGTACAGGCTCGAGAGCTCGCCGATGTTCGTGCATTGCTGTCACTGCCGCGATTGTCAGCGGCAGACCGGAAGCGCATTTGCGATCAATGCCCTGATCGAGACCGATCGGGTTGCGCTCCTGCTGGGCGATCCCAAACCCGCGGCGGTGCCGACCGACAGCGGCCGTCCGCATAACATCTACGGCTGCCCCGACTGCCGGACGGCGGTGTGGAGCGAATATGGCGGTCGCGCCGCCCTGCGCTTTATTCGCGTCGGCACGCTTGACCCGCCCGCGGCGCTGCCCCCGGACGTGCACATCTATACCCGTTCGAAGCTGCCATGGGTCACCTTGCCCGAGGGCGTTCCGGCCTTTGACGCCTATTACGATTCGCGAAAGCTATGGCCGGCATCCAGCCTCGAGCGGCGGCGCGCGATATTCGGCTGACGGGGCGCCGTCAGACGCGTTCGATCCGGCGGCGGCCGAAGATGCCTTCGGGTCGGATCATCAGCACCGCGATCATCAGCACATACGGGACGAAATCCTTAGTGCCGCCGCCGACATAGGGGTCGAGATAACCGGCCGCCAGGTTCTCGACGACCCCGACGATCAACCCGCCGACGACCGCGCCGATAATCGAGTCGAGACCGCCGAGGATCACCACCGGGAACACCTTGAGGCCGACCAGCGCCAGCTGGTTGTCGACGCCGAGCATCGCCCCCCAGACGATGCCGCCTAACGCTGAGACCACTCCGGCCATCGCCCAGGCGAGCGCAAAATAGCGCTGCACGTTGATCCCCATCGCCATTGCCGCCTGCTGGCCGTCGGCGACCGCGCGCATCGCCACCCCGACCCGGCTCTTCAGAAAAAACCAGCTGAAGCCGACGAGAAAGATCAGGCTGACCCCGGCGCCGACCAGCTGGACCGGCGGCACGCTGACAAAGCCCAGCGAAACCGGCAAGTCGCCAACCGGCATCGTGATCGCCCGCGTCCCGGCGCCGAACGCGAGGACAGCGGTCCCCCTGAGCACCGCGGCCAGGC
Source organism: uncultured Alphaproteobacteria bacterium (assembly GCA_963832875.1). GTDB lineage: Bacteria > Pseudomonadota > Alphaproteobacteria > ATCC43930 > CGMCC-115725 > AP-15. The sequence continues at coordinate 66,591 of CAWHWB010000012.1, read as the reverse complement.
CGATCGTCGCCATGATCACCGAAATGATCGGCCGACCGATCATCGGCCTCAGCACGACGCGCTCGAGGCCGAAACCCAGCGCCACCATGCCGACGACCGCGAGCAGGGCCGAGACCCAGAACGGCAGCCCGGCGAGATCTCCGGCCCCGGCGGCGATGAAGGCGGCGAACATCACGAACTCGCCCTGAGCGAAATTAATCGCGTCGGTCGCCTTGTAGATTAGCACGAAGCCCAGCGCGATCAGCGCGTACATCAGGCCGATCATCACCCCGTTGATCAGCAGGACCAGGGTGAACTGCCAATCGAGCCAGGCCATCGGCGAGTTCAGGCGAAGGCGGGCGCCCGCGCCGGATCGGCCGCGCCGGCAACGGTGTCGATCGCCATTCTTGCTTCGAGCGCCGCCTTGCGGCCGTCCTCGTAACGGATCTCGGTGACGAGATCGACCATATCCCCGCCGCCATAAAAGGCCTCGACCACCGCTGCGTATTTTTCGGCGATGAAGCGGCGACGGACCTTGCGGGTGCGCGTGATCTCGTTGTCGTCGGCGTCGAACTCCTTGTTGAGCAGCAAAAAGCGGCGGATGCGCGCGGCCGCCGGTAGGTCGGCATTGCAGCGGACGATCTCCTCGCCGATCAGCCGGCGCACCTCGGGCTTGGCGCTCAAATCCTGGAACGAGGTATAGGCGAGGTTGTGGCGCTCGGCCCAATTGCCGACGGTGCCGAGATCGATCGCAATCATCGCCGCGACAAACGGCCGCTGATCGCCATAGGCGACCGCCTCGCCAATGTAGGGGCTAAATTTCAGCTTGTTCTCGACGTATTGCGGGGCAAAGGGGGTGCCGTCGGCGAGTTTGCCAACATCGCGGGCACGGTCGACGACGACGAGATGGCCGCGCGCGTCGATGAAGCCGCAATCGCCGGTGCGGAACCACCCGTCCGCGTCGACCGTCTCGCGGGTCGCGTCCGGTTGCTTGTAATAGCCTTGAAAGACCGCACGCGAGCGGACCAGCACCTCCCCCGTCTCGGCGATGCTGATCTCGGTGCCGGGGATGGCCGGCCCGACCGTGTCCGGGTCGGCCTCGCCGTCGCGTTGCAGCGAAGCGAGCCCGGAGAGCTCGGTCGAACCCCAAACCTGTTTCAGGTTGATCCCGAAAGAGCGGAAAAAGCGATAAGCGTCGGGGCCGAGCGGCGCGCCTCCGGTATAGACCCATCGGGCGCGGCGCAGCCCGAGCTGGTCGCGCACCGGGCCAAAGACCAGGAACTCGCCGAGCGCCATTCCGAGGCGCTGCCGCAGCGGCGCGGTTCTGCCGGCGGCGCGGGCTAATTCGATTTGCTCGGCGAGATGGCGAAAGAATTCGAATGTTCGGCGCTTCAGCGGCGTCGCGTCGGCTCCGCGAACCCGCAGCTGCGTCAGCAAATTCTCCCAAATGCGCGGCGGCGCCAGCGCCACCGTCGGACCGAGCTCGCGCAGATCGCGCTGCACTGTGTCCGACCGCTCCGGGCAATTGCAAGCAAAGCCGACGAGCAACGTCAGCACCAACGAAAACAGCGACTCGCCGATCCACGCCATCGGCAGATAGGACAGGATGTCGTCGGTCGGGCGGATATCCTCGGCGGCGACAAACCCCTCGGCCGCGGCCAGCAGATTGGCGTGCGACAGCATCACTCCTTTCGGGTGGCCGGTGGTTCCCGAGGTGTAGCTCAGCAGCGCCACGTCTTCGGCCGCACCCGCTTCGATTTCGCCTTCGACATAGCCGGGCCGGGTCGCGGCGAAGTCGCGGCCGGCCGCCTGGACCCGCTCAAACGGCTCGAGCGCCTCGGTCGGGTAATGCCGCATACCGCGCAGATCGTCGTAAACGACGAGATCAAGATGGGGCAGCTGGGTCTTCAGCGACAGGATTTTGTCGACCTGCTCCTGGTCCTCGGCCACGACCACCCGGATCTCGGCGTGGTTCAGCACGTAGACCATCTCGGCGGCGATCGCGTCCTGGTACATCGGCACCGCGATGCCGCCCAGGCATTGCGCCGCGAGCTGTGCCCAGTAGAGCCGCGGACGGTTGTCGCCGATCACGGCCAGCTTGTCGCCGCGGCGAAAGCCGTGTGCCGCCAGACCGAGCGCGAAATCACGAACTTGGCGCTCATATTCGGCCCAGGTGAAGGTCTGCCAGATGCCACGGCACTTTTCGCGGATGGCCGGCCGGCCGGCCATGGTCGCGGCGTTGCGGCGCAACAGCCGCGGCAGAGTCATCGGCACCAGGCACAGAGCCGGGGCGACGGTCATTCCGCCGCCTCCGCGCGGACCGGACCGCCGAGATAGGCGCGGATCACCTCCGGGTGACGCTGGATCTCAGAGGGCGTGCCGTCGGCGATCTTGCGGCCGTGATCGAGCACCGCGACCCGCTCGGAAATGTCCATCACCACCGCCATGTCGTGCTCGATCAGGATTATGGTCGTGCCCCATTCCCGGTTCACTTCGAGTATGAAGCGGGCCATGTCCTCCTTTTCTTCCTGGTTCATGCCGCCCATCGGCTCGTCGAGTAGCAAAACCTTGGGGTCGAGCGCCAGCGCGCGACCGAGTTCGACCCGTTTTCTCAAGCCGTAGGCGAGCCCGCTGGTCGGCTGCTTGCGCAGATCCTCGAGTTCGAGGAATTCGATCAGTTCCTCGACCCGAGCGCGATGCGCCACTTCCTCGCGCTGCGCGAAGCCCCAATACAGAAAGGACGACAAGACCCCGGCGCGCATCCGCACATGCCGGCCGAGCATGATGTTGTCGAGCACGGTCATTCCGCTGAACAGCGCGATGTTCTGAAAGGTGCGGGCGATGCCAAGGGCCGCAATGCCCGAGGGGCGAGTGCCGGTCACGTCACGGCCCTCGAACGAGATCGAGCCGGCATCCGGCCGGTAGAACCCGCTGATGATGTTGAGCAGCGAGGTCTTGCCTGCGCCGTTCGGACCGATGATCGAGGTCAGGCCGCCGCGGCGCACCCTGAGCGAAATGTCCTCGACCGCACGGATTCCACCAAAATGCTTGGAAACCCCGGCAACGACGAGCACGTCGCCGTTCGCCGACGTACCGCCGCTCATGGCGCTCGACACGATAACGTCCGCATTTCCTCGCCGGTCCGTCGCATACTCATCCATGCCGAGTGATTATGGCCATGATGCTGATGCAGCAGCAGGAATGCAACCGCCTCGGTAGGGTGCAGGTGACGGCTCCCGCTTGCCTGAGCGTGCCATGCCGTGAAACGATCGACAACGTAATCACTAAGGAAAGTGCGGTTGACGAAGATGTCCGAACCGGAAACCCTGCCGACGACTCTGCTGACCGGTTTTCTCGGCAGCGGCAAGACCACTCTGCTGCGCCGCGCGCTCGCCTCGCCGGCGTTTGCCGATACCGCGGTCGTCATCAACGAGATCGGCGAGATCGGGATCGATCACCTCCTCGTCGATTTTGTCGAAGGCAGTGTCGTCGAGCTGCCGGGCGGGTGCCTGTGCTGCGCCGTGCGCGAGGATCTGGCGCGCACCCTGCGCGGCCTGCTCGACCGGCGCGCCGCCGGCGAGATCCGCCCGTTCGGCCGCATCGTCGTCGAGACCACAGGGCTCGCCGATCCGGCGCCGATCCTCTACACGTTGGGCGCCGAGCCGATGCTCGACCATTCTTTGCATCTGGCCCGGGTGGTCACTCTAGTCGATGCCATCACCGGCGCCGACACTCTCGACCGCTTTGCCGAGGCGACGAGGCAAGCGGCGATCGCCGACGCCCTGGTTATCAGCAAAACCGACCTCGCCCGGCCCGGTCCCGATCTGATACGCCGGCTCGATCGGATCAACGATCGCGCCTCGCGGATTTTGGCAGCCGAGGCGGGCGACCCGGGTGCACTGCTGTTCGACCCCGGGAGCCGTGCCGCGCCCTCATTATCGGCGAGCGAGCCGCACGTCGCGCACACCCATGGGATCAGCACGTTTACGATTAGCCTGGGCGGCGAGATCACCCGTCTCGACTTCGCCCGTGCGCTCGGCGGGCTCGCCCGCGCGCGCGGCAACGATCTGCTGCGGGTCAAGGGGATCGTGCACTTTTCCGACCGGCCGGAATGCCCGGCGGTGGTGCAGGCGGCGCAGCACGCGATGTTCGCGCCCGAATGGCTCGACGGCTGGCCAGCCGATTGGCCCCCCGATCACCGCGGCAGCCGCAGCCGGCTCGTCTTTGTCGTCCACGAGATCGATTGCGCGGAAATCCTCAAGCATTTTAGCCCGGCCGCGCCGGCGCTATGGCGTGCCTGAAGCCGCGTTTCGGCCGCTTCCGCCTCGGTCGCGACGTTGTCGTGGGATCGCGCCAATCGGTGCGACTTGAGGCATCGGACGGAACTGTTGCAGTGTGTGGCGAGGGCTAATCAGCGCAGCAGGAGGGGTCATGAAGATCGGTTTTGTCGGGCTCGGGATCATGGGCCATCCGATGGCGCTGAACCTGATCAAAGGCGGGCACGAACTGTTTGTCTACGGCAAGCGGCGGCTGCCGGCGGAAATCCGCGAGGCGGGGGCTACCGTCTGCGATGCGCAGAAGGAGATCGCCGAGCGTTCGGAGATCGTGATCCTGATGGTGCCCGACACGCCCGATGTTAAAAGCGTGCTATTCGATCCGGGTGGGGTGGCCGAGGGGCTGTCGCCGGGGAAAATAATTGTCGATATGAGCTCGATCTCGCCGATCGAGACCAAGGAATTCGCTGCCGCGATCGCCAAAAAGAGCTGCGGCTACATCGATGCGCCAGTTTCGGGCGGCGAGGTCGGCGCGCGGGCGGCCTCGCTGACGATCATGGTCGGCGCCTCGGAGAGCGACTTCGCCAAGGTCAAGCCGTTGTTCGAGTTGATGGGCAAGAATATCACGCTGGTCGGCGAGGTTGGCGCCGGCCAGACGACCAAGGTCGCCAACCAAATCATCGTTGCCCTGACGATCGAGGCGGTCGGCGAGGCCTTGTTGTTCGCGTCAAAGGCCGGAGCTGATCCGGCCAAGGTACGGCAGGCGCTGATGGGCGGGTTCGCCTCGTCGCGGATCCTCGAACTGCATGGCGAACGCATGATCAAGCGCAGCTTCGACCCCGGGTTTCGCATCGAACTGCACCAGAAGGACCTGAACCTTGCGCTGCAAGGCGCCCGCGCACTCAGCATGTCGCTGCCCAACACCGCGACGACGCAGGAATTGTTCAACGCCGCCGCCGCACTCGGCGGCAAGGGCTGGGACCATTCCGGCCTGGTGCGCGTGCTCGAGCATCTCGCCCATCACCAGGTGGCAGAGGAGAAATAGGCTTCCTCTCCACACCTGCGAGTGAGGGAGAAATGGGGAAGGCGAAGGGGTCAGCGTTTTTCGTGGCCCAATGCGCGATTGAGCATCTTGATCGCGTTGCCGTCGCCGGGCTCCTTCTCGGCATAAGCGGTGGCGAGATGATCGTAGAGCCGGGCGATCGCGGCAAAGATGTCGCGCGATGGTGGGTTCTTTTCGAGAAAGTCCGAGATTTCCTCCATTTCGGCGACCCAACGATAGGCCTTGTCGTACATCCGCGGGATGTTCGACCGCATCCGCGCCAGCATTTCGGGCTGGCTCTCGGTCAGTTCGGCGATCAAGGCTTCGCCGCAGCCGAAGCGGGCCGCGCCCAGCAGCATCGCGCTGGCGATCGCGGTCGTCCCCTTGGTGATCCCGGCATAGGACATCTTCAACGCCGAGGCGGCGCCGACCGGGCCGTCGATGACCCGCCAATCGATCCCCCAATCGCGCAGCATCGCGGTCTGGCCTGCGGTCGGGCCCGAGGCGTAGATTGTCGGACTGTAGTTCGGCCGCGGCGGGCCGCCGATGATCCCGGCATCGACAAAATCGGCACCGGTCGGCGCCAAAATCTCGCCGATCCGGATCGCGCTTTGCGGGCTCACCGCGTTGCAATCCACATAAACCGGCTTGCGGCCAAGCGCTTTCAGCGCTGGGGCCAGATGGCGAGCGAGCGGCTCGGCTTCGCCGGGCGGCAGGATCGACAGGAAGAAATCGGCGCCGGCGAGCAGCGCACGCTGATCGGCAGCGGGCTCCATGCCGGCGGCCCGCGCGCGCTCGGCGCTCTTCGCGCTTCGGCCCGACAGCAATGTGCGGACCTCCGCGCCGCTCTCGTGCAGCCGCTTTCCGACCCCGGCCCCCATCATCCCTTGTGCGATGATCGCGATGATCGTCATGCCCAAATCCCCGATCAGATCCGATTGCCGCTCAGGGTATCGGGCAGGTCTCCGCTTGGGAAGAGGCGGGCGGCACCGCGTCGAGCCAGCCGCGGCGGCCAATCCATTCTCGGGTCCACCGGCCGATCGCCGCCGGGCCGGCGCCAGCCTCGCGCCAACCCTGGCGCAGCGCTGCGATTTCGTCAAGCCGCACCCCCCATTCGGGACCAAAGCGCTGTTCCAGGACCCGCCGCATTAGCGCCGCGAGACCAGGGCTCTTGCCGCCGGTCGAGATCGCCACCGTCAAATCGCCGCGCCGGAACACGGCGGCCGAGTGGAAGTCGCTGCGCTCGCGATTGTCCTCGACGTTGAGCAATGCCCCGGCGGCATTGGCAATCCGGCGGATTTCGCTGGCGATCGGCTCGGCGACCCCGGCGACAAAAACCAGCTGGGCGCGGGCAATCTCGACGGCGTGCGGCAGCCGCCGGCGCAGCCGTGCCCCGGCCATCGCGACCAAGGTGGGCTCGGGCAACGGCGCATAAATCTCGAGCGCCCCGGCCCCGCCCTCGTCGAGCGAGGCGAGTCGGCGGCGCGCCGCGGCGCCGTCGCCGACCAAAACCACCCGGATGCGCGCCAGATCGACGCTAATCGGCAGCATGCGGGCGTGCCCTATCGGTGTGCGCGAGGGCCTGCTGCAACTGCGACGGGCCGACGCGGTGGCAGAAATCCCCGAAGCCCTCGTCGGCGTTCCGATCGGCCGCAAAGAGCGCAAAGAGCGGGTCCAGCGCCTCGCCGATGCCGCGCAGCGCCACTTTGTCGATGATCAGCGTATTGAGCCGCGTCCCTTCGAAATCACCGCCGACGAACAGCGCGTAATAGCCCGGCATGCGGCCGACGATGCCGATATCTCCGGTATAGGGCCGGGCGCAGCCATTGGGGCAGCCGGTGATGCGGATGCTGAGCCGCTGATGCCGGAGACCGTAGCAGGCGAGGCGTCCCTCAATCGCGCCGACGATGTCTCCGCGCACCCGTTCGGCCTCGGTCAGCGCCAAGCCGCAGGTCGGCAGGGCCGGGCAGGCGAGCGCCCAGCGTTCGGCGGGCAACAGGTCGTCGGCGAGGCGCACGGCATGCCCGTGCAACAGCGCGGTGATTGCCTTCCGATCTTCGGGGCGGATCTCGCCGAGAATGATGTCCTGGCTCGGCATAAGGATCGGATCGGCGCCGAAGCGGGCGACGATCTCGCGCAGCGCGGTGCGGACTTGCGCGCGCTCGTCATCGACGATGCGTCCGCTCGCCACCGGGATGCCGAGATAGAGCTTGCCATCGCCTTGCTCGTGCCAGCCGAGATGGTCGGGCACCGCAAAAGGCGGCAGCGGGCGGCAGGGTTCGAGGTCTTTGCGGAGATATGCAGACAATCGTTCGCGAGCCCAGTCTTCGCCTTTCTCGGCGATCACATATTTGAGCCGTGCATGGCGGCGGTTGCCGCGGTCGCCATAATCGCGATGCAGGCGGACGACCGCCGCCGCGGCTTCGAGCAAATCCTGCGGCTCGATAAACGCGACCGGGCTGGCGAGGCGTGGATAAGTCTTCGGCATGTTATGGGTCATACCGTGGCCGCCGCCGAGTAGAAAACCGTAGCCGGTGAGCCGCTTGCCCTGCCACAGCGCCACGATCGCCAGATCATTGGTCAACACGTCGATCGTATTGTCCTCGGGAACCGCGAGGCCGATCTTGAATTTACGCGGCAGATAGCGATCGCCGTAGAGCGGGTCAGGCGGCTCTCCGGCGGCGGCGTCCTCGCACCACTTTTCGCCATCGACCCAGATCTCGTGATAAGCGCCGGTCCGCGGCAAAAGATGGGTCGAGAGCTGCCTGGCGTCGGCTTCGAGCCGGTCGTGCACGGGATCGCGGATCGGCGCGGGAACCGTCGTGACCGTGCGCACGACGTCGCCGCAGGCGGCCAGCGTCGTCAGCAGCGCGCCGTTGACCTCTGCGATCGCCGGTTTGAGCCCAGATTTGACGACGCCGTGAAACTGGATGCTCTGCCGCGTCGTGATCCGCAGCGAGCCATCGGCCCAGCGATCGGCGATTGCGTCGAGATCGAGATATTGCTCGGCCTTGAGCCGGCCGCCCGGAATCCGCACGCGCACCATGAACTGCCAGACCTTGTCGTCACCGCGCTGCTTGCGTTCGGTGGCGCTGTCGCGGTCGTAACCCTGATAGATGCCGTGGAATTTGAGTAGCGAGTACCCCTCCTTGTTGAAGGCGGTCGCGCCGTCCGCAAGGTCGCGGCCGATGTGGCCGCGCAACTGGCGGCTCTGCTGCTTGACCGCCTCGGCCTTGGAGATCGAATCGACTTGAGCCATGTCATCCTCTGCGAGTTGAGGCAAATACCATCTATCATCCGTGGCTCATCCAATTATAACATCCGATAGATGTCAATATATATAATATAACATAATTACACTGGTATTACACCTGGTCCAGAGCTCTCTCGATATCAACAAGCAAATCGGCCTCGCCTTCGAGCCCGGCCGAAAATCGCACCAGCTGGTCGCCGATCCCGAGCTCGGCCCGCGCCTCGGGCTTGAGCCGCGAGTGGGTCGTTGTCGCCGGATGGGTCACGAGGCTTTTCGAGTCGCCGAGATTGTTCGAGATGTCGACCACCCGCAACGCGTCGAGAAAGCGGAAGCACTCATCCTTGGCGCCGGCGACATCGAAGGAGACGAGGCTGCCGCCTGCTCGCATCTGGCGGGACGCCAGGGCGTATTGCGGATGGCTTGGCAGCCCCGGATAGAGCACCCGGGTGATCTTCGGATGGGTTTCGAGATAGCCCGCGACCGCAGCGGCGGTACGGCATTGCCGCTCGACGCGCAACTCAAGGGTTTCGAGCCCCTTCAGCAGAAGCCAGGCGTTGAACGGGCTCAGGGACGGACCGGTATGGCGATAGAACGGACCGAGATCGTCCTTGATGAATTTCTCGGAGGCGAGGATCGCGCCGCCGAGCGAGCGCCCCTGCCCGTCGATATGCTTGGTCGCCGAATAGACGACGACATCGGCGCCTAGCGACAGCGGCTTTTGCAGCAACGGCGTGGCAAAGACGTTGTCCACGATCAGGATGCCGCCGCCGCGGTGGACGAGCCGAGCGACCGCGGCGAGATCGACGATTTCCATCGCCGGGTTCGACGGGCTTTCGCAAAACGCCGCCGCGGCGCCGCCGGCGAGGGCTGCTTCCCAGGCGCCGAGGTCGCGCCCGTCCACGAGCACGGTCTCGATGCCCCAGCGCGGCAACAATTCGGAAATGATGTAATGGCAGGAGCCAAACAACGCCCGGCTCGACACCACCCGTTGACCGGTGCGCAGCCGGCACAGGAGTGCCGCGAACACCGCGGCCATGCCGCTCGCCGTGGCGCGGCAGGCCTCGGCTCCTTCAATGAGCCGCAGCCGCTCCTCAAACATCGCCACCGTCGGGTTGCGGTAGCGCGAATAGACATAGCGCGACCCGTCTTGGTCGAAGGCCGCCTCGGCTGCCGCCGCGTCGGCGTAGACGAACCCCGAGGTCATGAACAACGCCTCGCAGGTCTCTTGATGCGGGGTGCGGGTGGCACCGCCGCGCACCAGGATCGTGGCGGGCGAGACGGTATCGGCGAGGTCGGCGGGCAGCACGGGCTTGGTCATCGGCAGGTCTCTCCAATCCGAGGCCGGCCGAGCACCAGGCAAAAGAAAAGCCCGGTCCCGCGCGGGCCAGGGCTCCTTTCAGAACTCCCGACCTTTTAGCGCTTCTTTAACGTGGCCGCAAGCCGGTCGGCTCAAATCCACCACGATGGGCTCCTCCTAGCGCGCCAGGCTTCCCGTCGTCAAGCCGTGCAGAAGGCACCCCCGCGCCTGGTCGGATTGGGGCCCCCCAATGGTGCGCGTGCATTGCCTGTGGAAGGGCGGGTGCCCGACGCGATAGGCTGGCCGGCGTGACCCAAATCGTCCCATTCGAGAAGCCCGGCGTTCGCGGCTTTCTGCATCGGCCGGCGGGCGGTGGCGTGCGGGGATTGGTGCTGACCCATGGCGCTGGCGGCAACTGCCGCTCGCCGCTGCTGGTCGCGGCCGCAGACGCCTTCGCCGGCCACGGTTGGCATGTGCTGCGCTGCGATCTGCCGTTTCGTCAGCGACGGCCTACGGGCCCGCCGTCCCCGGCGACGGCCGCCGCCGATCGTGAGGGCTTGCGGATCGCCGTCGAGGCAATGCGCGGCCTGTTGTTGGGGCAGATATATCTGGGCGGTCTCTCATACGGCGGACGCCAAGCGACGATGCTCGTCGCGGATCAGCCCGAGCTGGCGGCAGCAATGCTGCTGTTTTCCTATCCCCTGCACCCCCCTGGCAGGCCCGGGCGGTTGCGCACCGAGCACTTCCCGCGACTGCGGGCGCCGGCGGTGTTTGTGCAAGGGACCAGCGATCCGTTCGGCTCGATCGAGGAGCTGCGATCGGCAATGTCGCTGATTCCGGCGGCGACGCAGATCATCCCGATTGTCGGCGCGGGCCATGATCTGAAGCGCGGGCGCTTCGATTTCGGGACGGTGGTCGCGGCATTATCGGAAAACGGCGCGCCTTGACTTCTCCGGCGACGCGTTGCCAGTCGCCCACGGCCGAGGACGTCAGGCCTTTCGACGCCGCCCTGTTGCCGTCGGCGCGGGTTCGGCCGCCGCTTCTTCTTTGGCCTTTCGACGCTTTGGTGCGGTCGGAGCGGCTGGCTCGGCCGCGGGCTCGTCCTTCCCCCGACCTCCCGAGACCGGCAGCAGCAGCGAAGGCTGGCGCCGATCGCCGGCTCGCGCGCGCCGCGCTTCCGCCGCGGCGGCGCCCTTCGCCGGAGCAGTCGCCTCTTCGCGGGCGAGGCTGCGCTTCAGCGCGTCCATCAGGTTGATCACCTTTGGCGGCTCGGTGATCGCCGCGACGGCTCCGGTCATCTCGCCTTTGAGCTTCTGTTCGACCAGTGCGCGCAACGCATCTTGGTAGCGGTCGTGGAAGTTTGCCGGCTCGAACGCGCCGGATTTGCGCTCAATGATGGTCTCGGCAAGAGCGACCAGCTCGGGATCGATCTGACCCGTGTCCTTGCCGGCGAATTCCGCGGCACGGACCTCGTCGCTGGCGCGCAGGGTCGACATTACAAGGCCGGCACCGCGGGGCTCGACCAGCACCAGCCGCTCGCGGCTCGACAGGGTGATCCGGCCAAGCCCGACCTTGTCGGTACGCGCCATCGCCTCGCCGATGACCCGGAAGGTCTCGGTCGCGATCTCGCCGTCGGGGTAGATGTAATAGGGTGCGTCGAGATAGAGCGGATCGACCTGGTCTCGGCTGACAAAGCGGTCGAGGTCGATGATCTTCGAGGACTCGATCTGCAGTTCCTTCAATTCGTCATCGCTGATCGTGACGTACCGGCCGCGGTCGAACTCGTAGCCCTTGGCGATCTGGTCGCGGCTGAGCTCCTCGCCGGTCTTGGAGTCGACCAGCCGCTGCGACACCCGGTTGCCGGTCTCGGAATTGAGCTGATTGAGCCGTATCCGCTTCGACTCGGTCGTTGCCGGGCTCAGATAAACCGGGCAAGTGACGAGAGAAAGACGCAAAAACCCGCTCCAACTCGCGCGCGGCATGCCGATCTCCTATGCAGCAGCGTTTACGAACCACATTATGCGCCGGTCCGCAACGTCAAGTGAGCGGGGACGGCGCTAGGACGACGTGTTGACGAGGTGATCGGCGACGATGGCGCTGACCGAATACCGGCGGAAACGCGATTTCCGCAGGACGCCCGAGCCGGCCGGCGCGGTGGTGCTCGACACCCCGTCGCGGCCGCTGTCCTTCGTGATCCAAAAGCACGCCGCGCGCCGGCTGCACTACGATTTCCGGCTCGAGCTCGATGGCGTGCTAAAGAGCTGGGCGGTGCCGAAGGGGCCGAGCCTCGACCCCGCAGAAAAGCGTCTCGCCGTGCATGTCGAGGACCACCCGATCGAATACGGCGGCTTCGAGGGGGTCATTCCCGAGGGCGAATACGGCGGCGGGACGGTTCTGCTGTGGGACCGCGGCACCTGGACGCCGCTCGATCCGAACCCCGATGAAGCCTATGCGAAGGGCAACCTCAAATTCGTGCTCGACGGCGCAAAGCTGCACGGAAAATGGGTGCTAGTGCGCATGGGAGGAAAAGCCGCAGCCGAGCGCCATGAGAACTGGCTGCTGATCAAGGAGCGCGACGAGGCGGCGGCCCCGCAGAGCGGCGACGCCATCGTCGCCGACAACCCGCTGAGCGTCGTCACCGGGCGCGCGCTCGACGAGATCGCCGCCGACCGCGATCGGGTCTGGGGGCCGAATGGCGAGGAGCGCCTGAACTCCTGTCGAGTTGCCCAAGCGGGCTGGTCTGCCGCATGTTCCTGGCGTCAGGAAAGCCCGGATGCCGGCCAGCCCGCGGCCGCAATTGGCTACCCCGGCGGACGGGGCGCCCGACGGACCGCAATGGTTTCACGAGATCAAGCATGACGGCTATCGCCTGATCGCTCGGCTCAGCAACCGGAGCGCCCGGCTGTTGACCCGCAACGGGCTCGATTGGACCGGGAAATTTCCGGTCCTCGCCGCGGCGTTCGGCGAGCTTTCGGTCGAGGCAGCGCTGATCGACGGCGAACTGGTCCATCTCGAAGCGGACGGCACCAGCGACTTTGGCCGGCTGCAGGACGCGATCGCCAACGGGCGCACCGAGGAGCTTGTGTTCTATGCATTCGACCTTCTTCATCTCGACGGCTTGGACTTGACCGGGACCGCGCTCGAAGACCGCAAGGCGGTACTGGCCGAGATCGTCCCGACAAATTCCGCCGGGATTCTGCGCTACAGCGACCATCAAGTCGGGCACGGCCCGCAATTTTTCCGCCAGGCCTGCTTCTATGAGCTGGAGGGGATAGTCTCGAAGCGCCGTGACAGCTCATATCGCGCCGGGCGCAACGACAGCTGGCTCAAGGTCAAATGCTCGAACCGCGACGAGTTCGTTGTGATCGGCTTCACCGACCCGGCCGGCACCCGGCCGGGCCTCGGCGCCTTGCTGCTCGGCTATTATGACGGGCACAGGATGCTGCACTATGCCGGGCGGGTCGGCAGCGGTTTCAGCGATGCCCAGCTAGTCGCGCTGCGGGCGCGGCTCGATCCGCTAAAGCACGGCGCTTCCCCGGTCGGGGTTCTGCCGAAGAGCGTCTCTGTGAAGGGCGTGCATTGGACCGAACCAGCGCTCGTCGCCGAAATCCGCTTTGCCGGCTGGACCGCAGACCAGGTCTTGCGGCATGCGACCTTTGTCGGACTGCGCGAGGATAAGGGTCCACACGAGGTGGTGCGGGAGACTGACAAATCAGCCGCCTCGACCACGCGTGTTGCGGTGGTGCAGCCGGCGGCGCCGCGCGTTGCCCGCGACGGCAGCACGCAACTCGAGGGGGTGCGGCTGACCCACTCCGATCGCGTCCTCTACCCCGACGAGGGCATCACTAAGCTCGATCTGGCACGCTACTACGCCGAAATCCGCGACTGGGCATTGCCCTATTTAGGGCATCGGCCGCTGAGCTTGGTGCGCTGTCCCAACGGTCAGGCCGGCGAGCAGTTTTTTCAGAAGCATGCCGGCGCCAGTGTGCCCGAGGCGGTGCGGCGGATCGAGATCGACGGCGAAACCCATCTCATGGTCGAGGATTTGGCCGGGCTGGTAGCGCTGGTTCAGATGAGCGTTCTCGAAATCCACCCTTGGGGCTCGACCGCCGACAAGATCGAGACGCCCGACCTGATCACCTTCGATCTCGATCCGGATGTCGGGCTGGCATGGTCACAAGTCACCGCGGCGGCACTCGAAATCCGCGACGCGCTCGCCGGCCTCGGCCTGCGGAGCTTCGCCAAGACCACCGGCGGCAAAGGCTTGCATGTCGTCGTGCCGTTGACCCCGAAGCTCGATTGGGAGGGGATCAAAGCCTTCACAAAGACCGTCGCCGAGCAGATCGCGGCCGGTAATCCGCAGCGCTACACCACTAATCAGTCAAAGCGGGCGCGCCAGGGCCGAATTTATATCGACTATCTGCGCAACGGCCGGGGCGCGACCGCGATAGGCGCCTATTCGACCCGCGCCCGGCCGGGGGCGCCGGTGGCGACGCCGGTGTTCTGGGATGAGGTCGAGACCGGCGTCCGTCCCGAAACTTTCACCGTCGCCACCGTGCCGGGCCGGCTCGCGAGCCTGAAATCGGATCCCTGGGCCGAGATCGGCAAGGTCAGGCAGACGGTCACGGCGACGGCGCGGCGCAAGCTCGCGCGGTGAACCGGCGAGGGCAGGCGGCGTGAGCGCGGTGAATCTGCGCCGGGGATGCCTGCGGCTCGGAATGGTGTTCGCGATGTTGTGGCTCCTCTATTGGTCGTTCGCCTATATTTTCAAACCGCAACCGTCGGAAAACTTGTCCTCTCCGCCGGGGCCGGAGCTCTCGGCGACGGCGATCATCGTCCTGACAGGCGCAGCCATATTGGGCCTGTGGTGGATCGTGTCGGGTGTGCGGTCGAATTAGGGCTGCCGGAATTTTCGCGTGCCTGGGGCGGCCCGATCATTCAGGATGCGGCTCATCGGCCTCACTGTCCCGGACCCGCCGCCATGCCTGAACAAGCCGTCTCCGAGCTAGCCCCCACCGGCGTGCTGCGCGCCGCAATCAATATGGGCAATTTCCTCTTGGTCACCGGCAAGACCCCGTCGGGCGATCCGCAGGGTGTGGCCCCTGACATGGCGCGCGAGATCGCCCAGCGCCTGGGCGTTCCCATAGCTTATGTGCCTTTTGCCCGGCCCGGCGAGCTAGCGGACGCGGCGGGGACCGACGTATGGGACATCGGATTGATCGGCGCCGAGCCGCAGCGCGCCGAAAAGATCTCGTTCACCCCGGCCTATGTCGAGATCGAGGCGACCTATCTGGTGCCGCCCGGCTCGCCGTTGCAGGCGATCGCCGATGTCGACCGCCCCGGCGTGCGCATTTCGGTCAGCGCCCGCAGCGCCTACGACCTGTGGCTCGCACGCAACATCAAGCACGCGCAGGTGATCCGCTCGGAAGGCGGCGGCGGTGCAGCATTCAAGCAGTTCGTCGACGAAAAGATGGACGCAATGGCCGGTCTGCGCCCCGGCCTGTTGTCGGATGTCGAAAAGCTGCCCGGCGCGCGCATACTCGACGGCCAGTTCACCGCCGTGCAGCAGGCGGTCGGCACGGCGAAGAGCAACGCCGCCGGAGCGGTGTTTCTGCGCGAGTTTGTCGAAGAAGCAAAGAAATCCGGACTGGTCGCCCGGTTGATCGAGCGGCACAAGGTGGTCGGCCGCCTTTCGGTAGCACCTCCAGGCTGAACTGAGCCGTTTCGGAGGAGCTTCCAGCGATGCCCGACGAGATGACGTCGCCATCGACCGACTTGGCCTTCATGACTATCGCCGAGGCGGCGCGGCGGATCGAAACGAAAGAACTGTCGCCGGTCGAGTTGACGCAGGCGTTGGTCCGCCGGGCCGAGGCGCTCGATCCGCAGCTCAATGCCTATCTGCTGCCGACCTTCGAACGCGCGCTCGACCAAGCCCGCACCGCCGAGCGGGAGATCACCGGCGGCGGCTACCGCGGGCCGATGCACGGCATTCCGTTCGGGCTCAAGGACATCTATGCGACCGCCGGCATCCGCACCACTGCGCACTCCAAAATCTGCATTGATACCGTCCCGGCCACCGACGCAACGACGGTGCGCAGACTGTACGACGCCGGCGCCATTCTGAACGGCAAGCTCGCCACCCATGAATTCGCCCATGGCGGCCCGAGTTTCGATTTGCCCTGGCCGCCGGCTCGCAACCCGTGGAACCGCCGCCATTTCACCGGCGGCTCGTCGAGCGGCTCGGGGGCGGCAGTCGCGGCCGGGTTGGTTCCGGCGGCGCTGGGCTCCGATACCGGCGGCTCGATCCGCGGCCCTGCGGCATTGTGCGGGATCGTCGGGCTGAAGCCGACCTATGGCCTCGTCAGCCGCTGCGGCGTCTATGCCAATTCGTACAGCTTCGACCATGCCGGGCCGATGACCTGGACCGTCGAGGATTGCGCAATCCTCTTACGGGCAATCGCCGGCCATGACCCGCTGGATCCGGCGAGCGCCACGAGTCCGGTCCCCGATTACCAGAAAGCGCTGACCGGCGATATAAAGGGGCTGCGCATCGGCGTCGTGCGGCATTTGCACGAAGAAGACTGCCCGGTCACGGCTGAGACCGGCGCGGCATTGGAGGCGGCGTTTACCGTGTTGCGGTCGCTCGGGGCCACCCTTGGCGAAGTGCGGCTGCGTCCGGCGCAGGATTATTACGATGTCAAGGTCACGATCGCCGAAAGCGAGTTGCTGGCCGTCCACGAGCAGGCGCTGCGCACGCGGCCGGGCGAGTTCGGCGAGGATTTTCTCGGCCGAGTATTGCCGGCGGTACTGATCAGCGCGCGCGACTACGTGCAGGCGCAGCGCGAGCGCCGCTGCATCCTAGCCGAGATGGCGCCGGTCTACGACAAGTTTGACGTGCTGGTTACGGCGACGGCCGGCGGCCCGGCGCCGCTCCTCGGAGCGTGGCGGACGATCGAGTTCTGGCGCCGGCCGTCATTGACGACGCCGTTCAACGTCACCGGCGGCCCAGCCTTGGCGCAGTGCATTGGCTTCGGCGCCGCCGGCCTGCCGCTGTCGATGCAGATCGTCGGCCGGCCGTTCGACGACGCGACGGTGCTGCGGGTGGCGCACGCCTACGAGGCGGCAACGCCGTGGCGGGCGCGGCGGCCCCAGCTCGATCCCGCTGCGACATTCTCGGTCGAATTGCCGCCGATCCCCGACCCGCAACCTGCCGATGTCAGCGCCGCCATCCGCGACCGGGCGGCGACCGCCTGCGTTGCCGCCGGCCTCACTTTGACCGACCGGCAATTCGAAATGGTCTGCGCCGCGGCACCCTATGTCGAGGCGATGACCGGCCGGCTCTACCGCGAACGCAGCTGGACCGAAGAGCCGGCCAACATTTTCAAGTTCGCCGTCTAGGCGCCGCTTCCGTCAGCGGATTATCGTGCGGATGAATTCTCCGCCGGCTTCGATCGCCCGCCGTCCGGCCGCCAACTCCGGGTGGAACAGGTGCCAGACATGGATCATTTCGGGCCAGATCTCGAGATCGACCCGGACGTCGGCGGCGCCGGCGGTCTTGGCGAGCCGCAGCGCGTCGTCGAGCAAGGTCTCGCAGGCGCCGACCTGGATCAGCAGCGGGGCGAGGTCGGAAAGATCGGCGTAGAGCGGTGCGGCCAACGGCGAGCGCGGGTCGGCGCCGTTCAGATAGAGCCCCGCCATGTCGAGAATGCCGGCGCGCTGCACGGTCGGATCGGCGGCAGCCTTGCTCGACATCGTGTCCCCGATCGCTTCCATGTCGACCCAAGGCGAGATGCACCAGCCGCAGCCCGGCTGCGCCAGTCCTGAATCGCGGATCGCCAGCATCGCTGCGACCACCAGCCCGCCGCCGGCGCTGTCGCCGGCGATCGCGATCCGCTCGGCTCCGATGCCGCGCGCCAGCAGAAACCGGTAGCCCGCTAGCGCGTCGTTGACCGCGGCCGGGAATGGGTGCTCGGGCGCCAGCCGATAGTCGAGCGCCAATGCTGCGATTCCGGCGGCGCGGCCGGCCTCGGCGGCAAGATGGCGGTGACTGTCGAGCGAGCCGATCACATAGCCGCCGCCATGCAGATAGAGGAGTGCCGCGTCGCGCGCATCCCTTGGGGTCGCGGTCCATTCCGCCCGCACGCCGTTGGCGGTCACCGGCTCGACCCCGACATCCGGCGCCAGCCGATATTCCCGGCTGCGCGCGTCGATGTCCCGGCGGCGCTGCCGGTAGTCGTCGGAACGCGGCCTCGCCGCCAGCTTCGCCCGCAATGCGCCGATCTCTGGATCGCTCATCTGCATCTCCCGCTGCTGTTCAAATCTACAACAAATCCGCCACTGCCTCGCGGTATCGGGCGATTGCCGACAGATGCTCGGCGGCGCTATGTCCGGCGATGCGCTTGTGGTGGTTGCTGGCGTATGTAGTGTGCGCGGTCAGGTGGGTGACCCCGGCCGCTTTCCAAAAGGCTATCTCGCGCCGCCAATCCTCGGGGGTGCCGGCGCCGGGCGAAACCCACACCTCGATGCCGATCCTCCCGGGGTCGCGCCCGGCCTCGCGCGTCAGAGCGCGGAGTTTCGCGAACGCGGCCACAGCCGCGTCGCCCGGCGGGTAGGCGAGCGGCATAAATCCGTCGCCATATCTGGCGCAGCGACGAAAGGTTGCCTCGGCATGCCCGCCGTACCAGATCGGCACCCGACCCGAGACTGGCCGGGGGTTGATGCCGGCGTCATCGATACGGTGAAACTCGCCATCAAATGTCACATGCGGCTCGGCCCACAACGCCTGCATGATCCGCACCTGCTCCGCCGAGCGCTTGCCGCGGTTGTGGAAATCCTCGTTGAGGCCGATGAACTCGACCTCATTCCAGCCGACCCCGATCCCGAGCCGGAACCGGCGGCCGCACAGCACGTCGAGCGAGGCCGCCTGCTTCGCCACCAGCACCGCTTGCCGCTGCGCCAGGATCAGAACGCCGACGGCAAAGCCGATCTGCTGCGTGCAGCCCGACAGAAACCCGAACAGCACGAACGGATCATGATAGGCGCTCTTAGTGGTGCCAACGCGCCGGCCGCCCTGATCCGCAGCCGGATTGGCCCCGAGCACGTGATCGGGCGCCACCAAGTGGGCAAAGCCCAGACCCTCCGCCGCCTGGGCATAGTCGCGCAACGCTGCAGGTCCGGTGCCGATGTCGGCCACCGGCAAGGAGGCTCCAAGTTGCATGCCGTCCGCTCCCATCCAGCCCGAATGCCGGGATGGTAGCCGAGATCCGGACAATTTGCATTTGACGCCGATCGGGGCAGTCCGGGTGCGGCCATGAAAGCAGGGTTCGTGACCCGCTGCTGGGAGGAACCCGGGCTCTCGGTTACGGCTTCAGCAGCAGTTTCCCGATGACGGCGCCCGATTCGAGCAGTTCGTGTGCCAGGGCGGCGCCGGCGAGCGGCAGTCGATCGTGGATCAATGACCGGATCTCGCGGGCCGCCAGACGGCCGGGCAAGGCCTTCATCGTCGCTGCACGGATGTCGGGGCGGTCGTCGAAGCTGTGGATCGTGAAAAAGCGCAAAGGAGGGCTGGCCGCAGAATTGGCCCGCATCGCTTCGATCGCGCCGATATGAGGCGGCCCGTCGAGTTGGCCATAAGAGACCACCATGCCGAGCGGCGCTAGCGTCGCGAAATTGCGGGCGAACCCTGTGCCGCCGATCGGATCGAGGATCAGATCGAGGCCGCGCCCGGCAGTGATCTTCTGGACCCGCGCGGCAACATCCTCTGTGCGGTAATTTATCGCCTGGCCGGCACCGAGCCCGATGACGGCGTCGGTCTTCGCATCCGAGCCCGCCACTCCGATCACGCGGATTCCGGCGAGCAGCGCCAACTGCACCCCGGCCCTTCGTCGCCGATTTGCGGCTGTTGCGCAGGATCGGAGGGGCCGACTATCCCAGGCGCCCGTTCGGCGGCCGGCAGGGTGCTCGACGATTTCGGCCGCCCACCGGGTCGCCATCGCCAACAGCCGGCTTTTCGACCTGACCGAAAGACAAGTCCGCTTCCGCTGAAAGATTATTGGGCACCCGCAGCGGCTGAAGTCATGGCCTAACGGCCGGCGAGTTCATTCGGCGCTTTTTGCTGCATGTCCTGTCTGACGGTTTCCGCCCGGATCCGCCATTTCGATTTCCTCGCCAACTCGCACCAACCACGCTCGCCCTGATCCGGCGCTTGCTCGATGTCCCCGCACCGGAGAGGGCGCCCAAACTCGCCGACTGTCGCGAGCGCTATGCCCGCCTCTTCGGTCGATCGAATTGCCGTAGGCCTGGTAGGCCGTGCTGCCACCGTAACCGGCGTTGCCCAATGCTCCGCTGCCGTACCCGTTAGCGCCGGAAGTTCTGCCGATGCCTCCGCTCGCGCTGCGTAGAACTCGCCCATTTAGGGCGACCTCCAAAGATGAGTTTAACAAATTTGCTAGAGCCCACAAGGATCTCGGGTTTCGGCCCTAAAGAAAAACGCTGAGGTTTTTGTCGAGGAGGACGTTGGCGTCGAGCACGATCGTGCGCCGGGCCACCTTCCACATGCCCTCCACCTTGCGCAGCATATCCTCGCGGCAGCCGGAGAGGAGCTGGTGATCGGTCTCCAGGTGCGAGCGGTACACCAGAAACGCGGTCTTGGCCCGGGTCTCGCCGTTTTCCAGCGGTGCGGCTTCGAGATTGCCGATCAGGTGGCGAGTGCGCGACGGGGGATCCTCGGCCCAGGCCATGCCCGTCTCGAGCCGGGCGACGCGCATCTCAAGATAGTGCTTGTTCTCCTCGAAGATCGCTAGGTCGCCCTGCGGTGTCAGCTCGCGATGCTGCTCCCGCCGCGGGACGTTCTTGCGGCGGGGCATGAAGTAGAGGACATCGTCGGTGAAGAGATCGAGCCACTCCTCGAGCTTGCGCTCGTCCAGCAGCCAGGCCTCGCGGATATAGAATTGCATCAGCTCGAACCACAACGCCTGCTGCGGCGTCAGTGCCGCCGGGCTGAGCACGGCCTCAGGAATGCGTTTCGTTTTCACCGGATCGCCGCCGCAGAACTGATTTCAAACTAGGTTGCATGACTGGCGCCGGCCCCCTCACCCTTTCCCCTCCCCCGGGAGGGGAATTATATACTTGCCAAACACATCCGCCTGAGCTATATTCTGAATCAAGGAGATAGATCATGGCCGCATCCGTTCTTTCCGCCCCGTGGTTCCACGACGAAGCCGCCGCCTACGAGAAGCTGGAAAGTATCTTGTGGCCGCAAGGCCCGCATTGCCCGCGCTGCGGCGGCTTTGACCGGATCACTAAGGTACGGGGTGGTCGCTGCGGTTTGTGGCGCTGCGGTCCATGCAAGCGACAGTTCCGCGTAACAGTTGGCACCGTCTTTGAGTTGGCCCATATTCCGCTGCATCTGTGGTTCCAGGCGATGCACCTGCTATGCACCAGCAAGAAGGGCTTTAGCAGCCATCAGCTACACCGCACGCTTGGCGTGACATACAAGACGGCTTGGTTCATGTCGCATCGTATCCGCGAGGCGATGGCCCCGCACGCGCATTTGATGGCGTCGCTCGGCGGCGACGGCAAGATCGTTGAGGCGGACGAAACCTTCGTTGGCGGCAAAGAGCGGAACAAGCACGCGTGGAAGCGCGTCAAAACCAATGTGGGCGGCGCTGGCAAAGAGCCGGTGTTCTCCCTAGTCGAGCGCGGCGGCGAGGTTCGATCGCAGCACGTACCAGCGGTTGACGCCCGGACGCTGCGCCCGGTCCTCCAGGCCCAGCTCGACGAGGCGTCTTGGCTGATGACGGACGGCGAAGGCCAGTACCGCATCCTTGGGCCGATGTTCGCGCGCATGATGCCGTTAATCGTGGCATCGGCGAATACGTCCGGGGCGACGCCCATACGAACACCGTTGAAGGCTACTTTTCGATCCTCAAGCGCGGGATCATCGGCACTTATCACCATGTCAGCCAGCAGCATATGAAGCGGTATCTGGCCGAGTTTGATTTCCGTTACAACCAGCGCGTCGCCCTTGGCGTCAGCGACGTTGAGCGCACCCAACGGGCCATGAGAGGGATCGTTGGAAAGCGGCTAACGTACCGTGGCACTGATCACGAAACCGGTGCCACCTGCGCCACCTGAGCCGATCGCAGTACCGAGCGCGCCGGATTTCCGAGAACCAGAACAACTCCTACTGCCATTTCTGACTTTAGACGAGTAGCGGTGATCGACCCCTATATTGGGGACGGTTCACCTGCCTTTGTTTTGCTGCTGACGGCATCTTGATGCCCTTAGAGGCGATCAAAATCTCGACGCCGACACGCTTTTCATGGAGAGAATAGCTGATATCGAAGCAAAACTGCCGCCTAGACTTATACAGTTCTCTGATTTGCGGCTTATCATCATAGGTAATGATCCATGGACGATCGAGTGATATAACGTATTGCGCAAGCATTCCGTGATCTTTTGGACCATAGTAATTAGCATAAAGCTGCGAACCATTCTTGAAATAAGGAGGATCTATAAAGAGTAAGGAGCGATCTGGTATCGCATTATTTGCTTTCTTAAGAAACCGCAATGCGTCAAGTCGAGTCAGATGAATTTGTCCCCGATATTTTGATACCCTTTCGATACGACGTGACAAATCGTCACGGTTAAATCGACAATCTATTTTATATTCTCCGGTTTGGTCGAGGCCACCAATGATGCCGCCTTCTTTGATGACGCCGGAGCGATTGGTCCGGTTGAGAAAGAACGCCGAAAATCCGAGCGTCAGCGGATCAGCATCGTTCTGCGCGAAATAGACTTCGCGCTGTTTATGCCACTCCTCCACTGTTACAGGCGTCGTTTGAACCAAGGAGACGAGCGTCTTGGTCTCAAACAACACACTGTACCAAAATGCCCAGATCGCCGGGTCGATGTCGTTAATATGGATGTCGGCGACATACCCGCCGTATAGCAGGCTGAGCGCCAGACCGCATCCGCCGGCGTAAGGCTCACCGTAGTGTCCACGCTCCAGATCGTTTAATCGAAGGATAAGCGCGGCAAGCTCTAGCAAACGCGATTTACCGCCGGGGTAGCGCAATGGCGAGGCTGTCCGCGACACGTTCTGCTCCGTCTGTCCTGCCGCTAAAGCGGAAGATAGCAAGCGTGTTGCATTTCGGCCAGCCCTTCTCTAGGGCTTTTTGCTTTCCGCCTCCTCGATGCACTTCAGGATCAAAGATTTAAGCAAAATCATATCGTTATTGAGTTGGTCGCCGTTGAACGTGCCGGCGATTGAGTGGTGCTTCGTGATGTTGCCGTAATCGCGCACGCGATCGAGCGCCGATCGTATCGCAACGCGATCGCCGGTGATTTCCGTAGGTTGCAAGTTTGGCATTCCCGAGAAAGGCAGCAAACGCTGTGCCATCATGTCTGCCGGCGCACGCGGTCAGGGTTTCAAAAAATGCCCATACACCGATCGCGACAATCGGAGTGTGTGGGTCGAGGTCTATGTTGCAGATCGAGTGATAGAGACTTTGCAGCTTTTCGTTGCCATAGGTCTTCAACGCGGTGGAAATTTCTTCTTCGTATTGCACGTGGCGCACTCGGGCCGGACGGCCTGGGCGGGCGCGCCGCGCCGGTCTTGGTGCTGGGCCAGATACTAATGGTTCTGCTGGAATTCGTAGAGTGGTGACGCCCGACAAAGAACTTAGTGGTCGAGCATATTGAATTATCTCGGCTCTGTTCATTCGTGAATTTGCTTTCCCTTCGACAAGATCACGAACGAAACGGCGCGCAATGATATCAAATTCTGACTCCGGTCTAGTCCGTGAAAGTTGCTCTGGGTCGTCTTCATCGACTCCAATAATCTCTTTGAATACAGAATTGCCTAAGAACCTCTGCACTGTGGTAAGGCGCCGTTTTCGCTCATCCGCTGTAATCATTCCTTTATCTTGCGCATAATCCAAAAATAATTGCGCAGTTCTATTTTTGGATGTGCCGCTAAAGCGTTGCTTTTGCTCCGAATTCCATGTTTTTCTGCCAATTCCACCTTGCGTACCGCCATGGATGCGTTCAAGCCATATCGTAGCGTCATCTTTATTATCAAACACGACCCCGGCTACTCTAGTTATCGGTGCGTACTCATAGTCGATGACGATCTGTTCAAACGCCTTGCGGAGGTTCGCTGGCGCTCTCTCGGGATCACCAAGGAGCTTAATGGCGCACAGCCGCCGATTGCCCTCCGCCATTGTGTAGCCGGTGATGCGACCACCTTTAGATTTGACGGGGACGAGCGCCAATCGCTCCAGCGGATTGAGTCCATGCCGGGCGATGTCGCGAGCGAGCGGATACACCTCCTCGCGCTCGCAGAGATAGTCGATAACTTGATCTTCCGTCTTGAACGGCTCGTGCCGAGGGTTCTCCAAATCAAAGAAGACGCGACCTATATCGATGCCATCAACGTTCTTCGGCGCGGTCGGCATGGCGTCGTCTCTCCCGTTCGGCGAGCCTTTTCGGTTATGATATGCCTCCGGTTTAGTGATGCCAACGCCGGCCGACCATGTGAGGTGCGTCTAAATGGCCGCAAAGCAGCCGAAATCAAAAAGAAAGCCTCAATCCCAACGCTTCATCGAAGCTGCCCGAGAAGCCGAGGCAAGCGAAGACGAGGCCGTGTTCAACGAGAATCTGGCGCCGATTGGCGACGGCGAAGCCCCGCGCCGAAAAACCGAAGTCGGATGAATGAGGCGTCAACCCGCGCTGGAGCGCGGCTTCGCCGTGTTTGGCAAGTATATAATTCCCCCCGGGAGAGAGGGTTCCTAAAAGCCCTCCCCCTCGCGATGGGGGAGGGCTTGGGTGGGGGTGGCGCGGCTTCGTTCGTCCGCGATCGTCTGATGCACGCCGTCGAGGAATTCCCAGGACTTCGTTGTTCCAAAACCGCAGAATGCGATAACCGTGGTTTTGCAGAAACCCGCTCCGCTCGGCTTCCCGCGGCGACGAGCGATCGTGTTGGCCGCCGTCGATTTCCATGATCAACCGCACCTCGTGGCACACAAAGTCGGCAATGTAGCGGCCGATCGGCACTGGCGGTGGAACTTTACCCCGTCATTTGATGAAGAGCACAGTGTTTGCTAGACTGCCAGACCGGCCTTTCTGCATTGGTCATAGTCCGGCGTAAAGTGCGGACTCACGCACGTGCGCCGTCGGTGGGATGCTTCTTCACGTCCCGAGTTGTGCGGCAGCAAACATCACCCCCTTCCAACCCTCCCCCATCAAGGCGGAGGGCTCCAGGGAGAGGCTCGATGCTCGAACAAAGTTCATAGCAACGACAGCTCTAGTGCGGCTTATGCTCCGGGGAGTTCGGAACGAGGAGGAAGCTCCGCGTGCTGTGGTAGATCGTCGGTGATCTCAAACCAGGGGGCTTTGCTCGCTACGTAGAAGTGGCGTTCGGGGCGTACACCTGGATCATCATCGAGACCGCCAAGAGCAATTCCGAGTTCCGGGGTGCGATCAGGGCGGTTTACAATCGGCGAACCACAGACTCTACAAAACCCGCGATGAAATCCAGCTGAGGATTTGAAATATCTTACTAACTCCTCCCCTTTCACCCACTTGAAGTCCTCGACACGGACACGTGCACGGCTGCGAAAAGCAGCGCCGTGAGCCTTTCGGCAATTTGAACAATGACAATTGCCGCTGAGCATTAGTGGACCCGTTATTTGGTATTTCACACCACCACATAGGCAACTTCCGCGAACCACCGGCATCTTACCCTCCGCTTTTTGGATGTCCGCCATCATGGCAGTCAGTCGAGATGCCGCCGACGCTTCCTGCTACTAACGGGGCGGGTGCTTTGGTGCACTAGCCGCGCATCGTCGCGGTTCCGTCGAAATGGGCCTTGATCGGGTCGAGCGGGATGTCGCCCCAGCCTTTCGCGTTCATGAACTCTTCCCAGCGCCGGTAGAAGAGGCGCTGGTTGTTCTCCGAGATGTAGCGTTCGGCGACGAGCCCCGGATAATCGGGATGCGGCCCCGCGTGCCCCAGGCCCATCGACAAATCCTGCGGGAGCCGGCGCCCGAGTCGGCTGATGCTCGCTTGGGTCACCTGACGCCAGTTGTCGACGTCGTCCTGCTCGAACATGCCGGCTGCACCATTGTTGGCTTGGCTGCCGATACGGACCGCGCGCTTCAGATCCTCGGGCATGTCCCGGTCCACCAGCACGAAGTGCCAGAACTCGGTCTGGAGCGGGCCGCGCGGCAGCGCCAGCCGCAGCCCGAGAATCCCGTTCGGAAAGATCGAGTGGTTGCCGAGCTGCACCCGGCGCGCGCGGAACGTACCGAGCCGCCGCTCGACCTCGGGCATAGTGGCGTCGTGGTACGCCTGGAATCGAGGGAGCGTCTCGCTCGACATGCCGTGCACGTAGCGGGGGAGGTTGTCGTCGGCGTCGCGGAAGGTCAGCCCGTGCCCGTTGACAAAGGCGTGCTTGTTGGGACTCGCGAACTGGTCTTCGTGCGACAGCCGCGGGCGGCCGAGCCAGCGGGCCTGGACCCGGGCGCTGGAAAGGTGGCTGGTGGGTACGTGATAGTTATCCGAGCAGTTGTCGACCATCGTCTTCCAGTTGGCCGGCTCGAGCCATTTGATCGGGCCGAGCGCCTGCATGCCGCCGTCGCGCCGATTGAACACGGTGTCGAGATACCAGCGCGCGTCGCCGAGATAAGCCTCGAGGCTGGGCGCGTCCTTGGCCCAGGTCGCGAAGACGATCCCCGCATAAGTCTCGACGCGGGCTTCGATCAGACCGAGCGACGGCCGATCGAGTGCCCCGTAATAGGCCTCGGACTCGCCGGGGACATGCTCGAGGGCGCCGTCATTCAAGTAGGTCCAGCCGTGATAGGTGCACATGAAGCGCTTGGCGTTGCCGTCGTCAACGCGGCACACGCGGTTGCCGCGGTGGCGGCACATGTTTAAGAGCGCGTGCAGCCGGCCCTCTGCGTCGCGGGTCAGGATGACCGGGTCTTCGCCCATATAGGTGTGGAAGAAATCGTCGATTGCGGGCACCAGGCTCTCGTGCCCGATCATCAGCCAGGCGCGGGCGAAGATCTTCTCCATCTCGTCGTCGTAGATCGCCTGCTCGCTGAAGATAGAGCGGTCGATTTTGCCGATGGCGGGGTCGAAGACGACGTACTTCCGAGTGGTGCTCATACCCCGATGCTCTCTCTTGCGGTCAGCATGGATCGGGTATCAATCGCGCGGTGACCCCTCATTCCCGCAGCATCGTCACGACCTCGTCGAGGTTTCGGACGCGCGCGTACATTTTCATCGCCTTGTCGAGGCTGTAGGCATGGGCGGCCGGGTCGCCGCTCCAGCAGCATTCGCGCACCACGATAGAAGCGAGGTCGAGGTTGAAGGCCTCGCGGACACTGGTCTCCACGCCCCGATTGGTGGCGCCCCCGCCGATGATGATCGTGTCGCGCCGCAACATGTGCAGCAGCTCGGCGGCGCCGGTCCCGTAAAAGGCGCTCGGACGGCGCTTGAGGAATACGTAGTCCTCAGGTTCCGGCGCGATCTCGTCGGGGAAGCCGGCCTCGGCCGTGCCCTCGACCGCGTTGGTGAGCGGCGGCACGCCGGTCTCCGCCGAAAGGTCGGTCGGCAGCATGACGATGTCCGCGCCATCGGAGCGGCTGACCGGAGTCGTGTAGATCACCGGCACGCGCGCCGCCCGCGCCGCCGCGATCATCCGCACCCAGGCATCAAGCACCGGGCGCATCGCGGCCCTGCGCGCGGGGTCCGACGGAGCCAGCGCGCGCCGGCAGACGTCGTAGGCGATCAGTGCCGCTCGGCGCCGATCGACATGTTCGGGTTCGGGCATCGCAACCTCGCGGGGCGCGCACCAGGACCGCGGCTGGGCGCAGTAGGATCAGGCGGCGGATCTTTCGCGCTGCGCGGTCCCGGCGACCCGGGCGAGCATCGCAGCGGCGTTGCGGTGCAGGATCTGCTCGCGCGCTTCCTCGCCGATTTGCGCTTCGGCGAGCGCCTTCCGGGTCCAGTCGCAGCCGAACTCGGTGCCGTCGGTGCCACACACGATGCGCTCGGCGCCGTACAGGTTCACCGCCGCCTCGATCGCGCGCGGGCCGAAGGAGTTGCAATCGACGTACACCTTCGCCCTGCGGAAGCGCGACGACGGCAGCTCCTCGTTCGGCGTGTCGAGCAGGCAGCGATGGTCCATGCGCTCGACCTCATAGGGAATGTTGCCGCCCAGATTGTGCACATGGACCATCGCGTCGGGGTAGTCCGCGAGGTAGTCGGTCAGAGACAGCGTCACCATCACCGAGGACAGGCTCGCCTGCATGTCGAGCGTGCCGTTGCGGCGGCGCGCATTGTCGGTGCCGCCGGCGACCTTGGGGAACGAGTCGCCCGGCCGCGGGCCGTGATGGATAAACAGCACCGCATGGTGGCGGTTTGCGACGTCCAGCAACGGGCGCATCCCCTCGGCGTCATCGCGCGTCAGGAAGGCGTTGCCCGGTATCTGCGCGCCGATCATGCCGGGCAGCCCGAGCGCCCGCTCGAGCTCGGTGGCGGCGGCGGAAATGTCCACGAGAGGCAGTGCTGCGTACGCGGCGAAGCGGCCGCGATGCTCCTCACAAATCGCGGAAAGCCCGTTGTTGATGGCTCGGCACAGCGGCAGGGATTCTTCCAGCGGCAGGGCCTCGACCCAGCAGAACGAACCGAGGAGCGACAGCACGCTCGTCTCGACCCCCTGGCGATCCATCCGGCCGAGATGAAAATCAACGTCATCGAACGCCTCGGCGAGCGGCGCTTCACCCATCCGCGGGGCCTTCAGCACCTCAACGCCGTCCGGATTGCGAAGGATGCGCGGTTCCCGGGTGCGGGCGCGCAGCGCGTCGGCGACTTCGGCGGGCCGCCAATGGGCATGCATGTCGATCATGGTCATGGCTGTTTTCCTTCATGGGCCTTTCGGCAGCTTAACCCCACAGCCGCGCGCTCGCAAAGTACCCTGAATGGCAATCCGGCGCCGGGTCAAAACGCTTTGCACGATCCGTCGCACTCGTCAGGGAATAGGCTCCTGCCACAGGCGCAAGGACCACGATGACCCGCGACGCTGGTCTCGGTTGTCGGGGCTGGTTGCGCGGACAGCCGCTCCCTCCGCAACTCCTCCATGCGGGTACGGATTGTCTTGAAATCGTCTGCTGCTCGGGGCCGTGACATCAAATCCTCCAAGCCCCGCACTAACACGCGATGATAGCGGTCGCCAATCGCTTAAATCTGGACTTCGGCCTCGCGCCGGCATCGCGTGTACGCTAGCATCGCTTGCTGCGGACAATCCGATAAGGAGAGGGTCATGGCTCGCACCTACAACGCCATCGATGCCGATGGGCACGTCCTCGAGCCCTTCTCGCTGTGGGAGGAGTACATGGACCCGGCATTTCGCGAGCGCCGGCCGCGCATGGTGATCGATGAAAACGGCAAGGAACGCCTGGGCGTCGAAGGCAAGCTCTTGGGCAATCCGCGAGGGATCGGGAGTCTCGGCGCGGTCGGCGTCCGGCAGGGCGTGGTCAAGGCCGACACCCTAAAATACGCCGAGGGGAAGAAGGGCGGGTTCGACCCGCACGCCCGCATCGTCGATATGGACGCCGACGGGATTGATGCCGCGTTCCTCTATCCGAGCCTCGGCCTGTTCGCCGGCGCCGTCGAGGACCACGGTCTCGCCGCCGCGATGTGCCGCGCCTACAACCGCTGGCTCGCCGATTACTGCAAGCCTTACCCCGACCGCCTGTTCGGAGTGGCGATGCTGCCGATGCAGTCGGTCGAGCTCGCGATCGAGGAGATGCGCTACGCGCGCGAGGTGCTCGGGATGCGCGGCGGCTTCCTGCGGCCGAACCCGTATCACGGCAACAAGATGATCAGCGACCCGATGTACGAGCCGTTTTGGACGATGGCCGAGGCGCTCGACTTCTCGGTCGGGTTTCACGAAGGCTCGACCACCGCGATGCCAACCGTCGGCGTCGACCGCTTCGAAGCGGACCGCGCGGCGCGCCATATGATCTCACATACGATGGAGATGATGCTGGCGGCGATGAGCGTGATCTGGGGCGGCGTCGTCGATCGTCACCCGCGGTTGCGCGTGGCATTCCTCGAATTGGGCGGCGGCTGGATCGCGCCCTGGCTCGACCGCATGGACCGGCATTTCGACGACCAGGGGTTCAACGAGACCGCTCCCAAGATGCGGCCGAGCGAATTGTTCCAGCGCAATTGCTGGATCTCGTTCGAGCCGGTCGAAGGCAGCATCGCCGCGCTCGCCGACTATATCGGCCCACACAAGATCATGTGGGCGACCGATTATCCGCATCAGGACGGCTTCTTCCCGGGCGCACCGCAGATGGTCCGCGACCGGCTCGGGCCGTTGTCCTCCGAGGCGAGGCGCCAGGTGATGGCCGGTGGTGCTATGGGCTTCTACGCTCTGCAGTGATCGCGGGGCAGCAACCGCGGGCATATGCCCGCGGGCGACCAATACCGACCAGAGGGTGCTTATGCCGCAGCAGATCCGTTCCGTGGTGGTCGATCCATCGGTGCCCGGCAGGCTGGCGATTTGCGAAGTCAGCCTGCGCGAGCCCGACCGCGATGAGGTTGGCGTCAGGGTCACTGCGATTTCTCTCAATCGCGGCGAAACGCGGCGAGCCCTGCAAGCCGCCGAGGCGGGCTGGCGGCCCGGCTGGGATTTCGCCGGAATTGTCGATATGGCCGCCGCCAATGGCAGCGGTCCCGAACCCGGCACTCGCGTCGTCGGCATCCTGCCCTCGGGCGCCTGGGCCGAACGGGTGAACTGTCGCAGCCATGCGGTGGCGGCACTGCCCAAGGCGGTCAGCGATGCGCAGGCCGCTACCCTGCCGGTTGCCGGGCTGACCGCGTTGCATGCGCTGCGTCAGGGCGGGTTGCTGCTCGGCCGCAAGGTCCTGGTCGATGGCGCCTCGGGCGGGGTCGGGCATTTGGCCTGCCAGCTTGCGGCTGCAGCCGGCGCCGTCGTCTGGGGGCATGTGCGGCGCGATCAACACCGGGCGGCGGTGGCGGATTGGTGCGGCGAGCGGGTCGTCGTCGGCCACGACCTCGCCGCCGCAAAGCCGCACGGTCCGTTCTGGCTGATCCTCGACTCGGTTGGCGGTCCCGCGCTCGGCGCGGCACTCGGCATGCTGCAGCCGAACGGCACCTGCGTGACTTTCGGCGTCTCGGAAGCGAGCACCGCCGCGATCGAAAGCCGCGAATTCTTTGCCACCGGCGGCGTCCGGCTCTACGGCCTAACGCTGTTCCACGAACTGATGAGCGTCGAGCGCGCTGGAATTGGCCTGGGATTGTTGGCCGAGCTGATCTCCGCCAAGAAATTGAGCCCGCGGATCGCCGTCGAGGCGCCTTGGGGCGAGATCGGCGCCATCGCGCGACGGCTGATCGAGCGCGATTTCGCCGGCAAGGCGGTGCTGCATATTTGAGCGGGATCACAGGCGGTCCGCCAACGGGCCGGCCGACATCGGCCCGCTTGGTTTAGCACTCGATCTGGCTTTTGTCCGTCGGGCAGGCAGGAGCGTCACGTGGCTGACAACGAAATCATCCCGGTTATTGATCTCGGTCCTTACCTCGCCGGCGCACCCGGGGCGATCGACCGCACCGCCGCAGAACTCCGGTTTGCGCTGACTAAGATCGGCTTCTACTTCATCGTCAATCACGGCGTGCCGTCAGCGCAGATCCGGGAGGTTTTTCGACAAGCCGCCCGTTTCCACGCGCAGCCGCTCGCAAAGAAGCTGGAGACGAAACTCGACAGGCACAATGTCGGCTATCTGCCGATGCAGGGCGACACGTTGCGCACCTCGACCGTCGCGACGGTCACCAAGCCAAATCTCAACGAAGCCTTCTTTGTCGCGCGCGATCTGCCGAGCGACCATCCGGACGTATTGGCCGATCGGCGCTTCCGCAGTGCCAACCGCTGGCCGACCGCTCTGCCGGGCTTTCGTGACGCCATCGTCGACTATTGCAACACGATGGAGCGGCTGGTGCAGAAGATGGTCCGGCTCTATGCCCGCGCGCTGGATTTGCCGGCCGAATATTTCGACCAGCCGTTCGCCCAGCCGCAATACAAACTACGCATGACGCATTATCCGCATCAGCCCGGCACGCCGGACGACGAGTTCGGGATTGCCCCGCACACCGACACCAGTTTTCTTACCCTCCTTGCCCCCAACGACGTCCCGGGTCTCTCGATCCGGGCGCAAAGCGGCGAGTGGATCGCGGCGCCGGCCATTGCCGACGCCTTTGTCGTCAACGGCGGCCAGCTGCTGCAGCACTGGACCAACGACTGTTTCCTGGCGACGCCGCATCGAGCCGTCAACCGCTCGGGCGGCGAGCGCTACGCTCTGGCTTTTTTCTGCGACGCCAATATCGACTGGCCGGTGGCCGCGGTGCCGACCTGCGTCGGTCCGGACAGGCCGCCGAAATACCCTACGACCTATTACACAGACTACATGATTTACTATCAGCAGCGAACCTACGATGTGTTCGGCGCCGCCACAAGGGATGCCGCCGAATGAGCTAGCCGGGGCCGGCCAATGCCGGCCGCACTCGGGAATAGGGGCGGGGGGCTGCGTGCTTTCGGGCCACGCGTCCCGAGATCGATCCGATTAAGAGGCGCTCTGCGGTCTCCTCGAACTCGCCGCCGCCGACCCGCGCCGGCGGATCGGCGGCGGGCCGTAAGGACCCGCCTGGCGGCGGAAGCGGGGCATTGTCTCCCGCCGCATGCAACGCAGTAGGGAGTCATCGGCGTTATCGGCGGGTTGAGGGAATGCCATCCCTTCGTTGAATATAGCACCCGTCAAGCTGTACGGGCGGTCAACAGCTGTCCAATCGCGGATTGTCATCTTTGCGCTTCACGGATTTCAGTCTCGGACTCGGTATGGCTCGGCGGGGCGCTGAACTCCCGCTCTCGGCGCGCGCGGGACCAGCGCTCCCCCCGCTCATGCTGCTGGATATCCTTTCAGCCGGTTCGAACTGCATCGTCTATTGACAACACAGATCCGCGTTATCATCCTGCTCCCGGATTACGGGTGATGGAGTTCGCCTTCTAACCGCCCTTAGGGCTGATGACTCCTCCTAGGCTTCTGTGGATCGCAGGAGGAGCTTGCATGCGCGGGCCCTGGCAACCCCATGAAGGAGCACGTGCGCGCTTGCGTGGTGCGCCGTCTGTGCCGCCGATGCTCACGGGCGAGGGTCGCCCATGAGCGCGCGGGAGATTCTTCTCCAGATCGGCCAGGTTCTGACGGTGCTGGTTCTGGCGCCGCTAATCCAAGGCATTATCGTCCAATTCGAGGAACGGGTGCAGCGCGCCCACGGGCCGGGCATCTTCCAGCCTTACCGGGATCTCTGGAAGCTGTTCCACAAGCAAATCGTAGCGCCGCAGACTGCATCGTGGCTGTTTTGGGTAACGCCAATTGTTGCCTTTACCTGCATGCTCACGGTGCCGATTCTGATCCCGGTGCTCACCAACTTTCCGCTGCCGCTCTCCGATATGGGCGACATTCTCGGCGGCGGCCTGATCCTCACTCTCGGCTCGTTTATGATCATCCTGGCCGGGCTTGACACCTCGAGCGCGTATGGCGGCATCGGCTCGAGTCGCGCCGTGATGGTTTCGATCCTCGCGGAGCCGACGCTGATCCTGGTCTTTGTCGGAATCGCGCTGCTCGCCAAGTCGATGCTCCCCTTCGTCGTTAACCATTTGCTCATCTCCAATTGGGCGGTCTATTGGAGCCCCGCACATCTCTTTCTAGTCGCAGCCTTTTTTATCCTTCTGCTGGTGGAAACCGACCGCATGCCGATTCATTCGAGCACGCATATCGAGGTCTATATGATCGAGGAGGCTCGGATCCTTGAATATTCCGGCCCATTGCTGGCGCTGCTCAAATGGGCGTCGGCTATGAAGCAATTCATCCTCTATACGATCTTTTGCAACGTGCTCGTTCTCCCGTGGGGCCTGTCGATAAAGGGCACGGCGCTCGGCGCGCTCGGGGCGGCGGCCGGGCTCATCATCAAATTCACGTTGGTCGCCTGTGCCGTCGTCTTCGTCGAGACTGCCCAGTCGCGCCTGCGCTTCTACCGGTATCAGGAGCCGCTCGCCGCCTCTTTCCTGTTGGCGGTTCTGTCGATCATCGCGACCCAATTGAGCTAGCGGCAATGCTGATCCAATACTCGATCCCAGCCGGGTCGCCGTTTTTCAGCTTGTCGGCGATCTCCAGCCTTTTGACCGAGGTGATCGTACTGGTCGACTTTCTTCTCGGCCCGGCCTGCTTTGGCGTGCCCGTCGGCTTTCTCTTGACCCGCGTCGGGACGACCGGCAGCCTGGATCTCGGCAGCCTGGGTCTCGAGAGGATGGCGCGCTGATGATCGGCGGGCTGCTTTTCGCGCTCACGATAACGCCCTTGGTGGCCCTGATCGGCTGTCTCATCCTGCGTCGGCCGCGCATCTGCGAAGCGCTCAACCTGATCGCCAGCGCGGTCTCGTTCGCCTGCGCGCTGCCGGTTGCGTTCCTTATCGACGGGCGCGAGATTCTGTTCTGGGGTGACTATGTCATCTTCGACAGGGCCGCCGCTTGGGTCGTCCTGTGCACGTCGATCGTCTATCTCCTCGCCTCGATCTATGCCATCGGCTACATGCGCCTGCTCAACGAGGATCAGCGCCTCTTCAGATTTTACGCGCTGTTTGCAGGGTTTGCCCTAACCACTCTGGTCGCGCCGCTGATGAACAGCATCAGCATCTATTGGATCGCGATCGAGCTGACGACGCTCGTGAGCACTTTTCTCGTCGCCTTCGAGCAGGTCCCCGAGGGCGTGGAGGCCGCCTGGAAATACATCACAATCGTCTCGGCCGGGATCGGCCTGGCGCTGCTCGGCACGCTGGTCTTCTATTGGAGCGGCAGTTTCGTCCTCGGGCCAAGCTATCAGATGACCTGGGCGGTCCTGAGCGCGGCGGCGCCAAAGATGAACCGGGTGCTGATCATCCTCGCCTTCCTTCTCGTGCTCGTGGGCTACGGGACCAAGGTCGGCCTGGCGCCGATGCATAGCTGGCTGCCGGACGCCCATAGCGAAAGCCCGGCGCCCGTATCCGCCATGCTGTCCGGGGCGTTACTGAATACGGCGATGATCGGCATTGTCCGTTTTCTCGCTATCGCGCGAGCGGCCGATCTTGGTCAGCTTCCGCAGCTGGCGCTCGTTGCGTTTGGCACTTTGTCGCTATTGATCGGCGCGCTTTTCATCGTGCGCCAGCAGGGCATCAAGCGGCTGATGGCGTATTCCAGCGTCGAGCATATGGGTGTGGTGGCACTGGGCTTCGGCTTCGGCGGCGCGCTCGGCGTCGGTGGCGCACTCTATCATATGCTCAATCACTCGCTCAACAAGTCGCTGATGT
The DNA here is from genome assembly GCA_963832875.1 of uncultured Alphaproteobacteria bacterium. Taxonomy (GTDB): domain Bacteria; phylum Pseudomonadota; class Alphaproteobacteria; order ATCC43930; family CGMCC-115725; genus AP-15. Next base: position 31,318 of record CAWHWB010000012.1, on the reverse strand, counting down.
TCTTCGGCGCCGGCAGCATGATGCGCGCTTATGGAACAAAGGAGATCATAAAGATCCAAGGCGTGAGCCGGTTCTTTCCAACCGAGGGCGCCTTGTGGCTTGCCGGGGCAATTGCCATTACCGGCGCGCCGCCTTTCGGCTTGTTCTTCAGCGAATTCACGATCATGCGGGCCGGGCTGAAGCCGTCTTTTTCCTGGGCCGTCTACGTCATGGCGATCCTTCTGATCGTGATCTTCATCGGGTTTATGAACCACTTTCGATCCATGTACTACAGTCCGGGTTCCAATGACGCGCCGCAGATCCGAAAGGTGAGCCCGTGGTGCGCCGTGCCGATGTGGCTATCCCTGGCACCGTTGCTGGTGTTCGGCCTCTGGTGGCCTGCGGACCTATGGGATTATCTGACATCGATCGCACAGTCGTTATCCCCGGGGATGCCATGACCGTCCTCGGAGAGGGTGCGGCGGCTGGCGTTGAGATCGCACGGATCGAGCCTGAGGATTTGCCTGCAGCGGTCAGTGAGCTGATCGGGGGCGGCGGGCGGATGCAGATGGCTTATGCCTGGTACCCGCATCCTGGCCGCATCGAGCTGCGCTATGTCGCGACCGTGCCAAAGAACGACTTCCTCGTTTGGCGATGCGCCCCTCGTGGGTTGGTTCCCAGCGTCGCCGCCGCCAGCCCGTTGATGGGCTGGTACGAACGCGAAATCACCGACTTGTTCGGGGTGGAATTTCGCGGCCATCCCGAACCGTACCGGCTGGTTCTTCATCAAGGCGCGCGACCCGTCCTGCCGCCTCTTGACCCGGCTTATCCAGCCGACGCGGTATTGCCGTTCGAGCCCGCAGATGGCGGCCTCCCGGAGGTCGCGAGCGCCGATGTCCAACGGCTGCCCTTCGGACCGGTGCGGGCAGACGTGTTGGAGTCGGTGGAACTGATTTTCCTGTATGTCGGCGAGCACATCCTCCACCTCCATCCTCAGCTCTTTTTCAAGCATCGTGGGATGGAAAAGCGCTTCGAGGGGCGCTCGCTTGCCGTTGGCGTGGTTCTGGCGGAACGGGTTTCTGGGGTCGGCAGCTTCGCCCATGCTCTCGCCTTCTGTCAGGCGGTCGAGCGAGCGGCCGGCTGCGTGGTGCCGCCACGCGCCCAGATGCTACGCTCGCTGCTCGCCGAGCTCGAGCGACTCTACAATCACCTTCACTATCTGGGCCATCTCTCGCACACGACCACGCTCAAGGTCGGCGAAGCCGAAGGCAAGCTGCTCGAAGAACACGCCAAGCAGATCAATGGTCGGCTGACCGGGAGCCGTTTTCTTCGTAGCTTGCTGATACCGGGCGGGCTGCGTTGGGACGTGGATCCGACGCCGTGGCTGGGCGGAGCGCTGGGGCGCTTGCGCGAGGAGATCGCAACCTATGTGAGGATGCTGGAGACCACCAACAGCCATTTGGATCGGCTGATCACAACAGGCGTGCTGCCCCATCAAGTCGCCCTCGATCAGGGCGCGACGGGGCCTATCCAGCGAGCCTCCGGCTTCGACCGCGACCTTCGGCGGGACCACCCGTATGCAGCCTATGGTGCGCTACCCCTCACCGTGTCGGTCAAAGAGGGCGGGGATGCTCATGCCCGGGCGCAAGTCCGCATCGCCGAGATCGATTCGAGCATCGACCTTATTCAGCGGGCGCTCGTCTTGCTTGCCGACGGCCCCGTGCGCGTCGATTGCGTGCCGCCACCGCACTCGGAAGGCCTCGGATGGGCGGAATCGCCGCGCGGCTCCCTCTTCTACGCGGTCCATATCGGTGCCGACGGCACGCCGTCGCGCGTGAAGATCAAGTCGCCCTCCTTCTCAAATTGGCGGGTTTTCCCATTCACCGTTCACGACAGCAACATGATGGACTATGCGATCAATGAGGCGAGCTTCGGCCTCACTGTTGCGGGCTGTGATCGCTAGAGGTAGCGACGCATGCCGCTGTGGACATTTTTCGGGCTGCACAAGGGGGAGGCAACCAGTCCTTGGCCCCGGCGCGACCAGGGAGCGGGCCAGGAGGGCGTTCTCGGAATGCCGCGGTTCGAACCGGAGCGATGCGAGCCTGCGTGCAATGAATGCGCCGCCGTTTGCCCGACGTCGGCGATCACCGTTCACGCGGGCCAGGCCGGCAAGGACCGGCTCCAGGTCGATTATGGCCGATGCGTTGTTTGCCAACTATGCGTCGAAGCCTGTCCCACTGAGGCGGTCGCCGCATCCCATGACTGGGCTTTCGGCACACGCGACCGATCCGACCTTCTGCTGTCCAACGCCGTTGGTCCTCTCGATAGAAAGCTTAGGGACCAGGAATCGCGCAGCGGGTTCCGGCGCAGTCTCCATATCCGCCACATCGATGCGGGCTCCTGCAACGGCTGCGAATCGGAGCTCCAGGCACTCAACAATCCATTCTATAACCTGCACCGCTTCGGTATCTTTTTCACGCCGTCGCCGCGTTTCGCCGATCTGCTGTTGGTCACAGGCCCGGTCACTTATGCCCTGCGCGAGCCGCTGGAGCGGGCCTACGAGGCAATGGCGTTGCCGCGTTGGGTCATGGCGGTCGGCACATGCGCGGTTTCGGGCGGCATCGCCGGCGGCGGGTATGCCTGCGGCAACGGCCTCGAAGGGGTGCTGCCGGTGGATCTCTACTTGCCTGGCTGCCCGCCCAATCCGGCCGCGGTGATCGAGGCGCTGCTGATGTTCCTCGATCGGACTCCCCAGAAGGTCAGCGGAGGCCGTCTTGTCGGCTGACCTTCTCGCCGTCGGGCTGGCGGCCTGGCTTGGTGCAGCATTGCTCGCGCTGGTCGGATGGGCCGGCGCCGCCCGAGCGTTCCTCGCACTTGGCGGTGTGGCACTTCTAGTCTTGATCGGAACGACGCTCCCGGGAGGGCTGCCGCCCATTCATACTGCGCTCGGGATCGGCCCCGCGGGCTCGGTCTTTGTGCTGTCGCCGGATGCGCTTTGGTTACTGGGCTTCGGCTTGGCCGGGGCCATTCTCGCCTCCTGGCTAGGTACGCCGGCGCCACGGCAGCGGGCTTGGACCTTCGGCGCGGCCGCCAGCCTCATTGGCGCCCTCGGCGTCTTCGGGCTGCAGGACGCCGCCAGCTTTCTTGTGGCTTGGGAGATCATGAGCCTAGGCGGCGCCGTGATGATCCTGGGCGAGGGTCTGGCATCGGAAACCGGCCGGCCGGTCTTGTTCATGTTAGCTCTGCTCGAGACTGGCGCCGTCGCCCTGATTCTGGCGTTCATTCTGTTGGCAGGCCATGCCAATAGTTTGTCGTTCAGCGACTTTGCCACCACCGCGCTGGCGATGCCGCGGGCGGAGCAGCTCTTTGTCGGACTCCTGCTGCTGGTCGGGTTTGGTGCGAAGCTCGGTCTGCTACCGTTTTATGAATGGTTCCCCGGCGCCTACGGTGCGGCAAGCGGGGCGACCGGCGCGTTTCTGTCGGGCGTCGTCTTGAACGCAGCGTTTTTCGCACTGAGCCGCGGCCTCGTTGGGTGGTTGCCGGTCAACCATGCGGCAGCGGCCTCGGTCGCGGGAATCTTCGTTGTCTCGGTCGCGGTGCTGAGCACGATTCTGACGGCGCTCTATGCCTTCCAAGAGGAGGGATGGCGCGAGGTACTGAGCCTCTCCTCGGCGGAGAACGGGTCGATTGCGGTCTGCCTCTTGGGCGCCGCGCTGATGTTCCGCCAGGACCGCCTGATGGATCTGGCCAGCCTCGCCTGGACCGTCGCTCTCCTTCATTTGGCGGGGCACGCCCTCGCCAAGGGTGCGATGTTTCTTTCGGCCGACGGGGTCTACCGCGCGGCGGGCACCTACCGGCTGGTCCAGCGCGGAATTCTGGCCCGTAGCCCATGGATGTTCGGCGTCGGCGCGCTGTTCGCCGCGATGAGCCTGGCGGCGATGCCCCCGCAAGCCGGGTTCGTCAGCGAATGGTACCTCTTCCAAACCTTTTTCCAGGGCTTCCACCTCGGCAGTCTCGCCAGCCGACTGACGGCTGCCCTCGCCGGTGCAGGGTTGGCCCTTACGGTGGCGATCAGCTTCGCGACGTTTGTCAGGGTATTCGGCATCGGGCTCCTCGGACGCAAGGACAAGTCGGAACCAGTGCCGATCTCGACCTCGCTCGCGGTGGGGCTTCTCGGGTTCCTTGTCCTTGCGTTGGCGGTCGGGATGCCGGTCTGGCTCGGGTCTCTAGGAGCTGCGGTCTCAAGAGCGTTCGCGACCACGGCGGTCCAAAAGATGCACGTTGGTCCGCTGCTTGTGCCTGCCACGGGGGCGCCGATCAGGCTGAAGGGAACCTTCGCCTTTATCTCGCCGAGCCTGCTCGTTATCGTGATGCCGCTCCTCGCTCTCATACCCTTGACCGCGCTGCTCCTGAGCCGACGGTTTGCCGTGCGCCGCGCGCCGGTGTGGTACGGCGGACGCAGTCAGGATTCGGGCCAGGCGGCCACTACGGCTCTGACCTTCTCCAATGCCTTGCGCACTTTCTACAGCTTCATCTATCGGCCAACGGCGGAGACGGAACACGAGCTGGCGCATGAGTCCAACGGGCAACCCTATTTCATTCGCAGGTTGGCGTTCAGCCACGATGTGGCACCGATATTCGGGCCATACCTGTTCGCGCCGCTCGAGAAGCTTTTCATCGGCGCAGCCACTAGATTGCGCATCATCCAGTCCGGGGATCTCAACTTCTATCTCTCGATGATCGGGGCGCTGCTCGTCGTCATACTGCTGATTGCGCTTAGTTAACAAGGCAACCCGCTGATCGGGGTCCTGAGCTTCTTCGCTGATTTTACCTACAAAGTGTCGCGGAGGCGTCACGCCGCGCGGCGGGTGGCGGATTGCCTACGGCGCCGCGGCATCTATGTTCCCGTTGTCGGGCTCGAAGCGCTCGACCTCGGCGGCAAAGATGCTGTTGTACAGGTCTTCGCCAAAGCTTGTCGGCAATGGTTCTCCTTCCGCCAATTTAAAAGTCCTGGCGCGCTCGGCTCGCAAAAACAGCACGTTCCCAGCGTCTTTCTTCTGAAATTTTTGTGTTAACTGATAAAGATGCGTCACGTACACTATCTTAACTCGGTTATCCAACAAGGCGGTAATGATTTGCCCCGCGATTTCCGACCCTTCACGCTCGTTCGTCGCGGCAAAGGATTTGTTGAAAAGGATCAGGGAATTCTGGTCTGACATGATCGACGATATCGCTCATCCGTCTGAGCTCCTCGTCGAGCTTGCCGCTTTTCATTCCGGGATCCTCCTCTCGTTTGAAATGCGTGAACAGGCCGTCGCAGACGCTCGAACAGAAGTAATCCGCCGAGACAAACATTCCGCATTGCATCATCAACTGGGCGAGGCCAACGCTGCGAAGAAAAGTTGATTTGCCCCCTTGGTTGGCGCCGGTAACGATTACGAGGGCCTTCCTGTCGGCGTTCGCATCGTTGCCGACCACGCGTTGATCGAGACTCAACGCCAGGCAGACATCGGATAATCCGCGAAACGACAGTCCTCGCTCCTCGACCGCCGCCGGCGCGGGCATGGACACGGGCTCCCCTTTTCGAACGAGCTGCTCGTGCAGGTTGACGCTACCGACGTAAAATGCCAATTCAACCTGCAGCATGCCGAAAAAGTCGCGAACGTGGTCCGTGGACTGTGCGATAGCCTCGGCGACGAGGCTGATCCCGCGATTTCGCAGTTCCGTGAGCGCCCGTGCGCCGGCTTCGTCACGGGGCTGAAGCGAAAAGCTGTAGACCGGCGATTTGCGCGGGCGGAGCCAAGTCGGGCAGGTTTCCTCACGATGCGGAAATAGGCTTCGCAGCGCGTCGATGCATTTCCACCACAGCTCCAGCCATGTCCCCTCGTGTTCGGGAAATCGGCGCAGGACATAATCGCTCCCTTTGTTGGCCCTGCCCAACGCCGCACTAAGCAATATTCCATCACGAAATGTCAGCCGCTCCAGGTGATGTCTGGCACCAACAAAATAATCGTCACTCAGCTCTCGTTTCAACACCTCAAAAAACTTGATCCACCCTTCGGATACGAACTTATCGGCATGAGAATCGGCGATCTTTCTCAGTTTTTTCTGCGAATCCAAAAGGATAGACATCAGCTCTACTGAGTGCCGCAGAACCTGGTCGGGATAGCGAGCAAGAACGCTGCCGAGAAAGTGACGCTCCTGCTTCTCGGTGGCCTCGACCGCAACAGCGTAGAGCTCTCGGGCAACGGCCGGATGAACCAGGCAATCCTGCAAAATGGCCTGGCGGTATCGAATCGTCTCGACATCGCCTTTAAGGCCCGCAAAAATCGCCTTTCGGGCGACCTCGAAAATACAATCGTCGTCGCCCGCCATCGCGTTGAACAGCGTGTTCAGCGCCAGATCGGTGGTCAGCGCCTCCTCGTTCCAAGGCAGCCCGGCTCGCCGGTCAAACTCCTGGCCGCGATATTGCCGCCGAGTGCGCGTTGCCTCCCGCGCCGCCGCCGCCTGCAATACCCATCGCCAGTCAAAATCCTGTGTCCGATGAAGAAGATGCGCCTTCATGACTGGATGCGCTCTTTAATCATGTCGGAGGTTAGCTGGTACTTCTCGGCCAGCGACATCGCATAGGCGAGACCGTCCGCAGGGCGCCTGACGATCCTATAGGTTCGCTGTGCCGGGTTATCCGGGACGACCGAGCTGACCATGCTCACAGTCGTTTCCCCCAGCGACGCCAGTTCGTCGATGAAGGTCACCCAAACGCAATAGAGGTCGAGACGCATGATCGCCGCGGCGATCTTCTCGCTGAGGAGGATTGCATCCCGTAATGCCGTCGACGCGAAAACCTCGTTCATGATAATAATGCTCTCATGCGTCGCGGCGGCGAGGATCTTGCGAACCCTGAGGAGGTCGTCCTCCAGCTTGCCGCGCAGATCGACCATGTTCTCTCCCCTCTCAAAATGCGTGAACATTTTGTCGAACAGGTAGAGCTGCGCATGGGTCCCGGGGACGGGACAGCCCAGGCTCGCAAGGTAATGCAGCTGACCAAAAGTGCGAGCGAAGGTCGTTTTGCCGCCCTGGTTCGGACCGGAGACGACGATGATCCGCTCCCGACCGCTCAGGTGAAAATCATTGCAGACCGGGGTGGCGCGTTCGGCGGCGAGCTTGCCCGCCAGCGCCAGATCAAACCCTTGACGATTAAAAACTTCGGTGCGGGTTTGGGTTATCCGGGGATAGACGAAATCCAGCCCCGTTTTTTTAAATTTTCGGATATATTCCAGGTATGTGATGTAAAACTGGATCTCTCTGTCGAAGATGACGACTGTGACATCCTGGAACTCGGTTTCGGAGATGTAATACTTATCCAATTCCTGAAATGTTTCTTGATAAAGTAGAGCGACTCTGTCTAGTATTTGAGCTTCGATGTGATTTACGTCTAGAGAATCGCTGAAATCGAACTTATACCTTGGCGCCGCCCCTTGCTTGAATCTCTCGAATGTCGCCAGCACCTCGGCACTATAATCCGGCCCGCCCTCGTGCAAGCAGACGTCCACACGGGGCATCTGGATCAGGACTCTGTAAGTGATTGCGGAGATATCGGTCGCGAGATCCGTGGTTTGTCGGAGAAGCGAGGTGAATTGTGCCGAGGTGGCGTATCCCGTCAAATATTCTCTGAAGGCCAGTAGGCCGCAGGACGTGAATGTCGTTGCAGACAAGTCGTGCACCAGACGAGTTATGGCGTCGCAGTAGGCGTGCACCCCCTCTAAAAACGACCGCTCCTTCTGATATCGGTGTCGGAGCTTCTCAGCCTGAGCAAGATATTCCCGCATCGTGCGCATGCTTTGCGCAAAAACTTTAATGTTGTCGAACAGGTCGGAGTTTTCGAGATCCTGCATGATCTCGTGACGATAGGTGATGGCATTGATATCGTACAGGGGCGCATAGAACAAGGGCTTCAGGTTATATTCCTCTCTGCCTGCGGTAATGGCGGCGACGATCTGATCAAGATTGAGGTCCGAAAAAAACTCGGGCGCGTTGAGCCGCTCATCCGCTATGCGGTCGGTGGCGTGGTGGAAGAGAATGCTCCGGAAGGTCACTGATCTATTCCTCCATGCTGGTCCGCCTGATCGGAACAGCTGACGCCACTGTTCGATCTCGACGGCAACAGGACGAACGAGCGCCACCTCCGCATATGATTACAACCGACCCTGTCGAAAAAGACTTACCATTCGGCCTTTCTAGATAGCGAAACACGCTCATTGATCAAGTCGCTGCAGGGCCTTCGCTACTTGGACGGATGCGTGCCCATTGGCGCGGCGCCGGCGTGTTGAGCGTACGAAGACCGGCCGATATCGACAGCGCTCGCTGCGCCGCGTTAGTTTCTTCTTCACTCTCCAGACAGCGACGCAGGACATCGTGCTTGAGCGCGTATCGGCGCATGTCTTCGGCGATCTGGCGCAAGCTCAGGGCTTCGCGGGCGAGCAATTTCGTTGCGGTCGGATTGTCCCCCAGCGCGCCGGCGAGCAGCCGAAGGTGCGGAAGACAGATCTCCGAGAGCGACGCCAACCCATTCTCGGGATTTTGCCGCAACCTGCCTGCGACCGCCGCCCCGGCCGCGGATTCCGCCGCGGTTCGGGCGTCACAATGCAGGCAGATGAGCAGATCGGGGAAGTTTATGTCGCGCGGCTCGGATGCGCCTTTGGGCGCCGCCGCGGCGAGCAACCTTGTCGCCCACCGGTCGAGGACAGCGGCATAGCCGATGCGTGCCTTGAGGGGACGCGATCTGTTCGTAAAACCCAAGTGTGGAAGCTGCACAAACCGCCGCGCTCGGACGGCTGCTGTTGGAGTTGTGGTTTGACCGTGATGTCATACTGAAAGTTCCGCAAAAAAATCGTAGCATCGGTTGACGACGGGGCTTGCAGATCTCGCAAGGACGGGCTTGCGGCCCAGATGATGATGCCGGGTTGGTCTCGAGTAAAAATTCGTTGAGCGCGGGCAGCGGTGTGCTGCGGCTGCCGTCAATCTGCCGCGCGACGCCGGCAGTCCGCTCGCTCGCGCGGGCTGTCTCGGCGCAATGTGGAACTCGGCCACGACGGCGGCGATGCGTTGGCACATGCGGAGCGGGCATTCGCGGCTCTTCCGATTGATTAGAAAGCGCACCAGCTCGACCTCGAAGGCGGCGACGCCGCTCGCCTCGAACAATCGGGCACCGCCGCTTTGGCTATCCGACCAGGCGCTTCAATTCGCGGATGCTGGTGGTGCCGAGATGGGTTTGCAGATAGCGGACGAGGACACCGAAGCAAGCCACCGCTATCAGAACATCGAACAGTGTCATGAGTTCGACCAGAAGCGGCATCCCCGGGATCAGGAGCTGCGCACCGACGCGGATTCCGTTTTCGATCACCAGCAGAGCAATGATCAGAGTGATCGCCTCTTGCCGGATCGCGAGCATTAGAAACCCGATCAGAATCGTCGCCAGCATGATCGTGAGCGCCGGGATGGCGAGCGTTCCGTCAAGACCGAGAACGTCGCCGATGCTGTAGGAAACGGCGAGGGCAAAGACTACGCAGAGCGCGCCTATCAGCAGACCCGAGGCGGGCCGAACAACCTCATGCAGCTCGCGCGCCACATGCAGGCGCTGGATAATTCGCCAAATCAGATAGGGGAGGAGCAGACCGCGGAATAGCAAAGTCAGCGCAGCAATTAAGTAGAATTCGGTATAGTGGCCGAACCAGCCGAGCGTTAGCGACAGTGCGGCAATCATCCACGACTGTGCGGCGAACGCATAAAGATAATTGTCGAGCCAACGCGACCCCAACATTACAAAAACGAGCAAGAGGCTTCCTATCGCCGTCACGCTGACGAGCGAAGAGGCAAGCGGATCAAGTTGGGTGAACGGCATGGTTAGGGCTGCCTCCTGCTCATGCGACCGACACGAGCGGTTCAGAGCTGCGTATAGAACCGCCCTCGTGCCAGCGAGGCCTCGACAAAGGCCTCGCGGATAATCGCGACAGGTCCGGAGGCTGAGAAACATGACGACGAGCCGCTCGTGAGAGCTTCCTCGGATCGCATCACGACTGGGAAATGCCTGACGTCGGCACCCGCTCGGCGAATGAATGAACCCCCAGCGGGCAACGCAGCAAAGGCAGGGTTGTAGGCTTATAGTCGTCGCCTGCGATCATGTCCCGGTCCAATATCCAAAAGATCAGCCAGGGGTCATCAGTCTCAGCGGCGATTAATGGCAACTCCATCACCGCTCTGGACCTTAGCTAGACCCCCGTGACGCTGTCAACGAGATAGGAACTCGGTTAAGCTATGCGACTCCGGTTGCGACAGTCTCGGATCCCGATGCCGCCGGACCATCAAGCTTTGTCATGCCGCTGTTGAACGCCGTCAACCCGGAGACCTACCTCACCGACACCCTCGCGAAGATCGCCGCCGGTCACCCGATCAGCCGCATCTCCGAACTGATGCCCTGGTATACCTGCTGAATTCCGGCGCAAGTCGGCCACTGATTCCGGAATGAAGTCGGCCACCGATTCCGATTTAATCTCGGCCATTCCGATTTGAATTCGGCCACCCTTGGGGTGGCGATCGCTCGACCGCTGGGCGCGAGGGCTCTGTGCTCGTCGTGACCATGACGAGCGAGGGAGCCGATGCCAGCCGAGAGAGTGTCGATGCGACGGATACGCGAGATTCTGCGCCTCAAGTGCGAAGGCGGCGTCACCGAGCGAGCCATCGCGCGCTCGATCGGGGTGGCGCGCAGCACCGTCGCGCTCACCCTCGAGCGGATTGCCGCCGCGCAGCTTGGCTGGCCGCTGCCACCGGCACTGAGCGACCGGGCGCTGGAGGCGATGCTTTATGCCAGCGCCGGCCGTCCCCAGGGATCGCGTGGCAAGACCGTGAACCGCACCGGGTTTTCCGGAGGCGATTTTGCTCGAGTTAGGCGGCCATGGCCTGACCGGCGATCTGGGCATAGTAACGCGCCTCGGCTTTGGCGGGAGGGATGTTGCCGATGGGCTCGAGCAGGCGCCGATGGTTGAACCAGTCGACCCATTCGAGGGTGGCGAACTCCACCGCCTCGGCATGGCGCCAGGGACCACGCCGGCGGATCACCTCGGTCTTGAACAGCCCGATCACCGTCTCGGCCAGGGCGTTGTCGTAGCTGTCGCCGACGCTGCCGACCGACGGCTCGATGCCGGCCTCGGCAAGCCGCTCGGCATAGCGGATCGAGACGTACTGGCTGCCACGATCGCTATGGTGCACCAGGCCGTGAAGGAAGGGGCGCCGGTCGTAGAGCGCCTGTTCGAGAGCATCGAGGACAAAGCCGGTCTCGGCCGATCGCGAGACCCGCCAGCCGACGATGCGGCGGGCGAAGGCATCGATGACGAAGGCGACGTAGACAAACCCCTGCCAGGTCGCGACATAGGTGAAGTCCGCCACCCACAGCGCATTCGGCCGCGGTACCCGGAACTGGCGGTTCACCTTGTCGCGCGGGCAGGGTGCGGCGGGGTTACTGATCGTCGTCTTTACTGCTGTGCCGCGGATTGCGCCCGACAGCCCCATCTGCCGCATCAGCCGGGCGGTCGTGCAGCGCGCCACCGCAATTCCCTCCCGGCCGAGCTGCCGCCAGACCTTGCGCACGCCGTAGACCCGGAAATTCCCCTCCCAGACCCGGCGGATCGCGGCTCGCAAGAAGCCGTCCCGCCGCGCCCGCGCCGACAGGCGCGCAGGGTCGCGCCGCCGGGCGGCATGCTTGTAGAAAGGTCGACGGGGCGATCGGCAGCACATGGCAGATCGGCTCGACCCCATAGACCGGGCGGTGCTCGTCGATGAAGGCAATCATGGCTTCGAGCGGCGGTCGAGCTCCGCCATGGCAAAATAGGCCGACGCCTTGCGCAGGATCTCATTGGCCTGGCGCAGTTCTCGAACCTCCCGCTCCAGGGCCTTGATCCGCGCCTGCTCCGCGCTCGTCGGGCCAGCCCGCACGCCACGGTCTCGCTTCGCCTGCCGCAGCCATTTGCGTAGCGTTTCTCCCGAACCGCCGATCTTCGCCGCGATCGAGCCGATCGCTTCCCCTTGCGAGGCATGACCGCCCGCGTGCTCCAGCACCATCCGCACCGCCCGCTCGCGGACCTCAGCTGCATACCGAAGGCGGCGGTCACCTTCTTGCGCGCCACGGCTTGAAAGGCGAAGGGCAGCAGCGTATCGTCGGTCATGGCGGGTGTGGCAGCCTCGATCCGGTCAAAATGGATGGTTTCGACACCCCTTCTATTCACTAAATCAAGCGCTTAAGATGACGTCCGCCGGCCGCCGGTGAATAAGATGGGCTAGCGACATAGAAGAACTTGGTTGTCGCTCGCCACGTGCGCTACCTGGGCACATCACCCTCGCCGCGATATCAAATGGCGAGCCGCTCAGTTGCGTTGCGCTCGGCGAGCAATAGAATTCCGTATCGATCGCCGCCACGACGACGGTCGGTGCGCTGCGGTGGGCGGACTGGGCTCCTCCCAGGCGCTTAGAGTTGTGAAGGATGACGAGACGACACATGGCTGGATTAGACGCCCCTGTTCAAGCCCCATTCGGCGAGCCACGAGGAAGCTCTGCGCCCGAACAGTTTCGGGAGCTGCGGAAGTTAGGGGCTTCGTCCAATTCCCCCTGTTTCATACACTCGAGTTGGCGCACCGGGAAAACCTGGTTTTCTCTTCTCTTTCGGCATTTCCCGGAGACGATTTGCTTTTATGAGCCGTTCAACGAGATCCTAGCGACCCTGACCGCTGGCGACGCCGTCCAGCTCGGTCCGCAGTCGTGGGAGTTGGGACATCCCAGCAGCGTCTCCTATTGGCGCGAATATATTGGCTTAATTCGAAAATCCGGTGGCGTGCGGCTGTTTCGGCCGGAAATGTCTTACGACTGGTTTATCCCCATTGGTGGGCTGCGAGGTGAGCTGCGTCCCAGTGAGTTAAAATATTTAGCATTTTTGATCCGGTATGCGCACCGGCGGCACCAAATTCCGGTATTTGCGTTTTCCCGATCGCTCGGTAGAATTCACCCGATCAAAGAGCATTTTCCTGGTACACACCTGCTGATAACTAGAAATCTTTGGGCGCAGTGGGCCTCATATTCCCATCATCGGCAGATAGGTAATTGGTATTTCATCCAATCTATATTTAGGGTTATTGATAATCATGACCCGTTTTTTGAAAATTTGCGTGACTTTTACCTTGGCCACTGGGCTCCGGCGAGTGATGGAGAATTGATGCTTGCGGCGCCATCGTGGGAACAGAGAACCGATCAAGTACTGGCATCGCTGTCCGACAGCGATCTTTTCACGATTTTTGCAGCAATGCATATTTACCTATATCTTCAAGCCGCGCGGGCGGCTGACTTGACCATCGATTCGACCCAACTTGCTAGAGATCGCGGCTACAGGCAATCTATGACACGTGAGCTCCGGGAAATGACCGGATTGCAGCTTAGTCTGGCTGATGCAAAGGAAAGTTTTCGTTTCACGACTGCCGATCATAGTGTCATCAACCGAAATCATATCGAGCGGCATATCCGAGTTGCTGCTGGTATGGTGCCAAAAGGTCAGGTAAATTCAGAGTCGCTTCAATACGCAGAACAGCTGCTCGAAGGAATGTACTCGGAGATTTCGAGGAACAGTTATCTGGAACCGGCGCGTCAACAATTCAACGCTCTGGCTAAAGAAAAGGAGAAGCTGCAAGCGGTCATCGGCGAGCGCGATGCCGCGGCAGCGGCGGCCGAAGCGAGAGCGGCCGGGGCGGAGGCGAGCTTGGCCGAAGTCCAACACGAACTTGCGGTGCAGGGCGAACGGTTCGCCGATTTGGTGCGTGAACGGGACGAACATGCGGCAGCCGTGGCGCAAGTCGAGGCCGAAGCCGCCGGCTTGCGGGCAAGGATCGGCGAGCGCGGCGCCGCCGCAGCAGCTGCCGAAGCCAGAGCCGGTGCAGCCGAGGCCGGCTTGGCTGAAATCCAACACGAACTCGCGGCGCAGGGCGAACGGTTTGCCGATTTGGTGCGTGAACGGGACGAGCATGCGGCAGCCGTGGCGCAAGTCGAGGCCGAAGCCGCCGGCTTGCGGGCGCGGATCGGCGAGCGCGACGCCGCAGCGGCAGCTGCCGAAGCGCGTGCGAGTGCGGCAGAGGCCGGCTTTGCTCAAGCGCAGGCCGAGATTGCGCGATTGCGTGCTGACATCGACCAAGCTGACACAGAGATGCGTCAGCGCGGCGCGGCTGAATTTGCGCTTCGCGGCGATCTCGAGAGCTTGCGGCGTGCTTTCAACCGCATAGAGCGGGAGAGGGACGAGCGAGTAGGAGAGCTGGAAGCCGTTCGGGTTGAAGTCAAGGCCGAACGCGCCGCGGCCGTCGCGGCGCACCGCCAAATTCGCCGCCTCGAGGCAACGCACGCCGAGGCGCGTCGGGAAAGCGAGGCAAGACTTGCCGAGGCGGAGCAGGAAATCGAGGCCCGGCGGAGGCAACTTGCGACCGCTGCGGAGGAAAAAGCCGAGCACGGTTCAGCGATAGGGGCACTGAAGGGAGAGATCGCAGCGCTGCAAAGAGATTTCTCCGCGACGAAGCAAGTCGGGCACGAGTTGATGACCGCCGCCTCGACGGCGGCTGTTGTCGCGACGCAAAAGCGCGGCCCGCGCGGCATTCTGGGATCTGCGATGCTCGGATTTGGCCACGCGATGAAAACCGGCGCCGTCGTCAGAGGGGATCGAGCGCGCGATGCGAAACAATGGCGGCTTGCCGCCCGCCATTATCACAAAGCGCTCGCACGCGATCCGCTCGACGCACCATGCTGGGTGCAATACGGCCATGCGCTGAAGGAATCCGGCCGCTTGCCGGAAGCCGAAGCGGCGTACCGTCAATCGCTAGCCTGCGTCTCGAATATCGCGGATACGCATCTGCAGTTCGGGCATGTCTTAAAGCTCCAGGGCAGGACGATGGCGGCGCAAGCGGCCTATCTGCGGGCCTTCGCACTCGATCCCGATATGTCCGCCGCGAGTGAGGAGCTGGCGGGGCTCGGTTGGCTGCCGATGCACTTGGCCCAGCTGCACGGGCTCTCGGCAAATCCCGATATCGCGCAGCTGCGTTCGCTGCGAGACGCTGCCGATGCGGCCCGCGACCGGCGGGATTGGCCGGAGGCGGCCAAGCTCTATCAGGAGTTCGTCACCGCCGACCCGAGCGCTTTCGACATCACCGTGCAGCTCGGCCACGCCCGGAAGGAGATGGGCGACCTCGATCGGGCGGCGCAGGCCTATTACCGTGCGCTCGAGGTAAACCCGCTCGACGACGATCTGCACTTGCAGATCGGCCATTTGGAGAAATTGCGACGAGATTTCGCAGCGGCGGCGGCCCATTATCAACGCGCGGCGCAGATCAACCCGGCCAACGCCGCGGCGCGGCGCGAAGCCGCGGCGCTCGGGGATCGGGTGCACGAGCTGCGCCCCGGCGCGGCGGGGACGACCGGGTCGGGTGGGCCGGCCGGAGGGGGGAGCAATGCGCACGACGCCGATGATTTGCGCTTTCTCGATGCGCGCGCCGGCGAGATCTACCAACAGCTGCTAACGGCAATGGCGTAACCGCGCCGGGCGGGGGAAGGGGAATGCGGCTTCTGATCGATCTTCAAGGCGCACAGACGGGCAGCCGGTTTCGCGGCATCGGCCGCTCCTCGCTGGCGCGCGCCAAATCCATCATCAAGAACCGCGGCGAGCACGAGGTCATGATCCTGCTGAACGGCCTGTTCGAAGACACGATCGAGCCGCTCCGCCGCGACTTCTCCACGATCCTGCCGGCCGAGAACATCGTGGTATTCGCGGTGCCGTCGCCGGTCGCGCGCTGGCGCGGAAAACTCCTGGCGTATCGAGGCCGCCGAACTGATCCGCGAATGGATGATCGACTCCTTGGCCCCGGATTGGGTGCTGATCACCAGCCTGTTCGAGGGCCCGGCCGATCCCGCGATCGTCTCGATCGGACGCCTCGAAACCGCGACGAGAACCGCGGTCATTCTGCATGACCTGATCCCATTCCTGGACCCGGAGACCTATCTCGGCGACCCGACGGCACGGAAATGGTACTTTTCGAAAATCGACTACTTGCGCAGGGCGGACCTGATCCTGGCGGTTTCCGATTCGGCGCGGCGCGAGGCGGTCGATGCGCTCGGGTTCGACGTCAACCGCGCTATCTCGGTGTCCTCGGCCGCCGACGAATGTTTCACAAAGGCAAATATCAAGCCGGAAGCGGCGAAGGCCCTGCTGCGACGGATCGGCGTGCGCGGCAAGTTCGTCATGCATGCGAGCAAGATCGAGCCGCGAAAAAACTTTGACGGGCTGATCCGCGCCTTCGGTCTCTTGCCGAAAGCAGTGCGCGACGCGCATCAGCTGGTGCTGGTCGGCGATCATGACGCCAACGAACGAGCCGTTTTGCGCCGGCTCGCCACGAGGGCGGGCTTGGGCCCGGACGCATTGGCCTTCGCCGGTCATGTCTCCGACAGCGAGCTCGCTTGCCTCTATTCACATTGCACGCTCTATGTGATGCCTTCGTTTCACGAAGGCTTTGGGCTCCCGGCGCTTGAAGCCATGTCCTGCGGCGCGGCAACGATCGGATCGAACACAACCAGCATACCGGAGGTGATCGGCCGTAAAGACGCGCTGTTCGACCCGCATTCCGATCGGAGCATCGCGGCGCTGATCGAACGGGCGTTGACCGACGCAGAATTTTTGCGGTCATTGAAAGACCATGCGCGGGATTGGTCAAAGCGGTTCAGCTGGGACCATTCGGCGCAGCTCTCCTTGAGCGCGATCGAACAAGCGTCTCCTCCGCTCGGAGCCGTCCAACGGGAAAAGCCGCGATATTTCGGTGCTGTTACAAAAGATCGCGGCAGATACGGACCGTCGGTCGCGCCGGAACACAAGGATCTGGTCGCTGTCGCCGACAGCATCGCGAAGAACGAAAGGGCGTTTGCTCGGCGGCAGCGCGGCGCGGGTCAGGCCATCACACACGATACGGACCGACGGAAGCTGGCGGACAAAAACCCGAACCGACCATATGACGAAACCTTTGTTGAAAATCTGTACCGCATTTTCCACGAACGCGAGCCCGACCACGAGGCTTCGCGACCTATCTGAACGGGCTGAGGGCGGGGCGCGCGCCGCACGAGTTGGTAGCGGAATTCCTGAACTCCACGGAATATCGCAATCGTTCGAAAAGCGGCCGCAAAATCGCGTCCGTCGCCTGCCCCTCCGCCATCGGACCCCGTTATCGAAGTCATTCGCCACCAGGTGTGGGGGCGGGAGGATCGCCCTCGCATCTCTGTTGCTGAAGCTCGACCATATCGGCGACTTCGTGATGTCGCTCGACGCTTTTCGCTTGATCCGCGATACCTGGCCAAAGGCGGAGATAACTCTGGTCTGCGGCCCGTGGAATACATCTATCGCGGAACAATTGGGATTATTTGATCACATTCTTGGCTTCGATTTTTATCCGGATACCACGACCAACTACGATAAAGAAGCCGTGATCAAGCGTGGACTTGCGAAATACGGGTCGCTGGCGCTCAGTCCTATGATCTCGCAGTTGATTTGCGGTATTTCGACGATAACCGGATTTTGCTGTCGCATACTGACGCCACTTACCGCGCCGGTTACGAGGACGATGAGGTCTCGCTCGACCTGGCGCTGCCGATGGGTGGCGAGGCTGAAATGGTTGCGCATATGGGGGCCCGCACTTCCGCGTTGGCCGCGGCGGTTGTATGGACGTTCGGCAGCCGGCCGGCAGCGCGCGCGATGGGCTGTTAAACGGGCGAGCCCCGGTGCGGCAGTTCAAGGACGGGATCATCGCGGGGATCTCCCCCGGCACGCGGAATGAGCTCAGATCCTGGGGGCGCGAGCGTTTCGCCGAACTGGCGCGGCTATTATGTGCGGAGGGATTGCGGATCGTTCTAATCGGCGGCAACGCCGATCGCCCCGACACGCAATTCATCGCCACATCTTTGCCGAAAGCGGATGTCGTCGATCTTGGCCGGAACCCTCCCGATCGCCGATATCCCTCCCGTTTTCGCCGGGCTTGATCTGTTCATCGGTGGCGGAGACCGGCACGACTCATATGTCGGCGCAGATGGGTGTGCCGACGATCTGCATCTATTCGGGACAGACGAATGTCGATAGCTTTCGTCCAGTTGGGCCACAGGTCGTGACGCTGCGCGGAAACGTTTCCTGTTCCCCATGTTTCCTTAGCACCATCGAGGAATGTCAGTGGGGCAGGCGGTGTATGGATATCCTGCCCGCGCGCGTCGCTGCCGAGGCAATCGAGTTGCGAGCGCGTGTTCCTCTCGCTTCGAGCGGACGCAGCGAAACGCGCGATAACGCGACCGGGCGAACAGTGCCTTCAAGTGTTCCCGCCTCGAACCTCGCTGGACTCTGGAGAGGATCTGGAATTGAACATCGATGATATCGACATGCTAGACAACCACACCACCGTGCGTATACTATACCGCGCGCTCCTTAATCGAGATCCGGATCCCGAAGGGCTGCTATATTATGTATCGAGGCTTGGTGAAGGAAAGTCGCCACACGAAATTGCGCTCGAATTTATAGGTAGCGCCGAATTCAGGAATAAACTTAGCCGTTCGGGTCGAGGGCTGGCCAACATCTTGCAGCAGGCCGGCCACGGCGCCGACGATGCGGCGCGTTTTGCAGAATTTGTTCCGCCGCCGACGGAGGCGGGCAAGGCCTTTGCGATCAGACTTTTGGATGGGTTTTTCGCTCGGTATTGTCGCGGGGAGGTCGTTCTCGACATTGGATTTACGGGCTACGCCAATCCCGACGAGAGGACATCTTTACCGGGCGCAACAGGAGTTGATTTAAATTATCCCGGATATGACGGTCTCCATTTGCCGTGGCCAGACAATTCAGTCGATTGCGTTTTCTCAAGTCATTGCCTCGAGCACATTCAATTTTACCAAGAGGTGATCCGCGATTGGCATCGGGTCGTCAAAGCTGGCGGCTTCATAGTCTGCATTGTACCGAGCCGAGACCTATACGAAAAGAAGTTATTTCCGCCAAGTCGCTATAACACGGACCATAAACGGTTTTATACCGCGAAGCTGCCTCGTGGCCGAATTCGAAGAGGCATTGGAGCCCAATACCTTCCGCATCCGCCATGTACGCGAGAACGATCATGGATACAATTACGCAATCGGTCCCGAAAAACACGCTGTTGGCTGTTATGAAATCGAGCTGGTGTTAGAGAAAATCTTAGAGCCATCATGGACCATAAAATGAGCAGCGAGGCTGTCTGAGACGCTGGACCTCAGCATTGGGACGGTGGCGAAACACAAGTGGGTTGCTGCTGATGGTATTTACGTGCGCCGGCTGGCCAGTGTTAAGAGGAGCAGTCCTATGCCGAAAATGCTTCGCCGATTTGTCGCTAACGATCCGCGCCTGCTCACCGGCATCGGCGTACGAGAGCAAGATCGGATCCGCGTAGACGGCTCCAGGACCGGGACAATGTTGTACGGACCTTATATACATTTGTTTCCCGGCAAATACGAGGCAACGATCAAATTCGATCCGGCGATTTCCGCCGAAAGGCTCCGCCACCCTCGACGTTTGTGTCGACACCGGGCGCGAGGTGCTGGCGAGGCGACGCGTTTATGCCGAGCAACTGGTGGATAAGAACATGACAGCCTCGCTTGCCTTCAGTTGCGCCGATCGCGTGGGGCGGGCCGAAATTCGGCTCTTTTGCCCGTCCGAATTCGTGGCGGCGGTTCAGGCTGTGGAAATTCGCGGCGAATGCACTCCCACGCGAGATGGTGACGGGTTCGCGGTTTCTGATCTTCCACCGGTGAGTGTCCGGAATGGGATTTCTCGCGGGCGAAATCCTTACGAAGGCTACCGCCGGGCACTTGGCCTAATCAAATCTGATGTTATGGAAAATATTAGAAGCGATTTTGACTTTCAGGAGGCCCTTGACCGTGTAGACGGCCGGACCATTGTCAGGCAAGATAAGCTAGCAAACCTCTTTTTATTGATCAAATTCTTTTCCACTCATCTGCCGTTCGGCCACATCGTCGAGTTTGGATCGTTCAAAGGGGGTTCAGCCATTTTCATGGCGTCTCTCGCCCAAAGATTCTTACCAAACGTGCAGGTCCTGGCATTCGATACGTTCGCTGGAATGCCGCCAACCGATAAGACGGTTGATGCGCATAACGCCGGCGATTTTCAGGGCGTCGATCTACCGGAGCTTCGCCAATACGTGGAATACATCGGTTTAGGAAATCTCCACTTCGTGCAGGGCCGGTTCGAAGATACTGCGCCGCATGCCGTGAGGGAGCTCAAGAAAACGGCATTGTGTCACATCGACTGCGATATCCGCAGCGCGATCCAGTCCGCCTACGATGCGACGCAGCCGTATATGGTGCCCGGCGGGTATTGGGTCTTTGATGATCCGCTCGAAGCGACTTGCCTGGGAGCAATGGAAGCGGTTGAGGATCTCCTGATCAGGCGGGATGGGTTGAACGCGGAACAGGTATGGCCGCATCTCGTTTTCCGAGAACCCTTCGAGAAGAAAATGCTCACATCGCCGAGCGCGTAAAGCACGATCTCCGCGGTGAGATTATTTCAGACACTTTACGCAATTGGAAGACCCAGAGATGGAAAATAAGGTGGACGGTGCCCATCTTTCAAGAGATGACCATCGGAACATCCGCTGGTGGCACTCGATTGATCTTGGAAATGGTGTCGTGACGCAGGGTCATAAAAGCCCTGAGGTTCTGGAAGCGGAATTTAATCGACTTCAGCTTACCGCCGATACGCTTCGCGGCAAAAGGATACTCGACGTAGGGTGTGCTGACGGCTTCATGTCGCTTCAATGCGAGAAACTAGGGGGAGACGTAGTTGGCATCGATGGTATTTACAGAGATTTGTTGAAATATATTCGAACGCACTTAAAACCAAAGTTCAAATTTTATTGTTTGGATTTGATGTCTCCGACCTTTGCAGAACTGGGTCGCTTCGACTTCATCCTCTATCTGGGCGTTCTGTACCACACCATTTACCCATATGAACAGCTCCTTCGCCTTGCCGCCGCCTGCAACCCAAACGCAATGCTTCTCCTGGAATCCGAATATTACGATCTGGCCGGCTTCGAACGCGAGCCGACTTTTTTATTCAACTATGAAGGTAGGGTGGTTGCGGACAGAACTTCGCCGATTCTTCCTTCGGTCCGGTGGATTGAGCAGACGCTCTCCCGTATCGGCTTCCGAGACGTGACCGTGCTGCACCGCACAGGCTCCGGCGATCGTGGACGCGTCACGATACGTGCCAGATATCCGGCGGCGACAGACGTTTCGCCGCTACTCTATGCGGCAGAACAGGCTTTATAAATCTTGAGAGACCAATCTGTTGTGTTTTTTCTTTTGACTCGAGCGCGTGCAATCTGCCTGATCGGAGCATCTTCTCTGATCGCCGGATCCGCAGTGAGCAGTCAGGCGGGCGAGACTGCGACCAAAGCTGAGAAGGTGGCGGTTGCGCCGACGAATGCGGCGCTTGTGGGGTTGCGGGCTGCGAAGGGTCGCGTGGTCATGCGCGAAGGTGTCGACACGCCCGGCGATGCGCCGCCGATGACGTTTCGGCTCTCACCTGGTCGCTGTGCCGCCGCCGACGGATATGTGGAGGTCGCGCTCGCCGATGGCGGCTGCGCGCGGGCGGTGATCCCGGCCTCGGGGCTCGATCCGCGACAGGAGGGCGCCAAGTTCGACGGCAAGACCGACGACACCGCCGCCCTGCAGCGCGCCTTCACCTATGTCGCCAAACATTCGGCGAAATTGAACATGCCGGCCGGCCGCTCGCGCTTTTCAGCGATGCTGTCGATCCCGTCTGGGTACAAGCGCTTCACGATCGCGGGCGCCGGCGGCAATTCGGTACTGCAATATGTCGGGACCGGCACGACCAACGATTTGATCGACATCGGCACCCCGGGCAGCAGCGGCGCCAACAGCGGAATCACCCTGACCGGGTTTCGCATCACCAGCGCAACCAAAATGACCGGGGGTGCCGCATTGCATTTGTGGCATGTCGTGCTCTCGCGCGTCGATCCGATCATCGACAGCCAGGACGGCAGCGGCAAGTTCTACGATGGCATTTGGTTCGACGAATGCGATGTTGTGACTGTGCCCGATGTCGAGATGGCCGGCGCCTCGCACGATGTCGTGCTGCTCAACGGCTCGCGGCGAGCCGAACATTGGTGGCCGAATTACGTCAGCGAGATCCGGTTTGGCCGCGGCAAGATTTCGGCCACAAACTCGCAGACTGCCGCCGGCAGGCTGCCGCTGAATGGGGTTCATGTCGCCGGCGGGGTTGGCGGGCTTTCCTTTGATTCGGTCGATATCATCGCCAATCAGCACAATGTCACGATCGATCAGGCGGTGACCCATACCGGCAATCAGACGGTGACCTTTGGCCCCGCCACCTATCTCGACATCTCGCAGCATGACGATATCGTCATCGACGACAATAGCTCACCGACCGAGTGGCAGGGCGGCACCAAGCTGATCGATTTTGATGGCTGGATCGCGAGCGGCGGCCAATGGGGGAGCAAGGATGCGACGGCCAACTGCGTCGAATCATCGAGGCGTTTACCGGCGGCAGGGTGCTGCTGCGCGGCAA
Organism: uncultured Alphaproteobacteria bacterium; assembly: GCA_963832875.1. GTDB lineage: Bacteria > Pseudomonadota > Alphaproteobacteria > ATCC43930 > CGMCC-115725 > AP-15. Next base: position 8,649 of record CAWHWB010000012.1, on the reverse strand, counting down.
TGTGGTCGGGGCGTGCATGAACCATGGGGTCTACGACCAGGACGCCACCGCCGCGGTCGAGGTCGCATCATCGGAAGATTTCTACAACAACGGCCATTATGATATCGCAAGCTCGGTCAAGCGGCCGCAGATCGCGGTCACCAACGCGCGCTTCAGCGGCCGAGGCGGCCCGGCGTTCGACGCCAACACGCTGACCTCGACATCGCCGATGTATACCGGCGCGATGGCGATGACGACGCCGGTGGCACTGGCGATCGGCGGCTCGACACGCGGCATCATCTATTCCGCGCGGCGAAGCTATTACCAGCTCCTCGGCGATTTTGTAGTGCTCGATTTCGGGCTCAATCTAGCGAGCAAGGGACCGAACAAGGGTCCGCTGACCCTGATCGGCCTGCCCGGCGGCGAAACGCCGAACGCGGCCTTGGGCGGCGGCGGCTCCCTCCATTATTACACCGGCTGGAGCGGGCTCGCCGGCGGCCTCGATCTGTCGGTCGACAGCCTGGGCCGGCCGGTCGCCAATATCTATCAATCGACCGCGCGGGGCATCGCCCCGGCCTTCGACACCAACCTGACCGACCGATCGACCTTGTGGGGCGAATTGCAATATTTCCGCTGACCTGCAAGACATTGCTACAGCTCAAACCACGGCCCGTCACCGGGCGACATGTGCCGGCCGACCCAATCGTAAAATTTGAGATCTTCAGCATTCTTGTCGTACATGGTCAGCCGAAGGCGTCGGTCGAGGTCCGAAAGCTCGACATATCTGGTTGATATATTCGCCCGGTCGAACCGGGTAATCCCGCGATGGCGGATGTAATCATCGATCTGTTGGACCCGAATAATCCTGAGATCGAGGATCGCGGCGTTGTCGAGCACCGATTCCAGTAGCGGCTCGGTACCCAAGGCCTGGCAAGTCGGATTGTCCGGCACGAGCCGCTCCACTATCTTTGGCGCGAGCTCGAGCGCGCGGCGACGATCCGGCAAAAACGGGTCTTCGGGCAGATCGAGCAGTGTTTCGCCAGCCGATCACATCCGGGTGGTTCGGGGTGTTGCAAAGCAGGGTCAGCACATAGTTGATCCTGGACAGACAGGCATCGATCGGATCGCGCAGGATCGTGTAGGCGCTGTCCCAGCCGCGTTTCAGATTGTTGGTTAAAATCCGGCTGGTCCGCGGGTGGCCGAAGATGAAGACGTGCCGGGTGCGTGGGTCGGCGAGCCGCAGCACCGTGTTGCGCAGATAGCCCAGTTTCGTCCCGAACCAGCCATTGTCATAGCCCGGATACAAATGGAGCGGGCAGAACCGGGGGTCGGAGTTGAACGCCTCGAAGACCGTGCTGCCTCCTGACTTTGGAATATGGAAGAAAAATTCCCGTGACAGATGCGAGAATTCGCGCTGGAGTACAATGTCGTGCCGGTCCAGAAATTCGTTCGAGGACAAGATTTCTTGGATCCGGCGAGACGGCCATAATACCAGCTCGCGTGCTGCGGCGGCGGTGTCCGGGCTTCGCCCCAATAGTTCCTCGATATAGAAGCGGGCAAACTGGCTCGGTCCGCGCCGACGCAGGTCCTCGTCCAGCCGCCGGAGCCCGGCATCATAGCCGTCCGGGTCCGCCAGCGCGTCGAAGACCCGCGCGAGCAATGCCGGATAACGGAATGGTGTAAGCTCCGACGATATCGGTTCGGCAACGCGCCCGGATTGTTCCTCCGACGGACCGATGTCCGGCTCCCGGGTCGAATGCAGCCCGGCGCCTGATGAAGGGATGATCCGTTCGGCTGTTTGCTGGAGCGGCATTTTTGGGCTCTTCCGTAGCAACGTGAATAGCACAACTTTTACAGGCTGAAACCGCCACCGGCTGGTTTTGGGACGGGCAGAAGCGATTCCGTGGGGCGGCGAAGTTCAACGAAGAGCAGCTGAGACTGTCGGACATTCCGAGACGATGGGGTTGGCGCGAGGGCTGCCCGGCTTCCGATCATTCTCCCCCGGGGCTCCTCAACTTATTCCTCGGCCTCCTCGGCGCCACGGTCGTGCCGAGGCCAGGCGCTCGGCTCGCTGCGGTAGGACGCACGTGTCGGTCGGATCGTGATCAGGTTGGACATGCCCGCCATCACTTCCTCCAACAGCATGACCCGAGCCAGCGCATCGGTGCCGGGCGCATAGCCGAGAGAGGCCACCCCGAACCACAAATAATCGCGGCTGTCGAGACCGGCGGCGATCTCCCCGATGGCGTCAAACTCCAGGCTCACCCGTCCGCTGTCCGAGGTGGCATGCAGCAGCAGAAACCGGCGGGCGCCGGCGTCCAGCGCGACGGCCGGATAATTCGTGCCGTTGATAGCGATGCGCAGCTGCATCGGCTCCAGCCACGCCACCGTAAACAACTCGACCATGACCAGGATCGGCTCAAAATCGCGCCGCTCGGTCGCGAACGAAATCTTGCCGGTGCGCCCCCGCATCCAGCGGCCGAAGCTCTCGACTGCATCCCACGAAGCGTCGCAGGCAAAATGGACGAATGCCGAAATCGCCGGTCCCGACAAACTCGGCAACGTCCTCGCGGTGCCCCAACCGATACAACCGCCCCGGCATTGCCTGCGGCGGGTCGATGTGCTTCTCCACGTCGCCCCAATCGGCGCGCAGGGATCGGATAATCCCGATCGCGTCGCCGGCAACATCGCGCCACTCGCGCGGCCGGAAATTCTCGCGGATATTGCGCGCTCGCCGATCGAGATATTCCGTGTCTTCGATCAGCCGCGCGATCTTCTCGTAGCCGTCGTTGTCATTGAAAGGATCGAGGTAATCGATCAGATCGCCGGCGAGCTCGGGAACCGAACCGGTGTTCGACGCAACGCACGGTCGGCCGCGCATCAGAACTCTCGGCAACCGGCGCCGCCCAACTCCCATCAACGCTCGGGAACACGGTAAACCGCGCCGATTGATAGAGTGCGGCGAGCTCCGCGCCAGATACATCGCCCAGTGTTATGACGTTACCGTTCAAATGATTGGTCGATTGCAGCTGCAGCAGCAGCTCATCCCCCCGCCATCCCGGCTCGCCGACCAGCACCAGCTTTGGTGGTCTGCTGCCCAGCCGTTCGAGCAGGCGTTTCCAAACCCGCAGTAAATAGGTGTGGTTTTTGTGGGCCTCGAAGTTTGAGACATATAATACGTACTCCTCCCGTTTCAGTCGGGCGAGGGTGATCGGCAACGGGGCTTCGCCGCCTGGTTGATCGTAAGCCTGGTGAGCCGGCTTAAGCGTCCGGATCGCGGCCGGTGAGATGCCGTTCCCGGCCGCGAAATGTTCGATCGCCCGAGCGCAGTAGTTAGACACGCAAAGAACGAAATCGGCGACGCGCAGCATCGAGGACAATGCGGACTTGAACGATTCCGCGAACTCCTTGCTGCACAATTCGGGATGTGTTATCGGCACAACGTCATGGATCAGGGTACCAATTCGGACACCCTTGCGGCCCAAATCGATGATACGCTCGGTAATGTTCTCCGAGACCCAGAATTCCCCAAGGATCAGCAGCACGTCACCGGTGCTCGGTTCGTAACGCCGACCGCGGCTTGCGGCCGAGCGCGCGATGTCGGTCAGCCGGCTGTGCTCGACTTCCTCGCGACTTATTTCACTCGCGAGATCAGCGATAAAAGCATCATCGACGATGACGTAGTGGGAACCGTCGTAGAACTCCGACACAAACAAAGTTCCAGCGCGCTCTTCGGGCGGCATGGCGATGATTGCCGCCGCGACGCCGAGCTGAACCTTCTGGACGTCGGAGACCATCTGGTCATCATCGGGAAAGAAGAACAGCTCGGATACGTCGATGAAGGTTGTCGGCGGTCGCGGCGAGGCGGAACGCTGGGCCGGCGGCAGGTCTTCGATGCCGATGCCAAATTCGGCGAGCTCGTGGTTCGCATCGAGCAATCTGGCATCGACCCGCGCCGCCTCGCGGTAGGCCGCGATCGCGTCCGAGAAATTGCGCATCTTCTTGTAGAGATGGCCCAGCTGCAGCTGGGTGTCGGCGATCTCCGGGGCCAGCGCGAGGCTCTTTTTATAGGCGGCTTCCGCTTCGCCAAGGTTGCCCAATTCTTTCAGCGCATGACCGAGCTGCACCCAGATCGGCGCATCCTCGTCCCGCAGCGCCAAGTATTCGCGATAGAACCTGACCGCGTCGGCCCACCTTCGGCTGTCGCGCGCCATGTCCGCAAGGGACAGCAGCCGCTGCACATCCTCGGCTCGGCCCGGCGGCTGGCTTGCTCTCGGATCGCGAGCGCGCTTGTTGAGGATGAACGCCATTACGTCAACCTGAACTCGATGTCCCCGCGGCGATCAGAAGCGGCTTTACGATTGCTTGTCAAGATAACCGAGGCGGTGTCGGGAATTCTCGCCCACAGCAACGGATTTGCGAGAGAGCGGCAGGCTGACCCCCGGTCGTCAAGCACGGCTGCGCCCCGCTGTGGCGTACCTGCCCCTGTTAAGCTCATGGCTCGTTTCTCGGCGCAGTCCTGGTTCTCGATCCAATCGAGCGTGAAAAGGTGCGATCGATACGGGCTAACTCGCGAGCGCCCGCAGCGCTGTGACATCACTACGATGATGACCGCCAGGCAAGCGCAGCGACCCCGAGTTCAAGCCGACGACGCTTTTGCTGCGCGAGTGGACAAAACGAGCGGCGATACGCCGCCTGCAGGACAAAAATACAGGCCAGGATCTCTCTGACCTCGCTGAATTCTTCTCGCCAGGTGGACACAACAGTAACACGTATTTTCCATACGTTCGGATTTACATAAATACGGATTTTGTACGTATAAAAATACAAGTTATTCGGCAGCGTTTCGTTCGTGTTCCGCGGGAGTCCTTACGATGTCGACATGCCCCCGCAGACGCGCCATCCGACCGACTTTGCTGCGGTTGCGCTCCTGCACGGCCGCCCGGAATTCGTCGCCGGCTTTGCGCCACCAGCAGAGAGCTATCTCATGCACCGGTGCCCGCGAGTGCTGACGCCGCGGTTTGATCTGCACCCCCATATCCGATAGGCCATTAACCTGGGGTCACGTCCGTCAAGGTGGTGTAAATCGGGGTGTGACGTGACCCCCGTTTCTCATCCAATCGAAACGAGAGTCCGAGGCTGATTTGAACCGTCTGTTTGTTGGGTGGCAAGAGGCCGGGGCGCGGAGCCATTGCGTAGCGCGGCGTCCCGGCCGCCCTCGCCGCTGAGGGCGCTGGCGTAACCCCGAGAAAGTCCCGCAGGCAGGGATCGAACTCATGAACCGGTTTTGGGGCGACGAATCCTGGCAGGCGGCTGCGTACGGTGAAGCGCGCCAACGCAGCTTGTTCGGCCCGGAAATCGTCAAACAAGGCAACGAAGCTATCGTTGCCGCTTTCCGCGACCGTCTTAAGAAGGTCGCCGGCTTCGGTTACGTCGCCGATCCCCTGCCGATGCGCAACAGCAAGAACGCCATCGTCTATTACCTGTTTCTGGCCTCTCCCAAGGCCGTCGCCGAAAAGATCATCCGCGACATCTTCCGCAAATATGGGTGACGTATGTGTGGCCGCGTCCGCCTGTCTTCCGCCGTCAGCAAGCTCAAGCTGGTGTTCCGGATTCCGCCGGAGCGGCCGGCGCCGAATTTCGCCGCCAGCTGGAATGTGGCGCCGGCCGATCCGCTGCCGGTCGTGCGCTATGACGCGAAAGAGCATCAGCGCAGCCTCGAGGTGATGCGCTGGGGCCTCGTCCCGTTCTGGGCCAAGGACATCAAGGTCGGCTTCGCCAACATCAACGCCAAGGCCGAGGGGATCGAAAACAAACCTGCTTTCCGCGAGGCATTTCAGCGCCGGCGCTGCCTGGTGCCGGTCGATAATTTACACGAATGGAGAAGGTCGACGGCGGCAAGCAGCCCTACGCGATTGGGCTCAAGGGCGGCGGGCTGATGGCCCTGGCGGGATTGTGGGAAAACTGGCGCTCGCCGGCGGGCGAGCGCGTGCGCAGCTTCGCGATCGTCACAACGGAGCCGAACGAATTGTGCGCGGCGCTGCATAACCGGATGCCCGTAGTGCTAGCGCCGGAGGCACGGCCGCAATGGCTCGGCGAGGAACCGGTCGAGGAAGCGCAGCTGAAGGCGCTGCTGGCCCCCTACCCTTCTGATGGCATGGTGTGCTGGCTGGTCAGCCCGCGCGTCGGCAACGTCAAGAACAACGATCCGGGTTTGGTGGAGCCGATCGCTTTGCCGTGATCCGATTCCGGCCGCCGGTGATAGGCTGAGTATCTATCCGGACCGGAGCGCCAAGCCCATGCCCGAAGCGGAGATCGCGCAAGCGGTGCAGCTGCTCGACCTGATGCTCGAGCATTTTGCCGATGATGGCCGATGGACGCGCGGCCGCTATGATGACGGCAACGGCGGCCACTGCCTGGTCGGCGCTCTCCTGCATCTGAGCCGCAAGCATCGCCTACCGCGGGCAGCGGCGATCGCGCTCCTGCAGGATGCCATGCCCCGGCCCGGCCTTCCGCTCGTGCACTTCAACGACAGTTGTTGCGGCAGCGTCGCCGAGCTGCGCTCCATCATCCTCAAGGCCCGCCGCCTCGCCGTCGATCACGCGGAACAAGACCGGGCAGCCGCCGCGGCCAAGACTTGGCTGCTCGCCCAAATCGGCAAGAAACGGAGCGCGGTGTCGGATATCGCGGGAGCGCCACCGGACAAGCCATTCACTCCCGAACGCCTGGCCGCCTAGCGGCCGACCCGCAACCCGGCGAAAGCCTCGAAATTCCGCGCGTTCGCCGACCCGACATGCCGGAGCTAAGATTTCTAAGCGAGAAGCGAAAACGGCGCCCCGCCTGCGCACGCGTGAGGGTGCAAATGGCGGATCTTTTGTGGCTGCCGCCCGCACCCTTAGGCTGCGCCGCTTCGCCAATGTGCGATAATGGCGCCGACGCGCCCGTCACTGTCGGGTCGGTCGAACGGGCGCGAAAGCTACTTTGGGAGTATCGACGCCAGATGAACGCCATCAAAGACTCCATCAAGTCAGGTAGAACCGTCGTCGGGACGACCGCGACCCCGAACGTCGACGTGGCGATCCTATCCGACGCCGGGTACGACTTCGTGCTGCTCGATACCCAGCACTCCGCCTGGGAGATCAAGCAGCTGCAACCGTCGATCCAGACGATGCGCGGCAAGCAGGCGGCGCCGCTGGTGCGCGTCGCCGCGAACCAAGCCTATCAGATCTGCTTCGCGCTTGACGCCGGGGCACGAGGCATCGTTGTGCCGATGGTCAACACCCGGGAGGAGGCGGAGGCCGCCGTGCGCGCCTGCCGCTATTTTCCCCTCGGCAACCGCAGCAACGCCGGGGTGCGCGGCGAGTGGGGCGAGTTCAAGAATTACCGCGATTACCTCGACGCCGTGAACGACGGGGTCGTTATCGTGCCGATGATCGAGACGAACCAGGCACTGGAGAACCTCGATGCCATCGCCTCGGTCCCGGGCGTCGACGTCCTGCTGATCGGCCCGTCCGATCTTTCGATCGAGCTGGGGGTGCCACTCGACTACCAGTGCGACATCTATCAGCGAGCGCTCGATAAAATCGCGGCGACCGCCGCGAAGCACGGCGTCGCCGCCGGGATGTATTTCATCCCGCCCGGGATGGACCCGAACTTCTACGTCCAAAAGGGGTTCAAGTTCTTCACCATGCCGTGGGGCCCCTGGGCGACGGCCGGGATCAAGAACGCTCTGGCCGGGATCGAGCGCTAACGACGGGTCTATGCGGGCGGTCCGGCGAATGGCCGGACCGCGCACCCGGTCAGCCTTTCTTGAACGGATGCCCCGGCAGACCCGCCACCTTCACGCGCGCATGCTGTAAACCGAAGTGTGTGCGGTGAAAAACAGCGTCTTCATGTCCGGTCCGCCAAAGGCGAGATTGGCTGGCACTTCGGGCGTCTTGATCGTGCCGATATGGGTGCCGTCCGCCGCGTAAACCCAGGTGCCGCCGGGGCCGCAATAGACGTTGCCCTGCACATCGACCTTCATCCCGTCCGGCACGCCGATCTTCTCGTCCGACGACATGTCGGCGAAGATGCTGCGGCGAACCATGTTGCCGGCGCTGTCGAGCTCGATGCGGTGGATGTAGGCGGCGTGCCGCGTATTGGCGACATACAGCACGCGCTCATCGGGCGAGAAGGTGAGCCCGTTCGGGTATTCGAAATCGGCGACGTGCTGGTTGCTGCCGTCGGGTGCGATCCGGTAGACCGCCGACGGGTCGAGCTCGCGTTCGACGAGCGGAATGCGTAGCCCCGGATTGGTGAAATAGACGCTGCCGTCGGACTTGCAGACGACATCGTTCGGCCGTGACAGGCGCTTGCCATTGAACCTGTCATTAGTACCTCACTCGACGCGAACATCCCGTCCGCCGGCCAGCGCGTCACCCGGCGGTTGCCGCCCTCGCATTGGATAAGCCGCCCTTGCGGATCGAAGGTCGTGCCGTTGCCTTCGCCGGTACTCGCGCGCAGCAGTTCGGCTTTCTCGCCTGGCTTGATGCGATAGAATTTCAACTCCCGTACATCGACGAAATAATAGAACCCGTCCGGATGATAGAGCGGCCCTTCGGTGAAGGTGAAACCGGTATCGAGCCGCTGCGCGTCACCATCGATCAAGTCGTTGAGCCTGGGCATGTT
>CAWHWB010000011.1:0-156626 GCA_963832875.1 uncultured Alphaproteobacteria bacterium | reverse complement strand
CGCCGGCCAAGCCTAATCCCGGCAAACCTAATCGGGGGTGCGGGTCGACTGCCAGGCGACCATCTGCCACCGGCCGCCTTTGTTGGCCCAAACGTCGGTGAAGCGGACGCCGAAGCTGTTCGGGCGGCCTTGCGACATGACGCTGATGCGGCACGATCCGGTCAGTACGACTGTGTCGCCCAGATCCTGCGCCTTGACGTCGGACGGCACTACCGAGGTGTAGACCGTGCCGCCCGATTCCATATTGCCGATCAGGCTCTTCTTGGTATCGAGCCGGGCCGTCGAATGGGTGTAGACGAGATCGTTGGAAATCAGCGTGTTCAGCGCGGCGATGTCCTTTTTCGCCATTGCGTCCATGCGCTGTTTGTCGAGGTCGATAACCTTCTGTTCGTTGCCCGCCATTTGTCTCTCCTCCTCCATGGGGTTGTTGGGTCCGGGGGGTTGTTGGGTCCGGCCATTACCGAACTTCGAGCACCAGCTTGCCCTGCAAGTGACGCCCCTCGCTGACCCGGTGCGCCTCGGCCGCGTCCGCAAGCTTATAGCGGGTGATCTTGGGCGGCCATACCGCACCTCGATCGTAAAGCGCCAGCATCCGCTCGAGATGGGCGCGGTCGCGGGCGACGTTCGGGCGCAACACCCGGACGTCCTTGCGGCTCGGCTGAAACCCCGCGGGCGCTGCGGCGATCCAAACCAGCCGCCCGCCCGGCTTCAGCACCTCGTAAGAGCGCACCTGCACCTCGCCGCCGACGGTGTCGAACACCACGTCGCAATTGCCGGCTTGCTTGGTGAAATCCTGCGCGTTGTAGTCGATCGCCCGATCGGCGCCGAGGCTCTTCACGTAATCATGATTGCGGGCGCTGGCGGTGGTGATCACGGTCGCGCCGAGATGCTTGGCGAGCTGGATCGCAAACCCGGCGACCCCGCCCGCACCCCCCTGGATCAAAATGGTTTCGCCCGGCTTGAGCTTGGCCGTGTCCTCGACCGCCCACAGCGCGGTCAGGCTGGTCAGCCCCAATGCCGCTGCCTCGGCGTGGCCGAGCCGCTCGGGCTTTTTGGCGATGATCTGGGCCTTGATCGCGAGCTTCTCGGCATAGCAGCCCTCGATCCCCTGATCGGTGACCCCGAACACCGCGTCGCCGACCTGGAAATCCGTCACTCCTGTCCCGAGCGCCGCCACCACCCCGGAAAAATCTCGGCCCAGAATATGCGGCAGTTTGAGATTGCTGTAGCCGCCGCTGCCAAGCCGCACCTTGTAGTCGGCGGCGTTGACGCTGGCCGCGTGCACATCGACGACGACCTCGCCCGGCCCGGCGACCGGATCGGGCGCCTCGCCCAGCCGCAGCATCTCGGGCCCGCCATGCGCCCCTAGCAGCACCGCCTTCATCGCCCCCTCCTTCGCCGGCCCGCGTCGTTGCGCGCGTCGGCTTTCGTCCTCCGCCGCCTGCCCGCTGTCAAGCCGGCCGTGCCCGGCCCGGCCGCCCGGGGGCGTCCGCGGAGCACGCCTTACGGGGATTTACCGTCCTCGCTAGTCAACAAATCGGCCTTGCGGTTCAATGCCATGATCAGCCCGTCGACGCCTTGCCGGGCGAGGATCGAATGGAATTCCGAGCGCTGCGTTGCCAATTGGCTGATCGCGCCGTCGAGATAGACGTCAGCAATCTGCCAGACGCCGGAGTTGCGCCGCATCAGATAGCTGATCGTGACCGGATCGCTGCCGGCTTCGACGATCCTGGTCTCGACGATGACCCCGCCGACCGAAGGTCGTGCGCCGGTCACTTGCAGCTGCTGACCCGAATAGCTGTCGAAGCGGTCGGCGTAGGTGGCCGAGACATAGCGCCCGAACGCGGCGACAATCTGTTGCTGCTGGGCCGCGCTCAGGCTGGTCCAGGCCGGGCCGACGGCAAGGCGGGCCATCAACGGCACGTCGAACACCCCGCTGACGACCGGGGCCAGCGCCGCATAGCGCCCGCCCTGTCCCAAGGATCGCCCGTTCTTCATGGTCGCGAGCAGGACATCGTAAAAGCTGCGCACGCTGTCCTGAGGGCTCGCGGGAACCGCACGGGTGCCCGTGGCGAACATGCTGCCGAGCAGCGCCAGACACAGCGCTAGGATCTTGCCCGCCCCGGCTCGGGTGGTCGGGTTCGTCATTCCCTTTGCTCTCCTGTGTCGCCGGCCGCGGACAAGGCGCCGCGTCGGCAGCGATCGATCCGGCGACCTTCGGCGCCTTCCCGGACGATGCTTTGACGGTGATCATATCCGACCAGCGCCGGGCGGGGTCAAATCAAAGCCGGGAAGGTCGAGGAGCCGCCGCCGCGATCTGCGGCGCGGTTCCAGCGTGCGCCGGCGCAGCGCGAATCGCGACCGTCCCGATCGGGGCCGGGCCGGGCCCCAAGTGAACCATTCGGTTTTTCCCCTTGTTTAGGCAGAACGAGGCGTCAGTCAAAGATTGGAGATCCTGCGATGTTGAAGATCGCCCAAATTGCGGCATTCGCGGCTGGTTCGCTGATCGCCGCCGCCGCAACCGCCGGCGCGCAGAGCTACTATTATCCACCGACCACTTATCAAGCCGCGCCAAGCTATACCTACAACTCTCCGTATTCCTATCCAGGGTATGGATATTATTATTCTGGATCGCCTGCATACGGAACGTGGTGGGGACAACCTTATGCATCGCCGCGACCGTATTCGGACCCGTATGTCGGTTATCGTCCGTACTCGGATAATGCCGGGCCGAAGGCAAGCGACTGAGGTGCGGCGACCGAGCCCCGCCGCCGGCCGGCGGGTGGTGGGCAACTGACCCGATCGCGCAAGCTGGCCGCGACGAGAACAAGGGCCGGGCCCTAGCGTCCCGGCGCATCACCGGGGCTAGCCGCCTGGCCCGCACCGGGGTTCGAAGAGCTGAGCCGCTTGACGAGGTAAAAGCGCGTCATGTCGCGCAGTTCGTCGAGCGCCCCTGCCTCCGCCTCTCGACCCTGTGCCGCGATCAAAGCGGCCATCGCCCGCATATTCTGAAGCAGGACCACCGCCATGTCCTCGACCAGAACCGACGACAATTGCGGCTCCCGCGACTTCAGCATGCTCGCGATATACCGGCGGGCCATATGACGAAGCTCGGCGCGCCGCGCGGACCAATCGGAGTGGGCGTCGAGCAAGGCAAACGCGGCACCGGTCTCTTGGCGCAGCCCGACGATCAGATCGAGCAGCGCATCGGCCAGGGCCGCGGGGGGAAGGACTGCGGCGCGCCTCTCGATGTTCTGCAGCCCGGCCTCGATCAGTTCGCCGTAACGTTCGAGGAGCGCGTCCGCCACCGCTTCCTTGTTCGGGAAGAACTGGTAGAGCGAACCGATCGGCGCCCCGGCCGAGGCGGCGATTTCAGTCATCGTCGCGGCGTCGAAGCCCTTTTCGGCAAACACCGTCGCCGCCGCCTGCATCAGGGCGGCCACCCGCAGCCGCCCGCGATGGCGCTGCGGCGCCCGTCCGATGGAGGCGGTGGCCGCAGGGAGGGGACTCGTGGCGAGGGCTCCGGCGGAGTGCGCAGCCGGCATTGATTTTTGCGAGGGCATCCTCATATACGCGATTTATGAGCTTTAGCTCATATATCGGTGCGCCGCGAGTGGTCAATGGCCGATTGGCACCGAAGCTGAGGTTTCCGATGCGCTTCCGCCTCACCGACGCTAGCCGCTCGATCCCCAACGCCAGCGGGTCGACCGATGCCTGCTGATGGATCGACCGGGCTGAAGCCCGAGGCACGGGCCCCCCAAGGGCGCACCGCTGAGGCGCCGGTCGAGGCGCGCAAGCCGGATCGGACCAAGCCGGCGAACGCAGCCAAGGCCGCCGGCCGGCGTCGACATTGGCTACGTTGGGCATTGTTCCTGCTGCTGCCGATCGTGCTGATCATCGGCGGCTATTTCTATCTGCGCAGCAGCCGGTACGTGTCGACCGACGATGCCTTGGTCCAAGCCGATCAGGTCGGGCTGTCGACCGACGTGTCGGGTCTGGTCCAAAAGATCGATGTCCGTGAGAACCAGCACGTCGTCGCCGGCCAGCCGCTGTTCAACCTCAATCCGCTGCCGTTCCAGCTCAAGCTGGACCAGGCGCGGGCGCAACTCGGCACGGCGCGAGACAACATCGACGCGCTGAAGGCGAATTATCAGAACCTGCAGGCCCAGATCGTCAAGGCGAAGGACCAGGTCGCGTTTGATCAGTGGCAGTACGATCGCCAGGCGATCCTGGCGCGCGAGCAGTTCGCGGCGCAGACGGCGTTGGACCAGGCCTGGATGAATTTGCGGACGGCGCAGCAGAGCCTTGCATCGCTGAGGGCGCAGCTGGCGGCGACCGCGGCCAATCTCGACGGCAACCCGAACCTACCGGTCGAGCAGTATTCGCAATACCGGCAGGCGCTGGCCCAGCGCGACGAGGACGCCCGCGAGCTGCGCGACACGGTAGTCCGCGCACCCTATGCCGGGTACGTCACCAACGTTCCTTCCTTGCAGAAGGGAATGTACCTGCCGGCATCGACCACCGGGTTCTACCTGGTGCGCACCCCGCGCGTGTGGATCGAGGCCCAACCCAAGGAGACCAAGCTAACCTATGTGCGGCCCGGCCAGCCGGTCACGGTCACGGTCGACACCTATCCCGGCCGCAAATGGCACGGCACGGTCGAGAGCATCGCGCCTGCGGCGCAATCGCAATTCTCGCTGCTGCCCGCCGAGGACACCAGCGGCAACTGGGTCAAGGTGGTCCAGCGCATCCCGCTGCGGGTGCAGGTCGACACCGGCCCGCGGCAGCTGCCGCTGCGCTCGGGCATGAGCGCCGAGATCAGCGTCGATACCGGCCGTGTCCACGGGGCGCCCCACTTCCTGGCTTGGATGTTCGGTGGGCCGCGGAGCGGCTGATGGCGGACGCAGGCAATCTCGCGGGCGGGGCGGCCTCGGTCAACCGTCTCGCGATCACCGCCATCGTCGGGCTGGCGACGATCATGCAGGCGCTCGACACGACGATTGCCAACGTCTCGCTGCCCTATATCCAGGGCAGCCTCGCCGCGAACCAGGACGAGGTCGAATGGGTGTTGACCTCGTATATCGTCGCCGCCGCGATCATGACCCCGCCGACCGGCTATCTGACCGGAAGATTTGGCCTGAAGCGGCTGTTCATGGCTTCGATAGTCGGCTTCACGATCGGCTCGATGTTGTGCGGCATGGCCGGGTCGATCGGCGAGATCGTCGTTTTCCGGCTGGTCCAGGGCGCTTTCGGAGCGGCCCTAGTGCCACTATCGCAGGCGGTGCTGATGGACACCTACCCGCCGGAGCGCCAGGGCCGGGCAATGGCCTATTGGGGTATGGCGATCATGATCGGCCCGATCATCGGGCCGGTTCTCGGCGGCTGGCTCACCGAAAACTACAGTTGGCGCTGGGACTTTTTCATCAATGTGCCGATCGGCGTCATCGCGTTTGTCGGCATGTGCTTTTTCCTTCCGGACACGAAACGGACCGACGCCAAGCTCGACTGGTTCGGCTTTGCCATGTTGAGCGTCGCGATCGGCGCGTTGCAGATCCTGCTCGACCGCGGCGAGGAACTCGACTGGTTCGGCTCGCGCGAGATCCTCGGCTTGGCCGTGCTCAGCGGCGGCGCGTTCTGGCTGTTCCTGGTGCACACCTTCAGCGCGGCGGCGCCCTTCGTCCGACCCGGCCTGTTCCGTGACCGCAATTTCAGCGCCGGCATGCTGTTCGTCTTCATCATCGGCATTACCTATTTCGCCCCGCTGGCGCTGCTGCCGCTCTATCTGCAAGATTTGATGGGCTATCCGATCCTGACCGCCGGTTTTGCCTTGGCGCCGCGCGGGTTCGGCACCTTGATGGCGATGATGGTGGTGGGCCGGCTAGTCGGGCGCGTCGACACCCGCGTGCTGCTGGCGATCGGCCTGGGCCTGTGCGCCTGGGCAATGTGGGACATGAGTGGGTGGACCCCGGACGTCTCGGAGTGGACGGTCGGCATCAACGGCATCATCCAGGGCGCCGGGATGGGCTTTTTGTTCGTGCCGCTCAGCGTGACCACGCTGGCGACGTTGGCGCCCGAGCACCGCACCGAGGGCGCCGGCTTTTACAATCTGGCCCGCAACCTCGGTCAGAGCATGGGCACCTCGGTGGTCTCAGCCCTGCTCGTGACCAACACCCAGGTCAACCATGCCGACATCGGGCGATATGTCACCGGGGTGAACCGCCAGTTTGCCAACCCGGCGATCGCCCATTTCTGGAGCCCATTGACCGCGGCCGGACGCGCGGCGCTCGACGCCACCATCACCGCGCAGGCGCAGATCATCGCCTATATCGACGATTTCAAGCTGCTGATGATCCTGACACTGCTAGCGCTCCCGTTGGTCTTTTTCTTTCGCCGCCCGCCGCGCGGCGCCGGTTCCGACCCGACAGTGCCGGCGGCGCATTGAGCGGGGCAGCCGGTCGCATCTCGGCCTTCCGGCCGCGCCGGCAATGCTTTATTGAGCGCCCTCCGTCACGTCTCGAGCGACCCAGCCGATGCCATCAAACCAGCGGATCGAGGATTACGCGCTGATCGGCGACTGCGCCACGGCGGCCTTGGTCGGGCGCAACGGCTCGATCGACTGGCTGTGCCTGCCGCGCTTCGACTCGCCGGCCTGTTTCGCGGCACTCTTAGGCACGCCCGATCACGGCCGCTGGCTGATCGCCCCCGCCGATCCCGCGGCCCGGGTCGAGCGGCGCTATCTCGACGGCTCATTGGTGCTGGCGACGACGTTCGAGACCACCGCGGGTGCGGTTGAGCTGATCGACTTTTTTCGGCCGCGGCACGGGTCGCTCGCTCTGGTGCGGCTGGTGCGCGGGTTGCGCGGCCGCGTCGCGATGTGCGCCGAGTTCGTCTTGCGCTTCGATTACGGCAGCATCGTCCCTTGGGTCGAGAGCCTGTCGGAGGGCGGCATTTCGGCGATCGCCGGGCCGGAGCGGGTGGTGCTGCGCACCCCGGCGGCGTTGCACGGCGAAGACCTGAAAACCGTGGCTGAGTTCGAGGTCAACGCCGGCGAAACGGTGCCCTTCGTGTTGACCTATGGGCCTTCCAACCAGCCGCCGCCGCGGCCAGTCGATCCGGAGCGGGCCTTGCACAATGCCCTGTCGTTCTGGCGGCAATGGTCCGACCAGTGCACCCCGGCGGGACCATGGACCGACACCGTCAAGCGCTCGCTGGTGGTGCTGAAGGGGCTGACATTTGCTCCGACCGGCGGCATCGTCGCGGCACCCACGACCTCGCTGCCCGAGCAACTGGGCGGCCCGCGCAACTGGGACTACCGCTATTGCTGGCTGCGCGACGCGACCTTCACGCTCCTGGCATTGATGAACGCCGGCTATTCCGACGAGGCGCGGTCCTGGCGCGACTGGCTGTTCCGCGCCGTTGCCGGCAGCCCCGACCAGATCCAGATCATGTACGGTCTCGGCGGCGAGCGCCGACTGACCGAGTGGGAGGTGCCGTGGCTGCCGGGTTACGAAGCCTCGCGACCGGTGCGCATCGGCAACGACGCGGCCCGGCAGACCCAGCTCGACATCTTTGGCGAGATCGTCGACGCGCTCTATCACACCTTCCTGCACGGCCTGCCGCCGGTCGCCCGCGCCGAGCCGATCGGTCAGGTCATTCTCAAGCACCTGACCGAGATCTGGGACCAGCCCGACGAGGGCATCTGGGAGGTGCGCGGGCCGCCGCAGCACTTCACCCATTCGAAGGCGATGGCCTGGGTCGCCTTCGACCGGGCGATCAAGATCGCCGAGCGGCTCGGCAACGGCGACAGCACCGAATCCTGGCGCAAGGTGCGCGACAAGATTCACGCCGATGTCTGCCGCAACGCGTTCGATCCCAAGCTCGGCAGCTTTGTCCAGGCCTACGGCTCGAAGGCGCTCGACGCCAGCCTGCTGCTATTGCCTCTCGTCGGATTTCTACCGCCGACGGACAGGCGCATCATCGGCACGGTCAAGGCGATCGAGCGGCGTCTCGTCGTCGATGGGCTGGTGCTGCGCTACGACACCGGAGAGGGCGTCGACGGGCTGCCGCCCGGCGAGGGGGCGTTTCTCGCCTGCAGCTTCTGGCTCGCCGATAACTACATCCTCCAGGGCCGCATCGCCGAGGCGCGCCAATTGTTCGAGAGTCTGATTGGAGCTGACCAACGACCTCGGGCTCCTGGCCGAGGAATACGATCCGCGCATCAAGCGCCAGGTCGGAAACTTTCCGCAGGCGTTCTCGCACGTGGCGCTGGTCAACACCGCCTTCAACCTGACCCGCAGCGAAGGCCCGGCCGAGCAGCGCTCCTCGCGCGACGGGAAAACCGCCCCAAAAGCGCCGCGAGCGCGGGCAAAGGCGGCTATTCCGCCGCTGTAGAGAGCCCGCGGCGCAGGGCCGCGGCGCAGTCGCCGAGCCCGCGGCGGGCGGTGGCGATCAGCCTTCCGTAGCGGATGAAGCCGTGGTTGATGCCGTCATAGACGGTCAGCGCGCAGGGCACGCCGGCGTCTCTGAGGGCGGCAGCCAGACGGTGGCTGTCGTCCTGCAGCGGATCGAGGCTGCCGACGATCAGATGGGCGGGCGGCAGGCCGGCGAGCTTGCCGATAATGGGTGCGGCGCGCCAGTCCTGCCGCTGCTCCGGGTTTTCGAGATAGGTTTCCCAGATCCAGCGCATCTGGGTCTGAGACAGGCCGGCGCCCTGGCCGAAACGCTGCCATGACGGGCTCTCGCTGTCGGTCGAATAGACCCCATAGAGCAGCAGCATAAAGCGCACCGCGCGCAGCCCCTCGTCGCGCATCGCCAGGGCCGCGGCGAGCGCCAGATTGCCGCCGGCCGAATCGCCGCCGACGGCGAGCCGCGAGGGGTCGATGCCGAGGCCCGCACCCTCGCGCGCGGCCAGGCGGGTGACCGCGACCATCTCCTCGAACGCCTTCGGAAAACGATGCTCGGGCGAGAGCTTATAATCGACCGACAAGGCCGCCACACCCGACTGGCGGACCAGCTCGCGCAGCATCGCGTCCCAAGACGAAAGACTCCCTTGCATAAAGCCGCCGCCGTGGGCGTAGATCAGCAAAGGCGGGCGCTCGACCGCGTCGGGCAGATAGAGCCGGCACGGCACCTGCCCGTGCGGCCCCGGCAGGCCGAGATCGCGTTCGTCATTGAGCGGGACCGAGCCCTCGCCCAGAAACGCTCCGATCCGGTCCTGCGCGGCGCGCACCTCGGCGAGCGGCGCCTGGGTGCGGTCGGGGGCGACCAGGCCGCGGCTCTGCAGCAATTGCCCGGCCGCGGTCAGCTCCGGGTCGATCCACGGTTTCGCCTCGCTCATCGCTCTTCTCCTGTCGATGCAAATGACCGATTTAACTCCCCCGCCGACCCGGCCCGCAATCCCGGTCGCCGCGGCGAGGAACCGGCTTTTCGGGCGCGCCGCGCCGGCCTACGATGCACGAGAAGGCGAAGGAGGCTGTCCGATGCTGCTGCGCAACGCCTGGTATATCGCTGCCTGGGCCGACGAAGTCGGCGCCGCGCCGCTGGCGCGGCGGATCGGCGGCGAGCCGGTGGTGCTGTTCCGCGATCGCGCCGGCCGGGTCGCGGTCTTGGCCGATCGCTGCTGCCACCGCGCGGCACCGCTGCACATGGGTGCGATAGTCGACAATGGACTCCAATGCGGCTATCACGGGCTGGTGTTCGATCGCTCGGGGCGCTGCGTGCACATCCCCGGGCAACAGCAGATTCCGGCCGACGCCGCGGTGCGCAGCTATCCGGCAGTCGAAAAGGACCTGCTGGTCTGGGTGTGGACCGGCGACCAGGCCAAGGCCGACCCGGCGATAATCGTCGACTACCCCTACCACAACGATCCCGGCCATTGGCCGAACAAGCACGACGTCTACCCGATCAAAGGCAATTACATGCTGATGGTCGACAATCTGATGGATCTGACGCATCTGGGCTACCTGCACGCCAAAACCGTGGGCGGCAACCCGGCGGCCCATGTCGCGGCCGAGATGAAGACCACGCGCACGCCCAACGGCCTCAAATTCACCCGCTGGCTGAAGAACTCGGTGCCGCCGCCGAGCTATGTCAAGGCCGCCGGCTTCACGGGCCGCGTCGACCGCTGGCAGGAGTTCGAATTCGTCGCCCCGTCGAGCGTGTTGCAATGGACCGGTGCTGCCGATGTCGGAACCGGCGCCCCCGAAGGCCGGCGCGATGGTGGCTTTCAGTTCCGCCTGTTCCATGGGCTGACCCCGGAGACCGAGACCAGCTGCCTATATTTCTGGTCGGTGGCGAACGGCTATCGCCAGAACGACCCGGCCGCGACCGAACAGCTCTACCAGGAGGTCGCACCGACCTTCGTCGAGGATCGGGTCATGGTCGAGGCGCAGCAGGCGCGCTTGAGCGAGCTCGGCGAGAGGGGCCTCGTCGACATTGCCTCGGACGCGACGCGCATGCACATGCGCCGCCTGGTCGAGCGCCTGATCGGCGAGGAGCGCGCGGCCCTCGCCGCGGAATAAGCGGCCGTTCGTTCCCGAACCATAACGGTCCGTGGGCGCGAGTGCCGCAAGGCGAGAGCGACCAAGTAGAGCGGGTGCGTCGATGACGAGCCTCGACCACGGGGTGCGCAGGCCGTGAGCGCAGCCCCGCATCTTTCCGCGGCCGAAGCCGGCCAGTCCAGGCAACTCGGGCGCGAGAGGGCGCGCGACCCGGTGTGCGGTATGATGGTCGAGCCAGCCGGTGCCAAGCACCGCAGCGAACACGCCGGCCAGACCTATTACTTTTGCGGCAGCCGCTGCCGGGAGCGGTTCGAGGCCGATCCGGCGCGCTATCTGAACCCGGCCGGTCCCGCAAAGCCGGCGGCCATCGGGGCCAAGTGGACCTGCCCGATGCACCCGCAAATCCTGCGGGACGCCCCCGGCAGCTGCCCGATCTGCGGCATGGCGCTGGAGCCGTTGACCCCATCGGCCGGGGAAGCCGCCAGTCCCGAGCTGTTCGAAATGACGCGCCGGTTCTGGGTCGGGGTGGCGCTGTCGCTGCCGCTTGTGGCACTGGCGATGGCCGGGGATTTCGCGAAGCCGGCGCTCGACGCGCTGATCTCGCCGCGCGGCGCGATCTGGCTGCAATTGGCGCTGGCGACGCCGGTGGTGCTGTGGTGCGGGTCGCCGTTTTTCCGGCGCGGCGCGGCCTCGCTGCTGAACCGCCGGCTCAACATGTTTACGCTGATCGCCCTCGGCACCGGCGTCGCCTATGGCTACAGCCTGATGGCGGCGCTGCTCCCAGGGATCTTTCCGCCGTCGTTCCGCATGCCGGACGGGGAGGTCCCGGTCTATTTCGAGCCGGCCGCGGTCATCGTCATCCTGGTCTTGCTCGGCCAAGCTCTCGAATTGCGCGCTCGCGCGCAGACCGGCGGCGCGATTCGAGCGCTGTTGGACCTGGCGCCCAAGACCGCCCGACGGGTTCGCGACGACGGCAGCGAGGCCGATATCGCGCTCGACATGGTGGTGACCGGCGATCGCCTGCGGGTCCGCCCCGGCGAGAAGGTCCCGGTCGACGGTGTCGTGCTCGAAGGGTCGAGCGCGGTCGATGAATCGATGATCAGCGGCGAGCCGGTCCCGGTCGAAAAATCCGCGGGCGACAAGGTGACCGGCGCCACCCTCAACGGCACCGGCAGCCTCATCATGCGCGCCGAGCGGGTCGGCGGCGACACGCTGCTCGCCCAAATCGTGCAGATGGTCGCCGAGGCGCAGCGCTCGCGCGCGCCGATTCAGGCGTTGGCCGATACCGTGTCCGGCTGGTTCGTGCCGGGGGTTATCGTCGCCGCCGCTGTCGCCTTTGTCGTCTGGTCGATCCTCGGCCCGGCGCCGGCGATGGGGTTCGCGCTGGTCAACGCCGTCGCGGTCTTAATCGTCGCCTGCCCGTGCGCGCTCGGCCTCGCAACGCCGATGTCGATCATGGTCGGCACCGGGCGCGGCGCTCGCGCCGGCGTGCTCGCGCGGAATGCCGAAGCGCTCGAACTGATGGAGAAAATCGACACGCTGGTCATTGACAAGACCGGGACCCTGACGCTGGGCAAGCCGCGCCTCGCTGGCGTGATCACCGCGGGCGGTTTCGACGAGGCCGAATTGCTGCGCCTCGCCGCCAGCCTCGAACGCGGCAGCGAGCACCCGCTGGCCGCCGCCATTGTCAGCGCCGCCGAAGAGCGCGGACTGAAGCTCGGCGCCGCGACCGATTTCGGCTCTGAGACCGGCAGGGGTGTCACCGGTTCGGTCGATGGCCGCCATGTCGCGATCGGCAATTCGGCGCTGCTCGCCTCCCTCGGCCTCGATTCGGTCGATCTGGCGCGACGCGCCGACGAGCGGCGCCAGGACGGCCAAACCGTCATGCTGGTCGCGATCGATGGCGCCGCAGCCGGGCTCGTCGCCGTCGCCGACCCGGTCAAGCCGGGTGCGGCCGAGGCGCTCGCGGCGTTGCGCTCCGAGGGGCTGCGCGTGGTGATGCTGACCGGCGACAGCCGCACCACGGCGCAGGCGGTGGGCCATCGGCTCGGCATCGACGAGATCGCCGCCGAAATTCTGCCCGATCAGAAGGCAAGGGTGGTGCGCGACCTCCAGCAACGGCATCACGTCGTGGCGATGGCCGGCGACGGGATCAACGACGCGCCGGCCTTGGCCCAGGCCGATATCGGCATCGCGATGGGCACCGGCGCCGACATCGCCATCGAGAGCGCCGCACTGACCCTGGTCAAAGGCGATCTCTCAGGGATCGTGCGCGCCCGTCGGCTGTCGCGTGCGGTCATGCGCAACATCCGCCAGAATTTGTTCTTCGCCTTCGTCTTCAACGGGCTGGCGATTCCGATCGCCGCCGGTGCCCTCTACCCCGCCTTCGGCCTGCTGCTCAACCCGATGCTCGCCAGCGCCGCGATGAGCGCAAGCTCGGTCCTGGTCGTCAGCAACGCGCTGCGCCTGCGTCGCACGCGTTTGTAACAGGCGTCCGGTAGAGCAAAACTGGAATGATCCCCAAGGTTGTACGTCCGCTGCGGGTGGTTTGCGGGCCTTCGCTGGAACGCGCGACGACGAGGTTGCGCCGAAAGCTGCCGTCTCCTGCGGTGCTATTGCGGCCGCATTTCATAGGCTTGCCGAGCCGAGCTGGGGCCGCCATTACGGCAGTTGTGTGGCTGCCCAGGTAGAGACTTGCGATGTTTTTGGACGAAGGTTCTTGTCAAGGAGGGCCGTCCCGAAAAAGGACGACCCTCGCCAGTTTCAGTGATAAGATCAGCTTGCCGGACGGGCGACCCCAACCAGTTTGTGGCCGTCGGGATCGCGAAGATAGGCGAGATAGGCGCCGTTCGGACGGACGCCGGGCGGGTCCTCGACGGAGGTGCCGCCATTCGCGACGCCGGCTTTGTGCCAGGCTTCGGCCTGCGCCGCATCCTTCATCGTGAATCCGATCGTGCCGCCGTTGGCCTGGGTGGCCGGCTTGCCGTCGATCGGCTTGGTCACCATGAAACGGCTGCCATTGTGCGAATAGGCCAGCCGGCCTCTGGCGTCCTCGGTGGCGGGCTGAGCGCCCATCGCGGTGAACAGCGCATCGTAGAATTTCTTCGATCGGGCGATATCGTTGCTCCCGATCATGATGTGGCTATACATTTGGTCCTCTCCTCCTAGAAAAAGACAAACGACCGCACCACGACATTCTTGCGGCAGGGAGCGGTGAGGGGCACGTTCGGGTCGATGCAGGCGGTATGGAACGACCAGCGCGAGACCGAGCCGTCGGTCACCGAATCGTAGCATTTGAGCATCGACACTTCGGTTGGCGTTTGCCGCGGGAACCAGTACCACTCGTGGTCGGGACGGTAGGTAAAACGGGTCGTCTCGCCGACGCGGTCGTCGTAGATCCGATAGTTGTTGATGTAGGGCTGATCGGCAAAGGAGGGCCAGGCGCACAGCACAAAGGGGAACTGCTCGATCGTCTCGATCGGCCTGGCGAGGTTGATCGACATGAACCGCCGCGACATCTTCGCGTCGGCTTCTTCCTCCGTGTAGTGCTGCTGGCGCCCAAAATTACGCAAGTTCTTCGTCAGCAGCTCGCGGCAGCGCACGCGCCCGCTGTTGTCGTTCAGATCGTTGTGCACCAAATTGGCGTAATTGGCGTTGACGCCAGGGTTCTTGCCGTCCTGATCCTCCGTGCGGTCGCCCTGGTAGTCCTTGTCAAAGACGTCGTGGTTATAGACCAATGCGTCGGTCGCATCCGGGAAGAAATCGAGCAACAGCTTCTCGATCTCGGGGTAGTATACGCGCTCCACCTCTGCCGGATCGTAGATGTTTGTGCATTTGGACTCGAGATGCGCCAGCGACACGCCGAGCCGGTCCATGCATTCGGGGCTGTTCGGCGACAGGCCCGGGTAGTATTCGCCGATCCGCCGCGCGTCGCGCAGCACCTGCGGGAAATAGAGGTCCCGCCGCCGGTTGCCCCGCTCGTTCGTGCGCAGTATCATGGCGATCTCGGCGCGCGCCGGGTCCCGCCAGATCGCGTTGGAGGGCACGACAGAATAGCTCGGCCGCTCGTAGACCGTATAGGGCAGCGGCAATGCCACGCCGCCCGGCGGCGCCTTGATGCTGTTCGACTGGCGGATGTACTCGACGCATTCGTCATAGCTGCGGAAGCCGAGGCCCCATTTGGTGTTGATCGGGCCCGGCGGCGCCTTGTCGAGCATATCGGTAAGGCGCCGGCTCTCGCCCGAGGCGATCTCGGCGAGCGCGTCCTCGAGCGCCGCGGCGGTTCCGGCATCGCCGTCGCGGTCGAACGCCATGTAGGACAGGCCGCCATGCGCCGCGATCGGCTCCGGCTGTCCTGCCGTGCGCTCGAGCGGCGGCACATAGGCGACCGTACCATCGTGTGGATCCGCAACCTTGTTGTCGGCGACATCGAGCGGGCTCATGGCACACCTCCGATCATTTCCATCTTACCGTGGCACACCGAGCCCGCGTTTTCCAGACCATGGTTCCCGGTCCCGCGAACGTGCGCCTGCGCTTCCCGCGCAAGACGCCCGGCTCTTTGCAGCTGGGTGATACAGAAGCGACCGTTGCCGGGGGGGCGGAAGTGGGGTGAGATAGCGGAAACGCATTAGGCTTACCGGTACTAACATTTTCCGCCAGCGCGACGGCAATATCGTCGAACGTTGGGCACTCGAAGACGTGTTCAGCCTAATGCAGCAATCGAGATCGCCCCCGGCGTAGTTTGCCTGCGGCTCTGCCGATTGAAGGAAGACTTTTCCGTTTCAGCCTCCGCAACTCATCGCTAGTTCGATAGGCGTCCAGGGCTTCAAAGGTCCGCTAATGAGATTAAAGGTGCGTGCGCATTCCCATCAAGGCCGCGGCCCGCGCGCCGATCAACAGGCCGGATACATATCAGCGACTTCCGACAGTACGCCCTCAGTTGCGAAGAGCAGCCGGTCCATACATCAGGGGCATGAAGAGCGGTTCCCACCACGAAGGCTGAGGGTCCGGTGAGGGTCGGGAGCGGATACCTTCTTGTCGCCCAGAAACAGGTGTCTTAAACGTTGAGTTTATCAGCTACCGCATATTGCCCGTATGGCCGAAGGAGTAGCGGCCGGGCTGCGGCCAGACGGTCAGGCCGTGCGGCTCCTTGCCGACGCGGATCTGCCGGACGGCACCGGTCGTCGTGTCGATGTCGTAGACGACGTTGTCATAGCGCCCGGAAAGCCATAGCTGTTTGCCGTCGGCGCTGACGTTGCCCATGTCGGGGCTGCCGCCGCCGGGGATCGGCCAGGTCTTGACGACGGCGCGGGTGGCGAAATCGATGACGCTGATGCTGCCGGGGCCGTGCGGGGGCCCGTGGACTTTGTGCGAGCCGCGGTTGGAGACGTAGAGCAGGGTCCCGTCGCGGCTCGGGTAGAGCCCGTGGGTCCCGGTCCCGGTATGGATGAAGCCGACCCTGGTGAAGCTGTCGCCGTCGACCAGGAACACCC
Organism: uncultured Alphaproteobacteria bacterium; assembly: GCA_963832875.1. Taxonomy (GTDB): domain Bacteria; phylum Pseudomonadota; class Alphaproteobacteria; order ATCC43930; family CGMCC-115725; genus AP-15. The sequence goes on along the minus strand of CAWHWB010000011.1, from coordinate 140,635 downwards.
CATCGGCCAGCATGTCGGCGACATAGAACAGCTTGCCGTCGGGCGAGATGCGGATGTCCTGCGGCATGCCGCGGGCGTCGAGCTTCAGATAGCCGACGACCCTGCGGTTGACCATGTCGATTTTGACCAGCCCGCCGCCGCGGAACTCGCAGGTAAAGATCGCGTAGCGCCCGTCGATCGAAAAATCGGCGTGGTTGACGCCGGCGCAACCCGGGGTCCGCACGGTCTCTTCCAATTTCATCGTGTGCGGGTCGCGGAAATCGAGCTGCTTCAAGCGCTCGGCGACGACGATCGCCGCGGTTCCGTCGGGCGTGAAATACATGTTGTAGGGGTCGGCGACCGGAAGGCTCGGGCCGGGCTTGCCGGTCCGGGGGTCGATCGGGGTGACGCTGCCTTCGTGGCCGCGGCGGCCGTTATTGGCGACCCACAAGGTCTGCAGGTCCCAGGACGGGATGACGTGCTGCGGGATGACGCCGACCGGGAACCGGTCGACCACCGTCAAGCTCGCCGGATCGATCACGTAGACGTCGTCCGAGCGCAAATTCGGCACATAGATTCGCGGCAGCGCCCCGGCCACCGCCGGGCTCAGCATGTTGGGCCCGGCCGCGCTGTAGAGGTTGGCCAGGTTCAGGACCGGCGGCATGCCCGGCACCGTCTGGATCGCCGGCGCGGCGGGAGCCGCAGGGGGCGAAGCCGCGTGGGCCGGAGCAGCCCGGGCGGCGGGCGGCGGAGCCGCCGGGGCCGGGGCCGCGATCGACTGGGCGACCCGCAGCACCGAGGCTGCCCCGGAGCACAACGCCGCGAAGGCGGTCTGTCCGGCGCCGTCCGCGGGCCAGATCGGCAACCGGCAAACGCCGGCGCCGAGCCCGACCAGCGGGACGACCCACAACGCAATGCGGAACCAGCGAGGCATCGGCCGGTGCAAGGAACCCTCCGGATTCAGATGCGGAAAACGACAAACCATGGCGCCGAAGGCGCCTCGATTGGTCAGCGATGGGCGGTCTCGTCCCGGATCGCGGCGACGGTCCGCGCCACGACCAGATCGACGCCGAGCTGGCCGAGCGCCACGCTCGAATGAGTCGGGTCGCCGTGCACGCCGTCGCCGGGCTTGGTCTCGCCCAACAGGTCGGCGCGCACCAGGCTCGGATCGGTCCCCATCATCAGCGAGGTGTCGAGGAGACCGGCATGGGTTCCGATCGCGGCCTCGCTGTAGCCTTTCTTCTTCAGCAGCTGCCCGAACTCGTCCTCGCTGGCGCGGTAGTATTCATCGCTCGCCCAGGCCCGGACCGGGGTCTTCGCCCATTCCCGGTCAAGCTGCTCGGCGACTTGCTTCTCGACCCGCTGGTAGCCGCCGTGGTCGCCCAAAAAGACGATGTTCTGAAAGCCGGCGAGCTTGAAGCTCTTGGCCGCGTATTCGAGGGTCTGCTCGAAGGCGCCGACCGGGATCGTGATCGTGCCGGGAAATTTCAGATGCCCTTCGGGGTGATCGATGTTGCCTTCCGGCACATAGGCGATGACCGGCGCCACCAGCGCGTTGCCGAGCGCCGCGGCGATCTTGCCCGCCAACACATGAACCCGCACATTGTGCTTGCCGAGCGCCATCTGCGGACCGTTCTGCTCGGTCCCGCCGATCGGCACCAGTATCGTCGTCTTGCCGGCCTGGATCTGATCGCGCAGCTCGGGCCAGGTCAAAAGTTCGAGATAGAGGCTCGGCGGCGAAGCGGCGCGCGCCGCGGTCCCGATCCCGATCAGCAGAACGCAAAGAACCAGCAAACCCCTCGCCATTGGCCGCTACCCCCTGGTGCCGGCAAAACTGCGCCCCCGTCGCTTACCCCGATCCGGGCAGCCAGGCAACCATCGTCGCCAGCAGCGCGCCCAAGATCACCACCAGCCAAGGCGGCGTCGCCCACAGCGCCAGCAGCAGAAAGGCCGCGATCGCAATCTCGAAATCCGCCGGCGCCATGATCGCGCTGGTCCAGACCGGGTGGTAGAGCGCTGCCAGCAATACCCCGACCACCGCGGCGTTGACCCCACGCAGGCTCGAGCGCACCGCTTGGCGACGCCGTAACCGGTCCCAGAACGGCAACGCGGCAATCAGCAGTAGAAAAGACGGCAGGAAGATGGCGCCGAGACAGATCAGCCCGCCGAGCCAGCCGTTGGGGCCCGGCTCCATGACCGTGCCAAGATAAGCGGAAAACGTAAAGAGAGGCCCCGGCACTGCCTGCGCCGCGCCGTAGCCCGCGAGAAAGGCGTTGTTGCCGATCCATCCCGGCGGCACCACCGCGGCCTGCAGCAGCGGCAACACGACATGGCCGCCGCCGAACACCAAGGCACCCGAGCGGTAGAACGAATCGACCAGCGCCAGCGCATGCGAGGGCACCCTGGCGGCGAGCACCGGCAGGCCGATCAGCAACGCCGCGAACGCGACGCCAGCGGCGACCGACAACGCGCGCGGCAAGAGGATTGTCAGCTCCGCCGATTCGCCCGGCAACGGACCCCCCGGCATCGGAGCGTTGCGCAGCAAGGCCCAGCCGATCAGACCGCCGGCCGCGATGGCGCCGATCTGCCCGGCCGACGACGGCACCGCCAGCGCCAGAACCGCGGCGCCGGCGGCGATCGTGGCGCGCGGGCGATCGGGGCACAGATTGCGCGCCATGCCCCAGACCGCATTGGCGACGACCGCGACGGCGACGATCTTGAGCCCGTGCAGCCACGGGGCATGCGCCAGATTACCGAACGCGGTCACCCCATAGCCGAACAGGATCATCGCCGCGGCCGAGGGTGCGGTGAAGCCGAGCCAGGCGGCGAATCCTCCCGGCAAGCCAGCGCGCAGCATGCCGAGGCTGATCCCGGTCTGGCTGCTCGCCGGCCCGGGCAGAAACTGGCACAGCGCCACGATATCGGCGAAGGCCGCCTCGTCGAGCCAGCGCCGCTTTTGGACGAGTTCGGCCCGGAAATAGCCGAGATGCGCCACCGGACCGCCGAACGAGGTCAGCCCCAGGCGAAAAAACACCCGCAACACCTCGAACGCCGAGCCGCGCTGCCGAGCAACGCTCTCGGCCGCCACCGCATTCATGTCACCGTCCCCGCGCTGAGGAGGATGTGAAGGAGTTGCACGTCGCCTGGATCAGCGCGGCGCGTCCTTCGAGACAGCCGCTCCGCGGCTTCCTCAGGATGAGGAATCTCCCGAATATCATCAACAAGTTACCTCATTCTGAGGAGCACCAAAGGCGCGTCTCGAAGCACGCCGCGAGCGTAGGGCGGGTGGAACCCGCCGTGCCGCCCGAACCAATGGCGGGTTTCGCCGAACCGCCCGACCGCGCTGCGCCTTCCTCACTTCCTGGCGGCGGCAGCGCTCCTCGGATTGAGGCTCTGGATGTGCCCGCTCTCGGTGCCGGCGCTCGGGTCGATGACAGCGTTGATCAGCGCCGGCTTGCCCGACGCGAGCGCCTCGCTCACCGCCTTGGTCAGGCCGGGCGTGTCGGTCGCGTGGTAGCCGGCCCCGCCGAACGCCTCGATGATTTTGTCGTAGCGCGCGTCGCGCAGCAGACCGGTCGGCGAATACGGCCCGCCGGCGGGATCGCCGCGATAGACGCCGTTGTTGTTGAAGACGATTGTCGTCACCGGCAGCCCGTAGCGGCAGATCGTCTCAATCTCCATGCCGCTGAAGCCAAAGGCGCTGTCGCCCTCGATCGCGACAACCGGCTTGCCGGTGACCGCAGCGGCGCCGACCGAGTAGCCCATGCCGATGCCCATGACCCCCCAGGTGCCGCTGTCGAGCCGGTGGCGGGGTTTGTCCATGTCGATGATGTTGCGGCCGAAATCGAGTGTGTTGGCGCCCTCGTTGACGACGTAGACGTCCGGTTGGGTCGCGAGCGCGTTGCGCACGGCGCGCAAGGCAGAGGAAAAGTTCATCGGGCTCGGATCGGCGTTGAGCCGCGCCGCCATGCGCTCGACGTTCTGCTGCTTGCGCTTGGCCATTTCGTCCATCCAGGTCGCCTGGCGCCTGACCTGCCCCGGCTTCAGTGCGGCGTTGAACGCCGCGAACACCGACTTGATGTCACCCGCGACCGGGGCGGCGATCGCCCGGTTGCTGTCGAACTCGGTCGGCGAGACGTCGATTTGCACCAACCGCGTCTTCTCCGACCACAATGGCGGCCTTCCGTGCGACAATAGCCAGTTGAGCCGTGCCCCGGCCAATACCACGACGTCGGCCTGGCCGATCGCAAAGGAACGGGCGGCGGCGGCCGATTGCGGATGGTCGTCGGGCAGCAGGCCCTTAGCCATCGACATCGGCAGGAACGGGATGCCGGTCGTCTCGATGAACGCGCAGATTTCCTGGTCCGCCCGCGCATAGGCCGCACCCTTGCCGAGGATTATGAGCGGGCGCTGCGCGTTCGCCAGCAATTCGATGGCGCGCGCGACCGCTGCCGGCGCCGGGGGCTGCGGCGGCGCCGGATCGACGACCTTTACCAGCGACTTCTTCCCGGTCTCAGCGTCCAGAGCCGAGCCCAGAACCTCGGCCGTCAAGTCGAGATAGACCCCGCCCGGACGCCCTGACATGGCGGCGCGGATCGCCCGCGCCACGCCGACGCCGATGTCCTGCGGGCGGTTGACGCGGTAAGCCGCCTTGGCATAGGGCCGGGCGGCAGCCAGCTGGTCCATCTCCTCGTAGTCGCCCTGTTCGAGATCGACGATCGCGCGGTCGCTCGACCCGCTGATCATGATCATCGGAAAGCAATTGGTCGTAGCGTTGGCGAGCGCCACCATGCCGTTCAGAAAACCCGGCGCCGAGACTGTCATACAGATGCCCGGCTTCTGGGTCAGAAACCCGGCGATCGCGGCCGCGTTCCCGGCCGACTGCTCGTGCCGAAAGCCGAGATAGCGGATGCCCTCCGCCTGCGCCAAGCGCAGCAAATCGGTGATCGGGATGCCCGCCACCCCAAAGATCGTATCGACCCCGTTCAGCTTCAGCGCCTCCACCACCAGGTGAAACCCGTCCGTCATCTCGCCCGGCATTCCCTCTGCGCTCATCTTGCCCACCATTCTTGGGTCCTGTGCATGCCCGAGGTTCTAGGCCAAAGCGTAGGGCGGGTGAAGCGCAGCGCAACCCTCCATACCTTGTGGGCCGGCACGGCGGGTTATACCCGCCCACGTCTTGCTCGATATAATCAGAATAAAATCGGAACGGCTGGAATCGGCAAGCGTTTCGGGTGCGAGGATCGGGGCAGCCATTTCTTCAATGACGTTTGTGGAGCAGGCTATGCCCTTGACTACCATCAGAGCCGCCGCCGCGGTTGCAGCGCTGATGATTGCTGCACCGCTGATCGGCGGGACCGCGGCCGCGAAATCCTATATCCCCTACAGCAAGCACGTCTACGCGACGGCGCGGGACTACACGCCAAACCATGCGGTCTTTCTGCGGGCCGGGCCGACTGTTGACGCACCGGTGATTGGCATTCTCCGGCCGGGCATGCCGCTTCGCGCCACCGCCAGCGCCAATTACGGATGGATGCGGGTGCGCTCGTCGGAAGGAACGGGCTGGGTCTTTGGCAGCTACTTAGCTCCGAGCTAATGCCGCGACGGCTGGTGGTAGCGCGGGTGAAGCGCAGCGCTGCCCGCCATCGGCATCGACCAGCGGGCCACCGCCCTATCTGATTAACCACGCCCGGCGGCCGATCGCGAGGATTCCGCGGCCGCGCCAGATGCCGCGGGGTCGAGGCTCGCGATGGCGCGGCCGCGGGTTTCCGGGAGCAGCAGGAGCATGACGATCATCAGCACATGGGCCAAGGTCGAGAACAGCGCGATCGCCGTGCCGAGCGGCATTATGACGGTCGCAAAACCGATCGCAGTCATGAACACCGAGCCGATCGCGCGCCCCGCGTTGTAGCAAAAACCCTGGCCGGTGCCGCGGATCGAAGTCGGGTAGAGCTCGGTCATGAACGGGCCCATCGGCGCGAACTTCATCAGGATCGCGGTGTTGAGCGGGATCCCGAGGAAGAGGAGACCCGTGTTGCCAATCGGCACGTAGAGATAGATTAGAACCATCACGATAGACGCGACGGCCGAGATCATAAACGTCCATTTGCGGCCGATCGCGTCGGCGAGATAGGCACCGCAGAGAAAGCCGATCAGCGATCCCACCGCCAGCACCGCGACATAGAGCCCGGTGTGGGAGTTGGTCAGATGGCGCACGGTGCGCAGATAGGTCGGCATCCAGAATCCGACGGCCCACACCCCGCCCTGCGCGCCCATGACCATCAGCGACACTTTCAGGGTCAGCCACAGATAGGGTCCGCGAAACGCCGACAGCAGGTGGGCGAACCCGGGCTGCGGGCCGCTGCTGCCTCGACCGGCGAAGGCTTCCGATTCGGGAATGCTGCGGCGGATCCACAACACGAATAGACCGGGCAGGATGCCGACCCAGAACAATGCCCGCCAAGCTATCGCGGCGGGCAGAACCGCAAAGAGGCCGGCATAGACGAGTGCCGCGAGCCCCGGCCCGAAGGCGGCGCCGGTCTGCACGAAGCCGACGCCGCGACCGCGATATTTGTCGCGGATGACCTCGCCCATCAATACCGCGCCGGTGGCCCACTCGCCGCCGAAGCCTAGCCCGTGCAGGCCGCGCAGGACGAATAGCTGCTCGAAGTTCTGCGCGAAGCCGCAGAGGAAAGTGAACAGCGAATACCACAGGATCGCGAATTGCAGCATGCGCACCCGGCCGAAGCGGTCGGCGAGCGCGCCGGCAAACCAGCCGCCGAACGACGAGGTCACGACAGTGACGGTGCCGATCGTGCCGGCAGCACCGGTCGACATGCCCCAGACGGCGATGACCGTCGGCACGATATAGCTGTACAGCCCCTGATCGAAGCCGTCCAAGGTCCAGCCGCCCCAGCAGGCGAGCATCGTGCGGCGTTCCCGCGACGTCAGATCGCGCAGCCAGGCCAGCATCGCGTTTCCTCTCCCCCCATCGGCCGATCGGTCGATTTGTCGGCGATCCGATCCTAGCCGGGCCGGCACGCCACCGCATCCCCGATGCGCCGCGTGCAGCTGGGGTTGGCTTCAGCCGCGCGGCCAGGGTCGCGTCGGCGGGAGGCGGCGCCGAGCGGCGGGACGGCAACAGAACTCCGCAACCCGCACGCAGCGGAAGGCGAGGCATTGACGGGCCGCGGGTTGGCATCGGAGCCGACCCCCGAAACTGGTCTTCGGTTGAGCGCTCGAGGTAGCGCTCTGCCTCTCAATCCCTCAGACAACCTTGGCCTCCCGGTTCAGCGTCCCCGACCCGGTCCCTTGATCCAGATCAAGGGCGAGCGTGCGGCTCGCTGGTTGAATGCCTGCTGCGGCCACGGCGCGCAGACAGGAGATCGAAAGATGGGCGAGGCTTTGCACGACAGCCCGGATTATGTGGCACTCGCCGGCTCGCTTGGGCAGGCTCTCGCCGCGGCGGCCGACGAGATCGAGCGCAACCGCGAATTGCCGCCATCGGTCCTCTCGGCGCTGATCGACAACGGGTTGTTCCGCTTGCTGCAGCCGCGCGCTCTCGGCGGCGCCGAACTCGACCCGATGACCTATTTTCAAGTGGTCGAGCAAATCGCCAGCTACGACGCGAGCACCGGCTGGTGTATCGAACAGGCGAATGGCTGCTCGATGGTCGCAGCCTTTCTCGATCCCGAAATCGCGCAAGAAATTTTCGGACCGCCCGACGGCATCGTCGCCTGGGGACCGGTCGGGCCGGCGAAGCTCGATGTCGTTCCCGGCGGGTTCCGCCTGACCGGCGCCTGGAACTTCGCCAGCGGCAGCCATCATGCAAGCTGGCTCGGCGCCCATGTCGTGATGCGCGGCGCCGGTGGCGAGCCGTTGTGCCGCCCGGATGGTGGCGAAATCCTGCGCACCCTGCTGTTTCCCAAGAGCCGTGCTGCGATGACCGACATCTGGCGTGTGGTCGGCCTGCGCGGCACCGGCAGCGATCGGTACTCGGTGACCGATCTCTTTATCCCCGAGCGTTACACGGTGCTGCGCGACCCCGAAATCGCGCCGCGCCAGCCGGGCCGGCTCTACGCTTTCAGCAGCAGCAATCTCTACGCCTGCGGCGTTGCCGCGGTGGCGCTCGGCATTGCACGCGGCATGATCGCCGACTTCACCGAACTCGCGACACAGAAGACGCCGCGCGGCATCCGGCAGCCGTTGTGCGAGAACCAGGTAATTCAATCGCAGCTGGCCCAAGCCGAGGCGCGGCTACGCTCGGCGCGCGCCTTCCTGCTGAGCGGTCTCGCGGAGATCTGGGAGGCGGTCGGCGAGACCGGCGAGCTCAACCTGGAGCAAAACACGATGATCCGCCTCGCCTCGACCTGGGCCATTCACCAAGCACGCGAGGTCGTCAACACCCTCTACCACAGCGCTGGTGCTACGGCGATTTTCGACGACCGCCCGTTTGAGCGCCGCTTTCGCGACATGCATACCGCCTCACAGCAGGCCCAGGGCCGGCAAGCGCATTACGAAACGATCGGCCGAGTCCTGTTCGGGCTGGCGCCGGATACGGCGATGTTTGGGTTTTAACGCAGCGATAAACTGGTGCAATAATCGCCCGCGTCCTCTACACTCTCACCAACCAAAAAGGAGTGCGATATGCCACTGGCATCACAGAAATTCACCGCGGGGCCGCTGTCGTTTGTCGTCAGGCATGAATTGTGGGACGGTAACATCCAGGATCATGCTGACCAGGGCGTCTCGATCGACGTGATGGCGGATGTCGCCGGTAAAGCGACGACCCTCTTGCGGTTCAACTGCTTCGACATCGAAAAAAGCTATGAGTATGGGCCCGAAAACCCCGATCTCAAGGTCGCCGGGCCGGAGATGCTGGGTGGCGCCGCCCTGACGAACCTGTACCGGATGGACCCGATCACCGACGGAAACCCGATCGGCTGGACCATCAAGACGCTCGGGGCGAAGCTGCCGAAAATGCTGGAGCGAGCCGGCTATCCGCAGATCGCCAAGGCGACCGAGATGTCGGAGGTGCGGGATATCCTGCCCGATTTGGAAGCTTGCACCCGCGAGCTCTACGCGACCAAACGGAACACCGTCAAACATAACCGCGGCACGCACATCTTCGAAGCCGGCAACATCCGGTTCGGGCTCGAGATGCGGCGGCTGCCGATGGGCGATGGCGGTCTCGCGATCCATGTGCTCGCCGATATCGGCGGCACGCCGGGCAAGCATTACACGGAAGAAACTGAGCTCCTCGCCTTCGATCATTTTTGGAACGGCGCGCATTACCACTATGGACCGCGCAATAAGAACCATCGCATCTATTGGGACCGGACCCTGGTCGAAGATCCACTGGCGTGGACATTGGAGCAGTTCGAGACCGGAAAATTGCGGGCAATGATCGAGCGCGCCGGCTATCCGGGGATCGCGGCCGATCTCGACGCGGAAAAGATTGCCTCCGTCTTTCCGGCGATGAAAAAGCAGGCGCTCGAGATGTGGGCGGAAGGTGAGAGATTGACCGGGCACCCCGGCTTGCCGTTGGAGCCGACCCCGAACCTCGCCGCCGCCGCCGATTAAGGCGCACGCGGGCAGAGGCTTTCCCAGCAGCCCGGCCCAAAGCGGCCGGGCTTTTTTATGTGAACAATCCCGCTTTCGAGGGGCCGAAAGCGGGTTGCCCTGCGCTCTGGTATACCATATACCTAACGTATGTCCGGAGCCCGCCAACGACCCGACCCGCTCTCGCCAATGCTCGACATGGCGCGGCTCGACACCGGCACCAGCGTCGGCAAGGAAGCCTATGCGGCGCTGAAGCGGGCGATCGCGGCGATGGACATGTACGGCCACGCGCACGAGATCCGGCTCGACGAGCGCCGGCTCTCCGAGGGGCTCGGGGTCAGCCGCACGCCGATCCGCGAGGCGATGACCCTCCTGGAGCAGGAAGGCTTTGTCCGCACCCGTCCGCGTCGCGGCATCTATGTCGTGCGCAAGACCAAGCGCGAGATGGTCGAGATGATCACGGTCATGGCGGCGCTCGAAAGCATGGCGGCGCGGCTTGCCGCCGAGCGCGCCGCCGACGCCGAAATCGCCGATTTGCGCCGGCTGATGGCCGAATTCAGCGCCGGGAATCGCGGCGAGCGGCTCGATGAATATTCGGATGCGAACATCGCCTTTCACCAGGCGATTATCAAGATGAGCGGCTGCGCGCTGCTCGCCGAAATGACGGAGAACCTGTTCATCCACATGCGCGCGATCCGCAAGATCACGATCCATCAGGAAAACCGGGCGGCGCGGTCGATCATCGATCACATGGCGATCATCGAGGCGCTCGAACGCCGCGACCCCGAGCTCGCCGAGCGGCTGGCGCGCGAGCACACGCTCGGGCTCGCCGCGCATGTCGAGCAGCACGGCGATTTTCTCGATGCGACGCATCCTATTGAGGCCCTCACCCCGACGACAGATGGAGGCAAGTCGAATGACTAAAGCCCTTGAAGGTGTGCGCATCCTCGATTTCGGCCATGTCCAGGCCGGCCCGACCGCAACCCAGCTGCTGGCGTGGATGGGCGCCGACGTGATCAAGATCGAGATGCCGGGGCGCGGCGACATCACCCGCGGCCAGCTGCAGGACGTAAAAGGCGCCGACAGCCTCTATTTCACGATGCTGAACTCGAACAAGCGCAGCATCACGGTCAACCTGAAATCGCCCGGCGGCCGGCGAGTCATCGAAGAGCTGGTCCGCCGCTGCGACGTGATCCTCGAGAATTTCGGACCGGGCGTGCTCGACCGCCAGGGCTTCACCTGGGAGCGCTTCCAGGAACTGAACCCGCGGGTCATCTACGCCTCGATCAAGGGCTTCGGCCCCGGCCCCTATGCCGATTGCAAGGCCTATGAGAACGTCGCCCAATGCATGGGCGGGTCGGCCAGCACGACCGGCTGGGAGGACGGCCCGCCGACCGTGACCGGCGCCCAGATCGGCGACAGCGGCACCGGCGTGCACACCGTCGCCGGCATCCTCGCCGCCCTCTTCCAGCGCGAGCGCACCGGCAGGGGCCAGCGCGTCGAAGTGGCGATGACCGACGCGGTGCTCAATCTGTGCCGGGTCAAGATGCGCGACCAGCAGCGCGTCATGAAGGGCCCGTTGCCGGAATACCCGAACAAGGAATTCGGCGACGCCGTGCCGCGCGCCGGCAACGCCTCGGGCGGCGGCCAGCCGGGGGCGGCGCTGCGCTGCGCCCCGGGCGGGCAGAACGACTGGGTCTATGTGATCATCCAGCCGCCCTGCTGGGAGCCGCTGATGAAGTTGTGCCGGCCGCGAGGAACTGATCACCGATCCCGCATATGCGACGCCCGCAGGCGCGTCTGCCGAAAATCCCGGAATGCTTCTCGATCATCGAGAAATGGACGATGACCAAGACCAAATTCGAGGTCATGGCAGGCGTTGAACGAGGTCGACGTGCCGTGCGGCCCGATCCTGTCGATGAAGGACATCTACGAGGACAAGTCGCTGTACGAGCGCGGCTATCTGGTCGAGGTCGACCATCCGACCCGCGGCCGCTACGTCCAGGTCGGCTCGCCGATCAACCTCTCGGATTCGCCGGTCGAGGTGAAGCGCTCGCCGCTCCTAGGCGAGCACACCGACGAGGTCCTCGCCTGGCTCGGCTACGGCCGAGACGCGATCGCCGAATTGCACAAGGACGGGGCGGTTTAGTGGGAGCACGGGCGTCTCGCCCGCATTGCGGGCCGGAGGCCCGCGGTCCGGAAAGGCGTGATCATTGAACACGCAAGTGAGACACGACCGCCGCATTCATCCGGGCTCCGGACGGCGGCGCGGGCTCGACCACCCGAAGGGCCGGCAAGTCGATCCGGCGGCTCTGGCCGAGGTGCAGGCCTTGCTTGGCGCCCGCGAGCGACGGCGCGATCTGCTGATCGAGCACCTGCACCTGTTGCAGGACCATTTCGGCTGCCTCCACGCGCGCCATCTGGTTGCGTTGGCGGAGGAGATGCGGCTGGCACTCGTCGAAGTCTACGAGGTCGCCTCGTTCTACGCCCATTTCGACATCGTCATGGATGACGAGACCGGCGTCGCCGGCGCTGACGGTGCGGGTGTGCGACAGCCTAAGCTGCGAACTCGCCGGCGCCCAGCGCCTGCTAACCGACTTGCAAAGCCGGCTCGGCGACGGCGTGCGCGTGGTCCGCGCGCCGTGCATGGGCGGCTGCCACACGCGCGCCGGTCGTCGCGATCGGCCACGCCCTGCACGAGCACGCGACCGTCGAGAACGTCGGCGCCGCGGTCGCCGCCGGCGCCGCGCATCCCGCGATCCCGGCCTTTATCGAGTCTCGACGCCTACCGCGCGGGCGGTGGTTATCGCCTGCTGCAAGCCTGCCTCGCCGGCGAGCGCCGGCCCGAGGCGCTGATCGAAGCGCTCGAACATTCCGGGTTGCGCGGGCTCGGCGGCGCCGGGTTTCCGACCGGGCGGAAATGGCGCCTGGTCCTCCAGGAGCCCACGCCCCGGCTGCTCGCGGTCAATGCCGATGAGGGCGAGCCCGGCACCTTCAAGGACCGCTATTTTCTCGAAACCGACCCGCACCGCTTTCTCGAAGGGATGCTGATCGCCGGCTGGGCGGTCGAAGCCGCCGACATCTACATCTACCTGCGCGACGAATACCCGCAATGCCGGGCGATCCTCGACGGCGAGATCACGGCGCTCACCGCGGCGGGACTCGCGCCGCGCACACGTATCCACCTGCGCCGGGGTGCCGGCGCCTATATCTGCGGCGAGGAATCGGCGATGCTCGAGAGCATCGAAGGGAAGCGCGGATTGCCGCGGCAGCGCCCGCCGTTTCCGGCGCAGGTCGGGCTCTTCGGCCGGCCGACCCTGTGCAACAATGTCGAGACGCTCTACTGGGTGCGCGACATCGTCGAGCAGGGGGCGGAGTGGTTCACCGGCCACGGCCGCAACGGGCGCAAGGGGCTGCGCACCTTTTCGGTGTCGGGGCGGGTGCGCGATCCGGGGGTCAAGCTCGCCCCGGCCGGGATCACCGCACGCCAGCTGATCGACGAATTCTGCGGGGGCATGGCCGAGGGCCACGCCTTCAAGGGCTATCTGCCGGGCGGCGCCTCGGGCGGAATCCTGCCGGCGGCGATGGCCGACATCCCGCTCGATTTCGGCACGCTCGAACCGCATGGCTGCTTTACCGGCTCGGGTGCGGTGGTCGTATTGTCCGACCGGGACGACATGAAGGCGGTGGCATTGAACCTGTTGCGCTTTTTCGAGGACGAGAGCTGCGGCCAGTGCACGCCGTGCCGCGCGGGCACCGAGAAGGCGGTCAAGCTAATGACCATGCCGCACTGGGACGAGGATCTGCTCAACGAATTGACGCAGGTCATGGCCGACGCCTCGATCTGCGGGCTCGGTCAGGCGGCGATGAACCCGGTCAGGCAGGTGCTGAAGCATTTCCGCGCGGACCTGTCCGGCTGAGCATATGCTTATTATCGTTTCAACTCGTCTTTCCCGCGAAAGCGGGGACCCGGGGCCATAGCCGCGGAAGGCATCCCTGGACCCCCGCTTTCGCGGGGGCGAAGGATAGGAAGAACGGGAAAACCCATGACCGATCCGATCCGCTTTTTTCTCGACGGCGCCGAGGTCGAGGCCGCTCCCGGCGAAACCATCTGGCAGGTCGCCGACCGCCAGGGAGTCGAAATCCCGCATCTGTGCTGGCTGCCGCAGCCCGGCTACCGCGCCGACGGCAATTGCCGCGCCTGCATGATCGAGATCGAGGGCGAGCGGGTGCTCGCCGCCTCCTGCGTGCGCCGGCCGACCCCGGGCATGAAGGTGCAGACCGCAAGCGAGCGCGCCCGTTTCTCGCGCAAAATGGTGTTCGAATTGCTGGTCGGCGATCAGCCGTACCGCGCCGCCGCGCACGACCCGCAGTCGCCCTTTTGGCAATGGGCCGATCGGGTGGGGGTCGCGGAAAGCCGCTTCCCGGTGCGCGCGGCGCCGGCCCCCGACCGCAGTCACCCAGCGATGGCGGTGCAGCTCGACGCCTGCATCGAGTGCAATCTATGCGTGCGTGCCTGCCGCGAGGTCCAGGTCAACGACGTGATCGGCATGGCGGCGCGCGGCTATCACGAGAAAATCGTGTTCGACTTCGACGACCCGATGGGCAACAGCACCTGCGTCGCCTGCGGCGAATGCGTCCAGGCCTGTCCGACCGGGGCGTTGATGCCGGCGAGCCTGGTCGACGCTAATGGCGTCTACGCCAACGCCCCTGACCGCGAGGTCGACAGCGTGTGCCCGTATTGCGGGGTCGGCTGTCAGCTGACTTATAAGATCCGCGACGACCGCATCGTCGCGGTCAAGGGCAAAGACGGGCCGGCAAACCACAACCGGCTGTGCGTCAAGGGCCGGTTCGGCTTTGACTATGTCAATCACTCCGACCGGCTGACCGAGCCCTTGATCCGTAAGGAAGGAGTGTCCAAGCACGACGTCGAGATCGACCCGGCCAACCCCTACACCCATTTCCGTAAAGCGAGCTGGGAGGAAGCGCTCGACCATGCCGCCACCGGGCTGCGGCAGATCCGCGACCGCGACGGCAAGCGCGCGCTCGCCGGTTTCGGCTCGGCCAAGGGCTCGAACGAGGAGGCCTATCTGTTCCAGAAACTAGTGCGCACCGGGTTCGGCAGCAACAATGTCGACCACTGCACCAGGCTGTGCCACGCCTCCTCGGTCGCGGCGCTGATGGAGGGAATCGGCTCGGGTGCCGTCACCGCACCCTTCACCGCGGCGGGTGACGCCGACGTGATCATCGTGATCGGCGCCCGGCCGACCGAGAACCATCCGGTGGCGGCGACCTTTTTCAAGCAGGCGGCCAAGCGCGGCGCCCAGGTCTTTGTCATGGACCCGCGTGGCCATAGCCTGGTGCGCCACGCGACCCTGACCCTGCGCTTCACGCCAGGTCGCGACGTGGCGATGCTCAACGCGCTGTTGCACACGATCATCGAGGAAGACCTTTACGATCGGCAGTATGTCCAGGCTCACGCGGACGATTTCGACAAGCTGCGCGAGCATATTCACGACTATTCGCCCGAACAGATGGCGCCGATCTGCGGCGTCAATGCGGCGACCCTGCGCCATGTGGCGCGCACCTATGCCCGCGCCGAGAAGGCGATCATCTTTTGGGGCATGGGCATCTCACAGCATGTCCACGGCACCGACAACGCGCGCTGCCTGATCGCATTGGCCTTGGTCACCGGGCAGATCGGCCGGCCGGGCACGGGGCTGCACCCGCTGCGCGGCCAGAACAACGTCCAGGGCGCGTCCGACGCCGGCCTCATTCCGATGGTCTATCCGGACTATCAGTCGGTGGTGAACCCCGACGTCCGGGCGAAGTTCGAGGCATTGTGGCAGACCCCGCTTGACGATAAGGCCGGGCTGACCGTGGTCGAGATCATGGACGCGGTGCATCGCGACGAGATCAGCGGCATGTACATCATGGGCGAGAACCCCGCGATGTCGGACCCCGACGTGCAGCATGCCCGCGAGGCATTGGCCAAGCTCGAACATCTGGTCGTGCAGGATCTGTTTCTGACCGAGACCGCGAAATACGCCGACGTTGTGCTGCCGGCCTCGGCCTGGCCGGAGAAGGACGGTACCGTCTCCAACACAAACCGCCAGGTGCAACTCGGTCGCCGCGCCCTGCCGATGCCGGGGAACGCGCGCGAGGATCTGTGGATCATTCAAGAGATCGCGCGCCGCATCGGGCTCGACTGGAATTACCCGCACCCGCGCGACGTGTTCGCCGAGATGAAGCTGGCGATGCCATCGCTGAACGGGATTACCTGGGAGCGGCTGGAGCGCGAAAGCTCGGTGACATATCCGTGCGATTCCGAGGACGAGCCCGGCCACGACATCGTCTTCGGCGAGGGATTTCCGACGGCCTCGGGGCGCGGAAGGCTGGTCCCGGCGGCGATCATCCCGCCGGCCGAGGAGCCGGACGCCGAATACCCGATGGTGCTGACCACCGGCCGCCAGCTGGAGCATTGGCATACGGGTGCCATGACCCGGCGGGCGAGCGTGCTCGACGAGCTCGAGCCTGAGGCGGTGGCAAGCCTGGCGCCCGGCGAACTGCGCCGGCTCGGCATCGCCGCCGGCGATCCGGTGCGCGTCACCACCCGCCGCGGGATGATCGAATTGAAGGCGCGCGCCGACAGCGCCGTGGCGCCAGGCATGGTGTTCATCCCGTTCTGCTATGCCGAGGCCGCCGCCAATATCCTGACCAACCCGCAGCTCGACCCCTACGGCAAGATTCCCGAGTTCAAATTCTGCGCCGCCAAGGTCGAACCGGCCGCAATCCGGGAGGCGGCGGAATAGCTCTGCGATCTTTCCAGATCCTTGGTGACGCGGTGTCAATGCCGTTCGACACCATTGACGGCCTGTCCTCGGGGGGATGAATAAGACGGGTCAGTTCAGTGGACGTGCTTCGAGCGAAGTTGGTAGTGGCGCTGTGTTTGACAATGCTATCCGGTTGCGCCACGCCGTCGGTCCAACCGAGCCGCACATCGACGCAGCCCTTGCCGTACTCCTGCCTGCTGCCGGCGGAACAGCGCATGCTCATCGCCGAACTGTTCTTCGGCCGCGGCATCAAGGGGCGTGCTCCACTAACCGATGCCGAATGGGCCGAGTTCGCGGCGCAGACCATCACGCCGAACTTCCCCGCCGGCTTCACCGTGATCGACGGCGACGGCCAATGGCGCAACCCGCGAACCGGTCACATCGCCCGCGACCGCACCAAAATCCTGCTGGTCGCAGCCAAGCGAACCGCCGACCTCGCAGGCCGGCTAGGGGCGGTGATCGACGCCTATAAGATGCGTTTCCACCAGCAATCGGTCGGGCTGATTACCCGCGACTCCTGCGCCGCGTTCTAGCGAGGATCCCGGTCAATGACGGACCCGCCCGGCAGGCGATCGACATCTCCCCACGCGGCCCGGCCGCACGATTATCGCAGCACGGCCCCTTGTTCCGGAGCGATCTCCGGTGCACGCTTTGGGCGGCCTGGATCATCGGCGGCGACGGGACCGCGTATCCGATGGACGACGTATGATACGCTCGGGAATGGTTTCTCTTTCAGGCGACGACAGCGCGCTGCCCGGCGACGAGCGCGCGGTGCTGGAGCGGGCGCGGGCACTGATCCCACGCCTCGCCGAGCGGGTGCCGGCCGCGGCCGCGGCGCGGACGGCACCGGCCGAGACGATCGGCGAGTATCGGGCGGCCGGCATTCTGCGCATTCTGCAGCCGCGGCGGTTTGGCGGCATGCAGGGCCGCTTCAGCCTGTTTTCGCGCATCGTTGAGGAGTTGACCTTTGGCTGCGCGTCCTCGGCTTGGGTCTATGCGGTATTGGCCGAGCATCAGTGGATCATCGCCCAGTACCCTGAAAAGGCGCAAGTCGATGTCTGGGGTGCCGACCCGGAAGCGGTTGCTGCCTCGTCCTTGGCGCCGCGCGCCGCCGCCAGGCGCGTGCCGGGCGGCTGGCGGCTGAGCGGCCGATACACGTTTTCCAGCGGCTGCGACTATGCGCAATGGGCGATCATTGGCGCCTTTCTCGGCGAAATGGGCGACCCGCGCACCCATGCCTATCTGCTGGTGCCATTCGCCGAGATCGAGATCGTCGACGACTGGCGGACGCTGGGTCTCGCCGGCTCCGGCAGCAAATCGCTGCTGCTGCACAACGTGTTCGTGCCCGAGCATCGCGCCGTCATGGTCAGCGACCTGTTTGCCGGCACCCCACCCGGTGCGCTGGTGCATCCCGATTATCCGGTGTTGCGCGCGCCGCGCGGCTTTCTCGTGTCATATTCGCTGCCGCCGGTGCCGATTGCACTCGGCCGCCGCGCGCTTGATGTCGCCTGCCGGTCGTTCGCCGGCCGAGTGTCGCGCGGTGTGAGGCGGCTGGCCGACTCCGAGTTCGTCCAGCTGACGCTCGGCGAGGCCGCCGCCGCGATCGACGCGGCGACGTTGCTGCTGCACATTGGGCGCGAGTCCAGCACCGCGGCGGTCAGTTCGGGCCGCAAGATCACCGAAGCGGAAGCTTTGCGCGCCCGCCGCGACATGGTTTACGCGCAGCATCAGGTGGCCTGGGCGGTCGATCGGCTGTGCGAGGTCGACGGCGCCCGCTGGGTCTACGACAGCGATGAGCTGGGGACGATCCGCCGTGACGTGATGACGGTATTGACCCACACCGCCGCGAGCCGGGTCGCCGGGCTGGCGCCTTATGGCCGCATGCTGCTCACCGACCACGACGCCGGGTGAGCCAGGAACGAGCGCGTCAATTCCGGGAGATCAGCACAATTCCAGGAAAGTAGGTGCGATAGCGTGCGGTAGCGCGTGATCAGGGGCGCATACTCGATCACCGCATGGGCGCCAAGGAAGAAGTCCGAGAGGACCCCGGTCCGGATGCCGCCGGCGCGTCGATATCGTTGATATGCCTTTCCTGTCAGAAACGAAGCTGCGCGCGGGATGGCCGCCGTGACGCCCCGGTGCCGGCGAGCATGGCATCAAGCTGCTCCATCGCCTGGTATCCAAACCGACAACTCGGCATAAACGATATCGTTGCTTGCGATCTCGTCTCGGGCGGCCAAGTTCAGCTCCCGTTGCGACCACACGTTACCAGATCCAAGATTACATTCGTGTCGACAAGGATCACTTGTCGTCCTCACCGCGGAGGAGCACCATGATCTCGTCGGCCGTCATCGATGTTTTGAGGCTGCCGCGCCAGCGGGCAAACCTGTCCACTGGCTGACGGCCAGTTTTCAGGAACACCCGCCCGTCCTCCCTCAGCTCAAACTCGATGTCCGAGCCAGGATTGAGGCCAAGATAGTCACACAACCCCTTCAAGATCGTCACTTGGGCCCTTCGCCGTCATTTTCGCCAACTTGCCCTTCGTAATACCTCGTTGATGATCGGTAACACATAGCGCGAGCAAGCCGATTGTGCCAACATGGCCGGGCTTGAGTGGGGCGTTGGAGAACGGTAACGTGCTCGTAGAGATCGGCCATTTCGCGCTCGTGCTGGCGCTCTTGGTGGCTGCCGTGCAGGGCGTCGTGCCATTGGCGGGCGCCGCCGCGAAGAGCCGGCCGCTGATGGATGTGGCGCGGCCGGCAGCCCTGTTGCAGCTCGGCCTGGTGGCGCTGTCCTTCGCGATCTTTATCCATGCCCACATCGTCTCCGACTTTTCGGTGCTCAACGTCTTCGAGAATTCGAGCCTCGAAAAGCCGATGCTCTACAAGGTCACCGGCGCGTGGGGCAGCCACGAAGGCTCGATGATGCTGTGGGTGTTCATGCTGGCGCTGTTCGGCGGGCTGGTGGCACTGTTCGCGCGCTCACTGCCGGCGAGCCTGCGGGCGCGCACGCTGGCGATCCAGGGCCTGCTCGGGCTCGGCACCCTCGCCTTCATTCTCGGTACCTCCGATCCGTTCGCCAGGCTGTTCCCGGTTCCGGCCGACGGGCGCGGCCTGAACCCGCTGCTACAGGACCCGGGCCTCGCCTTTCATCCGCCGTTTCTGTATTTCGGGTATGTCGGCTTTTCGATCTCATACTCGTTCGCGATCGCGGCACTGCTCGAAGGCCGGGTCGGTGCGGCCTGGGCGCGCTGGGTCCGGCCCTGGGCCTTGACCGCGTGGTGCGGCTTGACGATCGGCGTCGCGATGGGCAGCTGGTGGGCCTATTACGTGCTTGGCTGGGGCGGCTGGTGGGCTTGGGACCCGGTCGAGAACGCGTCCTTCATGCCGTGGCTCTTGGGCACTGCGCTGATCCACTCGGCGGCCGTCGTCGAAAAGCGCGAGACCTTGCAGCGCTGGACCGTGCTGCTGGCGATCATGACCTTCGGCATGAGCCTGATCGGCACTTTCCTGGTGCGCTCCGGCATCCTGACCTCGGTCCATTCCTTTGCTCTCGACCCGGCCCGCGGCGTCTTCATCCTGGTGCTGATCGCGATCGTGATCGGCGGCGGCCTGGTGCTCTACGCGCTGCGCGCGCCGGGCCTCGACGCCGGCAACCCGTTCGCCCCGGTCAGCCGCGAGGGTGCGCTGGTGCTCAACAATCTATTGCTGGCGGCGGGCATGGCGACGGTTTTTCTCGGCACCTTCTATCCGCTATTCGCCGAGGTGTGGAGCGGGGTCAAACTGTCGGTCGGGCCGCCCTATTTCGACCGGACCTTTGTGCCGATTGTGGCGCCTGGCATTATCGCCATGGTGATCGGCCCGGTGCTGGCCTGGCGCAAGGGAAGGCTCGGGGGCGCCGTGCGCCGCCTGATGCCCGCTCTGGTCGGCGCCATCCTGGCCCCGCTGGTCGTGTTTCTGTTCGACGGCAGCGCGTCCCCGGCGGCGCTGGTCGGGATCGCACTGGCGAGCTGGGCTATGCTTGGCGTCCTCGCCGATCTCGCCGACCGCACCGGGATCGGCAAATTGCCGCCGGGTAACGTGCTCCGCCGGCTTCGGCACCTGCCGCGCGGCACCTGGGGCTATGCGCTCGCCCATTTCGGCGTCGGCGTGCTGATCGCCGGGATCACGGTTTCGACCGCGTGGCGCAGCGAGCGGATCGAGACGGTCCATCCCGGCAGCCGGCTGCACATTGCCGGACGCACGCTGCACTTCATCGGCGTCACCCAGGGCAACGTCGAGAATTACCAGGCGCAGCGCGCCGAAATCGTTGTCGACCGGCTTGGCGCGACACCCTTCGTCGTCTATCCCGAGCGCCGCTGGTATCCGCTCGCCCAGACCTGGACGACGCACACCTCGATCACCACCAACGGATTTGGCGATCTTTACTTGGCGCTCGGTGATCCCGACGCGAAGGGCGGCTGGGTTCTGCGCGCCTACTACAACCCGCTGGTGCCGTGGGTGTGGTTCGGCGCGCTGCTGGCGGCACTGGGCGGGCTCGTTTCGCTCAGCGATCGGCGCGTGCGGATGCGGCTGCCGGCGCCGCGCACGGCGCCGGCGATCGGCCCGCGGCCGGCGGACCCCGGATGATCCGGCGGCTGCTCGTCGCGGCGCTGCTGCTGCTTGCTGCCGGCGTGCCGGCGGTTTGGCTTTCGGCGGGCTTAGTGTCGGCGGCCTGGGCGTTCGAGCCCTCCGAGCGGCTCGCCGATCCGGTGCTCGAGGCGCGGGCGGAGGCGATCGGTAGCGAATTGCGCTGTCTGGTCTGTCAGAACCAGTCGATCGAGCAGTCCAGCGCCGATCTCGCCCATGATCTGCGCCTGCTGGTGCGCCGGCTCTTGGTCAAGGGCGATACCGATCAGCAGGTGCTCGATTATGTCGTCGCCCGATACGGAGTCTTCGTGCTGCTCGACCCGCCGTTCGAGAGGGTGACTTGGGTATTGTGGCTGATGCCGCCGCTGCTGTTGCTGGGCGCGGGCGGCGTGCTGCTGCTGCGGGCAAGGCGACGCCGGCGGCCTGATCTGGCTGTCCCCGATTTGAGCACGGACGAGCGAGCGCGCGCCGCCGAATTGCTTGGCGATCAGGCATGATCTGGTTCTGGATCGTCGCCGGGTGCCTGACCGTGGCCGCGCTCGCCGCCTTGCTGCGGCCGCTGATCGTGCCGCCGCGGCGGCACGCGGAGGACGAGGAGCCGGTCACGGCACTCTATCGACGCCAGCTCGCTGCGATCGAGGTCGAATTGGCGCAAGGCCGGCTGATGCCCGAACAGACGGCTGCCGCGCGGACCGAGATCACCCGGCGCATGCTGGCCGCGACCAAGCGCGAAAGCAGCGCTCGGGCAGCATCGGCGGAGAGCGCCTCCGAGACTTCGTGGCGGTTCGGCGCCGCGATCGGCATCGCCGGACTGCTGCCGGCGGCGGCGATCGCCCTCTATTTCGCGCTCGGGACCCCGGCAGCGATCGTTCCCGGCGCCACCACCGACGCCGCGTCACCCCACGGCGCCGCCGAGCTCGCCGCTGCCGCCGACCGGATCAAGGCGCATCTGCGCCAGACGCCCGGCGATCTGCGCGGCTGGATCCTGCTCGCCCGGACTTCGGCGGCGCTCGGCCGGTTTCCAGAGGCGCGCGAGGACTATGCCCACGCGATCGCGTTGGCGCCGGCCAAAACCGGGCTCCATGCCGAGCTCGGCGAGGTGCTGGTGCTCGCCGCCCAGGGGCAGGTGACGGCGGCGGCCGAAGCCGAGCTCGCCAAGGCGCCCGACGATCCGCGCTCGCGCTACTATGGCGCCGAGGCCGCGCTGCAGCGCGGCGACACCGCCGGGGCCCGGCAAAAGCTGCAGGCGCTCTTGGCCGCCGCTCCGGCCGACGCGCCGTGGCGCCAAGCCGTCGCCGATCGCCTTGCCGAGCTCTCGCCGACCTCGGCACCGCCGGCCTCGGGACCGCCGACCGCTGCGGCGCCCGGCTCCGGCCCGACGGCGCAGGATGTCGCCGCCGCGGAATCGATGACGCCCGCGCAGCGGGAGACCATGATCCGAGCCATGGTCGAGCGTCTGGCGCAGCGTCTCCAACAGCACCCCGGCGACAGCGCCGGATGGGTGCGCCTCGCCCGTGCTTATGACGTGCTGGGCGAGCCCGACAAGGCACAAGCGGCCCGCGCCCGAGCAGCCGAGGCCCGCGCGGGTGCGGCGACGGCCGGTGGGCCGCCAGCCGCTTCGGCGCCAGCCGCTTCGTCGGCGGCCGCGCCCGGGGCCGCCGCGCCGCCTGTCCCTACCGGGGCTGCGAGATCACCATGACCGTGCTCCCGCCCGGCGACAGCCGACGCGGGCCGGCCCAGCACAGGCTCAATTCGCCCCGTTGACATCCCGACCGGTCCCGTGAAACCAGGGGGCCGGCAAGCTGGTGGAGTGCACACATGGCGCTGTCGCCGGGCTTGTGCCTGGTCACCGGAGCGACCGGGTTCGTCGGGTCCGCAGTGGTGCGGGTCTTGCTGGAGGCCGGCCATCGGGTGCGCACGCTGGTGCGCCCGGGCGCCGACCGGCGCAACCTCGCCGACCTCTCGGTCGAAATCGCGTCGGGCGCGATGGAGGATGCGCCATCGCTCGCTCGCGCACTCGCCGGCTGCCGCTACCTGTTCCACGTCGCCGCCGATTATCGGCTGTGGGTCCCCGACCCGGCCGCGATGTTCCGCGCCAATGTCGAGGGCACCCGCGATCTATTGACCGCAGCGGTCGACGCTGGGATCGAGCGGGTCGTCTATACCAGCAGCGTCGCCACGCTCGGCCTGATTCCCGGCGATTCGGCCGACGAAGACACGCCGAGTCGGTTCGAGGACATGATCGGCCCCTACAAACGCTCGAAATACCAGGCCGAGGAAGTGGTGCACTCTCTCGTCAGCGAACTCGGTCTGCCGGCGGTGATCGTCAATCCGTCGACGCCCGTGGGACCGCGCGACCTCAGGCCGACGCCGACCGGCCGATTGATTCTCGAAGCCGCGCGCGGCCGGATGCCGGGGTTTGTCGACACCGGGCTCAACATCGTCCATGTCGACGATGTCGCCGCCGGCCATCTCGCCGCCGCCGAAACCGGACGGGTCGGCGAGCGTTATATACTCGGCGGCGAAAACATGGCCCTGGCCGAGATCCTGGCCGAAATCGCCTGGTCGGTCGGTCGCCGGCCGCCGCGGCTCAGAGTTCCGCATGCGTTCGCCTTTGCTGCGGCGGCGGGGGCGGAATTGGCGGCTCGGGTCACCGGCCGAGAGCCCTTTACCACGCTCGACGGGGTTCGCATGGCCAGAAAGAAGATGTATTTTTCGTCCGAGAAAGCTTCGCGCGAACTGGGCTACCGGCCGCGGCCGGCGCGCCAAGCGATCGCCGACGCGATCGGCTGGTTCGAGGCCAACGGATATCTGAGACAATGGCGGTGACGGCAGAACCGGGAGCGGCAGGCGAGGAGAGCGTCGAGACGCCATCGGGCAAATGGCGCGAAGGCGAGAATTTCCCGGTCGGGTCGCTGCTGCTCCGGCCCGGCGTGCGGGCGCATGTCCACACCTTTTACCGCTTCGCCCGCAACGCCGACGATATCGCCGACAATCCGGCGCTAGCCGCGGCCGACAAGATCCGCCGGCTCGACCGCATGGCGGCGGTGCTCGAGGGCGCTTCGGGCAGCGATGCGCCGGCCGCCGCGGCGATGCGGCAAAGCCTCGGCGCCACCGGGATCACGGCGCAGCACTGCCGCGATGTGCTGCGCGCCTTTCGCCTGGACGCGGAACAGCGGCGCTACCGCGACTGGGACGAGTTGATGCAATATTGCCGCTATTCGGCCGCGCCGGTCGGCCGCCAGCTGCTCGATCTGCACGGCGAGAGCCGCGACGCCTGGGCCGCCTCGGACGCGCTGTGCTCGGCCCTGCAGGTGCTGAACCATCTGCAGGATTGCGCCGCGGATTACCGCCGGCTCGACCGGGTCTACCTGCCGCTGAGCGAACTCGCCGCCGCGGGCGTCGGCGTCGAGGCGCTGAACGACCGGGCCTGCTCCCCGAGGCTGCGTCGGGTGCTCGACCAGCTCCTCGACCACACCGCGGAGCTCGTCGAGGCAGCGCGCGCCTTGCCGGGGCGGGTCGCCGCGCCGGGATTGCGCTGCGAGTGCGCGATCATCGTCGAGCTGGCGGCGCGCCTGCTGCGCCATCTGCGCTGCGGCGACCCGCTGGCCGCGCGGGTCGGGCTCGGCAAGACGGACTTTCTCGCCGCGTTTCTCCTCGGCCTCCCGCGGGGTTTGCGGCCCCGGGGCAGCCGGCCCGGAGGAAATCGGCGGTGAGCGACACGGCGTTCGACGTTGTCCGCGAGGAACTCGGCGAGGAAGCGCTGCGCCAAACCATACGGCATCGGGTCGAGGCGGCCGGCACCTCGTTCTACTGGGCGATGCGGCTGCTGCCGCGCGACCGCCGCCACGCCATGTACGCGGTTTACGCTTGGTGCCGCGAGGTCGACGACATCGCCGACGGCGACGGACCGGCGGCACCCAAGCTCAAGGCTCTTTCCGCCTGGCGCGACGAAATCGAGGCGCTCTATGCTGGGCAGCCGCGCCAGTTGGTCGCTCGCGCCTTGCAGGAGCCGATCCGGCGCTATCGCCTGCGCCGCGAAGATTTCCTCGCGGTCGTCGCGGGCATGGAAATGGACGCGCGCGAAGACATCCGCGCCCCCGACCTGGCGACGCTCGACGTCTATTGCGCCCGCGTCGCCAGCGCCGTCGGCCATCTCTCGGTGCATATCTTCGGCGATCCGGGCGAGGCCGCCCATCGCGTCGCCGATGCGCTCGGCCGGGCCTTGCAGCTGACCAATATTCTGCGCGACCTCGACGAGGACGCCCGCCGCGGCCGGCTCTATCTGCCGCGCGAAATCCTCGATCGCCACGGGATCGGCAGCGCCGATCCGATGATGGTGCTGCGCCATCCGGCACTGCCGGCAGTGTGCCGCGAGGTTGCGGCGATCGCCGAGGCGCATTTTCGCGACAGCGCTCGGGCCATGGGACAGTGCCGCCGCCGGGCGATGCGGCCCGCGGCGGTGATGGGTGCGGTCTACCGCGCGACCCTGCGCGAATTGCTGCGCCGGGAATGGCGCGACCCGGCGGCGCGCGTCAAATTGTCGAAGCCGCTCAAGCTGTGGCTGGTGCTGCGTCACGGTCTCTTATGAGCGGCCGATCGGACGCCGGGCGGGTGCATGTCGTCGGCGCCGGTCTCGCCGGCCTAGCGGCAGCGGTCGAGCTGGCGGCCGAGGGATGGCGCGTGCGGCTCTATGAAGCCACCGCCCAGGCCGGCGGGCGGTGCCGCTCGTATTTCGACGCCGAGCTCGGCTGCCGCATTGACAACGGCAACCACCTCTTGCTCGCCGGAAACCACCGCGCCCTTGCCTATCTCGCCCGGACTGGCGCGCTCGGCACGATCGGGGGGCCGCAGGAAGCGGCGTACGCGTTTTTCGATGCGGCGAGCGGGTTGCGTTGGAATTTGCGACCGAACCGCGGCGCCGTGCCGTGGTGGATCTTAGAGGACGCGAGACGAGTCCCGGGCAGCCGTGCCGCCGACTATCTCGAAGCACTGTCGCTGCGCTGCGCCCGCCCGTCGGCAACCGTCGCCGAGGCGCTGGGGCGCGACCGCCGGCTGTTCCGGCCGCTGTGGGAGCCGCTCGCCGTCGCCGCGCTGAACACCGGCGTTGAGCGCGCCTCGGCCCGCCTGTTCTGGCGGATTCTGAGCGAGACGCTCGGGCGTGGCGGAGCCGCGTGCCGGCCATTGCTGCCGCAAGACGGGTTGTCGGAGACATTCGTCGATCCGGCGCTCGCGACCCTGCGCGCGCGCGGCGCCGAGATCCATTTCGGCGCCCGGCTGAGGGCGCTCGAATTCGCCGCGGATCGCGTGGCAGCCCTGGCTTTCGACGCGCAGCCCGTAACCCTCGATCAAGGCGATTGCCTGGTCCTGGCAGTGCCGGCTCTGATTGCCGCTCGTCTGGTACCGGCGCTGACTGTGCCCGATGCGTTTTCGCCGATCGTCAACGCGCATTTCCGCTGCGTCCCGCCGGCGGGCTCACCGCTCTTCGTCGGGGTCGTCGGCGGCACGGCCGAGTGGATCTTTCGCAAGCGCGAGGTGTTGTCGGTAACGGTCAGCGCCGCCGACCGGATCGTCGACTGCCCGGCCGATGCGTTGCGCGAAACCCTATGGCGCGACGTTGCCTCGGCTTATGGGTTACCGGCGGTTCCGGTGCCGGCGACGCGCATTGTCAAGGAGCGGCGGGCGACGTTTCTCGCCAGTCCGGAGCAGATGCGCCGCCGGCCGGCGGCGGCGACGCGCTGGCGGAACCTGTTTATCGCCGGCGACTACACCGATACCGGCTTGCCGGCGACGATCGAGGGCGCTATTGGCTCCGGCCTTCACGCCGCTGGCAGGTGTCGACCGGCGGTCGCGGACCTATCCCGTCGGGGGCGGGCGCAAATCGCCTTCGCGCTGGACTAAGTGCAACCAAGAGAAAGAATTACGGCACCATCTGATGAACCCTCCACCTGGCTCAACGACCGAGAGCGAAGCGCAGATCGCGCATGGTCGTGTGCGGGCGTCTGGACTTGACGCCGCGATCACCCGCGCCGCCGCCTCTCTCTCAAGGCTGCAGCAGGCGGATGGCCATTGGGTCTTCGAGCTCGAAGCCGACGCGACGATCCCGGCCGAGTACATCCTGTTGCAACATTATCTCGACTGCGTCGAGCCCGAGCTTCAGCAGGAAATCGCGCAGTTCCTTCGCGCTCAGCAGGGCGCGGACGGCGGCTGGCCGCTGTTCCACGGCGGGGCGCTCGACCTCAGCTGCTCGGTCAAGGCCTATTTTGCACTGAAGGCGGCTGGCGATTCGCCCGACGCGCCGCACATGGCGCGCGCGCGCGCGGCGATCTTGGCGCTCGGCGGCGCCCGCCGGTGCAATGTCTTCACCCGCGTCCTGCTCGCCTTGTTCGGCGAGGTGCCGTGGCGCGCGGTTCCGATGATGCCGGTCGAGATCATGTTGTTGCCGCGCTGGTCGCCGTTCCACATCGCCAAGGTCTCGTATTGGTCGCGCGCTGTCCTGGTGCCGCTCTTGGTTTTGATGGCGCTGCGCCCGCGCGCCCGCAACCCGCAGCGGATCACCGTCCGCGAATTGTTCGTCGAACCGCCGGAGACGGTGCGCGACTGGATCGCCGGACCGACCGCCTCACCGTTGGCGGTTGCCTTCGGCTGGCTCGACCGGGGATTGCGCATAGCCGAGCCGCTGTTCCCGAGGGGGTCGCAGCAGCGCGCGATCGACAAGGCGGTCGCTTTTGTAACCGAACGCCTCAACGGTGAGGATGGTCTTGGCGGGATCTTTCCGGCAATGTCGAACTCTCTGATGATGTTCGATTGTTTGGGCTATTCATCAAACCATCCCGACCGGGCGACCGCCGCGGCTGCGACCCGCAAGCTTCTGGTCCGCGACGGCGAGCGCAGCTATTGCCAGCCTTGCCTGTCGCCGGTCTGGGACACCGCACTCGCCTGCCATGCCTTGATGGAAACCGGGGACCGGCGCTTCGAGCCGGCGATCGGGCGGGCACTCGACTGGCTCGCCGGAAAGCAGGTGCTGGAGGTGGCCGGCGATTGGGCGATGACCCGGCCAAGTCTGCGGCCGGGCGGCTGGGCCTTTCAATATGAGAACCCCTACTACCCAGATGTTGACGACACCGCCGCGGTCGGCTTGGCGCTCGACCGTTTCGACCGGGCGCGCTACCGCCCGGCCACCGAGCGGGCGGCCGAGTGGATTATCGGCATGCAGAGCCGGAACGGCGGGTGGGGCTCGTTCGACGCCGACAACACGCACTTCTATCTGAACCACATTCCGTTTGCCGACCATGGTGCGCTGCTCGACCCGCCGACCGCCGATGTCAGCGCGCGCTGTCTAGGATTTCTGTGCCAGCTCGGCCTCGGCGCCGACCACCCCGCCGTCGCCGCCGCGGTCGCCTTTTTGCGGCGCGAGCAGGAAGCCGACGGCAGCTGGTTCGGGCGCTGGGGCACTAACTATATCTACGGCACGTGGTCGGTCCTGGCGGCGCTCAATGCGGCCGGCGCCGATGCAAACGCCTCCGAAATCCGCCGCGCCGCCAGCTGGGTGCTAGACCGCCAGCGCGACGACGGCGGCTGGGGCGAGTGCGAGCAATCATATTGGCCCGGGATGCCGCATGGCGGGGCGCCCTACAGCACCCCCTCGCAGACCGCCTGGGCACTGCTCGGGCTGATGGCGGCCGGCGAGACCGACAACCCCGCGGTCGCCCGCGGCATCGCCTTTCTGATCGATGCTCGCGACCGGAACGGAAACTGGGACGAGCCCTGGTTTACCGCGGTCGGCTTTCCCCGGGTGTTTTTCCTGCGCTATCACGGCTACCGGGCTTATTTTCCGCTCTGGGCATTGGCCCGCTACCGCCGCCTTACCTCGACGCGCGCGCGCCGGGCGCCGTTCGGCCTCTGACCGTCTCCGCCGACGCCCCGCAAATGCCGCCGGTATGCCGGACCCGGCGGCTGCGGCGCTTTGTCTATGCTGAATAGATAGGCACGGCGCCGGAAACCAGGTAATAGTGCCTCTGGCAGGGAGCTTGGCAGACCGCGCAGCGGCGCGTGCAGGCGCGTTGTTCCTCGCCGGCGAACGGCAGGGACACGCAAGTGCAAACTCTTCCGACCAGTTTGCTCTGCACCTCGGGCATGGCGGCCGAAGCGAAGATTGCGCGCGCTGCAGGGCTGTCCGTGGTGGTCGGCGCCGGCCACCGCGGCCGCACCGCTGCTCTGGTCGAGGACGCCGTCCGACGGGCGAACTGCTTGGTCAGCTTTGGCATTGCCGGAGCCTTGGCCCCGGACCTGCGCCCGGGAAACGTTGTCATCTCGACCGAAGTGATTGCCAGCGACCAACGCTGGCGGCCGCAGGAACCGTTCCGCCGTCGCGTCGCCGATCTTGCTCGCGGCATCGGCGCGCTCGAAGGCCCGGTGCTGGGCGCCGCGGCGGTGTTGGCGACAACGGCCGAAAAGCGCCGCGCCTGGAGCGAGACCGGCGCGCTCGCCGTCGACCTCGAAAGCGATGTGGTGGCCCGGATCGCGACCTCGGCCGCCATCCCGTTTGTCGTCGTCCGCACGATCGCCGACACGGTTCTGCGCGAATTGCCGCCGGCGGCACTGATCCCGCTGACCGAGGACGGAACCCCGCAGCTGGCGCGCGTGCTGGCCTCGGTGCTGCGCCGGCCGCGCCAGTTCGTGGCCCTGCTCGGGCTCGCGCGCGAGACCCGGACGGCGCTTTCCGCGCTAGTCGGACCCGCCCGCGCGCTGCACGGGCTGGTCGCCGCGGCCTAGCCGGTCCATCGCCGCGGCGACATGGCCGGAGAACGCGTACTCGGCTGGGCGCTGCCGCTCTAGGGATATTTCCGGGGCCATGGCACCCTCGGTGCGCACCCCGCGCAGCGCCACCCTCGCTGCTTTCAGCGGGTGCCGCACCGAATCCATGACCGCGGTCGCCTCATACCCGCTGTGCACCATGCAATCGGCGCATTTCTCGTAATTTCCGGTGCCGTAGGCGTCCCAGTCGGTCTCCTCCATCAGCTCCTTGAAGGTATTGGCATAACCCTCGCCGAGCAGATAGCACGGCCGCTGCCAGCCGAAGAAATTGCGGGTCGGGTTGCCCCAAGGGGTGCAGCGATAAGACTGGTTTCCGGCGAGAAAATCGAGGAACAGACTCGACTGATTGAACGACCACCGCCGCCCCCGGCGCGCGAAAATGCCGCGGAACAATTCCTTGGTCCGCTGCCGGTTCAGAAAATGCTCCTGGTCGGGTGCGCGTTCATAGGCATAGCCGGGCGAAACCGTGATCCCGTCGATGCCCATCTGGGTCACCCGGTCGAAGAAGTCGGCGACCCGTTCGGGCTCGGCGGTATCGAACAGGGTGGCGTTGATGTTGACGCGGAACCCCCGCGCCTTCGCCCGGGCGATCGCTGCCACGGCGCGTTCGTAGACCCCCTCCTGCGAGACCGAGCGGTCGTGCTCCTCGCGATCGCCGTCGAGATGCACGGTCCAGGCGAAGTAGGGGCTGGGCTCGAACTGGTCGAGCTTCTTTTCCAAAAGCAGCGCGTTGGTGCACAGATAAACGAATTTCTTGCGGGCGATGATGTCCTCGACAATCGGGGCGATGTCGCGATGCAGCAGCGGCTCGCCGCCGGCGAGGACGACGATCGGGGCGCCGCATTCGTCGACCGCGCCGAGGCATTCGGCAACGCTGAGCCGCTGGTTCAGAATGGGGTCGGGATAGTCGATTTTGCCGCAGCCGGCGCAGGCGAGATTGCAGCGGAACAATGGTTCGAGCATCAGCACCAGCGGATAACGTTCGACCCCGCGCAGATGGCGGCCGAGCACATAGGCCCCGACCCGGATCGTTTGGCGCAGTGGAATGGACACGGCAAATCCTCGTCGAAAATCAGCGTCGCGCCGCCCTCAACCGGCGGTTTCGGCAAGCTGCGGCGGCATCCGGAAGCGCACGTTCTCGGTGACCCCCGGAAGCACCGCGACCTCGATCTCGCGGATCTCGCGCAGCCGGTCGATCAGCGCCTCGACGAGCTCGGCCGGAGCCGACGCGCCGGCGGTGATGCCGACAGCGTTCGCACCCTCGACCCAGCGCCGATCGAGCGCCGCGGCGTCCTCGATCAAATAGCTCGGCACCCCGCTTTCCGCCGCGATCTCGCGCAGCCGATTCGAGTTCGAGCTGTTCGGCGCGCCGACCACCAGCACAACATCGACGACCGCGGCGAGTTCCCGCGCCGCCCGCTGCCGGTTCTGCGTGGCGTAGCAGATGTCCTTGGTGTCCGGGCCGACGATCGTCGGAAATCGGGCCTTCAGCGCCTCGATGACCGCGCGTGTATCGTCGACGCTGAGCGTTGTCTGGGTGATGAAAGCTAGCTTGTCCGGATCGGACACCCGCAGCCCGGCGACCTCCTCGGGACTGGAGATCAGATGCACGCGACCGACGATTCGTCCCATCGTCCCGACGATCTCCGGATGACCGGCATGGCCGATCAGGATGATCTCGCGGCCCTGATTGGCATAGCGCTGCCCTTCGATATGAACCTTGGAGACCAGCGGACAGGTGGCGTCGATCACCGGCAGCCCGCGCAGCGCGGCGCGCTTCTCGATCGTGCTGGCCACGCCGTGGGCGCTGAAGATGGTGACGCTGCCGGGCGGCACCTCGTCGATCTCGTCGACGAAATGCGCCCCTTTGCCGCGCAGCCGCTCGACAACGTGGCGGTTATGGACAATCTCATGGCGGACATAGATCGGCGGTCCGTATTTCTCGAGCGCCCGCTCGACGATCTCGATCGCCCGTTCGACCCCGGCGCAGAAGCCTCGCGGCTGAGCTAGCACGACCCGCATGATCTTGATCTCGCCTCCCTCGCCACATCGCAACGGCCCGGCCTGCGACAGGATGCATATGGGTGAGCATCACATCCCTGCCACAACTCCGTTCTCCCTGCACGTGCAATCGCAACCGAGTGTGACGCGCCTGCCATGAACCAAACGCTGATTATCGCTATTTTGCTCCTCCCAGGCTGGGTCTATCTGGTCGGCGCGGCGCTGGCAGTCGTGCGCTTCGCCCGGCGCGACGCGCCGGTCGCAGCGGTCGAGCCGCCGGTTTCGATCTTGAAGCCGCTGCATGGCGCGGAGCCCGGCCTCTACGCAAACCTGCGGTCGTTCGCCGAGCAGGATTATGCGGAGCGGCAGATCGTGCTGGGCGTCGACGACCCGCGGGACGGCGCTCTCGACGCCGCCCAGGCACTGATCCGCGACTTTCCCGACGACGTCGCGCTCGTCGTCGACCGGCAGATCCGCGGCAGCAATCGCAAGGTGTCGAACCTCGAGAACATGCTGCCAGCGGCGCGGCACGACACCCTGGTGCTGGCCGACAGCGATATGCGGGTGGACCGGCGCTATCTGGCCGCGATCACCGCGCCGTTGATCGATCCCGGCATCGGCATCGTCACCTGCCTCTATCGGGGGGTGTCGGCCGGCGGCATCTGGTCCGAGATCGGAGCGCAGCAGATCAACTTCACGTTTTTCCCCGGCGCTCTGGTCGACGAGGCTCTGGGCATCGGCGGCGGCTGCTTTGGCGCCACGATCGCGCTGCGCCGCCAGACTCTCGAGCGCATCGGCGGCTTCGCCCGATTTCGCGACGAGCTTGCCGACGATCACCGCATCGGCGAGGCGGTCCGCGCCCTTGGCCTCGGCGTGGCGCTGTCGCGTTATGTCGTCGAAGCGCGAGTTAGTGAGCCGTCGCTCGCGGCATTATGGCGTCACGAGCTGCGCTGGGCGCGCACCGTGCGCGGGGTGGCTCCGTTGGGCTACGCCGGATCGATCGTCACTCATCCGCTGGCTGTGGCCGCGCTGGCCGCCGCTGTCACCGGATTTGGCTTGACCGCCTTTGTCTTTCTCGCGATCACGTTTTTGGCGAGATGGGGCAGTGTCAAGGTGACGGCCGGCGCGCTCGGATGGCCGATGCCCCGGCCCTGGCTGCTCCCGGCGCGCGACGCCTTGTCGTTCGCGGTATTCGTCGCCAGCTTCTTCGGACGCCGAGTGTTCTGGCGCGACCAGAACTTTCGAGTGGAGCCGAGCGGGCATATGACAGTCGACGGAGACCAGGTTCGATGATGAAGACCCTGTTCCTGCACCCGCCTTCGTTCGACGGGTTCGACGGCGGCGCCGGCTCCCGCTATCAGGCGCGGCGGGAGATCCGTTCGTTCTGGTATCCGACTTGGCTTGCCCAGCCGGCCGCACTGGTTCCTGAGAGCCGCCTCGTCGATGCTCCGCCGGCGCGCCTCAAGCTCACCGATATCGTGCCGCTCGCCAGCGCCTACGAGCTGGCGGTGCTGCATACCTCGACCCCGTCCTTCGCCTCCGACGTCAAGGTCGCCGCGGCGTTGAAGGACGCGAACCCCCATTTAAAAATCGGCATGGTCGGGGCCAAGGTCGCGGTCGAGCCGGCAGATAGCCTCAAAGCCTCGGCGGCGCTCGACTTTGTGGCTCGCGAGGAATTCGATTTCACGATCAAGGAAGTGGCCGACGGCCGCGCGTTCGACGCGATCGACGGGCTGAGCTGGCGCAACGGTAGCGGCGGCGTCAGCCACAACCGCGACCGCGCCACCCTCGAAGACATGGACCAGCTGCCGTTCGTCAGCGAGGTCTACCGGCGCGACCTCAGGGTTGAGGACTATTTCATCGGCTATCTGCAGCATCCTTATTTGTCGCTTTACACCGGGCGGGGCTGCCGCTCGAAATGCACCTTCTGCCTGTGGCCGCAGACGGTCGGCGGCCACCGCTACCGGGTGCGCAGCGTCGGCCATGTGATCGAGGAGATCCGGCTGGCGAAATCCTGGTTTCCGCAGGTCAAGGAGTTCTTTTTCGACGACGACACCTTTACCGACGACCGCCCGCGCGCCGAGGCGATCGCCCGCGAGATGGGCCGGCTCGGGGTCACCTGGTCGTGCAACGCCAAGGCCAACGTGCCGCGCGGGACGCTCGAAATTCTGCGCGACAACGGACTGCGGCTGCTGCTTGTCGGTTACGAAACCGGCAACCAGCAGATCCTGAACAACATCAAAAAAGGGATGCGCGTCGATATCGCCCGGCGCTTTACCAAAGACTGTCACGAGCTCGGCATTACGATCCACGGCACCTTTATTCTCGGCCTCCCCGGCGAAACCCGGGAGACGATCGAGGAAACCATTCGCTTTGCCGGCGAGATCAACCCGCACACGATCCAGGTATCGCTGGCCGCACCCTATCCCGGCACCGCTCTCTATCGTGAGGCGGTCGAGAACGGCTGGCTCGATCTCAGGCATGCCGAATTGATCGACGAGAGCGGGGTGCAGATCGCACCGCTGCAATATCCGCATTTATCGCATACCGAGATATTCCAGTCGCTGGAGACCTTCTACAAGCGCTTCTACTTTCGCCGCAAAAAGATCGCCTCGCTCGTCGCCGAGATGCTCAGGAGCCCGCAGATGATGCGCCGCCGCCTGCGCGAAGGCGTCGAGTTCTTCCATTTTCTGCGCCACCGGGAGTTGACCGGCTGAAGCGGCTGATCGTCTGCGCCGACGATTTCGGGCTCGACCCGGCGGTCAACGAAGCCGTCGAAACCGCATATCGGCGCGGCATCCTGTCGACCGCCAGCCTGATGGTCGGAGCACCGGCGGCGGGGGATGCGGCGGCGCGCGCCCGGCGGCTGCCCGGGCTGCGGGTCGGGCTCCATCTGGTCCTGGTTGACGGCTGCCCGGTGTCGCCGGCGGCGGTGATCGCGGGGCTGGTCGGCGGCGACGGCCAATTCGACCGGAACATGGCTCGCGCCGGTTTCAGGTTCTTTCTGCTGCCCCAAGTCCGGCGTCAGCTGGCGCTCGAAATCGACGCGCAATTCGCGGCCTTTCGCGCGACCGGTCTAGCGCTCGACCACGTCAATGCACACAAGCACATGCAGCTGCATCCGACCGTCGCCGCGCTGATCGTCGAAATCGGTCGCGACTACGGCATGACGGCGGTGCGGGTTCCCTCCGAGCCGGTCGCGGCACTACGCCGCGCCTTTCCGCAAGAACGCTACCCGACGCCGCTCTACCGGCCGTGGGTCGAGCGGCTGCGGCGGCGGCTGCGTCACGCCGGATTGCAGGTCAACGACCATGTCCTCGGCCTCGCCTGGAGCGGCGGCATGACCGAAGACCGAGTGCTGCGATTGCTCCCGCACCTGCCCGACGGGTTGAGCGAAATCTATTTTCACCCGGCGGCCCGCCGCACGCCGCGCCTCGCCGAGGCGATGCCGGAATATCACCACTGCGACGAGTTGGCGGCCTTGCTGAGCCCGGCGGTCCGCGAGCGCATCGATGCCCTCGGCATCGAGCTCGCCACCTACACCGATCTCGCGCCTTAATATCTCAGGCAGGTAGCGAGAGCAGCGGACGGGGACCGCCGCGCGGCTTCTTTAGGATTCGTCAATTCTTCTCCGGCGCAATGAGCGGGCCGCGGTCCGGCGCCGCGCGATGTCGAGTTTCTATTCGCACGGGAAAAGAGGCGGAGATGTGGACGATTGCCGCGAAAATTCCGATCCAAGGACATAAAGAGGTCATGCTTTACGTTGATGCTGCATAGAACTGAAGGACATGGAGGACAACATGGACGAGCGCATCGCCTGCTGCCGTTACCGGCCAAGCCTCGACGATCTGCTCGCCGACGAGGTCATGCGGCCGGTGTTGCGCAGCGCCGGGCTCGATCGGCACGAGCTGCGCGAAATGATGGTGGAAACCGCGCGCCGCATCGAAGACCGCGACCGGCAGGACAACGACGGCCCCGACACCGCCGGCGAATAGTCAGGCCCGCGGGATCGTCAGGCCGGCGAGCCGTCAGGCTCGCAGCACCGGGAATTCGAGCCGGACCGTCAGGCCGGGCCGATTGTCGGCGAGAGCCACGCCGCCGTGGTGGCGCCGGGCGACCGCGCGCACCAGGCTGAGCCCGAGCCCGTTGCCCGGGGTGTTGCGGCTCGGCTCCAAGCGCACAAAGCGATCGAGCACGCTCTCGCGATGGGCTTCGGCAATCCCCGGCCCGCGATCGGCGACTTCGAGAACGGCGCGCCCCTCGGCCGCGAACACGCGGATCTGTAGATCGCCGCCACCGGCGTATTTGAGCGCGTTGTCGAGCAGATTGGCGATCGCCTGCGACAACAGATGCCGGTCGCCGCGGATCCTGATGCCGGGCTCGACCATCAGCGACAAGGTAAATCCCTGTTCTTCGGCCACCGGCTCATAAAACTCGGCCGCTCTTCGCGCAACTTCTGACAGATCGACGGGGCCGGTCTGGTCGGGGCCCGCACCCGCCTCGGCTTCCGCGATGCCGAGCAGCGCGTTGAAGGTCGCCAGCAGCCGGTCGGCCTCGTCGATCGCGGCTCGGATCGCCTCGCTCTGAGCGGAACCCTCCGTCGACCCGATCAGGGCCAGCTCGAGCCGGGCGCGCAGCCGCGCGAGCGGGGTTTTGAGATCGTGGGCGACATCGTCGGTCACCTCGCGCATCGCCGTCATCAGCCGCTCGATCTGGTCGAGCATGCGATTGAGATTGGCGGCGAGCTGATCGAATTCGTCGCTGGTTCCCTCAACCGGCACGCGATCGGACAAGTTCCCGGCCATCACCCGCTCGCTGGTGCGGTTGACCAATTCGACCCGGCGCAACAGGTTGCGGCTCATCGCGGCACCGCCCAACACCCCGACCCCGAGCGCCACCAGCCCGGACCATAACAGCGTCAGCTTGACCCGGTCGCGAAACGCCGCCGCGTCGCGGATGTCGCGGCCGACCAGCAGGCGGTAGCCGCCGGCAATGATGATCAGCCGCCCGCGCGCTGGGTCGATCTTCAGGTGCCCCTTGACCCTGGTCTCGACCGTGAACGACAGCCAGCCCGGGCGCGCCGGCACCCCCGAGGGCCAGGCGGCGATGTTGCCGGCGAGGGGTTGACCGTTGGGGTCGGTGATCAGATACAGCATGGCATCGCCGCGGTCGCCGGGGCTGCGCGCCGCGATAATCTGGACGAGCCCGCTCAACCCGCCCTGGGCATATTGTTCGGCCAGCCCGGTGATCTCGGCATCGAGCGTCGCCTCGGTCTGGCGCTCGACGAAATCGGCGCTGGTCCAATAGACGAAAAAGAGCACGCCCAATACTGAGGCGGCAAATACCAGGAAATAGAGCGCGGCCAGGCGAAAGGCGTGGGTGCGCACCAGCCGCCGCAGATTTGCCGGAAACCGGCGCGGCGCGGACCAGGATCGCGCGGCGGGGAGCAGCAGCTTTTCGGCGACCATCGAGGGCTCTCGCTCGGCCGGGTCTAATCCGCCGGGCGCAGGCAGTAGCCGGCGCCGCGCACCGTGTGCAGCAGCGGCCGGACGAAATTCCGGTCGATTTTTTGCCGCAGCCGGCTGACATGGACGTCGACGACATTGGTCTGCGGATCGAAATGATAGTCCCAGACCTGCTCCAGCAGCATCGTGCGGGTCACTACATGACCGGCGTTGCGCATCAGGTATTCGAGCAGCCGGAACTCGCGCGGCAACAGATCGATCGGCTTGCCACCGCGTCTGACCGATCGGGTCAACAGGTCGAGCTCGAGATCGGCCACCCGCAGCACCGTCGTCGTCTGTCCTGCCGAGCCGCGGCGCAGCAGCGCTTCGAGCCGGGCCAACAGTTCGCTGAAGGCGAACGGCTTGACCAGATAATCATCGCCGCCGGCGCGCAAGCCCTTGACCCGGTCATCGACGCTTCCGAGCGCGCTCAAGATCAGCGCCGGGGTGCCGATCTCGGCCGCACGCAGCGCGCTCAGCATCGAGAGCCCGTCCATCCCCGGCAGCATGCGGTCGAGCACGATCGCGTCGTAGCCGCCCGAGCTCGCCAAAAACAGCCCCTCGCGTCCGTCTTGGGCGCGGTCGATCGTATAGCCGCTCTCGCCCAGCCCCTTTGCTAGATAAGAGGCGGTTTCGCGATCGTCCTCGACGACCAGCAGCTTCATGTTGCGTCACAGGAAACGTGCATGCCGAGCGGAATCAAGCGAGGAGCGGCCGATCGTGTCGTCAACGATGATCAAGTGGGATCCGCGGGCGAAGACAGCAAGCGGCCCGAACCGAGCGGGCGACGCCCTATCCCGCGATTTACGACTTGACCCATGCCGATCGAGCGACGATCTATAGCGGACCAATCCGGTCCGAATTCGCTTGTTCGACCGGTGTCGTTTGGGCCAAATGCGATGATCATCCTCAGCAAGCTCGCGGATTACGGCGTCATCGTCGCTACACATCTGGCGGCCGACCCCGATCGCCAGCTGACCGCCTCGGCACTCGCCGACGAGACCATGCTGCCGCGCGCGACCGTCGCCAAAATCTTGAAGGCATTGGCGCATGCCGGACTGGTCACGGCGACGCGCGGCGCCGCCGGCGGCTATCGCCTGGCGCGCCGGGCAAACGCGATCTCGGTCGCCGCGGTCGTCGCCGCGATCGACGGCGATATCGGGCTGACCCAATGCTCGGTCCATGTCGCCGAATGCACGCGCACCAATTTTTGCCCGACCCGGCCGCACTGGGCAGCGATCAACCTTGCGGTCGCGCAGGCATTGGCCGCGGTCTCGCTCGACGCGATGATCACGCCGGCGGCCTTCGTGCCGCGCCGGCCGGCCGCGACCGTCCACGCCCCAACCTGACGAGCGAAAAACATCCGCATGACTGCTTCGACCGACACACTCGGAACCGTCCGTTCGCTGACGCAAGCCGGCTACAAATACGGTTTCGTCACCGATATCGAAGCCGACGAAGCGCCGCCGGGCCTCAGCGAGGAAACGGTGGCTTTCATCTCGGCCAAAAAGGGCGAGCCCCCATGGTTGCTCGAATGGCGGCTCGCCGCGTTTCGCGCCTGGGAAAAGATGACGCCGCCCAATTGGGCCAAGCTCAACCTGCAGCCGATCGACTATCAGGCCGCGACCTATTATTCGGCGCCCCGGCAGAACGCCGGCCCGAAATCCCTGGGCGAGGTCGATCCCGAACTGCTGCGCACCTATGAAAAGCTCGGCATCCCGCTGCGCGAGCGCGAGGCTTTGGCCGGGGTCGCGGTCGACGCCGTGTTTGACAGCATCTCGGTGGCGACGACGTTCAAGGAAGAGCTGGGCAAACTCGGCATCATCTTCTGTTCGTTTGGCGAGGCGGTCCGCGAGCACCCCGATCTGGTCCGCAAATATCTCGGCACCGTGGTGCCGCAGAACGACAATTTCTTCGCGGCGTTGAACTCGGCGGTGTTCAGCGACGGCTCGTTTGCCTATATCCCGCCGGGCGTGCGCTGCCCGATGGAATTGAGCACTTATTTCCGCATCAATGCGGCCAAGAGCGGCCAGTTCGAACGCACCCTTCTGGTCGCCGACCAGGGCGCCTATGTCAGCTATCTCGAAGGCTGCACCGCACCGCAGCGCGACGAGAACCAGCTGCACGCCGCCGTCGTGGAGCTCGTCGCGCGCGAGGACGCGCAGATCAAATATTCGACCGTGCAGAACTGGTATCCGGGCGACGCCGAGGGCCGGGGCGGCATCTACAATTTCGTGACCAAGCGCGGCGCCTGCCGCGGCGCGCGGGCCAAGATCTCGTGGACCCAGGTCGAGACCGGGTCGGCGATCACCTGGAAATACCCGAGCTGCATTCTGGAGGGCGACGATTCGGTCGGCGAATTCTATTCGGTGGCGATCACCAACAATCGCCAGCAAGCCGATACCGGGACCAAGATGACCCATATCGGTAAGAACACGCGCTCGACGATCGTCTCGAAGGGGATTTCGGCCGGACGCGGTCAGAACACCTATCGCGGCCTCGTTCGCGTTCAGCCGCGGGCCGAGGGCGCGCGCAACCACACGCAATGCGACTCGCTTCTGATCGGCGAGCGCTGCGGCGCCCACACCGTCCCCTATATCGAGGTGCGCAACCCCTCGGCCCGGGTCGAGCACGAGGCGACTACCTCGAAGATCAGTGACGACCAGCTGTTCTATTGCCGCCAGCGGGGATTGAGCACCGAGGACGCGGTATCGCTGATCGTCAATGGCTTCTGCAAGGAAGTCTTGAAGGAATTGCCGATGGAATTTGCGGTCGAGGCGCAAAAGCTGCTCGCCGTCAGCCTCGAAGGCAGTGTGGGATGACGTTCCCCCTCCCCCATCCCGGCGAAAGCCGGGACCCATCGTTGGGCGTGTCTCGCCGCGGCAGAAGGGGCTTGGAGCCGGTGCGAGATGGGCGGCAGGCAGCGAGCCGAAAAATGGGCCCCGGCCTTCGCCGGGGTGGAATGGAAGTCTGATGCTCGAAATCATCAATCTGCACGCGCGTCTGACAGATGGCCGCGAGATCCTGAAGGGCATCGACCTCGAAGTCGCGGCCGGGGAGGTGCACGCGATCATGGGGCCGAACGGCTCGGGCAAGAGCACCCTGGCCGCGGTGCTGGCCGGGCGCGACGGCTACGAGGTGACCCAAGGCACGGTCCGCTATCTCGACCGCGATCTCTTGGCGATGCCGGCCGACGAGCGGGCGCGCGAGGGACTGTTTCTGGCATTTCAATACCCGGTCGAGATCCCCGGCGTGAACAACATGTATTTTCTGCGCACGGCTCTGAATGCCGGCCGCCGGCATCGCGGCGAGCCCGAGCTCGATGCCGGGCAGTTCCTGCGCGCGGTCCGGGCCAAATTGAAGGAGCTCGACATCGGCGAGGATTTGTTGCAGCGCGCAGTCAATGTGGGGTTTTCCGGCGGCGAGAAAAAAAGGAACGAGATCTTTCAGATGGCGATGCTGGAGCCGCGGCTGGCGATCCTCGACGAGACCGACAGCGGGCTCGACATCGACGCCTTGCGCGTCGTCGCCAGCGGCGTCAACCGGCAGCGCGCCCCCGACCGGGCGATCGTCCTGATCACCCACTATCAGCGGCTCTTGGATTACGTCGAGCCCGACCGGGTGCACGTATTGCAGGACGGGCGGATCGTCGAATCCGGCGACAAGTCGCTCGCCGCCGAGCTCGAGCGCCGTGGCTACGCCGCCTTCGGCGACGCCGCGTAAGCTTGGCGATCCGACAATGAATTTCCGACTGGCGAACCGCCTATTCGTCGTTCCCGCGAAAGCGCAGGGCTGTCCGCGGACATTGCGGCTTCTCGCATGCCGAGTTCGAACCCCGTGGTGGACAAGACAAAATGATCTTGCGCGGGTTTGTCCCGCGTACCCAGGCCTTGTTGGTTTGCGCCAAACGCGTGGATGGCCGGGTCAAGCCCGGCCAAGACGAAGCCGGCAAGGCCGATTGATCCAATTTTGCTGCCGCAAAATTTCCCCCGGACAGCTCTCGGTCTGCGCGGGGACGGCAAGGATGGTCAAGTGACCACCCTTGTCGATTTCCCGGTCAAACCCGAGGCGCGGCCCTACCTCGACGCCGCGCGCAAAAATGCCAACGAGCCCGATTGGCTCGCGAGCCGGCGCCGGCGCGCGCTCGCCCGTTTTGCCGAGCAGGGTTTTCCGAGCCGCCGCGGCGAAGCCTGGCGCTATCTCGATCTGCATCCGCTCGCCGAGGCGCCGCTGCCGCCCGCCGGGACGGAGCAGTCGCAGCAGGGTGCCGCGGCGGGTGCGCGGCTGCTCGCCGAGATCGGCCTCGCGCCATCCGCCAGCCGCCTGGTCCTCGTCGATGGCTGCATTTCCCCTGTATTATCAGCCAGGGGAGGGCTGCCGGCCGGAGTTTGGCTCGGCTCAACGACAGCGGCGATCGCAACCAGGCCGGAGCTGGTCGAGACAGCTCTCGATGCTCTGACCCATGACTCCGGCCAGCCTTTCGCCGCACTCAACGCCGCTCTCTTTACCGACGGCTTTGTCCTCGATGTGGCCCCAGGCGTGGCGATGGAAGAGCCGATCGAGATCGTCCATCTCGCCCCCGGCGAGAGACAGACTTCGCTCCATACGCGCAGCTTCGTGACGCTCGGCGCAGGCAGCCGCGCCCGGCTGATCGAGACCTTTGCCGGCGAGGGTCGGTACTGGCGCAATGATGTGCTGGCAGTGCGGCTCGCGGGCGACGCGGCACTCGATCGCGTGACCTTGGTCGAGGAGTTAGCCGAGGCCTTCCATCTCGCCGTCTTTGGCGCGTCGCTCGGCCCGGCCGCGCGGCTGACCAGCTTCGACCTGCTGCTCGGTGGCGGCGCTGTGCGGCGCGAAGCCTGCGTCTGCAGCAAGGGTGAGGGCGCCCATTGCGGGCTTTACGGCGCCTTCCTGCTGGCCGCTCGCCAGCAAGCCAACATCGTCACCACGGTCGACCATCTGGCCGAGCGCGGCGAGACCCGCGAGATCTTCAAGGGTGTCGCGGCCGAGCGCGCGCACGGCGCCTTTCAAGGCCGCATTACGGTCCGCCCGGGGGCGCAAAAGGTCGATGCGCATATGCTCAGCCGCAATGTGCTGCTGGGCCGGCGCGCGGCGATCGATACCAAGCCCGAGCTCGAGATCTTCGCCGACGACGTCAAATGCAGCCATG
This sequence comes from uncultured Alphaproteobacteria bacterium, assembly GCA_963832875.1. GTDB lineage: Bacteria > Pseudomonadota > Alphaproteobacteria > ATCC43930 > CGMCC-115725 > AP-15. The sequence continues at coordinate 98,142 of CAWHWB010000011.1, read as the reverse complement.
GTGCTGCGGTCGGCGATCTCGACGAGGCGGCGCTGTTCTATTTGCTTGCCCGCGGCATCCCGCGCGAGGCGGCGCGGCGGATGTTGATCGAGGCGTTTTTGCGCGAGGCGATTGACCTCGTCGAGCCCGCGGCGGTGCGCGAGCACCTCTTGGCGCGGCTCGCTCGTCGCCTGGCAGTATTGGAGGACTGAGCATGACCACGGCCAGCCCGAGGATTTTCGATCCGGGAAGAGAGCGGCTGTCCGGCGGGTTCGATCCGCGCCGACTTAGAAGCGAGTTTCCGATCTTCGCCAGCAACCCCGACCTGGTGTTTCTCGATTCAGCGGCGAGCGCACAAAAGCCGCGCGCGGTTATTGACGGGATCGCCGATTATTACCGTAACGATTACGCCAATGTGCATCGCGGGGTGTACCACCTCAGCGAGCGCTCGACCGATTTGTTCGAGCAAGCGCGGGAAAAGACGCGCGCTTTTCTGAACGCCGCGGATCAAGAGGAGATCATTTTCGTCCGCAACACGACCGAAGCGATCAACCTTGTCGCCTATAGCTGGGGCGATGCCTTCGTGCACGCCGGCGACGAGGTGCTGATCAGCGATCTGGAGCATCATTCGAACCTGGTGCCGTGGCAGATGTTGTGCGCCCGCGTCGGTGCCCGGCTGGTGGTAGCGCCCACCGACGCCGCCGGCGAGTTCGATCTCGGACAATTCGAAGCTCGGCTCTCGGCGCGCACGCGACTGGTCTCAGTCACCCACCTCTCAAACGTCACCGGGGCGGTGCTGCCGGTGGCGCGGATCGTCGAGTGGGCGCACGCAAAGGGCGCCAAGGCATTGATTGATGGCAGCCAGGCCGCACCCCGGCTGCCGGTCGACGTGCAGGCATTGGGCTGCGACTTTTACGCATTCACCGGCCACAAGACCTATGGCCCGACCGGGATCGGGGTGCTCTACGCGCACCGCGACCTGCTCGCGGCAATGCCGCCTTGGCAGACCGGCGGCGGCATGATCGAGCAGGTCGAGTATCCTAAGACCCTGTTCCAGGGCCCGCCGCATCGGTTCGAGGCGGGCACGCCCGACATCGCCGGCGCGATCGGGCTCGGCATCGCGATCGACTTCATCGAGGCGCTCGGCCGCGAGACCATCCGCGTGCACGAAGAGGCGCTGACCGCGTATACGGTCGATAGCTTGTCGCGCATTTCCGGGTTGCGGCTGCTCGGCGCTGGGCAGCGGCAGCTCGCAGTCATATCCTTCAACCTCGACGGCGTGCACCCGCACGATGTCGGTACCGTGCTCGACCAGCATCGGGTCGCGGTGCGCGTCGGCCATCACTGCGCGCAGCCATTGATGGACAAGCTGGGTTTGGCCGGAACGGTGCGCGCCTCGCTCGGCGTTTACAACGACGAGGACGATATCGACAGATTGGCCGCCGCGATCGAAGCGGCGCGGGAGATGTTTGCGTGACGGATCTGCGCGAGCTTTATCAGGACATCATTCTCGATCACGGGCGCCATCCGCGCAATTTCCGGCCGATCGAGCATCCGACCCATACCGCGCAGGGCTATAACCCATTGTGCGGCGACCGGGTCACGGTCTTTCTGACGCTCGACGGCGATCGGATCGCCGATGTCGCCTTCCAAGGACGCGGCTGCGCCATCTCGACCGCGGCGGCCTCGCTGATGACCGAGGTGCTGAAAGGCAAGAAGGTCGAAGAGGCGCGCGAGCTGTTCGCGCATTTTCACGCGCGGGTCACCGGCGGCGCCGACAGCCCATTGCCCGAGCCGTTGGCCGAGGAGATGGAGCGGTTGGAGCCTCTGACTGGGGTCAAGGCCTATCCGGCGCGGGTCAAGTGCGCGACCTTGTCCTGGCATGCGCTCGAAGCCGCGCTGAAAGGCGGCGGCGACGCGCCGGTAAAGACGGAGTAGTGCGATGTCCGACCGCGATCCCTTCGATTTTGCCGCGCCCGAGCCCGCTGGCGAGCCCGGCACCGAAGTCGAGCGCCCGGAAGGCGGCGAGGACGACCCGGCGCTGATGGCCCCGGTGCTGGCGGCATTAAAGACGGTGCGCGACCCGGAGATCCCGGTCGACCTGGTCGAGCTTGGCCTCATTTACGAGCTGATCGTCAAAAAAGGCGGCACTGTCTATGTCGAGATGACCCTGACCACGCCCTCCTGCCCGGTCGCCGGCAACATGCCGGGCGAGGTCGAGGAGGCGGTCCGCGCCGTGCCCGGCGTCAATGACGCGCGGGTCAAGCTGGTCTGGACCCCGACCTGGACCCCGGAGCGGATGAGCGAGGAAGCCAAGCTCGAGCTCGGCATGTTGTAACCGCCCTTGGTTGTGGTGGCTAAGCCGGCGTGCCGCCTAGCGCCCGATCGACTGGGTCCAGGTCCCGAATGCGGTCTCGACAAATCCGCGCGCCTGCTCCGACAGATCCCCGGTCTCGACCGCCCAGGCCAGCACCCCGATCACGACAGCCAAGCGAAACATGCGCAGCAACCAGTGTGTCATTTCTGATCGGTGAATTACTCTTCTGATTTAATAATAGTTTGCGATAATAGCGAGGTCAATGCCAGCTAATCCTGAGATTGTCGTTATTAGTTTGGATTTTATGGATCGGTCAAGTGATGTTAACTACATAAGAGGCCGGGGAGCGGGCGATCGCGGCTCAAAGGTTGACATTCCGTGGGGCGTCCCTGATGGTTTGCGGGCCTTACTGGCGCAGCCGGGCCGCCGGGGAAAGGGAGAGCACCGAGTGCGACTGACCGACCTGCCTGCGGCCATGGCCAAGCGCCTGGCCGAGCTCGAATGCCCGAGTTTCACGACGACGCCATGGGTCGATGGCCCGGCCCTGGCGCGGCGGCGCGTCGCGATCGTGTCGTCCGCAGGCCTCGTGGTTCGAGGCGAGACGCCGTTTCGCGGGCGCGACGCCGATTACCGCGCGATTCCGTCCTCGACGTCGGCCGACCAGCTGCTGATCAGCCACATTTCGATCAACTTTGACCGCACCGGCTTCGCGGAGGATCGCAACGTCGTCTTCCCGCTCGAACGCCTGAACGAGCTTGCCGCCGACGGCGAGATCGGCTCGGTGGGGGCGACGCATTACTCGTTCATGGGCGCCACCGACCCGGTGCAGATGGAAGGCCACGCCCGCGAGGTCGCCGCCCACCTCAAACGCGACAGCGTCGACGCCGTCCTGCTCTCCCCCGTTTGACCGCTCTGCACGCGCGCCGTGTGCGCGCTGGGGCACTATCTCGAGGAAGAAGGCATCGCAACGGTGGCGGTCGGGCTGATCCGGCCGCAGATCGAAAACACCCGGCCGCCGCGGGCCTTATGGGTGCCGTTCGAGCTAGGACGGCCGTTCGGGCCGCCGAGCGATCGAGCGTTTCAGAAAGACGTGGTGCTCGCGGCATTGCGTATGCTCGAACGCGCCGACGGGCCGATGGCGATCGAGGACTTCCCGCGCGACGATCCGCGCGAACGGCCCGACCCCGATTGGCGCCCACCATTCGCTGCGGCCCCGATCGGCGCTGACGGCAATGGCTACCCCATCGCCGACGCGCTCGACAGCGAGATCGCGCGGCTTGGCGAAGCTTACCGCCGCTCGGTCTCCGAACGCCGGCGCACGACCCTGGGGCTGAGCGGACTGTCGATCGGCGAAGTCGGCGACTATATCGGCGCTTGGCTGCGTGGCCAAAACCCGGCGAGCCCGAATGGCGAGATGTCGGCGCCGCTGACTCTGCGCTTTGCCGTAGACGACCTGAAAGCCTATAGCCTCGAAGCCGCCCTCGCCGGGTCGGCCAAGCCGTCGAGCAAGCAGCTCGCCGACTGGCTGTGGAACGAGACCGCTTCCGGGGCCGCGATCCAGGCGCTGCGCCGGGCCTATCGCGAGGCCGACGACGATCGGCTCAAGCTGATCGCCGGCAATTTCCTCGTTCCCAATCTGCGCGTCCCGCCCGGCGGGTAAGCGCCCCTCCGCGGCTGCAAAGCACCGGGGCGACGTGCCGGATTAGCCCCGGGCGACGTAGCCGTAGGCAGCGTTGCTGCGCGCCGGGCGGTCGCCGAGATAGGCGGCCTTAAGCCTGCCGAGCCCGTCCTCTTCCCACGGCGTCAGCTCCGCATGGCGCTCTAGCTTGTAGAAGCGCGCGGCGTTGGTGCCGAAGATCGCATTCTTGGCGGCGCCATCAGCGGCTCCGAGCGGGGCAAACCCGTGCTTTTTCTGCATGTCCTCGGGAATTTCCAGCCGGCGGAACGCCTCGATCTGCCATTGCGGCGAGCCGTACCACACCGAGTTGGTGCCCCAGAACACGTGATCCTGCCCCAATCCCTTGATCAGCGTGCCCATAAACGCGGCGCAGAAGCGCGGGTTCGCCGTCGCCGACATCGCAAAAGAGGTGCCGATATCGGCGTAGACGTTGCTGACGCGGTGCTTCGTCGGGATCGCCGCGAGGTCGGAGGCCCATTCGATGTAGCCGGTCTTCTCGAACTGGGCCAAAGCGGGATCTGGCGATTCGGCGAACGGCCGCAATGCCGAGTGATAGATCACGAAGTTGATCTGCGGCCAGTCCTTCGCCGCCTTCGGCAGATCCTCGACCGTCGCGTATTTCCACGCGCCGCCCGGGATCGCGGTCACATAATCGGCTGGCAGCAGGCCCTTGTGGATGCATACTGTGGTGATCCCGGCTTTCACCGCCTTTTCGTAAAACGGGTAGACCACCTTCTCGTCGTCGAGCCGCCACGGGTATTTCGTCGTCTTGACATTGAGCGGATCGCCGATCGTGTAGCCCTTCCAGCTATTCGGCTTGACCTGCTCGATGCAGCGGTCGACCTCCTCCATCCAGCCGGGCTGCAAAGGCGTGATGACCGAGTGGAACAACAGCCGGTTGGACCCGGCGATGCTGTTGACGGTGTCGGCCGCCTGCTTGATCTGGTCGTTGGTCAGAAACCACTCGGCCTTATTGTCGAACGGAGCGCCGCTCAACAGCCCGATCTTCATGTCGCTGTCGAGATAGACTTCCTTAAGGAAGTTGTCGAATTTGTAGCGGTCGAGGGTCAGCCCGTACCTGTCGTTCAACAGGCCCGGGTCCCAATGCTGCGCGGCATACTTGGCGAGGAAGAGGATGTCCGGGACATTATAGTCGTCGTGCACGAAGTGAAGCTGGTCGTCGAGGATGAACTGGCCTTTGAGCGCCTGGTCCCGTTCGGCGGCCGCCTCGGGCTCGGCCGCCTCGGCCGTCGACACTTGGAAGACCGGCCCGAACACGTCGTTCAGCGCGATAAAGGCGGTCGCCATGCCGCAGCTCGTGCGCAGGAAGTTCCGGCGGCTGGTGCCGAGCTTTTTCGCGGTGGCACCCGCAAGCTCCTTCAGCCGGTCCTCGAACTGTCGCTGCCGCGGCGTTTGCGGCAGCGGGTTGAATTCGCCGTTCGACACCATCCGGGTCGGCAACGGCGAGCGGAACGCCGCCGTCTCAGCCGGCTCGGTCGCGGCAAGCTCGCGCTTGCTCAGAAAAATCCCCACTGCGTAACCTCCCCATCAGCGTTGAGCGCGGCGGACGCGGCGGAGCGCCCGCTTACAACGTTCTTGCTCATCGCATCGCCAATCGTCCTCCCTCGGGCCGCTAGGCGTCAAGCCTATGGCTTCATCGGCCGAGCGCCGCGTCGAGGTCGGCGAGGAGGTCGCCCGCGTCCTCGATCCCGACCGACAGGCGCAGCAAATCGGGCGGGGCCGGGCCGTCGGCGCCTTCGATCGAGGCGCGATGCTCGATCAGGCTTTCGACCCCGCCCAACGAGGTCGCACGCTGCCAGATCTCGACCCGCGCTGCGGTGGCGATCGCCGCCGCGGCCCCGCCCGCGACGCGGATGCTAAGCATGCCGCCAAAGCCGCCCTCCATCTGGCGCGCGGCAATCGCGTGGCCAGGATGCCCGGGCAGCCCCGGATAGAGCACCTCGCATATCCGCGGATCGGCGGCCAACGCCCCGGCGATTTGCTGCGCCGATCGGCAGGCGCGCTCGACGCGGGGGAACAAAGTGCGCATACCGCGTAGCAGCAGATAGGCCTCGAAACTGCCGAGAATGGCGCCCCCGCCGCTGCGGGCGGCGCGCACCCGCTCCCAAAAGGCGTCCTTGCGCGCCGTCGTCAAGCTTCCGGCGATCACGTCGCTGTGGCCGTTCAGATACTTGGTCGCCGAATGCATGACGATATCGGCGCCGAGCGCCAATGGCCGGGTCAAGACCGGTGTCGCCGCGGTGCTGTCGACCGCGAGCAATGCGCCGGCCTTATGCGCGATCTCGGCGGCGGCGGCGACGTCGGTCACCGACCACAATGGGTTGGCTGGGGTCTCGATCCACAGGAGTCGCGTATTCCCCGGCCGCACCGCCGTTCGCAGCGCGCCGGGCGCGGTCGCATCGACAAAATCGGTCTCGACCCCCCAGGTCTCGGCAAAGTTCTTGAGCCAGGCGCGCAGACCCCAATACATGACGCGCGGCGCCACCACATGGGACCCTCGCGGCAGACTCTGAAAAACCGCGGCGGCCGCCGCCATCCCGGACGAAAACAGCAACGAGTCGGCGCCGCCTTCGAGCGCGGTCAGTAGCGCCTGCGGCTGGTCGTAGCTCGGGTTGTCGGCGCGCCCATAGCTGCGCCCGCGCCGATACTCGTTATCGGGATCGCGCAGAAAGGTCGTCGCCATGTGGACCGGCAGCACCACCGCGCCGGTCGAAGGATCGGTCCAGCCGAGCGCCTGCGCGGCGAGGGTGGCGGGATGCAAAGATTTGGCGGTCATCGCGTCCTCCGGCTTGGGCAATCCCCGGCACGGGGCCGAAAGGAGCATGGTCGCGGCGGCCCGGCGGCAAACCGGGCGCGGACGCCGCCCCGTTCCGACATTCAGCGCTAGCGAAAGCTTACAGCGTTTTCCGCCAAAGTGATTGGTGGCGGCAGAGAGACGTAATAGCTTGCCTCAAGCGCGGGCGCGAAGGACATCACGAAAATGACGGCGGGAGCGGATCGCGGAGAGCGCGGACCCGGAGCGGGCACGGCCGAGGCGGCGCGGCTTGCCGAAATCGGCAAGGGTGTCACGTGGCGGCGTTGGGGCCCTTATCTGAGCGACCGGCAGTGGGGCACGGTGCGCGAGGATTACAGCCCGTGGGGCACCGCATGGGATTATTTCCCGCACGACCACGCGCGCAGCCGCGCCTATCGCTGGGGCGAAGACGCGATCGGCGGGTTTGGCGACGATCGGCTGCTGCTGTGCCTCGGCCTCGCATTGTGGAATGGCCAGGACCCGATCCTCAAAGAACGGCTGTTCGGGCTGACCAATTCGGAAGGCAATCACGGCGAGGACGTCAAGGAGCTCTATTACTATCTCGACGGCACGCCGACCCACTCCTACATGCGCATGCTGTACAAGTATCCGCAGGCCGCCTTCCCTTATGCCGAGCTGGTCGAGGAGAACCGGCGGCGCGGCAGGAGCCAGCCCGAATTCGAGCTGATCGACACCGGCGTATTTGCCGAGAACCGCTATTTCGACGTCGAGATCGAATACGCCAAGGCCGCGGCCGACGATATCCTGATGCAGATCACCGTCTTCAATCGCGGAGCCGAGAAGACGACGCTGCATGTGCTGCCGCAGCTTTGGGCGCGCAACATCTGGGCGTGGCAGCCGGATTCGCCGAAACCGAGGCTGCTGGCGCGCGACGGCAGTTCGGTCTCGGTCGATCACCCGCTGCTGCCGCCGATGCAGCTCTTTTGCGAGGGCGATCCGGAATTTCTGTTCTGCGAGAACGAAACCAATGTCCGTCGGTTATGGGGAATGAAGGCGCCGGGGGAATATTTCAAGGACGGGATCAACGACTATATTGTCAACGGCGACCGGGAGGCGGTCAACCCGGCGCGACTCGGGAGCAAGCTTGCGGCCCACTACCGCCTCGCTTTGCCGGGGCGCGGCGACGCCCGATTGCGGGTGCGGCTGGCGCCGGAGGGCGCCAACCCTGGGTTCGACGATTTCCGCCACATCCTGCGCCGGCGCCGCGCCGAGGCCGATGAGTTCTACGATACGCTGCAACAGGACATCGACGATCGCGATACGCGGCTGGTGCAGCGCCAGGCGTTCGCCGGCATGCTGTGGACCAAGCAGTTCTATTATTTCGACGTTCCAGAATGGCTGGACGGCGACCCGTTGCAGCCGAAACCGCCGGAATCGCGCCGGCACGGACGCAATGCGCAGTGGCGGCACTTGAACAACGCCGACATCGTCTCGATGCCCGACAAGTGGGAATATCCTTGGTACGCCGCCTGGGACCTCGCCTTTCATTGCGTGACCCTGGCCAATCTCGACCCGGGATATGCCAAGAACCAGCTCGTGCTGCTGACGCGCGACTGGTACATGCACCCCAACGGCGAGCTTCCGGCCTATGAATGGGCATTCGGCGACGTCAATCCGCCGGTGCACGCCTGGGCGGCGTGGCGGGTTTACGAAATCGATCGCGCCCAGCGCGGCGGCGAGGGGGACCGCCCGTTTCTCGAACGCGTCTTCCACCGGCTGATGCTGAATTTCACCTGGTGGGTCAACCGCAAGGACGTGGACGGCCGCAACATCTTCGAAGGCGGGTTTCTCGGGCTCGACAATATCGGCATTTTCGACCGCAGCGCCCCTTTGCCGACCGGCGGCACGATCAATCAGTCGGACGGCACCGCATGGATGGCGATGTACACGCTCAACCTGATGCGCATCGCCCTCGAACTCGCCCTCGAGGACCGGGTCTACGAGGATATCGCGTCGAAGTTCTTCGAGCATTTCCTCTACATCGCCGGTGCCATGACCAATATCGGCGGTGAGGGCATCGGGTTGTGGGACGAGACCGACGAATTCTACTACGACGTGCTACACCTGCCGGACGGCGAGCGGATTCCGCTGCGGTTGCGCTCGATGGTCGGGCTCATTCCGTTGTTCGCGGTCGAGGTGCTGGACTCCTCGGTGTTTGCTCGGCTGCCGAAATTCAGCGCCCGCGCCCATTGGTTTCTCGAGCATCGCCCGCATCTCGCCCAGCTGGTCTCGCGCTGGCGCGACGCCAGCGCCGGCGAGCGCCACCTGCTGTCGCTGCTGCGCGGCCACCGCATGAAGCGCCTATTGAGCCGAATGCTCGACGAGACCGAATTCCTGTCGGAGTATGGCGTGCGCTCGCTGTCCAAGTTTCACGACAAGAACCCTTATATGTTCGAGCACGCCGGCACCTGCATCAGCGTCGAATATGCGCCGGCCGACTGTGCGTCTAACGTGTTCGGCGGCAATTCGAACTGGCGCGGGCCGATCTGGTTTCCGGTCAATTTTCTGGTGATCGAGTCGCTGCTGCGGTTCCACAGCTATTACGGCGACGATTTCAAGGTCGAATGCCCGGTCGGCTCCGGCAATCTGATGCATCTGGGCGAGGTCGCGGCCGAATTGTCGCGCCGCCTGTGCCGCCTGTTTCTGCGCGACAAGGCCGGGCATCGGCCGGTCTTTGGCCAATCGCCGATCGAGCAGAACGACCCGGATTTCCGCGACAATGTGTTGTTTTACGAATATTTCGACGGCGACACCGGCAGGGGTCTCGGCGCCTCGCACCAGACCGGCTGGACCGGGCTGGTGGCGCTCCTCTTGCGCACCTATCCGACCGCCCACACCGCCGAGACCGCACCGCCGCCTTCGGCCGAGGCCGTCCTGCCCGAGCCGGTCGGCGCGCATTGAGCGTCCGCAACGGGGCACCGGGCCCCCTCGCTCGGCTGGCGCCGGTCCGGTTCGGCCGTGCGGTCTGCGGCTGTCTCGCCGCCGCTGAGCGACGCGAGTGGTGGATCGCCAACGGGCGCGGCGGCTACGCCGGCGGCACCATCGCGCAGAGCCTGACGCGGCGCTATCACGCGCTTTTGGTGGCGCCGGTGGATCCGCCGCTCGGCCGCGTACTCGTTCTCGCCAAAGCCGATGCTCGGTTTGTCTCGGATGAGGTCTCACAGCCGCTGTTCGTCAACCGTTGGGCGAGCGGCGCGGTCGAACCTCAGGGTCACCGGGCGCTCGAAAGCTTTGATCTCGAGGGCACGATCCCGGTGTGGCGCTTCTCCTTTGGCGACCGGTCCGTCGAGCAGCGGGTGTGGATGGAGCCGGGCGCCGATACGGTCTATGTCGCCTGGCGTCTCGAAGGCGAGGCCGACGAGGCGGCGCACCTCTCGGTGTCGCTATTGGCCAATGGCCGCGACCATCATGGCGACACCTGGCTCGGTTTCGCGCCGCAAATCGCCTCGGATGGCGGCACGCTGACGGTCACGGCGGACCGGTTCACCCTGCACATTGCCGCGAGCGGCGGCACTCTCATGGCGCGCCAGGATTGGTATCGCGATTTCGATCTGCCGGTCGAGCGCGGGCGCGGCCTTGGCGCCGTCGACTCCCACCTCCATGTCGGCGACCTCGAACTGCCGCTAACGCCGGGAAACTGGAGCGGCTTTGCCGCGGGTCTCGCCGCGGGTCTCGATCGTCCCCCCAAGCCCGATCTGGGTGCAGCGCTCGAACGCCGCCGCGCGCACGATCGCGAGGCGTTGCAACGCGCGATCGCCGCCGACCCGCTCTTTGCCGACGCCCCTCACTGGGTCATGCGGCTGGTCCTCGCCACCGACTTCTTCATTATCGCGCGGCCGTTGCCGGGCTTGCCCGAGGGCCGTTCGGTCATAGCCGGCTATCCCTGGTTCGGCGATTGGGGACGCGACACGATGATTTCGCTGCCGGGGCTGTGCCTAGCGGCCGGCCGGTTCGACACCGCGCGCCAGATCCTCGAAACCTTCGCCCGTTTTGTCGATCGCGGCATGCTGCCAAACGTGTTTCCCGGCGCCGGCGCCACACCCGACTACAACACCGCCGATGCGACCCTGTGGTACATCGAGGCGTGGCGCGCCTATGTCGAAGCGACCGGCGACGAGGCGGCGTTGCGCCGGGTGTTTCCGGTGCTGGCCGACATCATCGACTGGCATCTGCGGGGCACCAGATACAGCATCGGCGTCGATTCTGCGGACGGGCTGCTGCGCGCCGGCGAGGCGGGCGTGCAGCTAACCTGGATGGATGCGCGGGTCGGCGATTGGGTGGTCACCCCGCGCATCGGCAAGCCGGTCGAGATCAATGCGCTGTGGTACAACGCGCTCGCCGCGATGGCGGCGATGGCCCGGCGGATCGGCATGCCGGGCGAGCGCTATCGCGGCGCGGCGGCCGAGGCGCAACAGGGTTTTGCCCGGTTCGCGCTGCCGGACGGCGATGGTCTCTACGATGTCATCGACGGACCCGACGGCGTCGATGCCAGTCTGCGGCCAAACCAGATTTTGGCCGTCAGCCTGTGGGCCAGCCCGCTCGATCGGACGATGCAGCGGGCGGTTCTGCGGCGATGCGGCCGCACGCTCGTCACCTCTTACGGCCTGCGCTCGCTCGCTGCGGACGACCCGGCCTATCGCCCCGTCTGCCGCGGCGCCCCGGCCGAGCGCGACGCCGCCTATCACCAGGGCACGGTGTGGGCCTGGCTGCTCGGGCCCTGGGCGCTTGCCCATTATCGGGTTTATGGTGATGCGGCGGCGGCGCAGCGGTATCTGGAGCCGATCGGCGATCATCTCTCTGATGCCGGGCTCGGCCAGATCAGCGAGATCTTTGACGGCGACCCGCCGCACACGCCGCGCGGCTGCCCGGCGCAGGCCTGGTCGGTCGCTTGCATGCTCGAAGCCTGGTGGCGGCTGGAACGGGCAAAATCCGCCGCTCGGTAGTCCGAGCGCCTCACGGTCTGTTGATCCGACGTTGCTAGGCCGCTGCTGTAGTCTCGCACCATGATCAAGATCTCGATGCTCTTCGCCGCGCTTTGCGTCGCGGCGCCCGCGGCCCCGGCGCGTGCGGCCGAGCGCCCGATTGTCGTCGAATTGTTCACCTCCGAGGGCTGTTCTTCCTGTCCGCCCGCTGACGCGCTGTTGGCCGAGCTGGCGACGCGTCCCGACGTGCTGGCCCTGTCGTTTGATGTCGATTACTGGGACCGGCTCGGGTGGAAGGACCCGTTTTCGAGCCCGCAGGCGACCGAGCGCCAAGAGCGCTACGCCCAGCTCTTGGGCATTACGACCGTCTATACGCCGCAGATCGTCGTCGACGGCAGGTGGGAGGCTGTCGGCTCGGATCGAATCGCGGTCGAGCACATGCTCGACAACGCCCGGCGGCAGCCGGCCGAAGTGCCGGTGACCCTTGCCCTGGATCATGGCCAAGCGCGGATCAAACTCGGCTCGAGCGGCGGCGTGCCGGCCTCGGTCCTGCTGATCGGCTTTGACCGCCGCCGGGTCGACACCGTCGAACGCGGCGAAAATGCGGGGCGCACCCTAGCCCATGTCAATGTCGTGCGCGGCATCGAAGACGTCGGGCGCGTGACCGATACCGCGAACGAAATTGCGGCACCGGTGCCTTGGCGCAGCGAGCGCTTGGCCGCCATTGTCGAAGCTGCGGACGGCCGGGTTCTCGGCGTCGCCGTGGCCGCCGGCCGATCGCTCTGAGCACGGGCGTCGCACCTCGCCTCTAGCGGCGCTCGCTCAACGCCAGCCGAAGACCGAGTCCGATAACAGCGCGCTCGACCACCAGCGCTGGACGCGCGCCCAGACCGGGTGCCGCGCGAGCAATGCCGCCAGCGCACCGCCGGCCAGTGCGACGACAAGATTGGTCGGCAGCCCCGTGACCTGGAACAGCAACCCGAGGGTGAGCATGTGCAACCTGGGCGCGCCGCGCGCCGGATCGACGAATTGCGTCAGGAAGGCGAAAAGAACAGCAGCAGCTTCGGATTGAGCAGATCGGTCGCGATACCCTGCCAAAAGGCCTTCGCCAGCGACCGCCGGCCGGCTCGAACCCGCCCGGCAATCCCGGCAATACCCCCCGTCCGGAAGCCGGCGATGCCGAGACAGACGAGGTAAGCCGCCCCGCAATATTTGACGATCGCGAAGGCCAATGGCGAATAGACGAACAGCGCCGACAGCCCGAATGCGGCAGCCACCGCCTGAATCACCGATGCGGCAGCCAAACCGAACACTGAAACCACGGCCACGCTGCGTCCTTGTCCAAGACAGCGCGACAGGATGAACAGGATGGCCGGTCCAGGCGTCAGATTGAGCGCCAACGCCGCGACGATACAGAGTGCCGTCGTCTGCAGGCTCGGCATGTGCACACCTCCGCGTCGGCCGCAGCGTCGCGATCAGCGCTGCCTCGTCGCGACCCGGCGATCATGGCACACTCGTTCTGCAATCGCAGCCGGGAGATCATCCATGAGCGTTGACCGCCTCGATCATCTGGTCCTGACTGTCGCCGATATCGGCCATGCCTGTGAGTTCTATGCCCGCGTGCTCGGGATGAAAATCGTCCACTTTGGTCAAGGACGAACCGCACTCAGATTTGGCCGGCAGAAGATCAACCTGCATCCGGCCGACCGGATCGCCGGTCTGGTTGCCGGCACGCCGACCCCGGGTTCGGGCGATCTGTGCTTCATCACGACGATGCCGCTTGCCGAGGTGAGCGAGCACCTGAAGCGATGCGGGGTGCCGATCGTCGCCGGACCGGGGTTCAGGGCCGGCGCTACCGGCGAAATTCAGTCGGTCTATATCCGCGATCCCGACCAGAATCTGATCGAGATCTCGAATTATTGATTTCGGGATGCGGCGATCGCCCGAAAAGGCGGTCCGTGACAAAAGAAACGATGGGCCGGCGGCGTCAAGGACAAAGGTTTATATAGTCATAGATCGAGCCCCGGAAGCTGGGCCGCCACCCCGTCGGGAAACACTGTCGGGAAGCTTTTACAGTTGGTGCGGTTCGGTCCGAGGCTTATCAACCGATCGGCTCGCGCCTCCGATTCGGCCTATGTGTAAAGAATTTCTACAATCTCACGCAGCGGCGATTTAACGCTCGGGATTGCTGCTACGGCAGACGCGCCAGCCTGGCCGTCAGCAGATCGTAGAACCCGCTGACATCGACCGCGGTCATAAAGCGCGCGTTGGCCGCGCGGCCGGTGACGCCCCACCAGTCCACCACGGTCATGCCGATGGTCAACGGGCTCGCGGTCTCGATCGCGACATTGACCTCGCGGCCGCAGAACAAAGCGGGACATAACAGATAAGCGACGACGCAGGGGTCGTGCAATGCCCGGCCGCGCGCCCCGAACTTGGCGGTGCGGGCGACTTCGAAGTCGGCGAGCACCGCGGCGACCGCCGGTCCGCAGCGGTTGCCGAGCGCGTCCAGCGCCGCGAGGCGGGAGGGCGTCGTCAGCACCTGATGGGTCACGTCGAGCGGGATCATCGTGATCGAGATGCCGCTCCCGAGCACGATCTCGGCCGCGTGAGGATCGGCGTGAATATTGAACTCGGCGGCCGGCGTGATGTTGCCGATCTCGAACCCTGCACCGCCCATGATTACGAGTTCGCCGATGCGCGCAGCGACATCCGGTGCCTTGACCAGCGCCATCGCGATGTCGATCAACGGCCCCAAGGCGCACAGGGTCACAGAACCCGGCTCGGCCGCACGCAGGGTTTCGATCAGAAAATCGACGCCGTGCTGCGCCTGAAGCGGCATCGCCGGCTCGGGCAAGTCGAGGCGGCGGTTGAGGGCGTCGTCGTGAAGATCCTCGGCCGTCGCCAGCGGGCGGACCAGCGGCCGCGCGCAGCCGGCGTAAACGGCGAGATCCGGCCGCCCCGCCAGCTCGCAGATCCGCCGGGCATTCCGCTCTGCGAGCGCCAGCGGCAGGTTGCCGGCGACCGCGACGATGCCGAGCACGTCAAAATCCTCGGCCGCCGCCAACGCCAGCATAATGGCGACGGCGTCGTCAATGCCGGGATCGGTGTCGACAATGATCTTGCGCGATCCGTGCATGCCACTCACCCGGACTCGATTGAAAGTCTGACCAGAATACGCGACATCTAGTCAGATGCGACCACAGCCGCCACAAGGGGTGTCCATGATCAGCGGCGCAGCACCATCAGCTTTTTGATCTCGGCGATGGCCTTGGCCGGGTTCAAGCCCTTGGGGCAGGTGCGGGTGCAGTTCATGATAGTGTGGCAGCGGTAAAGGCGGAACGGGTCTTCAAGCGCGTCGAGCCGCTCGCCAGTAGCCTCGTCGCGGCTGTCGGCGATCCAGCGATAGGCCTGCAGCAAGATGGCCGGCCCCAGATAACGCTCTCCGTTCCACCAATAGGAGGGGCAGGCGGTCGAGCAGCAGAAGCAGAGAATGCATTCCCACAGACCATCGAGCTGGTCGCGCTCTTCGATCGATTGCGGCTGCTCGCGGTCGGGCGAGGCAGCACTCTCGGTCTGCAGCCAGGGTCGGATCGACTGGTACTGGGCGACGAGATGGGTCAGGTCCGGGACCAGATCCTTGATCACCGCCAGATGCGGCAACGGGTAGATGCGCACCGGCCCGCGGATATCGCCGATCGCCTTGATGCAAGCGAGCGTGTTGACCCCGTCGATGTTCATCGCGCACGAACCGCACACCCCTTCGCGGCAGGAGCGCCGAAAGGTCAGGGTCGAGTCGATCTCGTTTTTGATCTTGATCAGCGCGTCGAGGACCATCGGGCCGCAACGGTCGAGATCGAGCGAAAAGCTGTCGATAACCGGATTTTGGCCGTCCTCGGGGTTCCAGCGATAAATCCTGAACTCGCGCACCCGCGTTGCCTCGGGCGGCGCCGCGACGCTCTTGCCGACGCCCGGCTTCGAATTGGCCGGCAGCGCGAACTCAGCCATTACGGTGCCTTACCACCACATTCCGTCATTCCCGCGAAAGCGGGAACCCAGGGCTGCAAGGCCCCGAGCGGTTGTCCTCCCGTTCAAGCCAGGTCCAGGCTCTGGACCCCCGCTTTCGCGGGGGCGACGGCCAATTGTGAGCACGGCCGACGGCATCAATAAACGCGCGCCTTGGGCGGGAAGGGCTGCACCTCGTTGGACATGGTGTAAAGGTGAACCGGGCGATAGCCGGTCTTGACGGCACCCCCGGCATCGAACCAGGCGAGCGTGTGCTTGAGCCAGTTCGCGTCGTCGCGTTCGGGGTAGTCCTCGCGCGCATGCGCCCCCCGGCTCTCGGTGCGGTTTTCGGCCGAGTGCAGGGTCACCACCGCCTGCTCCAGCAGGTTCTCAAGCTCGAGCGCCTCGGCCAGATCGCTGTTCCAGATCATCGAGCGGTCGGTGATGCCGAGATCGGCAAAGCTGCCGGCCACGCCGTCGATGCGCTCGACCCCTTCCTTGAGCACCTCGGCGGTGCGAAAGACGGCGCAATTGCTCTGCATCACTCGCTGCATGTCGAGCCGGATCTCGCTGGTCCGGCGTGATCCCTGCGAATGGCGCACCGCGTCGAGCCGGGCCACCGCCTCCTCGCCGGCAGTGGAGGAGAGCGGCTTGTGCGGCATCCCCGGGCGGATCAGATCGGCCGCGCGATGCGCCGCGGCACGGCCGAACACAACGATGTCGAGCAGCGAGTTGCAGCCGAGCCGGTTGGCGCCGTGCACCGAGACGCAGGCCGCCTCGCCGATCGCCATCAGCCCCGGCACGACGCGCTCCGGATCGTCGGCGGACGGGTTCAGCACCTCGCCGTGATAATTGGTCGGAATGCCGCCCATGTCGTAATGCACGGTCGGCACGATCGGAATCGGTTCGCGCGTCACGTCGACATTGGCAAAGATCTTCGCCGTCTCCGAGATGCCGGGCAGGCGTTGATGCAGCATCGCCGGTTCGAGATGCTCGAGGTGCAGCAGGATGTAGTCTTTGTTCGGCCCGCAGCCGCGGCCTTCGCGCATTTCGATCGTCATCGCCCGGCTGACGACGTCGCGCGAGGCCAAGTCCTTGGCGTGCGGTGCGTAAGCCTCCATAAAGCGTGCGCCCTCGCTGTTAGTCAGATAGCCGCCCTCGCCGCGCGCGCCCTCGGTAATCAGGCAGCCGGCGCCATAGATCCCGGTCGGGTGGAACTGCACAAACTCCATGTCCTGCAGCGGCAATCCGGCGCGCAGCGCCATCGCGTTGCCGTCGCCGGTGCAGGTGTGGGCCGAGGTGCACCAGAAATACGTACGGCCGTAACCGCCGGTGGCCAGGATCACGAGATGCGCATGGAAGCGATGCAGGGTGCCGTCTTCGAGGCACCAGGCCATGACCCCGCGGCAGGCGCCCTCATCATCGGTGATCAGATCGAGCACGAAATATTCGATAAAGAACTGAGCGTTGTGCTTCAGGCACTGTTGGTAGAGCGTGTGTATAATCGCATGCCCGGTGCGGTCGGCGGCGGCGCAGGCGCGCTTTGCCGGATCGCCGTCGCCGTAATCCATCATGTGCCCGCCGAACGGCCGCTGATAGATCCGTCCATCCTCGGTGCGCGAAAACGGCACGCCGAAATGCTCGAGCTCGATCACCGCCGGGATTGCGTTCCGACACATGTATTCGATCGCGTCCTGGTCGCCGAGCCAGTCCGAGCCCTTAACCGTGTCGTACATGTGCCAGCGCCAATCGTCCTCGCCTTCATTGCCGAGCGCGGCGGCGACCCCGCCCTGCGCCGCAACGGTATGGCTACGGGTCGGGAAGACTTTGCTGATGCAGGCGGTCTTGAGCCCCTCGACGGTGCAGCCCAAGGTCGCGCGCAGCCCGGCCCCGCCGGCGCCGACGACGACGACGTCATAGCTGTGGTCGGTGATCTTATAGGCGGCGGTCATCCAGAAACTCCCGATCTTTTAGCTCGCGACCCCGAGCGCCAGGCTCAGCACCGCGACGATCCCGGCGACGGCAAAGGCGATGCAGCCCAGCCGGACCAGCATCACCAGGCCGAACCTCGCGAGCTCGGCATGGATATAATCCTCGATCACCACCTGGAGCCCGAGTGCTGCGTGATAAAAAGTCGCGATCAGCAGCAGCACCAGCAGGACCGCCGGCAACGGCCGCCCGACCCAATTCTGCACGCGATCGAAATCGGCGCCGAGGAGGCCGATCAGCGCGGCCACGAACCAGAGCGCCAGCGGCACCAAGGCCACCGCGGTGACGCGCTGCACCAGCCAGTGCTCGACCCCCTTCTTCGCCGAACCGAGGCCGATCGCGCGGCCGAGCGGCGAGCGCATCCGCGACGCCGCCATTCAACTGATCCAGCGCGAAATCCCGGCGACCCAGGCAATCGCGGTCAGGACTGCCGCCGCGGCGACGACGATCCAGCCGCCGACATAGATGGATTTGAGATCGAGGGCGTGCCCGGTATCCCAGACCAGATGCCGGATGCCATTGCACAGATGGTAGAACAGCGCGGCACTCCAGCCGAGGAGCAAAACGACGCCGAACCCCGAGCCAAGGAAGTTCGCGACGGTGTCATAGGCTTCCGGGCCCGAAGCGGCGGCGACGAGCCACCACACCAGCACGACCCCGCCGAGACTCAGCGACACGCCGGCGACGCGGTGCAGGATCGACAGCACCGAGGTGAGCTGCCAGCGATAGATCTGAAGGTGCGGCGACAGCGGCCGGTCAGCGGATTTCATCTGAGGCCCGAGCTGAACAGAAAAATATGCCGACCCACCGCGTCCGGCGTCGTCAGGTCCCGCGGGGCCGGCAAAACCGGCCGTACTGCCGGGGCGTCCCCAGCCCGGCGCCGCAGGTCATCGCAGGCATCGTATCCTCGGCGAACATGGCGCAGCGCAGCATGCGGCGCTTACCCGTCTGACTTAGACCGCGTTCCGGGAGGTGTCAACGGACGCTCGCAGAACGAGGCATTTGACGGTGCGGCGGCGATCCGGGCGATTTCCTCGGCGATCGCGATGACGCGGCGCGCGTTGTTGACGTGCAGGTTCTCGACGAGCTTGCGGTCGACCAGCGCGAGACCTTGGCCGCGAGCGATCGCGCCGGCGTGCGCGGCGATGACCCGGCGCGACCAGGCGACTTGTTCGGCGCTCGGCGCAAACGCGGTGTTGGCCGTTTCGATCTGTTTCGGATGGATCAGCGTCTTGCCGTCGAAACCGAGCTCGCGTCCCTGTCGGCAGGCGCGCGCGAACGCTTCGTCGTCGGCGAGATCGAGGTGGACGCCGTCGAGCGCCGCCAGCCGGTTTGCGCGAGCGGCGAGGAGGGCCAACCCAAGCGCCGGCAGCAGCGGCAGACGATCCGCGGTCTGCGACGCGCGCAGCTCGTTGGTCAGATCCGAAGTGCCCACCACCAAAACCGCGAGACGCGGGCTCGCCGCCGCGATCTCGCCGGAGTTGAGGATCCCGAGCGGCGTTTCCAGCATGCACCACAGCGCGCGTTCCGGCGGTGCCCCCAGCGCCTCGAGCAGCGCCGCCGCAAGGCGCACCTGATCGGCGCTTTCGACTTTCGGCAGCAACACCGCGTCGAGCGGCATCGTCGCCGCCGCGCTGAGATCGGCGTGACCCCAAAGAGTATCGAGCGGATTGACCCGCAGCACCCGCTCGCGGGCGCCATAACCTGCAGCCGCGAGCGCCGCCGCTACGGCGGTTCGCGCCTCCTCCTTCACTGCCGGGGCCACCGCGTCTTCGAGATCGAAAATCAGGCCGTCGGCCGGCAGGGTGCGCGCCCGCTCCAATGCTCGCCGGTTCGAGCCCGGCACGAACAGCACACTGCGGCGTGGACGAGGAATCGGTATCTGCGGAGTTGCCATTCTGCGGTTTATACCAGCAGCCGGGTTCGCCGCACCCCCGATCTGCCCACCGGACCGGGATTCCGCGCTGATGCCAGGCATCAAGGTTCGGGTGCTCTGGGCCGAAGCGAGCGGCCACATCGTTGGAGACTGATTCCGCCCGACCCCACCGCGGCATAATCGGTTGCGGTCGGCGCCCGCCGGCGGGCATTGTCGCGCTGCGGCTCGCAAACGAGCCGAGGTGCGGCAGTCGGAGGAAGGGGCATGGCCGAGACGGGTCGAAGACCGGAGCCGGCAGAACAGGGCTTCTGGTCATGGCTCGGTTTCTGGCTCCAGTTTGCGGTCCTGGCGCTGTGCGTGGCACTCGGCGCGTTCGCCGCCAGCGCGGGCGAGCGGCCCGGCGATTACGGGTGCGGGCTCGCGCTCTTTATCGGGGCATTGGCGCTGGCGTTTTTGCGGCTGAAGCAGAGCTTCGACAGCGCTGCGCCGGAATGGCGCGATCTCTTGTTCGTCGGCGACATGGCAAGCCTTGCGGTAGCGATCCCGGTGTTCACGGTGATCGGTCTCGTCGGGCTGTTCATCGCTCATGACTGGGCTGTGGGCAGCCTGCACGATGGCGGGCTCGGGCTGTTCGTGGTCAGCGCGATCATCATCTTCCTCGACATCAAGACAGTCTTCGACCGCGTCGATTCACACGGGCGCTGAGGATGCCGACAGTCCTTTCGATCCAATCCTGGGTCGCCTGCGGCAATGTCGGCAATTGCGCGGCTTTGTTCCCGTTGCAGCGCTTGGGGATCGAGACCTGGTCGCTCAACACCGTCGCCTTCTCGAACCATACCGGCTACGGCAAATGGCGCGGCGAGGCGGTGCCGGCGCACGCAATCGCCGAGCTGTTCGAGGGCATCGCCGAATTGGGCGCGCTGCAGCGCTGCGACGCGGTGCTGTCGGGCTATCTCGGCGAGCCCGAAACGGGCCCGGTGCTGCTCGACATTGTCGCCCGGGTCAAGCAGGTAAATCCAAGGGCGCGCTATTGCTGCGACCCGGTCATGGGCGATTTCGGGCCGGGCTGGTATGTCGGTGCCGGCGTTGCCGAATTTTACCGCGACCGCGCACTCGCGATCGCCGACATCGCCACCCCCAACCGCTTCGAGCTCGAATGGCTGACCGGCGGCCGAATCTGCGGCATCGGCGAGGCTTTGGCCGCGGCCGAGGCGCTGCGCCGGCGAGGGCCTGGCATCGTCCTCGTCACTAGTCTCGAACCGGCGGCCGACCGGATCGCCGTCCTCGCGGCCGGACCTGAGGGGGCATGGACGGTCGAGACGCAGCACCTGCCGATCGAGGCCACGGGCTGCGGCGATGCGTTGGCCGCCTTGTTTCTCGGCCGGCTGCTCCAAGGAACGCCGCTGCCCGAGGCGCTGGCCCTCGCGGTATCGGCGATCTGCGGCGTGGTCGAGGCGACGGCGCGCGATGGCGGCGGCGAACTGGCGCTGATCGGCGCCCAGGACGAGCTGATCGCGCCGAGCCGGATGATCCTTCCGCAAAAACTGTGAAACCGAGAGGGAGCAAGCCTATGGCAGCATCAGGGAAAATCGCCGTCGTCACCGGGGCCGGCAGCGGCATCGGCCGCGCCTCTGCGCTGGCTCTGGTCGAGGCCGGGTTTTCGGTCGTATTGGCCGGCCGCCGCCGAGACATGCTCGAAGAAACCGCGGCACTGGCGACGCCCGCCCCAGGCGCCCTGCCGGGCGGCGCCGAGGCGGCGCCGCGGACTTTGGTCGTGCCGACCGACGTGTCCGATCCGGCGGCGATCGCGGCGCTGTTCAAGGCGGTCAACGGCACCTACGGACGGATCGACCTATTATTCAACAACGCCGGCATCAGCACCCGCGGCATCCCGTTCGAAGAGCTGACCTTCGAGCAATGGTCGAACGTCGTCGCGGTCAATCTGACCGGCTCGTTCTTGTGCGCGCAGCATGCCTTTCGCATGATGAAGAGCCAGCAGCCGCAGGGCGGCCGCATCATCAACAACGGCTCGGTCTCGGCCCATGTGCCACGGCGCAACTCGACCCCTTACGTCGCGACCAAGCATGCGCTGACCGGGCTGACCCGCTCGCTGTCGCTCGACGGCCGCCCATACAACATTGCCTGCGGCCAGATCGACATCGGCAACGCCGCCACCACGCGCAACGAAGACACCGCGCGCGGCCGGCTGCAGGCGACCGGTCGGGTCGAGGCCGAGCCGCGGATGGATGTCGAGCACGTCGCGAAAGGCGTCGTCTATATGGCCACTTTGCCGCTCGAGGCAAACGTTCAGTTCATGACGGTGATGGCGACCAAGATGCCCTATATCGGCCGCGGCTGAACCTTAGGGACGCGCGATATCAGCCCCGACCAATTCGGGGCTGACGCCGTGGAGTGTTCGGAGCTGTTCCGGGCTGGATCAGGCTGGTCGGGAAACAGCCGGGTTTAACCTTGCCAGCCGCTGAAAATTTATCCAAATCGCCTAATAAATAGCCAACTACGAGGGTTGCCCCAACATCGGTTGACAGCACTGAACACGCGAGAGCAAGAGGTGATCTGAGCCGGCGACGCACAACCAGTCAGTTTGCTGCGTTGCGCTGCGCCGGGATGGCGGTGATCGGCGGTTGGTATGACGTTTGCGTCGCGGCACTCCTCCGAAGGCAGACCGCGATTGCGGTCCGCCAGCCGGGATCATGCGCGCCCGCCCTAAGTGGAACGATTATTCGAAAGGCTCTCTGCAGATGAAAAACACCAAGAAACGCGCCATCTCGGGCGTCGCTCTCGTTGCGAGCTTGCTCAGCGGCGGCTCAGCTTGCGCATGGGCCGACGAACTCGCCCAGCAGCCGCCGGCGGCGGCACCGGCGGCGCCCGGGCCGGCGGCGCCGACCCCGGTCACCTCGCCGCCAGGCGCACCGACAGTAACGACAACACCCGCACCGGGGGCGCCCGGGCCGGCGGCGGCGGTAGCCCCGGCGCCGGCGGCACCGACCTCGCCGCTGATCGCGCCGACGATCACCGGTCCGCTGGCGATCCAGTTGCCGCCGCCCAAATACAATCTGGGCCCGCTCGGCGACATTTATTTGGACGGCGTCGGCAGCGGTCTCGGGCAATGGCAGAACAATCCATTCCCCGGCAACCGTTCCTGGGAGCCGGACCTGTCGAATGGTCAGCTGTTTATTCAGAAAACCGACGGCCTCGTCCAGTTTTACGCCCAAGCCGGCGCTTATTCCATTCCAGCGTTGGGCGCGGCGTACATCCCGGCGAACCGGGCATCGTCCTACGATTTGTGGGGGCCGTTCCCGCAGGGGTTCCTCAAAATCGCGCCGACCGACAGCTTCTCGATCGAAGGCGGCAAATTGCCGACTCTGATCGGCGCCGAGTACAGCTTTACCTTTGAAAATATCAATATCGAGCGCGGTTTGCTGTGGGGCCAGGAACCCGCCGTCAGTAAAGGCGCCCAAGGCAATTACACGATCGGGCCGGTGGCCTTGTCGCTGTCGCTCAACGACGGCTTTGATTCGGGCGTTTTCAATTGGCTCAGCGGCTCGGCCACCTATACCCTCAATCCAGCCAACTCGTTCGAGTTCGCCGCCGGCGGCAATTTCAGCGGCACCAACCGCGCGCCGACCTTGCGCACTCCGATTCAGAACAACTCGCAAATCTACAATCTGATCTATACCTATAACGCCGACCCGTGGATCATTCAGCCTTATTTCCAGGCGACGCATGTGCCCTCGCTCCCGGTACTCGGGTTTACGTCAGGCGCATCGACCTTCGGCGCCGCCGTTCTGGTAAATTACGATTTGGGCTCGGGGTTCAACCTCGGCGGCCGGGCCGAATATATCGGCACGACCGGCAACACCGCGACCTCGCCCAATTTGCTGTTCGGGCCGGGCAGCGGAGCGTTTTCATTGACCGTCACGCCGACCTATCAGTGGAAATACTACTTCGCCCGGGCCGAGGTCTCGTGGGTCAAGGCGAACAGCGTGGTCACGGGGGAGGCGATGGGCCCCAACGCCGACGGCAATTCGCAGACCCGGGTGCTGATCGAGACCGGCATCCTGTTCTGAGCGGACCCGCTGCGGCGGCCGGGGAGGGCGGGGCCGGCTGAATCTCTCGCGGCTGCACGCCGTACCGTTCTTGCCCGCGAACCGAAGACGGCATCGCTGCCGAACGGACGGCGGGCGGGTGCGCCGGCGATTCCGCCGTCATCACCGAGTTTGTCGGTGCGCCGGGCGGATGCGAGTTGATAGAATATGAACCGGATCACACTTTCCTCGCCGCCCGTGTGGTCATGTCGGGTCTTGTGCCGCCGAAGCGGCCACGGAAAGGCGTTGCGTGCCCGATCTGGTCATTTTCGATTGCGACGGCGTGCTCGTCGACAGCGAGATCATATTTGCCCGCGTGCTGGGCGAGTGCCTGAGCGCCGCGGAGTTTCCGGCCAGCGCCGATGAAGCGCTGCTGCTCGGCTTCGGCAAGAACCGAGACACGCTGAGCGCCGCGGTCCAGGCCCGGTTCGGCCGCGCCCTGCCGGACGGGTTTTTTGAAACCATGCGGGCGCGGACGGCGCTTGTCCTCGAGCGCGAGCTGGTAGCGATGCCAGGGATCGAGGCGCTGCTGACCGCACTGCCGACGGCATGCTGCGTCGCCTCGAACGGCCATCTCGAGCGGGTGCGCGAGCGGCTCGCGTTGACCGGCCTGCTGGGCTTCTTCGATCCGCATGTCTTCAGCGCGACGCAGGTCGCCTATGGCAAGCCGGCGCCGGATCTTTTTCTGTTGGCCGCGAGCCGGTTCGGCGTGCCACCCGCCTCCTGCATCGTGGTCGAGGACAGCGTCGTCGGCGTCACCGCGGCGGTCGCGGCCGGCATGCCGGTCTTGGGTTTTTGCGGCGGCAGCCATTGCCCCGGCAACCACTCCGATCAGTTGATCGCCGCCGGATGCTCGCGGGTCTTCGCGCGCATTGCCGATCTCGCGGCCCATTTGTGCGAGGAACAATGCGGATAATCCACATCACCGATACGCATTTGAGCCGGGGGAAAGCGCATTTCGCCGACAACTGGGCGCCGCTCGCCCATTGGATCGGCGAGCAACGCCCGGATCTGGTGATCCACACCGGCGACGTGACGGTCGACGGCGCCGAGGTCGAGGACGATTTCGCCTATGCCGCGGGGCTGCTGCAACGGCTTGGAGTGCGTTTCCGCGCGATCCCGGGCAACCACGATGTCGGCGAAGCCGGGCATTCTCACCAGCCGGTCAATGGCGAGCGCCTCGCGCGTTGGCGCGCGTATTTCGGCCCGGATTGGTGGGTCGAGGATGTCGCGGGCTGGCGCCTGATCGGGCTCGACGCGCTGATTCTCGGCAGCGGCTCGAACGAGGAGGCCGCCCAGGCGATCTGGCTCGAAGCATCGATGACGCAGGCCGATGACCGGCCGACGGCCTGGTTTCTGCACAAGCCGCTGTTTCTCGACAGCCCCGAGGAGGGCGATACCGGATATTGGTCGGTGAAGCCCGAGCCGCGCGACCGGCTGATGGCCCTGCTGCGCCGCCATTCCGTGGCGCTGGTCGCCAGCGGCCATCTGCACAAGGCGCATGATTTCCGCCGCGAGGACACCCGTTTCCTTTGGGCGCCGGCGTCGAGCTTTCTGGTCGGGCCGATGCAGCCGGAGATGCCCGGCGAAAAGCGGCTCGGCGCTGTCCTCTATGAGCTGAGCGGCGCGCGGCTCACAGCGAGCATCGCCGAAGTGCCGAATCTTTCCCGGCACTGGCTCGACGACGTGATCGCCGAGGTCTATCCGCGCCCATCCTCGTCCGCCGCATCGGGCTGAGCGCGAAGCTCCTCGATGACCCCGGCGGACAGCCGAAAGATGCGGTTTTGCGGCACTGGAAGGTTCAGCGCGACGGCGCGCGGCAGACCGGCGTAAAGACCGCGCAGGACGCGGCTGACGAGCCCGTGCGCGACGACAATGACTGGCGCGGTTTTGTCCAATTCGTCGAGCCACTCGCCGACGCGCGCGGCGAAAGCAGAGTAGCTTTCGGCTTCAGGGGCGCGGAAATACCAGCCGTGACTTCCCTCCCCATCGAAGACGCCGGGGATTCGCGCCTCGATCTCGTCATAGGTCAAGCCGTCCCAGCAGCCGACGGAATGCTCGCGCAGCCGATACTCGATGTGCAGCGCACCGGCGCCGCCCAGCTGGTCACGGATGATTTCCGCAGTGCAGCGGGCGCGGCCTTGCGGGCTGGCAACGATTGGGGCCGAGGCGGCACCCGGCAATGTCGCCAACAGCCGCCCGATCGCGCGGGCTTGCGCGATGCCGCGCTGGGTCAGTGGCGAATCGAACCGGCCCTGGTGCCGCCGCTCCCGGTTCCATTCGGTTTCGCCATGACGGGCGAGCAGGATCGTCACGCCCCGCCCATCACGGCCCGCCGCGCCAGTCGGTTGCCGGGAGCGCCCCGCCGATCAGCCCTGAGGGGGCTAAGGCAGCACCGGCGGGGGCAAGGTCAAGGTCACCGGCGGCTTCTGGGCGTCGGACAAGCTCACATAAGCCTCGCCCGGATCCTCGCCCGTACCGACCAGGGTTGCGGCGATCCGGGAGTTGGTGCACACCGCGACCGGCGGTGCGACCAGTGCCGGTGTCGAATTCTTGGTGCAATAGCTCGGGTCGTAGGTCAGCTCGGTCACCGTCTGGGTCAGCCCGGTGTAAAGATCGGTGACCTGCTTCGACGTCTGGCCGACCTGGTATTTGGCGAATTGGGCATTCGGCCCGGTCTCAGCCGCCGTCTTGTAGAATACGAGATTGCAGGTGGTCTGGGGGACGCCGTTTTTCCAGAACGAGATCGGCGCGTTGCTGGCCAACTGGTTCGGGATCGTGAGCGGCAGACCGCACACCGTGGCGTGGTTCCATCCCTTGGCAAAGGCCACGCGATACTGCTCCCAAAAATCATACGGGTCGCGGTTCAGCAATTGGGTCGAGCCGCCGACATCGATCACAAAACCGGATCCGCGGCTCTGAAAATTGCCAAACCGGTCGTCGATCGAAAACGCGTAAGCGCCGGGCGCATCGACGCCGTCGGTCGCGTTGTGAACCATGCGGACATAGGGAAACAGGTTGAAGACGCTGTTGTAGGGTGCCCAGTTCAGGACGAATTTGTCGAATGACCAGCGGGTCGCGCCGATCGCGCCGTAGGGCACGCTTCGCATCAGCGCCTGCACGGTTTCGTTCAGGACACCCTTGTCCTGGCTTTTGAAGGCGACGATTAAGTCGACGGCGCACTGGTCCCTGGCGACGCCGGTATAGTTGACGCAGCCGGTAAAGGGGATCGGCTTGCCCTTGTCGTCGACCTGGTCTTTCGAGTTGAAAAAGGTATTCCAGGCAAACACCACCGAATTCTTGAACGCCGCGCAGAAGCCAGCCTTGTCGAACGCCGGTTTGGTGCTGGGCCAAGTGGTGATGGCGCTGAGTTTGGCGCAAGGGTTGCTCCTGACCCAGGTGGTCCAGCGCGCGACCAGCCCGTCGACCGAGGGATTGTCGACCATGTCCAAGTGCTTTGTCGTATTCGAAATCAGGTAAGGGAATGGCGCGCCGCAACAGTCGAGAATTACCGGGTTGGGCGGACTGGTCGGGCAGCAATTGCCGGCGAGTGTTGAACACATCGGCACCTGTTTGCATTCGCGGGGCCCGACATAGGGCGCGGTGTACAGGACCGAAGCCGGGGGAACAAGGTTCGGCGGGATGATCCTGACGTCGCCGACGATGTCCCTGCCGATAACGTTTGCGGTATCCGCCACGAGATCGTTGAACACGTTGTGAGGAAAATTCGCCGCGGTAAAAGCCGCATATTCCGACCAGATCGGCTGGCTGCTCGCGTCCTTAAGAGCCAGAAACGCAGCGGTTCTGGTATTGAAATCCTTATAGGACAGGGTCGTGCCCATAAAGGCGGTAGCGCCGCCATCGTCGATATTGACCGCCACCGGCAGATATGCGCTGTCGACATAGGAGAGGTCGATGTCCACCAGCGGAATGCCGTTTGGATTATTCGGATCGGGAAAGGCCAAGCCGTTCGCCGGGTTCTGCGAAATGACGGTATATTCGAACAGCTGGGCCGGCGCATCGACCGGATATTGGGCGGCTGCGGTTCCGGTCCAGCAAGCGTTATTGGGACACAGGGGCGGGGTGAAGGTGGCGCCATCCGCGATGGTGCGGTCGGGTTGCGGGATTCGGGCCTCGAACTTCACGAGATTTGTGCTGAACAGATAAATCCGGACCGCGGTGTACCAGCAATGCTTGGTCTTCGGTAGGGTAATGACGACGGTCTGTCCCATCGGGATTCCGGCGCCGCGGGTTTTGTCGTTGACTACGATTCTGCGGTTGAGACCACTGGTGCCGCAGGCCGCGCCGTTCTCGCTTTCAACCGCGGTGATCACCGGATACACCGTGATCGGCGACTGGTTGTAAAGCACGAGATACCGCTGGAACGGGTCGGCGGCCGCCGAAGCTGCCAGCATACCGCAGCAGACAAAGCAGAACGACACCGCGAACAGCAGTGCGCGCGTCAAATTTGACCCTGGCATGTTCTGTCTCCGACTCTACCCGACTGATTTATGGCCGCCTGCACCGGCTGGTCTCGATTTGCATTCGAGGCCGCCGAACTCTAAACCGATTAGGCAATTAGCGATCGCGCGCGAACCCAGCACGAGATCAAAGCTACCGCAAAAGGTTAACGATGGGGCGTCTACCGAAAGCTTCCCACCATAACACACGGCATAGTTTTGACAAGGTCAAAAAGTCATCCTGACCTGATCAAAATCGTGGACGGGCTCGGTTTCCGACTCGAGTTCGGATGCGCCCCGGCACGATCACCGCATCGTCACGAAACCGGCCGCGGGTTGGGCCGCCGGTAGAGGACATGGCGCTTCAGCGGGCCCTCCGGAACGTTCGGATGATCGAAATCCTGTTCCGGTCGGCGCGTCATGCCGAGCCGCTCCATGACGGCGCGCGAGCGAAGATTGGCCGGCACCGTAACCGCCACGATTTCAGAGAGGCCGAGTTGGTTGAACCCGTAATCGAGCGCCGCGCGCGCCGCCTCGCTGGCATATCCGCGACGCCGAAAATCGGGCGCCAGGCGCCAGGCGATCTCGACCGCCGGCGTGAAATGCGCCGGGTAGGAGATGGTGGCGAGACCGACGACGCCAATAAAGCTCGCTTCATCGGGGATCTCGACGACCCACTGCCCGAACCCGTGCTGTTGCCAATGGGCGCGAGCCCGGGCCACCCAGGCCGCGCACGCTCCCGCCTCCGACAACGGGCGCAGGAACTCCATCACAGCAGGATTGGCCGACATCTCGGCAAAGGCGGCGACATCCTCCTCGCGCCATCGGCGCAGCAGCAGGCGCGAGGTCCGCAGCAGGACCGGCCCGGCCAATTCTTCTGGCCCCCTATTTCTTTTGGCCGGGCGCGGCCGCCATCTGCGCCATGAACATCTGCTGCAATTGCTCGAACCCTTTGAGCGTCGCCGGCAGCCAGGTCTCGATCAGCGTGTTGGCGTCCATCGCCTTGATGTTGGCGGCGATCCGCTCCTGCACCTCTTGCAAGAGCGCCTGCTGCAGCGGCTGCACCTCGGGCAGCCCGAAAAATCTGCGCGCCTCCTCGGCCGTGCAGTCGATGTCCAAGCTGACCTTCATCGCGTCCTCTCTATCTACCGGGCAGCGATGATACCTTAGCCATTGGGCTGCACGCACGATCTCGTGTAGTCTCGGAGCATGCCCGTAGACATCCCGTTCCGCCGCGAATTTTCGTTCGAATACGGCAGGCTCGAAAATGTCGCGCCCGGCATCCGCCGCATCGTCGCGCGCAATCCTAGCCCGTTCACCTTCCGCGGCACCGGCACGTATGTCATCGGCGACGGCGAGGTCGCGGTCATCGATCCGGGCCCCGATCTCGACGAGCATGTCTCGGCGTTGCTCGCCGGGCTCGCCGGCGAGCGGGTGTCCCACATCCTCGTTACCCACACCCATCGCGACCATTCGCCGGCGGCGACGGCGCTGAAGGCGGCGACCGGGGCGCCGACATATGGTTTTGGCCCGCACGCCGGGGGCCGGCGCGGCGATCCCGCGGTCGAGGAAGGCGGCGACTGGGACTTCCTGCCCGACGTGACCGTGCATGACGGCGATACGATCGCCGGCGCCTGCTGGCGTTTCGAGGCGGTGCACACTCCGGGCCACACTTCGAACCATCTCTGCTTCGCATTGCCGGATCGCGGCATCCTGTTCAGCGGCGACCACGTGATGGGCTGGTCGACCAGCGTGATCGCGCCGCCCGACGGCGAGATGAGCGCCTACATGGCTTCGCTCGACAAATTGCTCGACCGTCCGGACGGGGTCTATTGGCCGACCCACGGCCCGGCGATCACCGAGCCGCACGCTCATGTTCGCGCCTTTATCGCCCATCGCCGCGAGCGCGAGGCCGGCATCATCGAATGTCTCGAGGCTGGCACCGGGAGGATCGAAGCGATCGTGGAGAAGCTTTATCTCGGGCTCCAGCCGGGGCTGCGCGGCGCCGCCGCGAGATCGGTGCACGCGCACCTGTTAGATCTCGCCAGCCGAGGCATCGTCGAGAGCGACGGGCCGCCGACGATCGACGCCGGTTATCGCCGCGCCCGCTGCTGAGCTATCCGAACAGCGGGGCGCGGGTCTGGGCGAAATCTTCGACGGCGTCGGCGAGCCGGTCGGCGTCATGGTCGTCGAGGGCGATCGACGAGGCGAACATGCCGCGCTTGGCGAACCAGATGCCACGGGCGACGAGATCGAACCAGAACAGGTCACGCAACGCGCCGTTCCCCCGGGCCGCATCCTCCTCCGAGCGGATCGGCCGTTCGGTCATATGCACCGACATCATCGAACCCAGGCCGGTGAGCTGCATCGCGAGGCCGTGCCGGCGGACGATCGCGTTCAGCCGGTCACGCAACCGGTTGCCCCATTCGTTCAGGGCATGGGCGCGCTTGGGCGTGTAAATTTTGGTCAGCCCGACGAGGCCGGCGTTCATCGTTAACACATTGTTATTGAAGGTGCCGGCGTGCTGGAACGCATCCGGCCGTCGCGGGTCGAAATGCCCCATGATCTCGGCCCGGCCGCCAAAGGCGCCAAAGCTCATGCCGCCGCCAAGATATTTCCCCAGCG
The DNA here is from genome assembly GCA_963832875.1 of uncultured Alphaproteobacteria bacterium. Taxonomy (GTDB): domain Bacteria; phylum Pseudomonadota; class Alphaproteobacteria; order ATCC43930; family CGMCC-115725; genus AP-15. The sequence continues at coordinate 67,349 of CAWHWB010000011.1, read as the reverse complement.
TGGTCAGGTCGGGGAGGATGCCGTGCACTTCCTGCAATCCGCCCGGTGCAAGCCTCGAGGTCATCACCTCGTCAAAAATCAACAACGCACCGGTTTCGCTCGCCAGCGCGCGCAGGCCGGTGAGAAATTCGCGTCCGGCCGGGATGCAGCCGGTGGTGCCCTGCATCGGCTCTACAAGGATTGCAGCCAACTCGGCTCGATGCGGCCGGACCAGATCCTCCACGGCCGGCAGATCGTTGTAGCGGCCGACCAGAAACTCGAACGGGGCGTTGAGCTCGCTGCCATGGCCGCGGAAGTAAAACACGCCGCCATGATAACCGCCCGCAAACACCAGAATCTTGGGCCGGCCGGTGATCGCGCGCGCGGCGCCGAGGGCCATCAGATTGGCCTCGGTCCCGGAATTGGTGAAGCGCACCAGATCGATCGACGGAAAGCGCGCGCACACCGCCGCGGCAAAGCGCGCCTCGGCTTCGCCATGGGCGCCGAAATTGACCCCGCCGTCGAGCGCTTCTTCGATCGCCTTGCGGATGGCGGGGTGCGAGTGGCCGTAAATGCCGGCGGTGAACTCGCTGAGGAAATCGGCGTATTCGTGACCGTCGAGGTCCCATAGATGCGCCCCCTCGCCGCGCGCCATCGTCAGTGGGAACGGGTCGACGTGGATCGAGGCGCGCGTGTTGCCGCCCGGCATCGCCGCGCAGGCCACACGGTGCTGGACAAGGCTCTTCAAGTTCTCGGCCCGGTACCGCTCCTCGGCCTCGGCGAGCGCCGCTTGGAGAACGATATTGGCGGCGTGAATCTGCGTCATCTGGCAAGCGCTCCGCTATCGGGACCGGCGACCCCTTCCGGCGCCGCACCGATCGAGATTGCTTCCCCGCGGCGCTGCTCGCAACGGCGAAGCGGCACAGTGCCGCCGGCGCTCAATCACTGCGGCCAATTCGACGCTTCCGGCTGCGGGGTCATATGCGCCAGGGCATCGCGCATCGGCGTGCTCGACACGGTGATCAGCCCCTCGAACGGGGTGTCCATCTCGACGATCAGAAAGATGCAGGCGGCAAGTGCCGCAGCACTCAGGAAAAAGCTCATCGCCACGGTGGCGTTGCGCGGGGCGTTGTAGCCAAAGCTGACAAAGATCAGAGTGATCCACGCGATCAATATATCGAGAAACAGCGGCTGGATCGAGCTTTCCGAGCGTTCGATCAACAGCCAGCGGGTCTTCAGCGCATCATCGACCAAGGATGCGGCGTTGGCGCGCAGCGCATCGCGGCGGGGACTTCCGCCGGGGAGCCGCAGCACCGCGGTGCGCACCCCATCGAGCAGCTTTCCGGCCTCGGGATCTTCCATTCGCACCGGAACCTCGTCCTCGGGCCAGTTGTCGGCGAGCGCCAATCCGCTGTAGCGCCGCAGCATCGCGCGCGGTTCGGCCGTCTCCGGCCCATAATCTGCCAGCGTCTGGTGCAACAGGATCAGGGTGGCGGCAAAATGGCGGATCTCGGAGTTGGTATTGTCGAACGCGTTCTTAACGCTGGCGATCAACAGCCCCAGCACCAGCGCCGCCAATACCGACAGCATCCCGGTGGCGAGCTTGACCGCGTCGTGCGACTCGGCCGAGCGGTGATGCTCGGGCAAGCGACCGCCGAGCCACATCCCGAACAGTGCTCCGGCAATCACGCATATCAGAACAATCGCGGTGATTGACAGTGACGACATACCGGCAATGATGCCCGCGAATAGTTAATTAAGCGCCAGCGAGATAGCCGGTTCTCGGCGCTCTGTTTAGCCGGGATAGGCGCGCCGGCCGCCGTCGCGCAGCCACAGACGCACCAGATGCCGCCGGGCCTCGGGGTCGGGATGATCGACGAACGCGGTGCGACTGTGGCCCAATACCCGGTTGTCGACAAACTGCAGCTGCCCGGGCTCGAGGTCGAAATCGATCGACAGCCCCTCGTCCTCGAAGATCTCCAGCATCGCCGAGAGTGCGGCTTCCCCGGCAACGTCGACCGGCTCAGCCCGCAACGCATAGCCGCTGTTGATCTGGTGGACGCTGAACCGCGCCTTCAGCTCGGCGCCGGCATCGAATACCGGGGCGGCGAAGATCGGGCTCTCGCCCGCATGAAATTCGCGCTGGCGGTCGAACCAAAACGGCTGGTACAGCCGTGCCAACCGATCCGGCGCCCGCGCCAGCAGCAAATTGTGCGCGGTGTGAAAGCTGATCACCCGGCTGTGGCCGCCTCTCATCGCCCGTCGCAGGCAGAGCAGGCCGACATAATCGGGCGGCGTGTCATTATACGCGTTGTCGTTGTGAAAGCGGATCTCGATGTTGGTCTTGTCCGGCCGCACCCCCGATCCCGGCAAAGCCGGCTGTCCGGTGTCGAGCACATCGTAGACCAGGGTGCCGTCGAGCTTTTGCGCCACCGGCCGCGCGATCATGCCGGACAGGAGCCAATAGATCGCGGTCGCCTCGCTAGCATCGAGCTCGCCGACCGGCAGACGGTCGACGATCGCAAAACGCACGCCATGGGCGAGAATGTCGCGCACCTGCGCCATTGCCTCATGGCAGGCCGGCATCGCGAAATCAGCTGGACTGAGCACGATCGTCGGCAGCGGGTAGGCGCGCAATTCGTCGACCACGCGGCGGATCTCGTTGAGGCAGGCGGGCGACAGCTCGACCAGCCAATCCTCGGTGCGGACATCGGAGCGCACCCAGGCGCTCGGGCCTTCGATCTGCCAGACGGCAACGGACGTTTGCGTCATGGCTCTCTCCCGATGCGGCGGCGGTTAACCGGTAATCTACTCGTCCAGATAGCGCAACATTGCTGCCCAGATCAATGCCCGGGCGCGCCGGTCCAGCCACCGCCACCGCGCTCTGGCACGCATCTTGCGCTTGACGGGTGCGATCGGGAGATATGACGGGATTACGCCATTCACGTAGCTTCCGCCTGCGGAACTGCGACGGAGCAGCCGGCAGGCATCGGCATTGGACGCTGCGAATGAGCCAGACTGGAGTTTCGGGGCCGAGCGCTCCTCGGGGATCACCGCCGCGATCCGACTCGCGATCCGCGGTTGGGCGCGCTGAAATCGGCCGGTTGACGCAAGCGCTGCGGATAGCGGGTCCGGCGCTGCTGTTCGGATTGCGGCTGTGGGCTTCGGTCTGCCTTGCACTATACGTCGCGTTCTGGCTCGAGCTCGACAATGCGTTCTGGGCCGGGACGACCGCCGCGATCGTCTGTCAGCCGCAGCTCGGCGCGTCGTTGCGCAAGGGCTGGTTCCGGCTGATCGGCACGGTCGTCGGCGCGGTGGCTGCGGTCGTCTTGACCGCGATTTTTCCGCAGAGTCGCGTCGGTTTTTTCGTCGGCTTGGCGCTGTGGGCGGCGGTCTGCGGGTTTCTCGCCACGGTGCTGCGCAACTTCGCAACCTATGCAGCAGCGCTTGCCGGTTTCACCGCGACGATCATTGCCAGCGATGAGTTCGGTGCGGTCGGCGGCGCCAACGGGCAAGCCTTTACGCTTGCGGTCGACCGCGCCAGCGAGATCTGCATCGGCATCGTCTGCGCCGGTATCGTCCTCGCCGGGACCGATTTTGGCACCGCGCGGCGGCGGCTTGCGGCGCAATTCGCCGGCCTCGCGGCCGAGATCACCGGGCGGCTGGCTAGCACGCTGCGGCTCGCCGGGCCGCAGCAGGTGCCGACGCGCGAGATCCGGCGCGAGCTGATCCGCCGCGCCATCGCCCTCGACCCGGTCATCGATCAAGCGCTCGGCGAATGCTCGACGCTGCGCTATCACTCACGGATCTTGCAGGACGCGCTCGACGGCCTGTTTGCCGCACTGGCTGCCTGGCGCACCGCGGCCTATCACCTCGAGCGGGTCTCGACGGAAGAGAGCCGCGCCGATGCCGAGATCATTTTGCGGCGGCTGCCATCGGAGTTGCGATCCGCGCCGGTGGACGGCAGCGCTCCCGGTTGGGCAGCGGCGCCGTGCCGCCTCGGCATCATCTGCGATGCCGCGGTCCGCACGCTGATCGAGCTGCCGGTCTCGACACCGTCGCTGCGGCTGATCGCAGACCGCACCGCCGGGGCCTTGGCGGGCATCTCGCTCGGGCTCAACGGGCTGGCGTTGCTGGCCGACGATCCGACGCGCGCCGTTGTCCGGAACCGATCCTACCGGCTGCGGGTTCCGGACTTGCTGCCGGCTTTTGTCAATGCCGGGCGCGCGTTTATGACCGTCGGCGCGGTCGCACTGTTCTGGATCGCCACCGCCTGGCCGGGCGGGGCCTTTGCCATCACCTTCGCCGCGATAGGTGTCCTCCTGTTCGGAACCAGGGGCGACCAGGCTTACGCCGCGGCGACCAGCTTCATGCTGGGCGTGCTGCTGACCACCGCTGCCGCCGCGGTAGTCAAATTTGCCGTGCTGCCCGACATCACGACCTTTGCCGGCTTCAGCCTTGCGATCGGGATCTACCTAGTGCCGGTCGCTGCTCTGATGGCCGTGCCGTGGCGCACAGTTCTGCTCACCGGCCTGTTCACGGGTATGGCCGCCATCTTCTTTCCGGTCCTCGCCCCGCAAAACCCCAATATTTATGACACGCAGCAATTCTACAACTCGGCGCTGACCATCCTCGCTGGGCTCGGCGCCGCCATGCTCGCGTTCCGCCTGCTGCCGCCATTGTCGCCGGCGTTCCGCACCCGCCGCCTGCTGGCTCTGACGTTGCGCGATCTGCGCCGCCTCGCCGCGCGTCCGGTGCCGCCCGCGCGGAGCGATTGGGCAGAAGGTTTGTACGGGCGCCTGTCGGTATTGCCGGAAGCGGCCACCTCGGAGGATCGCGCCCGGCTGGTAGCGGCGCTCGCCATCGGAAACGAGATCATCCGCCTGCGGAATTTTGCAGGGCCCGCCGGTTTCGACGCCGGCCTCGATGCTGCGCTCGCCGCGGTGGCGGAAGGCGACAGCGCCCTGGCGATCAGATGCCTCGGCCGGCTCGACCGGCGCCTCGCCGAGCAACCCGATGAAGCGGAACCGAGGATGATACGCGCGCGCGCCGTCATCCTTGCCATGTCCGAGGCACTTGCTCAGTATTCGTCTTATTTCGATACAAAGGCGGCGCGGTGAGGTTCGCCGAGATTGATCTCTTCGGCGTCTATGTAGCGCCGATTTCGCTGCTGCTGGTCGCGGCCTGGCTGGTCGTGATCTTGCTGCGCCGGATCGCCGACCGCTTCGACCTCTTGCGCTACGTCTGGCACCAGGCGTTGTTCGTATCGGCGGTCTATGTCATCGTGCTGTCGTCGATGGTCCTCTTTTTCGCACGCTGAGGGCGCCCGATGAACGACGTCGAGCTCAGGCCGAAGGAGGAAGCGAGGAGCAGCGACCTCCTCGACGACCTCTCGCGCCGGCCCACCGCCGTCCGCGCCCGCCGCTCGCGCATCCGGATTTTCCCGTTTCTGATTACCCTGGTCGCGGTCGCCGTGGCGGTCGTGCTCGGCTGGGCGATGTGGGACGCCTACGTCGCCGCACCGTGGACGCGCGACGGCACGGTGCGCGCCTATGTCGTGACGATCGCGCCGCAGATCGCCGGAGAGATCGTCTCGCTGCCGGTCGCCGACAACCAGTTGGTGCGCAAGGGCCAGCTGCTGATGGTCATCGACCCGACCAACTATAAGATCGCGGTCAGCCTCGCCGAGGCGGCGGTGCAGCAGGCCGAGGCCAACGCCGAAAACGCCGCGCGCGAGGCCCGGCGCCGGCGCGCCTTGACCACGCTGTCGACCACGGTCGAAGAGAAACAGACCTTCGAGAGCAATGCGATCGCCGCGCAGGCCACCTATCAGCAGGCCGTGGCCAACCTGAACCAGGCGCAAGTCAATCTGCGGCGCACCGAGATTCGTTCGCCGGTCAACGGCTACGTGACCAACCTCTTGGCGCAACAAGGCGATTACGCGACCGTCGGACAAAACCTGATTTCGCTGGTCGACGCCGATTCCTTCTGGGTCGACGGCTATTTCGAAGAAACCAATCTCGACGCGATCCAGGTTGGCGACCCGGCGACGGTCAAGCTGATGGGATACCGCCGCATCGTCCGCGGCCATGTCGGCAGCGTCGCCCGTGCGATCAGCGTCGCCAACGCGCAGCCCACCGACGAGGGACTCGCCAACGTCAACCCGATCTTCACCTGGGTGCGGCTGGCGCAGCGCATCCCGGTGCGCATCCGTATCGACCACGTGCCGAAGGGCGTGCTGCTGGTCGCCGGGATGACCGCCACGGTGCAGATCGACCGCCGGCGCTGACGACCTGGACGAACGACAGGTCAGTGGGCTTCGGCCGGCGGTGCCGTGGGTGCCGCCACCTTGCGCATCAGCGGCACCAGCAGGGTCGCGACGGCGAAGGTGATCATGATCGCGCGAAAGGCGTCGGCATAGGCGAGGGTCGAGGCCTCGCGGTAGGCGAGATGCCACAGCTGGTCGAGGGCGGCCGCGTGTCCGGCGATCGACCCACCGAGGGCCGCGCCCCAGCGCTCGGTCATGCCGTGCAGCAGCCGTTCCATCGCTCGGTTCGCCGGCGTCAAGTTCGAGGCGATGTCCACGAAATGAAGGTTGGTGCGGTCGTTGAGGATGGCGCCGCAGATCGCGATCCCAACAGCACCACCGAGATTGCGCATCATGTTGAAGAGGCCGCTCGCGTATTTGAGCCGCTCCGGCGGCAGGCTGCCGAGACCGAGGTTGACTGAGGGTGCCACCGCGAAGACCTGCGGAAAGCCACGCAGCAGCTGCGGGATCAGCAATTCGGCCGCACCCCAATCATGGGTGATAAAGCTGAACGACCACATCGACAGCCCGAAGCTCGCCAATCCAAACATCATCAGCCAGCGCATGTCGATCTTGCGGGCGAGCGTCACATAGACCGGCACGCCGACCAGCGAGGCGACACCGGTCGAAAAGATCGCGGTTCCGGTCTGCCAGGCGCTGAACCCGCGCACATATCCCAGAAACAGCGGCGTCAGATAAATCGTCGAAAAGATGCCGATGCCGGTGACAAAGGACAAAAAGCAGCCGAGCGAAAAGTTGCGGTTGCCGAGCGCCTTCAGATCGACGATCGGCTGGGCGTAGGTCAGGCTGCGGGCGACAAACAGAATGCCGGAAATGCCGGCGATCCAGGCGCAGGCGGTGATCGTTCGATCGTCGAACCAGTTCCAGCGCGAGCCCTCTTCGAGGACATATTCGAGGGTGCCGAGGGCGATCGCCAGCAGCACGATGCCGGGGTAATCCGCACCTTTCAGCAACGACAGGTCGGGCCGGTCGATCTTGACCAGCAATGGCACGATGGCGGCAACGATCAAGCCCGGCAAGAGATTGATATAGAACAGCCAGCGCCAGTCGAGCGTGTCGGTGATCCAGCCGCCGATCACCGGCCCCATTGTGGGCGCCACCGAGGCGATGGCGCCGACCACCGCCGCCGAGTAGACTCGGCGCTTGCCCGGGAAGTAGTGGAAAGACGAGGTAAAGACGGTCGGGATCATCGACGCGCCGAGCAGCCCTTGCAAGGCCCGGAACACGATCATGGTCTCGATGTTCCAGGCGATCCCGCACAACAGGCTGGCGAGGGTGAAGCCGGCGGCCGAGGCGGCGAACAGCCAGCGCGTCGAGAACACCCGGGTCAGCCAGCCGGACAGTGGGATGACGATGATCTCGGCGATCAGATAGGCGGTCTGCACCCAGCTGATCTGGTCCTGCGCGGCCGACAGCCCGCCGCCGATGTCCTGCAGCGACGAAGCGACGATCTGGATGTCGAGCAACGCCACGAACATGCCGACGCACATGACTGCGAACGGGATGATGCTAGGCGGCGACGGCGGTCGCGCGGGTGCGGTCATCGGCCATTCTCCCCCGGTGCGCGTGTGTCGACGCTGACGACCGCCGAGAGGCCGGGGCGCAGCAGACCCAAGATCCCGGCCCCATCGGCGACCATGATGCGGACCGGCACGCGCTGCACGATCTTGGTGAAATTGCCGGTGGCGTTCTCCGGGGGAATGACGCTGAAGATCGCACCGGTCGCCGGGGCGAGGCTCAGCACCCGGCCCTCGAAGGTATGGTCTGGCAGCACGTCGGCGACAATGGACGCCCTCTGCCCCGGCCGCATTCGGGCGAGCTCATCTTCCTTAAAATTGGCATCGATCCACAGCCCATGCGCGGGGACGATGGAGAGCAGCGCCGTGCCGACAGTTGTATATGCACCTATCTGGGCCGCGCGATCGCCGACATAGCCGTCGATCGGCGAGCGGATCCGGGTGTAGCCGAGATCGAGCTGGGCCGAGCGCAAATCGGCCTGCGCCTGGGCGAGGCTGGCGTCGGTTTCGGCGATCTCGGTATCGAGGACGGCGAGCTGCTGGCGGGCGGCGGCGAGACCGGCGGCACCGGCCCGGACCGCCGCCTCCGCCTTCTGGTCGCCGGCAAACGCTCTCTGGTAAGTCTGCAACGAACCAAAGCTGGAGACCGCGAGCGCATGATAGCGCACCGCGTCCTGATGGGCGAAGCCGGCCTCCGCCTGCTGGGCGGCAAGGTCAGCCTCGGCCTGATGGATCATCGATTGCTGCAGCGTATATTTCGCACGCAGATTGGCGAGCGCCGCCCGCTGGTGCGCGACCACCGCCTCGGCATGCGCCAGATCGGCTCGGTAGTCGCGATCGTCGAGCTGGATCAAGAGCTGGCCCGAATGCACGAACTGGTTGTCGCCAACGAGGATCTCGGCGACGAACCCGGCAACATGCGGCGACAGGGTCGTGACGTTGCCGCCGACATAGGCGTCGTTGGTGGTCTCGATAAACCGCCCGACCCGCCACCAGTCCCAGCCGTACCAGGCGACCCCGCCGGCAGCGATCAAGCCGAGCAGGACCAGGAGGAGGCGCCCCCTGAGGTGGAAATGCCGGCGGGCACCCAGGAGACCGCTCATTCCGTCGGGCACCGCTTCGCGCGCCGCACCGCGGTCGAGAACTTGCGTGCTCATGTCTCGGCTCGCCTGCGCAAACGGCCGACGCCCGCGCTCGGCAAGACGCCGGCGGACGCCGTCATCGGCGCCGGGTCCGGCAACCACCGCAAAATCAGCGCCGGCGATTTTCTCACCGGTGGCCAGGTCGACCACGACCGGCTCGACCGGCGCGCCGCTCCGCAGATTGACCAGCTGCACCGAGGCGCCCTCAGGGGCGAAGTGTCGGTTGCCCCAGGCGAGCAAGGCCAGCAGCACCGGTTGGAAATCGCGCCCGCTCTCGGTCAGCACATACTCGTAGCGGGGCGGATGCTCGCTATAGCGGCGCCGTTCCAAGAGACCGGTCTCGACCAGACGGCTCAGTCTTCGCGTCAGCATGTTGGGGGCGACGCCGAGGCTCTTCTGGAACTCGTCGAAGCGCCGCAACCCGTAAAAGGCATCGCGCAGGATCAGAATCGACCACCATTCGCCGACCCTGTCGAGGCTGCGGGCGATCGGGCAGTGCATGTTGCCGAAATCCGTGCGTCGCATCCAACACTCCCGCTCGCAGTCACTTGCATGATGCAAGTAGCCCCGCCGTCACCGCCTTTCAAGAGGGAAAATTTACGCTCCGGCGGGCCGCAACGCCGCCCTCGAGCGGGAACGGTGGGCGGGCGATGTAGAGGCTGGCGGGCCCTCGACGAGCACGCTCAACGCCAAAACCCCGGAACCGAGTCTGCGGCGAGCTCGGCGCCGGGACACGCCGGTTCAGGATTTGGTCGCGCGCATGAAGCACATGATCCCGCGCTCACGCGTCCAGCACACCACCGCCCGTCCGGTGGGATTGTCGGTCCGCTGCAGGATCTTGTTGGGCGGCACTATGACCCACTTGCCCGTGATCAGCGCCTCATAATGATCGGCCGTGACCCGGTAATCCGTCTCGTGGCAATCCGACAGCGAACAGCACGAGATCTCCGTGCCAGGCTGTAAGAGGCTGCGGAACCACGGCGCCAGCCTCGGGTCAGCATTTGACGGCGGTTGCGCCGACGCGGCGAGGGGGAGCAGGAAAACCGAAGCGAACGTGATCTCTCTGATGCGGCGCCAGCGGATCGGTGCGAAAGCCAATGGCATCCTCGAACGCGATGGTCCGAGCCAGCATAGCGCGGGCGAAAGGCATTGCAAAAAGGCTTTCACTGAACACCTAGAATATGATGTTAAATCAATTTGATTGACATATCAGATCTGATGAATAAACTCACGTCGATCCGTCTCCGGGCCAGCGATTTCGCCAGGCCGGCGTGGGACCTGCGGATCTTCAGTGCGGAGGACCCGATGCGCTCGTCTCCAAGCATTCCGGCCATGAACGGAGCAGACGCTGGTTTGGTGTTCCTGATCGGCGCGAACCCCGAACGCCCGGGCGAACTACCATGGCCGGCGCTCGCCGCCCTTGCCGCCGCGGATGCGGTGGTCCATGACCGCGAGGTCGACCCCGACACCTTGGCTCTGGTCCCCGACCGCTGCTTTGTCGAGGCGGTTCCGCGCGATCTCACCCGGGTTCGGAAGCTCGCGCGCGAAGGTTGGCGCGTGGCGTGGCTGATTGTCGGCGATCCGCCATCATCGCTCGCCGCGCTCGCCGATGCCGAACGCTTGGCGCCGGCCGGGGTCACGATCCGGACGATCGCCAGTCTCGGGAGGCCGGATCCCGATCGCTCGAATCCGATCGGCAACCGCGACACCGTCCCGGTTCCACAGCCATTGGCAACGGCGCTGAACGGGCTCGCCGGCTGACTTTCCGGTTTATCCACCGCGCAGCAGGCGCAACACCCGGTCGAGCTGGTCGAGGCTCGCATAATGCAGGGTCAAGGCGCCGCCGCGGGCTTTGGTTTCGATGGTGACGCGCAGTCCCAACCGGGCGCCGAGATCCCGTTCCAGGGCCAGCGTGTCGGCGTCACGGACCGGCGGACGCGGTGCGCGCGGCAGCTGCGCCCGGCGCTGCACCAGCCGCTCGGTGGCGCGTACGTTGAGCCCACGGCGCACAACCTCGTCGGCGAGCGATGCAGGGTCGGGGGCGGCGAGCAATGCGCGCGCATGCCCGGCCGACAGCTCGCCCTCGTCGAGCCGCCGGCGCACCGGGGCCGGTAACGACAGTAACCGCATCATGTTGGCGACATGGCTGCGGCTTTTGCCCAAGGCTTCGGCGAGGCTCCCCTGGGTGCGCCCGAACTCCGCCGTCAGCCGGCTGTAGGCTTCGGCCTCTTCGAGTGGCGATAGATCCTCGCGCTGCAAATTCTCGACCAGCGCGATTTCGAGCGCCTCGGAATCGGCGAGCGCACGGACGATGACCGGGACCTCGTGCAATCCGACCCGCTGCGCTGCGCGCCAGCGGCGCTCGCCGGCGACCAGTTCGAAGGCCGCATCTTCCGCCGTAGCCACCGGCCGCACCAGTAGCGGCTGCAATACGCCTTTTTCGCGGATCGACTGGGCCAGCGCGTCGAGCTCGGCCTCGGCACAGCGGCGGCGCGGCTGCAACGCGCCGGGCCGGATCAGCTCGATCGGCACCCGGCGCTGGCTCGTCGGGTCCAAGTCCGCATCGACTTCGGTCTCGCCGAACAACGCGGCGAGGCCGCGGCCGAGCGGGCGGCGTTTTGTCCGCTCGCTCATGGGGCGCGCTCGCAAATGGGGGCGCGCTCGCTCATGGGGGCGCGCTCGCTGAAGGCGAGGCCGAGGCAGGCGCGACCCGGCGCAGAATCTCGGCGGCCAGCTGGATATAGGCCTGCGCGCCGGCGCAGCGATGGTCGTAGATCAGCACCGGCTTGCCGTGCGAGGGCGCCTCGGAAACCCGTACGTTGCGCGGGATCACCGTTTCAAAAACCTTGGCGCCGAAATGACCGCGCACGTCGAGGGCGACGAGATCGCACAAATTGTTGCGCTGGTCGTACATGGTCAGTAGCACCCCCTGCAGTTCGAGGCGCGGGTTCAACGCTCGCCTGACTCGTTCGATCGTGCGCATCAGCTGGCTCAGTCCTTCCAGCGCATAGAATTCGCACTGCATCGGCACCAATGCCGCATCGGCCGCGACTAGGGCGTTGACGGTCAGCAGGTTTAGGGACGGCGGGCAGTCGATCAGCACCTCGTCATAATCGCCGACCCGCCCCCGGATCGCCCGGCTCAGCATGAACTCGCGCCGCTCGCGGGTCATCAATTCGAATTCGGCGCCGCTGAGATCCTCGGAGGCGGCGACCAGCGACAATCGCGCGACCTCGGTCCACAGGATAGCTTCGGGCAATTCGGCCTCGCCGAGGATCACTTCGTAGCTGGTCGTCCGGCGTAGGGTGCGCTCGACGCCGAGCCCGGTGCTGGCGTTCCCCTGCGGGTCGAGATCGATGACGAGGACGCGGTGGCCGGCGGCGGCCAACGCGGTCGCCAAGTTGATCGCGGTCGTAGTCTTGCCCACCCCGCCCTTTTGATTGGCGACGGCGATAATCCGAGGATGATGCGCTGCCGGAGGTTCCTCCGGCCGAGCCTCACCTCGCGTCAGGCTCACGGACGACCCGATGCAAACGCAGAACCACCCCCCGCGGATCGGCAATGCTCTGGTGACGAGCGGCGACCATTTTCCAGCGTTTGCGCGCCAGGGTCAATTCCTCCTCGGAGCGCTCGCCTTTTGGAAACACGCAGACCGTACCCGGCCCGAGAAACGGCCGGGCGAGGTCGAGGAGCCGGTCGAGCGGCGCCAATGCCCGCGCGGTCACGACATCGACCGGATGCGGCGGCGTCGCGGCGATCCGGCACGGGCGGATCGTCACCGCGGTCTCGGTGACCCGCGCCGCCTCGCGCAGAAACGCCGATTTGCGGGAATCGGCCTCGATCAGCTCGACCTCCGAAGCGCCGAGGATCGCCAATACCAGACCGGGGAACCCGGCGCCGCTGCCGAGATCGAGGAGGCTCCGCGCAGCAGGCGGGACGAGCGGGCACAGCTGGGCCGAATCGAGAAAGTGGCGACGCCACAGATCGGCGAGCGTATCGCGGCCAACGAGGTTGATGCGCACCGCCCAGCGGGTCAGCAGTTCGGCGTAGGCCTCCAGGCGCGAGAGTGTTTCACGTGAAACGGCAAAAATTTCCGCGAAGCCCTGCGCGCTCAACGGCGGGATCATGCCGCAGCGCCCTCACCCTCACCCGCTTCCCCCGGATCTAGTCCGGTGTCGGCACTCTCTCCCGCATTGCGGGAGAGGGCGGACCCAGCCGGCACGCCTGGGTGGGTGAGGGTTACCGCGGCAAAAGGGGGGCGCCGGACATGCTTCAATAACGCGACCAATGCCGCTGGCGTCACGCCCGAGATCCGAGCGGCGGCGCCCAAGGTCACCGGGCGGGCCATAGCGAGCTTGTCGCAGATTTCGCGGGACAGGCTGCCGACCGCCGCGTAATCGAGATCCGGCGGCAACAGCAAAAATTCGTCGCGGCGGAAAGCGGCGATGTCGCGCTCTTGGCGCTCGAGGTAGCCGGCATAGCGCGCGTCGATTTCGACCTGCTCGGCGATCTCAGGCTTGACCTCGCCGAGCTCCGGCCAGATCGCGGCGAGCCGCGCCAGATCGATCGCCGGATAAGCCAGCAGCTCGGCGGCATTGCGCGCAATGCCGTCTTCGTTGACCGCGATACCGTGGCGCTTCAGCGCCGGCGGGGTCATGCGCAACTGCGCGAGCCGAGCGCGGGCCTCGGCAAGCGCCGCCATCTTCCCCGCAAAGCGCCGGGCGCGCCCGGCGCCGACGCAGCCGAGCCGCAGCCCGATCGGGGTCAGCCGCTGGTCGGCGTTGTCAGCGCGCAAGGTCAGCCGATATTCGGCGCGCGAGGTGAACATGCGGTAGGGCTCGCTGGCGCCGCGGGTCACGAGATCGTCGATCAAGACGCCGATATAGGCATCGGCGCGGTCGAGCACGAGCGGCTCCGCCCCCGAGGCCGACAGCGCGGCATTGAGCCCGGCAACGAGGCCCTGCGCCGCCGCCTCCTCGTAACCGGTGGTGCCGTTGATCTGGCCGGCGAAATAGAGGCCGGGGATGCGACGCGTCTCAAGGCTCGGGTAGAGTTCGCGCGGATCGACGAAATCGTATTCGATCGCATAGCCCGGCCGCCGCATCGCCGCGTGTTCGAGTCCGGGGATGGTTTGCAGCATCGCCGCCTGCACCTCGCGCGGCAATGAGGTCGAGATCCCGTTCGGGTAGATCGTGTCGTCGTCGAGCCCCTCGGGCTCGAGAAAGATCTGGTGCCGCTCGCGCGCGGCGAAGCGCACGATCTTGTCCTCGATCGACGGGCAATAGCGCGGGCCAATCCCGGTGACCTCGCCCGAATAGATCGGCGATCGGGCGAGATTGGCGCGGATCAGCGCATGGGTCGAGGGCGTCGTCGTGGTGATGTGGCAGGCGATTTGCGGCGTCGTGATCCGCTCGGTCACGAACGAGAACGGCGGTGGCGGATCATCGCCGGGCTGCTCGTCGAGCCCGGTCCAGTCGATCGTGCTCCCGTCGAGCCTCGGCGGGGTTCCGGTCTTGAGCCGGCCAAGCGCGAACCCAGCGCGGGCGAGGGTTTGCGCCAACCCGTGCGAGGGCGGCTCGCCGACCCGGCCGGCCGGGGTCTTCTCATCGCCGATGTGAATGAGGCCGTTCAGAAACGTACCGGTGGTCAGCACCACCCGACCGGCCGCCACCACCCGGCCGTCACCGAGCACGACCCCGCAAACCCGACCATCGCGATCAAGCCGCAGATCCTCGACCGCCCCCTCGGCGATCTCCAATCCCGCCGTTTCCGCCAGCAATTCGCCGACCGCTCGGCGATAGAGCTTGCGATCGGCCTGGGCGCGCGGCCCGCGCACCGCCGGCCCCTTGCTGCGGTTCAAAATCCGAAATTGGATGCCGGCCCCGTCGGTCGCGCGGCCCATGACGCCGTCGAGCGCGTCGATCTCGCGCACGAGATGCCCCTTGCCGAGCCCGCCGATCGCCGGGTTGCACGACATCTCGCCGATCGTCGCCCGCTTGTGGGTCAGCAGCAAGGTGCGCGCGCCGAGTCCGCGCCGCGGCAGCCGCCGCCTCGCACCCGGCATGTCCGCCGCCAACCACGACGACATCGTATGGCCCGAAAGTCTCGCTCATGGCCGCGGAATATACGAGGCTTGCCGCCACTGTCGATGTTTCACGTGAAATCCACCACCGACGGCCTGCCGATTTTGCAGCATCTGCAGCGAATCTGCAGCAAATGGCCAGCTCTGTTGGTCGCCGTCCTGCCCGGCCCCTCTCGCCTTGTGCTATCAGTGGCGCTTCAAACAACGATCCGCACAGATGTCCACGGTAGGCCCGAATATCAATACCGCAATGCCGTTTTCCGCAACGCGATGGCGCCGAATGAACCCGGCCCGAGAGGCAAGTCGTGCATCTTGCGTCAAGCGATGCACGCCGATAGACCCTATCACATTTTGACAACACGGCTAAGCAACTGCGAATGGCGCTGCGGAGCGCATCGAGACGCCCAACAATATCGCTGTTAAGGTCCCGCGTACCAGGTGACAGGGGGCTGTTTGAGCGCTGCATCAAACAGCCTCACCTCTTCCGCCGCAATAGCGGTGGCACGCCGGCATCGTTTCTGGTGAGACCCTACATAGTTCCGATCACTTGCCGAGGCAGAAGTCGCGGAAGATTATGTCGAGCAGGTCTTCGACGCCGACCGTGCCGGTGATGTGGCCGAGGTGGCGCAGCGCGAGGCGGAGGTCTTCGGCGCGCAATTCGGGGAGGGCGGCGGCGAGCGAGCGGTGCAGCGAGGCGGCGGCGGCTTCGAGGGCTTGGCGGTGGCGGGCGCGGGTCAGCACCGGGGCTTCAGTGCGGTAGGTTTCGGCGATCCGGGAAGAGAGGGCAGTCACCAGCGCGTCGAGGCCGGCGCCGGTCAAGGCCGAGATAGCGAAGGCGCTGGCGGGCAGGCAATCTCGCGCGCCAGCGGCGGCGGGCTGCGGGAGCAGGTCGATCTTATTGGCGACGAGGAGCGTGTCGGGGCCGGGCCAGAGGGCCGCGCCGACGGCTTCGGCCGGGTCGCGCGCGTCGAAGACGAAGAGGCGAATTTCGGCGTCCTCGGCGCGGGCGCGGGCGCGGCGCAGCCCCTCCTGCTCGATCGCGTCGTCGCTGTCGCGCAGGCCGGCGGTGTCGGCGAGCAGAACCGGGTAGCCCCCAAGGTCGATCGCGACCTCGACAATGTCGCGGGTGGTGCCGGCGATGGGCGAGGTGATCGCCGCCTCGCGCCGGGCGATCCGATTGAGAAGGCTCGATTTTCCGGCGTTGGGCGGGCCGACAATGGCGACCGAGATGCCGTCGCGCAGCCGCTCGCCGCGATGGCCGTCGGCGAGATGACGGTCGATCTCGGCGGCGAGAGCGGCGGTCTCGCCCAGGATGCGGTCCTCGATCTCGGGCGGCAGGTCTTCGTCGGGGAAATCGATCGCGGCTTCGAGATGAGCGAGGAGCCGGGTCAGAAGCTGCGACCACTCCCGATAGAGGCCGCCCAACTCGCCGTCAAGCTGGCGCAGGGCCTGGAGGCGCTGCGCCTCGGTCTCGGCCGTGGCGAGGTCGGCGACGGCCTCGGCCTGGGTCAGGTCGAGCTTGCCGTTCAGAAAGGCGCGGCGGGTGAATTCGCCGGGCTCGGCCAGGCGCAGCCCGAGCCGGGTCAGCGCCGCGACGACCGCAGCGAGCACGGCGCGGCTGCCGTGCAGATGAAATTCGGCGACGTCCTCGCCGGTCAAGCTCGCCGGCGCCGGGAACCACAGGACGAGCGCGTCGTCGAGCGGCTCGCCGGTCGCCGGATCGATAAGGCGACGGCGCCGGGCCGAACGGGGCGGCGGCAGATCGCCGGCCAGCAGCGACACGGTCCGCGCGGTATCGGGCCCCGATAGCCGCAGGATGGCGACCGCGGCGCGCCCCGCTGCCGTTGCCGGCGCGAAAATCGTGTCGGTGGCGGACGCCTCAGTAACCCACTTGCCCGGACTTGATCCGGGCATCCACGTCTTGGGACGCGTATTGGGGTTCACAATAAGCCGTTGATGGCCGGGTCAAGCCCGGCCACGGGGTAGAACTGTGATCAGTGGGCCGGCGGTTTCTGGTCGGGCTGCAGCATCAGCCGTTCGACGCGGCCGCCTTCGACCAGGTGCTTTTGCACGATCTCGTCGACGTCTTCGGTCGACTCGTAGCGGTACCAGACACCCTCGGGGTAGATCACCATGTTGGGGCCGAACTCGCAGCGGTCGAGACAGCCCGAGGCGTTGACCCGGATGTTCTCGACGCCGGCCGCACGCGCCTTCTCGCGCATGTAGCCGCGCACCTTCTCGACGCCGCCGGCTACCTCGCCGCGGGCCATGCAACAGCCGCGAGGATGGCCCTCCGGCCGTACATTGGTGCACATGAAGATATGGCGGGCGTAAAAGAGCGGCGGATCGGCGGGTGCGTCGGCCATTGGCGTTTCTCCGAAGTGAGCCGAATACGACGGGAGCGAATGACGCAAGCCGCCGTTGTGAGAGTAGAGTGAAAACCCTACCCCGTCCCACCCCAGAGGGCAATGCGCCCGCTGCCCGGCAGGTATGTTCGGCAGGAGCCACGATGGATCGCAACCGCCTCGGCGAGGAAACCAGCCCCTATCTGCTCCAGCACCGCGACAACCCGGTCAATTGGCAAGGCTGGAGCGAGGAAACCCTCGCCACGGCCAAGACCGCCGACAAGCCGATCCTCCTCTCGGTCGGCTACGCCGCCTGCCACTGGTGTCATGTGATGGCGCGCGAGAGCTTTGAAAACCCGGAGATCGCGGCAGCAATGAACCGGCTCTTCGTCAACATCAAGGTCGACCGTGAGGAGCGGCCCGACCTCGATCAGATCTATCAGCACGCGCTCTCGCTGATGGGCGAACAAGGCGGCTGGCCGTTGACGATGTTTCTGACGCCCGATGGCGAGCCGTTCTGGGGCGGCACCTATTTCCCGCCCGATGCGCGCTGGGGCCGGCCGGGATTTCCGCAGGTGCTAGCGGCGATCAGCGAGGCCTATGCCGGCAAACGCGAGGACGTCGCGAAAAACGTGGCGGTGCTGCGCGACGCCCTGCAGCGCCTCGGCCGGCCGCAGCGGGGCGGCGCCATCCTGCGCCCCCAGCTCGACCCGATCGCCGAGAGGCTATTGCGTGAAACAGACCAGATCCACGGCGGCATCGGCTCAGCACCCAAATTTCCACAATGCGGCATCCTCGAATTGTTGTGGCGCGCCTGGAAGCGGACCGGCCAAAGGGCCTATCGCGACGCCGTCGAGAAGGCGCTCGACGCCATGTGCCAGGGCGGCATCTACGACCATTTGGGCGGCGGATTTGCGCGTTATTCGACCGATGCGCGCTGGCTGGCGCCCCATTTCGAGAAGATGCTCTACGACAATGCCGAGCTGGTCGATTTGCTGACCCTAGTGTGGCAGGAGACGCGCAACCCGCTCTACCGGCAGCGGGTGGAGGAGACTCTCGGCTGGGTCGAGCGCGAGATGCGGGCGCCGGGCGGCGGTTTCGCCAGCAGCCTCGACGCCGACAGCGAGCACGAGGAAGGCAAGTTCTACGTCTGGTCCGAAGCCGAGATCAACGCCGTGTTGGGCGGCCGCGCGCCGCTGTTCAAACGCTTTTACGATGTAACCGCGGCCGGGAATTGGGAAGGCCGGACGATCCTCAACCGGCTGAATATGCCCGGGCTCGCCGGCGCCGAGACCGAGCGCGAGCTGGCGGAGTGCCGCGACCTCTTGTTCCAGGCGCGGGCGGCGCGGGTGCGGCCCGGCTGGGACGACAAAGTGCTGGCCGACTGGAACGGGCTGATGATCGCGGCGATGGCCAATGCCGGGCTGGTGTTCGAGCGCAGGGACTGGATCGACACCGCGCGGGCGGCGCTCGGTTTCGTCTGTCGCGAGATGATTGCGGCGGACGGCCGGCTGCTGCACAGCTGGCGCAACGGCCGGGCGCGCCATCCGGCCAACGTCGACGACTACGCCAATCTCTGCCGCGCCGCACTAGCGCTCTACGAAGCTGTCGGGGAAGAAGATCTTCTCGCCCGGTGCGGCGATTGGGTAGAGGTCCTCGACCGGCATTACTGGGACCCGGAGGGCGGCGGGTATTTCTTCTCGGCCGACGACACCCAGGCGCTGATTGCGCGCGTAAGGACCGCCGCCGACTCGGCGGTGCCGGCCGGCAACGGCACCCTGGTCGGGGTCTTGACCCGGCTCGCGATCCTGACCGGGGACGAGGCCCGTCGTCGCCGCGCCGAAGTGATCGTCGAGACGTTTTCAGGCGAGCTCGCGCGCAACTTCTTCCCGCTCGCGACCCTGCTCAACAATGCCGAATTGCTGGCCGAGCCGGTGCAGATCGTGGTTGCCGGCGCGCCTGGCGACTCGGCGTTCGAGGCGCTGCTTCGGTCGGCTTATTCAGTGTCGTTGCCCAATCGGGTGGTTCTCCCGCCGGCGCCGGCCCGAGAGTTGCCGCCCGACCACCCGGCATATGGCAAAGGTCTCGTCGGCGGTCTTCCAGCCGCTTACGTCTGCATCGGGCCGGTCTGTTCGCTGCCGTTGACCGACCCTGAAAAACTGCTGGCCGAATTATCCAAACAGCGCTAATGTTCATCCTCTGTTCGTATATGGAGCGTACCTCCCATGCCCTGTTCGATTGCGGTGGACAGCCCGGTCGGGCGACTGACGATCACCGCCACGCCAGATGCGATCATCGCCATCGGCTGGGCCGACGATGCCGATGGCCACGAGATGCCGCTGCTCGCCGAAGCGCGCCGCCAGCTCGAAGCTTACTTCGACCGTCGGCTGACCCATTTCGATCTGCCGCTCAGTCCCGCAGGTTCGCCATTCGAACAGCGGGTGTGGGCGGCGATGCGGCAGATCCCGCAGGGGCAGACGCGCTGCTACGGCGAGTTGGCAATGGAGGTCGGCTCGGGGCCGCGCGCGATCGGCCGCGCCTGCGGGCGCAATCCGATCCCGATCGTGATCCCATGCCACCGGGTGCTGGCGCGCGGCGGGCTCGGCGGCTACAGCGGCGGCGCCGGGCTGGCGACGAAGCAAGCCCTGCTGACGCTCGAAGGCGCCGCTCCGCCAGAGCAGGTAGGGCGGAAAAGCAGGGCGCATTCCGCCGCTTACTCCGGTCCGCAGGCGACGGCGGAATATGCTGCGCTGTTCCGCCCTACTTCGTCGTGACGCCAGCGTTGACCCTCGCTATCGTGCAGCCTTTCTGATCTCGCACGTCACAGGGAGGTAATGGCCATGGTGCACGCGATCCGGTTCGAGAAGGCCGGCGGGCCCGAAGTCTTGTCGTGGCGAGAGGTGGAGGTCGGCAAGCCCGGTCAGGGCCAGGTGCGGCTCAAGCATACCGCGGTCGGGCTCAACTATATCGACACCTACCAACGCAGCGGGCTTTATCCGATGCCGATGCCGAGCGGGCTCGGCTCTGAGGCGGCCGGCATTGTCGAGGAGGTCGGGCCGGGGGTGAGCGGGCTAGAGCCCGGAGACCGGGTCGCTTATGCCGGCGGGCCTATCGGCGCCTATGCCGAGGGCCGGGTCATGCCGGCCGACCGGCTGGTCCCGGTTCCCGCCGGCATCACCGATGCTCAGGCCGCAGCGATGATGCTGAAAGGCATGACCGCCTGGTACCTGGTGCGCCGCACCCACCCGGTCAAACATGGCGAGACGATCCTGATCCATGCCGCGGCGGGCGGGGTCGGACTGATCGTCTGCCAATGGGCGAAGCATCTGGGCGCCACCGTGATCGGCACCCTCGGCGATGACGAAAAAGCCGCGCTAGCGAAGAAAAACGGCTGCGACTATCCGATCAACTATCGCCGCGAAGACTTCGTCGCCAGGATCGGCGAGATCACCCAGGGAAGAAAGCTGCCGGTGGTTTACGATTCGGTCGGCAAGGACACGTTCTACAAATCGCTCGACTGCCTAGCGCCGCTCGGCCTGATGGTGTCGTTCGGCCAGTCCTCGGGAGCGATTGGGCCGGTCGATATCGGCATCCTCGCTGGCAAGGGCTCGCTGTTCCTGACCCGCCCGACCTTGAACACCTACACCGCGACCCGCGAGGACCTGTTGACCGCGGCCCGCGAATTGTTCGAGGTGGTGCAGAGCGGAGCGGTCAAGATCGCGGTCAACCAGACCTACCCCTTGCGCGAGGCCGCCCGCGCCCATCGCGACCTGCAGAACCGCAAGACCACCGGGCAGACCGTGCTGACCGTGTGATTGCCTCTCACCGGGAAAACAAGACGACGAAGCAATCCGTCAACGCATTAGTCCGGTGAAAACCGGGGGCTTTCGATTTAGTCCTCTTGACCCGACTTGATCGCGCGCTCCCGCCTTCCACCAGGAGGTGTCTCGACCCGGCGCTGCGCCGGAATTAGGGAGAGCGGTAGGGTTCGAGCTCCAATCATTATGCTCTAGCTGCAAAGACCTCCCCGTCAACCTTCCAGACAAACAGCATGATCGCCGCTACGAAGCACATGATCTTCGAAATGACGTTCAGCGCGAGCGGCAGCGGTTCCGCAGGAAAGGCGAACCCGAACGCAGCCCAGACACCGAATACCACAAACATTCCCGCTACCGCATAAGAGGCGTACGCGGTCACCCGCATCGAAGGCAGCAACGTCAGCAGCGATACCGTTGAGAACTCGACCAGGAACAACGGCAGGAAGAAAAGCTGCCGATACAGCATCGGATGAGTCGGGATCGGCGGGTTAGTGCGCGTCATGACGATCAGATCGAAGGGAAACTCGAAGAGCATCGGCGCGGCGGCGGTGCCGATGAGGGCGCTGGCCAGCGCGACCTTCCAGCCCCAACGCCGCGTGAGGAAGAGAATCACGAAGAAGGTCACCGACGCATCGACGAAAGTGCCGACGCGCACGCGGGGCGCAACGAAGCCCGGATAGGCCTGCTTCACTTGAAGTCCATAGACGACCGTGGCGACGCCGACGTTGTAGATCGCCAGCAGCCAGATTGCGATCATGAATCCGGCGGCGGTGCCTCCTGGCCGCGTGACCGCGAGCGGGGCGCGCAGCCGTTTACCGGCATAGGCAAATCCGCTGGCTACCACGAACAGCGCGATCGCCAGGAGGATCGCCTCGCCGCCGCCATAGGAAACCCAGGAAGCGGGCTCGTACCGCGGCGGCGCGTCTCCTTGGACCTGCGCAAGCCGCAGAAGCGCGTCGGCATGCGCTAACCGTTGAGATATCTCTGGCCCCATTGATCGAGACAGGTAATTTAGATGCAGTACGAATGATAATCCGCACTACATATCGCACCGGCCGTCCTCGGTACCTCACACGAACCTGACATCGTTTACGAATTCCACTACCCAGCCGGCGACAGGTCAGGTGTTCATCGCGTCGAAGAACTCGGTGTTGCTCTTCGATTCCTTGAGCTTGTTGATCAGGAATTCGAGACCGTCGACGGTGCCCATCGGGGTCAGGACCCGGCGCAGCACCCACATCTTTGACAGGACGCCGCGGTCGACCAGTAGCTCCTCCTTGCGGGTACCGGATTTGGTGATGTCGATCGACGGGAAGGTCCGCTTGTCGGCGACCTTGCGGTCGAGCACGATTTCCGAATTACCGGTGCCCTTGAACTCCTCGAAGATCACCTCGTCCATGCGCGATCCGGTGTCGATCAGCGCGGTCGCGATGATCGTCAAGGAGCCGCCTTCTTCGATGTTGCGCGCGGCGCCAAAGAACCGCTTCGGCCGCTGTAAGGCGTTAGCATCGACGCCGCCGGTCAATACCTTGCCCGAGGACGGTACAACGGTGTTGTAGGCGCGGGCGAGGCGGGTGATCGAGTCCAAGAGGATCACGACGTCGCGCTTATGCTCGACCAGACGCTTCGCCTTTTCGATGACCATCTCGGCGATCTGCACATGGCGCTGTGCCGGCTCGTCGAAGGTCGAGCTGATCACCTCGCCGCGCACCGAGCGGGCCATGTCGGTCACCTCCTCCGGCCGCTCGTCGATCAACAGCACGATAAGGTAAACCTCGGGGTGATTGGCGGCGATGGCATGGGCGATGTTCTGCAGCATCACCGTCTTGCCGGTGCGCGGCGGTGAGACGATCAGCGCGCGCTGGCCTTTGCCGAGCGGCGTGATCAAATCGATGACCCGCGTCGTCAGGTCGCGGCGCGACGGGTCCTCGAATTCGAGACCCAGCTTTTCTTCGGGATAGAGCGGCGTCAGGTTGTCGAAATTGATCCGCTGGCGCAGCCGGTCGGGCTCGTCGAAATTGATCCCGTTGACCTTGAGCAGCGCGAAATAGCGCTCGCCGTCGCGCGGTGAACGGATCTCACCCTCGACCGTGTCGCCGGTGCGAAGGCCAAAGCGCCGCACCTGGCTCGGGCTGACATAGATGTCGTCGGGGCCAGCCAGGTAGTTGGCTTCCGGTGAGCGCAGAAAGCCGAACCCGTCGGGCAGCACTTCGAGGACGCCGTCGCCAGAAATCGGCACCTCGTTCTCGGCGAGCTGCTTCAGAATTGCGAACAGCATGTCCTGCTTGCGCAGCGAGGACGCGTTCTCGATTTCGAGCTCTTCGGCGAACGCCAACAGCTCGGCTGGGGATTTCCGTTTGAGTTCCTGGAGGTTCATGGAGGTTCGCGTCGCGGTGGGGCATGGCTCGCCCGTCCGATGCATACCTGCGGAACAGATCTCGCAGGCTCTGAGGATAGGCGAGGGAATGACAGGGATGGCAGGAGAGGGCGGGTGCCGGCAGGCCATTCCCCTTAGCCAAGGGAAATAGGCGAGTCAAATCCGATATCAAGGTCTCTGCCGCGCGTTCACCACGCCGACCGGCTCAAAACGGCTTGACAACGACGAGAACCACGATGGCGATCAGCGCAAGGGTCGGCAGCTCGTTGACAATGCGAAAAAAGCGCGGCGAATGCCGGTTGCGATCCTCGGCAAACGTCCGGCGCCAATGCCCGAGCGCCGCATGGTACGCCACCAGCCCGGCGACCAGCGCGAGCTTTGCCCAGATCCACCCGCGACGCCAGTCGACCACCCCCGGGGTCCCGGCCAGCGCCAAACCAAAACCCAAGGCAGCGATCATTGCCGGTGTCATGATGCCGCGCTGAAGCCGGCGCTCCATGACCTTGAAAGTTTCCGACTGCGCCGAGCCGGTGGCTACCATCGCGTGATAAACGAACAGCCGCGGCAGATATAGCAGTCCCGCCATCCAGGCGATGACCGCCAGGATATGCGCCGACTTCAGCCATGGGTACAGGCCTGCGAGCCAATTGCTCAAACGACCTCCTCGGCGAATGCGCAGCTGCCGCCGAGGGTGCAAGCCGCCGAGCGTGCGAACGGCCCGGCACCGCGCACCAGCGACGCCAAAGCGCCGATGAACTCCGGCTCGATACCCACGGTCGCAACCCGGCGATAGTTGGGCACACCGCTCCGCTCGGCCAGACAGCGATAGTCGCGGTCGAGCTCGACCAGGGTTTCCGAGTGCTCCGACACGAACGAGATCGGCGCCACTACAAGCGAAACCCGGTCAGCACCGGCCCGGCGGATTTCAGCATCGGTCGCCGGACCGATCCACTCGAGGGGCCCGACCCGGCTCTGATAACACACCTCCCAATCGAGGTCGGGCCATGCGAGCGCCGCGACCACCGCCCGCGCTGTCGTGGCGACCTGGTCGGGATACGGATCCCCGGCGCGCACGATCCGTTTCGGCAAACCATGGGCAGTCAGCAGCAGACGCGGCGGCGTGGTGTCGGCACACATTTCGGCGAGCACCGGCCGGATCAGCTCGGCAATCGCCTCGACAAACCCGGTCGCGGCCGGATAGCAGCAAACCGCCCGAGTCGGCTGACGAAGACCGACGCGCGCCGCCGCACGCCGCCAGGCGGTAAGCGAGGAGGCCGTGGTCGTCGTCGAGAATTGCGGATAGAGCGGCAGGCAAACAATTTGGTCCGGCGCCCATTCGGCGACGGCGCGCGCCGTCTCGACACTCGTCGGACGCCAATAACGCATCGCGATGAACGAGCGGTGCTCTTCGCCCAATGCCTGATCCAGCGCCCGCGCCTGCGCCTCGGTGTTGGCGAGCAGCGGCGATGCGCCGCCGAGCTGGGCGTAAATCTCGCGGGCCACCTTAGTCCGGCCGCGTGCGACCAGCCGCGCCACCGGCAGGCGAAACAGCGCCGGCAGACGGATTATCGCCGGATCGTTGAACAGGTTGAACAGAAACGGCTCGACCGCATCGAGCGAATCGGGACCGCCCAGATTCATCAGCACGATCGCGGTGCGGCCCATCTCAAACGTCCGCGGAAGGCTCGGCGAGCAGCCGCGCCAGCAGGGCGACATGTTCAACCGGCGTTTCCGGCAATACCCCATGACCGAGATTGAACACCCAGGGACCGCCGGCAAAGGCTTTGCGCAACTCGCCGACTGCGTCTGCGAGCGCGGCGCCGCCGGTCAGCAGCAGCACGGGATCGAGATTGCCTTGGAGCACCGCTCGAGGTCGCAGCCGTTCGCGGGCAGAGCCGGCCGGCACCGTGCTGTCGAGACCGACGCCGTCGATCCCGGTCTCGGCGGTATATCGCTCGTAGAGCAGCCCGGCGCCGCGCGGAAACCCGATGACCGGACAGTCGGGATGCCGGATTTTCAGCGCCGTGACAATCCGCCTCGTCGGCGCGATGACCCATTCTTCAAATGCGGCTTCGGCGAGGACGCCGGCCCAGCTGTCGAACAGCTGGACGATCTCCGCTCCGGCCGTGATCTGGGCCGACAGCAGCTCGATCGTAGTCCCGACCAGCAGATCGATCAGCACGCCAAACCCGGTGGGATCGCGGTAGGCCCATCCCTTGACCCGCCGGAAATCCCGGCTCGACCCGCCTTCGACCATATAAGTCGCGACCGTCCACGCGCCTCCGGCAAAGCCGATCAGCGCGGTATGTGCTCCGAGCCCTGCCCGAACCCGACCGACCGCATCGAACACGGGGTCGAGCCGCGCCATTGCGTGAGCGCGATCGAGCAGCGCCAAACCGGCCGTGTCCGCAATCGGATCCAGAACGGGTCCCTCGCCCTCCCGAAACGCCAGCTTTTGCCCGAGCGCATGCGGCAGCAGCAGGATGTCGGAGAACAAGATCGCAGCGTCCATACCGAAGCGTCGCACCGGCTGCACGGTGAGCTCGGCCGCCAGCGCCGGCGACAGACACAGTTCGACAAAATCGCCGGCTCGGCTGCGAACCTCCCGATACTCGGGAAGATAACGGCCGGCTTGCCGCATCAGCCACCAAGGCGGCGGGGAGAGCGTCTCTCCGGCGAGCACGCGCAGCAAGGGTTTGAGCGAGGTGCTGGCCATTAAAGCGATTCTCCTCTCATTCAT
Source organism: uncultured Alphaproteobacteria bacterium (assembly GCA_963832875.1). Lineage (GTDB taxonomy): Bacteria > Pseudomonadota > Alphaproteobacteria > ATCC43930 > CGMCC-115725 > AP-15. The sequence continues at coordinate 41,021 of CAWHWB010000011.1, read as the reverse complement.
ATAAGGTTTTTTAGATGGTGGAAAGTTGTAGGTGCAGCGAAAGTCGGGGATGACGAGGTCGATCCCCAGGTCGCACCGCAAGCGCGAGGGGTTGGCGAAACTCGGCGAAACTGTGCGCAGAGCTGATGGATCTTCCCGTTCGACCGTGAAAATCCGCCAGATTGAACAAGGCCGAAAGACGAGGATGAATCGAGCGTTCGATCAGTCATCCCCGCTCTTCCGTGTCGCGGAGCGCCGATTCCCCAAAGTGCGCGGAACGGTCGATGAATCTGGGCAAGGGGGGACAAATCTGAGCGTATTCTCGATCAGGGAGGGTTTTGTGGATAACATTCGAGAGATTCACACCGCTTTTGGGATCGGCGGGTCGTCGCGGCCCGGATTGCGATGAGCAGGTTTCATATTCACCTAGTCTCCAATTCGACGGGCGAGACCGTGCATTCGATGGCACGCGCCTGTCTGGTGCAGTTCGACGATGCTCAGGCGGTCGAGCATGTCTGGAGCATGGTGCGTACGCGCAGCCAGATCGACCGGGTGATCGCCGGCGTTGAAGCCAATCCCGGAGTGGTCCTGTTCACTCTGGTCAGCGATACGCTGCGCCAATTGCTGCAGCAAGGTTGCCGCCGCCTGCAGGTTCCGGTCATTCCTGTTCTCGATCCGGTCATCGGCGCATTGGCGTCCTATCTGCACCGTGAGAGCCGCGGCGTGCCGGGCAAGCAGCATCTGCTCGACAGCGAGTATTTCGCCCGCATTGACGCGATGCAGTTCGCCCTCGCCCACGACGACGGCCAATCGAGCTGGGGTCTCGATGATGCCGATGTTTGTCTAGTCGGAGTGTCGCGCACCTCAAAGACGCCGACTTGCCTCTATCTGGCGAACCGTGGGGTCAAGGCGGCGAACGTGCCGTTTGTACCCGGGGTGCCGTTGCCGCCCGAACTGATCAACGCCAAGAGGCCGTTGATCATCGGCCTGACCAACGATCCCGAGCGGCTGATCCAGCTGCGTCGCAATCGGCTGAGCATGCTGCATCATGACGAAACCACCGATTACACCGATATCGAGGCAGTGCGAACCGAGGTTCGCGAAGCGCGGCGGATCTTTGCCGAACGGCATTGGCAGGTAATCGATGTGACCCGCCGCTCGATCGAGGAGACGGCTGCGGCGATCCTGAAGCTGTTGGCGCGACGCCATGGCACGGATGAGTAGCAGCAGGTTGGTTCTTGCCTCAGCAAGCCCGACGCGCGCTCGGCTGCTCACAGCGGCCGGAGTTGAATTCCAGGTCGAGCCGGCCGAAATCGACGAGGCTGCGGTCAAGCTCGCCTTCCGCGCCGATCGAAGCGAGGCGCGTGATTGTGCGCTGGCGCTGGCTGACGCCAAAGCGCGATGGGTATCGCGGTGCGATCGGGACGCGCTGGTCATCGGCGCCGATCAGATCCTGGTGTGCGACCGGGAGTGGTTCGACAAACCGGCGGATCTCGGCGCCGCCCGCGCTCAATTGCAGGCACTGCGGGGCCGCACCCATGTGCTGGCGACCGCGGTCTGCGCCAGCCGCGCCGGCGAGCGGATATGGCAGCACCAGTGCGCGCCGAAACTCAGGATGCGCCGCTTCAGCGATGGATTTCTCGACGACTATCTTGCCGCCACGGGAGCCGCGGTGCTCGGCTCGGTCGGGGCCTATCAGTTGGAGGCCAATGGCGTCCAACTGTTCGACCGCATCCAGGGCGATTATTTTGCGATCCTCGGTTTGCCCTTGCTCGAATTGCTGGGCCTCCTGCGCGAATTTGGCGCGATCGCGGCTTAGCTAGGGCGGGCGCGGATGGCTGCTAGGGCGGGCGACGTGCTAAGAACCTGGCCATGAGGATTACCGGTGCGACACGCCTTGCCGGCATCATGGGATGGCCGGTGGCACACTCCCGCTCGCCGTTGCTGCACGGTTTCTGGCTCGATGAGGCCGGGGTCGATGGCGCCTATCTGCCGTTGCCGGTGCGCCCCGAAGACATTGAACAGGCGTTGCGGGCACTGCCGATATTGGGTTTTCGCGGCTGCAATCTGACGATCCCGCACAAGCCGGCGGCATTAGCGGTGGCCGACCGGGTCGATCGACTGGCGCGGCGCATCGGCGCCGCGAACACGATCATCGTCGCCGCCGACGGTAGTCTCGAGGCCAGCAATACCGATGCCTACGGGTTTCGCGAGAATTTGCGCGAGGTGGTGCCAGATTGGCGTCCCGAGGCGGGCCCGGCGGTGATTCTCGGCGCGGGCGGTTCGGCGCGGGCGGTCGTGGCGGCGTTGGCCGATGCCGGTGTCGCCGAAATTCGGCTGGTCAATCGCACCCGTAGCCGTGCCGAGGGGGTCGCCAGCGATCTGGCGACGGCGGCGACGCGAATCTCGGTTCATTCGTGGCGCGAATCGAGCGCTGTGCAGGAGGGGGCCGGGTTGCTGGTCAACAGCACCAGCCTCGGAATGGCCGGCGAGCCGGCTCTCGAGCTCGACCTGTCGCCGCTGCCACACACGGCCCCGGTCGCGGATCTCGTTTACGTGCCGCTCGAAACCAGGCTGCTGGTGGCAGCGCGGCGCCGCGGCAATCCGGTCGTCGATGGCCTCGGCATGCTGCTGCATCAAGGCAGGCCGGGTTTCGAGGCCTGGTTCGGCGCGAAGGTGCGGGTCAGCCGCGCGCTGCGTGCCGCGGTCGTGGCAAGCCTGGCGGCTCCGCGGTGATTGTCGTCGGCCTGACCGGCTCGATCGGGATGGGCAAGAGCACCGCCGCAGCACTGCTGCGGCGGATGCGGATTCCGCTGTTCGACGCCGACCGGGTCGTTCATCGGCTGCTGGCGCCGGGCGGCGCCGCGGTCGCTCGGGTCGAGGCCGCCTTCCCCGGCGTTCGCACCGATGAGGGCGGGATCGATCGCCGCCGTCTCGGATCGCGGGTGTTTGGCGATCCGGCAGCTCTGAGCCGCCTCGAGCACATCATCCATCCGATGGTCGCTGCCGGTGAAAAGCAGTTTCTGGCCCAGGCCCGTGCGCGGCACGAGCGGCTGGCGGTGCTTGACGTGCCGCTCTTGTTCGAAAGCCGCGGCGCCGCGCGCTGCGATTACGTCATCGTCGTCTCGGCCCCGGCGATATTGCAGCGTCAGCGGGTCATGCGTCGGCCCGGGATGAGCGAGGCGCGCTTTCGGGCGATCCTCGGCCAGCAGATGCCGGATGCCGAAAAACGACGGCGGGCCGATTTCGTGGTGCCGACCGGGCTCGATCGGCGGTTGAGCTTGCGTCGCCTGCGGGTGATCGTCGGACTCCTGCGCAGCGGGAACCAGCGACCCGCCGGCAAGCGCCGGCGCAGGTGATCCGGAGCCAGGCCTGCTGATGCGTGGTTTCCGATCATGTTGAGCGTCATTCCCGCGAAAGCGGGAACCCAGGGCGGCAAGGGTTCGGACGCTCACCCTGTACCCCGCTTTCGCAGGCGCGAGGAGGAATGGTGCAAACTGATTGGATAATTCGCTAATGCGCGAAATCGTCCTGGATACCGAAACTACCGGCCTCGATCCGCAGGCCGGTCACCGAATCGTCGAGATCGCCTGCGTCGAACTCGTGCACCACATCCCGACCGGCCACGGGTTTCATCGCTATGTGAACCCGGGGCGGGACGTGCCGCTGGATGCTCTTGAGGTTCATGGCCTCACTGCGGAATTTCTTGCATCGCACCCGCCGTTTGGCGAAGTGGCTGACGAACTGCTCGAATTTATCGGGTCGGACCCGCTGGTGATCCATAACGCCGAGTTCGACCTGGCCTTTCTGAATATGGAATTGGCCCGGCTCGAGCGGGCGCCGCTCAGCTGCTCCTCGCTCGATACCTTGGCGCTAGCCCGGCAGCGCTATCCCGGCGCGCCGGCGAGCCTCGACGCATTGTGCCGGCGGTTTGCCATCGATTTGTCGGGCCGCGTCGAGCACGGCGCCAGGGTCGACTGCAGCCTGTTAGCCGCCGTCTATCTAGAACTGATCGGCGGGCGCCAGCCTGGTCTCGATTTTGCGGTCCCGGCGGCTGAGGGCGTCACCGCCGTCCGGGTCGCACGTGCGGCGCGCCCGCACCGGCCTTCGAGCGAGGAGCTGATGGCGCATCAAGCCATGTTGGTCCTGCTGACCGCGCCCTTGTGGCTCAGCGAAGGGTGACGCTCAAACGGCGGTGCTGCTTTCGTCGAACGGCGCAGCTTCGGGCGATTGGTGCCGGTGCAGCAGTTCGGCAAAGTCGATCGGATTGATCATCAATGGCGGGAAGCCGCCGTCGCGGGTCGCGTTGGCGATGATCGCGCGGGCAAACGGAAAGATGATCCGCGGGGTCTCGACCAGGACCAAATTCGACAGCATCGGCTCCGGCGCGTTCCGGACCGTGGCCACCGCGGCATAAGCGAGCTCGACCAGAAACACCGGCTCGGCTTGCACATTTGCGGTGACGTTGACGGTCAGGACGACCTCATAAGTCTCTTGGTTCAGATTGCGCGCCTTGACGTCGACATTGATCGCCACTTCGGGCTGGGTCGTCTGCTGGATCAGACTTTGCGGCGCGCGGGGGTTCTCAAACGACAGATCCTTGATGTATTGCACATTGATAAATAATTGCGGCCCTTCGGGGGTCGGCGGGACCGCACCGATTTCGCCGTTGCCTCTGGTTTCTCCCGGCATCATTCCCTCCCGCGCTGAATCCCGATCGAGCCGGCTGGCTAGCATGGATCGGGAAGCCGCAGCAACGTCCGGGGGCGCGGCTCGTTCCCGTTGGCTCCCGCCGTCGCGCGGGTCGACTTGGGCCGGAACAGCGGACCCCAATCCGCGTTTGACGGCGCGCCCGCCGGACGCGCTTGTCGGGGCCGCGTCGACCCCCTATCTGACCTGGAGCGAGCGAGGGCCGTTGCCGGCCGTTGCGAGGGGTGGTGAGGCGCGCGAGACAATGGGTGATTTTCAATATTTCGACATCATCCTGTTCGCGATGATCGCGGCCTTTCTGGTGCTGCGGCTGCGCAGCGTTCTCGGCCGGCGCACCGGTAACGAGCGGCGGCGCGAGCTGTTCGCGCGGCGTTCGGCGCCGGTGGCGGACAAGCCGGGCCCCGAAACCGTTGCGCTGCCCCCCAATCCGGACAAAAGCGCGGCGCCAGCCGTGCTCGCCGGCAAGCCGGCCGGTTCGGCTGCCGACGGGGTGAACCGGATCCGCCGAGCCGATCCGGGCTTTGACCCGGCGAATTTCCTAGCCGGAGTACGCGCCGCTTTCGAGATGATCGTCACCGCTTTTGCTCGCGGCGACAAAGAGGCATTGAGGCCGCTGCTCAGTGACGAGGTATTCCGTCCCTTTGCCCGGACGATCGACGAACGGATCGCCGCCAAGGAAACGCTCGAAACCCGCGACCTGCGGCTCGACAAAGCGGAGATCGTCGAAGCCGATTTGGACGGGCGGACCGCGCGGCTGACAACCAAGCTCGTGTCGCACCAGATCAATGTAACGCGGACGATGGATGGCGGCATCGTCGACGGCGATCCCGAGCACCCGGTTGAAAAGACCGATTACTGGACCTTTGCTCGCGATACCCGATCGGCCGACCCCAACTGGGTGCTGGTCGCCACCGGCAGCGGCTGAAATCCGGCAACGCCGGCGATACCGCGCAGCCGCCTTCGTCGCGTTTGCGGCGCTGACGCTTGGCCTCGCGCGCGATGCCGGGCCGCCGCGGCTGGAGTTGACCCCGGTCGGGTTCGCCGGGCTTGACGGGTGGATGCTCGACCACGTTGCCGCGGCCGTTCCGGCCTTTTTGAAATCCTGCGCGCGGCTCTTAAAGCAACCCGATCGGGCGGCTTTTGGTCCGATCGAGGGTGGCGTGGATTACGGGCGGGTAGAGGATTGGCGCCCGCTCTGCCGCGAGGCTGCGGCGCTGCCTGCGGACAACAATAACGCGGCGCGGAGATTTTTCGAGACCGGATTTGTGCCGATGGCGGTCGCCGATTACGGCGAGCGCGAAGGGTTGTTCACCGGCTATTTCGAGATTGGGCTGAACGGCTCCCGACACCGGCACGGGCCGTACCAGACGCCGATCTACCGGCGTCCTCACGATCTCGGCTTCGGCCCGCGCTATACCCGCGCGCAGATCGAAGACGGCGCGCTGGCCGGCCGCGGCCTGGCGCTTGTTTGGGTGGATGATCCGGTCGGCGCATTCTTTCTGCAAATCCAGGGGTCGGGACAGGTCCGGCTGGACGACGGCCGCACCATCCGGCTCGGCTATGACGGGCAGAACGGGCTGCCCTACGTGCCGGTCGGGCGGCTCTTGATCGAACGCGGACAGATCGCTCGCGATAAGCTGACGATGGCCTCGATCGAGGCCTGGATGCGAGCGCACCCGAAAGTCGGAGCAGCGTTGCGCCGCGAAGACCCCTCTTATGTGTTCTTTCGCAAGGTCAAGGGCGACGGCCCGGTCGGAGCGGAACGGGTAGTGCTCACGGCCAAGCGCAGTCTCGCCGTCGATCGCGCTTATATTCCGCTCGGTGCGCCGATCTGGCTCGACGCCGACGAGCGCTTCATCCCGAACGCGCGGGTGCACCGGCTGGTCGTCGCCCAGGACACCGGCGGAGCGATCAGGGGCCCGGTGCGTGGCGATCTCTATTGGGGTTCCGGCAGCACCGCCGGCGACCGGGCCGGCGAGATGAACGCGCGAGGCCGCTACTACTTGCTGCTGCCGCGCCCTCTCGCCGCTCGCCTCGTCGCCGAAGAGACCCGCCGGTGACCGCAGATGGCCGGCATAGTCGCTGCCGCTGGCGACCGTCCATACGTCGCCGCGTTTCACCCGCTGACGCCCTCGGTGATCGCATCGAGGAAACTCTGGTTCTCCGGCGAATATTCGCTCCGAGCGACAGCGAACGATTGACGATGTACTTCGTCGGCAAAGCCGGGTGACCGGACATCCGGCACCCAATTTTGGATTGGTCGCAGACCGCGCCGACGCAGTCGTTCACGATAAGCCTCCACATGTAACCTGTTTGGCGGTGGTTTCGACCGGGGACAAGGGTTGCCCGATTGATTTGCGGCGCGCGCAGCCGCTAATTACCCGCACCTGTCGAAAACCGGGAGTGGCCTATGGCCGAGAAGCGGGCGCGGGTGGCGCTGTTCGTGACGTGCCTCGTCGATCTGTTCCGGCCGACCGTCGGGTTCGCCGCGGTCAAATTGCTGGAGCAGGCCGAGTGCGCGGTCGAGGTGCCGCGAGCGCAGACCTGCTGCGGTCAGCCGGCCTACAATTCGGGCGACCGCGCCGCAGCGAAGAGGATCGCCTTGCGGGTGATCGAGGCGTTTGCCGGGTATGATTACGTGGTGGCCCCGTCCGGATCTTGCGCCGGCATGATCCGCTGCCATTACCCCGGACTGTTCGCCGACGACCCCGCGATCCTGCCGCGGGCGCAGGATCTGGCGGCGCGGTGCTGGGAGCTGGTGTCGTTTCTGGTCGATGTCCGCGGCGTGCGAGGAGTGTCGGCGCGGTGGGAACGCGAGGCGACCTATCACGATTCCTGCTCGGGACTGCGCGAGCTCGGCGTCAAGGACCAGCCGCGACGCCTGCTCGCCTCGGTCGAGGGGCTGCGGCTGCGCGAATTGCCCGGGACCGAGGTATGTTGCGGCTTTGGCGGTACGTTCTGCGTCAAATATCCGGAGATCTCGGACCAGATGGTCGACGACAAAGCGGCGGATATCGCCGCCACCGGTGCGGCGGCGGTGCTGGCTGGCGATCTTGGCTGCCTGTTGAACATCGCCGGCAAGCTCGCTCGCCGCGGTCAGCCGATCGAAGTCAGGCATGTCGCCGAGGTGTTGGCCGGCATGACCGGCGACGTCGCGCCGATCGGGATGCCACGGTAGCAGCGATGCTCGCCACCAGCCGCGATTTCCCGACAAATGCCAGGGCTGCGCTCGCCGATCGGAATCTGCAGCAGGCGTTGGCGATGATGACGCAGAGCGGGTTTCCGCTGCGCCGTCGCGAGGCCGTCGCCCGGCTGCCTGAATTCGAGGAGCTGCGCGAGATCGGCCGGGCGATTAAGGAGCACACGCTCGCCCATCTGGACTTCTACCTCGAGCTTTACGAACAGAACGTCGTCGCTGCGGGCGGCGAGGTGCATTGGGCGCGGACACCCGCGGAGGCCTGCGCCGCGGTGCTGGAGATCTGCCGCGCGGTCGACGCCAAGACCGTCACCAAGGGCAAGTCGATGACCGCCGAGGAGGTCGGGCTCAACGATTTTCTCGAGAAGAACGGCATTACCCCGGTCGAGACCGATCTCGGCGAATACATCATCCAGTTGCGTCACGAGCCGCCGAGCCACCTGATCGCGCCGGCGATGCACCTGGTCAAGGAGCAGGTGGCCGACACCTTTCGCGCATCGCACCGGGCGCTTGACCCGAACCGGCCGCTCGCCGAACCGCGCCAATTGTGCGACGAGGCGCGCGCTTTGCTGCGGCCGCGGTTTCTCGCCGCCGATGTCGGCATCACCGGCGCCAATTTTCTGGTCGCCGAGACCGGCTCCGGCATCATCGTGACCAACGAGGGCAACGGCGACCTGACCCAGACCTTGCCGCGCGTCCACATTGTCGTGGCCAGCCTCGAAAAGCTGGTGCCGACCTTCGAGGATGCAGCGACGCTGCTGCGTCTATTGGCACGCTCGGCGACCGGCCAGGAGTTCTCGTCCTACACGACGGTTTCGACCGGCCCGCGTCGGCCGGGCGACCTCGACGGACCCGAGGCCTATCACGTCGTGCTGCTCGACAACGGCCGCAGCGCGATGCTCGGCGGCGAATTCCACGACATGCTGCGCTGCATCCGCTGCGGCGCCTGCATGAACCACTGCCCGGTCTATGCCGCGGTCGGCGGCCATGCCTATGGCTGGGTTTATCCCGGGCCGATGGGCGCGGTCCTGACCCCGGCCCTGATCGGCATCGAAGAGGCGGCGGCGCTGCCCAACGCCTCGACCCTGTGCGGGCGCTGCGAAAGCGTCTGTCCGGTCAAGATTCCGCTGCCGAAGATGCTGCGCCGCTGGCGGGAGCACGAATACGCGAACAAGCTCAGCCCGCCGGTGTGGCGGGCCGGGCTGTCGGTGTGGGCCTGGGTGGCGGACCGGCCGACGCTCTATCACGCGCTGACCGAAATCGCCAGTCGGGCGCTCGGCTGGGCCGGCGGGCGTCGCGGCCGGTTCCGCAGCCTGCCATTTGCCGGCGGCTGGACCGCGGTGCGCGACCTGCCGGCTCCGGAGGGCCGCTGCTTTCACAGCCTGTGGGCCGAGCGGGCAAAACGCGGGGGCGCCCGGTGAGCGGCGCGCGCGGGGACATTCTCTCCGGTATTCGCCGCTCGCTGCGGCGAGGCCGGCTCGACCCGCAGACCGAGGCCAAGCTGCGCGCACAGGTCGCCGCCCATCGCCGCAACCTCGTTCCGGCGCGAGCCGGAGCGCTCGACCATGCCGGCCGAATCGACCTGTTCGTCGCGATGGCCCAGGAGGCGCAGGCGACGGTGACCCGAATCCGCTCGCTCGATGCTGTGCCGGAGGCGGTGGCGCGCTATCTCGCCGCCGAAAACCTGCCGGCCGAGCTGGTTATGGCGCCGGACCCCGGCCTCGACGACATTCCGTGGCATAGCCGGCCGCTGCTGCGCATCCGCCGCGGCCGGGCCGATCCCGACGACGCGGTCGGCCTGACCTCGTGCTTTGCCGCCGTGGCCGAGACCGGCACCCTGATGCTGGTGTCCGGAGCACAGACGCCGACCACTTTGAATTTTCTCCCCGATACCCATATCGCCGTGGTCCGCGCCGGCCAGGTGGTCGCCGCCTACGAGGATTGCTGGGACCGACTGCGCGCTGCCGCGCCCCCGGGAGCGCCGGCGCAGGGCTTGCCGCGAGCGGTCAATTTCATCACCGGGCCATCGCGGACCGGCGATATCGAGCAGCGCATCGTGCTGGGCGCGCACGGACCGCGGCGGCTCCATATCGTTGTCGTCGAGGGACCGCAGGACATCAAGGATGGCCAGGACGGCAGGCAGGCGCACACCAGCCTCCCATGATGGTGCGGTCTGGTCCGAGGCGGTGCGCGACGTGACCCCGCTGCGCGGGCGCGGCGCTGCTTATTCGCCGGCGCCGTCCGCTGCATCGGTTCCCGCCGCCGAGGCCCGACCGGCCGGCCCGGTCGACCCTGGCCCGGTCGACCCTGGCCCGGCCGAACCCGATCCGTTCGACGCGGTTGTCGGGATCGATCGGGCCAATGCCGAGCGGCTGAAGCGCGGCCGCCACGCGATCGAGGCGCGTCTCGATCTGCACGGCATGACTCAGGCCGAAGCGCATCGAGAACTCGCCGAGTTTGTCGAAGCCTCGCACCGGGCGGGCCGGCGCTGCGTCTTGGTCATCACCGGGCGCGGGCTCGGCCCGGATGGACCGGGGGTGCTCAAACGCGCGGTGCCGCGCTGGCTCGCGGAGGCCGGAATGCGGCGGCGCATCCTGGCAATTGCGGCGGCACAACCGCGCCATGGCGGCGCGGGCGCGCTCTACCTGATGCTGCGCCGGCAGCGCTAACCCGCCCGCGCCGGCGCGCGGCAATCTTGCATTCGGCCGCCGCTGCCGCCACAAGAGGCGGGCACATCCAACCGACGCGATGGCGATGGCCGGCAACAGCGACCTCTTCCCCTATATTGACCGCCTGAAATCCGCCCGCGTCCTGTGCGTCGGCGACGTCATGCTCGACCACTTCATCTATGGTCAGGTCGAGCAAGTGTCGCCCGAAGCGCCGATCCCGGTGCTCTCCATCGAGCGCGAATTGAAGAGCCTGGGCGGCGCCGGGAACGTGCTGCGCAACCTCACTGCGCTGGGCGTCTCGCCAGCCTTTGTGTCGGTCATCGGCAATGACGATATCGGCCGCGAGATCGGTAGGCTGCTCGAAGCGCAGGACGGCGCCCAGGTGCACGTGCTGGTCCAGCCGCAGCGCGCGACCACGGTCAAGACCCGCTATGTCGCGGCCAACCAACAGTTGCTGCGGGCCGACCGCGAGAGCGCGGTGCCGCTCGACCCCTATATTCGCGAGGACCTGCTGCGGCTGACCCGTGAGCTGGTGACCGACCACGCGGTCGTGATCGTCTGCGATTACGGCGAGGGGGTGCTGACCGAGGGGGTGGCGCTCGAAATCATCCGCGCAGCGCGCGACGCCGGCGCCTGCGTCATCGTCGATCCGAAGGGCGGCGACCCGATCCGCTATCGGGGCGCCGATCTGCTGCAGCCGAGCCGGCGCGAGCTCGCGCATGCGACCGGCATGCCGGTCGCGACGGCGACCGACATCGCCGCCGCTGCACGCATGCTGATCGAGCGCTGCGATTTTGGCGGCGTGCTGGTTTCCCTCGGTCCGGACGGGATGGTCCTGGTCGGCGCCGAAGGTATCTCCCAACTTCAGCGCACCGAAGGGTGCGAGGTTTACGACGCCTCCGGCGCCGGCGACACGGCGGTCGCGACGCTGGGCGCCGGGATCGGAGCCGGGATGAGCCTGATCGACGCGGCACGCCTTGCCAATGTCGCTGCCGGCATTGCGGTTGGCAAAGTCGGCACCGCGGTTGTCTACGCCAGCGAGCTCGGCGCCTGTCTCGCCGGTCACGGCGGCTACACCGCCGACAAAGTGGTCGCGCGCGCGGACGCACTCGCGCAGGTCGAACGCTGGCGGAGCCAGGGGCTCAAGATCGGCTTCACCAATGGTTGCTTCGATCTGCTGCACCCCGGTCATGTGGCACTGCTGCGGCAAGCCAAGGCGGCCTGTGGCAAACTCGTCGTCGGCCTGAACAGCGATGCCTCGGCGACGCGGTTGAAGGGGCCGGCCCGCCCGTTGCAGAACGAAACCGCGCGGGCCGAGGCATTGGCCTCGCTCGCCGCGGTCGATCTGATCGTGGTCTTCGAGGAAGATACGCCGCTTGAGCTGATCCGGGCATTGCGCCCGCAACTCCTGGTCAAAGGGGCGGACTACCGGCCGGACGAGGTCGTCGGCGCCGATGTCGTCAAGGGCGGCGGCGGCGAGGTCATGCTGGCCGAGGTGATGCCGGGCTACGGCACTAGCGCGATGACCGCGCGGTTTGCTCGCTAGGCGCGACGGGATCGACAGGGGGATCAGATGCCGTCGAGACGGCCGGCGTCGGGGTCGATCGAGCGGCGCAGCCTGGCCGCGGCGATGCGGGCGAAGCGCAAGGTCAGGGCGCGACGCCGAGCAGAGTTAAGCGGGCTCGTGCTGCCGTCGCGTAGCACCGCGGCGCCAAACGCGTCCGCCACCATCAGGCCACATTCCTCGGGGATCAGCGCTGTCGGAAACCGGCTGGCCACGGCGAAATAGAGGCGATCGGCGAAATCGCGATAGCTCGACCACTTGCGGTCGGCGCGGAAATCGGCAAGCGAGCTCTTGATCTCGACGATCACCAATTCGCCGCGGCGGCCGAGCGCCAAAACATCGGCGCGCCGGCCGTTGGCGAGCGGGAATTCAATCAGGCTCGCATAACCGAGCTGCTCAAGCGCGCGGCAGACTCCGCGCCCGAGCAGTGCTGCGGCGATCGGCTCGGCCGCGACAGGCGCGGCGGTGGGGAGAGCAGGCATCACGGCCGGCGCATCTTAAGGCGAATGGATGTACAAATCGTGCAATAGATCCGGCGGGATCGACGGAGGGTATGGATGGCGGCGGCAAGTGAGCGGGGCTTCCTGCGTCAGGCCTGGGATCTTGCCTGGCCCTATTGGAAGTCCGACGAAAAATGGTCGGCCATCGGCTTGCTCGCCGCGGTCGTCGCCCTCAACCTGCTTTCGGTGTGGCTCAATGTGCGGTTCAATTACTGGAACAACGCGTTCTACGACGCCTTGCAGCAATATAATTGGGTCGAGTTCTGGCGGCAGTTCGGCATCTTTGGGTTGCTGGCGTTCGGATTGATCGTTGATGCCGTATATGCGCTCTATCTGCGGCAGATCTTGCATATCCGTTGGCGTCGCTGGCTGACCGAGCATTTTCTGCACGAATGGCTCGACGACCAGAAATATTACCGCATGCAGTTGAACCAAACGGTCACCGACAATCCCGATCAGCGCATCTCGGACGACCTCGACAGTTTCGCGACGATGACCCTCGGCCTGTCGCTCGGTCTGCTGAATTCCCTGGTCACCCTGCTGTCGTTTCTGTCGATCCTGTGGGTGCTGTCGGGCGCCTTGAGAATCCCGCTGGGCGGTGGGGCGAGCATCAGCATCCCGGGCTACATGGTCTTCGCCGCGCTGATCTATGCCGTCGCCGGCACGTTGTTGACCCGCTGGATCGGGTATCCGCTGGTTCAGCTCGGCTTCGACCAGCAGCGCTACGAGGCCGATTTTCGCTTCAGCCTGGTGCGCCTGCGCGAGAACGCGGAGAACGTCGCCTTCTACGGCGGCGAGAGCCGCGAATTCGACAATTTCCGCACCCGCTTCTCTCGGATCATCGGGAATTGGTGGGGAATCATCCTGCGCCGCAAAAAGCTGACTTGGCTGACCACCGGCTATTCCCAGCTGGCAATCGTGTTTCCGTTCATCGTCGCCGCCCCTCGCTATTTCAACAAGGTGATCCAGCTCGGCGGGCTGATGCAGATCGCCTCGGCCTTTGGCCAGGTCCAGGATTCGCTGTCCTTCATCATCTCCTCCTATACCGACATCGCCTCGTACCAGGCGGTGGTCCAGCGGCTCTCCGGGTTCCGCGCGCGCATGGACGAAATCGCGGCGCAGCGGCAGGCGGCCCAGCCGATCGCGATCGAACGCAGCGGCGCCGGCGTCGAGGTCGAAGCGCTCGATCTCAACCTGCCCGACGGGTCGCCGCTGCGCCATGATCTGGCGCTTTCCGCGAGCCCGGGCCGGCCGCTGCTGATCACCGGCCCTTCCGGCACCGGCAAGAGCACCCTCTTGCGCGCGCTCGCCGGGTTGTGGCCGTTCGGGCAGGGCCGGATCCGGGTCGCCGACAGCAACGCCCTGTTCTTGCCGCAGCGACCCTATCTGCCGCTCGGCACCCTGGCCGACGCGCTCGCCTATCCGCGCGCTGCCGGCACGCTGCCGCAGCAAAGCCTCGTCGATGCCCTGCGCGCGGTCGGGCTGCCGCAATTGGTCGACCGCCTCGGCGAGGACGCGAACTGGGCGCAGCGGCTGTCGATCGGCGAGCAGCAGCGGCTCGCGTTTGCGCGGGTGCTGCTGGCGCGCCCGGAAATTGTCTTTCTCGACGAGGCAACCTCGGCCCTCGACGAGGCGGCGGAAACCTCGCTCTATCGGTTGTTGCGCGAAGCGTCCTGGCAGCCGACTATCGTCAGCGTCGGCCACCACGGCACGCTGCGGCGGTTTCACGACACGATCGTCGATCTGGCGCCGCACCCGGTGTCGCAGGCGGCCGCCGGTTGAGCCCGTTCCCATAGGGTTTTGCGATGAACCACGACGAGGACCCGTTGCGCGCGGTTCGGCTGGCCAAGCTCGACGGGCTCAAGGCGCTGGGGATCGACCCTTATCCTTACGAATTTGCGCGGACCGACGAGGCGGCCGATTTAGAACGGCGCCATGCTGGGCTCGCGGCCGGCGCCGACACCGGCGAGCGGGTGCGCGTCGCCGGCCGGGTTCGCGCCATCCGCAACAGCGGCATGTTCATCGATCTGCACGATTCCTCGGGCAAGATCCAGCTGTTCTGCCATCGCGACTTTCTCGACCCGCAGGGGCTGGCAGCGGTGCGGCTGCTCGACATCGGCGATTTGGTCGGGGTCGAGGGCCTGGTGCGACGCACCCCGCGCGGCGAGCTGACGGTCAACGCCGCCGCCGTCACCGTGCTGGCCAAGACCTTGCGGCCATTGCCCGAAAAGTTCCATGGCCTTGCCGACATAGAGCTGCGCTATCGCCAGCGCTATCTCGACCTGATCATGAATCCCGAAAGCCGCGAAACCCTGCGCCGGCGCAGCCGGATCGTCGCGGCGTTGCGCGGTCATCTGGTCGCCCGCGGCTATCTCGAAGTCGAGACTCCGATGCTGCACACGATCCCCGGCGGCGCGTCGGCAAAGCCGTTCGTCACCCATCACAACGCGCTCGACATCGACCTTTTTCTTCGGATTGCGCCCGAGCTGCACTTGAAGCGGCTGGTGGTCGGCGGCCTCGCCGACAAGGTATTCGAGATCAATCGCAACTTTCGCAACGAGGGGCTGTCGCCGCGGCACAACCCTGAGTTTACCACGCTGGAGCTCTACCAGGCTTATGTGGATTACACGGCGATGATGCGGCTGACCGAGGAGCTGATCAGCACCGCCGCCGAGAGCGTGCTCGGGACCCAGCGGATCGAGTATGGCGGCACCGCGATCGACCTGACGCTGCCCTGGCCCCGGCGCAGCATGGCCGAATTGGTGCAGGAGGCGACCGGTGTCGATTTTCTGGCGTTTGAGGATGTCGAGGCCGCCCGCGCCGGCGCTGCGGCGCTCGGCGTCGTGCTGACCGGCGGCGAGAATTGGGGGCAGGCGCTCGAAGCGGTCTTCGCCGCACGGGTCGAGGATCGCCTGATCGCGCCGATCCACGTCACCGGCTTTCCGCGCGACATCTCGCCCTTGGCCAAGGCCGACCGCACCGACCCCAGGCTCGCCGAGCGGTTCGAGACCTATGTCTACGGATGGGAAGTCGCCAACGCCTTTTCCGAATTGACCGACCCGCAGGACCAGCGCGCGCGCTTCGAGGCGCAGATGCAGGCCCGCGCCGCCGGCGACGAGGAGGCGCAGCCGCTCGACGAGGATTACGTGACAGCGCTCGAATACGGGCTGCCGCCTTGCGGCGGGCTCGGCATCGGCATCGACCGGCTGGTCATGCTCTTGACCGACAGCCCCTCGATCCGCGATGTCATCGCGTTTCCGACCCTGCGGCCGCGGTGAGATAGCACTACAGGCAGCGGATCGTCCAATCGGTGGTCACCCCGAGGGGCTCGTCACGGGCCCGATCGGGAGAGCCGTTGTGCAAGGTCTGGTCCAAGACCCGGTATCCGCCCGGACAGACCTGCTCCGCCACGCGCCGGTTCGGCTGAGCCGATCCCCCGGGCACGGGGTCAGACTCGATCTGGTAGGTACGATAGTCGAGCTTTGTCAGGGTCGCCCCGGTGCAGGCGGCGAGGCAGAGCAATGTCAGCAGCAGCAGCGGGCGCATCGCGGCTCACGCAGAAGTGACGGTACGGTACAAATTAACCCCGGTCGCCGAGAATAATCCAGTGGTTGAATGGCAGGAGCGGAACCCCGTTCGGTTTCTGGATCCCGAACGGGAGGGTGTTTGGGATGTTGACTTATATAGCGTCAGTTGAGGGCTACGCCGCAGATTTGGGGGGCCGAATTCCCGGCGTATTGGAGGTGTTCCGATGTTGGCGACCCCGAGCTTCAGCCCGATCTCCAGGCAGCGGTGTCGCCGCCTGCTCGCCGGTGCGGCTCTGCTTCTGCCCGCGGCGATGGGTGCCTGCGCGCCCCGGCCGGTCGTGGGCTCGGCGCCGATCCCGCCGATCCCAGCGGGGGAGGGGCGCATCTGGGTCTATCGCGATTTCATCCCCTCCGAGAGCCTCAACATGACGGAGGTGACGTTCAACGGCGTCTATGCCGGCTATTCGCAGCTGGGCGGGGCCTTTTACCGAGATGTTCCGCCCGGGGTGTACCATGTCGCGGTCAACAGCTACGGCGTCGATTTCAACCAGTCGACGAACATCGGTTTGGTTCCCGGTCAGCAGGCGTACATCAAGATCGAATTGTTGCGCGACTGGGCGACCGGTTACGGGTTTGGATTTACCGCGGGGCGGGACACGTTTTATGCGCGTCAAATGCCGATCCGGCTCGCTCGCGCGCAGATTGCACAAAGCTTCTATGACGGCGGTAGCTGAACGGCTTTGTGGTTGAACGGTATGCAATCTAATACGCTTCCATTGCCTTCCCGGCGAAAGCCGGGACCCATCCCTCCACCTCTCCTCATTCGGGGCGAAAGGCGGAGTTTCCGAGCACTGTAGATCCCGGCTTTCGAACGTGTGAAACAATCTCCAAGTGCTCGTTGCACCAACATAATCGTGCGTGCTTCGAGACGCGCCTTCGGCGTTCCTCAGGATGAGGCTTGGTGTTGATGCTATTGAGAAAAACACCTCATCCTGAGGAAGCCGCGAAGCGGCTGTCGCGAAGGACGCACAGCCCCCTGATCCAGCAAAGTTCAATTCCTTCACACGCTCTTTCGCCGGGAAAGCGATGGAGGGTTCGACCGCTAAAGCGCCGAGTACCCGCCGATTGGACTACAAACTCGAAAAGCGGAAACGGGGGGCAGGCGACCAAGCGGGTTACCCTGGACGCCGCTTGCACTGGGCGACGGGGAATGGCGCAACCGGCTCGGATGATTCTCTAGAAATTTTCGAGGTTCAGTACTTCGCTGTCGTAGTCGTAGGCAAAGATCTCGGCGTGCCGGCCCCAGTTGATCACGGTGTCGAGCACCCGTTCGGCCTCTTCCTCGGACAGATGATCCTCGAGCTCGCGAAGAAAGCGGGCTGCCGGCGCGCGGTGCCCCGGGCGCTCGTCGAGTACGCGCCGGATATGCGCGGCCAGCGGCACGTGCTTTAGGACCGCGTCGGCAAATAGCTGCTTGCGGGTTAGCATGTCAGCCGCGGCATAGGCGTGGCCGAGTGCCGTCAGCTCGATGTCGCCGCCGCTGACATGGGCAAAGCCCAAGAGCTGCAACGTCTCGATCAGCGGAAACAGTTCGTCCATGACGAGGTTTTCCTCGTCGGCGAGATGCGGCAGGTCGGCGCGGCCGTGGTAGGGCGCTTCGGTCAAGCTGTCGATCAGGCCGGACAGCTGCTGCACCGCGGCGTCGGGCAGGCGGTAGCCGATGCCGAGCGGCTCGGGTTTTGCCCCGCGCCGGCCGTCGCGGGCGGTCTCGGTCAGCAAGGTATAGACCTGGTCGACGATCTGGCGGAATCCGGCACCCTGGGCGTCGCGGGGCCGCGGCTGCGGAATCGGGATATCGGCGCGAATATGGCCGGGGTCGCTGCCGAAGATCAGGATGCGGTCGGCGATCTCGACCGCCTCCTCGATATTGTGCGAGACCAAGACGATACCCTTGGTCGGGATGCGGCGGTCATCCCACAGATCCATCAGATCGCCGCGCAGGGTTTCCGCGGTCAGAACGTCGAGCGAGGAGAACGGCTCGTCGAGCAGCAGAATGTCGGGGTCGACGACCAGCGCCCGGGCAAAGCCGACCCGCTGGCGCATGCCGCCCGACAGTTCCTTGGGATAGGCGTTCTCGAACCCGTCGAGGCCGATCAGGTCGATCGCGGCGACCGCCCGCCGCCGCCGCTCGGCGGCAGAGACGCCTTGCGCCTCGAGCCCGAGCTCGACATTGCCGAGCACGGTCAGCCACGGGAACAGCGCGTAGCTCTGAAACACCATCGCGATCCCGTGGACCGGCTCGCCCACGTTTTCCCCGCGATACTGAACGGTTCCCTCGCTCGGCGGCACCAAGCCGGCGAGGATGCGCAGGAACGTCGATTTGCCGGAGCCGGATTTTCCGAGGATCGCAACGATCTCGCCGTCGCGCAGAGCAAAATCGATATGGTCGAGCACCAGCCGGCCGAGATGGTCCGGAGTGCGGTAGGTCTTGCAGACCGCGGCGCTGCGCAGCAGAGGGGCCTGGTCGTGCTCGTGTTTTGCATCCGACAACATGGCCGGGTTCTCAATCGAGCCGCAGCCGCTCGGCGGCGATGTCGTAGAGCCGGCGCCACAAGAGTTGGTTGAAGGCGAGCACATAGATGCACAGCACGCCGATTCCGAGCGCGATCCGGGCGGTGTCGCCCGAGGCCGTGGTTTGGGCGATATAGGCTCCGATGCCGGTCGCGGTCAGCGTGGTCTTTCCCCATTGCACGATTTCGGCGACAATGCTGGCGTTCCACGAGCCGCCCGCTGCCGTCACCGCCCCGGTCACATAAGCCGGAAAGATCGCCGGCAGCATGACCCGCCGCCACCATAACAGCCGCCTGACGCCGAGGTTCTGCGCCGCGCGCCGCAGCTCGCCCGGCAGCGCCGCGGCGCCGCCGATGACGTTGAACAGGATGTACCATTGGGTGCCGAGGATCATCAGCGGGCTCAGCCAGATTTCCGGATCGAGACGGAACCGTAGGATCAGTACCACCACGACCGGGAAAAACAGGTTCGCCGGAAACGCCGCGAGAAACTGGACGATCGGCTGAACCCGGTCGGCTAGACGCGGGCGCAGGCCGATCGCCACCCCGATCGGAACCCAGATCAGCGAGGCGAGCGCAATCAGCACCAGCACCCGCACCGCGGTGATCGCCCCGAGGACAAACACCCAGCCGATCTCGGCGCCGCCGACATGCTCGCGGATAAAGCCGACGATCCATGCGGCAGCGCCAATGGCAAGGGCGAGGACGGCGAGGTCGAACAGCCGTTCGAAGCCCGGCCGCTGCCGCCGATCCGAGGATGGCGCTCGCTCGCGTCCGAGATGGGCGATGGCATTGTCAATGCCGCGGTTTGCGCGCAGCAGCCCGCGCTGGACCAGGTCGAACAGGCGCGCGCGCTGCAGCATCAGCAAAAACCACGGCCTGACGTTCTCTTCCTCGGGCGAGGTCTCGGGCTGAAATTTGCGCGACCAGGCCAGCAGAGGGCGGAACAGCAGTTGGTCGTAGAGCAGGATCACGACGAACATGACGAAGACGGCCCAGCCGATCGCACTGAGGCTCTGCCGCTCGATCGCGGTCGCAATGTAAGAGCCGATGCCGGGCAGCAGGATCGTGTGGCCGGCGACAGTGATCGCCTCGGAGGCGACGACGAAAAACCAGCCGCCGGAGACCGACATCATCATGTTCCACACGAGCGACGGGATCGCGTGCGGCACTTCGAGCCGCCAGAACCTGCGCCATGGTGTCAGATGATACATGCGCGCGGCTTCGATCAGCTCGGCCGGAACGGTGCGCAGCGACTGGTAGACGCTGAACGTCATGTTCCAGGCCTGCGAGGTGAAGATCGCAAAGATCGCCGCGCATTCGACGCCGAGCAGCCGCCCAGGGAAGAGGGCGATAAAGCCGGTTACGGTGATCGACAGGAATCCCAGGATCGGCACCGATTGAAGGACGTCGAGCAGCGGGATCAGGATTTTTTCGGCCTGACGGCTCTTGGCGGCCAACGCCGCATAGGCGAGGCTGAAGATCAGCGAGGCAACGAGCGCCCAGGCCATGCGCAGGACCGTGCGCAGCGCGTATTGTGGCAGCATCCACGGGTCGAGGCTGATCGTCAGCGGCTGACCCAGGTGATAGCGCGCGCTCATCGCTAGGCCGCCCCAGGCGATCAGCGCTAAGAGCCCCAGCACCAACGGCAACGCCACCAGATCCCAGGTATTCGGGCGCAGGCGCAGCGGCCAGGCGATGAGGGGCAGGCCCCAGCGCTGTTCCATGCCCTCTCTGGCGCTCTGGCGCTCGGTTGGCGATTGCGGCGAAGCTACTCCTAACCCATGCCTGCGCCGCCGCGAAGGGTTAATTCGCGGGGTCCAGGCTCTGCGGCTCGGCGCCGGCGGCCAATCTTGCTTCGCCGAGATTGCGGTCGACGTTGAAACCTCATTAATAGTGGTCGCGTCCAAATTGGCGGAGGCGGTTCTGGCCATTCTCGCTCTCGATCGCTTGCGCGCCGCACCTCTCGCGCGCGACCCGTTCGAATTCGTCGTGGTCGAAGACTTTATCGATCGCGAGGCATTGCCGGCGCTGGTCGCCGATTTCCCGCCGATTCGCGGCGCCGGCAGTTATCCGGTCGAAACCTTGGAATACGGGCCGGCGTTTTGCAGTCTCGTCGCGGCGCTGACCGGACCCGACCTCGCCCGAGCCATGGCCGACAAGTTCGCGGTCGATCTCGACGGCCGGCCAACCCTGCTGACCGTGCGCGGCATGGGCGACGCCAAGGACGGGCGCATCCATACCGATTCCACATCCAAGATCATCACCCTGCTGCTCTACATGAACCCGGGCTGGGAGGTGGCCGCGGGTCGGCTGCGGCTGCTGCGCGGGCCCGCCGATCTCGACGACTATGTCCGCGAGGTGGCGCCGCTGGCCGGGACGATGCTGGCCTTCCGGCGCAGCGAGCGGTCATTTCACGGCCACCAGCCGTTTATCGGACCGCGACGGAGCTTGCAGCTGAACTGGGTCACGGATCAGGGCGTGGTTCGGCGCGAACTCGGCCGGCATCGCTGGTCGGCGCGGCTGAAGCAGCTGAACCCGTTCCGCGCGGCGGCGAAAATGGCGGCTACCGCCAGCGTCGGATTTCTTAACAGATCATTTCGGGTGAGCTTCGAGGGTTAACCGGCTGATCGGCTTGGACCCAAACCGGGGATGCTTACAATGCAGGCATCCCTGACTGTAAAATTTTCCGACAGACTGGCGCGCGCATTTTCTGGGTTTACCCGTAAGCTGCTGATTAGGGCCATGTAATCAGGTTGGCAGGAAATTTGCTCAAGGGTTAATAGTTAACCTCGAGCGGGTGTCACCATGAACTTATCGGCGGTCAACCCTGGTTTGTCGCTCGCCGGCGCCGGCCGTTCCAAGCTGGCCCTGAGTGCTCTTGCCGCGGTGGTATTGGCTTGGGGCTCCCAGCCCGCGCAGGCCGGCTATGTGTTTCAGGATATCATCAACACTAACGATGTGACGTTCAACCAAGAGTTGGGGATCAACAACGCAGGCACTGTCGCCGGCTACTTCGGCAGCGGCATGCAAGTCGGTCATCCGAACAAAGGCTACACGACTACGCCGCCCTACACCTCCTTCACTAACGAGAACTTTCCCGGTTCGCTGCAGACCCAGGTCACCGGGATCAACAATATCGGGACCACAGTCGGGTTCTGGTCCAATACCAACCTCGGCACCGGCGATGCCAATTTCGGGTTCACCGATGTGGGCGGCAGCTTCACCAACGTCAACGATCCGCTGGTCGGCAGCACGCCGTCGATCAATCAGCTTCTCGGCGTAAACGACCACAACATCGCGGTCGGGTTCTACATGGACGCCGCAGGCAATAGCCACGGCTATACTTACAACATCGGCACACCCGCCTTCACGCCGGTCGATGACCCGAGCGCCACCAGCACCACCGCCGCGGCGATCAACAACGCCGGCGAGGTTGCCGGCTTTGCGACAATAGGCGGCGTTGTCGAGGGCTTCGTCGACAATGCCGGCAGCTTTACGCCGATCGACGTACCCGGGTCGATGTCCACGATGCTGCTGGGACTGAACAACAACGGGTTTGCGGTCGGCACTTATTTCGATGCCGGCGGTGTCATGCACGGCTTTCTCTATGATCTTGCCAACAACGCCTTTCAAAACATCGACGATCCGTTCGGCATCGGCACGACGACGATCAACGGCATCAACGATCTCAATCAGCTGGTCGGATTTTACGTCAATAGCGCCGGCAACACGATCGGGCTCATTGCCGACCCAGTGCCGGAGCCGGCATCCTTGCTGCTGCTGGCCGGCGGCTTGCTCGGCATGGGCGCGTTCGCCCGCCGGCGCAAGGCGGGTTGAGGAGCCGGCGCCGGGTTTGACAGGGACCCGCGCGGCTCTAGAATGCGCGGCGCTGAACTCATGACAATCGGAGCAGGTCGATGATTTTCGAGATGCGGACCTACAGGTTGCAGCCAGGGTCGGTGCCGGAGGCCGAGAAGCGCTTTGGCGAGGCGCTGACCGAGCGCGTCAAGGTGTCGCCGCTCGGCGCGTTCTTTCACACCGAAGTCGGACCGCTCAACCACATCATCCACATCTGGCCCTATGACGACCTGCAGCACCGCACCCGGGTGCGCTCGCAGTCGATCCCCGGCTGGCCGCCGAAGATCCAGGAATTCATCGTCGAGATGGAGAGCAAGATCGTCGTCGCGGCCCCGTTCTGCCCGGCCTTTACGCCGCGCCAGCACGGCAACCTCTACGAGATCCGCACCTATACGATGCTGCCGGGGTCGGCGCCGGCCGTTGTCGAGAAATGGGCCGAGCGCATCCCCGGCCGGGTCAAGCTGTCGCCATTGGCCGCGGCCGGGCATACCGAGCTCGGACCCCTGAACCAGTGGATCCACATCTGGGCCTACAAGGACGCCAACGAGCGCGCCCGTATCCGCGAGGAATCGCGCAAGGACGGCACCTGGCCGCCGGCCACCCGCGGCATGTTCGTCAAGCAAGAGAACATGCTGGTCGTCCCGGCCGCGTTCTCGCCGCTGCGCTAGCCGACCCCCCTCAACCACTTAGCCTCCTCCCATCCCCTCCTCCGCACGCGGGGGAGGGTGAGGGTGAGGCCCCGTGGCACTCCCGTCATCTCCGGCCCGGTGCGAACAGCCCAAAAAAATTGTCGAATAGGCCGCGGCTGGGCGGCGCGGAGACGGCGACGACTTGCGGTGCGGGGGCGCTCGGCAATGGTCGCACCGGCATCGACCGGGTCGCCATCAGCATGAAACGGCGCCAGGCCTGCGCCGGCAGCGAGCCGCCCGTTACCTGGCGCATCGGCGCGTTGTTGTCATTGCCGAGCCAGACCCCGGCCACGAGGTCGGCGGTGTAGCCGATGAACCAGGCGTCGCGATAATCCTGGGTGGTGCCGGTCTTGCCGGCGGCCGGGCGGGGCAATGCCGCGGTGCGCCCGGTGCCGCTCTCTATAACGCCCTTAAGCATCTGGTTCATTTCACCGTCGCGCTCGGGGGAGATCACCCGGCCGGGACCGGAGCCCGTGCGGCGAAACAAGACTTTGCCGGCGCTGTCGCGGATCTCGGCGATGCCGTAGGGCCACACTCCGATCCCGCCATTAGCGAACGGCGCATAGGCCGAGACCAGCTCCAACAGGTTCACCGCGTCGGTGCCGAGCGCGATGCTGGGGTCGCGGGTCAATGGCGAGGCTATGCCGAGCCGGTGGGCGGCCGCGACGATGTTGTCGATGCCGGCGCGCAGCGCCACCTGGACCGCGATCGTGTTGACCGATAGCGCCAGCGCCTCGGCCATCGTCATGTCGCCCTGATAATGGTTCGTGTAGTCGCGCGGCCGCCAGGTGCCGATCCGGATCGGCCCGTCGACGAAGTGGTCGGAGGGAAGCAGCCCCGCTTCGAGCCCGGCGAGATAGACGAACGGCTTGAAGGCCGAGCCCGGCTGGCGCTCGGCTTGGGTCGCGCGATTGAACTGGCTGGCGTCGTAGCTGCGCCCGCCGACCATCGCCCGCACCGCGCCGTCGGGCGACATCGCCACCAGGGCACCCTCGCCAACCGCCGCGCGCGCGCCGTAGCGTGCGATCGTCGCCGAAACCGCCGCCTCGGCTTCGGCCTGGAGCCGCGGCTGCAGGGTCGTGACCACGGTCAGATCGTGGCCGGCGGTGTCGGCGTAGTCCGCCAGTCGATCGGCGACCCAATCCGCGAAATAACGGCTTCCCGGCCGGTCCGGGGCGAACCCGGCGAGCGACGCCTCGCGGTCGGCGGCGGCGGCCTGGCTTTTGTTAATGAACCCGGCCTCGACCATGTTGGTTAGGACCTGCGCGGTTCGCGCCGCCGCCAACTCGCGATCGCGCAACGGATTGAACCGGGTCGGCGCTTTCAGCAACCCGGCGAGCAGCGCGCTCTGATAGAGGTCGATCCGCTGCGCCGATTTGCCGAAATAGCGGTGTGCGGCGGCATCGACGCCATAGGTGCCGGCGCCGAAGTAAACCCGGTTCAGATAGATTTCGAGGATCTGGTTCTTGGTCAGCCGGTGGGCGAGCCACAGCGCCAGCAAGGTTTCGCGGATCTTGCGGCCGAGGCTGCGCTCAGGGGTCAGGAACAGGTTTCGGGCGAGCTGCTGGGTGATCGTGCTGCCGCCCTCGACGACATGGCCGGCGGCGAGATCGGCCAATGCCGCGCGCACGATCCCGACCGGGTCGATGCCGGGGTTGCTGTAGAAGCGCCGGTCCTCGGTCGCGATCACGGCCTCGGGCAGATAGGACGACATCTCGCGCAAGCTCAACGGCCGGCCAAAAAGATCGCCGTAGGTCGCGATCAGGCTGCCATCGGCGGCAAGGACGGTGACGCTGGGCCGCCGCTGCGATTTGGCCAGTTCGCCGGTGGGAGGTAGAGTGAGGGCGAAATAGCCGAGGGCGCCGCCGCCCAGGATCGCCGCCCACAGCGACAGCAAGACGCCCAGGCGCAGCCCGCTCTTTAGCCAGGAGCGGGAGCGGCGGGGTCGGCGCTGCGGGTTCGCCCTAGCCTTGCGCGCGCGCCTGGGCCCCGCTGCGAGGCGGTTGGCTGCGATGCGGTCGGCTGGATCGGCGCGCAGCTTCGGATCAGGCATCGTCAGCCCGAGCACCGGCGATCCCGCTGCCGGCGGTGACCCTGATCGCGTTCTCAGCCACAGGCACCCCTCACCCCCAAACCGGCGACCGCCCCCAAACCGGCGTCCGCCCCGCTACCGGGGTCCGTCCCCCCAGCCGGCGTCGCCCCCCAACCGGCGTCGCATCGCCATGCCGGCCCACTTTTATTATCGCAAAAACTGTGGCAGTGGTTCGGCAACGGTTAGCCGTTGGCGCTCAACTGGGAACCGCGGCGCAGCACCGTCGTTTGCCTGGCAACAGCGGGTGGGTGCGTCGAGCAGGGGCTAGGTGCTGCGCCTTTGGGTTTTATTCGATCGCCGCAGCGGCAGCAATCTTCGCGGGAGCGACAGCTATGGCTGAGTGGACCGGTTCAACCGCGGGCTTGGGCGATACCCAACCGGGTCTCGATCGTGCCAAGGATATCCTGGTCGAATTCGCCTGCGCGACCCAGTCGGCGGCGCTGTCGGCGGCAAACGAGCGCAAGCAGCGCGCTGCCGAGCAGATCGGCGGCGTCGCCGAAGCGGTGCGCTCGGCGGCGCGCTCGCTCGACCGTTCGCAAATTCCAACCGCCGCGCGGTATGTCGATAGGGCGGCGGAGCAGGTCGAGGACCTCGCACGCGCCTTGCGCGAGCGCCGTTGGGGCGAGCTGATCGGCGATATTGAGCATGTCGCCCGGCGTCAACCGGTGCCGTTCGTCATCGGTGCGGTCGCCGTCGGCTTTGTGATCGGACGCTTTCTCTCGATCTCGATGCCGCGCTACGAACCCGCGCCGGCGTCGAGCTCCTCCGCGGCTGCGGCGATTCCGAGCACCAGCGGCAATGGTGAGTTCGCCGGCTGGACCGATCCAGGCGCAGACCGGCGGGAACTGCCGTGACCGCTTCCGACGCGTTCGAGCGCCGATCCGAGGGTGCCTATCAGGCTCGGCCCCAGCGCTCGATCGCGGCGCTGCTCTCCGATCTCGCAGAGGAAATCCGCACGCTCTTTCGCCTCGAGCTGGCGCTGTTCAAAGCCGAGCTCGCCGAAAAGCTTAGCCGCTTGGGACGCGGTCTGGGCGCGCTTGCGGCCGGTATCGTTATCGCCTTCAGTGGCTGTCTGGTGCTGCTCGCGGCTGCGGTGCTTGCTCTCGCCCTGGTGCTGCGGCCCTGGCTCGCGGCACTGATCGTCGGGATCGTGGCGCTACTGGTCGGCGGCCTGCTGTTGTATTTGGCCAAGCGATGGCTCACTGCTCAATCGCTGGTCCCGCGGCGCAGCTTGGATTCGCTGCGCCAAGACGAGGCCTGGGTCGGAGAGCGTCTGCCGTGAGCGCCAAGACCGAACAGGCCATGGCCGAGATCGAAAGCCGGATCGCCCGCACCCGGGCCGAGCTTGGCCAGACGCTCGACGCTGTGTCGGTCGAGCTCGCCCCCCGCCATCTCGTCGAACAAGGTGTCGATATGATTACAGACTTCTTGAGCGCGAACCGGCCGGACGGGACCGGTTTTGGCGCGGCATTTCGCGCCGACCCGGTCCCGCTGGCTCTGGTCGGCCTCGGCGTCGCCTGGCTCGTCGCCGAAAACATCGGCCTGATCGACGGCGCCAAGGTGTGGGAACACCAAGCCGATCCTGGCGAGGATACGAGGTCGGCGCCAGAGGCTTGGGAACCGCCGGAGCCGGCGCCCGACGGAGACGGGACGGGCCACGGCGAGGGGTGGATGGGCCGGACGGCGGAACTCGCCCAAGGCGCGTGGAAATCGATCTTCGCCGATAGCGGCGCCGTCCTCGAACGCGCCGGCAATTATTTCGGCAAGGTGCTCCCTTCGGGCGGTGCCGCGCGCCGCCCAGGCAGCTGGCTCAAAGGCCTCGAGCGCAACCCGCTGCTGCTCGGCGCTGCCGGGCTGGCGGCGGGTGCCATTGCCGCGATGCTGCTGCCGCCGAGCCGGCGGGAGCAGGAGATCGTCGCGGAAGCACGCCACGATTTGTGGGAAAAGGCCGAAGATTTGGGTCACCGCGCCGCCGACGGCGTGCGTGCCTTGGCGGAAAGCTCAACCCCCTCCGAGCGAGGCGATTGAGGGCGCGGTCTTCGGCTCGGGGTCGAACTTTTAAAGGGGAAAGGGACGATGGCGCATTCGATTGGCGTTCGCTGCGGGACGCTTTTGGGGGGAAGCCTGCTGGCTCTCGCCGCGGCCGGCCCGGCGTCGGCGCAAGTGCCGGCGCCGATGACGAGCGATCCGGCCGAGATCACCGCCTGCCTATGCATGGGTCAAGGGGTCGCGACCTTGTCGGCGAACATGTCGGCCAAGACCCAGGCGCTGGCCGCGGTGCGCCAGCACCTCGCCGATCTCGATTCGCAGCTGGCGCGAGCCCGTCCGAACGTCGATGTCAACAACCCCGACTCGGTCGCCCATTACAAGGCTCTCTTGGCGCAGCGCGACGCTGCCTACCAGCAATCGCTGGGTCCGGTGGTCGGCGATGCGGATCAGGCGACCGCGCGCTACAACGCCCAGGTCAGCACCTATAACGGGCGTTGCGCCGATCGCACCTTCAACTCGGTCATGATGGCCCAGATCCAGGCGCATTTGGTCTGCCCGCCACTGCAATAGGATCGGTGGGCGCTTGCGGATAGAGGGTTTCCGGCGGAATCTGCGGCGCGGCGATTACCACCCAGCTCGCCTCCCGCCAGGCCCGGAAAAAACAGCTGCGCCGGCCGGTATGACAGGCAACGCCGGATTGATCGACCAACAGCAGCACCGTGTCGCCATCGCAGTCGAGGCGCAACTCGCGAACGAACTGAACCTGTCCCGAGGTTTCGCCCTTGCGCCATAGCTGCGCGCGCGAGCGCGACCAATAGCAGGCCCGCCCCTCGCTCAAGGTCGCGCGCACCGCATCGCGGTTCATCCAGGCCACCATCAAAACTTCGCCGGTATCGTGTTGCTGGGCGATCGCCGGGATCAGGCCGTCGCGATCGAACCTGATCTCGCCGAGCGCGCGCTCGATCGTATCGCTCACCTCGCCCGTCTCCCATCGTCCGGTATCATCAAGCCTGGATTAAGACCGGGCACCGGCGAAAACAATGACCTCGCGAACCGGCTTGGTCCGTCGCCTTGCGTCTGGGGCCGGTTTTTAGAAAGCAACCCGGCGCGGCGGGCGTTTCCACATCTATCGGGAGATCAGGCCCGCGGATGGTCGGTAGAGGGCGACGCAAGTTCCTGCAGACGGACCAGGCACCGGGCACGGTCGGCGGCAAAATCGCCCGCCTCCCACCACCGCTCGACTGCGTCGAGCAGCGTGCCGACCCGCGGTCCGGGCGGAATGCCGAGCGCGGTCACGTCATGACCGGAGAGAGGGAAGGATGGCGGCGTCCAATGGCCGGCGAGATCGAGAAAGCTGGCCAGCTGCGCAGCGTCGACCTGCTCCGCCGCCGCCAGCAGCAACGCGAGGTCGCGGCAACGCTCGGCGCCCAGACGGAAGAGCGCGCGTCGCTGCCTCGCGGGATCGCCGAACGGATCGCCGACGGGCCCCAGTTCGGGCGGCCAGGGCGGGGCCAGGCCGCGCAGCCGGTCGCGCTGGGCGTTCGACAAGCGCAGCCGCTCGGCCAATGCCGCAGCGCCAGCTGCGTCGACATCGATCAGCGCGGCGAGGCGCCGCAGCGGGTCGGGTTCGGGTTCGATCGCGATCATCCGCCGCAGCCGGTCGAGCCGGGTCGCCTCGGGCACGGCCACGTCGAGCACGCCGTCCTGCGACATCATTTGCAGCGCCCTCACCGGATCGGGGGCGTCGAGCAGCTTGAAGAGCTCCCGGGCGACGCGCTCGGCTGACAGAGTCGGCAGCAGCGCCGCGGCGGCATGGCAGGCGGCGCGCGCCTGCGGATCGCCGGCGCCGCCGCCAAACCAGGCCTCGAAGCGGTAGTAGCGTAAGAGCCGCAGCACGTCCTCGGCGATGCGGGTCGCCGGATCGCCGACAAACCGGACGCGGCCGGCTTCGAGGTCGGCCAGGCCGCCGACCGCGTCATATAGGGCGCCGTCCGCGGCGAGGAAGATCGCGTTGATGGTGAAATCGCGCCGCGCCGCATCGGCCGCCCAATCGGCGTCGAAGGCGACGCGGGCATGGCGACCGTCGGTCTCGACGTCGCGGCGCAGCGTGGTGATCTCGAAATGCCGCGGCGGCGAGAGCGCGGTCACGGTACCATGGGCAAGGCCGGTCGGCGCCACCCTGATGCCGCGCTTTTCAAGCAGCTCGATGATGCGCGTGGGCGGTGCCGTGACGGCGATGTCGATGTCGTCGCTTGACCGTCCCAAGAGCGCGTCGCGCACCGCACCTCCGACGAAGCGCGCCTCGACGCCGCCCTCCGACAGTGCCTCGAGCACCGCCCGCGTCGCCGGCTCGTCCAGCCATAGCGGACGGATCGTTCGGCGCCGGTCCCGACGCCCGGTCATCGCCGCGCGTTTGGTTCGATATGACCCGGGACGATTCGGCCGTCTTGCCAACGCGGGGCGACATAGACCCCTTGCTGGGGGGTGCCAAAGCCGACTGTGACCACCAGCAGCACGATCGCCAGCAGCGCCGCACCGGCTCCCGCCAGCCACACCCACGGCACCGCGGCCCACGGCACCGCGCCGCCGTCATGCGCCCCCCAGGCGCCGACCCACAACAAATAGAGTGCGGTCGGCAGCAACAGAGGCAGGACGATGGTGATGAAGACCCGGACCATGGATCGGTCAGCCGCCGAGCACCTCGGCCAGGTTCACCAGGATCCCGGCCGTAGCACCCCAGATGTTCCAGTTCTCGAACGGCAGGACGAAAAAAACCCGGCGGTGCTGTTCGAAGACGCGTTCGGTGCGGCGGTGGTTTTTGGCGTCCACCACGAAGGAGAGCGGCACCTCGAACACTTCGGCCACTTCATAAGGGTCGGCGGCGAGCGGGAACGGCGGCGTGACGATGCCGACGATCGGGGTGATCTCGAACCCGGTGCCGGTGACGTAGGTATCGAGCCGGCCGATCAAGGCGATCTGATCGCGCGGTAGGCCGATCTCCTCCTCGGTCTCGCGCAGCGCCGCCTCGACCGCATCGCGGTCGCCGCCGTCGATGCTGCCGCCGGGAAAGGCGATTTGCCCGGCATGCGCGGAGAGATGCGGGGTCCGCAAGGTCAGCAGGACCGACAGCCCCTCGGCACGATCAATCAGCGGAACCAGCACCGCGGCCGGCCGCAATGCGGCGCTGGGCGGGGTCATGCCGGGGTTGAGGTCGTGATCGCCTCGGGTCGCGCGCCGCAGCGCCGCCGCTTCAGCCGGATCGGCAGCGCCGCCGAACCCGCGTCGGCCGGGCTGGCCGAGACCGGCGAAACACGCGATCACCCGATCGCGGGTCAGCTCGTCCGCTTTGGTCCCCGGTTCTCGCATCGCCGATCCGCCTCTCGATCCCGCGTCCCGCGCCCCCCGCCCGGCGATCATTCCCAATCCGGCCCCGGGTCGCCGAGCCGGAAAAAGGCGCCCTTGCTCCATACCCCGAATTGGCTGGCGCCACCGACCCGCTGTTCGAT
The DNA here is from genome assembly GCA_963832875.1 of uncultured Alphaproteobacteria bacterium. Lineage (GTDB taxonomy): Bacteria > Pseudomonadota > Alphaproteobacteria > ATCC43930 > CGMCC-115725 > AP-15. The sequence goes on along the minus strand of CAWHWB010000011.1, from coordinate 10,169 downwards.
GCCCAGCTCGACCAGATCGTAGAACACCGGGCGCGCCAGCCTTGCCTCGATCCCGTCGCGCACCAGGATATAGGGTGCCGGCTCGCCGTTCGCTGCGGTCTCGACGCGCAGCGGATGATCCGGACCCGCCGTCACAATGTCGTCCAGATTGGTCCGGAAGATCAGTTGCTGCGCTTGGCCGTTACCGGCGACGGTCAGCGCCACGGCGAGAAACGGGACGTCCTCGACCTCGACGCGGCCGCGCTCGGCCGGCGTCACCAGCCAATAGGAGCCATCCTTTCTGCGGCGCAGGACGGAGGCAAAGAGCTTGACCAGCGGCCGGCGGCCGATCGGCGACCCGCGATAGAACCAAGTACCGTCGCGGGCGATGCGGATGTCGAGATCGCCGCGGTCGATCGGCGGCGGCCGGCCGCCGACCGGCGGGATTGTGGAGGAATTGCCGGCGCCGGTATTTTCCATCAGGCTCGCCTGGCGAAATGTTTCGGACTGGCGACATGTTTGAGACTTGGCGGCATGTCTGAGAAGGGATCGCAGATTTTGTCTTCCTCCGCTCCCGGCAACGCCCCCCCGACCAGCCTCCCGCCTGCGGATCTCGTTGCCGAGGTCGAGGCTCTCGGCCGCAGCCTCAGCCAGGTGCGCGCCCGCATCGGCGAAATCATCTTTGGCCAGCGCGAGGTCGTCGAGCAAGCCTTGATCACCTTGCTGTGCGGCGGCCATGCGCTGTTGATCGGGGTTCCCGGCCTCGCTAAAACCCGTCTGGTCGAGACGTTGGGCACGATCCTCGGGCTCGACGAAAAGCGCATCCAATGTACCCCCGACCTGATGCCGGCCGATATCCTGGGCTCCGAGGTGCTCGAGGAAAGCGAGGCTGGACGACGGTCCTTTCGCTTTATCCCGGGCCCGGTCTTTTGCCAGCTGCTGATGGCCGACGAGATCAACCGGGCGAGCCCGCGCACCCAGTCGGCGCTGCTCCAGGCGATGCAGGAGGGACGGGTCTCGATCGCCGGCCAATATCACCCGCTGCCGCGGCCGTTTCACGTGCTGGCGACCCAGAACCCGCTGGAGCAGGAGGGCACCTACCCGCTGCCCGAAGCCCAGCTCGACCGTTTCTTGTTGCAGATCGACGTCGATTATCCGGACCGCGAGGCCGAGCGCGAGATGTTGCTGGCGACGACCGGCGCCGCCGAGAACCGGGCGCGGCCGGCGATGGACGTCGGCGAGCTGTTGGCGGCCCAGCGTCTGGTTCGCCGCATCCCGGTCGGCGAGAGCGTCGTCGAGGCGATTCTGGCGCTGGTCCGCTCCGGCCGGCCGGCCGGCGGCGTCGCCGACGGGATTGCCCGCTTTGTTTCGTGGGGACCGGGCCCGCGCGCCAGCCAGGCGCTGATGCTGGCCTGCCGGGCCCGCGCGCTGATCGACGGCCGCTACAGCCCGTCCGTTGACGATGTCATGGCCTTGGCGCCGGCCGTGTTGCGCCATCGCATGGCGGTCAGCTTTGCCGGACGGGCCGAGGGGATCACCGTGGCCCAGGTCATCGAGCAGATTTCGGCGCCGTTCCGGTGAACGCCGCCGGGTCGCGACCGCTCTCGGCGCTGCGCGCGCGCCGCGGGACCCAGCCCACCGGGCTACGTGCGCGCGCCGAAGAGGCCGCCGCGGCGCTGCCGGCGCTGCAGGTCGCCGCGGAACGGGTGGCCGCAACCGTCGCGCAAGGCGTGCATGGGCGCCGCCGCGTCGGCCAAGGCGAGACCTTCTGGCAATTTCGCCAATACCAGCCGGGCGATTCCGCGAGTTCGCATCGATTGGCGCGAAAGCGCCAAGTCGCAGCGCCTCTACATCCGCGAAACCGAATGGGAAGCGGCGCAGAGCGTATGGCTGTGGCGCGACGGATCGCCGTCGATGGATTACAGTTCGGCGGGGTATATTGCGGGCGCCGAGTGGCCGCGCAAGCGCGAGCGCGCGGAATTGCTGCTGGTGGCGCTGGCCAGCCTGTTGGTGCGCGGCGGCGAGCGCCTCGCCCTGCTCGGCAGCGGCATGGCGCCGATCAGCGGCCGGCTGGCGCTGTCGCGGACCGTCGAGCGGATCGGCCGCGAGCCGACGGAGCCGGAAAGCCTGCCCCCGTTCGAGCCGCTGCCGCGGGCCGGGCAGCTGGTTTTGATCGGCGATTTCCTGTCGCCGCTCGAGGCGGTCAACGCCGGTCTCGCCCGCTTTGCCGCGGCCGGCGTCAAAGGTCACCTGCTGCAGGTCATCGACCCGGCCGAGGAAGACCTGCCGTTCGCCGGCCGGGTGCGGTTCGCCGGGATCGAGGAGCGCGACGAGGTCGTGGTCAGTCGCGTCGAGAGCATTCGCCAGGATTATTTGGGCCGTTTCCGGCAGCATCGCGATGGCCTCGCCGCGATCGCCGGCCGGCTCGGCTGGACCTGTGGCGCGCATCGCACCGATCGTCCGCCCGAACTGGCGCTGTTGGCGCTCTATACGGCGCTGTCGGGCGATCGCCGGCGGTGAAGATGACCGATCGCATTCCGCGAGGGGCGAGCTGAGGCATGCTGGCGCTGGGGCCGCTCGCCTTTGCTTCGCCCTGGCTGCTGCTTGGGCTGGCCGGGCTGCCGATCATTTGGTGGTTGTTGCGGGTGACGCCGCCCGCGCCGCGCCGCGTCGCATTCCCGGCGGTCCGGTTGTTGCTGGGGCTGGTGCCGCGCGACGAAACCGCGGCGCGGACCCCGCTGTGGCTGATCTTGCTGCGTATCGTGCTGGCGGCGCTGGTCATCGTCGCGGCGGCCCATCCGCTCCTAAACCCGCAGGCGCGCCTTGCCGGGAGCGGGCCGATCATCCTCTTGGTCGACAATGGCTGGGCGGCCGCCGGCGATTGGCCGGCCCGGCAGGCGGCGCTGGGCGATTTGTTGGCCGAGGCCGAGCGCGAAGGTCGCCACATCGTCCTGGTCACCACCGCCCCCTCCGGGGGGGACACGGCGCCGGCGCCGTTGCATCCGGTCCGTGCCGCCGACGCGCGGGCCGAGGTCGAAGCGTTGCGGCCGCAGCCGTGGCCGGTCGACCGCGGCGCGGTGCTGGCCCGGCTGAAAGCGCTGTCTCTGCCGGGTGCGAACGCTTCGATCTGGCTCAGCGATGGCATCGCCGATGGCGGAGGAAAGGCGCTCGCGGCCTATCTCGCCGACCGCGGCAGCTTGCGCTATCTGACGGCGGGGCCGGGCGAGGCGCCGCTGCTACTCGCTGCCGGCGATCGCGAAGCCAAGGATTTGAGCGTCGTGCTGCGCTCGCTGCCGGAAGCGAAACCGCGTCTCTTCGAGGTGCGTGCGAGCGGCGCGGACGGGCGTCTCTTGGCCCGGCGTAGCGCCATGCTCGAACCTGGCGCCAGCTCCGCCCAAATCCGGCTGGCGATGCCGAGCGAGCTCAGAAACCGGACGACGCGCATAGAGGTCGAGGGCGGTCGATCGGCCGGGGCCGTGCTGTTGGTCGACGAGCGCTGGCGCCGCCGGCCGGTCGGGATCGTCGGGCCGCCGAACGGCAGCGGGCAGCCGCTGCTGAGCGACACCTACTATCTCGAACGCGCGCTGGCCCCGTTCGCCGAAATCCGCCGCGGCAGCGCCGCCGATCTGCTGAAGCGCCAGCTCGCGGTGCTGATCTATTCGGATTCCGGACCGGACTCTCCGGCTGAGGCGGCGGCGGTCGAGAGGTGGATCGACGGCGGCGGGCTGCTGCTGCGCTTCGCCGGGCCGCACCTCGCGGCGGCGCAGAACGACAAGCTGCTGCCGGTCGAGCTGCGCCGCGGCGGCCGCACCATCGGCGGCGCGCTGTCATGGGAGCAGCCGGCAAAGCTCGCGCCGTTCGCGGCCGGCAGTCCATTCGCCGGGCTGAAAATCCCGGCGGACGTAACGGTTTCCCGCCAGGTGCTGGCCGAGCCCGACATTGAGCTCGAAGGCAAGACCTGGGCGCGGCTGGTTGACGGGACCCCGCTGGTCACCGCCGAGAAGCATGGGCGCGGCTGGATCGTGCTGGTCCACACGACAGCGAATGCCGATTGGTCCAACCTCGCATTGTCCGGCCTTTTCGTCGAAATGCTCCGACGCATCGTGGGTTTGAGCCAAGGGGTGACGACCGCCGCCGCCGCAGGCACATTGCCGCCGCTCCAGACGCTCGACGGGTTCGGCCAATTAGAGCGCCCGCCGCCGACCGCGCGACCGATCGCTCGCACCGCGATCGCCGCGGCGATCGCCTCGCCGCAGCATCCTCCGGGCTTTTACGGCACCCAGGTTTCGCGCAGTGCGCTCAACCTTTCGGCCGGGATCGAGGAGCTGGCGCCGATCACCGGCTTGCCGCCCGACGCGCAGCGCGGGACCTTTGCCCGCGGCGGCGAGACCGACCTGCGTCCGCCGCTGTTGACCGCGGCACTGCTGCTGCTGCTGATTGATCTGCTGATCGCCTACGCGCTGCGCGGCCTGTTGCGCCGTCGACCGGCGCGGGTTTTGGGAATGGTCCTGGTCGCGGCGCTCGCCCTGCCCGCTGCGGCGCGTGCCGATGACGCCTTTGTCGTGCGCGCCACCTCGCAACTGCGGCTGGCCTATGTGCTGACCGGGGACGAGGCGGTCGACGCCGAGAGTCGCGCCGGGCTGATCGGGCTCAGCGACACGCTCAACCGCCGGACCGCGGTCGATCCCGGAAATCCGCTCGCCGTCGATATAGAGACCGACGAGTTGATATTTTTCCCCCTGCTTTATTGGCCGGTCACCGCCGACCAGCCGCCGCCATCGCCGAGCGCGATCGGCCGCATCAACCGTTATCTTGAGACCGGCGGAACCATCCTGTTCGACACCCGCGACGGCGACGACCAATCTCCGGGACCCTTCGGCGGCGCAGCGATCGCGGCGCAGCGGCTGCGGCGGCTGACGGCGGGGATCAAGATGCCGCCGCTGGTGCCGATCCCGCCCGACCACGTCCTGACCAAATCGTTTTATCTGATGCACGAGTTCCCGGGCCGGTGGGATGCCGGCACGTTGTGGGTCGAGCCGGCCGAGGACCAGGTCAATGACGGCGTCTCGAGCGTCATCGTCGGCGCCAACGACTGGGCCGGCGCCTGGGCGATCGACCAAAACGGTCAGCCGCTTTACGCCTGCGTGCCCGGCGGCGAGCCGCAGCGCGAAATGGCGCTGCGCTTTGGCGTCAACCTAGTCATGTACGTGCTGACCGGCAATTACAAGGCCGATCAAGTGCATGTACCGGCGATCCTGGAGCGTCTGGGCCAATGAGCGGCAGCGGCTTCTCGCTTGCCGCGGCACCGCTGCTACCGTGGGCGGCGATAGCGCTGCTCGCGGTCGCGTGCCTGTTGTGCCTCGGTTTGGGCGTCGTGCGGCGCGCGCGGGGTCTGGTTTGGCGGGCGATCGCGATCGCGGCGCTGCTGATGGCGCTGGTCAACCCTTCGCTGATCGAGGAGCAGCGCACTCCGCGGCGCGATGTGGCGATCATCGTCGTCGACGACTCGCCGAGCCAGAGCATCGGCGATCGGCGGCAGGCGAGCGAGGCGGCGCTGGCGACGGTCAGGCGGCGGCTCGCCCACCAGCCCGGCCTCGATGTGCGGGTGGTCCGCGCGGGCGCGCCGCAGCAGGGTGCGGGCGACGAAGGAACCAAGCTGTTCAGCGCGCTCGACCGGGCGATGTCGGACATCCCGCGCCAGCGCCTCGCCGGCGTCGTGATGATTACCGACGGCGAGGTGCACGATGTCCCGGCAGGCGGCGCCAAGGCGCTGCGCGAGGCGGTTCCGGCCCCGCTCCACGTTCTCTTGTCCGGGCACTCTAACGAGCGTGACCGGCGGCTTGTCGTCTCCCAGGCGCCGAGCTTCGGCATCGTCGGAAAGCAGGTGCAGCTGACGGTCCGGGTCGAGGATCTCCCAGAAAGCGCCGCGGAAAGGGCGGGCGAGGACCCCAATTCAGCGCGGATGAGCTGGCGCAAGGATGGCGGCGCAGCGCATCAACTGATGGTGCCGGTCGGTCGCGATGTTCCGCTGACGATTCCGATCGACCACGGCGGCTCCAATGTGATCGAGCTCGCCGTAGAACCGGGCCGCTATTCGCTGACGCCGATCAACAAACGTGCCGTCGTTGTCGTCAACGGGGTGCGCGACCGCTTGCGGGTGCTGCTGGTCACCGGCGAGCCCTATGCCGGCGAGCGCGTCTGGCGCAACATCCTCAAATCCGACCCTTCGGTCGATCTCGTCCATTTCACGATCCTTCGCCCGCCGGAAAAGCAGGATGGCACGCCGATCCGCGAACTTTCGCTGATCGCGTTTCCGATCCGTGAGCTGTTCGATACCAAGCTCGATGATTTCGACCTGATCATCTTCGACCGCTACAGCCGGCGAGGTCTGATCCCGGAATCCTATCTCGAAAACGTCGTGCGCTACGTCCGGGACGGCGGCGCGCTGCTCGAAGCCTCCGGCCCGAATTACGGCACGCCGATGAGCCTGTCGCGCACTCCGCTCGGTGCCATTTTGCCGGCCGAGCCCACCGGCGACGTCTATGACGAGGGGTTCACGCCGCGGCTGACCGCGCTCGGCCGCCGCGATCCAGTGACCGAGGGGCTCCCCGGCGCCGGTCCGCGGGGCGGCCAACCGGTCTGGGGGCGCTGGTTCCGCCAGGTCGACGCCCGCGTCAGTCGAGGCGTCACGGTGATGACCGGCGACCGCGGCGACCCGCTCCTCGTGCTCGACCGGGTCGGCAAGGGACGGGTGGCCCAGCTCTTGTCCGACGAGATGTGGTTCTGGGCGCGAGGGTTCGAGGGCGGCGGTCCGCAGGCCGAATTGCTGCGCCGGCTCGCTTACTGGCTGATGAAAGAACCCGATCTCGAGGAGAACGACCTGCGAGCGACCATCGACGGCGACCGTCTTATTGTGACCCGGCAGTCTTTGGAGCCGGACGATCGACCGGTTACGGTCACCTCCCCCGACGGGTCGCGCCGGACCCTGAAGCTCGCGGACGACAAAGGCGGGCGCAGCACCGGCACTCTGCCGATCACCCGGATGGGACTTTACCGGGTGACCGACGGCACGCACACCGCGCTTGCCGCGGCCGGGCCGCTCAACCCGATCGAGTTCGCCGATGTCCGCACCACCGACAAAAAGCTGGCGCCAGTTGCCGAGGCGACCGGCGGCGGCATCTTCTGGGTCGGTTCGGGCAGGATCCCGAACGTCCGCCGAGTTTCGCCCGACGAGAGGGCGGCCGGGCCGAACTGGATGGGCTTTCGCGCCAACGGGGATTATACCGTCACCGGGTTCAGCGAAATTCCGCTGCTGCCGGCGCTGGCGGCGCTGCTGCTGATCGTCGGCGGACTATTGGCGGCATGGCGGCGCGAGGGGATGTGAGCCCGTTCGGTTCGCCTTTGGTGGGTGTTCGTGCTGAGAAGAGTGCTGGCGCCGCTGCACCCGGACGGCTTCAAATTCGTCCTCGGCGGGGTTATCGCCGCGTTGCTGCTGTTTCTGCTGTGGGTCCCAGCCGGCTGGGCGGCGGCGGTCGTCACCCTCTGGATGATCTACTTTTTTCGCGATCCGTGGCGCGTCTCGCCGCTGCGCGAGGGTCTTCTGGTCAGCCCGGCGGACGGGATCGTCATGTCGGTGGCGCCGGCGCGCCCACCTCCCGAACTCGGCATGGGCGACGCGGAAGTCGCGCGGATCGGCATTTTCCTCAACATTTTCGACGTGCACGTGACCCGCGCCCCGATCGGCGGCCGGGTCGTGGCGCTGCGCTATACGAAGGGCCGCTTTGTCGACGCCAGCCGCGCCGAGGCGAGCCTGCACAATGAGCGAATGGCGATCCGCGTCGCACCCGGCGAAGGTCCTGAGGTCGCCTATGTGCAGGTCGCCGGCCTCGTCGCCCGCCGCATCGTCTGCGATTTGCACGAGGGTCAGCGCATCGCCACCGGCCAGAAGATGGGTATCATTCGCTTCGGCTCGCGGGTCGATGTTTATTGTCCGCCACCCTATGTAACGATGGTCTCTCCGGGGCAGCGGATGGTCGGCGGAGAAACGGTCATTGCCGACCGGCTGGCGCTCGAGCCGCCGCGGCCGGGCGTTGCGCATTGAGCCGGGCGTCGCGCACAAACGGGGACCGGGTGCGAGGAGCGGGGCATTGAGAATGCGATCGGGGCGGATGCGGCGGCGGCCGGCGCGCAGGCTCTCCGACCTGTCGATTAATCGCATGGTGCCGAACGTGCTGACCCTGCTGGCGTTGTGCGCCGGCATGACCGCGATGCGGTTCGCGATGAACGGCAATTTTGTCGGCGCGGTGTTCGCGATCATCGTCGCCGGGATCTTCGACGGTCTCGACGGACGCATCGCCCGGTTGCTCAAATCCACCTCGATCTTTGGCGCCGAGCTCGACAGTCTCTCGGACTTCGTCAGCTTTGGCGTGGCCCCGGCTTCGGTTCTGTATCTGTGGACGATGTCGGAATTGCGCGCCTTTGGCTGGGCGATCGTGTTGTTCTACGCCGTCTGCTGCGCGCTGCGTCTGGCGCGTTTCAACACCGAGATTGGCGGCGAGCGGCCGGCCTACGCGGCGCCGTTCTTCACCGGGGTTCCGGCCCCCGCCGGGGCGGGGCTGGTCATGGTGCCGATGTTCCTGAGCTTCCAATGGGGCGACTGGCTGTTCCGTTCGCCTTATCTCAACGCGGTGACGGTGACCGGGACCGCACTCTTGATGGTCAGCACGGTGCCGACCGTTTCGCTAAAGCGGCTGCGGGTGCCGCATGACCTGGTAGTGCCGACCTTGCTCGGCATCGGCGTCTTGGCCGCCTTTGTCACAACGGCGCCGTGGCTGACCCTGACCGTCGTCGGCCTGGTTTATGTCGGCTCAATCCCGCTGACTATCCAATCCTACCGACGGCTGCGTCATGCCGCGGAGGGGCGGCGGAGCGCCGCGGCCGCCGAGGGTGCCGCGCTGGCGCCCCCGCCCGCTGCCGCTTTTCCGCAGGATGACGCGGCCGCACCAGTCAACCAGTGGCGGCATTGACCGCCGCCGGTCGGAAAGGTTGCTCGGCGCCCGCCTACCCTTTAATTTTGGGGAATTCCGGGTCTATTCGAAGCTGATTTCTGGGCGGTCGCGAGGCCGCCGCCGCTGGAAAGGAGCGCACGATCATGCCAGTAAAAGCCGGAGTCATTCGCGCCGGGGCGCGCACCACCAGGCGGGGTGCCGCCGAGACCTTCACCGGCGTCGTGTTCCAGGATCCGGTGATCACCGCCGAGGCGCCGTCACGTCTTGGCGGCTCGGTCGTGACCTTCACGCCGGGCGCACGCACCGCGTGGCACGCCCACCCGGTCGGCCAAACGCTGTTCTGCCTATCGGGCGTCGGCCGCATCTGCTTCAAGGGCGAGAAGCCGCAGGTGCTGAACCCAGGCGACACCGTCAACATTCCGCCGGACACGCTGCATTGGCACGGTGCGGCACCCGATCGCCTGTTCGCGCATCTGGCATTGTCCGAAGCCGGCGAGCAAGGCCAAGGCACCCAATGGGGCCCGCACGTCAGCGACACCGAGTACCAGGCCGAAGTCGCCCCCTGACGAAGGTTGCCGCCGCCTAGGGGCGGTCAACTTCTCGCTCGCCGAAATGCTTGCGATAGCCGGGCCGTCATATACCCGGCTACAATACGCTGCCCGTCGCTGATCGCGGGGGGCGGGCAGCACGGACCGGTCGGGATCGTGTCGGCACATTTGTCCCAGTGAGCGGCATCTCGTCAACGACAAGACTGCCGACCCGATCGGCTGCAGCGAGCAGCGATATAGGCTGGCAGCCCGCGGCGCCTGGGCGGCGAGATGTTCGGCGGCGCTGCGACCCGGCTATGGCTTCTGAAAGCTGCTTCCGGCGCGCAGCACCATCAGGCCCCGTTTTCGAACGCGAGGTGCCTTTTCCGCCGGAAAAGATCTGGCGCGCGCTCACGCTACCACACCTGATCGAGGAGTGGCTGATGAAGAACGACTTCAAGCCAGTCGCGGACCACCGCTTCAATCTTCGCGCAGACTGGGGCACTATCGACTGCCAAGTCTTGACCGTCGAGCCGAACAAAACGCTGTCTTACACGTGGGCGGCCTATGGTCTCGAGAGTGTCGTCACTTGGACTCTCACCCCGACGAGCGCGGGGACCCACCTGCGCATGGAGCAGTCGGGCTTCCGGCCGGA
>CAWHWB010000010.1:0-351457 GCA_963832875.1 uncultured Alphaproteobacteria bacterium | reverse complement strand
GCAATCGGTGCGAGCTGACCGGTACTAATCGCTCGAACCCGCCCGATCCATCAGGCTTGCCAGCAGGCCAAGAGCCAAAGGCAAGCGCCGACCCCGCCCGCGTGCAGCGGCCAGCGCCAGAGAGCGCGAACGCCCCGGCCGCCGCCCGCCGCACCCACTTCGCCGCGGCACAACTTCACAAATCCCCCGATCCCCCATGGCCGCGATATCGGCCCGGGCCCCCGGATCAATCCGCCGATCAGGTCGGCGGACCAAAGGTCCACCGGGGGCTCCCTTCGGCCAGCCCACGCGCTGTGCGCGTGGCGCCTCATGGAGGTTTGGCCAGCCTGGTGGCCACAGCGAGGGGCCAAACACCCGATCCCATCCCGAACTCGGCCGTGAAAACCCTCAGCGCCGATGGTACTGCCGCTCAAGCGGCGGAAGAGCAGGTCGCCGCCAGGCTCGCCAAACCCCCCGGATCCGATCACCCCCCGATCCCGCGGCCGACGAGCGCGCAATGCCGCGGGGTGGAGCGCCGGGTCGCGCCTCAGGCGCATCACCATCGAGAAGCCCGGCGAGCCTCGCCAGACCCTGGCCAGACCATGCCCCGGACGCAGGCCGGGGCTGAGGGGTCCGGCCTTTGGCCTGGGCCTTCAGCCCAAGGACTTTGATTGGTGGGCCGAGGACCCGATCCAGCCGGGGCCCACGACAGCGCAATGCCGCGGGGTGGAGCAGCCCGGTAGCTCGTCAGGCTCATAACCTGAAGGTCGTAGGTTCAAATCCTACCCCCGCAACCAAATCAAGCCATTGATTCTCCTTCGAGAATTGATGGCTTTCTGATTCTCGGAAGCGATGATCCGCCGCTCAAGGTAGGCGCCAGGTAAGCACACGAACCCGCGTTCTGACGCCCCTCATCAGGCGCTTTCCGATCGGGTGTTGTGCGGAAGCTATACTCTTCCGCGGCGTGGGACCGGCGTGGTCCAGGGGAGTGAGGGCGCGGACCACATGCGCTGATCAAGAGCGCTCGACCGCCGCTTCGAGCAAGATGGGCGGTGTCTGTCCTGTGCCTCTGCGCGGCCGGCAGCGTTGAGGAGGCGGGACGGGATGGACGACACGACAGCATATCAGGCTAATGCGCTCGCGGGCTTCGTTTGGCAGGTGCCGCGCGAGGCCCAGACTTACCGGCGGGCGCGCAGGATGTAGAGGCGCTTGTTGACGGTTGCGAGAACCGATTGGTGGAGATCTCCGGCGCGGCGCCGGAGCTGTTGCGTGTGTCCACTATGTATGCATACTGCTGTTGATTATTCGAGAGTTTCAGCGCTCAAGAGAGGGGAAATTGAGGGCGGCTGTCGCAGTGGCATTGATTATCGGCGGCGCATTGCTTGGACCGAGGATTGCGCGAGCGGATGCCGTCATCAAGACATACACGTTCCCTTCCCCGCTCCTGGGCTATACGAGCGCGACTGGAGCTTCCTTCAACCAATTCGATCCCGCGCTCGGGGTTTTGCTTTCGGTCACTCTGCACGCAACGGCAACCGCGACTTGGTCCGGTGGCTTTGACACGGACTTCAACGACGCTGAGTATGTAATTTTTCTGTCGGGGTCTGCATTTACTATGGGTGCCGCAACGGTCGGCAACGGCAGTGCACCGGCTTCTGCCAACTTCACTGATATCACACCGACAGTATTGAGCGCCCTTACTGGTTCTGGCTTGGTGGACACGAGTGTTTCCGTGCTTAACCAAGGCGGTACCCCCGCGAGCATCAGCTCCACTTTCGGGACCGAAAGCGTGACCTACAACTATGCGCCCTCTATGCCCGGTATACCCCCTATCGGGTCCGCTGTACCCGTACCGGAGCCCTCTTCGCTGGCGATTCTCGCCGTTGGCCTGCTTGGTCTGGGCTGGATCTCCCGAAGGGCGCCGCGCCCGCTAGAGTGGATAACATCTGATTGGTGCCCGCCTGTCCTATCGCTGCCCTCGGGCCATCTTATGAAGGCGCTGCATATCGCGCAGGCCTCAGCGGTCGCCGATCGGCAGCCGCAAGATCACTCGAGCTCACCCTCGCCGTCGTGCAGCGTGCCGCCGATGTCGCCCTCGCCCGAGTTTTTCAACGGTATCCAGATATTTGGAACAACTCAAGGCATTGATTAGGCGTCGCTTTTCTGTTCCACAGTTCTGTGCCAGAATCGGAGCATGGTTGACGGCCATCCCCGAATCTCGACCGCCGACCAAGACGAAACCGGACAGTGCGCCAACTGAAGGCGGCCGGGTGCGAAAAAGTGTATCGTGAGAAGATCACCGGCACCACGGCCGACCGGCCGCAGCTTGCCAAGCTGATGAAGGCGCTCGCCCCCGGCGACGTGGTTATCACCCCGGCCGTTGACCGCCTTTCGCGGGACACAACTGACCTTCTGGTAATGGCCCGCGACATGCAGCCCCAGCCGCCGGCCCAACTCGATGTTGGAGATCCCCTTCTTGCCTTGGCCAAGCAGATGCATGGCGCGGAACCACACCCGCATCGGCAGCTTGGTGCCTTGCAGAACAGTGCCGGCGATCAGCGATGTCTGGTGCCGGCAGCGCTGGCACTGGAGCAGTTGACGGCCCTGGATCTCGGAATACTTTGTCGATGCGCACCGTGGACACTTGAAGCCCTCCGGCCAGCGCCAGGCGAACCACGCCTTCCGGCATGCCGCCTCGTCCGGATAGCGCTGCTCGAACCCATCGTCCGAGAGGCCCTTCTGGTGCTGCACGCGGTTGCGAGGCATTGTTCCGACCCTGAAAATCATCGTGTTTTCAGGCTGATATCATCTCATTTTTCGCTGAGAGTCGATGGTAAGCGGGAAACCGGTTATGCGATGCGGCCGGTGTCGCTGTCTCAGCCCAGCGTCAGCATGACCGGGACGTGGTCGGAGGCTTTGACCCAGCTGCGGCTGTCGCGGTGGATCTGCGTCTCGGAGAGTGAAGCGGCGACCGTTCCCGAGACCCAGATGTGGTCGAGCCGGCGGCCCCGGTCTGAGGCGGCCCAGTCGCGGGCGCGATAGCTCCACCAAGTATAGACCCGCTGCGGCGCCGGGGCAAAATGCCGCACCGCGTCAACAAAGCCGCCCGCCGCCTGGAGGCGGCCGAGGCGTTCGACTTCGACCGGGGTATGGCTGACGACATTCAACAGCTGCTTGTGCGACCAGACATCGGCCTCGAGCGGTGCGATGTTGAGGTCGCCGACCGCTATCATCTGGCGGCCGTCGCCGCGCTCGGCGGCAAACCATTGGGTCAGCTCGTCGAGAAACCGCAGCTTGTGGGCGAATTTCGGGTTCGATTCGGGATCCGGCAAGTCGCCGCCCGCCGGGACATAGATGTTGTGGAGCTCGAGCCCTCCAGGCAGCACCGCGATGGCGTGGCGGCAATCGGCGCGCGCACACCAATTCCGGGTTTCAGGCGCTTCGAACGGCAGTCGCGACAGGATCGCCACCCCGTTATATCCCTTCATCCCGTGGACCAGCCGGTGGCCATAGCCGAGCTCAGCGAAAGCCTCGTGCGGGAATAGCTCGTCCTGGGTCTTGGTCTCCTGCAGACAAAGGACGTCCGGAGACCATTCGGCAATCAGCCGACGGACATTGTCGATGCGCAGGCGCACCGAGTTGATGTTCCAGGTGGCGAGCCGCAAGCTCACGATCTGAAGCGCCGGATCGCCCGTCGCGCCGTCTGCGCCCAGCGCAGCCCCGCCAAACGTCCGGCCAGCGCCAGACGCAGTGGCGCCCGGTCGGGGGGGAGACCGGGCGCCTGCATGTCAGAAGCGTTTGGGGGAAACCGGGCCCGCAGGGGAAACGGGACCGCTTTTTGAGAGAGCTTAACGCTCTCTCCGCTTCTGGAACAAAGAAATGGGGCGCGTCAAAGGGAAAACCAACCCCAATTCGTGCATGCCCGGAACAAAAAAATCGCATGCGGGGCAACGGAACCATCCGCCCTTCGCTCACGCCGCGCGGGGCGCCGACGAAAGCCCCGTTCTAATTGCACCGCACGCCGCCGCAAAGGCGGCAAACAGGGCCGTCGAAAGCGGGTTTTCCAGGGCCTTGTGCTCAGGGTGCCACTGCACGCCGACAACAAATCGCGCCTCGGGCAGGCTGACCGCCTCGATCTGGCCGTCGGGCGCCACCGCCTCGACGCGAAGCCGTGGCGCCGGTCGATCGATCCCCTGCGAGTGCAGCGAGTTGACCATCATTTCGGTGGCGCCGGCGAGTACCGCGATCAACCCGCCCGGGGTCAATGCCACGCTGTGAGCCGGTCCATAAGGACCCTCCGGCGCTCCCTTCTTCGGGCGGTGGCTGATCCGGTCCGGCATTTCGTGCAGCCGCTGGTGCAGGGTCCCGCCCAACGCCACGTTCAGCTCTTGGATCCCGCGGCAGATCGCCAACACCGGCAGGTCGCGGCGCACCGCCTCGCGGATCAGCGGCAAGGTTGTGGCGTCGCGCGCAAGGTCGTTCAGGATCTCTGCGTCGAGCGGCTCGCAGCCGTATTCGCTCGGATGAACGTTGGATGGGCTGCCGGTCAGCAATAGCCCGTCGAGCACATCGAGCACCGAGGTCACCTCGATCCGCGACCCGACCGCCGGGATTAGCACCGGCAGACACCCGGTCGCCTCGATCACGGCGCTCGGATACTTGTCGGCGACGGTGTGCACCAGGCGCTCGTTGATCGTGCGCGTGCAGGCGGGAATGCCGATGATCGGCAACGGATGAGCTGGCATTGGGTTCGGGCTCAATTATCGTTGTATCGGGAGGATGGGTGATACGGGTTTTGATATACAAACAGGTTAGGGTCGAGCGCCATACCGAATTGTTCCTGGGACAGCGATACGGTGGTGACGTGCTGTTGCTGGTCGACGATCGTCCACTGGCGCAGCGCCAGCGGCTGGTCCGAGAAGGTCATCGTTAGGCTGCCGTTGTCGGGCGCCTTGGGATCGACCACCGTGATCTGCAACGAATTGTCGCCGCGCGCGAACCGGGTGACGGTCAGATCGTCAAAGCTGATCGGAACCCGCAGCAGGAACCAGGCCGGGGTGAATTTCAACCCGACCTTCGACATCTCGGCCAGCTGGGTGTCGACGTAATAGACATAAAAGCGATCGGCGAGCAGCAGAGTGGGGTTCGGCGGGTCGTATTGAAAGCGCATCCGGCCGGGTCGCTCCATCCACAGCCAGCCTTCGGCGGTGCCGCCATTGGCCGTATATTGGTGAAACCGAGCGGTCATCGTGCCGATGCTGTTCAGATAGGCGGCGACGCGCTGCAGATCCGCCTGGTCCTGGGCGGTCAGCGGCGCCGGCTGCGGCGGCGCGTCGGCTCGCGACACGATGGGCAGCAGCAGCGCCACGACCAGGCCCACCGCGGCCAAAATTCGCCGGCCGACACCTCGGTACGTATGTAAGCCCCCCGCCTGCCCCCGGTTTTGCGCGATCCCGACCATCCTGCCCTTTCCCGGCTGCGTTCCGACCATATGGCAGCTGGCGGGGACATGAGGTCGACGGCCGCCGCGTTCAATTGCGCTCAATCGCCGCCGCGCGCCAGGACCTCGCGCTTACCGACGTGGTTGGCGGCGCTGATCACCCCCTCGGCCTCCATTCGCTCGATGATCCGCGCGGCACGGTTGTAGCCGATCTGCAGATGGCGCTGGACAAAGCTGGTCGAGGCCTTGCCCTCGCGACAGACGACGGCCACCGCCTGCCGGTACAGCGTATCGCCCGATTCGCCGTCGTCCTCGCCGCCGACCGGGTCGAACGGCGCGTCGTCGTCCTCGGTGATCGCGTCGATGTAGTCGGGCTCGCCGCGGGCTTTCAAGAACGAGACGACGCGTTCGACCTCCTCGTCTGAGACAAACGGCCCATGCACCCGGGTAACCCGGCCACCGCCGGCCATGTAGAGCATGTCGCCGCGGCCCAGGAGCTGCTCGGCGCCGCCTTCGCCGAGGATCGTGCGGCTGTCGATCTTGGAGGTCACCTGAAAGCTGATGCGGGTCGGGAAATTCGCCTTGATCGTGCCGGTGATCACGTCGACCGACGGTCGCTGGGTCGCCATGATGATATGGATGCCGGCGGCACGCGCCATCTGCGCCAGACGCTGGATCGCCGCCTCAATGTCCTTGCCGGCGACGAGCATCAGATCGGCCATCTCGTCGACGACGACGATGATCAGCGGCAATTCGCTGGCGTCGAAGGGCTGCGGCTCGAAGATCGGCTGGCCGGTTTCTTCGTCAAAGCCGGTCTGCACCTTGCGCACCAAGCTTTCGCCCTTGGCCGCGGCTTCGGCGAGCCGGGCGTTGAACCCCTCGATGTTGCGCACGCCGAGCTTCGACATTTTGCGATAGCGGTTCTCCATCTCGCGCACCGTCCATTTGAGCGCGAGGACTGCCTTCCTGGGATCGGTGACCACCGGGGCGAGCAGATGCGGGATGCCGTCATAGACCGACAGCTCCAGCATCTTCGGATCGACCATGATGAATTTGCAGTGATCGGGCGGCATCCGGTACAGGATCGACAGGATCATCGTGTTGATGCCGACCGATTTGCCCGATCCGGTGGTGCCGGCGATCAACAGATGCGGCATCTTGGCGAGGTCGGCCAGCACCGGCTCGCCGGAGATGTCCTTGCCGAGGCTGAGCGCAAGGCGGCCCGGGTGCTTTTCGTAGATCGGCGAATCGAGCAGCTCGCGCAGATATACGGTCTCGGCCTTGCGGTTCGGCAATTCAATGCCGATCACCGTGCGCCCCGGCACCACCGCGACGCGCACCGAGAGGGCGCTCATCGAGCGGGCGATGTCGTCGGCAAGGCCAATGATCCGAGACGCCTTGATCCCCGGCGCCGGCTCGAATTCGTAGAGCGTCACTACCGGGCCGGGGCGGACCTGCATGATCTGGCCGCGCACCCCGTAATCCTCGAGCACGGTTTCGAGCATGCGGGCGTTTTTTTCGAGCGCGTCCTCATCGATCGCGGCGGCCCTGGCGGCGTGCGGCTTCTCCAGTAGCTCGAGCGAGGGCAGCACCGGCGCTTCGTCGGGGACGAGATCGAGGCGGGGCTGACGCTCCTGCTCGCCGCGCCGGCCGGGCATCATCGGCCTCGCTTGCGGCGCCACCAACCGAACCAGACGGCCATGATCGCGATCACTGCCCGGGACTTCGGGCGGGGCGGCCCGGTCGAGCCGCGGCTCGCGCCGCTCCGGCATCGGCGTCACCACTGAGCGAAGCTGCGCTCCGGCCCCGGCCCCGGCGGCCTCCACCCCCCGGCCCGACCGCGCCTGCCACCAGCGCCGTGCCAGTCTGGCGCCGAACCCGGCGGCCACGACGGTCCCGCGCCCCGAAAAGACGGCCAGGCGGCCGGCGCCACTGCCGGCGCCAGCGCCCAAATCGCGCCAATCGCGCCATGAAAGTCCGAGGATCATCAGCAGCAAGAGACCGAGCCCGGCGGCCGCCATCATCGAGATCGGCAATGCCAGCGAGCCGAGCCCAAGCAGGACCAGCAACCGGTGCAAGGCCCAGCCGACGGCGCCGCCGCAATCGATTGCGGCAGAGGACGCGCCGTGATCGAGCACCGACAATGCCAGCGCCGCCAGGATCAGAGCGAGCGGAAGCAGCCCGAGCTTGACCCACAGCCGCGTCAGCGGGCGGTTGAGCAGCAGTCGCAAGGACCAGCCGAACAGCACGAGCGGGATCACGAAGGCCGCCAGCCCCAAGCCTTGACGCAAGAGATCGGCCACAATCGCGCCGTCGTGGCCGAGGAAGTTGTGCGCCGCGCGATCGACCGCCGTGTCGAGCGACGGGTCCTGCCGGTCATAGGAGATCAGCGCCGCAGCCGCCGTCAGCGCCGACAGCAGCAGGCCAAAGCCGAGGGTCTCGAAGACGCGGCGCTTCAACGCCGTCAGCGCCTCGCTCCAGCCGAGCCGGCGGCGCTCGCTGGCGACGTTCGAAAATCCGATCGATCTGGCCATGCTTCCCCCGATGCCGGCCTTCCCCAAGGCGCGCACTCCCCAAACCCAACGTCCCATCCGCACCAGCAGCGGGTTGAGCGGCGAGGCCGGTTCCTGACGCAATACGGCAGCTCCAGACTAAGCCATCTGCGCGCATCGCGAAAGCCTGCGTCGGCCCTGCGCATCCGCTGCCGGTTGGCGCCGGGTTGCAGTTGCGACGGCGGCTGGACAGCCCACCGGCGCCGCCCCATGCTTTGGCGATGAGCGATGATGCCGAATTGCTGATTTCCGGCGGCGGGCTCAACGGGCTGCTGCTCGCCATCGCCTGCGCAGGCGCCGGGCTCGCCACAACACTGGTCGATCGCGAAGACCCGGCGGTGATGCTCGGTGAGGGCTTCGACGGTCGCAGCTCGGCGATCGCCTACGGCTCGCAACAGGTGCTGGCGGCGCTCGGGTTGTGGCCGCTGGTCGCCGCCAAGGCCGAGCCGATCCGCGAAATCCGGGTTGCCGACGACGATGCGCCGCTGTTCGTGCATTACGACCACCGCGAGCTCGGCACCGACGCGCCGCTCGGCTGGATTGTCGAAAACCGGGTGTTGCGCCGGGCCCTGATCGAACGCGCGCAGTCGCTCCCCACCCTCGCCTTCCTCGCCCCGCTCGCAGTCGAGGCGGTCGCGGACTCGGCCGACGCCGCCGAGGCCACCTTGTTCGACGGGCGCCGGCTGACCGCTCGCCTCGTCGCCGCCGCGGACGGCGCCCGTTCGCCGTTGCGCCATGCCGCCGGCATCCGCACCGTCGAGTGGCGCTACCCGCAGACCGCGATCGTCACCACGGTACGGCACGCCCGCCCGCATCTCGGCATCGCGGTCGAGCACTTTCTGCCAGCGGGGCCGTTTGCGATCTTACCGATGACCGGCAACCGCTCGTCGATCGTGTGGACCGAGCGCGAGGAGCTGGCGCCGCGGCTGATGGCGCTTTCCGAGCCCGAGTTCGCCGCCGAGCTGGGGGCGCGCTTCGGCGATTTTCTCGGCGCTGTCGAGCCGGTCGGGCCGCGCTGGTCTTACCCGGTCGGGCTGATGCTGGCCGAGCGCTATGTCGACCGCCGGCTGGCGCTCGTTGGCGAGGCGGCGCACCTGATCCACCCGATCGCCGGCCAGGGGCTCAATCTGGGCATCCGCGACGTCGCCGCCCTCGCCGAGATCGTCATCGACCAGCGCCGGCTCGGGCTCGACATCGGCGACGACGCGCCGCTGCGCCGGTACCAGCAATGGCGCCGCCTCGACGCCTTGCTTCTCGCCGCCGTGACCGACGGCCTCAATCGCCTGTTCTCGAACCGGATCGCGCCCTTGCGCCTCGCCCGCGATCTCGGCCTCGCCGCCGTTAACCGCGTGGCCCCCGTCAAACGCTTTCTGATGCGCGACGCGATGGGCATCACCGGCGATCTCCCCCGCCTGTTGCGCGGCCAGCCGCTGTGAGTGAGCGGTAACCCTGGTTAGGGACTCCGATCATCGGTCCGGCTTGTCGCCGCGGCGCGAGGCGGAGCTGCGATATTGCTGCAGCCTGGTTGAGCGCAGACCGGGCAGGCCGTGCGCCTCGAACGCCTGCTGCCAACTGACGAATTCCTCTTCGGTCAACTGGTAGCGGCGGCAGGCTTCCTCTCGGGTCAGCACGCCCTCGGCGACGGCGGTTACCACCGCGGCCTTGCGGCGGACCGTCCATCGCTTGACATCGGGCGGCGGCAACTCGGCCATCGGACCGGCCGGTTCAACCGCGGCCCAGACAGCCATCGATCCTGCGATCAGCGGCCTTTGGGGTCGTGATCCCTCGCGCGCGGTGGGCGGCCGCGGTTTCATTCTGATCTCGCTGCATGACTTGAATAATTCCGGCCCAATCGCTTCACCCACAGCGGATGCAGCCATGTCCGGGACCTCTCTCGACGACACTCCGCCACGTTGAGCCTGAACACTGGGCTGCCTTCGCCACGACTTGAATAACGCCGACAAGATAAAAACATCCACTATATTGATAGTTAATTAGCCAATATTTATGGTTAACCTTTTATCGGATCTCGCAGAGTCCAATTTAGATGCCGCGGGAACGCGTCAAACTCCGGGACTTGTTCCCGCACCCAAATAACCACTGCGCGGCTCCCACTCGCCTGCGCCGATTCTTCGGCAGCCATTGCGGTTCCGAGCGGTTGCCGACTTCGGACCGCCTCGCTGTTGCGCTCGAGCCACAAAAGCGGCAGGCGTCCGAGCTGAGCGAGCCCTACCCGCCGCCGGGTGAGGAGGCCGATCCGGCAGGTCGTGCGATCGAGCGTCGCAGGCCGTTCCTGTGCCGAACCGGGCATGGCACTGTCGAAGCGATGTCAGGCCGTTCCCTTCCACGCGGCCGGGCAGCAGCCGCGCGATAGGCCGTGCAACGGCGAACCAGCTGGCGCGAAGGTGATGATCAAGCTCGCCTTTGAGCTCTTATGCGTCGCCGGCCTGATCGGGCTCGCGTTGGCGCTGTTGCATCTGCGCGGACTGGGTAGCAGACCGCCGCATCCGGCAATCGCGGCCCTGCATGGCGGCGTCGGGGCGACAAGCCTCGGGGTGCTGCTGGCCGCTCTCGGCGGCGAGCGTCCGCACCACCCGATGGGCACTGCCGGGTTCGGCCGCACCGCTGTGGGGATGCTCGCGGTGGCGCTGGCGCTCGGCCTGGCAATCGCCTGGGCTCGGTGGCGCCGCCATCGCCCGAGCGGCGCTCTCGTCGGCGCCCACGCCGGCTTTGCGATCGCCGGCCTTGTAGTGCTGTGGGCGCTGATCGCGCTCGGCTAGGGCGCAGCCGGTTCCAGTCTCGCCCGGCCGATCCCCGCCGCCAACCCTCGCACCTCGGCCAGCACGGCCTCGACCAGGCCCGGTTTGGCGCGGCCGTCGGGGTCGAGGTTGAGCGCGAGGCGCTGCACCAGGGACGAGCCGACCACCGCCGCATCGGCGGCGCGCGCCACCGCGGCGGCCTGCTCCGGGTTTTTGATGCCAAAGCCGACCGCGACCGGCAGCGGAGTGAACCGGCGCAAGCGCCCGACCGCGGCGGCGACCGCACTGGTATCGGCCGGGCGCGTGCCGGTGATCCCGGCGATGGCGACGTAATAAAGAAAGCCGCTCGCACCCTCGACGATCCGCGGCAGGCGCCGCTCGTCGCTGGTCGGCGTCGCCAGCCGGATCACATCGAGTCCGGCCCGGTGCGCCGGATCAGCCAGTTCGGCATCCTCCTCCGGCGGCAGATCGACGACGATGACCCCGTCGACCCCGGCCTCGAGCGCCTCGCCGACGAACCGTTCGGCGCCGCGCCGGTAGATCGGATTGTAGTAGCCCATCAGCACAATGGGCGTCGCGTCGTCCCGACGGCGCAGCCCGCGCACCAATGCGAGGGTGCGCTGCAAGGTCATCCCGGCTTTCAACGCCCGCTGACCGGCATCCTGGATCGCCGGGCCGTCCGCCATCGGGTCGGAAAACGGCATGCCGATCTCGATCAGATCGGCGCCGGCCGCCGGCAGCCCGGCAAACAGCCGGGCCGAAATGTCGGGATCGGGATCGCCGGCGGTCAGATAGGCGACGAGCCCGGCCCGGCCCTCGCTGCGCAGCGCCGCGAAACGCTGCTTGATGCGGCTCACAGCCCGACCCCCAGATGCTCGGCGACGGCGAAGATGTCCTTGTCGCCGCGGCCGCACATGTTCATCACCAGCAAGTGGTCGCGCGGCAGGTCGGGCGCGATCTTGGCGACATGGGCCAGCGCATGCGCCGGTTCGAGCGCCGGGATGATACCTTCGAGCCGGCTCGACAGCTGAAACGCGTCGAGCGCCTCGCGGTCGGTGATCGAGACGTACTCGACCCGCCCCAGATCGTGCAGCCAGGCATGCTCGGGGCCGATGCCCGGATAATCGAGACCGGCCGAGATAGAATGCGCGTCGCGGATCTGCCCATCCGCATCCTGCAAGAGATAGGTGCGGTTGCCGTGCAACACGCCAGGTTCGCCGCCGTTCAGCGAGGCCGCGTGCAGCCCGGTCTCGAGGCCGTGGCCGCCGGCCTCGACCCCGATCATCCGGACATTCGGATCATCCAGGAACGGGTGAAACAGCCCCATCGCGTTCGAGCCGCCGCCGATGCATGCGACCAGCGTGTCGGGCAGCCGGCCCTCGGCCTTGTGCAGCTGCGCCCGCGTCTCGTTGCCGATCACCGACTGAAAGTCGCGCACCATCGCCGGGTAGGGGTGCGGCCCGGCCACCGTGCCGATCACGTAAAACGTGTCGTCGACATGGGCGACCCAGTCGCGCAACGCCTCGTTCATCGCGTCTTTCAAGGTCGCCGTCCCCGAATGCACCGGCATGACCTCGGCGCCGAGTAATTTCATGCGGAAGACGTTGGGCTTTTGCCGCTCGATGTCGGTGGCGCCCATATAGACGACGCAGGGCAGGTCAAAGAGCGCGCAGGCGGTCGCGGTGGCGACGCCGTGCTGGCCGGCGCCGGTCTCGGCGATGATCCGGCGTTTGCCCATCCGCCGCGCCAGCAGGATTTGGCCCAGCACGTTGTTGATCTTGTGCGCGCCGGTGTGGTTGAGTTCGTCGCGCTTCAGATAGATCTTGGCGCCGCCGAAATGCCGGGTCAGCCGCTCGGCGAAATACAACGGGCTCGGCCGCCCGACATAATGTTCGAGGTAATGGTCGAGCTCGGCCTGAAACGCCGCGTCGGCGCGGGCCTCGCCATACGCCCTCTCGACCGCCAGCACCAATGGCATCAAGGTCTCGGCGACAAACCGCCCGCCATAGATGCCGAAATGGCCGCGCTCGTCGGGTCCACCGCGAAACGTGTTCGGAACCTGCATCACTCGTCCTCTCGGCGGCGCAGCATGCCTCAGCGAGCCACACATCGCACGAAGAAAACGCCCGAGCTGATCCAGGGAGAGAGCAGGCGCCGCTGCACCGGATCAGGCATTCCGCACCTCCCCGGGAATCCGAGCCACGAGAATAGCGTGTGATTATGGCAGATACATATGTCTCTCGATTGGATGAAAAGACTTTAATGAATTTAGGCGTATCTGATCTTGCTGCCCCTAGGATTGTCAGCGGCTTTAAAAAGTCGTCTACTTTTTCCATATATCAAAGAGTTGCTGTTGCAAATTGTCGAACCCCTGGTACCTACATGTGACAACAGGCCGACGCTCAACCGGCTTTCACGGTCAGAGATAAGTTTATAGCGCATCAAGAACGTATGTGTTCGTCGCTGAGAGAGAAAATTGAGGGACTCCCGTCCCTAGACGAGATAGAACTCAATAAATGAGCCTGCTCGTTTTGCGAATTCACATGCTGCGTAATGACCAACGAGACCTGTCTATTTCAGGCCGTATCTGCAAGAATGGCCGCGTTGGATGTTGTGGCAAAAGTCTTGGGTGAAAATTTGACGACCAGGGTGGTCCCGATTATCAAGAGAGAGAAGCGTTTTACAAGAGACTACCCTAGAGTTGGGACTGCGCGGCGAGTTGGTGTTTCCGCGTTTATAAAACCCTCCAATTTCGTATCAACCATAATGTGATGCGTATCGCATATTTCATTTGGACATTCCTTTGGAAAACTGCGGTCGTTGCCGTCGCTGTAGTGCTGGGCACACTTGGTGCATCCGGAGTTGGGTGGCATGGCGCGCAGTTGATTATACAATTGTCGTGGAAACTTCTGTTGCTAACGGCATTTGTGGAGTTTTTGGGTTATCTTTCAACCGAGACGTGATTGCAAATTTTCCAGCGGCAGTTCGCGCTTGCGTTTATTTCTGTCTCTCAACTGCGATGTGTCTTGGACCGAGCTTCCTTGTCTATAGAATAGCAAAACCTGTATTGTTTATCATGATACCGATAATTTTATGGATAGCCGTGGTGGGCGCACGGAATGGCATTGTCAACGGTTTTGACGGAAGCCGAGCATTCTCACGGTAGGCCCGACATCGCCCGTGCGCTTCCTGCGGTTCGTCATGCGTTTTTGTCAAGTGCGGTGGCGGCCTCCGGTGGCACGCGAATGGTATATATTCTGACGTTGTAGCTGGGGGCGAGTTCGTCGAACGTAGCGCTCTCCGGGGCGCCTAGCGGACCGAGGTTGCTTCGCTTCGCTCGCAATGATCGATCGGAGGCTGGTGCTTCAATATGATCGGAAACAGCTATGGAGGGATCTCGAAGCCCCGGATACGAGCCGCCGGGGACGCGGCAGAGTTGGGCGCGCTGATCGCCGATCGCGTTCCGGAAATTCGCGCGGTCGGCGGCGGCACCACGGCGGAGTTCGTCTTGCTTCGAGCCGACGAATTGGCGGAGATCGTCGAGGAGGCGGCGGCGCTGGCCGCTTACCAACGCACCCGCGGCGAGGAAACGGTCCCCCTCGCCGTGGTCGATCGTCTGATTGCCAACGAGAACCCCGTCAAGGTCTGGCATGAGCATCGCGGCCTGACATTGACCGCGCTTGCAGGCAAAGCAGGAATTGGCAAAGGCTACCTGTCCCAGATCGAGCGCGGTACGCGGCAAGGGCCGGTAGCGACATGCAAAAGCTGGCGGGCGCGCTGAATGTGGATCTCGACGATCTGACGTAGTGGTCCTCACGAGGCCGCCGGCATCGCCGCGATGCGGTTCGCCTGCGTGCCCGGCAGCGCCAGGAACGCGGTCGCTAGCGCGGCGATCGCGGCAAACAGGCAGGCGGACAAAAACACATAGGTCGGCGGTAGGCCGCGCGCCAGCAGAAACCCGCCGAGCGGTGCCGCGGCGATGCCGCCCAAGCGGCCGACGCCGGTCGCAAACCCATAGCCGCTCGCGCGGATGCGCGCCGGATAGATCTTGCCGCAGGCCGCATTCAAGCCGGTCTGGCTGCCGATGACCGTCAACCCGGACAGCAGGACGACCGCCAGCAGCATCAGATAGGGCAGCACAAACAGCGAAATCATCGCGATGAACACGATGCCGGCGGCATAATGCAGCGCGAGCGATCGCCGTGTGCCGAAGCGGTCGATCGCCCATCCGAGATAAAGCACGGCCGCGATTCCGCCAAGCGGGTACAGGCTCGTGGCAAAAACCGCCTGCGCCGGCGTCATGCCGACGAGGTGCAGAACTTCCGGCAGCCAGAAGACAAACAGGAAAAGATCGAGCAGGCTGCAGAAAAAGATGATCCACAGCAAGGTCGTCTGTAACGCGTAGCCCTCGCCGAACAGCATTTTGAGCGGATTGCCGCGGGCGACATCGATCGAATGCGCCGCCGCGGTCGCCGGCGCGATGTCGAGCCGCTGCAGCAATGCGCGATGGCGCGGCGCGAGGTTCGCCCTGGCCGCGAGCAGACGCGGCGATTCCGGGAGCCACAGTGCCGCGATCGCCATCAGCGCGAGCGGGAAGACGCCGCCGATGATGAAGATGACCGGCCAGCCGAAGCCCTGATGCAGCAGCAAGGAAACGACCAGGCCGCCGAGAAAGCCGCCGATCGGCGCCCCGGTAAAGGTCAGCATGATCATCATCGCGCGCAGACGCTGCGGCGTGTAGTCGCCGGTCAGCGCCACCGTTCCGGCAAACCCGCCGGCGATCCCGGCTCCGGTGAAAAAGCGCATCCACGCCAAGAAGCGGAGCGAGGGGGAAACGGCGCTGGCCAGCGAGGCGAGGCCGAAGACCGCGAGGCTGATCAGCAATAAGGGCTTGCGTCCGAGCCGGTCGCCGATCGGGCCGGCGGCGAGCGCGCCTGCCATGACGCCGATATTCGACCACAGAAACGCCAGCGCAAACGCCGACGGTGCAACGTGCCAGGCGTGGGTCAGGGACGGCACCGACCAGCCGATCGAGCCGACATCGTAGCCGTCGCACATCTGAATGAGGCCGCAGATGACCGCAACGCGGATCTGCACGCCGCCGAGCCGCTGGTTTTCCAACGCGTGATCGAGCGTGGACGAATGCATTTGCGCCATTTTTTATCTCCGTGCGCACGCCTCCCTAAGGCAAGGCGACTTTAGCGCATCGGCCTCGGTGGCCGCGAGTTGCCTCGCGCGGCGGTCGTCCGCGCCTTGCGCAGCCTTTCAGCGCGTCGCCGCCACCAGCAGGAACGGCGGACGCTCGCGCTCGCCGGCCCAGGCAGGATGCGCGCCGACCTGCTCGGCGGAGGGGCCCCATTCCTCGACATGGCCCAGGGTGAAGCCGGACGCGATCAGCAGATTGATATAGGTGGCGACGGTGCGGTGCTGCTTGATCACCCCCGAAGTCAGCCAATCGGTCGAACGCGGCCCCTCGTCTAGATATGCGCTGACCGGCCAGGTCTTGCGCCCGTCCGCTCCGCTCGACCATCCCGGTCTGATCGGCGCGGTGAACATCGGGTGCTCCACGGAAAAGACCAGGCTGCCGCCCGGCGTCAGCGATCGGGATACCCGCCCGATCAGCTCTCCGAGGTTCTCCAGGTAGTGGAATGCCAGCGAACTGTATGCCAAGTCGAACGGCGTCGGCGGCAGCTCGAGGCGTTCGAGGTCGCCTCTGAGATAGTCGATCGCCTGATCGGTCGCGAACGCCTTGGCCCGCGCCAACATTTTCGCGGAGACATCGATGCCGAGGACATAAGCCGCCCCCTGTTGGCGCGCCCAGCGGCAGAACCAGCCAAAGCCGCAGCCGAGGTCGAGGATGCGGCGCTCGCGCAAATCCGGGAGCAAAGCGCGCAAGGTCGGCCATTCGGGCGCCCCGTCCAAGCCTTCGACCGAGCGCGCGAGCCGGCTGTACGCGACGAAGAAATCTGACTTGTCGTAAATATTCTGCGTCACGGTCTGTCCCTCCGCGATGCCGCCTTGGGGGCGGCAGTCGGAAAACGGGTGTTCTGTCGATCGTGCAGAGCTATCCTTGCCCGCTTGTGGCGCACCTTGCTCGGGAGCCGCTATGCCGGATCAGCTTTATAACCCCAAATCCGCGCTGTTCGCGGCCTATCCGGCGATGAAGAACCTCTCCAAGGAAGTCAATGACATCATGGAGGGCGCGGAAGCAACGCTTTCGCAGCGCGAATTGGCCGGCTGCGACACGAGTTGGGCAAGGGATCGTCTTTACGAAGCGGAGTGGCGCATCAACTGCACAAGCGACCATGACGCGGCCTCATGTGCCGTAGACCGACTGAAAACGGCGCTCGCCTGCGCCGACCCGCCGAACGGACTTACCCAGGATTGCGGCGGCAGTTTTGCCCCCGGCACCGATGTGTGGTTCATCAAGCTCGACCGGTCAACCGACCAAGTCCTCGCCAGAGAGTGGCCCTGGCGGGTGAAACCGACCTTTCTCGAACAGATCGACGATCCAGCCCGTATGGTTACCTATTTGCAGGATTTGTGCTGGTCCGACGTTAAACGCTGCGGCAAGGATAATCGCAAGGAACTGAACCTCGCGATATCGGTAATTGCACGATTGATCCTGCAGGGAGGCCAAGCGGGCTATCTCAACGGACCCGGTTTCCTGCCGGTGTTCGAGCGCTTCGTGCGCGATTGGCAGGATCCGCGCACCGGGTTCTTCGGCATGACCTACATTCTCGACAGCGGAACAGAGGTCAGGACCACGGATTTGAGCCTGACCTTTCACATGGCACGCTATGTGCCGCATTTGGTGCGCTGGTGGCCGACTCTGGTCGAAACGTTGCTGGGGACCAGCGAGCAACAGTATCCGCAGGGCTGGCTCGAAAACGGCAAGATGACCGACCACAACAATTACGACGTCGTCGAGCTGTTCTACCGCGGCTGGCCGCACATGCACCCGAGCCAGCGCCGGCGGGCGAGCCGGGCGGTGGCAAAGATGTTCGAATGGTGCCTCGCCCACTCGGTTGGACAGAGCGGCGAAATTGACGACCCGGATAAAGGCGACATGATCCCCGACTCGTATTACTTCGCCGCCGCGTTTCTCGACACGATCGGCTTTTTTGAGCGCAGCAGGCGGTTCTGGACCGATCGGCTGCTCCCGGACCCGGAACCGATCAGAAAGGGCATGATCGCCCAGATGAATCGGTTCAACGCCGATCTGACCGTGGTTGACGACACGTTGGAGAGGCTGCATGCCGGCGTGCGGCCATGGTCGAACGCAATACTGTAGACGGACCAGCTAATCTGCCGCTGCGTCCGGTTCCCGCGTCCCTTGCCAGCGCTCCTTCGCGGCGTCGTCCTCGGCGCGAGATTCGACCCAGCGCTCGCCCTGCGGCGTCTCCTCGCTCTTCCAGAACGGCGCGTCGGTCTTCAACCAGTCGATCAGAAAATGACAAGCGGCGAGTGCCGCCTCGCGGTGCGGCGAGGCGGTGGCGACCAGCACGATGCGGTCGCCGGGCTCGAGCCGACCGTAACGGTGGATGACCAAGGAGGCATCGAGCGGCCAGCGCCGGTGCGCTTCGAGCTCGATCTCGGCGAGCTTCTTCTCGGTCATGCCGGGATAATGCTCGAGGCTCAGCGCCGACACCCGGTCGCCGCCGCCCAAATCGCGCACCAACCCGATAAAGCTCGCGATCCCTCCGACCCGGTGATTACCGGCGGCGAGCCGCTCGAGTTCGACGCCGACGTCGAAATCCTCGCGCTGCACCCGGATCATCGTCTCAGCCTCCGGTGACGGGCGGAAAGATCGCCACCTCGTCGCCGTCCTGCACCGGATGGCCGAGACCAACATAGTCGTGATTGACGGCGACGCGGACGACGGCCTGATTCTGCAAGGCTTCGGCATAGCGCGGGCCCCGTGCTCGCAGCCAATCGAGAAGCCCGGCCACATCACGCACATCGGGTGGCATCGGCACTTCCTCCTCGGCGCGGCCGATGCGGGCCCGCAGCCAGGCGAAATACAAGAGCTTCACCCGAGCACCTCGGCGAACGGCAGAAAATCGACTGTCGTGCCGGCAGCGAGGTCGCTCACCGCTTCGTCGAGGATGACAAGGCCATCCGATTGCACGATCGAGGACAGGATGCCGGCGCCGTCGCGGGGGTATTTGACGGCGACGAGTTCGGCCCCGTCGCGCTCCAACCGCGCGCGCACGTATTCGCGCCGGCCGGACTTTTTGCGATAGGCAAAGCCGGAACGCACCGGAAACTGTTGGGGTGCCGTGGCTGCGGCGCCGGCGAGCTTCAGGATCAACGGGCGGGCCAAGGCGGCAAAGGTCACGACGACTGCAACCGGGTTGCCGGGCAGCCCGATCAGCGGCACGCCCTTGACCTGCCCCAGCGCCACCGGCCGTCCGGGCTTGATCGCCAGCCGCCAGAAATGGAGTGCCCCCAGCCGCTCGATCGCGCCCTTGACGTGATCCTCCTCGCCGGTTGACACCCCGCCGGAGGTGACGATCAGATCATGCGCAGCGCTGGCCGCGGCGAGGGTGTCGGCGAGGGCCGCCTCGCGATCGGGGCGGATGCCGAAATCGGTGACGACGCAGCCGAGGCCGTCGAGGAGCGCCCTCAAGATAAAGCGGTTGGCGTCGTAGATCGCACCCGGCGGCAGCGCGACGCCAGGCTCGCGCACCTCGTCGCCGGTCGACAGCAAGGCCACCCGCAACCGGCGGAACACCGGCAGCTCGGCATAACCGAGTGCCGCGGCGAGGCCGAGCTCGGCGGGCCCGAGCCGGCGTCCGGCGGCGAGGGCCACCTGCCCGATGCCGACATCCTCGCCAGCATGCCGGCGGTTTGCCCCCTTCCTGATGCCGGGCTTGAGCCGCACCTGGCCGCCGGCGGCGACGCAGTCTTCCTGCATCAGTACGGTGTCGGCACCCTTGGGCATCGGTGCGCCGGTAAAAATACGGATCGCCTCGCCGGGGCGCAGCGACCGCTCGAACGGGTGGCCCGCCGCCGCCCTGCCGCCGACCGGCAGCTCGGTCTCGCGATCGGGCGAGAGGTCGGCATATGCCACTGCATAACCGTCGACCGCGCTGTTGGGGTGCGGCGGCAGGTCCATTCTCGCCACCAAATCTTGCGCCAGCACCCGGCCCGCGGCCTGCGGCAACGGCACCCTCTCGCTGTCGACGACAGCGACGACGCGCGCGTCGATCCGGGCAAGCGCCTCGTCGACGCTCATCAGGGCGCCGCCAAAGGCAAAGCAATCGTCGCTCAGCTGGGCCATCGCGCACGCCCGTCATGCCGGAGGATGAAATCGGCAACAACCGCCGGATCGCCGAGCGGCAGCCATGGCAGCGCCAGCCGCGGAAGCTCTGCGTCGGAGGCGACCGCGACGACGAACGCGTCGTCGGGGTGCAATGGCGGCTTGCCGAGCGACGGACGGTAGATTTCGATCTTGGGATGAGGGTGGTGCTTGAACCCTTCGACCAGTAGCAGGTCGACCGGAGTCATCAACGGCACCAGCTCGTCGAGCCCGGGTTCGGGCGCGCCGCGCAATTCGTGCATCAATGCCCAGCGGCGCTCGGAAACCACCATGACCTCGCTCGCCCCGGCCTGGCGGTGGCGCCAGGAATCCTTCCCCGGCTGATCGACGTCAAAGGCATGATGGGCGTGCTTCACGGTCGACACCGTGACGCCGCGGGCGACGAATTCGGGGATCAATGCGGTCATCAAAGTGGTCTTGCCGCTGCCGCTCCAACCGGCGAGGCCGAAGATCCGCATCGCCGCTGCCTGCGGCCTCACTTGGGGCCTGAAAGCGGCCGAGACAATGAGTGCCTAGGCCGGCTTGCCGGACTTGCCGCGGCTGATCGCGCCGGCGCGCCGCGGGCGGGTGATGTGCGGCAGCCCGGCGCGCAGATAGTCGTAGCCGGTCACCAGGGTCAGCACCGCCGCGATCCACAGCAGGCCCTCGCCGATCGTGGTCACCGGCAGAAAGCCCGGCCCGGCATCGCCGACGATCAAAAAACCGATCGCCACCATCTGGATCGTGGTTTTCCATTTGGCCAGCCGCGAGACCGGCATGCCAACACGCAGCCCGGCGAGATACTCGCGCAACCCCGAGACCAGGATTTCGCGGCACAGGATCACCAGTGCCGGAAGCACCGCCGCCGCCGACAACCGGCCAAACGTGGTCAGCATGAACAAGGTCGCCGCGACCAGGAGCTTGTCGGCGATCGGATCGAGAAACCGGCCGATCTCCGATTGCTGCTGCCAGCGCCGCGCCATGTGCCCGTCGAGCCAATCGGTGATGCAAGCGGCCGAAAACAGCGCGCAGGCAAACCAGCGGGCGTAGTCACCCGGCACGTAAAACGTTGCGATCACGACCGGGATCACCAGGATGCGCGACAGCGTCAGCAGGTTTGGCAGGCTGGTCAGCGACACGCGCCACCCCCGGCGGATAAGCACAACAAGGATAACGGCGGCATCCTACTCGTCGGCATGAAAATGATCATAAATCTTTTTTGCTACGGTTTTGCTGATGCCGGCGACGCGTTCCAGCTCGCCGAGCCCGGCGCGGGCGACCGTGCGCGCCGAACCGAAATGGTGCAGCAACGCCTGCTTGCGGCGAGCGCCGATCCCGACGATCTCGTCGAGCGGCGAATGGCCGATCGCCTTGGTGCGCCTAGCGCGATGAGTGCCGATCGCAAATCGGTGCGCCTCGTCGCGCAGCCGCTGCAGGAAATAGAGCACCGGGTCGCGCGGGTCGAGCGAGAACGGCGCGCGGCCTGGCATGAACAAGCGCTCGCGGCCGGCATTGCGGTCGGGCCCCTTGGCGATGCCGACGATCGCGACCTCGGCGATGCCGAGCTCATCGAGCACGCCGTGCGCGACGTTTAGCTGCCCTAGCCCGCCGTCGATCAGCACCAGATCGGGCCAGCTACCTTGCTCGCGCTCGGGATCTTCCTTCAGCGCGCGCGCGAACCGGCGCATCAGCACTTCGCGCATCATCGCGTAGTCGTCGCCGCCGGCAATGGCTTCCCGTCGGTCGCCACCCTCACCCGACTCGCGCAACTCTTTCTCCCCATCCCCCTCGGGGGAGAAGGTCGGGTTGAGGGGGCGATACCGATTGCCGGCTTGCGGGGAAGCCGTCCTCGCCCTTCCCTCTTCCCCAATTGGGAGAGAGAGGTTCTTCAAAGGGTCAAGGGCGGCGCGCGCGGCGACGCCGCGGATGGTGAATTTGCGATAGGCGTTCTTCATCAGTCCGTCGGGCCCGGCAACGATCATCGCGCCGACCGCGTTGGTGCCCTGGATATGACTGTTGTCGTAGACCTCAATGCGGTTCGGCGCCGCCTCGAGGCCAAAGGCCGCGGCGACCCCTTCGAGCAGCCGGCGTTGCGAGGCGCTCTCGGCAAGCCGGCGGCCGAGCGCTTCGCGCGCGGCGGCGACGACGCGGTCGACCAGCTTCTTTTTGTCGCCGCGCTGCGGCACCGCCAGGGCAACGTGGGCGCCTCCGAGCGACAGTGCCTCCTCGACCAGCTCCTGCTCGGGCAGCCGATGGCTGAGCAGCACCAAAGGCGGCTTCGGCCGGTTGTCGTAAAACTGGCCGACGAACGAGCCCAGCACCTCCTCGACCGGAAGCTGGCGGTCATGGCTCGGGAAATAGGCGCGGTTGCCCCAATTCTGCCCGCCGCGGAAGAAAAACACCTGAACGCAGGTCTGGCCGCCGGCCTGGTGCGCGCCGATCACATCGGCGTCGACCACCCCTGGAACGTGGATGTCCTGGTGTCCCTGAACCAGGGACAGCGCCCGGATGCGATCGCGGATCAGCCCCGCCGCCTCGAAATCGAGAGCCGCAGCCGCGGCCTGCATCTCGGCCGCGAGGCGGTGCTGCACCGCGCTGCTGCCACCGGAGAGAAAGGCATGCGCCTCTTCGATCAGCCCGGCATACTCCTCGCGGCCGATACGCCCGACGCAGGGCGCGCTGCACCGCTTGATCTGGTGCAAGAGGCACGGGCGGGTCCGGTTGGCAAAGACGCTGTCGCTGCACGAGCGCAACAGAAACGCCTTTTGCAGGGTTATCAGGGTGCGGTTGACCGCCCCTGCCGAAGCGAACGGACCGAAATAGCTGCCGGCCTTGTTGCGTGCGCCGCGATGCTTGGCCAGCTGCGGGAATTCGTGATCGGCGGTCAGGTGGATCAGCGGAAAGGATTTGTCGTCGCGCAGCAAAACGTTGAAGCGCGGCATCAGGCGCTTGATCAGGTTGCATTCGAGCAGCAGCGCCTCCGCCTCGGTGTGGGTCGAGACGATTTCCATCGCCGCGGTCTCGGCCACCATGCGCCGCAGCCGGTTCGAGAGGGCCGCGGGATGGGCATAATTCTGCACCCGGCTCTTCAGGTTGCGCGCCTTGCCAACGTAGAGCGCGTCGCCCTTGCGATCGAGCATGCGGTAGACGCCCGGCGTCGCCGGCATGGTGTTCAGCGCGGCCCGGACCACCGCAACCCCCGCCGCGATTCCGCCCGATATCTGCGGCTCTGGCGCTGGGCTGGCGAGGGCGTGATCGGCCGCGGCGTTCGCCGCTTCTGGATCGCGGCGTGCATCGGCGAGGGGCCCCGCGGCAACGCTCTCGGGCGCCCGGCGCGGGTCCATTGGCGCCGGCTTCTGTCGCCGGGACGAGCGCTCTCGCGGGAGCCTCGTCGATGGGGCTTCCGTCAGCATCGCGTCAACCGCCTTCGTCAGCCGTTCGTCAACCGGTTGTGTCGCCATCGGAATTCTCGGCGCTCCGCCGATATCCACGAAACCGGTGGATAACTCTGTTGAGAACTCGACATGATCGGAGGCGGAATCCAGCCCCTGCTCGGGTTACCTAGCTTTGCCTCAAAAATAGGCAATTGCGTAACTCATTGATCTCTTTAGCTGATTTTTTCATCTGGTTAATTTTCTCCGAACCAAAGCGATCGGCAGCCGGCGAAACCCTTGTCGCACGCCTGTCACATCGCCTGTGAACAAATCGCCACCGACCGCCACCGCCGAATACAACAAGATCATCCGGTTAACGCCGCGTTGGTACGAGTGTCTCGTTCGCGCTGCGGGCGAGCGCGGTCATTCGAGCGGCGCACGCTGCGGCTGCGCCCATCCCAGGTGCTGGCCGCCGTCGAGCGCGATCATCTGTCCGGTCAACGCCGGCGCCGACAAGATGAAGCGCATCGCCGTGGCGATTTCCTGCGGGCTGGTGCCGCGGCCGAGCGGCATCATCGCGTACTGGCGGGCGAATTGCTCCGGGCTCTGTCGCGGGCTCGGCAAAGTCGGCCCCGGTCCGATGCCGTTGACGCGGATGCGCGGCGCCAGTGCCAGCGCCATTGTCTGGGTCAAGGTCCACAGCCCCGCCTTCGAAAGGGTATAGGAAACGAAATACGGGGTTAGCGACCATACTCTCTCGTCCAGCATATTGACCACGACCCCGCCGGCATCGCCCGGCAGCCGCGCCGCGAAATCCTGGATCAGCACAAACGGCGCGCGCAAATTGACCGCAAGATGCAGGTCCCAGCTTCGGCGGGTCACGGTTTCGACCGTTTCGTCGCCGAACACTCCGGCGTTGTTGACCAGAACGCCGACTGGCCCAAACGCCCGCTCGGCCTGCGGCAAGAGACTGCGCACGGCGTCTTCGTCGGCGAGGTCGGCGCCGAGCGCCAGCGCCATGCCGTCGCGGCCGCGGATCGCCTCGACCACCGCCTCGGCCGGCTGTCGCGAGCGGTGATAGTGAACCGCGACGGCAAACCCATCCTCGGCCAGCGCCAGCGCCAGTGCCCGCCCGATGCGACGGCCGCCGCCGGTCACCAGCGCCGTCTTGGGCACGGCGGGAGCCGGCACCGCCCCGGTCAACCGGCCGGCCTCGACGTCAGCGGCGGAGAGCACGGCGTTCCTTGCGGGCGCGCACCTTGGCGCGGGTGACCTCGCGGGCCGAAACGCCGGCGCGACCGGCGGTTGAGCGGCCGCGCGGGCCTTCGGGGCGCCTCGACCCGCCACGGACCCCACTCGTCGGCGGCGCCGGCAGCCCGAGATCAGCCTGCTCGAGCCGGCGGATCTCGTCGCGCAACCGCGCCGCTTCCTCGAATTCGAGGTCGGCGGCGGCGTCGCGCATGCGCTTTTCCAAGTCGGCGATCACCGTTTTCAGGTCGGCGCCCTGGTAATGCGCAGCTTCGCCTTCGGACAAACCGAAGGTCACATGGTCGCGCTCGTAGACGCTTTCGAGGATGTCGGCGATGCCGCGCCGCACGCTTTCAGGCGTGATCCCGTGCTCGGCGTTGTAGGCCTGTTGCTTTTCGCGCCGGCGGTTGGTCTCCTCGATCGCCGCTTTGAGGCTGTCGGTCATCCGGTCGGCATAGAGGATGGCCCGCCCGTCGATGTGCCGCGCCGCCCGCCCGATCGTCTGGATCAGCGAGGTGCGCGAGCGCAGATAGCCCTCTTTGTCGGCGTCGAGCACGCCGACCATCGCACATTCCGGGATGTCGAGCCCCTCGCGCAGAAGGTTGATCCCGATCAGCACGTCGAACACGCCGAGCCTCAGGTCGCGGATGATCTCAATGCGTTCGAGCGTGTCCACGTCGGAGTGCATGTAGCGCACCCTGAGCCCGGCCTCGTGCAGATATTCGGTCAAGCGCCTCGGCCATCTTCTTGGTCAATGTGGTGACCAGCACGCGGTGGCCCTTCAGCGCCTCGTCGCGGCATTCGGCCATCAGGTCGTCGACCTGGGTGTCGACCGGGCGGATCAAGCAGGGCGGGTCGACGAGCCCGGTGGGCCGCACGATCTGCTCGACAAAGACACCGCCGGCACGGGTCATCTCCCACGGTCCCGGGGTCGCCGAGACAAACACGGTCTGGCCGCGCATCGCCTCCCATTCCTCGAACTTCAATGGCCGGTTGTCGGTGCAGGAGGGCAGCCGGAAGCCGTATTCGGCAAGTGTCGTCTTGCGCATCCAGTCGCCGCGGAACATGCCGCCCAATTGCGGCACCGTCACATGGCTTTCGTCGACAAACACCAGCGCGTCGCGCGGCATGTATTCGAAAAAGGTCGGCGGCGGTTCGCCCGGTTTGCGCCCGGTCAGATAGCGCGAATAGTTCTCGATGCCGGCGCAGCTGCCGGTCGCCTCGATCATTTCGAGGTCGTAGGTGGTGCGCTGCTCGAGCCGCTGTGCTTCGAGCAATTTGCCCTCGGCGAACAATTCCTCGAGGCGGATTTTCAGGTCGCGCTTGATCTGCTCGATGGCCTGAAGGAGTGTCGGGCGCGGCGTCACATAGTGGCTGTTGGCGTAAATCTTGATCGATTGCAGCGAGGCGGTCTTCTCCCCGGTCAGCGGGTCGATCTCATGGATCGCCTCGATCTCGTCGCCAAACAGCGAGATGCGCCAGGCCCGGTCCTCGTAATGCGCCGGGAACAGTTCGACCGTGTCGCCGCGCACGCGAAACGCGCCACGCGCGAAATTGTGGTCGTTGCGCCGGTATTGCAATTCGACAAAGCGGGCCAACAACTGGGTGCGGTTGACCCGGTCGCCCTTGGCCAGAGCGAGCGTCATCTGCGAGTAGGTCTCGGCCGAGCCGATGCCGTAGATGCACGACACGCTGGCGACGACGATCACGTCGCGGCGCTCGAGGATCGCGCGGGTCGCCGAATGGCGCATCCGATCGATCTCCTCGTTCAGCGAGGATTCCTTTTCGACATACGTATCGGTGCGCGGAACGTAGGCCTCCGGCTGATAATAATCGTAGTAGGAAACAAAGTATTCGACCGCGTTTTCTGGAAAAAAGCTCTTCATCTCGCCGTAGAGCTGCGCCGCCAGCGTCTTGTTGGGCGCGAGAATGATCGCCGGCCGCCCAGTGCGGGCGATGACATGCGCCATCGTGAAGGTCTTGCCCGAGCCGGTGACGCCGAGCAGCACTTGGTTGCGCTCGTCGCGCGCGATCCCCTCGCACAATTCGTCGATCGCCTGCGGCTGGTCGCCCGCCGGGCGGAACTCGGAAGAAAGCGCAAACGGCTTGCCGACATCGCTGTGCGGGCGTTCGGCGACGAGGACCGGTAACATGGCGATAGAATGTAGGACTTCAGCCGAGTTCATGCCACCCACCGCGAAGCCCCGCGCTTGCCGCTAAAACAACCCGCCATCGGTGGTCGAGGCGAGGCTGCGCACGTTCAGGACTGCCACCGGACGGCTTAATCCTTTCAGGGCAAGATCGCCTAGCGGCTCGAACTCGGCGACGCCCTCGACTGCTGCGGCGATACGCCGAGTCACCAGAATCTGCCCATCCTGTGCCTCGTCGCATAGCCGGGCCGCGAGGTTGGTCACAGTTCCGATGGAGGTGTAGTCGGAGCGGCCCTCGAAGCCGATTCGCCCGAGCGTCGCGTAGCCTTGGGCGATCCCGACGCCAAAGCCGATCTTGTGCCCTCGGACTGTCCATGAGCGGGCGAGCGACGCGACGGCTTCGCGCATTTCGATCGCAAGCCGAACAGCGCGAAGCGCCGGGTCGGGGCATGGCACCGGGTCGTTGAAGAGCACGAGCAACCCGTCCCCGGTAAAGCGGTCGAGTGTGCCCTCGTGGCGGTGGATCAGCGGACCCAGCGCGCCGTGATATTCGCCGAGCACCGCCATCACGTCCTCCGGCTCGCCGGTTTCCGAGAAAGCGGTAAAGCCGCGCATGTCGCAGAACAACACGACGATGTCGCGCCGGTGATGTTCGAGGATCGCTTCGCCGCCTGATGAAAGGAGGGTTTCCGCGATCTGCGGCGCCAGGAAGCGCTTGAGCCGACCGACCCGCTCGATCTCGGCGACCTGCGCAGCGACCCGCTCTTCCAGAGTACGGTTCAACGCGGCGAGGCTGGCCGCTTGCTCCTCCAGACGCCGCGCCTGCCCCTGCACCGTGTCGTGCAAGGCCTTGATGCGCAGCATCGCGCGCACCCGCGCCGAGAGTGCGGCATGGTCTACCGGCTTGGTTAGATAATCGTCGCCGCCGCTTTCCAGCCCGGCGATAACATCCTTGGCATCCGCCCGCGCGGTAACCAGGATCACCGGGATGAACGGCAGCGAGAAGTCGGCCTTTATCTGCTTGACCGTCTCGATGCCGTCCATTTTGGGCATCATGATATCGAGCAGCACGAGGTCGGGAAGCAGCTCGCGGGTCTTTTCGAGCGCCTCTTCACCGTCGCCGGCGGTAACGACCTTGTAGCCCTGACTTTCGAGCCTTAGCTGCAGGATCTCGACATTGTCCGGGACATCATCGACGACCAGGATGCGGGCCGGCTCGTGCATTTCTGATCACCCCGGTTCGGGGAGGAATTCGCGGATCTTGGCGAGCAATTGGCGCGGGCTGAACGGCTTGGCGACATAGCCGTCGCAGCCGGCGGCGCGCGTTTTGGCCTCGTCGCCCGAAAGCGCATAAGAGGTCACCGCGATGATCGGCACTTGCGCGAGACCGGGGATGGCGCGGATTTGGCGGGTCGCTTCGTAGCCGTCGACAACCGGCAGTTGGATGTCCATCAGGATCAGGTCGGGTTTTTCGCTTTGCGCCATCGCTACGCCCTTCGGCGCCGTCGACCGCCTCGATCAGCTCGTATCCGACACTCGACAACAGATCACGGAAGATGCTTGCGATTGTCCTCGGTGTCCTCGACGACGAGGATCCGCTTGGTCATGCCGCCTCCTCCAGCGCCGGCTCGACATGGACCGGCAACACCACGCGGAAGGTCGACCCATGGCCGAGCGCGGAGTTCGACCGAAATCAGGCCGCCCTGCATTTCGACCATGCGCTTGGAGATCGCGAGGCCAAGGCCGGTGCCGCCCTTTTTGCGCGTGCTGGTATTGTCGATCTGCTGAAATTCGCCGAAGATTCGCTCCTGGTCGGCCTCGGCAATGCCGGGACCGGTGTCGCGCACCTCGATCGCGAATTGGCCGTTGGCAAAGGACGCCGTGATCTCGACCTCGCCCTGATCGGTGAATTTGACCGCGTTGCCGACAAGGTTCAACAGCACTTGCGAGACGCGTCGCGCGTCGCCATGCGCCATCGGCAAGCCGTCCTCGACCGCGGTGATGAATTTGAGCCCCTTGGTCGCGGCCAATGGCTCGGTCGCAGCGACGACGGAGCGCACAACCTCGGCCAGCGCATAATCCTCCAGGGTCAAGGTCAGCTGGCCCGCTTCGATCTTGGCCAGATCGAGCACGTCGTTGATCAATGCCAGTAAATGCTGGCCGTTGCTTTGCACGCGCTCCAAAACACCCTGCGCCTTTTCCGGCAATGCGCCGTAAATGCCGTCGACCAGCAATTCGGCATAGCCGAGGATCGCATTCAATGGCGTGCGCAATTCGTGGCTCATATTGGCGAGGAATTGCGATTTGTGCTGGCTGGCCAATGCCAGTTGCTCGCTCTTGTCGGCGATCTCGCGGAACAGCCGGGCGTTCTGGATCGCCAGTACCGATTGGCTCGCCAGGGTCTGCATCAGCCTTACCGTCTGGGCGGGGAATTCGCCGGCCTCGTGCCGCATCAGAGTGATGGCCCCAAAGATGCGCTCGGCCCCGACCAACGGCACGATCAGCGTGGAATGAAACCCGGCCGCGAGAGCGGCATCGCGCAATGGCGCACTCGGCCGCCGGGCAAGATCGGCGATCTGGATCGGTGTGCGCCGGGCGGCCGCATCACCCATCGCAGTCTCGGCCTCGGCGATGCACAGATCCCCGACCGACTGCCGCAGTTCCTCCTCCCACCCGACCGCCTCGACCAGCCGGAATGCGCGCTCTGCGCGAACATAGCGAAAGATCGCCCCGGCATTTGCCCAGGTCACCCCGAGAGAGGAGGTCAGAATTGTCGACAGCACAGTCCGCAGATCCAATGTCGAACTGACCGCGCGCCCGACGTCGCTGAGCATCTTCAGCTCTTCGACCGAGCGCCCGAGCTCCGCGGTGCGCTCTCGCAATTCGTCGATAAGCCGAGCGTTTTCGATCGCGATCACCGCCTGGTCGGCAAAGGTGGTGACGAGCGCGATCTCGCGCTCGGAAAACGCCTCGATCCGCTGCCGGGCGAGACCGATGACCCCGATCGGCGCGTTCTCGCGCAGCAGCGGCACGCCGATCATCGTGTGCACGCCACCGAGGCGGGCGTCGTCCTTGGCCTCATAGAGCGGGTCCGTCCACGCGTCGAGGATCTGAATGGTCCGGCCTTCCATCGTGGCGCGGCCGACCACCGTGCCAGTCCCCGGCCTAATTCTGACCGCGCGCTCGATCTTCTCGTATTCCGGGGACAGCATGTGACCGGCTGCCCAGCAATATTCGCCGCCCTCATTGCGGTAGATGGTGGCCGAATTGGCACGGCACAGCCGGACCGCCGTCGTCATTACCGTTTGCAGGACGGTCTGCAGATCAAACGCCGATCGGCTGATGACCTTGAGCACGTCGCTGATCGCGGTCTGGTATTCGAGCGACTCCTGCAAATCGTCAGTGCGGGCGTGCAGTTCGCCGAGGAGCCGCGCGTTCTCCATCGCGATCACCGCCTGGTCGGCGAAGGTGCGGACCAGTTCGATCTGCCGCTCGGCGAACGGCAGTACCCGCTTCCTCGCGAGCGCAATAACCCCGACCACGACCCTCTCACGCAATAGCGGTACGCCGAGCACTGTCCGGGCCTTTGCCAGCGTGACCGTCTCCGGCACCGCATAGTCTGGGTCGGCGGCAACGTCATTGATGTGGACGACTTGGCCTGCAGCCGCGACTTGTGAGGACAGGCTCCCTCGACCTGTCGGGAGTAATCGACCGCGAATAAACGCGTCGAACTCGGGCGAGAAAGCGAAGGTCGCCACGACGCGATAAGCATCAGCCTCGCGTCTCGAGAACAACGCAAAATCGGCATCACACAGCCGCGTGGCGGTCTCGCTGATGGTCTCAAACACCGGTTGGATATCGAAAGTTGATCCGCTGATAACTTTCAGCACGTCGCTGATCGCGGTCTGGTATTCCAGCGACTCCTGCAGATCCCGCGTTCGTTCGTGCAGTTCACCTAAGAGCCGCGCGTTCTCCATCGCGATGACTGCCTGCGCCGCGAAGTTCTGCAACAGCGCGATCTGCTTTTCGGAGAACGGCCGCACCTCCTGGCGAAACGCGGCGACATGGCCGAGCAGATCGTCGTCTTTGCGGAGCGGCACAAATAGCACGGTGCGCAATCCGTCTTCGGCACATGCTTGCGCCCTCGGATCGTCGGGGTGGTGCTTGGCAAATTCTGCCATATCAGTGATTTGGACGATCGGTTGACCGCCGAGCAGCCGCGCCGCCGGAGATCCAGGAGGTGGATCAAGGGGTTGGCGAAGCAGCTCCGCCAATCCGCCCGTGACGCCTCGCACCGCAGCAGCACGGAACTTGCCGTTCTCATTGACGTGCAGAGCACCAAAAGCGATTCCGCAGAGGGCGTGCGCTTTCTCCAATATCGCATCAAACACCGGGGCGAGGTCGCCGGGCGAGGAATTGATGACCTGCAACACCTCGGCGGTCGCGGTCTGCTGCTCCAAGGCCTCGCGCGTCTCGGTGATGAGGCGCGCATTTTCCATTGCGATCACCGCGTGCGCCGCGAAGTTCTGCAACAGCGCAATCTGCTTGTCCGTGAACGGTAGAACTTCGCGGCGGTAAATGACCAAGACTCCGAGAAGTGCCCCGTCTTTGCGCAAGGCCACCCATACAGCCGTCCGCGCGCCGCCCTTCTCGACCAATGCGACAGCC
Source organism: uncultured Alphaproteobacteria bacterium (assembly GCA_963832875.1). Taxonomy (GTDB): domain Bacteria; phylum Pseudomonadota; class Alphaproteobacteria; order ATCC43930; family CGMCC-115725; genus AP-15. The sequence continues at coordinate 319,983 of CAWHWB010000010.1, read as the reverse complement.
CATTTCTTTCCGGACCGATAGGCGTCCGTATCGGCGAAGTCAGTGATGGGCACGAGCGCCTCGCCATTGGCTATCTGCATCAGATGCCCGCCAGGCGTAAGCGGCATCGGCTCGCGCAGCGCCTCGACTAGTTCGGCCGGCACATTCCGGTGCGCTAGGGCATTGAAGAATTCGCCATCAAACCTCGCGAAACTGCCGAAGGAAGCCTCGCACAGGCGCATTGCCTTTTCGAGCATCGCGTCGAATACCGGCGCGAGGTCGCCGGGCGAGGAATTGATGACCTGCAAGACCTCCGCGGTCGCAGTCTGCTGCGCGCGCGCCTCTGCGAGTTCGGCGCGGCAGGCGTCGAGCTGGCGCCGCAGCTCGACGGTTTCGCTTTCGAGCGCGGCTTGCCTATCGTCCAGCATCGTCATCCCTGCTGGCTCGCTCCCTGTTCCGGCGTTTCGCAGTCTAATCCCTCTGCGGCGGATCAGATACCATTCTTGACCAAGTGGCTCCTGGAGGCTACTGCAGCTCCATGCGGAAGGTCGGTCTGAAAATCCTGAAGAACAAGCTCAGCGAATATGTTAGGCTCGCGGCGTCGGGCGAAACCGTCGTCATCACCGACCGCGGCCGCGTCGTCGCCGAGATCAACCCGGCGCGACAGGTCCCGGACCGCTATAAAGATCACCCCGTGCTCGCCCGCGGAATCCGAGAAGGGTGGATCACGCCGGCCCAAAATCCCGGAGGGCCGCTGCCGCCGCGCCACCCGATCCCCGGATACACATTGGAGCAGCTCCTGGCCGACCTCGACCGGGACCGTGCGGACCGTTGCTGATCTACATTGACAGCTCGGTGGTTCTCGCTCAGCTGTTCGCCGAGGACCTACACCCCAGCGCGACGCTCTGGAGCAAGGTTTTGGTTTCCAGCCGATTGTTGGAATATGAGGTTTGGAACAGGGCTCTCGCGCGTTCGCAACGGCCGGATCGAACCGAAATCGTCGCACTGCTCTCCAAGGTCGATATGACCGAAATGTCGGCATCCGCCCTGCGCCGCGCCTTACAATCCTTCCCCGTGCCGGTGCGCACGCTGGATGCCCTTCATCTCGCGACCGCTGTATTTCTCAACGCAGAAAGCGATCCCGTGCAGCTGGCTAGTTTCGACACCCGCATGCTGACTGCGGCCCGCGCGCTGGGAATCGAAGCGGCGGCCTTGTGAGCGCCCGCGACCCGCGTTGATCCGACGATGCGGCGACCCTATGTTCGCCTCGCATGACCCCGCTCTCTCAGATCCGCAATTTCGCGATTATCGCCCATATCGATCACGGCAAGTCGACCTTGGCCGACCGGCTGATCGAGGCCACCGGCGGGCTCGAGGCGCGCGAGATGCGCGAGCAGGTGCTCGACCAGATGGAATTGGAGCGCGAGCGCGGCATCACGATCAAGGCGCAGACCGTCCGCCTCGTCTACCACGCCAGGGACGGCCAGGATTATGTCTTCAACCTGATGGACACGCCGGGCCATGTCGATTTCGCCTACGAGGTCAGCCGCTCGCTCGCCGCCTGCGAAGGCTCCTTGCTGGTCGTCGATGCGAGCCAGGGGGTCGAGGCGCAGACGCTGGCCAATGTCTACCAAGCGATCGAGGCCGGGCATGAGATCGTCCCGGTCCTGAACAAGATCGACCTGCCGGCGGCCGAACCCGAGCGGGTCAGGGAGCAGATCGAGGACGTGATCGGGCTCGACGCCGCCGATGCGGTGCTGATCTCGGCGAAGACCGGGCTCAACATCGAGGGCGTGCTCGAAGCCCTGGTGACCAGGCTGCCGCCGCCCCAGGGCGACGCCGCAGCGCCACTGAAGGCGCTGCTGGTTGACAGCTGGTACGACCCCTATCTGGGCGTCGTGATCCTAGTCCGGGTCAAGGACGGCGGATTGCGTGCCGGTCAGAAGATCCGGCTGATGGCGACCGACGCGGTCCATGCGGTCGAGCGGGTCGGCGTCTTCACTCCGAAAGGCGTCGCGGTCGATACCTTGGGCCCTGGCGAGATCGGCTTTATCACCGCAGGCATCAAGACCGTCGCCGATTGCCGGGTCGGCGACACGATCACCGAGGACCGCCGCCCCGCCGCCGAGCCGCTCCCCGGCTTCAAGCCCGTGCAGCCGGTTGTGTTCTGCGGCCTCTTCCCCACCGATGCCGCCGATTACGAGCGGTTGCGCGACAGCCTCGCCAAATTGCGGCTCAACGATTCGAGCTTCGAATACGAGCCGGAGACCTCGGTGGCGTTGGGGTTCGGGTTTCGCTGCGGCTTTCTCGGCCTGTTGCATCTCGAAATCATCCAGGAGCGGCTCCTCCGCGAGTTCGACCTCGACCTGATCGCCACCGCCCCCTCGGTCGTTTACCGCGTGCACCTGACCAATGGCGCGGTGCGCACCCTGCACAACCCGGCTGACATGCCCGACCCGGTCAGGATCGAGCGTATCGAAGAGCCGTGGATCAAGGCGACGATCCTGGTGCCGGACGCCTATCTCGGCCCGATCCTCGCTTTGTGCGAGGAGCGCCGCGGCGAGCAGACCGACCTGACCTATGCCGGCAGCCGGGCGATGCTGGTCTATCGCCTGCCGCTGAACGAGGTGGTGTTCGACTTTTACGACCGGCTCAAATCGGTCAGCCGCGGCTATGCCAGCTTCGACTATCAGATCGACGATTACCGCGAGGGCGATCTCGTCTTGATGAACATCCTGGTCAATGGCGAGCCGGTTGATGCGTTGTCGATCATCGTCCACCGCCACGAGGCCGAGCGGCGCGGCCGGACGTTGTGCGAGCGGCTGAAGGATTTGATCCCGCGCCAATTGTTCCAGGTGGCGATCCAGGCGGCGATCGGCGGCCGGATCATCGCCCGCGAGACGGTCAAGGCGTTGCGCAAGGACGTGCTCGCCAAATGCTATGGCGGCGACGTGACCCGCAAGCGCAAATTGCTCGACAAGCAAAAGGAAGGCAAAAAGCGGATGCGGCAGTTCGGCAGGGTCGAGATCCCGCAATCCGCCTTCATCGCCGCTCTCAAAATGGGTGATGCCTGACCCGCCGCGAAATCCCGGAGGGAGGCGAATATGCGGGGCCGGATATCTTGTGGTCTCGGGCTGTTTACGGCGATCTGGCGCACGAGCGCGGCGTCGGCAACGGCTGATCCCAGCCGCTTCGATGGGTGGTGGGGCGTGACTCTCGCCTGTCCCCGAGCTCCGGACGGCGCCGGGCAATTGGGTCACCACCCGCACCTGCGATCTCACCTTCACCAGGCGGTAACCGCCGGCGAGCTCCAATCCGAGGATCAGCCAGCATAAGGCGGAACCGCCTTCGGCCGAGTGTAGGGTGGGGGCAGCGCGATCTTCGGCTATGATGGCAGAGTGCCTGTCGCCCTGCGATTGCTGTAGGCTGCCGGCATGAACGACGCATCGGAGAAAGCCGGCTTTATCCGCGAGCGCCGCGCCGGCATGACCGCGATCGCGGCGGCGATCCCGGTAGCTCTTGTGCTTTGGCTGGCGATTGCGTTTCTCGCGCCGCGTTTGGCGGGCATGGATAGCCTGGGCGGCAGGATGCTTTTTACGCTGAAATGCTGCTGCCTTGCGGTTCTGTTTTGCCTCGTGACCGGCGTCGAGGCGGTGGCCCACGAGCGGCTGTCTTCGCCGGCGTTCGATCCGCTTTCCGGATTTGAAACCCGTCGGCTGCGGGTCAATCAGCGCTACCTGCAAAACACATTGGAGCAGATCCTGGTGTTTGCCGCCGGGCTTTTTGGTCTCGCAGCCTATTCCCCGGACGGCTCGGCGATGCGGGCCGTGCTGGCGACCACCGTTGTTTGGGTATTGGCGCGCTTTGCCTTTTGGATCGGCTATCATCGGAGTGCGGCGATGCGCGGCCTGGGTGCGCCGGGGATGGCGCTCGGCATGATCGTCCTGCTCTATGTGGCGGGCCGGATCGGCTACGAAATCGGCGGCTTCATTGGGGCGGCGGTCCCGCTCGCGGCGTTTTTAGCCATCGAGGCTTGCTTGTTCTGGGCAACACGGCCGTTACCGTCCGCCGATCATCCCTAGCCTGCTGCACGGCCCATAGGTCTCAAGAATTCTGCCCATAGAAGCGGGGCTCGCTTACAACCGCCACAACGGAGTAGCGCGAAACGGCCCGTGACTTTTGTCGTAGAAATGCTGGCCCATACGCCGCCCTACGTGTTCGTCCTGCTCGCCTACGTGGTCTGGCGGGGCGTGCTGTCGCTGCAGACACGTCAGCAAGCGGTGTGGCGGCTGCTGATCGTTCCGGGTCTTTTTACAACCACGGGCCTGCTGCTGCTCGTCCTGCGACCATCGGGTGAAATCCTGCCCGTGATGGCGTGGCTCCTCGGGCTGGCGGTCTTCTTTCCGCTGGGACTTGTGACCGGGCCGCGCCTACTGGCGGTCGACCGCGGGAGGGGCGGGGTCACACGGGCGGGCAGCCCCGTACCATTGGTGCGCAATCTGCTCGTTTTCGGCGCGCAGTATGCGTTTCGGCGCCGTTACCGGGCAGTACAAGATGGCGCACGGACAGGCTGAGTTGCCGCAGGCGCTGAACGAGAGCCACGCTACGTCCAACCGGGCCGTTGAAATCGAGATAGCCGAGGCGATCATGGCCTTGACGACCGCCCCCGCCGCTCCCTCTACTCGGCCATCGGGGAGGCATTCAGCCGGCGGTCGGAAACCAGGAGGACGCGCGATGGATTGCGATGCCGATCCTCCACCCGGAACGCAGGACAGCGGGTTCGAGCCCACCGCTTCCTCGCAGCGGGTCGCGCGCGTGGTCATGGCCGCGACTCTGGGGCTCTTCGGCCTGTGGATCCTGCACCGGTTCCTGCCGGCGCTCGCTTGGGCGACGATCCTCGCGATCGCGCTGTGGCCGCTCTACCTGCGTCTGACGCGGGCGTCTGCGGGCCGCGAGCAAAGGGTCGCGGCGCCGCTGCTGCTCACTTTTCTGGTCGGCCTCGTGATCATCGTGCCGCTGGCCTACGCCGCCTTCGAGGTGGCGCGCGAAAGCGGCGCCGTCGTCGCCTATATCGGCGAGGCGAGACGCACCGGGGTGCCGATGCCCGCTTGGCTGCCGCACCTGCCCGCATTCGGACATCAGGCCGCGCAATTGTGGCAGGCCAATCTGAGCAACCCAGAAACGATGCAGGCGCTGCTCGGCCGCATCTATACGCGCATCCCGGCCCGCTCCGCCGGCGAGTTCGCCGGCCAAATTGTCCACCGGACGATCTTGTTCGGCTTCACCCTGCTGACTTTGTTTTTTCTGTTTCGCGATGGGGCGGCGCTGAGCCGCCAGCTTCTCGATCTGAGCCATCGGTTGCTCGGCCCGAGCGGAGAGCGGGTCGGCCGCCATATGATCGCGGCGGTGCACGGCACCGTAACCGGCCTGGTGCTGGTCGGTCTGGCCGAGGGGTTGTTGATGGGCTTTGCCTATGCACTGGCCGGCCTGCCCCATGCGGTGCCGATCGCGGCGCTGACCGGCGTCGTCGCAATGATCCCGTTCGGCGCGCCGATCGTGTTCTGCGGCGCCGGGCTCTTTCTCTTGACCAATGGCAGCACGATCTCGGCGGCGCTGGTCGTGGCCTTCGGCTTTCTGGTCGTGTTCGTGGCCGACCACTTTGTGCGACCGGTGCTGATCGGCGGGGCGGCACGGCTGCCGTTCTTATGGGTGTTGCTGGGAATTGTCGGCGGCCTCGAGACGTTCGGCCTGCTCGGGATTTTTCTCGGTCCGGTGGTGATGGCGGCGCTGATCGCGCTGTGGCGGGAATGGACGCAGGCGCCCGAACCCTCCGCGGAGGTTCCAGCGCCCTTCCCGCGGACCCGCCGCCGGTGGTGACCGCGGCCCGTGCAAAGGCTCGACAGCAGGGCAACGGATGCGCAGAATGCTGCTATAATATTGGGCGTGGGTTGCGGATTCGGGCCGTCCTGATCTCCCCTACCGGGGTTGGCAAGCTGCTGTCGCGGACGGTTCGCGTTTTCGGCCCGGCCTGTGCAACATCGGAGGATTTATGAAATACGTTTGCGATGCTCCAGGCGGGAAAACCTGGTTTCGGATCGAGACCGAGGCCGAGGCGTCGAGCGAGTCGGACGCGATGCGCCATGCCGTCGAGAAGTTCTTTCGCAAGGAACAGGAGAAGGCGACGCAGACGTTCCAGCCCATGTCAAAGGTATATTTCGAGCAGGAGATCGGGCTGAAGGCGCATATCCAGCGCGAAATGCCGCTGTTCCTGACCTTGCGCGAAGATGACGGCAGCCCGCTCGTCACCGCCATGCTGCCGCCGGGGGGCCGCGACGACCGGACGTTTCGGCCGATCATTGTCGGTATCGCGAACGCCGACCCCTACGTCGAGCACACCGACGCGATCCGCGCACTGGGCCAGCATTTCGGCATCGCCCTCGAGCGGGCGCGCTGCTACCCCTACCGCCGCGATTGACGCAAAGGGCGCGTGCCGGGCCGGTCGCGGCATCCTCCCGCGTCCCGGATTCCCGGCGGCCGGCGTTCGTGCCTTGGCGGCGTCTGCTACCTGTCGCGACGGGACCGGCGCATGGGTCGGACCCGCCCGCCGCGAGCCTCAGCCATGCTGCACCTGCTTGCCGGCGCTGGTGCCGGCGATCTTGCCGAACACCGAGCCCGAAACCAGGCCGGTGCCACCCGGATAATTGAAATAGAACAGCCCGCCGACCAATTCGCCGGCCGCGTAGAGCCCGGGGATCGGCCGTTGCGCGGTGTCGAGCACCTTGCCGTCGGTGTCGATGCGCACCCCGCCAAAGGTGAAGGTGACCCCGCAAGTCGTGCAGTAGGCCTCGTAGGGTGGCTTTTCGAGGGCCATCGCCCAATTTGATTTGGGCGGGTCAATGCCGACCGTGCCGCGCCCATCCTTAATCGTCGGATTGTACGGGACATGGCCCTGGACCGCGGCGTTGTATTCGCGAATGGTGTCAAGAAACCGCAGCTTATTCACGGCCGCATATTCGGCCATCTTGTCGGCGAGCCCGTCGATCGTATCGGCAGTCACCTTGGTGACTTGGCGGATCCGATATTCGTCGCGTTGCAGGTGAACAGTCTGCTGGTCGAAGATCTGCCACGCGAACTGGTGCGGCTGCTCGAGGATCAGGCGGCCGTATTTGGCGTAGGTGTAGTTGCGGAAATCCGCACCCTCGTCGCAGAACCGCACGCCGTCCGCATTTACCATGATCGCGAACGGATAGCTGTGCTTCTGGAAATTGTCGCCGACCGCGAGATCGCCGAATTCGGGCGCATTGTAGTCCCAGCCGACCGCGTGGCACCCCGACCAGTTGCCATAAGGCATCGCGCCGATATCAAGCGCCATCTTGATGCCGCCGCCGGTGTTGAAGCGGGTGCCGCGCACCTTGGCGAGGTCCCAGCCGGGCCCGAGATAGCGGGTGCGCATCTCGGCGTTGGCCTCGAACCCGCCGCAGGCGAGGATGACGGCTTTGGCAGGGATATGGGTGGTCTTGCCCTCGACATTGGCGACGACGCCGTGGACGCCGTCGTCATCGGCGATCAGCTTTTCGCCGCGCGCTTCGTAGGCGACCTGGATCTGGCGCTCCTCGGCGGCCTTGAACAGTCCCTCGACGAGCCCCGGCCCGCCGCCCCAGGCTTCGAGCGCCAGCCCGCCCCAGAACACAAACTTGCCGTCGTGCTTGAACGCCTGGCGCGAGTACATCGGCGCGAAGCGGATGCCTTGGCTGCGCATCCACAACAGGGTTTCCTGGCTCTTGGTGATCAGCAATTCCGCCATGTCCGGGTTGCTGCGGTAGTCGGTCAGCCGGCCGAGATCGTCGTAGTATTGGTCGCTGGTGTAGGTGCCGAAATCGCTGGTCGCGAGTTCGGTCTCGGAGAGATCGCACAGTTTCAACAGGTCATCGACCCCGTTATAGACAAAGCGCAATGCCCCCGCCGTGTAGCGGCTGTTGCCGCCGCGCTCATCGAACGGCGCGGCCTCGAGCACCAGCACCCGAGCCCCCTCGCTGCGCGCCGCCAGTGCGGCACACATGCCGGCATTGCCGGCGCCGACGACGACGACATCGAACTCGCCCGCGATCATCTCGTTCCCTCCGTTCCGATTCGCTGCGCCAGGGAGTAGCGCGCGCGGGCTGGGATAGGCAAGCGGCGCGCTCTATGCCGGGCGTGCGCCGCTCGGCGGTGGGCTCGTACAAGGTCATCGGCTCTGTCGGCGGCGCCGGCGCCTGTACCACACTGGAACCAGCGCGAGGACGGCTAGGCCGAGGATCGGCAGCAGCACACTCGGGCGAAACACGATCGCGAGATCCGGCTGGTCGACCACATTGCCGAGGCCGTTGCCGAGCCCGGCATAGACGAAGGTCGCTGGGACGATGCCGAGCAGCGTCGCGGCCAAATAGGTCGGCAGGCCAACCCCGGCCAGAGCTGGAACCAGGTTGACCAGCCAGAACGGAAACAGCGGGACCAGACGCAGCACCAAAAGGTAATTGAACGCGTCGGCGCGGAACTCCGCCTCGAGCTTGCCGAAGAACGGCCCCGCTCGGCGCGCCAGACCGCCCAACCCGGCGCGCGCGGCGAGAAAGACCCCGGTCGCGCCGAAAGTCGCGCCAATCACCGCGCACGCGCCGCCGATCCAGGTCCCAAACAGAAAGCCGCCGGCGATCGTCAATACCGCCCCGCCCGGGACCGACAACGCGACCAGTGCCGCATAGGCCGCGATGTAGAGGAGAGCGGCGACAAAACCCAAGCGGGCGGCCAGGTCGCACAGCCGCTGGCGGTTGTCGGCAAGTGCGGCAAACGTCAAATAGCGGTGTCCGCCGGCGACGACGAACACGATGCCGGCGACGAGGAGCAGCGCCAGCGGCATGAGGCGGCGCACGGAGATACTGGCTCGCGGCGGGGAAGCGTCGGGCATCTCGGGTCCGGCACGGCAAGAAAGGGGGGTGATGCTAACGTTCCTGCCGGCGCAGCGCGGTCACCTTCGCGTGAAGCGGCATGGTTCGCCGAATCCGCGCGCGACCGAGCCAGAAGAACGAGTTTTCGGCCCTTGTTGACGTGTCTGGCGGGAGTGCGAGATACATGGTTAATTTTAGAGATATATATTGCAACTATCACGGACTTCGCGCATTATGCGCCTGCATCGTCATGTCTCCTCGATGGTCCTCCGAGACGATGCATAGGGCCCTGCCCTTTCCTCCGGGTGCAGGAATGGAAACCCCGGTCGCCGCGACCGGGGTTTCACTTCGTGAGACGGCGCGGGCCCGACCGGGTGTGGCGCCACAGCCGGCCCCCTTCGATCAGTTGCCAGGCGCCGAGCGCAGGCAGCCCGATCGCCAGGTCGCGCCCGCGCTTCAGCAGCGACAAGGCCAGGGCAGTCTCCGGCGTCAAGCCAAAACTGAGGCCGAGCAGCACGTAGGCGCCCTCTTGAACCCCGACCGCGTTCGGCACGGCGAAGGCGACGCTGCGGATCGCGTAGAGCAGGCTCTCGATCACCAGAACCGCGCCAAAATCGAGCGGCGCGCCGAGGAAGCGCAAGGCCAGCCAAATCTCGGCCGCGCTCGCCACCCAGCAGATCAGGTGAAGGGCGAAGCTGGCCCACAGCCCTGCCGCTCGTGAGTAGATGAAGGCGATCGCCGCGTGAAGCGTCCCGGCCCCCGCCGCCGTCCGCTCGGCCCAGCCCTGACCGAGCGCGACGGCGAAGCGATCGAGCACGCCAAAGCGGCGGCGCTGCACCAGCAAAAAGCCGGCCGCGAGACACGCGGCGACGGCGAGGCCGATCGCCACTGGGGCCGCGACCCGCGCCCGCGGCTCGAGATGCAGGAGCCATGCGAGCGCGATCGCGGTATAGGCGATCTGGGCAAGGAATTCGAGGGTGACGTCGACGATCGTGCTCGCTGCGGCGGTGCTGCCGGAGATCCCGGCGACGACCATCGCCCGCGCACCCGCAACATAGCCGCCGACCTGCGACAACGGCAGCACCTCGGAGGCTGAATCACGAACGAGCCGTGCCCAGATCGCGGGCCACGGGCTCGTCCCCGGCAGCAGCGCCCACCAGGCGATGCCCATTACCGCGATCAGCGCCGCCTGGATCGCGCAGATCGCGGCAAAACGGGCCCAGCCCACGCTGAGCAGGGAGTGAACGACCGCGTCCGCGCCAAAATGGACGACGAGCACGCCGATAAAAACGAGCCCGATCGTCGCCGCCAGGAGCGAAACCGGCTTCATCCAGGGTTAGCGCGAACCGCGCACCCGCGCTTCGAGGCGCATCCCGGCCAGGGCCACCGCGCCGAGCCTCGGCAGCAAGCGCGGCTGCAGCAGATCAGGGTCGAACGCCTGCATCCGCCGGGCATGCTCGGCGCAGCATTCCTCGAACAGGCCGCGCAGCGAAAAGCCGTCGAGGAAAACGCTGGCCTCGGTCGCCGAAAAGTCCTTTCCGTGGTTGGCCGCCCGTCCGCGACGCACGGTCCCGAGCAGCCGGCCGATCGCCCGGCCGTAATAGCGCGCCGCGATCGCCGAGCGCAGCCATTGCCGGTGCCGTCCGCGACGCGCCTGCTCCCACCCCATCCAATTGACAAAAAATACGATGTGGCGATTTTCTTCGTGCATCAGCGTTTCGAAAATCGCGAACATCGGCTCGGGCAGAAACCCCGACCGCCGGGCGATCTGAAATACGCCGAAGCCGAGAAAGGCGTCGAGGCACTCGCCATAGCCGAAATCAGCAAAGGAGCGGTAGAGATCGGGGCCCGGCAGCTCGAGCGGACGCTCCTCGGCGACAATGCCGTAGCGGCGGATCATCAGCCGCAGCAGACGGGCGTGGCGGGCCTCCTCGAAACCCTGGAGCGTGACCGCCTCGCGCACCAAGGGATCGGCGATCGTCGCCGCAAAGGCGTCGACAATCGCGCCGGCACGCCGCTCGGTGTAGAGCACCTCAGGCCAGAACGGAATCGCCCGCAGCCGGGACAGCGCCGCCTCGTCGAGATCGGGCCAGGCGAGGGTCTCGGGATTGTATTGGTCGTGACTCGCGATGAACTGATCGCAGAACCGCTTTTTGTGTTCGTCCGAGCCAATTCTCATGACGAGGCCGCAGCCGTACCGCGCCACCACGTCAGGCGGCGGCCCAGGCGGATCAGGCGTCGGGCCAAACGCATCACTCGCGGCACGGTGTTGGGCCGCAGCAGCCGCGGATCGTATCCGGCAAGCCGCCGATCGTTCTCGGCCAGGCAGATCTCGATCAGCGCCGCCGGGGAAAGATCGACCGCACCCAGCGACTTACCGCCGGTCACGGTAAAGTTGTTGTCCTGCGGCGCCGATTGCACGGCGCTGTCATCGGCCGCCGCGCCGACGCCGTGGGCGATGCCGATGCGCTCCCAGATCAGAAAGGCCCAGACCGCGAGCGTCTTGATCAGGAACAGCGGACGCCGCCACAACGGCAGCCGGCGCCGATGCCAAGCCGCCCAGTTGACGAAGAACAGGATATGCCGGCCTTCCTCCTGCATGACGGGCTCGAAGGTGTCGACCAGAGCCGGCGGAAAAAAACCGGAGCGCTTGGCCAACGCAAACAGGCCAAAGGCAAAGAAGCTGTCGATGCACTCGCTGAAGCCGGTGACCATGAACGCCCATTCGGGATCGCGCGGGCGCACATATTCCGGCTCGGGCGCGAGGCTGATGCCGTAGGCCGCGACCAGGTTCGAGAGGACCTCCTTGTGCCGTCCTTCCTCGCGCCCGTCGAGCTCGATCGCCTGGCGCAGCAAGGGATCGGCGATCGTCTCGCCGTAGCTGAGCACCCGCAAGCGGGCTTTGCCCTCGGTCTGCACCGCGATGTCCCAGATCGGCAGGCCGACGAGCCTGTCGCGCGCCTCGCGATCGAGCGTCGGCCAATCGATAATCGAGGGCTTGTAGCGGTTATGAGTGTCTAGCAGCATCCGGCAAAATGCTGTCTTGTGCGCCTCGCTGCCGGGAACGATCGGCCCGGGTTCGGCGGCGGCCCAAACTCGGGCGGCACGATCGGCAGCCTCGACCGTCGCGTCATCCAACATCGGCGCCCACATTGCTCCCCATGACTCTCCCGTCATCGCACGCCGGCAACCCCCGCTCAAGCCGAACGCCTCATCGGCGCCCGCCATTCCACGAGCCGCCATCCCCTGCTGATGCCGAGCCGGCGTTGACTTGGCCGACCGCCTCTTTTATATAGCGGCCTCCGCTCGAAAGAGATCTCGTAATCGGAGCCGGTGCCGTGAAGCGCACTTACCAGCCCAGCAACCTCGTTCGCAAGCGCCGCCACGGGTTCCGGGCGCGGATGGCGACGGCCGCCGGCCGCCGCGTGCTTGCCGCGAGGCGGGCGAAGGGCCGCAAGCGGCTGTCTGCCTGACGCGCAATTTTTCGCCGCTCGGACCCGCCGGGCGGTCGATCCGTGGGCGCAGGCTGGCGACACTCAAGGTCCGCGCCGATTTCCTGCGGGTTGCGGCGGCCCGCAACCGGGTGGTCATGCCGGGCCTGATCTTGCAGGCAGCCCCACGGCCGATGGGGCGGGCGGAAGGCCCCGGGCTGCGGGTCGGGTTTACCGCGAGCCGAAAGGTGGGCAATGCGGTGATCCGCAATCGGGCAAAGCGACGGCTGCGCGCAGCGGCGGCCGAGATCCTGGCCGATCGGGGAAACCCCCAAACGGATTATGTGCTGATCGCCCGCTCGGAGACGCCCCGGCGGCCCTATGCCGCACTTCTCGACGATCTCGCGGCGGCACTGCACAGGATTGCGCGGAGCACGTCCGGACGCCGGCCGCGCGCCGCGCAGGAGGATTGAGGTGGAGCGACGGCACCCTGCAGGCATGCTGAGTTTGGCCCTCAGAGCGGGCGTGCGCGCCTATCAGCTGCTGGTGTCGCCATTGCGGCCGCCCTGCTGTCGTTTTCTGCCGACCTGTTCGGATTATGCGATCGAAGCGCTCGGCCGGCACGGAGCGCTTGCGCGGCAGCGGGTTGGCGCTGCGGCGGCTCGCCCGTTGCCAGCCTTGGGGCGGCAGCGGCTACGACCCGGTGCCGGCTTCTCGCCGATCAAGGTCGCCGCGGTCCGTCGTCGAGCCCGCCCGCCGCGGCCACGCCGACGGCGAAAGCTGAGCCTCGCCGGTCCGACCCGAAATGGAACAGCGCAACCTCCTGATCGCGATCGTCTTGTCGGTGGGGATTCTGATCGGCTTCCAATTCGTGTTTCAACGGCTGCACCCGCCGCCGGTGCCGCATGTCGGCGCCTCGACCGGCGCGCCGGCGACATCGTCGGCTCCCGGAGTGTCGGCTGGCGCGCCTCCGACGAGCGCGACCAACCCAACCCACGCGACCAGCGCCCCGGGCGCGGCGGCGGAGCGCGCCGCAGAAACCCCCGGAGAGGCCGTCGCCGGACAGCCGCGGGTCAAGATCGACACGCCGCAGCTGCACGGCTCGATCGCGCTGGTGGGCGCCCGTTTCGACGACTTGACCCTCGCCACCTATCACGAGACCGTAAACCCGAAGAGCCCGGAGGTGGTGCTGTTGTCGCCGCCGGGGACTGCAAACCCCTATCTCGCCGAATTCGGCTGGGTCGCGGCGAAACCGGGGTCGGTCAAGGTGCCGGGGCCGCAAACCCTGTGGAAGGCCTCGGGCGGGCCGCTGACCCCGTCCGACCCGGTCACCCTGACCTGGGACAACGGCCAAGGCCTCGTTTTCACCCGTACGATTTCGATCGACGCCAATTACATGTTCACGGTCAAGGACGCGGTCCGCAACACCGGCAGCGCCCCGGTCACGTTGATTCCCTATGGGCTGGTCAGCCGCACCGGCACCCCTAAGGTCGCCGGCTACTACATCCTGTTCGAGGGCATGATCGGCTATGTCGACGGCTCGTTACAGGAGGTCAAATACGCCTCGCTGAGCCCCGGCCGGCCTGACGATTACTCGTCCACCGGCGGTTGGCTCGGCTTTACCGACAAATATTGGCTGACCTCGCTGATTCCGCCGCAGAACGAGGCCATCAAAGCGCGCTTTACTCACACTCTCGAAGACGGGATCGACCACTATCAGACCGACTATCTGGGGTCCGAAGTCACCATTGCGCCCGACGCCGCCGGCGCCACCTCGACCCGCTTTTTCGCCGGCGCCAAGGAGGTCGATCTGCTCGACTCCTATGCCGCTTCCGGCATCCCGCGCTTCGATCGCGCCATCGATTTCGGCTGGTTTTATTTTCTGACCAAGCCGATCTTTCTGACCTTGCAGTTCTTCGACCGGCTGCTCGGCAATTTTGGGCTGGCGATCCTGCTGTTCACCTTCTGCGTCAAGCTGCTGTTCTTCCCGCTCGCCAACAAATCCTACAAGGCGATGAGCAAGATGAAGCTGCTGCAGCCTGAGATCAAGAAATTGCGCGAGCGGTTTCCGGACGACAAGGCGCGCCAGCAGCAGGAGATGATGGCGCTTTACAAGCGCGTCGGCGCGAACCCGCTGGCCGGCTGCCTGCCGATCGTGATCCAGATCCCGGTGTTCTTCTCGCTCTACAAGGTCTTGTTTGTCACGATCGAGATGCGGCACGCGCCGTTTTTTGGCTGGATCCACGATCTGTCGGCCCCCGACCCGACCTCGTTCGCCAATCTGTTCGGCCTGATCCCGTTTACCCCGCCTTCGATCCTGATGATCGGCGCCTGGCCGATCATCATGGGTCTGACCATGTTCCTCCAGCAAAAGCTCAACCCGCAGCCGGTCGACCCGATGCAAGCGCGGATGTTTATGATTTTGCCGGTCGTCTTCACCTACATGCTGTCGCATTTCCCGGCCGGTCTGGTGATCTACTGGGCGTGGAACAACACGCTCAGCGTCGCCCAACAATGGGTGATCATGCACCGCGCCGGGGCGGCCTGAGCGCCGCGGCGGCGATGACGACAAAGAACCCGGCAGATCTATTTCCACCGCGAGCGGCTGAGGCCGGGTGCATTGCCGCGGGAAGGCGGCTGTTTGCCCAGGAGGCGCGCTTTGTCGCCGGCGCCGCCGAGCCCGCGGCATTGCCGCCCGAGACCTTGCCCGAAATTGCCTTTGCCGGCCGCTCGAACGTCGGCAAGTCGAGCCTGGTCAACGCGCTGACCGGGCGGCGCGTGCTGGCGCGCATTTCGAACACGCCGGGCCGCACCCGCCAGATCAATTTCTTCGATCTCGGCGGCGCGCTGATGCTGGTGGACCTGCCGGGCTACGGCTATGCCGAGGCCTCGAAAGTCGCAGTCAAGCGGTGGACCGGCCTGGTGCGGCGCTATCTGCAGTCGCGGGCCGTGCTGCGGCGGGTCTGCCTGTTGATCGACGCTCGCCATGGCATCAAGGACATCGACCGCCCGTTGCTGGACATGCTCGACCGCGCCGGCATCTCCTATCAGGTGGTGCTGACCAAGATCGACAAGCTCGGCCCTCTCGCACTCGCCGAAACCGCCGAACGGGTCGCGGCCGAACTCGCCTCTCATACCGCGGCATATCCGGAGATCCACTTGACCAGCGCCGAAGAGCGTCGCGGGATCGAGGCGCTGCGAGCGGCGCTCGCCGGCTTTGCACCCGTCTCTGCCGACGCCGCCATGATGGCGACGTGCGAACCGCCACGCTAGAGCGACCGACGCGATGAACCCTGCCCTCAATCCCGCGTCATTCGCGGCCGGCGCCGCTGCCGACCCGGTCGCCAAGGCCGCCATCCTGGCCGAGGCGTTGCCCTATATGCGCCGCTACGCCGGCCACACGCTGGTCGTCAAATACGGCGGCCACGCGATGGGCGGCCAGGAACCGGGGGTGGGCGGCGATTTGTTCGCCCGCGACGTGGTGCTGTTAAAGCAGGTCGGCATCCATCCGATCGTGGTGCATGGCGGCGGCCCGCAGATCGGCCACATGCTCGAACGCCTCGGCATCGAGAGCCGCTTTGTCGACGGGCTCAGGGTCACGGACCGGGAAACGATGGAAGTGGTCGAGATGGTCCTCGCCGGCACAATCAACAAAGGGCTGGTGGCGGCGATCAACGCCGAGGGCGGTTGTGCGATCGGGCTTACCGGCAAGGATGGCGGGCTGATCCGCGCCAAGAAGGCGGTCCGCAGCCGGGTCGAAGGCGGCGCCAGGACCGAGATCGACCTCGGCTTTGTCGGCGAGCCGCAGCATGTCGCGGCCGGCGTGCTCGACACCTTTCGGCAATCGGACATCATCCCGGTCATCGCCCCGATCGGCGTCGGCGCGGCCGGCGAAACCTACAATATCAACGCCGACACGGTGGCGGGCGCCGTCGCGGCCGCAGTCAAGGCGACGCGGCTCTTGCTGCTGACCGATGTCGCCGGCGTGCTCGACGTCGACCGGCGGCTGGTCTCGGAAATCACCGCCGCTGCCGCACGGCGGATGATCGCTGACGGCGTCATTTCCGGCGGCATGATCCCCAAGGTCGAGACCTGCCTCGACGCGGTCGATGGCGGGGTCGAGGCCGCGGTGATCCTCGACGGGCGGGTGCCGCACGCGATCCTGCTCGAATTGTTCACCGACACCTCGGGCGCCGGCACCCTGATCCGGGCCGGCTAGGGTGAGCGCGATGCCCTCACGAGGCGGCCGGCCACTCGGCGAGATCGAGACCTGGATCTTCGATCTCGACAACACTCTGTACCCGGCGTCCTGCCGGCTGTTCGACCAGATCCACGCCCGGATGCAGAGCTTTATCGCCGAGCGGCTGGGCCTGTCGCCGGAGGCGGCGCTCGGCGTCCAGAAAACCTATTTCCGCGAGCACGGCACGACAATGCGCGGGCTGATGATCGTCGACCGGGTCGACCCGCACGAGTTTCTCGCCTACGTCCACGACGTCGACCTCGCCTGCGTGCCGCCGGACCCGGTGCTGGTCACCGCCTTGGCGGCGCTTCCCGGCCGCAAGATCGTCCACACCAACGGCTCGGTGCGCCATGCGCAGCGCCTGCTCGACCATCTCGGCGTCGCCGGGTCGTTCTGCGGGATAGTCGACATCGCCATGGCCGGGTTCGAGCCGAAGCCGGCGCTCGCCGGCTATCGCGAGTTGCTGCGCCGCCACGAGGTCAGCCCCGATACCGCGCTGATGGTCGAGGACATGGCCAAAAACCTGGTCCCGGCCGCCGCCCTCGGCATGACCACGGCCTGGCTGCGCGGCACCATCGACTGGGCTGCCGCCGGCGCCGAAGGCGACCACATCCACCACGTCGTCGATGATCTCGGTGGGTTTTTGACCGTCGCCGCCGCTTCCCTCAAACCGAAGGTACAGGGATGTCCGTTGCCGACACGATCCGCCATAAGCTGACCGAACGGTTGGCCCCCGCCCGGCTAGACATCATCGACGAGTTGCATCATCACGCCGGGCATGCGGGCGCGCGGCCCGAGGGCGAGACGCATTTTGCCGTGACGATCGTCTCCGCCGCCTTTGCCGGCCAGGGCCGGGTGGCGCGGCAGCGGCTCGTCTATCAGATCCTCGCCGAGGAATTGGCGACCCACGTCCACGCGCTGTCGTTGACCACGCTGGCGCCGGAGGAAGTCCCGGCCCGGAGCGGTTGCTGAATACGATTGGACTAATGCCCCGCTATTGGCGTGCCGCCGAGGATGTCGGAGACCGAGAAGACCATTTCCGGATCGCGCCGAATTGCGCTACGATCTCAAAGATACCGGCGAATTGCGCGTGCGCCAACAGCGTCGCACGCGCGGCCTCGCGAATTTTCGGAGTCCGCGCTGTGTTCACGTCCTTGAGACGCTCCTTCGTTCTATCCCTGGCCGCATTGGTGTCGCTGTCGGCATCATGGGCTATTGCCGAACCGGTGGAAATTCAGAAGTCCGATTTTGAACGCATTTTTGGCCAGTGGTTCGTCACGTCATTCGAAATCGCGCCGATTGCCGCGGTTTCTGTCGAACAGGCCGCCGCCATGGTGGGGAAAGTGGCCTACTTCGATCTCGGCATAGTCAAATTCGGCTCGCAAGAGTGTCCGAAGCCACGATATCAGGGGGCCTCGCCGTTGTCGCGAAACGAGAGCATCGAGATCATCATCGACTGCCCCGAGGGGCAGATCGTCCCGAACCTCTCGCTCAACCGCGAGAACGGAGAATTGTCCGCTTTGCTTGACGGCGCAGCGTACCGGCTCGGACGCGAGCCGTTCAAAAAATCGCCTCAATAGTGGCCATTTTGGAACAAGTCGCCTTCCCGGGCCCGTCTGCGCACGAGGGCTGCATTGATGGTTTGTACTCCGTTTGTCGTCGAGTTGACCCACCGGTTCATTTCGCCCGGGACCGCTTGATACTGCCCCGCATTTAGCCGCTTGATCAAACTAGAGTTGGCGAAGCCGATCGTTCCGACATTGAAGGTGAAGCTGACCAGGGCATCAAACTGGTATTGACTGAGAGCCACTATAACCCGGTCGTTTACAACGTTCTCGATAGCTGCAATGTCCGTTTTGAACAAGCTAAGCGCGGTTGCGCGGCTCAATGGTTGATAAAATGGCGCTTCAAGATTAAGATATTCGCGTTGTTTCGGGCTGAGATGGGCCGGCGACACATTGTTTCCGGACGTCGGAAAGATACAGTTGTCGCGGTGTATCAAATGTCCGATCCCGATCGTGCAATGACCAGCATTATCGTTGTACATATCGGTGCGGATTTCCTCTAACGAGACAATAAAATTTGTCCCTTGCGGGCTCAATCCGTGATTGGCAGCCATCGTGCTTTCTCTTCGGCTATATGGTCACGACAGACCAAGCAGCCCAGTTTCGCCGGGCGAGCACAGCACCAGTCGCAATGCCGCGCGCAGCGACAGATCAAGCCGCCGCGCCGAGGAAATCGCGCAGCTCGTCGACGGGAGCGTCCTTCATGACGAACGCGTCGCCGATCCGGCGCGGCAGGATCAGCGTGATCTGCCGGTCGCGAACCTTTTTGTCCTTGCCCATATGGGCGAGGAGGCGCTCGGCCGGGATGCCGGCGAGCCCGACATCGGCGAGCCTGGTCGGCAGCCCGGTCGCCGCGAAATGGCGGCGCACCCGCTCGCCCTCCGCCGCCGCAACCAGCCCCAGCCGTGCGGCGAAAGCGAAGGCCAGCACCATGCCCAGCGCCACCGCCTCCCCATGCAGGAGCCGGCTCGAAAACCCGGTTTCCGTCTCCAATGCATGGCCGAAGGTGTGGCCGAAATTGAGCAAGGCCCGCTCGCCCTCCTCGCGCTCGTCGACGGCGACGACCGCCGCCTTCATCGCGCAGCTGGTCATCACCGCGTGCCGGATCGGGTCCGGCTCCAGGGCGCACAGTGCATTGCCCTGGCGTTCGCACCAGCCGAAGAATTCGGCGTCGCGGATCAATCCGTATTTGACAGTCTCGGCATAGCCGGCGAGGAGTTCGCGCCGCGGCAAGCTGGCTAAGGTCGCGGTGTCGGCGAGGACCAAGCGCGGCTGATAAAACGCGCCGATCAGGTTCTTGCCGGTGCTGGTATTGAGCCCGGTCTTGCCGCCGACCGAGCTGTCGACCTGGGCCAACAAGGTCGTCGGGACCTGCGCGAAATCGATCCCGCGCAACAGCGTCGCCGCGGCAAAGCCGGTCATGTCGCCGACGACGCCGCCGCCGAGCGCCACCAGCATCGAGCCGCGCTCGATGCCGCAGGCCAGGATCTCCTCGGCGAGGCGGCCGAAATGGCCGAGATCCTTGGTCTCTTCCCCCGGCGGCAGCACCACCGTGTGATGCGCGATGCCGGCGGCGTCAAGGCTGTCGCGCAACGGCGCGAGCCAGTGCGCGGCGACATTCTCGTCGGTGATGACAACAGCGTGGCGGCGGCGCATCAGCGGGAGGATCTCGCGTCCGGCCGCCGCGATCAGCCGCGGCCCGACGACGATGTCATAGGCGCGCTCGCCCAGCGCAACGCTGAGCCGCTCGGAGGCTGTTTGCGACACCGCCATCATCCTTCTCTCGGCGCATCGGGCGGCGTCAGCGCCCACGAGCAGCCGACGAGCGCCGCAATTGCTCGGTTAACCGTCACTTCCGGCGAGCCGTCGCCGCTGTCGACCGTGACATCAGCCCCGCCGTAAATCGGGTGGCGCCGCTCGATCAGCGCGGCCAGGATCGCGCGCGGATCGCCCTCCTTCAGCAGCGGCCGATCAGCGCGCCGTGACACCCGCTGCACCAGCACGTCGAGATCGGCGCGCAGCCACACCGACACGCCGCGCCGCGCGATCGCCGCGCGGGTCGCCGGGTCCATGAACGCGCCGCCTCCGGTCGCCAGCACGTGCACCGGCGTCGCCAGCAGCCGCGCGATCACCCGGCGCTCGCCGTCGCGGAACGTGCGTTCGCCGCGATTGGCAAAGATCTCCTCGACGGTCTCCCCCGCAGCAGCCTCGATCTCATGGTCCGAATCGAAAAACGGCAGGCCGAGGCGCGCCGCGAGCCGGCGCCCGATTTTGGTCTTGCCGGCGCCCATCAGCCCGACGAGAACCACCGTGCGGCACGGGACAAAGCGCCGCATCGCCAAGACTCGCCGTCCGATTTCGAGCGCTTCAGTGTGCACCGTGATCCTCTCCGCTGGCGCCGCTCTTTTCGCCGACGTTGGGGAACGGTACTAGCATATCGTGCAGCCGGGTCGTCAACCGGCGTGGGCCGGTTGGGCTGGACAATCGGCCGGATCGCACCGGCCAGGGGACATGCGAGCCGCGGCATGGGAAAA
The DNA here is from genome assembly GCA_963832875.1 of uncultured Alphaproteobacteria bacterium. Classification (GTDB taxonomy): domain Bacteria; phylum Pseudomonadota; class Alphaproteobacteria; order ATCC43930; family CGMCC-115725; genus AP-15. The sequence goes on along the minus strand of CAWHWB010000010.1, from coordinate 299,313 downwards.
CTCACTATCGGGTTTGTCGTCATCGTCGTCTTGGCAGCGCTCGGCGGGGCTGCGTTCCTGGCGCTGTGGAACCCGCCGCCTCCATCGGTGACGGTCGAAAAAGTGCTGCCGAATGCACGCTTTGCCAAGTGACCGGTGCCGAGTGACCGGTGCCAAGTGACCGGTGGCAAGTGACCGTGACGCCAGCTGACCGGGGCGCCGACGGCGCCCTGCCCGTCCGCGGTTTCTCCAAACACCTCGAAGCTTTCCTCGAGATGCAGATGGCCGAGCGCGGTGCGGCGCCTTTGACCATCGCCGCCTACCGCACCGATCTCTTCGATCTGTCGCGGTTTCTGATGGCGCACGCGATGGCGATCGAGGCTGCAGACGAGGCGGCGCTACACCTCTATCTGGGTACGCCGGCCGTTGCTCGGTTAGCGCCGCGCAGTTTGGCGCGCCGGCTGTCGGCGATTCGCCAATTCTACAAGTTTCTGGTCGTGGACGGGGTGCGCCGCGACGATCCGACGGTCGGCCTGGACACCCCGCGTCTCGGCCGGCCGTTGCCGAAACTGCTGTCGGAGAGCGAGGTCGAAGGTTTGCTCGCCGCCGCGCGCGCCTGGCCGGGGGATGAGGGGGTGCGCATCCTGTGCCTGATCGAGCTGCTCTACGCGACCGGGATGCGGATTTCGGAATTGCTGACCCTGCCAGTCGCGGCGGCACTGCGCGACCCGCGCTTTCTCTTGGTGCGCGGCAAGGGCGGGCGCGAGCGCGTGGTGCCGTTGAGCGAACCGGGCCGAGCGGCGCTCGCCGCCTATCTCGACTGCCGCGGTCATTTCCTGCCCGATTCGCGGCCCTCGCGCTGGCTCTTTCCGTCCCGCGGCGACGAAAAGCATCTGACCCGCCAACGCTGCGGCCAATTGCTGAAGGAGCTGGCGCCGAAGGCTGGCCTCGACCCGGCCCGGCTGTCGCCGCATGTGCTGCGCCACGCCTTTGCCAGCCATCTCCTCGATCACGGCGCCGATCTGCGCAGCGTTCAACAGATGCTGGGGCATGCCGACATTGCGACGACGCAGATCTATACGCACGTTCTGTCCGATCGGCTGCGCCGGCTGGTGCACACCGCGCACCCGCTGGCGCGACGCAGATGATCCGTCATTTCCTCGATTTTGAACGGCCGATCGGCGAGCTCGAAGGCAAGATCGAAGAGCTGCGCCATCTCTCGACCACAGGCGAGCTCAACATCGCCGACGAGGTGGGCCGGCTCGAAAGCACTGCGGAGCGATTGCTGCGCCAGACCTATTCGCGGCTGACGCCGTGGCAGAAGGTGCAGGTGGCACGCCATCCGCAACGGCCGCACGCGATCGACTACATCGATGGGCTGGTCACCGAATTCGTGCCGCTCGCCGGCGACCGCGCCTTTGCCGAGGACCGGGCGATCATCGGTGGCATCGGCCGCTTTCGCGGGCAAAGCGTGCTGGTGCTCGGCACCGAGAAGGGCGCCGACACCGAGACCCGGCTCGCTCATAATTTCGGCATGGCGCGCCCCGAAGGCTACCGAAAAGCGCGCCGGCTGATGCGGCTCGCCGATCGTTTTGGCCTGCCGGTCTTGACGTTTGTCGACACTGCCGGCGCCTATCCCGGAATCGACGCCGAGGCGCGCGGCCAGGCCGAAGCCATCGCGCGAGCGATCGAAGCCTGCCTCGACATCAAGGTGCCGCTGATTGCCGCGGTGATCGGCGAAGGCGGCTCGGGCGGGGCGATCGCGCTCGCCGCCGGCAACGCGGTGCTGATGCTGGAGCACGCGGTCTATTCGGTGATCTCGCCCGAAGGCTGCGCCTCGATCCTGTGGCGCGACGGCGAGCACGCGCGCGAGGCGGCCGAGGCGTTGCGGCTGACCGCCCAGGACCTGTTGCGCCTGGGGATCGTCGACCGGATTGTGCCGGAACCGCTGGGTGGGGCGCATCGGCTGCCGAAAGAGGCAGTCGACGGGCTCGGGCAGGCGATCGACGAGGCCTTGCAGCCGCTGTTGCGCCTCGACGGCGCCAAATTGCGGGCGCAGCGCCGCGAAAAGTTCCTCGCGATCGGCGGCAAAGGGCTGTGAGCGCCCCGGACAAGCCCAATACCGGGGTCATTGACCGCGCTTCCTCGCTCCCCACATCTAGGCCGGCGCATCGACCCGCGTCGGTCGGGAGGCGTCCTTTCCCGAAGGGGAGGGTCGAAGGCGCCAGTGCGTTTCGCCGAAGCGCACCGCTTTTCCCGCAGCGGAAGGCCACCATGACGCCCCAGGAACAAAACCTGCTCTCGACCCTGCTCGCGCGCCTGAAGAACACCGCGAGCCAGCCCAAGGACCCCGATGCCGATGCGCTGATCCGCCAGACGACGGCCGAACAGCCAGACGCGCCCTATTATCTCGCCCAAACCGTGTTAATCCAGGATCTGAGCCTGCACAACGCGCAGAACCGGATCGCCGAGCTCGAACAGCAGTTGACCGCTGTGCAGCAGCAGGTGGCGCGGCCGGCGACGAGTTTTCTTGGCGGCCTGTTCGGCTCGCGCCCAGCGGCTCCGCCGGCGCCGGCGATCGGCAGCGTCCCCGCGGCCGGCCCTTGGACGCGCGCCCCGCAGGTTGCCGCGGCGCCGCCGGCACAGCCCTGGGGTCAACCTTCATCGCCAGGCGGCTACGGCCAGGCGCCGGGCGGCGGCGGCTTCATGGGCGGCGGTGGAATGGGCGGCGCGGGCGGCGGGTTCCTGCGCTCGGCGGCGGCGACCGCGGCTGGGGTGGCCGGCGGCGCCCTCTTGTTCCAAGGGATCGAGTCGCTGTTCGGCCAGCATGCCAGCGCCGGCATTCTCGGCGGTCAGGCGATGACCCCGGGCCTCGGCGAAAGCGTCGTCAACAACTATTACGGCGATCCTGGCGCCGGGCAGAATCAGGATTTCAGCGGCGGCGACTACGGCGCCGGCAATCAAGATTTGAGCTCGAACCAAGATTTCAGCGGTGGCGGCGACGACGGCTCGGGCAGTCAGGATTTCAGTTCCGGGCAGGATTTCAGTTCCGGGCAGGATTTCAGCTCCGACCAGGATTTCAGCGGCGGCGATCCCGGTGGGGGCGGAGACGACTTCAGCGGCGGCGATTTCGGCGGCGGCAATCCTTGCTGAAACCTCGGTTCGTCGCGCCGGAAATCTCTGGGTTGAAGTCTCTGGCATGAATTTTCTGAGGCGTCATCGCCCCTACGGCGGTGACGCCTTTTACCGGGAGCCGGTTATCGCGAGCCGGTTATCGCAAGCCGGAAATAAGCGCGGTTCGCCGGTCTCGGCACGACCGCCGGGGGACGTGTCGAAACCTTTGCCGGCGATCTGATGCGCTACGCCAAGCCCGGCCTAATAAACGACGGATTTATCGGCTGGTGTCGCCGCCCCTGATAAGGCGCCTCCGTGGATCGCGAACGACGCCGGTTCCGGCACCGTCGGCGGCGCGATTCTTGTTGAGTGAAGAATGTAAAAAGCGCCAACGCCTTGCTGAGATGCATACGCCGCCGGAGAGTGGCATTGCAAAATGGCTTCATTGGACAAACGCGTAATTTTCCGGCAAAACCCGGAAGATGTAGCCTTCGAAAGGTCAGATTTGCAGAAGTAGCGCGTTGTAATAGGAAAGACGGGTCACGGCTGTAAAAAATTCCGGCGCCTGCTGCCCGAGGCGACCGAGATCGAGTTGAGCCGCCTGCTGCCTCGAGCGCTTGGCATGCCCGCCTTGGCCAGAGGGTGCTCGTCTCCGATGTTGCTCGATCGGAAAATGCGCTAATTCCCGGCATCGTAGCTTTTGAGCAAGAGGGGATGGAAATGCCCGCATCCGAAAATCCCGCACCGACCAACCCGGTCAAGGAGCGGATGAAGGCCGGCGAGGTGGCGCTCGGCCTCAACGTACGCATTGCCCGCTCCGGCGATATCGCCCGCATCGCCAAATCCACCGGCCACGATTTCATCTTTATCGACGTGCAGCATTCGCTGTTTTCGCTGGAGACGATCGGCCATATCGCCCAGGCCGCACTCGGCTGTGGCGTCGCACCTCTGGCGCGGGTGCGCAGCTGTGCCGATCCCGACACCTCGCTCTTGCTCGACAACGGCGTCACCGGGATCGTCTTTCCCGATGTCAACAGCGCCGCCGATGCGCGACGCGGGGTCGACGCCGCCAAATTCGCGCCCATCGGCAAACGCTCGGTCAGCGGCGGCTATCCGGTGTTCGACTATCGAGCGGTGCCGGTCGCCGACGGCATGCGCATGCTGAACGACGCGACCCTCGTCGTGTGCATGATCGAGACCCGCGAGGGCCTCGCCAATATCGAGGAGATCGCCGCGGTCGACGGCGTCGATGTGATCCATATCGGCAGCAACGATCTGTTGACCGCGCTGGGCAAACCCGGCCGGTTCGACGACCCCGAGATCTTCTCGGCGATCGAGCGCGCGATTGCCGCGGCCAAGGCGCACGGCAAATTCGCCGGGCTCGGCGGCATGCGCAATGTCGAACGCCAGGTCGAGCTGATCCGCAAGGGCGTGCGCTTTGTGACGACGCAGACCGATCTCGGTTTCCTGTTGGCGGCGGCCGGGCGCTGGACCGGCGAGCTGCGCGCCGCGCTCGCATCGCCGGCCCGTTAGAGCGCGGGCCAGAGGCCGAAGATCACCCCGATCAGCGCGATCACCGCACCGCTCAGCACTTCGCCGTAGCGCTCGACTGCGCCGAGCCGCAGCCGCTGCAGCTCGGCGGTCGACCAGACGCACAGCACGACATAAGTCGCGATCGTGGAGAGCGCGAACACGCCAGCCATCGGCGCGATCAGTCGGGCGCCGTATTTCCCGGCGGCAAAGAAAGCCGGGATGCCTTCAAGCATCGGCGACGAGCCGAGGATCAGCAGCAGTGCCGTGCGCGTCGTCGTCTTGTGGCGGTGGCGATGCAAGGGCGGTTCGGTCGCCAACCCGGCGAGGACCGGGTGGGCGGTCGCCGGCACATGGTCGTGCCAATGGAGGTGGGCGGCGCCGCCGCCGTGCCGGTGAACGTGAAGGTGGCGGGTCAGCACCGCGGTGTCGCCCCGCAGCGGCGCGTAAAGCCGGTCGTCCTCGACCGCTATGCGTTGCTCGGCCACAAGCGCGTGTGGATGGCGAGGCTCGCGGTCGTGACCGTGCGCGTCGGTTGCGTCCTGGCCGTGCTCGTGCTGATGCCGATGCCCTTGCAGATGCCGACCCGCTGGGCTGTTGCTATGGCCGTGCGCGTGCCTGCTCTCGGATTGCAGCTCCCGCCAGGCGGAAACCGCGACCCAGGCGCCAAAGCCGACCAGGGCGATGCCCGAAGCGGCGTCGACCAGCTGGCCGAAACGTTGGGCGAAGGCGATGCCGGCCGCCCACACCGCGAGCGCGATCGCCAGGGTCGACAAAAGATGCCCGGTCCCGGCCTGCAATGCCGCCCCTGCGGTTTCAGCTTTTGACCAGCCGCACTGCCGGGCGATCAGCGCGATCGGGACCCAGTGGTCCGGCACGATCGTGTGCAATACGCCGACCGCGGCGACGGCGCCGACCAGCAGCAGCTCGGGACCGTGGATCATCGGTCCTCCCCGTGCCCGTGCCCCGGTCCGTGCTCGTGCCGGTGCTCGGGGTCGAGATGGCTGTGTGGGTGCGAGTGCCGGGTGCCGTCGGCGTGGCGGTGCTCGTGCTCGTGAAAGACGATTTCGAGCCGCCGGCCAAAGGCGTCGGCGATCCGGCACAGGGTCTTCAGGCTCGGCAAATGATCGCCGCGCTCGAGCCGCGAAATCATCGACTCGGTCATGCCGAGCCGCTGCGCCAGCTCTCTCTGCGTCTCGCCGGCGCGGGCGCGCAGCTCCAGCAGTTTTCGCGCACACAGCGCAGCGATCGTTGCGGCGTCATTGGCTGCAACTCGGCCGTATGCCGGTTCCATGACAACTCCTTCGCAAACCTGCTAAGCGAAACTTAGCAAATTCGCGAAGGGGCCGTCAACCTATCATCGGAACGGATCACTCAGCGCATCGCGATCCATTCCGGCCTCCCAAGCGGGCGGCAGATGGTGGGGGCGCCCTCGATCCGGGTCGTCGCCGCCACGTCGGTCGGCATGGCGAGAAGTGCTGCAAAATCGGGGATCAGCGCGCGCAACGGCGCCACCGTTGTCAACTCGTCATCGGAACAGATCACTCGGGTGCCGGAGATTGCTTCGCGGAGCCTGTCCTCGGGCGGCGCATAGCGCCGACCCGGGGGCTCGCAATGACCGCATTGAGCGTCATTGCGAGGAGCCGGAGGCGATGAAGCAGTCTCGAGGGAATCGGGTGACTCACTGCCAGGCGAGTGACGACGCCGCGCATTGATCCCGCCATCGACCCGAGCCGCCTGCGGCGGTCGGAACTCAGCCCCGGTTCCCTCGGAACGCCGGCATGACCTCCTCGGCGACCCATTGGAACTGTTCGAGCATCGTCGCCTGTGGCGTGCCGATCGGGCTCGACAGGCTGATGTGCTGCATGCCGGGATAGCGCTCCTCGAAGCCTTTCAGCAATTCGATGAGTTCCGCCGGCGTGCCGGCGAACCACGAGCCCAATTTCATGTAATGCTCGACGGTCGGCACGCCGGCCCGGTCCCACCCCCCGCGCCGTGCCACCGCGTCGGCCTGCGCCGGGGTCAGGCCCGGCACAAAGCCCAAGGGTGCGAACATCTTCACGTGCTCTTCATAGATCGGCTTGATCTCGCGGATCGCCTGCTCGCGGCTGCGGGCGAGATGGAAATGGAGGCCGAGCTGCAAATCCTCGCCGAGCTTCAGGTGCTTGCCGGCGCGCGCCGCGGCCTCCTGATAGGCGCTTATCGGCCCGGCCTGCATCGTCGCCGCACCGCCGCCGACCGCACCCTTGATGCCGTGCTTGACCATAAAATCGAGGCCGCGCGGGCTGGCGCTGACCACCGGCTGCCAGCATTCGACCGGCCGATGGATCGGGCGCGGCACCAGAGTCAGCTCCTTCAGCTCGTAGCCGCGGTAGGGGACATGCGGCGGCAACGTGTAATGCGCGCCTTTGTGGGAGAACGACTCTTCGTTAAACGCCTTGAAGATGATCTCAACCCCCTCCTCGAACACATCGCGGTTGGCCTCACCGTCGAGCATCGGGCCGCCAAAGGTCTCGACCTCGCGGGTGTGATAGCCGCGGCCGACGCCGAACACGGTACGGCCGCCGGTCAGGATGTCGGCGGTCGCGAAATCCTCGGCCAGGCGCAGCGGGTGCCACATCGGCACGATGTTAAAGCCGCAGCCGATCTTGAGCTGCTTGGTCACATGCGCCAGGTGCACCGCCAGCATCAGGATGTTGGGGATGCATTCGTAGCCTTCGTGCTGGAAATGATGCTCGGCCAGCCACAGGGTGTCGTAGCCGAGCGCATCCATGGTTTTGGCGATCGCCTCGGTCTTTTCGAAAACGCTGGCCAGGTGCTGGTTCGAATAGCGCCGCTCGTTGGCCGGGGTCGAATCCTGGCCGCGGTCGGGAAGATCGACATGGCCGGCATAGACCGTGGTGAATTTGGTGATCATGCTTCGTGCCTCCGGATCGGCTGCCAACGTGAACGCGGGAATGCCGCACCGCGCCAGATCGGACCACTTTCTCATATTTCGGCAGCCGCCGTCACGCGCGGCGGACCCGTCGCTGATCGCCGTTGCCGCCTTCCCCTGGTTGTCGGTCGGCTTCCTGCGCTAAATATGGCGTCGGCACCTCCGTTGGAGAGCGACCGATGGAATACACGAATTTGGGCCGGACCGGGCTCAGGGTCAGCGTCGCCGGGCTCGGCTGCGGCGGGTTCAGCCGGCTAGGGCTCGGCACCGGCCGCAGCGAGGCCGAGGCGGTGGCCCTGGTGCACCAGGCCTTCGATCTCGGGGTCAATTTGTTCGACACCGCCGCCGTCTACGGTACCGAGGCGGTGTTGGGCAAAGCCTTAAAGGGATTGCCGCGCGACAAGGTGGTGATCGCCACCAAGGCGTGGATCCCGCGCAGCGCCGGCCGGTCTGCGGCCGAGCACGCCGTCGCCAGCCTCGATAATTCGCTCAAGCTGCTGGGCCTCGACTGCATTGACATTTTCGAGCTGCACGGGGTCGCGCCCGGGGCTTACGAGCGGGCCCGCGACGCAATCGCCCCCGCCCTCTTGAAGGAGCAGGAGAAGGGCAAGATCCGCCATCTCGGCGTGACCGAAACCGGCTCCAGCGACGCCGAGCATGCGATGCTGATGCGCGCGGTCGAGGACGGGATCTGGGACGTGGTCATGCTGGGCTTTCACATGATGCACCAGAACGCGCGGACCGCAGTCTTTCCGCGCACGATCGCCAACCGGGTCGGCACCCTGTTGATGTTCGTGGTGCGCAACATCTTCTCGAAACCGGAGCGGCTGAAGACCGCATTGCGCGAGCTGACCGCCCGGAAGCAGCTGCCGCGCTGGCTCGCCGACGCGCCGAACCCGCTCGGTTTTCTGATCCATGCACAGGATGGCGGCGCGGCGACCGTGACCGAGGCGGCCTACCGCTTCGTGCGGCACGAGCCAGGAGTCGATGTGGTGCTGTTCGGCACCGGCGACCCCGAGCATCTGCGCACCAATATCGCTTCGATCCTGAAGCCGCCATTGCCCGAGACCGACCGCCGCATCCTCGCCAAGTTGTTCGGCCATCTCGTCGGCGTCGGCCTCGACCCGCCCACCTACATGCCCGGGCTCACCCTGCACTGAGGCGACCGTGACGCAACACTCGCGCTAAGGATTCAGTGCTCTGGCCTGGTGCGGGAACCCCGTTTAGGCAAAAACGCGACGGTCTCGTTGGGGCGCATGGACGCGTCGGCGGTACAGCCGCCCGCGGCCGCCAGACTGCCGGATCGTCGGCATCGGCGGCGAAGGTCGCCGATCGCTCAGCGGCCTTCCGGTTTTGCTAATTTGCCGCCCGCCGCGGGATGTGCCGATGCCAAAAAGACACAGCAGCCGCCTGAGGCGGAAGTGTGTAGCGGCGGCATACGGCAAAACGAGCTGCTCTAGCCGCTCGAGCCGGAGGCGCGCGTCGCGCGAGCGCTGATCGAGCTCGACCCTCGGCACGCTCCTGCCCCATGGGTTGGTTCTCGGCATCGCGCCCTCCACCGCACGAATGCTCCCGGCTCAAGCCGAGGCGTCGTCACCGATACCCCGGCGGTCCCCGAAAACATGTGAGCTCCCTCACACGACCGAAGAATAAATTCGCGGGGCGCAGGCGGCGGACAATCTCGCTCACGCTGTTCGGCCATAAGTCAGAAACCACCGAAAAAATTCACCGGCGAGACAGTGAGGCAGAGAGGTTAGGGCGATTTTGCTACGAGATCGAAGCGCAGCCTCGGATCGATCATTGGTAGCCCACGGGTCCCGCCGGCGGCCGGCTCGAGGGGAGGCTCCGCGAAGTACTCTCGGGCCGCCGAGCTTCGTCCGGTCGGGGTTGCGTCCTCGCTGCGCTCCTCGACCAATGACGCCGAGCCAACTGGGTGGGGAAAGCCTTCAGCCTGTTCCGGCGTCTCGCTTCCTCGCCGCCTCATTGTTTCCCTTTCCGGCCTTACCGATCACGCCGGATCGACCACCTCCATCGAGACGATTTCGTCCGGCTCGCCGGTGTAGACGATCAGGCTGACGGTTTCGCTGCCGATAAAGGCGCTGTGCGGCTGGCCGATGGGGTTGAGCGTATAGCCGCCCGAGGCGCGGGCCGGCGCCCCGGTCTTGGTGCCGCGGCTGCCTTCGAGGTTGAACACGTGCTCGTCCGAAAGAGCCGTCGCAACGATCTTGATCAGCTTGCCCGGCGGCGGCGTGAATTTGGCGGGCCAGGCGATGCCGCCGCCCTGTTGCCGGCGGTCGCTGAGGATCTTCAGCTTGACGATGTCGCGGCCGTCATAGACCGCCGCAGGGCCGTAGAACGGGACGCCAGGCGTCCACTCCGCGGTCTCGATGTCGACATGGATCGAAGCCATTCCTTCCTCCATCAGCCGGATATTGTCCGCGGAGGATATACTGACACCGTTCTGTCAGGAGCCGCCGCCGCGGGTCAGGGAATGCGCCGCGCCGATCGCTTGTTCGACATCATCCAGACCTTGCGCACGGCGCCGGGTCCGCTGACCGGGGCGATGCTCGCCGACAAGCTCGAAGTCACGGTGCGCACGATCTATCGCGACATCGCCGCCTTGCAGGCGAGCCGGGTCCCGATCGAGGGTGCGGCCGGGCTCGGCTACGTATTGCGCCGCGGCTTCGACCTGCCGCCGTTGGAAGGCCGCCGGACCGACCGGACGATCTGGCCATTGGCAATGGCCTATTACGTCGATGTGAGCCTGATCGGGGCGTGGTGCGAACTCCGAAACGACTTTCGCCATTTCCGCGTCGACCGCATCTCGGCTTTCCGATTACTTGATGAGCAGTTCCCCGAAGAGAATGGCGAACTTATCGCCGCATGGCTGGCGCTGCAGAAACAGCGGTCCGCAGACGCGATCCCGCGCTGACCTGCGCCTCAGGAAGTGCGGCGGATGTTGGCGCTTTGCTCGGGGAGGCCGGTTTCCTCGTAGCATACGCGGGCGAGCGTGGCGACGCCGCGGCGGATCTCGTCCTTCGACGGAAGGGCGAAGCAGAGCCGCATATGGGATTTGGTCTCGGCGGGGTTGCACGACCATTCGGGGCCGGGGTTGAAGACCAGCCCTTCTTTGGCGGCGGGTGCGACCAGCCGGGTCACGTCAATCCGGTCGGGGAGCTTGATCCACAAAAAAATGCCGCCCTTGGGACGCCACATCTTTTCGACCGTGGTGCCGAATTCGCGTTCGAGCGCCTCGACCATCGTGTCGAGCTTTTCTTTCAGCACGCCGGTCAGCTCGCCGACATGCTCGGTAAAGTTCTGCGAGAAATATTCGGCGACGACCATCTGTTCGAGGGCACCAGTGCCGCTGTCGGTCTCGCGCTTGCAGCCGACCAGCCGGCTCATGACCTCCCAATCGGCGACGACGTAGCCGAGGCGCAAGGCCGGCGACAACGTCTTCGAAAACGAGCCGACATGGACCACCTGGCTCGGGTCCAGCGAATAGATCGCCACCGGCGCGTCGGGGCTCCAGGTAAGATCGGCGTAGCACTCGTCCTCGAAAATCGGCACGCCGTGCTGTTTTGCCAGCGCGAGCAATTCCCGGCGGCGGCCCAGCGGCAGGATCGAGCCGGTCGGGTTCTGCACGGTCGGGATCGTGTAGATGTATTTCGGAACGGTTCCTTTGCGCTTCAGGTCGTCGAGGATTTGTCCAAGTGCGTCGATGCGCAGCCCGTCATCGTCGAGCGGTGCGCCGACCACGTTGACGCCGAGACGCTGCAATTTGGTCAGCGCGCCGCCATAGGTGAATTCCTCGAGGATCACCGTGTCGCCTCGCTCCAGCAGCACGCGGTTGACCAGGTCGAGGCCCTGGCCCGAGCCGGAGGTGATCAGCACCTCGTCGGGCGAGCAATGGATGCCGCGCCCAGCGACTTTGCCGACGACGAAGTCGCGGATGCCATGGAAGCCCTGCGGTCCGTGCGGGTTGTAGAGTGCCAGATCGGCGCCGTCGCGGCGCAACGCCGCCTCCGCCGCCTTGGCCAGTGCCGCGGCCGGGACATGCTCGGGATCGTTGTGGCCGCCGATGAAATTGTATTTCGGAAAGCCGGTCCAGCGCGGCGCCGCCGGCGGCAAATCCTTTGAAAACAGATGGCTGTAGGCGAAACCGGTGGCGGCCATGGTGCTTTCCTCGTTACCAGGTCACAATACGCCCCTTGCCCGGACCTGATCCGGGGCATCCACGCCTTGAGCGCGCCCGCATTGATTGAAGGCGTGGGTGGCCGGGACGAGCCCGGCCACGGGGAACTTACCTGTTCTCAGCCTGCGGTCAGCGCGCGTTCGGCGCGTGCTTGCCCGAGAGCTGCGGGGTGATGTCGGGATAGGCGCCGGCGGTCTTCTGCGCCGCCGCCTCGTGCATCTGCAGCCGTGTGCGCCGCTCCCATTTGCGGTTCAGCTCGTCCTTGACGTTGAAGGCGAGCTTGCCGACGCCCTCGATCTCGAGCTCGATCTTGTCGCCGTCCATAAACGGGTTGAGGCCGCGGTGGTTGGTGCCGGTGGCGACGATATCGCCCGGCTCCAGCGCGTGGATCGAGCTCAGCCACTCGATGCAGCGCGGGATCTTGTGCGCCATGTCGCTGGTGTTGAAGTTCTGCATCAGAGTGCCGTTGTTCGACAGCCGGATCTGCAGTTTCTGCGGGTCCGGGATCTCGTCCTTGGTCACGATCCACGGCCCGATCGGGGCAAAGGTGTCGCGCGACTTCATTGCGAAAAAGCCGGGGGCCGGCAGGCCGCGCGCTGAGCCGTCGATAAAGCAGGTGTAGCCGAAGATATAATCCATCGCGTCGGCGGCCTTGACGTGGCTCGCCTTCTTGCCGATCACCAGCGCCAATTCGGCCTCGCCCTCGAAGATCGTCGCCGGCGCGTCGGGCAACACCATCGTGTCGCCCGGTCCGCAGATGGCGTTCGCCGTCTTCTGGAACGCGTTGATTGGGGCCGGCGCGCTGCGGGTGCCGTCCTCCATGTAATTGACCGCCATGCAGTCGATGTTCTCCGGCTTCGGCAGCGGAGCGCGCAGCTTGACCGAGGACAACGGCACGCCTTGCCCGCTCGCCGCCGCATCATTGAGCTTGCCCTTGTATTGGTCGAAGCGCGCAATCAGCCCGTTGATCAGGTCGCCGGGGCCGGTGTGCGGGATGTCACGCACGACCGGCGACACGTCGACAACGCGGTCGCCTTTGACCACACCGAGCTTGTAGTCGTCGAAATACACCAGCTTCATTTGTGCCTCCCTTACTCGACTGGAACAAAGATGCAGTTGCGGACCTTGCCTTCGAGCGCCTTCGACAGGTGCCCCTTGCCGGTGGTGTCCTCGACCAGCACCACCTCGCCGGCGCCGATCTTGCGCGCCTCGCCGTCGCTCGCGGTGATCTCGACCCCGGCGTCGAGGTTGATGATGTACTGCCGCCGCGGGGCCGGGTGCCAGTCGAGGTCGTAAGTCGGCGGCACCTCGCGAAAGATGATGCCGTTGGCCGGCAGGCGCTTCGACAATTTGCCGCCGCGCGTCTCCTCGACCCACTCGATCTCGATGTTGCGCCAGTGCGACTGGCCGTTGGCGTCGGCGTAGAGATTGTGCACCCGCATCGCTGCTCCTCCCAGGCAATCGGCTGATGGCGCGCATACTAACGGCGGAGCCAACCCCGGCGCCAGCCTCTCGACGCGGCATTCCCGAGACCGGACGGGACCGATTAGAGCGGGATCACCAGCAGCGTGTCGATCTTCTGGCTGTCGAGCACGACCAGGCGCTCGATGAAGCGGTAGGGCATGGCCGAAACGTCGATATGGTCGAGATAACGGCCGGCAGCGAACAGGCTCATCTCGCCGTCATGCATGATCCGGACCGCAAGGAAGTTGGAGCGCACCTCGGCGACGCCGCCCTCGACCTTGCCGATCCGGGTCGGGCCGATGATGTGGCGATAGCGGTGCGGCTCGAAGATGTTGGCGCGGCGCAGCGCCAACACCCGGTCTTTCAGCATCCCCTTGGAAGCGGCGTAGACGACCCCGTGGCGATAGCCGGCCTCGTGGCTCTGGCGGCTGGTGATCAGGTAACGGCAGTTCTCGATAAAGAAATCCGGCCACTCTTCGAGCCGGTCGTCATCGATGCATTCGGCATAGCCGGCGATCAGCTCGTCGATGCCCTGCCGCACCGTGGTTTCATCCATGGCCCTTGCGCCCTCTCAGATCCCAAATCAAAGAGAATTCCGAAAGGCCGTCATTCCCGCGAAAGCGGGAACCCAGGGCGAGCGACGGTGCGGTTCCCGGTGGACCCCTCGCTTTCGCGGGGGCGACGATAAGCATTGGGATAGTTCTCTCATTTAAGGTCAGACACTCAATCGCCGATCAGCGCGCGGTATTTTTTCCAGAAGCCGCGGATCGCCGCTTCGCTCGAACGGAAGGGCTGCGACTGCGCGTCGTAGCCGCCCATCTGAACGACGCCGCTCTCGTCGTCGTTGTAGCGCAAGGCGCGCTGCACAAAGCCGCCGACGCAGCCATCCTCCATCGAGATATAGCCGGCGGCGCCGACCAGATTGCCCTGACGCAGGCGGCGCTCGGTCATCGCCTCGTCGTCGCCGTCGAAACCGAGATGAATCCATTCGAGCTCGGTCTTTTCGAGGCCCTTCGGCTGGATCACCCGCACCGCAATCGAATTCCTGATCTGCTGCAGGATCATGGCCGGGAAGATTGTCAGGATCTGCACCGAGACCTGGTCGCCATATTCGTCGATCGAACTCGACGACCGAGGGGTCGGCGAGCCGCATTTCCATGTCCGAGCGCAGCCCCTCGCGCTGGTAGTCGGCATCCTCGGCGGCGTAGTCGAGCTTGGCCTGGCTGAAATGATGCCCGCCGCTGTCGTCGATATGGATGCCGCCCGGCATGCTGAGCCGGTTGATGTGGAACGTCGTCAGAAAGGCATGCAGGATGCTGGCGTGATAGGTGTCCTTGGTATTCTCGGCGTAGAGCTTCCAGTTGTTTGGCAATATTTGGGTGCTGCGGCCGAGGATATGGACCGGGCGGTTCAATACCCGGCGGATGCCGCCCACGATCTGCGGCCCGAGATAAGTTTCGAGATCGGGCGCCTCCTGGCTGAAGGTGCCGAACACGAGGCCGGCCAGCTCGGCGACGCGCAGCCGCGGCAAATCGTGGTCGTCCTTGTGGAACTCGGGCGGCATTCCGCCCTGCCGCTTGACCCCGCGCTCAAAGGCGACGCCGGTCAATTTGCCCCCGAGATCGTAGGTCCAGCCGTGATAGATGCATTTGATCTCTTTGACGTTGCCCTGGCGCTCGATGCACAACAAATTGCCGCGATGGGCGCAGCGGTTGGCGAAGGCGTTAATGCCGCCCTCGGCGTCGCGGGTGACGACCACCGCGGTCTCGCCGATCGTCGTCGCCATGTAATCGCCAGGGCTCGCGATCTCGGCCGCGAGACACAGATAGCTCCAGGCCGGCCCCTTGAAGATCCGCTCCTGCTCGATCCGGTACTGCTCGGGATCGGTGTAAAGCCGGAACGGGATCTCGGAGAGCCCGTTCGACGGCCACGCAACCCCCCGGATCTCCTCGGCGCCGTGCTCGGACATGCTGCGTTCTCCTTCCGGTTAATCGAGCCATGATATAGCAACCCAGCCGGCGGGGGAAATTCGCTCGTGGCGACCGGCCCGATCTCGACGATCGTTCTCGTCCTACCGGGTTGGCCGTGCGGCGGCGCAGGGCTGGCGACAATGTGTATGAAGAACGCATAACATGCCTTATGGAAAATTGGATGGCTCACTGGTCATTGGAAAACAACACAGCAGGGGGCGGCCTTACGCATCAGGAAGCAGTCTGCCTGCCTAGAAGAAGCTAGAAACAATCCGGTCATACTCGGCCGTTTTATCCCCGGTCGGCGGAAACACCTCGGCCATTGACCGCGAAGCGGCACCGCAAAGATAGGGCCTGAGGTCGATTGTCCTCGTCGGAAACGCCGGTTCTCGTATTGGCACGTCTTTCAGTAGTTGAAGGGGATGTTGTTTATCCCAGAGAAAGATTTTCGCGTTGTGGCTCTGAGACGCCGTCCAAATGATTTTGTTGATGTGATCGTCCTGAAAGCCGTAGCCGATCACAAAAAGCCGCACGTCCCCGGCGCAGAGGATTTTATTAAATAGGTCGTGGTAGGCCCTTAATAGCGGCGAACGCCCGATAGCGATTTGCTTGCCGCCGCCAAGTACCATGCCCGGTGATCCGTCCTCCGGACGCCACAAAAACGATCCATGCAGTTTGATGTAGTTAAGGTTGCCGTCGAGCCTCATGTTTCCAAGATCTGGCTTTGCCAGAGTGACAAGTGGCGGAGGAGCAGTGGGGGGAGGCGGAGAAAAAGCCGAAGGTAGATTTTGGATGCCCGGTACAGCGAGGGGAACACTACTAGCCCACAAGGCAGCAAGCCGCTCCGTTAAAGCATCTTGGTTAAGTGAAAATATGTAGCCGATACGATTGGTCGGAGAATAAAACCGTGCAAAAAAATCCCCGATTAGGCCGCCGGAATCGATCTTCGGCACGGGGCTGCTTAGCGTGGCAGCATGTTCGCTGTCCATCCGTTGAAAGACCTGCTTAATGGCGAGGTCCATCACGGTGCGGTCTTGGTCGTCGAAAGTTCTAGGGTCTGTGATTTCCCCGAGGGCGTCTTCAAACATCGGCGTCCGCAGTAACAGTGTGCGTAGGCTAGGACGCTTCTGAACGTCGGGATGGCTGAAGATTTCCTCCCAAACCTCTCTAGCGAGGCGTCCGCCCCAGTTACGCGAAAAACCCGCGCCGGTGAGCAAAACTCGTTTGTTGAATTGAGTCATCTGTCGGCAGCCCTCGTCACGCGCCGCATGGTAGCAATACTGCGGTCGTAGCTGTCGGCCAATTCCTGCAATGTGGCACCCTGCGCGCGCCGTCTGATGGCCTCTTTCTGCTGTGCCGGGGTGAGGGAAGGGGGACGACCCATGCGCTTTCCTTGGGCCTTAGCGCGGCTCCTGCCTTCGGCGGTCCGGGTGCGGATTAGATCGCGCTCAACATCGGCCAGGCCGCCAAGTACGGCCAGCATCAAGCGCCCGGTGCTGGTGTCGGTGTCAGCCCATGGTTCGGCCAAGTGAACGGAATTGCGCCTTGGCATCCACGATGCGCTTGACGATGGCGAACAGGTCGAAGGTACTGCGGGCGAGCCTATCAATGCGCGTGACCGTCACCACGTCGCCGGGCGCGAGCCTGCCGACCATCCGGTTTAGCTCGCGCCGGTCGGGCCGCGCGCCCGTTACTTTCTCGCGGTAAATATTCCGGCTGCTACATCCGGCGGCGCGAAGCTGCTCAAGCTGGCTGTCGAGCGTCTGCCCGTAGGTGCTGACGCGGGCATAGCCGATGAGCCGGTTTTCGGGATGAGTTTCGGCGATAACTTATGCAACGTATAAGCCGTTGATTTCATGGGCGCAAGATTTTTGTCGAAATTCTTAATTTTTGCAACAGCGCGAGGAATCCTTTTTACGCAGGAGACTTGCAGAGATATGTAGGAGATAACGCATAGCATTGCACTACACATGCAGGAGAGTGCGATGAGGCTTCCTCGGTTCGGCAAGTTCCTCGACCAACTACAAGCCGCCGGCGTTGAAACGAAAACCGCGCGAGGTTTCTGGGGCGGTGTAACCCCGGCGGGTGGCATCGTTGTCACGTCGTGGACAGACCACCACGATGGGAACGGGCGCTTCTCTATCCATCGCCCCGGCACAAATCATGGCGGTCTCAAAACAGCGTGGGAAGTCGGAAACATTCACGTTGACGCCGAGGTACGAATGATCCTCGTGCGTCAACGCGGCGATATCCCAAAGGGCCAGCCGGGTCGGACGGTAAAGGATGCGGCGCTAACCCTCGAAAACTGGCGCGTAGTCGAAATGATCAGTGACCGGGAGGCGCGCATCGCGGAGTCTGTTGGAGCCTCATAACGGTTGCGCAAATCTTAATTAGTGCAGCACGCCGGCTGCGGAAGATTTAGCCCTCTGGACCCGTCACTAACCTTCCCGAACAGCGGCGGCTACGGCTTCGGCTTGTCTGCGGGACTGGCTGGGGGCTTTGCCTTCCTGTCGGCGGCAGATCCTGCGGCCGAGAAAACAGAGAAGCGCCAGAGGTACCAGGGAAAGGCATCGGCAGTCCGGCCTTGCGATCCCGACAACCATGCAATTGCCACACTCGCCTGGTACGTTTAGCGGCATCGGCATCGGTCGGCGGGTGCCGGATGGTCGATCGACCGAGCAGGCGAGGCCTGATTTCTGCCTGCAAATAACAGGTGGAACAGGGGCGGGAGCGGGGCGGGCGGTTCGCCGAGGTTGGTCCGAGAAACCGGGCGGCCGGGATTCCACTTGCGGGGGCCGTCCCGATCGCCGACCATCGGGCCCAATTTGGTTTCCGCCGGAGGGCTCGGCATGGACGAGATGTATTTGCGCAGCGGCATTTTTCTGGCGCCGTTCCACAACCACGACGAAAACCCGACCTTGTCGATGGAGCGAGACCTCGAATTGCTCGAGCACCTCGACCGGCTCAATTATCACGAGGCCTGGATCGGCGAGCATCATTCGGGCGGCTTCGAATTGATCGCCTCGCCGGAGATGTTCATCGCCGCCGCGGCGCAGCGCACCCGGCACATCCGGCTCGGCACCGGGGTTGTCTCATTGCCCTATCACAACCCGTTCATGCTGGCCGATCGCATGGTCCAGCTCGACCACATGACCCGCGGCCGGGCGATGATGGGGGTCGGCCCCGGCGCCCTCGTCCACGACGCCCTGAAGATCGGCATCGACCCCGGCGAGCAGCGCCGGATGATGAACGAGGCCTTCGA
The DNA here is from genome assembly GCA_963832875.1 of uncultured Alphaproteobacteria bacterium. Classification (GTDB taxonomy): domain Bacteria; phylum Pseudomonadota; class Alphaproteobacteria; order ATCC43930; family CGMCC-115725; genus AP-15. The sequence continues at coordinate 280,864 of CAWHWB010000010.1, read as the reverse complement.
AGTCATCGTCCCGCTATTGCGCGGCGAGACCGTCACGCGCAAGACCGACTGGTTCAACCTGACCGAGGCGCAGTTGCAGTTGCGCTCGTACACCCGGCCGACGATGGAATTGGCGGTCGCGGCGGCGCGCTCGCCCTCGGGGTCTCTCTTGTCCGGCAAATACGGCATCGGCATGCTGTCGATCGGCGGCACCAGTCCGATGGCGATGGAGCGGCACACCGAGAATTGGGGGCTTTACGAGGAGACCGCGCGCGCCAACGGCCATGTGCCCGACCGCAAGAACTGGCGCGTCGTTGGCCTGTTCCACATCGCCGACACCCGAGAGGAGGCGCGCCGGAACGTGCGGTTCGGGGTGCAGGCGTTCGCCAACTATTTCCGCGATGTGGCGACGTTCCCGATCATCCCGCCCGATGTCGGGGACCCGGTCGAATGGCTGATCGAGACCGGCACCGCCTGCATCGGCACGCCCGACGACGCGATCCGATATGTCGACCGGCTGGTCGAGGGCTCGGGCGGGTTCGGCGTGTTGTGCGAATTGGCGCAGAATTGGGCCGATTGGGACGCGACCAAACGGCATTATGAGCTGATGGCGCGCTTCGTCCACCCGCGTTACCAGCAGAGCCGCGAATTGTTGCGCGGCAGCTATGATTTCGCGACCAGCCACCATGTCGACTTCACCGGCAAGGCCAGTGCGGCGATCCAGAAGGAGATCGACCGCCACGCCGCGACCCGGCCTGCCGAGCCGCCGCGGCGCGACGCTGCTGAGTAGCGAGATAGCGGACGCCCTCGATGAAATCGAACGCCCCCGCCTCCCGCAGCGGCCGCCATTTTCTGCAAATTCCGGGCCCGACCAATGTGCCCGATCGGGTGTTGCAGGCGATCGCCGCGCCGACGATCGACCATCGCGGGCCGGACTTTGCCGAACTCGGCAAGGAAATCGTCGCCGGCATGAAGCGGGTGTTTCAGACGAGCGAGACGGTCGTCGTCTATCCGTCTTCCGGCACCGGGGCGTGGGAGGCGGCACTGGCGAACACCTTGTCGCCGGGCGACCGGGTGCTGATGTTCGAGACCGGGCATTTCGCCAGCCTGTGGCGGGCGATGGCCGGGCGGCTCGGGCTCGAAATCGAGTTTGTGGCCGGCGACTGGCGGCACGGCGTCGATCCGGCGCTGGTCGAAGAAAAGCTCGCGGGCGACCCCGAACATCGGGTCAAGGCGGTGTGCGTCGTCCACAACGAGACCTCGACCGGGGTGGCGAGCCGCATCGCCGAAATCCGCGCCGCGATCGACCGGGCCGGCCACCCGGCGCTCTACATGGTCGACACGATCTCGTCCCTGGGCTCGATCGACTACCGCCATGACGAATGGCGGGTCGACGTGACCGTCGCCGGCTCGCAGAAGGGGCTGATGCTGCCGCCCGGCCTCGGCTTCAACGCGGTGTCGAAAAAGGCGCTCGCCGCTTCCGAAGCTGCAACACTGCCGCGCTCGTACTGGGACTGGCGGGCGATGCGCGACAGCGGGCAGACCGGGTTTTTCCCCTACACGCCGGCGACCAATCTGCTGTTCGGCCTGCGCGAAGCCTTGCACATGCTGCTGGAGGAGGAGGGGCTCGACGCAGTCTTTCGCCGCCACGCCCGCCATGCCGAGGCGACAAGGCGCGCGGTCGCGGGCTGGGGGCTCGAAATCCTGTGCGCCGACCCGCGCGAGCATTCGAATTCGCTGACCGCCGTCCTGGTTCCCGACGGCTACGACGCCGACCGGCTGCGCGCGATCATCCTCGACGATTTCGACATGTCGCTCGGCACCGGTCTCGGCCGGCTCAAGGGCCGGATCTTTCGCATCGGCCATCTCGGCTGGTTCAACGATTTGATGCTGTGCGGCACGTTGAGCGGGGTCGAAATGGGATTGCACCGGGCCGGCATCCCGCACCGCCCCGGCGGCGTCGCCGCGGCGCTCGAGTTCCTCGGCGCTCGGGATTCCTGAACCCGTCTTGGCCTGTTAATAACCCCGTTGCCAATCGATGACGTTGCGCAGCTTTCGGCCGTCGAGATAGGCGCGCAGATTGTCGCAGAAGAGGTCGATGGCGCCGTGCAGACTAATGTCGCTGGCGCCCGAGACATGCGGCGTGATCAGGACCTTGGGATCGGACCAGAGCTGCGCCGGCGGGGGATGCTCGAATTCGCCGACATAAACGTCGAGCACGGCGCCGCGCAGATGATCGCGCCGAAGCGCGTCGGCGAGGGCGTCCTCGTCGACAATTTCGCCGCGGGCGACATTCACCAGCACGCTCCCCCTCTTCATCGCGGCAAAACGCTCGGCGTCGAACAGGCGGGTGGTCTGCGGCGTCCATGGACAAGAGATCACGACGAAATCACTTTGCGGCAGATAGCACGTGAGATCCCCGGCGCCGCCGAGTTCGATAAACCCGGGCGGCAACGGCTCGCCCGGCCGCGGATCGCGCCGGGTGCCGACGACCTTGAGGCCGAGTGCGGCGCATAGCCGGCCGACTTCGAGGCCGATGCCGCCGGTGCCGACAATGCAGGCGGTCTTGCCTGCCAGCAGCAATGGCCGATAGGCGCGATGGTCGAAACCGCCCGCCTCGCGACCCTCCACGGCATGGCGCAAATCCTTGGCGAAATAGAGAATGCCGGCCACTGCATATTCGGCCATCGCCAGGGTGTTGCCCGCACCTCGCGAGGTCGTCACCTCGACGTCGCTGCCCCACAAATCGCTTTTGAGCAGATTGCTGGCGCCGGCCGGGCGCTGGTGAAACCATTTGAGCCGCAACGCCCTTGCCCGCAGATCGAGCGGAAACGGCCAGCCGCCGAGGATGATTTCGGCGTCGGCGAGCAGGCGATCGCGCTCCTCGCGGGTGCCCTTGCCCGTCGATCCCGGCGCCAGATAGCGCGCCGCGGTAAAGGCCGGCCAGGTTTCACGAATTTCGCCGTCGAACCAGCCGCCGGCGTCGGTCAGCCGGATCGCCGGACCGAGGGCTTCGATCTTTGCCCGGTCCTGGGCGCCGAGGCGCTGAATATTGAGCACGTTGATCGGTTGCATGGACGCCTTTCCAACCCTGGCGGGAAGCCGGCGAACCATAGTGCGGGCTCGCCGGGTTGGCTATCGGCCGGCGGGGATGCGCGGCGCGATGCTTGCGGGGGCGTCAACCGTTGGCCCTACAGCGCAGCCGCGCCGGCAAAGAACTCCTCGCCCTTGCGATGGGCGCGGGTCGGCTCGACCGGCAGGATCGCGGAGATTTCGTCAGGGTCGAGATCGTCGCCGACAAACCGCAGCGTCACGAAGGCCTTGCCGTCAGCACCGGCCTCAGTCTTCGTCGTGGAGGTTTCCGAGCGTCGCGCCCCGCTCCTGGGTGACCGATTGTTGCTATCTATGACGACGCGACCGGCCCCGGAAAGATCGCTCGCCGCCTTGATCTTATGGAGCGCGCGGCTGAAACGCTGCAGCTCCGTGCCGAGCGCCCGCGCGACCGCATCCGTCGGGTTGCCGGGGTTGCTCCACAAGATGCGAGCGCGCGGCGGGCCTGTGGCTGCTCGATCCCTATTTCGCCTTCGACGGGTCGCATGGCGTCGGCCGCGGGCCAAGAAATTGCCTAAATCGGGCGGGATTTTCCACGCGCGAACCGCCCTTCGGAGGAGATCTTTCGATGTCGAAACCGCGCGCTTTGACCCTCTGCTGCTGTCTCGCAGCACTGCCGCTGATCGGCTGCGCCAGCGGGGTCGGCGGACCGCCGCAAGCCTATGTCCCGGCAGCGCCCCAGGCTTACGCGCCTCAAGCGGACATCCGGCCTGCCGCGACCCCGAGTTTGGCTGCCGACCAAGGCGGCGCCCGCATCTACGCCGCCGGACCCGGGGCACCCGCCGCCATCCTGGTGCTAATGACCGGCCCCGGCGATCTTCTGACCGCCGATCCGGCCTTGTGGGCGGCGCAGGGCTTTGACGTGGTGACGCCATCGCCGTCCGAGCCCTACCAGTTCGCCGCCGGCCAAACGGCCGCTCTCGACCGGCTGATCGATATGGCGCGGGCGATGGCGGATGCACCGATTTGGCTGGTCGGGCCGAACCCGGCGATCGAAGCCGCGATGGCTGGCGCCCCGATGGCCAGCCCCGGACAGGTCTCGGGTGTGGTCATGACCTCGGTCGCCTCCGGCACCGGCACCTGCAGCGAGAGGATGACCTATTCCTATTCCGGCAACGATGCGGCGCCAAAGGTCGCGGTCAGCAAATCGGGCGACGCCTGCCCGCCGGGCGCGCCGTTTGGGGTCACCACCGAAGGGGGCATTGCGCCGAATTCGCCCGTGCCGCCTCGCCGTCGGCCGAGGCTGATCGAGGCGTCGGCCCCCGCCGGCAAGACCATGGCGTCCTCGCGTCAAGCCGCCGTGCGCCGCATCGCCGAACTGATCAAATCCGGCTCGTCGAGCTGACCGCCGCGAGCGGCGCTTCGGCAGGGTCCGCGCCCGACAGTCACTAAGACTGCCGGGCACCGCAGATCGGTTCAATAACCGGGCGGCGGTGGATAGTAGCCGGGCGGTGGCGGCGGCGGTGTGGTGACGATGCCGGTCACGGCGCCAAGCGTACCGCCGGTTGCGGCGCCGATAGCGGCACCAGGCCCGCCCCCCGCCGCGGCGCCGATGGCAGCGCCCGCACCGGCCCCGATCAGGCCGCCGCCGACCGCACGCTGGGCCGGATCGTACGGATTGGAGCAGCTCACCAATGCCAATATCATCCCGGCGCTGGCTATCGCGGTGGCAATCGATCGCGTTTTCACCTCGGCTCCTTCTCCCAAAAAGCGTCCGGGGCAATAAGGCTCCGGCACGGACGGGGACGACCTCGGCACCGACAACGGCGACCTGCTGTCGCATCTTCCCGTTCAATGGCACATTGCTAACAAACGGTTATCGTTAGAGCTCCGGGAATTTCCCTGCCTACAACAGACAATACGGCGCAGCAGACCCGCCGAGTACGCTATTGACGGCACTCGATCGACCCTTGCACAACGGCACAAGGCAAAAAAAAGAGCCGGGTCAACCGCCTGCAATCAACAACAAGGAGGAAATCCATATGTCCGCAATCGAATCTTCCCGTCGTTCCGCGCCGGTCGTCCCCGCGATCGAGGTGCTGGGGCGCAAGCTCGACAGCATTCCGTTCAGCGCCTACCATCTTGGACTGATCGTGGTGCTCGGGTTCGTCGGCTTTGTCGAAGGCTACGATCTGGCACTGGGCGGCTCGCTGATCGTGCTCGCCAAGGGGCCGCTGCATCTGACCGCCACCGACATTCGTTGGCTCGTATTGGGGCCGACCCTCTTGGTCGCAGTGTCCGGGCTTACCGCCTCTCTGCTGTCTGATCGCCTGAGCCGCAAGACCGTCATGCAGATCGGGGTGATCGTCAGCACGTTCTTTACGTTGCTGATCCCGCTGGCGCAAACGGCCGAGCAACTGATTATATTGCGCCTCTTGACCGGTATCGGGCTGGGTTTTGCCATTTCGGCGCCGTTCCCGATCGCCGCCGAGCTGATGCCGGCGCAGCACCGCCGCACTTACGGCGCGATCTACGAAGTGATGCTGGCCAGCGCCTTTACCCTGTTGCCGTTTATCGGCTTTGTCCTCGCCGGCAATGTGCATGGCTTCCGGCTGATCGCGTTGCCGGGCGGGCTGGCGCTGTTCGTGGTTCCGGTATTGTTGCACTTCGCCCTGCCCAGCAGCCCGCGCTGGCTGCTACGCCGCGGGCACGCGCGGTCGGCGGTGGACGATGTCAACAACATCATCAAGCGAGCCGGCAGCCGCGTGCCGTTGTTGACGCTGGCCGAGCTCGGGCCAAAGCTGGAGGTGACCGCCGAGGAGCTGCCGCCGTTTTCGGCCCTGTTCCGGCTCGGCCAATTACGCTGGACCGTGGTCGGCATCCTGTGCTCGATCGCCGCGGGCACCTGCTATTACGCCGCCGCGATCCTGGTGCCGAAGGCGCTGGTGGATCAGGGCGCCGCCGTGGCGTTGAGCTTCGGACTGAGCTCGCTGTTGTTCATGGCCAGCATTCCGGGCAAGTTTTTCACCGGCTACATCATGGAAGTGATCGGCCGGCGCTGGGCGATCGCCTATGCGCTCGGCGGCGCCATCCCCGGCCTGGCGCTGATGGCGCTGGCCCATCGGGCGGGGTCGGCGGCGACGGTGGTGATGAGCGCCGGAGCGCTGATCACCGGCTTTACCGTGCTGTCCTCCTTTCCGGCGGTGCGGGTCTATCTCTCCGAGCAATTCCCGACCGCCCTGCGCGGGCGCGGGCATTTCTTCGGCGAGTTGTTCGGGCGGTTGTTCGCCGGTGTGGCGATGCCGGCCTTTCTCGAAGCCCATACCGGCTCGCCCTCAGTGTTCTTCGGCACCTTGGTGATCGTGGTGGCGATCGGCGCCTGCGTGCCGTTGCTGTTGGGAAAGGAGACCGTCGGCCAGCTCGAAACCTTCAACGAGGCGGCCGGCGAATTCGCCTGAAGCAGCAATGCCTGACGAATTCAACGCCGGCGGCCCCGATCCGATATCTGCTCACCGCGCGGATTGCTGGTCGAGATCGCAGCAGCATTCCGATTTGTGTGCGTCAGGCGGTCTTCTGCGTGGCGAGACCCAGCTCCTCGATTGTCTGTTCGCGCATCAGAAATTTCTGGACCTTGCCGGTGACCGTCATCGGGAAGGCGTCGACGAACTTGACGTAGCGCGGGACCTTGTAATGCGCGATCTGGCCTTGGCAGAAGGCGCGGATCTCGTCCTCGGTCGCGCGTTCATCCTCGTGCAGGCGGACCCAGGCGCACAGTTCCTCGCCATAGCGTCGGTCGGGAACGCCGATGACCTGCACGTCCTGGATTTTGGGGTGGCGATAGAGGAATTCCTCGATCTCGCGCGGATAGACGTTCTCGCCGCCGCGGATCACCATGTCCTTGATCCGGCCGACGATGTTGCAATAGCCTTCGTCGTCGATCGTCGCCAGGTCGCCGGTCCTCATCCAGCGGGCGGAGTCGATCGCCTCGCGGGTTTTCGCCTCGTCCTCCCAGTAGCCGGGCATGACCAGATAGCCGCGGGTCAATAATTCGCCGGGCGTCCCGCGCGGCACGATGCGGCCTTCGGCATCGACGATCTTGACCTCGGCATGCGGATGCACGCGGCCGACCGTCGAGACGCGCCGCTCTATCGGATCGTCGATCGAGGATTGAAAGCTGGCGGGGCTGGTCTCGGTCATGCCGTAGCCGATCGTGATCTGCCGCAAATGCATGCGCTCGACGGCGCGTTTCATGATTTCGATCGGGCACGGGCTGCCGGCCATCATGCCGGTGCGTAGCGACGAGAGGTCGAATTTGTCGAAATCGGGATGGTCCATTTCGGCGATGAACATGGTCGGCACGCCATAGAGCGCGGTGCAACGCTCGGCTTCTAGCGCTTCGAGGGTCGCGAGCGGGTCGAAGCCCTCGCTCGGATAGACCATCGCCGCGCCATGCGTCAGACAGCCGAGATTGCCGATCACCATGCCAAAGCAATGATAGAGCGGCACCGGGATGCAAACCCGGTCGCGCTCGCTGAGCCTCATGCCCTCGCCAAGAAAGAAGCCGTTGTTGAGGATGTTGTGGTGGGTCAGGGTGGCGCCCTTGGGAAACCCGGTAGTGCCTGACGTGAACTGGATGTTGATCGGATCGTCGAACTGCAATTGACCGGCGAGCTGGGCGAGCCGTTGGCGCTCGGCGGCGCCGCCCAGCACACGGACATCGGCAAAACGCATCGCACCGCGCACGTTCTCTTCTCCGATCGCGATGATCAGACGTAGATCCGGGAGCCGCACCGCGCGCAGGCTGCCGGGTGTGGAGGTGGCCAACTCCGGCGCAATCTCGCCCAGCATTCCGAGATAATCGCTGGTCTTGAACCGCGCCGCGGTGATCAGCGCCCTGCAGCCGGCCTTGTTCAGCGCGTATTCGAGCTCGGTCACGCGGTAGGCGGGATTGATGTTGACGAGTATGAGCCCGGCCTTGGTGGTGGCGAATTGGGTCACCACCCATTCGGCATTGTTTGGCGACCAGATGCCGATGCGCTCGCCGGGTTCGAGCCCGAGCGCCAACAGCCCCGCGGCGAACGCGTCGACCTGTTCCTGGAGCGCCCGCCAGCTCCAGCGGACCCCCTGGTGGCGCACCACCAGCGCCTCGCGCTCTCCGTAGCGTTCGACCGTCCGGTCGAAATAGACGCCGATCGTCTCGCCGATCAGCGGCGTCTCGCTTGCTCCATGGACATAGCTCAGCTGGGTCATTCGATTCCCGCCCAAATGCAGGTCCGCGTCAACGCACTTCCTGCACCCGCTCAGAAGCGTCGATTACGCGAAAATATAATGCCGTCATGCCAATTACGTAGTTGCCCACCCATATTCCACGCGGTCGAACCCCGAGCGTCGGCCGCTTCGATCTGCCGAAGCGTCAGCCGCTCGGTTTCCAGAGCCGGCAGACCCGGGTGGCGAGCCGTGCCCCCGCTCATTCTGCGGCCGATGCCGCAGCCCGGCGCGCCAGCCAGGCGGTCTCGTCCCCGTCGAGCGGCTCCAGATCCTGCAATTGCGGCAAGACTTCCCTGGCGGCGAGAGTGAAGCTCTTTTTCGCCTCGGCATGGGTCACTAGCCCCTGCCGCGTCATCATGATGATGTGGCCGACGCCACCGACGCGGCGCCGAAATTCCTTGATCTGATGCGCCACCGTGTCGGGGTTACCGGCGAACATCTGGCCTTGGCCGATTAGCACCTCGGCATCGAGATTAGTCGGCCGCGGCCGCCGCGAGACGCCGCTGCGCCAGGCCGCGGGGGCCATCTCGGGGGCGACCGCACCCGGCTGGAACTTCGAGAATTGCGGCGCGCTTTTGATGCTGACGGTCAGGAACCAGGCGATCTTTTGGCCGATGCGGATGCCCTCTTCGTCGGTATCGCCAACATAAGCAAATGCCATGTACGAAAACCGGTCCTCCCCCGGCGCCGGCAGACCCGCCTCGGCGCGCGCCTTTTTGTAGGCCTGGAACGCCTGCCGGGTGCGGTCGTAGCCGCCGAACAGCAGAGTATTGACCATGCCGCGGCGGCCGAGTTCGGCGCAGGTCGGAAGATCGCTGGTGGCGGCCCAGAATTCCGGGCGCGGCTGCTGGTAGGGCCGCGGCCAAATGTTGACATGGGGATGGATGAAAAACTTGCCCTCCCAGCTGAACGGCCCGTCATGCGTCGTCAGCGACTTCTCGATCAGGTCGATCGCCTCCCATTCGCGCTCGCGTATGCGCATCGGGTTGGCGTCGCCCGAGACCATCTCGGTCGCTCCAGATTTGACGAAGCCGATCTCGAGCCGGCCGCGCGACAAGACGTCGATCGTCGCGTATTCCTCGGCGACCCGCACCGGGTCGGGCCGCACCGTGACCAGGGTGCCGAGTGACAGAATCCGCACGTTCCTGGTAATCCGCGCCACCACCCCGGTAATCACCGGGCTCGCCGCCCACAAATTGTTGATCCCGGAATGATGCTCATTGGTAACGATGTGGAGGCCAATATCGTCGCACAGCCGATATTCGTCGAACACCTCGTCGTAGAGGCGCGCGGCGATTTGCGGGTCGCAGTATTTGTTGGGCAGGCTCGCCCGCGCCGACGGCGCCTGTTCCAGAACTTCGTTCGGCACGAACGGATACGGGTTTTCGCAGTGGTTCCACAGTTCCATCGGGCCTCCTACCGGCGCCGGTTGCATCGGGCACCGCGCAGCCGCCCACGATAAAGCAAATGCCTATCCTGGCGAACCCGGCGATCGACCGAAGCCTCGCAGATTGTGGAATTGATGACTCGGCGGCTTTTGGCGGCCGAAGCTACCGGCATTTGGCATCGGGCCGCCGCTCGCCGCGCCGCGGCGCCGCGTATCTGGCGCCGCCGCCTCCGGGCCGCGGGGCTCGCTGGGCGGCGTCAACCGCTGCGCTGGCGCAGTCGGCCAGCGACCGCCGGCAGGCCGGCGATGTCGATGCCGTGGCGCGCGACCTCGGCAACGAGGTTCAGCGGATCGGCCCCCTCGCGCATCCGCGACAAGGCCCATAAGAGGGCCGAGCGGGTGCCACTGCGGCAATGGGCGACTACCGGTGCCTCAGCCTCGCGCAGCGCCGCGGCAAACGCATCGACATCGGCGCGCGTCAAGCTCGCCGCGGTGATCGGGATATGGTGATAGGCAAGCCCCTGCGCCTCGGCGAGCCGGCGCGCCTCGGCTGCCGGCAGTTGTCCCGGATCTTCCCCGTCGGGCCGGTTGTTGACGATCGTGCGCACCCCGGCCCGGGCCAGCGCCTCGATGTCCGCGCGATCGAGCCGGCCGGCGACGCTCAAGCCGGGCGAGAGCGGAATAAGCTCGGCTGTCATGCTCCCCTCCACCACCTTGCCAGTTCAGATTTGGGCCAGCGCAGATTTGGGCCAGCGCAGATTTGGGCCAGCGCAGATCTGGCCGGCGCAGACTCGCAGGTGGCGCCTCCGAGGTCACCTGAAAAGATCAGGCGGCGAATTGCGGCGCTCGCTGCATCATGTCGCCGGCGCGAATCCAAAACCGTTCCAGCCGGCGCAGCGTGACCCCGGCGGCCTGGAGATCCTCGAGGCTGACCAAGGCCTGCCCCAGCGTCTCGGCATGGCGGTGATGCATCGCGGTCAGGCTGTCATGGAGCTTGAACCCCTTCTCGGTCAGCCGGACATGGACCGAGCGGCGGTCGTGCAGCGAGCGCTGCTGCACGAGATAGCCGTTTTCCACCATCTTTTTGACGTTATAGGAGACGTTGGAGCCGAGATAGCAGCCGCGCAGGGTCAGCTCCCCGACGCTCATCTCCGCGTCGCCGATGTTGAACAGCATCATGCCCTGGACATTATTGATGTCGTGGATGCCGAGCCCTTCGAGCTCGAGCTTCACCACCTCCAGGAAATGGCGATGCAGGCGCTCGACCAGGGAAATCACTTCGAGATAATGGTTATTCATCCGAGCCTCGTTACGGGGTCTCGGACAGAGTAGCGCGGACTTAGTTAACTTTTCGTTTCACGTTTTACGGTCAGACTTGTCGATAAAGCGATAAATTGCCGAGAAATCGAGCGCGCCCTGACCCTGGTCGACAAACAGCTGATAGAGTGCGGCCGCCGCGGCGCCGAGCAGCGCCGGCGCGGCGCTGGCTCCGGCCGCCTGCTGCGCCAGCCTCAGATCCTTCAGCATCATTGCCGCGGTAAAGCCCGCCGCATAGTCGCGATTGGCCGGCGAGGACGGCACCGGCCCCGGCACCGGGCAATAACTGGTCAACGCCCAGCATTGGCCGGAGGATTTCGAGCTGACGTCGAACAATGTCTGCGCCGATAGTCCGAGCCTATCGGCGAGCGTGAACGCCTCGCACAGCCCGATCATCGAGACGGCGAGCAGCATGTTGTTGCAGATCTTTACCGCCTGGCCGCTGCCGGCGGGTCCGGCATGGACGATCGTGCGCCCCATCGCCGCGAGGATCGGCTGGGCGCGGGCAAAGGCTGCGGCGCTGCCGCCGACCATGATCGTCAGGCTCGCCGCCTGCGCTCCGGCGGTCCCGCCCGAGACCGGCGCATCGAGCATGTCGAACCCGGCCTCCGCCGCCGCCGCGGCGACGGCGCGCGCGGTGTCGACATCGATCGTCGAGCAGTCGATCAGCAGCGCATCTTTCCGGGCGCGTCCCAGAACCCCGCCATTACCGAGGTAAACCTCGCGCACCTGCGGGCCGGCCGGCAGCATGGTGACTACGATCTCGCCCGCCGCGACCGCCTCGGCGGCGCTCGCCGCAGCGCGGCCGCCTTTCGCCGCCAACGCCGCAACCGGCGCCGCCACGATGTCGTAGGCGGTGACCCGATGGCCAGCCTCGACAAGGTTCGCCGCCATCGGCGCACCCATGTTGCCGAGCCCGATAAAGCCGATCGTCGCCATCTGGGTTTCCTCCAACGTAATGGTCCGCCCTCGCGCCCGGTAGGGGAAAGGAGAGCTGGGGGGCATCCACAACCGCGGATGCCGCTGCCTCACTCAAGCGAAGTGCAGCTCGCGCGCGCCGATCGGCGCGAAATAGCCCGCCAAGAGGTCTCCGCCAATTTCGGCAAGGGTCGCCGGCCGCCAGCGCGGCTTTTGATCCTTGTCGATCAGGGCGGCGCGCACTCCTTCGTAGAAATCGTGCTCGGCCATCATGTGCTGGGTCAACCGGTATTCGAGGATCAGCGCCTGATCCAGATCGTAATCCCGCCCGACCGCCAGCTGGTGCAAGGTGACCTTGAGGCTGGTCGGCGACCCAGTCAGCAGCCCGGCGCGAGTCTCGGCGGCCCAACCGGCCATGGGGCCACCTGCCTGAGCCTCGGCGGCGAGGGCGGCGAGGATCGCCTCGACATGGTTGGCGGCAAAGCAGCGGTCGATCGCCGGGCGCAGCGCCTCGAGCGGCGGCGGTTCGGCATCCGTCGCAAAGCACGCGAGGACGGCGTCGGCCTGCTGGCGCTCATCGCCCGCCTGCCACGCAGTGCGGCCGAGTGTGGCGACCAATGCCTCGACCTCGTCCTGCGCCACGACATGGGTGGCAAGGCCACAATAGAGCATGTCTGCTGCGCGCAACCGGGCGCCGGTCAGCCCGAGATAACGGCCGATATGGCCGGGGCAGCGGTTCAGAAACCGAGTGGCGCCCACATCGGGAAACAGCCCGATCGCGGTCTCCGGCATCGCGAACAATGTGCGCTCGGTCGCGACCCGGTAGGCGCCATTGACCGAAATTCCCGCGCCGCCGCCCATCGTGATCCCATCGATGATCGCGATATAGGGTTTGGGAAATCGGTGGATCTGGCGAATGAGCTCGTATTCTTCGCGGAAGAACACCGCAGTCAGATCAGGATCGCCGCTGATCCCGCGCCCGGCCTCGTAGACCGCGCGCACATCGCCGCCGGCGCAGAAGGCGCGCCCGCCGGCACCGCGCACGACGACCGCATGCACCGAGGGGTCGAGGCCCCAGGCCGCCAGCGCCGGGGCGATGCGCCGATAATTCGCCAGCGTCAGCGCATTCAGCGCCTGCGGCCGGTTGATCGTCAGAGTGGCGATCCTGCCCTCGCGGCCGAGCAGGATTTCGCCGTCGCTCATCGCCCGCCCTCACGCATTCGACGGGCCGAGCAGGCGGCGGGCGATGATCACCCGCATGATCTCGTTGGTGCCTTCAAGGATCTGGTGGACCCGCAGGTCGCGCAGATAGCGCTCGACCGGGAAGTCCTTCAAATAGCCGTAGCCGCCGAACAGCTGCAATGCCTCGTTGCAGATGTGGGACCCGGCATCGGTCGCCAAGCGCTTGGCCATCGCGCAATGGGTGACCGCCTGCGGATCGGCGGCATCGAGGCTCGCCGCCCCGCGCCACACCATCAGCCGCGCCGCGTCGAGCTCGGTCGCCATGTCGGCGAGCTTGAACTGCAACGCCTGGAAATCGGCGAGCCTTTGGCCGAATTGGCGACGTTCGAGCAGATGCGCGCGCGCCGCTTCGAGGCACGCCCGCGCTCCGCCCAACGAACAGGCGGCGATATTCAACCGACCGCCGTCGAGCCCCATCATCGCGATCTTGAACCCGTCGCCCTCGGCGCCTAGCCGGTTCGCGACCGGCACCCGGCAATCCTCGAAGATCACCATTGCCGTCGGCTGCGAGTTCCAGCCGAGTTTTCTTTCCTTTTTACCGAAAGAGAGGCCTTGCACGCCGTTTTCGACGACCAGGCACGAGATGCCGTGCGGCCCCTCGCCGCCGGTGCGCACCATCGCCACATAGATGTCGCTGGCGCCGCCGCCGGAGATGAACGCCTTGGTGCCGTTGAGGACGTAGGCATCGCCGTCGCGCACCGCGCGCGTTGCGAGCGCCGCCGCATCGGAGCCGCTGCCCGGCTCGGTCAGGCAATAGCTGGCGAGATCGTCCATGCAGGTCAGCCGCGGCAGAAGCCGCGCGCGCTGCTCGGCTGTGCCGAACCGGTCGACCATCCACGACGCCATATTGTGGATCGAGAGATAGGCGGCGGTCGAGGCGCAGGCGGCGGCCAGTTCCTCGAAGATGATCGCGGCATCGATCCGCCCGAGCCCGCTACCGCCGAATTCCTCGCCGACATAGATCGCGGCGAAGCCCAAAGCCGCCGCCCGCCGCAACGCGCCGACCGGAAACTCGCCCCGCTCGTCCCACCCCGGCGCCAGCGGCAGCCATTCCGCTCGCGCAAATTCCCGCGCCGTCTCGGCAAACGCCCGCTGCTCCTCGGAGAGGGAGAAATCCATGGCGGAAATATAGCGGCGGCCCCGCAAGCGGCAACTGCTCGGGCGACATCACGCTATCGGATCACCTCGCGCCCGGCTGCGGCCGACGAGCCATGGCTTCGGGCCGCGACGGGATCGTCGGCGGTCCGTCGATCGTGTCGTACCGTCCCCGCAGCAGACGGCCGATCGGGGGACTTGCGGGTTCATGCCAATCGTCTTCCGAGCCCGTGGGTTTTCGTTTTTTCTTCCGCTCGAACGAGGGTCAACCGCGAGAACCACCACATGTTCATGTCGAGCAAGGCGAAAGCGAGGCCAAATTCTGGCTTCGGCCTGCCGCGCATCTCGCCGATAACAGCGGCTTCAAGGCGAGAGCTTTGCGTGAGTTGCTGGCGTTGATCGAGGCAAACCGTGAGCGCATCGAAAAAGCCTGGAATGATTTCTTCGGTTAAAACGACGAGTGTCAAATTTGACCATGACACGATGCGGGTTGAACTGTCCGACGGTCGGACCTTGGGGGTGCCGCTCGCCTGGTTTCCCCGCCTCTTGCGCGCTACGCCGGAACAGCGAAACGCCTGCCGCATGAGCATCCGAGGCCTGCACTGGGAAGTGCTGGACGAAGACATTTCGGTCATCGGCTTGCTGGCGGGCGACGGCGACCACACCCGCCGCCTGCCAAGCGCGGCGGAGTGATTGACGCGACCAAATCGGTGGCTCGGGTGGGCCATCGCTCGCGAGGTGGACCGCCCAAGCAAAACCCCCCGTAACTCTCGTTGCAGGGGGTCTGCTGGTACCCGAAAAGGCTTTGGCTTCAGCTCAGGCGTGGTGGGCTTTGTAGTAGGTGTTGCGCAGGACGCGGCCGGGGAGCGCGCCGGTATGCTTGCCGTTCTCGATCAAGACCTGGCCGTTGACGATCGTCGCCATGATGCCCTGGGCCGGCTCCTTCATGCGCCAGCCGCCGGCCGGGAAGTCGTGGACGACGCTCTCCGGCAGCGGGCGCACCGTGTCGGGATCGAAGATCACGATGTCGGCCGCCATGCCGGGGCGGAGGAGGCCGCGGTCATAGAGGCCTAAGGCCGAGGCCGAATCGAAGGTCAGCCGCCGTACCGCGTGCTCGAGGGTCATCACGTGCTTTTCGCGCACCCATTCCGACGAGCAGCCGCGTCGAATAGCCGTAGCCGCCGTGGAACTGGACGTGCGCGCCGCCGTCCGACAATCCGACGATCGCGTTCGGATAGGTCAGGATCTTGGCCATCGCTTCGTCGTCGACGTTGTTCTCCGACATGCATCAAGCCGGTGTCGAAGTTCTCCTCGACGACGAGGTCGAGGAATGCGTCGATGACCCGCTTGTTCTGCTCCTTGGCGATCTGGCCGATGGTCTTGCCCTTGAGCGCCTGGTTCTTTTCGAGGACCGGGGTCTCGACCCACATGTAATTGTACCATTCGCGCGAGTAGCCGGCGGCCGGAACCTTGACCGTGTGCTCGACGACTTCCTCGTGCAATTTCTGCCGGATCGCCGGGTCGGCATAGGCTTTCAGTTTTTCGTCGTCCGAGGACAGCAGGATCGGGTGCCAGGTCGGCGAGCCGCGGAAGGTCTGGCAGTTGCGCATCGTAAAGCTCTGCGTCGTCCGGTTCGGGCTGCACAGCGGATAGGCCCGGATACCGGCCTTCGAGGTCTCGTCGACGCGGGCCATGTGCTTCTTCCACAAATCGGGCTCGCGCACGGTCTGGCCGAGATTGTTGTAGATCACGGTGCGGCCGGTTGCCTCCGACAGACGCGCCATCAGCCCGTTGTTGAGCTCGGCCGCGCGGCCGCCGCCTGACTGGATGATGCCGGTGCCCATCTCGCGCAATACGTCGCCGAGCGCGAAGATCTCTTTCTCCTCGGCCCACAACGCCGGGATGTGTACGCCCTGCGGGTCGTAGTGGCCCTTGTTGCGTGACACCGACAGCCCGAGCGCGCCGCCCGTGATGCCGTCGCGCACGACATCCTGCATCTTTTTGATTTCATCGTCGGTGGCGGCGCGGCTCTGGCACTCGTCGCCCATGACGTAGTAGCGCACGGTCGAGTGGCCGATCAGGTTGCCGACATTGACGCCGAGGTTCTGGTCGAGCCGGTCCATGTATTGCGGGATCGTCTCCCAATCGACCTCGACGGTATTCAAGACCTCCATCGGGATCGCTTCGACATACGAAAGAAACTCAGCGACCCGCTTGGCGCTGCCCGGCCGCACCGGCGCCAAGGACAGCGAGCAATTGCCGAAGACAACGGTCGTCGCGCCATGATCGGGCGAGAACGAGCACAACGGGTCCCAGGTGACCTGCGCGTCGTAATGACAGTGGTTGTCGACAAAGCCCGGCGCCACTACCCGGCCTTCGGCGTCGATCGTGCGCGCGGCCGGGCCGCTCAATTTGCCGAGCTCGACGATTCTGCCGTCCTTGATGCCGACATCACCGCGGAACGCCGGGCTTCCCGAGCCGTCGACGATGCGGCCGTTCTTGATCAACAGGTCATACGCCATTTCCATCCCTTTCTTGGTGGTCGCAACAATCACCCGTTTGCCGGCGAAAAGTTTAGCACCTAGCTGCCGCTGCCTTCTTAAAAAAATGGCGCGGCTCGATGAGCCTGGTCGTTCGAGGATGTTGCGGCCAATCCCGATGCCAATGAGGCGATGTTCAAAACCGGATTGCGAGCCGGAGACGCCCTCCACCTCGCGGTTGCCAAGGATCATCGTGCCGCAGTGATTTATACCCTCGACAAGACATTGGTGAAGGCCCGTGAGATCCTCGACCTGCCGATAAGCATGGGCACACAAACCGAGGATTCGTAGCGCCGATAACCGCTGCGAACCGACGCGCCGGCGGTTAGATCGAGTATTCGGCGATGTGCTCCAAGGCGCTGCCGCCCTCGACGGCGTGGCCTTCGGCGCGCCAGCGCAGCATGCCGCCGGCCAGATTGGCGACGCGGTCAAACCCGGCCTCGCGCAGGATGACAGTGGCCTGCGCCGAGCGGCTGCCGGAGCGGCACACCGTGACGACCGGCCGATCGCGCGCCAATTCGCCGGCGCGTTCGGCCAGCGAGCCCAGTGGGATCGGGACAGCGCCGCGGAGATGGCCGAGCGGGCCAATGAATTCCTCGGGCTCGCGGACGTCGACGATCTGCGCCGATCGCGCATGCTCTTCGAGCCCGTGCGGGTCGATCTCCCAAATCCCGGCGAAGCTGTATCTGAGGGGCGCCCATCCCGGCGCTGCGGTGATGTCGACTTCTCCTTCGGGCTTGCCGCATTTCAGGTTGGCCGGTACCGCGACATCGAGCTTTTTCGGGTGCGCCAGGTGCAAATTGTTCATATACCCGGTGAAATCGGTCTCGCCGGTCTCGCCGCCGAGACGCGGGTTGAAGCGCCGCTCCTCGCCGACGCTGGTCACCGTCAGCCCACGGTAATCGTGCGCCGGGTAGAGCAGGCAATGGTCCGGTAAGGTGAAAATCTGCTGATGCACCGAGCGGTACATCACATGGGGGTCGCCCTGCTGGAAATCGGTCCGCCCGCTGCCCCGGATCAACAGGCAGTCGCCGGTAAAGGCCATGCTGCGGTCGTCGAGCACATAGGTCAGGCAGCCATTGGTATGTCCCGGAGTCTTGCGCACTTGCAGATTGCGCGCGCCAAACCCGACCACGTCGTCCGGCACCAGATAGCGGTCGGCCCCCTCGGCGCCGCTGTCCGCCGACACCGCGATCTGGCACCCGGTCTCGTGCCGCAATAGCCAGGAGCCGCTGACGTGGTCGGCATGGACATGGGTTTCGAGCGAATAGAGCAGCTGGAGGCCGAGTTCGGCGATCAAGGCCGCATCGCGCCGGACCTGCTCGAACACCGGGTCGATGACGACCGCCGCGCCATGCTCTCGAGCGGCGAGGAGATAGGTATAGGTCGAGGACGGCGGATCGAACAATTGCCGGAACACCAACATCGCCAACCTCCATGCTGCACCGATGCGCGGGATTATATCGCGATGGCTGCGATAGCGCGACCGCTCGGTTCAACGGCTTCATCCGCAACGATTGCGCGCCAAATTAAGCGCAGTGCCGAGCGTGGGCCGCGTCGCGTTGTAACAACCGCTTCGAAAGCGTATTTTGCCCGGATCCAAAGTTCTTCGCATCCGAGGGTAGTTCCCCGTGACCGAGTTTCTGCCGCCGCTTGCCCCCTATCCTCGCCTTAGGCTGCGGCGCAACCGTCGCGACGCGTGGTCGCGCAGGCTCGTCGCCGAAAACGTGCTGACCGCGGGCGATCTGATCTGGCCGGTCTTTGTCCATGATGAGGGGCACAAGGAGCCGATCGCCTCGATGCCCGGCGTGTTTCGCCTGTCGATCCCGGCATTGGTCGATGCCGCCGGCGAGGCAGCCGAACTCGGCATCCCAACGATCGCGGTGTTCCCGGCGGTGCCGACCGCACTCAAGGACGAGGAAGGCAGCGAAGCGCTGAACCCGGGCAATCTGGTGTGCCGCGCGGTCGCCGCGCTGAAGCAGGCATTGCCCGAGCTAGGCGTCTTGTGCGACGTGGCGCTCGACCCGTTCACCGTGCACGGCCATGACGGGGTGATACGCGCCGGCTATGTCGAGAACGACGAAACCGTCGCCATCCTGCGGCGTCAGGCGGTGGTGCAGGCGCAAGCCGGCTGCGACATCATCGCCCCCTCCGATATGATGGACGGGCGGGTCGGCGCGGTGCGCGCGGCACTCGACGAGGCCGGGTTCGCCCAAGTCCGGATCATGTCCTACGCGGCCAAATATGCGTCGGCGTTTTACGGCCCGTTCCGCGACGCGATCGGCTCCAAGGCGGCGCTCGGCAGCGCCGACAAGCGGACCTACCAGATGGATCCGGCCAACGGCGACGAGGCCCTGCGCGAGGTCGCGCTCGACCTGCAGGAGGGGGCTGACATGGTCATGGTCAAGCCCGGCCTGCCCTATCTCGACGTCGTGCGCCGGGTCAAGGAGGCGTTCCGCGTGCCGACCTACGCCTATCAGGTCTCGGGCGAATACGCGATGCTGCAGGCCGCCGCGCTGAATGGGTGGCTCGACCTCGACCGCGCCGTCATGGAGAGCCTGATCGCCTTCAAACGCGCAGGTGCCGACGGCATCCTGACCTACGCCGCTATCGATGCCGCCCGCCGGCTGAAGGCGGGGTGAGGTCATGCAGGTTTAACTGGCAGCGGAGCAGCGGGACTTCATCCGACGGGCCGTTGAAAACCGGCCGGTCCGGCAGCCTGCGGATGCTGTACGGATCACGCGCACCGTGCGCCGCGCCGGTCAGGCTCTCGAACCCCAGCTCCATCAGCCGCCGCGCGGCAAAGCCCATCATCTCGCGCAACAACTCGGCGACCGAACTCTTCTCCAGCAGAGCACGCAGGCACATCATCTCATCGGTCATCGTCGGGTCCTTGGTTCGCGTTGACGTTTGGCGACCAAAACCCTACCGGAGACCGGCGATGACCACCGCCGTGGGTAACCAGCCCACCGCCGCCTACTCTCGTCGGTCGGTGCGGCGGGCTACTTACCCACAGCTCCTACACCACTCGGCGAGACACGACCGAACGAGATGGCGCTCTCGGGCTTCCTCGACGCGCACAGGCCAAAGAGCGCGTGCAAAGGGTATCGATAACTGGCCAAAATGTCCGCAACGGACGTCTGAATAACCCATATAGGCTAACCCGCCCTGCGGCGGCCCCAGGCGATGAAGCCGTCGTTTTTGAAGTCGGGCTTGCCGTAGCGCAGGGGTTCGCCGGTGAAAGTTTCGACCCGGCCGTCGGCGGCTTCGAGGATCGCCTGGCCAGCCGCGGTGTCCCATTCCATCGTCGTGCCGAACCGCGGGTAGATATCGGCATCGCCGGCGGCGATCAGCCCGAATTTGAGCGCGCTGCCGCAGCTGCGCCGGGCCAGCACCGGATAATCTTGCAGAAATTCGCCGAGCCGGCGGCTGTTCTCGTGCGAGCGGCTATGGACGACGACGAGCCCGGCGGGCGATGCGATGCGCGCCCGGATCGGCTCGATGGCGCCGCCGCGGCGTTGCCGGGTCGCGGTCCCCGGTCCATAGGCGGCATAGGTCAGCCCAACCGCGGGCCCGTGCAACACGCCGAGCACCGGCTGCCCGTCCTCGACCAGCCCGATGCACACCGCAAACTCGTCGTTCTTCGCGACGAACTCGCGGGTGCCGTCTAACGGATCGACCGCCCAGAACCGCGCCGCCGAAGGCGGAAGTCCTTCGGCCTCGACCAATTCCTCGGCAACGATCGGAATCTCGGGAAAGGCCGCTCCGAGGATCGCGATGATGATCCGCTCGGCTCCGAGGTCGGCCTCGGTCACCGGCGTCTTGTCGGCCTTCTGGCGCACGTCGAAATCCTGCGCATAGACGCGCATGATCGCTTCGCCCGCGGCCAACGCCGCCCGCCGCGCGGTGTCGAGCAGCGCCTCGCGAGACCGGCTCATGCCGCCATCCGCTGCTCGGCGCAGCGGATCTCCCGCCACAGCCGCTCGGATGTGACCGGCATGTCGAGATGCTCGATGCCGAAGGGCGCGAGTGCCGCGACGATGGCGTTCACCAGCGCTGGCGGCGAGCCAATGGCGCCGGCCTCGCCAGCCCCCTTAAGCCCGAGCGGGTTGGTGCGGCACGGCACGACGTTATAGGCGAACTCGATCTGCGGCAGGTCGGCGGCGCGCGGCAGGCAGTAATCGGTCAAGGAGCCGGTCAGCAATTGCCCGGTCTCGGGGTCAAAAACGGTTCGTTCCAACATCGCCTGGCCGATCCCCTGCGCCACCCCGCCGTGCACCTGCCCCTGGAGCAGCAGCGGGTTGACGACCGTGCCGAAATCGTCGACCGCCAGATAGCGCACGATCTCGACATGCCCGGTCTCGGGATCGATTTCGACCTCGCAGACATGGCAGCCATTGGGAAAGGTCGGCGAGGGCGGAGTGAAATGCCCGCTCTCGGCAAAGCCGGGCTCGACGTCGGCGGGCAACGAGGCCGGGTTGAACGCCGCACGAGCCACCGCCTCGATGCCGATCTCGCGGTCGGTCCCCGAGATCCGGAAGGCGCCGTCGGCAAAGTCGAGATCGGCCTCGGCCGCCTCCAACAGGTGCGCCGCGATATGCCGGCCCTTCGTGATCAGCTTCTGCGCGGCGCTGTCGAGCGAAGCGCCGCCGACCGGCAGCGAGCGCGAGCCGCCGGTGCCGCGGCCAAAGCCGATCGCCGCGGTGTCGCCTTGCGCCACCCGGATGCGGTCGAGCGACAGCCCCAGCCGTTCGGCGGCAAGCTGGGCATAGGCAGTCTGATGCCCTTGCCCCGATGACTGCGTTCCCATCAGGATCGTCAAGGTGCCGCTCGGATCGAAGCGCAATTCGGCAAATTCGTCGGGCGGCATCCCCGATTGCTCGATATAGACGGCATGTCCCAGGCCGCGGCAACGTCCCCGCGCCCGTGCCTGATCCCGCCGCCGGGCAAACCCGGCGACATCGGCGGCGGCGAGCGCATCCTCCATATTGCGGGCGAAATCGCCGCTGTCGTAGATCAAGCCCAGCGGGGTCGCGTAGGGCATCGCCGCAGGTCTGATGAAATTGCGCCGGCGCAGCTCAGCCGGGGCGACGCCGAGCCGATGGGCGGCGACATCGATCAGCCGCTCGATCGCATAGGCCGCCTCCGGCCGCCCGGCGCCGCGATAAGCATCGACCGGAACGGTATGGGTGTAGACGCCCTTGACCCCGACATGGATCGCCGGGATCGCATAGACGCCGCTGAACATGACCCCGCCCGAATTGGTCGGGATCTCCGGCGCGAAATTCGACAGATAGGCACCCATATTGGCGATCGTCTCGACCCTGAGCGCAAGGAATCGCAATTCGTCGTCGAGCGCCAGCTCGAGCCGGGTCACATTGTCGCGGCCTTGGGTGTCGGTCATGAACGCGTCCGACCGTTCGGGCGTCCATTTGACTGGGCGGCCAAGCTTTCTGGCCGCCCACAGCGCCAGGATGTGTTCGGGGTAGAGGAAGGCTTTCATGCCGAACCCGCCGCCGACATCGGGGGTCACGACGCGGATGCGGTTCTCCGGAACCTTGAAGACGCTCTCGGCTAACTGCCAGCGCAGCAGATGCGAGCCCTGGGTTGAGCTCCACAGGGTATAGGAATCCTGACCCATATCGTATTCGCCGATCGCTCCCCGCGGCTCCATTGAACTGACGACTACGCGGTTGTTGACGAGCTCAAGCTCGATGCGATGGCGCGCGCCGCCCATCGCCGGCTCGACCGCGGCCTCGTCGCCGATCCCCCAGTCGAAGGCGAGGTTGTCGGGCATCTCGTCCCACACCTGCGGCTCGCCCGGATTGAGCGCATGCGCGGTCTCGACCACGGCCGGCAGGGTCTCGTAATCGATCTCGACCAATTCGGCCGCGTCGCGCGCGGCGGCGAGGCTTTCCGCCACCACCATCGCCACGGTGTCGCCGACATGCCGCACCCGGTCTTGGACCAGCGCCGGACGTGGCGGCGTCGGCGACGCCGAGCCGTCACGATTGGTCACGGCGCCGAGGCAGGGGATCGGGCCGAGACCGTCCGCAGCGACATCATCCCCGGTCAGCACCGCCAGCACGCCGGGCGCAGCCGCGGCGGCTGCGGTGTCGAGCGCGCGGACATCGGCATGCGCATGCGGCGAGCGCAGCATATAGGCATAGGCTTGGCGCGGGCGGGCGAGATCGTCGATATAGCTGCCGCGGCCGGTCAGAAAGCGTCGGTCTTCGACGCGGCGGACCGGCTGGCCGATGCCGTATTGGTTCATGCGAGCTGACCTCCGATCCCGCATATCGGCCACGGGGCCGCGATTTGCTATAGCACCCGCACCGCTGTGCGATGTCGTCCCGAATATCTGTGGTAATAGCAACCGCAGCAACTACGGCGCGCCCGCCGCCGACCCTCGGGCATAGGCCGCGCAAGCGACAACGGCAGCGTCGTCCTGAACGGAGTTTCGATGTCGAGCACCACCCCGCTTTCCGGTCTGGTCGTGATCGAAATCGGCCAGAGCATCGCCGCCCCCTATGCCGGGATGATCCTTGGCGAGCTCGGCGCCGAGGTGATCAAGGTCGAGAACCCTCGTAGCGGCGATGCAGCCCGCGGCTGGGGACCGCCCTTTGCCGAGGATGCCGCGACCTGCTTTCACGCGGTCAACCGGGCAAAGCGCGGGATCGCGGTCGACCTCGCCGACCCGGCAGAGGTCGAAAAGCTGAAGGCGCTGATTCTCGGGCGTGGCGACGTCTTGATCCACAACCTTAAACTCGGCGCGCTCGACCGTTGCGGGCTGTCCGCCGCGGCGCTCCTCGCCGAAAAGCCCGAGCTCGTCTATTGCAATCTTGGTGCGTTTGGCGCGGTCGGGCCGTTGCGCGACCGGCCGGGCTACGACCCGTTGATGCAGGCTTATGGCGGGCTGATGAGCCTGATGGGCGAGGACGGGCGCCCGCCGGTGCGGGTCGCGGTGTCGATCGTCGACCTCGCTACCGGGATGTGGTCGGTGATCGGCATCCTCGCGGCGTTGGCCGAGCGGCGGCGCACCGGGTGCGGCGGGGTGGTCGACACCTCGCTCTACGAAACGGCACTCGCCTGGATGACGATCCCGATTGCGGCCCATCTCGTCAACGGCGAGATCCCGACGCGGCAGGGATCGGGGGTCGACATGATCGTTCCCTACCAGGCTTTTGCCGCCGCCGACGGCGCGATCATGGTGGCCGCCGGCAACGACAATCTGTTCCGCCGCCTGTGCGCCGCGATCGGCCACCCCGAACTCGCCGAGGACCCGCGTTTTCGCGCCAATAAGGACCGGGTGGTCAATCGCCGGACCCTGGTTCCGATCCTCGAAGAGATTTTTGCGGGGGAGCCGATCGCCGCCTGGGCCGCCCGGCTCGATATGGCCGGAATTCCCAACGGGCCGATGCAGAGCGTCGACCAGGTGGTGGCCGACGCCCAGACCGCGGCCCTCGGCATGATCCAGCAGCTCTCCGTCGGTTCCGCGGTCCGCCCGTTGTCTTTGGTCGGGCTGCCGCTGTCGTTCGACGGCGTGCGCCCGCCCTTCGTCAAATCGGCCCCGAGGCTCGGCGAAGACAATGCCGAGACGATCGACCGCGGCCGATGATTGCCGCCGGCCCGCCGGCCGTTCTCGTAATCCTGTTCGTCGCGGCGCTCACCGCCTGTGTCCCGCTCCCCCCATCGGGCGCGGTTTCAGGTCCACCCGCGGCCGGGGTCGCGGTGCGCCAACGCCAGTCGGGGCGGTTCGTTGAGCTGGTCGGTGAGAGAGCGCAGCACGCCCCGCCCTATCTCGGTATCCCGGACACCAATTTTTATTGCCTGCGGAGTTTTGTCGATCGCAAGACCGGCGACACTGCCGACCAGCTCTATGTCGCCGACAGCTATGACGGGGCCGAGCGCGATTGGGATGCGGCGCACGACGCAGACGGGCGTAGGCTGCGCTTTTTTCCGGTGAGCCGCGACGAGATCTCCTGCGCGGGCGGTTGCTCCTATACCGAAGAATTCGCTGCCGACATCCCCGAACGCGAGCTGCGCGCGAGCCCACAGGGCTTCGCAGTGACCTTCACCGACCGCGCCGGCGACCGCAAGACGATCAGCGTCTCCGCGGAGCAGATCGCGGCTCAGCTCGCAGCCGTCGCCGCGCAGCAACAGGCGGCGTCCCCGGCCCAGTCGACGACGACAGCTCACCAGCCATAATATGACGCCTCGGCCCGCTCAATGCCGGTTTCCACGTCTGCCGGGCACGATGACGCTTTCGCTGTGGCCAGTTCGGCGCAGTTTGGGTCGTGCCGCGGGATAACGGCACCAGCGAAATTGTCTTCTTGCGGCAAAACATTATGCCGGGGGGCCAGTGCATGGACCCCGATGAAGAGCATGATGGCGAGGATGGCGACCACCCAGGCCGAGGCGACAACGCGCCAACCGGCGAAAGAGCCGTCAGCGATGCGCAGGCCGCTCACGCTTTCGGTCCGTTCCGACATGGCCCTCACCCTCGTTGCCCCTCGTATTGCACTGCAATAAATAGGCAAAGGCTGCTGACCGAACTACTTCTTCTTTGGCATGGCTGTCTTGCGTATCACATTTCGGTGAGGGCGGCGTCGTTGATTTCGCGTCGGGCTGCCGGGTCAATCGCGACGGGCCGCGCGCAGCACGCTCTCACCGAGGATAAAGGCAAATCCGGCGAACAGCATGATCGCGCCAAGCGGCTGCGTCGCCTGCCACCACGGCCGCGCCGCCGCCGCGATCGCGATCCAGATCGCCAGCGCCGCGGCGAACCGCCCATCTTCGACGAAGAGGCCGAGGATCTCGTTCCCGATCATTTTGATCCGCCTCATCGCTGCACTCCTCTACGACCAGCTCAAAGCCGCCGCCATGCCGGGCGGTGCCAACCGCGTCCGGCGGTTTCCCGCTACAGTTGGGCAACCTGGCTTAGCCGGATAGGATATCGAAGCGATACCATCATTTGTGTTGTACCAAGCGTCGAACAACCGTGCGGGATGATCGGCCGTTCATAGCGGGATGTTGTCGTGCTTTTTCGGCGGGTTGGCGAGTTGCTTGCCGCGCAGCATGGCGAGCGCCCGGCAGAGCCGCCGCCTTGTGTTGCGGGGCTCGATCACGTCGTCGATAAAGCCGCGGCTCGCGGCGACGAACGGGTTCGCGAATTTTTCGCGATACTCTTGTGCGCGCGCCTCGATCGCCGCGGCGTCGCCGAGATCGGCGCGAAAGATGATCTCGACGGCACCCTTTGGCCCCATTACCGCGATCTCGGCCGACGGCCAGGCGAAATTCACGTCGCCGCGCAGGTGCTTCGAGCTCATCACGTCATAGGCGCCGCCATAGGCCTTGCGGGTGATCAGCGTGACCTTGGGCACCGTCGCCTCGGCAAACGCGAACAACAGCTTCGCGCCGTGCTTGATGATGCCGCCATATTCCTGGGCGGTTCCCGGCAGAAATCCCGGAACGTCGACAAAGGTCACAATCGGCACGTTGAAGCAGTCGCAAAACCGCACGAACCGTGCCGCCTTGCGGGCGCTGTCGATGTCGAGGCAGCCGGCCAGCACCATCGGCTGGTTGGCGACGATGCCGATCGTCGATCCCTCCATGCGGGCGAGCCCGATCACGATGTTGCGGGCGAAACTGGGCTGGATCTCGAAGAAATCGCCCTCGTCGACGGTTTTGAGGATCAGCTCCTTGATGTCATAGGGCTTGTTCGGGTTGCTCGGCACCAGCGTGTCGAGCGACGGCTCGACCCGGTCGCGCGGGTCCGCGGTCGGCCGCAACGGCGGCGGCACCCGGTTCGAGGCGGGCAGAAAGTCGATGAACCGGCGCAGCTCGAGCAGCGCCTCGACATCGTTCTCAAACGCGAGGTCGGCCACCCCCGAGCGTGTCGTATGGGTCATCGCACCGCCCAATTCCTCCTGCGTCACGGTCTCGTGCGTCACGGTCTTGACCACCTCGGGCCCGGTCACGAACAAATACGAGGTGTCCTTGACCATGAAGATGAAATCGGTCATCGCCGGCGAATAAACCGCACCCCCGGCGCACGGGCCCATGATCAGCGAGACCTGCGGCACCACGCCCGAGGCCAGGACGTTGCGCTCGAACACCTCGGCATAGCCGGCTAGCGAGGCGACCCCGTCCTGGATGCGCGCGCCGCCCAAATCGTTGAGCCCGATCACCGGGGCGCCGACGTTGATCGCCTGGTCCATGATCTTACAGATCTTTTCGGCGTGCGCCTCGCTGAGCGACCCGCCAAACACCGTGAAATCCTGGCTGAAGACAAAAACCAGGCGGCCATTGACCGTGCCGTGGCCGGTAACCACCCCGTCGCCCGGCACCCGATGCTCGTCGATGCCGAAATCGTGGCTGCGGTGCTCGACGAACATGTCCCATTCCTCGAACGAGTCCGGGTCGAGCAGAATTTCGAGCCGCTCGCGCGCGGTCAGCTTGCCGCGGCGATGCTGCGCCTCGGTGCGCCGGGCGCCGCCGCCCGCCCGCGCCGCTCTGCGCTTTTCTTCCAAGCGTTCGAGAATATTGTCCATCTCGCCTCGCCGCCGTGTATCGGCGAGATAGCATCAAGCGGTGCGGCGAGGCCAGAGCTGCGGGCGGGCTCGCATGTGGTGCGGCTTGTCCGCCGCCGGCGATCGAGGGCACAATCCGCGGCGACCAACTCGGCGGTACGGGCGAGGGCGAAGCGATGGCGGAAAGCGAGCTTTATCAAAAAGGAGCGGCAGTGCGGCGGCGGCTCCTGGGTGAAGCGGCGGTCGAGCGTGCGGCGCGCGAAACCTACAGCGACCCGGTCATGAAGAAGTTCATCGACCTCGCTACCGAAACCGTGTTCGGCGCGTTGTGGACGCGGCCCGGGCTCGATCTGAAGACCCGCGCCTTGATCTGCGTCATCTCGGACACCGCAACCGGGCGCGAGCCCGAACTCGCGCTCCACTTGCGCATGGCGTTGCGCCAGGGCTGGACCGAGGAGGAATTGACCGAGGCGCTCTTGCACCTCTCGGGTTACGTTGGGGTGCCGATTATCCGCGAATCGATGCTGGTCGCGAGCAAAGTCTTCGCCGAGTACCGCGCCGAACAAGCCGCCGAGAAGCCGGCGACGGCGTGAAGAGATTTGTCCGGTGTGACGGCACGAAGCGGCACGTACTAATCGATGTCGAATTCTTTCACCAGACAGGAGTGGAACGCTTACTACTCGCGGAAGCGGATCGTCCAGCAATGGCTGCAGCTCGATCTTCTGGGCGCGATCGAGTGCCGGAAAGTTCTCGAAGTAGGGCCGGCCTTGGGGCTGGTCACCAGCCTTCTCGTTAATATCGGCTATGACGTCCGCACGCTCGACCGGGTGCCGCGCGCCTTCGCCTATCCCGATGTGCCGCACCTCGAAAAGGACGTCTGCGAGCTACGCGGCGACGAGATCGCCGGCCACGACGCCATCCTCTGCTGCGAGACGCTGGAGCATATCGAGTGGCGGCGGGTCGGCCCAGTTCTCGCCGCGTTCCACGCGAGCGGGGCCAAATACCTAATCGTCTCCGTCCCCTATATGGGATTCCAAATGTCGCTCGATTTCTATCTGAACCGGACCACGTTCCGGCAATATTTCTCGATGAAGAAATTCCTGTGGCATAAGGCCTTCGCGGTCGAGCCGCCGGGCGGCCATCAATGGGAAATTGGCTACCGCGACTATTCGCTGCGGGTTTGGGAGACCCTGCTTTCGGGTAGCGGGTGGTCGATCGTGAAGCGGGATTTCACCGAACATTGCCGCTCTGTCTTTCACCTACTCGAAGCCAAGTGACCCCTCTAGAAAAAGTGATCGGGCCGCCTCACCCGCGCAGCAGCGACAAAAACCGCGCCGCCGCCGCAATGTCTTCGGCCAAGGCGCGGCGCCGTCGGGCCTGCTCCTCGTCCTCGCCCCAGGCTTCGATCTGGAAGCTCTCGTCGAGCTGCGAGGCGGAGAAGGCTTCGGCCGCGTCGAGACGACCCTCGATCAGCGCCAGCACAATGACCAGCGAGCCGCAGGCGCCGGTCGCCAGATGCAATGCCGCCAGCGCGAAATCATCGTGCCTGGCGACCGCGGCGGCAAAGGCCCGCACGCTCGCCGGCGGCTGCGAGATCGGGATCACCCCGGCGGTGACTTCCAGCGGTGCATCGTAACGCAGCACCGCCCAGTCGATCAGCGGCTGCCACGCGGCCTGCTGGCGCGCCATCAGCTCCGGCGGGTGCGCGGCGCGGTAACAGACGAGGTCGGTACCGGCATAGGCCGCGATCTGCTGCACGATCTGGTCACGCTGCGGCGCCACCCGGTCGATCGCGGTGCTGGCGAGCCGGGTCAGCGGCATCAGGGACGGGCGGATCTCGTCCTGCTGCGCCTCCCACTCCGCCGCGATCGCCGTCGCCAGTGCCGCGTTCGGCACGATCATGGCCTGCTTTGCCGGGGTCTTGATCGGTTGGCCGTCAAGCATCACCGCGAAACCGCGCTCAACCGGCACGATCTCGACCTCCCGGTAAAACCGCTTCATTCCGGCAGATCCAGCCCGGTGAAAGGGTCTTCGGCATCGCCGCGAAAGCCGAAGAATTCCCAGCTTTGCCGCATATGGGGGGGCAGGGGCGCCGTCGCCCGCAACAGGCCGCCTTGCGGCAGCGGGATCGAGAGCGCGCGCGCGTGCAGATGGAGCCGCCCGGCATTGGGCGCCCCGGCGAGATGCGCCGCAGCACCGCCGTATTTGCCGTCGCCGAGGATCGGCGTGCCGATCGCCGCGCAATGCGCGCGCAGCTGGTGGGTGCGCCCGGTGACCGGCAGCAATGCCAGCCAGCTCGCCCGCTCGCCGACATTGTCGACGGTTTGGTAATAGGTGACCGCCGGCTTGCCGTCGTCGGGGTCGGCGCGCACCCGCTCGCCACGCTGGCTTGGCCGCTTAGCGAGAGCCAGGCTGATCCGCCCGTGAGGCGGCGTCGGCACCCCGACCGCCAATGCCCAATAAATTTTCCGGGTGGTTTTGTCGCGGAAGGCGCGGGTCAGAAACGCCGCCGCGGCGGCAGTGCGGGCGATGACCAGCACCCCGGTGGTGTCCTTGTCGAGCCGGTGGACCAGCCGCGGCCGCTCGGTGTAGCCAAAGCGCAGGCCATCCAGGAGCCCGTCGAGATGCCGCTCGGATTTCGTGCCGCCCTGGACCGCGAGAGCGGGCGGCTTGTTGAGGACGATGACCGCTTCGTCAAGATGGATGACCGCCGATTGCAGCATCGCCGCGTCGGCGGGCCGCACCGGGCGAGCTACCTCGGCAGGCTGCGGCGCCACCCCATCGAGCGGCGGGATGCGGATCGCCTGGCCCGGCATCACCCGGTCGCCCGCCTTGGCCCGCTTGCCGTCGACCCGGATCTGCCCGGTGCGCAGCAGCTTTTCCAGCCGGCCGTGGCCCAGCGCCGGATAATGCCGCCGGAACCAGCGATCGAGGCGGAGTGTGCCATCCTCCGGGCCGAGCGTGACTATCTCGTTCATTTGGCACTCATACGGCTAACGTTGTTCGATCCTGGCAACGAGCCAAGCACTGTCGCTTTCGCGATCTGCTGCGCTCAAACCTTGGGCGATCCAGCGCAGATCATCCGCTTTGAGATTGGCGCTTGCCGCCTGTGGCCAAACCGCTTCGATACCGCGCGTGCGTGCCTCGCGCAGCAGCACTCGCACCGGCAAATCGTGCCAGACGTACTCGAGCCACTCAAAACAGCGGCGTTTGCCGGGCATAAAGCGCGCGACCAGCTCTGGCATGATCGACAGACCGGATGCGCCGTTCGCGAATATGACGAGCGCCGCGCGATCCTGCATCGAACCAATCGTGAATGCGGTGGAGGGGCCGTTATCGCCCCAATGAAAAAATGTGCCTTCGGCTGGCTCCAAACCCCAGCCAAGACCCCAGGCGACACCGGTCGCTAGATTATCGTCGCGTGGCCCGAGACATTGGGCGCCGCTATGTTTGACCTCAATTTGGGGGCGAAGCCACTGCCGGGCGCTGTCCGGCGTCAATCGGGTACCGTCCAGGACTGCGAGCAAAAAGCGGGAGAAATCAGTCGCGGTTGTTTGCAGCGACCATGCCACATTCGCCTCTCCCGGTTTATAGCCGAGCGCCGACCTGCCGAACGCATCGTGTGGATAGGCGCGGTTCGCATCGAAACGGAAATCCCAGATGAAGCTCGATTCGGTCATCGCAAACGGCTGGAATATCAGCTGTTCGACGAGATTATGAATTTTTTCTCCTGTGAGTGCTTCCACGGCTTTTTGAAGATAAAGGAACCCCTCCCCCGAATAGCTGAACCGCTCACCAGGTTGAAAATAGGTTTTCAGCGGAAAAGCATTGCTTCGCCAATTCGGCAGCCCGCCGGTGTGGCTCAGAACCTGGCGCGCCGTGATCGAGGCTGCTTGTTGATCGGCGGGCAGGTAGCCCGGGAGATAATCGCCAAGCGGGATATCCAGCGACAGCGATCCCTTGTCTGCAAGTTGCAGCACCGCGTGCGCAAATACCGGCTTGCTGAGGGAGGCAGCCTCAAACACGGTATTTGCGTCGACTGGATCGGGGCTCTGCGCACCGCGTACGCCGCAGCACACAAACCTGTTGAGGCGTCCATTACGAATCACCGCCGATGCTATGCCCGGAACCGCCGCTTCGGCGATCAGTCGCGCGAAATCGGCCTCGATAGGCATGAGACCTCCCAAATTATTGCTTCAGGTGTAGCCAGGCCACAACCGCAGCGTTCATTCTTCGGAGCCGGCAGCGCGTCCGCGTAATTTCTCCCAATAGTCGAGCCGCTTTTTGATTTCGCGCTCAAAGCCGCGTTCGCCCGGCCGATAGAAATTGCGGCGCGCGGTCCCGTCCGGAAAATAGTTCTGGCCCGAGAACCCCTCCTCGGTGGCGTGATCGTAGACATAGCCCTCGCCGTAGCCAAGATTTCGCATCAGCCGGGTCGGCGCGTTCAGGATGTGCAGCGGCGGCATCAAGGAGCCGGTCTCGCGCGCCATCTGCTGCGCCTCGCCTAAGGCCGCGTAGGCTGCATTCGATTTGGGCGCGGTCGCCAGGTAGATCACGCATTGGGCGATCGCCAATTCGCCTTCGGGCGAGCCGAGCCGGTCGTAGGTGTCCCAGGCGGTTAATGCCTGGACCACCGCCTGCGGGTCGGCGAGCCCGACATCCTCGACCGCGGCGCGGGTCAGCCGGCGCAGGATGTAGATCGGGTCCTCGCCGCCGGCCAGCATGCGCGCCAGCCAATAAAGGGCGGCGTCGGCGTCGGACCCGCGCAAGGATTTGTGCAACGCGCTGATCAGATTGTAGTGGCCCTCCTGGGCCTTGTCGTAGAGCGGGGCGCGCTGCTGCGCGATCTGGGCCAGCTCGCGCGGTCCGAGCGTCTCTGCCGCGGCAGGCAGCCGCGCCACCTCCTCGACGAGGTTCAGCAGAAACCGGCCGTCGCCATCGGCCATCGCCCGCAGCGCGGCGCGGCCGTCGCCGCTCAGCGGCAGGTTCCGTCCGAGCGCGTCCTCGGCGCGCTTAAGTAGGGTGTCGAGATCGTCGTCGCCGAGCCGGCGCAACACCAGCACCTGGGCGCGCGACAGCAACGCGCCGATCAGCTCGAAAGACGGGTTCTCGGTCGTGGCGCCCACGAGGATGACGGTGCCGTCCTCGACCACCGGCAAAAACGCGTCCTGCTGGGCGCGGTTGAAGCGGTGGATCTCGTCGACGAAGAGCAAGGTGCCGTGGCCGATCTCGCGCCGCTTCCGCGCGGCGTCGAACACCCGGCGCAGGTCAGCGACCCCGGAAAACACCGCCGACAACGGCTCGAAATGCAGCTCGGTGCCCTGACCCGATGCTTGCTGCGCCAGCAGCCGTGCGATCGTCGTCTTGCCGCAACCCGGCGGCCCCCACAGGATCATCGACGACAGCTGCCGGCTCGCCACCATCCGTCCGATCGGGCCGTCCGGCCCCAGCAGGTGATCCTGGCCGACGACCTTGCCGAGGCTCTTCGGCCGCAGCCGGTCGGCCAGCGGCCGCGGCGCCTGGTTTTCAAACAGCGTGGTCATCGACAGGTGATCGCCTGATCGAAGATTTCGGTGAAGGTGGCCCGGAGCGCGGCGTCCACGTCGGCCATCGTCGCCGCGACGCCGAGAGCGGCGAGCGAGGTCACGCCGTGCCCGGACGCCTCGGGGGCGATGCCGCACGGGACGATGCCGCGGTAATGGTCGAGATCGGGATCGATGTTGATCGCCATGCCGTGATAGGTCACCCAGCGCCGCACCCGCACCCCGATCGCGGCGATCTTGTCCTCGCTCCCGTCGCCGCGCACGACCCAGATCCCGACCCGGCCCGCGCGGCGTTCGCCCCGCACATCGAAGCGGGCTAGCGCCCGAATTCCCCATTCTTCGAGATTGCGGACATAGCAGCGCACGTCTTCGCCGCGGCGGGCGAGGTCGCGCATTACATAGGCAATGCGCTGGCCCGGCCCATGATAGGTAAAGCGTCCGCCGCGACCGGCGCGATAGACCGGCAGGCGGCCCGGTTCGAGCAAATCCTCGTCGCGCGCGCTCGTCCCCGCCGTGTAAAGCGGCGGATGTTCGAGGAGCCACACGAGCTCGGGCGCGGCGCCGGCGCGGATCGCCGCGACCCGGCCCTCCATCTCGGCAACGGCGCTCTCGTAAGGGACGGCGCTGTCGCTCGACCGCCACTCGATCGCGTTGCCTCCGCCGCGCATGTCAAAGCCCATGCAGCTTGATATGGGAGCGCGGATTTGCTAATCACGCCCGCTCGTGGCGAGATTGCGAGGCCGTTCCCCTGCCGTGCGGTCGTGGCGGAATTGGTAGACGCGCAGCGTTGAGGTCGCTGTGGGGGAAACTCCGTGGAAGTTCGAGTCTTCTCGACCGCACCAAGCTCCGCCGCAATCAAGCCGCCCGCCATATCAGTCGCTGCGAGGGCGCCACCGCCGGCCGAGATCGATAATCGTTTCCGGCCGGGCATCGAGGGAGGACATCATGAAATTCCTGACCGACGAGCAGCTGCGCGAATTGTCGCCGGCCGAGACCTCGTCGTTTCCGTCGCCGGTGCCGACCCAGATCGTGTCTAGCGACGAATACCTGCCGGTGCCGCAGACCGAACCGCAGCGCATTGTCGAGGCCCGGCTCAAGGAGCTGAGCGATGGTCTGGCGCGCCGGCAAGGCCTGTCACGACGGCGGTTCTTTCAGACCGCGGCCGGCATGGCCGCCTCGTTCGTGGTCATGAACGAGGTGTTCGGCCACCTGTTCGACGCGAGCCTCGCCGAGGCGGCGACCCCCGACATGGCCAACCACCGAGCGCACGCGCTGTCGGGCCAGTTCATCATCGACGGCCATACCCATTTCCTGCGCGACGACACGCGGCTCACCGGCTTCGTCAAGATGCGCAACGCTTTTGGCAAGCTCGGTTGGAACCAGGAATTGACCGGCCCGCAGACCCTCGAAGACCTCAAATATAATAATTATATCAAAGAGATCTACATGGACAGCGACACCAAGGTGGCGCTGCTGTCGAACTCGCCCTCGGATGTGCCGCAAGACTGGTTCATCCCGCAGCCGCAGGTGTTCGCGACCCGCGAAAAAGTCAACAAATTGTTCGGTTCGCGGCGGATGATGGCGCATTTCACGATCACCCCCGGCCAGCCGGGCTGGCTCGACCAGGTCGACCAGGCGATCGAAGTCTACAAGCCCGATTCCTGGAAGGGCTATACGGTCGGCGACAACACTCACAAGGAGTTGGCGCACTGGCCGTGGCATGCCGACGATGAAAAGCTGATGTACCCCTTCTATGAGAAGATCTCGAAAACCGGCATCAAAAACGTCTGTATCCACAAGGGCCTGTTCGCTCCCGGCGTCGCCCGGCAATTCCCGCGGCTGCGCCCCTATGCCGATGTCCGCGATATTGGCAAGGCGGCCAAGGACTGGCCCCAGCTCAACTTCCTCGTCTACCATTCGGCCTATCGCTGGGTCGGCGGCACGCCGGCCGACGGCATGGCCGAATTCGACAAGACCGGGCGCAGCTCGTGGACCAGCGATCTCGCCGAGATCCCGGAAAAATACGGAGTGACCAACGTCTATGGCGACCTCGGCCAGATCTTTGCCTGGACCGCGGTCGCCGAGCCGCGCCTCGCCGCGGCGCTGATGGGGATGCTGGTCAAAGGGCTCGGCCCCGACCACGTGGTGTGGGGCACCGACGCGGTGTGGACCGGCGCCCCGCAATGGCAGATCGAGGGGCTGCGCCGTCTCGAAATCCCCGAGGACATGCAGAAAAAATACGGCTACCAGCCGCTGGGCCCGGCCGACGGCCCGGTCAAAAACGGGATCTTCGCCGGCAACACCGCGCGGCTCTACAATTTCGACCAGCACGCCGCGCTCGCTCAGCCCGACCGTTACGCCGAACTCAAGGCCGACTACCTCCAAAACGGCCCCGGCCGCAGCAATCTGCGCTACGGCTACGTCCGCAATTCCGGCTGAGGGAGGAGATTTCGTGAAGGTCGATTGCGGCGTCGCCCGATGAATTCGAACGGATGCCGTTTGCCGACCTGATCCGGGCGGGAAGCGAACAAGGTCTATCAAGCTCGGATTGGCCGGGCTGGCGGCGGTTTCGAGAAATGCGCAGCCGCACCAGCCATGTCTATGACGCGGAAGCGGCTTTGGCCGTGGTCGCGGCGATCCCGGAATTTCTGCGCAAGGCCGGGCATCTGTGTACCGAGCTGCGGCAGCGTCTCGCATGACCGGCGCCGCTCGGCTCGACCTTCCGGCCGCCGATCGGCGATTGGTGCTGACAATCCTCGCCGCCAATCTGCCGGCCGGCACGGCAGCGTGGGTATTCGGTTCGCGGGCGACCGGCCGGGCGCGGCGCTACTCCGATCTCGATCTGGCGATCGACGCCGGGGGAGATGGCCGCCACTGCTCCTCGCCGGTTTACAACTTCGCGGCCGCTGCCTGCGCTAAAAAGCGATGGGCGATCGCCGCGTGCATCGCGATGCCGACTGCCATGCTGGCCTCGTTCAGGATCATGCGGTTGGAGTGGCAGGGGGCGACCGGCTCGTTCGGATCGCGCCCGTCTGGCATCACGCCGAGGAACATCATGCAGCCGGGAATGCGCTGCAATACATAGGAGAAGTCTTCGGCGCCCATGATCGGCGCCGGCGGGTCGATATAATTCTCGGCGCCGAGGAGATCGGTCGCGACACGGCGCGCGAAATCAACAAAGCCCTCATCGTTGACCGTGACCGGATAGCCGCGCCGGATCGCGATCTCGGCCTGGCACAGATGCGCCGCGGCGATGTTCGTTGCGATCCGCCGGATCCCCTCCTGGGCCTTGTCTCGCGCGGTCTCGGAGGTTGCGCGCAAGGTGCCGACCATCTCCACCGTCTCGGGGATCACGTTGCTGGTGGTGCCGGCGGTGATCTTGGCGCAGGTCAGCACCACCGGATCGAACACGTCGATCCTGCGGCTGACCATGGCATGCAGCGCCAGCCCGATCTCGAAGGCGACCGGGATCGGATCGACGGCGTGGTGCGGCATCGAGGCGTGACCGCCGCGTCCCCTGACGGTGATCGTCCAGGTATCGGCCGAGGCCAGCATCGGGCCGGGCTTGCCGAGGATGGCACCGGCCTTGATATGCGGTCCGATGTGCAACGCGAAGGCGCCGTCGGGCTTGGGATCGGCGTCGATCAGCCCGTCCTCGATCATCAGCCGGGCTCCGGCGTACCCCTCTTCGCCGGGCTGGAACATGAATTTGACGGTGCCGGCCAGTTCGTCGCGATGCCGATGTAAGAGGTGCGCCGCCTGCACCAGCATCGCCGTGTGTGCATCGTGGCCGCAGGCATGCATCCGGCCGGGGATCTCGCTCGCGTAGTCGAGCCCGGTCTCTTCCGGCATTGGCAGCGCGTCCATGTCGCCGCGCAGCAGGATCGTACGGCCGGATTGCGCGCCGGGGCCGGTGCCATGCAGCGTGACGACGAGACCCGAGGTCGACTTCCCGCGGGCGATATCGACCTCGAGGCCGCGCAGCCCCTCGACCACCGCCTCGGTGGTCACCGGCAGGTCGAGCCCCAGCTCGGGCTGCGCGTGGATGCGCCGACGCAAGCTCACGGCGGCCGGCAACAGCCCGCGCGCCTCGTCGAGAAACCGCTGCAATTCGCCCATCTTCGCCACTCCTCTTTGCCAGCCCCTTTATGCCAGCCCCAGCCGTTGCGAGGCGAGGCGCGCGCCTTCGGAGAGTGCCGCGAGCTTGGCCCAGACCACGTCCTCGGCGACCCGGCCCATCCCGGCCGAGGTGTCAAAGCCGCAATCGGTGCCGGCGATGACCCGCTTCGGGTCGCCGACCACCTGCGCCACCCGTTCGAGCCGATCGGCGACGGCCTCGGGATGCTCGACGAAATTGGTCAGGCTGTCGATGACCCCGGCGACCAGGATCTGGTCGTCGGCCAGCTTCTGCTTTTCAAACACCTTGTATTCGTGCGCGTGGCGCGGGTTGGCGAAGGGAAGGAAAAAGGCGCCGACCTTTGCCTGGTAGAGGACCGGCAGGATGTCGGCGAGCGGCACGTCGCAATCGTGCGGCCCCTCGTAATTGCCCCAGCAGACATGGAGCCGCACCCGCTCGGGCGGGATGTTCGCAAGTGCGGTATTGATTGTCGCCACGACCCGCTCGACAAATCCCAAGAAATCGCCGAGCGGCAGGTCCTGGTAGGAGAGGTGCCGCTCCAATGCCAGGTCGGGGCAATCGAGCTGCAACAGAAACCCGGCCTCGACGATCGCTTCGTACTCCTCGCGCAATGCCATGCCGAGCGCGTCGAGATAGGCCGTCTCGGTGTCGTAATGCTCGTTCTTCATCGCTCCGGCGATAATGCCGGGCGAGGGGGCCGTCAGAAACGGCTCGGCAAAATGGGTTTGGGTTTCGTCGAGGGCCGCGCGAAAATCGGCGCATTCGGCCTCGACCGCGCTGCGGCCGAGATAATGCACCGCGGCTATCGCCTTGGGCGGCCCCATGTTACTGACCGCCGGGCGCGCGGCGAGCTGCTCCTCCATGATCCGCCGGAACACCGGATAGCGCAGCGCGTCGGCCCGAGTGCGGCGCTGCCACGACCCGCCAAACCCGCTCATGCGGTGACGGATGTGCAGAAAGAACCCCTCGCGCTGCTGCTCGCCGTTGTTGCCGATGTCGACGCCGGCCTCGGCTTGGCGGCGCACGATCGTTCGCAACGCCGCCTGCCCCAGCCGGTCCAGCTCTGCCGGATCGATCGATTCGCCTCGGGCACTGCTTATATGGAGCCGAGTCAGCTCGGCCGGGCGCGGCAGGCTGCCGGTATGGGTCGTCAGAATCCGTTCATCGCTGCGGCGCATCGTCGCCCCTTTCAAGAGGATCGCGAAGGTTTGCTCAATTTAGCGCGAAAATGCCCGCTTGCGCGACCGGCGATCGCAAACAAGCAACTTGCCTGTCCGGCGCCGGCTCCATAGAGTGATGGCTTCCGCTCAACAACTGAAAGGAGGTGATCCTGTGTCTAGCCATAAACCGCGGTCGTCCGCTGCCGTGACCAGGATCCCCACTTGCCTGGAGATCCGCGCCTGACTGAAGGCGACGGCTCGCGGCCGTGATCGGCCGCCGGTGTTTGGGTAAGGAAGGGCCGTCCCTTGGGACGGCCTTTCTCTTTGGTGGATGCCGGATCGCTATGAAACCCGCGCTGCAGCGTTGCGGGCTTGGCCGCGACCGGCGCGCAGCCTAAAACGGGCAACACCGACGCCGAGCGAGGAGCAGCCCCGATGCCCGACACGATGACGACGAACTCGCCGATCATCGCGGCCTACCGCGCCGCTACGCCGGGTTCGGCGGCAGCGGCCGAAAAGGCCAACCGCCTGTTCCCAAGCGGCATCACCCACGATTTCGCGCTACATCGAGCCCTACGGGCTCTACATCGAGCGGGCCAAGGGGCCGCGCAAATGGGACGTCGACGGCAATTCCTACGTCGATTATTTCGGCGGCCACGGCGCGCTGCTGCTCGGCCACTCGCACCCCAAGGTAGTCGCGGCGGTGCACGAGCAGATTGAGCGCGGGACCCACTACGGCGCCAGCCACGAGCGCGAGATCGCCTGGGCCGAGTGGGTGCTGCGGCTGGTCCCGTCGGCCGAACGGGTGCGGTTCACCTCATCCGGCACCGAGGCGACCTTGATGGCGGTGCGGCTCGCCCGCGCGTTCAGCGGCAGGTCGAAGATCATCCGCTTCCGGCATCATTTCCACGGCTGGCACGACCACATGACCTCGGGCTTTGCCAACCATTTCGACGGCAGCCCGACGACCGGCGTTTTGCCGGGGGTGGCGGGCAATGTCGTGCTTGCCGACCAGAACGACGCCGAGGGACTGGCGCGGCTGCTCGACCAGCACGGCGACATCGCGGCGGCGATCATCGAGCCGACCGGAGCCCATGGCGCGCGGCTGCCGATCGACCCCGCTTTCCTGCACGCGCTGCGCGAGCTGACCCGGCAGCACGGCGTGCTGCTGATCTTCGACGAGGTCGTGACCGGATTTCGCGTGTCGCCAGGCGGGGCGCAAGCCGAATACGGCATCACTCCCGACCTGACGACCCTGGCGAAGATCCTGTCGGGCGGATTGCCCGGAGGTGCGGTCGCCGGCCGCAAGGACATTCTCGACCTCCTGGACTTCCAGGTTACCCGAGCCGCGGACCGCGAAAAGATCGCCCATCCCGGTACCTTCAACGCCAACCCGTTGTCGGCCGCGGCTGGGGTGGCGGCATTGGAAATCGTCGGCTCGACCGACGCCTGCGCCCGCGCCAACGCCTATGGCGAGACCCTGCGCCGGCGGATCAACGAGGTGTTCGAAGAGGAGCGGGCACCCTGGGCGGCCTATGGCACATTTTCGATGCTGCACATCTTTACCAACCCCGAGCATGTCGCGGTCACCCCGACCGCCTTCGACCCGCACCAGCAGCCGACCGCGAGCCTGACCGGCAACCGGCAAGCCGGGCTCGTGCACAAATTGCGACTGGCGATGATGGTCAACGGCGTCGATTTCAACGGCAGCCCCGGCGGCTTGGTCTCCGCTACCCACGGCGAGCCCGAACTCGAGGACACGCTCAGCGCGATGCGCAAGACCGTGCGGATGATGAAGCAGGAAGGCGAAATCTGAAAAGTTGCTTGGATCGTCAATAAAGCGTCAAAAAGAGCGCGGCTTCTATCCATTGACATGCTGATCCGCTAGGCTCGCGCTACGCGGGCGGCGGAGCGGTAATGGCGGATGCGGCGATCTCGGCCGGCAGTCTCGGCGCGGCGCCGCGATGGGGCGCTCGGCTGTGGAAAGCGGCCGGCAAGGCCTACGCCGCCGAGGGCGAGCGGCGGCTCCTATGGCTGCCGGTGTTCTTTGGCGCTGGGATCGGCGTCTACTTCTCGCTCAGCTTCGAGCCGTCGCTGTGGTTCGGCGTCGGCGCTTCGATCCTGGCCCTGGTCCTCACCTTTGCGCTGCATCGGTCGCCGCTGGCGTGCGAGGCGGCACTGGCGCTGACCCTGTTCTGCGCCGGCTTTGCGCTGATCGGCGAGACCACCTGGGAGCGCCAGGCGCCGATGCTGCAGCGCCGTCTCGGGCCGGTCTCGCTAACCGGACGGGTGGTCGACATCGACTCGCTCGATCGCGGGTGGCGGGTGATCGTGGCGCCTGATGCGTTGCCTGGGCTCGATCCCGATCAGCAGCCGCAGCGGTTGCGCGTGCACATCGCGGCGTCGAGCGACCTGCTCGCCCCCGGCGACCATGTCAGCATGCGCGCCGTACTCTATCCGGTCCCGGGCCAGATCCTGCCGGGCGCCCACGACATGCAGCGCGAGGCCTATTTCGCCCGGATCGGCGGGGTTGGCTATACCTATGGCCCGGCCCGTCTGGTCAAGGCGCCAAGCAACGCGACCGGCGACGCATCA
The DNA here is from genome assembly GCA_963832875.1 of uncultured Alphaproteobacteria bacterium. GTDB lineage: Bacteria > Pseudomonadota > Alphaproteobacteria > ATCC43930 > CGMCC-115725 > AP-15. The sequence continues at coordinate 240,099 of CAWHWB010000010.1, read as the reverse complement.
GGAGGCAGCTGGCGCGAGCATCTGCGGTCTTTGCGCACCAAGATGTCGCGGCGGATCATCGCCGTGCTCCCTGGCTCGACCGGAGGCGTCGCTTCGGCGCTGATCACCGGCAAGCGGGGCGCCATTTCGGAAGAAGTCAAGACCGCGTTCCGCCAGTCGGGTCTGCAGCATTTGTTGGCGATTGCCGGGCTGCATCTGGGGCTGGTCGGCGGCTTCGTCTTTTTTACCGTCCGCGGCATCCTGGCGCTGATTCCGTGGGTGGCGTTGCGGTATCCGATCAAAAAAATCGCCGCCGGGGCGACACTGGTGGCGCTGACCTGCTACCTGTTGTTGTCGGGTGCGGCGATCCCGACCGAGCGCGCCTTTGTGATGAACGGCCTGGTGTTCGCCGCGATCCTGATCGATCGGCTGCGCATCTCGATGCGGATCTGCGCGCTGGCCGCCGCTTTCGTACTGGCGATCGAGCCCGAGAGCCTGGTCGGGGTCAGCTTTCAGATGTCGTTTGGGGCGGTCGTGGCGCTGATCGCGGTGTACGAAACCTTCGGTCGGCGTCTCGGCCTTCTGCTGCACCGGCCGTCGTGGCCGGGGCGGGTCCTCGGATACGCTGGCGCGGTTGTGGTCACGACCGTCGTCGTCACCATCGGCACCGATCCGTTCTCAATCTACCACTTCCATCACATTGCACTCTATTCGCCGCTTGCCAATGTCGTGGCGGTGCCGCTAAGCGCACTGTGGACCTTGCCCTGGGGGGTCGTGACCTGCCTCCTGATGCCGTTCGGGCTTGAGCGGTGGGCGTTGGTGCCGATGGGCTGGGGCATCGACGCAACGATCGAGGTGGCCCGGCTGGTTTCGGCGCTCCCCGGCAATGTCTGGCCGATGCCGCAATTGCCGATTGCGGGACTGGTGCTGGTCGCGCTTGGCGGCCTGTGGCTGTGCCTGTGGCAGGGGCCGTGGCGGCGCTGGGGAGCATTGGCGATCGCCGCCGGGCTCGTCGGCATGGCGCTGACCCGGCCACCCGATATCGTCATCGCTGATATCGGCCGTTTCCTCGCCGTGCGTGCGCCCGACGGCAGCTACTTCGTATCCGCCGGATCGGGCGAGCGTATCGAGGGGTCGTTCCTCGCGGAGGAGACCGGGCTCGGTCTGACCGCATGGCCGGGAGCGGGGATCGAGGGCGGGCTCGATTGCGTCGGCGAGCACTGCCGCTACACGGCGCATGGGCGCAGCGTCGAGATCGTCGCGGGCGCCGCCGGCCTGCCGGTCGATTGCGAGGGCGTCGATGCGATCGTCGCCCAGGTCCCCGCCGGGTTTCGCTGCCGCCATGTGGTGCCGGTGATCGACCGGATCGATTCCTGGCGGCTCGGCGCCGTCGCCTTGTGGCTCGACCCGGACGGTGTGGTGATCGACAGCGCCAACGGCAGCCGCGGCGACCGGCCCTGGGTCCCGCAGCCGCGCGCACGCCGGCACCGATACGCGCCGTCCCACCCCTACTGACCCGAAGCGTCACCGGCGGCCGGCCGAAATGAGGCAGCCTGCGGCAAGCAGACGTCGCCGCCGGCACCATTATGCATCACATCAAGCTGCCGCTGACCACCCTTAGTGCTCCAACTCGAACCCACTCGGCATACCGGTGCCAGCTTGGCCTCGGCTACGACAGATAGGAACCGCCGTTGACGTGTACGGTCTGGCCGGTGATCAGGCTGGCGTCATCGGAGGCGAGGAACACCGCGGCGCGGGCAATGTCCTCGGGCTGCGCCATGCGGCCAAGCGGGATCGCGCGCACCGCCTCGACGATCTCAGCCTCGTTGCTGTCATAGCGCGGCTGTGCGGTATCGGTCAGCCCCGGAGCGATTGCATTGACGCGGATGCGATAGGGAGCTAATTCCAGCGCCATCGCCCGGGTCATCGAAACGACCCCGCCTTTGCTTGCGACATAGTGCACGCCGCGCGGCGAACTGCGGAACGCCGCACCCGAGGCCAAATTGACGATGGCGCCTGGCCGCCCGGAAGCGACCATCGCCTTGGCGACCGCCTGCGCGCAAAAGCACGCCCCCCTCAGATTGACGCCGAGCACATAGTCCCAGTCGCTCTCGCTCATGTCGAGGAACGCGACGCGGGGAAACACCCCGGCGTTGTTTACCAGAATGTCGATCGGACCGAGCCCTTGCTCGACCAGCGCCACCATCGCCCGCACCTGCGCGAGATCTCCGATATCGGCCTTGACCGGCTGAGCCCGCCTGCCGCCTTGCCGAACCTGCCCGGCGATCCGCCCGACGGCGTCCGGGTCGTCGAGCCAGTTGAGCGCGACATCGGCCCCCGCTTCGGCGAACGCCAATGCCATGGCGCGCCCGATCCCCTGCTGCGCCCCGGTCACCAGAACGACCTTGCCGGCGAAGTGCTGCATGATCGTGCTCCTGAGAATTCTTCGGAGGCCTAGCCCCGCCGGCGCAGGAAGTCGACCAACAATGCGCTGACCGGCTCGGGCTGCTCCTGTTGCACCCAGTGGCCCGCGCCGGGGATCAGATGGCAGCCGCGCATATTGGTGCAGGCCCCGCCCTGCATGCGCTCGAAATTGCCCGGGCGCTGATAGGTGCCCCAATCGCTGCTGCCGGCGACGAACATCGATGGCACATCGATGGTTCGACCGGAGAACAATGTCAGCTCGGCATCGGCGAGCCCGCTGGTGCGGCTGCGATACCAGTTGAGCCCGCCCTGAAAGCCGTTGCGCTGGTATTCGCCGGCATACACCGCGAGGGCGGCGTCGGGCAGCCAATGGCAGCGGGCGATCTCGGCCGCCGAGGGCATCGTCGGCATCACGGTTTCGGCCATGTTACAGTCGAGATCCATGATGTAATAGGTCGGCATCTTAGCCAATTCTTCGGCGCTCCACGCGGCGAGCGGGTGTGGCCGGTTGCCCTGCCAATCCGCGCTCTTGTAATGGAAATAGCCGCGCAGGAAAGCGTGGACGCCCTGCCGGCACTGCCACATGTCGTCATTGGCTGGCCGCGTCGAGTAATACCACTGGTAATGTTTGCGCGGCCGTGGGAGCCTCGCCAATGCCTGATGAATGTCGGGTGCGGCGGCTGCACGCGGCGGCGCGCCGGCGGTGTCGAACGGCAATGGCGGAGGTCCGGAAAAGGGCGCGCTCATCAACGCAACCGAGCGGAACACATCAGGCCGCACCAATGCACACCAAGCCGCGACCGAGGCGCCGAAATCATGGCCGACGACCGCGGCGACCGACGCATGGCCGAGCGCCGACACCAGACCCAGCGCGTCCCGGACCGCATTCAGAATGCTGAACGGATGCAGGTCGCCATCGTAATCGGCGCTCCACCCGGTGGTGCGGCCATACCCGCGCTGGTCGGGCGCCACGACGTGAAACCCAGCTTCGGCCAACGGCAGCATGACCCCGCGCCACGAATAGGCGATCTCCGGAAAGCCGTGCAGCAACAGGATCGCGGGCCGGCCCCGCTCCTCGAAGCCGGCCTCCAGCACATGCATCCGCAGCCCATTCACGTCCGGAACGAAACACGAGCGTATGCCCGCCGGCAACACGGCGCCGTCGAGGGGCGAAAGGTCGATCATTTCTTGCCTCCCGTGGGCCGGCTCAGCGCCGGAAATCGGTGCGATCGAAGGTGCGAACGAGGCATTGACACTCCGTCATGCATATTCCTTCGGTAGGAGAGTTTCTGACCTGATAAGCGGCAATTGTCGCACTATGTTAACGCGCCACCGCCGGCTCCGACTACCGCGCGGGCCAGCAGCCTTTGTGCTGATATTGTATTATGAGCTGCTCTTCGTCATTTTGGGAGGGATTCAAAAGCCTACCTACTTAGTTTTGGGTGGCGCATTGCAAGCGCAGCGTCGAACCTCGTGGATTTTTTCAAGACTAGTGCTTGGCAAAAACACGCTATGTGCGCTCGGAATGTAACTCGCCGTCACCTTATGCGTGCCGACTTTGAGCTGAGAGGTCGCCCAGATTGCCCCTCCCTTGCGATTCACAAGAACAGGCTCGCCAACGTTGTAGCCGTCGACGGCGAATTGCACGGCCCCACTCGGAATGCCCGTAGCCGTTACAGAGTTCGCGACAACCGAAACCGTAAAGGTGACCCATTCTCCAATCTGCGTAGGATCAGCGTCAGCGGTCAAGCTCGTGGTGGTTGAGTTGGCTAGAATGCGCTGCGTCGCCACGTAGCTCTCGGCAAAAATGATATCGCCGGTAGCGCGTACATCAAAGATGCAGTCGGCGCGCCTGTTCGGGTCTTTGATTTGGCGGCATTGGGCATGGGCTAGAGCTTCGCTGCCGGGCTCCAGCGGTTTGCTATCGCGAACCACGCACGGTGGCTTCTCCGGAGGCCAGTCCTTGTTGGTAAAAGTATCCGTCGAGGTGCCCGAAGCATAGTCGAAGAGGCTGTCTTTGTCGGCGACGCGCCAGGCATCGGCGAACGTCTTGTACAGAGTGTTGTAGCGGGCAGGCAAGCTAGATGGCATCGGACCCACCGATGCGCCGCCAGGAAGCGCCGGCAGCCAGCTTCCACCGGCAATGACGCCGGCAATCCCGCGCCCGGTGGCGGTGTTGTCCTCGCTCACGAGTCCAAGATGGGAGACATCGACATTCAGGTACCACTCGCTCTGCGATGACCACCAAGTCGAAGTCACCAGCAAGGTCTTGCCATCGGGGAAATCGACTTCCAGAGCGCCTCCGGCCTGGGGAGCAACGCGACCGCCGTCACCCAGAGCCAATCCCGACGCGCCTAGGGTAGTGAGAGCGCCATCGATACGAAGTTGGAGGCCGCTCGGATCTGGCACACCGCTCAGGTTGGGCTCCCAGGTTACGCGGTGCTCACCCACACGAGCGGCGACGGCTGTATTCAAACTGACGCACGTGGTGAGTCCGTCGTAGGCGTCTGAGCCGATGAAGGTGGTTGAGATCGGCTTTTGGCGGGTTTGAATTTCCGCCCCATCCGAATCTCGCAGAGAGACGAACTCTCCCGCCCCCTGGAAGTTGTAGTGGGTTCCGTCCGCCGTAGTGATGTGCGGGTCGCCCTCGAGTGAAGATGGAGTACACCACGCAGTATGGGTGTGGACGTTGTCTAAAACCTCCATGAACTGGATCGACGGATTGGAACCGGCAATGGGACAGCAAACGGGCGCGGCGGTCGGCTCAAAATTCAGGTTGTTTGTCTCACCCGTTGTGCCGTCATTCGGTATGCATGCGGGAGCTTGCTCGCTCGAGTTGTCGATGCTTGTCTGGACAACCAGGACTGTCGGGCTGGTGAAGACTGCCTGGTATCCGCTACTATCGCCGAATACGTTGAACTCCGATTCAGTCCAAGCTTGAGCCAAACTGAGATAGTTCGGCTCTCCGTATGCGGCCATAGCTCCGGTCTTGGTGTTCGCTAGTGTGATCTCATCCTGGCTCGCGGTCACCGTCGCTGTCATCACCAGGTAGGGCAAGTCGGCAGCAGTCTGAGGCGGGAAATAGCTGACGGGCCCGTTGAAAACGCAATTGTTTGGCCCACCGTTCAGGTACCCTGAGGTCGCCCACGAAGGCAGGGGTGGACACGTCGATCCGTAGTTGTACATCCAGTACTCGATGAAGAGGCCTGGGGTCGTGCCTGGAGCGCCTGGCACCGATTGTTGGCTTCCGGTGGGAGCCGGGCCTTGGGTCTGGGAGAACACGAACTGCTGCCAGCCGGAGCACCCCGCGATGCCATTGCAGGCCGGAGTGTTGAAAGGCGCACTGTCACTGCTGTTCACCGGACTTTGTGAGTTGATCTGCAACGTAAAGATGTTGTTGACGCAATTGGGCCCGTTGCATCCGAGGGTGAACGATGGTTCCGTGCCGGGCAAATACCCGCTCTCGCCGTTGGCGGACGAGCCGCCTGCGATTTGCAGGAACGACCCCGTCGACGACGAAATGAAATTCGACCCAGAGGCCTGGGCCACGTAGTCGGCCCCATCGCCCGCTTGATTGGTCACTGCGCCCTTCCCTCCTTGGTTCCGGTAGGGCGAGGGCCGCCCGCACGGCACTTCCTGCCATTCGGTGCTCGGATACTGGGCCTTGAAGCACCCGTTCTTCGGCAGTGGCTTCCGCGACATCGCCTTGCGCCAAACCTCCCGGACCGCTGCCTGGTCCTGCGGCGTAGAAGCAGGAGCCGCCTGCTTGCCCGACCCTCCCGGCGTCTGTAAATCTTGCGCCATGAGCGGCGAAGCGGTCACGCAGCACAAAAACAGCGCGTATAGCAGGGTTGACGCAACGCGAGCGCCACATAGCGCCGCGAAATTGGTCGGTACCGTCGCTTGCTTAGAAACCTCGGAGATTCTTCGTCTACCGGACGTGGAGATCATAGGAATGCCCTCATGAAAGCCCCGCGATCTGCGGTCCGCGCAGGACCTTACGCTCTCCTTAGCCGGCATTCGCCAGATGAGCGCCCCGATCTGCTCACCTTCAAGCATCGTTCAGGAATAGGCCGACAAGTGTGCGATAGTTCACACTTAAAAAAATTCTCCTCGGATTGCGGGACAGGCGAGCGCCATTGTCTCGTGATAAGGCAGCAACCCGGCGTCGGAGGTGCTCGCGGCACTACGAAATTGCAGCATCAGCCGACGGTCAAAATCAAGCCTCAGAACGCCCTTGTCCGCTTCACCCGTCGGGTCCCCCATTGCCGCCCCATTCAATCCCCCGCAACTTACTGAATTTTAGTCCGGAACCGTCGCAAGGGCCTAAAAATTGCGCCTTCATCCGGGGAATGCGGGTTTAAGCGTGTGGGGTATTTTTCTGGAGGCCTGCGGAAAGCGGAGGCTGCGAGGGAGATCGGCAAACATCTTGACCATATGGCGTGCGCATCTCCTAGCTTTGTTTGTTTTCGAAACCCGCCTATTAAAGGCACGATTTGAGCAACTTTCTGCCATTCACGTCCTGAGCGCTTCGCATGCGCTATCACCTGACCCGAACGAAACCCCAAAATCCGACTTGTCGGACCGGCGCGACCATGCGCGCTTCGCCGGCTCCGCTTAGACGGCTCAGGTTTGCTTGAAGCAGCGGTTGGCGTTTTCCCAGAACAATTTGCGCCGAATGTCCGGACCCAGGCTCGGCCATTCGAGAATCTTGTCGACCGAGTGCGGGAACCACGATTCGTAGTGCGGGTAGTCCGAGCCGAACATCAGGACGCCGTCGCCCAGGGCGCCGGTCACCATGTTGAACATCGGCTCGTGCTCATGCGCCTCGATGTTGCAGAACACGCGGCCGGCGGCGAAATGCTCGCTCGGCAAGTGCTTTAATTTTGCGGTGCGGCCGACATAGCTGACTTGCTCGTCCATGCGGCGCACCCAGAACGGCAGCCAGCCGAACCCGCATTCGAGGACGCAGAGCCGCAGGCCCGGGTAGCGGTCGAGGATGCCGCCGGCGAGAAACCCGGCCATGAACCGCATCGCCCCCCAGGGATGCGAGCACAGCCGCGCCAGATAGACATTGTCCCACATGTCCTGGTAGCCGGGGAAATAAGGCGGCGACCAGGTGAAGCTGTGATGGGCGATCGCCAGATCGTGCTCCTCGGCGGCGCGCCAGATCGGTTCGAGGTCGGGATGGTCGACCGGCCGGTCGTTGTCGAGCAGCGGCTGCACCGCTACCGCCCATTTCGAACTGCCCCATTCGCGGATCTCGCGCACCGCCTCGGCGACATCGCGGGTCGAGGCGACGATCGGGCCTTTGAGCCGGTCCGGGAACGGCCCGCAGAACTCGTGCATGTGGCGGTGATAGGCCCGGATCAGTCCGACCTCGAGCGACACGTCGGGTAAACCGACGACGCTGGTCCACACCGAGGGCACCAGGAAATGCACGTCCGACCCCTCCGCATCCATATCGAGGACGCGATTGTCGGAGCGGTCGTCGACCACGCCGGGCGAAGGCCGCCGCTCGCCGCGCCACACCCGACCGTCGGCCGAGCCGGGGCGCGACTCCGCTTCGCCCAGGGTGCGCTCGTATCGCCTGCTTTCGAAGCGGTAGGTATGGCGCACGCCGCCATCGACGCTGCGCGACTTGATCGCGACGCGATAGGGCGCCAGATCGTCGAGCCGCTTGCGAAAGCCCGGATCGACATATTTCTCCAGCACATCGGCGCCCGGGTCGATATGCGTGTCGGTGTCGTAGACGCGAAACCCTTCCTTCATTCCTCGCCTCCTCGCGCGCGACCGGGTCAACCAGCGCCGCTGCGCTGCCTGCACCATTGTGAACCCGGATGCCGTGCCCGTCCATTTCATCAGGACCTATTCCACCGAAGCGCAGGCTGCGATCGACCTGTTACGAACAAAGCCCGGCTTCCGAGACTAACCCGACTGTTTCGAAATTCACCCGCAGCTCGTCGATGCCACCGGCTGGGACCAAGGCTTCGTTCGCCTATCGGGGGAAGAAGTACCGGATCACGATCTCGATTCATCGTCTTAAGAAATCGTCCCGTCGGCGACACTGACTTAGCGTAGCGGATCAATTCTGAGGACCCCCTCCAGCCATCTTGCCACGCCGTCGCCAGCCGGCGCCCATTTTGGACATGGGTCCGGCTTTCGCCAGGAAGACAAGAGCGGGGCCGGCGCTGTGGCGAGAGCGTCACGGATGTCCCAATAGGGGTGACAGACCTTGGTGAGGCTTACGACCGGGTGCCGCTGGCTGGCGCCGCGTCTCGCGGCACGGTCACGAAGCCTTCGGTTTCGCTTTGCGGCGGGTTAGCGCGCGCCGAGATAGCCCAGGGTCGGAAAATAAGCCTGTGCCAGCTGTGGCGGCATCGACAGGATGGCAAAGGTGTTGGGAGCAAAATTCCAGCTGGCCGGCGGATAGCCCTGCGTCCAGCTGGCGACCCAATCGACCTGCAGGTAATTCTGCGTCCCGGGCGCCAGCTGAAGGGTGGTCGCCTGATCGGTCGGCAGACCGTAGGGCTGGACCGTGAACCGATAGGTTCCGGGTGCAAAGTCGCGATAAAACTCGCTTCCTTGCGGGAGGGCGGCGACCGGCGCGCCGTTCGCGTAGATCAACGGCGCTGCCGCCTGGACCGCGCCGAATTGCGGCGACACCGATCCGCGCAAAAACCAAACCCGCGCCGTTCCCGGTTTCATCGGCGGAACCTGCGCTTGCGATATGGTTGGGGCGGGTTGCGCGCAACCGGCGAGCGCCAGCCAGAACAGACCGAGCAGCACCGGTATCGTCAGAAGGTATTTCCGCACGATCGTTCTCCCGTCGCAACCGGCCGAAGCGAGTGGACCACCGCAGATATTTGCGGCGGCGCGCGAGCGCCAAGGTGAGGCACGATCAAATCTCGGTGAAGACGGCACGTCAGAACGAGCGCCGCGCCTGCGATTCAGCCTAATCGTTCTCGGTACACCGTCCCGGCTCGCCCGCAGGCCGGGGGGAGACCGCTTGCTGGCCCGGTTACGCGAGTACTCGCTGTTGCGGCGAGGAGACCGGAATCCGATAGAGGTTCACGGCATTTTCAAAGATCAGCCGGTTCAGCGCCTCTTTGCCCAGAGCCGCCTCCGCCGGAGCATGTCCCATCGCCTTGGAGTGCGGCCACGGGCTGTCGAGCCCCGGGAAGTCGCTGGCCCACAGGAAGTTGCCCAAACCGATCTCGGGCACCCGCCGAAAGCCGCCCTCTTCCTCGACCTCGAAGGTGAAGAAGACCTGACGCTTGACGAACTCGGTCGGCATCTGGGAAAGCGGGATGTCGGGCTTGAAGACCCGGGTCGGCCCGCCGAATTCGTATTCGCGGTCGAAGCGCCAGAACATGAACGGAACCCAGCCGACGCCGGCCTCTTCGAGCACGAAACGCACGCCGGGATGGCGATCGCAGATGCCGGAGAACACGACGGCGCTCATCAGCTCGGCCATCAGCCCCATCGGGAAGTTGGCAACCCGCATCAGCGCTTGGTTGCGCGGCTCGAGACCTGAAACCCCGACCCCCATCTGGCGCGACCCGCCGCTCGGGTTCGCATGCAGATTGACCGGCAGGCGCGTTTCCGCAGCGGCCGCCCAGACCGGCTCCCACATCTGGTGGATCACCGGTTCGGGAGCGTTCGCCCAGTCGAAGATGACCCCGGTGGGCAGGCCGAACTCGGCCACCCGCATCAGCTCTGCGACTGCCTCCTCGGGCGTCTGGCAGGGCAATGGCAGCAGCATGATAAAGCGGCCATTCGACTCGTCGTAGAGTTCCCGCGCCCAGTCGTTGACTGCGCGAACGCAGGCGGCGCGCAGCTCGGGGTCCTTGATCGCCAACAGCTGCTCATAGGGGCCGTTGACGAGCTCAGCGTCGACTCCGTCGCGGTCCATGTCTTCGCAGCGATATTTGGCGTTGGCGGCGCGGAAGACGCCGGGCTCGGGCTCTTCCGGCAGGCCCGCGCGCGTGTAGCAGTTGACCGGCCCACGGCCTACTCCGGCCCAGCCGACCCCGCTCCACGGGCGTCCTTCGACGACCCACTGTCGGGCGCCGTCCGGTCCGGTCACGACCCGCGGCCCGTCATCCTGGAATTTTCTTGGCAGGCGCTTCGTCCACAAATCGAACGGAAGGTGCATCAGCCGGCAATGTCCATCCGCGGACACCACCCCAAATCTCTTCTCCATGACGCATCTCCTTCCTAAGTGTCGGACTTTGAAATGAGGCGAGCGATCCCACGATGTTACCGTCGCCCCCGCGAAAGCGGGGGTCCAGGGCGGCCGCAGGTCGCTTTATTCTGGGTTCCCGCTTTCGCGGGAATGGCGAAAATGAAACTGATTTTTCGGTATTCCTCAAACCAGCGCCGGGCGCTTGTTACGGAACTCCGTCGCCTTTTCGAAGGCGTCGGCGATGCGCAACACCGTCGCTTCCTGAAACGGCTTGCCGACGAGCTGGATCGCCACCGGCAACCCGCCCTCGCCAAAGCCCGAGCAGACCGAGATCGCCGGATAGCCGGCGACGTTGAACGGCATCGTAAAGCTCGGCGTGTCGAACATGTCCCATTTCGGCATGGCATCGATCTTGGCCGCCTCGGCCGGCTGCGCCGCGGTCAGCACCACGTCGAGATCGCTCATCGCCGCCTGCAATTCGCGCGCGCAATTCGCGCCGCCGCCGCACCGCCTGCACATAATCGACGCCCGACACCAGTGCGCCCAGCATCAGCCGGCGTTGCACGCGCTCGCCGAAATCGCCGAGCCGGGTGCGCGCCCATTCCTCATAGGCGGCGGCACGCTCGACGATCGAAATCAACGAGCCGCAGGCCACCCAATCCTGCAACGGCGACAACTGCACCTCGCGGATTTCGGCGCCGAGGTCGCGGAACGTCGCGATCGCGCCGTCGATGCCGCGCCGGGTCCCGGCGCTGACCTGGTAGTCGGTCTCGTGGAAATGGTGGATCACGCCGATCCTGACCCCCTTAATCCCGCTGCCGAGCTGGCGCCGCGTAATCGGGCACCGGCCGCGAGGCGCTGGCCGGGTCGCGCGGATCGTGCCCGGCCAAGGCCTGCAGCATCATCGCGCAATCCTCGGCGGTCCAGGCCATCGGGCCGATATGGTCGAGGCTGAACGCGGCCGGCGCGACCCCGGCGCGGCTGACAAGGCCATAGGTCGGCTTGATCCCGGCGATCCCGCACAACGCCGCCGGGCCGCGGATCGAGCCGCCGGTATCGGTGCCGATGCCGCCCAGGATCAGCCCGGCCGCGACCCCGGCGCCGGTGCCGCTGCTGCTGCCGGCGGTGAAATGGTCCGGGTTCCACGGGTTGCGCGCCGGCGGCGACGGCAGATCGAACGACGGCCCGCCATCGGCGAATTCGTGCGTCGTCGTCTTGCCCGATCAGCACGGTGCCGGCCGCGGCGAGCCTTTCGGCGCAGGCGGCGTCGGCGTCGGGGATGTTGTCGGCGAGGATCTTCGACTGGCAGGTGGTCGGGATGCCCTTGGTGTCGACGATGTCCTTGAGCCCGATCGGGATGCCGTGCAGCGGCCCCTTCGGGCCGTCGCGCCATGATCGCCGCCTCGGCGGCGCGCGCCTCGGCCATGCGCGCGCTCCTCGGTCAGATGGACAAAAGCGTGCAGCCGGCCGTCGAGCGCGTGCACGCGGTCGAGGCAGGCGCGGGTCAGCTCGACCGGCGACAAGCTGCTTCGCCGCGATCAGCCGCGCCGCCTCGGCGATCGTCGGGATCGCGTCGGTCATCGGCAGATCCTCCTCGGCGAAACCGTAGGTCATGCGCCGGCTCGGCCATGTGGCCGCGCGGCTGGCGCACCCGCGCCATCATCTGCGCCAACCCGGCGTAAACCGATTTCAACTCGGCTTTTTGCGCTTCGGTCAGGCTTAGCCCGGCCCGAGTCAGCAGAAAATCGAGCGCCTCGTCCGAAATCTGAGAAGGCATCGGTCCGTCCTCCGTTGGGATAGAGAGCATAACGTCGGCGCACCCGCCCGTCGACAATCTGCCCGAACCGCGCCGGAGCCAAGGCGCGCAGCAGGCTGCGGACGGAACCATGGCTTTTTGTCGGCGGGAGAGCGGCGGGGCTATTGCCCGGAAAACAGCGGCTTGCCGATTGTGTCGGGGAAGAAATAGTCGAGGGATATGTTGAGCTGGGCAGCCACGCCGAGACCAGTGACGTTGCTGGGGCCCGCCGGCACCAGCGCCTCGATCGTAAACTCCCAGCCTTGACCCGAATAGTTCACGCCTGGGCCGAAAGTGGCATTTGTCCGGCTGCCGCCGCGGTGGGTGGTCGGAGTCATGACTACAGCCTCGACCAACGGCGTCATCCCGCGCACGAAGTCGGGCAGGTCAAAGGCCCTGACCTTAGACTGCAGATACGGGATCGAATATTCGACGGCAACATCCGTCACGACGTTATCCGAGCGCGGCGGTGCGTCGGCGAACTGATAACCGATCACGCCGGTGAGGGCAAAGGGCCGCAGATAACCGATGTCGTAATCGCCCATTCCCTTGGCGAAATAGACGGTCGGCGTCGTCGCCCCTTGCAGCGGGGCGCCGATCCGCCGCGTGCCGGTGCCACCCCACTCCTGATTGACGCCGACTGTAACCAACGCTTCCCGCACTGGATCGAGAACCGCGAGATATTGCGTGATCATCGCCAAGTTCGCCCAGCCGGTGTTGCCCCCGATCCAGAAATAGTCCTCTTCGAACCGCACCCCCAAACGCTCGGTCAATCGCTTGGCAAAGTTGATCGCAAGATCGGTCGATTGGCCCGCTGAGGTCGGCTGGGTCGTTGGCGTCAAATAAATCTGGTCGGCGGGTGCAACCTGCGGCAGCAGGATCATTGCCGGGAAAGTGCGATCGCCGGCGGCCTCGTATGCCGATGCAAGGCGCGGCCAGAAGACCAGCAAAACGACGCCGAACGCCAGCCAAGCCCAGCACGATCGGTGCAATGCAAAAGCCTTCATCACTATTTCGTGGTCCTGACATAAACGCCATCCCAGTCCTCCGGCGGTGCGGTCTTCAGAGCTGCACACCGGCCCGCCATCACCAATGGCGGCGAGGTCCCCGCAGCCCCAGGATTGGGATGGTCGGCCTCAGAGCGCCAAATCTTTTCGGCGGCGGCAAAGTCGCCGGCGCGATAGCATTTCAGCCCCGCCTCGTATTGCGCGAGGCTGGCGAAGCCGGCGCCATTGGCCGTCGATTTCTCGCTGATCAGCTGGTAAACCGAAAAGGCGGTGTCCTTACCCTTCACCTTGATCCAGTCGAGTTCGCAAAGCACAAAGCGGTCGCCAATCGCCGCCGCCGTGTTCGGCCCGACGACGATACGGCAGCCATAATCCTCCGGCACGCCCTCGAGCCGGGCCGCGATGTTCACGGTTTCACCGACCGCGGTATAATTGTAGCGCTTTGGCGCCCCGACATTGCCGATCACCGCAGGCCCGGTGTTGAGCCCGATCTTGACCGCATAGCCCGGTACGCCGCGCCGGTCGGCCTCCGCCTTTGCCTGCATCACGTTCGTAACGATGCGCAATGCCGTCCGCGCAGCACTCGCGGCATGGTCGGGATCGGGCGCCGGCGCGCCAAATATCGCCATCACCGCATCGCCGACGAACTGGTTTACATAGCCGCCGTTCGCCTCGACCGCTTCGACCATCAGAGCGTGGTAGGAATTGGTCAGCGCCATCAGCTCCTCGGGTGAAAGCCTGGTCGACATCGCGGTGAAGCCCGACAGGTCGGCAAACATGATCGTGACCTCGCGCCGCTCGCCGCCCAAACGCAATTCGACGTCGCTGTCGACCAGCCGATCGACGACGCTTGGTGCCAGATAATGGCAAAAGGCACCACGGACGCGGCGGCTGACGCGATCGACAAACCAATATCGGAACAGCAGGACAATCACCGCAGCGGCCGTGAGCGCCGCCACCGGTTCGGTCAACGGCAGCCAGACATTCTTCAGAAATGCCAGCTGCGCCGCGAGCGCCCAGATCGCGATCGGCCCCGCCCCGCTCAGCGCCGCTAGGCGGGTCGGCAGGCATTCGGTCATCGCTCCGGCCAGCGCTGCCATAACCAGAGCGGCCGCGATTGCCGCGATCATCCAGATGCCGGAAACCGTCGTGATGAAATTCCGGCTCAGGAGCATGTCGATCACATTGGCGAGGCGCTCGATCCCCAACATCGGCGTGCTGCTGAAGGGCTGAGGGTAGCTGTCGCCGCTGCCGGCGAAAGACGCGCCGATCAGGACAATGCGGCCGGCTAGGTCTTTGCGCGGCACGCGCCCGGCCAGCAGGTCAGCAAAGGAATAGCTGGGGAAAGTATTAGGCGGACCGCGGTAATTGACCAGCAGCCTCATCTCTCGGTCGGTCGGCACCATCAGCTTGCCGATGCGCACACCTTTGCCGAGCGCCAGCGCCACATCAGGCCAAGCAACCCCGAGATAGGCGGCAGCAGCACGTATCGGCAGGGAGGGAAGAAAATCGGCCTCGAAAGGCACGGCAACGTACTCGTAGCGCGGCGCTCCGTCGCGATCAAAGACGAGCATCGTATGGCCCAGTCCGGCAGCCGCCTTGGCCAGCGGCGCGATCGGCAGAATGATCGCTTTCGGACGCAACGGGAAAATTGGCGGCACCAGGCTCTGGTCAAAGCGCGCATAAGCGGAGTCGGAGATCCATTCCGGCTCCTCGTCCGGCGTGTCTTCAAATGAAAAGGCAATCGGCAGCAGCACGTTGCCGGAGGCGTGTATCGCTGCGGCGAACCGCTTGTCCCGGTTGCTGTCGGCGAGCCGCTCTAAGGCCTGACGCAGCTGGTCGGCGCTCTTGCCGGTAAGTGTCCCGGCGGCGGTGCGCGCCGCCTGGCGCAGATTGCCCGCCATCGGCTCGTCGGGTTCGGTGAACAACAGATCGAACGCGACGACTTTCGCCTCAGCCTGACGGAGACGATCGAGCGCCTCGGCGAAAAGAGTGCGCGCCAGCGGCCATCGACCGAGCTTGGCGATACTGCGATCGTCGACGAGGATAATCGCCACGTCGGTTCCCGGCGGACGGACCCCGCGCAGGCGAAAACGCAAGTCGAGAGACGCGGTCTCGAGCCCGCGGATAACCGGATTGTCGGCAAAAACCGTAAACAAGGCCACGACGATTGCTGCCGCGGCCAGCGCCAGCCCCGCCGAGCGGATTCCGCGTATTCTGCGGCGCAGCCTCACGGCGGTGCCCCGTCCAGGCTTGTGCGCCGGATGAAATCGGCGAATTCGGCGTCGGTCCAAACTCTCGCCGGCACCGGATCCCTGCCGGCCTCGACGCGCGCACCCCAGTGGCCCGGAATGACAATCTCGCGCCCTGTCGCGGTGCTTTTGAGACTGACGCGGCCTTCGAGCACGCCGACTTGGGTCGATCCCGGTAGTGCTTCGATAAACCAGTCGGTCGAGCGCACCGCCGCCACGCCGGTCGCCGTGTCGACCTCGAAATGCGGCGAGCCGCTAATGGCGGACACCACCGCACGCAGCAGACCTTGGCCGAGGGACAGGATCGCGTCGCGGCTCTGTCCGCCATTGCCGACCCGGTAATCGGTAATCGTCAAACGGGTGCCGGACGCCATCGAGATGACCGAGCCGTCGTTCATCCGCAGTCTCAGCTTTGCCCCGGTCGCCACATCGAGGGTTTCCGAGATATAGACCGGATCACCCAAACTCAGCGCCGTCTTTGTCCCATCGGTCTGGCCAAAACACCGGCCGAACATCGCCAGCACCGCACCGGCCTGCGGTCCCGCCGCTGCCGCTCCTCGCCCACCCACGAGGGTCAGAACGACGCCGAGAGCGGCGATCGCGTACCGGTTTCGCATGGCGCGGGTGGGGGTGGGGATCCGGACGGCGGCAAGCCCGCGATCGTAGGCGCGCACCGCGCCAGTGACAAGACCGCCGCCACCCAAACCCGGCGCAGGCGCCAGCGCCTGGTTGCCGGGCCGAGGGGCGGTGGAGTTCGAGCTTACGCCACGAGGCCCAGCTTTTGCCACGCCATTTCGGCGGCGCGCTCGCCGGTCATGATCGTCGCGGCATTGGTGTTGAGACTGTCAAGAATTCAACAAAACCGGTCATTCCGGGGCGCGGGCACTGCCCGCGAACCCGCAACCTATGAACACGAGCTACGAACATGATGGCAAAGCAGGTGTTCATAGGTTCCGGGCCCTGCCCCGCAGGCCGTCCCGGAATGGTGGTGATCTTTCCAATCAATTGCCTTACACCTCGGTTTTGCCGAGATGACCGGCAGCATAATCGAGGCGTCGGCGACGCGGAAGCCGCGCCGTCCCTCCCAGCTTGCAGCAGTTCGGCGAGACGCCTACGCGCTGACCCCGCTCGGCAGCTGCCCGCCGCGGCCGTGCGGCAATGTGTGAAGTTTCAACTCGACCGGGTTGCCGAGCCAGATCGCATAACTGCTGTGGTCCTCCACCGCGTCTGTCGTCAGCGGGTGGACCAGCACGTCGAGCCCCTCGCGGTTCAGCATCAGATACGGCACGACATGCTCGAACTGGTCGGGCTTGAAAATCGACGAGCGCATTGCTGATCGGGTGCGGCCCGCGCGGCGTGTCGCGGAACTCTTCGATCTCGACCTCGAACTTCTCGGCAACCGCGCCGCACACTCGCTCGGCGACGGCGCGCGTCTTTGCCGGGTCGTAATAGACGTGGGCGTGATAGCCCAGATTCGCGACGGATTGCGGGGTCTTCTCACTCATCGACGGCACTCCCTGCAGGCCTGCAACGGCACGCGCCATTTTTGCATAGCCATGCCCGCAAGTCGAGCTAGCCGACGGAGGGTAGAATCTCAGTTTGAATTTCCGCTTCCGGCCCTTCTCCGCCGTTCCGCCTTCGGATCTGAACGGCTCCTGGTGCCCATTCCGGCCATTAATCCGAGTCACTCCAGCCGGGCGGATGGAGGACAGCTTTGACTTCGCGGCCTGCTGGGTGCAGGGCCGAGTATTGAAGACTGGATGGCGAATCAGGTTGCCCTAATCCGCCATCCAGTATTTTGTCGCTGAGAAAACTTAACTTAATGCGAGCACAAAGAATTAGCCAGGGTGATATCTGCCGACGTCGGCACGTAGGGAGGCCCGAGCACGTTCGATGCAGTCGCATTAGAAATCAGCGTTTGTGCGTCTGACATGAGAAGGAAGCGTTGCTGGACAGCCTCATTCGCAGCAGCGGTTACAACGCAGATGTAGCCAGCATGGGTACCGTACCGCTCCTCGAGTGACAGCCGCGGATCATTGGCTGCTTGCCGGTTAACCTTTGTGTCCCAGAACGGCATATAGCCTCCGCTGTTGCCTGCCCCGGCAAAGACCTGGCCGACGCTTCCCGGGCCGTTGCTTGCATCGGGCCCATACCAGCCGGTTGTGGCCAAGTTCCAACCCACATAAGTGCCCAAAGGGGCCTCTCCCAGCACAGTTGGCAGACCAGTGACGTCTTCGTTGCCGTCCTTATTCACTGTCGTCGCATAGACGGGCAGCACCCCCTTGATGAAGGGTGGCTGGATAGTTGGTACGCCACTCTCTTGGTCGTAGTTCTCTCCGGGTCCGAAGTCATAGACAAATGGTGGCCAAGCCTGATCCCCGGAAAACGGAAGACCAGGGATATTATTGGGAAATCCCTCGGCCGCCGCGGTGTTACGCACGAGTTCTCCGCGCGCGAGCGTGGGATAGACGCTCGACGGCATCGGCGTACCTTTCATCAGCAATTGGATGAAAGCATAAGTCAACGCGTTGTTGGTAAACGTCTCCGGAATTGGATCTTGGAGAAGCGACTGACCGGCCGGTGGGGCCGTATCGGGGGCAACCCACATGAAGCTGCCGTTGCCACCGCCATGCGTAGCACCCGGCGTGTAGTACCGATGAACATTCGAAGGCAGCGGAATGTCCCCAATGCAAGTGAAGCCGCACAGGCCCGGCGACATCTTTTCGGAATAGAGCTCCGCCGAACCGAAGGTTTCCAGGATCTGTGGACATGTATTGCTCTGTGCGCAGCGGTGGAGCATGCCGTCTGGCGGAAGGCGGCGCGCCAAGTTCGGATAGTCCGCCCACCACACCGGGGCTTCGTCGCCGGCAATGTAGACGTACATGATGTTATTCGGCTGACCCCAACGGATGTTCATAACCATCATCCGCCCGTCGATCTGCGGCCAGGCGCCGTCAAAGACAATGCGGCCGTTTTCGTCCTTGTTGAAGCCCCAGAAGATGAAGCCATGGATGAATGCGCCCGACTGCGACGCACCAACGGTATATGTCTTGCTGACGGTGCCGAAGATCGGGTTTGAACCCCCACCTGGGGCGGCCCGCTCGTAGCGGAGGAAAGAGCCAAGGTCGCGAAACGCGGCAAATCCGACCCCAAGCACTAACGGGTTCTTCGCCGTGTAGGCCATTTCGTACAAAAGGCTTGGGTTGAACGTGGCGTTTTTCAAACAAATCCAGTTGGGATTTGGCGTGCCCGGCCAACCGCTGGGGCAGTATGCCCAGGCCCACTGGTCGCTCCCGATCGGCGTCATTTTGCCCTCCACGCCTTCAAAGGTTTGCGACGACACGGTCCAAAACTCAGCTCGTTTCGTGTCCGTGCTAGCCGGCTGGTAAGGGGAAAACGCCGGCCCCTGAATTACCAACTGCGCCGTGCTGGTAGGTGCACTTCCGACTGCCAAGCCGCACCCATTCGTCCCAGTGCACACGTGACTGTACACCTGACCAGTAATAGGGTCCTTCCTATACGGATAGGTTGCCACCGGCACCTGTACGACGTAACTTGCCAAGCTCTTGAGGCCCGCTGACACATCAGATACCTGAGGGGGAGTAAAGACCCCAGTGGCGGTGTTCAGGCTGCCATAAGGTCCAGAGTTCAGGTCAAAGCAGGGATATGGGATCGCCGGGGATGGCGAGCATTGCGCCAGAAGGTCGCCCTGCCAACCACTCTGAACATAAGTCGCACCCTGCAGCAGCGCGCTTGTGTTGATCGCGTTGCCTCCACGGTTTGGCACCTCCTGGATCATCAGTCCGCTGCGCTGTGTTGGATCGCTCGGTGTGACAATCTCAAAAGTGGCAATGTAATCAACCTTGCCCTTATTCTTGGGTGCAAGGTCGATATCTGTGATGACCCGGTTGTCAGGATTATCTGGGTCGAGTTCGCCAAATATCCGACCCGTGTAGATCGTATAGGATGTTGCGGTGCCGGGAGTTGACGTTCCCAAAGTGATCGGCGTAAAGTTAACGGTGGCTGTCTGATCGATGACGATCTGTTGGATGTAGGCATCACTCGGCGAACTCCAGCCGATCACTGCGCCGAGCCCGACAGCCGATACGAGATACCGGAACACCCTGCTTGTCCTCGGGCACATGTTCATTTCCCTCCCTTTGTACTTTTACGTATGGCGATGGTGACCGCACTTAAACTAGAAAATACATTACCTTACGATCAGAAAAACTGTCAAGCGATTGTCCTCGGTTAGAAATGGCGGGCGACGGTGCCAATAGCCGGTTTCGGCGCTACCTCGTCATTCGCGCTCATCTCGGCGAAGGACCGTTTTCCACCCTTTGCGCAAATTCAAACTGAGCCACCACCGACCGAAGCCGCTGGAAACCGAAGCGGCGCTCCATACGGGCCGGATCGGCCGTCGGCTACGCCGCGAGGCGCGTCCTTTGCCGCATCATGTCGGCGGCGCGCTCGCCGATCATGATCGTCGCGGCGTTGGTGTTGCCGGAGACGACGCTCGGCATGATCGAGGCGTCGGCGACGCGCAGCGCGTCGAGCCCATGCACGCGCAGCTGAGGATCAACGACCGCCATCGCGTCCACCCCCATCTTGCAGGTGCTGGTCGGGTGGTAGACGGTGCCGCCGCGCCGCCGGGCGTAGTCCAACAATTGCTCGTCGCTTTCGGTCGCCGGGCCGGGCTGGAATTCCGATTCGATAAAGCGCTGCAGCTGCGGCGTCGCCATGATCCGGCGCAGCAGCTTTAGACCGTCAACGATGGTCTGCTGGTCGGTCGCGGTCGCCAGATAGTTCGGAAAGACCGCCGGCGGCTCGCGCTGGGTCGGCGCTTTTCAGCTCGATCCGGCCGCGGCTCTCGGGCCGCAGCTGATAGACGATCATAGTGAACCCCGACCACGGGTGCAGCCCGTCCTGCGGGCGGTCGGCGCTGAACGGTGAGCACGAGCATTTGATGTCGGCCGAGGCCAATTCCGGCCGGGTGCGGGCGAACAGCGCCGCCGGCGAAGTGCCCATCGCCAGTGGGCCGTTCTTGAACATGTAATATTGCAGGCCAGCGCGCATTTTGCGCAGATTGCTCTGCATCATGTCGTTGACCGTGATCGGCAGCTTGCAGCGGAACTTGAGCGGCGCCGAGTAATGGTCCTGCAAGCTCTGCCCGACGCCCGGCAGATGGTGCAATACGGGGAGACCGTGCGCGACCAAATCCTCGGCCTTGCCAATGCCCGACAGCAGCAATAATTGCGGCGAGTTGACCGCGCCGCCGCACAGGATGACCTCGGACGCCGCCCGCGCGGTGCGCGCCTGCCCGCCCTGGCGAAACGTGACGCCGGTGGCGCGCCGCCCGTCAAAGGTGATCTTCTCGGTCAGCGCATCGGTAACGACGCGCAAATTGGGGCGGGACATCGCCGGGCGCAGATAGCCGACCGCGGTCGAGCAGCGCCGGCCGTTGCGCGTTGTCGTCTGGTGATAGCCGACCCCGTCCTGGCCGGCGCCGTTGAAATCGTCGTTGCGCGGAAAGCCCAATGCCGCCGCACCCTCGATAAACGCCTCGCAGATCGGGTGCTTGTCGGGCACGTCGGAGACGCAGAGCGGGCCGCCGGTCCCATGAAACGCGTCGGCGCCGCGGGTCTGGTGCTCGGAGCGCTTGAAATAGGGCAACACGTCGTCGAACGACCAGCCGGTGTTGCCAAGCTGGCGCCAATGGTCGAAATCCTCGGCCTGGCCGCGGATATAGACCATGCCGTTGATCGAGGACGAGCCGCCCAAAACCTTGCCGCGCGGCCAGAACACCTTGCGGTCGGCCGCACCCGGATCGGGCTCGGTCTCGTAGCACCAGTTGACGCTCGGGTCGGCAAAGGTCTTGCCAAAGCCCAAAGGGATGTGGATCCAGCGGTTCTTGTCCTCGCCTCCAGCCTCGATCAGCACGACCCGGGTCGCCGGGTCCTCGCTCAACCGCGCGGCGATCGCGCACCCGGCCGAGCCGGCGCCGACCACAACGAAATCGGCCTCGAACGCATCCTGTTGTAGGGCCATCTGATTGTCCCTTTCCTCACACGATCGAGACTATAATCGCCTTGCCGACCGGGAAAAATTGATTCAGGGGAGGAATAGCCATGTCTGTTTATCGCCTTGCCCCGGCCGCTCGTCACCTTGCCTGGGCCGCGCTCGCGGTATCGCTCGCTGCGCCCGCCAGCGCGCAATTGCTCGACCACAAGGACCTTTCCTTGGCGACGGCTTTGACCATTGCCACCACCGCCGCCGACACTTGCAAGGCCGAGGGCAATCTCGTCTCGGTGACGGTGGTTGGGCGAGACGGCCAGGTGATCGTTCTGCTGCGCGGCGACAACGCCTCGCCGCACACCGTCGAGAACAGCCGGCGCAAGGCCTATACCGCGCGCACCTTCCGCATCCCGTCGGGCGAGTTTGCGAAGCGCGTCAAGGACAATCCGACGACCGGCCTCGTCCATCTGACCGGCGTCATCGCGGCACAGGGCGCATTGCCGATCAAAGTCGGCAATGATGTGATCGGCGCGGTCGGCGTCTCCGGCTCGCCGGGCGGCGACAAGGACGAGGCCTGCGCCAAGGCGGGGCTCGACAAGGTCGCGGATCAGCTGAAATAGCGATTGCGCTATCCGGGTTGCGTGGACTTCCTGTATGCCTCGCCGCGTCCTGGCCTTGAAGGGAGCACGCGCCGATGACCCAGACCGTCGCCCGCTTGTTGGCGCAGAGCCTTGAAGCGCATGATGTCGACCAGATTTTTTGCGTGCCCGGTGAGAGCTATGTCGGGCTGACCAGCGCGCTCCTCGAAAAGAACTCGATCCGCGTCGTGGTCTGCCGGCACGAGGGCGGTGCCGGCTATATGGCGGTGGCCGACGGGAGGCTGCGCGACCGCGCCGGGGTGGCGGTCGTGTCGCGCGGGCCGGGCTTGTCGAACGCGATGGTCTCGCTGCATTCGGCCTATCACGACGCGACCCCGATGGTGATGCTGGTGGGCCAGGTCGAGCGCCAGGATTTCGGCCGCCTCGCATTGCAGGAGCAGAATTATTCACGGCTCTTGTCCGACGTAACCAAGGAGGTCATCGAGGTCAACGAGCCGGAGCAGGCCTCGGAGGCGATCGCCCGCGCCTTTCACCTGGCCGAAAGCGGCACCCCCGGCCCAGTCGCGGTGATCCTGCCCGAAGACATCTTCGACGCGGAGACCGACGCGGCGCTCAATCCGGCCAGGCCGCGCGTCGTCGCCGGGCCGCGCCCTAACGACCTTGACCGGCTCGCGGTCATGCTCGAAGCGGCCGAGCGGCCGCTGGTGCTGGTCGGCGGCGCGCTGTTGGCTGATGCGGTGCACGACAATGCCGTCTTCGCCGACCTCAACCGGCTGGCCGAGGAATGGGTGTTGCCGATCTGCCCGACCCATCGCCGCCCGCAATTGTTCGACGCAGCGCATCCGAATTTCGGCGGGTATATGGGCATCCGCGTCCCGCCCGACCTGATCAGCGAGATGAAGCGCGCCGATCTGATGGTGGCGTTGGGCGAGCGCATGACCGACTCCGTCAGCCAGTCCTACAGCTTCCCCGCCGCACCTCAGCCGCAATTGCCGTTCGTCCATATCTGGCCCGACCCGAACGAGGTCGGCCGGGTGTGGCGGCCCGATCTCGGGATGCCGTGCAGCCCGTATGAGGTGGTCCGGGGATTGCTGCGCCGCGGCGCACCGGCCAATGCGGCACAGCGCCGGAATTGGGTCGCCGGGCTCAACGCGATCCACCGCAAGCTCCTGGCCAAGGAATGGGACCCGACGAGCGACGGCATCAATTTCGCCGCCGTGGTCTGCGAGGTCGACAAGCATCTCGCCGGCGACGCGACAATCACCACCGATGCCGGCAATTTTGGCAGCTTCGTCCACCGCTATATCGGCTTTCGCCAAGGCCAGGTGTTTCTGGCCTCGGTCGTAGGGGCGATGGGCTCGGGCGTGCCGATGGCGGTGGCCGCCGCCTTGCGCCGGCCGAACACGCAGGTGATAGCGTTCGTCGGCGACGGCGGCGCCTTGATGACCGGGAACGAGATCGCGACGGCACTGCAGTACGGCGCCAACCCGATCATGATCATCTCCGACAACGGCATGTACGGCACGATCGGCATGCACTCCTATGTGCGCTACCCCGAACGTCCGTTCATGGGCGGAACCCGGCTGACCAACCCCGACTTCGCGCAATGGGCCCGCTCGTTCGGCGCCGAAGGGATCACCATCAAGAGCGAGGCCGACATCGCCGACGGCATCGCCCATGCCTTCGCCGTCAAGACCCGGCCGGTCGTCGTTCACTGCCTGACCTCGGCGATCCAAATGAGCGCCTGGCGCCGCTACACCCGCGGTGAGACATTGCCATAGAATGCGTAGATGCTCCTCGATGCGAACAGCAAGAGCAGCGTGTATCCGAAGTCCTCTGTCCTTCCTCAATAACTTGAAATTCTTGATATTATGAGCCGCAGTTCGCCAATTATTGATCGAACTTGTTCGGAGGCATTACCATGGACTGCATGAGGCAAAGGCATAAGCGTTATGACTTGAAGGCAAGCTCCTTCCCAAACACCAAATAAATGTGCCAGGGGAACCTAGCCTACGTAGAAAAACGTTTTTTGCATCCTCGGCCAGGTCGGTCCATTCCCTAAATAAATTCATCACGCCATCGCCATTTCTGAAGTGACTATTTTGCTTAGACTCAGCTGCAGCCGCTGGTGGCGCCGCAGGTGTCGCATTTTAGGCAGGTGCCGTTGCGGATCAGGGTGAAGTTGCCACATTCGGTGCAGCTGTCGCCTTCGTAGCCTTTGATCCGGGCGGCGCGGATGCGTTCCAGGCGCAGGTCCCGACCAATGTGCGACGGGCAGAGCGGAAGCGATGCCCATCGCCCGAACGAGAACCGAAGGTGATCGGCTTCGCAAACTCAGCCCATCCCACGCTTGCTGGCCGGTTTCGGCGTGCACCCGGGGAAGGGGTCTGCGGCCCGCTGTTTTTGCTGTTGTCTGCAGTGAACCTACAGCGATCGATGCCTCCCGCGGTCAATACCGGCCGGTCCTCGCGGCCAGCCAAACAGCGCAGGATAGAATCAGATCATGGCAATTTTGCCGACGTGCCACGGGCCGATGTGCCGCGGACGGCAATGGCGTCTAGAATCCCGGCCAAGTATCCGGCGATGGTATTGGGGGACGAGGAAATGCCTTGGCTGTTTATCATGTTCGCCGACGTCTTTGAAATATCGTGGCCTTTTCTGTTGAAATCGGCACGAGAATATTCCAGATGGTCACCGTTGTGGGTGGCGCAGGTCGGCATCCCGATCATGTTTATCTTGGATGAATTGATCAAGCGGCTGCCGGCGGCAACCGTTTATGCAACCTTCGCCGGAATTGCGACCGCCGGAACCGCGCTTGTCGGCGTGGTATTTTTCGGCGAGAGCATGAGTCTCGGCAGGTTGTGTTCCCTCCTGCTGCTGATTCTCGGCTTGGTCGGCTTGAAATTTTTCTCCGGCGCGGAATGATCGCAGCGCTCTGCAGAGGCCAGCCGTGATGCGGTGGGCCGTTTCGAGCGCCTGTTCGGCGAGCACCAACAGCGCGACGGCGCGACCGAACATCGGTTGACCGCGAATTGCGGCGGCCAATCATTCCTGAGCTCCGATCGGGAGCCTGCGAATGCGAATGCGGGAGCTTTCGAGCACCGCGACGCACCCCCGCAGCAACGCTTCTTCCAATGCCGGCAGGTTGGCGAGCAGCAGTTGCGCCTGCTGCGCGGGGCGCCTGTCCGACTCTCGCCTGAGCAGAGCACGGAGGGCTTACTTTCCTGAGTTAGTGCCAGAAGGGTGCCGAAATCCGTATCTGCGGAAATGATGGTCCGATCTTCGACCAGTGCGCGGGCAAAGATGTCGTTATCGGCGGCAGCCGCCAGACCATAATCGCGGACATGGACGGCATCGTGGCCGCTTTGCCGCAGCCGTTCGGCGACGATCGGCGATAGGGCGTTGTCGACCAGAAATCTCACGGGAGGGCAAGAGGCAGCGCTCGCTCGCGCACGGCGTCGGCCGCGTAATACAGCGCTTCACGGATATCCTCGCGTTCGAGATCGGGATAGGCGCCAAAGATTTCCCTCTCATCCATACCGTCCGCGACCATCCCGACGACCGTCGCGACCGGAATGCGCAGGCTACGGATGCAGGGCGCCCCATCCATTTGTTTCGGATCGACGGTGATCCGCGTAAACCTCATCAGCACCTCCGCCATTGCAACCGCCGACGATATATTATCGGCCACTCACCGACACCGTAGGATATGGGCGACCGCGAAACCCATCGCTCGGCAGTGGCCCACCATGATGGGCTTCGCGATGCTCAGCCCATCCTACGCGTGCTACACATTGCATGCTCAAACGCGCCTACGCTCGCTATATCAAGTGTTCTAACTGGGCTACAAGGCGAGCTACATCAACGTTAAGTAACGTGTTAACTATTTCTACCCCGACAGCTCCACCAGCCGATGTCAAGACGGCGTTTACAAAAATATCGCCTTTGGCAGCAGTCCATTTGAGTACAAGAACACAAAGGCGAATTACGTCGATGCGCGGACTCTCGGAGCTAAGTTCTACCTTTAGAAGACCAGCTGCGCAGGTAGCTCCCTTAAGTAATACGGCGGTATCGGCCGCGAGTGGGTCGACATAGGGCGATATTTGTTGCAATCCGGCCTCAATCGACTCGATCTGGATCACAAGCTGTGCGCCGACCGCTGCTAGGTTCTCTATCGAAACGGGCTGTTCACTTACGATACGGCTCCGAAACTCGACGGGCATAGAAAAACCCGCCGTCACTAACAATACGAGTTCTCGCCTGCTAGCGGCGTTGAATCCGATTTTGTTTCGTCAACCATTTCTCCCAGCCTCCAGAAGATGCATGTGAACTTCGCCCGTCAGCTACACCCCGATGTCGCGCCGCAAGTATCACATTTCAAACAGGTGCCGTTGCGGATCAGGGTGAAGTTGCCGCATTCGCTGCAGCTGTCGCCTTCGTAGCCGCGGATGCGGGCGGCTCGGATACGGTCCAGGCGCAGGGTTAGGGCGTCGCCTGTGGAGGGTGAGGGGTCGGCGAGGACCAAGCTGCTCGCCGCGGCGGTCGGGCGCGAGGCGCCGCCGTGGAGGACGGTCAGCTTGTTGCGGACAAAGCCGTTCGAGGTCATGCGCTGCATGAAGCTCAGCTCCTGGGCCGGCGAGGGGGCGGCGGCGCGGGCGGGCATCGGCATATCGTCGCCCGAGGGGTCGCGCAGGCTCGATTGGGCTTCGCCTTTGCCGACCGTGTCGGGCAGGAGATCAGCGGGTTCGGCGTGGGCGAGGTCGCCGCGGCCGAGATAGGAGATCGCCAGCTCGCGGAAGATGTAGTCGAGGATCGAGGTCGCCATCTTGATCGCGTCGTTGCCTTCGACGATGCCGGAGGGCTCGAACCGGCTGAAGGTGAACGATTCGACGAACTCCTCGAGCGGCACGCCGTATTGCAGGCCCATCGAGATCGCGATCGCGAAATTGTGCATCAGCGAGCGGAAAGCCGACCCCTCCTTGTGCATGTCGATAAAGAGTTCGGCGAGGCGGCCGTCCTCGTGCTCGCCGGTGCGCAGATAGACCTTGTGGCCGCCGACCGTGGCCTTTTGCGTGTAGCCCTTGCGCCGGTTCGGGAGCCGCCGGCGCTCGCCACGCTGCACCACCTTCTCGACCACCCGCTCGACCACCCGTTCGACGATGCGCTCGGCGACCAGTGGCGCCCTCTGCGCCGGCGATTGCTCGTAGAGCTCGGCGGCGCGATCCTCCGCGTCCTCGTCATCGTCGCCGAACAGGCTCGCGGCCAAGGGCTGCGACAGTTTCGAGCCGTCGCGATAGAGAGCGGTCGCCTTGAGCCCGAGCCGCCAGGAGAGCCAGTAGGCATCCTTGCAATCCTCGACGCTCGCCCCGTTCGGCATGTTGATGGTCTTCGAAATGGCGCCCGAGATGAACGGCTGCGCCGCCGCCATCATCCGGATGTGGCTTTCGGCCGACAATGCGCGGGTGCCGGTGCGCCCGCACGGGCTCGCGCAATCGAACACCGGCAGATGCTCGGGCCTGAGGTGCGGGGCGCCTTCGAGGGTCATCGCACCGCAGCACCAGGTGTTGGCGGCGTCGATCTCGGCCCGGCTGAAGCCAATCTCCGACAACAGATCGAACCCGGAGTCGTCGAGCGCGGCGGGCGGAATGCCGAGCTGCCCGGTGCAGAAATCCTCGCCCAAGGTCCATTTGTTGAAGGCGAATTTGATGTCGAAGGCGGTGGCGAGCACGGCCTCGGCGGCGTCGAGCGCGCGGTCGTCGAAGCCCTTCGCGCGCAGGCCGCGATGATTGATCGCCGGAGCGTCGGCGAGGCTGCCATGGCCCAGCGCATAGCGTTCGATCGCGGCGATCTGGGCGGCGTCGTATCCGAGCGCGGCGAGCGCCTGCGGCACCGCCCGGTTGATGATCTTGAAATAGCCGCCGCCGGCGAGCTTCTTGAATTTAACCAAGGCGAAATCGGGCTCGATGCCGGTCGTGTCGCAATCCATAACCAGGCCGATCGTCCCGGTGGGCGCGATGACCGTCGCCTGGGCGTTGCGGAACCCGTGCCGTTCGCCCTGCGCCAGCGCCGCGTCCCAGGCCCGGCGCGCCGCCGCAACGAGAAGCGGGTCGGGGCAATTCGCGGCGTCGAGCGGCACCGGCGCAATCGACAAGCCGTCGTAGCCCCCCGCTTTCGCGGGGGCAGGCTCGCCCTCGCCATAAGCGGCGCGGCGGTGATTGCGGATGACCCGCAGCATGCCCTCGCGGTTCGCCGCGTAGCCGGGGAAGGCGCCGCAAGGCTGGAGGCCGGGGTCGCCCGCCATCTCGGCCGAGGCGGCGTAGCTCGCCCCGGTCAAAAGCGCGGTGAGCGCCGCGGCGAGGGCGCGGCCCTGGGCGCTGTCATAGGCAATACCCATCGCCATCAACAGGCCGCCGAGATTGGCGTAGCCAAGGCCCAAGGTGCGGAATGCATAGGAGCGCCGCGCGATCTCGGCCGACGGGAACTGCGCCATCATCACCGAAATTTCCAGCACCAGAGTCCACAGCCGCACCGCATGGGCGAAGGATTCGGCGTCGAACCCGCCATCCTCGCGACGGAACGCCATCAAATTCAGCGAGGAGAGATTGCAGGCGGTGTCGTCGAGAAAATTGTATTCCGAGCACGGGTTCGAGGCGTTGATCCGGCCGCTTGCGGGGCAGGTGTGCCAGTCGTTGATTGTGGTGTCGAACTGCAGGCCGGGATCGGCCGAGGCCCAGGCGGCGTGTCCGATGCGGTCCCACAAGGCGCGCGCCGGCAAGGTCTTGGCGATCTTGCCGTCGGTGCGCCGGGTCAAGTCCCAAGGGCCGTCGGCCGCGACACGTTCGAGAAAGGCGTTCGAGACCCGCACCGAATTGTTCGAGTTCTGCCCGGCAACGGTCAGATAGGCCTCGGAATCCCAATCGGTGTCATAAGTGCGGAATTGGATCGCGGTGAAGCCCTGGCGGGCGAACTGGATCACCCGTTGGATGCAGTTTTCCGGGATCATCGCGCGGCGCGCGGCGCGAATCGCGCGTTTTAGCGCCGGGTTCAGCGCCGGGTCGCAACAATCGGCCGGGCCCGCCATTGTGTCATGGCAGGCGGCCATCACCCGGTGGAGGTGGCGGCCGGCGAGCTTTGAGCCGGCGACGAGGGCCGCGACCTTCTGCTCCTCGACCACCTTCCAGTCGATAAACGCCTCGATGTCGGGGTGGTCGATGTCGACGATCACCATCTTGGCCGCACGCCTGGTGGTGCCGCCCGATTTGATCGCACCGGCGGCGCGGTCGCCGATACGCAGAAAGCTCATCAGCCCCGAGGAGCGCCCGCCGCCCGAGAGCCGCTCGCCGTCGCCGCGCAACTTCGAGAAATTCGAGCCCGAACCGGAGCCGTATTTGAATATCCGCGCCTCGCGCACCCACAAATCCATGATCCCGCCCTCGTTGACGAGATCGTCGGCGACCGACTGGATAAAGCAGGCATGCGGCTGGGGGTGCTCGTAGGCGCTCTTCGAGGTGCACAGCTCGCCGCTGCGGTAATCGACGTAATGGTGGCCCTGAGCCGGGCCGTCGATGCCGTAGGCCCAGTGGAGGCCGGTGTTGAACCATTGCGGCGAGTTCGGCGCCCCCATCTGGCGGGCCAGCATCAGCCGGATCTCGTCGTAAAATGCCTGAGCGTCCTCCTCGCCGGCAAAATAGCCGCCCTTCCAGCCCCAATAGGTCCAGGTTCCGGCCATCCGGTCGAACACTTGGCGGGCATTGGTTTCGCCGCAGTGGCGGTCGCTCTCGGGCAACACCGCCATGGCCGCGTCGTCGGGCGCGCGCCGCCACAGCCAAGGCGGGACCCCGTTCTCGGCAACCGGCGCCAAATGGACCGGCACTCCGGCCTTGCGGAAATATTTCTGGGCGAGGATGTCGCAGGCGACCTGGCTCCATTCGGCCGGGACCTCGATCCCCTCAGCCTGGAACACGACCGAGCCGTCGGGGTTGCGGATCTCGCTGACGGCGTTCCGGAATGGAACCGCCGCATAGGGATCCCGACCCGCCGTGGTAAAGCGTCGCGCGATGTGCATTTCTCTCCCCCTCGGATGCCCTGGTCTGCTGCCGTCGATCGGTATAGCAAGATCTAGCGGCTGAACTCATTCGAGCCGCTAAATGTAGGTAGCCCGATCTTGGCTGGCAATTTATTTTGCGCTCGTCCCGCTGAATGACACCATATGTTGCGCCAGCGCAACGCTCCGCCGGCACTTGTGGGGGGCGGGCGCGGTGCGATAACCTGGGCCGCAGTCCTGGCCGGGGAGCAGCGGCGGGCACGGATGGAGCAATGACCCTCGGCACACGCTTGTTGACTTGGCTGCGCGGCGAATTGGTCGGGATCGACAGCCTCGGCAACCGCTATTATCGCGACAAGCGACCGGGCGCGCTGCGTCCGGGCGGCGGGCGCGCCAGCCGCGAAAAGCGATGGGTCGTCTACGCCGGCGAGCCGGAGGGCTCCAAGGTCCCGGCCGAATGGCACGCTTGGCTGCACCACACGATCGACGAGGTGCCGCGGCCGGAATCGCGCACCCGCCATCCTTGGGAAAAGGAGCACCTGCCGAACATGACCGGCACGCCCTTTGCCTACCATCCGCCAGGCTCCATCCTGCGCGGTGCGCGGCGCGCGCCCTCGACCGGCGATTACGAGCCGTGGACCCCCGATTGAGATCGCCGCGCAGCTGCCGGCGGCGGGCGAACGGCATCAGCGGGGATTGGCAGCGATGCGTGGCAACGTGATCGAGACGGTGATGGGCGCCGTCGTGCTGGTCATCGCCGCGCTGTTTCTGTTTTTTGCCTATACGACGAGCGAGGTGCGGGCGGTCGCCGGCTATCCGGTCACGGCGCAGTTCGAGCGCATCGACGGCATCCGCGACGGCGGCGACGTGCGCATCGCCGGGGTCAGGGTCGGCTCGATTGTTTCCGAAAGCCTCGACCCGAAGACCTATCTCGCCACCGTGACGATGAGCATCGAGCGGCGGTACAAGCTGCCCGACGACACCGTCGCCGAGATCGTCTCGTCGAGCCTGCTCGGCGACAAATACATGTCGCTGGTGCCGGGCGGGTCGGACAAGGACATCGCGCCCGGCGGGCAGATCAAATACACCCAGGCGCCGGTCAGCCTCGAAAACCTGATCGGCCAGATGATCTTCTCGCAGCCGGGGGCGCAGAAAAAGCCGGGTGAAGCCGGTGGTGCGTCACCGGGCGCGGCGTCACGGGGCGGCGCGCCGGGAGATGGGCTGAAATAGCCGGGAGATCACGGCGATGGGCGAATTGAGCGAGTTTCCGGTGTGGCGGACGCCCGAGGGCGAGCCGGTCTCCTGCGTCGAGAAGATCAAGGTGCTGAACGAGAACCTCGCCGAACTGCGCGAGCTGGCGCAGGAAGCGCTCGAGGACGGAGTGCTGATCGGCTGCGACGAGCGCCAGCTGCGCGAGGTCCTGGCCGGGATCGTCGAAGGTCTCGTGAATCCTTACTGCAAATAGGCGGCCTTGTCGAAGCTGTGATCGCTGCTAAAGTTTCGCCATCGGCGCCGGCTTGGTCACCTGGAAGCTCTGCCGCGTCTCCATGTGCTGGATCCAATGCTGTAATTTCGGATGCTCGGCCAGTGGCGCTTTGCCGTCGGGCACATTGCCAAAGAAATAGAGCAGCGGGACGACCATCAGGTCCGCGAGGCTGACGTAGTCGCTGGCGAGAAACCGGTGATCCTCCATTAGCCGGTCGATCTCGGCGAGGCACCGCCGGGCGCGCGGCAGCGCTGCGGCGATTGCCGCCTCGTCGGGCGAGCGGCCGAGGAAGCGGGGCGCCAGCACCCGGTTGAACAGGATCGCTCCGGCGATGCTGGGCCAGGCATAGGCGTCGACGATGCCGATCAGCTGGTTCATCCGCGACCATTGATGCACGTCTTCGGGCTGCAGCGGCGTCCCCGGAAAACGCTCGTCGACATAACGCATGATCGCCTGGGTTTCGTAGAGCGCAAAGCCGTCATGCTCGAAGGCTGGGACCTTGGCGAAAGGCTGGCGCGACAGATGCGGCGCTTCGCGGTGGGCGCCGAACGGCACCTCGACGAGTTCGTGGGTGACGCCCTTTTCGGCGAGCGCCAGCCGTGCGCTCCACACATAGGTGCTGCCGGCCGGGCCATAGACGATCGGATGGGCCATCTTTCCCCCCTCTGACCCGCGTATCGGTGCCTATCGTTAATCGCGCAGGCGGTAGGCGCGAAAGGGAATCGAACCCCTGACCTCTCCCATGTGGTAGGAGCGCTCTGCCACTGAGCTACGCGCCTGTCAGCCCATGATTGTCGCGTCGGACTGATGGTGGGCGCGACAGGGATTGAACCTGTGACCCCACCCGTGTGAAGGGTGTGCTCTCCCGCTGAGCTACGCGCCCGCTCCCGTCGCCAGCATTAAGCGGGCGGCCGAAAACCCTGTCAAGACGCGCGCCTGCGAGCGCCGAGACGGCGCTGCGCCGACGGTGATCTCCGCGCGGCATTTGCGCCAGCGTGACGCACCAGGCGACGGGCGAACTCTCGACCTCTGCTCTCGTAGAGTGTATGAGGCCGCGATCTTGACGCCCGACCTGTGATCGGGCAAGAAGCCCGCCGCACTTCAGGGCGGATGCCCGCCGCGGCCCAGGCATCCCGGGGAGCCCATGAGCAGCCATTCGGTCTCGCTGAGCAACTTTGCCGTCACGGTATGGAGATACTGGAACCTGATCAGCCGGTTGATCGGGCGGGAGTTCAGCGCGCGCTATCGCGGCTCGCTCTTGGGCGTGGTTTGGGCCATCCTGACGCCGCTCTTGACCGTGCTCGTATTCACTTTCGTGTTCACCGTGGTGTTCAAAACCAAATGGGGTGTCGAGAAGACCTCAAACGGCAGCTTTGTCGTGATCCTGCTTTTGGGGCTGACCATCAACAATATTTTCGCCGAATCTATTTCGCGCGCTCCGACAGTAATCCTGGCCAATTTGAGCTATGTCAAGAGAGTCGTGTTTCCGCTCGAGGTGCTGCCGGTCGTGGTGGTTATCGGCAGTTTGGTAAACGCCAGCCTGGCGCTCGGCGTGGTGATCCTCGCCAATTTTTTTATCACCGGCGTGATCCACCCGACCTTGGTGTTTCTGCCGTTTGTGCTGGCACCCTACCTGCTGCTGGTTGTAGGGGTCACGATGTTCTTCAGCTCGGTTGGCGTGTTTATCCGCGATCTCAGCCAGGTGGTCGGACTTTTGGTCACGATCTTGCTGTTCATGACCCCGATCTTTTACCCGCTGTCGAGCGTTCCCGAGCCTTATCGCGCCTGGCTCTATTTGAACCCGCTGACCTTCACGATCGAGCAGGCTCGCGCGGTCTCGCTGTTCGGCCGGCTCCCCGACTGGACCGGGCTCAGCCTTTAT
The DNA here is from genome assembly GCA_963832875.1 of uncultured Alphaproteobacteria bacterium. Taxonomy (GTDB): domain Bacteria; phylum Pseudomonadota; class Alphaproteobacteria; order ATCC43930; family CGMCC-115725; genus AP-15. Next base: position 206,428 of record CAWHWB010000010.1, on the reverse strand, counting down.
TCCGCCGGGGCCGTCGCCGTATTGGCCGCCGGCCTCTTCTGGTTCCAGAAGACACGCAACGGTTTTGCCGATGTCATGTGATCCCGCGATATCGGTTGTCGGCCTGAGCAAGTGCTACACGATGTACAACGCGCCGCAGGATCGGCTCAAGCAGGCGATCATGCCCCGCCTGGCGCGCGCCGCGGCACCTTTTGCCCGCGCCGTCGGCAGGGATCTGACCCCGCCCGTCTTCTTCCGGCACCATTGGGCGTTGCGCGCGGTCAGCTTCGAGATCGAGCGGGGCGAGACATTGGGGGTGATCGGCCGCAACGGCGCCGGCAAGTCGACCCTGTTGCAGCTGATCTGCGGCACCCTCGAGCCGACCTCCGGCAGCGTCACCATGAAGGGGCGGGTTGCGGCTCTGCTCGAACTCGGATCGGGGTTCAATCCGGAGTTTACTGGCCGGGAGAACGTGCATCTCAATGCGACGGTCCTGGGGCTGACCAGCCGCGAGATCGAACAGAGGCTCGACGACATCCTCGCCTTCGCCGATATCGGCGCCTTTATCGACCAGCCGATCAAGACCTATTCGAGCGGCATGGCGATGCGCCTCGCCTTCGCCGTGATCGCGCATGTCGACGCCGACATCCTGATCATCGACGAGGCGCTCGCCGTCGGCGACGCCTATTTCCAGCAGAAGTGCATGCGCTGGCTCAGGCGCTTCCGCGAGCGCGGCACGATCCTGTTCTGCGGCCATGACACCCACGCCGTGATCACCTTGTGCAATCGTGCCGTATGGCTCGAAAACGGCGAGGTTCAAGCTTACGGCGCGGCCAAGGAGGTGTGCGAAGCGTACAGCGCCTCGATCCATGCTCAATCCGCCGGCTTATCGGACAGCATGATCATTTCGCGAAGCACGCGACCCGAAACGCCGCAGCCGGAAACCGACGAGCCTTTAACATCCGCGCCCGACCGGCACGAGGCGGAGCAGCAGGAAACCGGCCGTGCGGCTGAGACGCCGCGGTCGGTGCCAAAATTCGGTGCAGTGTTCGAGTTCAATGAGGATTCGGCCTCGTTCGGGACCGGCGACGCGACCATTTTGCATGCCGGCATGACCGCGGCGGACGGGTCGGAGCTGACCTGGATCGTCGGCGGCGAGGCCGTCGAGGTCAAGGCGAGGATCAAAGTCAACACCGACATTCACGACCCGATCGTCGGCTTCCACATCAAGGACCGCCTGGGTCAGCCGCTGGTCGGCGACAACACCTACCTCACTTATCGATCGGGCGATCTGTCGTTCGCCGGCGGCGACGAGATCGAGGTTCGCTTCGCCTTTGAGCTGCCTCACCTGCGCAGCGGCGACTATTCCGTCACAATCGCCATAGCTTCGGGCACCCTCGACCAGCATGTGCAGCATCATTGGCTGCACGACGCCTTTTTCTTTAAGGTGCACTCGCCCTTCCAAAACGGCGTGATGATCGCGATCCCGATGCGCCGGATCACCATGCACACCGCGACAGCGCAACTCGCACGGTCATTCGATCGAACGCAGGCAACAGACACCCCGGTTCCGGTGACCGGCTGACGACTCTAAAGCGTATGCTGCCGATCTGAACGGAGCGCTCCGCCGTCGTAGTTTCCGATTTACCAGCTACGTTTGCGCATCGGGGCGCAGGGGGGAGAGCGACGCGGTGCCGCAGACGCCCAAAGTCTCGATTATCATGCCGGTCTACAACGGCGCCAACTATATGCGGCAGGCGATCGACAGCGCGCTTGCCCAAACGTGGCCGTCGACCGAGGTCATCGTCATCGACGATGGCTCGACCGACGGCGACGAAACGGACCGGATCGCCCGCTCGTACGGGGATCAGATTCGCCATATCAAGAAGCCGAACGGCGGCGTCGCCAGCGCCTTGAACGCCGGGCTCGACGCTATGACCGGCGACTTTTTTTGTTGGCTGAGCCATGACGACCTGCATGTCCCGAACAAGACGGAACGGCAGGTTGCCCGATGGACGGCCCTCGGTTGCCCCGGCGATGTTGTGCTGTATTCCGACTACACCCTGATCGATGCCGCCGGCGCGCATATTGCCGACGTTGTTCTCGATCACAAGATGCTGGAGGAAAAGCCTCTCTATGCGGTGCTGCGGGGCTCGATCCACGGCTGCTCGGTGTTTGTACCGCGTTGTTTGTTCGATCGGGCCGGGAGGTTTGATATCGGTCGTCCGACCACGCAAGACTATGATCTGTGGTTTCGGATGACCAGGCACGCCCGCTTCATCCACATGCCCGAGCTGCTGGTGAAATCCCGCTGGCATGACGAGCAAGGCTCCAAAAAGATCGACCATACGGCCGAGGCCAACGCCTTTTGGTCGGCCCTGCTGGAGCAGGTGCCCGAGACCGAGCAGGAGGCGATGGAGGGCTCGGTTTATCGCTTCCAAAGAGAGATGGAAGCGTTCCTGCGCCGGAACGGCATCGGCGAGGCCGCGGATCGGGCGGTGCGGTTGGCCGAGGCGGCGATCGAGCGGACACTGGTGTCAATCGTTGTTCCGGTCTTCAACCGCCACGATCAGGCGATCAGCGCCATCGACAGCGCGCTCGCTCAAACGCATTCGCAGATAGAGGTCATTGTGGTGGACGACGGCTCCACCGACGATATGACGCTCTTTCGCCAAGCCCTGGCCGAGCGCCACAAGGTTCGCCTTCTCGTACAGGAGAACCTCGGGCCTGCCGCGGCGCGAAACCTCGGTTGGCAGCATGCCCGAGGACGATATGTGGCTTTCCTCGACAGCGACGACCTGTTTCTTCCGGACAAGATCGCCTTGCAGATGCGGTCGATGGCAGGCGGAGGTAGTTGCTTCTCGCACACCTCTTATTGGCGCCACGAAGCCGGGGCGCTGCGCCTCAAGCCGCAGCATACGGGGGTTTTCGGGGGGCGGAACGCGTTCCCCGAAATCATCGGCGGGTGCGCCATCGCTACGCCGACGGTCATGGTGCGTCGCGATCTATGGGAGAACGGCTTCCGGTTTCCGCAGGATATACGAATTGGCGAGGACATCCTTTTGTGGATCCGAATCGCTGCCCGGTGCGGGGTTCACGGCCTCGACCGGCCGTTGACCATCGTGCGCAGCGGAGCGTCGAGCTCTGCCTATGATCCCATGAAGCAAATCGCCGGGCTGGACAACATCATTGCCTGCGTCGAGGCCGACCCGACGCTCTCGGCTTACACCGCGGAACTCGCGCGGTTAAAAGCCTACTCCGAGCAGTACCGCAGCCTGCATTTGCACCAGGCCCGCTTGTCCGCTCGCCTCTCCGGTTAGCGGCATCACCGAGTTTAAGATGCCGCTGGCACGCAATATCGCCCGGCGCCTCGCTTATCGAGTTCCGCCTCTAAGGCGATGGGCGGAAGACCGCGCCGCGCTGACGCGAGCCGTTGCCAGCCTGGGCGCCGAGCGCGATGCGCTGCAAGCCGAAAAGCAGGCGCTGGCGCAAGCCGTTGCCGGGCTGGAGGCCGAGCGGCAGGCGTCGCGGACCCTGGTGAGGGCGGTTGAGGGTGAGCGCGAGCATGTTTCGACCGAGCTGCGCCGGATTTCCGCTCAGCGAGACGTGTTGACCCAAACGGTCATCGGCCTCCAGGCGGAGCGCTCAATCGAGAAGAGCCTATCCGATATCACCGAGATCTTACGCCTCAGGCTCGGCCCGCAGGTTGCCGCCGTTCTTGACGGTCAGGAGATCGCGACGACGCGCATCCTGCGCGGGCTCGAGCAAGGCAGGGCTCGGCAAGGCTCGAACGAATTTTTCGGCGCGCGGCGATATCTCGATCTGCTCGAGCTGACGCTCACCGGAATGATCTACGGCGATGAGGCGACCGACCCCGGGTCGAAGGGGACCTACGATCCCGCGATCCGGGTGACCGGTCGCGATTGGCCGTCTCGCGCTCACACCATGATCGGACTTGCTCGGCTCCGGAGCTTGCGGTCAATATGCGAGCACGCCCTCGAGGAGAATATTCCGGGCGATTTTATCGAGACCGGCGTCTGGCGGGGCGGGGCCTGCATCTACATGCGCGGCATCCTCGCGGCACATGGCGATGCGACGCGCCGGGTGTTTGTCGCCGACAGCTTTCGTGGGCTGCCGCCGCCGAACGCGTCGGAATACCCGGCGGATGAGGGGGATATCCATCAAACCTACCCGCAGCTCGCGGTGTCTCGGCCCGAGGTCGAAGAGAATTTTCGCCGCTATGGCCTGCTGGACGAGCGGGTGGTGTTTCTGGAGGGGTGGTTCAAAGACACGCTGCCGGCCGCTCCGATCGATCGGCTCGCGGTGCTGCGGCTCGACGGCGACATGTACGAGAGCACGATCGAGGCGCTGAATGCGCTTTACGACAAAGTGTCGCCGGGAGGTTTTGTGATCATCGACGATTACCTCTTAAAGCCTTGCGCCGCAGCCGTGGACCACTTTCGCGGCGCTCGCGGGATCACCGCGCCGCTGCACAACATCGACGATGCCGCGGTGTGGTGGCGCGTCGGGAATTGACGGTGTTGTGATTAGATGCCTCTCGCAATGACACCGCCGCGGCTTGATCGAAAGCTGCTCTAGCCTCGGCGGAGGCTCTCCCGGGGCGTTCAGCCCGGCGGCAGGCTGAGGCCGCTGGCCGCGAGTTCGGCGCCGAGCGCGGCCTTGAGCCGGGCGAGACCCTCGGCGCTGGTCGATTCGGCGCGGGCGACGAGCACGTCCTGCGTGTTCGAGGCGCGCAGCAGCCACCATCCATCGGCGGTGCGCACGCGAACGCCGTCGATGTCGGTCATCTCGGCCGAGGCGGCGGCCAAGCGGTCGCGCACCTCGCGCACCACGTCGAACTTGCGTGCGTCGGCGCACGGGAAACGCAGTTCGGGGGTGTTCATCACCCTCGGCAGCCGATCCCTCAGCTCAGCCAGCCCCTCGGCGCTGCGGCCGAGAATCCCGAGCAGGCGGACCGCGACATAGATCGCGTCGTCAAACCCGTACCAGCCATCGGCGAAAAAGATGTGTCCGCTCATCTCGCCGGCGAGCGGCGCGCCCATCTCGGCAAGCTTCGCCTTGATCGGCGAGTGCCCGGTTGCGGTCATCACCGGCTGCCCGCCCATGCGCGCGATCTCGTCGAACAGGACCTGGCTCGCCTTGACATCGGCGAGGATCGGCGCCCCCGGATGCCGTTCCAGCACCTCGCGGGCCAGAACGATCATCAGCTGATCGCCCCACCAGACCTGGCCGCGGGCGTCGACGACGCCGATCCGGTCGCCGTCGCCGTCAAAAGCTATGCCGAGATCGCAGTGCTCGCGCGCGACCGCCCGTTGCAGCTGCACCAGATTTTCCGCCACGGTCGGGTCCGGGTGATGCGCCGGAAAGGTGCCGTCGATCGTCTCGTTCAACAGAATATGGCGGCCCGGCAGCAAGGCGGTTAGCTGCTGGACGACCTCGCCGGTGGCGCCGTTCCCCGGGTCCCAGGCCACCGTCAAGGGGCGCGACCCGCGATAGTCGCGCGCCAATCTGGCGATATAGGCATCGCGGATCCCATGGTCCTCGACATGGCCGTGCCGAGCCTGCGGCGGACCGAGCCCGAGGGCGGTCTTGCCGAGCGCCTGGATCGCCGCGCCGTAAAACGGCTTGCCCGCGAGGACGAATTTGAAGCCGTTGTAATCCGAAGGATTGTGCGAGCCGGTGACCATGACCCCGCCATCGACGCCGAGCGTCGCCGCGGCGAAGTACAGCATCGGCGTCGGCCCGAGGCCGATGCGGACGACATCGGCACCTTCGCTCGCCAGACCATCGACCAGCGCCGCCTCGAGCTCAGGCGAGGTCAACCGCCCGTCATAGCCGACGGCGAGTCGGCTGTCCGCCGGACGCGGCGAGGGTCTGGGCAAAGGCACGCCCGACCGCCTGCGCGTCGGCCGCCGACAAGGTGTGGCCGACAATTCCCCGGATATCGTATTCGCGCAGGATCGTCGGGTCGAAGCGATGCGGCATCGTCGTGCCCCGTCACAGATATGAGGTCAGTATCCGGCGCAGTTCGGTCCCAAGCTCCGGGTGCTGCAGCCCCAGCGCGATCGTCGCTTCGAGAAAGCCGAGCTTGTCGCCGCAATCATAGCGCCTGCCCGAGAAGCGCAGCCCGTGAAAAGCTTGGCCGTCGTCGATCAGGCGGGCCAGCGCGTCGGTCAACTGGATCTCGCCGCCGCTGCCGGGCTCGGCGCGGGCGAGATGGCCAAATACCTCGGGCTGGATGATGTAGCGGCCGATAATCGTCGAGGTCGATGGCGCCTCGGCCGGCGCCGGCTTTTCGACGACGCCGCGGGCGCGCACCAGGCGGCCGTCGTCCGAAACGATGTCGAGCACGCCGTACCGCCGGGTCTGCTCGCGCGGCACTTCGATCACCGCCGCCAGATTGCCGCCGATCTCGTCATAGGCCTCGACCATCTGGGTCAGGCACGGCGTGTCGCATACCATCAGATCGTCGGCTAGCAGCACGGCAAACGGTTCGTCGCCGACCAGCCCGCGCGCGCACCACACCGCGTGGCCGAGACCGAGCGGCGTTTGCTGCCGGGTATAGGCGATCTGGCCGGGTTCGGGCAGCCGCGCTTCGAGCTCCTCGACGAGGGCGTCCTGGCCGCGCTCGCGTAGCGTCGCCTCCAGCTCAAAGGCCCGGTCGAAATGGTCGTCGATCGCGCCCTTCGCCCGGCTGGTGACAAAAAAGAACTGCTCGATGCCGGCTGCCTTCGCTTCCTCGACCGCGTAATGGATGAGCGGCTTGTCGACGATCGGCAGCATTTCCTTCGGCATTGCCTTGGTCGCCGGCAAAAACCGCGTGCCCAGCCCGGCGACCGGAAAGACCGCCTTGCGAACGCGCTTGTGCATGAACACCTCGATGACTGCTCCGGCAATCTCTGAGCAAAAACTATACCACAGGTTTTCGCCCACTGGTGAATTGGGCGGCCGAGGATGCTAACGTCGGCGGCAGTCCGGTCGTCCCCGCGCTCATTGCGATTCCGGTGACTGACCGAGCGTCAGAGGCCGCCAATGGACAGCGTCGCGAAGATCGAAAATCGGCTGTTCATCCTCGTCCTGCAGCATCCGCGCGAGCAGCGTGAAACGTTGGCGACAGCCGGGCTGACGGTCGCCATGCTGCGGCGGGCCGAGCTGGCGGTCGGGCTGTCATGGCCCAATCTGGCGCGGGCGCTGGGGGATGCCGGGGGCCGGGCGGCCGATCCGCGGCGTTGGGCGGTGCTGCACCTCGGTTCGGTGCGGGCGGGGGCCTTCGGCCTGGAGCGCCCGATCATTGCCCTCGATCGGCATGGCCAGCCGGCGCCGGACCAGGCGGCGATATTGCGCGGCCTCGACGGGGCGGTCCTGCTCGACGGCAGCTGGAGCGAGGCGAAGGCGCTGTGGTGGCGCAACCCGTGGCTCCTAAAACTGCACCGGCTGGTGCTCGATCCGCCGCAGCCCTCGGCGTTCAACCGGGTTCGCCGCGAGCCGCGGCGCGAGGCATTGTCGACGGTTGAAGCCGCTGCCCTGCTGCTAAAGCATATCGAGGGACGGCCGGAGATCGAGACCGCGCTCAAGGGTGCGCTCGACGGCTTGGTTGCCGCGGCGATGCCGGCGCCCAGGTCCACCCATAGGTTGTGAAATAGAGCGCCGTCGCGGCGATTTCGCTCCGCGGCAGCACCGCTCAGGGCCGGCTCGCCACCACGCCGCGCCGAGCCGCCCGACCCGCCAGCCACCCGGCGCGCGTCAGTGCATCGCGTTCGGAGGCCGGCATGCCGTATGGACCCGCGGCGAGTTCGCAGCCGCAGGCCTCGTCCAGAGCAAAGTCGCGGAACGCGGCGATGCGCTGATCCTGTCGCACTGCCCCGGTATCGCTCCAGGTCAAGGCGATCAGGTTCGCGGCCTTCGCCACAACCCTGTCGGCGAACGGCCGCACCGATCGGCCCGCCGCCAGCTCCGCATCGACCATCGGCGATCGCCCGAGGGCCATCCCGAGCCCGTCCACCGCCGCGGATAGGGCCACGCCGAAATGGCTGAAACTGAGTTGACGGGTAGATGCCGCGCGCGACAGCCAGAACCGGTCGAGCCAGGTCGACCAGGCAAATTCGGGATCTTCGATCTCAGCCGAGTCGCATTCGATCAGCGTGCGCGTCAAAAGGTCCGCTGGCGCGCAGACCGAAAACACGATCTCGTGGAGCACTGGCATCTCGACGCATTGGGACTGGGTTGTCTCGCCGCGCGCTTCACTACCGCGACATCGATCCCATCGCGCCGCAGATCCGGGTCGCGGCCGTCCACGGCGGCAATCCGCACCTCGATTTCGGGATGCAGAGCGGCGAAGCGGCCAGAGCCGCGGCACCAGCCGGACCAGACCGAGCGCGATCAAAATCGGTCTGCAAATGATCGAGCGCCGCGCCCATGCCGGTCCCGCTGAGGCGGTGGCGAACGCCGCCATGGTCCCTGACCGGAGTGAGCTTGGGGCGCGGGTCGCTGGTGCTGTTTCCGGTCGGCGCCGGGGTCGGCGTCGTTTGGGCGCATCTGTGCAGCCTGATGATGGCATCGGCCAATGCGCCGGAGCGCGACATCCGCAGCGCCTTCATCTCGACCTTGCAGTTGATCGCCCAGGCCTTCGCCTCGACTTTGGCGGGGATGGTCGCCAACCTTGCCGGCTTTGCCGATCCGAAGCTCGGCGCCGCCGGGGTGGCGCGATCGGTGGTGTGGGTGTTCCTGGCGTTTTCGCTGCTTTCGGCCGCGGCATTGCCGGCTGCGATCCGCGCCGTCGGTCAGCTTTCTCCACCGGTTGCGAGATAGATCAGGATCGCCGCCGCGGCGGCGACGTTGAGCGACTGCACCCGGCCGGCGCCGGGGATCGTCACCAGCTCGTCGCAGGCGGCCAGGGTGGCCGGGGCGAGACCCGTCTCCTCACTGCCGAGGATTAAGGCCGGCGGCTTGCTGTTCTTGCCCCTGGCTGGGGGCGCAAAGCGCCCGGGCGCTGCGCCGAGGATGCGGTAAGCTCGGCGCAACCCGGTCAAGGCCTGCGGCAGCGGCGCCTGGTGGAGGGTCACATGATCGAGCCCGCCTTCGGCCACACGGTAGCTCGCATCGGAGGGGAGCGCCTGGTCCGGGCGGTCGGCGAGTATGATCCGCGCGATCCCGAAAAACGCGGCGGTGCGGGCGATGGCGCCGAGATTGTGCGGGTTGCCGACGCCGTCGAGGATTAGCAGCGGTTTTCCGTCCCGCGCCCAGCCTGACGCCATCGCGGTATCGAAGGCTATCAGCGGCTGCGGCCGGGCGATCGCCGCGACGCCGCCATGCAACACCGTGCCCGCAACGCGCGCGAGCTCAGCGGCATCGACCTCGCGATAGGGCTTGCGGGCATGTGCCAGCGCGCCGCAGAACGGGCCGAGCGCATCGCGCAGCCGCGGCTCGAAGTAGAGCCGCTCGACCCGGCCGGGATCGCGCTCGAAGAGGGCGCCGACCGCGGCGATGCCGCACACGCGGACGAGCGCGCGCTGGTGCAGCCGCGCGCCCGCGCCGGCCCGGCGACGGCGGCGCGATCCCTCAGAAGCGCGACCCCCTTCGGACATGGCGAGGCTCGGCAAGCGCAAACCTGTTGCGCGCGGCTATTCGACGACAATGCGGGGCGGTGGACGGCCGACCGCGGCGGCGCCGGAAATCTTTTCCCAGATGCGTGCCGCGATGGCCCGGAACACCAACGAATATGGATTGTCGGGGTCGGAGACGGTGATCGGGCGGCCGTCATCCGAGGTTTCGCGGATCTGGAGGTCGAGCGGCACCTCGCCGAGGAACTCGGCGCCGAGCTTCTCCGCTTCGCGGCGGGCGCCGCCGTGGCTGAAGATCTCACTGCGGCCGCCGCAATGCGGGCACAGGAAATAGCTCATGTTCTCGATAATGCCGAGCACCGGCACCTCGACCTGACGGAACATGTTGAGCCCCTTGCGGGCGTCCAGGAGGGCAATGTCCTGCGGGGTTGAGACGATGATCGCACCGGCAAGCGGGACCTGCTGGGCCATGGTCAGCTGCGCGTCGCCGGTGCCGGGCGGCATGTCGACCACCATGATGTCGAGCCTGCCCCACTCGACCTCGCGCAGCATCTGCTGCAAGGCGCTCATGACCATCGGCCCGCGCCAGATCATCGGCCGGTCCTCGGGCACCAGAAAGCCCATCGACATGCAATGCAGGCCGTAATTCTCGATCGGGATCAGACGCTTGCCGTCGGGCGAGGAGGGGCGGCGGCCGGAAATCCCCAGCATGCGCGGCATCGAGGGGCCATAGATATCCGCGTCGAGCACCCCGACCGCGAGCCCGTTCGCCTTCAGCGCCAGCGCCAGATTGGCGGCAATGGTTGATTTGCCGACCCCACCCTTGCCCGAGGCTACCGCGACGATCGCGCCGACGCCGGGGATGGCGCCGCGGTCTGAGCGACCTGCGGGGTGAGGCGCTGCGCCGCGGGTGGGCGCGGCGGGCACGGTCCCGGCACGGGCCCGCGCTGCCGATGCGGGCGGCGCCGACTGGGCGGTCAAGACCGCGGTCACCGAGAGCACGTCGGGCAACGCTTCGACCGCCTTTTCGGCGGATTTGCGAAGCGGTTCCAGCCGCGGGCCGCGCTCGGGCTCGACCTCGATCGCAAAGGCGACGTGGCCGTCGCGAATCACCATCCCCGAGACCATGCCCAGCGACACAATGTCGGCGCCCTTGTCTGGGTCGGTAACAGCGGAGAGCGCATCGCGGATCTGCTGTTCGGTGATTGCGACCATCTGGTTCCTCTGCATCCCAAGGTGGAAAGCGCCGGAGGATGCGCCCGAGGGGGACAGCGCCGGGCCGGCATCTCGCGGCGGCGTCAGCCGGTTTGCGCGAAGTTGGAGCCGGCCGCCGCGACCAGCCGGCGAGCCTCGGGCGGCACTCGGGATTTGGGGCCGACGGCTGCTCTTGACAACACCCGCGTGCGCCCTCTATCGGGTCATGCGTCTGGCACGCGCCGCGCTCTCGCAGAACGCAGCCCCAGGCTGGTACGCTCTCAGTGCGGCGCGGAAAGGTTCAGGTCGATGTTCTGGCTAAGTCAGGGCGGCGGCCCGTGGGGCGGCGGTCCCCGCGGCGGCGGCCCGTGGGGCAGCGGCCCTCGCAACAATGGCGGCGGGTCCGGCCCGCGTCGCGGCCCCTATCCGCCTGACTTCGAGGAATTGCTGCGGCGCGGCCAGGACCGGTTCCGCCGTATCCTGCCCGGCGGGTTCGGCACCGGCGCCGGGATCGCCATCGTCCTGATCGCGATCCTGGTGATTTGGCTGGCGAGCGGGTTCTACCGGGTCGAGCCCGACCAGGTCGGGATCGTGCTGCGCTTCGGCGCCTACAACCGCACCACCCAGCCCGGCCTTAACTATCATTTGCCGGACCCGATCGAGTCGGTGCTGACGCCGAGCGTCACCCGGGTCAACCGCACCGAGATCGGCTACCGCTCCGCCGAGACTGAGCCTGGCCGCGAGGCGCCGGCGCGCCAGCTGCCCGAAGAGGCGCTGATGCTGACCGGTGACGAGAATATCGTCGACATCAACTTTACCGTCTTTTGGGTGATCAAAAACGCAAAATCTTATTTGTTTAATATCCGAGACCCCGGGCTGACCGTCAAATCGGCGGCCGAGAGTGCCATGCGCGAGGTCATCGGCGAAACCCCGATCGCCCAGGCATTGGCCGAAGGGCGCGCCAAAATCGAGGCCGACACGCAAAAGCTGCTGCAGTCGATCCTCGACAGCTACGGCGCCGGGATCGAGGTCACTCAGCTGCAACTGCAGCGGGTCGACCCGCCGGCGGAGGTCATCGACGCCTACCGCGACGTTCAGGCGGCACTCGCCGATCGTGCCCGGCTGCGCAATGAAGCCGAGACCTACCGCAACGGCATCATCCCCGGCGCCCGCGGCGACGCGGTGCAGATCGAGCAGCAGGCCGAAGCCTATCGCCTGGCGACGGTCGCCCGCGCGCAGGGCGACGCCTCCCGTTTCCTTTCGGTCTACAACGCCTTCAAGGCGGCGAAGGACGTCACCCTCGAGCGGCTCTACCTTGAGACTATGGAACAGGTGCTGAAAAACAGCAACAAGGTGATCATCGACAAATCCGCGCAAGGCGGGAACGGGGTGCTGCCCTATCTGCCGCTGCCTACGTTGGGCGGTGGGGCAAAGACCGGCGCGCCATCCGCGCCGAACCCGGCGGATGCCGTGTCTCCAGGCGTGGGGGCGCCGCGTCAGTCCTCGGACGCGACGATCCCCGGTCTCCCGCTAAGCGGCGGGCAGGGCGGCGGGCAGCAATGATCATCGCTCGGCGATTGGGAACCCCCAGATGAGGACTGCCGGATGAATCGGCGGGCTCTCTTTGCCCTCGCAGCGGTGCTCGTGATCGCCGGCATCTTCGCGATGAGCTCGCTGTTCATCGTCGATCAGACCGAACAGGCGCTGGTGCTCCAGTTCGGCCAGCCGCTGCGGGTGATCCGCACACCGGGCCTGTGGGCCAAGAAGCCGTTCATTCAGAACGTGATCATCTACGACAAGCGCCTGCTCGATTTCGAGCCGCCGCCCGAGGAGGTCATCGGCGCCGACCAGAAGCGGCTGATCGTCGACACCTACGCGCGCTACCTCATCACGAATCCCTTGCTGTTCTATCAGACCGTCGCCTCGGAACCGATCGTGCGGGCCCGGCTGGGCGCCCTGGTCAGCGGCAGTCTGCGGCAAATTATCGGCAATGTGACCTTGTCGGCATTGCTGTCGCCGGAGCGGGCGACGATCATGCGGCAGATCCGCGACGAGGTTGCCGGCGAGGCGAAATCATTCGGCATCGATGTTGTCGATGTCCGCATCCGCCGCGCCGACCTGCCGCCGCAGAACAGCGAGGCGATCTATGCCCGCATGCGCTCCGAGCGCCAGCAGCAGGCGGCCCTCTACCGCGGCGAAGGCGCCCAGGCGGCAAAGACCGTGCGCGCAAACGCCGACCGCGAACGCACCGTGATCCTCGCCGACGCGCAGCGCGAGGCGCAGAAGGTGCGCGGCGACGGCGACGCCAAGGCAATCGAGATCTATGCCAAGGCTTATGATCAGGATAAGAGTTTCTTTGCCTTCTACCGGTCGCTGCAGGCCTATCGCGATGCCCTCGAAGGTAACAACACCTCGTTTGTGCTGACTCCGCAGAGCAAATTCTTCCGCTTCTTCAATAATCTCGACGGCACCCCCCAGACCGCTGCACCCGCTACTCCTGAGCCGCCAGGATTGACGAAAGCCGCTCCGAAATGAGCGACGCGCCCGCCGCCGTCATGGCGGCGACGGGGCTCCCTGGGGCGATGAGCGAACGATGAGTGATCTCGGGACCGCGTTCGCCCTCGTCCTGGTGATCGAGGGCTGTCTCTACGCACTGTTTCCGGAGGGCATGAAGCGGGCGGCGGCGCGCGCCGTCGCGGTGCCGCCGCAGGCGTTGCGCATGGCCGGCCTCGCCGCCGCCTGCGCCGGCGTCGCCCTTGTCTGGCTGGTGCGCCGCTGACCGGCTGCCGTTGGTGGCCGACGACTGCCCGCGGACCGGCGGGCGATAAACCAGCTGGCCTGGCGGGCGCTTCTCGCCTAATCTCAGCCGGGAGCGTGCAACAGGAACCGCACCCCGGACAATCGTCCGAAGCGGACGAGCGGGGTTCAGGATGAGGAGCCGATCGGTGCCGTCCCGCCCCCCGCCCCTGGTGCGCCGCGCAGTGGCCGCAGCATTCGCCGCGTTGGTGATCGCCGTTCCGGCGGCGGTCGCGACCGGCCCGGCCATGGCCCGCGGCGCGCCCGACAGCTTTGCCGATCTCGCCGCCAGGCTGTTGCCCTCGGTGGTCAACATCTCGACGACGCAGACCTTGAAGACCGCCGCCGGCGACGAAGCGACACCCGACATGCCGCAATTTCCGCCGGGGTCGCCGTTTGAAAAATTCTTTCACGACTTCCTCGAGCACGGCCTGCCCAAGGGCGACCAGCCCGACCTCGAGCCGCGCAAGGCGACCTCGCTCGGCTCCGGCTTTATCATCGACCCGGCGGGCTATGTCGTCACCAACAACCATGTCATCGCCGATGCCGACCAGATCACCGTGATCCTGCACGACAACACCAATCTGAAGGCCACGGTCGTCGGTCGCGACACCAAGACCGACATCGCCCTATTGAAAGTCAATGCCGACAAGCCGTTGGCGGCGGCGGTCTGGGGCAACAGCGACGCCGCCCGCGTCGGCGACTGGGTGCTGGCGATCGGCAACCCGTTCGGGCTCGGCGGCAGCGTCACCGCAGGCATCTTGTCGGCACGCCAGCGCGACATCAATTCGGGCCCCTACGACGACTTTCTGCAAACCGACGCGCCGATCAACCGCGGCAATTCGGGCGGCCCGATGTTCAACATGGACGGGCAGGTCATCGGCATTAACACCGCGATCTACTCGCCCTCCGGCGGCTCGATCGGGATCGGCTTTGCGATCCCTTCGGCGCTGGCCGAAGACGTCGTCAACGAGTTGAAGATCGAAAAGGACCACACCGTGCACCGCGGCTGGCTCGGGGTGCGCATCCAGGCGGTGACCGACGAAATCGCCGAAAGCCTCGGCCTCGACAAGGCGAAGGGTGCCTTGGTCGCCAGCGTCACCGACAAAGGGCCGGCGCAGGTCGCCGGCATCAAGCCTGGCGACGTCGTGCTGAGCTTCAACGGCAAGGATGTCAGCGATATGCGGCGCCTGCCGCGGCTGGTCGCCGAGACCCCGGTCGACAAGACGGTGGTCGTGACGCTGTGGCGCCGACGCGCCGAGACCACGGTCAAGGTCAAAGTCGGCAAGCTGCAGGAGAGCGATCAGCAGCTGGCGAGCGCCCACGAACCGCCAAAGACAACCGGTGACAGCACCGCCGGCCGGGTCTCGGCGCTCGGGCTGACGCTTTCGGGAATCACTCCGGAGCTGAAGGACAAGTTTTCCCTGAGTGATGACGCCAAGGGCGTGGTCGTTGTCGAGGTCGCCCAGAACAGCTCGGCGGCCGACAAGGGGGTGCGGCCGGGCGACGTGATCATGGAGGCGGCCCAGCAGGAGGTGAAGAGCCCACAGGACGTCAGCGGCAGGATCGACGAGGAGAAGAAGGCCGGTCGCAAATCGATCCTGTTGCTGGTCGAGCGGCAGGGCGATCTGCGCTTTGTCGCGCTGCGCATCGACCAGGGCTGACCGAGGCTGGGTCAAACAGAGGGGCGAGCCGCTGTCACCGCCGCCTTAGGCTGTGGTGAACTCCCCTTTAATTTCGGCCGCACCCGCCGAGCCTGCGACTGCCAAGCCGCTCGCCTAATTGCGACGCAACATCCCGATGGTTGCCGAAACCCCCGCCATCGCCAGCAGAACGCCTGCCGCCAGCAGCATGCCGAGGCTCAGGGCCAGCGCGGCTGCAAGCAGACCGGAGGCGCCGCCAACCTCCCACCCGCTCTCGACCGCGACGTGGAAGCGAAGCGCGCACAGAGAGCACTTGGCCGGGCAAACGACAAAACGCCCGAGCAGGATCAGCGCCGGCGCGACCAGCGCGCCCGCTATCGCAACCCCGGACCTCAAAAGGTATATCAGAAAAATCGCGCCGCCACCCGTCAGCACGATGCAATGAATTCCATCGTTGCTGCGGCCATCGTGGCGAACGCCGGGACCCATTACAGCCTGGGGGCCGGCCTTGGCCGGTGTGGTGGAAAACGGGGTGCCAGCTGGTCGTCCACTAGGGGATTGGTGGTTCGACCTGATCGGCAGCCGCTCTAGCCGACGATCTGGTTTGTTCGGTAGCCTTGCACGTAAAGCAGTGCCGTAAGATCGGCGTGATCGATATGACAGGTTGCGGCGGCGGCGACAGCAGGCTTGGCGCGAAAAGCGATGCCGAGACCGGCTGCGGCGAGCATCAGCAGGTCGTTCGCGCCGTCGCCGACGGCGATCGTCCGGTCCGGCGGGAGACCCTGTTTCGCCGCGAGCCGGAGCAGCGTGTCGCGTTTGGTGTCGCCGGTCGCAATCGGCGGGCGCACGGTCCCGGCAATGCGGCCGTCGATAATATCGAGATGATTGGCGACGACATGATCGAAGCCGAGTGCAGCGGCGACCCGCCCGGCGAAGACGGTGAACCCGCCGCTGACCAGCGCCGTCGCAGCACCGTGGCGCCGCATCGTCGCAACCAAGGCGTGCGCTCCCGGCATCGGGCGGATGCGTCCAGCCGCCTCGTCGAGAACTGTTGCCGGCATACCCTTGAGCAGTGCGACGCGCTGTTCGAGCGCCGCGACGAAATCGATCTCGCCGTTCATCGCGCTTCGGGTAATCGCGGCGACCTGCAACCGCAGCCCGAGGAAATCCGCGAGCTCGTTGAGCATCTCGTTTTCGATGATCGTCGATTCCATGTCGGCAACGAGCAGCCTCTTTTGTCGCTGCCCCGCCGGCTGGATCACGATGTCGACGGCAGCGCCCCCGATCGCCCGGCGCGCGATCGTCTCGGCGAAGGCGGGCTCGCTGCCGTCGAACACCAGGTCGCACGCCTCGTCGGGCGCGAGCCAAAGTGGCGCCGCGCAGCCGGGCAACGCCTCGGCGATCGCGGCGGCGATGCCGGGAAGGTCGCTCCGGGCCCTTTCGACGGCGATCAGGGTGGCAACAAGGCTCATGCCCGACGCTCCTACGCCGACTGGCCGCCGCCGTGCAAGCCGAAGGTGCTGATCATCGCTGGGCCGACGGCGAGCGGCAAATCGGCGCTCGCGGTTGAACTGGCGGCCGCGATCGGCGGGACCGTCATCAACGCCGACAGCCTGCAATGTTATCGCGACCTGCCTATCCTGACGGCGAGGCCCCATCCGGCCGCCTGTGCGCGGGCGCCGCATCGCCTCTACGGTTATCTCGATGCCGGCGAGCGCGGCTCCGCAGGCCTCTGGCGCGAGCGGGCATTGGCCGAGATCGCGGCGGCGATCGCGTACGGTCGGCTGCCGATCGTAGTCGGCGGCACCGGTCTCTATCTGCGCGCGCTGAGCCAGGGCCTGGCGCCGTTTCCAGAGATTCCGGAGGAATTCCGCCTCGAGGCGACGACCCTCTGCCGGGCGCTCGGCGGCATCGCCTTTCGGCAGCGCCTAGCGGCGCTCGATCCCACCGCCGCCGGCCGACTCGCTGCCGGAGATTCGCAGCGCCTGACGCGCGCCTACGCGGTCGTACGAGCGACCGGGCTGCCGATCGGCGCCTGGCATGACCGGGTGCATGCCGCAGCCCCCTATCGCCTGGCGACAATCCTGCTGATGCCGCCGCGCGCGTCGCTTTACGCCGCCTGCAATGCGCGGTTTGCCGCGATGATCGAGTGCGGCGCTCTGGCCGAGGCGGCGGCGCTCGCCGGCCGGGGCCTCGATCCCGGTTTCCCGGCGATGAAGGCGGTCGGCCTGCCCGAACTGATGCGCCATCTGCGCGGCGAGATGCCGCTCGCCGCAGCGGTCGCCGCCGCGCAGCAGGCGACGCGCCGCTATGCCAAGCGGCAGATGACCTGGTTTCGTCATCAGCTGGAGCCGGATCTGATCCTCGGCGAGCAATTTTCGGAAAGTTTGCTGCGCCGCTCACGCCAGTTTATTGATCGGTTTTTGTTGACCGGCCAAACATAGCTGATTAGGTTGCCGGCCCGCTTTGAGGCGGCGCGGCCCGCCCCGACACGGCGGGTTCATCGATTAGGGAGCTGGTTATGTCGGCCGAGCCGATCAGTGGAGCGGATATCGTCATCAAGGCGCTGGTGGACCAGGGCGTCGATGTCGTGTTCGGCTATCCGGGCGGCGCGGTATTGCCGATCTATGACTCGCTCTACAAGCAGAACTCGCTGCGCCACATTCTGGTGCGCCAGGAAGGCGGCGCGGTGCACGCGGCGGAGGGCTACGCGCGCTCGACCGGCCGGGTCGGCGTCGTATTGGTGACGAGCGGCCCGGGTGCAACCAACGCGGTCACGGGGCTGACCGACGCTCTGATGGATTCGGTGCCGGTCGTCTGCCTGACCGGGCAGGTGCCGACCCACCTGATTGGCAACGACGCATTTCAGGAGGCCGACACCACCGGCATCACCCGGCCCTGCACCAAGCACAACTACCTGGTCAAGGACGTGCGCGAACTGGCGCGCATGCTGCACGAGGCGTTTTACGTCGCCAGAAGTGGGCGTCCCGGGCCGGTGGTGGTCGATCTGCCCAAGGATGTCCTGTTCGCGCTCGGCCCTTATAGCGGGCCGCAGGACGCGCGCCACAAGAGCTATCGCCCGCAGCTGACGCCCGATCCGGCGCGGATCGACGAGGCGGCGGCGATGATTGCGGCGGCGAAGCGGCCGCTGTTCTATGGCGGCGGCGGGTTGATCAATTCCGGGCCCGAGGCGTGTGCCCGCTTTACCGAACTAGTGCGGGCGACCGACGCGCCCTGCACGCTGACCTTGATGGGGCTTGGGGCGCTGCCGGCGAGCGACCCGCACTTCCTCGGCATGGTCGGCATGCATGGCACCTATGAGGCGAATTTGGCGATGCATGGCTGCGACCTGTTGATCGCGGTCGGCGCGCGGTTTGATGACCGGGTGACCGGGCGCTTGAACGCGTTTTCGCCCGGCTCGAAAAAGATCCACATCGACATCGACCCTTCCTCGATCAACAAGAACGTGCGCGTCGACCTGCCGATCATCGGCGACGCCGGCGAGGCCGTGTCGGCGCTGCTCGCCGGCTGGAAGACGGGGCGGCCGGTCAGCGGCGTCGATGCGCGCGCGGAATGGTGGCGCACGATCGAGGGCTGGCGCAGCCGCGATTGCCTGCGCTACGACCGCAGCCGGCGCGACCTGATCAAGCCGCAATACGCGCTCGAACGGCTCTATGCGCAGACCAGCGGCCGCGACCTCTACGTCACCACCGAGGTCGGCCAGCATCAGATGTGGGCGGCGCAGTTCTTGAAGTTCGAGGAGCCGCAGCATTGGATGACCTCGGGCGGGCTCGGCACCATGGGTTACGGCTTGCCGGCCGCGGTCGGGGTGCAGGTCGCCCATCCCGAAGCGCTCGTCGTAGACGTCGCTGGCGAAGCGTCGATCCTAATGAACATTCAGGAAATGTCGACCGTCGCCCAATACCGGCTGCCGGTCAAAGTCTTCATTCTGAACAACCAGTATATGGGGATGGTGCGGCAATGGCAGGAATTGCTGCATGGCGGCCGCTATTCCGAGAGCTATACCGCGGCACTGCCGGATTTCGTTAAATTGGCCGAGGCCTTCGGCGCTTCCGGACGACGAGTGGAGAAGCCCACCGAGCTCGACGACGCGATCGCCTGGATGATCGAGACGCCGGGTGCGGCGATCCTCGATGTCGCCGTCGACCAGGCCGAGAACTGCTTCCCGATGATCCCGTCGGGTGCTGCGCATAACGAGATGCTGCTCGGTCCCGAGGACGAGGCCAAAAAGCCGGTCTCCGAAGAAGGCATGGTGCTGGTGTGATCACCCCATGCCCCAGCGGCATGTCATTGCGAGCACAGCGAAGCAAATCTGGGGCCGTCTATCCCGATTCCTTCGAGATTGCTTCGTCGCGATCGCTCCTCGAAATGGCAGTGGACTGCAAGGGCGGCCCACGTCGTGGCTGATATCGAGCGTCATACGATCGCCGTCCTGGTCGATAACGAGCCCGGGATTCTCGCCCGCGTCGTCGGGCTGTTTTCCGGGCGGGGCTACAATATCGAAAGCCTGACGGTGGCTGAGATCGATCGCCGCGATCGGCTGTCGCGGATCACGATCGTGACCTCCGGTACGCGCATGATCATCGAGCAGATCAAGGCGCAACTCTCGCGGCTGGTGCCGGTGCATGAGGTCCACGATTTGACCGACGAGGGGCCGTTCGTCGAGCGCGAGATGATGCTGATCAAGGTCGCCGGAAAAGGCGAGGCGCGCATCGAGTCGCTGCGGCTGGCCGACATCTTCCGCGCCCGCGTCGTCGATTCGACGACCGACAGCTTCGTCTTCGAAATGACCGGCTCCGCCGAGAAGCTGAACGCCTTTATCTCGCTGATGGAGCCGCTGGGGCTCGCCGAGATCTCGCGCACCGGCGCCGTCGCGATTTCGCGCGGCGCGGCGAGTTTTTAGTCGGAAGGCAGAATCCCGCCGGTTGGGCGGTTTGCAACTTACGTCGTCATTCCCGCGAAAGCGGGAACCCAGGGCCGTAGCTTCCACCATTCGCCCCTGGACCCCCGCTTTGGCGGGGCGACGGCAACAGCAACAGCGAGGAGGCTGAAGATGCGGGTGTATTATGATCGCGACGCCGATGTGAACCTGATCAAGGCGAGGAAGGTCGCGGTCATCGGCTATGGCAGCCAGGGCCATGCCCACGCCAACAATCTGCGCGACAGCGGGGTCAAGGACGTGGTCGTGGCGCTGCGCCCGGGCTCGGCCTCGGCGCCAAAGGCCGAAGCCGTCGGCCTCAAGGTCATGACCAATTCCGAGGCGGCGAAATGGGCCGACATCGTCATGGTCTTGGCTCCTGACGAGCTCCAAGCGGGGCTCTACGGCGCCGAGTTGCGCCCCAACATGCGCGAGGGGACCGCGCTCGCGGTCGCCCACGGGCTCAGCATCCATTTCCGGCTGATCGAGCCGCGCCCGGACATGGACGTGTTCATGATCGCGCCAAAGGGGCCGGGCCATACGGTGCGCTCGGAATATCTGCGCGGCGGCGGCGTGCCGTGCCTGGTCGCGGTCGACCAGAATCCGTCCGGCAACGCGCTCGAATTGGCGCTCAGCTATGCCTCCGCGATCGGCGGCGGCCGCGCCGGGGTGATCGAGACGACGTTCCGCGAGGAATGCGAGACCGATCTCTTCGGCGAGCAGTCGGTCTTATGCGGCGGGCTGACCTCGCTGATCCTCGCCGGCTTCGAGACCCTGGTCGAAGCGGGCTATGCACCCGAGATGGCCTATTTCGAATGCTGCCACGAGGTCAAGCTGATCGTCGACCTGATCTATGAGGGCGGTATCGCCAACATGCGTTATTCGGTGTCGAACACGGCCGAGTACGGCGACTACTCGCGCGGGCCGAGGGTCATCGACGAGCATGTGCGCGCCGAGATGAAGAAGATCCTCGCCGACATCCAATCCGGCAGTTTCGCCCGCGAATGGGTGCTCGAAAACACCGCCGGCCAGCCGAGCTTCAAGGCAATGCGCCGCCGCGCCGCCGCGCACCAGATCGAGGAGGTCGGCGAAAAGCTACGCGCGATGATGCCGTGGATCGGCGAGAACCGCCTGGTCGACAAGACCCGGAACTGAACTTTTTGCCGCAGCCGCCGGTCAGTTTCGGATCAGCACCGCCCGGCGATTCTGCGCTGCTGTTGCTTCATCGGCGGCGTTTGCTGTAGCGCGTCCGGGGTGGCAAGCGTTCTCGATCTTGATCCGACGGGCGGCGATGCCGCTTGTTTCGAGCGCGTCCCGCACCTGATTGGCGCGCAGCTCCGCGATCACCTTTGGGCCTTCTCGCGCACCCTCATCGTCGGAGCAATAAGCCTCGACGGTTATCGTGACGTTTGGGTTGTCCCGTAGGAAGGCCGCCTGCTGTCGGATCGCCGCCCCCGCGGACCGGGGCATCACCGCCTGATCTTTGCCGAAGAAGATGGCGTCTCCAATCACCGGCAACGGCGGCGAAGCTCCCGGCCCCGGCGATATCTTCAATAGGAAAAGCATGGCACCGATGACCGCAGCCGCTCCGGCGACACTGCCGGCGAGGCGCAAGCCTCCTCGCTTCGGAGCGGGGCCGGGCTGGCGGGGGAAGTCCGCTGATGTAAGCGGAGCGTCGAGCGGAATGCGGAAGACGTGGACCGGCCGAGCGATGTTTTTGACCTGCTGCGGGCCCAGATCCTCAAAGCCGAAGCCAAGCTTGTCGCGCACCTGGTCGCGCACGATCCGGCTAACGCAGATGCCGCCCGGCGCCGCCAAGCCTTCGAGCCGGGCCGCGATGTTGACGCCGTCGCCGAAAATATCCGCACCATCGATAATGATGTCGCCGACATTGATACCGATGCGAAACACGATCGGCTCCCCGGCGGGGTTTTCCGCATTGCGCAGGCCCATCGCCCGCTGGATGTCGACCGCGCAGCGCACGGCATCGACGACGCTGGCGAATTCGACGAGCAGCCCATCACCCATGGTTTTGACGATCCGCCCGCGATGGCCGTCGATTTTGGGGTCGGTCACCTCGCGCCATACCGCCTTCAGCGCGACGTGGGTGCCTTCCTCGTCCGCGCTCATCAGGCGCGAATAGCCGACAACGTCGGCCGCGAGGATCGCCGCCAATCGGCGTTCGGTGCGCTGTTGGCCTTCGATGGTCATCCGCATGACCTTAGCGCAAGCGCAGCACGGGCAACAACTCGCGCAGCCTCGAATCCCGCGTCCTGGGCTGCGCCCGATGCGAACAGCGCACGCCGGATAGCAGGATACCCGCCGCGCGTCGGCTTATTTGTGGCGTCCTCCTCCTCCCCCTCCGCCGCCCACGTGCACCGCCGCCGGGCGGGCCGCCATCTGCGGCACGCCACGGCCCATCATCATCCCGCCGCCGCGATAGCCGGCCGCAGGAGTCTGGAAAGCTTGCGGGCGGCCGAATTGCTGCGCGCCGCCGCGATAGCCTTGAAAGGAATTTTGAAAGGCCTGCGGCCGACCGAACTGCTGAGCTCCGCCGCGATAGCCTTGCGCCGAATTCTGGAAAGCCTGCGGCCGACCGAACTGCTGAGCTCCGCCGCGATAGCCTTGCGCCGAATTCTGGAACGCCTGCGGCCGGCCGACCGAGCGGAACCCGCCGTGCTCCGCCGGAGCGGGGTTATGGCCGACCTCGGAGCGCGCGGATTCCTGCCGCGATTGCGCCGAACTCGCGGCCTTCTCGCCCGGCAGCTGCCGGCCCGACCCGTCCGCCGATATTCCCCGAAGCCGCCCGCTCCGATCCCGGTACGCGGCCGAGCCCGCCCGGGCCGGCCGCGGCCGGAATTGTCCGCGCACCGCCGCGAAATTCCCCCGGTCCTGCCGGATTTCGCATCGCCGCCGAGGCGATCCGCGGCGCGCCGTGCATGACCGCGGCATGCTCCAACCGGTCGGCCGGCACTCGCATCATTTCGCGGTCGACCCGGCGGCCGTCGGCGAAGGCCCCGCGGGAGACCATCGTGGCGAACCGACGGTTGAAATATTGGCCCCGCCACGCCTCCCTTCCATGCTCGCCCCGATAGAAGCTGCGGGCATGACCCCAATAGGCGGCATTGACGCTTTCGACATAATCCGGGCCCGCCGGATACCAGGGTGCGTAGTCGTCGCCGGGCCCCAGCGGGAACCATGCGACATCGGGGCCGCCGTCCGGGCCCCCAGAACCGTCAGGCGCGTCGAGGAAAGCGACGAGCGCCGGCGCGTAAACAGGGTGAGGCGCTACCGCACCTGGGTCCCACCCCCAATGTCCGTCGACATTGATCCAGCGGCCGTAGTGAAAGGGCGCGAACCCCCAGGGCTGGTCGTCGATCCAGGTCCAGCCCCAGGGCGGGATCGAATCCCAATGGCCAAAGCGATAAGGCGCCCAGTCGTCGGGAACCGAAGTCGGAAACCAGACCGGCTCGCCATCGGGGAGGGTGTCCCAGCGGCCGTAGCGATCGAGCGCGTCGTAGCCGGTCGTCTCCGGCGACACATACTGCGCCGATTGCGGCGCGGGCTGCGCCTGGTCATCCGATTTTTCGACCCACAGCAGAAAATCGTCGGAGGGTGCCTGGCCGGAAGCGGCGGCAACCGACGTCGATGGCAGCAGGGCGGACCCCGATCCGCCGGATGCCGTGGCCGCGGTCGAAGTCGGCGTCGTCGCCGCCGGCCGGGTCGCCGCCGCGGGGGGCGCGAGGTTGGCCGGCACGGAGGTCGGCTGGCCGCCCTGCGCACCATCTTTCGGCGGTGGCGCGGCAGGGGGCGGAGCGGTGTCGGGCAGGCTCGGAGGCATTGGCGCGGGTGCCACTGCTGCCGCTGCGGCGGTCGATGCCGGCGCGAGTGGCGATGCCGGCGCGAGGGGCGATGCCGGCGCGGGGGACGATACCGGCGGGGCGGGGTTCGCGACCGTTGTGCTGCGCTCGGCGGTCACCACGGCGGGATAGCTGCCGCTAACCTGCACTTCCTCGCCGGCGGCGATCGGCAGATCGGCCTGCCCGCCGACAAAGCGCGCCTTCCCCTCGAAGACGACGATGCGGGTCGGTTGGTCTTGCGCTCCGCCCCCCGTTTCGATGTCGTAGGCGCCGGGCTCCAGCAGCCACAGCGAACCGCGCGGCAGCTCGAGCTCCACGGTTTCGCCGTCGTCCAGCTTGCTGAGCTGCAAATGGATCCGGCCATACCGGACGCTGGCCTCTATCAACCGATCGCTGAGATTGAGCATGTTGAGCCAGGTGTCGGACGACATCTGGATGGCGTCGGGGCCGATCCGAACCCTGGCGCGGGCCAGGGCACCGGTCCTCAGGGACATGTCCTGACATACCGGCTGGTTGAAATCGGCCTCCGACCAAGCCAGCGCGTCGGACACGCCGGGTTCGCCGGCCTCGCCGCGCAACGCGTAGGCGACCTCTCCGGAAATGTAGTTGA
This sequence comes from uncultured Alphaproteobacteria bacterium, assembly GCA_963832875.1. Classification (GTDB taxonomy): domain Bacteria; phylum Pseudomonadota; class Alphaproteobacteria; order ATCC43930; family CGMCC-115725; genus AP-15. The sequence continues at coordinate 181,826 of CAWHWB010000010.1, read as the reverse complement.
GGCTTCCGACCCGGTGCGGCGGATCCTCGGCGCGCGCCGGCGCGGTCGCTGCGATCGCGATGCCGCAGCAGCCCAAAACGACACAGCCGATCAGCCGTGCAGCCGAGCGTCGCAGCGTGCGGGGGAACAGCACGGCCGGTTCAGCAGTCGGGGCGAGCAATCGCGCGAGGGACCATCCCTTTGACCTTCTGGGTGGCTTAGTCACTCTACTGCGAATAGGTAGGCCTGATCAACCATTTCGCAGCGCGCCCATTACATTCGCCAAATCTCGGCGCCACTTCTCCCAGACGTTAACACTTATGCGAACAAAACAAGGTCATTAGCTTATACTTCTCTTCTCGATTGCACTCGAACCAATTTTGTGTTGAACTGTAAAGCAGGCGGTTCCCGCAAAGCGATGCCGGCGTTTTCGGATGAACAGCAATATCGGCATGCGTGCAGAGCTGGTCAGTCGCGGGCATCGATGGCGATGCTCGATGGGTCGCCGCACTACCCTGATGCGCTGGCGGACCGGCCCAATCGCCGAACAGACCAATGCTCGCGCCGGACGGATTACGACAATATTCCTTCTCGCGTCGATTGCGGCTTTCGCGGCCGAGCCCTTGCCGGGGTTCGCGACTGAGCCCGCGCCCGGATCTGCCGCACCCTCTGCGGCGCCGTCGCCGACGGTCGAGGAATGGCTGAACCAGAATGTGCGGCTGCGAGAGACGGTGCAGGCGCTTGATCGACCGTCGGCCAACGGCAAGCCATCGGGCGAGATCCGGGCCGGCGCCGAGGTCAAGGCGATCGGCGTCATGGCCGGCAAGCAATGGGTGCGGATCGAGTTGCCCGATCACTCGCTCGCTTATGTGCCGAGAGGTGCGATCGCATTCGAGACCGGCGGCGGTGCGCCGTCGCCGCCTACGGCCGCGCCCGGACCGGGCACTGCGCCTGCGGCCGCAGAAAGCGGGACGCCGCCAGCGCCATCGCCGCCGCCGATATCGGCGCCTGGGGCGACGCCGGCCGCCGCGCCTGGCGTGATCCGCGGGCCGGTCACCAGGGTTCCGAATGCGGCGACATTGGTCGTAAACGACCAGCGCATCCGCCTCTCGGGCATCGATCCGGGGCCGCAGGAGGTGTTGGCGCCGTTCGAAAACTGGGTGCGAGGCCAGGGCGCGCTGATGTGCGAGCCGGACGCGCAGACCGGTCGCTATCACTGCCTTACCGGCGGCGGGGTCGACGTTGCCGAAGCGGCGATCCTGAACGGCGCCGGGCGGGTCGGCGACGGCGCCACGCCCGATTATCGCCAGAGCGAAACCGCGGCTCGCCAGGCGCGACGCGGCCTTTGGGCGCAACCTTGAAATGACCGAACAACGTCCGAGACGGGAGGCGAACATGAAAATGTGGACTTGGATTTCGGTTGCGGCGGCGGCGCAAATTGTCGTCTTGGCGGGGTGCGTTCCGGCGGTGATGTCGCCAAGCGTGGTCGCGACGCCCGGGCCCGGAAAGCTGCCCGCCGACCTCGCCTCCGATCATGCTGCGTGCGCGGCGCAGGCCAATCAGCAAATGGCCCCGGCGATACAAGCCGCCAACAATCAGGTTGCCGGGACCGCATTGCAGAATCTGATGACCGGAACCGGCGACAACGCGGTGGACGTCAACACCCAGGCGACCTCCGCGTTGCAGCAGCAATATGATTCCGCCTACTCTGCTTGCATGTACGCCAAGGGCGATAACATACCGCCCTATTACATGCAGCCGGTCTACTACGCCGAACCGGAGCCGACCTACCGAACCAGAAGGCATGTGGTTCACAGACGCTCGCGGACGCCGACGGCGGCGGCATCGTCGGGTACGGGCCAAGCCTCGGGCGCGGGGTTTGTCGTTCCGGCCCCGACGGCCGGCGCGCCTGCTGCCGGCTCGGGCTTTGTCGAACCCGCACCGACGGTATCTGGCTCCGCGCCGGGCGCCTCGGCTCAATTCGCCGTTCCGCCGGCGCAGCACTGACGCTGGGAAAGATTGCGCAAAAGATCGACGAAACGCCGCTAATCCAATATCAATAAATTCAGCATTGGATGCCGGGCGGAAGGCGGTCCGGCAATGCGCTTTGCGGCAACCTCATTCCGTTCGCTGCGGGCGTTGCTGATCGTCATGATCGCTGCGCCGATCCTGCCGACTGTCGCTCTGGGACCGCTGGTCTTGACGCGTCTCGACCGGCACTGGCACGAATTCGGGGCGGTCGGCGGGATCGCTCTGACCGGGATCGGCTTGCGGTTGCTGGGCGGCGTCGTCGCGCTGTGGGCGGCCGGTCGGCTGATCAGATCGATGCGGGCGCTCGCACGCGCGGCCGAAGCGCTGGCCGATGGCGCCATGCCGCCGCAAAACCCATCGTGCGTTGCCGAGATCGACGAGGTCGTCCGAGCGATGCACTTTGCCGCCGCATCGCTGCGCCGGCGCTCCGAGGAGTATGAGAGGGCGGAGGCGGCGCGGCGCGACGGCGAAGCCCGCTTGCGGGATTTCGCCGAGACCGGATCGGACTGGTATTGGGAAACCGACCGGTACCATTGCTTTAACTTTCTGTCGGACCGCCTCCGCTTGTTCGGCCAAGACCCGAGCCGCCGCCTCGGTCGGCCCCGTTGGGAGCTGGCGACGGACCTCGATAGGGAGCCCGAGAAATGGCGTGAGCACATGATCGTCCTGGAACGGCATGAGCCGTTTCGCGAATTCGTCTATACTCGAAAGGTCGCGACCGAGCCCGAGCATACGATTTCGGTCAGCGGCAAGCCGATTTTCGATGCCTCAGGACGGTTTTTTGGCTACCGCGGAACCACGCGCGATATCAGCGAGCGGGTGCGGATCGAGCGCAATCTGCGCGATGCCAAGGCCGAAGCGGAAGCCGCGAACTTGGCCAAATCGCAGTTCCTCGCCAATATGAGCCATGAGCTCCGGACCCCATTGAACGCGATCCTTGGCTTTTCTGAGATGCTGGAACGGGGCACCGCTGGGACGCTCGACCCTCGGCAGCAGGAGTATGTCGGTTACGTTCGTCAGAGCGGGGCGCATCTGCTGGACATCATCAACGAGATCCTCGATTTGGCAAAGATCGACGCCGGGAAGTTTGAACTCGACGAGGACGAAGGGATCGAGGTGGGCCCTCTTGCCGAGACCTGCCTCGCCTTTGTCGCAGAGCGGGCATCGTCCGGGGAATTGAATCTTTCGGTTGAAATCGAAGACGGGATGCCGCTGCTGATCGCCGACTCGACCCGGCTCAAGCAGATCCTGCTGAACCTACTGGGCAATGCGGTCAAATTCACCGACCCCGGTGGCGCCGTTGTCGTCGCCGTGCGCCGGGCCGCCGAGGGCGGCGTCGAATTCGAGGTGCGCGATACCGGTCTGGGGATGACGGCAGCTGAAATCGCGATCGCTGGCGAGCCGTTCGGCCAAGTGGATTGCGGTCTCGCCCGCCGCCGCGAGGGGACCGGCCTCGGGCTGCCATTGGCGCGGCGGCTGACCGAACTGCATGGCGGCACGTTTTCCATTGCCAGCGAGAAGGGGCGCGGGACGCGGGTCGTCGTGGCGCTGCCGGCCGCGCGGGTGCAGGCCCATCGCCCAGTCCCCGCCCCGCTGGCCGCAGCAGTGGCTTTGGCAGAGGAAACGCAAACCGTCCGGCCATGCCAGGTCGCTGCCGGATAGGGGGCCGCCCGCCCCTGGTAGGCGCAGTTGCAGTGCCCGTTGCGCGCTGATGCGCGTCCTCCATGCCAGCGCCGAACTCTACCCTTGGGTCAAGTCGGGCGGGTTAGGCGACGTCGCCGCGGCGCTACCGCCGGCGTTGATCGCCCTCGGCGTCGATGCGCGGCTTGTGCTGCCCGGCTTTGCCGGTTTTCTCGACGCGTTCGGGGACATGGCCGATGTCGCCCGGCTGGCGACGCCGTTCGCGGCGGAGCGGGTGCGGGTGGTCCTCGCCCGGCTGCCGTCGACCCGGCGGCTAGCCTACCTCGTCGATCACCCGGCGTTCTACGACCGTCCCGGCAACCCCTACGCCGGCCCGGACGGCGTCGACTGGCCCGACAACCACCGCCGCTTTGGCCTTTTTGGCTGGGTTGCGGCGGCTCTGGCGCGCGGCGCCGACCGCGGCTGGCGACCGGACATCCTCAATTGCCACGACTGGCACGCCGGGCTCGCCCCTGCCTATCTCGCGGCAGCCCCGCCGGCGGACCGCCGCGTGCCGACCATCGTTACCGTCCACAATCTCGCCTATCGCGGGCTGTTCGCGGGCGCGCAGTTCGCCGAATTGGGCCTGCCGCCCGATTTCTTCGCGGTCGATGGGGTCGAGTTTTTTGGCGGCGTGTCGTTTCTCAAAGCCGGTCTGTTTTACGCCGATCGTCTGACCACTGTCAGTCCGACCTATGCGCGCGAAATCCAGACCCCGGCTTTCGGCCAAGGTCTCGACGGGCTATTGCGCAGCCGCGCCGGAGTGCTGAGCGGGATTTTGAACGGGGTCGATCCCTCAATCTGGGACCCGCGGCGAGACACGACACTGCCGCGCGGTTATGGCCTCGAAGACGCGATCCCCGGAAAGCGGGCGGCCAAGCGGGCACTGCAGCAGCGCCTCGGACTCGAGCCCGACGAGAACGGACCGCTGTTCGGGGCGGTCAGCCGGCTGACCCCGCAAAAGGGCCTCGACCTGCTGCTCGCGATCATCCCGGAGCTGACGGCGAGCGGTCGTCAGTTGGCCCTGCTTGGCTCGGGCGACCTCGATCTCGAGCGCGGCTTCGCCGCGGCCGCGCAGGCATACGGCGGAAGGGTAGCGGTCGAACTCGGCTATGACGAGGCGCTGTCGCACCTGATCATCGGCGGTGCCGACGTGCTGCTGCTCCCGTCGCGGTTCGAGCCCTGCGGCCTGACCCAGCTCTACGCGCTGCGCTACGGGACGCTGCCGCTGGTTCGCCGGGTCGGTGGCCTCGCCGATACTGTGGTCGACGCCGACGCAACGAGCCTCGCCGACGGCACCGCGACCGGCTTTGCCTTCGATGCGGAAAGCCCGCAGGGGCTGCTCGCGGCGATCGCGCGCGCCGTCACACTTTACGATCAGCCGCCGCTGTGGCGGCGGATGGTCCGCCGGGCGATGACCCGCGATTTCAGCTGGGAGGCCGCCGCCCGCCAGTATCTCGCCCTCTACCGCGAGCTGCGCCCGGAAGACGCAGACGAAGCCCGCGCCGTCGCGCCGGGGGCATCGCCTTAAAAGATTGTCTCGATCCGGCGGTCGGGCACGAACCACAGCAGCGCAACCGCGACGTAGAGCAGGATCGCGATCCACGGCCGCAGAAACGCGAGCGGCATCGCGACCGCATAGCGCGAAAACGTCAGCTTGCCCTTCAGATCGCTGCCCACCGCGTTGGCGAGCTTGGAGCTTTGACCGTTGCGCGCGATGATCGCCCTTTGCAGCAACCAATAGCCGATTGCGGCCAGAAACAGCACCGCGCCATAAGCGGCTGTTGGCAGCGCCGCGAAGGCGGTGTCGTCCATCCACCGGATCACGAACGGCAACAGCGACAGCCAGAACAACAAAAACAGATTGGCCCACAACACCTTGCCGTCAACGCGCCCGGTCGCGTGCAGCATGTGGTGGTGATTGTTCCAAAAGATCCCGACGTTCACATAGCTCAGCGCATAAACTAGAAAGATCGGCAGACCGGAGAACAGGGCGGCCCAGTCCGATTCCCGCGGCACTTTCATGTCGAGTACCATGATCGTGCTGACGATCGCGATCACGCGTCGGGAAAGGCCTCGAGCCGTCCCGTTCCATCGCCGGTCTCCCTTGCGGACGTCCCTGGACCCGCACTTTCGCGGGAGCGACGATGAGATATTGGAATCGTCCTCTTCGCTTGAGGTCAAGACACTCAGATGGGGCTTCAATCAAGTCGCGGCCTATATTCACACATTGAACCTGAAGTGCATGATGTCGCCGTCGCGGACGACGTAGTCGGCGCCTTCGAGGCGCATGCGCCCGGCGTCCTTGGCGCCCTGCTCGCCGCCATGGGCGACAAAATCTTCGTAGGAAATGGTCTCGGCGCGGATAAAGCCCTTTTCGAAATCGGTGTGGATGCGGCCGGCGGCCTGCGGCGCCTTGGTGCCGCGCGCGACCGTCCAGGCATGCGCCTCCTTCGGCCCGACGGTCAGGAAGGTGATCAGGTCGAGGAGCGCATAGCCGGCGGCGATGACGCGGCCGAGCCCGCCTTCGGCGAGCCCGAGCGAGGCCAGGAACTCGGCCCGTTCGTCGGCGTCGGCGAGCTGCGCCAGCTCGGCCTCGATCGCCGCCGAGATCACCACCGCACGAGTGCCGTGGGCAGCGGCGTAGTCTGCCAGGCGACGGCTTTCGGCATTGCCCGAGGCGGCATTCGCCTCGTCGACATTGGCGATGTAGAGCATCGGCTTGGCGCTGAGCAATTGCAGCGCGTCGAGGCGCTTTTCCGACTCCGCGCCGACGACAGCCGAGCGCGCCGGCTGGCCCGCGCGCAATGCCGTCAGCACCGGCTCGATGATCTCGACCAGCACCCGCGCTTCCTTTTCGCCGCCGCGCGCCCGCTTGTGCACGGCCACGGCGCGGCGTTCGAGGCTTTCGAGATCGGCCAGCATCAGCTCGGTTTCGACCGTCTCGACATCGCGGATCGGGTCGACCGAGCCCTCGACGTGGACGACATTGCCGTTGGCGAAGCAGCGCACGACATGGGCCACCGCATCCACCTCGCGGATATGCCCGAGAAACTGGTTGCCGAGACCCTCGCCGCGCGCGGCCCCGCGGACCAGCCCGGCGATGTCGACGAATTCGAGCTGGGTCGGGATGATCTTTGCCGATTTCGCGAGGCGAGCGCAGATTGCGAGCCGCTGGTCGGGCACGGCGACGCGCCCGACATTAGGCTCAATCGTGCAGAACGGGTAGTTTGCCGCCTCGGCCGCGGCGGTCGCGGTCAAGGCGTTGAAGAGCGTCGACTTGCCGACATTGGGCAAGCCGACGATGCCGCAGCTGAAACCCATGAACTTAGAACCCGATCTTCTTATTATTCGTCATTCCCGCGCAGCGGGAACCCAGGGCCCAGGTCCTCGGCCGTTGTCCTGGGCCCCCGCTTTCGCGGGGGTGACGGTAAGCTGATCGCTTCATTTTGGATCGGACGGTGAGGCGTCGGGAGGGGCGGTCCGGCGGGCCACCTCGCTCATAAAGGCGTCGGGCGCCCCGGACAGTAGCAGCGGCATGGTCTCGGCCACCGCGTCGATCAGCGGTTCGACCCATTCGCCGATCTCGTCGCTGGGAAAGTTCTGCAACACGTAGGGCTGCACCAGCTCCTTGACGCCCGGATGGCCGACCCCGATCCGCACCCGCCAAAAATCTGGCCCGATCAGCGCATCGATCGAGCGCAGCCCATTGTGCCCGGCGGTGCCGCCGCCGCGCTTGACCCGCAGCTTGCCCGGCCGCAGGTCGATCTCGTCGTGGATTACGACGATTTCCGCCGGCATGATCTTGTAAAAGCTCATCGCGGCCAGCACCGCCTCGCCCGAATCGTTCATAAAGGTCTGCGGCTTCAGCAGCAGCCGGCGCTCGCCGCCGATCGCACCTTCGGCAAGCTCGCCCTTGAAGCGGGTGCGGAAGGCCGCGAACCCGTGGCGCCGGGCGATCGCATCGGCCGCCATAAAGCCGACGTTGTGGCGGTTGCGCGCGTAGCGGGCGCCCGGATTGCCGAGGCCGACGATAAGACGCATGACCTTGCCGCGGGCAACGCCCTAACCCGTCAGCGCCGACCTCAAGGCGTCGCCGCCGGCTCGGCAGCGGCGGGCGGTGCGCTCGCCGCCGTGGCCGCCTCCTCGCGCACCGCCGACGAGGGCGCGATGCTGGCGATCGTGAAATCGCGAGCGGTGATCGTCGGGCGGCAGCCCTCCGGCAGAGCGACGGCACTGATATGGACGCTGTCGCCGATGTCGAGCCCATCGAGGTTGACGATCAGATGGTCCGGGATGTTCTCGACCGGGCAGATCAGGTCGATGCCGTGGCGCACGATGTTGAGAATCCCGCCGCGGCGGATGCCGATCGACAGCTCGTGGTTGGCGAAGACAACGGGCACGGTCACGGTCAATCGGGTAGTCGCCGCGACCCGCATGAAATCGACATGCAACGGCGCGTCGGTCGCCGGATGGTATTGCACCTCGCGCGGCAGAGTGCGCTCAACGGCGCCATCGACCGAGAGGTCGACCAAGGTGGCGAAAAAGCCGCGGTTGGCGAGCGCCCGCGCCAATTCGCGCGGCTCTAGGCTGATCGGCGTCGGCTGCTGTCCGCCGCCATAGACGATGCCGGGAACGCGCCCCGCCCGCCGGATGGCGCGGGCCGCACCCTTGCCGGCGCGGGTGCGCAATTCGGCGCTGAGGGTGGTGATTTCGGGCATCGACTCTCGCTCCTCTCTGCAGCATGGCGCCGGCGCAACATCGCGCCGGGCCAACATAGATTTGGGTTCGGCGAACCGAACGCAAGCTCGCCGCGACGCGATGCGCCTGGCTTGCAGTAGGCCAGCGGGGTTCAATCGAACAGGCTGGAGACCGAGCGCTCCTCGCTGATCCGGCGGATCGCTTCGGCGATCAAGGGTGCGATCGACACCTGGCGGATGTTGTTCGCCTGCTGCACCGCCTCGGTGGCGAGGATGCTGTCGGTCGTCACCAGCATCTCGATCGGCGAAGCGATGATCCGCGCCACCGCGCCACCGGAAAAAACCCCATGCGTCACATAGCCGTACACCGCCAAGGCGCCGGCATCGATCAATGCCGAGGCCGCGTTGCACAAGGTGCCGGCGGTGTCGACCATGTCGTCGACCAGGATGCAGCTGCGTCCGCGCGCGTCGCCGATGATGTTCATGACCTCGGAGACGCCGGCCCGCTCGCGACGTTTGTCGACGATCGCGAGATCAGTGTCGAGCCGGCGGGCGATGTGCCGGGCGCGATAGACCCCGCCGACATCGGGCGAGACGATCACCAAGTCGCGCCGCGCGTGATGGTCGAGGATGTCCTTCACCAGCACCGGCGCGGCCATCAGATTGTCGGTCGGAATGTCGAAGAACCCTTGGATCTGCCCGGCATGCAGGTCGAGGGTCAGCACCCGGTCAGCGCCGGCCGCGGTGATCATGTTGGCGACGAGCTTGGCCGAAATCGGGGTGCGCGAGCCGGATTTGCGGTCCTGCCGGGCGTAGCCGTAATAGGGGATCACCGCGGTCACCCGCCGCGCCGAGGCGCGCTTCAAGGCGTCGAGGCTGACCAGGAGCTCCATCAAGTGGTCGTTGGCAGGAAACGAGGTCGGCTGGATCACGAAGACATCCTCGCCGCGGACGTTTTCGTGGATCTCGACAAACACCTCCATATCGGAGAACCGGCGTACGCTCGCCTTGGTCAGCGGCAGCGAGAGATAGGCGGCGATCGCCTCGGCGAGCGGCCGGTTGCCGTTGCAGGCGAGGATCTTCATGGTGGCAGCAACCGTCGCCAACGGGCCGAGCCCCGCGGCTTCACACAATTGACATTCTAACGACGCCCACCGCGCCTGGCAACCGCGGGCGCTGGGCGCCGACGCCTCGGTCCGAGCTTGTCGGTGTACGCCGCGGACCCGCGGCAGCGAGCGGCGTCGAAACGGCCCATGCGGCGCGAAGCTCCGGCGACGAGCGCGGTCTTGTTGGCGAGATTGGTCGCGTCAATTGTCCTTGTCTTTGAAGTGTTGGCCATCAATGCGCCGGCGAGCCGGCGGCGGAAACCGGCTTTCTCAGCAGCAGCACCAGGGGGATCATCGCGACCAGCGCGGCGCCGACCAGCCAAAACGCGTCGAGATAGGAGAGGACCGCCGCTTGCTGCTGCACCATCGCGTAGAGCTCCGCCTGCGCTTCGTGCAATGCGCCGAGCGTGCTGCCGTGCGCCGCAGTGAACGCCTGCTGCAATTGCTGCAGCACCTGGCTGGTCTGAAAGCTGTACGGGGTCACGTGCCGGATCAGGGTGACCTGGTTCGCCTGCTCTCGGCGGGCGATGTAGGTGTCGAGCATCGAGATCCCGACGCTGCCGCCGATGTTGCGCATCATGTTGATGATCGCCGAGGCGTTGGCGTTCTTGTCGGCGGTGACACCCTGGTAGGCGGCGGTGTTGATCGGGATGAACAGCAGCGCAATCCCCAGCGACTGGTAGATTCGGGCCCAGGCCAGCATCGAGAAATTGACGTTGAGATCGAACCCGGACAAGTGGAACATCGCGATCGCGGTGCCGATCAGCCCGACCGCAATCAGCAGCCTCGCGTCGATCCGCCCGGACAGCATGCCGACCACCGGCATCATCAACATGGTCGCAAAGCCTCCGGGCGACAGCACCATACCGGCCTGCTCGGCGGTGTAGCCGAGCAGCGTCTGCACGAACAGCGGCACCACCACCGTCGTCCCCATCAGCGCGAACCCGAGCATGAACATCAATACGTTGCCGGAAGCAAAGGCGCGGTCGCGGAACAGGTGCAGGTCGACGATCGGATCCGGTCGGCGCAGCTCCCAGACGACAAAGGCGACGAGTGCCACGGCCGCGGTTACGACCAAATCGGTGATCAGCGCGGAGCCAAACCAGTCGTCTTCCTGACCCTTGTCGAGCACGAACTGCAACGCAAACATGCCGATCGCCAGCAGGGCAAAGCCGACATAGTCAAGGCGCAGCCCCTGCGCCCACCGCGCCTGTCTGGCCACAACGTCCTCCGGCGGATCGGTAAGGATGCGCATCGCCAGCCCGCTGACCACGATGCCGACCGGCACGTTGATCAGAAACACCCAGCGCCAGGTCCAATTGTCAGTGATCCAGCCGCCGACCGTCGGCCCGATCGCCGGCGCGAACACGACGGCGAGACCGTAAATCGCAAACGCCTGGCCGCGCCGTTCGAGCGGAAACGCGTCGGCGAGGTAGGCCTGCGAGGTCGGCTGCAAGCCGCCGCCGGCGATGCCCTGCAAGCCCCGCGCAACGATCAGCAGCGACAAGCTCGGCGCCAGACCGCAGAACAGCGAGGTGATGCTGAAGCCGATGATCGAGCCGAGAAAATAGCGCTTGCGGCCGAACGTCTCCGACAGCCATCCGCTGATCGGCAGCACGACCGCGTTGGTCACAAGATAGGCGGTCAGGATCCAGGTGGCTTCGTCCGGTGTCGCCGCCATGCTGCCGGCGACATGCTGCAGCGACACGTTGACGATCGAGATGTCGAGTACTTCCATGAACGCCGCGAGACCGACCGTCGGCGCAATGAGCCACGGCGAAACGCCGCCCGCCGTTGTCGGGCGGGGGCCTCCGCCTGTGGCATCGGCAACGGCACTCATCTGATCCTCACATACGGCTCCACCGACATGCCTGGGCCAAGCAACCAATGCGCGCCGGGGTCGTCGTCGAGCGTGATCTTGACCGGCACCCGCTGCACGACCTTGACGTAGTTGCCGGTCGCGTTTTCGGGCGGCAACAGCGAGAACGCGGCGCCGCTGCCGGCCTGGAAGCTCTGCACCTTCCCGTGGAAGACATGACCCGGATAGGCGTCGACATAAATGTCGACCGGATCGTCGACCCGCATCTCGCCGATCTCGGTTTCCTTGTAATTGGCGGTGACCCAGACCCGGTCCGGCACCAATGCCGTCAGCGCCTGGCCGACCTGAACATAATTGCCGAGTGCCACGGTCTTGTTGGCGATGTGGCCCGCCTCGGGTGCGCGGATCACGGTGTAGGACAGGTTCAGGCGCGCTTGTGAGACCTGCGCCGCCGTCGCGCGCACGCCCGCTTCGGCGGTCCCGACCTGCGTTTTGTTGAGCGCGAGTTGCGCCTCGCTCGCAGCGACCTTTTGCTGCGCGGCGGCAAGATTGGCGGCATCGCTGCGCGCCGTCGCGGTGTCATTGTCGAGCTGTTGGCGCGAGATGGCCAGACCGCCCATTCGCTCCAGCATCTGGTCGCGTTTGAGGTTGACGTCGGCATTCGTCGAGGCCGCCTCGGCGACCGCGACCTGGGCCCGCGCCTGATCGAGATTGGCTTGCGCGACCGGCAGCTGCGCCTTGGCCTGCGCTAATTGCCCCTGCGCGCTCTCTTGGTTGGCCAGCGCCTGGGACAGGGCCGCTTGAAAGTCGGCCGGATCGAGCTCGACGAGCGGCTGGCCGGCGCTGACTTCCTGGTTGTCGGCCGCCATCACGGCCTTGACGCGACCGGCGACCTGCGCGCTGACCTGAACGGTGTGCGTGTCGATAAACGCATCGTCGGTGCTGACCCATTTGCTCGATTCGATCCACCACCTGGTCCCGCCGCCGATCGCTGCGATGACGACGAGCGCGATCAACGCGATCAGCCAGCGCCTGCGGCGCCGGCGGGGGCGCTCCGGTGCCTGCGAGGTCCGGGGCGGCGCCGTGTGGTCTGGTCGGCGCGCCTCGACAACGCGCGGCTCCGCCTCGGCCCTCACTTCAACCGGCTGTCCTTCGACGGGCTGCCGATCGGCTTTCAGACCGGGTTTATCCCCGGCGAGGCTCATCGCTCGCCCTCCGTGATGCGGTCAAGCTGGGTGCGGCGCCGCCGATCGATGCTTTGAAGACGGATGCGGCTGGCCTGATCGCCAGCCCGTCCAGCAGCAGTTTGAGCTGCGTCTTGCAGATCGCCTCTGGGTCGAAACGGTCCACCTCCTCGTAACGGCCGAGCGAATGGCGCCAAAGCATCGCGAGAACGATCGGCGCACAGATGCAGCGAGCCGCGTTGTCGAAGTTGTCGGGGGCGTGAAACTCGCCGCGCTCGACGCCGAGGCGCAGCGCCCGGTGCATCAACTCGATGCCGCGATCGACGACGACCTCGCGGTAGAAGCGGGCAAGCTCGGGGAAATTGCCCGCCTCGGAAATGATGATCTTCGGGATCGCCCCGGCCGGCGAGAGCGCCAGTTCGGCCCAGCTGCGCATCAGCCGTTCCAGCAGCAGCGCCGCCGGCCCGTCCGGCTGGTCGAGCAATGCCTCGCCCCACTCGATGTTGGGAACCAACGCCTGCCGGACCACCGCCTCGAACAACTCTTCCTTGTTCGGGAAATAGAGATATAGCGTGCCCTTGGTGACCCCAGCGCGGAGCGCCACGTCGTCGAGCCGGGTCGCAGCAAAACCCCGCTCGGCAAAGCAGGCCAGCGCGGCTTCGAGGATTTCGCCGGGGCGCGCCTCCTTGCGACGTCGCCAACGCATCGCCCGTTCGCCAGAATCAATGCTCATAATTACCGCCTGTGCAGTTATCAATGATAATAACTGGAGGGTCAGATATCAAGATCGGCTGACCGGGTCAACCGACAAGAGGGTCGGCATTCCCGACCGCATCCACCGAGACGGCCGCGGTCCTGCACCGGACCGGACGCGCCGACCGCCGCCGATGGGCTACCCCACTACTGCAGCGGCGGGGTCGTTTGCGAATGTAAAGGCCGCAAAGCTCCTGACCTTGGCCCCGGGCATGACCGAAATGGGGCGTCACGAGGGATCGGTCTCTAGAACGCCGAATGGCTGCTACTGGGTCGGAGGCCGAAAATTCAATTTGAGATTCCGCGCCGCTGTGCCGGGTCAGGAGGGGCCGACGGGGGTTGAAGCGCCGCGGTCGACGAGGGCCATGATGCCGTTCTGGGCCGCGACCGCGACGGTGTAGGCGACGTCGCCCCAGGCGCCGTCGAGGAGGCCGGCCGGGACGTCGTTTTCCTGGGCCACCGTGCCGATCTCGGCGCCGTCGGCGCGGCGCACGTGCCAAACGATCTTGACGTGCTGGGTCCCGGCCTGGGGCTTGGCGACGGTGACGTCGGCGTAGAGGAGCAGGTCGGGCTTGGCCCGGGCACCGGAGACGATCGCCACGTCCTGCCGCGCCAAGAGCGTGGCGATGGCGCGGGCCAGCGCCGGTCCGCCATCGCCGGGCGCGCCGTCGACGCCGCGGATCAACAGCCGGGTTTGGCCGCCGGTTGCGGTCGCGGCGGCCGCGGCGGTCGCCACCGGGGGCTTGCCCCGCAGCATCGCGGCGATCTGGTCGGCGCTGACTGCGGCCAGTCGCGCCACCGCGTCTTTGTTCCCCTGCTGCCAATCCTGCGCCCCGGCCTCGATCCGTTCGGCCCGCTCGCCGAGCGATTTCCCGGATGGATCGCGCAGAATCCACAGCACGATGACCGCCGCCCTGTCGCCGGAAGGCGGCATCCCCTGGATCCGGCCGTCGAGCTGGTAGCTGGCGATGCTCGCTGTGCGATCGCTGGCGATAATGTCGCGCTTTAAGAGCGCCTGCGCCATCGCCGGCGCGAGTTTTTCGGCGGTCGCCCGCGGGGCGCCTTTGAGCGGAGCGATCGCGACGCTGGCGTCGTCGCGCAGGGTCAGCATCGGCGAGCCCGGTCTCGGCACGTCGTCGGCAAAGGGATGCGGCAGCGGCTGACAGGATGCCAGCAACAGCCCGACCGCGGCGCCGGCGCGCCAGGAACTCAGGCGCCGGAACCAGCTCATCGCATCGGCAGCCGGCGGAATGCGAGCAGACCGGGAAGGCTGCAGCCGAGCAGCCGGATCAGATAGGGCATGACCGGACCGGAGTCATCAAGGTCGCGATGCAATCAGCCGGCGATCACGATGGCGGAGAGCGCGCGGCCATAGCCCGCTTCGCCGCGCAGGGAGGCCCGGCGATAGCTGAAGAACCGTTCCTCCGCCGTAACGGTGTCAAGAGCCGCGCGCTGCACGTGCACCACTCGGGCGCAGCGCAGGCGATGCTCGACGTAGCTTGCAAGGTCGAACATGAAATGGCCGGCACGCCGGGCCGGGGCAAAAAAGGCTTGCGCTTCGGGGTTTTCGGCGAGGAACGGCCGGGGAAATTCGGGGCCCACTTCGTAGGATGCGGGGCCGATGCAAGGGCCAATCGCGGCTCGGACATGGCCGCGTTCGGCGCCGATCGCTTCCATATGCGCGACGACTGCCTCGACCACTCCGCCCAACGCCCCGCGCCACCCGGCATGAGCGGCGCCGACGACCCGGGCGACCGGATCGTGGAGCAGCACCGGGGCGCAGTCGGCGGTCAGTACCCCCAAGGCCAAGCCGGGGACCCGGCTGACCATGCCGTCGGCGGCGGAAGCCTCCTCGCGGCGCCACGGCTCCTCGACGGTGACGATGGTGGTGCCGTGGATCTGCCGGCAGGTCAGCAGCCGATCGGCGGCGAGACCGAGTCGCTCCATTGCGATCGCGCGATTGCGCGCGACCCGATCCCTAATATCGCCAGAACCAAACCCGCAATTCAGCGATTCGAAAAGCCCCGCGCTGACCCCGCCCCGGCGGGTGAAGAACCCGTGGCGGCTCCCGCCGCTCGCATCGAGCCCATCGAGCGAGATCATCGGTCCGTTTCCGGCAAGTCGAAGCCCGGCGGCGCCTCCACGCCCGGTGAGGTCAGCGCCACGACCTTGAACAAATTACCCATCTGCGGCGGGTCGAGCAAACGCTCGACGCCGCTCTCCAACCGCCGGCGCTCGGCCGGCGTCGCCTGCCGGATCAAAGCAGCGAGCCGCGCCAAAACCCCAAGGGCCTGCAGAAAATGGCGTTGCGACACCGGCCCCCACGCCTCGGCCCCGGCCGCTCGGGCGGCCTCGGCGAAGGCGGCGAAATCGACATCGGCGCTGAGGTCGACGGCGCCGGGAGATTCCAGCACGTCGACTGGCCGGTGACGGCGCAGGCCGCGCAGGCTCGGCCCCACGGCACTTGGGAAATAGCCGTAATCGATGAACAATGCCGCACCCCGAGACCGCGTCAATCGCGCCCCGAGTGTGCCCGCCAGCGCCAATGCCGCCGGGCAGATCTCGAAGACCGCACCCGGCGGGGCCGTGTGGCGCAGCTGCTCGGGGACGATGAGATCATTGACCGGGCTCTCCGCGCCGTCGGCAAACACCAGCCGATCGTTCTGACCGAGCGCCACCAGTCGCTCCGACCAGTGCCGCGCTCCGCGCACCAGCTGGCGGATCGGCAGCGCGTCGAGGAATTCGTTGGCGACGAGGATCAGCGGACCCTCGGGCAGATCTTCGGCCCGGGCGAGCCAAACCGAATCGGCCAGTTCGAGGCGGTGCTGCTGCTCGGCGCGCAACCCCGCGCTCGCTTCGACCAGATGAAGCCGCAGCGCCCGGCGAAACTGCGGCAAGGAAGCGGTGGCGCGCAGCAGGTCGGCGGCAAGCGCGCCGCTCCCCGGCCCCAGCTCGGCCAGCACGACCGGGTCTGGCCGGCCGATCCGCTCCCAGACCAGCGCGCACCACACCCCGACCAGCTCGCCGAAGATCTGGCTGATCTCGGGCGCGGTCACGAAATCGCCGGCGGCGCCGATCGGTCGGCTTAGGGCGTAATAACCCAGCGCCGGATCGTGCAGGGCCATCGCCATGTAGGCGGCGACCGAGAGCGGGCCCTCGGCGCGAATGCGACGGGCGATCTTGTCGGCGAGCGTGCCTCGGGTCACGGCGGCGCGGACAAGGGCCGCGACCGCCGGGCCCATACGATTACGGCGATGCCGGCCAACAGCACCGGGATCGACAGCAGCTGCCCCTCGGTCGTGCCGAAGATCAGATATCCGATCTGCGGGTCGGGCTGGCGAAAACACTCGCCGATGATGCGGGCAACGGCATAGCCGACGAAAAACACCCCGGTGACGGTCCCCGGCTGCCGCCGGGCGCCGAGCCGCTCGGCCGCGAATAGCAGCAGAAACAGCACGATCCCTTCGAGCAACGCCTCGATCAGCTGGCTCGGATAGCGCGGCACCGGCCCGCCATTGGGAAAGATCATCGCCCAAGGCACATCGGCCGGCCGCCCATAAAGCTCGCCATTGATGAAATTGGCGATGCGGCCAAAGAATAGGCCTATCGGAATCGCCTCGACGATGATGTCGGAAAAGGCGAAGACGCCGGTCCTGCGGCGGCGGGCAAACAGGATGATGGCGATGGTCACGCCGATGGCGCCGCCGTGAAACGACATCCCGCCGTGCCACACCTGGAACGCCTGGAGCGGGTGGGCAAAGTAATAGCCCGCATTATAGAACAGGACGTAGCCGATGCGCCCGCCCAAGACCACGCCGAGCGTCGCCCAGACCAGAAAATCGTCGACGTCCTGGCGGATGACGAGGTGCGGAGGCCGGGAAGCGAGCGCGAGGCAATAACGCCACCCGATCACCAGGGCGACAATATAGGCGAGCGCGTACCAGCGGATCGCGAACGGGCCGAGCGAGACGGCAACCGGGTCGATCGCAGGAAACGGAATCACAAAAAGCGGCATCGGCCAATAATCGCTGGCGGCCCGACAATCGCCGGCGGCCTAATCATCGCCGGCAGGGCGAGCGCGAAACGCGGTTCCGCCGCCTCGTTATAGGGGTGCCGCAACCGATCGCCAAGAAATCCGGCGGCGGCGTTATGCCGCTGGCGCGACAGGAACGTCGCTCAACACTCGCTGAACAGCAGAATCGCGCCGGTGGCTTCGCGCGCCGGCACGGCGAGATCGCCGTCAGGCATCTGGACAAAATCGATCTGTGCGCGGGTCAAGTGGATGGCCGTTTGTTCGAGCCGCTCTACGCCGAGCTCGAGCGCCGCGATCCCCGGCAGCGGAAAAGCGCGATCGAGCTCGAGGCCGGGATGCATCGTGAGAAAATCATCGGGCGTGCCGAACACGATCCGCTGCCACCCGACATGGACCGCGGCGACGGCGTCGGTCGTCGTCACCTGCACGATCCCGAGCAGCCGGTCGTAAGCCGGCAGCAGCGGGGCGGTGCTGTCGACCAGGACATAAACGGCATTCAGCCGGTTGGCGCCGTTGGCGTGAACCAGCCATTCGGGCCGTCGCATCAGCTCCGGCGTCAGGTGGCTGCACAGAAAGCTGTCGAGCCCCGGAGTGTCCTGCGGCGGCAGCGAAATCAAGGTGAAGCGCGGCGTGGCTGTCCCGTCGGGCAGCTCGATCCGGCGCGCGAGCGGGCGCGGCTCGGATGGGTGGAGCTGACGGCGCAGCAAGGCGGCACGGGCGTCGTCCGGGGTTCCCTGAGGGGCAAACGCCACGGCCATCGGCCCCTCGCGCCGCGCCAGAAAGGCGGCGAGCCGTTCGACCGAGTCGGCGGTGTCGACGATGCCAAGAAGCTCAAGATAATTCGAGGGAAACATGATGCAGTAATTGGCCGTCCCCTGGCCGATATGGCGCCCGCGCGGCGACAGGGTGAACCCGAGCCGGCTCCAGGCCGTCCGCGCGCGTTCGAGGTCGCGGGTGCCGACGATGACGTGGTCGATGCCCGCTATTCCGTTGCCCATAATCACCGGCCCTCCGCTGCGGCGGGCGAGCTTACGGGAAGTGCCTCTCGCTGCGAAGACCGCTGGGCAGATGGCTGCGAATCGGCTACGGCAGCATAGCGGGATCGGTTGCCGACGCCGGGTGGGGGATGCGCGGGCTCTTGGGGATCGCGGTGTTGTTGCTGCTTGCATGGCTCTTAAGCGAGGACCGCTTTCGCGTGCCGTTGCGGGTGGTCGCCGTGGGGGTGCTGCTGCAATTCGCCCTCGCTGTTCTGTTCATCGAATTCCGCCCCGCCGCCGCGATCTTTCTGTTGCTCAATGACGGGGTCGAGGCGCTGCAGAGGGCGAGCGAAGCCGGCACCAGCTTCGTCTTCGGCTATCTCGGCGGCGGCAAACCCCCCTTTATCGAAACCGATTCCGGCGCGAGCTTCATATTCGCATTTCGCGCCTTGCCGCTCGTCCTCTTGATCAGCGCGCTCGCCACCCTGTTGTTCTATTGGGGCGTCCTGCAACGCATCGTGCAGGCCTTCGCCTGGATGCTGCAGCGCACCATCGGCGTTGGCGGGGCGCTCGGCCTCGGCGCCGCGGTGCACATCTTCGTCGGCCACATCGAAGGGCCGCTGCTGATCCGCCCCTATCTGCTGCGCCTCCAGCGCGGCGAATTGTTCGCGCTGATGAGCTGCGGCATGGCCGGCATCGCCGGGACCGTGATGGTGCTCTATGCGACGCTGCTCGGGCCGATCATTCCGAACGCGCTCGGCAACATTCTGGTCGCCTCGGTGATAAGCACGCCGGGAGCGCTCGCGGTCGCGGCGCTGATGGTTCCGTTCCGCCCCGATCCTCGGCAAGAGGCGCGCCTGGAGATCGCCGATCCGCCGGTCAGCGCGCTCGATGCCGTCGCCAAGGGGACCCGCGACGGGGTTGTCTTTCTTGCCAACATCATCGCAATGCTGGTGGTGCTGGTGGCGCTGGTCAGCCTGTGCAACGCGGCGCTGGCGCTGCTGCCCTCGTGGCACGGCGCTCCGGTCACGTTGCAGCGCCTCTTTGCCTACGCCTTTCGGCCGGTGATGTGGCTGATCGGCATCCCGGCGCGAGAGACGGCGACCGCCGCCGCGCTGATGGGCACCAAGACCGTGCTCAACGAATTCGTCGCTTACGTCGATCTGGCCAAATTGCCCGACGGCGCGCTAAGCACGCATTCGCGGCTGATCATGACCTATGCGCTGTGCGGCTTCGCCAATTTCGGCAGTCTCGGCATCCTGATCGGCGGGATGGGCGCGATGGTGCCCGAGCGACGGCACGAGATCGTCGCCTTGGGACTGCGCTCGATCCTTTCCGGCACGATCGCCACGTGCATGAGCGGCGCCGTGGTCGGCATGCTCTAAGCGCCGCCCCCCGCACGTTCGCCGTCGAACCCGCTTTGCGGCTTTCCCGGCGAAAGCCGGAGCCCAAGTTGGTCGCAAAGTCGGCGTTTCCTCTCACGCTGCGGACGATCATGCTAATGAGAGCAAAAGACCGAGAGGTGGATGGACGGATCCCGGCCGGAGCCTTTTTTGGGCCGACTAACGGCCGGGGCCGTAGGCCGGGAAAGCTACGGAAGCGGCGCTAACGCCCGCGCGTCCTCATTGCCGATGTTCCGGGAACAGTTCGAACAGCCCCGTGCGCGAGGCCGGGCAGACGCCGCGCTCGGTAATCAGCGCGGTGACTAGCCGGGCCGGAGTCACGTCGAAGGCGTAATTTGCGGCCGGGCTGGCCTCGGGGGTCAGGCGGACGGCAATGCGTCGCCCGTTCTCGCTCCAGCCTTCGATATGGGTGACCTCGCGGCTGTCGCGGCATTCGATCGGGATCTCGGCGCCGCTCTCGATTTCCCAGTCGATGGTCGGCGAGGGCAGTGCCACGTAAAACGGGATGTCGTTGTCGTGCGCGGCCAGCGCCTTCAGATAGGTGCCGATCTTGTTGGCGACGTCGCCGCCGGTGGTGGTGCGGTCAGTCCCGACGATGCATAGATCAACGAGGCCTTGCCGCATCAGATGGCCGCCGGCATTGTCGACGACGACGGTGTGTGCAACCCCGTGCTGACCCAGCTCCCAGGCGGTCAGGCTGGCGCCCTGGTTGCGCGGCCGGGTCTCGTCGACCCAGACGTGGAGCCGGATGCCGTCATCATGGGCGCGATAAACGGGGGCGAGGGCAGTGCCCCAGTCGACGGTCGCGAGCCAGCCGGCATTGCAATGGGTCAGGATGTCGACGCGCCCGGTCATGCGTTTGCGCCGCCAGGCCGCGGCGATCAGCCGGGCGCCGTGTTCGCCGATCGCGCGGTTGATCGCGACATCGGCCTCGGCGATCCTGCCGGCCTGCGTCAGAGCGGCGGCGAACCGATGCAGCGGCGCCACAGCGCACAATGCGCGCCTCATTTCAGCCAGCGCCCAGCGCAGATTGACCGCGGTCGGGCGGGTCGAGGCGAGCGTCGCCTCGGCGCGTTCGATGCCGCCGTCGGAGGGGTCCTGCGCCATCGCCAGCGTCATCCCGTAAGCCGCGGTCGCGCCGATCAGCGGCGCGCCGCGCACCTGCATCGTGCGGATTGCGTGCGCCGCGTCGTCGAGCGTCGCCAGAGCGACGATCGACAGCTCGTGCGGCAGCCGCGTCTGGTCGATGATCTCAACGGTGCGCCGGTCGGGAGCCGGCCAGATCGTGCGCATCGGTCGGCCGCCGACGTTCATTTCAGATCGCCTCGGCCGGATGGGAGCCGCGCAGAACCCGCCCGGCGACCGCGTCGAGGCGGGTCAGCAACGCCGGGTCGCGCCGCTCGGGGGCGGTGATCAGCGCATGGTCGAGGGCGCGCTGGCAGCCTTGGCGGCACGGGCCGGAATGCCCGGCCAGCAGCGGGACGACGCGGCGGACCAGCGCCTTTGCCTTTTGCGCGTTCGCGAGCAGGACCCCAACGATCATCTCGACCGACACCGCGTCGTGACCCGGATGCCAGCAATCGTAATCGGTGACCATGGCTACAGTCGCATAGCAGATTTCGGCCTCGCGGGCGAGCTTGGCCTCGGGCATGTTGGTCATGCCGATCACGTCGCAGCCCCACGAGCGGTAGAGCCGGCTCTCGGCGAGGGTCGAAAACTGCGGCCCTTCCATGACCAGATAAGTGCCGCCGCGCTTCACTGCGAGACCGGCCGCAGCTGCCGCCTCGTCGAGCGCGTCGCCGATCCGGCCGCAGACCGGATGGGCCATCGACACATGGGCGACGCAGCCGGCGCCGAAAAAGCTCTTGGTCCGCGCGAAGGTGCGGTCGATGAACTGGTCGGCGACGACGAAATCGCCGGGCGCCAAATCCTCCCGCAGGCTGCCGACCGCGGACAGCGAGACGATGTCGGTTACGCCGCAGCGTTTCAGCGCGTCGATGTTGGCGCGAAAGTTGATCTCGGAGGGCGGCAACATGTGCCCGCGCCCATGGCGCGGCACGAACACGACCGGGCAGCCGTCGAGGGTGCCAAAGCAGAATTCGTCGGAGGTCGACCCGAACGAGCTCTCCGCCCGCCGCCAGGCGACATCGGCGAGACCGTCGATCTGGTAGAGCCCGCTGCCCCCGATGATGCCGATGACCGGGGTGCTCATTGGCGGCTCAGTGCGGGACGCGCGACCAGATCTTGCGCTTGGCCGCGTAGAAAACGCCGACAGTGACGATCAGAAACAGGAACACCTTGGCGCCGATGGCATGGCGGCTGTCCAGCTCGGGAAAAGAGGCCCAATTTAGGAAGGTGGCGACATCATGCGCCATCTGCGGCAGGCTCGCCTTGGTCCCATCGGCATAGGTGACCGCCCCGTCGCTGAGCGGCGGCGGCATCGCGATCAGGTGTCCCGGAAAATACTCGTTATAGTATTTCCCCGGCGGCACGGAGAAGCCGGAAGGTGCGGTCTTGTAGCCGTTCAGGATCGCATACACATAATCCGGGCCGCCGTCGCGCGCTGCAACCAGCATCGACTGGTCGGGCGGCAGCGCGCCGCCGTTGGCCGCCCGCGCCGCTTCGTCGTTCGGAAACGGGCCGGGGATCGGGTCGGCCGGTAAGCAGGGCCGCTGATACATGGCGCCCTTGTCGTTGGGCCCGGCGGTGCATTGGTCGGTGGCGGCGATCGCCTTGACCTCGTTCGCCGAGTAGCCGAGCCCGGTCAGATCGCGGAAATAGAGGTGCGTGACCGGATGGCAAGCCGAGCAGACCTGCTTGTAGACCTGAAACCCGCGCTGCAGTGCCGCGGGATCGTAGGTGCCGAAAACGCCGTCGAAAGACCATTGCTGATGCGGCAGCGGCGGGGTTTCTTGCTGGGCGCAGGCCGGCGCGAACGCCAGCACGCAGAGAACCGCGGACACGACCGCGATCCGGGTCAAGCCTGCCATGATGGGGCGCATCTGCCGGCTACTCCGCGCCGGCGCGGCCCAGCCGCGACCCGCTTTCCAGCACCGGGGTGCCGATGCTCGCCGGCAATGGGCGCGGTCGTTCCAGCTTGCCGATCAGAGGGAACAGAACGAGGAAGTGGAAGAAATAGTAGAAGGTTGCGATCCGCCCGATGGTGATGACGATGCCTTCGGGCGGATGAGCGCCGACCCAGCCGAGCGCCAACACCGCGATCACCAGCAGCCAGAACACCCATTTATAGACCGGCCGGAACCGGGCGCTGCGCACCGGCGAGGTGTCGAGCCAGGGCAGAACGAACAGCACCAGGATCGAAGAGGCCAGCAACAGCACGCCGGAAAGCTTGCTTGGTATCGACCGCAGGATCGCGTAGAACGGCAGGAAATACCATTCGGGCACGATTTCCGGCGGCGTCTGCAGCGAATTTGCCGGAATGGCATTCTGCGGATCACCGAGAAAGTTCGGCGCATAGAAGACGAAAAAGGCGTAGATCAACAAAAACACGCTAAGACCAAACAAATCCTTGATCGTGTAGTAGGGGTGGAACGGCAGGCTGTCCTGCGGCCCCTTCACATCGATCCCGAGCGGATTGTTGGAGCCGAAGCGGTGCAAGGCGATCAGGTGCAGCAGCACAACGAAGACGATGACGAAGGGCAAAAGATAGTGCAGCGCGTAGAACCGGTGCAGGGTCGGATCGCCGACATTGAACCCGCCCCACAAAAACGTCACGATCGGATGGCCGATTACCGGCAATGCCGAGAACAGGTTGGTGATGACGGTGGCGGCCCAATAGCTCATCTGCCCCCAAGGTAGCACATAGCCCATAAAAGCGGTGGCCATCATCAGCAGTAGGATGATGACGCCGAGCATCCACAGAAATTCGCGCGGCTGCTTGTATGAACCGTAATAAAGCCCGCGGAAAATATGGATATAGACGATCGCGAAGAACATCGACGCCCCGTTTTCATGGGCGTAGCGCATCACCCAGCCATAATTGACGTCGCGCATGATGTGCTGGACCGAGTCGAAGGCCTGAGCCGCGCTCGGGGTGTACTGCATCGCCAAAAACACCCCGGTGACGATCATCACCACCAGCATGATCCCGGCGAGCGATCCGAAATTCCACCAATAGCTGAGGTTGCGCGGAGTTGGATAGTCGTAGAGCTCGTGCTCCAGCATCGCCACGAACGGCAGCCGATAATCGATCCAGCGAATGATCCGGCGTCCGGCGCCGAGATGAGTGTCGGCCATCGCGCTCTCCTAGCCGATCCCGATCGGGGTGTGGCCGATGAATTGACCGGGTGGGGTGGTAAAATTGCCAACCACCCGGCCCCAAAGCATGCGCTTTTGCGCAGCATAGACCAAGGCGCGGTCGCAGCAGAGCCGGCCGCCGGCGCGGCCGAGTTCGCGGCGGGACGCGCCGGGACGCGCGTCGGCAATATGCTGGCGTGCCAAATCGGCCATTCATAACCTCGTTGCTCCGGGCTGGCCCCCCGCCCGCGACCGTCGCCGGAAGCTATACTGTTGAAGAAGGCGAACTATGCGACAGACTGCCGCAGAAATGGGCGGCAAAGCGACGGCTGCGCAAACCGATGTAATTTGGACGCGCCAAAGAGCCTGGTGTGACGTGATTTCTGTGAAAATTGGATTGCGCCTCGCCCTGTTCGAGCCGGACATACCCCAGAATACGGGGGCGGTGCTGCGGCTTGCCGCCTGTTTCGGTGTTTCTGTGGACGTGATCGAGCCGTGCGGCTTCTTGCTCGACGACCGTCGTCTGAAACGAGTGGGGCTCGACTACGCGGCCTTTTGTCCGATCGTCCGCCACGCGTCTTGGACGGCCTTTCTCGGGGCTCGAGATCCCCGCTCGCGGCTCGTGCTGATGACGACATCGGGCGACGTGGCGCTGCACCGCTTTGCGTTCGAGCGCGACGACACGATCCTGCTCGGCCGGGAGAGCGCCGGAGTTCCGCCGACGGTGCACGAGGCCGTCGCGGCGCGCATCGCGATCCCGTTGCGTCCTCCGGCCCGCTCCCTCAACGTCGCCCTCGCCGGCGCCATGGCGCTCGCAGAAGGGTTGCGGCAGACCGCCCAGTTTACCGAGCCATGAGCATAGCCCCGGCTGCCGCGGCCTTCCCCCCGCACCCCGAGCGCTGCGAGCACGCTGCCGCTTGGTTTTCTGCGCTGCGCGACCGCATCTGCTCGGCTTTCGAGGCGATCGAGGACGAATTGGCCGCGGAGCGTCCGGAGGCGGCCCCGGCCGGCCGCTTCGAGCGCACCCTGTGGGAACGGCCGGGCGGCGGCGGCGGCACCACCGCGATCATGCGCGGACGAGTCTTCGAAAAAGTCGGGGTCAACATCTCGGCGGTGCTGGGCGAATTCTCGCCCGAGTTTCGCAGCGACATCCCCGGCGCCGCCGCGGACCCGCGCTTTTGGGCCGGCGGCATTTCGCTCGTCGCGCATCCGTGTTCGCCGCTGGTGCCGGCGGTGCACCTGAACACCCGGCACATCGTCACCGAGAAAGCCTGGTTCGGCGGCGGCAGCGACCTGACGCCGATCTATCCCGACGCGGCGTTGGAGGAGAGGTTTCACGCGGCTCTGGCCGCAGCCTGCGCCGGCTATGACCCGGAATGCCATGCGCGCTTCAAGGCGTGGTGCGACGAATATTTCTTCCTCGAGCACCGCGGCGAGGCGCGCGGCGCCGGCGGGATTTTTTTCGATTATCTGGACAGCGGCGATTGGGAGCGGGACTTTGCCTTTGTGCGGGCGGTCGGCGAGGCGTTTCTCGGCGTCTATCCGGGGATCGTGCAGTCGCGGATGCGGCTACCCTGGACCGCCGAGCAGCGCCATCACCAGCTCGTCCGCCGCGGCCGCTATGTCGAGTTCAACCTGCTCTACGACCGCGGTACCAGATTTGGGCTCAAGACCGGCGGCAATGTCGAGGCGATACTGATGTCGCTGCCGCCCGTGGCCGCCTGGCCCTGATCCGAGTTCGGAACGCCGGGCCGCGGCGGGTGTTGGCGACGGGCGAGCCATGGCCAGAGCAAAAATCGACGATCGCGCCCTCTTGGAGCGGATTTATCCGGCCGAAGCCTTTGCCGCAGACGCCGCACAAAACGACCTCGCTTCGACGACGGTGCTGCGCGGAGTGCGAGTCTTGTCGGCTCCGGGCAACAACGGAGAGTTCGATCTGGAGCCGGGCAGCCGGCAGGTCGGCGAGGCCGCCGCTGCCCCGTTTCTGGCGCCGCACCGGCAAGCGGGAGACCGGCCCGTTTCGGCTTTGCGCGCCGAATATGAGCAATTTTTGCATGACGTGGTCGAGGCCGCCCAGCGGTTCGGCTTCGAGGCGCAGGACACCCCAGGGCAAGGGGATCCGCGCATCCGCGGACTGCGGCAATAACCTCGCGCGCTCAGACCTGCTGGACTGCGGAGAGCAGCCAGTCGCTGCCCCGTGGCCGCACAAAGGTCCACACCTCCTCGGTTTCGACCGGCACGCGCGGATCGCCGCCGACGACATTGTCGCGGTCTGCCGGCGAGGCCGCCAGGCGGACCACATAATCGATCGCACGCCAGCGCAGAAAGGCTGTCGCGTATTGCCGGTCGCGCTCCTCCCAGCTTTCGTTCAGCTCGCCGTTGAGCAGCTGCACGTCGGCGACGACGTTGCGCAGACCGCGATTGGTGTTGCGGGCCAGCTCTTGCGAAAAATGGCTCAGCATCTCGGGCGTCGTCAGCCGCTGCAGGCGTGCTAGGTCGCCGCCGCTCCAGGCGTCCTGGATCGCCGCGTGCAGCCGCTGGAAGGATTGCAGGTCGGCGTCGGCGAGGTTGACGTCACGACCGCGCCCCGCAGACATCGCGGTCCGGCCCGTGCCTGGGCGGGCCATAGGACCGGCCACCCCGCCGGACCAGCCGGACGACGCCGTCCCGCGCCGCATCAGGCGCAGCGCAAACCAGACGAGTGCCGCGATGATGGCGATCCACAGCAGCACGCCGAGCGCGGATCCGGTTCCGTCGCCGATCCCGTGCGCATTGGCGCCATGGCCAAACAGCCAAGAGCCGAACGCTCCGCCGGCGAGTCCAGTCAGGAACGGATGGCGCTGAAAGAAGCTGCCGCCGTAGACGGGGTAGCCTGGTCGCGGGGCAAAGCCGGGCTGGGCATAGGGTCGCGACGGGGTCAGACTGCGGTTCAGCGGCTGTGCGCCGTTGTTCTCCCAGCTGCGCGATCCGCGGCTGCCGATGCTCGCCGGCCGGCCGCCAAAGGAAACCCCGGCCCGCGCCTCGGCAATCGCCGGAGCGAAAGCCAGAAGCGCGCAGCAACACAGCGCCACGAGGACGCGCCAATTCCGTACAGTTGTCGACACGACCCGATCCGCTCGCAACCGCCGCGGGGTCCAATGCAGCTGGATATGGTGCAGGTCACGCGCGACAGAAGCTCTCGGGTCCTGGAAAATCGCCGCCGCCAGCCTCGACGATTGGCCGGGCGGCTTGCTTGACCGGCGGTTTGCCCAACCCAAATAATAGGCACAGCAATGTGATCCACGGTCGGGCGCCGCGCGTGGGCCAGTCCGGTGGTTTCTCGCTCGCCGAGGAGAAAAGGGATGTCCAGGCTGTCGCTATTCAATTCGCCCTTGCTCTTGGGCTTCGACCATTTCGAGCGGGCGCTCGATCGGGTCAGCAAAATCTCGAGCGATGGATATCCGCCATACAATATCGAGCAGCTCGGCGAAAACGCGTTGCGGATCACTCTGGCGGTTGCTGGGTTTACCACGGGCGACTTGGCCATCACGGTCGAGGATAACCAACTCGTCGTGCGCGGCAAGCAGGCTGACGACACCGAGCGTGTCTATCTGCACCGCGGCATTGCCGCGCGTCAGTTTCAGCGTTCCTTTGTTCTGGCGGAAGGGATCGAGGTCAGCGGCTCATGGCTCGACAATGGGCTCCTCCACATCGATCTCGTCCGGCCCGAGATCGAGGCGAAGGTGCGCACGGTCGAGATCAGGAGTGCCCTCGCCGACCGCGGCGGCGGCGCGCACGGCTCGCGCGGCTAACGAAGCGCGGCGGCTTCCCAGCCCTGCAAGGAAGGATCCGAATGGAAAGGCTCGAACGAATTCGGCAGATGTCGGCGCGCGAACTGGCGCTCTTCGGCATGCAAGACCTCGCCTACATCAAGGCGGTCGTGGTCGATCAGACGCCCGGCTACGCCGTGCATGCGGCGGACGGTACGCAAATCGCGGTGATGCCCGATCGCGATGTCGCGTTCGCGATGGTGCGTCAGCACGATCTCGAGCCGTTGAGTGTCCACTGAGAAAGTTAGGCGGCCGAGGGTGTCAGGTGGCGTCGCTCGCGGTCAGATCGGTCAACAGAGCATAGAGCGCATCCGCGCTGTCGGTGCCCCGTAGCTTGTCGCACACAGCCCGGTCGCGCAACAGCCGCGAGACGCGGGCGAGGGCCTTCAGATGGTCCGCTCCGGCAGTCTCCGGGGCCAGCAGCAGGAAGATCAGATCGACCGGTTGGTCGTCGATCGCCTCGAACGGGATCGGCCGCTCGAGCCGCGCGAAAATACCGTAGAGCTTGTCGAGGCCGGGGAGTTTGCCGTGCGGAATGCCGATGCCCATTCCGATGCCGGTGGTTCCCAGCCGCTCGCGTTCGATCAGGATATCGTAGATCATCCGCTCGTCGACCCCGGTCAGCGTGGCGGCCCGCTTGGCCAGCTCCTGGAGCGCCTGCCTTTTGTTGGCCGCGCGCAACTGGGCCACGACGCTTCTCGGCGTAATCAGATCGGCAATCTCCATCGCTTGGCGCGGCGCTCCCTTGAAGCCCTCAACGCCGGTCCGGGTCGAGCGCGGCGGTGCCGCAAGGACGGCGGGCCTCAGCGGTTGCCGACTGAAAGAGGACAGGCTCAGCCATCAGCAATCGCGCGCGTTCAAGCCTGGCGCTGAGGGGGGCGCCGCGCGGGGTCGAGTTCCGGATCGATCCAGCCGATATTTCCATCGGCGCGCCGGTAGACGAGGTTGAGCTCGCCGTGCGAGCGATTGCGGAACAGCAGCACCGGCGCGTCAGCGAGGTCCATGCGCATTGCCGCTTCGCCAACCGTCAGCCGCGGCAGCTCGGTGCTGATCTCGGCGATGACCGCCGATCCGCCGGCCGAACTCTCCTCCCCGATCTCCTCAGTCTCCTCGACGACCGGCGCCAAGACCGCGTCCCGCGCAGTTTCTACGACCTCGGCCGGTTCGCGGGCTTTGGCGTGGTGATCGCGAAGGCGCCGCTTGTAGCGTCGTAGCTGCTTGGCGACGCGCTCGGCCGCCGCGTCGAAGGCAGCATAGCCGTCGCCGGCCGCGGCGCCGGCGTTGACCACGATCCCGCGGCCGATGCGCAGAGAAATTTCGGCCCGAACCAGGTGCGCTTCTCTACAGACGACGACGTGGGCTTCGATCGCGGTCTTGAAATATTTCTCCAGAATGGAATCGAGGCTGGATTTCGACCTGCCGGCGCAGCGCAGCGCTGACATCGACCTGCTTTCCCGTCAACGTCAGCTGCATTGACCTGATTGCCTCTTCCACCAGGCCGAGCTGCGGCTCGGCTTCCCGCAGGCGAGATAGGGAACGCCCCATACCGCGATCAATTGACGTACGCTAGGCGTCCCCTGCCGATGCGTCAATACCGCTGGGCGTGGCCGATCCTCAGCTCGTCCGCTCCAGCGCGAGCAGCTTTTCGCGCCGGCGCAGGACCGACGACGGAATGCGCATCGCCTCGCGGTATTTGGCGACGGTGCGCCTGGCGATGTCCACGCCGTTGCGCTGCAGCAACTCGACGATCCGCTCGTCGGAGAGGGTGGCGTCCGCGGCCTCGCCATCGATCAGGCCGCGAATTCGGTGGCGCACGGCCTCGGCCGAATGGGCGTCGCCACCGCTCGATGCCGGGATCGATGAGGTGAAGAAGTATTTGAGTTCATAAAGACCGCGCGGCGTGGCCATGTACTTGTTGCTGGTGACCCGGCTGACAGTGCTCTCGTGCATGCCGATGGCTTCGGCGATGTCGCGCAGGATCAGCGGCCGCAACGATTGGACCCCGCGCCTGAAAAACGCGTCCTGCTGACGCACGATTTCCGCGGCGACCTTGAGGATGGTGGTGGCCCGTTGGTGCAGCGACTTGACCAGCCAGTTCGCGGCCTGCAGCCGCTCGGTCAGGTAATCGCGTTCGGCCTTGCTGCGCGTCGCCCGGCTGACCCGGGCAAAATACCGGTTGTTGACCAGCACCCGCGGCAGGGTGTCCGGGTTCAGCTCGACAATCCAACCGCCTTCAGGCTGGGCGCGCATCATGATGTCGGGCACCACCGTCTGCGCGAGAGGCGGATCGAAAGCGAGCCCCGGCCGCGGATCGAGCGATTTGATCTCGGCGATCATCTCGATGACGTCCTCGGCATCGACCTCGCACACCCGCATCAGCGCTGGAATGTTGCGCGCCGCGAGCAACGGTAAATGGTCGAGCAGGGTCTGCATCGCCGGGTCGAGCCGGTCGCGGTCGCGCAATTGGAGCGCCAGGCATTCTGGGAGGTCGCGGGCGAAGATCCCGGGCGGGTCGAACTGCTGAAGCCGGGCGAGAACCATCTCGACTCGCGCCGCGGGGCAGCCGAGCAGCAGCGACACGCCGTCGAGCGGACCACCGAGATAGCCCTGTTCGTCGATCAGATCGAGCAGGTGCAGCGCGATCAGCTGGTCGCCCTGGTCGGCGAGATCGGTGCCGATCTGTTCGAGAACGTGCTCGCGCAAAGTGCGCGGCCGCGCGGCCGTCTGTTCAAAGCCGGGCCGGTCGTCGGCGCCGAGCACCCCGTTGTGGCCTCGCCATATTTGCGGCTCACCGCCGAGATCGACCGAGCCGTCGCCGTCGGCGCCGGCCGAGGCATGCCAATGCTCGGCGGCGTCGGGCGTAAACTCGCCGAGCTGGGTCTCCGGCGCGATCGCCGGGGAGGTCTCCTCGGCTGGCCTCGAATCACCGACGGAGAACGTTTCGTCGCCGCTTCCCTCGCGCCGTTCGAGCAGCGGATTCTGCTGGATTTCGGCATCGACGAAATCGGTCAGTTCAAGGTTGGAGAGCTGCAGCATCTTGATCGCCTGCTGCAGCTGCGGGGTCATCACCAGCGTCTGCGACTGCCGCAACTCCAGCCGCTGCGAGAAACCCATCCTGTTCACATCATGCTCCGGTCGGAGCAGTTTATAGGCTAAACCGGTCGCCGAGGAAAACCCGCCTCACGTCGGCATCGGCCACGATTTCCGCGGGTCCGCCTTCCATCAGAACCTGACCCGCGTGCAGTATATAGGCTCGGTCGACGATTTCAAGCGTCTCGCGCACGTTATGGTCAGTAATCAGCACGCCGATCCCGCGATCCTTGAGATGACCGATCAGATCGCGGATGTCTCCGACGGCGATCGGGTCGATCCCGGCCAGCGGCTCGTCGAGCAGGATAAAATGGGGCTGGGTTGCCAGGGCGCGGGCGATTTCGCAGCGTCGGCGCTCACCGCCCGACAGCGCCATCGCCGGCGTGCGGCGCAAATGGGTGATCGAAAACTCGGCCAAGAGGGCATCGAGCCGCACTTCGCGCGCCGCGGGCTCGGGCTCGACGATCTCGAGGATGGCGCGAATGTTCTGTTCGACGGTGAGACCGCGAAAGATCGACGCTTCCTGCGGCAGATAACCGATGCCCCAACGTGCGCGGCGATACATCGGCAGATCGGTAATATCGCGGCCGTCGAGACTGACCACCCCGGTATCAGCGGCGATCAGCCCGGTGAGGATGTAAAAGCAGGTGGTCTTGCCGGCGCCGTTCGGCCCGAGCAGGCCGACGACCTCGCCGCGCTGCAGCGACACGTTGACCTCGCGCAGCACCGGGCGCCGTTTGAAGCTCTTGCCGAGCCCTTGCCCTTGCAGTCCGTGTCCGCGCCGAGCGCGGTTGTCTGCAACGAGCCGTGGGCGTCGCTCGCTCGCGACGGCAGGGGCGGCCGGCAGCGGCGTCACCACGCCTCTCACGGCTTTGCCGCGTCGGTTGGGGCGGATTTCGCCCGGAGCGCCTGGTGCGCGTGGGCCGATTTCGCCGAGGCCGCCGGGCGAGGACCAGCGGCGGCAGCCTGCCGCACCAGGAGACCCTCGACCCGCGGCGCCGGGCCGCCCGGTTTGGCGGCGACGGTCATGATCCGGCTAATATTCCGGTTGAGGTCGACGACCGCGTATTGACCCCTGATGACGTCCTGCCCGCGCGTGATCGTAACATCGCCGAGCAAGGTCACGATACCGGTATCGGCGTTGTAGACCCCGTAATCGCCGCGACCGACATCGGTCGCGTTCCACACAACGACATGGCCCTGCGCGTCGATCCGGCGGATCCGGGAGCTCCCCTCATCGGCACCCGGCGCCCTGGCCGCGGCGCCGGGCTCGGCCCCGGCCGGCGGCGATTTCGCCGAGGGCTCGCGCGGCTTGGCCTGGGCGAGGTCGGCGTCGCCGGGCCTGGCGTCATCCCTTTGCCCAGCGACAGCGGACTTGATGGAGTTTGGCGGCGGCGGGTTTTTGGTCATGTGCGCGGTCAGCACGTCGGCGCGGATGTGTCGGTCGCCTCGGACCGCGATCGCATCGCCGCGGGCCACCGCGATCTGTTTGTCGTCATACCATTCGAAACTGTCGCGAGCGGTGACCACGTCGGTCGGCGTCGTCAGCTTGAGGTGCTTGCCGGTGACGATCGCGAGCTGCCGGTCGATATCATAGACGGCTTGGTCGCCGACCACGGTCTGGTTCGGCCCTTTGATCACGACGTGGCCGTCGGCGTCGAGGCGATAGACCTCGTTGCCGCCCTCCGCCGTGTTGCTTTTGCTCGGCCGGTAGTGGGCGGTCAGCGTATCGGCATCGACCTCGGTCGTTCCCCGCGTGGCGACGGCATGGCCGCGGGCGATATAGACCTGTGCCTGTTGGCGCCATTCGATGCCGGTGTCCGCGGTGATGTCGATAGGACGCGCGTCGTTGGCGCCGCCCACGGGGTTCAACCCTTGCGCGGCCGCCGGGACAATGATCACGGCGGCGAGCGCCATTGCTAGCCGCAGCAGGCCCCGCCGCTGCCGCGCCGGGTTCGGCACCGGCGTTGCCTTGGCCCAAGGCTCAGCCGGCATGGTGCTCGGTCTTACCGGAGGCCGGCGGGCGCTTGGCCGGCTCGTCGGCATGATGAACCTTGGCGACCGATTTTGCGGAGAGCGGCCCGTCCGCGACGCGGCGATCGGCCGGCCTCGGATCCGCCGGCTCGGAGAGCGTCGCGGGTCTGGGCAAGACCGGTCCCGCGGCGGGAGGAGCCGCCGCAGCGGCGGCGATCTGGGCCGCGCTCTCGGCGATCGCCGGCGGCAGCGCCGCGGGAGGTGTCGCAGGCCGGCCGGACCTGCCTCCTTTCAGCACGACATGGGACCGACCGGTAAAGATGATCGTGTCACCCTTGTCGAGCACCCGAAAGCCTTGTCCCCACACGTCTCCAGCGGGGCCGTGACCCTGGATCGGGTTGTTGCCGGCCGCGGTGTTGTCGGAAAAATTCGCATGGGCCTGGCGGGTCACGAACCTGGTGCCGTTTTGGTGGGTCAAGGTGACCCTGCCGAACAGGTCGAGCAGCTGCGCCTGCGACTGGTAGATGCCGGTCGCGCCGATCAGCACGACCTTGGCGCCGCCATGGGTAACCAGCTCGGCGCGCGGCCGTTCGAGCGACATCAGGCCGCTGTGGTTCGGCACCTGGCGGCCGACCGCCGCGGTCACGACGTAGGGCCGATTGTAGCGATCGATCCCGGCGTAGCGAGGATCGAGCATTTTCAGCTCTCGCGCCTCGCGCAGATCGATCGCGGGAAATCCGAGGCGAACGCTGTCCAGTAACGGGCTGAGCCGCGGCCAAGCGGCGACCAGCAGCAGCAAGGCGACCCCGATCGCCGGCAGCACCCGCTTGAGCAAAGCAACGCGCCGGCTGTAACGGTCGGCAAGGTGCATCGGCCGCCAGTCGCGCGCCTCCCTCGCCGCCACCGCCGACACCATCGCCGGTGCGCGATCTGAGAAGCGGCCGCGATCCGCCGAATGGCCTCGCGCCCGGATCATCCGGCCGGCCTCGGTCCGATCACGCGACGCCGGCACGCAGGCAGTCGTGCATGTGCAGGAAGCCGATCGGCCGCCCGTCATTGTCGACTACGAACAACGAGGTGATCGCGGTCCGATTCATCAGCCCCAAGGCTTCGGCGGCGAGGGCGGCGGCGGCAATCGTCCGGGGCGACTGGTGCATGACTTCCGCCACCGGCAAGCCGAGCAGCCTGGCTCCCATGTGTCGGCGCAGGTCGCCGTCGGTCACGACCCCGATCAGCCGCCCATCGCCATCGCAGGCGCCGAGACAGCCAAAGCTCTTGGCCGTCATCACCACAATCGCCTCGGACATCGGCAGGGCCGGCGACACCAGTGGTATCTCGGCGCCGGCGTGCATGATGTCGGCAACCCGCAATAGCCGCCGCCCGAGCCTGCCGCCCGGGTGAAACAAGCGGAAATCGGCGGTCGAAAAGCCGCGGCGTTCGAGCAGGGCGATGGCGAGCGCGTCGCCCAGCGCCATCATCACCGTCGTCGATGTGGTCGGCGCCAGCCCCATCGGGCATGCCTCGGCGGCCCTCGGCAGCAGCAACACCGCATCGGCCGCCGCGGCAAGCGCCGATCCCTCGCCGCCGGTGACGCCAATCAGCGGAATGCCGAAGCGCCGAGAATAGGCGATGATGTCGGCGAGCTCGGTGGTTTCGCCGGAATTCGACAGCGCCAAGATTGCGTCCTCGACGCCGATCATTCCCAGATCGCCGTGGCTCGCCTCGCCGGCGTGAACGAATTGCGCCGGGGTTCCGGTCGAAGCCAACGTGGCGGCGATCTTGCGGGCGATGTGCCCGCTCTTGCCGATGCCGGTGACAATGATACGGCCGCCCGCCGCCGCACACAGCGAAACTGCGGCGGCAAACCCGCCGTCGAGAGTTTCGGCGAGACGTTCGAGGCCGCTAATTTCGGCGCGAATTACCCGGCGAGCAACCACGATATCGATCGGGTCGCTATTAGTCGGATTACCGTCCTGCGCCGGACGGGCCGGTGCGGTGCCCGTCTCGCATGCAGCCAGGATGTCAACCATCACCGCCCGGCGGACCGGCGGTTCGAAAAATTGACAGCGTCGAGAATCCCCTTTTTTCCCGATTGCGCGCTCAGTGCGCAAAGATGTCTTGCTCCGCCCAGCCCCCAAGATCAAGCAGCACGCGGTGCGGCAAAAACTCGAAGCTGGCCCGGGCCAGCGACTCACGGTGCTCGCGAGCCAGCATCGCGTCGAGCCGGCCGCGCAGCGCATGAAGATAGAGCACGTCCGAGGCGGCATAACGCAACTGCTCGTCGCTCAGATCCGGCGCGCCCCAATCGGAACTCTGCTGCTGCTTGGACAGATCGACGTTCAGCAGTTCCTTGCAGAGGTCGCGTAGGCCGTGTCGGTCGGTAAAGGTGCGCGCCAGTCGCGAGGCGATCTTGGTGCAGTACGCCGGCAGCGCCATCACCCCCAGGTAATGATAGAGCATGGCCAGATCGAAGCGCGCGAAGTGAAACAGCTTGGTGACGCACGGATCGGCGAGCAGCCGGCGCAGCCGCGGCGCGTCATAGGTGCCGGGAGCGATTTGCACGAGATGAGCGTCGCCGTCGCCGGCCGAGAGCTGGACCAAGCACAACCGGTCGCGATATGGGTTGAGGCCCATGGCCTCGGTATCGACCGCCACCGATTCGCCAAAATCGACCCCTTCGGGCAGGTCGCCCCGATGCAGCCGATAGGTCATCCCCGACGACCGAAGAGCGCGGTGCTGCCGAGTGGTGCCCAGGAGAAGACTCGAACTTCCACGAGCAATCGCCCACTAGAACCTGAATTTAGCGCGTCTACCAATTCCGCCACCTGGGCCTCTCGGAACCAGCGGAAATAAGCCCAGCACCCGCCGATGTCAACGTGCCAAAGCCCAACCGACCCGTCGGCCCATAGCCTGTCGCTTTGCCGGAGACGAGCGTGATGTTATGTTTTGCCACTTCCTTTGATCCCGGCGTCGGCGACTTTAAGAGTCCGAAATCTGCCGAACCCCCGCCGCCGCCCTACAAGGCGAATTCCGCTTGTGACTATGGCAAAATTCCGTGCCGGCCTTTCTCGCTGGCGCCCGTTCGCGGTCCTGCTCGCCGGCTGCATCGGGCTCGCCCTCCCGGCCTCCGCGCAGCCCGCACCGCCGGCCGTGCTCGTCGCCGCCGCGCAGATGCGCGACGTGTCGCCGACCTCCGAGTTTGTCGGCCGCGTCAAAGCCGTCGACAAGGTCGATCTGCGCGCGCGCGTTTCCGGCTATCTCGGTCCGCGCCTCTTTAAGGAAGGCGATCAGGTGCCGCAGGGCCAGACCGTCTTCACGCTCGACCCGGCACCCTTCGAGGCGGTGGTCGCCCAACGCCGCGCCGACGTTGCCGCCGCCGCGGCGGCCCTCGCTCTAGCCGACCTGCAGGCCCGGCGCGGCCGCGAGCTGATCAAGACCAAGACGATCCCCCAGTCCGAGCTCGATGCGCGCGAGACGGCCTTGCTGAGGGCCCAGGCGAGCCTCGATCAGGCCAAGGCTGCGATGCAGGCGGCTGAGGTCGATCTGTCCTATACCAAGATCAAAAGTCCGATCGCCGGGCGCATCGGCCAAGCAGCGTTCTCGCCCGGCAATTTGGTCGGTCCGGACAGCGGGGTACTGGCCACGGTGGTGCGCCAGGACCCGATCCAGGTCGTCTTCAACGTCACTCAGCGGCAATTGATCGAGGCGCGCCGCGACGTGCCGCAAGACCGCCTCGACGCGATCGTTGCTCGCTTGCGCCTCGCCGACGGGTCGACTTACGACCAGCCCGGCCATATCGACTTCGTCGGGGTGCAGGCCGATCCCAACACCGATTCGGTGCCGTTGCGGGCGGTCTTTCCCAATCCCAAGGATTTCCTCGCGGACGGGATGAGCGTGCGAGTAATCCTTGAGGAAGGAAAACCGCTTCAGGCGCTGGTCATTCCGCAATCGGCAATCGCCGAGGACCAGGCCGGCTCGTACGTCCTTGCGGTCGATGCCGCGAACAAGGCCGAGATGCGACGGGTCAAGGTCGAAATGCAGCGCGACGGGACCGCGGTAGTGAAGAGCGGCCTCGCCGCCGGCGACCGGGTCATCGTGCAGGGCCAGGCGCGGGTGCGCCCGGGCATGGTGGTAGCGCCGAGCGCGGCGCCGCCCGTCTGAGCCGGTGCGCAGGGGATAGTGGGGAGTAGTGCTCGATGATCTCGGGCGTATTCGTCGACCGGCCGCGGCTGGCGATCGTCATTTCGGTGCTGATCACGATCGCCGGGCTGATTGCGCTCGCGGTCATTCCGCTGGCCCAATTCCCCGACATCGTGCCGCCCGAGGTATCGGTTACGACTGCCTATCCCGGGGCTAATGCCGAGGTCGTCGAGCAGACCGTCGCCCAGGTCATCGAACGTGAGATCAACGGCGTCACGGGCATGCTCTACATGCGCTCGTTTTCGGGTAATGACGGTTCCTACAGCCTGACCGTGTCGTTCGCGGTCGGGTCGGATCCGGAAACCAACACCGTCAACGTGCAGAACCGGGTCCAGCGGGCGATGGCGCGGCTGCCGGCGGAGGTGCAGCAGAACGGCGTCGAGGTCGAGAAGAAATCGTCTGCGATTCTTCAGGTTGTGGTGCTGCGTTCGCCCAAAGGGACCCGCGACAGCTTGTTTCTGTCCAACTACATGCTGATCAACATCCGCGACGCGATCAGCCGCATCTCCGGCGTCGGCCAGGCGAATCTGTTCGGCCAGCAGGACTATGCGATGCGAATCTGGCTCGACATGGACCGGCTGACGGGGCTCGGGTTGACGCCGAATGACGTAATCACTGCGGTCCGCGCGCAGAACGTGCAGGCGGCGGTCGGCCGCATCGGCGGCGCGCCGGTGGTCGAGGCGCAGCAGCGCACGATTCCGCTGACCACCCAAGGCCGGCTCGAGACCCCAGAGCAGTTCGGCGCGATCGTCGTGCGCGCCCAGCCGAACGGCTCGCTGATCCGGGTGCGAGACGTGGCACGCGTCGATCTCGGCGCGCAATCGGCCGATGTGTTTTCGAATTTCGACGGCCAGTCGGCCGCGGCGATGGGGATCTATCTGGCGCCCGGAGCCAACGCAGTGGCCACCGCAGCCGCGGTGCGGCGCGCGATGGGGGAGATGGCAGAACGCTTTCCCGACGACGTGACCTGGGAGATCCCCTACGACACGACGATCTTTGTCACCTCCTCGATCCACAAGGTCGTCACCACCCTGATCGAAGCCTTTGTGCTGGTGGCGGTCGTGGTGTTCGTCTTTCTCGGCCGGCTGCGCGCGACGTTGGTCCCGATCGTTGCGGTCCCGGTCGCCCTCGTCGGCACCTTTGCGGTCATGCTGGCAATGGGCTTTTCGGCCAACACGATCTCGCTCTTGGCGCTGGTACTGGCAATCGGGATCGTCGTCGACGACGCGATCGTCGTCGTCGAGGCGGTCGAGCATATGATGGCCGAGCACCCCGAGATGTCGCCGGCCGATGCGACCAAAGCGGCGATGGGCCAGATCACCGGGCCGGTCATCGCAACCACACTTGTGCTGTTGTCAGTGTTCGTGCCGGTGGCGTTCATTCCCGGCATCGTCGGCCAGCTCTATCAGCAATTCGCCGTCGCCGTGTCGGTGTCGATGCTGATTTCCATGGTGAACGCGCTGACGTTATCGCCGGCGCTGTGCGCATTGCTGCTGCGCCACGGCCCGCCGCCGAGTCGGCCCATCCGAGCGATGCAGAGCGGCATCGACCGAATGCAGCGCGGCTACGTCAACATTGTCGGTCGCCTGGCGCCGCGGGTGCTGCTGACCGTGGCTTTGGTCGGGGTCTCGGTTGCGCTGATCCTGTGGCTCGGCCGCTCTGTGCCCGCCGGCTTCTTGCCGGAAGAGGACCAAGGCGCCCTGCTGGTCGAAGCGCAGCTGCCCGAGGGCGCCTCGCTCAACCGTACCGGCAAAGTGGCGGCCGAGGTCGAGCGCATCGCCAAGGCGACGCCGGGGGTGGAGGCAGTCACCTCGATCGTCGGCTACAGCATGATCGACGGCATCGCCCAGTCGAACAAGGCGACGTTTTTCGTGACCCTGGCGCCGTTTGCCGATCGCACCTCCGCGGCCCAAAGCGTGTGGGGCGTGCTCGACCATCTGCGCGGCGATTTTCGGAAATTGCCCGCCGCGATCGTCATACCGTTCAATCTGCCGCCAATCATCGGGCTCGGCACCGGAGCAGGGTTCGAATACCAGCTGCAATCCTACGCCGGCGCGCCGGCGAGCGAGATGGCCGCGGTCGCGCGCGGGCTGATCCAGGCGGCGAACGAGAACCCGGCGCTGGCCGGAGTCTTTACCACTTACGGCGCCTCGACGCCGCTGATTCGGCTCGACATCGACCGCGAGCGCGCCGAGACCCTGGGCATCAGCATCAGCAATATCTTCACCGCGCTGCAGGCCGCGCTCGGCGGCTATTATGTCAATGACTTCAACAAATTCGGCCGCACCTGGCAGGTCATTCTGCAAGCCGAGGCGGCGCAGCGCATGCATATCGACGACATCTTCGAGGTGCATGTTCGCGCGTCAAACGGCGCGCTCGTGCCGATCCGCTCGCTGGCCACGATCGAGAATGTGCTCGGCCCCGGATACATTTACCGTTTCAACAACCTGCGCTCGGTGGCGATCCAGGGCCAGCCGGCGCCCGGCTATTCCTCGGGTCAGGCATTGGCTGCAATGGAGCAGGTGTCGAAAGCGACTCTGCCGCCGGGCTTCGGTTATTCGTGGAGCGGCACCGCCTACCAGGAAAAGCTCGCCGGCAGCCAGACGACGATCATTTTGGCGCTTGCGGTGCTGTTCGCCTATCTGGTGCTGGTCGGGCTCTACGAATCCTGGGCGATACCGGCGGCGGTGATCGTCTCGATCACGGTCGGGCTGGTCGGTGCGCTCGGTGGATTGCTGATCGCCGGCCTGCCCAATGACGTCTTCGCGCAGATCGGCATCGTTGTGCTGATCGCGCTCGCCGCCAAGAACGCGATACTGATCGTCGAATTCGCGATGCAGGCGCACCGCGACGGCTTGGCCGCGGCCGAGGCGGCGCTGAGCGGCGCACGAGCCCGGTTCCGCGCGGTGATGATGACGTCCTTCGCCTTTATCCTCGGCCTCCTGCCGTTGCTGATCTCGGGCGGCGCCGGCGCCGCGACCCGCCACGCGGTCGCGACCGCGGTGTTCTTCGGCATGCTCGCCGCGTCTGTTTTCGGGATCTTTTTGATCCCCGGCCTTTATGTCGTGTTCCAGCAGCTGCGCGATTGGGTCAAGGGGCGCCTGTTTGGATCAAGATCCGCTGCCGCCCAATTCGAAGAGCGCAAGAGACCCGCCGCCGAATAGTCGTCTACGGCCGGTTTTTGGCCATGACCTTTAACGTATCGTCAGGACGAGTACCGCGCAATGAGAGGCGCCAGGCAAACCTGCTTTCATTCGATAGCAGTCCACGGCGGTTCGGACAGCGAAAGCATGCTCCACACGGTTGTCGCCTCAGGAGGGGTACTGGTAAAATGGCGATGCCCCTCGCCACGGGCGTAGCTCCTCAACTACCGTACCGGGCTCTACAGTTTTTTGGGGCAGCCTCGGGCCCACCAGTTCTACCTTGTCACCACGGTCGCCCGCCTCGTGACGCTGGAGCTGCAAGACCGCCGCCGCTGAGCACCCTGTAGTGCGGGGGCCTCTTCGCTGGAGAGAACTTACCGGCAGCGGCGCTTACGGCTGGTTCTTGACCACGACCTTGATCGCGTCGTCGATCCGCTCGCGGGCATATTTGAGCGCCGTCGGCAACTCGTCGAGCGGGAAGGTGTGAGTGTGGATCAGCGTGGCGTCGAAGCGCTTCTGCTTCATCAGCGCCATCGCCCGGTGGGTGGCGCTCTGCCCCTCGCCGCGGATGCCGTAGACGTAGATGTTGTTGCGCACCAGGTAGGCGAGATCGACCGGTACTTTCTCGTGCGGGAAGGCGGCGAGGCAGATCCGGCCGCCGCGGTCGACCATCTGCGCCGCCTCGTTCAGCGCTTCGGGCGCGCCCGAGCATTCGACGACGAACTGAACGCCCTTGCCTTGGGTGATGCGCTTGACCGCGGCGACCGCGTCGTCCCGGCGGGCATTGATCACATGGTCGGCGCCGAGCTTCTTGCCGAGATCGAGCCGCCGCTCGCGGGTGCCGGTCAGGATCACCGGGTCGGCGCCGAGCGCCTTCGCCACCGCGACGCCCAAGAGCCCGATCGGCCCCGGCCCGGTCACGACGACGCCTTCGCCGGCGATCAAACCGCCGAGCACGTCGAGCCCGTACATCGAGGTTCCGGCGGTGACGACGAGGGTCGCCTCCTCGTCGCTCATGTCGTGCGGCACA
Source organism: uncultured Alphaproteobacteria bacterium (assembly GCA_963832875.1). Lineage (GTDB taxonomy): Bacteria > Pseudomonadota > Alphaproteobacteria > ATCC43930 > CGMCC-115725 > AP-15. The sequence continues at coordinate 140,658 of CAWHWB010000010.1, read as the reverse complement.
TGCACCAGCGTGTTGACGTTGTTGACCGCGTATTGCGCGAAGCCGCCATCGGTGGTGAAGCCGTTGGCGCGATGCCCCTTCTTCAGGTCGCCATAGTTCAGGCACGAAGTGTACATGCCCTGCCGGCAGCGCGCGCAGCGGCCGCACCCGGCATGGACCTCGACGGTGACGCGGTCGCCGACCGAATATTCGTCGACCGCCGGCCCGAGCTTGACCACGGTCCCCATATATTCGTGGCCGATCGTGAAGTTCTTGTGGAACGGCAACCCGCCATCGACTATCGCCGGCAGCCCGTGGCGCATGATTTCGAGGTCGGTGGCGCAGATTGCCACGGCGTCGATTCGGACCAGAACTTCGGCCGCGGCGGGCTGCGGCACCGGCTTCTCCACGGGCATGATCTCGCCCGGCCCGCCGAGCACCCAGGCCTTCATCCGCTCCGGCACCGGATATTCGTTGCTCAATGCAGACTGATCCGCCATCGGGTCTCTCCAGGTCGATTTTGCACGGCAATCACGGGGTTCTAACGCAGCCCGCTGCCGGCGGGAAGGGCGGCCGGCTTTTGGCGATGCGCGCATTGCGTTATAGAAGGCCGGCGCCGGGCCAAGGACGGGCGGCGCATCGCCGGAGGAATTATGAGAAATCGCCGGACCGCGGTGTTGGGCGGATCGGGCTTCATCGGCCGCTACGTGGTTCAGCGGCTGGCGGCGCGCGGCGACGTGATCGCCGTCGGCTGCCGCCGGGCCGAGGCAGCCAAGTTTCTGATGCCGCAGGGCAATGTCGGGCAGATCGCGGCGCTGAACCTGGCGATCGACGACGAGCGGCTGCTGCCCGCCTTTCTCGCCGGCAACGAGGCGCTGGTCAATTGCGTCGGCATCCTCGCCGAAAGCGGGGCGCAGCGTTTCGAGCGAGTCCACCATACCGGACCGGCGCGGCTCGCGCGATTGGCCCGCGAGGCCGGCATCGGACGCTTTGTCCATCTTTCGGCGATCGGCGCCGACCCGCGTTCGCCCTCGGCTTATGCGCGCACCAAGGCGGCGGGCGAAGCCGCGGTGCGCGACGCCTTCCCGACCGTGACGATCCTGCGCCCCTCGGTCGTATTCGGGCCGGAGGATCAGTTCTTCAATCGTTTTGCGGCGATGGCGATGGTCTCTCCGGCGTTGCCGCTGATCGGCGGCGGCCAGACCCGGTTTCAGCCGGTCTATGTCGGCGACGTCGCCGATGCGGTGCTGAAATGCCTTGACGACCCGGCGACCGCCGGCCGCACCTACGAGCTCGGCGGCCCGAAAACCTATACCTTCCGCGAGCTTGTCGAACTGCTGCTCGGCGAGATCCGGCGCAAGCGGTTGCTGCTCGACCTGCCGTTCGGGCTGGCGGCGTTCCAAGCGCGGCTAATGTCGATTCTGCCGAACCCGCCTTTGACACCCGATCAGGTCGAGCTCCTGAAGCGCGACAACGTCGTCTCCACGGGAGCGATGACGCTCGCCGCTCTCGGCATCGAGCCGACCGCGGTCGAGGGCATTCTGCCTACCTATCTCGACCGCTTTCGTCGCGGCGGCTGGTACGACGGGCGCGCCTGAACCGCTTTCGCGATGTTGGCGGTTCGGTTAAGCTCGCCCTCCTTTCCCCTCATGCAGGAATGGATTTATGGCAGCGTTGGGCCGGCTTGTCGTGCTGATCGCCGCGCTCGTTATTGGAGGCAACGCGATGGCAGCAGATCTCGATAACACGATCTACCTCGATGTGCCGGCCGGGCGCGTCGTGATCGACATGCGGCCCGATCTGGCGCCGGCCACCTGCGCCCAGATCAAGGCCCTGGTGCGCCGCGGCTTTTACAACGGGCTGACGTTTCATCGGGTGATCGCCGGCTTTATGGCGCAGACCGGCGACCCTAACGGCAACGGCACCGGCGGCTCGGGCCATCCGCTCAAGGCCGAGTTCTCGAATGAGCCGTTCGTTCGAGGCACGGTGGCTATGGCCCGCACCTCGGACCCCGACAGCGCCGACAGCCAGTTTTTTATCATGTTTGCGCCGGCGCCCTCGCTCGACGGCAAATACACGATCTGGGGCAAGGTCGTCTCCGGGATGGACTATATCGACCAGCTCAAAAAGGGCGACCCGGCCGATAACGGTGCTGTCACCGACCCCGACAAGATCATCAAGATGCAGGTCGCCGCCGACGCTGAGAAAACAGCTCCAAAGCCATAGGGTAGCCTTCCTGTCTTAGGCGCGCCGGAAATGGCCCCTCAGCCCAGCCCTCTCCCGGCACCCCGGGAGAGGGAGGGGCCGGCGCAGCGGGAGAGCCTGCCCCGGACCCGATTCGGGGATGAGCGGCTCTCTCCAAGGCGAGCCGGGCTTCGGTGGTTCTCCTCCCTCGCCGTCTACCGCGAGCCGCGGCTGATCGCGGTGTTGCTGATGGGGTTTTCGAGCGGGCTGCCGCTCGCCTTGACCTTTGCGACCTTGTCGTTCCGGCTGGCCGAGCAGGGCGTGTCGCGCACCGCGATCGGGCTGTTCGCTTTGGTTGGCGTGCCCTACAGCGTCAAGTTTTTGTGGTCGCCCTTGATCGACCGGCTGCCGATCCCGCTGTTCACCGCGACGCTCGGGCGGCGGCGCGGCTGGGCGTTGGCGATCCAGCCGGCCTTGGCAGCGGCGATTCTGGCGCTCGGCCTCGCCGATCCGCGATCGGCGCCGGGGCTGACGGCACTCGCTGCCGTCGCGGTTGCATTCCTGTCGGCGAGCCAGGACATCGTCATCGATGCCTACCGCATCGAATTGCTGCGTCCCGAGGAGCAGGGCGCCGGCGCCGCCGCGACGCAATGGGGCTATCGCTTCGGCATGTTGGCTGCTTCGGCGGGGGCGCTCTACGCCGCGAGCTTTGCCGGCTGGCGCTTCGCCTATGGGCTGATGGCGGCGCTGATGGTGGTCGGCATGGTCACTGTCTGGCTCACCCCGGAGCCGGGCGGGGTGCAGCCGCCGCAACCGCTGCCTGGCCGCACCACCCTCGCGCGCATCGGCGCCTGGCTCGAGCGCGCCGTCATCGGCCCGTTTCGCGACATGCTGAGCCGGCCGGGGATGCTGGCGATCCTCGCCTTTGTGATCCTCTACAAATTCGGCGACGCGCTCGCCGGTACGATGTCGAACCCGCTCTATGTGTCGCTCGGCTTTACCAAGGTCGAAGTCGCCGACATCGGCAAGATCTACGGCTTCGCCGCCAGCCTCGCCGGGCTGGCGCTGGGCGGGGTCGTCGTGCTGCGGCTCGGCGTCATGCGCGCGCTTTTGGTCTGCGGCGTGCTGCAGATGCTGTCGAACCTGATGTACGCGCTGCAAGCCTGGGCCGGGCACGACGTTCCGGTCCTCGCGTTGACCATCGGAGTCGAGAATTTGACCGGTGGGATGGGGTCGGCGGCGTTTGTCGCCTATCTTTCCGGGCTGTGCAACATCGCCTTTACCGCAACGCAATACGCGCTGTTGTCGTCGTTGGCGGCAGTCGGGCGCACGACGTTGTCGGCCTCGGGCGGGGCACTCGCCGACATACTCGGCTGGAGCTCGTTCTTCCTGCTGAGCACCCTCGCCTGCGTGCCCGGCCTTGCTCTTCTCGTCTGGATCATGCGGGAGCGGACTGCCCCCCGACCCTGACGAAATCGTAGGCGCCGACACCCTGAACCAGCAAGAAGCGGGTATCACCGTCCGAACGGTTCGAGATCAGATGCGCGGTCTTGGGCGCGATGCTGAAGCGTTCGCCGACCCTCAACAGCCGGCGGTCGGCCGGGGCGCGGGTTTCGATCGACAATGCGCCTTCGAGCACGAAATACCAATCCGTGACCACACTGTGGAAGTGCCACGGTATCTCTTCACACGGCGCCAGAGTGAAGACTCGCGCCTGGACATCGCCACCGATCGCCACCTTTTCGATCGACTTGACCGTGTAGCCCGTAATGCCCTGCGCCATTGCCTCACCTCTTTCCATTCCGCCGATCAGCCATAGGAGAGCAATTGGGCGCGGTGCCGATCGAGCCACGCGCGCGGCCCGGCACTCCCTGGCATCAGGCTCTCCAGCAGCCGCCAAAAGCGCGGCCCGTGGTTCATCTCGGCCAGATGCGCCACCTCGTGCGCCACCACATAGTCGATGACCGGCTCGGGGGCAAATATCAGCCGCCAGCTGAACGACAGATTGCCGCTCGACGAGCAGCTGCCCCACCGGCTCCTGGTATCGCGCACGCTGACCCGCGCGATTCTATGCCCGATTTGCGCGGCGAGCGGGCGGGCGCGCCGCGCCAGCTCGTCACGGGCGAGTGCCGCCAGATGATCGCGGACCCGGCGCGAGATATGGGGCGGGTCGCCGCGCACGCGGATTTCGCCGTCGGTGATGCTGACCGGCGGCGACGCCGGATCGAGCGAGCGGTGGATGCGATGCGGCCGACCCAGCACCGGCACGATCGCCCCTTCGACAAACGGCACGTGACGCGGCAGGGCATCGAGCCGGGCGACGATCCATCGTCGCTTGTCGCGCAGAAAACGCAGGCCGAATTCGGCCGGGACGCCGCGCGGCAACACCAGTTCGACCCGGCGCTCGGCCGCGTCGATGCGCAGCCCGACCCGCCGCGCCCTCGGACTGACCCGGACCGAGAGCGGGGCGCCGAGGTCGAGCGCCACCGCCTGGCGGGCGATCTCGGCGAGCGCCGATTCGCCGCGCGGCCGCACCGGTTCGGGAGAGACGCCGCGAAAACCCGCCATTTTTGTGCCTCTGCCGAGCATTTGCCGACCCGTGTGCAAGGCCGCCGCAAAAGTTTTCTGCCTCTGTCTTGATTCCGCAAGCAAGTTGGCGCTACGTCGCGTTGCGGCAGAAAAGATGAAACCAAGGGGGCAGGATGAGACGTGTGATAGTGGCCGCCACGCTGGCGGCGATGTTTGCCGCGACCATCGGCTCCGCCTCGGCCGACCGCATCGAATTGCAATGGTGGCACGCGATGACCGCGGCCAACGCCGAGATGGTCAACAAGATCGCCGCCGATTTCAACGCGTCGCAGAGCGAATACCAAGTCGTGCCGGTGTTCAAGGGCTCCTACGCCGAGACCATGAACGCCGGGATCGCCGCCTATCGCGCAGGCGAGCAGCCCGACATCATCCAGATCTTCGAGGTCGGCACAGCGACGATGATGGCGGCCAAGGGCGCGGTGAAGCCGGTCTATCGCTTGATGGCCGAGGCCGACGAGCCATTCGACCCGAACGCCTATCTACCCGCGGTCACCGGCTATTACAGCACCGCCGCCGGCAACATGCTGTCGCTGCCGTTCAACAGCTCGACCGCGATTGTCTATTGGAACAAGGCGCTGTTCAAGAAAGCCGGGCTCGACCCGGAAAAGCCGCCCATGACTTGGCCCGAAACCTTTGCCGTGGCCGAAAAGCTGCGCGCCGCCGGGGTGCCGTGCGGATTTACCGCCGGGTGGATCAGCTGGACCCAGCTCGAAGAGTTCAGCGCCTGGCACAATTTGCCCTTTGCCAGTGAGGCTGACGGGTTCGACGGCCTGGGCGCCCGGCTCGAATTCAACAATCCGATTGTAATCAGGCACATCGCCAACTTGGCGGCGGCGGAAAAGGACAAGAGCTTCGACTATGGTGGTCGCACCAGCGAGCCCGAAGGCAAGTTTCTGAACGGCGAATGCGGCATGATCCAGACGTCGTCGGGGTTTTACGGGATTCTCAGGGCCGGCGCCAAATTTGCCTTCGGCATGGCCGAGCTGCCCTACTACCCCGACGTGAAGGGTGCCCCGCAGAACTCGATCATTGGGGGCGCCAGCCTCTGGGTCATGGGGGGCAAGAGCTCGGCAGGAATACAAGGGTGTCGCAAAATTCTTCACGTTTCTGTCGCAAACCGGTCTGCAGCAGCGCTTGCACGAGGTTACCGGCTATCTGCCGATCACCAAGGCCGCCTACGCCGCGACCAAGGCCTCCGGCTTTTACGAAAGAAACCCCGGCCGCGAGATCCCGGTCCTGGAGATCACGGCAAAGCCGCCTACCCAGAACTCGCGCGGGTTGCGCCTCGGCGATCTGGCCCAGATCCGTGACATCATCGCCGAGGACCTCGAAGCGATCTTCGCCGGCAAGGAGAGTGCTGAGGCGGGCCTCGACGACGCAGTCAAGCGCGGCAACGCCCTGTTGGTGCGGTTCGAACAGAACACGCGATAGCACGTCCTCCCACGCCCGGGTTCTGAAGAAATCGGCTCCACGCGTCGATTTATATAGCTCTTGGACCCCCTGGCCGGGCTCGTCTCGGCCATCCACGCCTTCGCTTAACTCGACCGGCAACCTTCCGAACACGTGGATGCCCGGACCAAGTCCGGTCAAGGGGAAACGTCGATTATATGGCCGTCAGGAAAGCTGCTCAACTTGGCTCGATTCCCGCAACGATTAGGAGGAAAGCCGCCCGCGACCTACGGAGACCGAGATAATGGAGCGCCGCGCGATCTTTCCGGGCTGGCTGTTCCCGGCATTGCTGCTCGTCCCGCAATTGGCGGTTACAATCGTCTTTTTTTTCTGGCCGGCGGCGCAGGCATTGCTGCAATCGGTGCAGCGCGAGGACCCGTTCGGGCTTTCGACCCGGTTTGTCGGGATCGAAAATTTCGCTGCGATCCTCGCCAATCCCTCTTACCTCGCTTCGGTCGAGATCAGCTTCGTCTTCAGCCTCGCCGTCGCGGCTTTGGCGCTGGCTGCGGGACTGCTGTTCGCGGTCATGGCGGACCGGGTGGTGCGCGGCGCGGCCTTTTACAAAACGGTGCTGCTGCTGCCCTATGCGATCGCGCCGGCGATCGCCGGCGTCTTGTGGCTGTTTCTGTTCAATCCGAGCTTTGGCATTGTCGGATCGGCCTTGCGGCTGGTCGGGTTCGACTGGAATTATCTGCTCGACGGCCGGCAGGCCTTGCTACTGGTGATCCTCGCCGCCGCCTGGAAGCAGATCGGCTACAATTTTCTGTTCTTTCTCGCCGGATTGCAGGCGATCCCCAGATCCTTGATCGAAGCCGCCGCCCTCGACGGCGCCGGTGGGAGCAGCCGGTTTTGGCGGATCACCTTTCCGCTGCTGGCGCCGACCAGCTTTTTCCTGCTGGTCGTCAACATCGTCTACGCCTTTTTCGACACCTTTGGCATCATCCAGAACGTGACCCAGGGCGGCCCGGACAAGGCGACCGAGATCCTGGTCTACAAGGTCTGGTACGACGGCGTCGTCGGTCTCAATCTCGGTGGCTCGGCAGCCCAGTCGGTGATCCTGATGGCGATCGTCATCGCGCTGACCGCCGCCCAGTTCCGCTTTGTCGAACGCCGCGTGCACTACGCATGAACGGGTGAGATGGCCGGTTCCGGCAAGGGCGCCTGGATCCCGCATGTGGTGCTGCTGGCTGGGCTGGCATTGGTGCTGTTCCCGGTCTACGTCGCGTTTGTCGCGTCGAGCCTGACCCTGCGCGACATCCTCGACGCGCCGATGACGCTCGTCCCCGGCCCATATCTCTTCGCCAATTACCGGGCGGCGCTGGCGCAGGGGACGATCGGCACCAGCGGCCAAGGGGTCGCGGCGATGATGGCGAACAGCCTGGTCATGGCGTTGGCCATCGCCATCGGCAAGATCGCGATCTCGCTGCCCTCGGCCTATGCCGTCGTGTTCTTTCGCTTTCCGCTGCGCCGGTTGTGCTTTTGGGCGATCTTCGTAACGCTGATGCTGCCGGTCGAAGTGCGGATCATCCCGACCTATCAGGTCGCCGCCGATCTCAGGCTGATCGACAGCTATGCCGGGCTCGCCCTGCCGCTGATCGCCTCGGCGACCGCGACCTTGCTGTTCCGCCAGTTCTTTCTGACCATCCCCGACGAGCTCGTCGAGGCGGCAAAGCTCGACGGCGCCGGCCCCTGGCGCTTTTTCACCCGGATTGCGATCCCTTTGTCGCGTACCAACATCGCCGCCCTGTTCGTGATCCTGTTCATCTATGGCTGGAACCAATATTTGTGGCCATTGCTTGTCACCAATACCCCGGCGATGACGACGATCGTCGTCGGCATCCGGCAGATGATCGGCAACGGCGACGCGCAGACCGCGTGGCAACTGGTCATGGCGACGGCGCTGCTGGCGATATTGCCGCCCGTCGCGGTCGTGCTGGCGATGCAGCGCTGGTTCGTCGCCGGGCTGATCGAACCCGAGAAGTGACGGATGAGCGGCGACGCATAGGGCGGGTGGAGCGGGAGCGCAACCCGCCGTCGGTTCCGTCCCGGGTTGGCGCGTTACATCTCCCGCGGCCTTACCCGTCCTAAGTTGTCGTCTTGGCGGGTTGCACCCTCCATACGTGTGCGACGACGGTGCGCTAAGCTATCGCTCTGTAAACCGCCTTTTCGAAGTTGTCGAACACCGCCAGCGCCTTGGCGTCGGCGAACGGCAGCAATTGCATCAAGATCACCCCGGCCACACCCTTTGCCGGGTCGATCCAGAAATAGGTATTGCCCAACCCGGCCCAGGCGAGGCTGCCGGGGCTGCGGCCGCCAAGGACCTGTTCGGTCGAGATCATAAAGCCGAGGCCCCATTTCTTGACCATGCCGGGAAAGAACTCGGCGTCATTCGAGGAGGCTGGGGCGGCGGTCTCGAGCAGCCGCACGCTGAGATCGCCGATCGCGTTCTGCGCCATCAGTTCGACCGTCTCGGGCTTTAGCACCTGCGCGCCGCCGGCAGCGCGGCCCTGGTCGAGAAACAGCCGCTCGAAAGTGAGATAGTCTTGCGCGGCGCCGTAGAGCCCGCCGCCGCCCATCTCGAATTCGGGTTGTTGCGGGATTTCGAACGGGATTGGCATCAGCGCGTCGTCCTCCCCGCGAGCATGCATGGCCGCGAGCCGGGCACGGCGGGCCGGGGTCAATGCAAAGCCGGTATCCGTCATACCGAGCGGGCCGAACAGATGTTCCGCGAAATAATCGCCGAGCCGCCGGCCGCTCGCGCGCTCGACCGCCTTGCCGACCCAGTCGATGCCGATGCCGTAATCCCACTGGTCGCCAGGATCGAAGACGAGTGGCAATCCCAGCGCCGCGTTTTCGCAGGAGATGATGCCGGGAATGCCCCTCTTCGCCATGTAGCGGCCGATCTGCGGGTTCCAGATGTCGTAGACGAAGCCCGAGGTGTGGGTGATCAGGTGGCGCAAGGTGATCGGCCGCCGCGCCGGCCGCAGCCTCGGCTCGCCGGCGGCGTCGAAGCCTTCGAGCACCTGAGGTGCTGCGAGTTCGGGCAGCACCTCGGCAATCGGCAGATCGAGCGCGAGCCTCCCTTGCTCGACGAGCTGCATCGCCGCCGTCGAAGTGACCGCCTTGGTCATCGAGGCGATCCAGAACACCGTGTCGTTGGTCATCGCCGCGCCGTCGGGCAGGGCGCGCTTGCCAAAGGCGCCTTGATAGACCGGACCCCTCGGCGTCGCCGCCATCGCCACCACCCCGGGCACGTCGCCTCGGTCCACGGCGGCCTTTAATACGCGATCGATCTCCGGCAGTTGGCGCATGACGTCCTCCAAGGAGCAGGCTGGCGGTATCATCCGGGATTTTCGAAGTCGTCTATGAAATCTTCGGGTAGCGCGAGATCGGGAGCAAGATGAAGGCCGGCCGGAGCGCCACATTCGATCGCAGGAGCCACCGCATCGATCAGATGGATGAACGAGCCGAATACCGAACCCCGGCACAGCCCGCACCGGCCGAGATCGGTTCCGGACGCGTCGGTCATCGACCACAGCCGGTCGGCGGCACCTTCGCGGATGACCGTCGCATAGTGAAATTCGTGGCCGCGAAAGCGTGAGCCGGCGCGGCCGAGGGGCCCAGCGACGGCGAGCACGGTGGTGCCGCGATACCCGAGAGAAAGGCGGCGTTCGGCGAAGCTCGTGACCAGCGGCAGCAACCCGGCCATCGCATGCCGGCGGCCATCGGCATCGACCAGCGCGTCGCCCAAGACCATGTAGCCGCCGCATTCGCCGTAGACCGGCTTGGCCGCGGCCGCGGCCCGGTGCAGGCCGGCGATGAACTCATCGGCGGCGGCGAGCCTTCCGGCCCATAGTTCGGGGTAGCCGCCGGGCAGATATACCGCGTCGGCGGCGGGGTCGGGCGGCTGGTCGGCGAGCGGAGAGAAAAACGAGAGCTCGGCACCGGCCTTTTGCCAGCTATCGATTAGCGCCGGGTAGATAAACCGGAACGCGTCGTCGCGGGCGACGGCAACACGCTGGCCGAGCGGCGGAATGCCGGCAGCGATCTCGCCCGCGAGCCGAGAGGGTCGTGTCAGCCGCAGCATCCGATCGATGTCGAGGGTGGCGCCGATCTGCGCCGCCGCGCGGTCGATCGCTGCCTCGACCGCGGCAACTTCGCCGGCCGGGACCAGGCCGAGATGGCGCGAAGGCAGGGCCAGCGCCGGGTCGGCCGGCAGCGCCCCGAAAATGGCGAGATCGGGCAGGTGCCGCGCGACCGCGCCGGTGAGCATTGCGCGATGGCGTTCACTGGCGACCCGGTTGAAGATGACGCCGGCGAGCGGCAATTCGGACCGGTGGTGAGCAAAACCGCGCAGCAGTGCAGCGACCGAAGCCCCCTGGCTGCGCGCATCGACGACCAGCACGACCGGCCAGCCGGTGATCAGTGCAAGTTCTGCGGTCGAGCCAGCTTCTCCGCCGACGCCGGTGCCATCGAACAGGCCCATGACCCCTTCGCACAGCACGACCTCGGTCGCGGCTTCCAGTTCGCCGACGAGCCCGGCGAGGGTCTCGGACCGCATCGCCCACGGATCGAGGTTGACGCACGGGGCACCGCTCGCTTTGGCGTGGAAGGTCGGGTCAATAAAATCGGGTCCGGCCTTGGCCGCGGCGACACGCACGCCGCGCTGGCACAGATGCCGCAGCAGGCCGGCCGTCACCAGTGTCTTGCCGCTGCCCGAAGCCGGGGCGGCGAGTATCAGCCCGCGGCCGCGCACGCCTGGCCGCGATGAGGCAGGCATTCGGGCGCCGTTCAGGCGAGGCGAAGAGATCGGAGCCAGCGAAGCGTCAGGCGTTGCGCTCGCGCAAGATGCGGGCGCGGCTTCTCTGCCAGTCGCGCGCTTTCTCGGCTTGGCGTTTGTCGGCCTTGCGCTTGCCGCGGGCGAGGCCGAGCGCGATCTTGGCCCGTCCCCGCTCGTTGAAATAGATCGACAGCGGCACCACCGTCACGCCCTCGCGCCGGATCGCGCCCAACAGCCGGTTGACCTCCTTGCGGTGCAGCAAGAGCTTTCGCGGCCGGCGCGGCTCGTGGTTGAAATGCGCCGAGGCGGCATATTCCGGGATATTGGCGTTGACCAGGAACAATTCGCCGCCGCGCTCGTCGGCATAGGCCTCGGCGATGCTGGCCTGGCCCTTGCGCAAGACCTTGACCTCGGTGCCGTGCAGCACGAGCCCGGCTTCGAGCGTGTCCTCGATCACATAGTCGTGGCGCGCCCGCCGGTTCTGCGCGACGTAATGGTCGGAGGAGCGCATCTAACCACCAGTTTTCCGTCTCCCCCAGTTCGGGAGGGAGATGGTTAGGGTGAGGGGGTGCCCGCCGCCAACCCGGCGGTTCTGCGTAGCCGGGTCAGTTCAAGATACCGGCGCCGCGCATCGCCCGCGCCACCCGCTCCTGGGTCTCAGGCAAGGTCTGCCACAATGGCTGACGCACCCTAGGCTCGCATTTGCCGAGCAGCGAAGCGGCGTATTTGACCGGCGCCGGGCTGGTTTCGGCAAACAGCGCCTCGTGCAGCGGGATCAGCCGCTCGTTGATCCGGCGCACCGTCGCGACCTCGCCCTTTTGCCAGGCTTCGTGCATCTCGGCGAGCAGCCGCGGCGCCACATTGGCGGTGACCGAGATGCAGCCGTCGCCGCCCTGCGCCAGATAGGCGACCGCGGTCGCGTCCTCTCCGGACAGCAGCGCGAATTCGCTGCCAATCTCGACCCGCATGCGCAAGGGCCGGGCGAGATCGTTGGTCGCGTCCTTGACGCCGACGATGTTAGGTAATTTTGCGAGGCGAGCCATCGTCGCGTTACTCATGTCGACCGAGGAGCGACCGGGGATGTTGTAGATCACGATCGGCAGGTCGACCGAATCGTGCACCGCCTTGAAATGCTGGTAGAGCCCCTCCTGCGTCGGCTTGTTGTAATAGGGGCAGACGACCAGTGCCGCGTCGGCGCCGGCGGCCTTGGCCTCTCGGGTCAGTGCGATCGTGTGGTCGGTCGAATTGGTGCCGGTTCCGGCGATGACCGGGACCCTGCCATTTGCCGCTTCGGCGCACAGCGCCACGACGCGGCGATGCTCGTCATCGTGCAGCACCGGCGACTCGCCGGTGGTGCCACACGGCACCAACCCGTGCGTGCCCTGGCCAACTTGCCACGACACCAGCTCCTGGAACGCGCCCTCGTCAACGCCCCCGTTGCGGAAGGGCGTAATCAGCGCGACGAGCGATCCCTTGAACATCGTCTCCTCCCGGGTGGCGGTCTCTCGCGATCACGATAGTCCGCGCCGCCCCTGCCTTCAACAGCGCCGGCAACAGCGCCGGATCAGCAAGGTCGGCGCCTCGCTGCTGGCAGGCTTGCTCCGCCCGGCAAAACCCCGTAATGGTTTTTGCCTTATCTTTGATTTCGGCAAGGAAGGGGGGCCAACCTTGCTCACGGTAAATCGCCTGATCCTGTCCCTCGTCCTCGTCGGGACCGCCGCCACTGGCGCCGCGCAGGCGCAGATGCTGTCGGACGCCGATCTGGGCTCCACCCGCGCCGCCTTCGCCGCGGGGCAGGCTGGCGATTGGAGCCGAGCTTATGCCGATGCGGCTCCGATCCACGACCCGCTGCCGCTCAAGATGCTGCGCTGGCTGGATTATGCCAGCCCGGGCGCCCCCGGCACCTTTGCCGAAATTGCCGACTTCATCGAAAAGAACCCGGATTGGCCGCACCAGAACGCACTGCGCAGGCACGCCGAGGAAGCCTTGGCCGGGGAGACCGACGCGGTCGCCGCCGCCTGGCTAAAGCGCTATGCGCCGATCAGCGCGGCGGGCCAAGCCCGCGCCGCCGAGATCCTGCTGAATGCGGGCGATGTCGCCGGCGGCACCGCGGCATTGCGGGCGACCTGGATTAACGGCGATTTCAACGCGCTCGACGAGAAGGCCTTTCTGGCCAAGCATGCCGACGCGATCCGCGCCCAAGACGACGAGCAGCGGCTCGACCGCCTGCTGTGGGCGGGCAAAACCGAGGCGGCGCGGCGGATGCTGCCGCGGGTGCCGCCCGACTGGCGGGCTTTGGCCGAGGCGCGCCTCGCACTCGCCTTGCAGGCGCCGGCCGCCGAGTTGCTCGTCGCCCGGGTCCCGGTGCAATTGCGCGCCGATCCGGGCCTCGTCTACGAGGAGCTGCGCTGCCGGCGCGAAAGGGACATGACCGACGCGGCGGTCCAAATCCTGGAGGCCAACCCGGGCGACCCGGTGCACCCGGCGGCGTGGTGGCACGAGCGGCAGGTCGTTGCAAGGCGGTTGCTCGCCGGCGGCAACGCCGATCTCGCCTATCGCATTGCGGCCCAGCACGGCGCGCTGACCGGCGACGATTATTCCAGCGCCGAATTCCTGCTCGGCTATATCGCACTGCGCTTCATGAATCAGTCGGCCCTCGCCTTCGACGATTTTTCTCACATCCTCGCCCACGCCGACACCCCGTACGCCAAGGCGCGCGCCGGGTATTGGGGCGGGCGGGCGGCCGAAGCCGAAGCGAAATCCGCTCTCGCGCAGAAATGGTATGCCGCAGGGGCCGAGCACATGGCGACGTTTTACGGCCAGCTCGCAGCGCACGAGCTCGGCGACGACGCGCCGCCGCATCCGGTTCCCGAGCCGGTCCCCAGCGCCGCCGAGCGGGCCGCTTTCGAGGGCAGCGAGATGGTCCGCGCCGCCCAGATCTTTTTCGCGCTCGGCGATCGCCAGCACAGCAAGGTGTTTCTGCTGCACCTGGCGGACCGCGCCGCGACGCCGACCAAGTTTGCGATGCTCGCCGCCCTCGCTGAGCAGAACGGGCGGATCGATCTCGCGATCGCGGTCGCCAAGCGCGCGATCGTCGCCGGCACCCCGCTGATGATCCACGGCTATCCGGTGGTCGCCCTGCCGAGCGGCGGCGACGTCGAAGACGCGCTATTGTTCGCGATCGTGCGGCAGGAGAGCGCGTTTGAGCCCGACGCGGTCAGTCCGGCCGGAGCGCGCGGCCTAATGCAGTTGATGCCGGCGACGGCGAGCTTTATGGCCGACAAGCTGCAGCTGTCGTTCTCGATCCCGCGGCTGACCCTCGACGGGTTGTACAATGTCGCGCTCGGGCGGGGCTATCTGCACCATCTGATCGATGACTTCGGCGGCTCCTATGCGCTCGCGATCGCCGCCTACAATGCCGGACCCGGCCGGGTGCGGCAGTGGCTCGCCGAGTATGGCGATCCGCGCGGCGGCCAGATCGATATGGTCGACTGGATCGAGACGATCCCGATCGACGAGACCCGGCTCTACGTCCAGCGGGTGCTCGAAAACCTGCAAGTTTATCGCGGGCAGGCCAGCCGAAACTCGGCCTTTTCATTGGTCAGCGACCTCGCCCGCTGACCCGATTGCTCAGCCGGGTCCGGCGCCGCGGACGAGTTCGTAAAGGGCCGCGGCGGCGGCGTTGGAGACGTTGAGGGTGGGTTGCGCCGCGAGGGTCGGCAAGCGGGCCAGGTGATCGCACCGCTCACGCACCAGCCGGCGCAGGCCTCCTCCCTCGGAACCGAGCACGATCGCGACGCGCGGGCCGAGATCGAACGCCGCGAGCGGCTGCGCCGCGGTCTCGTCGAGCCCGCAGACCCAGAATTGGGCTTGCTTCAGCCGGTCGAGGGCGCGGGCGAGGTTGACGACGCGAACCAGCGGCACCCGTTCGAGCGCACCCGAGGCGGATTTGGCGAGCGCTCCGCCGACGGGAGGCGCGCCGTGTGCTGCGATCAGCACCGCGGCGGCGCCGAACGCCGCCGCCGAGCGCAAGACCGCGCCGACATTGTGCGGATCGACCACCTGGTCGAGGGCGACGAGGATCGAGCGCCCGGCCGCGGTCTCCGCCTGTCTGAGCACCGCGTCGAGATCGGGCAAGGCCAGCGGCTCGACTTCGAGGGCGAACCCCTGATGCACCGCACCCGCCGGCAAGATCGCCGAGAAGCTGGCGCGATCGAGCACTCGGATCGGCTCGCCCTCGGCGCACCGGCATGCCGCCGCGGCTTCGGCAACCAGCGAACGAGCCTCGACCTCTTGCCCGGCGAGCACGGCGAGGCGGCGCCAGCGCCGCTCGGGGTTGGCCAATGCCGCGGCGACCGGATGCCGGCCGTAGATCCAATTCCCGGCGCTGGCCGGCTTGCGGGCCGCCGCGACGGCCCGGACCCGCCGGGCGCCATCTCGCCCGTGGTGCTGCGGTCGGCGCGGCATTATATGGGGCACTATATAAGGTCTCCGCGGTTTCGCGATCGAACGGTGCCGGGCCGCCGGAACGGTCCGGGGACATCGCCGCGACCGACAAAGCCCGATTGACAAGAACGAGGCAAGACCTTATGAGCGCGGGTTTGCGCTGCGTCGGACGGCGCGCGATCCCGGAGGGGTTGCCGAGTGGTTAAAGGCAGCAGACTGTAAATCTGCCGACGTACGTCTTCGTTGGTTCGAATCCAACCCCCTCCACCATCGTTCGAGCCGCGCGTTCCGTCGCCGGCCGGGCGAAGGGCAGCCGGGGCGAGGATCGGAGGGCGGCAGCGATCGGATCGGATCGGAACGGCGGGGGCGAGGAATGCGGGTGTAGCTCAATGGTAGAGCTCCAGCCTTCCAAGCTGGCTACGTGGGTTCGATTCCCATCACCCGCTCCAACCCCCGGCGGGGCCCGGGGACGGCTATTTTGACGCGTACTCTCTGACGGAAAGCGGCCAAGCGATGTCGAAGGCGAAGTTTCAGCGGACCAAGCCGCACTGCAACATCGGGACGATCGGTCACATTGACCACGGCAAGACGACGTTGACGGCGGCGATCACCAAGGTGCTGGCGGAAACCGGCGGGGCGACGTTTGTGCCGTTCGACCAGATCGACAAGGCGCCGGAGGAGCGGGCGCGCGGGATTACGATTGCGACGGCGCACGTCGAATACGAGACGCCGAACCGGCATTACGCGCATGTCGACTGCCCGGGCCATGCCGACTACATCAAGAACATGATCACCGGGGCGGCGCAGATGGATGGGGCGATCCTGGTGGTGTCGGCGGCGGACGGGCCGATGCCGCAGACCCGCGAGCACATCCTCTTGGCGCGCCAGGTGGGGGTGCCGGCGTTGGTGGTGTACATGAACAAGGTCGACATGGTGGACGACCCGGAGCTGTTGGACCTGGTCGAATTGGAGATGCGCGAACTCCTCTCCTCCTACCAGTTTCCGGGCGACGACATCCCGGTGATCCGCGGTTCGGCGCTGTTTGCGCTCGAGGGCAAGAACCCGGAGCAGGGCCGCGCCTCGGTGCTCGAGCTGATGGCGGCGGTGGACGCCTATATCCCGCAGCCGGAGCGGGCCAAGGACCGGCCGTTTCTGATGCCGATCGAGGATGTGTTCACGATCTCGGGGCGGGGCACGGTGGTGACCGGCCGGGTCGAGCGCGGGGTGGTCAAGGTCGGCGACGAGGTCGAGATCGTCGGGCTGCGGCCGACCGCCAAGACGGTGGTGACCGGCGTCGAGATGTTTCGCAAGCTGCTCGACCAGGGCGAGGCCGGCGACAACATCGGGGCGTTGCTGCGCGGCACCAAGCGCGAGGAGGTCGAGCGCGGCCAGGTGTTGGCGGCCCCGGGCTCGATCACCCCGCACACCCGCTTTCAGTGCGAGGCCTACATCCTGACCAAGGAGGAGGGTGGCCGGCACACGCCGTTTTTCGGCAATTACCGGCCGCAATTTTATTTCCGCACGACCGACGTCACCGGCACGGTACACCTGCCCGAAGGGACCGAGATGGTGATGCCGGGCGACAACATCTCGATGGAGATCGAATTGATCGCGCCGATCGCGATGGACGAGGGGCTGCGTTTCGCGATCCGCGAGGGCGGCCGCACCGTCGGCGCCGGCGTCGTCGCCAAGATCATCAAGTGACGCCCGCAGCTACGGGTGTCACTTGATGGGGCGTCACTTAGACCTGATCCGGGGTCCAGTAGGAGTGTAGCTCAACTGGTAGAGCACCGGTCTCCAAAACCGGGGGTTGGGGGTTCGAGCCCCTCCACTCCTGCCAACACGGCGTTCTGGAACCCGGCCGCGACCAGCGCCATATAGATTTGGGTGCCGAAATTATCAGAGTGCAGATAGGTTATGGCGAAGACCAGTCCGACGAAGTTCATCGAAGAGGTGCGCCAGGAGATCTCGCGGGTCACGTGGCCGACGCGCAAGGAGACCATGGTCACCACGGCGATGGTCTTCGTCATGGTATTCATCGCCGCCGGATTTTTCTTTCTGGTTGACCAGGTCTTTTCGGCTGGCGTGCGGCTGATCTTCGGGCTCGGGGCATAGGGGGCGGGACGGCGAAGATGGCGAGCCGCTGGTACGTCATTCACGTCTACTCGGGCTTTGAGAAGAAGGTCGCCTCGTCGATCCGCGAGCAGGCCGAGCAGAAGGGATTGGCCGACAAATTCGAAGAAATCCTGGTGCCGACCGAGGAGGTGGTGGAGGTCAAGCGTGGCGCCAAGGTCAGCTCGGAGCGCAAATTCTTTCCCGGTTACGTGCTGATCAGGATGGATATGAGCGACGAGACTTGGCATCTGGTCAAAAACACCGCCAAGGTCACTGGCTTTCTCGGCGGTCGCGGCCGGCCCTCGCCGATCAGCGACCACGAGGCGGCGCGGATCATGCATCAGGTCCAGGAAGGGATCGAGCGGCCGAAACCCTCGATCACCTTCGAGGTCGGCGAGCAGGTCCGGGTCTGCGACGGGCCCTTCACCTCGTTCAACGGTCTGGTCGAAGATGTCGACGAGGAGAAGGCGCGGATCAAGGTCGCGGTATCGATCTTTGGCCGCGCTACTCCGGTCGAGCTCGAATATTCGCAGGTAGAGAAGGTCTGAGCAGCGTCGGCGCCGACTTTCCCGCCCGTTTCGGTTTACAAGAGCCCGTCCTGGTCACGAGAGATAGTTCATGGCAAAAAAAGTCGTCGGCATCATCAAGCTGCAGGTCCCGGCGGGCAAGGCGAACCCCTCGCCGCCGATCGGTCCGGCGCTCGGCCAGCGCGGGCTCAACATCATGGAATTCTGCAAGGCGTTCAACGCCGCGACGCAAAGCCTCGAGCCCGGCATGCCGATCCCGGTGGTGATCACCGCTTTTGCCGATCGCTCGTTCACCTTCGTGACCAAGAGCCCGCCGAACACATATTTCCTGAAGAAGGCGGCGGGGATCGACAAAGGCTCGCAGACGACCGGCAAAGGGAGTTCGGTGGGACGGGTGACGATGGCCCAGATCCGCGAAATCGCCGAACACAAGATGCCGGATCTGAACGCCAAGGATATCGAGGGCGCGTGCCGCATGCTGGTCGGCTCGGCGCGCTCGATGGGGCTCGAAGTGGTGGAGTGACAAAATGGCGAAGATCGGCAAGCGGCTCAAAGCGGCTTATCAGGGACTGGATCCGGCGGCGGCGCACCCGCTCGATGCCGCGGTCAAGCTGATCAAGTCGCGCGCCACGGCGAAGTTCGACGAGACGGTCGAGGTGGCGATGAATTTGAACCTCGATCCGCGCAAGCAGGACCAGAATTTGCGCGGCACGGTGATGCTGCCGCACGGCACCGGCAAGACGGTAAGGGTCGCGGTCTTTGCCCGCGGCGATCGCGCGAAGGAAGCCGAGGCCGCCGGCGCCGATGTGGTCGGGGCCGAGGACCTGGCCGAGAAGGTCCAGGCCGGAGACATCGATTTCGACCGGGCGATCGCCACCCCCGACCTGATGGCGCTAGTCGGGCGGCTGGGCAAAATCTTGGGACCCCGCGGGCTGATGCCGAACCCTCGGCTCGGCACAGTCACCCAGAACGTCGGCGAGGCGGTGCGTGCGGCCAAGGGCGGCCAGGTCGAGTTCCGCGCCGAAAAAGCCGGGCTCGTCCACGCCGGGGTCGGTAAAGCGAGCTTTACCGAAGCGGCGCTTGCGGATAATGTACGTGCCTTTGTCGGCGCGATCACCCGGAACAAGCCGAGCGGCGTTCGAGGCACCTATATAAAAAAGGTCAGCCTGAGCTCGACAATGGGGCCGGGAGTGCGGCTCGAACTGTCGGATCTGGCCGAAGACGCCAGGGTTCAGTAACAGCAGGGGCGCGGCCTGATTTCGCCGCAATCTGTCGGTCGTAGGGCGAGGGTGCCGCGCGGGGCGGCGGTTCGGCGCCGCCGGCCGGGAATGGGTTGCGCAGGGTTCGGAGACGGGAGTGGATCGAGCACAAAAACGCAAGCAGGTCGAAAGCTTGCAGCAGGATTTCGCCGACACCGTTTGCGTGGTGGTAACCCACCAGTCGGGTCTCACGGTCGCCGAGGCGACCCAGCTGCGGCGCCAAATGCGCAGCGCCGGCGCGCGCTTTCGCGTCACCAAAAACCGACTGGCGCGGCGAGCGCTGGGTGCGACCCCGTTTGCCCCGCTCTCCCCGCTCTTCACCGGCCCGACCGCTATCGCATTTTCGCGCGATCCGGTAGCAGCCGCAAAGGTTACGGTCGAGTTCGCCAATCGCAACGACAAGCTCCGGATCATCGGCGGCGGTCTCGCCGGGCGGCTGATCGACGCCGCCGAGGTCAGGGAACTGGCGCTGCTGCCGCCGCTCGACGAATTGCGTGGCCGGCTCGTCGGTCTGCTGGCCGCCCCGGCGAACTCGGTTCGCGCGGGTTCTGCAAGCACCCGCCGGCCAGCTCGCGCGGGTGCTCGCCGCGCATGCCGAGACGCCCGGCGGCAGCGAGGCCGAGGGCCCGGCGGACGCCCAGCCCGGGTTCGCGGGCGAGGCGGCCTAGCGGGCCGCTGCTTAGTTGTCGATATTCAACCGCAATCTTGGAAGCTAGGAGCAGAAGAAGATGCCGGATTTGGCAAGGCTGGTCGATGATTTGTCGGCGTTGAGCGTCATCGAGGCGGCGCAGCTGTCGAAGATGCTGGAAGAGAAATGGGGCGTTTCCGCCGCCGCCCCGGTAGCGGTCGCGGGCTACGCCGCCGCGGCGCCGGCCGCGGAGGCCGCGGTCGAGCAGACCGAGTTCGATGTGATTCTGGCCGCGATCGGGGAGAAAAAAATAAATGTTATCAAAGAGGTCCGCGCGATTACCAGCCTCGGGCTCAAAGAGGCCAAAGACCTCGTCGAGGCGGCCCCCAAGCCGGTCAAGGAGGGCGTCAATAAGGAGGAGGCGGCAAAAATAAAAAAACAGCTTGAAGATGCTGGTGCGACGGTCGAGATAAAGTAGGCTGCTACGAACTTTTTCCGACCGGGGCCGGCTCCGATCCTATCGGTCGCCGTGTCCGAAGCCAGGAAACCGGGGCGCGAGCCGTCGCGCACGCCGGTTTTTGGCGTCGCAGCCCGAGGCGGGTGACCGCCCGGCCGGCGGTTGCGGCCGTCCCGCGCCAGGTTCGGCCGCATTGGGGGCAGCAGGGCGATGCGGCGGATCCGGTGCCGCTGAGCGCGGACGGGTCGGGTAACAGAAATCGGGACCGCCTGCGGCGGCCCGCAGCGAGGAGCATGCATGGCCATATCGTTCACGGGAAAGAAACGCATCCGCAAGAGCTTCGGACGCGTTCCCGAGGTCGCGCCGATGCCGAACCTGATCGAGGTGCAGAAGAGCTCCTACGACCACTTTCTGCAGATGGGCGAGGCGCCGGAAGAGCGCGCCAATGTCGGCCTGCAGGAAGTGCTCCGATCGGTGTTTCCGATCCGTGACTTTTCCGAGCGCGCACAGCTCGAATTCGTTCGCTACGAGCTCGAAGCACCGAAATATGACGTCGATGAATGCCAGCAGCGCGGCATCACCTTTGCTGCGCCATTGAAGGTCACCCTGCGGCTCGTCGTCTGGGACGTGGACGAGGACACCGGCTCGCGCTCGATCCGCGACATCAAGGAGCAGGATGTCTATATGGGCGACATGCCGCTGATGACGAAGAACGGCACCTTCATCATCAACGGCACCGAACGCGTCATCGTCTCGCAGATGCACCGCAGCCCCGGCGTGTTCTTTGACCACGACAAGGGCAAGACCCATTCCTCGGGCAAATATCTGTTCGCCGCGCGGGTGATCCCGTACCGCGGCTCGTGGCTCGATTTCGAGTTCGACGCCAAGGACCACGTCTATGTCCGCATCGACCGGCGCCGCAAATTGCCGGCCACGACCTTGCTGATGGCGCTCGACAATGCCGCAACCGAAGCGATTCGGGCACAGCGCAAGGCCGACAATAAGCCGCTGCAGCCTGGTGAAGCTGCGGGGATGTCCAAGGAAGAGATCCTCTCGTGGTTCTACCGGGCGATCGCCTTCCGCCATGGCCCGCAAGGCTGGATGGCGCCGTTCGACCCCGATCAGTTCAAGGGCAGGCTGACCAGCGATCTGCGCGATGCGCGCACCGGCGCGGTGGTGCTGGCGACCGGCGAGCGGGTCACGCCGCGCACCGCCCGCCGGCTGCGCGAGGCCGGGCTCGCCGATATCCTGGTCCGCGACGAGGAATTGATCGGCCGTTATTTAGCCTCGGACATCATCAACGAGGCAACCGGCGAGGTCTATTTCGAGGCCGGAGACGAGATCACCGCCGCCGCGCTCGCCCTCCTGGTCGAAGTCGGGATCGAAGAGCTGCCCGTGCTCGATATCGATCACGTCGCGATCGGTCCTTACATTCGCAACACGCTGGCGATCGACAAGAACGCAACGCGCGAAGACGCACTGATCGACATCTACCGCGTCATGCGGCCGGGCGAGCCGCCGACCTTGGAGACGGCGGAGGCCTTGTTCAACAGCCTGTTCTTCGATGGCGAACGCTATGATTTGTCCGCGGTCGGCCGGGTCAAGATGAACTCGCGGCTGGTGCTCGACACCGCCGACACCGTGCGCACGCTGCGCAAGGCAGATATCCTGGCAATCCTCAAGGTGCTGGTCGAATTGAAGGATGGGCGCGGCGAGATCGACGATATCGACCATCTTGGCAATCGAAGGGTGCGCTCGGTCGGCGAGCTGATGGAAAATCAGTACCGCATCGGCCTCTTGCGCATGGAGCGCGCGATCCGCGAGCGCATGAGCTCGGTCGAGATCGACACGGTCATGCCGCACGATCTGATCAACGCCAAGCCGGCGGCGGCGGCGGTGCGCGAGTTTTTCGGCTCGTCGCAACTCTCGCAGTTCATGGACCAAACCAACCCGCTCTCCGAGATCACCCACAAGCGGCGATTGTCGGCCCTGGGGCCGGGCGGCCTGACGCGCGAGCGCGCCGGGTTCGAGGTGCGCGACGTGCATCCGACGCATTACGGGCGGATCTGTCCGATCGAGACCCCGGAAGGCCCGAATATCGGTCTGATCAATAGCCTGGCGACCTATGCGCGGGTCAATCAATACGGCTTTATCGAGAGCCCGTACCGCCGGGTGGTCGACGGCCGGGTCACCGACGAGGTGGTCTATCTCTCGGCGATGGACGAGGGCCGCTATGCGATCGCCCAGGCCAATGTCGAGACCGATGCCGAGGGCCGCGTCGCCGCCGACCTGACCAATTGCCGCAAGGGCGGCGATTTCGTCATGCAGCGGCCGCAGGACATCGATTTGATCGACGTGTCGCCGAAGCAACTAGTTTCGGTGGCGGCGGCGTTGATCCCGTTCCTCGAAAACGACGACGCCAACCGCGCGTTGATGGGCTCGAACATGCAGCGCCAGGCGGTGCCGCTGATCCAGGCCGAGGCGCCGCTGGTCGGCACCGGGATGGAGGAAACCGTCGCCCGCGACTCCGGGGTCACGATCATTGCCCGCCGCTCGGGCATCGTCGACCAGGTCGACGCCACCCGCGTCGTGGTCCGCGCGACGGCCCAGACCTCGTCTGCCGCGTCCGGCGTCGATATCTATAATTTGCTGAAGTTCCAGCGCTCGAACCAGAACACCTGCATCACCCAGCGGCCGCTGGTCAAGGTCGGCGACCGGGTCGGGGTCGGCGACATCATCGCCGACGGGCCGTCGACCCAGCTGGGCGAACTGGCGTTGGGGCGCAATGTCTTATGCGCGTTCATGCCGTGGAACGGTTACAATTTCGAGGATTCGATCCTGATTTCCGAGCGCATCGTCTCCGACGACGTGTTCACCTCGATCCATATCGAAGAGTTCGAGGTGATGGCGCGCGACACCAAGCTCGGCCAGGAAGAGATCACTCGCGACATCCCGAATGTCGGCGAGGAGGCGCTCAAGAACCTCGACGAGGCCGGTATCGTCTACATCGGCGCCGAGGTCAAGCCGGGCGATATTCTGGTCGGCAAGGTCACCCCCAAGGGCAAGTCGCCGATGACGCCGGAAGAAAAGCTGTTGCGCGCGATCTTCGGCGAAAAAGCCTCCGACGTGCGCGACACCTCGCTGCGCCTGCCGCCCGGCGTGTCCGGCACGATCGTCGAGGTGCGGGTGTTTTCGCGCCGCGGCGTCGACAAGGACGAGCGTGCGCTGGCGATCGAGCGCGCCGAGATCGAGCGGCTGGCCAAGGACCGCGACGACGAGCGCGCCATCCTGGAGCGCAGCTTTGCCGTTCGGCTCAAGGAATTGCTGTTGGGCCAAACCGCACTAGGCGGCCCGAAAGGGATGAAGTCGGGCATCGAGATCACCGAAGAGACGCTTGCCGAGCATGCCCCGGCGCTGTGGAAACAGATCTCGATCCGCGACGACGCCAGTATGGCTGACATCGAGGCCTTGAAGAAGCAGCTGGACGACGCTGTCGGCGAACTGACCGGGCGCTTTGAAAACAAAGTCGAAAAGCTGCAGCGCGGCGACGAATTGCCGCCCGGCGTCATGAAGATGGTCAAGGTCTTCGTGGCCGTGAAACGCAAGCTGCAGCCCGGCGACAAGATGGCTGGTCGCCACGGCAACAAGGGCGTGATCTCGCGCATCATGCCGTGCGAGGACATGCCCTATCTCGAGGACGGCACCCCGGTCGACATCGTCCTCAACCCATTGGGGGTGCCGAGCCGGATGAATGTCGGACAGATCCTCGAAACCCATCTCGGCTGGGCCGCGGCCGGTCTTGGACGGCGTATCGGCGAGGTGCTGGCCCGGGTCCGGCGCGGGGTCGGCGACGGCGAGCTGCGCGGCGTCCTGGGCGAGATGTACCAGGGGCCCGAGGGCGCCGAGATCGCCCGCCTCGCCCCCGACGAGCTGATCGAGCTCGCCGGCAACCTCGAGCGCGGCGTGCCGATGGCGAGCCCGGTGTTCGACGGCGCCAGCGAAGCCGACATCGTGGCGATGCTCGAACAGGCCGGGCTCTCGTCCTCGGGCCAGGTCACCCTGGTCGACGGCCGCACCGGCGACGCGTTCGATCGCAAGGTGACGGTGGGGTATATCTATATGATGAAGTTGCACCACTTGGTCGACGACAAGATCCATGCCCGTTCGATCGGGCCCTATAGCCTCGTCACCCAGCAGCCGCTGGGCGGCAAAGCCCAATTCGGCGGCCAGCGTTTCGGCGAGATGGAGGTGTGGGCCTTGGAGGCCTACGGCGCGGCCTACTCCTTGCAGGAGATGCTGACGGTCAAATCGGACGACGTCTCGGGCCGCACCAAGGTTTACGAGGCGATCGTCCGCGGCGACGACAATTTCGAGGCCGGCATCCCCGAAATCCTTCAATGTGCTGGTCAAGGAGCTGCGTTCGCTCGGCCTCAACGTCGAGCTGGAGCAGCGCAACTATTGAGCGGCAAGACGCGATCGCAGCGAGACGGCCTGCCTGGCGCAGGCGCCCGCGGTTACAGAGCTTCCAAAAGGGGTCGTTCATGAATGAGTTGATGAACATCTTCGGGCAGGTCACCGGGACGCAGAGCTTCGATCAGATCCGCATCTCGATCGCCAGTCCGGAGCGCATCCACTCCTGGTCCTATGGCGAGATCAAAAAGCCGGAGACAATCAACTATCGGACCTTCAAGCCCGAGCGCGATGGCTTGTTCTGCGCCCGGATCTTCGGGCCGATCAAAGACTACGAATGCTTGTGCGGCAAGTACAAGCGGATGAAGTACCGCGGCATCATCTGCGAGAAGTGCGGCGTCGAGGTCACCCTGTCAAAAGTCCGCCGCGACCGCATGGGCCATATCGAGCTCGCCTCGCCGGTCGCGCACATCTGGTTTCTGAAGTCGCTGCCGAGCCGCATCGGCCTCTTGCTCGACATGACCCTCAAGGATCTGGAACGCGTCCTCTATTTCGAGAACTATGTCGTTATCGAGCCGGGGCTGACCCCGCTGAAGCAGCACCAGCTGTTGAGCGAGGAAGATTATCTGCAGGCCCAGGACGATTACGGCGACGACCAGTTCACCGCGTCGATCGGCGCCGAGGCGTTGCGCACGATCCTGTCGGCGATCGATCTCGGCGAGGAGCGGGAGAAATTGCGCGGCGAATTGCGCGACACCAGCTCCGAGGCGCGGCGCAAGAAGCTGGTCAAACGGCTGAAGCTGGTCGAGGCCTTCATCGAGTCGAAGAGCCGGCCCGAATGGATGATCCTCGAAGTCGTCCCGGTCATCCCGCCCGAGCTGCGCCCGCTGGTGCCGCTCGACGGCGGCCGGTTTGCGACCTCGGATTTGAACGACCTCTACCGTCGCGTGATCAACCGCAACAATCGGTTGAAGCGCCTCATTGAGCTGCGAGCGCCCGACATCATCGTGCGCAACGAAAAGCGCATGCTGCAGGAGGCAGTCGACGCACTGTTCGACAACGGTAGGCGCGGGCGGATCATCACCGGCGCCAACAAGCGGCCGTTGAAGTCGCTCTCCGACATGCTGAAGGGCAAGCAGGGCCGCTTCCGCCAAAATCTCCTGGGCAAGCGCGTCGACTATTCGGGCCGCTCGGTCATCGTTGTCGGCCCGGAATTGAAGCTGCATCAGTGCGGGCTGCCTAAAAAGATGGCGCTCGAGCTATTCAAGCCGTTCATCTACTCGAAGCTCGAGCTCTACGGCCTAGCCAGCACGATCAAAGCGGCGAAGCGCATGGTCGAAAAGGAGCGGCCCGAGGTCTGGGACATCCTCGAGGAGGTGATCCGCGAGCATCCGGTATTGCTGAACCGCGCGCCCACCCTGCACCGGCTCGGCATTCAGGCGTTTGAGCCGGTACTGATCGAAGGCAAGGCGATCCAGCTGCACCCGCTGGTGTGCACCGCCTTCAACGCCGATTTCGACGGCGACCAGATGGCGGTGCACGTGCCGCTGTCGCTGGAGGCGCAGCTCGAGGCGCGGGTGCTGATGATGTCAACCAACAACATCCTCAGCCCGGCCAACGGCAAGCCGATCATCGTGCCGTCG
This sequence comes from uncultured Alphaproteobacteria bacterium, assembly GCA_963832875.1. Lineage (GTDB taxonomy): Bacteria > Pseudomonadota > Alphaproteobacteria > ATCC43930 > CGMCC-115725 > AP-15. The sequence goes on along the minus strand of CAWHWB010000010.1, from coordinate 114,192 downwards.
CAGGACATCGTGCTCGGGCTTTATCACATCACGATGGAGCGCCCCGACGAAAAGGGCGAGGGCATGGTGTTCAGCAGCATCGGCGAGATCGAGCAGGCGCTCGAATCGAAGTCGGCGTCGCTGCACGCCCGAGTGAAGGCGCGCTATCATACGGTCGACGCCGATGGCAGCCCGGTGGTGCGGCGGGTCGAGACTACCCCCGGCCGCATGCTGCTGTCCGAGATTCTGCCGCGCAACCCGGCGATCGGGTTCGAGCTGGTCAATACGCTGTTGACCAAGAAGGAGATCAGCAACGTCATCGACCAAGTCTACCGCCACTGCGGCCAAAAGGAGACCGTGATCTTTTGCGACCGGCTGATGACCCTCGGCTTTCAGCAGGCGTGCAAGGCCGGGATCTCGTTCGGCAAGGACGACCTGATAATCCCTGAGGCGAAGCGGGTCCTGGTCGCCGAAGCGCAGGATCAGGTCAAGCAGTACGAGCAGCAGTACCAGGACGGCCTGATCACCCAGGGCGAGAAATACAACAAGGTTGTCGACGTGTGGTCGCGCTGCACCGACAAGGTCGCCGAGGAGATGCTTAAGATGATCCGCCAGGCGCCGCCGGGCGAGCCGATCAATCCGGTGTGGATGATGTCGGATTCGGGGGCGCGCGGCTCGGCGGCGCAGATCAAGCAGCTGGCTGGGATGCGCGGGCTCATGGCCAAGCCCTCGGGCGAGATCATCGAGACCCCGATCATCTCGAACTTCAAAGAAGGGCTGACCGTGCTCGAATACTTCAATTCGACGCACGGGGCGCGCAAAGGGCTAGCCGACACGGCGCTGAAGACGGCGAATTCCGGGTATCTGACCCGCCGCCTGGTCGACGTCGCCCAGGATGCGATCATCACTGAGGAGGATTGCGGCACCACTCGCGGGCTGATGACCCGCGCCGTCGTCGATGGCGGCGAAGTCATCGCTCCGCTCGCCGACCGCATCATCGGGCGCACCGCGGCGACCGACATTCTGAACCCGCTGACCGGCGAGGTCGTGCTGCCGGCGGCGGCGCTGATCGACGAGGACGCGGTCGACCAGATCGAGCGGGCCGGGATCGACGTGGTGCCGATCCGCTCGGTCTTGACCTGCGAGTCACCGATCGGGGTGTGCGGCAAATGCTACGGCCGGGACCTCGCGCGCGGCACTGTGGTCAACATCGGCGAGGCGGTCGGGGTCATCGCCGCGCAGTCGATCGGCGAACCCGGGACCCAGCTGACGATGCGCACCTTCCATATCGGCGGGGCGGCGCAGCGCGGGGCCGAGCAATCCTCTGTTGAGGCGGCCTTCGATGCGACGCTCGAGGTCAAGAACCGCAATGTGGTGATGAACTCAGCCGGGGTGCCGGTGGTCATGGGCCGCAATTTGGAGATCGTGCTTAACGACGAGGCCGGGCGCGAGAAGGCGCGCCATCGGGTGCCTTATGGCGCGCGGCTGCTCGCCGACAACGGCGCCCAGGTGCACCGCGGCGAGCGCTTGGCCGAATGGGATCCGTACACGATCCCGATCGTCACCGAGAAGGACGGGGTGGCGCATTACGTCGACTTGATCGAAGGCCTCTCGATGCGCGAGGTCGTCGACGAGGCGACCGGCATCTCGTCAAGGGTCGTGATCGACTGGAAGCAGCAGCCGCGCGGCAGCGAGTTACGGCCGCGCATCACGCTGCGCGACGAAGAGGGCGAGGTCCTGCTGCTCGGCAACGGGCTCGAGGCGCGCTATTTCATGTCGGTCGACGCGATCCTCTCGGTCGAGAACGGGGCCTTGGTCAAGGCCGGCGACGTCTTGGCCCGCATCCCGCGCGAATCCTCCAAGACCCGCGACATCACCGGCGGTCTGCCACGGGTCGCCGAGCTGTTCGAGGCCCGGAAGCCCAAGGATTTCGCGATCATCAGCGAAAGCGACGGCCGGGTCGAGTTCGGCAAGGACTACAAAACCAAGCGGCGGATCATCGTGGTTCCGAGCGAGGAGAGCGCCCAGCCGGTCGAATACCTGATCCCCAAGGGCAAGCACATCAGCGTGCAGGAGGGCGATTTCGTCCAGAAGGGCGACCTTCTGATGGACGGCAACCGGGTGCCGCACGATATCCTGCGGATTCTCGGGGTCGAGGCGCTGGCCAGCTACCTGATCAACGAAATCCAGGATGTCTATCGGCTGCAGGGGGTGCGCATCAACGACAAGCACATCGAAGTGATCGTGCGCCAGATGCTGCAGAAGGTGGAGATCGAGGAGCCCGGCGAAACGACGCTGCTCGCCGGCGAGCAGGTCGACCGTACCGAGTTCGAGTTCGAAAACGCCAAGGCCGAGCGCGAGGGGCTGCGCCCGGCGGCGGCGCATCCGGTGCTGCAGGGCATCACCAAGGCCAGCCTGCAGACCAACTCGTTCATCTCGGCCGCCTCGTTCCAGGAGACCACCCGCGTCCTGACCGAAGCCGCGGTGTCGGGCCGGATCGACACCCTGACCGGGCTCAAGGAGAATGTGATCGTCGGCCGGCTGATCCCGGCCGGCACCGGCAGCGTCATCGCCCGGTTGCGCGAAGTCGCCGCCGAGCGCGACCGTGAACTCGCCGCGATCGCCGCGAACGCCGCCGAGGAGGAGGCCGCCCAACTCGTCGAAGCCGACAAGAAGACCGCGTAAGAGAAGACCGCGCAAAGTTGGAGGGCGGGTGCGCCCGCCTTCCTCGCTTACCCGGAGATTTCGCGGCAAGGGTCTTGACCCGCCGCGCACCGGGCAATTATATGAGTGCTCTTTCGCGGGGCTGGCCGTAGGAAGCCACCTAGACGCAGCCCGTTCTACTCTCCGTGGCTCGGCGCCCTTGCGAGCGGGCGAGATCTGTCAGAGGCTAGTTGCACGACCGCACCGCGCGGCAGAGGCGGCGGGCGGCTGGTGCATTTCGTAGGGATGCGGTAATGCCGACGATCAACCAGCTGATCCGAAATCCGCGCCGGCCGCAGGTCGCGCGCGACAAGGTTCCGGCAATGGAAGCCTGCCCGCAAAAGCGCGGGGTGTGCACCCGCGTCTACACTACCACCCCGAAGAAGCCGAACTCGGCTTTGCGCAAGGTGGCGCGGGTGCGGCTGACCAACGGCTTTGAGGTGACCAGCTATATCCCGGGCGAGGGTCACAATTTGCAGGAGCATTCGGTAGTGCTGATCCGCGGCGGTCGGGTCAAGGATCTGCCTGGGGTACGCTATCACATCATTCGCGGCACGCTCGACACCCAGGGCGTCAAAGACCGCCGGCAGCGCCGCTCGAAATACGGCGCCAAGCGCCCGAGATAAGGAGAGAGCGATGTCGCGCCGCCGCGCCGCCGTCAAGCGCCAAGTGCTGCCGGACGCCAAGTTCGGCGATCCGGTGCTGACCAAGTTCATGAACTGCTTGATGTACGAGGGCAAGAAATCGGTCGCCGAGCGCATCGTCTACGGCGCCTTCGACCGCATCGCCAAGCGCAGTGGCCAGGATGCCCTGCGGGTGTTCCACGACGCGCTCGCCAATGTGCGCCCCTCGGTGGAGGTGCGTTCGCGCCGGGTCGGCGGCGCCACCTATCAGGTGCCGGTCGAGGTGCGGCCCGACCGCAGCCAGGCGCTGGCGATCCGCTGGCTGATTTCGAGTTCGCGCGGGCGGGGCGAGAACACGATGGAGGAGCGGCTGTCGGGCGAACTGCTCGACGCCGCCAACAACCGCGGGGTGGCGGTTAAGAGACGGGAGGATACGCATCGGATGGCCGATGCGAACAAGGCCTTCTCGCATTATCGGTGGTAGCGAGGGCGCTGGTCGGTCGGGCCGCCGAGGAGGCCGCTGCACTATTTTTGTCGGGGCGCCGCTTTCGGCCGCGCCCTCGGAGCTTTTTTGGATGGCACGCCAGACACCTCTCGAGCGTTACCGCAACATCGGCATCATGGCCCACATCGATGCCGGCAAGACCACTACGACCGAAAGGATTCTCTATTACACCGGCCGTTCCTACAAGATCGGCGAGGTGCATGAGGGCACCGCAACGATGGATTGGATGGCGCAGGAACAGGAGCGCGGCATCACCATCACCTCGGCCGCGACCACCTGCTTTTGGGACGACTACCGCATCAACATCATCGACACGCCCGGCCATGTCGATTTCACGATCGAGGTTGAGCGCAGTCTGCGCGTGCTCGACGGCGCCGTCGCGGTTTTCGACTCGGTTGCTGGGGTCGAGCCGCAATCCGAAACGGTGTGGCGCCAAGCCGACAAATACGGCGTGCCGCGGATCTGCTTTGTCAACAAGATGGACCGGGTCGGTGCCGATTTTCCGCGCTGCGTCGCGATGATCGCCGACCGGCTCGGCGCGCATCCGTTGGTGCTGCAATTGCCGATTGGGGTCGAGAGCGATTTCGTCGGCGTGCTCGATCTGGTCGGCATGCGCGCGATCAAATGGCGCGAGGAGACATTGGGCGCGCAGTTCGACGTGGTCGAGGTGCCACCCGAGATGATGGCCGAAGCGAGGGCGGCCCGAACCAGGCTGGTCGAAACCGCGGTCGAGCAGGACGATGCCGCACTAGAAGCCTATCTCGGCGGCGAGGAGCCGAACGAGGATACCCTGCGGCATTGCATCCGCAAGGGCACGATCGGGGGCGCCTTTGTCCCGGTGTTGTGCGGCTCGGCCTTCAAAAACAAGGGAGTGCAGCCGCTGCTCGACGCCGTCGTCGCTTATCTGCCGGCACCGACTGACGTTGCTGCGATCCGGGGCGTTAAGATGGGCACGAACGAGCCGGTCGTGCGCTATTCCTCCGACGAGGAACCGTTTGCCGGGCTCGCCTTCAAGATCATGAGCGATCCTTTCGTCGGCTCGCTGACTTTCGTCCGCATCTATTCCGGGGTGGTGGCGAACGGCAGCCAGGTGCTGAACACGGTCAAGAATGGCCGCGAGCGGATCGGCCGGATGCTGGCGATGCACGCGAATCACCGCGAGGACATCAAGGAGGCGCGCGCCGGCGACATCGTCGCCCTGGCGGGGCTCAAGAGCACCACGACTGGCGACACCTTGTCCGATCCGGCCCAGCCGGTAGTGCTCGAACGGATGGAGTTTCCCGAGCCGGTCATCGAGATCGCGGTCGAGCCCAAGACCAAGGGCGACCAGGAAAAGATGGGCCAGGCCCTGGCGCGGCTGGCGACCGAGGACCCCTCGTTCCGGGTCACCGTCGATCACGAGAGCGGGCAGACCGTGATCAAGGGGATGGGCGAACTGCACCTCGAGATCATCGTCGACCGCATGAAGCGCGAGTTCAAAGTTGACGCCAATGTCGGGGCACCGCAGGTCGCCTATCGCGAAACCATCACGCGCCAGGCCGAGGTCGACTATACGCACAAAAAGCAGACCGGCGGCGCCGGCCAGTTCGCCCGGGTCAAATTGCGCTTCGAGCCCTTGGCTGCGGGTGAGGGCTTTGTTTTCGAGAACGAGGTCGTCGGCGGCACTGTGCCCAAGGAATATGTCCCGGGCGTCGAAAAAGGGCTGAAGGCGTCGACCGAAAACGGCGTGCTCGCCGGGTTTCCGGTCATCGATCTGAAGGTGACTTTGTTCGACGGCGCCTATCACGATGTCGATTCGAGCGCACTCGCCTTCGAGATCGCGGCGCGCGCCGCCTTCAAGGAAGGGGTGATGAAGGCCGCTCCCAAGCTGCTCGAACCGATCATGCGGGTCGAGGTGGTGACGCCGGATGAGTATCTGGGCGACGCGATCGGCGATCTGAACAGCCGGCGCGGGCAGGTGACCGGCATGGACGGCCGCGGCAACGCGCGGGTCGTCGAGGCGATGGTGCCGCTCGCCAATATGTTTGGCTATGTCAATACTTTGCGCTCGATGAGCCAAGGCCGCGCCCAATACACGATGCATTTCGATCATTATGAGCAGGTGCCGCAGGCGGTGGCGGACGAAGTCCGCGCCAAGATGGCCTGATCGGGCGGCGCCATACCGGTTTGAGCGGAGAGCGAGACGATGTCGAAGGCGAAGTTTCAGCGGACCAAGCCGCACTGCAACATCGGGACGATCGGTCACATTGACCACGGCAAGACGACGTTGACGGCGGCGATCACCAAGGTGCTGGCGGAAACCGGCGGGGCGACGTTTGTGCCGTTCGACCAGATCGACAAGGCGCCGGAGGAGCGGGCGCGCGGGATTACGATTGCGACGGCGCACGTCGAATACGAGACGCCGAACCGGCATTACGCGCATGTCGACTGCCCGGGCCATGCCGACTACATCAAGAACATGATCACCGGGGCGGCGCAGATGGATGGGGCGATCCTGGTGGTGTCGGCGGCGGACGGGCCGATGCCGCAGACCCGCGAGCACATCCTCTTGGCGCGCCAGGTGGGGGTGCCGGCGTTGGTGGTGTACATGAACAAGGTCGACATGGTGGACGACCCGGAGCTGTTGGACCTGGTCGAATTGGAGATGCGCGAACTCCTCTCCTCCTACCAGTTTCCGGGCGACGACATCCCGGTGATCCGCGGTTCGGCGCTGTTTGCGCTCGAGGGCAAGAACCCGGAGCAGGGCCGCGCCTCGGTGCTCGAGCTGATGGCGGCGGTGGACGCCTATATCCCGCAGCCGGAGCGGGCCAAGGACCGGCCGTTTCTGATGCCGATCGAGGATGTGTTCACGATCTCGGGGCGGGGCACGGTGGTGACCGGCCGGGTCGAGCGCGGGGTGGTCAAGGTCGGCGACGAGGTCGAGATCGTCGGGCTGCGGCCGACCGCCAAGACGGTGGTGACCGGCGTCGAGATGTTTCGCAAGCTGCTCGACCAGGGCGAGGCCGGCGACAACATCGGGGCGTTGCTGCGCGGCACCAAGCGCGAGGAGGTCGAGCGCGGCCAGGTGTTGGCGGCCCCGGGCTCGATCACCCCGCACACCCGCTTTCAGTGCGAGGCCTACATCCTGACCAAGGAGGAGGGTGGCCGGCACACGCCGTTTTTCGGCAATTACCGGCCGCAATTTTATTTCCGCACGACCGACGTCACCGGCACGGTACACCTGCCCGAAGGGACCGAGATGGTGATGCCGGGCGACAACATCTCGATGGAGATCGAATTGATCGCGCCGATCGCGATGGACGAGGGGCTGCGTTTCGCGATCCGCGAGGGCGGCCGCACCGTCGGCGCCGGCGTCGTCGCCAAGATCATCAAATAGCAGAGTGCCAAGCAACAACACCCGATAGGGGGACGGAAACGCCAAATGGATAACCAGAACATCCGCATAAGGCTGCGGGCGTACGATCATCGCGTGCTCGATGCGTCGACCAGCGAGATTGTCAACACCGCGAAGCGGACGGGGGCGCGGATCAGGGGCCCCATCCCCTTGCCGACCAAGATCGAGAAATTCACTGTGCTGCGCTCGCCGCATATCGACAAGAAGTCGCGCGAGCAGTTCGAGATCCGCACCCACAAGCGGGTGCTCGACATCGTCGATCCGACGCCGCAGACCGTTGACGCGCTGATGAAGCTCGACCTCGCCGCCGGCGTCGATGTCGAAATCAAGCTGTGATCGCGATGTCATTGCGAGGAGCCGTACGGCGACAAAGCAATCTCAATGGACCGGGGACAGTCCGCGCGAGATTGCCTCGCTGCGTTCGCAATGACGCCGGAGTGGGAGTGAGAGCGTGATACGCACCGGTCTCCTCGCCCGCAAGCTCGGCATGACGCGAATTTTCAGCGAGGACGGCAACCACGTGCCGGTGACCGTGCTGGGGGTCGACAATTGCCAGATCGTCGCGGTGCGCAGCGCCGAAAAGGACGGCTATACCGCGCTGCAGCTCGGCATCGGCGCCGCCAAGGTCAAAAACGTCTCGAAGGCGCAGCGCGGCCATTTCGCCAAGGCCGAGGTCGAGCCGAAGGCCAAGCTCGCCGAGTTCCGGGTGACCGAGGACGCACTGATCGAAATCGGCGCCGAGATCACTGCCGCGCACTTCGTCGCGGGCCAGCGGGTCGATGTGGTCGGCATCAGCATCGGCAAAGGCTTTGCCGGCGGGATGAAGCGGCACAATTTTGGCGGGTTGCGCGCCACCCATGGGGTCTCGGTGTCGCATCGCAGTCTGGGCTCGACCGGGCAGCGGCAATCGCCCGGCAAGACCTTCAAGAACAAAAAGATGGCGGGGCACCTCGGCGCCGCCCGAGTGACGGTGCAGAGCCTCGAGGTGATTTCCGCGGACCCGGAACGCGGGGTGCTGATGATCAAGGGCGCGGTGCCGGGCAGCAAGGGCGGCTATGTCCTGGTCAAGGATGCGGCCAAGCGCAAACCGCCGGAGGGCCTCCCGTTCCCGGCCGCCATCCGCGGCGCGGCGGAGCCGAACTCAAGCGCTGCCGACAGCGCGCCCCCGGAAGGCGATCCCGGAGCACCCGCATGAGCAAGCTCATTGTCCGCAATCTCGACAATCAGGAGGTCGGCGACATCGAGCTCGACGACGCGGTGTTCGGGCTCCCGGTGCGCCGCGACATCCTCGCCCGCGTGGTCAACTGGCAGCTCGCCAAGCGCCGCGCCGGCACGCACAAAGCCAAGGGCATCAGCGAGATCCAGGGCACCACAAAGAAACCGTACAAGCAGAAGGGCACCGGCCGCGCCCGCCAGGGCAGCCTGCGTTCGCCGCAGTTTCGCGGCGGGGCCCGCATTTTCGGTCCGGTGGTGCGCAGCCACGCCTTCGGTCTGCAAAAGAAGGTGCGCCGGCTCGGCCTCAAGACTGCGCTGTCGGCGAAGCACAGCGAAGGCAAGCTCGTCGTCATCGACGCCGCGCGCGCCGACGAAGCCAAGACCAAAGCGCTGCGGGCCCGACTGGCGATGCTCGGCTGGCAATCGGTGCTGATCATCGACGGCCCGGCGGTGGACCAGAATTTTGCCCGCGCCGCGCGCAACCTGCCGCAGGTCGACCTGTTGCCGCAGCAAGGGGCGAATGTCTATGACATCCTGCGCCGCGACACCCTGGTTCTGACCCGCGAGGCGGTGCAGCAATTGGAGGCGCGCCTCAAATGAGCCGGTTTCGCGTCATTTCCCGCGCCGCGCCGCAGCTGACCCGGCAGCAGATGTACGACATCATCCGCACCCCAGTCATCACCGAGAAGGCGACCAACGTCTCGGAGCACAACCAAGTGATCTTTCGTGTGCCGCTGACCGCGACCAAGCGCGAGGTCAAGGCTGCCGTCGAAGGGCTGTTCAACGTCAAGGTCGCCGCGGTCAACACGATCCGGGTCATGGGCAAGCTCAAGCGAACGCGCGGTCGGATCGGCCGCCGCTCGGACGTCAAGAAAGCGATTGTCACCTTGGGCGAAGGCCAGAGGATCGACGTGACCACCGGAATTTGAGCCCTAAGGAGCCGGTGCGATGGCCTTGAAGACGTTCAACCCGACCACTCCGTCGCGCCGACAGCTCGTCACCGTCGACCGCAGCGAGCTGTGGAAAGGCAAGCCGGTCAAGGTCTTGACCGAAGGATTGCGGGGCAAGGGCGGGCGCAACAACACCGGGCGCACCACCGTGCGCTGGCGAGGCGGCGGCAACAAGCGTCGTTATCGCATCATCGATTTCAGGCGCGCCAAGCTCGATCTGCCGGCAACGGTCGAGCGGCTCGAATACGATCCCAACCGCACCGCTTTCATCGCTCTCATTCGCTACCAGGACGGCGAGCAGGTCTATATCCTGGCGCCGCAGCGGCTCAGACCGGGCGACACCGTAGTCTCGGGCGAGAAGGTTGACGTCAAGCCCGGCAATGCGATGCCGATGCGCAGCATGCCAGTCGGCACGATCATCCACAATGTCGAGATGAAGCCCGGCAAGGGCGGCCAGATTGCGCGCTCAGCCGGAACCTATGCCCAGCTCGTCGGCCGTGACCAGGGCTACGCCCTCCTGCGCCTTAGCTCGGGCGAATTGCGCATGGTGCGCGCCGAGTGCCGGGCGACGATCGGCGCAGTCTCGAACCCGGACCAGCAGAACATCGTCATCGCCAAGGCGGGTCGCAACCGCTGGCTCGGCCGGCGACCGTCGGTGCGCGGCGTCGCGATGAACCCGATTGACCACCCGCATGGCGGCGGCGAAGGCCGCACCTCGGGCGGCCGCCATCCGGTGACCCCGTGGGGTAAGCCGACCAAGGGTAAGAAGACCCGTCAGAACAAGGCAACGGACCGGCTGATTGTCCGCCGGCGGCACCAGCGCTAACGCGCAATTGGAACGCGGAGATAGAGCTTGACCCGCTCGGTATGGAAGGGACCCTTCGTCGACGGTTATCTGTTGAAGAAGGCCGAAGAGGCGCGCCGCGCCGGCCGCAACCAAGTGATTCGGACTTGGTCGCGTCGCTCGACGATTTTCCCGCAATTCGTCGGGCTGACCTTCGGCGTCTACAATGGGCACAAATTCATCCCAGTGCTGGTGACTGAGAACATGATCGGCCACAAGCTCGGCGAGTTCGCGCCGACCCGGACGTTCTATGGCCATGCCGGCGACAAGCGGGCGAGGAGAGCCTGAGATGTCGAAGCCTGCGGCCGAGCGCCGCCTCGACGACAGCGAGGCGCTGGCCAGCATGCGCGGGATGCGAACGAGCGCGCGCAAGCTCAACCTGGTCGCCCAGATGATCCGCGGCAAGACCGCGGCCTCGGCGCTGGCCGATCTCAGCTTTTGCCGCCGCCGCATCGCCGGCGAGGTCAAAAAGGTGCTGCAGGCGGCGATCGCCAACGCCGAGAACAATCATCAGCTCGACGTCGACCGGCTTTACGTCAAGGAGGCTACGGTCGGCCGGGCCTTTGTGTTGAAGCGCTTTCACACCCGCGGGCGTGGCCGTTCGGCGCGGGTCGAAAAACATTTCGCGCATCTGACGGTCATCGTCCGCGAGCGACCCGAGGAAACGGCGTAGAGAATGCCGATCAAATTGGAGCCGGTCAAAATGGAGCCGGTCAAAATGGAGACGCGGTGATGGGTCAGAAAGTCAATCCGATCGGGCTTCGGCTCGGCATCAACCGCACGTGGGATTCGCGCTGGTTCGCGCGCAAGGAATACGCCAACCTGTTGCTCGACGATCTCGGGTTGCGCCGCTTTCTGAACCGGCGCCTTGGGCAGGCGGGGCTGTCGCGGATCATCATCGAGCGGGCCGCCAGGAAGAGCCGGATCACCCTGCATTCGGCCCGTCCCGGGGTCATCATCGGCAAAAAGGGCGCCGACATCGAGAAGCTGCGCACCGACATCGCCAAGATCACGCCGAGCGAGGTCAGCCTCAACATCGTCGAAATCCGCAAGCCCGAGACCGACGCCAAGCTGGTCGCCGACGGGATCGCCCAGCAGCTCGAACGCCGCGTCGCGTTTCGCCGGGCGATGAAGCGCGCGGTGCAGTCGGCCATGCGATTGGGCGCCCAGGGGATCCGGATCAACTGCTCGGGCCGGTTGGGCGGCGCCGAAATCGCCCGCATGGAATGGTACCGCGAGGGGCGGGTCCCGTTGCACACGCTGCGCGCCGATGTCGATTTCGGCTACGGCACGGCCAAGACCACCTACGGTGTGTGCGGTGTGAAGGTCTGGCTGTTCAAGGGCGAGATCCTCGCGCACGACCCGATGGCCCAGGAAAAGCGGGCCGCCGAAGGGCAGGGCCCGCCGGCCAGCCACGAGCGCGGCCGACGCGAATCGTTCGGCTGAGGGCGCGATGCTCAGTCCAAAGCGCACCAAATACCGCAAGGCGCACAAGGGCCGCGTCCATGGCTTGGCCAAGGGCGGAACCACGTTGAATTTCGGCGCTTACGGCCTCAAGGCCGCCGATCCCGGGCGGATCACCGCACGCCAGATCGAGGCGGCTCGGCGCGCCATCACCCGCCACATCCGCCGCGCCGGTCGCGTGTGGATCCGCGTCTTCCCGGACGTGCCGGTGTCGCACAAGCCGGCTGAGGTGCGCATGGGCAGCGGCAAGGGCTCGCCCGAATTCTGGGTGTGCCGGGTCAAGCCCGGCCGGATCATGTTCGAGCTCGATGGCGTGCCGGCCGAGATCGCGCGCGAGGCGTTTGCGCTGGCCGCGGCAAAATTGCCGCTCGGCACCCGCTTCGTCGCGCGCCCCGGCGAGGAGGGTGCGCGATGAAGGCGGCCGATGTCAGGGCCAAGACGGATGACGAACTGAGCGGTCAGCTCGACACGCTCGGCAAGGAGATCTTCAACTTGCGTTTTCAGCGCGCCAATGGCCAGCTCGAGAACACCGCGCGGGTGCGTCAGGTGCGGCGCGACATCGCCCGCACCAAGACCATCCTCGGCGAACGGCGCCGCAAGGCGTTCTAGGCGCATGGCGACCTGAGAAAGATTGGCTATGTCCAAACGGGTTCTTCAGGGTGTCGTCGTCAGCGACGCCTGTGACAAGACGGTGATCGTCCGGGTCGAGCGCCGGGTGATGCATCCCGTCTACAAGAAATTCATCACCCATTCGAAGAAATACGCCGCGCATGACGAAGCCAATCACTGGCATGTCGGCGACGCGGTCCGCATCGAGGAAAGCCGCCCGATCTCGAAGCGCAAGCACTGGGTCGTGCTCGGCGTCGCCGAGGAGCAAGTCGGTGCGCGCGCCCCCGGGGCGCTGCTGGCGAGGAGTCGGCGGCCGATCGCGCGGTCGCAGTCGAGCCGGGGCTCGGTGCCGCCGAACCTGCTTCGGGTGCGCCATGATCCAGATGGAGACCAACCTCGACGTCGCCGACAATTCAGGCGCGCGCCGGGTGCAGTGCATCAAGGTTCTGGGCGGCTCCAAGCGCCGAACCGCGACCGTGGGCGACGTTATAATCGTCTCGGTCAAGGAGGCGATCCCGCGCGGCCGGGTCAAGAAAGGCGACGTACACCGCGCCGTCATCGTGCGCACCGCCAAGGAGATCCGTCGCGTCGACGGCAGCGCCATCCGCTTCGATCGCAACGCTGCGGTGCTGATCACCCCGGCGGGTGAGCCGATCGGAACCCGGATCTTCGGCCCGGTCACCCGCGAGTTGCGGGCGCGCCGGTTCATGAAGATCGTCTCGCTCGCCCCCGAAGTGTTGTGACCGCTGTGCCCGGAACCAGCTCATGCCGAAGCTGAAGATCAAAAAGGGCGACAACGTCGTCGTCATCAGCGGCCGCGACAAGGGCCGCACCGGCGAGGTGCTGCGCGTCTTTCCGACCGAGCGGCGCGTCGTCGTCCAGGGCGTCAACATCGCCAGGCGGCACACCAAGCCGCGGATGGGCGAGCCCGGCGGCATTGTCGAGAAGGAGCTGGCATTGCACGTCTCCAATGTCGCCCATGTCGATCCGGGCTCGGGCAAGCCGACCCGCATCGGCTACAGGATCCTCGACGACGGCCGCAAGGTCCGGGTCGCTCGCCGTTCGGGCGAAATCATCGACAGGTAGCAGAGATGAGCAAGCCGCGCCTGCAGCAGCATTACGAGACGAATTTGCGCCCGGCGCTGATGGCGGAGTTCGGCTACACCAACCTGATGCAGGTGCCGCGACTGGAAAAGATCGTCGTCAATATGGGTGTGGGCGAGGCGGTGCAGGACAGCAAAAAGGTCGAGGCCGCGGCCGGCGAACTGACCGCGATCACCGGCCAGCATCCGGTGATTACCAAGGCCAAACGATCGATCGCCACGTTCAAGCTTCGCCAGGGCATGCCGATCGGCTGCAAGGTCACGCTGCGGCGCGAACGGATGTACGAATTTCTCGATCGGCTGGTCAACGTGGCATTGCCGCGGGTGCGCGACTTCCGCGGAATTTCGGGTCGGAGCTTCGACGGACGCGGCAATTTCGCGCTCGGGCTCAAGGAGCAGATCGTGTTTCCGGAAGTCGATTACGACCGGGTAGACGCGGTGCGCGGGATGAACGTAGTCGTCACCACGACGGCAAAGAGCGACGCCGAGGCAAGGGCGCTGCTCAAAGGTTTCGACATGCCGTTTGCGAACTGATCGGGTCAGGAGTTCTAGTCGGATGGCAAAGAAGAGCGCGATCGAGAAAAACGCCCGGCGGATCAAGCTCGCCAAGCAGACCGCACCGCGCCGCGCCCGACTGAAAGAGATCGCGATAGACCGGAGCGCCCCGCCAGAGGAGCGGTTCGCGGCGCAGCTGAAGCTCGCCGTGCTGCCGCGCAACGGGTCGCCGACGCGGGTCCGCAATCGGTGCGCTCTGACCGGGCGGCCGCGCGGGTTTTACCGCAAGTTCAGGCTGTCGCGCATCGCCGTGCGCGAACTCGCCTCCTCAGGCCAGATTCCTGGCATGCTGAAGTCGAGCTGGTAGGGGGCCCGGCATGACGATGAGCGACCCTCTGGGCGATATGTTGACGCGGATTCGCAACGGGCAGCGGGCGCGCCAAGCGGTCGTTGCTTCGCCCGCCTCGAAGATCCGCGCCAATGTGCTCGAAGTTTTGAAGCGCGAGGGGTACATTCGCGGTTACAGTCGCGAGGATCTGCGGCCCGGGGTCGCCGAGCTCAAGATCGAACTCAAATATGTCGACGGCGAGCCGGTGATCCGTGAGATCGCGCGGGTGTCGAAGCCCGGCCGTCGCACCTATTCGCGGATCGCCGATCTGCCGCGGACCTATAACGGGCTCGGCATCGCCATCCTGTCGACCCCGCGCGGGGTCCTGTCCGACAACGAAGCCCGCGTCGCCAAGGTCGGCGGCGAGGTGCTCTGCCGGGTGTTTTGAGGGTAACCCAATGTCGCGTATCGGCAAAAATCCGGTGCCGGTGCCGGACGGTGTCGAGGTCCAGCTCTCGGGCCGGACCTTGACGGCGAAGGGCGGGCTAGGCACGCTGCGCCTGGTGGTTAGCAACACCGTCACCGCGACGCTCGCCGACGGCGCAGTCACGATCGCGCCCGCCGGCGACACCAAAGAGGCGCGTGCGATGTGGGGGACCACCCGGGCATTGGTCAGCAACATGGTCACAGGGGTATCGAAGGGTTTCTCGGTCGGTCTCGAAATCAATGGCGTCGGCTACCGCGCCGCGGTCCAGGGGAATGTCTTGAACCTGCAGCTCGGCTACAGCCACGACATTCCGTTTCCGATCCCCGAGGATGTCCGGATCGTTTGCGAGCGCCCGACCGTAATTAGCGTCAGCGGCGCTGACCGCCAGCGCGTGGGCCAGGTCGCCGCCGAAATCCGCGCCTTTCGCCCGCCCGAGCCTTATAAGGGCAAGGGCATCAAATACGCCGGCGAGATCGTCCGCCGAAAGGAAGGCAAGAAGAAGTAGCCGCGATGCCGCAGCATGCCAAAGCCCTTTTCCTGCGCCGGCGCCAGCGGGTGCGGGCAAATCTGCGCCGCGCCGCCAACAATCGGCCGCGACTCTCGGTTTTCCGCTCGTCGAAACACATCTATGCGCAGATCATCGATGATGCGGCCGGACGGACTTTGGCGGCGGCGTCGAGCCTCGATGGCGCCCTTAAAGCGAGCCTGCGCACCGGCGCTGACATTGCCGCCGCGGGGGCGGTCGGCAAGCTGATCGCCGAGCGGGCGAAAGCGGCCGGGGTTGAGCGCGTCGTGTTCGATCGCGGCGCCTATCTGTTTCACGGCCGGGTCAAGGCCCTGGCCGACGCCGCCCGCGAGGGCGGACTGGATTTTTGAAAGGACCGGCTATGGCGCGCACGATGTCACGCAACCAGGGCGACCGGCGCGGGCGGGGCGACGGCGATCGCCAATCGCGCGACCGCGAAGAGAGCGAGTTTGCCGAAAAGCTGGTCAACATCAACCGCGTCGCCAAGGTGGTCAAGGGCGGTCGGCGCTTCGGTTTTGCCGCACTCGTCGTCGTCGGCGACCGCAAGGGACGGGTCGGCTATGGCGCCGGCAAGGCGCGCGAGGTTCCCGAAGCAATCCGCAAGGCCACCGAGCAGGCGAGGCGCAGCATGATCCGCGTGCCATTGCGCGAAGGGCGCACCCTGCATCACGACATCGCCAGCGGCTACGGCGCCGGCCAGGTCATCATTCGCTCCGCCAAGGCGGGTACCGGGATCATTGCGGGCGGCCCGATGCGCGCAATCTTCGAGGCGCTCGGGGTCCATGACGTGGTCGCCAAGTCGACCGGCAGCGCCAATCCGCACAATATGATCAAGGCGACCTTCGCCGCACTTGGCCGGGCGACCAGCCCGCGCGCGGTGGCGGCGCGGCGCGGCAAAAAGGTCGGCGAAGTCCTCGGCCGGCGCGACGCCGAGGTGCGGGAGCCGATGTGATGACTGGCGAAGCGACGGGCAAAAAGTCGGTCACGGTCGAGCAGACCGGCAGCCCGATTGGCCGACGGCATGACCAGGAGGCGACGCTGATTGGGCTCGGTCTCAACAAGCGTCATCGTCGCCGCATTCTCGAGGACACTCCTTCGATCCGCGGCATGATCAACAAGGTGAAGCACTTGGTGCGGATCGTGGAGGAAGCAGAATGAACCGGCCGGGCACTGCATCGGGCAGGATGCTGGCGCAATGAAGCTCAATGAAATCAGGGACAATCCGGGCGCGCACTACCGCGCGAAGCGGGTCGGGCGCGGCATCGGATCGGGCAAGGGCAAGACCTCGGCTCGAGGTGGCAAGGGTCAGACCGCGCGCAGCGGAGTAGCGCTCAACGGGTTCGAAGGCGGCCAGACTCCGCTGCACCGCCGCCTGCCGAAACGCGGCTTTGACAACAGCATGTTTCGGCTGAATTTCAAGGTGGTCAATCTCGGCCGGCTGCAGCAGGCGCTCGACGCTGGCAAGCTCAAACCCGAGGGCACGCTCGATGGTGCGGCATTGGTCGCCGCAGGGGTGCTGCGGCGGCAAGGCGACGGCGTGCGCCTCTTGGCCAAGGGCGAACTGCGCGCGGCATTGACGATCTCGGTGGCCGGCGCCTCGAAGGCGGCGATCGCCGCCGTCGAGAGCGCCGGGGGAGCGGTGATCGTGCGGGCCGGGCGCGCGCGCAAACCAAAATCGGTGACGTCCGGGCCGGCGTGATCCTCCGGGCGAGCTGCGGTCGGGCGTCGGTCCAGACCGAGTGTTGGTCCGGACCAAGCCTTCTTTAGGGATACGTCAGATGGCGTCAGTCGCCGAGCAACTCGCTTCCAGCATCAATCTCTCCGCCTTTACCAAGGCGACCGAGCTGAAGAGCCGGATTTGGTTTACCCTCGGCGCGCTGTTGATCTATCGGCTCGGCACCTACATCCCGATCCCCGGGATCGACCCGTCGATCCTCAACCAGATCTTTTCGCGCAATGCCGGCGGCATCCTCGGCATGTTCGACATGTTCTCGGGCGGCGCGCTCGGGCGCATGACGATCTTTGCCCTCGGCATCATGCCGTACATCTCGGCGTCGATCATCATCCAGCTGCTGACGGCGGTGTCGCCGACCCTGGAGGCGCTGAAAAAGGAGGGCGAGAGCGGCCGCAAGACGCTCAATCAATACACCCGCTACGGCACCGTCCTGTTGGGTCTGGTTCAAGCCTACGGGATCGCCGTCGGGATCGAGGGCATGCATTCCGGGGCCGAAACGGCGGTGCTCGATCCCGGACTGTTCTTCCGCCTGGTCACGGTCGTGACCCTGGTCGGCGGCACGGTGTTTCTGATGTGGCTCGGCGAGCAGATCACCGAACGCGGCATCGGCAATGGTATCTCGCTGATCATCATGTCCGGCATTGTCGCCAACCTGCCGCACGCGCTGGCTTCGACTCTGGAACTCGGCCGCACCGGCGCGATATCGACCTATTTCATCATCTTTTTCCTGATCTTGTCGGTGGCGGTGGTCACCTTCATCGTGTTCATGGAACGCGCCCAGCGCCGCATTCTGGTCCAGTATCCCAAACGTCAGGTCGGCAACAAGATGTTCGGCGGCGATGCCTCGCACCTGCCGCTCAAGCTCAACACCTCGGGGGTGATCCCGCCGATCTTTGCCTCCTCGTTGCTGCTGCTGCCGGCAACGGTTGCTAATTTCTCAACGACTGGGGGCGGCGGGTTTACCGGCTGGCTCGGCGAGATCACCGCCTATCTGGCGCACGGCCGGCCGCTCTATATGGTGCTCTACGTCGCTCTTATTGTCTTCTTCACTTTTTTCTATACCGCAATCGTGTTCAACCCTACCGAGACCGCGGACAATCTGCGCAAATACGGCGGCTTTATTCCTGGCATTCGCCCGGGGAAAAACACCGCCGATTATCTCGATTACATCCTGACCCGACTGACTGTGGTCGGAGCGGCCTATCTGGCGGCGGTCTGTATCCTTCCCGAGATCCTTATTTCGCAATATTCGGTCCCGTTTTATTTCGGAGGAACCAGCCTGCTGATCGTTGTCAGCGTCACGATGGACACAGTGGCGCAGATCCACTCGCACCTCTTGGCCCATCAGTATGAGGGTCTGATCAAAAAGGCGAAGCTGAGGGGTCGGCGCGGATGAACCTGGTCCTGCTCGGCCCGCCGGGATCGGGAAAGGGGACTCAGGCCAAACGGATCGAGCAGAGCCGCGGCATTCGCCATCTCGCCACCGGCGATATGCTGCGCGCCACCACCGCTTCGGGCAGCGAGTTTGGGATGCGGGTCAAGGGCATCATGGATTCGGGCCAGTTGGTTCCGGACGGGATCATCATCGAGATGATCGCCGCCCGCATCGTCGAGCCCGATTGCCGCGCAGGCTTTGTGCTCGACGGTTTCCCGCGCACCATGCCGCAGGCCCAGGCGCTAGACGAGATGCTGGCCAAGCGCCGGCTCAGCCTAGATCACGCCATCAACATCGAGGTAGACGAGAGGGTGCTGATCGACCGGCTGTCCGGGCGATTTACCTGCGCCAAGTGCGGGGCGAGCTATCACGACCGCTTGCACCGCCCGCGCAGCGAGGGCGTCTGTGATGTCTGCGGCAGCCGCGAATTCGTGCACCGTCCCGACGATCGGCCCGAGGCGGTCAAGGCGCGTTTGGACGTGTATCGTGGCCAGACCGCGCCGATCCTGCCTTATTACCGCGCCCACGGAATCCTGCGCGTTGTCGACGGCATGAGCGGGATCGACGAGGTGATGCGTCGGATCAGGGAGATCTTGGGCTGAGCGGCGCCGCTGCACACGGCGGGTCCAGCGGCCGGCGCTATGGCGCAAGCCTGGTTGACGTGCGATTGGATTTCGCTATAGTACCCGCCCTTGCGAATTGCCGATTTCGCCCTTATCTCATCTCTTTCAAGGAGAAGTGCACGTGGCGCGCATCGCTGGCGTCAACATTCCCAATCAAAAGCGGGTCCCGATCGGGTTGACCTATATCCATGGCATCGGACGCACCACGGCCCTTCAGATCTGTACGCGAATTGGCATCCCGGCCGAACGCCGAGTGCACGAATTGACCGATGACGAGGTGTTGCGCGTGCGCGAGGTGATCGATCGCGAGTTTACAGTCGAGGGCGATCTGCGACGGCTGGTGGCGATGAACATCAAACGTCTGATGGACCTCGGCTGCTATCGAGGATTGCGGCACCGCAAGGGGCTTCCGGTACGCGGGCAGCGCACCCATACCAACGCGCGAACGCGCAAGGGGCCGGCTCGACCGATCGCCGGCAAGAAGAAGTAGGTCCAAGCACTCAGACAACCCGAGACCCTAGGCAAAACGGCGGAACCGGATCGATGGCCAGAACGGCGGCGGCGCCGCGCCTGCGGCGGCGCGAACGCAAGAACATTACATCGGGGACGGCGCATGTGAACGCCACGTTCAACAACACGATGATTACCATTACCGACGCGCAAGGAAACACTATCGCGTGGTCGTCATCGGGCAGTCAGGGCTTCAAGGGCTCGCGTAAATCAACTCCGTACGCCGCGCAGGTCGCGGCCGAAGATGCCGGCCGCAAAGCTATGGAGCACGGCATGCGCACCTTGGAGATCGAGGTCAAGGGTCCCGGATCGGGACGCGAATCGGCGCTGCGCGCCCTCCAGGGAGTGGGGTTTGCGGTGACCTCGATCCGCGATGTGACGCCGATCCCGCACAACGGGTGCCGGCCGCCCAAACGGCGCCGCGTCTGACCGGCAGACCGCTCCACCGCCGCGGCGTCTGTCGAGATGCGGCGGTGGTGTCTTCGGTTGCTGTTGTCGATAGCGCTCGCCTCTACCGATCGAGGTTTCAATCGTGATTCAAAAGAATTGGCAGACACTGATAAAGCCGAAACTACTTTCGGTAGAGCCCGGCGACGATCCGAAGCGGGTTGCGACTGTGGTCGCCGAGCCGCTAGAGCGCGGGTTCGGATTGACTTTGGGCAACGCCTTGCGACGCGTGCTGCTCTCTTCGTTGCAGGGAGCGGCGGTGACCTCGCTGCAAATCGAGGGCGTGCTGCATGAATTCTCGTCGATCCCCGGCGTCCTCGAGGACGTGACCGACATCGTCCTCAACGTCAAAGGCATCGACCTGCGGATGTTTGGCGAAGGGCCCAAGCGCATGCGGTTGCGCGCCAACGGTCCGGGCGAAATCCGCGCTGCGGCGATTGAAACCGGTCACGACATCGATATCATGAACCCCGAACTGGCGATCTGCACCCTCGACGACGGCGCCAGGATCACAATGGAACTGACCGTCGAAAGCGGTAAAGGATACGTGCCGGGCACGCAGAACCGGGCTGAGGATGCACCGATCGGCCTCATTCCGGTCGATGCCCTGTTCAGCCCGGTCCGCAAGGTCTCCTATCGGGTCGAGAATACCCGCGTCGGCCAGGTCACCGACTATGACCGGCTGGCGATGCGGGTCGAAACCAACGGCGCGGTGACGCCCGAGGATGCCGTGGCGCTCGCCGCCCGCATCCTGCAGGACCAGTTGCAGCTGTTCATCAATTTCGAGGAGCCGCGCCACCCCTCCGACGACACGCGGCCAAGCGAGCTGCCGTTCAACAAGAACCTGTTGCGCAAGGTCGACGAGCTCGAGCTGTCCGTGCGCTCAGCAAATTGCCTGAAGAACGACAACATCGTCTACATCGGCGATCTGGTGCAGAAATCGGAGGCCGAGATGCTGCGGACTCCCAATTTTGGGCGCAAATCGCTGAATGAAATCAAGGAAGTGCTGGCTCAGATGGGGTTGCATCTCGGTATGGAAATCCCGAATTGGCCCCCCGAGAACATCGAAGAGCTGGCCAAGCGGCTCGACGAACCCTATTGAGGACCCGATGCGCCATCGCCTGAAAGGCCGCAGCTTCAGCCGTCGCTCCGAGCATCGCAAGGCGATGTTCGAGAATCTCGCGGCCGCCCTGATCAAGCACGAGCAGATCACCACGACCCTACCCAAGGCCAAGGATTTGCGCCCGATCGTCGAGCGGCTGATCACGATCGGCAAGCATGGCGGGTTGGCGGGACGGCGCCGGGCCATCGCTCGACTCCAGGATTCGGTTCTCGCCAACAAGCTGATGACAACGCTCGCCGAGCGTTATTCCGGCCGCGCCGGCGGCTATACCCGGATCATCAAGGCCGGGTTTCGCTACGGCGACAACGCGGCGATGGCGGTGATCGAGCTGGTCGATCGCGACCCCACGGCCAAGGGCCGGGATTCCGGCCCGACCGGCACCGAGGACAAGGACGCGGCCGAAGCGGCCTGACCTCCCTCACCTCCCTGACTGCTATTCGGTCGGCCGCGCCGTAAAGCCGTCGCTGCCGTCGTCTGCGGCGTCGACGATGTCGATCTCGTCGACGCGCGCGACTGGCGGGTCTTGCCGGCATGAGTTGATCATCGCTGCGACGGCGTCGTCCGGTCCTGTCACCGACATTTCAACCGAGCCGTCGGTGCGGTTGCGCACCCAGCCCCGCAGCCCGAGCTTCATGGCGGTCTTGATCGCCCAGGCGCGATAGCCGACGCCCTGCACTCGCCCCCTCACCCGTAACCGAACGGTCTTCAATCGTGTCCTCTCTCGATGCGGCCGCGCGCCTTCTCGATCCCGGCCTCGGCTGGGAGTAATCGATCCGCTGCGTCGTTGACCCTCAAAAGATGACAACCGTCAAGGCGGTTTGCTCGACGGCTGGCGCTGATCTGTGGTTCCGGACATCTCGAGCGGATCGTCCCAACTCACCTCGAAGGAGGTCAGGATCATGGCACGTCCGCGATGGTAATCTCGTCACCAGCCGCAAGCCCGACGACATCCCGGCCTTCAACCGTGAGACGATCAAGCTATTTACCGGAGCGAGGGCAAAGGCTCACGCGGCATAGGCCCGCTCGGCGGCACGGAGGGATCGTGATGCAGCACCGACTATTTGGACCGACCGGGTGTAAGGTCGCGGTCATCGGCATGGGCACGTGGTATTTCGAGCAGGCCCATCGCCCGACCGCGATCGCGGCGCTGCGCCGCGGCCTCGATCTCGGCATGAACCATATCGACACCGCCGAGATGTACGGCTCGGGTGCGGCCGAGGAGATCATCGGCGAGGCCGTTGCCGGGCGTCGTGACGAGGTCTTTCTGGTGTCGAAGGTGTTGCCGCAGAACGCCTCCCGCACGGGCACGCGGGCCGCCTGCGAGCGCTCGCTGAAACGGCTGCGCACCGATCGGATCGACTGCTATCTGCTGCACTGGCGCGGCCCGCACCCGCTGGCAGAGACCCTCGGCGCCTTCGAGGAATTGCAGCGCGAGGGGAAGATCCTCAGCTGGGGCGTCAGCAATTTCGACGCCGACGACCTCGCGGCGGTCCACGCGATCGCCGGCGAGCGCTCGCTCGCCTGCAATCAGGTACTCTACCACCTGCTGGAACGCGGCATCGAGCACGCGGTGGTCCCGTGGTGCGAGCAGCACGAGGTTGCCGTGGTCGCCTACAGCCCGTTCGGCCACAGCCGATTTCCCGGTCCGCACACGGCCGGCGGTCGGGTGTTGGCCGAGATCGCCGCTGCGCACGAGGTGACGCCGCGCCAAGTGGCGCTGGCCTTTCTGGTCCGGCGGCCTTCGATCTTCGCGATCCCCAAGGCCTCTGTGCCCGAGCATGTCGAGGAACTCGCCGGCGCCGGCGACCTGGTCCTCTCGTCCGAGGCGATCGCCCGGATCGATGCCGCCTTTCCGCGCGGCCGCCGCCAAACCGGGCTACCGATGCTGTAGACGCTGCTCCCTCATCCCCTTCGCTGCGCTCAGGACCCCCCTCTCCCGCAATGCGGGGAGGAAGACCCGGGCCGAAGAGACGGGGTGGGCCCCGGCCCCGGGTGGGTCAGGGTGCGGTCCGTCACTCGAATTCGAGGATCACCTCGTCGACGGCGAGGCTGTCTCCAAGCTTGGCACGTATCTTGGCAATGCGGCCGTCGCGCTCGGCGCGCAGCACATTCTCCATTTTCATCGCTTCGACAATGGCGAGCGGCTCCCCGGCCTTTACCTCCTGGCCCTGAGCCACCGCGAGCGACGACAACAGGCCCGGCATCGGCGACAGCAGCAGGCGAGAGGCGTCCGCCGCCTTCTTTTGCGGCATCAGCGCCAACAGTTCGGCAATGCGCGGCGTTAGCACTTGCGCCCGGCGGATGACGCCCCCGTGGACCAGGCGAAATTCGCCGCCCGGCAATCGCTCGATCTGCACGGTTGCAACTTGCGCTTCGAGATGCGCACGCAATAGGACCTGGCCGGGCCGCCAATCGGTGCTTGCCACCAGGCGTTTTCCGTCGATCTCGATCGTGTAGCCGCCGTCAACCGGCCGCACCGAGACCGCGTGCGGCGCACCGTCGAGCAAGATTGTCCATTGTTCGGGGATTTTGGCGCGGCTCCCTTCGGGTGTGCCGTCGATCGTCGTCTCGGCTTCGCGCAGCCGACGCCCGGCCAGCGCCGCGGCGAGCAGGATCGCCCGGTCGGGTTCGACAAAATCGGCAGGAGGGGCGAACCCGCCAGGAAATTCCTCGGCAATGAAGTTGGTCGACAGCGTGCCCGCGCGAAACCGCGGTTTCGCCGCGACCGCCGCGAGAAACGCCGCGTTGCTTTGGACGCCGCTGATATAGAACTCGTCGAGGGCGTCGATCAGGCGGCCGAGCGCGGTGTCGCGATCGGGGCCAAAGGCCGAGAGCTTGGCGATCATCGGATCGTAATAGACGCTGATCTCGGCCCCTTCGAAGACCCCGTCATCGAGCCGCACTCCCTCGCCGTGAGGCGGCCGATAGCGAACGAGGCGACCGCTCGACGGCAAAAAGCCGCGGGACGGATCCTCGGCATAAATCCTCGCCTCTATGGCCCAGCCTCGGAGCCGGACATCGCCCTGGGCAAACGGCAGCCTTTCCCCCGCCGCGACGCGCAGCATCAGCTCGACCAGGTCGAGGCCGGTCACCAGTTCGGTCACTGGGTGTTCGACCTGCAGCCGCGTATTCATCTCGAGAAAGTAGAAATTGCGCTGACGGTCGACGATGAACTCGACCGTGCCGGCCGAGCGATAATCGACGGCGCGGGCCAATTCCACCGCTTGGCCCCCCATCGCCGCGCGGGTCGCCTCGTCTAGAAACGGGCTCGGCGCCTCCTCGACGACTTTCTGGTGCCGCCGCTGGATCGAGCATTCGCGCTCGCCGAGGTGGACGATATTGCCGTGCATGTCGCCCAGAACTTGGATCTCGATATGCCGCGGCTCCTCGATGTACTTCTCGATAAAGATCCGGTCGTCGGCAAAGCTCGACTTGGCCTCGCCTGCGGCCGCGCGAAACCCGTCGCGCGTCTCCTCGTCCGAGGCGGCGATGCGCATCCCTTTGCCGCCGCCGCCGGCCGACGCTTTGATCATGACCGGATAGCCGACGTCGCGGGCGACCGCGACCGCGGCCTTGGCATCGGGTACGATGTCGAGGTGTCCGGGCACGGTCGTCACCCCGGCATCGCGTGCGAGCTTTTTCGACTGGATCTTGTCGCCCATCGCTGCGATCGCGTACGGCCCAGGCCCGACAAAGACAACGCCGGCTTCGGCGAGCGCCGCTGCGAACGCTGCGTTTTCGGACAGAAACCCATAGCCTGGATGGACCGCCTCGGCACCGCTCGCCCGGCAGGCGTCGACGATGCGGTCGATGTTCAGATAACTCTCGGCCGACGGCGCCGGACCGATCCGGATCGCCTCGTCGGCCATCTTCACATGCAGCGCCGCGGCGTCGGCATCGGAATAGACCGCGACCGTGTCGATCCCGATCCGCCGCGCGGTGCGGATCACCCGGCAGGCGATCTCGCCACGATTGGCAATCAGAATCTTGTTGAACATTTCTCGAAGAAAGCAATGCGATGGCAGGGGTTGACCCACGGCTGTCCGGTCCGGGAAATTCGGTTGCAAGAGAATTGATCGGAACAACCCAGGCGCCCGTGATCGGGCTTGACCACCTGGCCTTCAGCCCAAGGACCTGATCCGTGGCCGTCCACGTCTTCCTTCGGCTCGGCCATGCTCTCTCCACCGGAAGGACTGGTCCGATAGCTAAGCCAAGTCGACTGATCGTTCGATAAAATTGAACTTGAGTCCCTTGCTGTCGACCGTGACATTAGCAACCGCATAGAATCCGATGTAGCCAGTTCTTTCAAACGATGGCGGTTGGGCGCCAATGACATCATCGACAGTGAGAACAACGCGCTTCTTGTCTCTAATGGCAGCGATCAAATCGTCCCACTGTTTTTCGCCTAGTTTACATTTCGGATCGTAATACCTGCTGCCGCGCGTCCACCAGTGTTTATGGACGCAAGGAAGGGATTCGCCGTTCACGTCAGCGAACCAGGAGCAGTGATGGCCGAGGGCTTGTACCTTTGGCATGTGGACCTCAGCGCGGCAGCAGGCTCGCGCCCATCAGGAATTCGTCGATCGCGCGGGCGCATTGGCGGCCCTCGCGGATCGCCCAGACGACCAGCGACTGGCCGCGCCGCATATCGCCGGCGGCGAACAGCTTGGGGATTGACGTGCGGTAGTCGATAGTGTTGGCGAGAACGTTGCCGCGCGCGTCGAGGGCAGCGCCCGATTGCTCGACCATCCCGTTTTGGTGCGGCCCCAAGAACCCCATCGCCAGCAGGACCAGGTCAGCCTTGAGCGCAAAAGCGCTGCCCGGGATTTCCTGCATCAAAAAGCGGCCGTCCGGATTATCGACCCATTGAACGCGGACGCATTCGAGCGCCGCGATCCGGCCATGCTCGCCGATCGCCCGCTTGGTCAGCACCGACCAGTCGCGCTCGCAGCCCTCTTCCTGCGAGGAGGAAGTGCGCAACTTCAACGGCCAATCGGGCCAGGTCAGCGCCTTGTTTTCATGTTCGGGCGGTTTTGGCAGAATTTCCAGCTGGGTGATAGACGCGGCCCCTTGGCGCACCGAGGTGCCGATGCAGTCCGACCCGGTGTCGCCGCCGCCGATCACGATGACGTGCTTGCCCCCTGCGGTAATCGTGCCGGCGGGAGCGGCGCGTTCCTCGCCGTCGCCGGCATTGCGCTTGTTCTGCTGCGGCAGGAAGTCCATGGCAAAGTGAATGCCGCCGAGTTCCCGGCCCGGGACTTCGAGATCGCGCGGCAACTCGGCTCCGCCAGTCATCGCTACCGCGTCGAACTTCCCGAGCACTGCGCTGATCGCGACATCAACGCCGATTTCGACCTCGGTGCGAAAGACGACGCCCTCTTCAATCATCTGCCCGGTGCGGCGGTCGATCAGCCGCTTATCCATCTTGAAATCGGGGATGCCATAACGCAGCAGGCCGCCGAGGCGGTCGGACTTTTCGAATAGGGTCACCCGATGCCCGGCGCGCGCGAGCTGCTGCGCGCAGGCCAACCCCGCCGGCCCCGAGCCGACCACGGCGACATTCTTGCCGGTCCGCTGCGTCGGCACGACCGGCTCGATCCAGCCTTCCGCCCACCCGCGGTCGACGATCGCGCATTCGACCGTCTTGATCGTGACCGGGTTGTCGTCGATGTTGAGCGTGCACGCTGCTTCGCAGGGCGCCGGGCAGACGCGGCCGGTGAACTCCGGAAAATTATTGGTCGAATGCAGCATCCTTAGCGCCGCCCGCCACTGATCGCGATAAACTAGGTTGTTCCAGTCGGGGATCAAATTGTTGACCGGGCAGCCGCTGTGGCAAAACGGAATGCCGCAATCCATGCAGCGCGCCGCCTGCCGGCGCGTCTCCGGCTCGGGAAGCGGCTTGACGAACTCGTCCCAGCTGCGCCGCCGAACGTCTGGCTTCTCGAAAGGCCGTTCGCGGCGCGCGAATTCGAGAAAGCCCGTCGGCCTAGCCATGCGACGAAGCCAATGGCGAAATCGGTCGCGCGCAGGCCCTCGCCCTTCCGCTAATCCGGGCCTCTCCCTCTGCCCGCTCGCGCGGGGCTAGGGGAGCGAGCGGGCTGCTCCCTCGCCCCGCTTTCGGGGAGAGGGTTAGGGCGAGGAGTGGTGGGCCGAACGGGCTGGTCACTCAGCGGCCTCGGTCCGGGCGGCTTGCCGCTCCGCCTGCATTTCGAGCAGCGCGCGCCGATAATCCTTCGGCATCACCTTGACAAAGCAACTGAGCGCATTGTCCCAGTCCTCAAGCAGCCCGCGAGCTCGGGCGCTGCCGGTCAACAGGTGATGGCGCTCGAGCAGGATGCGCAGCCGCGCCGCGTCGAAGCGCAAGAGATCGCCCATGCCGGCATCCTCGACATTGGGCGAGCGCTGATGCGGCCGGTCGGGGCCCTCGCCCTCGTCTGGATCCGGCGCTGCCACCGCTTCGAGCCCGACGGTCGCGGGATTGCACAGGTTACGGAACCGCGCGTGGGGGTCCCAGACATAGGCGATTCCGCCCGACATGCCGGCGGCGAAATTGCGCCCGGTGTCGCCGAGCACCACCACGACTCCCCCGGTCATATATTCGCAGCCATGGTCGCCGGTACCCTCGACCACCGAGACAGCGCCCGAGTTGCGCACCGCAAAGCGTTCGCCGGCGATCCCTTCGAAATAGGCTTCGCCGGCAATGGCGCCATAGAGGACGGTATTGCCGATGATGATGTTCTCGGTCGGCTCGCGGGTCGCCTCGGACGGTTGGCGGACGATCAGGCGGCCGCCCGACAATCCCTTGCCGACATAGTCGTTGGCGTCGCCGAACAGTTCGAGTGTCACGCCGCGCGCCAGAAATGCCCCGAAACTTCCGCCCGCGGTACCGCGGAAGCTCAGCCAGATTGTATCCTGCGGCAGCCCGGCATGGCCGTAGCGCCGCGCCACCTCGCCCGACAGCATGGCGCCCACGGTTCGGTGCACGTTGCGGATGTCGCGCTCGATGCGCACCGGCTCGCGCGCGTCGAGCGAGGATTGCGCCGCGGCGATCAGCTCGTTGTCGAGCGCCTTGCCGAGGTGATGGTCCTGCCGTTCGCAGTTATGGATCGCGACGCCGGGTGCGGGAGTCATGCGATGAAGCAGGCGCGAGAGGTCGATGCCCTTGGCCTTCCAGTGCTCGACGGCGCGGATCGTGTCGAGTTTGTCGACCCGACCGATCATCTCGCCGAATTTGTGGAACCCGAGCCGAGCCATCAGCTCGCGCACTTCCTCGGCGACGAAGAAGAAATAGTTGATGACCTGCTCGGGCTGGCCGGTGAAACGGACGCGCAGGACCGGGTCTTGGGTGGCGATGCCGACCGGGCAAGTATTCAGGTGGCATTTGCGCATCATCACACAGCCGGCGGCGATCAATGGCGCTGTCGAAAAGCCGAATTCGTCCGCGCCGAGCAGTGCCGCGATCACGACATCGCGCCCGGTGCGCAGCCCGCCGTCGACCTGCACCGCGATGCGGCCGCGCAATCCGTTCAGCACCAGCGTCTGCTGGGTTTCGGCGAGCCCGATCTCCCAGGGCGAGCCGGCGTGGGTCAGCGAGGTCAGCGGGCTTGCCCCGGTGCCCCCCTCAAATCCGGCGATCGTCACATGGTCGGCGCGCGCCTTGGCGACGCCGGCGGCGACGGTGCCGACCCCGACCTCGGAGACGAGCTTGACCGACACCGCGGCCAGCGGATTGGCGTTCTTCAGATCGTGGATGAGCTGCGCCAAATCCTCGATCGAATAAATGTCGTGGTGCGGCGGCGGCGAGATCAACCCGACCCCCGGCGTCGAATGCCGCACCTTGGCGATCGCCTTGTCGACCTTGTGCCCAGGCAATTGGCCGCCCTCGCCGGGCTTGGCGCCTTGCGCCATCTTGATCTGCAGGACATCGGCGTTGACTAAGTATTCGGTGGTGACGCCGAATCTTCCGGAGGCGACCTGCTTGATCGCCGAGCGCTTCGAGTTGCCGTTGGGCAGCGGCTTGAACCTCTCGGCCTCCTCGCCGCCCTCGCCAGTATTGGATTTGCCGCCGATGCGGTTCATCGCGATCGCTAAGGTCGTGTGCGCCTCGCGGCTGATCGAGCCGAAGCTCATCGCCCCGGTGGCGAAGCGCTTGACGATGTCGCGGGCCGGCTCGACCTCGTCGAGCGGCACCGGCGCGGGCGCGAAATCGAGCCGCATCAACCCGCGGATCGTCAGGAGGCGCTCGCTCTGGTCGTTGATCGTCGTGGCAAAGTCTCGATAGTCGCCCAGCGAATTGCCGCGCACCGCGTGCTGCAAATTCGCTACCGATTGCGGCGTCCAGGCATGGTCCTCGCCGCGCAGGCGAAAGGCATAGTCGCCGCCGGCGTCGAGCATCTCGTGGTAGATCGGATTGTCGCCATAAGCGTGACGGTGGCGTTCGACCGCTTCTCGGGCGATCTCGCGCAGGCCGACCCCCTCGATCGTCGTCGCGGTGCCGGTGAAGTATTTCTCGACAAAATCGCTGGCGAGCCCGACCGCGTCGAAGATCTGCGCGCCGCAATAGGACTGATAGGTCGAGATGCCCATCTTGGACATGACCTTCAGGACGCCTTTGCCGACCGCCTTCAGGTAGTTCTTCTGCACTGCCTCGGCGCTGAGCGGCAGGCCGTTTTCGATCCGGATCTGCTCGAGGGTGGCAAACGCGAGATAGGGGTTGACGGCCTCGGCGCCATAGCCGGCAAGCGCGCAGAAATGGTGGACTTCGCGGGCTTCGCCGGTTTCGACGACGATGCCGGTCAGCGTGCGCAGACCCTGCCGGATCAGGTGATGATGCACCGCCGAGGTCGCCAGCAGCGCCGGGATCGGCACCCGCTCGGCCGAGGTCGCGCGATCGGACAGGATCAGGATGTTGTGGCCGGCTTCGACCGCCGCGGTCGCTTGGCGGCACAGCCGCTCCAACGCCGGCACGATGCCGTCGGCGCCCTCGGCTGCCGGCCATGTGGCGTCGAGCGTGTCGGTGCGGAAGGCGCTGACCAGGCCTTCGATGCCGTGAATTTTTTTGAGATCGCCGTCGGTCAGGATCGGCTGCGCCACTTCGAGCCGGTAGTGCGAGCCGGCCTCGTGGCCCAACAAATTCGGCCGCGGCCCGATCATCGACACCAGCGACATCACCAGCTCTTCGCGGATCGGGTCGATCGGCGGGTTGGTGACCTGCGCGAAATTCTGCTTGAAATAATTGTAAAGAAGCTTGGGCTTGGTCGACAGCGCTGCGAGCGGCGTGTCGGTACCCATCGAGCCGACCGGGTCGTCGCCGTCACGCGCCATCGGTTCGAGGAAAAACTGAATGTCTTCCCGAGTGTAGCCGAACGCCTGCTGCCGATTGAGGTGCGCCGTTGGATCATTGGCCTGCGCGGAGGCCTCGTGGGCCCGTCCCGGAGCATCCGCCGACAGCTCCGGCAATTCGGCGAGCTTGAACTGGGTCTGCTGCAGCCAGCCTTCGTAAGGATGCTCGGCGGCAAGGTTGCGCTTGACCTCGTCGTCGTCGATGATCCGCCCCTCTTCGAGGTCGATCAGCAACATCTTGCCTGGCTGCAGCCGCCATTTGCGGCGGATATTTTCCTCCGGGATCGGCAGCACCCCCGATTCCGAAGCCATGATCACGTGATCGTCATCCGTGATCACATAGCGCGCCGGGCGCAGCCCGTTGCGGTCGAGGGTCGCGCCGATCTGGCGGCCGTCGGTAAAGGCGATCGCCGCCGGGCCGTCCCACGGCTCCATCAAGGCCGCGTGGTATTCGTAAAAGGCCCGCCGCTGCGGGTCCATCTGCGGGTCGCCGGCCCATGCCTCGGGGATCAGCATCATCATCGCGTGCGCCAGCGAATAGCCGCCGCCGACGACCAGCAGCTCCAACGCGTTGTCAATGCAGGCGGTGTCGGATTGGTTGGGCCCGATCAGCGGCACCATCTTGGCGAGATCCGCACCCAGCAATTCCGAGGTCATCGCCTGACGACGCGCGTGCATCCAATTGACGTTGCCGCGGACCGTGTTGATCTCGCCGTTGTGGCACAGAAAGCGATAGGGGTGGGCCAGGCGCCACGACGGGAAGGTGTTGGTCGAAAAGCGCTGGTGCACCAGCGCCAGGGCCGAGACGGTCAACGGGTTGCGCAGATCCTGGTAAAAGCTGCCGACCTGCGGCGCCAGCAGCAATCCTTTGTAGACCACGGTCCGGGTCGAGAACGACGGCATGTAGAGTTCGGGCAGACCGGGGAGACCGTGATGTGCTCCGAGCTCCACGACGCTGTTCAAGGCTTGTTTGCGGATGGTCAGGATCTTGCGTTCGAAGGCGTCCTGGTCGGGCAGCGTCGGGTCGGCGGCGATGATTGCCTGGCGGATCACCGGCATAGTTTCGACGACGCGGGCGCCGAGCCCGGTCGTGTCGGTCGGCACGTCGCGCCAGCCGATCAGCGACTGGCCCTCGGCCGCGATAAAATGCTCGATGTGGCGGGTGGCGAAATCGCGCGCCTCGTCGTCGCGAGGCAGAAAGCACATCGCGGCCGCGTAGCGGCCGAGCGGCGGAAGATCGAGGCCCCGGGTATTCGCCCAATCGCGCAGTAGCGCATCGGGCATCTGGATCAGAACGCCAGCGCCGTCGCCGACCAGCGGGTCGGCACCGACGGCGCCGCGATGGTCGAGATTAACCAGGATCTCTAGGCCGCGCGCGATGATGTCGTGCGATTTTCGTCCCCTGATATTGGCGACGAAACCGACGCCGCACGAGTTGTGCTCGTTGCGCGGATCATAAAGACCTTGTCTCTCAGGCAATCCCATCGCGGCTGCTCTTCACCCGAACTTGTTTGACGAATTCGACCGCGCGTCCGCGGGGCGGAGGCGTAAACCTGATAATAGGCATGTCCCGGCGCGCGAATCGAGGCTAATTCTCGCCGATCGACGATCTGCTGCGCCAATCATCCGGTCGGCCGGTCTTCGGTCGGCGCCGTTGCCTCTTTCTTTATCATTCGGCCTTATCATCGGTGTCGCCGGGTCTTCGGGGCAGCCGGTTATCCGGACTCGGAGAAAGGCCGGCATCCGGCACGCCGGCCGGACCGCGGACCAAGGACTCGGGTGCGCTGTGGACCTTGGCCTCTGGGCGGCACCGGGCTCGATTTCTATGCAGCAGGATCAAACCGCGTTAGATAAGGCCCAGTCCCAAGACAGGGGCGCGGAAAACGAGGATAGCACGATGAAGCGGACCGTTATTGGCGCAGCGGCAGTGATTTCTATGATCTTGTTTATCGTATATGTACAGTATTCACCATCCACAGCACAGACGAGTTGCACGCCGGCATGGACGATGAACCAAGAGAAAACGATAGCGACAGTAAAATTACCGAGCAACCCTCCGGCCACGCTGACTCTGGATGTAACCCAAGTCGAGAAAATGATCAACGAGTTGGCGCAGATGCGCGCCGAAATGAAGCCGCCACGACCGACCGGCGCCCCGGCGCCGGGAACAACCATAAATGTCGCTACCAAAGGCCGTTGGTGGGTGCAGCCGGACGGGACCGGTGTCGACCTCGCCATACTTCATCCCGGCTATGGCTGGGTTGGGCTCGAGCTCGACCAGCATGACATCGAGGAGCTGAACCGGCGCCTGTCGCTCGCCATCCATCGGGCGCCGAGGCGAAGGCGCGTCTACGAGCATAGATAGATCGGCGGCGGCATCAGGCACGCGCGTCGGCGAGGATCATCGCCGCACCTTTTTCGGCGATCATGATGGTCGGCGCATTGGTGTTGGTCGAGGTCACCGCCGGCATGACAGAGGCGTCGATTACCCGCAGCCGCTCGATGCCGTGGACGCGCAGATGGTCGTCGACGACGGCCATCGAGTCGCGTCCCATCCTGCAGCTGCAGGTCGCGTGAAACACGGTCGAGCCGTATTGCCGGGCGTAATTGAGCAGCTCGTCGTCGCTCTGGACATCGGCACCGGGAAGGGTCTCGGCGACTACGTATTTCTTGATCGCCGGTGCGGCGAACAGCCGTCGCGCCAGCTTGAGGCCGCCGACGACGCAGCGCCGATCGGTGTCTTCGGCGAGATAGCGCGGATTGATCGCCGGCTGCTCGGCCGGGTTCGGCGATCTCGCCTCGACATAGCCGCGCGACAATGGGCGCATCTGCCACATGCCGATGGTCATGCCGGGCTTGTCGTCGAGCCGCCGCACCGGCCCCGGTGCGAAGCTGCCCGGCGAGAACAGACACTGGATGTCGGGGGTAGCCGACTCCTCCAAGACCTTGACCGAGGCGCAGACGAGGGAGGAGGCATAGGTCAGCATACCGCTGCCGGCGACGAGATAGCGCAGGACCTCGCCGGCCAACGGCAGGCCGCGCGATTTCTCGTTCAGGGTCCTGGCGCCGGCGACCGAGCAGGCGACGCGCGCAATGTAATGGTCCTGGAAATTCCGACCGACGCCGGGCAAGGCGTGCCGCACCCCGATGCCGATACGGCCGAGATGATCGGGATCGCCGACCCCCGACAATTGCAGGACATGCGGCGAGCCGATGGCGCCGGCCGAGAGGATGACCTCGCGCGCCGCATCGACCTGTTCGGTCGCGCTGCCGTTGGCGACGCGCCGGTATTCGACACCGGTCGCGCGGGCGCCGTCGAACAACACGCGATGGACCAACGCGCCGGTGACGATCCGCAGGTTGTGGCGCTTTTTTGCCGCCCGCAGATAGGTGCGCGCCGCACTCTGGCGTCGACGCCCGCGGCGGGTCTGCTGGACCCAGCCGATATTGTCGCCGGAGCCGGGCGGCAGGTGGTTAACGTCCTCACGGTATTCGAGGCCGATCTCGCGCCCGGCCTCGATCATCGTATGGCACAACAGTGGCCGGTCGGCCGCGTTCGAGGTCAACAGCGGGCCGCCATGCCCATGAAAATCATCCTCGCCGCGCTCCCAGCTCTCGGCCTTTTTGAAATAGGGCAGCACATCGTCCCATGACCAGCCGCGGTTGCCGAGCTGGCCCCAATGGTCGAAATCCTCGGGCTGGCCGCGGACATAGATCATGCCGTTGATCGAGCTCGACCCGCCCAGCACCCGGCCTCGCGGGTAAGGGATGGCCCGCCCATTGGTGCCGGGATCGGCCTCGGCCTGGTAGCCCCAGGTGATGGTCGGATGGTCGAGCAATTTCATGTAGCCGGCCGGGATATGAATCAGCGGGTTGCGGTCGGGGCCGCCGGCCTCGATCAAGACGACGCGCGTCGCCGGGTCTTCGCTGAGCCGATTGGCCAAGACGCAGCCGGCCGAGCCGGCGCCGACGATGACGTAATCCGCCTGCATGTCCTTCCTCCCGCCCGCCTGCGGCCTTTGCGGTTCAAGCTCTCGCCTCCAGCCGCTCCCGGTCCGCCGGGCTCCGTCTGGGCGGCTGCGGAGACCGTTATATCAGCGGCCCGCTGCATTTGGCGACATGGAGGCGCGCCCAACCCAACCGACAGTTTATAGACTCCGCTTCTGAGTTCCCGAATACAGCGAATCTACAGCAGAATTCGCGGTCAGGTTAATCAGCCCGGCTGCGCCGCCGCATCCGTACCGGGTCGCTGAGATCCCCTCTTCCGGCTTCGTGCCGGCGCCACCGTCCGCCTTGGCTGCGGGAGAATTCTCATCTGCCGGGCTGCGTCTCGAAAATCTGATCGCCCTGCGGCAAGGTGAGCCAAGGTTGCTTGCTGCGGGTCCAGAATGCGCCGTTGGCCGCAGCCAGGAGGTATCGTCGAGCGTGCCGCACCGTATACGGCGCTCGCCAGCGTCCGGCTCCGGCACGCTGCAGACCCAGCAGCCGCACTCCGAGCACACCACCCAGCTGATCTTCCCGCGCCCGCTGTCGGCAATGTTCCGAATCGATCGCGGCTCGATCCCGGTGAGCCAAAAGGCCCTGTCGGTTAGGACAATCCCCATCGAGAAAGCACTGCTGGTCAAACGCTGACAATCGGCGCAGTGGCAGGTGTAGACGAGTTGCGGCGCTTCGGTGATCTCATAGCGGACCCTGGCGCACAGGCAGCCGCCGGTGCGCGGGAACTCCATCGGCATTCTCGGTTCATAGCGGCCGGGGGTTGATGGCTTCGGCTTACCTCGGCGCCGCGCACATCAGCTCCGCTATTGCGACAATACGTTGCGATTACGGCTATCGCACGATCGTAATCTTTGCCGTGATCCTGTGCCGGGTTTTCTGGTCAGAGCAGCGAAAGAAACGAACGGACCCCCACGTTACGCCTCGATGCCGAGGAGCCTGGCGGCGGTGCCGCCGAGGATGGCTATCTTGTCGTCGTCGCTGAGGCCGGGGATCGACAGGATGTGATCGACCGGAACCTGGTTCCATGGAAACGGGTAGTCGGTGCCGATCATGATTTGGCCGACGCCGCTCTCGGCGATCAGGTGGCGCATTCCTTCTCCGGTGAACATGATCGAGTCGAAATAGAGCTGACCGTCCTTCAGGTATTGGGTCGGCTTTTTCTTGGGCAAAGGGCCGACCCGGTTCGGGAAGGTGGTGATGACCGCGTCCGAGCGGTTGGCGTAGGACGGCAGAAAGCCGCCGCCATGCGCCGCGCAGATCTTTAGCCCCGGAAAGCGGTCGAGCGTCCCTTCGAAGATCAGGTGCGACAAGGCGATCGTGGTTTCGAGCGGGTTGCCGATCGTGTTGGTCAAGAGGCCGCTGCCCTTGAGCCGGCCGCTCGGTTCAAGCTCGCGGGTGCCGAGCGGGTGCATGAATATCAGGATGCCGAGCTCCTCGGCCTTGGCCCAGACCGGGTGGAATTTCGGGTCGGCCAGTTCCTGCCCAGCGACGCTGCCGCCGACCGACAGGCCGCGCAGCCCCAAATTCTTGATTGCGTGTTCGAGCTGCTCGACGGCGAGAGACGGGTGCTGCAACGCCACGGTCGCGAAGGCGACGAAGCGGTCGGGGGTGGCGGCGCAGAATTCGGCCAATTTCTCGTTCTGGATCTTGATCAATTCGGCCGCCGCGTCGCGTTCGGCGCGATACCAGTAGGGGTTGATGCTGAGCGCCTCCACGTCGATGCCCTCGGCATCCATCTCGGCGATGCGGTCGCCGAGATTCTGCCACAACAGCCCCGGCGCCTCGAGCGGGTGGTTGATTACCGCCGCCGCCTCCGGGACGATGGTGTGGGCGTGGACATCGACGGTCTTGACCCGCTTGCCGCTGACGACGACCTCGCGCCGCCTTCCCGGACTTCCCTGCCCTTGCTGTGAACGACCCTGGGCGGCGTGCGCCGGCCGGGCCTTCGCCAGGCTGCAGCCGACAAAGGCGATGCCGGCGAGCGCGCCGGTCAGAAGCTCCGCACCGATGGCCATGTTGCGTTTCCCCTTGTTGATCCAGGTCGGCGAAATCTAAGCCGTTGACGCCACGCCGCGCTACCTGTTTGCGCTGCGGCAGTATCGCCGATCGGGGGCCCGATGCCGAAAATCGATCAGGAGCCCTTGGGCGGTTCGATCAGATCGGCGAGCTTGGTCTCCATCATCTTCGCCTTGTAGGATGGGATCTGATAGACCCAGCGCGCTACCCGAGCATCGATCTTCTTCGCCTCGGCCGCGGCTTTGCCGGTACCGGCGGCGGCGAGCGCGATCCAGTTCTTGTTGTCGTGCTGGAACAGCTTGAGGCTGACCGTCACCCCGTCGAAGCTGGTATAGGACGCGGCAGTCACGCCCTTGTCCGGCACCGGCAATTTCGCCGCCGGCCGCACATCGTCGAGGTCGAGGGTTTCGAGCGCCATCGCCGGCTCGCCGAGAGCCGTCTCGTCCTTGTATTTGACGTTTGCCGGCGCTCCCAGAACCACGAATTTGGCGCTCGGCGCGGCCCGGCTAAGGACCAGGGTCGAACCGTCGGGCTGGGTCAGGCTCACCTTGGAGACCCGGCTGTCGGGGATGTCGACGATCTTCCGGTCGAGCCAGTTGGCCATGTCGTCGGAGAAGTCTAGCGAACCGCGGGCCAGCCACGATTGAGGGTCGCCGGGCTTTCTGACATAGACCCCGTTATTGCCGGCGCCGAGCCGGTCGTAGCGCTGTTTGCCGACGATCAGCCGGGCCAGCACCGCCGAGGATTTGTCCCTGAGCGTGACTAGGGTTGATTTGCCCCTGCCAGGATCCTCGACTTCGAGGCGCGGGTAGAGATCGGGCTCGCGGGTTTTGGGCTCGACCAGGGTCATGTCGGCCAGCGCCAGCACGATCCGAGGAATTTTCCCGGACGCCGCGGGATAGTCGCCCTTTTGCGCAACGAGCCAGGCGTTGCCGTCGCGCACAAAGGTCAGATCCAGGCCGGTGCGCCGAACCGCAACCGAAGCAACCTCCGCGAGCTTGTCCGCTAGACCCGGAAGCGCAGTTCGGTCGGTCGCGCGGCGACTGCCATAGCCGCCGGTGGTGAGCGCCGCCGCCGCAGCAGCCACCAGCACAACGGTCGCAGCGGCCATAGGGATCAGGCTGCGTTTCTGCATGGCGCCCTCTCGTTGCGTGCGGTGCGGCTCACACTTCCACCGTGCGCCGGCGCCGGCGCCTGACGCGGACCGCGCCGACGATGATCGCCGCCGCCGCGACGATGATCGGGACCAGCGCAATGTCGAGGAATTCGAGCTTCTCCTTCAGCTCTTGGATTTTGCTGCGCAATGCCGCCTGCACATCGCGCAGCTGACGGCGGGTTTGCAGCATCTCGGCGCGGAAGTTCTCGACCGCCTTGCTCTGCTCGGACGAGAGCGCGGCCGGAGCGCCGGCCTCGTTCTTCCCGGTCAGGTTGGCGAGCTGGGCTTCGGTGTCTTTGAGCTTGGCCTGCAGCCCTTGCTCTTCGGCGCTATAGCGCGCCTGGGCCTGGCGCTGGAGGCGGTCGACGACCTCGAACGGGCGGGTCGCGGTGCCGCGACTGCGCAGGCCGATTAGATCCTGGCCGCCGGCGAGGACGTCGATCGCATTGGCGACAAAATCGCCGTTGTTGGCGATCGGCACGATGACCTGCTGACCGAAGAAATTCTGGCTCTGTACCCAGAGCCGGTCGTCGAGCATGTCGGTGTCGGCGACGACGACGACATTGATCGGATGGGCCGACTGTTTCAGCCAACCCGGTCCGGCAGCGCCTTTCACGGCACCCGGCTTGGCCGCCGGCGCATTCGGTGCGCCTTTCGGCGGGCCGCCCGGAAACGCGGTGTCGACCATGCCGGTGACGTGGGCGGCGAGGATGTAGCGCTTGCCGCTGGGCTTGAAATCGGCGAGCAGGCCGGCGACGTCGGGCATGCCGTCGAGCTTGTCGACCGGAATCTTACTCGAATCGCGCGAGGTCCAAATCAGCGGCTCGAACGTCGTCTTGGCGCCGGGAAGGGGGGTCAGGATCCCGGCCGAGGCCAAGTCGATGTGGCTCAGATCGGCGGTGATCATGTCGCTGCGGTTGAGGTTTACGGCGTGCAAGTCGAGCCAGGCCACATAATCGAGCGGCTCGTCGCCATGTCCCGGCACCGGCACGCTGACCTCCTGCGCGTCGCGACGGTCGCCGGCCACATACCGGGACGACATTGTAAAGCCCCAAGTCTTGAACAGCGGCGCGAGGTTGCTGGCGGTCGATGCGCCCGGCGGGTTGGCCTGGCTCGGCTGCGAGGCCTGCAATTCGGAGTGCGGGTCGACGAAGATCAGCGCCTTGCCGCCCTTCAGCACAAACTGGTCGATCGCGAACATGGTCTTTGGCTGGAGGTGCTGCGGATGCACCAGCATCAAGACGTCGACATCGGCGGGGATGGCGCTGAGACCGCTGCCGAGGGGCTCGACCTTGTCGAGTTGCTGCAATTGCTGGATCACGGCCATCGGCTTGCTTGGCCGGCCCTGCATCATCGCCATCATGTCGCCTTCGAGCGGCAGGCTGCTGATCAACCCGACCACGGTCTTTTTGGGGAAGGCGAGGCTGTGCACGAGCTTGGTCAGATCGTATTCGAGAAAGC
This sequence comes from uncultured Alphaproteobacteria bacterium, assembly GCA_963832875.1. Classification (GTDB taxonomy): domain Bacteria; phylum Pseudomonadota; class Alphaproteobacteria; order ATCC43930; family CGMCC-115725; genus AP-15. Next base: position 75,120 of record CAWHWB010000010.1, on the reverse strand, counting down.
GCTCGCGCTCCGGCGAAAAGAACGCGATGACCTGCTGGTCGTCGGTCGAGTTGGTGCCAGCGAGCCCGAAATAGACCTGGTCGCCCTCGCTGTCGAGCGGCACCGCCTGCAGGCCGAAGGCCACGGCCTGGTCCTCGACACTCGAAAACGGCTGGGGATCGTAGGTTTCAAGGCGCAGCTTGCCATGCGCCGCGGCGACGTACTGCTCGAGCAATTGGCGCACCCGCGCGGCATAGACGCCATAGGCCGGGACCTCGTCGCCGAGCCGGTTCGAATAATAAAAGCGCAGCGTGATCGGCTCGTCGATCCGCGCCAGCGTGTGCAGCGTGCCGGGCGACAAGGTGTAGAGGTGCTCGGCGGTCAGATCGAGGCGCCCATTAAAGAACCGGCCGATGATGATGTTGGCCGAAATGAGCATCAGCCCGATGCAGACGAGCGCGGCAATCGCGACCGCACGGCGCGAGCTGAAAAAGCCGGGAGCGCGGGAAGTCGAGTTCATCTCATTCGGCCTTTTCGAGATCGACGAGGATCGCGTTGGCGAACAGGAATGCGATCATGATCGACACGAAATAGGCGACGTCGCGGACATCGAGGACGCCGCGGGTGATGGCACTGAAATGGTCGAGAAAGCTCATCTGGGCGACGGCCCCGATCAGCCATTGCGGCGCCCAGCCCTGGAACACCCCCAGCACCACCGGCGAGCCCGCGACGGTAAAGACAAAGCAGATCGCCGCGGTCACGACAAAGGCGATGACCTGGTTCTTGGTCGCCGCCGAGATGCAGGCGCCGATGGCGAGGAGCGCGCCGGCCATCAGCCAGCTGCCGATATAGCTCGCCAGGATCACCCCGTTGTCGGGGCGGCCCAGCAGATTGACGGTGATCCAGAACGGAAAGGTCAGCGCCAGCGCGATCCCGGCAAAGCACCAGGCGGCAAGGAATTTCCCGATGACGGCCTCGGTCATGCGGATCGGCAGGGTCAGGAACAATTCGATCGTCCCGCTCTTGCGCTCCTCGGCCCACAGCCGCATCGACAAGGCCGGGATCAGCACCAGGTAGAGCCACGGATGAAACGCAAAGAAGGGCTGCAGATCGGCCTGGCCGCGGGCGAAGAAATCGCCGACGAAAAAAGTCAGCACCCCGGCCATGACCAGAAAAATCACGATGAACACGTAAGCGAGCGGGGTCGCGAAATAGCTCGCCAGCTCGCGGCGAAAGATGGTCAGGACATTGCGCATGGCAGCTCAGGCGGCAGCGGCGAGCGGAGCGGTCTCGGCGGGTGCGGTGGTGATTTCGCGAAAGACATCGTCGAGCCGGCCGCGCTCGACCCGCAGCAGCGCCACCTGCCAGCGATGGGCGCGGACGAGGTCGGCAACATCGGCGACGACATCCTCGCCGCCGCGCGGGAACACCATCAGCGCGTCGCCTTCGCTGTCGATGACCGGCTCAACCGCGGTCACCGCGGGCAGGCGCAAAAGCTCGGCCCGGATCTGCGCAGGCTCGCCGCCGGCGACGACGAGGCGCACCGCATTGTGGTGGCGCGAGCGCCGGGCGAGTTCGGCCGGGGTCGCGTCGGCGAGAACCCGGCCGTGCGCGATGATGATTGCCCGGCTGCATACCGCCTCGACCTCTTCGAGCAGATGGGTCGAGATGATGATAGCCTTGTCGGGACGCATCGCCTCGATGATCCGGCGCATCTCGTACTTTTGGTTGGGGTCGAGCCCGTCGGTCGGCTCGTCGAGGATCAGCACCTGCGGATCGTGGAGCAATGCCTGTGCCACCCCTACCCGGCGCCGGTAGCCCTTCGACAACGTCTCGATCGGCTGGTTCATGACCTCGCCGATATGGATCATCCCGACCACCCGGCCGATGCGCAGCTCGGCCTCGCGTCCGGCAAAGCCGCGGATATGGGCGATGAAGCCGAGAAACTCGGCGGGCGTCATATCGGGATAGGCGGGGGCGCCTTCGGGCAGATAGCCGATGCAGCGCTTAGCAGCGATCGGCTCGCGGGCGATGTCGTGGCCGCAGACGATCGCGGTGCCGGCGGTTGGCGCGACAAAGCCGGTGATCATCTTCATCGTCGTCGATTTACCGGCACCGTTCGGGCCGAGGAAGCCCAGGACCTCGCCGCGCGGCACCGTGAACGACACGTCGTCGACCGCGACCAGCGGGCCGAAATGTTTGACCAGATGACGGATCTCCAGCATAGAGCAGGCCCCTAGCATGGCCGCGACGTTTTGCCATTCTCCGCCAATCCGCGCAGTGCGGCGCAAGCGCGCAGCATTGCGGGCGGCCGAGATGCGGGCGGCCAGAATGCGCTCGGCTGACCACGCGGCGGCGGAGTTCGCGATCGGGAAGCATCCCCTCCGGGCGGCCCAATGATCCGCCGAGTGCGGCTTTTTTCGGGCGTCGTGATGCTCGCCTATGTGACGATGCATCTCTTGAACCATGCCGTAGGCCTCATATCGCTGACGGCGATGGAAGACGTGCTCGTCTACGTCTTTCGCTTCTGGTCGAACCCGGTGGCGCAGGCGCTGCTCTATGGCAGCTTCCTCGCGCACTACACCCTGGCGCTGTGGGCGTTATGGGAGCGACGGACCCTGCGGTTGCGCGCCGGCGAGCTGTTGCAGATCGGGCTCGGCTTCGCGATTCCGATCCTGCTCGCCCGTCACGTCGTCGGGACCCGCATCTCCGACAGTTTTTTCGGCACCTACGATTTGTATTACACATACGTGTTGTGGAACTATTTCGTTCATGCGCCCCAGCGCGGCGTGCTGCAGCTGCTGACCCTGATAGTCGCCTGGAGCCACGCGATGATCGGTCTGCATTATTGGCTGCGGGTCCGGCCGTGGTACGCACGGGTGCACCCAGGCGCGCTCGTCGTTGCGGTGCTGGTGCCGGTGCTGTCCTTGCTCGGCGCGATCGAAGCCGGGCGGCAAGTCGCCGCACTTGCCGCCGATCCGGCCTGGACCCGCGCCGCCTTTACCCATATGCGCCTGCCGTCGCCGGCAGTGGCGCTGCAACTCGAGCAGATCGGTGCGATTCTCGTATGGTTCTTCGCCGGCTCGATCGCCGCCGTGCTGCTGGCTCGGCTCATACGCCGGCTGTGGCAGCGCAGCCATGGCCTGGTGCGCATCGGCTATCCCGACGGCCGCCGCATCGAAGTGGTCCCCGGCACCAGCGTGCTCGAGGCGAGTCGGCTGCTTGGCGTTCCGCACGCCCATGTGTGCGGCGGCCGCGGCCGTTGCTCGACGTGCCGGGTGCGGGTGCGTGGCGAGATCGGCGGCATCGATCCGCCCGGTGACACCGAGCGTCGCGTGCTGCGCCGCATCGGCGCCACCCCCAACGTGCGGCTCGCCTGCCAGTTGCGGCCGAAGGGTGCGGTCGAGGTGACGCCGCTGCTGCCGCCCTTTGCTTATGCCATGGACGGGCGTCGCCGGGTCGACTTCGCGCAGGGCAGCGAGCGCGAGATCGCGATCCTATTCGCCGACATCCGCGGCTTTACCGCACTTTCCGAAGGGCGGCTGCCCTACGACGTGGTGTTCATCCTCAACCGCTATTTCGCCGCCGTCGGGCGCGCGGTCGAGAGCGCCGGCGGGCGTGTTGACAAGTTTCTCGGCGACGGGGTCATGGCATTGTTCGGCATCGAAAGCGGCGCGCAGGCGGGCTGCCGCGAAGCGCTGGTCGCCGCCCAGCTGATGTCGCAGCGGATGAGTGAGCTCAACGCCTCGTTGCGCGACGAAATCGAACAGCCGCTGCGCATCGGCATCGGCATCCACGCCGGACCGATCATCATCGGCGAGATGGGCTATGGCGGCGCCACCGCGATCACCGCGATTGGCGATGCGGTCAACACCGCCAGTCGCCTCGAAGAGCTGACCAAGGAATTTGGCGTCGAGCTGGTGGTCTCCGAGGAGGTGGCGCGGCGCGCCGGCTTCGACCTCTCCGCCTTCCCGCACCAGGAAATCGAGATCCGCGGCAAGCGCGAGACGCTGGCGGTCCGAACCCTGGCGACCGCCGCCGAATTGCCCGCACCCGCCGCTACGCCATCTCGTCGCGCCGAGGCAGCCCCTGCCTGACCTCAACTTACCGCCGGCAGCAGGCGGTCGATTTCGCCGGTGATGCGGGGATCGCTCGGCGCGACCTGCGATGGCCAGGCGCCGGCCATCTCGCCATCGGGGGCGATCAGGAATTTGTGGAAATTCCAGCGCGGTGTTCCGGCCTCGCCGAGGCTGTCGGCGATCCAGCGATAGAACGGATGAGCCTCGTCGCCGACAACCCGGCATTTTTGCGCCAGCGGAAAGTCGACCGCGTAGTTGGTCTCGCAGAATTTCTTGATCTCGGGCGCCGACCCCGGCTCCTGCTGGCCGAAATCGTTCGACGGCACTCCGAGCACAATGAGGCCGCGGTCGCGATAGCGTTGCCACAGGGCTTCGAGCCCGCGGTATTGCGGGGTGTAGCCGCAATAGGAAGCGGTGTTGACCACCAGCACCGGCCGGCCGCGCCAGGCGTTGAGCGGCAGCTTCTCGCCGTCGATCGAGATAAACTCGAACCGGTGGGCGTTCTCGGGATCGGGCATCGGCGGGCTCCGTGCAGCAGCGACCGCTAGGATCGCATTCCGGCGGCCAGCATAGCGCGACCTGCGCCGAGGGGAAGCCGCCGCATTTCGCATTGCGCCCCTCCGGCCGTTCCCGGAGAGTGATCCCGGTTTCCGCCCAGGACAGCCGCAGATGCTTTTGGTTTTTCTGGTGAAGGGCATCGTGGTCGGCGTGGTGATCGCGGTTCCGGTCGGTCCGGTCGGCATCCTGTGCCTGCGCCGCACGATTTTTGAGGGCCGGTTGTCGGGGCTGGTGTCGGGTCTCGGCGCGGCGACAGCCGACGCGCTGTTCGGAGTCGTGGCCGCCTTCGGCCTCACCCTCGTGGCCCGCTGGCTGATCAGCTGGGAAGACTGGCTGCGCGCCGCCGGCGGCGTCTATCTGCTCTATTCCGGCGGTTCCGCCCTGTTGTCCAAGGCGCACGAAAGGAGGACCGAGGAATCCGGTCGGGAAACGCTGGTCCGCGGCTTTGCTTCCGCGTTTGCTCTGACCATCACCAATCCGGTGACGATCCTGGTCTTTCTGGCGATTTTCGCGGCTCTGGGGCTCGGCGGCGCGCAGGCGGCGCTGCTGCATGCCGCGTTCCTGGTGCTCGGAGTTTGGGTCGGATCGTTTGTGTGGTGGCTGGCGCTGAGCTTGGGCGTCGGCGTGTTCCACCGTTCGATCGAGCCGCGTCACCTCGCCTGGATCAGCCGCGGCTCGGGTCTGATCCTATTCCTGACCGGGACAGCGTTGCTCGCCACGATCGTGGTAGAGCATCTGGCCTGACCGCAAAATAGAGGCTGCGATGGTCTATCTGCCCCCTATCTTCACCGAGGCGCGGCCCGAGGTGCTGATCGCGCATCTCGAGCGCTATGATTTCGGTCTGCTCGTCAGCAACGGCCCGGCGGGGCTGGTTGCGAGCCATATCCCGTTTCTGGTCGAGGGCCCAAGAGCGATGTCGGGGGGAGAGAGGCTGCGGCTTCAGGGCCACCTCGCCCGCGCCAACCCGCAGGTGGCGGACCTGGCCGAACAGAGTCGAGCCGGTGGCGAGGTTCTGACCATCTTCAGCGGTCCCCACGCCTATGTCTCGCCCGGCTGGTATGCGAATGGGCCGGCGGTGCCGACTTGGAATTACATCGACGTTCACGCCTATGGCGCGCTGCACCTGGTCGAGGACGACGAATGGCTGCGCCGGTTCCTCGAGCGCCTCTCGCAGCGTCACGAAGCCGGTCGCGAGACGCCCTGGCGGATGGCGGATCAGCCGGCCGCCTATATGCGCGGAATGATCAAGGGCATCATCGGGTTCGAGATCGCCGTCACCCGGCTCGAAGGCAAGTACAAGCTGAGCCAGAACCGCCCGGCGGCCGACCGACCGCGCATCGCCGCCGCGCTCGAGGCGGGAGGCGACGCCGCCGCCATCGCTATCGCCCGGCTGATGCGCGAGCGCGAGCCCGATTTGAGCTGAGCGCAGCGGTCAGCGGCCCCGGAAATGCTTGTAGAAATCGACAACGTCGGGACCCTGCTGGAAACCGAGGAAAAAGTTGAGGTCGGTCCCCTTGTGCCCGGCAAGCGCAATCGTCTCTTCAATATGGTCGGTCACGCCGGCGCGGATCTGGTCCGAGTTCGAACGCGATGTGGACCGAAAACGGTTTTTTGCTGAGGATGGTGCGGTCGGGCCCGGTCACCGCTACGAAATAATTGAGGTCGACGGCGTCGCCCTTGGCCGCCGGCCCGCGCTGGCCGATGACGATCACGTCGAGCGCCATATGCACCGCGTCGCCGGTGTACTCGCACTTGCGGTCGACCTCGCTCAAGAGCCCGTAGAACGCCACGTTATCGGGAACTCGCTGAGGTGCTGGGCCGAACACCGCGGTGTTGGCCAGCGGCCTCAGGATCACCGCGCTCGGGCACGCCTCGGGAGGTGTCGATGACGAGAACGGGAGCGCGCTGCACCCAGAAAAGGCAAGGAGACCGGTGATTGCCACCGCCTGCGCAGCCCGCACCCGGCTCACAGGCCGCTATGCGTCCCGTCGCAGAACGGCTTGCCCCCGGTCTGCTTGCAGCCGCACAGCCAGACCTCTTCGGTCGCCGCCGCGGTGAACGGGACCGGGACGAGCCCCGTGCCCTGATGCGAGCCGTCGCAGAACGGCTGGTTGCCGCTGCGCCCGCAGGCGCACCAGAAATACCGCTTGCCGGCTTCGACGGTGATGCCGTACGGCTCCTTTTGCGCTGGGATCGGTTCGGCCACGGTTTCTTCCCCCATCATTGTGGTCGCCGGGTGGTCGCCGGTTTCCGCGCGCTGCCGCGGCGTTTGAACGGCGCCGCGACTTTATTCGAGCCTCGCCCGGCGCACAAGTCCGGGCCGGGGCCAGGAGCACGGGAACAAGCCGATGGCGGTCTATACCGACGTCGCCGACGATGAACTGAGGTCCTTTGTCGCTCTCTACGACATCGGCGAGGTGCTGTCGTGCAAGGGCATCGCCGAAGGGGTCGAGAACTCGAATTTCCTGGTGACGACCGAGCGCGGCAACTTCATCCTGACCCTTTACGAGAAACGGGTGGCACGTGCGGACCTGCCGTTTTTCATCGCCCTGATGGACCATCTGGCGCATCGCGGCGTCGCCTGCCCGACGCCGCTGCGGGGCTATGACGGGGTGGCGTTGCGCGAGCTGTGCGGTCGGCCGGCGGCGATGGTCACGTTTCTCGCCGGGATGTGGCCGCGCCGCATCCAGACGTTCCATTGCGCCGGCCTCGGCCGCGCTTTGGCGGCATTACACGGCGCCGGCGCCGGCTTTCCGATGACCCGCGCCAACGATTTCTCGGTTGCCGGCTGGCGGCGACTTTATGTAGCCTGCGGCAACCGCGTGGACGGGGTCCAGCCGAGGCTCGCCGCCGAGATCGGGGCCGAATTGGCGCAGCTCGAACACGCCTGGCCGCGCGATCTGCCGAAGGGCGTGATCCATGCCGATCTTTTTCCGGACAACGTGTTTTTTCGCGATCGTGAGGTCTCAGGCCTGATCGACTTCTATTTCGCCTGCACCGATTTTCTCGCCTATGATTTGGCGGTGTGCCTAAACGCTTGGTGCTTTGAGCCCGACGGCAGCCTCAACGTGACCAAGGCGCGGCTGCTGCTCGACGGCTATCGCCGGGAGCGGCCATTGACGCCGGCCGAGATCGCGGCGTTGCCGCTGCTCGCGCGCGGCAGCGCGCTGCGCTTTCTCTTGACCCGCCTGTTCGACTGGCTCAACCAGCCGCCGGGGGCATTGGTCCGGCCCAAGGACCCGATCGAGTTTCTGCGCCGACTGCGCTTTCACCGCACCGTCGAAAGCCCGCGCGATTACGGTCTCGATGTCTGAGCCGCATCGGGCTGGGTCGGGGGAAGCCGATATCCGCGGGGCCGCGCCGGCCGAAGTGGACATCTTTACCGACGGCGCCTGCAGCGGCAACCCCGGACCCGGCGGATGGGCCGCGATCCTGCGTTATCGCGGGGTCGAGAAGGAACTGAGCGGATACGAGCCGGTCACCACCAACAACCGCATGGAGATCACAGCGGCGATCGCTGGCCTCGAAGCTTTGAAGCGGTCCTGCCGGGTGCGGCTCTCGAGCGACAGCCAGTATCTGCGTGACGGCATCACCAAATGGATCCACGCCTGGAAGCAGCGCGGCTGGCGCACCGCCGACAAGAAGCCGGTCAAGAATGTGGATCTGTGGCAGCGCCTCGACACCATCGCCGCGCGCCACGACGTCGCCTGGGAATGGGTGCGCGGTCATGCCGGCCACCCCGAGAACGAGCGCGCCGATGCGCTCGCCCGCCTGGCCATTACCGAGGCGCGCGATAATGCGGAATGTCCCAAAAATGAAGAGGAGCCGCTCGGGGGTAAAGCCCAGCCAGCGGGGTGATCGCAGAAGATGAGCGCCTTCGTTCCGCCATACCCGGCCCGGCCGCGCGCTCCGCTTTCCACGTTGTCCACACTGCGCTCGGCGCGGCGAAACTTCCTGACGATTTGGCAAGACGGGTGCTTCGAATGGGAATTCTTTTCGACGCGGGTGCTGTCGCGGATGCTGTTCATCTGCAACAGCCCCGACACCGTCGCCCAGGCGTTTATCGACCGGCACGACAGTTTCGAGCGCAAGAGCCCGCAAATGCGCCACGGATTGGCGCCGCTCCTTGGCGATGGCTTGTTCATCAGCGACGACGAGACCTGGCGGCGACGGCGACCGATCGTGGCGCGAATCGTGCACGTCTCGCAGCTGCCGCTGTTCGCCCCGGTGATCGTCCAGACGGCGAGCGAGACCGCCCGGCGCTGGGCGAGCCTACCGCAGCGCACGCCGGTCAACATGTTGGCCGAAATGGCGACAATGACAGCGGAGATCATCTGTCGGACGGTTTTCGGCCGGCATCTCGGGGCCGAAGATGCAATAAGGATCGTCGCTGCCTTCAGCCAATATCAGCGTCTGATCGGCCAGCTCGACCTGGCTTACTTCCTGGGCTTGCCGGATTGGCTGCCGCGATTGCACTCGCCGGCGATCCGTCGTGCCGCCGCCCGCATTCACGGCGTCCTCGATCAGGTCATTCGCGATTGCTGCGAGAGGCTGGGCAGCGGCGATGCTTCGATGATCCGCCTGTTGCTGGAGGCGCGCGATCCTGAGAGCGGCGAGCCGCTCGACAGCGCGGCCGTGCGCAACGAGGCGGCGGTAATCTTCATGGCCGGTCACGAGACGACGGCAAATTCGCTCGCCTGGGCCTGGTATCTCCTGTCGCAGGCGCCGGAAGTCGAGGAGCAGCTCCACGCCGAACTGGACCGCGTGCTGGGCGGTCGGCCGCCGACCCTCGACGATGTCGCCAGGCTGGCATACACGAGAGCGATATTCGAGGAAGCGATCCGGCTCTATCCGCCGGTTCCGATGCTGGCTCGACAGGCGTCGCGCGACGAAACCATTCGCGGTCGGCCAGTCCCGACGGGCTCGCTGGTCATGGTCGTCCCGTGGCTGCTCCACCGTCATCGCAAGTTCTGGGAGAAGCCTGATCATTTCATGCCCGAACGGTTCCTGCCGGACCAGTCCCGCTCGCTGGTCAGGCACGCCTATGTGCCGTTCAGCATCGGCCCGCGGATCTGCGCTGGGGCCGCCTTTGGTCTGACCGAGGCGATCCTGTGCATTGCCACCTTGGCGCAGCGCCTGCGGCCGCGCCTGGCCCCGGATGCCGTCGTCGAGCCGGTATGCCGGCTGACCCTGCGGCCGGGCGACCACCTGCGGATGTTCGTCGAGCGTCGCGATCAAACCGACTGATCTCGATGCGGCCCGCGCGCCACCTGTGTTACTCGACCCTGGCGATCGACGGCATAGCGGATATGAGCCCACCGCACCGGGGTCGTGACCAAGCCCGCCCAGATCACGCCGGCGTGAAACGCGGGGATCGGCAGGATTAGCCAGACCAGAAGATGCTGAATCAGCCGAAACCCGATCCGATCGGCGACGCCCAGCCGCTTTCCGACCGCCTGCTGGATCTCGGTCGTGATCGACCCTAGGGCCGCGGCGACAGGGATGGCGGCGACTGGGATCGCGGCCAGGGCGCTCCCCGAGATCCCGGCAACGATCAACATCGCTACGAGCACGAGACGGGCGATCAGGTCGGTGGTCACGACCGCTGCCGCGTATGACCATAGACCGGGGCGATAGAGCCGAATCATTTGGTATTGGCGGCGTCCGAAGCGCCAAAGATCCTGAAAGCGGCCGTCGAGCGGGGTCGGCGCGCGAAGCGCCCGGCGCGTCAATACGCGCAGCGCGGTCTTGGCAGCACGGTCGCCGATCGGGAGATCCTCGATCAGAGTTCGTCCGATCGTCGTCGGCAGATCGAGGATGTCGAGGGCGTGACGCGTCAGCGCGAGCGAGCCGCCCCAAATGACTCTGGTCAGGCTCAGGCGAGGCTGTGTGGCGATCGCGCGATCGATCGCAGCGACCAGCGCCGTACCGAGCGAGAGAGTCTTCGGGATCTGCCAGCGATAGCCGTTAACGATATCGGCGCGCCCTGCGGCCAGCGGCGCCACCAACGCGGCGAGCCACCAAGGTTGCGGACGGATGTCGGCATCGAGGAGGACGATGTAGGTATCGTCGTCGTCGAGATGGGTCAATGCCGCGAGGAGGTTCGTGCATTTCTGGCCGCGAAGCGGCGACAGGCCGGCGACGACCAGCTCGATTTCCAATCCGGCGTAACGGCCGTCGACGGCCGCCACCCGCCGATAGGCGGGGTCGTCGCGGGACTCGACCGCGACGATCAAGCGCTGAGGCCGGAGCGACTGAGCGGCTAGTGCCTCCAGCAATTCTTCCAGGCTCGGGCTCGGCCCCGTCAGCGGCAGCACCAGAGTGACGCGCGCTGTCGGTCGTTCATCCGGGACCCGCGAATGGGTGGCAAAGAGCAGCACCAGGGCGAGCGAGCCCAGCGAATAGAAAACAACCGCGGCGGCAGCAATCCATGCGATCACGAATAAATGCCGCTCTCCTCCACCGGCTTTCGTGCCGCGAGCAGCAATCCAGATGACGGCGCTCTCGCTGGGATTTCGGAACAATGGGTCGCAAACTCGGCCGGCCAGCCAGCTCCAGGCAAGCGCGGCATACCAAGTCCAATGAGCATGGAAATACCGCTCGCCGGTCAACTTCGGCGTGAAGCGCCCCATCCAATAAATCAGGCTGTCGCAGGGCTGGAAAGGCAGCGGTTCGACCGCCCCCACGATCAGATGATGTCGATCGGCCAAAGCGCGCAACGCCTCCTCGCTCCACCAGCTCAGGTGATTGGGAGGCGCATTCAGCACGAAATTCGGAATGTCGGTGATCGGCGAATGCCGGCCAGGCACGCTGATGAAAAGGTGTCCGCCGGGTTTGAGGCAGTTCAACAGATCACCGGTGAACCCCAGCGGGTCGGCGACATGCTCGATGACATGAAACGCGCAGACTGCGTCATATTCTTCCGGATGCGAGGCAGCATGCGCGGCGGCCGTCTCGATCCTGACGTCCGGCGCGGCGCCCGTTATGGCCGAGTTCGGGTCGAGACCGACATAGATCGCCTGCGGCAGATGCCGTGCCAACCCACCCTGGCCACAGCCCACGTCGAGAACCCTCTCTCCCGGTCGGACAATCTCCGCGACATAGTTAAACTCGGGCCTGGCGAGGCCGGGAGCGGCCAATACTCGCTGAAAATCGCGGCGGCGATGCAGCTTTGTATAAAAGGCCTCGTCGCCCGGCAACATCGGATCGAAGAAAGCGAGCCCGCACGGAGATTCCCACAAGCCGAAGCCCGCGATCCCGCCAAGCTGCCGATCGGCGGAGACCCCGAAGGCGCGCCGCCACAACCCGCCGATCAGGCGCGCGCTGATGCGCTGAATAAGACGCGTCGCCGGGGAACCGGTGATCGGGCAGTTCGGCGGCGCGGGTGCCATATCGCCGATGACTAGCGGAAATTCCGGCTTCGCACCACGATGTCGCGGGCGTCGCTGCCGGGCATTTTTTTGGGAAATTTTATCGGCGGCTCGTTCTCCCCGGTGCGCTCGCGCAAGGTATTGAGACGCGGGGTCAGGTCGGCGAGACGGTCGGCGACGACGTGGATCACGCTCTCTTCGCGCTGCAATTTGCCGGTACAGTGCAATAAGGTGGCGCCCAGCGCGGCGCGGCGGAAGCGTTCGAGGATCGGCGGCCAGACGATCAGGTTGGCGACCCCGGTCTCGTCCTCGATGGTGATGAAGACGACGCCGTTGGCGCTCCCCGGACGCTGCCGGATCAGCACGATCCCGGCGATCGAGAGCCGCCGGTCGACCGGCAGATGGGCGAGTTCGGCGGCGGCGACCACTCCCTCATCGGCAAGTTCGGCGCGCAGAAAAGCCAGCGGATGGCGCTTCAGGCTCAGGCCGAGGCTGGCGTAATCCTCGACCACATGTTCGCCGAGGGGCATTTCGGGCAACAGCGCCATGGCAAAGATCTCCTTCGCTTCAACGCCGTCATTCTCCGCGCCCATAACCTTCCCCCTCCCCCCACTGGGGTGAGAGAGTTTTTCTTTTGTGGGAGAGGGGCCGGAAACGGCGGCGAACAGCGGCAAGGGCGGCGCGCCAAGCGCCTTGAGCGTCCATAAGGCGCGGCGGCGGTCGAGCCCGAACGAGTAAAAGGCGTCAGCCTCGGCTAAGCGCTCGAGTGCTGAGCGGCCGAGCCCACTCTTCCGCCACAGCGCCTGCGGGTCGGGAAAGCCGGCCCCACGCGCGGCGACTAGCCGCTCGGCATCGGCCTCGGCGAACCCCTTGATCTGGCGGAACCCGAGCCGCAGCGCAGGACGATTCCTTCTTTCCGTACTTCCGTCAAGCCCGCCAAAGCTGAGGTTCGCGGGCTTGACCCGCGCAAGTGAATCCAGTCCGGATTGATCGTGCGCGGCAGAAAATAGCTCAAAATTCTGCTTGCCCGGGCTTGGCCCGGCCATCCACGCCTTCTTTTTTTCTGCCGCATGGGCGGATAAGACGTGGATGACCGGATCAAGTCCGGGCAAGGGGAGAGAAAAGTCTCCCTCCGTTCCTTCCAAGGTGCAGTCCCAGCAGCTGTGGTTGAGGTCGACCGCGCGCACCTCGACGCCGTGCTCGCGCGCGTCGCGGACGATCTGCGCGGGCGCGTAGAACCCCATCGGCTGGCTGTTCAACAGGGCACAGGCGAAAATTTCGGGATAGCGGCATTTGATCCAGGCCGAGACATAGACGAGCAGCGCAAAGCTCGCCGCGTGGCTTTCCGGAAAGCCGTAGGTGCCGAAACCTTCGATCTGGCTGAAGCAGCGCATGGCAAAGTCGCGCTGGTAGCCGTTTGCGACCATCCCGGCGATGAACTTGTCGCGGAACAGATGGATGTCGCCGTTGCGTTTGAAGGTCGCCATCGCACGCCGCAGCCGGTCGGCCTCCTCCGGGGCAAAGCCGGCGCCGACGATCGCGATCTTCATTGCCTGCTCCTGGAACAATGGCACGCCCAGGGTCTTGCCCAGCACCTGGCGCAATGCCTCGGACGGATAGTCGATCCGCTCGCGTCCGGAGCGGCGGCGCAGATAGGGATGCACCATGTCGCCCTGGATCGGTCCCGGCCGCACGATCGCGACCTCGATGACCAGGTCGTAGAACTCGCGCGGTTTCAAGCGCGGCAGCATCGTCATCTGCGCCCGGCTTTCGACCTGAAAAACGCCCAATGAATCGGCGCGGCTCAACATCTCGTAGACGGCGGGATCCTCGGCCGGGATCATGGCGAGTTCGAGTCGGCGACCATAATGCTTTTCGATCAGCGCGAAGGCCTTGCGGATGCAGGTCAGCATGCCCAATGCCAGGATGTCGATCTTCAGGATACCGAGCGCGTCGAGATCGTCCTTGTCCCATTCGATGACAGTGCGGTCTTGCATCGCCGCGTTCTCGATCGGCACCAGCTCGGACAACGGCCCGCGGGTGATCACGAACCCGCCGACATGCTGCGACAGATGGCGCGGAAAGCCGACCAGCTCGGCGGCGAGACCGAGAGCCAGGCGCAAGGTGCAGTCGGCGGGGTCGAGCCCAGCCTCGCGCACCCGCTGATCGGCGATCGGGTCGTTGCTCCAGCCCCAGACGATGCCGGCCAGAGCCGCGACGACATCGACCGAAAGGCCCAATGCCTTGCCGACCTCGCGGATCGCCGAACGCGCGCGGTAGCAGATCACGGTGGCGGCGAGCCCGGCCCGGTCGCGGCCGTATTTCTCGTAGATGTACTGGATCACCTCCTCGCGCCGCTCGTGCTCGAAATCGACATCGATATCGGGCGGCTCGTTGCGCGCGGCGCTGATGAAGCGCTCGAACAACACATCGATGCGCGAGGGATCGACCGCGGTGATGCCGAGACAATAGCAGACGGCCGAATTGGCGGCCGAGCCGCGCCCCTGGCACAGGATGCCGCGCGACCTGGCAAACCGCACGATGTCCTGCACGGTCAGGAAATAGCGGGCATAATCGAGCCGCTCGATCAATTCGAGCTCGTGCGCGATCAGCTCGCGGATCTTTTGCGGGATTTCTCCGATCTCCCCCTCTCCCCCTGTTGGGGGGGAGAAGGTTGGGGTGAGGGGGGCCGCTCGCCACTGTTCGGAGAAGCCTCCCTCACCCTGCCCTCTCCACCCAATGGGGGGAGAGGGTTCTACCGTTACTGGCGGAGAGGGTTCTACCGATACGGAGGGAGAGGGTTTTCTGGAGAAACGCTCGGCTGCCCCTTCCCAGGCGAGCTGGGCCAAGCGTTGCTGCGGCGTCCGACCGTCTTCAGCCGCCTCGTCCGGGTATTCGTAGCGCAATTCGTCGAGGCTGAAATGGCAGCGCCGGACGATTTCGAGACTGCGCGCGACGGCATTCTCGTGTCCGCGAAACAGCCGCGCCATTTCCTGCGGCGATTTCAGGTGGCGCTCGGCATTGGCGGCGAGGCGAAAACCTGCTTCCGAGATCGTGCAGCCGGCGCGGATGCAGGTCAGCACATCTTGCAGCGGCCGTCGCTCGGGCAGGTGATAAAGCGCGTCGTTGGTCGCGACCAGCGGCAGCCGCAGTGCCTCGGCCAGCGCGGCGAGGCCGGCGAGGCGCCGCGCATCGTCGCCGCGATAGCGGTGGTGGGCGGCGAGATAGCCGCGCCCGGCGAAATCCGCCGCGACGCGCGCGGCAAAGGCGGCGAATTCTCCGCCGGGGGGGTCCGCAGGCGGCAACACGACCAGGATCTGGCCCGCGCCATGCGCCGCAACATCGGCGTAGTCGAGACGGCATTCGCCTTTGGGGGCGCGGCGTCTGCCGAGAGTCAGAAGCCGCGTCAGCCGGCCATAAGCGGCGCGATCCTGGGGGAAGGCGAGCAAGCTCGCGCCGTCGCCGAGATCGAGCCGGCAGCCGACGACGAGTCGGATGCCGATTTCTTTCGCCGCCTGGTGCGCGCGCACGATGCCGGCGAGGCTGTTATGGTCGGTGATCGCGATCGCCTGGTGGCCGAGTGCCGCAGCGGTCGTCACCAGCTCGGCTGGATGCGCTGCGCCGCGCAGAAACGAGAAGTTGGTGGTGACCTGAAGCTCGGCGTAGCCGGGCAGGTGATCAGGCAAAGGTGCCATGGATGAACCATTTTGGCGGATGATCGCTGCCGGAGAGGCCGGCCCGGAACAGCCAGAAGCGCCGTCCGTCCTGGTCCTCGACCCGGTAATAATCGCGGATCGCATCGACGGCGCCGGAGCGGCCAGACCGCCACCACTCTTCAGCGATCCGCTCCGGCCCGTCGGCGTACGTCACCCGGTGCGGGCATCGCCGCCAAGTGAAGCGAAATGGTGGATCATCGGGCAGCAGCCAAAAGGCATCAACCGGTTCGGGCGGCTCGAACAGCCGGATCGGCCGATGCGGTCGTATTCGGTCATTCCCGCGCAAGCGGGAATCCACAGACCTAGCCCCCTGTGCCGGTTGCCCCCCTGTTCGAGCCAGGGACAGACTCTGGGCCCCCGCTTTCGCGGGGGTGACGGATAAAGCAATAGGTGCGCCGACCGGCAGTCGGGCCGAGGCTCGTTCGGGGATGTGGCTTTCGCGCGGTTCGAGCCGGTAGAGCGCCCCGAGACCAAGCTTGTTGCCGAGCCGGTCGAGCAGCGGCGCCACGCCGCTCGCCACTCCCCTGGAAGGGGGGCCGGCAAAACCGATCTGCTCGGGCGGCAACGGCTCGACGGCAAAGGAGGCGAGGATCATGTCCTCGATGCCGAGACCGGGATCGACGGTGTCGAGCCGCTCCTTGAAGAGGGCGGCGAGATGGTGCGGGTCGCGGCTGGGCCGCGCGGTGCCGAGCACGATATGCTCGACCCCGCCGTCGACCCGGTGAAAGGCGAGATCGAGCCGCCGCGCGCCGGTGCCTTCCAGCGCCAGGCGACAGACAAGATCGCGGGTGAGCCGCTCGGCGGCGCGCGCCAGATCGGCGGGATCGGCGATCGGCTCGGCAAAGCTCAGCCGCACCCGGCGGAGCGGCGCTTCGCCCAATGGCGACAATGGTTCCGGCAGGTCGCCCTGCGCCTGGTCGAGGCGCCGTACCACCCCCTCGCCGAACCGGCGCGCCAGAGCAGCGCGCGGCATCGCATCAAGATCGCCGATCCGCTTCAACCCGACCCGCCGCAACCCTTGGACGGTCGCCGGATCGAGGCGCAATGCCTCGACCGGCAACCGGGCGAGGCCGGCGCGCATCTCACCCGCCGCCAGGATCGCGGCGCTGCCGTCAGTCGGCGTAAAGCGAGCCAATGCCCAGGCGGCGCCGAGCGTGTCGGCAATGGCGATATGGCAGGCGATGCCCTGACGATCGAACCGAGCCGCGAGATCGGCGGCAAGCGCCGTCTCCCCGCCCCACAGATGAGCGCAGCCGGTGATCTCGACCCGAACCCCGTCCGTTCCGTCGGGTGCCGTCCACGGGCTGTAGCGGCCGCACCATTCGGCCAGTCGGCACAAGGCCGCGGCATCCTTGGCGGGCTCGGCCGCGGCGGTGGCGAGACCGGGCAGAAAGGAGAAGGCGTCGGCCAACGGCATCCCCGGGGCGAGGCCGGCCGCCGAAGCAGCCGGGTTGACCGCGGCCAGCAGACGCCGCCCGGCGGCGTCGATCACCGTGGCAAACGGGGTCTCCTCAGCCGGCGCGCCGGAATTTTTTGTCCCGGAATAGTTCGGGCGGCGCGGCGCGGCGCGGCGCATCCGGTCGATCGGCCAGTGCGTCAGCCAGAGATAGAGAACCCGTCGCATCCGCCGCCTCCACTTCCCAGCTGGCCGGCGCGCCGCCGCGGCAGCGCAGCAGCTCGATCCGCCAGCGCGGATGGCCGATTCCCAGCCCTTTGAAAGACCCTTTCCCCCCTCGAGGGAGAGAGGGAAGGGTGAGGGGGACTATCCCGCACCTGACCATGGGCGTCACCCCCTCACCCCAGCCCTCTCCCCGTACGGGGAGAGGGGGAATAAGTATGTCAAACCATGTGGGAACAGGCTGCGAGGGCAGTGCCGCGATCCGCCAGCGCGTCGCCGCCGCGTTCGGCCGATTGCGTTCGTGCGTCGCCTCTGCGCCGTTGCGCCAGCGCCGCAGCACCAGGGCGGTGACGCCGGAATGTTCGGCGGCGAGCTGCAATCGCCGGCTCGCCACCGCGGCGAGCGCGCCCACTTCGCCGACCACCGCGGCGACCCCGGGAGCGCGCAATCCTTCCTCCATCGCCCACAGGATCTCGGCGTCGCGCCTTGCCCGGACCAGCACCAGCCGGCCGGGATCGAGCCCATGGGCGGCGAGGCCGGGCCCGTAAAGATCCGGCCGCGGCAAGCACCACAGCACGATGCCGGTTGCCGCGACGAGCCGGCCGAGGATGCCGGCGGCGAAGGCGGCGGCGAGCGCGCCATCCTCCTCGTCGCCGCCCATTCCCAGAATCTCGTGCAGAGCGCCGCGCGCCAGCCCGCCGCCCGGCAAGGCCCGGTCGATCGCAGCCACGCCCAAGGGTATCACCCCATGCGCCCTCGCCGCCGGCCGTTCGATCCGTTGGACCCGTTCGCGCAATGCCGTCAACTCGCGGGACATGTCCCGGCAAACAGCCTCCGTCGTTAGATTCCCTATTTGTTCCTAAAATGGCATGCTGTCAATCACCGCCGCAAATCAGTTCCGGCGACCTGCTGGAGGCCAGAATGTGTCGAGCCCGAGGCTCACCCTGCCTGCGGCAGCCAGTCGGCGAGACGGCGCGCGGCTTCGGCGATGTCTGCGGTCGGGCCGGCGAAGGAAAGCCGCACCCAGCCGCTGCCGTGGAGCGGGTCGAAATCGAGCCCGGGGGTGATGGCGACGCCGGTCTCGGCCAAGAGGCGCCGGCAGAAACCGACGCTGTCGCGCGACACGCTCGAAATCTCGACATAGAGGTAGAAAGCGCCCTCGGCCGGAGCGAAGCGGGTGAGGCCCGCGGTGGACAAGGTGCTGATCAAGAGGTCGCGGTTAGTGCGGTAGCGGGCGACATGGCCGTCGAGCTCGGCCCGACAGCCGAACACCGGGACCGCGGCGAGCTGCGACAAGGCCGGCGGCGAGATGTAGAAATTCTGCGCCAGGCATTCGACCGAGCGCAAGAGATCGGGGGGCGCCAGCATCCAGCCGAGCCGCCACCCGGTCATGCTGTAGTATTTCGAGAACGAGTTGACGACCACCGCCTCGCTCCCATAGGCGCGCGCCGTTGCCGCCGCGGTTTCATAAATAATCCCGTGATAGATCTCGTCCGAGACGAGGCGAATGCCGCGGTCACGGCACCAGCCGGCGAGCCGCGCCAGTTCGGGGGCGGCAATCATCGTGCCGGTCGGATTGGCCGGGCTGGCGATGATCAGCCCGTCGAGGGGCCCGGCCTCGGCCAACAGCTCCGGGTTTGGCTGATAGTGGCTGTTTTCGCCGACCTCGATCAGCACCGGCTCGATGCCGAGGGCGCCCAGAATGTTGCGATAGGCGGGATAGCCGGGGGCGGCGAGGGCGACCCGGTCTCCGGCCTCAAAGGCGGAAAGAAATGCCAGCTGAAACGCGGCCGAGGAGCCGGTGGTGACGACGACCTCCGCCGGGTCGACGGCGACCCCATATTGCGCGCGATAGTGTTCGGCGATCGCCTGCCGCAAGGGTGCGATGCCGCGCGCGTCGGTGTAGCCGATCGGCTGGTTTGCGAGCGCCTGCCGGGCGGCGTCGCGCACCGCCGCCGGCGCCTGGCTGCCGGGCTGGCCGACTTCGAGGTGGATCACCGAGGCACCCGCGGCCTCGCGCGCGTTGGCCGCGCGCAGCACGTCCATCGCGATGAACGGCGGGACCCGCCCGCGCCGCGAGGCCCGCAGGCTCATCCGCACCGGCCCCTGCGGCATGCTCGGCGCAACTTCAATTCGTGCATCCTGGCACCACGGCGTCGAGCGGGCATCCGCCGTCCCGCGCGAGGAGGTTGCCATTCCTCGGCGGCTTTGGCTATGACGGGCCGCCATTCGCCGCGCGAGGAACTCCCGACATGACAGAGACAAAGCCGCGCCTGATTGGAATGTCGGGCAGCCTGCGCGCCGGCTCGTATTCCAACGCGGTGCTCGAAACTCTGCGCGAGGAGTTCGCCGGGCGCGCCGAGCTGACCCTGTGGGACCTGGCGCCGATCCCCCTCTACAACCAAGATTTCGAGGGCGAGAAGCGCCCGGCCGTGGTCAAGCAACTGCTGGCCGCGATCGCCGAGGTCGACGGCCTAGTGCTGTGCGCGCCCGAATTCAACCACAGCATTCCGGGCGTGTTGAAAAACGCGCTCGACTGGGCCTCGCGCCCGGCCTTCGCCTCGGTCATGGCCTATAAGCCGGTGGCGATCATGGCGACCTCGCGCGGGGCGCTGGGCGGGGCCCGCTGCCTCGAACACCTGCGGGTGACGCTCGCCTCGATGCTGTCGCGGGTGGCGCTGGCGCGTGAGGTCGTCATCACCGCCATCGCCGACAACGTCCGCGACGGCCGGCTCGTCGATGAGACCTCGCTCGGCTTCGCCTGCGAGGCGGTCCGGGCGCTGCTGCGCGAGATCGCCCTGTGGCGAAGGGCCGGCATCGATCGCTAGGACCGGGCAATGCCCGAAAACGACCCGGTGCTGTTCGCGATCGACGGGCGCGGCGTCGCCTCGGTCACGCTCAACCGGCCCGCCGTCGGCAACGCCTATGACGGCGCGCTGATCGACGGGCTCATCGCCGCCTTTACCCGCCTCGGGCAAGCCGCCGATTTGCGCTGCGTCGTGCTGCGCGGCGCCGGGCGGCATTTCCAGGCCGGGGCCGATCTCGCCTTTCTGCGCCATTTGCGCGCCGCGCCGGCGGCGGAAAACCTCGATTTTTCGCGCCGCACCTTGGCTGCGATCGACGGGCTGCGGCATTTCCCGCTCCCAACCGTGGCGCTGGTCCAGGGCGGCTGCTTTGGCGGCGGGGTCGGGATCGCCGCGGCCTGCGACATCGCACTCGCCACCGAGGACGCGGTCTTCGCCATCAGCGAGGTGCGCTGGGGCATTACCGCGGCGCCGATCATCACGCTGCTCGTTGACCGCCTCGGCTCGCGGGCGCTGGGCCGCCTGGCGCTGACCGGCGAGCGCTTCGCCGCCGCGGAGGCGTTGCGCATCGGGCTTGTTCATCAACTCTGTCCGGCAGACCGGCTCGACGCGGCGGCGGCAGACATTGTCGAGAGCCTGCTGATGGCGGCGCCGGAAGCGGTCGCGATGACCAAGCAGCTCGTCGCCGAAGCGGTCGAAACCCCCGACAGCCGCGCCTTCCGTGCGCGCATCGTCAGCGAGGCAGCCTCCCGCCGTCACTCGTCGGAAGCCGCTGAAGGCCTCGCGAGCTTCGCCGAAAAGCGCCGGCCGGCATGGTATCACCAGCCTTAGACCAGAGCCCGGCCCAAGATCGCCGGCCGAATATCAATTGCGGATTCGCCATACCCGCGACAGCGCGGGACTGTCCGGGAAGTTTTCAGCAGCCGGCTAACGGACCGGATAGCAGCCGCCATTATAATAGGTGTATCCGGGGCCACAGACGGGAGCCGCCGTGGCGCCGCCTGTGAGCGCATTGGCGGTGCCGGCAACCGCACCGCCAGCGGTGCCGAGCGCCCCGCCGATGATTGCACCGATCGGACCCGCTGCCGCGCCGCCGGTCGCAGCACCGGAGGCACCCCCAGCTGCCGCACCCGACAATGGACCGGCCGGATACGCTGGTGCTGCCGCCGGGACCGGCTGGCAGGTGCTGCCGTAAGGCGCATATCCCGGCGGACAGGCATATTGCGCCATCGCGGCACTTGACGTGCCCGCCGCCAGAGCGGCGGCGATCGCAAACATCTTCAGCCTCGTCGACATCGTGATCTCCTCAAGCAAGGCAAAAAGAGCGGCACGCCGCCGCCGTCCCTACTGAACGCTGTACGCGGGATCGCGTTCCGCGGTTGTCGGATCCCGTCTGTCTCACTCCTGTCTCCAACCAATGGTTTACCGGCCGTTTCCCGCTGGCCAAAATACAGCGAATCTATAGCAAAACCCGCGCCGAGGTTGAACAGAAACATTTTCCCGCGGACCGGCCACAACGCTCGGCAGGGTTGCCTACCGCGCGGTAGCGGCGAGACGCCGAAGGCCCCTGTTCCACCTGTTTTATCAGGTAGGGATCAGGCGTCTGGGCACGGCTTCGCCAACAATTCTACACCACTCAGAGGGCTCCGACGCCCAGATCATGCAATGCGATTATGGTAATTGGGTGATTGTCGTCGCCGCACGGCCTAATCGAACCAACTCGCTCCACCTAAAGCTCACCCCCAACTTGGCTGCATGGCGGAGGCAAGCTGACTGTGGTAGGGTCGCTGGGATACGAATTCCGGTGATCGTCACGCTGGCATTGGTGCCGTTGGTGTTCGGGTTCGGTGCAGCCGCACACACGATTTGTCGGATATGCACGATCTGGTGGGAGGAGAGTGAGTGATGTCGGAACAGCCACAGCCACAGCGGATGCAGCAGACCATGCCCGAGGACGGCGGCGGATGGCACCAAGTCGATGCCGGGCCATATCTGCACATGATGTTCCACCCCAACCGGCAATTGCTCGGGCGGGAGGCGGACGGCATCGTACGGCCTTCGATCGTGGTCGCCGTCGCGGGCAAGCGGGAGCAGGCGCTGCGCTTCGATCCGTTCAGCGTCGGCAGTCACTATCACATCCGTCCGAGCCTGCGCGGCAGGCAGCTTCCGCTGTGGGTCGAGGAGGGCCAGCAGCCGCTCGAAATCGCGCTCGCGTTCTTCGAAAAGCCGTTGCGGTTCCGCGGCCTCCTCGCCCAGGCCGAGGAAGACGACGTGGCCTCGCAGCTGAATGATTCCGACCTGGCCAGCGCCGCCCGCCAGATCCGCGAACTCCACGCCGCCGCAGCCCACAACCCCCCCGGTTAACGGCGGGGATCGGGCACGCCGGGTCAAAGACGCCGACGTGCCGTTGGTCGGCGCCGACACCCGATCTTGATCGGCACGCTCCGTCGGGGCTGGCGCGTAGATTTTATCGAATCTGACGCGTCCTTACGCGGCTTGGCTCGTCGACCGAGAAATGTCCTTTCCAATCGTTGCGCGCCGCGACCCGACCAGCAAGGCGCTGTCCGGCCCCATCGGAGCTGGGGAAGCTGGAAGCTGTCTATGCTGTGCTTCGCGGCCGTGCGACGACAACGGGCGCGATGGATCCCGCTCGTCGCGAAGCCGGTTTTGGCCGCCTAAAGGCGGCACACGATGCCGCGATAAACGTCAATCGCTGGCATCATTTCTTGGGTGCTCTGCCGCTTTCCGGCTACCGTTCGCGCCGGATAATCACTTCGGAAATGGCCCTGCTGTACGGCTGCACGATCCACCTGATCGGCATAGAGGAGGCCGGAGTCCAGCTAGCGATCATGCGGCAGGCTGTCGCCGGGTTCTTTTTTATGGCAGCCATGACTTCGTGCTACACCTTATCAGGAGAAGCGCGGTTCGAGACCGATCTCGCCGCGCTTGAGAATCCGACGGGATCGGATGATTTTCTGGCACATCTGCGACGTCTGTCGATCTAAGCATCTGGGGGAGGATACGCGTCATGGCCAGCGCGTCAGCGCAAGAGCACAGCGGTGTCGGCACCGAGCAGTACGCGTACGATTACGACTATATCCCGCCGCTGGCGCTGATCCAATCCGTGCCGGGATTGGGATTTTCGCTCGAATGGGCGTTGCTGGTCGCTCTGGTCGGGCTCAGGGTGCTGGTGAACCTGATCGCCCTGAAGATCGACGAGGATTTGAGCGGAATCGATAAAAAACTCAGGGACATCATTGACGGTATTGACGGCCGTGACTTGGCGGCGACAGTCGCTGCCGCGTTGGCTGTTATCCTGGAAATCGCCTTGGCGTATGGCGACGCCCAACGGCTCGGACGACAGGCGGCCGTTATTGTCGCCGATATCGAGAGCAGGAATTTCGACAAGGCGAGGCAGGATTTCACCGCTCTGTTCGCGACGCTGGCGGGATTGATCGGCGGGGGGCTGCCGTCGGGGCCGGCCAAGAGCCTCGACGATTACAAGAACCTGTTCAAGACCCTGCCGTTGCCGCCGATCGCCGCCACGTTCGAAGATGACGGCGTGTTCGCCGATATGCGCGTCGCTGGCCCGAACCCGCTGGTGATTGCCAAGATGACCGGCCCCTTGGCCAAATTTCCGGTCAGCGATCAAGAGTTTCAGAGCGTGATGGGCAGCAACGACGATCTCGCGGCGGCGATTGCCCAGGGGCGGGTTTATCTCGCCGATTACGGCGCGCTGGATTGGCTCGTCAACGGCAGCTTTTCGACCTACCAGAAATATCTGTGGGCGCCGATCGCGATGTTCGCAGTGCCGCAGGGAACCGGTGCCGACCGCCGCCTGCAGCCGGTGGCGATCCAAATCGGCCAGCAGCCCGGACGCGACAATCCGATTATCACGCGACCCGCACCGGGCATCTCATCTGCGGACTGGGACAAGGCCAAGACCGCCGTCCAGATCGCCGACGGCAATCATCACGAGGCGGTCAGCCATTTGGGTCAAACCCATCTGGTGGTCGAAGCCTTTATCATGGCGACCCACAACCAGCTTTCCGGCCATCCAGTCTACAATTTACTGTGGCCGCATTTCGAAGGCACGTTGTTCATCAACAATGCCGCCCAGGCAAAGCTGATCGCGCCGGGCGGGACGGTGGACGCAATCCTCGGCGGCACCATCGACAGCTCGCGCGTTGCCGCGGTCAAGGGCGCACAGGCGATTCTGCTCAATTTCGGTGCATCGTCACTTCCGGAACGGCTCGCCGGCAGAGGCGTCGACAATGCGCAGCAGCTGCCTTATTACCCTTACCGCGACATTGCTCTCAGCATCTGGGGTGCGGTTCTGGCCTGGACCGCCGATTACGTCGCGGTGGTTTACGCCACGGAGGACGGCCCGGCCAATGACCCGCGGCTGCAGCGCTGGGTAGGCGAACTGACCTCGCATCAGGGCGGGCGCGTCGGAAATATCAGCGCGGCGGCGGCCGGGACCGAAAGCATCCGCACTCGGGCCCAACTCGCCAAGGTGTTGGCGATCATCATCTTCACTGCGAGCGCACAGCATTCGGCGGTGAATTTCCCCCAGGCCTCGATCATGAGCTTTGCCCCGGCCATGCCGCTCGCCGGCTATGGTCCGGCGACGGCCGCAGAGCCATGGCTCGGCATGCTGCCGCCGCTCGACCAGGCGCTGACCCAGCTCAATCTCGGCACTCTGCTCGGCTCGGTTCACTACACGAAGCTCGGGCAATACCACAGTGGCTACTTTACCGATCCAAGAGTCCACGCGGCGCTCGGCAAATTTCAGGCGGCGCTTACTGCGATCGAAGACAGCATGAAGCGCAACGGCCTCGCGACCACCTACCCGTATCTGTTGCCGAGCCTGATTCCGCAAAGCATCAACATCTGAGCGTCTGCCGGCCTTTGTGCGACTTTGTGTGCCGCAGGCTTCGCGGTGCTTCCCACCAGCGTTTCAGGCTTTCCATCTCGGGTTGGCTCTTTGCAACGGGAGACGCGGTCATGCGCTTTATGGTCAAGGTTTCGATCCCGGTCGAGGCCGGGAATGCGGCAGCAAAGGAGGGTTTCCAGGTCATCCGCACCATTCTCGAGCAGCAGAAGCCGGAAGCTGCCTATTTCATCGCCGAGGGCGGCCGGCGCACCGGCATTCTGATCATCGATATGGCCGACGCCTCGGACCTTCCGCGGATCGCCGAGCCGTGGTTTCTGGCCCTGAACGCCGACCTCGAGGCAACGCCGGCAATGGTCCCCGAAGACCTGCAGAAAGCCGCCGCCGCGATCGAGCAGGCGGTAAAGTCCTTCGCCTAGTCGACGGCCGAGGCCGATGGCGGGTTTGCCGGCAGAGTGTCAAGACCGGCGAGGCGTTCGATGGCGGCAGACCTGTCCTTGCGGGTTTGCCGAGGCTCGGCCGTGGCGCCCAATCTCCTCCAGCTCGAGCGCAGGACCAGGCTCGTTGCGGCGCCGCGCGCGACAGATGCGGTGCGGGGCTGCCGCGCGCCCGGCTTGAGGCGCAATGCCGGGCTCTCGATCAGGTGCCACGACAGGAAGGCGAGCGCCGCGGCTGTGGGGAGCGCGGTCGCGAACACCTGCCACCATGCGGCTTGTCCGCCGCGCAGCCAGATCACCGCCTCCTCGACCGGCCAGCCGTAAATATAAAGACCATAGGAGAGATCGCCGAACCGCGCCGCGGGGATCACCGGCAAGCGCGGGGTCAGCGCCAGCCACAACGCCAGATAGCAGCCGAACAGCGGGAACAGCAGGATGAATTGGTGCAACGGCACGCTGAGCACGAGGCCGGCCAGCGCCAGCAGCGCCACGCGGCCGTCGAACATGCGGGTATTGCGCAGCTTGTAGAGGATCATGCCGGCGGCGAAAAACGGCAACAGCCATCCCCAGCCGCCGAGAACGCCCAGCGCCGGGAAATAAAGGCAAGCAATGCCGAGCGCCAGCAGGCCCAGCGCCGCCGGCAGGGTCAGCAGCCGCACCGCCCCGAGCCCCAGCACCATCAGATACATCAGGAACTCGCAGTGCAGCGTCCACATCGACCCGTTGATCTCGAGCCCGACCGGGTTGCGGACAAACATGACCCCGGGCAATTCGTGCACGCGTTGACTGAGCAAGGTATTGCCGAGCACGTATTGGTAGGGCTGCGGACGGCCGAAATAGGCGGCCGGCATCAGCGTAGTGACGAACGGCGCCAGCACGAAGGCCGACAGGAGGGTGGCGGCGAACAGGCCTGGGAAGATCCGCAGCGCCCGCTTGGCGAGGAAACGCCATGGGACGGCGGTCAGCTCGAAGCTCTGGGTCACCAGATACCCGCTGATCGCAAAGAACACGAACACGCCGCACAGGCCGAAGATGCACTGATTGCCAGTCAGCAGGATCAGCCATTCGCGCTTCTGAGTGCCCTGTGCGATCAGAAAAGCGTGCGAAAACATAACCGAAACCGCGGCGGCGAGGCGCAGCGCGTCGAAATTGTTCTGTCGCACGGGGGCGCCGGATAACACGTTCGCCAACTCGTCAGCAACGGACGCAGTTTTGGCGGAATCCGGCCGCGGCACCGGCGCGGCGCCGAGATCCAGGATTCTGCCACCCTGCCGGCATCGGGGGTTCCCTCGGTCCGAGACAAAGCGCGATGTTCTCAGAACCGAGGACGCGATGCACCTGTCCTGTGAGCGGCGCCCGCGTCCAGTGAGCGGCGCCGGTAGCCGCTCCCCTTAGGCTCGGCGGCGTAAAACGCCGGCCCGGCAAACGCCAAGCAAGGCGAGGGCGGCCCCGAGTAACGCTAACCCAGACGGCTCGGGGGTGGTGATCGCAGCAAACAACCCGTTCGTCTCGCCGTCAAGCCCCGTTGTAAAATATAGGATATCCGCGCTGCCGCCGTTGGCGCTGCCGCTCCCGAAGGTGAGAGCCCAAAGCCCCTGCCAGGCCGCGTTGCTGTCGAGCGTGCCCTCGAACATTCCATTGGTGGGGTCGTAGGCGTTGATCTCGCCGCCGGCGGCGCTGAGGTTGCCATAGGCAAAGTTGCCGACCAGCAGGTCGTCGCTGAACTGGCCAAAATTGGCCGGAGCCAGGGCAACGCCCCAGGGTGCGGCGAGCTGGCCGCCGCTGATCAGCTGTTTAATGAAGTTTCCGCTCGCGTCAAAGATCGCCACGGCTCCCTGACCCGCGGTGGCCATGGTCTGGGCTGCATGCCCGGGCGGCGCGTAGGTCACATAGATGTCGCCGCCGATGTTCTGCACATTGAACGGAACCAGCCCGGCGGGCAGCGAGGGGTCGACAAACTTGCCCGCAAACGTCGTCCCGGTGACGTTGTTGAAATTGCCGTCGAAGACCTCGATGCCGCCGCCTGCGACATCGTTAGCGGCGTACAGAAAGGGCGCCGAGGTGGTGCCGCCGATCGCCAGACCGGTATAAATCGCCCCCGCGACCGCAGTCGAAGGCTGCACTTGCGCCGTGGCTGGCGGGGCCGCGGTCCAGGCCGAGATCGTCCCGTTCAGATTGGCAAAGATGAAGTGAGCGGGAGCGAGTGTACCGCTTTGAGTTATCATGAAGGATGTGGTGGCGACGCCGCCGATCGAGTTGTTGACCTCTCCGGTGGGTCCAACTCCAATTCCCGTTCCCGGGGGGATGGTGACCACGAGCGGCCCGCCCGCCCGGGTCGCGCTCACCCCGTTCAACGTATAAAGAGTTGCGACACCCGCCGCTTGATCAGAGATCCACAGCGGGCTCGTCGCGCTCTCCGAAACCCCCCATGGGTTCTGGAGGTTGGGGTCCGTGACCGGGGCTAGCCCCGGAATGTCCGAAACGAGATTGGTTTGTACATAGGCGCCCGCCTCGGCTCGCCACGAGGACGCGTAAAGCGCGGCGATGGCCATCGCGATCATCGCCACAGCTCTTTGAAGCGGTGATAGTCTCATACGCCAGCCCTCCCTGTGAGATTTCCCAATGTCGGGCAACGGCTCCGTTTTTCTTGAATTTTTGCCTTTAATCCCGCCGACACGCAAGGCCGGTTTATCCTCTGCCGCTGAATCGGATTTTACGGCGCTACGATGTAGCAGTCCGCATCGGGTCCGCACCGTTGAGTTGCTCCAGATGTTCGCTTCTTATCGAACTCGTCGGTCGGTATCCCCACAGATCCGGTAGGTTTTTAGTTTGAGATATTCAACCTTACCGAGGACCCGGTCCCCGGACTCTGTGGGGGATTTTGGTGTCAAGGGCGTTCCGATGACGACGGTCTGGTGTGACGGCCCGAGGGGAGCTTGCCGCTGGCGCGGTCGACCGCGCCGCAGACTTGTATCCGGTCGATCCGGGCGGACCGGGACCATGAGCAGGCATCTGCATGGGCGGCGGAGCTCCCGGGCGGCAGGTCCATTCTCGATCGCGGAACAGGGCCCTGTCCGGTCTCGGCTCACCGCCACCTCGGTTCGCTATCTGCGGCTGGTTGTCATCGCAACCGCAGAAACCGTTACGCGGCCGGGCGCAAAGCGACACCCTGCGACACCTCGCCCGTTAACCTTCGCCCGAGGCGCTTCTGAATGGCCGAGTTTTGGAACTAGACCGTGGCAACTTCCGTCGACGCTATCCGACGCGGCGGATCAGCTCCGCCCAGCGGTCGAGCACCGGCACGATTTCGTCGGCTTTGGCTGAGGGCAGGCTGACGACGGCGCGGGCGATGCCGCGGTCGCGGTAGCGCTGGAGGCGATCGAGATTCTCGGCGACGCCGAACACCGTCACCGGGACCGCGTCGAGGCTTCGCCCGGCCTCCGCCGCCATTTCCCGGAACTGCGGCAGAAAGTCAGTCACGTCGGCATATTGCGGGCGACCGGCATGCGGGATCCAACCGTCGCCATAGGCGAGCGCGCGCCGTGCCGCATAGGGAAAGGCGCCGCCGACGATGACCGGCGGGTATGGCTGCTGCGCTGGCTTCGGCCCGGTTCGCATCTTCGGGAAGTCGACGAGCACGCCGTGATATTCGGGCTCGGCCTCGGTCCAGATCGCCTTCATCGCCGCGATGCGCTCGCGCATCAGCTTGAAACGGGTTTTGAACTCGGTGCCGTGATCGGCCGTCTCCTCGGCGTTCCAGCCGCCGCCGACGCCGAAAAGAAAGCGCCCGCCTGAGACATGGTCGAGTGAGGCGACAAGCTTCGCCGTTTGGATCGGGTCGCGCTGGGCGACGAGACACACGCCGGTGCCGATCTTCAACGCCGTCGTCGCCATCGCCGCCGCGGTCAGGGTGACGAACGGGTCCATCGCATCGTAATATTTTTTCGGCAGCTCGCCGCCTTGCGGGAACGGCGTCGCCCGTGAGCTCGGGATGTGCGAGTGCTCGGGCGCCCATACCGATTCAAAGCCGCGCATTTCCAAGGCCCGGCCGAGTTCGCCCGGAGCCATCGAATAATCGGCAAAGAACATCGCCGCGCCGAAATCCATGCTCCCCCCAAGCGCCGGCATCGGCGCGACCGCCGCAAGCTAGGCGAGGCGCACCCTGACCGCTTCCGGCCCCTTGCGGCCTTCGGCGATGTCGACCAGCACGCGCTGGCCTTCATTCAGCGTGCCGACGCCCGAGCGTTCGAGCACCGAAGCATGGACGAAGGCGTCCTTGCCGCCGCCCTCGCGGACGATGAAGCCAAAACCCTTTTGGGCGTTGAACCACTTCACCGTGCCCGCTTCCTCGACCGAGGCCCCGGAAGGCTCGTAAGCCGGCCGGCTGGCGCCTGGAAACGCCGATCTACGGGCGGAGGCCGGCGTCGCCGTGCTGCTGTCGACGTTGAGGACCTCGGTCACCTGCGGCCCCTTCTGCCCCGGTGACACCCGGATCTCGAGGGTTTCGCCCGGCTGGACCGCCGCGATGCCGTTGCGCTCGAGCACGCTCGCGTGCAAAAAGGCATCACCCGAGCCATCCGACAGCTCGACAAACCCGAACCCCCTTTCGGGCTTGAACCATTTGACGACGGCGCGGACCGGCGGTCCGGAAGGCGTTTCAAACCGTGGCGGGGTGAAGCGCTGCGGGCCGCCGAAATCGCGCAGGTGCGGATCGTAACCATCATCGTCGAAGTCGCGGCGGCGCGGCTGACGGAAATTCCTGTCTCTGATCAAGTCCGTTTCCTGTCGAGTTGGTTCGCGGCCCGATCGAGACCGCGGAACCTGATTGTTCCAAAAAATCGACCGAGACGCGAGTGCTTAATTTGGGTCTCTTGACCTCGACGAGCAACGCGGGTCCGCGCCGCGAGCCGGAGGGCGCGACATGCCGCAAGCAGCTGGCGTGCCGTGTGGCTGCGAGCGTCAGCCTGCCGAACTGCCGGCCATCGCGACCGCTGACGCTGATGCTGATGCTGACCAGTTCGAGCGCTTGACGAAACCGATAGCTAGGCGAGGGGCGAACGGGTTGACCATTTGGCGGCGAAATCATCGTGCAGGGTTTCGGAACCAAGCCCTATCATCGGTGTTGAGGCATCGCGCTTTCGATCCAGCCCCATCGATCAGCAGGAGGTTTACGGAATGCTCAGAAAACTTGCGATTGCGATCGGCATGCTCAGCCTGATGATGTGCGCCATGGCGCTGGCCCCGCCTGCGCGCGCGCAGGGCGTCAAAGTCGGGGTGCTGACCTGCAACGTATCTGCCGGCTTCGGCTTTGTCTTTGGCTCGTCGCGCTCGTTGAACTGCACCTTTGCCCCAGCTCCGGGCCGTTACGAGCATTATGTCGGCACGATCGACAAGTTCGGCGTCGATATCGGCTATATCAACGGCGGCGTGCTGGTTTGGTCGGTGATAGCGCCAACCGCCGCTCCGAGCCCGTGCGCGCTGGCCGGCAGTTATAGCGGTGCTGCCGCGAACGCCACGGTTGGGGTCGGGGCCGGGGCCAATGTGCTGGTCGGTGGCAACGGCAACTCGTTCTCGCTGCAGCCGGTCAGCATCGAGGGCACGACCGGTCTCAACGTCGCCGCCGGTATCGCCTCGATGCACCTGCAATGCGCGCCTGCCTGATCGACCATCCGCAGCGGATGCGGGCGCGGCGTACGCTTGCCGCGCCCGAGGTGATCGATCTGCCCCCGGCGCGCGGCCAGCGCCGGCTCAGTTGCAGCCGCCGACCGGCGGGCTGACGTCGCAATGCAAATCGCATCTCTCGCTTGGCGCGCAGCGCCAGGAAGTGGGCTGGGTGCTGCTGGGAAAATAGCACACGCCGTTGCACTCCACCTCGGCGCCGAGTGGGCGGGTCATCTGGGCAACCACGCCGAGAGCCTGATCATATCTTTGGATGCGCGTTTCGACCCGCCCGATGTCGTGCCGGTCGGCCGTGATCGGTGCGCCCGCCTGCTGAGCCATGGCCGGGGCGGCGATCACGCAGGCACCGGCGATGATCGATAAGATGGCCGAAAGCCGCATCTGTTTCGTCAACTCGGAGCCGCCAGATCGCGCGGCGGCCAACCGAACCTAGCCTCGACTTCGATCCGATACAATGCATCGCTGCGATGCTGGCCGGCAGCGGGGCCAGCGCCGGCCGGTTCGGCGATGCGGGTTGCCAGCCCACAGCCACGGCGTACAATCGGGCTGGAACTCGATCGACGATTTTCCCGTGGAGATCATGGCATGATTACCAAATTCGACAGTCTGTTCGCCGGGCACGTCGATATCGAAAACGTCGGCTATGGCGGCATCCCGGTTAACGACCGCCGCTACCCGAACGAGCATCTCGCCACCGTCTTCGACAAGGCGCAGGCGATGGCGCAATTGATGGACCGGCTGGGCTACAACACCTTCTGGATGGCCGAGCATCATTTTCAGCACGAAGGCTACGAGTGCATCCCGAACGTTCTGATGACGGCATTGCACCTGGCGCATCTGACCAAGCAGATCCGGATCGGCTGCGGCTTCAACATTACTCCGATGTGGCATCCGCTGCGGCTGGCGGAGGATTACGCCACTGCCGACATCCTGAGCGGCGGGCGCATCACCTTTGGCGTCGGGCGCGGCTATCACACCCGCGAGGTCGAGACCTTCGGCTCGCCGCTCCTCGACCAGCCGGCCAACCGCGAATTGTTCGAAGAAGAAATCGAGATCATCTTCAAGGCGTTCAACAACGAATCCTTCTCCCATAAGGGCAAGCACTACACGCTGCCGCCGCAGGTGCCGTATCGCGGCTACACCCTCAAAGAGTTGACCCTGGTGCCGCGGCCATTGCGGCTGCCGGTCGAATGCTGGCAACCGGTGCAGGGCGGGACCCAGCGCGCGCTCGACTTCATGGCCGAGCACGGCATCCAGGGCCTGATCGGCGGCGGCTCGGCGGAAGGTGGGGCGATGCACAAGGTCGTGCTCGACTGGCAACAGGCGCATGCGCGCATCGGCAAGCAGCTGGACCTCGGCGAGCGGCTGTGTTTCGGCTTCCATTTCTACATCGCCGACAGCCGCGAGCAGGGCATCCGCGAGGCCGGCAAATACTACGAAGAGAACATGAAGATGTTTGGCGAGCTGCGGCTGGTGCGAGCCTTGAGCGACGCGCAGATCGAGATCATGCGCGACCCCAAGAAGGCACCCCAGGCCAAGCTGCCGCGGATCGAGGACGCGATCGCCGCCGGCGGCGTGTTGTGCGGGTCGCCGCAGCAGATTATCGAGCATTTGAAGGCGCTGGAGCGACGCTATCCGGGGCTCGACCGGGTGTCGGTCAGCCTCAGCGTCGGCGTGCCCAAATCTGTCTGTCTCGAACAGCTCGAACGTTTCGGCAAAGAGGTCATGCCGGCCTTCGCCAAGGCCAAGACCCCCGAACTGGTGCCGGCCCAGTAAATTCGGCTCGCGGTTAGCGGCCGGGAAACAGCCGGCCGCCGGTGGTGGGATGGGGCACGCCGGTCGTGGATGGCAGGCTGAGCGGCAGCCCGGCTGCCGAGCGCACCGCGAGATAGGCAAAGGCCTGGGCTTCGAGCGCGTCGCCGTTCCAGCCGATCGCCTCGACCGGGTGGAGCGGCGCGCCGAGCCGTCGTGCCAGCGCCGCCATCAAAGCGAGATTGTGGCGGCCACCGCCGCAGGCCAGCCATTGGCGCGCCGGTGCCGGGAAGTGGCGGCGCGCCGCTGCGACCGCCGCCGCCGTCATCTCGGTCAGGGTTGCAGCGCCGTTTTCCAACGAGAAACCCTCGGGCATGGCGTCGCGGAATTCGTCGCGGTCGAGGGATTTCGGCGGCGTTCGCGCAAAGAACGGCCGCTCCAGAAAACGCGCGACAAATGCCTCCGATGCGTATCCGGCACGGGCCAGCGCGCCGTCGATATCCGCCGCGCCGCCGGTATGGCGCCGCACCCAATCATCGATCAGCGCGTTGCCGGGCCCGGTGTCGAAAGCGAGGATGTCTCCGCCCTCGCCGATCCCCCCGGCGCCGATCCAGGTCAGGTTGGCGACCCCGCCGAGATTGAGGATGACCACCGGCTTCGGCAACGCCGCAGCGAGAGCGGCGTGATAGAGCGGAGCCAACGGCGCGCCCTCGCCGCCCGCCGCGACGTCGGCCGAGCGGAAATCGGCGACGACATCGATCCCGAGCCGCCGCGCCAGGGCGGCGCCGTCGCCCAATTGCCAGGTGCGGCGCTCGGCCGGGCGATGCAGGATCGTGTGGCCGTGGAAGCCGACGAGATCGACGGCAGTTCCGCGGATGATCGGTCGAGAAAATGCTCGACTGCCTCGGCGTGGAGCTGGGTTAGCTCGGCCTCGACCTCGCCAACCGGGCCGATGCCGCCGAGCACCGAGCGCAGCCTTTCGCGAAACGTCGTCGGGATAGGGGATCGTCAGCGCCGGACCGGGCGACCACGCGCGCGCGCCGTCGGTTTCGATCATCGCCACGTCGATGCCGTCGAGCGAGGTGCCGCTCATCAGCCCGATCGCGCGCCAAACGCGGTTCCGTCCCACTCCCGTAAGCGGGGGAGGACTAAGGTGGGGGCCGGAGTGTTGTGGCCCGGCGGCCACGCCTGTGTTAGATGACGCCGCCATGTCGACTCCTCGCTCGCCCTTTCTCGCGGCCGCGACCGAACGCGGCTTTGTCCATCAATGCACCGATCTCGAAGGGCTCGACGCGCGGCTCGGCGAGGGCCGCGTCGCCGCCTATGTCGGCTACGACTGCACCGCCGACAGTCTGCATGTCGGCAGCCTGGTGTCGATCATGCTGCTGCGCCTTTGGCAGCAAAGCGGGCACCAGCCGATCGTGCTGATGGGTGGCGGCACCACGCGGATCGGCGACCCGTCGTTCCGCGACGCGGCCCGGCCGTTGCTCGACGATGCCGAAATCGCCCGCAACATGGCCGGCATCCGCAAGGTTTTCGCCAAATTCATCGATTTCGGCGACGGCCCGACCGACGCGGTAATGGTCAACAATGCCGATTGGCTCGACGAATTGCGCTACATCCCGCTATTGCGCGATGTCGGCCGGTATTTCTCGGTCAACCGCATGCTGACCCAGGACAGCGTCCGCCTGCGGCTCGAGCGCGAGCAGCCGCTGTCGTTTCTCGAATTCAACTACCCGATCCTGCAGGCCTACGATTTTGTCGAGTTGGCGCGGCGCTTTGGCTGCGAAGTGCAGATCGGCGGCTCCGACCAGTGGGGCAACATCGTCGGCGGGGTCGAACTCGGCCGGCGCATGGATGGGCGCACGCTCTACGGGCTGACGACGCCGCTGCTGACCACCGCATCCGGCGACAAGATGGGCAAGACCGCGCAGGGTGCGGTATGGCTCAACGCCGAGCGGCTGTCGCCCTACGAGTATTGGCAGTTCTGGCGCAACACCGAGGACGCCGATGTCGGCCGCTTTCTGCGCCTCTTCACCGAATTGCCGCTCGACGAGATCGCCCGGCTCGAACGCCCTCGAAGGCAGCGAGATCAACGAGGCGAAGAAGATTCTGGCGACCGAGGCGACGGCGCTGTGCCACGGGCGCGAAGCGCGCCGAAGCCGCGGCGAAGACCGCGCGCGAGGTCTTCGAAGAGGCGCGGGCAGCGGGGGCCGAACTGCCGACACGATCCGCGAATGTCCCCGCGACCAGCTGGAACGCGGGATCGCCGCCATCGAATTGTTCAACCGCGCCGGGCTCGCCGCATCCAACAGCGAAGCGCGGCGATTGATCCGGGGCGGTGGCGCGCGGATCAACGACAAGCCTATCGAGGACGAGACCCGCATCGTCCGGCTCGACGATCTCGGTCTGGATGGAATGATAAAGCTCAGCGCCGGCCGCAAGCGTCACGCTATCGTCCGGCCGATTTGACGGGTACGCTTATCGAAGCCCTGCTTTCGCTCGTCATTCCCGCGAAAGCGGGAATCCAGAATCGTTAGCGCCGGAGCGGTTGCCCTGGGCCCCCGCTTTCGCGGGGGCGACGGGTAAGCGCGTCGATCTTCTAGTCTAACGGGTCGGGCGCTGACGGTTACGACGGCATCTGGCCCATGAAATCGCGCTTGCCGATCTCGATCCCGAGCGAGCGCAGGATGTTGTATGCCGTCGTCACGTGAAAGTAAAAGTTCGGCATCGCCAGATGGTAGAGATAGACCTGCGCCCGGAAATTGCGCGGCTGACCACCCTGAGTGATGGTGACCTGCGAGTTTTCTTTGCCGTCGAGCTGGTTCGGCCGCAGGCCCTTCAAGAAATCGACGGTCTTGTCGATCCGCGACTGCATCTCGGCGAAGCTGTTGTCGATCGCCGGCAGTTGGGGCACGTCAATCCCGGCGACGCGGCCGGCACCGAAGGCGTGCTCGCTCGCCTGCCGCACCTGACGCGCCAGAGTGAACATGTCGGGGTACAGCCGCCAATTCAGAACGGTCGCCTCCTCCCACTTCTTTTCGGTCGCGTGCTTCTGGGCCTTGTCGAGCACACCCTTCAAGCCGCCGAGCAATTGCAGGAACGTCGGCACCGAGGCGTGATACATGCTGATGGCCATGAAACGGTCCCTCCTGGTGTTGGTAACGGTGAAGCCGGTCGCATCTTAACCGCGCTCGCGGCGGGCGTGAAGGCGAGATAGGTCGCGGCGACCCGGAGGACGAACTCGGCGGCGCCCTCGACGAGGGCGCCGGCGCGATCTAGTCTCTGGCGGTCGAGGCGAGAGGAGGTGCCGGCGTGGCCAGAGAACGGCGTCTCGGAGCGCGTCAGGTCGAGGAGATTTTTCTCGCCTTTGCCGAGGCGATGCGCGAATTGCCGCCCGACATCGAAGCCGGCTGGCTCGACGCGCAGGGCGATCTGCGCCTGGCCCCCGACATCGCGCGAAAGCTGCGCACCGCGCGCCAGGTGCGCCAATTGCTGCAGGAATTGCGGCAGCGCGACAGCGAGGATGACGGGTCCGAGGGCAGGGAAGCGCTCTAACCTCCATCTGGGCCGGCGACGATCCCTGATCGTGCAATCGGCCGATTTCGGCTGTAGACAGGCCCCGGTGCGACGACCCTCGCTTGCCGCAGGTGAGCGCTTGACCGCTATCGGTGCGAAAGCCTACACACCCTCGTCTGCGCCGTTCACCAGCGCAGGAGCTTAAGGAGAAGGCAGATGGCCCGCATCAGGCATATCGCACTCGTGACTGACGATCCGGCGAAGACCGCAGAGTTCTACAAGGAACATTTTGGCCTGACCGAGCTATATCGCCGGCCCGGCAACACCGGTGAAAAGGGCGTGTGGCTGAGCGACGGCTACATTTATTTCGCTATTCTGAAGTACGGCGAGCCCGGGGCGCCCAAGCTCGGCCCGGGCCAAAAATCCGATCTGCGCGGGATTCACCACATCGGGTTTTATGTAGACGACGAGGAAGCCACCGCGAAGAGCCTGAGGGATGCGAATTACCCACCGGTCCCGATGGGAAAATCCGAGGATCCGGAGGCCGCCCGGATGACCGTCATGGGCGACGCGCAAAATCTCAAATATCTTGGTCCTGATGAGGTGCAGCTCGATATCCGCAGCCGCGGCTGGAATGAAGCGATCAGCTTCGCGATGCAGCGCTATGAGCTGACCCCCGTAACGGAAGAAGAGGCCAAGTAATCGGCGAGAGGGAGCTTCGGGCGTCACAGCGCGCTGTGACGCTGCCGAGGCCCGTGCGGGCGCGGGGCGGGCCTGGCCGACCCTGCGGGAGCGGTTGTCCGCCCCCGCTGCGGTCATCGGCGCCGTGCGCGTTTGCAGGAGGCGTCAAGCCTTGGCGATCAGGCGGACTCAGGCGCCGGCGATAAACGAGCGCAGCGAGTTCGCCTCGTATTCGATTTCGTCGAGCCGGCTCTTGACCAGATCGCCAATGCTTACGATCCCGACCAGCCGCCCATCATCGACAACCGGCAGATGTCGGATCCGGCGGTTGGTCATCTCGGCCATCAGATCGGCGACGCTGTCGGCGGGGTCGCACATCGCCACCCGTCGGGTCATGATTTCGGCGACGGTCAGCGACAACAGATCCTGACCATGATCGAGGAGCCCGTGAACAAGGTCGCGCTCGGAGATGATGCCGTCGACCCGCTCGCCGTCGTCGCTGACGACGAGCGCGCCGACATTGCGATCGCACAATATATTTAGCGCCGCCGCGATCGGCTGATCCGGGCGGATCGTCTCTACCACCCGCCCCTTGCTGCGCAGGATTGCTTCGACATTCATCGCATCCTCGCCTCGATGAGCGCGGCCCGAACCGGCCGCCGACGCCATCGAGGATAGGACAAAATGCCGCACCTGGGGATTAAAAAATCCCGGCCAAACCCCGGCTGCAGTCGCCGGTGGCGTTGACGTGGACCTTGTGGCGTATGATCGCGATACTGCCCCCATTATTTCGTGGCGGCGCGATCCAAGACCGGAGGGAGCGGAATGGCGGGCATTGAGATCGGCGGATTGTCGCTCGACGGGTTGGTCGCTGGGTCGGGCCCACCGCTGTTGTTTCTGCATGGCGGCGATTACGTCACGCAAAACGCCGCCTTTCTCGAGCGGCTCGCCAGGCGCTGGCAGGTGACCGCCCCGCGGCACCCCGGCTTCGGCCATTCCAAGCGGCCGGACGGGTTCCGCACGGTCCATGATCTGGCATATCTCTACCTCGACTGGCTCGACGCAGCGGGACTGCGCGAGGTCGTGGTGGTCGGCTCGTCTTTCGGCGGGTGGATCGCGCTCGAGATGTGCGTGCGCTCGGTCGAACGGATCGCGCGGCTGGTGCTGATCGACTCGCTCGGCGTCAAATTCGCCGGCCGCGAGGAGCGCGACATCGCCGACATCCACGCGCTGCCCGAAGACGAGCGGCACCGCCGCACCTTTTTCGATCCCGCGCGCGCGCTGCTCGACTATACGGCGCTCGACGACGCGGCGCTGACCGCGATCGTCCGCGACCGGGAGGCCACCGCGCTCTATGGCTGGCGCCCCTACATGCACGACCCGGGTCTGCGCCAATGGCTGCACCGGGTGCGCGTCCCGGCATTGGTCGTGTGGGGTGACAATGACGGCATCGTCACCACCGGTTACGGCGAGAAGCTGTGCCAGGCATTGCCCAACGCAAGGTTCGAGCGGATCGCGCAGGCCGGGCACTATCCGCAGATTGAACGGCCCGAGGCGGTCGCCGACGCGATCGAACATTTCGCGGACCGGGAGGCGAAGCGATGAAAGTCTGGCATTTCAGCGAGATGGCCTACCACCCGGCTTGGCCTCATCTGTCGCAATCCTATCGGGTGACGGTCCCGAACCGGCTCTACGACCCGAAAATCGGCGCCGACCTCTATCACCGCTACCTCGACGAGTGGGCGCTGTGCGACGGGCTCGGCATCAACATCATGACCAACGAGCACCACGCGACCGCGACCTGCGCCGACTCGGTGTGTACGATCCCGATGGCGATCCTGGCGCGCGAGACCAAGAAGGTGCGCCTCCTGGCGCTCGGCATGCCGATCGGCAACCGCAACGACCCGATCCGCGTCGCCGAGGAATATTCGATGATCGACGTGATCTCGCGCGGCCGGCTCGAGATGGGCTTTGTCAAGGGCGTGCCATTTGAGATCTCGCCGGCCAACACCAACCCGGCCGACCTCTCCGAGCGATTTTGGGAGGCGTACGAGCTGATCCTGAAGGCGATGACCAGCCATGACGGCCCGTTCAACTGGGAGGGCACGCATTTCCAGTATCGCTCGGTCAATGTCTGGCCGCGCCCGTACCAGCAGCCGCACCCGCCGGTGTGGACCCCGGTCGGCAGCACGGAGAGCGCCATCGAGGCGGCGGCGCGGGGCATGGTGATCGGCGTCCTCAACACCGGCTGGGTCCGCACGCCCGCGATTTTCGAAGCCTATCGCAACAAGGCCCGCGAGGCCGGCCGCGAGCCGACACCCGACCGCCTCGCTTACATGGCCCTGATCGGGGTCGGGCACAACCGCGAGGAGGGCCGGCGCCGCGCCGACCAGATCCTCGATTACAGCCGCACCTCCGGCGTCGTCGCACCGCAATTCGCCAACCCGCCCGGCTACGTCTCGCCGCGCGCGGCGGCGCAGATGCTGAAATCCGGCGGGGCGATGGCGGCGCGGGCGACGCGGGTCCAGACCAAGGCCGGCCACCCGATCAACCCGCGCACGATGAGTGTGGAGGAGGCGATCGACGCCGGCCTCTCCTTCGCCGGCACCCCCGACGACGTGTGGGACCAGCTGAAGGCGTTTTACGACCACGTCGGCGGCTTCGGCCACCTCTTGATGATGGGCCAGGGCGGCCTGATCAGCCACGAGGATACCGTCGACAATCTGACTCTGTTTTCGAAGGAGGTATTGCCGCGGCTGGCTGAACTGGGGTGACCTCACCGCCACATCAGTGGCGTAGAGCTGAGCTATATAGGACTCAGGTGGGGTGGTCAAAGCTACTGTCGCACAGCAAGTTGGAGAGATGGGCGAGGCAGCCATGCTGAAGGCTTGCACCGCGTGCGGCTGGTTCGGTGAGTAGGTTGTTCGGGATGTCGGAGAGGATCTGGTGTTTCAGACGCAGTTCAATGGCACGATCGACCCGTTCCGAATTTACGGGGGCGGATTGTGATTTGACGAATCAATAATTGTTTTATCAGAAACATTATTGCTTTTCATCGTATATTTCATTCTAATGGCCGATGTAACCGGAGTATTAATAGAGTCCAGTGAAAACCGAAATATAAATTGATAATATAGGATTATGAAATCGTCATCGCATGCCTTCTAAGGTTCGGGATTCAAGTCCGCCATCGAACCGCTGGCCCGCGACATCGAAACCGATTTCGCGCTTCAGAGACATTCGCAGGGTGGGTTAAGCAACGCGAAACCATCACCAACATCCGCTCTCGATGCAATCCGAAGCTTTGGAAATTTCTCGGCTCACCCCATAACCGACCAAGCCACTCTCCAAGTGATCTATGTAGAGAGCCACGAGGCGGAGTGGTGCCTCGAGATTCTTGAAGAAATGTTCGATCACTATTACGTCAGGCCCGCACAAGCTGCCTCTCGGAAAACTGCGTTGAATTCGAAACTGGCTGCTGCTGGCAAACCAGCCTCGCAATAGGATCATCTCCGGCATCTCGTTTAATCCTTAGCTACGCAGCGGGCCTGCCGCGCGTACACTGCCTCGGCGAATTTCGGGGCGATGTCGGATGACGCTGACGGAGTCTTCGCGGTCAATGCCGTCCAGTTGTCGTCCATTGCCCAACCACGTCCATCCAAATGAGCGCCTGGCACCGATGCGCCAGCGGCGGGACATTGCCGTGGCCCGGATTGCCGACCATGATCAGCAGGGTCGCTGCGAGGGTCGGCGTAGAGCGGGACCAAGGAGGATCGAGGCGTGGAGCTGGACCGGGCTGAGCAATTCGATGTTATCGTGGTCGGGGCGGGGAATGCCGCCAGCTGCGCGGCGCTCTCCGCCCGCGAAACGGGCGCCCATGTGGTGATGCTCGAGATCGCCCCAGAGGACCAGAAGGGCGGCAATTCGGCCTTTACCGGCGGCGCCTTTCGCGTCGTCTATCACGGCGGCGACGATCTCGCGCGACTGATCCCCGACATGAACGAGACCGAGCTTACCAATGTCGATTTCGGAACCTATGGCGAGGAGCAGTATTTCGACGATATGGGCCGGCTGACCCAGTATCGCTGCGACCCCGATTTGACCGAGATCCTGATCCGCAGCAGCTTCGACGCAGCTTTGTGGATGCGCGAAAAGGGCGTGCGGTTTCAATTGGGGCTCGGCCGCCAGGCGTTTCGCGTCGACGGCAAGTTCAAGTTCTGGGGCGGGCTCGCCTGCCATATCTGGGGCGGCGGCAAGGAATTGATCAAGGCGTTGCATGCCCGCGCCGCTCGCGATGGCATCACAATACTCTACGACACGCCGGCGATCGGCTTGTTGACCGGCGACCGCGGGGTCGAAGGGGTGCGGGTGCGCCACCAGGGCCTTATCCGCGAGCTGCGCGCGAAGGCGGTAGTGCTGGCCTGCGGCGGGTTCGAGGCCAATGCCGAGATGCGGGCGCGCTATTTGGGGCCCAACTGGGACCTCGCCAAGGTGCGCGGCTCGCGCTTCAATACGGGCCAAGGGCTGAAGATGGCGCTCGACCTCGGGGCCGCGGTCCACGGCCACTGGTCGGGCGCGCATTCGGTCGCCTGGGATTTGAACGCGCCGCCTGTTGGCGATCTCGATGTCGGCGACCGCTTCCAAAAGCACAACTACCCGTTCGGCATCGTCGTCAACGCGCGGGGCGAGCGCTTTTTGGACGAAGGCCTCGATTTCCACAGCTACACTTACGCCAAATACGGCGGCGAGCTCTTGAACCAGCCGGGCATGTTCGCGTGGCAAATCTTCGACCAGAAAGTCGTGCACCTGCTGCGCGAGGAATACCGCATCCCGCGCATCACCAAGGAAAAGGCCGACAGTTTCGAAGCCCTGGCGCCGCGTCTCGAAGGCGTCGATCCGGATCGCTTCCTCGAAACCGTGCGCGCCTTCAACGCCGCCCCGCGGCCGGAGCTGCGGTTCGACCCCAACATCCGCGATGGGTTGCGCACCACGGGCCTGGCGATCGACAAGACGAACTGGGCGCAATGCCTCGACAGCCCGCCATACGAGGCCTATGCGGTGACGACCGGCATCACCTTCACCTTTGGCGGACTGAAGATCACGAACGAGGCGCAGGTCGAGGACACCGCCGGCCAGCCGATCCCCGGCCTCTACGCTGCCGGCGAAATGGTCGGCGGCCTCTTCTACCACAATTACGCGAGCGGCACCGGCTTGATGTCCGGCCTCGTCTTCGGTCGCCTCGCCGGCAGGGGCGCCGCGGCACACGCACGAGGGTGATTGGCGACTCGCGCTTTGCCGGAATTGCTCGACTGGCGCCTCATACTCGACTGGCGCCTCATAAAAGTGGTCGGGCGTCAGAGCTTGGCTGGACGTGCCGCAGCAGGATTTCAGCCGCCGGATTGACATGAGTGCCCGAATCATTCGCGCGCCCGTTTCCACACCGCAGCGGCATAGAGCGTCGCCGGGAATTCGGCGGCGACGTCGCCCGCGAGGCGCTCGGCGTGGGCCGGGAAATCGGCGAAGAACAGGTCGCGGCTGATGCGCGCGACGACCGCGGGTAGGCCGCGCTTCATGCTCGGAACGTCGCCGACCGGCACCCCGAAGCTGACAAACCCGGCCGGGTTCTGGACGTGGATGTCGTTCAGGTAGGGGGCGGTGCCCGCCACCTTTTCCAGGTATTCGTGGGCGATGCCGAGATAGGGGTGGCCGCCGAGATAGTCGTCCTCCTCGCCCGGCGGCGGGGTGTAGTGGTCGCGCCATAAGAGGATCTCGTCCGCGAAATCGGCAAGTTCGGGGCGGATGCCAGGATCGACGAAATAACCGGTGCCGGCGATCGCGAAATCGAAACGGAATTCGCCGTCGGCTGCCCGCACCAGGATGCGCCCGTTTTCCTCGCGCGCCGCGAACCAGGGTGCCGCTAGATGCAGCCGGAAATTCGGGAATTTCAGCACCCGCTCGATCGCGTCGGCGGGCGGGGTCGAGCCGGCGCGGCGAAAGCGGATCGCCTGCTGCCAGCGCACCGCGTCCGGCAATAAGGGAAAATTGTCGTAGGCGCCGGGATAGCCGCGCACCCGTCCGACCGGCAGCGATGCCAATGCCGGCCGGCGGGCGAACAAGTCGACCGAGGCCGCCCCCATTTCGAGCGCCACCCCCGCCGCGTCGAAGGCCGAAGCCGCGGCACCGACCACCGCCATCCGCTTGCCGCGCAGCCCTTCGAAATCGATCATATCGGCGGTATGGGCATAGAGGCTCGGCGGCAGTCCGTCGGTCAGTGCGGGCGGCAGATAGGCTCCGCCATTGCCGGCGACGCCGTTCGCGAGAATGATCTTGCGCGCGGTTTCGACTATGATCGTGCCGTCGGCCTCCAGGTGCAGCCGGAAATGCCCGTCCGCCGGCTCGATGCGCAACAACCGGGTGCGATAGCGCACCGGGATGTCGAGGAAACGCCGGTACCAGGCAAGATACCCGGCCCAGTCCTCGCGCGGGATGCGCTCGATCTCGGTATAGGCCGCAGCACCGTGCTGCGCCTCGTACCAAGCCTGGAAGCTCAACGCGGCAATGCCGTATTCCGGCCCCGGCAGGGTCTTCGGCGTGCGCAATACGTTCATCCGCGCCGCATTCAGCCACACCCCGGCGCGGGCCTCGTTCGGGGCCATGTCGATGACCGCGACCTTGCCGATCCCGGCCCGGCGCAGCGCGAAGGCAAAGGCGCAGCCGCTCTGGCCGCCGCCGACGATCATGACGTTGTGGTCGATCCCCGGCCGGTCCGGGACCCAGTTCTGCGGGTCGGGGCCAATCAGCCTCAGCGCCTTGCGGGCCTCGCTGTCGGGATTTGTCGGCTCGGGCATCGGCGGCTTATCTCCTCTTGTTTGGCCGATCTGCGAGGGGCGGCGCTTGTTGTGTCTGTCGCCCGCCCAATCTATCATCGGTCGATCTGTGATCGCGTCCAGCGTGTGGAGAAGCCTCGATGGTCCAGCTCGCCGAACTCGATATCGAACGCGAAACGCTCGACGCGACGCTCGACTATTTCGTCGACACCGCGGCGATGCCAGTCACCCTGGTTGGCGCGCCCGGTGCCTCGGACCGGCGCACCGGCGGCGGCGCTTCCGAGCAGCGGCGGGTCACGATCCATAACGGCCGGCCCCATGTCGCCGAGTTCGCGCTCGAAAAGAACGGCTTCCGCTTTGTCGATCACCAGACGCACGTCGCCGATTTCTATGACGAGGACCAAATCCGCCGGGTCTATTACCCGGAGATGGAAAGGCTGGTCAAAGAAGAGAGCGGGGCGAAGCGCGTCGTCGTCTTCGATCACACCTTGCGCACCGCCGATGAGGCATTGCGCCAGGCGGTCAAAATCCGCGACCCGGTGCGCCGCGTCCACAACGACTACACCGAATGGTCGGGACCGCAGCGG
Source organism: uncultured Alphaproteobacteria bacterium (assembly GCA_963832875.1). Taxonomy (GTDB): domain Bacteria; phylum Pseudomonadota; class Alphaproteobacteria; order ATCC43930; family CGMCC-115725; genus AP-15. The sequence goes on along the minus strand of CAWHWB010000010.1, from coordinate 30,620 downwards.
GTGCGCGACCTGATGGGCGCGGAGGCCGAGGCGCTGCTCGCCCGCCGCTTCGCAATCATCCAGACGTGGCGGCCGATCCGCCATCCGGTCGAGAGCTGGCCGCTCGCGATCGCCGACGCGCGCAGCCTCTCGCCCGGCGACATGGTGGTGACCGAGCGCCGCTATCCCGACCGCATCGGCCAGACTTCGGCGATCACCTGGAACCCGGCGCATCGCTGGTACTGGTTCCCGCAGATGCGGCCCGACGAGGCATTGGTGTTCAAGACGTACGAATCGCTGAACGACGGCCGCGCCCGGTTCACCGCGCACACCGCCTTCGAGGATCCCTCGACGCCGCCGAACGCGCGGCCGCGCGAGAGCATCGAAATCCGCACCCTGGCGTTTTTTTGAGGAGATCGCCGCATAGACCGGCCGGGAGACGCCAAATGGAGCGCGGGCACCACGTCGACAGCCGCAACATCGCCTATTTCCGCCATGTCTACGACGGCGAACAACCCGACATGCGGCACCTCTACGAGCAGGCCAAGCTCGACCAATGGAACGCCGCGACCGATATCGACTGGGCCCAGCCGCTCGATACCGATGGCGGGCTGATCGCCGACGACCTCGTAGACATTCACGAGACCCGGTTCTGGGACCGGCTGTCCCCGCGCGACCGGGTCGAAATCAACCGCGCCGTCGCCCGCTGGCGGCTCTCCACCCTGATGGCCGGCGAGCATGGTGCGATGCTGGTGTGCAGCCAGTTGGTCGAGAACGTCCAAGGCCAGGACGAGAAACTGTTCCAGGCGACGCAGGTCGTGGACGAGGCCCGGCACAACGAGGTCCTGCATCGCTATATGGCGCTGCGCCTGGAGGGCCGGAATTATCCGCTCGCCAACAATGTCGAGGAGATCTTCGATACGCTGCTCGGCACCGCTTCATGGTATCTGAAGACGATCGGCTTGCAGCTCGTCGCCGAAACCTTTGCCGTGTCGCTGTTCCGCATGCTGGCCGAATCCTCGAAAGACGCGGTTTTGCGCCAGATCTGCCGGCGCATCTTGCAGGACGAGGCGCGGCATATGGGCTTTGGCATGCTGTCATTGCCGGCGGTGGTGGCCGCGGCCAGTGCCGCCGAGCGGCGCGAGATGGAGGATTTCGCGGTCTGGGCGCTGAACCGCACGTTGCGTGGCATCTTTCCGCTCGCCGCCTATGAGGAAACCGGCTTCAGCCGGGCCGAGATCGAGGAAATCCGGCAGTTGCGGCGCGACCGCGCGGCCGGCGGCGAGGAAACTGCGTTCCGCAAATTCTTCCGCCGCGACCTGCATGCCGGGTTGGTGCGCAATCTGCGCAAGGTCGGCGTGTTGAGCGACCGGGTGGCGCCCGAGCTGCAAGCGCTCGGCATCTCGCTCGCCGCCGCGTGATGGCAATGCCGGGCCCAAGATGAACGTCATCTTCGTCGCCCCCGCGCAAGCCAGTGTCCAGAGGTTGCCCCTGGCTCGAACCGGGGGCAACCGCTGCGGCCCTTGGCGCCTGGGTTCCCGCTTTCGCGGCAATGACAGAAGTTTCTGAGAGGAAGCAAGACATGGCCAACGAGCTGATCTCCTGCGACGACCATATGGACCTCGGCCAGTTGCCCGCGGATCTGTGGACGACCCGGCTGCCGCCGGCGTTGCGCGACCGGGCGCCGCATATCGAAGAGCGCGACGGCTTGGCGGTCTGGGTGTGCGACGGCAAGCCGTGGGGCAGCTGGTCCGGCAAGCGGCTGTCGAACGAGCAGCTCGCGCGGCCAAAGCCGCTCTACAACGCCTTCGACCGCGGCGGCGTCCATGATCAGAGCGCGCGCCGGCCGGCCGTTGCCGAATTGCGGCTCGCCGACATGGACCGCGACGGTGTCCAGTCGCAGGTGATCTTTGGGCCGATCTTCCAGATCTCGACCGACGACCCGGCGCTGCGCGTCGCCTGCTATCGCGTCTACAACGACTGGCTGATGGAGTTCTGCGCGGCCGCACCCGACCGCCTGATCGGCGTGCCGATGCTGCCCGAGACGCCCGATGGGGCGACCGAGGAACTGCTCCGCCTCGCCGCTAAAGGCGGGGTGCGCCAGGTCACGTTGATGATCGCCAACATCAACCCCAAGCTCGACGACCCGGCCTGGGAAAAGCTGTGGGTCGCACTCGAAGACACCGGGATTATCCTCTCCTGGCACATCACCGTGTTTGTCGGCAAACCCGGCGACCGCGTCGCCGGCAAGGCGGCGAGCGTGTTCGAGAATACCAAGTTCTTCATGGCCAATTTCCTCGAACCGTTTGTCGACCTGTTCGCCTGGGGCGTCCTCGAACGCCATCCGAAGCTCAAGATGGTCATGGCCGAGGCCGGCACCGGCTGGCTGCCCTGGCTGGTGCAGGAGCTCGACTATCGCCATTGGCGGCTGTGGGAGGCGAAGGAGTTCTGGGCCGACAAGGGCGGCGCGGCGCTCGAGACCAAGCCCAGCGAACTCTTCAAGCGTCAGATCTGGGCCACCTTCCAGGAAGATTACGCGGCGATGGCTTTGATCCCGTTCTTCGGCGACGGGCACCTGCTATGGGCGTCGGACTATCCGCATCCCGACAGCGTGTGGCCGAATTCGCGCGCCGCGATCGAGCGCCAGATGAAGGACCTCGCGCCGGAAATGCGTAAGAAACTGACCCACGACAACGCCGCCCGGCTCTACGGCCTGCGCTGACCGCCGGCAGGGCCGTCATCTCGGGCGCGAGCGCCGGCCCCGGCCAGACCTATGCGCCGACGAGCCGTGCGCCCTGCGCAAAGCTCGGTGCGGATCGAGGCTGGCGCGGCGCTTGCGTTCCCCGCACAATCAGCTGTGGTGCAACCGCCACGACCCCGGAGTAGCCTCATGAGCGCACACGCGACCCCCGAACAGATCCATTCGAAGCTCGACCATCCGATCATCGACGGCGACGGGCATTGGATCGAGTACACGCCGGTCTTCGCCGAACGGATCCGCAAGGCCGCCGGCGACAAGGCGGCGGAGGGTTTCCTCGCGCACACGCGGCGCATTCCCGACACGCTCGGCCTCTCGATCGCCGAGCGCAAACAGCGCGGCGTCGCGATGGAAGGCTATTGGGGGCGGCAGACCACCAACACCCGCGACCGCGCCACCGCGATGATGCCGCGCATGCTCTACGACAGGCTCGACGAGCTGGGGATCGATTTCGGCATCATCTATCCGACCGCCGGCCTCGGCATTGCGCGCATCGCCGACGACGAGACCCGGCGCGCCGTGGTCCGCGGCTTCAACATCGTCAGCGCCGATTATTTCGCCAAGCTCAGCGACCGGCTGACCCCGGCCGCGGTCATTCCGATGCACACGCCCGAAGAGGCGGTCGCCGAGCTCGAATTCGCGACCAAGCAGTTGGGCGCGAAGGTCGGCATGTTCGGCAGCGGCATCGCGCGGCCATTGCCGGCCGCCAAGGGCGTCGATCCCCAGGTCGCGCGTCACGCCGTTTCCTATGACCAGCTCGGCATCGACAGCGAGCATGATTACGACCAGGTCTGGCAGAAATGCCGCGAATTGAAGATCGCGCCGACGTTCCACACCGGCGGCCGCAGCTTTGGCCTGAGGAACTCGCCGTCGAATTTCACCTTTAACCATATCGGCCATTTCGCCGCGGCCGGCCATGCCGTGGCCAAGGCCCTGTTCCTCGGCGGGGTGACAAGGCGCTTCCCGGATTTGCGCTTCGGCTTTCTCGAAGGCGGGGTCGGGTGGGGCTGCCAATTGTTCGCAGATTTGATCGAGCATTGGGAACGGCGCGGCGCCAAGGGCCTCGCCTATATGCACCCCGACAAGCTCGACCGGCCGCTGCTGCGCCGATACGTCGAGCAATACGGCTATGCCGACATCGCCGCGGAATTGGACCGGCGCGACGGCTGGCCCGCCCACGAGGAGGATCGGGTCGATGGCGGGGTCCCGGTCCACGACGACTACGCGGCGTGCCAGATCGCTCGCAAGGAGGATTGGGTCGAGCTCTTCGCCAAGCCCTATTATTTCGGCTGCGAGGCCGACGACCGAATGAACGCCACCGCTTTCAGCCGGATCAATCCGTTCGGCGCCCGGATCAACGCGATCTTCAGCTCCGACATCGGCCATTTTGACGTGCCCGACATGCTCTCGCCGGTGCCCGAAGCCTACGAGCTGGTCGAAGACGGGCTGATCACCTCCGACGATTTCCGCGACTTCACCTTTGGCAATGCGGTGCGCCTGTGGGGCACCCAGAACCCCCGCTTCTTCGAAGGCACCCGCATCGCCAAAGAGGCCGCAGCACTCCTCGCCGAAAGGCAAACCCCAACCCGCGCCGCCGCCGAATAACCGCGCGTCAGCGGCTCACCGCCAACAGCGCCGTCCTTTGGGCGGCGCTGCTTTGTTGGTCGCACGCAGCCGACAACGACTCTGTCCGGGCCGCGGGAACCGAATTCGCCGCTTTCGGTTTCCTCGACGGATGCAGGATGCCGGCGGCAGCAAAGTGGCGGGGCGGGGGGCTAAACTGAAGGACGCGGGTCGAGGCCCGGTTCCACGGCCGACGCAACTCCCACCGAAGCCCCCGGGGCTCGGCTCGGTGCTCGCGCGCAATATCTGCACGTTGCAGGAGCGGCGAAAGCGCGAAGAGGTTGGCGCGACGTTCGAGGAACGCGTCGCCGACGCGATTACCGGTTTCACCGGCAGCATGCGGTTTGTTTACCTGCATATCGCGATTTTTGGTGCGTGGATCATCGTCAATCTCGGCCTGGTGCCTGGGGTCCCCAAATTCGACCCGTCGTTTGTGGTTTTGGCGATGGTCGCGTCGGTCGAAGCTATTTTTCTGTCGACTTTTATCCTGATCACCCAAAACCGGGTGACCGCCGCAGCCGAAAAGCGCGCCAAACTCGATCTGCAAATCAACCTCCTGGGAGAGCATGAGATCACCAAGCTCGTGGCGATGCTGCCGCGGTCGCCGACCGGCTCGGGGTCGAGACCGACGTCGATCACGAAGCGGGGGTCCAGTTCTTACTGTCGAAAAGGGTCCAGTTCCGGACGTCGGTTGACAGCACGAGAAGGCCAAGGCCGACAAGCAGGCGCACGGCGAGTTCGACAGCGAATGGCCGGGTTATTGCGGGGCGCAGGACAACTTTTATGTCGGTACGCTGAAAGGGGTCGGGCGGATCTATCAGCAGACCGTCATCGATACCTACGTCAAGGTGGCCTTCGCCAAGCTCTATGACCGCAAGACGCCGATCGCTGCGGCCTAGATCCTCAACGACCGGGTGGTGCCGTCCTGCGACGAGCATGCCATCCGGTTATCTCGGGTGCTGACCGATCGCGGCACCGAATTTTGCGGCACCGAAAGCCACGAAGACGAGCTCTGCCTCGCGCGCCATGACATCGACCACACCCGCACCAAAACCAAGAGCCCGCAGACCAACGGCATTTGCGAGCGCTTCCATCGCACCGTGCTCGACGAGTTCTACCGGGTGGCATCCCGCAAGAAGATCTATCGCACGATCGACGAGCTTGCAGGCCGACCTTGATGCCTGGATCGCCGAATACAATCGGCATCGCTGATCCTGTGGCTGCTGAACCGATAGATCGGCGCCCGATGACCAGGCTTGCGGCAAGTTACCCTGAACATGCCGCGGCGGCGGCTCCGCCGCAGCGACGGAGCGCTCCTACGGCGGAACGACGAGTCACCCGGCAGCGTTGAGATGGCGTTGCAAGGCAAATCCGATGGATCAGATCGACGAGCTGAAAACCGGCGAGCCCGCCATGGCGACACGGCCGTCCGAGCCAGGCAATCGTGACGGCGGAGATCGCGCCGCTGGCGACGGTACCGCTCGTGCCGGGGCTGCCCGCGATCGGGCGGCATGGCGCGCGGCCGCGGCATTGGCGGCGTGCGGGATCGTGGCGGGGGCCGAGGCCTTGGCCAAAGGGCGCGGTCGACCGTCTGGCGGGCGGGTTCGTCCTGGGCTGGGTCCCGCCGACCGGACGCTCGCCTGGGCCTCGCCGGCGGTCCTCGGCTCGACGCCGCAGCGTCGCTTTTACGACGGCGGCAATCTCGACCGGGCGGTCACGGTCGAGGATCTACGGGCGATGGCGCATCGCCGCCTGCCACGCTTTGCGCTCGAATATCTCGAAGCCGGCGGCGAGGACGAGGCGGCGCTCGCGCGTAACATTGCGGCGCTGGCGGAATGGCGTTTTCTGCACCGCTCGCTGATCGACGTCTCGCGCCGCGATGCCTCGAGCGTGCTGTTTGGGCGCAAGATGGCGATCCCGCTGGCGATTGCGCCGACCGGGCTCAACGAGCTGTTCTGGCCGCACGCCGATTTGCGCCTCGCCGAGGCCGCGGCCGAAGCCGGGGTGCCGTTCGCCCAGAGCACGATGTCGAACGATCCGATGGACCGGGTGGGCCGCGTGCCGCGGTTGCGCTATTGGTGGCAGCTCTACGTGTTCGGACCGCCCGAGGTGCGCGAGAGCCTGATCGAGCGGGCGGCCAACGCCGGGTGCGAGGCGCTGATCGTTACCGTCGACGCCCAGGTCTACGGCAACCGCGAATGGCACAAGCGCACCACCTCGGACCCCAAGACTCTAACCTGGAGCTCGAAATTCGACGCGTTGATGCATCCGCGCTGGCTGGCCTCGGGGTTGATGACCCACGGCATGCCGCGGTTTGCCAATGCGATCGATTTCGTGCCCAAGGACCGACGCCGGTTTTTCGACAGCGCCCACTGGATCCGCTCGCAGATGGACCGGACATTGTCGTGGGAGACGCTGTCGCGGATCCGCGAGCGGTGGCCGCGCAAGCTGATCATCAAGGGCCTATTGAGCGTCGAGGACGTAGTGCGCGCGGCCGAGATCGGAGCCGACGCGGTCGCGATCTCGAACCATGGCGGGCGGCAGCTCGATTGGGCGGTGGCCCCGCTCGACTTGCTGCCGGCGGCGCGCCAGGCGGTCGGCGACCGGATCGCGATCCTGGTCGATGGCGGTATTCGCCGCGGCACCGATGTGATCAAGGCGGTGGCGCTCGGCGCCGATGCGGTGCTGGCTGGGCGCGCGATGCTGTACGGCGTCGCCGCCGCGGGGAGGGCCGGCGTCGAGCGGGCGCTCGCCATCCTGCGCGAGGAAATCGACCGCGACCTCGGCCTCTTGGGCGCCCCCTCGGTCGCCCAGCTCAGCCCGCGCCTCTTAGTCCGGTCCGGCGATCGGCGCCATGCGGGTGGCGGCAGCATCTCGTAGTGCAGCGAACCTGACGCTCGGCGCTGGAGGAAACCCCGCCTGCCTCGCCGTCACCCGCCCCGTGGTGCTCGGCACCCTCTCCCGCACTGCCGGAGAGGGGGAGACCCGGCGCGCCAGCGACGGGTGGGTGAGGGTTTGATCGCTCCCTAAGCATGCCGTTGCCCATTTTCGCGCCGTAAGTGCGGGTTTCCGGCCAACGCTCGCGTTCAGCGAAGGCGCGGGAAGGCGAGCGCGCGCGGTAGGCCCGTTTGTTGCATCGCTCCGGGCCATCATGGCGGTCATCGCAGCAGAGCCTTACCCGTTCGATCTCGATCCGGCGCATGCCGGCCTCGTGATTATCGACATGCAGCGGGACTTTCTCGAACCGGGCGGCTTTGGCGCGGCACTCGGCAACGACGTTTCGCTGCTGCGCCGGACCATCGCGCCGACCCGGCTTCTGCTGGACCGGGCGCGCGCCGCCGGGCTAAGCGTCATTCATACGCGCGAGGGTCATCGCCCCGACCTCGCCGATTTGCCGCCCGCCAAAAAGACGCGCGGCCGGCTCGCCGCCGGGATCGGCGACCCTGGCCCGATGGGCCGCATCCTGGTGCGCGGCGAGCCTGGGCACGACATTATTCCCGAACTCTATCCGATACCGGGCGAGCCGATCGTCGACAAGCCGGGCAAGGGCGCCTTTCACGCCACCGACCTCGACGCGATGCTGAAAAATCGTGGCATTGCCCAATTGATCGTGTGCGGCGTCACCACCGAAGTCTGCGTCAACACCACGGTGCGCGAGGCCAACGACCGCGGCTACGAATGCGTCGTCGTCGCCGACTGCGTCGGCTCGTACTTCCCGGAATTCCAGGAAATGGGGCTGCGCATGATCAAGGCGCAGGGCGGCATCTTCGGCTGGGTCGCATCCTCCGCCGCAGTCATCGAGGCGCTGCCGGCGACCGACCCTCGAGGGGGAACGTGATGAACCGGACAGCGTACGCGCCGCGGTGGTGGGTCCCCGGCGACTGGAACGGCTTTTTCGGCCTGTTCACCAATGTGGTGCTGAACGTCATCGTGCTGACCGGGCTGTGTCTGCACGTGGTCAACCTGCCGGCCGATATCGTCTATGGCCGGATCTTGCCGGCCCTCGGCATCGCCTTGCCGTTGGGCAATCTGTACTACGCCTATCTGGCCTGGCGGCTGGCCAGCAGCGAGGGACGGGACGACGTGACGGCGATGCCCTATGGGCCGAGCGTGCCGCACATGTTCATCGTCGTCTTCCTGATCATGCTGCCGATCTACCTGAAGACGCATGACCCGCTGCTCGCCTGGCGGTCGGGGCTGGTGTGGTGCCTGGTGATCGGCGCGATCGTGCTGCTGGGCGCGTTTGTCGGCCCGACCGTGCGAAAATACACGCCGCGCGCGGCGATGCTCGGCACCCTCGCCGGCATTTCGATCGCCTTCATCTCGATGCGGCCGGCCTTTCTCGGCTGGGAAGACCCGTGGCTGTTCATGCTGTCCTTGGCGATCGTGCTGGTCAGCTGGATGGCCGGCGTCCGTCTGCCCTATGGGCTGCCGGGCGGGCTGGTCGCGGTGGTGCTCGGCACCGCACTCGCCTGGCTGGCGAAGCTCGTCCATCTAGACGAGTTGATGCAGCCGGCCGACGTGGTCGTCCGCCTTCGGTCAGTTCGGGTTGCGTCTGCCCTATCCGTCGACCGACTTCGCCAAGGCGCTCGGCGCCATCGGACCGTTGCTGGTCACCGCCGTGCCGCTCGGCATCTACAATTTCACCGAGGGCATGAACAATGTCGAGAGCGCGGCGGCCGCCGGCGACGATTACAGCCTGCGCCAGATTCTGTTGGCCGACGGGACCGGCGCCATCGTCGGCGCGCTGCTCGGCAGCCCGTTCCCGCCGGCGGTCTATATCGGCCATCCCGGATGGAAGGCGGTCGGCGGCCGGATCGGCTATTCGCTGGCGACCGGCGTGGTGATCGGTGCCGTATGCTTTCTCGGCCTGACCGCGCTCCTGCTGGCGGTCATTCCGCTGGTCGCGATCCTGCCGATCCTGCTCTATATCGGTCTCGTCATCGGCGCACAGGCGTTCCAGGCAACGCCGCCGCGGCATGCGCCGGCGATTATCCTGGCGATCCTGCCGAACATCGCCGCCTGGGCCCAGACCATGATCGACGGCGCGCTCGCCGCCGCCGGCACTTCGGCGGACAAGATCGGCATGGCCAAGCTCGGCCGCTGCCGGTGTCGTCTATCACGGCATGGCGCTGCTCGGCGGCGGCGCGGTGCTCGCCGGCCTGATCCTCGGCGCCATCGCGGCCTTTATCATCGACCGCAACTTCGAGCGGGCCGCGCTGTTTGCCGGCGCCGGCGCGGTGCTGTCGTTCTTCGGCTTTATCCACGGCACCTCGCTAGGCATCGGCAGCTCGGCTCCGGTGGCGCTCGGCTATCTGATCGTCGCGGGGTTCTGCCTGGTCCTCAGCCGGCAGAGCTATCCCGAGCCGGTGGTTCTGGCCGCCGAGCCGGCCGGAGAAGACTGAGCCGCGAGCCAGACTAATCGAGCCGGCGGCCGCGGCGGGCGATGAATTCGGGAAAGGCCTCCTCGGCGCGCGCCCCCTTGACCACATGGGTCGTGTACTCGCGCTCCTCGCTCCATTGCTGTTCGAGGCTCTGCGCCTTTTGCTTCAACAGCAGCGCCTTGACGCCGATCACCGCGGCGCGGTTGTTGCCGGCGATCATCCGCGCCAGCTCCATCGTTTTCGCGCGGAGCTGTTCGCGCGGCACCAGGTGGTTGAGGAGCCCGATGCGATAGGCCTCGTCGGCCTCGACGACGCGCGCGGTAAACAGCAATTCCTTGGCGATCGGCCAGCCGATTTGGTTGGGCAGGGTCCAAGTGCTGTTGATCCGGCCATAAGCGGCGGCGAGGAAACGAAAGCGGGTGTCCTCGCAGCCGACCCGCATGTCGAGCGAGGAGGCCAGCACTGCCGCCCCGCCGTAAGCAAGGCCGTTCACCATGCCGATCGTCGGCTTGGCGCTTGCCGCGATCTCATAGCTGCCGCGGCCGCGACGCCCCTCCAATTCCTCCTGGGTGAAGCGGCGGTCGTCCTCGCGCTGCTCGTGGATGTCGCCGCCGGCGGAAAACGCGCGACTGCCGGCGCCGGTGATGACGATGCAGCCGATCTCTTGGTCGGCGTCAAACGCCTTGACCGCGTCGCGCAATTCGCCCGACAGCTTGCGGTTCATCGCATTGAGCTTGTCCGGGCGGTTCAAGGTGACGATGCCGACCCCGTCCTCGCTTTCGACTAGAATATGTTCGTAGCTCACTATTTCCTCCGCTGCAGCTGGATAGGTCAGTCCGGTGAGCCCAGATTGCTTCGCCTCGCTCGCAATGACAAATTGAAGTTGTCATTGCGAGGCGCCGTCAGGCGACGCGGCAATCCCGCGGAACCCTGCGCCGCTATCCCGCGCCGAGTGACAGCGGCAGGGCGGGGTCAGCCCGCCGCAATCCAGTCGACGACGCGCTCGCCGATCATGATTACCGTTGCATGGGCGCCGCCCGACCTCGGAATACGCGGCATCACCGACGCGTCGGCCACCCACAACCCTCGAACGCCCTTCACTCTGCAATGTTGGTCGACGACCGCCATCGGATCGTCGTCCGGGCCCATCTTGCAGGTCCCGGACACGTGCCTCGCGGTGCCGACGGTTTGGCGTATCCAAAGGTCCAAGGCATCGTCATTGGCCAGAATGTCGTTCGCGGGATGGATCCGATAATCGGCCACGTCCTTGAACGCGTCGGATTCCAGCAGTCTCGCCGCCAAACGCAGACCCTCCCGCACCCGTCGAATATCGCTAGGATGCTGGAGATAACAGTAGTTGAAGGCCGGCTGGACACTGGGGTCGGCCGAGGCCAGTTTGACGTATCCCGAACCGTCAGGCAACCCTAGCGTGCAATGAATCCGCGCCGCCCGCTCGGGGGGAACGTCGCCGACCAGGTATTTGGTGCGTACGCCGCGGACGCGCTCCTCTCGTTCGTCGATGACCGGGCTGCTCCGCAGCACCATATCGTTGACGGCGCTCGACCCTTCAGCGGTGTAATGCAAGGCAAAATGCGCCGCGTCGCGATGCATCTCGAGCGAAACGCCCTCTTTGACCTTGAAGGTCGTCTGGGCGCTGAGGTGGTTCATCAGGTTCTGGCCGACACCGGGGAGATTACGAACCACCGGTATCCCGAATTGCCGCAGGTGGTCCTCGGGGCCGATGCCCGAGAGCATTAGCAGGTGAGGCGACCTGATCGCCCCGGCGCTCAGCACCACCCGGTCGGCTTCGATCTCGAATACCTTCCCGCCGCTTTCGGCTTCCACACCGACGGCCTTGCCGTCCTCAATCACGATCTTGCGAACGAACACCCCGCCCCGCACCGTCAGGTTCAGATAGTGGCGCACCGGATTGAGATGCCCCATCGCCGTGCTCACCCTCACGCCGTCGAGATTATTCGACGGGGTCACGCCCAGACCGGCGGGGTGCAGCCCGTTCTTATCGTTCGTGGTGCCGAACCCCGCCTGCACGCAGGCCGCATGGAACGCCTGTTGAATCGCAGGAATGGGACCTGTCTGACGACGCCTGACCGGAATCGGTCCATCCGAACCGTGGCAATAATTATCCTGAATGTCGAGGTCGCGCTCCGATTTGCGGAAATACGGCACGATCTTTTCGTACGACCATTCATCGTTGCCGAGCGCTGCCCAGGAGTCGAAATCCTCGGGGAATCCACGCTGCATCGCCTGACCGTTGATCGACGACCCGCCGCCGATCACCTTGCCCTGCGCAACGTGGATCTCGCCTTGCTCCTCGGTGATGGTGCCGCGCAAGGCCCAGTTGTGTCGGGAGTCCGGCGCTTCGGCAAAGCGGGTGTGGCCGAACTTGATGTCGTCCGGGAGATGGGCTGGGTCAGCGTAGTCCGGCCCGGCTTCCAGCAGCAGGACGGAGGTCTGCGCGTCTGCCGCCAATCGGCTGGCCAACACCGATCCGGCTGCTCCGCCGCCGACGATCACCACGTTATATTTCATGGGCTTTCCTTCACCGACATTCCACGGATTCTCGGGTCCGCGACGGCTATCGTCCCGCCTTTTCTCGGCTGTCGCAATAAGCGCACCCATGATGAATGCTCTTGGTTGCCTCGATAAAAGCGCAGCTCTGCCGTCGCGGGTTTGGTCTCATCAAGCTCAGAGGGTGTAATTAACCGATACCCGACCGCAAGGAGGGCTTGTCGTCCGCCGGCATGCCTTGCAGCAGGCTGCCGAAAGCGACGCCTGGGCCGGCTGCCGAATCGCCGCCGAGCCGTTTTGTCCATGGCACGTTCGGCGCCGCGGATTTTCCATTCGGAATCGGCGATATTTGACCGGCCGCGCGATCGTCAGCAGTGTGGGCCGGCGCGTTACGCTCCGCGTGCGATCCTCGGCCGATCGACCAGGCCACCAACAGCGCGGTCCGATATGACATTCGTTCAGGCGATTATCTTTGCGGTGGTGCAAGGCGTGAGCGAGCTGTTCCCGGTCAGCAGCCTCGGTCATGCGGTGATCCTGCCGGCCGTGCTAGGCTGGCATATTGACCAGGATTCGCCCAAATTTCTGCCGTTCCTGGTGGTATTGCACGTCGGCACCGCGACCGCGCTCCTGGTCTATTTTTGGCGCGAGTGGCTGAGCCTGGCTCTGGCGGCGCTCGGGCGCGGCGGCGCCACCAGCCGGACGATTTACGAAAACCGCCATCTAATCGCGCTCATTGTGCTCGGCAGCTTGCCGGCGGTGGTGCTGGGCTTCGTGTTTGAAAAGCCATTGCGCCATCTGTTCGGGTCGCCGCTGGCCGCCGCCCTCTTCCTGATTCTCAACGGCGTCGTGCTGTTCGCCGGCGAGCGGCTGCGCCGGCGCGCCAACGCCGCTTCTGACCGGCGCGAGCTGGCGCGGGCCAGCTGGGGCGATGCGTTGATCGTCGGCCTCGCTCAGGCGACGGCGTTTTTTCCGGGCATCTCGCGTTCCGGGGCGACGATCGTCGGCGGCTTGCTGGTCGGACTGCGGCACGAGGATGCCGCGCGGTTCTCGTTTCTGTTGGCGACGCCGATCATCCTGGGTGCTGCCGTCCTCGAGATCCCCAAGCTGCTGCACGCCGCGGGCGGCGCCGGCGCCGCCGGTTTCGGCGCCGGCGTCTTGTGGACCGCCGGCCTCGTCGCCGGCCTCACCGCCTACGCCAGCACCGCCTTTCTGATGCGGTATTTCCGCCGCCGCGAGGAGAGTGCGGCACTCGACCCGTTCGCCTATTACTGCTGGCTGGCCGGCGCTCTGGCATTGCTGTGGCTGAAGATCGGGTGACGTTCGCTTTTATTGGGGCCGGACGCGCAACGCACCGCAGCCAATACCTTTCTCGGCCCTCGCCAGTCGCTCCTCCGGAGGTCGCGCGGAGCACGGCCGGCTGCATGCCGAGCGACAATCTATTCGCAGATATTGATGCGGTCGCCGAGCGCCCGGATGACAGGCCTCGGCACGGCTGCTAGAACCGCCGAGTGGAGCTTGCACCTCGGGAGGACAGGACATGGCAGAGAAGCCCTATATCATCGCGCTGGAGGAGCATTACTACGATCCCGAGGTCAAAAAGCACTTTACCGGGATCGATGCGTCGAACGCGCCGCGGCTGGTCGAGCGGCTCGACGATGTCGGCGAATTACGGCTCAGGGAAATGGACGAGGCCGGCATCGACCTGCAGGTCTTGTCGCACGCCAACCCCGGCCTGCAGAAAATCGACCCTGAGACCGCGGTGCGCCTGGCGCGCGGCGCCAACGACCGGCTCCATCAAACCATCCGGGCTCATCCGGACCGCTTCGCCGCGTTTGCCGCGATCCCGACCCCCGACCCGAAAGCAGCGGCAGACGAGCTCGAACGCACGGTGACCCGGCTCGGCTTCAAGGGCGCCCTCGTAAACGGGCTGACCAATGGCCTCTTTCTCGACGACAAGCGGTTCTGGCCGATCTTCGAGCGGGCGGCTGCACTTGACGTGCCGCTCTACATGCATCCCTCGCTCCCGCATCCCGCCGTCGTCGAAGCCTATTACCAGGACTATGTGCAGCAATACCCCTCATTGCTGCGCGCCGCCTGGGGCTTCACGGTCGAGACCGCGACGCAGGGCGTGCGCCTGGTGCTGAGCGGCGTCTTCGACAAATACCCGGCCCTCAGGATCATCATCGGCCATCTGGGTGAAGGCCTGCCGTTCTATCTATGGCGGATCAATATGGGGTTCGCCCGCGACGGCAAGGGCGGCAAGGGCTTTCGCGACGTTTTCTGCGAGCATTTCTACATCACCACCAGCGGCTTCTTTTCCGACCCGGCCCTGCTGTGCTGCGTGATGGAGATGGGGATCGACCGCATCATGTTCTCGGTCGACTACCCGTTCGTCGACAATCCGCCCGGCGCCAAATGGACCGAAACCCTGCCATTATGCGCCGAGGACAAGGAAAAGCTGCTAAACGGCAATGCGCGGCGCATTTTGAAACTGTAGAGCCCGGTTCAGCGGCCCGTCGTCCGCCGCGGTGTGCCAGGCCGGCGCGGCCGCGCGCGGCCGATCCGCCGGCTCTGCGGTCGATCGGCGATGATCCAGCGGGAATTATCCGGCGGCGACTAACCGGTCATCGCCTGCTGAGGCGGCTCGCTGCGCGCGGATTGCGGCAAAAACCAGCGCTGGTCGCGGTTTTCGAGCCGGCCGGCGCGGCGGTGGCGCTGCAATGCAATGCCGAGATGATTGGGCCTGACCGACAGCCCGAACTCTCGCGACAAATGGTTCAAAATCTCGGCCGCGGTGGCGCCTTCGCTATGGGCCTCGACCGCCTTCAATGTGGCCTCGCTCATCGATAGGCCATGGGCCGATGTCGCCGGGCGGCCCCGGCGTTCGCCGGCGGTTGGCGCCGGGGTCCGCGCCGGGCGGCCCCGCCGGCGGCGCTCCGGCGCCGGCGCCTTGCCAAAGCGGGACAGCACGCGCTCGGCGATCTCCAATTCGTTCAGCTGGTCCGCCAGTTTGCCCCGCTCGGCGTCGAGACGGGCGAGCCGCTCGGAAATTCTCTGCTTTTCTTGGCCAATTTCTTCCAACGTCGCCATCTCC
Organism: uncultured Alphaproteobacteria bacterium; assembly: GCA_963832875.1. Taxonomy (GTDB): domain Bacteria; phylum Pseudomonadota; class Alphaproteobacteria; order ATCC43930; family CGMCC-115725; genus AP-15. Next base: position 15,253 of record CAWHWB010000010.1, on the reverse strand, counting down.
TCCATCTCCCTCCACTGTTCGCTCGCGCCGCACTGTGGCGGCGTCCTCGAATAGATGGAAAACCCCGGCACGGAAAAAAGACCGTGCCGGCAAATTATTGCACTTCTATTGTGATCTGTCGGCGAAGCCGGGAACGCGGCCGAGGCGCACGGCGTCGGTGCGATCGACTGCAATGGACCTCAAAGCTGCCGCCGCCAATGCCGTGCCGTGCGACCAGCCGCGAACCGGAGCGGGCAGCCTCACGCGGCCAGTATTTGCAATGCCAGGCGGTTGTCGACGCAATCCTCATAGGCGACCGGCCGACGGATAAAGCCGCCCGAGAGCAGCGCGCGGCGCAATCGCTCGAAACCGTCCTCGGGCAAAACCGGATCGCCGCCCCACACGCGCTGCGCCTGGTAGCGGGCGAGGGCGCCGGTCAAGACGCCGCGGTCGAGCGCCGGAAAAAACGAGGCGATCGCGGCGGCGAGCTCAGCCGCGGGGTTGGCCGCAATCCATTGCTGGGTGCGATAGATCGCCCGGACCATGCGCAGCAGCGGTTCGGGATCGCGGGCCAACCGGTCGCGAGTGGCGACAAACGCGGTGTAGGTGGTGCGGCCGCGCGCACTGGCGGCGTGCCACAAATGGGCCGCACCGGTCGCCAGCGCCTGTTCGACGAACGGCTCGAAGAACTGCGCGGCGTCAACCCGGCCCTGGCGCAATGCCTCAAGGTTTTCCGCCATGCCGCGGTCGGCGACGCGGTCGAGGCCTGCCGGGTCGATGCCGGCCTGGCGCAGATCCTGCTGCAGGCAGAGCCACGGGGTCGGCACCTCGTTGACGCTGGCCAGTCGCATTGGCGCGAGATCGGCGAGACGGAAGCCGGGATTGGGCTCACGCCCGAGGATCGAGAACGGGTCGCGGCAGACGATTTCGGCGAAGCACGCCAGTGGCGAGCCAGGGTGGTCGTCATGATGTTTCATCACCCGCATCGGCCCGGCCCACAGCACATCGACCGCACCGTCGATCAACGCCGCCTCGGCGCGCCCCATGCCCGGCGACGGCGATAACGCGACCTCGAGCCCCTGGGCCTCGTAGGCGCCGATCGCATGCGCCGCATAAAACGGCGCGTACAGGACAAAGCGGTAATTCTCAAAAAGCCGCAGGCGCATCGGTCTTCACTGCCGGGTAAGCCCCTCACCCGCCTCGCTGCCGCTCGGCACCCCCTCCCGCAATGCGGGAGAGGGGTCGTTGAGGGTTGCTGGGTGGCGTCCGCGCAACTGCCTCAGAGCACGCCGTCGCGGCGCAATCCATCGATGTCGCCGGCGCCGAGGCCGAGCCAGTGCTGCAAGACCTCGGCGCTGTCGGCCCCGAGCGCCGGCGATCCTTTCAGCCGCACGGTCTTGCCGTCGATCCGCACCGGCCAAGTCGCCATCTTGTAGTCGCCATTGTGGTGATGCACAGTCTGCAACAGCCCGCGCTCCTCGAAGGTCGGCTCGTTCTGCAACTCCATCGTGTCGAACACCGCACCCGACGGCACGCCGACGGCGATCAGCTGCTCCATTGCCTCGCGCTTGTCGTGCTGGCGGGTCCATTCGCCGATGATCGCGTCCAATTCCTTTTCGTTTTTGACGCGAACGTCGCCGGTTGCGAAACGCGGGTCCTCGATCAATTCCTCGCGCCCGATCAATTTCATCAGCCGCGACCAGTGCTCGGGGTTGGCCCGGCTCGTCGTCAGGTAAACGTAGTCGTTGGGACCGCCGCCCTTGGCCGGGTAAAGACCCGAGGGCGCGTTGTTGCCGCCGCCCGATTTGGCGCCGTTGCGCCGCGCTGGCTTGCCGGTGCGCGCCATTGTCGCAAAGCAGGTGCGCATGTAATGGATCATCGCGTCCTGCATCGCCAATTGCAGCCGCCTGCCCTGGCCGGTGCGGTTGCGCTCGTGCAATGCGCCCAAGATCGTCGCCGCCATCAGCATGCCGGTGCCGGTGTCGCCAAACGACAGGCCCGGCTTGACCGGCGGACGGTCGGGCTCGCCGGTGACGCTGATCGGGCCGCCTGCGGCTTGCGCGATCATGTCGAAGGCCAACCCCTTCTCATGCGGGCTGCCGCTTCCGAACCCCTTGATCTGGCAATAGATAATCCCCGGGTTAATTTTCTTGACCAACTCGTAGTCGAGGCCCAAGCGCTCGATCGTGCCGGGCGCCATGTTCTCGACCGTGACGTCGGCCTGCTTCAGCATGTCCTTGACGATTTCGAGCCCCTTTGGCGACTTCAGATTGATCGCCAGCGACTTCTTGTTGACGTTGAACTGATGGAAGTACCACGGGTCGTCGTCGGGCTTGCCGGGGCGCAGCCGGCGGCCGGGGTCGCCGCGGCCCGGGTTCTCGATCTTGACCACCTCGGCGCCAAACCAGGCCAACACCTCGGTCGAGGTCGTGCCCGCCTCGAACTGGGTGAAATCCACCACCTTGACGCCCTGCAGAAAATTCATGTCCTGAGTTCACATCGCTCATCGTTCACTCCTCCCATTACACGGAGATCCTCGCTCGTAGCCTGCGCCTTTCAGCACCCCGCCGCAACGCCTTCCCGCCGCGGGTATCGTCTGAATTCCGGACCGGCTATTCCCCGCTGCGGGTGCCGCACCATGGTCGGACGGTCGCCTCGCTGCGCCGACCTCCAATCGACGAACCCGGTTATCGCGTGGAGTGGCCACCGCCATGGTTAGGCGAGGGGAGTATGCCCAGCCTCGGGAGCCCCTCCTCCGGAAATGGGATGCGGCACGCTTTTTCCGCTCTACGCTTGTTGCGCTTGCTCCCTCGGCGCGAGCTTCCCGCCTTACCCGAAGCGCTTCCGGGAGGCTTAGGAGGGGTCCAGCATGCGCCATCTTATTGCTTCTCTCTTTTTATTTCTTTAGAGAGGGCTGCTGTCTTCGCTACGAAATTAGCGTGAACGGTATCGGCGCTAATACCTTCCTCCCAGCATCTTTTGCACTCAGAAGGTTCGCATCCTTGTAACATCGGGCAGCCGTGCAAGTGAGCCATCCGCATGCGATCGAAATGACGGGTCCAGCGTCGCTCCACAATTATGATATTGATCCAATGAATGACGGTGAAGAACCCGATGGTCGCCAAAATCCCGATGATGTCGTTAATTAGCGTCATGCGCGACCACCGCGATAGATTTGGCGCCATAAACTGATTAGGCTGGCAACTACCGCGGTCAGTGCGATAACAGCTAGCGTTCCATATTCTATGCGTGCCATCCCGGCCTCAGTCGATTTCGCGGACCATCGGGTTGAGGTGCTGGCTGAGCCGGGCCCTTACCGGCCGCGATCGGATCGCCGCCGGCGCGCTCGGCTGCTCAGCGAGCACATGCGTCGTCGAGGCGATCCATCTCCCGGCGGCTCGACCCGTCAGCCGGTCATAACGGCCTATCGGCAGCGGGCGCTTGCCTGTGCGGCGATGCTCCAGGCTGGTCCTTGCCGGCCGCGGGACCTGCGGGTCGCAGCATCCGATGCCGGTCGGATTCTGGTGCGCAATGTCTATGGCTGGTTTGAGCGGCCGGCGCCCGGCATGTATCGGCTGACCGGTGTGGGAGAGGCTGCATTGCAGCGCTGGGCGGCCATGACAGTTGCCGCGGAGCCAGAGAGCGATACCCAGTGTCACGTGAGTTTGCTGGGGCGTTGAAAGCCTAACCGAGATGAACAGTGCCATTTTTGATGAAGCGTGTCATTTTTTGAACATTATACTGGCTGGCGTTTCTGAACGCTAAGTGGCAGAGCTTGTCCGAAGTCTCCCTGGCCGGGCGAGCCGCCGATCTACTTTTCCCGTCCGACAATCATGCTGTCGAGTTTGGCGGCCTCAGTCCAGAACTGCCGGAAATCTTACACTTTATGAAGGGTCTGTGGTCAGGACATCCCGCAACGCATGAAAATAGACGGTGCTGTCCCAAACCGACGCCACGGCGAGCGCGGTGACGAGCAGCATAGTCGCAACAAAGGTGATGACCCAGGCAGCCGCGAGCGCGGACAAAGCGCGATCGATCATGTTTGAGCCCCGGGGCTTCGAATGCAGGACCGAGACCGAATTCTAGCTGCGCGTCAGGTGATTGGCTGTGATCGGGTTCACATTCCCGTCGGGCGCCGGCGCAGGAGAACCGATCGTGACTACGTCGCAGCCGCCCACGGCGGGCGTCCCCGCCGCTTCGGCGCGGTCGGCGGCTCGACCGAGGCTGGCTGGCGGCCGAGCCCTATCTGTTTCGCCATCGTCGAGCGGCGAGCCGAATAGGCCGGTGCTGTCACCGCATGTTCGGGGGACAAATTCCACCGCGCGCGATATTCGGTGATCTGAAGCCGGTGCCGCACTCGCAGATAGCGGCGCAGCGTAAGGCCGCGAAACCCGCATTCGAGGCACACAACGTAGTCGGGCTGGACCGAGCCCCTGATCGGCACCGCCGGCACCAGCGGTTCCGGTGCCGATAAAGGCGCGCTCGCGCCGAGGCTGCTGAGCGTGCGATGCACCGTCGCGATCAGCTCCCCAGCCTGATCAACGCCGATACCATTGTGCGCGACATAACGACCGACGATCTGGGCAATCAAGCGGGGATCAACTTTCTGTGCACTAATGTCATCGGTCATATCTTCTGCCCCCTCGTTGAATTGGAGGTTATGTGGTCAGGTACACGTTTGCATGCAATTGCCCCGGCGCAAAATATTGAACTTCCTGTTTTATTAAGACAACGAAAGCCCACGCTTGTTGGTTTTCTTTTGAGCGAGACGACACGGGGCTTTCGCGCGAGGTGCCCGAGCCTGAATTAGAGCAGGGGAGGGGTTAACACCAGGCCGGACACCTTGTCGGGCGGGGCCTGGGCAGGAACAGCGGGAACGTGGCCGCCAGCTGCCACCATCTCTCGACAATCATTTCCCTCCGTACCAACTCATCGACCCCCTGCCCGCCGTTCCGAAGCTTGCGATTGATAACGCCCCATTCAATCGTGGTTGTGCAGAGGTCGAGCACGCCGAGCCCGATCGATAGTGATCCATAACTCCCTTTGCGGACGGTCGAGACCCGGGAATTGAGCTACTGTTCGCCTTCGGTCGGCGCATTCCGGGTGGTGCCGCTGGGGCAACCACCGCTGCCTTGCCGACGTATGTCGGATAATATCCCCGGCCGAAGCCGTTGTTCGTCTCGCCGAGGCTCCTCGTGACCCATGCGTTCGCCGCCGCACCGCCACCGGACCCGCGCAAAACCAGAACCCGCTCGTCACCGCCAGGGGCGAACGGCGGGCACACGTTGCGCTCAAAGCGCTGGAAACGCTGTTGTTTAACACCGAGATATTGTGCAATCTGACATGCCAGAACTGCTATATCGAATCCTGATGCGCCAGTCGGCGCTCATCCGGGCCCCGTTAGTTCTCACCCGTCTGCGATTTCCGACCCCGGAAGACGCGCCGCCAACCACTATTCCAGAGCCAATCCTTGGCGATGCCACTCGTCTGTTCCGCCACGAAGGACGGCGACATCTCGCACTCCCGCGGTAAGTAGCTCCGTTGCTGCCCGAGCAGAGCGGCGATCGGTCTTACAAACCAATACGATCGGTTGTCGCCGGGCGGCAAGTTCTCCGGTCCGACCTGTCAGATCAGCCAGCGGCACGTTGACGGCACCCGGCAGATGGCCTGGAGGCGCGGTGAATTCCTCGGGTTGACGCACATCGACAAGGACAACGCCGTCTCCGACCGCGAGACGGCGCTGCAATTCAACGACCTCGATCCATGCCGGCCCATCCACGCGCGGCCGTCGGAATAAATGGGAGAGAGATGCTATCATGGCGAACACTTGATAGCGCCGCGCGAGGGAACCGACAATGGCGGGTAAGGTCTACGCAGGCACGCACAGCGATGCGAATGGCGCCAGAATTCTGACGCCCGACCAACATGACGTAATGCGCGCTCACGGGACGGAGGCGCCGGGAAGCTTTGCCTTGCTCCTGGAAACGAGACCCGGTAGGTTTTCATGCGCCGCCTGCAACCAGCCGTTATTCGCATCAAGGGAGAAGTTCGAAAGCGGAACCGGTTGGCCCAGCTTCAACGATCCGATCGAGGGCGCCGTTGAGACCTCGACGGACCGAACCCTCGGCATGGTCCGTGGCCTGACCGGCGATCTGGGCATAGTAACGCGCCTCGGCTTTGGCGGGGGGGATGTTGCCGATGGGCTCGAGCAGGCGCCGATGGTTGAACCAGTCGACCCATTCGAGGGTGGCGAACTCCACCGCCTCGGCATGGCGCCAGAGGCCACGCCGGCGGATCACCTCGGTCTTGAAGATCCCGATCACCGTCTCGGCCAGGGCGTTGTCGTAGCTGTCGCCGACGCTGCCGACCGACGGCTCGATGCCGGCCTCGGCAAGCCGCTCGGGTATAGCCAGCCGGGCGACATCATCGCGGATCGCCGGAATCCGCACTCAAGGCCTTCGGGCTCAAGGTCGGCGCGGTCACCGTCGCGCCGGTTCGAGGGGCGCGTGGTTGAACCGCTGGGCGAGAAGCTCCGGCTCTTGGCACTGGTCCGGCCGATGCTGGCCGCCCGCCAGGCCTTGCGCCGCCAACATGCGATCCTGCACCGGATGGTGCTCGACATCGTCCGATCCGACACGGTGTGCCGGCGCTTGCTGTCGGTGCCGGGCATCGGCGCGGTAGTCGTGCTGACCTATGTGACCGGCGTCGATGATCCGGCGCGCTTTGCGCATGCCCGCGATCTTGGTCCGCACTTTGGTCTGACACCACGCAAATACGCCTCTGGGGAGATCGATCGCAACGGGCCGATCACCAAGGCCGGCGACAGCGCGGTTCGCAAGGCGCTCAGCCAGGCCGCGCTCAGCCTGTTGACACGGGTCAAGCGCTGGTCGGCGCTCAAGGCTTGGGGCATGGCCGTCGCCAAGCGGCGCGGTTTGCGTCGGGCAGTGATCGCCGTCGCCCGTAAACTGGCGATCGTCATGCACCGCATCTGGGTCGACGGCACAACCTTCAACTGGTCGCGCGAGCCCGTACCGGCATAAGGCAATCGCGATCGGGCACAGTTCCGCAAAGCGGAAGAGAGGTCCCGCGAGGACGAGGTTTGGGCGACTGCGCATAATGTCCAGCACACCGGCTCTGCCGGAAATGCGCAATAAAGATCGCAGCGCTCGGCCTTCGAACCCTATCCTGAGGCGGCTCCGGCCGACCTCGTAGAAAAGCACGAGCCTCGCGGCGGCGTCGAAGTGAAGACTTGGAGTGGAGGCTGGTTGACGGCAAAACCGCAATCAGAGAAGGACATTATCACTAGCAAGATAGCAAGACCGGGCAGGGTGGTGACGAGGGGCGGCGGGCGATCACAAATAAAGCGACGCGCTTCCGTCACCTCAATCCGGCAACCTCCGCGTAGGCCCTCAGCTCCCGTTCCACATCGTAACCGCTGGTCCCGAAGATGATGCCAGTGGCGCCGCGGGCCTCGAGCTGGGCGAGACGTTCGCGCAACTCCTCGCGAGTGCCTGTGAAGGTCATCTGTTTGGCGGCGGATATGTCGACGAGCGCGTCATGGCCGTTCGAAATGTCGAGGTTATGACCGCGGTGAACGGAGAGGTGGCGAACGTTCTCGTCCGCACGTTCGACGCTAGCCAGCCACGCTTCGCCGTTCGGCAGCGCTTTCACGCTTTCCGGATCGGTCGTGTACCTGTGGTGATAGGCGAGTGCCACGAGCGGTTTGAGGGCGGTCGAGGCGCGCGGCGAGGTGACGTCCTCGCCATCATCGAGGACCGTGCCGCCGGTCGACACGAGGCAGGTCTCGAACCCTTCGGCCGGGCCGCCGAGGGAAATCAGGCCGTCGGTAATCTCTTTGGCGAGCGCGCGGGCCTTGGGGCCTTGGCCTGCCATGTAGACTGGCACGTTGATCGGACGGTCGGGCAACCAGCCGTCGGACGCAAGGATCTGGGCAAGACCGCCGTCGATATCGGCAATATCGCCGCGCAGCAATGCCTTAACCTGCGCAATATGCGTGCGCATGCTCGCGAGGCTCAAGGGCTTCTTGCCCATCCCCGCACGGCCGGTAAAGCCGGTGCCGAACCCGACCATCAGGCGTCCTGGTGCCATCTGCTCGAGCGTCGCGATGGCCGAGGCCTGCGCCATCGGATGGCGATAGCTCGGGATCAGCACGGAGGGGCCAAATTTGATGCGCTTCGTCTTTTCGGCGATGCGGGCGAGAGTGACCCATATGTCGTGGCCGAAGGCGGGAACCTCGGGACACCAGACCGCGCGAAAGCCCAGCTCTTCGGCAAGAAGCGCGTACTCGACGGTTCGGGGGCCGGGCGGCAGGCGGAAGTCATAAGTCAGCACGGGGCGTTCCAGAAATAAGCATTTTTAACCGACACTCGCCCGATTTCCGGCGATTTCGGGCCAAGGTCGCCCTTTTGGCGGGTTTGGGCAATCGCAAATTGTACCGGCTTGCCACGCCGCTGACGCCTTTGCGCCGAATCCGGTCATTTGCGGCAAGCTGCGACTGACCTCGCGCCGCGCGTACAGTCTTCCCGCGCTAAGGAGGAGGGCACGGGTGCCGGCAGAGCACGAGTTACCGCTCGGTTCGCGCTTGTCGCCTGCGCGCTGCGGCCACCATTTCCCTTGCGCCCCGGCCTTGGGGCGTTTCATGAAAGTTCACGTAGTAGCCGCGGAGAAGGTCGCCGGCTAACACAAACGGCTGTAAATCCGCGAGAACGGCCGTCGGTCGACCTTCGCAATGAAGTGGAAGCCAATCATCGAGAACCCGTAGGAAAAGAAGTCAGGTCCTCGCATATCAACGGGAGATGAGTAGATTTTCCGAGTGTCGACAGGCCCCGGTGTATACCGCTGACATATGACTTGAAATTCCGGGATATCACCGAGCGACTTAACGCCCCAGAGCACCTCACGAGCCCGGTCTTCATAAGGGCCGAGGTCAACGTGCGCTGCATCGGGTAATCGGCTTATGGAATACCTCCAAAGGATCGAGAGGACGAAACTGCAAATCAATTCGCAGTTTGCACCTCGATGTTCAAAGTAAGCATCGGAGGCGGGCGGAACAGGCAGCTTGCTTAACCGCAGGTCGAGTGCCTTCAGTAACTCGAACGCACGGTCGTCATACTGGGTGTTCAAAAAGCCATCGCATTTTTCACACAAGATTGCGAGATCAAAGAGCCCATGCGTCAGGCGCTTCGTATATCGGCTAGGTGACACGACAAGAAATTTCGGGCCGCTGTCACCTTGAACCAAGCGCGCAAAGGACTGCGGAGTTAGATGTGCTCGTATCAACCTCGTGGCGGTGCATTCGAGGCCCTGACAGTGCATCTCTCAAACTGATCCTCGATCGAGGTTTGCCCTAAGCTGAGCTTAAGACTGAACGCATCGACATTTCATGCCCGAGGCAGGGAGGCGAGCGTAACCTTCAGTACATTCTGAACTCGGTGATGGTCTGCTCGCTCTCGATGCCTGAAGCGGTGAGGTAATCCTTCAATGCTTGATATGTATCGCGATACCGTTCTACTTTGATCTGCTTAGGGCTAAACAGCAAGCTCAGCTCAGACACCTTCCCGTCCGCCTGTCGGATGAAAAGCGGTGAGAGGAGGCGCAGCAATCTCTGGGCTGTCGCCTCGCGCTCGTCCATGCACCGCGTATGGCGATTCACGGCGAATCGGAACGAGCCGAGGATGATGTCTATGAGGCTTGGGAAGTGGGACTGCCCGATTGCCGAGTAGTGGAAGCCGAGAATCCGATCGAGGTGCATTATCATTGAGTAGGGCATGCCGCGCACGCCGACTGAAAATTTCTCCCGCAAGTGTGCTTCGATCTGGTTCCCCTCATCTGTGAATTGGTCGATCAGCACAAACCCTGCATCGTTCAGCCGGTTCAACATGCAATCGAAGTGGTAGCAGACGCTGTTAATGCCGAACCGGCGAGCTGTGTCCGGATCGTCGGCGATGTCGTGGAGGACGAGGTATGTGAGCAGCCTGACGTTATGCGCGGCAGCCGTCTCGATGATTTCTTGCTTGACCTCAATGAAGTGGTTATGGGCCATACCCGTTGGCCCCGGATTGAACTTGAGATGGAAAGCGCGATCGATCCCATTCATTCGCCGGATTTCATCGATCCGTCGCGACAAGTCGTGAGCGGCGGCGCCGTCGATCATGATCCCGCCGTAGATCAGAAAATCCCCACGGCGTTCCTCGAGATTTGTCTCGTCGCAATACAAGAAATGCACGTCGTAAGTCCTGGCAGTACGAAGGTGGATGCGCATATGGGAACGCAACACGCGGATACAAACGGCCCCCGTTACCGGAGGGCGAGGACTTGCGCGGTCGTAGCTTGGAGCAAGTGGTAGGTCGGCATTGGGGCATATCCGGTCGTCCACAGCCGACCATAGACGGCCGGACGTACCCCTATCCCGCCACTGCCGGTGGAAACGCATAACAGCGAGGCTGGGACTGTGAGCGCCGACTGAATGTTCCTCACAGCGCAGTCATACCGCCGTCCACGAACAGCAGGGCGCCGGTGACGTAGGAGGCATCGTCGGAGGCCAAAAACAGCATCGCGGCGGCGACCTCCTCGGCCCTACCCGGGCGCTTCAGCATGGTGACTTGTGCGGCCCTGGCGTTGTACTGCTCGACGGTCTCGCCGGCCGCTGCGATGCGGCGCTGATGGAACGGCGTGAAGATCGGGCCGGGGCCGACGGCGTTCACACGAATGCCCTCCGGCGAGTGGTCGGCGGCGAGCGCCCGCGTCAAGCCCGCGACCGCGGCCTTGGTGGTGTCGTACTGCAAGTTGCCGCCGCCTGCGACGACGGAACGCACGGAGGCGACGTTGACGATGGCGCCGCCCTTGTTGCGGCGCATCAGCGGAACCGCCGCCTTGGCACAGAAGACGTAGCTCATCAGGTTGACGTCGAGGATCTCTTTCCAGCTCGCGGCACTCGCCTCGTCGACCTTCTCGTATTTGCGGATGCCGGCATTGTTGACGAGGATGTCGAGGCGCCCGAACTTTTGCGCGGCGCCGTTGACGAAGTCGAGGCATGCGGCCTCGGCGCCAACGTCGGCCTGCGTGAAGGCGAGTTTGGCGCCGGCGGTCGCGAGCTCGGCCGCCACGCGCTGGCCGCGCTCGCCGTCCCGGTCGCAGAATGCCACGCTCGGCGCCCTCGGCAACGAAACGCCTGACCGTCGCCTCGCCGATCCCCGATGCTCCGCCCGTCACCGCTGCAACCTTGCCGTCGAGCCTACCCATGTTCGCCACCTTTCACTGCATTGCGAAACGCGCATCCACGATACGCCGTATCCATCCGGCGGGCACCGCCTTGTTGGCCCGGCCTGGGTGTCCGAATGACTGGCGGTCAGGTGTTGACCGTTCGAGACAACCGTCGCCGAGTTGTTGCGCCGGGGCATCAGCACCGACGAGCCGGTCTCAATCATCATCGGGCCGATCGAGGGGCTGGCCTTCGCAGGGCGAAAATCGAGGGTGCGTGTTGTCGCCGCTGGTCTTACCGATGCTGATATCGGCCGACTGATCAAGCAGGCGCAGAGAGAAGCTGAGCCGAGCCTGGTCGAGCCGATACTCATCCGGAGGAAGCGCTCACTTGACCCCTATGCTGATCGCGGTCGCGGCGATGTTTCTGCAACAAACCTGCGGCTCGATCGCTCGGGCGTTGCCGGCGGTGCTTGCGCCGTTGATCATCGCGGAGCTACATGCCGATGCCACCTGGGTCGGAATCTATTTCTCTTTGACTGCCTTTGCCGGGCTGATCGGCCAGTTGGGATCGGGCGGCTTCATCATCCGGCACGGCGCCATTCGCATGAGCCAGATCGCCCTGCTGTTTACCGGCGCCGGTTTGGCGGTGGCAGTCCTCGGCGGTGCCGTCGGTTTCGTCATGTCGGCCTTGATTGGAAACGGCGTTGCTTCGGTTGCAACCCCGGCCAGTTCCCAGTTGCTGGGGCGCTGGTCCATCAAGCGTTATGCGCCATTCGCCTTCTCCATTGCCCAGTGCGCGATCCCGGCAGGCATTCTGCTTGCCGGCTATCTTGGTCCCGTGACGGCAGAATCGTTCGGCTGGCGTAACACGATGCTGGCGAGCGCGACGCTGTGCTGGGCCTGCGCGCTGATGCTCCAGCCGTTACGCGGCCGGCTCGATACCGAGCGATCGCCTCGGCATCCGATCCGACTGGCGGATTTGCGCACCACGATCACCGCAGTGCTGGCGGTCCGCGAACTGCGCTCCCTATCATTCGCTTGCTTTGCGTTCAACGGCACGCAGGCCGTGTTCGTCGCGTATTTCGTGACCTACATGACCTCACAGGGTCATCCGCTGGTCGCAGCTGGATCGCTGTATTCGACCGTCATTGCGGTGGCGTTGCCGGGCCGCATTTTATGGGCCTGGGTGGGCGGCTTCTATGTCGCGCCGCACTTAGTCTTGGGCGGGTTGGCGTTCGCCATGGCTGCCAGCATTGGGCTGATTGGCGCGTTCACGCCACATTGGCCGTTGCTGGCGATCGGCGCGGTGACGATGGTGGTCAGCGCCACGGCGTTGTCCTGGCACGGCATCATGCTGTCGGAAGCCGCGCGTCTGGCGCCGCCGGGACGAGTGGGCGCGGTGACCGGTGGGGTGCTGTCATTCGGCCAGATCGGTGCGCTGTCCAGTCCCGCGGTCTTCTCGCTGCTGCTCGGGCTGTCTGGTGGCTATAGTGCTGGTTGGGTGGTCTGCGCCGTGCCGGCCGTTCTGGTCGGCGTAAACATGTTCCGCCAAGGAAAGCCTGTGCAGCAGCGTAATGCGCTGTGACCTTCGTACCGCTGTAGTGACCGGCAAGTCCCGAGGTATACCGCGGATCACGTCGCCAGATGTTACCGCGCTCATCACTCTGTGCAAACCGGTCACGATGGCCGACAATCGGTCGGACACGCGAAAGGACAGCGACACCGGTTATCGACGTTCGGGTTCTTCCGCTGAATGGCCCGCCCCTGCCCCCTGGCTCCACTCTCGGAAAAATCGGTTATCAAGAATGAAACCGATCCTCCCGCGCTGTCATTTTGATCGGTCTGCTCTCGGTGCCTCAGACAACGTCGGTCATCAGATTGCGCTCGCGGTCTGGACGCGTGCCGGATTGCCGAAGGCGGTCGCGCCGGCCGGCACGTCATGGGTGACCACACTGCCGGCACCAATCAGCGCATCGTCCCCGATGCTGAGACCCGGCAGGATGATGGCGCCGCCGCCGATCCAGACATTGCGGCCGATCCGGATCGGGCGGCCACACTCTAGCCCGGCGGCCCGCACCGCCGGATCGCGCGGATGGTCGGCCGTCAGGATTTGCACCGCGGGGCCGATCTGCGTTCCGTCGCCGATGCTGACCGCAACCACGTCGAGGATCACACAGTTGAAGTTGAGAAAGACGCCGGCGCTAACGCAACACGAGGGGTTCGGAAAGGCGCAGAATGTCGGCAGACGTATCGAACCGGCACACCACGATGCGGCCGCCTGCCTCGCGCACGTCGCGCATCAGCGCGGGCAGATACCGGGCTGGTTCGATACCATGATGATCGAACTGGCGCGTGTAGAACCCGCGGAACGGGTTCTCGCGCGGTTCGAGCGAGTGGCACCCGATACAGAGATCGGCGAGCGCCATGGACCGGTCAGCCGACGGCAGTTCGGAAATGGGTGTGTCGCTGACGAAGTAGTTGCGCCGCCAGCTTATGCCATAGGGTTCGCCTGGCAGGGTCTGAAAGCGGTGGTAGGCGAGGTGGGCAGCGCGCACGAACTGTGCGCGAAATGCCGGCGTCAGCGCGTCTTCGTCATAAACGTAGGAAGGCCACCACTGCGCGCCGGCGACGTTGGACGTGGTTTCGGGTGGAAGCGCGGCGGCGTAGATCGTCACCTGCATGCCGCGCTTGCATATTGGTAGGGGACCAATTTTGGAGCCGACCAGGACACGGCTTCCGGCGATGATCCAGCAGGCCGAGGTGGTCACCGCCGATCAGCGTGCGGTGCAGGTCGTGCCGGCACTGATCGCCGATCTCGGGAACGAAGCTGTATTATAGCTCGAACTTAATCTGACATTCGTTGTTGGTTTCCGAAACAGAGCCGGAGGGCGGGGCGCGGTTCTCACCTCGAGCTGGGACCGCGACCCGCCCGTGCGGCGGGACGGAGATCACGCGTGACCCAGGAGCAGAAGATCATCCGAGCCAAGCTCGGTTTGCTGGAGTTGGCCAAGCAACTCGGCAATGTCAGCCAAGCCTGCAAGATGATGGGCTACAGCCGCGACAGCTTTTACCGCTTCAAGGAGCTCTACGACAAAGGCGGTGAGCTGGCGTTGCAGGAGATCAGCCGGCGCAAACCGGTGTTGAAAAACCGCACCGCACCGCAAATCGAACAGGCGGTGGTCGACATGGCGATCGAACAGCCGGCCTGGGGCCAGGTTCGGGTGTCAGAGGCGCTGAAACGGCAAGGTCTGTCGATCTCGCCGGCGGGCGTGCGCTGCGTGTGGCAGCGCCACGATCTGACCTCGATCAAACACCGCCTCAAGGCGCTCGAAGCCAAGGTCGCCCAGGACGGCATCCTGTTGACCGAAGCCCAGATCGCCGCTCTCGAGAAGGCCAAATCCGACAAGGAAGCGCACGGCGAGTTCGAGAGCGAATGCCCCGGTTATTGCGGCGCCCAGGATACCTTCTACGTCGGCACCTTGAAGGGTGTCGGCCGGGTCTACCAGCAGACGGTGATCGACACCTATGCCAAGGTCGCCTTTGCCAAATTGTATGATCGCAAAACCCCGATCACCGCCGCCGAGATCCTCAACGACCGGGTGGTGCCGTTCTTTGACGAGCACGGCATCCGGCTGTCGCGGATGCTGACCGATCGCGGTACCGAATTTTGTGGCACCCAGAGCCACGAGTACGAGCTTTACCTGGCCGTCGAGGATATCGATCACAGCCGCACCAAGACCAAGAGCCCGCAGACGAATGGAATTTGCGAGCGCTTCCATCGCACCGTCTTGGATGAATTCTATCGGGTGGCGTTCCGCAAAAAGATCTACCGCACCATCGACGAGCTGCAGACCGACCTCGATGCGTGGATCACCGAATACAACCAGCACCGGCCGCATCAGGGCCGCTGGTGCTTTGGCAAGACACCGATGCAGACCTTTCTTGACGCGCTCCCACTGGCAAAGGAAAAACTCATGGCGGCATAACCACGGGCAACAGGCATATCGGTTCAAACAGCCAACACCGTCTGTCCGATCAAGTCTTAGCTAAT
>CAWHWB010000009.1:0-225802 GCA_963832875.1 uncultured Alphaproteobacteria bacterium | reverse complement strand
AGCGCCTAAAGCCCTGAAGCCTGAAGCCAAGCCAGACGAGAGAAATTATAGGCGACGTTGGCCAGGCCGATTTTGACCCTTTGACCTTTTGACCCGGGCGCGTGTCATACCGACGGTGCGCACGAGGCTGTTAGCGCCGCTGTAATTCTGACCCTGGTCGCCGACTGAAAGCTGACCCGCTGGCTAGGCTGGTTCCCCTCGAGGGGTGGAGGGGGCCGGATGGATGGTGGGAGTAGGGGCGGCTTTGGAGATCCGGGTATTGCATCGGCACGGCAAGAGCATTCGCGGCCGAGATGCGCTTCGACCGGTGGTTCCGACCATCGTGTTTCATGGCGATCGAGACGCCACGGTCCATCCCTGCAATGGCGAGCAGGTCATCGCCCAATCGACCGCAGCCGCGGCTACGGAGCTGCGCAACACGGTGCAACGGGGGCGGGTGGCCGGCGGCCACCACTATCGCCGGACTCTCTATGCCGACGCGAGTGGACACACCATCATCGAGCACTGGGTGGTCAACGGCGCCGGCCATGCCTGGTCGGGCGGCAGCTCCGCCGGCTCCTACACCGATCCGCTCGGACCGGACGCCTCGCGCGAGATGCTGCGCTTTTTCCTCGAACATCCGAGCCGCCATGCCGATCCTGCGCAAAGCCGATAAACTCGGATCACCAGGTTTGCCGATCGCGGCGGCCTTGCCGGTTCAGATGCTGCGGCTGTCGTAGGCCCAGTGCAGAAACGCCTGACGCGGGCGCGGGCGGCAGCCGATATCACCCTTCTCGCAATGGCGCTCGACCTGGCGGAGATGGCGGCGCATCGCCCGCCACCGGGGGATCTGCCGCTGGTCCTCGTCGGCCAGCCGGCGGCCCAGATAATAGCGGCAATACCACTGAAACCAGCCGCGCGGGTCGTCAGGACGGATCCAGCCCTTGCGCCGCCAGACGGAAAGCGGCTGGCTGGCGTCGACCCCGAAAAAATCGAGCCCCGGATCGCGCTTGCCGGTGGCGAACTTGGCGTCGTCGACCCAGTCGGCGGGGAACTCGCCCTGCGTATCGGTCATGTATTTGCCGGCGAAGGCCCCGAGCCACAACACCTCTTTGGGCGTCAACTCCGGCCGGAACTCAGGGTTGAAGCCGTCACCCATCGGCGGTCAGCTCATAGTGATGACGCTGTTAAATCCGGTCGTTGACGACGATGTCCTGGGCTCCGTCACGAGACCTGCGCTAGTTCCCGCGTCCGCGTCGACTGCGCGGCGGCGAGGTGGTCCTTGGCGAGCACGGTATAGACCGCGGGCAGTACGAACAGCGTGAACAGCGTCCCGATCGACATGCCGGCGACGACGACGACGCCGATCGAAAAGCGGCTCGCCGCCCCGGCCCCGCTCGCGGTCAACAATGGGCACCAGCCCGACCACCATCGCCGCCGTCGTCATCAGGATCGGGCGCAGCCGCACCCGTGCCGCCTGCTCGATCGCGCGGCGCCGGTCGAGCTGCTCGCTGACCTGCAATTCGTTGGCGAAGGCGACCATCAGGATGCCGTGCTTGCTGATCAGGCCGATCAGGGTGACGAGCCCGACCTGGGTATAGATGTTCATCGTCGCCAGGCCGAAGAACAGCGGCATCATCGCGCCGCAGATCGACATCGGCACGCTGACCAGGATCACCAGCGGATCGCGCAGGCTCTCGAACAGCGCCGCCAGGACCAGGAAGATGATGATCAGCGCAAAGACGAAGGTGACCGCCAGCTGATTGCCCTCGCGCACATAGAGCCGCGTGTCCGAGAGATAGTCGTGGCTGAAGCCGGCCGGCAGCTTCTTCGCCTGGGCTTCGAGGAAATCGACCGCCTGGCCGGTCGTCACCCCCGGCATCGGCACCGCCTGAAAGGTCGCCGAATTCAGCTGGTTGTACTGGGTCAGCGCGTTGGGCTCGGTGCTCGTCGTCAAGGCTGACGAGATTGGACAGCGGCACCGGCTGGCCCGGCGGCGGATTTGACGTAGTAGCGGCGTCAAGGTCTCGCGCGTTTAGGCGGTCGGCCCGCGGCACCTGCGGGATCACTTCATAGGAGCGGCCGTTCAAATTGAACCGATTGACATAGTTCTCGCCGACCAGCAGCGCCAAGGTGTCGCCGATCGACTGCATCGTGATCCCGAGTTCGTTGGCCTTGGAGCGGTCGATGTTGACGTTGATCACCGGCTGGTTGAAATCGAGATCGCTGTCGACGACGATGAACATGCCGCTCTTGCGCGCCGCGGCCTTGATCTTCTCCATCTGCAGGTAAACTGTTTTGTAGTCGGCGCGGCGAGTAGATCACCATTTGGATCGGCAACCCGCCGATCGTCGCCGGCAGCGGCGGCAGATTGAAGACAAAGGCGCGCAACCCTTCGACCGCGTTGACCTTTTGCTGGACCAGCGGCAGCAATTGCTGCGCCGAGCGCGTCCGCTCGTCCCACGGCTTCAGGATGACCCCGGCAATCCCCTGGTTCGGCCCCAAATTGCCGTTGACGATAAAGCGCAGATAGGTCTCGGGAAACGAGGCCAAAGCCCTGATCGAGCTTGTGATCATAGGCTTCCGAATAGTCGAGATTAGAGTATTGCGGCGACTTGGTCACGCGCGAACAGCACGCCCTGATCCTCCGCAGGGGCGAGCTCGGAGCTGGTGTGCAGATACATGAAGACGAGGCTGGCCAGCACCGCGGCGCCGAACAGCGCGGTCACCGGGCGGTAGTCGAGCGAGCGTTCGAGGCGGCGCCCATACCAGCCGGCCAGGCGGGAAAAGGCGCGGTCGATCAGCCCGACGAAGCGGCCGTGCAGCATCTCGCGGTCAGAGCAGCAGCGAGCACATCATCGGCGACAGGGTCACCGCGACGATACCCGAGATGATCACCGCACCGGCCAGCGTGAAGGCGAACTCGCGGAACAAGGCGCCGGTGACCCCGCCGAGAAAGCCGATCGGGGCATAGACGGCGGCCAGCGTCAGGGTCATCGAGATGACCGGGCTGGCAATCTCACGAGCGCCGATCAGCGCGGCCTGCGCCGGGGTGCGGCCCTGCTCGATGTGCCGGTAGACGTTTTCGACGACGACGATCGCATCGTCAACGACCAGCCCGATCGCCAGCACCATCGCCAGCAGGGTCAACAGGTTCAGGCTGAACCCCAGAGCCGACATGATGATCCCGGCGCCGACCAGGGACAGCGGAATGGTCACGATCGGGATCACCACAGCGCGCAGACTGCCGAGGAACAGGAAGATCACCGCGATCGACGATGATTACGGCCGATCCGAGCGACGATTCGACCTCGTCGATCGAAGCCCGGATGAATTTGGTCGAGTCGTAGGCGACCTGCATATTGACCGAGGGCGGCAGGTTGCGCTTGATCTCCGGCAGCAACGCGCGCACGCCCTTGACCAAGGTCAAGCGGGTTGCCCGCCGGGGTCGCCTGGATGCCGATGAAGACCGCGTGCTGGCCGTTCATCATGACGCTCGAGGTCCAGCTCTGCGCCGAGAGATCGACCGTGGCGATGTCCCTCATCCGCACCACGGCGCCGTTATTGGCCTTGACCACCATGTTCTCGAACTGCGCGACATCGGTCAGCCCGGTGTTGGCGCTGACATTGGTGACGGTGAAATAGCCCTTGGCCTGGCCCGGCGCCGATTGGTAGTTGTTGGCCTGGATCGCGGCGGCGACGTCGCTCGCCGAGATGCCGCGCGCCGCCATCCGGGACGGGTCGAGCCACAGCCGCATCGCAAAGGTCTGGCCGCCGAGAATATCGGCCGAGGCGACGCCGTCGACCGTGTCCATCAACGGCTGCACCACCCGGGTCAGATAATCCGAAATCGCGGCGCTCGAGATTTCATTGCTCGAAAAGCCGATATACATCACGTCTGTGGTCTGGCCCGTCGCCTTGACGATGATCGGGTCCTGAGATCCGGTCGGCAGCAGGTATTTGACCTGCTGGACCTTGGCCATGACCTCGGTCAGAGCCTTGTCCGGATCGTAATTCAGCTGGATATAGGCGATGATCGTGCTGGTCCCCTGGACCGAGGACGAGGTCAGGTAGTCGATGCCCTCCGCCGTCGCCACCGCTTGCGCGATCGGCGTCGTGATAAAGCCCTGCATCAGTTCGGGCGAGGCGCCGGGATAGATCGTGGTGATCGTGATCGTCGTGTTTGACAGCTTGGGATATTGCCGGATCGGCAGCCCCATCATCGCCCGCAGCCCGATCAGCAGGATCAGCAGGCTGACGACCAGCGCCAGCACCGGACGGCGGATGAAGACGTCGGTGAACGGCATGAGTTGGCAGCGCCCTGGTGTCGAGGGTCAGTGCAAGGTCGGGTGGGCCGAGGGCTGTGGCGGCGGCGAGCCCGTGACCGCGACCTGGGCCCCGTTCTGCAGCTTAACCTGGCCGGCGGCGACGACCTCTTCGCCGGGCGTGAGGCCGCTGAGGATCGCAACCTTGTCGCCCCAGCGCTCTCCGGTCCTGACCGGTGTGCGCACTGCCTTGAGGACAGGCTTTCCCTTGGCGTCCTTGCCGTCATGACGGATCACGTAGACGCTGTCGCCATAGAGCGTGTACTCGACCGCGGTCTCCGGCACGACCACGGTATCGCGGTGCGGAGGCAGCACCACCGCGGTGTTGACGAACATGCCGGGCAGCAGCGCGTCGCCGGGATTGGGCATCGCAGCCTGGACCTCGATGGTTCGGGTGTCGGGGCTGAGCTGCGGCTCGATCGTGGTGAGCTTCGCGGTAAAGGCCCGGCCGGGATAGGCGTCGGAAGTGACGTTGACCTGCTGGCCGACCGAAATCTCCGGGCGCTGCTGCGAGGGCAGGGTGAAATTGACGTAGAGCATCGACAAATCGGTCAGGGTCACGATCGGGGCGCCGGCGCTCAGATATTGCCCGAGATCAATCTGGCGCACGCCGAGTTGTCCCGAAAACGGAGCGCGGATTAGCTTCTGCGCGATGATTGCCTTTGTCTTTTCGACCATAGCGTTCATCTGGTCGAGCTGGCTCTGGTTCTGGTCGACGGTTTCCTGCGGGGTGAATTGGCGTTTGACCAGCTGCTTCGAGCGCGCCAGGGTAATCTCCGCCAGCCGCGCCTGCGCCTGGTAATTGGCGAGGTCGCCGCGATCCGGCGCGTCGTTCAGCTGCACCAGCGGATCGCCGGCCTTTACCGTCTGCCCCGGCTGGAAAAAGATTTTGGTGACGCGCCCGGCCACCTCGGGGTTGACCGTCACCTGATGAACAGCGGAAATCGACCCGATGCCGGGGGCAAAGCGCGGCACCGACTGGGTCGCGACGGTGACCGCGCTGATCTGCGCCGGCGGCGGCTTGTTGTGGGCGAAGAAATTGGCGATCGCATGGGTGCGGAAACTGTTGAACTCGTAGAGGCCGCCGAGCACGACCACGACCAGCAGCCCGACAATGATGAACCAGCGCACCGTCTTTGGCCGCGGCGGGGCGGCGCGGCCATTCTCGTCACGCTGACGCAAGGCCGGCTCGGCGGCCAGGGCTCGAGTGGTTCCATGCGCCTGCGCCATCTGGTCACCGTCCATCGGCTGCTTCCATGGCAGGGGATGCGAATTCGAGCGGATGTCGCGTGCTGGCGGGAAGTGCTGCGGCGATCGCCGGCTCGCTCAGACCGATGCCGCGCAGGATGAAGCATGTGGTCTCTTCGACCAGCGCGGCCATCGTCCCCTGATAGGTCAGGCAGGCGCGCGCCGGCAGCAGCACGAACGCGATCATCGCCGCGACATGATGGCCGAACCAGAAGCGGTTGGCCGAGGCAATCGGACCGCCTATGAGGTCGCCGGCGGCGACCGCGGCCTCGACCGATGCGGCAAACAGCGGATGAACCCGCGCGAAGATCGTGTCGAACAGCTCGCGCGCGTACTCCCCGTCCTCGAGAAAGCTGTGTAGGACCAGACGCAGCCGCGAGTCGCGTTCGCTCTGCTCAACATCGCCGGCGAGCAGAAAATAGCGGACCATATAATGCGTCATGCGGACCAGGGTCACCGTCGACGGGTCGAGCGCCGCCAGCCGTTCGAGCGCTGGGTCGCCCTCGCAGCCAAGCCGCAGAATCTCGCCGTAGAGGTGCTTTTTGCTCGGAAAATGGCGAAACAGCAGAGCTTCCGAAATGCCCGCCGCCTCGGCGAGCTCCTTGGTTGTGGTCCCGCCAAAGCCGTTGCGGGCAAAGAGCGGAACCGCTGCCGTCACAATCGCCTTGCGGCGCTCGTCGCTGTCTAATCGGATGGCGGCCATGGCAATGCGGAGTAAGCGCTTACTTACCAAAGGTCAATAGGTTTTTTGGTGCAGGGCGCCTCTCGCGTGCAGATTGCGATGGATCGAGCGACATTATAATGAGCGACATCTAGTCATGACCGGTTGGCCTCCCATTCGATCCGGTCGCTAGCAAGGTCGGCCAACCATTCCCATGTACAATATCAACGGCCAAGGACGGCGTCGGATGGCAGAGCGGAAGATCGACTACTTCGGGACGTTCCTCGACAGCACGAGCCGCGCGCAGGCGCAAAGGGTGGACCCCGCGAATGAGGTCCTGAAGGCGTTGCGAGGCGGCAATCTCCCAGCGAGGGCCTTGATCCCGATTGCCGACAATTCGGTTACCCGGTTCATCGAGGTCAGTGAGCAGCTAATCAAGGCCGGCTGGGTCCAGAAAATGGACGGCGATGTCTTCGCGCTGACCGATCAGGGCCGCGAGGTTGCCGCCGTTCTGGCGTAGGGGCCGGCCCGCTGCACCGCCGCCCTCGGCGCGTTCGCCCGAAGAACAGCAGCGCGAGCGGGCGCAAAATTATCGCCGTCAGCTCAGATCGGCGCGATCATGGGCCACGGCGCGAAGCCTATTCGTGACCCTGGGCGGCGGGGTCGTCCTTCTGTTCATTGGCTACGGCCTTCCTAGGAGCGGCGTCGCACCGTGGCGAGGAATCGTCGATCTTGCGATCGTTGCGTGGTTTTCCGGGTTCGTCGCCTACGGCGAATTGGCGTCCCGCTATCACGACAGCCCGACCCGGCTGATCGGTGCTCCGCCTACCCCGCTCTACCTTTTGATAAACATCGCCGCTGGCGTTGCCGCATTGCTGATCGTAAACAGGCTTGGCATCACTCTCGGCACCAAGGCGCCGCGGCTATACGCAATTTTGCTCGCCGGTTTCGGCGCGGTCGCATTCTTTCGCACGTCGCTGTTCACACTCAGGATTGCAGACGCTGATATCGGCATCGGTCCGAGCGCGGTCTTGCAGTCGCTACTCGCTGCCGCCGACCGGATGATCGATCGCGATCAGGCGCAAGGTCGCGCCACCGATGTCTCCGGCATCATGCGCGACGTGGATTTCGACAAGGCCCGGAAGGCGTTACCGAGCTTGTGCTTCATACTTGTCGAGAACATGACCCCCGCGGATCAGGAAGGCGTCAGCCAGCAAATCGAGCGTCTGGCGGAAGCGGCTGGTGTCAGCACAGATCAGAGGGCGATCATTCTGGGCGTGTACTTGATCCGGCAAGTCGGCGCCGATGTGCTCGATCTGGCCGTGCAGGCGCTCGGCGCCGAGATCCGAAAGCAGCCCTCCGTCGAAACTCCGGAAGAAGCTTGACCGACAGCCGGCGGCGGCCTACCTCGCCTGTTTCGCGTTTTCAATAGGTTCACAATGCCCGCCTACCAGTACATCTATGTGATGAAGGGGCTCGGCAAGAGCTATCCCGGCGGTCGCGAGGTGTTGAGGGACATCTGGCTGTCGTTTCTTCCGGGCGCCAAGATCGGCGTGCTCGGTGCCAACGGCGCCGGCAAGTCGACCCTGCTGCGGATCATGGCCGGCGAGGAGCGCGACTATTCGGGCGAGGCCTGGGCCGCCGAAGGAGCGCGGATCGGCTATCTGCCGCAGGAGCCGGCTCTCGATCCGAAGAAGGACGTGTTCGGCAACGTCATCGAGGGATTGGCCGAAACCAAGGCGCTGCTCGACCGGTTCGAGGCGGTCAGCGCCCGGTTCGCCGAGGACCTCACACCCGACGAAATGGAGACGCTGATCGCCGAACAGGGCGAATTGCAGGAAAAGATCGACCAGGCCGACGGCTGGGAGCTCGACCGTGCGGTCGAGATCGCGATGGACGCGCTGCGCTGCCCGCCGGGCGAGGCCGAGGTGGGGACGCTCTCCGGCGGCGAGCGGCGTCGAGTGGCGCTGTGCCGGCTGTTGCTGCAGCGTCCCGACCTGTTGCTGCTCGACGAGCCGACCAACCATCTCGATGCGGAATTGGTCGCGTGGCTGCAGCGCTTTCTCGAAGACTATCCGGGCACCGTGGTCACGGTCACCCATGACCGTTACTTTCTCGACGAGGTCGCCGGCTGGATCCTCGAACTCGACCGCGGCCGCGGCATTCCGTTCGAGGGCAATTATTCGAGCTGGCTCGAACAAAAGCAGCAGCGGCTTGCCGAGGAGGGCCGGCAGGAGGCGGCGCGGCAGCGCACCCTCGAGCGCGAGCTCGAATGGGTGCGACAGAGCCCGCGGGCGCGCCAGGCCAAGAGCAAGGCAAGGCTGTCGGCCTATGAATTCTCTGGTCGCCGAGAACCGGGAAAAGGCGCCGGAGACCGCACAGATCGTGCTGCCTCCCGGGCCGCGGCTCGGCGATCTGGTGATCAGCGCCGAAGGAGTCGCCAAGGGCTTTGGCGACCGCCTCTTGATCGAGGCGCTCAATTTCCGTTTGCCGCCCGGCGGGATCGTCGGGGTGATCGGTCCGAACGGCGCCGGCAAGACGACCCTGCTCAACCTGGTCACCGGTCGCGATACCGCCGACGGCGGCAGCTTTCGCGTCGGCGACACGGTCAAGCTCGGCTATGTCGACCAGTCGCGCGA
Organism: uncultured Alphaproteobacteria bacterium; assembly: GCA_963832875.1. Classification (GTDB taxonomy): domain Bacteria; phylum Pseudomonadota; class Alphaproteobacteria; order ATCC43930; family CGMCC-115725; genus AP-15. The sequence continues at coordinate 216,950 of CAWHWB010000009.1, read as the reverse complement.
CGCGCTGGCGTCGGCCGCCACGGTATGGCAGGAAATTTCGGGTGGGCGCGACGAAATCGATCTCGGCCGGCGCAAGATCGCCAGCCGGGCGTATTGTGCGCTGTTCAACTTCCGCGGCACCGACCAGCAGAAAAAAGTGGGTCAGTTGTCGGGCGGCGAGCGCAACCGCGTCCATCTCGCCAAGATGCTGAAAGAGGGCGCCAACGTCCTGCTGCTCGACGAGCCGACCAACGATCTCGACGTCGACACGCTGCGCGCGCTCGAAGAGGCGTTGCTCGACTTTGCCGGCTGTGCCGTCGTCGTCACCCACGACCGCTGGTTTCTCGACCGCGTCGCGACCCACATCCTGGCCTTCGAGGGTGACAGCCAAGTCGTCTGGTTCGAAGGCAATTACGCCGATTACGAGGCCGACCGCCGCCGCCGGCTCGGTAGCGACGCCGACCAGCCGCATCGCATCCGCTACAAACCGCTGATGCGCGCGTGATCCGCGAGAACGAACGCCGCCGGCTCGGGTCGACTAATGCACGCCGACGCTCTGGGTCTTTTGCCGCAGCGCGCTGATCAGCCCTTGGACCTGGCCGCCATGGCGCTGGATCACTGACGCAAACTCAGAGCGCTGGGTCACCGCCATGCTGACCCCCTCGACGATCACGTCGTCGATCTTGTAAGCGCCGTCATGCTCGGTCAGCAGCCAATCGATCTTGGCCGGCGGCGCGCCGTTCGGGCGGACAATTTCGCTGGACACCAGCGATCCGTCGGGCGCCGCCCGGCTGCCCGTCACCTTTAAGGTTTCGCCGCTGTATTCGGCTAATCGATCGCTGTAGGCCAGCGCGATGTAATCGGTGAACAGCTTGACGAATTCCTGTTGCTGCTGCGGGGTGGCGACGCGCCAATAGCGCCCCAGAACAAAGCGGGCGATCCCCGGAACGTCGAAATCCTCGCTGAACAGCTGGCGAAACCGGATCACCCTCTCCTTCGGATTGACGTTTCTGCCGAGCACCTCGAGCGCCTGGTTGCCGAGGTTGGTGATCACCGCGGTCGGGTCGGCGGCCGCCGAGGCCGGACGCGATGGCGTCAGGAGCCCGATGCCGACAATCGCGCAGCAGGCAGCGATCAGAAGATGTCCTCGCATTTTCACCAGCGGACCTCGGATAAATTTTGTGCCGCAGAGACAACACTCGGTGGCGATGCCGAGTTCGACGGCGCCGGGTTCGACGGTGCCGGTGCGCCGCCATTCTCGGTGAAGCCCGAAGGCGGCGGCAGGTTCTTGTTCTCGCCGCGGATCAGCGCCGCCCGGCGCTGCCGGTAGAGCGAGCGGATCGTCGCGTAGTAGTCGAGCGAGGTTCGCTCGATGTCGGCCAGCGTATCGAGGTAGCGGGCCCGCTGATCGATGCCGGAGACCGCGCCGCGCACAAACGGGATCCAATAGAGAGTAAAGGGATTACCGGTGACCAGCCGGTTGAACGGATCCCCGAACCCCTCGGCCACCTCGCCGCCGAGATCACGCGGATCGGACGGGCCAAGCACCGGCAGTACCAGATAGGGGCCCGCCGGAATACCCCAGACGCCGAGCGTCACCCCTAGATCCTGCTCGTGATAGGGGATGCCCCAACGCCCAGCCACGTCCACGAGGCCGCCCATGCCGATCGTCGAATTGAGCACGAAACGCACCACCGTGTCTTTGGCCGGCCCGAATTTGCCCTGCAATGCGTCGTTCGCAAAGATCAGCGGCGCCTGAAGGTTGTTCAGAAAATCGCGTATCGAGTCGCGCACCGGCGAGGGCAGCGCCGCGCGATAAGTCTTTGCCACCGGCACCAGCACGTGCCGGTCGACGACCTGATTGAACGCGAAGATCTTGCGGTTCGTGTCTTCGAGCGGGTCGTGGAAATTCTCCTCCGCAGCTGCGGCCTGTTGCTGGGTTTGCGGCGGTGTGGCGCACCCCGAGGCAAACAGGGCGAGCACTAGGAACGGGGCCGGAACACCGAACCGCCGCGCTGCGCAGCGACGACCCAAAAAGCTCGGACGCAAGGCAAAAAGGTTGGTTGATCGGGATCGCATCGGATCGGCGTTTCTCCTGGGGCGCGAGATATTTGCGGGAAATCGACGTAAGCGGCAAGAGGTTGCGCGCTGCGCCGGTCAATCTCGGTTGGCCAGCGCAGCAAATTGCTTGCAGACATAAAGATATCTGCATATTTTGCTCCCGCAAACCAGGCGAGCCCGGAGCGATGGAGCATCTTCTGGCGGCGTTGCGCGCGGTGGCCGAGCCGACCCGGCTGCGGTTGCTTGTGCTGTGCGCTCGCGGCGAACTCACGGTCAGCGAGTTGACGCAAATCCTCGGACAGAGCCAGCCCCGCGTGTCGCGGCATCTGAAACTCTTGTGCGATGCCGGGCTGCTCGACCGCTTTCGCGAGGGCAGCTGGGTGTTTTACCGCTTGAGCCAGTCGAGCCCGGCAAGTGCGCTGGCGCGCCATCTGGTAGAGGCGTGCGGCGATGCCGCTGCGACGGGAGCCGATCCGACGGGAGCCGATCCGACGATTGCCCTCGACCTGCAGCGGCTGGGGGCGATCAAACGCCAGCGCGCCGATCTCGCCAGCGCCTATTTCCGCGAGAACGCCGCGCAATGGCACCGCATCCGCTCGCTCTATGTCGATGAGGCGGAGGTCGAAGCGGCGCTGATCGAGATCATCGCGGAGGCCGGCCCACGCGATCTGCTCGACATCGGCACCGGGACCGGGCGAATGCTCGAGATTCTGACGCCGCGGGCCGGGTATGCCCTCGGCATCGACCAGTCGCGCGAGATGCTGTCGGTCGCGCGGGTCAATCTCGAGCGGGCCGGTCTCGAGAACGGTCGGGTCAGGCGCGGCGACATGTACCAGTTGGCGCTGCCCGACGCTTCGTTTGATGCCGTGGTGATCCACCAGGTACTGCATTACGCCGACCGTCCGGCCGCGGCGCTGGCCGAGGCGGCGCGCGTGCTGCGCCCGCGCGGGATTCTGGTGCTGGTCGATTTCGCGCCGCATAGCCTCGAATTTCTGCGCGACGAGCACGCCCATCGCCGCCTCGGCTTTGCCGATCGCGAAATCGCCGAGTGGTGCCGCGCCGCCGGGCTCGATCCGGCCCCGCCGCGGCGATTGCCGGGCGACCCGCTGACCGTGGTGATCTGGACCGCGCACCGCCGCGGTACATCCGCGGATTGGCGACAATTCGAGGATTTGCGCGACGGAGCGCCGGCGGCGCTGGTCGAGGGGGAGATGCGCCAATGAACGGGAATCTCGGCTTGGGGCAGTCGCGCGGCCGGCTCGCCGCCGACCCGGTGATCGATTTCGATGCCGGTCCGCCGCGCGTCTCGTTCGAATTTTTTCCGCCCAAGACAGCGGAAATGGAGGCGCGACTGTGGGAAGTGGTCAAGCGTGTCGAACCCTTGGCGCCGCGCTTTGTTTCGGTCACCTACGGCGCCGGCGGATCGACCCGCGAGCGCACCCATGCGACGGTCCGCCGCATCCGCCGCGAGACCATGCTCGAACCCGCGGCGCATCTGACTTGCGTCGCCGCCGGGCGGGACGAGATCGACGCGGTGGCGCGCGATTACTGGCGGGCCGGGATCCGCCACATTGTCGCGTTGCGCGGCGACCCGCCCGTCGACGGCCGAGCCTATGCGCCGCATCCGGGCGGCTATTCCTACGCCGCCGACCTGGTCGCCGGGATCAAACGCGTCGCCGATTTCGAGATCAGCGTCGCCGCCTATCCCGAGACCCATCCCGAGGCGGCAAGCGCCGAGCGCGACCTCGCCAATTTGAAGCGCAAGATCGATGCTGGCGCCAGCCGCGCGATCACCCAGTATTTTTTTGATGTCGACCTGTTTCTGCGCTTTCGCGACCGAGCTGCCGCCGCCGGGATCGCGGTGCCGCTGGTTCCGGGCATCCTGCCGGTCACCAATTACGCCCAGGTTAAGCGGTTCAGCGCGGCGTGCGGGGCCTCAATCCCGGCCTGGATGGAAGGTCATTTCGCCGGGCTCGACGACGATCCCGATACGCGGCGCTTGGTCGCCACCTCGCTCGCCGCCGAACAGTGCCGGCGTCTGCACGCTGAGGGCGTGCACGAATTCCACTTCTACACTCTGAACCGCGCCGATCTGATCGTGGCGATCTGCCACCTGCTCGGCGTGCGCGCCAAGCGACCCACCGTGGCGGCGGCGTGAAGCCGACCCATCGGCCGGATCCAAGGATGCCCCGATGCGCTAATAATTTGCGTCGCCCCTCGCTTGCGGGGGGAGAGGGGAGGGTGTGGGGGGCTCTCGCACCAGCCTCCGCGCTATCATCGAACCACCTCACCCTCCCTCTCCCCCGAGACGCGGCGCAGAGGGGCTCTCCGGCGAGCTATTCCAATCGATGACCCATTTCCTCGATTACCTGGCCGACCGGGTGGTCCTGTGCGACGGCGCCATGGGCACCCAGGTGCAGGCGCGCAACCTCGACATCGAGCGAGATTTTCTCGGCAAGGAGAATTGCACCGAGATCGTCAGCGAGAGCCGGCCTGACCTGATCCGCGAGATCCATCGAGGCTATCTCGAGGCCGGCTGCGACGCGGTCCAGACCAACAGCTTCGGCGGCTCGCCGGTCACCCTGGACGAGTTCGGGCTCGCCGATCGCGCCTTCGCGCTCAACCGCCGCGCCGCCGAACTCGCCCGCGAGACTGTCGCCGAATTCGCCGCTGACGGCCGCACCCGCTTTGTACTGGGCTCGGTCGGGCCGGGGACCCGGCTGCCCTCGCTCGGCCATGTCGCCTACCAGGAACTCGAAAATGCGCTCACGGTGCAATGCGCCGGACTGATCGACGGCGGGGTCGACGCCATCATCATCGAGACCTGCCAGGACCCGTTGCAGATCAAGGCGGCGGTCAACGGCGCCAAGCGGGCGCGGACCGAGATGAACAAGGACACGCCGATCCTGGTCCAGGTCACGATCGAAACCACCGGCACCTTGCTGGTCGGCGCCGACATCGCGGCCGCGGCGACCATCATACACGCGCTCGACGTGCCGATGATCGGGCTCAACTGCGCCACCGGCCCGCGCGAGATGGCCGAACACGTCAGATGGCTTAGCGAGAACTGGCCGGGCCATATTTCGGCCCAGCCCAATGCCGGATTGCCCGAACTGGTCGCCGGCCGCGCCCAATATCCGCTCGGGGCCGCCGAGCTCACGCAATGGCTCGAACGCTTTGTCGTCGAGGACGGGGTCAACATGATCGGCGGCTGCTGCGGCACCGAGGCGACGCACATCGCGGCGCTCGACGCAATGCTGCGCCGCATCGGCCGCGATCGCCGGCGGCCCTCGCCGCGACCCCGCCACCCGCTCTGGGCGCCCGCCGTCGCCTCGCTCTACGGCCAGGTCGCGTTGCGCCAGGAGAGCGCTTGGCTTTCGATCGGCGAGCGCTGCAACGCCAACGGCTCACGCAAGTTCCGCCAGTTGCAGGAACAGGGCGATTGGGACGGCTGCGTCGAAATGGGCCGCGAGCAGGTCCGGGAAGGTTCGCATACACTCGATCTCTGCACCGCCTTTGTCGGACGCGACGAGGTCGCCGACATGACGCAAGCGGTGGCCCGCCTGCGCGGCGCGGTCAACGCCCCGCTGGTCATCGATTCGACCGAATATCCGGTGCTCGAAGCAGCGTTGAAGCTCTATGGCGGCAAGCCGATCGTCAATTCGATCAATTTCGAGGATGGCGAGGAGGCGGCCGACAAGCGGCTGAAGCTGGCCCGCCGATTCGGTGCTGCGGTCATCGCTCTGACCATCGACGAGACCGGCATGGCCAAGGAGGCCCCACACAAGCTCGCGATCGCCCGCCGGCTCTATGATTTCGCCTGCGGCCGGCACGGCCTGCCGCCCGCCGATCTCATGTTTGACCCGCTGACCTTCACGATCTGCACCGGCAACGAGGATGACCGCAAGCTCGGCCTCAACACCTTGGAGGCGATCGAGCGCATCGCTCAGGCGATGCCCGAATGCCAGATCATCCTCGGCCTCTCCAACATCTCGTTCGGGCTCAATCCACCGGCGCGCCAGATCCTGAACTCGGTCTTTCTCGACCATGCGCTGCGCCGCGGGCTGACCGGCGCTATCGTCCATTTCTCGCGGATCATGCCGCTGCACAAGATTCCGCCGGAGGAGGCGCGGATCGCTGAAGACCTGATCTTTGATCGCCGGCGCGATGGCTACGACCCGCTGCACGCCTTTATCGGGCTGTTCGAGAACCGGGCGATCGAGACCGGCGAAAAGAAGGGCCGGCCCGAGAAGCTGGAGGATCGGCTCGCCCAGCGCATCGTCGACGGCGACCGGCAGGGGCTCGACGGCGATCTCGGTTTGGCGATGGCGCAGTACAAGCCGCTCGACATCATCAACAACATCCTACTCGACGGAATGAAGACGGTCGGCGAATTGTTCGGCGCCGGCAAAATGCAGCTCCCTTTTGTGCTGCAATCGGCCGAGACGATGAAGGCCGCGGTGCGCGCTCTGGAACCGCATATGGAGCGGGTCGAGGGCCAGCAGAAAGGCACCGTGGTGCTGGCGACGGTGCGCGGGGACGTGCACGACATAGGCAAGAACCTGGTCGATATCATCCTGACCAACAACGGCTACCGGGTCATCAATCTCGGCATCAAGCAGCCGATCGGCATGATCCTCGAAGCCGCCCTCGCGCACCGGGCCGATGCGGTCGGCATGTCGGGGCTGCTGGTCAAATCGACCGTGGTGATGCGCGAAAACCTCGAAGAGATGAGCCGGCAGGGTCTCGATCTGCCGGTCATGCTCGGGGGTGCGGCCTTGACCCGGCGCTATGTCGAGGAGGATTGCGTCAAAGCCTATGCGGCGGGCCGCGTCGCCTATGCGCGCGACGCCTTCGACGGGCTCGGCCTGATGGAGAAGATCGTCGCCCACAAGTTCGACGCCCATCTCGACGAGGTCCGGGCCAGGAACGAGAGTCGACCGGTCAAGCCTTCCCGCAAACTCGGCCGCGCCGCCGACCCGCGGCCGTTGCGCCCGCTCGATTTCGACGAGATCCGCCTTCGCCGGGCCGAGCTGACCAGCGGCGTGCCGGTGCCGCAGCCGCCCTTTTGGGGACCGCGCACCATCGAGCGGGTCTCGCCCAAGGCGGTCGCGCCGTATTTGAACGAGCGCATGCTCTACCAATTCCAGTGGGGCTATCGAAAGGACGGCAAGTCACTTTCCGAGTACCGCGAATGGGCCAAGGACGAGCTGCGCCCGGTGTTGCGGCGCATCCTCGACATCGCGATCGGCGAGGAGATCCTGGCGCCGCAGGCCGCCTATGGTTATTGGCCCTGCGCCGCCGAGGGCAACGACCTGATCCTGTTCGATCCCGATGGGGCGCGCGAGCTGACCCGCTTCTCGTTCCCGCGCCAGAACAAGGAGGGTGGGCTCTGCGTCGCCGATTTCTTCCGCGACATCGGCGACACCGCCCGCGATGTGATTGGCCTGCAGGTGGTGACGATGGGCCGGCGTGCGTCGGAGGCGGCGCGCGAATGGTTCGCCCAGAACCGCTACCAGGACTACCTCTACCTGCACGGCCTCTCGGTCGAGATGGCCGAGGCGCTCGCCGAATATCTGCATCGGCGCATCCGCGGCGAATTGGGTTTCGCCGCCGAGGAAGCGCGCGACACCGAAGGGATGCTGGCGCAAGGCTATCGCGGCAGCCGTTATTCGTTCGGCTACCCGGCCTGCCCCAACCTCGCCGACCAGAAGCAGCTCTTGGCGCTGCTGCGCGCCGAGGAGATCGGCATCACGCTCTCCGAGGAGGACCAGCTCGACCCCGAACAATCGACCTCGGCGATCGTCGTCCACCATCCCCAGGCCAAGTACTTCTCCGTGTAGCGCGGTGACGGCTCGATCATTGCGCGCACCTAGAGCGTCACGGGCCTGACCGCGTCCTTTTGCTGGCAGCCCAAGCGCAGCCAGGCTTCGACGTGGCTTCGCCGATCGCGAAGCGACAGCCCGGCAGCCGCGAGGCGATCGCGGATCTTGGCGCAGGCGGCGTTGCCGATGATCTGCGGGTGGAATTCGATTATGGCGACGCGCAGGCGCTCGGCCAGAGCTTGGTTCTCGGCGAAGAATTGGAGTTCGCCACCCTCTATGTCGATCACCAGACTGTCGAACGCGAAGCCTGTCTCTTGCTCGACCCGTTCGACCGTTGTCGTCGGCACCTCGATCTTGAGCCGGCCGATTCGGACCGTCGAACTGCCGGCGATGGAAGGATCGCGGCGATAGAAGGTGGCGCTCGGCGCGCGCGCTATGATCTGCTGGCGAACCTGGAACGCGCAGCTATTTCGCGCCCGATTGGCCTCCAGATAAGGAACAATCAGCGGGTGCGGCTCAAATACGACGTGTCGCCGAGGGTCTGCGAGCCGCCGGTTGACCAGACAGGAAATCACCCCGAGGCAGCCGCCGAGTTCGAGCACGGTGGCGTCGGCGGCGATGTGCTTTCGGGTCAAGACCCGCTCGGGGACCTCATAGCGGTGCACCAGAAACCGGGCACGAAACTCCGGGGTCGACAACTCCCGAGGGATCTCGAAACGCAATCCTCGGTGCCGGTATTCCCGGACATAGCGGTCGAAAAAGCGGCCTCCCGCCCGTAGCAGCCGACTGCCGATCGCCCTCTCGGCGTCGCGAGCAAACGCCAGGCCGCGGGCGGAGAGCGAGGGGTTGGGGTGCGTAGGGGAGGAGCTCGACAGGGCACGTTCGACCAGCTCCCGCAGGCGGGGCAGCGACGGAGGCTTTTCCAAGACCGGCAGGTTTGCGCGCCGCATCACCGGAAGCCAGGCCCGATTCGCGGTCAGCAGGATCACGCGAACGCCGCGAGCCTGGGCGGCGCGCGCATCTCTCATCGCCACATGCTCCGGCCGTCCCATGCAGTCGGAGAGCATCAGATCGGGTGCAGCCGCCTCGATCGATCGCGCGGCCTCCGCCGGGGCGTGGACGCAAGCCACCTCGTGGCCCTGGTCACGCAGCATGCTCGCCGCCCGGTCGCGCGTTTGCGGATCGTCGGTTAAGAGCAGGATGCGAGCCATCAAATCACTGTCGCCGGAGCGCCGAGCCCGCATGGGCTACCCTTGACGGGGCTACACCCATGCGAGCTAATCAGTACCTACCGCTCGGCGCGTCGCGGTCGAAGAACACTCACCTCAGCTTCTGTCGGCCGTAATGTCGGCGGAGGCGGACGGGCAAACCGGAGGGCGCAACGCCCTCCCTTGTCTGCCCTGCCCTACCGCCTACGCGGCGTGGAGGAGTTCCAGGGCTTCCTCGTAGACCGCCATGTTCTTGCCGAAAGAGATCGCCGCGGCCTGGACGCCACAGACCAGATGCATCCAACGCCAGGGCTCACGGGTGGCGTAGAATTCTTCGACAATCGCCTGGTGGTGCTTGAAGGCGTGCATCTCGGTGAAATTGTCGTGGCAGACGATCTCGGCGAGCCGTGCGATCAGCGCCTGCGCGTCATAACCGCTGTTCACGTATTGCTGGGCCAGGTTCACCGTCGCCCGGACCTCCGGCACCGCTCGCATCAGCCCGAGATTGCTGACCTGGGACCAGTCGGTCGGCGGCTGGTTGTAGACGCTGTGCGTGATGGCATCGAGCAGCGCCTCCTGCGTCCGCGGCGGCAGCGCCGCGACGGCCGTCCAATCCGGCTGCGGAGCCGGCTGCATCCGACCCGCGGTCGACCGGATCTCCGGGCCGGACTGCCAGGTCAACAGCAGCAACAATTTGTTGCGCAGGCTCAAGCCGTCGATCTTCAACAAATAGCGCCGCAGATTGGCGCTGGTATGCAGGTGGACATCCATCGGATTGCCGCCGAGCGAACGCAGGAACAGGCCGGCAGCCCCGATCGAGAGGGCTTCGCCCGCACCTTCGAGCGATAGTCCTTCCCCCAGCGCCGTGGCCATCAGCACCGGGATCTGGGCGAACACGTCGACCCGCCCGATGGCTTCCCCGAGAGCGCCGATCGCAGAGGTTTCATCCTCGCCGCTCTGCTGGCGGGTGACCCGGGTCATCAGCTGATGCTCTTCGATCAGCATTTCGATTTCCGGGATCATCGGGGCTGTCGGGAAGCGCGACACGTAGCGCACCGCGGGCCGCATCAGCACCGAAAAATACTCCGGATCGATCGCTTGGTTTTCAAGGGCGCGCCACGTGAAGGCAGGGAATGCGAAGTAATGGTCATCGACGACATTCTTGGGGATCGCGATGCTCAGCAGCAGGTCGAAGGCTTCGATCCGCGGAGCGTGCTCCCATAGCCACAGGAACAGGTGGTCTGCCTTATTGCTTTCGCCGCGATTGACAGCGGCGAGGAAGGCCGCCTTGGTCGCCTCGACGCCGCCGGCGTCTTCCGGCGCGAACTCCAACAGGGCGTAGGGGCCCATCGCCGGGTGGTGGATGTGCTTGTTCGACAATGCCACGTGCTGCAGGACCGGGACAAAACGATCCTCGCCTTGCAGGCGCCCGATCAGCTGCGACACCGCGTGCAGGCCGACGAGCGGGTGCAGCGGGCCGCCGTGGTGACCCGGCGGCAGATCGGTGGAGCGCGTCACGGCCAGGGCCGAGGCGGTCAGCATCGTCTGCGTCGGAACCCCTGCGCGTAGCTTGTCCAGTGTCCGATCCAGGATCTCATCCGGGGGCGTATCCTCGATGAACTGGACCAACGGCTCGATGGCGTCGGAAAACTGGACACGTTGCGGCATGGTGAGCTCTCCTCTCCGTAAGTGCAGTCGGCGCCGTGTCGATTCGACTCGGAATTTATCTGTGCGGCCCCAGCTGATTGCAGCATATGGCCTCAAGCAGCAAGGTCAATCGGCTTATCCGCATGGTCCTAGTGCAGAATTTGCTGGTCACCGACGTTTCGCGTTTGGCCGAGCCGGGAATTTGGGGCAGCCGCGGGTCCGCACCGGCGTCCGCTCACCAATGGCCATAGCGGCACATATACCATGTCAGCCCGATCAATTCGTGAAGCGCATAATAGCTGTCGAGCAGCGCGGGAATTTGCGGCAGCAGGGCCGCCGGCGTGCGCGGCAGCGATCGCCCGTCCGGGGTCGGCGCCGCGACCACCGGGTAGCCGACGGCACGGAACGACCACAAGGCCCGCGCCATGTGCCACGGGTTGGTCACCACCAGCGCCGCCGGCACTCCGGCGCGGCGCAGGATCGCTGCCGAATAGCGCGCATTTTGATAGGTCGTTTGCGAACGGTCCTCACGCCAGCGCACCGGTACCCGGAAATCGTCTTGCAATGCTTGGGCCATCATGCCAGCCAAGGAATTGTCGGATTTCTGCAGCCAGCCGCCGCTGACCAGGATCGGCAGTCCCAGCCGGCGCTGCTGCTTCGCGGCCTCGGCCAGCCGCTCAAGCGTGATCGGTCCAACCGTATCCTTCGCATCGGGGGTGTCGCCGGGCCGAAATTCGGCGGAGAGCACGACGATCGCCCCCGGCGGCGCCGGCAAGCGCGGCCTGGGGATGATCGCGGCCAGCGCCTCGGCCGAGCGGATCAGCACGACGCCGACGAGAGGCGTCGCGGCCAAATAGAGACAGGCCATCGCCGTCGTCGCCAGCACCAGGCCGCTGCGCCGCCAACGCCAGGCGAGGACGACCCCGATCATCGCCAGCAGGATGAAAATATCCGGCGGTATCAGACAGGAGTAAGAGATCCACCGGATCATGGCAGATGGCCCCGCCGGCGCCGCGTCAGCCGAGGGGGGCGGCGACGCGTTCGCCGCGCAGCCGGTGATAGAGTTTGGCCGCCTCACGCCGCAGCCCGAGCCCGAGGCCGCGCCGGGTGCGCGGGTTGGCCGCGACGATCCCCCAGCGCTCCCGGCGCTTGGGCAGCCACAATCTTTTGTAGGGGTCGTCGCCGCGGCCGAAATTGATTTCCTGCGGGCGATCCTCGGCGAGCACCCGCTCGATCATCTCCATAGTCAAGAGGGTGCCGAGTGAGAAATCGTCCAACCGCCGGTCGTGGGCGAGCTTGTAAATGACGGCGCGGCCGTTCCACACGATCCAGAACTGGGCGGCGGCCGGAGCGCCGTCGAAGGTCGAGAGGCCGAGTCGCAGCGCTCCCTTCTCGGCGGCAAGCCGGATCAGCGCCGGAATAAAGGCAGGATACGCCTCCTCCGGCTTCCAGCTCCGGGCGTAGACGGTTTGGTAGCCGAGGATCGCCTCGTCGATGCCGGCCGCCGTTGCGTAAAACTCCGTTTTTAGACGGCCGCCCGAACCCAGCCTGCGTCGCTTGCGGCGCCAGGTGTTGCGCAGTTCCGAAGGCCGCAGGGCGAGGTAATCGGCAAAATTCACCCCTGCGGTTTCTTCGTACCAGGTGCCGGAGTGAAATACGCATTCGACGAGGAGGCCGGCGCGGCGCAGAGCCGCCACCGCGGCGCGAAAAGACGGCACGCACGGATCGAGTTCGTCGAGCGCGATCGCGTCCCAGCGGGGAAATTCATCGAGCATCTCGCCAACGATCGCGCCGAGCGCGACCGCGATCTCGGCCGCCGGCGCGCACAAGATGGTGTGTTCGACGCTGTAGGCGTTGGTCAAGCTGGCCAGCCTGCGCCCGAGGCGCCCCTCGACCACCCGGAGCGCCATTGCCGCCGACGATCCCGGCCGCTCGTCGCTATAGAGGCGGATCTCGCTGGAGGGCGGCACGCCATGCCGCGCCATCAGATCGTACCAGCCGGGCAGCGCGAAGAAAGAATCGCGCGCCGCGCCCACGAAAATGCCGGCGAGAGGGCTCGGCAGTCGCAGGAAATCGGGATTGCGGTACACTGGCATCAAGCGACCGGCATCAGGCGAGGCCGGCATCACGCGACGCCGGCTGGGTGCAGCTCGACTGGTCCCGCAAGTGCAGATCCTAACCTTTTCGACGTTATATCCCAGCGCGGCGCGCCCTCAACACGGGATCTTTGTCGAGACGCGGCTGAGGAAACTCGTCGAAAGCGGCCGAGTCGAGGCCCGCATCGTCGCACCCTGTCCGTGGTTTCCATTCGCATCGCCGCGCTTTGGCGCCTATTCGGCAATGAGCCGGATGCCCCGCCAGGAGATATGGCACGGCCTGCGGATCGACCACCCGCGCTATCCGCTGCTGCCAAAGATCGGCATGAGCACCGCACCCGTTGCTCTGTTTGCCGCGGTCCTGCCCCGGCTGCGCCGGCAGATCGCCGCCGGCCACGACTTCGCGCTGATCGACGCGCATTATTTCTATCCAGACGGGGTCGCCGCAGTGCTGCTGGGGCGTGCGCTCGGCCGACCGGTGGTCGTCACCGCGCGCGGCAGCGACCTCAATCTGATCGCCGACTATGCCCTGCCGCGATGGTGGATTCGCTGGGCGGCGGCGCGGGCTGATGGGCTGGTCGCGGTGTCGGGCGGCCTCAAGGACCGGCTGACCGCGCTCGGGACCCCGCCGGAGCGGGTGCGGGTATTGCGCAACGGCGTCGATCTCGCGCTGTTTCGGCCGAGCGACCGCGAGACCGCGCGGCGGCGATTGGGCTTTTCGCGGCCGACCCTGATCGCCGTCGGCAATCTGGTGGCGCTGAAGCGCCACCCTCTGATGGTCGAAACACTGGCGCGGCTGCCCGACATCGATCTCGTAGTGGTCGGCGAAGGTCCGGAACGGGAGGCGATCGCGGCGTTGGCGCGGGCGCGCGGCGTCTTCGGCCGCGTGCGCCTCTTCGGCCGCTTGCCGCAGGAAGAGCTTCCGCCGATCTACACCGCCGCCGACCTGCTCCTGCTGGTCTCCACCCACGAGGGCTGGCCCAATGTCCTTCTCGAAAGCATGGCCTGCGGCACCCCGGTCGTGGTGTCGGATTTTGCCGGCGTCGGCGACATCGTCACGGCGCCCGCGGCCGGCGTCGTCGTTCCGGGCGTCACGCCGGACGCGCTGGCCGCCGCGATCCGTGGCCTTCTGGCGGCGCCGCCCGCCCGCGCCGCTACCCGCGCCTATGCCGAAGGGTTCGGCTGGCGCAGCACGACCGAGGGCCAGGTCGCCCTGTTCGAGGAAATCTGCGAGCAGTACCACCGGAAATCCGCGGCGGCGCCGGCTCATCGCCGCAGCACCCGGCCATAGATTTCAGCATATCGGGCGACCGTGTGGGTCCAGCAACGCTCCATGTCGATAAAGCGGCTAGCGGCGGCCCGGATCCCCGGCCACGATGCCTGGTCGGCAAAAGCTGCGAGCACCCCCTCGGCCAGACTCTCGGGGTCGTCGGGGGGAAACAGATAGCCGGTCTCTCGGTCGCGGATCAGCTCGCGATGACCGCCGACATCGGACGCGGCGACGATCCGCTCCTGCGCCATCGCCTCGAGCGGCTTCAGCGGGGTCACCAGCTCGGTCAGGCGCAGCGAGAGGCGCGGAAAGACCAGCATGTCGGCCAGATCGTAATAGCGGCCGATCTCGTCGTGCGGCACCCGCCCGGTGAAGACCGCGCTGCGGCCGAGGCCGAGTTCGCGCGCCAACACCCGCAGCCGCTCTTCCTGCGGGCCGCCGCCGACCAACAGGACGGCGATGTCCGGGCGCCGCCGCTGCATCAACGGGACCGCCCGCAGCAGCAGGTCCAATCCCTCATAGGAATAGAACGAGCCGAAAAACCCGAGCACCCGCTTGTTCCCGAGGCCGAGCCGGGCGGCGAGCGCCGGATCGGGGGCGCCGGCCCCGCGAAAGGCGTTGCGGTCGACCGCGTTCGGCACGACCGTGACCTTGTCCTCGGGGATGCCGCGGGCGAGGATTTCGCCGCGCAGGCCTTCGCAGATCGTCGCCACCGCGTCGGCACGCCGCAACGCGCGGGTTTCGAGCAGCCGCGTGGCGCGGTAGCGCAGCCCGCCGGCGCCTCGGGTACCGTGGCTCGCCGCCCCGTCCTCCCACAGGGCGCGGACCTCGTAGACGACCGGAATGCCGTGATGGCGGCCGGCGCCGATCGCCGGCAGGGCGTTGAGCACCGGCGAGTGGGCGTGCAGGATCTGGGGCTGCACTTCGCCGATGACCTCGTCCAGGCGGCGGCGGAGATCGCCGATGATCTTGATTTCGCGGACCCAGGGAAGCCCGGCGCCGAGCCCGGCGGGGGCCGGCGTGCGCAAAAACTCCCAGCCGCCGATTCGCTCGCGCGGCGGTCCCGACGCGTAATGCTTGCCGCTGGTCAGCAGCACCGGCTCCCAGCCGAAGGCCCGCTGCTGGTCGACGATGCCGAGCGTACGAAAGACGTAGCCGCTCTGCAGCGGCGGCGAATGATCGAGGATGTGCAAAACCCGCATCGCCCCACTCGCGTCTTGTTGGCGACCGCCCGGCCATATAACAGCTTTGCGGCGACTGCGAGTTTATGTGGCATTGGCTGAACCTCGATTAACAGCGGACGGGTGAGCGCCGGTGACGGGCGCGATCGCGTTCCAGTGCGAGGCGTTGCCGCCGCCGGACGCCCTCGAGCCCGAATGGCGTGCGCTCGAAGCCGTCGCCCGCTCGTCCTTTTTTACCTCATGGGCGTGGATCGGAACATTGCTCGCCGCGGTCCCGGAGGCGAGCCGGCCGAGACTCTTGCGCGGGCGTGTGCAAGGCGAAACGGTGGCGCTGGCACTGCTCGGCCGTGCGCTAATCACCCGCCGGCACGGGCTTATCCGGTCGCGCGGCCTCTTCCTCAACGAAACCGGCGACCCACGCTTCGATGCGATGACCATCGAGCATAACGGCATCCTCACCGCGGCCGAGGGCGAGCCGGCGGTCCTCGAGGCACTGCTGGGCTGGTTCGCCCGGCGGCGCGGCGAAGCCGACGAACTCACTCTCAGCGGCTCGCTGCTGCGCCTGCCCGAGACAGCAGTGGCCGCGCACCGGCTGCTGTGCCGCGAGATCGCGGTGCCCTCCTATTCGGTCGCGCTCGATCGTCTGGCGGCCGGCGGCGCGCTCGACCCGGTGCTGAGCGCCAACGCCCGCCAGCAGCTGAACCGGGCTGTCCGGCGGTTCGAGGCGCAGGGCCCGCTACGCCTGCGCGAAGCAATGACCGCGGCAGAGGCGCAGGAGTGGTTCAGCGGGTTGAAGGCCCTGCATTGCGCCTCATGGGCGCGGCGCGGCGTGGCGCATGCATTCACCGGCGGATTTTTTGAGCCGTTCCACCGGCTCTTGATTGAGCGCAGCTTTGCTGAGGGCGCAATCCAGCTGATCGAGGTCCGCGCCGGTGAGCGGGTGATCGGCTATCTCTACAATTTCCGTCGCGGGGGCCGCATCTACGCCTATCAGAGCGGCTTTGCCGATGCCGATCCGCGCGAGCGCCCGGGGGCGGTGAGCCACGCGCTGGCGATTGGTCACGCCTTCCGCTCGGGCCTGCGCGTTTATGATTTCATGGCCGGCCACAACCGGTTGAAGGCAAGCCTCGCCAGCGATTGCGAGCCGATGCTGTGGCAAGTGGTGCAGCAGCCGCGCCTGGCGTTTCGCATCGAGCACCTTGCCCGTCGGATGAAGGAGTGGGTCCGCCGTTCACAATGAAATCGCTTGCCGACGGCGCGGCTAACCGATACGGCAAGGTGCCGCTGCCCGCTTGCCAGGAAGCCCATGTCGACCCTCATCACCGGCGCTGCCGGGTTCATCGGCTTTCATGTCGCCAAGGCGCTGCTCGAGCGCGGCGACCAGGTCGTCGGCATCGACAACATCAATGATTATTACGATGTGCGGCTTAAGGAATCCCGCCTCGACGAGCTCGCCGAGTTTGCCGGCTTTACCTTTGTCAAGCTTGATATCGCCGACCGCGACGGCGTCTCCGCCGTGGTCCGAGCCCACCCCGATCTCCGCGGCATCATCCATCTCGCCGCCCAGGCGGGGGTGCGGTATTCGCTCGAAAACCCCTATGCCTATATCGAGGCGAATGTGATGGGGACCCTCGTGCTGCTTGAGGCGGCACGGCGGATCGACAAGCTCGACGCGTTCACATATGCCTCGTCGTCCTCGGTCTATGGTGCCAACCGCAAGCAGCCGTTTAGCGTCGACGACCCGGTCGAGCAGCCGGTCTCGCTCTATGCCGCGACCAAGCGCAGCTGCGAGCTGATCGCGCGCAGCTACAGCCATCTCCACGGTCTGCCGGCCACCGGACTTCGCTTCTTCACCGTCTACGGGCCATGGGGACGGCCGGACATGGCGGCCTATCTGTTCACCCGCGCGATCCTCGCCGGCGAGCCGATCAAGGTCTTCAACGAAGGCCGGATGGCGCGCGACTTCACCTACATCGACGACATCGTCGCCGGCACCATCGCCGCGCACGACCGGGCCCCGGCCGCCAGCCCCACCGCCGACGGGGTGCCGCACCGCCTCTACAACCTCGGCAACCACCGGCCGGAAAAACTGCTCGATTTCATCGCGGTCCTCGAAAGGGCCTTGGGCCGCACCGCAAAAAAGGAGCTGCTGCCATTGCAGCCCGGCGACGTGCCGGAAAGCTTTGCCGACATCGAAACCGCGCGGCGCGAACTCGGCTTTGAGCCGAAGACGACGATCGAGGTCGGGCTCGGCCGCTTCGTCGCCTGGTACAAGCACTACCACCGGGTGAATTGACCGACAACGACAAGGCCTGAGGGCCTGCGGCTATGCTTCCGACGTGCTGTCTCGATGCGGAGAAATGATGTGAGGACACCGGAAAGCGATCCCGGAGACAACGATCCCGGCCGGTCGGACCTGATAGTGACGGATACGCCCGGCGAGCGCGCCGAAGCGGCGATTCGCGACGGGCTCAGCGCGTACAATTTCGAAAAGGCGGGCTATCGCGACCAGCGTCCGCTAGCGATCCTCGCCACCGATCCTGCGTCCGGCGATGTCGTCGGCGGGCTGCTCGGCCGGACTTCGTTCGGCCTGCTTTATGTAGACCGCTTTTTCCTTCCCGAGGAGTTGCGCAAGCAAGGGCTCGGCAGCCGCATCCTCAAAGCGGCCGAAAACGAAGGGGCAAAGCGCGGCTGCACCCGCGCCATCCTCTCGACCCTTTCGTTCCAGGCGCCCGGCTTCTACGAGCGCATGGGCTGGCAGGTGCTCGGCCGGATCGACTGCGACCCGCCGGGCCACACAAGATTCATGATGACGAAAACCCTGGCGCGCGAATAAACGCATCGCGCGCCCCAACCCATCCGACGGGGTCAGGGTTTGCTCGCCGATGATCGTCGCGAACGTCCCCACAGACATTACGGATGAGCGGCGGGGAAGAGCCTCAGCACCGCCAGGATCGTCGCGACCTGGGCGATCCCGACCCGACCACCCACTTGACCAATACGGCCTTGATTTCGGCCATTCTGCGCCGCAACTCGGCAAGGTCGGTTTTCGTCGCAATATTCGACAGGTCGATATCGATCGCCTGCTTGACCGCCGCTGTGAGAGCTTCGGCCTGAGTGTCGGTAAAGCCGGCGGCTGTTAGCCTTTTGACCGTCTCGCGCGCGTCGAGAGCGCTGATCATCTGCCCTCAGGGAACATCCGGCGGGGAAATGCTATCCCCCTTCGAGCTTGGGGATGAAGAAGACTTCGCTGCCTTGGCGCAAGGGCTGCAGGTAGCCGACTTCGTGGATCTCGCCGTCGATGGCCACCGTGGTTTCCGCTTCGAGATGTTCGCCGAGGCCGGGATAAAGCTTGTCGAGGGCCTTGATGACGCCGCGCAGATTGTTTGCCGGGATCGCGAATTCGCGCGCGCCGCCGGTGTAGCGGCGGCTGAACCCGCTCGACAAAACCACCCGCGCGGTCGTCTCGGCCACTCCGCCCGCCCCTAATCCGCCGCACCCGCGTCGAGGGCGGCGCGCACCTTGGGCGGCGACATCGGCAGTTGGGTCAGCCTGCGGCCGATCGCATTGTCGATCGCGTTGGCGATCGCCGCCATCGGCGCACAGATGTTGACCTCGCCCACGCCCTTGGCGCCGTACGGATGCGCCGGGTTCGGCACCTCGACCAGCACCGCCTCGATCATTGGGATGTCGGGGGCAACCGGCACCCGGTAATCAAGAAAACCGGGGTTATCGAGCCGCCCTTGTTTGTCATAGATGTATTCTTCGTTCAGCGCCCAGCCGATGCCCTGGGTGACGCCGCCCTGGATCTGCCCTTCGACATATGAGGGATGGATCGCCTTGCCCACATCTTGCGCCGCGACAAAGCGCAAGACGGTGACCTTGCCGGTCTCGGGATCGACTTCGACGTCGCAGAACTGGGTCGTGAAACCGGGCGCCTGGCCGCCGGCATTGACCGCGGCCGAAGCTGTCAGCGGACCGCCGGTCAGCGCCTTCTTGGCGGCGATCTCCCTTAAGGACAGCGGCGCGAAATCGCCGACATTGCTGCCGGCGGGCTTGGCCTGGCCGTCCTCCCAAAGGACGCCGTCGACATCGACGTCCCAGATCATCGCCGCCCGTGCGCGCAATTCGTCGACGATCTTTTTGCTCGCCTGGACGACCGCCATGCCGGTCGCGAAGGTCACCCGCGAGCCGCCGGTCGGGTTGGTGAAGCCGACCGAGGCGGTATCGGCGACGATTGAACGCACCTGGCTGTAGTCGATGCCGAGCGTCTCGGCCGCCATCAGCGCCATCGAGGCGCGCGAGCCGCCGATATCGACGCTGCCGCTGGCGACGGTGACGGTGCCGTCCTCATTGACCTGCACGGTGGCACTCGATTCGCCGCCGCCGTTGAACCAATAACCGGAAGCGACGCCGCGCCCCTGGTTCGGGCCGAGCGGCGCCTTATAGGCCGGATGGTTGATCAGCGCTTCGAGGGTCTCGACATAGCCGCCATGGGCCATCTTCGGCCCGTAGATCATCGTCGTCCCCGGCCGCGCCGCGTTTTTGAGCCGCAACTGCAGCGGGTCGATCCCGATCTTCTTGGCCAATATGTCGAGCACGCTTTCGACCGCGAAGGCCGAAATCGGCGAGCCCGGCGCGCGGTATGCCGACGCCTTCGGGCGGTTGCTGACGACATCGTAGCCGACCGAACGCGCATTCGGAATGTTGTAGGGGGCGAAGGCGCACAGGCAGGCATTCATCACCGGCGAACCGGGAAAGGCTCCGGCCTGGAATTTGAAGATGCCGTCGGCCGCGGTCAGCGTGCCGTCCTTCTTGACGCCGATCTTGACCCACATCGAGGCGCCCGAGGTCGGGCCGGAAGCCTTGAACACCTCGTCGCGGCTCATCACGATCTTGACCGCGCGGCCGGTCTTCTTCGACAGCGCCGCCGCGATCGGCTCGAGATAGACCGGGATCTTGCCGCCGAAGCCGCCGCCGATCTCGGACGGCGTCACTCTCAAGTCGCCGACATGCATGCCGAGCAGCCGGGCGGTGATCGCCCGCACCCCGAAATGGCCCTGGGTTGCGGTCCAGATCTCGGCCTGGCCGTCGTGGTCGACGCGCGCGGCGCAGGCATGCGGCTCGATATAAGCCTGGTGCACGGCGGCGGTCTTGAACTCCTTCTCGATGACGAAATCGGCCTCGGCAAAGCCCTTGTCGAGATCGCCGATCGCGAATTCGAGCCGCTTCGAAATGTTGGACGGCTTCTCCGGGGTCGGCTCGACGCCGCGGGTGATCATGTCTTCGAATAGCAGCGGCGCATCGGGCATCATCGCTTCGTCGACATCGATAACGTGCGGCAACACCTCGTAATCGATCTCGATCAGCGCCGCCGCCTCTTCGGCGACGGATCTGCTGGCCGCGGCGACGGCGGCGACCGCGTGGCCTTCATAGAGCGCCTTTTCGCGGGCCATGATGTTGCGGGTAATGTGCCAGAAATTCTGCGCCACCCGCTCCGGCCCGACATATTCGAATTTGTGGTCGGGGAAATCGGCCGAAGTCACCACCGCCTTGACCCCGGGCAGCGCCAGCGCCTTCGACGCGTCGATCGAGCGGATGCGCGCATGCGCGTGCGGCGAGCGGATGACCTTGCCGTATAGCGCCCCCGCCATCGCCAGATCGGCGCCGTACATCGCCCGCCCCGTCACTTTCGGGACGCCGTCCGGACGGATCGGCCGCGTTCCCACCCATTTGTAGCGCGACGGTGCGATGTCGTTCACGGCTCTGTCTCCTGATCGCCCGAGAGGAATCCTAAATTTGCCGACAGCGTCGCGCGAGCGGCGAGCAAATGCAAGACCTGCCGTCGTAAGCGAAGAGGCTTGCGCGGGCCGCCAGGAAGCGTGGTGATATCAGTATGCAATCATATCGCCGCCGCGAGGGCCATCGCCATGGGACAAGTCATTATCCGCAACATCGATGACCGTGTCCTTGAGCGGTTGAAGGCGCGCGCAGCGGCGCAACGCAAATCTCTAGAGCAGTCGTTGCGCGAGCTTTTGACCGAAGCGACGAGGCCCGGCCGCGCGGAGCTGCTGGCGGAGCTCGAACGCATCCGAGCAATGACCCCGCCCCGCGAACCCGATGCCGAGTACCCCACGGCCGAGCGGCTCGTGCGTGAAGACCGGATGCCAGGTGAGCTTGTGGTCGATGCCAGCGTGGCTCTGAAATGGTTTCTGACCGACGAGCCCCTCGCGGCCGAGGCGTTGGCAATCCTGAGAGACGGCTCAACATTGATGGCGCCTGACATTCTGGTTGCCGAAGTATGCAATGCCGCTTGGCGCTCGGCGCGCCTTGGACGCATCCTAAAAAACAGGTGCATGAGATCGCCGCCATTCTGCCGCGCTTTTTCGACGCGCTGGTCGGCGCGCGGCCCTGGCGGCGCGCGCCGTCGCGATCGCCGGCGAGTTGGACCACCCGGTTTACGGCTGCCTCTATGTAACGCTCGCCGAGGCGCGGCAAGCCCGGCTCGTCACTGCGGATGCGCGGCTCCTGGGGAAACTGCGGGGGACATCATGGGAGGCAAAGGCGCTCAATCTGACCGACTATCAAACTGGCCCTTGATTACTCCGCAGCCTGTGGAACCGCGGGCGGCGTCCCGGTCGCAGCGGGCAGGCGCGGCACCACCTCCCTGGCCATCAGGCGGATGCCTTTTTCGGCCTCCCGGTGGTCGAGAAAGCCTGAGCGCCCGACAAAGATGAAATTGGCGAAGCCGCCGACCTGGTCGTAGATGTCCATGATCTGGCGGTAGACCGTATCCGGCTTGCCGGCAACAAGGATGCCGCGGGCGATCGCCTGCTCGGCGGTGATGCCGATCAGGCTGTCGGCCGGGCGCGCGCCGGTCTGGGCCCCAGGCCGCGGGCCGGTGCGGTAGTTTTGCGCCGCCAGCTGCGGCGGCATCCGCCCAGGCAGCAGTTTCGACATCTGCGGCGCCTGCTTGAGGCTGGTGTTGAGAAACCACAGGAGCTTCGAGCCGACCCGAACGCCTTCCTCGTCGGTGTCGCCGACATAGGCGAGTGCGGCATAGGCGAACCGGTCGGTGCCCGGCGCCGGCAATCCGGCCTCGCGACGGGCGGCGCGATAGGCGTCGAAGGCGCGCTTGCTGGCCTCCGGGCCGCGCAAAACCAGCGCGTTGACCATGCCGCGCCGGCCCAATTCGGCCGAAGTGTTGGGATCGCCGGTCGCCGCCCACATCGGCGGGAGCGGACGCTGGTAGGTGGGCGGCCAGATATTGACGTGGCGATGAGTGAAGTGCTTCCCCTCCCAGCTAAACGGGCCGTCATGAGAGGTCAAGGTCTTTTGAATGAGGTCGATCGCCTCCCAGAAGCGCTCGACATAGCCGACCGGATTGGCGTTGCCGGAGACCATCTCGCTGTCGCCGGATTTGACAAACCCGATGTCGAGCCGGCCCCGCGAGATCACGTCGGCGGTCGCATATTCCTCGGCGACGCGCACCGGGTCCGGGCGGATCGAGATCAGCGTGCCGAGGCTCAGGATGCGGACGTTTCTGGTCTGGCGCGCGAGGATGCCGAGGATCATCGGGCTGGCGCCGTAAAGGCTGTTGATGCCCGAATGATGCTCGATCGAGACAATGTTGACTCCGAGCTCGTCGCACAGCAGATGCTCGTCGAGGCATTCCGCGAACAGATCCGCCGCGATCTTCGGGTCGCAATATTTGTTGGGCAGGCTCGCTCGCACCGAAGGCGCCGCGTCGAGCACATCCTCCGGCACAAACGGGTAGACGTTCTCGCAATGATACCAGGCACGCAATGCGTGTTCTCCGCTTGTCTCATGCTCCGAGGCGGGATCTTCGGCGATTCGCAGCGCGGTGACAAGGTGCGGTTGGCCGCGCGACAGTACGTGCATTATGGCAGCGAACACGTATGACGCAGGGTTGGAATGGCACACACCATCAATGTCTCGAAGGTCGAAATTATTACCTTTCGTATCGATCCGGCCCTGAGCAGATATCGGCGCGTCGAACCGCTACGATTTCGGCGGGCTCTGCCACACCTGCTCCTCACCGACGCTTGGCAGCGGAACCGGCATCGTCGAGCCCGTCATCGACCTTGGCGGCTTCCCATTCCGCCATTTCAACCGCCAGATCGTCGCCGCGTTGCACGGCCACCGCCACCTGATAGGGCGGATCATCGCTCGTTCGGCGAGTCAGCCTGAAAACGGCGACGAAGTCGCAGGTCACGAGTGCGTTCGAGTCGGCGCCGAGCGCCAAGGTGTGGCGGGCCGGACGCGACCCTTCGTCGGGGAACATCTTGACCCATTCGCCGTTGAGTGCGGCCCGGCCGGTGCCCGGCTCCTTCATCCAAAAATTGACCTTGATGATGTCGTCGGAGCTGCCGCCGGCGGCCTCGACCGCGCTGCGAATGTGCCGGAACAGATTGGCCACCTGCCCTTCCAGATCAGCCGGCAGGTTGCGGGTGCCGGGATCGACGCCGCTGATCACGCTCGACATCATGATGTCGCCGATCCGGCTGGCGTTGGGGATCGGGTTGCCGTGCGCGAAACCCGGAAAGTTGACGCTCTGCCGTTTTGTCATGAGTTCGTTCGCTCCTAGATTGCCGGCCCGTCGCCGGCGAGGGTGGTGCGGCGCACGTCGCGCACCTCGTTGCGGTCAAAGCGGCGGGCGCGGTGCATTGTCGAGCGGTTGTCCCACATGACCAGATCATGTGGCCTCCACCCATGCGAATAGACGAACTCGCGCTGCGTCGCGTGCTCCATCAGGTCGCGCAGAAACATCCGCGCCTCCGGGATCGTCCAGCCGAAGATGGCGCCGGCATGCGCGGCCAGAAACAACGACCGGCGCCCATTCGACGGATGAGTGCGCACCAAGGGCTGCGGCACCGGGCGAAAAGCTTCGACCTCTTCCGGCGTCAATTCGGTAAAGCCGATCGCTTCCCGCGAATAGATCAGCGAATGCTGGCAGACGAGGTCCCCGATTTCGGCCTTGGTTCGGTCGTCGAGCGCGTCGTAGGCGGCACGCATGTCGGCGAACTCTGTGTTGGCGCCCCAGGACGGGATCACCCGGCCAGAGAGCAGCGAATATTTCGCCGGGACCGGCCGGAACGAGCTGTCGGAATGCCACAGCCGGTCGGCGAGCTTGAAGAACCAGACTCGGTCCTCGGCCGACATGATCGCACCGGTCTTGTCGAGATTGGAGAAATCGGCGATTCCGGGGCCGAGGCGATGGTCCGCGGGCTTCCTGACATGCCCTGGCGTGTCGTGGCGCTCGAGCTCGCCGAATTGCCGGGTAAAGGCGATCTGCTCGGCGTCGCTGAGCTCTTGGTCGCGGAACACCAGCACGGCATATTCGTCCATGCCGGCCTCGATCGCCGCGACCGCATCGCGGCCGAGCGGGCGCCGGCAGTCGATTCCGCTGACCTCGCCGGCGAAGACCGGATGCAGCCGGCTGATCGACAATGGCATCGGGCGCGTCTCCTCTTACTTGAAGCGCGGCATGACCTCTTCGCAGTAGAGTTGCAGCGAGTTCATCACCTGCTCGTGCGACAGCAGGCTGCCGGGGTTGATCTCGGCCGAGACGCCGTCGAGCTGGGCTTCCTCGCGCAGCTGTTCCAGCCGGTCGACGACCATCTGCGGCGATCCGGCGATGCCCTTCTCGCGCAACACCTCATCATAGCCCATCGGCCCGCGCCGCAAATCCGGGCGGTAGGACGAAAATTGCATCATCCCCTTCTCGGCCTCGGCGAGGGCCGCGGCGCGGCTCTCGCCGACATAGATCGGCACCTGCAGATAAGCCTGTCCCCGACCGGGATGACCGGCCGCTTGCCACGCCTCGCGATAGGCCCGGGTCTGCGCCGCGAGCCGCGACAAGGGGCTGGCCCGCACCGCCGAAAACAGCGGGTAGCCCGATGAC
The DNA here is from genome assembly GCA_963832875.1 of uncultured Alphaproteobacteria bacterium. Taxonomy (GTDB): domain Bacteria; phylum Pseudomonadota; class Alphaproteobacteria; order ATCC43930; family CGMCC-115725; genus AP-15. Next base: position 191,758 of record CAWHWB010000009.1, on the reverse strand, counting down.
CCGATCGCCGCATAGGTTTCGAGCCGGCTGGCGGCGATGCGGATCGGCGGATGCGGCTCTTGCACCGGCCGCGGCACCAAGGTGAAATTCTCGAAGCTGAAATAGCGGCCGCGGTGCGAGGCGACGGGCTCGGTCCAGGCTTTTTTGATGATGTCGAGGCTCTCGGCGAAACGATCCTCGCTCTCCTCATACGAGATGCCGTAAGCGTCGTAGGCGCGCGGAAAAGCGCTGCGCCCGACCCCGAAGATCAGCCTGCCGCCGCTGATCTGGTCGATCGTCGCCGTTTCCTCGGCGAGCCGCAGCGGATGGCCCAACGGCAGGATCTGGACCGCGGTGCCGATCCTGATACGCCGGGTGCGGGCGGCGATGGCGCTCGCCACGGTCAGAGGCGCGGTCAGCAGCGAACGGCGCGGGTTCATGTGGATCTCGGCCAGCCAGACCACGTCGAGACCCCAGCCCTCGGCCGCGTCGATCTGGGCGAAGGATTGGGCAAACGCCTCGGCCTGGGAGCCAGACTGCGTCGAAAAAAACTCGTGAAAGATCCCGAATTCCATAGGCTCTCGGCGTTGCGCCTGGCCGCCACTCTAGCGCGCGGAGCGTGCCCGTCCTAGATAAAGCGCGACACAGACTTTGACCGAGGTTGGACCGGCACGGTCTTGCGCGGCTCGATCGGTCGGGTTACAGCTCGGTCGTACAATCTGGGAGCGCTCCGAAATGGCAAACGCAATGTCCGACGCGCCGGCGGCCCCGGCCGAGGCGGTCAGCCCATCCGGCATCAACCATTTGGTGTTGAATGTCCGCGACATCGACGAGTCGCACAAATTCTGGACCGAGATCGTCGGCTTCAAGCAGGTCGGCGAGCTGCACCCGAAGGAGGGTCGACCGAACCCGCCGAAGATGCGGTTCTACAGCGCCGTCAACGATGGCAAGCTGACCCATCACACGGTCGCGCTGGTCGAAAGCCCGAACCTGCCGGCACCCTCCGATTGGGTCCTGTCGAATGGGCAGGTCGCGATCAACCACGTGGCGCTGACCATGCCAAACCGCGAAGCCTGGCAAAAGCAGCTCGCGTTTCTGCAGAGCCGCGGGGTCAAGTTCAACTGGCGGGTCAATCATGGCGTGACCCACAGCGTCTACATCAACGACCCCAACGGCTACGGCGTCGAATTCCTCTACGAAATGCCGCGCGAGATGTGGGAGAACGACATCGACGGCGCGATCAACTGGCTCGAAAACCTGCCGAGCGAAGGCCCCGAGGCGCTGGCCGACCGCACCGACACCCCGAGCTTCGGCGCAAAGGAGCCGGTCGCGGCGGAGTAAGCAACGGCCCCTCACCCTCCCGCTGACGCGGGCCCCCCTCCCTGCTCACACGTGTGAGTGACCGACCATACCAAGCCAATGCTTGTGGTCCGCGGGTGCGGCGCTATTCGGCGGCGGTTTTCTCGGCGGTGCCGAACATTGGGTAGTCGGTGTCGTCGATGAAGGCGGCGTCGCCTTCGGTCAAATCGTGGCATTTCCCCTCGCCCCGCTTGCAGGGAGCGGGTCGAGATGAGGGGCGCTGCTTCCACGGTCGTTCCCAAAATTAGGCGCCAGGGGCCAGCACGCCGCGGCGGATTTGGTCGCGCTCGATCAATTCGAACAGCGCGCGGAAATTGCCTTCGCCGAAGCCTTCGTTGCCTTTGCGCTCGATGATCTCGAAAAAGATCGGGCCGATCACCGTGTCGGTGAAAATCTGCAGCAAAAGACCCTGGCCCTCGCCGGGCATGCCGTCGATCAGGATGCGGTCATGCCGCAGCCGGGCGAGGTCTTCGCCATGCCCGGGCACGCGCGCCTCGACTGCCTCGTAATAGGTATCGGGGACCGACATAAACGAAATCTCGCGCGCCCGCAGCGCCTCGACCGTCGCGTAGATGTCGTTTGTGGCGAGTGCTATGTGCTGGATGCCCTCGCCGTGATAGGCCGCCAGATATTCAGCGATCTGCGATTTGTCGTCGGCGCTTTCGTTGATCGGGATGCGGATCTTGCCGTCGGGGCTGGTCATCGCCTTTGAGCGCAGCCCGGTCAATTTGCCTTCGATGTCGAAATAGCGGATTTCGCGAAAGTTGAAGAGCCGCTGGTAAAACTCGGCCCACTGCCCCATCCGCCCGCGATGCACATTGTGGGTCAGGTGGTCGATTGCGGTCAGCCCGACTCCAGTCGGCGCGCTGTCTGCGACCAGGGGTACGAAATCGACATCGTAGATCGTATGTTCGCCATAGCGGTCTACCAGATAGATCAGACTGCCGCCGATCCCCTCGATCGCCGGGATGTTTAATTCCATCGGCCCGAGCTTACCGGACACCCGCTTGGCGCCAAGGCTGATCGCCCGCTCGTAGGCCTTGGCCGCGTTCTCGACGCGAAAGGCGATGGCGCAGACCGAGGGGCCGTGCAAGCGGGCGAAGGCCTGCGCGAAGCTTTCGGGCTCGGCATTCAGGATGAAGTTGACGTCGCCTTGCTTGTAGAGCGTCACGTTCTTCGAGCGGTGGCGCGCCGCGGCGACGAAACCCATGCGCGCGAACAACTCGGCAAGCGCCTGCGGGTCGGGGCCGGTGTACTCGACGAATTCGAACCCGTCCGTGCCCATCGGGTTGTCCCACAAATCGCGCCTGGATGCTTCGGCCATAGGCTTCTCCATTTGCCGCGCTCAGCATGTGGTCTGTGTCGCTGCAGCCGCCAAGGGCGGTGGCGGGGTAACCGCTCCTCCTTTGACAGCGGCGCAAGGTCGGCGCAGATTGGTTTGGCGATTCCGGAGGGCGGAGCCGTGATGACCGGAGAGCAGAGTATCGGCAGGGTCGTGGCGCTCGGCCTGATCGGCGCGCTGGCGCTGCTCGCGGGCCTTGCCGCGGCCGACGCCGACGAGCTGTCCGACCTGCGCGCCAATCAGCAGCGGCTCCAGCAGCGGCTCGACCAGCTCCCGCCGGACCAGACGCAAGCCGCGCCGCCCCAGGCTCCCGGTACCGCAGCACCTAACGCCGACAGCACGACGGCGGCGCCGGACCCGCCGCTGCTCGGAGGCAGCTTCCCGCGGTCGTTTGTGATCCCCGGGACCGACACCTCGGTCCGGGTCGGCGGGTCGATCGACGAAACCTTCGGCTACCGGCCGGACCGATAGACTGGCTGGTCCCGCCGGCCCTCCTCGGGATGGGTCGGCCTGCGCGAAACCAGTCTCTTCCGCCCTGAGGGCGGGTTTTGGCTGAGATGCGGCAACTATCCGACCTACCTCGGTCAACCGGGGTAGACGAGCCGGCACGAGCGCGGCAACGTCACAATTGATTCATACGCCGGCGCCGACCTTTTCGGTAGAAACAGCCGCGCCCACTACGACGCATAGCCAAGCTCACCGAAGGCATGGGAAGGTCATGACGCGACGGAAAGTTCTGCTCGGCGCCGCCGCGGGCGCGCTGATGCTCGGCCTCGGCGCGCGGGTCGGCATCTCCGCCCCAACCCCGACGGGCGGTGCCGTGGCGCCGGCGAGCCTCGCCGGCGCGAACCCGGCGGAGGCCGCCCGAACCGCCACGCCGATCAAGCACCTTATTGTGATCTACAACGAGAACGTCTCGTTCGATCACTACTTCGCCACCTATCCGAACGCAGCCAATCCTCCGCGCGAACCGGCTTTTCACGCGGTCCCCGGCACGCCTTCGGTCAACAATCTGGCCGCTGCCCATCTGCTGACGAACAACCCGAACTTTACCAACCCCGAGAACGACGCCGATGCCGCCGAGCCATTCCGGCTCGACCGCACCCAGGCCGCGACCGCCGACCAGAACCATGCGTACACCGCGGAACAGCAAGCCTACGACCATGGGAAAGCCGACCTCTTCCCGAAATACACCGGCAAGAGCACCCCGGGCGGGGTCGGCGCTTTCGGCACCAAGGGCCAGGTGATGGGTTATTTCGACGGGAACACCGTCACCGCGCTGTGGCGCTATGCGCAGCACTTCGCGCTCAGCGACAACGCCTATACCGACACTTACGGCCCGTCCACCCCGGGAGCGCTGGAAGTGGTCGCAGGCCAGACTAACGGCATGCAGATCGTCGCCACCACCAAGAAGCCGTTCTCGCTCGCCAGATATTCCTATTACATCGACGACGGCCAAGGCGGGCTGACGATGATCAACGATGTCGACCCCGGCCACGATATCTGCTCCGATTTGAAAGACCAGGTGATGATGGCCGGCCGCAACATCGGCGATCTGCTCAATCGCGCCGGCATCACTTGGGGCGGCTTCATGGGCGGTTTCGATCTCGGGGTCAAAAACGCCAACGGCACCACCGGCTGCGCGCGCAGCACCTACTCGACCGTTGTCCAGGCAAAAATCGCCGACTACATCCCGCATCACGATTGGTTTCAGTACTACACCTCGACCGCCAACCCGACGCACGCCCGTCCGGCCTCGGTTGCCGCAATCGGCTACAGCTTCGACCGTGACGACAAGCGCGACCCGGCAAACCACGAGTACGATCTCGCCGATTTTTACAGCGCGCTTAAAATTGGCAATTTTCCCGCGGTCGCCTTTGTCAAACTGCCCGCTTATCAGGACGGCCATGCTGGCTATTCGGACCCGCTCGACGAGCAAACGGGCTTGGTGAACCTGATCGACTTTGTCGAACGGCAGCCCGGCTGGAAGAATACCGCGGTGCTCATCACCTGGGACGATTCCGACGGGTGGTACGACCATGCCTTCGCCGCGACGGCCAATCCGTCCTTCGACAAGGAGGCCGACCAGCTCGACGGTCCGGGACGCTGCGGCCGCGGCATCCCGCTCGCCGGTGGCGCCGGCAAGCCGGTCAACGGCCGCTGCGGTCCCGGCACGCGTATCCCGTTATTGGTGATCTCACCCTGGACCAAGCCGAACACGGTCAGCCACACCCTGATATCGCAGAGCTCGCTCACGCGCTTTATCGAGGACAACTGGCTGCACGGCGAACGGCTTGGAGGCGGGTCTTTCGACGCCGCCAGCGGCTCGATCATGGATCTGTTCGATTTCGCGTCGGGCGGGCATAATTCGCCGCTGTTCCTCGACCCGGCGAGCGGCATGCCGTTGCCGTCCCGTCCCTGATCGCGTCCCATTCTTGACCGAAGTCGCCGCCGCGGGATGAACCCGGCCGCGCCGCAACTGGGCCGCCTTCGGTGCTGGACCGGGGGGTTCGGGCTTTTGTTCGCGGCCCTCACCGCAACCGGCGTCGTCATCGTCGCGCACAGCCCGGTGCCGCTGGAGGCGTGGCTGCGCCATCCGATCGACAGCTGGCTATTGTCCCACGGGGAAAATCCGCATCCGGTGCGGCTGGCTCGCCCGGCTGGCGCACCCTTATCGGCGATGGCGCAGCTCGGACGGGACGTGTTTTTTGATCCAGGCCTGTCCTCCTCCGGGCGGCTTTCCTGCGCCACCTGCCACAGCCCGGCTCACGCCTATGGGCCGCCAGGCGAGGCCCCGGCGATGTTCGGCGGTCCGGCTCTCGCCAGCCAGGGCCTGCGGGCCGTGCCGTCGCTGATGTATTTGGAGCGCGAGCCCACTTTCAGCATCGGGCCCGACAATGAAGAGAGCGAGAATGTCAGCCTGACTGGCATGGCGGCGCTCGGCCAGCGTGCGGCGCGCGCACAAAAGACCGCCCAGGACACGGTAATCGCCGCGGCCAACCTGGTGCCGCAGGGCGGCCTTTTTTGGGACGGCCGCGCCGAAACCCTGCAGGGCCAGGCCGCCTTCCCGCTGCTGAGCCGCTTCGAAATGGATGGCGGCAACATCGATCGGGTCGCGACAAAGCTGCGGCGCGCACCCTATGCGGCTCGTTTCGAGCAATTGTTCGGGCGCGCGATCTTTGCCAGCCCACGAACGGTCGTGGACGAGGCGATGTTCGCGGTGGCGCGCTACCAGATCGAGGACCGGCACTTTCATCCCTATGCCAGCAAGTATGATTTCTGGCTGGAAGGGAAGGCGCGGCTGAGCCCGGCCGAGCTGCGCGGATATCTGTTGTTCAACGACCCGCGCAAGGCCGATTGCGGCGGCTGCCACCTCGACCAGCCGAGCCCCGACGGTCTGCCGCCGCTGTTCACAGACCATCAGTACGAGGCGCTGGGCGTGCCGCGCAACACCGCGCTTGCCGCCAATCGCGACCCGACTTATTTCGACCTCGGCGTCTGCGGGCCCTACCGCACCGACATGAAGTCGGCAACGAGATATTGCGGGCTGTTTGCCACCCCAACCCTGCGCAACGTCGCCACCCGTCGCGTTTTTTTCCACAACGGCGCCTATCATTCGCTCCGGCAAGTCCTGGACTTCTACGATTTTCGCGACATCGACCCGGAGAAGATCTACCCGCGCGGTCCCGGCGGCCAGGTCGAAAAATTCAACGACATGCCTGCGGTCTATCGCGCCGACATCGATGTCCTCGATCCGCCGTTCGACCGCCAACCAGGCGAACCGCCGCCGATGAGCACCGCCGACGAACGGGACATCATCGCCTTTTTGAAAACCCTGACCGACCGCTGAGACACGGCGCGGCCGTGCGAGGGTCGATGGCCATCCTGCGCCGCAGGCGCCGCTATGGCCCGATTCCGCCAGTGCCGTCGGTATGCGGATTTATCCTTTTCTTTACCGTCTGGCGCGATGATCCGGCGTGCTGAATGCCGTCTACAGCTGTTTGACGCTGAAACACGACCTCCGCTTGGTCGCGCTCGCCGGCCTGATCTGCGTGTTGGCGGCATTCACTGCGATCAACCTGTTTCTGCGGGGCCGGCAAGCGACCGGGCAACGCTCGCTGGCGCTGCTGTCCGGCGCGGCGGCGGTGCTCGGTGCGGGGCTATGGGCGACGCATTTCGTCGCCGAGCTCGCCTACCGGCCGGGTCTGCCGGTCGCCTACGACAGCGGCCCGACGATATTGTCGTTGGTCGTCGCGTTGACGGTTACCTGGTTCGGCATGATCGTCGCTCTTCGATGGCAAAATCCGCTGCTCGGCGGCCTCGTTATCGGCCTGGCCATCGGGGCGATGCACTATGCCGGCATGGCGGCGCTGCGCGTCCCTGCGGACGTGCAGTGGAACTCGTCACTGGTTGCAGCGTCGCTGGCGATTGGCGTCGTGCTCTCGGTGGCGGCGATCTCGGCGGCATGGCTCGGATCGGCGTGGCTGCACCGACTGTCGGCAACGATGCTGCTGGTCGCCGCAATCTTGGGCCTGCATTTCACCGCGATGGCGGCGATCGGGCTGGTTCCCGATCGGCTGATCCCCATGCCGACCGATGTCGTCGCCCCCCAACTGCTCGCCGTGCCGGTGGCGGCGATCGCCTTGGCGATCGTGATGCTCGGCATGTCGGCGTCGATCATCGACGAGCAGCGCAGCCGGCGGGAAGCGCACGAGGCCGAGCAGCTGCGCCGCAGCAAAGATCATTTGGCTCGCGCGCAGCGGGTGGCGGCGACCGGCAGCTTCGAGCTCGATCTTCGTTCGTGCCAGATCGAATGGTCCGAGGAGACCTATCGCATCTTTGGGGTAGGCCCGCAGATCGGTCCGTTGGACCTGGATCTGCTCGAGGACATGATCATTCCGGAGGATCGACCGCGCCTGAGGGAGCAGATCGCGGTTTTCGTCGCAGGGGGCCCGCAGCCGGCGCTCGAATACCGCATCCGCCGTGCCGACGGCAGTGTGCGGGTTTTGTATCGAGAGATGGAGCTGGTGCGCGACGCCGCCGGTCAGCCGCACAAGCTCGTCGGCGTGATCCGGGACGTCACCGAATTACGCGAGGCGGAGCGGCGCAGCGACGAGCTGGAACGCCAGCTGATGCATTCGCAAAAGCTCGAGGCGCTGGGCACCCTCGCCGGCGGGGTGGCGCACGACCTCAACAACACGCTGGTGCCGATCCTGGCGCTGGCCAAGCTCGCTCTTGAGGATCTGCGCGAAGACGAGCCGATGCGCCGCGACATCGAGACCATCGTGCGCGCCAGCGAGCGCGCCCGCGACCTGGTCAAGCAGGTTCTCGCCTTCAGCCGCAAGCAGGATTTTGTCCGGGAGGAGGTCAATCTGGCGGCGCTGACGCGCGAAGCCCTGCACATGCTGCGCGCCATTCTGCCGGCCACCATCCGCATCGACGAAGAGATCGCCGCAGTGCCGCCAGTCTCCGGCGACGCCGGCGAACTGCACCAGGCGATCGTCAACCTAGTGACCAACGCCGGTCAGGCGATCGGCGGCGACCCCGGCAACATCACCGTCCGGGTTTGGCCGCAACCGCCCGCGGTAGCGACCAGCGGGAGCGGCGCGCCGGCGGTCTGTCTCTCGGTCGCCGACACCGGCTGCGGCATCGCGGAGGCCACCCTCGACCGCATCTTCGAGCCGTTCTTTACGACAAAACAAGTTGGCGAAGGTACCGGTCTGGGGCTTTCGGTCGTCCACGGCATTGTCACCCGCCATGGCGGCCGGATCGCGATCCGCAGCCGGCCCGGCGAAGGCAGCGAGTTTCTGATCACGCTGCCGGCGCTCGGCGAGCCGCAAACCGCGATGCCGATCGCATCGGCGGCCGCTTGAGCGCCCCGTCGCAAAGCTGCAAATCTCCGGTTAAGGGTCTGGTTCATGTCAAAGGTTCTGGTCATCGACGATGATCTGCTGGTTCGCGAGACGATCGTGCGCATCCTCGAGCGCAAAGGTTATCAGACGCTGATGGCGGCCGACGGCCGGCGCGGTTTGAGCGCTTTCTCGAGCGAGCAGCCGGATCTGGTGATCACCGATATCATCATGCCGGATAAGGAAGGCCTCGAAACCATCCGCGAGATCCGCCTCGAGCGCCCCGACGCGAAGATTATCGCCATCTCGGGCGGCGGCCGCATCGCCAATCTGGATTTCCTCGAATTCGCCGGGAAATTCGGCGCCTGCGAGGTCATGGCCAAGCCGTTCGATCCGGCCGATCTGCTCGAGACCGTCGCGCGTTGTCTCAGCAGCCCGTGAGCCCGCTGGGGGCCGCGCCACCCGCCATAGATATCGCGCGCCGAGCTTCGGAAAGCCGGCGCAGGCGACGGCCGATGCCGGCTGGTCGCCGCGCTGAGGGCAGGGTAGGCTGCAAAATCGTTTTGCGATTTCGGGCGAGCGCATGCCATTCGACAATCCCGCCGGATCGCACCTCGAAACGCGGCTGCGCCGCGAGATCCGCGGCGAGGTGCTGTTCGACCCGTTTAGCCGCGGGCGTTATGCGACCGACGCGTCGATCTATCAGATCGAGCCATTGGGCGTCGTCGTCCCGCAGGACCGCGAGGACGCCGCGACCTCGATCGCGATCGCCCGCGAGGAAGGCGTGCCGGTGTTGCCGCGGGGTGCGGGAACCTCGCAATGCGGGCAGACCGTGGCGCGCGCGCTGGTTCTCGATTGCAGCCGCCGCCTGGACCGGGTGGTCTCGGTCGATGTCGAGGGGCGCCGGGCGCGGGTCGAGCCGGGGGTGGTCCTCGACCGCCTCAACCGCGCGCTGCGGCCGCACAAGCTGTTCTTCCCGGTCGACCCGTCGACCGCGAGCCGGGCAACGATCGGCGGCATGACCGCCAACAACAGCTGCGGCTCGCGCTCGCTGCGCTACGGCAATATGGTGCACAACGTGCGCGGGATCGACGCGCTGCTCGCCGACGGCGTCACCGCCCGGTTCGGCGAAGTTCCCGGCAATTTCGACGACCGCGCCGCACCGGAGCGCTATCGCGAGCTGGTACGCCGAATGCGCGCCTTGCACCAGCGCGAGGCCGACGAGATCGCCACCCGCTTTCCGCAGGTGCTGCGCCGGGTCGGCGGATACAACATCGATTCGATCGACGACGCCGGCCATAACATGGCGCGGCTTTTGGTCGGCTCCGAGGGCACGCTCGCCTTTTTCAACGAGATCGAGCTCGAATTGCAGCCGATCCCGGCGCACCGGGTCCTCGGCATCTGCCATTTCCCGAGCTTTTACAGCGCGATGGACGCGACCCGTCGGATCGTCCCGCTGGGCCCGAGTGCGGTCGAGCTGGTCGATCGCACGATGATCGAATTGTCACGCGACATTCCGATGTTCCGCCCCGTGGTCGACCGCTTCGTGCAGGGCGCACCGGCGGCGGTATTGCTGACCGAATTTGCCGGCGATGACCCTGCGGAAAACCTGCGGCGGCTAAAGGCGCTCGGCGAATTGATGGGCGATCTCGGATTCCCCGGCGGCGTGGTCGAAGCGATCGATCCGGCGCTTCAACAGGCAATCATGGAGGTGCGCGCGCAGGGCCTCAACATTATGATGTCGATGAAAGGCGACGGCAAGCCGATCTCGTTTCTCGAGGATTGCGCAGTGCGGCTCGAAGACCTCGCCGAGTATACCGAGCGGCTGACCCGCATCTTCGAAAAGCACGGCACCTACGGTACCTGGTACGCGCACGCCTCGGTCGGCTGCCTGCATGTGCGCCCGGTGCTGAACGTCAAGCAGGAGCTCGAAGTCAGAAAGATGCGGGCTATCGCCGAGGAGGCGTTCGCGATGGTCCGCGAGTACAAGGGCTCGCATTCGGGCGAACACGGCGACGGGCTGGTGCGGTCCGAATTCCACGAGGCGATGTTCGGTGGCCGGATCGTGCGCGCTTTCGAGGAGGTCAAGGACGCCTTCGACCCCGCGGGCCTGTTCAACCCGGGCAAGATCGTCCGCGCGCCCAAAATGGACGATCGCAGCTTGTTCCGCTACCGGCCCGACTATCGTCCCTTGCCGCTCGCCACCGCACTCGACTGGTCGGAATGGGGCGGGTTCGCCGGTGCGGTCGAGATGTGCAACAACAACGGCGCCTGCCGCGCCCGGGACGCCGCAGTGATGTGCCCGTCGTTCCGCGCCACCGGCGACGAGCAGCACCTGACCCGCGGCCGGGCCAATAGCTTGCGATTGGCTTTGTCGGGACAGCTCGGCCCGGACGCGCTCGTCTCCGAAGACATGCGCGAGACGATGGGCCTGTGCATCTCGTGCAAAGGCTGCCGGCGCGAATGCCCGACCGGCGTCGACATGGCGCGGATGAAGATCGAGTTCCTGCACCACTACTGGCAGCGCCATCGGCTTTCGGCGCGCGACCGGTTGATCGCCTATCTGCCGCGCTATGCGCCCTACGCCGCGCGCCTGGCGCCGTTGGCCAATTTGCGCAATCGGTCGCCGTTGCTGGCAAGGCTCGGCGAGCGGCTGTTCGCTCTGAGCGCCGCCCGCAAGTTGCCGCAGTGGTCGCTTCGCCCGTATCGCGGGCCATTGCCCCCAGCCCCTCCCTCCCGCGTGGCCACGGCGGAGGGAGGGACCCGCGTCAGCGAGAGGGAGGGGGTTCACGAGGGGCGCGACGTGGTCCTGCTGGTCGACACCTTCAACCGCTGGTTCGAGCCCGAGAACGCCCGCGCCGCCGAACGCGTCTTGGCCCGCGCCGGCTATCGCGTCGTCAGCCCTGACCCGGTGCGCCGCCGGCCGTTGTGCTGCGGCCGTAGTTTTCTGTCGGCCGGTCTGGTCGACGAGGCCCGGACCGAGGCGCGGCGCATGCTCGAGGCACTCGCCCCCCATGTCGCCGCCGGCACCCCGATCGTCGGGCTCGAACCCTCGTGCCTCCTAACCCTGCGCGACGAGTTTCCGGCGCTGCTGCCGGGCGCGGCGACCCAGACGCTCGCCGGCCATGCCCAACTCTTCGAGGAATTCGTCGACACCGAGCGCTCGGCCGGCCGGTTCCGGCTGGCTCTGGCGCCGATGCCCGGCCGCACCGCCTTGCTGCACGGCCATTGCCACCAGAAGGCCTTCGCCACCGTCGGCGCCGCGGTCAAAGCATTGCAATTGATCCCCGATCTCACCGTCGAGACCTTCGAATTCGACCTGCTGCGGCATGGCCGGAGCGTTCGGCTACGAGGCCGAGCACCACGAGATGTCACTGAAGATCGGCGAGCTCGGCGTCCTGCCCCGGGTGCGCGCTGCCCCATCCGACACGCTCCTCGCCGCCTGCGGCACCAGCTGCCGCCACCAGATCGCCGACGCGACCGGCCGACACGCCCGTCACCTCGTCCGCCTCCTCGACGAGGCGTCTGCCGGGACCAGCTCACCATGACCCTCCCCACTCGGGCAACATCACTCCTCGATTTCTGGTTTGGGCCGGCGGGAGATCCGGGACGCGAGCAGCATCGCAACATTTGGTTCAAGAGTACCGAGGAATTCGACGCAGCGCTGCGGCGCGAGTTTCTCGCCGATTACGAAATGGCCGCGGCGGGGGTGCTGCTCTCATGGGAAGAAGAGGCCGAGGGGGCGCTCGCTGTGGTGCTGCTGCTCGACCAGGTGCCGCGCAACATCTTTCGCGACACGCCGCGGGCCTATTCGACCGATCCGGCGGCGCGCGCCGCGGCCGACCGGGCGCTCCAACGCGGCTTCGACCAACAGGTGCCGCCGGCCTGGCGGATGTTCTTTTATATGCCGTTCCACCACAGCGAAAATCTCGCCGACCAGCGACGCTCGCTCGCCTTGTTCGGGGCCCTGCCGCGAAACCCCGATCGTGGCGGTTCGCTGCGCCGCTACGGCCGCCCCTACATCGAGGTCATCGAGCGCTTCGGCCGCTTCCCGCACCGCAACGCGATCCTCGGCCGGCAATCGACCAAAGAGGAGACTGAATTTCTGAAGCGGTCGGACTCCCCGCCCCCGGCGCGCTAAGATCTTCCGACCAACCAGGAGCCGGGCATGGCCATTGTCGAGATCAGGGTCGATGCGGTCGAACCTTTCGCCGGGAGGCAGAGTTTTGGCGATGTCGGCGCCTACCTGCGGATCAAGGGCGTCGCCAAGGGCGAACTCGATCCCTCGGCGCCGGAGAACGGTGTCATCACCGATCTCGACAAGGCGCCGAGAAACCCGCGCGGCGTGGTCGAGTACGAGGTGGATTTCTTTATTCTGCGGCCGGCCGGGCCGCGACCGGCGGGCAGCGTCCTCGTCTACGACGTGACGAATCGGGGCCGCAAGGTGATCCTTGGCCGGCTCGACGAAGCCGGCGCCGGCGCCGACACCAACGATCCCAAAACCGCATCGGATGTCGGATTGGGCTTTACCCTCGGGCGCGGCTACAGCCTCGTTTGGTCGGGCTGGGACCCGGGCGCGCCGCGCACCAACAACGGCATGACGGCGCGGCTACCGCCGGCACTCGAAAACGGCCAGCCGATGGTGCGCCGCATCCGCGACGAGTTCCACATCGGCACTCGCGCACCCGGCAAGGGCGACGTCGTGCGGCTCAACTATCCTGTGGTCTCAAGCGACCGGCGTCGGGCCAGGCTGACGGTGCGCGACCGCGAGAGCGACGCCCGCGCCGAGATCGCGGCGGATGACTGGGAGTTTGTCGACAACCGGTCGATTCGGCTGCTCCCGGCCGGCAGCAGCTTCGCGCCGTACAAGATCTATGAAATCTGGTACGAGGCGACCGGATCGAGCGTAACCGGCATCGGCTTTGCCGCGACCCGCGATCTTGTCTCGTTTCTACGCTACGAGCGCGCCGATCGCCTCGGGACACCCAATCCAATGATCGAAGCCGGAGGCGGGGTCAGCCACGCGCTCGCCTTCGGCGTGTCGCAGGCCGGCCGTTTTCTGCGCCATTTCCTCGAGCTCGGGATGAATGACGACGGGCACGGGCGGCGCGTCTTCGACGGTGTGCTGACCCATGTCGCCGGAGCCGGCAAGGTCTTCGCCAACCACAGTTTCGCGATGCCAGGCCGCACCGCGACCCAGCACGAAGACCGGCTCTACCCGGAAAACTGGTTCCCGTTCGGCAACGCGACGACGATTGATCCGTTTTCCGGCCGCAGCGGCGCCATCCTGCAAGGCCGGCCGACCGATCCGTTGATGATCGAGGTCAACACCGCCACCGAGTACTGGCAAAAGGGCGCCTCCCTAGTGCATACCGACCCAGCCGGCCGGCACGATGCCGAGTTGCACGCGACGGCAAGGGCTTACCTGATCGCCGGGACCCAGCATGGCGGCGGTCCGGGCACCGATCCGAGCCCTGGCCCCTGCGTCAACCCGCGCAACCCGCACAGCGCCAGCCCGGCATTACGGGCGTTGTTGGTGGCGCTCGAAGAGTGGGTCGCCGCGGGCGTGGCGCCGCCGCCGAGCCGGGTCCCGTCGCTCGCGCACGGCACCGCAGTCGCGGCCGAGGCCGTCGAGATGCCGAAGGTCGCCGGGTTCGCCATCGCGCCGGGTGCGAACCGCATCGGAGCGCCGGTCGATTGGGTCGACCCGCCGGCGCGGCTGGACAATTTTTATGACACCCTTGTATCGGCGGTCGATGCCGACGGCAACGAGGTCGCCGGCATCCGATTGCCGCCGATCGCAGTGCCGCTCGGCACCTATACCGGATGGAACGTCTACCGGGCGCAGCCTTGCGAGCTGTGCGACCGCGACGGGTCGCTGATTGCGTTTGCCCGCACCAGGCAGGAGCGCGAGGCTGCGGGCGACCCGCGCCCTTCGCTCGAAGAGCGCTACGGCAGCCGCGAGGCGTATGTTGCAAAGGTTAAGGCCGCGGCTGAAGCGTTGGTCGCCGACCGGCTGTTGCTGCCGGCCGACGCCGCAGTTTATGTCAGCGCCGCGGAGACATGCGACCGGTTCTGAGAGTCTCTCGCTAGACCCGAACTCCGCCACCCAGACCGCCGCAACGCACGCCCCTCGGTAGGGGCAGTGAAGGCGCGGGTAAACCCCTTGTTCAATGGCGGTGCGCGGCGCAGCATCGTCGACGCCGTCTTGGAACGGCGTAAAAAACGCGGAGGGGGAAATGCACCTGTCCAATCGCGCGGCGCTGCAGCTGGGTTTGGCGCTGCTCGTCTTCGGCGTCGCTTCGGCTGCGGCGCATGCCCAACTGATGATCATCGGCAATGACCAGAAGCCGAGCTTCACGGACGGCAAGGTGGTCATGCGGGCACCGGGCCACGATACCTTGTCGATCGTCGATACGTCGCAACCTGCGACGCCGCGGATCGTTGCGACGATCCCGCTCGACAACACAATCGTCGGCCCGCCGGTCAATCTGGCGATCACCCCTTCGCGCGATCTCGCACTCGTCGCCGACACGATGAAGGGCGAAGCGAAAGGCGAGGGCTTTGCGTTGACGCCCGACAACCGATTGTTTGTCGTCGATCTGAAGGCGAGCCCGCCCGACGTAATCGCGACTTTGCAGCTTGGTAAGGCGCCTGAAGGTCTGGCGATTTCCCCCGACGGAAAGTTCGCACTCGTCGCCAATCGCGGCGACGGCACGATCTCGGTGCTGTCGATCGATGGCAAGACGGTGAAAGTGGCCGATACCGTGACCGTCGGCACCCCCGCCGATCTGGTCTCCGCCGTCGCGATCGCCCCGGACGGCAAGCGCGCTCTCGCTGTCAAATCCGGCACCGACAAAGTTGCGGTCCTAACAATCGACGACGGCAAGGTCACCTACGACAAGCGGGATCTTCCGGCAAACCACTATCCCTACAACGTCGCGATCACCCCTAACGGCGAGATCGCCCTCGTCGCCAACACAGGCGACAGCGGCAGTTCGGATGGTAACGCCGACACCGTGACCGTCATCGATCTGAAGGCCAATCCGATCCATGTCATCGACCACATAACCGTCGGCGACTCGCCCGAGGGGCTGGTGATCAGCCCGAAAGGCGATGTCGCGGTGACGGTAGAGGCCCGCGGTTCGAACCGGCCGAAGAGCACCTGGTATTACCATCCGGACGGCGCCGTCACCGTGTTGAGCATCGACGGGAACAAGGTGACCCGCGCCGGTGAAGTTACGGTCGGAGCATTGCCCGAGGGCGCGGCGTTCAGCGCCGACGGCAGCCATCTTTATGTCGGCAATTTTATCGACAAGGATCTGTCCGTGTTGCGGGTCGATGGCGACAAGATCACCGACACCGGGCAGCGTTTCAAACTGCCGGGCCAGCCGGCATCGATGCGCGCCGGACCGCAATGACCGACGTCTAGCTCAGCGACAGCAGGCAGGCGCGGGCGGCGGCGGCGAGGATCGCCTCGGCGTCGATGCCGTAGGCATGATAGAGGTCGGGGATGTCGCCCGATTGGCCAAAGCGCTCAACCCCGAGCGGGACGATCGGGTTGTGGGCGACAGCGCCGAGCCATGACAAGGTCGCCGGGTGGAAATCGGCGACCGTGACGAGCGCCGCATTCGGCCGCAGCTGCCGGAGCAGCCTTTCGGCCACGCCGGTATTGCCATTGGTTTGGGCGTTCCGCCAGTCGCGGTGCAGCCGATCGGGCGAGGTGATCGCCAGCAACCCGGCGCCGGGGATGTCCTCGGCGATCGCTTTGAGCGCCGCGACCGCCTCGGGAGCGACGGCGCCGCAATAGGCGATCGCCAGCTCGGCATCGGGCGCTGGCTGGCGCAGCCAATAGGCGCCGGCGATGATCGCCGCGGCCAAATCGGCATCGATCTGGCGCTTCGGCTGATCCACCGGCCGGGTCGAGAGCCGGAAATAGATCGATTCGCCGTCGCTCGCGCTGAATCTCCTGTAACGCCCAACGCAGCAGCACGGCGAGCTCGTCGGCAAAAGCCGGCTCGAAGCTGGTCAATCCCGGTTGGGCGATCCCGATCAGCGGCTCGCCGACCGATTGGTGCGCGCCGCCTTCCGGCGCCAGGGTGATCCCGGACGGGGTCGCCACCAGAATAAAGCGCGCGTCCTGGTAGCAGGCGTAATTCAGCGCATCGAGGCCGCGCTTGATAAACGGGTCGTAGAGCGTGCCGATCGGCAACAGCCGCGTGCCGAACAGCGGGGCCGATAGACCGAGCGCCGCCAATTGCAGGAACAGATTGCTCTCGGCGATGCCGAGCTCGATATGCTGGCCCTGCGGCGACATCGCCCAGCGCTGCGCCGAGACGACCTTTTCTTCGCGGAAGGTGTCGGCGCGCTCGGCGCGGTCGAAGATCCCGCGGCGGTTGACCCACGGCCCGAGATTGGTCGACACGGTGACATCGGGCGAGGTCGTCACGATCCGCCGCGCCAATTCGGTGTCGCCCGCGGCAATTTCGCCGAGCAGCCGGCCGAACGCCTCTTGGGTTGACAGCCGGTCGCCGTGCGGGACCGGCAGGCTCGCCGGCACCGGCACCGGCGCCGCCACGTGCCGGCGCCGCACGGGTCCAGCCAGCGGCAGCGTTTTCAGAAACGCCGAAAGACGTTCGGGCGGCTGGTCGAGGCCAGCGAACAGGTCCCATTCCGCACCCTCGGCCACCGCCATACTGCGCTGGAACGCGGCCATCTGGCCCGGGTTCATCAGCCCGGCATGGTTGTCCTTGTGCCCGGCGAAGGGCAGCCCATAGCCCTTGATCGTATAGGCGATGAAGCAGGTCGGCCGGTCATCGGCAATCGCATGAAAGGCGTCGAGCACCGCCGCCAAATCGTGACCGCCGAGATTGGTCATCAAATGCTGCAACCCATCGTCGTCGTGATCGTCGAGGATCGCGCGGATGCCCGGATAGCGGTTGAGGTCGCGCTGGAGATGCTCGCGCCAGCCCTCACCGCCCTTGTAGACCAATGCCGAATAGAGCGAGTTCGGGCAGGCGTCGATCCACTCGCGCAGATGATGCCCGTCGGGGCGCGCAAAGGCGGCTTCCAGGAGCCGCCCATATTTGAGGGTGACGACGCGCCAGCCCATCATCTCGAACATCGCATCGATGCGGCCGAACAGCCGGTCGGAAACGACAGCGTCGAGGCTTTGGCGGTTGTAGTCGATGACCCACCACAGATTGCGGACGTCGTGTTTCCAGCCTTCGAGCAACGCCTCGAAGATGTTGCCTTCGTCGAGCTCGGCGTCGCCGGCGAGCGCGATCATTCGGCCGGGCGGCTCGTCGGTCGGGATCAGCTCCTTCAAGCGCAGGTAGTCTTGCGCGATCGATCCGAACAGGGTCATGCCGACGCCGAGGCCGACCGAGCCGGTCGAGAAATCGACGATGTCGCCGCCGTCCTTGGTCCGCGACGGATAGGATTGGGCGCCGCCATAGGCGCGGAACCGCTGCAATTTCTCTCGGGTCTGATGTCCGAGCAGGTATTGGATCGCGTGAAATACCGGCGACGCGTGCGGTTTGACCGCAACCCGGTCCTGCGGGCGCAGCACGTCGAAATAGAGTGCGGTCATCAGGGTCGCCACTGACGCGCTCGAAGCCTGGTGCCCGCCGACCTTGAGCCCGTCGCGGTTGGGCCGCAGGTGGTTCGCGTTGTGGATCATCCAGGTAGACAGCCACAACACCTTGCGCTCGAGCGCGGCCAGACAGGCGAGCTTGTCGCCACGCTCCGCCTGCTCCTGGCCGACGCGTCCGCCCTCTATGACCTGCGGCATCGAACCCGACTCCCGCCTCTGCGAAGCAGAACTTAGCCGATATCGGCCGAGGACATGAATTTTTCAGGCGCGCCGGAGTTAGCGACACAGGAAACTACGATGAACCGCCACGATGATCGATCGCGCTGCCGCCATGCTTTTGATCCTCGCTCTGACCTGCGCCGGGGCCGCGCCCGCCGTCGCCGCCGAAAGTGCGGCGCCGCAGATGAATACCGGCCACACCGCCAACCGCGCGCCGAAAACCCCGACGGTCAGCCCGACCGCCGACCAGATCGAGGCGAGCAACGTCATCGGCGCGAACGTGCAGAACGCAACCGGCGCCGACATCGCCAAGATCACCGACCTCCTGATCGACCGTCGCAGCGCGCTGGCCGCGCTTGCTGTCGTCGCACCGGAGGGCGGTCGATCGTTCGGTCACGGCGCCAGCGCGATCGCCTGGAACAGCCTGCGGCTCGACCCGCGCCCGACGCCGCATTTCGTGACCCGGCTCAGCGGTCGGGAATTGGCCGCCGGTAGCGCCTCCATCGAACAGGCGAAGGCCGGCGGCGGCTACTACGACTTGAAAACCGATCTTCTCGGCAAGAACGTGGTCGACGCCAAAGGCGGTTCGGTCGGCCACGTTCAGAACGTGGTGCTGACGCTCGGAACCGGGCGTCTCGTGGCGCTGGTCATCGACACCGGGGGCTTTATCAGCATCGGCGCCAATGATCATGCGGTGGCGTGGCGTGCCGCCAACCCTCAACTCGGCAACGACGGGACGCCGGTTCGCGTCGCTCTCTCCAAAGCGCAGGTCGAAGCGGCGCCGGTGACGGCGACGATGGCCCCGGCGCCGATACCGCCCAAGGCCGGCAACAATCAGACCCAGATCCGCCGCGACTCAGCCGGCAACATCAGCGGCAGCCAAATCCCGGCCCCGCCAACAGCCGTTAGGATCGCCCCCGGGAAACCTTGCAGGTTTGACCGCGTCGGCCGCCGTGCTTACATAGGATAGGACCAGCCGGTCGCAGGCGATCCGGCAGCCTTGGAGCGGCGAAGAGATGTCCGAGCACGGAACCGAGGGCGACGAGCGGACCATCCTGTTGACCGACAGCGCGGTCCGCCGGATCGCAACCCTCAAGCAGCAGGAAGCGGCCGAGGGTGCCTTTCTACGGATCGCGGTTTCCGGCGGCGGCTGCTCCGGATTTCAGTACGGCTTCAGTTTCGACGACCGGAAGAACGAAGACGATTTCGTCTTTGAGCGGGACGGCGTCGGCGTCGTTGTCGACGAGGTTTCGCTGGGGCTTTTGGGGGGGGCTGAGGTCGATTTCGTCGAGGATTTGATGGGCGCCTCGTTCCAGATTCGCAACCCGAACGCGGCCTCGTCCTGCGGCTGCGGCAACTCGTTTTCGATCGGCTGAGCGGCGCCGTCGATTGCACCCGTGAAGATCGCCAGCTGGAACGTCAATTCGGTCAAGGCGCGGCTGCCGCACCTGCTGGCCTTTCTAGCCGAGGCGCAGCCCGATGTCCTGTGCCTGCAGGAGACCAAATGCCCGGCCGCGGACTTCCCTATGCTCGAAATCCAGGCGCTCGGCTACCGTGTCGAGACGATCGGCCAGCGTGCCTATAACGGTGTCGCGCTGGTGTCGAAAGAGCCGCCCGAGGAACTCGTTCGCGGGCTCCCCGGCATGGAGGAGGACGAGCAGGCGCGCTATCTCGAAGCGGCTTTCGGCGAGGTCCGAGTGGCCTCGATCTATCTGCCCAACGGCAACCCGGTCGGCACCGACAAATTCGCCTACAAGCTCGCCTGGATGGAGCGGCTGGTCGGGCATGCGCGCACGCTGCTGCGGCGCGAGATCCCGTTCGTGTTGGCCGGCGACTACAACATCTGTCCAGCCGACGAAGACGTCTACGACCCGGTGGCCTGGCGCGATGACGCGCTGTGCCGGCTCGAAGCCCGCTCGCGGTTCCGGACGCTGATGCATCTGGGCCTGACTGACGCCTACCGCGTCTTTCACCGCGAGCCGCATCGCTATACCTTTTGGGATTATCAGGCTGGGCGTTGGCACCGCGACGAAGGCCTGCGCATCGACCATCTGCTGCTGTCGCCGCACGCCGCCGACCGGGTCGCCGCCTGTGATATCGACAAAAAGCCTCGCGCCAAGGAGCGTGCCTCGGACCACACCCCGATCTGGTGCGAGCTCGCCGTCTAATGTAGTGGATCAGCAGTTGGTCGGGTCCGGTAGCCGCAAGTGCTTCCCCGTCATAGCGGCGAAGGCCCCGGGTGGCGAGCGAAGGGCACAACGTCCAGGCGATCGAGGGCACCGCGCGTTGAAGAGGGAGTGAGATCATGTCAGCTGTTGTCGAGCGCTATGATGTTGGTGGGGTGCTGCTGCCGCGGCCGTTCAAGGTCCGCCGGCTCGGCCATTTCGGCTTCAATGTCGAGAAACTGCCGGAGGGTCGCGAATTCTATGGCGACCTCTTAGGCTTTACCGCCTCCGACACGCTCGATTTTTCGCACGCGCCGTGGTTCCCGAAGGACGCCGACCTCGGCGATCCGCGCGGCTACTTCATGCGCTACGGCACCGACCACCACGCCTTCGTGCTGTTCCCAAAAAAGGTCATGGACCACCGCGCCGACCGCAAATTCGCGCCCGAGGTCACGATCAACCAGATCACTTGGCAGTGCGGCAGTCTCAAGGAGATCGGCGACGCACATGATTATTTCGTGCGGCACCAGGTGCGGGTCCAGCGCGTCGGCCGCGACATGCCAGGCAGCAACTGGCATGTTTACGTCTACGATCCCGACGGCCACACCAACGAGTTCTATTATGGCATCGAGCAGGTCGGCTGGAACCGGCTATCGAAGCCGCGCGACATGTATTACCGCGGCTTCAACGAAAAGCCGCCCTTGCCGCAGATGTCCGAGGCGGCCGAACTGGCCGAAGCCTATGACAAGGGCATCGCGGTATTGTCGGGCCATCAGCCGAAAGAGACCCTGCCCGCGACCTATGACGTCGGTGGGGTGCTTCTGCCGCGGCCGTTCAAGATCACCAAGGTGGGCCCCATTGGCCTATTCGTCGACGATGTCGAGCGCGCCGAAGCCTTTTACCGCGAACGTCTCGGCTTTCAACGCAGCGAAGAGACGATATACCGCGGTGCCCGCTGTACGTTTTTGCGCTGCGGCGCCGAGCACCACAGCGTGGCGCTCTATCCAAAGGAGTTGCGGCGCGGCCTCGGCCTGGGCGCACACACGAGCTGCATGTCGTTTGGCGTCGAGCTCGGCAGCTATGCGCAGTTGCGCGCGGCGATAGCCTTCCTGAAGGAGCACGGCGTCACCTTTATCGACACGATCCCGCCAGAGCTCTACCCCGGCATCGACTATTCGGCCTTCGCGCTCGACCCCGACGGCCACTGCATCCAGCTCTATTATTACATGGAGCAGGTGGGCTGGGACGGCCGGGTCCGGCCGGCCGCCGAGCGGCGCCGGGTCAACGGCAATTGGCCCGAGGCGCTGGAACCATTGTCGGACACCTATGTCGACCAGGTGTTTCAAGGCCCACTAGGATAGAAGACTGCGCGAATGAAGCCGTTCCGGTTCGGCGTCAATGTCGGGCCGTCGCGTTCGCGCGCCGAATGGGTGGAGAAAGCCCGCAGGATCGAAGGCCTCGGCTACGATATCCTGACCGTACCCGACCACCTGACCGACCTCTTGGCGCCGATGCTGGCTCTGGCCAGCGCGGCCGAGGCGACGACGACCCTCCGGCTCGGCACCAACGTGCTCAACAACGACTTTCGCCATCCGGTGCTGGTGGCGCGCGAGGCGGCGACCGTAGATCTGTTGACCGGCGGCCGGTTCGAACTCGGCTTGGGCGCCGGGCACATGCAATCCGAATACGACCAAGCGGGGTTTGGCTTCGATAAGGGAGGCACCCGGGTCGACCGGCTGGCCGAAGCGGTCACGATCATCAAGGGGCTGCTGATGGGGGAACGGGTAACCTTCGCCGGTCGGCATTATCGCGTAGCCGACCACACGATCTTCCCCCTCCCGGTCCAGCGGCCCCATCCGCCGATCGCGATCAGCGGCAACGGCCGTCGGCTGCTGAGCTTGGCTGCACGGGAAGCCGACATCGTCGGCCTCTCTGGCATCACCTTTCGCCGCGGCGGCACGGAGCCCGACATCTCCGGATGGAAGGCGTCGGGTGTGGACGAGCGGATACGGCTCGTCCGCGAGAGCTCGGGCGACCGATGCGCCCAGCTGGAGCTGAACGCGTTGGTCCAGCGGGTTGTCGTGATCGACGACCGCCGACGAGCGGCCGGAGAGTTGGCGCACCACTGGAACCAGCTCACTCCCGAAGAGATCCTCGACAGCCCCCATGTGCTGGTCGGAACCGTGGACCAGATGATCGAGGATCTGCGGTTGCGCAGGGAGCGTTGGGGCATCTCTTACTTCACGGTATTTGAACCGTACTTGAGCGCGTTCGCCCCGGTGGTGGCCCAACTCGCCGGCCGGTAGATTGCCACTTCTTTCGCGACGATCGATCATTCCCTACCGAATCAGGAGCGATGAGCGCCATGACGCCTGAGGCGTATCTCGACCGGGTGCGGGCCTTGCTGCCGGCATTGCGCGAGCGCGCCCGAGGGGCCGAGCAAATGCGGCGGCTCCCGGACGAGACCTTCGAAGACTTTCAAAGGGCCGGCCTGTTCCGAGCCTTGCAGCCGAAGCGTTACGGCGGCTATGAGCTCGACCCCGGGGTTTTTTACCAGGCGGTGACCGAGGTTGGTGCCGTCTGCGGGTCGAGCGGCTGGATCCTTGGCGTGCTCGGCGTCCACAACTGGCATGTCGCGATCCTGCCGCCGCAGGCGCAAGAAGATGTCTGGGGTGAAGATGACAGCGTCCAGCTGTCGACCTCGCTGGCGCCGACCGGGATCGTCGAGCGCGCTCCAGGCGGCTTTCGTCTCAGCGG
This sequence comes from uncultured Alphaproteobacteria bacterium, assembly GCA_963832875.1. GTDB lineage: Bacteria > Pseudomonadota > Alphaproteobacteria > ATCC43930 > CGMCC-115725 > AP-15. The sequence goes on along the minus strand of CAWHWB010000009.1, from coordinate 168,493 downwards.
CCGCTGGTCGTTTTCGAGCGGCTGCGACTATTGCCGATGGGCCGTGCTCGGCGGCGCTGCCCCGCCGGCGTTACCAGGCGAGCCGCCCGATCTGCGCGTGTTTCTGGTGCCGCGCCATGACTATCGGATCGCGGACAACTGGCACGTGATGGGCCTCTGCGCCAGCGGCAGCAAGGACATCGTCGTCGAAGACGCGTATGTGCCCGAATACCGCACCCATTCCTACCGCGACGCCTTCGCCCTCAATCATCCGGGCGCCGCGGTCAACGACGCGCCGCTCTATCGCCTGCCGTTCGGGCTCGTGTTTACTTACGGCATTGTGTCGCCGGCGATTGGTGCTGCGCAAGGCGCGCTCTCGGCCTTCCGCGAGCAGGCCGCGCGGCGCATCAATGTGCGCGACGGCTCGCGCGCGGTCGAAGACCCGTTCATGCAGCACCGCCTCGCCGAGGCGGCGGCCGAAATCGACGCGGCGCGCGAGCGCATGCTTGCGAATTTCGCCGCGATGATGCGTCAAGCGCGTGCCGCCGAGGAAATCCCGCTTGCCCTGCGCGCCCGCTATCGCTGGGATTCGGGCAAGGCGATCGACCGCAGCGTCTATGCCGTCGATCGGCTGTTCGAGGCGGCCGGCGGCCACGCGCTGTTTCTCGACAACCCGATCCAGCGCGCGTGGCGCGACGTGCACGCGATGCGGGCGCATGCTGGCAACAACCCCGAACGCGCCTCCTTCATCTTCGCCCGCTCCGAATTCGGCCTGCCGCCCCAAGACATCCGGTTTTGAGCGACCGCAGCGAACTGCGCCGATATCGTAATTCTTCGCGCCTTCGGTCTTGACGCGTAGAGTGATCGTGAGCGAATTTAGTTGCGGTGACGTTGAGCGGGGGCGAAAGATCACGGCACCGCGCTGCAACCCGGGAGTATCGGGCAGCGGACCAATAAATTGTTAGCACGGAGCCAGCACGTTGAAAGATCGGAGACTGGGGAGGCTCGCAAAACTGGGACCGATGTTTCCGGGGCTGATCTTGGCGGCATGCTCCGGCGCGCCGACCCCACCCCCGCCCCAGGTGCTCGAATTGCCGAGCAGGGTTGAGGCGGGGCAGGGAATTGATCTGCCGACCGACGCCAGCGATGTGCTGAACGAGTTGGAGGAGAGCCGGGTTGAGTTCGTCGCCCGCTATTATCGCATGCCGGAATCGCGATGGCCGGCGCTATCGGCGAGCGAAGCTCAGCGGCTGTCGTCGCTGGGTCTGAAGATCGTGGCCGTCTGGGAGTTGCATTCGCGGGATCCTGCGCATTTTTCCTATTCCTCCGGTTATGACGACGCGATGATGGCATATCGGCAGGCAAGAGCCGTGGGCCAGCCTGCCGGCAGCGCCATCTATTTCGCTGTCGACTTCAATGCGCCGCTGCGAACATTTGTGGCAATTGATGACTACTTTCGCGGCGTGAACGCGGGTTTTGCGGCGGCGAGCGGAGGAACCCCGGATTACATGATCGGTGTATACGGGTCAGGAGCAGTTTGCGAAGCGTTGAAACGAACCGGGCTGGCGCAGTACAGCTGGCTCTCGAACTCGATCGCGTGGACCGATTCTGCCGGCTACGAGGACTGGAACATCAGGCAAGTTGCTCGATCGCCGGATCTGTCGTTCAATCATGATTCCGACGAAGCGAGGGAAGAGTATGGCGCATTCCGGCTTGGGAACGATGGCGTCACCCCTTCCGAAAATCAGCCCAAACCGCGTGATTTCACAGCGGCTCAAGCGCCACAGGACGGCCAATCACTGGTATCCGCGGTAACCCCTTGGCGCTGATGAGCCGGCGGCTGCCGCCGATCGGTCCGATGCCGACGCCCGCCGGCGATTCCGCCGCGCGGCGTGCGTCAACAAACCTGGCATGGACTTTCGGAGCACAGCGAGGGAAGACCCATGGCGTACGACGTGCCGCCTCCTGGAAACTTACCCGAGCCCGGATATTACTACCACTTCAAACATGACCCGAACGGTCCCCTGAACAACTACGCCTATTATATTTACGGCGTCGGCCACCACACTGAAGATGATTGTCGAACCGAGGACGCCTTCTTGCAGGTATACCGGCCGTTATACGAGGAGGCGTATGCCTATCGGCACGGCGGCCTGTTCGATCTGCGCCCCCTCTACATGTTTTTTGAACCGGCCAAGTGGAATGGAAAGCAAGTGCCGCGGTTCACGAAAATCGTCGACCCCGAGGTGATTGCCCGACTGGAGGCGATCAAGGCCCGCATGTATCCGATCAACTAGTTTAACTGGACATCGAATTGAAGGCGCTGCTCGGGCCAGCGAGCCGATGACAACGATTCCAGTTTGGCGGTATTGTGCCGGGGTTCGATGCTGGGAGGACCAGATGATCAAAGGACTGCATCATAACGCCTACCGCTGCCGGGATTCGGAGGAGACCCGGGGCTTTTACGAGGATTTCCTCGGGCTTCGGCTGGTGAGCGCGTTCGAAATTAACGAGGGCCGCGCGCTGCACAGTTTTTTCGAAATGGCTGACGGCTCCTGCCTCGCCTTTTTCGAAGTGCCGGGTGCGCCGTTCGAGTTCAAGCGTCAGGATACGTTGGATCTGCACATCGCACTCGGCGTCGAGCCCGACGTTTTTGACCGCATGCTGCAAAAGGGCAGGGCGGAGGGCGTCGAGGTCCGCGGGCCGGTCGACCACGGCTTTGTCCGATCGATTTATTTCCGCGACCCGAACGGCTACGTTATCGAATTGACCGCCAGCACCGGCACGCACGGCGAAATCATGGACCCGGCCATCTCGAAGCCGCACGACGCGCTCGCCCGCTGGCAGGCGGCAAAGAGTCACTGAGTTAACGATATGGCTGACAAAATCCGGCTGGGCCTGATCGGCGCCAGCGTCGAGGGCACCTGGTCGGCACGCTCCCATCTGCCGGCGCTGCGGGCCAGCTCGGATGTCGAATTGACCGCGGTCTGCACCACGAGAGCGGAGAGCGCCGAAGCGGCGCGCCGGGCTTGGGGCGCCCGGTTCGCGTTTGACGACTACGGTCGAATGATCGCCTCTCCGGAGATCGACGCGGTCGCTGTGGTGGTGCGGGTACCCTCTCATTATGCGCCGACCAAGGCTGCGCTGGAGGCCGGCAAGCACGTCTATTGCGAATGGCCGCTGGGGCGCACGACGGCGGAGGCGGTGGAACTGGCGGCCTTGGCCAAGGCCAACCGGCTCGTTACGGCGGTCGGCCTGCAGGCCCGCGTCAATCCCGCCGTGATGCACATGAAGGAACTGGTCGAGGCCGGGTTTGTCGGCGAGGTCATGGCGGTCCATGTCAGCCTGATGCGCGAGGGTGTCTTGTCGCGCCCGTCGAACCGCACCTGGCAACGCGACGCCGAGCTCGGCGCCAACACCTTGACCATCGCCAACGGCCACACCGTCGATGCGATGCGCTTTGTCGCCGGCAACTTCGCTCGGTTGTCCGCGGTGGTCGCGACCCAGGCGAAGCAATGGCTCGACACCGGCGCCAATACCTGGCTAGACGTGACCTCGCCCGACAACGTGCTGCTCAGCGGCCGGCTGGCGAGCGGTGCCGTGGCCTCGGTCCATATCGGCGCGATCCCGTTCGCCGGCAGCGGCTATCGCATGGAAATCTACGGCCGCGACGGCACATTGGTCATTACTGGCAAGGATTCGCCGCAGTTGAGCGCGGTTTTCCTGCACGGCGCGCAGGGCGGCAATACGCTGGCGCCAATCCCGGTGCCGGAGCGCTTCAAGTTCACCTCGCCCGCCACGCCCTCGGGTGAAGCCGTCAACGTCGGCCAGATGTACACGCTTTTCGCCCGGGCAATACGAGATCAGCCGACTCGCGGCGGCACGAGCCCTCAGCCGAATTTCGCGACGGCGGTCGAGCTGCACCGCCTGGTCGACACCATCAAACAGGCCTCCGACGACGGCCGCGAAGCGACGTTCAAATAGCGATCCGGGCAACGCGCCCCCGAGTTGCTTCGGCGTATCAAAGCGAATTCAGAAACGCCACCAAATCGGCCTTCTGCTGATCCGTAAACCCTATTTTGAATCGTTGGTCGTAGAAGTTGACGACATCGAGAAGGGTCGCGGCCGAGCCGTTGTGAAAATATGGCGCCCGCGCCGCCAATCCGCGCAGGATCGGCCCTTTGAGCTTGCCGATATCAGCGCAATTTCCGGTAATCATCGCGCGCCCAATATCGGTAACCTGGAACATCTGACCTATCGGCGCCAGCAGGCTGCTGCCTGACGTGCACACGATGGTAAAGACCGGCAATCCTGAGATGTCGACGACCGGCGGACGATTCGTCCCGGCATTGGTGATGCCGATGTTCAATGCCGCCTTGATGGAATGATCGCCGGCGTTTGGCGTGTCGTGGCAGGTGGCGCAGGACCCGGGGAAGCTCGGCTGGCCGAGGGCGTCGTTTATCCCCGCCACCCCAGTGATGTTAATGTTGGTGAAGTCAAATACCTGCTCTCCGCGAGCGATTGCTTCGCGAGCCGCGACGACAGGGCCGCGCCCTTGCAGCTCGGCCCACGCGTCGTAAAGGTGAAATATATCCGACCTGAAGGGCGCCCCAGTCGGATTGTTCCCAAAAGGATCGTTGATCCCGACAAAGAAGCCGGTCACCTGCTGCGAGAGGGGTTCGGGGCCGCCCGTTGCCCCCTCGGCAGCGAGGTATGCCGCGTCGTCATCGAAGATCTGCGCGGTGTAAATACCGGAACCGGCTGGAGTAGTTGCGCACAACCCGGTCGCGCTCTCATTCTGGGTATCGCACCCCTCGAAGGTCACGATCTGCTGCAATTGGGCAGCGGTCGGAACTATATTTGCCTGAGCCCGGTTCACCGTCGCATCGCTCGCCAGCTTGAAAAGGTTCGGCTCGCGCCCGTCCCACAGGAGCGTGCTCAGGAAGCCCAGATTTGTCGTCGGCAATGGGCGGCGGTACAATGATACGGTGCCGGTCGTGGTGCTGGTTGTGGGGATGGCACTCAGCCCTGTCGTCGAGTTGGCAGTGCAATTATAGGGGTCGGTGACATCAACGATCTCGAACTGCCGTGGCGACGGAAGCGCTATCCCATTGCGGATCAGGCCCTTCTCCAACAGCAAGCTGTAGGCCTTCCGCTTCGCCCTCGGGGTGGAGACATCATCGGACGGGCAAGTGGCGCCGTCGATCAAGCGAAACAGCGGGTCGTCCGAGTTTTCGCGAAAACGGTCCCGCACATGCTCAGCACTGATCGTCCACCCATCTTGCGGTTGATGACAGGTGAAGCAGCTACGCCCATTCGTGCCGAGACTTTGAAAAAAAGCGTTGTTCGCGGTTTTTGTAGGCCCGTTCGGCTGGAACGTCGCAACCGCTCCGCTCGGGTCGGGGTCGATCTCCAGGCGCGGGATTACAGCGGGGGTCGTCTGAGTACCGGTACTGGGTTCCGGGAAAAGCTTACCCATCTTGAGCGCGTGCGCGGCCTCACCGGCGAGTGCAGCCGAAATGTGTTGCGCGAGGGCCGTAGCGCACGGGCCGAACAGCAGAACCGTCGCTGCGAAGCCGGCGAGCATGAGCCGGCGAGAAAAGCTATCCCGCCGCAGCTGGCGGGCGGCCGCACACGAGTTTAAATCGAGCGGAGGTGGATCACAGTTCCGAACCACGCTTAGCGCATCGAATTGATCTGTGGGCATATCGGCCCCCTCTTTCTAAATTTGGGGCAATTCTAGCGAGGGCACTCGCAAAATACCAACGGTGAGGTTAGGCACGAAGCTCGTGAATGGCACCCAAGGTTGGAACGGCCGCCCCGCAATCGTGTTTTGCGCATCGCCTTGTCGGCGCCGTCAAAACGGCGTCGGATAGGGGGCGCCAGGCGACGCCCGAATCCGCCGCAATGTCGAAGAGAGCAAGATGAGCCTTGCCGCAGCTGATGGCGAAAGGTTTGATGTGGCCTATCTGGCGCTCAGCGGCACGACGACATCGGCGCGCTGTCCCGAGCTGTTGCGCGGGCTGGTCGGGCTCGGTTTTTCGACCGTCATCGCGCTGCCGACGCCGAACGCCTCGCGGGTGATCGCACCGCGCGACCTCGCCGATGTCGGGGGGGTGCGGGTCGTCCAATCGTATTTCGACCTGGCTATCCGCCCGCGGCCGCCGCGTGGTGTGGTGCTGTTCGCGCCGTGCAGCTTCAATTCGCTGAACAAGCTCGCGCATGGCATCGCCGATAACCTTGCGCTCTCGGTCGTCGCCGAGGCGATCGGGCGGGGCACGCCGGTGATCGTAGCCCCATCCTTGAACGCGCCGCTGCTAAACCATCCCGAGGCCCGGGCGTCGCTCGAGAAATTGCCCAGCTGGGGCGTGACCATCGTCCCGCCGGTCGACGAAGGCGAAGGACCGCGCCTTGCTCCGACCGCAGCACTGCTCGACGCCGTTCGCCCGCACCGAGGCCGCGGCTGACGCCGCCCCACCGGGTCCAAGCGACGGCAGGGTTGCCCCGGTGAGCGGAAAAGGCAGACAATCGCACCCGCCGGCCTCGGAAACCGGGAATGTCGGCCGGGAGATCGGAAATGCGGCTACTCCTCTATTACGCACCCAACGCGTGTTCGCTGGTGCCCTACGTGACCTTGACCGAGGCAGGCGCGCCGTTCGAGGTGCACCCGCTCAATTTCCGCCAGTCGCAGCACATGGCGCCGGAATATCTGCGGCTCAATCCCAAGCACAAGGTGCCGGTGCTGGTGATCGACGGCGAGCCGCTGACCGAGAACGTCGCTATCCAGATCTGGATCGCCAGGCATTTTCCGGCGGCGCGGCTGCTGCCGGCGGACCCGATGCAGGAATTGCATGCGATCTCGCTGCTGGCCTGGTGCGCCTCGGGCATCCACCCGTTCCTGTCGCGGATCAATTCGCCGCCGCGCGTTTGCGACCTGCCTGGCGCCGAGGAGTTGGTCCGACGGCTCGCGCAACAGCAGCTGTTCGAGAACTACCGGATCGCGGACGACAGGCTCGCCGGTCGCGAATGGTTCTTCGACCATTTCACCGCCGTCGATGCCCACTTCTTCTGGTGCTTTCGACGCGGCACCCAATTCAACCTCGACCTTGCCCAGTTCAAGAATTGCATCGCGCATTTCGAGCGGATGCAGCAGCGGCCGAGCGTCCGCAAACTACTCGCCTACGAGCAAGAGGTGCAGACCAAATTCGCCCAGGCGGCCTAATCGCGCTGGGCGGTCTTCGGTGGACTTCCGATAGACTTGTCTAGGTGATTTACTATTTATGCATGCGTAAAAGTCGCTTTCCATAATATGCGGTTATGCGACTGCGGGCTGTAGGCGCCTGTAGGCGCCCGATTAAAATGTCACCCGTCTGCCAGTTAGAGATGACACTGCCCCTGGGCTTTCCGGGGGTGTTTGGGGTGACGGTTCGGCTGATGAGCGATCGGGTGTCACTCAGCGCCGAACGCGGGACCCGGGATCGGCGTCCAATCGGAACCCACACTGGCGGTTGGGGAGCGGTCGTCCCCGGAGTCCTCGTCATAAGCCGGGCGCATTGCGGCTCGCTTGAGCTGGCTCATCAGCGCGACGATCTCATGCCGCTCCACGGTACGCTTCCTCGGCCGGCGGCGGATGGCGCAGCCGGTCGTAGCGGGCGCAATCGGCCGCCGGCTCGATCGTCAGCGCCAATGCGGTCGAAAGTTTGCATCGCAGTCTGCGCGCGAGGCGGTGATGCACCGCGCCGGCCCGGCGTGCCCGAGTTGCGGTGGCGCACTGCGGCGCATCGGTGAAAACGTGACCCAGACCCTCGATGACGTGCCGGGCCGCTTCAAGAGCCTGCCCTGGCGAAGGCGGGGGTGGTCCGGCACATCGGCGAGAAGCTCTCCTGCCGGGCCTGCGACACGGTCGTGGCGGCGGCGCCCGACCCACCCAATTGCTCGCGCGCGCCGGCGCGGGGCTGCTGGCACACATCCTGGGATCGAAGTACCACGACCCCTTGCCGCGCTACCGCCAGGCCGAGATCTTCGCCCGCGAGGGCGTCGGCCTTGAGGGCGGCGGCCTTGAGACCGAGACGCTATTGCAATTCAGCGACACCCATGGCTTCGCCAAAGCGGCGGGCGGCCTCGAAGGTGTCGCCGTATTTGCGGTGGCCAGCGGAGATGTGCGCGCAGGCGAGCAGCAGCCGGTCGCGGTCGGCGCATTGGTTCCGGCCGTAATCCTGCAACAGGCATTGCGGGATTTCCTGGTTGTGCGGGTCATTGCCGAAGCGCGCTGCCATCAATGCCAGCCGCTCGACCAATAGCGACCGGTCCTCGCCGCTGTCGAGATAGGCCTTGGTCCAGCCGACCGATTGCGCGGTGTCGAGCGCCGCCAGCGAATCTTCGAGCCGGCCGATGATCTGGTTGCCGGTCAGGCGATCGGCGCCGGCGGGCGCGCTGACCGGTGCCGATTTGGCCCAGCCCATGTGCTGCTGATTCCACGCGGCCTGATTGACCATCGAGCCGGCGACGTAGAGCAATTTGAGCCGCTGCGGGTGCGCGAAATTGTCGTAGAACCAGCCGAGCGTGTTGCAGTATTCGTAAGTGTGCTGCGGCATCGAGAACGCGTTCGGGCCGTCGGTCTCCAGCACGACCTGCGCGGCCGCCAATTGGATCGCATCGACGATCCGCCGCGGCGATTTGCCGGCCAATAGAAGTGCGCTGATGCGCTCGATATAGGCCGGCTCGTGCTGGCGGGTCAGCGCGTCGACCAGTTCGTCGGTTTCACCCTTGCCGAGATCGCCAGCATTCTCGAGCAGCGCGCGCTCGCGCTCGGTGGTGCCGCCTTGCGGGACGGCGTGGACCTCCGCACCCTCGATAAACATCGTAACGATGTTGCAGGCCATCTCGTAGACCGAGTGCCAGCGCGGGCCCACCGCGATGTCGAGCGCCCCGGCGTAGATCACGTCGTGGGCGTTGTCCCAGCCGATCGCGTTGCCGAGTTCGACCACCGAGCGGGCGCGGTAGGCCTTGTGCCCGGTCGTATAGGAGCGGTTGTAGAGCATGCGGTCCTGGACATCGATCAGTCCGGCGAAGACCAGTTGCGCTAGGACTTCCTTGCGGTGCTCTTTTTCCTCCATCAACCCGAGAAAGACGCGGTAGGCGTCGATGACCTGGCCGCGCTCGACCAGGGTCAGCCAGTGGTTGAGGCGCTCATTGAGCGGGCCGGGCTCCTTGAGCGGCTCCTGGTCGGGCCAATAGACGACCGGTTTTGGTGGCTCGGTGTTCGGCATCTTGTAGCCGCGGGTCGCATAATGGCCCGGCGCCTTCAGGATTTTTTGGTTCCAGATGTCTAGGCCCGAGGGGATGTACCAGATGGTCTGCGCCAATGGCAGCGCCGCCAGCTTTTCGGGCAGCATCTTGGTCAGGTTGACCGCGGCGCGCGCCGACAGGAGGCAATGGTCGTTGTTGACGAAGTTGGGAAAGCCGTCGTCGATGCGCTGATGGTACGGCACGTGCGTATAGGGCGCGTGAATGCGCACCGCCTGGGCCATGATTTCCGGCAACGGCCGGCCGCGGCGGAGCAATTCGTAATACACCCGGCTGCCGCCGACCTGGTCGCGGGCGAGGAGCCGATCCTCGAGCTCGCCGTAAAGACGGGAGGTCTCCGGATTGTGGGTTGCGGCAGACATGGCTTCTTGCTCCTCGATCGGATCGTTCACCTCGTGCAAGCTTAAGGCCGGCTATGCCGACCGCACCAACGCGGGCTGCGCATAGCTCGCCGCCGTTGCCGCAGCCCTGCCGGCTAGGATCGACCGCCCGGCTGGGGATCGACCGAGAGATCGCCCCAGCTCGCCACCCGTTCGATGCGGATGGCGATGACCGGCAGCTCGGCGAGCCGCATCGCCCGGTATTGAGGATAGCGCGAGCGCAGCAACGCCTGCGCGCGGCCGTGCTCCGCGCCGCCTTCCCCGCCCTGTCCGCTCTCGAGGATCTCGGCCGGTCCGCGCAACATCACCCAGCCGAGCCGGGCCCAATCCTCGGCATAATGGTCGGCGACAAAGGCCGCGGCCGGATTCTCCATGATGTTACGCAGGCGCTTCAGTGCCCGCGGCTCGCCCTTGGGCTTTTGGTCGATCGTGATGTAGAGCGTGTCGCCGGCCGCGGCGAAGCACACCGGCACGACGTGCGGCGTCGCACCCGCATCCGCGGTGGCGAGATGGCCGACTTGGCGGCTGTCGAGAAAGCGGCGCTGATCGTCGCTCAACATGGCGACCTCCAAACCCGCGGACGCTGCTGGCATACTACACCGCGGCGGGTCCGCGGTCGCGGGCGCCGCCGGCTGAGGCAATCGGAGGACGACCCATGGAACAGCGGCAGAGCATCAACGTGCCCGGAGCACGGCATGTCAACCCGATCCCGAGCGCCTGCCGCCGCGGGCCTTTTGTCGTGACCGGGGCGATCTCCGGGGCCGACCCGGAAACCGGCAAGGTCGATCCCGACCTCGATGCGCAATGCGGCGCGATGTTCGCCAACGTCCGCCGGGTCATCGAAGCCGCCGGCGGCACCCCGGAGGACATCGTCAAAATGACGGTGTGGATCACCGACCGCGCGTTGCGCCCGATCCTTAACAAGCATTGGGTGGCGATGTTCCCCGACCCGCATTCGCGGCCGGCGCGCCACACCATGACCTCGCACGATTTGGCGGCGCCGATGCAGATCCAATGCGACCTCCTGGCCGTGCTGGACGAGGGGCCGGGTCGATGAAGATCGCCGATGTCCGCACCATCCCGCTGTCCTACCGCTGCGAACCGCCCTATGGCAGCGCTGGCGGCATGCAGTCGGCCCGCGGCGGCCTCCTGGTCGAGGTCGAAACCGATAGCGGCATCACCGGCATCGGCGAGGCCGGGGTCGGCGGCGGCAGCACCCGCGGCGTGATCGAAACTCAGCTGCGGCCGATGCTGCTCGGCGAGGACCCGCTGCTGATCGAAGGGTTGTGGCAGAAGATGTTCGCGCGCACTCGCCAATACGGCCGCCGCGGCATCGTCATGAATGCGTTGAGCGGCATCGACATCGCGCTCTGGGACATCGCCGGCAAGGTCGCGAAGATGCCGGTCTACCGGCTGCTCGGCGCCTGCCGCGACCGGGTCGAGGCCTATGCCAGCGGCGGCTTCTACCAGGAAGGCAAATCGGTCGACGATCTCGCCGGCGAGGCCGAAGGCTACCGCGCCCGCGGCTTCAAGGGCATGAAGATGAAGATCGGGCGCAACCCGTCGACGCAATCCCATCTGCGCCACCTGGTCGGCGGCGCGGATAGGTGCGAGGTCGAGCCCGAAGAGGACATCGCGCGGGTTGCCGCGGTGCGCCGGGCGTTGGGGCCGCGAGCCAAGCTGATGGTCGACGTCAACTGCGCCTGGAGCCCGGCGATGGCGATCGAAATGGGCCGCGCGCTCGAACCCTATCGGCTCTATTGGATCGAGGAGCCGGTCGCAACCGACGACATCGACGGCAGCGCCCGCGTCGCCACCGCGCTCGCGACCGCGATCGCCGGCTACGAGACCGAGATCGGGCTCTACGGCTTCCGCGAGCTGATCACCCGCGGTGCCGTCGACATCGTGCAGCCCGACCTCGCCTGGTCGGGCGGCTTTTCCGAATGCCGCCGCATCGCGGCACTGGCCCAGGCGCACCATCTGATGGTGGCGCCGCACGCCTTCGCCAGCGCGGTGACGCTCGCCGCTTCGCTGCATTTCATTGCTTCGATCCCGAACGGGCTGGTGCTCGAATTCGACCAGAACCCGAACGGGCTGCGCGACGACTTGCTGAAGGAGCCGATCCGGATCGACGGCGACGGCATGATCTGTTTGCCGGACCGGCCGGGTCTCGGCATCGAGCTCGACCCTGCCGCGGTCGCACGATATCGCGTTGCATGACCGAACTCCTGGTCATGGCCATGCTCGACACGGCCATCTACGACTTTCTGCACCGGCAGGAAGGCGGGGATCACCGGGTCGAGCCCGGTGATGGCGAGCATGCGGCGTCCGATTTTTTGTGAGCCACCGATGACGGAAAGAGGCCTCTACACGATCGGCTACGAGAAGGCCTTGCTGCGGGATGTGCTCGCCGCACTCGCTGCGGCAGGCGTGGCAGTGCTGATCGACGTGCGCGAGCGACCGATCTCGCGCCGACCGGGTTTCTCGAAGCGCCAGCTCGCGGCGGCGGTCGAGGAGGCGGGCATGCGCTATGTGCATCTGGCGGCGCTCGGCACCCCGCCCGAGGGCCGGCTCGCCGGCCGCCGTCGGGAATGGGACCGGTTCTGGGCGATCGTCGAGGACAAGCTCGCCCGCCCGGAGGCAGAGCTCGACCTGCGGCGTGCCGGCGACATCGCTGAAGCCGCCCCGAGCTGCCTCCTGTGCTATGAGGCCGACTGGCAGGTCTGCCATCGCCGCCGCATCGCTGAAACCCTCGCGCGACGACACGCCTTCGCGCTGCATCACCTTCGCGTTGAAGTACCCGGCCGCGTTGACTGATCCGGTGACGAGCCTGCGAACGCGCGTTGACTATCACGATAGACCGGGTTGAGCTCGCACTGCGGCGCGGGACGCCCGATTGGCGGCGTCGGCTGATCGGCGCTATTTTCCGTGCTTGCCTAAGGGACTGCCGACCCCGGTGCAGAAGTCCCAACCGGCGGCCGCGAGGTAACCCTCGTTCGGGCCGCAGGAACCCTGCTCGATGTCCGTAAAGTCGGATGCATTTCCCCGATTTGCATAGATGGTGGCGAGCTCGCTCCGCGCCGCAGCGGCGAAACCGCCGGCGGCGTTGACGATTCCGGCCCAGACCGGGGTCGAAACGCTGGTGCCGCCGACGATGTACCAGTAGGGACTGTCATAGACCCAAACTCCGGTGGAAGGATCGGCGTCAGCGGAGACGTCCGGGCTGCCGCGCTGGGTCTTCACGACAGCCGAAATCCCATTTTGGTCACTGGGCCGGGCTTCGTAAATGCTGGGCCCGCCGCCACCCGATTGCCAAGCAACCTCCTGTTGGAACACCCCGGTCGTCGGGTTGCGGCTGATGCTGGTGCCCCCGACCGAGACGACGTTTGGCGAGGTCGAAGGCCAAATCACCCCGGGACTGTCGCCCGAAGCCGCGAAGTAGACCACCCCCGGTTGGGTAAAGTACTGGTCGTAACTCGTTTCCGCCGGGAACTCGCTGCCGCCCCAACTGATCGAAACCTCGCCGCCGCCTGCTGCCTTCAGCAGAGAATTGGCGACCGAGACCGCGGTCAGGAGGTCGCCAAAGTTGGCCGAGGCCGCTTCGACCAGATAGAGCTTCGCCGCGGGGGCCATAGCATGCGCCCACTCGATGTCGAGAGCTTCCTCGAGGTTCCAGTCGGCGTTGACCGGGGGTTGTCGGCCGCCGGCATAGACGACTTGGAAAGTCGCGCCCGTTGGAAGCGAAAGCCCGAACTGGGCCGAAAAGACGCGCAGATCGCTGATCGCACTCGGATAGTGGTAGGCGTCGACGATCGCGATCGCGCGGGCGCCGCCGGAGGGATCGGAGACCACCGTATTAGGGTTGCACCCCGCCGCCAGCGTCGCCACGAGCTTGTAAACGCAGCCGAGTGAAGCCGGCGTCTCGAAGAAATAGCCGGCGTAGGGCGGGCTCTCCAGCGGGTTCGCCTCGCGCGCAAACGACGGCGGCTGGACCGCATCCATGCCGCCCGCGGGAACGAATACTTTGATGTTGGTGTGGGCCTGGACGCCGATCGATCCGGGCTGTTCGATGCTCGATTGGGGGATCTCGACCTGACCGCCGCGCCGTGCGAATTGGGCGGAGGCGCCACCCGCCGACAGGGCGCCGAGAACCGCGGCTCCGATCAACGGCAGGACGGTCGGCAGGACGGTCGTCAATACGCGTCGCGTCATGGTTCTGCCTCTCGTCGAGCCGTCTCACGGCCGGGCCGGCGCCGAAGGCCGCGAGCCCGGAGCGTCGATGGCTTTCCGGCCGCATCCGGCGGGTCATCCGCTTCGCTTCGGGCGCTGATGTTCGGCTATGCGCCCAACTTCTTAACGATCGGTTTCCGGTTCTCGCGTCGTGAGCGGAAGGCGCGCCCGCGACGTGACTATTGCGGCCGGGCGAAGCTTCCCGACACCGGAGAGGAAGGCGGAGCGACGGCGCCGGGACCGGGGTTGTTCGACGCTGCCGGCGCGCCGCGCCGGCTCCGGTTCGGCCTAAATATCTCGATGTTGGTATGAGCCCGCACCCCGGTGTCGCCGGGCTTTTCGATACTGGCGCCAGGCACCAAGACCTGTCCGCTGCCGGCGGGGCCCTGCGCCTGCCCGCGCCCCGCGGCCAGCACTACCAGTAGAGCGAGCACGGCGACTGAGAGACGACGCCCCTTTTTGCAACGCCGATCAAATCCGACCATCCGACCCCTCGGGCGACAATGTCCCGGCGCCGAGCGGAAGGAGGATCATCGTCCGTCGTCGCCGCCGGGTAACAAAGTCCGTTTCCGGCAGATCGATTGCCCGGTCAAGAATTCAACTCCGCTCGCAATCATCATTATCGCGCTGAGGCGCTGAGGCCGGTGATCCCCCGACCAACGGTCCCGACCGGCTTGATGCCTTTTCTTTGCGGAGAAAATCTAACTTGATGGCGGTGCCGGCAAAGCGACCGCGGATCAGCGGTAGAACTCGACCTTGGCCTCGCGGAACCAGACCGTATTCGGCGGTGCGGCCGAGATCGGCCCGTTGATGCCGAAGACCGCGATTTCGAAGGTTTCGCCCACATGGACCGCGTCGCTGAGCACGAGGCGGTTGGGCATGTTGAAACCCTGGATCGTGGCCGGGCTCGGCCGGCCGGCGGCGCGCGGCATTTGCCCGTTGACCCAGATCTCGGCGTAATCGTCGACGTTCACCGTCAGCACCGCTTTGGCGCCCGACGGATCGAAGCCGCCGACCTCGGCCGGCACAGTCAGTTTCGCGCGGAACCAGATGAACGATACCCGGCCGCCGCCGCGCTTGGCACCGAGCTCGGTCGCTGGGATCGCCGGCCACGCGGTATCATCGAAACCGCTGTCGCCGGCATGCGGCTGGACATCGTAGGTGGTCTTGAACTCGGGCATCGCATCGGGGATCGCTGGGACTTCGACGATCTTCGCCTCCATCGTCCGCCACCGCGCGCCGAACGCCGCCGAGCCCTCGATGGTCATCAGATCGACCGCGTGCACCGGCGGCAGCGAAGGGGCAATGGCGGGAGCCGGCGGCGCCGCCACGGCCGTTGCGGAAGCCGCCGCCGCGGCGCGCACGCTCGGCCTGTCGGAATCTGCTGCGGGCATTTTCGTGTCCTCTTCTGTGGGTTGCGTCTCAACATAACGCCGACGCTCGCGCAAGTCGCAGCTGACGGCGGCTATCCGAAGTTGTTGGGCGCGCCCGGCTTCGGCGTCTGCAGCGGATCACGGAGCGAAGCGCGAAGCAATCTCGCCGCCGCAACTCCCCTTTTTGCCCGCCGAGTTAGCGCATGGCGACCGCCTCGGCTCCCCGGCGGATCGGGCGCGCGATCAGATAAAGCCGCAGGGTCAGCAAGACGGCGACGATCGCGAGTCCGAGGGCGAGGCCCCACCACAGGCCGACAGCGCCGTAGCCGAGTGGAAAGGCGAGCACCCAGCCTCCGGCGAAACCTGCGCACCAATAGCCAAAGGTGGCGAGCAGCATCGGGGTCATCGTGTCCTTGTAGCCGCGCAACGCGCCGGCGGCAATCGTCTGCATCCCGTCAAACACCTGAAACAGCGCGGCGATCGTAATCAGACGCCGCGCAATCTCGACGGTCTCGCGATTGGCCGGGTTGGCGACGTTGACATAGACCGCGATGATCGCCCGTGGGAGTGTCCACAGCACCATCGCCGTGGCGCCCATGAACCCGATCCCGAGGGCGAGCGCCACGAAGGCGGACCGGCGCGCCGCCGGTGCCCGGCCAGCGCCGAGCTCGAGGGCGACCCGGACCGTGGTAGCCTGGCTGAGACCCAGCGGCACCATAAAGGTGATGCTGGCGCAATTGAGCACGAGCTGGTGCGCTCCGAGCGCTGCCGCCCCCAGCAGCCCTATCAGGACGCCGGCGGCAACGAAGACGCCGAGCTCGATGCCCATGATCCCGCCGATCGGCAGGCCGAGACGAAGAATGTTCGCCATCTCGGTCCCGCTCGCGGCGAAGGTGCGGCGCAGCACCCGCAAACCCGCGAGGCCGGGCATGATCCGAGCGCATAGTGCCAGACCAGCCAAAATCAACCATTGATTAATGGCGCTCGCATAGCCCGAACCCGCCACGGCGAGGGCGGGCGCGCCGAGATGACCGTAGATCAACACCCAGTTCAGCGCCGCGTTGCCGGCGACGCAGACGAGCAGCACCGCCATCACGGCGCCGGTGTGCGAGAGCGCCGCGAGCAGGCTGCGCAGCACGGCAAAGCCGAGAAAAGCCGGGCCGCCCCAGGCGATAGCATGTAAAAACCGGCCGATCTCGGCGGCGAGCGCGGGGTTGTAGCCGAGCACGTGGAGGAGGCGACCCAAACTCGTCACCAGGGCGACGAAGGGCAGCGCCAACAGCACGGCGAGGGCGAGGCCCGCACCGGCGACCCGACCGGCCGCGGCGCGATCTTTGGCGCCGAGCGCATGCGCGGCGAGCGGCGCCACGGCGGAAAGGATTCCCTGAATCATCACGCCGCCGGTGAAATAAAGCATCGCGCCGAGCCCGGCGGCGGCAAGCGGCATGGCGCCGAGCCGCCCGACCATCACCATGTCGGTGACGCCCATCGCCATCTGCGCGAGATTGGCCGCGGCAAGCGGCGCCGCAAGCGCAAGGGTCGCCCACAGCTCAACGCCAATGGCGGATCGTGCGATCCTGCGACATCGCTGACCGGCGGGATTGGCTCGGTCCATCTCTCTCCCCGTCAACGCGGCGCCACCGATGTCCCGAGAGAGACCCCAAAAAGAAAGGCCCCACCAGTGCCGGCGGGGCCCTCGTATCGTCACGTGTTGGTTCAGTTCACCGCACGCGCATACCCTCGGGCCCCACGGCGTCGCCGCGCGAGCGGGTTGTTTTCATCAGGCATAGGCATGCGTTGATCATCGCCATTTCGTAGAGCAGCGATTGGCCCTCGTCAACAACCTTCCCGAGCGCCTTCAGGCCTGTTGACCGAGCGCGCCGTGGCGGTCGTCACGATCGCCGAACGAGAGCGCAGAGCCCTGCACCCGCCGCCGGCGCAGGCCGGCGCAGATGGCCGGGATCGGGTCCGGCTTTTTTTGACCATTCCCCGTGTTCTCTGCGCCTCGGTGGTGAGCTACACTTTCAGGCTATCGGTTATTTCTTAGACGGAGAAACGGAGGGGGTGATGCCGTTCATCGCGTCGAATGGCCTGACCGAGGCGGGCACGGCCAAGACCATCATGGCCGGCGGCATGAATGTGCACTACCACGATCTCGGCGAGGGCGAGCCGGTGCTGTTCCTGCACTCCTACGGTCCCGGCACCACCGCGTGGATCACGTTTCACAAGGCGGTCGGCGCGCTGTCAACGCTCTTCCGCTGCATCCTGATTGACCTGCCGAACTTTTCAAAGACCGGCCCGGTCGTCTACCGCGAGGGGGTACACGCGCTCCAGGCGCGGACTGCGGTCGCCCTGCTCGACGCCCTCGGCATCGAGCGGCCATGCTGGGTCGGCAACTCGCAGGGCGGGCAGTCGGCGATGGTGGCGGCGATCGCCTACCCCGAGCGGGTCCGCAAATTCGTCATGGGCGGCTCGCATATCGGCACCGGCGGCGATCGCTACCTTTTGGCCAATCGTCCCTCGGAAGGCAGCCGGGCCACCCAGCGGACCATCGCCGACCCGAGCCGCGAAAATATTCGGCGCTACCTGCGCCGTTCACATCGACGACGAAAGCCTGGTGACCGACGATCTGGTCGACTACATCCACCACGCCCACAATTGGTCGCCCGAGTTCATCGAGGCGCGCCGCCAATCGGTCAGCCTGCCGCACGACTACACCCCCGATCTCGCCGGCATCCAGGCCCCCGTCCTGTTGATCCACGGCCGCTACGACCGGATGGTGCCGTTCGAGGTCTCCATCGCGATCCTGAACCACATCGCCGATTCGCGCCTCGTCCTCCTCAACAACTGCGGCCACTGGCCCCCCTTCGAAAAGCCCGCCGAATGGACCGCCCAGGTCTGCGCCTTCCTGCGGGGATACTAATAGCGCCGCCCCGAGAGCGTTATCCCAAAGGTCCTCGAGTGGAATTGCTCGCAGCCGGGTTCCCGGCGGAAACGTTGTTTACAGGAACCCGCTATTTAATCTCGTAGGCTGAGATCAAAAGGGGTCATCCTAAATGAACGACGACGAAATGATCGAGGAGCTTCATCGCCGGTTTCATTCGATGTCGGGGAAAGTATATGCGGATCGCATCGCCGATTTGCCGATCGAGGAATTGCCGTTTGTAAATGCCGACGGTACTCCCTTCGGCAACGTCAAGCACCTCGTGCGAGGCGACGACAAAAGCGGTGCTTCGTTCGATATTTTCCGGCTCGGCTGGTTTGGGGAAAGGGTGTGGGAACTCGTCATTATCGACGGTGCTTATCTTCCGCATGTCCACCGAAAAATAGACAGCGAGTTTTATATATTCACCGGCCGCGGTCATCTTTCGCGCAACGCCGAATGGAGCGCCTACCATGAGCGAACAAGAGTGTCGATCGGAGCGACGGTGGCCCACGGTTTTATAACCGATCCTGATCTTGGCCCGACGGTGTTCCTATCTATACAAAATGAGCCAATCAGGAAAATTTGGGTTGATTCGGTTACACAAACCGAAAAATCTGAAGACGATTTCGTTTATGTCGATGACGTATTTCCGCTTCCGTCACAGCTTCTGCAAACAAGAGAACAGAAGTTGGCGGCGCATAGCGGGGATAGGGAAAAACAGCCGTAACCCCGCAGGCATAACCTGCAGGACAGCGGTTTCACCGAGGCCGACCATCGGTTTCACCCACGACGCTCGCTGTAGGATCGGGTCGGGGAGCGGAGGACGTGCTTCCTAAGAGTGAAGCTTCCAATGAGCTCGTCTACCCGCCGGAGAATTGACCATTGACCGAGGCCGAGTTGCTGCTCGACGGCGCCATAGGCGGTGAAGTACTGGGTGCTTCCGACCCGCGCTTTGCCATCGCGGCCAGAGGCTGCGAAAAGCCTTTTTTGGTGTTAGCGTTGAAGAGCAGGGGCTTGCGGCAAATCGATGGTGCCAACGCTCGCCGGCGTCAGGTATTCGGCGCCGGCTCGTGGCGGAAGCCGCCGCCCCAGCGCTTGACATGGCCGACCGAGGGCGAGGGGAAGTGCATCGTGCAGCACAGGGTGGGAGTGTCGCAATAGCGCTCGAGGAAACCGCGGCGGGTCGCCGAGGCCTGCTTTGGGTCATAGTCGACGCGCATCGCCAGTTCCGGATAGCGCGCCTGCAACGGCGAATGGATCAGGTCGCCGGTCAGCACCGCTGCATCGCCGCCGCGGCCGAGACAGACCGCGAAATGGTCGGGCGTGTGGCCCGGCGTTGGCATCAGGCGGACATGGTCGTCGAGCGCGTGCTCGCTCGTCACCAGGTCGGCGCGCCTGGCCGCGACGATCGGCAATACGCTGTCGCCGAATGCGTCGATTGGGCTCTTGGCGTGCTCTGCGGACCAATAACCGTATTCCTTTTCGGAAAACAGATAACGCGCGTTGGGGAAGGTGGGGACCCAGCGGCCGTTTTCGAGCCGCGTGTTCCAGCCGACGTGATCGGCGTGGAGATGGGTGCACATGACGAAATCGATGTCGTCGACCGACACGCCCGCCGCCGCCAACGCCTGCATGAAATGATCGTCGGTCTTGCGGTTCCACGCGTCGCGCGTCGGCCGGGTCTTGTCGTTGCCGATGCAGCTGTCGACCAGGAGGGTGTGGTGCGGGGTCTTGACCAGATAGGATTGAAAGCACAGCACCAGCTTGTCGGTCGCGGGATCGAGTGCGGCGGGCTCCAGCCAGGACCGGTTCTCGTCGAGCAATTCCGGGCTCAATCCGGGCAGGAATTCGAGGACCGGAGTGAACCCGGCCTCCTGCTCGACCAGCCGATGGATCGTCATGTCGCCGACGGTGAAGCTGGTGCGCATCGCAAGCAGTCCTTGGTCGCGGGGGAGAGATCGCCGATCGTAGCTGCCGGCTGAGGCGATGGCAATCCGGCGCCGTCCCGACCGGCTTTCGCCGGCGCTCGCGGCTTGCCGCTGCGCCGGCGGGTGTGCCACTCTCGGGTCGATGAGAGCACAAAATTACTATGCCGCACCGGGGTTCGAGCGGGCCGGGCTGCGCCGTCGCGACACTGCCTGGATCCTCGAACGGTTGGCCGATCCGGCGAGCCTTTTTGTTCCGGTGTGGCGCAACCAGAATTTGGTCGTCGAGATCGAGGGCGGCGAGCCGCGCGCGGCGGTGCTGGGCTGGGCTGGGGTGGTCCCGGTGATCGGTGACCGCGTCGCCGAGGAGCAGTTCGGCCGAGGCGAGCTCGTTTTTATCGGCGTCGTAGAGGAGCGGGCGCATTTCGCGCTCGATCTGTCCGCGGTCGCCGCACCACTCGACATGCTGCATTCGCCGGCCCTGGCGGCGAGCGGGATCGAGGGCGCAGCCCTGCGCTTTGCCGATCTGCGCCAGCTCGGCGGGCGGCTCGACCGGCGCGAGGCGGCGCTATTGGCACTGGCCCGCGCGATGCTCTACTGGCATGCCCGCCATCGTTTTTGCGGGCTGTGCGGCAGCCCGACCCGCAGCGAGGAGGCCGGGCACATGCGGCGCTGCACCGATCCGGCCTGCGCCACGATGCATTTCCCGCGCACCGACCCGGCCGTGATCATGCTGGTGACGCAAGGCGAGCGCGCGTTGATGGGCCGCTCGCGGCACTTTCCGCCCGGCATGTATTCGACCTTGGCCGGTTTCGTCGAGCCGGGCGAGAGCCTCGAAGAAGCGGTCGCGCGCGAGGTGCGCGAGGAGAGCGGCATCGAGGTCGGTGCGGTCGACTATCACTCGTCCCAGCCCTGGCCGTTTCCGGCCAACGTCATGCTCGGCTTTCACGCCCACGCGCTGACGACCGAGATCACGGTCGATTTCAGCGAGCTTGAAGACGTGCGCTGGGTCGAGCGCGGGTGGCTGCTCGCGCATACCGACGACGACACGTTCCGCTTGCCACGCCGCGACTCGATCGCCCGCCGGCTGGTCGAGGACTGGCTTCACGGCGAAATCGCAAAGGCCAGGTGACGGGCGGCGGGAAGCGCGGAGCCGCCGAACCGAAGCGGCGGTCAGTGCCCGTCGGCGGCGATGCGGCTGCGCGGCCGCTTGATCAGAGGTACCAGCAGCAAGGCGGTGGCGAAGATGCCGCCAAGCAGCATCAGCGCGTCGTTGAAGCTCATCACCAGCGCCTCGCGCTGCACGAGGTTGGCGAGCAGTTCGACAGCAGCGCGGTGTGGGTCGCCGGGCACCAAGGCACCGAACCGATCGGTTTGCATGTCGAGAAAATGCTGCACCGCCGGGCGCGCCATGTTGACGTCTTCGATTAGCCGATTCCAGTGGAAATGCAGTCGGTCGTTCAACACGGTCCCGATCGTTGCCAATGCGATCGCACCGCCCAGATCGCGGGTCAAGTTGTAGAGCCCGGCGGAGTTTTTCAGCTTGTCTTGCGGCACGCTGCCGAGCGCGATCATATTGGCCGGCAGATAGCAGAACATCAGCGCCGTTCCACGCAAAACCTGCGGCAGGAATAGCTCGACAAAGCCTGACTGATTGGTCAGCCCGGCGGTCAGGTACATGGCGACGGCGAAAAACCCGATGCCGATGCTCAGCATCAGCCTCAAGTCCATTCTGCGCGCCAGCTGGGCGGAGATTGGGGACATCAGCATCTGCGCGAGCCCGGTAACGACGACCGTCTCGCCGATCTGGAGACTGCTGAAGCCCCGGACCTGTGCGAGAAACAGCGGTATTAGGTAGGTCGTGCCGTACATGCCGGTGCCGACCACGAACGTGTAGAACGAACCGAGCGCGAAATTACGATTGGTAAAGGCGCGCAGATCGACGATCGGCTGGCGGTAGGTCAGCACGCGCCAGAAGAACAGGGCGGCGGCGATGCCTGAGACGACAACGACGGTGAAGATCGTGTCGTCCGAAAACCAGTCCCAGCGGGGGCCTTCCTCGAGCGCGTATTCGAGGCAGCCGAGAAACACCGCCATCAGCGCCAGCCCGGCCAAATCGAAATGGCGCAACAGCGAGAGGTCGGGCTTGTCGATATCGATCAGCAGCCAGACCGCGACGGCGACCGAAATGCCGGGCGCCAAGTTGACCAGGAACAGCCAATGCCAGGAGAAGGTATCGGTCAGGTAGCCGCCGATCGTCGGACCTAAGGTCGACGACAGGTTCAGGATCAGCGAGATCAGCACCATGATCGTCGCCAGCTGCGGCATTCGGAATTTCGTATAGACGACGGGAAACACCAACGGCGTCATGGCGCCGCCGCTGAACCCTTGCACCGCACGATAGAGGATCATCTGATCAAGGCTCGTCGCGGTTGCGCACAAGGCGCTCGCTCCGGTGAATCCGAGCGCCGCGATCACGAACAGCAGGCGCGTCGAAAGCAGCCGCGACAGGGTTCCGGAGAGCGGGACCATCACGACATCGGCGATCAGATAGGCGGTCTGCACCCAGGCGATTTCGTCTGGGCTGGCCGACAAGCCTCCCTGGATCTGGGTCAGCGAGCTGGTCACGATCTGCACGTCCATGATCGCCATGAACAGGCCGACGACCATGGCGAGCACGCCGAACCAGTCGCGCAGGCTCGGCTGAGGCTGCGCCGAAGGCGCTGCGACGGCCCGCGCAATCGGCGGCTTTGGCATGGTCGCCGGGACAAGCGCGACCGCCGCGCGCCGTCCGCCGCCCGCTCGGCGCAGCGGGGCTAAGGTCCAGGTCATCGCGCTGTCGAGGGCGGCGGTGTGGCCGGCTCGGCCTCAGCCGCGCCGACGATGCCGCCGCCGGCAGTGGCCTCGCCCTGCTCGCGAGTGTCAATGCTGACCGTGACCGACAGGCCGGGGCGCAGCAGGCGGGCAAGCGGGTCGTTGCGCGGCAAGGCGATGCGTACTGGCACCCGCTGGACGATCTTGGTGAAGTTGCCGGTCGCGTTGTCGGGCGGCAGCAGGCTGAACTCGGCGCCGCTCGCCGGGGCGAAGCTCTCGATGCGGCCGGCCAACGTGTAGTCGGGATACGCGTCGACCGAGACTTCGGCGAGCTGTCCCGGCCGCATTCGGGTCAGCTGCGTCTCCTTGAAATTCGCGGTGACGTAGACCCGCGGCAACGGCACCAGGGAGAGCAATTCGGTGCCGGGCTTGACGTACTGGCCGACCTGGCCGGCGCGGTTGCCGGCGACGCCGGAGACCGGCGCCCGGATGACCGTGTTATCGAGATCGTTTTGGGCAAGCTTGAGATTGGCGCGGGCTTGCTGCAGCCGTGCCATCTCCTCCTGCCGCTGCGACTGTAGAACGCCCTGTTCGCTCTGCGCGGCGCCGAGGGCGGCCCGGCTCTTGGCCGTCTCGGCTTCGGCCTTGCGCAGATCGGCTTGCGCCTGCTGAAAACGCTGCCGGCTGGCGAAGTCGCTGGCCATCAACTCGCTGTAGCGCTGGTAATCCTGCTGGGTGCGGGTGAGGTCGGCCTCGGCCGAGTCCAGCGTCGCCTGCGCCTGGGCGATCATCGCCCGCTGCAGATCCAGCCGGCTCGCATAGGTTGCGACCGCAGCTTGCTCGGTCGCCGCCGCCGCCTGAGCTTGGGCGACTTTGGCGGCAAAATCGCTGTCGTCGATGACGAACAGCACCGCGCCTTGTTTGACGGCCTGGTTCTCACGGACCCGCACCGCCTTGATGTAGCCTTCGACCTTCGGGCTGATCACCGAGACGTCGCTGGCGACATAGGCGTCGTCGGTCGACTCGAAAAACCGCAGCGTGGTCCACCAATACCAGCCGCCAGAGCCGCCCAGCGCCGCGCACAGCAGCAAAACGGCGATCACGATCTTCTTGCGCATCCTCTCTGAACTAAACCGTTCAGTTCAATGTTGCGTCGAAAGTAGGGCTTCTGTAAAGTTTGTCAAGCCCGTGCGCCGGGAGTTGGCAGGCGGGACCAGGGACTGCAGCGAGGCGATGCAGACGAGCGAGCGCAGCGAGGCGCAGCCGGGCAGCAAGCAGGAGAGCATTCTGGCTGCGGCTAAACGGGCCTTTTTGGCGAGCGGGTTTGGCGCCGTCAGCATGGACGCGATCGCGCGCGAGGCCGGCGTGTCAAAGGCGACGGTCTATGCCCATTTCGCCGGCAAGGAGGAACTGTTCGGCGCGGTTATCGGCCGCGAATGCGAGCGCCGCTTTGCCGGCCTCTCGGTCGGCGAACTCGACCCCGGGGATGTTCACGCCTCGCTAACGACACTCGGCCAGCGGTTTCTCGATCTGCTGCTGTCCCCCGATGCGATCGCGCTGCACCGCATCATCTTGGCCGAAGTCACGCGCTTTCCGATGCTGGGCCAAGTGTTTTGGCATGCCGGACCCGAGCGCAACATCCTTCAGATCGAGGCTTTCATGCGGAGCGCCGCGGCGGCCGGGTCGCTGGCGCTGGCCGATACCCGGCTCGCCGCCGAGCAGTTCGTCGGGCTGGTGCGCGGCGAAACGCAGCTGCGCCACCTGCTGCGCCTGGAGGCCGACTCCGGTCAGGCGAGCATCGCCGAGAGCGTTGCCGCCGCGGTCGACACCTTTATCCGCGCTTTCGGCCATCGCCTTGCCGCTCCCCCCGGCCGGTGAGCCGCAGCAAAGAGGACCACGGCCCGAGAGATGGATTGGCCATCCGCTCAGGAGGGGATCGTCAGCGCGATCAGCTTGTCGGCGGCGCGCTCGAGCCGGTCGAGATGACGGCAGCTGTCGATCAGCTCGGCAAATTGCGTCTCGGGGATGGCGAGGCCGGAGGCGACCGGGCGAATGCGGCGAGCCTCTTCTTCGAAATCCCAGATGAATTCGCGGCCGGTGCCGTCCTTCGTGAAGCTGCGGCCGTCCCTTAAGAAGACCGTGATCCGCGGTCCGAACAGGGTGCGCCGCACGGTCGGGATCAGGGTCACGCGCTGCATTAGATCGAGAACCGCCGGCGGGTCGCTCTCGCCGGGGCCCGGCCGATCGCCGCGCAGCAGCGGGTAGCCGCGCTCGACCGCGCCATACGCCGTGAAATACTGGGTGCTGCCGATTTGCGGCGGGTTGTCGATGCCGCGGCTGGGGAAGGCCGGGCTCGGATACTCGGTCTCGAACCAGTTGACCAGGGCCTCGATGCGCTCGATGGCCTGAGGGCGGATATCGTGCTCGGCGCACAGTTTCGCCGTAACCTCGATATGGGCGATGTTGTAGCCGGCGGTCGAATAGATGCGGTAGAGCGTTTCGAGAAAGATCCAGTCGCGGCCGAGGCCTTGCGTGATCCGGGCGAGATCGGTGCGGTTCGAGCCGTTGAAGCTGTAGCGCAGTTCGCCGCGGTTGTTGCCGGCATAGGCGTGGTAGAACCCGGCCTCGCCTTCCAACGTCGTTTCGCCGCCCGGTATCCCGTGATTTGCCAAGGCCACGGCGAGGAGCGCGTTGCGCACCGCGCCGCCCTCGCGCAGGGAGCGCCCGCCGCTGCGCGCGCCTTCGAGATTGCCGGAAGAGAGGTTGACGCATTGGGCGATGGCGCCGTTGACCTGGTTTTCGTCGAGCCCGCCGAGCTTGGCGGCGGCGATCGCCGCGCCGAAGATGGCGAACACCGGACCCGCGTGAAAGCCGCGCGACATGACCGTCGGGATGAACTCGGCGGCCATCCGCTCCATGACCTCGTAGCCGGCGGCGACCGCGGTCAGAAACTCGCGGCCGGAAGATCCGGCAATCTCCGCCGCCGCCAAGGCCGCCGGCAGAATCGCGGTGCCGGGATGGGTCAGCATGCGGAAGGTGTCCCACTTGCCGCCGGCAAAAATCGTCTCGGTGTTGACAAAGGCGGCGCCGGCCTTGGTCAATTTGCTGCCGTTGCACAAGACGGTCGCGGCCCCGCCGCCGCCTGCTTCCTCCTCCCGCATCAGCGCCAAGGCCTGCCGGCTCGCCGGCATGTCGTGGGCCACCAAGGCCGAAGCGAGCGCCTCCAGGGTGACGCCCTTTGCCCGGTCGACGACCTCCGGCGGCAGGTCGTCGTATTCGAGGGCTGCGACAAACCGGGCGAACTCGCGGCTCAGCGACATGGCGTTTCCCCTTGAAAAACCTCAAATTCACGCGTGCGGCAATGCTCGCAAAACCGGCTGTGCCGCAGTCCCGATCATGCCTCCGACGGCCAAAGAAGCAGCGATGCCCACGCCGATCATCCATTTGATCAGCGGCAACTCCAGCGCCACGATCTCTACATGGACTTTACTTATTTCCTCGCGGGATTCCGCACGTAAATTATTGATCCCACTGTGTAATTCACTGGTTTGCGGCGCGAGATCCGATTTTGTGACGAGATCGGAAAAATCCTGCGACTGCTTGGCCGCATGGGTCACGGCTTCGGCCTGCGTGTCGGTAAATCCCGAGGCCTTCAGGTCTTTCACCAGCTCGTGGATGTCGAGAGTGCTGATCATGCGGCCTTGTCGTGCAGGGCGGATTTTCGGACAAGCATTCTAATTCGGGCGTGCCGGATCGCTAGCAAGCTTTCTCTCGATCGCGGTTCTTGACGGGTCGCGGGTTGTGGCCAACAAGGACGACATGACCGACGACCGCCGCGCACCCGCGCCGCCGATCCTGGCGGGCAAAGATTTTTCCGCGGCGTCGGTCTTCGAGCCGGCGAACCTGCTGCGCGAGGCGCGCCGGCAAAAGGGCTTAGCCAGCCTCGATGTCCCGGAGATCTGCATTCTCGACCCCGACGGCGACATCCTGCGCGCACTGCGCCGCACCGGCGCAGCGCGACTTTCGTCGGGCTGGGCCTGCTATCACACCGACCTCTACGAGTTTGTCCACGGTGCCGAGCGCTTCGGGATCATCGGCTGCGCGGTCGGCGCTGCTTTTGCCGTGCTGCTGGCCGAACAGCTCTTCGTCTGCGGTTGCCGCTTTTTGATCAGCATGACCTCGGCCGGGCAGATCAAAGCGCACGGGCCGCCGCCCTATTTCGTACTGATCGAGCGCGCGCTCAGGGACGAAGGCACCAGCTATCATTATTTGCCGGCGACCGATTTCGCCGAAGCTGACGCCGTCCTGGTCGAAAGCGCGTTCGCGGCGCTCACGGGGTCGGCCGAACCGGTCTATCGCGGCGCCGCCTGGACGACAGACGCGCCGTTTCGCGAGACCGCGGCGGCGATCGAGAGGGCTCGCGCTCGCGACATTCTGGCGGTCGAGATGGAGGCGGCGGCGCTCTATGCCTTCGCCCGAGCCCGTGGCAAGCCGGTGTTGTGCTTCGCCCATGTCACGAACCAGATGGCCGTGGTCTCGGGCGATTTCGAGAAAGGCGAAGCCGATGGCGCCAAAGCGTCGCTCGCGGTGATCGCCGCCGCAGCACGGGCCTGGCGCGATCTCGTCGGCGCGCGGCGATGAGCGGGGGAGGGGTCTCGCCGCCTGGCGATCTTGCCGATTTCTGCGCCGTGGCGATCATGGCCAAGGCGCCGCGGGTCGGCGCTGTCAAAACCCGCCTCGTCCCGCCCTTGTCCGACGCGCAGGCGGCGACATTGAGCGGCTGTTTCATCCGCGACATCGCCGAAAACATCATCCTGGCAGCGCAATCGGCGCCGATTCACGGTCATGTCGCGTATTCGCCGCCCGGGTCCGAGGCGGTGTTCCGCGACTTGGTGCCGGACACGATCCGGCTGCTGGCGTCGCCGCGGGCCGGCCTCGGCTTCAGCCTCGCCGACGCGGCCGAGGACCTGCTGGCCAAAAGTTACGGCTCGGTTTGCCTGGTCAACTCGGACAGCCCAACCCTGCCGAATGCGGTCCTGGTCGAGGCCGCGCTTCTGCTGCTGGCGCCGGGCAACCGGGTGGTGCTCGGCCCGGCCGAGGATGGCGGCTATTATTGCATTGGCCTGAAGACCCGGCATGGGCGGCTGTTCGAGGCGATCGACTGGAGCACCGAGCGGGTCCTGGCGCAGACTCTCGACCGCGCCCGCGAGATCGGTCTCGACGCAGTGCTGTTGCCGAGTTGGTACGATGTCGACGATCCGGCGTCGCTACGCCGCCTGGCCGAGGAGCTGCTCGGTAACGCGGTCGATCAAAACCGGACGACCCGGTACCCCGCTCCGCACACCGCGGCCTTGTTGCGCCGCCTCATTGCTGAAAATGAAGGCCGGGGAATCGGGATTGCCCTGCCCAGGGCGCTGGTCGGCCGCGCGCGAGGATGACCCGGTTGCGCCGTTGCGCGCTGACCGCCTGCGCCGCTGCGCTCCTCGGCCTAACCCTGTTTGGCCTTTATCAGCAGCGGCGCGACGATATCGGCGCCTTTGTCACCGTCGTCCTGGCACAGGGCGCGATCTATCTGCTGGCGGTCGGGCTCGCCTGGAACGGCCGTGGGCGGCGCGAGTTGGCGATGATCCTCTCCGCTTCCGTGCTGCTGCGCGTCCCGGTTCTGCTCGCCCCGCCTTATCTCTCGACCGACATCTATCGCTATGTGTGGGACGGCCGGGTCGAAGCCGCCGGCATCAACCCCTACCGCTATATCCCGGTCGACCCCCATCTTGAACGCCTGCGCGACCCGCAGATTTTCCCGCGCATCAACCGCAACAACTATGCGCCGACAATCTACCCGCCGGCGGCGGAGGCGATTTTCCTGCTAGTGACCCGCGTCAGCCAGTCGCTGATCGTAATGAAGGCGGCGATGGTCATCTTCGAGGCGATCACCATCGTCCTGCTGCTGCGCCTCCTCGACGCCGCCAGTCTGCCCTCCGGGCGCATCCTGGTATACGCATGGCATCCGCTGCCGATTTGGGAATTTGCCGGCAGCGGCCACATCGACGCGGCGATGATCACCGTTGTCGTCCTGGCATTGTGGGCTCGGCGGCGCGGCAAGGGGTGGCTCGCCGGGTTGGCCTTGGCCGGCGCCACTCTGGTTAAGCTCTATCCGGCATTGCTTCTGCCGGCGCTCTACCGCCGCTGGGAGTGGCGCATGCCGGTCGCCTTCGCCGGCGCCGTGGTCCTCGGCTACCTGCCCTTTATCGGCGTCGGCTGGCGAGTTTTCGGCTTCCTGCCGGGATACGCCAGAGAGGAAGGTTTCGCAGCGAACGGTGCCGGCTTCTACCCGTGGAGCCTGCTCCAAACCCTACCGCCTTTCGCCGCCCTGCCGGCGCTCCTCTACATCGCCGGTGCCGCGACACTCCTCGGGGCATTGGCCCTCGCAGTGCTCTTTACCCGGAGCGCCGACGACGGTCAGTTCGCTGGCGCCGCGCTGCTGGTCGGCGCGTTTATGTTCCTGCTGTCGCCGCATTACCCGTGGTATTTTACCTGGTTGATCGTGTTCGCCTGTTTTGCTCCGTGGCTGTCCTTGCTGTGGCTGACCCACGCGTGCCTTCTGCTCTATCTAGTGCCAGTGGGTTCGCAGCTGGTGCGAAGCAGTCATCGGGTGCTGGTGGAATCGGCGATCTATGGTCCGTTTGCGGTCCTCGCGCTGGTCGATCTGTGGCGCCGCCAGCAGCGCACTTTCCGGAGTAATTGAGCATGTCCGGCGCTTTCCCCGGCACTACAACGTCCGATCCGCGCCGCTATTTTGAGCACATCGCGCAGGAGCGCGGCCCGGTCGCCGAGGCCGAGCCGGTCTGCCTCTATCTCGAGACGACAAACCGCTGCAACCTGCTGTGCACGACCTGTCCGCGCACCTTTGAGGCGCTCGAGCCGCCCGGCGACATGAGCTGGGAATTGTTCACCACGATAGTCGATCAATTTCCGCATATCGCACGCGTCGTTTTGCACGGAGTCGGCGAGCCGATGATGGTGCGCGGCTTGCCGCGCATGATCCGGTATCTGAAGGATCGCGGCAGCTATGTGCTGTTCAACACCAACGGCACCTTGCTGACCGCGAGCAAGGGGCGCGAGCTGGTCGAGGTCGGGCTCGACGAATTGCGGCTTTCGCTCGACGCCGCCGAGCCGCACGCCTTCAAGCTGGTGCGCGGGCGCGACATGTTCGCGCGCATCCTGCGCAACATTCGCCGGTTCCGGGTGCTTCAGCATGAGCTTGGCGCAGCGACGCCGCGCCTGTCGCTGTGGTTGACCGGCCTCAAGGAGACGATCGACCAGCTATGCGACTTCGTGCGGCTGGCCCGCGAGCTCGATATTTCCGAGGTTTACCTGCAGCGGCTGGTTTACTTCGCCGAAGGCCAGGGATTGGCGCGAGCACAGTCGGCGCTGTTCGCCGATGAAGACGGCGAGGAGAGTCGGCGGGTGATCGAGGCCAAGGCCTTAGCGCGGGAGTTCGGGATCAGCTTCAACGCCTCCGGCGCCACCGATCCCGTCGCCAGCCTGAAGCAGCCGGACGCCAAACAGCCATGGTCATTGTGCCGGCGCCCATGGACGCTGATGTATTTCACCGCGCATGGCCGCGCCATCCCATGCTGCATCGCGCCGTTTTCGATGCGCGGATATGACGGCTTCACGCTCGGCGACGCGACCCAGCAAAGCCTGCGCGAGATCTGGAACGGCGAGCGCTACCAGGCCTTCCGCCGCGCATTGTTGAGCGACCAACCCGCACCCGCCTGCGCCGGCTGCGGTTTGCGCTGGAGCCTCTGATGGCGGCGCGGCCGCGGGTCGCGCTGATTGTCCCGACCCTCGACGAGGAAGCGGCGATCGGCAGCGTGCTCGGCGCCGTCCCGCGCGAGGCCGTCGACGAGATCATCATCGCCGACAGCGGCAGCGCCGATCGCACCGTCGAGCGGGCCCGCGCCGCCGGCGCCCGCGTCGTGACCGAGAGGCGCGGCTATGGCCGAGCGTGCCGCGCCGGCGTCGAGGCGGCGGGCGACTGCGACATCCTGGTGTTTCTCGACGGCGACGGCAGTGACCCCCCGGAGCTGATCCCGGTTTTGCTCGACCCGATCGTCGAGGGGAGATACGATTTTGTCATCGGTTCGCGAACACGCGGCCGGCGCGAGCGCGGCAGCATGAGCGCGCACCAGATCGTCGCCGGCCACGCCGTCGGATTCGTGCTGCGCCTACTCTATGGCGTCAGGTATACCGATATGGGCCCCTTTCGCGCGATCCGGCGCGAGGCCCTGACCCGGCTCGCCCTGCGCGAGATGACCTTTGGCTGGAACCTCGAGATGCAGATGCGGGCGGCCCGCGCCGGCTTGCGCATCCTCGAGGTCCCCGTAGATCACCGCCGGCGGGCCGGCGGCGTGTCGAAGGTTTCCGGCAGCCTGTCGGGAACAGTGAAGGCGAGCCTGCGGATCGGCGCCACCCTGACCCGCATCGCCTGGGAGGGACAACAGCGATGAACCCGAACCCGGTCCATGACGTCATCCAGTTCCTGACCCAGCCGGTCTGGACCACGGCGGTCTTCTGGCTGCTGATCGTCGCCAGCATCGTCATCGCCATTTACGCCTGGAGCAAGATCCCGGCGCAGCGCACCGCGACCAATCTGTTCGATTGGCTCGCCCGGTTTATCATTGGCGCGATGTGGTGGCAGCAGACCCTGTGGAAATTGCCGCCATATTACACCCTTACTCCGGACAAACCGTTTGGCACCACCGGGCTTGCCTATTGGATGGGATTGATGGGCAAGCACGCTGCGATCCCGCTGCAGGCCGATCTCGTCAATCACGTCGTGCTGCCGCACTTTTACGTGTTTGCGCCGATCGTCTACTCGCTCGAGGTGCTGACCGCGGTTTCGTTGATCCTCGGCTTGTTCGTCCGGCTGTGGGGCCTCATTGGCGCGGCGCAGATCGCTAATTTATGGCTCGGCCTCTACAGCGCGCCGGGCGAATGGCCGTGGACCTACTTCTTTCTGCTGGTCGCGATGCTGATCTTTGCCGTGCATCGCTACGGCCGCGCCCTCGGCCTCGACGCCGTTATCGCCAGCCGCACGGCTGCTTGGCGGAGGTCAGCCGGCGGCGGTCTCGGCCTTTTCGGGTTGGTCGGCTGAGAATCTGCCCCGAACGGCCGCCCGCGCGCCTTTATCGCCTTTATCCGGCCGACCCCCTTATATCCGGCCGATTGCGGCGGCGAGGCCGAACAGCGCGCCGCTGAACGCAAACAGCGCCAGCGGGTTAAGCCGCGGCCAGCGCAGCAGCACCGCCGTCGCCACGAGCGCCGTGACCCAGACCGGGGGTCCGCCGGGCATTACGCGCAGCACCGCGATCCCGCCCGCCAGCACCAGCCCAGCGGCAATCGGCGCCAACCCGCCTTCGACCGCGGCGTGCCAGGGTGAACCCCGCCATCGGCCCCACAGCCGCGCCGCGCCATAAACCAAGAGCGAGGAGGGCAGGTAGAGCGCCACGGTTGCGGTCAGCGCACCGGGCCAGCCGGCGACCTTCCAGCCGATCAATGCCGACAGCATCGTGCCCGGGCCGGGTGCGGCGCGCGAGATCGCGAACAAATCGGCGAATTCGCGCGGGCTGGTCCAGTGGTGGACGCCGACCGCCTGATGCTCGATCTCGGCCAACAGCGAGGCGCCGCCGCCGATCGAGAACAGCGACAGCGGGCCAAACACCAAGACCAGCGCCAGCAATGCCCGCCAATCCTGCGGCATCTCAGCTCCGGCGACGCTGCTGCAGCGCTGCGAGACCGATGCTCAGCGGCGCCACGCACAGCACGACCGGCAACAGCGGCCAGCGCAGCACGCCGACTGCGATCATGGTCGCAAGGGTGACCAGAATCTGGCCGATCTGCGCCATGCCGCGCGGCACCAGCACCAGGCCGGTTGCAAAGGTCATGCCGATCGCCGCCGCTGCCACCCCGTCGAGGGCGGCGTGCGCCACCCCGCTGCCGGCGATCCTGGCGAAGCCCGCCGCCAGCGCCACGACGATCACCAGCGGCCCTGACAGGAGGCCAAACACCGCTGCCAGCGCGCCCCGGGCGCCACGCAACCGCTGGCCGACTTCGACCGTCAGGTTGACCCCGGCCGAGCCCGGCATGACCCGGCTGAGCGCCACCCCGGACAAGAAGGCCTGGTCGTCGATCCATTGCCGGCGCCGAACCATGGCGCGATAGAGCCAGGCCGCAGTGCCGCCGCCAAAGCTGGTGACGCCGAGGCGGAAGAATGCGGTGAAGATCGCTGCGAGACTGACCCGCGCCGCGCCGTCCCTGTCCCGTCGACCGATCTCGGCCACAACACTCCCTCCCCCGGATCAGCCAGCCTATCCTCTACCTCGCCACTGGGCGAGCCGGTTTGTGTCGCGGATCGACTGGTTGAAAGTCGTTAACGAAGCCGGCGGGGCCGAGGCAAGGCGCCGGAGCCGCGCGAAAAGGCGCGCAGCACCTTGTTGATCCGCTTTGGCGGGGGAGATACGCCCGTCATCCGGACCCTCTCCCCGCTGGCGCCGCCGGCGGGGAGAGGGGGAGAAGCCGGGTCAGGCGGCGTTGCGGTCGAGGAGCTCGATGTGGACGTTTTGCGGGCCGCGCAAAAAGGCGATGCGCACGCCGGGGCGGATGGTTTTTGGCTCGACGGTGAATTCCGCACCCTTTTGCTTCAACTCGGCGACCGCGGCATCGATCCCATCGACGCGCAGCCCGATGTGCTCGAGCCCGAGATGGGGCGGTTCGGGCGGCTGGGCGACCGCGTTCTCCTCCGGCACCTGGGCGATAAACACCGCGACGCCGCCGAGCTTCAGATCGAGGCGCGGTTTACCGTCGGATTGGACCGAGCGGATGATCTCGGCGCCGAACATCCGCTCGTACCAGCGGGCGGTTTCCTCGGCATCGGGGCTGCGCAGATGGATGTGGTCGTAGCTGAAGGCGGTCACGGCGTTTCTCCCTGGTTGACGGCACCGGCGGCAACTCTAGGCCGAGCCTCGCCGCGCTGCCAGCCCGATCGCGCCTCACGAATTTCGGACGCGAATTGCGGCCACTGTTGCGCGACCCGCTGATAAAAGAGGCAGCGGCCAGGTCGGCCGAGCGGAGAGAATATGCGGGAGCATGCCGAGGAGGGCGTCGCCGCCGGCGCGTCGCAGACCGATGCCGGTCGGCGCGGCGGGGCGAGCTATGCCACCCGCTATCCCGACAGCATCGAGACCCGAGGGTCCTGGGCCGCGGCGTTGCTCGCGACCGCGATCCTGACGATTTCCTACGGCGGCCCGCTGGTTCTGGTGGTCGGGCTGAAGCCGATCACCGCCGCACTCGACACCGACCGGTCGGTGGTAGCATTGGCCGCCGCACTGGTCTGGGTCGGGACCGGCCTTGGCGGCATCGTCATGGGCTGGGTGGCCGAGCGCATCGGGGTGCGGGCGACGGTGACCTTCGGTGCCACGATGACCGCACTCGGTCTCGCCGTCTCGGCCTCTGGTCAGATCTGGGCGCTGTACCTCGGCAATGCGGTGCTGGTCGGGTTTCTCGGCGGCGGTGCGCTCTATGCACCGCTCTTGATCCATGTCAGCCGCTGGTTCGACCGGCGGCGCGGCCAGGCGATCGCCTTGATGTCGTCCGGGCAATACATCGCCGGGGTGCTGTGGCCGTCGATTTTCGAGCGCGAGCTGGCGAAATTCGGCTGGCAGGCGACGATGCTCGGGTTTGCCGCGGTGGTCGCGGCGGCGATCGTGCCGATGGCGGTGTTCCTGCGCCCTTCGCCCGCACCCCGCCAGTTTGCCGCGATCGCGACCGGCGGGCGGAAGCGCCCCCGGGTGCTCGGACTGCCGGCGAACCTCGTTCAGGTTTTGCTGTGCGCGGCGTCGTTTCTCTGTTGCGTGCCGATGGCGATGCCGGCCGGGCATCTGGTGGCGCTGTGCAGCGATCTCGGGTTTCCGGCGGCGCAGGGTGCGGCGATGCTGTCGGTATTGCTCGGCTGCGCTTTCGTCAGCCGGGTGTTCTGGGGCTGGCTCGCCGACCGGATCGGCGGGCTCGGCACGGTCTTCGCGTGCTCGGCCTGCCAGGCCTTGGCCATCGCGGCGTTCGCCGTGACCCAGAGCGAAATCGGGCTGTTCACGGTCTCGGCCGTTTACGGTCTCGGCTTCAGCGGGATCATACCGGCCTATATCGTGGCGATCCGCGAGCTCTACCCGTCATCCGAGGCATCGTGGCGGGTGCCGGTGCAGCTGTTCACCGGCATGTCCGGGATGGCCTTCGGCAGCTGGTTCGCTGGCATGCTCTATGACAGCTTCGGGTTTTACGCGCCGGCCTTTGCCGCCGGCGCCTTGTTCAATCTCGGTAATCTGATGGTGGTGGGCTTCCTGGTGGTGCGCCAGACGCGGGGCTCGCGCGTGATAGCGGCATCGGCAGCGTAACGGCTGAGGGTGTCTCGCCCTTACCTCACCTGCCTCGCCGCGCTCGGTCCCCCCTGCCGCATTGCGAGAGAGGGGACCCCAGACCGAAGGGCTGGATGGGGAGGGTCAGGCGGCGATTTTTTCGAGCTTATGCAGAACGCGGATGCGCTTGGGCGGCGGGTCTTTCGAGAACCGGCCCCAGCTGCGGCCGGACAGCTCGCCGACAAAGATGTTGCCGCGGCTGTCGACGGCGATGCCGTGCGGCGAGGTGAACTGGCCGGGAGCGAGCCCGGCATGCATCTTGCCGAGCCGGGCCATTACCTGGCCCTTCGATGAATGAATGCTGACGCGCGGGCCGATATTGGGCCAGTCGCGGTTGATCTCGCCCGAGGGGCCGCCCTCGCCAATATAGATCAGCGGGTCGCGGCCGGCCGCCATGCACATGCCGTTCGGCCGGTGCAGATTGTTCCACTGCGTCTCGAACCGGCCATTGCCGTCGAACACCTGAACCCGGTGGTTTTCGCGGTCGGCCACGTAGAGCCAGCCATCGGGATCGCAGCAGATGTTGTGCGGCACGTTGAACTGGCCGGGGTCGGTGCCGGGCTCGCCCCAGGACATCAGCAAGCGGCCCTCCGGGGTATATTTGTGGATGCGGGCGTTGCCGTAGCCGTCGGAGACGTAGAGCTCGCCCTTGGGCGAGAGCGCGGTGTGGGTGCAGCGGTGAAACGGCTCGCCGCTCATATAGGGCTTGGGCTCGCCGGGGACGCCCAAGGTCATCAGCACCTTGCCGTCGAGGGTGCAATGGCGAACGGTGTGGTCGCCGTCGTCGGTCAGCCAGATCGTGTCGTCCGGGCCCATATGGACGCCGTGCGCGCGGGTGAAGACGCCCTCGCCCCAGCTTCGCAGGAAGTTGCCCTCGCGATCGAACACCGCGACCGGATGCTCGCCGCGGTTGAACGCGTAGACCCGGTCCTGGGCGTCGACGCCGACCGCCGCGACATCGCCCAGGATGATCTCGTCCGGCACATTCGCCCAATCCTCGCGCACCGCGAAGGTGTATTGGCCGCCGCCGAGCTGAACTGCCATAGGCCCTCTCCCACTCAGATTGATGTCGCCGGACCGATCATAGGTCCGAGACGCCGCATCACGCGAGCGGCTGTGTTTGAGGCCAGGCGTCAGCCGGGGACCGGATGCATCACGAAGCCGGCCGGGCGGCCGGCGCGGCGGGCGGCCTCGGAGGGCGGCAGTGTTGCGTCCCAGAGGTTGGCGTCGAAGCGCCAGCCGTTGACCCGGTCGGCCGCGGGCGAGACCACGTAGAGCAATGGCGGCACCATCTCGGTGGGCTCGACCAGGCGCGCGGCGCGGCCCTCGCGGCTCATCCGGCGCATCTCCTCGGCCATGCCGGGAGTGTTGGCGCCGGCGCCGGGGTTGACGATGTTGATCGTGAGCCCGGTCGCCTCGGTCTCCTTGGCCCACACCTCGGTCGCCATTTCGAGTGCGGCTTTCGTTGCGCCATATGGATGCGTGCCGGCGCGGTTCATCGTGTCGAGCTTGGTGGTGACATTGACGATGCGGCCCCACCCCGCTTCGATCATGGCCGGCGCGACGCGCCGGGAAAGTCGATCGGCGGCGAGGTAGTTGGTCGTGATCACATTTTCGACGATCTCGTCATCGACCTGCCAAAAGCGTTGCAGGCTGTCGCGCCGAAACCGCGCCGGGTCGATATAGGTAAAGGTCAAGCCGGCGCTGTTGACGAGGATATCGACCTTGCCAAAGCGCCCGCGCGTCGCGGCGACGACCCGGTCGCATTCCTCGACCCGACGCAGATCGGCGATGACTGGGAATAGCCGGTCGGCGAGCCCGGCTGCGGCCGCCTCGCGCTCGATTTCGCTCACATCCGCATCGATATGGCCGACTGCGAGCACCCGGTGACCATCGCGCGCCAGGCCCAGCGCCATCGCCCGACCGAGCCCGCGCAGCCCGCCGGTGACGATCGCAACCCGATCTTCCATCATTCCCTCCCGTCATCCGAAAAGATTAAGGTTTCAGCGCAAAGGGCACCGTGGACTCGCAAAGGATGCAACGGTGGAAATGGCTTCGCCGCCTTAGCGTATCCTTCGCGTACTCCGCGTTGGAGCGTTCCTTTTTGGTCACACCTGGGCCAGCGCCATCGGAGAATTGGCGAAGGCCGGCATGATCTCCTCGGCGAAGGTGCGAAGGCCGGCGACCGAGGCGCCGGGTGCGGCGAACAGCACATTCTCGACCCCGCCGGCCTCGAGACACTTCAGCCGGTCGATGATCTCGTCGGGCGTGCCGAGCAACGGCGCGTCGTCGAGTACGAACGAATCCTCGTCGTCCTTGATATGCGCGTAATGCTCGGCGCCCGGCCCGCGGGCGAGGTCGCCGATGTTTTTCAACACCTGCCGGCGGGTGGCGACCGCGCGGCGGCGCTCCTCGTCGTTGTGGACGATCTGCAATCCGCGGGTGACGCCGATCGACATCGGGTCCCAGCGCCGCCCGACCCGCTCGCATTCCTGGCGAAAGGTGGCGACGCGGTCGATGATCAAATCGCTGGGTGCTATCTGGTCGAGCAGCAAATTGTAGCCCTCGCGCGCGGCGCGGCGGATCGACTCGGCGCTGCCGGCGCCGAGCCAGAACGGCGGGTGCGGCTGCTGGATCGGGCTCGGCTCGACAACAACGTTGTCGAAGCGCCAGCGCTTGCCGTGGTAGGAGAACCGGCTGGGCGAAGTCCAGGCCTTGCGAATCACCTCCATCGCCTCGTCGAAGCGCTCGGTCGCCTCCTCCGGCGCGATGCAGAAGCCCTCGAATTCGTAGCTGCGATAGCCTTTGCCGACGCCGAAATCCAACCGCCCGTTCGACAACAGGTCGAGGGTCGCCGCCTGCTCGGCAATGAGGATCGGGTTGTGCCACGGCAGCACGACGACCGCGGTGCCGAGCCGGATCTTGTCGGTGCGCGCCG
Organism: uncultured Alphaproteobacteria bacterium; assembly: GCA_963832875.1. Classification (GTDB taxonomy): domain Bacteria; phylum Pseudomonadota; class Alphaproteobacteria; order ATCC43930; family CGMCC-115725; genus AP-15. The sequence continues at coordinate 130,149 of CAWHWB010000009.1, read as the reverse complement.
CCAGATAGGCAAGCATGCTCATCGACGCCGAGACTTGGCCAAACCCGGTGAAATGGTGCTCGACCAGAAACACGCTGGAAAAGCCGAGCTTTTCAGCCTCGACCACGTAGTTGACGAAGTCGTGATAGGCCGAGCTGTCGCCAGCCGGCCCGCCCTTGGCCCGCGCCCCGCCGAAAAGCCCGAATTTCATGCCCGATCCTCCGAGAACTGCGTCGCGCCACTATATGGTGCAGCATTCTCGCGGCCGGAACCGGGCCGGCAGATCAGTTCCGTCGTGCGGCGAGGATCGCGACCGGATAGGCGTATTCGAGCCGCTCGCCGTCACGGCGGACCGGGATGCCGAGGCTGTCGTCCTCGGCCGCGGCGGTGAACATCTCGACGATCCGGACGTCGTCGCCGGGGTTCGGGAACGAGCGGGCGAGCAGATTTTCGACCGTGTCGCGCAATTCGGAATGGCGGATCTCGGGCTCGCCAAGACCCGCCGTGCGGAACAGTCCCTGCAATTCGCCGAGCGGCAGGGCGCGGACGTGGCTCGGGTCGCGCAGGGTTTCGAGCCGGTTGAACGCCGCGGCCTTGGCCGGGTCGGTCGAGGCGCAGGTGTCGGCGACGACGACCCGGCCGCCCGGTGCGCAGACCCGCACCATCTCGCGCAGCACCGCGGCGGGATCGGGGAAATGGTGCACGGCAAAGCGGGTCACCACGATCGTAAAGGACGCGTCGGGCCAGGGTAGGGCCGTCACGTCGCCCTCCCGCCAGGTCGCGTTGGCGACGCCGTTCTCGGCCGCCAGCTGCCGCGCTCGGTCGAGCATCGCCGGGGTCATGTCGATGCCGGTCGCGTGGCGCACAAGCGGGGCGAAGGCGCAGACGACGATGCCGCCGCCGCAGGCCACGTCGAGCACGGTGTCGTCCAGGCCCGGCGCCGCCGCGTCGACGATCAGCTTCAGCGCACCGACATCGGTAATCGGGCTCGCGGTGCTGAACGGCGTCGCCTGGCGGGTGAACTGATCGCGGATCAGGCTGTTGTGAGCTTGGTTCGACATCGCCGACGCTTGTCCTTCAGCTCCGGGTTAGCTCGGCAGGATACTCAGGTACCTTCTGATCCTAGCTCCGTTTACGGCGGCGAGGCAGCATCCCATCTGTTCGCCATCGGACGAACGATCGGCAACGACAGCGATGATCGACGTTGCGCGTGCCGGCCCGGCCCTGCTGGCCTCGTTTTTGGCTTCTTCGGTCGAATGCGTCGAGGCGCTGACGGTCGTGCTGGCGGTCGCTGCGGTGCGCGGCTGGCCGCCGGCTCTGATCGGCGCGGGATTGGCGGGGACGCTGCTGGCCGGGCTCGTCGCGGTCCTGGGAGCAGGGCTCGGCCTGATCCCGCTGGCTGCGCTGCAGACCGCGATCGGCATCCTCTTGCTGCTGTTCGGCATGCGCTGGCTGCGCAAGGCGGTGCTGCGCGCCGGCGGGGTCATCGCGCTGCGCGACGAGTCCGCCAATTACGCGAGCGAGACCGGGGCTCTACGCAGTGCCCCGGGCGCTACGCAAAGGTGGGACGCGATTGGCATCGCCGCCAGCTTCAACGCGGTGACCCTGGAGGGGATCGAGGTCGTGTTTATCGTCATCGCGGTGGGTGCGGCCGGCGGCGCAGTGGTCCCGGCGACGGTCGGCGCCCTCGCCGCCGCGATACTGGTCGCGGCGGTCGGCCTGCTGCTGCACCGGCCCTTGGCGCAAGTGCCGGAAAACGCGCTCAAATTCGCTGTCGGCGTCATGCTGTCGAGCTTCGGCACATTCTGGATCGGCGAGGGCTATGGCGTGGGCTGGCCGGGCGGCGATCTGTCGGTGCTGGGGCTGATCGCGGGCTACGTGCTCGCTTCCCTCCTCTGTGTCGCTGCGGTGCGCCGCATCCGCCGCTAGGCTGCACCGGCCGCGGGTGATGGTGGCGCCTTTGACGGCGCGGCGGATCAAATAGCCGTCAAGCCCGTCTGGCAGGTTGCGTCGGCTGAAGCGGTCAGACCTTTCTTGAGGTAGCGCGGCAGATGCTTGGCGCTGACCCCGTGATGGGTGCCGACGAGCCTGGCTTTGATGTTGCTCAACAGGGTATGAATGATCGAGAAGAAGGCGCCGGCATTGGCGGGCTCGTCCTGGACGAGCGTCGTGTGCTTGAGATGCTCGCCGAGATCGGCGTCGCGGCCGCGATAGCCGGCAAACCCGTCGGTCAGCAGATGGGATTGGGCGGCGCTCCGCGAGGCGGGTCGAAGGACACTTCTCGGCCCGGGTGTGGGGCGGGGTATGGCACGGTGCCGCACCCAGGCTAAAATTTTTACCATGGCCTTGGGGTTCTGTTCCAGCTTCTTCGCTGCCTCCGGCTCAGCGCGGATGACGGCCACTCTGGTCCGAGGCCAGCCTATGATAAGGCTGCTTATTATCTTGGCAAGAACGAAGATCCCCGTCTGCCGGCAGTCGTCGGGGGTGACCCGCGAAACGGACAGCCACGGTCATCGTATCTCTTACCGCTTTGGGATCAGAACGGGTCGAGCTCGGTGTCCCAGTAGAGATAGTCGCGCCAGCTCTGGTGCAGATAGTTGGGCGGAAAGGCGCGGCCGTTCTGCTGCAGCATATGGGTCGTCGGCTGCACCGGGCGATGGCGCGGGTACATCCCGCTCTCGCGCGGCAGACGGTTGCCCTTCAACAGGTTGCAGCTGCCGCAGGCGGTGACGACGTTGGTCCAGGTGGTGCGCCCGCCACGCGAGCGCGGCACCAGATGGTCGAAGGTCAGATCGTGCGAGGGATAGGGCTCGGCGCAATATTGGCAGGTGAAGCGGTCGCGCAGAAACACATTGAACCGGGTGAACGCCGGATGGCGCGCTGCCGGGACGTATTCCTTCAGCGACACGACACTCGGCAGCTGCATTTCCAAGGACGGGCTGCGCACCCGGACATCGTAATGGTCGATGATGTTGACCCGGTCCAGAAACACCGCCTTGATCGCGTCCTGCCACGACCACAGCGACAGCGGAAAATAGCTCAGCGGACGAAAATCCGCGTTGAGCACCAGAGCTGGGCAATTATCCAAGCAGGCCGCCGTCAACAGACTGTTCCGTTCACCTCGCCCACGAGCCGGGATAGCACGCGATCATGACAGCTTGATAACGGATCGACCGGCCGACGACAAGATTCGCCGGGACCAGATTTTGGGGAGGCAGAATTGGGAACAAGATCGCCGGACCAGATTCTACTGGTCAGCGGGTCGGCACCGGCTTCAGACCGCGGTAATCGTAAAAGCCGCGCCCGGTCTTGCGGCCGAGCCACCCGGCCTCGACGTATTTGACCAATAGCGGACAGGGCCGGTACTTGCTGTCGGCGAGCCCCTCATAAAGCACCTGCATGACCGACAGGCAGGTGTCGAGGCCGATGAAATCGGCGAGCTCGAGCGGGCCCATCGGGTGGTTGGCGCCGAGCTTCATCGCGGTGTCGATCGCATCGACCGAGCCCACCCCCTCATACAGCACATAGACCGCCTCGTTGATCATCGGCAGCAGAATGCGGTTGACGATGAAGGCCGGGAAATCCTCGGCCGCGACCGGCGTCTTGCCGAGCTTCAGCGCCAGATCGCGAGTGAGCGCAAAGGTTTCCTCGTCGGTGGCGATGCCGCGGATCAGCTCTACCAGGCTCATCGCCGGCACCGGGTTCATAAAATGCATGCCGATGAACTTGCCGGGCCGGTCGGTCGAGGCGGCAAGCCGGGTGATCGAGATCGACGAGGTGTTGGTCGCGATCAACGCGTCAGACCGCAACTGAGGGGTCAGTTTTTTGAAGATCTCGCGCTTGATCTCCTCCTTTTCGGTGGCGGCCTCAATCACCATGTCGCAATCGCCGAACAGCGCGTAATCGAGCCCGGCGGAGATGCGCTCTAACGCCGCCTTCTTTTCGTCTTCGCGGATCCGTCCGCGGGCGACCTGGCGCGCCAAGTTGCGCTCGATCACCGCTCGCCCCCGCTGCAATGCCTCGTCGCCGATATCGGTGATGACGACGTCGATCCCGGCCAACGCGCACACTTGGGCGATGCCGGCGCCCATCTGCCCAGCCCCGATCACCCCGATGCGCCGCAGCCGATCGAGCGGCGCCGCTGCGGCGTCGGCCGACGTGCTGCCCGAAATCGCGCCGGCGCTCACTGGCGGCGCTCGAGCTCGGCGGCGAGTTCGGGAAGGATCTTGAACAGGTCGCCGACCAGGCCGTAATCGGCGATCTGAAAGATCGGCGCCTCCTCGTCCTTGTTGATGGCGACGATGACCTTCGAAATCCTTCATGCCGGCGAGATGCTGGATGGCCCCGGAAATGCCGACCGCGATATAGAGCTCGGGGGCGACGATCTTGCCGGTCTGCCCGACCTGATAGTCGTTGGGGACAAACCCGGCATCGACCGCGGCGCGCGACGCGCCGACCGCGGCGCCGAGGCGGTCGGCGACCTTTTCCAAAAGATGAAAATTGTCGCCCGACTGCATGCCGCGCCCGCCGGAAATGACGACGCGCGCGCTGGTCAGTTCCGGTCGCTCGGATTTCGACAGCTCGGCGCGTACGAACTCTGAGAGCCCGCTGTCCCCGGTCGGCGCCACCATCTCGATCGCCACCGCGCTGCCCGTTGCCTCGCCCGCCGGAAACGCGGTGCCGCGCACGGTGATGACCTTGACGCTGTCCTTTGACTGCACCGTCTGCAGCGCGTTGCCGGCATAGATCGGGCGCACGAAGGTGTCGGGTGAAACTACCGCGCTGATGTCGGAAATCTGCATCACGTCGAGGAGGGCGGCAACGCGAGGCATCAAATTCTTGCCGGCGGTCGTCGCCGGCGCGAGCAGGTGGCTATGGCCCTCGCCGAGCTTGACGACGAGCGGCGCCAGGTTTTCAGCAAGCCCGTGATCGTAGGCCGCGTCGTCGGCGAGCAGCACCCGTTTGACGCCGGGGACCTGCGCCGCCGCCTCGGCGACCGCACGGCAATTCACGCCCGCCACCAGGATATCGACATCGTCGCCGGCAATCTCCTTGGCGGCGGCGAGCGCGTTGAGGGTCGCGGGCTTCAGGACCCGATTGTCGTGTTCGGCAACGACGAGAGCGGCCATCAGATCACCCGCGCCTCGGTCTTGAGCTTGTCGACGAGTTCCTCGACCGAGCCGACCTTATGGCCGCCCTGGCGTTTCGCCGGCTCTTCGACCTTTAGGACGACGAGCCGCGGGGTCACATCGAACTCCGAGCGCCTCGGGCGTCGTCGTCGCGATCGGCTTTTTCTTGGCCCGCATGATGTTGGGCAGCGAGGCATAGCGCGGTTCGTTCAACCTGAGATCGGTGGTGACCACCGCCGGCAGCTTGATTGATAAGGTTTCGAGCCCGCCATCGACCTCGCGGGTGACCTCGGCCCTGCTGTCGCCGATCACGATCTTCGAGGCGAAGGTCGCCTGCGGCCAGCCGAGTAGCGCCGACAGCATCTGGCCCGTTTGGTTGCAGTCATCGTCGATCGCCTGCTTGCCGATGATCACAATCTCTGGCTTTTCCTCGAGGATCACCGCCTTCAGCAGCTTGGCGACGGCGAGCGGCTGCAATTCGGCGTCGGTCTGCACCAGGACGCCGCGATCGGCACCCATCGCCAGCGCGGTGCGGATCGTCTCCTGGCACTGTGCCGCGCCGAGCGAGACCGCGATCACCTCGCTGACCGTGCCCGCCTCGCGCAGCCGCAAAGCCTCTTCGACCGCGATCTCGTCGAACGGGTTCATCGACATTTTGACGTTGGCGGTCTCGACCCCGCTCTTATCGGCCTTGACCCGGATCTTGACGTTGTAGTCGATGACCCGCTTGACCGCGACCAGCGCTTTCATCTCGTCCTCGCAATTGCCGCGGCGCCGGCCCCGCCGCCCGAAGGGGCCGGAATTGTGCACGTGCAAACAGCGAAGGCAAGAGCCTCATCCGGGCTGGAGCGCCGCCGGTCGCCGGGTCCGGGGACGGCCCGTCAGATGCGCCGTCTCGACGACCAAAGACCGTACAGGCCCAACAGGGCAAAACCCAGGAGAGCCAGGGTGGCCGGTTCCGGAACCGCAGCGACCGCCACGCCGCTGACCCCCGTTTCGGCAAGCGAGGTGTCGGTCGCAGTCAGCGAAGGGGCGGCGTATCCGAGCGCGAACGTGCCGATCGGCAGCGAGGTGAAATCGATGTTGATCAAGTCGTTGCTGGCAAAGACCGTTCCCGCCTGTGTACTCAGCGGAATTTGGTAGAGCGAGAAATTGTCGATCGGGTTGGTCGTCGCGTTGTAAATGGAAGTAGTCGGCCGACTGCAGATCCGTGAAACTAACAATATGCCCTACGAGCAGGCCGAGCGTGTCCTCGACGTCGCCACGGGTCATCAAGGTTCCAGCGCTGATGCTCCCGATTGCGACCGGGGTCGACGCGCTGTTGGTCCCGGGCACGTGAAGCCGCGCGGCCGACACCAGCTTGGCGGCGAGCGCGTTGGTCGGATTGTCGGGCACCGCAAGGATCAGCGTCACCGCGGACGTATCGACCGCCCGACCGTCGTTTGGAAGAAATCCAACGGGTTTGTGCCGATCGCATTGACCTAACCTCTGAACAGCGGGCAGCCGCCCTCCGCGCACGGGGTCCCAAAGCCCGGCCCGACGACGATCTCCGCCGACGCATTATCGATTCCCAGCGCCATTCCGAGCGCCAGCGCCAAGCAAGCAAAACCTCTAGTCATGAATCTCCATTCGAAGACGTTTAGTTGCGCAGGTGCGCAGCCCAACGGCAAGATCCTGATCCGCCGGCCCTTGCCGGCTCGCAAACCGGCTGGTGGCCGGCTGGGCGAAATCGAGGGGGGCTTCGCGCGGGTTGAAACATCGCGCCGCTTCGTCGTTAATATCCGATGCGAAAAGGGCGGGATACACGCCCGGTGCTTCGGATAGGGAGAGTAGCCGTGTCCCGTACCCGCGATTTCGCCGCCGCGCCGCCGGCGCACGATTTCCGGCTGGCCAAGGTGCTCGGCGTGCTCGCGGTTACCGCCTCGGCGGTCGCCGCCGAATACGGCGCCGGCATCAACTTCGTCTCGACCCAGAGCCTCAGCGTCTATCCGGGCGTCCACGGCCTGGTGCCATGGGCGATGTTCGTCACCGGCATCCTGATGCTGCCCAAAACCTATCTTTATGTAATGTTTTCACGGGTGATGCCGCGCGCCGGCTCGAAATACGTGTGGATCGCGCGCAGCCTCGGCGTGCCGGCGGGCTTTCTGATCACGTTCGTGTGGTGGGCGACCGGACCGGCCGGGGCCGGGGTGCTAGCCTTTGCCTTCGGCTCGTTTCTCGGCCAGGCGGTGGTCGGCTTCAGTCCGGCCCTCGGCGCGGCGATGCTGACGCCCTCCGGCCATCTCGTCTGCGGCCTCGCCGCGATCTGGATCACCTACGCCGTCAACGCCGCCGGCATCCATCGCTACGGGCTGTTCGTCACCGTCCTGATGTTCATCATCGTGGGCGTGGCGCTGGTGATCTGCGCGATCGGCTTTTCGACCTCGCAGGCAGTGTTCGTCGCGGCGGCGAGCAAGGTGGCGAAGATCACGCTGGCGGCGCCGGCGACCGCACCTCCGGACAGCATCTTCGATTTCGTTTCGGTCTGCTCGCTGTTCGTGTTTGCCTATGCCGGCCTTGGCTCCGGCCCGGCATTGGGCGGCGAAGTCGACGATCCGCACCGCAAATTGCCGCGCGGCATTGTCTACGGGTTCATCGTTGCCTTGGTGCTGTTCACGGCAGTGGCGGCGGCATTGTTTCACGCCGCACCCTGGTGGGCGATCATCGGGCTGATCAAAGCCGGCAAATCGGCGTACGCGACGGCACCGGGTCTGGTCGGGCTGGTCGCCCCCGGCTGGGTCAGCGCGCTCCTCAACCTCGCGGTGGCAATCATCGTCGGCAAGACCTTGGCGCCCGGCTTCATGGTCGCCTCGCGTTTCGCCTTCGCCTATGGCCAGGACCGGATGCTGCCGGCGGTGTTCGCCGAGACCTCGAAGCGCAAGGTGCCGCTCGCCGGCCTCGTTTTGCACGCGGTGCTGAGCACGGCCTTTCTGGCGCAGGCGGTTTATGTCGGCTGGGCGATGGGGGTCGCGGTGCGCTCGATCGCGGTGCTGCTGGTGTGGCTGGCGATCGCGGTCGGCGTGTTGAACCTGAAATGGCACCCGCGCTGGCGCGAGGCCGAATGGGCGGCGCCGATCCTGAACCAGCCTTTCGCGACCTTTGCCTCGATCGTTTCGATCGTGATCGCGGTGCCGCTGATGGCCTCGATCGCGATCGTGCCGCACACCCCGCTGATCTTTCAGCCGTTGTTCCAAGGTGCGGTGGTCTTGGTGATCGGCCTGGTCTGTCTCGGCTTTGCCGGCAGGTATGCCCGGGCGCGCGGCGACAGTTTCGGCGCTATTGGCATGCGCGTGCCGATCGAGTGAGGGGCACCCCGCGATGAGAATCACCGACGTGACCGTGACTTTGTTCGCCTGGGAGAGCATCCCGTCGACGATCTACGGCCACCACACCTCGCGCCCGACCGGCAAAAGCGATCTCGGCCTGCTCGCGGTCTTGACCGACGAGGGCATCACTGGCCATGCCTTTCTCGGCACCTCGTCCAATCCGGCGAACCTCGACGGGCCGGGCCTGATCCGCTTTCTGAAGCCGCTGTTGATGGGGCAGGACCCGCTCGACCGTGAACGGCTCAACCGCCTGTTATGGGCGCGGGCCCGGGTCGCGACGGTGCGCGCGATCGGCGCCTGCGACATCGCCTTGTGGGACATCGCCGGCAAGACTGCGGGGATGCCGATCCATCGCCTGATCGGCACCTGCCGGACCAGCATCCCGGCCTATGCCAGCTCCGAGATCCATGGCTCGCCCGAGGCCTATGCCGAGCAGGCGCGGCACTACCAGGCGACCGGTTGGGCCGCCTACAAGATCCACCCGCCGCAGCGCTGGCGTGACGACATCAAGGTCTGCGAGGCGGTGCGCAAGGCGGTCGGCGACGACTACACGGTCATGCTCGACTCGACCTGGAGCTACCGCTACGAGGAGGCCTTGCGGGTCGGCCGGGCGATCGAGGAGATGGGGTTCTACTGGTACGAGGACCCGCTCGCCGAGCAGGACATCTACAACTACGTCAAACTCAAGCAAAAGCTCGACATCCCGATCCTCGCCACCGAATACCCGATCGGCGGGCTCGATTCCTACATTCCGTGGATCACCGAGCGCGCGACCGACTTTCTGCGCGGCGACGTCGCGGTCAAAGGCGGCATCACCACCCTGGTCAAGACCGCCCACCTCGCCGAGGCCTTCCGGATGAATTTCGAAACCCATCACGGCGGCAATTCACTGAACAATGTGGCCAACCTCCACGTGATCATGGCGATCCGCAACACCGAGTTATTCGAAGTGCTGTTGCCCGACGCGATGCAGAAATACGGCCTCGCCGAAGACATCACCGTCGACCATGACGGCCTGGTCCACGCCCCCACCGCCCCCGGTCTCGGCGCCAACATCGATTTCGAGCTGATCGAACGCAAGAAGGTCGGGGTGTTGAGCTGACGGAGCAGATATGGATTGGCTTTTTCAATGCAATCCGAAGCGCTGGGATCTTGCGTCTATTCTTGAGACTGATCCCGTCCAACAAGATGAATGGAGCGTTGGCCAAGGTCGTAACCTTGTTTCACCCGACGATAGGGTATTCTTTTGGCAAACGGGCCAGGACGCTCGGCTCTTGGCCATTGGGCATGAACTTGTCTCGATCTCATCAAAGCCAAAATCAGACGCCTCCCAACGTGACCTCGATGCGGCAATAAAGCGTGTGCGGCAGCAAACAGCTAATGAACTTCGAAATCATATTTCAAGGATGGACTACACAGCGTTTGAATGGCTTGTTCGCGCTCTGCTGCTGAAGTTGGGCTATACAAACGTAGAAGTTACGAAGCATAGCGGCGATGGCGGCGTTGATGTCAGGGCGCTTTTGGTAGCTAGCGGCGTAGCAAATATTCAGACGTGCATTCAGGCGAAGAGACAGCAATCCGTTGGTCGGCCAGTCGTACAGAACCTTCGAGGTTCACTTAGTGCTCATGAGGCTGGGCTTCTTGTCACCTCTGGCAATTTCAGCCGAGAAGCAATCGAGGAAGCCAAAGAGCCGAACTTGGGTGCCGATCGCCCTCATCGATGGCCATAAGCTAACTGAGCTGCTCCTGGAGCATGAAATCGGGGTTCGTCATGAAAAGGTGACCCTTTATAGGCTCGAACTTGCTGATCTGTTGCCGGAACAGCTCGAAACCGTCAGCGAACGCGATACATGAGACGAGCCTGAGGATTCCGCGCAGCGGGCGTCTCGAAGGACGCGGGAGCCGATGTAGCATCGCTCCCGCCGTACCCGTAATTGTTGCTCACTCCGCCGCGGCACGGCCACCGAGGCGGGCGAGTTCGGCGGCGAGGTAATGGGCGAGGGTGTCCATTCCGGAGCGGTCGGCGCGGGCTTCGGCTTCGGGGTTGTAGTTGGTGTTGTTACGTCATAGGTGTAGACGCGTGCCGGCGGCGTCGGTGATGAACTCGATGCCGGCGACGCCTATGTCGTTGGTAGCGAGAAAGGCTTCGTAGCGCCTCTTCAGCGACGGAGTCGATGTCATCGACGATCGTGAATTTCGCGCGGGGCGTCTCAGCCCTTGGGCCGGCGGGGCAGAACGCGTCGCCGACGGCGCAGGCATCGGCCGGGCACAGCTCGAACCCGTCGCTGGTATCGACCTCGACCGCATAGATAAACCGGCCGCCGATGAATTCGGCGCGGGTAATCACCGGCAGCGAGGCGCGCACATATTGCTGCAATAGATGGAGGCCATTAACCGGGGCCTCGTAACCGGCGCCGTCGAGGTAATCGCCCAACGCCTCGACGGTGTGAAACAGCCGCACGCCGAGCCCCTTGCCGCCGCGGTTCGGCTTGAGGATAAACCGGCCCACGCCGAAATGCTGCCGCGCCGCCTCGACCAGCAATCCCTTACCGGCGACGAGGATCGTGTCCGGGGTGCGGATGCCCGCCTTTTCGAGGGCGGCGTATTGGCGCGCCTTGCTGATCTCGAGGTCGAGCGCGCGGCTGCCGTTGACGACGCCGCGCCCATGCCGTTCAAGCCAGGCCAGCACCAACGCGGTCAATTCGGCGGCATAGCGATGACCACAGGTGTGCGAAGAGGCGCTCATCCGGTTGTAGAAGACGCCCGCGGGCGGCGGTCGGACCAGGTGAAGACGCCGCGATCGAGAAACCAGTCGCGCCATGGCAGTCGCTACCGATCGAGCGCCGCGGCCAACGGTTCGAGCCAGGCCTCATTCTCGTGGATCACGTGGATGTGGGTCACCGCTGCCGCCTCCCGCTGCGGCGGCAAATTATACGCCGTTGGAAATTATGCGCCGTTGATCGAAAGCGAGGCGGCGGCCCACGAAGTCGGGCGCGGTCGAACCGGTCTGGTCGAAGACAAAGGTTGTCGCAAACGCCGAACCGGCCGCGGAGGACCACAACGCCCTGGCCAGGACCGGACGCCCCTCGCCACCCTCGCTTTCCGCAAGCCGGCATTGCATCCTCAATAATGCGGATTTAGCGTATCACGATGATGCTCGCAGGGTTCATCTGCCCGAACGTTTAATTCACAAACGGCCGCGCGCCGGTTCTGGGGCACGTTTTGCCGCACTTGCCATGGCTGGGGCACGTTCTAACCTTGCGCGGTATCGCCGACTTTCCTGGGGGCCCGGCTTTGTCCCTGCTGACCGCTGCGCGACGCGTCGAGGCGGCAAAAGATGCCGCGGCACCAGATCGGTTGGGCCCGGTGGCGGTCTGGCTTTTTTCCTGTGCCGCACTGATTTTTCTGATGGTTATAGTCGGCGGCATCACCCGGCTGACCCTCTCCGGCCTTTCGATCACCGAGTGGAACCCGGTCATCGGCGTCGTCCCGCCATTGACCCATGCCCAATGGGCCGCCGCATTCGCGCGCTACAAAGAGATCCCCGAATACCGGCTGATCCATTTCGGGATGACCCTTTCACAATTCAAAGGCATCTATTTCTGGGAATACATCCATCGGCTGCTCGGCCGGGTGATCGGGATCGCCTTTGCCGTGCCGTTGCTGTGGTTCTGGCTGCGCGGCCGGCTGCCGCGTCGGCTGATGCCGCCGCTCGCCGGGATCCTCGCGCTCGGCTTCGCGCAGGGGCTGCTCGGCTGGTACATGGTCGAGAGCGGCCTCGTCCACCGGGTCGAGGTCAGCCAATACCGGCTCGTCGCCCACCTCACCCTGGCGCTATTGATCTACTCCGCGATCCTGTGGGTGGGCCTGGGCCTGGCGCGCGGGCCGGCCGTGGAGGATGCCGGCGGCAAATGGCGGCGGGCGGCCGACGCGGTTCTCGCCCTTCTCGCTCTGACGATCGCCGCCGGCGGATTTGTCGCCGGAACCCGCGCCGGGCTTGTCTACAACACCTTTCCGCTGATGGGCGGGCGGCTGGTCCCCGAGGATTACGCGCAGCTTCACCCGTTCATCCGCAACCTGTTCGCGAATGTCGCAGCAGTGCAGTTCGACCATCGCGCGCTGGCGATGACGACCGCCGCCGCGGTGCTGCTGCTATGCGCTGTCGGCTGGCGCGCGAGGCTGCCGAAGCCGGCCCGTGCGGCACTCTGGGCGCTCCTCGGCGTCGTGGCGTTGCAGGTGACGCTCGGCGTCTCGACCCTCCTGCTGGTGGTGCCGATCCCGCTCGCCGTCGCCCATCAGGCCAACGCCGTTATCCTGTTGACCGCCGCGATCGTCTTCCGCCACTCCTTGCGCCGTGGCAAAATCGCACGAATCCTATAGTATGCCGGCCTGAGACGTCGGACGAACACGGCCTTTGCCGTGACCATTGACACTCTCGACTACACCAAGGCTCTCGAAGCCGCCGGGGTGGACCGGCAGGCTGCCGAGGCGCATGCGGAAGCGATGGCGCGGTATGTGCTCCCGCAACTTTTTGACCAAAGCCGATCTCGAAATCGCGATCGAGTGGCTCGAACACCGGTTGACGCTTCGCCTGGTCCGCATCGTCGGAGCCTTCGACGCGGCGGTGTTCGCGCTGCTCCGGTTCGTCCACTGATCGGAACAAGCAGTCGCCCCTCTGGTCGTCGGCCTCCTCCCCCTCAGACGACGGACGCCAAAGTTGGACGGCCGCATCGGCGCGGCCATATAAATCCCGTGTCGCGTGCGGGAGAGATTCATGGCGGATGACGGCGCCTTTGCGGCAAAGACCCTCGAAGATTGGGCCCATCTCGCGCGCGCCGAGCTCAAGGGCAAACCCGTCGACGGCCTCGACTGGACGACCCCCGAGGGGATTGCCGTCAAGGGGCTCTACACCGCCGCCGATCTCGAACAGATCGAGGCCGCGGGCTTTCCGCTGCGTGACCAGATGCCCGGCTTCCCGCCCTATTTGCGCGGGCCCCGGGCGACGATGTATGCGAACCGGCCGTGGACGATCCGGCAATATTCCGGGTTTTCGACAGCGGAGGAGTTCGAACCGCTTCTACCGCGCGAACCTGGCCGCCGGGCAGATGGGGCTGTCGATCGCCTTCGACCTCGCCACCCACCGCGGTTACGACAGCGACCATGCGCGGGTCGAGGGCGACGTCGGCAAGGCCGGGGTTGCGATCGACTCGGTCGAGGACATGAAGATCCTGTTCGACGGCATTCCGCTCGACCGGATGAGTGTGTCGATGACGATGAACGGCGCGGTCTTGCCGGTATTGGCCGGCTATATCGTTGCCGCCGAGGAGCAGGGGGTGGCGCAGGAGCAGCTCTCCGGTACGATCCAGAACGACATCCTCAAGGAGTTCATGGTTCGCAACACCTATATCTACCCGCCCGGGCCGTCGATGCGCATTGTCGCCGACATCATCGAATACACCGCCCGCCACATGCCCAAATTCAATTCGATCTCGATCTCCGGCTATCACATGGAGGAAGCCGGCGCGACGTCTGTTCAAGAGCTGGCATTTACTCTCGCCGACGGGCTCGAATACGTGCGCGCCGCCCTCTCTCGGGGTCTGAAGATCGACGAGTTCGCGCCGCGGCTGTCGTTCTTTTTCGGCATCGGCATGAATTTCTTCATGGAGATCGCGAAATTGCGCGCTGCCCGCCTATTGTGGGCGCGGCTGATGCGGCAATTCTCGCCCAAGGACCCTGCGAGCCTCGCCTTGCGCATGCATTGCCAAACCTCCGGCGTCAGCCTGACCGAACAGGACCCGCACAACAACATCATCCGCACCACGATCGAAGCCCTGGCCGCGGTGCTCGGCGGGACCCAGTCGCTGCACACCAACTCGTTCGACGAGGCCTTAGCCTTGCCGACCCCGGCCTCGATGCGCATCGCCCGCAACACCCAGCTGATCCTCGCCGAGGAGACCGGCCTCCCGCATGTCGTCGACCCGTTGGGCGGCAGCTACTACCTCGAAAGCCTGACCCATTCGATCGCCGCGGCGGCGACGGCGCTGATCGACGAGGTCGAGGGGCTCGGCGGGATGACCAAGGCGGTCGAGGCCGGGATGCCGAAACTGCGCATCGAGGAAGCTGCGGCCCGGCGCCAGGCGGCGATCGACCGCGGCGAAGAGACGATCGTCGGCGTCAACAAATACCGCTCGGGCGACACGGCAGAGATCGACCTGCTCGATGTCGACAACAGCGCGGTGCGCGCCTCGCAGGTGGCACGGCTGAAACAGGTGCGTCACGATCGCGATCCGGATCGGTGCCGCGCGGCATTGGCGGCGCTGACCGAAGCAGCGCAGAGCGGCAGGGGCAATCTGTTGGCGCTATCGATCGAGGCGAGCCGGGCCCGCGCCACGGTCGGCGAAATCTCGGACGCGCTCGAAGCCGTGTTCACCCGGCATCGCGCGCAGATCCGCGTGGTTTCCGGCGTCTATGGCGGCCAGTACCAGGGCGGCGACGGCTTTCGCCTGGTCCAGCGCGAGATCGAGGCCTTCGCCCGCGAGGAGGGCCGCCGTCCGCGCATGCTGGTGGTCAAGCTTGGCCAGGACGGCCACGACCGAGGCGCCAAGGTCATCGCCACCGCCTTTGCCGATATCGGCTTCGATGTCGATATCGGGCCGTTGTTCCAGACCCCGGAGGAGGCCGCCCGCCAGGCGGTCGAGAATGACGTCCACATCATCGGCGTGTCGAGCCAAGCCGCCGGCCACAAGACCCTGGTTCCCGCCTTGATCGACGCCCTTCGCCGCGAGGGTGCGGCCGACATTCTGGTTGTCTGCGGCGGCGTGATCCCGCCCAAGGACTACGACTTTTTAAAGAAAGCCGGGGTCAGCGCGATCTACGGCCCCGGCACCAACATCCCGGAAGCCGCCGCCGAAATCCTGTCACTGATCCAGAAGCAGCGGCTAGCGGCGTGATTAGCAGGATCAGTGGTGGAGCGGCAGCGAAACCCACTGCGTTTCGTGCGGTATAGGTTCTCGATGATCGACGCAACATATCGTACTTAGATTTGGAAGTTAAAACGCCACGATCCGACGCGGCCCCGTATTCGCCTTTGAGGGCGGTGAGATCTCCAGAGAATGGATCGCCCTTCATTTGGTTCAGCGCAGCGTTGATCCGCTGGCGATCGCTAGCAGGCAGCGACGAAGCGACCTCTCCGCCGCCGCTCCTATCAACTTAATCTCGTACGGGGGTTCACAAATGAGCTGCGGGTTTCCGCGCGTCCAATTTGACGCGCCTCCCGGCGAGACCGAGGTCAAACGCCTCCGAAATATGCAACACGGGTACTTCTAAAAAAGCGAAGATCCCGATACGACCCGACCAAGCAATCTACGCAGTCCGGCGGAATAGGCGAAATTGGAAAAGCTCGCTATCACCCTATCGGCCGCTGCGACGCAGACAGCCTGCGCCCTTCTCTCGGTATCTGATCGATAAGCGTCAAGCCAAGTCACTGTCGACGGCGTGAGCGGGCTCGCCCGGCGGCTTGTTGCCGAGGCGCAACAGCGGGACCAGGAGGAGGATCACCGCGGTCGAGGCCGCCGACACCACGATCAGCGGCGCGAGCCGGTTGTGAAAAGCGTGCTCGTAGAGGAACGAGCCGAGATTGTTCGACACCGCCGAAGACAAGTTAAGCAGCGACATCAGCGCGGCAAAGGCGAACCCCTCGGCTCGCTTGGGGCAATAATCCGCGGCCAGGCTCAGCGTCGCGACAAACGCGACCATGCCGGCCATGCCGCTGAAAAAGTTGACGATCGCGGCGCTATCTTCGTTCGACAGCAGCAGGAAGGCGGCCGTGGTCGCGGTGCCGAACAGGATGCTCGCGTTCAACAGCTGCTTCGAGGTCAGTCCGCCCAGGAATTTGCGGTAAAAAAGGGCGGCGAGGATCCAGCCGGCCGAGTTGATCGCCCCCAGGATCCCGATATAGGACTGCGAGAACTTGAGACTGTCGGTCATGTAATAATAGAGCGGCAGGCCAAGCCCCGGATTGAGGTAATACAAGAACAAAAACAACCCGATCAGCCACAATTCCTTCAAGGTGAAGGCGGCGAGCAGCGCGCGAAACGTGTTCTTCAGCTCGGCGAGATCGAGCCGGCTCGGAGCTTCGTCGATCAGATAAAGCGTGCCGAAAATCGCCAGCAGTGGGGCGACGGCGACGATCTCCGCCGCGGTGTGCAACGCGCCCGCCGGCGACAGACGCTGGACCAACGCGCCGCCGACAACGGAGCTGCCCATCGCCGCGATGTTGAACCACAGCCATTGCTGGTTGACGAACCGATCGCTGGCGTGCAGCCGCTGCCCGTTCTCGACCAGCACCGCGCCGCACAAAGTGCTCGCAATTGCCATCGCGTAGGCGGTCAGCAGCAGTACCAGGATCAGCGCGCCCGGCCCGGTAAGGCGAGTGATTACCAGGCAGGCGACGGTCGCCGCTACATTGGCGATCACCAGATAGGCTTTGCGGCGATAGCCGAACAGCGGCACGAAATCAGAGACGGTCCCGTACACCGGCTTGATGATCCAGGGCAGGTTCAGCACCGTCAGCCAGGCGGTTACCTGGACCGGGGTCCAGCCATAGACCTGCTTCAGGAAATAATTGAGCGGCTGGGCGATCAGGCCGCCGGTCTGTCCCAACCCCTCGACGACATAGACGAGCCCGAAAAACAGCATCAGCCGGCGGATCTGCCGGCGTTCGAAAGGCGGCTCGGCTGGAACCGGCCGGTTCGACGCGACCGGCGGCGCTTCCGCCCGAGCCCTAACCCGCACCGGTCAACTGACCGCGACGATGATCTCAATCTCGACCGGAATGCCACCGGGCAGCGAGCTCATCCCGACCGCGGAGCGGGCGTGGCGCCCACGCTCGCCAAAGATTTCGACAAGCAGGTCCGAGCAGCCGTTGACAACCTTTGGGTGGTCTTCGAAATCGGGCGCGGCGTTGACCATGCCGAACACCTTGACGATGTCTTCGACCAGGTCGAGATCACCCAACGCGTCGCGGATCGCTGCGATCAGCATCAGGCCGACCCCGCGGGCATGGCGGTAGCCCTCTTCGACCGACATGCCGGCGCCGAGCTTGCCGCGCGGCGTCCTGCCATTGCTGTCGGGAGGCTGCTTGCCCGACAGGTACAACAGATTGCCGGCCCGTTTGGCGTGCACGTAGCTGCCCCACGGCGCGCCGACCGCCGGCAGCGTGATCCCGAGCTCGTCGAGCCGCCGCTCGATCTTCATCGCGTCCCCTCCGGTGCTATGGCGCCGCATCATACCGCAAGCGGCGGCACGTTTCAGCGGCAGCGGTATTGCGCGACCTGGTCGCTGCCGTCCTTCACGGTCGAGGCGAGCTCGGCCGATTTGCCCCAGGATCCGCAATGCAGCGCGGCCACTTCGTAAGCCGCCGCGTCCGGGGTATTGTCGGAATACCAGCGCAAGGTGATCTCGTGCGCCGATTTGCTGAGCGTCCAAGGCGGTCCGCTGCATGCCCCGACCCCAAACAGCGCCGCAACCCCGGCCGCTCGCAGCATTTTGCCATGTTTCGACATCGCCGCCTCGTGTGGTTTGGCCCGGGCTCGGTTGCCCCCGGACCTGATTTGCCCTGGATTCGATCGCGCTGTGCAAACGTCTAATGGGCACCGCCGGTTTCGTCTGTTTCGGGAGAGCGCCGGTGATCGGCAATATCAGCGGATACGTCGCCGACATCCCCTATCTGCGCGACTTCAAGCCGATGCTGGCACCGGCCTGGCTCGATCATGCCGCGCTCGTCTGCGGGGTCGAGCCGCCCGCCCGCGACCAGGGTTTTGCCTGGTGCGACCTCGGCTGCGGCCAGGGCGTCACCGCGATCATCCTTGCCGCGACCCATCCGCGCGGCATGTTTTACGGCATCGACGCGATGCCGGTGCATGTGGATCATGCCCGACGTCTCGCAACCGAGGCCGGGATCGCCAATCTGCATTTCGAGGCGGTCGATTTCACCGCGGCGATCGACCTCGACCTGCCGCCCTTCGATTACATCGTGGCGCACGGCGTCTACAGCTGGGTCGACAATCAGGCGCAGGCCGCGCTGCGCCGGTTCGTCGATCGCCATCTCAAGCCCGGCGGCCTCGTCTATGTCAGCTACAATGCGATGCCGGGCTGGGCGCGCGACCTGCCGTTTCAGCGCCTCGTCGCCGAATTGGGGCGGCGGGCTGCCGGCGACAGCGCCGCGCGCTTTGCCGCCGCCGCCGACTTCGCCCGCGCGATGGCCGCGGCCGCGGTGCCGGCGCTGACGTCGAGCGTCACCCTCGCCGAGCTCGAGGCGCGACCGCAGGATTATGCCCCGGCCTATCTCGTGCACGAATTCATGCACGCCGCTTGGCGGCCGCTCTATGTGACCGAAATGCGCGCCGCGATGGCCGAGATCGGCCTCACCGCGGTCGGTTCGGCGACCCTGATCGAGAATCTCGACCCTCTCGTCTTGAACGATGCCGCACGTCAAATCCTATCGGGCATTCCCGACCCCGACACCCGCGAACTGGTCCGCGATTTCTTCCTCGATCAGCGTCTGCGCCGCGACATTTTCGACCGTGGCAACCGCCGCCTCGACGCCGAGGAGCGCGCCCATCGGCTGCTCGCGGGCAGCTGCGCGCTGGCCCGCCCGGCCTCCACGATCAGCTATGTCACGACAACCCCCGCGGGCGGGGGTTGCTATGACGCCCCAACGGCACGCGCGGCTGTCGTCGCGCTTGCGGCCGGCCCGCGCCCGCTCACTGGGCTCGCCGCGATGCCCGACCTGCTCGCAACCATGCTGACCCTGTGCGCCGCAGGCGGCGCGATGCCGGTCGAGCCCGGCCATGTGCCGGTCGAGCGGCTCAATCGCGAGATCTGGCGACGGCTCGGCGGCGCCGAAGAGATCGGCTGGCTGGTGCTCCCTTGCGGCACCGCGCTCGAAGCCGATCGCGAATTGCTCGGCGCCCTGCGCGACGGTGCGCCGATCGACGAGCGAACTTACCCCGGCTGGCGCGACTTCCTCGCCGCGTTCGGCTTCTCGGCTTAGTGTCCGAGTCGAAATGAAGCCCACAATCGCAATACCTTACCGTCGCCTCCGCGAAAGCGGGGGATAAAGGGAATATCATGTCCCTAATTTTTGTCGACCGGATCGGCGCCGGGTGCGTCGCGGCCGACGATCAGAGCCACCACAGGCCGATGGCGATAGTCAGCACCGTCAGCGGCGCGCCGACTCGGAAATATTGCCAGAACCCGATCGTCACGCCGCGGCGGGCGGCGCGCTGAACCACGATCAAATTGGCGATTGAGCCGAGGATCGTCAAATTGCCGGCCAGGGTCGCGGCCATCGCCACGACGAGCCAGGCGCGCCGCGGATCGGGCAAGGCGGCGACAAACGGCTTCAGCACCAGCACGGCAGGCACGTTGCTGACAAGGTTGGACAAGGCGGCCGTGACCAGCGCCAGCACCGGGGTATGGTCGAGGTGCTGACGGCCGATCCCGGCGACGATCCGCGGCGACAGCAGCGACTTCTCAAAGCCCGAGACGACGATGAACAGGCCGGCGAACATCAATAGGAGCGGCCAGTCGATCTCCCGGTAGATTTTGTCGCTGCGCACCGTGCGGGTCACCAGCAGCACCGAACCGGCGACCAGCGCCAACTTGGCCGGCTCCAGACCGGCAAAAAACCCGGCCATCATCGCCACGGTCACCAACACCGTCTTGATCAGCAGCGGCCGGTAGGCGTGGGCCGGCAGCGGCGCGCCGCGTAGCCGCTCGAGGGTCCAATACTCGGCCGGATGGAACAGCGCGATCAGGGCAAAGGTCAAAGTCAGCCCGATCGCCGCGACTGGCGACAATGCCGCCGCGAAGCCGCCGTAGGGGATGTGCGAAAAGCTGCCGATCATGATGTTCTGCGGGTTGCCGGTGATCGTCGCGACGCTGCCGACGTTGGAGGCCATCGCCACCGCCAGCAGATACGGCACCGGGTCGCGGCGCAGGCGAAGGACGAGGTCGAGGACGAGCGGGGTCAGCGCCAGGCAGATCGTATCATTGACCAGAAAGGCCGAGAAAAGGCCGGAGGTCAGGATCACCGCCGCGAGCAGCACCAGCGGGTGGCGGGCGCGGGTCACAACCCAATTGGTGACCAGCCGGAATAAGCCTGCGAGGCGCAGATTGCCGACAACGATCATCATGCCGAGCAGCAACGCGATCGTGTCGAAGTCGATCGCGCGCAATGCCTCATCGAGCGACAGGACGCCGATGCCGACCATCAGACTGGCACCGAGCAATGCCGCGCCGGCACGGTCGAGGTAGAAGCCCGGCAATTTGCCGATGGCGATGACGACGTAGGTCCCGGCAAAGATCAGCGCCGCCGCGGCGCGCGCAGGGTTCGACGTGACGCCGGCGAAGATCCAGGGCCACCGGGTTCCGGCAAAGAACAGAACAACGATGACGGCCGCCAGGACAATCAGGGCGCCGATGCGGTAAAGGAGCCGGCGCTTGCGCTGAGCCCGTGACAATCCGCCGGGATCCGGCGTCGGCATTAGGGGTTGTATCTCCGCGGCGGCGTCACCCTGCCCGGCGAAGCCTCCCCGGACGGCGTCTGGCGGGGCGCCGGGTTCCCGGCGGTCGGCTCGGACGAGCGCGCGGTTTCCGGCATCGCGAGGGCAAGGGCGGCAAAGGCGAGTGCGGCGACCGCGGCCGAGGTCAGAAACGCCGCTGAATAGCCGAAATGGTCGACGATCAGCCCGGCGGCGAGCCCGCTCAGCGACGCCCCGATCCCCTGCGCCGTGGCGACGCCGCCCTGCGCCACGTTGTAGCGTCCGGTGCCGCGCATCAGATCGGCCAGCACCAAGGGCGTGATCGCACCCCAGATCCCGGCGCCGACACCGTCGAGCAATTGCACCCCGATCAGCCACGCGCTCGCGTTCGGGAAGGTATAGAGCACGGCGCGCACCGGCAGGATGCCAAATCCGATCGGCTTGCGCCCCCTTTCGCTGCACTTGCCGCCGTCGCAGTACTGTCGATCCCGGCGGGCACCACGCGCGGGGTGGGATTGAAGCTGCGGCTCACCCTCGTTCCACCGGGAACGAGGTCCGCTGGTGGCGCGACCCCGGTTTTGCACTATCTTTGAAATCAACCGTCAAAAAAGGGAGGCTCGCGATGCCGCTGCCGCGCAACAAGACCGAAGACGACATCACCGCCGAGGCGCTGCAGCGTTTCGCGCAGACGCCGGACCCGCGGCTCAGGGAGATCATGCTGGGCCTGATCGGGCACCTGCACGCTTTCGTCAAGGAGGTCGACCTGACCGAGGCGGAGTGGTTCCAGGCGATCGAGATCCTGACCAAAGCCGGCCACATGTCCGACAACAAGCGCCAGGAATTCATCCTGTTCTCGGATACTTTGGGTGTGTCGATGGTGGTCGATCTCTTGACACACCACAAGCCGGACGGGGCGACCGAATTGACCGTGTTCGGGCCGTTCCATCGCCAGGGCGCGCCGGAATTGCCGTGGGGGGGCAATATCGCCCATCTCGACAACAAGGGCGCGCCGACATTGGTCAGCGGCCGGGTGCTGGACCTCGACGGCACGCCGATCGCCGGTGCATTGCTCGATGTCTGGCAGGCGCAGACCAGCGGCCTCTACGACTTGCAAGACCCGGATCTGCACGAAATGCACATGCGCGGCCGGTTCCATACCGATGCCAAGGGTCGGTATCTGGTGCGCACGGTCTTGCCGGTCCATTATCCGATCCCGTCGGATGGCCCGGTCGGGGCGATGCTGCGCGCGACCGGGCGTCATCCCTGGCGTCCGGCGCATATCCATTTCGTCGTCTCGGCCCAGGGCTACGAGCCGGTGACGACGCATATCTTCGACCGCGCCGACGAGTATCTCGGCAGCGACGCGGTGTTCGCGGTCAAGGATTTGCTGATCTGCGATTTCGCGCGGCACGACACCGCGGACGGCGAGGCGCGTCGACTCGGCGTCGATCGGCCCTATTACACCGCTGATTTCGAGTTCCGCCTGAAGCCTTCGGCCGAGGGCGGCCCGGACATGCTCGACGCCCAGCGCCGCCTCGCCGCGCTCGGCGCCCGCTAGTTCAACGTCCTTGTCGGGCCGCATTGATCCCTTTTAGACTTTGCCGCGACGCTCACGGAGGAACGAATGCCCGAAGCAACGCCAGGCGGAACCGACATTTTCGAGATCATGCACACGATGCGGGCGATGCGGCGGCTGAAGCCCGACCCGGTGCCCGACGATTTGATCCGCAAAATCCTGCTGGCGGGCCAAGCGGCGGCGAGCGGCGGCAACACGCAGCGCTGGCGCTTTCTGGTGCTGAAAGATCCGAAAATCAAAAAGGCGGTGCAGGTCTATTACAAGAAAGCCTTCGATGAGGTCGTGGGCCCGCGCTACGCGTCGAGCCCGCCGCCACCCGGCTCGGACCCGGCCCGCTACAAGCGCCAGCACGCCGCGGTCGAATACCTGACCGACCATTACCACGAGGCGCCGGTGTGGATCGTTGCCTGTCTCGAGGACGGCGCCAATCCGGGGCGCACCGCCGGGTCCTCGATCTATCCCGCGGTCGAGAACATGCTGCTGGCGGCGCGTGCGCTCGGCCTCGGCTCGACCCTGACGACCCGGCACACCGCCTACGAGAAAGAGGTCGATGCGGCGATGGGCATCCCGCCCGGATTCCGTTCTTACGCGATTCTGCCGATCGGCTACCCGATGGGGCGTTTTGGCCCGGTCGGGCGCGGCCCGCTGTCGGACGTCGTCTATCTCGACGGGTGGGGCAAGCCCTATCCCGGCATCTGATCCAGGGAGGAAAATAATGCCCAGAATTGCGCCCGTCAGCGGCAAAGCCGACGTCCCGGCGGAGCAGCATCACGTCGTCGACGAGGTGGTCAAGGTCTTCGGCGGCGTCCGCGGCCCGTTCAGCATCATGCTGCACAGCCCCCAGCTTGCCGAGCGGGTCCTGCCATTGGTCACGTTTTTCCGCGAGGGCAGCCTGGTCGACCCAAAGCTACGCTCGCACGCGATCCTCGCCGCGGTGCGTGAAAAGGAAGCGGCTTATGTCTGGGCGGCCCAGGTCGGTGCTGCGCGCCGGGCCGGCGTGCCGGACGCGACGATCGACCTCTTGCGCGCCAAGGGTGACCTGGCCTCGCTGCCCGCCGACGAGCGCGATGTCGTGACCTACACGCGCCAGCTGATCCGCACCAACCGGGTCGATCAGGCATTGTTCGACCGGCTCAAGGAGCGCCACGGCGTGCAATGGCTGGTCGAGCTGACCGGCGCGGCGAACTACTTCGCGTTCCTCTCCGGCATGGTCAACGCGTTCGAAGTGCCGGCCCCGCCCGACGGCGACAAACTGCCGGGTTGACCGGCGACAAATCCCGGCCGGAGAGTTCCGCCCCGGTCTCATTCCGTGCCGAAGCAATGCTCCGGGCCGGGGAAATGGCGGGCGCGGACATCGGCTGCGTAGCGTTCCGCGGCGGCCGAAATCAGCGGCGCCAGATCGGCGTAGCGCTTGACGAAGCGGGGCGTGAACTCGGTAAAGACGCCGAGCACATCGTCGGTGACCAGGATCTGGCCGTCGCAGGACGGCGAGGCGCCGATGCCGATCGTCGGCACCGGCAACTTTTCGGTGATGCCGCGCGCCACGCTCTCGATCGTTCCTTCGATGACGATCGAGAAGGCGCCGGCCTCGGCGATTGCGGCGGCATCGGCGGCGACCCGTGCGGCCTGCTCGCCGCCGCGGCCCTGGACCCGGAACCCGCCGGCGGCGTGCACCGATTGCGGCATCAACCCGACATGGCCCATCACCGGCACCCCGCGTAGGGCCAGAAAGCGTACGGTTTCGGCCATCTCCGCGCCGCCTTCGAGCTTGACCGCGGCGCAGCCGGTCGCGGCCATGATATGGGCGGCAGTGCGAAACGCCTGTTCGGGTGCTTCCTGATAGGCGCCGAACGGCAGATCGACGACGACCATGGCCCGCGTCGTGGCGCGCATCACCGCCGCACCATGCGCGACCATCATGTCTAGGGTCACCGGCAAGGTGCTGTCGAAGCCGTAGACCACCATGCCGAGCGAATCCCCGACCAATAAAAAATCGACATGGGGATCGAGAAGACGCGCGATCGGGGCGGTGTAGGCGGTCAGCCCGACGATCGGCGCGCCGCCCTTGACGAAATCCCTAATCCCGCGACGCTTCACCCGGCTGGAATTCTTGGCTTGTGCGCTCATCGCTGTCTCCTGCGCGGCGAATGTAAGTCGAGCCGGCGCCGAGTTACACTGCGGCAACGCGGCATCAGGCATGACCCGGAGCTGACCCATGAACGATGCGATCGACCTTCCCGATCTCAAAAGCCTCGGCGCAATCGGGCAGCCGGTGCGCCGCCGAGAGGACCAGCGCCTGCTGACCGGGCGCGGGCGGTTCAGCGACGACTTCACCCTACCGGGCGAAGCCCATGCCGCGATCCTGCGCTCGCCCTATCCGCATGCCCGGATCGTGCGGATCGACAGCGGTCGGGCGGCCGCGGTGCCGGGCGTGCTCGGCGTGTTCACCGGGGAGGATTGCCTCGCCGATAGGTTGTCGCCGATCCCGCACAGCCCGGTGCCCTCGACCCGTTACGACATGAAGCTGACCGGGCCCGGCGGTGGCCCGATCTTTATCGGACCGCAGATGCTGCTGCCGGCCGATAAGGTGCGCCATGTCGGCGAAGCGGTGGCGATGGTCGTAGCCGAAACCGCGGCCGAAGCGCAAGACGCGGTCGAGATGGTCTCGGTCGAATATGACGAGCTGCCTTGGGTCACGCAAATCGCGGACGCGCTGCGGCCCGGCGCCCCGGCGGTGTGGGACGAGGTGAGGGACAATGTGCTGGTCGACACCTGGTTCGGCGACGCCGCGGCGACCGAGCGCGCCTTTGCCGCCGCCGCCCATGTCGTCGAGATGGAGTTTCATATCGGCCGGGTGACCGGGGCGCCGATCGAGCCGCGCGCCGCACTCGGCAATTGGGACGATACAGCCGGGCGCTATACTTTGTGGGCCGGCAGCGGTGGTGCGGTACGGCAAAAGGTGGAACTGGCCGCGGTGCTCGGCGTCCCGCCCGAGCAGGTGCGGGTGCTGTCGTTCGATGTCGGCGGCAATTTCGGCACGCGCAACCGGCTCTATGTGGAATCGGGGCTGGTGCTGTGGGCGTCGCGCAAGCTCGGCCGTCCGGTCAAATACACCTCGACCCGCTCGGAGGTTTTTCTCAGCGACTACCAGGGTCGCGATTTGATGACCCGCGTCGCGTTGGCGCTGCGCGCCGACGGCCGGTTTCTGGGCCTGCGCGCCGACAACATCAGCAATGTCGGCGCCCGCTGCGCCTCGCTGTCGCCGCTAGGCAAGGGTTCGGCGCTGGTCACCGGCTCCTACGACATTCCGGCGGCGCGGTTGCGGTCGCGCGCGGTCTTCACCAATACGATGCCGACCAACGCCTATCGCAGCTCGGGCCGGCCGGAGGTGACCTATGCGATCGAGCGGCTGGTCGACGAAGCTGCGCACCGGCTCGGGATCGACCGGGTGGAGTTGCGCCGCATCAACCTCGTCGGGCCGCAAGCGATGCCCTACGCCAACGCGGTCGGCGCCCGCTACGACAGCGGCACCTACGAAGCCAATATGGATCTGGCGATGCGGATCGCCGACTGGGACGGGTTTCCGGCCCGGCGCGCGGCGGCCGAGGCGCGCGGCCGGCTGCTCGGCCTCGGGCTGGCGAATTATGTCGAGTCGTCGATCGGGGCGCCGCGCGAGCGCAGCGAAATCACGGTGACCCCCAATGGCCGGGTCGAGGTGGTGATCGGCACGGGCCCGAGCGGGCAGGGCCACGAAACCAGCTTTGCGCAGGTCGTCGGCGCGTTGCTGAGGGTGCCGGCCGAGAGCATCGACATCATCACCGGAGACACCGATATCGTAAGCGTCGGCGGCGGCTCGCATTCCGGGCGCTCGATGCGCCATTCCGCGACCCTGTTCGCCAAGGCCGCCCCGGAACTGATCGCCCAAGGCAAGACGGTGGCGGCGCGGCTGCTAGACACCGGCGCCGACCAGGTCAGGTTTGCTGACGGTCGGTTTTCGGCGCCGCCGCACAACCGCAGCTTCGATTTTCTCGAATTGGCCAGAGATGGCGCGCGACTCGGCACCAAGGGTAAGATCGCGCTGGTCACCGACAACGAAATGCACGAACCGGTGTTTCCGAACGGCTGTGCCATTTGCGAGGTCGAGGTCGATCCCGCGACCGGCGCGGTCGAGGTCGCCCGCTACTCGGTCGTCGACGATGTCGGCCGCGTCATCAACCCGTTGATCGTGCATGGACAGAGCCATGGCGGCATCGCCCAAGGGGTGGGCCAGGCGATGTGGGAGGCGTGCGCGATCGACCCGGCCTCAGGCCAGCCGCTCAGCGGCTCGTTTCTCGATTACGGCATGCCGCGCTCGGACAATCTGCCGTCGTTTGCGACCCGGATCGTCGAGGTGTTGTCGCCGACCAACCCGTTCGGCATCAAGGCCGGCGGCGAAGGCGGCACTACCCCGGCGCCGGCGGTGGTGATCAGCGCGATCCTCGACGCACTCGCCCCGCTCGGCGTCCGCGATCTGGCAATGCCGGCCACCCCGCTAGATGTCTGGAAGGCGATTCGAGCCGCACAGCAATAGCCTTCGGTAAACTCGCCATTCCGGAAAGGGGAGGCAGTATAGTAGAGTGCAAGGAAAGCTCGCTTGCTGCTAGCATCTCATGTGCACAGTGCCGCGCCGGGCATCGGTCGGGATCGTAAGACATCCGATCGTCACCCGTGACCCGACCGCGGAGCCTTGGCCGTTTGCGCCTCACCTGACGCGCTGGCCTGCCTCCGACCGTTTGCGGGCGCGCGCACCACCTCGAGCTCGACGATTTCCCGACTGGCATATTGCCACAAGAGACCGGCCTCCTGCCGCGACCGCCGGGTCAGATCGGCAAGGCGCGCCAGGCAAGGCTGGCGCAATCCGTGATGCTCGACGAGGCCGCCTAGTGGTTCGAACACGAGCCCGAGCCGGAACAACAGCCGAAGTAGCGCCGGTTCCATCATCGCGGCCAGGTGGGTAACGCCGTGTTCCAGGGCGATGCCGAGAACGGCCCGCAGCAACCCGAAGGTGATGTGCGGCATCAGCCGCCTATCGCCCGACGCCCGACCGGCAAGGGGGTGAGAAAAGCCGGCTTCGGCATAATGCCCGTCGCGCTGACGCCGGCGAAAATTTTTGGAGACGGCAAAGCGCGAGACCTCGGCGGTCAGGCGCGACGGCAGCGGCTCAATCCGCCGCCGCGCGGCCGGATCATCCAGGGCTCGCTCGATCGGCAGCGGACGACGCCAATCGTCGGGCCGCGGCATGATCAGGCGCACCGTGCCGGCCGTGGCGCCGCTCGGGCGATGCAGTAGCAGAGCGTGCGCCGAGCGGTCGTCATCCTCGTCGATCTCGCGTCCGTCGCGGTATCGAGTCGGGTCCTCGAAGCGGTTTTCGACGCAGTAGACCTGGTAGCGAAGACGATGGGCGAGATCGAGCTGCTCTGGGGTGGTGGCGCGGACGACCTCGAAATACCGGTCATAGCAGGCGACGAAGTCCGCCGTTCCCTTGACCGTCATTCGCGTCTACCTGAACCAGATGGGCGCCCTCCCCGCCGCGACCTTCACTCAAAGGGATGAACAATTCCCTACGGATGACGCGGCGTATCTGACCAGGAGGGGAGCCTCAAGGAGCGGAGCGCCGCCGCGGGACATAGCCTCCGGGGGCGATGATCCCGGTCGGATCGACGGCCGATTTGATCGCCGCCGCGAGGTCCCAACAGGGCGCATCGAAACCGGTCAGCCAATCCATCGCTTGGACGTTCAAGCGGTAGGGCAGAAAACCCTCGCGCCGACCGCCCTCGAAGAGCGCGCGATAGCAAGCCTGGGCGCGCCGCGCCGAACTTGGCTCGCGGCCGTCGAATAGCAGCGGCACCGAGCTGTCGAAGCAGCGCTCGGAGAGGCTGGTCAGGGTGATCAGCGGCTCGATGCCGTGCGCGGTACAGATCTCGCCGACCATTTCGACATAACGGCCGACGCGCTCGGCGGTCATAGGCACCAACGGCGGATACCAGATCAGTCCGCAGCCGTCCCGCGCCGGGTCAAGCTCCGCACCGGTGGCGGGGGGCGCCGATTTCCAGTAGGCGAGCGGCAGGGCGACCTCGCTCGGCTTGCCCTCGATCAGCCGCATCGCCGCGGCGAGCGTGCGCGCCCGCCTGGCCAGGGGGCCGTGGCGCAGGTGCGGCACACGGCTCAGCAAACGGTCGAGAAGCGAAGCGGAGCCGGGGGTCAGAAAGGCCAATCGGCTCACCTTCGGCCGCAAGATCCGGCGCAGGGTGCGGCGCGCAGCGCGGACGATCTCGGGGGTGCCGTAGAGCGCGCCGAACCCGGTCCACGCCATGATCCGGTGTTGCGCGGCCATCTCGGCGACGACCTCGCCCGGCAGGATGCCGTCGCTGCCGACCCTGTCATGCGGATAGGGCACGGTCATGGCGAGCACGCGCCGGCGGTTCATCAGGTTGACCGAGCCGACGACGCCGCCCAGGTCGCGCAGCATCCGCTGCACCCCCGGCACCGCCGCGGCGAGCCCGGCCTCCCGCTCGATCCCGAACAGGAAGGCCTCGATCCGTCCGGGCCGGGGGGCGAGCGCGATCGTCATCCGGGTGACGATGCCGAGGCTGCTTTGCGCGAACAGGCCGTCGAGATAAGGCCCTACACCCCATTTGAAGGCGCGGTCGACCGCCGTCCCACCGAGTTCGCTCAGCGCCGATCGGTAAATTCGGCCGTTTGGCAGCACCGCCTCGAGCGCGGTGACCGCGGCGGTGTGATCAGCATAGGGGGTGATGCCGTAGCCACGCTCCAGGGCGTTGCCCACGAGGCTGCAGGTGGGGCCACCGCCGGTCACCGGCACCAGGAACGGCAGGTGATTTTGTGCGAGAAACTCGTGCAGCGCGCGCTGGGTGACGCCCGGTTCGACGGTGACGAGCCCCGCCTCGGTGTCCATCTCGACGATCTGATCGAGGCCGGACAGGTCGAGAACGACGCAGTCCTCGGCAATCGGAACCGCGCTGCCGTATCCCCAATTATGGCCGGTGCTGATCGGGTAAAGGGGAACGCCGTGTCGCCGCGCGATGTCGACGATCGCGACGACCTGGTCAACTGACCGCGGGCGCAGCGCCCCGGCGATTGTGCGCTCGATGCCGGTAGTGCAGCGGCCATAGCGACGCTGGGCCGCGGCGCCCTCGAGCACGGCCGCCTCGCCGAGGCTGGCGCGCCACGTCCGCAGCGCTGCGGCGAGCTTTTCTGTGTCAACCGATAGCTGGATCAACTTTATGGCGACTGTCGGAAAATCTGACAGAGTCCCAGGCCCGGATATTCATGCTGGCTGATGCCGCAATTCCGCAGCCTCCCGGTTCGCCACATTGGCGCAGGCTTGGCGGCCGATTGCGGCATACCGTCACGGCGGAAGGTCGCGCCGCCGCGGCTACGCCTACCTGTAAAGAAATCCGACGTTGCCCGTCAACGTACTACTTCCGCCAGCGTCGCCGCGCAAAGGCGCCGAAGCCCAGTAGAGCGGTTCCCAGCAGAGCCAGCGATGCCGGTTCCGGAACGGATGCCGTGCGGCCCGGATCGCTGCTGATCAGGCCAATGACATCGCTGCTGGTGGTCCAAGCCGTCGCGCCACCGTGGGCAAAACTGTTGGTCAGCCTGATGTCGGGGGTATCGGGAAGCGGATTGTTATTCGGATCCAAGGTGAAGAAATTGTCGTTGAGCGTCGACGACCATAGGCCAGGGTCCGTTGTATCCACAGACAGGTAGCTCTGGGCCGTGCCGTCGGTCGTCACCGGATTCTCCGGCGAGACGATCGTGGTCGTCGTATCGGCGGCGGTATTTGCCCCGTACACAAAGTCGAGCCGGGCCAGGAACGTGCAATTCGCTGTGTTGGTGGCGCAGGTGAACCCGGTGTATTGACTTTGCGAGGTCCGTTTGCCAAGGTTGGCGGCGCTCGTTATTTCATTCCCGACACTCTGGTTGGTGCCGGTGATGCCGTATAGGTCGAGCACGCCGCCGGACGCCGTCGAAATCGTCGAGCTGAGAGAATTCTATATGAACTCCGTAAAAAATCCCCAGTATTTGCTCACCACCATTTTGGCCGTCGACGAACAGCGTCGGCGTGCTGGCCTGAATGTCAGAGCCTACTGGGTTCTGGATGACGCCCCGTTGAATGCTAGAAATCTGGACAATGCCCCAATTCCCTTCGGTGCCGGGCGCGTTGATCGCCGCGTAGGGGGTCGAGTTGTTGGGGCCGACGATGGAATTCGTCGGTGAAATCTGCTCGTCATCGTTGAGGTGAATCAGGATCGGTCCGAGCGGCGCATTCGGGAAAGGATCGGCATTCGCCCGCCCGCCGCCCGCGAGCAGGGCCGCGACCAACGCCGTGCCTGCCAACAAATACCGCCGTCTCATCTTCGTGTCCCCGCGAAAACCGAGAATGCCAAACAATCGAGGTTAAAGCATGTATCATGCCAGGCTCGGAATGGCTACCCAAAAATAGTCAATTACAGGGCTGTAGCCGATGTTTTGTAAGTACGCCCGGTAATGTCGAATGGCCGATCGTAAAGTTTTCCGACAAATTCACCGCGCCGACCGCCGCGAAAGCCACGGGCAGTCGCCCGACCGCCCCAGCCAATTCAGAAACAAACGCGACAACAGCTGCGCCTCTCTGCGAGCATCGGGTGACAACGCTTCGTCTTCGATCCATTGCGCCGGCCGGTCGGCCGCAGCCGCGGCGACCGGCGTCCAGTGTACCTGGTAGAGAGGGAGGAGTTTCGCGCGCGCCGCCCGAAGTTCTACTGGCAGGGTCTCACGCAGTGCTGCCCTGAGTTCATCAAAACTCCAGGAGGCACACAGCGAATTGCACGAATCCTGCTGAAAAGCCGGACGCGCGCCGGGTGTAAAAATCTCCGGCACCTCTTCGGCCGTACGTCGCCGACGCGGCCGCGCATGATCGAAGATCCACAGCCTGTCGCCGCCGCGGATCGCGCCGGCGATTTCGCGCAGGCAGCCGAGAAGGTCGTCGCGGGTCGTCAGGTGATGCAGCGAAAAGATGCTGCTGACGAGGTCGATCCGAGCCGGCGCCACCTTGCGGAATTCCCGCATGTCGCCGTCGATCAGCCGAACCCTGGCGTTGAGACCGGCGCGGGCCAGATGCCGCCGGCCGACGCGGACCATGTCCGCGGCGAGATCGATGCCGGTAATCGTCAGATCGGGCCGGTGCACGGCAAGGCAAGCGAGAAACCTGCCGGTGCCGCAGCCGAGATCGACAACATGCGCGCCAGCCGGCGCCAAGCCGCTGATCGCCATCGCGTTAAAGCGGTAAATCGGCAGCAGAGCCGAGGAGCCCTGCTCGTCGAAGCCGGCGATCCTCGTCTCGGAGTCCATTACGGCGCTCGGTTCGGGGGTGCGCGAAAGAGTTCGGGGCAGGCTGGCTTCCCGCAGCATCAGCCGAAGCATCCGAAAGATCTTCGACGTGGGCGCCGCAGGTTTTTCGCTCGCCAATCGAGACGCCGACGTCAAGATTGCTCTCCTTACAACGATCAATCGCCAATTTAGCTTCACCGGCGTGGCCGGGTAGGGAAATGATGACTTTGGCTGTCCTGCTGGCGTCTCCGATCCGCATCATTGCGCCGCGTGCGGTGCCGCTCAGGAGCGGATTTCACGCGCTCGCCGCCCCCGAGGCGGAAATCGACGGACCGAACGGCCGAACGGCCCGCGGCGAGGTCGGCGATAATACGGATCACGGCCGCGCCGGTGATCGATCCGGCCGGTCCGACTGCAGCGCAGCGAGCGCCGGCAAGAACAGGCGGCGGGTGAGGAGGCCGATGCCGCCCCACATCGGCACGAACCAGGCCGGGACTCCGCCCAACGGGGCCGCCGGATAGGCCCATTGCCCGGCCCCGACCCCGACATATTCGATGACGGCGCCGACCCCGACCATATAGCCGGTATACGCGAAATCGGCACGCTCGCGGAACCAGCCGAGGCCCGCGGCCACGACCCCCGCCGAGGCGAGCAGAAGAACCTCGGGGTCCCGGATCGTCAAAAACGCCGCGGCAAAGAGCGCAGCCAGCGCCAAAGTCGCGGCCGGCTGGAAGCGCGGCGCCCGGCCGCCGACAAAGCGGATCGTGTGCAGCGTATAAAAGCCCCACATCAGGAACTCGTAGACCGGCATTCCGAGCAGATCGGGATGGTCGAAGCGGAATACGCCGTTGCGCAGCGCGCCGCTGTCGGCGACGACGAAGGTCACGTCGGCCCCGAGCATGACCAGGAGCTCGGCGCGGGAAAGGCGGCGAAAGCCGATCGCCCAGACCGCCAGCATCGCCGCGAGCTTGGCGAAATTGCCGGGGACCCAGGCCAGCGCCGCCGCCGTCGCCGGCAGCTGCAGCAGTAGCAGGGCGCGGCCGACCGCTCGCGCAATCGCCTCGGGTGACGGCCAGCGTCGGAAGCGTCGCCAGCCGCGCACAGTGTGGGCTCGATCCCGGTGGGTTTTGCCGTCGCCGCGACGCCCCGCCCCCGACGAGCCGTTTCGGTCAGACATGCGCCATCGACGGCTCCGCGATCAGTTGCCGCCGGCCGTCGCTGATAATCTCGCCGAGCTCGGGATGATATCTGTTGATGCAAGCGATCAGCTGCTCCCCGAGCGCCCAGCCGGGTTGGCGCAGGCCGTGATGATCGACCATCCGGCCGAGTGGGTGGAACACGATGCCGAGCCGCCGCAGCAGGCGCAGCAGCGCCGGCTCCATCATCGCGACGACATGGGTGATCCCGCCCGAGGCGCCCATCATCGCCACGGCGCGAAGGAGCCCAAAGGTCATCAGCTGTAGCGCCGGCCCGCGGTCTCCGGCGGCGATCGGCCCGCAACCCGGTCCGGTTCGCCGAGGCTCCTCGAACCGCGTGCGAAACGCCTTGGCAACGGCAAACCGCGACACCTCCGCTGTGGCTTCGGGCGGCAGCCCGGCGGCGCGCAGCCGATCAGCTCCGATTAGCTTGAACACCGGAAGATCGTCGCCGCGGCGCGGCAGGATCAGCCGCACCGTGCCGACCGCCGACCCGGTCGCGCGTTCGAGCAGCAGCGAGTGCAGCGATCGAGCCTCATCGCCGTCGCGCTCGCGGCCGTCCGGAAACGCGGCGGCATCCTCGAAACCCCGCTCGATGCAGTAGACCTGAAACCGCAGCCGAAACGCCCGGTCCAAAAGCTCGGCGGAATCCGCCGGAACCACGGCCAAGCAGCGCTTGAACAGGCGTATCGTGTCACAATCGGAGCGGATGACAGGGTCGCTTGTCGGCCGGCATTGGCGGGGGGCCGGGAGCGAAGGGCGAAGGACCGAGCGCGGCGCTAGTTCCCCGGCGCGGATCGACGCCATTGATCGCATTGGCAATACTCCCTGTGCGGCGTTTTCTCGCGCCGCGTTTTGCAGTGGCGATAGCGGATAGGGCCGAAGATGCCGTCCTCGGGTTGCTGTCCTCGCCGCGTTGCACGGCGGGCACAAAATGCTGGCGCGTTACGGGCGGTCATGATGTCGCAGCCGGCGCGGCGGCAGCGGACGCGGATCAGGACGTCTTCCCCGTCCCCCCAACCGTCGCATCTTAGAATTACGCCCGATATTCAATCGGACGTTTGGTCCATCGTCAAGGGCAATGCGTCCGGAACAGCCTTTCGCGGCCTCAGGACACGAAAAATTCACAACCGCATATTTAAAAAAATGACCGGCATTGAAAAAAAATGGCGGCGGGTCGCGTGCGCACCGTTCGGCGCGACAGCCGGAATGCGCCCAAACATCGGCGCTTCTCCCCAAGCGGCGCGTACTGATGACGATGGGCGGCGGTCGATCGGTCCTGGTTCCGCTGCCGATACGACCGATGCTATCCGACCTCCCGTCAGGAGAACGACCCTAACCCGGTCCTCGGAACGTCAATTTCTCGCCGCCTCTGCGCTAACCGACAGGTTCCCGGCCCGAGGGGCAGCGCTCTCCGTGTACCCTGCGCGCACCATGGTCGGCTCGCCCCCGGCTTTGCGCCGCCGCGGCTTATTCGATTGCCTTCAGCCAAACGCCGCTATCTCTGCCGGGGCGGACCGTTTTGGATTAGCGAGACCCGAGAGTTGCCGGACGCGCCGATCCGGCGTTTTTGGCTTGTACCGCGGCAAGTCGGCCACACATCACGGCTTTTGGGAAGCGGCGAGCTTGAGCGATGACAACTCCTTGACCGGGCGGGTGCGCCGTTATGCGCAGGTATCGAGCGCCATGGGCGGGCTCGCGGCCCGGCTCGCCGGCGAGCGCTATCTCGGCATCGCCGTCGACCGCACGCGCCACGCCGCCGACCTCAAAGCAGCGCTCGGCGGCATCAAGGGACCGCTGATGAAGGTGGCGCAACTGCTCGCCACGATCCCTGACGCGCTCCCCAAGGAATATGTCCAGGAGCTGGTGCAGTTGCAGGCGAACGCGCCGGCCATGGGCTGGCCTTTCGTCAGAAGGCGGATGACAGGCGAGCTCGGCGCCGATTGGCAAAGTCGATTTCGCAGCTTCGAGAGAACCGCCGCCCGTGCCGCCTCGCTCGGCCAGGTGCACCGGGCGACCGCCCTCGACGGCACCGCGCTCGCCTGCAAACTGCAATATCCGGACATGGCCTCGGCGGTCGAAGCCGATCTGAGCCAGCTGAAGCTGGTGATGGGTCTTTACGAGCGCTATGACCGCGCCGTCACCACTGCCGAGATCCACGCCGAGATCGCCGACCGGCTGCGCGAGGAACTCGATTATCAGCGCGAGGCCGCGCATATGCGGCTCTATGGCGCGATCCTGAACGCCGAACCTGGGATCGCCGTGCCGCGACCGTTACCCGAATTGTCGACCCGGCGTCTACTGACCATGACCTGGCTCGACGGCGCACCGATCCTCGACACCGCGAAGGCGCCGATCAGCCGGCGCAACGAAGTGGCGCTGCGGATGTTTCGGGTCTGGTACGTGCCATTCTACCATTACGGCGTCATCCACGGCGACCCGCATCTCGGCAACTACACTGTCGCCCCGGATGCGCGCGTCAACCTGCTCGATTTCGGCTGCGTGCGGGTGTTCCGCGCCTCGTTCGTGCGCGGAGTCATCGATCTTTATCACGCGCTCGCGCGTGGCGACCGCGATCTCGCCGTTCACGCCTATCAAAGCTGGGGCTTCGGCGATCTGTCGCGCGAGATGATCGAGGTGCTGAACCGCTGGGCGGCGTTTGTTTACGGCCCTCTGCTCGACGATCGCACTCGGCTCATCCAGGAAAAGGCGAACGGCGGCGACGGGGCCAATCTCGTCGAAAGCGTGCACCGCGACATCCGCCGGCTCGGCGGAGTGCGGCCGCCGCGCGAGTTCGTGTTCATGGACCGGGCCGCGGTTGGGCTCGGCTCGGTGTTCATGCACTTGAAGGCCGAGATCAACTGGCACCGCCTGTTCCACGAACTGATCGAGGATTTCGACGCGGCTAACCTGGCAAAGCGTCAGCGCGCGGCACTGACCGCGGCCGGGGTGCCGCTCCCGGCCGAAACCGAGCGCATGCGCCCGCCCGGCGGGCGGGTCGGCAGGCGGGGCGCGACCCGGCCGCGCCGATGACCCGGTGCCGCTTCGACCTCGTCATTTTTGACTGCGACGGGGTCCTGGTCGACAGCGAGCCGATCATCAACCGCGCCCATGCCGAGTTGCTCAACGCCTGCGGCTATGCCGCCACCGAGGCGATTCTGGTGGAGCGCTTCTGCGGCATGGCCGATGTCGAAATGCTCGCGATCATCGAACGTGAACTGGGCCGCCTGTTGCCGTCCTCTTATGCCGAGGCGGTCGGCCTCCTGATCGACGAAGGCTTTAGGCGTTCGCTCGCTCCGATCCGCGGCATCGTCGAAGCGCTCGCTGCGCTGTCGCTGCCGGTCTGCGTCGCTTCCAGCAGCATGCCGCAACAGATCCGCCGCAAGCTCGAATTGACCGGATTGGCGGCGCGGTTCGGCGAGAACCTGTTCAGCGCGACCATGGTCGAGCGCGGCAAGCCGGCGCCCGACCTCTTTCTTTACGCGGCCGCGCAGATGGACGCCGCGCCGGGGCGCTGCGTCGTCGTCGAGGACAGCGCGGCCGGCATCGAGGCCGCCCGCGCCGCCGGCACCGCCGCGATCGGCTTCTGCGGCGGCAGCCATTGCGGCCTTGGACATGTGGAACGGTTGAGGGCCCGCGGCGCCCTTGTTGTCATCACCGACATGCGTCGCGATCTGGCCAGCGCCCTCTCCGGGCTCTCGCTGCAAGCCTGATCGACGTCGGGTCGGCCCCCGGCACGGCCCGAGTCAGTTGCTCACCGCGGGCCGCAGGCGAACATCGTCGCCCGGGAGAAAGGCGACGCCGACCGCTTCCAACGCCGTACGGATCTGGTCGACCGCAGCAGGTTCCGGCGCCGATCGCTCCAGCTCGAAATCGTCGAGGAGGCTCTCGCTAACCGAGGCGGCCGCGGCGAGCTTGGCCACCGACCAGCCGAGGAGGGTGCGTGCGGAACGACATTGGGCGGCGGTCATCATCGCAAGATCATGCCATTTCTCTGCCGTCGGGCGGCGCAGGGCCGTCTCACTTTCGTCGCCTTGTGCAAACGTGCGTCCCAATCGAAAGGTTGCCGGTCCGCTCAGCAGGGCTGGCCGGCGCCATCGACCGCGCCGATGGCTGGCCCAGCAGCGTCCGCGAAATCCGCAGACCCGCCATATGCCAAAACTGGCACCGGCGACCAGGTCGCGCGACTATTGTGTCGAAGCTGACACTGCAGGAGACCACCGTCATGGTCGATTTTTCCGGCAGCCACGTCGTCGTCACCGGAGGTACTGGCGCCCTTGGCCGCGCGGTAACAGCCGCTTTGCGCGCCGCCGGCGCCATTTGTCACCTGCCCAATCTGGTCGCCGCCGAACTCGACGATTTTCCGCATGCGAGCGACGAGGGGGTGCAGATCAGCCGCAACGTCGATGTCGCCGACGAGGCCGCGGTGCAGCGGTTTTATCAGGCGCTGCCGCCGCTTTGGGCGTCGATCCACCTCGCCGGCGGCTTTGCGATGGCACCGGTCGGCGACACCTCGGCGGCGGATTTCCTCGCCCAGTTCCGCATGAACGCGCTGTCCTCCTTTTTGTGCTCGGCGGCGGCGGTGAGCGCGTTTCGCCGCCGCCAGGCTCCGGGCCCGGGCGGAGCGCGCGGCGGTCGGATCGTCAATGTCGCGGCGCGGCCGGCGCTGGAGCCGCGCCTCGGCGCCGGCATGGTCGCCTACACTGCATCCAAATCGGCGGTCGCGGCGCTGACCCAGGCTTTGGCCCAGGAAACCGTCGATGAAGAGATCTGGGTCAATGCCGTCGCACCCTCGATCCTCGACACTTCGGCGAACCGGGCGGCGATGCCGAACGCAGATCACAGCCTTTGGGTGCGTCCCGCCGATATCGCCGAAATCATCGCCTTTCTGGCCTCGCCGGCCAATCGGGCGACCCGCGGCGCGGTAATCCCGGTCTATGGCGGGTCGTGAGCGCTAAGACCGAAGCGCCGTCGGCTCGCCCATTATGGTCCGGTGATCCTGGCTAAACGGGCCGAACGCCGATAATCTCGGCCGCACCAATCGTGGGTTAACAATACCTTAACGAAGGATATGAGAGCTATTCCAAAATTGCATGTTGCAATGCAGCATAACCGGCGGCACTATCGGCCTCAACGAGATCACGAATCGGGACACGAGGTTTTCGGATGAAACACAGTTTGGTTCGTCTGGATCGGATTGCCAGCGAGATGAATGCATGGCTGCTGGCGATCGCGATCGGTCTGGGCATGCTCGACCTGACCGTGCTAGTTGCGAAATGCATGCCGGTTCTGCCGCCGTTGCCGGCCGCCTCGGACAGCCAGACGACGACGTCGCCAAACCCGCCCGCACCGCCGCCGGCCGCCCGCAGCTGAGTTCGCGCCAAGCACCGAAGGCTCGTCAGTTCCGGCAAGTTGAGAGGTCGAGCCGCTCAATATCGGCTTCCCCGAGATTGCCCAATAAGTTCGCTCCTTCGGCTGCTTTGTCGAAACGCGCGGACGCAGCCGCCGGCATGCCCATGGCGTCGTTCAGCTGCGCCTCTTGAGCACGGCATGGGCACTGAGGAGCCGTCGATTGCGCAGGGTCTCGAATTCCGCCGCCCGCTGCTGCAACGCTGCGCGATCGGCGTGGCTGACCGTACCCTGGGTGCGCACGACGCAGGCTGTGGGGCAGCGGGTGACGCCTCTGTTGCGAATGAATGCGGCCACCGCGGCTTCGTATTCGCTCTGCGACATGATCTCGATCCCCTCTGTTGGTCGGTCTTTGTCGATCGCCAACTCTAAGCGAGAGGTCCGAAATACCACACAGAATTGATGGTTAAGCCTGCCGCATTTATGGTTAAATTAACTATGCGATACGCGCCGTTCAGCCATAGCTGCTGTCCGCATTCTTGGCCGGTTAAGTGCCCGGCCCTCATTTCGGCCGCGCTCTGCTTTGCACCACCCGCAGCGCCGGCAGGTCATTGCGCAGTGATCCCGCCATCGACGACGAGACCGGCGCCGGTCATGAAAGCGGCATCGTCGGAGGCGAGGAACAGGATCCCCCTGGCGATGTCGCCGACCGTCCCCATGCGGCCCAGCGGCAGCCGCGCCAGCGCTTCGCGCCGGGCCATGTCGAGATCGTTGGCGCCGCGATTGCGCGCCCGCATCGCCACCACCTGATCGCCCATATCGGTGTCGGTCGTGCCGGGGTGGATCGAGTTGACCCGCACTCGATAGCCCTTGCGCGCAAATTCGAGCGCCGCCGATTTGGTGAACAGCGCCACCCCGCCCTTGGTCATCGAATAGAGCGGGTCGCCCGACGATCCGACCAATCCGGCAACCGAAGAGAGGTTGACGATGGCGCTGCCATGCCGGCTGCGCTGTCCATTGTCGCGCAGTGCCGGCAATGCCAGCTTGGTGCCGAGAAAGACCCCGGTCAGATTGGTCGCGCAGAGGCGCTGCCAGTCGGCGATTGTCGCCTCCTCGAGGCTCTTGCCGAGAAAAATCCCGGCATTGTTGACCAGGATGTCGAGGCCGCCGAACCGCTGAGTTACGGCCGCGATCGCGGCATTCCAATCGGCCTCGCAGGTCACGTCGAGACGGGTATAGATCGCCTCGCCGCTGATCATCGCGGCGGTCTGCTGGCCAAGCTCCTCCAGCACGTCGCCGATCGCTACCCTGCCGCCGGCCTCGACCATCAGCCGCGCGGTCTCGGCGCCGATCCCGCGCGCCGCCCCGGTGATCAGCGCAACCTTGCCGTCGAGCCAATTCATCGCCCCTCCTCCTGTCGCCGCCGATGCTCAGGGCGAGAACGGATAGTATCGCAACGACGCCATGAAGATGCCCTCGTTGGTGTTGGGTCCGCCTCCGAGACCGGGAAACACCTGGCGTTCGGTAAACGAACCTTGGCCGCCGACCAGGAACCTCCCGAAACTGCCTTTATAGGCGGTCCACCAGAGGCCGCCGGTAACTTGCCAGACGCGAGAGGTATTGGCGGCGCAGAGCGTCGATCCCTCGTGGAGGCAACCGGTGTTGTTATAGAGCGGATTGCCGTAGCCGTAAGGCACGCCGCTGGCCGTGAAGTCGGTGGCGTCGGCGGATTCCATGCCGGCATAGGCGTAGAGGTCGAGCGAAGGGGTCGCGTGACCGACCGCGCCGAGCAGCACCTGCACTTCCGGGATCGGGGCCAATGTGCCGTTAGGCTGGACTGCGACGTCGGGCAGCCCGACCGGGCCGTATCGCCCGATACCGTTGCCGGCGAGGAAATCCGCCTGCAGATCGAGGCGTTGCGGCACCACCGGAAAGATGCCGGCAAGTCCGCCGCCGCCGCCGATGATGGTGTGGTTCGAGAAGTCGGCGCGGCTGCGAAAGGCGCGGCCCACGCCATAGGCCTCAAAATGACCCCAGCCGGGATCGATGGTCACCTTGCCGACAATATCCGGCCCCAGATCGGTCGAATAGGTGGCCAGGGAGTTGAGCCCGGTCCCGCCGGGGTTGTTGAAGGTGGTCGGCACCAAGGGCGCGTTCGGCCCACTGAAGATGACCGCTTGCGGGCTTTCGGCCGCCAACCCGACCGACATCATGCCGAAATGCTGGACGATCCTGAACGAGGGCTCGCGCGCCCAGGTGAACCCCGGAACATACTGGGCATCGATCGTCACCGGGATATTCTCCTGCCCCGGCGTCATGTCGTGCTTGAACATCGTCAGCAGGCTCCAGATCTGCCCGCCGACGACGTAGATTCCCCAATCGTTCTTGTCGAGCTCGGCATAAGCTTGGCGCAACCGTAGCGTGTACCCATTGACCTGATTCGAGTTCGAGGTCGTTCCGGCGCTCTGGAAATCAGTCTCGACATAGCCGCTCAATCGCGTGTCGGCATTGACGTCGCCATAGGCCAGCATCGCGAACCGGCTGGTGTGCGCGCTTTCGCGGAACTCCGACAGGTTGTAGTTCGGATTGTTCGGCATCGGGATGCCGGTGTTGAAGTTCGAGAGGGTGTCGGCGGTTTCGTTGCGGGTCCGGAAAATGCTGACCCCTTCGAGAAACGTATTGGCAAAACTCACATGGATGCCGGTGCCGAAAACCCCGCCCCCCGTGGCCGTCACCGTGGTCGGGGCCGGTAGCGGCGGCGCTCCTGGGCCGCCCGGCACTGGCGGCGGCAGCGCCGCGGTCGGCGGAACCGCCAGACCCGGCGGCGCGCTCGGCGCCGGCAGAACCGCCACACCCGGCGGCGGGATCGGCCTCGGGGGCGGGATCGGCCGCGGCGCCGCCTGCGCCGCCTTCAACTGGTCGACCTGTTTTTGCAGATTGCGGAGTTGGCTCTGATACTGCCGCTGGATCGTTATGATTTCCTTTTGCAGCTGTTTAAGCTGCTCGTTCATGTCTGGCGTGGTCTGCGCGCAAGCCGATCGCGGCACAGCGGCGCAAGCCAGCCCGACGATCAACGCCCCGATCGCTGCCATCCGGCGAAGACCGCGCTGGCCGCTGAGACGCGTTTCTGCGATCGCGAAGGGCGAGGTCGCCGGGGCTTTGCGACGAAAGCTCCGCAAAGGACCAGCGCCATTCCCGCCCGATGAGACCCGCTCTGCAACCATCGACGACTCCCTGCGATAGCCCAGATTCGCCAAGGAGACCTATTCTAACCCACAAACCAAATACGCTACAATTGCCCAGTAGACAAGCCGTCCACGCGAGCTTGGAGGCATTTCGCGCTTCCGCCGGCGTCAGCCCGATTGATGCGATCGAGTCCGCGTCGCAAACCGACTAATTGGACCAGGTGATCGGCGCGTAGTGGCCGTTCTTGCCGGAATTGTCCCAGCGCATGCCGTGGTCGGCAAAGGTGCTGGCGGGGCGGCCGACCGCCAGCGCCAGCCGGTCCGGCGCTACCGGGTGGCCGAGGTTCGCCCAGATCTCGCCGCCGGGATGCATGGTCGGGATCGGCTCGACTGCCATCTGCATGATGCCGGGGATTGCCACCGACCGGCTTTTGCCCTGGACCGCATAATGGATCGGCACTTTCTTGATGCCGAGCTGGGTTGCGACGAGCGGCGCGAAGGCCGCCATCGGGCCGCCTTCGGCCCCGGTAAAGATGGCGCCGAGGGCCGCAATCTGCCGGTCGTCGGCGCGTTCGTCGAGATAGGCGGCGACCGCCCAGTTGCCGTCCGCCATTGGGCCCGGCGCATGCGCCGCCAGCGCCACGTTAAGGCCATCGAGGGACAATCCGTCATAGCTGCCCCGCTCGATGTGGAAGACGAGCGCTACGTCGCAGGCGCCCCGACTCGGCCGCGCAGTCAGCGGTGCCGCGGTTGAAGCCAGGCACGGGCACACTACGTCGCAGTTGCAGTTCTCGAAATAGTCGCCGGTGAGTTGCCATTTGGGCATGTCTGCCTCCCTGAAATCCCCGTCGGCGGGTCCCGCCCGATCGTCGCGGGGCGCCTTGCCGAGGGTGCAT
Source organism: uncultured Alphaproteobacteria bacterium (assembly GCA_963832875.1). Classification (GTDB taxonomy): domain Bacteria; phylum Pseudomonadota; class Alphaproteobacteria; order ATCC43930; family CGMCC-115725; genus AP-15. The sequence goes on along the minus strand of CAWHWB010000009.1, from coordinate 87,557 downwards.
CGATCGCCGAACTCTGCTCAGTCAGCCCTGCGGAACTCAGCGCCGAGCCGAGCCATCAGCGGGACGAAGTCCGGAAAGCTGGTCGCGATCGGGCGCGCGTCGTCGATTCGCACCGGCGCGTTGGTGGCGAGCCCCAAAACCAGGAAGGCCATGGCGATCCGATGGTCGAGCTGGGTCTCGATCTGCGCCCCGCCGGCCGGAAAATTGCCCGCGCCTTCGACGATCAGATCATCGCCCTCGACCGCGACGCGCACCCCGCAGGCGGCGAGCCCGGTGGCAATCGCCGCCAGGCGGTCGCTCTCCTTGACCCGTAGCTCGGACAGGCCGCGCATCACCGTGCGGCCGCGAGCGCAGGCGGCGGCGACCGCGAGGATCGGGTATTCGTCGATCATCCGTGGCGCACGCTCGGCCGGGATGTCGCCGCCGCGCAATGCGCCGGCGCGGGCGCGCAGATCGGCCACCGGCTCGCCGCCTTCATCACGCTCGTTGACGAGGGTGATGTCGGCGCCCATTTCCCGCAGACACTCCAACAGTCCGCTGCGCAGCGGGTTGACGCCGACGCCGGCGACCGTCACCTCCGACCCCGGCACGATCAGCGCCGCGATCAGCGGGAACGCGGCCGAAGATATATCTCCAGGCACCGCGATCGGCGCCGCGGCAAGTTCGGGAAAACCCTCGACCGTGATCCGCAGGCCACCGCCTTCGGCGGGCTCGGTCGCGACCGCCGCGCCGAAGTGGCGCAACATTCGTTCGGTGTGATCGCGGGTCGCCTGCGGCTCGATCACCGTCGTCGCCCCGGGGGCGTTGAGCCCGGCCAGCAGCACCGCCGATTTGACCTGCGCCGACGGCACCGGCAGGCGGTAGTCGATCGGGACCGGGTCTGCGGCGCCGGTTACCGCGAGCGGCAGGCGGGCGCCCTCGCGGCTCAGGAATTGCGCGCCAAAGCGGCTCAGCGGCAGGGTGACGCGGCCCATCGGCCGGCGTCGCAGCGAGGCGTCGCCGGTGACGAAAGCGGTCAGAGGATGGGTCGCAAGGATGCCGAGCAAGAGCCGCGCCGAGGTCCCCGAATTGCCGAGGTCGAGCAGATTTTCCGGTTCTGCCAGCCCGCCAACGCCGACCCCGTCGACGATCCATCGGCCATCGCCGGCCGGGGCCGCGGTGGCGCCGAGCGCATTCAGCGCGGCCGCGGTGGCGAGCACATCCTCGCCTTCGAGCAGGCCGGTAATCTCGGTTCTGCCGACCGCTAGCGCGCCCAGCATCAGCGCGCGATGAGAGATCGACTTGTCGCCGGGCACGCGGATGCTGCCCGAGAGCGGTGTGCGGGGCCGCGCCGAGGCAAGTAGCCGGGGCACTGGAGGTGAAGGCGGGTGGACCATGGCGGGCGGCGAGCCTCGAAATGCGGGGTCGGGCGGTTGCGGCGTCGGCACCGCCGGCCCATATGCGCAAGCCGTCGGCGCCCCGCTGCGCGGATTTGCTTTTGACAGGGTGACGCCGCTATGGCAATGGCGCGGCGAGCGAACCCGACAAACCTTTGCCTGACAAGCTTCTGCCCGACAAACCTCGATGGAGTTGATGGTGGCCAAGCCCGAATGGGGCACCAAGCGGATTTGTCCGAGCTGCGGAACGCGCTATTACGATCTGCAGCACAAACCGGTGATTTGCCCGAAATGCAGTACCCCGTTTGATCCCGAGGCGTTTTTGAAATCGCGCCGGGCGCGGCCGGCCGCTCCGGTCGAAAAGGAAATCGCGCCGGTCGGCGCCGAAGAGCTCGATGCCGATGTCGAAGCCGAGGAGGCCGAGCCAGCCGGGGAAGAGGAGGAAGCGCTGCCGCTCGAGGAAGCGGAGGAGGAAGACGAGGAGTTGCTCGAGGATGCCTCCGAACTCGGCGAAGACGAGGACGACATGGCCGAGGTCATCGAGAACGTGGAAGAGGAGGAGCGCTGAGTTCGCCGTCGCCGGCGCGGGCGTTTTTTTCGCTTGCCCGCGGCCGGAGGGGTTCACTATTTTGCGGATCCCGTTTTTCGCGTCGCTGCGGCGCGTCCACCTCCGGGGCCATAGCTCAGCTGGGAGAGCGCTACAATGGCATTGTAGAGGTCACCGGTTCGATCCCGGTTGGCTCCACCAATCTTCTCAAGGGGTTACGGTTTGGCGGTGTAGTTCTCGCGTAGAGTGCCCGTGTTCAATTGAACACGGTTGAACTACATCAGGTTATAGCACTGGGAAATACAGCGCGGGTGTAGTGGTCCGATCTGGGCAGCGGCCCCGCTGGTATGCGCGGGTGTGCCGCACTGTGCTGTGTTATCGGGTGGATAAGGGTGCGAGGGCTGATCAGGAGCGCTCTCGCATTTTTCCCTACGGATTGAAACCGTACCGCACGCTGCTGCGGCTGGCTTTACCCCATATTAAGCTCGTCATTGCCCGCCTTGTCCGAGCCCGGTGACGTATGGTTTTACCCACTGGGTTTTCCGGTCGTGGTCATGCGAAACCGAAGTTTCATGTGCACCTCCTTTCGCCGTGTGACCGCCTGGAGAGATAGTGTGCCGGTAGCCGGGCGCGCTGCGCCAGTTTGTCGCGCATGTCGGGGGGAATTGGGATGGTTGCTGCACCGCGCGAAATCGCAACGGATGATCTCTTAGCGATATTTCGGGAAGTTTCAGGCGTTAGCGAGCGGGCTGCCGCTATCGTTATTGTGGCGTTCATCGAAGATAGCTTGGCGCAAGTTATTCGCCGCCGGCTTCGGCCTCTGACCAATCGAGAGGACGAGGCACTGTTCGATGGAGTGCAGGCACCGTTAAACACTTTATATGCAAAGATTCATTTCGGTTACGTTTTATGGCTATACGGGAAAGCGCCGAGAGATGATTTGCTCGTCATAAAGAACATACGGAACAAATTTGCTCACGAAACATCGGCTCGTGATTTCAGTCACCCAGAAATTGTACGGCTATGCTCCAAGCTGCATTATACGTCATACGAAGCGTTTTCTTCTGGCAAGCCAGAACAGACAGATGCCAAAGAGCAATTCCACGATGCTGCTAATCATCTTATGACCGGGCTGCGTTTTATGCTTTTGCCATCATTCAAGATGACGAAAATCAATCATATTTCTAGTCCTTTGGGATATCACGAGCGCAGTTCCGATCCTCGCGAAAGAAGAAAGCAATAATATTTCCAGGTATTATATATCCTGTACTTGTAGTATTGTATGGCTTTGTGCCATCTTCAACTTAATAGCTATCGCAACCCTAACCCCAAAAACGGGGAAGCTATGTCAGACAATTCCAGCCTACAGATTACCGACGCCGAAGCCCAAGCGGTTGCCAAGGCTCCGCGTGTTGACGTGACCTCCTGAAATTCCTCCAGTCAACGCTAGAGTCCGGCCCAACGAGAGGGACGGACAATGAAGCGATCACGGTTTACGGAAGAGCAGATCATCGCGGTGCTGCGGGAACAGGAAGCCGGCGTTCTGACGGCCGAGGTGTGCCGCAAACACGGCGTCAGCTCGGCGACGTTCTACAAATGGAAGGCCAAGTATGGCGGCCTGGAAGTGTCCGAAGCCAAACGGCTGCGGGCCTTGGAGGACGAGAACGGTCGGCTGAAGCGGATGCTGGCCGATGCGATGCTCGACAACGCCGCGTTGAAGGATCTGCTGGGAAAAAAGTGGTGACGCCCGCCGCACGACGGGGGGCGACGACGCATCTGCGTCGGGCCTTCGAGATGAGCGAGCGGCGGGCCTGCCGGGTGATCGGGACCGACCGGACAAGCATACGCTATCAAGGCGTGCGGGTGGATGATGTGGCGTTGCGCGAGCGGCTGAAAGCCTTGGCGCAAGAGCGGCGCCGGTTCGGCTACCGTCGCCTGCATGTGCTGTTGCGGCGTGAGGGCCATGCCGTCAACAGGAAGCGGGTGCAGCGGCTCTACCGCGAGGAGCGGCTGACGGTACGCCGACGCGGTGGCCGCAAGCGGGCAATGGGAACCCGGCGACCGATGGTGACGCCGGTAGCGGCCGACCAGCGCTGGAGCCTGGACTTTGTCTCCGACCAACTGACCGATGGTCGCCGCATTCGCATCCTGGCGGTTGTCGACGAGTGCACTCGCGAGTGCCTGGCGTTGGTCGCCGACACGTCGATCTCCGGCCGGCGCGTGGCGCGTGAACTCGACGACATCGTTCGCCAGCGAGGGCGATGCCCAGACACCATTGTCAGCGACAACGGCACCGAACTGACCTCGAACGCCATCCTCACCTGGGCGCACGGCACTGGCGTCGGCTGGCATTACATCGCGCCCGGAAAGCCGCAGCAGAATGGCTTTATCGAGAGCTTCAACGGCAGGCTGCGCGACGAACTGCTCAACGAGACCCTATTCCGCTCGCTGCCGCACGCCCGCGCCGTGCTGGAACTATGGCGGCGGGATTACAACGAGGAACGGCCCCATTCGAAGCTCGGATGGATGACGCCTCGGGGTTACGCCAGCGCCCTCAGCGGCGAGGGCGGCCGGGACGCTGCGCTACGCAATGGCTCCGCGCCCCGGCCTCTTGCCACCCAACAAACAGACGGTTCAAATCAGCCTCGGACTCTCGTTTCGATTGGATGAGAAACGGGGGTCACGTCACGTTCTCCGTCGCTGAGAACGCTCCCGCACTCTATCCGCCGACGACCCTAGCACCTTCGCTTTGGCTCCTGCGAGCAGAAGCTCTGCATTTGGTGAATATCGTCCGCGAGCACGTACGTAGGCGATCTGAGGCGGACTCCGAAAACGAGACAGTTGGTTAAGATGGGGCCCTGCCCCTAGGAAGCGTCGATGGCGCGGGTAGTGGGACATGAAGCAGACACGCAAGAAGCACGGAGCAGCGATCAAGGGCGATTGGACGGTTGCGGAGCTGGCGAGCACATATGCGGTCCACCCGAACCAGATCTACGCGTCTCCTCCGGCATTCCCGAGCGATCCCGATACCCAAGATGTCGCCTGACGGCTGCGGAGCAGAGTTATTCTTATTGCCGCTCCCGAACGGTCAAGTGACGAACCACGGATTTTCGCGGGTCCTGGCGGGCCGCAGCGTGCTATTCCGCCGCGGGCAGCATGGCCAACAGGCGCTCGATGCGCTCTTTGGTTGGCGGATGGTCGCGGAGCAGTGACGGCAGGCGGAGTGGAATAATGCCCGGATACCATTTGCGCAATATTGCCTGCTCCTGGTTGCGCATCTTGATCAGCGCGGAAGCCAGCCCGAGGGGATCGCCGGTCAGCTCCGCCGCTTCGAGATCGGCCTCGGCTTCGCGTTCCCGAGACAAGGCAAGCCGTAGCAGGTTCACACCAAGGGGAGCCACTGCGAGCACCAGTAGCGGCAGAAGCGGAAAGGCGGCAGCGGAAACGGCGCGAAGCATGAGGCTCAGAAACACCAGTAGGAAGCCGATTTGCGACAGCACGCGCGTCAGCCGCCCGACCGCTACGGCAAGCTGCATCAGGGCAAGGTCCCCATTGCGCAGGTGGATGATTTCATGCGCAAGGATGCCGCGTATCTCGCGCGTGCTCATGGTCTGGAGCAGCGAGTCCGACAACACGATCGTCGCCTTGTCGCCGTTGCCGATAGTGAAGGCGACCGGGACCGGCCGAAAGACCCGGTACAAAAGCGGCGACGACCCCACGCCGGCAATCCGGCACAGATCGTCGAGGATCTGGTAAAGCGCCGGCGCCTCCCACCGCGCGAGCGCGCGAACGTTCAATGCCTGCAGAAAAATGCTGCCCGGCATCCGACGCAGCACGACCAGCATCGCCCCGCTGGCGAGGAGGCTCCACAAAACTCCCCGCCAGTTGGCGACGACCCAGCCGCAATAGCCGAGCAGCGCCGCCATGGCCAACAACAGCAGAGTGGAATGAAACCGGCTGCGGCGCCGCCGACGCGCCCTCTCCGCTTCTTGGGCGGGAACGATCGTTGCCATCCTTTCCGTGACCAGCCGCTCGTGCATCGGCCACCCAGTCTGGTTTGCGTCCTATATTGCGGTCTCGGTGCGGGCCGGCTTTGATCCGTATCAATTACCGCCGTCTTGGCCAAAGATAATGTTGGCACCGAAACGGCGAAGTATGCCGGAAACGACAACCGGCGGGTGTTGCCACAAAAGCGAGGAGGACGAAGCTGACCATGCTGAGAACCGGCGGCGCGTTGCTCACTGACCTCTATCAGCTGAACATGATGGCCGCCTACCTTGAGAACGGCCTCAACGACACCGCGGTCTTCGAGCTCTTCTTTCGCAAGTTACCATCGCAGCGCGGGTTTTTGATGGCGGCGGGACTGGATCAGGTCCTGCAGTTCCTCGAAACCATCGTCTTTGCCCCCGAAGACATCGCAGCCATCCGCGGGCTCGGGCAATTCACCGACCGTTTCATGACCTATCTCGGCTCGTTTCGCTTTACCGGCGATGTTGAGGCGATGCCCGAGGGCACCGTGTTCTTCCCTGACGAGCCGATCATTCGCGTGACAGCCCCGCTCGCCGAGGCGCAGTTTGTCGAGACCCGTCTCGTCAATCTGCTCCATTTCGAAAGTGTGATCGCGTCGAAGGCGGCGCGAATGGTGCTCGCCGCGCCCGGCAAGGCGCTGGTCGATTATGGCCTGCGGCGGGCGCACGGTGCCGAGGCCGGCGTGCTGGCAGCGCGGGCGAGCTATATCGCCGGGTTCAGCGGCACCGCTACGGTCGCGGCCGGGGTTGAGTTCGGCATCCCGCTCTACGGAACGATGGCGCACTCGTTCATCCAGGCGCATGACAGCGAAATGCTGGCGTTCGAGCATTTCGCCCACGCCCATCCGCAAGGCCTTGTCCTGTTGATCGACACCTACGACACCGAGCGGGGCGCAAGTCGCGTTGTGGCCCTGGCGCCGCGTCTGAGGGCGCAAGGGATCACGATTTCCGGCGTGCGCATCGACAGCGGCAATCTCGGCGAGCACGCGGTCAAGGTGCGCCGAATCCTCGATGCGTGCGGGCTGAGGGACGCGAAGATTGTCGCCAGCGGCGGCCTGGATGAGGACGCATTACTGGCATTGTCGCGCGCCGGCGCGCCGATCAATTCCTACGGGATCGGCACCAGCCTGACCACCGCCTCGGATGCGCCGGCCCTCGATTGTGCTTACAAATTGCAGGAATATGCCGGCCAGCCGCGGCGCAAACGCTCGGAAGGAAAGGCCACCTGGCCCGGCCGCAAGCAGGTCTGGCGCCGCTATGACGAGCAAAACCGGATGATCGGCGACGTGGTTTCGCTCGCCGAAGATACCCAGCGCGGTGAGCCGCTGCTGCATGCGGTCATGCGCGGCGGACGGCGTCTTGCCGATATTCCGGACCTTGCCGGCAGCTGCCGACACGCCCAGGAACAACTCGCCCGGTTACCGGAGGCGTTGGCCCGGCTCGAGCCGTTTGATTACCTTGTCGAAATCAGCGCTGGGTTGCGCGAAATGGCGGCCGATCTCGACTGCCGATCCGGACGCGCCGAGTGATCGCCACGCCCGAAACCAGCCAACGCTGTGCACCACGGGATGTAGAGTCTTGACCGTGAGGTGGCGTTTCTCGGCTCGCCGGATGCCTATGCCGAGCGCCCGTCCCGGGTCGAGCGGATCGAAACCCATTTCTCCTGGGTGTTCCTGACCGACAGGCACGCCTACAAGCTAAAGAAACCGTTGCGCGACGGCGGGGTCGATTTCGCGACGCTCGGCGCCCGCCAGCGCAATGCCAACCAGGAACTGCGCCTCAACCGCCGCCTCGCCCGCGATGTCTACATCGCAGTACTGCCGCTGACCCTCGACAAAGGCGATCTCGCGATCGCCGGAACCGGCGCTGTTGTTGATTGGCTCGTGCAGATGCGCCGGTTGCCGGGCGAACAGATGCTCGACCGCCGTCTCGCATGCGGAGATTGGTGCCACGCCGATATCGGGGCGCTTGGCGCCCGTCTCGCCGGTTTTTTTGCCGCTGCGCGGCGCGCCGATATCGAACCAAAGGCCTATCTCGACCGCTTGCGCGCCGAATGCCGATCGAGTCGTCGCGCACTGTGCGATGCCGGCGACCCCGGGTTGCGCGACACCGCCGATAACATCGTCCGCTGCCTCGAAGCGTTCATGTACCGCCAGGGCACGCTGTTGCTGCGGCGGGCCGAGGAGGGTCGGATCGTAGAGGGCCATGGCGATTTGCGCCCGGAGCACGTCTATCTTGGACCCACGCCGCTGATCATCGACTGCCTCGAATTTCGCGCCGACCTCCGCGCTCTCGACCCGGTCGACGAGCTCGCCTTTCTTGCCATGGAATGTGAAAGGATGGGCGCCGCCGGCGTCGGGCGGATCTTGTTCTACCGCTACCATCTGCGCACTGGCGATGATCCGGCGCCGGTACTGATCAACTTCTACAAGACCGTCAATGCTTTAATACGTGCGCGCATTGCCATCTTGCATTTGCGAGATTCGCCGGTGCGCGACCCCGGAAAATGGCCGGACCGCGCCGCCGAGTATCTCGCTTTCGCTAACTGGAAGACGCGTCACCTCGATCGGTAATCGCGCCAGCAGCCTTATATTTTGCCTTTGATTGCGGTGCCGCATCGCAAGGGTTTTGCCTATAAGGCGCCGAGTCCTCTCCCAACTGACTGGCGCGATTTAAGTGAGTTAGAAGCCAGCCGCAGATGGTTCGACGGTTGCCCGGAATTACGGGCGGCGCGTTTGATTTAGCTCAATCACTGTCGCAGCAAAATCGATCATCCTTGTATTTGGATTGCGATGTCGCGGCGGAAGGAGATGAGCCGCTGTATTGCTCGCAGCAACCAACCGGCCCGGGATCCTAGATCTGGCATTGTTGCGCTCCGGCCGCTTTGATCGCCAAGTGCTGGTCGATCGCACGGACAAATCGGCCGGATCCAGATCCTAAACCTCTATCAAAAAATCCGGCTCGGAACGGATGTCTCCGCCGAAGAGGTGGCGGCCATGACGCCCGGGTTTACCGGTGCCGATCTCGCCACCCTGGTCACGGCGGCGTTGCTCGCGACTCGGCGCAACTCCGAAAGTGTCGTTGCCGCCGATTTCACGGCGGCGATCGAACGCATCGTCGCTACCCTCGAAAAAAAGAAACCGATTGTTAAGTCGTGATGAGCGCAGGATCGTCGCCTATCACGAGATGGGCCATGAGCTCGTCTCATTGCTGTTGCCCGGGGTCGATCGGGCGTAAAAGGTTCCGATCATTCCCCGCCGGCTAGGCGCTCTCGGCTACACCATCCAACGCCCGACCGAGGATCGCTCTTTGCTGACCGAAGATGAATTGCAAAATAAGATCGCCGTCCTGCTCGCCGGCCGCGCCGCCGAGCGGCTGATTTTCGGCAAGGTATCGACCGGGGCCGCCGACGATCTCGCCAAGGCCTCGGACATCGCGCGCAGTGCCGCCACGCAATACGGCATGGTGCCGGCATTGGGCGACGTCCTATGACCGGCATCCTTCGCAGTTTTTGCAAGGCGCTCATTCGCCGTGATGGGCGGGGAACGGCTGATCTATGACGCGCTGGAACAGGCGGCCAAGACGCCGTTGCGCTATAGCGAGCCGCTGCATCAAATGATCGGTAAGGAGGTTGCGCGAGACTATCTCTGTTACGTGCTGCAGACGACCCGGCCGGCTCGCTCAAAGGACAATCGGCAGCACTGATCCGCGATCAGGTGCGGGCCGAGCTGTTCAATCACTTGCGCTCCGCCGAGCAGAGCCTGCTGAGCGATATCGGGCGCCATGCCGCTGTCATCCTGCAACCCGCCGGCAGGCCGCGCGGCGTGTTGCGCCAGGGCTCGGCGGCAGAAGGCGATGCTCTGGCGCAGAATGCGGCGCAAGCCAAGCTGGCCGAGACCCGCGCCGATGAAATCGTCAGGGAGACGCGTCACTGCGGCGTATCCCCGGCACCGATGTCTTTTGCGGATCTTGCAAGTTGCCGCCGCCGCCGCCGACGACCTCGAAGAGTCCGCCTTCCTCGTCGGACTGCTTTCGCAATGCGCCGGAGCGGAGCAACTGCCGGAGCCGCTGCTCGCCCTCGCCAATTGCCTTGTTGAAGATGCGCAAGTTTTCCAGCGCGACCGGCGCGGCGCAATATGTTCGTCGCCGCGGTTCGAAGCCGTGTCGCTCCACAGCTACGGCCGATGGTTTTGGGCGGAGCGCGTCTCGATCGGGGTATCGAAGAACAGCTCGAAGCCTGGGTTGGACAGTGCTGTCCGGCTAGGCTCGCCGAAACTGCTTCGCTGTTCACCGGTAACCGGCCGAGCCGTCGCCGCGCCGGCAGCGCCGGGCGGCCGCTCGCCGACGGTGAGATCCGCATCGCCGAGCCCGATGACGAGGGCATCGGCGAAATCGAGCTGCGTGGCAGCTCGTTGACCAAGGCCTACCTGAACAATCCCGAAGCCGATGGGTGGTTCCGGACCGGCGATCTCGGCTTTGTCGATCGCGATGGGTTCTTGTTCGTCACCGGGCGGGTCAAGGAAGCATGGGTGCTGGGCGGCGGCAAAAAGGTCAGTCCCGACCAGTTGGAACGGGTTTATGGCAATACCCCGGAAATCAACGAGATCGCGGTGCTGGAGGACAAGGGCGCGCTGGTCGCTTTGATGCGGCCCGACGCCGCGAAGCTATACTATCGCAGCGCCACAAAATTTACGCGACGGCATCCGCGTAATCCCGGAGGAAAGGCGCTGCGTCTGCCTTCCAAACGCCCGTCCGGGTTTGCGCTGAGCAGCGAGCCGCTGCCGCGGACCCGTCTCGGCAAATACCGCCGTCTTCTGCTGCCGGCGCTGTATGCCCAAGCGCCCGCTGGCGGTTCGGCTGTCTGGAACGCGGACACGACCACGCCGCGCGACAGGAAGGAGTTGCTGCGCACTCTTATCGAAGAGGTCACGATCGCGCTCGATCGCGACAATGCTGCCGGCCGGCTCACCCTGCGTTGGAAGGGCGGCGCGCTCTAGGAGATCGAGATTGTCATGCCGCGCTCGCGGCCGGACACCGTGCGTACCGATGAGGACACGATCGCGCTGGTGCACCGCCTCGCGGTCCACTATCCCGACAGCGTCATCGCCGGCATCCTAAATCGGCAGGGACGGGCCACGGCCTACAACCATCGCTTCACTACCGGCCGCGTCGGCAATTTGCGCCGCCACTGGGGTATTCCTTGCTGCGAGCCGATCGCCGACCCGCCCGCGGGCGGGTCATGACGATCAGGAAGGCCGCTACCGCGCTCGGCGTCGCTCCCTCAACCATCCATCGCCTGCTCAATGACGGCATCATCGCCGGCGAGCAGCTGACACCCGGCGCTTCCTGGCGGATCCGCCTTACCGATGACATCAAGGCCTGCTTCGACGGCGATGCCGGCGACGGTTTTCTGCCGATGCGCGAGGCGATGCGCGCCCTTGGCGTTCCCCGCCAGACCGTGTTGCATCCTGTCAAGCGCGGCGAACTCACAGCGGTCCACGTCATCCGCGGCAAGCAAAAAGGCCTGCGCGTCGAGGTGATAGGCTGACAGCTTGGGCTCTTCGAGCCAACTCCATGAACCAGGGGGCAATCATGCAGCAGGGTCCAAGCGCTGGCATGCTGTCGGCATGTGCGGCTACGGCGCCAATGACGCGCCGGCGCTGCGTCAGGCGCAAACAAGCGTCGCTACAATTCGAGCCCATCCATGTCGGGCATGCGACTATCGGCGATTAGGCAACCCGGGCGCAGGCTTGGGCGGCCGCAAGAAATTGTGGTGCCGAGGCGAAACCGCGCACCGTGCAGCCCCGCTCGAGCAAGAGCAACAGCGAGTTGCGCACCGCCTCGTTATCATCGACGACATAGATCAACGGGTCAGTCGGCATCGGCAGCCTCCTCCGCACCCGGCGCCGCCGACGTTATACCGGAAAAGCCGACCCTTCAGGGCGCCAGTTCCGCTTTAGATGGGCGCGTCTGCGCTGTCCGGTCGCCATAATCGCTGCGGGGACGCGGAACGGGATGCCCTATTTAGCCGTGCCGCGCCGCTGCTCATTGTTCACGCTCGAAGCGTTTCGCGGCTGGGAACAGCGGCGGCATGGATATGGACTGGCCTTACGCGCTATCCGACGGGGCTCGATACGGCAAGTCTAGTGGGCCATCAACACCGGCAGCGGAGCGTCGGCCAGGACGCGTTCAGTGAAGCCGCCGAATACCCATTCGCGAAGGCGGCTGTGGCCGTAACCACCCATGACCAGAAGCCCGGCCTTAACGCTGGCCGCAGCGAGCAAAGCGTCAACGGGCTTGTGAGGGCCAGGCGACAGGCGCTCCGCAGTAACCGTGCAACCGTGCCACGCCAGGCTGCGCGTTAGCCCGTCCGTCTCGTCGCGGAGGCGTTCCTCCTCCTCGACCGTCATCACGATGATTTTCTTGGCCCGGGCAAGGAGGGGCATTGCCAAGGCGACGGCGCGTGCCGCCTCGACGGTTGGTTTCCACGCGATCGCGATTGTGTCGAACATTGCCGCGGACGGCGTGGTGGCGCTCGGGATTAGCAACGGCCGGCCGGTTTCGAGCAGCACCGCTTCGAGCATCGACCGCAACGCCGCCTCATCCCCATTGCCCCGCGATACGACGATCAGATCAGCCGTCATTCCGTAGGCCGCCAGCCAGCGCGGCTCCTGGCCAGTCTCGACATGCCATTGTGTCGACGGCCCTGTTGTTCCCTCTGCCGGCGACACTGCCACGCTCAGGCCTTCGCGCACGCAGAACGCCGAGAAAATGCGGTGGGCGTCGGCCTCACGCTCGCGAACCTCGCGCTCCAACTGGTCGATCAGCTGCGGGGTCAGAGCGCCGCCACCACCGATATCCGCGGCCATGGCGACTAATATCTCGGCCGTATCGAGCCGGACGTGCAGCACATCGAGATGGGCCGTAAAGGATCGCGCCACCTGCACCGCCGTGGCAAAAGTTGCGATATCAGTCTCGCTGCCGGTCGCCGGGACGAGGATGGTCTTGATCATCAGCTACTCCTTTTTGCGAGGGCCGCTCGCTCATGGCCTTATTCACTCGCTAAGCTCGGCGAAATGCTTTGACCTAGGTCAATCAAGATTCAGGCCGTTACGTTGCGGCCGCGATAACCTTGCTGAGGCGCAGCAATGCGAGCCCAAGGAACAGCGCTCCGATCAGGGCGACGATCACGAATTGCGGCAAGACCACGGCGAAGCCAGCCCCGCGGTAGAGGATCGCTTGCGCAAATGAGACGAAATGCACCGTGGGCGAGGCTTGCTCACCTCCCATTAAACCTCAACGCTCCGCCGCCGGCGCGGGAAGCGCATCGCAATAACGTCGTCGATAGGTTCCGCCGAAAAGACGCGCTCGCTCGCATCGTCGAGACCTAAGCAATCGCCGCCAAAACAGAACTTGGCAATATGGCGACGACCGTCGGCGAGCAACTTGGAGACGCGGACGGTGCCAGAGACCACTTTGTACCAGCAATCGGCCGTGTCGCCCTCGGCATAGATTTCTTGGTTGCGCGCAAAACTGCGCCGGGAGCCGATCCGCTCAGGCGCGACCAGCGCATCGAGCTGGCCCGACCGGGCGATGGCTGCACCTTCCAAACCGGACTGGCCGAGCGTGGCAGTGAAGCCATTGACATCGAGTTGTCCGGGCTGTCTGAGCATCTGTCCCTCCATCCCGCTTGGATCGAAGGGACAATTGCCAAGCCCTGGGACCCGCGCGCGCGGCCGAAATCAGGAATGGTCCTTACGGGATGTTACCTATGGGAAAATACGTATTCGGCCATGTTATCGGTGCCGATTGCGGCATCCGAAGTTCAACGAAGCCGAAACCTCTATTCGCTCAGCGCAGGGTGTCGATATAGCCGATTAAATCAGTGATTTCCGCGCGCGACAACGACAGATCCGGCATTCCGCCATGCGGATGCGACAGGAAAACCCGCAGCCGATCGTCGGTCAGGCCGCCTTGAGCGATCGCGCGGAAGCTGGGTGGGCCCTGCTGAATCCTTGTCGGTGGCTTGCCGCCGATCACATGGCAACTGGCGCACCATTGCTGAGCGAGTTGCGCCCCTCGAGCGACGTCAGCCGCGGTCGCAGGCTTTATCGGGGCCAAAACGGCCGCAATAATCAGGCAAAAATTGGCAAGACCTGCCCGCATCATTTATCTCTCTCCAGGTATTCGCCGCCGGGAGGCGAAATTCATCCCTAACAACTCACTCAAATGGACAAGTCAGCTCTGGTGTCCGGCTGTTGAACAAGCCCGCAATATGCGTTCGCGAGAGAGCATCACGATTATTTTACCACGTCCGGGGCGAGTATGCGGAGATCGTCGCGCACAGCTTTGACGCCAGGGATGTTCTCGGCGAGAGTGCGCAGTGCAACCCGCTGCCGTTCGTCGCGGACAACACCTTGGAACTCGACTGCACCATCCTCGACGACGACATTAACCGAACGATGCGGCGCCCAAGTCTGTTTCCCCAGTTCCCCCATAAGTCTCTCCCGAATGGCGCCATCGCTGACCGATGCCGCTAACGGCTTGGGCGACCCGACGACGAATGCGTGCAGGATGTCCGCGCGAGTGAGGATACCCACCATCGCACCACCTCTGACGACTGGGAGGCGCTTGATGTGATGGTGTTCCAGCAACCTGACGGCGTCCTCGAGCGAGGCATCCTCGGCGACCGTTACGACATCGGTGCTCATCACCTCTCTGACCTTGCGCCCGTGCGAATGCGCGTACTCCGCGGCGAGCCGCCCGGGGTCGGTCAAGAACTCGATCCCCCGGGTTTGATGCCGTTCGGTTCCGATTTCGACCCGACTGAGGAAATCACCTTCAGTCACCATGCCGACAAGCTTGCCGTGGTCGACTACCGGGAAACCACTCACATCGTATTGCAGCATCAGCAGCGCAGCCTCCCGCATCGTATCGTCCGGCGCGACCGACACCACACCGCGGGTCATCATATCAGCTACTTTCATCGGCAGTCTCCTTTAGAATTCATGAAAATCCGGCCAACTGGACCGATGCGCATTGATCCGGATCAACCCCTGAGACCAGCTAATATCGTCGCGTATCGTCGCGCCGCGCTTTTGTGCCCGGCTTGCTTGACATGACTCCGATTGCAGGACGAAAGGGACGACATCTTTAAAAGATCGCCGCCGCCGCTCGTCGAACAGGTGGGCTGGATAAATGAGCGCGCTCCTGTAGCGTTCGGGTGATCCTGATCGGCATATTCGGCCTGCGCGGTGGATGTCCCTGGCGGGAGGAAGCCGTGGATTCGACAACGCCGCCGAGCGCGCGCTGCGCGGTTTTGCTCTAGGCAGAAAGTCATGGTTGTTCGCGGGTTCCGACGCGGCGGGCAGCGCACTGCGGCGGTGTACAGCCTGATCGTCACCGCAAAGATGAACGACGTCGACCCGCAAGCCTGGCTGACCGACGTCCTGGCCCGGATCGCCGAGCATCCGACCCACAGGATCGACGAACGGCTGCCTGATCTGTATTAGCTAAGACTTGATCGGACAGACGGTGTTGGCTGTTTGAACCGATATGCCTGTTGCCCGTGGTTATGCCGCCATGAGTTTTTCCTTTGCCAGTGGGAGCGCGTCAAGAAAGGTCTGCATCGGTGTCTTGCCAAAGCACCAGCGGCCCTGATGCGGCCGGTGCTGGTTGTATTCGGTGATCCACGCATCGAGGTCGGTCTGCAGCTCGTCGATGGTGCGGTAGATCTTTTTGCGGAACGCCACCCGATAGAATTCATCCAAGACGGTGCGATGGAAGCGCTCGCAAATTCCATTCGTCTGCGGGCTCTTGGTCTTGGTGCGGCTGTGATCGATATCCTCGACGGCCAGGTAAAGCTCGTACTCGTGGCTCTGGGTGCCACAAAATTCGGTACCGCGATCGGTCAGCATCCGCGACAGCCGGATGCCGTGCTCGTCAAAGAACGGCACCACCCGGTCGTTGAGGATCTCGGCGGCGGTGATCGGGGTTTTGCGATCATACAATTTGGCAAAGGCGACCTTGGCATAGGTGTCGATCACCGTCTGCTGGTAGACCCGGCCGACACCCTTCAAGGTGCCGACGTAGAAGGTATCCTGGGCGCCGCAATAACCGGGGCATTCGCTCTCGAACTCGCCGTGCGCTTCCTTGTCGGATTTGGCCTTCTCGAGAGCGGCGATCTGGGCTTCGGTCAACAGGATGCCGTCCTGGGCGACCTTGGCTTCGAGCGCCTTAAGGCGGTGTTTGATCGAGGTCAGATCGTGGCGCTGCCACACGCAGCGCACGCCCGCCGGCGAGATCGACAGACCTTGCCGTTTCAGCGCCTCTGACACCCGAACCTGGCCCCAGGCCGGCTGTTCGATCGCCATGTCGACCACCGCCTGTTCGATTTGCGGTGCGGTGCGGTTTTTCAACACCGGTTTGCGCCGGCTGATCTCCTGCAACGCCAGCTCACCGCCTTTGTCGTAGAGCTCCTTGAAGCGGTAAAAGCTGTCGCGGCTGTAGCCCATCATCTTGCAGGCTTGGCTGACATTGCCGAGTTGCTTGGCCAACTCCAGCAAACCGAGCTTGGCTCGGATGATCTTCTGCTCCTGGGTCACGCGTGATCTCCGTCCCGCCGCACGGGCGGGTCGCGGTCCCAGCTCGAGGTGAGAACCGCGCCCCGCCCTCCGGCTCTGTTTCGGAAACCAACAACGAATGTCAGATTAAGTTCGAGCTATTACACCTGATCTTGGCGGCGATCGCATCTGTCTTCACCATCGGCTACGTCTCCAAATGCTCGGCGAGAGCGAAGACTGGCTGCACGACCTCGCGATCGACACGTTCGCCGAAGATGGCTGACTGTGGGCATACGGCGTCGGCGAGGATGGCGTGGTCGCTTCACCCAGGACGGCATCGAGTGCCAGATCATCGCCGACGAAAGAGCCGCCAGCCGCTCACCGCCGCAGGTCAAATCGCCCGAGTAGCCCGATTTAGTCGTGAGCAAAAAGTCTCTTGGCCACCTACGTTGCTCAGGCAGATCCGACCGTCGTCGAGGAACCTTGTGAACTCCGGCGAGCGCTTGAGCATGTATCCATTGCTTCGGCGAGATCCTTGCCACGCGACAGCTTGGGCCGCTGCTCGCGCAACCAGCGTTTGATCGGCGACCAGGGGCGCGCTCAGTTCCTGCCGAACGGCACGGCGCCGCTCGGCGCTCTTGCCGTTGATCGCGCGCTCGATGGCGAACAGGCGTCGATGCGCTGAACCGCTTCCAGCGCCAGCGGCGAGATCACGCTCGTGGTCTTGCCCTGCGCCTTGCGGCGGGCGTCGGCGGCGACATCGGCCATAACAAAGAACGGCCGATCGCCCCGAACGCGTCCTGGCCCGCACGGGCCAGTTGACGCGGAGGACATGGCGCCCCGGCCCTGAAGCCGCCGCCGTTGGGTAATTGGACAATCCCACGCCCTCGGAGCAGCTGCGAGCAATTGCGCCGCTGAAGCTCATCCGAACGCAGTGCCGCCGCCGGAGCAAGGCACCGCCGCAGGTCCGGCGGCTCTAAGCCGCAGCCAAGGCTCAGCGGTGCCCGCCGCCATGCCCACCGCCGGATCCACTACCATGCCCACCGCCGGATCCGCCACCATGCCCGGCACCGCCACCATGCCCACCGCCGGATCCGCCGCCATGCCCGCCACCGCCGCCATGCCAGCCACCTGTGCCCCAACCGCGGCCGCCGTAGAAGAAACCGAACCCGTTGTATGGATACGCGTAGTTCGGATATCCATAATAGTAGGATAAGGGGGCGCAGCCGTAGCCCTCCAGGTAGTAGTATCCTTCGGGGCAAACGTAGTCGTATTGTGCCGCCGCAGGTTCGGCCGCCGTCGACAGGGCGACGGCAAGAGCGATACCGCCGAGCAGGAGCATCGGTCTCGGCAGAAGTTTGGCCTGGGTCATCGTAACCTCCCGCGATACCGGTCTGCCTTGCAGTCCCTCGGTTTCGCCGATTGCGAAGGGGGAGACCCGGCATCGGCGCCGCAAGCGCGGCCGAATGCTCCGGATCAAGAAGCAGCTATCGGGTCCGACGCGCCGGGCGGCGCTGGCTAAGCGCCTCGAAATACGTGTCGGCAGCCTTCTTCTGCGGGTCCGACAAGACCTGATAGAGGGCCTCGAAGACAGGAACCAGCTTACCGACATTCTCCGCGTGAGCCGCAGTCAGCCGCGCGTACCACCGCAACCGCGCCGGCGCGCTGAAGTCGGTCTCTTTGGCGCGTTCCTCGAACAGTTTTTCCAGCGCCTGTGCGTTGGCCCGCAAGACGTCGGCATAGGCCTTGAACTGTGGCTCCTGCGCAGCGGTGATCCCCAATTTCTTGTGGAGATCGGTGATCCGACTCTCGACATCCAGGGTGGGCCCCTTCGGCGGCTGCGCGGAGGTCGTCGGCGCCGAGGTCGCGGCTTGCGCGACCATCGGCTCCCGCGCGTTCGCCGGTTGCGCAAGCAGCGCGGCTCCAGCGAGCAAGACCAGAACGCTCACCACCGCCGCTAGCTTCACCGAGCGATTGCTCGTGCCTGTCATTACTTCAACTCCTCGAAATGGTGGCGTTCTGCTCGTGTGTTGAAATCATTCAGCGAGCCTGCACACTGTTTCGGGATTGCCGAGGTGCTGCGTTGATCTAGGTCAATCTCGCAGCCTGGTGGATCCGGAACGGCCGAGATATGTCCGACAACCTGCTGTGCCGTGCCGATTTGGCCAAATAGGCCCAGCCGACGGGGGATCGCCGACGGCGGAAAGCGCTCCGCCACGTTGATCCTCGCCGATCTCTGTTTCACGTATTCCAGCGAGATGTGAGGTCGGCGGTTCGCGGTGAACTCGCGGCGGAAGGGATCACCCGATCTCGCTCCGGCATCTTCCGCGGATGCTATGTCAAGCGATCGCTTAAACTCGTGGCAAACGCGACTCACGGCGGGGGACGTGGCCGTGTTGTTGATGCTTTGCGCTCAACCTGCCGGCGCTCAAATGGTCGGCGGACCCTTGTCCAGAGTGCCGCCCGCATTTGGTTTTCCGGGACTATGATCCTTACGTGAACCGCAACTACGCGCCCGTGACCGCAAACGGCGCCGTCGTCGGATCGGTGCAACCCTACGCCAGGATCATCTACCGCAACGTACCGCCCGATCGCGGCTGCGCAGCAGCCTGAGCAGCGTCAGTGCCCCTGCCGACATCCCCCATAGAGCGGTCCAGGAGCAGGAAGGCCAGGATCGGCGCCCGATAATCCTGTTTCTTCGTCCACCGGGGCGTCATTCTTGTCGCCGAAACAGCCGTGCCAAGAAGCTGCTCCTGACCGGCAGCCAGGAAGCCCGGCTGCGGCCTTTCTCGGACGCTCGCCCGACGTTACGCCGGTTGTCAGGTCCGGGCATCATCCGCCGTGGCTGACCTTGGCGCCGCTCATCGCTCTGGCCGGTGCTTGGTGCTGGCCGGCTCCGCCGCCTATGCGCTCGGCGAGGCGCTCGACTGACCGACCGGCCTCAGCGGGCTGCCGAAGCACGCCAAGGCGCTCTACGGCACGATCGCGGTCGCGACCCTGGTCGGCACCCTGATCAATTTCGTCGATCTCGCCCCGATCAACGCCTTGTTCTGGTCGACAGTGCTGAACCGCATCGTCGCGGTGCCGTGTCGCGACCATCGCCTTGCCGGCGTCGATCTCGCGCGTGATCTGCTGCTGGCTGATGGCGTAATCCACGATATCAAAGCGGCCCGCGGCGACCGCCTCGCGCTTTTTCGTCCTCTTCGGTCTACGCGGGCCAGAAATGGAGGTAGTTCATCTCGTTGCACCGAGACGAGGACATGACTCGGTCCAGAAGGTCTCGGCCTCGGAGGCGCCGATCGAGATGCCCATCACCTCGCGCCGGCCGTCGTTGTTGACGGCCACGGCAACGATGACGGCGACGGAGACGATGCGCCCGTTCTCGCGCACCTTCACGTACGTGGCATCGAGCCACAGATAGGGCCAGTCGCCTTCGAGCGGCCGGTTGAGGAAGGCGGCGATCTTGTCTCGGCACACAGCCGGCTGACCTGGCTCTTCGAGATCCCGCTCATGCCCATGGCTTTGACCAGTTCGTCGACCGATCGGGTCGAGCCCTTATGGACGTAGGCCTCCTGCACGATTGCGGCGAGCGCCTTTTCGGCCGACCGCCGGAGCTCCAGAAAAGCCGGGAAGTAGCTCCCCTTGCGCAGCTTGGGGATGCGCAAGTCGATGGTGCCGGCGCGGGTCTCCCAATCGCGCTCGCGGTAGCCGTTACGGTGGTTGAGGCGCTCGGCACTGCGTTCGCCGTGCGCGGCGCCGGTCAAGCCCTCAACCTCCAGCTCCATCAGCCGCCGCGCGGCAAAACCAACCATCTCGCGCAGCAATTCGGCATCCGAACCCTTCTCCAAAAGCGTGCGAAGGCTGATCATCTCGTCGGTCATCGTCGGGTCCTTGGTTCGCGTTGAAGTGTGGCGACCAAAACCCTACCGGAGACCTGCGACGATTACCGCTGTGGGCTGCGCCGCCGGGCGACGATCGCCCGCAAGGCCATCATTCAGATCCTCGAGACCGCGCGCGGCGCGCGGCCGCGGGTGGACGTCGGCGGCGGATCGTAATTGAGCTGCCGGCTCCGAGCAGCGGGACCAGGCTCAGCAGCACCTCCCGAGCGACCGCGATGCAGCCGGCGGTGGGAGAGAAATTGGGCCGCGCGATGTGCAGGAAGATGGCGCTGCCCGCACCGGGCACGACCTTGTGCATATTATAACCGATCACCGCCAAGAGATCGTAGATCGCGTCGTCGAGCCACATCGGCTCGGTATGGGCGGGGTAGGGCAGGGCGGCGAGGCGGTTGTAATTGCGGTCGGCCGGGTCGTCGACCCAGGCGTCCCGCGGCGAGAGCGCGCGCATCGGCAGGCCGGAGCGCGGCGCCGGCATCCGATCCGCCCGGTAAAACCCGCAGACCAGCGGATAAGTCCCAGAAGGAGTGGCGCCGTCATCCTCCTTCTTGCTCGCGGTCACACCGGCCCGGCCGACCGCCGCACGCGCACTTCCTCCCGGCCATCTCAACCGGCCGTCGCGGTATTCGAGGTCGATTGGCGGCGCCGGGGACACTTCTGCCAAACCGGCCGCCGGTAATATCGCCGGAAGCGCTAGCAAGGCCCGGCGGGCAACCTTCATCCCTCAATACATGTGCTGGCCGCCATTGACCGACAGGGTCGAGCCGGTAATGAAATCGGCGTCGTCGGCGACCAGGAACAAGACGGTGCGGGCGATGTCCTCGGCCTTGCCGAGGCGGCCGACCGGAATCCGGGCAATGATTTTTTCCAGCACCTCGGCCGGCACCGCGCGCACCATCTCGGTGTCGACATAGCCCGGGGCGACGGCGTTGACGGTAATGCCGCGGGCCGCACCTTCCTGCGCCAACGCTTTGGTGAAGCCGTGAATGCCCGATTTGGCGGCGGCGTAGTTGACCTGGCCGTATTGCCCGGCCTGGCCATTGATCGAGCCGATGTTGACGATGCGGCCAAAGCCGCGCGCGCGCATCCCCTCGATGACCGCCCTAGACATGTTGAAGCACGAGGCGAGATTGGTCTGGATCACCGCGTTCCACTGCTCGAAGCTCATCCGGTGCATCGTTGCGTCGCGGGTGATGCCGGCGTTATTGACCAGCACCTCGACCGGCCCGAGCACCCCCTCGATCGCTTTCACCCCGTCGGCGCAGGCCGCGAAATCGGCGACGTCGAATCTGAACACCGCAATACCGGTCTCGTCCTTCAGCTGCTGTGCCGCCGCATCGTTGCCGGCATAGGTCGCCGCGACCCGATATCCGGCGTTCGCCAGCGTCGTCGAGATCGCACGGCCGATGCCGCGGGTCCCGCCGGTGACCACCGCCACCCTCGCCATGCGTCCCTCCCTGTAGGTTAGTCCCCGGCCTGGTCCGAACCGGGCTAATCGCGCTCGAGGCACATGGCAATTCCCATGCCGCCGCCGATACACAGAGTGGCCAGCCCTTTCTTCGCATTGCGCCGCTGCATCTCGTAGAGCAGCGTGATTAGCACCCGCGCCCCGGATGCGCCGATCGGGTGTCCGAGAGCGATGGCGCCGCCGTTGACATTGACATTTTCGATGCTCCAGCCGAGGTCCTTGTTGACGGCGCAGGCCTGCGCGGCGAAGGCCTCGTTCGCCTCGATCAAGTCGAGATCGCCGGCGGTCCAGCCGGCCTTTTTCAGCGCCATGCGGCTCGCCGGGATTGGCCCCGACCCCATGATCGCCGGATCGACCCCAGCGGTCGCCCAGGAGACGATGCGTGCCAGCGGGCGCACCCCGCGTTTGGCGGCGGTCTCGGCGGTCATCAGTACCACCGCGGCCGCTCCGTCATTGATGCCCGATGCATTGCCGGCGGTGACGGTGCCGTTTTTGTCGAAGGCCGGGCGCAGTTTCGCCAGCACCTCGACTGTGGTGCCGTGCTTGGGATGCTCGTCGGCCTCGACGACGGTCTCGCCGCGCCGGCCGGCGATCCTGACCGGGACGATCTCGTCCTTGAAGCGGCCGGCCTTTTGCGCGGCCTCGGCCTTGGCCTGCGAGGCGGCGGCGAACGCATCCTGCTGCTCGCGGGTGATCTGCCAACGCTGGGCGACGTTCTCGGCGGTGTTGCCCATGTGGTAGCCGTTGAAGGCGTCCCACAGCCCATCCTTGATCATCGTGTCGACCAGTTCGGCGTCGCCCATTTTGACGCCGTTTCTCAGATGGATGCAGTGCGGCGCCTGGCTCATGCTTTCCTGCCCGCCGGCGACGACGATCTCGCTGTCGCCGGTGCGGATCGCCTGCCAGCCGAGCGCCACGGTGCGCAACCCCGATCCGCACAGCTGATTGACGCCATAAGCGGTGACCTCGAACGGGATGCCGGCCGCGATTGCCGCCTGCCGCGCCGGGTTCTGGCCTTCGCCGGCGGAGAGGATCTGGCCCATGATGACCTCGGATACCTCGCTCGGCTCGACCCCGGCGCGGCGCAATGCCCCGACGATGGCGACCTCGCCGAGCTTATGCGCGGGGAGGCTCGAAAGCCCGCCGTTAAACGCGCCGACCGGGGTGCGCGCGGCGCCGGCTATGACGATATCGGCCATCGGAAGATCTCCTCGCAAGTTTGCGGCTTGGGTGGGCAACTGCCGGCGAATGTAGGAGCGCGCCGGTGCGAAGTCCATCGCCGCCGGCAGTCAGCGCTGGCGCAGCTGCGTGCGCAGCCATTCGGCGAGCGGCGTCCACAGCATCGCCGGGGCCCGCGCGGCGGCCATCATTCCGACATGGCCGAGCAAAGGACGCAGCACCTCCGCCCGGTCGAGCGCCGCCGCCAGCGCTTCGGCCGAGAGCGGCGGAACGATCCGGTCGCGGCCCGGGATCACCAGGAGCGCCGGGCGGCGCAGCTGTCCCGGCTCAACTTGCCGGCCGGCGACCCGCCAGGTCCCGCGTCCCGGCTCGTTGTCGCGATACCACGAGCGCAGGCAGTCCCGCGCCAGCGCCAACCCCAGCGGGACCCCATCGTTGATCCAATCTTCAAGCGACACAAAGCTGCGCGCCGCGTCGCCGTCTGGATCGAGCCGGGCGAGCCGGACGAATTTGCGCTCCGCCAGAAACGGATCCAGCAGGAAGAAGAAGCTCTGGACGATCTCGACCGGGACCGTGTCGGCGCCGACGTCGGCCGGTGCCGACGCCTCCGCGCCGAGGCCGAGAAGCCTCGCCACCAGGCTCTGCCCCGCATGGAAATCCCAAGGCGTCGCCAAGAGCGCAACGCATGCGACTTGATTTCGGCGCCGCAAAGCCGCCGCCACGGCGAAGAGCCCGCCCATGCAATAGCCGAGAATTCCGAGCGGAGCGCCGGTGGTTTGCGCCGCGGCGGCGATGCCGCGGTCGAGGCGTTCGCTATAGCCGCTCACATCGAGCTGGCATTCGGTGGCGCCCGGTGCGCCCCAATCGACGACCAGCGGGCGCAAGCCGCTCGCGGCGAGATAGCGCAGAAAGCTGCGCTCTGGCAGCAGGTCCAGGACATAGTAGCGATTGATCAACGACGGCACGACAATGACTGCGAGGCCCGGCCGGTCGCCGCCGCCACCGTAATCGAGGAGCCGGGTGGTCCCTTCCTGCCACAGCACCGGCGGCTCTGGTGCCGAGCGCCTGTAGGGATGGCGGCGATAGGTCTCCAACCCGGCGAGATAGCCCTCGGCGCGCAGAGCGATCTCGTCGTCGAGCGCGCTGGCGACCCGATCAGGTCCGAACGCGTCGATTTCGACGGCAAGGGCGCGCAACCTTTCGCCGGTCGCGCCCGACCCCAGCGGCATGGTCCGCAACGACGGCAAGGCGGCGCGCGAGCTCAGCCACAAGCCGATCGCACTCGCCAGATGCACCGGAAACGGCCGGGGCGCCAGCCGGCGGTCCGGAGCCGGCGGTTGGGTCACGCGGCAGCGGTCGTCGAGCCGCTTCCGGTGTCGCGGCGCTGCGAGACCATGACGGATCCGCCGCGCCGGGTTCGGACAGAAGCGCCGTCAGATAGTCTTCCCACAGCGCCAGATAGCGGCGAGCGAGGTCGCGGGCGTCGGTCATCGGCGGCACTATACGCCTTGCGCTCGGCGGCGGAAGCCAACCGGGGGCGGGCGGCGCGGGTTTGATGAGGCGGTCGCGCCAAATCGCTGTATTGTGATGGCGGGGCAGGGTTTCCGATGGGACACGGCGCGCGCATGAACACTCCGAACAACGAAAGACCGGGCGGCGGCAAGCCGGTCGTCGTCAAGAAATACGCCAACCGCCGGCTCTACAACACGGCGACGAGCAGCTACGTCACCCTCGACGATCTGGCCAAGCTGATCAAGGAAGGCGGCGACTTTGTCGCCCACGACGCCAAGACCGGCGAAGACATCACCCGCTCGGTGCTGACGCAAATCATTGTCGAGCAGGAGCAAAAGGGCCAGAACCTGCTGCCGATCAGCTTTCTGCGGCAGCTGATCGGCTTTTATGGCGACAGCATGCAGGTTCTGGTGCCGGGCTATCTCGAACAGGCGATGATCGCCTTTGGCCGCAACCAGGAGCAGATGCGCAGAAGTCTGCAGGCGACCTTCGGCATCTTCCCGTTCGGACAGTTCGAGGAAATGGGCAAGCAGAACATGGCATTGTTCCAGCGCGCCCTCAAAATGCTGGCCCCTTACGCGGTCGAGGAAAAGTCTCCGGTGGCCGATGCCGGGGCGACGGCGCCCGCTTCCGGCGAAGACCCGCGGCTGAAGCGGCTCGAGGCGCAAATCGACGCGCTGACCCGGCAGCTCGAGGCGCTGGGGCGCGATCGGCGCGGCGATCAGCCCGACCCACCGCATAAGCAGGAATGATGGTTGCGGCCAAGATCTGCGGATTGTCGAGCGAACCGGCGGTGACGGCGGCTGTCGGCGGCGGCGCCGCCTATCTGGGCTTTGTCTTCTACCCGCCGAGCCCGCGCGCGGTCACGCCGGCGCAGGCCGCCCGACTGTGCGCCGCGGTCCCGGCCGGGATTGGCCGGGTCGGGCTCTTTGTCGACGCCGACGATGCGACCATTGACGCTGTTCTGGCCGCGGCGCCGATCGATTTTCTTCAATTTCATGGAAGCGAGAGCCCGGATCGAGTGGCCGAAGCCAGGGCGAGGTTCGGCCGCAGGGTGATCAAGGCGGTTCCGATCGCCGGCCCCGATGATCTCGTCCGCGCCGGAGAGCACGAGGCAGCTGCCGATTTCCTGTTGTTCGACGCCAAGCCGCCGCCGCGGCCGGACGCGCTCCCCGGCGGCAACGGCCTCGCTTTCGACTGGCGGCTGATCGCCGGCCGTGCGTGGCGCCGCCCGTGGCTGCTGTCGGGCGGGCTGACCGCCGCATTGCTGCCGGAGGCGGTGCGCATTTCCGGTGCCGCTTGCGTCGATGTGTCCTCCGGCGTCGAGCGCCGCCCCGGCGAAAAGGACCCCGACAAAATCAGCACCTTCCTCGCTGCCGCCCGCGCAATTTAGTCGGCGGTCGCGCTGAGGCAGCCCAATTCCGATGCGCATGGATGGCCGGCTTGGACCAAGCTGCATTGCCCTCAAGGGTCGCGCCCCTGGCTTGAAGGGTTTAGCGCTCGGCTGAAAATAGCGGTCCAGATTTAAGGCCAACGCGGCGCGATTCAGCACGAATCCGGATCGGACTTCACCCGAGAGATCAGACCGACCGGCGCGATCCGCCGGCGCCGGTTTCTGAACCGTCGAGCGCCGCGGTTTTCGGGTGGTGCTCTCCGGCGCCATCCTGCAGCGGTACGACCTTAGCCGCTCGATGGCTCGGAACGAGGCCGCGGGGCGGCGGCGCGGCGCAAACGGTCGTTGATTGCGCGGCCGAGGCCGTCGTCGGGGATCGGGGTGACCGCGATGCCGGCAAAGGGGGCGCGGTCGAGGCGGCGCAGCATCGCGAACAAATTGGCGGCGGCCTCGGCGAGATCGCCGGTACGACTGAGGTAGAGGATCTCGGCGAAACCGGCGAGGGCCGTGAGGCCGAAGGCGAGTAGGGCTTCGCCGCGGCGGGCGTCGATCGCGTCGAGGCGCAACGGCAATGAGGGTGCGTAGTGACTCGCCAGCATGCCGGGCGAGCGCGCCGGGCCGGCGGCGGCGGTCGAGATCGGGCCGAGGAACTCGGTCAGCCGTTCTAGGGTGACCCCGCCGGGGCGGAGCAGGGCAGGGGTGTCGCCCGACAGGTCGAGCACGGTCGATTCGAGACCAACCTGAGTGCGACCCTCGTCGAGGATCAGCGCGACCCTGTCGCCGAGCTCGGTGGCGACGTGCGCAGCTTCGGTCGGGCTGACCCGGCCAGAGCGATTGGCCGAGGGCGCGGCGATCGGCCGCCCGACGGCGCGCAGCAGGGTTTGCGCCGCCGGGTGGGACGGGGCGCGGACCGCCACGGTGTTGAGCCCGGCGCTGCCCAGCAGCGACAGCCCGCTGCCGTCGCGGCGCGGCAGGACGAGGCTCAGCGGTCCGGGCCAGAAATGCGCGGCGAGCGCGCGAGCGCGCGCGTCGAACGCGACGAGCGGTTCGGCTTCGTCGAGCCCCGGGACGTGGACGATCAGCGGGTTGAAGCGCGGCCGGCCCTTGGCCGCGAAGATCGCGGCGACGGCATGCTCGTTGGTGGCGTCGGCGCCGAGCCCGTAAACGGTCTCGGTCGGAAAGGCGACGAGCCGCCCCGCACGCAGCAATTGCGAGGCCTGTTCGATCGCGTCGGGGGTAGCCGAGAGGATCGCAGCTGACATCGTGGTGGGCGTGCTCAAACCAGCGCCAGCCCGCGGTATTGACAAGCCCTCAACATACCCCAGATTAGTATGGTTCTAAATATCAACAATTGAGGCCTTCGGAGGAGAGAATGGATTATAGCCACCGAAGCGCCGTCGTCGGAGCGTCGTCGTAAGTTGCAAACCGAGGACGAGGGAAACATGCCAGGCGAAAACAAGTGCCCGGTGATGCACGGGCATCACGGACACGGGGCGGCAAGGGCCAGGTCGAATCGGGACTGGTGGCCGAACCAGTTGAACCTCAAAATTCTGCAGCAAAACTCTCCCCTGTCCAATCCCATGGGCAAGGACTTCAACTACGCCGAGGAGTTCGGGAAGCTCGACTTCCAGGCCCTGAAGCAGGACCTCTACACGCTGATGACCGACTCGCAAGAGTGGTGGCCGGCCGACTTCGGACATTACGGGCCGCTCTTCATTCGGATGGCGTGGCACAGCGCGGGCACCTATCGCATCGGTGACGGCCGCGGTGGTGCTGGCTCGGGCACGCAACGCTTTGCGCCGCTCAATAGCTGGCCGGACAACGTGCTCCTCGACAGGGCGCGCAGGTTACTGTGGCCGATCAAGCAGAAGTACGGCAAGAAAATCTCGTGGGCCGACCTGATCATCCTTGCAGGCAACTGCGCGCTGGAGTCGATGGGCTTCAAGACATTCGGCTTTGGCGGGGGACGCGAGGATGTCTGGGAGCCCGAAGAGGACATCTATTGGGGCTCCGAAGGCAAGTGGCTGGCTGACGAGCGCTACAGCGGCGACCGTGATCTCGATAATCCCCTCGCCGCTGTACAGATGGGCCTGATCTACGTCAATCCGGAAGGCCCAAACGGCAAGCCGGATCCGCTCGCTGCGGCGCGGGATATCCGCGAGACGTTCAAGCGCATGGCCATGAATGACGAGGAGACCGTGGCACTGATCGCCGGCGGACATACGTTCGGTAAGACCCATGGCGCGGCCGATCCGAGCAAATATGTCGGCCCCGAGCCCGAAGGCGCCTCGATCGAGGAGCAGGGGCTCGGCTGGAAGAACACCTATGGCAGCGGCAAAGGCGATGACGCGATCGGCAGCGGCCTGGAAGTCGTTTGGACCCAGACGCCGACGAAGTGGAGCAACAACTTCTTCGCGAACCTGTTCGGCTACGAATGGGAACTGACCAAGAGCCCGGCCGGTGCGTATCAGTGGAAACCGAAGGGCAACGGGGGCGCCGGCACCGTGCCGGATCCGCACGACCCGTCAAAGCGTCGCGGGCCCTCCATGCTGACCACTGACCTCGCCTTGCGCGTCGACCCTGTTTACGAAAAGATTTCAAGGCGGTTCCACGAGAATCCGGATCAGCTCGCAGACGCGTTTGCCCGGGCGTGGTTTAAGCTGGTGCATCGCGACATGGGCCCGCGCTCGCGCTATCTCGGCCCGGAGGTCCCGGCGGAGGAGTTGCTGTGGCAAGACCCCGTTCCGGCCGTCACTCATAAGCTGATTGACGAGCAGGACATGCGCGCGCTCAAGGGCAAAATCCTCGCATCGGGTCTTTCCATTTCCCAATTGGTCTCGACCGCGTGGGCGTCGGCGGCAACGTTCCGCGGCTCCGACAAGCGCGGTGGCGCAAACGGGGCGCGCATCCGCTTGGCGCCGCAAAAGGATTGGGAGGTCAACCAGCCGGCCCAGCTGGCGAACGTGGTTAAAACCCTCTGGGGTATCCAAAAGGAGTTCAACGCTGCGCAGACGGTAGGAAAGAAAGTCTCGCTCGCCGATCTGATCGTCCTCGGTGGCTGCGCCGCCGTCGAGCAGGCTGCGAAGAAGGCCGGGCATGATGTACAGGTACCCTTCACGCCGGGCCGCACGGATGCGTCGCAGAATCAGACCGATGTCGAATCCTTCGCGGTGCTCGAACCGGCCGCGGACGGGTTCCGCAATTACCTCAAGGCCGCATACACTTCGCCAGAGGAGATGCTGGTCGATCGGGCGCAACTCCTGACGTTGACCGCCCCTGAGATGACGGTTCTCGTTGGCGGCATGCGCGCGCTGAATGCCACCTTCGGACAGTCGCAGCACGGCGTCTTCACCAAGCGCCCCGGGACCCTGACCAATGACTTCTTCGTGAACCTGCTCGACATGGGCACGATTTGGAAGTCCGTCTCGGAGGCCGAGGATTTGTTTGAAGGACGCGATCGCGCGACCGGAGAACTGAGTTGGACCGGCACCCGTGTCGATCTCGTCTTCGGTTCGCACTCCCAGCTTCGAGCCCTCGCGGAAGTCTATGCATCCGACGATTCGAAGGCGAAGTTCGTGGAAGATTTCGTGGCGGCGTGGACCAAGGTGATGAACCTGGATCGCTTTGACCTCGCCTGACTTTCATACAAAGGCGGTCGGATGCAGCTCAGGCCAGCCTCAGCCTCACCCCCGAGGAGCCGCCGCCGCTAAACGGCGCTTACCGTCCCGCCTCGACCTCTGTTAAAGCACAGTTGATGGCGGGACGGGTGATTACGATCGCGCAGCGCAAGGGCGGCGCCGGCAAGACGACGCTGGCGGCGCAGCTGGCGGTCGCCTGGATGCGGCAAGGCGCCAAACTCGCATTGCTCGACATTGACCCGCAGGCCAGCCTCGCCGGTTGGGTGGCGCTGCGCCGGGCGCGGCTCGGGGATGCGGGGATCGGGTTCGAGTTTGCCGCATTGCCCGGTTGGCGCGCCGAGCAATGGATCGGCGACCACGCCCGAGAGGCTGATTTCGTCGTCGTCGACGGCCCGGCGCATGTCGAGGCCGAGGCGCGCATCGCGGTCCGCGCGGCCAGGCTGGTGCTGGTCCCGGTCCAGCCCTCGCCGCTCGATGTCTGGGCGACCCTGGCGACGGTCGCCATGGCGCGCGAGGAAAGGAGGCCGTTGTTGGCGGTGCTGAACCGCGTTCCGCCGCGTTCGGCCGCAATCGAACGGATCGCCGCCGAGCTTTCCCATGCGGGGGCGCCGATCGCCGCCGCCCGGATCGGCAACCGCGTCGCGCTGGTGCATGCGATGGCGCAAGGGCTGAGCGTCCCCGAAACCGCCCCCGCCAGCCCCGCCGCGGCGGAGATCGAGGCGCTCGCCAGCGAGATCTGCGGGATCAACTGAACCGGCAGCTTGGCGCTTGGAGTCCTTTCTTCAGGCGCGGCCCCATAGGATCTTGGTCGCGCGCCTGGCACCCTCGGCCATCGCCGAGAACTTGGCCCAGCAGATCGAGGGGTGGCCGACCCGCGTGCCGAGCCCGCAATCGGTGCCGGCCAGCACATTCTCGCGGCCGACGAGGTTGGCATAGCGCACGAGCCGCTCGGCGACCAGGTCGGGGTGCTCGATGAAATCGGTGCAGTGGCCGACGACGCCGGGGATCAGGGTGGCGCCCTCGGGCAATTTCACCTCTTCGAAGACCCGCCACTCATGTTCATGGCAGGGGTTCGAGGCTTCGATCGAGAAGCTGCCGGCCTCGACGCGCAAGATCAGGTCGACGATCTCCCGGAGCGGGATGTCGTCGTGGTGCGGGCCGTGATGGCTGCCCCAGCAGACATGCAGGCGGATTTTTTCCTTGGGAATGCCGCGGAGCGCGTGGTTGAGGGCGTCGACCCGCATCGCCGCGTAGCTGCGGTATTCCGGCAGGGTAATCGCGGGCAGGCAGTTCCAGCCGTCGGGAAGATCCGGGTCGTCGATCTGCAGCAGAAAGCCGGCATCGACGATCGCCTGGTATTCCTCGTGCATCGTGTCGGCGATCGCGAAGACGAACTCTTCGTCGCTCTTGTAGTATTCGTTCAGCATCCAATGCTCGATCGTGCCCGGGGTGTTGGCCGGCAGAAAGGCCCCGACCACATCGACCCCGGCGAGCGCGGCCTTGAAGTTGTCCAGATCGGTGGCGAGGTCGGCCTGGCCGACATAGCGCAGCTTGTCGACGCAAACCGGCATGGTCGGCGGACCGACCGGCCGGGCGCGCGGGTTGGCGGCGAAATAGCCGGCGAATTTGGTCTCGTCGCGCGCCGTGATGCTGAGCCGGCGCGGGCCGGAGGACGGCCTCTCTTCGTAGCCGGCGATCCGCCAGCGGACGTAATCGGTGAAATTGGTCTTGGACAGCTCGCCGTCATTGACGATGTCGAGACCGCACTCGGCCTGATGCCGCACGGTTTCCGCCACCGCGGATTTGAGACGCCGGCCGAGTGCCTCCGGGTCATAGGATGCGCCGTTCGCCTTGGCCACGACCATGTCCTTGAGATCCGCCGGGCGCGGCAACGAGCCGGCATGAGTCGTTAGAATGCGATCGGTGCTGTAAAGCATCGCTCTTCCTCCTGCTCAGCGCCAAAGACGTTTGCTGGCCAAAGCGGCGCCCTGGGCTAGCGCTTCGAGCTTGGCCCAGGCGATCTGCGGATGGATGCGCCCGCCAAGACCGCAATCGGTCGAGGCCACGACCCGCTCGCGGCCGACAAGATCGACAAAGCGCAGGATCCTGTCGGCGACCAGTTCCGGGTGCTCGACGACGTTGGTCGCGTGGCTGACGACACCCGGCAGAATCAGCTTGCCGTCGGGCAATTTGACCTCCTGCCAGATTTTCCATTCATGCTCATGGCGGACGTTGCCGGCCTCGAACGAGTAGGCGCCGGCATCGACCGCGAGCATCACCTCGACGATGTCGCGCATCGCGATGTCGGTTGTGTGCGGGCCGTGCCAGCTGCCCCAGCACAAGTGATAGCGGATGCGGTCCTGCGGCAGGCCGCGCAGCGCGTGGTTCAGCGCCTCGACCCGAACCATCGTAAATTTCTTGTAGTCTTCGAGCGCCGGTTCGGGATTGATCATGTCCCAGCCGGTCGCGGTGGACGGGTCGTCGAGCTGCAAGATTAGGCCGGCCTCGATGATCGCCCGGTATTCCTCGCGCATCGCCTCGGCGCAGTCATAGAGGAATTCGGTGTCGTCCCGGTAATAAGCGTTGCCGAAGCGATAGGCAGTGCCGGG
This sequence comes from uncultured Alphaproteobacteria bacterium, assembly GCA_963832875.1. GTDB lineage: Bacteria > Pseudomonadota > Alphaproteobacteria > ATCC43930 > CGMCC-115725 > AP-15. The sequence goes on along the minus strand of CAWHWB010000009.1, from coordinate 55,349 downwards.
GGCAACCGCGGTCATAAACCCTTCCTTCATCCCGGCGGCGGCGAGCGCCGCCTTGAAGTTGGCGATGTCGGCGGCGACCGCCTGTTGGCCGATATAGCTGAGCTTGCCGGTGCACACCGGTCCGGTGCGTCGGCCGCGGCCCCATCGAGACGCCGGACTCGGGATCGCCATAGGCCGCGGCAAAGCGCCGGCGGTCGCGGCGGTCGTCCTGGCTGGTCAGAAGGATCTCGCCCGGACGCGAGCGCCGCGGGGTGCGGCCGTAGGGCCCCGGCGCGCCGAATTCGAGCCCGCCGAGCCGGCCGAAGACATAGCTCCACCACGCCCCGTAATTGACCCGGTGGCCCATCGACTTGCCGAATTCGCCGTCGCCCGGGACCTCGATGCCGGCATCCTTCTGGGCTTGCACGACATTCACGACGGCACTGCGCAGCATCTCTTGAAACGCAGCCTCGTCGGTCGTCTCGCCGGCTTCGCGCGCACGGTTCGCCTCGATCAGCTCGTCCGGGCGCGGCAGGCTGCCGACATGAGTCGTCAGGATATGGTCGGGGCTGCTCAGCATCGGTTTCCTCCGGTTCAGTGCCAGAGCTGCCGGCTCGCCAGGGCCGCGCCTTGCGCGAGCGCTTCGAGCTTGGCCCAGGCGATGTCCGGGTGGACCCGGCCGCCGAGCCCGCAATCGGTCGAGGCGATGACCCGCTCCCGGCCGACGAGGTTGGCAAAGCGCGTGATCCGCTCGGCGACAAGCTCCGGGTGCTCGACGACATTGGTGGCATGGCTGACGACGCCCGGCAGGATCAGCTTGTCATCGGGCAATTTCACGTCCTGCCACACCTTCCATTCGTGCTCGTGGCGGACATTGCCGGCTTCGAACGAATAGGCGCCGACATTTGCCTTCAGCATAACCTCGACGATGTCGCGCATCGGGATGTCGGTCGTATGCGGGCCGTGCCAGCTGCCCCAGCACAGATGAAACCGCAGCCGGTCCGGCGGCAGACCGCGGATCGCATGGTTCAGCGCTTCGATCCAGGCGGTCGCGAGCTTGCGGTAGTCCTCGACGGTAGGCTCGGGATTGACCTGGTCCCAGCCCTCGGCGATGCACGGGTCGTCGAACTGCAGGATCAGCCCGGCCTCGACGATCGCCCGGTATTCCTCGCGCATCGCCTCGGCGCAGGCGTAGAGCAGCTCTTCCTCGGATTGGTAATATTGGTTGCCGATGCGTGCGGCGCTGGCCGGTGCGACCGCGGTCATAAAGCCCTCCTCGACCTCGGCCGCGGCGAGCGCCGCCTTGAAATTGGCAATGTCGGCTTTGATCGCATCGTGTCCGGTGTAGGTCAGGGGCGCGACGCAGATCGGCGCCGGCGGCCGCGGCCCGGTGGTGATGCCGGAATCCGGGTCGGCATAGGCTGCCGCGAAATGGGTGCGATCCCGCCGGTCGCCGAAGCTGGTCAGGACGACCTCGCCCGGCCGGGAGCGCCGCGGCGTCATCTCATAGAGGCTCGGGCCGTCGAGGTCGAGGCCGCCGAGGCGCTGCCACGAATAGCGCCACCACGACCCATAATTGACCCGCTGGGCCATCGGCTTGCCGAACTCGCCGTCGCCGGGGATGTCGATGCCGATGTCTCGCTGGCGCCCCACCACCTCGGTCACGGCCGCTCGCAGCGTCTGCTGGAGCTCCTGCTCGCCCACCTCGCGGGTCTCGCGCGCGCGGTTCGCCCCGATCAAGCTGTCCGGGCGCGGCAGGCTTCCAGCATGGCTGGTGAGGATGTGGTCGAGGCTGTGTCGCATCATCTCCTCCCGCGTGCAGCGATCCAAGAACGCGTTCGGGCGCGCCTTTCCCGACATCATATCACCGGGGCATGCGGGGGCGCACCCGATCTCCGCGATCGGAAGCTTGGTCGGAGCGAGTTGGCCCCACTCCGTTGCCCACTTGGATAGTGGGAATGATTATGGTTGACCCCCACGTTCGGCACGCCGCTCATTCCGGCAGAGAGAGCCCGGGAGATCCGCCGATGAGCGAGGCGCTGTTGCGCGACATCGCCGAATATTGTCGTCGCGCAAAGATGGCGGAATCGACGTTTGGGCGCCACGCGGTCAATGACGGCAAGCTGGTCAGCCGGCTTCGCCTCGGGGCTCGCGTCACCGCCGGCACGATCGAGCGGGTGCGGACCTTCATTGCTCGCGAGCCGCAGCAGCCGGCGGTGAATGGGGCCCCCGTCGCGACAGCTCTGTCCACTGCCGGACCAGCCCCCGGTGCGGCACAGAATTTCCGGTTTTACGACAATCGCCAGAAATACCTGCTGTTTGTCACGACCTGCAGCGAGAAATGGGTCATTGCCCAACGCGTCGGCATGGAGTTGGCCAACATCCATCCGCGCCCACCGGCGCTGCGCGTGTTCGACGCCGGCACCGGCGACGGCACGGTGCTGACGCGCACGATGCGCGCGATGCATCACCGCTTTCCCACCATGCCGTTCTACATCGTCGCCAAGGAGATCAGCCTCGAGGACGTGCGGCTGGTGCTCGAAAAGATGCCGGACCGGCTGTTCGAGCATCCGGCGACGGTGCTGGTCGTGACCAACATGTATTACTCGGAGGCGCCGTGGCTGACGCCGAACTCGGTCACCTCGGCGACCAGCCTCGTCTGGCACGAGCTGGCGCTGATCGGCAACACGGCGCATGATTTCGAGGCGCAGATCACCGATTTGCGCGACTTTCTCGGCGAGAGCTGGCGCGCGCTGGTCAGCCCGGGCAGCGGCAACCCTGTCTACGAAAAGCCGGTCGTGCTGGTCATCTATCGCGAGGACCACAAATTCCTGTTGGACCAGGTGCGGCCGCGGCGCGGGCTGACCCGCGCCGACTATGATCTGGTGATCGCCTCGCAGCCCTATCGCGCCCGCGCCCCGGTCGCATTCAAGGCGCGCCGGGTCATCGCGCCGTTGGCGCGCAGCCTGGCGCCGGGCGGGCGTCTGATCGCGATCCACTCGCATGGCGACGATCCGGGGCTGGAGATCATCCGGCGGATCTGGCCCGACGAGAACCCATTCACGACCGACCGCCATGCACTGCTGCGCGCCGCCAAGACCGAACTCGGCAGCGCCGGGCGCGACCTCAATTTCGGCGCCTATGCCGACGCGCGCTCGCTGTTCCGCTACGACATGCACACCTTGCCGAACGAGATCAGCGTGACGATCGGCACCTCGACCTTGTTCGCCGCGTGGAACGCCGCGGTCTATGTCGCGCAGATCGAAGATCGGCGCCTGTCGGCAGCGATCGGCAGCGGCGCCTATCTCGACGCCACCCGCGAGGTCCTACACCGGCATGGCGGGCTGTGGTTCTGGGACGAATCCTACGTGATCTCGCGAAAGCGGGATTCGGGCTGATGGCCGGCATCGGCGGAAAACTCTGCGCCATGGCGCAGAGCCCGCAGCGCCGCCGAGCCGCGGCGCTGATCGCCGCTTGCTCGATCGAGCTCACGCCGCGCGAGGTGCTGGCCGAGAACCAGGTGAACGAGTTCCTCGATCCGGGAAGGACGGTGTTCGTCAATCATCCGGCGAGCGTCACCCATCACGACATCGTCGCCGCCTGCGCAAAGCTCCGCCGCGCCGGCTTCGTCCCGGTGCCGCATCTTGCCGCCCGTCGCCTCGCGAGCTTCACCCAGGCGCGCGACTTTCTGCAGCGCGCGGCTGCCGAGGCAGGGATCACCAGCGTCCTGATCATCGGCGGCGACCCCGACCGGCCAGTGGGCCCGTTCGGCGACGGCCTCGACCTGTTAACGACCGGCTTGGTCGAGCACTGCGGCCTCGGCGAAATTGTTCTCCCCGGTTATCCGGAGGGCCATCCGCGGATCGATCCGGGCACCCTAGCGCACGCCCTCGGGGCCAAGCTGGCGCTGGCGCGTGCGCGGGGCCTGAAAGCATCGCTGGTCACCCAGTTTGCTTTCGAAGCGGCGCCGATCCGGCGCTGGCTCACCGCGCTGCGGGCGCAGGGCGTCCACTACCCGGTCAGGATCGGCGTCGCCGGACCGGCTAGCATCGCTACCCTGGCCAAATTCGCCGTCCGCTGCGGCATCGGCGCCTCATTGCGGGCGCTCGGCCGCGGGCACACGGCCTTTGCCCGGATCATGACCGAGGCCGGCCCCGACCGGCTGGTCGACGCGCTCTCAGGCGCCGAAGACCGCGAGGCGGCGGTCGAGAGCCTGCATCTGTTCGCCTTCGGCGGCCTGCGGCGCACCGCGGAATGGATACGCAGCAGAACCGGAAACGGCGGGTGATCTGGAGACACACGCGGCACCGCCGGTGAAACCGCGTTGCGATCCGGGTACAATAACCCAGAGCGGAACGCGATCGACCGGGAAGGGGGGCTTCAATGAGCGAACGAACCATGCCGTCGCTCGGTGCGGCGGCCGGGCTGGGTCGACGAGTTTCGCGCCTTCATCATGCGCGGCAACGTCGTCGACCTGGCCGTCGGCATCATCATCGGCGTGGCCTTTACCGGGGTCGTCAATAGCTTGGTCAAGGACATTTTTTCACCCCGGTCATCGGCCTCTTGGTCGGCGGCATCGATTTTCACCAATGTCTTCGTGACCCTGAAGGGGCCGCACCCGGCGACCCTGGCCGATGCGCAAAAGGCGGGTGCGGTGACCCTGAACATCGGCGTCTTCATCAACACGGTCATTCAGTTCGTGATTGTCAGCTTTGCAGTGTTCTGGCAGGTCAAATTGCTGTCGCACCTTTATCCGCCCCGAAGCCGCACCCCGCCGCCGCGCAGCGAAATCCTGCTGGAAGAAATCCGCGACCTCCTGGCCGCCAAACCGAGCTAGCAGCAGGATCGTGCGCGAAGTCGGTTGAGTGACACGAAGCTCATCCCATCTAGCCTAGTGATCTCTAAAGGGGGCGACCAAAGATGTTGTCACACATGACAACCGGCTTATCCTGGAAAAAGCTCAAACCCCAAAGCTAAAGCGGCTGCCGATATTGGTGGTGACGAGGTGATCGGGCATTTCGCGCTGCATCGCCTGGATGAATTTGCCGCCGCTGCAATGCATCGGGACGACCACGTCCGGCGACAGGCTTTTGAGCTCGGCGACGGTATGTTCGACATAGTCCATCGGCGCCGGCCCGAGATGAAACCCGCCGAGGACCGCGTGCAGTTTGCCAACGCCGCAAACCGCCATCGCAGTCTTGATCGTGTTGATCAGCCCGACGTGGCCGCATGACGAAATGACGACGAGGCCGCGGCCCTGGACCAAGTAGCAGGTCGCGTGCTCGTCCGGATGCTGGTCGGGGACGAGGCGGCCCAATCGCTCCGCCCCGGTGAAATGATCGGCGGTTGTCGCTGCCGGCTCCACCAAAGTGCTGTCGAGCACCCGCTCGAAGGAGTGGCGGGCGATCGGCCCGGTGGTGAACGGGCCGGCAAGCGCCCGCGCGCCCTCGCAGCAGATGGTGGCGACCTGCTCGGCTTCGATCGCGCCGCGGTCGAGCACGCCCCAGGACACGGGGTCGGCGCCGCGTCGCTTGATCCATTTCTCGCGGAACGCGCTCTCGCCGCCGGCGAAGAGCTTCATTTTGGGTGGCATTTGGGCGCGGTGACGGGCGACGAACCCCTCGAGGCCGCCGTAATGGTCGCGGTGGCCGTGGCTCAGGATCAGGCCGTCGATCTGGCCCGGAGCCAGATCGAGCAGGGCGAAGTTGCGGATCAACACCTCGGGCGTGTAGCCAAAATCGAGCAGGTATGCGGAGCGGGCGCCGGCCCGCATCGATTCGAGATAGAGCGACAAGCCCCATTCGCCGGCCAAGGTCGACCGCTCGTGGCCCGGAATGTGGCGGACATGCTCGATCTTGACCATCGGATGAGCGGCGTCGCTGATAAACCGGTCGTATACCGAGTCGACGACAACCCGAACCGCGAGACTGTCAACTAGCGGGGCAGCAAAGGGTTCGGCGCTCGCCACTTCGATGCTCATGTTGCCATGCTCCGGTCCCACGGGTGGTGGCAACCTTAACACGCGGCCAGGCGGCGCGCGAGGTAAGGCTCTATCGCCCGGCCATGGCTTCGGTCTTGGATCACGCCGGGTGTTCCGTGGACAAGACCAGCGACGATCGACACCCTCGCCGCCTTCTTGCCCATTGGGCATCAGCGATTGGCCGGTCGGTGTCTTTTTGCAAGCTTTTGGCGACGCTCCGATACAGAAGGATTCGGCGCTATCGTCTGGCTGTCGCTCGAGGTCAGCCTGACCGCCTCTGCGCTGGCGAGCGCGTTCGGCATCGCCTTGGGCACCGCGCTCGCCGACTATCGCATTCCGGGCCGACACAGCCTGGTCGTCGCCCTTAATGCGCTGCTCGGGCTGCCGCCGGTCGTCGTCGGCCTAATATCGTCGCCAGATCGGCTGGAACGATTTCATCGTGGTCGGCCCGCGCTCGGACCCGGCGCATATCGCCGGCGGCCATGACGCGGTCGCGGCGTTGCAGGCGATCACCGCCGCTCGGGCGCCGTTTGTCTCGCGTGGCGACAAAAGTGGCACCGACGCCCTAGAGCACCGCCTGTGGCGCATCGCCGCGATCGACCCGGCCAAAGCCGGTGGCGGCGCCTGGCATGGCGACATCGGCGGTGGCATGGGGTCGGCGCTCAACACCGCCCAAGCGATGGGCGCCATACACGATCAGCGATCGAGGGACATGGCTCAGCTTTGGCAACAAGGGGGCGATCTCGCCGTCTTGGTCGAGGGCGACCCACGCCTAATTGAACCGCTACGACGTGATCCTGCTCGATCCGAAGAAGCATCCCGAGGCCAAGCAGCAACCGGCCCATCTCCTTGCCGCCTGGCTCGTTTCGCCCCACGGCCAGGCCGCGATCGGCGGCTACAGGGTCGATGGCAAGCAGCTGTTCCACCCCTCGGCCGCCGCGCCGAAATAAGCCGGCGCTCGCTACTCCATTTCGACGTCGGTCCACGCTTCGGCGCTGGCGCCGGCGAGCGCCCGCACGCGCTCCTCGTCCTCGGCCAGTTCGGCGGCGGCGCCGGAATAGACCACGCGGCCGTCGTCGAGGACATAGGCGCGGTCAGCGATCTCGACCGCCGCGCGCACGTTCTGCTCGACCAACAGGATCGAAATGCCTTGTTGCCGCGCCGCCACCACCACGTTGAATACCTCCTGCACGATCAGCGGGGCGAGCCCTTGCGACGGCTCGTCGAGGATCAGGAGGCGCGGATTGAGGATCAGCGCGCGCGCGATCGCCAGCATTTCCTGCTCGCCGCCCGAGAGCTGCCGGCCCTTGTTGCGGCGGCGCTCGGAGAGGCGCGGAAACAGCTCGTGGACGCGTGCGATCGACCATGGGCCCGGCCGTTCGAGCGGGACCAGCAGGTTTTCCTCGACGGTCAGATTGGGAAATATCCGCCGTCCCTCGGGCACATAGCCGACGCCGAGTGCGGCGATGCGATAGGGCGGCCACAGGGTGGTGGCCTGACCGAAGATCCGCACCGTCCCCTCGCGCGGCGGCGTCAGCCCGACGAGACTGCGCAAAGTCGTGGTCTTGCCGGCGCCGTTGCGCCCCAAGAGGGTCACGATCTCGCCCTCGCGCACTTCGAGCCCGACGCCGTGCAGGATGTGGCTCTTGCCGTAAAAGGTGTGGAGCTGTTCGACTGTGAGCGCCGGGACGGTCATGCCGTCTGTCCCAGATAGGCCGTCTGCACCCGCTCGTCGGCGGCAATCTCTTGCGGCGTGCCGTCCGCCAGCATCCTGCCCTCGGCGAGGACCATGATCCGGTCGGCGAGGTGAAAGATGACGCGCATATCGTGCTCGATCAGCACAATCGACAGCCCTTCCTCCCGGTGCAATCGGCGGATCAGCCGGGTGATGCCGTAGGTTTCCTGCTCGCCCATGCCGGCGGTCGGCTCGTCCAACAGCAACAGGCGCGGGTTGAGCGCGAGCGCCATCATGATTTCGGTTGCGCGCTGGTCGCCGTGGCTTAATTCGCCGACCCGCCGGTCCTCGCGATCCGCCAAGCCGCCGCGCTTGGCGAGATCGGCGACGCGCGCGCCGACCGCCGCCATGGCCCGGCGCGAGATCCACGGCCGCAGCCGATAGCCCGACGCCGTCTCGACCGCGATGCGCAGATTTTCGCGCACCGTGAGCTCGGGAAAGATTTCGGTGATCTGAAAGGTACGCGCGATACCGCGCCAGACGCGTCGCGCCGGCAATAACCCGGTGATGTCCTCGCCGTCAAACCGGATACGGCCCGAATTCGGCCTCAAAAAGCCGCTGATCAGGTTGAAAAATGTGGTCTTGCCGGCGCCGTTCGGGCCGATCACGGCGCGCAGTTCGCCCGGCTCGACCGACAGCGAGACCGCGTCGACCGCGACCAGGCTGCCAAAGTGGCGCGAGACGGTCTCGACCTCCAACAAGCTCATCGCGCGGTCCTGCGCCCGAAAACACCGAGCACGCCCTGCGGAAAGAACAGCACCACGAGCACGAAGAACAGGCCGATGAACGACATCCAATTGGCTGTCTGGCTCGAAATGTAATCCTGCAGCACGACAAAGATCGCGGCGCCGATCAGCGGTCCCCAGAAGACCCGCATCCCGCCCAGCACCGCCATGATCACGAAATCCCCCGACTGGTCCCAGCGCAGATCGTGCGGGTCGGCAAAATTGTTGAGCAGCGCGTAGAGGGTGCCGGCGAGGCTGACAAACAGGCACGAGATCACCCAGGACAGCCAGATGTGCTGGTCGACCGGGATGCCGAGAAACCGTGCGCGCCGTTCGTTCTCGCGGATCGCCAGCAAGGTGCGCCCGAACGGCGAGCGCAGCAACGCCGCCATGATCGTTACCGCGACGGCAAAGAAGAACAGGACGAAATAATAGAAGACGTGGGGATGGCCGAGAATGTCGGCTTGAAGGAAGCCGAGATCGACCGGCATCCGCTGCCACCCTGAAAGCCCATCGTCGCCGCCGGTGACCGAATTCCAGCGATAGGCGATAAAATAGAAGACCTGACCAAAGGCGATCGTCACCATGGCGAAATAGATGCCGCGCAGGCGCACGATCAACAGCCCGATCAGCGCGGCGGCGACCGTGCCGACCCCGACGCCGACCGCCATGCCGACCAGAGTATTTGGCATCAGGTACTTGATCGTCAGCCCGGCGCCGTAGACGCCGAGACCGAAATAGGCGGCATGGCCGAACGACAGGACGCCGGTAAATCCCAACAGAAAATTCAGCGACATCGCGGCCAGGGCCAGCACCAGCACTTGGGTGCCCAACGCCGTGTAGCCGCCGATCCAATCGAGCCAATAGGGCATGGTCAGCAGCAGCGCCCAGACCGTGACGTCAGCGATGCGCTTCTTGAGCGGGCTCACTAGAACCGGCCTTCCTCGCCGAGCAGTCCGCGCGGCCGGACGAGCAGGACGAGCGCCATCAGCACATAGATCACGGCCTCGGAAGCGGACGGAAAGAACACGGTCGTGATCCCCGAGGCGACGCCGATCAGAAGCCCACCCAACAAAGTTCCCGGCAGGCTGCCGAGGCCGCCGATGATGATCGCGACAAAGCTCGGCATGATCAGCGTGCTGCCAATTGTCGGCTGCAGCCCGAGCATGCCGGCGGCGAGCACGCCGGCGAGGCCGGCGAGATAGATGCCCAGGCCGAAATTGAGGTTGCGAAGGATGCGGGTGTTGACGCCGAGCACCGACACCGTTTCGAGATCCAGGGTCCCGGCCCGGATGCGCATGCCGAGACGGGTGCGGTTCAGGATCAGAAACAAGGCCGCGACCGCCGCAACCACCAGGACGACCATGAACAGGCGATAGCCAGTCAGGAAAAAGAACTGGCCGCTGAGCGGGCTCATCAGCCAATCCGGGACCGCAAACGGTAGGGTCTGGGCGCCCCAAATAAAGCGCGTGCCATCCTCCAGCATAAAGGCGAGGCCAAAGGTCAAAAGTAGGCTGTACAACGGATCGCGGCCGTATAGCGGGCGGATCAGAATGCGCTCGACCACCAGGCCGATCGCCGCGGTCAAAATCGGGGCGAGCGCGAGCGCGCCCCAAAAGCCGAGATAAGGGGTCAGCGAAAACGCGATATAGGCGCCCAGCGCCAGAAAGCCGCCATGCGCGAAATTGATCACCCCGGTTAGGTTCAGGATCAGCGACAGCCCGAGCGCCATCAGCGCGTAGAACGCGCCGATGATCAGCCCGTTGAACAGGTTGAACAGGATCAGCTGGGTCATGGTCGAAAAGCGCCTGGGGTCGTCCTCACCCGCCTCGCTGTGCTCGGCGCCCTCTCCCGCGGTGCGGGAGAGGTGGGTGAGGGTAGAGCCGCCCTATTCGGAGAGAAATCATCAGCGGGGGTCAAGCCGGCCATTTGAGGTGGCAGCCGGTCTCGGCGACAGGCAGAGCCGCATCGACGCCTTTTACCAGCTGGTCGACGTGGAACAGATCTTCGGGCTCGGAACCCTTCGCCACCGCGTGGCCGACATAGAGCGTCGGCATCAGCTGGTTATCGCCGGCGCGATAAAAGGTGTCGTAGGGCATTAAGGCGATCTCCGGCGGCAGCTTGAAGCCTTCGAGCGCCTTGGCGAGCTTGAGCGGATCGAGCGTCTTCTCTTGGTTGGCGACGAGCGCGCAGGTCCAGGCCGCGGTATAGCCGAACCAATGCCGCGCGGTCGGTACCTTGCCGCCGTTGACCTTTCTGATCTCGGCGACGAATTCCTTGACGTGCGGCACGTTGGGCTGCACCCAGTACCACTCGAACACCCAGGTGCCGATGCGCGCGTCGGGCGGCAGGCCTTCGAGCACTTCGAGCTCCTGCTGCGCGCCGGCGATGTGGAAGCGCTTGTTGAGCCCGAACTCGACCGCCTGCTTCAAAGCGTTAACCGCGTCGTCGCCCGCCTGCAGGAAGATGATGACATCGGGATTCGCCGCCTGCGCTTTGATCAGATAGGACGAATAGTCGGTCGTGCCGAGCGGGGTCAGCGAAGAGCCGACCTCGGTTCCGCCGAACTTTTTCAGGTTTGCCTCGAAGCCCTGCTGCAAGGTGTGCCCGAAGGCGTAATCGGGAGTAAGAAAATACCACCGCTTGCCGTATTTGCTCAGCAGCGTCTTCGACACCGCGTCGGTTTCCATCCGCGTCGTATTGCACACGCGGAACACGTTCCAATGGCAATCGGTGCCGGTGACCCCGTCAGTATGGCCGCCGGTGACGATCAGCAATTTCTTCGCCTGGTTGGCGACCTCGCCTATCGCCAGCGCCATCGCCGAATTGACGTTGCCGAAAAGAAAATCGACCTTGTCGCGCTCGATCAGCTTGCGCGCCTTCTGCACCGCGATACCGGTGTCGGCGCTCGTCGAATCCTCGACCAGGAGCTGGGTCTGGCGGCCGAGGATGCCGCCCTTGGCGTTAATCTGCGAAATCGCCAGTTGGCACCCGATCTGCTCGTTCTTGCCGAGTTCGGCATAGGTGCCGGTCAGCGGATCGTCGAGACCGAACTTGATGATGTCCGCGGCCCGCGCGGTGATAACGAAAGGTGCGGCGATTTGCGTGATTCCGGCCGCAACCGCCCCCTTAATCACACTGCGGCGGTCGAATTTCTGCAAAAATGCGGCCTTGGTCACGACGATCCTCCCAGTTCTGGCGGTTTATGTCCGGTTTGTCGGCGAGCGAGAGCGCACGCCAGCCCGCGTCTATACCCCGACACCGTCAACGTGTCGCCTCCTTCAAATGCCGCCGGCGGGTTTGCGACCTTTTATCTCGCCACCGCGCGGAGATCGGCGTGGCCGGACCGAAGTCGCGGAAATCCCGCCTGAGGCCAGGCTGGGTCCTGGCCTTTCCACCGGTCTGAAGTCGTGGTCTGCTGTTGGCTGCAGAGGAGCGATGACCATCCCGACCGATCCCGCCCCGCTTTATCGATGCCCGGCCTGCGGGCGAGAGTGGACCGCCGACCAACCGCGCTGGCGGTGCGATTGCGGCAGCCCGCTCGACCTGATGCCAGGGCGTGGCCTGCGGCAGGGCGAAATCGCCCGGGGCGAGGCTTCGCTGTGGCGCTACGCCCCGGCACTGGCGCTGCGCGGGCCGCCGCGCGTGTCGCTCGGCGAGGGCTGGACTGCGCTGGTGCGCCGCGACTGGCAGGGTGCGCCGGTCTGGTTCAAGCTCGAATCGCAGATGCCGACCGGTTCGTTCAAGGACCGCGGCACCGCGGTCATGATCAATCATCTGATCGAAGCCCGGGTCGGGCCGATCCACGAGGATTCCTCGGGCAACGCCGGTTCATCGATCGCGACCTATGCGGCTGCCGCCGCCATCCCCTGCACTATGTATGTTCCAGCCGCCGCGCCACGCGCCAAGCTGGTGCAGATCGCCGCCGCCGGAGCCGAAATTCGCGCGATCTCCGGCACCCGTCAAGCGGTGACCGAGGCCGCGCTCGCCGCCATCGGCGACAGCTTTTACGCGAGCCACAACTGGCACCCCTTTTTCATCGAGGGCACCAAGACCCTGGCCTTTGAATTGTGGGAGCAGCTGGGGCATCGCGTGCCCGACAATATCCTGGTGCCGACCGGCTACGGCAGCAACATCCTCGGTCTCGAACGCGGTTTCGACGAGCTCGAGAAGGCTGGCGAAATCGGGAAGGCCGGCGAGAACGGTGGCCGACCGCGGCTCTTTGCCGTGCAGGCGGCCGAGTGCTCGGCGTTCGCAGCGGCCTGGGCGGCCGGCGCCGACGGGTTCGTGCCGTTCGCCGCCGCTCCGACCATCGCTGACGGGATCGCCACGACGCGGCCGGTGCGCGCAACCCAGGTGCTGCGGGCCTTGCGCCGGTCGCGGGGCGGGGTCGTCGCCGTCGCCGAGGCGGAGATCGGGGCGGCGCTCCTCGCCCTCGGCCGGCTCGGGCTCTTTGTCGAGCCCACGGCGGCGACCGCAGGCGCGGCGCTAACCCGTCTCATATGCGACGGCACGATCAAGCCCGGCGAGACTACGGTGACAGTGCTGACCGGCTCCGGCCTCAAGGCGGCGGACCGTATCGGGGATCTGCTCGGTATCGGCCGGGAATAAAATGCCCGGCCTCGCAGGGTTATGAGTGGGCGTCGTGTTCGGGCGCTTCAATACCGCAGGATCGCCGCGGCGAGACCGGGCGGCGGCAGCGCTACGCGCGGGATTAAAATGACCCGGCCGCCGTGGCGAAGGGTCATCCGGGCGGCGTAATCGAGCAGGTCGACCGCGCCGTCCACGGCCCGCTGATGGGCGACGATCCGGTCGGCCGCCTCGTCGAACTCGCCCCACAGAGGTTCGTCGCCGAAAAACAGGGTGTCGAGCCGTGCATAGCGCGCTGCGCGGATGATTTCATCAGGCTTGGTCGTCGCCTGAGGGGTGCCGAGCCGAGCATTGAGACGATCGAGCGCCGCGCTTCGGACCTCCGTCTGCTTCTGCTCGATCAAGGCATAGGCGCGCGAATGCAGCTCTTCCTCGCGCAGGGCGTCGGGGTTTTCGTCGATGCCATCGGGGAGAATCTCCCGCCATCCGGCAATCTCGCGAAAATGCCCGCGAATTTCCGGATTGGCTGCGACGATCACCGGCGCCGGGCGACGCCTGATTTCGGGCTCGAGTGCGGCGGTGATCCGGCGCAGCAGCTCGATCAATTCGGTCTTGCGGACCTCGTCAGGGGCTTGGCCCAGGGACTGTGCCCTGGCGAGCCCGCCATGCCGGCTGACCGGCGCCGCCCTGTGGCCCTCCTGATATTCCGTCTGGCCCCGGATCTCGGCGATGCCGCGCGGCAGGTCGAGCTCGGTGTATTCGGCAAAGCTCCAGCGCGAACCATGGAAGACCCTAGTGTGCCGAGCGCTGATCGTGACCAGCCAGAACAGTCCGGCGTCCTCGATCAGCGGCAACAACGGCCGGATGTGAAACCCGCCGCTCAACACTGCCGCCTCGGCGACCGCGATCGGCAGTTTGTGGACCCGCGCGAAACCCGGCGCCAAAAAGATCGCGAGCCCCTGCTGCTGGTGCTGCCAAAAGGCTTCATCGTCGATGAGAGCGGTCGCGGGGGCGAGCAGCGTTTCGATCTCCGAGGCGCGATGGGCGGAACCCAGCTGCTCGGCGGCGCCGGCCAGCAGGTTCTTCAGCCGGATCGGATCCTGCCGGATCTCCCGGCCGGCCAAATGGGTCGGCAGGTAGAGCGAGACGGCGTACGGCGCATCGACCGCTACCAATTCGTCAAATTCGCTGCTGCTGAACATGATGGGCCTCGATGGGGTAGGGTTTACCTTCCCAACCTCGGAACCGGCGCCAGCGTTCCTCAGGCGGGCTCACTGCCGCCCGGCGATCGCGGTCGATAAAGCAGCCCGGCGTCTTAGGCGGTGAAGCTATTCGCGCTTCTCACCCGGCTTGCCGCCGCGGGCGGCCGACGCCGGGTGCGCTGCCGGCGGGTGCGGAGCCGCCCGCGGGGCCGGCGCACGGGCTACCGGTGCCGGACGGGCCACGGCCGGGCGGGCGATCGGGGCCGGGCGGGCAACGGGGGCCGGCGGGCGCACGATCTGCGCCTGGGGGTGCGGCGCCGCGACGGGCCGCGGCGGCGCGGCCGGGCGAGCCTCGTTCACCGCGGGCCGACGTTCGGGCGCGGTGGCGGACCGTGGCGGCGCTTCACGACGAACCACAGCCGCGGCGGGCGGGTGTGCCGGGGCGACGGGCCGCGCTTCATGCGCCGGCGGCAAGGCCGCCGTGTTCGCCGCGCCAGCGGGATGCGAAGCGCCGCGCTCGAGTGTCCCCGGCGCGCGGCCCGGCTCGGGTGCTTTCGCCCCACCGGGGCGCGGCGGGATCGCCGCGGTGTTCGCCGGAGCGGCCGGATGGCCCGGCTCGGCGCCGTGTCCCGGCGCCGGTGTTGCCGGGGGGTGGGCCTCTGCCCCCGGACGGCCTGCGACCGCCGCTCCCGGATGAGCCGGCGGCGGTATTCCCCGGCCCCTCGCCACCGGGCGGGTCGTCGTCGGGCCCCGCACCGCCACGGCCGTCGGGCGTGCCGCCGGCTTGACCGCGGGCGGATGCAGCACGACCGGCGCCTTGGCCAGCGCGGCGGGCGCCACATGAAGTGCCGCCGGCCTGACCGGGTCGGCGTTGGCAAAGACCCGCTGCGGCACCACCGTGGCGAACCGGCGGTTGGCGAAATTCGCGCTGGTGGCCTGCGCCGGCGGCGACCCGTTCGACTGCCTGATGATGGTGTCGATGTTTCTGACGTTGGCGATGTTGACGTTGCGGATGTAGCTCTGGTTGTGGGTATAGCTCGGCCAATAAGGTTCGCCGGGCGCCAGCGGGAACCACCCGACCGCCGGTCCCGCCGCGCCGGCGATGGCGAACCCCGCCGCCGCGCCGACAAAGGCGACCAGCGCCGGCGCATAGACCGGCTGCGCTACGTACTGGCCGGGAACCCAGCCCCAGCGGTTGTCCAGATAGGCCCAACGGCCATAGTGAAACGGCGCGAACCCCCAGGGCTGCTGGTCGACCCAGGTCCAGCCCCAGGGCTGCACCCAAATCCACCGGCCGTCGCGATAGGGCGCCCAATCCGTCGGCTCCTGGCTCGGATACCAGACCTCGCCGTATTGCGGACTCGTCTGCCAGGCGCCGTATTGATCGAGGTCGGCATAGCCGGTCATCTGCGGCGAAACGTAATGGGCTGCCGCCGTCACCTGGGCCTGCCGGTAGTCGCGGGTGCGGGCCCACGCGACGAAGGCGTCGGGAGCGGCGTGCTCGACCTGCGCGGTGACCGGGTTCGACCCGCTGAGCGTCGCCATATCGCCGGGTTTGATGCCGAGATCGGCGCCGCCGCCAATAAAGCGGGCGCTGCCCGCGAACACCGCGACCCGCGCCGGCTGGTCCGCGGCGCCGGCGTCGATATCGTACTCCCCGGGCTGCAGCAGCCAGACAGCACCCTGCGGTAGGTCGATCTCAAAGCTCTGGCCGGCCTCGAGCTGTCGCAAATGCAGGTAGAGCGCGCCTTGCGGAATGCCGATCTGCGCCACCTGCTCGTTGAGATTGGTCACGTCGATCTCGGTGCCGCCGGCCATGTCGATCGTGCTCGGGCCGATCTGAAGCTCGGCGCGGGCCTGCGGATCGGTCCAGAACGATCCGCCGGTCGCGACCGGATAGTTGACCCCGGCCGCCGACCATTGGGTCTCGCCGGCGGTGTGGAAGGCGATCGTACCGGAAACGTAGCTGACGCTGCCGACCCGGGCCGGGGGTTCCTGTTGCTGCGCCAGCGCCGGCTCCGCAGTCAGCAGAGCCAGCAGCACAATGATCCGATACAGGCGCACGGCGAGCCCCCAAAAGCGGATTGCGTCGAATGCTCAAACGGTGCGATTGCGGCAGAGTTGCGGCGGTCGTGTCCGAACTGCGGCAAATGCCGATCATTGCGCGCGAAGGTCATAGAAGACCACGCACCGCGATGGCCCCTCACCCCAACCCTCTTCCCGCACGCGGGGAGAGGGAGCGAACCGGCGCAGGTATGGGCGAGCTTGCGCGCGGGTTCAGCCGCGGCGATCGCCGGCGATCAGGCTGCGGCCGATGATCCGGCGGTGGATCTGGTTGGTGCCTTCCCAGATTTGAGTGATCTTGGCGTCGCGCATCAGCCGCTCGACCCGGTAATCCTTGATATAGCCGTAGCCGCCATAGAGCTGCACCGCCTCGGTCGTCACCCGCATCGCCAGATCGGAGGCACGCAATTTCAGCATCGAGGCTTCGGGGCCGAAATCCGCCGCGCCCTGATCGATCAAGCGGGCAACATGCCACAGCCAGCTTTCGCATAATGCCAGCTCGGCCGCGAGATCGGCGAGTAGGAACTGGATGCCCTGAAATTCGATGATCCGTCGGCCCGACTGGCGACGCTCGTTGACATACGCGACGGCGTCGGTAAAGGCGGCGCGGGCGATGCCGAGCGCGTGCGCGGCGACGCTCGGCCGCGATTTGTTCAGCGAGGCGAGCAGCAAGGGCAGGCCGGCGCCGGGGCCGGCCACGAGATTGGCGCGCGGTACGACGCAGTCCGCGAAGGCCAGCGCCGCCGTTGACGAGGCACGATGCCCCATCTTGTCCTCTCTGCGCAGCACCGCAAAGCCCGGCGCACCCTTTTCCAGAACGAGCGCCGCGATCGCTTTGCGGTCGTCCTCGATCCCGGTCCATTTGCCGAAGACCAGGATCAGATCGGCGACATCGCCATTGGTGATGAAAGTCTTGCCGCCGGACACGACGATCTCGTCGCCGGTGGGAGTGAAGCGCGTCGTCATGTGGGTCGCGTCCGAGCCGGCTTCGGGCTCGGTGATCGCCAGCGCCGCCAGCGCGCCTGCGGCGACGCGTGGCAGCAGTCGCTGCTTCTGCTCCTCGGAGCCGAAATCGATCAGCGGCTTGATCGCGTGGAAATTCGTCGCCCAGATGATCCCGGTCGAGGCGCAGGCCTGGCTCAGCTCGCGCACGCAGGCGAGGTAAGCGGCATAGGACAGCGCCGCCCCGCCATAGGCTTCGGGCACGAACATCGCGTTGAGGCCGAGGGCGTTGACGTCGCGGACATTCTCCCACGGGAATTCGCCCGAGCGGTCGTAAGCGGCGGCCCGAGGCCCGATCCGTTGGCGCGCCAAGGCGCGCACGCTGTCAAGCAGCAGCGTCTCCTCGGAAGACAGCGACGGCACCGCGTCGATGCGGTCGAAGAGCTTCATCGTCCGCGGTCGCGACGCAACGCCTAACGCTGCAGATGCTCCTGCAGGCGCGGCATCAGCTCGACGAAATTGCACGGCCGGAAGCGGTTGTCGAGCTGGTGGACGAGGATGTCCTGCCAGGCGTCGCGGCAGGCGCCGGGCGAGCCCGGCAATGCGAACAGATAGGTGCCGCCGGCGACCCCGGCGGTCGCCCGGCTCTGGATCGTCGAGGTCCCGATCTTGTTGTAGCTGAGCCAGCGGAACAGCTCGCCAAAGCCGGCGATCTCCTTTTCGTAGACGCTGTGGAACGCTTCAGGCGTTACGTCGCGCCCGGTGACCCCGGTGCCGCCGGTAGCGATCACGACATCGATCTGCGGGTCAGCGATCCAGGCCTTGAGCTGCGTCACGATCGCGCCCTCGTCGTCGCGCACGATGCGCCGCGCCGCGACCCGGTGCCCGGCTCCCTTTGCCAAATCGGCAAGCGTATCGCCGGAGCGGTCCTGCGCCGCGTCGCGGGTGTCCGAGACCGTCAGGAGCGCGATGTTGACGGGCAGAAAGGGACGGGTTTCATCGAGCCGGCCGGGCATGACGATCGCTCCATCTGAGGCTGCCGCCAAACATAGCCCGGCCAGGCGGCCCCGGCTAGCCGGGCTCCGGCTCCGCGGCGAGCAGCTGATCGAGGCGGGCGCGCAGAGCCAAGAGGTCGTGCCAGGCCTCGCGCTTGCGCTCCGGGGTGCGCAGCAGAAAAGAGGGATGGAACATCGGCAGGGTCGGCACCGGCCGGACGAGCCCCGGAATGGCGAGGTCGAACCAGCGGCCGCGCAACCGGGTGATGCCCGGGCCCGGCGGCAACAGGGCGCGGGCCGCGGTGCCGCCGGCCAGGACCAGCAGCTTGGGCCGAACCAGCGCCACCTGGCGCAATACAAAGGGCAGGCAGGCGGCGATCTCGTCGGCGGTCGGCGTGCGGTTGCCGGGCGGCCGCCAGTAGATCGCGTTGGTGATCAGGACACCTTGCCGATCGAGGCCGATTGCCGCCAGCATGCGGTCGAGCAACTGGCCGGCGCGCCCGACAAAGGGACGCCCGATCCGGTCCTCGTCGGCCCCGGGGGCCTCGCCGATGATCATGACCGGTGCCGCGGGATTGCCGTCGGCGATGACCGTGTTGGTCGCGGTGCGCTTCAAGGCGCAGCCCTCGAACCCGGCGATCGCGTCTTGGAGCGCGGCGAGCGTCTCGGCGGCCGCCGCCGACAGTCGCGCCGATTGCGCCGCTTCGCCCGGCGAGTCGGCGAAGGCTGCCGGCGGCGCCGCCGCAACCGAGCGCCATAGCAGTGGTGCCGGCGGCTCGATCGGCCTGGCGGTCCAGGCAGGCGCCGGCGATGGCGGCGCCAACCGGTTGACCGGCTGCTCGGCGATCGTCTCGTCCGCGCCGATCTCGACGTACCAGCGCAAGAGGGCCAGCGCCCGTGCAGGATCGCTTATCGTCGGGCCGTGATTCGGGGATGATGACATCGGAGCCACACTACCATCGAATGAGCCGCCATTGAAATGCGTGGCCCCGGACTCCGCGACCACGCTCTGGACCAGCCGGGCGCCGTGAGCGGGACGGGACCGCGCTGCGCTTGGCATCGGCTCGCCGGACGTACGCGTCGCCCGCCTGCGACGTTTCGCGCACGGCGCGTCGGAAGCGGTCGGGATGGACAGGTTGCCGCAAAAGCTATAGGGTTTGTCTATGATAGACTATGATTAACTTTAATAACCAAAGGAGCCGCTTGGCATGATAAGGCGTGCAGGCGCCGCTGCCGCGATCATCCTCGCAGCAATCGCGATCATTTTATGGCACAGCCTGGGCGGCAACGGGCCGCAGGCGACGGCGCAGATGCCGGCCCCGGCAGTCCCGGTTACCGCCGGAACCGTCCGTGCCGAGGATGTCCCGGTCTTTCTGCACGGCATCGGCACGGTTCAGGCCTACAACATGGTCGCGGTCAAGAGCCGGGTCGACGGCCAGATCGTCAAGGTCGATTTCAAGGAAGGCCAGGAGGTCAAGCAAGGCGACCCACTGTTCCAGATCGATCCGCGCCCCTATCAGGCGGCGCTCGAACAGGCCGAGGCTGCCAAACAGAAGGACGAGGCCCAGCTGGTCGGGGCCAAGCTCGACCTCGAGCGCTACGCAAAGCTGCTCGGCACCGGCTATCAGACCCGGCAGAGCTACGATCAGCAGACCGCGCTAGTCGGTCAGGTTGAGGCGGCGATCAAGGGCGACCAGGCGCAGATCGACACCGCGAAGCTGAACCTCGGCTATGCCGATATCCGCTCGCCGATTGACGGACGGCTCGGCGCAAGGCTGGTGGACAAGGGCAACCTCGTGCACGCCACCGATAACACCGTGCTGGTGACGATCACCGAGATAAAGCCGATCTTCGTCAGCTTTACCTTGCCGCAAGAGACACTCGATGAGATCCGCGAATACCAGCAGAAGGCGCCGCTCGCGGTGCGCGCCTACAACGGCGACGGCAGCAAGCTGCTGTCCGAGGGCAAGCTGACATTGATCGACAATTCGATCGACCAATCGACCGGCACGATCCACCTGAAGGCGCGCTTCGACAACCAGGACGAACGCCTGTGGCCCGGCGAGTTCGTCAGCCTGCGGGTGGTGCTCAAAGTGCTTCCCAAGGTTGCGACGGTACCGTCGCAGACCATCGAGGAGGGTCCGGACGGCCACTACGCCTATGTCATCCAGTCCGACGACACGGTCGAGCGACGCGACGTGACCGTCGCCTCGATCCAGGACGGCATCGCGGTCATCACCAAAGGTCTGAGGCCCGGCGAGCGGGTGGTGGTCGACGGACAATACCGGCTGACCGAGGGCGCGCGCGTCAAAATCCTGGCCGCACGGGCGCCCGGTGCAGCGAGCTGAGCGCGGCCGCGCGAGCGCTCACCGTGTCTCTGTGCCGTCGAATTCCCGTGCTCTCGAATTCCTGTGTCGCCGAATTCCTAGCGCCGAATTCCTGGGCCGCCGAATTCCTGGGCCGAATTTCGACCGGAATAACAGGTAATCGCCGATGAATGTCTCGGAGCCGTTTATCCGCCGGCCGATCGCGACCTCGCTGTTGATGCTGGGCGTGTTGGTGTTCGGAGTCGCCGCCTACGGCCTCTTGCCGGTCGCCTCGCTGCCCAATGTCGATTTCCCGACGATCACGGTCAGCGCCAGCTATCCCGGGGCGAGTCCCGGCACCATGGCTTCGGCGGTCGCAACGCCGCTCGAGCAGCAATTCGCGGCGATCCCTGATCTCGATCAGATGACCTCGACGAGCGGCGTCGGCACGACCTCGATCACCTTGCAGTTCGACCTGTCGCGCAATATCGACGGCGCCGCGCAGGACGTGCAGCAGGCGATCAACGCGGCGAGCGGGCTGTTGCCGCCGGACCTGCCGAGCCCGCCGACCTACCGCAAGACCAATCCCGCCGACCGCCCGGTGCTGATCTTCGCGGTCCATTCCGACGGCATTCCGGTCTATCGCATCGACGATTACGCCTACACGATCCTGGCGCAAAAGCTGTCGACGGTGCCGGGGGTGTCGGAAGCTCGAATCTTCGGACAGAAACCCTACGCCGTGCACGTGCAGATCAACCCTGAAGCGCTGGCCTCCCGCGGGCTCGGCTTCGAAGATGTGCGCAACGCGCTGGCGACGACCACGATCGACAAGCCGAAGGGCGATCTTGAAGGCGCACATCAGACCTACACGCTCGACACCAACGACCAGCTGTTCAACGCCGCTGCCTACGACAACGTCATCATTGCCTATAAGAACGGCGCACCGGTGCGGGTCAAAGACGTCGGCCGGGCGATCAACTCGGTGCAGAACGACCGCACCGGCGCCTGGTACGGGAACACCCCGGCCGAAGGCTTGGCGATCCAGCGTCAGGCCGGCGCGAACACCATCCAGCTGGTCGACACGATCAAGTCGATGATGCCCCAGCTTGAGAAATTCATCCCGCCCTCGGTCAAGGTCGATCTGCTCTCCGATCGCTCGCTGATGATCCGCGCCGCGGTGCGCGACGTGCAGTTCACGATGATGATCACGATCGCGCTGGTGATCCTCGTGATCTTCCTGTTCTTGCGGACCTTGTGGGCGACGGTGATCCCTAGCATGGCGGTGCCGCTGTCGCTCTTGGCGACGTGCGCGATCATGTACGGGGCCGGCTACACCCTCGACAACATCTCGCTAATGGCGCTGACCATCTCGGTCGGCTTTGTCGTCGATGACGCGATCGTGATGATCGAGAACATTGTGCGCTATATCGAGCAGGGCATGCGCCCGTTCGACGCCGCGCTCAAGGGCGCGGGCCAGATCGGCTTTACGATCATTTCGATCACCTTTTCGCTGATCGCGGTGTTCATCCCGTTGTTCTTTATGGGCGGCATCATCGGCCGGCTGTTCCGCGAATTTGCCGTCACCGTGTCGACCGCGGTGGTGGCGTCGGCGGCGGTCTCGCTGACCCTGACGCCGGTGTTGTGCTCGCTGTTCTTGAAGGAGCAGGGGCTGCACCCGGTCAACCGCTTCAATCGGATCGCCGAGGGCGGCTTCGAGTGGATGCTGCGCACCTACGACAAAGGACTAGGCTTTGTCTTCCGCCACCAATTCGTCACCCTGCTGTCGACTTTGGCGCTGATCGTGGTCACCGGTTATTTGTACGTAGAGATCCCGAAAGGATTTTTCCCGCAGCAGGATACCGGCTTTATTTTCGGCGAGGTCGACGCCCGCGAGGATTCATCGTTCCAGTCGACGGCGGCGCTGGCTCACCGCATCGCCGACATCGTGCAAAAGCAGCCCGGCGTCGCCGGCATCATCTGGTTCGCCGGGGCCTATGCCTACAACCCGACCGAAAACACTGCGCGGATGTTCATTCAGCTCAAGCCGCAAGACGAGCGCGCGTTGAGCTCGGACCAGATCATCCAGCGCCTGCGGCCCAAAGTCGCCGCCGTCGAAGGCGCCAAGTTCTTCATGCAGTCGGGCCAGGACGTCACGATCGGCGGCCGCCTCAGCCGTACCCAATATCAATACACGCTGACCGACACCGACCTTGCCGAGCTGACCCATTGGGCGCCGATCCTCGAACGGGCGATGCAGAAACTGCCGCAGCTGCAGGACGTCGCTTCCGACCAGCAGGTGGCCGCCCCGCACATTGCGCTCGAGATCGATCGCGACGCCGCTTCCCGGCTCGGCATTTCGCCGTCCCTGATCGACGCGACCTTGTATGACGCCTTCGGCCAGCGCCAGGTCGCGACGATGTATACCTCGACCAACCAATACAAGGTGATCCTGGAGGTCGATCCGAAAGTCCAGGAGGATCCGACCGCGCTGTCCAGGGTTTATGTGGCCGGGCCCAACGGCGCGCAGATCCCGTTGAGCGCGTTCGCGCATTTCTCTTCGAAGCTCGAATCCCTGTCGGTCAACCACCAGGGCCAGTTTCCGGCGGTGACCCTGTCGTTCAACCTGGCGCCCGGCGCGGCGCTCGGTCCCGCGGTCGACAAGATCCTGGCGACGGCGGCCCAGCTGCGCATCCCAGCGACGATCCAAGGCTCGTTCCAGGGTTCGGCGCAGGCGTTCCAGGCCTCGCTGTCGTCGATGCCGCTGCTCGTCGCCGCCGCGATCCTGGTCGTCTACATCGTGCTCGGCGTGCTCTATGAGAGCTACATTCATCCGATCACGATCCTTTCGGCGTTGCCCTCGGCCGGGGTCGGGGCGCTCTTGGCGCTGATGCTGCTGCATTACGACCTGACCGTGATTGCGATGATCGGCGTCATTCTGTTGATCGGCATCGTCAAGAAAAACGCGATCATGATGATCGACTTCGCCCTGCAGGCCGAGCGCATCGAAGGCAAGAGCCCGCGCGAGGCGATCCATCAGGCGTGCCTTTTGCGCTTCCGCCCGATCATGATGACGACGTTCGCGGCACTGTTCGGCGGTTTGCCAATCGCGCTCGGGCACGGCGCGGGCTCCGAGTTGCGCCGACCGCTCGGCATCGCGATCGTCGGCGGCCTCGCGGTGTCGCAATGGCTGACGCTCTATACGACCCCGATCGTTTATCTCTATTTGGAACGCTTTGCTCGCTGGGTCGGCCGTCCCTATCGCCCGTCGCGGGCGGCGGAAGCGCTGTCGGGCGGGGCGCGGCCGGTGCTGGCGCAACACCGCCAAGGTGCCGAGTAACCAGTGCGATGATGCGGCCACGCGCTGCAGCGGCTAGGTGCGTCGAGAGCCTACCCGGCCAAATCTGGCGATCGAGCGACTCTGAGCGCGGGTCGCTAATTGATCGGCGCCGTTGGCCTTCGGCCCGATCACCCTCTTCGTTTGCGAGACACCGCCAATGAGCATTTCCGAGCCCTTTATCCGACGGCCGATCGCCACCTCCTTGCTGATGCTGGGGGTATTGGTGTTCGGCATCGGCGCCTACAACCTGTTGCCGGTGGCGGCGGTGCCCAATGTCGACTTCCCGACGATCACCGTGACGGCGCAGTACCCCGGCGCCGATCCCAGCACGATGGCGTCGGCGGTCGCAACCCCGCTCGAACAGCAATTCATCTCGATTCCGTCGCTGAGCCAGATGACATCGTGGAGTGGTGTCGGCGTCAGCTCGATCACGCTGCAATTCGACCTGAACCGCAATATTGATGCCGCGGCGGGGGACGTGCAGCAGGCGATCAATGCGGCCAGCGGCCTGTTGCCCAAGGACATGCCGACCCCGCCGACCTACCGCAAGGTGAACCCGGCGGACTTTGCCGTCCTGATCTATGCGATCCACTCCGACGAGCTACCGCCCTACAAGGTCGACGATTACGCCACCAACGTCATCGCGGACCGCCTGTCGACCGAGCCCGGCGTCGGGCAGGTCTTTGTCTTCGGCTCGATGCCTTATGCCGCCCGCGTCCAGATCAATCCGGCGTCCCTCGCCGCCAAGGGGCTGGGACTGGAGGACGTGCGCAACGCGCTCGTCGCAGCGACGGTCAACGAGCCGAAGGGCGAAATCGAGGGCGAACACCAGGCGATCGCCCTCGATACCAACGACCAGCTGTTCGACGCCGCGCAATACGGCAACATCATCATTGCCTACAAGAACGGCGCGCCGGTGCACGTCAAGGATGTCGGCGACGTCATCAACTCGGTGCAGAACGAGCGGCTGCGCTCGTGGTTCGGCGACCAGCGGGCCGAAGGAATCGCCATCGAAAAGGAACCGGGCGCCAACACGATCGCCGTGGTGGACAGCATCAGAGCATTGATGCCGAAGCTCGAGCAATCGCTGCCGCCGTCGGTCCATGTCGACCTGATGTCCGACCGCTCGCAGACGACGCGAGCGGCGATCAGCGACGTGCAATTGACGATGCTGCTGACGATCACCCTCGTCATCGTCGTGATCTTCCTGTTCCTGCGAACATTGTGGGCGACGGTGATCCCCAGCCTGGCGGTGCCATTGTCGCTGCTCGCCACCTTTGGCGTCATGTATGTCGGCGGCTACAGCCTCGACAACATCTCGCTAATGGCGCTGACAATCTCGGTCGGCTTCATCGTCGACGATGCGATCGTCATGATCGAAAACATCGTGCGCTACATCGAGCAGGGAATGCGACCGCTCGACGCGGCGTTGAAGGGCGCCGGGCAGATCGGCTTTACGATCATATCGATCACCTTCTCGCTGATCGCCGTGTTCATCCCGCTGTTCTTCATGGGTGGGATCATCGGCCGGTTGTTCCGCGAGTTCGCGGTAACCGTAGCGGTGGCGGTGATAGCGTCGGCGATCGTGTCGCTGACCCTAACCCCGGTCCTATGCTCGCTGTTTCTGAAGCAGGAAGGGCTGCATCCCAAGGGCCGCTTCAACCGCGGCGCCGAGCGTGTGTTCCAGGCGGTGCTGCGCCGCTATGACCGCGGGCTCGGTTTCATCTTCCGCCACCAGTTCGCGGCGCTGCTGGCGACGCTGCTGCTGATGGTCGCCACCGGGTATCTCTACGTAGTGATGCCAAAAGGCTTTTTCCCGCAGCAGGATACCGGGTTCATCTTTGGCGAACTTGATGTCCGCGAAGACGCTTCGATGCTCCAGACCGACAAGGTTCGGCAAAAGGTCGTCGACATCGTCCTGCACGACCCCGGCGTGCAGGGCGTCTTCTCGTACGACGGCGCGACACCTTACAACCCCGCCGAAAATACGGCCCGCATCTTTTGGGGGCTGAAGCCCTACGACCAACGCGACGCCACCGCGGAGCAGATCATACAGCGGCTGCGCAAGAAAGTCGCCGGCATCGAGGGTGCCAAATTCTATATGCAGGTGCCGCAGAACATCACGGTTGGCGGCCGCCTGAGCCGGACGCAATACCAGTACACACTGACCGACACCAACATCGACGAGCTCAACCATTGGGCGCCGATCATCGAAGCCGGGATGAGGAAACTGCCCGAACTACGGCAAGTCGCGTCCGATCAGCAGATCGCGGCCGCACATTTGGCTATCCAAGTCGACCGCCAGGTCGCCTATCGGCTCGGATTGTCGATGAACCAGATCGACCAGACGCTCTACGATGCATTCGGCCAGCGGCAGGTCGCGACGATCTATACCGCGACCAACCAATACAAGGTCATCCTGGAAGTCCAGCCGCGGTACCAGCACGACCCGAACCTGCTGTCCGAGATTTATGTCTCTGGTCCCGGTGGCGTTCAGGTGCCGCTGGGGAGTTTCGCGCATTTCACGCGGAAGACCGAACCGTTGCTGATCAGTCACCAGGGCATCTTCCCGGCGGTCACACTGTCGTTCAACCTGGCTCCAGGCGTGGCACTCGGACAGGCGGTCGACGCGATTCAGGCGATGACCCAGCGCGTGCACGTGCCGGCGACCCTGAACGCCTCGTTCCAGGGTACCGCGCAGGCCTTCCAGGCCTCGCTGTCGTCGATGCCGCTCTTGGTCGCGGCGGCGATCCTGGTCGTTTATATTGTGTTGGGGATTCTCTACGAAAGCTACATCCACCCGATCACGATCCTGTCGGCATTGCCCTCGGCGGGGGTCGGCGCGCTGTTGATGCTGATGCTGCTGCATTACGAGCTGTCGGTCATCGCGATCGTCGGCATCATCCTGCTGATCGGCATCGTCAAAAAGAACGCGATCATGATGATCGACTTCGCGCTGCAGGCCGAACGGTTGGAAGGCAAGAGCCCACAGGAGGCGATCCATCAGGCCTGCCTCCTCCGCTTCCGGCCGATCATGATGACGACGTTCGCGGCGCTGTTTGGCGCGATGCCGATCGCTTTCGGCCAGGGCGGGGGCGCCGAATTGCGGCAGCCGCTCGGCGTCGCGATCGTCGGCGGGCTTTTGGTGTCGCAATGGCTGACGCTTTATACGACGCCGGTCATTTATCTTTATCTCGACCGCTTCGCGCGCTGGGTCGGCCGTCCCTATCGGCCATCGCGCGTGGCAGATGCGCTGTCCGGCGACGGCAGGCCGGCGCTCGCTCAAGAACGGCAGGGCGCGGAGTGACGATGATGACCCGGACCCTAGCGGCAGCGCGGGCGCAGGCGGCGCCGGCCGATCGGAACTTCGGCTTTCTGGTGCACGACGTCTCGCGGCTGCTCAAGCGGCGTTTTGAGCGGAAGGCGCGGCAGACCGGCTTGCCGATCACCCGGCGCCAGGCGGCGGTCGTGCTATACATCGCCCGCAACGAGGGGGTGAGCCAGGCGGAAGTCGCGGTCTGGCTCGATATCGAGCCGATCGCGTTGGTGCGCATGCTCGACAGGCTGCACGAGGAGGGGCTGGTCGAGCGCCGCGCCCACCCGACCGACCGGCGGGTGCGCACACTGTGGCTGGCCGCCGGGGCCGAGCCGGTGGTCGAGCGGATTCTCGATATCAATCAGGCGATCCGCGAGGAAGCCTTCGCCGGCCTCGCGCCGGGCACCCGCGACGCGATGATCGCGGCACTAGGCAGCATCAAGGACAATCTTGCCTTGCGTGAGGAGCGTGCTGCCGCTAGCGCGCTGGAAGTGGCGACCATGGACAGCTCGATCGCCTAGCTAGCGGCGGGGCTGCCCGCGCATCCGCTTTGCAGCGACCCGCAGCTCAGGGCGAGCGCTCCCAAGCTTTGGCGAAATCGAGCAGCTGCGCCGGCTCGACGTCGGAAACGGCCCACAGCGCCATCCCGTTCCGGGTCCAGTGCACGACGTTGTAGCCGTGGCGCTCGGTCATTACCGGAGGCTCGTCGGCGCGGTTGGCCAGCGGCCACACGTAGAGATCGATAATGTGCTTGTCACGCCCGTAGACGAGTGCGGCGACCGCGCGCCCGCCGACATAATCGAGCCGGCCACCCTTCAACGGAAAGCCGATTGTGGCCAGATCCTTGACCGGCGGGGCGAAATCGAGCCTGCCATCGAACCACGGCTTAACCGTGTGCTTGTCGGTCGAAACCACGTCTTCGAGGTGGCCGGGCTGCAATGCCCGAATGTGGTCGGCGACCAGCTCCTGCGTCAGGTTCGGTTGGCCGGGCATCAGGATCAGCAGCGCCAGTGCCGCGGCGCAGGCCGCACCCAGGCCAAAGCCGAGGCCGGCGGTCCACCACCCGCGCAGGCGCGGCCAAAGCCGCCGCGACGGGGCCGGGCGGGCCGATGCCAGCCGCGCCAGCACCCGCCGGCGCGCGGCGTCGGGCAACGGCTCGTACGGCGCTTCGCGCATCAATTCGCGGGCCTGCGCCAGTGCCCGCCCGGCGGTCTGGCAGACCGGGCACTGGGTACGATGCGCCGCCAATGCCGCCGCTTGCGCCGCGTCGATCTCGCCGTCGAATTCGGCCTGCACCAACAGGACCATCTCGCAGCGTCGAGAGGGGTCCGGCCCGCTCATCGGCTCAACTCCTGTTCCGCGGCCGCCTGCAGCAGGCTGCGCCGCGCCCGCCACAGCCGCGACATCACCGTGCCGATCGGCGCCCGGGTTACGTCTGCGATCTCCTTGTAAGAAAGCTCCTCGAGCTCGCGCAGGACCAAGGTTTCGCGCAATTCGACCGGCAATGCAGCGATCAGCTCGCGCACCCGGCACCGGTCGCGCGATTTGATCAGGCTGGCTTCCGGATCATCCTCAGTCGCCGGCAATTCGAACCCGATTCCTTCCTCGTCGTCGATGGCACCCGCGAGCGGCACGAATTGGACGCCGCGATCGAGGCTGCGCGAGCTGTAGGCGGTGTTGCGGACGATCTGCAGCAGCCAGGCGCGCGGGTTGACGCCGCGGAAGCTCGGAAAATAGGTCAGGGCGCGCAACAGGGCTTCCTGCAATACGTCTTCCGCCGCCGAGGCGTCGCGCACCAGCCAGCGGGCCAAATTGTGGGCGGCGTCGAGATGCGGCAGGATCACCGCCTCGAACCCATCGCTGCGCGATGAAGCCGGCACATTGGCTTGCAAGAAGCGGATGCTCGACACAGTGATCAGACCGCGACGAGGGCCGGTTTATTCGCTGCACGAGAAAAATTTCGGGTCTTGATCACCAAGACGTCGCCCTAGCCCGCTTTTCCGATCACATCGCCTGTCATTTCCCCGCGAGCGGGGACCCAGCGGCAAGCAACTTTGCAGTTGCCCTCTGTTCGTGCCAGACGCGGACCCTAGACCCTCGCCTGCGTGAGGCGACGTAGAATGGTGCAGCTTGATCAGGCAACGCCGCCCCAGCGATCCTCATGGACGACCTCGGCGAGCGGGCGGCGGGTCAACGGCCCGAAATTGTCGAGCGGCCAGCCGATCGGCATCAGCGCGAAGGTGTCGACATCGTCGGGAATGCCGAGCACCGCCTTGACTTCGTTCTCGCAGCGGATGTGATTGGTGGTGATCGTGGTGCCGAGACCGAGGCCGCGGCAGGCGAGAATGATATTTTGCACCGCCGGATAGAGGCTGGCGCCGCGGATGCGGTCGACGTAAGCAAGCTCGTCCGCGTAATGGCCGGCGAGGGCGGGCGGCAACGCCTCGCGCGGCGGCACCACCGGGCGGCGCTGGCACGGGACCAGCAGCACGGGGGCCTCGCCCAGATGCTCCCACAGATACCCACCCGCCCCCAACATTCTGGCGAATTGCTGCTCGGTCAGGTGCGGCGGCCGGCCGCGTGCGGCGTACACCGCGGCGGCGATGTCGGAGGCCTTGCGGTAGATGACGCCGAGCCGGCGTCGCTGCTCCCGATCGCGCACCACGACAAAGGCCCAGTTTTGCGCATTGCCGGCCGAAGGCGCGCGGATCGCCGCGTCGAGGACTCGGGTGATCATGTCGTCAGGGATCGGGTCGGGTTTGAGGCGGCGCAGCGATCGCGCCGAATAGATCGCCTCGAACAATCCGATCTCAGCCATCCTCGCTCCTCCTTGGTTCCAGGTTCCCAACCCTAGCACTGTCCCGCTGAACCCGGCCGAGCCTTCAAAAGCGATGCGCCGAAATCCCGGGAGCCCCGCGACATCGCCGGTTACCCGGCGCGCAAGGGCCGCCGTACGGTCGCGGCATTGCCTCGAACCGGCGACTGGCGGGATGAGCAAACCGATCAAGGTCTTCTGGCAGCCGCATTGAACCGGCCTGAGCCGGGCCGAGGAGGGTCGGTCGGGGTCATGAGCGTCGGCCCGCCGCCTCCGTGATATAGGCCGAGCGGACCGCCGGTCTACTTTGCCGACGGCGGCGCCAAGAGGGCGATGTAGTCCCACGCGATAGTCGCGGCGGCCAGCGCGGTGATCTCGGCATGGTCGTAGGGCGGCGACACCTCGACCACGTCCATCCCGGCGAAATCGAGGCCGGCGAGCCGGCGCAGGATCGCGCGCGCCTGCCAGGTCGCGAGCCCACCCACCTCCGGAGTGCCGGTGCCGGGGGCGAAGGCCGGGTCGAGCGCGTCGACGTCGAAGGTCAGATAGGCGGCGGCGTCGCCGATCGTATCGCGAATGCGCTCGGCGGCGGCGGCAGGGCCGTGTTCGTGGACCTCCTCGGCAAACAGGATCGTCACCCCCTTGCCAACGGTCCAATCGTGCACGTCTTTGTGCATCGGCGAGCGGATGCCGATCTGCACCGTGCGGCGCGGGTCGATCAGCCCCTCCTCGATCGCGTGATAGAATGGCGACCCGTGACCCCAAGCGAGGCCGAAGCTCTCGGGCCACGTGTCGACATGGGCGTCGAAATGCACTAGCGCCAATGGGCCGCGGCGCCGCGCCAGCGCGCGCAACAGCCCGATCGTCACCGTATGGTCGCCGCCGAGCGCCACCAAGTGGTTCAGCGGCGCCGCCTGTGCTTCAATCTTGGCGAGGCTGCCCTGGATGTCGCCATGGGCGATGCGGAAATCGCCGATGTCGGCGAGGTCGAGTGCTACCGGGTCGCCCCAATTCATTGGGTGGTCGCCGTCGACCAGCATCCGGCTCGCCTGGCGGATCGCCGCCGGTCCGAAACGCGCGCCCGCCCGGTTCGAGGTGCCGAGATCGTAGGGGATGCCAGCCACGCTGATCGCGGCGCCGGGGTCGGTGCGCTCGACGCCGAGAAAGCTCGGGCGCACGGCAAAAGTCGGAACTTGAATCATGTCCTCTACCTAAGCAGAGATCTTTAAATATCAATAATCTGGAAATGTTCTCCCGACGTTAACGAGGGCTGTCAGGGGAAATTTTTCGGCGCCAAAATCGAGAGGTTTGGTTGACTAGCTAAATCCCGCCTTGACCGGGTTTGACCCGGTCATCCACCCCTTCAAGCGCGCGAAACAAAGACGTGGATGCGCCGGACCAGCCCGCCCAAGACGATTTCACATCGTCATGTAACACCCTGAGCCCGCATTTCCCCGGACAGCCCTCCCCAGGCTGACAAAACCCCGAAATCTGCCAGCGAGGGTCAGCGAAAGAAGGCGGGCGGCGCTTGCACGATCGGTGCCGCGGCGGCGAAAATCTCGCGCCGGTCGCCTGAACGCGGCGGATAGATGCGCTCGCGGTTGATCGTCATCTTGGTGCGCTTGGCATCGGCCCCCGTCGTGGCGACCCGGCGGTCCCAGCCGGCGGTGCACACCGCTCCCCAAGGGCCGAGGTCGAGGATCGTCGTGTACCAGTCGATCGCGAGTGGCAGCATCGGCAGGCCCAGCAAGTCGCAGACGACGTTGTGGCCGGCAAATCGGCCCATCGGGCGGCCGTGCTGGCACGACATCACGCAGGAATGGTCGCCGTCGATCGCGAAACCATGCGGCGTCGCCGGTTGCGAACTCGGCCGCCATGCCTTTGACTTTCAGAAACGTAGTCAACCGGCACGCGGCCGAACCGGTCACGCTCGACGGGGAAGAGCCTGGTCAGCGGATGCGCTTGCATGCCGGCACACCAGACGATGGTCGCCGCCGCGATGCGCTCGCCGGCCGAAAGCGTCGCCGCCCTCGCCGTCGATCGACGCGACCGACACGCCGGGCCGGCTTTCGACGCCGAGCGACGAGAGCGCCTCGGCGATGACCGCGCGCGCGTCCTCGCCCATATCGGAGCCGATCCAGGGCTGCCGGTCGGCGATGATCACCCGCGGCTCGCGCGGCTTGCCCAGGACGCCGGGGGCGCCCGGCGCGCGGGCGAGGGCGGCGCGCAATTTGCCCGGCATTTCCGTCGCCACTTCGACGCCGGTGAGCCCGGCGCCGATCACCAGCGCGGTCCACCGCCCCGGCGACGGCTTGCGTCGCGGCAATGCCGCGATGTGGGCGTTGAGACGGCAGCCGGCATCGTAGGTGTCAACATCGAAGGCGTGGGCTTCGAGGCCGGGGATCGGCGGCCGCACCAGCCGGCTGCCAAGGGCGAACACCAGCCGGTCGTAGGGCAGCAGGTTCGGGCCGCCCGGCGCTGAACAGCTGATCTCGCGGCGCGCGAAGTCGATGCCGGTGACCTCGGCTTCTATGCGCGCAACTCCGATCGGCCGCAGCACCTCGTCGAGCGGGACCCGCGTACCGTCGAGCTCGACCTCGTAATTGCGCACGCGGATCGAATGAAAGGCGCTGCGATCGACGAGCGTAACCTCGACCCGGTCCGGGCCGATGCCGAGCTCGTCCAGCTTGCGGGCAGCGCCGATCGCACTCCACAAACCAGCGAAGCCGGCGCCGAGAACGACAATCCGCTGCACGTCGTTGGACTTTGGTGCAAATTCAGTCACACAACCTCACTCGTTGACCCCAACGCGGCCTCGCCGGCCCTGCCTCCTCCTGTTTCTACAGAAGATTTACAGGAGGGCGCCCCAAATCGCCGGCATGGCAGCAGGGAGCGCGCGTTGTTAGCAAAATAGGATACGATTATGGCAATTTGACCGCCGCCACATCGCCGAGCCGTTCTGCGGGCTTTTATGATCCTGCCTAGAATTGCTCGTCACAGTACGGAGGACGGGAAGATGCAACGAAGCACGGCGCGGATCAGAACCTCGCATGTCGGCCGGCTGCCGCCGCCGAAAGGCTGGGAGGACATGCCGGCGCGGCTGGCCAACGCCGAGATCACCGATGCCGCGATCATCGCCGCCGAGGTCACGCCGGCAATCGCCGAGACAGTAAGGAAACAGGTCGATATCGGCCTCGACTGCATCGGCGACGGCGAGTTCTGGACCGCCCGCAGCTTTGGTCACTACACCGCGCATTTCACCGGGGTCGAGGCGCGTCCGGTGGCTGCCGATGAGCCGCCGACCACCCGCCATTCGACCCGCGAGCGCGACGAATTCCC
The DNA here is from genome assembly GCA_963832875.1 of uncultured Alphaproteobacteria bacterium. Classification (GTDB taxonomy): domain Bacteria; phylum Pseudomonadota; class Alphaproteobacteria; order ATCC43930; family CGMCC-115725; genus AP-15. Next base: position 22,024 of record CAWHWB010000009.1, on the reverse strand, counting down.
GGACTTCTACGCGGATTGCGACCGCGCCGGCACCTTGTTTCTGGTTCCCGGCGAGAAGCCGGCGCCGCCGATCACGGTGCGCGTCGTCGCCCGCGGACCGGTCAAGTCGAAGGGACCGGAGGCGATCAACCGCCAGCTCGACGCCTTCAAGGCCGCGATCGTGCGCTCGGGCGCGGATATTCAGGAGGCGTTTGTCCCGGTGCTGGCGCCCGGCTGGCTCGACCATTTCATTTTTAATGAATATTACAAGACCGAAGACGAATTCCTGTTCGCGCTGGCTGACGCGCTGCGCGAGGAATATCGCGCGGTGGTGGCGGCGGGGTTCGTGTTGCAGATCGACGACCCGGGCCTGCCGGACTGGTGGGACATGCTGAAGCCCGAACCCTCGGTCGAGGCCTATCGCCGCTTCGCCCGGCTGCGCATCGACGCCGTCAATCACGCGCTCGCCGGCATTCCCGAGGACAAGGTGCGCTATCATTTGTGCTGGGGCAGCTGGCACGGGCCGCACACCCACGATTTGCCGCTCGAGCACATCATCGACCTGATCCTCGAGGTCAAGGCGCAGACCTATTCCTTCGAGGCCGCCAATGTGCGGCACGAGCACGAGTGGCGGGTGTGGCAAGAGGCCAAATTGCCGGCGGGCAAGATGCTGATGCCGGGCGTCGTCAGCCACGCCACCAACCTCGTCGAGCACCCGCAGCTGGTCGCCGACCGCATCCTGCGCTACGCCGCGATCGTCGGCCGAGAGAACGTCGTCGCCGGCACCGATTGCGGCCTCGGCGGCCGGGTCCACGCCGACCTCGCCTGGGCCAAATTGCGCACCCTCGTCGAAGGCGCGCGCCTCGCCTCGCAGAGCCTCTGGCCCTAAAACCTCGATGGAAAAAATTACGAAAGATTGAACATTTGCTCGTCATTCCCGCGAAAGCGGGAACCCAGAGGCAAGCGACGTGCGGTCACTCCTCGGCCCCCACTTTCGCGGGGGCGACGATAGTTCGTGTCACTTCGGTTCACACGCTGAGAGTATAGGGTTGGCATCAACCGCCCATCCGAGAGCGGAGCGGCGGATTAAGAGGCTCAGGGCGTAGAAGGTGACGATTCTTTCCAGTCCATGAGGCAGGCCGGACACCTGCCTCCATTCTCGTCTATTTGTCTACGCGTAGCCAATGTCAAGCAGTGCGAGCAAGAGTATCTATCCTGAGGAGGGTATTCGCTCCAATCTTCCGGTCCCTCCATCCAAGCACGACATTTGGGACAGATCCATTCTGCCCAGTTCTTGTAGGGGCCGGACTCGTCCGCTTCCATCTGCGAATGTCGAACGATGACACCGCAGTGCGGACACTGATACCGCTGCCGGTCGTCTCGCCCCGATCCACGCACGGACGATCACCACCTCAACAAAACTGACCAGGGCGGGCTCAGACGCGTTCGAGGACGGCGGCGATGCCCTGGCCGACGCCGACGCACATCGTGACGAGGGCATAGCGACCGCCCGTGCGTTCGAGCTGTCGTGCGGCGGTCAGCGCGATACGCGGACCTGACGCGCCGAGCGGGTGGCCGATCGCGATCGCCCCGCCATTCTGGTTGACCCGGCTGTCGTCGAACGGCAGATCGAGCCCACGCAGACAGGCCAAGACCTGGGCGGCGAAAGCCTCGTTGATCTCGATCACGTCGATGTCGGAAAGTTCGAGCCCGGCGCGGGCGAGAGCCTTTTTCGAGGCTTCGACGGGCCCGATGCCCATGACCCGCGGCGGCACCCCGGCGACGCCGCTGGCGAGGACGCGAACGAGCGGCGCGGCCCCGGCCGTTTCGCCGGCCTTGCGGCTGGCGACGATCATCGCGACCGCGCCATCGTTGATGCCCGAAGCATTGCCGGCGGTCGTCACTCCGCCGTCCTGCAACGGCCGCAGCCGGGCGAGCGCGGCGAGGTCGGTCTGCGGGCGCGGATGCTCGTCCTCTCCGACTTTGACCGGCCCGGCGCGGCCGCCCGGCACCTCGACCGCGAGTATTTCGCCGGCGAAAAAGCCGTCGGCCTTGCCGGCCGCGTATTTCCGTTGCGAGCCCGCCGCGAACACATCGCAAGCCTCGCGGGTGATTTGATAGTCGCGCGCCAGGTTGTCGGCGGTTTCGGGCATCGTGTCGGCCCCGAACTCGCGTTCGATCTTCGGGTTCGGAAAGCGCGCGCCGATCGTCGAATCGAACACCCGGCCGTCGCGACTGAACGGGCTCTCGGCCTTGTTCATGACGAAAGGCGCCCGGCTCATGCTCTCGACCCCGCCGGCGACGAACAGCTCGCCCTCGCCGCAGGTGATCGCCTGCGCCGCCATGACGATGGCGTTCAATCCGCTGCCGCAATTGCGCTGCAAGACCGAGCCCGCGACCTCGATCGGCAATCCGGCGAGGAGCCCCGCATGGCGCCCGACGCAGCGGCTGTCCTCGCCCGCCTGGTTGGCGCAGCCGACGACGACGTCCTCGATCTTCTCCGGGTCGAACCGGCTCTGCCCGACGGCGGCCGAGATGACCGCGGCCAGCATGTCGTCGGGCCGCATCCGGGCGAGCGCGCCGGCATGGCGGCCGAAAGGTGTGCGGATGCCGTTATAGATGTAGGCGTCGAGCATGGGTCGGTTCCTCCTCGACCCATCTCCGCGCGCGGGAAGAGCGCTGTCAAGCCCTCGCGCACGAGATCCCGGAGCCGCCCCGCCGCCGCCTTCTCGCCGATCGCTAACGTTCCATTATACTGAGGCCGGTATTGGACGGGTCGCATCGCATGTCGCACGATCATTCCGCGCCCGGGCATTCTAAACACGACCATGCGCCGCCGGATTTCGGACGGGCGTTTGCGATCGGGATCGCCCTCAACCTCTCCTATGTCGGCGGCGAGGCGGCGGCCGGGGTGCTGTCGCATTCACTGGCCCTGCTCGCCGATGCCGGGCACAATCTCGGCGACGTGCTCGGGCTCGCGATGACCTGGGGTGCGGCCGTCTTGAGCCGGCGGCAGCCGAGCGGCCGGTTTACCTATGGGCTGCGTTCGAGCTCGATCCTCGCCGCACTCGCCAACGCCGTCATTTTGCTGGTGGTCACCGGCGGCATCGCCTGGGAGGCGGTGTTGCGCCTGACCCATCCGGTGCCGGTGGTGAGCGGGATCATGGTCTGGGTCGGGGCGGCCGGGATCGCGGTCAACGGCGGGACGGCGCTGCTGTTCGCCTCGGGGCGGGCAAGCGACCTTAACGTCAAGGCCGCCTTCATGCACATGGCCGCCGATACGCTGGTCACCGCCGGCGTCGTCGCCGCCGGGATCGTGATTGGGTTGACCGGTTGGCTGTGGCTCGATCCCGCGGGCAGCCTTGTCGTCTCCGTGGTCATCGTCATCGGCAGCTGGGGATTACTGAAGAAGCGCCATCGGCCTCGCCCTCGACGCGGTGCCGGAGGGGCTCGACGCCGAGGCGGTGCGCGCCCACCTCGCGGCGTTGCCGGGCGTGGCCGCACTGCACGATCTGCATATTTGGGGAATGAGCACGACCGAGACCGCGCTGACCTGCCACCTGGTCATGCCCGGCGGTCATCCGGGCGATGCCGTGCTCAACGCAACGACGCAGCAGCTCCACGCCCGCTTCGGCATCGCCCACGCGACGATCCAGATCGAGCTCGGCGACAGCGGCGAAATCTGCGCCCTGACCCCAGAGCACGTCGTCTGAGACGGTTGCCCCGCTGACGCCCCGGGACTAGCTTTGCCTCCGGAATTATCGGGAGGAGAGAATGCGCGAACGTGCCTTTGTCCGCGAGGTCGGGTTGCGCGACGGCCTGCAGAGCATCGCCGAGATCCTGCCGACCGAGCAGAAGATCGCGTGGCTCGACGCCGAGCACGCCGCCGGGGTGCGCGAGATCGAGGTCAGCTCGTTCGTCCCGCCCAAACTATTGCCGCAGCTCGCCGACGCCGAGGCGGTGGTGCGTCACGCCCTGTCGTTGCCGGGGCTGACTGTGTCGGCATTGATCCCGAACCTCAGGGGTGCGGAACGCGGATTGGCGCTCGGCGTGCACGAGATGAATTTCGTGCTATCGGTCAGCGAGGGCCACAACCGCGCCAATGTCCGTCGCGGCACCGAGGAATTGGTCGAGGATTTCCGCCGGGTCGTGGCACTGTGCCATACCGCTACCACCGAAAAGCGCCCGCGCGTCGCCTGTGGGCTCGCCACCGCCTTTGGCTGCACGATCGAGGGTGCGGTCGACGAAGAGCGGGTGCGGCGCATCGCGCTCGAGGTGGCCGAGGCCGGCGCCGATGCGATCATCCTCGCCGACACGGTCGGCTACGGCCAGCCGGCGGCGGTCGAGCGAGTGTTTCGGCGGGTCATGGCCGATGTGGCGCCGTTGCCGGTTGCCGGCCATTTCCACGACACCCGCGGGCTCGGCCTCGCCAACGTGCTGGCGGCGCTGAATGCCGGCGCGCGCGCCTTTGACGCCTCGCTGGGCGGCCTCGGCGGCTGCCCCTACGCACCAGGGGCCACCGGCAACATCGTGACCGAAGACCTCGCCTTCATGCTCGAGGCGATGGGCTTCGACACCGGGATCGACCTCGACCGTCTCGTCGCGGTGCGCGAATTGGTCCACAGCGCGCTGCCCAACATCGTCCAGCACGGCGCCATCGCCAAAGCCGGCCTGCCAAAGAATTTCCACACCGCCCCGGTAGCCGAGGCGGCGGAGTAGGAAGCTCCCCGTCGCGTCGGCCCCTCATCCTGCCGCTGACGCAGGTCCTTCCCTCTCTCCGCATGCAGGGAGAGGGAAGGGGTGAGGGGCCCGCCGAAGAGGACCCGTAAAGAGGAGCAATCGATGGCCGAACCGATCTCGGTCGAGCGTTTCACGATTTTGGTCGAGCGCGCAGGGTTGCGGCTGACCCCGGAGCAGTTCGAGGAATTGCGCCAGGCTTATCGGCAGGTCGAGCGCATGCAGCGCAACGTGCGGCGACCGCGCGACCGGGCGGCCGAGCCGGCGCACATCTTCGTCCACCCGAGACCGTGAGGAACGGGGATGGACCCGACCCAGCTGACCATTGCCGAAGCGGCTCGCGCCATCGCCGAGGGAAGCCTCTCGCCGGTGGCTCTGACCGAGGGCTATCTCGATCGTATCGCAGCCCTCGACGGCGAATTGCACAGCTATGTCCTGGTGCTGCGCGACGAGGCACTGGCCGCCGCGCGCGACCGCGCCGCCGGGCGAGCGCGTGGGCCGCTGCATGGCATCCCGATCGGCCTCAAGGACATCTACAAGACGCGCGGCGTCCGCACCACGGCCGGCTCGCGGCGCTATCTCGACCATGTGCCCGACGAGGACGCCGCGACCTGGGTGCGCCTGCGCAATGCCGGCGCCATCCTGCTCGGAAAGAACGAGACGCATGAATTCGCGATCGGGGGTCCCGATTTCACCTTGCCGTTCGCGCCGGCGCGCAACCCGTGGAACACCGCGCACTACCCGGCGGGGTCGTCGAGCGGCTCGGCCGTCGCGGTCGCGGCCGGATTGTGCGCGGCGGCGATGGGGTCGGACACCGGCGGCTCGATCCGCGGCCCGGCGGCCTATTGCGGCATCGTCGGGCTGAAGCCGACCTATGGAAGGGTCAGCCGCCGCGGCGTCTTTCCGTTGTCATATACGCTCGACCATTGCGGACCGTTGACCCGCACGGTCGAGGATTGTGCGATCATGATGCAGGCCTTGGCCGGCTACGACCCGCAGGACCCGGCCTCGGCCGATGTTCCGGTGCCGGACTATCGCACCGCGCTGACCCCGCGGCTCGACGGGCTGAGGATCGGCGTCATCCGCCATTTCCACGAGCGCGACGCGGTCGCCGGCTTCGGCGCCGACAGTGCGCCGAGCGCCACCTACGCCACGGCGTTTGACGCCGCCTGCCGGACGTTGGAGAGCCTCGGCGCGCACCTCGTCGACCTGCAATTGTCGCCGCTGATCGACTATGTCGACGCCAACCGGCTGATCATGCTGGCCGAGGCCTACGCATTGCACGAAAAGGATTTTCGCGAGCGGCCGCAGGATTTCGGCCATCACATGTTCGCGCGGATCGGGCTCGGCGCGTTCCTGAGCGCGGCGGATTACGTCGAGGCGACAAGGCAGCGGCGCGAATTGTGCCTCGAATTTTCCCGCGCGCTGTCGGGCGTCGATGTCGCGGTCTCGGCCAACGCCACCGGCCCGGCGCCGCTGATCGACCGGGTGCCGGTCTATTCGACCTTCGAGCGGGCGTCCTATACCGGCCCCTACAATCTGACCGGCAGCCCGGCACTCTCGGTGCCGATCGGCTTCGAGAACGGCCTTCCGCTCGCCTTTCAGATCGCCGGCCGGCCATTCGACGAAGCGGGCGTGATGCGCGTCGGCCACGCCTTCGAGCAGGCGACCGACTTCCGCCGCCAGCGCCCGCCCATCGCCGCGCCGCTGCCGTCGCGGCGCTGAAAGGAAGTGAAATGGCCACGTCTGATTTCGTTCATCCTGAGTTTCTAATCGATACCGAGACCTTGGAACGCCGGCTCGGCGATCCCGGCCTGCGCGTTTTCGACTGCACGACGCATTTAATCCCCGACCCGAAGGCGACCTATCAGGTCGTGCCCGGTCGCGCGGATTTTGAGAAGGGACATGTCCCCGGCGCGCAGTTCATCGACCTGCAGGCCGATCTTTCGGACAACGGCCAGCGCCTGCGCTTTATGGCGCCTTCGGCCGAGGCATTCGCCGCGGCGATGGGACGGTTTGGGGTCGGCGAGGGGGATCGGGTTGTGCTCTACAGCACCGCCAATCCATGGTGGGCGACGCGGGTGTGGTGGTTGTTGCGGGTTTTCGGCTTTGACGACGCTGCGGTGCTCGACGGCGGCTGGCAGAAATGGGCCCGTGAAGGCAGAGCGGTCGAAACCGGCCCGGCACAGCCGCGTCCGCCTGGGAATTTCGTGGTTCGCGAGCAGCGCCCGCTGATGGTCGGCAAGGAAGCGGTGCTGGCTGCGGTCGGCGACGGGGCGGTCTGCACCGTCAATGCCCTGGCGGCGGAGCAGCATTCCGGCGCCGGCGGCAACAGCTATGGCCGGCCGGGCCGGATCAAGGGCAGCGTCAACCTGCCGGCCGCCCACCTGATCGACCCGGCGACCAACGAATTCCTGCCGCCCGCCGAGCTGCGCCGCCGCTTCGGGGCGGTCGGCGCCTTCGACAAGGAGGTCATCACCTATTGCGGCGGCGGCATCGCCGCCAGCGCCGACGCGCTGGCGCTTATCATGCTCGGCCATCCGGCGGTCAGGCTCTACGACGCCTCGATGAGCGAATGGGCGAACGACCCGGCGCTGCCGATGGAAACCGGCTGAATCCAGGCCGGCAAAACCGCGGTTCGGTCGCGCCAACTCTGCGTTGCTGGTCACACTTTGCAACAATCTTTGTGTTGTAAGGTTCGGCGCCGCCGCGCAACAGTGTGGCGGGTGCCGCGCTGTTCTGATCTGGACCCTTGATGAGCCAACCCGGTTTCGCCGCCATCATCCTCGCCGCCGGCAGCGGCACGCGCATGAAATCCGCGATCCCCAAGGTCATGCACCGGGTCGCCGGGCGGCCGATGATCGTGCATCTGGTCGAGGCCTTGCGCCCGTTGGCGCCGGCGGCCACCGTCGTTGTGATCGGGCCGGGGATGGAGGCGATCGCGCAGTTGGTCGCACCCGCGCACAGCGTCGTTCAGGATCCGCCGCTCGGCACCGGCGACGCGGTGCGCACCGGGCTTACCGGCCTCGCCGGCCGTTTGGCGCCTGATGGCGAGATCGAAAACGTGCTGGTGCTCTATGGCGACACGCCGCTGCTGCGCAGCGACACCCTGGCGCGGCTGCTCGACGAACAAAAACGGACGCCGGCCGCGATTCTGTTGGCCGGCATGCGGCCCGATGATCCCGGTCCCTACGGGCGGCTCGTTTCCGGGCCGGATGGCGACATCCTGCGGATCGTCGAGGCCGCCGACGCCGACCCCGCGGAGCGCGCCATCGGGCTGTGCTGGGGTGGGCTGATGCTGATCGGGGGCGCGTCATCTGCCCCAACTGATCGGGGCGCTCGACCGCAACAACGCGCAAGGCGAATTCTACCTGACCGCCATCGTCGGCCTGGCGACCGGAAGACAGCTTCGCTGCCATATGATCGAGCTGCCGGTCGAGGAACTGGTCGGCATCAATTCCCGCGCCGAGCTGGCCGAGGCCGAAGCGCTAATGCAGCGCCGGCTGCGCCGGGCGGTGATGGCCGGCGGTGCCACATTGGTGGCACCCGAGACCGTGTTCCTCAGCGCCGACACGCGGCTCGGGCGCGATGTCGTCGTCGAGCCGAACGTTACCTTTGGCCCAGGCGTTGAAATCGGCGAAGGCGCCCGCATCCGCTCGTTCTGTCATATCGAGGGTGCGGTCGTCGGCCCCGGTGCGATCGTCGGTCCATTTGCGCGGCTGCGCCCCGGCGCGGTGCTCGAAACCGAGGTGCATGTCGGCAATTTCGTCGAGATCAAGGAGGCGCGGCTCGGCGCCGGGGCCAAGGCCAATCACCTCGCCTATATCGGCGACAGCGAGGTGGGACCGCGCGCCAATATTGGCGCCGGCACGATCACCTGCAATTATGACGGCATTCACAAACACTTCACGACAATCGGCGAGGGTGCCTTTATCGGCTCAAACACCGCGCTGGTGGCGCCGGTCACTATCGGCGCCGGCGCCATCGTAGCCGCCGGCAGCGTCGTCACTCGCGATGTCCCGGCCGATGCGTTGACCGTGGCGCGCGGCCAACAGGTCGACAAGCCCGGCCGCGCCGCTGAGATTCGGGCCCGGCTGCGGAGGAAAATCTGATGTGCGGCATCATCGCCATCATCGCCAAGGACATGGTGGCGCCGGGACTGATCGAAGGGCTGCGCCGGCTCGAATACCGCGGCTACGATTCGGCCGGGATCGCGACTTTGGTCGATGGCCGCATAGAGCGCCGGCGCGCCGAAGGTAAGCTCCAGAACCTGGCGCGGCGGCTCGACCGCGAGCCGGTCCAGGGGGCAATTGGCATCGGCCATACCCGTTGGGCGACGCACGGCCAGCCGACCGAGACCAACGCCCACCCGATCGCCACCGACCGGGTCGCGGTCGTCCACAACGGGATTATCGAAAATTTTCAGGCGTTGCGGCGCGAGCTCGAGGCGCTGGGCCATGTCTTTCAGACCCAGACCGACACCGAAGCGGTGGCGATCCTGGCGACCCATTTCCTTGGTGAGGGGCTCTCGCCGCGCGACGCGGTGGCCGAGACATTGGCGCGTCTCGACGGTGCCTTTGCTCTCGCCTTCCTGTTTGCCGGCGAGCGCGACTTGCTGATCGGCGCCCGGCGCGGCAGCCCGTTGGCCATCGGCTACGGCGACGGCGAGATGTTTCTCGGCTCCGACGCGCTCGCGTTGGCGCCCTTGACCCGCCGCATCACCTATCTCGAAGAAGGCGATTGGGCGATGGTGACCTCGTCCAAGGTCACGATCTTCGATGCCAACAATCGCGAAATCGAACGACCGATTCGCGAATCGACAGCCTCCGGCGCCTTGATCGGCAAGGGCAACTACCGCCATTTCATGCAAAAGGAGATTTTCGAGCAGCCGGCGGTGATCGGCGACACGATCAACGCGCTGGTCAACCCGGCGACCCGCACCGTGCATCTGCCGGAGCTGCCGTTTCCGTTGACCGAGATCGAGCGGGTGGCGATGATCGCCTGCGGCACCGCCTATCACGCCTGCATCGTCGCCAAATACTGGCTCGAGCGGATCGCCCGAATCTCGGTCGAGATCGACATCGCCTCCGAGTTCCGCTATCGGGCGCCGGCGATGCCCCGCGGCGGCGCGGCGATCTTTGTCTCGCAATCGGGCGAGACCGCCGACACGCTCGCTGCATTGCGCTATGCCCGCAGCCAGGGGCAGCGCATCATCGCAATCGTCAACCAGCCGGAAAGCTCGATCGCGCGCGAGGCCGATGTGGTGTTGCCGACGCTCGCCGGACCCGAGATCGGGGTCGCCTCGACCAAGGCGTTTACGACGCAGCTGGCGGTGCTCGCCGCCTTTACCGTGGCGTTGGCGCGGGCGCGCGGTGCGATCGGTCACGAGCGGGAGGCGACGCTCGCCGGGTTTCTCGGCGAGATCCCATCGCGGGCGGCCGAGGTGTTGAACCACGACGAGCGCATCCGCGAGATCGCCCAGACCATCGCCGAGGCCAGGGACGTGCTCTATCTCGGCCGCGGCAGCGCCTACCCGCTGGCCCTCGAAGGCGCCTTAAAGCTCAAGGAAATTTCCTACATCCATGCCGAGGGCTATGCCGCTGGCGAGATGAAGCACGGGCCGATCGCCCTCATAGACGAGACCGTCCCGATCATCGTGCTGGCGCCGCATGATGACCTCTTTGAAAAGACTCTCGGCAATGTCGAGGAGGCGATGGCCCGCGGCGGCCGGGTGGTGATGATCTCGGACGCGGCCGGGGTGGCGCGGCTCGCCGACCGGCTGGCCTTTGGCATCGCGGTGCCGGATTGCGACCCGTTCGTCGCCCCGTTGCTCTACGCGATCCCGATCCAACTCCTCGCCTACCACGTCGCCGTCATCAAGGGCACCGACGTCGACCAGCCGCGCAACCTCGCCAAAAGCGTCACGGTGGAATAGCGGCGGTCTCGACATCCGGATCGGCCAGCACCGCTGCAAACAGCGCGCGGTCGATGTTGCCGCCCGACTGGATCACCGCGACCCGCTTGCCGGCGAGGCGCTGGCGCTGCTGCAATGCCGCGGCGAGTGCGGCCGCACCGGCACCCTCGGCGACATTGTGCGTGTCGGTGAACAGGATGCGCATCGCTCGACGGATCTCGTCCTCCGAAACGCTGACGATATCGGCGGCGCCGCGGCGGATCACGTCGAGTGCCGCCGGATCGGGGACGCGGACCGCGAGCCCGTCGGCGATCGTGTCGGCCGAATTGGTGCTGACCGGCGTGCCGGCGGCGAAGGACAGCGCATAGGCCGGCGCTCCCGCGGCGACGACGCCGACGATCTCGACCGTCAGGCCCAGAGCGTCGCGCGCGGCGATCACCCCGGAAATGCCACTGCCCTGGCCGATCGGCACAAAGACGTTATCGAGATTGGGCGCCGCACGGAACAATTCGAGCGCGTAGCTCGCGACCCCGCGCACCAGCATCGGATGAAAGGTGCGCACCAGATGCAGCCCCTCGCGCTCGGCCAGCCCGGCGGCGTATTCGTAGGCGGCCTGGAAATCGTGGCCCTCCTCGACGAGTTGCGCGCCAAAAGCGGCCATCGCGCGGTTTTTCTCGGCGCTGTTGCCGTGCGGCACGACGACCGTCGCCGCGAGGCCGAGCCGCGCCGCGGCAAAGGCGATGCTCTGCCCGTGATTGCCGCGGGTCGCGGTGACGACGCCCCGGATTTGCGGCCGGGTTTGCCGGACATAGTCGAGATAGACGAGCCCACCGCGCAATTTGAAGGCGCCGATCGGGGTGTGATTTTCGTGCTTGACCCAAACTTCGGCGCCGACCCGCCGCGACAGCAGCGGCCAGCAATATTGCGGGGTCGGCGGCACCACGCCGCGGACCAGGGCGGCGGCGGCGTCGAGATCGTCGAGGGTGTGCGAATCGGTCATGGCCGCCCGGTTTGCTCCGATTGCCGGGCCACGGCAAGCCTGCGGCGACGAAGCCGGCCGGATCAGCCAACGAGCGAGCAATTCCGCGAGCGAAGCTCCGGCCAGCTCGACGGCGAGGGCCGGGGACGGATCGGGCGCGCCCCGGTCGGACCAACGCCGGGTCAGGGCCAGCAGCTTCGCCGCGAACATCTCCTCGATCGGGCCGCGGCCACCGGCGGCGTCCGATGCGTCGATCTCCGGCGGTTGGAGGAATTTGCCGGACTGGCCGAGTTCGGCGAGTTCGGCGGCAGCGGCCTCGCCGAGGCGCAGCGCCGGGACCCCGGCCGGGTCGACGCCGGCCTCGATTAATGCCTGGCGCAGCATCGCGCAAACCGCGACCCGCGCGGTGAGCGCCCGGCGATGGGCAGCCTCGGCCGATCCCTCCTGCGCCCGACCGGCCGCAAGCCGGGCGAGGCGGGTCTTATGTCCTTGCGCCACGGTCCTCTTCGAGGAGGCGCAGGCGGCGCTCGAAATCGGCGGCGTCGATCGCCCGGACAAAGGTGTCGACCATCTGCGCCAAGCCCGCCGCCTCGCCGGGCGAGATCACACCCTGCGCGGTCGCGGTCGTGAAGGTTCGCGCTAAATCCGTGCGCGCCGCCTCTCGGCAGAACGGCGCGTCGCACATGCTACGGCGGGTTCACCATCCGAATCGGCACACACTGGTTTTAGCGTTTGCTCGCGAACGGGAATAGGTGCGTGCCGCTTTCCTTTGTGCGGCGGCGCTGGGCTTAGGTGAGGTGCCGAGCAACGATGTCCGCTCTTCCAACCTCGCGCGACCCTCGCTCCAAGACCCTTCGCGTTAATGCGGGGGAGGCGCGGCGGCATTACGGTACGGGAGTCGCTGCCGCGCGAGCGGGTGCTGCTCCCGCTCGATCCGGGGTCGCCATTTCCGGAATTGTCGGAGTTCGCCGCTGCGGCGCGGCGCCCTTTACAGCCGTTGGGGGTCGATCGAGATTGAGGCGGGGAGGTCGCTGCCGACGAAGATCGGGCGCAACAGGTGCGACTGGAAACGCCACTCGTGGTCGTCGGCGAGCGCGCAGTCCGCCTCGAAATCCGAAATCATGGCGGGCGGCCGCACACCGCGGATCGGCGGGCGACCGTCGGCGCGGTAGAGGCTCATGATCCCGACCGCGCGGGCATGGCGCGCATCCTCCGGGAAGACCCGGAGGTTGCCGACCAGGTGACGGGTCGTGGTGCTGCCGTGCTGCCGGCGCCGGGCATAAAAGGCGCGGATCTTGTCGGCTCCCTCGAAGCGGTTGTCGCCGACGGCGTAGAGTGCGTCCGGCAAATAAAATTCGTGCGCCTGGTTGCCGCCGTTGTGGTCCACCTCGGCCCAGTAATTGATCATCAGCCGGTTGAGCGCGTACCACAGCGCCAGATCGTCGGTGTCGAGCATTGGCATCGCGAATCCTCCCCGAGACGAGCCGACATTTCCCGGATTTTCCGGGATGGCGAGGGTCGGCGGCGCCACCCGCCTTGTTGGTTTGGAGGATCGCACCGGCGCGGGCGGCGGGCAAGAGCGGGGGCGGCTCGCCGGTGTCGGCTGGGCCGCCGCCGCTCCGGCCTTTATGTCGCGGCTCGCCAGGGCGCTTCGGCCGGGCGCGCCAATCGCCAAGACGCGGCTGCCCGGATCGAGCCCCGGGCAAGCTCAGGCGGCGGCCGGGTTGATTTCGGCGATCTTGTCGGCGAGCTCGGCCTCCGCGCGGGCCAAATCGTAGGCGACTTGGAGGCGCAACCAGATTGCCGCCGAGCCGCCGAAATAGCGGGCGAGCCACAAGGCGGTCTCCGGCGTGATCGCGCGCTGCCCGCGGACGATTTGGCCGATCCGCGAGGCGGGTAGACGCAACGCGAGCGACAGCGTGTGGGCGGAAAGTTTGCGCGCTTCGAGCTCGTCCTTCAGCACCTCGCCGGGATGCGGTGCGGGGCCGGCCAGCGGTCCCGTGCGGGTGGTTGCTATGGCTTCAATCCTTGTCAGTGATAATCGACGGTCTCCACGTTCCAGGCGTGGCCATCGCGAAACTCAAAGGTGATCCGCCATGAGCCGCCGGCGGAGATCGCCCATTGACCTCTGCGGTCGCCGTGCAGCCGGTGGAGGCCCATCGATGCGAGGCCGGTCAGGTCTTCGAGGCGATCAGCCTCGTCGAGCAAACGCAGCCGCCTTCGCGCCAGGGCTCGTCGAGGCCGGCAAACCGGCTCTTGCCCTCCTCGGCGAAGCGCTGGGTGGACCGGTTAGCCCAGGATTTGATCACCCAATGATGATAGGTGGGTCTGCGTTCAACGCCAAGCGATCAACCGCGCCCGCCGATGTTCCGGCATGGCTCACCTCGTTTCCGCTTGCCCGGCCGGGCCGAGCCTGGGCAAGGTGGCGGGCAGCGATGACCGTGCTTACCACCGCGCTCGACCGGCGCTCCGAGGCGTTTCGCGGCAATGACGCGGCAATGCGCGGGCTGGTCGCCGATTTGCGCGACAAGCTGGCGACGATCGAGGCGGGGGGCGGGGCGGCGGCACGGCGGCGGCATCTGGCGCGCGGCAAGCTGCTGCCGCGCGAGCGGGTGCGGCTGCTGCTCGATCCGGGGTCGCCGTTTCTCGAATTGTCGGCGCTGGCGGCCTTCGGCATGTACGACGGCGAGGTGCCGGCGGCCGGGATCGTCACGGGGATCGGCCGGATCATGGGCCGGGAGTGTGTCGTCGTCGCCAACGACGCGACGGTCAAGGGCGGGACCTATTTTCCAATCACGGTCAAAAAGCATCTGCGCGCGCAGGAGATTGCCGGCGAGAACCGGCTCCCTTGCCTCTATCTGGTCGATTTGGGCGGGGCCTATCTGCCGGCGCAGGACGATGTGTTTCCCGACCGCGAGCATTTTGGCCGGATCTTTTACAACCAGGCGCGGCTGTCGGCGGCCGGAGTGCCGCAGGTGGCGCTGGTCATGGGCTCGTGCACCGCGGGCGGCGCCTATGTACCGGCAATGTCGGACGAATCGATCATCGTCAAGGAAGAGGGGACGATTTTTTTGGGCGGCCCGCCCTTGGTGCGCGCGGCGACCGGCGAGATCGTCAGCGCCGAGGAATTGGGCGGGGCCGAATTGCACAGCCGCGTGTCCGGCGTTACCGACCATTTCGCCCTCGACGACCGGCATGCTCTCGGGATCGCCCGGCGGATCGTCGGCAATTTGAACCGGGTGAAGACGGTCGGGCTCGAGGTCGCACCGCCGGTCGCGCCGCTCTATCCGGCCGAGGAGCTTTACGGCGTCGTGCCGCAGGACACGCGCCAGCCCTATGACGTGCGCGAGATCGTCGCGCGCCTCGTCGATGGCAGCGAATTCGACGAGTTCAAGCGGCTCTACGGGCCGACCCTGGTGTGCGGGTTTGCCCGGATCTGGGGGTATCCGGTGGGCATCCTCGCCAATAACGGGATTCTGTTCTCCGAGAGCGCGTTGAAGGCTGCGCATTTTATCCAATTGTGCGCGCAGCGGGCGATCCCTTTGATCTTTCTGCAGAATATCGCCGGGTTCATGGTCGGCCGGAAATACGAGGCGGGCGGCATCGCCAAGGACGGCGCCAAGATGGTGACCGCGGTCGCGACCGCGGCGGTGCCGAAATTCACCGTGATCATCGGCGGCAGCTTTGGCGCCGGCAATTACGGCATGGCCGGGCGCGCCTATGGGCCGCGGTTTTTGTGGATGTGGCCCAATGCGCGGATCTCGGTGATGGGCGGCGAGCAGGCGGCCTCGGTCTTGGCGCAGCTACGCCGCGACGCGCGCGAGGGAGCAGGCGAGGGGTGGGACATGGCCGAGGAGGAGGCATTCAAGGCGCCGATCCGCGCCCAGTACGAAACGCAGGGGCACCCCTATTATGCGAGTGCGCGGCTGTGGGACGACGGGGTCATCGACCCGGCCGAGACCCGGATGGTGCTGGGTTTGGCGATTTCGGCGAGCCTCAACGCGCCTGTCGCGGGGTTCGACGACGCGCGGTCGGGCGGCGAGCGGTTTCGGGGCGAGCCGGGCCGATTCGGCGTTTTTCGGATGTGAGCGTGTCTGCGCAGCTGTCCTTCGCCAAGCTCTTGATCGCCAACCGGGGCGAGATCGCCTGCCGGGTGATCTGCACCGCGCGGAAGTTGGGGATCGCCACGGTCGCGGTCTATTCCGCGGCCGATCGGGGGGCGTTGCATGTCGAAATGGCGGACGAGGCGTGGCCGATTGGGCCGGCTCCGGCGCGGGAGAGTTATCTGAACATCGCGGCGATCGTCGCGGCGGCGCGGGCGAGCGGGGCGCAAGCGGTGCACCCGGGCTACGGGTTTCTCTCGGAGAATGCCGGTTTCGCCGCGGCGTGCGAGAAGGCCGGGCTGATCTTTGTCGGCCCGCCCGCGTCGGCGATGCGCGCGATGGGCTCGAAAGCGGTGGCCAAGACATTGATGGCGCAGGCCGGGGTGCCGGTGGTGCCGGGCTATCACGGCGACGAGCAGGGCCCGGCGTACCTCTTCGACCAAGCGCGGCGGATCGGGTTTCCGGTGCTGATCAAGGCCTCGTCCGGCGGCGGCGGCAGGGGCATGCGGGTGGTCGGCGAGGCCGGCGATTTCGCCGCCGCACTCGCCGCCGCACGGCGCGAAGCCGAGGGCGCCTTTGGCGACGACCGGGTGCTGCTCGAAAAATACCTGACCCGGCCGCGGCATATCGAAGTGCAGGTCTTCGCCGACCGCCACGGCCATGCGATCCACCTCTTCGACCGCGACTGCTCGATCCAGCGCCGCCATCAAAAGGTGATTGAGGAGGCGCCGGCGCCGGACCTAAATGAGGAGCGCCGCCGGGCGATGGGCGAAGCCGCGATCGCCGCGGCGCGCGCGGTCGGCTATGTCGGCGCCGGCACCGTCGAATTCATCGCCGAAGCCGGTAAATTCTATTTCATCGAGATGAACACGCGCCTGCAGGTCGAGCACACCGTGACCGAGGCGGTGACCGGGCTCGATCTGGTCGAATGGCAGTTGCGCGTGGCCGCAGGCGAGGCTTTGCCGCTGGGCCAGCGCGACCTCGTGGCGCAGGGCCATGCGATCGAGGCGCGGCTCTACGCCGAGGACCCGGCGCGCGGGTTTCTGCCGCAGACCGGGGTATTGCACCGGCTGCGCCTGCCGCCGCCCGGGCTCGCGCGGGTCGATACCGGGGTGCGGCAGGGCGATCGGGTGACGCCCGATTACGACGCGATGATTGCCAAGATCGTCGCCTGGGGCGCGGACCGGCCGGCGGCGATCCGGCGGTTGCGCCGGGCCTTGGCCGAGACCGCGGTGCTCGGCCTCTCCACCAATCTTGGGTTTCTGGCCCGGCTCGCGGCCGACCCCGAATTCGCCGCCGGAGCGGTCGACACCGGCTTTATCGAACGCCGTCGCGAGACGCTGATTCCGCGGCTGGCCTCGCCGCACCGACCGGCGCCAGAAGAGGCGCTCGCCGCCGCCGCCCTCTGGCGGCTCGCTGCCCGCGCGGCCGCGGACGCCGTCATTGCGGCGAGCGCGGCCGACCCACATTCGCCATGGGGGTGCCGCGACGGCTGGCGGCTCGGCGGCAGGGCGCACCAGGATGTCGTCTTCCGCGACGGCGCCGAGGAATGGGCGGTGACGGCGACCATCGTTCAAGGATCGTCGACCGCGGGCGAATGGCGGCTGCAATTGGCCGATCGGACATTCGTCGCCGCCGGCGCCGCCGAGCCCGACGGCAGCTTCGCGCTGGTGCTCGACGGGGTGCGACGGCGGGTTGTGGTCATGGCCGATGGTCCGGAAACCGCGGTGTTCATCGACGGCGACAGCTGGCGGCTGGTCGAAATCGACCCGCTCGCCGCACCCCCCGGAGAAGCAGCGGCAGGCGGGTTGCTGACCGCGCCGATGCCGGGGCGGGTGACCCGGCTCATGGTCGAAGCCGGCAGCCGGGTCGGACGCGGCCAGCCGCTGATCACGATCGAGGCGATGAAGATGGAACACACGATCGCCGCACCCGCCGACGGCGTCGTCGAGAGGGTGCGGTTTGCCGTCGGCGACATGGTCGAAGAAGGGGCCGAGCTGATCGCGCTCGCCCGGCCCGAGGGCGGCCCCGAGAATGATAAGGCCTGAGCCGGTCCGCCGCGCATGACCTTGCACCTCTTAAAGCTCGCGGTCGGTGTCGCCGATCTCGACGATCTGCGCCGGGTGCGGGCAGCGCGCGCGGCCGAACGCGGCGGCGACTGGGTCTACACCAGAAACCACCCGCGCCGAACGGCGGAGGTGCTAGCCGGCGGCTCGATCTATTGGGTCATCCGCGGCCAGATCCGGGTGCGCCAGCTGGTCACCGGGTTTCGCTGCGAGCGTGACGCGAATGGCCGGCGCTATTGCCTGATCGAAGTTGACGGCGCGCTGGTGCCGACCCTGTCGCGGCCGTGGCGGCCGTTCCAGGGCTGGCGCTATCTGCCGCCCGAAGATGCGCCGAGCGATCGCTTGTGGGCCGATCGCATGTCGGCCGATTGCCCGGCGGGGGAGCCGCCGCCCGAGCCGATGCTGGCCGAACTGCGTGCGCTGGGTCTGCTGTGAGGCGGCGTTCGGGACGGCGGTTTGGGACGGTGGTCTTCGGCGCGATGGTGCAATTTTTTTCGCCCGCTCTGGACAGCTGCGATCGCGTCTCCTACGTTATGAGGCCGCTCCACCCCCTATCGGGGCCGGCTTCGAGCGTCCGACGATGGCGATGCGCCGACCGCGCGACTTGCGGCAACGGCGGCGCTTGGCGGGGGCCGGGGTTGGGTGCCGCACCGGACCTTCGCCGTCGCTGTTGATGAGGTGTTGACGGTCGGTTTGGGGCGGGGGTATAAGCGGCGCCCCGCTGGGCGAGGGCTGTGGTCCGAGGGTTTGGCGGCGGCCGGGGTGACCGGGTCGAGTGGCCCGCGCGAGCGCGGGGGTGTTGATTGAGATTGTGGAGATGGGAAGGGATGCGCGGACGGCGGCGCGGGTTGCCGGATGTTCGTGCATCGAAGCGAATGTTTGGCGGCCCTGATCAAGGGTCCCTCCGGGGATGGCTGTCGGCATCGGTTGAGCTGGGCGACTGGCGAGCTGATGGCGAGGGTGTCTTTGGGGTGGGTCTGGGATGAACTTGAGAGTTTGATCCTGGCTCAGAACGAACGCTGGCGGCATGCCTAACACATGCAAGTCGAACGCTCTTGGGATTTCGGTCGCAAGGGAGTGGCGCACGGGTGAGTAGCGCGTGGGAACCTGCCCTGTTGTGGGGGATAACCGAGGGAAACTTCGGCTAATACCGCATAAGCCCGGTGAGCAATCGCCGGGGAAAGATTGATCGCGACAGGAGGGGCCCGCGTCGGATTAGGTAGTTGGCGGGGTAACGGCCCACCAAGCCTGTGATCCGTAGCTGGTCTGAGAGGATGATCAGCCACACTGGGACTGAGACACGGCCCAGACTCCTACGGGAGGCAGCAGTGGGGAATATTGGACAATGGGCGCAAGCCTGATCCAGCAATGCCGCGTGAGTGATGAAGGCCTTCGGGTTGTAAAGCTCTTTCGCCCGCGACGATGATGACGGTAGCGGGAGAAGAAGCCCCGGCTAACTTCGTGCCAGCAGCCGCGGTAATACGAAGGGGGCGAGCGTTGTTCGGATTTACTGGGCGTAAAGGGCGCGTAGGCGGCGGGCCAAGTCGAGTGTGAAAGCCCCGGGCTCAACCTGGGAACGGCGCTCGAGACTGGTTTGCTGGAGTTCGGGAGAGGAGCGTGGAATTCCCAGTGTAGAGGTGAAATTCGTAGATATTGGGAAGAACACCGGTGGCGAAGGCGGCGCTCTGGACCGAGACTGACGCTGAGGCGCGAAAGCGTGGGGAGCAAACAGGATTAGATACCCTGGTAGTCCACGCGGTAAACGATGTGTGCTAGACGTTGGGGGGCCTAGCTCTTCGGTGTCGCCGCTAACGCTTTAAGCACACCGCCTGGGGAGTACGGCCGCAAGGTTAAAACTCAAAGGAATTGACGGGGGCCCGCACAAGCGGTGGAGCATGTGGTTTAATTCGACGCAACGCGAAGAACCTTACCAGCCCTTGACATGCCCGGTATGGGTGGGAGAGACCCCATTCTTCGGTTCGGCCGGCCGGGACACAGGTGCTGCATGGCTGTCGTCAGCTCGTGTCGTGAGATGTTGGGTTAAGTCCCGCAACGAGCGCAACCCTCATCTGCAGTTGCCATCGGGTCACGCCGGGCACTCTGCAGAAACTGCCGGTGACAAGCCGGAGGAAGGCGGGGATGACGTCAAGTCCTCATGGCCCTTATGGGCTGGGCTACACACGTGCTACAATGGCGGTGACAGAGGGCGGCAAGGGGGCGACCCCGCGCCAATCTCAAAAAGCCGTCTCAGTTCGGATTGTTCTCTGCAACTCGAGAGCATGAAGTCGGAATCGCTAGTAATCGCGGATCAGCACGCCGCGGTGAATACGTTCCCGGGCCTTGTACACACCGCCCGTCACACCATGGGAGTTGGTTTGACCTTAAGGCGGCGGGCCAACCCCGGTCTTCGGATTGGGGAGGCAGCCGACCACGGTCAGGTCAGCGACTGGGGTGAAGTCGTAACAAGGTAGCCGTAGGGGAACCTGCGGCTGGATCACCTCCTTTCTGGAATTCAGGAGCCAGGTGGCAGAAATCGGCAGTCAGAGCTGATGGCTGCGTCTCTCTGATCCTCCACAAACGGGGTGTCGGCTCCCGGACCGGGTTCAACCTGGTTCCTGGTTTCTGACCCCCAAGTCGCCGCCGTCTGCGCATCCCTTCTCCCGAGCGTCGAGCCGGCCGTAGCGCCGTCGCCTGCCGAGCCGCAGCTGGCCGAAGCGTCGCGCCTGGGCGCGCTCTCAAAGCGATTGGGGCTAGTAGCTCAGCTGGTTAGAGCGCGCGCTTGATAAGCGTGAGGTCGGAGGTTCAAATCCTCCCTGGCCCACCAGCCGGAAACCCAGAAAGCAGATGCACAGAGCACAGAAGCACAGAAATCGGCAGGGCAGAAATTCTGCGCTTTTGGCTGTGGCCTCTGTCCTCTGGTCTGAACGGGGGTGTAGCTCAGTTGGGAGAGCGCCTGCTTTGCAAGCAGGAGGTCATCGGTTCGATCCCGTTCACCTCCACTGATCCTACCATCTCGGCGCGCGATCAGGGTTGGAACGGATCTGGTGGTGTCGGGCCGCGAGAAGCGGGTTTTTCCGGCGCTGGGGCGCGGGTTCGCGGCGGGCGGCGGATGGGTGTTGATTGATTAGGTGAAGCGAATTTGTGAATAGTGACCGAGGCGGACGGGCCCTGCTGGTTTCCTGATCGGGGCGGTTGTCCGATGGGAGTAGCCGGCGCCGGGGCGCCGTCCGAAAGAAGTGTCTTCATGCGACATGACGCCGTGCGAGGGGGCCCGCGCCGGCTCGGAGCTTCTCATCAGAGTCCCCGAGGGGAGAGTTCCCTTGGCGGAGTTCGCGTTGGCGGTCCGTTGGGGTTTGCCACTGTGCGCGGCGGGGTTTGGGCGTCGTGGTGCGGCCCTTTGGCGGGCGCACGGCGCTTTGGATCGAGCAAATCAAGGGCATCTGGTGGATGCCTTGGCACTGAGAGGCGATGAAGGACGTGGCACGCTGCGAAAAGCCCGGGGGAGATGCGAGCGATCGGTGATCCCGGGGTCTCCGAATGGGGCAACCCACCCGGGAAACGGGTATCCTCTTCTGAATTCATAGGGTGGGGAGGCGAACCCGGCGAACTGAAACATCTCAGTAGCCGGAGGAAAGACATCAACCGAGATTCCGCGAGTAGTGGCGAGCGAAAGCGGAACAGGCCAATGGTCGTTTTGTTTGGTACCGGAAGCGTCTGGAAAGACGGGCCAGAGCGGGTGACAGCCCCGTACGGGAAACCGGCCGAATGATCCTTGAGTAAGGCGGGACACGAGCCATCCTGTCTGAAGATGGGGGGACCACCCTCCAAGCCTAAGTACTCCTCAGTGACCGATAGTGCACCAGTACCGTGAGGGAAAGGTGAAAAGCACCCCGACGAGGGGAGTGAAACAGTTCCTGAAACCGGATGCCTACAAGCAGTCGGAGTTTCAGAAGACAGAAACAGGGATCGGAACACAGAATTTGTGAGGCTGATTTCTGCTATCTGTTTTCTGGAATGACGGCGTACCTTTTGTATAATGGGTCAGCGAGTTGGTCTTGGCAGCAAGCTTAAGCCGCTAGGCGTAGGCGCAGCGAAAGCGAGTCTGAAGTGGGCGAACTAGTTGCCGGGACCAGACCCGAAACCGGGTGATCTAGCCATGGGCAGGTTGAAGGTGCGGTAACACGCACTGGAGGACCGAACCCACTACTGTTGCAAAAGTAGGGGATGACTTGTGGCTAGGGGTGAA
>CAWHWB010000008.1:0-210763 GCA_963832875.1 uncultured Alphaproteobacteria bacterium | reverse complement strand
AGACCGTCACGTTCGGGAAGTATGGTCCAGCCGGGCTATCGCTCGCGCGAGCCCGTGAGCTGTGCATCGACGCCAAGCGGGCAATCGCCGAGGGGCGATCGCCGGCGATCCAAAAGCAGCGGGAAAAGCGCCGCCTCCTGGAAGCTAAGAGCTTCGGCGAATTCGGTGAGAAATGGCTGACCGCAGCGCCGATGGCGGACAGCACGCGGGCGATGCGCCGAGCGATCTTCGAACGCGAACTGCTGCCGGCGTGGCGCAACAGGCTTCTGACGGAAATCACGCCGGATGACCTGCGAGCTCATTGTGGGGCAATCGTCGAGCGCGGCGCGCCAGCGACCGCGATCCATGTTCGTGATATCGTCAAACAGATTTACGGCTTCGCAATTCTGCACGGCGAGAAGGTCGCCAACCCGGCTGACGACGTAGGCCCGGCCTCGATCGCGACCTTCGTACCGAAAGACCGGTCGCTTTCGCCAACTGAGATCAGGATCATGCTCAAGCAGCTTGAGAAGGTGGCGACGCTGCCCACCATTAGGCTCGGCATGCGCCTCTTCCTGCAGACCATGGTGCGCAAGAGCGAGCTGCAGGACGCCGTCTGGGACGAGGTCGATTTTGAGAACGCCGTGTGGACGATTCCGAAGGAGCGGATGAAGCGCTCGAAGGCACACAACGTCTATCTGTCTCGTCAGGTGCTCGACATTTTCATCGCCCTAAAGACCTGTGCCGGCAACTCCAGGTACGTGTTGCCTTCGCGCTACGACGCCGATGCGCCGATGTCTCGCGCGACCTTCAATCGCGTCACCTATCTGGTGGTGGAGCAGGCGAAGAAGGAAGGGCTTCCGCTTGAGCCATTCACCGTCCACGACTTGCGGAGAACGGGCTCGACGCTGCAGAACGAACTGGGCTTCAACAGCGACTGGATCGAGAAATGCCTGGCGCATGAGGACGGCCGTTCGTCGCGCGGCGTCTACAATAAGGCAGAATACGAAGTGCAGCGTCGGCACATGATGCAGGAGTGGTCGAACATCATCGACGCTTGGGTGGCGGGCCAGAAATATGCCCCTGTTCTCATTCCGCCGTCGATGCCGCTCTTGGAGCTCGACCCGGCGCTTTCACCGGCCGAGAGCGCCGTTGCGTGACGTCGGGATGTTGCGCACGAGGTATGGGCGCGGATCGCCGCGACGCGAGCCATGCTTCGACTTCGCTCAGATCCCACACGACACATCGTGGCGAAAGCGCGAAGCGTCGCGGGAACTCGCCGCGCTGTTCCATCTCGTAGATCGTGCTGTCGGCGAGTGGGACCATTTCCCACAACTGATGCCGCCGTATCGTGCGCTTGGTCGATTTCTCCAATCCCGCTGCCATGTCGCTCTCCTCGATGTTCCGAGCAATTGAAAGCGATCGTTGGCAAAAGATTGGGAAGAATTTGACACGCATTGTCGGGGAACAGATTTACCCGGACGGCATAGAAATGCCGGAGCGTGGCATGGCGCCGGTGCTGCAGATTGGCCGCATGTCCGTCCCCGCCGAGATTGATGCGGCGTGGAACGCCTGGTACAGCGGGGAATATGTGCCAGGCTACCGCAAGGCGCCGGATCATTTACTTGCCCGCCGCTATCGGGTTCTCGAGGGTACCAGCGGCTACAGCACGGTTATGAATTTGCCAGTACGGCTGTGCCCGAAAGCCCGGAGTGGAAGGAGCAACAGCAACATTCCTCGCCCAATTCGCCGCGCATGCGGCAGGCCATGACGCATGCACCGGTTCGTTAGCGTCCGCGGTCGTGGTGGAAAATCGGTGGTGAGCGCGCGCCGGGCGCAATGCCCGACTACATGGAGCTCGGCGCGCGCGTGAGCGACGGGTGGTCACCGGGAAGGCCGGCTAAGGTGGAGGTGCAAACACTTCACCCAAAAGCCTACCGAGGACCCGATGACCGACGAAAGAATGGCGCTGGTCGAGCTGCTGCAGAAGAGCGGCGATGGCGATTTCCTGCGAGCCGTTGCGGAGGCCGTGCTGCAAATCCTGATGGAAACCGATGTCGAAGGGTTGATCGGCGCCGGGCGGCATGAGCGCTCAGCCGATCGGCTCAATTACCGCAATGGTTATCGCGAGCGCAGCCTCGACACCCGCCTGGGCTCGCTCCAGTTGAGGATCCCAAAGCTGCGCCAAGGCTCATACTTCCCGCCCTTTCTGGAGCCGCGTAAGACCGCCGAGAAGGCGCTGGTCACCGTGATCCAGGAAGCCTGGATCGGCGGTGTATCGACCCGGCGGGTCGACGAGTTGGTGCAGGCGATGGGTCTGTCCGGCATCTCGAAAAGCCAGGTTTCCAAGCTCTGCAAGGATATTGATGACCGGGTGGGCGCGTTTCTCGACCGGCCGATCGACGGCGAGTGGCGGTATCTGTGGCTTGACGCCACCTACCTCAAGGTGCGCGACGGCGGCCGCATCGTCTCGGTCGCCGCGATAATTGCCGTGGCGGTCACAACCGAAGGAAGGCGCGAGATCGTCGGGCTCGGCATTGGTCCCTCGGAGGCCGAGCCGTTCTGGTCGGCTTTCCTCAAAGGCCTGGTCAAGCGCGGCCTAAAAGGGGTCAAGCTGGTGATCTCGGATGCGCACGACGGCTTGCGTCACGCCATCACCCGCGTGCTCGGCGCCACCTGGCAGCGCTGCCGCGTGCATTGGATGCGCAACGCCCTGGCGCACGTTCCCAAGGGCCAACACACCATGGTCGCCGCCGCGATCCGCCAAGCTTTCCTGCAAACCGATGCCGAAGCGGCGCGTCAGACTTGGCGACACGTTGCCGATCAACTCCGGCCGCGCTGGCCAAAGCTCGCCGCGCTGATGGATGACAGCGAGCATGACGTGCTCGCCTACATGACCTTCCCGGCCCAGCACCGTACCAAATTGCACTCGACCAACCCGTTGGAGCGCTTGAATAAGGAAGTCAAACGGCGCGCCGACGTCGTCGGCATCTTCCCCAACGAGGCCAGCATCACCCGGCTGATCGGCGCCGTCCTGCTCGAGCAGAACGACGAGTGGCTGCTCCAGTGCCGCTACATGCAGATCGAGGGAATGGCCGAACTTACACCGCCCCCGCTTCGACGCCGAGCCCAGCAAACTCCCACCCTTGGCCGCATGACCAATGGCCGCCTCAAACTCCACCCCAATTTCCACCACCTCGACGGACGTGACCTACGAATGAATTCGTCGCTGTGTCGCCGGCGAGGCTTTCTGCAGCGGGCGAGCCGCCGTTCGAGGCCCTATAGTGGCCGGCGGTCGACTGCCACTACCAGGTTCAGGCTCGGCGCGACATAAAGGCGCTGTCCGCCGAGACCAAGTGCGCCCACCCATTGTCGTCGGTGCCGATTGACGACCGACCCCGCCACCATAGGTATCCCCGCCAGAATGGCCTGGCGCTGGCCCTGCGCGAAAATCGGACGGATCGAGCGCACGCTGTTCATGCTCGACTGGCTCGAGCTGCCAGGACTGCGGCGGCCGGCCTTGCTGGACCTGTCTGCACAGCAGCCTGACGCTGGGACGCGGCGCTCGTGCCGCCCACCAGCCAGGAGGCGTTCATGCTCTACGTGGGTCTCGACGTGTCGATGCGGCGGACGGCGGTCTGCGTTCTCGACGCTATGGGCAAGGTCATGCGTGAGGCGTCGGTCGAGACCGCGCCGGAAACAATCGCAGCCGCCATTCGGTCGGCCGGCGGCGAGGTCGAGCGTGTCGGACTGGAAGCCGGCATGGGGTCGTCCTGGCTTGCGCGCGGGCTGCTGGCTGCGGGACTCCCGGTGATCGTCATCGAGGCCGCGCACGCGGCCGGCGCACTCAGGACCGGATTCCGCAACAAGACCGATCGCAACGACGCCCGTGGCATTGCAGACCTGATGCGCGTCAACAAGTTTCGCGCCGTTTGGGTGAAGTCGCCCACTGCCCAGCGCGACCGCTCGCTGCTGACGGTGCGTGAACAGCTGCGTTCCCAGTCGCTCGATGCACGGAACACGATGTGGGCAATGCTGCAGAGCGAGGGGCTGAACCCGCCTGGACTCTCGAACCCGGCCTTCGGGGCGCTGGTCGCGCGGGCGCTCGAGGATCGGGAGATCGGACCGCTACTGCGGCCGCTGGCGGCAGTCGTCAAGCTGCTCGACCGGCAGGTAGCCGAGCTTGACAAAGAGATCACCAAGCGGGCCAGGACCAGCGCAGCGTGCCGCCGCCTGATGACGGTGCCCGGGGTCGGGCCGCTGGTCGCGCTGACCTACGCGGCCGGCCTCGACGAGCCCGGGCGGTTCCGCAATGCCCGCACGGTCGGCGCGCATTTCGGCCTCACGCCGCGGCGCTTCCAATCGGGCAAGGTAGACTGGTCCGGGCGCATCAGCCGCGCCGGTGACCCGGCGGTGCGCCGAGCATTGTACCAAGCCGCCAACGTGCTCATCCACTCGACCAAGGGTTGGTGCGCGTTGAAGTCGTGGGCGGTTCGCGTGGCGCACCGGCGTGGTCTCGGCAGGGCGAAGGTGGCGCTCGCCCGCAAACTGGCCGTGGTGCTGCACAAGCTCTGGACGTCGGGAGAGGATTACCGCCGGAAAGCGGCGTAGTTAGCGTATCAGACAGGTTGGCCGCGGCGATCGTCGCGGCCCGTGAGGTCCCCTCGGGGACGGGGCTGAGGTGTATTAGTAAGACTTGATCGGACAGACGGTGTTGGCTGTTTGAACCGATATGCCTGTTGCCCGTGGTTATGCCGCCATGAGTTTTTCCTTTGCCAGTGGGAGCGCGTCAAGAAAGGTCTGCATCGGTGTCTTGCCAAAGCACCAGCGGCCCTGATGCGGCCGGTGCTGGTTGTATTCGGTGATCCACGCATCGAGGTCGGTCTGCAGCTCGTCGATGGTGCGGTAGATCTTTTTGCGGAACGCCACCCGATAGAATTCATCCAAGACGGTGCGATGGAAGCGCTCGCAAATTCCATTCGTCTGCGGGCTCTTGGTCTTGGTGCGGCTGTGATCGATATCCTCGACGGCCAGGTAAAGCTCGTACTCGTGGCTCTGGGTGCCACAAAATTCGGTACCGCGATCGGTCAGCATCCGCGACAGCCGGATGCCGTGCTCGTCAAAGAACGGCACCACCCGGTCGTTGAGGATCTCGGCGGCGGTGATCGGGGTTTTGCGATCATACAATTTGGCAAAGGCGACCTTGGCATAGGTGTCGATCACCGTCTGCTGGTAGACCCGGCCGACACCCTTCAAGGTGCCGACGTAGAAGGTATCCTGGGCGCCGCAATAACCGGGGCATTCGCTCTCGAACTCGCCGTGCGCTTCCTTGTCGGATTTGGCCTTCTCGAGAGCGGCGATCTGGGCTTCGGTCAACAGGATGCCGTCCTGGGCGACCTTGGCTTCGAGCGCCTTGAGGCGGTGTTTGATCGAGGTCAGATCGTGGCGCTGCCACACGCAGCGCACGCCCGCCGGCGAGATCGACAGACCTTGCCGTTTCAGCGCCTCTGACACCCGAACCTGGCCCCAGGCCGGCTGTTCGATCGCCATGTCGACCACCGCCTGTTCGATTTGCGGTGCGGTGCGGTTTTTCAACACCGGTTTGCGCCGGCTGATCTCCTGCAACGCCAGCTCACCGCCTTTGTCGTAGAGCTCCTTGAAGCGGTAAAAGCTGTCGCGGCTGTAGCCCATCATCTTGCAGGCTTGGCTGACATTGCCGAGTTGCTTGGCCAACTCCAGCAAACCGAGCTTGGCTCGGATGATCTTCTGCTCCTGGGTCACGCGTGATCTCCGTCCCGCCGCACGGGCGGGTCGCGGTCCCAGCTCGAGGTGAGAACCGCGCCCCGCCCTCCGGCTCTGTTTCGGAAACCAACAACGAATGTCAGATTAAGTTCGAGCTATTACACTGCCGTGGTGCTGCACAAGCTCTGACTCGGGAGAGGATTACCGCCGGAAGGCCGCGTAGTCAGCGCACCAGACAGGTTGGCCGCGGCGATCACTGCGGCCCGTGAGGTCCCCTCGGGGACGGGCTGAGGTAAGTGCGTCTTCGCTTTTCTTTGGCGGCCCGGCGCCGACGGCGCCGAGCGTTAACGCCGCAAACAAGGGAGCACCCCTCGGTTCCTGCCCATACCCCATCCTGAGCCGGCCACGAGCCGAGCTCGTAGAGAGAGGCTGCCCCCGGGAGACACCACCAGCAGACGCCGCGACCGCGATTGACCAAGGGAGGTGCCATGGCACGTTGACGACGATGGCCGGGATAGAGAAGGGCGAACAGCGCCATTCCCTGGCGCAGGTCATCTGTACCTTCAAACAGGGCCGGATCGCCGACCGCGGCAGCGAGGCGCAGCAATTTCGCGCCTCCGGCCTCAACCTCGTCATCGCCGCAATCGCGTTCTGGAACACCACCTATATTGCCGATGCCGCGGCTCACCTGCATGAGATAGGAGAGCCAGCGCCCGATACGTGGCTCCCCCATACATCGCCGCTGAGCTGGGAGCATATCAGCCTGTCCGGCGATTTCCTGTGGGAGCGCGCCGCCGCAACCGCAGAAAAGCGCCGGCCGCTCAATTCCGGTCTCGTCAGAATTGCAGCATGAGGCCTGACGTTCCTGGCCTGTTCCATCTTAGCGTTGTTTAGACAACAACCGACGCTAGGCCCTCAATCCGACGTGCCCTTGTCGTAACCGAGGAGCCAAAAGTGACGCTAAGGAAAGTAAGTTATTTCAAAGTATGTTATACTCCACTAGCGTAGGCCATTGAAACATCTGCAAACTCAGCTTTTGCGGGGTGAGGCCTGATGGCACCCCTGGACTAACGCGGCACCCGTCCTTGCCGGGACACGTCGAACGACAAGGAGGCGCGGGGAACGGTCATCGGGCAAACGCGGTCGACACGGGCAGTCGTGACCCACTGGGGCTTGTTACGGCGCAGGTCCTTGCCAGATAACGCATCGCATGGCCCAACTCTACCCGCCGATCGACCCGCACGAGCAGGGCTTGATGGATGTCGGGCACGGTCATCAGGTGTACTGGGAGGAGTGCGGCAACCCGCGAGGAAAGCCCGCGCTGGTGATCCACGGCGGTCCGGGCTCAGGTGCGACGCCCTGCTGGCGGCGCTACTTCGATCCAGTGCAATATCGCGTCGTCCTGTTCGATCAACGGGGCTGCGGGCGGAGTATCCCGAGCGCAGCGGACACCCTCTCGGCACTTGAAGCCAACACCACCTTCGATTTGCTTGCCGACATCGAACAGCTAAGGGGGCTTCGGCGGATCGGGCGCTGGCTGCTGTTCGGGGGCTCTTGGGGCGTAACTCTTGGCCTGACCTACGCTGAGACTCATCCGGAACGGGTGAGCGAGGCGATCTTCTTCAGCATTACCGCCGGACTGCGTAGAGAAATCGACTGGATCACCCGCGACGCGGGGCGGTTCTTCCCAGACGCGTGGGAAGCCTTCCGGAAGGGGGTTCCGCCCGAGCACCGTGATGGAGACCTCGCGGATGCCTATGCCCGCCTCCTTGCCGACCCCGACGCTGAAATACGCGAGCAAGCCGCGAGCGACTGGTGCGCGTGGGAGGCGGCTCACGTCTCCGTCCGTGCCGATCAGAAGCCTTCAGCGCGCTACCAGGACCCACGGTTTCGGATGGCGTTCGCGCGGATCGTCACCCACTACTGGCGTTACAATTGCTGGATGGACGGTACCGATCTCATCGGCGGGACCGCGAAACTCGCGAACATCCCGGCCAAGCTCTTCCACGGGCGTCTCGACGTCTCCGGGCCGCCAGACATCGCCTGGCGGCTCAGCCGTATGTGGTCAGGCTCCGAGCTAACACTCCTGGACGATGCGGGGCATGGCGCTGGCGAGCCCGGCATGACCGAGCGGCTGGTCGAAGCGACCGAAGCCTTCGCCGCCTAGCGTCTATTGTCGACCCAATTCAGTGGGGTGTGCGCTGAGCTTCAGGATGGCTCGATAGGGGCATGGGCTGCCGGCCCAATCGCCCGTCGGGAGGGTCAGCAAGACGGTCGCCGGGGTACCCGGCAGCGACGGCCGCGCGCCCACAAGGGTCCTTTGCTGGCGCGCCTTTGGTGCTACGCCGTCGTCAGCACCATCCGGAAGCGAACGTCGCCGCGCATCATCCGCGCGTAGGCCTCCGCTGCGCGCGCGAGCAGCACTGTCTCGATCATCGGACGCACGCCCGACAGCATGCTGAAGGCGAGCGTGTCCTGCGAATCCATTGCTGCGCCGGCGGCATGATCCACAACGCTGCCGCTCGCGCCAATCAGCTGCAAGGGACGAGGCCTGGATTGACTCAGCATCGACACCTACACTATCGCCTTCATGGGAATTGTCTTCTCGGTCATTTGTCTCTTCGGTGGAAATGTTGCGAGGATGAAGAACCCGTTCGACATCTAATGCCAGGGGCATGGGGTAGTTTCCCAGGTTTGCCCTCGGCGGGGCTGATTGGACGCAGCCGGCCGATCTGGACAGCGCCGACCCGCCGCGTGGATCGATGGCCGTGTGTTGCTCACAGACGAGCGCGGATGACCGTCTTCCCCCTGCGTCGCTCGGTCGGGTTTAAGGATCGCGCCCATCGTGAAGTCGACGTCGCCCGTGAACCGCACCGGGTTTCCCGGAGGCTCCAATCCTTGAGAGGCTGGAGCGCTGGAGAAGCAGAAATCGTCGGTTCGGTATGCAGCTGAGGTCCGCGAGCGGGCGGTGCGGATGGTGCTGGAGCACGCGGGCGGTCATGCCTCGCAAGGGGAAGCGATCGGCTCGATCGCGGCGAAGATCGGCGGTTCGGGAGAAACGCTACGCAAATGGCTGCGGCAGGCGGAGCGAGACCACGGCCTGCGGGTCGGTCCAACGAGCGCGGAGCAAGCGCGGATCAAGGCCCTGGAGCGGGAGGTTCGAGAACTGCGCCAGGCCAATGAGATCCTGCGCAAGGCGTCGGCCTATTTGCCATGGCGGAGCTCGACCGCCGCTCGAAGCCATGATCGCCTTCATCGACGCGCACCGCCCGGTCTATGGGGTCGAGCCGATCTGCCATGTGCTGCCGATCGCCCCGTCGACCTATCACGCCCATGCCGCTCACGCCCATGCCGCCCGGCGGCGGGACCCTGCCCGCCTGTCGGCGCGGACGCGGTGGGACGCGATCTTGCGAGCCGCGATCCGCCGTGTCTGGAAGGGGAATTTCCGGGTCTCCGGCGTGCGCAAGGTCTGGCGGCAGCTCGGCCGGGAGGGAATTGCGGTGGCGCTCTGCACGACCGCCCGGCTGATGCGGCAGATGGGGCTGTCGGGCGCAATCCGCGGCACAGCAGTAAAGACGACGATCAGTAACCCCGCCGCACCCTGCCCGCGCGACAAGGTGAACCGCCAGTTCCGGGTACCGCGGCCGAATGCGCTGTGGGTGGCGGACTTCACCTATGTCGCGACCTGGCAGGGGTTTGTCTACGTCGCCTTCGTCATCGATGCCTTCGCCCGCCGCATCGTCGGCTGGCGGGTCTCGCGATCGGCCGAGACCGGCTTTGTCCTCGATGCTCTCGAACAGGCGCTCTACGACCGGCGCCCCTTCCTTCACGGCCTGGTGCACCATAGCGATCGTGGCAGCCAGTACGTCTCGATCCGCTATGCCGAGCGGCTTGCCGAGGCCGGCATCGAGCCGTCGGTCGGCAGCGTCGGCGACAGCTACGACAACGCCCTGGCCGAGACGGTGATCGGGCTGTTCAAGACCGAGCTGATCCGCCGGCGTGGTCCCTGGCGCCATGCCGAGGCGGTGGAGTTCGCCACCCTCGAATGGGTCGACTGGTTCAACCATCGGCGCCTGCTCGAGCCCATCGGCAACATCCCTCCCGCCAAAGCCGAGGCGCGTTACTATGCCCAGATCGCCGGTCAGGCCATGGCCGCCTGACTCGAGCAAAATCGCCTCCGGAAAACCCGGTGCCGTTCACCGACGCCACTGGCGCGGGGCTTGGTGCGCAAGAAGGTGGAGGTGGTGAACGATCCGGCCGGCCGGTTCGCGGTTCAGTTCAACGGAGCGGCGCTTGGTTTCAGGGTGTTCGACAAGATCCAGACGGTGCAGCCCGGGGCGATCGTCGACAACAAACGGTTGTCGGCTGTACTGGAGCAGGTGAAAGCGCGGCAGGCCGCCTACCGAGCGCATCAGCGACGCGGGCATATTGCCCGGCAGCGGCCGCCGAACAATCTCGAGGCGCCGGGTCTGCCGTCTAAGGGGCGGGCGTCACGCCTCGCTGCTGCGGCAGCTGCGACCTGACGCAGCCGACCGGGATGACGGGCTCATGACAGCGCTTCGCCCACCGATCATCGGCCGAGCTTGCTTGCTACCGGGCGCGATCAGGGCGACGGCCCTCTGTGCAAGATCGGCTGAGCGGGTCTACCCGAGCGAGCTGGCGCTCGCTCGGTAGACAACGGGTGCGCTTCGCCACGCTCTGCAACATCGGGCGCCGGCCGGGCGCTGCGCTACGCCCGGGCTCCGCGCCCGCCCGCCGCCCGAACCCGACCACAGCAAGGTGTCATTTCTACTTTGCGCGCCGAGTGACATTTCTATCTTGCGCCGACAGCCTCATGCCTCAGCGAGGTCGAGGATCGTCAGGGCGGGGGCTTGGGCGCGGGGGACTAGGGTGTCGATGCGGCCCCATTCGGTGTCGGTATGGGCGTTGTCGCCGACCCGGCCGGTGCCGCTCAGGGTGGGGGTGCGGAGGGCCGCGGTAAAGCCGCTGTCGGCCGAGCCGCCGGTCGCTTCGCCGGCGACCTGCAACAAGCAGGCGTAGGGTGGATGCGATCCGCCGTCTGGGCCAATTCGGGCGGTTTATCAGGAAGACCGGCGTCCGCGGGCGATCTCACGATACGATCTCGGGGGGCATACACGCGAAAGCCACGGATTGCGTCCGCCCCATGCTTGCTGGCTTGAACAGGCGAGGGACCGCGCGCCGCTGGCCCCCTGTTCATGCCAGGGGCAGGCTCTGGGTTCCCGCTTTCGCGGGAATGACGACCGAGAGATCACGCGCCTGGAGCAATTCACCCGGCGGCGAGGTCGAGGATGGTCAGGGCGAGGGCTTGGGTGCCGCGGACGAGGGTTCGACATGGCAGCCATCCGCATCTCTCGGCCGGAGCGGCGAGGATCCCTCGCCGACCGGTTGCGTCGGCAGCCCGCACGGGCTGCGGCGTTCGTGGCCTCGGCGACACCCGATGGCGAGCCGTTGCCGACGGCGTTCTCGGATGCGCCGGCAAGGAACGCTGGATGCTGAGGGAGTTCTGGAGGCCCTCAGGGAGTTCTCGAGGCGCCGTAGGCGATCCAGCGGTTATTGTTCACATTGCGGATCAGGAAGGCGACGTTTGTCGGGCTGCAGGCAGCGGTCGAGGATTTGAAATACCCGCTGAACTTGGCATGGCCCTGCGCGCTCAAGGTCACGTTTGGCGTATCGATCACGACCGGCTTGCTCGACCCGGGAGCGCAAACCAGGGTCCCCTTGACCTGCTTGACCGTGCCCGTCGTGCCAATCACGGATTCGGCGCCAAAAACGAGGTTTGTCACGGTAAATGTGACCGCACTATCGGTCAAATCGACCGCGACGCTGCCGCCGCTCGTCGACCATGGGTCGGTGCCTGCGAGGATGCCGCCGATTGTGTTGCTCGTGGAGCTGGTCGCAATGGCGGGTATCGGATTGCCGACGATCGTCGCCCACGACACTTCGACTTGGGTAGCAGCATCGGCGCTTGCGGCCAACCCCAAGGCCGAACAAATCAGCACCGCCGAAACCCTTATCGCACCTGTCCGAGGCATGCTTTTTCTCCCAAAGTACGAACCTGACCGGCTTTGCGCTAGCTCACCTCAAGGTTCTGCACGCGGCGGCTTATATCATCGGTGATGAGTCCACAAGCTTATGCGTTCGCAGGGATTTCCGGTTTGCTCAACAGATGCAACGCAACGGGTTAGCCCGCCGGGGCTTGCGTGACCATGATAGCCTTCCACGCATGTCATAACCGCGTCGCTCAAGCACCCCGAGGGCCTTTCGATGCGGCCTTCCCCGAGCGGCGCGCGAGCTTTTCAAGTTTAGTCCCGTCCACGCTCCACCAGGTCCTTCACCCGATAGCCCTGCAAATCATCGCCCGCTCGGTCTGCGCCCCCGTAGAAAGCCGATCAACGATGCATCGCCTCGTTAAAAGTGGCTCAAAAGACGCGGCGACACGGCTGCCATCCAGATGGCCCGACCCGAACAACGACAATGGGAGCGGTCATGGCCATCGAGATGGCCGCGTCCCGGCCGATCTACGAGCCTCCGAGGCATCCGTCAACTCAAAGTCGTGCTGCTGTCGTCGTGTGGGCGTCAGAGAAGGAGAGGCAGGCAGATTGGACCGAACAACCTACATCACGGTGACCGCCTCGTTGTTTCTCCTGCTGGCGATAGCGCACCTCCTGCGGATCATCCTCGGGTGGCAGGTAGAGATCGGCGGCTAAAGCGTCCCATTCTGGTTGAGTTGGCTGGCCGTTCTTGTGGCTGGTGCCCTCGCATGTTTCGGCTGTCACGCAGAAGCGTTAGCCGGACAAGTATCAATCTGGGGACCGGGCGGGTCGCGATTGATCTCGAGCGCAAGGTTCGTCGCCGTCAACTCACTACGCGCCAATGTGGAGATCACCGGGCTCGATCTGCGCCAGAATAGTGCGGCATGGGACGGCGGAACCGATTTCGTGCCCGCTCTTGCGTCGAGCTAGCTGGCAGGCTGCGCCTGGAAAATCTCATCGCCTTCGGGGAGCGAGATCCAAGGCTGCTTACTGCGGGTCCAGATATGCCGGGTTGGTCGCAACCAGGAGGTATCGTCGAGAGTGCCCGCACGCACGCGGACCACGCCATCTCTTGGGGTTCCGCAAACCCACGAACCGCACTCCGGGCACACGAACCGGGTGTTGACCCGCCCGCTATCGGCGGTGCGCTGGAGCGGTCGCGGCACAATCCCGCTGAGACGAAAGGCCATTTCCCCCACGACGATCGCCATCGAGAACGCGCTACTGGTCAAGCGTTGGCAGTCGGTGCAGTGGCACGTGTAAATCAACTGCGGTGCTTCGGTGATCTCGTAGCGAATCTTGCCACACTGGCAGCCGCCGGTCTGTGGAAGTTTCATGCGATGCGCCTCCCGGTCTTGCGGGGATGACAAGGATTACAAAAGGAGCTATCGCACAATCTCAATCCGCGCCGCCGGGAGGCTTTGGCTTCGGAGGTGGAGCGCGACGGGGGACTCTCCTGATCGGCCCGGACATCTTTCCACGGACGTCGATACCCCCTCGCTCCAGCGTACCGATGACCTTCGAGGCGACCCGCCCCGACAGGCGCGCGAGCTTTTCGAGCTTTGTCTGGTCCATGCCTTGTATATGGCGCAGCGATCACCGATCTGAAACCGTCGGCCCCTTTGGGCTCTAAGCCGCTTCAGCCTTGAGCATCTGAGATTGAGATGGACAGGTCCAAAAACACCGGTTTTGCCGACCGCCTCAGCGCAGCCGCAGAGGCGAAGAAGGCTCAACTGGAGCGGGCAGCCCGAGCGAGGTCTGCAGCCGAGAGCCCTGCTGGCATTGAGCGGCGGACAGCTCGGGAGGCGGTCAGGATAGCTCGCGACGCTCGTGTCGCCGAGCGCACCGCCGCAAAGTTAGCTCTTGAAGCTCGTCAGGCCGCTGCTCTGGCTGCGGCGGAAGTTGCCGAGGCTGCCGCTCGTGAGGCCGCGTTGAAAGCCGAGCAAGAGGCCCGCGATGCGGAATTCGCCGAGCGCACTGCGCGGGAAGCGATCGAGGAAGCCGAGCGACAGGCTGCTCGTGACGCCCGCTATGCCGCCCGCAAAGCTCGAAAGCGAAAAGGCAAGTAGGTCACCAAGGGTCGGTCGCCTCCGACTGCTGGGAATGCCGGCTGCCATCGGCATCTGAACCGCGATCATGGAGCCGGCATGGTTGCGGTTCGGCGACTCGGCATCGCCGCCGCCGGCTGGCATGTTTGGCGATGTTACACTTGACATACCGCGGCGCCTGATATAGATTTGCGGCTAAGGAGATAGCCGCGATGAAATCCGCCCTGAACCGCCCCGAGATTAGCAACGAAGATGCCGCCATCGCTTATGTCGAAGCCCAGCTTTGGCCGCATGGCCCGGTTTGCCCGCACTGCGGTGTGATCGGCGAGGCAACGAAGCTGAAGGGCAAGTCTACGCGGCCCGGTCTTTGGAAATGCCGCGCGTGCCGGAAGCCGTTCACGGTGCGGATGCGGACGATCTTCGAGTTGTCGCATATTCCGCTGCACATGTGGCTTCAAGCGATCTACCTGATTTGCAGCAGCAAGAAAGGTATCTCGACCCGCCAGATACAACGCACGCTTGGTGGAAGTCTCAAAACCGCATGGTTTTTGATGCACCGGATTCGGCTGGCGATGGACGAAAGCGGGACGGGTCAGATTGGTGGTGAGGGCAAGATCGTCGAGAGCGACGAGACCTACACCGTTCACCGAGAAGGTGGTCCGACTTGGATACTCCATCCCGAACACGGCTGGCAAAAACAGCGCTCCGGCGCCGATCGTGTGCCGGTCGTTACGCTTGTCGAGCGCGGCGGCAAAGCACGCTCGCGTAGGGTGGACAACGTCACCGCCGCCACTCTGCGCGAGGTTGTGTTCAGCACCGCCGATACCAAGAGCCGCTTGATGACCGATGAACTTCGCGCCTATCGCCGCATCGGCAGGCAGTTCGCCGGACATGATGCAGTCGATCACGGCGCAGAAGAATGGTCGCGGAAGCTGCCGGACGGCACCAAAGCCACCACCAACACCGTCGAAGGCTTCTTTTCGCTTCTGAAGCGCGGGATTTACGGCTGCTATTTCCATGTCTCGGAAGAGCACCTGCATCGGTATCTGGCGGAATTCGATTTTCGCTACAGTAACCGTTCCGCCCTTGGCATCGAGGACGAAGAACGCACGAATTGGGCGATCAAGAGCGCCGCCGGCAGGCGGTTGACCTACGAAACAACTCGTAGCCAACGGGCGAGCAAGCCGCCGTTCTGAGCGTCGGCAGCGCTGGCGCAAACCGAAACGCGAAGCCGACCCACGCCAGCTTGAATTGCCGCTGATTGGCGGGGGCAAGCGATGACGCCCGCCCCCGCCGTCGCTATCCTGGAAGGCGCCAACCAAACCAGGAGCGATTACATGACAAATTTGGTCAATTTGGCGGCTAGCGATCACCAGCTTGCCCAACCCGTCGAAAGCTGGTTAGCTCATTATGCGTGGGGCTCTCATCCCCCAATGGTAGAACTGATCGCATCAGTCCAATCTGCTCAGCCGAAACCCGGTTGGCCTTCGCGGGGGAGTACGGCCACCACCTTGGCAATCCAAATGGATGCACAGGTTGCCATTGACCTTTATCGGCGGCTCGGCGTGTTAGCCCACTCCATGGGTTGGCCGCTGCCGCCATAAGGCGCAAACCAAGTCTGAGCGCATTGACACGCAAGCTAGGGGACTTCATGTCTTAGCCATGCCCCGCAAGCCAAAACCGCCGCCCGACAATCCAGAGCAGTTCAAGCGCTTCATCGACATGGCCCGCGAGGTCGAGGTTGATGAAAGTCCCGACGCGATTGACCGCGCGTTCAACAAGGTTGTTCGTCCGAAGCGGAAGCCGCCTTCCGACGTTTCGTCGGCGTAGGATTGCGCGCGGCACGATGAGCGCGCTGTCGTTCTCTCTTGCCTTCAATCGGTGGCAAGAGGGTTACATTCGGATTTGTCGCCACAAATCTCTTGCCAGCCTCAAGGAGATATTCCCGAAGCCGAATGATTTCGGCTGTGGATACCTCTCGATTTATTGCCCCGATAGGCCAGATCGCTTGCAGGACCGGATTGCGCGGCGTTTCTCTGCTCTCTCGATACCGATTGCGGATCTGCCACGCGTATAGATCGGCCGCTTGCAGCGGCATAAATTTCTTCTCGTCTCTAAATATCGGTGGAGAGCCTAGGAATTTTATCAAATCGCTCCTGCCATTCACGATGATCCACTCTTTAACTTTAGGCCACCACTGCATTACCTCGTCGCTAAAAGCAAGCTCCTCGTCGAGGATGAAATCGCATGGATCAACTAATCCGTGATGATCTTGAAACACGGCAGTAGCAAGAATTATCTGACTAAATAATTGCCAATACGGGTGGTCTATAGATAGACGCCTAACCGGCGCCGGTATAGACACAATCTTTTCCATCCAATCTTTATGCCTAAGCCATGCTGACACGCGAACGCTAGCATATTCACGTATTACACTTGCGAACCGCAGGACGCGGGCATCACGCATGCTCTCATCCCAACCTGCGATTCCGATGAAACTCTCCGCGCAGCGAAGCCGCTTCAGACATCTTGAAATATGCGAGCCGCGGCTCTTTTGCTAACTCCTTATTCCATTCATCGGCAAAAGCTGCCCATTTTTCGTGAGAGGCAAGAAATCCTCCGAAAACAATTATCGGACCGCTTTGAGGTTCATTGCCGCTGACATCAACCCAGGCTTGAAGGGCCATGAACAAACGCCTTTCTCTCTCGCCGCGCGGCAAGCCAGAGACAAGCGCCCAAACCTGTTCTGCCGCGCGGGAGGCTAGCATCCACCAGCCTCATCGGCATCATACCGTTGGTGGCTGGTATGGCAAGTGTAACATCCCCGCATGTTTAGAACATTACGCGAACATCATCCTCCCAGCTCGAACGGAGGTCTCCCTTGTTTTTCAGATTTCCTGAGGGTGCTCGGTGGAACCCCGACCGGATGGCCGTCGAATTCGGCGTTGAGATTGGGGAATATCGAGGTGTGGTGCGCATCAACCGGCGGATCTTCCAACACTTACTCGCAGGGAGTCCGACGCCCGAGCGGTGCCTCGAAGCCTACCATTTTCAGCGGACCCGGTTTGAACTCGTCGCCAAGCGCAAGCTTAGCAGGCTGCTGAAAAAGGGGTTGCTGATTTTGGGCATTGTGCTCCCTTGGGGTGGGGATGGGGGGTGGCAATGCGCGGCGACGATGGGATTTGTGGAAGCCTTTTCAGCTATATAGACCTTGGGAAGCGGGTTCGGCCGGATCATCCGCTGCGGCTGCTTCGCGAGGTCGTGAACGCCGCGCTGCAAGCGCTCTCGGGCGAGTTCGAGAAGCTGTATTCGCCGATTGGCCGGGTGTCGATCCCGCCCGAGCGGCTGCTGCGGGCCTTGCTGCTGCAGGCCTTCTATTCGATCCGCTCGGAGCAGCAATTGGTCGAGCGGATCGACTACGACCTGTTGTTTCGCTGGTTTGTCGGGCTCGGCATCGAGGATCCGGTGTGGGACGCCACCACCTTCACCAAAAACCGCGACCGGCTGTTGGAAGGCGCGGTGGCGCAGCAATTCCTCACTGCGGTGCTGGCCCAGGACAAGAGCCTGCCCCTGCGAAGGCAGGGGTCAAGCGGCTGTTGTCGAGCGATCACTTCTCGGTCGACGGGACGCTGCTGGAGGCCTGGGCGAGCCCGAAAAGCTTTCGCCCGACAGATGGCTCGGGCGAACCGCCCGGACCGGGACACCACGGCGAGCGGGACTTTCACGGCGAGCAGCGAACCAACGACACCCACGCCTCGACCACCGACCCCGATGCCCGTCTCTATTTCGCGGCCTCCCGTTCCAGGAGCGCAACGTCGTCGGCCCGCTCTGGCCGAGCTCCGATTGAGCCTCCTTCAAGCTACGGCTCGGAGGCAACGATCCATGAAAATATGGTACCGTTTCGAGAGGGCACCCGCCCGCTTTTCGCGGCGGTGGTGACCGTTATCGGGGTCTGCGAGAGGTAAACTACGCCCGTCTTCTAATAATGTGGCTCCACAAACGCCGCGTGCGATCGTTATGGAAACGCAAATGGTCAATATAGTTGGTCGAGGCATAACATAATAAGGATTTTGGCTTTTCATCGCATTTCGGTATCCTTCATCGATGACCTGTGCTACATGTCGAGCCTGATAGATCTCGATGGCGCGGCTTTTAGACAGATACACGATCGCCAACTTGCCAGCATTGGCGTCGGCGGCGATAAGCCGGTGGCCGCCTTGATCCGAAGAAGCCGCGGTCGCGACAATCATCCAACGCCTCGCCAGTTTGATCTGCAAAATGGATCTAAACCCACGAGGCGAATCGATCTCAGTCCGATAGCCGAGCGAGTAGATCCGCCAACTCCTTCTCGCTTGTCAGTGCCACCCGTGCGGATCGAGACCATTCCTGACCAGCCCGGCCCCTACCTTCAGCAGCTTCGCTCTTTCCTGACAAAACCATAGCCACCAATCACAGGCGATCGGCTCGATGCGGTCGTTTGAAGCGGCGGGTAGTCGACGCGCTCTGCG
Source organism: uncultured Alphaproteobacteria bacterium (assembly GCA_963832875.1). GTDB lineage: Bacteria > Pseudomonadota > Alphaproteobacteria > ATCC43930 > CGMCC-115725 > AP-15. The sequence continues at coordinate 192,433 of CAWHWB010000008.1, read as the reverse complement.
CCCCTGATAATCTGATCGGTGCGCCCGATGTGGGGGACCACCAGCCGGTTGGCCTCGGCCTTGGATTTCGTGCCCAACGCGGCGATCCATTCAGGCTTCCCGATGATCGGCTTGAGTAGATCGGGGACGCGCCGGCGGAAACGATAGCTCCCCTTCCATAGCTGGATGTAAGGCATGTGGCGAACCATCCGTGTATCCCTTCCGTGTATCCCAGAAGGATCGACAACCGACTGATATTATTAATCTATTATCTTGCAATGCGTTAAAATAGGGCTGGCGGAGAGGGAGGGATTCGAACCCTCGGTCCCCCGCAAGGGGGACAACGGTTTTCGAGACCGCCCCGTTCGACCGCTCCGGCACCTCTCCCGCGCTCCGCGTGCCGGCGCTCAGGCGCCGCTGTGCGATCCGGGACGGTATTGACACTAGCCCAAGGCGCGTGGTCCGGCAACCGGATCAAAAAGCCGCTCGTCGATCAATGATGCACTGCCAAAAACCGGCCCGGGCAAAAACCGGCCCGGGCAAGAACCAGCCCGGGCAAAAGCCGGCCCGGATCGGGCGCCGATCCGGCTCTCACCCCGTTCGGCCGAAATCGGTTAGCCTTCCGGCCTGGGTCCGTCAGGAGGTGAGAATGAGCGTATTGGCCGATTATGCCGACAAATACCAGAGCGCACATATCGAGCGCAGGGACGGCGTCCTGCAGGTCACCCTCCACACCGAGGGCCGGTCCTTGCGCTGGGGCTTTCTGCCACATGGCGAGTTGCCGGAATTGTTTCACGACATCGGCGCCGATCGCGACAACCGGGTCGTAATCCTGACCGGGGCTGGTGACGAGTTTTCCGGCCCGCGCGCGACGCCCGGAACCTCGTCCTTCCCCTCGCGGCCGTCGATCGAGCGCATCGACCGCATCCATTGGGAGGGCCGGCATCTGTTGATGAACCTGCTCGCCATCGAGGTGCCGGTGATCAGCGCGATCAACGGTCCGGCCTGGCGCCATTCCGAGATCCCGCTGTTGTGCGACATCGTGCTCGCGGCCGATACCGCACAGTTTCAGGATTCGGCGCATTTCATGTCGGATGTGGTGCCCGGCGACGGCATGCACATCGTCTATCCGCTGCTGTTGGGCATCAACCGCGGGCGCTATTTTCTGCTGACCGGACAGACATTGGACGCCGCCGAGGCGTTGCGGCTGGGGCTCGTCGCCGAGGTATTGCCGCCGGACAAGCTCCTGGCGCGCGCCTGGGAGTTGGCGGAGGGGCTGACCAAGAAGCCGACCCTGCTGCTGCGCTATACGCGTCTGCTGTTCACCGAATACCTGCGCCGGCAGATGCACGACCTGCTCGGCTACGGCCTGGCGATGGAGAGCCTGGCGCTGATCGAAAAGCCCGAAGCATCCGCCGACCGATAGCGATCGATGTCGCCGGGTGAGGGCGTCGGGCCGCCGGCCATTCGCGCCGGCGCTGCGCGCACCCCCTCTGGCGTGCGCTGACCGGCGCCAATCGCGCCAACCCTCTCCGCGGCGCCGCTCTACGCGTCCGCGGCTCTACGGACAGAGCTTGGCGCCGCCGCCATAGTAGTACGTGCACAGCGGCAGCTCGACCTTCTTGGCGAAATCCGGGCTGACCCCGCTCGGATAGACGTGCATTTGGCAGGTGAGCTTGGTTTTGTTCTTTATCTGGCCCACCTCAGGCCAGCTATACCCGGTTTTACGAACGGTTGCCTCCGGGTCGGCTTGCCATAAGGCGCTCGGCACCTTGTAGGGGTCGCTCGCGGTCAGCTCGTCGCAGACAAAGCGCATGTTCGCCTGCTGGCAGGCGATCAGCGAATCGTACTTCGCCGCAGCGCCTTGACCCGCGACGCAGGTGCCGGCCGCGGCGGAGAACTCCCATTTCTGGGTGGTGGCGTAAGGTTTGCCGCCGCCGGGGCACAACGTCACCCGATAGACGGCCTGCGGCGCCGACGGACAGGTCTGGCCGCCCACTCCGTCTGCATATTGCCAAGTATAGCCGGTGTAACCCAAGCCATAGAGCTGAGCCACCCAATTGGTATTGTGGATCGCAAATCGACCGTTCTGCTGCGGGCCGACGCGTTGCTGCGGCCCTGAATCGGCAGGACAGTCCAGCCTCAATGTCTGTTGGTCGGTGCTGTCGCAGCCGGCGCCGGCATAATAGCTGACCGAGCTGCAGTTGCCCTTTGCACAGCCGGGCTGGGTCGCCTGGGGGTTTTTTGGCGCACCCAAACTCGTCGATTCGAACCACAGGTACGGGGCGACGCAGGCCTGACGATAATTGCCGGCCGAGGTCAACAGGCTGAAGCCTTTCTTGATCTGCGCTTGCTGCGCCGCATCGGTCGAGTAGAGGGTATTGTCGTTCTCGCTTGGGCAGCTGCCCAAATCCAGCATCGACGCGTCGACCAGCGACGCCGAGCAGCCCTTTCCCGAGGCCGCGACCTTGATCGGCAGGGTGTAGCCGTCGACCGCGCTGACATCGTAAAAATCGGTCGCGGACAAGGTCCCGCAATTTTTCTCGTTGGGCTGGCTCGGGCACAGCGGGTGGGTCGCCGGGTCGGCGGCCGGATTGAACGCGCAGGTCTTTGAGCCCTTCATGCAGCCGAAGGTCGGCTCGAACAGGGTGTTGACGTTCGACCGATCACCCGAGATCGCGCCGATGACGCAACCGCCGTTGCCAAACGGGTTGCTGTTGTTCGCGAGACTTGGGCAGCCCATAAAGAAGCGGAGATTGCCGTTTGGCGCGCCGCGGTCCGGGACGGCGAAGGTTTTCGTCGTCGCCTGTTTGACCAGCACGGCACCCTGCAGCGTATCGTATAGGACGGTCGTCTTGATCACCGCGGTTTTCGCCGGGTCTTGCAGCATCAGCACCCGGCCCTCGTTCATGACCTTGAGGATGGCGGTGGTCAGGTCGGCCCCGCCGGCGCCGGCGCCCTTGACCTTGACGATCTGGCCCGGAACGAAAACAAAGCCCGGCGGGGTCTTGCCGAGGCTCGACAGCGTCATCGTCGTGCTGCTCCGCGCGATCGTGCCGAGCCATCCCGGATCGTTAAAGTACACCTGTGTCGCATAGGGTAGGAACCAGGCCCCCGAATTTGCCTCGACCGACGGCTGGTCCGGTGCCCCGCCCGGGGTGAACACCGCCCACGCGTCGTCGTCGCACTGATTGACGATCTGCAGGCGATCATGAGTCTGCGCCGCCGCAGTCCCGGCCACCGCCATTGCGATCGCGACGGTCAACGGCAAACTTATTTTTCGCATATTCGCCCTGCCAGCATCGACGGAGGGCTGCACCCTTCGGGCAGCCTTCGGTTGGAATCATCGCAGGCGCGATATTGCGGACATGCCGTGACGAAATCGTTAATTACGACCGTTTCGGGACCCGATCGATGCCCTCGTCACCGCTCGACCGTCGCCGGGCTGTTGGCGTCTCGGGGATTGGCGTGAGCTGGCGATCCGGCGGTCGAGGCGGCTGCCTGCGCCATCGGCCGATCGCGGAAAGCTCACCAGCCGGTGTAGGCATCGGCCTTGGCCCGTTCCAGCCAGTCCGATGCCGCCACTTCGTCCGGGCCGGGAAGAGCTTGATCATGCTGCGGAATGACCGCCCCCGCCAGATCGCCGCCGCGCGGTGAGATGCGGTCCCGCGAGGCCAGGGCATGAATTCCGGCGAACAGCACCGCGAAAGCGATCGCGATCAGCCAAGCCGACGCGGGGATGCGCCAGCCGCCGGAAGACCCGCCGCCAACGTGCCGCCGCGATCCGCTTTCGAGCCAGTCCACCATGCGCATGCACCATCGTTCTGTTGCGGTGCAGCAAATAGGCGCGAGGTTTGCGGCCGCAACCCCGCAAGGTCATCCTGTCGCAGAGGCCGGGCAAAAATTGAGCCTTAGAGCGGCGTTATGGTCTTGGGTCCTTCGAGACGCGCCCTTTGGGCGCTCTTCAGGATGAGGATGTACCGTGGAGTTAGCAAAACTCCTGATCCTGAGGAGGCCGCGGGAGCGGCCGTTTCGAAGAGCCTGCCCTCGCGAACGCGGCACAGCGCCAACCCAGCCGATCAGGGATTTCTTGCCGAGCCTCGCAGTGCGACCCGCTCGGGAAACCATTAACAGGGAACCCATCAAATTTCGAGATTGCGGCCGGGATTGGAGCGACGCCGCCGCGGCTGCGGCCTATCATGCCCGCGGCTAGGATTGCGAGGGGAGGGAAGGGTGCCGGCGCCGCAAAACGTCCTGTTCATCATGTGCGACCAGCTGCGTTTCGATTACCTCGGCTGCTACGGGCACCCGCGGCTCGAGACGCCGAACCTCGACGCGCTGGCGCGGCGCGGCGTGCGCTTTACCCGCGCCTATGTGCAGTCGCCGATCTGCGGGCCGTCGCGCATGAGCTTTTACACCGGCCGCTACATGCGCTCGCACGGGTCGAACTGGAACGGCTTTCCATTGCGCGTCGGCGAGCCGACCCTGGGCGACCATCTGCGCGAATTGGGCGTGCGCAATGTGCTGGTCGGCAAGACCCATATGGCGGCCGACAGCGAGGGTATGGCCCGGCTCGGCATCGACCCGGCTTCGGCCGAGGGCGTGCATCTCGCGCAATGTGGCTTCGAGCCCTATGAGCGCGATGACGGGGTGCATCCCTCGAGCCGCCCCCGCCCGCGTTACGACGCCTATCTGCGCGAGCTCGGGTTCGACGCCGCCAATCCCTGGGAGGAATGGGCAAATTCCACATCGGAGGCAGATGGCGGGGTGCTGAACGGCTGGCTCTTGGCTCATGCCGACAAGCCGGCGCGCATCCCCGAGGAGCACTCGGAGACGCCCTATATCACCCGCCGCGCGATGGCGTTTATCGACGAGGCGCGGCGCGACGGCCGGCCGTGGTGCCTGCACCTCTCCTACATCAAGCCGCATTGGCCCTATATCGCGCCGGCGCCCTACCATGATCTCTACCGCGGCGAGGTGCCGCCGGCGCTGCGCAGCGAGGCCGAGCGTGGCGATCCGCACCCGGTCTACCGCGCGCTGATGACGATGCGGCCGGCCCGCAATTTCGCCCGCGAGGAGGTCCGCGCGCGGGTGATTCCGGCCTATATGGGGCTGATCAAGCAAATCGACGATCAGCTCGGGGTCCTGTTCCGGTTTCTCGACGAGCGCCACCTCACTGGCGACACGATGATCGTCTTCACCTCCGACCACGGCGATTATCTCGGCGACCACTGGCTCGGCGAGAAGGATTTCTTTCATGACTGCGCAGTCAAGGTGCCGCTGATCGTCGCCGATCCGCGGCCGCAGGCCGACATGGCACGCGGCACGGTCTGCGAGGCCCTGGTCGAGGCGATCGACCTGGTCCCGACCTTCCTCGAATATTATGGCGCGGAGGCCAAACCGCACGTCGTCGAAGGCCGCTCGCTGATGCCGTTGCTGCGCGGCGAAACCCCGATCGCCTGGCGCCGTTTCGCGTTCTCGGAATACGACTACGCGATGCTGGAAGCGCGGCTGACGCTGAACCAGCCGATCGGCGACTGCCGGCTCTACATGGTGTTCGACGGACGCTGGAAATATATCCATGCGACCGGTTTTCGGCCGATGTTGTTCGACCTCGCCAACGATCGGCGGGAATTTTACGACCTCGGCGCCGATCCGCGATGTGCTGGCGAGGACGCACGGCTGCGTGAGGCGCTGCTGGAATGGGCCCTGCGCGACCATAACCGGATCACGATGCCGGACCGTGCGATCGCCGCCTATGCCGATGGCCGGCAGCTCAAATCCGGGATTCTGATCGGCTATTGGGACGAGGCGGAGCTCGCCGCGGCGAGAGCACGGGCTTTGCCGAGCCGAGCGTGACGGGGAGGAGAGATCCGGTGTTCGGCCCGGCCATGCATCGCGTTCGTGGTTAAATTTTCAAATATGAATTGCATCGCCGGCCGAATTACCGCAGTATGTTGTCGGCATCGTTATGTCCCCCCAACGATGCAATCGTGCCTGTCGGAAGGGCAAACCGACAGGCGGCAGAAGCCCCGGTCTTCCCCGACCGGGGCTTTTCCGCATCCGCTTCAGGCGGTGCGATCGGCCCTGGCGCCGACAGTGCTGCCGTCTCGGTAATGGTGGGCCATACGGGCGCGACGACCCCAACGCGGTTCTCAGCACCGGGTATTATCGGTTGCTCTAATGGCGCAGCTCAAGCTGCGAGCGGCGATGCCTGTGGATCGCCATTGGCTTCCTGGGCAAGTCGGGGAAGGCGCTCCAAAATCTGCCGAACTAGGCCCGCGGCGGCGTGTGCCGCGACAAGAACTCCTTGACGCGGGCCCGCGCCGCAGCGAGGGCGGTTCCGGTCTTCCATTCCGCGATGAACTCGCAATTCGGCAGCAGCTTCGAGAGTTCCTCGGAAATCGGGTAGGGGTGTGCCTCGTCGTTGCCGGCCAGCACCAGGCAGGGTGTGCGGACTTGCGCAACAAAGGCGCGGTCGACGCAATAGACAAAGCCTGGCGCGTAGAGATTGCGACAGAATGCGTCGAGCACCTGCGGGGTGGCTTCCGGATGGTCCTGCAGCGTTTGCGCCCAGCCGTCGAACCGGGCCGGGCGGCCGGGCGCCAGCGGACCGACCCGTCCAATCGGCTGCGCCAGCACGGCGCATTGGACGCGCTCGGGCTGCGTCTTGAGCAGGTTCAGGATGAACGAGCCGCCGATGCACTGGCCGTAGAGATGACACCGGTCGATGCCGAGGTGGTCGAGCAGCGCGATGTGATCGGCGGTATAGGCGTCCCAGCCGTCCTGCGCCGTGATCGGCGCGCGCGACCGGCCGCCGGCGTTGCGCTGATCCATCGCGATCACGCGAAAATCCGCCGCCCACTCAGTCGTCGGGTTGATCGGCGCCGAGGATTGGCTCCAGACGCCGATTACCGACTGCAGCCCGGCCGGGGCGAAGGTCAGGATCGGAAAACCGCGGCCGAACTCTTCATAGTAGATGTGCGCGCCGTGGTGGTCGAAGCTCGGCATGTCAGGATCCTTTCGCGGTCGACAGCGAAGTCGCCAAACTCCATTCCCCGCCGTTCCAGGTCAACCGGATTCGCGGATCGGAGCGGTGTAGCCAGCGCTGGCAGCATGATTTCGGCGCCCCTATAGGCCGCCTCGCGGGCCAGTACGGCGGCACATCAGCCGCCCGCATCGGCGTTCGTCGACAGCCCGCGCAGCGAATATTCGTCAAGCCGGTGCAATCGGAATGCGACAAGGCACTGGGGTTCAGCCCCCGCGATTGCGGGCATCCCCTGCCAATTCGACGCCGGGATAGAACACCATCGCCGGCCGACTGTAGTCTATTGGAGCCAAATAGGTTTTCACAACCAGGTATTCCAGCGTCAGCGCGGCCAGACTCCCCAGGACTACAACGGATGCTTCAGATGATAGAAAACACCTAAAAGGAATCCGAATCTCGAGTGGCTGGCAGGTAGCCTTGAAATGGCTGAGGCTGGGGCCCCAATGTTACATTTGTCTGAATGCGAACGCGGAGCGAGGGATGCGCTCTGGTTCGGAAGCTGTCAGCGTCGCCAGGGCTTCGTTGAAAGGCTAATAGAAGCAAACGGTCTCCGGGAAATGCCGAAAGAGCAGCGCAAACCAGGTTTTCCCGGTCCGCCAGCTGGAGCGTATAAAACAAGGCGAATTGGCCGAAGCCGCTGTCCTGGCAAAGTTCCGGACCTCGAACTTGCGGATTTTTTCGGCAGGCGGGGTCTGGCTCGGCGCTGATCCGCGGCTCGCCGAGTGGTGCCCGCACCGGGGCGCTTAATTCGTTCATTTGGAATCTCGCCGTTTCCCCGCAGCGACGAGCACCGTTCCGGAGCCGCGGTCCCCAATTCACCCCTCGGCTCGCCGATCCGCACCCTCCCATAGGGTTTGTCTTAGTGGAAGACCCGAACCGTGTCACGGCGACTTGCCACGATTGGCTGCGTCGCACCCCGATTGGGCCAGGATCGGGTCTCAGCCTCGAACGCCGAAAGCTCGGCCGATCGCCAGTAGCGCGAAGAGAACGAGGGCGGCGTAGCCCGCGGCCAGCAGATCGTCGAGCATGATGCCGAGACCGCCATGGATATGGCGGTCGGCCCAGCCGGCCGGCCATGGCTTCCAGATGTCGAACACGCGAAACAGCACAAAGGCGAGGGCCCAGGCGAGTGGGGCGAGCGGGGCGGCCAAGAGCACCAGCCACTGGCCGGCGACCTCGTCGATGACGACCGAACCGGGGTCGCCAAGACCGCTCGCCTCGGCGACGACGGCGGCGGCCCGCCAACCGGCGAAAAAGGCGATCGCGGCGGCGATGGCGAGACCCGGCAAACCCGAGAGGGCGCGGATCGCCCAGGCGAAGGGCAGGGCGGCGAGCGACCCCCAGCTGCCCGGCGTCAGCGGCAGAAAGCCCGCGCCGAACCAGGTCGCGATCAGCACGGCGGGGTGCCAAAAGGGCAGGCCGAGCCGGTCCTTGGTCATGCTCTCCCGACGACCGGGATAGCCCCTCACTCCAGCCCTCTTCCCGCATGCGGGAAGAGGGGGCAATCGCCTGTGATCTCCTCGCCCCGCTGGCGGGGAGAGGGAGGGACCCGGAGTTCCGCAATCGACGGAGCCGCAAGGCGGCGGACGAGATGTCGGACCCGGAGTTCCGCAATCGACGGAGCCGCAAGGCGGCGGACGAGATGTCGGACCCGGAGGTCCGCAATCGACGGAGCCGCAAGGCGGCGGACGAGATGTCGGACCCGCCCCGAATGGGTGGGAGAGCCCGCCCCGGACCCGATCCCGGGGTGAGGGGCCGCCTCCGCGGGAGAGCAAATGCTGATCAGTCCCATTACAACGGCAGACGCACGGTGGCGACGGCTTGCGCGGCGATGCCCTCGCCGCGGCCGGTAAAGCCGAGCCGATCAGTGGTGGTCGCCTTGATGCTGACCCGCTCGGGCGCAATGCCGAGGATCGCCGCGACCCGCTCGACCATTGCCGCCCGATAGGGCCCGATCTTGGGGCGCTCGCAGACGATCGTCGCATCGACCGCGGCGAGGATGCCGCCGCGCGACCGGACGAGGTCGGCCGCGTGGCGCAGAAACCGGTCAGAGGCGGCGCCGCGCCACTCGGGGTCGCTTGGAGGAAAATGCATGCCGATATCGCCGGCGCCGATCGCGCCCAAGACCGCGTCGGTCAGCGCATGGAGCCCGACATCGGCGTCGGAATGACCGATCAGGCGGGCATCATGCGGGACCTCGATCCCGCAGATGACGAACTCGGTCGCCCGGCCCAAAGGCGTGGGCGTCAAACCCCTGGCCGACCCGCACATCTCCCAGAGGGGCGCCTTTCGAACGGGCCGCCAGCAGCCGTTCGGCGGCGGCGAGGTCCTCGGCCGTCGTTACCTTTAGATTGTCTTCGCTGCCGGCGACCAGCAGCGGCATCAGGCCGGCCGCTTCAGCGACGGCCGAATCGTCGGTCAGCTCATGTCCGGCGGCGGCGCGGTGCGCGGCGAGGATCGCGGCGAAATCGAAACCCTGCGGGGTCTGCGCACGCCACAATCGGGACCGGTCGAGAGTCCCGCCCACCCGCCCGTTTTCGGCGCGCTTGATGGTGTCGCGCAATGGCAGCGCCGGGATCGCGGCCGGCGCCCGGCCGAGCCCGTCAATGACCCCGTCGATCAACGCCGGGTCGGGAAACGGCCGCGCTCCGTCATGGATCAGCACCTGGCGGGGATGATGGGCCGCCAGCGCCTCGAGCCCGAGCCGCACCGAATCTTGGCGGGTGGCGCCACCCGGCACCGGGGCCAGCACGCGCAGACCCGCGGTGGCGCGCGCGAACCAGGGCCGGTCCTCGGGCCGGATCGCCACCAGCACGTCGGCGACCCGAGGATGAAGCGCGAAAGCCGCCACCGCGTGGCGCAGCACCATCGTGCCGCCGAGCGGCAGATACTGTTTAGGCAAAGGGCCGCCGAAACGGCTGCCTCGGCCGGCCGCGACAACGAGTGCGTAAACCCCTTCCATCGGAGAAAATTAGCGGATCGCCGGATCTTGCGCCATTGTCCGGATCGACTGCTATCGATGTTGCACCGCAAAAAGAAACCGGCTAGTATTTGCCTAATCACTAGGCAAACGACAAACCTGCACAAATAATGAGCATTTGCGTCGGTTCTTTGACCATTGATGATCCGGTGATCCTCGCTCCAATGTCGGGGGTCAGCGATCTGCCGTTCCGGCGATTGGTCAAGCGCCTGGGCGCCGGTCTCGTTGTCTCCGAGATGATCGCCAGCGAGGCGATGATCCGCCAGACCCGGCAGTCGATCACGATGGCGCGAAGCTGCGCCGAGGAGCAGCCGCTGGCGGTCCAACTCGCCGGCTGCGAGCCGCGGGTCATGGCCGAGGCGGCCAAGCTCAACGCCGATCGCGGCGCCCGCCTGATCGACATAAATTTCGGCTGCCCGGTCAAAAAGGTGGTCAACGGCCATGCCGGCTCGGCGTTGATGCGCGACGAGTTGCACGCCGCGCGCATCCTCGAAGCGACGGTCGGGGCGGTCGATCTGCCGGTCACCCTGAAGATGCGCACCGGCTGGGACGAGAACAGCCGAAACGCGCCGCGGCTCGCCCGGATTGCGCAAGCCTGCGGCATCCGCATGATTACCGTGCACGGCCGCACCCGCTGCCAGTTCTATGCCGGCGCCGCCGACTGGGAGTTCATCCGCCGGGTCAAAGAGAGCGTGACGATCCCGGTGATCGCCAATGGCGACATCCTGAGCCTCGACGACGCCGAGCGGGCGCTCGGCCGATCGGGTGCCGATGGGGTGATGATTGGCCGCGGCGCCTATGGCCGGCCGTGGTTCTTGCATCAGGTGATCGGCTGGCTGCGCGGCCGCCGGCATATCCCCGACCCGCCGCTCGCCGCACAGCGCGACATCGTGCTCGCTCATTACGAGGACATGCTGGTCCATTACGGGACCGAGATCGGCGGGCGCATCGCCCGCAAGCATGTCGCCTGGTATTCGAAGGGCCTGCCCGGTTCGGCGGAATTTCGTGCGGCGGTCAACCAGACCCTCAAGCCGGCGCGCGTCAACGAGCTTATTCGAGCCTTTTACGAGCCGGTGCTCACACGCCGGGCCGCATGATCAAAGCGCCGTTCCGGCGGCGGGGCACGAACCCGCGGGCGCTCGCCGAAACCCAACCCGAGCCGGCCGCGATCCTGGCCGCGCTCGCCGACCCGGTGATCGTTATCGACCGCGGCGGCGCGATCCGCCTGGTCAATACCGCGGCCGAACAGTTTTTTGGCGTGAGCGCGGCCGCCCTGCGCGGCAGCGCGCTGACCGATCTCGTCGCCCCGCTCAGCCCATTGCTGTCGCTGGTTGACGCGGTGTGGCGCAGCGGCAACACGATCTCCGAATACGACATGCCGCTCGAAGGCGCGCGCTTTGGCAGCCGCTCGGTCACGATCCAGGGCGCGCCGGCGGGGGAAGCTGCCGACCTCTTGGTTCTGACCTTGCACGAGCGAGCGATGGTCGACAAAGTCGGCCACCAACTGACCCACCGGCACGCCGCTCGGTCGATGACCGCGATGGCGGCAATGCTGGCGCACGAAATCAAGAACCCGCTTTCCGGCATCCGCGGCGCGGCGCAGCTGTTGGAGCAGGACGCCGACGAGTCCGGGCGCGAGCTGACCCGCCTGATCTGCGACGAGACCGACCGCATCGTGGCGCTGGTCGATCGCATGGAGTCGTTTTCCGATCACCGCCCGATCGACCGCGAAGCGGTCAACATTCACGAAATCCTCGAGCGGGTTCGCAAGCTGGCGCAGTCGGGCTTTGCCCGTCACGCCCGTTTCATCGAGGAGTACGACCCGTCATTGCCGCCAGTCCACGGCAACCGCGACCTGTTGGTCCAGGTGTTTTTGAACATCGTCAAGAACTCGGCCGAAGCGGTGCCGGCGGCGGATGGCGAGATCATTCTATCGACCGGCTATCGCCACGGCCTGCGGCTGGCCGGCCCGGGCGGGGAGGGCCGCCGGCACCTGCCGCTGATGGTCGCGGTCACCGATAACGGGGCGGGCATCCCCGAGGACATGCGCCCTTATCTGTTTGATCCGTTTGTGACGACCAAGCGCAACGGAACTGGCCTTGGTCTTGCATTGGTCGCCAAGGTGATCGGTGACCACGGCGGCGTCATTGAATTCGACAGCCAGCCCCGCCGAACCGTGTTCCGGGTGTTTTTGCCGGTGGTCGCGCAAGACGGTATCGGGTGAATGACCTCGACGATCCTGGTGGCCGACGACGATCGCGCGATCCGGATGGTGCTGAACCAGGCGCTGATCCGGCTCGGGCACGAGGTCCGGATGACCGGCAGTGCCGCCACCTTGTGGCGATGGGTCGCCGAGGGCGACGGCGATCTGGTCATCACCGACGTGATCATGCCGGACGAGAACGGCCTCGATCTGATCCCGCGCATCAAAAAGATCCGCCCCGAATTGCGGATCATCGTCATGAGCGCGCAGAACACCTTGCTGACCGCGGTCAAGGCGACCGAGCGCGGCGCCTTCGAGTACCTGCCGAAGCCGTTCGACCTGCGCGAACTGATCATGGTCGTCGAACGCGCGCTGACCGCACCGCACGAGGCGACCGCGAACGGACCCGAGGAGGACACCGAGGAGCAGCTGCCGTTGATCGGCCGCTCCCCGGCGATGCAGGAGGTCTATCGGGTCATCGCCCGGCTGATGGGCACCGATCTGACCGTGACCATCATGGGCGAGAGCGGGACCGGCAAGGAGCTGGTGGCGCGCGCTCTGCACGATTTCGGCAAGCGCCGGCTTGGTCCTTTTGTCGCAATCAACATGGCCGCGATCCCGCGCGAGCTGATCGAGAGCGAGCTGTTCGGCCATGAAAAGGGCGCCTTCACCGGCGCCACCGCGCGCAGCATGGGGCGCTTCGAGCAGGCCCAGGGCGGGACCCTGTTTCTCGACGAAATCGGCGACATGCCGCTCGAGGCGCAGACCCGGCTCCTACGGGTGCTGCAGGAGGGCGAATTCACCGCAGTCGGCGGGCGAGTGCCGATCCGCGCCGATGTCCGGGTCATCGCGGCGACCCATCACGATCTGCGCCAACTGATCCGCCAGGGCCTGTTTCGGGAAGATCTGTTCTACCGGCTGAACGTGGCGCCGATCCGCCTGCCGCCGTTGCGCGAGCGCAGCGCCGACATCGCGGCCCTGGTGCGTCATTTTTCCGCCTTGGCGGTGCGCGAGGGCCTGCCGCCGAAGCGCCTCGACGAGGGCGCGATGGAGCGGCTGCAGAGCTACCGGTGGCCCGGCAATGTGCGCGAGCTGGAAAATCTGATTCGCCGGCTGGCCGCACTTTATTCGCAGGAGGTGATCGGGGTCGGCGTGATCGAGGCGGAGCTGGGCGAGATGCCCGGCGCCGCCGAGACCGTCGAGGCGGCGGGCGGGGAGGGGCTCGCCGGCGCGGTCGAACGCCACATCCGGGGGTATTTCGCGGCGCACAAGGGCGGGCTGCCGGCGGCCGGTCTTTACGACCGGGTGCTGCGCGAGGTCGAGCGGCCCCTGATCGTGTTGACGCTAGGCGCCACCCGCGGCAACCAGATCAAGGCTGCACATCTGTTGGGCCTCAACCGCAACACCTTGCGCAAGAAAATCCGCGAGTTGGACATTCCGGTGGTGCGCGGGCTAAAATAAGCGCGCGGCGCTGCCGGGCCCGCTGAGATTGCGAAAGGCGCGCGTCCGCCGGCGCCGGGCGGTGGGGTCGTCCCGCGTCGGCGACTGCGGCGATTGCGGCAGGGGTATCCGATGCAGCTGATGCGGCGGGTTCGGATGTGGGCCGGCTGGATCGGTTTGCGGCATAAGCTCGCCTTTGCCCTCGCCGTGGCGGCGCTGGCCGCCGGGGTGGCAACCTACCTGGCGCTGACCGGGGCGCCCCCTTTCGAAGCACGCCCCAACGCGGTCCTCTCGCTCTTAAACCTCGACCTCGTGCTGCTGCTGACGCTTGGCGCGCTGATCGCCAAACGCCTGCTGCAAGTCTGGGCCGAACGGCGCCGCGGTCTCGCCGGGTCGCGGCTGCAGATCCGGCTGGTGGTGCTGTTCAGCCTGATCGCAGTCACGCCGACAATCATCGTCGCGGTGTTTTCGTACCTGTTCTTCAGCTATGGCGTCGAATCCTGGTTTAGCGACAAGGTGCGCACCGCGATCGCCGAATTGCTCGCGGTCGCCGAAGCCTATCTGCACGAGCACCAGCAGGCGATCCGCGCTGATGCGCTGGCGATGGCCAACGACCTCAACCGCGACGCGGTCGAGCTCGAGCTCGACCCGAGGCGGCTGGAGCAGGTGGTCTCGGCCCAGGCCGCCTTGCGCGGGCTGACCGAAGCCATCGTGTTCGATCGCGCCGGCCATGTGCTGGCCCGGTCGAGCCTGTCCTTCACCTTGGGTTTCGAGCCGGTGCCGAACGGGGCGATGCGCGAGGCCGATGAAGGCGACGTCGCAATCATGACCAACGACAGCGACGACCGGGTGCGCGCGCTCGTCCGCCTCGACCAGTTCGGCCCAGTCTACCTTTATGTCGGCCGCTATATTGAGCCGCGGGTGATCGACCACATGAAGGAAACCCAGCGCGCCGCGGCGCAATATGCGGCGATGGAAAGTCGGCGCTCGGGTTTCCAGGTCACCTTTGCTCTGATCTTTCTGATGGTGGCGATGCTGTTTCTGGTCGCTGCGGTGGCCATCGGCATTCATTTCGCGACCCAGCTCGCAGTCCCGATCAGCCTGTTGGCGACCGCCGCCGAACAAGTGCGCGGCGGCGACTTGGCGGTGCGCGTGCCCGAAGGGGCGAAGGACGACGAGCTTGCCTCGTTGAGCCGCGCCTTCAACCGCATGACCGACCAGATCGAGAGCCAGCAGCGCGAGCTGACCGAAGCGAATCGCCAGCTCGACGAGCGCCGCCGCTTTACCGAAACTGTGCTGACCGGCGTCTCGGCCGGGGTGATCGGGCTCGACCGCACCGGCCGGGTCAATCTGCCCAACCGTTCAGCATCCTTGCTACTTGGGGTCGATTTGGAGCAATCGATCGGGCAGGACCTCGCCGATGTCGCCCCCGAGATGGCCGGCCTCCTCGACGAGGCCGAGCGCCGCCCGGACCGGCTGGCGCAATCGCAGGTTCAGCTCGCCCGCGGCAACAGCACCCGCACCCTTTTGGTGCGGATCGCCGCCGAGCACGACGAGCGCGACATCAGCGGCTTTGTCGTCACCTTCGACGACATCACCGAATTATTGTCGGCGCAGCGCAAGGCGGCCTGGGCCGACATCGCCCGCCGCATCGCCCATGAGATCAAAAATCCGCTGACCCCGATCCAGCTCTCGGCCGAGCGGCTGCGCCGCCGGTATCTGAAGGAGATCAAGCACGATCCCGAAACCTTCACGATCTGCACCGACACGATCATCCGCCACGTCGGCGACATCGGCCGCATGATCGACGAGTTCTCAGCGTTCGCGCGAATGCCGGCGCCGGTCTTGAAGCCGGAAAACCTGGTCGAAATCGTCCACCGGGCGGTCTTCCTGCAGCGCACCGCCCACCGCGACATCGCCTTCGAGACGATTTTTCCGCAGCACCCGGTGCCGATCAGCTGCGACGCCCGTCTCGTCGGTCAGGCGGTGATCAACATCGTCAAGAACGCCATCGAATTGATCGAGGCGCGAATCGCCGCGGGCGGCACCGGCCCTCAGGGACACATCCGCGTGTCGGTGGGCGAGACCGCGGGCCAAATCGCGGTGACCGTCGAGGACAACGGCAAAGGCTTGCCGCGCAAGGGTCGTGAGCGCCTGACCGAGCCCTATGTGACGACCCGCGCGAAGGGCACCGGCTTGGGCCTCGCTATCGTCAAGAAGATCATGGAAGATCACGAGGGGGAGCTGGTGCTGGAAGACGGGGAACCCGACGGGGCGCGGGTCAGGCTCGTCTTCGCGGCCGAGGCACGCGCGCCGGAACACCCGGACGCCGCCGGCCAGCCGATGGAGCTGAGTGCTGTTGGCCATGGCGCATGACATCCTGATCGTCGACGACGAAGCCGACATCCGCATGCTGATCGCTGGCGTGCTCAAGGACGAGGGCTACGCCACGCGCGAGGCGGCCGACAGCGCTCAGGCGCTGGCAGTCATCCATGCGCGGCAGCCGACCCTGGTCATTCTCGACATCTGGCTGCAGGGCAGCGAGCTCGATGGGATCGAGATCCTGAGGCTGTTGCGCGCCGAGATGCCGCCGGTGCCGGTGGTCATGATCAGCGGTCACGGCACCATCGAGACTGCGGTCGAGGCGATCAAGATCGGCGCCTACGATTTTATCGAAAAGCCGTTCAAATCGGATCGCCTGCTGCTGATCGTCGAGCGGGCGATCGAAGCCGCCCAGCTGCGGCGCGAGAACGAAGAGCTGAAGCTGCGCGCCGGCGGCGACATCGATCTCGTCGGCAATTCGCCGTTGGCCAACCAGCTGCGTCAGCAGATCGACAAGGCGGCCCCGACCGGCAGCCGGATCTTGATCACCGGGCCGCCCGGCTCCGGCAAGGAGGTGGTCGGCCGGCTCTTACATCTGCGCTCGCGTCGGGCCAAGGGACCGTTCGTGCCGGTCAATTGTGCGACGATGCGGCCGGAACGGCTCGAGATCGAGCTGTTCGGCAGCGAATCCGGCAACGACGGCGGAGCGCGCAAGGTCGGCACCTTTGAGCGCGCGCATGGCGGGACCCTGTTTCTCGACGAGGTCGCCGACATGCCGCTCGAGACCCAAGGTAAGATCGTGCGCGTATTGCAGGAGCAGACCTTCGAGCGAATCGGCGGCTCGAGCCGGGTCGAAGTCGACGTCCGGGTCGTCGCTTCGTCGAACCGCGAGCTCGCCGGCGAGATCAGCGGCGGCCGGTTCCGCGAGGACCTGTTCTATCGGCTCAACGTGGTGCCGATCAAAGTGCCGCCGCTGCGCGACCGGCGCGAGGACATCCCGCTGATGGCCCGCCACTTCATGGCGCGCTCGTCGGAAGCGGCGCGGCTCGCCCCGCGCGAACTGGGCGAGGACGCGCTGGCCGCGTTGCAGGCCTATTCGTGGCCCGGCAATGTGCGCCAGCTGCGCAACGTCGTCGATTGGCTCCTCATCATGGCGCCGGGCGATGCGCGCGAGCCGGTGCACGCCGACATGCTGCCCAACGAGATCACCGCCATTGCCCCGGCCGTGGTCAAATGGGACCGGGGCAGTGAAATCATGACCTTGCCGCTGCGCGACGCGCGCGAAGTGTTCGAGCGCGAATATCTGTTGGCCCAGGTCACCCGCTTTGGCGGCAACATCTCGCGCACCGCCGCCTTTATCGGCATGGAACGCTCGGCGCTGCACCGCAAGCTCAAATCCTTGGGGGTTTTCGGCAACGACCGCCCGCTCAAAACCGGGACCTGAGCCGATTTCGCCTTGTCCGAAGGGAGGTCCGGGGAAATTTTGCGACGGCAAAGGCGGAGGATCAGCTCCCTTTTCTCGTCTTGGCCGGGCTTGACCCGGCCATCCACGTCTTCAGGCGCCGGAAGCAACGCGTGGATAGGCGGGTCGAGCCCGCGCATGACGATGTCGCTTCGAGGGATATGAAGCTGCACGCGTTTCTCGCGGACGGAATTCCCCCGGACCGCCCTGCGCTTCGGCGAGGATGACAAATCGGCAATGCAACACTCGTCGGATCATCATGGATAGAACTTTGGTGCGCCCCCGCGCGATCCTGTTCGACTGGGACAACACCCTGGTCGACAGCTGGGCGACGATACACGAAGCCTTGAACCTGGTCATGGCGGCGATGGGCAAGCCGCTTTGGACGATCGAGGAGACCAGGCGGCGGGTCCGGCTCAGCCTGCGCGAGAGCTTTCCGGTGCATTTCGGCGCGCGCTGGGAGGAGGCAAGGCAAATCTATCTCGACCATTTTCGCGCGATCCATCTCGATCGGCTGGCGAGCTTGCCGGACCGCGGCGAATTGCTGAGGGGGCTCGCCGCCGAAGGCATTTTTCTCGGGATCGTCAGCAATAAGACCGGCGCCTTGCTGCGCCTCGAGGCCGAGCGGCTCGGCTGGTCGGGCTTTTTCGGCAGCCTGGTCGGCGCCGGCGATGCGGTCGTGGACAAGCCCGACGCCGCCCCGGTCCGTCTCGCGCTCGCGCCGAGCGGGGTCGCGGCGGGCGAGGCGGTGTGGTTTGTCGGCGACACCGGGGTCGACATGGAATGCGCCCATAACAGCGGCTGCGTGCCGGTGCTGCTCGGCGGCGAACCGGCTGCCGACGAGTTGCTGGAATGCGCGCCGCGGCTGGCGTTTTCCGATCCCGCGGCGCTGTTTCGCTGCCTGCGGGGCTTGTGATTTACCCTGTCGCGCCCATGTTCCAGGGCGGTTGGTCCCCGCGGTTTCGGCGGAGATTTGCCGTTTTGGCTCGAGCTGGGCCGGCTCAGCTCCAAAAAGCGAATGGGGGTTACCCATGTCTGCGGAGAAATCACAAAACGTACAGGACGTGTTTCTCAATCACGTCAGGAAAAACAAAACACCGGTTACTGTCTTTCTCGTCAATGGCGTCAAGCTGCAAGGAATCATCACCTGGTTCGACAATTTTTGCGTGCTGCTGCGGCGCGATGCGCATTCGCAGCTCGTCTATAAGCATGCGATCTCGACGGTGATGCCGGCGCAGCCGATCCAGCTGTTCGAGCCGGGCAGGGAGAGCGACGAACCCTGAGCGGACGAACCCTGCGCGAGGGAGAAAACGCGCCGGCGCTCGCCAACGGCGCCGCGACCGGCCGGGCATTGGTGCTCCATCCGGCGCCGAAATCGGCGCCTGGCCGAACCATGCCGGAGACCCAGGCGCGTTCGGTCGGTGCGCGCCTGGAGGAAGCGGTCGGCCTCGCCCGGGCGATCCGCCTCGAGGTCGTGCGCGCCGAGATCGCGCGTATCGCCCGCCCGCGCCCGGCCAGCCTGCTCGGCACCGGCACCGTCGAAAATTTCCGCGCCCTGATCCGTGAGAATGCGATCGACCTCGTCGTCGTCGACGGTGCTTTGTCTCCGGTGCAGCAGCGCAACCTCGAAAAAAGCTGGCAGGCCAAGGTCATTGACCGCACCGGGCTGATCCTCGAAATCTTCGGCGAGCGGGCGCGCACCCATGAGGGAAGCTTGCAGGTCGAATTGGCCGCACTCTCCTATCAGCGCTCGCGGCTGGTGCGGTCGTGGACCCATCTGGAGCGCCAGCGCGGTGGGTTCGGCTTTTTGGGCGGTCCGGGCGAGAGCCAGCTCGAAATCGACCGCCGGCTGATCGGCGAGCGCATCGCGCGCCTCAAGCGCGAGCTCGACGGCATCAAGCGCACCCGCGCGCTGCACCGCGAAGCGCGCCGGCGGGTGCCCTATCCGGTGGTGGCGCTGGTCGGCTACACCAATGCCGGCAAGTCGACCCTGTTCAACCGCCTGACCCAGTCGAGCGTGACCGCCGACGACATGCTGTTCGCCACCCTCGACCCGACGATGCGGCGGTTCGAGCTGCCTTCCGGGCGCACCGCGATCCTGTCGGACACGGTCGGCTTCATCTCCGAATTGCCGACCCATCTGGTCGCGGCCTTTCGCGCCACTCTCGAAGAGGTGACCGAAGCCGACATCGTCGTTCATGTCCGCGACGCTCATCATCCCGACAGCGACGCCCAGGCCCAAGACGTGCTGAGGGTGCTTTCGGATCTCGGGCTCGCCGATCTCGAAACCGACGATCTCGGGGCTGATGGGGCGGCCCGGAATGGGCTGATCGAGGCGATGAACAAGATTGACCTGCTCGATCCGGCGGCGCGCGCCAGCCTCGCGAACCACGCGCTGCGAAATTCGCAGAGCGCCGCTGTCTCGGCGGCGACCGGCGAGGGCTGCACGGCCCTCTTGGAGCTGATCGATCGCCGGCTGGGAAGCGAGATCCGCGCGGTGCGGCTCGACGTGCCGCTCAGCGACGGCAAGACCCTGGCGTGGATCTACCGCCACGGCGAGGTCTTGGGCCGGCGCGACGACGATGAGGCAGCCCATCTCTCGGTGCGCCTCTCCGAACCCGACATCGCCCGCCTGCGCCACCAGCAACGCCTGCACTGATACCGATCGCACGCGGACCGTCGGCACCCTCTCGCGCATTGGGGGGAGGGAAGGGGCCCATCACGACGCGATGGGAAGGGGGCGGGTAGGGAGGGGGGAACGAGAGCCGGGCAGGGCGTGCATCACCCAGCGCGCCGCCGTCGCACGATGCCGAACCCGGCCAGCGCCGAAAGCAAGATCGGGATCGTCGCCGGCTCGGGCACCGGGTCGCTGGCGACGCCGCGATAGACGACGCCGTATTGCGGCCCGTCGAGCACCGAGAAATCTTCATCGGCCGGCAATGTCGTGTCGGCGATATCATCGACGATCGAGACAATCTCGTTGGGGTCGGCCCCCTGATCGCCCGAAGTGCTGACGGTCGAGGTGGCGCCGTAGATCGTCACCGTGCCGTTGCTGTTCACCACACCCGTAATGTTACGCAACCCGTCGGTTGCGGTGGCGGGATAGTCGCCGAGCGTGTAATCCGTGCCGAGGCCGAGCCCCGACTGCAAGGTGTAGTCGAGTATCCACTGCGTGCCGTTAAAGCTCCATTTTTCGAGCCCGGCATTGGGGTCGTTCGCAGCGTCGGCGATCACCCCGTCGCCTTCGTCGCCGACATAGAGCGTGTCGGCATTGGCGAACCAGATGCCGAACGGCTGAAACCCGTAAGGGAATGCAGGGGGCGGCGTCGTGCTGCTGGCGAGGAAGGTCGGAAAGCCCTTCAGCGGCGCGATCTGCGTCGTCGCAGCGGTGGTCGCGGTGGGCAGCCCGCCTGGCGCGGTGACCTGGTAGACCGTGTTGATGCCGTTGCTGCCGCTGCCCTTGGTCACGTAGAGCGTATTGTCGAAGATCGTCTCGCCGCGGAAATTGTCGTCCTTGCCCGACTTGTCGGCCGCGCCGTAGGGCAATCCGGTCGCCGGGTTGGTCTGGGTTACCGAAAAACCGTACTGGAACCCGTTCTTCGATCCGGGCGTGCCTTGCTGTTCCCCGACCACGGTTGATTCGGGATTGCTGCTGCCCGGCGCGATCAGCTGCACGCCGGTGTTGTCGACGAGGTTCGTCGGCGGGGTTCCGGAGCCGTTGCCGGCGTTGCCGGCCAGCAGGTATTCGCTCTGCCCGGTGCCGTTGACGTTATTCGCCAGGATTGCCGCGCGCCCGTTATTGCCGCTGTAGGCGTTCGTGTTGGTGACCTCGATGCTGCCGTTGGCGTCGACCTGCACGACCGAGCGGTTGGTTGGCGTTTGCGTGTCGGTGTTGGTCGGGTCGATGTGACCCGGGGTGTTCGCATTGGATGCGTCGATCGTGCCGACCGGGGCATTGTAGCCGGACAAGGTCAGTGCGCTGCCGTCGGTCGACAGATTGAGCGACAATTCCGATTTCGAGCTGAAGCTGGTGGTGATGCCGGTCAGCGCCGTCAAATCGGTGGTGCCGACCATCGTCCCGGTCGGCGTGATCTGGCCCAGATAGATAGGCGAGGTGACGCCGAAATTGGCGTCGACCGAGGTGTTGCTGAAAACGCCCGGATAGCTGCCGCCGTTGCTCGCGGTTGCCGGCGGGCTGATCGGCAGCACTGTGGTCCCGGCAACGATGTCCGGGGTTACGTAGCCGCCGGTGCTTCCCGTATAGGGGTTGGTCAAGCCGGGATAGACGCTATACGTCACCGCCAGATCGCCGGGGGTAAAACCGATCGGCGCCGCGATGGCGCTCGATGTCGCTGCGGCGGCGACAATTACGGCGAGCGCACCGGCCGCCGTACAGCATGGCCATGGGGGCATGCGATGCCATTTCGGCAGTCCGGCCGATCCCGCTCCTGCAATCACGCTTTTCCCCTATCGCTGCGAACGGACCCAGGCAACGGCCCGACGCAGCGAAATTTAACGGTGCGCGATGTCGGTTTTATGTCACTCGCCCGGTTCAATTTCCGGGCTCGTCTCCCCGCAGGCCCGGGTGGGTGAGGGGTCCCCGACCAGGCGTCTTCAGCCGCTCTGTTCGGCGCGTTTGACCTCTTGCCACAGCGCTTCGAGCGCGTCGAGGTCGCGGCCGATGGCGCGCTCGGCGGCGAGCGCCTCGAGGGCACGAAAGCGGCGCTCGAATTTCGCCGTCGCGCGGCGCAACGCCGCTTCCGGGTCGATCTCGAGCTTGCGCGCGAGATTGGCGGCGGCGAACAGGATGTCGCCCATCTCGTCCTCGACCTTCGCAGGGTCGGCCCCGTTATCCAATTCGGCCTCGAGCTCGGCGATTTCCTCGGCGAGCTTGGCGACGACCGGCCGCGCCTCGGCCCAGTCGAAGCCGATTCGCGCCGCACGCGCCTGGATCTTGGCGGCGCGCAGCAGGGCAGGGAGGGCCAGCGCCACCCCGTCGAGCACGCTCGCGCAGGTGCCGGCGGCTGCGGCATAAGCATCGCGCTCTTTGGCTTTGTGCTCCTCCCAGGCCTCGCTCTGCTCCGCGGCGGAAGCGATCTGCACATCGCCGAACACGTGCGGGTGGCGGCGCACCATCTTGTCGGCGATCGCTGCGGCGACATCGTCGAAACCGAAATGCCCGGCCTCCTCGGCCATCCGCGCGTGAAACACCACCTGAAACAACAGATCGCCGAGCTCGTCCTTCAGCCCCGCGATGTCGCCGCGCTGGATCGCGTCGGCGACCTCGTAGGCCTCCTCGATCGTATAGGGGGCGATCGTCGCGAAATCCTGCTCGCAGTCCCACGGGCAGCCATGCTCGGGGTCGCGCAGCCGGGCCATGATCGCCAGCAGCCGGTCGAGCGAATTGCTCATCGGATTTCCGGCGTCAACCGCTTCTTAAGGAAGATGCGCCGGTGGTCGGGTGGATAGTCGAGCGTGCCGAACACCTCGTAGCCAAGATTTCGATAAAAATCGGGCGCCTGGAACGAGAAAGTGTCGACATAGGCCGAATGGCAGCCGAAGGCGAGGGCGTGCTGCTCCGCCTCGGCGATCAACCGGCGCCCAATACCCTGTCGACGCAGATCGCCGTCTACCCACAGCAAGTTCACGAACAGCCAGCCGGCATAGCAGTTGCCGGTCAGGCCGGCCTGGATCGCCGCGTTGGCGTCGCGCACGAAAATTCCGAAATAGCTGTAGCGCGGGTCCCGCAAAAACGGCGCATTGTATTCGCCGAGCGCGTTATCGATGCATTCGCGGTCGGCCCATGAGGGCTGGTCCTCAAAGCTGAGCCGAAATCCTGGCGGCAGATCCACCAACATCTCCTGTGCTATGATGCCGCACCCAACATAGGCCGCCGGCCGCGGAGGCGATAGCAGATGGAGCCGCGACAGCTGGAGATTGTGCGGCGGGCCTACGCGAAACAAGTCATGGCCGCCGCCGGGGTTGCCGACCTGCGCGTCGAGGCGGCCTTTGCCGCGGTCAGGCGCGAGGATTTCCTCGGTCTCGGGCCATGGCCTGTGCTGCGCTGGCGCGGCGCCGGCCAAAAGTACGTAGCAACTCAGGGTGTCGACCCCGTCTACCTCTATACCAACGACGTCGTCGGGATTCTTCCTGAGCGTCATCTGAATAACGGCCAGCCGTCCCTGCATGCCGCGCTGATCAGCAGCGCCGCCCCGCAGCCGGGCGAGTATGTCGTTCCACGCGCGCCTGATTTCGCGTCTCGAAACGGGCCGCGTGCGCCAGCGTAGTTTGTCGCATAATATATATTATGGAAACTACTCGACCCGTTTACGCATAAAGACGCGATCGTAGCCGGCCTCTCGTCCGCGGCCGGTCTCAACAAAGCCGAGCCGGGAGTAGAACGCGATGTTCTCGGTCATCTTCTCGTGGGTGTAGAGCCGCAGCTCGGCGTATCCCAACCGCCGCGCCTCGGTTTCGGCAAACGCGATCAGCGCCCGCCCAAACCCGTTTCCCTGGCGGTCGGGCCGCACCGCGACGTTGTCGAGCAGCAGGTCATCGGCTTTCGGGATCAGCACGATCACCGCCGCGACCGCGCGGTCGGCGTCTTCGAGCACGTTGACGAGGCCGGTGTCGATCAGCGCCGCATAATCGTCGAGCATCGGTCCCGGCGGCTTGCCGATCCGCTCGACATAGGTCGAATAGGCCGCGTCGATGATCGCTTCGACGGCCGCCCGGTCCGTCGCCTGCGCCGCCCGGATCACCGGTCCGGCAATTCGATGACGAGACCGTCCCGGCCGGGCTCGACGCCCGAGGGCAGTTCGGCGCTGAGTTGGCGATAGTCGAGGCTCTGGTCCATATGGGTCAGGACGGCGCGGCGCGGACCCGCCCGGGCGATCCA
Source organism: uncultured Alphaproteobacteria bacterium (assembly GCA_963832875.1). Taxonomy (GTDB): domain Bacteria; phylum Pseudomonadota; class Alphaproteobacteria; order ATCC43930; family CGMCC-115725; genus AP-15. Next base: position 168,101 of record CAWHWB010000008.1, on the reverse strand, counting down.
GGCGAGCGACTTTTCGAGGTGGCTGTGGGTCGGGTGCGGAGCTCGGCGCAGGCAGTCGACGATCCACAGCTCGACGCCGGCGACCGCGGCAAAGGCGTCGTCGTCGAGTTCGGTCACGTCGGTAGAATAGGCCATCGGCCCGATGCGAAAGCCGAGCGTCGTGCTGAACCCATGATCCTGCGCGAACGGCACCACCCGGGAGCTAGCGATAGTAAATGGGCCGCCGATCTCGTGCGGCGTCAGGCACGGCTTGTAATACCGGCCCGGTTCCTCCGGCGGTTCGAGCACATAGCCGAAGCGGCGGCGGATTTCCGCTAAGGTTTTGCCGTCGGCCCAAAGCGGGATCGCCGCGCACATCAGCCGGTTGACGGTGCGCAGATCGTCGATGCCGTGCAGGTGGTCGGCATGCGCGTGGGTCATCAACACTGCGTCGAGCCTTGCCACCCGCGTATCGATCAGCTGTTCGCGCAGGTCGGGCGAGGTGTCGATCAGGATCGCGAGCGACCCGATTTCGACCAGCAACGACGCTCGGCGGCGACGATTGCGGGGATCAGCCGGATCGCACTCTCCCCAGTCCGGGCCGATCGCCGGCACCCCGGTCGATGCACCGCAGCCGAGGATCGTCACCTTCATGAGGTAAGCGGGGTTGCCGATGGCGTCGCCGCCTTGGCGAACAGACGAAAGAAATTGGTGGTGGTCGCTTCTGCCAGATGCTCGATCTCGATTCCCTTAAGCGCGGCGACCGCCGCCGCGGTGGCTGCGACAAAGGCCGGCTCGTTGCGCTTGCCGCGATACGGCACCGGGGCCAGGTAAGGGCTGTCGGTCTCGACCAGCAACCGGTCGAGCGGCAGGTCGCGCACGATCGCGCGCAGCTCGTCGGCGTTCTTGAAGGTCACGATGCCCGAAATCGAGACGTAGAAGCCGAGCGCGAGCGCCTTTTCAGCCAATTCCCGACCGCTGGAAAAACAATGCAATACGCCAGGTGGCGGATGTTGTTCCTCAAGAATTCGCGCTATTGCGCCGTCCGCGTTGCGAGCGTGAATGATCAGCGGCAACCCGGTCTGATGCGAGGCTGCGAGATGGGCGCGGAAGACGCGCTCCTGAATGTCGCGCGGGCTTAGATCATAATGAAAATCGAGCCCGGTCTCGCCGAGGCCGACGACCTTGGGATGCGCCGCGAGTGCTATCAATTGCTCGGGGAGCAAAGCCGCGTGGTCGGCCGCCTCGTGCGGATGCGCTCCGACCGAGCACCAGATCGCTGCATCGCTCTCGGCAATCGCGCGCACCCCCACGAACTCGTCGAGCCGGGTCGTGATCGTCAGCATCGCGCCGACCCCGGCCGCGCGGGCGCGGGCGACGACCGCTTCGCGTTCCGCTGCGAAATCCGGAAAGTCCAGATGGCAATGGCTGTCGACCAGCATTGCCGCCCTGTTGCCAGCGCCGCTCACGCCGCCGACGCTTCGACAAACCGCGGAAAAATGCCCGCAGGCTTCGGCAGCAGCGTGCCCGGGACAAGCGGTGCTGTTTCCAACGTGGCGAAATCGCGCGACGCCGGCGGCACGGCGAGCTGGTCGAGAAGCTTCGCCGCCGCAACCGGAACAAACGGTTGCACCAGAATAGCGAGATGCCGGATAACCTCTGCCAGGCTATAGAGCACTGTGCCCATCCGCGCCCGATCGTTACGGCGTAGCACCCAAGGTGCCTGCTCGTCGACATAGCGGTTGGCCTCGGCGACAACCCGCCAAATGGCTTCGAGGGCAAGATGGAATGCTAGATCTGCCATATGGTCGCGGACCGTTCCTAAGAGCGAGCTCGCAGCCCTGAGCAGGGTCTCGTCGGCGCCGGCAAGCGGGCCAGGATCGGGCAAGATCGCGTCGCAGTCGCGATTGATCATGACCAGCACGCGCTGCGCCAGATTGCCGAAATCATTGGCGAGGTCACCGTTGACCCGGGCCACGACGGCGCGTTGCGAAAAATCGCCGTCGCTGCCGAACGGCAACTCCCGCAGCATGAAATAGCGTACTGGATCAACCCCATAGGTATCGACCAGTTGTTTCGGCGCGATGAAGTTGCCGAGCGATTTCGACATCTTTTCGCCTTCCACGGTCCACCAGCCATGGGCGAAGACGCGGCGCGGCGGGTCCAGCCCTGCGGCCATCAAAAACGCCGGCCAATAAACTGCATGGAAGCGGACAATGTCTTTACCTACTACATGAAGATCTGCGGGCCAAAGGCCTGAAGAATCGTGATTGTGCCACTGCGGGTAACCGGCGGCAGTGATGTAGTTTATCAGCGCGTCGAGCCAGACATAGACGACGTGACCAGGGTGCCCGGGTACCGGAACCCCCCAGGTGAAGCTGGTTCTCGAGATGGACAGGTCGTTGAGCCCGCCCTTGATGAAGCTGATCACCTCGTTGCGCCGACCGCGTGGCGCCACCGCGTCGGGATTGGCGTCATAATAGGCCAGCAAGGGCTTCTGCCAAGCCGACAGGCGGAAAAAATAATTCTCCTCTTCGAGCCACTCGACCTCGGCGCCGGTCGGCGCCCGGCCGTCGACCAGTTCGCTTTCCTCGTAGAAGGCTTCATCGCGTATCGCATACCAGCCGGCAAAGCGGCCGAGATAGATTTCGCCGCGCCGCTCCAATTCCTGCCACAACGCCTGTACCGCTCGCGTGTGACGCGGCTCAGTGGTGCGGATGAATTCGTCGTGGGAGATATTCAGCAGCCGCGTAACTTCACGGAACCGCTCCGAGTTGCGGTCGGCGAACTCCTGTGGCGAAACCCCTGCCGCGGCCGCTGACTGCGCGACCTTCTGGCCGTGCTCGTCGGTTCCGGTCAAGAATTTGACGGGCCGTCCGTCGAGCCGCATGAAGCGCGCCAAGGCGTCGCACGCCACCGTGGTGTAGGCGTGGCCCAGATGCGGCAGGTCGTTGACGTAATAGATCGGCGTCGTGACGAAAAACGGCCGTTGCGCGCTCATTGATCCTCTCCAAACCCCAGATATGGGCCGGGACCGCTCGCGATCCAGCCATCAGCGCGGGCCGGTTCTAGCGCGCCATCTGTTCGATGGCAAAGAACGCGCCGAGCAGCGTCTGCTTGCGGTCGAGGTTCAGCGCATCGGCGGCGGCAAAATCATCCGCGATCTTGGCGTGCAAATCGGCCCATTGCGCCGGAGCGCCGGCGGCGGCAAGGGCCTGCATCGTCGCGCGCTCAAGGGCGGCGACCTCACCCGGCGAAATTTGCTCGGGGCCGATCTCCCGGCCCGCGGCAGCCGCGGCGAGCCGGGCGAGAAGCTGCGACAGCAATTCCTCGGTCGCGCGATAAGCGTCTTCCGCATCGCCGCGGGCAAGCCGGTCGACGAAGTCGTGCAGCCGGCCTGGATCGCTCCGCCGGGTCGGCGACAACGCATCGAGCAGCGAGCGGTAGAGGGCGAGGCCGCCGCCATCGGCGAGCCCCAGAGCGCGCCCGACGCTGCCGGCGCACAGTGCCGCGAGCGCCACGGCCTCGGCCTCGTCGAGCTGCGGGCGGTATTGCCGGATCAGCCGCGTCGCTTCCGCCAGCGGCAACGGGGCGAGCATCAGCCGCCGGCAGCGCGAGCGGATCGTCGGCAGCAACCGCCCCGGGTTGTGGCTGACCAGCAGCAGCAATGCCCGGCCCGGCGGCTCTTCGAGGATCTTCAGGACCGCGTTCGCGGCGTTCCGGTTCATCTCTTCGGCGCCGTCGATGATGACGATGCGCCAGCCCTCCTCCGCCGCGGTCAGCCGAAAAAAGCCGACGATCTCGCGCGCATCCTCGACCAGGATCTCGCCGCGCAGCCGCCTGCGACGCGGGTCCCAGGCGCGCTCGACGGTCAACAGATCGGCGTGGCCGCCGGCCGCCACCCGGCGAAACACGCCGCCGTGCGGATCCACGGCGATCCCGGTTTCGCCCCCGCCGAACAGCGGCGCCTCGGCGGCGGGATCGCCTCGGGCCAGCACAAAGCGGGCAAAGCGGAACGCGAGCGTCGCCTTGCCGATGCCGCGCGGGCCGCCGAGCAGGATCGCATGCGGCAGCCGGCCGGTCCGGTAGAGCCGTTCGAGCTCGCGCTCGGCACTTTCATGTCCGATTAGATCGGGGTTCGCCCGCGGCGGCGGCGCGGCGCTCTCCGCACCGGCTGCAGCATCGGCTTCGCGAGCCATCAGCGGCGCCCGGTCATCGTTCAATGCTCCCGATCGGAGCGATCCCGTCAGCATCTACGCCTGACGCGGCAAACCCCACGCCCAGCCGCTGCGTTACCGCCTCGCACACTGCCCGATACACCGCTTGCGGTTCGCCGGCGGCGTTGATCAGCACGCATCGGCCGGGGTCGGTGGCGGCGATGTCGCGGAACCCTTGGCGCAGCCGGTCGTGAAAGGCGGGGTCGAGGCGCTCGAAGCGGTCGGCGAACGCCGATCGGGCAGCGACGCGGGCATGCCCGACCGACACCGGAACATCGAGAATGAGGGTCAGGTCCGGGGCGAAATCGCCAAGCGCAAAGCGGTGCAGCATGGCGATGTCGGCGGGACTGAGGCCTCGGCCATAGCCCTGATAAGCGAGCGTCGAATCGGCGAAGCGGTCGCACACCACCCACACGCCGCCCGCCAGCGCCGGCTCGATGCACCGCACGACATGGTCGCGCCGGGCCGCCACCAGCAGCAGCGCCTCCTGCTGCGCATCCCAGCGGGCGTTTTCGCCTTCGAGCAGCAGCCGACGGATCGCCTCGGCGCCCTCCGACCCGCCCGGCTCGCGCGTCGCCAGCGCTGCGATTCCGGCACCTTCGAGGGCCGCGACGAGCAGCCGCACCTGGGTCGATTTGCCGGCTCCCTCGCCGCCTTCGAGGGTGATAAACCGGCCGCGTGGCATCGTCCCTCAGTGCCGCTGGTCAGTGTCGCTGGCCCCAGGCGAGATAGCCCGCGAGCGTGGCGATGCGGCCGATCGCATCCATGCGCCCGACATTGGCGGCCGCGACCAAAGCCAGTTCGATCGGCGCCATCCCCGGGGCGGTGACGTCGATTTTGCCGACTGCCTCGCCTTTTTTGATCGGGGCCGGGATCGGGCTGTCGTATTGGAGGGTGACCTTCATCCCGGCGCGCTCCTGGCGCGACAGGGTCACCATCAAATCCCGGCCGACTGAAAGCGGCACCCGCGCGTCGGCGCCGAGCCAGACCGGCGCCTCCTCGATCGTCTCGCCGGCGGTAAACAGGTGCTCGTCGTCGAACTCGCGAAACGCCCAGTCGACCAGCCGCTCGCTCTCCTGCGCGCGCGCCCGCATCGTCGGCAGCCCGCCCAAGACGATGACGATGCGTCGGTCGCCGCGCTTGACCGAGCCGGTCACGCTGTATCCCGACTCCTCGGTATGTCCGGTCTTCAGCCCGTCCGCGCCGTCGTTTTCATAAAGCAGCGGATTGCGGTTGCCCTGCTTGATATTGTTGAAGACGAATTCCTTTTCGCCATAGATCTTGTAATATTCAGGAAAATCCTGGATCGTCCGGATCGCCAGAGTCGCGAGGTCGCGCGCGGTGACCCACCCGTTCGGGTCGGGCAAACCGGTGACGTTGGCGAAGTGGCTGTTTTTGAGCCCGATCTTTTTGGCGATTTTGTTCATCAGATCAACAAAGGCCTGCTCGCTGCCGGCCAGACCTTCGGCGAGCACGAGGCAGGCGTCGTTGCCCGACTGAATGATCATCCCGTGCACCAGATCGTCGATCGACACCTTGGCGCCCAGCGGCACGAACATCTTCGAGCCGCCGAGCCGCCACGCCTCCTCGCTGACCGGCAATTCGTCGGTGAGCTTGGCCTGGCCCTTCTTCAGCATGTCGAAGACCACATAGGCGGTCATCAGCTTGTTCAGCGAGGCCGGCGGAAACGGCTGGTCGGCGGCCTTGTCGAGCAGCACCGTGCCGGTCTCGACCTCGACGATGATCGCGTGAGCAGCCTGGGTGTCGATGCCGATGGCCGGCGAGCCTGATGCATCAGTCGCGGCTGACGCGATCGCCGCTGGGATCGAGGCCCTCGCTTTGGCCCTGGCGCCGGTTTTTGCTGCCGCCGGTGCGCCCGCGAGGCCCGCCGTCAGCAGCACGGTCATCGCAATTCCGATCAGACGCGGCATCATCCCCATCGTCGCACCCGTTCGCCATCACATCTGTTCGCCATCACATCTGTTCGCCGTCACATCTGTTCGCCGTCACATCCGTCCGCCGTCACGCCCGGATTGCCGCACGCTCTTCAGTCGGTGACGATCCGCGCCCCGTGGTAGCCGCTGCTGACGACGCGCCGCAACAGGCGGACCGCCTGCTCCTTGCTCTCCACCGGGCCGAGCCGCACCCGATAGACTTCGACCCCGTTGACCGCAGCGGTCGTCACCCGGACGCTGCCCAAGGGTGCGATGCGCGACCCCACCCGCTGCGCATTTCCCCGCACCAGAAAGGCGCCGGCCTGGACATAGAGCCGTCCCGTCGACCCGCTCGTGTCCGCCACAGTCCTCGATCGGGAAAGTGGCATTTCTGGGATGCGGATCGGCCGGGCGACGGTTTTGCGTTCGGGTGCCGGCGTTGGTGCGCGAGGCAACGGCGCCGCCTCAGCCGGCGCGATCAGGGCAAACCGGGACAGTGCCGCAAAGGCCCCGGCGGATGATGGCGGCGCAGCGCTCGTTGGCGGCGCCGGGATCGCGGCCACCTGCGCCGATGGCGGCGCAGCGCTCGTTGGCGGCGCCGCGACCGCGGCCACCTGCGCCGACGCAGGGCTGGCGGGTCGCGGGGTCGCCGGGCGAGCCCTCGCCCGGGGTGCGGTTTCGACGGGCGTCCTCGCCGGCCGCGCGGCGGACACCGACGCAGCGGTTGGCGGCTCGACCACAGCGGTTGTCGCAGCTGCGCCGTCATCGGCGACCATGACGCGGCTCTGGCCCTCGTTATGCATCGCCTCCTCGGCGACCTCGATGCTGGCGTCCTTGACGATTTTGACCTCGACCGGGGCCGTACCCTGGGCCTCGAAGCCGAGGAGCTGAGCGGCGCGCCGCGACACGTCGATCAGGCGGCGGTCAACAAACGGCCCGCGATCGTTGACCCGCAAGCGCAGCGACCGGCCGTTTTGCAGATTGGTCACTTCGACGATGCTCGGCATCGGCAAGGTGGTGTTGGCCGCGGTCAGCTGATTCAGATCGAAGATTTCGCCATTGGCGGTCGCTTGACCCTGAAAATATTCGCCGTACCACGAGGCAATGCCGGTTTTGTCGTAGTTGTAATCGACCGCCGGATAATACCACACGCCCTTGATCTGATAGGGACGGCCGACCCGGTAGCTGCCCTGCCCGTCGCCGATGGCGCCGCCGGCGCTGCGGTAAGACCCGGTATCGGGTTGCGACGCGCAACCGGCGAGCAGCAGGCCGAGCAATACAATCGGTGCGGCAATCCGCGCGCGGCCGCCGGCTTCCCCCGCCATCGTGTCCCCCGCCCCGCTTACCGAGTATCAGCCGTGCTCGACGCCCTCCCCTCCCGCCATGCTGTCGGCGAGATAGCCGACGGCGGCGGCGAAATAGGTGGATTTATTCCATCGCATGATGGTTCGGAAATTGTCGTAGACCAGCAGTGCCGGCCCGTCGACGCCGTCCGGCATGACCAGCGAAGCCTCGATGTCGGTGGGCGCCAGCGGCCCGGCGCCCGTGCTGCGTACCCCCATCCGGCTCCACTCCAGGGTCGGCCGCCTGACCTCGAGCCCGGTATAACGCGCATCGAATCCCGGTGGTAGCAGCACCGCCCTACCCCAGGGCTGGCCGTCGCGCCAGCCGAGATGGGCGATGAAATTGGCGATCGAGGCGAGAACGTCGGCCCGGTCGGTCCAGATATCGCGGCGGCCGTCGCCCCCGAAATCGACCGCGTAGCCGAGAAAGGTCGACGGCATGAACTGGCATTGGCCCATCGCCCCGGCCCAGGAGCCGGTCATGTTCCCGGCGGCGACGTTGCCTTGATCGATGATGCGTAAGGCCGAGATCAGCTCGCTGCGGAAATAAGCTCCGCGCCGCCCGTCAAAACCCAGCGTCGCCAGCGACGACACCACCATGTAGTTGCCGGTGACCGCGCCGAAATCGCTTTCGAGACCCCATAGTGCCACGATAAAGCGGGGCTCCACGTAATAGCGCCGCCATACCGCGTCGAGCAGCTGCCGATTGTCGAACAGCTGACGGCGCGCATTCTCCTCGCGCTGCGGCGTGACCGTCTTCTGCAGGTATTGGGCAAAGGTCAGCACCTGCTCGGGCTGGCGACGGTCGAGTTCGATGACGTGCGGCAGATATTCGGCATAGCGCAGAGCGAGGTCGATCGTCGACAGCCGGATTCCCCGCGCTGCCGCATCGCGCCGGACCATATAAAGGAAATCCGAAAAGCCGTCCTCGGCCGCTCGTGCGGGCGAGCCCAAAAGCGCCGCCGGCGCGGCCAGCAGCGGCGCGCCAAGCAACGATCGACGGCTGACGCGACAAAGCCGCATCGCAAGACCCCCCGATACAGTCTTCCCCGGGCGCTTTCTTGCCACAACCGAGCCAGATCGCGCAACATCGCAGGCGGAGTTGCTAGAATTCCGGCGCTCGGACCTTCAGAATTGGTGAACTCCGCGAACCGAGCCGGCGAATCGGCGGCCCGACAGAGCGGCCGGACTGCGTGCGCAACCTTGACAAACTGCCGCGGCAAACGTAACGCAGACGCTGCGCCATACACCCGCTGGGAGGATTTGCGATGGGAGAGATTCTGGGCCTCGGCGTCACCCATTTTCCGCCGCTTTCGGGAACCGACGAAAGCATGGGGCGGATCCTGAAGCGGGTCCTCGACGATCCCGCGCTTCCCGAGCAATACCGCCATCCCGAGGGCTGGCCGGCGGCGATGCGCGAGGAATACGGCGCCGATCACGGGTTATCGGCCGCCAGGCGCCATCGCGAGTCGCTGACCGCGGGGTTTCGCAACGCCCGGCGCGCGCTCGACGAGTTCGATCCCGATCTGGTGGTGATCTGGGGTGACGACCAGTACGAAAATTTTAAGGAGGACATCATCCCGCCATTCAGTGTGCTGGCATACGAATCGATGACACCGAAGCCGTGGGAATACTATCGCAACGCAAATGCTTGGGGCGAGCCGCACGACAAGGTCTTCGAATACGCGGGACATCGGAACGCCGGAAAATACCTTGCCGGCAAGTTGCTGGAAACCGGATTCGACGTCTCCTATGCATATCGGCCATTGCACCACCAGCTCGGCCACGCGTTTCTAAACACGCTGCTGTTTCTCGACTACGACCGGCAAGGGTTTCCCTATCCGGTGCTGCCGTTCCAGGTCAATTGCTATGGCCGCCGGGTCGTCGCCCAAGAAGCGGGTGTGCGCAGCTTGAGCGAATTGCCGGCCGAGGCCGATTTCGACCCGCCCTCCCCTGCCCCGTGGCGCTGCTTCGATTTGGGTGCGGCCTGCGCCCGGATCGTCAAGGAAAGCCCTTACCGGGTGGCGCTCGTGGCGTCATCGAGCTGGTCGCACGCGTTTCTGACACCGAAAAACTGGCTGCTCTATCCCGATGTCGCGGCCGACCGCGCCCTCTACGATGCACTGGTCAAGGCCGATTACGCCACCTGGCGCGAGCGCCCGCTAAGCGCGGTTGAGGACAGCGGCCAGCAGGAGATCCTGAACTGGATGTGCCTGATGGGGGCGATGAACGCGCTCGGCCGGCGGCCCAGCGAAACCCAGTTTATCGAGACCTGGATCTTCAATTCGAGCAAATGCTTTGCGGTCTGGGACGCGTGAGCCCCTAGGCGGCGGCTGGCTGTGCCCGAGCTGCCGGGGCGCGAGCTGGCGCAGGAGCTGATCGGCAAAAGCCGGGCGGAAAGCCGCGCCAGCCCGATTGAGGCGGTGATCGCGGCAGCGGGGCAGAACGGCCTCGACGACGCTGCCGCGGCTCGGCTGATCGGCCGGCTGTGGACGCTCGAGCGGATGTTCTACTATATCTACGGCGGCTGGGGCCAGGGACTCGAGATGAACGACTTCCCGGCTTCGGTAAAATACTTGTTTGCGAAGCAGATCGTCGACGAATCGACGCACGAGATGCTGTATCTCGATGCGCTCCTGCGGCGCGGCGCCGTTGCCACCCAGAGGGAGGCGTTCGATCAGCCCTATGGCCGGTTCGCGATCGATTCGGCCTTGGCTTATTACGTCTTTTCGTTGCGCAATCTCGCAACATATCCGCATCCGATCCGCATCGCCGCGCTCAATCTCGGCCCCAAGATCATCGAATATGAGTGGATGGAAGGGCTGGCCGCGGCGACCCCCGACCCGGATCTCAAGGGCGTCTTCGTGAGCCAGGCGGTCGAAAACCGCAGCCACATCAACATGGGTCGCCGCATCGTCGAGGAATCGATCGAAAAGCCGGTCGAGGCCGAGTTGTGCCGCTGGGCCTGCGCGATCGCCCGCCGCGATTACGGGCGGTTTTTGCACGAGCTCGGCGATTTCGTCCTCGACCGGCAGACCCCGGCGCCGCCGATGCCGCGGGTCCAGGTGATGGATTGAAGGACCCGGCATGGCCAGCCTCAAGATCGATCACCAGCGCTGCACCGAATGCCGGATGTGCTACATCGTCTGCCGCGAGATCGATCTGAACGCGGTCTACATCGCATTGGAGCCGCTGCACCGCATCGAGATCGACGTCGACAAATGCACCTACCCCGGCTGCACCGCGTGCCTGATGTATTGCCCGGCAGAAGGCTCGATCGTCGAAGCGGAGACCGGCCGTTCGCTGGTCCCGCCCCCGCCCGAAGCCTGGCGACCGACCTGAGGTGCGCGACTTGAAAAGGGCCTTTTCACATGCACATCCGTCATTCCCCAGGCCCCAGATCGTTGCTCTGGGCCACGCTTGCGCGGGAACGACGGTGAAATGATAAGCGCCGCTTCGGAGCGGCCAGAGGCTTAGGCACGGAGACGCGGATGCATCCGATCCTCGAACAGTTCTGCGACAAGTGGGTGTGGCCGACGATGCCGGGTGCGCCCGGAGCCGAGTTCCGGCTGCGCCTGACCCGCGAGCAATGCGTGAAGGGCTGGGAAATCTCATTAGAGCGCACGCTCGCCGAGATCGAGCGCGAATTGGCCAGCAACGACGACGACTGGAAGAAGGAACGCGCCCTGCGCGGCTATGCCGCCGAAGGCGTGCACATGTCGATCAAGCAGATGTCGGGCCAGCTATTGTCGGTCGATATCGCCGACCAGCAGCGCTACATCGATCTGCAGCGCATGCGCGCCCGCCAGATCTGGGACGAGTGTAAGCATTCGAAGCTGCACGCCGACGTCCTGCTCGGCAAAGGCTGGATCAAAAACGAACGCGAGCTGATGGACATTGCCGCGGCCAACGCCCAGCCCTTGCCGGCCTATTTCGGCATGTCGATGATGTTCCCGCACATTCATCCTTTGGCGCGGGCGGCACAGAATTATTACCAGGAAGCCAACGCCTGCATCGGCATCATGGCCTATCTCGACCGGGTCGCCGACCCGCTGGTGCGGCACGAGCATCTCTCGCAGCGCGACGAAGAGCTGATGCACTTTATGGAAGGCAAGTTCCAGATCGATTTCCTGTGCGCCACGCCGCAGACGCAGCAGCCGGTCGAGGAGGCATTGGGCTACCTGTTGCACCAGGTCGGCGGCATCCGATGAAGCGATGCCGGTACGAACGCCTCATTCGTCGCCCCCGCGAAAGCGAAGGTCCAGAGCTTGCTCGCGGAGCGAACCAAGTCAGGCCCTGTCGCGCGTCCTGGATTCCCGCTTTCGCGGGAATGACGAAAAAATGTCGCTGGCGGCGCTTCGTAGTGGTGCGGCGATGAAGGTGCGGATCGATTACGCGATCTGCAATTCCTGCGGCTTGTGCCGCGAGGTCTGCCCCGAATCGGCAATCCGCCCGATGCTGTTGGAGCCGCGCCACCTCTATGAAGTGCAGGCGGAGAAATGCACCGGCTGCGGCGACTGCCTCGGCTATTGCCCGGCCCCCGGCGCTCTGGTGCAGTATCAGACGGATACCTTATAGGGTGCCGCGAATCGCGATTTAAGACCAGCATGGCGGCAGGCTGCCGAGACCGATTGGTGCGCTATCGGCTACGCCTCGACCGGCACGGCAAATATATACCCGGCGCCGCGCAACGTCTTTATCAGGTGAGGCTGCTTCGGGTCGTCGTCGAGCTTGCGCCGAAGACGTCCAACCTGCACATCGATGGTGCGATCGAACGGGCCCGACTCTCGGTGCCGAGCCAGATCCAGGAGATGGTCTCGGCTCAACAGCTGATTGGGATGGTTGACAAAGGCCGCGAGCAGGTCGAACTCCCCCGTGGTTAACCGAACGCGCCTGCCCGCGGGCGCGTACAGCTCACGCGCGGAGGCGTCAAGGAGCCAACCGGCGAATCGAAATTGCGAGCTGCCACCTGCTGTTTGGCTTGTCACCAAAGGCACTGCGCGCCGCCTGACGCTCTTAATGCGCGCGAGCAACTCGCGCAGATGAAACGGTTTTACCAGGTAGTCATCGGCGCCCATCTCAAGTCCGATAATGCGGTCGACGGTCTCGCCACGTCCCGTCACCATGATGATTCCGATGTCCGGATTTTCGGTGTGCAGCGAACGAGCCAGCGTCAACCCGTTTTCCTGCGGAAGCATCAAGTCAAGCAGAGCGATATCCACCGCCGATCGCTGGACGATCCGGCGCATCTCGCTGCCATTATGGGCAACCGAAACCGGGTAGCGCTCCTGGCTCAGGTATTCTTTTACTATAGTGCATATCTCTACATCATCATCGACAATGAGAACGTGCGGATTGTCGCTCACAAGCTGTCCTCTCATACGGCAGATCCTGTCCACCTCAACAAAATCGCAAACAGCAGCCTGCATCAACCAATCCTTCAACACAATCATTTATTACACAATCTCTCAAAATTATATGAGGTATTTTGCTTTCTAAAAGCATAATGAGATCAATACTGCGAATCAATCGATGATGGATTGTACGCGATGAGTGCATTTGGCTCATTTCGTGCGACCGCGTGTTCTGTGTCGATAGCCAAAAGTTAGTAATTGACACCGTTGACTCCTATGGCTAAGTTTGCGTTATAGGAGGACAAGGAGGTGCGGTATGCCAGATCGGAACAGGCCCGAGCGCTTGCAGATCATGCTGAACACAAACGAAATGAAGGTGTTGGATGACTGGCGATTTGCTCGCCGCATGCCAAGCCGCGCTTCGGCCATTCGGGAACTCTTGAAGCGCGGTCTGGCGGTGGAGGGCATTGATCTCGATACCGCCGGCATGTCATCCGCGAGCTTCGGCGTCGTAAACAATCGCGAAGACCGCGAGGGGTCGAGTTCGCGGGCGGGCGACCACATTGGGTGATCGGCAGCTGCCGCTCCCGTCGGCCCGAGCAACGTTCGGACTCACCCATGGTCAGCGTCTGATAGCGGACACGAACCGGGATCGCGCTCTTCCTTAAGCTAAGCGCGGCATGTCAGTTTGTGTGACTTCCAGGTGCCGACTATTATGGCTGTGGCAACGCTAGGAGGTCTGGATGGCGCGCAAATACACCCTGATGTCGAGCGACGGTCATCTCGAAGTGCCGCCCGAGCGGTGGGTGCATCGGGTGCCGGAAAAACACCGCGAGCGCGCGCCGCACACCGTGCATCTGCCCGATGGCGGTGACGCCTTGATGATCGAAGGCCAGCCGTTGCTTGAGGCGAATTTTCTCGACCTGCGCGCCGGCCGGGCCGAGGGCACCTGGCAGCCCTTCGGCCTCAAGGTCGCCGACGCCGCCGGCACCGGCTCGCCCGAGCAGCGCGTCAAGGAGCAGGACCGCGATGGCATGGACGCCGAGGTCCTGTTCGCGGCGATGGTCGCTGGCCCGGTGTTCTGGCGCAACATCAGCCATGACGAGGTCTACAAGGCGGTGATCCGCGGCTACAATGACTGGCTCGCCGAAGAATATTGCGCGGTGGCGCCCGACCGCCTGATCGGCATGGGCGTCATCCCGATCACCAATGTCGACGACGCGATCGCCGAGATGGCGCATTGCAAGAAACTTGGGTTGAAGGGCATCCTGATGGGCGCCCTGCCGAGCGCCAAGGGCTATCCGACCCCCGAGGACGACAAATTCTGGGCCGCCGCGGTCGATATGGACATGCCGGTCACCGTGCACGTCCAGTTTTACCGCACCGGCGCCCGCGCCTCGCAGCCGACCTTCAAGTATCCGAAAGAAGACCCGGTCATCATGCAGCGGCTGCGCCGGCCGTTTCTCGAATGGCTGTGCAATTTCGGGCTCGCACCGTCGGTCAGCATCGCGCAATTGGTCTTGGCTGGGGTGTTCGAGCGTCACCCGAAGCTTAAGGTGTTCTTCGCCGAGACCAGGCTCGGCTGGGTCCCGTTCTGGCTCGAGCACATGGATTTGTGGTACCAGCGCCATCTCGGCTGGGCGCAGGAATATCTCGGCTTCCAGCCGTTGAAGGAACTCCCCAGCCACTATGTGCGCGATCACGTCTATTTCAGCGTGCAGTACGAGCGGGTCGCGATCGAGGAGCGCCAGCATGTCGGCGTCGACCGGATCATGTTCGCCACCGACTTCCCGCATATCGAATGCGAGTGGCCGAACTCGCGGCCCTTGATCGACAAGATCTACGCCGACATCCCCGAAGCCGACAAACGCCGGATCTGGGCCGACAACTGCGTCGAGTTCTTCCATCTCGACCGCACCAACTGACCCGTTGCCTCAGCGCCACCGCGAAACACTTCCGGCGGCGACGGCTGCGGGACGGTTCGCCGGGATCGCTGGACAAGTTCGCGCCGCCTGAGTCACTCTCGACCGATGGACAAGAGCGAGCTCAGCGTGCGCGCGGTCCTGGCTGGAGGAGCGCCGCCGGACATTCCAGTGACGGTCAAAGGCTGGGTGCGCACCAGGCGCGATTCGAAGGCCGGCATCTCGTTCGTGCATCTCTCCGACGGTTCGTCGTTCCACCCGCTGCAGGTGGTGGCGCCGAACTCCTTGCCCAATTACGCCGACGAGGTCCTGCGGCTCAGCGCCGGCTGCGCGGTCGCGGCGACCGGGACCATCGTGCCGTCGCCGGCGAAGGGGCAGCCTTTCGAGATGCAGGCGACTGCGGTTACCGTGATCGGCTGGGTCGACGACCCGGAAACCTACCCGATCCAGCCAAAGCCGCACACGCTCGAATATCTGCGCGAGGTGGCTCATCTGCGCCCGCGCACCAACGTGATCGGCGCCGCGACGCGGGTGCGGCACACCTTGGCGCGGGCGATCCACCGCTTTTTCGACGAGCACGGCTTTTTCTGGGTCAACACGCCGATCATCACCGCCTCGGACGCCGAGGGGGCCGGGGCACTGTTCCGGGTGTCGACCTTGGACCTCGCCAATCTGCCGCGCACGCCCGAGGGCAACGTCGATTTCGCGCAGGATTTCTTTGGCCGCGAGGCTTTTCTGACGGTCTCGGGGCAGCTCAATGTCGAGGCCTACTGCCTAGCCTTGACCAAGGTCTATACCTTTGGGCCGACCTTCCGCGCCGAGAACTCGAACACCAGCCGCCACCTCGCCGAGTTCTGGATGATCGAGCCCGAGATCGCCTTCGCCGATCTCTCCGACAATGCGAATTTGGCGGAAGCGCTGTTGAAGCACGCCTTCGCCACATTGCTGACCGAATGTCAGGAAGACCTCGCCTTTTTCAACGAGCGCATCGAGAAGGGGCTGGTGGCGAAACTCGAAGGGATCGTCGGCTCGGAATTCGTGCATATGGATTATGGCGAAGCGATCCAAGTGCTCGAACGGGCGAAGGGGCAGAAATTCGAGTTCCCGGTCGCCTGGGGCATCGATTTGCAGTCGGAGCACGAGCGCTACTTGACCGAACGACACGCGAAAAAGCCGGTCGTCGTGATGAACTACCCAAAGGACATCAAGGCCTTCTATATGCGCGCGAACGACGACGGCCGCACCGTCGCGGCGATGGACGTATTGGCGCCCGGGATCGGCGAGATCATCGGCGGCAGCCAGCGCGAGGAGCGGCTCGAAATCCTCGACGCACGTATGGCCGAGCGCCAGATCGACCGCGAGCACTACGCCTGGTACCGCGACTTGCGCCGCTACGGCACGGTGCCGCACGCGGGCTTCGGCCTCGGCTTCGAGCGCACCCTTGCCTATGTAACCGGCCTCGCCAACATCCGCGACGCCATCCCCTTCCCCCGCACCCCCGGCAACGCGCGGTACTGACGCATCCCGCCCACCAGACTGGCACGGTTTCAGTTGATGCTCGGATGCTGGTCATCAACGAAGTCCGAACCCCGCGGTAATCGACCCGGACCGAGCGCGCCCGACTCGGCCACAAGCGGGCGTAAGGATGGCCTTCGGTGTAGTAGTCGCCCGCAAGGCGGCTCATTCGCCGGTAAGGCGAGCGCCTTTCTCAGCTACTGATCGCTTCATAAACAGAACCACGAACACGAGCACAAACGTCAACACGGCAAACATCCAAAAGCAATCGAAATAGGCAAGCGAGGAAGCTTGTTGCTGTCGCAGATTTTCAAGTTCCTGCAGAGCTAGTTGCCGCGCCGCCACCGGATCTGACATCTGCTGGAGGAAGAACGCCTGCGCGTGCGCGACGAAGGAGTGCGCAGCCGCGTTAAAGGGATCGAGATACTCCCCAAGACGCAGGGTGTGGAATTGATCACGCCGCTCTTGGAAGGTCTGGGCTAGCGAGGTCCCGACGCTGCCCCCCTCGTTGCGCAGCAGACTCAATAGGCCGACCGCTGCCCCGCGCAATTCCAATGGCGTGTAGAGGTAGGCCGCTACGTTCGCGGGCGCAAAACATATCGACAGTCCCAAGACGACCAACACCCGAGGCCAGATGAGCTGGCCCGGGCTCACGTCCAGGTTCAGTTGTGACATCCAGTAGTTGCCTGCCGTCATGACCAGCAGCCCGGCAGCGATCAACCACCGCGCGTCGGCGCCCCTGCCGAGCAAGCGGCCCACGATCGGCATCGCCAAAACCGCAAAGACCCCGGCCGGCGACATGACCAGCCCGGCACGCAGCGCGTCATAGCCAAAGAGGGACTGAAGCAACCCGGGTAACGAAGTGCTGGCTCCATAGAGCGCCAGATAAGCGCAAAAGATGATGATGCAGCACCCGGCAAAATTGCGTTCGTGTAACGCCCGAAAATTGACCACCGGGTTGCGGTGCCGTAACTCCCAGAAAACGAGAATGACCAAACCCACGACGAAGAAAGTCGCCAATGTCTGCACACGCCAGAAGGGATCGCTCAGCCAGTCCCATTCCTGGCCCTTGCTCAGCATCACCTCCCAGCTGACCATGACGATGACCAGCAGGGACAAACCGATCGAGTCAAAATGGAACGGCCGCTTCTTCACCTCCATGCGCTGCGCGGTTAGATAGGTCGGGTCGCGGAGCAGGGCGTAGCAACCGACAAACGCCAGCAGACCGACCGGCAGGTTGATCAGAAAGACCCAGCGCCACGAGTAGGTGTCGGTCAGCCAGCCGCCCAGGGTCGGACCGACGACCGGCGCGATCAGCGCAGCGAAGCCAAACAATGTCATCGCGGCGCCCTGCTTTTCCGGTGGAAAGGCGTCCAGCAGCACCGCCTGGCTACTTGGTTGCAGACCGCCGCCCGCCAACCCCTGGATCACCCGGAACAGGATCAGCTGGCCGAGACTGCCGGCCATGCCGCACAACCCGGAAGCGAGAGTGAAGACCGCGATCGACAGCAGAAAGTAGTTGCGGCGACCGAGATGGGCGCTCAACCATCCGGTGATCGGCAGGATAATCGCGTTGGCCGCGAGGTAGCTGGTGAGAACCCACTCGCCATCATCGACGGTCGCCGACAGGCCGCCGGCGATATAGCGCAGTGCGACGACCGCGATCGTGGTGTCGAGCACCTCCATGAAGGTCGGCACCACGACGACGGCAGCGACCAACCAGGGATTGCGTGCCGCAGCGGATCTCGGGGGCGAAAGTGTCGCGACCGTCATTGGTCGGCGCCCGGCGAACCCCCGGGCAAGGCGACGGTTGGTGTCTGAGGCAGAACGGTTTGCAGAAACTTCCCAGCATCGGGCCCGGTAGGCGGCTTGTTGATGTAGACGTAGGGGACAACGGACGTACCGATGAACAGCGTGTCTTTGTCCGGGTTGTACCCTTCGAGATCGATCCGGACCGGCAGCCGCTGGACCACCTTGACGAAGTTGCCGGTCGCATTCTCCGCCGGCAGCAAGGCCAGCGTCGATCCGGTCCCCTCCGTAAAGCCGGAAATCCGGCCCTTGAACACGTGCCGGCCGCCATACATGTCGACGTATAGATCGACAGGCTGGCCGATACGCAAGTATCGGAGTTCCGTCTCTTTGAAATTCGCGTCGACCCAAATCTCGCGCAGCGAGCGGATCGCCATCAAATTCTGCCCGACCTGAACGTAATCGCCCGGATTGACGTTCCGCCGCGTTATGACCCCGTCGATCTTCGCGACGATGTCGCAAAAGCGCAGATTTAGTTCGGCCTGGGCGAGCGCGCGTTTGGCGAATTCGAGCTTGGCCTCAGCCTGCTTGACGGCCGGAGCCTCAGCCACCAGCCGAGCGAAGGTACGATCGATGTCGCCCTCTTTTGCAAACTGCTCGAGCATCTGCTTCGGGCTCTGGTCAAAGGAATGGATGACACCAAGTTGCGCCGCACTCTCAATCAGGTCCGCCTGCGCCACGAGGACGGAAGAGTAGGTCTCGTCGAGATCCGGCGGGACTTGGTCAAGACCTTTGCCGCCATCGGGTTGCGCCGGCAGTCCCAAAGAGGCCCGAACCTGGTAAACTTCAGCCAGCGATTTGGTGACTTGTGCGCTGGCGGTAGATAAGGCTCTTTGAGCTCGATCGAACTCCTGACGGCTCTCGGCCGGGGTCCCCAGCAAGCGCTGCGCCCGATAGAAGTCGGCTTGTGCGAGCGTCAAGTCGGCCTTGCTCTTGTCGAGAGCGGCTACCCGAGCGTGCAAAAGCGCGATTTTGTTGTCGACATCCTGTACGGCGTTCTGCAATCCCCAGCGCCGGGCCCGTGCTTGTGCTTCGATATCCCGCACCGTGGCTTTAGCCGCGCGCAGGTTCGCGGCTGCGGTATCGACGGCCGCTCTATTCACAGCAACCGCGTCCTCAAACGGCTCCTTGTCGAGTTCGGCGAGTAACTCTCCTTTGTACACTCGGTAGTTGTCGTCCACCAGTACCCGAGAGATCTGGCCGGCGACCCGGGGAGCGACGAAGGTCACATGGCCGTTGACGTACGCGTCATCGGTCGAAACGGTGTTGAGGGATGCGAGGATCCACCGGATACCGAATATGCAGACGGCCGCCAGAACTAGGGCGCCGAGCGCGCCAATCAATAGCCGTCGTCGCCGCGCGGGCCGCTGATCCGGCGGCGGACTGGGCGATAGTTGAGCTGCATGCTCGGCTGACATGCTTTCACTTGTCGAGGACGAGTCGAATCGGACCGGATTTGTCCCTGCTCGCTCCCTCTTTCTCGGTCATCTCCACCGGCATGGCGTCCGTCACCGTATTTGAGCCGCCGTCCCCGTTTCGGGTGTGTTAAGTTCGAAAAATACCATCCCGGCCGCTATCGGCAATCGACCACACGGTCGACGTGATGATCCCGGTCGATGCCGTGTCCGGCCGCGGTGGAGCGCCGGGCCAAGTTTTCGATTTCTAGCCTGCCCGGCGCCGGCCGATCGTTTTGACACCCTCCGCAATGTCGTCAAACTCATGTGCGATGTTCCGAGAGGCGCAGGAAGGAGACCCCGGTGGCACACGGCGAAATTCCCGTGATTTCCCTGATAGGCGAAAAGGTTTCCCTGCTGTCGCCAAGGAATTCCCTGCTGGGCGACCGGTGTGATCGGCACAAGGCTTTGATTTAACTAATGGATTTGGTATATTGACTATGTCGGAACAAGAAATTCCGGGATATTTCCCGGTTCGGCGGGAATTTGCCGCCAGGTCCGCTCAGGGCGCAGGCCGGATCCAGCCCAGCGGGGGAGGTTCCGGTTGTCACCATCGCGGCGCCGGCTCATGATAAAACGTTGCAGCCGGGGGGTGCGGGCCTCTCGCCAAACCGGCCGCCCGACCAGCAGCGCGAGATGCGGCGCCGGTTGCCCGCCATCCGCGGCCTCGAAAACTGGCCTCGGCCGGCTATCTCGCCCGGCGGGATCTGCCGCATTTGCGAGGCGGCGATCGTCGGTGAACAGCAAGCCTCACCGCGATCCCTCGGCAGCGAGAACTCTCAGCCAAGGGGATTATCGGCGGGGGACTCTGCCCGATGCGTAAACGAACGGAGAGGTGGCGATGCAGATTGTCGATGCGCAAATTCACCTGTGGGGATCGGGGTTGCCGAGCAATTTGTCGCATCGGCAGGTGACGGCGTTTACCCCTGAGGAGGCAGTTGCGTTGATGGACGAGGGCGGGGTCGATGCGGCGATCATTCATCCGCCGGGGTGGGACCCGAATTCGACCGAGATGGCGTTTGCGGCGGTGCGGAATTATCCGGGCCGGTTCGCGATCATGGGGGCGCTGCCGCTCGACCGGGCGGAATCGCGCGGCCTGATCGCCGGCTGGCGGCAGCAGCCGGGCATGCTCGGCCTGCGCTATGGGTTCCTCGCCGATCCGGCGCGGCGCTGGCTGCGCGACGGCACGATCGACTGGCTGTGGGCGGCGGCCGAGCAGGCCGGGGTGCCGATCGCCGCCCTGGCGGCGGATTCGCTGAGCGAGCTCGGCCGGATCGCCGAGCGCCACCCCGGACTGCGCCTGACGATCGATCATTTGGGCGGCCGCGGCGGCACCAGCACGTTGAAGGACGCAGCCGCGATGACCCACATGCCGGAATTGCTGGCGCTCGCCAAATTCCCCAATGTGGCGGTCAAGGCGACCGGCGTGCCGCACTATTCGAGCGAGGCCTATCCGTTTCCGGCGCTGCACCTTTATTTGCGGCAGGTCTACGACGCCTTCGGCCCGCAGCGCATGTTCTGGGGCACCGACATCACCAAGATGCCGTGCTCGTGGCGCCAATGCGTGACGATGTTCACCGAGGAATTGCCGTGGCTCGGCGACGAGGACAAGCGGCTCGTCATGGGCGCGGCGCTGTGCGCCTGGTGGGGCTGGAATCGGGGCGCCTGACACCCTCCGCCGCCCGGCTGGCTTACGATCATGTAACCGCAACATGCCCTGCTGCTGGCGCCGCTGCGACGATGTTCACCGAGGTCTCGCAGCCGTGCTCCCGAGACGGTCGGCGGCGCGGGCCGCGCGCTCACTCGGTCGGGGAACCCGGCCCCGGCCCGGTTTCGGCATCGGTCGAACGCAGGCCGCGATACATGCGCCAGCGCGAGCCGGGCTTGAGAATGTCGAGGCCGCCGGCGGTGTCGCCGCTGTCGCGTCTTTCGTTCTCCACCGGGAACGCTGAGGCGAGTCCCGCCTCCTCCCGGGCGCCGCTTAGCTCCCCGACGCCGACCTCGGTGCCGAACTCGCCGCCCGCGAGCGGCTCGGTCGGCGCTGTCGGCTCCGACGGGATGCCCGCGTCGTCCCGGCCGTGTTTCAGGGCAAACTCCGCGGCGGAGCGCTCGAGCGTCTCGATCGCGGCGAATTCGGCGTCGAGCGCCTTCGTTTCCTCGGCATATCGCGTCTCGATCTTGGCGCGGCGGAGTTGCAGCCGCCCTTTCGCTTGCTGGATGTCGGTTTCGGCGATGGTCCACATGTCATGACCACGAATGCGGGTTGGAATTCCTCGATTTTTGCGCGACGACGTTGACGGAGGGTTAAACGCGGAAGCGAATCCGGATCAATCCCGGACGACCCCGCCGATCGGGAATTTGCTCGCCGGCGCGAGAGGACCGCGACCGGGAGACCCGGCTCGTCAATATTTCGTCAACAAAGCCGGCCGAAACTCTGCGCCGCGTGCGGTCGATCGGCGGCGCTTTCCGCTGCGAGCCTATGCTGGAGAAAGCAGTGAGCGAAATTCCACAAGAATTGCAAAATACAACAGAAATCGAAGTCATCGATTCAAAGGAGAGGTGGAGCGAATATCGGCTCGCCGACGGCACGACGATGCGGATCAAATCCGTGGTGATCGCAGTGTTCCGCGATGACGGCCACCCGACCCAGGACGGCGAGCCGGTGTACAACATGAAATCGACGCTGATCACCGATGTCCGGGCCCCGGCCGCGGCGAAACCCGGACCGCAGGAATGAACCGGCTCAATATCTTCAGGTCGAGCAGCTGGACCCCCTCGGTCCTGGTGTCGTCGAACTTGCATCCGATCGCACGGGTCTCCGGCGACACCCGAGAAATTTCGCGGACGACGCTCAGGCCGTCGAGCGCGCGGATCAGCCTCGATCGGACTGCGTCGTCGCGACCCCTGCGCACCGGCTCTCGAAGCGCACTCTGGGCCAAGATCGGGCAGACGCTCGGCGTCGAGGGAATGATCGCAATGCGCGCGCCGCCGGGGCCGCGGCCGGCCGTCGCCGCGAATGCGCCGGATTTCGCCGACTCCAAGCCCGCGGTCGTTCCCATCAAGCAACCGCCGGCGATCGCCAAGGTCGAGCTGACCATCGACTCGCTGGGCAGCTACGAGCTGAACAAACCGATCCCGGTTTTTGTCGAATCACTGGGCAACAGGCATTTCGTCGCGGAGGTTCCGGACTTGAATATTTCAACTTCGGCGAACAGCCTCAGCGATATTCTTATCGTCCTGAAAGACCGGGTCACCCAGACCTACGACACGCTGCGTTTGCGGAGGAACCTGGATACGGAGCAGATGCGGCAACTCAAGGTCTTGGAGACCTATATCGGCCGGCCGAGGCGGGGCTGGCTGGACCGGCGCTGACTTGCGGGCGCCGAGGCATAGCGATCGCGGCAAACAGTCGCTTCGCCAAATTGCCGGCTCATGTCGCCCGTGGACCTAGCGCGCCGGCGGCCGGCGCAACGCCCAGAAGGCGACGCAGCCGCAGACATAGGCGGCGATCGACAGGCCAAAGGCCAGTTCGTAGCTGCCCGACAGGTCGAAAATCCAGCCCGCCGCCCACGAGCCGGCGGCCGAGCCGATGCCGCTGCCGACGGTGATCACGCCGAGGATCGTGCCGAGCTGGCGGCCCGGAAACAGATCGGCGGTCTTGGCCGTGATCGCTGGCCCGCGCGCCCCCCAAGTCAGCCCGAAACAGCAGGCGAACAGCCATAGGAGCCAGCCTTGATGCGGGCCCTTAATGAATAGCGCACAAACGACGCCGAGGATCGAGACGAGATAGGCGAGGATCGCCGACAATTCGCGTCCGATGTAATCGGACAAGGTGCCGGTGAAGATCGTGCCGGCGATCGCGAGGAAACT
This sequence comes from uncultured Alphaproteobacteria bacterium, assembly GCA_963832875.1. GTDB lineage: Bacteria > Pseudomonadota > Alphaproteobacteria > ATCC43930 > CGMCC-115725 > AP-15. Next base: position 144,704 of record CAWHWB010000008.1, on the reverse strand, counting down.
GCCGAGCCCCAGCACCTCAGCGGCGTAAAGCTCGTCGAAGCCGCGGTCGACGGCGAAGGCGAGTTGGTGCAGCGACACCAGAAAGCTGCCGAGCCCGGTAAACAGATAGACCGCGAACAACAGCCAGAAATGCGGCGTGTGCACCGCTTCGGCCAAGGTCCAGCCGGGCGACGGCAGGGCGGCGAGCGCCGGCGCCGCTGCGATGCTCGATGGCGGCCGGCGGGGCGGCGGGGCGGCGGAACGGCGAAACAGCAACGCCAGCGGCAGCATCATCGCGGCCATGAACCCGGCCTGGACCAGATAGGTCCGGCGCCAGCCCAGCGACGAGATCAGCAACTGGGCCATCGGCGCCGACCAGGCGCGGCCGAAACCGTTGGCCGATTGCACAACCGAGATCGCCAGGCCGCGCCGGCGCACGAACCGCCGCGACAGCAACGGCACGAACACCACCAGGCCCAGGCAATTGGCGCCGATGGTCATGACCACCCCGTAAGACGCGATGATCTGCCATAGCGCCGACATATGGGCGCAGCTCAACAGCCCCAGGATCAACAGGCCGCCGCCGAGCAGCAGCAGACGCAACGGCCCGAGCCGGTCGACCATGGCGCCGACCAAGGGCGAGCTGGCGCCGGCGACCAGCTGGGAGACCGAATAGGCGAGCGAGGTCTCGGCCCGCCCCCAGGCGAAATCCTGAACGAACGCGACCAGGAAGACGGTATAGGACTGCATCAGTCCGGCGCTGACGGTAAAGGCGGTAAAGGCGCCGCCCAGCAGCAGCCAATCCGGGCGTGTGCTCCGGGGTGCCGCGCCGGACGAGGCCGCCGGGGCGGCCGCCGGCGGTGCAGCGTCGCCGGGCTCGGACCTGCGCAGTCTGTTCATCGCCGCCATCGCTGTTGTCGGCAGGTCGAAGCGGACGCGCGACCGGCCCGGAGACAGGGCGCACTGATCCCTTGAGGGCACCGAGAAATCAAGAGGTCGCCACGATGCGGCCCGCGCCGCCCGCCGCCGCGGCAGCCGCGAGGGTTAAGCACTCCTTAGGACAATCGGCTCGAAGATGCGATCGCACTGATCATCGTCTTGGAGCATTTGATGCCCGCTCGACCGGAGCATTCGCCGCAATCCGCGATAACGGCAGCATTCGCCGCGCCTCTGAAAATCGGGCCGCTGGGCGCCGCCGTGCCCCTCTCGCCGCAACTTCCGACAGCCCGGGAGGCGTGATGGCGTCAGGGGTGCAGCTGATCGCGCTGTTCGGCTTTGCCGGCTTGATGGCCGCGGCCGCGATCGAGGATGTTCGCCGGTTGGTCATCCCCAACCCGGTGATCGTGGCATTGTGCGCGCTGTGGCCATTGCGCGTCGCGACCGAAGCCGCCCCCAGCTTGGCGGCCGGGCTCGAAGCGGTGGCGGGCGCCATGGTGGTGTTTCTCGTCGGCGCCTTGATTTTCGCCCGCGGCCTGATGGGCGGCGGCGACGTCAAGCTATTTTCCGCAGCGGCGTTATGGACCGGGCCCGGCCGCCTCGGGCCGCTGTTGGCTCTTGCCGGCCTGTTCGGCGGGGTCTTGGCGCTCGCCTGTCTGACCCCGCTCGGCGCACGGGTCGGCGCCTGGCGGAGCCGTGCCGCCGACCCCCGCCAAGCGGTGGCCGGCATCGGGAAGAGCGGGACGCCGGTGCCGTACGGAGTGGCGATCGCCGCCGCGGCGTTGATCGTCACCATCAGGCCTTCTCTCGGCTGAGGACGGACCATGCGTGGCCGCACCCTGATCCTGTTCGTGATCGCTCTCGTGCTCGCCGGCGGCACCGCAATGATGGTGCGCTCGTGGCTAGCGCAGCGCCAGGTGGTCGCCGCGGCGCCGCCGCCCGCGCCGACGCCGCCGCAAAAGCATATTCTCGTCGCCCGCACCGCGATCGTTCGCGGCCAGATCCTGAAGCCGGCCGACCTGGTGGCGCGGGCCTGGCCCGCAACCGCGCTCAGCGCCGACTATATTCTCGGTGGGAGCGCGGCGGAGAAATCGCTTGCCGGCGCAGTCGCGCGCGAACCGTTCGTCGCCGGCGAACCGATCATCGGCGCCAAGCTCGTGCATCCCGGCGAGCGCGGCTTTCTCGCCGCGGTACTGCGGCCGGGCATGCGCGCGGTCTCCGTCCCGGTCGACGCGACCTCGGGTATCTCGGGCTTCGTCTTTCCCGGCGACCGGGTCGACATCCTGATCACCTTGCCGGTGCCGCAGACCGGCGGTGCCAACAGCAGCGGTTATCAGCACCGGGCGGCGGAAACCGTGCTGCGCGACGTGCGCGTGATCGCGATCGACCAGCGGCTCGACAGCAAAGACGGCCAGGCGGTGCTGGCCCGCACCGTGACCTTTGAAGTGACGCCCAAACAAAGCGAGATCATCGCCGTCGCCGCGGATATCGGTAAATTGTCGCTGAGCCTGCGCAGCCTTGCGGCAGCGCAAGGCGTTGGATCGCTGGTCGCCGCCGCGGTCGATTTGCGCGATGATCCCCGTCCAGGCGACTTCACCCTCGATAGCGACGTCAGCCAGCTGCTGCCGAAGCCGTCCAAGACCCGTCAAAACTCTAGCGATGGTTCAGTAACCATATTGCGCGGGAACGGCAATACCGATACATCTGTCGCGTCGCAACCTGCGTCTCGAGGTTCCTGATGTTCCCGTTGCCTCGCTTCGGTTTCGCCGCAGCGATGTGGCTCGGGCTCGCTGCCGCCGCGCTGGCGGCCGGGCCGCAAACGCCCGGCGCGACGCCCGCCACGCCGCAACCGGCGGGCAGCTTGCCCTCCTCTGCCGCCGATCCGCCATCGGCCGCCGATCCGTCCGCTGCGGCCGGGGCCACGCTGATCCCGGCCAACGGCCGGCCGATCAGGCTCGAAGTCGGCAAGGGCACCCTGGTCCGGCTGCCGCGGCCAGCCAGCACCGTATTCGTCGCCAGCCCCGATGTCGCCGACGTCCAGGTCAAGTCGCCGACCCTCGTCTATGTCAGCGCCAAAGCGCCGGGCGAGACCGTGATCTATGCCGTCGACGCTAATGACCAGGTGCTGCTGAACGCGCCGGTGCGGGTCGGTCTCGACCTGTCTCCGCTCCGCCAGTCCTTGCGGCAGCTGGTGCCGGGAGCACCCATCTCGGTCACCGAGGTCGATTCGAACCTGGTGCTGAGCGGCGCCGTCGCCAGCGCCGGACAGGCGGAAAAGGTGCAGACGCTCGCCACCGCAATCGGTGGCGCGGTCAAGGGCGAGAAGGTCATCAACCGGCTCACGGTCACCACTCCGAACCAGGTTGATCTGCAAGTCCGGATCGCCGAGGTCAATCGGAACATCTTGAAACAGATCGGCGTCGACTGGAGCAAGCTCGGCACCAGCTCGGAGATCGGCACGACCGTTTCCGGTCCGGCGGTGTCATTGCTGACAACCAACAACGTGACCCCGGCGGTCAACACCATCACGATCGGCATGTTACCCTCGCTGTTCGGCCAGCAGGTCAGCGCCATGGTCGAGGCATTGGCCACCGAGGGTTTCGTGACCGTGCTTGCCGAGCCAAACCTAACTGCGGTTTCGGGCCAGACTGCGAGCTTTCTCGCAGGCGGCGAGTTCCCTTATCCGGTGGCCCAACCCGGATCGGTCGGAAACACTGCGGTCATCACCGTCCAGTTCCAACAATTCGGCGTCCAGCTGGCGTTTACGCCGACGATCATCGACGCCAATCACCTCAGTCTTAGGGTCCGGCCGGAGGTCAGCCAGTTGGATTTCGCCGACGCCGTGACGATCAGCGGCTCTGTTGTCCCCGCGCTGACCGTGGACCGAGCCGAAACCACGGTCGATCTCGCCAGCGGGCAAAGCTTCGCGCTCGCCGGATTGCTTATGCACAACACTAGCCAGGATATTTCCAAGGTCCCATGGCTCGGCGACATCCCGATCCTCGGCGCGCTGTTCCGGTCGAACAAGTTTCAGAACAACGAGAGCGAACTCGTCGTCATCGTCACCCCCTACCTGGTCAGGCCGGCGGAGACGGCGCTGGCGAGCCCGACCGACGGGTTTACCGCACCGCACGACGCGCAACAGGTGCTGTGGGGCGACACCTGGCGGCAAAAGCTGCCGGCGCCGGGCCGCGGGCCGCTCGACAGCAGCGGCGGCGGCCTGATCGGCCCGGCCGGGTTCCGGCTCGATTGAGGGGAGGCAAGGTCATGAGAAAGCACCTTTGTCCGATCGTCATCGTCTTGTCGTCGGTGCTCGCCGGCTGCGTGCCCGGAGTCGCCGAATACAGCAAGAGTGAAGCACCGAACAATCTGCGGGTCGATGGCGCCACCAGCGAGGTGGCATTGGCCTTCGCGCCGGGGTCGGCCCGCCTCGCCGCGGGCGAGGATTCGCGGCTCAACCGGCTGGTCGCGAACGGCGATATCCGCCCCGCCGACCGCGTCGAGGTCGCCGCCTCGGGCCCGCCGGCGCTGGCCCAGGCGCGCAGCGACGCGATCGCGAGCCGGCTCTTGCGCTGGGGCATCGTCGCCGACGCCAGCCCGCTCGCCGGGATTCCGCGCAACCGCGCCATCGTCATGGTCGGCCGCTATGCCGTAACCCTGCCGCGCTGCCCGAATTGGAGCATGCGCCCGGCGAGCGACTTCTCCAATGCGCCGACCAGCAATTTCGGCTGCGCCACCGCGGTTAATCTCGGCCTGATGGTGGCGAGCCCGGCCGATCTCGCCGGCGGCCGCACCTTGGCTGCGGCAGACGGCCAGCCGACGGCGGCGGCTGTCGACCGCTATCTGGACGATAAGGTCCCACCACTACCGGCGGAAGCCACCCTGGCGCCGGTCGGATCGGGCGGCGGCGGATCGGGCGGTGGCGGCGGGGCGAGCGCAGGCGGCGGCAGCCAATGAAGGCGGTGCGCGCGAAAACCTTCCCCAAGCCGGCGCGCGAAGGCGTCCTCGCGGTATTGCGCGACCAACCGACTTTGGACCGCTTGCAAGGGGTAATCCGCGAGCTGCAACTGGATGACGAGCTCGCCGTCACCGATACCTTAGACGCGGCATTGCGGCGCATTCGCGGCGGCTCGGCCCCGCGCATCCTGCTGCTCGATCTCGCCGACCTGCCGGCCCCGATTGCCGAAATCGGCGCGGCGCGCTCGGTCGGCGGCGCCGAGCTACGGCTCGTCACCTTGGGTGCGGTCAATGACGTCGCGCTTTACCGCGACCTGTTGGCGGCCGGCGCCGACGACTATCTGATCAAGCCGCCGAGCCGCGAGGCGCTGGCGGCGATGCTGGAGAAAGCCTCGGCGGGCGGGGCCGCCGGTCCCGACGGCGGGCTCGGCCAGGTCATCGTGTTCGTCGGCAGCCGCGGCGGAGTCGGCGCTACCACGACTGCGGTCGGCTGCGCCTGGGTCCTCGCCGAGGAGCATCCGGAACGCACCGCGTTGCTCGATCTCGACCTGCATTTCGGCACCGTGGCACTGAAGCTCGACACCGAGCCCGGCAGCGGATTGTGCGAAGCCCTGGAGCAGCCCTCGCGCATCGACAGCCTGTTCATCGACCGGGCCATGGTCAAGATCAGCGAAAATTTGCGGGTGCTGGCGGCCGAAGCATCGGCGGCGCAGCATATGACCATCGACGCCGGCGCCATCGACATGCTGCTCTACGAGCTGCGCCGCAAATTCGTTCGCGTGGTGGTCGACCTGCCGCGCGGCGCCACCCCGGTGCAGCGCGTCGTGCTCGCCGCCGCGAGCCACATCGTGATGATCTGCGAGCGCAGCCTCGCCGGCCTGCGCGACACGATCCGGCTGCAGACCCTGATGCGCGAGCACACGCCTCAGCCGCGCCTATGGCTGGTCGAGGCCGGCGCAACCGGCGAGCGCGCGCTGATCGGCAAGAGCGAATTCGAAAAGGGCATCGGCAAGCGCCTGGACATGTCGATTTCCTACGATCCGAAATCGGCAGGCGCGGCGGTCAATTCGGGCCGGCCATTGCCCGTGGCTGCACCCCGCAGCTCGGTTGTGCGCGACTTCCGGCAGCTCGCCGCCTTGCTCGCCGGCCCGGCCGCAGCGGCGCCGAAGCGGCGGCGGTTTGCCATCCGCTCGCTATGGTAGGCTTTTTCAAACGCCCCGACGGCGAGAACGCGCTCGACGCCCGCATCGCTGAATTATCGACCCGGCGTGTCGCCCCGTCGCCTCCGCCGGCTGCTTCAGCAGCGTCGCCGGCGGCCATTTCGGCAGCGCCGCCATCGCCCGAAGCTACCCAGGAAGACCGGCTTCTGGCGGCTCGTGAGCAGCTCCTCGCCCGGCTCAGCAGCGACATCCGCCCCGAGCGGCGCCTGATTCTCAGCCGCGGCGAACTGGCTAAAATCGTCGATGCCGCGGTGCAGGCGCACCTGCCGCGCCATGGGATCGAGGCCAACGCGCTTGAGCGGCGCGATCTGATCACCGCGCTGATGCAGGCGCTCTTAAACCCCGGGCGGCCCGCCGCCGACGCCGATGCGACGGCCGCGCAGCGCCGCCTCAACCGCGGCGCGATCGAGACGGCCAAGGCGCAAATTCAGCCGCTCGTCCTCGAACACATGGACGTCGCCGCCGCGGCCGAGATGCCGCGCGCCACCTTCGAGGCGCAGCTCGACGGCTGGGTTAAGGAATTGCTCGGCGAAACCAAGAACCAGTTGAATTTTCTCGAGCAGCGCGAGCTGGTCCAATCGCTGATCGCGGACATGCTCGGACTCGGCCCGATCGAGCCGCTGATCGAGGACGAGACCGTGACCGACATCATGGTCAACGGCGCAAAGCAAGTCTATGTCGAGCGGCGCGGTAAGCTCGAGCTGACCGACGTGGCGTTTCGCGACGATCAGCACGTCATGAACGTGGCCACCAAGATCGTGACCCGGATCGGCCGCCGCATCGACGAATCGCGGCCGCTGGTCGATGCCAGGCTCGCCGACGGCAGCCGAGTCAACATCATCATTCCGCCGCTGGCGATCGACGGGCCGTCGATCTCGATCCGCAAATTCTCAAAAAAGACCATTACCCTCGACGTTATGGCGCAGCAGGCGAACATTTCGCCGGAGATGGCGACCCTGTTGAAGATCGCCGCGCGCTGCCGCCTCAACATCCTAATTTCCGGCGGCACCGGATCGGGCAAGACGACCCTCCTGAACGCGCTGTCGCGTCTGATCGACCCGGCCGAGCGTACGGTCACGATCGAGGACGCCGCAGAGTTGCAATTGCAACAGCCGCATGTGGTGCGGCTGGAGACGCGTTCGCCGAACCTCGAAGGCACCGGCGAGATCACCATGCGCGACCTGCTGCGCAACACCCTGCGCATGCGCCCCGACCGGATCATCCTCGGCGAGATCCGCGGCGCCGAAGCGCTCGACGTGCTGCAGGCGATGAACACCGGCCATGACGGATCGATGAGCACGATCCACGCCAATCGTCCGCGCGAGGCGCTGACCCGACTCGAAAACATGGTCGGAATGACCGGGATCCATCTGCCATCGCATGCGGTACGCACGCAGATTGCCGCCGCCGTCCATATGATTGTGCAGATCAGCAGGATGCGCGACGGCATGAGGCGCGTGACCGACGTGATCGAGGTGGTCGGCATGGAGGGCGACATCATCACCACGCAGGAACTGTTCAGCTATCAGTTCCAGGGCGAAAGCGCCGACGGCCGATTGCGCGGCGTGTTCAAGTCCAGCGGGGTGCGCCCGTACTTTTTGCCGCGCGCCGAATATTACGGGCTCGATCGCCCGCTGCTCGAGATCATTTGATGAAGCCGCGGCACGCCGCCGCGGCGCGAACGCCGCCCACCGTCTCTCGCGGGATGAAACCGTGACCTCGTTCGCAGCGGCAGACTGGCTCGCCGCGCTCTCTGCCATCGCCGTCGTGGCGGGCTTTGTCGCGGCCGCGGTCGCGATCGGCAACGGCGCCGCGCGCCGGCGGGTCAAGCGCCGGCTCAATCTGGTGCGCGACCGAGCCAAGGGCGTTCCAGTGACCGCCGAATCCGCGCGGTTGACCCGGGCCCAGAGTGCGACGCCAAAGATCGACCGCGTCGCCCGCCGCTGGCTGCCCCGCCGCGACCTGCTCGCCGCCCGTCTGGCGCGCACCGGACGGGCCATCACCATCGGCCAATATGTGCTGGTGATCGCCGGTGCTACGGCGCTGTCGACATTCGCCCTTCTCGGCCTCACACGGCTCGGGGTCGTTCCTTGCACGTTGCTCGGCCTGTGTCTCGGGCTGGCGATCCCGCACCTCGCGGTCGGTCGGATGGGCCGGCGCCGCATCACCGCCTTTACCGCGCTGTTTCCGGATGCCATCGATCTGATGGTCAGGGCGCTGCGCTCGGGGCTGCCGATCAGCGAAGCGATTGTCGGAGCGGGCCATGAGATCGCCGACCCGGTGGGCAGCGAGCTGCGCCTGGTCGAGAGCGGGATGCGGCTCGGACGCGATCTCGAAGCTCTGCTCTGGGACATCGCCAAGCGGATCGACACGCCGGAATTTCGCTTTTTTATCATCGCTCTGAGCGTTCAGCGCGAGACCGGCGGCAACCTCGCCGAGACCCTCGCCAACCTCGCCGACGCGCTGCGCCGGCGCCGGCAAATGCGGGCCAAGGTGCGCGCGATGTCGAGCGAGACGCGCGCGACGACGGCGATCCTCGGCGGCTTGCCGATCGTAGTGATCGGCCTGTTGATGCTGACCTCGCCCAACTATCTGGCGCCGCTGTTTCACGATGCCCGCGGCTTTATCCTCGACGGGGTGGCGGTTGCAATGCTCGTCGTCGGCATCACCATTATGAACAAGATGGCCAAGTTCGACATATGATCAACCTGCAGCCCGAGGATTTGCGGATCGCCGATTGGCTGCCGGCCGGCATCGGCTCCGACGATGCGATCGCCGGGCTCGCCGCGCTGGCGGTCCTGGCGATTTGTGTCGCGATGTGGCAGGCGATACGGCCCAAGAACGCGTTTGAGCGGCGGCTCGAGCAGATCGTCGAACGCAAGGAGACATTGCGCCGGCAGGCGCTGGCCTCACGCAACCGACGGCAATCGCGGCGACCGGTCGGGCTGATGCGCGAGGCGGTGACCCGCCTCGATCTATTGCGTTCGAAGCATGCGGGTGACGCTCGGCTGATGCTTGCGCGGGCCGGGCTCAGATCGCCCGACGCGATGGTCGGCTACCTGTTCGCGCGGCTCTGCCTGCCGTCGCTGTTCGGCGTTGCCGTGCTGGCCAACGATTACATGCTGCACCTGCTGCCGGCGCCGGCCGAATTCAGGTTCGTTCCGGCGCTGGCAGCGGTTCTCTTCGGCTTTTATGCGCCGAAAATCTACCTGAGGAACGCCGCAGGAAAACGGGCCAAACAGCTGCAACTCGGATTGCCGGACGGGCTCGACCTGATGGTCATTTGCGCCGAGGCCGGGCTCAGCCTCGATGCGACCCTGGTCCGCGTCTCGCGCGAACTCGCGGCTAGCTGGCCTGAACTCGCCGAGGAGTTCGCGATCACCGCAGCCGAGTTGACCTTCTTGCCGGACCGCCGGCTGGCCTTCGACAACCTCAACAATCGAACCGATTCGGACGCCATCCGGGCGGTGGTCAACACCTTGCAGCAAACCGCAAAATTCGGCACTCCGCTGGCCCAGTCGCTGCGCGTGCTATCGGTCGAATCCCGCGCCGCGCGAATGACCCGCGCCGAAGAAAAGGCGGCCCGACTGCCGGCGCTGCTGACCGTGCCGATGATCGTGTTCATCCTGCCGACCCTGTTTATCGTCCTGCTCGGCCCGGCCGCGATCAACATCATGGATACGTTCAGCAAACATTGATCTCCGGCAAAGAGTGATTGCCGGCAAGCATCGACCGGCTTGGACTCGATCACGACGGACCAGCGCTCCGCTCGGCGCCGGCCGAAAGAATGGCTCGGCTGCGGGCCTGGGGCGACAGTTCGCGCAGGGTCTGATAATAAGCGAGATTGTGCTCGACCGAGGCCTCGTCGAGATCGATCCTGCCGAGTTGAGCCGCTTCCGCAACGCTGCCCTGGAGCCCGTAGATCAGCGCCAGGCTTTGCCGCTCCTGGGCCGAGGCGGCGGGCGCCATCGCGACCGGCTGCAGCACGGCGATCGCGTCAGGATAATTTTCGCTCAGAGCCAGCGACAGGGCCAGATCGACCGTCAACGCCGCATCACCAGGCGCCCTTGCCAGACCGCGCCGGTAGTCGGCCTGCGCCTCCTGATGGCGACCGGTCAAATCCTCAGCGACGCCGCGAAGGACCAGCAGCCGGGGGGCGTCGGGGCTCTGCGCCGCTGCCTTGGCCAGCGGCACAAGCGCCAGTTCGGGGCGACCGGTTTCAAGATAAGCCTTGGCCAGCCCGAGCTGCGCCGGCTGGTCGCTCGCGTCGCGGACCAACGCCGAATTGTACGCAAGGATTGCCTCGTTGACCGCACCAGTCGCGAGCAAGGTGTCGCCGATCGCGACAAACGGCGCGGCGGCGCCCGGCTCGATCTCCGCGGCCCGACGGAACACGCTGACCGCGTTGGCGAAATCGCCGCCCGAGCGGGCCGCTTCGCCGATCCGCATCAGCGCGGCATAAGAGGGGGGCGTACCGCCGCCGTCGCGGCCGTTGACGCTCAGCGGGTCGGGATGGAACGGCAGCGGTTCGCACCCCGCCGCCAACCCCACCAAAGTCATTGCGAGCATCGGTCCGAACGCGAACACTTGCAGGTAGCGCCGTTCGCCGCGCTTGTTCCAGTTCATGCCGGTCTCACCAATAACAGCAGCTTATGGCTCGTTAGTTAACAGTCGTCAAAAACCCGTCCTAACTGGGGAGATCGGAAACAATTCAAAGGGTTCGTATTCTCCTGCTGCGAAAGGGCGATGCGCCAGTACGCGAATCGGATGTCTGGGGCGGTTTTTAATCGGATGGCATCGGACAAAATGCACCCCCGAACGCTTCCCTCCCCCCACTGGGGATAGGGTTGCGAAGGATTGGCCGGGCGCAGCCGAGCCCTACCCGGAGCTGGTGAGCGGTTCGAACTCGGGTCGGAAGCTGCTAATTGGCACCCGGCATCGCGGCCTGCGCGGTGGCGGCGACGGCCCGTTCGACCGCATCGAGCGCTGCCTGGGCACGCCCCGCCTCGGGACCGCCGGCCTGGGCCATGTCAGCCCGGCCACCGCCGCCTTTGCCGCCCAGCGCCTCGGCGCCGGACCGGACCAATCCGACCGCGTCGAAGCGGCCCGCCAGATCGGGGGTGACGCCGACCACGATCGCCGCCTTGCCGTCGGCGCGCGATACAACGGCGACAATGCCGGACCCGATCCGCCGTTTCAGCTCGTCGGCGAGCGATTTCAGCTCGCGGCCCGGAACGTCTTCGACGACCCGGCCGTCAAAAGCGACGCCGCCGATCCGCTTTTCAGCCGGCCGTCTGGCCGGGCCGGCGCTTGCCAAGGTTCGTCTTGCCTCAGCCAGCTCGCGTTCGAGCCGCCGCCGCTCGTCGACCAGCGTGCCGATCCGCCCCGGCAGGTCGGCCGGACTGGTGCGCAGGGCCGCGGAGGCCTGCCGCAGGATGCCCTCCTCCTCGGCCATATAGGCCTCGGCTACGGCGCCGGTCAGCGCCTCGATCCGGCGCACGCCCGAGGCGATCGCGGTTTCGGCGACGATCTTGAACAGCCCGATATCGCCGGTGCGGGCCACATGGGTCCCGCCGCACAGCTCGACCGAGAACGGCCGGTCCTCGCCGTCGAGGGCTTCGCCCATCGAAACCACGCGCACCTCGTCGCCGTATTTCTCGCCGAATAGCGCCAGCGCCCCCTCGGCCACGGCCCGGTCCGGGGTCAAGAGACGGGTACCTACCTCGGTGTTGCTGCGGATCCGCTCGTTGACCTCGGTCTCGATCGCCCGAAGATCACCGGCGGTCAGCGGTTTCGGGTGGCTGAAGTCGAAGCGCAGCCGGTCGGGAGCGACCAGCGAGCCCTTTTGCGTCACATGTTGGCCGAGCCGCCGGCGCAATGCCTGATGCAAGAGGTGGGTGACCGAGTGGTTGGCGCGCAAGCGCCGGCGGCGGTCGGCGTCGATCCTGAGCTCGACGGCGTCTCCCTCCTTCAATACGCCGCGGGAAAGGCGGCCGAGATGAACGTATAGCTCGCCCGCCTTCTTGACCGTGTCATGCACCGCGAGCTCTGCCCTGGCGGCCGAAAAGACGATACCGGTGTCGCCCATCTGTCCGCCCGATTCGGCGTAAAACGGGGTCTGGTTGACAATCAATGCCACCTCGTCGCCGGGAGCGGCCTCGCCGACGCGCACGCCATCGCGCAGGAGCGCCAGCACCACGCCCTCGGCACTTTCGGTCTCGTAGCCGAGGAATTCGGTGGCGCCCAACTCTTCGCGCAGCCCGAACCATACCGCCTCGGTCGCCGCCTCGCCCGAGCCGACCCAGCTGCGTCGCGCCTCCTCGCGCTGCCGCGCCATCGCCGCCTCGAACCCTTCGATCAGGACCTTGCGGCCCTGCGCGCGCAGGACGTCCTCGGTCAGGTCAAGCGGAAAGCCGAACGTGTCGTAGAGCCGGAATGCGGTCTCGCCGGAAACCGGTTCGCCGGGGCCGAGCCGCGCGGTCTCCTCCTCTAGGAGGCGCAGCCCGCGTTCGAGGGTCTGCTTGAAATTCGTTTCCTCGAGCCGCAAGGTTTCGGTCACCAGCGGCTGGGCGCGCACCAGCTCGGGATAGGCCGCGCCCATCTGGCGCACTAGGGCCGGCACCAGCCGCCAGACGAGCGGGTCCTTGCAGCCGAGCAGATGGGCGTGGCGCATCGCCCGGCGCATGATCCGGCGCAGCACGTAGCCGCGCCCCTCCTTGCCCGGCAACACGCCGTCGGCGATTAGAAAGGCCGAGGCGCGCAGATGGTCGGCGATGACCCGGTGCGAGACTGCATGCGCGCCATCCGCAGCGACGCCCGACGCGTCCGCCGAAGCGTCGATCAGGGCGCGAAACAAGTCGATGTCGTAATTGTCGTGCTTGCCCTGCAGCACCGCGGCGATGCGTTCGAGCCCCATGCCGGTGTCGATCGAGGGGTGCGGCAACGGCACGCGCTCGCCCGCAGCGAGCTGCTCGTATTGGGTAAAGACGAGGTTCCAAATCTCGACAAAGCGGTCGCCCTCTGCCTCGGGGCTGCCCGGCGGGCCGCCGGGGATCGCCGGCCCGTGATCCCAAAAGATTTCCGAGCACGGCCCGCACGGGCCGACATCACCCATCGACCAGAAATTGTCCGAGGTGGCGATCGGGATGATCCGCTCGCGCGGCAGCCCGGCAATCTTGGCCCACAATGCCGCCGCGTCGTCGTCCTCGGCATAGACTGTCACCCAGAGCCGGTCGCGGGCGAGCCCGAACTCGCCTGTGATCAGGTTCCAGGCGAGCTCGATCGCCCGCTCCTTGAAATAGTCGCCGAACGAAAAATTGCCGAGCATCTCGAAAAAGGTGTGGTGTCGTGCGGTATAGCCGACATTCTCCAGGTCGTTGTGCTTGCCGCCGGCGCGCACGCATTTCTGCGCCGTGGCGGCGCGCGCGTAGGGCCGCTTCTCCATGCCGGTGAAGACATTCTTGAACTGGACCATCCCGGCGTTGGTAAACAGCAGCGTCGGGTCGTTGCGCGGCACCAGCGGGCTCGACGGCACGATTTCGTGGCCGTTGCGCGCGAAATAGTCGAGAAACGCGGTGCGGATGTCGTTGGTCGTCTGCATATGACAGATTGTGGCCCCGCGCGGCGACAGTGCAAGAGGCTGCCGTACCGGGTTGCACCGATTTGCGATCTATCGGGCGCGATGCCGGTTTCCTCCGAGGCGAAGATCGCGTCTAAGCCAGCTGTTCGGTCTCGCGGGCAAAGGTTCTGATGTCGCAAGCGTTCCAGCCGGTGCCCGGGAGGATGGTGAGAGCCAACCGTTCGGCCATCTCTCGCCCGACTGCGCGTACCCCCGGTGGACGTTCACGCGAGATCCGTCAGTCAAGCGGCTTCGGCATGCAACGGCCGGTGGGCTACGGCAAAAAGAGAGGTCCCCCTGATGTTGCGCCCTTGGAGCGTGCGGCCTTGATCGATCAGAAACATCAATCTCAGGATCCAGATCCCGGGCCACGGCGGCAGCGACAGATATCGTTTGTAGACCTGCATGCTCGGAAGGGCACGAGTGGCGGCTGTTCGCTTTCCGAGCAGAGGGATCATCCACTGTCCCCACCAGAAGATTTGCCCGATCTCCAGTCCGCTCCCGGCGGTCGCGTTCCTGAGGGTTTCGGGCATATAGCGACGTCGGTGCCCTTGCGCGTGGTCGAACTCCGAAAAGAGTTCAGGCAAGGCGGGTACGCTGATGATCACGTGGCCTCCGGGCTTGGTCAGTTGCGCAAGCCGTCGTACCGCGCCGCGATCGTCGTCAATATGCTCGATTACATCGAGGGCCAAGACGACATCGTATTCCGGCGCATTAGGCGGAAGATCCTTGGAAAGGTCAGCTTCGATCAGAGTCCGCTCGACGCGGTCGAGCCGCGCCAGTGCGTTCCGCGAGACATCGAGGCCGGTCACCCTGTACCCGGCCTTTTCGAGCACGGAAAGATTGGTGCCCCAGCCGCAACCCGCCTCTATGACTTGGCACGGAGCCTGACACCCGATGCTTCGCAGCAAGCACAACAAAAGCCTACTGCGTGCCGTCCACCACGGATGCCCGGCAACAAGATCTCCCAGTTCGACTAAGATATCCTGATCCATATTTTCGTCGGCGGCACCGCACGACCACGAGACGATCACAACGCCGATCCTTTGACGCGGCGAGAATTGGAGACAACCGACGCCTCGAACGCGTGTTTGGGTCGCGCATCGTGTCCGTCGCTCCTCATCGACGCGGTCGATGTGGCAAGCCGATCGTCTTGCGCGCTGAAATCGGCACGGGCGATGAAATAGGGCCGCGCTTTGACCTCTTGGTAAATGCGCCCGATATATTCGCCGAGAATTCCAATACAAATGAGCTGAACACCGCCGATGAACAGGATGATGACGATCATCGAAGCGAAGCCTTGTACATAACTGCCTTCGACTGCAAAAATTCGCAGGTTTGTCAGTTTTAATAATACAGTAATGCTGAGTGCCGAAAACGACAGAAAAGATATGAAGCACCCCACATAAAAAACTATCGTCAATGGGATCGTCGAAAAATTGAAAATTCCGTCCGCCGCGAGCTTGAGCAGCTTTAAAAACGGATACTTCGTAACCCCGGCGATGCGCGGTGCCCGCTCATATTCGAAACCGACCTGTGCGAATCCGACCCATGCCCGCAAGCCACGGAAGAACCTATTTTTCTCGGGGAGCCGGTTTATTTCCTTGAGAACCCGCTCATCGATCAGAGAAAAGTCTCCCGCATCGAGAGGTGTGTCGATGGACGCTATTTTCTTGAAAACACGATAAAACAACGTATAACATATCTTTTTCCATCGTGGCTCTTTGCGCTTCGTACGAACGCCGTAGACGACATCGTATCCTTGCAGCCATTTGTCGATCATTCCGAGAACCGCCTCCGGTGGATCTTGTAGATCCGCGTCGATAACGGCGGTTGCGTTCCCGTGCGAATGCGCAAGCCCAGCGCTGACCGCAGCTTGATGCCCGAAATTCCGAGACAGAGTGATGAGGGTTACGCGGTGGTCCGCAGCGGCGATCTTCGCGAGGATTGTCCCGGTCCGATCTTTGCTACCGTCGTCGACAAAGATCAGCTGGAGCTGAAACGTTTTCGAGCTGAGGACGTCGACGACCCGGCGATACGTATTTGCAATTACCTCTTCTTCGTCGAAACATGGAATTACGACAGATAAACAAAAATATGGTGAGCGAAGTTTACGGTGCGCACCCGTCCGCTGGTCAGGAATCCGGTTTGCGTGATCGATTCTCAAACCGCTTACCGGCGGGGAACGATCGACATCGCCGGGAGCGATAGCACGATCAAGAACCCGAAACTCATCCGCGAAACCTTGGCCCAACGGTTGCTGAGCATCGTCGGCACGGTCGGGTAAGCGCAGTGCGAGCCGATGATCTGGGACTTCAGATTGTTTCCGAGTTCGGGCATATGCGTCAGTCAATGCGCCGCTGCGATCGGTATCGCGCAAAAATTGCCAAAGCTGATAGCTTCTCCGGGCAGTGCTTGGAACATCAGCGCATATCCCGCCGCCGTAAAACTCAAAGCCGCCCGGTTTTTCCCGATCCGCCTGCCCGTCCAACACGAAATAGTGCCGGTGCGCCCGGCTCGCGGCCAATAACGGTGTGGAATTGGCTGGGCGCTCCTGGCCGTCGCCGTCCATGCCGATTGCCCTGTCGGTCGCGCTGCCGTCGGCGGCCGCGCACGGCCCTTCACCAATCGCCGGCCGACAGCCGAGATCAGCAGTGAGCCGGATGATTTCGACCGACGCCACGCACGAGCCCGTTGGCAAATTAAGGTCGGCGGCTACGAACGGCGGGGCCGAGCCGTCATCGACGACGCAGATGCGGAAGGTGAGATCGGACTCGATAAACCGCTCGGATATTTCGGAGACGAGGCTGACGAACGACAGCCAATCGTCGAGCACCGGGAGCACGATCGTGATCGTCTTGGCCATGGGCTAAAATGCTCGCTTGCGTTGCGAGCCAATCTAGGTCGGATAACGTTAACGAAAGCTGTATTTCGTGATGCGGCGAGGTCCGCGCGCCAGCCGCTTACCGCGTCACGCGCCCTGCTTGCGCAGCGCCACCGATCGGCCCATCGCGAATATCCTGGGCGACAGGCGGCATAATTTGCGATCAACGGCATGGATGATGTTCAGTATTGTGATCGGGAGTTCCAAGGACCTGGTTTTTGCCGTTACCCCACCGGACAACGGAAACATCAGACATTCGGAGAAACCGTGGTGCACAATTTCAAATCCTGGTATGTGTTTCTCAAATACCCTACGGTCACGGAACATGAGTTCGCTGATCGCGTTGTTGCCGGACCATGGATCTGTCGGATCGTTCGCTACAGCTGTGCGGTCAAACACGTCTACGTCGAATGACCAGCCCTCGTGCCGCATCATGCGCAGGGCCAGCAACAACAGGAAACTCGGATTGGGCTCCACTAGCAGGACACGACCACGAGGCTTTAGGCATCCGCGGAGCTCGAGCAAAAATTTTATCGGGTGGGCAAAATGGTGCAGTACGTTAGAGGCGATTGCAACGTCGATCGATTCGAGACCGAACGGTAAATTCATCCCATCGGCACAAGCGTCGATCCATGGATGTGGGGTTATTTCAGTAGCGAAGATTTTACCGCTGATAAACTGCCGGGAAAATCCGGCACCTGCACCTATTTCTACGACTGTATCCCCGGGAAAGATAAATTCATTCATCCATTCGTAACGGTTTTTTAATAAATATCGCAGGTTATTATTACGTTTGGAAAAAAATTCAGTGCGCGCGCTTCGTAAATCTGTTTCCGATCGCATTCGATTCTGCGTATGAGGCGGAAGGTACGTTGTTGGCAAGAGGCTGCCTGGCCATCGCATAGGTCGGGACTCCGTAATTGGGGATTGCAGCACAGAGTGTGTTGGCGCCGGCTAGCACGATAGCGTCGGGATCGAGCGACCCACCGCGCTACCCGGCGGACCCCGGACGAAATTAAGTTAGTCACACAGACTTAATGAAGCGTCAAACCAGGGTCCGATCGCCAGTCGCGGTCCGCCTTTACGATGGATTAGTGTACTGAGCGTAGTTTCGCGCCGACGATATGGCTGCGACGCACCTCCCCTTTACCGCGCCGGAGGCGAGCCGACGATTGGCGTACCGTCTGGCGATCCCGGCCGTGGCGCTGCTGCTTTTTGGCGGTCTGGCGGTATTGTGGCGATGGGGGCCACACGCAGTCTATTTCACCTCGCTGAAGCTGTTCGGTTTCGAACCGTTCCGCTTTCCGTTTCTCGACGGCCACTTCGTGCTTGCCGCCGCGCGGTGTCAACGCCTCGGGATCGATGTGTACCTCTTGAACCCGTGCGACGCGCTCGGCCGGGCGTTCACCTATTCGCCACTGTGGCTCTCGATTACCCCGGGCTTTCTCGACACGAGTTCGACCACCGCGGTCGGGCTCGGCCTCGACCTGATGTTTATTTTGTCGCTGGCCATCGTGATCCGCCCGGCCACGTTGGGCGAGGTGTTGATCCTCGGGTTGGCAGCGCTGTCGCCGATGACGATCTACGCGCTCGAACGCGCCAACTGCGATCTGGTCATCTTTCTGCTCGTCGTCGGCGGCTGCACCCTCGGCCAGGCACCGCGACCCTGGCGATTCGGCGCTTATGCGCTCTACCTGTTCGCCGGCCTGCTCAAATATTATCCGCTCGTGCTGTTGGTGCTGCTGTTGCGCGAGCGGCGGCGCGACGCTTTGATCGGAGCGGGCCTCGCCGCCTCGACCGTGATCGGCCTCGCCCTCTTCGACCATGCCGAATTGGCCAAGGCGCTCGCCAACATTCCGCCCCTCTCCTATTTCGCCGAATTCGTTCTCGGCCCGCAACCTGCCGTTCGGCATCGCCGGCGCGGTCCTCGGCCCGCGCCTGCGCGGTGCCGCAGCATGGCTGTTGCTGAGCGTGCTCCTGGTTTTGGCCACCGCTCGAACCCGGCGCATGCAGCCACAGCTCGGCGCCGCAGCACTCTACCCCGACCAATTCGACGGGCAATGCCTGCTGGCCGGCGCGCTGCTGGTGATCGCCTGTTTTGCCGCCGGACAGAACGTCGACTACCGCGGCGTTTTTTTCGTGCTGCTCATGCCCGGGCTGGTCCGTCTGCACCGGCTCGCCTACGAGCGCACGGTCCGGCGGTTTTTGGCCCGGATGATCGCCGCAGTGCTGTTCGTCGCTTGGGGCGATCCCGTGCGCGGCGGCGTCGACCTGATCGCCGGCGCTATTTCCAGCAACCAGCTCGGCCTGCGGATGGAGCTGTTGTTCTGGATCGGCCGCGAGCTGGTGTGGTGGTGGCTGATCGCCGGTCTCGTCGCGATCGTTCTCGGCTATTTTCTGCGGATGCCGGTTTGGCCGCAGCGCCGGCAATGCCGCCCGGCCGCAACTATTCCTTGAACGGCCGGCGGAAGCCCTCGCTGACGCCGTGCATCAGCAGCGACATCACGTCCGCAGCAATGCCGCCATGACGCGGTCGCGGGTCAGCGGCAGGTCGCGAATCCGCGTCGCCAGCGCGTGCGCGACGGCGTTGCCGATCGCCGCCACGGTCGGGCCCCCCGCCGCTTCGCCGATGCCGAGCGGCGGACGATCCGCCGCAGGGTCGATGAGTTCGGCGGTCACCTCGGGCGCCTCGCTGAAGCGCAGCACCGGATAGCTTTCCCAGTCTCGCGAGCTGATGCCGCCGCCGTCGAAACGAACCCCCTCTTTCAATGCCCAGCTCGCGGCCTGGATGATGCCCCCTTCGAGCTGATTGATTGCACCGTCCGGGTTGATGACGAGCCCGGCATCGGCGGCGCACCACACGCGCCGCAAACGGACCTCCTGATCGACTTCGACCTCGGCCACGATCGCGGCATAGGCGGCGAGGTTCTTGTAGCGGGCAAACCCGATGCCGTGGCCGCGCCCGGTACCGGGCGGACGCCCCGGCTGCCAGACCGCCAGGCGAGCCGCATGTTCGACGACCGCCCTCGCCCGCGGGTCCGACAGCATCGACAGCCGGTAGGCCAAGGGGTCGATGCCGGCCTCCTCGGCCAGTTCGTCGACAAAAGATTCGATCGCGAAGACGTTGAGGGTGGCGCCGAGCCCGCGCAGCGACGAAGTCCGCACCGGGGTCTCGGCGATCAGGTGATGGACGATGCGCTTGGCGGGAAAATCGTAGAGCGGCTCGCCATTGCGGGTGCCGGCCCCGGGCGGACCCGGCGACTCGAAAGCGGGCGGCACCGGCGGCGGGTCGGGCATGGCCTCTGCGGCGAGCAGGTTGCCGCCGCTGCCCGGCCGGCTCGAATGCCGGCCGCTCCAGATCTCGGTGGTCCAGTCGGCCGGGCGCTGCGAGCCGTCGAGCGCCGCGCGCACCGTTACCACCATCGCCGGGCTGACCGGCTCGAAGCCGAATTCCTCCTCGCGTTGCCAACGCACCCTGACCGGCGCGCCGGGCCGGCGAACCGCGATCAGAGCCGCGTCGGCCGCGGCATCGTCGGCGCCGTTGTGGCCGTAGCAGCCGGGCCCCTGCACGTGCTTGACCGAAATCTCCGCGGGATCGAGCTTCAGGGCACGGGCCAATGCCGCTCGCAGCGGATAGACCCCCTGCGAATGCGTCCACACCGAGAGTCGCCCGTCGCGGTAAAGGGCGAGCGCGCAGGACGGCGCCACCGAGGCATGGGCGACGTGCATCCGCGTATAGGTCGCCTCGCGCCGGTTTTGCGCCGGCGTCGGGTCGGACGGTAAAGGTGGGCCGACGACTTGGTCGATCGAGGGCTGCTGCAACAGCCAGCGCGCCTCCTCCTGGAACGGGTTGATTGCCTCGACGCCGTCCCAGGCGACATGATTGGGGGCGACGGCGGCGGCCGCCTCAACGATCGTTTCATCCATGCCGAGAATGGCGAGGAAATTGCCGTCGCGGAGAACCTCGATCGGGCCTTTTGCCGCCCGGCGAATGGCGGCCTCGTCGACCCTGCTGATCGCGGCGCCGCGGCGCGGCTGGCGCACGACCCGAGCATGCACCATGCCGTCGAGCGCCATGTCATGGACAAAGACCGGCTGGCCGAATACCTTGGCTGCGAGGTCGACGCGCGGCGCATTGCGGCCGACGACGCGATAATCACCGACCTCCTTGATCGGCGGCCGGCCGGTGGCGTGACGGTCGAGCCGGACGGCGGGCGCCAGCGACCAATAATCGTGGCCGGTCGGCTCGCCGCGATCAAAGACGGCACCGTTACGTAGCGACAGCGCGGCGCGGGAATAGCCGAAGCTGGCCGCGGCATGGTTGAGGAACAGGGCGCGTACCTCGGCGCAGGCCAGGCGCAAGGCGACGCCGCCAAATTGGATCGATTGGCTGCCCGAGGTGTAGCCTTCGTTCGGGGTCAGGTCGGTGTCGCCGGCCTGAAGCCGGATCTGTTCAGGGCTCACCTCGAGCTCTTCGGCGGCGATCTGCAGCATCGCGGTCAGCACGCCCTGGCCGATCTCGACCTTGCCGGTCGAAACCGTGACCTGGCCCTTCTCTGCGAACCGCACCCATTGATCGAGACGCGGATTGGCGGCCAATGCCGGCGGCAACGGAGGCGAGGCGTCAAGGCTCATCGCGAGGCTCCTTCCCGCAGCCGCAGGGCGGCGCGCTCGACGGCGCGCAGGATGCGCGTGTGGCTGCCGCAGCGGCAGATATTATCGTCGAGCGCCTCGGCGATCTCGATCCGCGACGGCGACGGATTGCGATCCAGCAATGCCTTGGCCGAGATTAGGATGCCGGCGAGGCAATAGCCGCATTGGCCGGCCTGCTCGTCGAGAAAAGCCTGTTGGAGCGGGTGCGGTCGGTCCGGCGTGCCCAGGCCCTCGATCGTGACGATCTCGCTGCCGGCGACCGCCGACAACGATTTCCCGCACGATTTGACCGGTTGGCCGTCAACCAGCACCATGCAGCAGCCGCATTGTTCGAGACCGCAGCCGAACTTTGTCCCTGCCAGCGCGAGGTGATTGCGCAGAACATCGAGCAGCGGGGTATCGCCGTCGGCGACTACTTCGACGGTCTTTCCATTCACGGTCAATCGCGTCGACTGCATCGCTGCCCCTCGTGGCCGGACTGCGGCAGGATACCAGATTGCGCGATATGTTGCCGGTGTTCGCCGCCAGCGATCAACGTCCCTTGGCGCGGCTGCCGATTTTGACGCCGACCAGGAAGCCGATCAGCAGCGCCATGCCGATCCGCACCGGATCGACGAACGGAACAAAGCGCGTTCCGGCCTCGGTAATTTCGAGCGCCCCGACCGGACGGACGACAAGTCCGGCGCCGCCGCCACCGCCCGGCTCGGATCGAGCTTTCCCGTTCCCGCGGACGCTGCCGCCGGCGCCAAAGCCGTAGCGCAGGCGGGCCATCGGGATCACCATGCGCCCGCCGAATTCGACTGGATCGCCGTACACATTTCGCACGCTGGCGCCGGCCTGGAGCCGTTCGCCCAACGAGCGCAGCGTTTTCGCCATCCTGGCCATCGCCCGGCGTTTTCTGTCTACCGGTCCCATCGGGCGGCGGGCCGACCAATGGCAGTCATCGCTGGTTGAAGACGCGGCCGCTGCAGAGGCGGCTCAAGGCCGGCTGTCATGCATGATCGCGCTGTATAGCTGTTCGACGGCGATGCTGTCATGGCTCGGGTGCCGGCGGTCGGCCAGCGACCGGCGGGGCTGCACCCGCACCGCCACCCCAAACGGCCGGCCGCCCGAGGTTGCGGCAAGCAGCACGCGGACGCGGTATTGCGATACCGCCTCCGGGAATTTGTCGATCGGCCGGCCGCCGTCGATCCAGGCGTCCATATGGCCTGGACCCCAATTATAGGCCGCGACCGCGTCGGACCAATTGTCATAGCGGCGGTAGAGCCGGGCGAGATAGGCGCGGCCGAGCGCCTGGTTCCCGATCGGATCGAACCGATCGCCGCCACCGACATCCGCTGCGGCGGCGGACGAGACCTGCATCGGCCCCTGCGGCCCCTCGCGCTCGGGACGCCACATTTTCGCGTCCGCGCCATAGCTCGAATTCGGCGCCGTCGACGGCGAGCGCCACCCGGTCGAGGGCGCCGGCGTTTTCGGCGACGAGCGATCCGGCTTGCGCTGCCGCGCTGCCGCCGGCGGCAACGGCCAGGGCCAGGATCAACCCGCACCATCCGCGCCGGCCGGACGCGCGTCCCCGCCCGCGAAACGCCAGGAGCGTTTGCGAGATTCCCGCCATCAGGCCTGGCACGCGGCGCCGGACCGGTATGCTGCGCCGCTCGAAGCTATTCCCAGTAGGCGGCAATAATCGTGTTGTCGGCGCCGAGCATCAAATTGAGCCGGTTCGGATCGTGGGTGATTCCTCTGATCCCGTGGTTGACCGGGATCCAGCGCAGGATCTTCGGCAGGTCTTCCTGGCGCACGACGCCGGGCGAGCCCGGCGGGGCCTGCCCGCGCTCGACGAACTTCTTGCCGACGCAATCCTTGCAGCCATTGACCGAAATCTGGACCGATTTGGTGCCTGGGATCTGGTCGACTTCGATCGCATTCTCCGAGGAGCGGACCCGCACGCCTTTAAAGGTGTGGCCTGCTTCGAGCGGGAAGAGAGCGCTGATCGGAACAAAACCCGTCGCCTCCTCGGTCTGCAATGGCATCGTCGCGATGAACTGCAGATCGATGATGCCGTCGAGCGGCTTGCCGACATAGGTCGGGACCAGTTCCGGCGAGCTCCACCCCTGCGCCCCGGTCAGGCCAGTGACCCGCACGATATCAAGCTCGGGCTGGGTCTGAGTGCGCAGAATCTCGACGCTGGTGACGTAGAGCACCGGCAGCTCCGTCGACGGCTCCTCCTCGGTAGGCGCGGCGACGGCCAACTCCTCCGACGGTCCGCCGCCATAACCCTGGTCCGGCCCACTCGCATTGGCGGTGGGGGCGCCCCCGCCTGGAGGCGCGCCGGTCGTCGCCTGGGCGAGAGCGAACGTGGAAAAGCCGGCCTGCATCGCGGCGCCGATCGCCAGTACGCCCAACCAGCGCAATGTCTTGTTCATCCTGTCCTCCGAAATCGACGGGTGTTATCCGCGAATGCCGGCGCGTTCGGCCTGCCGGAGATCCGGCGCTGTCCGGTACGGGATTGCCGCCGGATCGAAGCCGTCGGGCGGCACCCGCTCGAGAGCGTCGAGAACGAGGTCGGTCGCCCGCATCCTGGTCAGCCGGCAATAGGTGGTCTCGGTGCTGGCAAAGCTGCCGTTCTCGGCGAGCTTGTTGACAGGCTCGCCGCCGCCGCATACCGAAAAATACTCGCATCCCTTGCGGCACATGGCCACCCCGGCGTCGATGTCTGCGAGCATTCGGGCAAAGGCCGGGCGACGCGGCAGATCGACAAGCTCGTCTCGGTTGATGTTGCCCAGCACGAAATCGTCATAAGCGGGGTTCTTCAACCCGAGCAGCTCGGGCGAGAAGGTCGAGATATTGCCGGCCCAATCCATGCTGGTGATCGCAAAGGGCTCAACCAGCTGGTTGCGAAACGTGGCCTCGTTCGGGCGGATGACCTGCTGCAGCGCGTGCTCGATTTCGCGCAAAAAGGTGATCTTGCCGGGCGAGGCGGCCGACAGCCGCCAGAATTCGCCGAGGAATCGGTAATAGGCGGCCTCGACGCCGCCATCTCCGAACGACTCCGAGACGTGGCCGCCTTCGGATTCCTCGACATTGAAGCAGACGCGCTCGATCCCTTCTTCGACATAGAAATCGAACATCGTCTCGGGCGCCGCCATGTTGGCCGACGACAGCACCGAAATCACATGGAACGGCACCCCGTGCCGGCGCAGCAGCCGGATGCCGGCGATCGTCCGGTCGAAGGTGCCGCGGCCCGAGCGCGTTACCCGGTTGCGGTCGTGGAATTGTCTCGGGCCGTCGATGCTGACCCCGAGATTGACCCGCGCCTCGGCAAAGAAGGCGCACCACGGATCGTCGATCAGCATACCGTTGGTCTGGAACGAATGGACGACCTCCAGATCGTGCGGCCGCAGCCCCTCGATCATCGCGAACGCGTCGCGGTAGAACGCGATCGGCAGCACCATCGGCTCGCCGGCGTGCCACACCACCGACAATCCGCCTTGCACCCATCCCGAGGCGAAGACCTGGGAAAACAGATTGCGCAAGGTCTGCGGCGCCACGACCGCCTTAGAATTGCGATCCGGCAGATAGCAGTATCGGCAATCGATGTTGCAGAACGGGGTCGGCTGGACGACCAGCAGCTCGATCGCCGGCACGGTGCCGCCGGCCGCCCGTTCGCGCGCGCTCACCCGCTCACCAATTACGCCACCAATTGTTCCAGTTGTTCCAATTATGCCAGTTGTTCCAATTCGGCCAGCCCCAGCCACCCCACGGGCGGTAGCCCCAGCCCCCGTTGCGCCACCAGTTGCCCCAAGCGAGCCTGAGATTGTCGGCGCCGCGTGCGGCGGCCTGCTCGCCGGCCACGGTGGAAACCGCATCGCGGATCGCGGCCAGCCGATCGGAAACCCGTTCCTGGTCCGACGCCCGCGGCTGCGAGGTTGTCGGGCCTTGGCTAGCGGCACTCGGTGCCGCGGCACCCAACAGCAGCGAGACGCCAACCGCCCCCGTCGGAACCATCCCCGACAAAATTTTCAGATACTTCTGCCGCAGCGACATCGGAGGCACCTCATCATCGACGACCGGACGTCCAAATTCATCCACAACTTTACATGCTATTTCTCGGCGCCGCTTCACAATTTACACGCGGTTCTTATCAGGCGCCCGCGAGCGTCGAATCGACCGCGACAAAGTCTAGCCGACTAGATGTTGCGGCGGACCTACCAGTTGCGCCAGTAATTGTGCCAACCATTGTGCCAGCCGCCATTTCGCCAGCCGCCCCCGCCACCGTTGCGCCAAGCACCACCGCCGCCGTTGCGCCAGCCGCCGCCGCCATTGCGCCAAGCCCACCATGCCAGCTGCGGCCGGATCTCCTCCACCTTCGCCCCGGAGCCGGCGGCATCGGAAACCGCGTCGCGAATGGCGGCGAGCCGTTCGGCGATCGGCGCCGCATCGCCGGCCCGCGCCTGTGCCGCTGCCGGGCCCTGGTCGGCGGCAGCCGGGGTGGTCGAGCCGAGCAGCAGCGAGACGCCGGCCACCCCAATCGGAACCATGCTCGACAGAATTCGAACATACCTTTGCCGCAGCGACATTAAGCCCACCTCATCCCAAACCCGACCCGATACGACGATCGGGCACGCTTTTCGGGGCACGAAGCGAAGCCGATCCGCCGGACGAATGACATCAAATTTCCCTGTTTGCCCCCGTCGCGCGCGCGCACGTCCCCCGGCTGACGCGCCAACACCCTGTCTCGGTAACAGGAAAGCACCTCACGGTCAAAGCCACTTTTCTCCGGCGCCATTCGAGCGCGCTCACGCCGCCCGCAACCAGGGCGGCGAGAGTTCGGCAATTTTTGCAAACACCGGGCAATCCGGTTCATGCGCCCCCGGCAGATAGCCGAGACTCATCAAGAACTCGTTGACGATCTGCCCGCCGGTGAAGCGAAAATTCTTGCGGAACAGCTGCGTCCAGGCTTCGGGCAAACGCGGATGGTGCGCGTCTAGCCATAAGGCGAAGGCACCGTACGTCCGGCGCAACGCCTGGATGCGGCGCGCATTCTCGATCGCGGCCTCGATCTTGAGCCGGTTGCGCACGATCCTCGGATCGGCGAGCAGGCGCTCGAATTCGGCGGGGCCGAACGCGGCGACCCGGTCGACTTCGAAATCGGCGAAGGCGGCGCGAAACCCCGCGCGCTTGTTGAGGATCGTCAGCCACGACAGGCCGGCCTGGTTGATCTCGAGCATCAGCCGCTCGAACAAAACCCGCTCGTCGCTCGCAGGAAAACCGTATTCGGCGTCGTGATAGCGGCTGTGGACCGGGTGGCCGGGCGCCAACTGACAATAAGCGGCGCTCATCGCGCGACCCGTCGATGCCGAACCATGGCGATCGCGGCGCGCCCACCCCGACCTATACCGGTTCGATCGCTCACACCTGTTCGAGCTCGATCAAAGTGCCGCAGAAATCCTTCGGATGCAGAAACAGCACCGGCTTGCCATGGGCGCCGGGCCGCGGCTCGCCGTCGCCGAGCACCCGCGCTCCCTCTGCGCAGAGCCGGTCGCGCGCTGCGACGATGTCGGCTACCTCGTAGCACAGATGATGCATCCCGCCCGAGGGGTTGCGCTCGAGAAAGCCGCGCACCGGCGAGGCGTCGCCGAGCGGTTCGAGCAATTCGATTTTGGTGTTCGGCAATTCGACAAAGACGAGCGTGACGCCGTGAGCGTGCAACGCCCGCGGCTCGGAAACCCGGGCACCCAGCACCTGCCGGTAGACGGTGCTCGCCGCGGCGAGATCGGGCACGACGATCGCGATGTGGTTCAATCGCCCGATCATGGCCGGGATGGTCCTCTCAAAGCCTGCTCCTCACCCCAGCCCTCTCCCCGCCAGCGGGCCAGCGGGGCGAGGGAGCAATGGGCGGATGTGGGAAACCGCATGCCGCACCATCAGCTCAGATCCGCACCACTTGGATCTCGACCAGCGGACGCTTGCCGAAGCGCTCATTGAGAACCCGGCGCAACGCCCGGCGCGCCGCCTCGCCGATGACGGCGTCGTCATGGCGCGCTGTTTCCGGCAGTTGGTCGAATGCCCGCTCGATGGCGGTGCGCAGGAACGGCACGGCCGCCTGCGCCGCCTCCGGCTCGACCAGCCCGATCACGGCAATCGCCGGCGGGGCGGCGAGCCGTCCGCGACGGTCGAGGACCAACGTGGCCACGGCGCTGCCGTTGAAAACCAGCCGGCGTCGGTCCTTCAACGCGGCCCCTTCGAGTGGCAGCAGGGTCTTGCCGTCGCTCGCCAGCCGCCCGACCGGCACCTCGTCGACAATCGTGCCGCCGCCCGATCCGAGCCGCACCATATCGCCATTTTCGATGACCAGCGGCTGCGGCACTTGGCACTCGGCGGCGAGGTTGGCGTGGGCGATCAGGTGGCGCGCCTCGCCATGCACCGGGATCGCAACTTTAGGACGGATCATCTGGTACATGCGGATCAGCTCGTCGCGGGCGGGATGGCCGGAAACGTGGACGAAATGATCCTCCTCGGTGACGATCTCGACCCCCTGCCGGGCCAACGCATTCTGCAGCCGGCCGATCGCTTTTTCGTTGCCGGGAATGATTCGAGACGAAAAGATCGCGACGTCGCCCGGCTCGAGCTCGACGCTCGGGTGATCGTCGCGGGCGATCCGGGCCAATGCCGAGCGCGGCTCGCCCTGGCTGCCGGTGCAGATCATCAGGATTCTGTCGCGCGGGATGTAGGCCGCCTCATCCTCGCTCAGAAAAGGCGGCACGCCGGCGAGATAGCCGGTCTCCCGCGCGGTCTTGTCGATCCGCCACAGCGAGCGGCCGACCAGGGCCACGTCGCGGCCGTGCGCTGCAGCGGCAAAGGCGATGGTTTCAAGGCGCGCGACGTTGGAAGCGAAACAGGCGACCGCGACGCGCGCATCGTAACGGCCGATCAGCTCGGTCAGCGAACGGCGCAGATCAGCTTCCGACCCCGAGCTGCCGGGCCGCAGCGCGTTGGTCGAATCGCCGATCATCGCCAACACGCCCTCGTCGCCGAGCCGCTGGAGGGCCGCCTCGTCGGCAGGCTCGCCGATCAGCGGGTCGGGATCTAGCTTCCAATCCCCGGTATGCAGCACGGTCCCGGCGACGGTGCGCAGCACGACCGCGTTGGGCTCGGGGATCGAATGGGTCAAGGTGATCAGTTCGAGCTCGAACGGGCCGATCGTGAACCGGCCCGACATCGGCACGATGTTGATCCTGACCAGGTCGGCCAGCCCCGCCTCGACCAGCTTCGCGCGCAGCAGCGAGGCGGTGAACGGCGTTGCCCAGACCGGACAGCGCAGCTGCGGCCAAAGATAAGGGATGGCGCCGATATGGTCTTCATGCGCGTGGGTCGCGACGATCCCGAGCAAATGATCGCGGCGCTCGGCAATGAACGCCGGGTCGGGCATCACGACTTCGAGCCCCGGTTGAGAATCGTCACCGAAGGTGACGCCGCAATCGACGATCAACCACTGGCCGGCGCA
This sequence comes from uncultured Alphaproteobacteria bacterium, assembly GCA_963832875.1. Classification (GTDB taxonomy): domain Bacteria; phylum Pseudomonadota; class Alphaproteobacteria; order ATCC43930; family CGMCC-115725; genus AP-15. The sequence goes on along the minus strand of CAWHWB010000008.1, from coordinate 115,953 downwards.
GCCGTAGAGGCCCAAATTCATGCCGATCTCGTTGGCGCCGCCGAGCGCTACGAAATAGAGCGCATCCGGATCGTCGGCTCGGGAACCGGCGACGGTCGGTGGGGCGGGCAGTTCGCTCATTGGTTGGCGTTTCGTCGGTAGATCAGGCGCAGCCCCCATAAGGTCAGATCGGGATCGACTTTGTCGATCACGTGGATTTCAGTGGCAAACAGCGGCGCCAGGCCGCCGGTGGCGATGACCCCCATGCTCTCGCCGCGTTCGTCGCGGATGCGCCGCACCAGCCCCTCGACCAGCCCGACATAGCCCCAGAACACGCCGGATTGCATGGCCGGGACGGTGCTGCGGCCGACGACGCTTGGCGGGCGCTCGATCGACACCCGCGGCAGCTGCGCCGCCGCCATCTCCAACGCCAGCACCGCCAAATTCGGTCCCGGCGCCAGAACCCCGCCGCAGTAATTGCCGGCCCGGTCGACGATGTCGAAATTTGTCGAGGTGCCGAAATCGACAACCATCAGCGGCGCCTGGTACCGATCCCGCGCGGCGACCGCGTTGGCGATCCGGTCGGCGCCCACATTCTGCGGCGGCATATCGACATCGATGCCGATGCCGGGATTGCAATTCGGCCGGCCGATGACCAAGGGCTCATTGCCGAAATAGCGCCGGCACAGCCCGATGAGGTTGAACGACGCCTCCGGCACCACATTGGCGATGATCGTCGCGCCGATGTCGGTGCGCGCGATCCCGCTGAGCGCCATCAGTTGGGTCAGCCACACCCAGTATTCGTCGGCGGTGCGCTTCGGGTTGGTCGCCGCCCGCCACGAGGCGCGCAGCTCGTCCCCGGCATAGACGGCGAAGACGACGTTGGTATTTCCCGAATCGATCACGAGCAGCATCGCGGTTATCGCCAGGCCGCCGGAAACACGTCGCCGGCCGAGATCAGCCGGAGCCCCCCGGGAGTGTCCAGCACCAGCGCCCCGCGCTGGTCGAGATCGGCAAACCGGCCGTGCAAGGTGGCGCCTTCCAGGCGGACCCGGATCGGCTGGCCACGGGCCGCCGCGCGCGCCAGCCACGCGGCGCGCACCGGGGCGAACCCCTCCTCCCGCCAGCGCCGCTCCCAGCTTTCGAAGCAGCCGACGACGGCTTCGAGCATCGCCGCCGGCTCGGGCGGCGCATGATCTTCCGCGGCGAGCGAGGTGGCCGGAAACTCGGAATCGGCCGGCGCCGAGACCAGATTGATCCCGACCCCGATGACCAGAAAGGCGAGGTTCTCGCCGCCGCCGACCTTCGATCCGGAGCTGACCTGCGATCCAAAGCCGGTTTCCGATTCGAGCAGCAGGCCCGCGACCTTGCGGCCGCCCAACAATACGTCGTTCGGCCATTTGCAGGCGAGCCCGCCGAGCCCCGGCACTAGGTTTCCGAGCGCGTCGCCGACCGCCAAGGCCGCGGCGAAACCGAGCCGCGCAGCGCAATCGGGCGGACAGGCCGGGCGCAGCACTAGCGATGCATAAAGATTGCCGCGCGGCGACAGCCAGCGGCGCCCGCGCCGTCCGCGCCCGGCAGTCTGCTCGAGCGCCCAGACGACGGTTCCCGCCACAGCACCCTCACGCGCCAGCCGCTTGGCCTCGTCATTGGTGCTGCCGATCGTATCGTGGCGAACCAGCCGATAGCCAGGCGGCAGCAGCGGCTCTAACCCGGTCATCGCAAAAACAGCGACGCCGCGGCCGCCTCGGCGCCACCGACGAGCGGCCCGGGCAGCAGAAAAAAGAACAGCGTCACCAGAGCGGTGACGAACAGCACGCCCTTGAGCTCGACCGCGATCGGCGAATCGAGGGCGCCCGTCGGCTCGTCGAAATACATGACCTTGACGATGCGCAGGTAATAGAAAGCCCCGACCACGCTGGTCACGACGCCGACCACGGCGAGCCCGGTCAGCTTGGCGTCGATCGCCGCGAAGAAAATGTAGAGCTTGGCGAAAAACCCGGCGGCCGGCGGAATCCCGGCCAGTGAAAACATGAAGATCGCCAGCGCCAGCGCCAGCTCCGGCCGGGTCCGCGACAGTCCGGCCAAATCGGAGATCTGATCGAGCATCCGCCCCTGCCGGCGCATGCACAGAACCACCCCCCAGGCACCGACATTCATAAACAGATAGATCGCCAGATAGACCAGCACCCCGCGGATGCCCTCGGTCGTGCCGGCGGCCAATCCGATCAAGAGATAGCCGACATGCCCGATCGAGCTGTAGGCCATCAGCCGCTTGATGTTGGGCTGGGCGATCGCGGCGACCGAGCCGAACACCATTGAAGCGATCGACAGAAAGACGATGATCTGCCGCCAGTCGCCGACCAGCGACCCGAATGGCGCGATCATGACGCGGATCAACAGGGCGAGTGCCGCCATCTTGGGGGCGATCGCGAAAAACATGCTGACCGGGGTTGGCGCGCCCTCATAGACATCGGGCGTCCACATATGGAACGGCACCGCCGAGATCTTGAACGCCAGACCGGCGAGGATGAAGACCAGACCGATGATCAGGCCGGGCGACACCGGCGCGGCGCCGGCGAATAGCCGCGTGAGATCGCCAAAGGCGGTGGTGCCGGCAAAGCCGTAAACCAGCGACAGACCATAGAGGAGCATGCCCGAGGAAAGCCCGCCTAGGACAAAGTATTTTAGCCCGGCCTCGGTCGACCGCGACGAATCGCGATCAAAGCTGGCGACGACATAGAGCGCCAGATTTTGCAATTCGAGGCCGACATAGAGGGTGATCAAATCGTTGGCCGAGATCATCACCATCATGCCGGTGGTGGCCAACAGCACCAGGACCGGGAATTCGAAGCGGGCGATGCCCTGCTCCTCGTTGTAATTCATCGCCATCAGAATGGTGACGCCCGAGCCCACCAGCACCAGGGTCTGCATGAACAGGGCAAAGGCGTCGATGACGAACATTCCGTAAAAACCGACGCGGCGCTCGGGTCCGCCGAGCAAGTCCACGGCAAGCACGATGATCAGAGCCAAAATCGCCAACCAAGAGACAAGCCGGTTCGAGCGCTCGCCGCGAAAGGCGCCGAGGATCAACAGCGCCATCGCCAGCGCGGCCAGCAGCATCTCCGGCAAGGCCGGCGACAGATCGGGAACGGCGAGACGAGGCATCGCGGCGCCTAAGGCAGGCTCGCGCGGCGCAGACCCGGGGCGCCGGTCGCCTGTGCTACGATATGGTCGACCGAGGCCTGGATCGGCCGCAGGAACGAGCTCGGATAGATCCCCATCCACAGCACCAGAACAAGGAGCGGCGCGAACACGAACTTCTCGCGCGGGCTGAGGTCAAGAATGCCGCGCAAATCGGCGCGGGTTATCGTGCCGAAGATCACCCGGCGATAGAGATAGAGCATATAGGCCGGTGCGAGAAACAGCGCCGTCGCCGCTAAGAAGCATTCGAGCGTATTGACCCGGAAGGTGCCGAGCAGGATCAGGAACTCGCCGACGAAACCGCTGGTGCCGGGCAGCCCGACCGAGGCAAGCGTGAACGCCATGAAGACGAACGCATAGGCCGGCATGCGCTCGACGAGGCCGCCAAAGCGCGCGATCTCATGGGTGTGCATCCGGTCGTAAAGCACGCCGACGCACAGAAAGAGGGCAGCCGAAACGAGCCCGTGGCTCAGCATCTGGATCACCGCCCCCTGCACCGCCTCCTGCGTCAGCGCGAACAGGCCCATGGTCACAAACCCCATATGCGCGATCGAGGAATAGGCGACCAGCTTTTTCATGTCGGTCTGGGCCAGCGCCACCAGCGAGGTGTAGATCACCGCGATGGCGCTGAGCGTGAAGATCAGCGGCGTGAAATAATGCGAGGCGAGCGGAAACATCGGCAACGAGAAGCGGATAAAGCCATAGCCGCCGAGTTTTAGAAGGATGCCGGCAAGAATGACCGAACCCGCGGTCGGCGCTTCGACATGCGCGTCGGGCAGCCAAGTGTGCACCGGCCACATCGGCACCTTGATAGCAAACGAGGCGAAAAACGCCAGCCACAGCCATTTCTGCAGGCCGGCAGAGAACAGCTGGCTATGGTTCAGCACATATTCGATGTCGGTGGTTCCGGTCTGAAAGTAGATTGCGAGGATCGCCAGCAGCATCAGCACCGAACCAAGCAATGTATACAGAAAAAACTTGAACGCCGAATAGACCCGGTTTTCTGCCCCCCAGATTCCGATGATCAGGAACATCGGAACCAGAACCCCCTCGAAAAACACATAAAAGACAATGAAATCAAGAGAACAGAAGATACCGACCATAAAGGTTTCCAGGACCAGGAAGGCAATCATGAATTCCTTGACCTGAAATGTAATGACTCGCCATGCAGAAATGATCGAGAGCAACGTTAACAGCGTCGAGAGCAGAATAAAAAACAGCGAGACCCCGTCGATCCCCATGTGGTAGGTGATCGTGAACCCGCCGAGGCTGATCCATTTCGCCCGCTCGACAAATTGGAAGGCGGCGGTGTTCGGGTCGAATTCGACCCATAGCAGCACCGAGAGCGCAAAGACGATCAGGGAGGTCCATAACGCGATAAACCGCGCGTTGCGCGCGACCACTGCGGGCTCGCCGCGGGTCATCAGGATGAAGGCGACGCCGACCAGCGGCAAAAAGGTGACGAGCGAAAGGAGCGGCCAATGGCTCACGACAAACGCCTCTCGCTCAATGCGGCAACAACAGATACCAGGTCACGAACGCCGCGAGCCCGATCAGCATGGCGAAGGCGTAATGATAGAGATAGCCGCTCTGCAGCCGGCTCGCCTGCCGCGCCAGGTCGCGGGTCAGCGAGGCCACTCCGTTCGGCCCCAGCCCGTCGATCAGCGCGCCGTCGCCCGATTTCCACAGCCCGTCACCGAGCGCCATCGCCGGCCGGACGAAGAGCCGATCATAGAGTTCGTCGAAATACCATTTGTTCAGCAGGAACAGGTAGAGCAGGCGGAAGCGCTGGGCGAGCCGCACCGGGATCCGCGGGTCAATGATGTAAAACACATAGGCGATAGCGATGCCGACAATTGCAGCGAGCAGCGGCAGATAGGCGATCACCGTGGGTATCTGCTCGGCCTTGGCCAGCGCATTGTGGCCGGGCAGCACCAGGATCGCGGCTTTCCAGAACTGCGCGCTGTCGGCGCCGACAAAATAATCGTAGCCGAGCCAGCCAAAGAAGGCGGCGCCGATCGCCAGCACGATCAGTGGGATCAGCATGACCCAGGGTGCCTCATGCGCATGATGCATGGGCTCCTCGCCGGCGCGCGGCTCGCCGTGGAAGGTCATGAACATGACCCGCGAAATGTAAAAGGCGGTCATGAACGCGGCCAAGGTGCCAAGGCACCAGCCGTAGCGGCCAGCGGCGGTGCCTGAGGCCCAGGCCGCGTCGAGGATCGTGTCCTTCGACCAATAGCCGGAAAACGGCGGGATGGCGCTCAGCGACAGGGCGCCGACCCACATTGTCACATAGGTGACCGGGGTCTTGCGCCACAGCCCACCCATGCGGCGCATGTCCTGCTCGCCGCCCATCGCGTGGATCACCGCCCCGCAGCACAGGAACAACAGCCCCTTGAAGAAGGCATGGGTAAACAGATGGAAAATGCCGGCGGCGTAGGCTGAGACGCCGGCCGCGATGAACATGTAGCCGAGTTGGCTGCAGGTCGAATAGGCAACAACCTTTTTGATGTCGTTCTGGGCCATGGCGATGCTGGCGGCGAACATCGCGGTGGTGCCGCCGATCACGCCGACGACGACGAGTGCGGTCGGCGAATATTCGAACAGCGGCGACAACCGCGCCACCATGAAAACCCCGGCCGTCACCATGGTCGCCGCGTGGATCAGGGCGGAGACCGGGGTCGGCCCCTCCATCGCATCGGGCAGCCAGGTGTGGAGCGGGATCTGCGCCGATTTCCCCATCGCACCGACGAACAACAGGATTGAGGCGAGCGTCAGCGAATCGACCCGCCAGCCGAGAAAATCCATCGTCGTGCCGACGACCTTCGGCGCCCGGGCAAACACCTCGGGAAAGTTCAGCGTGCCGAAAATCACGAAGACGGCAAAGATGCCGAGCGAAAAGCCGAAATCGCCGACCCGGTTGACAAGGAAGGCTTTGATCGCCGCGGCGTTGGCTGACGGCCGATCGTACCAGAAACCGACCAGCAGGTAAGACATCAGGCCGACGCCTTCCCAGCCAAAAAACAGCTGTACGAAGTTGTCCGAGGTAACCAATGCCAGCATGAAGAAGGTAAACAGGCTCATGTAGGCCATAAAGCGGGGGATCGATTTGTCCTCTGCCATGTAGCCGATCGAATAGACATGGACCATCGACGAGACGACGGTGACGACGACGATCATGACGCCGCTCAAGGTGTCGAGCCTGATCGACCAGGCGACGTCGACCCCGCCAGCGACGATCCACTGGAACAGCGGGATGATCTGCGGCCCCGGTGCGGCGAGGATGCCGCGGAACAGAATGATGCCCAGCGCCGCCGACAACAGCAGCGCGCCGCAGGTGACCACCTGAGAGCCGCGGTCGCCGATCGCGCGCCCGAAAAAGCCGGCGATGATCGCGGCGACAAGCGGCAGAAAAACGATGGCAAGCGCCAAGACGTTAGCCTCCACACCGGTGGGTGCCGGGCTCACTCGCGATCCGCTCCGTCCCTACCCGGCGAAAGGAGCCCCCGGAATCGCCATCACCGGGCTTGGCCCGGTGATCCACGCCCTCATCGCCAGCGCAATAAGGCGTGGATGGCCGGAACAAGTCCGGCCAAGACGGATTTTCACTGTTTGGAATGCGTGGCATCGCGGATGACCGGCGCCTCAGCCTTTCATCATGTTGATGTCTTCGACCCGGATGGTGCCGCGGTTACGGAAATAGACGACGAGAATGGCAAGGCCGATCGCCGCCTCGGCCGCGGCGACGGTTAACACGAACATCGCAAAGGCCTGGCCGACGATGTCGTTCAGGAACACCGAAAAGGCCACGAAATTGATGTTGACCGCAAGCAGCATCAGCTCGATCGACATCAGAATGATGATGACGTTCTTGCGGTTGAGAAAGATGCCGAAGATCCCGAGCGTGAACAGGATCGCGGCGACAGTCAGGTAGTGCGGAAGGCCGATCAGCATCACACGCCGCCGCCGACCGGCACCTTGACCACCTCGACCGACTGCGCGCGGGTGCGGGCGAGCTGGGCCGCGATCGACTGGCGGCGCACATCGGCGCGGCGGCGCAGGGTCAACACGATGGCCCCGATCATCGCGACCAAGAGGATCAGTCCGGCGCCCTCAAAGGCGAACAGATAGCGCGTGTAGAGCACGTCGCCGAGCGCCCGCGTGTTGCTGAGAGTGACGCCGCCGGCCGGCAGCGCCGCGCCGCGGCCGATCGCGGCCGGGGTCACCACCCAGCTCAATATGACGAAGACCAGTTCGGCCAGCAGGGCCAGGCCAACCGCGGCGCCGATCGGCAGATAGCGCACAAAGCCACTGCGCAGCTGGACAAAGTCGATATCGAGCATCATCACGACAAAGAGGAACAGCACCGCGACCGCGCCGACATAGACAATGACCAGGATCATCGCCAGGAACTCGGCGCCGATCAGCACGAACAGCGCCGCGGTGTCGAAAAAGGCGACGATCAGGAACAGCACCGAATGCACCGGGTTGCGGGCAGCCACAACCATCACTCCGGCCGCCACCGCCGACGCGGCGAAGATATAGAACAGGATCGCCTGCAGGATCATCGCCACACCTCACCCGCCTCGCTGCGCTCGGCACCCTCTCCCGCAATGCGGGAGAGGGTGGACCCGGCCCGCAGGGACGGGTGGGTGAGGGTAGCGCATCGCATCTCTGTCATCTCACCGGTAGGGGGCGTCGAGCGCGAGGTTCTTGGCGATCTCGGCCTCCCAGCGGTCGCCATTGTCCAAGAGCTTCTCCTTGTCATAGAACAGCTCTTCGCGGGTCTCGGTGGCGAACTCGAAATTCGGCCCTTCGACGATCGCGTCGACCGGGCAGGCCTCCTGACAGTATCCGCAATAGATGCATTTGGTCATGTCGATGTCGTACCGCGTGGTGCGCCGGCTGCCGTCGGCGCGCGGCTCGGCCTCGATCGTGATCGCCAATGCCGGGCAGATCGCCTCGCATAGTTTGCAGGCGATGCAGCGCTCCTCGCCGTTGGCATAGCGCCTGAGCGCGTGCTCTCCGCGAAAGCGAGTACTGAGCGGGCCTTTCTCATAGGGATAGTTGACCGTGACCGAGCGCCTGAACATGTAGCGTAGGGTCAGCGCCATCCCCGAAAGCAGCTCGCTCAGCAGAAGGCCGCGCGCGCCGCGTGCCCAAAGTGCCATCGCTTCGATCCTCAGCCCATCGCCGGCTCAGCGCCATCCGCCGGCGACCAGCACGCCCGCGGTCAGCACCAGCCAGAACAGCGAAAACGGCAGAAACACCTTCCAGCCCAGCCGCATCAGCTGGTCATAGCGGAAGCGCGGAAAGGTCGCCCGCACCCACAAGAAGCAGAACAGCACAAAGGCGATCTTGAGCAGAAACCAGATCCATCCTGGGACCCAAGTAAACGGCGGCACCCCGAATGGTGCCAGCCAGCCGCCGAGAAACAGCACGCTGGTCATGGCGCTCATCAGGATCATGTTGGCGTATTCGCCGAGGTAGAACAGCGCAAACGCCATCGCCGAATATTCGACGAAGTAGCCGGCCACCAGCTCGGTCTCGCCCTCGACCACGTCGAACGGGGCGCGGTTGGTCTCGGCCAGGCCCGAGATGAAGAAAATCACGAACATCGGCAGCAGCGGGACACAGAACCAGATGTGGCGCTGCGCCTCGACGACGGCGCTCAGATTGAGCGAGCCGACGCACAAGAGCACGGTCACCAGCACAAACCCGATCGCGACCTCGTAGGAGACCATCTGCGCCGCCGACCGCAACGCGCCGAGAAAGGCGTAGCGGGAGTTCGAGGCCCAGCCGGCGAGAATGATGCCGTAGACGCCCAATGAGCTGATCGCGAACAGGTACAGAATCCCAACATTGATGTTGGCGATCACGACGCCGGGATCGAACGGGATCACCGCCCAGGCGACCAGGCTCAACGTGAAGGTCACGATCGGCGCCACGACGAATACGATCCGGTTGGCCCCGCTCGGGACGATAGTCTCCTTGATCAATAATTTGAGCCCGTCCGCGAACGGCTGCAGCAACCCGAACGGGCCGACGACGTTCGGCCCTTTGCGCAATTGCGAGAACGCCAGCACCTTGCGCTCGGCGTAGGTCAGATAGGCGACCGCGATCAGCAAGGGCACGACCACCGCCAGCACCTCGCCGATGGTGATGATCGTCAGCCCGGCATAGCCGCTCCAAAAACTAGCCATGCGTGCCGGTCCGCGCGGGCAACTCGCCGTGGTGGGCGAGAAAGGTTTCGCTGCACTCGGCCATGGTCGCGCTGGCCCGGCTGATCGGATCGGTGCGGTAGAAATCCGCGATCGGATAGGCGAATGCCGCCGGGTCGAGCGGACCCGCCTCGCCGAATTCGCCCCACGCAGCGGCGGGAGCCCGGTCCGTTTCGGCCGTCGCCGGGCAGGCATCGCGCAACCGTCGTCGCAGTTCGCTCAGAGTGTTGAAAGGGAGCGGCCGGCCGACGGCGTTCGACAGCGCCCGCACGATCTTCCAATCCTCGCGCGCCTCGCCGGGAGGGAAGGTGGCGCGGCGCCCCTGCTGCACCCGCCCCTCGGTATTGATGTAGGTGCCGTCCTTCTCGGTATAGGCGGAACCCGGCAGGATCACGTCGGCGCGCTCGGCGCCACGGTCGCCGTGATGCCCCTGATAGACGACAAAGGCCGAGCCGAGATCGGCAGTATCGATCTCGTCGGCGCCGAGCAGATAAAGCAGCTCGATCGCACCCGATCGGCACCCTTCGAGGATGCCGGCAACGTCACGCCCGCTGGGGCCCGGCACAAAGCCGAGATCGAGCCCGCCGACCCGCGCCGCGGCGCGGTGTAAGACGTTGAACCCGTTCCAGCCGTCGCGCACCAGCCCGCAACTCTCGGCGATCCGGCGGGCCGCAGCCAGCACCTGCGCGCCGTCCGCCCGCGTCAATGCCCCCTGCCCCAGCACCAGAATCGGGTTCTTGGCGCCGCGCAGCCGCTCGGCCCAGGGATGCCGGCCCTCGGCGAGCGCGCCGAGCGTCTCGCCGCCCTGGCCTAGCATCTCGACCGGGAAAGACAGATCAAGCGCCGGGCCGATCGCGGCGATCGCAAACCCGCCTCGCAGATGGCGCTTGCGCAGCCGGGCGTTGACGAGAGGCGCTTCCCAGCGCGGGTTGGTTCCGATCAAAAGACACGCATCGGCCTGTTCGATGCCGGCGATCGTGGTGTTGAACAGGTAGCCCGCGCGGTAGCGCCGATCGAGCTTGGCCCCGTCTTGGCGGCAGTCGAGGCTGACCGCGCCGAGGCCGGTCAGCAGCTCCTTCAGCGCGAACATCGATTCGAGATCAGAGAGATCGCCGGCAATCGCGCCAACGCGCTCTCCCGGCACCGTTTTCAGCCGGTCGGCGACCATCTCGAGCGCCTCTCGCCAATCGGTCTCGGCGCGAAGGCCGCGCCGGCCGGCATAGGGGCGGTCGAGCCGCCGGCGGCGCAAGCCGTCGATCGCATAACGGGTCTTGTCCGAGATCCACTCCTCATTGACCGCCTCGTTGACCCGCGGCAATACCCGCAAGACCTGCGCGTTGCGCGCATCGACCCGGATGTTGCTGCCGACCGCGTCGAGCACATCGATCGACTCGGTTTTGCTCAATTCCCACGGCCGGGCCATGAACGCGTAGGGCTTCGAGGTCAGTGCGCCGACCGGGCACAGATCGATGATGTTGGCGGACAATTCCGAGCCGAGCGCGCGCTCGATATAGGTCGTGATCTCCATGTCCTCGCCACGCCCGGTGGCGCCCAGCTCCTCGACCCCGGCGATCTCGGTCAGAAAGCGGATGCAGCGCGTGCAGTGGATGCAGCGGGTCATGTGGGTTTCGACCAATGGGCCGAAATCCTTGTCGCGCACCGCACGCTTGTTCTCCTCGAACCGGCCGCGGTCGAACCCATACGCCATCGCCTGGTCCTGCAGATCGCACTCGCCGCCCTGGTCGCAGATCGGGCAGTCGAGCGGGTGGTTGATCAGCAGGAACTCCATCACTCCCTTTTGCGCCTTCACCGCCTTTGGCGATTTGGTGTGGACCACCATGCCGTCGCCAATCGGCATCGCGCAGGATGCGATCGGCTTTGGCGATTTTTCGACCTCGACCAGGCACATCCGGCAGTTCCCGGCGATCGCCAGCCGCTCGTGAAAGCAGAAATGCGCGACCTCGACGCCGGCCAATTCGCAAGCCTGCAAGATCGTCGTGCCTGCCGGCACCTCGATTTCGTCGCCGTCGATCGTGAGCTTCGGCATCGCGCCTAGATCCTCAGCTTTCAGCTGTCATTGCGAAGAGCAAAGCGGCGATGCAACCCCGTTGGGGTAACACCGGCTGCAGGAGATTGCTTCGCGGGCCTGTCCTCGGGCCGCGCATCGCGCGCACCCGTAAACTCGCAATGACGGCTTATTTGGCGAGATCATTCACTCCGCCGCCCGCGGCATCGCGGCGTTGCGGTACTCGGCAATGCGCCGCTCCATCTCCGGCCGAAAGTGGCGGATCAGCCCTTGCACCGGCCATGCCGCACCATCGGCCAGCGCGCAGATCGTGTGGCCTTCGACCTCGTAGGATACGTCGAGCAGCATATCGATCTCGGCCACCGAGGCGTTGCCCTCGACCATCCGCTCCATGACCCGCCAGACCCAGCCGAGCCCCTCGCGGCAGGGCGTGCACTGGCCGCAGCTTTCGTGCTTGTAGAATTTCGAGAGGCGCGCGATCGCCTTGACGATGTCGGTCGTCTTGTCCATGACGATGACCGCGGCGGTGCCGAGCGCGCTCTTAACCGCCTGCAGACTGTCGAAATCCATCAGCACCGTCTCGCAGACCGATTTCGGAATGACCGGCACCGACGAGCCGCCCGGGATCACCGCCAAGAGGTTGTCCCAGCCGCCGCGCACACCGCCCCCATGGCGCTCGATCAGCTCCTTCAATGGGATGCTCATCGCCTCCTCGACATTGCACGGCGTATTTACGTGGCCCGAGAGGCAATAGATCTTGGTGCCGCTGTTCTTCGGCCGGCCGATCGCGGCAAACCAGGCGCCGCCGCGCCGCAGGATCGTCGGCACGACCGCAATCGTCTCGACATTGTTGACCGTGGTTGGGCAGCCATAGAGCCCGACCTGGGCCGGAAACGGCGGCTTCAGCCGGGGCTGCCCCTTGCGCCCTTCGAGGCTCTCGAGCAGGCCCGTCTCTTCACCGCAGATATAGGCGCCGGCGCCGCGGTGCAGATAGAGCTCGAACGGATAGCCCGAGCCGCAGGCGTCCCTGCCGATCAGCCCGGCGCCATAGGCCTCGTCAATCGCCGCCTGCAGGCGCTGCGCCTCGTTGTAGAATTCACCGCGGATGTAGATATAGCAATGGTGCACACCCATCCCGGCCGAGGCCAGGAGCGTGCCCTCGATAAGCTTGTGCGGGTCGTTGCGCAGGATATCGCGGTCCTTGCAGGTGCCGGGCTCGCTCTCGTCGGCGTTGACGGCGAGATAGGTCGGCCGGTCGCTCTCCTTCGGCATGAACGACCATTTGAGCCCAGTCGGAAAGCCGGCGCCGCCGCGCCCGCGCAGGCCCGATTCCTTGACCTCGTTGACGATCCAGTCGCGGCCCTTGAGGATCAACTCCTTGGTTCGGTCCCAATCGCCGCGCCGCCGCGCGCCGTCGAGCCGCCAGTCGTTCCGGCCGTAGAGATTGGTGAAGATGCGGTCCTGGTCGGCGAGCATTCAGGTCCTCTCAGTGCCGGTGCCGGCCTCGCCGACCGGCTCGGTCAATGTGGTGCGACCGTCGACCGGCTCGGAGCCTTGCCGGCCGATCGCCGAGCCTGGCGGCGGCGGTGCGCCGGCGCGCAGCGCGTCGAGCAGCGCCTCGGTCGCCGGGCCGTCGAGATCCTCGTAAAAATCGTCGTTGACCTGCAGGATCGGCGCGTTGACGCAGGCCCCCAGACACTCGACCTCGACCAGAGTGAAGAGGCCGTCGGCAGTGCTGTCGCCAATCCCGATCCCGAGCTTGCGCTCGCAGGCGCCGACCACCTCGTCCGAGCCGCGCAGCCAGCACGGCGTTGTCGTGCAGGCCTGCAGCAGATAACGCCCAACCGGCCGCAGGTTGAGCATCGTATAGAAGCTGCCGACCTCGTAGACCCGGATCGGTGCCATCGCCAGCAGGTGCGCGACATAGTCCATCGCCGCGCGCGGCAGCCAACCACGGCTCTGGCGCTGCGCCAGATCGAGCAATGGCAAGACCGCGCTCGCCTGCCGGCCGGGCGGGTATTTGGCGATATGCGCCTCGGCCACGCGCAAATTCTCGGGGGTGAATTCAAAGCTCTGGGGCTGCTCGAATGGCGGCGCTGAAGCGGAGCTGTTCATCGGTCGATCTCGCCGAAGACGATGTCCATCGAGCCGATGATCGCGACGACGTCGGCCAGCATGTGGCCGCGGCACATGAAGTCGGCGGCCTGCAGAAACGCGAAGCCCGGCGCGCGAATCTTGCAGCGATAGGGCCGGTTAGTGCCGTCGGCAACAAGATAGACGCCGAATTCGCCTTTCGGCGCCTCGACCGCAGTATAGGTCTCGCCGGCCGGCACGTGATAGCCCTCGGTGTAGAGCTTGAAAAAATGGATCAGCGCCTCCATCGAGCTCTTCATCTCGGCCCGCGGCGGCGGCGCCACTTTGCGGTCGTTGACTTTGACCGGTCCGCCCGGCATCTGCGCCAGCGCCTGCTCGATGATCCGCACCGACTGACGCATCTCCTCGATCCGCACCAGGTAGCGGTCGTAGGAATTGCCGTTCTTGCCGACCGGGACGTCGAAATCCATCTTGTCGTAGACGTCGTAGGGCTGCGCCCGGCGCAAATCCCAGGCAACCCCGGAGGCGCGCAGCATCGGGCCGGAAAACCCCCAATCCGCCGCCTGCTCGGCGCTCGCCACTCCGATATCGACGGTGCGCTCCTTGAAGATGCGGTTCTCGGTCAGGATCCGCTCGATGTCGTCGATCGTCCGCGGGAACGTGGCGCAAAACGCCAGGATGTCGTCGCCGAGCCCGGCCGGCAGGTCGAGATGGACCCCGCCGGGGCGGAAATAATTGGCGTGCAGACGCGCCCCCGACACCCGCTCGTAAAACTCCATCAGCCGCTCGCGCTCCTCGAACCCCCACAAAAACGGGGTGATCGCGCCGACATCGAGCCCGAACGCGCAGATGCACAAGAGATGGTTGAGGATGCGGGTGATCTCGGCGAACAGCACGCGGATGTACTGGGCGCGAGGCGGCGGCGTGATCCCCAGGAGCTTCTCGACGGCGAGCGCGAAGGCGTGCTCCTGACACATCGGCGACACGTAGTCGAGCCGGTCGAAATAGGGGATTGCCTGCAGATAAGTCTTGTACTCAATCAGCTTTTCGGTGCCGCGGTGAAGGAGGCCGATATGCGGGTCAGCGCGTTCGACGATCTCGCCGTCCATCTCGAGGACGAGCCGCATGACGCCGTGCGCGGCCGGATGCTGCGGTCCGAAATTCATCATAAAATTCTTGATCCGCGGCGGCCCTTCGAGCTCGCTTTCGGGAACCGTATGCGGTTCGCTCATGGCGCGTTTCCGGCCGGGGCCTTGCCCTCGCCAGCCTTCTCGTCGCCAGGAAGGATCTGGTCCATCCCCTCCCAGGGCGACAGAAAATCGAAGCTGCGGAACTCCTGCTGCAGGCGAACCGGCTCATAGACAACCCGCTTCTGCTGCTCGTCGTAGCGCAGCTCGACATAGCCCGTCAGCGGAAAGTCCTTGCGCATCGGATGGCCCTCGAACCCGTAATCGGTCAGGATCCGGCGCAGGTCGGGATTATCGGCGAAATAGATCCCATAGAGGTCCCAGGCCTCGCGCTCCCACCAGCCGGCGCTGCTGTAGAGCGCCGTCACCGACGGCACCGGCTCGTCCTCGTCGGTCTCGACCTTCAGGCGAATGCGCTGGTTGAGGCTCATGCTGAGGAGATTGTAGACGACGTCGAAACGCCTCGGACGGTCGGGAAAATCGACGCCGCAAATGTCGCAGAGCACCGTGAACCGGCATACCGGATCGTCGCGCAAAAAGCGCAGCACCCGCGGCAGGGCCGCTCGCTCGACCCGTACGCTCAACTCCTGATGGCGGATTTCGTGCTCGCCGACCGCGTCCGGCAAAGCCGCCGCGAGGTGCCCGGCGAGGGTCTGCAAGCGTTCTTCCATGGCAGCCATCAGCGGGCGAAGTTGCGGGTGCGCCTAATCTTCTTCTGCAACAGCAGGACACCGTAGAGCAGCGCCTCGGCGGTCGGCGGGCAGCCGGGCACATAGACGTCGACCGGGACGATCCGGTCGCAGCCGCGCACCACCGAATAGGAGTAATGATAATAGCCGCCGCCATTGGCACAGGAGCCCATCGAGATCACCCAACGCGGCTCGGCCATCTGGTCGTAGACCTTGCGCAGCGCCGGCGCCATCTTGTTGCACAACGTGCCGGCGACGATCATCACGTCGGACTGACGCGGGCTGGCGCGAAATACGACGCCGAAGCGGTCGAGGTCATAGCGGCTGGCGCCGGTGTGCATCATCTCGACGGCGCAGCAGGCGAGGCCGAAGGTCATCGGCCACAACGACCCGCTGCGCGCCCAATTGACCACGCTGTCGAGACGGGCGGTGACAAAGCCCTTGTCCTGGATTTCCTCGGTCGCCGCCCGCAGCAGCAGGCTGTGCTCGCCGCCAGCGGTGCCGGCGCCGAGCGGGGCCGCGCGCTCCGGTGCGTCGCTCACTCCCATTCCAGCGCTCCCTTGCGCCATTCATAGACAAAACCCACGGTCAAGACGCCAAGGAATACCACCATCGACCAGAAACCGAGCAACCCAATGTCGCCAAGCGAGACCGCCCACGGAAACAGAAAGGCGACTTCGAGGTCGAAAATGATGAACAGGATGGCAACCAGGTAATAGCGCACGTCAAACCGGATGCGGGCGTCCTCGAACGGCTCGAAGCCGCATTCGTAGGGCGACAGCTTTTCGCTGTCAGGCCGCTGCCGCGCGAGCATGAACGAACCCGCTACCATCGCCGTGGCGACCGCGCCGGCAATGACGAGAAAGACCAAGATCGGAAAGTATTCGCGCAGCAGACTTTCCATCGGCAAACTCCGGCGATCAGCCGCTCCAGGTCGTCGGCGACTCGAGGGGCGGTGTTGTCGTTATATCGCGATCCCCCCCGAGCGGGCACCGCGATCATCGACCGCCCGACTCGATATGGGCGGCATCCCTGACGGCGGAAACCCAGCTGATCGATGTCGGGACGCCGCCAGCGAACCGTGGCCGATGGCGGGAGCGACGGGGCTCGAACCCGCGACCTCCGGCGTGACAGGCCGGCGCTCTAACCAACTGAGCTACGCCCCCTCGGCCTCGACCGGGCGCCGACCGCTGCGCCGTTCCCGACACCCACCCTTACCCCTCGCCCTCGGGGGTGTCAAGCGCACCCGCCGCGGCCTGCGCGGCCGTGTCCGCCGATTGATGGCCCGCACGAAATTGGTGGGCGATGAGGGATTCGAACCCCCGACCCCCTCGGTGTAAACGAGATGCTCTGCCAGCTGAGCTAATCGCCCGGTCCGTGCGCTGCTCCCCGGTTGCCGCGGGCTCCGCGGCGCCAGCTTCCTGAAGCAGCGCCGTCCAGGTCCGCGGACCAGCCCCGTGGCAACCATGCCTGGGCCTTCGAAAACCAGCTCAGCGTCGCCGACATTCGCGATCGGTTCCTCGCGATCGGTTACCGCGATCGGTTCACCGCGATCAGTTCAGCGAATTGCGCAGACCCTTGCCCGCCTTGAATTTGGGCTGCTTTGATGCGGCGATTTGGATCTTCTCGCCGGTCCGCGGGTTCCGCCCTTCGGAGGCCGCGCGCGACGCCACCGAAAAGGTGCCGAACCCGACCAGCCTCACCTCCTCGCCGGTTTTCAATGCGTCGACAATCGCGTCGAACACTGCATCGACCGCCCGGCTCGCCTCTGATTTTCTCAACTCCGATTTGCTGACGACGGCATCGACGAGTTCGTTCCTGTTCACGGGTTACCCCCCTGCGCGAGTGTTCGAGATCGTTCCTGGGATCTGTTCGCCGAGGAGTTTAGGGCGAGGACGCTCCGCGGTCAACCGCCCGCGCCGGGAAGAGTCGAAGTGTTTGTTAAGCATTACAGTATGTTCTCGCTGTGAGGATGCGTCCGCCGTGGGGCGGAACGCACCGCGCAGCTCAACTAATGCGTAACTAACCCTGAGCGCTCCTCTCCTGCGGGGGGAATAACCGGGGCCGGCTCGCCATCATCGGTCCAGTCCACCGGCGTCAGCGGCGCCGCGAGCGCCTGGTGGAGCAGCTCATCGACCGTGCGGATCGGGATGATCTTCAGTCCGCGCTTCACGTTATCGGGGATTTCGGCGAGATCCTTCTCGTTGTCCTGGGGGATCAAAACGGTCTTCAGCCCGCCGCGCAGCGCCGCGAGCAGCTTCTCCTTGACGCCGCCGATCGGCAGGACGCGGCCGCGCAGGGTAATCTCGCCGGTCATCGCGATCGAGCTCTTGACCGGGATCCCGGTCAGCACCGAGACGATCGAGGTAATCATCGCGACGCCGGCGGACGGGCCGTCCTTGGGGGTCGCCCCCTCGGGCACATGCACGTGAATGTCGCGTTTGTCAAACACGGTCGGCCGGATGCCAAAGGCATGGCTGCGCGATTTGACGTAGCTCTCGGCCGCCTGAACCGACTCCTTCATCACATCGCCGAGCTTGCCGGTTGCGGTCACCCGCCCCTTGCCGGGCAAGGTCACCGCCTCGATCGTCAGCAACTCGCCGCCGACCTCGGTCCAGGCGAGCCCGGTCGTCACCCCGACCAGATCCTCGTTCTCCGCTTCGCCAAAGCGGAACCGCCGGACCCCGGCGTATTTTTCGAGATTGCGGCGGGTCACCGACACCCGCTCGGCTTTCTTCATCAGAATGTCTTTGATCGCCTTGCGGGTCAGGTTGGCGATCTCGCGCTCGAGATTGCGCACCCCGGCTTCGCGCGTGTAGTGGCGGATCAGGTCGCGAATGGCGTCCTCGCTAATGCTCCACTCGCTCTTGCGGATGCCGTGCGCGGTCATCTGCTTGGGGATCAGGTGGCGGCGCGCGATCTCGACCTTCTCGTCCTCGGTGTAGCCCGGGATGCGGATGATCTCCATCCGGTCCAAGAGCGGCTGCGGGATGCGCAAGGTGTTCGCCGTGGTGACGAACATCACATCCGACAGATCATAGTCGACTTCAAGGTAATGATCGTTGAACGTGCCGTTCTGCTCGGGGTCCAGCACTTCAAGCAGGGCCGAGGACGGGTCGCCGCGCCAGTCGGCGCCGAGCTTATCGACCTCGTCGAGCAGGAACAGCGGGTTTGACGATTTCGCCTTTTTCATGCCCTGGAGGACCTTGCCGGGCATCGAGCCGATATAGGTCCGCCGATGGCCGCGGATCTCGGCCTCGTCGCGCACCCCGCCCAACGACATGCGCACGAAATTGCGACCGGTGGCGCGCGCCACCGATTTGCCGAGCGAAGTCTTGCCGACCCCGGGCGCGCCGACCAGGCACAGGATCGGGCCCTTCATCTTTTTGATGCGCTGCTGGACGGCCAGATATTCGAGGATGCGCTCCTTGACCTTTTCCAGCCCGAAGTGATCGGCGTTGAGCACCTTTTCGGCGATCTTGATGTCGCGCTTGATCTTCGTGCGGTTGTGCCAGGGTACCGACAACAGCCAGTCGAGATAGTTGCGCACCACCGTCGCCTCGGCCGACATCGGACTCATGCTCTTCAGCTTTTTGAGCTCGGCGGTGGCCTTGTCGCGGGCCTCCTTGGAAAAGGCGGTTTTGTTGATCCGATCTTCGAGCTCGGCCATTTCGTCGCGGCCGTCCTCGCCTTCGCCGAGCTCCTTCTGGATCGCCTTCATCTGCTCGTTCAGGTAGTATTCGCGTTGCGTCTTCTCCATCTGACGCTTGACCCGGCTGCGGATCCGCTTTTCGACTTGGAGCACCCCGATCTCGCCCTCCATATAGCCGAACACCTTCTCCAGGCGCTCGGAGACCGCTTCGGTTTCGAGCAGCTCCTGCTTTTCCGGGATCTTCAAGGTCAGGTGCGAGGCGACCGTGTCGGCGAGCTTGGCCGGGTCGTCGATCTGGTTGATCGAGACCAGCACCTCGGGCGGGATCTTTTTGTTAAGCTTGATGTACTGCTCAAACTGCGCGACCACGGTGCGCCCCAACGCCGCCATCTCCTGCGCCTCGGCCGCCTTCTCGGCGACCGGATCGGCATAGGCCTGGAAGAACGCCTCGTTGTCGGCAAAGCGGGTGATCCGCGCGCGGTGGCCGCCCTCGACCAGCACCTTGACCGTGCCGTCCGGCAGCTTCAACAGCTGCAGCACAGTGCCGATGGTGCCGACCGAATAGATGTCGGCGGTGCCGGGGTCGTCCTGAGCCGCGTTCTTCTGGGTGACGAGCAGGATCTGCTTGTCGTCCTTCATCACATCCTCGAGCGCGCGCACCGACTTCTCGCGGCCGACAAACAGCGGCACGATCATGTGCGGGAAGACGACGATGTCGCGCAAGGGCAGGACCGGATAGAGCGCACCGCGCACGTGTTCTAACATGAGCCCTCTTTTTTCTCGGGGCCGTCCGGGGATCAGCCGGGCGGCAGGGACAGGCATACGCTTATCTAGGTTGGCCCGGATTTGCCGGCAGTCAAGTCACACCTCGGGGATGGCCGGCCCGCGTCCGGTGCGGGATCAGTCGCCAGTGCCGACGTCGCCACGCCGATCGGAGTAGATTTGCAGCGGCTGGGTGCGGCCTTCGACGACCTCGCGATTAATAACGATCTCGCTGACGCCGACCAGGCTCGGCAGCTCGAACATCGATTCGAGCAGGATCGCCTCCATGATCGAACGCAGCCCGCGCGCCCCGGTTTTGCGCAGAATCGCCTTTCTGGCGATCGCCTTCAGCGCCTCCTCGTTGAGCTCGAGCCGGACATCCTCCATCTCGAACAACCGCTGATATTGCTTGACCAGCGCATTCTTGGGCTTGGTCAGGATGTCGACCAGCGCGCCCTCGTCGAGATCGTCGAGGGTCGCCACCACCGGGAGCCGGCCGACGAATTCGGGGATCAGCCCGAACTTCAGCAAATCCTCGGGTTCGAGATCCCTCAAGATCTCGCCGGTCTTGCGCTCGTCGGGGCCGTGCACCACGGCACCGAACCCGATCGAGGTGCCCTGGCGGCGCTGCGCGATGATCTTTTCGAGCCCGGAAAACGCGCCGCCGCAAACGAACAGGATGTTGGTGGTATCGACCTGCAGAAACTCCTGCTGCGGGTGCTTGCGGCCGCCCTGCGGCGGCACCGAGGCGATGGTGCCTTCCATGATCTTCAGGAGCGCCTGCTGCACGCCTTCGCCGGAAACGTCGCGGGTGATCGACGGGTTGTCGGATTTGCGCGAGATCTTATCGACCTCGTCGATGTAGACTATGCCGCGCTGCGCGCGCTCTACGTTGTAGTCGGCAGCCTGCAACAGCTTGAGGATGATGTTCTCGACATCCTCGCCGACGTAGCCCGCCTCGGTCAGGGTGGTCGCGTCGGCCATCGTGAAGGGCACGTCGATGATGCGCGCCAGGGTCTGGGCGAGCAGCGTCTTGCCCGACCCGGTCGGTCCGACCAACAGGATGTTCGACTTTGCCAGCTCGACGTCGTTGGCCTTGGCGCCGTGCGCCAGGCGCTTGTAATGGTTGTGCACGGCGACCGACAGCACCCGTTTGGCGTGATCCTGGCCGATCACGTAATCGTCGAGCACCTTGCAGATGTCGCGCGGTCCTGGAACCCCGTCGCGCGACTTGACCAAGGTCGTCTTATGCTCCTCGCGAATGATGTCCATGCACAGCTCGACGCACTCGTCGCAGATGAACACGGTCGGCCCGGCTATCAGCTTTCTGACCTCGTGCTGACTCTTGCCGCAGAACGAGCAATAGAGCGTGTTCTTCGAGTTGCTGCCGCTGGATTTCGTCATCGTCGCTCCGTCGTCGTCGAAGAAGCCCCGGCCTCTCCGGCCTTTTTTCCCGGTTCGCCGACCGGACGGATGAGGCAAGCCGGTCCGCCCGCCCACCGATCGCCCGCCCGCCGATTACCCAGGCACAGCCCTATTCCCACGCAGCCAGCGAGTATATGTGCTCGCACCGGATCAACAACTACTTAATCATGCTGGACCGGCCCGGAGTTGCCCCGGCTCAGGCGCGCAGGCGCTCCTCGAAGCCGCCGGGACGGGACTCGACGACCTCGTCGACCAAGCCAAAATCCCTGGCCTCGAACGGCGACAGGAACTTATCGCGCTCGACCGCGGACGAGATCACCTCGAGCGGCTGGCCGGTATGGCGGACGTAGATTTCGTTGAGCCGCGCGCGCAATGCCAGGATCTCGCGCGCCTGGATTTCGATGTCGGTGGCCTGACCCTGCGCCCCGCCCGAGGGCTGGTGGATCATGATCCGAGAGTTCGGCAGCGAAAAGCGCTTGCCATGGGCGCCGGCGCAAAGCAGCAGCGATCCCATCGACGCCGCCTGACCGATGCATACGGTCGAAACCGGCGAGCGGATGTACTGCATCGTGTCGTAGATCGCGAGCCCCGAGGTCACCACCCCGCCCGGCGAGTTGATGTAGAAGGCGATGTCCTTGGCCGGGTTGACCAACTCGAGGTAGAGCAGCTGTGCGCAGACGAGGCTCGCCACGGCATCGTGGACCGGACCGACCAGAAAGATGATGCGCTCCTGCAACAGGCGGGAATAGATGTCATAGGCGCGCTCGCCGCGGTTGGTCTGCTCGACGACCATCGGCACCAGGTTGTTCATGTACTGTTCGAAATATTCCGACATTTGCGGTCTCCTCGGCAGCGCCGGCCGGCGGCGCACGGCTTCGATCGGCTCAGTCCTGCGGCTCGCCCTGCCGCTCGGGCGCGGGCCCGCCGGGCGGCGGCGCATTTTCGCCGTCCGGATCGGGCATGGCCAGCAGCTCCTGCGGGGTCACCCGCCGCTCGTCTAGCTTGGCCAGCTCGACGATGAAGTCGATGACCTTGTCCTCGAAGATCGGTGCCCGCAAATTGGCCACGGCCTCCGCGTTCTGGCGGTAGAAATCCAGCGCCTGACGCTCATAGCCAGGATGCCGGCGCACCTCTCGGGTGATCGCCTGATTGATCTCCTCCTGGCTGACGGTGATGTTGTTGGCGCGCCCGACCTCGGCAAGCAGCAGACCGAGCCGGACGCGGCGTTCGGCGATTTTGCGGTATTCTGCCTTGTCGCTTTCGTCGCCGTGGTCCGCGTCGGCTTCGGGCGAGCCGTCGGAGGCTGCGCGGGCAGCCGGTGCCGAACCTGCGGGAGCCTCTTCGGGCGCCGCGACCGGCGCTGCACCTGCGGGGCCTCTTCGGCGCCGCGGCCGGCGCCGCACCTGCGGGGCCCTCTTCGACCGCCGCGGCCGGCGCCGCGCCCGCGGGGCCCTCTTCGACCGCCGCGGCCGGCGCCGCACCTGCGGGGCCCTCTTCGACCGCCGCGGCCGGCGCCGCGCCCGCAGGGCCCTCTTCGACCGCCGCGGCCGGCGCCGCACCGGTCGGCCGATCCTCGGCGCCGGCGCCCGCGCGCTCCCTCTGGAGCTCCGTCTCGGCCTGGTGCTGCGCCCAGATGTTCTCGAATTCGAGATCGACCATGCCGGCCGGGACCGGAAAGTCGTAGCGTTCTGCCAGCTTGTCGAGCAGGGCCCGCTTCAGCCGCAGGCGCGCGGCTGAAGCGTAGTCGCGCTGCATCTGCTGCTGCACCTCCTGGCGCAGCTCGGCGAGGCTTTCGAGGCCGACCGACTTGCCCAGCTCATCGTCGATCGCCGCCGGCAGCAGCCGCCGGACCTCCTTCACATCGACCTCGAAGACCGCCTCCTTGCCGGCGAGGTTCTGGGCGGCATAATCCTCGGGAAAAGAGACCCGCACGGTGCGGTGCTCGCCGGCGGCGGCGCCGATCAGTTGCTCTTCGAAACCGGGAATCAGGCCGCCCGAGCCGAGCGATATCTGGCGGTCCTTGCCGCCGGCGCCGGGGATCTCCTCTCCGCTGGTCCGGCCTTCGAGATCGACCACCAGGATGTCGCCGGTCTCGGCCGGGCGCTCGGCCGATTCCGATTTGCGCTGCTGCTCGGCAATCCGCGCGATCGCCGCATCGACGCTGTCCTGCGGCACTTCGACGACGAGCCGCTCGATGCCGAGGTCGGCGAAATTCGGCTCGGGGATGTCGGGCAGGACCTCGACCAGCATCTTGTATTCGAGGTCGGCCCCCTCGCTGAACGACACGATGTCGACCTTGGGCGGCAGCGCCGGCCGCAGATTATGATCGCGGATCGTGTCGGCCGAGCTGCCCTGGACCGTGCTCTCCAGCACCTCGCCCAAGACCGATGGGCCATAGCGCCGGCGCAGGATCTGCATCGGGACCTTGCCCGGGCGGAACCCCGGCAGGCGGATGGTGCGGCCGAGCTCGTCGAGCCGACTCGCGACCTTGTCCTCGAGCTCGCCGGCCGGCACCACGATGCGGTACTCGCGCTTGAGCCCGTCGGCACTGGTTTCGGTCACCTGCATGGCGCGCACCTGCACGAAACGAGCTCCCCGCCGCCGTCACCCCCCGGCATGATCCGACGATCTTCCCCGACGCGCGTCTTTCAACTCCATGACCGCATGGTACGAGCGGTCGACACCCAGCCGTTCATCGGTAACAGCCCCTCAGAAATGACCTTGGTGCGCCCTGGTGCGGGCGGGGGGATTTGAACCCCCACGATTTGCATCGCTGGAACCTAAATCCAGTGCGTCTGCCAGTTCCGCCACGCCCGCCGCGGCAACCTCCCCAAGCGGCCGCCGCCCCGGCCGGGGCGGGTCTTAGCACAGACATCGCCTGGCACCTAGCCGGGCTCGCATGCGCTGCGGCAATGACAGGCCCAATGACTTGGTCCGGCGATCGGCCGCGATCAAGGCGCGCTCGGCGTCCATCCCCGAGGCTACCGGCGCGCCGGCGGGTCCGGCATCAGCCGGGCCCGCGACAGCGCGCGCAGCGCACCCGAGGCCGCGACCCGTCCCTCGCCGCGATATGCCTCGTGATTGGCCTCGATATCGGCCAGTCGGTAGACGTAATTGACCATGATCCCGGCGGATTGCTGCAAGCCTTTCACCGAGACGTCCCCCTGCCAGTTCAGCTGTTCGATGCGCGCGCCGTTGCTCAGATGGAAATGCGCGACCGGATCGAGGGCGCGGCCCGAGGGTGCGCGTTCGCGCAAGAGATAGCGCGCGCACAGCCGCAACAGGGGGTCGTGCAGGGCCGCGGCGAGCTGCGGCTCGGCGGCCCAATCCGGGCGGTCGAGCAGCGCCGGCAAGTCGTGTTCCGTGACCCGCTCGCCAAGCGCTTCGATCGCGGTTCGTTCGGCCGGCAGCAACAAGGTTTCGGGTGCGGCCTCGCTCTGCCGGTCAAGCCAGGCACGAAACCCCGGCACCGGCGACAGCGTCGCGAACACCTTCAGGCGCGGCAGGTCGACGGCCAGCGCGTCGACGACGCGCTTGATCAGAAAATCGCCAAAGCTGATCCCGGCGAGACCCTGCTGGCAATTCGAGATCGAGTAGAAGATCGCGGTGTCGGCGGCCTGTGGGTCGCCCACCGGCGCCGCCTCGTCGAGCAGCGCGTTGATGTCGCTGGCCATGCCCGCGACCAGCGCCACCTCGACAAAGATCAGCGGCTCGTCGGGCATGCGCGGGTGAAAAAAGGCAAAGCAGCGACGGTCGGCCTCGAGCCGGTTCTTCAGATCGGTCCAGCTGCGGATTTCGTGCACCGCCTCGTAGGCCATCAGCTTTTCGAGCAGTGCCGCGGGCGATTCCCAGCCGATCCGCTTCAATTCGAGAAAGCCGATGTCAAACCAATTGGCCAGGAGCCGCTTCAGATCCTCTTCGAGCCCGTGCAGCAACGGGTCGTGCCGGCCGAGGTCGAGCAGCTCGGCGCGGCGGTCGACCAGGAATTTGACCCCCTCGGGCAGCGCATTGAACTGGCGCAACAAGGTGATCCGCGGCGGTTCGAGCGCGTTGCGCAGCTCGCGCTCGGCCGCGGCCCGCTCGGCGGTGTCTTCGGCCCTCGCCAGGAGCGCGCAGCAGCGGTCGATCTCGGCACGGTCGACGTCGAACTCGCCGGCCAAGAGCCGCAGAAAGCGCTCGCGTCCGCCGGCGTCGAGCAGCAGATAGGTGCGGCCAAGATCGGCCGCCCGCGCGCGCGCCGTGACCTCGCCGCCGCGGCCGTCGAGGCAGCTCAGCATCTGCTCGCGCAATCGCCCGACATCGTCGCCGGAAAGTTCGGGCCGCGGAGCGCGGGTCAGCACCCCGCGCGCGGACAGCGCAATGTCGCGCCAGGCGCCGCGCAGATTGCTCAACGTGCGGTCGAAGACGCCCTCGAAAAAACCGACAGGCGGGCGATCGCTCATGATGGCCGTTGCGGCAGTGGCGGGACCTGACAGAGACGCGAGGTGCGGTTCGCCGTCAACCCCCAAGCGTGCGCGCCTGCCGCGCGGCCACGAGATCGCGCAGCGTCGGACCCAGCGCCTCGACCAGATCCTCGGCGACCAGCCCGGCGCCGACCCGGCCGGCGGCGTCGCCGTGCAGCCATACCGCCGCCGCCGCCGCCGCGAACGGCTCCATCTCCTGCGCCAGCAGCCCCAGCACCATGCCGGCGAGGACATCGCCGCTGCCCGCCGTCGCGAGGTCGGGCGGCGCGTTGGCGTTGATCGCGAGGCGGCCGTCCGGTGCGGCGACGACCGTGTCCGCCCCCTTCAGCACGATCACCGCACCGCTCTGCCGCGCCGCGCGCCGCGCCCGCTCGGGCTTGCAGCCGCCGGCGTCGAATAGGCGCGCGAATTCGCCCTCGTGCGGCGTCATCACCACCGGCGAGTGAATCGCCGCAAACAGGGCCTGCGGGTCGTCGGCGAACGAGGTTAGCGCATCGGCGTCGAGCACCGCGCGCTTGGCCGCCGCGAGGATCGCCTGCACCTTGTCGCGGGTCTCGGCGCCGACCCCGGCGCCGGGGCCGATCAGCGCCGCGTTGCGCCGGCGGTCGGCGAGCAGGCCGCGAAAATCGTCGAGCCCCGAGATCGGCTGAACGATGACCCCCGTCAGCGCCGCGGCATAGATCGGGAATGCGGCCTGCGGTGCCGCGACCGTCACCAGGCCGGCGCCGAGCCGGGCGGCGGCGCGCGCCGCGAGACGGCCCGCCCCGGTCATCACCGCGCCGCCGGTCACCAGCGCGTGCCCGCGGGTGTATTTATGGCTGTCGAGGCCCGGCCGGGGCAATCCGCCGAGCCACCAGCCGGGGTCATTCCCGGTGGTGTCGGGCATGACCCGGTCGAGCACCGCGTCCGGGATGCCGATCTGAGCGAGCACGGTCTCACCGCAATGGAGCCGCCCCGGCAGCAGCACATGGCCCGGCTTTTTGCGAAAAAACGTGACCGTCAGCGCCGCCATCGGCGCCGCCCCGCGGATTTCGCCGCTGGCGCCGTCGACCCCGCTCGGCACATCGACCGCGACAACCGGCAGGCGTCGCCCTCCGAGCGCCTCGACGACTGCGTGTGCCGCACCCTCGACCGGCCGCGCCAGCCCGGCGCCGAAGATCGCGTCGACCACCAGGCCAGCCTCGTCGAGCGCCTCGGGTGCGAGCGGCTCGGCCGGCCCCGGCCAGCGCCCGGCCGCGACGGCGGCATCGCCGTGCAATGCCGCGCGGTCGCCGAGCAACGCCAGGCGCACCCGCCAGCCGCGCTCGGCCAGGAGGCGCGCCGTGACAAAACCGTCGCCGCCGTTGTTGCCCGGTCCGCACAGCACCGCGACCGGCCGCGGCGGCCAGCGCCGCGAGACCGCATCGGCGACCGCCCGGCCGGCATTTTCCATCAGCGCACTGCCGGCGATCCCGCCGGCGATCGCCAGCCGGTCCGCCTCGCCCATCTGCCGCGGCGTCAGCAGCGCGTGACGGCGCCAGCCCTCGGGGGAAATCGTCATCGCCGAGATGTGGGATGCCAGCCGCGCGCCGGAAAGCCGGCTGCGCTGCGCCCGTGATCATCCGCGCGCAGCTTGCTCGCTGCCTCGGATCATCGGATCGAGCGCATTGAGCGGCGGCTCAGCCTCAGCCTGATCGATGCGTGAGCGGCTCGGGGGCCGCTTCTCGACGCGCGGCGCTGCTCGCGATCTTGACGGCCAGGGTGCGAACCGCTACCTCCGTGCGCGGTGGCGGGTGTAGCTCAGTTGGTTAGAGCGCCAGATTGTGGATCTGGATGTCGTCGGTTCAAATCCGATCACTCGCCCCAATAATTTATTAGGTGGGGCTGGATCGGCCGGCAAGCGGCGAGGCGCGCTCGATGACTTCCCGTCGTCGGCAGGAGGCAACTGTGGTCGCGATCATCGAAGGGAAGGAAGAGGCGGGCGGCGCCAAATATATCGAATTCAAGGTTTATCGCAGCCCCATCGACCCCGATCGCATTCTGGGAAGCTGGCGCTTTGCCCACGGCCAGTCGACACTCGTCGATCAGAGCAAGCCCGACGCTGCCGCGGCGAACGAGCTTCGCCACGCCGTCGACTGCGCCGACCTGCACGGCATACCCTTCGTGTGGGTCAACGATCCCGATGAATTGTTTCCGCCTTGGGAACGCCGCTAAGCCGCCGCGGGCTGGGGCTCGCCGCAATCGCAGGAGAGCGTGATGAAAAGAGCGCAGCAGCGCCAACCCCGGACGCGTGAACGCGCGGCCCGGCGCAAGGCGAAGCTGAAGGCGAAGCGGCGGCGCCAACGGGCCCGCGCCCAGGGATAGCGCGGCCTGCCGGCACGGATCGGCCGAGCGACAGCGCGGCGGTGCTGTTGGAGGGGTCAGCGATGGAGGGCGCGGCAGGTCGGGCACAACCCGCGCGCTTCGATCACCTGCCGGGCAACCGCAAAGCCGCGGCCTTCCCCGAGACGGCGCAGGCTGGCGACGATCGCATCGTCGCGGATCTCTTCGGCGGCGCCGCAATCGTCGCAGATCACGAACTGGCTTTCGTGCGGATGCTCCACGTCGCCGCAGGCGACATAGGCGCTAGCGCTTTCGATCTTGTGGATCAGCTTGCCGTCGAGCAGGAAATCGAGCGCGCGGTAGACCGTCGGCGGCCCGAGCTTGCCGCGTTCGCGTTGCAATTCGGCGAGCAGCGCATAGGCGCCGATCGGCTGATCAGCGGCGAGGATCAGCTCCAGCACCCGCCGCCGGGTCGGCGTCAGCCGCACCCCGCGCAGCGCGCAGAGCCGTTGCGCCCGCGCCAGCGCCGCTTCGATGTCCCGGGACCTCACGATAGGTGTTTCCGCGCCTCGCTCGGCAACCGCCGATCGTCACCACGGTACGGCATGACCGCGCCGGGAAGCAAGCAGCGCACCGGGTAGACAAGCCGTCGCTCTGCTTCTAACCTCTACCCAGAGGCGTGCGCGCGGCTGCTGTGCGCGCCGGTGGGGATCAGGTTGACGGCATTAAACCGGCTGAGGCTCGGAGCCATCGCCGCTTGGCTCGGCGTGATCGCGCTGGGCTTCAATGCGCTCGTCCCGGTTCACCTCGCTTTCGATCTCGCCGACAATTTCGCGAGCCGGCGGACAGCAGCGGCGCATCGGCGTCGCCGAGCACAGTCTCGAATGGCGGGTGTGGGCGCTCGTCACCGGGCACGACGAGCCCGAGGGCAAACCCGGCGGCCACGACGGACCCCACCACCATGCGGATTGCGCGGTCTGCAGTTCGCTCGGGACCCTTGCCGGCTTCGCCCCGGCCGCAATCGTCCCGCTACCGGTTCCGATTCGCGTCGAGGCGCCGATCCTGCTCGCAGCGACGCCAGCGAGCCTCCTGCCGCGCCTGCAGCCGCGTACCGCTCCCGCGCTCCTCCGCTCGCAACGGCTGATTTAGACACATAGCCACCCGCCGGAGCCGCGTCGCGGCAGTCCGGCGATATGCGATCCTTGGAGAGCACGATCATGCACCGCATCCTTCGCCGCGGCACCATCGCCGCGAGCGTCGCGGCGTTTCTGCCTGGCGCCACAGCCCTGGCGCACGGCTTTGCCGGCGACCGGTTTTTTCCCGCCACCATTCTGACCGACGACCCGTTTGTCGCCGACGAGGCTTCGCTGCCGACGGTGACCCTCGACCCGACGCAGAGCGACGGCTCGCGGGAGTTCGACCTGGGCAGCGACTTGTCGTCGTTGATCACCCCCAGCTGGGACTTCACCCTCAGCAGCGATTGGGCCCATATACGCACCCCGGGGGTCGGCACGCAGACCGGGTTTCAAGGCCTGACCACCGGCACGCAATACCAGCTGTTCATCAACGCGCCGCACGAGGCGATGGCGCTCGCCGCACTCGACGTGACCTGGGGTAATACCGGCAACCTGGCGGCGGGTGCGCCCGCGTTCACCACGATCTCGCCGACCTTTGACTTTGGCAAAGGCTTCGGCGACCTGCCCGATGCGCTGACCTGGTTGCGCCCCTTCGCGTTGACCGGCAATCTGAGCCTCAATTTTCCGACCGAGTCGGAAACCGAGGGAATGCCCAACCCAAACAGCATCTTTTACGGTTTCGCGGTCGAGTACAGCATTCCCTATCTGCAGAGCGAGGTTAAAAACATCGGGCTGGGGCCGCCCTTTAATCGCATGATCCCGCTGGTCGAATTCGCGCTGACCTCGCCGTTCAACCGCGGCCAGACCGGCACGACCACCGGCACGGTGCAGCCCGGGGTGATCTGGGCCGGGCAATATTTCCAGGTCGGTGCGGAGATGATCCTCCCGACCAACAGCCTGTCCGGGCACGGAATCGGCGGCATCGTGCAGCTGCATTTCTATCTCGATGATCTGTTTCCGAACAGCATCGGCAAGCCGATCTCGGAGTGGTAGATATGCAACGCACGGCCTTCGCGCTGGCGGTTTTCGCCTGCGTCGCCCTCCCCCTCCCCGCGGCCTGGGCGCACGCCTTTCTCGATCATGCCGTTCCGGCGGTCGGCAGCTCGGTGCCGACGGCTCCCGCTGCCGTGACGATGTGGTTCACGCAGCAGCTCGAACCGGCGTTCACCACGGCGACGGTGACTGACAAAGCGGGCAATACCGTCGATACCGGGCCCGCCAAGGTCGATCCGAAAGATCCGACCGAGCTGCAAGTGCCGCTGAAGCCGTTGCCGCCCGGCACCTACAGCGTCGCGTGGCACGCCCTCTCGGTCGACACTCACACCACCACCGGCCATTTCACCTTCACGGTGGGCGGCGGATGAGCGGCTCGAGTTAGCGGCACAACGCGATCTGGAGCGGAGGAAGCGATGGAGAGCTTCCTGGTCGCGGCGCGCGCGGTTCACTACGCCTCGACGATATCGCTGGCGGGGGTCTTCGCCTTTCTGTGCTTTGTCGCAGCCCCCGCAATATCGCCGGGGCTCGGCCGTCGCCTGTCGCTGGTCGCGTGGGCGGGCCTTGGCGTGGCGCTGCTGTCGGGTGCCGCGTGGCTGCTGTTCGTCTCGGCGCAGATGAGCGGTCAGCCGATTGCCGCGACGCTGACCCAAGGCACCCTCGGGATCGTGCTGAACCAGACGCGATTTGGGCAAATCTGGGTCTTGCGATTTGTCCTCGGCGTGGTTTTGGCGGGCGTGCTGCTAATGCCGCAAAGCTGGCGCGGATGGTGGTGGCGTTGGGGCGGGCTGGTCTTCAGCGCCGGCGTCCTTGCCTCGCTCGCCTGGGCCGGGCATGGCGCGGCGACGCCCGGCCGGCCGGG
The DNA here is from genome assembly GCA_963832875.1 of uncultured Alphaproteobacteria bacterium. Taxonomy (GTDB): domain Bacteria; phylum Pseudomonadota; class Alphaproteobacteria; order ATCC43930; family CGMCC-115725; genus AP-15. The sequence continues at coordinate 84,956 of CAWHWB010000008.1, read as the reverse complement.
CGACCTGCATTTGGCGGCGGACATGCTCCATCTGCTCGCCGCCGGCGCCTGGGTTGGCTCGCTGGTGCCGTTGGCGCTGCTGCTGGCCGAGGCCCGGCGAAGCGGCGATCCCGGAGCGGCGGCAACAGTCCGGCGGGGGGTGGCGCGCTTTTCGGTGCTGGCGGCAATCAGCGTCGCCATCCTGTTCGCCGCAGGGCTTATCAACACCTGGTTTCTCGCCGGCACCGTCCCGGCGCTGATCGGCACGCAATACGGCCGGCTGTTGCTGGCGAAGATCGCGATTTTCGTGACCATGGTGATTTTCGGGGCGGTCAACCTCTTACGGATGGAGCCGCGTCTTGCCGCACCGGGCGCCGGGAGGCCGCCGAGCCTGTGGGCGGCTGCGGTCGGCCATCTACGGCGCAACGCCTTGATCGAGGCGGCGCTCGGCCTCAGCGTCCTCGGCATCGTCGGCCTGCTCGGCATCCTGCCGCCGGGACTGCACACCGAACCCGGCTGGCCGTTGCCGTTCCGGTTCGAACTGGGCACGCTTGCCGCGCCGGCCAAGATTCTGCTGGAGATCCTCGCCGCGCTGGCCGCGGCGTGCCTTGTCGCGGCGATCGCTGCCGCCGCCGCCGGGCGCTATCGCCCTATGATCATGGCCTGGTCGGGCCTCGCCCTGTGCCTCGGTCTCGGCTGGATCCCGTTGCGGCCGGCGATCGAGCCCGCCTACCCGACCAGCTTTTATGCCCCGGCCGAACCCTATGCTGCGGCATCGGTCGCACACGGGGCTCGGCTCTACGCCGCCAACTGCGCCCTCTGCCACGGCGCTGACGGCAAGGGCGACGGCCCCGCCGCTGCGGGGCTAGCGGTGCGTCCGGCCAATTTGACCGAAGCTCACCTGTTCGCGCACACGCCGGGCGACCTTTTCTGGTGGGTCAGCCACGGCCGCGACGACGGCGTGATGCCCGGGTTTGCCGCGGTCATGAGCCCGGCCCAGCGCTGGGACGTGATCAACTTTGTCCGCGCCCGCGCTGCCGGCGTGCTGTCGCGCCGCATCGGGCCGCAGGTCGCGACCGCCGCCACCGGACCCGTCCCCGATTTCGCCTTCGAGCGGGATGGCCGGCAGCAGACGCTGAGCCGCGTGCTGGAGACCGGACCGGTGCTGCTCGCGCTGCTTTCCCAGTCCCCTTCGGCGGCGCGCCTGGCGCAGCTAGCGGCGACGAAGAAGCGGGTCAACAGCGGGCTGCACATCGTGGCGGTCGATCTTGCCGCCCACCCGACCCCTCTCGAAACCGAGGGCCCCTCGCCGCTCGATGGCGTCTCCGCCGATGTCGCGGCGAGCTTGGCGCTGTTCCGCGCCGCCGACGACGGCGGCGAGACCCTGTTGCTGCTCGACCGCGCCGGCAATCCGCGCGCCCGCTGGACCGGAGGCGGACCCGGCAAGCTTCCCGACGCCGCGGCGCTGCTAGCCGATGCGGCGCAGGTCGCCCGGTTTCCGGTCGCGGCCGCCAGCCATGCCGGCCACGTTCATTGACGAGGTTGTCAGCCAAGCCTTTCGAACAACCGGCGCGCGGCGCGACAACCGACCCCTCGCCGCGTTTTGCGGCGCCATTCATGCCTCCGCCGCGAACCGTGCCAGCAGCAGCGCCGCGGCGCCGGCTTCGGCAGCGCGTTTCGAGGAGGCGGTCGCCGTCGCGCCATCGGCTCCCGCCACCCGAGCCGTCACGGTGAAGCGGGGTGCGTGGTCGGGTCCGCCGGTCGCGACCAGCTCATAGACCGGGAGACCACGGCCGCGCGCCTGCGCCCATTCCTGCAGTGCGGTTTTCGGGTCGGGCGGCGGCATCTCGGTTTCGCCAATCAGCGGTTCCCACAGCCGGCGAATGAAATCTGCCGCCGCGACATAGCCGCCGTCGAGCCAGATCGCGGCGATCACTGCCTCGCAGGCATCGGCGAGGATGCCGGGATTGGCGGCCCCGCCCATCGCCGCTTCGGCGCGCGACAGGACGAGATGGCGGCCGAGCCCGATGCTGCGTGCGACCCGCGCCAGGGTCTCGCGGCGCACCAGCTGGGTTAGGCGCCGGGTCAGCAACCCCTCGGACTCGTCGGCGAAGCGTCGCCACAGGAGGTCGGCGACCACCAGCCCGAGCACCCGGTCGCCGAGAAACTCGAGCCGGTCATAGCCCCGCCGCGCCGGCTTGCGCCGCCGGCCCTGCCGACGTTCCGGCGCCAAGGCGCTCGGGTGGGTCAGCGCCTCGGCCAACAGCTCAGGCCGGGCGAAGTCATGGCCGAGCCGTCGCGCAAAATCGTCGCCGGCGTACCCGTCATCGATCGCGGTGAGAGATTCCCGGCACGGCGCGGCCGCGCCCGCCTCCCCGCCGCCCACCGCTAATCGATTCCGGTAAACAACCGATTGTAGCGGATCGCGAACGGCCATTTCCAGATTTCCCAAAGGCGCGCCGACCCGTCGGTCGAGAAAAAGATGAATTGGGCCTTGCCGATCAGGTTTTCCGCTGGGACGTAGCCGACCGCCGAGAGCACGCGGCTGTCCTCCGAATTGTCGCGGTTGTCGCCCATCATGAAATAGTCGCCGGGCGGTACATGATAGACCTGGGTATTGTCGAGCGGCCCGTTGTTGCCGATCTTGATGATCGGGTGGCTGCGCCCATTCGGCAGGTACTCGATGTATTGCCGCATCGGAATGACTGCGCCGTCGCCTTCCTGGTAGAGATAATCCTCGATGCGCTTGCGCGGCACCTCCTTGCTGTTGATGTAGAGCTGGCCTTCCTTCATCTGGACGGTGTCGCCGGGCAGGCCAATCACCCGTTTGATGTAGTCGGTCGAATCATCGGTCGGCAATTTGAAGACCACGACGTCGCCGCGCTCGGGAGGATGAAACAAGATCCGTCCGGAAAACAACGGCAATCCGAATGGCAGCGAAAATCGACTATACCCATAGGAAAATTTTGACACAAATAAATAATCGCCGACCAACAAGGTCGGTATCATCGATCCTGACGGAATGTTGAACGGCTCATATGCCACCGTCCGGACCACCAGAGCGATCAGTATGGCATAGACAACGGTCTTTATCGTATCGACAACGCCACCTCGTGAACTTTTCTTGGTTATCACCTTGCGCGCGGAGTTGGATTTCATGACATGCCCGGCCGGACCCGAAGGGTGGACGATCAAGCCAACCGCGCCGCGCGAAGTCAAGCTCGCTTCGGGCCGCCCGAAAGCGCTCAGCTGAACAGGATCGGAATGGCGGTGATGATCACCACCGCCTGGGCGATTGGCGGCTCGTCGCTCAGGGTGAGGTTGAGCTGCGCGGTCATTCCCGCCGGTGTGATCTCGTCGAGCCGGCGCTGCGCACCGCCGGTCAGCTTTACGGTCGGCCGGCCCGAGGGCAGGTTGACGACCCCGAGGTCGCGCCAAAAGACGCCGCGGCGAAACCCGGTGCCGAGCGCCTTGGCGCAGGCCTCCTTGGCGGCGAAGCGGCGGGCATAGCCGGCGGCCCGGTCGGCGCGCCGATCGCATCTGCGGCGCTCGGCCTCGGTGAAGACCCGAAGGAGAAAGCGTTCGCCAAAGCGCTCGATGGTGCGCTCGATCCGCCGAATGTCGATCAGGTCGCTGCCGAGGCCCAGGATCACCTGTCGGGCCCGATGCGCGTGATCGAGGCGCGGCCTGGATTCACCGACGGCGATTGGCTTCGGCTGTGGCGGGGGTGCTTCACCCGCGCGCCCGTTCGACCGAGTTGATGACCGGGTTGGCGCGCAGGGCGGCGATGATCATCGTCAGGTGCTTCACGTCGGCCACCTCGACGTCCAGCATGATCTCGAAAAAATCCGACGAGCGATTGGTGATCTTCAAATTGCTGATGTTGCCGCCTTGCTTGCCGATCACCGTCGTCAGGCTGCCGAGATTGCCGGGTTCGTTGGCGATCATGACATTGAGCCGGCCGACATGGATAGAGTCGGCGTCACTGCTGCTCCAGGCGACGTCGAGCCAGCGCTCCGGTGTGTCGGCAAAATTTTCCAGGGTGTCGCAGTCGATGGTGTGGATCGTCACCCCCTTGCCGGTGGTGACGATGCCGACGATGCGGTCGCCGGGCAACGGATGGCAGCAGCCGGCGAAATGCAGCGCCATGCCGGGGATCAGCCCGCGGATCGCCACCGCGGTGTCGTTGTGCCCGATCTTGCGCCGGGCGCGCGCCAGCGAGACGACCTTGGCCCTGGCCTCCTGCTGCTGCGGGAAGGCGGCGTTGATCACCGCGCGGCCGGTGGTCAGCCCCTGCCCGACCGCGACGTAGAGGTCCTCGACGGCGGGGCAGTTGAACGTCTTCAGCACCGCATCGAGCGGCCGCTCGGAAAACTCGCGGCCTTCCTGGCGGAACGCCTTCTGGACGATCGCCTTGCCGAGGTCGAGATACTGGGCGCGCTGCTGGGTGCGGACAAAGCGGCGGATACGGGCGCGCGCCTTGCCGGTGACGACGAAGCGCTCCCAGGTCGGCGACGGCCGCTGCGCCTTGGAGGTGACGATCTCGACCTGGTCGCCGTTGCCGAGCTCGCTGCGCAGCGGCACCAGCCGTCCGTTGATCTTGGCGCCGACGCAGGTGTCACCGATTTCCGAATGCACCGCATAGGCGAAGTCGACGGCGGTGGCGCCGCGCGGCAAGGCGATCAGGTCGCCCTTGGGAGTAAAGGCGAAGACCTGGTCCTGGAACATCTCGAGCTTCGTATGCTCGAGAAACTCCTCGGGCCCCGAAGCATGATCGAGGATGTCGAGCAGTCCGCGCAGCCAGCGGTATTGTGGGCCTTCGGTCTTGCCGGCGTCCTGCTTGTAGGTCCAATGCGCGGCGACGCCGAGCTCGGCCACCTCGTGCATCTCGCGGGTGCGGATCTGGGCCTCGATGCGCTGCTGCTCGGGGCCGATGATGCCGGTATGCAGCGAGCGGTAATTGTTCGGCTTGGGGGTCGAGATGTAGTCTTTGAAGCGGCCCGGGACCACGTGATAGGCCGAGTGAATGACGCCGAGCGCGTGGTAGCAGTCGGCGATGTTGTCGACCAGCACGCGGAACGCCATGACGTCGGAGAGCTGCTCGAAGGCGACGTTCTTGCGCTGCATCTTGTGCCAGATCGAATAGGGCGATTTCTCGCGGCCGGTGATCGCCGACCGGGCGAGCCCGCCTTCGGCGAGCTTGCGCTGCAATTCGGCCTCGATGCGCGGCACCACCGCGGCGCCCTGATCGCGCAGGAAATCGAGACGGGCCAGAATGCTGGCGCGGGCATCTGGATAAAGCTCGGCGAACGCCAGGTCCTCGAGCTGGTCCTTCATCCGGTGCATGCCGAGCCGTTCTGCCAGGGGCGCATAGATATCCATCGTCTCGCGCGCGATCCGCCGGCGCTTTTCCCCGTCATCGATGAAATGCAGGGTCTGCATGTTGTGCAGGCGGTCGGCGAGCTTGACCAAGAGGACGCGAATGTCCTCCGACATCGCCAGCACCAGCTTGCGGAAATTTTCGGCCTGCTTGGTCTGGTCGGATTGCAGCTCGATCCGCGACAATTTGGTCACGCCGTCGACCAGCCGGGCGATCTCGGGGCCGAACACCCGCTCGACATCGTCGAGGGTGGCGACGGTGTCCTCGACCGTGTCGTGCAACAACCCGGTCACGATTGAGGCGCTGTCGAGCTTCATCTGGGCGAGAATGCCGGCGACCTCGACCGGATGGGAAAAGTAGGGATCGCCTGAGGCCCGCCGCTGCGCGCCGTGCGCCTTCATCGAATAGACATAGGCGCGGTTTAGCGCGGCTTCGTCGGCGTTCGGATCGTAGGACCGGACCAGCTCGACGAGCTCGAATTGCCGCATCATGACCGGCGCCTCGCCAAAGCGCCGGTGCTCGCGGCGCCCCGATGCCGCGATCGCGGAAATGTCGCCATGCTCATTCTCGGCCTGCTGATCCTCGGCCGAGGGTGCCGGGTGTGACGCGCCGCCCGCGATCAGGGCTCCTCTTCGTCATCGCCCGGCGCGCGGTCCTCGGGCAACTCGTCTTCGGGCAACTCGTCCTCGTCCTCGGGCAACTCCGCCTCGGGCGACTCATCCTCCACGATGTCGTCGGCGGCGAGATCGGCCGCTTCCTCGTCCGCCGCGGCCAAATCGTCGACCACGACCAGATCGTCTTCGGCGAGCTCTTCGGCGAGCGAGTCTTCGTCTCCGGCGAAAGCCTGATCGGGTGCCTCGGCCGCCGCCTCAGTGTCGGTTTCGATCTCGTCCTCCCCGTCGATGTCCTCGAAGTCGAGCATGTCGGAATCGGCGTCCTCATCGAGCAGCGCGGGGGCCGCCGAGGCAACCGCGAACATGCCGGGATCGATCTCGATTTCGCTGGTCTCCTCGGGCTCGTCGATCTCGACATGCTTTTGCATGCCGCGCACCAGCGATTCCTTCAGATGCGGCAGGCCGACGGTCTCGTCGGCGATCTCCCGCAACGCCACCACCGGGTTCTTGTCATCGTCGCGGTCGATCGACAGCGGTACCCCCGAGGTGATCTCCCGCGCGCGCTGTGCCGCGAGCAGCACCAGTTCGAACCGGTTGGGGACTTTGAGCACGCAATCTTCGACAGTAACACGCGCCATTTCCGGCCTCGCCGCTGATCCTTAAGCTACTGAGTATATGGGGGGCGCCAGCGAGCGGCAACACCAACGGCGGCGCAGACCAGCGGCCGCTAACCCTTTTTGCGCGGACCCCGTGCTTGACCCCCCTCGCCGCCCGCGCCTATATGGCAGCGCACCGGCCGGATGGCAGAGTGGCTATGCAGAGGACTGCAAATCCTCGTACAGCGGTTCGATTCCGCTTCCGGCCTCCAGTGGGGCGCGCTCGGTTGCGCGGGCGCTCTGATCCCCGGTAGCTCAGTTGGTAGAGCAGGCGGCTGTTAACCGCCTTGTCGCTGGTTCGAGTCCGGCCCGGGGAGCCAATCGAGAAAGGGTCAGGCCAATTCCGGTCTGACCCTTTTTTCGCAATTAAGACCTGCTCTGCACCGGGCTCAGCGCCGTCGCCGCACCCGGCGTCCGGCCCGGTGCGTGTGCGCGGCCGCGGCCGCCATCAGTCCCGGCAATAGCGAGCCCGGCCGGTGCAGCCGGCGCTGGTGGTTGTTCGGCGCCAGCCGGCGCAGCGAGCGCATCTCCTCGCGTGTCGGCTCCGCCTCGGTCGCGCTGATGCATGCCGGCCCCAAGTTTTCAGGCCGTTCGGAAAGCGCGGCGGAAAAGAGACCGGGTGCGACCGCCACCCGCGCGCTGAGCGGCGGGCCGAGGTCGAACAACGCGTCGAGTGTCGCGATGATTGAGGTGTGATCGAACGGCGGGCCATCGCCGGGCGGGCGGAGCACGCTGCCCGCCCTCACATAGGGCGAGACGATCACCGCCGGCACCCGCACGCCGTAGCGGTCGAATGCGAACCGACCCTCGGCGTCCCCACCCGAGGGCCTCGCGGTCGGCGGCGTCGCCGCCGGCGGCGCCACGTGGTCGTAACAGCCGCCATGCTCGTCAAAGGCGACGACCAGGAGGGTGCGGTCCCAGGCCGGGCCGGCGCGCAGCGCGTTGTACACGGCGGCGATCAGCTGCTCGGCATAGGCGACGTTGTGCGGCGGGTGCGCGTCGTTGGGCAGGCGATGCATTAAGCGGCTCGGAAAGTAGCGCGGCTCGATAAAGCTGTAATTGGGCAGTCGCCCGCCCGCTGCGTCCTCGGCGAATTCCGGGTCGAAAAAGCGGAAATGGCTTGGCACCCGCGACCACAGATCGAACAGCGCCACAGTCTGCGGCAAATCGTGAAAATACACCTTCCAATCCCGCCCGCGAGACTCCAGGCGGCGAAACACGGTCGGCAGAAAAAACGGCAGCGGCGTCGATTCGTTGTTGACCTGCCCGCCGCCGCTGCCGGTATGCGCGAACAGCCGGTTGGGCCAGGTCTCGCAGGGTGCGGAGGCAAACCAACGGTCCGAGACGCCGAATGAGCGGGCGAGCGTGCTCAGCACCGGCAGCTGCTCCGGCGTAAAAGCGTGCATGACCGCCCGCGGGTCCAGGCCCGCGCCGCTGTCGGGCTGGCGCATGTAGTTGTCGACGAACCCGTTCATGCGGGGCGTGCCGTCCGGATCGAGGCCGTAGATCTGCATCGCGATGTCGTCGAACAGCTCGCCCGGGTCGGGATCGGGGATGCACGCCGCCTCGGGGCTGAGCGAACCGTCGTTCCACACCGGGATCTCTTCGACTTTGCCGTCGTCACGGTGCCAGGGATTGAACTCGTCGCCGCGCAGCCCGTCGAAATCCGGGCGGTCGCGATAGAGCCAACCGAGCATGCAGTCGAAGGATCGGTTCTCCAGCATCAGAACCACGACGTGCTCGATCAGGGCCATCTGCCCCCGGAGCCTCCTGTTTTCGCCGTGCGGATCGCAATCGCCCCGAGCCACGGCAACGGCGCCGGGCCGCCGCCGGTTCCGTGAGGCAACCAGCCGGCGCACCGGCAAGACGGCGGCCTTCCGGTGGTCAACGCCCGCGTTCGTCGTGCCGGTGCCGGCGGGTCCAGACGAACCGGCCGAGCGCGATCACCGCAACCGCGGCGATGGCGTAATCGAGATAATGGAAGGCCCGGTCGAGCCAGGGTGCATCGGCCCAGCGATCGCCCAAGAGCATACCGATATAGGCGAGCAGAAAGCACCACGGCCAGGAGCCGAGAAAGGTGTAGACCTGGAAGCGCAGCTGCGGCATGCGGGCAATGCCGGCCGGCAGCGCGATGTAGGTGCGCACCACCGGCAGCATGCGCGCGACCAGCACGGTGACGTCGCCGAACTGGTCGAAAAAGCGATCGGCCATTTTGAGGTCATGGCGTGTCAGCAGCACGTATCGGCCCCAGCGTTCGATTGCCCGCCGGCCGCCGTACCGGCCGACCATGTAGGCGATAGCGGAGCCGAGGTTACAGCCGAGCGCGCCGACCGTGGCGACGAGGTAGAGGTCCATCCGGCCGCGCGAGACCAGATACCCGGCAAACGGCAGGATCACCTCGGAAGGCAGCGGAATGCAGGCCAACTCGGCCGCCATCAGTCCGCCGAGCCCAGCGTAGCCCGCCACCGACAGCACCGTCACGATGGCCTCGGCCACCGCCGCCGACAGGCTTCCGTGCATGGTCTACGCCCGATTGACCGAGGAGGCGCCCCGCGGCCGTCAGGCGATGCCTGCCGCTGCGTCAGAAACCCAGCGCTAACCGAGCGCGGCGGTCAGCGGGGCCAGGAATTCGCGCAGCGCCGGCGACCATTTGGCGTGCTCGGGGCCGCTCGCCGAATGGCCGAGATCGCTGTCGAGCTCGAAATAGCGGGCCTCGACCCCGGCGGCGGCGAGCTCCTTCATCACCCCGGGAGCCAGCGTCGGCGGAAACAGCACGTCGCTGCGGCACAGGACGTAGAGCACCTTCGCCCGGATCTTGGCGAAATCCTTGACCGTGTCGAAGCCGATCGTAGCCCGGCGCAGGATCACCAGCGAGTTTGCGTCCCACTGCCGCGCCCAGTCGGTGGCGAGTCGGCGGATCGCCTGCTCGCGCTCGGCCTGGTCCGGGTAGCGCCCGGCCAGCTGCTCGCTATAGCCATAGCGCATCAGCGTCTCTAACCGCATCTGGGTCAGCACTCCCTTGGCGCCTCCCCTGCCGTAGTAATGGCCGCCGTGCCATTCGGGGTCGGTGGCAAACCGCGCTTCGAGTTCGGCGAGGCTCTTCTCGGCGTTCTGCGACCGGGGTGCGGTGACCACCGCCGCGATCGCGTCCATCATCTCCGGATAGGCGACCGCCCATTGAAACGCCTGGTAGCCGCCATAGGACGGGCCGGCCACGGCGACCAGATGGCGCACGCCCAAGCTGTCGAGCAGCGCCTTTTGCGCGGCGACGATGTCGCGCACCGTGATCGCCGGAAAATCCGGGCCATAGGGCCGGCCGCTGCGCGGATCGAGGCTCGCTCCGTTGGTCGAGCCGAAGGACGAGCCCAGCATGTTCGAGGCGACGACAAAGAGCTTGTCGGTGTCGATCGCCTTGCCCGGCCCGATCAGCCCGTCCCACCATCCCGGCTGGTTGCCGTTCTTCGGATTGCGCCCGGCGGCGTGATGGCTGCTGGTGTAGCCGTGGGTGACCAGCACGGCGTTTCTGCCGTCGCGGGCCAGCCGGCCATAGGTCTCGTAGGCGATATCGACCTTGGGCATGACCGCGCCGTTCTGCAGGCGAAAGTCGCGGATCGCGAAGATCCGGTCCTCGACGGTTCCGAGATCGGCGGCTGGCGCCTCTGTGGCGGTGGACATCGGCGCTCTCCTCCTGTGGTCAGGCCGCGATTGTGCCACGCGGGTCGCCTGGCTGTCACGGGGCCGCGGCGCGATGATCACCCTTCTGCCCTCATAAAGATGATCCTTGTTGCCGAGCTCTCCAGTCGGAAAATTTTACAGATCCGGGCGCGCACCGAAACCATAGTCGCAGGTGTTGATAACTTATCAAGCTGAGATGCACCGAATAATAAATAATATTGTGTGGTTAACGGCTGATTAGCATGTTTAAGGCCTGCCTGTCGGCGTTTTTTACATATAATCGTCTATGCGCGACTGTTAACCAACGACGATCCGCGTAAGCCTCTGAAAAGCTATCGGAAATAGCGAATGGCACCGAACCTGCATTTGTGCGATCAAAAATTGTAGCCCCTATAGGTTGAAAGTTTCCCCAGATGCGTGGAGAGGTGAGATGACCCGGCAAACACTGCTCCTATCAAGTACAGTCGCCATCGCGCTGCTGACCGCGACCGCGGCGCGGGCGACGACGATCACCGTCACCCTTACCCCCGGCAGCGATCTCAACTCCGGCACCGCCACGCCGGCAGGGACCGTGCTGCAGACTTTCAACTCGGTGACGGCAGGCGACCAACCGGCTGGGTTCGCGCCGGCGACCGGTTCTCAGCCCGGAGGCGGAGTCGTCGGAGCCGGCGATGGGAACGCGAGCCTCTACGCGGCCCCCTTGGGCGACACCACCGCCTTTTACGCGGTCGCCTACAATCCGCCGAATGGGCCGATCGTTCCGGCTTCGGACACGCTCACATTGAGCAGCGAACAAGACTACTTCGGGCTATATTGGGGCTCGATGGATACCTACAACACCATATCGTTCTATGATAATGGTGCGCTGATCCAATCCTTTACCGGTGCGATCTCGGCCGATGGCGGCGATGGTAGCCAAACTTCGACCGGCTCGAATGAGTACGCGGATTTCTCCTTCGCGGGCGGAACCTACAACCAAGTCGTCTTCAGCACCTCGCAGATCAATTTTGAGTTCGACAACGTCCGGACCAGGAGCGCCATCCCCGAGCCAGCCTCCTTCGTGATCCTCGGGACCGCGTTTGTCGGCCTGGGCTTCCTCGGCAGCCGCAGGAAGGCCGCATAGCCCCTCTCGGGCCGGCGCCGGCCTTTTTGGGGTTGCGGGCGGTCGGGCCGGCATCGCTCTTTCCGGCCCCCGCCTGTCCCGGTTAGATTGCGATCGTGATGCGCGTCGCCGCCAGTTTTCTGATGCTGCTCGCGCTCGCCGCCTGCAGCGGCGCCGGGCCGCCCTCGGCGTTGCCGACCGACCAGACGCGCGCCTACTTTCCGGCGGGCGGCGTCGTCAACCAAATCGAGGTCTCCGCGGTCGATCGTCTGGCCCTGCGCAGCGCGGAGTTGGTCGCTCCCGACGGCCATGCGACTCCGGCCACCTCGGTCAGCGCCAATCCGGCGCCGACCGAGACCGTCGTGCCGGAATTCCCGACCGGCCCCAATTCCAGCACCGCCTTCGCCGTCGGCAGCATCGGCTCGAATGCGTTGTCGCCGGGGGTGGTCGGGGCGGCGCCGCAGAGCCAGGGCCGGTTACTGGCGATCCTCTCGACCGCGTCGATCGCAGTGCCCGACCCGGTCGCCTACCGCCGCCAGTGGCAGAACTACCGCATCCGCCTCGATTTCGGCCAGCCGCCCGGGGAAATCGAAACCCGCGAAATCCCCGCCCCAGCCCCGCCGCCCGGCGCATAGTGGGGATACTCGCACGGACGATACCCGCGGCCCTGGAAAGTCGAATTCATTGTTCCGGCCCCGAGCTGCCTTAGTCGCCACCGCGATCCAACGGCTGGATGTGGCCCACAGCCGACGTCCACCTTCGCTCCCGAGGATCAGCGGTGTCGGGTGGAAACCGGTCATTTGGTCCCGGCCGTGTCCACTCGTGCGTGGCGCCGGCTCACGTGGGTGCGGGAGCCCCGTTTACCTCTTCCGTCGCGTTGAAGGTAGAGACGGGTCGGCTCAGGCCCTTAGCGTGGATTCCCGATCTCTTCGAGTGCTGCGACGGGCTTGATCGTCGCGGGACCCGACCGGCAATGAGAAATCTATCCGTCCTTGGCCTCGGCGCAGAATTGCGCGGCGAGCTCGCATACTCGCATACCGTGCCGATCGCGGGTAGCCAGATCGGTGGGCAAAGCCAATCCGGCCAAGTGTTGCGTAGCCTCGCGCGCGATGCTGGCGCCAAAGCGTAGATTGCAGCCGCGCTGGCGCCAGGCCGAGGGCGTCATTTGGGGGCGACGGTAACACCGCGGCGATAATGGCTCCCGCAGGATTCACGATCGGGCCGATCTCCTCTTTGACTTGAGGCTCCTGAGGCCGAGTTCTCAATTGACATGGATCAAAGCACGGCAGGTCCAGCTGCAAAAGACTGGCAGGAAGCCGATAAGGAGGCGTTCCATGCCAGCCAGCTTTACGTTCTCGGAAGCACAAGTCGGTTCGGCCCCCCGCGATTGTTCGGGCATGGGTAGAAAAGCAGCTCGAAGTTGCACTGCGTGACTTATGCTTGCTTCAAAACGAGCTGATACGAACAGAGAGGTCAGATACAGCCTCAGATACCTTGAAAGAAATCTTAAAAATCTTCGTCTTGATTGGCGATCATTTGGCGACAACCTTGGACGAGGTGGTCGCCTGGTGGCGAGAACAGCGCATTCGAGAAAGAGCTTACGGCATTTGGGAACGAGCGGGTCGGCCTGATGGCAAGGCGATGGACCACTGGCTACATGCGGAGGCGGAAGAACGGCGACACTCCGCGCAAAAAGCTTTGCCAGACGCTGAGCTGATCGTAGAGCGACTTCGATCTATGTCTTACCGAATACAACAGTGACGGGGCCACTCGGGAGCGCCGAGCAAAGGTAAGGCCGACAGTTCTGCGCCCGTCCTTCCGGCGTGTCGTTCGAGGCGATCGGATGTGCGTCGCCGCGCCCCTTGGCCGACATGATATTGGGGTCGATGCCTTGCGACTGCAGATATCTGACGACCTCACCGGCCCGCTTCGACGACAGGTCAAGATTATCGACGATCCCCCCTCTCCTTAATGCGGGTCCGACCGGACGGTCATCGGTATACCCATAGACGACCACCTTCGCGTTCTGTAGGCCCTTAAGCGCGGGCACGATGCTCGTTGAGCTCCTCTTCACCCGTCCGGTTCAGCCTATAGCCGCCCGACGGAAACGCGATATCAGCCGCCATGGTCAATAGGGTACGCTCCGAAATCGACTGTGGCCCGGCAATCGGTGGGGGTGCGGGCGGCGGGGCAGGTGGTGGTACACGCAGCTGCACGGCCGCTTTCGGCGCTGAGACAACACCGGGCGTTTCGGTAACGAAGGTGCGCTCGCCCCGCCTGAGCCGGCGCTTTGTGGTTGGGTCGCACCCGTCAAGTTTGGTGCTAATCCGTCAGCCCTCGCCTTGCCGCGCACGGGCGAGGAGGCGGTCGAGGAAGGCGGCGCCGGCGGCGAGCTCGGCGCGGGTGATGTACTCGTTCGGCTGGTGGGCGACCGCGATCGAGCCGGGGCCGCAGATCACCGCCGGGATGCCGGCCGATTGGAACAGGCCCGCTTCGGTGGCAAAGGCGATTGTCGTTGTCTCGTTAGCGCCGGTCAGTTGGCGGACCAGCGCCTCGGCCGGCGAGGCCGGGTCGGGGACCAGCGGCGGCACCAAGGCCAGCGTCTCGGTCGCGACCGCGGCCGCCAGATGCCCGGCGCGCAGCCGCGGCAGGAGGTCGGTCGCGACGAAATCCTCGATCCGCCGCTGCAACGCCGCGCCGTCCTCGCCGGGGACCGGGCGGAACTCCCATTCGAAGGCGCAGTCGCGGGCGATGATGTTGACCGCGGTGCCGCCGGCGATCCGGCCGATGTTGAAGCTGGTGTAGGGCGGGTCGAAGCGGCTGTCGGCGCCGGCGGCAGCCCGGCACTCGGCGGCGAGCCGGCCGATCTCGGCGATGATCTCGACCGCCGCGGCGATCGCGTTGACGCCGCGCTCGGGCATGCTCGAATGCGCCTCGTGTCCGCTGACCCGGGTGCGCAGGAAGTGGATGCCCTTGTGCGCGTTGGCGACCTGCATCCCGGTCGGCTCGCCAATGATCGCCAGGCGCGGGCGGGCGCTGCCTTCGGGCAGGCTGCGGATCAGCGACGGCACGCCGAGGCAGCCGACCTCCTCGTCATAGCTCAACGCCAGGTGCAGCGGGATGGCGAGCGGCCCGGCCGACGCCTGCGGCACCAGCGCCAGGCAGAGTGCGATGAACCCCTTCATGTCGGCGGCGCCGCGCCCATAGAGACGGTCGCCGCGAGGTTCGAGCCGGAACGGGTCGCTCGCCCAGTCCTGTCCCTCGACCGGAACGACATCGGTATGACCGGAGAGGATGATCCCGCCGCGCTCTGCGGGGCCCACGGTCGCAAACAAATTCGCCTTGGTGCCGTCGTCGTTGCGCGTCAGGTGGCCGGCGACGCCATGGCCCTCAAGGTAGCCCGCGACCCATTCAATCAGATCCAGGTTCGACTTCGCCGAAACCGTATCGAAAGCAACGAGCCGCTCCAGGATCGCGACCGCCGCCTCGGTCATTTCCGCCGCCGCGCCGGGCTCAGACGTTCGGCAGCTGCGCGCCGCCCGGCGTGCCAATCATCGACAGCACCTCGCGTCGGCTGGTCGGGTCGTTGCGAAAGGTGCCGAGCATGCGGCTCGTCACCATCGTGACGCCGGGTTTGTGCACGCCGCGGGTGGTCATGCACTGGTGCGCCGCCTCGATGACCACGGCGACACCTTTGGGCTGCAGCACCTCGTCGAGGGTGTTGGCGATCTGCGCCGTCATCTTCTCCTGAATCTGCAACCGTTTGGCGTAGACATCAACGAGCCGGGCCAGTTTCGAGATGCCAACCACGCGATTGCTGGGCAGATAGGCGACATGGACCTTGCCGATGATCGGGGCGATGTGGTGTTCGCAATGCGATTCGAACCGGATGTCCTTCAAGACGACGATCTCGTCGTAGCCGTCGGTCTCCTCGAAGGTGCGCTGCAACAGGGCCACCGGGTCGTCGTCGTAGCCGCTGAAAAACTCCCGGTAGGAGCGGACGATGCGGTCGGGGGTGCCGAGCAGCCCCTCGCGCTCCGGGTCGTCGCCGGCCCAGCGGATCAAGGTGCGCACCGCCTCCTCGGCTTCGGCGCGGCTCGGCCGGAGCGGCGCGGTCGGGGCCGGGCGGGATTGAGGCACGGACAACGGCGGGACGAGAACTTGCGACATTAACCTGCTCTTTTATGGTTTCGAGGATGCGGGCAAACGCGCGACGGCAGCCGCCGCGCTGACCCACCGTCTCAGTTGAGCCGGACCGCCTGATGCGGGCTGTCGAGCGAGAAAGCCGGGATGCGCACCGAGAAGCTTTCGCCGCCGCGCGTCTCCATCTCGTAGCTGCCGACCATGATGCCGGACGGCGTCGGCAACGGCGTGCCGCTCGTATATTCGAAACTTTCGCCGGGGCCCAGCACCGGCTGCTCGCCGACCACGCCCGGTCCGCGCACTTCCTGCATTTGGCCGCGGCCGTCGGTGATCTTCCAGTGACGCCGGCGCAGCTGGACCGTCTCCTTGCCCTGGTTCTCGATGCGGACGTGATACGCCCAGACATAGTGGTCTTCAGCCGGCGAGGATTGGTCCTCGAGGTAGAAAGGCTTGACCGTGATGATGATCGATCGGGTGGTTTCCGAGTACATGGCCAATCGCCCTCACTGTCGTTGCCGGCGCGCCGGCCGGCGGCGCCTCTGCCGAGATCGGCCCGACCAATGTCGGGCGAGCTGCCGGAAGCCGTCAAGATCGCCGGGCCGGCGCCAGCAATTCGAGGACCCGCTCGTCGACGAGTTGGCGCCCGCCCTGCGGGCCGATCGGCTGGATGCAGACATGGTCGGCGCCGGCGTCCCAATGCTGCTGGATGCGGGCGCGGATCGCCGCTTCGTCGCCCCAGGCGACGATCGCGTCGATAAACCGGTCCGACCCGCCGCCGGCGAGGTCGGCATCGACAAAGCCCTGGCCGCGCCAGGCGTTGACGTAATTTTCGAGCTGCAGATAGTGCGACAGGGCCTCGCGGGCCGCGCGCCGCGCCGCCGCCGGGTCGGTTTCGAGCAATACCCAGACCTCCGGGCACAACAATTTGCCGGGGCCGAGGATCGCGCGCGCCTCGAGCGTGTGCTCGGCCGTCGTGTTGTACGGGTGCGCCCCATCGGCGAACTCGGCCGACAGCTTCATCATCCCCGGCCGCAACGCCGCGACGACGGTCGGCGGCGTCTCGGCCGGCGGCGGCGCCTGGTAGGGCGCCTCGCGCATTGCTTTGAGATAGGCGCGCATGGTCGCGACCGGCTTGCCGTAGGCGTGGCCGCGCAGCCCCTCGACCATCGGCCGATGCGACACGCCGACGCCGAGCAGGAAACGACCCTCCGACTGTTCGGCCAGAGCGCGCTGGCCGTTGGCCATCGCCATCGGGTCGCGGGCATAGATGTTGGCGATGCCGGTGGCGACGACCAGCCTCTGCGTATTGGCGAGCAGCCACGAGGACATGACGAGCGCATTGCGCCCGCGGCTCTCAGGGAGCCACAGCGCGCCGTATCCCCAGGCTTCGACCCGTTTGGCGAAACCCGCCGCGGCAGCCGCAGTCATCCGGTCCATCGACACCCAAACGCCGAGCTTTCCCAGTTCCATCGTCGAACCCCTTGCCCCGAAATCCGTGCCGATACGATCCGTGCCAGTGTGAATGGCGAACGGGGCCGGGTCCAGTCCGGGCCCGTCGCTACTTTCACAGCATCAACGCCGGCAGGTCGATCCAGCGCCGCTCGCGGTTGCTCCGGTAACAAGCCTCGGCCAGCTGCACGCCTTTCGCCCCCTCGAGCAGCGGTGACGGAAACGGCCCGTCTTCGGCGACGTGGCGCAGGAACAATTCCCAGCCGGCGCCGTAGCTGCTGCGGAACGGCTCAACGTCCGGCATTTCCTGCCATTGCTCGTCAAACACCATCGTCTGCGGGCGCTCGGGATCGAAGAACGGCTTCGGCGTCGCGGCGAGGGGCTGGATAAAGCAACGGTGCAGCCCGCACACCGCCGAGCCTGCCATCCCATCGACCTGGATCTGCAACAGGTCATCGCGCTTGACCCGGCTGGCCCAGGACGAACTGATTTGCGCCGGCACGCCGCCTTCGAGCTCGAACAAGGCAAAGGCGTGGTCTTCCACATCGACCATATAGGGTTCGCCGCTCTCGTCGCGGCGCGTCGGAATGGCGGTTGCGCAGCGGCACGAGACCGAGCGGATCTCGCCCAACAGCCGGTCGAAGATGTAGCGCCAATGCGCGAACATATCGAGGACCAGGCCACCGCCGGTCTGGCGGCGATAGTTCCAGCTCGGCCGCTGCGCCGGAGCGAGCTCGCCGTCGAATACCCACCAGCCGAAATCGAGCCGCACCGACAGCACTCGGCCGAAAAAGCCTGACTGGTAGAGCTTGGCCATTTTGCGGAGACCGGGCAGAAACAGTTTGTCCTGCACGACGCCGTTTTTCAGTCCGGCCCGTTCGGCGCCGCGCGCCAGGTCGACCGCTTCGGCCAGGGTCCCGGCGATCGGCTTTTCGAGATAGAGGTGCTTGCCGGCCGCGATCGCGGCGGCGGCGCGCCCCGGCCGCCCGCCGGTCGCGGTCGCATCGAAATAGATCGCGATATCCGGGTCGGCGAGGCAGGCGTCGCGGTCGGTGCTCCATTTGAGGCCACCCTGCGCCGCCGCCAGCGCCCTCAGCTTTTCCGGGTTGCGGCCGAGCAGCACCGGCTCCGGCACCAGACGGTCGCCATTGCCGAGTGCCAAGCCGCCCTCGCCGCGGATCGCCATCAACGAGCGCAGGTGCTGGGTCGTGCCGAGCCGCCCGGTAGCGCCGTCGATGACCACTCCGGTGGTACGTGTGCCCAAAATGCGCTACTCCGACTTGGGGAGCGGGGGCTGCGGCGGCTCGGCGGCGGTGGCCGCGGCCGGGCCGGTCCTCGCCCAGAAGTAGGACTGGCCTTCGATGATAAGGCGCAGCCGCGATAGGCGCGCCCGCGCGTCGGGCACGAAGGCAGCAAACCCAATCGGCCCATTCCCCAACGACCGGTCCAAGGCGGCGAAGCGGCCCTCAGGCACGAGGTGTGCGGTAAAAACCGCGCCGTCATAGGGTTCGAGCCGGAACCGAACGCCGGTCTCTTTCAGCGTCGCGACCAGCCCGCCATCTGCGGCCGCAAGCGTGGCCGGACCCATCTCGTCGCTGCGATAATTGCCGGCGAGAGAGGCCAGGTCCGGCGATGGCCGCGCTGCCGCCGCGCGCTCGTAAACGACCTGTTCCTCTGCCGCCGCCGACTTCGCCCGGCCGAGCGCCTGCTGCGCATAGTCGATCTCGGGATTGCCGAGAAGCCGGTCGAACGCCCAGAGCGCCACCGCGTCAGGAAAGCCCTTGTTCTGCTCGTTGGTCAGAACGATGACCCCGACCCCTTTCCCTGGCAGAAACCCGATCTCGGCGCCGAACCCGTTGGTGCCCCCATCGTGCCAGATGACGCGGCCATTCGGACTGTCTCTGATGACCCAGCCCATCGCGTAGCTGCTGGTCTCGTTCATCGCGACCTTGGGCGTGCGCGTCACCGCAAGGGTGCGCGCCGATACCAGGCGATGCCCCGCGAATACCCCGTCGGCGATCTGCAGGCTTAGCCAGCGTGCGCAGTCATCAACTGAGGAATTGATGTCGCCGGCCGGCCCGTACTCGTACGGAAAGATCGGATCGAACGGGATTTCGACCGAACCAGCGGGCGTCCAGCGATGTCCGACCGCGTGGTCAGGAGCCTTGTCGATCGCCTCGGCGGTAAAGCTCGTGTCGTGCATGCCGAGCGGCTCGATAATTTCGCGCCGCGCCAGCGTTGGCCAATCCGAGGCGCCCAGCGCCTGATCGGCAATTCGGCCGGCAAACAGATGGGTGATGTTGGTATAGGCGAAGGTGCTGCGGAAGCTCGTGCGCGGCTCGGCAAAGCGCAGGGAGTGCATCAGCCCGGCCGCGTCGAAGCCGAGGGCGGAAAGAGCATCGTTGGCATAGGGCGCCAGGCCCGAGCGCTGAGCCATCAGATCGTAGACGCGAAACTCGCGCGTGACATAGGGATCTTTCAGCGCGAACGAGGGATCCAGATCGATGACCCGGTCGTTCCATTTGAGCTTGCCGCGATCGACCGCGATCGCCAGTACGGTGGCGAGAAAGGCCTTGGTCGTCGAGCCGATCTGAAAGACGGTCTGCGGATCAACCGGCGCATCGCCGTGTTTACGGCGCAATCCGAAACCCTTCGCATAGACCAGCTGGTCACCGGCGACGATGCCGACCGCGGCGCCTGGCACGTCGAACGCCGCCATGCCTTTTTTCAAATAGCTTTCGAGCGCCGGCTCGAGCGCCTCGACCCGCGCCGCCATCTCGGGCGAGACCTTTGCCGGCTTCGGCGGCGCCTGCGCCCACACCGCGCCGGCCGCCAGCAGAAAGCTCGCCACTACAACCAGCCCGGCGCCTCGGCGGCTACCCACCGCCGCGCACGCTCCAAACCCGATCGGGAGCCGCATCATGGCCTCCGTCCGCCGAACATCGAGCTCCCCTCACCCCTGCCCTCTCGCTCGGCCGGGGGAGAGGGGTTCTAAGCTGTCGGCCAGTGGCCGAGAACTCCCTCACACTGCGACGCGGGGAGGAGTTGGGGTGAGGAGCCTCTCCCCCGATCACCGGGTGGCGGCGATGATCGCCTGGCGCAGGATCTCCGGGATGCGATCGATGATCTCCGTTGGAGTCATCAACGGCGGCGCGACGCAGATCGTGTCGCCGATCGCCGGGTCGGCGCTGCCGGCGCGCAGCCGCGGCAACAGCCCGCGCGCCATCGCCTCGCGGGTGATCTTCGGCCCGAGCCCGAGTGCCGGCGCCTTGGTGTTCTTGTCGGTCACCAGCTCGACGCCGCACATCATGCCGATGCCGCGCACGTCGCCGACCGCCGGCAGGTCGCGCAGCCCTTCAAGGCCCGCCAAGAGCCGCTTGCCGATGACCGCGGCGCGCTCGACCAGCCCCTCCTCTTCGATGATTGCGACATTGGCCAAGCCCACCGCACAGCACACCGGGTGCCCCGAATAGGTGGCGGCGTGCATGAATTTGCGGTCGGCGGGCGCGCTCTCGATCGCCTCGTGCACCTGTTTCGAGGCGATCACGCCGCCCAACGGCAAGTACCCGCTGGTCACCCCTTTGGCAAACGAGACGAGGTCGGGCTCGACCCCCCAATGGCCGAGCGCGAACCAGCGGCCGGTGCGGCCAAACCCGGTGATCACCTCGTCAGCGATCAAGAGCACATTGTGCCGGTCGCAGATCTCGCGCAGCAGCGGGAAATAGCTAGGCGGCGGCACCATCACTCCGCCTGCTCCCATCACCGGCTCGGCGATGACCGCGGCGACGGTGTCCGCCCCCTCGGCGAGGATCGCCTGCTCCACCGCCTCGGCCGCACCGGCGCCAGGCTCGGCATTGCCCTGCCAGCGATAGGCATAAGGCGGCGGAACCTGGATGAAGCCGGGGACCAGCGGCCCGAACATCTTGTGGTAGGCGGCCATGCCGGTGGCGCTCATCGCCGCCATCGTCACCCCGTGATAGGCGTGAATGCGCGAGATGATCTTGGTCTTGGCTGGCTTGTCTTTGACCTTCCAGTAATAGCGGGCGAATTTGAACGCGGACTCGTTGGATTCGGCGCCGGCGGTGGTGAAATAAACCGCGGCGGAATTCGGATAGGCATGGCCGACGATCTTTTCGGCGAGCCGCACCGCGGGTTCGTTGGTGGCCCCGATATAGGCCGAGGCGAAGGCGATGCGGCGCATCTGCGCGGCCGCGGCGTCGGCGAGCTCGCCCCTGCCGTGGCCGACATTGACGTTCCATAGCCCCGACAGGCTGTCGATGTAGCCACGACCATCAGCGTCGTACAGCATGGCACCCTTGCCTTCGACGACCACCAGCGGCTGGCGGTGATCGTCGGGATGGTGCAATGGGTGAACCAGGTAGCGCCGGTCCTTCTCGATCAGCTGGGCGGTGCCATCCATGTCCTGCTCCTCAAGCGCGTGCCTCTCGACGACACCCTAGCCGCGCCGCCCCTGCCGCGACAACCGCGCCGTTCGCCATCGACTGATCCGGCGCCGTTGCGCAGGCGCGAGCGGAATCCGCCGTCCGATTTCCGCTTGCTTAAAGACCCGCCGCTGCGCCAGCATGTGCCGGCCTTTCAGACACGCCGGTCAGGCCTGCGGGCGATCGGCCAAAAACTCAGGAGGAGACGTGACCAGACCCCGCGCGGCCGACGATTTCGCGACAATTCACGCGCGCCTGGAGGAGCTGCGTCGGGAGCGCGCCCAGGCGTCCAAGCAGGAGTTCCCGGACGATGACGGGCCCGGCCGGGCCGACCGCCGGCTGCTCGGCAGCGCCGAGGGTCGCCAGCGGCCGGAACGCAACGGCTGGCTGACGGTCTCCGCCGGCCGCCGCAACAGTCCGGGACGACCGCACTAGCAAGGGTCAGCCGTTGGGCAGATCCAACGGGTAGATCGGGCGTCGGACCTTGGTGAACTTGAGCTGCCCGTAATCGGAAGTGCATACCCCGACCCCGGCGCAATCGACGACCGCGCTCGCCAGCTCGCCCAGCCCGGCCCGCCAGTGGATCCGGCTCTTCAGCATGACATAGCGCTTTTGCGTCGGGTCGATGCCCAGAGCCAGCAGACAGTTCAGGTCCGAAGGCTCGACATGGCGCGAGATCAGCACGATCTCGACCGCACCGGTATCGAGCACCACCGCTGGCCCCATCTCCATCGCGACGCCGCGCCCCATCGGGCCGCGGTTTTTGTAATGGCCATCAGAGATGGTCTTGACCCAGCCGGTCACGGTCAAGGGCGGGCTCTCGGCCGGGATCGCCGGCATCGCGAGCTTGCCGCCGATCGACAAAGTCACCTGCGCGCCGATCCCGGCGGCAATCGCCTGCCCGACCGCTGCGGGGTCATAGATCGCGAAAGCGGCGACGTCTGCGAGGCCCTGGCGCAGGATCTCGGCCAATACGATTGTTGCGTCCATCGTCCCGCCCGAGGCGCAATTGTCGTAATGGTCGAGTAGCACGATCGGCCCCTCCCCCGGCCGCGGCGACGGTATCGCCTTGGCGCGGGCGACCGACTGCGCCAGCGGCTCGATTTGATAGACAAAGGCCTCGCGCTCGACCCAGGCGCGGTCGAGGAGCTCGTCGCGCAGCCGTTCGGCAAGACCGCGGTCGCCGTCGGTCACCACCACCGCGCTGAGCCCGGCATTCAGAATGTCGGCGTGCGGAAACCCGGTGAACAGGCTGGCGGCAAGCGCGCCCTCCTCCGCCATCGCGGCGCAGCGATGCTGCAATTCCCGGTTCGGATGGTCGTCGGTGCCCTGGCGCATCACATGCGGCAGCATCGGCATGTTGCCCCAGGCCATGACCGGGTGCACGTCGCCGCGGATCGAGCGCAGCAGGATCTCACCGGCGAGCCGCGCGGTCTCGTAGGTGTCGATGTGCGGATAAGTCCGGTAGCCGGTGACCACGGTCGCGTTGGCGATGATCTCGTCGTAGAGATTGGCGTGCATGTCGAGCGCGACCGCGATCGGGGTCGCGGGGTCGATCGCGCGCAGCCGCTTCAGCAACTGCCCTTCGCCATCTTCCAGGCTTTGCGTAACCATCGCGCCATGCAAGTCGAGCATGACGCCGTCGAACCCGCCCTTCTCGACCGCCGCACAGATATGGCCGGTGATCTCGGCATAGGCGGCGTCCT
This sequence comes from uncultured Alphaproteobacteria bacterium, assembly GCA_963832875.1. Taxonomy (GTDB): domain Bacteria; phylum Pseudomonadota; class Alphaproteobacteria; order ATCC43930; family CGMCC-115725; genus AP-15. Next base: position 61,810 of record CAWHWB010000008.1, on the reverse strand, counting down.
CGACTGGTCCGCTCGGCGGCGCTGTGGCGGCGATCGGCAGCACGATCTCGGCCCCTTCGCGCTCGGCCAGATCGAGATAGGCGCCGAGCCCGGTGCCGGTGCCGCGATAGGCGCGCATCGCCGCCTCGCCATAAAGCGGCCCCGGCCCGTGCCCAAACCGGGCGAGCGGCGTCGGCACTGGCGAAAACGTGTTGGTTTCGTGCTTCATCATCGCGATCAACAGGCGCATCGGTCGAGGACTCCCGGCGAATAGCGAGCGACGATAGCGCAGCTTGCCCGTCGCGCGAAGCCATCGGCGAGGTCTAAGACCATAACCCAAAAAATGGCGGGCGAGCGAGGGGTAGGCCGGCAAATCAGCTTGTAAACGGACCTTCGCCGGAGCGCGCGGCAAGGACGAGAATGCGCCGATACCGGACCAAATTGCTCAGAGCGGCTCAGGCGTAATCAATCGTTTGCCGGCCCCGGCCTGCCGCCGCTGGTTGCGTCAGTCCGCGGTCATCCCGCCATCGACCGCGAGAACGCAGCCCGTCATATAGGAAGCCGCCTCCGATGCCGCGAACATGATCACGCGGGCGATCTCGTCGGGCGTTCCGGCGCGCCGCAGCGGCAGGCTGGCGAGGAGGCCCGCCTTCGCGTCGTCGCTGCCGGCAAAGCGGTCGAGCATGCCGGTCGCGATCGGTCCGGGTGCGACCGCGGTGACCCGGACGCCAAACGCCGCCGCTTCCAGCGCCGCCGCCTTGGTCAGCCCCTCGACCGCGTGCTTACTTGCCACGTAGAGCGGCGCGCCGGGCAGCGCCTTGTGGCCGACGATCGAGGACAGGTTGACAATGGCGCCGCCTCCCTGCGGACGCATCACCCGCAACTCGTGCTTGAGGCTCAGCATTGTGCCCAGCACGTTGGTGTCGAAAATCGCCCGGTAGTCCTCGGCGCTCTGCTCGGTCAGCGTGCCGGGCCGGCCTTCCGTGCCGGCATTGTTGACCGCGATGTCGAGCCGCCCGAAACGCGCGACCGCGCGATCGACAAGATTGCGCACATCGTCTTCCTGGCGAATATCGGCGCGGACGAACTCCGCCTGCGCGCCGGTATCGCGAAGCTCGCTGGCGAGGGCGCTTCCGGCGGCGTCGTGGCGGCCGGAGACGACGAGCTGCGCGCCGTCGCGCGCAAAGGCAAAGGCCGTGGCGCGGCCGATACCGGTCAGCGCGCCGGTGATGAGAACGACGGGGGAGGCCATCGGCTTGTCCTTTCCGGCGGATGGGCGGACGGAATAGCGCCGCCGCTCATCTAACCGACACGAGATTGCGGCGTTTTCGCGTTCGCATATCAAATGCCGGTTCGACTTTAATTCAGGCTAGGCACGTCCGCGTCTATCTGCCCGTAATTTCGATGACCGTCCGTCGGGGTTAGATGCCGTGCTATCGTGGATGGCGTCGTTACTCCGCCGCTTTTTCGGATATTGCGCGCTGATCGAACTGATCTCGCGCTGCATCTATTTTCGCCAAATGCTCGTGTACCCACTGACCGAATGCTGACTCCGGTCCGGATAGCGAGAGCCCCATTTCCGTCCGAAGGTCTGCAAAGGGGCATCAAGAGCGGTTCTCGCCGCCAGGGCTGAGCGGCGGTTGTGGGTGCCAAATAGCGGCCTCTAATCGCATCCGGTTGATAATCTGGACGTGCCGTCGATCTCTGAAGGTGATGGCACCACGACCGACGAGGTCCCGCAGCGATCGGGTGACGGCCTCCGGCGTGATGCCGGCATAGGCGGCGATATCCCGTCGCGTCATCTGCAGATAAACCTCGCCCATGCTTTCACCGCGGGCGGCCTGATGGGTTTCGAGCATCTGAAGGAATAATCCGACCTTAGCAATGGCGTGTTGCTCGCTGAGCAGAACAGCATGGCGCTGAGCCTCGCGCAGCTCATGGCACAGCTTGGAAATGACCTGAACGTCGAGGTCGGGATAGTTGCGAAGCCTGGCCTGAAGCGGAGCCGCCGGTATCCTGTAGAGAGTGGCGGTGGTTACCGCCTCCGCTGAGTTTACGTAAGAGCCATTTTGAGCCAGTCCAATCAAATCATCAGCAAACAAGAAGCCGACAATATGCTGTCTCCCGTCCAGTAACTTCCGGCACGACTTCACCACTCCGGTCTTGATATTGAAGACGGCATCGGCGCGTTCTCCTTCTGCATAAATCTGTTCGCCCTTCCTGAAACGGACAACGGTCGAGATGACCGCGAGCAGCGCCTGCTCTTCAGCCGTCAACGGCCGGCCTGAGTTTTCGCCCGCCGTCCAAAGGGCGGGGACCATAATGGTCGGTCCGCCACGAGGCGGATCATCGGCATCATTTGAGGCAATCGCGTTCATGATGAGTTAACTCAAGGATGTAGCTTAGGGCCAAGTACCTTGGGGGTGGGCCAGTCTCTCCTTGAGAATCGACATAAACCTTGATCCTGATCAATCTTTGAGCAATCGCCACTCTCGCCGATCCGGGTGCACGGGCGCTAACGTTTCTACCAGTTCTGAAGATGCTCTGCTCCTGTCGTCCGCAAGTGCACCGTCATGACCGCGAATGATGACCCGAGAAATGTCGGTGGGGAGGCGGCGGTTAGCCGCCGCCCCGACCAGGCCGCCCTCGTCCGTGAATTGATCGAAGCGCTGACCGCGCTTGGCAATTACCTGACGGCAGCCCAACGGCAATTTGAGCATCGGCAGGAAGCGTTGGGCGAGGCGCTACGAGGAAGCCTCGGCCAATATGAGCGTGCTGTCGAATGTCTTCATCGGTTGCGCGAACTCGTCGGCCACGAACGCTGCAAAAACGACGATCGGTTGAGAAACGATTAGAAGCAAACATGGATGGGACATCGCAAAGGGATACCATGCATATAGCCGAAGTTCGGATCGCTCCCGACGATGATTTTGGGGCCCTTCTGAAGGAAATGCGGATCTGGCTTGATAGGCATCAGTTCGTGGCATCGACGTTCACCTATTTCGACCTAGACCCAGGAATGAGCATACAAGTCTCATTTGCGAAACCCGAAGAGGCAGAAGTATTCGCCGGACGATTTGGTGGTTCTCTGCGGCGCAAGGCGAGCGGCGGCGGGGTGTCGAGATCCGGCTGACTCTTTGACGGGATCGCGATCCCTGCGCCTTTAACCCAGAAGAGTTGGCGTGACCGGTTGCGTTCTTGACGAGGGTCAATCCGGTCGGCGCGCCCGTTGATTTTAGCACCGTCTGGATGACCGCTTTTCATTCAACCCAAGGCCCGCTCAGTCTTCGGCGAGGGTCGGGTTTGGGGCATCAAGAGCGGTTCTCGCCGCCAGGGCTGAACGGCGGTTGTGGATGCCAAAGCGGCCTGTTGCTGCCGACATTCACGACGGAGATTTTTGGGTCAGGCACTAAGCGCGCCGGCCGGTCAAGGCGCGTTCGGCTCGACAGATGCACGATTTGGCTATACCTATCGGCCTATCCCCTGAGGGGGTCGAGGATACCGACCTACAGTGCCGCCGCGGCAAGAAATACGCTGCCGAAACGGATCGACCGAGCCTTGCAAGTCATGATCACGCGCCCCGGCAAGCCGGTCGCCAAGATCAGGCCCGCCACACACCCGGGAGCGGCGGCCAGTGGAACCCATGAGCGGCTCCGGGCACGAACCCGCGCCCGGCCGGGCGTCGGCTTATCGTCGGTCGAGATCCTTGATTTCGTTTGATCGAAGGAAGATTGAGTGCCGATCTCGACGCGAGCGCACTCCTGCCGACACTGATCGGGGAGCCCGGCACCGAGGCCGTTTACGAACGTCTCGGCGCCCATGAGCGGGAACTCCTCGTCGGCGACTTCGCCGCTGCGGGAGTAACCTCGGCGCTGTCTCGACTGATCCGGACGAGGCGGCTCCAAGCCGACGTCTGGCGAATTGCCGCGCGAGAACTCGGTATCGCCCTAGACGAGCCGGGCATTTCTGAGTTCAGCAAAAAGGAAATCAAATGGCCGAGCGCTGGAACCAAGTCGAAAACCATTACACGAGCCACGATCTCGGCGAAGTCATCTTGAACGCCTTGCGCGGGATGGGGAAGGACGTCGAGCAGCTGACGCCCGACGATTTGGCGCCGGTCGACGAGTTTCACGGCGGGCAGCGGCCGGCGACAATCCGACTGGCCGAGCTTCTCGGCCTGACCGGAACCGAGCGGGTGCTCGATGTCGGCTCCGGACTTGGCGGCCCGTCGCGATTTCTCGCCTGGCGCTACGGCGTGCATGTCAGCGGCGTCGATCTGACCGCCGAGTTCGTCGAGGTCGCCCGGATGCTGACCCGCCGCACCGGGCTCGACGGCATGGTCGATTACCGTCAGGGCGATGCACTCGACCTGCCGTTCGCGGATGCGAGCTTCGACGTTGTCTGGTCGCAGAACGCGGCAATGAACATCGCCGACCGCGACCGTCTCTATCGCGAGATGCAGCGGGTCCTGAAACCGGGCGGCAGGCTCGCATTGCAGGAGGTCGCGGCGGGCCCGGGCGGCGCACCGCACTTTCCGGTGCAATGGGCGCGCGAGCCCAGCATCAGCTTTCTCTATTCCGCCGCCGAGACGCGCGCCAAGCTCGAAGCCGCCGGCTTCCGGGTTGTGACCTGGCAGGACACGACACCCGGAGGCACTGGAGGCGGCTGCACGCCGCACCCGCAACACCGCAGGCGCCCCGCCGCCGCTCGGAACCCACCTGATCCTCGGCCCCGATTGGCGGGCGATGTTCCGCAACTCCGCCCGCAACCTCGAAGAGCACCGCACCGAACTCTTCAACACCATCCTCGAGCGCATCGATTAATCCAGGGCGAGCATGCGTGGCGTGGGGAGCAGCGCGCAACCCGCCATCGGTTCCGCGAGCGCTACGGCGGGTTTCACTCGCCCTACGATGGTCGAGCGGCGACACCGTGGCGGGCGGGGCAAATCCCGTTTTCGAGGGTAAGATGGAGGGTGTTCCCTAAAAACTTGCCGGTTACTTTGTAAGGGCGCGCATAACTCGATCCGACGACACCGGCCTGCGTCGATCCCGAGAAGCTCCCGTCAGGCGACAGCACGAGATTCTGTATCGGCACGCTGCCTCGCGCGAGCGAGACGACACCGGATAACCTGCCGTGCATCTGGGTCAGACGGACGAGCCAATGTCCGCATCGCCGAGTCCCGGGGAGTTCCGGTCCCTGGACCGTCCAAGTGCCATTGACAAGCCGGCCGGCCCCCGTGGCGGGCGGTTGCGCCGAGACCGGTGCAGTGATTGCCAATGCGGCAACCGCCGCCAAGCCAACCAAGAGACGCTTCATCCTAGCCCTCCCCTGTTTTCAGCTCTCTTTCGCTTATTCTTACCACGGAACGCCCAGGGCCGGCGGCGCACCGCGCACCCCGCGATCGGTTCCGCAGGCCGCCCACAGCGGGTCCTACCCCGCCCTCGCCCCGATCCTTGCGGCGATGCCTAATCCCGCGGCGTCACGTCGAGGCGGACGACGAGGCCTTCGAGTTCGGGCTTGGGCGCGGGGTAGCGGCGCATCACCAGCGGGTCGTGGCCGGGGACGATGTGCTGCGGCGAGGGTGCAGCGGCGCGCAAGGCGTCGTAGGCGTCGAGCATGTCGCCGATATGGAAGGCCGCGGTGAACGGCCGGCCCTCTTCCATGTTTTCGTAATAATGGGTCACGTCGGAGGCGAGCACGACCCAGCCGCGCCGGGTGTGCACGCGCACGAACTGCATGCCCGGAGTGTGGCCGCCGACCGGGTGCAGGCTGATCCCCGGCGCCAGCTGCGCCGGCCCGTTATAGAGCCGCACCCGGCGCGCGAAATTCAGCCTTACGATGCCGACCACATCCTCGACCTCGAACGAGCGGGCGAGGAACGGGTGGCGCATGTGATGCCCGGTCGTGTAGTGCAGCTCGGTTTCCTGCAGGTGGAACTGGGCGGCCGGAAAGCGGTGAAACGTGCCGACATGGTCGTAATGCAGGTGGGTCAGGATCACGTCGGCGACATTGTTGCGGTCGAGGCCGACCAGCGACAGCGCCTCGGCCGGGCAGCGCAGATGGCGCCGGCCGCGCGCCTGCGCGACCTCGGCGGTAAAGCCAGTGTCGATCACAAAGCTGCGCTCGCGCCCGATCGCCGCCCAGACGAAATAATCCATCGGCATCGGGCCGTCATGCGGGTCGCCGCCAATGAAATGGTCGGCCCGCCGGGCGTCGCGCTCGGCATAGCGGATCGCAAAAAGCTCGTATTCGGGCGGGTTCGTGTCCATGACGGCCTCGGTTTAGAGAGGGGCGTGGCGCAGGGATTGCGCCGGCGCTGCCGCGGTGCAAGCCTGTTCCCGGCGCTTATATCCGAGCCCAGGAGCCCGAGCCATGTCCGAATCGTTCACCGAACCCGCCCTCGGCCCCTACTCCGTTACGGCCTTCAACACCGCCAAGGACAGCGAGAACAGGATCCATGACGACGCGGTCGCCCGCCGCTTCGGCTTCAAGGGCGGTCTGGTGCCGGGGGTCGAAGTCTACGCCTATATGACCCACCTGCCGGTTATGCGTTGGGGTCGGGCCTGGCTCGAACGGGGCACCGGCGAGTGCCGGCTCTTGAAGCCCGTCTATGACGGCGACACCGCGATCGTCACCGCGACCGAGACTCCGGGCGGGCTCGACCTCCGCGTCGAGAGCCGCGGCGAGCTGTGCGCCACCGGCGGCGCCGCACTGCCGGCCGCAGCCTCGCCCGTGCCCGCAGCCTTTGCCGAGGCGCCAATGCCGCCCGCCCCGCCGGCAAGCCGGCCGCCTGCCGCCGAGACGAGCCTCGCGGTCGGGAACCTGGTTCGCGATCCACCCGTTCCGGGTCGACGCCGAGGATGCGCGGCAATATTTACGTGACATCCGCGAGACCCTGCCGCTCTACGCCGCCGACGAGCTGGTCCATCCGGGAACGATCCTGCACATCGGCAATTGGGTCTTGCGCCACAATGTCGTCCTTGGGCCGTGGATGCATGTCGGCAGCCGGATCGAACATTATCGCGGCCGCCCGCCTCGACGACGAATTGTCGGCCCGCGCCCTCGTCACCGCCAATTATGAGCGCAAGGGCCACCGGTTTGTCGCCCTCGACGTGTTGGTCTACGCCAACCGCACTGTCGCCATCGCCCGCATCGACCACCTGTCGATCTACCGCCCGCGCCAGCTCGCCGCCGCCTGAAGCGCCAAGGAAGTGGTCCCGACAGATCGTTCTCAATTCTCGCCCCCACTGGGCGAGAGGGCAAGGTGAGGGGGCCCGCTCATAGTTCGCCCGCAGCCGGCCCCGTTGATAGCTTCTAGAGCGCGGCGATCGTCTGGACCTCGATCAGCAACGCCTCCTGCACCAGCCGGTCGACGATCAAGAGGGTGTTCGGCGGGTAGGCGCCGCCGGCGAACATCCGCGGGAACTCGCGGTTGCGGTAAGCCATGAACTTGGCGATGTCCTGCGAATGCACCAGGTAGGTCGTGAACTGGACGACGTTGCTCCAGCCGCCGCTGAGCGAGCCCAATGCGGCCGCGATATTGGCGAAAGTTTGGACGCATTGCGCATCGAAATCATCGACCCCGACTAAGTTGCCGGCGCTGTCGACCGCCACCTGGCCGGCGATAAAGGCGAATTCCTCAGCCTTGATCCGGGCGATTTGCGAATAGGGGCCGAGCGGCCGGCCCAATACCGGAGGATTGAAGATCGTGATCTCGGCCATGCCGGATGCCGTCGCGTCAAGAAAAGAAAGTCGGTCCTCGTCACTGCACCCGGCGCAGCCCCAGATCGGCCAGACAGCCGTCGATCGGGCCGCTCCGGTCGTCGGTTTTCGACCGGTCCTGGCAGGCTGCGACGACGGCCGCGAATTCCAACTTGGTCGGCGGCTTTCCGCTCGCCATCTGCCAGTCGCGCAGCTCAGACGACCCGCTCGACAAAGTGACCCCGTCGGCCGCCGCGCACGCCGCCAAGCTCAATAGAATAAAGAAAGCCGCCCCCCGCATCGCGACCCCTCGCAATCCTACCCCGTCACAACATTACCCCGCGGCGTCGCGCGGCGCTACCCCTTCGACTGCGGCGCAGCGCCGCCGATCGGCACGGCGGGATCGTATTCGCGGTCTTTGCTCGGGATCAAATCATAGGGCAATGCAAAGCCGGGCATTGCCTTCAGACGCGCTGACCAGGCGTCGAGGTGGGGCCAGCGAGCGATGTCGAAACCTCCCTCGGCCATAAACGCCATGCGCCCCCAACAGCCGATATCGGCGATGCTGCATTGGTCGCCGACCAGCCACTCCCGGTCGGCCAGCCGATCGTCGACAAACGACAGCGCGGCCTCGGCTTTGGGGCGGAACTCGGCGATCACCTCGGGATGGGAGGCGCGGAACCGCGCCGAGTGGCGCACCTTGGCGACGGCGGTGACGTGGTCGGCCTCCCAGGCCAGCCATTCGCGCGCCTGCCAGCGCTGCTGCTCGCTCGCCGGCTCGAAATGGCCGGTGGTGCGCGCGAGATAATCGAGGATCACGTTCGACTGCAGGATCGTCAGCCCGCGATGGCGCAGTGACGGCACCACCCCCCAACGATTGACCGCCAAGTATTCGGGTGTCTTCTGCACCCCAGTCTTCAAGTTGACCGTGCGAAACGAATAGGGCAGCCGCGCCAATGCCAGATAGAGGATCGGCTTGTAGCTCGAGCTCGAGGTAAAGCTGCCGTAGATCGTCAGCCGGTCGTCGCTGATCGCGCTCATTCGGGCTCGGTGAATTCGAGCTGTTCGGAGAGGCCGTAGCCGTCGGCGAGCTGCTGCAGCTTGTACCAGGTCGCGTCTTCGACCTCGATGCCATTCTGCCGACGGTCTTCTTCGCGCCGATGCTCGATTTCACCGGGGTAGAGCACGCCCTCGCTGCCCTCGGCCGGCGGCGTCGATTTGAGGTAGGCGGCGAACTCGCCGACCTCTCTCTTGAAATCGGCGAGCGGGCGAAACGCGGCGACGTTGAACACCGCCATGAAGCAGCCGTCATTGTGCCGTCCGGTCGCCTCGACGCCAAAGCCGAGCCCGGTCAAGAGACCGCACAGGATCTCGACCATGACCGCGAGCCCGGTGCCCTTGTAGCCGCCCTCGGGGCCGCCGAGCGGCAACAGCGCGCCGCCCTGGCGCAATTGGCGCGGATCGTTGGTCGGCCGGCCGTCGCTGCCGATCACCCAGCCGTCGGGCACAGATTGGTTGCGAGCGACGGCGAGCGCGATCTTGCCGGCCGCCGCCGCCGAGGTCGCCATATCGAGATAGAGCGGTGCCGCGAGGTCGGACGGGATCGCGATCGAGATCGGGTTGGTGCCGAGCCGCGCCTCGCGCCCGCCGAACGGCGCCACCGCCTTTGGCGAGCGCCCGGAATCGGCGGTGGCGATCCCGATCATGCCGGCCTCAGCCGCCATCAAGGTATAAGAGGCGACCCGGCCAATATGGCCCTGGCGGAATACCGTGGCGGCCGCGACGTTCGACTTTCCGGCTTTTTCGATGGTCAGCCGCATCGCCCGTTCGTTGACGACGTAGCCGAACCCCCAATGACCGTCGACCACAGTCGTCGTCGGCGATTCCTGCACCACGGTCCAGGGCGCACCGGGCACGATATGGCCGGCCTTGATGCGCTCGATATAGGTCGGGATCTGGATCACCCCGTGCGAGTCGTGGCCGGCAAGGTTGGCGGCGATGACGTGCCGCATCACGATTTCGGCCTCGGCGGGCGGCGCGCCCGCCGCCTCGAACAACGCCCGGCCGATCTCGCTCAGCCGCTCCGCAGCGATCCTTGGCATCCTCTCCTCCCCCGCTCGCCATTGCCCCCCATCATAGGCTCGAGGCGTCGGGGCGCGCCATCGCCGTCGCGCGATATTACGCCGGCGACGGCGTGACGCCGCGGCGCACCAGCCGCGCCCGGTCCGGAGCGGCCTCGGACATCAGACCGGATTTATTGGGCTACGAGGCGGCGCTCGACGGCGGCGGTCTTGATCGCTTTTTGCAATTTTTCGAAGGCGCGGACCTCGATCTGGCGCACCCGCTCGCGCGAGATGCCGTATTGCTGCGACAGGTCCTCGAGGGTGGTCGGGTTCTCGCGCAGCCGGCGCTCGGTCAGGATGTGGCGCTCGCGGTCGTTGAGATGGGTCATCGCCTGTTTCGAGAAGGTCGCGGCGCAGCCCCAGCTCCTGCCGGTCGGCGAGCAGGGTTTCCTGGCTCTCGCTCTCGTCGACCAGCCAATCCTGCCATTCGCCTTCGCCGTCGCTCCTGAGCGGCGCGTTCAACGAGTGGTCGGGGCTCGCCAGCCGCCGGTTCATGCTGACGACGTCGGCCTCCGGCACGTCGAGCTCGGTCGCGATCTTTTTCAGGTTTTCGGGCGACAGGTCGCCCTCTTCCATCGCCTGCAGCTGGCCCTTCAGCTTGCGCAAATTGAAAAACAGCTTTTTCTGCGCGGCGGTAGTGCCCATTTTCACGAGCGACCACGAATGCAGGATGTATTCCTGAATCGCGGCGCGGATCCACCACATCGCATAGGTGGCGAGGCGAAAGCCGCGATCGGGGTCGAAGCGCTTGACCGCCTGCATCATGCCGACATTGCCCTCCGAGATCAGCTCCGAGAGCGGCAGGCCATAGCCGCGATAGCCCATCGCGATCTTGGCGACCAGCCGCAGATGGCTGGTGACGAGCCGGTGCGCGGCCTGCGGGTCTTCATGCTCTTTCCAGCTTTTGGCGAGCATGTACTCCTCTTGCGGCTCCAGCATCGGAAATTTGCGGATCTCCTGGAGATACCGGGTCAGGTTTCCTTCAGCGGAGATCGAAGGGACGGAGAGGGTGGCCATTGACGATCGTTGCTCCGGGTTGGTGCTTTGTTGTCGTGGGTAAACGCCGCAACGCACGCGACGTATCCCGCAGCGCGGGCTGATGCGGATACCCTAGTAATATAGTCGGAATTTGTCCAGTTTAAAGTCGCTCTAAATCGGTAAACAGTGCGTGAAGGTCCCCCGGCAGCGCGCTGACGAATTCGAGCCGGCTGCCATCGGCGGGATGGATAAAGCCGAGCCGCCGGGCGTGCAAGGCCTGCCGCGGGAAGGTGGCGATGCGCGCGCCCGGCTCGCCGGATCGTGCGACCGCTCGGCCGGCCCGCGGGCCGTAGACCGGATCGCCGATCAAGGGATGACCGCGGTGGGCGAGGTGGACCCTGATCTGGTGGGTGCGCCCGGTGGCAAGGCGGCACTCGACGATGGAGGCGTCGGTCTTGAATGCGCGCTCGACCCGATAACGGGTCAGCGCCGGCCGCCCTCTGCCGTCCGCGACCACCGCCATTTTTTTCCGGTTGACCGGGCTGCGGCCGATATTGCCGGCGATTTCGCCCGCGGCCGGCGCCGGCACCCCCCAGACAAAGGCGGCATAGGCGCGGTCGATTCGGCGCAGTGCGAAGTCGCGGGACAGCGCCTGGTGCGCGGCCTCGGTCTTGGCCACCACCATCAGCCCGCTGGTGTCCTTGTCGAGGCGATGGACGATGCCGGGCCGGCGCACGCCGCCGATCCCTGCGAGACCGGCGCCGCAATGGGCGAGCAGGGCGTTGACCAGGGTACCGTCGGGGTTGCCGGGTGCGGGATGGACCACCAGGCCTGCGGGCTTGTCGATGACAATCAAATGTGCATCCTCGAACCGAATCTCGAGCGCGATCGGCTGCGCCGCCGGTGCGGCATCCTCAGCATCGGGGAAGGATACGACGAAATTCTGGCCTGGCCAGACCCGCAGCGCCGGGTCACGCGACGCGGTCCCGTGCTCGATCACGAGGCCCCTCTCGATCAGCCGCTTTAATCGGGTGCGCGACAGCGCCGGCAGATGGCGCGCCAGCATGCGGTCGAGGCGCTCTCCAGCATCGGCAGCCTCGACGCGGACCGATTGCCGGTCCGCAGCGCCGCGATCGATGCTCACGGCAACGCGCGGCAGCGGCCCGGCCCTTCGCGCCGGGCGTATGCGCGCCAGATGTCTTCGCGCGGGACGTGGAGGGGGCGGATGCGCGCTCTGACGGTCTTTGTCATCGTCATGGGGGTCGTGATCATTCTCGGCTTCGGCGTCGTCGCCGCGGTCATCGCCGGCCGCATGTCGCGCGTCGAGCGGCCGGCCGGGGCCGCTGCCGGCGCCAGCAGCTTTGCCACCGGCTTCGACCTGCCGCGCGGCGCCCGGATCGCGGCGATGACCACGGCGCCCGATCGCCTGATCCTGCAACTGGCCCTGCCCGACGGCGCCAGTCGCGCTCGTCGTCCTCGATCTGGGGACCGGCGCTCGTCTCGGCACCATCGAACTGCGCCCGGCCCGGTGACCGGCGCCGGTGGTCGGCGCCGGTGCATCACCCGCGCAGACGCCCGGCGAATCGCCGATCTCGGGCGGCCGATTTCGGCGAGTCGGGCGGCCGCATAATCGCATTTTTTCCACCTTGCCAAATCGCGCTTGAAAGCTCAGCCGAATATTCCGAACTTCCCGCCGACATGCATTGTTGGCCCCTGCGGAAACCGATGTTCAGCGATCGCGCGCCGCTACCTCGCACCAGCTCCCACGGTCGCATGGCCGTATCGCCTCGGCCGGCGCGCGCCGTCGGCCGGTTGCGATCCGGCGTCGCCGCTGTTGGCGAAAACGCGGCTCGTCGGCGGTTCCCCGGATCGGGAAGCCGCCTTTTTTGATGTCCACGACGTACCGGGGGGTGGCGAGGATGAGCAGAAAGACCAGCGGCATGCGGCCCGTTCGCACCGGCGCCGGCAATGCTGCTGCCGCCGATGGCGGTGGCGAAGGTGTCGAGCAGGGCCGGCGAATCGGCGCGCGTACCTTGGGCCCGGTCTCCGACCTCGAACGCCACCTGCCATCCGATTGGTGGCGCACGCTGTTCAACTCGCTCTATCTCGAAACCGATGGCGATGTGATCGAGAACGACCGCAACACCGCGCAGGAGGTCGACTTGCTGATCGGCAGCGCCGGGATCGAGCGCAACGACCGCATCCTCGACCTGTGCTGCGGCCAGGGCCGTCATTCGCTCGAACTCGCCCGGCGCGGCTTTCCCCGCGTTACCGGGCTCGACCGCTCGCGCTATCTGATCCGGCTCGCGCGCAAGCGCGCCCGGCAGCGCGGCCTGCAGGTCTCGTTTCACGAGGGTGACGCGCGGCGCTTTCGTCTGGGCGACGCCGAGTTTCACTGCGTGTGCATCCTCGGTAATTCCTTTGGCTATTTCGAACGACCCGAGGATGACCTCGCGGTCCTCGAATCGGTCAAGCGCGCGCTTGGCCTCGGGCGGCGCGTTGGTCATGGATTTGATGGACGGCGACTGGATGCGCCGCCATTTCGACCCGCGTTCGTGGGAATGGGTCGACCAGAACCATTTCGTCTGTCGCGAGCGCGACCTGGCCGAGGACGGCGACCGGCTGATCAGCCGCGAAGTCGTCGTCCATGCCGAGCGCGGGGTCATCGCCGACCAGTTCTACGCCGAGCGGCTCTATTCGAAAGAGCGCCTCGACGCGCTGTTGACCGGCGCCGGCTTTACCAATGTGCGCTTTCATGCGCTGCTGGCGCCCGAATCGGCGCGCAACCAGGACCTCGGCATGGTGGCGCACCGGCTGTTCCTGACCGGAGAGGCGCCGCGCCGGGCCCGCTCGACGCCGCGCCGCTCGGCGTTGATCGCGGACATCGCCGTGGTTTTCGGCGATCCGCGCCTCCCTGACCCGGTCAAGCGCAACGGGCGCTACAACGATGAAGACATCGACACCCTCGACCGCCTCAAGGCGGCGTTGCACGAACTGCCGGATTACCATTTCCGCTTTCTCGACAACCACGCCTCGCTCTTTGCCGACCTCCGGGCCAACCGTCCGCATTTCGTCCTCAATCTGTGCGACGAGGGCTTCAACAATGACGCCTTTATGGAACTGCACGTGCCGGCATTGCTGGAGACGCTCGACATCCCCTATAGCGGCGCCGGTCCGACCTGCCTCGGGCTCTGCTATAATAAATCCCTGGTGCGCGGTGTCGCCCAATCGATCGATGTGCCGGTGCCGGCCGAGACCTACTTCAATTCCGATGATCTGGCGGCGACCATCCCGTCGGTGTTCCCGGCCCTGATCAAGCCCAATTACGGCGATTCGTCGATCGGCATCGGCCGGGACGCGGTGGTGCACAGCTGGGAGGAGGCGATCGCCTGCCTCGGCCGGCTGCGCGAGCAGATGCCGCAGTGCCCGATCTTGATCCAGGAATTTCTGACCGGACCTGAATACTCGATCGGGATCGTCGGCAATCCGGGGCAAGGCTACCGCGTGCTGCCACCGCTCGAGGTCGATTATTCCGGCCTCGATCCCGGCCTGCCGCGGCTGCTGCCGTACGAGTCGAAATGGGTCCCGGAATCGCCCTATTGGTCGCAGATCGGCTATCGCGGCGCGCGGCTCGACGAGGAGCAGCGGCGCAAGATGGTCGATTATGCGAACATCCTGTTCGAGCGGCTGGGCTGCCGCGATTACGCCCGCTTCGATTTCCGCGCCGACGCCGAGGGCGAGATCAAATTGCTCGAGGTCAACCCCAACCCCGGCTGGTGCTGGGACGGCAAGCTCAACTTGATGGCCGAGATCGCCGAGCTGCGCTACTGCGACCTGTTGCGGCTGATCATCGAGGCCGCCCAGGAGCGGGTCGCGGCAACCCGGCCGGGTCTGGTCATCGCCCTGGCCGAGCGCCGCCCGCAGCGCCTCGGCGCCCGCCGCGGCTGAGTTCAAGCCCGCGGCGGTCTAAGTCAGCAGTTCCGGCAGGGCGCGGATAATCCGGTCGGGGCGGATCGGGCAATCGGGCGGCAGGCCCGTGCCGTAGCCGTCGTGCCAAATCGCGTGGATGCCGAGCCGCTGCGGGGCCACGATTTCCCATTCGAGGTTGTCGCCGACCATCCAGGTCTCGTGCGCCGCGACGCCGAGCGCCGTCATCGCGTGGGTATAGGCCCGCTCCTCGGGTTTGCCGAAACCGTGCTCGCCCTCGATCTGGATATGGTCGAAGCGCTCTTCGAGGGCAAAGCGGATCACCTTGGCGCGCTGCGGCTCGGCTGCCCCATTGGTGATCAGCGCCAGCCGCACGCCGAGTTCCTTTAGGCGCTGCAAAGTCTCGTGCGCGCCGGGAAACAGCCGCAATTCGGCCTCGTGCAATGCGTTGTAGCGGTCGGCGATGAGGTCGCACAGCGACCGGTCCGGGACCGCATGGCCGCTGGCCGCCAATCCGGCAAAGGCGTTGTTGACGATATGGCGGCGCGCCTCGCCGATGCGGTGGCGCCAGTGCTTGTGCAATGCCGGATCGGCCCACAAATCGCGTGAGCTGTCCTGGATCGCGGCGATCACCGCCGCCGTTTCGAGCGGCGCCAGCTGCCGGGCGACCGCGCCGATGATCCGCCGCCACTGCGACTCGGCCGGTCCGAACGCGACCAGCAGCGTGTCGTCGAGGTCGAACAGGATGGCCCGCGGCAGCGCTGTCATGTCCGGCCCGCTTCAACCGATCGCCAGCGGCGCCTGCGGCACGCTCTTCCAGAATTCGCCGTCATGGCCGAGGAAGATGCGCGCGCCGCCCGCTTCCGGGACGGGCGAGCCGGACGCTGCGCGAGCATCGTCGCGCGGTCATCGACGTTTTTCGGCAGCCGCCGCTCGCGCAGCGTCCGGCAGAAATAGCAGGAATCGGCGGCCAGCAGATCTCGCCCGAGGCGAGCCGCACCTTCGCTTCGTTTTGGGTCAGACACTCAGCGCCCGGCCAAAGCGTGGTTCGCGGCCTCGAACAGGCGCAGGTTCTTGTCGCGGTCATACGGCCGCTCGGTCAGCGTCTCCGGGTCCCATTCGCTGCGGCTCACGGCATAGAAATCGCCGCCATAGACGTGGATGGCGCCCGTCAAGCGCGGCAGCGGGTTGGTGACGGTGTGGATGATGTCATGGCCCAAGGGCTCGGCATCGCGCGCCCCCAGGGATTTGGCCCTGGCGGCCTCGATGCCGGGTCGCGCAGCCCAACCTTGCTCACCAGCCGGCAGGCGGCGCCAGAAGATGTTGTCTTCGCGCCCGGTATAGACGCCGATTACCGCCCACATCAAATGGTTGTGCGGCATCACCGTCATGTGCGGCCCCCAGACGACGTTGAGGATCGTCAGCGCGTCCGAGCGATAGAGCGGGTCGACCCCGGCGCGTGCCGGCTCGCCCAGACCGGCGAGGACGGCGGACGGGTCGGAGACCGCGCGGGCCACGACCTCGCGCACGCCCCTATGGCTCGGGTCGGCGCCGACCGCGTCGCGGCAATCGGCGATAAAGCGTTCGAGCTCAAACACGGTCCCTCTCTTCGGCCAATTCGGCCCCGGCTATTCGGCCATTTGCGCCGCGGCTGCGGAGCGGTGACCCTTTTGGTGGAAATAATTCGCCCGATAGAATTCGAGCACCAGGTCGCGATAGACCGCCGGCGGATAGCGCGCCGGGTTGCCGGGCCCGACGCAAGACGGCAGGCATTCGATGACCCGGTCCGGGTTCGGGCTATGGAAATAGGCGATCGAGTAACGGTCGGTCCCCGAATTCGTTGAGCACCCCGTGCGGGGTCGACAGAAACCGGTCGTTCGACCAGCGCCGCATGATGTTTCCGAGGTTGATCAGAAAGGTACCGGGGATGATCGGCGGCGCAAACCATTCGCCGCCCGATGGTCCATTTCCCGGCAGTCGCACCGCGAGCCCCGGCACCTCGGTGCGCGCCAATGCCGTCATAAAGCTGTTGTCGGTGTGCGGCCCCTGGCCAAAGAGGTTGTCCTCGACCCTGTCCTGCGGCGGATAGTGCAGCAAGCGCAAGGTGGCGTGCGCCTCGTCGGCGAAATAGGGCGCAAAAAAATCCGCCGGCATGCCCAGCGCCACGGCGAAGCCCGGCAGCATCCGGTCACACATCGCCCCCAGCGCCGTGAAATACGCCATCATGTCGGCGCGGATCTCGGGCAATGCCGCCGGCCACTGGTTGCGCCCGCGCAGGGGCTTGCCGGCGACCACGTCGGGGTGGTCCGGCCCGCGGTCGTGGCTGATGAAAAAGCTCTCGTTCTGGTTGGGCCTGGTCGCCTTGTGGACGGTCGAGGCTCCCTGCACCGAGGCGTTCAACGGCAGATAGCCGATATTGTTGTCGTTGAGCCGCAGCGCCAGCTTTTGCGCGAGCGGCAGAGCGTGAAACCGACGCGATGCGGCAAACGCGCGGTCAATTAGTTCGTCAGGGACGCCGTGGTTCAGCGCGTAGAAAAAGCCGATAGTCTCGCAGGCGCGCGCGACCTCGGCGGCGAGACGCCCGAGCGCACCCGTCTCGCAGGCGAAATAGGGGCCGTAATCGATGACGGGGATCATCCCGGCGACCCTCTCCGGGTCGGCCGCCGCATGTTCTTTGAACAGATGCATCCCTTCCTCCGCGCCGCGCGCCGCCGCAACTATAACCGGCACTCGCCGCCTCCGGCCAGCCGCATCGCCCTTTGCCGCCGCGACCGAGGCCGGACCTGTTGCAGCTCGGGGAACGGTTCGGCAACTTCCTGAACGGCGTCGGCTGGCCGATGCGGCGGCGTCCCCTCGCCAGCTGCGCGATTGCGCGCCCTGCCCTGTCCGCCCAGCTATTCACCATGCGAGACGGATCGGATCTCTAGCGGGGACGAACGCGATGACCAGCAAAATCAACGATGACACCGGCAAGGCGCTCTCGACGCTCGCCGAGTTGATTGGCGACCCGCTGATTGGCCTCGTCATGAAGAGCGACGGCGTCGACCGCCGCAGCATCGAGCTGCTGTTTGAGCGCGTCGCCCGCGAGCAGCCGGAGCGGGCTCGGTAGAACGGCGGCGCTGCTGCCGCTCGGCGAACTTGCCTATAGGCGGCGCGCGGACATCCGGGCTGCGCTGACGTGCCCCCTTGCTGCGGCGGTGCGGGTGGGCGATATCAGGCCGGCATTATGCCGACCCTGTTCCTCATCGTCTTTGTCGACCTGGTCGGCTTCGGCCTGGTCATCCCGCTGCTGCCGTTCTATGCGG
The DNA here is from genome assembly GCA_963832875.1 of uncultured Alphaproteobacteria bacterium. Lineage (GTDB taxonomy): Bacteria > Pseudomonadota > Alphaproteobacteria > ATCC43930 > CGMCC-115725 > AP-15. The sequence continues at coordinate 43,797 of CAWHWB010000008.1, read as the reverse complement.
TGCGGTACGGCGCCTCGCCGCAAGAGGTGACCCTGCTGCTCGCGGTCTATTCCTTGATGCAACTGTTCACCGCGCCCTTGTGGGGCCGGCTCAGCGACCGGGTCGGCCGCCGCCCGGTGCTGATGACCAGCATGATCGCCTCGGCGCTGGCTTATCTGTGGCTCGGCGCCGCCGACGCGCTGTGGATGCTGTTCGCCGCGCGCGCGCTCGCCGGCGCCTGCGCCGGCAACATCGCCGCCGCGCAAGCCTACATCGCCGACACCACGACGCCCGAGAACCGGGCGAAGGGCATGGGGCTGATCGGCGCCGCCTTTGGCCTGGGCTTCATCTTCGGGCCGGCGCTCGGCGGGTTTCTCGCCGGCAACGATCCCGCCACCGCCAATCTCCAAACCCCGGCCTGGGTCGCGGCCGGACTGTCGCTCGTTGCCCTCTGCGGCGTCTTGTTTCTGCTGCGCGAGAGCCTGTCGCCGGACGAGCGCGGGCAGGCCCAGCCGCCGAGCCGGATCGGCGCCATCCTCGGCGCGCTGCGCCGCCCGGTGCTATCGCGGCTGATCCTGGTCTTTTTCCTGGTGATCCTCGCCTTTGCCGGCATGGAGAGCACCTTTGCCTTGTGGGCGATGGCGCAGTTCCGCTGGGGGCCGGAGCAGGTCGGCTATGTCTTTGCCTATATCGGCGTCTTGTCGGCGATCCTGCAGGGCGGGCTGATCGGCCGGTTGGCCCAACGTTTTGGCGAAGAGCGGCTGCTGCTCGCCGGCCTCGCGCTGATCGCCATTGGGCTCTTGGTATTGCCGTTCGCCCGCGACGTGGCGTGGCTCGGCGTCGCCGTCAGCGGGCTGGCGCTCGGCATGGGGCTGACCCAACCCTCACTGAACAGCCTGATCTCGCGCCGCGCCGGGCGCGCCGAGCAAGGCTCGGTGCTGGGCGTCACCCAATCGGTCGGGAGCCTGTCGCGGGTGTTGGGGCCGGCCCTGGCCGGCATGCTGTTCGGCGATCTGGGCCGCGCCAGCCCGTTTCTGTGGAGTGCCGGGCTGATCGCAGTCGCCTTGGTGCTCGCCTTCATTCTGTTTCGCGGGCTCGGCGCTACCGGGATGACCGAGCCGGGACCGCCGCTGGGGCCGGCCGAGTGAGCCGGCGCGGGCGGCCGATCACGCCGGGTCCGCCGCGGCAGAAGGGCAGGTTCAACGACGAATTGCGCGCGCTCAAATCGCTTGCCCCCTATCTGTGGCCGCGCGACACGGCGGGGCTGCGGATTCGCGTGTTGCTGGCGGTGGCCCTGATGGTCGCCGGCCGCGTCGTCAGCATCGCCGTCCCGTTCCTCTACAAGCACGCGGTCGATGCGCTGACCCCGCGGCGGGCGGCGATCGCGGTGCCGGTGGTGCTGATCGTCGGCTATGGGCTGGCCCGGGTCATGGCGCAGGGCTTCAACCAATTGCGCAGCGCCGTCTTCGCCCCGGTCACCCAGCGCGCCGTGCGCCGGCTGTCGCTGTCGGCGTTTCGCCACGTCCACGCTCTGGCCTTGCGCTTTCACCTCGAACGACGTACCGGCGGCCTCGCGCGGGCCATCGAGCGCGGCACCGCCGGCATCGATTTCCTCTTGTCGTTCATGCTGTTTAACGTGCTGCCGACGTTGTTCGAGATGCTGCTGGTGTGCGGCATTCTGTGGCGGCTCTATAATTGGCCGTTCGCCGCCGTCACTTTCTCGACGATCCTCGCCTACATCGCCTTCACGTTTCTGGTGACCGATTGGCGGGTGCGCTTTCGCCGCGAGATGAACGACCGCAACAGCGAGGCCAGCACCAAGGCGATCGACAGCCTGTTGAATTTCGAGACCGTCAAGTATTTCGCCAACGAGGAGCACGAGGCGCACCGCTACGACGCCTCCCTCCATGCCTATGAACGCGCCGCGGTCAACAGCGAGACGACGCTGGCGCTGCTCAATCTCGGCCAGGGGGCGATCATCGCCGGCGGGCTCGTCGGGGTCATGATCCTCGCCGGCGAGGGTGTCGCCGCGCGCGGCATGACGGTCGGCGATTTCGTGCTGGTCAACGCCTACCTGATCCAGCTCTACACTCCCTTGAATTTCCTCGGCGCCGTCTACCGCAACGTCAAGCAATCGATGACCGACCTCGAGCAGATGACCGCGCTGATGGCGCTCCGGCCCGAGATCGAGGACCGGGCGGGCGCGCCGACGCTTCGGGTCGGGGCCGGCGAGGTCGCCTTTCGCCACGTCGATTTTCGCTACGATCCGCGCCGTGCGCTCCTCAGCGACGTCGATTTCCGGGTGGCTCCCGGCGCCACGGTCGCGATCGTCGGCCCGAGCGGCGCCGGCAAATCGACGATTGCCCGGCTCTTGTTCCGCTTTTGGGACGTGACCGCGGGTGCGATCGAGATCGACGGAGAGGACATCCGCGGGGTGACCCAGGACAGCCTGAGGCGCGCGATCGGCGTGGTGCCGCAAGACACCGTGCTGTTCAACGACACGATTTTTTACAATATCGCCTATGGCCGGCCGGGGGCGTCGCCCGCCGCTGTCGAGGAGGCAGCGCGGCTGGCGCACATCCACGATTTCGTCGCCGCGCTGCCCGACGGCTACCGGACGATGGTCGGCGAGCGCGGGCTCAAATTGTCGGGAGGCGAAAAGCAGCGCGTGGCGATCGCGCGGGTAATCCTAAAGGCGCCGAAGATCCTGGTGTTCGACGAGGCGACCTCGGCGCTCGACACCCGGACCGAGCGCGAGATCCAGGCGAACCTCGCCGAATTGTCGGCCGAGCGCACCACTCTCGTCATCGCTCACCGGCTGTCGACCGTCGTCGACGCCGACGAGATCCTGGTGCTCGACCACGGGCGGATCGTCGAGCGCGGCGACCACGGGGCACTGTTGCGACGCCGCGGCGTCTATGCGTTGATGTGGGCGCGCCAGCAGGAGGCGGCGCGGCGCGAGGCGGCGCTCGCCGCCGAATGATCCACCGGCAAGCGGACCGGGGCGGGATCGACGGGGAACGGATATGGCGCGGATCTGCAAGGTGTTGATCGTCGAAAATGACGATTACATTCGCGAGCTGTTGGGCGAAGCGTTCGACGACGAGGGATTCCTGTTCACCCCGGTAAAGACCGGCGCGGAAATGCGCGACGCGCTCGACGAGGATGATTACGACATCGCGATCATCGACGTGACCCAGCCCGGCGAGCACGACGGTTTCGTGCTCGGCGAGATCGCCCACGACCAGGGGTGCGGCGTGATCCTGACGACCGGCGATCACCGCCATGACGACCGGCTGGAGCAGAGCGGCCGGCACTTTCTATTGAAGCCGTTCAAGATGCGCGAGCTGATGAGCACAGTCGAGCAGATCCTGACGCTGGCGTCGATGGAATGCGTGCGCCGCAAACGCAGCGATGGTTCGGCGTTCGCCATCCGAGGCGGGTGAACGCGGCGCCGTCCCTATTGCCGGGGTTGCGGCGCGGCGACCGGCGCGCGCTCGCCCGCGCCATCACCCTCGCCGAGTCGACCCGGCCCGACCATCGCGCCCAGGCCGAGGAGCTGTTGGCCGCAATCCTGCCGTCGACCGGCGGCAGCATCCGCATCGGCATCTCGGGGCCGCCGGGTGCGGGCAAATCGACCTTTATCGAGCGCTTCGGCCTCGACGGCATCGCCCGCGGCCGGCGGATCGCGGTGCTCGCCGTCGATCCTTCGTCAAAGCGCGGCGGCGGGGCGATCCTCGCCGACAAGACCCGTATGGCCGAGCTTGCGCGGGCGTCGCACGCCTTTATCCGGCCGTCTTCGGCCGGCCCAAGCCGCGGTGGCGTGGCGCGCCGCACCCGCGAGGCGATCCTCCTATGCGAAGCGGCTGGGTTCGACGCGGTCATCGTCGAGACGGTCGGCGTCGGCCAAGCCGAGACCGCAGTCGCGGCGATGACCGACATGTTCGTGCTGATCCTGCCGCCGGCCGCCGGGGACGAATTGCAGGGCTTGAAGCGCGGGGTCGTCGAGCTCGCCGATCTCGTTCTTGTCAACAAGGCCGACGGCGAACTCGCCGAGGCGGCGCAGCGCGCGGCCGCCGATTACGCCAGCGCCTTGCGATTGATCCGGCCATCATTGCCGGAATGGACGGTCCAGGTGCGCGCGGTCTCGGCGCTCGAAGGCGTCGGCGTCGCCAAAATGTGGGAGGAGGCCGGGCGGTTCCGCGCGGCGCTCGAAGCATCCGGTGTGTGGCAGCGGCGACGCCGCGAGCAAGCGCGCGCCGCCTTGTGGTCCGAGATCGACGACAGCCTGATCGAGCGCTTCCGCACGGCGCCCGCGGTGGCGCTCGCTCTCGCCCGGATCGAAGACGCGGTGCTGGCCGGCCGGCAAACCCCGAGCGCCGCCGCGCGCGAACTGCTCACGGCATTTTTCGGCAAGGCCGACAACAATCGCTGAGTGCGAAGGGGGTGGTTGCCGAACCGCCGATCCCCGTTGGTCATTGCGAGCCCAGGGGTCCGGCCGTCGGCCGGCCCGAGGACAGGCTCCGCGAAGCAATCCTGGGCCGCTGGAAGCGTCCAACCTGATCGAAACCTGGGCCAAACGCCGAAATGCAGGCACCCGCAAATCAACTCCGCTTTGCCGCCACGTCCAGTTTGTCGAGCCCCGCATAGCGGTAGACGATCACCGAGCCGATCCACGCCAGCAGGAAGACGCCGATGATCGCGAACCCCAGCCCGTTGAAGTTGTCGTCGAGTTTGCCGATGCCATCCCAAAACCAGCCGCCGAGGCTGAGCTGGTCGCCGATCAGCCCGAGCCCCTCGATGCTGCCGATCAGCAGCGCGACCACCACGGATACAGCGGTGATGACCAGATTGTAGTAGAGCTTGCGGATCGGCCTGATAAACGCCCAGTTGTAGGCGCCGAGCATCAGTACCCCGTCGGTGGTGTCGATCAGCGACATGCCCGCGGTAAACAGCGCCGGGAAGACCATGATCGACCAGATCGAAATCCCTTGCGCCGCCTGAGTGGCGGCGATCGCGAGCAGGGCTACCTCGGTTGCGGTGTCGAAGCCGAGGCCGAACAGGAAACCCAGCGGGAGCATGTGCCAGCTGCGGGTGATCAGGCGAAACAGCGGACGAAACAGCCTCGCCAGAAACCCGCGGTTGTTCAGCAGCAGGTCGAAATCCTGGTCGGCGAACACCCCGCCCCGGCGAACGTGTCGGAAGGTCCGCCAGATCCCGATCAGAATGATGAGGTTCATCGTCGCGATGGCCAGCAGGAAGGACGTCGAGACGGAGGTTCCGATAATGCCGCCGACGCTGTTGAGAGCGTCGAAGCGCGACCCGAGCGCGGTGGCCGTTACCGCGATCCCCGCAACGGCGAGGAGCAGCACCGTGGAGTGACCGAGCGCGAAGAAAAAGCCGACCCCGACCGGGCGCTTTTCGTCCTGCATCAGCTTGCGCGTGACGTTGTCGATCGCGGCGATATGGTCGGCATCGACGGCGTGCCGCAGACCGAAGCCGTAGGCCAAGAGGGCGGTGCCGAGCAACACCGGCCTGTCGTGAAAGACGGTGATTGCCCAGGCCCAGGCACCGAGATTGGCAGCGGTCAACAGCGCATACATGCCGGAGAGCCGCCCGCGCAGGTCAGCCGAGCGTTCGTCGCAGCTTCGTCCAAGCAGATTGAGCATCAACCCCTCGCAGATGACGGTCATCTGTCGCCGCGAGCCTCGGAACGCCCCTAGCTCAGGGCCGCACCCATCGAGGCACCCCGCCCGATGCGGTCGCATCGACGCCATTGATGGCAGGTCTCCTGGCTTGCGGGTCGATGCCTGCCGCCGCCTTCCCAGGTCGCCCCAGTGGCAGCTTGACGACCGGCTCGCCGCTTACAGTTGCGGGGGCAGCCCCGGCTTTGAACCGCGTTCCCTTTTTCATCCCTCTCGGGGGAACCATCGACTTGACGATAGGGGCCGCACATGATCCGGGTCAATCGGCACGCCGCCCGCGCGCGCCGGATTTTCGGAGGCGACCCCATGCTCATTGTCATCCGACCGCCGCCGTGATCCGATCGTCCGCGAGCTTGAGGAGGCAAGCGGGCCTTTGGCGCCGGCGGACGAGAAGGCAGATGTCGCGGCGCGAGTCGCGCTCGGTGCGCTGTTCACCGGGTTTTTGCAGGCGGCGCTGTGCAGCGCCGGCGGCGGCCTTTTGCTGTGGACGCGCCGGGTTGTCGTCGAACAGCGGGCCTGGATGAGCGCCGCCGAGTTTGCCGACACGCTCAGCCTCTGCCAATTTCTGCCCGGCGCCAATTTCGCCAATCTGTCGGTCTGCGTCGGCGCCAAATTCCGCGGGGCCTCGGGCGCCGTCGCCGCCTTTCTGGGCTTGACCCTGGCGCCGTTGACGCTCGCCCTCTGCCTCGGCGTCGGCTACCTCCATGTTACCCACCTCGCGGTATTGCAGCGAATCTTGGGCGGGGTGTCGAGCGCCGCAGCCGGGCTGGTGATCGCGACCGGGCTCAAAATGCTGTCGCCCTATCGCCGTCGCCCGATGGCGCTGCTGTTCGCGATGCTCGCGTTCGTCGGCGTCTTGACCAGGCTGCCGCTGCCGGCGGTGCTGCTCGGCCTGGCGCCGTTCAGCATCGCGGCATCTTGGCACGCGGCGCGGCGAGCATGATCCCCCACCTGCCCGCGTTCATCTCGCTGTCGGCGCATCTGGCGGCGCTGTCGCCGATCAGCTTTGGCGGCATCCCGGTCATCCTGCCGCAGATCCACCAGCTGGTCGTGGTCGCCAACGGCTGGACGACCGACCGCGAATTCGCCGATTTTTTTGCGCTGTCGCAGGTCATGCCGGGGCCGAACTTCATCTTCATGCTGAGCCTGATCGGGTGGAAGCTGGGCGGCCCGTTGGGAGCGGTCGCGGCCGCCCTCGGGATCGCCGGGCCGTCCTGCAGCTTGACGTTGATCAGCTTTCGCCTGTGGCACCGGTTTCGCCAGGCGCCGTGGCGGCTGACCGTCAGCCGCGGCATCGTTCCGTTGACGATCGGCTTGATCATCGCCGGCGGCTGGGTGTTGGCCCAGACCCCCGGCAATGGCTGGCGGGGGCTGGCGGTCACCGCGGCGACGGTGGGCTTGCTGCTGAGAATCCGGGTCAATCCGCTGTGGTTGCTCGGCGCCGGCGGGGTCTTGGGCGGACTCGGCCTGCTGTGATGGGGACCCTCGCCGCGGCGGTCAGAAACCGCCGCCGGTTAGAAATCGTCGCCGGTCGGAAATCGCCGTGATGCGAACCCCGCCGGACCCGGTATAGCATTCCGGTTGCGCCGAACTCGGCCGTTCGAGGTTGCGTTGTCGCTGGGCTCCGCGCAAGACACCGCCCTAACGCCGGGGGCCCGGTCGGCATGTCTGTCGGTGAGCGCCAGCTGGGCTTTGCCCCCGGATGCCTCGGCGGTCGCCTCCGGCGGTTCGCCCGGGGGCGGTGCGATCATTTCGTCCGGGCGGGCGGGCGGCGCGTCGATGGCGGCCGCGGCCTGAACCACGGCAATCAGCTTTTCGCGCACTTCGCAGCGCAAATCAAAAGTCTGGCCCGGATTGCGGGCGCTGACCAGAGCGCGCAGCTCGACCTTGCCCTCGGGAAGGTCGGTCACCTGCAGCTTTGCCACCTTGCCGTCCCACAGCCTGCTGCCATGCACAATCTCGTCGAGCTTTTGCCGCAGCCGGTCGATCGGAACCGCAGCGTCGACCCGCAGCACGACCGCGCCGATCTGCTCCGCACTTTCGTAGGTCCAATTCTGGAACGGCTTCTCGATGAAATAAGTCAGCGGCACGATCATCCGCCGCAAATCCCATAAACGGACCACGACATAGGTGCTGGTGATGGTCTCGATCCACCCGGTCTCGCCCTCGACGACGACCTGATCCTCGACCCGAAACGGCTGGGTGATCGCGATCTGAATGCCGGCGAGCAGATTGCCCAGGACTGGCCGCGCCGCGAGACCCAGCACCAGGCCGGCGGCCCCGGCCGAGGCGAACAGGCTGACCCCGTATTGCCGGACCGATTGGAAGGTCATCAGCGCCGCGCCGACCGTGACGAGAGCCAGCAGGGTCTTCGCCACTCGCTGCAGGATCCGCATCTGGGTCACGTGCTTGCGGGCGAGCAGGTTGTCCTCGGTATCGGTGCGGAAACGGCGCAGATAGACCGCGGTGGCGATGTCGATCGCGATCGCCGCCGCCCAGCCGACAGTCAGAATAAACGTCAGCAGCAGCGCGCGCCCGATCGCGATCGTCGTCCCATAGGGAAACCGTGCGGCGGGCAGCGCCGCGCCGAGGACGAGGATCACGACAAACAAGCTCGCCGGCCCCTGTCCGCGCTCCAAGAGCGTTTGCAGAAACGGGCTGAACCGACCGGCGAAGCGGATCAGCCGGCGGGTGAACCAGCGGTAAATCCCTAGCACGATCAGCGCCGGCACGATCATGATGATCAGGCCGACCACCCAGTGCGGTATCCACTGGTGGATCCACGCGTGAATCGCTGCCATCAAAACCCCCTCGGCTCGACCGCTCGATGCGCCGGATCGGCGCGTGCCCGGCGGGATAACGCCGAAACTGGCCCAATCGCAACTCTCGGCCTCTCGATTGTCACACCCGGAGGGGCTACTCTGCGAGCGAGGGGTAGAGTTCGTTCGATCGGAGCACAGGTCATGAGCGTCGGGGACAAGGCCGCCATTCTCGAGCATTTGGGCCACCAGCATCAGGCCATGGTGGCGCTGTTGGCCGAGCTCGTCGGCATCGAATCCGGCAGCTACAACAAGGCCGGCGTCGACGCGGTCGAGGCGCGGCTGCGCGCCTGGCTCGAAGTCGCCGGGATCGCCTGCGAGATGTTCCCGCATGACCGCTTCGGCGGCTGCATGGCGGCCCGCCTCCCCGCCGGCAATGGCGGCGGTGGCAACCGGCCGATCGTGCTGCTGGGCCATTGCGACACGGTCTTTCCCGATGGCACCGTAGCGCAGCGGCCGTTCCGCATCGACGGCGACCGGGCCTCTGGGCCGGGTGTCGCCGACATGAAGGCCGGCCTCGTCATGAACAGCTTCGTGCTCGCGGCGCTGCAGCGGTTCGGCGCGCCCTGCCCGCTCGTCGGCCTCTACACCGCCGACGAAGAGATCGCCTCGCCCTCCTCGCGCCCGGTCATCGAAGCCGAGGCCAAGGACGCGCGCGCCGTCTTCAACGCCGAGCCCGGCCGTCCCTCCGGCAACCTCGTGTCGCGGCGCAAGGGGGCGGCCTTTATCGAATTGGAGGTGACCGGGCGGGCCGCGCATTCGGGGGCCGCGCATGCGCAGGGGGTCAGCGCGATCGAGGCGATGGCGCGCAAGATCCAGCGTCTGCACAAACTGACCGATTACGATCTCGGCACCACGGTCAATGTCGGCCTGATGCAAGGCGGCCAGTCAGTCAACACCGTAGCCCCGCGCGCCACCGCCGGCATCGACGTGCGCTTCCCGACCCTTAACATCATGGAAAAGATCCTCGGCGAGGTGCGCGAGATCTGCAATTGCTGCGAATTGCCGGGCAGCGAGGCCCGCATCCTGCGCGAAGGCAATTTCCTGCCGCTCGAACAGGACCAGGCGAGCCGCGAACTGCTCGACGTCTACGCCCGCTCGGCCGCCGACCTCGGCATCCACGGGGTCGCCGGCGAAGCCACCGGCGGCTCGGCCGACAGCGGCTTTACCGCCGCCCTCGGCACCCCCACCCTGTGTGCCACCGGCCCCGTCGGCGGCAACGCCCACACCGACGACGAATGGTGCCGCATCGACACCCTCATCCCCCGCGCCCAAGCCCTCGCGCTGACGATCCTGGAGGTCGCCGCGGGGTGAGGTGCTGTCGGCATCCACGCAAAAATAGAAACGTCGGTGCTGTCCCCAGTTTGAACATGTCGATGTAGAGCGACGGGGCGGGTTGGAAATCCCTGTGTCACTCGTGGAATCATCTCCAGCATCGCTCGGCAAAGCGCCTCAGGTTCGCGCCGGCTTTCAGCGAACGCAGCAATCGAATTGGGCTGCGTCGGCTGGTCGATTAAGCGCTAAATCGCGTCAATTTCCCGGCAAAAACCCGGGGGTTGTCGCCGTGTCCGACTTTCCTCCGACGTTGGCGAAATCAGGCTGGCGTTCTCGATCCCCCCGATCGCGCACTTTCATGCGTGCTGATCGGCGCCCATGCCACTCGGCCAAATTTCACAAGGCCATGGAGGAGCCGCATCGCCCATGTGGCGGATTTCGTCCGCTGTAGCCCAATCCCGCAAGGCCGGACCGTGACGGACGGGGATTAGCCGAGGCTCGCCTGCAATTTCGGCAGGGTTCGTAGCGTCTGCGATACAACGCAATAGCGCTCGGTCACTTTGAGCAGGCTCTGCCGCCGCTCCTCGGGTTCGTCGGTGTCGAGTGTGAATTTGAGCCGGATCTCGCGGAATCCGACTGGCGCGCTGCGCTCGACACCGAGCGTCCCACGAAAATCGAGATCGCCTTCAGCACTGACCGAACCACCCCGCAGGCGGAAATCGATCGCTGTTGCCACCGCCTTCAAGGTCACGCCGGCGCAGGCGACGAGTGCTTCGAGCAGCATATCACCCGAGCAGACTTCGAGGCCGTGCCACCGGTTACCGGGTGCAAACCGGCCTCGATCAGCGGCCGCCCGGTCTCGACCTTGCACACGATTGCGTCGTCGGCGAGGTCGCCACGCGCCCGCAGCATGACGACCGCCGCTCCGGAATCCTCACGATATTTCGCTTTGAGCGGAGCCTGGAGTTCGGGCAATCCCGCACTGTCCATCGCTACCTCACTTCGGCTATCGCGATTTTCAGGGCCGGTGCCCGTGGCAGAGCCCAGATCACCGGTCAGTAGGATAACACGGGCAGCGACGCACCTGCGGCCGCTTCCGTCAGGGTGCCGGGAATCGGCCCTCGTTCAGTCCGCGACCGCTCGACGCGAGCGTCCTCGCCGGGCTGGCGAAGCGGCCGTCTCGACCGCGCCCCGCTTGCGACCGAGCCCGAGTTCCCTTGCCATCGTCGAGCGGTGCTCCGAATAGGCCGGCGCCGTCAGCGCATGATCCGTCGCAAGCTTCCAGCGGACGCGATAAGCCGTCGGCTCGAGCCCATGCGCGACCCGCAGATGTCGACGCAGGGTCTTCCCCTGAAATCCGCATTCGAGGCACACGACATGGTCGGGCTGCACCGATCGCCGGATCGGCACCGCCGGGGTCAATTTCTCGAGTGCCGGCGCCGCGCTATTCGTCCCGAGCCCTCTTAGTGTCTGATGCACCATCGCAATCAGGCCTCCGATCTGATCGACGGTGATGCTGTTCCTTGCGACATAACCGCTGACGATCTCGGCAACCAGGTGCGCATCGACGTTCTTTAAACTGGTTTCGTCGGTCATATATCTGTTGCCCTCGTCTCACTCTGCTGATCTAATCTATATCGGCGGATCTGAGTGCATTTGCAATTAGCGCACGATGATATTCCGATGCCGAGGCAACCTCCCTGTTAGCATTCCGAGCGTGATACCGGAGATCGACATCTGGCGCGCTGCGAACCTGATGCTCAAGCGGAATGGCGAGCAGGCGCCCGAGGAAAGCGCCGACGAACTCGCGGCACAGGACGATTACAACGGCCAGGCGATATGGCGCCGCATCGCCGAGGCTGTGGGTCGGCTCGGCAACATGACGCCGTCTGGACCGCTGCACTGACGACCCAAAATTTTCTTTCCGCAGCCGGATTGTTCCGGCCCGACCCTCTCCCCCAAAAGTCAAACGCGTCAAGCTCCTCGGCCAACGGCAGCTTGGCGTGGGGTGACCGGCTATCACGACGAGCTCGCCAGAGCTTAGCGGTATTGCCACCGAGACCAAGCCAGATTCGATGTCGGGCTATGCTTTATTAGCCAGCATGAGCGTCTGGTGACCGCGAAGAACAAACGCCGGCGGCTAACCCTCCGCGAACCTCGCACAAGAAAGCTATGCCGTTGCGGCCTTCAGCCATTCGGCGGGGATCGGTTGGGCTCGCTGGTCTGCGACGAGTTTTCTCCGACGGGTCTGCTCGTCGGGGCTGATCGAAGCCGGGTTTTCGCGGAATTCCGGCCCCATCGCCATCGCCTTTTTGACTGCGGAGCGTTCACCGATCTCTTCGAGCCAGCGCTTTACGTTGGGGAACTCATCGATGTCAATCTTCCGGTTCGCCCAGCTGGATGCCCAAGGATAGCAGATCATGTCGGCGATCGTGTACTCGCCGGCCGCAAGATAACGCTTGTTGAACAAGCCCAAATTCATAACGCCATAAATGCGATGCGTCTCGTTATCGAAGCGGCGGATGGCGTAGGAGAGATCGCCGTTGTTTCCAGCTTCGAGCGCGCGGCGGAAATGGCCTTGCTCGCCGAGCTTTGGTCCTTGGTTCGCCAGCTGCCAGGCAACCCACTGAGCGACATCGTATCTGCCGCGCGGGTCCGACGGCAAAAATCTTCCCTCCTTTTCAGCTAAATACGTCATAATCGCTCCGGATTCGAAGATCGAAATTGGAGCGCCGCCGCCCAACGGCTCGTCATCAACAATCGCCGGCATCCGGCCGTTCGGTGAAATCTTAAGAAAATCGGGAGTAAGTTGATCGCCGCGCCCGATGTTTATTGGCTTGATCGTATAGGGTATCCCCAGTTCCTCCAGCAGGATGACGGTCTTCTTGCCATTCCCAGTCGGCCAGAAGTACAGGTCGATCATTGGCATCCTCTCCCGTTAGAAGCACGTTGCCGTTGGGGCTGGATCATCCGATAAATCGCGCCCGGCGTCCAGGCCGGCGGCTTCGGCCCTGATCGTGTCGTCGCGTCCAGAGCGCATCTCTGGGGATAACCCGGCGCCAGTCTTGTGCCCGGCCCGGCCCAGCAGAGCTAAAGCGCGCGCTCACCGGATCCAGGGTTGAGTCGGCACAAGGCGAACGGCAGCTTTCCTGACGTTAATTCGTTTGACAGGCCGGAGTCTTGCCGAACAATGCGTGTGCCGTCAGAACCGTGGCCCAGGAGGCCGTTCCGGGAGCCCTAGATGACCCGTTACCGAGAGATCAACTCGGCCGAGATGACTTCGGCGCAGAAGGAAGTGCACGACGAGATCGTCGCGGGCAGGCGTGGTCGCTTTGGCGGTCCATTCCAGATCCTGATCCGCGCGCCGGAGGTATGCCGCCACCTACAGCGGCTGGGCGAATATCTGCGTTGGGGAAGCTCGCTGCCGCCGGCCTTGTCAGAGCTCGCGATCTGCTTGACCGCGCGTCACCTGCACGCGAGTTACGAATGGCACGCGCATGCGCCGCTCGCAATCGAGGCTGGGGTCCCAGCCGCGGCGATCGAGGCGATCCGGACCGGCGCCACGCCCAGCTTCGCGGCTAACGATGAAGCCCTCGTCCACCGCGTCGTCTCCGAACTGATCGATACCAAGCGGCTTACCGACGCCACCTTTGCGGAGGCGATCGCGCGGTTCGGCGAGCAAGGGGTCGTCGAGCTTGGCACGATCGTCGGCTATTACACGGCGATCGGAAACGCGCTGAACGCTTTTCAGGTACCGCTGCCGGCGGGCGCACCGCAACCCTTCCCGGAATAGGACCGGGTCGCGCCGCCAGGGTGCCACCGGAGGCCCGTCAGCTTTTGGACGAAACAGCGTCCACAGCAGGCGGGCATCGCGGTCCGGATCGCGGATTATACGGCATTCGCTGTCGAATGCCATCGTACGTGAGTTCGGGTGCTGTAAGCAGCGCGTCATAGATGATCAACTCGGGTTTCCCCACAATCGCGACAATTTTCTGCGACGGGTACTGGGAGGCAAGACCGCCTGCCGCCAATACGATCGTTTGTGCGACAGATGTTTCTTGGACGTTTCTCGGTGACCTCCGGCGGCGTGAACCGACGCCAACAAGGAAAGCGCCACACGCGCCGAGTTCGCGACCGAAGGCGATCACGACGGCGCCGCGATCTGGCGGCTGATCACCGATGCCGTCGCGCAGGTCGCGAGCACGACGCCGACCGGCCCGTGAACTAACCGCGTGTAACATAACGTCCGGCCCGGTTATTGACGAGCGCATCGACCCCCAAACCTCGCCAGATTTGCGGCTGCGTGTGGGTGCCGTGAGCCAAGAAGGCGCGTGAGATAGACGTTGCGCTACTTCTTGCCCGTGCGTTAAGGTTAACGGAAGCGGGCCGAACCCGGCCTGTTCGGTCACTGGCACCGAGACCGATAAAAGGGAGAAACGTCATAAATCATCGGGTTAAGTTGGTCCTCCTTTCGACTGTCTCGCTGGCCGCGCTCGCGGCTGGCAGCATCGCGGCGCGGGCCGCCAACACTGTTTGCAACGGGTCGATGACCGGGGCCATTTCCGGCAACCTGGTGGTGCCGGCCGGCGGAGCCTGCACACTCTACCAAGCGAATGTTAGCGGCAACGTACAGGTTTCGCAGAATGCGAGCCTGACCGTCGATGGGCTGGAGGAGTGGTCGTCGATCGGCGGCAATGTCCAGGCCAATCAGTGCGCCTCGACCTTTCTCGAAGGCTCGGTGACGGTGGGCGGCAACGTGCAGATCCAAAATTGCACCGGGACCAGCGGTTTTGCCGGGCCGGGGATCAAGATCCGCGGCAATTTCCAATGCCAAAACAATCAGGGAGCGTGCGAGGCGACTCTGGGCGAGGTTAGCGGCAACGCGCAGGTTCAAAACAACAGCGCGGCAACGGCCGGCGACATCAGCCTCGACGTGATCGGCGGCAACCTTCAGTGCCAAGGGAACACTGCGGCGCCGACGCATGCTTTGGGCGGCGAGTGGGTCGACGGCCACCTGCAAGGCCAGTGCGCGGCGTCGCTCGGCTTTGCGGCGGCGCCATACTCCTGCGAGAGCCTGGCCGGGCTGTCGCTGCCGGACACGACGATCTCGTCTGCACAGGTCTATTCGGCGGGCAGCGTGATCACCGGCACGACGACGGCGCCAGTCTCGTTGTGCCGGGTGGTCGGCAACATCATGCCGAGCACCAACCCGGCGCATGATTCGAACATCAATTTCGAGGTATGGCTGCCGACCGCGGATTGGACCGGGCGCTACGAGCAGGTCGGCAATGGCGGCTTTGCCGGTTCGATCGAATACACTGCGCTGAAGGGGGCGGCCGCGATCAACAACGCGGCAGTTTCGACCGATGACGGCAGCAGCCAGCCGGCGGGTGCGGCTGCAGGATCCTTTGCTTTGGGGCATCTGCAAAGGATCAACGACTATGGCTATCGCGCCGTTCATCGGACCGACCTCGATGCACAGCTGATCGCCACGGCGTTTTATGGCACCACCCCGACGCACACTTATTTCAACGGCTGCTCAAAGGGTGGTGAAGAGGCACTTATGGAACTGCAGCGCTATCCCGACGATTTCGATGGCATTCTAGGAGGGGCGCCTGCCAGCAACTTCGTTGTGCTCTTGTCGGATGCAACCTATATTGCACAGCAGTTGACCAATCCTTACAACCCGAACGGCTTCATCCCGAGTTCAGACTTGCCAGCCATTACTAATGCCGTGCAAACCGCTTGCGTCAACGCGAAAACGGTTCCGACTGACAACTTTCTCGGTAATCCGACGCAATGCACATTCAACCCGCAGACCCTATTTGCATCTTTTCTGACACCGACGCAGATCACTGCGCTGAGCAATGCCTATAACGGGATTGTAACCGACGTAGGCGTCCCCCCGTTCAATGCCGGTCCCGGCCTCGAGCCCGGCAATGAGGCACAATTATGGGCGGGCATTAATACTCAGACGAGCTTGACCAACCCGCCGACTTCGACCCAATACTTCTTCGGGAACGGGGCATACACACAATTCCTGCAGCAACCGACCTTCAATACTATGCAGGAATTTAGCGTTAACACCAGCCCGCAAATGATGAACGACTTCCCCATTTCGCCCCCCAGTCCTGGCAGCGCCGAGCAGACCATCGGATCTGCGTTGACCGCAAACAGCACGGATCTCTCCCCGTTCAAGGCGCACGGCGGCAAGATCATTCAATATCAGGGCTATGCCGATCAGTTGCTCCCATCGGGGTTTTCCCTGCAACACTACAACGCTGTCGTTGCATCCGAGATGCAGGGTTACCAAGGCACCCAGAGCTATTATCGCCTTTTCATGGCGCCTGGCATGGGCCATTGCGGCGGCGGGCCCGGGCTCAACTCCTTTGGTAACGTAACATCGAACAGTGGCTCGGGGCCGGCGTCGAGCGATATATTCACGGCCCTAGAGACTTGGGTCGAGCAGGGCACCGCGCCAACGCAAGTCATCGCTACAAATACCCCCGGTGCTTCCTTTACCCGGCCGCTCTGTCCCTACCCGCAGAACGCGACCTATACCGGCACCGGCAGCACCAGCGACGCGGCAAATTTCGTTTGCCGCTGATCATGGGAGTGGTGGCGCGCGCCAAACGGGCACGTGCCCCTTCCTTCATGGAGTTTGTCAACATCGCCACGAGGCCGAGGCGGCATTTTAAGCGCCGCGGCATCAGGCCCGATAAAGGGAGAAGCGCCATGGGTTATCGCGTCAGATTGTTGCTTCTTTCGACTGTCTCGCTGGCCGCGCTCGCGGCTGGCAGCATCGCGGCGCGGGCCGCCAACACTGTTTGCAACGGGTCGATGACCGGGGCCATTTCCGGCAACCTGGTGGTGCCGGCCGGCGGAGCCTGCACACTCTACCAAGCGAATGTTAGCGGCAACGTACAGGTTTCGCAGAATGCGAGCCTGACCGTCGACGGGCTGGAGGAGTGGTCGTCGATCGGCGGCAATGTCCAGGCCAATCAGTGCGCCTCGACCTTTCTCGAAGGCTCGGTGACGGTGGGCGGCAACGTGCAGATCCAAAATTGCACCGGGACCAGCGGTTTTGCCGGGCCGGGGATCAAGATCCGCGGCAATTTCCAATGCCAAAACAATCAGGGAGCGTGCGAGGCGACTCTGGGCGAGGTTAGCGGCAACGCGCAGGTTCAAAACAACAGCGCGGCAACGGCCGGCGACATCAGCCTCGACGTGATCGGCGGCAACCTTCAGTGCCAAGGGAACACTGCGGCGCCGACGCATGCTTTGGGCGGCGAGTGGGTCGACGGCCACCTGCAAGGCCAGTGCGCGGCGTCGCTCGGCTTTGCGGCGGCGCCATACTCCTGCGAGAGCCTGGCCGGGCTGTCGCTGCCGGACACGACGATCTCGTCTGCACAGGTCTATTCGGCGGGCAGCGTGATCACCGGCACGACGACGGCGCCAGTCTCGTTGTGCCGGGTGGTCGGCAACATCATGCCGAGCACCAACCCGGCGCATGATTCGAACATCAATTTCGAGGTATGGCTGCCGACCGCGGATTGGACCGGGCGCTACGAGCAGGTCGGCAATGGCGGCTTTGCCGGTTCGATCGAATACACTGCGCTGAAGGGGGCGGCCGCGATCAACAACGCGGCAGTTTCGACCGATGACGGCAGCAGCCAGCCGGCGGGGCGATCCTCCGGATTCTTTGCCTTGGGGCATCTGCAAAGGATCAACGACTATGGCTATCGCGCCGTTCATCGGACCGACCTCGATGCACAGCTGATCGCCACGGCGTTTTACGGCACCACCTCCGACGCACGCCTATTTCTACGGCTGCTCAAAGGGTGGTGCAGAGGCGCTTACGGAGGCGCAGCGCTATCCCGACGATTTCGACGGCATCCTGGCCGGGGCGCCTGGCCACAACAACGTACCGCTCCAGTCGCAACAACTCTACAATCCGCAACAAGTGACCAATCCGTACAACCCGGGCGGCTTCGTCCCGTCTGCCGCCCTGACGAGCGTCACAAATGCGGTGCAAGCCTATTGTGCAAACGCAAAAACGGTTCCGACGGACAACTTTCTCGGCAACCCGGCGCTATGCTCACCCGACCCACAAACGGGCCTGTTCGACCCGCAACCGATATTGGCGCCTTTAGTGGCATCAGGCCAGCTGACTTCGGCCCAGGCTACCGCGCTGAGCAATGTCTATGCCGGAATTGTAATCGACGTGAATGCGCCCCCCTTTAATCTCGGCCCCGGCCCTGAGCCGGGCAATGAGGCGCAGGAATGGCCGGGTAACATTACTCAGAAGACCGGCACGACCTTGGTGACACCGCCGACGACCTCCGATTTCTCATTAGCAAACGGGTGGTTCACGCAAGTGCTGCAGCAACCCACTTCCAACAGTCTGCTGGACTTCACCGTCACCCCCGGTCCCGATAGTCCCGACACGCTGAACAGTTTTCCCATTGTTCCGCCCAGCCCGGGCAGTGCCGAGCAGACGGTCGGATCCGCAACCGATGCAGTCAACCCAAACCTGACGGCGTTCGAGGCGCACGGCGGCAAGATCATCGAATATCACGGCTGGGCTGATCCGCTGATCGCTTCAAATTACTCGGTTGATCATTATGATGCCGTTGTGGCAGCTGAGGGTGGGGATCTGGCCTACACCGAGACCCATTACCGCCTATTCATGGCCCCCGGCATGGGGCATTGCAGCGGCGGTCCCGGCCTCAACTCCTTCGGTAACGTAACCTCGAACAGTGGCTCGGGGCCGGCGTCGAGCGATATATTCACGGCCCTAGAGACTTGGGTCGAGCAGGGCACTGCGCCAGCCCAGGTCATCGCTACCGACGCGCCCAACGCCTTCACAGTCGGCACCTTCACCCGGCCGCTCTGTCCCTACCCGCAGAACGCGACCTATACCGGCACCGGCAGCACCAGCGACGCGGCAAATTTCGTTTGCCGCTAGACATTCGAAGCGGGAGGCGCATACCGGACCGGCGTGCGTCTCCCGCCGTCCTATAAAGGATACTTTGCCGGCGGCCAATCCGCGAAGGGCCGACAGAAACGACCGGACGGCGAATGCTGGCATCGACGAGCTTATCGGGTCATGGCGAGGGCCTCACCGGATGGTAGCCAAGCAACATTGCGTATGTCGCTCGGCGTCGGCGACATCGCGCCCGCTTGCGTGCTTCCGGATCGCGATGGAACGATCGTCGATCTGCGCGGCGACGCGATTGCGGGCAATCCGCTCGTCATCGTGTTTTGTCCGAGGTTCACGCCGCCCGTCGCACAAGTGGTGGACGAGTATTGCTCTAGGCTTAGGGCGATCAGCGCCTTAGGCGCCCGGCTGTTCGCGATAACGCTGGGCCAAGCCGGAGCGCCGGCCAGGCGGGACATCCCGTTTCCCATTCTGCGCGACGCCGATGGAAACGTCTTCCGAGCCTTTGCTGCGGACACACAGGATCGCCCGACCACGGTCGTATTGCGACCAAACCATCACGTCGCGGCAATTGTCAGATCAGCGCCAAAGGCCCATATCGCCCAAGTGCTTGCCGTAGTCGAGCGCCTGGCCCAAGAGCGCAGACCCACGCTGATGGGGCCGCACCCGCCGGTGCTGATGGTGCCGGAGGTGCTGACGCCCGCGGAATGCCGGCGTCTTGTCGGCGTATACGAGACACGGGGCAACGTCTTCATGCCGCCCGGTCCCGGCGTCGACTATATCGGCAAAGACTATAAAATGCGGATCCCGGAGCACGGGCGCCGCGACCGCATCGACCACTGGATCGTCGACGAAGATATCAAGACTTTTCTTCGCTCTCGCCTGGAGACCCGGCTGTTTCCGGAAATCGCCAAGGCATTTCATTACAGCATTACCGCCTGGGAGCGGATGCGGATCGGCTGTTACCAGGGGGATCGCGGCGGCAAATTGCACGGCCATCGTGACAATGTCGAGCCCACCCCCTATCGTCGGTTCGCCATGTCGATGAATTTGAACCTCGATGAATTCACCGGCGGTGAGCTGAGGTTTCCGGAGTTCGGCGACCAGCGCTATCGCCCCGACAATGGCGCAGCCTTTGTCTTTTCGTCATCGCTGTTGCACGAGGCGCTCCATGTCACCTCAGGCCGTCGCCTGGTGCTGCTCGCCTTTCTGTTCGGAGACCGGTGACTTGCCAAGACAGGTCAATACCTCAGAACACAACTTGTGATTCTCTCCATTCTCGCAAAACGATTGCTGAACCCCAGATCATGCAGGACATTGTCAGATTTGTTGCCGTCGGAAAAAGGCCTCCGCCAGAGATGCCAGTTCCGCGCCGGGCCCGAATCACCCGCAAGTAGGTGCAGAGGTTCGTCCTTGAGAACGCCCACAAGGTCACCGTGCACTCGTCACCGTCGACGGCACGCATAGGCGTCTTGGATCAAACGCGTCGGGGAGAGAACGATGAAGGCTCCACATCACCGTCAGTTTTTAAAGCAATTCCTGCGGCTCATAACGGTCGCTCTCCTGGCCTTTGCCACGTCCGCTGCCTTGCCCAGGGGAACGGAAGCCAGCCCAGCATCGCAGCCCGAGGTGACAATCGGTCAGGGCAGGATAGTCGGCCAATATCTCGGGAAAAATAACGACGTCTCCGTCTTTTTCGGCGTCCCCTATGCGAAGCCGCCCGTCGGCGCCCTCCGGTTTGAACCGCCCGAGCCGCTGGCGTTCTTTCCGAGCAATCCGTTCCCTGCCACTAACAACAGCATCGCTTGCGAACAGGCGACACCATCGGTCGCCTACACGCCGACCCCGGTGCTCACGGAAGACTGTCTCATTCTCAATGTCTGGGCGCCGCGCGAGCCCGCGCCGGGAAGGCATCCGGTCATGGTGTGGATTCATGGCGGCGGCGGCACCAGTGGCAACTCGAATCCCTACAAGGGGATCGAGGCCGTCGAGCAGTCCGGCATCGTGCTTGTCACCGTCAATTACCGCCTCAATTCGTTCGGCTTCCTGGCGCTCTCCGGATTGGATGCCGTCAACGCCAACGGCTCCTCCGGGAATCAGGCGATTCAGGATCTTACCCTGGCGCTGCACTGGATCCAACAGAACATCGCCGCGTTCGGTGGAGACCCGCACGACGTCACTATGTTCGGGGTGTCCGAGGGCTCCAATTTGAACGCCGGCCTTCTCGGGGCTCCCGGCGCCGCCGGCTTGTTCCACAAAGTCATCCTTGAGAGCCTAGTTGGTGCGGGCGTCAACAACACGACGCGCGTGCAGGCCGAGACGAATGCGATGAACAGCATTCACTCGCTCGACACCAATGCGGCAAATCCGCTGGGCTGCCTTGCGCAGGAAGGCAGCCCAGCGGAGCTCCTTGCCTGCTTGCAGGCGCTTCCGGCGGCGGAGGCGCTGCGCATCGCTTCGCCCGGCCTCATCATCGACGGGGCTACGATCCCGCTTTTCACCACAACTGCGCTCACCACGGGCCAGTTCAACCGAGTGCCTATGATCGTCGGCAGCAACCAGACGGAAGGCACGTTCTTCTCGAACACAACCCGAACCGAGGCGCAATATCAGGCCCTGCTGTCGAGCATGTTCCCTGCCAGCACCTATGGCGCGACGACCGCAGCGGCGCTGGTCTCTTATGTCGAGAATACGCTTTATCCGTCTTCCGCTTTCCCGACGCCCGATTTCCCCTCCGGCTCGCCGAGCCTCGCGGCCGCGATCGTCGTCGGCGACAGCGGCGTCGTCTGCAATGCAGAACGCGTGCGCGGTATCGTTTCGCAATGGGTCCCGGTCCGCGGCTATGAGTTCGCGCAGCCCAATCCTGTCGAGCAGGTTCGCGAGACCCCGGCGGCGGGGATCATTTTCAATGATGGGCACACCACCGAGGTCGCTTACGACTTCTTCATCGATTTCGACCGGCTCGCCGCTCACCGGGCAAGGCACTTCCGGCCTACCCGCGGGTGATCCGTCGCAATGGGGCAACGGTACGCTCTATGATACGGCTCTGTCCCGCAGCATGATCGCCTATTGGGACGCGTTCGCTGCAAGCACGGTCCGATGGCCGGATGCCGGCGAGTTTGTCCTTGCGCCCACCGTGCCCGGCTGGCCGCCGCCTCGTCTTCCGGTCTGGCGGCGCTACACGGCAGCGAACCCCGTGGTCCAACTTTTGATCAACCACTCCGTCAACAGCCTTCCGCATTCACTCGGCTCGGAGAGCGATTTCGTCGAGCGGCACAATTGCGATTTCTGGGCCGATCCGACCGTCGGCGGCGGGCTTCCGGGCAATCACCTGTTCGCTCCGTCCGGGCCCAACTGAAAAGCTCGCCCGGGCTGCGGAACATGGCGAGCATCGCTGATCTCCACATCGATATCCGCAGGCGCCAGAGTGTCGAGCCCGCGCCGCTTGGCTTGATGCTACGGTCGGTTTTCATCGGAACGAATTGGAGCCGCGTGCTGCGATAAGTATATCGGTTCCTTGTTCACCAAGGCCCGCAACCCGGACGAGCGGCGTTTCCAGGCTACGAAGCGGGGTGTGGCCAAGGCGCTGCTTTTGTTCCGCCGCACGATCGCGGCGCTCAAGCGGGCCAAGGAGACCGGAATGCGCCAGCTTGGCGAAGCTGGAAGCGAAGAAAATATTCATCATCCCCAACAGAAACAGCTTCGGAGGCACATAGAAGTGCTGCTGCGAACTTGGCGAATAAGTGAGCGGCACCGACCACGCAGCACCCCGCTTGTCACCTTCGATGAGCATCAGCAGCTCGCCGAAGATTTTGCTAAGGTTGCCGCGGTTTATCTCGTCGATCACAAATACATACGTGTTGTCCTGGTCGATTTGAGCTCGATGGCAGAACTCGTAAAACGGTCATTCTTGAGTGCAAACCCGCTTTTCTGATGGTCGGTAGCCCTGTATGCCGTCCTCGTACGAATAAGATTGATGAAACTGGACTATTTCCAGGCGACTGTCGTCCTTGAAACCCATCAACGAATATGCAAGCCGCTTGGCGAGAAACGTCTTTCCCACGCCTGGAGGCCCTTGTAAAATTACATTCTTCTTAATTCGCCACAGGCGAAGAATGCGATGGAATTCTTCGGGCGTCAGGAACAGCCCCTCCAACGCCTGCTCGATAGAATAGATTGGAAGCTCTATCAGTGGGGGCGGCGGGGGTGCGGCTGGTTTTCCAAGCGACAAGAGGGATCGAAGGGTTTTCACCAGATCGGCATCTTCGGTGATGTCGGTCAACGTTTTGACGGGGAATTGTCCTTTGTAGGTCCAACTTCCTCGTCCTTCCCATCGGATCGCGCGAATGCTCTTAAAGCGCGTTCGGGTTGGCTGCCACTCATAATCACCGGTCACTACGCCGTAGCCGATGACCGTATCAAGCCCCTGCCGAGCAAACACCAAATCGCCTGGCGCCATTTGCGTCGTGAATTCCCAGCACGCCCGTGCATCATTGATTGGCCGAGTATCACGACCGTACGTCTCGGTGTGAGCCCTCGACATTTCCTCAAGGCTATTGTATTGCCCAAAATCGCCTATTTCGTCCCAACCAACGCCCATTATCCCGTCGCGATAAAACTCATCCCAGTGTTCAGCGGCTCGGCCAGGAGCATAGATCCAGATGCGCTGACGGGCGGGTTTCGGCGTAGCCAAAACGCCATCAATCAGTGCGGCGATCGCTACCGCCTCCTCGGGAGTCACCGGGAAATTGGTTCCCATCGGACTCCTCAAAACGCTTAGGTTCTTGAGCCTTGGGTCCGAGATCAATTTCGGTCGCAATAGAGGGGTTTCCAGTTTCCGATCAATACGGAGGCGTACCCGAACCTGTTCTCCCGCGAATTTCGAGAGTTGCCGATCGTATAGTTTATCGGAGTCATTTTCAGGAAGAAGCATCGGATCGCACAAAACCGTCGCAACCGCGACGATCCCCGCAACGGTCCCAGAGCGCCAGAGAAATACCTGATCGCCAACGCGGATAGCATCTCGATGCTGATTAACCAGCCAATCTAACTCCGGCAGTACAGCAACGGCGCCGTCAATGTCGAATATCTCCGGGTTGGCTTGGAAGATCCAGGTTCGTTGAGACGACGGAGCTTGCGAAGTGCTTATCTCCAAAACGGTCGCGTAGGCTTCTAGCAGCGCATCCAAATCGTGATCGATTGACACGTCATCCGGGACCGCTCCCTTCAAGTAGAGTTTGTAGGCCACCGTGCTGTGTTCGTAATCTCGGCCGAGCCCGGGGCTCGTATGCAGGTTGATACCACGATCGACTGTAAAGCCGAACTCGCGAAGCGGGCCAATCTTTGACCTCATCCGTTCAGCGTATACCTCAAGTGCATTGAGACCTGTCGTATGGCCCTGAGCCTTGGTAACGTCCGTTATTCCCTGGTTCAATGTAAGATAAACGCCAGACAGATCCTCGGAAAACAGGAAGACGACGTAAGTGCCACGCTGTGTGGATGTCGTTTCGCGTTCATCCATCAATGCGATCCAAGGGACCCTCGCCCAGCGCCCTTGCCCGAGGCTCCAGCTCACCCGTACGTTCGAGTGGCGGCCAAGGCTCGGAAGCTGTTGGATATTGCGTTTTAGGGCGTCCATGACCGACCAAAGATGGGACTGGGACCCGAAAGGCGAGGTTTTTCGTGCCTCGCCGAAGGTAGCCAAGACTCCTTCGAATTCCGCTTTGAACGGGGGTCGAGGATTGGATTGCCGGCGCCTCGACCGGTATCGCTCTAAAGTGGTCATCTTGATTTATGATACACGCAATACGGAAATTACGCTATCTAAGTCGGTAGCGGAACGCTTATACATGATAGGAGGCTTTTTAGGGTGAATTGCAACTGCGTGCAGCTACCCCATATGCGGGGCCTCAGCCCGACACCACCCCCGATCGCGGGGGCTGTTCACAGACAAACGAACGTTTACGGGGGAACAGGGCATGATGCCGAACGGCTGCTTCGGGGGCAAGGGCCGACGAAAAGCCCGATCGCCTGCCTTGCGTCCGATAGCCGCCATTGGGATCTCAAGACTTGCGGGAATGTTACTGCGAGGTGTCCTGTCAATGGGTTATGGCTTGCGTCGCTGCAGGTCATGGGATCATAGCGGAGGACTGTGGGTTCGGCCGGCTCCTGTTGTGCATCGCCGCGAACCTCAACTGCCGAGACGTGGACTTGCACGAGACGGCCGTACGTGCTCGCCGAGTGTGCCGCGCACCAGCGCCAGAGCCGCCACTGCCCCGACCAGCGCCAGCGCACCGGCGAAGGCGAAGGCCGCGTTGAAACTGCCAGTTGCGGCAACGACATAGCCGGTCACGATCGGCGCCAGCAGGCCGAAGGTATTGCCGCCCAGAACAAGAAAGGCCATAGCCCGCCCTGCATCGCCGGGCGAACGCAGCAAATCGGCGACCAGGGCGCCGTTGGCGGCCGGCCCGACATGGGCGGCCGATACCGCAATCGTGATCAGAGTGATGACTGCGGCGAGTGACTGGACAAATGGGATCGCCAGGCCCGCCGCCATAAACAGCAGGCTGAGCACCACCAGGTAGCGGCGGCTGCCGCCGCGCACCGCTTCGGCGGTGAGCACCCTGTCGCCGGCCCAATTGGCGACGACGCCGACCACTGTGGAGATCAGGAACGGGATCGCGGTGTAGATGCCGGAGTTCAAGATCGACAGGTGCCGTGCGGTTTGCAGGTAATTCGGCAGCCAGGAAATATAGAGATAGCCGGTATAGACGAGGCAGCCCTGCGAGATGAACAAGCCCCACATCGCCGGGCAGCGGATCAGCCCGAGATAGCCGACGCCGCTGTGGCTCGGCGGCGTGATGCCGGCGTCGCGCCCGGCGAGGATGTGGTCGCGCTCGGCTGGGGGCAGCCACCCGGTCTTTTCCGGTGTCGAAACCAGTGCCGCCCAGACCGCTACCCAGACAAATCCGACCGCGCCAGTGATGATGAAGGACCAGCGCCACGACAATTTCTCGATCAGCCAGGCGACGGCCGGCGCGCCGAGCGCAAGCCCGAGGGTGGACCCGCAAGAGATCGCGGCAATCGCGGTGCCACGCTCGGTATAGGGCGACCATAACCGGACACTGCTATAGGAAATCGGAGCGAACGGCGCCTCGCCGACTCCCAGACCGAGCCGCACCATCAACATTGCCGCGAAGCTGCCGACCATTCCGGTAGCCATCTGCGCCGTCGACCATACTGCGGTCGCGACCGAGGCGACGACATGCGGGCCCCAGCGGTCGATTAGCCGCCCGCCGGGCAGCATCATCAGCACATAGGCCCACAGGAACGAGGAGAACAGATAACCGAGCGCAATCGGCGACAGCCCGAATTCGTGCGCGATCGGCTTGCCCGCGACCGACATGTTGACGCGATCGAGATAGGCAACGGCGCTGAACAGAAACAGCAGGAAAAAGACCCAATATCGGCGGTGCGTCGTCCGCATCGATGCGCCCCTTCTTTTTTCTCGTCGCCCGCGACAAGTTTGCCGGTTGGCGTGGCCACGCCACGCATATTCATTCCCACTCGATTATTTTGGATCATGGTAACGCGCTGATTTTTCGGCGCAATTTTTTTCTGCATACGACGAAGGACCGTCTCTCCGATCCGTCAGACATTTGCGCTCTTGATTTCAAAGGTGAATTTCGCCGATTTGAAATCTGCTCGGTTTCAACGACTATCGGCGTCTATTGGTCGATTTTTTGAATTCGCCGACCAGATTGCCCGCGCGGTCCGCTCGGAAAAAAGACCGTCAACGACGATACCAGGTACCGCGATCCATTTCACCGACGAACCGGGCCCCTTGCTCGGCGACACCACGCTGTCAGAAGCCGGCATGCTTAGGCGTCGCTTGCGATTTCCGAGCCAGGTAGTGAGACAAGCGCATGGATAGCAGTTGGTTCGATTTCAGCATTGACGGACGCGCCCGGCACCAACCCACAAGCTCGCGCCGTTTGTGGCAGGGCGTAGGCGATGAGCGGAAAGCCGGCATCGAGCTGCACCGTCCATAACGGCCCGAAAGGGCGGACTGCGACCACACGCGCAGCGATCACGCCGCGCCGGCGCGACGAATTCTGCGGGAGAAGA
The DNA here is from genome assembly GCA_963832875.1 of uncultured Alphaproteobacteria bacterium. Classification (GTDB taxonomy): domain Bacteria; phylum Pseudomonadota; class Alphaproteobacteria; order ATCC43930; family CGMCC-115725; genus AP-15. Next base: position 16,951 of record CAWHWB010000008.1, on the reverse strand, counting down.
TGAACATTCTCCGCCCGCAAGCAAAGCGTCACCGATTGCGCGGGCGCCATAAGAGCATCGGACCTGGCTGCTTCGATAAAGCTTTCACCCACGCTCACCCGAACACGCTCGCCTTCGACCGCGGCGATCCGGCCCTCAAGCAAATTCTCGATGCCGAGAAACCGCGCGATGGCGAGGGATGCCGGGTGATCGTACACCTCGGACGCGCAGCCGCATTGTCGGATCGTTCCCGCTTCGATGATTGCGACCCGGTCGGCAAGCGTGCGCGCCTCAACGTGATCATGCGTCACGAACACCGCCGGAAGGCCGGTTTCGCGCAGGAAGCGCGCGAGCTCGTCGCGCAGCGTGAGTGTGGTCGCGGTATCGAGCGCGGCGAAAGGTTCGTCGAACAGGAAAAGGTCGGGCCGGCTCGCGAGCGCACGCGCCAAAGCCACCCGCTGTTTTTCCCCTGGGCTCAGATAGGTTGGCTGCGCCGCAGCGAGATGGGTAACGCCGAGGCGCTTGAGCAGTCCGGCGATATCGACGTGATTACCGCGCCCGCGCGCGCCGAGCCTGACATTTTCCTCGACCGAGAGGTGGGGGAACAGCGCGAAATTCTGTACCACGAAGCCGATGCGCCGCTGCTCAGGCGGCAGCGCTGTTACGTCGCGCCCGGCGATATGAATGCTGCCGCTCGCGAGCTTATGAAAGCCAGCGATCGCTTCGAGACACACCGATTTTCCCGCGCCGTTCGGCCCGAGCAGCACGAGCGCTTCGCCCGGCTCAACCGTGAGGCTCGCGCCGCGCAATGCAAACGAGCCGAGCTGGAGCGTGACATCGTTTGCGTCGAGTCCGGCGGCGCTCATCTCCCGGTACCGGCGATGGTCGTGCCGTACGCGAAATGGCGAAAGAGCACGAAGAGACCGAGCGACAAGGCGAGCAGCAGCACGGCCGCCGCCGATGCTTGATCGAGCCCGCCGCTCAGGAACAGCTCGTAGATCTTCACCGGCGCCGTCATCGGATAGTAGACAAGGATGGCCACCGCGGAGAATTCGCTGATCGCCCGCGCGAAAGTCAGGGTGAGCCCGGTGGCGATGCCGTGCCAGGCAAGCGGCAAGGTCACACGCCAGAGCACTTGCCACGGTCCGAGGCCAAGCGTGCGCGCCACCATTTCGAGTTGCAGATCGACCGACTGAAAGCCGATGCGCGCCGAGTTCACGGTATAGGGCGCCGAGACGAATACCATGGCGACGACGATCCCCGCGAGCGTCGCCCAGAAGCGCAGGCCCAAGAGTGCATCGGCCGGCTCGCCTATGATGCCGCGCCGGCCGAACACCATAAGCAAGGCGATGCCGGCGACCGTGTGCGGCACGCTCAGCGGCAGGTCGACGATCGCGCCAATCAGCCCCCGCCCGCGAAACGCGCTCCGCGCGAGGACATAGCCGAGCGGTACGCCGAAGAGCGCCGAGAACACGGCAGCGCAAAACGCGCCGGCGACGCTCAGCCATAGCGCCTCGCGCACCTCGATGTCGTCGATGGCGGCGGCAAGATTCTTGAGTGAGGGCTGGAGCGCGAGGCGCAGCAGCGGCAGCACGATGATCGCGAGCAGCACGGTCCCCAACAGCCAGAAGACCAGATAGACGGTACGTGCGCCGAAGCGGGATATTGCTGAACCTTGCGGCTTGGTTCTCGTCATTGCCGCTCAAGAGATGCGCCCGGCCACGGCTTGGCCATCGCTTTGATCGCTTCGGGCGCGTGGTCGCCGTTGACGGCGAGCGGCGGCTTCATTACGCCGAAGCCGTCGCGCGCAAACACGGCTTGACCGTCGGGACCGAGCAGGAAGGCGAGAAATTTTGCCGCGAGCGCAGGATTGCTCGCACTGGCGGGAATGGTGGCTGCATAGACGATGGGCTTGCCGGGCAAATCGCCGTTCTTCGTATGCGCGATGGCCGACGCATAAGATTGCGTCAGCGCGGGATCGCTCAGATCGATCGCGCTCGGCAGGTCGATGCTCTTGAGGTGATGCTGCACCGCGTCGGACCGGTAGATGGCGAGATAGTCGATCTGGCCGAGCTGTAAGGCGGAAACGAGATCGGTCTCGGTATTGCGAATGTTGGACGCCGGCGCGTTGGCGAGCACGCGCGCGGCGAGACCGGGCTTCTTGTAATAGGTCTCCGCGAGATTCAGCATCTGGAGCGTCTGATAGCCGGACGGGTCGGTATCGGGATTGGAGCGGCCGATCTCGACGCCGGGCCGCGCGAGGACCTCATACCAGTTCTGCGGCGTGATCTCCGCTGCGCCTTTGCTTTTCGGCGTATAGACGAAGGTGATCGCGTTGCGCGCGAAGCCGACATACCACGTAGCAAGAGCGGGCTTGCCTTGCTGCACAAAGAGATATTTCGGAATGACGCTGTAATCGGCGACCGCGAGGATATCTGCCGGCTGGTGCAAGTCGGTGATCCGCTTCGCCATCATCACGCTGCCGCCGAATTGCGGTTCGACGCTGACTCCGGGGTTGGCGTGCTCGAACAACCCGGCGATTTCGTGAAACGGCCCAGCGAGGGTTCCGGCCGCATAGATCGTCAGTGTCTGCGGTTCCGCCGCCATTGTTGCTCTTGATACCAATAAAGCAACGACACCTAGTGCTGCAATCACGATCCGGTTCATATTGTCTCCTCGTGGAAGAGTTACGCCACTCTTGAAGCAGTTATGGTTCGCCGATCGCTTTAATGGCACCGGTCTCCGCGGCGTCATAGCCAGGAATCATGCCGACGAGACTGCGGAACGTGTCGCTCTTAAGGACGTCGATCAGGTCCGCGATGTTCTTCTGCTCGAGCGACTCTTTCTTGACCAGCAGGTAGTAGTCCTCGGAGAACATCGGGATGAATTGCAGCCGTAACTTCTTTGCAGCCGCCTCGATGCCTAAGCCGACATCGGCCATCCCACTTGCGACCGCGGCAGCGACGGCGAGGTGGGTGAATTCCTCGGAATAGAAGCCGGTGATCTCGGCGCGATCGATGCCTTGCTCCTTCAGCATTCGCTCGAGCGCGAGCCGCGTACCAGAGCCGCGCTGCCGATTGATGAAGCGAGCCTTCGTGCGCACGATGTCGTGTAGATCGCGAATGCCCTTCGGGTTGTCCGGCATTACTATCAGTCCCTGGCGGCGTTTTACGAAACCGATGAGCCGCTGCAGGCGCGGCTTGAGCCATGGCTGATACGACGCGAAGACCTCGCTACCGAAATCGCCTTCGGGAACGTGGAAACCGGCCATCTCGCAGCGCCCTTTGCAGAGTGCGACGACACTATCGAGACTGCCAACAAACCGGACATCGAGCTTCGGTCCTTGCCGCGTGCGCAACAGGTCGCGCAGCTCGGCGAGAACGAGATCGTGGCTCGCATAAAGGCTGATCGTCGACTGCGGCTCGTCGAGCATCGTACTGAGTTGCTGTTCGACCTCAGAAGCAGCGCTTTCGAGATGCGGCGATAGCCGAGCTTCGATACGCTCGCGCAGCCAGAGCAGTCTCTCCCCGAGCGGCGTCAGATGCGTGCCGCGGCCTCGCTCCTTCGTCACCAACGGTTGGCCTACAATGCCCGACCACGTGGTAATGAGCCCCCAGGCTTGGCGGTAGGGTATCCCGACCCGCGCCGTCGCACGGGTCAGCTTTCCGGTTTCGCGGATCGCCTTAAGCAGCGCAAACAGTTCCGGCTCGATCGGTTTGCGCGATTTGCCGCCGGCGCTCCACATGAGATCGAGGCGCAAAGCCGCAGGGTTATCAGACATATGTCAATTTCATCATATTGATGAGCAGCCCTTTTGACCTTACACAGCGTGTCGGCGGGCTGATCATTATATGTAAAATATCGCATATATCTAGATCGTCGTCGAGGCGAGGTGCGGATGACGGCCACGAGCAGCAAAGACTGGGATAGGAAGCGCGCGGGGGAGCTTATCGATGGAATGAAGGCACAGCCTGCTGCGCTTTTGCCGATCCTACACGCCCTACAAGCCGAGTTCGGTTTCATCCCTGAATTGGGACTGCCGCTGATCGCCGCAGCACTCAATCTATCGCGCGCGGAGGTCCATGGCGTCGTGAGCTTCTACCACGATTTCCGGGACACGCCGCCGGGTCGGCATGTGCTGCGCCTCTGCCGCGCCGAAGCCTGCCAGTCGATGGGTGCTGACGCGCTCGCAGATGAGACGCGCAAACGCCTTGGTGTCGAATGGGGCGGCACCAGCTCCGACGGCCGCGTGACCTTGGAGCCGGTGTTTTGCCTCGGGCTGTGCGCGTGCGCGCCGGCGGCGATGTTCGACGGCAAGGTCTTGGCGCGCTTGATAGCGCCCGGCTCGGCGTGCTCATCGATGAGGCGTGCAAGCCATGACGGCGACCCGCATCTTCGTGCCGCGCGATGCCGGCGCCCTCGCGCTCGGATCGGACGAGGTCGAGCGCGCGATCGTCGCCGCGGAGCGTAAGCGCGGGCTCACGCTCGATATCGTGCACACCGGGTCGCGTGGCCTCTACTGGCTCGAGCCGATGATCGAAGTGGCGACGCGGCAAGGCCGCATCGCCTATGGCCCGGTGAGCGCGAGCGATGTCGAGAGTTTGTTCGATGCGGGTTGGCTCGATGGCGGCACGCATCGCTTGCGGCTCGGCGTGCCCGAGAATTTGCCGTTCCTCAAGCGACAGACGCGCATCACCTTCGCGCGCTGCGGCGTCGTTGATCGACTGTCGAGCGAAGATTACCGCGCGCATGGCGGATGGCGTGGGCTCGACCGCGCGCTAGCGCTTGGCGCCGACGCCACAGTCGAGGAAGTCACGAAATCAGGTCTGCGCGGCCGCGGCGGCGCGGGCTTCCCGACCGGCATCAAATGGCGCACGACGGCGCAAGCCGAGAGCGGGCAGAAATACGTCGTCTGCAACGCCGACGAAGGCGATTCCGGCACCTTCGCCGATCGCATGATCATGGAAGGCGATCCCTTCGTCCTGATCGAGGGAATGGCGATCGCGGGATTCGCGGTCGGCGCGACGAAAGGTTACGTCTACATCCGCTCAGAATATCCCCACGCGATCGAAGTGCTGGGCCGCGCCATCGAGATCGCGCGGCGCGAGCATTATCTCGGCTGCAACGTCGGGTACGAGTTCGACCTCGAAATCCGCGTCGGCGCCGGCGCCTATGTCTGCGGCGAGGAGACCGCGCTACTCGACAGTCTCGAGGGCAAGCGCGGGCAGGTCCGCGCAAAACCGCCGCTACCGGCGCATAAGGGCCTCTTCGGCCAGCCTACCGTCGTCAACAACGTGATCTCGCTTGCCTCGGTGCCGTGGATCATGGCCAATGGTGCGGTCGCCTATTGCGATTTCGGTGTCGGGCGCTCGGGCGCAAAGCTCATCGTCATCGATCCCCGCCGCACCGATCTCGTGCGCTCGGCGCATGTCGAGGCGGCCTATCACCTGCCGCTGGGAGCCGCGCATGCGCGTGGCCATCCTCGCGCATCTCGCGGAGGGCGGTACCGGGCTTGATCCGCTCGTCGCGAAGGCTCTCGCCGAATTGGGCGAGGTTGCAAAGTCGCGTTGACTGGACATTCGCTGGATCGTCGGCTTAATCGATCACAGTCCGAATTTGAGTGCGCGTAGCGCCTTTCTGACGGATTGGTCTTGGAGCAATGCCTGGAACCTCCGGACGGGCATCCGCTCGAGTCTCGACCTCGGTACGACGAAATCATAGTGCTCATCCTGGATCGGGATGAATCCGAGACCGTACTGGCGCGCAACGCTCTCGATCGCCACGCCCCAGTCCGCGCGTCTCTGTTCCACAGCCACGGCTACGGCGTTGTGCGACTTGGGTTGAGACCAATAGCCCGGCGGCCTTGCAGAACCGAGGGCGCGGTCAATCAAGATCCGCGTGCCGCTGCCGGCGTTGCGATTGACCATGACGCAATCGGCGTCGGCAATGGCGGCCGCGATCGCTTCCTGCGGCGAACGGCCCTCAAAGCGAGGGTCCCCTTCGCGGAACACCACCCCTTGCAGGCGTCGATAGCCGGGGATGAGTTCGAGTTCCGGAGTGAGGAGCGGCCGATTGTACTCACCGGTCGCAGCATCCATGAGGTGAATGGGAGCAATATCGCATTCGCCGCGTTTTGCAGCCGCCAGACCGCCAGCGCTGCCGACGTTTAGCACTTTCACCGGGATTGCCTCGCCCTGGAGGTGGCCAACGATGACGTCGAGCCCGACACAGTGGCTCCCGACGATCACCAACTCGGCGAGGCGATGGGCACTGCCGATCAAGGTTACTTCGACCGGAGTGCCAGCCGCCACAGTGTCAACATGCTGGCCAACGCTGATGAAGCCATCCGCTTGGCTGAAGGTGGTGACTGCACCTGACCCCTTTCCGATCGGAAAGGCGGTCAGCGCACCGTCGTCACCCCGCCTCGCCAGCGAGACCATGACAAACTCGGTGCGGCCGCGTTCGGAAGCGATACGCATCGGCAAGGTCGCCTCGACCCGCTCGACGTCCTCCGGTGGCAGACCGGCGTAGGCACGGATTACGGGTGCCGCGAATTCGTGGAACGTGAAGATCGCCGAGCTCGGAAACCCTGGCAGCACGATCACCGGCTTGCCATTCGTGACCGCGAGGCAAATTGGCTTACCAGGCTTCAGGGCGACGCCGTGCACGACGATGCCGGGGTCTTTGAAAAGGGCAACCGCGCGATAGCAAAGATCGCCTGCACCCTTGGATGTACCGCCCGACATGAGCACCATGTCACAGGAGGCAAGACCTTCATCGATCAGGCGCGACAACACCACTTCATCGTCGGGTCCGATGCCGAAATATTTTGCGACACCGCCAAGCTCCTCGACGGCGGCACCGAGAATTGCCGCATTGGAATTGTACACGGCTCCGGCGTGGATCGGCTTTCCCGGTGCCACGATCTCGTCGCCTGTCGAGATAATGGCGATACGCGGCTTCCGGCATACGTCAATCGACGCCTGCCCAACGGCGGCAAGCATGCCGATCTCTCGCGACGTGAGTTGTTGGCCGAGGCGCAGAACCGTCTCTCCACGCGCTAGATCGCTACCAGCGAACGCAATGAACTGTCCCGGCGCTATCGACCGACGAATATCGACAAAAGTCTCTTCCCCGGCCTCGATCGATTCTGTCTGTTCGATCATGACCACAGCGTCAGCGCCGCGCGGGATCATGCCGCCCGTTGCGATCAAACTTGCTGTCCCCGACCCGACCGGGATCTGGGGGGCGATTCCCGGGGTCAGGATCTCCGCATTGAGCCGCAAGCGCTTCGGCGCTCTCTCATTAGCCCCCTGCGTATCTTCGGCTCTCACGGCAAAACCATCGACATTCGCGCGATCGAAACCAGGCACATCGACGCTAGCGATCACCGCGGTCGCCAGGACGCGATGCAACGCCCGTGATAACGGAACCTGCTCGGTGCCGAGCGGACGCAGCCTGAGATGGCGATGAAAACGCTTCGTCGCCTCTTCGCTGCTGACAACCTCTAAGAACTGCTCTTGACGGGCGAGCCGGGAAAGAGCGGCTTCGATCTCGGTCATGACGCATCACCTGGTTCGTTCGCGCGCACTCCGTAACTGCGCAGGATGTGCACGGTCACCGTAGAACCCTCGCGGTACCCTTCACTACCTTCTGCGACGACGATGAACCCATCCGCGTGGGCGACTGCGAGAGGGTCCAGGTCTACGACGGATGAGATCGGCGTCGCCGCACCATCCTGACATCGCACGAGGCAAACCTCCGCGAGTCCGATGCTGGAGACGATTTTGCGTTGCGTGCGCATCTTTTTCGACGGAAACGGAAGTGCGGGATTTCGGCCGGCAAATCGGCGAACGGCTCGACTTGCCAGCAACTCATAGGCCCAGAGGCAGGCAGATGGAGATCCTGGCAACAAGACGACTAGCACTCCCGAGGCAGTTCTCCCCAGACCCGTCGTCTCCCCAGGGTTCAGCGCGACCCCATGAATGGCAAGTTGTCCAGCATCGGCAAGCGCTAACGGCGCGCAATCATCCGCGCCGGCCCCCGTGCAGCCCACGACCAAAATGAGATCGGGTCCGAGCGCGGAAAGCGCGCCGCTCAGGGCGGTGCGGTCCCGCTCGACCCGGCGCACGACCTCGAGCGTTCCGCCATCTCGCGCGATCAGCTCCTGGAGTAGCGGGCCGTTGGCATCACGCCGGGCCTCTGCCAGTTCCGATCCCTGTCGCGGGCCAGTAAGCAATATCCGCACGCGCGGCTGCCGGATTATCCGTACCCCCTCAATGCCTGCAGCGAGCAAGACGCCGACGTCATGGAAACGAACCTGTCGCCCGGCCGGGAGCAGCGTTGACCCAAGCTTTGTCCAATGCCCTTGTCGTACGACTCCGCTGCCTGACGCGGTCGGCTCACTGATCTCGTACCCTTCCATCACGCCGGGTGAAACGTGCTCTCGCAACACGACGGCATCCGCACCTTGCGGTAATGGATCGCCCACGGTCACTGGCACGATGGACAACGGCGACAATGACGCACCCGGAGATCCGATCCGGAAGCTGACAGGGCTATAAGTGCTTGCGCCGATCGTCTCTTCCGCACGCACCGCAAGGCCATCAACGGCGACTTCGTCAAATCGCGGCACATCGGCTGGTGCAATGACCGGCTCGGCCAGAATGCGAAGCACAGCGTCGGTCGGAGCCGCTTCCTCCGCCGGAAGAGGTGCAGCTTGTTGGTCTATCCAGTCGAGTACCGCGTCGAGGCTGGTTCGATTACCCGGCCCCGGCATTGCGCTCGTCTGTCTGTTCTGTTGTCTCTCGCGCAAGGACTCCGCCGACGCTGCCACGCCCGATTGCTGCACGACGCGATATCACTATACCCGGCGAGTGTAGGCTTAGATAGCTCGGCACCACCGTCGGCAATCGCCCGAGAGCGGGCGTGGCAGCAAAGGGGCGTGCATTTGGCGCCCTTCGCCGCGGCCCTTATCGTCTGCTGGCCTTCGAAACGATCACATTGCTGCGTGGGAGTGAAGGCCAAGCGCCAGGAGGATGGTTTCCCGGAATGGAAGGTAGCTGAGCTGCCAGCCACCTCAGATCAACTGATTTCTATCGACTGCTATTGCTGGCCTCCGATTTACTTTCCTATCCTCTTCTATCCTGACTTACTCCGTAACCCTCCGGTGAGGGTCGCCTTGCGTTGAGGGGCCGGCTTGGCGCTGTTTCGAAGCACCGGTGCAAATGACGGTGCTTGCACCAGTGCAAGAGACGGTGCGATGGCGCGAGTTGAGGTGATCACCGGTCGGGAACGGCGGCGGCGCTGGTCCGAGGACGAGAAACGGGCGATTGTCGCCGAGAGCTTGGCGCCAGGGGCGAGCGTCAGCGAGGTTGCCCGTCGGGCCGATGTCTGCGCTGGGCAGATCTATCGCTGGCGCCAGGAATTCCGCACTGTCGCGGACGAGTTCGTGCCAGTGCTGATCGCGCCGCCAGGGATGACAACAGGAGAAGCGGCGGCTGGGGCGGCCGCCGGCTCGCCGGCGATCGAGGTGGAGTTCAACGGTAAGATACGGGTGCGAATACCGGCCTCGATGCCGGCGAATTTGGCGGCAGCCGTGGTCAAGGCGCTGTCGCGGCGATGATCCCGGTCCCCTCGGGTGTCAGGGTGTGGTTGGCGGTCGGGCATACCGACATGCGGCGCGGGATGAACAGCCTGGCGATCCAGGTGCAGGAGGGCTTGCGTCGCGACCCGCACGCCGGCGACCTCTATGTGTTCCGGGGCAAGCGCGGTCACCTGATCAAGATTCTCTGGCATGACGGGATCGGCATGTCGCTTTACGCCAAACGGCTGGAGCGTGGCCGGTTCATCTGGCCGTCGCCGGCCGACGGGATGGTGGCGATTACCTCGGCGCAGCTGGCCTACATGCTTGACGGGATCGACTGGCGCAACCCGGTGCGAACTTGGCGGCCGGAGGCGGCCGGATAGGGTCTACCGCTGGCTGTGACAGATTGACTCACCCTATAGTTGAACCGCGATCGGGCTTTGGCGCCGTGCGACAATCCGGCCGTGACGAGCACGCCCGAGACCCCGCCCGACGAGATCGAAGTGCTGAAGGCAGCGCTGGCCGCCGAGCGCATGGCCCGGCAAGAAGCCGAGGCGCGCGCCTCCGGCGCCGAGGCGATGGTGGCGCACCTGAAACTGCTGATCGCCAAGCTGCGGCGCGAGCGGTACGGGCAATCCTCCGAGCGCGGCCGCAAGCTGCTCGACCAATTGGAACTGCAACTCGAGGAAGCGGCCGCGGCGGCGGCCGAGGACGAAGTCGCCGCAGTCCCGCCCGCGGCGACGGCAGTAGGCCCGTTTACCCGCCGCAAGCCGGTGCGGGCGCCGTTTCCGGCGCATCTGCCGCGCGAGCGGGTGGTGATCCCAGGCCCGAGCGCCTGCCCGTGCTGCGGCGGCAAGCTGAGCAAACTCGGCGAGACGATCACTGAGACCCTGGAGGTGGTGCCGCGGCAGTGGAAAGTGATCCAGACCGTGCGCGAGAAGTTCACGTGCCGGTCGTGCGAGAAGATTACGCAGCCGCCGGCGCCGTTCCATGTGATCCCGCGCGGCCATGTCGGGCCGAGCCTGCTGGCGATGATCCTCTACGCCAAGTACGGCGAGCATCAGCCGCTAAACCGGCAGAGCGAAACCTACGCCCGTGAAGGCGTCGACCTCGACGTCTCGACCTTGGCCGATCATGTCGGCGCCGGCGCGGCCGCGCTGAGCCCGCTCACCGAACTGATCCGCCGCCACGTCTTTGCTGCCGAGCGCGTGCACGGTGACGACACAACGGTGCCAGTGCTCGCCAAGAGCAAGACGATCACCGGCCGATTATGGACTTACGTGCGCGACGACCGGCCGTTTGCCGGGCCCGACCCGCCGGCGGCGGTCTTCTTCTATTCGCGCAATCGCGCCGGCGAGCATCCCGCCCGGCATCTGGCAGGTTATGCCGGCATCCTGCAGGCCGATGCCTATGCCGGGTTCGGCGAGCTCTACGACGGCAAACGCAAACCGGGCCCGATCACCGAGGCGGCGCTGCTGGAGCCATGGCCGGCGCCACTTCTTCGAGCAGGCCGATCTGCGCAAAGCGCCGCTGGCGATCGAGGCGGTCCAGCGTATCGACGAGATCTTCGCCATCGAGCGCACGATCAATGGCCAGCTGGCCGGCGACCGACTGGCGGTGCGGCAGAGGGACAGCAAGCCGATCGTCGCCGATCTGGAAAAATGGATGCGCGCCGAGCGCGCCCGGCTGTCGCGCCACGCCCCGATCGCCCAGGCGATCGATTACATGCTGACGCGCTGGCCCGCCTTTACCCGCTTCCTCGACGATTATACTCACAGTACTCTTGAGCTGATCACGTACCGCCGCCAACATCTGGGGCACACCATCGGCGATCGCGAATGCCCCGATCTCCTCGTAGTGCGAAGGCTGCCCCCCGATCTCGATGGGACGTGCATAAGGCGGCGCGAAATCGCCATGCCCGCCCGTTTGCGAGATCAACGCACCGCTGGGATAGACGCGTGGGCCGGGAATATCGCCCCCGTCGATCGCCGCCTTGATGCCGAAAGTGGGGCCGCCCGTATCCCGAACCGTGGTGAAGCCTCGCAGCAACGTTCGCTCCGCCTCAGCAACGGTGTTCGCATACATCAAGCCCGTATCGGCGGTCGACAAGTCCTGTCACGTATTCGGCGCGAAGACCATGTGCCAGTGGGCGTCGGTCAGTCCCGGCATCAGCACGGATCTCGGACTGGACACCCAGTCTGATGAATATTGCGGTCGCAGTCACCGCACTGTTCAGTTTGGCGTCGTCTGGGCGAATAGCCAGAATGTTAGGACGCCCATAATTATGCCGAAGAGTGATCTATCGTTTCCCCTAAATCCCGCTACGGCGGGGGCTGGATCCACAGAGCTCTCAGAGTGCCAGTTATTGACGACGACATACGAGGACTCCCTTGAGGAGATTTACATTGTGTTCGTCGCGACGGAGCGTTGGCCGCCACACTCAAGTTGGGAAGCTGGTCCGACAATCACCAAGGTTCGGCGCGCGAAAGACAACGCCATCCTTCATCACGAAATCCACTTTCGTGGTAGCGGCGATATCAGCGATGGGATCATCGGCCATGGCAACGATGTCGGCCAGTTTTCCGGGGGCGAGCACGCCAAGATCGCTGCGACCCAGCAGTTCGGCGGCAACGCTCGTGGCCGCCTTCAAGGCGCGCGCAGAACTCAGCCCTGCTTTGACCATCGCCTGGAATTCCAAGATGCCGTGGCTGAATGGAAACATGCCGCAATCTGTTCCGTAGGCGACTTTCACGGCGCTTCCGGCCAGCAATCGCTGGGACGCCAGAATCCCCTCATTGTCGCGCTTAAACTTCCAGACCGCCTGGCACGGGAGGATCCCCGCTTGCAGCTCCTGCAAATCTTCCTGGGTCATCTGCATCGTCGGAACGATATAAGCTCCGGCCTGCTCCGCCATCTCGACGCCTTCAGCGTCGATCAGATAGGCATGCTCGAGACTACGCGCGCCGCAGCGGATGGCCTGTTTGCATCCGTCGGCGGCGCCTGTGTGAACAGCCACCGGCATGCCGAGCTGACGGGCCGTCGATGTCAGCGCTTCCATCTCGTCGTCGAACCAGGTTACTCGCCCCGGATCGTCGCCAGCGCTAAAATAGCCACCCGTGTTCGCTGTCTTGATCCAGTCGCTGCCGAAGGTGTGCTCGCGCCGTACCAACGCTCTGATGCTGCCGTGATCGTCGGCAATCGCGGAAACCGGCAACGTCCAACGCGAGGCATAGAAACCGCGTAGATCCCCGTGGCCGGCGCTCGCGCTGATAATATGCGCGGCGACGAAGAGCCGCGGGCCCGTCACCAAGCCGGAATTGAGCGCGTTGCGCAGATCAATCGTTGGAAATTCCGGATCGACGCTGCCGAGATCACGCAACGTCGTAAACCCGTAGCTCATGTAATCGCGGGCAAGGCTTAGCCCTGCGAGCGCCTTGGCCGCCGAAGATTGGAGCGTTTGCAACGCGAGGTTCGCAGCGTCCATCGTGAGGTGGACATGGGTGTCGATGAACCCGGGGCTCACTGTCCGCTCGGAAAGATCGATGACCTGCGCACCGGGTGGTCGCCCTACCGACCGCTCAATCTTCGCAATCCGATTGCTCTCGACGAGGATCTCGGCTGGACCAGTCAGAGCATCGCAGACACCGTCGAACACATTACCGCACACCAGAACGAACGCAGTCATCTCAGGGTCTCCTTCAGCGGCCATCCTCCTGATCCTTCGGGGCGCCTGCTGGCGCGTTCCGCTGCTCGTCACGTCTGGCGACCGGGAGACGCCAACCGCGGCGAATGGCCATAAGGCGCAGCCCAAAGCAAAGGAGAGCACCTACAATGGTTGTGGCAGTCGGGGAAATGTGGAGGAACTGCCCGCTCACCACCACGGCAGCGGCCGCCAGGGCGGCCAGCGCATAAATATCGGCCCGCAGGACAGTGGGAATCTCCGCCACAAGGATGTCACGCATCATCCCGCCACCAATACCTGTCAGCATTCCGAGCAGCGCCGCCATGAACGGATTTAGCCCGAACGAGAGCGCCTTTTGTGTGCCTGAGACAGCGAAGAGCGCCAGCCCCGCCGCGTCGAAGACGAGTACCGAACTGCTCAGCTTGTCGACTGCCGAAAACCAATAGAACGTGATCACACCGGCAAGGATCGAGACCGCCAAATACCGCCAATCGCTAATCGCGGCTGGCGGTACCGATCCGATTAAAACGTCACGCGTGATTCCACCGAAATTTCCGGCGACAAACGAGAGCACGAGAATTCCGAACAAATCCAGCCGGCGCTTTACTCCGGCAGTCGCTCCGCTGATTGCAAACACAAAGGTCCCGACAAGGTCGAGTACCAGCAGCAACAGCGTTTCCGGTCTAGGATCTCCCATGCCAACCCTCACTAACCTTTATGGCGCCAGCCATGCGAGGGCCGCGACAACCAAAGTCTCGACGCCGGTTTCCAAGGTCGGATGGATCACTGGGGCGAACTGGGGACTATGGTTGACTGGTAGCTTATTAAGCGTTCCGGCCGCTTTTGCCTTGGCGTAGGTTTCCGGGTCAGTGCCGCCGACGAACCAGAAGACCGAAGGAACATGCCAGGCCGTGCCGAAACAACCGAAATCCTCGCTCGCCGGTGCCGGTCCTGTATGGTGCACCCGCGCCGGGGAGAAATAAGCGCGGAATGCTTCGGCGATCCGATTGCTCGCCGTTTCGTCGTTGAGATTGAGCGGATACCGGTCTAATGGCGTGATCTCTGGTTTCCGAGGGGCGCCGGACGCTTCGGCCTCAGCGCTTACGATCCGCTCGATCGCAGCCAGCACCCGCTGGCGCACCCCGGCATCGAATGCCCGGACGTTCAGCTTTATGATGGCTTCGTCAGGAATGACGTTTTCTTTGGTGCCCGCTTGTAAGACGCCGACCGTGACGACCGCTGCTTCGGTCGCAGCCACCTCGCGGGAAACGACAGTTTGAAGCCGCATAACCGTCGCCGCGGCCATGACAACGGGATCAATGGCGGCTTGTGGCATCGATCCGTGGGCGCCACGGCCGAATAGTCTGATCTGAAGGCTGTCCGCCGCCGAGGTGATAGGGCCGGCACTTCCCGCGATGTCACCGGCCTTTCCGAGCATGACATGCTGGCCAAGCACAACCACTGGCTCTGGAAACCGTTTGAGTAGGTTGTCATCGATCATGGCCTGGGCGCCCTGCGCCGTCTCCTCGCCGGGCTGGAAGACCACCATCAATGTACCCTGCCAAGAATCACGCGCCTGAGCAAACAGGGTGGACGCTCCGGCAAGCCAGGCAACATGGATATCATGGCCACACATATGGCCAACGGGCACCGTCTTCCCTTCGGCGTCTGTCTTGGTCACTTTGCTCGCGTAAGGAAGACCGGTTGCCTCTTCGATGGGTAGCGCATCCATGTCGGCACGCAGCATGATCGTTGGGCCATCCCCGTTACGGAGCAGACCCACTACCCCCGTCTTTCCAACGCCGGTCGTCACCTCATAACCGAGCTTCCGAAGCCAGTCTGCGGCAAGCCCGGCGGTTCGGGTCTCCTGCATAGACAACTCCGGGTGGGAATGCAGGTCCTTGTACAGGGTTTCAAGGTCCGGCAGGAGACGACCTAGATTTTTTAAAATGGACTGCGATACAGGTGTTGTTGTCGAGTTCATACTATCCTCCTCGGACACTTACGGATTCACATGGACCACGCTCGCCGTGTCGTGATTAAATGCTGGGCTCTGCCAGACGCCACGAAAGATCGGATGTGTACATGATGATGCCCTGTGGCTTTTCCCAAAACGGCGGAGCCGTCAGAGATCTTTGCCCCTTGCCGCGAAAAGGCGAGGGCCGCCGCTCGTCCAATACCGCTCGCCGCCCCGGTGATCATCACGACTTTGCCCTTGTTAATTCAGCGACTGCGTGTCCATTGGCGTGTCCTCTCCGCGCGCTACTCCGCGGCTACGATTTTTTCGTTTGCTGCGATCCACGCGTCAAACGCCTGCATAAAGTCCTGCAGAAATTTGCGTGTCCCGTCGTTCACCAGCTTGCCCTGTGCGTCGAACAACTTGTCGGCGCCCCCGATATACGCCTCGGGCTGCGCCATCGCGGGAACGTTGAGAAACACCAGCGACTGCCGCAGGTGATGGTTCGCGCCGAAACCGCCGATGCCGCCCGGCGATGCGCTGACGACGGCGCCCGGCTTGCCGGTCCATGCGCTTTTGCCATAGGGCCTCGAGCCAACATCGATGGCGTTCTTTAGCGCAGCCGGGACCGATCGATTGTGCTCTGGTGTCACGAAGAGAGCCGCGTCGGCCACCCTGATCCGCTCGCGGAACTGCGTCCATA
This sequence comes from uncultured Alphaproteobacteria bacterium, assembly GCA_963832875.1. Classification (GTDB taxonomy): domain Bacteria; phylum Pseudomonadota; class Alphaproteobacteria; order ATCC43930; family CGMCC-115725; genus AP-15. Next base: position 1,044 of record CAWHWB010000008.1, on the reverse strand, counting down.
CCGCCGGCGGATTTTCGTCACCATCTTGATTGTAAATCGGCAAGTGTCCGATTTCGATGATGCTGAGCTTCAGCGCAGCGGGCGCAAGTTCAACAAGCGCATTGGCTACTTTTCGGTTGATCGAATCTTTTCGAAGGCTGCCGACCAATACAGCTACGTCGCGCGTCCTATCCATGAGTAGAGCTCCTTCCTGCCGTCGTGCTGAAACGTTGGAAAGAGAAAGGCGAACTACGTGTCACCGAGTTCAGCACGCTAGTGCACAGAGCGAGGCGGCACGTTCGCACTTGCCCCCGTCGTGATGCCAAAGTGCGCAGCTTGATGGGCGAGATGCGCGACTTCGGCGCTCCACATCTCATACTTACTGGGCAATCGGTTGACACTGGGGCAAAGACCACAGATCCGCTCCCGCTCCACAAGAGCAATCCGCTGACTAAATCGCGCCATGTGCCGGACGAGGTACTCGCCGCCCTTCCGCTGCCCAGGACAAGGTCTTCGTACCGTTTGAATTGGGCCATGACGCTCCCTCCGAGCAGTATCAGCCAATTCCGACTTGGTGCATCAGGCCAACTAAATCGGAGAAGAGGTTCTCTTCTATGACTTCGCCATCTCGCGCCGTCCGTTCATGCGGTAGTCGAGCTGAAAAGAAAGAGTCCCGGACGGCCGCACGAGCACAATACATGCCGTCCCGGTCCGTCACCTTATAATTTTTCTCTTTTGGTTTCAGGATTTAAGGGCTGCATCCGTCAACATTTGGCACGCCTCCGCGAGAAAAGACCGTCAGGCCGTTTTCCAGCATCCCCGTGACAGAAATCCTTTTTCTTTCAGCTTATTAGCTCTAAAAAAAGACCGTCAGAGGGCACTCCGAGCCTGACGGTATCGGGCCAACTCGAATTGCGCAATGGGAAACGAGACCGTCGGCCAGTCCGTCAGATACCGTCTCTGCCGGCCGATAGTCCCCGAAGGGTATCGGACAGTTTATGTAGGTTTGTCAGAGTATTATGTCGGTTTACGGGATACTGCGGGATACCCTGGGATGGGCCAAAA
>CAWHWB010000007.1:0-822831 GCA_963832875.1 uncultured Alphaproteobacteria bacterium | reverse complement strand
CGGCGCCCGTTCAGACGGTAGTCCATCCGAAATGAGAGCGCGCCCTTGGTGGTGACATGGACATACATCCCGTCGCGATCCGCGACCTTGTAGTCTTTTTCCTTCGATTTCAGAGCCTTAATCGCGACGTCCGTCAGCATGTCACACCTCGCCAGAAACTACCGTCAGGCCATTCCAGCGCGCCAACGATCAGAAAACGTGTGTATTTTCAGATCACTATACGGAAAAAACTACCGTCAGAGGCCCGCGTGACCATGACGGTAGTCGCGATTGTGATGAGAGGCAATAGGCTCGACCACCGTCAGCCATCCCGTCAGATCGGATTTCTGCACCCCGATAGCCATCGATAGGTCCTGACTGATTTATTTATTTACTTCAGCAGCTTACGGAGTTTTCAGGGATAGCCTTGGATACCCTGGGATGGGCCAAAATCATTCCCACTCGATTGTTCCTGGCGGTTTCGAGGTGACGTCGTAGACGACCCGGTTGACGCCGCGCACCTCGTTGATGATGCGGGTCGCGGCGCGGCCCAAGAATTCGTGCGAGAAGGCAAAGGTGTCGGCGGTCATCCCGTCGGTCGAAGTCACCGCGCGCAGGGCGCAGGCGTAATCGTAGGTGCGCGCGTCGCCCATGACGCCAACGCTGCGCACCGGCAGAAGCACGGCAAAGGCCTGCCAGATCGCGTCATAGAGCCCGGCGTTGCGGATCTCCTCGATGAACACCGCATCGGCCTTGCGCAGGATTTCGAGCTTGGCGCGGGTGACTTCGCCCGGGATGCGGATCGCCAGGCCAGGGCCGGGGAACGGATGTCGCCCGACCAGCCGCTCGGGCAGGCCGAGCTCCCGGCCCAATTCGCGCACCTCGTCCTTGAACAGCGCGCGCAACGGCTCGACCAATTTCAACTTCATCCGCTCGGGCAGGCCGCCGACATTGTGATGCGATTTGATCGTGACCGAAGGGCCGCCGATGGCGCTCGTAGAATTCGATCACGTCGGGGTAGAGCGTCCCCTGCGCCAGAAACTCGACGTCGCCGAGCTTGTGCGCCTCCTCGTCGAACACGTCGATAAAAGTGGCGCCGATCCGCTTGCGCTTTTCTTCGGGGTCGGTGACGCCGGCGAGCTTCGCCAGAAACAGCTCGCCGGCATCGCGATGAACCAGCGGGATATTGTAATGCCGGCGAAACAGCTCGACGACCTCCTCGGCCTCGCCGGCACGCAGCACGCCGGTATCGACAAAGATGCAGGTCAGCTGGTCGCCGACCGCCTCGTGCAATAAGGCCGCCGCGACCGCCGAATCGACCCCGCCCGACAGGCCGCAGACGACATTGCCGTGGCCGACCTGGTCACGGATTTGTTCGATCGCCTGGGCGCGGAACAGCGCCATTGTCCAATCGCCGCGGCAGCCGGCGACATTGTGGGTAAAGTTGCGTAGCAATTCCGCACCCTGCGGCGTATGCGCTACTTCGGGATGAAACAGAAAACCGTAAAACCGCCGCTCGTCATCGGCGATCGCCGCATAGGGTGCGGCCTCGCTGGCGGCGACCGCGCGAAAGCCTGCCGGCAGCGCCTCGACCTTGTCGCCATGGCTCATCCACACCTGAGCGCGGGCGCCCTTGGGCCACAGCCCCTCGAACAATAGGCAATCGTCAAGGACATCGACAAAGGCGCGGCCGAACTCCTGGTGCTCGCTCAGTGCGACGCGGCCGCCCAATTCGTCGCACATCGTCTGCATGCCGTAGCAGATCCCCAGGACCGGCACGCCGAGCCGGAAAGCGATCGAGGGCGCGCGCGGCGAGGTGCCCTCGGTCACCGAGGCCGGACCGCCCGACAGGATGATCGCCCGCGGGTCGAAGTCGCGGACCTTGTCCTCGCCGATCATATACGGGTGGATCTCGCAATAGATCCCGCTCTCGCGCAGCCGCCGGGCGATCAACTGGGTCACCTGGCTACCGAAATCGAGGATCAAGATGCGGTCGGCCATCGTTTTCTCACAGCCGTTCAAAGGGTTCTGCGATCGGGGATTGCGACATCGAACAGCCCTCGCCCAGGGCGTTGCCGGCCCTAGGCACCGGTGCGGATCTTCGCGGCCCGGCGGGTACACCTCGCAATCGGACTCTCCAGACCATGAAGCATCGAGCTCTGTCCGACCGACTGCCATCGCAACCCGCCGAACCGCCACGTGGGTTTCAGCCCGGGCGGGTCGGCGAGACGCGGTGGAGAACTCACAATCTACTGTCCGGTCCGCTGGCCCGAACCGATGTCAGCCAGGCAGGTTCCAGCCGAGCCAGTCGCACAGCGCGCGGCCCATGACAAGTTCGAGGTCGTGGCCCTTGAGCCACGGCATCTCCTCGGTGAACATCGTCACGCACTCTTTCCATGGGCACGGCATGCGGGTGATATCGGTGCCCCAAAAGGTGCGCTGCGGCCCAAAGGCTTCGACGATCTGCTGTGTATATTTGTGGATGTTGCGGTAGGGGTAGGGCTGCGACGAGTTGCCGGGTGCGCCGGTCGCCTTGACTGCCACATTGGGATATTTGGCGAGCGCCAACAGCGCCGGCTGATTGCCGTGCGCAGCATCGTCCTTGCCGTCGCGCACCCGTGCGTAATGGTCGATCAGCAGTTTGAGACCCGGGTGCCGTTCGGCGATCCGCCCGACCTGCGGCAGATAGTTCGAGGCCATCAGCGCGATCGGGATGCCGGCCTTCTCGGCCGCCGGCCACAGCCAGTCCATCGTGCCGTCGGTCATCCAGTTGGCCTGGTGCGGCGCGGTGAAGGCATAGCGCAGCCCGAGCATGCCCGGCCGGCGCTTCCAGCCGTCGATCAGCGACCGGCTCTCCGGCTTGTCGAGCGGGAAGTTGCCGAGGATGCCGAAGCGGTTGGGGTATTTGGCCGCCGCCTCCTCGGAGATCTTTCCGGAGTTCGGGTCCCAGCCCGGCGGGTGTAACAGGACGGCATTGACCCCGGCCGCATCCATGTCGCGGATGCATTCTTCCGCCGTATAGGAATTGACTTGGCGGTGCGACGGGTTGGTCGGCGGTCCGGCCGACCAGATATGAACCTGTGCGTCAACGATCAGCATGGCATTCCCCTCTCCAAAATTCCGCGATGGCCGATGCTACGCGTATTCGCCCACGCCCGGTAGGGCCGTCGGCCGCCGCCGGGTTGGCTCCCTCAAAGCGGGTTTGGGCCGACGACTTCCCAGTGGTAGCGCTGGAACAGCTGGTCGCGCTCGTCGTCGTTGACCGGGCGGTGCTCCGAGAGCGCCTCGATCAGGCCCCCGGCGGCGGCTGGAGTGTAGAGGAAGAGAACGCGGCCAGTTTCCCGGCCGGTGTTCTTCCAGGCATGTGGGATGTCCCGCGGCATGAACGCGCAGGTGCCGGGGCCGCCGGCGGTGACCTCGTTGGCGATCATGAAGGTGAACTCACCGGCAAGCACCCAAGCGACTTCGTCACTGCCGTGGTGCAGATGGAGGAGGCTCGTTGTGCCGGCAGGCAGGGTTTCCTCGAACATCATGATGCTTTCATCGGTCTCGCGCCCGAGGAGCTTCATGGCAAAGGAGCGGCCGGGTGTGGGCGAGTCGAAATGCTTCCCGCCGCCCGCGGGTATGACAAAGCCTTTTGCTGCGGTCATCGGGGCAACCTCCCTGTGGCGCGAGCAATGTAGGCCGTCGCGGCCCGACCTTCCACCACGCCGCTTCGCCGCCGCTTGGCTGCGCCGGCCCCTTTTGCGGCAAACGACGAAGCACCAGATGGGGAGCGGCCGAGCAGGGCCGCCCCCCGGTTGCGTCAGCGCTGCAGGCCCTCGGCACCGGCCGGCACGTCGTAAAAGGCGAGGGTCATCGACACGCTGCTGTAGAAGCCCATCAGGCAGATCGCGTCGGTGATGCCCTCGTGGCCGAGTGCGGCGACCGCGCGGTCGAAGAGCCCCTTCGATACCCAGCGCGAATTCGAGAGGCACGTCGCCATCTCGTAAATGACCTGCTCGCGCTCGTCGTCGAACGAGGTCGGCAGACCCGAGAGCAGCGCCTCGACCTTATCGGCCGGGAGCCCGGCCGCCTTGCCGGCGCGCTCATGCGCATTGGTCGGGTAGGCCGAATGCCACTTGCTGTTGATGATGACGACGGCGATCTCGCGCTCGCGCTCGCTCAACGAATACCCGGTGCGGAAATAGGCGCCGAGCGGCCCCATCACCTTTACCAGATTGGGGTTGTGGACATAGATCTTGTTCGGGCCGGGCAGCCGGCCGCGGGTCTCGAGCAGCGAGCGATAGCCCTCCTGCTGGGCCGGCGTCATCTGCTCGTAAGGGATCTCGGCGTAGCGGCCAAAGGTCGGCGTTTCGGGCATTTTGGGTTTCCTTCCCCTGGGGTGAATTGGCCGCGCATCCTGCAACAGCGGGACGGCCCTGTCGACCAGCCGGTGTCCCCTCTCAGCGCTCCAGGCCTTGGGCGCCGGCGGGGACATCGTAGAATGCGAGGATCATCGACACGCTGGTGTAGTGGCCCATCAGGGTGATCACGTCGGTGATGCCGACATGGCCGAGCGCCTCGACCGCCCGGTCGTAAAGCCCCTTGGCGACCCAGCGCGAATTGGCGAGGCACGTCGCCATCTCGTAGACGACCTGCTCGCGCGCATCCGAGAACGAGGTCGGCAGGCCGGACAGGATCGCCTCGACCTTGTCGTCCGGCAGCCCGGCGGCCTTGGCGGCGCGTTCGTGCGCATTGGTCGGATAGGCCGAGCGCCACTTGCTGTTGATGATGCAGACCGCGATCTCGCGTTCCCGCTCGCTCAGGGAATACCCGGTGCGAAAATGCGCCCCGAACGGCCCCGCGACCTTCGCCAGCTTAGGATTGTGCACCAGGATCTTGTTCGGCCCGCCGAGCGCGCCGCGGCTTTCGAGCAGCGAGCGGTAGCCCTCCTGCTGCTCGGGCGTCATCTGGTCATAGGGGATCTCGGCGTAGCGGCCGAAGGTCGGCGTCTCAGGCATTTCGTGTCCTTCCCCTCTTAAATTCCGGCGCATCCTGCGCCACACGCGCGGGGCTGTCGACCCGCACCGGCGGAGGGCAGCGTCCGAGTTTCAATTTCTGCATCGGGTGGAGAGCGGACATTGGCACCAGATTTCTGCGCGAGCTATATCATGTTCCGACAGCGCCGACACGGCGGTGCGAAAATCTTGAGGCGGCAATGGCCGCCTAAATCAGTGCACTGCGAGCAGGGTGTCCTTGTATATCCTTCCATCCTTCATGATGACCATGAAGTTCTTGTCCGGTTTAGAGACAATCTCGATGTCGTTAATGGGATTGCCGTCGACCACCAGCAGATCGGCAAGCGCACCCTCTTCGATGACCCCCAGTTTTCCTTGGTAGGGGTTGCGTGGACCGGACATCGCCAAAAGCTCGCCGTTGACGGAAGTCGTCATCTTTAAAATATCGGCATTGTCATACCAGCGGGTCAAATGAGTTAAGGCCAAGCCTTGGCGCTCGGTTATTGTGCTGGAGAACAACAGGTCAGTTCCGAACGCGGTCTTGACCTTGTGCTCTTTCGCGAGCGTATAAACCCTATTGGTTCCGGCGATTACCTGGAGTAGGTTCGCCCGGCTTTGGCCGACCAAGGGAGGCGCGTCATCCTCGCTGGTAAACGGTTGCGTACTGAGCCATATGTCCTTTTCGGCCATAAGCATGGCGGTCTTCTCATCCATCAGATGCCCGTGCTCGATGCATTGGGCCCCCGCGTTGATGGCCCGCTGAATTTGCGCAGGCGGGTAGGCGTGCACGGCCACATAGGTGTTCCGGTCGGCGGCGGCCTCGACGCCCGCTCGGAACTCAGGCTCGCTGAAAGTAAACATGTCCAGCGTAGTGCGCCACGAAGCAACACCTCCTCCGCCGACGAGTTTGATTTGCGAGGCGCCTAGGACCAGCTGTTCGCGCACCCGCAACCTGACCTCATCTGCACTGTCGGCGATATAGGCGCCGCCCGTCAGCTCCGTGTAGCTCAGCGGGCCGCCTGGGCTCCTTGGCAGATCTGCGAGCGGACGCATGTCACCATGCCCGCCGGTGGTCGTGATCATGGCGCCCGACGGAAAGATGCGAGGCCCGGTCACGAGCCCCTCGTCGATCGCCTGCTTCAACGCAAATGACGGGCCGCCGAGGTCCCGGACGGTGGTGAAGCCACGCATCAGTGTTCGTTCAGCCTGGGCGCTTGCGGCAAGAAAGATATAGCCGATGTCTGCCGAGAGCAGAGCGTTGAGCGGGAGTGCGGCGAAGATCGTATGCCAATGCGCGTCGATCAGGCCGGGCATGATAACCCGTCCGCCGCAATCGATCACTCGCGCGCCTTCCGGTGGCGTCATCTCACCGATGGCGATCCGCTTGATACGATTGCCCTCGATAAGAAGGCGAAGCCCGCCGCGCAAGGCTTTGGACTTTCCGTCGAAAAGCAGAAAATTCCCGAACACGATTGGTGGCGTGGGGCCGGGGGGAGCCGCTTGCGCGCCGGCCGGCTGAACAAGCCCAAGCGATGTGAGTGAGGCGCCTACCCCGGCGATAAAGCCGCGTCGAGACATTTCCCGGTTGATTCGACGAGCAGCGGATTGAAGTTGCGGCATGCAACAAAGACAGGTCGGACAACTGGAGAGAGCGACTTGATCGAGGGATGTGCGCGAAGACATCGTAAACCTCCCAAGCTCGCAGAGACTAGCTAATTACCTAAGGAAAAATCACATTTGGCGCCCACCGTCTAGATGGACAAAGGAGGTAAGTGCGTAACATTTAATCGCTACTTCGGCCTACGCGCCCAGCCGACAGGTGAACCGGCTCAGACGATACCTGGCAGAAGTTGCAATTGGGGGTACGGCGGGCGCGGCATGAGGGTCCGCTTAGGGTCGTATGCGGCAACTCGAACTGAGGCAGCACCCGACAAAGTCCACGACGGAACGGACCCGCGACGGCTGGTCATGGGTGCGGGGTTGTCGTAATCTCAGGGAGATTTCGCCGGCTGGGAGAGGCGTCGAATGGGTGTGCGGAGCGGAAAACAGTATCTCGCCGGATTGAGAGAGCAGGAGCGCGAGGTTTGGCTTGGCGGCGAGCGGGTGCGCGATGTCACCGCCCATCCAGGCCTGCAAGGCGGCGCACGCGCGATCGCCTCGCTCTACGACATGCAGTGCGACCCCAAATTGCGCGACGCGATGACCTATGTGTCGCCATCGACCGGCGATCGGGTCGGGCTGTCATTTCTGATCCCGCGCACCCGCGAGGACCTCGAAACGCGCCGCGTCATGATGCTGAATTGGGCGCGCGCCACTTGCGGCATGATGGGCCGCTCACCCGATTTCATGAACGTGACCTACGCCGCCTGGGCCGGTGCCGCGGATTTCTTCGCACAAGGCAAGCGCGAATACGGCGAGAACATGCGCCGCTATTACGAATACATCCGTGAAAACGACCTGACCTTGACCCACTCCCTGATCAATCTGCAGCGCAGCCGCACCGTGTCCGGCGTCTTCAACCTGCAGGAAGGGACGGCGTTGCAGGTGGTGCGCGAGACCGATGCCGGCATCGTCGTGCGCGGCGCCCGAATCCTCGCGACCCTAGGGCCGCTCGCCGACGAGATCGGCGTCTACTCGCCGCGCATGGGAAGGCACACTGAGAGCCACAGCCCGTTCGCACTGAGCTTTGCGATCCCGTGCGGCACGCCCGGCCTCAAATTCCTGTGCCGCGACAGCTTCGACCAGGGCCGCTCGCATTTCGACCAACCACTGGGCTCGCGCTTCGAGGAAATGGATTGCGTCGTCTTTTTCGACGACGTGCTGGTGCCGTGGGAGCGGGTGTTTCTGCTGGGCGATGTCGACCGGCTCAACGCCACCGCGACCGTGACCCACTCCTCAGCGCATTCGGCGCATCAGGGGGCAACCAAGAACCTCGCCAAATGCGAGTTTGTGCTGGGCACGGCCTTGCTGATGACCCAGGCGCTCGGCAACGCCCACCTGCCCCATGTCGAGGAGCGGATCGGCGAATTGATGCTGACGACGCAGCTGACCCGTGCCTGCATGCGCGCCGCCGAAGCCGACGCCAAGCTCGATGAATGGGGGGTGATGACCCCCGACCCGCTGATGGTCGAAAGCCCGCGCAACCTCTTTATGACCGCCTATCCGCGGATGATCGAGATCCTGCAATTGCTGGGGTCGAGCAGCTTTATGTTGACCCCGAGCGAAGCCGATTTCAAAGGCCCGCTGAAATCCGACATCGAGCAGTACCTGGCGACCGACAACACCGCGGCAAAGGACCGGGTCAAACTGTTCCGGCTGGCCTGGGACCTCGCTGGCAGCGCCTTTGGCAGCCGCCAGGTGTTGTACGAGCGGTTCTTTGCCAGCGACCCGTTGACGCGGGCACGCGCCATCGCCACGATCTATCCGAAGAAGGAAGTGATGGACCGCGTCCTCGATTTTCTCGGGCGCGACGATGACAATTTGTGACGGAGGAGATCAGATGAAAAAACCGATGTATCTGCAGCACGTCAACCTGTATGTGCGCGATGCTGACCGCTCGAAACAGTGGTACGAGGACCTCTTGGGCCTGCACACCTATGAATATCGGCCGGGCTGGGCCGCTTTCATGTCGGCCGACCCCGAACAGTCGCACGAGGTGGCCTTGATGCAGCTGGGGCCGGATGCGCCGTTGCAGCAGAAGGGCCAGGTCGGCCTCAATCACTTCGCTTGGCGGCTCGAATCGCTCGACGATTTGAAGGAGTTTTATCACCGTCTGAAGGAGAAGGGGCAGCCGATCGAGCACATCTCCGATCACGGGATCTCGCTCGGCATCTATCTGCGCGACCCCGACGGCAACGGCGTCGAGGTGTTCTACGAAATGCCGCGCGCCGAGTGGCCGGTCGACTACCACGTCTTCACCCGCGAGAAGACGGGTCGCGGCCGTTTCCCGGGCCCGTGGGACGCAGAAATCAGGGCTGACGGTCCGCCGGCACAGCCGGTCGCCGCGCAGTAACCCGCTGTTCCGAACTCGTTGTTGCTTTCATTCGTCATTCCCGCGACGCAGGGAATCCAGGAGCCGCCGATCGCAGCCGGAGACTGAAACCCTGGGCCCCCGCCTCGGCGGGGGCGGCGAATAGTTTAGCTGAGAGGAACGCATGAGCAGCGAGCCGGATCGGATCGCCCGTCTGTTGCTGCGGCAGGAGATCGAGGAGTTCCTCTATCACGAGGCGGACCTGCTCGACGAGCGGCGCTATGAGGATTGGCTGGCGCTGATTGCCGAGGATGTGCGCTATTGGATGCCGATGCGCCGCAACGTCAAGGTCGGCGAGCAAGAGCGCGAATTCACCCGCGCCGACCACGACATCAACTGGTTCGACGAAGGCCGGGAGACCTTGGAGCGGCGGGTCAAGCAGATCATGACCGGCATCCATTGGGCCGAGGAGCCGGTCTCGCGCATCACCCACATCGTCTCGAATGTTCAGCTGGTGGAGGTGCAGCCCTCGCTCGAAGAGGCTGTCGAAGTCATGACCAAGTGCCGGTTTCTGATCTACCGCAACCGGGTCGAGACCGAAACCGACATCCTGGTCGGCAAGCGCGACGATCTGCTGCGCCGCTCAGGCGACGGCTGGCTCATCGCCCGTCGCAAGATCATCCTCGACCAGAACGTGCTGCTGACCAAAAACCTGACCTTTTTCTTTTAGTGTCGGTCTTCTTTTAGTGTCGGTCATCTTTTAATGTCGGTCTTCCAGGGACCTCACTTGCGCCGCATTTCGCCACATCGGCGAAGGCCGGTGCCCATTTCAGCAATGGGTCCCGGCTTTCGCCGGGAAGACGAGTAAGGAGGACATGGTGACAGTAAGAAAAGATGGCTACCGCACCGGTCTCGTCGATTTGGGCAGGGGGCAGATCAGCCGCGAGATCTTTGTCAGCGACGAGATCTATCGCCAAGAGCAAGATCGGCTGTTCGCCCGCGCCTGGCTGTTTGTTGGCCATGAGAGCCAGATCCCGAATCCCGGCGACTTCTTTGTCTCCGGCATGGGCGAAGAATTGGTCATTCTCTGCCGCGATCGCGCCGGGCAGGTCCATATCTTTCTGAACTCGTGCCGGCACCGCGGCATGAAGGTGTGCCGCTACGACGACGGCAACACACCGGTCTTCACCTGCCCCTACCACGGCTGGAGCTACGGCACCGACGGCAAGCTTGTCGGCGTGCCGTATTTTCGCGAGGCCTATCATTCCAAGCTCGACCGCTCGCAATGGGGATTGGTCGAGGTGGCGCAGCTCTGCGTCTACAAAGGCAGCGTATGGGCCACCTGGGACCCGGCGGCACCCTCCTTCGCCGAATATCTCGGCGATTTCGCCCGCTATCTCGACTTGACCCTGGAAACCTGGGAAGGCGGCGACAGCGGCGTCGAAGTTCTCGGCGGTATCCAGAAATGGCTGATCCCGTGCAACTGGAAATTCCCGGCCGAAAACTTTTGCGGCGACAGCTATCACAACATCAGCCACCGCTCGGTCGATCTCGCCGGCATCGGCCCGTCGGGCAGCGGGCGGCGCGACATGCGCGAGCGCGAGATGGCGCGCCGGTTGCAGGTCTCGTTCTATGAACGCGGTCACCAGACCGGGGTCTATGTAATGCCGCAAGGCGAGCCGACCCCGACCGCTTACGCGCACTCGCCGATCGTCTCCGAGTATTTCCGCCATTGCGAAGCCGAGCGCCGCCGGCGGCATGGTGAGTGGGGCCGGGTGATCGGCAGCCCCGGCGAAGTCTTTCCCAATATCGCGCTCCATCCACGCCAGCCGCGAACGATCGCGGTCTGGCATCCGCGCGGCGCCCACCAGACCGAATGCTGGCGATGGTATTTTGTCGATAAGGCCGCACCGCAAGAGGTCAAGGATTTTCTGCGCGACTATTACATCCGCTATTCGGGCCCGGCCGGCATGACCGAGCAGGACGACATGGAAAACTGGAACTACGCGCACGCCGCGAGCCGCGGCACGATCGCCCGCCGCCATCCTTACAGCTATGAGCAGGGGCAGGGATACGAGATCGAAAATTACGAATGGCAGGGGCTGCGCATCCCCGGTACGGTGATGGACATCACTGACGCCAAATCGAGCGAGCACAATCTGCGCAATCTCTATCGCCGCTGGGCCGAATTCATGGAAGCCGACAGCTGGGACGACCTCGCCACCTGGCGCCGGGCCGATGCCGCCATCGTGCGGGCGGCCGAATGAGCGAAATCGTCAACACCCGGCTGCTGACCCCGGGCATGCAGATTGTGCTGGTCGACGGCGCCGTCGCCGAAATCGTTTCGAACCCGCTAGACGGCGTCTGGGTCTTCGCCCGCTATCTGTCATCGCCCACTGACCCCTCGGTCGTCGGCAGCGAAGACATGATCTTCGCCCAAGACATCGCCGAAATCCGCGACACAAACTGAGCCTGGCATCCCCCTTTTTTTGCCCATCTCGCTCATTAATGCGAAATCCTCGACAACGACGATCGCGCCAGCTAGCAGCGCCACCGCCGCCTCGGCAATCGCCGCGTGAAGTCGTTCGCGCAAGTAATGGTAATCCGCCCGAACGTTTCCACGATTCCCGTGGGCTTTTAAGTCATCGTCTCGGTCTGCACCTCGTCTATACGATATGCCTCTACCCCTCGATCGCATACCACCGAATCAAGTCTGCTTGAAGAAGCGGGCAGCGTTGTCCCATAGCAGCTTTTTCCGGGTGTCGGGCTGCAAGGTCTGCCAAGCGAGGATGTTATCGATCGAATTCGGGAACTGGCATTCCGAGTGCGGATAGTCGGAGGCGTACATCAGTATGTCGTCGCCGAGGAGCTGCGTGACATGGGCGAACATGTCCTCGCCCTCTTGGTGCTCAATGCTGCAGAAAAACCGGCCGCCGGAGATGTATTCGCTGGGCCTGTGCTTTAGTGGTGCGACGCCGCCGACATAGACCGCCTGCTCGTCCATACGCCGCGCCCAGAACGGCAGCCAGCCAAAGCCGCATTCGAGCACTGCGAGGCGCAGGCCCGGGTAGCGATCGAGGATCCCGCCGCCGATAAAGGCGGCGACGAATCGCATCGCCCCCCAGGGATGCGAGGCCAGACGACCGAGGAAGATGTTGTCCCAGACGTCGCGGTAGCCCGGATAGTAAGGCGGGTTCCAGGTCGAGCTATGATGGGCGATCGGCAGGCCGTGGTCCTCGGCGGCCCGCCAGATCGGGTCGAGATCGGGATGGTCGGGCGGGATATCCATGTGCAACATCGGCTTGACCGCCACCGCCCATTTCGAATTTCCCCATTCGCGGATCTCACGCACCGCCTCGTCGACGTTGCGCCCGGAGGCGACGATCAAGCCTTTCAGCCGGTCCGGGAACGGCGCGCAAAAATCCGCCATGTGACGGTGATAGGCGCGGATCATTCCGACTTCGAACGAGGGGTCGGGCAGGCCGAGAAGGCTCATCCACGAGCCGGGGATCAGGAAATGAACGTCGGTCCCCTCGTCGTCCATGTCCTCGACGCGGTTTGCGGGCTTGTCGTCCTGCACCCCGGGCCGCGGCGTCTTGCCGCCGCGCCATTGCGACTCGCGGCCGCTGAAGGTCTCGCGCGCCGCCGCCTCACCGAGGACCCGGCGATAGTATTTGGTCGCGACGCGATAATTGTGGAGGCCGTCCGCCTCGCGTGAGACCGGCGACCGGTATTGCGCCAATTCGGCGAGCCGCGGGCGAAAACCGGGATCGACGTAGCGCTCGAGCACCTCGGCGGCGGGGTTGACATGGGTGTCGGCGTCAAAAACGCGCAACCCGTTCTTCATGCTGTTCCTCCCTTCCACGGTTCCCGCCGCAATTTGCCTTCGCGGCTACTGCTATTGAACAGCCGACGCTTGCAAACCCACCCGCCTCCTCGTCATTCCCGCGAAAGCGGGCCATCCAGGGCCTCGGGTACCGTGCTGTTGCCCCCGGTTCATCCGAGGCGCAGACGCAAGCTCTGGGACCCCGCTTTCGCGAGGGCGACGGATGTTTGTTTGTGTTGCTGCCGAACGCACTCAGGTCTGCTTGAAGAAGCGGTCGGCGTTGCCGGCGAGGAGCTTCTTTTTGGTGTCGCCCTTCAGGCTCTGCCAGGCGATGATGTTGTCGACCGAGTTCGGGAACTGGCATTCCGAATGCGGATAGTCGGAGGCGTACATCAGCATGTCTTCACCGAGGAATTGGGTGACGTAGTTGAACATGTCCTCGCCTTCGTGGTGCTCGATGCTGCAGAAGAACCGGCCGCTCGCCATGTATTCGCTCGGCTTTTGCTTCAAGGGTGCAATGCCGCCGACATAGACCGCCTGCTCGTCGAGCCGCCGCGCCCAGAACGGCAGCCAGCCAAAGCCGCATTCGAGCACCCCCATGCGCAACGGGTAGCGGTCGAACAGCCCGCCGCCGATAAACGAGGCGACAAACCGCATCGCACCCCACGGGTGAGCCGCGGCGCGGCCGATAAAGATGTTCTCCCACAGATCGAGGTAGCCCGGGTAATAGGGCGGCGTCCAGGTAAAGCTGTGGTTGGCGATCGGCAAATCATGGTCGGCGGCGGCCTGCCAGATCGGGTACAGATCGGGGTGGTCGGCCGGCATGTCCTTGGCCAGCAGCGGCATGACCGCGACTGCCCATTTGGACTTGCCCCATTCGCGGATCTCGCGCACCGCCTCCGGCACATCGCGCGACGAGGCGACGATCATGCTCTTCAGCCGGTCGGGGTAATCGCCGCAGAAATCAGCCATATGGCGGTGATAGGCGCGGATGATGCCGGTTTCGAGCGTCGGATCGTCGACCCCGACGAGGCTGAGCCAGGAGGTCGGGATCAAAAAATGGACGTCGGTGCCCTCATCATCCATGTCGGCGACGCGGTTGCCCGCCTGGTCGTCCTGGATGCCGGGCCGAGGCTTCTTGGTGCCCATCCACTGCGTGTCACGGCCGGTGAATGTCTCGCGTGGCGCCTTCTCGCCCAGAACCCGCCGGTAATATTTGACGCCGACGCGGTAGTTGTGCAGTTCGCTCTTGCCTTCGACCGCCTGACCGACCGGCACGCGATAGGGCGCGAGTTCGGGCAACCGCGCGCGAAAGCCAGGATCGACATAACGCTCGAGCACCTCGGCGGCCGGGTTGACATGGGTGTCGGCATCGTAGACGCGGTAACCATTCTTCATTTTGCCTCTCCTCGGTTCGGGCGCTCGCCGGTGCGGTCGTCTTTGACCGCGGCATCATAGGACCGCCGCCGGCCCTTGTCGACGCCGGGTCGACGCCGCGCGCGAGCGGCCCACGCGAGCGGTCTGCGACCCGCGCCTTACCTGGGGGAGCGGTTGGCTGCCGGCCGGATCTTCTTGGGCGCAACGCCGTTGGCGGCGAGGTAGACCGCCTTGTTGGTTTCGACGTTGTAAGCGAGCTGGCGGCTGTGCGGGTCGTATTGCGGCCGCGCCAGGATGCGGGCGGCCAACTCTAGATGATTGCCGATATCGAAGTATTCGATCGCGTCCGGATGATAGCGGCCGAATTGCAGAAACGTGTGGGTGCGCGAGGCGATCACCCGGCAGCCGAGCTCGAGCGCCTGCGAGATCGGACCGGACGAGGATTGGCCGACCTCGAGATAGGGGAAGACGACGGTGTCGCAAACCGCCATCCCGGACAGAAATTCGGCGTCGCTGGTGGCGCCGAGAAAATGAATCCGCTGTGACAGATCCTTGGGATGGCCGACCAAAAGGTCGCGCATCGAGCTGTCAACGGCAACCGAGACCGTGGGCGCGCCGCGCCCCGCGCCGGACCGCATCCGATCGGCGATGTTGGTGTCGACATAGCCGGCCTCGAACAGCGAGGATACCACCGGATCGATCGGCTGGTGCCGCTTGATTTCGTTGGGATGGACACCGCCAAAAATCAGCAAATGGTAATTCTTCGGCAGGTGATGCAAGGCCCGGATGACGGTATCGAAACCTTTGTAGCGCCCGAAAAATCCGAAGATTCCGACGAGCTTCGCGTCGCTCGGGACCCGGTCCAGCAACGGGAACTTGTCGCGCGACGCGCTGCGGCGGACCTCGTCGGCCTGGTCCTCGCTCAGAAACGACAGCGGGTGATCGTAAACATTGCGCAAGCCGTGGACATACCTCATGTGCCACAGCTCGCGGCGAGTGTGGACGATGACGGCAACCGGCTTCAACCGCTGGGCGCGGCGCAGATGGGTGGCGATGCCGGCCGACAACAGGTGGGCGCGGTTGTATTCCGAACGCAGGCTGATCGCCTTTCCGAAGTTGAGGCTGAGGATCTGCCCGAAAAATCGCCTGAGATCGAACTCTTCGGCTTCGAACACCGTGTGAAACGTCACCGAAAGCTGCGGCGCCGCTCGGGCGATCCAGGTGAACCGGCGGAAGATGTCGCGGCAGGCGCGGCCCAACGTGCCGTGTTCCAGCTGCAGGTTGACCGCGTCGAACTCCCTGATTTCCCGACAAATCTCCTGGATGTGGCGGTCGGCGAAGCGGCGCACGCGAGCGTGGGTGGCACGCAGCAGAAATTGGTTCAGATCGAAGACGGTGACCTCGAAAGCATCGGCGAGTTGGGTTTCGAGGCTTCTCGAATAGGCGGCGATCCCGCACAAATCGCTATAGGTCGAGACGAGAGCCAGGCGTCGGCGGGTTGCATGACGGGCCGCGGCAAACGGCGGCGCGCGGACCGCGCCGGCCGGGAACAGCAAGGGTCTGGTGGTTTCGAACTCGACGCTCGCCATGCTTTTTCGCTCCCGCCGGCCGTCGCTGCGCTGCTGCCGCCTATAACAGGTGATCTCGCACCGACCGGATGGTCAGCCCGCCGATCGCCCAGACGGTAAAGGCAATCAGAAACGCGACGCCCAGCGCGCGCAGCCGGCGCGGATAGAGCGCCTCCTCTGGCAGGCTCGGCTGGACGAAATCGGCGACGTAGATTTGCTGGCGGTCGGCATTGATGCGCGCGCGGTCGAGCCCCTCGAGTGCGTGCTGATAGGCATTCTCGGCAAAGCGCCGTCCGCTTTCGAGTTCTTCATAGGAACCCATCTTCGCGGACAGCGTCTGCGTGCGCGTCTCGGCGGTGTCGGTGATCTCGCTGTCGACCGCTTGCTGCTGGGTCTCGAGCGACCGGATCCGCGCCTCCAGGATCTGGACGGCGGGCGCATCGGCGCGCACGAACGTCTTCAGGGTCGACAGCTCGGTGCCGGCGCGGACCAACTCGT
Source organism: uncultured Alphaproteobacteria bacterium (assembly GCA_963832875.1). GTDB lineage: Bacteria > Pseudomonadota > Alphaproteobacteria > ATCC43930 > CGMCC-115725 > AP-15. The sequence continues at coordinate 806,613 of CAWHWB010000007.1, read as the reverse complement.
CCCGCAGCCGACCGGCGAGCGCGGTTTGCGCATCGGCCGATTTGTTCGGATCGATCAAAGCCTCTTTGTCGCGATAATCGCGCAGTCGGCCCAGCGCGGCGGTCAGACGGCGCTCGGCCTCCTGCACCTCGTCTGCGGAATTGCGCACGGCGTCGCGTCGCGCCCGCGCCGACAGGCCGTTCACCAGCCGCTCGGATGAGGCGAGAATGCCTCGCGCCAGTGCGAGCGCATCCTGCGGGGTGAAAGCGCGGGCGCGGACCACGATCGTGCCGTTGGTCGGATCGAAGAACGCGTCGATCTGTCCTCGCCAATAGGCCACCAGTTCTTCGATCGGCACCGGCAGGTGCAGCCGGGCCAGCCAATCGGCCGCCGGCGGCGAAAACATCCGCCGCAGATCGAGGGTGCGGTCGAGCTCGTCGACAATCGCGCGGCTGCGGATGTATTGCGCGACGACATAGGAATCGAGCCCGATCTGCAATGGTGCCGCTCCTTGTTGCAGCAATCCGCCGGGTTCGGCGCGAGCCGGCTCGGCCGAGCGCAAGCCAAAGCGAAACTCGACGACATACTGGTCGGCGGCGACGAAGAAATAATAAGCCGCCGCGACCGCGACCGGCAGCACCACGACGAGCACGAACGAGATCCAGGTGTAGGCGATATGACGCCGCCCTGCAGCCGGGCTCCACCGCGAACCATGCTCGCCGAAAACTGCGACTTCGCCCTCCGGCGCGCGGCGAGCCAGGCCAAGGACCCGCGCCAAGGCGACCGGCGCCGCGGCGCGCTCGGCCGTCTCGGGCCCGGCGGCGTCATCGCGCCTCGCCAGCGCCGTCTGCGCCATCAGAGGGCGTCCTGCAGCATGCGATGATAGCGCGTCAGTGCCGAGCCGACATCGCCGTACAGCGAGAGCGCACCGTCGGCGAGGATCGCGCCGCGGTCGCAATATTGCCGGATCGTCTGCGGGTTGTGGGATACGAGGATGATGTCGGAATGCGCCATCCGCGCCCGGAACGCCTCGGCGCATTTGCGGCGAAACCGCTGGTCGCCGATTTCGGTAACCTCGTCGATCAAATAGACTTCGAAATCGATGGCCAGGCAGGCGGCGAAGGCGAGTCGCGCCCGCATTCCGGCGGAATAGGTGTTGACCGGCATGTCGAAGTATTCGCCGAGTTCGGAGAACTCTTCGACAAAGCCAATCGTCGGGCGCATTGCCGCGCCATAGATACGCGCGATGAACGCCGCGTTCTCGCGCCCGGAGAGGGCGCCGTGAAAGGTGCCGCCGAAGCCGAGCGGAAACGACACGCGGGCCCAGCGCCGGACCACCCCGCGATCGGGCAGCTCAGACCCGGCGAGCAAGCGAATCAGCGTCGATTTTCCGGCGCCGTTGGCCCCGAGGATGCCAAAATTGTGCCCCGACTTAAACACTGCATTGGCATTGTCGAGCACGACCCTGCGACCGCCGCCGCGGGTGCGATAGGCCTTGACCACGCGTTCGAGGCGGATCACAGCGGTTCGTAGAGTTTGCGGCGCAGGCAGCGCTCGAGCGCCAACCCCGCCAGCAGCGCCAGCCCGGCCAGGCTGGCGAGATAGGTGCGATCGAGCCAATGCGGCTCGTAATCCAGGAAAAAGCTCGACCGGAACCAGTCGACGGCGTGCAGCACCGGGTTCCAGGCGAGGATATTGCGGATCCAATCCGGCATATTGCCCGGAACGTAGAAGATGCCGGAGCAGAAATATAACAGCCGGGTCACCTGGGTCCAAATCTTGTCCCAAGACTTGAAGAAGCCGGTGATGACAGCATTCATAAAGCCGCAGCCGCAGCCGAATATCCAGACCGCGGCGAGCGACGCGGATACGCCGGCAAAATTGTCGGGCATGGTGCCGAGCCCGAGCGCCCCAAAGCCCGCGAGCAGAATGACGGCCACCAGAAGATCTGTCACCAGCTCGAGCAAGGCCCGTGCGAGAAGCACGTCGAAGGTGCTGACCAACGGCAATTGCAGCAGCGAGCCGTTGCTGGTCACGGCAAAGGTCATGCTGCTGCTGGTATGAACGAACAGGTGATAGGGGATGATCCCGGTGTAATAGAAAATGAAAAACTGGGTGCCGATCGGCGGCCGGCCATGCATCAGCACGGCGAAGAACAGAGACAAGGTCAGGATGTGCAGGATCGGCTCGAGCAATGCCCAGCCGTAGCCGAGGGTCGAGTTGCCGAACCGGGTGCGGGTTTCGCGCACGATCAATGCATGCACCACCCGGCACTGCGTGCGCAATGCCGACCAATAGCCGGGCTGCTGCCGGGGCGTACGGTCCGGCCGCGGGCAGCGCTCGCCGATAACGATGTAATCGCCGTCGATGGTTTCGAGCCGGCGGTTCAATGCCTGCAGCACGGCTCGCGCGTATTCTTCATTGTCGGGGGCGCTGCGGATCAGCTCGCCGCCGACCGTGAGCGCCTCGCGAAATCGGCCGCTGTCGAGATAGACGGCCAGCTGCGAGCGCCTCGCCGCCGGGTTTCCCGGATCGAGCGAGGCAGCCTGGTCGAGCGCCGCCGCCGCTTCGTCGAAATGGCCGAGCCGATAGAGCAGGTTGCCGCGGTGCAAATGATATTCTGCCACCGCGGGGGTCAATGCCAGCGCCCGGTCGATCGCCTCGATCGCGCTCTCGATCTGGCCGCGCATCATCTGCGCCGCCGACAGCATACGATAGGCGGTGTGGTCGTCGCCGGCGGCCGCAAGGTTGACGGTGACGATCTCGGCTGCCTCGTCAAACCGATCCGAACGCAACAGCAATTCGGCCGCGTGGAATGCGGCGGCGCGGTCGGCGGGCGCCACGGCATGGGCGCGCAATGCCAGCGCCAGCGCGTTTTCGGCGTCGTCGACAGCAAAAGCCGCCGCCGACAGCTGGCGCAGAACCGTGGCGTCGGCGGGGCAGATCTCGGCGGCGCGCGTCAGATGCACGAGCGCGTCAGCATGCCGGCCGAGCGAGGCGAGAAGACCGCCGGCATGAACCGCGAACTCCGACGAGCCCGGCTCGAGCTCGCAGGCCCGGATCGCATGGCCGACCGCACGCTCGCTCGCTCCTGCGACGGCAAAGGAGCCGCTGGCGTGGCGATGTCCGGCGGCCCAGCCGGGACGGCACTCCAACAGCCGTTCATAGGCCGCCGCCGCCTCGCCATGGTGCTGGCAATTGCTGAACAGCCAAGCACAGAAATCGGCAATCGGCTGATCTTGGGGACGCAGTTTAAAGGCAGCGCGGGCGCAGTCTACCGCCGCGTCGTGCTCGCCGTCATAGAAGAGCCTTTCCGCCAATCGGCAATAAAGTGCTGCGCGCTCATCATCGGGCCGCGCACAATCGGCAAGATCGCGGCGGCGCTCGGCAACATCGCCGTCGGCGGGCGCGCGCTGCAAAGCCGCGTCGCCGGTCGCAAGGGTCAGTGGTTCGAGGGCGTCGCTCAATGATGCGGTACTCTCGATCGGACGGGCCGGACGAAGACGATCTGCGCGGTCGCAAAGCGGGCGGCGAGGAACAGAAAATCCTGGTAATGCCGAGGTCAAAAGACGGCGTCACGCCAGTATCGTTCGGATTTGTCAGAACTCCGTCGTCCGCTTCGTCACTTCATCGTCAAAAGTATGTGCTTTCCGTGATCTGTTTGCGGGGTCCCAGCTGGCAGCCTCGATCGGCGTCGCGGCAAGGAGCGCCGTCCGCTTTCGAGCCCGACATCTGGGTCCGCCGACCTACTGATCGACAACCATGGCCCTGCGGCGGAGCTTGACGTACACCGCCCCGCGTGATAGTTTCGGTCGTGAAAGTTAAGGTTACCGTGGAGCACGGAATGCCGAAGTACTTTCTCCCGGGAGCGGCGGTGATGAGCCTTATTTCTGGGGGTGCTAGTGCCGCAGCCGTTCCAATCGGCACCTTTACCGAAACGGCCTCGGCTTCTTGTCCTGCTCCGCCCGGAAGCATTTGGCCCTCTGATCCCCCCCTGCGTGACGGCGATGTCGGTGGGATCTTCAACAACTCCGAGGAGACTTCGTGTGGCGCGATCACCTTCGAGGTCCCTGCCGGCGGCACTTTGGTAGTTTCCGTGCAACCAGCGGTACCAGTGTTCGCTGGTGACGTTTACCAGGCGTTCATCGATGGGAATTCGGTGGGCATCACCACTCCGGTACCGCTGTTCGGATCGAATTTCAGTGCAGGCACCTTCACGACGCCCATCTCCGCCGGCACGCACAATTTCGATATCAACGACCAGCTACTGTCGTATATCGGCTTTCAGGCCCCTTATGGGCCTCCCGCTACCACCGTTCCGCCCGGCTTTTCGCCGAGTAGCGTCACAGTTACCCTAACTGAACTGCCCGCGCCCGTGCCCGAACCACGCTCGCTCTGGGAAGTCGCCGTCGGGCTGGCTGGATTAGGCTATCTCTCGAGGCGCCGCAGTAAGAGCTAAGACCCGTTATCGCTCAGCACAATCTCAGATAGTTCGGTATGCGGGGAGCGGCTCAGTCCCGGGCATTTTCGTAAATCCCAGCCGCGGCCGTCTCGTGCCAGGTAAAGTTTCACCATCATACATATTTTTTTGAAACGCGGAAGCGAAGACGTAGCGCGCGTCCCTGATTTGCGCAACCCAACGTCGGTCAACCCTTAGGAACCTTTTCAAGGAGCAAGGCCTAATTAAATTCACCAATTTTTTGAGTCTCTGTTTACTTGGACGCCTTGTGGGCGTGCGAATGACACGTTGCTGACGCCGCGCAGGTACAACGAACGGAAAGGCGATAGAACGAATCCCGCTCGAGGGATAGGGAACGTGTATGGCATCAAGGTGGGAAAATATGGTTGCCCTGGGAGTTGAGAATGCTTTGTTATTCATCAGATCGGCATCGCGTGAACGGCGTGAATCGGCTAGCTCCGAGGTCATCGCCTCTCTGGTTATCGTCGAAGCCGCCTTAAAGATGTTGCTGAAAGAGATAGGTTTGGACCTCAAAAGGCATGAGAACGAGAAATGAAGGTCCCCTCTTAAATTGCCATGCGTGAACCGTTCCTCAAACCGGAAAGGGCCAGCTCATCATGCCGCACTGTCTCTTGCAGGTGACGAACGCTAAAGATCAAAAGGAATATTTTTTGTCTATAATCTCAGAGAACAGACCAATCCATTTTATTATTGATGGCTGTATTGAGTCTCAGACAGCGCGTTTAACGTTGGAATCGCTTCTTCTCCAGGCTAGATCCGCAAGAGCGTTTACCGAACCTCTCATGGGTGTTGGCTGCATAAATATACCAAATCAACGTTTAGATTTCAACGGATTTTGCGAGTTTATGCGAATTTTTGCCAGAGACACCGAAATCTCCTTGAGTGGCCCAATGTCAGTTAATTCTAATATAGAAAGACATTGTAAAAAGTGGGGGTTGATCTGGGAATTTACTACGGTACCTTCGGTTTTCTCCGCTCGCCGCTTGCCTTACTTACTTTTGTTTGACGAGCTAGGATCGCATTAGAAGACGTATACGTTTGCGTCCGGTGAGATCAGCTTGTTGTAGATGAGAGGCGAGTGAGCAGGGGCGATGAGCGGGATGAGCCTTCGCATTAGAAGCCGCGTATCATTCCGTCGCTGGACCAGTGGTTAGGGCGAGCTGGGAGTCCCGCGCCCCGCAACTTTGGCGAGCCCTGGAATTATTGTCGATAACGGCTATGATCCGCCTGCCGAGGAGGTGAGTTACGGTGCGTGCTCGCGAACGCATCTGAGGTACTGACCTCTATTTTTCAATCCAAACCACAAGCTGAAAATGGGTACGGTACGGCATCGCATTTGACGTATTTTGGACGCGGGCCTATGGCAAAGTTATGTTAATATTATGATCTCAATGAGGCGCGCCTGAGTCATGCAAAAAAAAGCCTTCCTACTATTTGATAGCATGGGAAAGCACCTGGCGGCTGATCCTGTTTCCATCGCATGTAGGTCGGGCCTTTCCGGCTGCGGCGAGGATTTAGTTAGCCGCGCAGTAAGAGATCTCGGATGGGTCGCTTTGGGCTCCCTCCGGAATGCTCTTCTTATTACATTGGATCCGCACACAGTGTCGCATTTGGCGGCCTTCGCTGCCTTTTATGAAATCGCCGGACGAGCGCCAAACCGTTTAGTGCTGGCGTTCTCAGGCGAGAACGGAATCCCTTCGCATTACGAACTGTATTTCACACCCCGGGAAGCGCTCAAGCGGGTCGAAGGCATTCTCGCGATGGGACAGCACCCGCCGCTGGACGGAACCGCGCGAGCATCCTCGGGCCGTCCGATGAACGAGCGCTCGCGTCCTCGCCAGTCAGCCTGGAGACACGTTCGCTCCTTCCGGGGCCGCGACGGTTGGGCGGTAAGGCTGTTGCGGGGAAATTGCTCAAAAACATTGAGTTTTCCCGTCGAGTCCATCTCGACGGCAGATGATTGGATGAAATCTCTTCTCAACGTTTGGCAGAGCGCACGTCAGGGGTCGCATCTGCCGTCCATTGACTCATTCGGGCTCCTCCACTTCCTCGGTGCAGCCGCCGGCCGAGCGCACGTTTTGGACACCTCCGGGGCGGACCCAACAAGTTATTGGTTCCGCCTTTGGGGTGCCGTTAACTCCTATGGCACCGGGCATACGACACGAAGATTGAGCCAGATGCCCGCGGGCTTGATGCGAGACAACGCCATCGAAGATTATTGGGGGGTCGTCACTATGGGCGTTGCCCGGTATCACCTAATGGACATCATTGAAGATCGCGCCGCTTATTCGTACGCTAGGTTGCTTCTGCCGTTTGCCAACGACGGTCGACGCGTCGACCATCTTCTCGCGTTGATAAACGAACGTGATCTAGAACGCGAGGTGTCGTAGGCGTCGGCACCGCATCCAGCGTCGGCTGGGCCAGGGATGCTATTGCCTCAACTCGGGTGGAGTAGCAAAGGTGCATGATCGCGTGGCGCCTCTCCGGCGGAAACCATCCGTTGACGAGACGACAAACGCGGGCGAAACCGTAGACGCGGGTCCCCATAAAGGAGGCCTTCCGATCGGTCACTTGTGAGCTTTCACGGGGATCATCGCGTATCATTGCGGTGTCGTGGTCAAGAGGCCAATTCCGGAGAGCAACAGCCCGGCCAAGACGCGGAAGTATAGCGGCCAACCTGGACGAACCGCAGTAATCCCTCCGAACCCACAACCCCCCACCGTGCGCGACATCGCCTCCAAAGGCTGGAATTTCGCACTCAGGGCTGTACCGCGGGTCGATGGCCCGTAGCGAGCGACCGAACCACAGGGTTTGGGATAGGATGAGGGAATAGAAATTCTCCACGCCGAAATGCCGTACGCAATATGTCGCGATCGCCGCTCCCTGGGCGTTCTCGGCGATTATCCAGAAATCTCGATCCCCAAAGCGCGCAAATTCGGGATCGAATGCTTGATTTAGGTGCGCGTGGCCCTGGGCACGCCGGACGGCCACATAGTCATGGAAATCTCGCCTTACGCGCAGCGATATTCCTGCCCGAGCAGCTGTCGCGAGATAACCCTCGATCGCCGACTGTATCGTTGTGAATTCAGCAGCTTCAGACATAAACATGACTCGCTCATTGCCAGGTTGAACTTGGAGGTAACTCGCAAGGGAAGATCCACCGCCAAGTAACTCTCTGACGTTAGCCGGAAATGATTAAAAAACACCTGAGACAAAAGCGAGAAATCCACCGATCGACGGATTCCTAGAAACACATCATCAACTTTTAAGTGGTACACTTCGGGAATTCTTACAAACTTCTTAATGGAGGGCTTTACGGGCGGGATTTAGCTATCCGGTTGTGTCATCTGCCGACGCCCAGGGTCCCGCCTGCTCTAAATTTGTAGGGTGTTTTCAGTCTCGGGCGGGAACAACGATCGCTAACTTCTGGCGCCGTCTCCAAACCGTGCTCCTTGCGACCATCCCCCCAGCGCATTCTACCCTTGGTCGCCGCGCGGATTTCTTGTCTGGCATCGCCACGCCGACGCTCTTAAGGTGACGGCTCGACGGTGATCGAACGACGTTGCGACGTGCGAGCGCCGTCTGCGGAGCGCATCGCGGCCCGCCGGCCTCGCGCTGCGGCGGGTAGTGCATGGGAGAAGTCGGGATGCCGTTTGAATTTGGCATGTTTCACGAGTTTCAATGCCCGGCCGGGACCAGCCAGGAGGCGGCCTTTGCCGAGTCGTTCGCGCAGGTCGACGCCGCCGAACGCTGGGGGCTCGACGCGATGTGGCTGGCCGAGATCCACGTCGCCCCCGAGCGCTCGGTGTGCGCGGCACCCTTGACCATCGCCAGCGCCATCGCCGCGCGCACCAAGCGCATGAAGATCGGGACCGGGGTCCAGGTCCTGCCGTTGTGCCACCCGTTGCGGATCGCCGAAGAGGCCGCCACCGTCGACCAGATCAGCCAGGGTCGGCTGATTTTCGGGGTCGGGCGCAGCGGCTTTCCGCGCACCTACGAGGCCTATGGGGTGCCCTATGGCGAAAGCCGCGAGCGCTTTGCTGAGACCCTCGAAATCCTCAAACGGGCATGGACCGAGGACAGTTTTTCCTATGCCGGCAAGTACTACAAATTCGACAATGTCCGGTTGACCCCAAAACCGTATCAAAAGCCGTGGCCGGAGATCCGCATCGCCGCCAACAGCGCCGACACCTTTCCCGCGATCGGCAAGCTCGGTCACGGCGTATTCGTCGCCGTGCGGCTCGGCACCCTGGAGGAGCTCGCCCCGAACATCCGCGCCTATCGCGAAGCCTACAAGGCCGCCGGTCATCCCGGCGAGGGCCAGGTGTTCCTGCGCGCCCCGGTCTATGTCGCCGAGACCTCGCAGCAGGCCCGCGAGGAGCCGGAAGAGAGCATCATGTATTTCTACCGCTATCTCGGCGAACGGCTTGAGGATTCAGCGACCCGCGCCGGCGTGCGCGCAGTCGAGGACCGCGCGGCGCGCGGCCGCCGGTTGCAAACGATCAGCTACGACGAGGCATTGCGCGACAAGATCATCGTCGGCACCCCCGAGCAGGTCGCCGAACGGCTGATCGGCTTGAAAGAAGAGCTCGGTCTCGACGGCATCCTCGCCGAGATGAATTGCGGCACCAAGATCCCGAACCAGCGCGTGCTGAAATCGCTGCAGCTGCTGTGCGAAAAGGTCAAGCCGCAGTTTCACTGATTTGATCGGGGTGAGACGGCCCCGCGAGGGCCGTCCTTCACAGCCGTCGACACCGGATGCTTGGTTTGGAGGGCGGAGGCGGAGGCGGCGGCAGCGCGCAACCGGTGGGTTCTGCTCAAATGAAAATGTGGGGAGAGAACCGGAAGCTCTTACGAATGATCGCCGAGCGCGAGGGGTGGCTCGTCCGCAGAGAGGCGCGCATTGACTCCCTGGAGGCGACGATCGCGCAACTCGAGGCGGTGCTTCGCGAACGGGAAGCTACGATCCGCGAACGCGCGCGCGAAGCGGAGACCGAGATCGCGCGTCGCGAGGCGACGGTCCGGGAACGGGAGGAGAGGATCGCTTCGCTAGAGGGTCAGATCCGGCGCTTGGAGACCCCTCGGCTGCCGCCGCGCCTCGACAATATTCCGGCACGGCTCAGAGAAATGGACGCGCGTTTGCCCGGGTGGTGTCCGGAAGAAAAAGCCCTATGGATGGCCGGTCGGATTTTGCAGAATGGCTACAAGACCGCGGCGGAACTCGGCGTCTACGCCGGCCGCTCGGTATTCCCGATCGCCTTGGCGATCGCCGCGAACCGGGGCCGCACCGTCTATGCGGTCGACGCCTGGGAGAATGCGGTGGCGACCTCGGCGCCGACCGATGACGAGGACCATGAGTGGTGGGACAGCGTCGATCTCGTTGCGATCAAGAGCACGTTTCTGCGCGAAATGATCGCTCAGAACCTGGTTAGCCTGATCAAGATTTTGGAATTGCCTTCCGCCGAAGCCTGCGCCGCGGTCGCACGGCAAGTCGGGCGGGGCATCGACTTTCTGCACATCGATGGGGCCCATGCCGAAGCACAGGCGATTTTTGACGTGACCCATTGGTCGCAGCTCGTCGCTTCGGGAGGAACCATCGTCCTCGACGATATCGACTGGCCCGGCGTGCGTGCCGCAAACGCGTTGTTGAGCGGTCGGTTCGAACGGATCGAGGAGCTCCGCGGCGACAAATTTGCCTTTTCCGCGTTCCGCGTAGCGTGAGCGCCGACAAAAGCGCCCAGGCAGATTTCGACCAGGTCGTAGCGATGTGGTGTGTGGACGGCCCGTGCTAGAAGCGCTCGACCCACGGCCGCAATTCGACTTCCCAGGTCCAGGCCGAGCGCGGCTGAGCGAGCACGCTCAGGTAGGTCGCGGCGATTGCGTCGGGATCGAGCATGCTGTCGGGCTTGTCGGCCGGCTCGACCCGGCCGGGATTGCGGATCGCCCCGTCGATGACGAAGTGGGCGACGTGGATGCCCTGCGGCGCGAGCTCGCGCGCCATGCTCTGGGCGAGGCCGCGCAGCGCGAACTTGCCCATCGCAAAGGGTGCCGACAGCGGATAGCCTTTGACGCTGGCCGAGGCGCCGGTGAACAGCACCGCGCCATGCCGTTTCGGCAGCATCCGGGCGACCGCCTCGCGCGCCACAAGAAACCCACCATAGCCGCTGACCATAATCGCGCGCTCGACCTCGGCCGGAACCAGTTCGGCGACCGGGCCGCGGGCGCGCGCGCTGGCGTTGTAGACGACGACCTCCGGCGTGCCGATGGCGCTCTCGACCGCGGCGAACATCCGCGCCACCTGGGCCGGGTCGACAGCGTCGCAGACGAAGGCCTCGGCCCCGGTCTCGGCGCACAGCGGCGCCAGCTTTTCGGCGTCGCGCGCGGCCAGCGCCAGCCGCATCCCTTCACCGGCGAAGAGCCGCGCCAGCGAGGCGCTGAGGCCCCGCCCGGCGCCGACGATCAGCGCGGATTGATAGCTCGATTTCGCCATGTCCGGATTCTCCTGACGGAAGGGTTCGGGGATGTTCCGATGCAACGATAGCGCCGGCTCTTTACGGAGCGCCAGCCCGACGCCGGCCTCACCCGAGGCGTTCGAGCTCGTCAATAAAGCCGGCTACGACCGACAGGCCCTTCGACCAGAAGGCCGGGTCGGCGGCGTCGAGCCCGAACGGCGCCAACAATTCGCGGTGCCGCAAGGTGCCGCCGGCTCGCAGCATGTCGAGATAGCGCTCGGCGAAACCCTGATGCGCGTCCTGATAAGCTGCATACAGCGAATTCACCAGGCAGTCGCCGAACGCATAGGCGTACACGTAAAACGGCGTGTGGATGAAATGCGGGATGTAGGACCAGTAATGGCGATAGACGCCGTCGAGGCGGATCGCCGGCCCGAGGCTCTCGCGCTGCACGTCGAGCCAGATTTCGGCGAGCCGGTCGGGGGTCAGCTCGGCCTCGCGGCGCTCGTCATGCACCCGTATTTCAAAGGTGACGAAGGCGATCTGGCGCACCACCGTGTTCAACATGTCCTCGACCTTGCCCGCGAGCATGATCTTGCGCCGCCGCGGGTCGGTCTCGCGCGCCAGCAGGGCGCGGAAGGTCAACATCTCGCCAAAGACCGAGGCGGTTTCCGCCAGGGTCAGCGGCGTATCGGCCATCAGATAACCTTGCTGGGCGGCCAGCACCTGATGGACGCCGTGGCCCAATTCATGCGCCAAGGTCATCACGTCGCGCACCCGGCCCTGATAATTCAGCAAGAGATAGGGATGCGCCGCCGGCACGGTCGGGTGGGCGAAGGCGCCCGAGGCTTTGCCCGGCCGCACCGGCGCGTCGATCCAGGGTGCGGCGAAGAAGCGCTGGCCGACCATCGCCATCTCCGGCGAGAAGGCGCCATACGCCGACAACACCGTCGCCTCGGCCTCAGGCCACGGGATCAGCCGGTCGTCGTCCTCGGGCAAGGGCGCGTTCCGATCCCAGAACGGCAATGCCTCGACCCCGAACCAGCGCGCCTTCAGCCGGTAATAGCGGTGCGAGAGAGCGGGGTAGCTGTCGCGAACCGCAGCGATCAGCGCGTCGACGACCTCGTCTTCGACGAAATTCGCGAGATTGCGCGACGAGATCGGCCGGGCGAACCGGCGCCAGCGGTCCTCGATCTCCTTGTCCTTGGCGAGAGTATTGGTGATCAGAGCAAAGATCCGCGCGTTCCTTCCCAGCACCTCGCCGACGCTGTGGGCGGCCTCGCGGCGCACCTCCGGATCGCGGTCGGACAATAGGTCGAGCGCCTCGGCCTCGGTCAGCTCCCGGCCGCGAATGGGAAAGCGCAGATCGGCGACGGTTTCGTCGAACAGCCGGGTCCATGCGGCGCTGCCGGCGACGGATTTCTCATGCAGCAGCGTTTCGGCTTCGTCAGACAGCTGGTGCGGGCGAAAGGCGCGCACGTCGCGCAGCCACGACCGATAATGGGCGAGCGCCGGGTCGGCCTCTTTCGCCGCCAAGGCGTCGTCGTCGAAGCGGTTCAATTCGAGGGTGAAGAACAGGAGGGTCGTCGAGATCGCGTTGATCCGCTCTTGGAGCGTCTGATAGAAGCGGCCGATCTCGGGATCGGCGAGATTGCCGGCATGGACCAGCGAGGCGTAGCTCGTGATCCGGCCGCTGAGTTCCTGCATGCGCTCGTAGCTTTCGACCGCACGGCCCAACTCCGCGCCCGAAAGTTCGGCAAGCCGCCCCTCGTGGCGCCGTCGAAAGGCTTCGGCATCATCGGCCAGCCGGGCAAGGTCGCGAGTGAGCTGCGGGCTGTCGCGACCGGGATAAAGGTCGGACAGATCCCATTGCGGCAATTCGCCGAGCGCCGCCTTCCGCTCCCCCGCCACCATTTCCGCCGCCGCCTGCACACGCATCGTGTCTCTCCGAACAAGGGGTTCGCCGGAAGATATGGGGCGTCGGCAGAAGCCGCCAAGCGCATCGGCTGCACGGCGCAGCCAGCCGCAGCCTTCGGTTTCGCATGCAGCCTTGAGAATGCGCGTTCCCTCCGCCGGCGGCATCATCGAAGGCTGGCGGGTTGAAGTCGCATAGTCGTGTTTCTGGAAAATCACCGACGGGTGTTGCCACGACCCCTTGTTTCGGCGTCAACTGGGTACGGGCAACGTCACGCGTCTAACGCGGGAAGCCATCGCAAATACCACGGGTGTTGAGCTGGCCTATACACTATGAATTTCCCAAATCGTAGAGGGAATCGGTAATCTCCTTGATCTGTTATCCACTTAAGTTGTTCCTTACTTATTCTACGAAATGCGTCTCTCTCAAGTTCGTAATGCGCCTGTTTGGCTTGTACTGCTTTAACATTAGCTATTCTCCATCGGGCCACTCGACTATGCACTTCTCGTAAGTAATTGAATAAATTTTCGTCAAACAAGAACTGCGCATCCAATATTTTAGGGTCATAATCCTCGATGACAGCCTCGGAAATCTTGTCGTTAAACACTGCCGCCAAGAAGGTACGGGCGGCCTCGTAGATAGCAACGCGCCTATTGTACAAACGATCAAAGGTATCAAGGCGCACACGCGGCGATCCCCAAAGACGGCATAGCGGTGGTCGGTCAGCCTGCGTGAGAAGCTGGTCAAGATCGCCGACAGGATTGTCGGCCGCGGGCGTTACGTCACGTTCCAGCTGGCCGAGGTCGCGGTACCGCGACAGACGTTTGCCGAATTTCTGTCGTTGATCACCCGGCTCCGCGTGCCGCCCGCACCGGCATGACCGGCGGGGTGATCGTGCGGCAAGTGGCAAGTGGCGATATGTGGCGGTGTACCCAAACCAGCGCTATGCAGCCCTCCGGTGCCCTCGCCGACGGCTTCGAGCGCGCTTTTGCTCGCGGCGAGCGCAAATTGCCGTTGCTCAAGGCGCTCAAAGGCGCAATCATCCGCGCAGAACCGCTGGAAGCCGACGTATGTCGGTCAATGAGAACGTCCCACAGCAACGCTGGGCGGCCCAACGACAGGGAGGATCAGATGGCGATACGAGGCTTGCTAGGGGGTACATTATTTATGACGGTTGGTGCAATCGTGCCCGCAGGGGCGCAGACTCCACCGTCGTCGCCGCCCCCACAGGCGCCACAAGTGGCTCAGGTCCCCGGCAAGACGCCGCAGGAACGCTGCTATTATCGGTACATGACCGCTCATGGCTATCATCATGTCGGGCCAAAAGCGCATGCAGCGTGTCCCGATCCGAATCAAGAACAACCGAACAATTAAATTCAAAAATTTAGATAACGCTACGCTGATCTGACCTCGCCTGAGTCCATAAATTCAAGACGGATCTAGATGAAATCCACACGCCCCCGGTGGCAGTAGTGCGCGGACTATTAAACGCAGGGGAAGAATGCCCCTTACACGACAATTGTGTGGACATCACGAGCCGGATGAAACCGGCTAGTCGAGCGCGGCGCGGCGCGCGCCGCCGACATCTTGCGTTGCTGCGGCAGCGCTGCGCCTCGGTCATGTCGGCGCAAGATAGAAATGTCACCCGGCGCGCAAAGTAGAAATGACACCTTGCTGTGGTCGGGTTCGGGGGGCGGGCGGGCGCGGAGCCCCCAGCACAGCGCAGCGCCCGACCGGCGCCCGCAACACCTCGAGACGCCGTAGCTCTCCATCGCTCACGCTCAGCACCGTCACCGAAATCATCCCCCACAGCCCAAAAAGCCGGGGAGACTGACATTTCTAAATTGGACGGCACTGACATTTGCACGTTGCCGCTACAGGGCGATGTCGCAGAAGATGGATTATGGAACATTCACACGATTGCAGAGTGAATGACTTATTGAGCTAATGCCGCGATGACCTCCTCGTTGAAGCCGTCGAAATATGCTCGTGATTTAGTCCAATCGATAAACCTATACCGGTTCTTCACTCTCCGTTTTTGTGCCGCATTGCGGCAAAGATCGACGAATATCAGAGGCTCTTTGGGGCCTCGCCGGGAATTCGACACGTTCGCCGGGAATATTTTGATAATTCTGCACAAGACGGTATATGACCTGTCTTGCGTAGTCGTCAGACGGCGGCAACGAATACCCAATAATTACCATCCGGAAGCTGGTTCCTCCATGGCTTCCCATACCACGCCAAAACTCGTCGAATTGCCGCGAATACACAATCTTCGTCGTCGATGGGGATATTAACGTCGGCGTAGCCAGAAAAAAGGGTGGATTAGAATACACTCGCTCCACGTTAATTACACGATGTACCTCCCTTAACGGGTCGTCGTGATGCCTAGCTCCTGCAACCATTGGAACGGTACGAATGTAGGGATTAAATATCGGATCGTCGGGCACATAGTTCTTATATCCCCATTTTTGTGCTTCTTCTACTCTCCGGCGATAATGTTTTCGGTCAAACCAATCGACAGAACCGTGAAGCTTCAATATCGAAATTTCGTCAAGGCAAGAGTTGTCAACGGCGGCAGTATATTCCTTCACTTCGGTGTATCGCGTCGGAGCCAGCCGATAGGGTTTTCCAACTACGTCACACGCTCGCTCAAGCAGGATGTCATAATTGAATGTTAAGACACGATCCCATGGCTGTAATCTTTCGACAAATTTAAGGTATAAGGGTGGAATTGCGTTTGCCTTTGGCGTTCGTTTTGTAAGGATTTGTCCTATCAGTGTCTTAATAATAACCTGGCTTTCATTGCCCTCTTCGCTCCATGTATCTGAGCCGCGCAAGCCAAGATGATGTTCAACATCTAAAAATCCCAAGAATTCTTCAAAGTTCACTTCTTCTCTTGTTAAAACGCGACCTTCAGACCGTTGTTTAAATTGAATGTAGTCGTCCAAATCGTCGCGAAATTGTCCAGCCCGCCCAGTCATTGGTAACGCCCGCCGGTACACCTCTTTCCAGAGGTCATCTGCTAATGGTAATCCGGCAGCCGCTGAGAACCCTGCGCCCAAAATGTAAGTCGCTGATTTTTGTAAGGCCCATTCGGCCTCTAGTTCAGCGAGTGTCTTTGTGGTTTTCACGTCGCCAGCCTAAGCCGTGAAATCGTCGCGCGGCGCATGGTGGCTATGCTGCGGTCGTAGCTGTCGGCCAATTCCTGCAACGTCGCGCCCTCCGCGCGCCGTCTGGTGGCCTCTTTCTGCTGCTCCGGCGTGAGGGAAGGGGGGCGGCCCATATGCTTCCCACGTGCCTTGGCGCGGCTCCTGCCCTCTGCCGTTCGTGTGCGGATAAGATCGCGCTCCACGTCGGCCAAGCCGCCAAGTACCGCCAGCATCAAGCGCCCGGTGCTGGTGCCGGTGTCTGCCCACGGCTCGGCCAAGGATCGGAATTGCGCTTTGACGTCCACGATCCGCTTGACGATGCCGAACAGGTCGAAGGTGCTGCGCGCCAGTCGGTCAATCCGCGTCACCGTCACCACGTCGCCGGGTGCCAGCTTGCCGAGCATGCGGTTAAGCTCGCGCCGGTCGGCCCGCGCGCCCGTCACCTTCTCGCGGTAGATGTTCCGGCTAGCTGCATCCGGCCTTGCGAAGCTGCTCAAGCTGGCTGTCGAGGGTCTGCCCATAGGTGGAGACGCGGGCATAGCCGATGAGGCGTTTTTCGAGGTGACTTTCGACCATATCTTACGATAACTGCAACCCCTTGATTTCACAAGGGCGTTAACTTTTGCCGAAAGTCTTGACTTCAGCGATGCCGGTAGACCACGGCGCTGACTTCCTTGCGGGGCAAGGCAAGCTCGCTCCGGCGAATTGAACGCGGGCTCCAATGTGGCGGCGGAATAGCAACGGTGAAATTGCCATAATCACATGCCAGTCTGCGGTCCGGAGCGGCGATCGCAGAGCGACGCCGGATCGTCGAGGAGAAATGGCGTGCTTGTAAATTCGCTGCAAAAACAGGAGGGGGCGCAGGCCGCGGCTCAATCGGATGGGCGCGACGCCCAGGGCCGGTTTCAGAAGGGGCATTCCGGCAATCCCAAGGGCAGTTTCAGAAAGGGGCAGTCGGGCAATCCGGCCGGGCGCCCGCCGGGGTCGCGCAACCGGGCGACCGAGATGGCCGAACTGCTGCTCGACGGCGAAGCCGAGGCATTGACCCGCAAGGCGCTCGAACTGGCGCTGGCAGGCGATGCGGCGGCGTTGCGGCTGTGTCTCGACCGCATTATCCCGCCGCGCCGGCAGCGGCCGGTGCGGCTCGCCGTCCCGCCGGTCGCCGGCGCCGCCGATCTGGGTGCGACGATGGCGGCAATCACCAACGCGGCGGCCAGCGGCGCGATCGCCACGGGCGAGGCCGCCGAACTGGCGCGGGTGGTCGAGATTTTTGTCCGCGCCGTCGAAACCAGCGATTTCGAGCGGCGTCTGAGCGCGCTGGAAGCGATCGACGCCGCGCAGCGGTGAGGCTCGGTTGTTCTCCCCTGCGGGCCATCGCCGGCGTATGCTGTCAGAGGAATTGGAGCATCGCCCCCATGCCGGACGGCCCGCGCTACGACGACGATTTCTACGCCTGGACCCAGCACCAGGCTCAAGTGCTGCGCGAAATGCCGGCGACCGAGAACCGCTTCGACCGCGAGCGCGTCGCCGAGGAGAACGAGGATTTGGGAAAGAGCGAGCGCAGCGCAGTGCGCAGCCAGGTCCGCCGCATCCTTGAGCACTTGCTGAGGCTGGCCTATTCCGCATCGGCGCGGCCGCGTTTCGGGTGGATCGAGACTATGCGAGAGGCGCGGCAAGAATTGTCGGACAGAATCACTCCAACCTTGCGACGCGACGCCGAGACCGGTCTCGCGAAGCTTTATGACGATGCACGACGGCGCGCGGAACCCAGCCTGCGCGAATCTGGCGAGCCCGCCGCTGCGGAGACCCTGCCGCCAACCTGTCCCTATTCGATCGACGATATCTGTCGCGAGGAGTGGTATCCCGATCGCCCTGGAGCAAATCCATGACCCGTGATTTTGTCGGCTACGGCGCCGACCCGCCGCATGCCGGATGGCCCGGTGCGGCACGCATCGCGGTCAATTTCGTGATCAATTTCGAGGAAGGCTCGGAACTCTCCTACCCGGCCGGCGACGGCGTCTCCGAGGGCGGGCTGACCGAGATGCTGGGCAGCGACCTCGGGGTCAGGGGCCGCGACCTCGGCGCGGAGAGCATGTTCGAATATGGCGCCAGGGTCGGCTTTTGGCGCCTCTATCGGATTTTCACCCGCTTTCAGGTGCCGGTGACGATCTTTGGCTGCGCCCGCGCGTTCGAGGCCAATCCGCCGGCCGCCGCGGCGATCGCCGCCAATGACTGGGACATCTGCAGCCACGGCCTTCGCTGGACCAACCACCCGGGATTGCCCGAGGGCGAGGAGCGCCGCCAGATCGCCGAGGCGGTGACGCTGATCCGGCAGACCACCGGCAAGACCCCGCTCGGCTGGTATTGCCGTTACGCACCCTCCGAAAACACCCGCCGGCTTTTGGTCGAGCATGGCGGGTTCCTCTACGACAGCGACACCTACAATGACGAATTGCCCTATTGGGTGCGGGTGGACGAGAAGCCGCATCTGGTCGTCCCCTATTCCCTGACCACCAACGATTCGAAATTCGGCCGCGGCGTGTTCGGCTCGGGCGAGGATTTCTTTGCCTTTCTGCGCGACAGTTTCGATCTGCTGTACGAAGAGGGGGCGGAGCGCCCGCGCATGATGTCGGTCGGTCTGCACATGCGGCTGACCGGTCATCCCGGCCGCGCCAAGGCGCTGATCCGCTTCATCGAGCACATCCGCGCCCATGACCGGGTGTGGGTCTGCCGGCGCCAGGACATCGCCCGCCACTGGATCAGCCGTTTCCCGCCGCCGGGCTGAGCAACGGGCCCGGCTTGCGGGTGGGAGAGGATCATTAAATAAGCCGAACCATGACTCGCTGCGCGATCCGACACTTTGTTAACAAATCCTTAAGATTTGGCCGATATGGGCGTCGGCATCCTTTTGCCGGGCTCGACTGACATCAGATGTGTCAAAACAATCTCCGTCATGGTCAAGAATAAGACCCGTGAATTGAAGTAAGGCAAGCCCGAGGCCATCGTTACGCCTAGCTGAACTGCCGGCCGGGCCGGCAAAAGGCTGTCGAAAAAGAAAGTACACACAGGGTTGACAGGGCCGATTTACCCTGTTTAGCTTGGGCTGTCCCTCCTGTCCTACCCGGATGCGTCGGCAACAATCCGGGGCGACACCGATCTGCATTCCCAAGCCCATCCGATACAATTGGCATGGCGGCGCGCCTGCTCGTGCCTGCGGTGCGGGATTGCCCAACCTAGAAGGAGACGATGTCGGATGCCCTTGCGTCAGACGATCGGCATTTCCCTCGCCTTGTTGGTGGCCTCTGCCGGCGCCATGGCCAAAACCCCGGAGAAGGGCAGTTCCCAGCAATCCGCCAAGCCTCCCGATCCCGACCACCGGAACTCCGCGGATCAATTTGAGAAAACCCGCGCGCCAAATCAGCTCGCCTCTTCCGGTTCGCTGTCGCGGGTGGCTTGGCGCGGTCGCGAACAGCCCGGCTACTGGCGACCGGCGGTCCGCTATGCAACCCAATCCTATTGGCCTTCATTCCACACGATCGGAGCCCCCGAGATCGGGCAGGCGGCATGGTACGATCTGGTCGGCGGCCGGACCGCCGACGGCGAGCGGCTCGACACGGTGACGCCCACCGCCGCGCACCGCTCGCTTCCGCTCGGCTCGTGCGCCAAGGTGACCGACCTCGATACCGGGCGCACGGTCATCGTCAGGATCAACGACCGCGGCCCCTACCATCGCCGCTTCATCATCGACCTGTCGCCGCGCGCCGCCGAAGTGCTCGGGATGAGGCGTTCCGGGGTGGCAGCGGTCGCGGTCGAGCCGGTCGCGATCGAGCCTGCGGCGGCCATGCCGGCAACGAGCGCTGCGACGCGGCCGACCATGGCGGCGGTGTATCGGATAGCGGGCACCAATATGACCCAATGGGCCCCTTGATCCCCAATCCGAGAGGCTGGCGGCGACCCGTCACCAGACCGCGGCGATGTCGGGCCCGTTGCGCTCGCTCGTTCGGGCATCATCCGCGATATTGCAGAATTGTCAGCCCGGCGTTGACGTCGGTCAGGTACATCAGCCCGTCCGGCGCGACATAGACATCGTTGGACTGGATCACTTGCGGCCGGTTCGGACGGGGGTCGACCATCCGCTCGGGCGGCGGCGGCACGAAATGTCCGACAGCGCGCGGCTGGAATGGGTCGGATATGTCGAACACCCGCACCCCGGCATTCTGGTAGGTCGCGAACACCAGGCTCGAGCTGACCAGCGAGCCCGGCCGGTTCTCGTGCAGATTGTGCGGGCCGAATTTGGCGCCTTTGGCGCAATAATCCTCTTCGTCCGGGGTCGGCAGGGTGGCGATCGACACCGGGTTCGCCGGATCGCGCACGTCGAACACCCAGCAGCGCTGGATGCCGTTGGCGCAATTGTCGAGATTGCCCTCGTCGGCGGCGATCAACAGGTTGCGGTCGGGCAACGGCAGCGGCGTGTGGGTGCCGCCGCCGAACGGCGGCGACCAGTTGCGCCGGCCGATCAATTTGGGCGCGGTCGGGTCGGAGACGTCGTGGATGGTCAGTCCGCCGTCACGCCAGGCGCCATAGGCGAGGTCTCCGGCGACGATCGCATGATGCAGCGCATAGCGCCGGCCTTTCGGCCAGCTCGGGGTCTCACCGCCGGCCGCGTGCATGCCGGGCAGCCACCAGCGGCCAACGACTTCAGGCCGGGTCGGCTCCTTCATGTCGATGATTGCGAGGATGTGGTCGGTAAACCCCTCCCAATGCGCCGAGGCATAGGCATAGCGCCCGCCGACATACCACAGCCGGTGCAGCCCCAGCCCCTCGACCGGCATGAAGGCGATCTCGCGCGGCTCCGCCGGGCTGCTGATGTCGTAGACCCGCAGCCCCGCGGCGAACGCCTTCTCGCGCCGGGTGAAGGTGTCGGTGATCGATCCCTTGAAATAATCGTTCGGATCGGAATAGCCCTGCAACACCCAGATGTTCGGCGAATTCACCGTCAGCAGCAAATCTTCATGCGTTTGCAGGTGAAAGGCCCGCGAGTTGGCCGGCGCCGCGATGAAATTCGCGGTGCGCGGGTGCTTCGCGTCGCGGACATCGACGATTGTGAAGCCGTCACTGAACATGTGGCCGACAAAGGCATGACCCTTGTGGACCATGACCTGCACGCCGTCGCCGCGGCCGCCCTGGTCGCAGCTGCCGACAAAATCGATGTTGCGCGCCGATGCCGGGGTCATTGCAAAACTCCTCAGGCCGCCGGGTGTTGCGTGAAATAGTCGACGTCCTCGGGACGCGGCTGCCAGTTGGGGTTGCTCGGCCATTCCCTGGTGCGGCCGGACATCGCCCCGCCGTAGCGCACTCGGAACAGCAAGGTGCGCTGCGGGCCGTTCCTGTACTCGTGCAGCTCGCCGCGCGGATGGACGACGAACCCGCCGGGCGCGATTTCGAGAGTTTCGCTCGGGGTGCGCATCGTGCCGCCGCCCTCGAAGCAGAAATAGATCTCGGTGGCATCGGGGTGGCAGTGGTAGGGGCTGGTCTGGCCCGGCTCCCAGCAGGCGATCGTGACATCGCCCTCGCCCGTCGTGCCGAGCACGCGTTCCAAATGCTTCTTCGGATCGAACGCCTGCTCCGCCTTCAAGTTGAAGCTGTACATCTGTACCCCTCCGCGATTTTGGCCGAAACTAGACCGCACCCCGCCGCTCATCAAGAGACCGGACCGGCGAGGCAACGGGCTGGACGGCGGTGGATCGGAGCCCTAGCTTCGTCGCGGCTGATCGCACGGAGGAAGAGATGACCCAGGCCGGCCACTTTCGCCGATTGCTGCGTCGAGACGGGATGGTGGTGGCGCCGGGCGCCTACGATTGCATCACCGCCAAATTGATCGCGCAGGCCGGGTTCGACGCAGTCTATATGACTGGCGCTGGAACCGCGGCGACGTTGGGCTATCCCGATTTCGGGTTGGTCACGATGTCTGAGATGGTGGCCAACGCCGAGCGGATCGCCGCTGCAGTCGAGCTGCCGGTCGTTGCCGACGCCGACACCGGCTACGGCAACGAGCTCAACGTGTTTCGCTCTGTGCGCGAATTTGAGCGCGCCGGTGTCGCCGGCATCCACATCGAGGACCAGGGCTTTCCGAAAAAATGCGGACATCTCGACGACAAGGAGATCGTCCCGCGCGAGGATTGGCTGGCCAAGATCCGCGCCGCCTCCGCCGCTCGTCGCGACCGTGACTTCCTGATTATCGCCCGCACCGATGCGCGCGCCGTCGCCGGATTTGACGAAGCGGTCGCGCGCGCCAACGCCGCCCTCGCCGCCGGCGCCGAGATGGCCTTTGTCGAGGCGCCGCAGACGCTCGAGGAAGTCGCCGCGGTGCCGCGGCTGGTCCGCGGCCCGTGCCTGCTGAATGTCGTCTATGGCGGCAAGACGCCCGACCTCGACCTGCGCGAGGCCGCGGCGATCGGCTACAAGCTGGCGATCGTGCCCGGCCTCCTGATCAAATGCGTCGTCGGGATCTGCGAGGAGAAGCTCTTGGAGCTGAAGGCAATCCACCGCCACCCGGCACCGCCGAAGGAAATGACCGTGCGCGAAATGTTCCAGCGCGTCGGCGCCGACGAATGGGACGCGCGCCGCACCCAGTTCCGCACCCCCGCCTCCGCCCGCGACGCCGCGGAATAGCCGTTCGGAGACGATGGAGCGGCCGCTCCGATCGGGCCTCGCTTCTCACCCTGGCGCTCTCCCCGCGTTGCGGGGAGAGCGAGGGAGCCGCGTCAGCGGGAAGGTGGGGGCCGCCGCGCCACGATTTGCTCCCTCGCCCCGCTTGCGGAGAGAGGGCCGGGGTGAGGGGCCGTTCACAGATCGGGTGCTTTATCGAGACGGCCTGGTTCTGGTCCTCGACAAGCCGGCGGGGATCGCGGTGCATCCGGGTCCGGGCGGCGGACCGAACCTCGAAAGCGGGTTCGCAGCACTGCGCTTTGGCCTGCCATATCCCCCTGCCCTCGCCCACCGGCTCGACCGCGACACCAGCGGCTGCCTCGTGCTCGGCCGCCATCCCAAGGCGTTGCGGCGGTTGGGCGCGCTGTTCGCCGCGGGCAAGGTGGAAAAAGTCTATTGGGCGGTCGTCGACGGGGCACCGGCCGAGGCCGAGGGCCGAATCGAAACCGGGCTGAAAAAGATCACCCGTGGTGGCGCCGGCTGGCGGATGATGATCGACCCCGAGGGGCGGCGCGCGATCACCGATTACCGCGTGCTCGGCTTGGCCGACAGACGCGCTTGGCTCGAATTGCGGCCGCGCACCGGGCGGACTCATCAGGTCCGGGTGCATTGCGCGGCGCTCGGCTGTCCGGTCGCCGGCGACCCAGTCTACGGCCTCGCCGGCAGCAGCGCGCGGCTGTTGCTGCACGCGCGCGCGGTTTCGCTGCCGCTTTACCCGGCCCGGCCGCCGATCTCAGTCATGGCGCCCGTGCCGCCGCATATGTTCACGGCCCTCGCCCGTTTCGGCTACGATCCGGCCGAGGAAATTCGGCCGGAGCGCCGCTGAGGTGGTTGCCACAGAGATCAAGGTGCGGCTCTTGCTGCCGGCGGATGCCGCGCTCTATCGCGACATCCGGCTGGAGGCGCTGGGGCTGAGCCCGGAAGCCTTCGGCAGCACCTTCGCGGCGGAAAGCGCCGAGCCCCTGGCGTGGTTCGCCGGCCGGCTCGACCGCGGAGCGGTATTCGGCGCCTTTGACGGCGCCGATTTGGTGGGCATCGCTGGGTTTTTTCCGAGGCAGGGGCGGAAAGAGGCTCACAAGGGCGTGCTGGTGGGCATGTATGTTCGGCCGCAGGCGAGGAGGGCCGGCATCGGTCGGCGGCTGGTCGAGGCGGTGGTCGGCCGTGCGCGCCAGGAAGTTGAGGTGCTGCAGCTGAGCGTCGTCGCCGACAACGAGCCGGCACGGCGCCTATATATCGGTCTCGGCTTCATCGAATACGGCATCGAGAAGAACTCCTTGAAACAGAACGGGCATTATTGGGACGAGGTGCTGATGGCCAAGCCGCTGCTGCCGGCCCCGGGACCGCGACCATGATCCCGCGCTACAGTCGCCCGCAGATGGCCCGGATCTGGGCGCCGGAAAACTATTTCCGCATCCAGTTCGACATCGAGGTCTATGCCTGTGAAGCGCAGGAGCGGCTCGGCGTCATTCCTGCCGGCACGGCCAAGGCGGTGCGCGAGCGCGGCGCTTTCGAGGTCGCGCGCATCGGCGAGATCGAACGCGAGGTCCATCACGAGACGATAGCCTTTCTGACCAATGTCGCCGAACACGTCGGAGCCGAGGCGCGCTTCGTGCACCAAGGGATGACTTCGAGCGATGTGCTCGACACCTGCCTCGCGGTGCAGCTGACAGCGACGGCCGATCTGTTGCTGGCTGATCTCGACGCGGTGCTGGCGGCGCTGAAGCGGCGCGCGGTCGAACATAAATACACGCCGATGATCGCGCGCAGCCACGGCGTCCACGCCGAGCCGACCACCTTCGGTCTCAAGCTCGCCGGGCATTACGCCGAGTTCGCCCGCGACCGCGAGCGGCTCGTCGCGGCACGCCGGGAGATCGCGACCTGCGCCATTTCGGGTGCTGTCGGCACCTTTGCCAATATCGACCCGGCGGTCGAAACCTACGTCGCAGAGAAGCTCGGCCTCGAACCCGAGCCGATCTCGACCCAGATCATCCCGCGCGACCGGCACGCCCAGTATTTTATGACGCTCGCCCTTATCGCCGCCGGGATCGAGCGTCTAGCGACCGAAATCCGCCACCTGCAGCGCACCGAATTGCGCGAGGCTCAGGAATATTTCGCCGAGGGGCAAAAGGGCTCATCGGCAATGCCGCACAAGCGCAACCCGATCCTGTCGGAAAACCTGACCGGCCTGTCTCGGGTCATCCGCGCGACCGTCATTCCCGCGCTCGAAAATGTCGTCACCTGGCATGAGCGCGACATCTCGCATTCCTCCGTCGAGCGGGTGATCGCCCCCGACGCGACGGTCGCTCTCGATTTTGCGCTGGCGCGGCTGACCGGGCTTGTCGACCGGCTGGTGGTCTATCCGGAGCGGATGCGCGAGAGCCTTGAATCCCTTGGTGGGCTGGTCGACTCCCAGCGTGTCCTATTGGCGCTGACCCAGGCCGGGATGAGCCGCGAGGACGCCTATGCCGCGGTCCAGCGCCACGCAATGGCCGCCTGGCGCGGCGAAGGCCGTTTCGCCGACCGGCTCAAGGCCGACGCGGAGATCGGCCGCTATTTGCCGGCGCAGGCGATCGACGATCTGTTCGACCCCGCCTATCATCTAAAGCACGTCGACACGATCTTTCGCCGCGTCTTTGGCGAGTAGCCCCGTCACAGGAGGAGCAGAATGAGCTCGTTACGCAGCCGCAACGGTCCCCGCATCAAGCACGTCGCCGACGAGGGCGCGCCATACGACACTATCAGCGTCAACAAGCTGACACCGATCATCGGCGGCGAGGTCGCCGGCGTCGACCTGGCGCAGCCGCTCGGCAACCGCACCCTCGACGAGATCCATCGCGCGCTCGCCGAGAATTCGGTCCTCTTTTTCCGCGACCAGCATTTGAGCGAAGACCGGCATCTCGCGTTCGGCCGCCTGTTCGGCGATCTACACATTCATCCGGCCGCACCCTCCGCACCGGGCAAGCCCGAATTGATGATCATCCACGCCGACAAGGACAGCCCGCGCGCCAATGGCGAGGGCTGGCACAGCGACGTGTCGTGCGACCCCGAGCCGCCGATGGGCAGCATCCTCTATATCAGGAAATGTCCGCCCAACGGCGGCGACACGCTGTTCGCCAGCATGTACGCAGCCTACGATGCGCTGTCGGACCGCATGAAGAATTATCTCGACGGGCTGACCGCCGAGCACACCGGCGAGCACTATCGCGGCCAGTACGCGAATTATGGCATCGCCGACAAGCCGGAATACCCGCGCGCCGAGCACCCGGTCGTGCGCACCCATCCGGTGACCGGCAAAAAGGCGCTCTACGTCAATAAGGGGTTTACCCGCCGGATTCTCGGCATCCCGCTCGATGAGAGCGAGGGCATCCTACGCTATCTTTACGAGCACATGGCGAACCCGCTGTTTCAGTGCCGGTTTCACTGGCGGGAGAATTCGATCGCGTTCTGGGACAATCGCTGCGTCCAGCACCATGCGATGTGGGATTACTGGCCGCATACCCGCTCCGGCCACCGGGTGACGGTCAAGGGCGACCGGCCGGTGTGAGGAGCCCTACTCGTTCATCAGCTCCTGCTTTGCTTGTTGGGCGAAATGATCGAGCTCGAAGCTGATGCGGGCCGGGGTGATGCCCGCATCATGGGCGGCGAGGTCAGCAACGAGCTTGTCAAGGACGCGCTGGTCGCCGCCGGGCTGGAACTGAACTGCGACCAGGTCATTCGCATATGCTTCGGCTGCCTCTGCGTCGAGGCCGAGTTGCTGCGCGGCCCACCGTCCCAGCATCCCGTTGCGGCGCGCGGTCGTCTTGAACCGGAACTCCTCGTCGTGCTTGAACCGGTTCTCGAACTCCTTCTCGCGGTCGGCAAAGGTGGTCATCGTATTTCTCTCACACCCATGCAACGCGGCACGACTGCCGCTTCCCACGATATGGCGTGGCGATTTTACCGCGGCAAGCAGGGAATGGCTGAGTCTATGACGAGCAGGGAATGTCAAAGCCGATGAGGAGTGTCGGAGACTGAATGTGCACCGTGGTGATCCTGCGCCGGCCGGACCATTCCTGGCCGGTCATCCTCGGCGCCAATCGCGACGAGATGATCGACCGGCCGTGGCTGCCGCCCGGACGGCATTGGCCGGACCGCCCGGAAGTGGTGGCCGGGGTCGATGAGCTGGCCGGCGGGTCGTGGCTCGGGATCAACGACTGGGGTGTCGCAGCGGCGGTGCTGAACCGCACCGGCTCGCTCGGGCCGATGCCTGGCCGGAGGTCGCGCGGCGAACTGGTGTTGGAAGCGCTCGACCATGCCGACGCCGTCGCCGCGGCCGATGCCCTGTCATATCTCGACCCCGATTCCTATCGCACTTTCAATCTGATCCTCGCCGACGAACGCGACGGGTTCTGGCTGCGGCATGCCGGCGGCGCGCGCATCGAGGTGCATCCGCTAAAGGAGGGGCTGTCGCTGATCGCCGCCGGCGATGTCGACGATCTCGGCACCAGGCGCCTCGAACTGGCGATGCCGGCGTTTCGCGAATGGCCGGCGCCCGATCCCGACCACGGCGATTGGGTCGGGTGGGAGTCGCTGCTCGGCAGCACCCGCGCGCCGCCGGGCGAGCCGGCGAGTGCCGCGATGCGGTTTCGCACCGACGGCTACGGCACCGTGTCGAGCGCGCTGATCGCGTTGCCGGCGAGCGACGGATCCGATCGCCGGGCCCATTTCCGCTTTGCCGGATGGCAGCCCAAATCGACCCCCTGGCGGGAGGTCGGCGCAGTATGACGCTCCGGCCGGGATTGTGTCTGCGGACCGGCCCCGCTACATCGGTTGAAAGTCGACGGCAGGGCCCATCCAAATGAAAGCGCGCGTGCGCATAATCCTGAAACCAGGCGTGCTCGACCCGCAGGGCAAGGCGATCGGCAACGCTCTCGCCTCTCTGGGGTTCGTTGGCATCGGCGGGGTGCGGCAGGGTAAGCTGATCGAAATCGAGCTCGCCGAAGCCGATCCGGCCCCAGCGCACGCGCAGGTCGAGGCGATGTGCAAGCAGTTGCTCGCCAATCCGGTCATCGAAGACTACACGATCGAAATCATGCCGAATGGGGCCGCGGCCGTTCGCCCAAAGTCTCCCTGAGCTTTTTCTCTAATACCGGCGCCCGGTAGGGCTTGGCCAGAAACGGGAATTCTGCGCCCCCCGAAAGCGCCTCTCGCACCGCGCCGGCATAGCCCGAGGTCAACAACACCTTCAACCCGGGCCGCAGCCGCGTCGCCGCATGGGCGAGATCGATGCCGCTCATTCCGGCCGGCATGACGACGTCGGTGAACAAAAGGTCGATGGTATTCTCGTTGCGCAGCAGCGCGAGCGCCTCGGGACCGGTTTGTGCGACCAAAGTCCGGTAGCCGAGATCCGACAGCATGGCGACGATCATTTCGCGGACATCAGGGTCGTCTTCGACGACCAGCACCGTTGCTTGGACGCATGCCGCCGCGAACAGCTCGTCCGCCAGCTCGTCGTGCTCGGCCGCCAGACCGTCCTTCCGCGGCAAATAGATCCGCACCGTCGTGCCGAGGCCTTTTCGGCTTTCGATGCGCGCGGCGCCGCCCGACTGCTTGGCAAAGCCGTAGACCTGGCTCAAGCCGAGACCGGTGCCCTTGCCGACCTCCTTCGTCGTGTAGAACGGCTCGAACGCGCGTGCGAGCACATCCGCGCTCATCCCACAACCGGTGTCGCTGATCGCGACGACGACATACTCCCCGGCAGCCAAGTCCATCCCGTCGCCGCCGCCGGCGGTGACGTTCTCGCTGGCGATCGTCAGCCGCCCCGACAGCTCCATGGCATCGCGCGCGTTGGCCGCGAGGTTCAGGACAGAAGCCTCGAACTGAGCCGGATCGGTAAAGCACGTCCAAATATCCGGCTGCAGACGCATCTCGACTTCGATCCCTTCGCCGAGGGTCTTCTGGCAAAGGGTCAGGGTCTCGCGCAATAAGTGATTAATGTTGACGATTTGCGGGCGGATCTCCTGGCGGCGCGAAAACGCCAGCAGCTGTTGGGTCAGTCGCGACCCGCGCAACGCCGCGCGTAATGCGCCGTTGGCGTAGCGGCTGCCGGCGCCCCCTTCCGGCACTACCGTAGCGAGCATTTCGAGATTGCCGATGATCGCCGTCAGCAGATTGTTGAAATCGTGGGCGACGCCGCCGGTCAGTTGACCGACGGCCTCCATCCTTTGTGCCTGACGCAGCTGCTCTTCGGTTGCCCGCCTCTCGGTCAGATCGCGAGTGATTTTGGCAAAGCCGATCAGCCGACCGGTCCGGTCGAGGATCCTGTCGACGACGACATTGGCCCAAAAGACCGTGCCGTCCTTGCGTACTCGCCAGCCCTCGGCTTCGTACTTGCCGATGCGCCGCGCCGCCTCCAACGCTTTTTGCGGCAACCCGTTCTGGCGATCCTCCTGAGTATAGAACTGGGAGAAATGCCGGCCGATGATCTCGTTGGCCGCATAGCCCTTGATACGCTCGGCGCCGAGATTCCAGTTGGCCACCACGCCGTCAGGGTCAAGCATGAAGATCGCGTAGTCGGTGACCCCCTGTACCAGCAGCCGGAACCGCTCCTCGCTGACCCGCAGCTGGGCCAACGCGTCCGCCATCTCGCGCGTGCGCTCCTCGACCCGCTGCTCGAGCTCCGCGGTGAGCCGCCGGCGCGCTTCCTCCGCATTTTGGCGCTCGGTCACGTCGACCAGCATATTGATGCCGCCGATCAACGCGCCTGTTGCATCGTGCAGCGGGGTCGGAAACGGCAGGAAATTGACACGGCTGCCGTCCGGCCGCTCCAAGATCGCCTCGACCCCACGGATCGGCCGGTCCTCCTTGAGCGCTATGGCCATCGGGCACTCGCTGTGCGGGAGCGGCGAGCCGTCCGGCCGGTACAGGCGCCAGCTGACGCACCAGCGGTCGCTGCCCAACTCCGGTCGGCAGCCCGACAGCTCAACCGCGGCCTCGTTGTAAAACGTCAGGCGGCCTTGTGCGTCCGTCGTGTAGACGGCCGCTGGCAAAGTGTCGAGAAGCTGACGGAATCGCCAATCGAATGACGAATAATCGACCGCTGAAAGCGGGGGCGCGGCAACAGGAGAATCCACCGATACCTCTTTCGAGCAGCCTCGAGTCTCGAGCAGCGTCGAGCCAGCCGCAACCTATCGGCCGCGCGCACCCCCGCGCAAGACCAACTGCGGCGGCGCGCCAGGGTTCCATAGCTTGAACGGTTGGGTTCGGCAGAGTATTTGACCGCCATGATCGCCGAGGCATGGTCATGAACGCCGCCATCATCATTTTTCCCGGCTCGAACCGCGAGCAGGACGTCTGCATGGCGCTGAAGCGGGCGACCGGGCATGAGCCGGTTCGGGTCTGGCATCGCGAGGCGAGCCTGCCCGAAACCGACCTGATCGTGCTGCCCGGCGGGTTTGCCTATGGCGACTACCTGCGTTGCGGGGCGATGGCGGCGCACTCTCCGATCATGCGCGAGGTGCGCGCGCGGGCCGACCGGGGAACGCCGGTGCTCGGCATCTGCAACGGTTTTCAAATCCTGACCGAAGCCGGGATCCTGCCGGGGGCGCTGCTGCCGAACCGCTCGCTGCGCTTCGTGTGCCGCGACATCCATCTGCGTGTCGAGAACAGCCAGACGATCTTCACCTGCGGCTATGCCGCCGGCCAGACGATCCGGGTGGCGACGGCGCACCATGACGGCAACTACACCGCTGATCCCGACACGCTCGACCGGCTCGAAGGCGAGGGCCGCGTCGCGTTTCGTTATTGCGCTGCCGACGGCAGCCTCGACGACGCTGAAAACTTCAACGGCGCCGCGCGGGCGATCGCCGGCATTTTGAACGGCAGCCGCACCGTGCTCGGCCTGATGCCGCACCCGGAGAACGCCACCGATCCGCTCTTGGGCGGCACCGATGGCCAGGCGTTCTTCGCCGGCCTGGCGAGCGCATTGCAATGAGCCTGCAATAGCGGCTGTGCGCCTCCGCGACGCGTCATTTTCTCTCCCTTCCCCCCAATTTTCCTACTCTCCCCCCGCAAGCGGGGGGAGAGGGCAGGGTGAGAGGGGCGCCGACCACGCGCGGCGACAAAGGGTGTTGGCGCATTCTGCTCCCCCAGCCCATTCGAGCTCCGGCCTTGGAGCGTGGAATCCGGCCCCCCTCACGCTAACCCTCTCCTCCCCGGCGGCGGGGGGAGAGGGAATTCGTCCTCGTCGTCCTACCGCATGAAAAGCCGCAGCAACGTCACCCCTGCGCTCGCCGCCGAGCATGGGCTGACCGGCGAGGAGTTCGAGCGCGCGGTGGCGATCCTGGGCCGGGCGCCGAACATGACCGAGCTCGGCATCTTTTCGGTGATGTGGAGCGAGCACTGCTCGTATAAATCGTCGAAAATTTGGCTCAAGACCCTCCCCACCACCGGCAGCCGGGTGATCTGCGGGCCAGGCGAGAATGCCGGAATCGTCGATATCGGCGATGGCGACGCGGTCGTCTTCAAGATCGAGAGCCACAACCACCCCTCTTTCATCGAGCCTTATCAAGGGGCGGCGACCGGGGTCGGCGGCATCCTGCGCGACGTGTTCACGATGGGCGCGCGGCCGATCGCGATCCTCGATTCATTGCGCTTCGGCAGCCCCGACCATCCGCGCACCCGACATCTGGTCGCCGGCGTCGTCGCCGGGATCGGCGGCTATGGCAATTGCGTCGGGGTGCCGACGGTCGGCGGCGAGTGCGCGTTCGACCCCGCCTACAACGGAAACATCCTGGTCAACGCGATGGGTGTCGGGATCGCCCGTGCCGACCGGATCTTTTATTCGACCGCGGCGGGGCCGGGGAACGCGGTCGTCTATGTCGGGGCCAAGACCGGGCGCGACGGCATCCACGGAGCGACGATGGCCTCGGCCGAATTCGGCGGCGATGCTCCAGAGAATGTTGGCGAAAAGCGGCCGACCGTGCAGGTCGGCGACCCGTTCACCGAGAAACTGCTGATCGAGGCCTGTCTCGAACTGATGCAGGGCGACGCGATCGTCGCGATCCAGGACATGGGGGCGGCCGGGCTGACCTCGTCCTCGGTCGAAATGGCCGGCAAGGGCGGGCTCGGCATCACCCTCGACCTCGACCGGGTGCCGGCGCGCGAGGCCGGCATGACCCCCTACGAGATCATGCTCAGCGAGAGCCAGGAGCGGATGCTGATGGTCCTGCGGCCGGGTAGCGAGGGCGAGGCGCGGCGCATCTTCGAGAAATGGGAGCTCGACTTCGCAGTGATCGGCCGGGTCACCGAGACCGGCCGTCTGGTGCTGCGGATGCACGGCGAGACCGCCGCCGACATTCCGGTCGGGCCATTGGTGACCGAGACGCCGGTTTACCGGCGGCCGTGGCGCAGCGCCGATCCCGAGCCGGAGATCGATTCGGCAGCCATCCCCGACCGCGATCCGCTCGATTGCCTGAAACGGCTGATCAGCTCGCCGGCGCTCGCCTCCAAGCGCTGGATCTGGGAGCAGTACGATCACCTGGTCATGGGCAATACGGTCAAGCGGCCGGGCGGCGACGCTGCGGTGATCCGGGTCGGCGAGGCGAAAGCGCTGGCGCTGGCGACCGACTGCACCCCGCGCTATTGCCGGGCCGACCCGGTGCGCGGCGGCATGCAGGCGGTGGCCGAGAGCTGGCGCAACCTGACCGCGGTCGGGGCCTTCCCATTGGCATTGACGGACAACATGAATTTCGGCAACCCCGAGCGGCCGGAGATCATGGGCCAGTTCGTCGGCGCGGTCGAAGGCATCCGCGCCGCCTCTCTCGCGCTCGACTATCCGATCGTTTCCGGCAACGTGTCGCTCTACAACGAAACGAGCGGCCAGGCGATCCTGCCGACCCCGGTCATCGGCGGCGTCGGGCTGGTCGCCGACGCCGGCAACGCGGTCGATCTGGCGCTCAAATGCGACGGCGACGCGTTGATCTTGATCGGCGACACGCGGGGTCATCTCGGCGCCTCTCTCTACCTGCGCGAGATCGAGGGAAGCGAGGCGGGCCCGCCGCCACCCATTGATCTCGCCGCCGAGCGCCGCAACGGCGACTTCGTGCGTGCCGAAATTCACGTGGGCCGCGCCGCAGCCTGCCATGATCTGTCGGATGGCGGCCTCCTCGTCGCAATCGCCGAGATGGCCATGGCTGGCGGCCTCGGCGTCACGCTCGACCCGCCGCCCGGCGACTTGGCGCGCGGCGCTTGGTTCTTTGGCGAAGACCAGGCGCGCTACTTGATCGAGACCGGCGCGCCCGACGCGATGCTGGCGGCAGCGCGAGCTGCCGGGGTTCCGGCTCGCGTCATCGGCGTGGTCGGCGGGGTTGCGTTGACACTATCGGGCGCCGGTGCCATATCCGTCAGCGTACTGAAAGCCGCAAACGAAGCTTGGCTGCCGGACTATATGGATCGGTCGTGAGCGAGGGGAAGCGGATGGCGATGGACGCGGCGATGATCGAGCGGCTGATCAAGGAAAGCCTCCCCGATGCGCGGGTGTCGATCGAGGATTTGCGCGGCGACGGCGACCACTACGCAGCCCATGTCGTCTCCGGCGCCTTTCGCGGCAAAACTCGCGTCCAGCAGCATCAGATGGTCTACCAGGCCCTGCGCGGCCGGATGGGCAACGAATTGCACGCGCTGGCGCTACAGACCGGCGCCCCCGAGGATTAAGGCCGGATCCAAGATCAGCGAATTCTCTCCGAAACCAAGGACGAACATCATGGACGACATCGTTCAAGAACGCATCAGCCGGGAAATCGCCGACACGCCGGTCGTGCTCTACATGAAAGGCACGCCGGTTTTTCCGCAATGCGGGTTCTCCGCGGCGGTGGTGCAGATCTTGAGCCACCTCGGGGTCAAGTTCAAAGGCGTCGATGTGCTCGCCGACCCACAGATTCGCCAGGGGATCAAGGAATTCTCGAGCTGGCCGACGATCCCGCAGCTCTACGTCAAGGGCGAGTTCGTCGGCGGCTGCGACATCATCCGCGAGATGTACGAGACCGGCGAATTGCAGCAGGTGCTCGAAGAGAAGGGCGTCCCGGTCCGCGCCTGACTCAGTCGCCGGGAGCAGCGGCCGGTTTGAGCCGCGCGGGGTCGAGGCGGAAGATCAGCGGGAAGAACGGGTAGCGCAGCGGCTGATGACGCGCGCCGGCCTCGGAGACGCACCATAGCCGCCCGGTGCTGTCGAAGGCGATGCCCTCGACGCCGCCAGGCACGCCGTAGCGCTGTTCTAGCCGCCCGGTGACGGGGTCGAGCTTGTCCAGCGCGCCCCAGCCAAGGTCGCTGCGTGCAATCCACAACTCGTCGAAGCGGCCAATCGCGCCGCCCTGAGCGTAGCTGGGGATCGGCACGATCGCCGAGGCCGCGCCGGCGCTCAGCACCGCGCCATTTTCCAGTCCATCGAGGACGGCGAGTTCGAATTTGAACATCTTGGCCGGCCGGTCTTCCTCGTAGTCGCCGATCCAGATCGCGCCCAGTCCTGAAACCGCGAACGCACCCTTGAGCCCGGCGCCCAGCGGAAACACCCGGAATTTCGGGAGAGGGTCCATAAAGGCGCGGTCGAGATCGACCTCGAAGAGGGTACGCGTGTCGGCGACGAACAGCTTGCCTTCGCCGGCATAGGCGAGGCCGCCGGCGTGACCGCAGGGCAGCGGCACCGCGAAATGCCCGGTTTCGGCACCGCTCTCAGGATCGATGCGAAACACCCGGCAAGGACCTCGGTTCTGCCAAGTCCCAAGGCTGCGATAGCCGGAGACGTAGAGTCTGCCGCGGGCCACCGCCAATCCCTGCGGGTCCCAGCCATCGTCAAGCCCCGGCATCCAGATCAGCCGGTCGATCGCCGCCAAATTAGGCACCACGTTGACCAACTCCGGGCCATAGAGCGGCTTTTGCCCGAGGATCGCGCGCTCGACCCTCGGCGGCGCCGGCGAGATGCCGCAGGCTGCGATCAGAGCGAGGGCGACAATCGCCCGCCCGGCGCCGGTCGTCCGTTGATTAATTGGAATCCCCGGTCTCCAGCCGCTCCGCAGATACTTCGGCGCAAAATACCTCATACCGATACTTGGGCGGGGGTGGAATGCGAGACCAAACCGCCGGCGCGGCGGGGCCGGACATCCAGACGAATCTAGCGGAGGGGTGCACGCCGTCGGCCGCCTGTTTGGCGGCGGTCGCAAATCGCCCTCAAGTCTGTCGGCCCGCGCGGCTTCTGCGTACCCGGCTTAAAGACCGCATTCCGCGTGGCGCGGGAATATGCCGGTGGTGCGTGCGCGGGTTCGTAAAAATCGAGCGGTTTTTTGTCTCGCCCGATAAGAAAGTTGGTGTGTCTGCCTCCCACCTGAGGTTCTATGAGCGGCGTTAACGAATCTTAACAGGCGCGCAACAGGGGACCGTTTCGACAAACGGGCGTCGCGCCGCTCATCAGCCGGGGGGCAAATCAATGCGGGCGAAGGTCGGCTGGGGCCTCGTATGGGGCGCCGTTATGATGACGTTTATGACGTTGCCGTCGCGTCGTGTGGCGGCTGGGAATTGCGCGCTTTATGCGCGCGCGCAAACCGGCGTCGATCTGTTCGGCGCCGCCGGCGGCTGGTGGGACGAGGCGGCGAGCCGCTATTGGCGCGGCCACATCCCGCAAGCGGGCGCGATTCTGGTGTTCAAGCGAACCGGGTCGATCCCGTCCGGCCACGTCGCGGTCGTGGCCCAGGTGGTCGGCCCGCGCGAGATCGTGGTCGACCAGTCGAACTGGTATCATGGGATGGTCACCCGCGACGTGCCGGTGGTGGACGAATCGCCGGCGAACGACTGGACCAATGTCGCGGTCTTGGATCTGGGCTCGGGGAAATACGGGCACGATTACCCGAGCTACGGTTTCGTCTATCCGCAGACCGGTCCGCGCGAGATCGTCACGAGCGACGACGATCGTTATCTCGCCGCCGACTCAGCCGCCTATGACCCGAACCCGCGCTTCGGCGTGTTTCGGGCCATCGTCGCCGCCGACGACGACAATCGGCGTAGGTATGCCCGACACCGGACCACCGGGCGCGGATCGCCGCGCAGAAGACCGCCGGCGCAGATGCTGCACGCTGCCGCCGCCGCTGGTCGGCGCCCGGACCGTGCTTATTCCTTTGCTCGCCTGCATCCGGCGGCTCAAGCCCGTCGCCTCGCGGGGCACACCGAGCCCGCGCGCTATCCTGCCCACATCCCGGCGACGACGCGGGCCGAGGCCAAACTTCATCACCCGGCGTAGCCATCGCCGCAATCCTTCGCAAGGAGCCACGGCCGGTTGACAGCACCGGCGCGAGCGGGGCCTATGCTGGCCGGTCCGCTGCCGTGAGGAGCGCCATGCCGTCCGCTAATACCGAACTGGGTTTTTTGCCGGCTCATGTCTTGTCCGCCGAGATCGCCGGCGGCCGCCTGTCGCCGGTCGACCTGGTCGAGGCGCTGCTCGGACGTATCCGCACGCAGGATCAAAAGCTCCATGCCTTTGTCGAGGTCTATGCCGAGGAGGCGCGGCTCGCCGCCGAGGCGGCCGACAAGGCGATCCGGTCGGGGCACGCGGTCGGCCCGTTGCACGGCATTCCGATCGCGCTCAAGGATTTGATCGAGATCGAGGGGCGGGTCACGACCGGCGGCTCGCAGGTCTGGCACGACCGGCGCTCGGCCTATACCGCGACGATCGCCAAACGCCTGATCGCGGCCGGGATGATCGTGATCGGCAAAACCCATACGGTCGAGTTCGCGATGGGCGGCTGGGGCACTAACCAACACCGCGGCACACCGTGGAACCCGTGGGACCCGGCGCAGCCGCGCACCCCCGGCGGATCGAGCAGCGGCACCGGCGTCGCCGTCGCCGCTGGCATGGCGCCGTGGGGGATCGGCACCGATACCGGCGGGTCGGTCAGGCTGCCGGCGTCGTGGTGCGGGCTCAGCGGGCTCAAGACCACGATCGGCCGGGTCAGCACCTACGGAATCCTGCCGCTGAGCCCGTCGCTCGACACGCCGGGGCCGATGGCCCGTTCGGTCGAGGACGCAGCCTTGCTCTATCAGGAGATCGAAGGACCCGATCCGCTCGACCCGCGCACCTTGGGGCGCCCTGCCGGCGGAGGACTGGCGGTCATGAGACGCGGCGTGCGCGGGCTGCGGCTGGCGCGGATGCCGGACCGGGAGCGCGACCGGGTCGCCGCTGAAATGCTCGCCGCCTACGATGCGGCGCTCGACACCCTGGCGCGGCTCGGTGCCGAGATCGTCACCGTCAACCTGCCGCGACGGTTTGCCGACTACACCCAATTGACCGGCCGGATCATCGGGGCTAAATCCTACTTCCTGGTCGGCGACCTGATCGACGACATGAACCTGCCGATCGACGATGCGGTGCGGCCGCGCATTGCCTCGGGCCGCGGCATCTCGGCGCGCGATTATCTCGGCGCCTTGCGCGAGCGCGACGAGGCGAAGACCGAATTCGCGGCAGCGTTGGGCGATGTCGATGCGCTCCTAACCCCGACCACGACGACCGCCGCGATCCCGCTTGATGCCGTCGACCAGAATTCGACGCCGGCCCATTTCACCCGCTTTGTCAACGCTCTCGAATTGTGCGCGCTGGCGCTGCCCGACGGCTTCACCGCGACCGGGCTGCCCTTGTCATTGCAGATCGTTTGCCGCGGCTATGACGAGGCCACGGCCCTGCGCATCGGCTGGGCCTATCAGCAGGCGACGCACTGGCACGAACGCCACCCACCCGCGCTCGTCGGCTGACCATCCGATCTCGATCTTCTACCTGGACATATTGCCGTGAAGAACGGCTCGGGGACATCGGTCAGCGACTGGCTGATGGTTGCGGCGACGTTTCTCGCCGCGGCGGCGGCTGCCGGTTCGCTTTGGACGGCACTACGGCAGGAACATGCGACATTCACGAGCAATCTATATGCAAAGGAGATCGAAGCCTTTGCCGACCTGCGGGTACAAGCAACCGAATTCGAACAGGCTGTAAACGCTTCTCTCACCGACATAAAATATCTCAGGGAGATAAAGCCAGAAGATGCTTATGCGAAATATAATACTGATCTCTATGGCGAGCGACTACGCTCAAATTTTAGCTATCATGATAAGTTATTAAGTCTTACCAGGGCCATGTATGTCGTCTATATGATCGCCCCCCAGGAGATAGACGACCTTGTTAATTCTCTTGGCGTTGAGATTGACCCTATACGAAATTCCATGTTTATCCTCAGCAACAACGTAGATCGAATAACGACCGATCCGGAGAACACCCAACAGCAGACCAAGATTATGACCGATCATATCGTCAAGTTCTCGCAGATCGAAGACCATATTTTCTGGTGTGTTCGTAATTTCCTCGGGAGGGGTGAGTTTTTGCCGGCGGATGTCATATCGTCGTGTCCGGCCGAAAGTTGGTGAAGGGCGATGATGATGACCTCGCTCCTGAGATCACCGGCCGAGGCCGAAGCGGCGGGTCAGGAAATCGAGCACGTCGGCGGTGCAGCGGTCGGGGAAGGCGTCGCAGATGTTGTGCGGCGCGTGGTCGTAGACCCGCATTTCGACATCGCGGACAAGACGACGGAACGGCTCGTAATTGGCGGTCGAGCCGATCGGCTCGGCGCCGGGGACGACGACCAGGGTCGGACAGGCGATACGGCCGAGTTGGTCGCTCCAATCATAGCTCGCCATCAGCAGCACGAATTTGGCGATGTAGGCCGGGTCGTTCCTGGCGGCTTGGTCGAGAAACCACTCGACCAACCCCGGACCGACCTCGGCAAGCGGCAGCCGGTCGGCGATGGTCTCGGCCAAGAAGCCGCGCAGCCCTTTCGCCTCGATCTGCGGGATCCAACTCGGCGCCTGGCTGTTTTTGAGACCCGGCGTCGAGCCGAACAGCATCAGGCTGCGCACCCGCGTTGCCGTAGCCTGGTTCATCGCTAATTGCTGGCCGAGATAGCCGCCGGCCGAATTGCCGACGATGTGCGCGCTGGCGCAGCCCAGATGATCGATCAGCTCGATGACATCGGCCACGAGCCGTTCGAGCGTCAATGCCCGGTCGGCCGGCGGGATCTCCGAGCGTCCATGCCCGCGCAGATCCATCCGCACCACTCGGTAATGCCGGGCGAGCGCCGGAACCCAGGCGTAATAGCGCTTCGCACTGCCCATCGCAGCATGCAGCAGCAACAGCGTCGGCGCCTCTTTCCACGGGTCGGTGAAATCGTCGATGTCATAGGCGAGCTGCATGCTGTCGCTCGCGGTGAAGGTTTCCATCAGAGCCTCCTCGATGCCTTCTCGGGCTTCCGGATTACGCCAGACCGACCGCTTCCAGCAGCGGCGACAAGCTTGCTTGGTGCCAGATCGGCTTCGGGGTGTCCGGCGGCGCCGGCATGCCGACCCTGTCGTGCCAATAGGCGGAAAGGCCCAGTTGGCTGGTGCCGAACAGATCATAGGCCGAGCCGGCGACGTAGAGGCAGCGTTCGGGCGTCACCCCGAGCGCATCCAGGGCCATCTGGTAGGGCCGGGGATGCGGCTTGTAATAGCCGGCGCCCTCGGCGGTGACGATCACGGCAAAGTCGGCGCCGGTGCGAGCCGCGGCAATCCTTCCCAGCTGTTCCGAGCAGTTGGTCACGATCCCCACTGGCAGCTTTTTGCCGAGCGCAGCCAGAATTTCGCGGACTTCCGGCCAGGGCTCCAGCGCCGCGTAGCCGGAGGCGAGGTCGTTCGCCAGAGTGCGCGGCAGACCGGCCTCCTCGGCCGCCTCCGCTACCAGCGTCTGGTACGCGCGATACCGCCCGGTGCGATAAGTCTTGGCCAGATAGGCGGCGCGCCAACGACGGCCGTCCTCGGTGTTGCCGGCGACCGCGTTCCACAACGTCCAGGAATCGAGCAGCGCCGTCAGCAGATCGAACAGCACGGCATCATAGCGGCGGGCCATCGGCGAATGCTCCTTTACCGGCATCGGCGATCTGCGAAGATCGGGCAATCCGGTCGTCCCGCGGCCGGCCGGGCCGCAGCCATGGAGGCGATATGAAGATCGGGATTTTTCTGACCGGCCAGCACCCGCCCGGCAGCGACATCGTCGCCGAGCTCGAAGGCCAGTACGCGATGACCCGGCTCGCGCGCGACCGCGGCTGGGACGCCGTCGCCAGCGGCCAGCATTATCTGAGCGAGGGCGTGCGGCAATTGCAGCTGATCCCGTTTCTGGCGCGGCTGGCGGCCGAGGCCGGCGAGATGACCGGCATCGCCGGGGTGTTGCTGGCGGGCCTGCACAACCCGGTCGAGGTCGCCGAGCACATCGCCTCGCTCGACGCGATCTGGCGCGGCAATTTCGTCTTCGGCGTCGGCCTCGGTTATCGCGACACCGAGTTCGACGCGTTCGGCGTGCCCAAGGGCCGGCGCGTGCGCCGGTTCGAGCAGTGCCTCGATGTCGTGCGGCGGCTGTGGACCGAGGACGGCGTTACTTTCGAGAACGAAATTTGCCGGCTCGCGAACGTTACCGCGACCTGCCGCCCGGTGCAAAAGCCGGGCCCGCCGATTTGGATCGCCGCCAACAGCGACGCCGCGCTGCGCCGTGCCGCACGCCTCGGCGACAGCCTGTTCATCAACCCGCATGCGACGATGCCGGTCATCACCGGGCAAATGGCTTTGTACCGCGAAGAACTGGCGCGCTGCGGCAGACCATTTCCCAAGGTCCTGCCCTACCTTCGCGAGATCTTCTGCGCCAGGGACAAGGCGACGGCGCTGGAGATGGCCGGCCCCTACCTCGCCGAGAAATACCGCACCTATGCGCAGTGGGGACAGGACCAGGTCTTGCCGGGCCAGGATTTGTTCCGCCAGTCGCTCGACGCCCTGCTGCGCGACCGCTTCATCCTCGGCAGCCCCGAGGAATGCTGGGAAGAGCTGCGCCCGTGCTGGGAACAGGCCGGCGCCAACTTCCTGATTTTCCGCACTCACTGGAGCGGCATGCCGGTCGCCTCGGCACTTTCGAGCATGCGCCTGATCAGCGACGAACTCCTTCCGGCGCTGCGCCGGATCACGCCGTCCCCTTCCCCATAAAATCTCCGTCATTCCCGCGAAAGCAAACTCAGCGAACCGCCCGTACCGCTCCCGCCCCTGTTCCGCCTGTTATTTGCAGGCAGAAATCAGGCCTCGCCTGCTCGGTCGATCGACCATCCGGCACCCGCCGACCGATGCCGATGCCGCTAAACGTACCAGGCGAGTGTGGCAATTGCATGGTTGTCGGGATCGCAAGGCCGGACTGCCGATGCCTTTCCCTGGTACCTCTGGCGCTTCTCTGTTTCTCGGCCGGAGGATCTGCCGCCGACAGGAAGGCAAAGCCTCCGGCCAGTCCCGCAGACAAGCCGAAGCCGCAGCCGCCTCCGTTCGGGAAGGTTCGTGATGGGTGTAGAGGGCTAAATCTACCGAAGCCTGCGTGCTGCACAATTTCATAAATCTGAGAATAGCCGGAATGGCTCTGGCCGGCGAAGTCTACCTGCTGCTGTGAGTGGCGGTCTTGTTCGTGATCTTCCAAACTCCGTGGATCCTGAGCAGATTGTGGAAGTCGATCCACCCATTCTTGTCTAAGTCAAAGCTGAGCTGGACCGCAGCGGCATCTCCCACCTGAGTTACCGAAATGAACCGACCGACCACGCCCGAACTGGGTGGAGAAGCCCACGCTTCAAAGCTCTCGGAAATCAGGTTCTTGTGCAGGGTGCCGTCGCCGCCGATGTAGAATATCCAGGCATCCTCGTGAAAAGCTTCCCGGAGCTTGCTGATGTCGTTGTGATTGAAGGCATCGACGTAGAGCTGCACAACCCGAACGATCGCGTCGTAGTCGTCCGTTCTCGCCGTCATGTGACCCCTCCTGCTCTATTCGCGATATTGCGGCCTACCCGACCATCTGATCCGCACGATAGCACGCGTAGCACGCGTAGGGCGGAACAGCGGAGCGCATTCCGCCGGTCACCGAGACCGGGCATACTCCTGTCATGCCGGATTATCGCCGCAACCGGGCGCCGGGCGGAACGTTCTTCTTTACCGTGAACCTGCTCAACCGGCGCTCCAACCTGTTGGTCGGGCATATCGACGCGCTG
Source organism: uncultured Alphaproteobacteria bacterium (assembly GCA_963832875.1). GTDB lineage: Bacteria > Pseudomonadota > Alphaproteobacteria > ATCC43930 > CGMCC-115725 > AP-15. The sequence goes on along the minus strand of CAWHWB010000007.1, from coordinate 764,824 downwards.
CGTGACGCGGTTCGGCGAGCACGCGCCCGCGCACCTTTCCATATCGACGCCTGGGTTGTCCTTCCTGACCACATGCATTGTCTATGGACATTGCCACCAGGCGATGCCGATTTTCCTAGTCGCTGGCGCTCGATCAAAATCGCGTTCGTGAAATCTATGCCCATTTGTGAACCGCGATCAGCCGTCATGACGAGCCGCGGCGAACGCGGCATCTGGCAGCGGCGGTACTGGGAGCACACGATCCGCGACGATCGGGACTTCACCGTTCATTTCGACTACATTCATTTCAACCCGGTCAAGCACGGCCTTGTCAAACATCCGGCGGATTGGCCGCATTCGTCCTTCCGCCGATGCGTAGCCAACGGGTTGTATCCGGCCGGCTGGACCCGTGGCAGCGATAAACCGGCAGAAGCAGCGAGCGGCGATGAGATCAAGACAGCGGGCGCACGCAACGCACCTGGGGCGTCCAAGGCGGAATGCGCTGCGCTTTTCCGCCCTACGCTTGCTTGCGGCGGCGGATCGCGCCGAGCCCTAGTAGAGCGCTGGCGAGGAGTGTGAGGCTGGCAGGTTCCGGGACCGCGGGGACGACAGAAGAACCGGTCACGCTGATGCTCAGCGCGCCCGTGTTGTCGGGACTCGGTACATTAAAGTTGAAGGTGCCATTGTTGGTGGTGCCGTTGCCATCGGTGAAGATATCGTCGTTAATGCCCAACTGCAGGCCGACCGACCCGACGGGGGCGGTGATCGTAAACGGTCCGTCTCCAGGCGCGAATGCGTCGAGAATCACGCCAGCCGAATTGACAAAATCCCCGATCAGTGCGTTGAGCGCGATTTGCGGGCCTGTATTCGTCGGGTCGATGGCGGCGCTGGGAAACGGCTGGCCGGAGGAGCCGATACCCGTGCAGCCTCCGACCGGGCAACCTCCGCCTGTGCCGCTGCCGAAGATACTACCGGTATAACCGAGGGCGTCCACACTCGGAGCGACGCCGAAAAAAGAACTAGTCAGGCCAGACAGGTAGGTGATGGTGATGTTATCGCCGGGATTGACCGCAACAAAGGCAGGTGCGGTTTGGTCCCCGGCACCGTAGGCTGGATTGGCCAGGTTGTCGGGGTTCCAAGGCCCTGCGGTGCCATCTACCGTCACGACGGTCGCTGATGCGGCTCCCGCCATCGCTATGGTGGCGGCTGTGAACACCGCGCTTAAAAGCGCCTGACGTAGCTTCATCAAACCTCTCCGATCTTGAATGAGCGCCCGACGCTGGAGTACGCAAAAACTGCGCCACCAGCTAAATTCTCGTTTTTCAACATGATATGGCGTGGCGGAATCAAATATCGTAAAAAAAACCGGCGCTTATCGTAAAAAAATCCGCCGCTCTTGCCATCAGTTGTTATGTATAATTTAACTTCTGAGGCAAGGGCGGTTGATCGGGCCATGCGCGGTGGAGGAGCGTGCCGACGTCCCCCGTTAAGCCAATTGAATTACCGAAACGCAAGCCATAGTCAAAATAATACATCATGTCGTCTGCAACTTGGCGAAGTTCTGCCAAAGATACGACAGAACCTATAGTATTACCTTTGTCATCTGATTTGTAGAGAACCGTCGGAGTATCACTATAACACGTTAGAGTGGTCCAGAAGATTTCTATTGTCAGCCAGTATCTTGAAAGCTTCCATGAAGTGAGTTACCCTGTTCTTCGTGTCATCCGGCCAATTAAGCTGATCTAGAGCAGTCCGCATTCGCTTAAGACGCTGATGGTTACTCCTGATCCTTGCCAATTTCTCCCATGCTTGGCTGTTGGTAATTTCGAGTACCTTTGCAAATATACAGCCAAAAGCAAACTCCAACCTCGCGTAGTTAACGCTCGCCACGCCCAGCGCGAATACGCTGTCGTGAGGGCCGATGTCGTACGCGGGCCATGCGGGAGGTTCAGCCATGATGCGAAGCTCCGGTGAATGTTCCGAGCAACATAGAGCGCTGTGGTCGCTCGCGGCTAGCTGTTGCACAAATTAGTCTCAATACCATTCGGCCCGACGACCGTGTATTCATCCAGAATTTCGGCAACCCTATCGCCCCTCACCAATTCGGGGTGCGGCTGCCGTAAGTTATGATCGAAACACCTCTCCCCGCGAGCGGGCGTCGCAGCCCGGCCATCCGCCAGGGGACGGACGGCCGGGTGACGAGGGGTAGAGGCGAGGCCCCCGTCTAAGCGCCGGGCGGGTAGAACACCAGCATGCGGACTTCGAGGCTTTCGCGCGGGGGTGCGTCGGGCGGCGAGGTCGGGTCGTCGAAGCCGGTGTGCGCCGAGAACCGCGCGGCGCCGTGCTGGGCCGAGTCGAAGCAGCGGATCAGCACCGCCTCGTCGGCCTGCATCTTCGGGAAATAGTAATAGCGTTGATTGGGATTGTAGGTGATCGAATAGGTCTCGCCGGTGCGGTCCGGGTATTTGAGGTCGCTGGCGATCAGGTTTTCTTCAGAGAGGCTCTGCGCGTCGCACAGGGTCAGCGGCGATTCGAGCACCGGGCCGCGGATCGGCCGCCACAGATTGTTGATCGCAAAGCGGTGCTTTAATAATTCCTCGGCCTCGTCGCCCATCAGATCGCGCACCCGCTGCGGCGACGACCACGCGGTGTAGTCGTTGTGCACCCGTTTCGCTGGGATCTTGACCGTCTTGTCCTTGGCCGACATCGCCGCGTTGCGCACGATATGGTCGAAGGCGACGACCCGAGAGGCACCAGTCGCCTCTTTCATGACCCGCTCGCATTCGGGGTAGTAGATCTTCTTGATCTGCTCCTCGTCATAAAAGTTCGAAACCGTCGTCTGGTGGTGCAGCAGGACAAACCCCTCCTGGTCGAGCGAAAGCCGGTCGACGATCGGCCGCGCGTCGCGGATCGCCACCTGGTGCTCGACATTGCGGCCGGTCCGCTGCGGCGTTCCGGGCGGCGGCTCGTAATTGTAGGCGACCGGTTTTTCAGCCATTGGAGCCAAGAAATTCAGCGGCGCCACGACGCTCTTCAGCTCCATCGATGCCATGCCGTCCATAAAGCCCTCCGCGTGTCGGTAGATCGCTCGATCCTCTATCCGCAACCGTAAGACAGCACCGGGCGACGGTCAAACAGCATGTTGAACACGCCTGAAGAGTGGTTCGGTTGCTGGCCCGATCGCATTCGACATTGCGCATCCGGCGCCGGTCTGCGACAATTTGGCCGGCAAAATCGTCAACTCGGATCGATGCTGGGAGGATCTCCAGTGAGCGAACTCAAAGGTTATCACGCGCATGTTTATTACAATGCCCAAACCAAGCCGCTCGCAGCGCGGCTGCGCGAGACGCTCGCCAACAAATTCGCAGTCGAGCCGCGCGATCTTAGCGACGAGCCGCGAGGCCCGCACCCGATCTCGCAGTTCGCCGTCGTCTTCAGGACCGAGGAATTTCAGAAAATCGTACCGTGGCTGATGCTGAACCGCGAGGGGCTCGACGTTCTGGTCCATCCGCTGACCGAAAGCTCCTATGACGACCACAGCAAGAACGCGATGTGGCTCGGAACTCCGGTGCCGATGCGGCTCGACGTGCTGCGACCGACCTATCGCGCCGAGCAATTCCCCAAAGGCCCCTCGCAAGCAGCCTGACGAGGCCTGGTCAGCCGGTTTCGAGGAGCCGCTTCAGCCGGCCGAAGTTCGTCGTCGAGCAAGGTCATCCCTTGCGCGAACGCCTCAGGCTACGCCAGTTGCCCGTCGGTCAGCTGGCGCGGCCATGCGGTGGCGAAGGGGTGGTCGGCGCCGTGGCTGGATTCTCCGCCGGGGACATGATCTCGACCGCGGCGGGGGCGTAGAGCTTCAGGATCTCTGCGGCGAAACCGGCCTCCTCGTCGTCGGCGACCTGCACGAACACCGCGGTCTCGCCATTGTGGATAAAGCGCGCAAAGGTGTTCCGCGCATCGCCCAGCACCAACGGGTCTATCTGCAGCGCCTGCAATTCGGGTTGCACCACGTCCGGGACCGGTCCGATCTCCCGCAGGATGTGGTAAGCGAGCCGGCTTGCCGCGACGCCTTCGGTGCGCAACCGGTGGTAGGCATCGAGCGCGATGCCGCTTGATTGGAAGACGCCGACGACAAACTGCGCCATGCCGATCTCCTGATGCTGCGAAGTCACCGCGGCGAACGCCGGCGCGGCCTTGACCGCCGTCTGCGCCAGCTTGTGCCACAGCGCGACCGCAATCTACCGGTGCTGCCGCAGGATCGGCAAGGTGCTGCGGGCAAATTCATCGAGTTCGGCTTGCCGCGGGACGCCTGGTCCTGCTCCGGTTCCGAATTCGCCCGCTCGCGGGTCGCGTCCACACCGGCCCGCCACCGGTTTCGGTCGAACTCGCGGCGTGCTCCGGCGCTAGGCTCGCGCCACCTCGGCTGGTCGAGGGCCGGTCGCGGGTCTCCGGGCGTCTCTCGCCGGGCGTTATCGTCGCTCGGGTGCTGCGCTGGTGACTCCCGCATCGGGGAACAGTCGGGAAAGTCGTCGGTCCGAGATGAGATACCCAGCCTTGGCGGCCGCTGCGATGCTGACGATCTGCCTGACCGCGCACTACGCCCACTCGCAGACGAGCGTGATCCAGCAGAGCACCAATTCGTCATCACCGGGCGCCGTCCAGCAAAACAGCGTCAGCGTCAATGGCGAGGGCAGTAGCGTCACGGTCAGCGGCGGGTCGATCACGGTCGACACCGCGGCGACTGGCGGCGGCCGGGTGGTCGGCGACGGGCAGCCGGCGTCGCAGGAACGGCCGATCGGCCCGGTCACCGCGATCCGCAGCGACGGCGCCTTTGCGTTGACGATCACCAACGGGCCAGCGCCCGCGCTGCGCATAGAAACCGACAAGAACATCCTGCCGATCATCAAGACGACGGTGTCGAACGGCCGCCTGGAGATCTATTCCGACCAATCCTATTCGGTCGACGGCCGGATCAAGGTCACGGTGTCGTCACCGGACATTACCGACATCTCCGCTTCCGGAAGCAATCGGATCGATGGCACGGGCTTTGCCGAGGGTCCGCTGTCGATCGCGCTCAGCGGCTCCAACAATGCTGAACTCTCCGGTACCGTCGCGGCGCTGACCTGCGTGATGAGCGGCGCCAATCATTTCGTCGCACAGGGGCTCGCGGCCCAATCGGCGAACGTCACGCTGAACGGCTCGGGCGATGCGACGGTCGATGCGCGCCAGGGGATCGTCGCGCAAATTTCCGGATCTGGCTCGATCACCGTCTACGGCAACCCCAAAGCGCGCAACACCGAGGTCAACGGCGCCGGCAAGATCACCTTCGCTCAGTAAGCCGCGACCCCCAGGCTTGCGGTGAGGCAGTCGGAACTGATGCCGGATTATCAAATCTTCGAAGCGGGCGACGTCGTCCTGCAATCGGGGCTGACCTACCGCAAGGCGCGCCTGGCCTACAAGACCTTCGGCAGGCTCGACGCCGCGCGCTCGAACGTTGTGGTCTACCCGACCTCCTACGGCGCGCAGCACTACGATCTCGAATGGGCGATCGCTCCGGACAAGGCGCTCGACCCGACCAAATATTTCATCGTCATCATGAACAAGTTCGGCAACGGCCTGTCCTCCTCGCCAAGCAACACGCCGCCGCCATTCGACCGCGGCCGCTATCCGCATTTCACGATGGCCGACAATGTGCGGGTTCAGCAGCGGCTGCTGCGCGAGGTCTTCGGCATCGAGCGGGTCCGGCTGGTCTACGGGTTTTCGATGGGCGCGCAGCAGGCGTTTCACTGGGCCGCGCTCTTCCCCGACCGGGTCGAGCGCATCGCCGCGATCTGCGGCTCGGCCAAGACCTCGCCGCATAATCTGGTGTTCCTCGAAGGCGTCAAAGCCGCCCTGACCGCCGACCCGGCCTGGCAGGATGGCTGGTTCGCGACCCCGCCCACCCGCGGCTTTCAGGCGATGGGCCGGGTCTATGCCGGCTGGGGGCTGAGCCAGGCCTTCTACCGCGAGGAGGAATGGCGCAAGCTCGGCTTTTCCTCGCTCGAGGATTTTTTGGTCGGCAATTGGGAAGCTGGCTTTCGCCGCCGCGACGCCAACGATTTGTTGGCCATGCTGTGGACTTGGCAGCACGCCGACATCAGCGCCAACGAACTCTATGGTGGAGACCTCGGCAAGGCATTGGGCGCCATCACCGCCGACGCGCTGGTCATGCCGTGCGAGACCGACCTCTATTTCACGGTCGAGGACAACCGCCGCGAGCTTGCCCAAATGCCGCATGCCGAACTGCGGCCGATCCCGTCGATCTGGGGCCACCGGGCCGGCAACCCCGCCCAACACCCCCCCGACGCCAAATTCCTCGACGACGCGGTGCGCGAGCTACTGGCGCGGTGAGCGCACCTCTCCACCCGATCGTCACGCTCGCCGCCGGCCCTCCGTGCGTGCCCTGATATGTGACAATGTCCTTCCCGCTTACCATCGAGCCTCAGCGAGTTTGAGGAGGCGATAGGGCATTGGCGGAGTGGTGGTTGCGGCGATAGCGAGCCGCTCGTGGATGGTTTTTAAAACAAAGCGTCGGTTGAAGCGCCAGGCGAAGGCGCCGAGGTAACGTGGCAGATGTTTGGCGCCGACCTGGCGATGGGTGGCCAAAAGGCTGTTCTTGACATTGGCCAGCACCGTGTTTGCCCAGCGGAAGGCGGGGTGGCGCGCAGACTTGCGATCGGAGCCGGTGATGTGGCGCTCGTGGACGATGCCCGGCTGTTCGGCGATGCAGCGAAACCACTGGCCGCCGTCGCTGACGACGGTGGCTCCGACCGCGACAGCGGAGCACAGGCGCTTGGTTTCACCGGCTCGGAAGCCTCGCACCACCTGCAAGCGAGCGTGCAGCGGTCGACCGTCATCAGCGGTCTCGATCGCGACGATAAAAGGGGTGTGGCCGCGACGACCGCGCCCGGACCCTTCGCCAGTACGCTCGCCGCCGATGTAAGCGTCGTCGATCTCGATCCGCGGGCCGGCGGCGCCGAGCTTGTAACGACGGTCGCGCTCGAGCATGGCTTGCATCAGCTTGTGCTGAAGCCGCCAGGCAGCATTGGTCGAGATCCCCAGCCGCCGGCCCAACTCGATGTTGGAGATCCCCTTCTTGCCTTGGCCAAGCAGATGCATGGCGCGGAACCACACCCGCATCGGCAGCTTGGTGCCTTGCAGAACAGTGCCGGCGATCAGCGATGTCTGGTGCCGGCAGCGCTGGCACTGGAGCAGTTGACGGCCCTGGATCTCGGAATACTTTGTCGATGCGCACCGTGGACACTTGAAGCCCTCCGGCCAGCGCCAGGCGAACCACGCCTTCCGGCATGCCGCCTCGTCCGGATAGCGCTGCTCGAACCCATCGTCCGAGAGGCCCTTCTGGTGCTGCACGCGGTTGCGAGGCATTGTTCCATCCTGAAAACCATCGTGTTTTCAGGCTGATATCATCTCATTTTTCGCTGAGAGTTGATGGTAAGCGGGATGTCCCTTATCTGATGTCGGAGCCTTTCGCTATTCTGCGGCCATTGTCAGCTCAGCCTCGGTCGTGTCCTCATCAGTCTCAACATCCTGGCCTTCTTCCGCGACAGCGCCCGCGTAGGCTGATTTGCCCATTGCTTGCTCAATCAGCGCCAAGAGTTGCCTTTGTCTGTCTTCCATGAACGCTTCGAACCTGTCAGCTCGCAAAAGCGATTGATCAATCAGGTGCGATTTCAGATAATCGTCAAGCAGCTGGCTGGCGATCGGCGGCGTACCATCATTACCCTTCTCTAATTTTGCGATGTACTGAGACGGCGCTACTCCTCCGATGATGCGATTTGTCCGGTAAGAGAGCGGCGTCTTGTTAATTATAGAATCGAATTCGGCAGGCCTTTTGCCATGTGATTTGCACCAGTCCTGTGGAAAGATGTGATGGATATCTACATTCTCTCCAAAGAAGACCGCATGGTCGAACTTCTGCCCAGATCGAAAATCCTGCGCACCTTCCTTCATCAATAAGGCGTTCATTCCCTTATACGCCGCAGATAGTCGCATCCGCATTGTTTTCAGACGGTCGGCGCGGAAGATCGTCTCGCTCACGGTTGACGGCTCGGGGCCTCCCTTGAGCCATAAAGGGACCTCTACAAAGTCCCGGGCAATGCGCGTTTCGACCGCAGAGCCGTAGAGTTCGCCGAAGACGCCGTTCCAGTACCATTGGACCAATTTCGCGCGGTTCGCCGCATGCTCCCATGCCTCGCCAATATCGGCGAGGATCGCCGCCAAGGGGACTATTTGCGACTGATAGGGGAGATCGAAAATCCGGTAGATGTGTTGCATGTGCAGAAATTTCGCAGCCCGGATGAACCCTTGCTCCACCCTCGTCTCAAACCGCTTGTAGGCAGCAAGAGGGAGGTCCAAGAGGGCCTGCCGATTACCCGATACGGCGGGCAAGTCCTTGCCCTGCTTTCCGGAAGCCTCGGCGATATTCCGTCGGTCGCGGGTGTAGAAAAGCGAAACGGCTTGGAGAAAATCAGTGTTGCCTACACCGGCAAGGATGCCCGACTCCGAATCGGCGGGACGGAGGGCATCCGCAAGGCGCCGGTGGCGGCCCCTGGTGCTTTCGTCACCGTACCAATCCTTTCGCAATTCGTGGCCTGAGGCGGCATACATTGCGGTTACAAGCTCGAAGGCGTCGAGCGGCTTGCCGCCGGTGTTCACCTTTTCGAAGACAACGCACACGGCCTCCTTCGAGGTTGAGCGGTCCAAGGCAATGACGGGGACACGGTAGTATTTGAAATTTTCGAGAATCTGCCGCTTGAAAGTGCGAAACTCCTCGCGCTCCTTCTTATTCTGGTCTCCTACCCAATATTCATCAAAGCCGTCTTGCCACTTGTCCCAATCGAACACCTGAGTATACGGGATACATTAGGGCAGCGTATTCTTTATTGGGCTCTGAAAGATCGCGAGTAATCTCTCGACCGAAGTCCGTCGTTTCTTTCTTGTCCTCGGGGACAGCAACAATGACGTCCTCGCGATCAACCGAGTCGTCGAGCGCTTTCCGGATGTCGATATAAAACCATCGACGAACCTTTTTCTTTCTGGGCGTGACCGTTTCAACAACCTTCCCGCGCAAGGTGACTTGGTAAAGCGAGGTCATGCGCTGCTGACCGTCGAGGAGGAGCGATTGCGGCGCCGTCTGCCGTGCCTCGGGCGGCGCGCCTTCTATCGGACGGGGTTTGAAATTGACCGGGCCGCCAGTGTCGAGAGACATGAGCGCGCCGACGGGAAAGGCTCGTGAAATCGACGCAATCAGACTTTTGATCCGTTCTTCATCCCACACCCAACTGCGCTGAAAATCCGGTAGCTGGATAACCCCTCGATGGCACTCGTCGAGAAGCCGATAGAGGTCTATGGGGTTTGTCTGAAATGTCGATCCTGCCATGTTCTACTCTCGCCTCGCCCGCGTTAGTAAGCTGCAAGATAATTCGCAAGATCATCGACGCTCTCGAAATCCTTGTAGCGCCCTTCCGCGAGATCGGCGCAGCCGATGCGGGCGGCCTCCTGCAAGGCCTTCAGCTTGGCGGCCTCGCGCGCCTCCACCAGGCGAAGCCCCTCGCGCAATACTTGGCTCGTCTTATGGTAGCGCCCGGAGCTAACGAGCGCCTCGATGAGGCTCTGATGGTGCGCGGTCAGCACGACGTTGCGTGTCGGCATGCCGGGCTTCGTTGGTCTGTTGTTGCCGTCGGAACCATAGCCATTAATGGCAGGCTATGCCAGCATCGAGGGTTCAGTCGGCCAGCGCGGCGGCGGTATCGGGGGGCAAGGGCGCGCGCTCGATGTGATGGCGATGCCAAAGGGCGTAGAACAAGAGGTTCCAGGCGGCGCGGCCGGCGCGTTTTTGTCCGGCGGCGGCAAACAAATTCTCGACCGCATCGGGCCGGCAGAGCTCGCGCACCGCCGGCGAGCGCGCGACGAGCGGCCCGATCGTCTCGGCGCGGCGCGCGATCCAGCGCCCGACCGGCACGGTGAAGCCGCGCTTGCGGGCGAGCGGCTCGGCCTGAGGCAATTGCTCGGCGAGCCAGCGCCGCAGCAGCCATTTCCCGAGACCGCGCCGGATCTTGAGCTCGTCCGGCAGGCGAAAGGCCAACGCCGCCATTTCGATGTCGAGGAACGGGGTGCGGCCCTCGGCGCCGTGCGCCATCAGGCAGCGGTCGAGCTTGACCAAGAGATCGTTTGGCAGCCAGTCGGCGCAATCGACCGCCTGGGCCGCCTGCAGCGGGGTGCGGCCGTGGCCGCCGCCATGCACCTCGGCCGCCGCGATGCCGTCGCGCCAGCCCGCGATCTCGCCGCGCAGCACGCCCAGATCGTCGAGCACGCCGCGGGCACGCGGCCGGCGCCCGCCCGCCCACCACGGGCGCATGACGCTGCGGTAACGGCCATAGCCGCCGAATAGCTCGTCGCCGCCCTCGCCCGACAAGATCACCTTGAGCCCGGCCTCGCGCGCCGCCCGCGCCAATGCCCAGGTCGGCAGGATCGCGTAGTCGGCGGCGGGATCGTCGACCGCGGACACGATTTCCGGCAGCAATTTCCAGTAATCGGCCTCGGTAAACAGGATCTCGACATGGTCGGCGCCGACCGCCTCGGCCGCGGCGCGCGCCGCCGGGCGCTCGTCGGCGATCTCGCCATTGGCAAAGCCGATGGTGAACGCCTTGACCGGCCGCTCGGCCAGCCGGGCCATCATCGCCAGCACCGCGGTCGAAATCGATGCCGCCCGACAGAAACATGCCGAACGGCACGTCCGAACGCTGGTGAAGGCGCACGGTGTCGGCAAGGGCGGCGTCGAGCCGGGTCAGTGCCTCATCTTCGTCGAGCGCCACCGGACCGAAATCGGGCAGTGCCGCACGGCGGCGACGCTCGACGATTCGGCCGCGTCGAACCACCACGGTTTCCCCCGGCAGCACCCGGTTGATCCCGGCGAAGATCGTCTCGCGCCCGGTGGTGAACTGCATCTGTACGAGCTCGTTGCGCGCCCGGCGAGCGAGTGCCGGAGCGACAAGGCCCGCTTCGATCAGCGCGCCCGGCTCGGAGGCAAAGGCGAAACCGTGCGCCGTCTCGGCGTAATAGAGCGGCTTGATGCCGAACGGATCGCGGGCCAGGACCAGGCGTCCGGCGCCCGGATCGTGCAATGCCACGGCGTACATGCCGCGCAGCTGCAGAGTGAAGTCGAGCCCATAGCGGCGGTAGAGATGCAGCGGCAGCTCGCAATCGGATTGGGTCGAGAACACGATCGGCCGCGCGCCCGCCAATTCCTCGCGCAGCTCGAGGTAGTTGTAGATTTCCCCATTGGCGATCAGCGCCGCACCGCCCGGCTCGAACAATGGCTGGTCGCCGGTATCGAGATCGATGATCGCGAGCCGGGTCTGCACCATGCCGACATCGCCCGAGCGGTAGCGGCCGTCGCCGTCCGGGCCGCGATGGCGCAACGCGGCGCCCATCTCGCGCAGCGGTGCCGCCGGCGGCGGCGCGCCGTCGAGAGTCATCAGCCCGGCGATGCCGCACATCCGGGCGTCAGTCGGTCGAAAAAGGCGCGATAGCGGGCGACCACCGCGGCTTCGGTAAATTCGGCCTCATAGGCGCGGCGGCCGCCTTGGCTCATCCGAACGCGCAGCGCTAGAATCGCGGCAAAGCCGCTCGATCGCCTCGGCCAATGCCTGCGCGCCCCCGCCCGGCTGGCCGGGAAGCGGCACCAACAGGCCACTCACCCCGTCCTCGATCAGCTCGGCCGGACCTTCACTCCTGGTGGCGACCACCGGCAATCCGGCCGACCAGGCCTCGATCACGACATTGCCGAGCGGCTCGTGCAGCGAAGGGCAGACCAGAAAATCGGCATTCGCCAGCAGTTCCGCCACATCCTCGCGCCAGCCGAGAAAGCTGACCCGCCCGGCGACGCCGAGATTGGAAGCGAGCCGTTCGAGCGGGGCGCGCAGCGGTCCGTCGCCGGCGATCGCCAGGCGCACCTCGCGCGTCTGGGCCAAGGCGGCGAGCAAGAGGTCGAACCCCTTGTTCGGATGCAGCCGGCCGAGCGCCAGCCCCAAGGGTGTCGACGCAGTCTCGGCTCCCGGCAAGGAGCGAGCGGATTTCTCCACGCGCGCATCGGGGACAAAATTCGGCAAATATTCGATCCGCTGGCGTGGCCAGCCGCTCGCCACGGCATAATCGACAATGGCGCTCGTGTTGCCGATCAGGCGGTCGCAGCGCCGGTAGTATTTCAAGTCGTAATACCCCCCGAGCCGGGCAACATGCACGAAATCGCCGCGCGGGCAAAGACGCGTCGCCCGGTTCATCCAGGTCAGCACGATATCGGGGCGCCAAGCTTCGATCTCGCGACGAAAGCCGAAGCGGGTCGCCAGATCCAGCGGGCCGCCGAACGGAAACTCGGTGAACGCGATTCCCGCCTTGCTAAGAGTTTGCGAGCGAGAGGGATCGCGGCGGATCAGGATTCGCTGGGTTTCGCCGGCGCGCTGCAGCGCCATCGCCAGGCGGACGAAAAAGGTTTCGGCGCCGCCATGACGCGCCCCGGCGATCGCCTGCAGCAGCCGGCGGGTCATCAGGCGCGCGGTCGGATCAGAGCCTCGAAATCGGCGGCGACCGCGTCCCAGCTCAACCCGCGCTGATGTTCCAGCGCCGCCAGATGCCAGCGCCGCCAGAGCCCGTCGTCGCGGAGCACCGCGATCGAGGCTGCGACGAACGCCTCGTCGTCCGGCGCGACGCGACCGCTGAGGCGGTCCTCCACCCGCTCGCCGACGGCGCCCAGTGGGGTTACCACCGCCGGCACCCCCATCGCTTGCGCCTCGGCCAAGGCCAGACAGAAAGTCTCGCCCGGATCGCCGCGATAGAGCATGGCGCGGGCATCCTCCAAGGCGGTCGCCAGTGCGTCATGCGCGACCGGCGCCAGGCGGCGCACCCCGGCGGATGCGAGCGCATCGGCGCGCGCCAGGATCGCCGCCATCGGGCCCGCCCTGGGCGCGGCAGCCCCGTATACGGAAGCACCGGCATAGATGTGCAATTCCGCTCCGGGCACCGCAGGTGCGATCCGAGTCACCCACAGATCGAGCAGCCAGTCGAGCCCGCGCAGCGGGTTTGAGGTAAAGATCGCCCGCGGCGGCGGCGGCTCGCGCGGCGACGCTCCACGAAAACGCTCAAGCACCCCATAAGGAATGATCCGGTGACCGCCGCAGGGCAGCCAGCGGGGGATCGTCGCCGCATGGTAAGGTCCGGTCGCGACCAGCAACGGCCGATGCCGGGCGAGCCGCCACAAATTGCGCGGCTTTTTGAGATAATGGGCCGGGTTGTGCAGCCAGAACAGCCGACGCCCGGCCCGGCGCACCAGCCCGATCACGCGATGGCCGCGACTGCCGATATAGAGGTCGCAGGAATCGGGAGTGTCCGCCGACAGCGGGGCCCAGCGTACGCCGTTATGGGTCAGCGCCGCGCCGCAGCGATTGCGCACCTCGACCCGGTGGCCGCGTCCAGCCAGCGCCTCGGCGAGCGCCGCAAACGCCGTCTCCGCCCCGCCGAGTGGCGCCGTCTCGGCCATCGCCCCGTCAAAGGCGATGCCGTCATCGGCCATCACCACGCTTGCCATCACCGCGGCTCGGGCGACGGCGCTTCAACATCTCTCGCCGGCGGCCCCTCACCCCCGGACCCGATTTCGGGGATGAGGGGCTATTTCGGCCGGGTCGGAGAGCGGGTCGAGCCGGGCCTTTAGGTAGGACAGGATTGGGTAGAGTGCAGCGCACAGCGCGATCAGAAAGCCCCACGGGCCTTCGCGATACCCCTTGCGGCCGACATAGCACTTCCAGAAGCGCGACGGGATGCGCCGCAAGTTGCGGCCATAGCGGCCGATATCGCCGCCCTCGCGCAGATCCTGCGCTCGCGCGCTCGAATAGCGGTCGAGCCGCCGCAGCATGTCAGAGATATCGCGGTCGACGAAATGCCGGATCGGCGAGGACAGCGCCGGCCCCTGCCCGCCCGACAGCACCACTGCGGGATGGACCCGCTGGCCGCCCCATTTCTTGGCGCCCTTGCGATAAAGCGCGGCGTGCGCCGAGCGGCCGAACGAGGCTCCCCAGCCCCAGCGGACCAATCGGTCGCCGATGAAATTGTCGACCGGCACCAGATGCCACGCCGCCGGCGAGGCGGCGACGACCCGCCGGATCTCCTCGGCGAGCTGCGGCGACACCCGCTCGTCGGCGTCGATCTCGAGGATCCACTCGCCCCGGCAGGCGTCGATCCCGGCGTGACGGCGCGGTCCCTCGCGCTCCCAAGCGCCTTCGACGAGGCGATCGGTCGCGCGCTGGGCGATCTCGCGCGAGCGGTCGGTGCAGCGGTCGAGCACAACGACGATCTCGTCGGCGAAACCGAGACAGGCGAGGCAATCGGCGAGCTGGCGCTCTTCGTCATGGATAACGATGAGAGCGGAGACCCGCACCTGGCTCACGCCGCTTCGTTCTTGAGCCGGCTCAACAATTGGGCCGCCGCCGCGTCGGCGGCATCGACGGAGAGCCCGTCCATCAAGGTATCGGTCGTGCGATGGTCGAAGCCAGGACCAAACATGGCCTCACGCGGCTCGGCTGAGCAGACAAAATCCGCGCGCAATCCCCACGGCGCGTATTGGCGGCTCGGGCTCGGCCCGAACAAACCCAATGTTGGGGTGGCGCAGGCTGCGGCGATGTGCATCAGCCCGGTGTCGTTGCCGATGAACAGGGCGCAACGCCGCAGCACCGCCGCCGCGGTCAACAGATCGACCCGCCCCACCAGGTCGATCCGGCGGTCACCTGGGATCGCATCGAGCAATGGCTGGGCCTGCCCGTGCTCGTGGCCGGCGGCCAGCACCGCAACCCGCGCGCCCGGAAGCAGGCCATCGATCGAGGTCAGGCGCTGCGCCAGTTCGGCAAAGCGTTCAGCGCGCCATTGCTTGCCGCGCCAGTTCGCAGCCGGGCCGATCGCCAACACCGGGGCACCGGGTGGGATCAGCGCAGCGGCGGCCCGCTCGTGCTGCGGCCCGGTCCATATCAGCGGCCCGGGCGCCGGGTCGAGCGCGAACAGGCGAGCGAGTTGGATTACCCGCAGCTCGCCGGCATCGCCCTTGGCCATGACCCGGCGGCTGTCCGCGCGCAGCACCCAGGCGAGCGCCGAGCCCCGCAAATCGACAACCAGATCCCAGCGCCGTGCCGCCACCGCGGCGTAGAGCGCCAGCCAGTGGAGCGACCAGCGCCGCTTTTCGATGATAACGAGCCGCTCGAGCCCCGGCACGAGGGCGAACAGCGGGGCGGCGACCGGTCCCGCCGCGATCGTCAGCCGCGCGCCTGGATAACGGTCGACCAGATAGGAAACAAGACCGGTCGACAGCACCGCGTCGCCGATGCGCGTGGCAGTGACAAAAAGGATGTCCATCTCGCCGATCCGAGGGCGCTTATATCGTCCGCTCCCGGGCTTGCCAAGCGGGCGATCCAGGCCTACCTCTACCCGCCCCGCAACCGCTCTGCCGCGCCATGCCCGACGCCTGCTTCGTGCTGCTCGACGACCGTGGCATCCTCGCCGTCAGCGGCCCCGATCGTCGCACGTTTCTGCAAGGATTGGTTTCCAACGATGTCGACAAGGTCGGCCCCGACCGGGCGTGCTATGCGGCGTTGCTGACCGCGCAGGGGAAATACCTGCACGACTTCATGATGGCCGAGATGACCGCCGGGGCTGTCGACGCGGTTCTGCTCGACGCCGAAGCCCGGCGCCTGGCCGATTTGAGACGGCGGCTGTCGATCTACCGGCTGCGGGCGAAGGCGTCGATCGAGGAGCGTCCCGACCTCGCCGTGGCGGCGGTCTTTGGCAAGGGCGCGCTCGCCGCTCTCGGCCTCCCCGACGAGCCCGGGCGCGCTCGGCTCTTTGCCGCGGGCATCGCCTTCGTTGACCCGCGGCTCGCTGCATTGGGCGCGCAGTGCATTCTCCCGCGCGAGAACGCACGGTCGGCGCTGATCCAGGCCGGTTTTGCCGAAGCCGGTTTTGCCGCGTGGGACGATCTGCGCCTCGAATGGGGAATTCCTGACGGCAGTCGCGACCTGGAGCTCGAAAAGTCGATCCTGCTCGAGGCCGGGTTCGACGAGCTGAATGGGATCGACTGGAACAAGGGCTGCTATATCGGCCAGGAATTGACCGCCCGCACCAAATACCGCGGTCTCGTCAAGCGCCGGCTGGCGCCGGTTATGATCGACGGTCCGGCGCCGGCGTCGGGCACGATCGTCACTGCCGATGGCCGCGAGGTCGGCGAGATGCGATCGAGCCGCGATCGGCATGGTCTCGCGGTGCTGCGCATCGCTGTTCTGCTCGACAATAAACAGTTGCGGGCCGGTGATGCGGTGGTTGTCCCGGTGACGCCGAGTTGGATGCGTTTGGGCCGCGATGACGGCGACGGGACAGCCCCTCACCCCAACCATCTTCCCGCAAGGGGGGAGGGGGTCGGGCCTGCGTCAGCGGGAGGGTGAGGGGCAACCCGCGCTATCCATATCGCCCGTGCTCGCCTGCCTGGATCATTGCGGATCGGGCGCGTTCAGCTGCTGCTGGATTTCGCGGCTGCGCTCGCTGCCGGGGCTGAGACCCCGCCATTGCTGGGCGCGCAGCGCGTTGCGATAGGCCTGCATTTTCTGCTGATCGATCGGACCCGGCAATTGCAGCGGCGGATAGACCGGGTTCGCCGGCTGAGGCAATTGATAAACCGGGCCCGGCTGCGTCAAGAGCGGCGACAACCCATTGGGCGGGGTCGCGGCGTAACCGGGATTGATCGGCGGTGGCAGCGGTGCCGGCGTGGCCGGCGCCGGCGCGGGAGCGGGTTGCGGCAAGAACTGCGGCAGCGGCGTCTGAATGAAGGCGTCGGCGGGCGCTGCCGATCCGGCGACCAGCGCGAGCAGCAGCGCGATCGCCGCCGGCCGGTTCAAGCCGTCGCGTTCCCTCGTTCGCCGGCAAGTACCGCCTGCGCCGCGGCGAGGCGCGCGATCGGCACCCGATAAGGCGAGCACGAGACGTAATCGAGCCCGACATCCTGAAAAAACCGGATCGAGGCGGGATCGCCGCCGTGCTCGCCGCAGATACCGAGCTTCAGCCCCGGACGGGCCGCCCGCCCGCGCTCGGCGGCGATGCGCACCAGTTCGCCGACACCATCGGTGTCGATCGTCACGAACGGGTCGTGATCGAGGATGCCGAGCCGCTGGTAGGTGCCGAGAAAGCTCGCCGCATCGTCGCGCGACAGACCGAACACGGTCTGGGTCAGGTCATTGGTGCCAAAGCTGAAAAACTCCGCGGTCGCGGCGATTTCGGCGGCGCGCAATGCCGCGCGCGGCAATTCGATCATGGTGCCGACCAGATAGGGCACCTCGACCCCGGCCCGTTCCATGACGCCTTTGCCGACGCGGACGATCATCGCCTTCAGGATGTCGAACTCTTTACGGGTCGCGATCAGCGGCAGCATGATCTCGGGCGCCACGGCGTCGCCGGTCTCCTTGATCACCGCGGCGGCGGCCTCGAAAATCGCCGTCGCCTGCATCTCGTAGATTTCGGGATAGGTGATGCCGAGACGGCAGCCGCGATGGCCGAGCATCGGGTTGGTCTCGTGCAATGCCAGCGCGCGGTGGCGAATTTGGCCGACGTCGCGGCCGGTCAGCCGCGCCATCTCGTCGAATTCGGCGTCGGTCTTGGGCAGGAATTCGTGGAACGGCGGGTCGAGCAGCCGGATCGTGACCGGCAGCCCCTTCATGATGCGAAAGATCTCGGCGAAGTCCTGGCGCTGCATCGGCAGAAGCTCGGCCAGCCCGGCGCGCCGCCCCCGCTCGTCGTCGGCCATGATCACCCGGCGAATCGGGCCGATGCGGTCGGCGTCGAAGAACATGTGCTCGGTGCGCGACAACCCGATCCCCTCGGCGCCGAAGCGGCGTGCGGTCCGGGCGTCGAGCGCGGTCTCGGCGTTGGCGCGCACTCCCATCTTGCGGATCGCATCGGCCCAGCCCATCAGCGTCGCAAAATCGCCCGACAGCTCGGGCTGGATCGTCGGCACCTCGCCGACCATGACCTCGCCGGTCGAGCCGTCGATAGTGACGATCTCGCCCGCCTTGATCAGGGTGTTGCGGGCCGCCATCGTGCGCTGGGCGTAATCGACGTGCAGATCGCCCGCGCCGGCGACGCAAGGCCGCCCCATGCCGCGCGCGACCACCGCGGCGTGGCTGGTCATGCCGCCGCGGGTGGTCAGGATACCCTTGGCCGCGTGCATGCCGTGAATGTCCTCGGGACTGGTCTCGATTCGGACCAGGATCACCGCCTCGCCGCGGGCGGCGAGCGATTCGGCTTCCTCGGCCGAAAAGACGACCTTGCCCGAAGCCGCACCCGGCGAAGCCGGCAAGCCGCGGGTCAGGATCGCAGTCTTGGCCTTGGGATCGAGGGTCGGATGCAGCAGCTGGTCGAGCGAGCTGGGTTCGATCCGGAGAATCGCCTCGTCCTGGTCGATGACCCCCTCCTCGACCAGCGCCACCGCGATCTTCAGCGCCGCCTGCGCGGTGCGCTTGCCCGACCGCGTC
Source organism: uncultured Alphaproteobacteria bacterium (assembly GCA_963832875.1). Taxonomy (GTDB): domain Bacteria; phylum Pseudomonadota; class Alphaproteobacteria; order ATCC43930; family CGMCC-115725; genus AP-15. Next base: position 746,234 of record CAWHWB010000007.1, on the reverse strand, counting down.
TGCAACATCCACAATTTGCTGCGCTGCACCGTGAACTCGATATCCTGCATATCGCGGTAATGGTCCTCGAGCACCCGGCGCACCCGGCACAGCTCGTCGAGCACCTCGGGCATCACCTCTTCCATCGCCGGCAATGCCGATTCGGTCGCCTCTTTGCCGACGATGGTCAGGTGCTGCGGCGTCCGGATGCCGGCGACGACATCCTCGCCCTGGGCATTGACCAGATATTCGCCGTAAAACTCGTTTTCCCCGGTCGACGGGTTGCGGGTAAAGGCGACGCCGGTCGCGCAATCGGCACCCATGTTGCCGAACACCATCGCCTGGACATTGACCGCCGTGCCCCAATCGGCCGGGATTTCGTGCAACCGGCGATAGGTGACCGCGCGCGGGTTCATCCACGACCCGAACACCGCACCAATCGCACCCCACAACTGGTCCTGCGGCTCCTGTGGAAACGGCTGGCCGGTTTCCTGCGCGACGACGTCCTTGAAGCCGTCGACGATAATTTTCCAATCCCTGGCGGAAAGATCGGTGTCGAGCGTCTGTCCGGTGTCGAGCTTGTGGTTCTCCAGAAGCTCCTCGAAATGATGGTGCTCGATGTCGAGCACGACCTGCCCGTACATCTGGATAAATCGGCGATAGCTGTCATAGGCAAAGCGCTCGTCACCGCTTTTCTTGGCCAACCCCTCGACCGCGCGGTCGTTGAGCCCGAGGTTGAGGACCGTGTCCATCATCCCCGGCATCGACACCCGCGCCCCCGAGCGGACCGAGACCAGAAGCGGGTTATCGGCATCGCCAAATCGCGCGCCAAGCGCCCGCTCAATCGCTGCAAGGCCATCGGCGACCTCGCCCTCGAGCCCAGGCGGATAGGATTTGCCGTTGGCATAGTACCAGGTGCACACCTCGGTCGTGATTGTAAAGCCGGGCGGCACCGGCAGCCCAAGACCGCTCATCTCCGCGAGCCCGGCGCCCTTGCCGCCGAGCAGGTCGCGCATCTCCGCACCACCCTCGGCGCAGCCGCCGCCAAACCCATAGACCCATTTCGTCATCCGCCGCTCACCCTTCGATCAGCGAGACATCAGCTTTACCCAATTTAAACGAATCATGGGGATTAAACTCCGCCCCTCATCTTAATACGCGGATCGCCCGGCCGCTTTTGCGCCGGCGGATTGCATCCGCCTACAATACCACGCCGGATCCATAGGGCGGGTGAAACCCGCCGCATCGCTGACCTTACCCCTCGATCAGCGAGAAATCGGCGACCTGGTTCATCGTCGCCCGGATGCGCGACAGCAGCCGCAGCCGGTTCTCGCGCAGCGTCGCGTCATCGGTGTTGACCGTGACCTTGTCAAAAAATTCGTCGATCGGGTGTCGCAATCGCGCCAATTCGGCCATCGCTTCTTCGAACCGTTCTTCTTTAAGCAGCTTCCCGGCTCGCTGCCCGATTTGGTCGAGTTTGCTGGCGAGCGCCGCTTCCTCGGATTGACGGAATAGAGAGGCATCGACATCGACGGGGCGGGCATACCCGTCCCTGCGATCCTCGATGGCGACGATATTCGAGGCGCGGCGATAGGCGACAAGCAGACTGGCCCCGTCATCCGTGTCGAGGAACCCGGCGAGAGCAGCGACCCGGGACAGGAGACGAACCAAATCGTCCTCATACCTGCCGGCATAGGGGATAGACCCTGTCCCGAGCTGGGCGAAGGTCGCGGCAATCAGGTCGTGGCGCACACCCTGATCGCGCAGATGCACCTTCAGCCGGTCGGCAATAAAGCCGAGGAGCTCTTCGACGGCGGCGGCAAGTTCGCTCTGGTCGGCCACGTCGGGCAGCCCAGGCGCGCTTCGGGCGACCGCGAACACTTGCGCCAGCGGCAGGCGCAAACCGTTTTCCAGAACGAGTTGGATCACCCCCTGAGCCGCCCGGCGCAGTGCGAATGGGTCGCGCGAGCCGGTCGGCTTCTCACCGACTGCAAAAAGTGCGACCAGGGCATCGATCTTGTCGGCCAACGCGACAATGACGCTCGCCGCCATGTTCGGGCATGGGTCGCTCGGCCCGACTGGCCGATAGTGTTCCGCGATCGCATCGCCGACACGCGGGTCCTCGCCGTCATGCAGCGCGTAATAGCGGCCCATCACGCCTTGCAACTCGGGAAACTCGCCGACCATGCCGGTCGACAGATCGGCTTTGGCGAGATGCGCTGCGCGCTTTGCCGCTCGGCCCAACTCTTCACCGTCATTCCCGCGAAGGCGGGAATCCAGGGCCAACCGGTCCGAGCGCTCACCCTGGGCACCCGCTTTCGCGGAGGCGACGGCAGGGGACGCGGCGACAAGTTGCTGCGCGAGGACCGCCACGAGCTTCTCCACCCGCTCGACTTTGTCATACACGCTGCCGAGCTTGGCGTGATAGACGCGGTCCTTTAGCGCCTCGACCCGGTCTTCGAGGCGGATTTTACGGTCCTGGTCCCAGAAGAAGCGGGCATCGGCGAGGCGGGCGCGCAGCACCCGCTCGTTGCCGCCGACGATCGCCGCGCCGCCGTCCTCGGCGAGATTGTCGGCGACGAACAGAAAATGCGCCGCCGCCCGGCCATCAGCATGCACGCTCGCGAAATATTTTTGATGCACGCGCATCGCCGTCTGCAGAACTTCCGGCGGCAGCTTCATGAAATCGGCGTCGATCGCGCCAGCCAGCACGACCGGGAACTCGGCGAGGCCGGCCACCTCGTCGAGCAGCGCGGGATCGGGCTTGATCGCGATCCCGAGCGCCGCCGCCTGGCGGTCGAGATCGGCGCGGATCAGCTCCCTGCGGCGCTCCTGGTCGGGGATGACGTGACCCTGTCGCAGCTTTTCGACGTATTCGGCGGTGTCTGCGACGCAGATTTCGCCGGGCGCCATAAACCGATGGCCGCGAGTGGTGCGCCCGACCGGCACGCCGTCTAGCGCCAATCGCAGCACCTCGCCGTCGTAAAGGCAGATCACCGAGGTCAAGGGCCGCACCCAGCGCAGCGGCGAGCCCGGCCAGCGCATCGATTTCGGCCATGGCAATTCGGCGATCGCGGCCTTGATCAGTTCCGGCAAGACCGTCGCGGCCGGCCGTCCCGAGCGCCTGACGACCGCGAAATAGAATTCGCCGCGGCCGGTGTCCCGGATTTCGCAGTCTTCGATCGAGCCGAGCCCGGCCGAGCGCAGAAACCCGTCGATCGCCTGGGCGGGCGCGCCGACCCGCGGGCCGCGACGTTCCTCGGTGCGGTCGGGCTGGGTCGCGGGAATGCCGTGGGCCACGACCACCAGGCGACGCGGCGTCACGTAGCTGCGCAATTCGGCCGCCGCGAGCTCGGCCGCCGCAAGCTTGTCGCGGATCAGGCCGATCAGGTCCTCGATCGCCCGGCGCTGCATCCGCGCCGGAATTTCCTCGGACAAGAGTTCGAGCAGCAGTTCGCCTCCGCGCGGGGCCCGAACCGCAGCGTGCGAGACGCCGTCAGCCGCAGGCATCACGAGTATCCGATCCTGCCAATCATCCCTGTGGCCAGGCTTGACCCGGTCATCCACGCCTACTCAACGGCGGACCGCACGTTGCGTGAAGACGTGGATGGCCAGAACAAATCCGGCCACGGGGAGGTAGTATGCAGCAGCCATCGGTCATAGTTCCAAGGATACCACAAAGAGACGCCTGACCCGCGGGCAGCGCTACTCACGAGTTGGCGCCGGCGAGCCAAGTCTCGCAGCAGCCCTTGGCCAGCGCGCGGACACGCAGGATGTAGGCGGCCCGCTCGGTCACGCTGATGGCGCCGCGCGCGTCGAGCAGGTTGAACAGATGGCTCGCCTTAAGGCACTGGTCATAAGCGGGCAACGCAAAGCCACGATCGAGCACGGCTCGGCATTCCGCCTCGGCGTCTTCGAAATGGCGGACCAGCAGCGCGGTATTGGCGATTTCGAAATTAAAGGCCGAGAATTCCCTCTCGGCACGCTTGAACACGTCGCCATACGTGATTTGCGCCGCCCCGGAAACGCCGTTGTAATCGAGGTCGAACACGCTCTCGACCCCCTGGACATACATCGCCAGCCGTTCGAGGCCGTAGGTCAACTCGGTCGAGACCGGGTCGCATTCGATGCCGCCGACCTGCTGGAAATAGGTGAATTGGCTGACCTCCATGCCGTCGAGCCAGACCTCCCAGCCGAGCCCCCAGGCGCCCAGCGTCGGGCTCTCCCAATCGTCCTCGACAAAGCGGATGTCGTGGCGGCCCGCGTCGATGCCGATCGCCGCGAGGCTGCCGAGATAGAGCTCCTGGCTGTCGCGCGGCGCCGGCTTCAGGATCACTTGCAACTGGTAATGTTGTTGCAGCCGATTTGGGTTTTCGCCGTAGCGGCCATCGGTTGGGCGGCGCGAAGGCTGGACATAGGCGGCGCGCCACGGCTGCGGCCCGAGCGCCCGCAAGGCCGTCGCTGGGTGAAAGGTGCCGGCGCCGATTTCGACGTCGTAAGGCTGCAGGATCACGCAGCCTTGCTCGGCCCAGAAGCGCTGCAATTCGAAGATCATCGATTGAAAGCTCACCGCCGCGCCTCACCGCTGCCGCGGTCAGCGCGGCCGCGGGCAGTCGGGCCGGCCGCAGCCCAGCGCCTGCGTCGAGACATAGGCGCCACACACGCCGCAGGCGACCAAATCCTCGGCCGGGATCGCCCGTTGCGGCGGAGCCGCCGAGCGCCGGCGCGGCAGCTCGCGCGCCGGCCCGTTCAGCCAGCGATAGGCGATCCACACCGCCCCGATCACCAGGATCATAAAAACGAGCTTCGGAACCTCGAACATCGGCGAGGTTTAGCGGTCCGGCGGGAGGCGGGTCAAGGAATGCCCGCAGCGAGCGCAAATCCGCGTCATCACAGCCCGAACCGCGCCCACATCAGCCGCGCTTCGACCCACTCGGCGAGATCGGCGATTAGCGTCGCGGGCTCGCGGGCGGCGAACGGCAGCCGGCCCCAGAACGGCCGCCGCCGCTCGGCGGCAATCGGGCGCAGCCGGACCTCGGCGCCATAGCGCTGGCGCATCACCGCGCGCAGTTCGCCGATGCCGTCGATCAGCCCGCGCGCGGCCGCCGTGTGCCCGGTCAGCACGTCGCCGTTGAACAGGCTGTCGTCGGCGAGGTCGATCTTGCCGGCGCGGCGCCGGTGGACATGCTCCTTGAAGGCCCGGTGGATGTCCTGCTGCAAGCCGGTCAAGCGCTGGACATCGGCCGGGTCCACCGGCAGAAACGGGTCGAGCAAGGATTTGTGCGTGCCGGCGGTATAGAGGCGGCGCTCGACGCCGAGCCGGCCGATCAACTCGTGCAGGCCAAAGCCGGCGCTGATCACCCCGATCGAGCCGACGAGCGAAGTCTCTTCGCCAAAAATCTCGTCGCCCGCGAGCGCCAGCCAATAGCCGCCCGAGGCCGCCACATCCTCGGCGAAGGCGATGACCGGGACCCTTTTCTCGTCGGCCAGCTGGCGGATGCGGCGAAACAGCAGCGCTGACTGCACCGGCGAGCCGCCCGGCGAATTAACGACGATGGCGACGGCGACGACCCCGCGCAATTTGAACGCCCGCTCGATCGCCCGGGCATGGCTCGCCAGCGAGATGCCGTCGCGGCGAGCCCGCGGCATGATCACGCCCTCGAAGCGCAGCACCGCGACCACCGGCCCGCGCCGCCACAGCCGCTCGATGTCGAAATAGTCGCGGAGGTTCATGTCGTCTCAAATGGGAAGCCGCCCCCGCCGACACCACGGGAGCGAGTGCCGAAGGTCACAGCTCGAGCTCCCGCCCCTCGCGCAGCACGCCCTCGGCGCGATCGGTCGGCCGCCCATCGGGCCGGTGCAGCACCAAGCCCGCGGCGAGCCGCGCCGGCGCCGCCACCTGCTTGCGAGCGCGCACCAGCACGCGGCTCGCCGCGCGGCCTTCGCCGGGCCACAGCGGAAAGACGACCACCTCGCCGGCGCGACCCGCGATCTCGCCCAAGAGGGCGTCGATGCGGTCGGCGCGGTGGATAAAGGTCACCGTGCCCTTTGGCCGCACCATCGCCAGCGAAAAGCGCACCCAGGCGGCGAGGTCGGCGTCGCCCTCGATGGTGGCCGCCGCCTTGCCCGGCTGTGCCGAGATCGCGGCGCGGCCCGGCTCGTTGAACGGCGGGTTCGCCATGACATGGTCAAAGGCGCCGGGCGATAGCCGCGGCGGCGGATGCAAGAGGTCGCCGATCATCACCGAGACGCGGGCCTCCAGAGCATTGAGGATCGCGTTGTCGCCGGCCAGCCGAACCAGGTCGCGCTGCATCTCTAGCCCGACGAGGCGGGTATGCGGCACCCGCGCCGCCAGGCACAACATTGCCGCACCGGCGCCGCAGCCGACATCGAGCACGATCTGGTGCGGCTCGACCGGCACCGAGGCGGCGAGAAACACCGGGTCAATCGCAACCCGGTAGCCGGTCGCAGGCTGTCTCAGGCGGATCCGGCCGCCGAGCAGCCGGTCTTCGGTGAAGGAAGGCGCAGCGGCGGGCCCCGAGCTCACCGGGCGTCCTCGTCGGCCGCGGCGAGCAGGGCGCGGGCGCGAACAAAGTCGCGCTCCACCACCATCAGGCGGCGCGGGATGGCGCCGATGCTGCCTTCGACGAGGCTGGTATGATGGTCGAGTACCAGGCTCTCGATCCCCGAATCTCTGAGCAGCGCCTGCACCCAGGAGAGCCGGACGGCGTCGTTGGTGCGCAGCAGCTCCTTCATCGCATCGATCGTTCGCAACGTTAGGGTCAGGCCCGACGGGTCGCCTCTTGACCGGTCTTGCCGGCATTCTATGCTCATTCGGGTTCGGGCGCGTCAAGCCGATCGGGCGGCCGATCGCCCGGTGCAGCGGGCACGCAGGAGAATCGGGTGGCGCTGGTGGCGGGTATCGAGCAGCAGCACGCGGGCCGAAAGCCGTCGCTCGAGCCGTTGCTGCGGCTGCTCAAAGCCGATCTCGAACGCGTCAATCGGCTGATCGTCGAGCGCATGCAGAGCCCGGTGGCGCTGATCCCGGAGCTCGCCGGTCATATCGTCGCCGGTGGCGGCAAGCGCCTGCGGCCGATGCTGACCTTGGGCTGCGCGCGGCTGTGCGGCTATCGCGGCGAGCGGCATCTCGCCCTGGCCGCCGCGGTCGAGTTCATCCACACCGCAACCCTATTGCACGACGATGTCGTCGACGCCAGCGACCTGCGCCGCGGCCGCGACACCGCAAACGCCGTCTGGGGCAACAAGCCGGCGGTCCTGGTCGGCGATTTTCTGTTCAGCCGCTCGTTCGAGCTGATGGTCGCCGACGGTTCGCTGCGCATCCTCGAAATCCTGTCGCGCGCCTCCGCGGTCATCGCCGAGGGCGAGGTCATGCAGCTGATTACTACCGGCGACACCGGGACGAGCGAAACCGCCTATCTCGCGGTCATCGAGGCCAAGACCGCGGAATTGTTCGCCGCCGCCACCCGCATCGCTGCGGTGCTGGCCGAACGTCCCGCGGATGAGGAGGAAGCGCTCGACCGCTACGGCCGCAATCTCGGCACCGCGTTTCAGCTGGTCGATGATATGCTCGATTTCTCAGCGCGCGAGGCAGATCTCGGCAAAAGCGTCGGCGACGATTTCCGCGATGGTAAGATCACCTTGCCGATCCTCCTCGCCTTCGCTCGCGGCGACGAGGCCGAACGCCGGTTCTGGCGCCGCACCCTCGAGGAGATGGACCAGCAGCCGGGCGATCTCGATCACGCCATCCGGCTGGTTGAGTGCCGCGGCGCCCTGGCCGAGACCTTGGAGCGCTCCCGCCGGTACGCCGCCGCCGCGATCGACGCGTTGGCGATGTTCCGCGACGGGCCCGAGCGTCGGGCGCTGATCGACGCCGCCGCCTTCGCCAGCGAGCGCAACTTTTGACGCGGGCAAGGCTTCCCGCCTGACCCTCGATTAGGCGATCACCGACTGCGGCGGCCCGATGAGGCGGACTTGACCGATGCCGCCGCCTTGCGCAACAGCGGCATTGCGGCTATAGACCGCCCCCGGTCGGCGGAGTGTAGCTCAGCCTGGTAGAGCACTGCTTTCGGGAGGCAGGGGCCGGAGGTTCAAATCCTCTCACTCCGACCAACGTACTCTATCGAGCGACGGATCAACGCCTCTTCCGCAGAGCGATGGTGTCTGCTCGCTCGGCCTATCTCGTTCCGCATGACCTCCAGGATCGGCTGCGCCGAGCGTCGGCGGCTTGACAGCGCAAGGCACGGGGGCATGCTGCCGAGCGACAAACGAATTCTGCTGAGAGGGAAAGCATGATCAGCGCGGACCTCGCCGGCAAGACGGTGCTGGTGACCGGGGCGGCCTCGGGCATCGGGCTCGCCGCGGCCGAAATCTTTTCGCGCTGCGGCGCCACAGTCGCACTGAACCATCTGCCCGACGATCCGCGCGGGCCGGCCGCGGTCGAGCGGCTCAAGGCCCAGGGCCGGCAGGTCGTCGCCGCCGCGGGCGATGTAGCGCGGCCGGGCGCGGCCGAGCGCATGGTCGCGAGCGCCGTCGATGCGCTGGGACGGCTCGACTTTTTGGTCAACAACGCTGGCACCCCGGCGACGCCGACGCCGATCCCGTTTGCCGATCTCGACGCGCTCTCCGAGGATTTCTGGTCGACGATCCTGACCACCAATCTGATCGGCCCGTTCCGCTGCGCCCATGCCGCGATGCCCGCGCTGAAGGCGGCGCGGGGGGCGATCTGCAACACCGCCTCGATCGCCGGGGTTATGGGCAGCGGCAGCAGCATCCCTTATGCAACCAGCAAGGCGGGGTTGATCAACCTGACCCGGAGCCTGGCGCGCACCCTCGCGCCCGAAATCCGCGTCAACGCGGTGGCGCCGGGTTTTGTCGACAGCCCGTGGAACAAGGACTGGCCCTCCGACCGCAAAGAGGCCTCGATCGAGCGCACGCCGCTCAAGCGCGCGTGCAAGCCCGAGGACATCGCCGAGACGATCTTTTTCCTGTGTGCCGGGGCGGCGATGATCACGGGGCAGACCGTGATCGTCGATGGCGGTTTGACGCTTTAAATCAGAACGCGGGCGTCTCGCCCGCCTTGCGGGCCGGAGGCGCCCGCTCAGACGCGGGAGGAGGGCTGAAATGAGCGAGCGGCAAACCGTCAACGGCGCCCAATGGCTGGCGCGGGCCTTGGCCGCGACCGGCATGACCCATGTGTTCTTTGTCGAATCTGTGATGCGCCGCACCCTGATGGAGTTCGAAGATCTCGGGGTGACCCGGATTCTCGCCCATTCGGAAAAGGCCGCGGCCTATATGGCCGACGGCTATGCCCGCATCGCCGGCCGGCCGGGCGTGTGCATGGCGCAGTCGGTGGGTGCGGCGAACCTCGCTTCGGGCTTGCAGGACGCTTATCTCGGGCGTAGTCCCGTGGTGGCGTTGACCGGGCGCAAAGAGCCTTCGTTCCAGCACCGCAACGCCTATCAGGAGATCGCCCACGCCCCGCTGTTCGCGGCCGTGACCAAGTTTTCGGCGCCGGTCGATTCGACCGCCGAATTGCCGCGCCTTTTACGCCACGCTTGGCGCGCCGCCTTGGCCGACACGCCGCGGCCGACCCATCTCGATTTTTCCGGGCTGCAAGGTGACGTCATCGAGCTCGGTCAGACCGGCGAGCCGACGGTCATCGATCCCGAAGCGCGCCAAATCCCGGCGCATCGGCCGGTTGCCGACGCGCGCGACCTCGAGCGCGCCGCCGCGGCGCTGACCGCGGCCCGGCGGGTCGCAATCATCGCCGGCGACGGCGCCGCGGCTTCCCAGGCCGGGCCCGAGGTGCTGGCGTTGGCCGAGGCCTTGGCGGCGCCGGTGGCAACCTCGCTCGGCGCCCGCGGCCTGATCCCGACTCGTCATCCCCTGTCGGCCGGCGTTCCCGGCAGCTATTCCGCACCGCCGGCCAACCGGATCGTGCACGGCGCCGACCTGGTGCTCTATATCGGCTGCGATACCGGCGACCAGGTGACCCTGAACTGGACCGTGCCGTCGATCGACACCAAGATCGTGCAGATCGACGCCGACCCGATCGAGATCAGCCGCAGCTATCCGAACACGGTCGGGGTCGTCGGCGATCCCAAAACGACAGTGGCCTGCCTCATCGAGCGGATCGGGCGTCCGGTGCGCGACCGCGGTTTTGCCGAGGAGGCGGCGCGTATCGTCGCCGATTGGCGGGCGACGATGGCCCCGCTCGTCAGCGACGACCGGGCGCCGGTCCGGGTCGAGCGGCTTTGCGCCGAGATCACCAAGGCACTCCCGGCGGACGGGATCCTGGTGGCAGATACCGGATACTCAGGCATCTGGACCGGCACGATGATCGACTTCAACGGCGCGGGTCAGACCTATCTGCGCGCGGCGGGGTCGCTCGGCTGGGCCTTCCCGGCCTCGCTCGGCGCCAAATGCGCGGCCCCCGGCCGGCCCGTGCTGTGCTTCACCGGCGACGGCGGGTTCTACTACCACCTGGCCGAGCTCGAATCGGCGCGCCGCTGCGGGATTGCAGCCGTTGTCGTGGTCAACAACAATTCGGGCTTTGGCCAGAACCTGACCGGCGTGCGCCGGATCGCCGGCAATCGGCCGGGGCGTGGCGAGGCGCTGGTTCGCTTCGGCCCGACCGATTTTACTGCCGTCGCCCGCAGCTTTGGCGTGCGCGGCATCCGGGTCGAGCGAGCGGCCGAGATCGCCCCCGCTCTGGCCGAGGCGCTCAACGCCGGCGAGCCGGTCGTGGTCGATGTCGTGACCGATCTCGAGCCGCGGGCGCCAGAGCCTTGGTCACCTCCCGCCCGGACCTGAGGCAAATCCGCCGTGGAGCCTTGAACCCGCGAGACCGCGCGCTCAGCCAGCAACGCCGAGGCTGCGAATCTTCTCGAACACCGGATTAATCTGCGCGCGATAGGTGGGACAGGCCGAGCGCGACAGCCATTGCTGCTCGAATGCGTTTGACGGGTATTCGGGAAATTGCTCGCGGAACGATGCCGCTACCCGAGCCGCGTCGCTCGGGCGCCCGATCAGCGACAGCGCGGCCATCATGAAGAGTTGCGCGGTGCCGTAGGTGGGGTTGCGCTCCAAAGATTTCCGCAGCAGGTCGATCGATGGTTCGGTGCGGCCGAGCAGAAGTTCGGCAAATCCACCATAGAACAGGAAAATGCTTTGCCGCCGATCCGTCAAATCGAGGCGCATTGCCCGTTCCGCCGCCGGCAGCATCTCGTCGGCGCGACCGAGAAAGGCTGCATTGTACCCTGCAAATCCGTGAGCTAGCCCCAGCCCCGGGTCCAGCGCCAGCGCCTGCTCGATGGCCTGCCCGGCTTCTTCCAACTGCCCCGCCGCGGAGTGCAGCATGCCTTGGATACATTTCGCGAGCGCATGCCCCGGCGCGAGGTCGAGCGCGGTCGCGATCGCGTCACGGCCGAGGTCCGACAACGCCGCTACGGAGTGCGGATCACCCCACCAGGGATTGCTGACGAGATGCTGGCAAGTGAAGGCTAGGCCGGAGAGCGCCTCGACATTGCGCGGGTCCTGCGCCAGAGCGATCAGCAGCCAGCTCTGCGCCTCGGCCGTTACCTCGGGCGTGATCCTGCCCTTGAGCGCGATCGAAGCCCGGGAGAGACATTCGTTGACCCCGAACTCGCCGGTCATCGCGGCGCGGCGACTGGCCTGCTGTAGGAGCAGGAGGTGAAGTTCTCTGGAGATCCGCCGGGTAATCTTGGTCTGGATCGGTCCAGGGTCGTCCGGATCGAACTCGTACCGATCCGCCCAGCAATATTCCGCGGTGACCGTGTTGGTGATCTGCATGTTGACCCGCAAAGTGCGCGGACCACTGCGCTGGGCGCTCCCGGTGACCAAATACTCGATTTCCGACTCGGCCATGCGGGCCGGCACTTCGACCGTCCGTCGGTCGTCGGCGAGTTGCGCCAGCGCCAATCCGCGGCCATGGTGCAAGAGATCAGTAACGAGGTCGTCGGAGAACGCCTCCATCAGGTATTGCTGATCTGGGTCCCCGGTCAGATTGCGCACCGGGGCCACGGCCGCGGCGATGCTCGGCAACAGACAAGGCCATCTCGGCCGGACCGGTTCCGGGACGGGCATCGCCGGACCGCCGGTACCGCGCGGCAGCGCAAGCGCGTCGGCTATCCTGGTCGGCGCCTCGGCCCGATCGGGCGCGCGAGAATTTGCGGCCGGCTCGCCGGCGCCGCCCGAACGAGCTATCTGGTTAGCCAGCGCCTGGGTCTCGGCATCGGGGGCGACCCCGAGCTCGCGCTTCAGGATATCAGCGCAGATGCGGTATTGACGCAGCGCTTCGGGTCGCCTTCCGGCACGCGCGTAGGCGCGGATCAGCGCCCGCTGCCCGATCTCCGACAGCGAATCGAGCCCCGCCAACCGGCGCGCCGATTGAATGGCCGCATCGTGTTCGCCGGCCTCGTCCTGCAGCGTCGTCAAGCGCTGCAGGACGCCGCAGATCAGGTCGAGAGTGCGGTCGCGCTCGGCCGCGAGCCACTCCTGGAAGGGCTCGGAATCGATGACAAAATCGGCCAGGAATTCGCCTCGATAAAGTTCGGCTGCAACCACGAGGTCGGCCTGGTTCGACGAGCGCGCAAGCCGCTCGAAGCGCTCGATATCGAGGTCGGCGTCCTGCAGCCGGCAACTGGCGAATTCGGCAGCGAGATGACGCTTGGCGCCCGGGCCCAAGGCCTTGCGCAACTCCAACAGACAATTGCGCAGGCTGTGGCGCGCCTGATCCGAGCCCTGATAGGGCCACAACAGATCGGAGAGCCGTTCACGGCTGACCGGTCGGCCGCCTTGCGCCGCTAGATAAGCAAGAAGCGCACGCGCCTTTCTCGGCACTTTCCCGAGCCGGCGATCGCCGATCTCGATCACCAGAGGGCCAAGGAGGCTGATCAGCAATGCCATCACTACCGTCACAATCTGCAGTTGCGAACGAACTACTCGATCCTGGCCGACGCGCTCGCGATCTTGATCCGAGCGCGAGCTAACATCAAGGGTATGGTAAGCTAAACCACGAGCGATCAGGCGAGCGCCATCTCGCGCCGTTCTTGCCGCCGGTACACCGCGAGCTTCTCTTCGATCACGCGACAAAGCGTATCAAAGCCACGACTTCTCAACGCCGGCAGCAAGTCCTGGTAAAAGATAGCGCGGTCGCCGAGATCCGCGGGGCGTACGTCCTCCCAGAGCTCGATCGGTGTAAAGCTCGAACCGAAGGCTGCGGTGTTCTCGACGCCGGCCGCAAGCAGCTCGAGGCGGGTGCGCAGGCACTTCTCGCATTCTCCGCAATTGGCCTCAGCCGCGGGTTTCGCGGGGCACGGACGCAGTGCCGCGAGCGCCGCCGGCCAAGCTGCCAGGTCGCGCACCTTGTCAAGGCGAGAGAAGCGCGAGCCGTCATGGATGACGGTAACCCGCTGGCTCGACAATAAGCCATCGACAGCGGGGTGTGATCCCCATGGGACCAGCGTGCCTACCGGGAATGTGCCGGCGACGAACACAAAGGCCGGACCGATTGTTGCCGCGTGCCCGACCGCGGCCAAGGCGGCGCCGCTGTGGCGATGCTCGAAGAAGCCAGGCTGCGACGGCAGATGACGCAAATTCGTACGGCATGGAATGAGGCGCAGCCCGATTTCGGCGGCGACCGGTTCGATGCGCCGCAGCGCCGTCCGAAAGCGCTCATCCTCGGGGTCCCGCGCCCGCTTGCCAATGTCGATCCCGTGGATGAACAACGCTTCGCGGATGTAGGCCGGATCGTCCCGACGATAAAGCTGACGATTGCGCATCAGCATATGCAGCCCATCAACGCCCCCCGACAAAAAGGCGACGGCGCGGCGCGGTCCCGCCGGCGAGGCGCGGCGGCTGCCGGCGCCGGTTTCGATTTCGGGCGCCCCAGTCGGCATTCCGCCCCAACTCGACCACCAGGCATGGGCGGTACGCAGCCCCTCGATCAGCATCGGGCATGGCCGACCTGCGATCCGTATCCTTGCTTCCCCCTGCACCGCGGCAAGAGGAAAGCAGGCCGCCAGAAAGGCGTCGGCGCTCGGTCCGTCGCTCGATCGCGTGCGATCGCGACGACCGCCCCCATCGATTGCGTCGTCGTCGATCCCGGCGTCGGAGATCTCAAAGCTCAGGCGCTGTTCGGGGTAGTCCCGATCTTCCCATGAGACGGTCGCGGTGAGCGCCCTCTTGTCCGGGGTGCCGGTTAAGACGAGATCGTCGATCAGCATCGGCGCGTTATCCTATCTGCTCTGGCGCGAACCAGGCCACAATCGCGATGTGGTCCGGTGACCTCCCGTTGCGGTTGCCGTCCTCTTAACCAAAGTTAGCGCAACCGTCGTCAAAGAAACGTCCTAGTCGGCGTCAGAAGAAATCTCTGCGAGAAATCTTAATCAGGGATTTCCACCACCGCGGATTTCGCCGTGCCCGGCTGTGACGACGGCTCTTTGCCGCTCCAGTCGGCGCCGCCGCGCATCGCGCCGTGGGCCTCAACCTGGCAACCGGGTTCCGGGGCGTCATTCGACCGGGGGCGCGGCGGGTCTCGGACATGTTAAATTTGGGTCTGATTCATTTTTGACGAAGCATTGACAATATTACTGACAATTTGCTGACCACAGATGGCAAATCTTCTCCCACGTGAGCAAACAAAATCGCGGGATTTGTCGATGTACGCGAGTTCATGCCGCAGACCAGCCTCCTTCGACGCGAGGTCCGAAACCACCCATACTTTGGTATCGGCGATTCGGCGGCGGGGCCACTTGGAACACGACATTTGGGTTCCTTTCGCCGCGTTGGCCAACGTTCGGGGCGCGGGGTCCGCCCGACCCGTTCACGTGATGACCAACCTGGTGACTAGCTGTGCCGGCGGTTTTGCGGCGCGCCAGGCCGGCATAAGGCTGGCCCACTCCGGTTTTTGCCGGCGGCGGGTCGAAGCGCGGCCGCAGTAAGGCCCGTGGCGGTGCGGCGGAGGGGGCAATGCAGGGGTTCGACAACTGCTTTGCCGAACTGAAGGACCCGCGTTCGGGCGGAGCCAGACGTCATGACCTAACGGAAATTTTGACGATCGCGCTATGCGCGGTGTTGTCCGGCGGGCAAACCGCGGTCGACATGGCGGTGTTCGCGGAGGCCAAGCAGCGTTTCCTCGGAAGCTTTCTGGAACTGAAGAACGGAGTGCCGAGCCACGACACTTTCAGCCGGGTGTTTCGCCAGCTCGATCCCGATCAGTTACGCGCCTGCTTTCAGAAGTTCATGGCCCGCTTCAGCGAGACCTGCACCGGCGTCATCGCCATCGACGGCAAGGTCCTGCGCCGTCCGCTCGACCCCGCCCATCCCGGTTCGGCCCTGCACATGATCAGCGCCTGGTGCTGCGACACCCGCCTGGTGCTGGCTCAGATAGCTACGACGGCCAAGACCAGGGAGAGCACGGCAGTCGCCAAACTGTTGGATATGCTCGCGCTGAAAGGAACGATCGTAACCACCGATGCGCTCAATTGTCAGCGGGACATCGGCCGCCGGATCATCGCCCAGGGTGGCGACTATGTGTTGGCGCTCAAGGGCAATCACCATGCGCTGCACGCTGACGCCGTTCGGTTCTTCGACGATCCGGAGCACGAGAAGGCCGTCAGCCACTCGACGCGAGACAACGATCACGGTCGCGTCGAGACCCGCATCAGCCTGGTGTCGAGCGACATCGAGTCGCTGCAGGCGCGGCATCAATGGCCCGGATTATGCGCCCTTGGCCGGGTCATCCGGATCCGCAAAACGACCGAAAGAACCGGGGCAAGAACCACCCGCGAGAATGCGTATTATCTGCTGAGCGCGCCGTTGTCGCCGGAACGCCTGGGGCAAGTCGCCCGCTCCCACTGGGGCGTGGAGAATCGCCTCCACTGGGTTCTCAACGTGGTCATGAACGAGGGCCAGGTCCGCAGCCGCCGAGACAACAGCCCGTACAACCTTGCCATCTTGCGGCACATGGCCCTCAACCTGATGCACAAGGACCGGTCAAGGGTCTCGCTGCGCGGCAAATTTAATCTCGCCGCCTGGAAGGAGGATTATTTGGTCCAACTGCTCGCCCAGGCCTGAGTGAAACTGCTCAGCAGGTAGGCTTTAGGAGAGTTCGCCGGAAAATCGAAACCAATTGGTAATTTTCTTGCCTTTAGAGAGTATACCCACTGCCCAGCATCTGTCATGCTGCCGCATGGGAGCCTCGATTGCCATTTGACAATGTGCGATCGCTCTGTCTCGACGAGGTCGATCGCCCAGATGTCGCCCTCGCCGAGACCAGGCTCGCACGCTTTCGCGCCCAGCATCCTTATCTGCTGTTTCGCCGCACCGCACTGCCGGCGATTTGCCGTCTCGGCAACGCCGATCCCGACCTCGAGTCGCGGTCGGCCAAGCTGGTGTCGGAGATCGCAGCCGCATCGATGCCGCGGGACCCGCGTGCTGCGCTCAAGCGCCGGGCGCGACGGTTGATCGCGACTTCGTTTATCGCGCTCACCGCCGATGGCGACACCGCCATAGCGGCGCTCCGGACGACTTGCAACGCGCTCGACGAATTCGCCGCCGCTGCGAGCTGGAAGGAACGGCCGGTGATCCGCTCCTTTCTCGATTGCGCCGAAATTGCCGTTGCCGTGTCCCTGGCCTATGATTGGCTCTATCACAAGCTTACGCCGAGCAGACGTGCGGCAATAGAAAGCGCGGTTCGGCGCAATGTGCTCGAACCGGCGCTCGCCGCCTACGAGGATCGCTCGCTGCTCTGGCCGAGACGGCGCGACAATTGCACGCTGGTGTCGAATTCTGGCATCCTGATCGCCGCCCTGGCAATGTTGCAGCCTCAGCGGGAGCTCTCGTCGGAGCTGGTGCGTCGCAGCCTCGTTTCGTCCTGGAATGTGTTCTCGGCGCTGGCGCCGGACGGGGCGTGGCGGGAGGGCCTCAGCTACTGGTCGCTGGCGATGCGCTATGCGGGCCTGATGGTGGCGGCGTTGGAGAGCACACTGGGCGATAGTTTTGGCCTTGCTGGGCGACCGGGCTTCGCCGAAACCGGCGATTTCGCGCTGCATGCGGCCGGACCGTTCGGGGCCGCCTTTAATTTTGGCGATTCGGACCCGCGTTTTGATGTCTCGCCGCTGGCCTGGCATGCCCATCGCTTTGGCCGGCCGATCGACCGCTGGCTGCTAGGCGGACGCGACGCAGCGCCGGTCCCGTTCGCGACGATCTGGCCGAAACGGGCCGGGGCGTCCCCGCTGACGCTCGGCCTGCCAACTGGCAAGGTGTTTCGCAGCGGCGATCTCGCCTGCTTCCGCAACACCTGGTCGTCCGATCCGCAGGCCGGCCCGGTCTACCTGGCGATCAAGGGCGGAAACGTCTCCGGCCAGGGGGGCGACGGTGCGCCGCGTCCGGAAGACGTCATGCTGCACGCCCAGGCTGACGCCGGCACCTTCGTCCTCGATGGCGCGCGGCACCGCTGGGTCGTCGATCTCGGCGCGGATGATTACGACCTGCCGGGCTATTTCGATCATGGCAAGGATACCCGATCGGGCCGGCGATGGCAGTATTATCGCTCGCAGGCGGCCGGTCACAACACGCTGACGATCGGCGGATCGGATCAGGTGCCCAACGCTGCCGCGGCAATTATCGGCAGCTGCGTCGAGGGCGATTGCAAATGGGCCGTGTTCGATCTGTCGCGGGCTTACGGCAAACCCCCCGGCACGGTCCGGCGCGGCGCCGCCCTGATCGGGCGCCAGGTCGTGATCCAGGACGAGGTCGATCCGGCGGCGTGCCGCAACGTGTTGTGGGCGATCCACACCGGCGCCGAGCCGGTGCGCTTGACGGGTTCGCTCGCCCGCTTGCGACTGGGCGAGGATCGGCTCGTCGTTCGCATTCTGGAACCGGCCGGCGCCCGCTTCGAACTGCTGTTGCCGCCGCCGCCGACCTCGTTCGCGCTCGGCGCCCCACACGAGCTGCACGGGTGCCCCTCGGACGAAGCCCGGCCGGGCGAGGGTGCCGTCGTCTCCGAATTGCCGCGGCGTGCGGACGAAGCCGGACAGCGGGCGGCTGGCGCGCTGATCCGCAGACTGCAGATCGTCTGGCCCGCCGGAGCGCGCCGCTTGACCGTGCTGCTGTTGCCCGATTGCGAGCGCGACGAACCGGCATTGCCGGTCGCGCCGCTCGATCATTGGCTGGCCCGCCTACCGATCCGGCTGACCGGTCTTCCCCGGCGCGGCTGCCGAACGCGTAGCGCGCAGATCGCAATGCGCGCTTCCCCTCTCAGGCTCGCGAAATCTAAAGTAGGCTATTCTCGGCGAGAGTCCCCAGCGAGTCACGACCATGCCTGAGCCGTTCACCTCCCAGCCGTACGCAGGCGACGGGCTCACTCTCGGCCGCCGCAGGGTTCTGCTGCTCGGTCTGACCGCGTCATCCTCGCTCGGGCTGGTCGCCTCGACCATCTACGTGCCGTCCATCCCGGCGATCGCGCGCGCTCTCGATACCTCGGTCGCCCACGTTCAACTCACCTTCGTCGCCTATCTGCTGGCGTTCGCCGTCAGCATGTTGGCGGTCGGGCCGCTGTCCGACCGATATGGCCGCCGCCGGACGATGCTGCTCGGCCTCGGCTTGAGCGCGCTCGGCAGTCTCGCCTGCGCCGTCAGTCCGAGCATCGGCTTTCTGATCGCGGCCCGAATCGTTCAGGGCATCGGGGCCTGCGCCGGCATGGTCGTCGGTCGAGCGATCACGCGAGACGTATGGGGGCCGGAAGCGGCCTCTCAGGTGCTCGCCGGGCGCGCCTTCGCGGTCACCCTGATGCAGGCCTTCGCGCCGGTGCTCGGCGGATATCTGCAGGTCTGGTACGGCTGGCGCGCCAATTTCGCCGTGGTCTCGGTGCTCGCCGGCTTTGCCGTGGTGCTGATGCTGTCCTATGTCCCGAATCGCCGTGTTGCCGCGCGCTCCCCGGCACCCGGCGAAGGCATGCTGGCCAGCTATCGCACCCTGATCGGCACCCGCCGCTTTCTCGGCTATGCGCTTTCCGGCGCCGGCGCCCATGCCGGGTTTCACATCTTCGCCGCCGGCGCTCCGGCGGTCCTGATCGGCACTCTCGGCGTCAGCCCGGAGCAGTACGGCTACTACGCCGTGCTGCCGCCGCTGGGCTTCATGGTCGGCAGCTTTTTCTCCAATCGCCTGGCGGTCCGGCTCGGGGTCAACAGGCTGATCACGGTCGGCACGACGGTGCTGATCCCAGCCGGTTTTGTCATGGTCGGGCTGGCGCTGCTGCACGTCTCCGGACCCTTTATCGTGATCGGGCCGATGATGTTCGTGTGCTGCGGCAGCGGTCTGATCACCCCCAACGCCGCCGCCGGCAGCCTTGGGGTCAATCCCCGGATCGTCGGCGCCGCCTCGGGTCTCGGCAGCTTCATCCAGATGGGCGGAGCCGCGGGCGGCACCGCCGCGCTGTCGCTGGGCCCGAGCGGCAATCCGTTGACCCTGGCGATCGTCGTCGCCCTGGCCGGGCTGTTTTGCATCACCGCGTTCAGCTCGCTGATGCAATTCGGCCGAAATCCGGCAACGGCGACCTCCGGAGCAACGGTCTGACCGGCACCGGCAGTGGTGCTCGATCTGCCGCTCGCGCGCTCCCGCCGCCCGCCGGCTGGCGACCCCAAGACACGATCGCGGCGTATTTTCCGGCGATCGCCGGGCTCGATCTCGCGGCCGAGCCGGAAATCCGCGCGCTCGAGGGGCGCCTCGACCGAGACGAGGCGATCGGCCGCGACACATCCTTTCTACGCCAGGCCATCGGCGAGTTGCTGTGGCGGCTGCAATATACCGGCGATGCGTCAGCGGCGGGCGCGGCGCTCGACCGGTTGCGCGCCCTCGCCGCCCTGGCGCAGCCGCCGAGCGGTCTGCTCCCGGACCAGGACGGCAGCTTCGGCGCCGGCACCGAGGTGTGGTTTCTCAAGCTCGACGCCTCGGTCGACCATATGCTCGCCGACGACTTCGCCGGCGCCGCCCATCCGCCGCGATTTCTCGATCGGGTCAACGATCCCGAGCGTCTGGCGAGCTATCTCGACAGCCTCCTTGTCTCGCGCCTCGCCGAGGACGGCATCGACCGCCGCAAGGAGCTGAACTTTGCCACTGCCGATCTGGTCCGCCTGATCCTGCGCCGCCGTCCGCCAGGCTATCCGTGGGATTGGCGACTCGAAGATGTGATCCGCCGCTTCATCGCTCGATGGCAGGATGCCGCGACCGGGTTCTTCGGGGCGGATTACGAGATCGCCGGACAGCGTTGGCGCACCGCCGATCTCAGCCTGACCTTTCACATGGCGCGCTACCTCGAAGGCCGGATCGGCTATTGGCCGCAATTGATCGACACCCTGATCAAGATCCGGGGCGACCCCTACCCCAATGGCTGGCTCGACGATGCTGGCCTCAGCAACCACAACAACTACGATGTCGCGGTGCTGTTTCAGCTCGGCTGGCCCCGGATGCGCCTCGATCAGCGCCGGCGCGCGGCGGTCGAGATCGAGCGCCTCCTATCGTGGTGTCTCCAGGGCGCGATCGCCGCCGAGGGTGAGGTGATGGCGCGAGCGGTCGGCGAATCTCTGCCCGAGAGCTACTATTTCACGGTCGCCTTTCTCGAAACGGTCGGGTTTTTCGATCCGGCGAAACGGTTCTGGACCGATCGCAGGTTCCCCGATGCGGCGGTGCTGAGGACTGGGCTGGAACGCCGGATCCTCCGGCTGCCCCAGCGCGACCCGATGGCGCGGATGGCGCTCGAGCGCCTGCGCCGCTGACCGGTGGATTTGCCTCGGCCCGATGCGCTACGATGCCGGCCGAACATGCAATGAGGGACCGCAAATGTCGATGACCGCCGAAGCCGAGGCCCGCCGCCAAATCCGGGTCGAAGACGTCGAATACCAGCGTCAGGGTGGCCGCCCATTGCTGGCCCGGCTCTACCGGCCGAGCGGCGCCGGCCCGTTCCCGGCGGTGTTGCAGGTCCACGGCGGCGCCTGGGTCAACAAGGACCGCACCGACAACGACTTTATCGCCAAGGCTTTGGCCGAGAGCGGCATCCTCGTCGCCTCGCTCGATTTCCGGATGCCGCCCGAGGCCCCCTACCCCGCCTCGCTCGCCGACATCAACCTCGGCGCTCGTTGGCTCAAGGCGCATGCCGGCGAGTACCAGACCCGTCCCGACTGGGTGGGCAGCTTTGGCACGTCGAGCGGCGGGCACCAGGTATTGCTGGCGGCGATGCGCCCCGACGACCCGCGCTATTCGGCATTGTGGCTGGCCGATGCGCCGGCGATCGACGCCCGGCTCGCTTTTGTCATTTCCGGCTGGGGGGTGCTCGATCCATTGCTGCGCTATGAGCTGGCCAAAAAGGCCGGCAATGCCGAATTGCTCGACAACCACCACAATTTCTGGGGCGACGCGGCAACGATGGAAGAGGGCAACCCGCCGCGCCTGCTTGACCGCGGCGAAACGGTCCATCTGCCCCCGGCATTGGTCTTTGGCGGCGACCAGGACGAATGGGTCCCAGTCGAATTGATGCGCAAATTTGTCGCCGATTACCGCAAGGCCGGCGGCGAGGTCGAGCTGCAGCTCTACGAAGGCGCTAATCACGGCTTTATGACCGGCAAGCCCGACGCCCCCTACGCCGCCCGCGCCATCGACCGCATGAAAGCCTTTATCCGCAAACACACCAGCGGCTGACGGCGGCTGGTCGGCGGAGGATCGGGCCGGGTCTTCCGCCGTCCGGCCTCGCGCCTGTTTGCGGCGACGCATAAGGGCAAGGCCGAGAAGGTCGCTGCCGAGGTGCACCAGCGACCCGGACTCGGGAGCCGCCGGGATTGCCCCGGTGGTGAACGAGCCATCGGTCTGATCGTCGAACAATTGCTGGACGAAGGTACCGTTGTCACCGGTCGGCGGCGGCGAGGGCCTGGTCGAGGTCGCGGATCAGGTCGGCGGCGGCTTCGAGGCCGATCGAGAGACGCACCACGTCGGGGCCGGCGCCAGCGGCGAGGCGCTGCTCGTCGGAGAGTTGGCGGTGGGTAGTGGAGGCCGGATGCAGGATCAGGCTGCGGGTGTCGCCGATGTTGGCAAGGTGCGAGAACAATTGCACGTTCTCGACGAGGCGGGTCCCGGCCTCGTAGCCGCCCTTGACGCCGAAGGTGAAGACCGCACCCGCCCCTTTCGGCAGGTATTTCAACGCGAGCTCGTGGTATGGGCTGTCCCGGAGCCCTGCGTAGGAGACCCAGGCGACGCGCGGATGGGCGGCGAGAAATTCGGCGACCTTGCCGGCATTTTCGACATGGCGGTCCATGCGCACGTGCAGGGTCTCGATGCCGGTCAGGGTCAGAAACGCGTTCATCGGCGACAGGGTCGGGCCGAAATCGCGCAACGCCACCGCCCGCGCCTTGGTGGTGAACGCGAAATCGCCGAAATTCTCGAAGAATTTGAGGCCGTGATAGGCCGGCTCCGGATCGGTCAGCGACGGGAACCGGTTGCCCTCGCGCCCAATCGAAACGCCCGGATTCGACGACGATGCCGCCCAGCGCATGGCCGTGGCCGGAAAGGAACTTGGTGGTCGAATGGCAGACGATGTCGGCCCCCCACTCGAAGGGCCGGCACAGATAGGGGGTCGCCAGCGTATTATCGACGATCAGCGGGATGCCAGCCTCGTGCGCCACCGCCGCGACCTTTTCGAGATCAACGACGATGCCGCCGGGATTGGCGAGGTTTTCGACAAAGATCGCCTTGGTGCGGGGGGTGAGCGCGCGGCGGAAATTCTCGGGATCGACGGGATCGACGAAATCGCACTTCCAGCCGAGCTTTTTGAACGACAGGCCGAACTGGGTCAGCGAGCCGCCATAGAGGTTGCGCGAGGCGAGAAATTCGTCGCCCGGTTCGAGCAATGTGAAAAAGATCAGGAACTGGGCCGCGTGGCCCGAGGCGGCAGCGACCGCGGCACGGCCGGCTTCGAGGCTCGCCACCCGTTCTTCGAGCACCGACACGGTTGGATTGTTCAGCCGCGCATAGATGTAGCCAAAATTGTGTAGGTTGAACAGCGAAGCGGCGTGGTCCACATCGTCGAACACATAAGCCGCGGTCTGGTAGATCGGGGTCGAGCGCGCGCCGGTCACCGGGTCGGGGGCCGCACCCGCATGGACCGCGCGGGTCTCGAAGCCGTGCGGCATGTTGTGCGAGGGCGCGGGCCGCTCCTTGGCCCGGCGGGCGAGCGGCGGCTCGGGCGCGCGGTTCCTGATGATGCCGCTGTTGACCCCGCTCCACGACAATTCGCCGCCGAGCCGGCCAAACTCGATCTTAGGGCAGCGGTTCATCACGACCTCGATGCCGGCCGCCTCGGCCGCGGCCGCGGCTGCGTCATTGCGGATGCCGAGCTGCATCCACAGGACCTTGGCGCCGATCGCGATCGCGTCCTCGACCACCGCCGGCGCCTCGCGCGCGGCGCGGAACATGTCGACCATGTCGATGGGCTCGGGAATATCGCGCAGCGAGGCGTAGACCCGCTCGCCGAGCAGATCCTCCCCGGCGATGCCGGGATTGACCGGGATCACCCGATAACCCTTGTTCTGCAGATACTTCATGACGAAGTAGCTGGGCCGGTTCCAGTTCGACGAGGCCCCGACCATCGCGATCGTGCGCACCCGCTCGAGGATCGCGCGCAGTTGCGCATCGGAATAGGGAATGGGTTCGAGCCCGCTCATCGTATTCTCCCTCGATCGATCGCCGGCCCGATCTCGCGTCGCTCCCGAGCGGGGGTCGCCCGGACGGGCTCACCAGAACGGAGCGGTCCCCTTGAGCCCGACGCCGCCGTATTTGTCGATCGCTCCGAGTGTCCCGAACAGCCGCAACCGGCACGGCCAAGCCGGGGCGCAGTCGTCGGGTCCAGCGCGATCGGGCATGGCTGCGCGCTGCGGATCATTGTCGGGCGGGGTCGTCAGATCGACCGGCGGCAGTTGCAGCCTGAGCCATTGCGCGGGCTGCGCCGGCTGCGCCCGCGCGGTCGTCAGGCCAGCGACCAGCGCCAGCGCGATCGCAGCCGCCGGCCAGCCGCGGCCCATTCTTCGGGTCAGAGCGCCTTCAGCATCGATTCGGCGCTGGAGACGTCGAATTGGCCGGGCTGCTCGACATTGAGCTGTTTGACCACCCCGTCATCGACCAGCATCGAATAGCGCTGGGTGCGCATCCCCATGCCTTCCTTGACGCGGTCGAGCTCAAGCCCGATCGCGCGGGCGAAATCGCCGCTGCCGTCGCCGAGCATCACCACCTTGCCGGGCGCCCCGTGCTCCTTGCCCCAGGCCTCCATCACAAACTGGTCGTTGACCGCGATGCAGGCGATCGTGCCGACGCCCTTGGCCTTCAGCTCGTCCGCATGGGTAACGTAGCTCGGCAGATGCCGCTGCGAGCAGGTTCGGGTAAAAGCACCGGGCACGCCGAACAGCGCCACCTTCTTGCCGCGGAAAAATTCGTCGGTCGAGACCGCCTGGACGCCGTCCGGCCCCACAGTGCGCAATGTCACCGACGGCACCTTGTCGCCAACTTTGATGGTCATGGATCGCCCTCCCGAATGTCGGTGCCCCCATCCCAGCACAGAGGCGTCCCAGCTTCAACCGATGATCCGGCACCACCCGATGGGCCGATCCTCGTCAGCGTCTATTGGACTGCCGCCGATCGCCTCGATCCGGCCCGCATCCGGCATCTGATGGCCGAATTGTCCGACGACGAGGCAGCCCGGGCGCAGGCGTTCGTGTTCGATCGTGACCGGGCGACCTACGTCGCCGCGCACGCGATGCTGCGCCGGGTCTTGCGGCGGGCGCTCGGCGGCGAAGAGCTGCACCTGGCGCGCAGCCCGCTCGGCCGTCCGGAGCTGATCCCGACGCCTCGCGAGGGGCCGATTCCTTCGTTCAACCTGACCCATACCCGCGAGTTCGCCGCCTGCGCGATCCTCCAGGGGGCGCCGGTCGGGATCGACGCCGAGGATCTGCGGCGGCCGACCGACATCGCCGAGATGGCCGCGCGCTGGTACGCGCCGCCGGAACGCCGGCTACTGGATCAGCTTGCTCCGGAGCAACGCTGCGAGATGTTTTTCCGCATCTGGACGCTGAAGGAAGCGATCCTCAAAACCACCGGCCACGGGCTGCGCATCGAGCCGCAGCTATTTGCGGTCGACCCGGATCGCGGCCATGCTTCGATCCCCGGTGGCCTCGGTCTGCCGACCCGTTGGCGGCTTGCCGAGCTCGACTCCGCTGCCGCAAATTCGGCTCGCCGTTGCCAGCCCGGGGGAAGGCCGGCTCACCGCCGCGCTGAACCGGATCGAGCTCGGGTGAACTCTCACGCGAGGCGGGGCAGCACCCTTTCGGTCAACAGCATGAAGGTTTCGTGGCTGAGCGGGGCGCACAGCAGATAATCGAGGCCGATCTCGTCGCGCAGCCGCAGAATTTGTTCGGTCACCGCCTCGGGGGTGCCGTGCAGGATCACCTCATCGAGGTAGCGCTGGACCGGGTCGATCCCCGCCGGGGTGAAGTTCGTCTGCATCACCGGGCGATGCTGGGCGCCGAGGTAGGAATTGACGATCCATTGAGCGCCGCTGCGCGCGACCTCGGCCGCCGCCCGCGCACTGCCGCCGAGCGCCACCAGCCGGGCCACCGGAATGTCGCGGCCAACCTCGGAAAAACCCGCCGCGGTCAGATGCCCGGCGTAAAGCCGCCGTTTGCGGCCGATCTCCGCGGCCGAGGAATGCGGGTCCATCAGGATCGAGAAGCCGCGGCCGGCGGCCCATTCGATCGCCCCTTCAGAACTCGCCGCCATCCACACCGGCGGGTGCGGGCGCTGGGCCGGCTTTGGCAACACCTCGATGCCGTCAAAGCGGAAATATTCGCCGGCGAAGCTCAGCCGCTCGTCGGTCCAGGCCTTGAGCACGATCTCGACGGTCTCGCGAAACCGCGCCGTGCTCTCTTCGGGCGGCACGCCGAATGCCTCGAACTCGATCCGGGCAAAGCCGCGGCCGGCACCCCAATTGACCCGCCCGCCGGACAACAAGTCCAAGAGGGCCACCTCCTCGGCCAGCCGCAGCGGCTGGTAGAACGGCGCCAATGACACCCCGGTGCCGATGCGCAACCGGCGGGTGCGGGCGGCGGCCAACATGCCGACCATATGCACCGACGGACATACGCTGAAGCTCGAAAAATGGTGCTCAGCGAGCCACACCGCGTCGTAGGCGCTGCGGTCCATGATCTCGATGCGGTCGAGTGCCCTGGAATAGACCGTCGCCAGATCGACCCGCCGCTCCGGCCAGCTGAAAAACTGCAGCACCCCAAATTTCATCGACCGACGATAGCGGCGGCGGGATTTTCGGTCCAGCGCTCGGCTCGCGCGTGGGCGAGCCAAGCAGATCTTTGCCATTTCCCCCTTCCCCGTTGCCCGCTCGCAAGCGGGGTCGCAAATCCAACAGCCAAAGCCTGCCTTCGCGAAAGCGGGCGACGAGGCCCGGCTGGCTGGTTCTTGAGCGTGCGTTACCCGCGGTTTGGCCTGGCGGACAACCGCGGTGGCGCCGAGCACCGACAGCCGGCCCAGGCTCGAACTCCCGGCCCAGGCTCGAAGTCCCGGCCCAGGCTCGAAGTCTTGGTGATCGAAAACTGCGCTAACGCAGCAGCAGCGACAAGAGGAGGGCCAGCGCCAGCAGTGCCGCGATGCCTTGCCAGACCCGCATGGGCGCGCGTTCGTAAAGCGTTCGCGGCCGCTGCGTGGCGCTCGGCGCGCGCGCCGGTCCGGCCTCGATCTCGAGCGCGAACTCGGTCATGTCGTGAAAGCGCTTCGCCGGATCCTGCGCGATCGCGCGCTCGAGCGCGGCCTGGAGCCAGGCGGGGAGATCCGGCCGCAGCGCCGAAAAGTCCATCGGCCGGTTCCGCCGCGGCGGACTGACCGCATCGGGATTGCCGTACGGGTATTGGCCGGTAAAAGCGCGGAACATCGTCACGCCCAGGGCATAGATGTCGGTCGCCTCGTTGCCCGGTTCGCCCTCCGGCATTTCCGGCGCCATATAGGCTGCGGTGCCGGGAATGTTTTCGGGCGGAAACTCCTCCAGTCCCGGAACCCGCACCACCCCGAGATCGATCAGCTTCAACGACCCGCCGCCTTCGAGGATCACATTGTCGGGCTTGATGTCGCGATGGATGATCCCAGCGCGATGCAGCGCTGACACCGCGCGGGCCAGCGTCAGCGCGATGTTGCGCCCCTCCTCCAATCCCAGCGCCGGGCTGCGTGACAGCCGCTGCTCGAGCAGCTCGCCCTGATAGAGCGGCATGACCGTGTAGAGCGCGGTCTGGCGTCCGGGTGGAAGCTCGATGACTCGCCCGATCCCGGGATTGCGCACCCGCGCGCCGACCCAAGCTTCGCGGACGAACGCCGCGCGGTAGGCCTCGACGCTGGCGATCTGGGGCTTGGGGAATTTCAGGGCGACGCTGCCGCCCTCGACTTCGTCCTCGGCGCCGTAGAGCCGGCTGTAGCGGCCGTCGGAGATCAACGCCTTCAGCACAAATCCGTCGATCGTCTCGCCGTCGATCGGCACCGGAATGATCGGCAGTTGCCCGATGCCGGCGCTGATGTCGGCCGACCCCGCCGTCGGCAGCGCCACCACGTCGAGAACCAGGGCGGTGCAGTTGTCGGTGCTGCCGGATTGGAGCGCCGCTGCAACCAGGGCGCCGGCGGTATCCTCGGGAGCTGAGCGGTCGCGCAGGATCTCGGTGATTTCCGGTTCGCTCAGAAACCCGTGAACGCCGTCGCTGCACAACAGAAAACGATCGTGCAGCGCCACCGGCTGGGTCGCGTAATCGAGGCGCACCTCCGTTTCCACGCCGAGCGCGCGTGTCAGCGTGTGCGAGCGGACCGCACCATCCTGCCGCACATGATCGCTTGTCAGGCAAGAAAGCCGGTCTCGACTGAACCGATAGGCGCGCGTGTCCCCGACATGCAGCAAGTGGGCGACGCGGCCGCGCAGCACCAGCGCGGTGAAGGTGCAACCCATTCCCGCTAGCTTCGGGTCTTGACGACCCTGGGTATTGATCCACCCGTTGAGTGCATCGATGATCCTCGCCCCCGCGCGCTGCACCTCCATGGTTTCGGGCAGATCGCAAAATCCGTCGAGAAACCCGCGCACGGCTGTTTCGGCCGCGGTTCGCCCGCCCTTGGCGCCGCCGATGCCATCGGCGATCGCCGCGACGATTTCCTGGCGCGGCTCGGGCAGCTCAGCCCCGTAGAGCGCGGCGGCGAAATCCTCGTTGTTTTTGCGCAACCCGGTCTTCGAGGCAAACCCGACGCGAGCTTGCACGCCGGTCTCGACCGTGGTCTCGGCATTGCTGCCGCCGGGCAGCCGTTCGCGCGCCGACGCGGTCACCGCCCTTCCTCCCGACTGCGACGATCGCGTCGACGATAGCCGCCTCCTGCTCGATGCGCTCTGGGCAATTTCTGCCCTCCAACCTCAATCGAGGCTTTCAAACAGATTTATAAACGCGCAAGTTCAATTGCTTAAAATTACGGCAGATTATTGCATAAATCATAGGCAAAATCGGCCTTGGCTTTTGGTGAATCAGGCGGGTCATAACATCCATTTTCGCTACTCCGGCCGGCACGTGTAATACAGAAAATAGCCGCCGGTGCTCGACGCGTTTCGGAATTGGAGCTTACCCGTCGCCCGTTCGAGGTCAAAAAACCCCTGCTTTGGATCGTGCCAGCTGATCGATCTGTCGGTGATCGTCGCCGGGAGCGAACCGACGCGGCCGTGATCGAGATCGACGACGATCGGCCAACTGGCCCCGCTCGCCGGATTGGTGCAGCGCAGGTGAAGAATTCCCGACCCGGCCGCCCGGCCGTCGCCGGCCGACGCTAGCAACAGGGCGCCCGCCGCAATCGCGCACAGTAGCAATCGCCGGCGGCGACGGCGATCGGCACGGCGCCCGCGCGGCATGGTCGCGGATGCAAACCCAACCGAATCGAACATCATCGAACGAGCGCCTCGTCCATCGGCGATGGTTTTTGATTTAGGCATGGATCTTGCCTCAACGCGATCCCGAGGGGTGCATTTACCGCATTCGCCAGTGACGGGCCCGGCGGGAACGCTCGGGTTCGATGACAACCGTAAGAGGCATAGAGATGTTAGTTCCAACGCCAAAATGGCTAGATACCGGTTCCAACGCCTGGCAAATGGCCGCCGCCACCTTTGTCGGCCTGCAAAGCGTGCCCGGGCTGGTGATCCTCTACGGAGGCATCGTCAAACGGAAGTGGGCGATCAATTCGGCATTCATGGCGCTCTATGCCTTTGCCGCGGTGATGATCGTCTGGGTGCTATGGGCCTACAACATGTCGTTCGGCCCGCAATGGTTTCCGTTCTGGGGCAAACCGCTGTCGGCGCTCTCCGCCGGGTTCCTGACCGGGCAGGCGACGATCCCGGCCGCCGCGTCGGGCATGCCGCCCTTGGCCTTCCCGATGGCGACGATGATGTTCTTCCAGTTCGTCTTTGCCGCGATCACGGTGATCATCCTCGCCGGCTCGCTGATCGGGCGGATGAATTTCAAGGCCTGGGTCATCTTCGTGCCGTTGTGGATGACCTTCGTCTACACCGTCGGCGCGTTCAGCATCTGGGGCGGCGGCTGGCTGGCGCAGCTCGGGGCCCTCGATTTCTCCGGCGGCTACGTGATCCATCTCGCCGCCGGCACCTCGGGCTTTGTCGCGGCGGCGGTGATCGGACCGCGCATTGCGCAGGATCGCGACCATTTCCCGCCGAACAGCCTGTTGATGGCGCTGGCCGGCGCCGGCATCCTGTGGCTCGGCTGGAACGGCTTCAACGGCGGCGACCCCTACTTCGCCAACGCCGACGCTTCGGCCGCCGTGCTCAACACCAATTTGTGCACCTGCGTTGCCCTTTTGGTGTGGACGCTGATGGATTCGATGGCCTACGGCAAGCCGTCGGTCGTCGGCGCGGTCAACGGCATGATCGCAGGCCTGGTCGGCATCACACCGGCGGCCGGCTACGTCAACGGCTGGGGCGCCATCATCATCGGTGTCTGCGCCGGCATCATACCCTGGTTCTTTATGAACAAGGTGCAGAAGACCGCGCTGTTCGCCAAGGTCGACGACACGCTGAGCGTGCTGTCGACCCACGGTGTGGCCGGCTTGATGGGCGGCCTGTTGACCGGTATCCTCGCTAATCCCGATATGATCGAATATATCGGGACCGAGAAGGACGCACCGGGCGTGAGCGGAACCGGCTGGTTTTACGGCAGCTTCCATCAGTTCATGCTGCAGGTCTACGCGGCGGCCTTCATCATCGTGCTCAACATCGTTGCCACCTTCGTCATCCTCAAGGTGATCTCGATCTTTGTGGCCTTGCGGATGGACGAGGCGACGTTGCGCGTCGGCGACGACGCGGTCCATGGCGAGACCGCCTACAATTTCGGTGACGGAGAGGAGGTCCCGGCCGTCGCCGAGTAGGCGAGCGGCACTCACATCTGGCGGTGTGCAGGGGCCGGTCGCGACGACCGGCCCCATCCTGTCCGGTGCATTCCGGCAGGAAGCGCCTGAAAATTCGAGATCGCTCGCCCGCGCTACCGCCGTAAAGCCAGCGGGTCAGGCGCCTTTTGCCGACGCGGTCCGGCGACGGTTCGCCTGGGGCAAATCCCATGCAGAATGCAGAATGGTGCAGCCATGAAAAAGGTCGAGGCGATCATCAAGCCGTTCAAGCTCGACGAGGTCAAAGACGCCCTGCACGAGGTCGGCGTCACCGGCATGACGGTCAGTGAGGTCAAAGGCTTCGGCCGACAGAAGGGACACACCGAGGTTTATCGCGGCGCGGAATACGTGATCGACTTTCTACCCAAGATCAAAATCGAGGTGGTGCTCGATGACACCCTGGTCGAGCGCGCGGTGCACGCGATCCAGGACGCCGCGCGCACCGACCAGATCGGCGACGGCAAGATCTTCGTGGTGCCGATCGAGCAGGCGATCCGCATCCGCACCGGCGAGCAAGGGCCGGACGCGGTATAACCGAGCCGCGCGCCCGACCCGCCCGGCGAAATCAACCTGCACTCAGAAGGCGGCGGCCGGAGCTGGTTGCTCGGGGGCCGGCAGCAAATCCGCCACCGGCTCGATCTGGCGCTTCAGCTGCTCGATTTCCGGTTCGTCCAAGGTTTCGGTTTGCAGCAGCGCCGCGGCGGTGCGGTCGAGCAGCGCGTGGTTGCGCGCCAGAACCGCGGTAGCGAGCGCGAACGCATGGTCGATAAACGCGCGCACCGCGCGGTCCACTGCCTGCGCCGTCGCTTCGCCATAGGCGCGCTCCTGCGGCACCGGCAGGGTGGGCTGCAGGAAAGGCGACCGGTCGCGGTCGTAAGTGACGTTGCCAAGCGCCTCGCTCATGCCGTATCGCAGCACCATGGCGCGGGCGATGTCGGTCGCCTTGGCGAGGTCGTCGGCGGCACCGGTCGAGATCTCGCCAAAGACCAGCTGCTCCGAGGCCCGGCCGCCTAGCAGCGCCGCCATCTTGTGGTCGAGCTCGGCCCGGGTCATCAGATAGCGATCCTCGATCGGCCGCTGGATGGTATAGCCGAGGGCACCAACGCCGCGCGGGATGATCGACACCTTGTGCACGGTGTCGGTGGTGGAGAGCGCCAGTCCGACGATCGCGTGCCCGAGCTCGTGGTAGGCGACGACGCGCCGCTCCAACGGGTTGAGGATGCGGTTGCGCTTTTCGAGGCCGGCGACTATGCGTTCGATCGCGGCGGTGAAGTCGGCCATCGTGACCGCCTCGGCATTGCGCCTGGTGGCGAGCAGGGTCGCCTCGTTGACCAGATTGGCGAGATCGGCGCCGGTAAAGCCTGGGGTCAGCGCCGCGATCTCCTCCGGCACCACGTCGGCGGCGAGCCTCGCCTTTTTGAGATGGACGGCGAGGATCTCGACCCGTCCCCTCTTGTCCGGCCGGTCGACCAGGATCTGCCGATCGAACCGCCCGGCGCGCAGCAATGCCGGGTCGAGCACCTCGGGCCGGTTTGTGGCGGCGAGCAGCACCAGCCCGCTCGACGGGTCGAAGCCGTCGAGCTCGGCCAGGAGCTGGTTCAGGGTCTGGTCCTTCTCGTCCTGGCCGCCGCCGCCGAACGGCCCCCGCGCTCGGCCGAGCGCATCGAGCTCGTCGATAAAGATGATCGCCGGCGCATGCTGGCGCGCCTGCTCGAACAGGTCGCGCACCCGCGCGGCGCCGACACCTACGAACATCTCGACGAACTCTGAGCCCGAGATCGAGAAGAACGGCACCCCCGCTTCGCCGGCGACGGCGCGGGCGAGCAAGGTCTTGCCGGTCCCCGGCGGGCCGACCAGCAGCACGCCCTTGGGCGGACGCCCGCCGAGCCGGCCGTAGCGCACCGGGTCCTTCAGGAAGTTGACGATCTCGACCAGCTCGTCCTTGGCTTCGTCGACCCCGGCGACGTCGGCAAAGGAGACCTTGGTCTCCTTCTCGACGTAAATCTTGGCGCGGCTCTTGCCGATCTGCATCAGGCCGCCGAGCCCGCCCTGCCCCATGCGGCGGATCGCGAACATCCAGATCCCGACGAACACAATCGCCGGCAGGATCCACGACAATAGGTCGCGGATGAAATGGTTCTCGACCACGCCGGTATAGGTGACGCCATGCTTATCGAGGCTCTGCACCAGATCGGGCGGAACCCGCGCGGTCACGAAGTCCTTGAGCTTGTCCGGCGCCTCCTTCTTTAACGAACCAGTGATGTAATTCGGACCAATGTCGACCTTGGCGATCTGGTTATCGTTGAGCAGGGTCTGAAAGCGGCTGTACGGGATCGGCGTCCGCTGCGTGGTCTCTAGGTAGAGGCTCTGAATCCACAGCATCCCCAGAACCGCAGCGATCACGTACCAGAAATTGATGTGAAACTTTTTATCCATGATCAGCGTCCCGGGCCGTTCCTCTGCGCGACGGTTGCCGCCTTATAGCGCAAATTGGGGCGCCGAGGCCGCATCGCCGGCGACATCATAGCTCCTCTGCGGCGACCGGGGCAGGCGGCGCCGGAAGGCTGCGTCGCGCCACCCATTCGAGCGTGAGCCCCTGGACGACGATTGTAAACACGACGATCCCGTAAGCAATCGTCAACATTGCATCCTTATAAGGGGTGGCCGGAAGCGACAGCGCCAGCGCCACCGAGATGCCGCCGCGCAGCCCGCCCCAAGTCAGCACCAGGAACGACCCAAAGCGGCTCGGCAGATGAAGACTGAGAGGCAAGGCCGACGCGGTGACGCTGAGCCAGCGCGCCGCAAGCACGATCGGAATCATCATCGCGGTCGCCGCGAGCGCGCGCGCCGCCAGGTCGATCGCCGCGATCTCGAGCCCGATCAGCAGGAACAGGAGGGCGTTCAGCGTGTCGTCGACCAGCAGCCAGAATGTCTTCAGGTGCTGACGGGTCAATTCGCTCATCCGCTCCATCCCCTGATTGCCGATCAGGATGCCGGCGACGACGACGGCGACCGGGCCCGAGACCTCGAGCATGCCGGCGAGGCTGTAGGTGCCGGTGACCAGCGCCAGCGAAATAATCAGCTCGACATTGTAATCGTCGACTCCGCGGAGCAGCACAAACGCGGCATAGCCGAGCACGAGGCCGAGGACGCCGCCGCCGACCGCCGAGCGCAGAAAGTCGCCGGCGATCGCCAGCGGGCCGTGGGCCTCGCCGCCGCCGGTCGCCAACGACAACAGCAGGGCAAACAAGACGACCGCGATGCCGTCGTTGAACAAGCTCTCGCCCGCGATGATCGCCTGCAGATATTGCGGGATGCCGACGCGTCGCAAAACCAGCAGCACCGCGACCGGGTCGGTCGGCGAAATCAGCGCGCCGAACACCAAGCACCAGGCGAGCGGGATGCCGATCCCCAGCATCGCCGATACCCCCGATAGCGCGCCAGCGATCAGCGCCGTCGACAGCAAGGTGCCGAAAATGGCCAGCACCAGCACCGTCCATTTGCGCGCGACCAGTTCGGCGAAATCGACCTCCAGCGCCCCGGCGAACAACAGAAAACTCAGAAAGCCGTTGAGCAGCGCCACCGGCAGATTGACGCTGGCGAGCAGGCTGCGCAGCGCGAGCTTGAGCCCGAGCTGCGGCAACGCGGTGCCGACGGCGATCAATATGACCGCGCTCAGCAAGGCGAGCAACAGCAGACCGACCGTCAACGGCAAGCCGAAAATCCGATGATTTGCGTAACCGAAGATAGCGGCCAGCACCAAAAGCAACGCCAACAAGTCAAAGGGGGATTGCATGCCGCACCATTATTTGCGAGCCTGAGCGGCAGATGCGTGTCACGCCGTGGCTCCGACCAGGGTCGCGGCCCAGGTCGGGTCGACGTCGAGCGAGCGCCGGAGCGCTGCAAGGCAACCCCAGACGCTCGCATGGTGCGCGGCGCGCCGTGTGCAAGGCCGCCCCTCGGGGCATTTCGATGATCCGGCCGCAGCGCAGCCATGCACTTGAATGTCGCAAGGCCGCGCGTACCTAGACGGGCGGGAGACAGGAGTCAAAGAGACAAGTCATGGCCATTTTAGCGAAAGCCCTTCCGGCTGCGCGGCCGGCGACGACGAGCGCCCCGGGGTTAAAGAATGTCGGGCGAAAGGCTGTCGGACGAAAGGCTGTCGGTTTTGCCGCGATGCTGGCCCTCGCCGCTGTCGCCTATCAGGGTCCGGCGCACGCGTCGAGCGGCGGCGCCACCGTGCAGGACCTCTACGCCAACTTGCTCAGCACGATGAAAAACGGCTCGATGCTGGGCGGCAGCGGACGCTATACGCAGCTGGCTCCGGTCATCCGCCGCAGCTTCGACCTGCCGTTCATGGCCCGCTTGGCATTCGGCCCCGGTTGGGCGGGGTTGACCCTGGCCCAGCAGCAGCAGGTGACCGAGAGCTATGGGCGCTATATTTCAGCGGTTTACGCCGAACGCTTCGACAGCTACCACGGACAAAGGCTGGATGTGACCGGCGAGCGGCAGAATCCCTATGGGCTCATCGTCACCAGCCAGATCATCAAAGCCGACGGCGACCCGGTGGAGGTCGACTATCTGATGCGGCAGGATGGCGGCAGCTGGCTGATCGCCGACATCTATCTCGACGGCACAATCAGTGAGGTGGCGACCCATCGCTCCGAATTCGCGGACATTTTGAGGAATCAGGGGGTCGACGGCCTGATCGCGGCGCTCAACCGCAAAGCCGACATGCTGACCGGCACCACGGCCCGCGCCAGCTGAGCTTCGCCCATCCGGTGGCGTTCGCCAATCCGATGACGTTCGCCCTGACGAGAGGTTGGTGCATGCCGGGCTACGCGCCGTCGGCGACGATCAGGTCATAGGCGGGTAGGGTCAGGAATTCGGGGAAGGCGGGCGCCTCGATCAGTTCGCGGAACAGCCGCGCCGCGTCCTCGTAGCGGTCGCGCCGGTACGCCGCGTTGCCGGCCGCCTCGCGCAGCCGTCCCAGTTCTTCGTCCAGCACCGTGCGGCACAATGCCGCGTCGATGCTGCGACCGTCGTCGAGCCGGGCGCCGTGCCGGACCCATTGCCACAATTGGGCGCGGCTGATCTCGGCGGTGGCCGCGTCCTCCATCAGATGGTGCAGCGGCACGCAGCCGGTGCCGCGCAGCCAGGCCTCGATATAGCCGATCCCGACATTCAGGTTCTGGCGCAACCCCGCCTCGGTGATCGTCCCCTGCGGCACCGCCAACAGGTCGGCGGCGGCGACATGCACGTCCTGACGTTTGCGGGCGATCTGGTTCGGCTGCGGCATCTCGCGGTCGAACATTTCCTTGGCGATCGGGACTAGCCCCGGATGGGCGACCCAGGTGCCGTCATGCCCGTCTGCCGCTTCGCGACGCTTGTCGGCCCGCACCTTTTCCATCGCCGCCTCGTTGGCTGCGGGGTCGTCGCGGATCGGGATCTGCGCCGCCATCCCGCCCATCGCGTGAATCTCGCGCCGGTGGCAGGTCCTGATCAGCAACAGGCTGTAGCTGCGCAGAAAGCGGCTGGTCATCGTCACCTGCGCACGGTCGGGCATGACGCAAGCCGGGTCTTCGGCGAACTTTTTGATGTAGCTATAGATGTAGTCCCAGCGCCCGCAATTCAGCCCGGCCGAATGGTCGCGCAATTCATGGAGGATCTCGTCCATCTCGAAAGCCGCCATGATCGTTTCGATCAGCACGGTCGCGCGAATCGTGCCTTTGGGCAGGCCCAGCGCCGCCTGCGCGTGCACGAACACATCGTTCCACAGCCGCGCTTCGAGATGATTTTCGATTTTCGGTAAGTAGAAATAGGGTCCGGTGCCGCCAGCCACCAATTCCCTGGCGTTGTGGAAGAAGAACAGCCCGAAATCGAACAGCGCGCCCGACATCGATTCGCCATCGACCAGCAGGTGCTTTTCGGGCAGATGCCAGCCGCGCGGGCGCACGAACAGAACAGCGGTATTGCCGTTGAGCGAATAATGGCGGCCGGTTTCGGGGTCGTCGAAGGTGATGTCCCGGCGCACCGCACCCATCAAATTCCCCTGGCCCTCGAGCAAATTGTCCCAGGACGGCGTGCTCGCGTCCTCGAAATCGGCCATGTAGACGTTGGCACCGCAATTCAATGCGTTGATCACCATCTTGCGGTCGACCGGGCCGGTGATCTCGGTGCGGCGGTCGGCGAGGTCGCGCGGGATCGGCGCCACCCGCCAATCGCCGTCGCGGATCGCCTGGGTCTCGGCCAGGAAATCGGGCTTCCAGCCGGCGTCAAGCCGGCGCTGGGTCTCGGTGCGGCGATCGAGCAGACGGCGGCGCTCGGCGCCGAATTTGCGCTCGAGCCCGGCGAGAAAGCCGATCGCCTCGGGGGTCAGAACTTTCTCGTAACCCGGCTTCATCGCTCCGCAAACGACGGCGCCTTCAGGGCACTCGGTGGTTTCGGCCATCGCAGACATCTCCTGCTTCACGGGACCGCCGCCGGCGGCGTTCGGGCTTTGCCGGCCTCCAAAACCGCCTTCGAGCGCCCTCCCGTTTCGACAGCAGCGAGTTTTTCGATCGCCGATCGACTATGATGCAATGCAGCATGACCGCGGTCAAGATTGCTGCGGCCGTTGCTGCACTGCACTCCTCGGGGCGGCATCCGGCGAGGAGGGCCCAGGACAAACCCAACTGATGGGCGGCGCCGGGATGTTGCATTTGCGCGCCGCCTGCGCGAGCCTGATCGGCGCTTCGTTGTCCCAGAAAGGCCGATGCGATGACGACCCGCCCTCCCGCCGAGATCGGCATGCCGCTCGACGAGGTCGACACCCCCGCTCTGGTCGTCGATCTCGATGCCTTTGCGCGTAACCTGCGGAGACTGCCCGAAGCGATTGCCGGCCGCGCGGTCAGGCTTCGTCCGCACGCCAAGACCCATAAATGCCCGGTCATCGCGCTGCAGCAGATGGCGCAGGGGGCGATCGGCGTCTGCGTCCAAAAGGTCGGCGAGGCCGAAGCGATGGTCTATGGCGGGGTGCCGGACGTGCTGGTCACCAACGAGATCGTCGGCCGGCAGAAATTGCGCCGGCTGATGGCGCTCGCCTCGGTCGCCCGGATCGGGGTGTGCGCCGACGACGCCGGCCAGGTCGGAGCACTCGAAGCCGCCGCGGCCGAGGCCGGGGTGACGCTACCGGTCTATGTCGAGGTCAATATGGGCGGCAACCGCTGCGGGGTCGAGCCGGGCGAGCCGGCGCTCGATCTGGCACGGCGGGTTGCCGACGCGCCGCACCTCGTCTTTGCCGGGCTACAGGCCTATCACGGCTCGGCGCAGCACCTGCGCCAATGGGAAGAACGGCGCCGGGCGATCGACCAGGCCGCCGACAAGGCCGGCGGCACCCGAGACCTCCTGGCGCGAAACGGCATCCCCTGCCCGGTCGTGACCGGAGCCGGCACCGGTAGCTTCGAGTTCGAAGCCGCGAGCGGCGTCTATACCGAGCTGCAATGCGGCTCTTATATCTTTATGGACGCCGATTATGGCCGCAATCTCGACCGCGACGGCGCGCCGGTCAGCCATTTCGAGCCGAGTCTCTTCGTGTGGGCGACGGTGATGAGCCGGCCGACCGAGGAGCGCGCAATCCTCGACGCCGGGCTGAAGGCGCTGGCCTTCGATTCGGGTCCGCCGCTGGTTTGGGACGAACCCGCTGCGAGTTATGAGCGCGCCTCTGACGAGCACGGCCGACTCGCCGTCACCGCCGCCACCAACCGCCTGCGGATCGGCGACAAGATCCGCCTCGTCCCCGGCCATTGCGACCCGACCGTCAACCTCTATGACTGGTATGTCGGCGTGCGCGGCAACCGCGTCGAGGCGATCTGGCCGATCACCGCCCGGGGCGCAGTCTATTGAGCGGGACCAGCGGAGGCTGAAGCGGTCTGGTTCCCGAGCGGCTCGGTGCGGCGGCCGCGCAGCGCCAGCAGCGCCGTCGCCACCGCGGCCACGATCGCGAACAAGCAGGCGCTGAGGAAGATCTGCGTCGGCGGCAGGCCGCGCGACAAGAGATAGCCGCCAAGCGCCGGGGCGGCGATGCCGCCGAGCCGGCCGATGCCGAGCGCCCAGCCGAGCCCGCTGGTGCGCATCCGGGCCGGATAGAGCGCGCCGCAGGCGGCGTTGGCGCCGGTCTGGCTGCCGATGATCGTCACCCCGGCAAAGAAGGTCACCGCCAGCAGCAGCGCGTAGGGCATCGCGACCAGGGCGATCAGCCCGATGAACACGGCCCCCGCCGCGTAGTGAAAGGTAAGCGACCGTTCCGGGCCGATCTTGTCGATCGCCAGCCCGAGATAGAGGACCGCGAAGATCGCGCCGAAATCCCGGAAGCTCGAGGCGAACACCGCCTGTCCCGGGGTCATGCCGATCAGGTGGAACACGGTCGGCATCCAGAACACGAACAAGAACAGGTTCAACAGGCTGCTGAAAAAGATGATCCACAACAGGATGGTCTGCAGTGCATAGCCTTCGCCAAACAGCATCTTGATCGGGTTGCCGTGGGCGAGGTCGAGACCGTGCCGGCCGGCGGGTTCGGGGACGATGTCTAACCGCTGCAGCAAGGCCCGGTCGCGCGATGTCAAATTCGCTCTGGCCGCCAGAAATCGGGGCGATTCCGGCAGCCCCAGCGCCATGACCACGAGCAATACCAGCGGAAAGCCTCCGCCGATCAAAAAGATAACGGGCCAATTAAAATGCTGGTGCAGCAGCAGCGCCACGACCTGGGCGCCGACAAAGCCGCCGATCGGCGCGCCGGTAAAGCTCGCCATGATCAGCGTCGCCCGCAATCGCTTTGGCGCGTAATCACCGCTGAGCGTGGCTGCTCCTGGAAACGCGCCGCCGATCCCAAGCCCGGTGAAGAAGCGAAGCACAGTCAACATTCCGAGCGAGCCGACAAAGGCACTCGCCAGAGAAGCCAGACCAAAAATCGCGATGCTGGCCAGCAGCAGCGGCCGCCGGCCGAAGCGGTCGCCGATCGGCCCCGAGCACAGGGCGCCGACCAGGATGCCGATGCTGGACCACAGGAATGCGACCGTGAACGCCGGCGGCGGCAGATGCCATGTATGCATCAGCGACGGCACCGACCATCCGATCGAGTTGACGTCATAGCCGTCGCACATCTGGATCAAGGTGCAGATCGCCAAAACACGGATCTGCACGGCCCCGATCCGCTGGTTCTCCAGAGCGGTCTCGATCGGCGACGAAGGCGCTTGCGCCATTTCCCAACTCCAATTGCTTCCCCGCTTTTTTGCGGCGGTGTCGCATGTTCGAGAGGCGCACGCAAGCCCTGGAGGGAATGCTACGATGGCCGCATGCGGCCGACAGCGCGAGCGAGGCGGCAGAGGCA
Organism: uncultured Alphaproteobacteria bacterium; assembly: GCA_963832875.1. Classification (GTDB taxonomy): domain Bacteria; phylum Pseudomonadota; class Alphaproteobacteria; order ATCC43930; family CGMCC-115725; genus AP-15. The sequence continues at coordinate 706,336 of CAWHWB010000007.1, read as the reverse complement.
AAGTGAGGATAGGGATGAGAACGGGCGCCGACTACCGCCAATCCTTGCGCGACGGGCGCAAGGTGTGGGTCATGGGCGAGGGCCAGGTCGCCGACGTGACCACCCATCCCGCGACCCGAGCGATGGTCGATGAATACGCCGCCTGGTACGACCGCCACCTCGACCCGTCGTGGCAGGACACCCTGCTCTCGCCCCACCAGGCCGACGGGGAACGGATCGCGTGGGCCTATGTGGCGCCGCGCGATGCCGCCGACCTGATCGGCATGGGCCGGTCGTTTGCGAAGACGCTGTTTCTGAGCGCCGGCAACATCACCCACACCCCGGCCTACGGCAATCTGATCGCGCTCGGAGTGCTGACCGCGGTGCAGGCGAATAAACTCCCGCCCCAGCACGCCGCCGCTGCCGCCGCCTACCGCGACATGATCGCCCGCACCGGCCGCTTCCTGACCTTTTGCGGCGGCGCCCCGATCATCGGCCAGCGCATGCGCCGGAACCCGGCCGAACGTGTCGCTCTGACCCTGGTCCGCGAGACCGATGCCGGGGTCGTGCTGCGCGGCCGGCTCGGCATGCATACGAGCCCGGCCTTTGCCGAGGATGTTTATGTCGGCGCGCTTTCCGGCATCGACATCGGCGGCCGCCGCGCGAGCTTTATCGTGCCGGTCGCCGCATCCGGCGTCACGGTGTTGTGCCGCAAGCGCGCGGCGCGCAGCGAGAACCCGTTCATGGCGCCGTTGTCGAGCCGCTTCGACGAGCTCGACGGCCAGATGTGGCTCGACGATGTAGCGATCGCGTGGGACCGGGTTTTCTTCGTCGATACCGCACCCGAGGCGATCCCACGCTGGCTCAGATGGCATCACCTTTACGGCTGGCTGGCGAAGGCGGAGTTCACCCTCGGCCTAGCGACGGCCTTGAGCCATGCCATGGGCCTCAAGGAAAACCAGCAGACGATCGAATATCTGATCGATCTGGTCGCCGCGGTGCAGACCGTCCGCAGCTGCCTGACCGCGGCCGAGCGCGACCCCGATTTCACCTCCGCCGGCTATTGCTTTCCCGACCACGCCCACCTCGCGGCGGGCGGCATCGCGCTGTTCCAGGCGCGTCAGCGGATCTCCGAGATTCTGCGGATCGTGCCCGGCTCTTCGCTGGTCGTAGCACCCTCCGACGATGACCTCGCCAACCCGGCGCTGGCCGCTGGGCTCGAGGATGCATTCGGCGGCGGCGGGTACACCGCCGCGCAGCGCGCGGCTCTCTTACAGCTGGCCGCCGATCACGTCTCCTCGGCGCTCGACGGCCGCGAATCCGCATTCGAGCTGCACGCGAGCGGCGGCATGGTCAATTGGCGACATTGGCTGCGCCGCAGCTTCCGCGATTACAACGCGCTGGCCAACGCGGTCCTGGGCGCGCTCGACCTGGCGATGCCGGACATCGATGTCGCCGCGATTCGCAGCGCCCCGATCGCCCCCCGCCGGGTCAGCGCTCCGCCGCCCGCGAACAATGAAAAGGCGTAGCGCCCGAATTTCGCCTCCCCTGAACTCCGAGCTGTGCGGCTTCGCATAGAATAGGTTCATTGAGAGCTGGGTGAACCGTCGCGGCGGTCTTCCAGCTCCGCGGCCATGGCGTCGAGCTGGTCGGCGAGCACGCGCAGCCTTTCAGCGATCTGCGGTGCTCGCTGCGCCAGGTCTCGCAGCGCTTCTGCCCTTTCGCGGGAAATTCGATATCATCGTCATTCGTCGAGCGCTTCAATCGAATGGCTCGGCACATCGAGCGCCGGCAGGCTTCCCGGACCAGGCCTTCCTGAAGCGCGCCTGAGATCGCGCCTCTGCCGCGGCGCCGGCATTGCCAACCGCCGCCGAGCGTCGTCATACTTCCTTTCGACGCAAGCCCGAGCGGAGCAATCAGCCGATGGAATACAGGATAACCCCGCTGACCCGGCACACCGGGGCCGAGGTCCATGGCCTCGACCTGAACCAGGGCGTCGACACCGAGACCCGCGGCGCGCTGAACCGCGCCTTTGCCGACCACCATGTGCTGGTAGTCCGCGACCAGGCATTCACCCCGCCGCAATTCATCGCCGCGGCGCAAATATTTGGCGAGTTGTTCCAGCACGACAAGCGCGAGATGCACGTGCCGGGCTATCCGCAGATCTACTACGTCTCGAACGAGCAGACCGTGCCCGGCAAGCGCTATATCTCGGGCGAGACCTTTCACACCGACCATTCCAATCATCCGACCCCGCCCAAGGCGACGATGCTCTACCCGGTGTCATTGCCGAAGAGCGGTGGCGACACCCAATACGTCAACATGCACCAGGCCTATGACGGCCTGCCCGAGTCGACCAAGGAGCGCATCGACGGGCTCCGGGCGGTGCACGTCTATCTGAGCAAGTACAGCCCACGCGAATTGCGCCCGTTGAGCGAACAATCGAGCCGGCAGGTGCCGCCGCCTGGGGTGCATCCGCTGGTCCGCACCCATCCCGAAAACGGCCGCAAGGCGCTCTATCTGAACCCGGTGCGGATCGAGTTGATCGAGGGAATGGAGGACGAAGCGGCGCTGGGTCTCGTCGCCGAGCTGATGGCGCACGCGATCCAGCCGAAATACGAATACCGCCATCAATGGCGTTACGGCGATTTCGTGATCTGGGACAACCGCAGTGTCATCCACAAGGCCAACCCCGATTACGACATGAGCGAGCGGCGCTATCTCTACCGCCTGATGCTGAAGGGCGAGACGCCGGTGTGAAAGGCGCCCCCACCCTATCCTAGCCCGCCGTCACAGGCAGGGGGAGAAGGAAAGGGAAGGGGCATGTGAAAAGGAGGAGACGGAAATGCGCTGGATCCGGTTCGAAAAGAATGGCGGTGCGGTCTATGGCATCCTCGAAGGCGACACGGTGACCGAGGTCAAAGGCGACCCGTTTGCCGGCTACGAAAAGACCGCAACCCGCCACAAAATGTCGTCCGTCAAGCTGTTGGTGCCGGTCGAGCCGCGCACCTTTTATTGCGCCGGGCTCAACTATGCCGAGCATGTGATCGAAGCGGCCAGAAAGCGCGGCCAGGAGCCGAATTTGCCAAAAGCCGCCGATATCGGCTACCGCGCCAACAATGCGCTCGTCGCGCATGGTGAGCCGATCGTCATCCCCAAGGACGCGACCGAGCGCATCCAGTATGAGGGCGAGCTGGTCGCGGTGATCGGCAAGAAGGCCAAGCACCTCGGCGAAAAGGACGCGCTCTCCTGCGTGCTCGGCTGGACCATCGGCAACGACTTTAGCGAGCGCACCTGGCAGGCCGGCGACCGCACCCTGTGGCGGGCCAAGAACGCCGACACCTTCAAGCCGATGGGGCCGTGGATCGAGACCGATTTCGACCTCGCCGCGGCGCACACGATCATCCGCGTCAACGGCGACGAAAAGATCCGCTTCAAGACCGACCACATGCTGTTCGGCCCGGCGACTTTTATCAGCCGGATGTCGCAATATTTGACGCTCTACCCAGGCGACGTCGTCTGGATGGGCACCGAGGGCGCGCCGGAAAACGTCAAGCACGGCGACACGATCGACATCGAGATCACCGGCATCGGCACGCTCAGCAACCCGGTCGTGCGCGAAGGGATGTAGCGGGAACGGTCCGAGGGCCGCGGAAGCCGGCGGCGGGTGCCGTCAGAATTCGACGATCTGGTGCTTTAGCCCCTTGGCGACGGCTTCGGCCCGGCAGCTGGCGCCGAGCTTCCGGAACACCTGCTCGAGGTGAAATTTGATGGTGTGCGGCGAGATGCCGAGGCGCCGCGCCGCCGCCTTGTTGCTCAATCCTTCGGCGAGTGCGGTCAGCACCTCGACCTCGCGCGGGGTCAGCGCCGCGGCAGCCGCTTCCGGCAACGGCCCGAACCGCGGCTCGGGGGCAAGCCGCAGGCGCACCGAGAGCCCGGCGGCGACGGCGCGCAGGGCCGCGTCGAGCTGCGCCGGCCCGACCCCGGTCGGGAGTAGCCCGGCAAAATCGCCCGCCGCTGCTCCCAAGGCGACGACCGGCGCCTCGAACATTGCGTCGATCGAGCCGTCGGTCAGGATCGCATCGGCGGCATCGGTCGCGGCGACGATTTGGTGGCCCGCTTCCGCCGCGAGCGCAGCAAGTCTCCTCGCCGTCGCCCTGTCGGCAGCCGCGACCGCGACGTGCAGAAGCCGCGGGAAATCGGCCGCCGCTGCTCGGGCGCTCGTCACGCCGGCCGCGCACCCACGGTGACGCCGAGCGTCTGCACCGAGCCGGCGCGGATCAGCCGCAACTGGACCTGGCGGCCGACCGCTTCCGGTCCCAACAGCGCGGCGAGCTGCGACGGGCTGCCCACACCCTCGCCGTCGAGCGTGATCAGGATGTCGCCCATCAGCATTCCGGCCTGCGCCGCGGGCCCGTCCGGCGTCACCCCGATCACCATCAGGCCAAGCGACCGGCCCACTTCGGCGCGCAGCGCTTCGGGCACCAGCACGGGCTGCACCGCCGCACCGAGCCGGCCGCGCGCGATCCGCCCGGTCGCGAGCAGCGGGTCGAGGACGCGGTCAACGGTCGCCGCCGGGATCACCAGCACCTGCCGGCGCGGGCCCAAGGTCGAGATGCCGAGGAGCCCGCCCGCGGCATCGAGCACCGGCCCGCCTTCCTCGCGCCGCCCGAGCCGGATATCGAGATCGATGCGGCGGTCGATCTGCCCGCCGGCGCGGCTGTGCCAGGCGGGGCCAACCGAGTGGATCGCGCCCACGCGCACCGAGATCCCGGCTGCGCCGTCGGCGCCCAAGGCCACAACCAGCGCCCCGGGCTGCGCCTCCGCCGCCTCGGGCAGCGCCGGTTGCGGGCCGCTCTCGAACCGCAGCACGGCGATGTTGGTGCCGGGGTCGCGACCGGCCAGCCGCGCGGCAAAGGTGCGGCCGTCGGCCAGCACGATCTCGGCTTCCTCGCTGTCGGGCAGCGCCTGCTCTGAGGCGACGACGACATCCCGGCGCCACAGGGTGCCGGAGCACAGCGGGCGGCCGCGCATCCTGATCCCCGCGATCAACGGCCGGGCCGACGCGGCGCGCTCGGCCAGCGCCGCGGAAAGTTGGCTCAACATATCCTGCAAATTCTCGGGCATGGCCGTGTCCTCTTTCGATCTTCCGAACAGGATGGGCGATCTGCCAAAAGGATGGGCCCGCTCGATGCCGGCCGCTACCGGGCATATGGGGAGGGCGGCGACCCGCCCAGATGACCGCGTAGCCATGCGCCACCTCGGACCCTTATCGTTTCCGGCGTGTCGAGAGCCTCAAACGGAGGTGAAGACCACGAACATCGCGATGATCGGGGCCAGCAATGTTTCGCCGGCTCGGCGTGGCCGACGGTCGTCACCCCGTCCGCGTGTAGGCGCGGCCGGGCGGATAGGTCTGGTGCTTGGGCAGGTCCGGGTCCATGTGGTCCCACGGCTGCGCGCTTTTGACGAAGATGTCGGCCTCGGGGCGGAATTCGCTCGGGTCGTCGAGGCTGCCGACCCTCAATCCGACAATGTCCGGCCGGGCCGAGACCCGGATGAACAACGGGCAGCCGCAATCGCCGCAGAATGCCCGCGTCACCTCGTTACCAGCGTCGCTCGCGCTGACATAAAGCCCGGGCTCGCCCCTGGTGATGCGGAACCCGGCGGCCGGCACCCGCATCGCCGCGACATAGGCGCTGCCGCTCTGATGCTGGCAGTCGCGGCAATGGCACAACAGCGAATAGAGCGGCTCCCCCGCCGACTCGTACCGCACCGCCCCGCAGAGACACCCGCCCGTCCTCGTCGCCGTCATCGCCGGGCCTCCTTCGCGCCGCGGATCAAAGCAATCAGCCCGACCCCACCGCCCCGGTCGGCGCGGACGATGCCGCCTCAACCGTCTGGATCACCTCGAAGCCTTCGAACTCGGGATGCCCGAGGTAGAGCGGCCGGTTCGAGCCGGCGTCGCGATGGGCGAGCCGGAACGCCTCCGACCGGGTCCACGCCTCGAAATCCCCTCGGCTGCGCCACAAGGTATGCGACGAGTAAAGCACATGATCCTCGCGTTCCGGCCCGCGCAGCAGATGAAACTCGACAAAGCCCGGAACGCCGCCAAGCTGCGTGTCGCGCGTCGTCCACACCCGCTCGAATTCCGCCTGCGAGCCCGGAACGACCTTGAAGCGGTTCATCGCGATGAACATCAGTTTGTCCGTCCGTTGCATTGCCCAATGAGTGACGTTGGTAGCGACCTCACTGCCCCAAAACCGCGAGCCCCAAAGCCGCCGCCGCCTTTCGCAAGTCGTGGTCGAGGGTTGCGAGTGGAAGCTTCCTTGATCTTGATCCCCCCAGGGACAATCCGCGGCTCGCCTTGATCAGCCCGGCAACCGCGCGGCGCGCTTTTGCCCGATCGAAGCCCGGACCGGCAGCAACCAGTTTGGCGACCGGTCTGCCGCGCCGGGTGATGACGATCTCCTCCCCTTGCTCAACGCGGTCGAGCAGCGCGCTGAGCCGGTCGTTCGCTTCAAATGCCCCGACCTCTTGCATCACGATCCTAACAAGCTGGGCTGCTGGCTAGCTAATAACGTAGCTTCCCGTCGTGCAATACCTGCACTACGATCGGCAGCAACGGCCGATCAAAAAAGGCGAGTTATCGGCATGAGCGACGACACCGACACCATCATTGTCGATACCGCTACCCGGATCTTCCAGGACTTGTGCGAGCCGGGCACCGTTAACGACGCCGAAAACGGGGTATGGCCAACGGCGCTGTGGGATGCGCTTGAAGAATTGGGGCTGCCGCTCGCTTGGGTCCCCGAGGAGTTCGGCGGCGCCGGCGCCGCGATGGCCGACGGCTTTGCGGTGCTGCGCGCGGCCGGCCGTTTCGCCGCCCCGGTGCCGCTCGCCGAAACGCTGATGGCCGGCTGGCTTCTGGCGCAGGCCGGGATCGCAGTGCCGGCCGGGCCGATGACGATCGCCCCGGTGCATGCCGACGGCCATCTGGTCCTCGGCGCCGGCGGCCGGCTCGCGGGCCGCGCCCGCCGGGTGCCGTTTGCCCGCGACGCCGCGCACATCGCCGTGCTGGTTCATCGCGGGGCCGAGCGGATGGTGGCGCTGGTCGCCGCGACCGGCTTGCCGGTCAGCCGGGACCAGAGCCTCGCCGGCGAGCCGCGGGATACAGTGTCGTTCGACGGGGCAGTCCCGGAAAGGGTTGAGCCGGCCGAATTCGACGAAGACATGATCCAACGCTTGGGCGCGGCGGTGCGGCTGCAGCAGATGGCGGGCGCGCTCGACAAGATCCTGGAGCAGTCGGTGCAGTGGGCGCTCGACCGCTCGCAGTTCGGCCGCCCGATCGCCAAGTTCCAGGCGGTGCAGCACAACCTCGCCACCCTGGCGGGCGAAGTCGCCGCCGCCGGTGCCGCCGCCGATCTTGCCGCCGAGGCCTGCGCCGGCCCGGACCCCGGCATCGCCGAGATCGCGATCGCCAAGGTGCGCGCCGGCGAGGCCGCCGGCAACGGCGCGGCGATCGCCCATCAGGTGCACGGTGCCATGGGTTTCACCTACGAGCACTCGCTGCACCATGCGACGCGCCGGCTGTGGGCGTGGCGCGAGGAGTTCGGCAACGAGGCGGCATGGGCAACGCGCCTCGGCCATCTGGTCGCGGCCGAGGGCGCCGACCGGCTGTGGCCGTTCATCACCCAACACTCGTAAAATATCCGTCATTGCCACGAAAGCGGGAACCCAGGAGCCGCAGGTTCCGTCGCTATCCCTGGAACCCCCGCCGGCGCGGGTGACGACCGACTGAGAGGCATCGATGACCACCAGCTTTCGTTTCGATCCGGTCGAGCTGCCGCCCGAGGCTGCGGAACTGCGCGAGGAGGTCCGCGCCTTTCTGGCCCACGAGGCCGAGGCCGGGACCTTTTCCCCGCACCGGGGCAAGGGCGGCTTCTCGCGCGAGTTCAGCCGCAAGGTCGGCGCCAAGGGCTGGATCGGCATGACCTGGCCCAAGAAATATGGCGGCCATGAGCGCTCGCAGCTCGAACGCTATGTCGTGACCGAGGAGCTGCTGGCAGCGCACGCGCCGACCCGCGCCCACTCGACTGCCGACCGGCAATCGGGCCCGGTGATCCTGCGCTACGGCCAGGAGGAGATCCGGCAGAAGATCCTGCCGCGCATCGCGTCGGGCGAATTGTGCTTCTGCATCGGCCTCTCCGAGCCCAATTCGGGGTCGGACGTGTTCGCCGCCTCGACCCGTGCCTCCAAGACCGACGGCGGCTGGCTGGTCAACGGCCGCAAGATCTGGACTTCGAACGCGCACCAGGCCGATTACATGATCGCGCTTCTGCGCACTTCGCCCTCGACCAAGGAAAACCGCCGGCACGGGCTGACCCAGTTTCTGGTCGAGATGAAAACCTCAGGCATCACCACCCGCCCGATCATCAATCTGACCGGCGGGCACGATTTTAACGAGGTCGTGTTCGACGACGCCTTTCTGCCCGATTCGCACCTGATCGGCGAGGTCGACATGGCCTGGAAGCAGGCGACCGATGAGCTCGCTTATGAGCGCAGCGGCCCCGATCGCTGGATCGAGACCCTGTCCTCGCTGGTCGAGCTGGTCCGGGTCGCCGGCGACGAGCCTGACGCGCGGCTGGCCGAGGGCATCGGCCGGCAGGTCGCCCACCTCGCCACCCTGCGCCGCATGTCGTTGTCGGTCGCCGGCATGCTCCAGGCCGGCAAGACGCCGGCGGTCGAATCGGCGGTGGTCAAGGACCTCGGCACCAATTTCGAGCAGGCGCTGCCCGACAAGGTGCGCCTCTTGGCGCCGCCGCCGAGCGACGCGCAGCCCGACACCAATGACGACCGGTTCGAGGAGGCGTTGCGCTACACCACATTGATCGCCCCCAAATTGACCATCCAGGGCGGAACCCGCGAGGTCTTGCGCGGCATCATCGCCCGCGGCCTCGGCCTGCGCTGATACGCCCGCATCGAAGTCGCGGATGCCTCGAGACCCGCCCTTTGGCGCTCCTCAGCATGAGGGATGTTACTGATGGAACCTGAAGAACTTCCTCATCCTGATGAGGCCGCGGAGCGGCCATCTCGAAGGACGCACTTAGGTCCGGCAGCTAATGCCTGACCTTCGCCCGCTACTCGCGCCCGACAGCATCGCCGTCGTCGGCGCCTCGGCCGATGCCGCGACGCTGCGCGGCCGGCTGACCCTGGCGCTGATCGGTCACGGTTACGCGGGCCGCATCTACCCGGTGACCCGCAGCCAGGGCGAGGTGCTGGGGCTCAGCACCTACCCCTCGGTGGCCGAGCTGCCCGAGGCCGCCGATCTCGCGGTCATCCTGGTGCCGGCCGCGGTGGTGCCGCGCACCCTGGACGAATGCGGCCGGCGCGGCATCCGCGCCGCGGTCGTGATTAGCTCCGGTTTCGCCGAGGAGCGCGGCGAGGCGGCCCATGCTCGCGCCCTCGAATTGCGCCGCATCGCCGAACAGCATGGTATCCTTCTCTGCGGCCCCAATTCCGAGGGGCTGGTCAACCCATTGCAGCGCGTCGTCGCGACCTTCAGCCCGGTGTTCCACGATCCGGCGCGCGCCCTGCTGCCGGCGACCCCGCATGGCCGCCCGATCGCGGTCAGCTGCCAAAGCGGCGCCTTGACCTTCGCATTTCTGAACCGCGGGCGCGACCGGCAATTGCGTTTTACCTATCAGGTCAGCGCCGGCAACCAGACGATCCTCGAAGCCCACGATTATGTCGACTGGGCGCTCGACCACGGCGGCGCCGACATCTTCCTGCTCTATCTCGAGGCGATCGGCCGGGCCGATCGCTTCCGCGCCGTCGCCGACAAGGCGGCTGCCGCCGGCAAGCCGTTGATCGTCGCCAAGGTCGGCCGCTCCGACGCCGGCCGCCGCGCCGCGGCCTCGCATACCGGCTCGCTCGCCCATGCCGGCGCCGTCGACGACGCGATCTTCCGCCATCACGGCATCATCCGCGGCGACGATCTCGACCACATGCTCGACGTCGCCGCGGCCTTTTCGTTTTGCCCGGTGCCGCGCGGCAACCGCGTCGCGGTCATCACCGGCTCGGGCGGCAGTGCGGTGTGGATGGCCGACATCTTGTCGGCGCACGGGCTCGAATTACCGGTGCTGGAGGACGACATCCAGCACCGCATCCTGGCGCTGCTGCCGTCCTACGCCTCGGCGCAGAACCCGGTCGATGCCACCGCCCAGGCGATCCACGACGTCGGCTATGCGCGGATCATCGAGATCCTGCGCCAATCTGAGCGGATCGACACGATCCTCTTGATCGGCTCGCTGGCCAACGAGGCGACCGCCGCGGGGCACGCGACCCAGCTGGCGGCGATGCCCGGCCCGCCCGACAAGCCGATCCTCTTATGCACCTATACCAGCGCCTCGCCGGCGGCGATGGCCGCTTTCGCCGAGGCCGGCATCCCCTGCTACACCTCGATGCCGAGCTGCGCGCGCGCGATCCGGGCCTTAGTCGACTACGGGAGGTTTCAGGAGCGCCGCCGGCATCCGGCGCCATCCGCAACTCCACAAGCTCTGCGCGATAAAACTGCCCGCGCGCTCGCTGCCGCCGGCCCGGTGCTGACCGAGCACGAGGCCAAGGAACTGCTCGCCCTTTACGGCATTCCGAGACCGCCTGAGGCGCTGGCGACCTCCGCCGATGCGGCGGTTGCAGCGGCCGACCGGATCGGCGGCGCGGTGGCGCTCAAGGTGCAGTCGCCCGACATCATCCACAAAACCGAAGCCGGGGCCGTGGCGCTCGGCGTCGTGGGAGATGCGGCGGTGCGTGAGGCCTATGCGCGGGTTCTGGGGAATGCCGCCGCCGCCCATCCTGGTGCGGCGATCCAGGGCGTTCTGGTGCAGCCGATGGCGTGGGCTGGGATCGAGATGATCCTCGGAATCAGCCGCGACCCTGATTTCGGCCCGATGCTGATGGTCGGCCTCGGCGGCATCCACGTCGAAGTGCTGCGCGACGTTGCCTTCGTCCCGGTGCCGATCGGCCCCGACGAAGCCCAGGCCCTCCTCAGCGAGCTGCGCGGCGCCGCCCTCCTCGACGGCGTCCGCGGCGCCCCTCCCGCCGACCGCACTGCCCTCGCCAATCTGATCGCCGCCCTCTCCCATTTCGCCGCCGACCACGCCGACCAAATCGACGAAATCGACCTAAACCCGGTCATCCTCCACCCCCAAACCCAGGGCCTGACCATCGTCGACGCCCTGATCGTCAAACGCCAAGCCCACCAAATCATAAGCCGCAGCCCCGCAACGCGCGGGACGACCACGTAAGGGCCAGCGGACCTTTGCGGATCGCTTCGAACCACGCTTTAGCGCCGATATCGGCCGTTCGCCAGGAGACGATCGGTCAGCTGAGGTCGACCCCCAGCGGCCATCGGGGGTTTATATCCCGCATGACACAGCAAGAGTCCCCCGAGTTACCCAGCGCGCGTCGATGAGTGGCGCCGGGGTAATGCCGTCCCTCAGTTAGCGGATCGCGGCGGTACATTCTCGAACAGCGAACCCAATCCCTCCGCCATCGTCGGGTGCGCCAGAATGGCGTCGCGCAGCCTCAAATATGACAGGTCTGCCAGCATCGCCGTTTGAATGACGGCCATCACTTCGCCGGCCTCGGCGCCGATCATCGTGAAGCCGAGGATGCGGTCGTCACTTCCGCCGACCAGAACTTTCATGAAGCCCTGAGTTTCGCCCGTCGTCGCTGTGCGCCGCACACCGCTCATCGGCAGCCGTGCCAAACGCGTGACGAGGCCTTGCTGCTGCGCTTCGCGTTCGCTCAGTCCGACATGCGCGAGCGCAGGCTCGGTGAACATGCAGTATGGCACCAGTCGATCGCGCGTACTGCGCTGGCCCCCAGCCAGATTGTCCCTGATGATCCGAAAGTCGTCGATCGAGACGTGCGTAAATTGCGGGCTGCCGGCGCATTCGCCAATCGCCCAGACACTGGGCGCCGTCGTCTCCAGCCGCTCATTGACACGAATATAACCGTGGCCATCCAATTCGACGCCGGCCTCTTCAAGCCCGATCCCGGCGGTGTTCGGAATGCGGCCCGCCGCAACCAGTATGTCGCTACCTGCGATCTGCTGCTCGCCGGAGGTCGCGCGCACCCGAAGGCTGACTTCCTCTCCGGATCGGCCATGCACGTCGAGGGTCTCGGCGCTCAACAGGACTTGGATGCCTTCGTCGCCGAGGATGCGCTGCACTTCCGCTGCGACGTCGGGATCCTCGCGGCTGATCAGCTGACGCCCGGTCTCAACAACCGTCACCCGGCTGCCGAAGCGGCGATAAGCCTGGGCCAGTTCGAGACCGACATAGCCGCCCCCAAGCACGATCAGATGCGAGGGCAGATAATCGAGCTCGAGTGCCTCGATATGGGTCAGCGGCCGCGCCGCCTCGAGCCCCGGAACATTTGGGACCGCCGCGTGGGTTCCAAGATTGAGAAAAACCTGTTCGCCCGCCAGCAGCCGCGTGCCGCCGTCATTCAGCTGCACCTCGAGGGTTTTCGCGGCCACAAAGCGGCCGGTTCCCATGATCAGCTCGGCCCCGCTTGTCTGATAGTTCCGCAGATGCAGCGCAATCTCGGCGTCAACCATGTCGCGCTTGCGCTGGCGCACTTTCGCCATGTCGGTCGTGACCGGGCCGGTCACCGCACCGAACTCCGATGCGTGGCGCGCCAAATGCGCGATCCGGGCGCTCCAAATCTCATTCTTGCTCGGCAGGCAGGCGATGTTGGGACAGGAGCCGCCGATCCACCGGCGCTCGACGACGGCGGTGCGCCGCCCCGACTGCGCCATATGCCAAGCGAGCAGCTTCCCGCCGAACCCGCTGCCAACCACCAAAACTTCAAACGGTTCCGGTTGAGGCATAAGCATCCCCTTATCGATTCTCGCGGTCGAAGGCGGTCACCCGCTGATCGCCTCCCCAATGGCCTCGCATATGATGTCGACGACGAGGCCAGGCGCGGTAACGATTGGCGTGTGGTCTACCGGATGCGTCCGCACCCGGGCTCCCATCCGCTCCGCCATAAACCGTTGCGTGTCGGGCACGATCATGCGGTCCTGCTCCGCCATGAGAAACCAGGTCGGGCGGTCTTTCCAGAGTGGACGATTTACCGGCACCGTGATGCATGCCGGCGAGATCGGCCGCTGAACCGCGGAGAGCAGCGCCAATTCATCAGCCGAGGCATTCTGCGCGAACGCCTCGGCAAATGCTGCGTCCGGCAGATAGATCAGTCCATGATTGTCCGGCGCCAACTTTGGCGCCAGCGGATGCGGCTCGGTGCGATAGAAGACATCGGCCACTGTCTCGCCTTCATCAGGAGCAAGGCCGGAGACGTAAACAAGCGCCTTCACCTTCTCATCGCGTGTAGCCGCGATCACGGCTCCAGCGTAGGCATGCCCCACGAGAACGGTGGGCCCCGAAACTCGCTCCAGCGTGCGCTCAACGGCCGCGGTATCCTTGGCAAACGAGGTCAACGGCAGCGGAGCCGCGAGCACCCGGACGCCTTGTGCGGCCAGCGGCCCGATGACTTTGGCCCAGCTCGATCCGTCAGCCCAAGCTCCGTGCACCAGGACGACACTCACATTCTCATGCGACATTGGTTCTCTCCGCGTGCTGCGCGATCAGCTGATCGGCAACATCGTCCAAGTTTGGACCGACGATCTGCGGCTGCGGACCCACTCCCAAGACGTCGCTGCCCACCCGCTTGATCAAGGCTGCCGTCCAGCCCGCAGCGACGGCGCCAAGGGTGTCCCATGTATGGCAGGCGATAGGACACAGCTGAGACGGGTCAACCCCGAGTTCCCTCTCAACATAGGCATAGGCCTGCCGCGAGGGCTTGTGATGCTTAACGCCGTCTGCACTAAAACGACGCTCGAAGAAATCGACAATCCCGCCGTGTTCGAGCTGACGCGTCTGCACCTCAAGCAAATTGTCTGTCAACCTGAACAGCCGGAATCCTGCCGCGCGGAGCTTCTGAGGGGCTCTAGGCACCTCCGGGTGAGGAGGCATCGTCGAGAATGTTCAACCAGTTCCTGCTTATCGGTATCCTCGATCCTTATACCGCGGGTGTCCGCCAGCATTTTCATCACGGCCGAACCGATATCCGTGAAGGGCACATAGCATCCAGCTACCGTCAGAGCTGGGGAATACAAAATCAAATTAGCGAACCAAATGCGCATGGCGCCATTGTCGCCGAAGATACGCTCAAAAATCGGCTCCATGGTCGTGAGATCGAGCAGCGTCTCATTGACGTCGAAGACGATTAGAGGAAGAGCAACCATCTGCTTACCCGGATTTGTTTTACTGTCTTGCGATTCCTGCCGCCCCGTCGCCAGCCACTGGTTCTGTGGACCTGATGCCGACAACCCGAAAGTCCCGGATCGCCGCGGCGATTTCGGCCGCATGCGTCTCCAGCGCAAAGTGGCCCGTATCGAGGAAGCGGACATTGGCGTTCGGAATATCGCGCCTGAACGCTTCGGCTCCCGCGGGGAGGAAAAACGGGTCGTTCTTGCCCCAGATCGCTAGAAACGACGGCCGGTGCTTTCGGAAATAGGCGTGGAAGTCAGAGTAGAGAGCGACATTGCTGGCATAGTCGAGAAGCAGATCGAGCTGCGCCTCCTGTGCTCCCGGGCGGGCGAGATAGTGGTCATCCAGCGAGCGGCCATCGGGCGACACCAGCGAGGGATCTGACACGCCGTGGGTGTATTGGAAAAGCGTTGTCTCTGGCGCCAGGAAATTCCGCAGCGCATCGCGGTTCGCCTGAGAAGGCTCGCGCCAATAGGCCTGAATCGGGTTCCAGGCGTCGCTCAGTCCCTCCTCATAAGCGTTGCCGTTCTGAGAGATGATGGCGGTGATGCGTTCCGGGTGCTTTAGAGCAATCCTCAAGCCCACGGGAGCGCCGTAATCAAAGATGTAGATTGCGAACCGTTTCAGCCTGACGACCTCGGTGAAATGGTCGATCGTCTCGGCAAGGTTCCCGAACGTGTATTTGAACGCATCGCGTGGCGGCATGTCCGATTGACCAAAGCCCGGCAAGTCGGGCGCTACAAGATGAAAGCTGTCCGCGAGAAGTGGTATCAAATCGCGGAACATGTGCCCGGCCGTCGGAAACCCGTGCAACAGGAGCAATGTCGGAGCGTCCGCCCGACCGGCTTCACGGTAGAAAAGCTTGAGACCGTCGACCTCGACCGTACGGTAGGTGATCGGGGGCATGCGCGGCTCCTTGCTGCGTGAAATGTTGACTTCCAGGGCGAAAATGCGCATTGCGGGCGGCAATTGAATTGAACGAAATCGCGTTTCTCTGTTTCAAGCGTCGCAACAATATGCAGGACCGCCTTGACGCCTTGACGATCTTTGTCGCCGTAGCGGAGCGGCAGAGCTTTGCTGAGGCTGCGCGGCAATTGAGCCGATCGCCGGCGTCCGTGACGCGGGCTGTCGCGGCCCTCGAGGAGCGGCTGCAAACCCGCCTCTTCAATCGAACAACTCGCTCAGTCGCGCTGACCGATGCCGGCGCGCGTTATCTCGATGGGTGCCGCCGCCTGCTGGCCAGCTATGACGAACTCGAGGCGGTGAAGTTCGCCGAGCGGGTTGAGCCGCGAGGCTGGATCAATGTCACGGCACCCGTAATGTTCGGCCAGCTCCAGGTACTCCCTCTCGTGCGAAGCTTTCTCGACGATTATCCGCAGGTCGATGTTCGGCTGCTTTTGCTCGACCGGATCGTCTCATTGGTGGACGACGGACTCGATCTCGGCGTCCGGATCGGTCAGCTTCCGGATTCCACTTTGCGGGCGGTCCGAGCGGGGCAGGTACGACGCGTTGTTTGCGCGACGCCGGCATACATTGCACGCCGCGGCCTGCCGGCGACGCCACGCGATCTGGGGAATCACAGTGTGGTGGCGTGCTCGGCCGTCACACCTGTTCCCAACCGCTGGTCGTTCCACCGTCCGAGTGGCGTCACATCCGTTTCCGTCGCGCCCCGGCTGGTGGTGAACACCACCGCAGCGGCGCTCGACGCGGCCCTCGAAGATTTCGGGCTCACCTGTGTCTTGTCGTATCAGGCCGAGCCCCATGCGGCGGCCGGCCGATTGCAAACCGTTCTCGTCGAATACGAGCCGCCGCCCATACCCATTCACATTGTGCATCCGCAAGGCCGGCACCTTTCGCCCAAGGTCCGCCTATTTCTCGACCACGTTACCGAAGGACTTCGTCGCAAATTCGGCCCGTAGGTCGCAATCCATTGACCTACCAACGTGGAGATGGCGTGCCGCCACCGACCCGCCGGTCGGAACGCGTGTATGAAATTAGAAGACCAAATCTTGGCGGCTTTTGGCGAAGAGCGGCACACTATCGGGCGATCGCACTGTGTGTTGGCGTTGGCAACAACCTCTGCGCTACGCCATATCGCTGCCGACCACGCCGACCAAATCGACGAAATCGACCTAAACCCGGTCATTTCCACCCCCAAGCTCAAGGCCTGACCATTGTCGATGCCCTGATCGTCAAACGCCAACCCGCGCACCCCTAAAGCCGCAGATCCGCTGCGCAGATCCCCGACATAGCAGATCACCTACATAAAGGCGGAGACCGCGACGACCATCGTCGCTGTGCCGGTGTCACCTCCGCGCCGAAAGCGGACGTGCGCGAGGCTGCGCCAAACGACCATTCGGAACAGGGATTGACTCGAGGAGGCTGCCGATTTACCATGGCCCTTATGATAAGAAACCTACGGTGGCCGTGATGTGTCGGCTGTGTAAGTTCAATATCCCGCTGAGGGGTTCCTGGCACTATTGAATGCCGGGGGATCCAGATCCCCTCGTGGAGGGGCCGGATTTCATCGAAAAGATCTCGAGAGCCGACGAGATTATCGCGAGGCTTCGGGATGGTGATTGGGATTTCGAGAAGGCGCGAGAGGTCTTCGCGCGTGACGCGCGGGCGGATGTTCTCGGCAAAGAAATCTTAAACTTTTACGACGGTCGACACATCAGCCGCTATGGTAAGCTGATTCTCGGTGGCGTTGGTCGAGCCTTTAACCTGATCGGGCATTTCCCGAGCACCGCGACGTTCCGAGTGAACGCGCCCGGCGTCGCGGGCATGGTACGTGAGGTCAAAGCTGCCCTCGGATCGGATGGCCTCATCGAGGTGCCGCGCTACAAGGAACTGGGACGGCCGCAAAGGATCGAATTCTTCAACTACAGCATTTTCTACACGCTTGAGGAATTGATCCGATTCTTTATTTTGAACAACTCTGGGTGTTTCCCCAGCACGCTTGAGCACCTCAAGCGCCTGTTCGCAGCAGGAAATATCGTCCAAGGTAGCCAGTACGCGCCCGCCATACCCTCCTTTGATCTTGGACGGCCCGCTGTAATGGAAGTCGAGTGTCTTGAGATGTCGTTCCCAAGCCGCACGATGGAGTGGATGGAGCGCCCGCTTTACGGAGGGCTGGATCAGGTCACGGTGCACAAGGAGTATCTTCTTACGCCCGAGCGGACGGAATTGGCGCATCCTTTCCTAGAGCTAGAGCGCACTGGGAGGGTCAGTTTGAACGGCCGCACTTGGTATGCGCGCGAGTTCGGTGGCCTCGTTCACAAGGAGGGGATCCGCGATTCCAGTGTGCCGGAAGAAGGGAGCGGCGTGCCGGGGGAACGGAAAGGTTGATGTGGGACGGCAGCACCGGGCTATCTGGGCGTTGTGCGCCGGTTGATCTTCATGTACGGGGACGCATCCCGGATTCGGTCGCCGGAATGCTGCTTGTGCCGTGCAGCCGGCGCAACAAGCGTCGCGACGTCTATTCTCGTTGGCACGATTCTCAGGCTGACCTGATCCGACTTACGCTTGAACCTGGCGCGCCGAGCCGGGTGAGAGCAGAAATTGTTGAGATAGATCCGCTCGCCAAGAATTTGAGCGGTGCGCAGACAAACTGGTTGGAGCTCTGCGCGAATGGGACGGATCCCGCGTTCGGCTATGTTACACAGCCAAACCATGGAGTTAATGCAGCAAACGGTCGGATCTGGATCACCAACCTCATATTCGGCGCACCTCTGGAGCTTGATGCCGATACGCTGAGTCCGACCCGCGTCCTGCAGCCGGTGCAGGTCAGCAAAGATACGCCCCGCGTGACTAGCACCGCACATTTTGCATTTAGCCTCGACAGTCGCTACGCCTATTTTCACCAATCGGCGCTCGCCCGCGAGCGGGATGGCGGTCCAGTTCGGTCTGGGCCCGTACATCTCACTCGCATCGACCTCCAAACGGGCAACCTTCGTACCTGGTTGGTGAAGCCGCCTGCGGGCATCGATATGTCATCGGTCAACTTCCATTCAGCCTTCTATTTTGAAGAGGCGAGCCGACAATATGTCGGCCTGCTGCAAACTGCGGCCCGGCTGGAGACGGTCGGTCCCGGCGGACAATTTCCTCTGACGAGGACGGGCCGGATGCAGTATTCGGAAATCTGGATTATCGAGATTGATGGGCAACGTGACGATCTAGCGGCCGAGTTGATACCCGGCATTCGTGAGATTGGGGGCTATGCCCTGTCGCACCTTTGCATCGACAACAAAGGTGGCGACGGCTTTGTCCTCTTTGCTAACTACAAGAACTCGGATGTCGGCGATGAGACCCGAGGCGAAAACATCTATGGCGCCGCTCCCGATGCTGTAATCGAGCACTATTCAGGTATGGTCGTTGAGGCGTTCGATTGCGGCAAGGTCATTCGAGTCGAGCGCCGCAATGGCATCTATCGCATCGAAGTCTTTGCTCAAGACTATTTTCACGCGGCGAACTCGCGTGGCCATACGTGGCTTCCGATCAATCTAAGCCTCGATGACAGCTGCAAGTACGTTTTCTGCAACTTCAATGGTCTGCGTCCTCGCCTAGTTGGCAAACAGACCTATGACCTTTACAGCCCAGAGTGCCTGAAGCCGAGCAAGGCGCGGAATATTCCCGAGGCTCATATGCGATTGAGGGCTGATGACCTCACCCTCGATGTTCGTTCTGGACGTTCGCACATCGCCTATACCCTCCCCAGCGCCATGGCAATAATCGGCGACGCGGAGACCGGCTACATGTGCAGCTTCTCGCCCGAGATGGGTTTGTTTATCACGCCCCTGAACGATCTCTCGAAACTCGTCTGCCACGCCATCGGGCACGAACTTTGGACCTACGGAACAACCCATTTCCGGCCCGAGCCAGCGCATGCCATCCATCTGCCGGCCTAAACCCGCATCCGGCATCGTGTTGCGGCTGGCGGACTGGCAAGCCTTATCCACACACGCGACCGAGAGCTATCCGAGCGAGTCGGTCGGGATCCTCTGCGGACACGTAGGCAGTCCAACAGAGGGTTATTATCGGCTTGTCAACCGACAATCTGGGCGGGCTTTTGAGGCGTGCCCCGATTCCCTAACCGGTGTGCTTGCTGCTATCGAAGACGCCGACAGAATGCCGCTGGTGCTCTGTCACTCGCATCCCGATGGGCTTGCTCGCTTGTCCATTGAAGATGTGCATGGGCTCCGGGATTGGCCGGCTCTGACCGGGGTAATCGCGGTCTCGCAAAACCGCATTCTGGACTTTCGAGCTTTCTCGATCGAAAGCGAGCGGGTGATCCGGAATGTTCCGATCATCTTAAGCAAAGATTGATGGTGCGCGCTTTTCCAGGCTCCTAAGCCCGTCACGCAACGGGGCAGCCGGAATACGCTCCGCAGCCGCGAGAGCGGCACTGGTACCCTTGCTCAACCTGTTCGTGGTCATTCGCCCGCTTTGGGGCATGACCGGGCGTCCTGCTCGGTAGTGACGAACTTCCGGGATGGACCGAGAACGTGTGCTGGAGCACCGACCCGCGTTATCGCCGACTGGCGCTGCTTACCGGATGGACCCGGCTTGGGAGTTGATATTTTGACAAATTGCGAGTATGATGGCGTTGAGAGAATCCGTTGGGCCGTGGCCCCATTTGTGGGATAATTTGGAGCAGTTACGGAGACATCGGCTCGGGGCGGGCTACAACCTGCGCACGAATCCCTCCTGTAATTTTTCTGCAACAAACAGGACAACAGGTAACATTCGACTAAATTTCACGTTGTGCCCGACCTAAAAGAGGACCCTGCGACATGACCGAACACCCGTCCTATCGCGAGATCGGCGTCAGCCGCGATGGGTTTGTCGTGACCGTCGAGATGCGCCGGCCGCCGCATAATTTCTTTGATAGCGCGCTCGTGGCCGAGATCGGCGAGGCGTTTGAGCGGCTCGATGCGGACCCCGATTGCCGGGCGATCGTGTTTGCCGCCGAGGGGCGCTCGTTCTGCGCCGGCGCCGATTTCTCGAAGCGCATGGATACCGGCACGGTCGCCGAGAGCGCCCGCAGCGGCGCCGGCAAGCACCTCTACAAGGAGGCGATCCGCCTGTTCCGCACCAAAAAGCCGATTGTCGCGGCGGTGCAGGGGGCGGCGGTCGGCGGCGGGCTCGGCCTCGCCCTCGTCGCCGATTTCCGCGTGACCTGCCAGGAGGCGCGGTTCAGCGCCAATTTCAACCGGCTCGGCTTTCATCCCGGTTTCGGCCTGACCGCGACCTTGCCGCGGCTGGTCGGCGCACAGCAGGCGGCGTTGCTGTTTTATACCGGCCGCCGCATCCCCGGCGACGAGGCGGTCCGCATCGGTCTCGCCGATCTCTTGGTGGCGCAGGCCGAGGTGCGGGCAGCCGCGCAAAAGCTCGCTCTCGAAATCGCCCAGTCGTCGCCGCTCGCCGTGGTGGCGACACGCGAGACCCTGCGCCGCGGCCTCGTCGATGCGATCGAGGCCGCGACCGAGCGCGAGCTCGTCGAGCAGGATTGGCTGCGTCGCACCGAGGACTTCGCCGAGGGGATCAAGGCGATGGCCGACCGCCGTCTCCCCGATTTTCACGGCCGGTGACCCTTTCCCCCTCGCCCGCTAGCGGGCAGCGGGTCGGGGTGAGGGGCCGGTGGGCACCGGCGGCTCAGTACCGGTTTCGCAATGCCGCAATGGCAAGCCGCCAGCTCTGCAGCGGGTCGGGGCGGGCGAGCGCCGAGGCGAACGGATCGTATCGGGCGCGACCGAGCCGGCTCAGAAAATGTTCGGCGACGACCGCCGGCAACAGCGCCGGCAGCGCCGGTCGCGGGATCGCGCGACCGATCGGCCGCGCCGCCTGCAGATGGACCAGCGCCGCGGCGGCGATCTCGGCGGCAGCTTCCCGCACCGCTGGCGTGCCCCGCCGGGACGCCAAATCTTGCCGGTCGAGACCGGTGCGCGCGGCAATGTCGCGCGGGATGATCGGCCGCCCGATCGCCGCCAGATAGGCCATCGCCCGCAGCCGCCCCGCGAGCGCATAGGCGATCCCGACATGATGCCCGGCCTCGATCGCTGCTGGATCGCGCACCCCGAGCGTCTCCAGCGCCAGATATACGAGCTGCGACGAGGTCCCCTCTGCGTAGGCTTCGAGGGCGGCGAGAGTGGCCGGCGGCTCCTCGTCGAAATCGGCCTCGCGCGCGTCGACCAGCCGGTCGAGACGGGCCCGCATCAGTCCGATCTCGCCGATCGCGAGCGCCAGCGCCTCGGCCACCGGATGACGGCGCACCGGGCCGCCCGCATAAACGGCGGCGATGGTCTCGCGCCACCATTCGAGCCGGATCCGGCCGAGCACCGGCTGGCTGACCGCCTCGCGCACCCTTGCAATCTCATAGTTGAAGGCGTAAAGCGCGAACAGCGCCTCGCGGCGCGCGGCCGGGGCAAAGAGCGCCGTCTGGTACCGGTCGCGGTCGTGACGCCGCACCAACGCCGCGGCCGGCGACAACGCTTCCGCCCCGGCGGAACGCTGGGCCGCAGCCGGCGTTTTTTCACGCAACCCTTTCACCTGACACGGGATGGTCGCCATGGCTTTTGAATTGCCGCCCCTGCCCTATCCGAAAAATGCGCTGGAGCCGCACATCTCCGAACGCACGATGGATTTCCACCACGGCAGGCATCACCAGGCCTATGTCACGAACCTGAACAATCTGGTCAAGGGCTCGCCGATGGAGAGCCAGTCGCTCGAACAAATCATCACGGCGACGTACAAGGACAGCTCGAAGACCGGAATCTTCAACAACGCCGCACAGGTGTGGAACCACACCTTCTTTTGGCATTCGATGAAGCCGCATGGCGGCGGCGCGCCGACCGGCAACGTCGCCGCGGCGATCACCCGCGACTGCGGCGGTATCGACAAGTTCAAGGAGCAGTTCAAGACGACCGCGGTCGGCCAGTTTGGCAGCGGGTGGGCCTGGCTCGTCGCCGACAAAGGCCAGCTCAAGATCATCGGCACGCCGAACGCGGTCGATCCGCTGGCCGAGGGTCAGACGGCGCTGTTGACCTGCGACGTATGGGAACACGCCTATTATCTCGACTATCAGAACCGGCGGCCCGATTTCGTGCAGACCTTTCTCGATCATCTGATCAATTGGGACTTCGTCGCCCAAAATCTCGCCAAAGCCGGCTGAGCCGGCCTGAGTTCGACGCGCCCTTCCTCTTTCGCGTGCCCGGAGGAGGAAGGGCGTTGCATTTCGTCACCGGTGAATGCCGCGGTCGAGCAGAACCGCGGTATATTCTCGATAGGTGATCCCGAGCGCCTCGGCGCGTGCCAGTCGGGCGAGAGCGATCTCCCGCGGCGGCGTCCGCCATGCCCGGGCCTGGGCTCGTCGCCAGCAGAACAGCCGCCAACCGCCGTCCGGATCGAGCGGCGGCCCGCGATTGTGGCCCAGGCCAGGATCTGCGGCAGCGCCGCTGCCAAAGACTTGCGCCATCTCGCGGATCCGCCCCGCTTCGTGGTGCCGATCGCGATCGACCGGCGGCAGCTTATATCGGCGGCTCGCTAGGCACGACTAGTAGTGCCGACCAGACGGAGGGGGTGCCCTCACAGACTCTCACTCCCTTCGGGCCGGGTCAGCCTCTCTTCCCGCATTGCGTGTGAGGGACTGACCCGGAACTTGACCCGCGGGAGGCGGGTGAGGGTTCGCCGGCACCAAGTGTCTATTCGGCGCGCCCCGTCTGCATTCGTTTCTGCGCATGGGTTTCCGCATTAGCGCGGAACATTTGATCTATCAGTCGCTTCTGCTGCTCGGGCATCGCGTCGTAGAGGGTGGCGAAGGCTGGGACCAGCTTCTGCACGTGCTGGGCATGGGCTTCGGCGATCTGCTCGTAAGACTGCATGTTCTGCAACGCATTCATCGTCGGGTACTGCTGAGCGCGCTGCATGAACACCTGGTCCATGTCGCGGCCGTTGTCGCGCATGACCTGGGCGAACTGGTCCCATTGCGGCTGCTCGGCCGCGGTAATGCGCCACTGCGCGTGCATTTGCTTGATATGCGCCTCGACGCGCTGCTCGGCGGTGTTGCCGGCTGCCGGCTGCGAGGTCATCGGCGATGCGGCGGCGGCCGGCGGAGTGGCCGGCTGCGCCGATTGCGCCAGCGCCGCCCCGGGCACCGCCAGCAATCCGGCCACTGCGGCGGAAGCAAGATAGCTCGATCGAAATGATTTCATTGGAGCGTTCCTCGGTCTTGATCGGGGGGTCTAGATCGGGGCCGCCGCGTCAGGACATCGGTCGCTCGCGACGACGGAAGAAGGGTTTAGGCTCGGGCAGCGCGGTGCTGCTGCTCAATAGCCATAGCCGTAGTAAACCGGCGGTGGGGCCGTGTAATACCCGGCCGGCGGCCCATAATAGACCGGCGGCGGAGCGTAGTAGCCGTTGTACGGAGTCGAGGAGGCTATCGCCGCCCCGAGGCCGAGCCCGACGATCCCGCCGACGATCGCAGCACCGGCAGCGCCGCCACCGCCGCCGCCGTGATAATAACCCCCGCGATAGCCGCCGCCGTGATGCCAATCGGCCGCATGGACGTTCGGGGCCAGCGCCAGCGCCGCGCAGAACGCGGCAGCCGTCAGGATGTGTGTTCGCATAATAATGCTCACTCGCTGTGGCGGTTGTCGTACCAACCCCGGCACGGGCCAAGTGGTTCCCGGCGGAGGGCGCACCCCCACCATGCTTGGCAGGCCGTGCTCGGCGCACCATGACCGGCGAGCGAGAGTCCGCGCTGGCGGCGTGCTCGGCCGGCCGTCAGACCGGCGGGAGCAGCGCCGCCGCGACCCGGCGATCCTCGGCCATCAGCACGCTGTAGGTGCGGCAGGCGGCGCCGGTGTCCATCGGCTCGAGTGCGACCCCCTGCTGGCGCAGCGCCTCGCGCAGCGCGCCGGTGACGATCCCGACCCGGTGGCCGAGACCGAGCAGCAGGATCTGCACGCCACCATGCTCGACCACCGGAGCGAGGCTCTCCCAGCTGACCGAACCGGCGTCGACGGCCGTCCACCGAAGGGTCCGGTCGGGAAACACCAGCACCGGGCCGCGCCAGACCACCCCGCTGATGCGGAACCCGCTCGGGCCATAGCGCTCGATGACCTGACGGCCGGACGGAACGAGCGGGGTGAGGTCCACTGCGGCCGATTCGCGTTCAGCCGGGTGCGGCTATCGCGCCCGAGAGGCCGGGGTTTTGGCCGCCTCGCCGGCGCGCGAGATCGCGGCGCGGTTCGGCCGCACGTAATAGAGGATTGGCGCGGCGATAAACAGCGACGAGTAGGTGCCGATCACGACGCCCCACAGCATGGCGATGCTGAACCCGCGCAGCACCGCGCCGCCGAGGAACAACAGCGACAGCACAGCCAGGGCCACGGTGCTTACGGTCAGGATTGTGCGCGACAGGGTCTCGTTCAAGGCGAGATTGATCAGGTCGCGGAACGGCATCGTCCGGTATTTGCGCATCGACTCGCGGATGCGGTCGTAGATCACGACCGTGTCGTTGACCGAATAACCGGCGACGGTCAGGATCGCCGCCAAGGTCGTCAGGTTGAATTCGAGGTGAAACAGCGCAAACAACCCAACCGTGGTGATCACGTCGTGCATCGTCGAGATCATCCCGCCGATGCCGAACTGCCATTCGAAGCGGAAGGCGATATAAAAAGCAATCGCCACCAGGGCGAGAACGGTCGCGATCACGCCGGCGCGGATCAGCTCGCCACCGACGGTCGGGCCGACCACCTCGATGCCGCGATAGTCGATCCCCGACCCCAGCGCCTTACGCGCCAGTTCGACCGCCCTCTCCTGCGCGGCATCACCGCCCGGCTGACGCGGCAATCGGATCAAGACGTCGGTCGGCGGTCCAAAGCCTTGCAGCGAAACATCGCCGATATGCAGCGCGTCGAGCTTTTGCCGCATCTCGCCGAGATTGGCCGGGCCGGTCGTGGACCGGACCTGGATCTGGGTGCCGCCGACGAAATCGATGCCGTAATTCAGTCCGACGGTCAGAAACAGCACGATCGAACCCAACATCAACAGCCCGGAAAAGACAAAGCCGAACCGATGCCATTTCATAAAGTCGATCTGCGGCGTGCGCCGGATGACGATCAGCGGTCTAAACAAGATTGCGCGGCCCTACAAAAGCTCTCGGTTGGCGATATGGTAAACGCCTCGGCTGGACTGGGTGCTCCGGGCTCAGATCGGAATCAGCTTGGGTTTCCAGCGCCGCACCCAGGTCACGATCAGCAGCCGGGTGACCAGGATCGCGGAGAACAACGAAGTCAGAACCCCGATGCTGAGGGTCACGGCAAAACCCTTCACCGGCCCGGAGCCGAGCCAGAACATCAGC
Organism: uncultured Alphaproteobacteria bacterium; assembly: GCA_963832875.1. GTDB lineage: Bacteria > Pseudomonadota > Alphaproteobacteria > ATCC43930 > CGMCC-115725 > AP-15. The sequence continues at coordinate 680,659 of CAWHWB010000007.1, read as the reverse complement.
GCGCCGGCGACCAGAGTCGTCACATGGCTGTCGACGATCGTGCCAAAGGCGCGCTTGAACCCGGCGTCGAGCGACGAGAGGATGGTCCGGCCGGCCCGGACCTCCTCGCGGATGCGCTCGTAGATCAACACATTGGCGTCGACCGCCATGCCCATGGTCAAGGCGATGCCGGCGATGCCCGGCAAGGTCAAGGTGGCGCCGAGCAATGACAGGCTGCCCAGCATCAGACAGAGGTTGAAGAACAGCGCGATGTCCGCAAACACGCCGAACAGCCCGTAGAACAGCACCATGAAGACGACGACCAGCGCCACGCCGACGATGCAGGCCATCGCCCCGGCATGGATCGAATCGGCGCCGAGCCCCGGTCCGACGGTCCGCTCCTCGAGGATCGTGATCGGCGCCGGCAATGCGCCGGCACGCAGCAGCAGCGCGAGGTCGCTCGCCGACTGCACGGTAAAGCTGCCGGAAATGATCCCGCTGCCGCCGAGGATCGGTTCCTTGATGACCGGCGCGCTGATCACCTTGTTGTCGAGCACGATCGCAAACGGCTTGCCGACGTTCTCGCGGGTGGCGTCGCCGAACCTTTGGGCGCCCTCGGCGTCGAAGCGGAAGCTGACCACCGGCTCGTTGCCCTGGAAGGTCGGCTGGGCATCGACCAGCATGCCGCCGCCGACCATGACCCGCTTCTGCACGACATAGGCGTCGGGACCGACCCGCTGGGCGTTACTGGCCGAGGCGGGCAGGATCTCGTCGCCGATCGGCAGCCGACCGCTGCGCGCGTCTTCGAGCGAGACGCCGGTGTCAACCAGTTGAAACGTCAGCTTGGCGGTGCGGCCCAACAGCGCCTTGACGTGCTCGGGATCGGAGATGCCGGGCAGCTCGACCAGGATGCGGTCTTGCCCCTCTTGCTCGATCGTCGGCTCCTTGATCCCGGTCTCGTCGATGCGGCGCCGGATGATCTCGATCGACTGCTCGACCGCAAGGCTGCGCTTGGTTTCCGTGGCCGCCGCGCTGAACCGCACAGTTCCGGCCCCGTCGGAAGCGACGGCGACGGTCAGGTCCGGGTCGATCTTCGCCAGCGCCTGGCGCGCGTCGTCGATTCGCCCGGGATCGCGGATGTTGAAGGCGATCGCATCGCCTTTGACCGCCAGCCCGGTATAGCCGATGTTGGCGTCGAGCAAAGCGTTGCGCACATTGTCGATAATCGAGTTCAAACGCTCGCGCTCGGCTGCCGCGACATCGACCTCGAGCAAGAGGTAGGAGCCGCCGCGCAGGTCGAGCCCGAGCGCCACCTGCTTGTGCGGAACGATGTCGGGCAGCCGGTCGAGCGCCGCCGGGCTGAACAGGTTCGGCGCCGCGAGCAGGACGCCGAGCGCGCAGATCGCGCAGATCAGCAGGATTTTCCAGTTGGCGAAATACAGCATGCCGTCAATTCCGTTGCGTTAGGCGTCGACGCCGCCCCCGGCACGACGCCCCGCCCGCAACACCCGGCGACAGATTCAGCGCCGCCACCGTCCGGGAATCCAGACCCAGCGATAGCCGTTCCAGCGCCAATGCCCGGGCAGCCAATGCCAATGGTAATGCCCTGCCGGATGCGGCGGTCGCGCTTCGTGGCGCGGCGGCGGCATCGGCGGCCGATGGTGCGGCGGGTGATGGTGCGGCGGCGGACCCGGAGGTGCGCCGGCGGCCGACGGCGGGGGCGCCTCCGCGGGCGGCGGACCGGGCGGTGCCGGCGCTGGACCGGACGGTGGCGGACCGGACGGCGGCGGACCGGGTGGCGGCGCGGAGGCCGGCGGCGGCCCCGGCGGGTTCGCCGGCTGCGCCAAAGCCGCGCGAAGCGGCAAGGCCAGCGCCGCCAGCGCCGCCCCTAGAATGGCTCTTCGATCGTGCACTGCAACACTCCGTTTATGGCGATCAACAGCCGACGATGCCTGCTGTCGCCGGGCGCGTCCATCCGATTTTGCCAAACCGGCTCGGCACGCTTCGTCGCAGCCCCGTCAATCCTTGGTTTCGGCCTTGGCCCGCGCCTGGTCCTTCTGCTTTGCGGCCTCGCGCGCAGCGGCCGGGTCGGGTTTGGCCACCACGCTGGTGATCGTGCCGCGCACGACGCGCACGCGAACCCCTTCGGCAATGTCGACGCTGACCTCGTCGGGGCTCTCGACCCGCACCACGGTGCCGATGATGCCGCCGCCGGTGACCACCCGGTCGCCGCGCCGCAAGGCGTCGAGCGTCGCCCGGTGATCCTTGGCCTTGCGCTGCTGCGGCCGGATCAGCAGGAAATAAAACACGACGAAGATCAGCACCAGCGGCAGGAACTGGATCATCGTGCTCTGGTTGTCGAACAAGCCCGACAGGCCGGTTCCTTGGGCATAGGCGGTGGAAATCAGCATCGGCATCGAGCCTCGACATCATGCGCCGCGTCGTCGCCGGGGCGCGCCTCGTCCGCGGCCCCGAGATCATCGACCGCTCGGAGAGAGGATAGGTACGCGATGCCCGGTTAAAGAGCAATGGGGGGATATTGCGCGTATTTCCCGTGTCGCACGCGCTGTGATAGCGTCCGCCCCCCGTTTGCCGGGGCCGGAACCCCCGACCGTCGATGACCCCGCCGATAACCTCGCCGATGAGCGACCCCGATCTGATGCGGCTGTTGCGGCGCCTCGCTGAGGCTCTCGAGCGCCTGGCTCCGTCGCCGGCGCCGCCGTTCGATCTTGACGTCGCCGACGCTTTCGTCTGGCATTCCGACCGCGCCTGGCTCGAACCGATCGGCGAGGTCAACCGGGTCGAGCTCGGCCTGTTGCGCGGCATCGACCGGGTGCGCGACATTTTGCTCGATAACACCCAGCGGTTCGCCGCCGGGCTGCCGGCCAACAACGTGCTGCTATGGGGCGCGCGCGGCACCGGCAAGAGCTCGCTGATCAAGGCCACGCACGCCGCGGTCAACGCCGAACGGCCGCACGCGCTGGCGCTGGTTGAGATCCACCGCGAGGACATTCCGAGCCTGCCGCGGCTGTTGTCGCTGCTGCGGCCCTGCGCGCGGCGGTGCCTCTTGTTCTGCGACGATCTCTCCTTCGACCAGCACGACACCAGCTTCAAATCCCTAAAAGCCGTCCTCGAAGGGGGGATCGAGGGCCGGCCGGCGAACGTCGTACTCTACGCCACCTCAAACCGCCGCCATCTGATGCCGCGCGAGATGATCGACAACGAGCGCTCGACTGCGGTCAACCCGGCCGAGGCGGTCGAGGAGCAGGTCTCGCTGTCGGACCGGTTCGGCCTGTGGCTCGGCTTTCACAATGTCGACCAGGCGACTTATCACGCGATCGTGCGCGGCTACGCCGAGCGCTATGGCCTCTCGCTGCCGGCCGACCAATTGACCGCCGAAGCTAATGAGTGGGCGATCACCCGCGGCGCGCGCTCGGGCCGGGTCGCCTGGCAGTTCATCCAGGACCTCGCCGGCCGCCTCGGCAAGCCGCTCGCGTGAGTAGCTGACCTGAAACGAGGCGAACGATCCCATCAACCTTAGTTTTCACCGCAGAAAAATGGAGGACTCAGCTCCCCGGATTCGTCTTGGCCGGGGTCGGCCCGGCCATCCATGCCTTCAAGCGCCTGGCCAAAAAGTGGATACGACATGCGCGCGTGAGACGACTTCACTTTGTTCAACAGGCGGTTTGGTTGAACACGCAATTTCCCCGAACAACCCCTTTCGGGTCCGCGCCGGCAGAGATCGCTCAGCCGGCGCGCGGCGCCCGGGTTGCGGCGCTCGGCAGCGGCGCCAGGTAGTCGCGCGGATCGACCGGACGCTTGCCACGGCGCAGCTCGAAATGCAGTTGCGGCTCGCTGACGTTGCCGGTCGAGCCGACCCGCGCGATGACCTGGCCGCGGGCGACCTTCTGGCCGGTCTTGACCAGGATCAGGTCGCAATGGGCATAGGCCGAGATCCAGCCGTTCGGGTGCTTAATCAGCACCAGATTGCCGTAGCCGCGCAATTCGTTGCCGGCGTAGGCGACGACACCGGCGTCGGTCGCCTGCACCGGCGCGCCGCGCGCCGCGGCGATGTTGATCCCGTCATTGTGGGTGCCGTCCGGCCCCGTACCGTAATTCTCCAGAATATGGCCGCGCACCGGCCACAGAAAGGTGCCGCCGCGATGGGCAGCGGGCGGTGCGGCGGGCGGCGGTTCGGCCGCAGCCACAGCACCGGGAGCAGCCCCAGCGGGAGCGCCCGGCGGGTGCGTCGCCGCGGGCGGTTCGGCCTGCGCGCGCGGCGCTTCAGAATGCGCCGATGCAGCGGGTTGGCCCGGCGGCGTCGAGGGCGGCGTCGGAGACGGCAGCATCAATGTCGCGCTGGGCGCGGGCATTGCCCGGCTGGCGATCTGCGGGTGCGGCGCCGCGGGTGCGGGCCGGACGAGCGGGACCGGCCGATCGGGCATCGGCGGGGCCGTGCGGCTCGCAAGTTCCGGCGGCTGGGGCGGCGGCAACGACGCCGTCGCCACCGGCGCCTCGGGAACCGCCGCCACCGGCGATCCGGGAGCGGTCATCCCAGAGGTTGGCGCCACGGCGACTTGCGGGCCGCCGAGCCCGCCGCCGGGGATGACCAAGGTGCCGCCCGCCAGGATGCGGTAGGGCGGCGACAAGTGGTTCGCCTCGGCGATCATCTGCATCGGCACATGATAACGGTGGGCGATCCCCGACAGGGTCTGACCGGGCTCGATGAGGATTTGCGCCGGGATCTGCGCAGAGGGCGATTCGCCGCCGTTGACGACCGGCGCCGGCCCGCCGAACCGCGCCCCGCACCCGGCCAGCAGCAACATCAGCAAAATAACCGAGTGCGCGCGCCCCACACCGCGTCGTGCAACACTGCCTTTCGCCATCTTCCCCCCTTGCCCGCCTCCCGGCGCGCAAGCCCGGCTCGCACCCCCGGCGCACGAGCCATTCCGGTCCTTGGTACCCGATGATTGGAACATGTCAACCCCGCGGCGCCGGGCGCTGCCGAGGCAGCCCGCCGACCAACGGGACGAACCGCACCGGCCCCAGATCTTCGGTGACCAACCCGTCATCGGTGCGGCGGACGCGCACCAGCTGCTGGTCGCGACGATCGGCCCCGACCGGCGCCACCAGCACCCCGCCCGGCGCCAGCCCGTCGACCAGCGTCGCCGGGATCTCCGGCGCGGCGGCGGTCACGATCACCCGGTCATATGGCGATTGTTCAGGCCAGCCTTTGGCGCCGTCGCCCAATCGGCAGACGATGTTGCGCAAGTGCAGCGCCTCGAACCGACGCTCGGCCGCGCGCACCAATCCGCGATGGCGCTCGATCGAAAACACCCGGCGCGCGAGCCGCGCCAGGATCGCGGCCTGATAGCCCGAGCCGGTGCCGATCTCGATCACGCTGTGCCGATCGCCGACCAAGAGCGCCTCGGTCATCAGCGCCACCACGTAAGGCTGGCTGATGGTCTGCCCGTCATCGATCGGCAAGGCGACGTTTTCATAGGCCTGATCGGCAAACGCCGCCGGCACGAAAACCTCGCGCGGCGTCTTCTCGATCGCGCCCAGCACCCGCGCATCGCCGACCCCGGCGCGACGCAGTTCCATCAGCAGCCGCAGCCTTCGCTGGATCAGCCCCGGGTCGGGCCCGGGCTCAGCCATCAACCGGCTCAGCCATCGACGGGCTCAGCCATCGGGCTCGATGATCTCCTGGTCTTGCATATAGGGCTGCAGCGCCGGTGGGATTGCCACCGTGGCGTTGTGGCGCTGAAAGTTTTCGAGGATCGCGACCAGGGTGCGTCCGACCGCCAGGCCGGAGCCGTTCAAGGTATGGACCGGCCGCGTCCCCCTGCCCTCGGCCGGGCGATAGCGCGCCTGCATCCGCTGCGCCTGGAACGCCCCGCAATTGGAGCAGCTCGAAATCTCGCGATAGGCACCCTGCCCGGGCAGCCACACTTCGATGTCGTAGGTCTTCTGCGCGCCGAACCCCATATCGCCGGCCGAGAGGACCACGACGCGGTAGGCGAGGCCGAGCCGCTTCAGCACCTCCTCGGCGCAGGCGGTCATGCGCTCGTGCTCGGCGACCGACTGCTCGGGGGTGGTCACCGAGACCAGCTCGACCTTATAAAACTGGTGCTGGCGGATCATGCCGCGGGTGTCCTTACCCGCTGCCCCGGCCTCGGAGCGGAAGCATGTCGTCCCCGCGGTAAAGCGCAACGGCAGGTCGCGCTCGTCGAGGATCTCGCCGGCAACGAGATTGGTCAGCGGCACTTCGGCGGTCGGGACCAGCCAATATCCGTCCGTCGTGCGGAATGAATCCTCGGCGAATTTTGGCAGCTGGCCGGTGCCGAACATGGCCACGTCACGGACCAGCAGCGGCGGCGACACCTCTTGATAGCCGAACTCGCTGCTATGCAGGTCGAGCATGAACTGGGCTAGCGCGCGCTCCATCCGGGCGAGCGCGCCCTTCAGCGCGACAAACCGCGAACCGGACATCCGCCCGGCGCGCGCGAAATCCATCAGCCCGAGGCGCTCGCCGATGCTCTCATGGGCCAGCGGCGCAAAATCGAAGCGGGGCGGTTCGCCGTGATGGCGGATGACCCGGTTCGCGCTCTCGTCGGCGCCGTCCGGTACGTCCTCGGCCGGCAGATTGGGCAGCCGGGCCAGGAGATCGTCGATCTGCGACCGCAGCCGCGCGGCTTCGGCGGCGCTGGCGGCCTCGGCGTCCTTGTCTTCGGCGACCCGGCTCAGCAGCGGTGCTACGTCCTCGCCCCGTTTTTTGGCGGCGCCGATGTCGCGAGCTATGCGGTTGCGCCGGGCCTGTGCCTCTTGCGCGCGAGTCTCGGCGGCGCGCCAGTCCCGGTCGAGCGCCAACACCTCTCCGGCGTGCGGCGGCAGACCGCGCCGGGCGAGGCCGCGGTCGAACTCTGCCGCATGAACGCGGACCCATCTGATCTCGTGCATCGGCCGAGCTAAAACACAAACGGAACGCCGCCACTTATAGAATGCTGCCGGGGGCGCGTCCATTCGGCTCGAGGCACGGCCGCACGGCGGCGCAGAAAACCGGCCCCAGACCATCGGCATTGCCGATCGGACGCCATTTACCTCGCAGCGAATTTGCCATACCAAATCGGTGAACGGCGAATCGCCTCGCGAAGCCAAATCACCTCGCAAAGCCTGGGAGGACGCGATGCTGGGATTGATGTCGGAGCGGCCATTGCTGGTGTCCGCGATCATCACCCACGCGGCGACATATCACGGCGATGTCGAGATCGTTTCGCGCACCGTCGAAGGCCCGATCCACCGCTACACCTACGCCGCGGCCGAGCGCCGCTCGAAACAGCTCGCCCGCGCGCTATTACGGCTCGGGATCAGCCCCGGCGAACGGGTCGCCACCCTCGCCTGGAACACGTTCCGCCATGTCGAGCTCTATTATGCGATCTCCGGCATTGGCGCTGTGTGCCACACGATCAACCCGCGGCTGTTCGACGACCAGATCGCCTACATCGTCAATCATGCGGCCGACCGCCTGCTGTTCGTCGATACGACCTTCCTGCCATTGGTCGAGCGCCTGGCGCCGAGCTTCCCGGCCGATTGCCGGATCGTACCGATGACCGGCGCCGACGCCATCGCGGAAGCCGGGTTGGCAACCCTACCCTGCTACGAAAGCCTGATCGCGGCCGAAGACGCGGATTTCGCCTGGCCGGAGTTCGACGAGCGTACCGCGGCAGCGCTCTGCTACACCTCGGGCACGACCGGCCACCCCAAGGGCGCGCTCTACAGCCACCGCTCGACGGTGTTGCACGCCTTCGCCATTTCGCTCCCCGATGCGATCTCGATTTCGGCGCGCGACGTCGTCTGCCCGGTGGTGCCATTGTTCCACGCCTGCGGCTGGGGCATTCCCTATGCCGCGCCGATGAACGGGGCGAAGCTGGTGTTGCCCGGGCCGCGCCTCGACGGCGAGAGCCTCTATCGGCTGTTCGAGGCCGAAGGCGTCACTTACGCCCTCGGCGTGCCGACGGTATGGCTCGGTTTCGAGGCGTATCTCTCGGCGTCGGGCGCGCATTGCTCGACCCTGCAACGGGTGTTGTCCGGCGGCTCGGCGGTGCCGCCCTCGATGATCGAGGCGTTCGAGCGCCACGGCATCGACCTGCGCCAAGGCTGGGGGATGACCGAGATGAGCCCGCTCGGCACCACCGCTGCGTTGAAAGCAAAGCATGGCGTGCTCGATCCCTCGGCGCGGAACGCGGTCAAGGTGAAGCAGGGTCGGCCGGTTTACGGCGTCGAAATGAAGCTCGTCGACGATGACGGGCATGCGCAGCCGCACGACGGCAAGTCGATCGGCGAACTGCTGGTGCGCGGGCCGTGGATCGTCAGCGGCTATTTCGAGGATGAGGCGGCGAGCGAAGCCGCGGTCGAGCCCGACGGCTGGTTTCACACCGGCGACATGGCGGTGATCGACCCCGACGGCTATATGCAGATCACCGACCGCAGAAAGGACGTGATCAAGTCGGGCGGCGAATGGATCAGCTCGATCGATCTCGAAAACGCCGCCATCGCCCATGACGACGTGGCCGAAGCCGCGGTCATCGCCGTCCCCGATCCGCGCTGGGGCGAGCGGCCGTTGCTGATCGTGGCGCCGCGGCCCGGCCGGCGGCCCGAGCGCCAGGCGCTGATCGAATTCCTCGCCCGGCAATTCCCGAAATGGATGCTGCCCGACGAGGTCGTCTGCATCGACGAGATGCCGCACACCGCGACCGGCAAGATCATGAAAACCCGCCTGCGCGAGCTGTTCTGCCAGCCGCGGGCTTCGGGACGGCGAGCGCGGCCGCCCGCATCCTAGAGTTTAGTAGGTCGCGGTCAGCGACGCCGTGCAGATCGTGGTGCCACTCGGAGCCGACGAAAAATCGATCAGTACGGTCGGGGCCGTGTTGATTTTCACATAAACATCGACGATCGCTGCAGCGTTGGCCACACTGCCGACGCTCACGCGGTTCCCGGCCATTTGAAAGGTGACATCCCCCGATCCGCCTGGCGGTATCGCCGATATTTGTACGTCCCTGAGGTTAAAGGCGACAGCGGTGCTGTTGTCGCATTGCACCGTAACGTAATGGATCTCCGAATTGAACGCCGCCGAGATCACCGGAAAATCGCATTGCTGGCGGGTTGCGGAGCTGACGGAGCACCTGTACGTGAAGCCCGACGCGGCGGCCGACGCTGGCGTGGTCCAGGTCAAAAGGGCGACGAAACCCAGCAGAGAGACCGCAAGCGCGAAAGAATAGCGTTTTGTTGATGAGATCATTGCAATTTCCTCACTCGCTGCGTCGTTGGCATTGGCAAGATGCCTGGCCAGAGCGTCTGATCGGCACTTTGGGTGGCTAAACTTACGCGTTCCTCTGCGGCCCCCTATCGACCGAGAGACACCGTCGTCTAAAACATAGCAGCTAGGTGCAGGATCAGTCAATAGGCGCGGATTTATTAACGCTTTTGTTGTGACAGCGCACAGCGTGATGCTCGGAACGGTGGGCGCGTCATTCTCACGACGGCCAGCGCGCGGCAATCATGGAATTGCGGGTCACGCGGACGTTCCGGCTGGAGGGCGAGCGATGGCGTCTCGTGCGCCGGCACGCGAACGAACTGGTGCGAAGACGCGAAACACGCTAATAGTGCGGATCAGACAGGTGGTTCCCAACCTCTTCGATCAGCGAGAGCGGCGATTCTCGCTCGGTAATGGCGCCGTGGTTTCCGGACCGATAGCGGCAAGAATTGGCTATTCTCGCCGTTCCGCGAACATCCGGCAAGCGAGGGAGCAAAACGACGATGCCGTCACGCAGCGACCTTCGACAGTATTACGATATCGGAGCTCAGTTGGCGCCGGCGATCCACCAGCATCAGGATTGGCCCTACGAGGTCGCGCATCCTCGATACGTGGCTTACATGGCGCCTCCCCACGATGTCGGCGGCCAGGCCGATGCGCCCGTCCGATACGAGGAAAAAGAGGAGGAGCTGTGGGAGCTGAACACCTATGTCACCTGCGAGGTGCTCGGTTGGAAAGGCGTGTGGAACTCCGAGGAAAGGCGCCGTCGAGGCAACAACGATCTGGGTCTGTCGCTCTACTACGGCTTCCCTTACTACGGACGCTGGATCTGGTCCGCAGCCCGAATGCTGGTCGACAAGAACCACGTCTCGCTGACTGAACTGCTCGAAAAGATTGCCGAGGTGAGGGCTCGTTATGAACAGCGCTGATGCTAAAAACGCGCCCGCCCGCTTCAATGTCGGCGACCGCGTACGCGTCAAGGACCTGCCAAACCTGTTCTACACGCGTACCCAAATGTATGTTCGCGGCGTCAGCGGAACCATCGCGGCCCGGACTTATCAAGACCTCATTCCCGAGGACGAGGCCTGGAACCGGGACGACGCGCCGCACGAGCAGTTTTACATCGTCCGGATTCGGCAAAAGGATCTTTGGGAGGATTACCCATTCGAAAACGATACGTTGCAGACCGAATTGCCCGACCGTTGGCTCGAGCCGGTTAGCGGTTGATCGAAGCAAGCTGGGAGTACGGAGCGTGCAACACTCGCACACACACGATGAGGCCGACGGCAATCACGACCATCCGGCGGCGCCGATGGTCGATGAAATTACCGACTTCGAGGTGCTGGAAATCGCTGTCCGCGAGCTGGCGATCGAGAAGGGCCTGTTCACTGCCGAGGATCACCGCAGGTTTACCGAGTGGGCCGAATCCATCGGGCCGGCCGCCGGCTCGCGGCTGGTCGCCAAGGCATGGACCGACCCGGCGTTCAAGGCCCGCGTGCTTGCCGATGCCGTCGCCGCCTGCCGGGAGATCGGCATCGACTGGACCGAGCCCACCGGCTCCGGCACCCCAAGCGACTACATGCAGCTGCGCGTGCTCGAAGATACGCCGGCGCTGCATCACGTGATCGTCTGCACCTTGTGCTCGTGCTACCCGCGGCCGCTGCTCGGTCACTCGCCTTATTGGTACCGTTCGCCGAACTATCGCCGCCGGCTGGTCCGCCGGCCGCGTCATGTGTTGGAGGAGTTCGGACTGCTTCTCCCACCCGAGGTGGAGGTGCGGGTCGAGGACTCCAACCAGAAATGCCGGTTTATGGTCCTTCCCGTGCGGCCGGCAGGCACCGAGAATTGGACCGAGGAGCAGCTCGCCGAGATCATGACCCGCGACTGCATGATCGGCGTTGCCTTGCCCCGGCCCGACAGGAAGTCGGACGATGTTCGGCCGGTCCACAAGGCTCGTCGGCCGGCCGAACACGAGGACCGGCAAGCGGCCGCCGGTCAATGAGCGCAGAGAGCGCCGAGCCGCCCGCTGCTGCTGGCGAGCGCCGGGCGGAGCCTGCTCCGATCCCATTGCTCGAAGCCATGCGAAACGAGGATAAGACCTGGGAAAAGCTCGCGCCGCGTTACGGCGTCACCAGCCCTGATCCGCCCTGGAAAGTGAGCCTTTACGCGACGTGCGAGTGTCTCGCCGTCGGTGCGGCTCTCCCGGCACTGGAACGGCGCCACGCCGAGGATCAACTCGGCGAGACCGTGTACCGCGGGACTCCTGCGCCCGAGCAACAGCTGTTGGCCCTCGCCCACATCATGCTCAGCCGCGGGCTGCTGAGCGAAGAGGATCTCGCCGGACGCATGAATGCCGTCCGATTGCGGCTTGAAGCCTGCTAGCGTCCTGAACTGGAAGGTCCTGTTCACATTGGATTTGGCGTGCCAGCCGAACAGCTGAGCATGCCGTGTGCTGACGGCCGATCGGGCGCGCTGAAATCTGGCGATCGGGAGCCAAATTCGCTTGACCCGCCGAGATCGGGAGACCGTCAACCGGCCGCGTCGCGGCGAAACCGTGGCGCGACCTCGTTCATGAACAGGCGGAGGCTGTTCGTCGCGGCTTGATGCGTCATTGGCCCGAGGCGGAACGTGGCGATCACGCCGCCGATGCCGAGCTCCTCGATTTCGGCGATCGCCGCGGCGACCCGCTCTGGCGAGCCGCAGATAAAGCCATGCTCGACGCCGGCTCGGGCCGACGGCAGGTCGCCCGCCGGCACCTCGATCCGCAGGCCGGTGTCGCGATAGATTCGGTTGCGCATCTCGGCGCGCGAGGCGGCCATCGCCTCGAAGGCCGGAATGCCCACGCGCTCGGCTTCGGCGTCGGTCTCAGTTACAAAGACGTTGCGCCACACCCAGCATTCGTCGAGGTTGCGGGCGATCTTTTCGTGGTCAAAACCGGCGTCGGCCATCGCCGCGAGATAAAGCCCGAAGCGCCGGCGCGTCGTCGCGGCCGACTGCACGTTCATCAAAAACGGCCGGCCCTGGCGCGCCAATTCCAGCATCGAGGTTTCGCCCGAGGCGGCGCGGACGATCGGCGGATGGGGTTTCATATAGGGACGCGGGCGCAGCATCGGCACATCAAGCTGCCAAAACCGGCCATGATGCCGGAATTCGCCTTTGGTCCACGCCCGGACCAGGATCTCCTCGGCCTCGTCAAGCCGCGCCTGGGCCTCGTGATGATCGATGCCAAAGCCCTGATAATCGTAGATGTTGTAGGACGAGCCGCGGCCGAGCCCGACGATCAGCCGCCCTCTGGTGATGTTGTCGAGCACCGCCAGCTGCTCGGCGAGGCGGACCGGGTGGTGCAATGCCATCTGCAGCACCGCAAACCCGATTTTAGCGTGCCGGGTCGAGGTCGCGAGCGCCCCGGCAAAGGCGATCGGATCGGCATAGGCGCAGATGCCGTCGAAATGATGCTCGGCCAGCCAGATCGCGTCGACCCCGAGCTCGTCCGAGAGCCAAGCTTCGCGCAGGGTCTCCTCGATCACCACACCGTCGCGCTCGGGGTCGCGGCTGTCCGGAAACAGGAAATTGCCGAATTTCACGCGAGCCTCCGTCGCCCCAAAAAGTTCACGCTTCGCGGTAGCCGCAATCGAGGATGCGGGCGGGCCCGTCGACGTTCGATTCGAGGACCCTGAGGCTCCATTCTCGGACCCGGCCGCCACTTTTATGGAATTTCTCGTTGACTTCGGCGATCGCCATTTCTTTTGCTTGCTGATCGTTTTCCGCGATCAAGGTCGCATAATAGATTTCCTCGCCTAGCGACCTGGTGCAGCTGAACTTATTCATTTTTCCACCCTCATAGCTCGGCGCCGATCGTAGTAGAAACCCACCATGAGCGGCAACAGGTCGAGTACGATAGGCAGGTCGATAACCGGCGATCCGCGATGCCGCGCTAAACGGCGTGCCGTGCGAGCCGCCGCAACCGGCTTCACAGCGGCCGGCGTCGCGTGTAGCGTGGCCCGCTTATCTCCATTCACGCGCAAGGGCTGCCATGCCGTTCCTCGCCGATCGTCTTGCCCGCGTCAAACCATCGCCGACCATGGCGATCACGGCACTCGCCACCGAACTGAAGGCGGCCGGGCGCGACATCGTCAGCCTGTCGGTCGGCGAGCCCGATTTCGACACGCCCGACAACATCAAGGAAGCGGCGGTCGCGGCGATGCGGCGCGGCGAGACCAAATACACGACCTTTGACGGCTCGATCGAGCTGAAGCGCGCGGTGGCGGCCAAGTTCAAGCGCGAGAACCATCTCGATTACGAGACCTCGCAGATCACGATCAGCTCGGGCGGCAAGCAGGTGCTCTACAACGCCATGGTCGCGACGATCAACCCCGGCGACGAGGTCGTGATCCCGGCGCCGTTCTGGGTGTCCTACCCCGAAATGGTGCTGCTGTGCGACGGAACCCCGGTGCCAGTGCCCTGCCCGCAAAACAACGGCTTTCGGCTTCGCCCCGAGGATCTCGACGCGGCGATCACGTCCAAGACCAAATGGCTGATCCTGAACTCGCCGTCGAACCCGACCGGGGCGGCCTACAGCGCGGCGGAGTTGCGCGGCGTCGCCGATGTGCTGCTGCGCCACCCGCAGGTCTGGGTCATGACCGACGACATGTACGAGCACTTGGTCTACGACGATTTCGTCTTCAAGACGATCGCAGAGATCGAGCCGCGCCTCTACGAGCGCACGCTGACCGTTAACGGCGTCTCCAAGGCCTATTGCATGACCGGCTGGCGGATCGGCTATGGCGGCGGGCCCAAAGCATTGATCAAAGCGATGGGTGCGATCCAGTCGAATTCGACCGCCAACCCTTGCTCGATCAGCCAGGCCGCGGCGATCGAGGCGCTGAACGGGCCGCAGGATTTCATCCCGGTTCACAATCAGAGCTTCAAGGAGCGGCGCGATCTGGTGGTGGACCTGCTGAACCGGATCCCCGGCCTGTTCTGCCCGCGGCCGGAGGGAGCGTTTTACGTCTACCCCTCCTGCGCCGGCGTAATCGGCAAGCGCACCCCCGACGGCAAGACCATCGCCGATGACGGCGATTTCGCACGCTATCTCTTGGAGGCAACCGGGGTCGCGGTCGTGCACGGCGAGGCCTTCGGCCTATCGCCGCATTTCCGCATCTCCTACGCCGCCTCCGCCGAGGTGCTGCGCGACGCCTGCGCGCGCATCGAGCGAGCCTGCCGCGCGCTGTCGGGCTGAAAAGCGGCCCCGCAGCTCAGGGCGACGTCGCCGAGACCAGCTGTCGCCAGATTTCGATTGCCATCCGACGCCCCGACAAGCGACGATCGGAACACAGATCGGGCGCCGCCGGGCCGCTGACCCGAGGGTCGCCCCACAAGATGGCTGGAGGCGCCTCCAATGGCGAGTACGTCTGCGAATCCACAAGCGGCCCCGCGCTGCGCCGCTCTGATCGGCCCCTATCTGTCGGGCAAGACGACCCTGCTCGAGGCCCTCCTCCATGCCAGCGGCTCGACCGGCCGGCGCGGCAGCGTGCGCGACGGCAACTCGGTCGGCGACCATGCCCCGGAAGCGCGCGCCCGGCAGATGTCGACCGAGCTCAACGTCGCCAGCACCTCTTTCCTCGGCGATCCTTGGACGATCCTCGACTGCCCGGGCTCGGTCGAGCTCTTGTACGAGGCGCAGGGTGCATTGCTGGCGAGCGACGTCGCGGTCGTCGTCGTCGAACCCGAGGTCGAGCGGGCGCTGACGACCAGTGCGCTGTTGCGCTTTCTCGATCAGCATCAGATCCCGCATATGGTGTTCATCAACAAGATGGACAACGCGAACGCGCGGGTGCGCGACGTGCTGGCGGCTTTGCAGTCGGTGTCGAGCCGGCCCCTGGTGCTGCGCCAGGTGCCGCTGCGAGATGCTGAGTCCGAGATCACCGGCTATGTCGACCTGGTCAGCGAGCGCGCCTATCGCTACCGGCCGGGCCAGGCCTCGGACCTGATCCCATTGCCGGACGATTTCTGGGACGCGGAACGGCCGACCCGCACCGGTCTCTTGGAAAAGCTCGCCGATTTCGACGATGCGCTGCTTGAGCAGCTCTTGGAAGAGGTCGAGCCGCCGAAGGAGGAAATCTACCGGCATCTGACCCAGACCCTCAAAGGGGCGCAGGTGGTGCCGGTGTTTCTCGGTTCGGGGCTCTCGGATTACGGGGTCCGCCGGCTGTGGAAGGCGCTGCGCCACGAAACGCCCTCGCCGCAGGAAACCGCCGCCCGGCTCGGCATCGCCGCCGAGGGCGAGCCGTTGGCGCAGGTCATCAAGACCTACCATCTGCCGCATACCGGCAAATTGTCCTTGGTCCGGGTCTGGCGCGGCACGATCACCGAGGGCATGGTGCTGAACGGCACCCGCGTCGCCGGGCTGTTGCGGGTGACCGGCGGCCAGCATGAGAAGCTCGCCTCGGCACAGGCCGGCGAGGTGGTCGGGCTGACCCGCATGGAAGACGTTGCCACCGGAATCGTGCTGACCCCCTCGGGCAAGGCCGACCCGCTGCCGCGGCCCGAGCGCCCGCAGCCGGTTTTCGGCTTGGCGATCACCTCGGAAAAGCGCGCCGACGACGTCAAATTAACCGGCGCCATCGGCAAGCTGGTTGAAGAGGACCCGACCCTCGAGCTCGACCAGAACGCCGACACCCAGGAGATGGTGCTATGGGGCCAGGGCGACATCCATCTGCAGATCGCGATGGACCGTCTGCGCAACCGCCACAACCTCGCGGTCAACGGCCGGCCGGCCGCGGTCCCCTACAAGGAGACGATCCGCCACGGAACCCAGCAGCATTCCCGCTTCAAGCGGCAAAGCGGCGGGCACGGGCAATTCGCCGACGTGACGATCGAGGTCAAGGCCCTGCCCCGCGGTTCGGGCTTTACCTTTACCGACAGCGTTGTCGGCGGCGCCATCCCGCGCAACTACATCCCGGCGGTCGAGGAAGGGGTGGTCGAGGCGTTGCACCGCGGCCCGCTCGGCTTCCCGGTCGTCGATGTCGCGGTCACGCTCCTCACCGGCCAGTTCCACGCCGTCGACAGCTCGGACCAGGCGTTCCATACCGCGGGCCGGCAAGGGGTGCAGGAGGCGCTGCCGAAATGCGACCCGATGCTGCTCGAGCCGATCGATTCGGTCGAGATTTCGGTCCCGAATGCGTTTACCGCGAGGGTGCAGCGGCTGGTCTCCGGCCGGCGCGGGCAGATTCTCGGCTACGACGCCAAACCCGAATGGCCCGGCTGGGACGTGGTCAGCGCCCATATGCCGCAGAGCGAACTGCACGATCTGATCGTCGAACTGCGTTCGTTGACCTTGGGGGTCGGCAGCTTCGCCCACCGCTTCGACCATATGCAGGAATTGACCGGCCGGCCGGCGGAAAAGGTGCTGGCCTCGCGCACCGCTGACGCGGCGCAATAATCGCCCGGCTCCGCGCCGCAATCGCCTAGCCCCCATCGCCGCTCGCGAAACCGTGACTTGGCGCGGGACGCCGCGGCTCCAGATATGGAGCGCAACAATCGAAGGGTGCGGCGATGCTGATCCGGCGCAACAAGGGATGGGAGCTTCCGGATAGCGCCGCGACGCCGGAGCGGGTGTATCTCGGGCGCCGAGCGCTGCTGAAGGCAATGGCGGTGGGCTCGATGCTGGCCCCTGCCCTCCTCCCCGGCCTGGCGAAGGGCGCGGCCGCGGCGGATGCGCAAGCGGACCCCTCGGCCGGGCTCTACCCGTTCAAGCGCAACCCGCGCTATACGCTCGACCGGCCGATCACCGATGCGAAATATTCCGAGAATTACAACAACTTCTATGAATACGGCTCGGACAAGTCGATCGCCGACGACGCCCAGCAGCTGAAAATCCGCCCGTGGACGGTCAAGATCGACGGCATGGTAGAGAAGCCGATCGAGATCGGCATCGACGATCTACTGAAAAAGATGCCGCTCGAAGAACGGCTCTACCGCCACCGCTGCGTCGAGGCGTGGTCGATGGCGGTGCCATGGAGCGGCTTCGGGATGGCCGCCTTTATCGATTTGGCCAAGCCGCTCGGATCGGCCAAATACGTCAAGATGGAGACTTTTCTCGACCCGGCCGAGGCCCCCGGCCAAAAGCAGTTCTGGTATCCCTGGCCCTATGTCGAAGGCCTCACCATTCCCGAAGCGACGAACGAGCTCGCCTTTTTCGTAACCGGCATGTACGGCAAGCCGGTGCCCAAGCAGGACGGGGCGCCCTTACGCTTGGTATTGCCGTGGAAATACGGGTTCAAATCGATCAAATCGATCGTGCACGTCTCGTTCACCGATAAGCAGCCGGTGTCGTTTTGGGAAACAGTGCAGGGCGACGAGTACGGCTTCTGGGCGAACGTCAACCCCGAGGTGCCGCATCCGCGCTGGAGCCAGGCGACCGAACGAGTGCTCGGCACTGACGAACGGGTGCCGACCCTGAAATGGAACGGCTACGGCCAATACGTCGCCCATCTTTATGACGGGATGCAGGGCCAGAAAATCTTTTTCTGAAGTCTTTTACGGAGAAATCCCGAGGCGATCGAGCGCCGCAGGCAGATCGGCGAAATGGTCGAGCAGCGCGTCGGCGGCGAGCCGCTCGGGGGCGATCCGGGCATAGCCGTAGCGCATCAGCACAAGCGGAATTCCGGCGCCGCGGGCCGCCGCCGCGTCGTTTTCGTTGTCGCCGATCATTGCCGCCGCCTCGGCCCGAGCGCCGAGCGCGGCGATCAATTCCAACAGATGATCCGGATCGGGCTTTTTGACCGCGAACCGGTCGCCGCCGGCGATGCCGTCGAACAGCGGTAGCAGACCCAGACCTTCGAGCACGGTGAGGGTCGCGCGCTGCGGTTTGTTGGTGCAGACCGCGGTGCGGTAGCCGCGCCGACGTAACGCCTCCAAGGTCTCGGGCACCCCCGGATAGGGCCGGGTCAGCCGCACCGCGTCGGCCTCGTAGAGTTCGAGAAAGCGCGGCAGCGCGCGAGCGCCTTCACCCGCGCGGGCGCCGCTCGCGGCAAGCGCGCGGGTGACCAGTGTGGGCACGCCGTCGCCGATCATCTGCCGGACCTGAGCCAGGGACAGCGGCTTCTTGCCGCGTTCGCGCAGCATCTCGTTGAGCGCCGCGCGGAGATCGGGCGCGCTGTCGACCAGCGTGCCATCGAGATCGAAAATCAGTAGATAATGTGCCACCATCCCCGGAGTCTGCGGGTTGGCGCCCCGCCGCGCAACCCTCCGCAATGACCGCCGAAGACCGCCGCTGCGACGGTCAACGCCCGAGCGCCGCCATGGTCAGCTTCATGAAGCCATCCATCGCCGCCGGATCAGTCCAGCGCAATACCGCGACGAGATCGTTCTCCGGATCGATCCAGGTCAAATTGCCGCCAGCGCCGCGCGCGTAATAGCTGCGCTCCGAGGCGCTCGGATAGAGGCCGTGTCCGGTGTTGAGCCACCACAGATAGCCGTATTGCGGATAGAGTGGGCATGGCTCGAGCATCTGCTCGATCCACTCCTCCGAGAGAATGCTGCGACTGCCCCACATCCCCCGGTTCAGCAGCATCAGCCCGATCCGGGCCTGGTCGCGCGCACTGATAAAGACGCCGCCGCCCCAATGGCCGCCGCCCGAGACCGACTGCACCCGCCGCCCGTCAATCTCGACATAAGAATTGCGATAGCCGTGCCATTCCCAATCCGGCGATGCGCCGATCGGGTCCATGACCAGCTCGCGGAACACTTCGGGCAACGGCCGGCCCCACAGCCGCAGGAGGGCAAGGGCGAGCCGGTTCACGCGAACGTCGTTGTATTCCCAGAAGCCGCCGGGCGGATGGAGATCGCGAGGGGCGCCCTTGGGCGCCGTGCTCGGCCGGCCGCCGACGGCGCGGTTGCGGTCGACGAGATCCGGCTTGCCCCACAGCTCGCCCTCCCATTCCGAGGTCTGCTGCAGCAGGTGGTGCCAGGTGATCGCGGCGTTGTGCGGCGGGTCGAAGCCGCCGTCGTCGATCCGGCGCCGGACTTCCTCGTGCGGGTCGCGGATCAGCCCGTGGTCCCAGGCGATCCCGGCGAGGATCGAGAGATAGCTCTTGGCGACGCTGAAGGTCATGTCGGCCCGCGCCGTGTCGCCCCACTCCGCGACAAGACGCCCGCCGCGCAGCAGGATGCCGTTCGGCCCGCCCCGCGGCCGCACCGGCCCCAGGGTCTCGTTCCACGGCGGTCGTTCGGCAAAATCGCTGGTCACCATCGCCGCGAGGTCGCGCTGCCACGGCGTCTCGTGTTCGGCCGCGTGGCGCATGGCGGCGGCGGCATCTATCCCCGTCCCGTCGGGCGGGAGGCGTGGCCAATCGGCCGGGTGCGGCAGCGGAAAGGCGATCATCCTGGCGGTGCTCCGTGGTGCGATTGAGCCTGCCACTCGGGCGGACTTGATTTTCGGGGGACGCACACGACCTCGTGAAATAGCGGCTAGTGGCGCCCGTGAGCTTGCAATCGGACGGGCGGGGTCGCTAGAGTCGGTTTCGTCCGGGTTCCGGGGTCATGGATATCATGGGTTCGTTCAGCTTGATGCACTGGATGGTGGTCCTGGCCATTATCCTCATTCTGTTCGGTGCCGGGAAGCTGCCGCACGTGATGGGCGACTTTGCCAAGGGCATCAAGGCGTTCAAGGCCGGCATGCGCGACGAGGACGAAGCCGCGCCGCCGCCGGCGCAGGTTTCGCCGCCGGCTACCGCTGCGAGCGCGGCGGCGCCCATTGCGGCTGCGGCCGAGCGGCCTCAGGATCGCGTCTGAGCGCCATCCGAGCTTGGCGGCGGCAGGGAAGTGTCGGCCGAGGCGCCGGGATGTCTGCGGCCGATTTCGAACGTTTCGGTTGAGATCCGGACCCGTCCCGAGCGCGGCCGCGGCGTTTTCGCGCGTCAGCCGATCGCCGCCGGTTTCCTGATCGAGGCGGCCCCGGTGGTCATCGTCACGGCGGCCGAATGTGCGGCACTCGATCGCACCATTTTGCACGACTATTATTTTCACTGGGATGGCGACCCCGACGGCGAGGGGCGGGGTGCTGTGGGTCTCGGCTTCGTCAGCCTGTGCAATCATTCGAACAATCCGCGGGCCCTGGTCCGCCGCAACTTTGCCCGGCGCTCGCTCGACCTGATCGCGATCGCCGATATCGAACCGGACGCCGAAATCACGATCGACTATGGCTGCGATTTGTGGTTCGAGCCGCACGATTAGGACGATTTCCGAACATGTTGAACCGTCATTCCCGCGAAGCGGGAATCGACGAGGAATGGTGCAGACTGATCGGATAATTGTGTAGCCACCCCTAGTTAGTCGATCCGACAATAGCCGGGCTGACGATGGCCACGCTGGCTTTCACGGCTGTCCGGTTCGGAAATTTCGCACAACCTCGGAACGCCAATCGCGTACGCCGCGACAATCTTAGGGGCCCCTTGCCCGGACTTGATCCACTGCTGTCCGGTTCCGTGACACGCACTATCATTTCGAGGCAGCCCCTTGCCCGGACTTGATCCGGGCATCCACGTCCTCGCTGCCGGCACGATCGAGCCGAAGGGGCATGGATGGCCGGGTCGAGCCTGGCCACGGGGACCGCGGGTTGTTCCGGTCAACTCCCCCCGCAACTGAATTTACTGAACCGGGCCACGGGCTGGCTTCATGCGACGCCTCGGGTTATGTGATCCCTCGGCCACCGCCTAGGATGGGCAGAGCATGGGACGTTTCGAGGGCACCGACAGCTACATCGCGACGCCGGACCTGCGGGTCGCGGTCAATGCGGCGATCGCGCTCGAGCGCCCGCTCCTGGTCAAGGGCGAGCCCGGCACCGGCAAGACCATCCTCGCCCACGAGATCGCCCGCGGCATCGGCAAAAATCTGATCGCATGGCACATCAAATCGACGACCAAGGCTCAGCAAGGGCTCTATGAGTACGACGCGGTGTCGCGCCTGCGCGACGGGCAGCTCGGCGAGGAACGGGTGCACGACATCGCCAACTACATCGTGCCGGGAAAGCTGTGGGAAGCCTTTGAGGCGCCCGACGCCCCGGTGCTGCTGATCGACGAGATCGACAAGGCCGATATCGAGTTTCCGAACGATTTGCTGCTCGAGCTCGACCGCATGGAGTTCTACGTCTACGAGACGCGGCGCACGATCCAGGCGCGGCATCGTCCGGTCGTCATCATCACGTCGAACAACGAAAAAGAATTGCCGGACGCCTTTTTGCGCCGCTGCTTTTTTCATTACATCCGCTTTCCCGACCGCGAGACGATGCAGAAGATCGTCGATGTCCATTTCCCCGACCTGAAGCATGAATTGGTGCACGAGGCGCTGACGATCTTTTTCGACATCCGCCAGGCGCCCGGCTTGAAAAAGAAGCCGTCGACCTCGGAGCTGCTCGACTGGATCAAGCTCCTGCTGGTCGAGGACATCTCGCCCGAGACCCTGCGCACCCGCGATCCAGCAAAGCTGATCCCGCCGCTGCACGGCGCGCTCCTCAAGAACGAGGAAGACGTGCATTTGTTCGAGCGTTTGGCCTTTCTACACCGGCGCGAGCGCGGCTCCGGCGGCGAGCCCCGGTAGACTTTCCGCCGCGAACCCGAGGACGGTCCGGAAAATTACGGCGCAGACCCGTTGTCGGCCGCTCCGCGCTGCCGCATGATGGCCGCAGATAACGGAGGCCGAGCGGGGGAATGAGCGCCAGGAGCAAGATTTTTGCGAGCTTCGCCGAGGCGGTCCGAGACATCCCGGACGCAGCCACGATAGGCTTTGGCGGGTTCGCCGTGGTCGGCATGCCGATCAACCTCTATGGAGCGGTCGCCGCGCAAGGGGCGAAAAGCCTGACCTGCGTGTCGAATTCGACGCGCGGCGGCGCCACCCTGCCGCCGAACGCGCCCGATATGGGCCAGATGATCCAGAACGGCCAGGTCACAAAGGTGGTCTGCGCCTTTACCGCGCCGACCCGCGCTTCGCAGCGGCTGATCCTGTCCGAATACGTCGCCAAGGGCCTGATCGAGGCCGAGCTGGTGCCGCAGGGAACCCTCGCCGAGCGCATGCGCGCCGCCGGCGCGGGCATCCCGGCCTTCTACACCCCGGCCGCGGTCGGCACCGAGCTCGCCGAGGGCCGCGAGACCCGCGTGTTCCACGGCCGCGAATACCTCCTGGAGCACGCCTTGCCGCTCGATTACGCGATGATCCGCGCCTATCAGGCCGATGCTGCGGGCAATCTGCGGTTCCGCCGCTCGCAGCGCAATTTCAACCCGATCATGGCGATGGCGGCGCAGGTGACAATCGTCGAGGTCGAGCAGGACATCCTCCCGGTCGGAGCCATCGACCCGGACGACGTGCACACGGCCGGCGTCTTTGTCCACCGCCTGGTCAAGATCCCACCGCCGCCCGAGGGTTGGTGGCCGCAACGACCAGGGAGTGCCGGGCGATGAGCGAACGGACGAAAGGACTGAGCCGGCAGCAGATGTGCGACCGGTTGGCGATGGAATTCGGCGACGGCTGGATCGTCAATCTCGGCATCGGCATCCCGACCCTGTGCTCGAACTGCGATTTTGGTGATCGGGAGATCATCTTTCACTCCGAGAACGGGGTGATCGGCTATGGCCCGCTGGCGCCGGCCGGCGAGGAGGATCTGCACCTGGTCAACGCCGGCGGTCAGCACGTAACCCTGCGGCCGGGTGCGGCGATCGTCCACCACGCCAACTCGTTCGCGATGATCCGCGCCGGTCGAATCGACGTGACCGTGCTCGGCGCCTATGAGGTCGCCGAAAACGGCGATTTCGCCAATTGGAAGATGGCCGGGCAGCAGGGCGGCGGCATCGGCGGGGCGATGGACCTCGCTGCTTGCGCGAAGCATGTCTTCGTCGCGATGGAGCACCAGACCCGCAACGGCAGCCCGCGGCTCGTCGAGCGCTGCACGATCCCGGCGACGGCGCGCGGCGTCGTCAACCTGGTCGTCACCAATTTCGGCCTGTTCGAGGTAACGCCGGAGGGCCTGGCGCTTAAGGAAATCGCCCCCGGCGTCAGCGTCGACGAAATCAACGCCGCGACCGGCTGCAACCTGATCATCCCGTTGGAGGTGCCACCGGTACGGACCGTGCGACCACGCGGCTCGCAGCAAGCGTAGGCCGGATGCCATTCCACTTGGGCGGCTGCCGGCATTCGGCCGCTTCATCGGGGATGCGACACGAGCGAAGAAGTTTGGCGTTCGAAACGCGCGGTGTAGACAGAGAGGTCGGGTCGCCATACCACCGTGGCGGCGCTTGGGATCGTTTCGATCATCTTTGCGCTAAGATCAAAGCGCACGATGTCATTTGATGGTGGAATTGGTCGGCGTCGTCGGAGCCTGCCTAGGGTATTCGGCTCGCGACAAGCGCGTCCGCCGCCTTTCGCTGCTCATTCCCTGCCAGCCACTCTGACAAGGAACCTGAATTCCCTGCGGCTGAACCGGAAATTGTGATCTTTTCTGTTTGATATTCCCAATATTTTTCCGAAAGTTTAAACGCGGATTTGATTTTTTCCCGGTCTTTTCCCTAAGAGCAGGGAAAATGGCGGACGGTCGACGGCTCACATTCGAGCGGACCGCGGCGAAGGAGAGACGCGATGCATCGGGTGCTGATGACCGGGGCGGGCGGCGGGATCGGGCGGTCGTTGCGCGAAACCTTGCGCGGGGTCTATCCGGTGCTGCGCCTGTCCGACCGCATCGCGCTGGCGCCGGCGCGCGACGGCGAGGAGATCGACCGGACCGAAATTTCCGACATGGCGGCGGTCGAGCATATGGTCGCCGGCGTCGACGGCATCATCCATCTCGGCGGCAATTCCGGCGAAGCCGAGTGGGACGTCATCCTGCAATCGAACATCGTCGGCCTCTACAATGTGTTCGAGGCGGCGCGGCGGGCGGGCGTGCAGCGCATTGTCATGGCCACCAGCAACCACGCGGTCGGCTTCTATCCGCGCGCCCAGACGATCGACCACCGGGTGGTGCCGCGTCCGGACAGCCGCTACGGCGTCAGCAAGGCATTTTCCGAGGCGCTCGCCAGCCTCTACGCCGACAAGCATGGGATCGGCTTTCTATGCGTGCGCATCGGCAATTTCGGGACGCGGCCGATCGACAAGCGGCGGCTCGCGATCTGGATCAGCCCACGCGACCTGACCCAGCTGGTGCGCATCGGGCTCGACCATCCCGAACTGCGCTACGAAATTGTCTACGGCGTCTCGAACAACCGGCGTTCGTGGTACGACAATTCGAACGCCTATCGGCTCGGCTACCGGCCGCAAGACGATTCCGAGCCCTATGCCGAGGCGGTATTGGCGGCCGAGCCTGCCGGCGCCGACCCGATCGCCGAGCACTACCAGGGCGGCGCCTTCCCCGCCGCCGAATACACGGCGAAGTCGCCGCGGGATTGAGCCGCTGCCACACAACGTGGGGCGGATGCAATCCGCCTCCTACGCGTGCGGCGGTCCGATGGCGAAAGCTCTTGCGTTTATGCTGCCTTCGGTGCCGAACGGCCGAGCACCAGCGATCGCCAAAGCGGCGGATGACATCTGCACTGCGCCTTCTGCGGCTCTCAGGTCAGAGAATTGACAGCACCGCTTCGGGCGGGCGGCCGAGGGCCGCCTTGGCGCCCGAGACCACGATCGGCCGTTCGATCACGATCGGGTTCGCGACCATAGCCGCGATCAGCGCGTCCTCGGAGAGAGCCTTCGGGTCGATCCCGGCGACAGCGGCTTCCTTTTTGCGCAGCAGTTTCGCCGCCGGCATCTGCAGCTGGCCCAGGATCTGTTTCAGCTCGGGTGCGCTCGGCGGCGTCTTCAGATATTCGATGATTTGGGGCTCGACGCCGCGCTCGCGCAATAGCGCCAGGGTCCGGCGCGAGGTGTTGCAGCGTGGGTTGTGATACATGGTCACCGGCATTCCGCTCCTCCCTGCGATCGAGGCTCGATCTGCTGTCCAGCATAGCGCCGAAGGCTGCGGCAAGGGTTAAATTCAAACTTCTCGGGGACGAAGTGGACGACCGCGCGTTTCTCTGAAACATTGAGGGCCGCTGGCAACAGGAGGATGACGATGCCGGACCATGTCTACAGGATCATCGAAGTCGCAGGCTCCTCGGAGCAGAGCATCGAGGCGGCGATCCAGAACGCCGTCGGCCGGGCGTCGCGCACCCTGCGACAAGTCGGCTGGTTCGAGGTCGTCCAGACGCGCGGCCATGTCGAGGACGGGAAGGTCGCGCATTATCAGGTGGTCCTCAAAGTCGGGTTCACCCTCGACGAGGAATGACCCCGCGACGAGGAATGACCCCGGCGCGGCAGGTTTCTCGGAAGTAATCCCCGGCAGGCGAAAAGGGGCGGCGCGCCCTGGCCGCGGCGCTTAGCGGCGGCGGCTCAACGCCAGCGCCGCAATTCCGGTCAGCGCCGAAACCGCGCCGGCCAGGCGAAAGGTCGTGTGAAAGGCGGCGAGGAAGGCGGAATTGGCGCTTTGCCCGCCGGCCAGGGCCGCGGCTTCGACGGCGTGAAAGCCGACGGTCAGCAACGTCGCTCCGCCGACAATGCCGAGGGTGCGGGTCAGCATCGCCACGCTGCCGGCCACACCACGGTCGCGCGCCGGGATGGCGCCCAGCACCGCGTCCATATAGGCAACTTGAAACAGACCGACGCCAAACCCTTGCAGCGCGAGAGCGCATAGGATTACAGCGGTCTGCCCGGCGCTGGCGCCCCAGCCGCCGATGACGACGAGCCCGGCTCCTCCCAGCACCGCGCCGAGCAAGGCGACGAGGTTGGCCGGAATGCGCTCGATCAGCCGCCCGGCGAGCGGCGAGGCCGCAATCGTCCCGGCAAACGAAGCGGCCAGCACCGCGCCGGCCAACGGCAGCGGCAGGGCGGTGAAGCGGACCAGATAGTAGGGAACAAACAGCAGCACCGCAAAGCTCGTCAGGTAAATCAGCACGCTGGCAAGGTTGACCGCGGCAAACCCGAGGCTGCGGAAAAATCGAAGATCGACGATCGGTGCGGCGACTTGCGTTTCCCGGCGCGCAAAGGCGGCGAGAGCGGCGAGCGCCACCGCGAGCAGGACTGCGGCGAGCCAGTCGTGGCGGTCGAGGTGCGGCAGCTCGTCGACAAAGAGCAGCAGACTGCTGATCGCCAGCGCCAGCAACACGGCGCCGCCGATGTCGACCGGTGCGCGTCCCGCGGCGCGCGGCCGTGGCGGCAGCCCGTGAACAAACACCAGTGCTGTCAACGCGATCGGGGCGCGAAACCAGAAGACCGCCGGCCATCCCCAAAGGCTGACGAGGGTGCCGCCGATCAGCGGTCCCGCGGCCGAGCCCAGCGCGAAGATCATCGTGAAGGCGGCGACGGCCCGGCCGCGCCGCTGCTCGGGAAAGAGGCCGGTAACGACGGCCGGCGCGACGCTGATCACCAGCCCGGCCCCGATCCCTTGCAGAAAGCGGCAGAACAACAGCCAACCGTAAGCCGGCGCCACTGCGCACAACAAAAACGCGGCAGTGCTCCACAACAGCCCGGCGCGAAACACCCGGGCGTGGCCAAAGAGGTCGCCGATCCGCCCGAACGCCAGCATCAGGCTGGCATAGGTCAGCACGTAGCAGATCACTACCCACTGGATCATCCGGATCGGCAAGCCGAAGCTGTGGGTGATATTCGGAAACGCGATATTGACCGCAGTGTCGAGCGGGACGATTGAAGCGCCGAGCCCGACCAGCACCAGACGCAGCCAATCTCGTGCGGTCATCCGCCCCTAGCCAGGTTCGGGCCGCCGAGGGCGATCGAGCGACGGGCCAACGCGATCGTTCGCGCAACTCGCCTCAACCTCCGCCGACGGCAGGCTTCGTAGCAGTTTCCAACCCGAGTCGAACTGCTCGCGCGGCTCTGGGCAGGGCTCGGCTGTGCCTCGCCCGCCCTTCTCAACCCTTGTATCTGGAAGATTTGGCGGGGTATGCGGACGGGGCAGCTGCGGCAAAGCCGCCCGTCGCCGGACCTGAGCCCGGTCAACCTTGAGACACACCTGAGGGAGAGCGTGGGACAGGTCCGGTGTCTTCCTTCAACCCGAACAGTTGCATGAGGGCCCGAGCCCCGACGACCCCGGAAGGGGTGGGAGGATGACACGGCAGAGCGGGCTTGTCGGCATGGATGTTTCCAAGCGCAAGGTTGGTCCATGCATCCGCCCGTTGCCGCCCGGCTGTCGAAGCCAAGGACAGTCCCAGGGCGAGCGAGAGTTGCTTTCTTGGCTGCGTGAGAACGGGGTCGGGCTGGCCAGCTGGAGCTGAGCCGGGCGGATCCGTCTCGCTATCACAAGATTATCTAAGAGGCAGCGATGATTGAGCGGCTGTTCGCCAACTCTTTCTCGACGCGCATGCTGAGCGGCCGGGGCAGATTATCCTCGATCTCGACGCCACTGACGACCCGCAAGGGCATCAGACGACATGGAAAACCCGATCAAAGATCGCCAGCTCGACTTTGCGCCGACCACCCCTCGGCCCGGACTATGCGCGCCAACCCAGTGCGCCCGGCCGTGCGCAGCCTTGTCCGGCACGACGAGAACGGGGCCGACGTGGCGGCAGCGCCAGGTCGAGACCGCCAGTCTGAAGGGTATAGCGGCGAGGGTCAGATCGTCCGGCGTAGGTACCGAAGAAAGCCGAGCCCGAGCAGCCACGCTCCAATCAGCGCGAGCGAACCCGGCTCCGGCACGGCCGAGGGCAATTCCTCCAATATAACCGTCACTCCGGACGGCGAGAAGGTCGCCGGAACCGTGTTAAAGGTCGCGTTGCTCCCGTAGGGCGAAGGGAAACCAATGTACGACAAGATTTGGTCGTTTATGTCGAAATTGTGAGGACCGGCAGAGATCGGGGTGGTGAACGTGCCGGTGGAGGGTTGCGATCCGAACAGAGGAACCGGGGTGGTAAGGCCGAGCGAGCTTCCATCGACAAACGCCTGGTAGACGTCGCCGGGAAACTCTCCCACACTGGGCTCAACGGTCATTATTAGAGTGCCGGCGGAGCTGACGGCGAAGTCGACCGGGCCGCCAATGCCGCCCACCCCTGTCGGGGAGTCGATCGGATTATATGGGCCAAGAGGACCGCCGAGCGGCCCGGTGCTCCCCGGCGGGGCCGGGTTGCTCGCCGAGGCGGCGAGTTGGCTAAACGTGCACGGCGTCGAACCCGGATCTATCGTGGTGCAGGTCGCGCCCCTCGCATTGGCGGAGACGAGGCCCATCAGCGCCGCGCCGGGCAGGAGATACTTGTTCATGATGGCCTCGTTAGGGTTAACAACTTCCCACAAAAATAACCCGCGGCCGCCAGTATCGTCAAGGTAGTTAAGCTCGGGAGTATGTTCGACTGTCGGAAGCGCGTTTGGCGTCGGCGTCGAGCCCTCGAGAACTCCTGGAACTCGTCCTGGAGGCGGCTTGGCGGATTATGGCCGGTGAAACCGCTTGCCGCGGCCGACGAGACCTTGGCGTCGCAGATGGACGCCTTTGTCATTATCTTCAATGACCCGGCCGATCGCCTGTGCCCGCCGGCCGTGGCGTCGAAGGATTTCCAGGATGGTGCCCGCATCCGGCTCGGCGGCGAGCACGCAAAAGCCGATTCCCATGTTGTAGACCTCGAACATTTCGGCGGCACCGACCGCCCCATGATGTTGGATCAGGCCGAATATCGGCGGCGGCGATGGCAGTTCATCGATCTCGAACCCGACCCTCGCCTCGACCCGCGGCAGGTTCAGCAAGCCGTCGCCGGTGATGTTGACCAGTGCCTTCACCGTCGGCACATGTTTGATGATATCCAGGATCTCAGGCACATAGATCAGGGTCGGGCGCAGCAGTTCTTCGCCAAGCGGAACGCCGAGCTCAGGGAAGACGTGATCGATCGGAAATCTGCTTTGCTTGAAAAAGGCATATCGCGCGAGGGTCAGACCGTTGCTGTGGATGCCGCTGCTTTCGATCCCGATGATCACGTCGCCGGGCACGAGGTCGCGGCCGGTCAGGATTCGGTCGAGCGGCACCAGTCCGATCGCCATGCCGACCAGATCGAAGCCGCGTATCACGTCCTTGAGCGGGGAGATTTCACCACCGGAGATCGAGATCCCAGCCTGCCGGGCCCCCTCGGCGAGCCCGATCGCGATCGCGCCCAGCATGTCGGCATCCGCCTCGCCGACAGCGATGTAATCGACCATCGAGACCGGGCGCGCGCCGACGCAGATCACATCGTTGACGTTCATCGCGACGCAATCGATGCCGATCGTGTCGTATTTCTTCATCATGTCGGCGACGATCGACTTGGATCCGACCCCGTCGGTGCACAGCGCCAGACCAATGCCGCCAAGGTCGATTACATTGGAGAAATAGCCGATGTCGAGCTTAACCGCGCCGAGCCGGCCCTCTTCCGGCCAGGTCTGCCGGATGCGCTCGACGATCTTGTGCAGACCGCGATCGACGGCAGCAGTGTCAACTCCGGCCGATTTGTAGAGCGGGTCTTGTGCGGTCATTGCGGCGCTCCGATGGCGGTCAGGCGTGCTCGCTAAGACCTAACAAATTCCGCCTTGCAGATCGAACATCGCTCGCAGACGGAGGATCGCCCATGACCATCACATCTGAAACGCTGCAATGCCACCTCCCCCTGGATCGGTGAGGCGCTTGCCGAGCATCCGGTTTTGGTATTCCGGCAACCAGCATCGGGGCGCCGACGAACCATCCGACACGCTCCTTCCGGGCACGCCTGGGGGCGCGGTCGGGGCGAGTCCGGTGCCGGTGCCGGAGCGCTTGCGGCGGGCGCCTCGCGGCGATACCGTCACGGCGTGAGCACCCTGCCCGCCGCCGCACTGCTCGGATACCTGCTTGGCTCAATTCCCTCAGGGCTGGTGCTGAGTCGGATCGCCGGCCACGGCGACATCCGCCAGATCGGGTCGGGGAACATTGGTGCGACCAACGTGCTGCGCACCGGCAGCAAGGTGCTCGCGGCGTTGACCCTGCTCTTGGATGTGGGAAAGGGTGCAGTCGCCGTGGCCATCGCACAGAGTTGGTCGCCACGGGCGGCGCTGGTCGCCGGGCTGTGCGCGATCCTCGGCCACATGTTCCCGGTCTGGCTCGGGTTTCGCGGCGGCAAGGGGGTAGCGACGGCGCTCGGCGTGTTGATCGCGCTCGCTTGGCCGGTGGCGCTGGTCGCCGCCGCGATCTGGCTCACCGTCGCCTTCCTGTCCCGCTATTCCTCGCTTGCGGCGTTGATCGCTTGCGTCGTCAGCGCCGCCGTGGCGCCATTCCTGGCCGACCGGGCGGCGGCGATGCTGATCGCGGTGATTGCACTCTTAATTATCCTGCGGCACCACGCCAATATCCGGCGCCTCATCGCCGGCAGGGAGAGCCGACTCTCCTTTCGGAAAGGCTGAGGCGCCCTGCTCGCGCACGAACTCGACCCCGA
Organism: uncultured Alphaproteobacteria bacterium; assembly: GCA_963832875.1. GTDB lineage: Bacteria > Pseudomonadota > Alphaproteobacteria > ATCC43930 > CGMCC-115725 > AP-15. Next base: position 649,921 of record CAWHWB010000007.1, on the reverse strand, counting down.
GGAGCGCCTAGACTGGCTGCGTCTCAGCCGCACCGAATCGATCGGCCCGATCAGCTTTTATGCGATGCTGCGACGGTTTGGCTCGGCGCGCGCTGCGCTGGATGCATTGCCGCGCCTGGCGCGCCGCAGCGAGCGCGCCCGGACCGTGACCGCGGTGAGCCGGGCCACGGCCGCGGCGGAGCTTGCCGCACTGCATCGCATCGGCGCCCGGCTCGTCTGCTGGGGCGAGCCGAGGTATCCGAGCGCCCTCGTCCAGATCGAGGATGCGCCGCCGGTCTTGACCGTGCTCGGACGGCCCGAACTGCTGGGGCGGCCGATGGTGGCAGTGGTCGGGGCGCGCAACGCCTCGGCCAACGGCCGCCGGCTGGCGCGCGAGCTAGCCGCGGGGCTCGGCCAGGGCGGGTTGATCATCGTCTCCGGGCTGGCTCGCGGGATCGACGCTGCTGCCCATCTGGGCGCGATGGAGACCGGCACCGCCGCAATCGTGGCCGGCGGCGTCGATGTCGTCTATCCCGAAGAGAACCGCGGGATCTACGACGCGCTCCGCCGGCAGGGCGCCATCGTCGCCGAATCGCCGCTCGGCAGCGAGCCGCAGGCGCGCCATTTCCCACGCCGCAACCGGATCATCTCCGGGATGGCGCTCGGCGTGCTAGTTGTCGAGGCGGCGGCCCACTCGGGCTCGCTGATCACCGCGCGCTACGCACTCGAACAGGGCCGCGAGGTGTTTGCCGTGCCGGGTTCGCCGCTCGATCCGCGCTGTCGCGGCGCCAACGACCTGTTACGCCGCGGTGCCACTTTGACCGAATCGGCCGAAGATGTTCTGGCGCAGCTCGGACCATTGGTTCAGGGTGCTCTGGCACGGCATCCTCCGACCTCGCCGCCGCTGCCGACTGAAGAGCGCTGGTCATCGAGCTCATCCGCAGCCGAAGTCAGTGAACCGGCCGCCGACGAGGTTGCATTGGAAATGATCCTCGAAAGCCTCGGCCCAACCCCGGTCGCGGTTGACGAACTGGTGCGCCAATGCCAATTGACAGCGTCCGTGGTCGCCACTCTGCTCTTGGAGCTGGAGCTGGCCGGGCGGGTCGAGCGTCACCCCGGCAATCTCGTCTCATTGCGCTGAGTAACGTTTTGACGACTGCCGAGGCCGAGACAGTGTTGCTACCGTCCTTGCGGAGTCATCACCGAACAGGCTCATGAAAGTCGTTGTCGTCGAATCGCCGGCCAAGGCGAAAACCATCAACAAATACCTCGGCAGCGACTACCAGGTCGTCGCCAGCTACGGCCATGTGCGCGATCTGCCGGCGAAGGACGGTTCGGTTTTGCCCGATGCCGATTTTGCCATGTTATGGGAGGTCGACGGCAAGTCCGAAAAGCATATGAAGACGATCCTTCAGGCGGTGCGCGGCGCGGACGGGCTGTTCCTTGCGACCGACCCCGACCGCGAGGGCGAGGCGATCTCGTGGCATGTGCAGGAGGTTTTGAAGTCGCGTCGAGCATTAAAGGATCTCGACGTCAAGCGCGTGGTGTTTAACGAAGTCACCAAGAACGCCGTGGTCGATGCGTTCCGCCGCCCACGCGAGATCGACCGCGAGCTGGTCGATGCCTATCTGGCGCGCCGCGCGCTCGATTATCTTGTCGGTTTTACGCTGTCGCCGGTGCTGTGGCGTAAATTGCCCGGCAGCCGCTCGGCCGGACGCGTCCAGTCGGTCGCCCTGCGCCTGATCTGCGAGCGCGAAGCCGAGATCGAGGTGTTCAAGTCGCGCGAATACTGGACCATCGAGGTCGCTTTCACGACCGGGGCGGGACAGAGCTTCGCCGCGCGTCTGACCCATCTCGACGGCAAACGCCTCGAGCGTTTCGATCTCGACACCGAGGCGAAAGCGCGCGCCGCCGCCGACGCGATCCTCAATGCCCCGGGTTTTGCGGTCGCCGAGATCGAGAGCCGGCAGGTCCGGCGCAACCCGTTTCCGCCCTTTACCACCTCGACCCTGCAGCAGGAGGCCTCGCGCAAGCTCGGGCTCGGCGCTAGCCGCACGATGCAGATGGCCCAGCGGCTCTACGAGGGGGTCGATCTCGGCGGCGAGGCGGTCGGGCTGATCACCTATATGCGGACCGACGGGGTCGCCATCTCGGGCGAGGCGATCGCCGCCGCGCGCCAACTGATCGGCAGGGATTTCGGGGCAAAATATGTCCCCGACGCGCCGCGGGTCTATCGCAGCCCGGCCAAGAACGCGCAGGAAGCGCACGAGGCGATCCGGCCGACCGATCTCGGCCGCAAGCCCGCTGATGTCACCGCCTATCTCGACCGTGACCAGCGAAGGCTCTACGAGCTGATCTGGAAGCGGACCCTGGCGAGCCAGATGGCCTCGGCCCTGCTCGAGCAGGTAACCGTCGACATCGCCGATCCCTCAGGTCGGCTGCGGCTGCGGGCCACCGGCTCTGTCATATTGTTCGACGGGTTCCTGGCGCTCTACCAGGAGGACCGCGACGATGCCGCCGAGGAGGACAGCGAGGGCGCCCGGCTGCCGCCGATGCGCAAGGACGAAGCCCTCGCTCGTGGCGCGGTGACGCCGAGCCAGCATTTCACTCAGCCGCCGCCGCGCTACACCGAGGCAAGCCTCGTCAAAAGGCTCGAAGAACTGGGCATCGGCCGCCCCTCGACCTACGCCTCTATCTTGCAGGTGCTGCAAGACCGCGCCTATGTGCGACTCGACAAGCGGCGCTTTTTGCCTGAGGACCGCGGGCGGCTCGTCACCGCCTTTCTGACCAGCTTTTTCGAGCGCTATGTCGAATACAACTTCACCGCCGACCTTGAAAACCAGCTCGATGAGGTGTCCGGCGGGCGCGTCGATTGGAAGGAGCTGCTGCGTAATTTCTGGCGAGACTTTTCGACCGCGGTCGACGGCACCAAGGATCTGACGATCACCCAGGTGCTCACCGCGCTAGACGCCGATCTCGGCCGGCATTTCTTTCCCGCCGACGAATCCGGACGCGATCCGCGCCTGTGCCCGGTCTGCGGCATTGGGCGGCTCAGCCTCAAGCTCGGCAAGTTCGGCGCCTTCATCGGCTGTGCCAACTATCCGAACTGCCGCTACACCCGCCCGCTCGGGCTCGAAGGCGATGACGAGACCGCCGTCGCCGATACGCTGCTCGGTATCGACCCGGCGAGCGGGCTGGCGGTGACCGTCAAGAAGGGTCCTTTCGGACATTATATCCAGCTCGGCGGGGGCGCAGGCAACGGGGACGCCAAGCCCAAGCGGGTCGCATTGCCGCGGCCGCTCAAACCTGCCGATGTCGATTTGGATACCGCGTTGCGGCTCCTGGCGCTCCCCCGCGAACTCGGGCGCCACCCGGAAACCGGCGAGACGATCAGCGCCGGGATCGGCCGCTTTGGTCCCTATATCAAGCATAGCAAGGCGTTCAAATCGCTCGCCGCCGATGATGATGTGCTGACGATCGGGCTGAACCGCGCCGTTGTCCTGCTGGCCGAGCCGGCGTCGGAACGGCGACGCGGTGCGCCGCAGCCGCTGCGCCAGTTGGGGCCGCACCCCGAGGGTGGCGCGGTGGCGCTGTTCCAGGGGCGCTATGGCCCCTATGTCAGCCATGAGGGCGCCTTCGCCTCACTGCCGAAAACCGCGGACCCGGAGACTTATTCACTCGAAGCGGCGATCGCGCTGCTCGCCTCGCGGCGCGAAACCAGCCCGCGCGGGCAGCGCAAGACCGCAAAGCCGGCAGCGGCAAAGGGGGCGTCACGAACGGCGCCGAAGAGGCCGACGCAAAAAGCGGCGAGGCCGGCGAAAGCAGCGAACCCCGCTGCCGCATCGGCAGCGACGGCCAAACGGACCGCGGCGCCAAAGCGGGTTATCTCCGCGAAGACGCGAGCCTCCAAGGTCCGGACGGCCAAGAAGCCGCGGCGCTCGGGCGCGCAGCCCCTTTAGATGCCGCGAACACCCTCGTCGTCCATAGACAAGCGACGGCGGAGTCGAGGCAGCCTGCCGACTGTGAGCGAGGTGACGGCGTTTATCCGCGAGAGCCCGGCGCCGGTCGGCTGGCGCGAGATCGCCCGCGCTTTTGCCATCCCGTCCGCCGATCGACCGGCGCTGCGCGATATGCTGCGCGAGATCGAGCGGTCGGGCGTAGTGGCCTGCGCCGCCAATCCATCGCTCGTCGCTGGGGCGCTGCTCCCTGAGGTCACCGTCGTCGAGCGCTTCGGCACCGACGAGGACGGTGTTCCGCTGGCCCGGCCGATCGCCTGGCCGGGACCCGAGCCGGTGCCGGCTCTGCGTCTGGTCGAGGAGCCAGGCGAGGCGATCGCGGTCGGTGTCCGCGCCGCGGCACGGTTGGTCACGCTCGACACCGGCGAGATCGAGGCGCGGGTCATCCGCCGACTCGATGCCGGTAGCAGCGGACGAGTCGTTGGCGTTTTTCGCAAGGACCGCGACGGCGGCCGGGTAGTGCCGTCCGATCGCCGCAACAAGGCTGAGTACCGGGTCGCCGCAGGCGATGCCGCCGGCGCCGATCATGACGAACTGGTCATCGCCCAGGAGCTGCCGGCGGCTCGGTTCGGGCCGCCGCGGGCGCGCGTCGTCGAGCGGCTGGGCCCCGCTGCCGATCCGCGCGCGATCAGCCTCTTGGCGATCGCCTCCTTCGACATCCCGACCGAATTTCCGGCGGCCGCGATTGCCGAGGCCGAGGCGGCAATACCTATAAGCCCGGCCGGGCGCACCGATCTGCGCGAGCTGCCATTGGTCACGATCGACGGCAGCGACGCGCGCGATTTCGACGACGCGGTCTGGGCCGAGCCCGATCCCGAGCCGGACAATGTCGGCGGCTGGCACCTCGTCGTCGCGATCGCCGATGTCGCCTGGTATGTGCGGCCCGGCGGCGCGCTTGACCGCGAAGCCGAGCGCCGCGGCAATTCGGTCTACTTCCCGGATCGGGTCGTGCCGATGCTGCCCGAGGCATTGTCGAACGAACTGTGTTCTCTAAAGCCTGCGGTCGATCGCGCCTGCCTCGCCGTAGAGCTGTGGATCGATGCCGCCGGCCGCAAGCGCGGGCACCGCTTTATGCGGGCGGTCATGCGCTCTGTAGCACGGCTCACCTACGAGGAAATCGAGGCGGCCCGCTATGATGATAGGGATCTCCCCGTTTCGGTGCCAACCGAAACCCTGGCCTCGCTCTACGACGCCTACGATGCGCTCGCCCGGGCGAGGGCGACGCGCGGCGCGCTCGAGCTCGACATCGCTGAGGATCGGGTGGCGCTCGATGCCGATGGGCGCCCGGTCGCCGTGGTCGCGAGGCAGCGGCTCGACAGCCATAGGATGATCGAGGAATTCATGATCCTCGCCAATGTCGCCGCTGCAGAGGAGCTCGAGGCGCGCCGTCAGCCCTGCATGTACCGCATCCACGATGCGCCGGACCCAGACAAGGTCGCGACATTGCGCGATTTCCTCGATGAGCTCGGCATCTCGGGGCTCGCCCTTGCCAAGGGCCAGGCGCCAAAGCCCGAGTTGTTCAACCGACTGCTGCGCCAAGCCGAGGATACCGCGGTGGCGCCGCTCGTCAACGATCTGGTGCTGCGCTGCCAGGCGCAGGCCATCTACAGCCCCGACAATATCGGTCATTTCGGGCTGGGCTTGCGGCGCTACGCTCATTTCACTTCGCCGATCCGCCGTTACGCCGACCTCCTCGTCCATCGCGCGCTGATCGCCGGTGCCAATGCGACGCAAAGCGATTTCGGCGCCGGTGCATTGCCGCCCGACATCGACCACGCCCGGATGGCGGCGGTCGGCGAGCATATTTCGGCGACCGAGCGGCGTGCCGCCGCGGCCGAGCGCGCCGCGGTCGAGCGCTACCGCGCGATCCTCGTCGCCGATGCGATGGGCGCGCTTTTTCCGGCGCGCATCAGTGGGGTCGCCGAATTTGGACTGTTTGTCACCCTGACGGAGAGCGGCGCTACCGGCCTAGTGCCGATCTCGACCCTGCCCGGCGATTATTACGACCGGCACCAAAAGGTGCCGCGGTTGATCGGCCGGCGCTATGGCCGCATCTTTCGGCTGGGCGATGCGGCGACGGTCCGGCTCGTCGAAGCCGACGCGATCGGCGGCCGGCTGCTGTTTCGGATCGAGGATGAGACAACCCTCTCGCGCGGCGGTCGCGGCGGCGGTCGACGCCGTTGATTGCCGGCCCACGTCGATTTAGTGTGCCGATTCAACAGCCGGGATTCTGTCCAAACCGGTGCGCTGTCGGGCGGTTTGCCGCGAGGATTGGAGGGTTCCTCGATGCCCATCTGGTTGCGTCCAGCTGCTGTGCTCGCACCGGCGGGTCTCCTCGGTCTCCTCCTCCTGCTCGGCGCCTGCGCGGAACGCCAGCCACTGCCGGCGGATCCGACCGGGCGGTTGTTCGGCCGCGGGCTCGACGAGATTGCCGATCTCTATATTGCCCCGGTGTCGAGCCGAATGCTCGCTCTCGCCGCCGCAGCGCGCCTCTCCCAGCTCGATCCCAAATTCGCCGTAATGGAAACGCCGGGGCCGGAGGACAGTACTGAAATCGAGCTCGATTATGCCGGGCGCGAAGTCGCGACCTATCCCAACCCAAGGGCTGACGACCCGCATCTCTGGGGCGAGTGGCTGGGTCAGGTGCTGTCCGACGCCAAGGCGTCCTCCCCGACCCTCGCAGCACTGCCTGAGGACAAGATCGACGAGGCCCTGTTCGACGGCATCACCGGAGTGCTCGACCGCTTCTCGCGCTATGCCTCGCCCGACGCCGCCCAAGATCAACGCGCCAGCCGCGACGGGTTCGGCGGTATCGGCGTCACCCTGGACCCCTCCCCCGATCGGTTCCGCATCATCAAGGTGATGCCGGACGGACCGGCCGATCTGGCCGGCATCCGCGCCGGCGACACGATCGTGGCGATTAACGGCCGACCAACCGCCGGCCGCTCGCGCACCGAGGTGGTCCGCTTGCTGCGCGGCCCGCTGTTGAGCCCAGTGGCGATCGGCATCAATCGGCTCGGCGCCGCCGAAACTCGCGATTACCGGCTGCAGCGGGCGCTGATAGTCGAGCCCACGGTGACCATGGCGCGCGACGACGGCGTCGCAATCTTTCACATTTCGAGCTTCAACCAGGATACGACACAGCAGCTCGTTGCCGATCTCGAAGCGGCAGAGCGCGAGATGGGCCCCCAGCTGCAAGGTATCGTGCTCGATCTGCGGGGCGATCCCGGCGGACTGCTCGACCAGGCGGTGAGCCTCGCCGACGTGTTCATCGCCAAGGGCCCGATCGTCGCGACGATAGGGCGCAACCCGGCCAGCCGCCAGTTTTTCGCGGCTTCCGGCGACAGCATAGCGCCGCGTCTGCCGATCGTCGTGCTCGTCAATGGCGGTTCCGCCTCCGCCTCCGAGATCGTCGCGGCGGCCCTTCAGGACGCCGGGCGGGCAGTCGTCGTCGGCACTGCCTCCTACGGCAAGGGCACGGTACAGACTGTCTTGCGTCTTCCCAATAACGGGGAATTGACCTTGACCTGGGCTCAGTTGGTCGCACCTGCCGGGTATCCGCTGAATGCGCACGGCGTCGTCCCGACCGTATGCACCAGCGATCTTGGCGATGACCGCCAGGAAGTGCAGATCGCGCTGCAGAGGGCGAGCGGAGCCACGCCGGTCTCGCCGTTGACCGCCCGGCCGCGCGCTTCGCTCGACGAGCATGATTGGGACCAGCTTCGCGGCTCCTGCCCGCCCCGTCTCGGCGACCGGGCGATCGATGTTGCGGTGGCTGAACGCCTGTTGGCCGATCCCACTCTTTACAGCCAGGCGGTGCATGTCATGGCCAACGCCGCAAGCCTGGCTGCGCGCCCCGGCACCGGCCCGGTTTTGGCTCAACCCGCCTCAAGCGCCGCTTTGACAGGGCCCGTTTTGACAGGGCCCGCCTTGACAGGGCCCGCCTTGACAGGGCCCGCCTTGACAGGCGTCGAGCGATCGCTATCTTCGGGCGCACGCAATCCCTGAATTTGGGGTCTATCATGGCCAAGACCAGCACCGTCCTGATCAAGCTCGTCAGCAGCGCCGATACCGGCTTTTACTATGTGACGAAGAAGAACCCTCGGACCAAAACCGCGAAGCTCGAACTGAAAAAGTTTGATCCGGTGGCGCGAAAGCACGTCTTGTTCAAGGAAGCGAAGATCAAGTAGCGCCTGCTGGCCGGCGGCAAGCTTTCTTTGGGAGTGGAATTGGGAATTCGGCGTTGCGAATCAGCGCGCCCCGCAACCAACGCCGCCACTCACGCCAGTGGCCCCGGCCCTGGTGTATTGCGCGGTTTACTTGCCGCCGCGCAATGTCAGATTATGCTTAGACCGGCGTCGCCGGTGTGCGATGATGCGGCAATTCACACAAGCGAGCGGAGGCCCCCGTGGCGAAATACATGCTGGTCAGCTTCAAGACTTGTCCGTGGGTGCAGCGCTCGGCGATCGTGCTGCGCGAAAAGAACACCGAATTCGAGCTGCGCCACATTGAGTCCGACAATCGGCCCGACTGGTTTCTCGCGATTTCGCCGCACAAGAAAGTACCGGTGCTGCGCATCGACGACCGCGTGTCGCTGTTCGAGTCGAATGCGATCAACGAGTATCTCGACGAAACCATCTCGCCGCGGCTGCATCCCGAGGACCCAGTCGAGCGCGCGCTCAACCGCGCCTGGACCGACTACGTGCCGACCTTTGCCAGCACCGTGACGGCGACCGCCTATGCCGACACAGAAGACGATTACAACAAGGCGGCGGCGGCCATTCCAGTGCCGTTCGAGCGGCTCGAAAAGGCGCTGGAAAGGCAGGGCACGGGGCCGTTTTTCAACGGCGAAAAATATTCGCTGGTAGATGCAGCTTATGCGCCGTTTCTGCAGCGCTATTTCTTCCTCGACCGGGTGAAGAAGCTCGGCCAGATCGAGAAATTCCCGCGGCTCAAGGCCTGGGGCGAAGCGTTGATGAAACGGGCCTCGACCCATTCCTTCCCCGAGGCCGAGTTCGAGGCGATGTATCGTGAAGGCCTCAAGCGCCGCAACAAATGGGTGTCGCGCTTCGTCGAGCCGGTAAAGGCCGCGGCCGAATAATCCGATCCTACCCTTGTTATGCCACCAGCCGCGGTGGGGGATGTCGTCGAGGCTTCCGCTCTCTGCGATCGGATCGTGGTGAGCCCGCCGGGATTCGAACCCGGGACCTACTGATTAAAAGTCAGTTGCTCTACCGGCTGAGCTACAGGCTCGCTGAAGCGGCGGCACCATAAGAGGCGGATGAAGGCCGGTCAATCGGTCGCTCATGCCTCCGATCGCCTCGATCAGCGAGACAACCCTGCCGTTGCGGCCTTCCGGCCCCTAGTTTAGCACCGGCGGGCCGACGCCTCGGCGGTCGGTCGCATCGGCCGCCAGATGAATGCCGCCAAAATTCGTTCGAGGAGGGGTGCCATGCCGCGAAACGTCGCGATCGGGCTCGGCCTGATGGAGTTTCCGTTCGACAGCGTCGCCGGCTATTGGCGCTGGGTCGATCTGTGCGAGGCGGGCGGGGTCGACTCGCTCTGGCAGACCGACCGCATGATCAGCCATGAGCCGATCCTCGAATGCATGAGCGTGATGGCGGCGCTGGCCGGTCGCACGCGGCGCATCAAATTCGGCGTCAACGTGCTGTCCCTGGCGTTCCGCGACCCGGTGTTGCTGGCCAAGCAATGCGCAACGATCGACGTGTTGTCGGAGGGCCGGCTACTGCCGGCGTTTGGCATTGGGAGCCCGCTCGCCCCAGAATGGCGCACCTTGAATTTCGACACCAAGACCCGCGGCCGCAAGACCGACGAGGGGCTCGAAATCATCAGCCGGCTGTGGGCCGAGGACGCAGTCGATTTCGAGGGAGTCCATTACCGGCTCTCGGGCGCCTCGATCAGCCCGAAACCGGTGCAGCCCGACCTCCCGATGTGGATCGGCGGCTCGACCCCCGCCGCGGTCAGGCGCACCGCGCGGTTTGGCACGGGCTGGCAGGCCGGCGGCGAGACCCCCGACGATATCGGCGCCGTCGTCGTTGCGATCCGCGAAGCCGCCATCGCCGAGGGCCGCCCGATCGACGACGACCATTACGGCGCCGGGATCGCGTTTCGCTTTGGCCGTCCCGATGACCCCGCTCTCGAACGGATGTTCGAGGCCTACCGCAAGCGCACCGGCCGCGACCCCAAAAAACATTTCGCGATCGGCGATGCCGAGGCGATCATCGCCCGTATCGCCGCCTATGTCGAAGCCGGCATCTCGAAATTCATCCTGCGACCGGCGGCGCGCGGCGACGCCGAGCTGCTGACGCAGACGCGGCGGCTGGTCGAGGAGGTATTGCCTCTGGTCTCTGCACGTTGGCCGAGGGCCAAAAAGCGCGCTGCAGCGGTCGCCGCATGAACGCCGTGATGGGCGCGGACGCGCTGAGCGGGGTCCGCGCCTGCGTGTTTGACGCTTACGGCACCCTGTTCGATATCGCCTCGGCCACCGCTCGCTGCGCCGAGACATTGGGCGGCGCGGCCCGGCGGCTCGCCGCGCTGTGGCGCGACAAGCAGCTGCAATATTCCTGGCTGCGCGCGGTAGAGGATCGCCACGCCGATTTCTGGCAGGTGACTGGCGACGCGCTTGATTTCGCGCTCGATGCGCTTGGCCTCGCGGACGCGGCGTTGCGCGAGCGGCTGATGCAGCTTTATCTGACGCTCGACGCCTACCCCGAGGCGCCCGACGCGCTGCGCCGGCTGCGCGCCGCCGAGACGGCCGCCGCGATCCTGTCGAACGGCACGCCGGCAATGCTGGCCGCCGTGGTCGACCATGCCGGGCTCGACGGCATATTTTGCGATGTGCTGTCGGTCGAGGAGGTCGGCGTCTACAAGCCGCACCCGCGCGTCTACCAGCTCGCCTGCGACCGGCTCGGCCTCGCCGCCGCGGCGATCGCCTTCGTGTCGTCGAACGGCTGGGATGCGTGGGCCGCCTCCACCCTCGGCATGCACGCCATCTGGTGCAACCGTTCAGGCCAAGTCCGCGAGCGGCTGCCCGGCGCTCCCGTCCGCGAGATCCGCTCGCTCGCCGAATTGCCGGCGTTGCTCGCGGGCTGACCGGCTCAGCGGGCCAGAAGCTGCAGCAAGGCCTGTGCCGCCGCCGGCGCGCGGAATTTCGCGCCGTTGATGAAATAGATGAAGCAGTCGCGGCTGTTGGCGCGCCAGTTGCGGGCGCGCTCGGCCCAATGGTCGAGGGCTTGCGGCGAATAGCCGGCGGGCTCCTCCGGCACGCAGCGGCGCAGGCGGGCATAGACGAAATCGGCGGTGACCTCGTCGAGCAGCGGGTATTTCTCGTCATCGACCAGCGCCACCGCGACGCCATGCTGCCGCAGCAACTCGGGGAAGGCGGGCTCGGCGAAACTCGAATGCCGCACCTCAACGACATGGCGCAGCGCGCGGCCATCGGCCTCGTGCGGGAGCATCGCCAGAAATGCAGCAAAAGCGTCTTCGTCGAAGCGCAGGAACGGGGCGAACTGCCATAGGATCGGACCGAGCTTCTCGCCCAATTCGAGAACGCCGCTAGCGTAAAACCGCTCGATCGACGGACCGGCAGTAGCCAGAGCGCGGCGGTGTGTGACAAAGCGCGGGCCCTTGACCGAGAAGACGAAATCGTCGGGAGTCTCGTCGTGCCAGCGGCGGAAGCTCGCCGGCTTTTGGCTGCCGTAAAAGGTACCGTTGATCTCGATCGCGGTGACCTGCCGGCTGGCATGGGAAAGTTCGCGCGCCTGGGTCAGCCCCGGCGGATAGAAGGTGCCGCGCCACGGCGGAAATACCCAGCCGCCGATGCCGACGCGGACGGTTGCGCTGCGGCTCATCGCCGGATCAGGAACGAGAGCGGCGGCCGCCGTTCGTCCCATCCCCCAGTTTCCAGGACGGGCACGTCGTCCTCCTCCGCCGGATAGCCCAGGCAGAAATAGCCGATCAGAATCCAGGTCGGCGAAACCCCGAGGATCGCCGCGATTTCGCCCGGATCGAGGATCGACACCCAACCCATGCCGATCCCCTCGGCGCGCGCTGCCAGCCACAGGGTATGCACGGCGGCCACCGCCGAATAATCGGACATTTCGGGCATCGTATGGCGCCCGAGACCATGCCCCTGCCGGGTCGCCCGGTGGGCGAAAACGGCGAAGTGGCAGGGGGCATCGTCGAGCCCGGAGAGCTTCAGCCGCGCATACTGCCGCCTGCGTTCGGGCTCCTGGGCGGCAAGGGCGGCAGCATTGGCGGCGACGAAATTGCGCCGGACCGCGGCGCGGCGCACCGGATCGTCGACGACGACAAACCGCCAGGGCTGGCTTAGCCCGACAGACGGCGCCAAGGACGCGAGATCGATCAGCCGCTCGACCGCGCCCGGCATCAGCGGGTCGGGGCGGAACCGCCGCACATCGCGCCGCCAGGTCAGCAGCGCTCTCAGTTGGGCGCGGAACGCGTCGTCGAAGATCGGCGGCGAATGCATCTTGCGCTCATGCGAAGCGGTTCCAGCGTAGATGGGATATGCTCCATCCGGGTCGAGAGACTATCGGGCGATGCGGCGCGTCTCGCCTCGCCCTGCCGACGACGCGCATTGATTTATGTCGTCCAGCGCTCTAGATGCAAGCGCTCGCCTCGCTTGTGTCCCCATCGTCTAGAGGCCTAGGACATCGCCCTTTCACGGCGGTAACAGGGGTTCGAATCCCCTTGGGGACGCCAATTCGGAACAGAACTGCGAACTGCAAAAGTGGCCGGCCGCGCGCCCGAGGCGGCTGCGAGCGTGTGCAGCAAATTGCTCTTCGATCCGATGATTCTGACCTCGCCGTCCGCCACCTCGACGCGCTGGGCGAGCGCCCGCAGGTGATCGCGGCGATAGCCGCCGCCGGCAATCCGTATCCGCTCGCGGGCCGTCGCGGCGAACTTCCGCACCATGGCGGGGGTGATGCTCTGTTGGCCGTTGCTTTCGAGCGCGGCGGCCGTTCGTTCGGCTTCGGCCTGCGCCTGTTCGCGGGTCGATTTGAGGCCGGCGATGCGGTCCTTGAGCGCCGGGTCGTCCAGATCGGCGACCCCGCTTTCGATGGCGTCATAAAGATGCCTGAGCCGCAAATCGGCTTCCGCGGCTCGCTGGTGCAGCTCGGCGATATGTTCGCGGCGGCGATCGGCGCGTTCCTGGCGGCGGTCGAGAACAGACGCCAGCACTTCCTCAAGCCGCTCTGGCTGAAGCAGCCTGTCTTCGATGTGGCCGGCAACGAGGTCGTCCAGCTTCTTTATCGGGAATGAGCGGCCCTTGCAGCCTGTCTCGCCCTGCCGCGCCTTGATCGAGCACGTGTAGTAGCGATAGCGGCCGCCCTTACCGGTACGGAGTGTCATGGCGCCGCCGCAGTCGGCGCAGAAGCAGATGCCGGTAAGGAGGGTGGGGCCGCTGACAACGCGCGCCGGCGTGACCTTCGGGTTCCTGGCGCGGAGATGCGCCTGCACGGCGTCGAAGGTGGCTTGATCGATCAGCGGTGGCACTTCGGCGGTTACGATGTCGCTGACGGCTTTCAGCCCGCTCTTCGGGCTGGACCTGTTGAATTCGTGCTGGCCGACATAGGTCGTCCGGGTCAGGACACGATGCAACTGTCCGATGCCCCAACGCCCGCCGTCGCGGGTGAAGATGCGCCGGGCGTTGAGGTAGGTCGTGATCGCCTTCACGCCCATGGGGCCGGAGGTGCCGTCGCCCTCCAGCGCTAGGCGGTAGATCAGCCGCACCGTGTCGGCGTGCAACGGGTCGATTTCGAGCCGCTTCTTGACCTTCGCGCCGCGCTGCTCGGCCGCGACGATCCGATAGCCGATCGGCGGCCGCGAGCCGTTCCAGAAGCCTTGCCGGGCATTCTCCTTCATGGCCCGGAGCGTGTGCTTGCCGTTCTCCTTCGACTGGTACTCGTCGAACAGCGCCATCATCTGGCGCATCATGACGTGCATCGGGTCGTCGCCGATCTCCTGGGTGATCGAGACCAGCTTGATGCCGTTCTTCCCGAGTTTGCGGACGTAGAACTCGAGCTCGAAGTGGTCGCGGAAGAACCGGCTGAACGAGTGAACCAATACGACGTCGAACAAGGCGGGCTTGCTGCTGGCAGCTTCGATCATCCGTTGGAACTCGGGTCGGCGGTCGTTCGTGGCCGACGCGCCCGGTTCCACGTAAGTCTCGACCAGCTCATATCCGCGCGTGGCGCAATAGGCTTCGCCCTGCCGTTTCTGGTCCGGGATCGAGACATCGTGCTCGGCCTGCCGCGCCGTCGAGACGCGCAGATAGAGGGCCGCGCGCAAGGGCGTGGTCATGGCAAAGCTCCGCTCAGATCATCGGCCGGTCCCGAACATCTCGTCGAAGAGATCGCCGAACCATGCTTCGAACACGTCAACCTCGGCCTGGGTGACGGGCACCCGCTCGGGCCAGTCGTCCGTGACGGTCCAGGCCGAGAGATCGTGCTTCGGCGGCCGGCCAACGCGAGGCCAACGCTCCGGCGTAATGTAAAGATCGTCGGGCAGGACGCCCAGGCTGATACGCGGACGGGACATCCCGCAAGCATCGCGCGAGATGGCCTCCGGGCGAACGACCGATGTTTATCCCACAACACTCTTCTCCTTCCCGACAAAACCGTGGTGAAGGGAGCGCTTGCGCTCATTTCGAACCTTGATCGCTTGACAAGCCCTCGCCGGGCCGGCGACAGCCGGTCAAGGCCGAAGCCGCGCAGCGGTGGCGCGGAACGCGCCAGCCTTGACGGGCTGGCGGCGGTCCGGCCTGCTCGCGCCAAAGCGGTCATGGTTCAGCTTGCCTTGCGCGACAATGTGAGCGGCAAGTCCAGTTCCACCCGGTCGTGCATGACCCTGGGCGTGATCCGGCCGCGCTCGCCGCGTTCGAGGCGGACCAGGCCGTAGCCTTCCATCGTCCGCAGCGTGCGCGACAGGTTCGACTTGGCCTTGCCGGTGATGCGCGCCAACTCGTCGAGCGAGCCCGGCGCCTTCTCAGCGATGACGCGCAGCAGTTCGCGGTTGCCGGCCGACAGGACCTTGGCGAAGGACTCGGTAGAGGTGAACCAGACCTTCGGCTCATCCGATGCGACGCGGCGCTCGCCACGCGCCACAGCCATAGTGCGGGCCTTCATCTCGTCGTAACTGGCGATGCCGACCTTCAAGGTGGTCATGGGATCACTCCTCTCTCGCGCAACACCGTGTCCACCATCGTCCAGAAGTCCGCGAGCAACGTCGCCGCGTCCCGGTACTCGTAGGGCCGGATGCTCCGCAGGCGGTGACGATGGTCCTGCGGATCGCCGCGCTTCTGCCGGCCCACAGGATGCGCATTGTCGAACCCGACCAGCCGCTCGCCCTCCAGCCCGTGCAGCGTGAGCGAGTAGTCGATGCCGTGCGGCTTCTCCGGCGACACCGGCACCCGCGTGACCACGAACCGGACCCAGTGGCCGCCCTCCGGGTCCACCACGAGAACCTGCCCGTCGAGGTCGAGCAGCACATCGAGAGTCGGGTCACGCGGCTTCGTCACGGCATATAGTTATCATACTGAAGCAACACAAGCAACTGAGTAGAACTCTCCGCTGCCAAGATAGCGAACGGCGGTTGGACCATTGAATACCTTGAAGAATATGACTTTACCGCCATCCGCTGGTTAAGGGCGGATGGCCAAAATACCAAACTCGATCAGCCGCTTGCGCGCACCAGATGGTGTCGCTTTTCCCTTGCCGTCCTGTTCCCGCCGATCCGAATTGGCCAAGCCAACCGATGGATGGCGCAAATGGCTTTGATTTCGGTGCGCTTTCTCGAAACCCGCCATCTCGATCACCGACGACCGGCGCCCTGCACGAGGGCACCATCGTCGACTTGTCCTAAGCCTACGCCAAGTATCTGAGGGAGCGAACAGACGAGCCGCACCCCCTCGAAATGGCGGAAGTCGTGGTCCCGTCGGATCTCGCCCGTCTGATCGAAGGCGGCTCCCGCGCCCTCGAGGGTGCGCAAACGGCGATGGATTATCTTTTCGGTCAGGCCCAGGACAAATCGGGCCCATGGGGCGAGAGGCTGGTACGCGAGCTAACCGAAGTCCGCCTGCATGCCCCGCGGCCCAATAACGCCCGCATCGCTTGCGCCGGCGGAAACTTCGCGGACCACGCCGCGGCGATGGCTGTCAAGATGAGCGGCCGACCGTATGAGGGCGACGCCTACCAGGAAATCCGCAATGCCGGGTTCTGGGGATTTTGGAAGCTCGGGCGTGAGATCGTCGGCCCCGATGGCGAACTGGTCTATCCCGACCGATGCAATCGGCTGGGCTACGAGGGCAAGATCGCTATCGTACTCGGCAAAAGGGGCGTCGATCTGAAGCCCTCGCAGCTGAAGGAGTACGTTTGGGGTGTCACGATGCTCGCCGATTGGAGCATTCGTGCGCCACGAGAGACGCTGGGCGGACCGCTCAATTTCAACTTCGCGAAGAATTTTGACACATCATGCTCGTTGGGCCCGTGTATCGCAGTGGGCGAATCGGATCCGACAAACATCGATATGGAGACCCTGGTAAACGGAGAGCGTCGCCAGCGGTTCTACAGCCGCGACATGGTGTTTACGTTCGGTGAATATCTTGAATATCTATCCCGCGACTTCACGCTCTATCCGGGAGATATCATCAGCGGTGGCACGGCGGCAGGAACGGCTGCGGATTCGAGCGAGTTGTTGGCAGACAACACCTCCGCGCCGGAGCGCTTTCTGAAGCCTGGCGACGTTGTGGAAATGAGCTCACCCGCGATCGGGTCGTTGCGGACGCGCGTCGTCGCAAAGAGGAAATAGGGAAACTGCCCTGCGTGTCGGTCCGTGCGACAGCTCAAGATGCCCAGATCAGAGCACCGCCGCCGATGAGCGCCCTTGGCGGCACGGGTGGCGCTGGGGATCACGCGGGCCGTGAGGCCCAGACGCGTGGCGTCGGGACGGTTCTGGTGTTGATCGAGCTGTGCGTGCGTAACATGCCCGAACGATCGGCGGTTCGGGGAACGCTGCTGCCGCGTGCTAAAGAGAAGACACGGGTAAACGCCCCGGTCCTGCCGTGCTATCGGGAGGGGTACGATGAAATTCGCCCTGGGCCAAGCGGTGCCACGCACCGAAGATCCTCGCCTCCTGACCGGTCGCGGCCGCTACACCGATGACTTCGTACTGCCTCGGCTCGCGCATGCTTATGTTCTGCGCTCGCCTTACGCACACGCGCGCATCCGCCCGATCGACATCCGGGCGGCGGCGCAGATGCCGGGCGTGCTCGCGGTACTGACCGGCAAAGACTGGGCGATGGAGAAATTCGGCGCCCCGCGTCCCGTCATTCCGCGCCAGCGCCGTGACGGCTCACCGATGTTCGTGCCGCCCCGTCCAGCGCTCGCAACGGACCGCGCGATGCTGGTCGGCGATCCAGTCGCCTTCGTCGTCGCTGAGAGTGTGGATCTCGCGAAGGATGCGGCGGAGCGGATCGACGTCGAGTACGAACCTCTGCCTTCCGTCACAGCGACCGAGGCGGCGCTTTCGCCCGATGCGCCGAAGCTCTGGGCGGAATGCCGCGACAACGAGTGCTTCTTCTTCGCCCTGGGCGACAAGCGCGCCGTCGAAGCGGGTTTCGCCCAGGCCCATCACGTCAGTCGCTTGAAGCTGGTCTTCAACCGCGTCACCGCCGCCACGATGGAGCCGCGCGGCTGTATCGGCGAATGGGACGATCGGCTCGGACGCTTCACGCTTTATGTCGGGACGCAACGCCCGCACACCGCACGCGCCGACCTGGCGCGCCGTATCCTCCACATCCCGGAAACCCAGCTCCGCGTCGTCGCTGGCGAGGTCGGCGGCAGCTTCGGCATGAAGGGCGGGCATTACCCCGAATATGCGCTGACATTGTGGGCCTCGCGCAAAACCGGGCGGCCGGTTAAATGGATCGCCGAGCGCGGCGAGGGCATGCTGACGGACGACCATGACCGTGACCATGTCAGCGAAGCGCAGCTGGCACTCGATCGCGATGGGCATTTCCTCGCGCTTCGCGCGCGCAACATCTCGAATATCGGTGCCTACCTGGCACCCGGCGGCATCATCTCGCCGACGATGCATTTGGGTGGGCTCGCCGGTACCTACACGACGCCGGCCATCTACGTCGAGGTTTCCGCTGTCTTCACCAACACGACAAGCATCGGCCCCTATCGTGGGTCGGGTCGGCCCGAGGCGTCCTACATCGTCGAGCGCCTGATCGACACTGCGGCGCGCGAGATGCAGATCGACCGGGCCGAGCTGCGCCGCCGCAACACGGTACCGGCGGGTGCGATGCCGTTCAAGACGGGCCTCGTCTATACGCTTGATTGCGGCGAGTTTGGGAAGAACCTTGAACGCGCGCTCGCTATGGCGGATTACCCGGCGTTCGACCGCCGCCGCGAAGAGGCTGGCAGGCGCGGCCGGCTGCGCGGCATCGGCTTTGCGAACATCATCGAGCAGACCTCGCAGGCGCAGGGCGAGACGGTAATGGTGCGGCTTGACCCGGGTGGCACGGTTACGGTGATCCCGGGCTCGATCTCGCACGGCCAGGGCCATGAGACAATGTATAAGATCCTGCTGAGCCACCGGCTTGGGCTCGACGAGGCCGATATCCGGGTGGCGCATTCCGACACCGATCTGGCACCCGATGGCGGCGGCACCTATGCCTCGCGCACCGCGGTGCTCGGTGGCAGCGCGGCGTCGATCGCGGCCGACAAAATCGTTGCCAAGGCGCGCAAGATCGCCGCGCACGCGATGGAGGCGGCCGAGGCTGACATTGAATTTTCGGATGGGCTTTTCCGCGTCGTCGGCACCGACCGCGAGGCCTCATTGAAGGACGTGGCGCAGGCGGCCTACGTGCCGTCGCGTCTGCCGGAGGGGCTCGAAACAGGACTTTTCGAGGTCGCAAGCTTCTCGCCGGAAATACCGAACTTCCCCAACGGCTGCCATGTTTGTGAAGTCGAGATCGATCCCGAGACGGGGACAACTCAAGTGCTGCGCTACGTCGTCGTCGACGATGTCGGCACCGTGATCAACCAGCTGACCCTCGAAGGCCAGATCCACGGTGGGGTGGTACAGGGCATCGGCCAGGCCTTCACCGAGCGTCTTGTCTACGACCATCCATCGGGCCAGCTCCTTTCCGGTTCGCTGATGGATTACGGCCTGCCCCGCGCCGACGAGGTCTGCGCCTTCGAAATGGCCGAGAACCCGGTGCCGACCAAGACCAACCCTTTGGGCGTCAAGGGGGCGGGGGAGGCCGGTAATGTCGGAGCACTCGCAGCCATCATGAACGCTGTCGTCCACGCGCTGGCACCGCTCGGGGTCGCGCATATCGACATGCCGGCGACGCCCGAAAAAGTCTGGCGCGCGATCCGCGACGCCCAGCCGGCAGGATAGCCTTTAACCCAACTTCCGCGGTTTCGTTTTGAACAGCAGCGATTATCAATAGCTTAGAGGCCATTTTGGTTTTAGGCACCACAGGTTCGGGGTTCAGGGGGCGGGCGGCAGCTCCTGGAAGACGGGTGGCAGGGTGAGGCCGATGGCACGGCAGACCGGGTCGATGGTCGGCCCGGGAGCGGTGCGCAGCCGGGCTCGACGACCATCCTGTTCGACGTCGATCTCGCTGAGGTCGGCAAGATCATCGACGATGCCGCTGCCATTCGAGCCGGCTGCGGCGGCCCGCGAGGCGGTCGAAGAGTTCCTTGCGCAGGACGAGGGCGAGGAAGGTACAAAAGACGTGACCGCGGATGCCGGCATCGGTCTTGTGGAAGATCGGGCGCGTGGCCGAGCAGCGCCTTTGCGGTTTTGAAGGCGTCTTCCACGGCCAAGAGGTTGCGGTAGCGCAACACCACCTGGAGAGCGGCGATCTTGGTGTTGGTGCGCAGCACAAAGAGGCCGTCGAACCGGGCGTCGGCTTCCACCTTGGCGCGATCGATGACAAAGCCGTCGCCTTCGGGCGTCTTCAGAAAGCGGCGGAAGCCCTTGTTGGCGCCCAGCGCCTTGTCGCCCTGGGCGAGCTTGCGTTCGAGACCGGCGACGAGTTCGGCGCGTGCTGCGGCATCCTTTTTGGCTTCCTCTTCATTGCGGCAGATGACATAGCGCCGCCCGGCGATCGTCGTCCCCTTGATCGCCAGTTCGGTCTCGCCTTTCTGGCGGGGAATGAGGAGCGGCACGGCGAGGCCGTCATCCTCGATGACCTCGGCGCGCACCTCGCGGCTGGTGCGTTCGCGCACGCCGAGAATGTACTGGATCTTCTCGGCTTCGAGGGCGGCAATGGCATCGGCACTGATCATGCCGCGATCGGCGACGATGCAGGCCTGGGCAATGCCGAAACGCTCGCGCAGCCGCTTGACTACCGGCAGCAACAGCGTCACGTCGGCGGTGTTGCCAGGCAACAGGTAGCGATTGGCCGGTCGGCGTCGTCGAGAACGATGCCGAGCACAACCTGCTTCAAATGCCCGCGGTAGTCCTTCGAGTGGCCGTACTGGCCCAGGCTCTCGCCGCCGGCACCTTCGAACTACAGGGTCGTCGTGTCGAAAAAGGCGATCGACACGGCACCGAACAGCGGCTGGCGGTGGCGATAGAGCGCCTCCTCGACCGCCTCGGCGGTGCTGCGGCCCGCCGCGTCGACCTCGCCAAGCCAAGCCATCGCCTTATAGGCGTGGTCGAGATCGAGCCCCTCGGCGCCCGGCACGCGCACCCGGCTCAGCCAGTCGTTGGCATGGCGGTCGGAGCCCGAGATCATCAGCCGGTGCAGCACCGCGAGATAAACGGCGCGCTCGACATCGAAGGAATAGCGCCGGTCGGCGACGAGGCTCTTCAACACGTCGCGGCATCCGGTCTCAACCCAGAGACGGCCGAACACCAGATCGGGGCCAATGCTCAGACGATGCAGCTCCGGCAATTCGCCGCGATAGAAGCTCGACAACACGATCGAGCGGCGTGAATGGCGCGCCGCCGAGGCGATCAACCCATCGATCAGGCCGGAGGCTTCAACTTCCTGCCGCCGGCCGAACGCCTTGATGACGCGCTGCACATGGCGACCGCCCTCGCGCGCGTTCTCGACGAGATAGAGATACTCATAGGCTCCGATCTTCTTGACGCGGACGAACATGGCGCGACACCCTGCTCATGGCAGGGCACCACAATTCTCTGCGCCACCACAAGAGAAATCATCGCTATCTATTGCAATCGTCCGGACGATTTAGCACCACATTCTGGCGCGCCATGTTGCATCTCAAGCAATTCCGCGGATCTCAGCGACCGATTTGCTCAAAACCGTGGAAGTTGGGTTTAACTCGAAGGCACCACGCAGAAGGCTGCGTCCTGCTGATCTTGCTCATCGACACCACCGCCACGGCGCTCCCTCCGGGGCCCCAGAACCCGGCGGAGTGTCACGTCTACTTTGCACAGGAGCGTCATCTCTGTATTGCGCTTACATCTGAAAGCCGCATAACACTGCATTATGGTAAATTATTCCAAGTCCTCGCCTAGTCCCGCTGGGGCCGCACAGTGAAACATGGGGGCGGGCGTGAATACTTGGTTTCATGGGTCGGGCAGGCCCCCTGATTACTTGCCGGCCGCTGCAGCGGCGCGTTATCGGGTTTCGGCCGATCGCGCTTTGCCGGGGGCGGCGACGAGGCGGGCGCAGGCGCGCGGCAGATTGCTGACCAACAGCGGCCGGGCGTGCGAGGGCGGCGGATGGCGCGCCTCGGGGGTAAACCACCAGGCGAGCTGCTTGCCGCAGCCGTCGCCGGGCGGCGGCGGGGGCTGATTATGGCATTCCGGCTCGCCCGCCGGGCAGGACAGGCGCAGATGGAAATGCGAGGTGTGCCCCCACCACGGCCGGATCTTGTTGAGCCACGCACGGTCCGCCCCGGCCTCATGGCACAGCGCCCGCTTGATTGCCGGGTTGACGAACATCCGCGCCACCTGCGGCTGGCGCGCGAACGCTTCGAGCAGGCGCCGGTCCGCCGCCGTCCAGACCGCGGGATCGACATGGTCGCTGCCGGCGGCGACGATGTGGATCGCCGACATGTTGTCGCGTTCGGCCGCGCTGAGCCGCCGGTCGGGCATCGGCGTCAGCCAGATGTCGGCCTCGATCCCGAGCTGGTGCGAGCCGTGCCCGGTCAGCATCGGCCCACCACGCGGCTGGGCGATATCGCCGATCAGGAGCCCGGGCCACCCCGCCTCCTCCGGCAATTTCGGCGCCAGACGCTCAATAAAGGCGATCAATGCCGGATGGCCCCAGGCTCGATCGCGCGATGGGCGCATGACCTGCCAATTCGGCCCGTCAGCAGGCAATTGCACAGCACCTTCGAGGCAGCCCCGCTCATAGGCGCCTATCGCCTCGGCCGGCCCCGGCGCCGGCGTCTCCTCGCGGCCGAACACGCGCTGCGCCGCATCGGCCGGCAGAATTGCCAGCACCGCCGCCCGATGTGCCGCCTCCTCCGCCGCGTTGTCCTGCGCCATCGCCGCCCGGCCGAACAACAACGCCATCAGCAGGACGAGGATAACGCGCATCGACTTCAACTCCCCTCTCTGCCTACAGACGATCGGGGAATAGGGCAAGAACTCTTCGGCTAAACCGGAGCCGTGGCCGCCGCTTCGGCGAAAGCCACGGTGTGCACGTCGCGCAGATGGCAGGCGACATGGTGGCCGGGAAAGACTTCGCGCATTTCGGGCTCATCCTCCGAGCAGCGGGCGAGCGCGTAGGGACAGCGGGTGTGGAAACGGCAGCCGGAAGGCGGGTCGATCGGGCTCGGCACGTCGCCTTTGAGGATTATGCGCTGGCGTGCGGCCTCCGGGTCGGGGACCGGCACCGCCGAGAGCAGCGCCTCGGTATAGGGGTGCTGGGGTTGGGTGAAGAGGGCGGCTTTTGGGGCGATCTCGACAATCTTGCCCAGATACATGACGGCGATGCGGTGGCTGATGTGCTCGACGACCGCGAGGTCGTGGGCGACGAACAGATAGGAGAGGCCGAATTCCTGCTGCAGGTCGCCCAACAGATTGATGACCTGCGCCTGCACCGAAACGTCGAGGGCGGAAACCGGCTCGTCGCAGACGATCAGGCGCGGGTTCAAGGCGAGCGCGCGGGCGATGCCAATACGCTGGCGCTGGCCGCCGGAAAATTCGTGCGGAAAGCGGTCGAGCGAGTCCTGCCGCAACCCGACCTTGAGGGCGAGATTGACGACCCGCTGTCCTAGGCGCGCGGCCGCTGGCGACGCGGTAATTGACCAGCGGCTCGGCGATGATGTCGCGGATTTTGAGCCGCGGGCTCAGCGACGAATACGGGTCTTGGAACACGATTTGGAGCTGGCGGCGGTAGGGGCGCATCCGGTGGCGCGACAGCCGCTCGATGCGCTCGCCGTTGATGCGGATCTCGCCGCTGGTCGGCTCGATCAGCTTGAGGATCGCCTTGCCCGCGGTCGATTTGCCGCAGCCGCTCTCGCCGACGAGGCCCAGGGTTTCGCCTGGCGCGATGTCGAACGAGATGCCGTCGACGGCGTGGACCCGGCCGACGGCGCGTCGCAACAATCCCTTTCGGACCGGAAAATGCTTGACCAGGTTTTTGACCGAGAGCAGCGGGATCGCACCCCCACCCTCCCCCGCTCGCGGGAGAGGGAATGTCAGCGGCCGAGGCATCCCCTCAGTCATCAGCGCGCCACCTGGTCGGCCACTCGGTCCGAATGAAAGCAGGCGGCGAAATGGCCGGGTTCCTTTGCCTCGAAAGGGGGCGTCCGGCGACGGCAGATATCGGTCGCAAAGGAGCAGCGCGCTGCGAACGCACAGCCCGCGATCACTTCCCGGAGCGAAGGCACGGCGCCGGGGATCTCGGCCAGCCGCCCCGCCGACGCCCGATCGAGCGAGGCGCCGAGCCGCGGCACCGATTTGAGCAGCCCCCTGGTGTAGGGGTGAAGCGGGCGGCGGAACAGCGTCGAAACCGGCGCCGCTTCAGCCATCCGCCCGGCATACATGACGACGACGCGCTGCGCCATCTCAGCGACGACGCCCAGATCATGGGTGATCAGCACGATGGCGGCGTCGATCCGCTGCTTCAATTCGCGCATCAGGTCGAGGATCTGCGCCTGTATCGTCACGTCGAGCGCCGTCGTCGGTTCGTCGGCGATCAAGAGCTTCGGGTTGCAGGCGAGCGCCATCGCGATCATGACCCGCTGGCGCATGCCGCCCGAGAGCTGGTGCGGGTATTCGCCGATGCGCCGCGCGGCCTCGGGAATGTGCACCAGGCGCAGCATGTCGACCGCCCTGGCGAGGGCGGCGGCGCGGCCGAGCCCCTGATGCAGGGTCAAGGTCTCGGCGATCTGCCGGCCGATCGTCAGCACCGGGTTGAGCGAGGTCATCGGCTCCTGAAAGACCATCGAGATCTCGTTGCCGCGGACTTCGCGCATCCGGGCCTCGCCGAGCCCCAACAGGTCGCGGCCGGCAAAATGGATCGCACCGGAAACGATCCGCCCGGGCGGCGAAGCGATCAGGCGCAGGATCGAGAGCGCGGTGACGCTCTTGCCGCAACCGCTCTCGCCGACGATCGCCAGCGTTTCGCCGCGCAGTATATTGAACGACACCCCGTCAACGGCGCGGACCACCCCGTCGCGGGTGAAGAACCAGGTCCTGAGATCGGCGACCTCGAGGATCGGCTCGGCCGCGACGCGCGGCGCCGTCGCGATGGCGGCGGCATCGGCAGTCGCGGTCCCGGCCATCCGTTACATCCGCCGGGCGAGGCGCGGATCGAGCGCGTCGCGCAGCCCGTCGCCCAATAGGTTGATAGCGAGGACGGTCGCCGACAGAAACGCCCCGGGGAACAGCACGATGTAATACGCTACTTGGAACAGGCTGCGGCCCTCCGCCATAATGTTACCCCAGCTCGGAATGTTGGGCGGCGTGCCGACGCCGAGGAACGAGAGGATCGCCTCGACGATCATCGCCGAGGCGGCGACGTAGGTACCCTGCACCAAGAGCGGCGGTACCGTGTTAGGCACGATGTGGCGCCACAGGATGCGCGGCAAGCTGGTGCCGCTGGCCAGCGCGGCCTCGACAAAGGGCAGATCGCGCAAGGTCAAGACGATGCCGCGCACCAGGCGGGTCACCCGCGGCACCTCGCCGACGGTGACCGCGAAGATCACGTTCTGCAGGCTGGCGCGGGTCAGCGCCATCAGCGCGATCGCGATCAATACCGACGGGATCGACATCAGCCCGTCCATGATCCGCATCAGGATCGCGTCGGCCCAGCGGCTGAACCCGGTGACAAGGCCGAAGACCAAACCAATGGCGACGCTGAGCAATGCGACGCTGAGCCCGACCGTCAGCGACACGCGCGCGCCGTAAACGGTGCGGCTGTAGACGTCGCGACCGAGCATGTCGGTGCCGAACCAGTGCTGCCACGACGGCCACTGCAACCGGTCGATCGGCGCCAGGGCCTGCGGATCGACAGTGCCGAGATAGGGCGCCAGCACGGCCATCAGCACCATCAGGCCGAGCAGAGTGCCGCCGATGACCACGGTCGGATGGCGGCGGACATAAGGGCGCAGCCCCCTCCGGCGCGCGGCCGGAGCGGCGACAACGGCAAGATCGGTCGGCGCCACGGTCATTGGGGCCGTTCTCTCGTCATTCCTGCGAGGGCAGGAATCCAGGGGTGGCAATCTCCTGCCGGTTGCCCTGGGCCCCGCTTGCGCGGGGGTGACGATAATCGTGCAGCTAAAACGGAGACCCATTCCGGCCATCAATAGCGGATGCGCGGGTCGAGAAAGGCGTAGCTGAGATCGACCAGCAGGTTGACCAGCACATAGCCGGCCGAAAAGATCAGGATGATCCCCTGAATGATGGGGTAGTCGCGGCGCAGGATCGCGTCGACGGTGAGCCGGCCCAGGCCCGGGATCGCGAACACCGTCTCGGTGACGACGACCCCCGAGATCAGCAGCGCGAAGCCGATGCCGATGATTGTCACGATCGGCACCGCCGCGTTTTTGAGCGCGTGGCCGATCAACACCTTGTCGTTCGAGAGCCCCTTGGCATGCGCGGTGCGGATATAGTCTTGGGCCAAAACGTCAAGCATGCTGGCGCGGGTCATGCGCGCGATAAGCGCGGTAAAGACCATGGCCAATGCCAAAGTCGGCATCACCAGATGCGAGAGGAACGGCCACAGCCCGCGGTCGATGCCGACAAAGCCTTGGACCGGCAACAGATCGGTCCGCACCGCAAACAGATAGATCAGCACATAGGCGATGACGAAGACCGGCA
This sequence comes from uncultured Alphaproteobacteria bacterium, assembly GCA_963832875.1. Classification (GTDB taxonomy): domain Bacteria; phylum Pseudomonadota; class Alphaproteobacteria; order ATCC43930; family CGMCC-115725; genus AP-15. Next base: position 623,618 of record CAWHWB010000007.1, on the reverse strand, counting down.
CCGAAAACCCGAGCACGGCAAAGATCATGACGGTGCGGTCGATCCAGGAGCCCGCCTTCCATGCCGCCAGCACGCCCATCGGGATCGCGACCAGGACCGAGACCAGGAGGGTCGAGATCGTCAAGGTCACGGTCGGCTCGATCCGCTGCGCGATCAGGGTCGAGACCGGCAGGTTGGTGAAGATCGAGATGCCGAAATCGCCGTGCAGCAGGCCCCACACCCACTCTCCGAACTGGACATAAAGCGGCCGGTCGAGCCCGAGCGCGTGGTGGATGCGGGCAATGTCGGCCGGGGTCGCGGTGTCGCCGGCGATGATCGCCGCCGGGTCGCCGGGGCTCAGATGCAGCAGCGCGAACACGAACAGCGCGACCACCGCCATCACCGGCACGGTCGCCAGGATGCGTCTGACGATGTAGACGAACACCGCCGGTCCCCTCAATCCTTCGAGACGTTCCAGAAGAAGACCACCGGAGCGATGATGATTCCGTGAAGATTCTTGCGGTAGGCGGTCGGGATCACGAACTGGCCGGTCGGCACATAGGGCACGTTGCCCTGGTAGGCTTCGGTCTGAATTGCGTCGGCGAGCTTTTTCTGCCCGGCGAAATCGGGCGCCTTGAACCATTGATCGATCAGGCCCTCGAGCTTGGGATCGTTCGGCCAGCCGAACCAGGCCTTGCCGTCATTGGCGCGCAGCGCCGCGTTGACGGCCGGCGAGGCCAGGTCGGGAGCCGCGGTCCAGGTGTGGAAAATGTTCCAGCCACCCTTGTCGATCGGCGCTTTCGAAGCGCGCCGGGTGATCAGCGTGCCCCAGTCCATCGCCTGCAATTCGACATTGAGCCCGGCCTGGCGCAACGCCGCCAAGGTGACCAGCGCCTGCCCGTGCACGATCGGCTGGTCTGTGGCGTCGAGCAGCACGATCTTTTCGCCCTTGTAGCCGGATTGGGCGATCAACTCCTTGGCCTTGGCGAGGCTCGGCGCCTTCAACAGCGCCTCGGCGCCGGCGTTGGTCTGCAACGGGGTGCCGCACCCGAAAAGGGCCGCGCAGGTCTTCCAATATTTGGGATCGCCGGCGGCGGCGCGCATGTAGTTCTTTTGGTCGACGAGGTTCAGCACCGCCAGGCGCAGCTTCAGATTATCGAATGGCGGCTGGATCTGGTTGAAGCGCAGGATGCCCTGGTTGCCGAGCGGATCGACGGTCGCGACCACGACGTCCGGGTTGCTGGCAAACACCGGCAACAGATCGGTCGGGGGCTGCTCGTACCAGTCGGCCTCGCCGGAGTTGAGCGCCGCGGACGCGGTCGCCGAATCCGGAATATAGAGCCATTCGACGCGATCGACCTTGGCCACCTTGCCACCGGAGGCGAAGCTCGGCGGCTCTTTGCGCGGCACGTATTCGGTGTTCTTGACAAATACCGCCTTGTCGCCGGGGACCCATTCCGATTTGACGAATTTGAACGGGCCGGAGCCGATCGCCTCCGGGATCTGCTGGTAAGGGTCGGTCTTGGCCAAGCGTTCGGGCATCATGAACGGCACATTGCTCGACAACTTGCCGAGCGCGTCGAGCAGCAGCGGGAACCGCGTTTTGAGGACGATCGTAAAACTCTTGTCGCCGGTCGGCTTGATCTGGCCGACCGCTTCCATCAGCTTCTGGCCGAACGGGTCGCGCTTGCCCCAGCGCTCGATCGAGGCGACGCAATCCTCGGCGCGCACCGGCTGTCCGTCGTGCCATTTGAGGCCGTCACGCAAGGTGAAGGTGTAGGTGAGCTTGTCGCCGCTGACCGTCCAGCGATCGACCATCTGTGGCTGCGGCTTGAAATTCTTGTCGAGCGCGAACAGGGTGTCGAACACCAGATAGCCGAAATTGCGCGTGACATAGGCAGTCGTCCAAATCGGATCGATGCTTCTGAGGTCGGCCTGCGGGATAAAGCGCAAGGTGGTCGGCGCCGACTGCGCCCAGGCCGATCCCGCCAAAAGGCCCAGCGCGAGGGCCGCCAGCCGCAGGGTCCGCGGGAAAATGTTCATCCGTTCCCGGTCCGCTCTTTGGTTGTTTCGCCGACCTTACGCCATCGCCTTTGCCGCTCACAGTGCAAAAGCCGGGCCATCAGGGCGGGAGCGGAGGCGGCGCGGCAGCAGCGGAAAATGCCTGATTGGCCTCACGCAGAGTAATCGTCTTACTCAGGCTCAGGCCCGGCCCGCCCAACAGCGACTTACTGCCGCGCCACCGAGTGCGATTGTTTCTTCACCTTTGCAGGCGCTGTCGGAGTTCTACGCCGCGGTCGCGGGTAAGGCCCGCAGACGCGGCCGCTCAAGTGGAGAATTGGATAGGGCGTTCCGCTGCACGACAGCATCTGCAAGGGCGGTGCTGACTATATTGACCGATGCCGCGGCGGGGCGGGCCTCTTATTGGGATGCCCTTCTGGTTGCAAGCGCCAGCGAGGCGAATGCAAAATCATGCTGAGCGAGGACATGACGGACGGCGGCTTTTTGGCCGGGGTGCGGATCTGCTACCCGTTTGCTTCTGCGGGAGGGCTCGATCCGGTGGCGCGCCGCTTATTGGGCTTCGACCAAGCCGCTCCGTGAAATAGTCCCGGTCGGGCGCGGGCTGTTGGCGGCGGCGGGAATTTCAACGCCGAAATTCTCGAGAAAACCAGCGCGGCCGAGCGCAGTGATTGCGACCGCACGGCTGTCCTTGACCCGCTCGATCCAGCCGAGGGCGAAGCAACGCTGGGCCAAGGCGGCGCCGACCGCACCGCCGAGATGCGGGCGCCGTTCGCTCCAGTCGATGCACGGCCGACAAAAGCGGCGGCGCCTGCCGGCCGCGCCGGCGAGATCGAGGCCGAGCTGGTCGAGAAAACGGGCGCCGTTCTCCGTGACCTCGCCACCATCCTCGTCGAGCACGACATGGCCGCTGCCGGCGAGGCTGTCGGCGAGTGCCACGCCGAGCCGCCCGGCCAGGTGGTCGTAGCAGGTCCGCGCCGAGCGCAGCCCCTCGTCGCGCATCCACGCCGGCCGATAACGTGGCGCGCGCGCCACCGCGACCGCCATGATTTCTTCGAGCATGCGCGCAACGGCCGGCGCGGCGAGCCGGAAATACCGGTTGCGCCCTCGCCATTCATCGGCGAGCAGCCCGGCGCTGACCAGCTTTGCCAGATGCGCACTCGCAGTCTGCGGGCTCACATGCGCCGCATAAGCGAGTTCGCCGGCGCTGCGGGTACCGCCGTCCATCAGCGCCGAGAGCATGTTGGCGCGCGCCGGGTCACCGGCCAATGCCGCGATCTCGGCAATGTAGGGTCCGTTTGTCATGGGCCGAAGGATAACACGCGCGGCCGCCCTTTCGCAGGCAAACGCTTCGGTCGTGGGCGAAGTTATGCTAGGACGCGCCGCCGGATGCTCCGGCGACGGCGAGCGAGGTTCGACTGCGGCGATGGAAGAGATCTACACCTTTGCGGGCAACCCGCTCGACCGCGTCAGCCAGCGCCGGCAGGATGCGGGCTGGGTCGCCTCGCTGCTCGACGATCCGGCAACCCGGCTTCTGCCGTTGCGCGAGCTGAAGCCGCTGGTCCGCGACGGCGCCCTGGAACTCGACTGGCAGCCGGTCGCGCCTTGGCGCGAGGCGATCGATCGCGGCGCCCCGCTGATCCTGCTTGGGACCGGCGACGGCCGTGCCCGTTTTGCGCTCGATGCCACGGCCGCGGCGGTCGCCGCGGCCGAGGGGCCGACCGTCGATGTGCGCAGCCTCGCCGCATCGCTCCCCGGCGGCGAGGCCGCGATCCTCGCCGAGGCGCGCTCGCTGCTCGACTGGCACGCGCGGCACGGCTTTTGCGCACAATGCGGGACAGCGAGCGTCGTCGATGCGGCGGGATGGGGCCGGCGCTGCCCGAATTGCCGCGCGCACCATTATCCGCGCGTCGACCCCGTCGTGATCATGCTCGCGGTCAAGGGCGAGCAGTGCCTACTCGGCCGCGGCCGGCGGCGGGTCGGCGCCCGGTTCTCCTGCCTCGCCGGCTATATGGAGCCGGGCGAGACGATCGAGGAGGCGGTGCGGCGCGAGGTGCTCGAGGAATTGGGCATCCGGGTCGGCCGGGTGCGCTACCTCGCCTCGCAGCCCTGGCCGTTTCCTTCGACCCTGATGATGGGGCTGTTGGCCGAGGCGCTGAGCGAGGAGATCACCGTCGACCCCGAAGAAATCGCCGAAGCGCGCTGGTTCGAGCGCGCCGAGGTCCGCGCCATGGTCGAGCGGTCGCGCTCCGACGAGCCGATCCCGGGGCTCGCGACCCTGCCGCCGCCGTTGGCGATCGGCCATCAGCTCGCCCGGCGCTGGGCGTTCGGGATTGACGACGTGTAGGGTAGTTTTGTCGGCGCCGCGGTGGCCCCTCACCCCGGCCCCTCTCCCCGCGTGCGGGGAGAGGGAGGGACCCGCGTAGCGGGAGGGTGAGGGGCGATGAACGGTGCAATATGGCGGTAAACGCGCAACAGCGGATCGGGATCGTCACCGGGGCGAGCGCCGGGATCGGGCTCTACACCGCGCTGGGTCTCGCCCGCACCGGGATGCGTGTGGTCATGACCGGGCGCGACCGCGCGCGCACCGAGGCCGCGCGCCGCTTCGTCGCCGAGCGCGTCAACGGAGCTCAGGTCGAGATCGCGCTAGCAGACTTCGCCTCGCTCGCCCAGGTGCGGCGACTGGCCGGCGAGATCCTGGCCGCGCACGAGCGGATCGACCTCCTGGTCAACAACGCCGGCCTCTTCGCGCCGAAATTCGAACGTTCGGCGGACGGCTACGAGATGACCCTCGCGGTCAATCATCTAGCGCCGTTTCTGCTGACCAATTTGCTGCTCGAGCGGCTGCAGGCCTCGGCGCCGGCGCGGGTCGTGACCGTCGCCTCGCGCGCGCATCGCGGCAACAGCATCGATCTCGCGACCATCGCCGGACCGCGCAACTGGTCGATGATCAAGGCCTATGGCCGCTCAAAGCTGTGCAACATTCTGTTCACCCGCGAGCTGGCGAGGCGGCTTGCCGGCTCGGGCGTGGTCGCGACCTGCCTGCACCCGGGCGTCGTCGCCACCGGGCTCGCCCAGCGCGGCGGCATCGTCGAACTCGGCTGGCGGCTGGCGAAGCCGTTTATGGTCAGCCCCGAGAAAGGCGCCGAGACCTCGCTGTTTCTGGCGACGGTGCCCGACCCGGCGCCGTTCGCCGGCGGCTACGTCGTCGGCAAGACGCTGGCGCGTCCCGACCCGGCAGGGCTCGACGACGACCTCGCCCGCCGCTTGTGGGAGGAAAGCGCGCGCCTGGTCGGCCTCTGAGCCGATCGCCGAGATCATCTATCGCCAAACCGAGGACGACGCCGATAGGCCAAGATCCCGCCACAGCCTGGGAAGGCGAGCTGAGCCTGCGGCGATCGGCACGATGGCGTTTCAGGTGCAGGTCGAGAACCGTCACCAAATGATTTTGACGCCGATCCCCCGCGATTCTCTAGCCGAGGCGCTCGACCGCTTTGCGGCCGGTCTCGGCGACCCGCTGGCGCGCCGGATGTTCCGCCGCATCCGTGCAACTTCGCCCGACCGCGCCGCCGAGCCGGAGGCCGAGAGCCATCGCCAGGCCGCCCTTGCGGTCGCGTTAGATTTCGGCATCGCGGTGCATCCGGCAGGAGTCCGATGCCATTTCAACTGGGACGGGGCGGCGCTGAACGGCGCCACCGAGGCCTATGTCATTCTGCACGAGATCGCCCATTTCGTGTTGGCTCCGCCGGAACGCCGCGGGCTGGTCGATTTCGGCCTGGGTCCCGGCCCCGACACGATCGACCGCGATCGCGCCGAGCGCGCGGCCATCCTGCCGGCATTGGCGCGCGACGAAGACGAAGCGGCGGCATCGCTGTTGGGCGTCCTGTGGGAGGCGCAGCTCGGTCAGCCGGCGCTCGCCTCGTTTCTCGACCAGAACTGGCTCGAGGGTCTCGAACGTTCCGCCGCCGGTCACTTCACCGATGTCCTGACCGATCTGCGGCGCCGCGGCTTGCTTCGCCCGCTGCCGCGACCGGCCGCGAGCGGCGCCGGTTTGCCTCAGTCGATGTCGGGGGCCCGGCAGATCCGATAGGCCGCGGGCCATCGCCGGTCGCCAAGCCGGTCGAGCCAGGCCGACAACGCGCGGCTGCGTGCCGGATCATCGCGACGGGCGGCCGGGCGCCGGGGCACCCGCCCAGCGCGCTCCACCCGCCAGCCTTCCGCGCTTCGCCGGGCTTCGCCAAAGCCGATCGCCGTCAGCCGATGGTCGATGCTGGCCATTTATCGCCCCCGCAATTCCAGACCCCCGAGAACGCCGGCGAGCGGCTTCGGTTCCGGATCGCTGGTCCGCCGCCGCCATCGTTCTCGATGGCACGGAGAGGGAAATGGCTGAGCGAGGGCTGAGGCGCGCTCAGCGGGTCTCGCCGACAAAGCTGTTCTGCAATCTCTTCAGCCGATCGAGCGCGGACGCCGGCAACGGCCCCTTGGCGATTGCGGCGGCGGCGGCTTCAAGCTGTTCGAGGGTCGAATAGCCGACGAGCGCGGTCGACACCGCGTCCTCGGCGATGACGAAGCGGATCGCGGCCTCGACGAGGCTGTCGGCAAACCCCTCCCGCACCAATGGTTCGAGCCGCCGGGCGCGCTCGACATCGACCCGGTAATCGCGGCCCGAGCCGATCGGCTCAACGCTGGGCGAACCCAACGGATGGCGGTCTTCGGTGCCGCTCAAGGCGCCGGCGGCGAGTACCCGGATGGCGATGACGCCCATGTCTGCGGCTTTCGTGTGCGCCAGAAGATTGCCGAAATCATGCGCCGGATACCCCGGCGCGACCGTAGTCCCGGCGCTCGGATTGAGCAGGTTGTAGCTGACCTGGGCGGTATCGAAGGCGCGGGCATCGACGACCCGGTGCAAGGCCGCGGTATCGCCGACCGCGGTGATCCCGAAAAACCGGATCTTGCCCTGTTCGCGGAGCCGCGCGAAGGCCGGCACGACCTCGCCGAGCACGATCTGCGGCGTCAGATCGCTGTCCTTGCCGTCGAGCACGATGTGGTTGTGCAGCTGGAACAGGTCGACCTGGTCGCGCTGCAGCCGTTGCAGGCTCGCCTCCAGCGAGGCGGCGATTGCGGCGCCGATCCGGCCGCGCTCGGCGGCCGGAACCCGCACCTTGGTGCCGAAGGTCAGCTCGGGCCTCAGGCTCTTAAGCACGCGCCCGAGATTGCGCTCCGATTCGCCGTTGCCGTACATCGCCGCAGTGTCGAAATAGGTGATGCCGAGCTCGAGAGCGCGCGCCACCGCCCGCTCCTGATCGGCCGGGCTGCCGCGCACCATCAGTCCGCCGACGGCCCCGCAGCCGAAGCCAAGCACCGAAACCTCGATCCCGGTGCGGCCGAGTTTGCGTGTCTGCATTAGTTTCCTCCGTTGTCCGTTTCCTTCGTTGTGCCCGGGGCGCCGCGGCAGCCCCGGCCGGCGCGGCATTCTGACTGGAAATGGATCAAATCCTCCGCCCGCTAGGCTGTCAATCGCGCCTCCGTGCGGCCTGTGCGCCGGACTTTGCGCGAGAACGGCGCAGCGATCCGGCGCCGCTTTCCGCCACAACCGGCCTCTACGGCGAATTCCGGTCGCCACAAGGCGGTATTGCTGACGATTTATTGACAAGCACCGACATAGGCTCTCAACCTCACGTTCCGTCAGCATCATCGCAGGAGTGGGGGAAAGCCAATGAGAAGAATTTTTGCCGGATTGGCCGTAGCGCTGTTTTTGACGTTCGGCATTGGCGCCGGCGGCGGAGCGGCGCTGCCGATCGGCGTGCCGGTCGCTCAGGCCGACGATTCGACGCAAAATCCCTGCGCGCCGCCATCGCAGATCAGCCCGACCATCGAGCAGACGGCCTGGCAGCTATGGGTCGCCGCTACCTGCCCGGTCAACTCGGGCAAATACCCCTACGTGGTGTGGGAAAATTGGATCGAGCAGGCGCAGATGTACCCGACCGATCCCAGCGAGGGGCTGGTCGTGCCGAATGCCGCAGCATCGTCGGGCGCGGCCGTGCATCAGCTACACGGCAGTCCGTTGACGCTGATCAAGAACCCGAAGCTGCTGGCAGTGGTGCCGGGTCTCCTCGGTGCCGCCAACGAGAACTGCAATAAGGCCAGCACCCCACCGACCGGCCAGCCCAACCTGATGATCTGCGAGGAGGTGCGGCTGAACGGCCTGACCGAAGATTACATCGCCGGGAACGATTTGTGGAACCGCCCCGGTCAGGCGCAGACCGCACTCTATGCCGAGGAAATCGAATTCCCGGCGCCGGCGGTCGAAATCAAGGCCGACTGGATCGAGCTGTCGAGCATCGGGCTGAACTGCAAGAACCTGCCGCCGGGGTTCACCAAATCGATCCATGTCGAGACGGTCGACGGCAACTGTTTTGGGCTCGCCGGAATGCACCTGATCTCAAAGCTGCTGAACCAGTGGATCTGGGCCACCTTCGAACCGCAGAACCTGACCACCAACCCCAACCGGTGCAAGGTGCTGGGCTGCACCGACGTCTTCGGATCGAACCCGGCAGTCACGCACGGCGCCAACACGAATTTGACCAATCGATTGACGACCTTGATGTATGCGGCGGATCTGGCGCCGGAATGGTTCAACTACCGGCTCGACGGTGTGCAGACCGGCTTTTACAGGCCGAAGCTGCTTGGGAATTCGATTATCGAAGGGGAAAATGCCGGCGTGCCGTTGACCCAGTCGTCGTGCATCAGCTGCCACGCCGTCTCCTCGGTCAAGAGTAACGGCACCGACGGGATCACGCTGCTGACCTCGAACCCGGTCGGATTTCCGGCCGCGCTGCCCTCGGTCAAATGGATTCGGCGCGACTTTGTCTGGTCGCTGTCCGATGCTTGCCCGAACAGCCCGTTCTACCCGGCCCAGCCCTGCCTCGTGCACTGAGCGGGACCGGCGCAGAGTTCGCTTTCGTGGTTCGCGCCGGCGGGTCTACGCCCGCCGGCGGTTCGCCGGAACTTCGAGGTTCAGGAGCCGGGCGGCATTGCCGCCGAAGATTGCCCGCCGCTCCGAATCATCAAGGCCGGGGCACCCCTCGATCATGCCGACCGGGTCGATCTCGCCCATGTCGGCCGGGTAATCGGTGCCCATCAGGATGTGGTCGGAGCCGTATTCCTCGACCAGATATTCGAGCTGGTGGTGGGTGTAAACCAGCGCATCGAAATAGAGCCGCTTCAGATAAACAGTCGGCATCCGGCGGATCACTTCGCAGGCGTCGGGCCGCGCCGAGGCGGCATGGTCGATGCGCCCCGAATAGGCCGGCAGATAACCGCCGCCATGCGAGGCGACGAGCTTCAGGTTCGGATAATCCTGCAACACGCCGCCGAAGATCAGGTGATGCAGCGCCACCGTCGTATCGAGCGGATTGCCGATCACATTGGCGAAATAATGGTCGGCGAAACGCCCGGCCTCGGTAAACCCGTCGGAGTGCATGAAGACCAGCAGACCCAATTCCTCGCAGCGGGCGAAGATCGGCCGAAAGCGCGCAGCCGACAGATCCTCGCCGGCGACGTGGGTCATGATCTCGATGCCGCGAAATCCCAATGATTTGTGCAGCCGATCGAGCTCGGCGACGGCCAGCTCCGGCGCCTGGAACGGCACGGTGCCGAGCCCGACGAAGCGGTCGGGATATTTCCCGCAGATCTCGGCGATGAAGTCGTTGATGGCGCGCGCGGCAGCGAGGCCCACATCCGGGTCGGCGCCGTAATAGGTCTGGCGTGGTGCGGGCGAGATCGCCTGGATGTCGATCCCCATCCGGTCCATGTCTTCGATGCGCCGTTCGGGCGAGGCGCCCTGTTCGCCGGTGCGCTCGCCATTGGCCCGGTTGACCGCGCGGCTTTTCTCGCCGGCCTGGGTTTCGAGAAACCAGCGCGACACCTCCTCATGGCCCTCGACCAGCTGCGCCGCCTGGGCGCACCTGACATGGCAATGGATGTCGATCGTGAACCATTTGCCGCGGGCATGGAGGGGCCCCGGAAACCGGCCCGGGATCGGGGCACCCTCCGGCAAGCATTTGAACAGCATTTCGATGTCTCCTCGGTTTCTTCGGCTGCGTAGGGCGAGTAAAGCGCAGCAACCCGCCGTATGGCCGCAATTGATGGTTTCGCGTCCGCTCAACCCATCCTACTTGCTGCTGCCGCGGGGATCTCGACGCCCAGCAGCCGCGCGGCGTTGCGGCCGAGGATCGCGCGGCGCTCGGGATCGTCGAGGCCCGCAGCACTCTCAATGAAGCCGATCGGGTCGATCTCGCCCATGTCGGCCGGATAGTCGGTGCCCATCAGCACATGCTCGGCGCCGTATTGTTGCACCAAATATTCGAGCTGATGGTGGGTATAGACGATCGTGTCGAAATAGAGACGCTTCAAATAGGTCGTCGGCATCCGGTGGATCTGCTCGCAGGCGTCGGGCCGCGCCGAGGCGGCATGGTCGATGCGCCCCGAATAGGCCGGCAGGTAACCGCCGCCATGCGACAGCACCAGCTTCAGATTGGGGTGGTCGTCGAGCACCCCGCCAAAGATCAGGTGATGCACCGCGACCGTGGTATCGAGCGGGTTGCCGATCACGTTGACCAGATAATGGTCGCCGAAGCGCCGCGCCTCCGGGAACCCGGTCGGGTGCATGAACACCAGGAGGCCGAGTTCCTCGATCCGGGCAAAGATCTTGCGGAAGCGGGCGGCTGACAAATCCTCGCCGCCGACGTTGGTGGCAATCTCGATACCGCGAAAGCCCAATGAGTTGTGGAGGCGGCCGAGCTCGGCCACGGCGAGATCGGGGGCCTGGAACGGCACCGTGCCGAGCGGCACAAAGCGGTCGGGGTGGCGCGCGGCGATGTCGGCAAGGTTGTCGTTGACGACCCGCGAGGTGGCGATCCCCAGATCGGGGTCGGCGCCGTAATAGGTCTGGTTCGGCGACGGCGAGATCGCCTGGATGTCGATCCCCATGCGATCCATGTCAGCGAGGCGCTTGTCGATCGAGGTGAACTGGATGCGGTTGCGTTCGGCCTGCTGGCGGTTGACCTCGCGGGTGCGTTCGTTGGCATAGATTTCGCGCGGGTGGCGTGTCGCGGCAGCATTGCCGGCGACCATCTCGGCGGCCTTTGGCGTCAGCACGTGGCAGTGGATGTCGATAGTGAACCATTTGCCGCGGGCATGGACGGGGCCGGGAAACCGGCCCGGTATTGCCGCGCCAGGCGGCAGGCATTTGAACAGCATTCCTTGCTTCCTTCTCGATTGCGATTCTATTAGGCGGTGCCGCAGTCTTTAGATCAATGCCGCCGCCGCGCCGCGCCGAACGTCCGCCAACCCGGTTCGCGGCTTCGCGAATTGTATGAACCCGCTATTGCAGGGTCTCGCCGGGGAGGACGCCCCAGACCTCGCTGCGCTGCACCCAGCCGCTGTAGCCGCCCGCTTCGATCCGGCACCAGGACCCGCCGCATTCGAGGAGCCGGGCGACGACGCCGGGCTCAGCGCGGGCGACGATCGGCGACGCCAGGTCGGGCCTTCCATGGAGCGGCCGAACCGCACCCTCGACGATGACATCGCGCTTGTCGATCAGCAGGCGGTTGAGAACCCAGCCCTTGCTGCCCTGCCAGTCCTCGATCTGCCGCCAGTTCTGAAACTCTTCGATGATCTCGACCGGCAGGTCCTTGCGCTTGTACACCCATTCGATCGGATAGGTCTCACCCGGCCCGACCCGCAGATTGACCTCGTCGGAGCGCAGGCTGGCGAATCGCGGCAGCTTGTCGCCGGCGGCGGTCTGCGCCTCGAGCCCGAGCGGCATCGTTGCCAGCGCCAGCGCCGCCGCCGCCGAGAGAAGCTGCGCGCGCGAAATGTGTGTCCTGGGCATCCGCTGCGTCCCGTCAAACCTTGGCGTGCACCTCTTCCGCCACCGCCGCGCTGGCCCGTGAGCCCCCGGCCCTTGTCCGCCCGGGCGACCCGATCATCGGAGCTTTCGCAGCTCGGCTCGACCTCGCGCGCCAATTGTCGCAGAGGATCGCGCGGTCATATAGTAATGTGTTGACAGGCCCTTTGGCAAAAGGGGCGAGCGGGTACAGGGATCGGACGATGAAAAATCTGCTGGCCGTGGTCGGGGATGGCAGGGCGACGCCGGTCCTCGAAGCCGCCATGCTGGCGGCACGCCGCTTTGACAGCCACATCGTCGGGCTGCACAGCCTGACCACCGAATATGCCGTGGTATTCGGCGGCGAGATGGGGTTTTCGATCTCGTCGGAAGTCGACCGCACACTCGAGCGCGAGGGTCACGACCGGCGCGATCACGCGCGCCGGCTGTTTCGCGAGTTCATGACCGCGCGCGGCGTGCCGATCGACCCGGCGCCGCCCGGGCACAACGGGCCGAGCGCGTCGTGGCGCGAAGAGGACGGCCGGCAGAATGCCATCGTCGGGCTGATCGGGCGGGTGTTCGACCTGATCCTGGTCGAGCAGCCGGAAAAGCTCGCCTCGATCGCCGAGGCCACCCTCGAGGACGCGTTGTTCGAGAGCGGGCGCCCGGTGCTGATGGTGCCGCAGCGCGCCCCCTCGGTATTGGGGGAGGTCATCGCCATCGCCTGGAACGGGAGCACCGAAACCGCGCTGACGGTGGCGCTGGGCATGCCGTTCCTCAAGCAGGCGCGGCATGTCGCCATCGTCGCCGTCGCCAGCCAGCACATGCCGGAGCCGGGGCCGGAGGGCGACGAACTCGCCCGCACCCTCGAACGGCACGGGATCGACGTCAGTCTGAGGACCGCTTACGGGCGACAAAAGCCGCAGGGCGAATTGTTTTTGAAGGAGGCGGTCGCCGCCGGCGCCGACCTGTTGTTCAAAGGCGCTTACACGCAGAGCCGCATCCGCCAGATGATCTTTGGCGGCGCCACGCGCCACATCATCATGGAGTCGAGCCTGCCGGTGCTGATGGCGCGCTGAGCGCCCGCACGCCGCGGCCCGACCCGGGCGCACCCGAGATGCACCTGCAGAGCGGTTCCACCCCGGTCGTCAGCGTCGTCATCCCGGCCTACAACGCCCAGCTCCATCTTGGCGATACCCTGGAATCGGCCCTCGCCCAGACCTTTCGCTCGTTTGAAGTCATCGTCGTCGACGACGGCTCGACCGACGCAACCGCGGCGATTGCCGAGAATTACCGCAACCGCGGCGTGGTGGTTATGGCTCAAGCCAATGGCGGGGCGGCGGCAGCTCGCAACCGGGCATTGTCGCTGGCTCGCGGCAAGCTCGTTGCCCTGCTCGACAGCGACGATTTGTGGGAGCCGGACTATCTTGAAACCATGGTGCAATTCCTCGACCAGCGTCCCGAATTGTCGATCGCCTTTTGCGATTTGCGATTCTTCGGAGAATCGAAGCTGGTCGGCAAGACATACCAAGAGGTATATCCGCCCTCCCCGCCGATCACGTTCGCCAAAGTGGCCGGAGGTGTCTCCCACATCTGCCTTGACGCGATATTAAGGCGCGAGGTGTTCAGTCGTATCGGAATGTTTGATGAACGGTTGCGGGCTGTCGAGGACTTTGACCTGTGGTTGCGGGCGCTGCATGCCCGATGCCGGATCGAACCTGTCCCGCGGGTCCTAGTTCGTTACCGGCGTCACGCCGCCAGCGTCTCTGCCAACAACACGGTGATGTGTTCGGCAACTCTGCAGGTGCTGGACAAATGGCGCGGTCGAGCGTGTCTCGACGCCGCGGAACGCGCAGCAGTCGAACGCACGTATTTGCAAACGCAATTTCAGCTCGACGTGAACCACGCGGTCGACCACATCCGCAACGGCGAAATCTTGCTTGCCAGAATGGCGCTGCGGCGGGCCTGCGCGTACCAGCCGAAGTGGCGGTATCGGGCCGTCCGTGTCGGTCTGGCGGTCGCGCCGGCGATGACGCGGCTGGTGCTGCGCGGAATCCACTGAATGGCTCGGGTCGAGACCACCGCAGCCGCCCGGAATTCTCGGCCCCGGGATTTGGCGGGCAGGTCGCCCGGTCGCGCATGATCTCGATCGGACCAGCGGTTCCGGCCTCGTGGCGACCGATGCCGGCCGCAGGATCGTAGGGCTTGCAGGCCGGCCCCGCGCCACCGGACGGATCGCGGACAGACCGCGCCGAGGCGATCGCCGGCAAGCGCCTCGTGTTCTTGGTCGGGGCCCCGAGAAGCGGCACGACCTGGCTGCAATTGCTGCTGTCGCGATCGCCGCGGATCGCCACCGCGAACGAGACCCACCTGTTCACCGGGTACACCCCATCGCTGTTTTCAACATGGGAGTTGCACCGGCGCAATGCGCGCGCCGTCGGTCTGCATCACCTGCTCAGCGACGAAGAGTATTTCGGCCTGGTCCGGAATTTCGCCGGTGACGTAATGCTGCGGATATCCGACCGGAAGCCGGGCGCGGATATCCTTCTGGAAAAGACACCCGATCATGTGCTGCATTGGCGGGAGATCATCAGGATATTTCCCGACGCTTACTTCTTGCACATCGTCAGGGATCCGCGCAGCGTGGTTTCTTCGCTCCGCGCCGCCGCCGCCGGCTGGGCCGCGCCGTGGACCTCACGCGAGGTGCTGGTGAATTGCGAGACCTGGATCAAATACATCAACGAAAGCAAGGAGCTCAGGACAGCAACCGACAATTTTCTGCAAGTGAGCTATCAGGATCTGTCAGCTGCTGGAGAAGAAACCTTGATGTCGATATTCTCCTGGCTCGGGGTCGAGATCGGGGCGAAGGAGTGCGGCGAAATCTTGAGCGAGTGTAGGATAGACAATCTGCGCGGCAATCGTCTGACGGCAGCGCCGTGGGACCTGTCGGCAGAGCCGCCCGAGTTTTACCGGAAAGGCGGGACCGAGACCTGGCGCAGCGACTTGACCCCGCGTGAGGCGTTCCTCGTCGAACACCTGACCCGCGAACTGATGACCGAATTCGGGTTTGTCGCGGAGTTGCCGCGGAAAATCATCTTTCCGCTGATCCTGGCAAGCCGTTTGCGGCATGCCCTCGCCTGGCGTGTGCGCGCGCGGAAATCCAAGCGCGAGGCCCCCGATCGGCGCTGATCGCGAGACTGATTTGCCGCTGAGCCGCCGAGAATTCGCAGAATAGCGGAGTTCCGACAAAGGCCGCTATGCCGACAGGGCCGCTGCGCCGACAGGGCCGCTGCGCCGACAGGGCCACTGCGCCGGCGTCCCGCCTTTACCTCGCGTATCTTGCGCTCAGAATGCGTGCGGCAAAGCAGGCCGCCACGGCGCAAATCCCGTAGCCCTCGTGCACCTCAAGCAGCAGGATCACCCCGAGAAAGCCGCTTGCGGCCGCAGCCGCGCCGAAGACGCCGCCCAAGATTCCGCGACCCACGAGCTTTGACGGCAACGCGGCCATTTCCGCTACCCCGCGATCACGGGCGAGCCAAACACCGCCCTGACCAGTCGCCGCTCGATCGCCGGCAGATATCGCCGCAGAGCCAGGGCGGGCCTCTCGACGTAATGCCAGGAGATCATCGCCACCCCCAGCGCGCACGGCAGCGAAACGATAATATTGATGTACCAATGATGCAGGGCCGGGCCCAGCGAGGAAAATGCCTGCTGGATCGGAAAACCGTAAAGATAAAGCCCATAAGAATAATCGCCCGACTTCAGGAAGTTGATTTTCCGCGGATTGAGCAGCCCGAGATAGATCGTGATGTAAGACACCGGGAATGCAAGGTAATCCGACCCATGTGGCAGCGACGACAGCAGAAGCGCCAGTATGATCATTGCAGCGAACAGGGCTTTATTCAACCGCACTTTGTCCCGATAAATGTGCAGCAGCAATCCGACCAGAAAGCACAGCACCAGGATCGCGCCGGGTGCGCCGCCGGACCCGCCGTCGTCTCCTTGCCGCAGCGCATGCCACGCCCAATTGCCCTGCGCGAGAATGACGGTCAGAAGCAGAATTCCGCCTCTCTTATTGGCGATGCCGACGACCGACAAGGCGCCGAGCGCAAGGTAGCATTGCAGTTCGAACGGGATCGTCCACAGCTGTGCGTTCACCGTTTTCGGCAATACGTTCGAGTTGAACAAGCCGGGCAAAATATAATGAATAAAACCGACAATATTCAGAAAATAGACGAAGAATTCTTGGCTTGAAAAATAGGTGCGCAGATCCACCTCTGTCAACAGCGGTCCGAGCACCAGCGCAGACAGGGTTATCTCCACCGCCAGGGCCGGAACAATTCGTAAAATCCGCAGCCCAAAAAACGAGACCAACGTGTTGCAGCGATCGAGGCTGCCGGCGACCAGGAAACCGCTGAGGGCAAAAAACATCGGCAAGGTCAGATGCATCAGGACGCCGAGCGGGCCGCGCCAGATCGTCAGCTCATATTGAGGTCCGTAGCTGGTGGTGATGCTGTGCCAGCTGATGATCGAAGCCGCCAGCAATATCCGAAGATAGTCGAAGCCCGATGTCCGGTTGTTGCCGGCGATCATCCGTTCTCCGACCGACACTCCGTCGATCGAACGGGAAGCGATCGCTCGCAGCCGCGCCATAGAGGTCGGCGTCACCCCATGATGCTGTCCCTCGCCGCTGTGCCGAAAGATCAAGATCAAAACCCCATCCCCCGGGTTGGCCCGGTTGCGCCTCAGAGCGGCAAAGTCCGAAATCATACCACGAGCGGCGTCGAATTTTCACCCGCATCGGCGTTAACGCCCGGGTCGGCGGCGCTCGCGGCCACGCTGCGCGAGACGGCGCACCCGGTTTGTCGGTTCTGGGCAAGAGGCGGTGCGTTCGGGGATCGCGTTGGCAAATCGGTGATCACTGTGGCGTATATCAAAATTGACCGCCGATTTGCCGCCACAAAGGTCCGAGATGAACCCGCCGGAGCGCGCCCGCTGCGTTCTTGTCTCCAGTCACTTTCCTCCGCTGCGCGGCGGCGCCGGGGTGGTTTATGACCAGATCTGCCGTCATTTGGCGGGCCGGGTCACGGCGCTGAGCGCGAAGCGCGACTATGCGACCAACCTGCCGATCACCGCGGCCGCAGAGTTCGACGCGCAGGCCCCATACCCGATCGTGCGCGTCGCGCTGCTGCGTCCGCCGGACCGAGCCTGGCGAAGCCGGCTGGCCTCGCGGCTCGCGGTGCTTGCCGTCGATTTGCCGATCCTGATCCGGACCCTGGCCGCCACGCTGTGGGTGAGCCGGCGCTCGCGAGCACGGATCGTCTGCATTGGCGACCTGATCTCCCTCGGCTGGATGGTGTGGCCGCTGCGCTATCTGTTCCGGTTGCGGGTGATGTTCTACATTCACGGCGAGGAGATCTCGGTCGGGAGCGCCGGCCTGTTCTTTCGCTTGCGCCGCTCGTCCCTGGGCCGAGCGCATGCGATCGTCACGGTCAGCGCATTTACCCGCGACCTCCTGGTCACCCATCAGGGCGTCGACCCAGCCAAAATCCTGGCCCTCCCCAATGGCGTCGATCTGGACCGTTTCGGGCCGGGGCCGGTCGATCGCGCTACGATCGAGGGGTTCGGCGCCGCCGATCGGCGCGTCATCCTGGGCGTCGGTCGGCTGATCGAGCGAAAGGGCTTCGACACGCTGATCGACGCCATGCCGGCAGTTCTTGCGAGAGTGCCCGAAGCCTGCTGCTTGATCGTCGGCGAGGGACCACTCCACGCCGACCTCGAGCGGCGGGTCCGCGCGGCGAACCTCTCCGGCCGGGTCAGGCTGCTCGGCCCGCTCGGCGACCAGGGCCTGCTGGCGGTCTACCGGTGCGCCGAGATCTTCGCGATGCCGAACCGGACCACCGCCGGCGGCGATACCGAGGGCTTCGGGCTGGTGTTTCTCGAAGCCAACGCGTGCGGCAAGCCGGTGGTCGCCGGCCGAGCGGGCGGTGCGATCGAAGCGGTCGCCGATGGCGGCAACGGGCTCCTGGTCGACGGAGCGAGTCACCAGGAGGTCGCGGCGGCGCTGATCCGTCTGCTGACCGATGCGGCGCTCTACGCGCGGCTCAGCGCCGGCGCACGCGCCAAGGCTGCAATCAGTGGTTGGGCCAGCCGCGCCGAGGAGTTTCAGGCATTGTGCGACGCCCTGAGCAAATAAATGCTATCGCCGCCAAACTTTGCAGCTGCGGACGGCGTTTGCCGCCGCCGCGAACGCCACGGCCTCGAGCCCATCGGGTCGGCGCGCGAGAAGCCACATCGCCGTTAAGCAACCGAGATAGACGGCACCGCCGCCGGCGATTTTGATCGCGAGGCTCGCCACCAGCGGAACTTGCGTCATCCGATCGAGCAGATAAAGCACGAAGACCATCGCCAGAGCCGCGGCCGACGGGCGAACAAGGCAGCGCGCGACATCGGCAAAGCCGACGCCGACGGCGCGCCGCAGCATAAAAAAATCGGCGGAGAGCGCGAGAACGCCCAGCACCGCCTGCGCTTCGGCGATTGCCGGCGCTCCGCCCCAAATTCCCGCGAGGACGAGGGTCGGGATCAGCAGCGCCAGCCGCGCCCAAACCGCCAGCGCCGTCAATCGAAGATTGTCGGTGACGCCCAGAATCGAGTAGATGGCAAACCTCATTCCGACCGGTATCGCACCGATCCCGAACCAGAAAACCAGCGATGCCGCCGCTTTCCACTGCGGGCCCAGCAACAGCAAGGTCAATTCGCGGGCGACCCCGGCCACCCCCGGACCGGTCGCCAGACAAACCGTCGCGGTCGCGCCGATCACCAGAAGGGCCGCGGCGCGCAGGCGCACGGGATCGTTCAGCAGCCGGGAATAGACCGGAAACATGGCGCGCATCACCGGCTGGACCAGATCGACCGTCGGCGTCACCGAGATGTCGGCGCCGACGTTGTAGGCGCCCATCACCCCGGCGCTGCTGATCGCGCCGACGACGTACTCGTCGGTCCTGGCGGCAAAATGCCGGCCATGCGCGACGACCAGCATCCAGGATGAATACGACCAGATCTCGCGGGCTCTATTCAACCGGAACCGTGGTCGAAATGGGTGCATCACAAAGCTCAAGATCACCGCCACCGCTTTCGACAGCACGCCCGCGATCACCAACCCCCAAACGTTGCGGATGGCCAATACGCAAGACACCGCGACAACAACGTCGCACAACTTGCGGTAAATAAAATACTTGAATTCCCTGGTGAAGTTTAGATCAATTCGAAAAAAGACGATACCGATGTTGGTGAACCCTTCTAGCAGAAGGCGCAGCGAGAGAACGCAAACGATCAGCTCGACTTGCGGAGAGTGGAAGTAGAGCCGGGCGAGAGGCGCCGATGCAACCCCTAACCCGAACAGCGCGACGCCGACGACGACCTCGATGGTCCAGGCGCTGTCGAAATAGTCGCGGCTCGGCCGACCCATCCTGATCAGAGCCAAGTCTTGACCGCTGACGCCGAACATCTCGACGACCGCCAAGGTCAGCACGGCCATCGCCATCAGGCCAAAATCGGCCGGCGTCAACAGCCGAGCCAGGATCGCGGTGCTGGCGATGCCCAGCCCCCTAACCGACCACTGCAAGCCCGTCATCCAGGCAGCGCCGCGGATGGCATGCGCCCGGATGTCGCCATCATCCGCCCCCGACCCGCCCTCGGCCGGGTGTTTTGCCTGGTCGGATGCGGTCATCCGGCGCCGCTTCCCAGCGGCAGCGAGCCCCTCCCCCCGGCCTGCTTTCCACGGGCTTGCATTCCATGGGCCGGCTTTCCGCGGGTTGGCGCCGAATTCAACGGTTCAATCGCTACCATACGAAGAAATGCTCCCGGTGCGATCCACCCTGACACCCGCGAGCGGTATGCCCGCCGCGCCTTCGGGCGCCGGACGATCGCGGGCGGGGGATCGAACCGCCGGAGGCTCCCTAAAATTGCGGGCCGGCGCCGCCGAGACACGGCCGTTAAAAGACGGTCCCGGCAAATTCCTCCCGCATCGCGCCATTGCCATTGGCGCCGTCGCCCCGTCGCAGAAAAGATTCGAAAATGGATAATGTCCACAATGCGGCGCTGTGGTCGCGCGCCCCGGACTGATGCTGGTCGAGCAACCTGCCGATGGTCGCCATGTCGAACAATCCCGACTGCCGCAGCACCGGCCCTTCCAAACGCTGACGCAGGCGTTGCCGCAGTGGCCCGCGAAACCACGCGGCGAGGGGCACGGTAAAACCCTGTTTGGGTCGGTAGAGGATGTCCGCGGGAACATGGGGGGCGAGCGCCGATTTAAAGATGGATTTGCCTTCGCCGCCGGATAGTTTGAAGCGGGACGGCAGCTGCGCCGCCCATTCGACCAATGTATGAGCGAGAAGCGGAACGCGCACTTCCAGCGACGACGCCATGCTGGCCCGATCGACTTTGGTCAGGATGTCACCGGGCAGGTAGGTTTTAAAATCGGCATATTGGATCTGCGACAGCGGATCCTCGCTGCCGCAGCGAGCGATGTGCAGCCTGATAGCTTCCGCGGCATCGTAGCCCTGCAGACTTCGCGACAAGCCGGGGCTGAACAGTCGGCGCCGCAGATCCTGGGTGCTGATCGAGACCGAGGCGGCATAAGCATCCGCAGAGTTTCTTGCCAGCTCGTTCAGGATCGCTTTGGCGCGCAGCGGGCGCGGCGCCCAGTCGAGCTTCGGATAGATCGTGCCGAGGAGGCCGAACAGCGGGCCGCGCACCCGAGTCGGCAGCGCCCCGCGCACCCGCTCTTCGAGACAATGCCAACGATAGCGTCGGTAACCGGCGAAAACTTCGTCTCCGCCATCGCCGGATAAGGCCACCGTGACGTTCTCGCGCGCGACGGCGCAAAGCCGCAAGGTCGGCAGCGCCGAGCTGTCGCCGAACGGCTCGTCGTAGATCGCCGGCAACCGATCGAGCAACTCAAACGCGTCGGGGTCAACCTCCCTGACATGGTGGGCCGTGCAGTAACGCCGAGCGATCGCGGCGGCATGGACCCGTTCGTCAAATCCCTTCGACCCGAACGCGATCGAGAAGGTGCTGACCGGCTGCGCCCGCAGCCCCGCCATCATCGCCACCACGGCGCTCGAATCGACGCCGCCCGACAGAAAGGCGCCGAGCGGGACATCGGCGATCATCCGCTGGCGCACCGATTGGCGCAGGCGCGCAATCAGTTCCTCCTCGGCCTCTTCCCGGCGCGCCGAACCGCCTTCCACGAACCGCAGGTCCCAATAGGCGCGAGGCTCACCGACCGCTTCGCCGCGGCGAACCACCAAATAATGGGCCGGCGCCAGCTTTTTGACCCCGCAATAGATCGAACGCGGATCCGGGATATAGCCGAGGGCAAAAAACTCCTCGATGGCCTGGGGATCGAGCCTTCGATCGACCACAGGATTGCACAAGATCGACTTCAACTCGGAGGCGAACAGTAGCCGGCCATCATTCAAAAGGCTGTAATAAAGCGGCTTTTCGCCAAACCGGTCACGCGCCAGAAACAGCGTCTCGCACCGCTCGTCAACCAACGCAAAGGCGAACATTCCGTCAAAACGGTCGAGGCAGCGCACGCCCCACTCCTCCCAGGCGTGGACGATCACCTCGGTGTCGCAGCGCGTGCGGAAGACGTGACCGAGCGAGGACAGCTCGCACATCAGCTCCTGAAAATTATAGATCTCGCCATTGAACACAACGCAGATGGTGCGGTCTTCGTTGAACAGCGGTTGCTCGCCGCCGGCAAGATCGATGATCGCCAGGCGGCGATGCCCGAGGCCGAGGCCAGGAGCATAGTAAAAACCGTCACCGTCGGGACCGCGATGCTCGAGAATGTCGGTCATATGGCGCAACAGGCGCCGGTCGGCCTCGCCGCGTCCGCGGCAGTCGAAAATGCCGGCTATTCCGCACATGGACCCGGACCGTCATCTTTCAAAAGTCGAATTTAACACGCGAACCAAACCGATGCAGCGCGTATTCCAGCGACAGAATTCGCGCCAACTGGGCCGCATCCCCGATCCGGTCGAGCCGGAACAATCGGCCCAGCACCGTCACCCCATGGGGCAGCACCGCCCGCCGATACGGCCACGCAAGATAGCCCGGCCAATCGCCGGACCGCCGACGGACATACTTGAGCCGATAGGTATAACGACGCAGCCAGGGCGGGCGCAGATAGGTGGCGTAATCGGTCAGCCGTCGACCCAGCGGCGGCGGCCTGGCGAAATCATGACCATAGATCGAGCGGTACCCGGCCAGGCGGCAATCGACGCGCCGGATTAGCTCGGCCTCGTAGGCGCCGTGGTTTTTCCACGCCAAAGGCAGCGCGCTAGCGTGCTCGGTGATCGAGCGTTCGAGATAAGGCATCGCCGTGGTGCCGTATCTGGCCGCGATGCTGTCGACCTTGCCGTCCCAGGCGCGGCAGCGAAAGCTGTGATAGAGCCATTCGACAGTTGGTCGCGGCAGTCGGCGCTCGTCGCTGCCCAGCAAATCCATCACCTTGTTCTCGAGCCCGGCATAATAGCTGGAGCAGTCGAACACCGGGGTACAAATGGCCGGGTCGAACTGGCTATAGAAACTCCATAAAAGTTCACGAATCGTGTAGTCGCGATCGGGAAGGTAAAAAAAATTGCGAAAAATTTCGCCGCCGCCGCCGTTGAACGCGATCGCGTCGCCGCGCACCCGGCGCGCCAACTCGGCGATCTCGGCGCCGTTATGAAAGATCCCGCCGTATTCATAGCCATCCGCGGCGAGAAAGTTGCGATGCGCCGTGTCGGCGAATTCGCCGGGCGCGATGATCGGACGGTCGGTCTTGTCGATCACATCGAGGGAAAAATTTTCGCGCTTGGCGATTTCTCTCGCCAAACGCACATCTTTTTCGGGTCCGCTGCCATAGACATAGACGCGCGGCCTGCTCCCGTGGCGGCGCAAAAAGGCCAGCATCAGGCGGGAATCGTAGCCTCCCGAAAGAGCGGAGCCGACACGGTCGCCAAAGCTCTTGGCAATGGCGGAAAAATAGCGGTCGAGGAGCCTCATGCTTTGGTCAAGCGAGGCGTCACGCGTTTCCGAGGTGAAAACCCGGGTGACGCGCAGCGAGGGTCGGACAATCGCGAGCCCGCCGGCGTCAACGCCGATCACGGCCCCGATCGGCACCAGCGAC
Source organism: uncultured Alphaproteobacteria bacterium (assembly GCA_963832875.1). GTDB lineage: Bacteria > Pseudomonadota > Alphaproteobacteria > ATCC43930 > CGMCC-115725 > AP-15. Next base: position 600,552 of record CAWHWB010000007.1, on the reverse strand, counting down.
ACCTCGCGAAACAACGTCTCGTCGCCCGAGACCACCCCGTTGAAGACGTATTCGCAGGCGCTCTGCTGCGACAGGCTCAGCGAGCCGAGCACCGATGCGAGCGCATAAAAGGACGACGAGACTATACCGGCCTGGAGATTGTAATAGAGATGGTATCCGCCAAATCGGTCGAGCCGGATTTCAGTGCGGCCATCCTTTTTGAGAACGACGGCATAATGACCCATGATCTCTTCGCTCGGCGCCGAGGCGGCCTTGGCGCGGTCGTGCAGCACGGCAGCGGCCGCGACGCCGACGCCCGCATCGCTGACGCAGGTGCCGCAAACAAAGACGAAATCGCCATTGGCATAGCGCTGCACCGCGAGCGAGCGGCTCTCGAAGCTCGGATAGGCAGCAAAAACGTAATTGTCGGCCTCGACGATCTCAGGGGACGCAAAACCGAGGTCGGCAAAGGCCTGGCGCATCCCCGTCAGCGCCGCCGGGCGATCCTCTTGCGGACGGACGCAGATCAAAAAGAAGCCGCCCATCAATAATGTTCCGCGGCCGTTCGGCGACCGACCGTTCCGCTGCAGCGGAAGCCCGGTCGTCAGCCTAGCCGCCAGCCGTCGACGACCGACTTGATCTCGGAGCCGGCGCCGAAATCCGCGACCCAACGAAAGCGCCGTCCGTCCTTCAGCCACACCGAGCCATTCTCCGGCTCGCCATCCGACTGATCGTGGTTTCGTGAAACGACAAGGCATCCGCTTTCCCGCAAATACCCGTGCAGATGCCCGACCGCGCAATGAAGTTGAGGCAGGCCGAAATAGCCCAGGTTCAGGACATTGCTCGCACGGACCGCCGCAACCCGATCTTTTAGGCACTCCCGGAAGACGAGGCAATCGAGTTCCGTAACGGTGATGCCGGGCTCGCGGCGAGCGAGGGGGTGCACCAGCGAGATCGGCGCGTCGAGGCGCATCGCTCTACGCCACTGCTCCATTCGCAGGTAAAGGCGTACCAATAGGCTGCTCTCCGGCTGCAGCTCGCCGCGCGGCTTAGCGAGACGGAGGCCGAGGGGGCCCACCCGCACCATGATCGGTTCCCCATCGGCGGCGCGATATTCGATGATCGGGCCGCGCCGGAACCGTAGCAGCGACAGATTTAAGTCCGCGAGAAGCGCCTGCACCTCTTGCCCGAACGCTTGTCGCAGCGCGCGAACCGCCTCCACCGTGGTAATGCCGTCGGAAGCCCCGAGATCGAGCAAAACCAGGCCAGCCCGCAACGAAGGCTGGATATGCGCGGACAGCATCTCTTCGGTCCGCCGCAACCTCCCCGGATCGGTGCGCTTCCAAGCGCCGCCCATTCTCAGATCGTGCAGGATCCGACTGAAATCCTCTGATCGCGGCTGGCCAGCCGTACCGGACCGCTCTAGCCGGCGCGCGATTTCCAGCAGCGCGTCCGGGTCGGTCATGCACCTCGATCTCAGCGCGGGGAGCCGCGGCAAGGGTCCCGATACGACAAATTGGATCACGATCAGCAGACCTCTTCAGCTGTCACGATCCAATCCGAAAATCCGCGAATAAGCGGTGAACATGCGGTCTTGGGAAAAGGTGTCGACGGCGTGGTCGTGGTTGTCGCGTCCCAATTGGGCACGCTTTACCGGATCACGAAGCAGACGAGAGATCGCGTGCGCCAAACTCCGGCCGTCGTCGCGCGGCACGATGAATTCACGATTAGCCGCGCAAACCATTCCCTTGACGTCGCCGACATCGACGGCGGCGACGGGGCGGCTCGCTGCCATCGCCTCGAGCAAAGCGTTCGGCATCTGCTCGGTGTCGGAGGACAGCGCGAAAACGTCGAACGTGCCGAGCACCGTTTCGGCCGCGACCTGCCCGGTAAAGACGACACGTTCGCCAAGGCCGAGCTCAACGGTGAGCCGCGACAGCGCCGCACGCTCGGCCCCCTCGCCAGCGATGATCAGACGCGCGTTCGGCGGACTGGCACGGGTCGGATCGTCAAGGCGGGCGAACGCCCGCAATAGCCGACCGAGATTCTTTTCCGGCCGCAGCGGTGCCACGGTGCCGACCACCAACTCGCCGGGTCGCCGCGTGAAGCCCGGCGCCCGATCGCGCGGCGGCTCCGAAAAACGTTCTATATCGACGCCGTTGGGAACATAAGTCACCCGCTCCGGCGGCAGCCTCCACACCCGGCGCGCCAAATCCTCGAGCCGGTGCGAGGGCACGACCACCGCGCCGGCGCGGGCGAGCGCCCAGCGGCGGAACAGCACACGGCGGCGAAGCTGGGTGTCCGCCTCCTCCTTGCCGAAGCCGGCTTCGAAATGGAGATGCCGGGCGATCGGAAACAGGCGGTTGGCCATCGCCCATTCGATCGCCCCCCAGTTGTAGGTGATCAAAAGCTCTGGCCGCAGCCGGCGCAATATGGAGATCCCGGCGCGCACCGACCGGCTGATGCCGCGCGGCCGTTCGCCGAGCGGCAGCAGGTCCACATCGAGGTCGGCGGCGAAACTGCGCGCCGCTTCAAAATTCAGGTCGAGGGCTACAATCGTGTGGTGCAACCGCGAGCCGAAGTGGTTGATGATCCGCGCCATTCGCAGCGGCAGTCCGCCGACGCCGAAGCTCGGGAAAACGTGGAGCAGATGGCGACGCCGCGCGCTCGCAGCAGCTGCGAGCGGGCTTAGCGGCGACATGGTCGGCAAAATGGGTAACGGCGGCCGGATCGCGGACGGCAACTCGCCGACACTGCCGGATTCAGAAAGTCTGAACCTGTTCGGCGCATGATCAGGCAAGTTTGCCGCGCGCAACGCTTCCTCCTCGCTCGCATAGCTGCACGCGATGTGTTACCCTACGTTACAATGCAGTTGGTCTCAAGAGAGTCCAGGTTTCACCGGTCTGCGGAATATCGGCGTTTCACTCTCGCGCGCAGCGGCAGGGTCGGGCAATGGCAGCCGGCGCACAGGGAACGCACCTTTCATCGCTGTTGCTGAGGCATGCTCGACCCTAGCACCTGGAGAATCATCGACTGGCGGGCGGACGACCCGCCGATGCTGGTCGTCGTGGTCGACACCGAAGCCGAATTCGACTGGGCGCGGCAGCAGCCGCGCCGAGCGGCAGGGGTGACCTCGGTCAAATGCCAGGCGCAAACCTTGCCGATCTTCGAGCGTTATGGGGTGCGGCCGACTTTCGTGCTCGACTACCCAGTCAGCAGCAGACCCGAGGGATACGAGTTCATTCGCGACCTGCACCGCTCGGGTGCCTGCGAAATCGGCGCCCACCTGCAGCCGTGGGACAATCCGCCGTTCGTCGAGCAGACCACCGAGGAGAACTCGTACCCCGGCAACCTGCCGTTCGCGCTCGAGCGCGAGAAGCTGGTCCAATTGACCCGCGCGATCACCGACAACATCGGGGTGCGGCCGCGCATCTACAAGGCCGGCCGCTACGGTGTCGGCCACGCCACCGCGCAAATCCTGGCCGAGCTCGGCTATGAGATCGATGTCAGCGTCGTTCCCGGGACCGATCTGCGGCACAAGCTCGGCCCCGACTTTTCGCATTGCGAGGCTCGCCCCTATTGGTTCGGTACGGATCCGGCGCTGCTCGAAATTCCCTTGTCCATCGGCTACACCGGCCTCTTGGCGCCGAGCGGACCGATGGCCTATGTGCTGACCATGAACGAGCGGCTGAAGGCGCTGCACGTCCCGGGTATTCTCGCCCGCCTCGGCCTGATCGAGCGGATCACCCTGACCCCCGAAGGCATCTCTTTTGCCGAGCAGCGGCGACTGACCTTGGCGCTGCTGCGCAAGGGCCATCGCGTCTTCAGCTTCACCTATCACAGCCCCTCGCTCGCGCCGGGAAACACGCCCTATGTGCGCAGCGAGGCCGATTTGAAGGCATTTTTGCGGCGGATTGAGCAATATCTGGAGTTTTTCACCGCCGAGCTCGGCGGCCGCGCCGCGACCCCGTCCGAAATCAAGGCGCTCGCCGAACGATGCAGGCCGCTGCGCAGCAATCCCGGGGCTGCCGCGGCGTGGCCCTGAGAACGTTGCGCCTCGGAGCGTTAGCTAGCGATCAGATGACGCGAAACCGCGGAAGGCGTGCGGCAGGCGGCGGATGTCCTGGACCAGGTCGGATGGCACCTCGCCACTGCCGTCCGCACGCAATGTCAGCGCGTCGACGAGGCCGCCAAACCGCTCGCCGATCGCCGCGACGATCCGGTCGTGACGCCCGACCGCGGCGAACAGATGGGCCACGTCGTCCGGCACCTCCTTCGCCATCTCGGTCCACCGCCCCTGCCTCGTCATCGCGTTGAGCTTGTGGCCGAGATCCTCGAGCCCGTGCACCGCCAGCACCGGGTAATAGGCCGGGGTCGAGCCGTAAAACGCCACCCGCTGACGCACCCATTCGAAGCGCTGTGCAACGGTCTCGTCATCCGGGCCAGTGGCGAGAAAGCCGCCGCCGGAAATCTCGTAGTTCTCGCGTCGGCGGCCGGCCTTGGCGAGCCCTGCCGCGAGGCGCGGCAAGATGGCGTCGGTCAGATATCTGCGGGTGCAGAAGCCGTGCAATTTGACCCCGTCGCATTCTTCGGCGGCGACCTTGAGCATTGCCGGGCCGACCGCGGCGATCATGATCGCCGGGGGCGGCGCCGGGATGGGCTCGGGCGTAAAGTTCGGAGTGGTCAGGGTGAAGCGATAGTGCTCGCCCTCGAAGCCCGGCTTCTCGCCCGATTTCCAGCAACGCCAGATCGCCCGCAAGACCTGCACATATTCGCGCATCCGCGGCGCCGGCGGCGTCCAGGGCACCGAAAAGCGCCGCTCGTTATGCGCCCTGACCTGGGAGCCAAGACCGACGACGAAACGGCCGCCGGTGGCGCCGGCGAGGTCCCAGCCGACATTGGCGACCGCCATCGGGGTGCGGGCAAAGGCGATCGCAACCCCGGTGTGCAGCTCGATCCGCTCGGTCGCGGCGCCGGCGATGCCCAAGGCAAGGAACGGGTCGTGCTTGTTCTCCATTGCCACGACGCCGTCATAGCCCTCGGCCTCGATCGCGCGCGCCACCGCCGCGACCTCGCGCAGATTTTCCTGCGGCACTGTCGTGAAGACGCGCATCGGGATGCTCCTATTGCGGCGCGCCGCGGGCGCCGAAGATCGCGGTGCCAACCCGAACATGGGTAGCGCCAAAGCGGATCGCGGTCTCGAAATCGGCGCTCATGCCCATGCTGAGGAGGTCGAGGCCGGTGCGCCGTGCAATCTCGCGCAACAGGGCGAAATGGGGTGCGGGGTCGTCACCCTGCGGCGGCACGCACATCAATCCGACAATCGGCAGGCCCAGCCGGTCGCGGCAGAGCGCGACGAAGTCGTCGGCGGCCTCGGGCACGACCCCCGATTTCTGCGCCTCCTCGCCGGTGTTGACCTCGATCAGGCAGGGCAGGCGGCGTCCGGTGCGGTCCATCTCACGGGCCAGCGCCTCGGCGAGCCGGGGCCGGTCGAGGCTCTCGATCACGTCAAACAGCGTCACCGCATCTTTGACCTTGTTGGTCTGCAGGGGCCCGATCAGGTGCAGCGCCAGACCGGGAAACGCCTCGCGCAGCGCTGGGAATTTGGTCTGCGCTTCCTGCACCCGATTCTCGCCGAAGATACGGTGCCCGGCGAGGAGCGCCAGCCGCACCGAAGCGGCCGGATGGGTTTTGCTGACCGCGACCAGCGCCACACTCTCGGCCGGCCGGCCGGCCGCGCGCGCCGCCGCCTCGATCCTGTTCCTGACAACCGCAAGGTTGGCTGCGATGACCCCTTCCATATCAGCTCCATTCCTGGCACAAAAAGGGGCCGCTCGCTCCGGCTGCGAGCAGCGCTATCCCTGGGGGAGCGCCGGATGTCTGCTGCTCATTACCGCCTGTCGGGCGTCGTCGCCGCAAGTCTTTCGTTGATCCTCGCCGGGTGCGCCGCGAGCCCGCCCGCCGGCAAGGCCGCCGCAGCCAATGCCCCGCCCGGTGCCGCCAAACCGCAAGCCGCCGCCGCGGACCCACCGGCGGGGATCGACACCGACGCGACGCTCTGGACGGTGCTCGGCCTCGCCAAGAAGCCGTCGGAACGCGAGCCGGGGCCAAGGACCGGCAGCACGGTCAGCCCGATCGCGTGGCAGGCAGCGCTCGATACGATGAATTTTGTCAAGCTCAGCTCGGAGGACCCGCTGAGCGGCATGCTCGTCACCAACTGGTATTCGCCGCCGGATAAACCCAACGAGCGCTACCGTATCACCGTATTCGTCCTTTCTCGCGAGCTCCGGTCGGATTCGGTCGCGGTCACCGTAGATCGGCAGCAGCTCTCGCCGACTGGGGAGTGGGTCGCGACCACGGTCGCGCGAAAGGTCCAGGACGATCTCGAAACTGCGATCCTGCGACGGGCGGGTCAGCTCAAGCGGGCCTGGATGAAAGAGTACGCTGCCGAGTGAGGCCCGCCATCGAGTGTGGGCCGGCAGCCGAGCGGTCTCGTCCGAAGCGGGCATCGGCGAGGACGGCGTAGATCGGGGCCTTGCCCGCAGCCCCGTCCTGTCTTTATTTACCAGGTGCGGACGCGACCTTCTTGGAAGCCGCTGCCGGCACCGGCCATCCGTGCCGGTGAAACCGCCGAAAGATTTAATCGGACGATGCCCCGATACAATTTTCGAGAAACCGAAGCGAAATGGCAGCGCATCTGGCGCGAGCGCCGGCTGTTCGAGGTCGCCGCCGAGCCCGGCCGGCCGAAATACTATGTCCTCGAGATGTTCCCCTACCCGTCGGGCAAGCTGCATGTCGGCCACGTCCGCAACTATACGATGGGGGATCTGGTCGCCCGCTACCACCGCGCGCAAGGGTTCAACGTCCTGCATCCGATGGGCTGGGATGCTTTTGGCCTGCCGGCGGAAAACGCGGCGATCGCCGAAAAAGTTCACCCGGCGATCTGGACCCGTCAGAACATCGCGACGATGCGCGCTCAGCTCGAACGCATGGGGTTCGCCTATGACTGGTCGCGCGAGATAGCGGCCTGCGACCCGGAATATTACCGCCACGAGCAGAAGATGTTTCTCGACTTCCTCGCGGCGGGGCTTGCCTACCGCAGGGAAGCCTGGGTCAACTGGGACCCGGTCGAAAACACCGTCCTCGCGAACGAGCAGGTCGTCGACGGTCGCGGCTGGCGTTCCGGCGCGATCGTCGAAAAGCGGCTGTTGGCGCAATGGTCTCTGCGCATCACACTGTTCACCGAGGAGCTGCTCGACGCTATCGGCGGCCTCGAGCGCTGGCCCGAGCGGGTGCGGCTGATGCAGGAGAACTGGATCGGCCGATCCGAAGGTGCGCGGGTCTGGTTCGATATCGCCGGCCGGGACGAGCGGATCGAAGTCTTCACGACGCGGCCGGACACCCTCTTCGGCGCCTCGTTCCTGGCATTGTCGCCGAACCACCCGCTGGCGCAAACTCTGGCCGAGAACGACCCGGAGCTTGCCGCCTTCATCGCCGAATGCAACCGCATGGGCACCAGCGAGGCGGTGATCGAGACCGCGGAGAAACGCGGCTATTCGACCGGACTCGAAGCCGTCCATCCGTTTGATCGAAATCGCACGGTCCCGGTCTGGGTCGCGAATTTCGTGCTGATGGAATACGGCACCGGCGCGATCTTCGGGTGTCCGGCGCACGACCAGCGCGACCTCGAATTCGCCCGCGAGTACCGGCTGCCGGTGATCCCGGTGGTGTTGCCTGCGGGTGCCGACCCGGCACGGTTCGCGATCGGCGAGCAGGCCTATGTCGAGGACGGGACGCTGTTCAACTCGGATTTCCTCGACGGCTTCGGGGTGGCTGAGGCGAAGCGCGCCGCCGGCGAACGGCTCGAAAAGCTCGGCCGCGGCGAGCGCGCGATCGCCTATCGGCTGCGCGATTGGGGGGTGTCGCGCCAGCGCTATTGGGGCTGCCCGATCCCGATCATCCACTGCCCGAAATGCGGCACGGTGCCGGTGCCGGAAGGCGATCTGCCGGTCGAGCTGCCGATGGACGTCAGCTTCGAGGCGCCGGGCAATCCGCTTGATCACCATCCGACCTGGAAATATGTGGCCTGCCCGCGTTGCGATGGGCCGGCGCAGCGCGAGACCGACACGCTCGATACGTTTTTCGAACTCATCCTGGTATTTCCTGCGCTTCTGCTCGGCGCGCGCACCGGTCGCATTCACCCGCGAGGCGGCGTCCTATTGGATGCCGGTCGACCAGTATATCGGCGGAATAGAGCACGCCGTCCTGCATCTGCTCTATTCGCGGTTTTTCACCCGGGCATTGAAGCGCTGCGGCTACCTCGATCTCGACGAGCCGTTCACCGGGCTGTTCACCCAGGGAATGGTGTGCCATCAGACCTACCGCAGCGAAACCGGCGAGTGGCTGTTTCCCGAAGAGGTCGAGACCGCTGCGGCGGGAGGCTTCGTCGACCGCGAAGGCCACCCCGTCATCGTCGGCCGCACCGAGAAAATGTCGAAGTCGAAAAAGAACGTGGTCGGCCTCGACGCAATCGTCGAAACTTACGGAGCCGATACGGCGCGGCTCTATCTCTTGTCCGACAGCCCGCCCGAGCGCGATCTCGAATGGACCGAGACCGGGATCGAGGGGATCTGGCGCTACGTCAACCGGCTGTGGCGGCTGGCGAGCGAGCCGGCGGCGGCACTGTCGCCATATGGAACGACGGTTGCGGCCTGGGTGTCGGCGCCGCTGTTGGCGCTGCGTCGCACGGTCCACCGGTCGATCGCCGCGGTCACCGACGATCTCGACAAGTTCCGGTTCAATCGCGCGGTCGCCCATATCCGCGAATTGACCAACGCGATCGAGGAACTGCCCCAGGAAAGCCTGCGAGAAGAACCCGATGCCGGCGCAGTGCTGCGCGAGGCACTGGAGACCGTAGCGCTGCTGCTGGGGCCGATGATGCCGCATCTGGCCGAAGAGATGTGGCTGAGCTTGGGCGGCACCGGCCTGCTCGCCGAGCAGCCCTGGCCGCGGGCCGATCCCGACCTCGCCCGCGACGAGCAAGTGACGATCGCGGTCCAGGTCAACGGCAAATTGCGCGGCACCCTCGAATTCGCGCGCGACGCCGAGAGCGGCACGGTCGAGGCTGCGGCACTCGAATTGCCGCAGGTGGCGCGCTGGCTCGATGGAAGGCCGCCGCGCAAGGTCATCGTCGTACCCAACCGGATCGTCAGCATCGTCGCCTGACATGGCGGGACGCCGTCTTTTGCTCGCCGTGGGCGCGGTCCTCGCCCTAATGCTGCCGGGCTGCGGCTGGGAGCCGCTCTATGCCGACCCGCAAAGCGGACCGGCGAGCGCGGATCTGCGCGCGATCCGCGTCGATCCGATTTCCGAGCGGATCGGGCAAGATCTCGAATTGGCGCTGCGCGCCGCGCTCAACCCGACGGGCGAGCCGACGCCGCCGCGCTATCGATTGCAGACGACCCTGTCCGTCGTATTGTCGAACCTGGGGATCCAATCGCAAGGCACCGGAACGGTCGGCCGGCTCGACGTGATCGCCACCTACCACCTGCTGGATTTCCACAGCGGGGCGATCTTGCAGTCCAACACGATCCATGTGCAGAACTCGTTCGCGCTCAATCCGAACCAATACTCGACGGTTGTCGGCCAGAACGATGCCGGGGTGCGCAGCGTCGCCGAGCTGAACCAGGAGATCGTCACGCGGCTCACCTTGTTCATGGAGCATCGCGCCGGCGAGAAGACCTCGAAGCGCGTGTGAAATGCGGTGAAGCTCGCTCCCGCGCGGGTCGCCGCCTTTCTTCAGCGCCCCGATCCCACGGTCCGCGCGGTGCTGCTCTATGGCCCGGACGCCGGTCTGGTGCGCGAGCGCGGCGACGCTCTGGCGCGCACCCTATGCCCGGATCTGAGCGACCCGTTCCGGATTGCCGAGCTGACCGGCGCGACCCTCGCCGCCGACCCGGCTCGGCTCGTCGACGAGGCGGCGCAGCTGAGCCTCGCCGGCGGTCGCCGGGTGGTGCGGGTGCGCGGCGCCGCGGACGGCCTGGCGCGGCTGTTCGCCGGCTTTTTTGCGGCGAATCCTGGGAGGACGCTAGGCGGCGCGCTGCCCGGCGATGCGCTGGTGGTGGCGGAAGCCGGCGAATTGGCCGCGTCCTCGGCGCTGCGGCGGGCCTTCGAAAGCTCGCCCCACGGTGCCGCGATCGGCTGCTACCCCGACAATCTGCGCGACCGGGCCGCGGTGATCCGCGAGAGTCTGGCCGCCCATCGCATCACCGCCAGCCGCGATGCGACCCAATATCTGGTCGAGCAGCTCGGCGGCGACCGGCTGTTGACCCGCTCGGAGCTCGAAAAGCTGGCGCTTTATGCCGGCGAGGGCGGCCGGGTCGAGCTCGACGACGCGCGGCGCTCGGTCGGCGACAGTGCGGCACTCGATCTCGACGATGCGGTGATGGCGGCGGCCGAGGGCGATACCATCCGGCTCGACCGCGTGCTCGATCGGGTATTCCAGGAGGGCGAAGCCCCGGTCGCGGTGGTCCGTGCGCTGTTGCGCCATCTGCACCGGCTGCACGCGCTCGCCGCTCAGGCGGCTGGCGGAACGACGCTCGATGAGGTGCTCCGCAGCGCGCGCCCGCCGATCTTCTTCAAGCACCAGGACAGCGTCAGACGCCAGCTCGGGCAATGGAGCGAGCGAAGGCTGCGCACCGCGCTCGAGCGCCTCGCCCAAGCCGAAATCGACATGAAGACGACCGGACTTCCCGCCGAAACCCTGTGCCGCCGGGCAATGCTGGCGACGGCGCTGACGGCGCACGCCGGCCTAGACGTCTAGAAATGGTGTGGGCGCGTCGCGTACCGCTTCGGGGCGGCGCTCGAACAGGGCGACAAAAAACCCGTCGGTGCCGTGGCGTGCGGGGGTCAGAAACAGATAATCCTCGCCGCCGGGTGAAACGCCGCCGATCGTTTCCTGCCAGGCGCGGGCGGCCGGCAGCAGCGCAAAATCGGACGTCGCGGCGAGAAAGGCCTCGGCTTGCGCCGCGTCCTCCTCGCGCAACAGCGAGCAGGTGGCGTAAACCAGCCGCCCGCCCGGGCGCACCAGCCGCGCGGCACTGCGCAGGATCTGCTGCTGGCGCAGCGCCAGCTCGGCGAGGGCTTCGGGACGCGAGCGCCATTTGGCGTCGGGGTTGCGCCGCCAGGTCCCGGTGCCGAGGCAGGGCACGTCGACGAACACCCGGTCGAAGCTGCGGGCGTGGCGCTTGACCCATTTGTCGCGCTCACTGGCCAACACCCGGCGCTCGACATTGTCGACGCCGGCGCGGCGCAGCCGGCGGGCGGCGCGTTCGAGCCGGCGGGCCGAAACGTCGCACGCGACGAGCGTGCCGCGGTTGGCCATCCCAGCCGCCAATGCCAGGGTCTTGCCGCCGGCCCCGGCGCAAAAATCGACGACCCGCATGCCGGGCCGTGCGCCGGCAATCAGAGCCGCGATCTGCGAGCCCTCGTCCTGCACGTCGAAGAGGCCCCCTTTGAACGCATCGAGGCCGGAGAGCGGCGCCCGTTCGGCCAGCCGCAACCCGACCGGCGACCACCTGGTCGGCTCGGCCTCGACCCCCTCGGCGGCGAGGGCTCGCCGCGCCCGATCGCGGTCGGTCTTTAACAGATTGACGCGCAGATCGATCGGCGCCGGAGCGTTGAGCGCGGCCATCTCGCGTTCGAGGCTGTTGCCGAATACCCGTTCGAGATAGGGCTCGAGCCACTCCGGCACATCGTTCGCCGCCGCGCGCGGCATCTCCGGATGGCGCAGGCTGCGGTTGCCGAGACGGTCGACCAGCACTGCTTCGGCGGCGCTCAGCTTGGCCGGGCGAAAGCGGTCGCCGTCGCAGCAGGACATAACGGTTTCCGGGCGCCAACCCTCGGCCAGCACCAGCCCGGCCAACACCCGGCCCCGCGCCGCGATTTCCACCATGCCCCGGCCGAGCCGGCCGATCCACCAGTCGAGCGCCGCGCGGTGACGCAATACAGCATAAACATGGCCGGCGATCTGCGCCCGGTCCTTGGCGCCGATATAGCGGCGGCGACGGAAGTAGCCGGCCGCAGCGTCGTCGGCCGGACGCGTCCCGGCCTCGATTTCGGTCAGGATCTCGATCGCCGCGGCGACCTGCGCGCCGGGGGTCAAGAGGCTCCGGGATGCCCGGCTCGGAACCGGGCGAGGCCCCCCACCCTACCCTCTCCCCGCACGCGGCGCACGCGGGAAGAGGGAGATGTCCAGCGCCGCGTCGCGATTCAACGGTCGGAGGGGTAGTTTGGGGCCTCGCGGGTCATAGCGATGTCGTGGACATGGCTCTCGCGCAGCCCCGAGGGGGTGATTCGGACAAAGGTGCAGTTCTTTTGCATCTCGCCGATCGTGCGGTTGCCGGTATAGCCCATTGCCGCGCGCAGCCCGCCGATCAGCTGGTGGACGATGTTGCCGACCGGCCCCTTGTGCGGCACCCGCCCCTCGACCCCCTCGGGCACCAGCTTCAAGGTGCTGGTCACCTCCTGCTGGAAATAGCGGTCGGCCGAACCGCGCGCCATCGCCCCGATCGAGCCCATGCCGCGATAATATTTGTAGCTGCGGCCCTGGTAGAGAAACACTTCGCCCGGGCTCTCGTCAGTACCTGCAAACAGCGAACCCAGCATCGCGCAATCAGCCCCGGCAGCGATCGCCTTGGCGAGGTCGCCGGAAAATTTTATGCCGCCGTCACTGATCACCGGCACGCTGAATTTGCGGCATTCGGCAACGGTGTCGACGATCGCGGTGAACTGCGGCACCCCGACCCCGGCAACCATGCGGGTGGTGCAGATCGACGCCGGTCCGACCCCGACCTTGATCGCGTCGGCACCGGCCTCGATCAGTGCGCGGGCGCCCTCGGCGGTGACGACGTTGCCGGCGATGACCTGGGTATAGTTCGACAGCCGGCGGATCTCCTTGACTGCGGCGATCACCCGATCGGAGTGACCGTGGGCGGTGTCGACGACGAGCACGTCGAGCCCGGCGGCGAACAGCGCCTCAGCGCGCTCGATCCCGTCGGCGCCGGTGCCGGTCGCAGCGGCGACGCGCAACCGCCCGTGCTCGTCCTTGCACGCCATCGGAAAGCGCTGCGCCTTTTCGATGTCCTTGACCGTGATCAGCCCGATGCAGCGATAAGCCTCGTCAACTACCACCAACTTTTCGATGCGGTGTTGATGGAGCAGGCGCTTGGCCTCGTCGCGCCCCACGTTCTCGCGCACGGTTACCAGCTCGTCCTTGGTCATTAGCTCGTGGACCGGCTGGCGCGGGTCGGTGGCAAAGCGCACATCGCGGTTGGTCAAGATCCCGGCGAGCCGGCCGGATCCGCGTTCGACGACCGGTATGCCTGAAATGCGATGATCGGCCATCAGCCGCAGCGCGTCGGCGAGGGTCTCATCGGGGTGGATGATGACCGGGTTGACCACCATCCCGGCCTCGAATTTCTTCACTTTGCGGACTTCGTCCGCCTGTTGCTCGATCGGCAGATTGCGGTGGATCACGCCGATCCCGCCGGCCTGGGCCAGCGCGATCGCCAGCGCGCTCTCGGTCACCGTGTCCATTGCCGCCGAGACCAGCGGGATGCCGAGCTCGACCTCGCGGGTCAGCCGGGTGCGGGTGTCGGTTTCGCCGGGCAGCACCGCGGAGGCCGCCGGGACCAGCATTACGTCATCGAAGGTCAGCGCCTGTCGGATTTCCATCCGCGTCTCCTCAAGCGATGACGGCGCACTATACACAAGCGCGTCGCGGTCAAAAGCCGTGGACGCAGATATAGGCGCAGCGCAACGATTATGCGCTCCGGCGGAATCCTTTGGCGACGACGTAGGTCTCGGCCGATTCGGCGCGGCTGGCCGGCGGCTTGGCGTGACGCAGCTCGGCGAAGGATTGCTTGAGGCGGGCGAGCAGCGCGCCCTCGGCTCCCCCCTGAAACACTTTGGCGACGAAAATGCCGCCGGGTTCGAGCAGTTCTTCGGCGACCGCGAAGGCCGCTTCGGCCAGTGCCACGATGCGCAGATGGTCGGTCGCGGCGTGACCGGTCGCGGCCGGGGCCATGTCGCTCAACACGACATCGGCGCCCCCGCCGAGCGCGTCCCTGATCGCTGCGACGGCTTCCGCTTCGCGCAAATCGGCGCGCAGCAGGACGGCGCCGGCGAGCGGCGCCGTCTCGACGATGTCGACGCCGACAACCAGACCGCGCCGCCCGACCCGTTCCGCCGCGACGTGGGTCCAGCCCCCCGGCGCGCAGCCGAGATCGACGACGCGGCCCCCGGGCCGCAACAGATGAAAGCGCTCATCGAGCTCGATCAGCTTGAAGGCGGCGCGCGAGCGGTAGCCCTGGCGGCGAGCCGCGGCGACATAAGGGTCGTTGAGCTGACGCCGCAGCCACTCGGTCGAGGACGGCTTGCGCCGCCGCGCGCCGCGGACGCGGATCGCCGGCGACCGATCGCCGGTTCCGCCTCGGTCTCTGGCCACCTAGCCCTTGATCAAATCGAACAGGATGCCCTCACGCACGCCGCGGTCGGCGACGCGCAACCGGCCGACCGGCCAGGTCTCGCAGATCGCGTCAAGGATCGCGCACCCGCTCAGCACCAGATCGGCGCGCTCGCGGCCGATGCAAGGGCTGGCGGCGCGGCCGGCGAGATCGAGACCGGCCAGATATGCCGAGACCGCGGCGATCTGCTCGAAGGTCAAGCTGCTGCCGTCGACCAGTGCGCGGATATAGCGCGGCAGAGCCAAATGTATGCCGGCGAGTGTCGTCACCGTGCCCGAGCTGCCCAGCATCTGCACGCGTCGGCCGCGAACATAGCCCAGGATGCGATGGGCGCGTTCGAAAGGCTCGAGCGCGCCGGCCGCCTCCTCGACCATCGTGCGATAGGCGGCGGGAGACACTTCACCGCCAAAGCGGTCGGTCAAAGTGACCACCCCCAGCGGCAGCGAGACCGAGCCGAGGATCTGTGGCCGCACCCAGCGCCGATCGCGTCCGCCGCTCAGGCGCAGCCAGACGATCTCGGTTGAGCCGCCGCCGATGTCGAAGACGATCGCGTAGGGGATGTGAGGATTGAGCAGCGGGGCGCAGCCGGAGACGACGAGGCGCGCCTCTTCCGCGGTCGAGATGATCTCGATTTCAAGCCCGATTTCGGCGCGCACGCGGGCGAGAAACGTCTCGCAATTCACGGCGCGGCGACAGGCTTCGGTCGCGACATAGCGTCCCTTGGCGATCCGCCGAAAGGCGATCTTGTCGGCGCAGGTTTTGAGCGCGTCGAGGGTGCGCGCGATCGCCTCCGGGGATAAGGCACCGGTAGCTGCCAGCCCTTCGCCCAGGCGCACGATCCGCGAAAACGCGTCGATGACGCGAAACCCGCCGCCCGCCGGCCGCGCTACCAGCAGCCGGCAATTGTTGGTGCCGAGGTCGAGCGCCGCCACCGGAGCGGCGAGACGTGGCGGGAGACGCTGGAAGCGAGCGGCAAAGCCGCCGGCAATCGCCGAATTGGTCCGAATTGCCGCGGCCGGCGCAAGCCCGCGCGCTACGGGATCGTCGCCGTCCCGGACCCGTCCCACGCTGCTGAGCGGCTTGTGCACGCCCGGCGACCCATCCTGATTGAACCCGACCGTCGATGGTAGCGCAGCCGCGACCGGATTCAAAACCCCTCGAACTCGGGCGATCGCGGACAGGGGCCGATCGTTCCATGGAATGGAGGAGGTGATGATTGCCGCCGCGGCGGCGACGCGGAGACCGGGACGCGATCGAACCCGACCCCCTACCCAGCTTCGGCTCGTTGTGCTATCAGCTGCCGGCCGGCAATGCTCCGCGATCAACGCGCATGGGGGATCGTCTAACGGTAGGACAGCGGACTCTGACTCCGCCAGTCTAGGTTCGAATCCTAGTCCCCCAGCCAATCTATCTTGCTGCTTTCGGTTATTTGAGAGAACCGGCGAAGTGCGGCAGAAATGCCGCGTTTCCCACGCGTTTGCGGCGCCGCTCGGTTTGCCCGACCGGCAGAGAACCAGCGAGTTGTCGCAAGAGCAGGGCATGGCGTGACGAATACCTCCGGCGCGCTGTCCAGAATTGCCGGCGCGCCATCCTCGGCGAGACGCCGCGGAACCTGATCGGCACCGACGAGCGGATGCTCTAACGTAGTTGTAGCAATTCGAGCGTGGAGTAAGGTCGAATCAGGGGAAATGAGGGCGCGTTCCTGCGGCCGAGTTTGCACGCCGGCTGTGGTTCAGAAAGGAGACCTATCGCCCGCAGCCCCGCAAAGGGCGAGACGCGCCGGTTCCGGCCATTCCGGCAACCACGATGTAAGATGTAAGGGTCGTGCCCCACCGAGTGGAGCGGGGGTCATCGTGAATCGCCGACATCCATCGAGGTGCGAAACGACCAGCCGGGGTCCGGGTCCATATACGGCACGAATATTTCGGCAAGCGATCCGCGGTACAGCACCATGCGCTGCCGACCGGCATCGGCGTACCGGAGCAAAGACAGAATAAGCCCGACGCGCTGGTCCATTCGATAATGGAACGACCAATTCTTCCACCGCACCTCGTTTCCGGCGATGGCGAAATCGGGTCGCGGCGGTTTCCGGCCGGGCGCCGGTTTGGGTAGCGGCTGCTGTTCGGGCTGGAATGTGTCGCCGACCCCCGGAGGCTCGCCCGCCACCGGCGCCGCGCGATTGTCGACCAGGCGGATTACCCTTTTCGCGTCGAGGTCGACGACGGCGTAGAGCCCTTCGATCGGCCGGGCCCAGACATTAGCGCCGCTGGCCGGTCCGGCGAAGCAGACGACCCTGACGAGCCGGCGTCCGGCTTCCGCTGGGTCGGCAGAGTAGCCTACCGAGAGCGGCGCGCAAAACACCTGGTCGAAGCTGACGAAGCCGCGCTTACGCATGGCCGCGCGCCAGCCGCTATCGGCGATGGTTATCTGCCTGGCATTTTCAATTTCTTCGTTGAGGATGGCGCTTTGGACATGCCGCACCGCCCGCCAGCGTTCCACCCGCCGCGCGCCCAGGTCGACGACGCCCTGGTACACCATACGATCGCGCCGAGCGACGATGAAGGCCATGCGAATAAAGGGTTGGCCGGGCTCCCAGGCGAGCACCTCCTGCTTGACCGGCTCATCAAGGTCGATCAGCGCAAAGCGAGTTGTGGCATCAATGTCGCCGGCTTCGCGCAGCACAGCGACCGCGGCCGCGATCTCCTTACTCGACAGGGGATCAAGGGGATGCGCCGCATCGGCGCGCGCGCCGTGTAGGACGATCAGGGCCGCGATAAGAGTTCGGAACAAAGTGGCGTTGCTCATTGGCCCGATCAAAGACCGTCTCAGCCGCTCGACTTCCACATAATCAGGAGCGGGCAAAGAGATTCAAACTTTCGGTTTTAACTTTTGCAAGCTTTTAATTTGCGGCGCGTTTTCGGTCATTCGTATGCAGTAGGAATGCATTAGCGCTAGCCCGAGTAGGTTACGACATCACCAAACTTGGCGTGACGTCGCAACGTTGGCGCCATGACCGTCGGTGCAGTTGGTGCGGCTGCAAAAGCTGTACAGCACCGCCGCCCTCCATTTTGTTCTGGCGGCGTTGGGTGTGAGTTTGAATACCGTGCCGCAGCCCGGAGGATTGTTTGATTGACAATAGGCACCGCCGTTAGAGGTCGTCCCGTAGAGGTTCCCCGACTTATCCATGATCAGGGCCAGCGGGCCGGCGCCATCGGTGCAGGCCCTGCCGCCCCGCGCGCAAAAGTTGTACAGAATCGTTTCCTTATCTGCGGCTGCACTGTTGAGCGGTGAGAAGGCGGCTGTGAGCAGCACGAGCGCGCCGAGCATTAAGAGCCGAACGAAAACCCGGTTGCCGTGAGCAAGACCGATCTGCATCTCCCTTCGCTCCTCGTCGCCCGTCTGCTCCCGCGACTGAGGGCGCGCCCCCTTCCGCGCACTGTCGAGCCTTGCAAAAGAAAAAATCTAGGTTAATGCGGTGAGCCGCGAAATCGTACTATGGCTGACATTGTAGCTGTGGGCGCTCTCGCGTACCCAATCCCCGTCTGTTGTCGCGCCGGTGGGCACGGCCTCCGGGTGGTCGATGACGAGGAGGGCCACCATTTTGGCGGTCGTCCACGGCGGCGTGGAACGGCTGCCGGGAATGATGGATTGAGAAGCGGCTTGAAGCGGAGGTGCTTGGGCATCAGGTCGGCGTGTTGGCGCAGCCGGTAGCTGGACCCCTCGATCTGGATGACGACGGCGTGGTGGAGCAGGCGGTCGAGCAGCGCGGTGGCGACGACGGGATCGCCGAAGACCTCTCCCCATTCGGCAAAGCCGCGGTTTGAGGTCAGGATCACCGCGCCTTTTTCGTAGCGGGCATTGACCAGCTGGAAGAACAGATTGCCACCGCCATGCACGACCGGCAGGTAGCCGATCTCGTCAACGATCAGGAGCGCGGATCGGCAGAACCAGCGGATGCGATCGCGCAACTGGCCTTCGCGCTCGGCCTTGGCGAGAGCACCGACGATATCGGCCAGGGTGGTGAAGTAGACGCTGCGACCGGCTTTGACGGCCTCGACGCCGAGCGCTACGGCAAGATGCGATTTGCCGGTGCCGGGTGGGCCGAGGAAGTGGACGACCTCACGGCGATCGATGAACTGGAGCTCGGCGAGAGCGAAGACGCGCTCGCGGTCGAGCGAGGGTTGGAAGGAGAAGTCGAAGCCGGCGAGCGTCTTGATCGTAGCGAGGCGGCCCATGCGCAGCGCCGTCTTGATCCGACTGTTCTCGCGCACCGTCAGCTCCTCGGCGAGGAGCATGTCAATTAGCTCGAGCGCACTCGCTTCGCCGCGTTCGAGCTGGCGCAATATATGCGACGCTAGGACTATATCCGGCCAGCCCGCCGTCTCGCGCGAAGTCCGGCCATTGATACATGGCGGGGGTAACGAGCGGCGATGCGAGGAAGTTCAGCGCCGCCGCGCCCGTCGCCTTCGCCGCGTCAATCGCCGGCACGATTTCCGCAGACGTGCCGACGGTCTCGACGATGAGATCGACACCCCGTGCGCGTCGCATCCCGCAGCGGCTGGAGCTCACTCGGCAAGGTAGTACGGGAATCGGCGAGCGCGGCAATGCGACGAACGCCGGGCAGCCGGTCGATCAGCAGTTCCTGCCGTTTGCCATCAAGCTGGGTGGACAGGATGCTGACCCCGGTCGTGTTGCCGCCGGGATGCGCCATCGAAACCGCGAGGCCCTCGCCGACCATATCGTCGGTAAGGCCGAGGATCGGGATCGTTTTCGTTGCCTGCCGGGCGGCGCGAATGGGGGCGCCCCGTTGCAGAAGATGACATCGACCTTGGCCCGGACGAGTTCCGCCGCATGTTGCGCCAATTGCCCAGGTTGCAGTCCATAACCCGCCGCGTCAACTTGCAGGTTTTTTGGCCTTCGACAAAGCTGTAATAGCTCGAACTTAATCTGACATTCGTTGTTGGTTTCCGAAACAGAGCCGGAGGGCGGGGCGCGGTTCTCACCTCGAGCTGGGACCGCGACCCGCCCGTGCGGCGGGACGGAGATCACGCGTGACCCAGGAGCAGAAGATCATCCGAGCCAAGCTCGGTTTGCTGGAGTTGGCCAAGCAACTCGGCAATGTCAGCCAAGCCTGCAAGATGATGGGCTACAGCCGCGACAGCTTTTACCGCTTCAAGGAGCTCTACGACAAAGGCGGTGAGCTGGCGTTGCAGGAGATCAGCCGGCGCAAACCGGTGTTGAAAAACCGCACCGCACCGCAAATCGAACAGGCGGTGGTCGACATGGCGATCGAACAGCCGGCCTGGGGCCAGGTTCGGGTGTCAGAGGCGCTGAAACGGCAAGGTCTGTCGATCTCGCCGGCGGGCGTGCGCTGCGTGTGGCAGCGCCACGATCTGACCTCGATCAAACACCGCCTTAAGGCGCTCGAAGCCAAGGTCGCCCAGGACGGCATCCTGTTGACCGAAGCCCAGATCGCCGCTCTCGAGAAGGCCAAATCCGACAAGGAAGCGCACGGCGAGTTCGAGAGCGAATGCCCCGGTTATTGCGGCGCCCAGGATACCTTCTACGTCGGCACCTTGAAGGGTGTCGGCCGGGTCTACCAGCAGACGGTGATCGACACCTATGCCAAGGTCGCCTTTGCCAAATTGTATGATCGCAAAACCCCGATCACCGCCGCCGAGATCCTCAACGACCGGGTGGTGCCGTTCTTTGACGAGCACGGCATCCGGCTGTCGCGGATGCTGACCGATCGCGGTACCGAATTTTGTGGCACCCAGAGCCACGAGTACGAGCTTTACCTGGCCGTCGAGGATATCGATCACAGCCGCACCAAGACCAAGAGCCCGCAGACGAATGGAATTTGCGAGCGCTTCCATCGCACCGTCTTGGATGAATTCTATCGGGTGGCGTTCCGCAAAAAGATCTACCGCACCATCGACGAGCTGCAGACCGACCTCGATGCGTGGATCACCGAATACAACCAGCACCGGCCGCATCAGGGCCGCTGGTGCTTTGGCAAGACACCGATGCAGACCTTTCTTGACGCGCTCCCACTGGCAAAGGAAAAACTCATGGCGGCATAACCACGGGCAACAGGCATATCGGTTCAAACAGCCAACACCGTCTGTCCGATCAAGTCTTAGCTAATACAACAAAGCCGAGCCGCCGCAGTGCGTCATAAAACGCGTTTTGACCTGCCGTGCGTGGCGGCAACGACAAGACGCCGATGGGATAGGTGCGTTCCTTCTCCTGCGCTCGCACCGCCAGCGGCCAGGCGACCGCCCATGTCTACGACACTTCGACGAGCCGGCCGGTCGCAGTGCTGCTACGCCCTGGCAACACACCCTCGGGTAGCGAGGTGCGCGGGCATCTGCCTCGGCTGATCCGCCGCATTCGACAACACTGGCCACAGACCCGGATCACCATCCGGGGTGATGGCCATTATGGCCGTCCCGAGGCCATGAAGTGGTGTGACCAGAACGGCGTCGACTTCATCTTCGGCTTCACCTCGGCCTCAGATCCTCGAAGGAGCGCAGGCCCGCGGTATTCACGGTCGAACAGGTTTGGTTGCCCGGAGCAATATGGCTTCCGCAATCCAAACCACAAGCCGACCGCGACCGCCGCCTTCACCAACAGCGAGCACATCAACGCACCCCCATTCTGGGTGAACGCGCGCCAGCATTGGCTTGACCGCCTCGTGGTCGTGGAAATCGACCTGATCCCCATTGCGGTGTTCCTTGGCGCCTCGATCTCGGCGACCGTGCGGTCGCCGGTCATGTCCCGCGCCTCGGCCTCGAATTCCGCGTAGGAGTGCCGAACGCTCGTGTAACTCCCGTCATCGCCGATGCAGATCACGCTAAATTGTGGGCTTCTGACCCCCGGAACAGCGGTTGATCAGGATACACAGTGAGGGATACACTGAGCCGCACGGCAAGGGTCAAAGAACCGCAGAAATCCTCGATATTTGGCACTATGTCCGAGTTTCCCTCCCTCTCCGCCAATCCACGAATCATTTCATCGGGTTGTTGGGCCAACGCGAAATCTACCCATTCCCAGAACCATACCGTCGCGCCGGCTTGTCGCGAATGAAGGCGAATGACAACGCACCGGCTGTGGCATCCCGCCGCACATCAACCTTATCCCGCAGTGAACGGAGTCCTGTCGGGCATATTGTTGATGCGCGCTCGGCGCGAGACCGCGCGCCGACATGGGGAGGCCGTCATGCTGCGTTGCGTCGCCTGCGCGCTGTGCGCTGTTCTTTGCTCTGTGTGGGTCGTTACGGCGGCACGCGCGGACGTGACCTACACCTGGGAGACTCTGTCGGCCACGTGGGCTATGCCCGATACGGTGCCATATTCCTTCAGCCCTCCTGGCCCCCTCGCACTCTCCTTTACTGTATCCGGTCCTATATCGTTCGAGGCCGACAGCAGCTTCGCTAACGTTCCCCCAGGGCTACCCCCGGCTTCGCAAGTGCAGTATCCTTTTCCTCCGCAGGTGGTAAATTTTTATCTCAATATTGGACTTCTGACCATCACGAGTAACAGCTTTATCTCTCCGTTAGAACCCGGAAGCAGCGGTGTTCTTGGATACCCTCAGTGGAGCATCAGCCTTATGGCGAACAATTCTTTAGCGAGCCTCGGCCTAAATTTCACAGATGCGATAGATTCACAAATGCGTGGATGGAACATTTAGCACAAACACCATCGATAATGTATATTATGACGCAGATTTTTTGCTGACCAATAACCCGGCCGTCTACTCCGGGATTTTGGTCGCGAGCGTCCCGGAGCCGCCAAGCCTCTGGATCTTGATCGCCGGCATCGCCATGCTCGGACTGCTCAGCACCCCTATCGCTCGATCCTTCGCCTTAGTGCCGTGTCGGCGGATCAGCAGAATTTCGTGATCAGGAGAGTTAAGAGATATCCGTTCTGGATTGGCGCGAGCGGCTTGTGCTGCGGAAAAAATGCGACCCTTTCGTTCGTACAATCCTGAAGCCGGCACGCTCCAGTGCTGCGATGACCCTACGAGCCGGCACCGCCGGCAGTTGCCTCATATGCCGGAGACCGCGACCGGCACCAATTGGTCGAGGGAAGACATCAGGTCCTGGTCGGGGGGCGGGATCGGTTGCCGATCCGCTTTGATGACCTCCAGGCATAGTTCTATCGCCTCGCGGGCGTTCTCCCGAGCTCTCTCGAAGGTTTCGCCATAGGTGACCACTGGGGGCAGCCTCGGGCAGGTCGCCGTGAGGCCGCCTTCGGGCTCCGGCTCGAAATGGCACACATAGGCGATGTCGGCTGCGGCAATTGCCGGTTGCGTCTCATCGGCGCATCCTACCGCGCGCTGCCGCCCTCCGGCCACCCGGACGATCTGCACGCTCGACGATGTGACCACTCGACGATGCTCCGGCGGCGGCCTACGCTCTCCTCATCGTCTCGGCCCTGATGACGATCGGCGGAGTGTTCAGTGTTCGAGCGTGAAACTCTGACCTTGGCGCAATCGGTACTCGACGCCTGCCGTGCACGCGGCTGGCATGTCGGAACCGCCGAATCCTGTACCGGCGGCCTGGTCGCTGCGGCCTTGACCGCGGTCGCCGGCTCGTCCGATGTGATCGAACGCGGCTTTGTCGCCTATTCGAATGAGGCGAAAGCGGAATTGCTGGGGGTCCTGCCGGCCACGATCGCCGCGCACGGCGCGGTCAGCGCCGAGACCGCCGCGGCAATGGCCGAGGGAGCGCTGGCTCGGGCGCCGATAGATCTCGCGGTGTCGGTCACCGGCGTCGCCGGTCCCGGCGGCGGCAGCGTCGAAAAGCCGGTCGGCCTCGTCCATCTCGGGCTGGCCCGGCGCGGCGGCGTTTGCCGGACCGAGCGCCATGTGTTCCCCGGAGATCGCGCGGCGGTGCGCGCGGCGGCCCTGCGCGCCGCCCTCGGGCTGCTTGCGGCGGCGGCGCGCGGCGCATAAGGACGCACCCGCCAGGGGTCACGGCCTTGCCGACCAGCGCCGCCCGGCTGCTGCCGCCCTGCTAGCGATTGGACGCGCCGCCGTTAACCCGATGTCAATGATTGCGGCCGATGATCGCGCCATCGAGGCTTTGTCGTGGCAAATCTTGATTGTTCGGGGCATTCGATATAGCCTCCCAAGTTGAAAACTAAGTCATCGGTTTATTACTGATGTCATACGTTGTCGTTATCGAGCCCGGCCAGCACGAGCGCAATTACTGGCGCGATTTGTGGCGCTATCGCGAGCTGTTTTATGTACTCGCCTGGCGCGACCTCGCGGTGCGCTACAAGCAGACGGCGATCGGCGCCGCGTGGGCGCTGATCCGGCCGTTTCTGACGATGGTGATCTTTACCGTCGTCTTCGGCCGTATCGCCAAGCTGCCATCCGACGGCAGCACCCCCTATCCGCTGATGGTGTTCGCCGGAATGCTGCCCTGGACGTTTTTCTCCACAGGCCTCAGCGAAGCGTCCAACAGCCTGATCGGTAATGCTAATCTGATCAGCAAAGTATACTTTCCGCGGCTGATTGTGCCGACGGCGACGGTCGTCGTGGCTTTCGCCGATTTCCTGATCACCTTTGTGATCCTGATCGGCATGATGGCGTGGTACCGGTTCGCGCCGAACTGGCAGATCCTCGCCCTGCCCGGTTTCATCGTGCTCGCCTTCCTCGCCAGTATTGGCCCGGCGCTGTGGATCACCGCGCTCAACGTCCGCTACCGCGACTTCCGGTATGTCGTGCCGTTCATCGTCCAGTTGGGCGTGTATGTCTCGCCGGTCGGGTTCAGTTCGAGCGTGGTGCCGGCGCAATGGCGTCTGCTTTATTCTCTGAACCCGATGGTCGGCGTCATCGACGGCTTTCGCTGGTGCATCCTCGGCGGGCAGAGCCGGCTCTATCTGCCGGGCCTCGCGGTCAGCGCTGCCGTCGCGGCATTTTTCCTGTGGTTCGGCGTTCGCCAGTTCCGCCGGACCGAAAAGAACTTTGCGGATTTGATCTGAGGACGACGAGCCAGCGCCATGCCGCTCCCGGTCATCTCGGTCGAAAACCTCTCGAAGCGCTATTTCGTCGGGCACCGTTTCGAGCGGCGCGACCAGCGTGGGATCGATTTGCGCGAAGCGATCGGGCGCGAGATGCGCAATGCGGCGCGCAAGGCGGTCGACATCGTGCGCGGCCGGCAGGTCGTGCAGGGCGACACGGTCGAGGAATTCTGGGCGCTCAAGGATGTCAATTTCGAAGTGCAGCAGGGCGAGGTGCTGGGCATCGTCGGCCGCAACGGCGCCGGCAAGAGCACGCTGTTGAAGATCTTGAGCCGCATCACCGAGCCGACCGCCGGGCGGATCAACCTGCGCGGCCACGTCGCCAGCCTGCTCGAGATCGGCACCGGCTTTCACCCCGAGTTGACCGGCCGCGAGAACATCTTCCTGAACGGCGCGATCCTCGGCATGTCGCGCGCCGAGATCCGCCGCAAATTCGACGAGATCGTCGCCTTCGCTGAAATCGAGCGGTTTCTCGACACCCCGGTCAAGCGCTACTCCTCGGGCATGTATGTGCGTCTCGCCTTTGCCGTCGCCGCGCATCTCGAACCCGAGATTCTGATCATCGACGAGGTGCTGTCGGTCGGCGACGCCGAATTCCAGAAAAAATGCCTCGGCAAGATGGACGACGTCTCGCGCCGCGAAGGCCGCACCGTGCTGTTCGTCAGCCACAATATGGGGGTCGTCACCAGCCTGTGCCCAACCGCGCTGTGGCTCGATCAAGGCGGGATCCGCGAGCGCGGCGGCACCCGCGCGATCGTCGGCGAATATCTGGCCCGCCGCGGCTGCGACCAAGAGCGCATGCTCGCCTTGGCGGACCTGCCGCGGCCCCATGCCGCCAACGATGACCGGGTTCGTTTGCAGTCGCTCGAATGGCTGTCCGATCTGCCGCTGCGCCATGGCGAGCCGATGGCGGCGCGCATCCGCTTCAAAACCCGAACGCCGGTGTCGGCGGTGTCGGTCGGGATCGGCCTTTCCAATCTGGAGGGCGCCCGCCTGCTGAGCTACGACACCGATTTTCCGGCCGAGATTCGTCCGGATCTCGGCCGTCCCGGCGAATACTTCGTCGATCTGTCGGTCGCCTCGCTGCCGCTGGCCCCGGACCTCTATAATCTCGACGTCGGCGCCCGCTCCGGAGATTTCCACGGGCTGGACTATCTCGCCGCCTGCTCGCAGATCGAGATCATCGCTGGCCCGAACACGCCGGGGACCATCGTCAGAAAAGGCGCCGGGGTGCGTCTTTCAAGCAAATGGTTGTGGAATCCGCAGCGGCAAGCTACAGATCTCCAGCTGATCCGGTGAACCAGGCGCGCCGGATGGGCCGATCAGGCCCGAGCGCGGGATCGTAGCGCCCTCGCATTTCACTGAAGCCGGTGGTGGGGTGACCGATGGCTGTCGCTGCTGCGTTCTCCGCGCACAGAGCCATCTTGATCCGGCGAGGGCGCGCAGCGCGCCTTGCGGTTGCGGCGTTTTACCTGCGGTTCGGCGTTCGCCGGTTCCACCGCTCCGAACCGATCTTTACCGATTTGATCTGAGGGCGACGAAACAGCGCCATGCCGCTCCCGATCATCTCGGTCGAAAACCTGTCGAAGCGCTACCTGGTCGGGCACCGTTTCGAGCGGCGCGACCAGCGTGGGACCGATTTGCGCGAAGCGATCGGGCGCGAGATGCGCAATGCGGCGCGCAAGGCGGTCGACATCGTGCGCGGCCGGCAGGTCGTGCAGGGCGACACGGTCGAGGAATTCTGGGCGCTCAGGGATGTCAGTTTCGAGATGCAGCAGGGCGAGGTGCTGGGCATCCTCGGCCGCAATGGCGCCGGCAAGAGCACGCTGTTGAAGATCTTAAGCCGCATCACCGAACCGACCACGGGACGGGTCAGCCTACGCGGCCGCGTTGCCAGCCTGCTCGAGGTCGGCACCGGCTTTCACCCCGAATTGACCGGCCGCGAGAACATCTTCCTGAATGGCGCGATCCTCGGCATGTCGCGCGCCGAAATCCGGCGCAAATTCGACGAGATCGTCGCCTTCGCCGAAATCGAGCGGTTTCTCGACACCCCGGTCAAGCGCTATTCCTCGGGCATGTATGTGCGCCTCGCCTTCGCCGTCGCCGCGCATCTCGAACCCGAGATCCTGATCGTCGACGAGGTGCTGTCGGTCGGCGACGCCGAATTCCAGAAGAAATGCCTCGGCAAGATGGACGACGTCTCGCGCCGCGACGGCCGCACCGTACTGTTCGTCAGCCACAACATGTCGTCGATAGCCGCGCTGGCCGGCCGCGCATTGTTTCTCAATTCCGGCTGCGTCGGGGTCGACGGGTCGGTCTCGCAAGCAATTTCGGCGTACATTTCGAATGGCCCGAGCGGGTCCACCTACCTAAGGCCCTTTGCCAATAGGGGTGCCGCACCGCACATCGAGCGGATCGAGGTCATGACCTCGGAACGCAACGGCGTTCATCACTTCGGCGAGCCTCTGGAAATCAAATTCTGGCTTCGACATCAACGGCCGATGGTACAAGGCTGTCTGTCGTTCCAGGTCGTCAATCAACTCCAACAGCCGATTCTGCACGCGGTAGCGGCCTATCCCGATCATAAATTCGGCCGGGCGCCGGGCCGTTCGCTGCTCGTGTGTCGGTTTCCGACGTTACATCTGAATGTCGGGCGCTTTAATCTGCGGGTCTTTCTTTCGGAGCCGCCCGGCGCAGAAGTGTATGAAACCTTGGACGCCGTCGCTCATTTTGAAATTGTGCGGACCGACGGCGCCTCGGCCTGGGGTTGGCGCGCCGAAGCGTGCGCGTACCATGAGGATTACACCTGGAACGCCGTCGACGCGACCGGCGAGGCCGCATGCATGCCAAGCGCAGCCGTCGAACCGACATAGAAACCGGACCCGCCCGATCCGCGGACGCGACGAAATTCGGACCCAACATGGCGACAGCCAGATCATTGACCGCGAGCCTCTTGAACGGCGTCCTCGGCTATGCCGGGGTCGAGATCCGCGCTGTTCCAAAGCAGCCGATACCGGCGTCGGATGAGTTTAAGGGATTTGAGCCGTGGGTGGCCGAAATCATCGAGCGGGTTCGCCCGTTTACAATGACCAGCGACGAACGGATTTCGGCGCTTTGTCACGCAGCGCGTTATGTCGTCAGGTCGAACATACCTGGTGACATGGTCGAGTGCGGCGTCTGGCGCGGCGGCAGCACGATGGCCGCGGCACTGACGCTGATCGCCGAAGACGATCGATCGCGAACGCTGCACCTGTTCGACACGTTTGAGGGCATGCCGCCGCCGACCGGTATCGATCGCGAGGCGCAGTCCGGGGAGCCCGCTTCGGTCCTGCTGGAGGGCGCTGACGAAGGCTCCGATCTTCGCGGCTATGCGCCGCTCGATCAGGTGCGCACCAATCTCGCCTCAACCGGATACCCGGCGGAGCAGCCTCCGACTTTATCAAGGGAAGAGTGGAAGACACGATCCCGGCCCATGCCCCGCGCGAAATTGCATGCTCCGGCTCGATACCGACTGGTATCAATCGACGAAACATGAACTCGTTCATCTTTACCCGAGGCTGTCGATCGGCGGCGTCCTGATCGTCGATGATTATGGTCATTGGGAAGGTGCACGAAACGCAGTTGATGAATACATCGCCCAAACACCGGCTGCGGATCTTACTGCAGCGTATCGATTACACCGGAAGAATTGCGGTCAAGACGAGAGCGCCGTGATGGCTGATCCTAGGCTGATCTTGCTGACCAGGAGTATATCCGGCGAAGAATTGCGCCGCGACCGGGCGACCCCGATTATTTGGTTCTGTCGGATTTGCTGCTGGCGATCAAGGACCTGGTGCCGGGCAAACGTCGACCCGCGTCCTCGATTTCGGTTGCGGCGGATCGCCATACCTGCCTCTGTTTAACTGTGACCTTGTATCACCGGGCCGACTTGGCCGGCGGCGCGGGAACTGGATATCGCAATACGGCGCCGACGCGTTGCTGCCGACGACGTCGTCTTACTACGAATGTATTTTATCCTCGCAAGTGTTGGAGCATGTCGAGCTCGCCGCAGGCTTATCTCGCGGAGTGTCACCGTGTCTTGCATTCCGGAGGAAACTTGATGTTGTCGACGCATGGGATATTCCAGGATCACGATTGTCCCGCGGATTATTGGAGATGGACGGCGTCGGGATTCGCAAATTGGTCGAGGCGGCGGGGTTTCGGGTGCGGCGAGTGAAAAAAGTGACCACCGGGCCGCGTGCGGCGATCTATCTCTTCGAGCGCGAACAATGGCGATTGAAATTTTCCGGAGCGGGTCCCTACGGCCAGGTGCTGTCGCAAGTTGCACGCCTCATATGGCGGACAAATTCCGCACGACGACACCAAGTCTTGCGACGCCAGCTTCCCTTGCATCGGGTCGCCGATTCGGACGAAGCCGGCCACGATACCTACATTTGCCTTGCATTGGAAGCTGAGCGTTGAACGCCTCTGACGGTGAAAACGAAACCGGGTTTGATCGACGGCCTCACGTCGAAGCGGCAGAGATCAGATAATGAACACCCGAGAGCGGCTGAAGGACAAGGTAAGGTGGCTCGCCAGAGAATGCAGATACTCTATAGCCCGTACCGACGATCTGACCTACCTGGCCGACAAGTTCGGCAGCGACAAGGGGACCCGGTTCGACTCGCATGGATACACTCGGATTTATCGGCGGTTATTCGAGAAAATCCGGGACGACGCGATCGTCCTGCTGGAAATGGGCCTGCTCCGGCCCGACACTGACCGGCGGCGCTCCGTCAATGCCGTCGAAGGTTCGACGGCTATGGCCGGGTTTCAGGTGCCTTCGCTCGAAATGTGGCGCGCGTTCTTTCCGAGAGCGCGCATCTATGGCTTCGACATCGATGATTTCTCGGCCGCAAAGACCGACCGGTGCACGATCGTCCGCGGCGATATGTCCTCGGAGGCCGATCTGGATCGGCTGGTCCATACGATCGGCAGCCCGATCGATGTCGTCATCGATGACGCGAGCCACGCCTCCCACCACCAGCAGATCGCATTCGGGCACCTGTTTCAGCATCTGCGTTCGGGCGGAATGTACATCGTCGAGGACCTGCATTGGCAAGACGAAGCCCTCGAGAGGAAAGAGGCGCCCAAAACCCGAGACCTCTTGCGCCAGCTTCAGGTCGGCGGAGCACTCCAGAGCCCGTTTCTCACCGAGCAGCAGCGCAGATACATCGTCGATCATTTGGCCGGCGTGCAGCTTTTTGACAGCTTGACGATGAATGTCGCCGACGGAACCGACGCTCTTGCCGTCTTGTTCAAGAAATAGTTGCAATCTGATCCGGGGTAAAATCGCGCCCGGCCATCAGCGCCGCGCGGCGGTCGGTTAGGCATGCCGTCGCCGGAGCGGATCATCTTCGTCTCGACGATGGACACCGACCCGTGGGGCGGGTCGGAGGAGCTGTGGTCGCGGACCGCGCTCGATCTCGTCGCCCAAGGTTTTCCGGTCTCGGCCAGCGTCGTCGAATGGTCGCCGCTGCACCCGCGAATCCTCGATCTGCGGGCGCGCGGGGTCGATGTGCAGCCCCGGCCTCTGTGGTATGCCAAGCGCAAGAACCCCTGGCGAGCGCTGACCTCGCGTGGCAAGGACGCCGCGATCGACGCCGTCGAACGGCTGATCGCCGGGCGTCCCCCGGCGCTGGTGGTTTTCAACGACGGCAGCGCGTTCCCGCCGGTCCGCCTGCTCGAGATTTGCGTTGCCCGAGGAGTGCCGTTCGTCACCATCGGGCACGCCAACTCGGTCTGGGGCTGGTGCACCGATCCGATCGCCGCGCGTTACCGCGCCGCTACGGCCGCCGCGCTGCGCTGCTATTTCGTCTCGGAGGCCAATCGGCGGCTGGCCGAACAGCAGATCGGCGGCGAACTCGCCAATGCCGAGGTGGTGCGCAACCCGGTCAACATACCGTTTGACGCGTCGCCCCCTTGGCCGCCGTCGGACGGCGACGGCGAACTGCGCCTAGCCTGCGTCGGCCGCCTGCACCCGCCGTCGAAAGGCCAGGACATCCTGTTTGAAGCGCTGGCCCAGCCGCAATGGAGCAGGCGGCGCTGGCGGTTGCATCTCTATGGCGAAGGGCCGATGCGGCAAGGTCTCGAACGGCTTGCCGGCAAGCTGGGGCTGGCCGATCGCGTCGTCTTTGCCGGATTTGCCGCGGTCGAAGAAATCTGGGCGGCGAACCATGTGCTGGTCATGCCGTCGCGGTTCGAAGGCCTGCCCTTGGCGATGGTCGAGGCGATGCTGTGCGCGCGTCCGGTCGTCGCCACCGACGTGGCCGGCCATGCGGAAATCATCGAGGATGGGGTGACCGGCTTCCTGGCCGACGCGCCAACTCCCGGCAGCATGGGCATGGCGCTGGAACGGTTCTGGGCCCGCCGCGGCGAGGCGGAAGAACTCGGCAAGGCCGGCGCGCGCAGAATCCGCCAGCTGGTCCCAGCCGATCCGGTCCGGGTGTTTTCGGAAAAGCTCAAGAAATTGGCCGACCTGACCCGAGCCGGTTAGCTCGTTGCCGACCAAATTGAACAGCGATGCGGATTTGTCATTGCGAGTGAAGCTAAGCAATCTGCGGCCGACTAAGGCTCATCCCGTCGGGATTGCTTCGTCGCGCGCTGCGCTTCTCGCAACGACATGCGGTTTCTTCGGCGGAAGATTGCGTCGACCCGGTCGAAAACCGGCTGGTCCGGGCTGGTGAAGCCGGATGGGTCGGGTTGCGCCGGCGGGTGGGCACGCCATCTCGGCAAACCTGGGCAGGAACTGACGGGCATCTCGACCAGAGAGTTGCCTCGGAAGCCTAAAAAGCAGAAAATAGCCCGCCAGTAGGGCCGACTGCCACGTTCTTGCTACTCTCAGTCAAACGGGAGGCAACCGATGATTTCGGCGAATTATTTACTGCGCCGGACAGCAAAGGTCATGGCCAGAAGATTGTTGCCAGACGTGTATTCGGACTTGGAATTCGGCCAATACGCCAGGGCTTGGATTGAGCCGAAGAAATCTGATGCAAATGACTATTACGCCCCTTCCATACTTCTCGGGCACGAGGGGATCGATTTAAGGGTAACGGAACAGCTCGAACGTGTCGGGGTTTGGAGCGGGGAGCGCTACCAGGCTTTGTTCGGCGAACTCCGGCGCGATCCGGCGATCAATACCGGTGCGCTGGGCGAAAAGGCGGGGGTTGCCGAGTTGCACAATGGGTTCTACCCGACCCCGGATGCGGAAATTTACGCGGCGATGATTGTGGACCTCAAGCCGCGGCAAATCGTCGAGGTCGGCTGCGGCTACTCGACACTGATTGCCCGCCGCGCCATTCAGTATGCAGCATTACCCACGAAACTTACAGTTATCGATCCGGCGCCACGCACCGAAGTCGGCTCCGCGGCCGACGAGATCGTCCGCAATAATGTCGAGGACAGCGCCCTCGACCACCGTGTCTGGGCGCCCAACGATATCTTGTTTATTGATTCCAGTCATATTTGTCGCAGCAGGGGCGATGTTCCTTTCTTATTTTGCCAGATACTGCCAAAGCTGCCGGTCGGTGTTTTCGTGCACGTTCATGATATTTTCATCCCATACGACTATCCGACAAACTATGACGCACGGTGCTATACTGAACAATATCTGCTGCACTGCATCTTGTCCGGATCGAGCCGGTACTCGACCGTCCTGTCCACACACCATCTTTCCCGGAGCCACCCTCGACCGATGCAGCAAGTCTTCAGCTCCAAGGTAGGGGCGAGCCAGCTGTACAACGGCGCGTCCTACTGGTTCCAGGTCGTCTCCGGCCGGCGCTCGAGCACCGAGACGGCCTGATTACTGGGACGATTTCCGAGGCGCAGGAACGGTATCGCTGCTCGCCGATCACGTCGAGGCGATGGGGGTCATCGAGTCGGTTTCGCTGATCTCGTAAAATACGCTGTACTGACCGGTCGCCGCGCCGCGGAACTCGTTCCTGAGAACACGAAACACGTTGCGGTCCGAATCCATTCCCTCTGGCTGTGATAGATCGGGATCGACCACCAGCGCAGCACGGCCTCGCAGGCGATCTTGTCGATCGCCAGGCAGTTCGGATCGACCCAACCGCCGATACGGCTGAAATACCCTTTGCCAGGTCCAACCGATTCCCAATCGTCCCGGCAGATCGGCCGCCGCGAGCCCGGATGGACAAACCAACGCAGCGCGTAGGCCCATTCGGCGCCGGCCGACAGCGCGCGTGCATCGCGGACAGGTGATCGTCCGCCCACCAATTGTCGTCGTCGAGATAGGCGACATACCGGCTGTTGGCAAGATAGCTCAGCATCGTGCGCAGCGACTCCGCCGCACCGGTCGCGTACAGGCCCCGCCGTGCCGGCGCGAGGTCGAGTAACCGGGATAGAATAACAGGACGGAGTGGCGGTCGGGGACGGCGCGGCAGATCTGCTCGACCTGCGACGGGTCGCCCGCCGCGGCGTCGATGCCGATCAGCATTTGGACATTGCCGTCAAACCGCTGATCGAAAACCGATTGGATCGCGTCGCCGATCGTCGAGCGCAACATCGTCTGCATGACGACGGCGAAGTCAAACGGCTGCTGCAATGACGCGATCCTGCTGCCTTGGAACCCCTTCAGGAACGGCGCGGAGAACGGCTGGGTCGGGCCTTCGGCGGGTTGTCTCCTCAACTGGCTCAACGGACGCCACAAATCCGCGCCGCGGATCAATTGGATGTCATAGCGCCGCAAGACGTGGTTTGCCGCCGCGGCGAGGCTTGCCTTCCATGTCAAGCGTGAACCTCCGTCGGAAAATGATGCCGCAGAAAACATATCGGAGCAGATTCGCTCACCTTGCGACAAACACCAGGCATTTCCAGCTGTTTCCCGCTATGACGACGCTCGAGGCACGACAAGATCAGCCGCACATGAGCACGGCGGCGTTGCCGCGGGCTCTCGCCTTTATCCCGGGTTAGTCCGCTACGCCGGTATCTCGGTGTATGGTCCCCAGCCGCGCGCTTGATTGAGTCGATAAAGCTCCCAGAGAAAATAACGGGGCGGATGGTAGTGGTTTTCGGCGGTGAACGGCGCGTGGAACTTGTCCTCCGCCAGCTCCGCGCGCACAAAGAACGCATTGAGCCCGACAAAGCTGCATCCGACCAGAACGTAGCCTCGCCTCCGCGCTACCCGTGCCAGCGCTTCCAGCGATGACCCCATATAGGCGTTCTCCCGCCATATATAGGCCGGGTCGTATTTTGGCGCGACTGCGATCGGAGGCGGGAACTTTCCGTCATACTCGATCACGGCGACGCGAGGTCGAACGGCAGTGATCGCCTCGAATACATGAATGTCATTACCGTCGATGTCTATTGAAAGCAGGTCGATTTCCCCGGTACCCCAGCCCTCGATTGCTCCGTTGATGTTTTCGGCGGTGACAAACGTCTGGTTGACACACAGCAGGCCGCTGTCGCGTTCTTGGACAAAATACCTTTTGATCTGGGAAACATGCTCGGTATTGCCTTCCAGCCACAGCCCACGCCATCCTTGGAGCAGCAGCGCCAAGCTGTTGCACTCGGTGCCATCCTCAACTCCGATCTCCACGAATGTTCGACTTGTCGCGCCGATCCGGGTGAAGATCTCGGCAATGATGCCGTCTTCGTCGAATTGCGAAAAAAGCTTCCTTCCGAACCGTTCAAGCCGCAGAGGCTCGGTGTAGGGATGAGCGCTCATTGCCTCTCGGACATAACGCTCCTCGGCGATGCGGGCGGCATTCATGTCCGCCCACCAAATAAGCCGAAGATCTTCACGCAATGCCTGGAGAGCCCGATCGGTGTACCAGGATTTGAACGCGAGGCGCTCTCGCACCCTTCGCAACAGGCTATTAGCGGGCATCGCTCTGCTGATGCTCAGGTAATGTGTTTGTTGTTTTGCAACAAGCCCGGTGCCGGGGACAGGCGCGAGAAGGCTGCGATAATCGATGCTCTATCCATGTGCAGACCATCGGGATTGTTGGACTTAGCCGAACCGTTTGGACGCGAACGGCAGCCGGCGAACGCGAAGGTAGGGAGCAAAGCGAGAGCGCGCAAGCGCATAGGGCCGCCATGCGGGATCGGGTGGGAGGCTCTCGCCCGAAGGATTCAAGCCCGCCGGTTGCCGTTCGACTGTACCGCGGCGTCAAGGCTTTCGACACAAGACCGACGATAGATCATACCCGAATACCCCCTCAGCCGGATAAACCGTCGACCTGTACCAGCGCCGCGAATACGGTTTCAGCGTCAATTTGCTGCATGCAGGCGATATCATGCGGGCAGCCGGTGCGCCAATGCCGCGCACCCGCCGGCGTGTGGTTGCAGCCGAGGCAGCCGACATCGCCGGTGACGATGACCGCACGGGTGTGCGGGTGCAGGCGGAGCTTGCCTGATATGGCACCGAACAAGGCGACCGCTGGCACCCCCAAGGTCGCGGCGATGTGCAACGGGCCGGAATCGATGCCGACAAAAGCGCTCGCCTCTTGGAGCAGCGCTGTGATCTCGAGAACGTCGAGCTTGTTGACCCAATCGACAACGCCCGGAATGGGCGAACCCGGCCGCACCTGCCCCGAGCTGTCGAGGTCCGTGCCGATCTTGATCATCACCGCCGAGGTCTTCGCGGAGATCAGGTCGGCCAGCTCGTTCCACCGTGGCGCCGGCCATTCCCGCACCGGCCAGGAGGGGCCGGGATGCAGGACGACGAGCGGGTAATGGTGTGGATTGATCTCCCGCAAACGCCGCCGCATGCGGCGTCGCACCCGTTTCGACGCGGTAACTCGAACCGAAGCAGGGTCGGGGACTACCCGCAGCGCGCTGGCGAATTCGTCGGCGAGATGGAGCAGCTGCGGCCTCGGCGGATCACACTCGTCGGGCAGGACAGGATGGTAATAGCGAGACGGAGAACACATCCTGTTGACAAACACATGAAAAAAGCCCCAGGGGTCGTCGTCGCTGGCGTCGGACAGTCCCGATGACGCCGCGAGCCGCCGGCAACCAGGCGGGCAAATGACGACGAGCCACGAATTCGGATATCGGTCCTTCAATCCAGGCACGGATGCGAGCGCGCAGATCAGATCGCCAAGGCCGCCCGTGCGCACCAGGACCACCAGCCCCTTTCGCCGTATCTGGACGTGCCATAGATACCGCGCAAGGAGCCCAATGTTGCGGGGCAGCTCGCGCGGGCGGCCAAAGAGCAGCAGCGCGCCGTTCCCAGTGCGCCTAAGATACTTGTCGGCCAGTGCGGAAAGACGAGGCAAGGTGACCACGCGGGATTGGCGATTGCTGAATTTGAGCGGTCTAAGGTCTAAGCCGGTCGAGCGAGAAGGTGTGGTCGGGCGAGGTTCAGGTCAATCGGGCGGTTTCCGTGAGGCCATCCGAACCCACGGGATCGTCACCTTTCACAGAGAGCGATCCACGGCCTGCGGACGTACCCTGATGTGGCGCACAGTTTGCTGCCGAGCCGGTTAGGAAACCCGGCACGACACTCGAAGGAGACCGAGCTGATGGAAGGAATTGTCACCGCGGTCAGCCGCAGCCCGCAGCACACCCTCGCGAAGGCGAACGAAGACGGCATCCGCCTCGTGGCCGGGCTTGGCGTCGAGGGCGATGCGCATCAGGGAGCGACGGTCAAGCACCGCTCGCGGGTCAAGCGCGACCCGACGCAGCCCAATCTGCGCCAGGTGCACCTGATCCACGCCGAATTGCACGATGAATTGCGCGCGGCGGGGTTCGCCGTGACGCCGGGACAGATGGGCGAGAACGTGACCACGCGCGGGGTCGATCTGCTCGGCCTCGCGGCCGGCACGCGGCTCCATCTCGGCCGGCGGGCGATCGTCGAGGTGACCGGATTGCGCAACCCTTGCGCCCAGCTCGACAAGATCCAAACGGGGCTGATGGCCGCGACCCTCGACCGCGACGCCGAGGGCAATCTGGTGCGCAAGGCCGGGATCATGGCGATCGTCTTGGCCGAGGGCGAGGTCGGTCCCGGTGACGCGATCCGGGTCGAGCCCCCTCCTCCGCCGCACCGGCCGCTTCCTGTCGTCTGACGGCCCGCCTACCCTCGGCGCAACACCGGGATCTCGACAAAAGACGGGGTCGGCGCCGAGTGATGAACGGCGTTGACGGCGACGCGGATCTCGGCGTCGCTGTCATCGGCCAGTACCGCGTTGCCGCTGTTGGTGTTGCGCGCTCGCCGTGGGAAATTGCTGCTGGTGATGTCGATTTCGATGCGGTGGCCGGCGCCGAAGGTGTGGTGGATGTGGCCGAGATCGATGCCGAGCCTCTCGACCCGATCCGGCGTCAGCGGCCGCTTCTCGCCCGAAGGGTCGCGAAAGAGCGCGCGGATGACGCCGTCCATCAGCAAGGTGGCGCGCCCGTCGGGCTCGAGGTCGATCAGCTTGGCGACAAAATCGGTGTCCGGACGGTCCGACTGCACGTGCAGCGTCAGGCGCACGTTGCCGGCGACCGTCACCGGCCCGGGCAGCGGCTCGCCGCGGTAGATCAGGCCGTAATCGGGGAGTGCCTGGACCGGCCGCTGGTCGCGCGGGCCGGCGTCGATCAGCATGTTGCGCCCGCCCAAGCTGGGGATCGGCCGGCGCGGGTCATAGCGATAGCGGCGCGGCGGCCCTTCGGGCCGGTTTTCGCCGAGGGTGCCGTCGCCGCGCAGATAGAGCCGCCGCGGCCGCGCTTCCGGCGGCGGCCAACGTTCGGCGTGGCGCCAATCGTTCGGGGCATAGCTTTCACGGTCCGCGACCCAAGCACGCGGCGAATACGACACCGCCGGTCCGTCCATGATGCCGTTCTCTTCGCCCTTCAGCCAATGGTCAAACCAGGCGAAATATGGGTCGCGCGGCCAGAAATTGCGGTGATAGACGAAATAATGTTCGTTGGGGCCGATCCACAGCTTCTGGTTGCCCACCCGCGCCTGGATGTCGCTGAACGCCGCCATGACGCTGGTTTGGAAGATGTCGAACCAGGCGGTCACGTGAAAGCCGGGAATGTCGATGGTGCGGCGGAAATTGTGCGCGGCGCGGAAGACGTCCGGTGCCGGATGGGTGATGATCTCGTCGAGAAACGGCTGCCAGGTCGCGAAATCGGGGTAGCCGGTCAGCGGCAGTCGCAGCCAATCGTCCGAGCCGATATAGGGCGGCTCGGCCTGCCGTGCGGCGTCAAGCCGCGCATAGCGGGCGGCGGCCGAAACGGCGGCGGCGTCCAGCTCCGCGACACCGATGCCGAAGCGCTCCATGACCGCGGCGCGATGCGATGGCGAGAGGCCCGGAATGTTGCGCGCGACCCACAGCCACAGGCGCTCCATCTCGATCGATTGGCCTTCATAGACGACGTCGTCATAGATGCTGGACGCGCCCGCCTGGGCGAAAAAGGCGCGCAGGCTCGGGTGCCGGGTCGAGGCGGCGGCGAACGTCGTCGTGGCGCCGGCGGACGAGCCCGACATCCCGACCATCTGGTTGGTCCAGGTCTGGCGGGCGATCCACTCGAGGGTGTCGTGGCCGTCCGCGGCGTCGTCGGCGTAGACGCGGTCCTCGCCTTCGGAGCCGTGTCGGCCGCGGGTGTCCTGGTAAACGGCGGCATAGCCGTGCGCGACGATCGCGCGCCACCCGCGCAGGATCGACCCGCGCATCGGCTCGGCGGCGCTGGGCAGCCAGGCTTTGCGGCAGTCGGTCTTGTCGGGCGCATCGGCGGCGGCAATGCCATAAGGCGTGCGATGCACGATGACCGGCCAGCGCGGCCCGCCGCTTTCCGGCAGAAAGACGAAGGTGTTGAGGCGAACGCCGTCGCGCATCGCCACCATCGCCTGAAAGCAACGCGCACCCGAACTCCGGATCAACAGCTTCCGGCATAATTCCGACCTCACGGATCAGCCTGCTACACCATCCCCATCCAGAACATCTGCCGGTTTCCGACATCGACATCGTATTTGCGCACGAAATCGAGCTTGCCGTCGCCGTCGATGCGGAACAGCGAGAGGCACGCCGGCACCTCGCGGATGGCCGTGCCGTCTTTGACCGGCAATCCCATGATGTGCGCGGCAACGAGCACTTGCCCGCTGGGATCGATGTGAAATGTGCGGCAATGGATGCCATGCGTCTCGACATGCTGGATCGGGTCGGGCTCGCCGGTTGCAGGGTCGATCGCGTAGACGGCGAGGGTGTTTTCGCCGCCGGCGAAGACCCGGCGACCGCCCTCCTCATCCGTGCTCGAAGCGCGGTTGGCGACGTAGACAAAGCGGCCGTTCGGATGAACGTGAATGGTGCCCGCGACCTGGCGGCCGCGGATGTTGCCCGGCCGCCCCAAGGTGGCTTTGCTGAATCGCGGGGTGGGAGTCAGCGCCCCGCCCTCGATCGCAAACATGTCGAGCCGGTTCTGCCGCTCGAGCGAAACATAGACCCACGGTTTCGTCGGGTGGAAATCGAGATGCCGCGGGCCGAAGCCATAGCCGCCGCCCGGCGCCACCGAAACCTCGCCGGTCAACACTCCGTTGTCATAGCGGAACACCTTTAGCGCGCCCGGCTCCTCGGGCTTGGCCCCGGCCGCGTCGTGGCCGCGCGTGACCAGGATCGCCAGCCGATTGTCGAGGCCGACCCGCACCTGATGCCCGTAAATGCCGGAATCGATCGGCTCCCGCTGTTCGACTTCCGCGCCCGGTGTGCCATCGGAGTTGACCCGATAGACCCGCAGCCCGGAGGGATTGCTGAACGCGACCAGCAGGTTCTGAGACGGAATGTCGCTGGTCATGTGGATCGGCCGGGTCGGCAATGCGATCGGATCGCCGTGCGGGCTCAGCGCGCCGGTCGGCGGGTCGATGCGAAACGCGGAGACATTGTGCCGCTGGCCGACCGGGCCGCCGACCCCCGAGGCACTGTCGCTCGTCGCCACGTAGAGGAACCGGCGCGACGCGTGCGGCCAGGCATAATGCACGTTGGCCGGCAAGGTGACAGTACCGCGCCGGGCAAGAGTGGCATTGCCGACATCGAGATCGTACTGCGTCAGCTCCGGACCGACGCTGGCATAAACCGCTGTTTTATCAGGCATGTCTCAAATCCCCCGGCAGCTGCATCCAAACGCAGCAGCAGGCAGCATAGGACCCGACGCGGCCCGACAGAAGCTTTCTGGACACGGCTCAGCCGAAGAGGAGCGCCCGCCCGCTCAGACCGCGGCGCGGTTGCCGGCGCCTTGCGGCGGGGCCCCGTAGAGGTCGCGCGCGCGTTTTTCAAACGCGCCGACCATACGCCGAACCGCCTCGCTGAACAGAACCTCGATGACCTTTTGCATCAGCCGCGACTTGAACTCGAAATCGACGAAGAAATCGATCCGGCACCCGCCCGTTACCGGGATAAAGGTCCAGTGGTTGTTCAGATAGCGAAACGGCCCTTCGGCATAGGTCACGTCAATCTGGCGCGGCGGATCGAGCACCACCCGCGAAGTAAAGCGTTCGCGGAACACTTTGAACCCGATGATCAGGTCGGCGACGACGAGATCGGGCCGCCTTTCCCGGATGCGCGCGCCGATGCACCACGGCAGAAACTCGGGGTAACGCTCGATATCGGCGACCAACGCGAAGAGCTGCTCCGCGGTGTAGGGCAGCACGCGGTGTTCGGCGTGGGTCGGCATCGCGACAGGGTCAGCCGGCGGCGGCGAGCTTGGCGGCGCGGGCGGCGCGCAGCCGCGCGAAGTCCTCCTCGGCATGGTAGGAGGATCGGGTCAACGGCGAGGCCGACACCTGCAGAAAACCCTTGGCGAGCGCGAAGCTTCGATAAAGGGCGAATTCCTCGGGCGTCACAAAACGGGTGATCGGATGATGTTTTGGCGTCGGCTGCAGATATTGCCCGATCGTCAGAAAATCGATTTGCGCCGCGCGCAGATCGTCCATGACTTGCAAGATTTCCGCCTTGTCTTCGCCGAGCCCGACCATGATCCCGGATTTGGTGAACAGCGCGCGGTCGAGCCGCTTGACCTGGTCCAGCAGCCGCAAGGAATGAAAGTATCGCGCGCCAGGCCTTACCTCGGCGTAAAGCCGCGGCACGGTTTCGAGGTTGTGGTTGAAGACATCCGGCCGGGCGGCGACGACGATTTCGAGCGCCCCCTCCTTGCGCAGGAAATCCGGGGTCAGGACCTCGATCGTGGTGCTCGGCGCGGCCGCTTGGATCGCACGGATGGTCTGCGCAAACTGGCGGGCACCCCCGTCATCGAGATCGTCGCGATCGACCGAGGTGACGACGACGTGAGCGAGCCCTAGGGCCGCGACCGCCGCACCGACGCGCTCGGGCTCTTGCGGGTCGAGCTGATCGGGCCGGCCGGTCGCGACGTTGCAAAAGGCGCAGGCGCGGGTGCACACCCGGCCGAGGATCATCACCGTCGCGTGGCCCTGTTTCCAGCACTCGCCGATGTTCGGACAGGCCGCTTCCTCGCATACGGTATTGAGCCGCAGCTCGCGCATCAGCCGCCGCGTCGCGTTGAATTCGGGCGAACCCGGTGCCTTGACCCGCAGCCAGTCCGGCTTGCGCGGGATCGGGCTGTCCGGCCGGCCGGCTTTTTCCGGATGGCGCAGTGGCGCCGGCGCCACGGTCCCGGCTGAGGAATTCATCGGCTAGAAGTGGATGGCGCGCCCATAGGCGTCAAGCACGGCCTCGTGCATCGTCTCGGACAGGGTCGGATGCGGAAAGATGGTGCGGATCAGCTCCGCCTCGGTCGTTTCCAGGGTCTTAGCGATCGTGAAGCCCTGGATCAGCTCGGTGACCTCGGCGCCGATCATGTGCGCGCCCAGGAGCTCGCCGGTCTCACCGTCAAACACGGTCTTGACCATCCCCTCGGGCTCGCCGAGCGCGATCGCCTTGCCATTGCCGATATAAGGAAAATGCCCGATTTTGACTTCGTAGCCGGCCTCGCGAGCGCTCCTCTCGGTCAGGCCGACGCTGGCCACCTGCGGCCGGCAATAAGTACAGGCCGGGATGTTGCGGATGTCGAGCGGGTGGACGTCGTTGACCCCGGCGATGCGCTCGACGCAGACCACCCCTTCATGGCTCGCCTTATGCGCGAGCCAGGGCGGCCCGACCAGGTCACCGATCGCATAAATTCCGGGCTCGCCGGTGCGCAACCACTGATCGACGACAACATGCGTCCGCTGCACTTCGACAGCGGTGGTTTCGAGGCCGATATCCTCGACATTCCCGACGATGCCGACAGCGAGGATCACCTTTTCGACGGCGATTTCGGAAGCCTTTCCGGCCGCCTCAATGCGCGCCGCGACACCCTCACCGGTCCGCTCCAGGGATTTCACGGTTGCCTCGGTATGGATTTTGATCCCCTGCTTTTCGAAGGACTTGCGGGCGAATGCCGAGATTTCTTCGTCTTCGACCGGAAGCACCCGGTCGAGCACCTCGACCACCGTCACCTCGGCGCCCATGTCATGGTAGAAGCTGGCGAATTCGATGCCGATCGCGCCCGAGCCGACGACCAACAACGATTTCGGAACCGCCGACGGCACCATCGCTTCCTTGTAGGTCCAGACCCGCTCGCCATCGGGTTCGAGCCCGGGCAAGGTGCGTGCACGCGCCCCGGTCGCAAGGATGATGTGCGGCGCCGTCAGCTCGGCCACCGGCTTGCCGTCCTTTTCGATGGCGAGCCGTCCCTTCCCGGCGAGCCGCCCCTGCCCGTCTAACACGCTGACTTTGTTCTTTTTCAGCAGATAGGCGACCCCGTTCGACAGCTGCTTGGCGACCGCGCGCGAGCGGGCCACGACCTTGCCCGCATCAAACCGGATGTCCTTGGCCGAAAAGCCATATTGATCGAGGTTATGGAGGATGTGGTAAATCTCCGAGCTGCGCAGCAGCGCCTTGGTCGGAATGCAGCCCCAATTGAGACAGATGCCGCCGAGCTGATCGCGCTCGACGACCGCCGCCTTCATGCCGAGCTGCGCGGCGCGGATTGCCGCGACATAACCTCCCGGCCCGCCGCCCAAAACGATCAGGTCGAAGGAATTGTCAGCCATTCCTGCGATCCCGCCTCATAGCAGCATCGTCAGCGGGTCTTCGACGAGTTTTTTGAAGGCGGCGAGGAATTGCGCGCCGACCGCTCCGTCGACGGCGCGGTGGTCGCACGAGAGCGTGCAACTCATCACCGTGGCGACCGCCAGCGCGCCGTCCCTCACGACCGGCCGCGGCTCGCCCGCGCCGACCGCGAGGATGCCGCCATGCGGCGGGTTGATCACCGCGGCAAAGTCGCGGACCCCGTACATGCCGAGGTTCGAGATCGAAAAGGTGCCGCCCTGAAATTCGTCGAGCTTCAATTTGCCGGCACGGGCGCGCGCGGCCAAGTCCTTAGTCTCCTCAGCGATCGTCGCCAGCCCCTTGCGATCGGCCTGTTTGACGATCGGCGTGATTAGCCCGTCGTCGAGCGCCACCGCGACGGCGATGTCGACCGTATCCCAAAGAATAATCGCCTCGTCGCTCCACGAGGCGTTGGCCGCCGGCACCCGGCGCAGCGCCAGCGCCGCCGCGCGGATCACAAAATCGTTCACAGAAATCCTGTAAGAATCTGATTTAGCGTTCAGATCGGAGCGAGTCTTCAGCAGCGTGTCGATCTCGCAATCGATCGTCAGATAGAAATGCGGGACGGTTTGTTTGGATTCGGTCAGGCGCCGGGCGATAACCCGGCGCATCGCGCTGAGCGGCCGCTCGGTGTGGGCCGCGTTGCCGGCGAGCGCCACCACCCGCTCTTTCGACAGGACCGGTGCGGCAGAGGGTGCGGCAGGCGGCGCCGGTTGCGGCGGCGCTTCCGAGCGGCGGGGGGGCGCCGCGCGACCGCGGGCGAGTGCTGCGTCGATGTCGGATTTGACGATCCGCCCCTGCGGCCCTGAGCCGGTCACCGCGGCGAGGTCGAGGCCGGCCTGCTGCGCCATGCGGCGCGCCAAGGGGCTGGCGAAGATCCGGCCGTCGCCGCCGTTGGCCGCTTTCGGCGGTGCAGATGGCGGCGGTGGCCGGTCCACGTCCGGCAGCTGTCTGGCCATATCGGGCGGGGGGACCGCAGCCGGTTTCGCGGCCGGCTCGGCGGCTGGCGGGGCCAGTTGCGCCAAGCTTGAGGTATCTTCGCCCTCGCCGAGCAACACCGCGATCGGCTGGTTGACCTTGACGCCCTGAGTCCCTTCCGGAACGAGGATCCTGCCGACGCGACCGTCATCGACGGCCTCGACTTCCATTGTCGCCTTGTCGGTCTCGATTTCGGCGAGCACATCGCCCGAATGGACCTCGTCGCCCTCGCGCTTGAGCCATTTGGCGAGGTTGCCTTCGGTCATCGTCGGCGACAGCGCCGGCATCAGAATTTCGATCGGCATCGTCTCTTTCTTCTCTGCTCAGGCTCGCCTCGTGACTAGCGGTAGGCGGCCTCGCGCGCCGCGACGACGATGTCCTCGACCTGCGGCAACGCCAGGTGCTCGAGGTTCGCGGCGTAGGGCAGCGGTACATCCTTGCT
Organism: uncultured Alphaproteobacteria bacterium; assembly: GCA_963832875.1. GTDB lineage: Bacteria > Pseudomonadota > Alphaproteobacteria > ATCC43930 > CGMCC-115725 > AP-15. The sequence goes on along the minus strand of CAWHWB010000007.1, from coordinate 556,511 downwards.
GGCGACCCGCTTAACCGGGGCGTCAAGCCAATCGAAGCACTCTTCCATGACCAGTGCCGCGATTTCGGCGCCGATCCCGGCAAACGGCCAGCCCTCCTCGACCGCGACGATGCGGTTGGTCTTTTTGACCGAGGCCACGACAGTCTCGACGTCGAACGGGCGCAGGCTGCGCAGATCGATGATCTCGGCAGAGATGCCGGATTTTTCGAGCTCCTCGGCGGCCTGCAAGGCCAACCTGACCATGCGCGAGAAGGCGGTGATGGTGACGTGCTCGCCGGAGCGGGCGATGCGCGCCCGGCCGATCGGAACCAGGAATTCGGGATCGTCGGGGACGGCGAAACTTTCGCCGTAAACCAGCTCGTGCTCGAGAAAGATCACCGGGTTCGGATCGCGGATCGCCGACTTCAACAGGCCCTTGTGGTCGGCCCCGGTATAAGGGGCAACGACTTTGAGACCCGGGCAGTGCGCATACCAGCTCGCATAGCACTGCGAATGCTGGGCGGCGACCCGCGCAGCGATGCCGTTGGGGCCGCGAAAGACGATTGGGCAGCCCATTTGGCCCCCCGACATATACCGCGTCTTCGAAGCAGAGTTTACGATCTGATCAATAGCTTGCATAGCAAAGTTGAAGGTCATAAACTCGACTATCGGACGCAGCCCGGCAAAGCCGGCGCCAACCCCGAGCCCGGTAAATCCCTGCTCGGTAATCGGGGTATCAATGACCCTTCGTGCCCCAAATTCCTGTACCAGGCCCTGGCTAACTTTGTAGGCGCCCTGGTATTCGGCGACTTCTTCGCCGATCAGAAACACCGAATCGTCGCGCCGCATTTCTTCGGCGATCGCGTCGCGCAACGCCTCGCGCACCGTCATCGTGCGGATGGTGCCGCTGTATTCTGGTTCGGCAGCCGGAGCTGCCCGGGCCGGTGCCAGCGGGGCCGCGGGCGCAGCGGTCGGAAGGGGCCGCGGCGGGCGGCTCTGGGGCGTTTCCGCGGGCGGCGCCGGTTGCCCGCCATTCGCGGCGCGGGCGGTCGCCGGCTGCGCCCGGTCCCGGTCGGCCGCATCTTCGCCGTTCCCGGCGATCAGCGCGATCGGGGTGTTGACCGCGACGTGGTCGGTGCCCTCGGGGATCACGATCTTGGCGAGAACGCCCTCGTCGACCGCCTCGACCTCCATCGTCGCCTTGTCGGTTTCGATTTCGGCGAGCACGTCGCCGGCCCTGACCGGCTCGCCCTCGTTCTTGAGCCAGCGCGCGATCTTGCCCTCGGTCATCGTCGGCGACAGCGCCGGCATCAGCACTTCGGTAGCCATGGCTTATCGCATTCTCCCACCGGCCTCCCGCCGGGCTGCAATGCCGCACTTCGGCCCCCGATTCGACGGTTTCGGGCAGCCACGGCTCCGACGAACAGGGCAGAGGGCGCCGGTTCAGGCGTCGACCAGCACATCCGTCCACAGTTCGGCCGGGTCCGGTTCGGGGCTATCTTGCGCGAATTGCGCCGCCTCGGCGACGCGCTGCCTGACCTCGGCGTCGATCGCTTTCAGCGCCGCGTCGCCGGTCCCGCCGTCAACGAGCCGCCGCCGCGCCTGATCGATCGGATCGTGCTCGGTCCGCATCCGGTCAACCTCGTCGCGGGTTCGGTATTTGGCCGGGTCGGACATCGAATGGCCGCGATAGCGATAGGTAAGCATCTCCAGAATCAGCGGGCCTTGGCCCGAGCGCGCGTGTTCGGCGGCGGCGAGCCCGGCCTCGTGCACGGCGAGCACGTTCATGCCGTCGACCTGCTCACCTGGGATGCCGTAGGCGGTGCCGCGGTGGAACAGGTCGGTCCGGGCCGAGGCGCGGTCGATCGCGGTCCCCATCCCATAGCGGTTGTTTTCGATCACATAAACGATCGGCAGCTTCCACAATGCCGCCATGTTGAAGCTCTCGTAAACCTGCCCCTGGTTGATCGCGCCATCGCCCATGTAGGTGGCCGAAATCAGACCGTCATCGCGATAACGGTGGGCAAAGGCGAGCCCGGTCCCGATCGGCACCTGCGCGCCGACGATGCCGTGGCCGCCAAAGAAGTTCTTGTCGCGGCTGAACATGTGCATCGAGCCGCCCTTGCCGTGCGAATAGCCGCTCCGCCGCCCGGTCAGTTCGGCCATCACCCCCTTGGGGTCCATGCCGCAGGCCAGCATGTGGCCGTGGTCGCGATACGATGTGACGATCGTGTCGCCCTGCCGCAGCGCCGCCTGCATGCCGACGACCACCGCCTCCTGCCCGATATAGAGGTGGCAAAAGCCGCCGATCAGACCCATCCCGTACATTTGTCCGGCGCGTTCCTCGAAGCGCCGAATCAGCAGCATGTCGCGGTAGAAGCCGATAAGCTCCTTGGGCGATGCGTCGAGTTCGGCGACCTCGGCCGGCTCGGCTTTGCGTGTGGCTGCCATTTCGCTCCCTCCGGGCGACCGCCCTGCCGCCATAAGGCTCGGCCGGAGCATGGTGACAAATCCCCCGCTTTGCAACCTCGACCGGTTCAACCTTTTGTGCGGAAAGTCGGAAACGGCGACCCGTCGCTCTGGGTCTTCAGGCGAGGGACGGCGTCCGGCGCTCTCAGTGAGCCGGTGCCGTCCGCATGATCACCAGCTCGTTCGGTGCGACGAGGTTCAGCGTCTCGCGCACGCGCTCGTCGAGCAGATCGGGGTCGAGGTGATCGGGGTTCAGCTCCGACACCTTCAGGTCGAGCGACTTACGTTCGGCGCGGAGCGCCTCGAGCCGGGTATTTTCGGCCCGAATCTCTTGAGTCAGGCGGACCCAAGCGCGGAACCCGCGATCTCCCTGGACCAAATTGTAGGCGAAATAGCCGGTCAAGGCGATGCCACAAAGCGGGCCGATCATGGCCCGCCCGGTCCGCCGCAATTCGCGCATTACGATCATCACCGGAGGGGAGCACCGATCTCGCCTCCGGTCAACCTCCAACTCGCGCCGGTTGCAGGCGCCTGAGAACGGAGCGGCCGGCATAGACCGCGGCGGCGCCGAGCTGCTCTTCGATTCGGATCAGCTGGTTGTATTTGGCAAGCCGGTCCGAGCGCGACAGCGATCCGGTCTTGATCTGGCCGCTGTTGGCGGCAACCGCGAGATCGGCGATCGTCGCGTCTTCGGTCTCGCCCGAGCGGTGCGAGAACACCGTGCCCCAGCCGGCGTGCTGCGCGATCTCGACCGCCGCGAGCGTTTCGGAGAGCGTGCCGATCTGGTTGACTTTGACTAGCAGAGCGTTGGCGGCGCCGCGGGCGATGCCGTCGCAAATCCGGGTCGGGTTGGTGACGAAAACATCGTCGCCGACGAGCTGGATCTTTTCGCCCAGCTCGCGAGTCAGCTCTACCCAGCCGTCCCAATCGTCCTCGGCCATCCCGTCCTCGATCGAGACGATCGGGTAGCGCTCGACGAGGTCGCGCCAATAGGCGATGAGGGCTGCCATATCGAGGGTCTTGCCGTCGAGATGGTAGGCGCCGTCGCGGTAGAACTCGCTGGCGGCGGGATCGAGCGCCAGCACCACATCGTCGCCCGGATGATAGCCGGCGGCCTCGATCGCCTGCATGACGAACCCGAGCGCCATGTCGGTCGAGGCAAGGTTCGGGGCAAACCCGCCCTCGTCGCCGACATTGGTGCTGAGGCCGGCGTCGGCGAGTTTTTTGCGCAAGGCGTGGAAGATTTCGGAGCCGGCGCGGATCGCCTCGGTCGCCGAGGCGGCGCCCACCGGCATGATCATGAATTCCTGAATGTCGATCGGGTTGTCGGCATGCACGCCGCCATTGACGATGTTCATCATCGGCACCGGCAGGGTGCGGGCGAAGACGCCGCCGACATAGCGGTAGAGCGGCTGCGACAGCTCGGTGGCGGCGGCCTTGGCGCAAGCGAGGCTGACACCGAGGATCGCGTTGGCGCCGAGCCGGGCCTTGTTCGGGGTGCCGTCGAGCTCGACGAGGGTGCGGTCGAGCGTCATCTGATCGGCCGCGTCGAACCCGGAGAGCGCGTCGAAGATCTCGCCGTTGACCGCAGCGACCGCCTGCAATACGCCCCGGCCGCCATAGCGCTGTCCGCCGTCGCGCTTTTCGATCGCCTCGTGCGCACCGGTCGAGGCGCCCGACGGCACCGCCGCCCGGCCCATCGCACCGTCGTCGAGCGTCACCTCGACCTCGACCGTCGGATTGCCCCGGCTGTCGAGAATCTCGCGGGCATGAATGTCGGCGATCGCGGTCATTGGATTCCGTCCAAAAGCGTCATGATCGGGCTTGACCGGGTCATCCATGGGCGTCCGTCAATGCCGGACACGGATGGCCGGATCAAGTCCAGCCATGACGGCCTACGGGGCGGCGCTCTGCGGCCGTGACTTCGCAATGCGGTCGAAGGCGATCAGCTCTTCGAGCAATGCCGGCAGGGCGCGCAGCGGCAGCATGGTCTGGCCCTCGCAAGGGGCATGGTCGGGGTCCTGGTGCGTCTCGATAAACATTGCGGCCACACCGATTGCCGCGGCGGCGCGGGCCAGGACGGGACCGAACTCGCGCTCGCCGCCCGAACGGTCGCCTAGGCCGCCGGGCTGCGCCACCGCATGGGTGGCGTCGAACACGACCGGATAGCCGGTCCGCGCCATGATCGGCAGCGCGCGCATGTCGACGGTCAGCGTGTTGTAGCCGAAGCTGGCGCCTCGTTCGCACAGCAGGATCTGCTGGTTGCCGGTCGAAGCGATCTTGGCCGCAACGTGCTGCATGTCCCAGGGTGCGAGGAACTGGCCCTTTTTGACGTTGACCGGCTTGCCGGTCATGCCCGCGGCCAGCAGCAGATCGGTCTGGCGACACAGGAAAGCCGGGATCTGCAGGATATCGACCGCTTCGGCCACCAACGCGCACTGCTCTTTCTCGTGCACGTCGGTCAGCACCGGCAGGCCGGTGCGCTCGCTTGACCTCGGCGAGGATCGGCAATCCGGCCTCCAATCCGACGCCTCGGGCGCCTGCGATCGAAGAACGGTTCGCCTTGTCGAACGAGGTCTTGTAGATCAGGCTGATCTTCAGCCGCGCGCCGAGCTCGGCCAGTGCCGCGCTCATTTCCAGCGCGTGCGCGCGCAATTCGAGCGTATTCGGACCGATGATGAAAGCGAGCGGCAGATCGTTGCCGAGGGTGATGTCGCCGATCGCGATATGGCGAGGGGTCATCCGGACACCCGATCGCCTTTACCGTCATTCCCGCGAAAGCGGAAACTCAGGACCCGGGGTCCGCGACAATTGTCCTGGACCCCCGCTTGCGCGGGGGCGACGAGGTTGGACTGGCGTATCGACAACGCGGACATCAGCGCCAGCCTACACCAGGCGCGACTGGTCGCGGGCGGCGCGGACGAACGAGGCGAACAGCGGGTGCGGCGCGAATGGCGTCGATTTCAGTTCGGGATGAAACTGCACGCCGATGTACCAGGGATGATCGGATAATTCGACGATCTCGGGCAGGATGCCATCGGGCGACATGCCCGAGAACCGCAGCCCGGTCGCTTCCAAACGTTCCCTGTAGCCGACATTGATCTCGTAGCGGTGGCGGTGGCGCTCGCTGATATGATCGGCGCCATAGATCTCGGCGACCCGGCTGCCGGCCGCCAAGACCGCGTCATAGGCGCCGAGCCGCATCGTGCCGCCGAGATCCTCGTTCGAATTGCGCCGTTCGATGGTGTTGCCGCGGGTCCATTCGGTCAATAGCCCAACGACCGGATGCCGGCACGGGCCGAATTCGGTCGACCCGGCACCGGGCAGGTCGGCGAGGTCGCGCGCCGCCTCGATCACCGCCATGTGCATGCCAAAGCAGATGCCGAAATAGGGCACCCGCCGCTCGCGGGCAAAGCGGGCGGCCTCGATCATGCCCGGAGTGCCGCGCTCGCCGAAGCCGCCGGGGACGAGGATGCCATCCACACCTTCGAGCTGCCGCACCGCCTCGGCCTCAGCCTCGAACACCTCCGAAATCAATCCAGTCGAGATCGATCCCGACATTGTTGGCGAGCCCGCCATGGGTCATCGCCTCGGCCAAGGATTTGTAACTGTCCGGCAGATGGGTGTACTTGCCGACGATCGCGATTGTCACCCGCCCCTCGGGCTTGTGGATCAGGCTGACGATCTCGTTCCAGCGCGCGAGGTCGGGCTCCGGGGCGTCGAGGCCGAAATGCCGGCAGACCTCGCGGTCGAACCCCTCGGCGTGGTAGGCGGCGGGCACGGCATAGATCGTGTCGATGTCGAGGGCCGGAATGACGCGGGCTTCCCGCAGATTGCAGAACAGCGCGATCTTTTTGCGGGCGCCGGGCGGGATCGGCCGGTCGCAGCGGCATAAGAGGATGTCGGGCTGGATGCCGAGGCCGAGCAACTCCTTGGTCGAATGCTGGGTCGGCTTGGTCTTCAGCTCCCCGGCCGCCGGGATGTAGGGAACCAGGGTCAGGTGCACGAACATCACCCGCTCGCGGCCGAGCTCGTAGCCGAGCTGGCGAATCGCCTCGAGGAACGGCAGGCTCTCGATGTCGCCGACGGTGCCGCCGATCTCGCACAGGACGAAATCCTCGCCGTCGAGATCGGCCTGGATGAACTCCTTGATCGCGTCGGTGACGTGGGGGATGACCTGGACTGTGGCGCCGAGATACTCGCCGCGCCGCTCGCGGCTGATGACGGTCGAATAGATCCGCCCGGTGGTGACCGAATCGCTGCGCCTCGCGGCAACACCGACATAACGCTCGTAATGGCCGAGATCGAGGTCGGTCTCGGCGCCGTCCTCGGTGACGTAGACCTCGCCGTGCTGGTACGGGCTCATCGTCCCGGGATCGACGTTGAGGTAGGGGTCGAGCTTGCGCAGCCTGACCCTGAAGCCGCGCGCCTGCAGCAACGCGCCGAGCGCTGCCGCCGACAAGCCTTTGCCCAGAGAGGAGACCACGCCGCCGGTAATGAAGATAAACCGCGTCATGGAATTCCACCTTACAGCATCACCCGCGCCGATCCCATTGGGAAATGTGAATCCCGTTGGTAAATAAGTGCCGGGCGGGCCCGCTCGGCGAGCGCCTCTCAGTGCGCCAGCGGCGCGCTCGGGGCGGCCGGTGCCGCCGGCTTGACCGGCGTCGTCGGCGCTGCCGGTGCGGTCGGGGCGAGCGGCACGGCAGGCCCCGCCGGCAGCGACGGCACGCCCTGGCCGATGATCGAGGGCGGCGCGCGCTCGCGGTTGTGCATGACCACCAATAGCACGCTCGTGGTCATGAAGGCGGCGGCGAGGATCGCGGTCGCGCGGGTCAACAAATTCGCGGTCGAACGCCCGGTCATGAACCCCGACATGCCGCCGCCGCCCATGCCGAGCGCCCCGCCTTCGCTCTTTTGCAATAGGATGACCCCGACCAGCGAGATCGCGATCATGATGTGAAGCACGAGAAGCAGAATGGTCATCGCCGGGTTTTAGACCCTGGGCCGTGCCGTGGCCAGCGCCACCCGAATCCCCCCTAGCGGCCGCAGCAGTGGGCGATCGCCCAGAACGAATCGGCGTCTAGGCTGGCGCCGCCGACCAGGGCGCCGTCGACGTCGGGCAGATCGAGGATCGTGGCGGCATTGGTCGGGTTGACCGAGCCGCCATAGAGAATTCGTGTCGTCGGCGCCAAATCCGCGCGAAGCGCCGCATGGATGACTGCGATGTCGTCGAGAGTGGCGCTGAGCCCGGTGCCGATCGCCCAAACCGGCTCGTAGGCCACGACCAGCCGGTCTGGGTCGAGGCCGTCCGGGATCGAGCCAGCGAGCTGGGAGGCGACCACCATAATCTCCTCGCCCGCTTGGCGCTGCTGACGGGTCTCGCCGACGCAGACAATCGGCGTCAGGCCGGCGCGATGCGCGGCGGTCATCTTGGCGCAGATTTCGGCATCGGTCTCGCGGTGGCCGTGGCGGCGCTCGGAATGCCCGAGGATCACATGGGTGCAGCCGGCGTCGGCCAGCATCTCGGCGCTGATGTCGCCGGTAAAGGCGCCTCTTGGCGCGGCGTGGCAATCCTGGCCGCCGACCGCTATGCCGGCTTTCGCGACGCAATCGTGCACCGCGGAGAGCAAGGTCGCCGGCGGACAGACCAACAGCTCGCAGCGGAGCGCCGCGCCGTCCGGCAGCCCCCTCATTCGGACCGCCAGCGCCTGCGCCAGCGCCAGGCCGTCGGCGCGCAACCCGTTCATCTTCCAATTGCCGGCGACAAGCTTGGTACGATTCGCCATCCGCCTCTCTCTTTGCCGGCCGGTGTTGCGGCACCGCCCGCGCACCCCTATCATCACGCCGCTACGATCACACCGGCATCCGGTCCGGTCAACCGGCCCGGGCCCTTATCGAGAGGCCCCTTGCCTCCATGCTGCAAGCGATCCGCTCCAAAGCGGGGTCCTGGTTCGTCAAGGGCCTCTTTGGCATCCTGATCGTAACCTTCGGGATCTGGGGTATCGGCGACATCTTCCGCAATCGCGCGCCGGACACCGCGGTCGCCACGGTCGGCGGCCAAAGCATCGATGCGAGCGCGCTACAATCGGCGGTACAGCCGGCGCTCGAGCGGCTGAGCACGCAGACCGGCAGCGCCGTCGATCTGCGACAGGCAAAGCAGATGGGCGTCATCGACGAGGTGCTGCGCCAGCTGATCGATCAGAGCCTGGTCGATCAGGAAGCAGCGCATCTGCAGCTCGAGGTCTCGGACGACGTGATTCGCAACGCCGTCACCCAGGACCCGATGTTCCGCGGCCAGAACGGGGTTTTTGACCGCGCCGCGTTCGAAGCGCTGCTCGCGGCAAACCAGATGACCGAGAGCCAATACGTCCAGCGCCTGCGCCAGGAGATCCCGCGCAACGATCTGCTGCTGGCGGTCACGGGCGGCGGCGCGGCGCCGCGGGCGATGGTCGACCGGCTCTATCGCTACCGCAACGAGCAGCGCGTCGCCGAAATTGTGACACTTCCCGATGCCGGCGCCGGCGATGTCGGTCAGCCGACCGAGGCGGAGCTGACCAAGTTCTACGACCGGCACCGCGATCTGTTCCGCGCGCCCGAATATCGCGGGTTCACGCTGGCGAGCCTGACCCCGTCCGATCTCGCCAAGACGATCACCGTTCCCGAGGCCAGGCTGAAGAGCGCCTACGATCAGCGACAGGCCGAGTTCGTCTTGCCCGAGCGCCGCGACGTGCAACAGATCCTCGCATCCTCCGAGGACAAGGCGAAAGCGGCCGAAGCGGCCCTCGCCGCCGGCAAGAATTGGAACACGATCGCGACCACGATCGCCGGCCAGGACCCGCAGACGATCGACCTCGGCCTGGTCAAGCGCGAGGATCTGCCGGACGCGTTGGCCAAGGTGGCTTTTGCATTGCCGCTCGACAAGCCGAGCACGCCCGTCAAGTCGCCGCTTGGCTGGCACATTCTGCGGGTTGCGAAGATCGAGCCGCCGAAGACGCAGAGCTTCGACGAGGCCAAGGCAAAATTGCGGGCCGACGTCGCCCATGACGAAGCCGTCGATCGGCTCTATACGCTCGCCAACCACGTCGACGATGCGATCGCCGGCGGCGCCGATATCGGCGAGGCGGCAGCCAAGTTCGGGTTGAAGACGACCGTCGTCGGCGCGGTCGACGACAAAGGCCGCGATCGCGCCGGCAAGCCCGTGGCGCTGCCGGTGGCGCCGGCGACGGTGTTGAAGCTCGCTTTTGCAACCGATGCGGACCGCACCACCCGGGTCACGCAAACCCCGGATGGCGCCATCTTCGTGCTGCACCTGACCAAGATCATGCCGCCCTCGGTCAGGCCGCTGGCCGAGGTCAAGGATGTGGCGGTCGCCGGGTGGCAGGCCGACAAGCGCCGCCAGACCGTCATCAACGAGGCGGATGCGCTGGCCGCCGCGGTCAAGCCGGGCATGTCGCTGGCGACCATCGCCGCCGCCAAAGGCCTGAAGGCCACGGTCTCGCCGCCGTTCCCGCGGCAATCGACGGGCGACGAAGGGGTGGCGCCGGCGCTCGTCGCCCGGCTGTTTGCGGTCAAGACCGGCGCCGTCGTCACCGCCGCCGATGCCGGCGCTGCCTACGTTGCCCAGCTGACCAAGGTCGAGGAGCCGGCCGCCGCCACGAAAACCGCCACGGCGGAGCTGTCGCACCAAATGGACGCGGGCGTGCAGTCCGACCTCGGCGATGAGTTCACCCAGGCCTTGCGCGGTCGTTTTCCGGTCGAGATCCAGCACGAAACGCTCGACCACCTGTTCTGAGCGGCCGCGCCGGGGCCGCCCGTTCCGGCGTCGGAGGTCTTGAGCGCGTGATCGGCAGTTCCCAGACTGCTCTCCAATCGAATGCGGCGGAGCCGCTCGTGCCGGCGCCAGCATCCGTCGAACCCTGTCGCGGCCGGCGGAGCTGTTCTACGCCGTCGACGAAACGTCCCCGCCGCTGTGCCTCATCCTGATCGGTCTGCAATACTCGGTCATGACCGCGATCTACCTAATCATCGTTGCAATCATTCTGCGCCACGCGCGGCTTCCCGCGGCCGACAGCGTCAGGGTCATGGGCATCGCAACTCGATGACGAAGAAGCAGCGGCCTATGCCGGGTTGCGCGACTTCCTGCACAGTCCGGCCGCCGACCGCAAGCTGGTGAGCTGGCGCAACGGCCGGATCACAGTGCGACTATCCTATGCGGTCTGACCGCCGGTCGGCGCTGCCGAACCCCGACAGCACGGCGGCGATGATCGGCATGCCGATCTCTTCGCGCAGGGTCATGACCAATTCGGGATGAAATTGAACCGCGGCGATCGGCAATTCGGCGTGCTCGATCGCCATGACCACGCCGTCCGCGGTTTCGGCGGTGACCGCGAGCGCCGCCGGCAAAATGCTGCGGCGGGCGTGCAGCGAATGATAGCGGCCGACCGTGAACTCGCCCGGCAGATCGCGGAACAGCCTGCCGCCGAGCACCCGCACCAGCGACGGCTTGCCGTGGTATGGCGTTCCCAACACGTCGAGCGCGCCGCCGAAATATTCGACGATCCCTTGCAGCCCGAGACAGACGCCGAAGATCGGCAGCGACCGCCCGATCGCGAGGTCGATGGTCTCGGCCATCGCAAAATCGGCGGGTCGCCCCGGCCCAGGCGACAGCACAACGAGATCGGGCGTCTCGCCCCGGCGCAATTCGGCGCGGGCCAAGTCGGGGCGCATCGTCACCACCTCGGCGCCGGTGGTGCGCATGTAATTCGCCAATGTGTGCACGAACGAATCCTCGTGGTCGATCAGCAGCACCCGCACCGCGCGCCCGGCCCCTGCACCCGCCGCGGCGCGCAAGTCGGCGGCGCCGGCCGCCTTGCCGCGGATCGCGGTGAACATCGCCGAGGCCTTGAGCCGGCATTCGGCTTCCTCGGCCTGCGGATCGCTGTCGTAGAGCAGGGTGGCGCCGGCCCGCACCTCGCCGACCCCGTCCTTGATCCGGATCGTGCGCAGAGTCAGCCCGGTGTTCATGTTGCCGTCAAAGGTGACGCGCCCGATGGCCCCCCCGTACCAGCGCCGCGCCGAGCGTTCCTGCTCTTCGATAAAGCGAATCGCCCACAATTTCGGCGCCCCGGTCACGGTCACCGCCCAGGCGTGGCTCAGAAACCCGTCGAGCGCATCGAATTCCGCGCGCAACTCCCCCTCGACATGGTCGACCGTGTGAATGAGCCGCGAATATAGCTCGATCTGGCGTCGCCCGATTACCCGCACGCTGCCCGGCACCGCCACCCGCGACTTGTCGTTGCGGTCGACATCGGTGCACATCGTCAGTTCGCTTTCATCCTTGGTCGAGTTCAACAATTCGCGGATGCGTTCGGCGTCCTCGACCGGATCGCGGCCGCGGGCGATCGTGCCGCTGATCGGGCAGGTCTCGATCCGCCTGCCCTCGACCCGCACGAACATCTCAGGCGACGCCGACACAAGAAACTCGCCCTCACCCAAATTGATCAGCGCGCCATAGGGCGCCGGGTTGGCCTGCCGCAGCCGCTGAAAGACGACGCTCGGCGGATCGGCGCAGCGTTCGGCCAAGAGCTGCCCGACAACGACCTCGAACAAATCGCCGCGGACAAAGGCCTCCTTGGCGCACTCGACCAGGGCGGCGTATTCGCCGGGGCCATGGTCGCTGGCGCTCGGGCATTGGTCGGGCGTGCGGCCGAGCCGGTAGGGTGCGGCGGGGGTCGCCCGCGACAGCCCCGCCGTCGACGCCCCGGCGAATTCGAACTCATAGCGATGGGTCGCGGCGATCTGGCGCATGTGGTCGACGACCAGGATCTCGTCGGGCAGATAGAGCACCAGGTCCCGCTGGTCATCGGCGCGCGGCAATCGCAGACGCATCGGCTCGAACTGAAACACGAGATCGTAGCCGAAGGCGCCGTAGAGCCCGAGATGCTGGTCCTCGGCGCTGGAAAACAAGTCGACGAGCACGCGCAGCACCGAAAACACCGAGGGCTGACGGCTGCGCATCTCTTCCGGAAAGCGTTCAGCGGTTTCGGCAATTGCGCCGCGAAGGCAGTCGCCGCCGATCCGATCGAGGCTCGCCGCCGGTAGCGGCGACAAGGCCTCGGCGATCGCCGGCAGCAAGACCCGGCCGCGCGGGTTCAGGGCCTCGATCGCAAAGCTGCGCCCGCGCGCGGTGAACGCCAGTGGCGGATCGACAAATCCCATGTCCCAACGGGTATACCGGCCGGGAAATTCGAAGCTCGACGAAAACAGCACGCCGCGCCGCCGGTCGAGCGCCTGCGCCAGCGCATCGTCGGCGGGCTGATAGCGGCCCTCGCGGATCTCCCGCCTGACGCCGACGCCGCCCTTGGTGGTGTAGCTGATTAGCTGCATTAAGATCTCCTCTGTGTCGGGGCCTTTGGAGATCCGGGAGGTTCGCCTCAAAAACTCGAAAGGCCGCCCGGAACTCCGAAGCGGCCTCGATCGGAAATGTCAAACGACGGCCGCCCGTGTCAGACGGGCCACCACCAAGCTGCCGAGTGGGCAATGCGAACCATGGATACAGCTTAGCAGTCGAAAACCCCAGCCGCAACAGCTACCCGCCGCATTGCCGAGACCCGCCCCTCACGGAGCGATTGGACTAAGCCGAGGCAATCCTGGCGTAGATCTGTCCTCGTGATCTGGTTGGAGACCGAGCCCGCTCGCCGAGCAGGCCGCCGGTTGGCGACGCCTCAAGCAGTTCCGAGGCGTTCCGTCCGCAGCGGCGGCCTGATATAAGCCTGATATAAGAGGGTTCAGTCAGAGGCGGGCCTGAACATGCTGCTGCGAATCGACGGTTTGCCGATCGTGCCGGACACCGCCGGGTGAGGGGCGCGCTCGGAGATCTCAAGGCGTTGCTCGCGCGGGTCGCGCAGGGCCGCAGCCTGAGCGAGAGCGAAGCCGAGGCGGCGTTCGACACGATCATGAGCGGCGATGCGACACCCTCGCAGATGGGCGCGTTTCTGATGGCGCTCAGGGTGCGTGGCGAGACCGTCGACGAAATCGCCGGTGCCGCGCGGATCATGCGCGCGAAAGCGGTGACGATCGACGCGCCGCCAGCGACGATCGACACCTGCGGCACCGGCGGCAACTCCTCGGGCAGCTTCAACATATCGACCGCGAGCGCCTTGGTCGTCGCCGGCTGCGGCGTGCCGGTCGCGAAGCACGGCAATCGCGCATTGTCCTCGAAATCCGGCTCGGCCGACGTGCTGACCGCACTCGGCGTCAACATCGAGGCCGAGCTTTCCGTGGTGCGCGCCTGCCTGTGGGAGATCGGCATCGGCTTTCTGATGGCGCCGCGCCATCACAGCGCCACCCGCCACGTGGCGCCGACCCGGGTCGAGCTGGGGACACGGACGATCTTCAACCTGTTGGGGCCGCTGTCGAACCCGGCCCAGGCGCGCCGCCAATTGGTCGGCGTGTTCGCGCCCGAATGGGTGCGCCCGATGGCCGAGGTGCTGGGGCGGCTCGGCGGCGAGCGCGCCTGGGTGGTGCATGGCGACGGGCTCGATGAGTTGACCACCACCGGCCCGACCACGGTCGCCGCCCTCGACAACGGCCGGGTTGAAACCTTCGAAATCGTTGCTGAAGATGCCGGGCTGCCGTCGGCGCGGCTCGCCGATCTGCGCGGCGGCGAGCCCGCGCACAATGCCCGGCTGATGCGCGAGCTGCTCGCCGGCGCCGGCGGGCCGCTGCGCGATGTTGTATTGCTGAACTGCGGCGCCGCACTCTTGATCGCTGGCCGGACAACGAATCTCGCCCACGGGGTCGAGCTGGCCGCGCGGTCGATCGATTCGGGTGCCGCGGGCCGTGTGCTCGGCGATCTCGTCGCACGCACCAACGCCCCGGCCGAGGCCGCGCAGGCGATCCGATGAGCGACGTGCTCGACCAGATCTGCGCCGAGAAGCGCGCCCATGTCGCCCGTGCCAAGGCGACGGTGTCGGAAGCGGCGCTGTTAGCCAGCCTCCCCGCGGCGGCGCCGGTGCGGCCGTTTGCAGCGGCCCTGGAGCGGCAGCTTGTCGCAGGTCGCTGGGGCCTGATCGCCGAGATCAAAAAGGCTTCGCCCAGCGCCGGGCTGATCCGACCCGATTTCGACCCGGCGGCACTGGCCCGCGCCTATCAGGCGGGTGGCGCCGCCTGCCTCTCGGTGCTGACCGACTCCCCCTATTTCCAGGGCCGCGACGACGATTTGCGCGCCGCGCGCGGCGCCACCTCGCTGCCGGTGCTGCGTAAGGATTTCATCCTCGACCCGTACCAGGTCCTCGAAAGCCGGCTGATCGGCGCCGATTGCGTCCTGCTGATCCTGGCCGCGCTGTCCGACGCGGCGGCGCGCGAGCTGGAGGCGGCGGCGGGCGAACTCGGGCTCGACGTGCTGGCCGAAGTGCACGATGCCGACGAGCTCGATCGCGCGTTGCGCCTCGGGGCGCGGCTGATTGGCATCAACAATCGAAATCTCAATACCTTATCGGTCGATCTTAAGACGACGGAGGAGCTGGCGTGCTTGGTTCCCTCCGACCGAATCGTCGTTGCCGAGAGCGGCATTCGTGGTCCCGACGATCTCGATCGTCTGGCTGCAGTGGGCGCTCGCTGCTTCCTGGTCGGCGAGACTCTGATGCGCGCGCCCGATGTCGCAACGGCGACGCGCCATCTGCTCCGTCTGCCGGAATTTACCCATCTCGACGCGCAGGGCCGCGCCCATATGGTCGACATCTCGGCGAAGGGCGAGACCGACCGGGTCGCCATCGCCGGGGCGCGGGTCGTGATGCGGCCGGAGACGCTCGAACGAATTCGTGCCGGCGACGTGGCCAAGGGCGACGTGCTGGCGGTGGCGCGGCTCGCCGGGATCATGGCGGCGAAGCGCACCGCCGAATTGATCCCGCTGTGCCATCCGCTGGCCTTGACCTCGGTCGAGCTCGACCTGGTGTGCGCGCCGGAGCGCAGCGCAGTCGACATCACCGCGGCCTGCCGGTTGCGCGGGCGCACCGGGGTCGAGATGGAAGCGCTAACCGCCGCCGGCGTCGCGGCGTTGACGATCTATGACATGTGCAAGGCGGTCGATCGCGGCATGGTCGTGACCGATCTTCGGCTCATTAGGAAATCGGGCGGTAAATCTGGAGACTGGGAGGCAGATCGGTGATTTCGGTTGAAGAAGCGCTGGCGCGTCTGCTGGTTCTGGTCGAGGCCCTGCCGCCCGAGCAGATTTCGCTTGCGGACGGGCTCGGCCGCGTCCTTGCAGAGGAGGTCGCGGCGCGACGCACGCAACCGCCTTTCGCGGTCTCGGCGATGGACGGCTATGCGGTGCGCGCCGACGATTTGGGCCGGGTCCCGGTCGAATTGCGGATTGTCGCCGAAGTGCCGGCCGGGGCCGGTTTCGGCGGCCGTGTCGGCGCCGGTGAGGCCGCTCGCATCTTCACCGGGGCGCCGATGCCGGACGGCACTGATACGATCGTGATCCAGGAGGACACCGAGCGGCTGGGCGAGCGCGTGCGCGTGCTTGAAGGGGCGCCGCGCGGCCGCTATGTCCGCCGCGAGGGTCTGGATTTCACCGCGGGCGAAGTATTGCTGCGGCCTGGCCGACGCTTGACGGCGCGCGACATCGGCCTGTTGGCGGCGATGAACCGGCCGTGGCTCCTCGTCCATCGCCGGCCGCGCATCGGCATACTGTCGACCGGCGACGAGATCGTCATGCCAGGGGACCCGATCGGGCCGCACCAGATCGTCAGCTCGAACAGCCTGGCGCTCGCCGCCGTCGCCGCGGCCTGCGGCGGGATCGCGGTCTCGGTCGGCAACGCCCCCGACGATCTCGAGGCCTTGCGCCGCATCGCCGCCGCGACAAAAGGCGTCGACCTCCTGGTCACCACCGGCGGAGCTTCGGTCGGCGAGCACGATCTGGTGCGCGAGGCATTGGCCGCCGACGGGTTCGAACTCGATTTCTGGCAGATCGCGATGCGGCCGGGAAAGCCGCTGATGGTTGGCCGCTATCGAGGCACGCCGCTGCTGGGGCTGCCTGGCAACCCGGTTTCGACCGTTGTCTGCGCGATGCTGTTCCTCAAGCCCGCGATCGAACGGCTGAGCGGCCTTGCCCACGCGGTGGACCCGGTCGCCACGGCTCGGCTCGGTGCGCCGGTGCCGGCAAACGACCGCCGCCAGGATTATCTGCGCGCCCGGCTCGCCCGTGCCGAGGACGGCGCCGAGGAGGTGTTTGCCTTCGACACCCAGGACAGCTCGATGATGCGGCTGCTTTCCGCCGCCGATTGCCTGATCCTGCGCCCGCCGCACGCTGCCGCCGCGGCGGCCGGCAGCATCGTTCCGATCCTCCGCTTCCCGATCGGGGCGTTGCCGATCTAAAAACCGCTGAGCGGTCGATTTTTCTTGATGACGACGCTTGACGCGGTGCGCGAACCAAAGTAGAACGAGATCCGACGTTTTGGATTCGTTCCGCACAGGCCAAGTGGGGTTTTCATGCTGACCGCAAAGCAGCGCGAGTTGCTGCTGTTCATCAACCAGCGTCTGATGGCGACCGGCGTCTCGCCCTCCTTCGACGAGATGAAGGATGCGTTGAGCCTCAAATCGAAATCCGGGATCCACCGGCTCGTCAGCGGGCTCGAGGAGCGTGGGTTTATTCGCCGCCTGCCGCACCGCGCGCGCGCGCTGGAGGTGACGAAATTGCCCGAGGAGAGCGCTGCCGGACCCGGCTCCGACCGCAGCCGGTTCTCGCCGACCGTGATCCGGGGCGACTTCAATGCCTCCCTGCCGGGCGCACCGGTGGCCCCCGATGTCGAAGCGGTCGATCTGCCGCTGTACGGCCGGATCGCCGCCGGCACCCCGATCGAGGCATTGCGCGACCAGAGCGCCACGGTCGGCGTGCCGACCAGCCTGCTCGGCCGCGGCGGCGAGCATTACGCCCTCGAAGTCGCCGGCGACAGCATGATCGAGGCCGGCATCCTCGACGGCGACACGATCATCATCGAGCGCGGCGATACCGCCGAGAACGGCACCGTCGTCGTCGCCCTTGTCGACAACGAGGAGGTCACCCTGAAGCGGCTGCGCCGACGCGGCGCCTCGATCGCCCTCGAACCGGCCAACAAGACCTATGAAACCCGAATCTTCGGACCCGATCGGGTCAAGGTCCAGGGCCGCCTGGTCGGCCTGCTGCGGCGGTATTGAGAAGCGTAGTCGGTCAGCGGCTCCCTCGCCAGCTCGCGGGAAAAGGGCTGGAGTGAGGGGCATCGCCGTCGCCAACGACCGAGGCAAGCAAGCCTCACTGAGCATGCAACGGGCGCATCACTCGCCGGCAGCCGGGTTGCCCTTGGCCGCGAGCTCGGCCTCCTCCGCGGCTTCGCGTTTGGCGCGCGCCTTCTCGACCATGCGGCAGGAGACGATCGAGGCCTCGAACAGCAGGATCAACGGGATTGCCAGGCTGGTTTGGCTGACGACATCGGGCGGCGTCAGTACCGCCGCGACCACGAACATAATGACGATCGCGTAGCGGCGTTTGGAGGCGAGCCCGGCCGATGTCACGAGCCCCACCCGCGCCATCAAGGTCAACAGCACCGGCAGCTGAAAGGCAATGCCAAAGCCGAACAGCAGAGTCATCACCAGCGAGAGGTATTCGCTGACCTTGGCGTCGAGGACGATCGGCAGGGTGCCGTGCCCGCCCGGCGATTCGAAGCTAACGAAAAATCGCCAAGCATAAGGAATCACGACAAAATAGGCGAGGGACGCGCCCATCGCAAACAACACCGGCGTGGCGAACAGGTAAGGAAGGAACGCGCGTCGCTCGTTCTTGTAGAGGCCGGGTGCGACGAATTTCCAGATCTGCACGGCCACCACCGGAAAGGCGATGCACAGGCCGGCCCAGAACGACACCTTGACATAGGTAAAAAACGCTTCGGTCAAACCGGTGTAGATCAAATGGCGCCCGGTCTGGCCTTTGAAGATCACGGCAAGCGGGTGGACCAGAAAGGCGTAGATCCGCACCTTGAACTGATAGCAGACGAGAAACGCGACCATGACCGCGCCGATCGACCACATCAGCCGGTTCCGCAACTCGATCAGGTGATCGAAGAGCGGCATTCGGCCGGCTTCGAGCTCGGCCTCCCGTTCGTCCGTCATCGCGCGTGCCTATGGCCTGGGCGGCGCGATCTCGACGGCAATCGCAGCCGGGTCATCGCCGCCCGCTCGGTGCGGTTCGGCCTCGGCCGTCGGCGGTCTGTCGGCCTCGGGGGCCAATCCGGGCTTGGCGGCCGCCGGATCGCTGCGTGACGGTTCTGGCACCGGATCGCCTGCTGAGGGTTCGCGTGGCGCCGCCGCTTCGGACGCGGCATCGAGCCGCCCCTCGACCAGCGGCGACGGCAACCCCTCGACCGGCGAAAAGCTCGGCAATTCAGGAGGTTCCAGGCCTTCGCTCAAGCTCCCGGTCGGATCGATGGTGTTGTGGAATTCGCGGTCGAGATCGAATTCGGACGCCTTTTTGAGCTGCTGGCGCATGTCGTCGAGCTCGGCTTCGCGGATCATCTGATCGATGCTGCTTTGGAATTCGCGGGACAAGGTGCGCGCCTTGCGCACCCAGTAGCCGGCCAGGCGCATCGCTTTCGGCAAGTCTTTCGGCCCGATAAATACCAAGGCGACGATGCCGATCAGCAGAATCTCAGACCAGCCGAGGTCAAACAGCATCGGTTCGCATTCCGCGCTGAAGCAAAAGCATCTCCCAAGCTCTGCCCCCCAACCTCTGCCCCAGGGCCGATGATGTCAAATCGGCCCGATTCGGGCAATGCCGGGCCGGGCGGCCGACGACCGCCGCGGCATTATGATCAGTCGGCCGCGGTGATGTGGCTGCGAAAGGTCAGCGGATCGGCGATCCGCCGCATCGGCTCGAGGCTGCCACCGGTGCCGCGGACGATGATCGTGCCATAACCGAGAATGCGTCCCAGGATCGTCTGATTGACATCGACGCTCTCGACCTTGGAACGGTTCATCTCAAGGGTATGCCGCGACAACAGCCCGGTCTTGTAGATGACGCGATGGTCGGTGACGGCGAGTTCGGTCGTGGTGCGGCGGACAAAGGCGCGCAGTCCGGCGGAGAGCGCAAGCAGCGCGAAGATCGCCGCGGCGATCCACAGGGCAAGGCTGAGGTTCTGGGTAGCGGCGGCGGCGATCGCCCCGCCGGCGAGCACGCCGCAGACGATCAGCGCCAAGATCGCTCGCAGATAGATCAGCCAATGCAGCCTCGTCTCATAGACCACCGTCTCTCCGGGCTGCAGCACCCCTCTGACATACCTCATCGCCGCGGGTATCCTTGTCGGCCGCCATGTCAGCCGCGACCATTCGCGCTATCCCGGCCGTTCTCGACAACCGGTCGTATCATATAGGGTCGAACCGCTCCTGGCGCATTGGCCGACCGGCGGAGCGCCGCATTCATGCGACGCCCGCGTCGGCCAACGCGGCCTTATAGGCGGCGACTGCCGCAGCAAAGCCGACGACCAGCGCGTCCGCGGTCAGCTCGTGCCCGATCGAAGCCTCGGCCACCGCCGGCAAGGCGGCGACCAGCGGCGGCAGATTAAAAAGGTTGAGGTCGTGGCCGATATTGACGACGAGCCCGAGCTCGGCGGCGCGCGCGGCGGTCGCGACGCAGGCGGCCAATTGCGCATGGTGACGGCCGGAGCGAAAGGCGGCGGCGTAGGAGCCGGTGTAGATCTCGATCCCGTCGGCGCCGGTGCTGTGCACCGCGGCCACGGCGCCGGGATCGGGGTCGACGAACAGGATGACGCGGCAGCCGAGCGGCTTCAGCTCGGCGAGCGACCTATCGACGAGCCGGTGCTGGGCCAAGTCGAGCTTCCACCCCTCTTCCGAGGTGAAGGCGTCGGGGCCGTCGGGCACCAGGGTGCATTGCTCCGGCTTGACCGCAGCGACGATGTCGAGCAGGCGGCGATCGGGATAGCCCTCGATATTCAGCTCGAAACCCGGCCGCCACGGTCGCATCAGCTCGGCGATCGCGAACACGTCGTCGCGGCGAATATGGCGCTCGTCCGGGCGCGGATGCACGGTCAGCCCGTCGGCCCCGGCCTCGAGCGCGATCCGGCCGAACCGCACCACCTCCGGCACCCCAGTCCGCCGCGAATTCCGCAGCAACGCCACCTTGTTCAAATTGACGCTGAGTTGAGCCATAGCAGCACCGATACTACACCGACCAGGGCCTCGGGTCAGCCGCCGACTTGCCGAACAGCCGGCGCGCTCGCCCCAACCCCAGGACTTCAGTGCCGCTCGAAGGACGAGCTTCGAAGAGCTGAGCCGACCGTCACCACACTTGCCTTGCGCCTCGACCGGATTGCCCGCATCGCCGGGCGCTCGACAAAATAGGTCAGCGCGCTGGCCATGGTCAGCGCCGTGAAAATCGTTGCCGGAATAGCGACGACCGATGGAATCCCGGCCTCCTGCATTGACCTGATCACGACAAATCCGATCATCTGATGGCTCAGATAGAGCGAGTAAGAAATTGTGCCGAGCCAGACGAGCGGGCGCACGCAGAGAAACCAGACCCGGCCCGAGATCGCGATCGCCACCAATCCAAAAATTATCAAGACCCGCTCGGCGCTCAATGTGCCATAATAAATCCAATATACCAATAAACAAGCCGAGATCAAGGTGGCGGAGGTGACGCTCGGTCCTTCTGCATAAATTTGATAAAAATTGATTCCTGCGACAAAAAGTGCGGCATATCTCAACACGAATATCTGCTGAATTGTTTCGGGGACATCGAACCCGAGATATGACAGCAGGTGGGTTCCGGCCGCTGCAGCAAGCCAGACGACTGAGAGGCGGACCGTGTTCGCCAGCAGGCCGGAGGCGTACAGCGCCAGCATGACAACGTAGAAGCAAAGCTCGACATTGAGCGTCCAATAAACCCCATCGATCGGGGCGACCCGCGCGAACCCTTGCAGCATCGTCAGATTTACCAAAAGCTGCATCATGCTGTAGTGCTGGCTTGGCAGAGGCCACAAGGTTCCGACGGTGCAGGTCAGCAGTGCCGCGGCCCAATAGGCAGGATAAAGCCGCGAGAATCTGGAGACGAGAAAATCGGATGCGGTGTTGCAGCGGCGCAAGGTCATGAAGATGACGAAGCCGCTGATGACAAAAAAGAGCTGCACCCCGTAGGCGCCGTCGGCAAAGCCAAACGGGACATCGCCTCGCGGGGGGTACCTCTGATCATATCGCGAGAGATAGTGGAACAGCAGCACCGCGACGGCGGCTAAGCCACGCAACACGTCGAGTTCGTGAAAGCGGCCGGAACCAGCACTGGCAGACCGCTCGATCAAGTCGCGGATCGGCGCCGGGGTTTGCCGCGGTGGAGTAAGCTCATGCAGTCGCGCCCCTCTCCCCGGCTCAGCGGCCGATGGCGTAGCCTTGCATGCCGCGGGCGTTGGCGGCGGCTTTAAGGACACGGCCCTCCGGGGTGTCTTCGCGGGCGCAGGCGCAGAGGCGGCCCTCCGACCAGGGGCCGCCGACGACGAGGCGATGGCCACGGTCGGCGAGTGCCGTGCGCGTCGGCTGCGGAAAGCGATCCTCGATCGCGACCAGGCCGGGATGCGCGGCGCGCGGATAGAACGAGTTCGGCCCGTGCTCGGTATGAAAGGCCGGGCAGTCGATCGCCTGCTGCAAGTTCATGCCGTGGTGGGCATGGTGCAGGAACAGCAGGGCCGACCATTGGTCCTGCTGGTCGCCGCCGGGCGTGCCGAAAGCGAGATAGGGCGTGCCGTCCCGGAACGCTAGCGACGGCGACAAGGTGCTGCGCGGACGCTTGCCCGGAGCGAGGCTCGCCGGCAGCCCCTGTTCGAGCCAGAACATCTGCATCCTGGTGCCGAGGCAAAACCCCAGCTCAGGAATGACCGGCGAGCTTTGCAGCCAGCCGCCCGAGGGTGTCGCCGAGACCATGTTGCCCCAGCGATCGACGACGTCGACATGGCAGGTGTCGCCGGCGACGAGCCCGTCGCGCGAGAGGGTCGGCTCGCCGATCCCGCTCCCGGCCGGCTCGCCGATGCCGGCGTCGCCGATCATCGTATCTCGGCCGCCGACCAGCACCCGCGGCAGGCGGGCGTCGGGGCTGCCCGGGCGCAGCTCGAACGAGGCGCGATCGCCGATCAGCCGGCGCCGGGCATCGTTGTAAGCGGCGCTCAACAAGGTGCGCATCGGCACCTCGACAAAATCCGGGTCGCCGTACCACGCCTCGCGGTCGGCAAAGGCGAGCTTCAGGCATTCGACGACGATGTGAATGAAGTCCGGCCCTAACGGATCGAGATCGTCGAGATCGAAGCCCTGCAGCAAAGCGAGCGTTTGCAGCAATACCGGCCCCTGGCTCCACGGGCCGCCCTTCAACACGGTCCAGCCATGGTAATCGAAGGCCACCGGCCTCTCGACCGGGGCCACCCAACGCGTCAAATCGTCGCCGGTAAGGAGGCCGCCGTGGCGCCGCCCGGAGGAGTCCAGGACCTTTTCGTCTCGGCAGAACCGGTCGATCAACTCGGCGACAAAGCCCCGATACCACGCGGCGCAGGCATGCTCGATCCGGTCTTCGCGGGACCCCTCGCCGGCCTCGGCTAGGACGCGGCGATAGGTGGCGGCGAGTGCTCGGTTGCGGAACAGCCGCCCAGGCGCCGGCGGGCCGCCGTGCGGCAGATAGACCGCCGCCGAACTTGGCCATTCGCGGCGGAACATTTCGGCCATCGCGGCGATCGTCTCGCTGATGCGCTCGACAACCGGGTAGCCGTTTTCGGCGTAGCCGATTGCCGGCATCAGGATCTCGGAGAGCGGCATCGTGCCCCAATCGCGCAACAGCCGCATCCATGCGCCGAACGCCGCCGGCACTGCGGCGGCGAGCAGTCCGGTGCCCGGGATCAGGTCGAGACCGAGCCCGCGAAAACGCGCGATCGTCGCGGCGGCCGGGGCCACACCCTGGCCGCAGATCATCTCGCAACGGCTCTGAGCCTCGCTCCATAAAAGAATCGGCGCCTCGCCGAGCGGGCCATTCAGGTGCGGCTCGACCACCTGCAAGGTGAAACCGGCGGCGGCGGCCGCGTCAAAGGCGTTGCCGCCCTTTTCCAGCATGCTGATGCCGACCGCCGAGGCCAGCCAATGGGTCGAGGCAACCGCCCCAAACGTGCCACGGATCTCGGGCCGGGTGGTAAAAGCCGCCATCGCTTGCTCTCCGCTCGGTCGCGAATTGCGGCCGCTGTCGAAATTAGCCTACGTTGGCCGCCATCGGAACGTCCCCGACCGTCGTAATCGGCGGACCGCGCCCCTATCTATGCCGCGGCCCGCACCCCGTTGCCGGGCCGCCAATGGCCTAGTCAACCAATAAAGGACCCGAACCCTGTCTGCGACGCCTTCCCTCGCCGTCCCCACCGAGCCGACCCCCCGGATCGGCGGCGAAGAGTTTTTCCGGATCGAGGGCGCCTATACCGGGCTCGGTGCGCCGATCCCCGGCGGACAGATCGCGCGCTGGCTATTGGTCGACGGGCCGCAAATCGAGAGCGGGTTCGAACTGTTCGATGAGCTGTGCTGGCGGCTCCTCGGCGACGAGGTGCCATTGTGGCGCGCTGCGTTTCACACCGGCATCTTGCACCCGCAGATCCGCGGCATCGGCGTGCGCTGGTTGCGCGACCGCAACATCGTCGAGGACTACCGCATCCTGCACGGCTCCGAAGACACCGAGGAATATCGGCTGAGCCCGATCCGCGCCACGATCGAGCGCGGCACGCCGTTTCGCCGCCGCCTCGACCACCCGGTGCCGGAATTCCCGCTATTGGAGAGGATCCGGCGGGCCGGCGGCACCGATTATTTTGCGCTGGCGCTGAACCGCACCTATCGCCGGTTCCCGACGGTGACCTGGGCGACCGACCAGCCGGGCGGATTCGGCGACGAGGATATCGCCAAGCTCGAGGACATCAACCCGGCCCTGGCTGCGATTGCCGAGACGCGGGCAGAGCGCCGGATCAGCACCAGCCTGCTCGATACTTATCTCGGGCCGCAGGCCGGGCGGCGCATCCTCGCCGGGCAGATCCTGCGGGCGCAAGGCGAACGGATGCGCGCAGTCATCATGATGACGGATATGCGAAACTTCACCGGGCTCTCGGACCGGCTGCCCGGCAACGCGGTGATCGAATTGCTCGACGATTATTTCGACGCGATCGTGTCGCCGATCCAGGAGAACAAGGGCGAGATCCTGAAATTCATGGGCGACGGCGTGCTGGCGATCTTCCCGGCCGAGGACGACGAGGATTTCGCGCCGTCGAGCCTGCGCGCGCTGGAGGCCGCGATGCAAGGGCTCGATCGTCTCGCCGCGATCAACCTGGTGCGCCGGGAAAACGAGACGGCCGAGATGCGCACCGGCATCGGGCTGCATCTGGGCGAGGTCATCTACGGCAATGTCGGCGCCACCGACCGGCTCGACTTCACCGTGATCGGGCCGGCGGTCAACCTCGCCTCGCGGATCGAAGGGCTGACCAAACGCCTATGGCGTCCGTTGCTGACCTCCGCCGCCTTTGCCGAGATCTGCCCGCATCCGCTGGTTTCACTGGGGTTCCATCCGGTGCGCGGCCTGCTCCAGCCCGAGGAAGTCTTTGGCTTGCCGGATTGACCAGCCTAGTTAGGCGGCATCGCCATCGACGGGGGTATCGCCGAAGATTGGGAAGCGGCCGCGCCCTGCCCGGCTGCGGCGCTCGGTTGCGCCGTCGCCACCGGCGGCTGCTGTTGGCTGCGCCAGTCGACCAAGCTGAGGGCGCAGGCGAAATCCAGGATTATCAGGGCGACGACGACGGCGGCGAGCAGCGGGTTCATCCCGCGTGCGGCGTCGTCGAGGCGTCGGATGAGCTGCCGCAGCGAAGGGTTCCGTCGCGAAAATATCCGACGCACGCCCGATGTTCCTCGTCCGATCCGATTATTGAACGATGCGCGACCGAAATTCGAGAGCGGATCGAGCTCTCGGCGGTCGAGGCCCCCGCATCCTCCCGCATGCCACCCGAAATCGCGCCGCGGCGCCGACGCGCATTTCGGGCAGTCCGGGCATGCCACAGGTGGATGACCGGCGCGGGTGGCGCGCCGGCCCTTGCGCCCGAAAACCGCGGCAGGCTAGGCGGTCAGCACCTCGAAAAGATGGCCGTTCGGGTCGCGGAAGTAAAAGCCGCGGCCGCCGTGGCGATGGTTGATGGTCATGTCCTCGGCCGAGCGCGGTCCGCTGCCGTAGGTCAGCCCCTCGCCCTTGACCCGATCATAGATGCCGTCGAACTCGGCCTCGCTGACCTTGAAGGCATAATGGTGGTGCTCGAATTGGTCCCAATTGTCGAAATCGATGGTCAGGTTTTCGTCAATCCGGACCGGCGCGAAATGCGACATCGGCCCGTCATAGCTGAGCCCGAAGATCCGCGCGAAGAACCGCGCCGATGCTTCCTTGTCATGGGCCGGCACGATGGTGTGGTCGAGATGGATCGTCATCAGCCTCTCCTTGCCATATTTAGAACAAAGATGATGTCGCCGCCTCCGCATCGCAAGCAGGCTCCGTAGGAGCACGGCATGCCGATTATGTGCTGGCCGAGACGGATAAAGGATCAATCGGAGGAGATGCCGTTCGACAGTCGAACTGGTCTCGGCCTTCTCGCCGCCATACGCGAAGATTCCGGTGAGCAATCGCGAACAAATGAAACGCCTAGATAAGTTAAATTAAAATAGTACACCGTTACCCCACGCTGCGGGTTGCTCAAGCGCTCGATATCAAGTAACCTCTCTCTTTCGAGAATTTCGAGAGAGCGATAACCTGGCGAGCCGGGAACGCCAAAATCAGCATGATAATAGCCACCGCCACCATTACCCACGTTCAAAGTTGCACACGTTATTGTCCCGTATATTAAGTTATGGTCGTCAACGAACTTCCGGCAAGCGTCCCCTGCTAATCCGGATCTACGCAAAGGAGACAAACCGTCGTTACCCGCAATACCCGCAGCCTCGACTGGAATGATCAAACGCCGCATTCCCGCTTCTAATTTCGACCGATTCTCCTCCATATGCCCACGAGGATAAGATACCTGCGGGAACCCTTTATGCGAAAAGCAGGCATTTTCCAGAATCCGTGCCTCGTCTGAACTCATTCTTCCTAAAATGTCTACCCAGACTAGATGCCTTGAATGAGCCTCGTTGGAGGCAGACAGCAATAACGCTGCCCACCGATCATGCATCTCTGTGTCCACGTCTTCAGTAGACGCCTTCTCAAGCAAGGGTATCAAGAGCTTCAAGGGTACTGGTTTTAACTGAACCTGTTCCGGCTCGGCGCGTTTACGCGTCTTTTTTGCGATTTCGATCAATACGTCCTCTCGTTGCAAGCGGATTTGATCCGCCCTTAATCCGCGGCTCTCAGTAAATGGGCGAATAATATCTGTCAGTGAGTCAACAAAGTATGACCCGAACAAAATTTTCGGACTTCTGGCCGTCATTCCCGCGAAAGCGGGAAGCCAGGGCAAGCGACGTGCGATCGCCCCTGGACCCCCGCTTTCGCGGGGGTGACGGTAAGATATAGGGATCGTGCGTCTATTTCGGTCAAGCTCTCTGCTCTACGCTGCCTTAATACGAACGCGGCATGCCGAGCACATGCTGGCCGAGATAAGCCAGGATCAAGTTGGTCGAGATTGGCGCCGTCTGATAGAGCCGGGCTTCGCGCCATTTGCGCTCGATGTCGTATTCCTTGGCAAAGGCGAAACCGCCATACGTGGCCATCGTCGCCTCGGCGGCGTGCCAGGTCGCCTCCGAGGCGAGCAATTTCGCCATGTTGGCGTCCGCACCGCATTCCTCGCCGGCATCGAACAATGCTGCGGCGCGACGGCAGATCATGTCGGCGGCTTCGAGTTCGGCGTAGGCGCGCGCCAACGGGAACTGCACGCCCTGGTTCTGGCCGATCGGCCGGTCGAAGACGACCCGCTCCTTGGCGTAGTCAATGCCCTTGTTCAACAGCCAGCGGCCGTCGCCGACGCATTCCTGGGCGACCAGGATGCGCTCGGCGTTCATGCCGTCGAGGATATAGCGGAAGCCCCTGCCCTCCTCGCCGATCAGGCTGTCCGGTGGGATCTTCAGATTGTCGAAGAAGACTTCGGTGGTGTTGTGGTTGATCATCGCCTCGATCGGCCGGATCTCGACGCCGTGGCCGAGGTTCTCGCGCAGATCAATCAGGAACACCGAGAGCCCGTCGGTGCGGCGCTTGACTTCGTCGATCGGCGTCGTGCGCGCCAGGAGCAGCATCAGATCGGAATGGCGGGCGCGCGAGGTCCACACCTTCTGCCCGTTGACGACGTAGTGATTGCCCTCGCGGACCGCGCGGGTCTTGAGCTTGGTCGTGTCGGAGCCGGTCGTGGGCTCGGTCACGCCAAACGCCTGCAGCCGCAATTCGCCCGAAGCGATCTTTGGCAGATAGCGTTCCTTCTGCTCGGCGCTGCCGTGGCGCAACAGCGTGCCCATGATGTACATCTGGGCGTGGCCTTGGCTCGCGGTGCAGCCCGAGGCATTGATCTCTTCGAGAATGACCGCGGCGGCCCGCAGCGGCAGGCCCGAGCCGCCATATTCCTCGGGGATCAGCGAGGCGAGAAACCCGGCCTCGGTCAGCTCCTCGATGAACTCGGTCGGATAGGCCTGCTCGGCTTCGAGCCGGCGCCAATATTCGCCGGGATAGCGCTCGCAGATCCTGCGGATCGACTGGCGCAGCTCGGGATAGTCCTCGCCCAGCGCCACCATCGTCGCGGTATCGGGCATCGGTTGCTCCTGCAATAGCGGTTCGGGTGATAGCGATTTGCCCGGCACCATAATGCCACCGCCCCCGATCGCCAATTCGACAAGGCCGTTCCTCGCCGGACAGCGGACTCCGGAGCCGCACCGCATCCGTCGAGATTGACCCAGGTGTGGACGAGTTTGGAATCCGATCGGCCGGAACTGGTGCGTTCGCGATCCAATCCACCATTTCGGCTTTCCCGGCGCCGGCGTGGGGAAGGCCAGGAAAGCGAGGGAAGGATTGGATTGCAGCCTCTTGCGCGGGGCGACGAAAGAGAGCGCGCGGGGGACCCGTTTGGTATGGTGGGTACCGCTAGCGCAAGCGGGGGCCGGGGTCCATCCCGAGATACACCCGGCCGCCGATCGGGTACCACTCGGGCGCGATCGTGACCGTCTGGCCGACGACATGCAGGTCGCGCCAGCACTCGGCGAGGCGGCTCTCGCGCTGGAACGACGTGCTGCCGCCGTGCCGGTACACCAGATCCATCGCCTCGCGCGCGCTGTCGCCGGCGTAGACCGAGGCGAGCCGGCAGCGGGCCCGCTGCTCGAGGGTGGTCTCGTTGCCGGAGGCGACCGTCGCCCACAGCTCGGCGATCATCGCGCTGCGGTAGGCGCGCCCGGCGTTCAGGATCGCATCGGCGCGCCCGACCGCGTCCTGCACCTGCGGGTTCTCGCACAATAGCGCACCGGTGCGGCCGCGCGGCGTCTTACCGCCGGCGAGATCGATGAGCGCGTCGATGCCGGCCCGCGCGATGCCAGTGATGACGGCGCTGTGGTGCGGCCCAACCCAGCATTGGACCGGCAAGGCATAGCTCACCCCGGGCCAGCGCGACCATTGGTTTTCGAGGGGAATGCCGACTTGCGGCATGGTCCGCCGCTCCGGCAGGAACACGTTCTCGACCGTCCAGTCGAAGCTGCCGGTGCCGCGCAGCCCGGCGACGTCCCAGCTGCCCGGCACGATCTCCGCTTCCGAGCGCGCAAAGACGCCGCGCCAATAGAGCGAGCCGCCGTCCGGGCGGCGGCGCGGCTGGCCGTCGTCGCCGAGCACCTGGAAGCTGCCGAGCATCCAGCTCGCCTCCTGGCAGCCGCTGCCGAACTGCCACCGGCCGCTGACCCGGTAGCCCCCCGCGACCGGCACCGCCTTCCCGCCCCCCGGCACCGCGGTGCCGGCGATGATCGTGTCGGCGCGCTTGGCGTAGATCTCGTGCACCCCCTCGTCCGGCAAGCCGAGCGTCACGAGCTGGCCGACGCCGCCGTTGCCGAGGTTCCATCCGACCGAGCCGGCGCCCTCGGCCAACAGCTCGACGACGCGCAGATAGGTCAAGGGGTCGAGCTGCAAGCCCCCCAGCGCGCGCGGGATCGTCATCTTGTAGAACCCGGCTTCGCGCAATTGCTCGACCAAGGCCGGGGCCATGCGCTGCTCGCGCTCGATCTCCTCGCGATAGCGGCGTAGCACCGGTCGCAGCGCCGCCGCAGCCTGCACCACGGGTTGCGCGTCGACATCTGCCGGCAAGCGCGTCTCTTCGGCAATCATCTCGATCAGCTCCTTCCGTCCGGCCGCCAAGCGTGGACGCATTTCGCCACCGGGCGTCACGGCGCCGCATCGGGGTCCGCCTCCCGGCGTTCCGATGGCGGCGCTTTCCCGTTCGGATAATATGACTGGGATCGACGGATTTCGCTCGACTATTCCGATCCGCTCTCAAGGGCCGCCCTGAGCGCTGCCATATGAGCTTTATCCGTGTATAGAATTCTGAGATCGAATGGATCGAGATCGAGTT
Organism: uncultured Alphaproteobacteria bacterium; assembly: GCA_963832875.1. Taxonomy (GTDB): domain Bacteria; phylum Pseudomonadota; class Alphaproteobacteria; order ATCC43930; family CGMCC-115725; genus AP-15. The sequence continues at coordinate 526,452 of CAWHWB010000007.1, read as the reverse complement.
CTGAGAAACCATCGTCTCGCCGGTCGGCGCATCCGAGCCCGGCACCCGGATCGAGCCGGTGGAAAACAAAGGGGGCATGGCCATAGCAACCACCAGAAAACCCGAGGAAGAGCGCCCGGTAGAGGCCTGCCTCGCCGAGCTTCTCGATCACCTCGGGATCGAGAGAACGCATTTTGCCGGACGCGGTTCGGCCGATCTGCAGGGCTTCGCCTCCCGGCATCCGGAGCGCGTCGCATCGCTGTCGCTGCTGTGCCCGGCGGTGCTGGATACGGCGACCCTGGCGCCGCTTTCCGGGCGGCTCCTGGTGGTGACCGGCGACCACGGTCCAGGCGCGCAGCGGGCTCGGGCCGGGCTGTCCCTTCTGCCGCAGGCGAAGACGATCGTGCTCGACGATTATGCCGGACACACCTGGGCGGACCTTGCCGCGGAGCGGGGCGACAACATCGGCCGGGCGCTGCAGCAGTTCCTCGGGCTGGGCGACAAACTGCCGATAGCCGGGTTGCCGGAACAGGAAGGCGAGATCGCCGGTATATCCTTTCGCGTGCGCGGCGCCGGAGCGCCGCTGGTGCTGCTGCCGCTCGATCTGTCTCCGGGGCAGTGGGAACCGCTAATCCCGGCGCTGTCTGCTCAGTATTGCACGATCACCCTCGGCGGAGCTTTGCTCGGCAGCGTCGCTAGCCTGGAGGAGCGGGGCCGCTCGGGATATATCGGCGTCGTGCGCGCGCTGATCGACGCACTGGCGATCGTGCCGGGCGAGAGCGTCTTGGAAGTCGGCTGCGGCTCGGGTGTGATCATGCGCGAGCTGGCGAGGCGTACCGCCGGGAAGAACCGCCTGATCGGCCGCGACATGAGCCCCTATCTGTTGCGCGAGGCGCGGGCCTTGGCCCGGCGCGCAGGCCTGCTCGACCAGATCGACTTTGGCGAGGGCCGCGCCGAGTTCTTTGCCATTGGCCGATGGCGCGGTCGATGTCGCCCTGTCCTCGACGGTGTTCGAGGAGGGCGACGCCGATCTGATGCTGTCGGAGATTGTGCGGGTGATCCGACCCGGCGGGCGGGTCGGGATCGTCGTGCGCGCGATCGACATGCCGTTTTGGGTCAACCTGCCGCTCGATCCGGCGCTGAAGGCAAAAGTCGACGCTCCCGGCATCATCGGCGGCGGCGCGGCCCCGAAGGGCGTCGCCGACGCGAGCCTCTATCGGCGCTTGCATGCGCTCGGCCTGAGCGGGCTCAAGTGCTTTCCACAGATGGTTTCGGTCGTGCCGGGGTCGGAGCGCATCGAGCGCTACCAGCAGCAGATCCTCGCGGCACTGACCCCGGCTGAGACCGAGACCTGGCGACAGGCCGTCGCCGAGGCTAAAAGCTCCGGCACCTTCTTCATCGCCCAGGCCTATCACTGCGCCGTCGCGACCAAACCCGGTCGAGCCGAAGGCTGACCATGAAGCATGCTACGCTCGGCGCATTGGATCAGCTCTCGGAGCTTCTCGATCAAATCAGAACGAGGGATGCGCTCAGGGAAAAGAAGCCTGGTATCTTTTACCGAAAATCGAAGCCCTTTCTCCACTTCCACGAAGACCGGGCAGGACTGTTTGCCGATGTTAGCGCAGGAGTTGATTTCGACCGCTACCCGGTAAACACCCCGCAGCAATGGAACGTGCTGCTGGCGGCGATCGATCGAACAATCAAGCTCTGACGCAACCGCGACCCAGGAGAACCCGCCATGCCGCGTCTGAATTTCGGCGCATTTCTCGCTCCGCACCACCCGGTCGGCGAGCACCCGATGTTGCAGTTCCGCCGCGATCTCGACCTTGTCGAGCAGCTGGACCGGCTCGGCTACGACGAATTCTGGTGCGGCGAGCACCATTCGAGCGGCTGGGAGATGATCGGCTCGCCGGAAATGTTCCTGGCCGCCGCGGGCGAGCGGTCGAAGCGCATCAGGCTCGCCACCGGGGTCGTCTCGCTGCCCTACCACCACCCGTTCAACGTCGCCCAGCGCATGGTCCAGCTCGACTGGATGACCGGCGGGCGCGCGATTTTCGGGTCGGGCCCGGGCGCCCTCGCATCGGATGCGCATACGCTCGGCATCGATCCGATGGTGCAGCGCGACCGCCAGGACGAGGCGATCGGCATCATCCGGCGGTTGTTCAACGGCGAGCGAGTCACCGCGAAAAGCGACTGGTTCACATTGCAGGACGCCCAATTGCAGCTGTTGCCGTTGCAGCAGGAGATGCCGTTCGCGGTGGCCTCGCAGATCAGCCCCTCGGGCATGACCCTGGCCGGCAAGCATGGGATCGGCGTCATCTCGATCGGGTCGATGTCGGAGGAAGGTTTGAACGCGCTGCCGACGCAATGGGGTTTCGCCGAGGCCGCCGCCAGGAAGCACGGCACGAGTGTCGATCGCAAGGACTGGCGCGTTCTGTTGAGCTGGCACATCGCCGAGACGCGACAGAAGGCGCGTGCCGAAGCCCGCGAGGGCCTATTGCGCCATCACAACCAGTATGTCGTCGGCACATTGCAGCGGCCGGGCGCGCTGCCATTCGGCGATCCCGACGAGGCGGTGGACAAGACCGCATTCTCGGATCAGGCCGCGGCCACAATCGGCACTCCGGACGACCTAGTAAAACGGATCAAATCCGTGATCGAGGTCAGCGGCGGCTTTGGCACCCTCGTGGGCTTTGTCCACGACTGGGCCAACCCCGAAAATACCATGCGCAGCTGGGACATGGTGGCCCGCTACGTGGTGCCGGAAATCAATGGGTATCTCGCCGGGCTGCGCCAGTCGCAGCACTTTGTCGCCACCAACCGCGGCGTCTTCGACCGCGCCAAGGAAGCGATCATGGCGAAGATCACCGAGAACGAGGCCGCGGTCGCGGCACTCGCGGTGACGCGGGGGTCACGATTGGGCGAGGTGGCGTCGGCCAGCAACGTGCCCGATCTCGACAAGGCTCGCGCGCAGGCCGGCAGGCGTTAACCCGGTGGCCTTTACCCGCTACGCGAGTCTCGAGGGTCGCACCGTCGTGGTGACCGGCGGCGCCAGCGGAATCGGCGCCGCGTTCGTGCGCGCCTTTGCCGCGAACGAGGCGCGCGTCGCGTTTCTCGACATTCGACCCGATATCGGCGCGGCGCTGGCCGATGCGGTTGGACGCGAAGCCGCAACCCCGCTGTTCGTGCCGTGCGACCTGACCGACATCGCCGAGTTGCGCGCTGCCCTCGACGCCGTGCGCGCCGCGCTCGGTCCGGCGGCGGTGTTGGTCAACAACGCCGCCAACGATCAGCGCTACGATTTCGCGGCGGTGACCCCGGCCGAGTTCGACCGCTCGATGGCGGTGAATTTCCGCCACGTGTTCTTTGCGGCGCAGGCGATCGTGCCGCAAATGCGCGAGCTCGGCCACGGCTCGATCATCAACATGTCTTCTGTGTCGTGGATGCGCGGCGTCCCGCAGCTCGAAGCCTACGCCGCGGCCAAAGCCGCGATCGTCGGCTTTACCAACACGCTGGCCCGCGCCGTGGGCGCGTCCCGCATCCGCGTCAACGCGATCGCGCCCGGCATGGTGCTGACCGAGCGCCAGCGCCGATTGTGGTTCCAAGACGAGAGCCAGATCGAGGCGACACGCGCCCAGCAATGCCTGCCCGACCTGATCGCCCCCGAGGACGTCGCCAATCTCGCCCTGTTCCTCGCCGCGGACGACAGCCGGCTGATTACACGGCAATGCATCTCGCTCAACGGCGGAACTCTATAGCGAAATTCAGGGGGCGTAATGGCGCTGCTCATCTTCGGTCTCGACCAGCGGATCGGCAATGCGAAGGCTTGGTGCGACAATTTCGCGGAACAGCTTCCCGATCTGGAAATTCGCTTCTGGCCCGATACGGGAGAACCGGCGGATGTCGAATATCTCGCGTTCATGCACCCGGATTTCGACATCCTCCCGGCATTTCCAAATTTGAAGGCCATGTTCAGCCGCTCGGCCGGAGTGGAATCCTTCATCGACCACCCAAAGCTGCCGAAGGTCCCGCTCGGCAAGATGGAGCCGCCGGGCGGCGATCCGATGATGACCGAATACGTGGTCATGCACGTGCTGCGCTTTCATCGCGACATGCCGGGCTATCAGGCGGCTCAGGCCAATCGGGAGTGGCGCAGGGCACGGATTGTCCGGCCGGAGCAACGGCGCGTCGGGTTTCTCGGCTACGGCATGATGGCGAAAGCGCCGGCGCTGGTGCTGAAGTCGCTCGGATTCCCGGTCTCGGCCTGGGTTCGCACGCCGAGAAGCGAGGCCGAAATACCCGTTTTTCACGGCCGCGACCAACTCGAACCGTTTCTCAATCAGACCGACATCGCTGTCTGTCTGTTGCCGCTGACGCCGGAAACCGAGGGCATATTCTGTGCTCGGACTTTCGCCATGATGCCAAAGGGGGCGATGCTGGTGAACGTCGGACGCGGCAAGCATGTGGTGGAGCAGGATCTGATTCGCGCGCTCAACTCCGGACAGTTGTCCTATGCCGCATTGGATGCGCTGTGGCCCGAGCCGCTGCCGGCGGAAAGCCCCCTCTGGCTGCACCCCAAAGTCACGGTGATGCCGCACGTGGCACGGCGGCCGACGGTTGCTCAACTGGCAGCTGAGATCGCGGCGAACATCCGCAGCGTCGAGGCGGGCGGCCCGCTGTTGCAGCAGGTCGATATCGCAATGGGATATTAGTCCGCCCTTATTGGTGCGCTGCGCGAAACGCTGATCGGGACGGGCGATCCCGCTGGCGAACCGACCCGCGGATCAAACGTGGTTAAGTGTGAACCAGGTCATATAACCCGACGCATTCATTCGGCTAGCCTGCCGAGCGTAGGCAGTGGCGGCCCGGCTGCGGGCAGTTGCGCGGCCAATCTTGGACAAACCGCCGCGGCAATAGTCGGCCGGAATGCTGTGGGCTGCAAAATGCCCGCCGGGAAGCAGAGTCGGCTCGGACGACAGGAGGCGGTTTTTGGCATGCAGGGCAGCTCCGAACTCTTCCCGCGGATCGCTTCCGACAGGTCCGACCACGAAGTGATCACGGCTTCGTTTGCGGCGCTCGGCGGCGGCGATACAGCGGTCCTCGATGGCAGGGACCAAGCCGTACGGCGCCTGATGCTGCTCGTCGAAGTGGCAGACACGGTCACCTGCCAGCTGTCGCTCGATCATCAGTTGCCGCGGCTGATTGAACTGATCGTCGCAGCGCTCGACGCCGAACGCGCCAGCCTTTTTCTCGCTGATCCGGAAACGGGCGAGCTGTTCTCGCGTATCGCGCAGGGCGAGGGCGTCACCGAAATACGGATCAGGGCTACCACCGGTATTGCCGGCGCGGTGTTCGGCTCGGGAATGACCGAGATCGTCGTCGACGCCTATCACGACGCGCGCTTTATCCAGCAGGTAGATAGGCAGACCGGATACCGCACGCGCAACATCCTCTGTGCGCCGTTGCGCAATCGTCTGGGCCAGACGATCGGCGTGACGCAGGTTTTGAACAAGCGTTCGGGATGCTTCACCAAGACCGATGCCGCCCTCTTGGAGGCGATCAACCGACAGGCGGCGAGCGCGCTCGAGCAGGCGCAACTCGTCGAGCAGCTCGATCGCTTGAGGCGCGAGGAAGAAGAGCTGTTGGCAATCACCGAGGCGATCTCGACCGAACTGCGCATCGACCCGTTGCTTGGCCGCATCGTGCATGCCGCGACCGGGCTGCTCGATGCGGAACGCTCGACACTGTTCATCTATGACGCTGCGAGCGACGAATTATGGTCGAGAGTCGCCGAGGGCAATGGCGAGACGCAGATCCGCATACCGGCGAAGGCCGGGATCGCAGGTGCGGCTTTCACTAGCGGCGAGGTGCTCAACGTCCCCAACGCCTACGCCCATCCGCTGTTCAATCCGGCCATAGATCGGCAGTCCGGGTTCCGCACCCGCAACCTGCTCAACGTGCCGGTCATCGACCGGGCCGGCGAGCATCTCGGCGTGCTGCAGGTGCTGAACAAGCGCGGCGGCCCGTTCACGCCATCCGATATCCGCCGGCTAAAAGCCTTTTCCGCCGAGATCGCCGTCGCAATCCAGAACGCGCAGCTGTTCTCGGACGTGCTCGAGCTGAAGAACTATAACGAGAGCATTCTCAAATCGCTGTCGAATGGCGTGGTGACGCTCGATCACCGGCTCAAAATCGTCAAGGCGAACGAAGCCGCGTGCCGAATTCTTGGACTTTCGCCGGAATACCTGGTCGGCCGGGCGGCCGAACAGGCATTCGGCAATCGCAACCCTTGGGTGACGCAAAGCCTCGACTATGTCGCCCGGCTCGGCGCCACCGACTACCACGCCGATACCGATCTGATCCTGCCGGATGGCAACGCCGCCGCCGTCAACCTGACGACGGCGCCGATCGCCGACCTCGAAGGCAAGCCGATCGGCTATATGACGGTGTTCGAAGACATCACCCGCGAGAAGCGGGTGCGCAACACGATGGCGCGTTATGTGGCGAAAGAGGTCGTCGACCGGCTGCTCGCCAGCGGCGACGACGTTCTGCAAGGGAATAATCTCGTTACGACCGTGCTGTTTGCCGACATTCGGCGCTTCACCACGCTGACCGAGACGATGGGGCCGCGCCAAACGGTGGCGATGCTCAATGATTACTTCACCGAGATGGTCGAAGTGATCTTTGCGCATAGCGGCATGCTCGACAAATACGTCGGCGACGGGCTGATGGCGATTTTTGGCGCCCCGGTTACGAGCGGCGCCGACGCCGACAACGCGTTGCTGGTCTCGACCGACATGATCCGCGCGCTCAGGCCCTTGAACTCGCGCCGCGCCGAATCCCGGCTCGAGCCGATCGAGATCGGCGTCGGGCTCGCGACCGGCGAAGTGGTCGCCGGCTCGGTTGGTTCAAAAAAGCGTCTGGAATACGCCGTGGTCGGCGATAGCGTGAACCTCGCCGCGCGGCTCGAAAGCGCCAACAAATATTTTGGCACATCCGTGCTGATCGCCGGCGCCACCGTCGCCACCTTGCGGACGCCCGCCGTGCTGCGCCGGATCGACCTGATCCGGGTCAAGGGCATGTCGCGTCCGAGCGAGGTGTACGAGTCGCTCGGCTATCATACGCCGGAAACGTTGCCTGGCCTCGGCAGGCTGGTCTGCGCGTATGAGGCGGGGCTCGATCGCTATCTGCGGCGCGACTGGGCGGGGGCGATCGATTGTTTCGGCGATGCGCTCGAAGCGGCGCCGCAGGACCGCCCTTCGCGGATTTTCATCGACCGATGCCACTATTACGAGAACCATCCGCCGGCCGATTCCTGGAACGGCGTCTGGATCATGGAGCAAAAATAACGCCGGCGCGCCCAGACCCGGAGCGGAGCCGCGCCGACTATGCCGATGCCTGCGCCGCCGTTCGGCGCGGCTCTTGGGCTGCGAAGCGCGGAATGATTTGCTCGCCAAAGAGGCGGATGGTGTGGAGCACCTCCTGATGCGTTGCCGGCCCGATCGCGCATAACAAGATCGCTTCCTCGATGCCGAGCGCCTCGTAGAGTTTGAGGAAACGGATGCACTCCTCGGGTGTGCCGACGCAGAATTTCGTGCCTTGCTCGCAGATCTCGGCGGGCGTCGGCTCGCCCGGGTGCGGGCCGCTCGCGAGGCGCTGGTCGCGCGCGTAATAGCCCTGGTAATCGGGCGGCACATTGGTCGGGTCATAATCGCGCCACACCAGCCGGGCGCGCTCGCGCTGCTGCTCGAGATACCAGCCGACGAGCTCGGTGCCGCGGCGTGCCACGACCCTCGGGTCCTCGTGGCAAAAGCCCGCCGTCATCAGCGCCGTGCGCGGCGCCGACCCGGCGGCGAGCGGCGCTGTCCGCTGCGCCTCCTGGGGCAGCGCCTTCCGGTAAATCGCCATTAGTTGCTGGACCCGGTCCGGGCCGCCTTCGCTGCCGAACAGGCCGCCCATCGCGAGGCCGCCGGTCAGGCGTGCCGTTTCGTCGCTGCCGCAGGCCGACCACAGCGGCGGATGGGGCCGCTGCACCGGCTTCGGCAATACCTCGCGGCGCTGAAAACGGTAGTACCTGCCGTCGTACGCGACCTCCTCCTGCGTCCAGATGCGCGGCAGGATTTCGGCGAATTCCTGCCACATGCCGCGGGTGTCGGCGAGATCGGCGCCGAACGGGGTCAGCTGGTAGGGGTAGCCGGTGCGGCCGAGGCCGACATCGACGCGGCCACGGCTCAGGATGTCGAGGGTCGCCATGCGCGCCGCGACATCGAGCGGATGGTGGATCGGCGCCAGCACGACGCCGATGCCGAGACGGATCGTGCTGGTGCGCTGACTGACCGCGGCGAGCGTCAGGTCGGGCGCGCTGTTGTGCGACCACACGGGCCGGAAGTGGTGCTCGGAAAACCACACGCCGGCAAACCCCTGCTGCTCGGCATAGGGGATTTGCTCCAGCGCTTCATGGATGCGCTGCGACTCGCTCGCCGCGGTCCAGGGCTTCGGAACCTGGATCTGATAGAACAGGGAAATTCGCAACTTTGCCGCTCCCCTAGTCGCCAAAGCGGTTGGCCAGCACCGCTGCGGGCCGCTGACCCACGGCCAGGGTCGCCAGCGGCGTCAGCGCGCCGGTCTCGCCGTTGATGCGATATGCCGCCAGACGGCCGGATGCGGTGCCGGCGGCGAACAGGAAATGCCCGCTCGGGTCGAGACAGAAGGCGCTGGGCACCGCCTCGGTCGGGACCTGGCCGACGAGCGTCAGATGGCCGGTGGCGGGATCGGCCGCGAACCCGGCGATGCTGTTGTGGCCGCGGTTGCCGACATAGAGAAACCGCCCCGAGGGGGTCAGGTGGATCTGCGAGCAGGTGTTGCGTGCGGTGTACCCGTCCGGCAGCGTCGAGATCGTTTGCGCGGCGGAGAGCGTGCCGGTCGCGCGGTCGAGGCGATAGCGGGTCACGCTGCAGCCCTGCTCGTTCGAAAAATAGACGACATCGAGACTGGGGTGAAAAGTGTAGTGGCGCGGGCCGAGGCGTTCCGACGGCTCGAGCCGGAAGGGCGAATTCGGGGTCAGCCGACCGCTTTGCGCATCGAACTTGAACTGCACGATCATATTGGGGCCGGGATTGTCCTTTGGCGGTTCCAGCACATTGTCTTGGATGCGGGCGATGTGCGGCACAAAGGCAAACCGGTTTGAGGGGTCAGTCGAAATCGCGTGCGCGCCGATCGCGGTTTCGTGCTTGTCTACCGGCGTGGCCCCGACCGTGCCGTCCGCCGCGATCGGATAGACCGCCGCATAGCCGCCTTGATAATACGCGCAAAGCAGATACCGGCCGGTGCGGTCGGGGGCGAGGAAGGTCGGCGCGTCCGCCTGCGACACCGTTCCCAGCAGGAAGAGCCCGCCGGTGCCGGGATTGATCTGGAAGCTCGAGATCGCCGGCGTGCCGCGATGTCCGACATAGAGCGTCTTCCGATCGGGGCCGATCGCCATCACCGAGGGTCCGCCCCCGGCCGGCACATCGGCCCGCGGCGTCAGCAGGCCGGTCTCGAAATCTTCCGTGAAGACCGCGATCTTGTCTTCGTCCTGCAGGCAGACGTACAGAGAATTCGGCATCTTATGTCCTCCCTATGGTGTCTCGTCCGGGGCGGCAGCGGCTCTCGAAAGCAATGTCGCGAAGGCGGGCGGCGCCCGGACGGGTTCAGCCGTGCAATCTAATGCGAGCGAGGTGCGGATCTTCTGCACGCTCGGCGACCGGGCCACGCGATCACGCCGGGATGCGCACCGGCAGCGAGCGGATGCCGTGGATGAAGTTGGAATACGTCCGGCGCGCCGGGCCCATGACCTCGATCAGAGGGTAGCGCGTCATGATCTCTTCCCACAGGATGCGCAACTGCAGTTCGGCGAGCCGATTGCCGACGCAGCGATGGATGCCGAAGCCGAAGGAGAGGTGCTGCCGCGGCCGCGCGCGGTCGATGATGAAATTGTCGGGATCGTCGATCGCGTCGGGATCGCGATTGCCGGAAACATACCAGATCACCACCTTGTCGCCCGCTTTGATCGACTTGCCACCGAGTTCGGCGTCTGCTTTCGCCGTGCGCCGCATGTGGATCACCGGGGTCACATACCGGATGATCTCAGACACCATTCCCGGGATCAGCCCCGGATCGTCGCGCAATTTTTGGTATTCGCCCGGATGCTCGTTCAACGCCATCAAGCCGCCGGTCATCGAGTTGCGGGTGGTGTCGTTGCCGCCGACGATCAGCAATGACAGCGTGCCCATAAACTCGCGGATCGGCATGTTGCGCGTCGCCTCGCCATGCGCCAGCATTGACAGCAGGTCGAATTTGGGCGGCTGTTGCGCGCGCTCATCGAACAGCTTGCCCAATGCCTGGGCCATCTTGGTCAGCTCGGCGAATTTCTCTTCTTCCGAGTGCACCGGCGATTCGGGCGAGCGGACATTGGCGATCGCGACGTCGGACCAGTAGGTCAGCTGGCGCCGGTCGTCCCACGGATAGTCGAACAGGGTCGCGAGCATCATCGTGGTCAATTCGACCGACACCCGGTCAACCCAGTCGAAGGTCTCGTTGCGCGGCAAGCCGTCCAGCACCCGCGCAGTGCGTTCGCGGATCAGCCCCTCCATGTTGGCGAGGTTGCCCGGTGCAACGACCGGGCTCACCACCATGCGCTGCTCGTCATGTCGCGGCGGGTCCATGCGGATAAAGTTTGGCCGGTCCAGGTCCTTGGGCTGGTCCTCGATCGCGATGCCGCCCAGTTCCGAGGACGAAGAATAGACCTGGTGATTGACCTCGACCTGCATGATGTCTTTGTACTTGGTCACCGACCAGTACGGACCGTAGAGGCTTTCCCGGCAGTAATGCACCGGGGCCTCGCGCCGCAGCCGGGCAAAATAGGGGCGCCAGACATCGTCCTGGTAGAGCCGCGGGTCGCTGACGTCGATGGCATCGAGCGCCAAGCTGTTGGCATCGCCATGAACCGCGGTGTCGAGGGGTGCGTTCATCGACCTGCCTCCCGTTCCTCTAGTGTTGACCTTCCGGCATTTGGACGACAAGCCCGTCGAGCGCCTCGGTCACAGCGATCTGGCAAGAGAGTCGGGAGTTGGGCCGAGCGAGCGCGGCAAAGCTCAGCATACTGGCTTCCTGCGAGCCCGGGACCGGGAGGCCGGTTGCAGTGAGCCAGCTCTCGTCGACATAGACGTGGCAAGTGGCGCAGGCGCATTCGCCGCCGCAATCGGCATCGATGCCCGGGACATTGTTGTCGACGGCGCCACGCATGACCGAACGGCCCGACGCCACCTCGACCCGGTGCTCGCGGCCGCCATACTCGATATAAGTGATCGTCGGCATGTCGGCGGACATCCTGGACGGCCGATGCACCGGCGAGAAGATGCGCGGGTTTCGCCCGGTTAGCAAGCCGGAGTGCTCCCTGGCGCTCGGCCGACCGACCCAGTGCGATCGCACCGGATCGGATGATGACGTCAACCAGCCGACGGAGCGGGTTCAGGCCGTCTCGACGGCACTTCGGCCGGGGTCGGGATCAGCACCTGCGCATGCCACAGGCTGGCGATCATCAGCAGCCAGGGGCGCGACCAATGGCTGTGGCCGGCGCGAAAGGCGCGAATGACCTCGGCAACCGAGTCGGCATCGAACAGACCGGCGTTTTTGACAGCGGCCGGCGACAGGGCGTCGGCCAGCACCGTTGCGAGGCTGCCCCTCAACCAATCGGCGCACGGCAGGATGAAGCCCTTTTTGGCGCGCCGGGTGAAAAATTCGGCTGGCAGATAGCGGCGCGCGACATCGCAGACGATCCGCTTGACGCCGCTCTCCTGATAGCTGGCGCCGGGTGAGGCAGCGCGGGTCAGATCAGCCATCTTTGCCGCGGGCGGCAGCGAGAGCGCAAAATCGACTACGATGGGGTCGAGAAACGGCACCCGCACTTCGAGCGAGTGGGTCATGGCGCAGGCGTCGATGTCGCGCAGCAGCTGGTTGCGCGTGTAGCTGTTGAGGCACAGCACCCCGGCCCGTTCGAGGGCGCCGCCCGACCGCAATTCGTCGGCCGCCTCCAGATCCTCGGCAAAACCGCGCCGGGGGAGCTCTTCCCGTCGCTCCGCGGCGATCAGACCGTGTGCCGGGTCGGGACCGAAGCAATGATAAAGCCGGCCGAAGGTCTCGCGCAGCCCGGCGCCGTCGCCGCTCGCCGCAGCTGGCCCGCCGGCGAGCAGCGCGCGCAGCCAGCCGCGCCTTTTCCCGCCGCTCAGCGGTCCGGTGCCGAACTCACGGCCGATCTGGGCGAACCACGGGTAGCCGAGAAACACCTCGTCGCCGCCGGTGCCCGACAATGCCACGGTCGCCGCCTGGGCAGCAGCGTAGGACACGAAATAGCTGTTGAGCCCGTCGACGCAGGGCTGGTCGAGCCCGTGGACGAAGCGATCCAGATGCGCCGCGACCTCGGTAGCGCCGACCAGCACCCGGCTATGGCGGGTGCCGAGAATGGCTGCCACTTCGGCGGCCTCATGGCTTTCGTCAACCGCATCGGCACCATCCTCGAAACCGACCGAGAAGGTATTCACTTGGCCGCCGGCTTCCCGCGCCATCAGCGCCGCGATCAGCGAGGAATCGACCCCGCCCGAAAGAAACGCGCCGACCGGCACGTCGCCGATGGTCTGCCCGATCACCGACTGGCCGATCACCTGGGCGAACTCTTCGACCTGCTCCGGATAGGGGCGAGCGCGCAGACCGAGCACTCGGTCGGTCGCGTAGGACCAGTAACGGCGCAGTCTGACCCCGGCCCGCTCGGCGATCAGGTAATGCGCCGAAGGTAGCGCGGAGACGCCGCTGAGCAGGGTCCGCGGCTGGATGACCGAGCCTAGGCTCAGCAGTTGGCGCAAGGCTTCCCCATCGACCTCGCGCGCGACCCTGCCGCTCGCCAGCATCGCCTTCAGCTCGGAAGCGAAAATCAGGATGCCGCCCGCTTCGGCGTAGAGCAGCGGCTTGATCCCGAAATGATCGCGCGCCAGCAGCAGTTTTTCGCGTCCGGGCCCGCCGCGCCGGTCGTAGAGAGCGAGCGCGAAGATGCCGCGCAGCCGGGCGAGAAAGTCCTCGCCGTATTCCTGGTACAGCGCCAGGACCACCTCGGTGTCGGACTGGCTGCGGAATTGTCTGCCCTTGACCTCGAGCGCCCTGCGCTCCTCCCGGAAATTATACAGCTCGCCGTTGTAGACGATCTGGATCGCCCCGCCGGCGGTGCTCATCGGCTGGTGACCGGCGGCCGAGATGTCGATAATCGCCAGCCGCCGATGGCCGAGCGTCACCATATCGTCGCTGTAGACACCTTCGTCGTCGGGACCCCGATGCCGGAGTGCGGCCAGCATCGCCCGCACCTCCTGCGGCGCCTGTCCGCGGAACACGCCGGCGATCCCACACATTTCACGACCCCAGCAATTCCGACCGTCAGCTGCGCCAGCCGCCGAGCCCGTGATGATAACCGGCGACGATGCGCACCGCCGTGTCGCTGACCGCCGGCATGCGGTACTCGGCGGGCGCCGTCCAGCGCGGCGGCAAGGAGAGGGCGAGGCGGGTCGCGGCCAAGACCGAATTCGACCTCGCCGCCCGACAGGATATTGCTGCCGCACTCGATGGTCTCCGGGCGCTCGGTCACGTCGCGCAGGGTCACGTTGGGAATACCGAACAACGCGCATTCCTCTTGCACCGTGCCGCTGTCGCTGATCACCAGGCGCGCCGACAATTCCAGCCGGACAAAATCAAAAAAACCGAAGGGTTCCAGAAAGCACACGCGGTCACGCTCGGGCGGCTGCCGCCCTTGAGCCAGATGGGCTTGATCGAGCCGCGCGCGGGTATGCGGATGAGTGCTGACCAGGACCGGCAGATCGTGCTCGCGGCCGACGCGGCCGAGGGCATCGACAAGAGCGTGCAGCCGTGCCGGAAGATCGACATTCTCGGCGCGGTGCAAGGTGACCAGCACATAGCGCTCTCGATCGAGCTCCAGCCGGTCGAGCACATCTGACGCGTCGATATGCGGACGGAAATGCTCGATCACCTCGCCGATCGGATTGCCGGTGACGAAAATGCGCCGGCCGGCGATCCCTTCGCGCAACAGGTTGTCGCGGCTGCGCTCGGTGTACGGCATCAGGATGTCGCTGCAGTGATCGATGACGCGGCGGTTGACCTCCTCGGGGACCCGGTCATCATGGCAGCGGTTGCCCGCCTCCATATGAAAGACCGGGATGCCCTGCCGCTTGGCGATATAGGCGGCGAGCCCGGAATTGGTATCGCCGAGGATCAGCAGCCGGTCGGGCCGGTCTTCCTCGAACGCCTGCTCGCAGCCGGCGAGGATCTGGCCCACTTGATGGCCGAGCCCGCCATTCGCCCCCAGATACCGATCCGGGGCGCGTACCCCCAATTCGCGGAAAAACACCTCGCTCAGCATCGGATCGAAATTCTGGCCGGTATGGATCACCACGTGCCGGGCAAAGCGGTCGAGCTTTTCGATGATCAGCGAGAGGCGGATGATTTCCGGCCGGGTCCCGAGCACCGTGGCGATTTTCATCGCAGGAACTCGCCCTCTATCGCCGGCCGGTCCTCGACCATCAGCTTGCGCGTGGCCAAGAGCGAACGGGTTTGTTCGAGGCTCATGACCTCGCCATTCGACAGATATTCGGTCTCGAGTAATGGCCCGTTCATGTTTTCCGGCCGGTGCAGCTCCGGCAGGATCGGCGCGATCACATAATATGCGCCGCGCCGGACAGTGCGCATCGCCTCTTCTTCCGACACCAGGCATTCGTGCAATTTCTCGCCGGGGCGGATGCCGGTGGTGACGATTTCGACCGGGCGGTCGCCGATCAGGCATTTGGCGACGTCGGCGATCAGCGCGGCGGGCGCGCGCGGGATAAAGGTCTCGCCGGGATTAGCCCCGGCCACTGCGGCGAGCACCATGTCGACCGCTTCGTTGAGGTCCAAGAGAAACCGGGTCATCCGCCAGTCGGTGATCGTGACCGGGCCGCCGGCGCGGATCTGCTCGTGAAACAGCGGGATCACCGAGCCGCGCGAGGCCAAGACGTTGCCGTAGCGCACGCAGGGCGATGCGGGTCTTCGGCAGGTCGAGATTGGCGCGGGCGAAAATCCGCTCCTGGATCGACTTGGTCATGCCCATCACGTTGACCGGCTTGACCGCCTTGTCGGTCGAGATGCCGACGACTGTTTCGACCGGCAGGCGCAGCTCGCGGATCGCGCGAACGATGTTCTCCGGTCCGCAGATGTTGGTCGCCACCGCCTCGAACGGGAAATATTCGCAAGTCGGCACCTGCTTCAGCGCGGCGGCGTTGAACACCACATCGACATCACGCAGCGCCGCCGCCACGGCGTTGAAATCGCGCACGTCGCCGATGCGGAACTCAAGCAGCCGGGTGAAGTTTCGATAGATGACCTCGTCGGTCGGCGCGGTGCGGTGCAGATACTCGACCCGTAGCGCGTGCTGCTTTGCCTCGTCGCGCGAGAAGACGATGATCTTGGCGATGGCGCCGGCGCTGCCGCCGAGCAGCCGATGCAGCAGCACCTTGCCGAGCGAGCCGGTGCCGCCGGTGATCAGGATGCGCTTGCCTTCGAGCGGAGCCAAATCTTTAAAAACCTTCGTCAGCTGTCACGTACGTCAAATCAGCACCGGAACGGCGCCGACCGTGGCGCCCGGCGAATCTTCGAGATGCGTCTTGCGCATCGCCGCGATCATCGAGTCCCAATCCGCGGGGAGGATCCCTGTCGCGGCGGCAAACCGCCCGCCAAGGAGGCGGCGATCGCAGCGAAAGCTCTCGTCGCGGTCGAGCACGATGCCAAGCCCGTAGGCGACATTGAGCTTCGACAGCAGGGTGAATTTGTCGATCGGGCTTGAGGCGACCTGCCACAGCCCGTCGAGATCGGGGAATTCCTCGATAATGCGGCCGACGATTGCGGCCATCTCGTTGGTGGTGACGCCGGTGTAGAGCGCTCCGGAAAAGCCGCTGACGCGGCCACCGCGGCGGCCGAGGAACCATTCAAGGAGTTCCCGACCCGCCGCGCAGCTCGTGACCGATGATTGAGCTGCGTATCGTCAGGCAGCCGGGTCCGCAGACTTCCCCCAAGAACTTGGTGCGGCCATAAAGGTCATGGGCATCGGCGACATTATCTTCGGCATAGGGTCCGCGCTCGCCCGAAAAGACGCAGTCCGTGCTGAAGTGCACCAGGCGAATCCGGCGTTCCCGGCAGGCCGCCGCGAGACAATGCGGCCATAGCGCGTTCACCGCGATGCTCGGGATCGGATCTTTTGCTTCCTGCAGCTGCTTGACGATCCCAACGCAGTTGATCGCGACCTCGGGACGTTCCCGATCGAGCAGCGGCAGTGCGCTCTCGGGGATCATCGCGTCCCACTCCGACACCAGTCTGCGGCCGCCCAGCACCGGGTGATCGCGCCAGCGCTGCGTCGGGCCCCTGATCGCCCCGACGACATCATGTCGGCGGTCAAGATCGACCAGCAGCCGATGGCCCAACATGCCGGTCGCGCCCAACACCAGTATTTTCACGGCAAACCCCGGAAGCGCACGGTTCGACCCGGTCCGCGTCAGCACGTCGCCGCGGCGAGCGGCGACTCCCCCAGCTGCGCCCCCGATCCTCGCGTCGCCCGGCCCGCTGGCGCAGATACGCGTTCGAGAAGGCATCGAAGGCTGAGGGCAGTGCCGCGGTAGTACGGCGGTACCCATGGCCTGTCAAGCCGCCGCTCCGGTTGAGGTTTCCTCCAGAGGCTCCGGTGCGGGCCGCGGCCGAATCGACCGATTCTCAGCGCTGCATCTGCATGATCTGGTACATCGGCATCATCCGGTGGTTCAGGTGGTCCATAATCCAGATCGAGCCGCCGATGATCAGCGCGACGATCAGCACCCCGAACGCCAGCGCCAGCACGTTGTTGGTGTTGTCCGGAGCGGTGGTGAGGTGCAGGAAAAAAACCAGGTGCACGCCGATCTGGGCGACGGCGAGCACGGCGAGCGCCACCGGAATGCCCGGCCCCCAGATCAGGTGAGTGCCGACCGCATAGAACGAGGCCACGGTCAGCAGCGCCGCGAGCGCCAAGCCGATCAGGTAGCCCTGGAGCCCCTGCCGAATTGTACGGTCGGGGGCATCCATGAACCCGGGCGCGACATCGCCTGGGTTCGGCTCGTCGCGGACGTGGTTCATCGGCCTTCTCCAATCAGATAGACAATCGTGAACAGCGCCACCCAGATGATATCGAGGGCATGCCAGAACAGATTGAAGCAGAGCAGTCGGCGCAGAATATTGGGGCGAAAGCCTTTGACGAACACTTGCGCCATCATCGTCCCCAGCCATAAGAGCCCGGCGCTAACATGCAACCCGTGCAACCCGACGACGGCGAAGAAGGACGACAGGAAGGCGCTGCGCTCGGGCCCGGCGCCGATGGCTACCATGCCGGCGAAGTCCCGCGCCTCAAAGGTCAGGAAGGCGAGGCCGAGCAGACCGGTGACCAGCAAAAACACCTGGGTCCACAGGTGGTTGCGCGCGTCGGTCGCCACCGCCGACAGACCGCAGGTGAAGCTCGAGGCGAGCAGGCACGCGGTTTCGATCGCGACGCTCGACGGGTGAAACAGTTCCCGCCCGGACGGACCGCCGGCGGTCGCCGTCTGCAACACCGCGTGCGCGGCGAAGAAGGCGGAGAACATGACGATGTCGCTGAGGATGAAGATCCAGAAGCCGTAGCCGACGATCACCCGCTTGGAAGCCGGCCCTCCCTGGCCGTGACCGGTCGCATCATCGCGCCCGCCGCCGACGTCGCCCGGGCCACGTCCGCGACCGAGCCGGTAGGGGTCGATATGCGGTCCGCGCGCCTGCGGCAAGGCCTCGGTGGCGCTCATGCGGCCTCGCTGGCACGGACGTGCTGCGTCAGCCACTCCTGGCGGACTCGCCGCCGCTCGCGGTCGATGCGGGCGACCTCCTCGGCCGGAATTATGTACTCCTCGACATCGCGCCAAGCGAACCACACGAAGACCGCATAGGCAGCGAACAGCCCCAGCGCCACGATCCACCAGATGTGCCAGATCAACGCGAACCCGGTGATGGTCGCGAAAAAGGCGGTGATGAACCCGGTCGGGCTGTTCCTCGGCATTTCGATCGGCTGGTATTCCGGCTCCGCTGTCACCTGCTGGGTCTCGATCGCGCGATGCTTGATCTCCCAATAGGGCTCTTCGTCATGCACTTGCGGCAAAACGGCGAAGTTGAAGGCCGGCGGCGGCGACGCCGTGGCCCATTCGAGCGAGCGGCCGTCCCACGGGTCTCCGGTCTCGTCGCGCAACTCCTCGCGACGGCGGATGCTGACCACGAACTGGATCACCTGGCAGACAAGCGCGGCGGCCATGATCACGATCCCCAATGCCGCGGCCAGCAACCATGGACGCCACAGCGCGACGTCGTAATGCTGCAGCCGCCGCGTCATGCCCAGCAGACCGGCGGCATAAAGCGGCACAAAGACGGCATAAAATCCGATCAGCGACAACCAGAATGCGGCCTTGCCCCAGCCTTCGTGCAGCCGGAAGCCGAACGCCTTGGGGAACCAGTAGGTGATGCCGGCAAAGCCGCCGAAAACTACGCCGCCGATGATCACGTTATGGAAATGGGCGACCAGGAACAGGCTGTTGTGCACCAGAAAATCGGCCGGGGGCACGGCCAGCAGCACGCCGGTCATGCCGCCGATCACAAAGGTCACGATGAACGCCAACGACCACAACATTGGCGTCGTGAACCGGATGCGGCCGCCATACATCGTAAACAGCCAGTTGTAAATCTTCACGCCGGTGGCGACAGCGATGATCGTGGTGGCGATGCCGAAGACGCCGTTGACGTCGGCGCCGGCACCCATCGTGAAGAAATGGTGCAGCCACACCGTGAAAGAGATAATACAGATGACCATAGTGGCCGTCACCATTGAGCGGTAGCCGAACAACGGCTTGCTGGAAAAGGTCGAGATCACCTCGGAGAAGATGCCGAACGCCGGCAGCACCAGAATGTAGACTTCCGGATGCCCCCAGGCCCAGATCAGGTTGATGAACATCATCATATTGCCGCCGGCTGCGTTGGTGAAAAAATGAAAGTCGAGATAGCGGTCGAGGGTCAGCATTCCGAGGGTGGCGGTCAGCACTGGGAATGCCGCGACGATCAACAGGTTGGCGGCGAGTGCCGTCCAGCAAAACATGGTCATCCGCAAATAGCCCATGCCGGGAGCGCGGATCTTGAGGATCGTGGTGACGAAGTTGACCCCGGTCAGCAACGTGCCGACGCCGGAGATCAGCAGCGACCACAGGTAATAATCGACGCCGACGCCGGGCGAGTAGCGCAGCTCGGAGAGCGGCGGATAGGGCAGCCATCCGGTCCGGGCGAACTCGCCGATCACGAGCGAGAGGTTGACCAGGAGCGCGCCGGTCGCGGTCAGCCAAAAGCTCGTCGAGTTCAGGGTCGGGAACGCCACGTCGCGCACGCCGAGCTGCAGCGGCACGGCGAAGTTCATCAGGCCGATCATCAGCGGCATCGCGGCGAAGAAGATCATGATTGTGCCGTGCGCCGAGAAGATCTGGTCGTAGTGCTCGGGCGGCAGGTAGCCGGGCGCGTGAAAGGCGATCGCTTGTTGCGAGCGCATCATGATCGCGTCGATGAAGCCGCGCACTAGCATCACGAGGGCCAGCAGCACGTACATGACGCCGATCCGCTTATGGTCGACGCTGGTGATCCACTCGCGCCAGAGATAGGGCAGGTGGCCGCTGAGGACGATCCAGGCGACGATCGCGATTGCAATCGCGAACACCACCGAGCCGGCAACCAGCGGGATCGGCTGGTCGAACGGGATTGCCTGCAGCGTTAGCTTACCGAGCAGATGCATGCTATTTCGCTCCAACCGGGCGAACCGTCGGACCAGCGGCTCCTTCCAAGGGTCCGGGCCCCGACGGCAGCTGGCCGGTCACGACGGCCCGGAACAGGCCGGGCTCCACCGCCTTATAGGTGGAGGGCCGAACGTTCTGAGTTTCTCGCAACAGCGCGATATAGCCCGCCCGGTCCAGCGCTGGTCCCGCCTGCCGCGCCGTGGCGACCCATCGCGCAAACGCCTCCTCGGGCACGGCCCGCAGGGTGAAATGCATGTCGGAAAATCCGTCGCCGCTGAATTGCGCGGATTCGCCGTAAAAGTCCCCGGCGTGGTCGGCCTCGAGGTAGAGCTGCGTGACCATGCCGTACATCGTGGCGATCATGCTGCCAAGCTGCGGCACAAAGAACGAGTTCATCACGGTCGCCGAGGTCAAGGAGAAGTGCACCGGCTCGCCGGCCGGCACCACCAGCCGATTGATGCTGGCAATGCCCTGATCGGGATAAATGAACAGCCATTTCCAATCGAGCGAAACGACCTGCACCTCCAGCGGCTTGCCTTGCGGCCCAATCGGCCGGTAGGGATCGAGCTCGTGCGAGCCGATCCAGATCACCCCGCCGAGAAACAGAATGACCAGGAGCGGGATCGACCATGAAACGATCTCAATCCGGCCGGAATAGGACCATTGGGGCTGGTAGCGCGCCTTGGTGTTGGACGCCCGGAACCACCACGCGAGGACCAGCACCGCGACGATCGTGGGCACCACGATCAGCAGCATGATTCCCAAGGCGTTGAACAGAATCTTCGTGTCCGCGGCGCCGATCGGTCCCTGCGGGTCGAGGACGCCCCCCGAACAGCCGGCGAGGGAACCAAGCAGGAGCGCAGAATTTGCTCCGAAGAAAACCAGCTTGGCGCGGTTCAATCCCACGAGCGGGCACCACCAGGGTCGCCGACCGCCATTGCCATGATGCGGCGCGCACGCCGCATTGCCGGCCTGATCGAAGGGCCGGCCGGAAGACGTGATTTTCCAATCCTGGCTGCGCAAATTCGAGCGTCGGGCCGATCGCCGCTTCACAAATTCCCCCTGCGCGGGGCATCTACACGTTGATGCCGACTGCCCTCTAGGATGAAAAACGGCGAAAGGCAACCGCCACGCCGATGGGCGCCGAGAAAACCGGTGCCAAGCCGCCGCGAAAACCCCAGCACTTTGCCCTGCGGCTTGGCTCGGTTAAGGTTTCATCGTCCTTTCGGGGCTGATACGCGACGGCCAGACAAGATTTGCGGCCCCAGCATTACCAAGGCGAGAGTATGCCGGATTTCAACAGGCCGATCCGGGACCGACCGTTCCACAGCATCTTGGTTCCGACCTACAATCACGAGCAGTATATCGGACCGGCGCTGGACAGCGTGCTGGCTCAGACAGATTTGTCCTGGGAAGCCGTCGTCGTTGATGACGGCTCGACCGATCGCTCGGGCGCGATCATCGACGCCTATGCGGCGCGCGATTCGCGGATCAGAGCGGTGCACCAGCCCAATGGCGGCGTCGCTGCCGCGCTGAATGCGGGTCTGCGCGCCGCGCGCGGCGATTGGGTGCATTGGCTGAGCTCAGACGATCTGTTCCAACGGGACAAGCTCGCCGTCAACCGGCACTGGATCGAGCACAGTCCCGGCGTCAATTTTTTTTATTCTTATTTCTGGCTGCTCTACGAGGCCAGCGGGCACCGTGAAAAGCACGATCTGTGGGGGCCGGTGCCCGAGCCCGGACTGCAGATCCCGACGCTGTTCTATCGCAATTACATCAGCGGCATTTCGATCTGCATCAATCGCGAGGCCTGGAACAAAGTCGGTTTCTTCGACGAGCGATACCATTACGCGCAGGATTATGCGCTGTGGCTGCGACTGCTCGCCGGCAACGATGCGCAGCTGATCCCGGATTGGACCGTCGTCAACCGGCATCACGCCGGGCAGGGATCGGAACAGTTTCCCGAGGCCTGCTATTTCGACACGGCGAAGGCCGGGATCGACTTTCTGAACCACCATCCGCTCGCCGAGCTGATCCCGCGAATTGACCTGTCGGATGCGGCCGCGGCAACGGGCGCGATCGAGCGGATTGTCGACATCGCCTGCGAACCCACCGCATTTCTCTATTCACTCGGGCCGCACCCGGCCTTGATCCTGCGCGTTCTCGAATGGGTGTTCGGCAACGACGGCGGCGCGGCCGCGGGGCTGCGTGAGCGGCTATGCGATCGCATCCGGCAAATGGCGCTTGCAGAGGGCGCGGACGACTGGAGCTGGATGTGGCGCGGCCTTGCCGCTTGCTGCGCGCAACCGAACCCCCGCTTCGCCTACCATCCGGTCGACCCGCGCGACGTGGCCCGGCGCGAGCATGCCGTCCGCCGTCGGGGCCGGGGCGGTCCGGCCGCGCCGTTGCGCCTTTACCTGCGCCGCTTCGAGGGGCTCGACGAGCCCGCCGAACCGCCGGCCGGCAGCAGCCCGGCGCGAATCGTCGTGCTGGCTCCACAACAGGAGCCGGCTTTGCTGGCGGCGCGGCAGGCCGCGGCCGAATTGTCGGAGCGGGGCTTGCGGACCGCGCTCGTCGTCGCCGGTCACCCCTACCGCTGGGAAGCGGCGGGGGCGACCGTGCCGCGCCCGCCGACCGATCGCGACGGATTGCCGTGGCTCGGCGAGGTCGAACTGGCGCTGGGGCTCGATCGGCGTCCGGTCCCGATCTGGATCGAGGCCACCGCCACCGCCTCGATAGATGGTCCGGCGGTACCGAAACCGGCGGCGATCGTCGCCGAAATCCTGAAGGCGCTGGCGCTCGACGGCAGCGGCGCTCGCCGGCGGCCGGTCGCATTCCTGGAACGGGTCTTGTCGGGCGGCGGCGCCGAGCGGGTGGTGCACGATTTGGCGCGGCGCCTCGACCGTCGCCGCTTCCGGCCGGTGATCCTGACCCTGTTCGACGCGCGCGACCAGGCAAGCCAAGTGCCGGAGGTGGAGGCTTATTGGGTTCGCGATGTCTTGCACGCATCGATGCCGGAGGTCGCGCCGTTTCCGAATGAAACTTCGGGCGAAGCGGCGCCGCCGCCGCCGATCAGCTTGCCGTCGTGGAGAGGCCGCGGCGTCCTGCTCGCGATCGCTCTCTACCAACACCTGGTCCCCCGCTCGATCGATCGCCGCATCGGCCTCGGCCACCGGCTCGAACATGTTCGCCGAGGCCTGCTCGCCGGAGTTGCGGTGCGGCATTACGCAGATGCGGTGCGACGCAGATTACGTCTGGCCGCGAGGCCGCGCCGTCTGGTGCGGGTGCCTGCACCGCTAGCCGAACCGTCGCCGAGCGGCGTGACCGCGCCGCAAACCGGGCGGGATGCGGCCTTGCAGGCCTGTCTCGACGCGCATTGGCCGGCGGCCGAAGGTCTGCGCAATCTGCTCTCGCAACTGGGCGGCGACGCGGCCCTCGTGACCATCATGGAGGAGGCGGCGGCAGCGGCATGGTTCGCCCAGGTCGGCGGTGCGATCCCGTTCATCGCCTCGCTGCATACCTGCGAATCGATTTATCTGCCGCTGATGTACCCGGAGCCGGCGCGGTTGGCGGTTGAGAGCTGGGCTTTCGCCAACGCCTGTTCGAGCGCCTCTCGCGTGGTGTTTCCGAGCCGAGGCTGCGGCGCCGATTTACATGCTCGCTTCGGGATCGCCGAGGGCAAGACCTTGACGATCCCAAACCCGATCAACTGCGCGCGCGTGCGCCGCCTGTCCTGGGCTCCGCTCGCACCGGAGGACCGAGCGGCGATCCGAGACGTCCCATGCTATGTCCATCTCGGCCGGCTCGACCCGTCAAAAAATCACGATCTCTTGATCCAAGCGTGCCTCAGGCTCCGGGGATACGGCAGGGATTTCATGATCTGGTGCGTCGGCGAGGGTCCGGAGCGGACGCCGCTGGCCGCGGAGATCGCCCGCTGGGGCCTCGAGAGCCATTTGATCCTGATGGGCGCCCGCCGGAATCCCTACCCGCTGATCAGGCATGCCGCCGCACTGATCCTGACCTCGAAATTCGAAGCGTTCGGCTTGGTGCTGGCCGAAGCCATGGCTTGCGGGGTCCCGGCGATTTCAACGAACTGTGTGGCCGGGCCGCGCGAAGTGCTGCAAAACGGAAGGAGCGGCTTGTTGGTACCGGTGGACGACGCAGAAGCGCTGGCCTTGGCGATGGATCGCATCGTTGCCGACGAACCGTTGCGCCGGCGGCTGATCGCCGCCGGTCATGCGCGGGTGGAGGATTTCGATGTTTCGCGGATCGCACGGCAATGGGAGGAAGTGATCGACGCCGTGCTGCCGTCGGCGATCGAGGCCGAGCCAGCTTGCGGCGAGGCGTCGTTGCCATGAGGTCCGGCGCCCGCGGAATTCTGCTCGGCCGGGCGGTCCTGGGCAAGCTCGCGCGCTCGGCTGCGCGGATTCGTCGTTCGGCGGCGGGGGCGCCGCGACCCCGCTCGGTTGTCGCCGGCTTGGCGCCGTTCGCCACCGAGGCGCTCGCCGAGGAGCTCGCGGTCCGCCTCGCCGGCATGCCGGGAAACCCGCTGCACGATATTCTGTACCGGCATGGCTTCCATCTGCTGCGCAAGCATTTTTATCTGCCGATCCCGGACGACACAGATCGTCTCGACGATTTCTGGCGCCAGCCCTCAGCGATGGCCGGCGTCAACACCAACGATGCGGCGGCGATCGCGCTGATGGATCGCCTGCTGCCGCCTTTCCTCGATGAATTTCGCGCCCGCTTCCCGATCCACCGCACCGCGCTGACCACCGGCTTCTACCTGATCAACGGCGGTTACATGGCGGTCGATGCGCATGTCTATTACGGGCTGATCCGGCATCATAAGCCGCGCCGCATCATCGAGATCGGCAACGGTAACTCGACGCTTCTCGCGATGGCCGCCGCAGAGAGCAACCGCGCGGCCGGGCATGACACGCGGCTCGTCTCGATCGACCCCTACCCTTGGGACATTTTTCGCGGCGGCGTGCCCGGGCTCGAGCTGATCGTCCAGCGGGTGCAGGACGTGCCGCTCGAAGTTTTCGGCGAGCTCACCGACGGCGACATTCTGTTTATCGACTCGAGTCATGTGATCCGCAGCGGCAACGACGTGCACTACGAATACCTCGACATTCTGCCGCGGCTGAAGCCCGGGGTCATGGTCCACATCCACGATGTCAGCCTGCCGATGCCCTATCCGAAGGTCTATTTTGACAACCAATTATACTGGAACGAACAGTATTTGCTGCAGGCGTTTCTCGCCTTCAACCGGAATTTTGAAGTGATATGGCCGGGCAACTACCTGATGTTGAACTATCCGGACGAGATGAACGCGACCTTTCCCGAGATCGCGATCATGCGTGAGGCTTATCCGTCCTCGGAGCCGACCGCGTTCTGGATGCGCACCAGGATACCTTGATCGCGAGACCGCGTGCCCGAGCTCAGGGAACTCGAGAGGCTTCTCGATCCGCCGGCTGCCGGGGCACCAGACCGAAGTCGGTGCGCCGGTCCGCAGATGGCGCTTGCGACCCGCAACGGGCCAGCGACGCGACTTCTTCGTAAAAGGCGGTCGCCCGCACCCGCACCGCCTTGCGGTCGGCAAGCTCGCGGATGCGCACGAGGTTGTTCGCCGCTAGCCGATCGACCAGCGCGTCGTCGGTCATCAGCCGAACCAGCGCTGCGGCGATCTCGTCCGGGTGGAGGTTGCGGGCGAACAGCACGTGCTCCTCTTCGCGCACGACCGCGACGATCGTATCGAGCGGCGAGACCAGCGGGGCGGCACCCAGCGCCATCGCCTCGAGCATCGTGTTCGGGATGCCGTCGGCGAGCGACGGCGCCAGCATCACCCGCGCCTTGGCGATGCGTGCCAGCGTCTCTTCGCGGCCCAGCCGCGGATAAGCCGGACAGCAGCGCTTGATCGCCTCGGGAAACCGCTTCTCGTACCAGAGCTGCACCTCGGGCTGGGTCATCCACAGCATTTCGATGCGGCAGGGCTGGATTTTATCCCAGACCTCGAGGATCGCTTCGAATACCGGCAACGCCTTGGCGCTGTTGATCTCGTAGGCCTTGGGCCAGACGACGATGCGCTCCCGGCGCGATGGCGGCAGGGTCCAGCACGCCCGCAGAGCTTCGAGGTCGAGGCCGCCGGGGCCGGAGACGACGCCCATGCCCGGATTGCCCATCTTGGAACGATCGAGACCGGCGGCGAGCGCGTAATCGTAATTCTGCTGGTTATCGGCGATGAAATGGTCGCAGGTCGCGAAGACTTCCCGGATCTGCGGCAGATACTCCGGCGAATGGCGGTTCAGCGCGAGATCGGGCCCGCCGCGGGCTTGCGCGATCCATCGGCCGATCCCGGAAAGGCGATAATGCTTGCGCGCCCGCAAATAAAGATAAGAGGCCGGCTCGAACCCGAGCGTGTGGACGATGTCGGGCCGCCACTCGTGGATCACCCGGGCCAGTGCGTCCTCCAAACTCGCCGGATACTTCCTTGCATAAAGCCGATCGAGCGCGGCCGCAGCGCCGGAGAGAGCGCCGCCGAGCCCGCGTTTCGGGATCAGGTCGCGGACGCGCAAAGCCGCCCGGTACAGGTAGATCGCGTAGTAGGGAGAGGTTGACGGCGGCGGGAACACGGTCCGCCGGTTCGGTTCGTCGCGGCGCGATACCTCCGGCGCGGTCAGATAGCATCGGACCGGCCAATCGCGCGGCGGCTCGCCTGCGGCCAGGCAGAACAGGCGAACGTTGAAGGGCGTATCCTGCAGCAAGTCGATCCACGAATGCGTGTGCGAGGTCGCCGGCGAGCCGATAAAGAGGATGCGCGGCCGACCCGGATGGGGGTCTAAATCGAATTCGGACATCTCGTGCGGCCGAACCTAGCTGCGACCGCGGGTCCCGGACGCCGGGTGTTTCGTCCAGGAGCAATTCGCGCCGGTGCGAGGACGCTCCTTCGGAAATTGGCGCAGTGCTGTCAAGGCTGGACCTCGGTCTGTAGTATCTTCTCATATCATCTTTCCGAGCCGACGAGCGCCACCCGGATCAGCAGATGACGGACATGCCCAGCTCCCTGCCCGAATCTCGCGGCCGAGATAACCGATCCCGGCATTCTCGTCGCGGCGATCCTCCGGCCTCGCCACTCGTGGCGAGCCCGCCGACCGGGCGCTGCGCTGCGAAGCGGTGACGACTTTGGACCGGAGTGTTGGAAACGGCGGCGTACCGGCGCGGGAAAACCGTTTGGGACGGGTCGCCCGAAAAATCGTCGGGACGGTGTGGCAGGCCGGCCGAAGGTTGCGGACCCCGTGGGGTTCGAGGCAGCGCCTGCTTCGCCATCTGGCCGGCCAGGACCTGCTGACCTCGACGCGAATTTTTGATGACGATGAGGCCCGTCAGATCGGTGGAGGCGTCTATCGCAAAGGCCTGGAAGCGGTCGCAAGCGGCGATTTGGTGCGGGGCGAGCGCTGTTTCCGTCGCGCCGCGAAACGATGGCCGAGCGCCGGCTGGTTTTCCTATCGCCTCGGCAGCGTGCTGTTGGCCCAGGGAAAGCACGACGAGGCGGAGGCGATTTTCGCCGCCGGGAAGCCGCTGAGGCTGGCTCCCGATCTAGTGACCGACGCGCGAATACTGCTGGTCGGCCCACAGCATTACGCAACTCTGAACGGCGCAGCAAAGGGGTCGGGCGCGGCCGTCATCGCTGACGCCCTGCCGCGGAGCCCGGCAGCGATGCTCCTATTCCTGTGCTGCGATTCGACCTATTTCGAGCTCTACGCGGACGCCGCGATCGCCTCGGCGCTGGCCAACAGCGCGGTCGACCTCGCCTGTCACATCCACATCGTGAACCCGGACCGCCACACCGTCGGCGAACAGACCCGGATTGCCCGGCGGCATCCCGGCCGCGCGGTCAGCTTTTCGAGCGAATGCACCGATTTCGGCCGCCGCGGCGAAACCGAACGCCGGGTCTATTACGCCTGCCGGCGCTTCCAGCTGCTGCCTGCGATCCTGCGCCGGGCCGGCGCCCCGGTCATCGTCGCCGATGTCGACCAGCTCGTGGTCCGCGCTCTGGACCCGGTGCTGACGGCGGTTCGCAATGCGGATGTCGGCCTGATCGAGTTTGGCGAACTCTCCTATGCGAGCCCGTTGGCGACGATCTCAGCCTCGGCCGTCGTCGTCCAGGCCACTGATGGCGCCCGGCGCTATTTCGACCTCGTCGCTGCCTATATCGATCATTGCTTCGAGCACGATCTGTGGCTCTGGCACCTCGATCAGGCGGCGCTCTACGCCTGCAAGCTGATGGTCGAATCGCGGGGCGAGCCGATCCGCATCCGACCGCTCGACCCGGCGATCCTCGAATCGACCGTGTTCGATGCGGCGGCGACCGGCGAGCCCGCCCCCGGCACCGTCTTTTGGTCGATCACCCATTCGCTGGCGTCGAACGCGGCAAAGCGCAGGCTCGACCTGTTCGAGCGTTACAGCTCGCCATAGAGAACGGCCGCGCGTCCCCAATGCCGGCCGCTTCAACCGAAGCCGCGGTGCTGCGCAATCGGACAAAGTTCGCCTTTGTCTCGAACAGCCTGCCGCCGGCCTGGTCGGGACAGTCGGTGGTGATCGGCCGGCTGCTGGCGCCGCTCGATCCGCAATCGTATTGCCTGATTACGCAGCAGCCGGCGGCTACCGATGCGGAGCACTGGATCGCCCCGCTGCCGGCGCGACGCCACCCTCTGCCGCGGGAAATGGCTGCGGCGCGGCTCGCCCGTCCCGGAGCCTGGGCGGCGACGGTTCTCGGCAATCTGGCGGCGACGGTCATGGTGCGCGCCCGACGCATCGCCGATATCGCCCGGCGCGAGGGATGCGGCGCCATCATCGGAGCCACCGCGGATTTAGCCAATTTGCCGGCCTCGTTCCTCGCCGCCAGGCTGATCGGCGCTCGGTTTTATGCCTATCTGTTCGATTCCTACGAATTCCAGTGGATCCGCCCGATCGACCGGTGGCTTGCGCATCGACTCGGCCGTCTGATGTTCCGCCGGGCAAGTGGCGTCATCGTCCCGAACGACGCGCTGCGCCGCGAAATCGAGAGCCGGCACGGCGTCGACGCGATGATCGTCCCCAACCCGTTCGAGCACTTGGCCGCGCCCGCGATCGGTTGGGCGCCCCGCGCCGATGGCGAGGTCACGATGCTGTTTTCCGGCGCCATCTACCACGTCAACGCCGGGGCGTTTCGCAACCTGGTTTCCGCTCTGGCGATGCCCGGCCTGGAACGGGTCAGGCTCCGCCTCTACACGGCGCAATCGGCCGACGAACTCGCCGCCTATGGCATTCTTGGCGAGCGCGTTCTTGTTCACCCGCACGTCCCGCCGGCCGAGGCCGCCCGGTTGCAGCAGCGCGCCGACATCCTGTTTCTGCCCTACGCCTTCGATTCGCCGGTGCCGGAGATCATCCGCACCTCGACCCCGAGCAAGATGAGCGACTATCTCGCCGCGGCGCGCCCGATCCTCGTTCATGCCGGCGCCGATGCGCTGGTCTGCGACTATTTTCGCAGCCATCGCTGCGGCATTGTCGTCGATTGCGACGAACCCGCAGCACTCGCCGCAGCTGTCGCCGAGCTTCTCGCCCGACCCGATCTGCGGACCGTGCTGGCCCGCCGCGCCCGCCGCCGCGCGCTCGCCGATTTCGACCCCGATCAGAGCCGCAGACGGTTTTTGTCGGTGGTCACCGGCGCGTCCGACGCTCTCGCGGCGCCGGGACGGAGCAGGGCGCTGTAGAGAGGGGCGATCAGCCCGATGTCGAAGCGCCGGCTCCAGGGGCGCAGCTGGGCCGGAGACAAGGGCCGGGCCAGGCGCCGCTCGATCGAAGCGGCGAGCCCGGCGGCGTCTCCCGGCGGGGTGAGCGGTCCGAATGTCGCGGCCGGCAGCAATGCCCGCACCGCGCCGCCGGAATCGACGCTGACTACATTGGCGCCGCAGGCCATGGCTTCGGCCAGGACCAACGCGAAACCCTCGGCCAGTGACGACGATGCGACCAATGCCGTACGCGCCATAAAGGCCCAAGGGTTCGCGACAAACCCGCAAAAACAGACCGAATCAGCGATCGCCAGCCGGGCGGCCAGCGAACGCAGCGCGTCGGCCTCCGGCCCGTCGCCGAGCAGGATCAGCCGCGCCGCCAGCTTTTGCCGGAGCAGCGCGAAGGCCCGGAGCAGCGTCGGAAAATCCTTTTCCGGCGACAGTCGCCCGACGCCCAAGACGACCGGAACGCCGGCTTCGGCCAGCCACGGGTGTGGGCAGGGTGCGGCCGCCGCCGCGGCGATTCGCGCCAGCGCCAGCGGGTTCGGCACGACATGGATGCGCTCGCGCGGCCAGCTCAGCACCGCGGCCAACTCGTCGGCAACGCCGTCGGAGACCGCGATCACCGCGTCGGCGCGGCGGTAGAGCCGCGGCAGCAGCGCGCGGACCGCCCGGTGTCGCCAACGGCTCCCGCCCTCCCGGCCGAGGGCGAAGCGGGCAACCTCCTGGACCACCACCGCCCCGCGATGCCGGGCCAAGAGGCGGGCCGCGACCAGCGCCGCGAGGTTGCCGTGCGACATGCTCGACAGCAGCGGCAAATCGGGCGACACGCGCAGCAGCCGGGCCAATGGCAAAACCGCCTGCGACACCCGCCGCACCCCAAGATCGACAAAGCGGGTCCCGCGGGCAAAATCTTCGCGCAACGGGCCGCGGCCGTCGGCCAGGATCACCGTGACCGCGCAGCCCTGGTCCCGCCAAAAAGCGACCAGATCGGCGAATGCGCGCTCAACGCCGCCGCCGGCGGCGGACGGCAGGAAGACCGCCAATTCCTCGGGTCCGCCGGTCCCGCTCAACTCACGATTCCCGCGGCAGCCATCCCCGGTCGAACGGCAGTGCCGCGTGATAGGCCCATTCGCTGAACGGGCGACCGAGCACGTAGAGGATGCGGCTCCACGAGCGGTGCCGCTCGGGGCGAAACCGGCTCGGCCAAACCGGGGCCAAGGCCAGCGAGCGCAGGATCAGCTCGCGTCCGGGCACTTCGGGGTTATGGATCGCCAAGAGCCCGGCGCAGTAGCAGGCGACGCTGCGGGTCAGGCGGCGCCAACGGCGAACCTCGTCCGGGCAATCGGGGCGGGCGAACAGCGCCTCGACCACCGCGATCTGCTCGTCCGCCATGCGCCGGCTGCGGCCGCGCTGCGAAGCTCCCTCGGCATGCTGGCGCCAGGTCGCGTAAATTCCCGGCAAGCGCGCCAATGGCCGATTGAGCCCGAGGCGCAGCCACAGAAAATAATCGCTCTTGTAGCGAAAGCGTTGATCGCGCAACGGCTCGTCGCCCAATGCCGCACGCCGGATCAGCGCGCCCGGACCCGGCAGGCACAAATTCTGCTCAAGCAAGATGCGATAGTTGAACTCCGGGACGATCATGTCGGCGATCGATGCGCCCGCGGCGTCGATGCGGCGCCAATCGGGATAGACGGCGGCCAGCTCCGGGCGGGATTCGAGCAGCGCCACCGCGGTTTCGACCAGACCGGGCAGGATCGGGTCGTCGGCATTGACGATGCCGATGATCTCGCCCTCGGCCATCGCGAGGCCGCGGTTGACGGTCGCCGCTTCGCCGATGTTCGGGTGGCTGACCAGGCGCAGCCGCGGGTCGGCGGCGGCGGCGCGCGCGATCTCCGCAGTGCGGTCGGTCGATCCGTCATCGAGCACGAGGTGCTCGAGACGCGGATAACCCTGCGCCAGTACGCTCCGCACGGTCTCGCCGATATAAGCTTCGGCGTTGTACGCAGGCGTGATGATCGTAACCAGGGGATAGCGCGACGAATTCATCTCGCGGCCGAGGCGTGGGCCAGAAGCAGACGATGCCGGGCACCCGCCCCCTTAGCATGCCACGGTTGGATCGAATCACCAACTTGTTGCCCGGCAAGGGCCGGCGGGGACCCCCGTGGGACGGCGCGCTGCGGAGTTCGCATCCCTCGCATAAACCGCAGCCGAATGCACGGCTTGCGCGCAGGCCGTCGCGGGCTCACCCTGTCGCCGAACGGGCGTTCAGTCGGGAGAGTCGCCATGCGGGTCGGGATTCATCTGCCGCAGATCGGTCGCAAGGCGGGGCCGGAGGCGATCCGGCGCGCGGCGGTGCAGTCTGAGGAACTGGGCTTTGCCGACGCCTGGACCAGCGAGCACATCATCCTGCCGAAGGCGGCACCCTACCCGCCCTCGGCGGTCTTTTACGATCCGGTGCTGACCCTGACCTGGGCGGCGGCCTATACCCAAAGGATCGGGCTCGGCACCAGCGTGCTGGTATTGCCGATGCGTCACCCGCTGCCGCTCGCCAAGGAATTGGCGACGTTGCAGAACCTGTCGGAAGGGCGGCTGATCCTCGGCGCCGGGGTCGGCTGGCTCGAAGCCGAATTCGCCGCACTCGGCGTCCCGTTCCACGAGCGCGGCCGGCGCATGGACGAGGGCATTGCGATGATGCGGGCGGTGTGGAGCGACGACCCGGTGGCGTTCCGGGCGCGCTATATCCCGGCGGTGATCGAGGACATGCGCATGCTGCCGCAGCCGGTGAAGCCGATCCCGATTTGGATCGGCGGCAGCTCCGAGCCGGCGCTGAAGCGGGCATTGCGGCTCGACGGCTGGCACGGCTCGCGGGTCTCGCCCGAGGCAGCGGCGCCGATCGTCACACGGCTGCGCGCCGAGCGGCCCGAGCCGGAATTCGCGATCTCGGTGCGCAACGGCTGGGACGGCAAGGACGAAGGCGCGCTAGCCTCCCGTCTTGCCGCTTTTGCCGAGGCCGGTGTTGGGCATGTCCTGATCGAGCCCACCGAGCGGGCGCTCGACGACTGGCTGCGCGCGGTCGAACGCGTCGCCAGCGCAGCAGCGCGGGTTTGAGACAACGCCACGCCGATTTCTTGGCCGATTTCTTAAAGACAGCGGGCGTTGCGAGCCCGATAGACGATGCACGACAAGGTCTCGATCGGCATCGACTTTGGTACCACCAACACCGTCGTCGCGATAGCCAGGCCTGGCGCGGCGGTGTGCGCGGTCACCTTCCAGGATGAACGCGAACGATCGGGTATTTATCGGTCCGTGCTGTGCTTCGAGCAGCTGCCGACAAGCCGCTTAGACGTCCAAGCCTACGCCGGCACGAAGGCAATCCGGGCCTATCTGAGTTCGGGGTACGAGACGCGCTTCATCCAATCGTTCAAGAGCCACGTCGCCAGCCCGATATTCGATGAAACCCGCATCTTCGGCCACCGCTACAAGTTCGAGGACCTGCTGGCGGTATTCTTTCGCCTCGCCGTCCGCGACGCCGACGGCCAGCTCGCCGATCTCGGCGGCCGGGTTATCTCGGGGCGACCGGTTGCTTTTGTCGGTGCCGCGCCGGACGAGGCGCTCGCCGTTAGTCGCTATGGCGAAGCCTACCGGCGGATCGGCATACATGACCCCGCCTATGTGTACGAACCGGTCGGCGCCGCCTATTATTACGCGCAGCGGCTCAAATCCGATGCGCTGGTGCTCGTTTGCGATTTCGGCGGCGGGACCAGCGATTTCTCGCTGATTCGCTTCGAGCGAGGCGGCAGCGGCGTCGCCGTGACCCCGATCGGCCAAGCCGGTCTCGCGGTAGCGGGCGACAGTTTTGATTATCGGATCATCGACGCGGTGGTCTCGCCGCGGCTCGGCAAGGGAACCCTGTTCAAATCGATCGATCGGCTTCTACCGATCCCGCAGCATTACCACGCGAGCTTGGCGCGATGGCACCAGTTGGCGATGCTCAAGAGCCCCGAGCACATCCGCGAGCTAGAGCGCCTCCAGCGGGCCTCTTTATCCCCTGACAAGATCGCGAAGTTCGTCGAGGTCATCCGCAACGATTTCGGATTCGACATTTATCGGGCGGTATCCGACGTGAAGGTTCGGTTGTCATCCGCCGGCACCGCGAAATTCGTGCTCAGGCTCGGCGATCTCGACATCGAGCAGGAGATTTCACGGCGGGATTTCGAGCGCTGGATCGCCGATGATATCGCCAGGATCGAACGCACGGTCGATGGGCTGCTGCAAACCGAAGGCGTGGCCGTCGACGCAATCGACAGCGTGTTCCTGACCGGCGGCAGTTCGTCTATTCCCGCAGTTCGTCGCGTATTCGAGACGCGGTTCGGCGCGCAGCGCTTGGCTGCCGGAGAAAACTTCCAATCGGTCGCCTTTGGCCTCGCGCTGATCGGCCTGGAAGATGATTTGAGCCCGTGGTCGGCTCGATCCGCAGCCGGGTGACGGCCTGACCGAGGAGGTCTGGCTGTCGTTTCCACGAACGTTCAGGGCGGTGCGCATAGGGCCCACCGCGGCCTGGTCAGCCCAATCGCTGTTCAATTTCGTCGGAAACTGCTTCTAAGCGAAGGCGCGCTTGAAGGCGGCCCAGACCTGGCGCTGCGCGTTGATCGCGTCATCGACGAGGGGGACCATGCCGAGGAAGCCGTGGATCATGCCCGGATATTCGCGGTATTCGACCGGCACGCCGGCATTGCGCAATGCTGCGGCATAGCCCTCGCCATCGTCGTGCAGGACATCGCATTCGGCGGTGATGACAATGGCCGGGGCGACGCCGGCGAGGCTCGGCGCCTTCAGCGGCGAGGCGCGCCAGTCCTCGGCATCCGCCGCCGAACGCAGGTAATGATCGCGGAACCAGGCCATCGCGTCCCTGGTCAGGGCGCCGTAACCTTGCGCATATTTGCGGTAGCTGGCTTCGGACAATGTGTAGTCGCCGACGGGGTAGACCAGCGACTGCAACCGCAGTTTCGGCCCGCCGGTATCTCGGGCCATCAATGCCGCCACCGCGGCGAGATTGGCGCCGGCGCTGTCGCCGTGGACGCCCAGCTGGCCGGGGTCGGCGCCGAGACCGGCGGCATTGGCGTGGACCCATTGCAATGCGGCGAACGAATCCTCGACCGCGGCCGGAAATTTGTGCTCCGGCCCCATGCGGTAATCGACCGAGGCGACCAATGCTTCGGCTCCGGCGCAGAGATTGCGGGCGACGAGGTCGTGGGTGTCGAGGCTGCCGATAACGTGGCCGCCGCCGTGATAATAGAGGATCGCCGGGACTGGCGCGGCCGCATTGGGCCAATAGAGCCGCAGGCGGATCGCGCCGCCGGGGCCGGGCATCGTCCGCTCCTCGACCCGAGCCACCGGCAACGGCTCGGCCTTGCGCGCCCGCGCGGTCGCCTCCATCTGCGCGCGCGCCTCGGCTGGCGTCATGTCCTCGATCGGCCGCAATTCGGCCTTCGCCATCGCCTCGAGGACCTGGACGATCTGCGGATGCAGGGTCGGCATCGTCGGTCTCCTATTGCGCCGCGGCGACAGCGGCGGTTTTCACCGGCTCCGGGTTCAGCTCGCGCAGCCGCGGCATGACCTCGTTCGCGAACAGGGTAATGTTGGCGACGGTATCGGCGTGGTCGAGAAAGCCGCCCTGGCCGAAGAACAACAGATGGCCGAACCCGCCGACGCGGTCGTTCAACGCCTTAATCTGGTCGTAGACATCGTCGGGCGTGCCGGCAAAGCAGGTGGCGCTCTCCATCAATTGCTCGATCGTCGCCGTGGTATGGTCGACTGGGTTGCCGTGGCGGTCGCGCACAAAGCCGGTGCGCTTGCCGCCGGCCTTCAGGATCGCGACGTTCGCACCCAATGAGTTGTAGCCGGGCGGATTGGTGAACGGCTCGGCCACGACCGGCGAGGTGCGCACATAGTCGGCGGCGAGGTTGGCGCGGCGCAGCCCCTCCTCGCGCGTCGTCCCGACGCCGACCACCGCGGCATAAGCCAAGCGGTCGGGGCCGGCGGTCCAGCCCAGTTCCTGCGCGCGCTGGCGATAGGCGGCGAACAACGGCCCGGCGACGTATCCCGACAACAAGGTACCGACCACGTGCCCGCGCTCGGCGGCCATGCGC
Organism: uncultured Alphaproteobacteria bacterium; assembly: GCA_963832875.1. Classification (GTDB taxonomy): domain Bacteria; phylum Pseudomonadota; class Alphaproteobacteria; order ATCC43930; family CGMCC-115725; genus AP-15. The sequence continues at coordinate 490,614 of CAWHWB010000007.1, read as the reverse complement.
CCGGTCTCGGGGCTGACCCCGGTCATCCACACCGGCGGCGTGGGCTGCTGCAACGGCCGCGGCCAGATGTTGACGTTGCGGTAGTGGAAGAATTCGCCCTCCCAATTGAACGGGCCATCGGTCGTCGACAGCGCCTTCAGGATCAAATCGTGCGCCTCCCAATAGCGGCGCATCAGATTGGCCGGATTGCTGTTGGCTGGTGCTATCTCGTACGCCGCGCCCTTGACCAAGCCCATTTCCAGCCGCCCGCCCGACAACACGTCGAGCCAGGCCATCTCCTCGGCGACGCGCACCGGGTCTGGCCGGTTGGCGATCGGGGTGCCGAGCGACAATAGCCGCGAGCGCTTGGTCTCGCGGGCGATGATCGCCAGCGCCATCGGCACCGAGATGGTCGAGCAAGTGGCGGTGCTGTGGTGCTCGTTGACCATGATGTCGAGGCCAACCTCGTCGCACAGCGCGAACTCGTCGAGATAGCGGTTCAACAGGCGATGGCCGATCTGCGGATCGTAATTGCCGCTGGGCAACACCACACGCAACGAACCGCGCTTCAACCCCTCTTCCCAGGCCGGGTGATAGGCCATTTCCGAGAAATACCAGACGCGCATTTGTGTTGCCTCCGGATCACCGCGGTACAACCAATCCAAACAATGTCATCCCGGCGCAGCCCGAGACCCATCAGCCAGCTTGCGCGTCGGCGGAAACATGGGTCGCGGCCCGCGCCGGGATGACGATCGAAGGATTGCCAAGCAGGTACTAGTCATACGTTGCCGTCGACAAAGGCGGACAGCTTATCGGCGAACGCTTCGGGCTGTTCCCAATGCGGGAAATGGCCGGCATTGGCGATCAGCTCGAGCCGGGCATTGGGAATCGCCCGGCGCCAATTCTCGCCATAGGCGGGGGTTACGATCCGGTCCTCAGCGCCCCACAGCAGCAGGGTCGGCCGGTCGATGCGGTGCAGCCAGCGCTTGAGGCGCGGGTTGTGCATGTAGGGCTTCCAGCCATAAAGCGCGAACGCCTCGCGACCGCGCACGATCGCGGCGAGCTCGCTTTCCGGCAATTGGGTGAAATCGACCTCGCCCTTTGCCGGGTTGGCCCAGGCGAGCCGCAGGTAACCGGTCCGCGGCATCGCATGCATGTCGGCGATGTCGCGCTCCTCGCGGCCGGCGAATTTGACGCCGAGCGGATCGACGAGGACAAGACGCGAAAACCGCGCGGTCGAGCGCACCATGACCTCGGCCGCGACCCAGCCGCCGAAACAGGCGCCGACCAGCACCGCGTCCTCGAGCCCCAGCTCGGCCGCCAGATCGAGATAGAGATAGGCGAGATCATCGACCGAGCCCTGACCGTCGATCAGCGGGGAATTGCCCCAGCCCGGATGCGACGGCGCCAATACCCGATACCTGCGGGCGAGCAGGTCGAGCCATGGCCGCTCCGGTGCGAGCCCTTCGCCGGCATGCAGGAACAGCAGCGGCCTGCCGGCGCCGCGCTCGAGCAATTCCAGGCTGGTTCCGGCGAGCGCGACCGTGCGCGTCATCACGCCGCCGGATAATGGGTCTTGAGCGCCTGGCCGCCCACCTCGGCCGGCTCGGCGTCGATCAGGATAAAGGCGAACACCGCCGGCGCCGACCCGTTGTTGACCCAGGCGTGCATCGTACCGCGCTGCACACAGATGTCGCCCGCCTTCATGTGCACGATCTCGCCACCGTCGAATTCGAGGTCGCATTCGCCCTTGAGCAGGATCGCGTAGTCGACGGTCTCGGTGCGGTGCATGAATTTGGGCGCGCCCGGAGCGAATTCGGTGACCCGGATCACGGTGCCCTGGCCGGTACCGACGTAGTTGTAGCGCTTGACGAAGCCGGCCCGCTGCGCTGGCTCGGCCGCCGCCGAATTGTCAGCCGGCATCTTGTCAGTCGACCAGATCTCGACGCCTGAGATGTGCGGGCGGTTGAGCCGCGGCACCGCGGCGAGCCGCTCGTCGGTGGCGACGACCGCCTTGCCGTTTGCGTCATGCCCGGTGACGATCCGCCTCACTTCCAATGCCATGGCCGCCCTCCCCTCGACTGGTTTGCCGCTGAGCGCAGTCTACAAGAAGGGCGGCCGGGCTGACCACCGGCTGCGTCAACACCTGTCAGCGTGGCAAAACAACGCCTTTGGTTTCGCGCCCCAGCAGCATCGCGACGATGCTGAGAGCGGCGAAGCAGGTCATGAATGCCGTCACCTTGTTAAAACTGCCGCCAAACGCCCCGACCATGATGCCGGCGACCAGCGGCCCAAAGCTGGTAATGATCCGCGCAGTGCCGGTGCAAAACCCGACCGCTGTCGAGCGCACCTGGGTCGGGAACAGCTCCGGCAGGTAGATCGCGTACCCCGAGAACACACCAAACACAAAGTAGCCGAAGATCGGTAATACGACCGGATACCACGGGTGGTAAGCATGGAGACCGAGATAGAGGGTCAGCCCGGCGGCGATGGTCCCGGCGCTGTAAAGGATCACGGTCGCCCGGCGCCCGATCGCATCGGCGATAAAGCCAAAGCCGATGTAGCCGAAGATCCCGCCGAGGCTCCACAGCATCATGCCGCGACTGACGAACGGCACCGCCGCGGCGCCGGTCGCGCCGTTCTTCTGAACCATGAACGACAGGATGGTCGGCAGCCAGATCACGGTGGTCCAGATCGCGAGCAGCGAGCCGAGCCCGAACAAGAGGCCAACGAAGGTGTTGTAGCGGTGCTGCTTCGAGAACAGCTGCATCGGCACGAAGCGCATGAACTCGCGGTCGTCTGCGCCGGTGCGGCGGCCCGTGGCGACAGCTTCGCGGCGGACCCGCACGGCGGCGAAGCGATCGGGTTCGATCATGCGGCGGCGGATGACCGCCAACAGGATCGCCGGCACCACACCGATAAAGAACACGATGCGCCAGCCATAGCCGCCGACGAGACCATACGCCCAGGCGCCGAGAAAGGTGCCGACAGCGCCGCCGGTCATCATGAAACCGGCCACCTTGGCCCTGTGCTTCTCGTTGATGGTTTCGGCCAGTAGCGGAATGCCGACCATCAGCTCGGCGCCGGTGCCGAGGCCGGCGATGAACCGGTAAATGGCGAAATCCCAGATCCCGTGCGACAGCCCCTGGAGTGCGGTAAAGACGCTGTAGATGACGATGCTGTAGGCGAGAGCGCGGATGCGGCCGATATAGTCGGCGACGATGCCGAACAGAAACCCGCCGAACGCCCAGCCGAGCAACCCGGCCATGCTGAGCAGCCCGCCGACGCGGCCGATTTGGGCCATCGTCGGGTTGCCGCCGAGCAATTCGGTCAATGCCGGGCGCAGAACCAGCGAGTAGAGCCCGAAATCGGCCGCGTCCAATGTCCAGCCGAGCCAGACCACGAAAAAAACCAGCCACTGATAGCGGCTGATCGCCCGCAACCCGCCAAGCTGCGCGACCGCGGCACCACCTCTGTCCATTCGCATCCTCCGCCGTTCACAACAAGACCCGGCCGGTATCCCCAGCGTCGCCCATGCGTGCTTGTCGTCACACGCTGCGATGGCGGCGGCGCTGCGCCCGCGCTCTGCCGGCGCCGTCGAGGGGCGCCTGGTGCAAACGAGGACAGATCCGATCGTTGTGCGACTATTCTCGCCGGCTGCTGGGGTAAAGCGCAAGCGTTGAGTGCGAGCGCAAAGGCCTCATTCGGATTTTTCTTGATTTGTCTAACTTAATGCTGATATATCGTAACACGACTGTTGTGTTCGCCGGACGAGATTTCGACGAGGTTGCAGCGGTGTCATTGCGAGTTGCGCAGCACGCAGCAATCTCGAAGGAGAAAGCTCCTGTAGCCGGGATTGCTTCGCTTCGCTCGCAATGACCCGAGGGAGATTGGCGGTTCGACCTGATTAGAAACCGTTTTAAGGCGGAACGGCGTCAGCCGGCGAGGATCGCCTCCGCGGCCTTTTCGGCGACCATATAGATGGCGCTGGCGATGAAAAAACCGGGGATGCGCGGAAAGACCGACGCGTCGACCACCCGCAGCCCTTGAGCGCCGTGCACGCGGAAGTTGCCGTCGAGGACGCCACCGGCCGCCAGAGGCCCGATCGCGCAGCTGCACGATGCGTGGTGGCCCCAGGCATGGCTGCGCACGAAATCCTTCAACTCGTCATCGCTCTGCAATGCGTCGCCCGGCTGCTCCTCGGCGGCGATCAGGCCTTGTTCCTTGAGCTCCCTGGTCAGGCGTCGGACGAAGCGGATGCCGGCAACGACCGAAGCGAGGTCCTCCCCCGTCGAATCGTTGCCCTCCTCGAAATAATGAAAGTCTATGAGCGGCGTGTCGCGCGGGTCGGTCGAGCGCAGCCGGACCTCGCCGGCGCGGTTTTGCGTGTGCGCCTTCAGGATCGCCCAGGTCAGGTAATTGGGCTTGGTCACTTCGAGCGACGAATAGCCGGGGAAATAGCCGCCGAACAGGCCCAGGAGCGCAAAACAGAACAGGTCGGGCAATGGCCGCTCGGGCGCCGATTTGAGGATCGTCGCCAGCACCGCGCCGTTGCTGGCGTAAACGCCGTCATCCCCGGCCGCCCAGTCGCGGTACTGCCGGTCGCCGCGGCTGAAGCTCGCGCCGTCGAGGATCTTCCAGCGGTCGAAATTCATCCGGTTGACGACGCCGATCTCGTAGCGGTCCTGCAAATTCTTGCCGACCCCCGGCAATTCGATCCTGACCCTAATGCCGAACGGCTCCAAGACCTCGCGCGGCCCGATCCCGGACAACATCAACAGCTGCGGCGTGTTGAAGGCGCCGCCGCTGAGGATCACCTCGCGCGCCGCTTCGGCCTGCATCGGCACGCCGGCTCCGGTCGCCGGCTGGCCGTGGGCATGGTATAGCCGCTCGCCCTTCAAATATTCGACTCCGGTCGCTCGGTTGTCGCCGTCGAGGACGATGCGGGTGACCAGCGCGTCGAGCTCGAGGTGTAGCCGGTCCGGGTAGCGCTGCGCGGTCTCGAGCACCCTCTCGCGCGCGCCGATGCGATGGTGATGGCGCGTTGTCAGCGGCGTGTAGCGTACCCCCACATCATTTGCGGCGACGAGCCGCCAGTCGTTCGGGTCGGCCTTGGCCTCGGCGAGCCGGAACAGGCGCTCGATCGGCTGCCCAATGTCGGCGAACGCCTCGGCCGCCGAGTGCAGCAACACCTCGACCAGCCCGAAATCGCCGAGTGCGGCTTCGGGAATGGCCTTTTCGACATTGAGCCAACCGTCCCAGCCATGGCGCGACCGGTTCGGGCCGAACTTGGTCAACACCCGCTCGAGCGGACGGTAATCGCAGTTTTCGAGCCGCTCGAAATAGCGCCGCATCGCGTCGGCGTTCCACGACGGGTCGCCGGTCAATGCTGCGATCCCGTCCCAATCGGCATTATGCGGGTAAACGAGGATCATTGCGTTGTGCGCGGTGCAGCCACCCAACGTCCCGGCGCGCGGATAGAGGACGCCATCGACCCGCTGGCCGCGATAGTCGCGGACATATTTAGGGTCCTTCGCCTGCATCGCCTCGTCGGCATAATGGCGAACAAAGAAATCCCAGCGCAGCGCGTCGTTTTCGGAGGCGAACCCGTGGAACGCCGGCACGTCGTAATCGTCGGGCAGGCGGTTGACGCCGGGCTGGTCGTCGTTGCTGCCGGACAACAGGCGCGGGTCGCCGCCGGCTTCGAGCAGCAACACTCGCCGCCCGGCTTCGGCCAGCCGCGCCGCCAAAGTGCCGCCGCCAGCACCCGAGCCGACGACGATATAGTCGTATGCGTCGCCGCCGTTCATCGCGCCCGTCCCCGTCGGCCGCCGAAGCCGAGATGCTCCAGCCCGGTCGGCGTCGTGCGTTTCTACGTTAGTCCGATTCCAGCGACATTTGAACTCATAATCCTGAGCCAGTCGCAGTAGGCGAGCCTCGGCATCAGGATCCCATTTCAGTGGATTTTCATCAGGGTGGAAGAGGACCGGATCTATCACCCCGAAAGCGACAGTCAGCCGGCCAATTTTGCCATGTCGCTGAAGTGCCAATCGCACCATTAATGCACTGCAAGACGACCTGCGCCTTAATCGATCACCTCGTCGGTTGCGGCCAGCACGTCCGGCGGCACGGTCAGGCCGAGTTCCTTTGCTGTCTTCAGGTTCACCACGGTTTCGTATTTGGTCGGTAGTTGCACCGGAAGGTCGGCGGGCTTCGCGCCCCGCAGGATACGGTCAACATAGGAGGCCGAGCGACGAAAAATATCCCCGTCGTCCACTCCGTAGGAGAGCAAACCTCCCTCTCGGGCGGAGGCAGAATTCCAATATACAGCCGGTACATTATTTCGGGCTGCCATCAGTATAATTGACGCACGATGGTTCAATGTAAAGGCATCCGGCATGACCACGAAGCCGCCCCTCGGTTCGCGTCCGAGCGAGGTCACTACGGTTTCAATATCGGCGTCGTTATAAACAGGCGATGAAATTGGCTCCACTTGGCTCGCTACGGCAGCGGCTTCGAACGAGGGCCAGTAATATGACCCACGGCGCGCGCCAGTATCCGGGTTGGAAATCGCTGCGGCTCGTTTGATGGAAGGTGCGATCTCCGTGAGCAACTCCAGCCATTTGCCACCCAACTGGCCTTCCAGGTTAATAAAGCCGGTGATATTGCCGCCAGGGCGGGGCAGGCTAGCAACAAAACCACTGCCAACGGGATCGGACACAATTACAAACACGATCGGAATAGTCTTTGTTTCCCTATGGAGCGACGCGGTGACAGCAGTCCCGTATGAGAGGATCACGTCGGGCCGCAAGGCAACTAATTCTTTCGCGAGCATCCGCATCCGGTCAACATCAGCAGACCAGCGGACATCCATCTGTACGGTGGAACCAGCGGTCCAGCCCACCGCATGAAGCGCCTGAGTAAAACTGGAGAGGTAAGCCTCTGCCACGCGATCGGTTGCGGGCTCCCCCATGAGTACACCGATCCGCTGTACCGGGTCTGGCTGCTGCGCGCGCACCGTCAGCGGCCATGGAGCCGCAGCGCCTCCGAGCAGGGCGATGAAATCCCGTCGCCTCATGGCCCCCCTATCCCCGCCGAGCACAACAGCTTACTAAAATGTCTTCAGGTAAGCGATCAGGGCGTTCTTGTCGGCGTCGCTCAACCGCGAGCCGAAATAATGCCCGCGGTTGACGACGTAATCCGGGCATTTGCTGAGCGCGAACAGCTGTTCGCCGACATTGGCGAAGACCTGGCGGGCCTCTTCGTCGGTCGCGTTTTTCGGCAATGCGCGCAGATCATGCACCAGCTTGAAGACGGCGGCGACGACCTGTTTGTCGTGTTTGAGGCGCTCGCCGAGCTTGGTCGACTCAGGCAATGGGTCGAAATTGGCCAACAGATCGACCGGGGTCCCCGCCGGGATCGGGCCGATCTCGATCCCCTTCTGATCGAAGACCGGCACGGCGAGCTTCAGCACGCTTTGCGAGGCCTTGATCGCATCGGGCAGATAGCCGGTCGGAATGCGCAGCCAGCTGGTCGCGGTGGTGCGGTCGATCACGCCGGGCACCTTGTCGCCGAGCACCGGGTCCTTGTCGCGTTTGGCCGGCCACAGCATCTGGGCAATCGAATCCTGGAACGAGACCATCCGCGAGGCGACCGCCGGGCTCGATTCGAACTTGCCAACGCTGTTGTTCAATAAATAGGGTGCTGTCGCCCACAGGCTGATCAGAGACGGGACGCGGGTATAGCCACGGCCGCCGGCCGGCATCTTGTATTGCTGGGGCTTGCCGGTGAACGGGTCGTAAATGGTGATGGTGCCGACCGAGGGCAGCGATTTGTACGAGGCCGAAGAAAAATTATCCCAGATGTTGCCGGCGATGGCGTTGGTCGCCAATGGGCTGCAGGCGTTGGTTTGCAACAGCGTCACCGGTACGCGCGCGTCATTCGACAGAAAATTGTCGTCGAGGAAATCGCTCGCCTGAACCATCGGGCGCATCTTGGCGCGGAAATCGTCGGTGTGGGACCAGGCCCAATAGCGGTTCCAGCATTCGAGGTAGTGCGGGCCGATGCAGCCTCCGAGGTCCGCGTCAGCGGGCGGCGTCGGCGCCTTGCTCGAATGGCACATCGCACAATTGTCGGCAAAAACGAGCTTGCCCTGCTGCACCACGGCCGGCGGGTCGTTCAGATAGGCGCCGCCGCCAGGGGCATTCGCGAGCTTGTGCGGATAGGACGCCTTTAAGAGGAACAGCGCCATGTCGGGGGTCTGCGCCTCGGTCGCCTGCCAATAGGACGAATTGGCCCGCGCCGCGGTGATCTCGATCGGGGTTACCTTCTTGCCACCAATTATCGGATTGAAATGGCGCAGCCATTCCTCGCTGTAGAGGCCGATATTCAGATAGACCCGGTTCAGGGCGCCGAGCGCGCCCACCGAATCGGAGCCGTCCTTCAAGACATGCGGGGTCCACACCGTATTGGGCGGCTGAAAGAACTGGGTCAGCGGTCCACTGCTGACGAAATCGTTGAACTGCTTGTTGGCGAGATTGTCCGGGCCAAGGGTCTCGTGCCCCCAGCGTCTGGCGTTTTCCAGCCGCGGCAACAGATCGTAGATCGCGTTCATCGTGCGCGGGTTGTTGATGTTGTCGGTCGAAACCAGCGAGGTGTCGAGCGATCCCGGCCGCGCGGTGTGCAATACCTGAAACAAGAAATTCGACGGGTCGGCGTTCCACGCCAGGATCCGGTCGACCCAGAAATACTGGGCACCGGCGGTCGAGCTCAGATTGGCCCATTGCGGCGCGTCCGGGTTGGCCGGCGGCTTTTCCGGGCTGGCGCTGACATGGCAAAAGCCGCAGGACATGCCGACGCGATAGGGCCGCACCAAATCCTTCGACAGGTAATAGGCGGGGTCATTGTAGAAGCGCTGCGGGTCCCAGCGCTTTGCCGCGGCTTCGTCGAACGCCGGGTTGGGAAAGAGCCGCAGCCCGACGATCCCGGTCGGCTCGCCGTAATACGAGCCTGCCCCGATGTTCTTGCCGCGCGCCCCGACCGCGACGCCCGGATATTTGGCGGCGTTGGCGAACGGGTCGGGCGGGCATTTCGGGTCGCGCTGGTCGAGCCACAGCCCGTAATGCTTCGGGTCGGGGCCGGTGGGTTTGGTAAAGCACGGCTCGTTGACCAGCCCGAGATAATCCCAGCGATTGTCGCGGCTGAATTTGAGGCCGGGATAGGAGGACAGGATCTTGAGGAGATCGAACGAGCCGAAGGTCAGGTTCGTCAATTTATCCCAGAGACGGTCGTCGCCGCCGGTCCAAACGAGCCACATGTCGCGGCCCTTGACCTCGTCGGGGGTCATCTGGATGCCGCCATCCATGTCGTGGAAATAGTCTTCGTCGGCCGCGGGCAAGGTTTGTGCCGCGCGGCCCGCCTGGCGCGCCTCGTCGGTGACTTGCGCCTCGGCCGAGGCGCCGAGGACGCCGCAGATGGCGGCGGCGAGCACCCAAATCAGGCGCAGCATTGTCGGATAGGATTTTTTCATTACGGCCCCGCTCGGGACGATGCCGCGGGACGATGCCGCTGGCCTCTTTTTAACCATAGCTGATGAACCGAACAATGCCAATTCCGCCTTCACGGTGAACGCAGTAGGCGACAGCCCGACAAACCGGGTGCGGCCTCCAGGGGCGTTTCGCCCCTGGAGCGCTGTACATCGCGGCGGGCGCCCTTAGCTCGACGGAGACTTCAGTGCGGCCAGCAGTTTGGCGCCGTCCGGCACGCCCCAGCCGGTGCAGGCGTCCCAGCCCGGCCCGGCCTGAAACCGGCCTTCGAGCAGCCCGTCAGTGTCGTTGTTGCCGCCGGTGATGTCGCGCAGCACCCCCGCCGGTCCAATCGTGCCGTAGAGCAGCGCGTTGAAATTACCGGCGCGCGCTCCGTTCAACGCGTTGATCCGGGTGATCAGGCTCGCCCACAGCGGCGCCGAGGCGCTGGTGCCGCCGACGATGCCCAATTGGCCGCCGGACATGACCAGATAGCCGGTCGCGGGGTCGGCGTTGGCGGCGACGTCCGGGATCGCGCGCCCGGCAAAATTGCCGGGGTTGATCGAGCGCGGTACCTTGCCCTCCTGCCAGCTCGGCGCCGGGGTCAGATCGCTGACCCCGCCGCCGGTGCCGCTGCCGGGGCCGTCGTTCCACACCACTTCGGTGACCGCCGCCCTCTGCCCGTTGGCGCCCTGGCGCGCGTGCAGCGTGGTGCCGCCGACCGCCAGCGCATAGGGGCTGGTCGCCGGAAAGTTGACATGGGCGTTGCCGTCCTTGACCTGGGCCTCGGAGCCGTCGTCGCCGGTCGAGACGCAAACCGTGATCCCGAGCTGCGCCACCGCAAGCAAGCTCTGGTTGACATGGTCGATGGCGGCCGACGACCACAGAATGGCGCTGCCGTTGAACGGCTGGTTCTCGTCCCAGCCCCAGCTGACCGAAAGAACTCCGGGATCGTTGGCGGCATCGTTGATCACTGCGCTCAATATGTCGACCAGCCCCTTTTCGTCGAAGGTCGAGAAATAGACAGCGACCTTGGCGCCGCCGGCGAGCGCGCCCGCCATGTCGACATCGAGCATGACCTCGCCGGTCGAATCGGGGTCGGCGGTGGGGTCGGTGCCGACGCCATCGACCGCGACGATCTCGACGTTCGGCGCCGGCACGCCGATCTTCTGGAAGTACGCGGTCACGTCGGCGGTCTCGACCCCGCCGCCGAACTCCAACAGCCCGATGCATTGGCCGCTGGCGTCGGCATCGGGGAAATTGTAGATGCCGGCAAGCTCGGTTGGGATGAACCACGGCCGCGCCTTCGCCGCTGAGCCGAGCGCGTCGATCTTTTGCCGCGGGCGCGGCAGACGGTGCATGACCCGGTGATTGTTGAGGCCGAAGACGCCGGTGATCGCATCCCCGACCTCGGCCGGCAGCATGACTGGCCCGGTGCGCGCGTGAAAATTGCCGAGCTTGGGATGGCTGTAGTCGAACAGCTTGACGCCAAAAGCGTCGCCGACGTTGGCGACGGTGCCGCCGAGCCCGAGCCGCGCCGAAGCCGGCTCGTTCCTGGTCACCACCAGATGGTGGGCGGCGGCGAACTTCTCGATCGCCTCGACAGCGGCTGGGTCGGAGCCGTAGTCGTTGCGCAGCTGATCGCGAGTCATATAGGTGCGCTCGCCAGGGCGCTTAGCGTCGAGCGCCGACAGGTCGGGCAATTGTTTTCGCCGGCGCACACCGACCGTCAGCTCGACCCACCGGTTGGGATTGGTCCGCTGTTTCGCCACCGATCCCGGCGGCAGATGATGCAGGCTATTGGCGAGCATGCGCCGATTGGCGGCAGGGCTCCTCATCGGGACACTCCTTGGTTTCGTCACCCAACCGAGGGCCAGCCTCGCTGGGCGCACCAAAACTATATCCAAGAGGCCGCGCTCCAGTGTGAACTACCTCTCACGCGTGGAAGTTTGTCGGTTGGCGGCGCCGGGGGATCAGCGCGAGGCTGCGGCTTCGAGCTTTTCGCGCAGCCGGGCGAGGCGGTAGCCGAGCGCCAGATAGGCGCCCCAGTCGGCCCGGCTCGCAACAAAGGCAGCCGGGTTGCTGGCGTGGCGCTCGCGCAGATGCGCGGTCACCACCGAATCGACCGGGATGCGACTGAAATCGTGCAGCAGCACCCGGCAATGGGCGGCGGCGTAAGGGCCGATGCCGTTGAGATCAATCAGGTATTGATAATCCGGCCGGCCCTCGCCCGCGGCGTCGATCGCCCCGTCTTCCAGCATCCGGCGCGTGGCCGAAATGACGGTCGGCGCGCGAAAGCCGAGCTTGGCATCACGGCGCAGCCGGTTCTCTCCATAGTCGAGCACCGCCTCGGGAGTGGGAAAAGCGCCGTCGCCCGGCTCGGCGACCAGCGCCGCCGCCATGCGGCAGGTCGACGACCAGCTGGTGTTGATGGTCAGCACGGTCTTGACGAAATCCTCGTAGAACGAGGAGCAGCGCAGCAGGCGGCCGCCCCCTTGCGCGATCAGCGTCCCGTCGTCGCCGAGTGCTTCGACCGCCTCCGCCGGCTCCCAATCAACTGATAGCCAGCGTCGCACACGGTTGCGGATCGACTCATCGTCGGCCATGGCGAAACCGTCATGGCGGACCACGACCGCGCCGAGCTCGTGCTGGGTCACTTCGATCGTGCCGAGCCGGCGGTCGATCCGCTCACGCCGGGCGAGGACGCGGCCCGCCTCGTCCCAGCGCCACGGCGCCAGATGGGCCCACCCGTGGCTGGCGACCGTCAGCGCGAGGTCGATCGGCGAGGGCAGTGGCAGCAGTATGTCGCCGGCGCTCACCCCTGCCCCGCTCTATGCCCGGCACGAGTCAAGCGGCGGCGAGCGCCTGACCGAGATCGGCGAGGATGTCGTCGGGGTGCTCGATACCGATCGACAACCGCACGTAATTATCGGTGACCCCGGTCTGCAATTGCTCTTCGGGCGACAGCTGCGAATGGGTGGTCGAGGCGGGATGAATTGCCAAACTGCGCGAATCGCCGATATTGGCGACGTGGTAGAACATCTGGAGCGCGTCGATAAAGCGCCGCCCGGCTTCGTGCCCGCCTCTCAGTTCGAATCCGAGCAACCCGCCGTAGCCGCCTTTCAAATAGGCGTCGGCGCGGCGCCGCGCCTCGCCCGTCATTAGGCTCGGATGAATGACGCGGCTGACCTTGGGGTGCTCGGACAGGAATTTGGCGGCGACCATCGTATTGGCGCAATGCGCCCGCATCCGCAACGGCAGTGTCTCCAGCCCCTGGATGAACAGGAAAGCGTTGAACGGGCTCATCGGCGCGCCCAGATCGCGCAGCAGGGTCACCCGCATCTTGATGATGTAGGCTACCGGCCCCATCGGCTTGGTCGCCTGCGTCCAGACCGCGCCGTGATAACTGGGGTCCGGCTGGTTCAACAGCGGAAAGCGCGCCGCGTGCTTTTCCCAGTCGAAATTGCCGCCGTCCACGACGATGCCGCCGATCGAGTTGCCGTGGCCGCCGATGTATTTCGTCGTCGAGTGCATGACCACGGCGGCGCCGTGATCGAGCGGCCGGCACAGCACCGGGGCGGCGGTGTTGTCGACGATCAATGGCACGCCCAGTTCGCGGCCGATCTTGGCGACCTCCGCGATCGGAAACACTTCGAGCTTGGGATTGGGCAGGGTTTCGGCATAGTAACAACGGGTTCGAGCGTCGGTCGCACGCCGGAAATTCTCCGGGTTGGCCGGGTCGACAAAGCGCACCTCGATCCCCATCGTCCTCATCATCGTGTTAAGAAAAAGGTTCCAGGTTCCGCCGTAAAGGTCCGTAGAACTTACGAAGTTGTCGCCAGTCTGGCAGATGTTCTGGACCGCGAACAACGATGCCGCCTGGCCGGACGCCAGCGCCAGCGCCGCAACCCCGCCTTCAAGCGCGGCCACCCGCTCTTCGAGCACCGCGTTGGTCGGGTTCATGATCCGCGTGTAGATATTGCCGAGTTCGGCCAGCCCGAACAGATCGGCGGCATGCTTGGTGTCGCGGAATTGGTAGCTGGTGGTCTGGTAGATCGGGACCGCGACCGCGGTCGTCGTCGGATCGCTGCGATACCCGGCATGGAGCACGAGGGTTTCGGGATTCTGGCTCTTGGTCGGCAATTTCGTTCTCCATCGGGAAGGGCGGTCCGGCACTCTGCCACGCGCGCGCTCGCGCGGTAAGCCGGTTTCGCGGCTCGGCGAGTATTCCGTGTTCGATCCGGGTGCAATCATGCCGCGGCAGCGTTGTCCTCGTATGCCGTTCCCGCTCGACCCACCCGTTTCCGATGCCGCCTGAAACCGGCAGCCCGCGCGACCTGATCCCATCGCCGGCGACGATCGCCGAGCTGCGCGCGGCGGCGGCCCGGTGCACCGCCTGCCCACTCTACCGAAACGCCACCCAGACGGTGTTCGGCGAGGGCGACCCCGAGGCGCGGATCATGCTGGTCGGCGAGCAGCCGGGCGACGCCGAGGACCTTGCCGGCCGCCCCTTTGTCGGACCGGCGGGACAGCTCCTCGACCGCTGCCTGGCCGAGGCCGGGATCGACCGCGGGCGGGTTTGGGTGACCAACGCGGTCAAGCATTTCAAATGGGTTCCGCGCGGGACCCGGCGCATTCACAGCAAACCCGGCTCAATGGAAGTGGCCGCATGCTTTCCGTGGCTCGAAGCCGAGATCCGCGAGATCGAACCGCGGATCGTCGTGGCCCTGGGGGCGACAGCGGCACAGGCGCTGTTCGGCAAGTCCTTTCGGGTGACCCGAGACCGCGGCCGATTTATCCCATTCGCCGCCGCACCCTACGCGCTTGCGACCGTACATCCCTCGGCGCTGCTGCGCGCGCCCGACCTGGAAACCCGGGATCGGGAAATCCTGCGCTTTATCGAAGATTTGCGCAAAGTCGCGGCAGTTCCAACATGACGCTGCGGACGGCTGCGAATACCGACACGCCACGGAGGAAAACGCGATGAGATCGACGCTTACTTGGGCGGCAGTTATTGCCGCGATCGCCGTGGTGGTCGCGGTCGCGACCGTCATCGCCAATTTTTGGAACACCCTCGGCGCCTCGCAGATCGACCTGGTCGGCTGGCTGGCGATGATTTTCGGAATCATTGCGAGCTTGGCGCTGGGGGTCGGCTTGATGACGCTGATGTTCATCAGCAGCCGTCGCGGCTATGACGAGGACGCCCGCACCGATCGTTGAGCCGATTCGGCACTCCGGATCGCTGGTCGGCGCGGGTCGCCGGCCCCTCGCCAACGGCGCTTGCGCGAATACGCCGCTGGCGGACCGGGTCGCTCAACCTCCGCTTAAGTTTCCTCCTGCCTGCGCTCGTATTCCGCCGAAAATTGTCGAATGCTGCTTGCGCTTCGGCGAATGCCGATGCTACGTGAGGCAGTCGGCTCATGCGAGAGGCCACCGTTGAAGAACTCGGCACTTTCCGCGGAAGACGCCAAAACCGCGCCGAAATACGGTCGCGGCACCGGTGTCCCCAACCCGATCGACGTGCATGTCGGCAACCGCGTCCGCATGCGCCGCTTGTTGCTCGGGATGAACCAGGAAACCCTGGCAAACGCGCTCGGCCTGACCTTTCAGCAGGTGCAGAAGTACGAGGGCGGCGCCAACCGCGTCAGCGCCTCCCGGCTGTCGGCGATGGCCGAGATCCTGGGGGTGCCGATTTCTTATTTTTTTGGCGACCTGCGCCCGGACGACGCCGAAATCAGCCCCGAGGACCAGCGCTGGCGAGAGCACCTGCAACGGCCCGAGACAATCGAATTCATTCGGCTCTATTACGCCATTTCGGACCCGAAGATTCGCCATCAATTCCTCGAAATGACCAAGTCGCTCGCCGAATCCTGCGAAGACAAGCCCTAGCAGGATGCTGAAAAAGGGTTTTCTCTCATTAGATTCTATTATTATATCAATCGCTTGAGTATCGGTCAGCGACCGATGTTCGCCTTCTGTTCGGGCTTTTTCAGCGGCCTGCTAGGGTATCGCTGTCGCGGCGACTGTAGCCAATCGCCGGCGATAGCCGACGACGAGCTTGGCCAGGCGGCGGGGGATCGAACGCTATCGCCATTCGGGTCAGCGAAAAATTGGCGACGCAGTGTCGGTTGCGACGCGTGACGGCGCGACGGCAAGCTATCTGATCAATATTCCGATAACTCGCTGACCGCTTCTGCGAGGACTATGGCATGTGCGGGATCGCGGGGTTCGCGACCATCGGGACGGCGCTGCCGCGGCCCGAGCTGGAAGCGCGGCTGCGGCGTATGATCGCCACCCTGCGCCATCGCGGACCCGACGACGAGGGAGTGTGGACGGACGGCAGCGCGGGTCTAGCTCATGCTCGCCTGTCGATCATCGATCTGTCGCCGGCCGGGCATCAGCCGATGGCCAGCGCCGACGGCCGCGTATGGATCACCTATAACGGCGAAGTCTATAATTTTGCCGAGATCCGGCGGGAGCTCGAGGCGCTTGGCTATCCGTTCCGCAGTCGCAGCGACACCGAAGTCATCGTCAACGGCTGGCACGCCTGGGGTCCGCGGATCTTCACCCGTCTGCGCGGAATGTTCGCGCTGGCGCTGTGGGACCAGCGCTCGCGGCAGCTAATTTTGGCGCGCGACCGAATCGGCAAAAAGCCGCTCTATTGGGCCCGAACCCGGTCGGGATTTCTGTTCGGCTCGGAGATCAAGGCGCTGCTGACCTGGCCGGGCATGCCGCGGACCCCGGACCTCCGCGCGATCGACCATTACCTGACCCTGCAATATGTGCCGGCGCCGCGCACTGCCTTTGCCGGCATCAGCAAGCTACCCGCCGCGCATTACCTGGTGGTCGATCCGGCCGCCAGCGGCGAGATCGGCGATCTCGAACCGGTGCGCTACTGGCAACTGCCGCTGCCGAGCGCCGCCTCCGCGTTCCCGCGGCGGGAAGATCTGCGGCGCGAGCTCGCCGCCAGGCTCGAACAGGCGGTCCGCCTGCGCCTTTTGTCCGACGTGCCGCTCGGCGCGTTTTTGTCGGGCGGCGTCGATTCCTCCGCCGTCGTGGCGATGATGGCGCGCGCCGGCGGCGGGCCGGTCAAGACCTTCTCGATCGGCTTTGCTGATAAGGGATACGACGAGACCCGCTATGCCCGGATGGTGGCGCAGCGCTATGGCGCCGACCACGAAGAGCACGTTGTCGAGCCCGATGCGGTCGCGGTGCTGCCGCGCCTAGTGTGGCATTATGGCGAGCCGTTCGCCGATCCGTCGGCGGTCCCGACCTGGTACGTCGCCGAGATGGCGCGGCAACGGGTGACCGTGGCGCTGACTGGCGACGGCGGGGACGAGTGCTTTCTCGGCTATGGCCGCTACCGGGCGATGCGCTGGCTCGATCGCCTCGACCGGCTGCCGCGGTGGAGCCGCGAAGGATTTGGGCATCTGCTCGCCCTCGTGCCGCCGCGGCTGAAGCGGCATTTCAAGACCCGGCGGATCCAAAGCGCGCTGTTGGCGCCGCGATCGCAGCCGGCCATGCGCTATGCTCCGACGATCGCGTTTTTCGCCGACGGCGACAAGGACGAAGGCTACGGCGAGGCGATGCGCGGGCTCGGCGCGGGCTCCGCGCTCGATCTGATAGCTCCTCATTTCGGCGCTGCGCCGAATCTCGTCGCCGGGGCCAACCGCGCCGATATCGAGACCTACCTGCCCGATGATCTGATGGTGAAGGTCGATATTGCCGGCATGGCGCATGGGCTCGAAGCCCGCTCGCCGCTGCTCGATCACGAATTGATGGAATGGGCGGCTACGCTGCCGGACGCGGTGAAGATGCCTGGCGGGGTCAGCAAGGCTTTGTTCAAATCGGCGATGGAGCCTTACCTGCCGCCTCAGATCCTCGATCGGCCAAAGCGCGGTTTCGGCCTGCCGATCGACCGCTGGTTTCGCGGCGAGCTTAAGGAACTCGCTTATGACACCCTCTTGGCTCCGAGCGCGCGGCAGCGCGGCCTGTTTCGGCCGGCTTACGTCCGCCGCCTGCTCGATCAGCATTGCCGCTCCGAGGCCGATCACCACAACCGCCTCTGGGCGCTGCTGATGCTCGAACTATGGTTTCGAATGTGGGTCGACGCGCCGGCCGATCGGGCGGTTCTGCGCCCGGCGGCCTAGCCGCAGCGGAGGTCCGTGCCGGCAAAGACCGCTCGCTCGTGCCGCGGCGAATCCTAATCATCGTCAACCCCGCGGCTGGCCGCGCCAGGCGCTCCGTCAAACGCCTGCGGCGCGTCGTGGCCGAGCTCGACCGGCAGGGCTGCAGCGTCGTCGTGCGGCAGACCTGCGGACCGGCTGATGCCGAGCGTCTGGCGCGCGAGGCGGAGCCGGCTTTTGATCTGATCGTCGCCGCCGGCGGGGACGGCACGGTCAATGGGGTGGTCAACGGGCTTGCCGGCTCGTCGCGACCGATGGCGGTGCTGCCGCTCGGGACCGCCAATGTATTGGCCAACGTCATCGGCCTGCCGCGCGCCGCGGCGGCTCTCGCCCGGGTGATCGCAGATGCAGCGCCGCTGCCGATCTGGCCTGCCCGCATCGGCAACCGGTTGTTCGTGGCCATGGCCGGGATCGGTTTTGATGCCGAGGTCGTGGTCGCGGTCAACCACGCCCTCAAGCGCCGGATCGGCAAGCTCGCCTTTGTCTGGGCAATCCTGTCGTGCCTGCGGCGATACCGCCGGCGCGAGTTTGTCGTCGAGGCCGATGGCAGCACCTACCGGGCCGCCTCGGCAATCATCGTCAAGGGAAGGTTTTACGCGGGACGGTTCGTGATCGCCCCCGCGGCGCGGCTGGGCGACCCGCTGCTGCACGTCGTGCTGTTTCGTCGAGCGGGGCGGCTCGCTGTGATGCGCTCACTGGGCGCGATGGCCGCAGGCATTCTGCACCGCTTGCCGGAGGTCTCGATCGTGACCGCGCGCAAGGTCGCGGTCGTCGCGGTCGTCACGGTCGCGCCTGCCGGCGACGGGCCGGGTTCGCGTGCGCCGGGTTCGGACCCGCCCGTTCTAGTGGAGATTGACGGCGAAATCGGCGGTCAGCTGCCGATCTCGATCGAGATTGCCGATGCTCCACTACTTCTCGTCCGCCCGGCCATCGCCAGCCCGCGCCGGTTTTATGGGAACCGAGCCGCGGGCAGCTTGTTTGACGCAATAGCCACATCCCACCGGGGAAATTCAACTCGCTCTCGGATGGGCCGGCAATGGAGGAAAAGATGCTCTACTGGGCTCTGGTTTTTCTGATCGTCGCCATCATTGCCGGGTTCCTCGGCTTTGGCGGTGTCGCGTTCGCCGCCGCCGGCATCGCGAAGATCCTGTTCTTCATCTTTTTGGTCATCTTCGTGGTGGCGCTGGTCACCGGCTTTGCCGGCCGGCGGCGCCCACCAATCTGAGGCGATCGGGGCCCCGATTGCTCAATCGCTGGCGAGCACTCGCGCCAGGAGGCTCAGGGCCTCCTGGTGCCGTTCGTTCGGGATCTGGGCGAAGTTTCGCGCGAGTTCGAGGCACATCCGTTCGCGCGGGCTGGCCGAGCGGTCTTGGTCCTGTTCGAGACCGTCGAAGAAATAGCTGATCGGCACGCTGAGCACCTGCGCAATCTCAAACAGGCGACCGGCCGAAACGCGGTTGATCGCACGCTCGTATTTGTGCGCCTGCTGATAGGTCACCCCGATCAAATCGGCAAGCTGCTGCTGGGTCAGGCCAAGCATGATCCGCCGTTCGCGGATACGCGCTCCGACATGGCGATCGATGTCCTGGGTCCGACTGGTTGAGCGGCGAGGCGCTGCGGCAGCTCCGCCCCCGGCCCCGCGGTGAGAAATCGGCCGCTCGGCACGACGCGGGTTGGTCATTTGTTCATGCTCTCTCATTTCGCTCACTCGATCAGATCATGATTTCCGTACCCCGCCAGGGGCATTCGTTTGCGGTTCCGTCGAGGTCGTCATCGGAACGGCGACGCTAGATCCGGCAGCCATGCTCAACCGCATGGTGTCGGTGCATCGAAGCTGTGCCGTGTGGCAATTTTTGGGCAGCCTCGTCCTACCGCAGCGCACCGCGCCAGCCACATTTGCATTTCCCGCATGCCCCGCGCGTTGACACCCGCCCGTGCCGATGATACCGACGACGATCCGTTCTGAACCTGAGATCGATGCCGCGCATCTCGATCGGTGAGTGTTCGCTCTACTACGAGCGGCAAGGCATGGGCTTCCCGGTCCTGTTCATAACGGGCCTGGGCGGATTTGCGTCCTTTTGGCAGGACCAGGTCGCCACCTTTGCCAAGCGGTTCGAGGTCGTGACCTTCGACCATCGCGGCATCGGGCAGAGCGATCCGGCGCGGATGGGCTACACGGTCGAGCGCATGGCAGTCGACGCCGTAGCCCTTCTTGACGCGCTCGAGATCCGCCGCGCCCACATCGTCGGCCATTCGACCGGTGGTGCGGTTGCCCAGGTGCTGGCGATCGAACACCCGAGCCGGCTGGCGAGCGTCGTGCTGTCGGCGACCTGGACCAAGGCCGACGCTTATTTCCGCCGGGTCTACGCGCTGCGCAAGGAGATTTTGCAGCGGCTCGGCCCCAGCATGTATCTGCAATCGGCGACGTTGCTGTGGTATCCGAGCTGGTGGATCGCCCGCAACAACGAGCACCTGCGCCACATCGAGGCGCAGCACCTGGCAAATTTCGCACCGCCAGAAATCGTCGCCGCCCGCATCGATGCCATGCTGGCGTTCGATCGCACCGGCGAGCTGGCGCGGATCAAGACCCCGGCCCTGGTCGTCGGCGCCGAGGACGATATCGTCACCCCGGCTTATTTTTCCGAGGAGTTGGCTCGCCTGATCCCCGGGGCGGAGATCAAACTGTTCCCGCGCGGCGGCCACTTTCTGACCCACGTCCGCGCCCGCGAGTTCAATACAGCGGTGTTGCCGTTTCTGGTCTCGCACACCCCGGGCTGAGCCCGGCGTGCGACCGTCGGGTCCGGGGCGCGGGTCGTGTTCGGAGCGGGTCGGCCATGTCACTGGTGCTGTTCGGCCGCAACGATCCCGCCGAGCGCGGCGAACAGCTGTTCGATCGGCTCGCGCGATAGGCCGCGGGTAATAAAGACGAGGCGCGATCGGCGATCGGCGTCGGGCCAGTCCTCCAGTTCGACCGGCGGATAGGCGACGTGCTGCACCGCATGGACGATGACCGGCCCGCGACATTCCGCGATCGCGACAATCCCCTTGACGCGCAACAGATCGGGGCCGCGCAGCGCGGTCAGGACCGCAATCGCGTGCTCGAAAGCAGCCCAGGGCAGCGGCGCGTCGAAGATCAGCGAAAAGCTCTCCAGACCGTGCGTATGTGCGGTTCCGCCGAGATCAAAACGACGCCGCGGCGTCGCCGGCTCGTCGAGCAGAAACCCTGGTGCGATCGTTCCGTTCGCCGCGATTTCGAGCGGCGCGGCAGTGAGCGCCGCCACTCGCCCGGCCAGGCGCTGGGTCGCCTCGGCGTCGGCGAGATCGCTCTTGGTGAGCACGATACGGTCGGCGAGCGCCACCTGCTTTAGGGCTTCGGGCATCCGCCCGAGGTTGCTTTCGCCGGCGACGGCGTCGATCACCGCGACCAGCGCCTGCAGGTGAAATTCGCGGCCGAGCGCCCGGTCGGTGGCGAAGGTCTGCAAGACCGGTCCTGGATCGGCGAGCCCCGAGGTCTCGATGATCACCCGCTCGAAGCTCGGAACAGCCCCTCGCGCGCGGTCGGCGAACAAGGCACGAAGGGTCTCCTGCAGATCGGTGCGCAGATTGCAGCACAGGCAACCGTTGCCGAGCAGCACGGTCGCGTCGCTGCTCGACCGCAGCAAGGCCTGGTCGATCCCGACTTCGCCAAACTCGTTGACGACGATCGCGGTGTTGGCACCCTCGGGCCGGGCCAGGAGCGCGCGAATGAGCGTGGTCTTGCCCGAGCCGAGAAACCCGGTCACCGCGATGACCGGCAATCGCGGTCCGCGCGCCCGGCGCTGGCGCCGCCCGAACAGCGGTGCGTCCTTGCCGCCAAACAGGTTTTCGGCGGTGCCGACGGAACTCATGCCGCGCTGCCGTTGAGATGACGGTTGGTCAAATCCGCACGTCGTTCGCGGCAGTCCGTTCGCCGCCCTCGCGTCCGGTATTGGCGACGGCGCGCGGTTCGATCAGCAGCAGCTTGACCTCCGCTTCGGCGTAGGGCTTGTGCTTCACCCCTTTCGGGACGACGAACATCTCCCCCGCCGACACTTTGACCGCGCCGTCGCAAAAATCGATCCTCAACTTTCCCTCGATCACGATAAAGGTTTCGTCGGTCTCCTGATGGTCATGCCAGATAAAGTCGCCGTGCAATTTGACCAGCTTGAATTGATAATCGTTCATCTCAGCAACCACTTTTGGCTCCCATTGCTCAGCGAACAAATCGAATTTTTGCAAGAAGTTGATCGGACTATAGTTCATGGAGCGGCTCCGTGGCCGACGAGGCGGCAATGTTCAGACAGAATTTTTCCGTCTTCCCGGCGAACGCCGCCTCCCATTTCTGGCATAAATACCGGCTTGGCCGCTATGACGAGTTGGCGAGGAACACGGCAAAGCCGGAAAAATCTGCGCCGACCGCTGTCTCAGAAATCCATCTCGAGGGTGTAGAGGCCGCCGACATGACGATCTACCGTATAGACAATCTGGCGCTCGTCGACGAACACGTCGTTGATCTGGATCGCTCCGCTCGGCGCCCGCGCCGGCGGCTCTGGGACGAAATAGCCGATCTCGGCCGGCTGGTACGGATTTGAGGTGTCGTAGGCGCGCAGGCCGCCGTTGAAATAGGTGGCGAGCACGATGCGATCGGATTTCCACGCATTCGGCTTCGGCAGGTTCTCGTAGAGATTGTGCGCGCCATAGCGGGCGCCCTTGCGCATAAAGCTGTCGAGCGGCGGCAAGGGGCAGGTCGCGATCGGCACCGGGTTGGTTTCCTCGCGCCCGTCGACGACCCAGACGAGCTTGGGCCAGTCCGCACCCTCGGTCCGAGTGCACTCGTCGCTGACGATCAGTAGGCCGCGGTCGAAGAACGGCACGACGGTATGGGTAAAGCCGAAATAAGGCGGGTGGTAGTCCCAGCGCGCCACCATCTTGGGATGCGCCTTGTCGGCGATGTCGAGGATCACCAAGCCGCCGTCGATATAGCCGAGATAGGCGCGGTCCGGGCGCTCGGGATAGACGTTGGTGTTGTGCGGGCGAAATCCGGTGTCCGCATTTTCGGGGTGGCGCGCCGGCGGCGGCGCGCTGTCGCCCTCGCGGGTCCCGGGCAGCCACCAGCGGCCGACCTCGACCGGCTTTGACGGGTTCTTGACGTCGATTATCCGATAGAACTGGTCATCCTTCGGGTGGCTCGGCCGAAAGTCGGGCGCGCCCGAACTCATGTGGATGTATTCGCCGTCGGCGAACCACAGCTGATGGACGCCCCGCGAAGTCGGGCCGGAGCAGTCAAAAAAGGCGATCGAGCGCGGATTTTCCGGCATCGAGATGTCGAACAGCTCGAACCCGGCGGGCTGAAGCCCGGGCAGCGTCGTCTGGTAAGCGACGGCGAGGAGGTCGCCGACCGTCTCCAGGGAGTTCGACCGCATATGCGATTGCGGCAGGTCGCGGCGGGCGACGATCTTTGGCGCGCGCGGATCGCTGACATCGACCGCGGTGAAATTCTTCGGCGCGCTTTCATGGGCGAGCCACAGGATGCGGCGGCCGTCCTTGGCGATCTGGATCGACATGCCCTCGCCAATCCCGCCAAAGCCATCGAGCTCGTGATGCGCCAGCTGCCGAAAATTCCAGATCGCCGTCTCGGCCATGGATCAACTCCTCGAAGTTGTCAGCGGGCTACAGCCCCGGAAATCCCGCGCGCACCGTTGCGCCGCCACAGGACCGCCGTCAAGGGCGGCGCTCGAAGAGCGAACCGGCGAGGATGCCAACGATCGCGGTGACCCGAACGGTTAACCACATCGTAGGGATTCTGGCGACATCGTCGCGGCAGGCATTGGGCGGCCGGTATTCGGGATGCTTAGCGCAATTTTTCGGACGGTGTTGACGCGATGTTGG
The DNA here is from genome assembly GCA_963832875.1 of uncultured Alphaproteobacteria bacterium. Taxonomy (GTDB): domain Bacteria; phylum Pseudomonadota; class Alphaproteobacteria; order ATCC43930; family CGMCC-115725; genus AP-15. The sequence goes on along the minus strand of CAWHWB010000007.1, from coordinate 467,018 downwards.
ATCGGACCGGCCACGCACGGTGGCGACTGGACCAAAAAATCGGACGCCATGTGATGACGAACCGCCTCGCACCTTTGACGCTGCTGCTGACGCTCGCTCTCAGCCTGCCAACCGGCGCCGCGGTGGCCGCTCCCCCGGGCCCGACCTTGCGCTTTATTGCTCAAGCCGATCTGCGCGTGCTGGATCCGATCTGGACAACCGCGACGATCACCCGCAACTACGGCTACATGGTCTACGACACGTTGTTTGCGCTCGACAGCCATCTCAAACCGCAGCCGCAGATGGTGGCTCGCTGGACGGTCAGCGCTGACCAGCTGACCTACACGCTGACCTTGCGCGACGGTCTCAAATTCAGCGACGGCCAGCCGGTCGGGAGCGCCGACTGCATCGCCTCGCTCGAACGGTGGAGCAAGCGCGACGCGCTCGGCCAGACCGTCGCCTCGGTCATCGCCGAATATCGGACCGTCGACGACAAGACCTTTTCGATCATCCTGAAAAAGCCGTTTCCGCTACTGCTCGATGCCCTCGCCAAGCCGGACAGCATCGTGCCCTTTATGATGCCGCAGCGCGTCGCCGAGACCAGCGCCGACCAGCAGATCAAGGACACCACCGGCTCTGGGCCGTTCAAATTCGTCAGCAGCGAATGGGAGCCTGGCCACAAGGTCGTTTTTGTCAAAAATCCGGAATATGTCCCCCGGACAGAGCCGCCGAGCTGGGCGTCGGGCGGCAAGGACGTCAAAATCAACCGGGTCGAGTGGCTCTATATCCCCGATCCCGGCACTGCGCTCGCGGCGTTCACGGCCGGTGAGGCCGATTGGTGGGAAAACCCGCCCCCCGATTTTTATCCGCTGCTCGCCCGCGATCGCAGTGTGACGCTGATCCAGGGCAGCCCGTTCGGCACCGCCGGGCTCTTGCGCTTCAATCAGCTGCAGCCGCCGTTCGACAACGTCAAGATGCGGCAGGCGCTGCTCTATGCGATCGACCAGTCCGAGGACATGGCGGCGCTCGCCGGCGACAAAAAATACTGGAACACCTGCTTCAGCTTTTACAGCTGCGGCGGACCGATGGCGAGCGAGGCCGGCGCCGGTCCGCTCAAGGGACCGCGCGATCTGGCGAAGGCCAGACAATTGATCCAGGAATCGGGATACCACGGCGAAAAAGTCGTGCTGCTCGACCCGACCGATTTTCCGACGATCCACGCGCTGGCGCAGGTGACCGGCGACCTGCTGCGCCGGCTCGGCGTCAATGTCGAGGTGCAGGCGATGGATTGGGGCACCTTGGTTTCTCGCCGGGCCTCCAGAGCGGCGATCGACCACGGCGGCTGGAACGTCTTTCCAACGCTCTTCCCCGGGCTCGCGATCATGGATCCGGCGGTCGATGCACCGCTGCGCGGCAACGGCCCCGCCGCCTGGGTCGGGTGGCCCGAAGACCCGGTCATCGAGAAATTGCGCCGCGCGTGGATCTTCGCCCCCGGTGAGACCGAGCGCAAAGTAATCGCCACCGATTTGCAGCGCGAAGCCTTTAAGAGCGTGCCCTATATCCCGACCGGCGAATATTCCGTCCGGACCGCGTTCCACAAGGACCTGGTCGGGGTCGATGTCGGCCCAATCCCGTTCCTGTGGAGCGTCGCCAAAAAATGAGCCGGAGGCGCCGGCGGACGGCACGCTCAACGGCTCTCCCGCCGCGGCACGCGAGCCGGCTAAGCCGCGCCGCGCATCTCGACGATGATGCGGGCCGCGGCGCCGGCAGGGTCGCCGCTCTTTGACGATCGGACGGCCGACGACGAGATAATCGGCGCCGGCGGCGATCGCCTGAGCCGGGGTCCCCGAGCGCCTGTGGTCATCGACCGGCGAGCCGGCCGGCCTGATCGCCGGGGTCACGACCAGCAGCCCCTCGGCCTCTGCCGCCCGGCGGATCTCCCGCGGATTGTCGAGCGGCGCCGCGATGATCCCGTCGCAACCGCAGGATAGGGTCGCCCTGGCGCGGTCGACGATCCTTTCGCCGAGGCTGCCGCCGTAGCCGAGCGCGCGCAATCCCGCGGCATCGAGGCTGGTCAGGACCGGGACCACCAAAACTTTCAGCTCGCTGCCCGCTTTGCCTTCGGCGGCGGCCTTGATATCGCCGTCTCCGTGCACGGTGACAAAGCTGACGCCGCGTTCAGCCGCTCGGGCGACACCCTGTTTGACCGTTTCGCCGATATCCAACATCTTGGTGTCAAGAAAGATCTTCTTGTCCCTGGCCAGAAGCTCGTCGACCAGCCGGTCGAACCCGGCGGCGAATTGCAGCCACGGTCCGAGTTTGAAAAAGGACGCGACGCCATCCAATTGGTCGACCAGCAAGCGCGCCTCGGCGATCGTCGGCACGTCGAGGGCGACGATCAGACGGTCTTCGATCCGCTCGGGAATTTCGCGGCGGAGGGCGACTGGACTCATGTAATTCTACCGGCTCCGAGCGACGGGCCGCGGCGGCCAGTCTCGCCGCGGCCGAGCCTAATGCAGGAGGGGGCCATGGCGAAGCAGCAAATCACCTCGGATCGGCTGGGCCGGCCGAGCGGGCATTTTTCGCAGGCGACGATGATCGAGGCGCAGGGCCGGCTGGTCTTCATTTCCGGCCTGACCTCGCGCCGATCGGACGGCACGATCGCCGGTGTGGGCGACATCGAAGCCCAGACGCGTCAGGTCTGCGATAACCTGAAAGCCGCCGCCGAGGCCGCCGGCGGCACGATCGATGACATCTGCCGGGTCGACGTCTATGTCCGCAACATGGAACATTTCGAGGTCATCCACAAAGTGCGCCGCGAGTATTTCAAGGCGCCGCTCCCGGCCTCGACCATGGTGGAAGTCACGAAGATGACCTCGCCCGACTATCTGATCGAGATCAGCGCCATCGCCGTCATCCCCTAGCAGGCCGCCCAGCCTTCCGAGAGGCTGTGGGGCGGCGGACCGGTCGTCTGGGCGATTGCAATCGTCGCGGCCGGGCAGCACATTGAGCGCACGCAGGAAAGGATCATGCCGATGGAGATGACGGGCGAGTTTCGCATTCCCGCGCCGCGCCAGCAGGTTTGGGAGGGGCTCAACGATCCGGAGATGCTAAAGCAGGCGATTCCGGGCTGCCAGACGATCGAAAAAGCCTCGGACACCGAGTTCACCGCCAAAGTCGTGGCCAAGGTCGGTCCCGTGAAGGCCACCTTTAGCGGCAAGGTCGCGCTTACCGATCTCGATCCGCCCCAGGGTTATACGATATCCGGTGAAGGCACCGGCGGGGTCGCCGGTTTCGCCAAGGGCAGCGCCAAAGTCAGCCTCGACGAGGACGGCGACGCAACCCTGCTCAAATACGAGGTGCAGGCCCATGTCGGCGGCAAGCTCGCGCAGATCGGCTCGCGCCTGATCGATGCGACCTCGCGCAAGATGGCCGAGGAGTTTTTCACCCGCTTCGCCGCCGCAATGGCCCCCGAAGAGGCGGCCTCGCCGGCGTCGGCCACAACCCCCGGCGACACAGCCGATGAGACCGGGTCGGTGGCGCTCGTCTCACTTGATCCGGCGGCCGATGGCGAAACCGGGGCCGCGCCGCCGCCCAATAGCGAAACCGTAACCGGCGGCGCCGCGGCGGGACGGTTGTCGCCGGCGATATGGGTCGCCGGGCTGACCACGGTCGTCGCTCTGATGCTCTATTTCTTTACGCGCACCGGCGGGGCGCGTTAGCGGCCGCGCCCGGTCGCGAACGCCTTGACCGGGAGCGCTCGCCGGCACAAAACTCCGCTCGGGTGTCGCCGTCCGCCGACGGCCGCGATCTGCGATCCAGGGAGGGTTCGATGCAACAGACGGTGAGCCTCACCGTAAACGGCAAGCCGGTGTCGGCGACTGTCGAGGGCCGCACCCTTCTGGTGCAATTGCTGCGCGAACAGCTCGGGTTAACCGGCACGCATGTCGGCTGCGACACCAGCCAATGCGGCGCCTGCGTCGTCCATGTCGACGGCGAAGCGGTCAAATCGTGCACGCTGCTGGCGGTGCAGGCCGAGGGCCGCCAGGTGCTGACGATCGAGGGCGTTGCGACCGGCGACACGCTGCACCCGATGCAGGAGGCGTTCCGCAACAACCATGCGCTGCAATGCGGATTCTGCACCCCGGGCATGGTCATGAGCGCGCTCGACCTGGTCAAGAACAATCCCAACCCCTCCGAGCGCGAGATCCGCGAATATCTCGAAGGCAATCTGTGCCGCTGCACCGGCTATCACAATATTGTGCTGGCGATCGCCGAGGGTGCCGCGGTGATGCGTGGCGAGGCGCCGCCGGCCAACGTCCATGGGGCGGCGGCGGAGTAAGGCGATGGCTACGGTCGGCACCCCGGTCCGGCGGCGCGAGGATTACCGCTTTCTGACCGGCCAAGGGACCTACACCGACGACATCGACCGGCCGCACCAGCTCCACGCCTTTATCGTGCGCAGCCCGCACGCGCATGCGCGGATCGCCGGCATCGACGCTTCGACGGCGTCGCATGCCACGGGGGTCGCCGCGATCTACACCGGCAAAGACATGACGGCGGACGGGGTCGGCGGGCTGCCGTGCGGCTGGCAAGTTCATTCGAAGGACGGTTCGCCGATGGCCGAGCCGCCGCACCCGGCGCTGGCGGTCGATCATGTGCGCCATGTTGGCGACCCGGTCGCGGTCGTCATCGCCGAGACACTCGAACAGGCGCGTGAGGCGGCCGATCAGGTTCAGGTCAACTACGTCGAAGAGCCTGCGGTCGTCGATCCCGCCGAGGCGCTGAAGCCGGGTGCGCCGCAGGTCTTTGCCGACGTACCGGGCAATCTATGCTACGACTGGCATCTGGGCGATCTCGCCGCGGTCGACGCCGCCTTCGCCAAGGCGGCGCGGGTGGTCAAGCTTGACCTCGTCAACAACCGTCTCGTCCCCAACGCGATGGAACCGCGCGCCGCGATCGGCGAGTTCGACCGCGCCACCGGCGACTACACGCTCTACACGACGAGCCAGAACCCGCACGTGATCCGCCTGTTGATGGGCGCCTTTGTCCTGCACATCCCCGAGGCCAAATTGCGGGTCGTCGCCCCCGATGTCGGCGGCGGCTTCGGCTCCAAGATCTACCATTACGCCGAGGAGGCGATCGTCACCTGGGCTGCCGGCAAGCTGAAGCGCCCGGTCAAATGGACTGCCGAACGCTCGGAAAGCTTTATGTCCGACGCGCACGGCCGCGACCACGTCACCCATGTCGAGCTGGCGCTCGATCGTGAGGGCAAGTTTTTGGCGCTGAACGTCGCGACGATCGCCAATATGGGCGCCTATCTGTCGACCTTTGCGCCGTGCATCCCGACCTACCTCTACGGCACGCTGCTCGCCGGCACCTATACGACGCCGGCGATCTATGTCGAGACCAAGGCGGCATTCACCCACACCGTCCCGGTCGACGCCTATCGCGGCGCCGGCCGGCCCGAGGCGACGTTCCTGCTCGAGCGGATCGTCGATCTGGCCGCCGACGAGATCGGCATGGACCCGGCCGAATTGCGCCGTCGCAACTTCATCCCGAAAGACGCCTACCCCTACCAGACGCCGGTCGCATTGCAATACGACAGCGGCGATTACGGGACGACCTTGGAGCTGGCGCTGAAGGCCGCCGACTATGCCGGCTTCGAGACGCGGCGGCGCGAGGCGATGGCGCGCGGCAAACTGCGCGGCATCGGCATCGCCACCTACATCGAGGCTTGCGGCATTGCCCCTTCGGCCGTCGTCGGTTCGCTGGGTGCACGCGCCGGCCTCTTCGAGAGTGCCGCGGTGCGGGTCCATCCGACCGGCAGCGTCTCGGTCCTGACCGGCTCGCACAGTCACGGGCAAGGGCACGAGACGACCTTTTCGCAGCTGGTCGCCGACCGGCTCGGCATCCCGATCGAGAGCGTCGAGATCGTCCACGGCGACACCGCCAAGATCCCCTATGGCATGGGCACCTATGGCTCGCGCTCGCTGGCGGTCGGCGGCTCGGCGATCGTCAAGGCGATGGACAAGGTGGTCGTCAAGGGCCGCAAGATCGCCGCCCATCTGCTCGAAGCCGCCGAGGCCGATGTAGAATTCGCCGACGGCAAGTTCTCGGTCGCCGGCACCGACCGGTCAAAGAGCTTTGGCGAGGTGGCGCTGACCGCCTATGTGCCCCACAACTACCCGATCGACGAGCTCGAGCCGGGTCTCGACGAGACCGCGTTCTACGACCCGAAAAACTTCACCTACCCCTCGGGCGCGCACATTGCCGAAATCGAGATCGACCCCGAAACCGGGCAGGTCGAGATCGTCAGCTTCACCGCGAGCGACGATTTCGGCCGCATCGTCAACCCGATGATCGTCGCCGGCCAGGTCCATGGCGGGCTCGCTCAGGGCATCGGCCAGGCCTTGCTCGAAGGCTGCGTCTACGACCGGGAGACCGGCCAGCTGCTGACCGGCTCGTACAACGACTATACGATGCCGCGGGCCGCCGACCTGCCGAACTTTGCCCTGTCGACCAATGTGACCCTGTGCACGCACAACCCGCTTGGCGTCAAAGGCTGCGGCGAGGCCGGGGCGATCGGCGCGCCCGCCGCGATCACCAACGCGCTCGTCGATGCGCTGAGGCCGCTCGGGGTCCGGCACGTCGACATGCCGGCCACCCCGGAGAAGCTGTGGCGTGTCATTGAACAGCACCGCCAGCCGCTCGCTGCCGAATAAGATGGCGGCCGCCCAGATGAAGACCCGTCTTTCTTCTCATCATCGTCACCCCCGCGAAAGCCGGGGCCCGGGAGCAAGCGCCGAAGCGGCCGCCCTGGATCTCCGCCGGCGCGGGAACGACGAATAAACGCGGGAGAAGCCCGATGTACGAATTCGCTTATCACAAGCCCGCGAGCCTCGACGAGATCGCGAATCTGCTCGGCGCCAACGAGGACGCCAAGCTCGTCGCCGGCGGCATGACCCTGATCCCGACCTTGAAGCAGCGGCTCGCCCGCCCTTCCGATCTGGTCGACCTCGCGGCGATAACCTCGTTGCGCGGCATCACCGACGCCGGCGACGCGATCGTGATCGGGGCGATGACGCGGCACGGCGAGGTGCATAATTCGCCGGTCGTCAAGCAGGCGATCCCGGGCCTGGCGGCGATGGCCGGGATGATCGGCGACCCGGCGGTGCGCAACCGCGGCACGATCGGCGGCTCGATCGCCAACAACGACCCTGCGGCGGACTATCCGGCCGCCCTGGTCGCGCTCGGCGCCACCGTGCACACGACCAAACGCGAGATCCCGGCCGAGGACTTTTTCACCGGCATGTTCGAGACCGCGCTCGAACCCTCTGAGATCGTGACCGCGGTGCGGTTTCCGAAGCCGCAGGCCTCGTGCTATCAGAAGTTCCGCAACCCGGCGTCGCGCTATGCGATCGTCGGCGTTTTTGTCGCCCGCACGGGTTCGTCCACTGGGGGCAGCGTGCGCGTCGCGGTCACCGGCGCCGGATCATCGGTTTTCCGGGTCCCCGAAATGGAAGCCGCACTCGCTAAATCGTTCACCCCCGATGCGATCAAGGACATCGCGATCCCCGATGACGGCCTCAACTCCGACATCCACGCCAGCGCCGAATACCGCGCCCATCTGGTCGGCGTGATGGCCCGCCGCGCCGTCGCCGCCTGCGGGTAACCTGCGCCACTATTCGGTGGCTATCCGCTCCCAGGTCAGTTCGCGATATTCCTCGCGCTCGCCGCTTCGGCGCGGAGGCGGAGAGAGGATCATCCGGTCGCCGTCGAACCGCACCCCGCGCGCCTGATCGCTGCCGATCCGGCTCGGGTCCGACGCTGCATCCACCCTGGTAACGAGCCGCGCGCCGTCAAAAGTATAGTTGCCGCAATACGAGCTGTAATCCCGGTTGGTGCCGGCCGGCAGCTCGGGCCGGCCGTCGCACACGACCGACATCATGCGTCCATCCGCTGAGAAGATGACCCGACCCATCGCGTTTGAACCGTAGGGAGAGGCGAGGGTTGCACCCGCTGCATCGCGTGCCGTAGCGCGCACCAGTTTCCAGGTCCCGACGATCGACGGCATGCTGCTGCCTCCTGGCAAAAGTTATTTCAGCAAAATGCGGCCCACGCTGCGCGTTGACCTCCGCTATTGCTTCCCTTTCTCGTCGTTCCGTCGAAGGCCGGAACCCATGTTGGCGGTGGGTACCGGCCTTCGCCAGTATGACGAAACAGGGGATGGAATTGTCAGAAAACGTCCACTGGCCAAGCCTGCTGACCCCGGCTACTCGGCCGCCTCGCGCACCGGCTGGCGGGACCGCTCCATATAGTCGACGCTGACCGCCTGGTTCGTCTCGAACGGGCTCTTGAGGTCGAATTCCTTGGCCATTTCGCGCACCGCCGGGAACACCTCCTGCCCGAGCAACCGGATGCAGGTCTGCGCATCCTGGTGTGTCACATACCCGTCATTGCCCCAGCAGCCAAGAATGCCGGGCCTGGTCTCTTCCAACAGGATGCGCAACTTAGCGATCACCTGCTTTGGCGTGCCGGCGATGATCATCAATTCTTCGAGTTGCTTCTCCAATGGCGGGCGGGCGCGCGGGTTTGCCGACCGGCCGGCGGCGAATTCGACAAAGGCGCGGCGGTTGTCGGGGCTGGTGTAGCCCGACGGCGTGCTCCACACCGGGTGGGCGAGACCGGTGAATTCGCCCCGCATCCACATGAACTGGCGGGCGTTTTCGATCGCCTTCTCCTCGGTCTCGGCGACGTGGATCTGCTTTAAAAGGCCGTGATAGTCGGGTCCGGGGGTAAAGCCGGCTTCCGCCGCCGCGCTGTCGTAGATCTGCCAGATCTGCTTGGTGCGGTCGACCGGGGTGTTGAGCGCGATGTACGGATAGCCGCGCGCGGCCGACCAGAGGATCGTCTCCTTGCTGACGGTGCCGGGGATCCACACCCGCGGATGCGGCTTTTGCAGCGGCACCGCCCACGGGTTGACGACGCGGTGCTGATAATGCGTGCCCTCCCAGCGGAACGGCCCTTGCCGGGTCCAGGCGGCGACGATCAAATCGTGCGCCTCCTGGAAGCGCTCGCGGTTGTAGGCCGGGCTGACGCCGGCGGCGAGCTGCTCCTGCCCGCCGCCGCGGACAAAGCCCGAGACGAGGCGGCCCTGCGAAATCATGTCGATCATCGCCAGCTCTTCGGCGAGCCGCACCGGGTTGTCGGCCAAGGGCAGCGGGTTGCCGAGCAGGATGATCTTCGCCTTTTTGGTCGCCGCGGCGAGGATCGCGGCAAAGATGTTGCACTTGGCCTGCATGCAGAACGGCGCATTATGGTGCTCGTTCAACATGATGCCATCGATGCCCATCTCCTCGGCATAGATGTAATCCTCGAGAAATTCGTTGTAGAGCCGGCTGCCGGCCACCGGGTCGAAGTATTTGTTGGAAAACATCAGCGCCGTGGCCCCGAAAGCCAAGCCCTCCCGGTCCGGATAGGCCGACATCGGCTGCTCGGTGAAGTACATCAATTGCATGAGCTTCTCCATCTCCGGCATCGCGGCCGCTGCCCGCCGCGTTCAGCGAAGTCTGTCACAAAATTCGCCAAGGGTGCGGGATTTTTGATTGCCGTCCGCGATCGGGCTGGGGTGGCGCGTCCAACGCAAGCGCATTAGATGTTAGGAGCGGACGATTCATTTACCGGTCCGCATCACCTGCCTGCCCTCTCCCGTCGGGAGAGGGATTTTGTTGCGATCGGATGTTCGATGGATGTTGCCCTACCCGCCAAGCTGCCCGCCGCGGTTGACGATACGCTCGCGATGCTCGGCAGCGCCGACTATATCGCCGACCGCAGCTTGGCGACGGCGGTGCATCTGGCGCTGCACCTGAAGCGGCCGCTGTTTCTCGAAGGCGAGGCCGGGGTCGGCAAGACCGAGATCGCCAAGGTCTTGGCGACGGCGCTCGCGCGGCGGCTCATTCGCCTGCAGTGCTACGAGGGGCTCGATGTCGCCTCGGCGGTCTACGAATGGGATTATGCCCGGCAGATGATCGAGATCCGTCTCGCCGAGGCGGCCGAGGAGGACCGCGGGCAGATCGAGAGCACGATCTTCTCCGACCGGTTTCTGATCAAGCGGCCGCTCTTGCAGGCGTTGGAGCCGGACCTCGCGGGCCCCCCGGTGCTGCTGATCGACGAACTCGACCGCACCGACGAGCCGTTCGAGGCCTATCTCCTCGAATTGCTCTCCGACTTCCAGGTGACGATCCCGGAAATCGGCACGATCCACGCCGCCGAGCCGCCGATCGTGATCATCACCTCGAACCGCACCCGCGAGATCCATGACGCGTTGAAGCGGCGCTGTTTCTATTACTGGGTCGATTATCCGAACGCGGCGCGCGAGCTCGAAATCCTGCATCGCAAGGCCCCGGGGGCGAGCGAGCATCTGTCGCGCGAGGTCGTCGGCTTTGTCCAGAGGCTGCGCACGATGGATTTGTTCAAATTGCCGGGCATCGCCGAAACGATCGACTGGACCGAGGCGCTGATGCAACTGGACGTACTGGAGCTGACCCCGCACGCGATCAACGACACCTTGGGCGTTCTGCTCAAATACCAGGACGACATCGCCCGCCTGCAGGGCAGCGAAGCCGCGCGCCTCCTCGACCAGGTCAAGTCCGAAGCCGCCGCCGCGAACTGAAAATGTCTGGCGGTCCATGTTTTCCCGTCGTGTCGCGAATGCCCGATAAGACGCCAGCCTCGCGAAAGCTCGAAACCGGCGGCCGGCTGCTCGCCAATTTGATGCACTTCGCGCGCACCTTGCGCGCGGCCGGGCTGCCGGTCGGACCTGGCAAGGTCATCGACGCGGTCGATGCGGTCCGAACGGTCGGCATCACCGACCGGCGCGATTTCTATTGGACATTGCACGCGGTGTTCGTCAATCGGCCGGAGCAGCGGCTGATCTTCGACCAGGCGTTTCACGTCTTCTGGCGCAACCCGGACCTCTTGAAAAAGATGATGGCGCTGGTGTTGCCAGAATTGCGCGTCGAGGCCGAGGAGGATCGCGGTGCCGAGATGGCCCGGCGCCTCGCCGAGGCATTGCATCCGAACCAGCAGCAACCGCCCGGCGAACCCGAGGAGACTGAGACCGAGATCGACGCGGTCATGACGTTTTCCGACCGCGAGCAGTTGCGCGGCATGGATTTCGAGAAGATGTCGCTCGACGAATTGGCCCGTGCCAAGGCCGCGATCGCGCGGCTGCGCCTGCCGGTGCAGGACGTCCCGACCCGCCGCTTCGCCCCCGACCGGCACGGCCGCCGCGCCGATCTGCGCGCGACGATGCGCGCCGCACTGCGCTCGGGCGGCCTCATCGAACTGAAGCGCAAGAGCCCGCGCCGCCGCCCGCCGCCGCTCGTCGTCCTGTGCGACATCTCGGGCTCAATGAGCCGGTATAGCCGGGTCTTTCTGCATTTCATGCACACGGTCACCAACGACCGCGACCGGGTCTATGATTTTGTCTTTGGCACCCGGCTGACCAACATCACCCGCTATCTGCGCCACCGCGATGTCGATCTGGCGCTGGAGCGGGTCGGCGAGGCGGTCGCCGACTGGTCGGGCGGGACCCGCATCGGCCACTCGATCGCCGAGTTCAACCGGCTGTGGTCGCGCCGCCTGTTGGGACAGGGAGCGATCGTGCTGCTAATCACCGACGGGCTCGACCGCGATGCCGGCGCCGGGCTCGCGCGCGAGATGGACCGGCTGCACCGCTCCTGTCGCCGGCTGATTTGGCTGAACCCGCTGTTGCGCTACGAGGGGTTCGAGCCAAGATCTCTCGGGATGAAGGCGATGATGCCCTATGTCGACGAGTTCCGGCCGGTGCACAACCTGGAAAGCCTCGAAGCCCTGATCGCGGTGCTGAGCGCCCCGATCGCCAGGCGCGGGGCGGCATGGCAGCAGAAATTGGAGAGGGCGGCATGAGCGATACGGCGGAAATCCTCGAACAGGCGGCGCGCTGGCGCGAGGCCGGGTCGGGAGTGGCGTTGGCGACCGTGGTCACGACCTGGGGCTCGTCGCCGCGGCCGGTCGGCGCCAAGCTCGCCGTCGATGACACGGGGGCGATGGTCGGCTCGGTGTCGGGCGGCTGCGTCGAGGGTGCGGTCGTCGAGGAGGCGCTCGGAGCGATCCGCGACGGCAAGCCGCGGCTCCTCGATTTCGGCGTCAGCGACGACCAAGCCTGGGAGGTCGGCCTCGCTTGCGGCGGCAAGATCCAGATCTTTGTCGAGCGTGTCGAATGAAGGGGCGTATCCTCGACCGGGTCGTCGCGGCGGCCCGCGAGCACCGCTCGACGGCTCTCGCCACCGACATCGTCACCGGCCGGCAATTGCTGCTCGACGGCGACGGCGCCGAGGGTGACCTGGCACTCGACGACGCGGCGCTCGGCACGATGCGCGAGGCGTTGCGCGCCGACCGCAACCGCACCATCGAGACGCCGGCGGGGCGAGTCTTTGTCGAGGTGTTCAGCCCGCCGCGGCGCTGCTTTGTGGTCGGCGCCGTGCATATCGCGCAACCATTGGTGCAAATGCTGGCGCTGGCCGATTACGCGGTGACGGTCATCGACCCGCGCGGCTCCTTCGCCACCGAGGCGCGCTTTCCGAATACCGAACTGACCCAGGAATGGCCCGACGAGGCGCTCGAACGGCTACACCCCGACCGGGCCTCGGCGGTCGTGACGTTGACCCACGACCCCAAGATCGACGACCCGGCCCTGGCTGTGGCGTTGCGCTCGGGCTGCTTCTACATCGGCGCGCTCGGCTCGCGCCGTACCCATGCCGCGCGCTGTTCCCGGCTCAAGGAACTGGGTTTCGGCGACGATGACCTCGCCCGCATTCACGCCCCGATCGGCTTGGCCATCGGCGGAGTGTCGCCGGCCGAGGTGGCGATCTCGATCGTTGCCCAGATGACCCAGATCCTGCGCCACGCCCGCGCCGCGGAGGCGGCATGAGGTTTGGCGAGGCTCCGGTCTCCGAGGCGGCGGGAGCGATCCTCGCGCACAGCCTGAAGCTCGGGACGACGGCACTTAAAAAAGGCCGGGTGCTGTCGGCTGCCGATGTCGAGCTGATCGCCGCCGCCGGCGTCTCGCAGATCACCGTAGCGCGCCTCGATCCAGGCGACATTCCTGAAGACGAAGCGGCGCGACGGGTCGCGATCGCCGCCGCCGGGCCTGGGATCTCGGTCGCCGCCCCGTTCACCGGGCGCGCCAATCTCCATGCCGAGGGGCGCGGGTTGCTGGTCTTTTCGCGAGAACGGATCGACCGGCTCAATCTTGAAGACGAAGCGATCACCCTCGGGACCTTGCCGCCTTTCGCCGTAGTCGAGCCGCGGCAGATGGTAGCGACGGTCAAGATCATCCCGTTCGCGGCACCCGAAACCGCCGTCAAGCATTGCGTCAAGTCGGCCATTTCCGAAGGCCCGCTGCTGCGCGTGGCGCCGTTTCAGCAGCTGTCGTTCGGGCTGGTCCAGACCCGGCTGCCCGGGCTCAAGGAGAGCATACTGGACAAGACCCGCGAGGTGACCGAGGGGCGGCTTGCCGCACTCGGCTGCAAGCTTGCCCTCGAGGAGCGCTGCGCCCATACGAGCGGCGAGTTGGCGGCGCGGATCCGCGAGGCGCTCGGCCACGGCATCGACATGCTGCTGATCCACGGCGCTTCGGCAATCCTCGACCGGCGCGACGTGATCCCGGCGGCGATCGTCGCCGCCGGCGGCCGGATCGACCATTTCGGCATGCCGGTCGATCCCGGCAATCTCCTGCTGCTCGGCCATGTCGGCGAGCGGGCGGTGCTGGGGCTCCCCGGCTGCGCCCGATCGCCCAAGGTGAACGGCTTCGACTGGGTGCTGGAGGGGCTGGTCGCCGGATTGCCGGTCGGGGCGGCCGAGATCATGCGGATGGGCAGCGGCGGCCTCTTGGCCGAGATCCCGTCACGCCCGTTGCCGCGCGCCGGCGCCACGCCGCCCGCTCCTCGCGAAAAACCGCAGGGCGCCCGCATCGGCGCGCTGTTGCTCGCCGCCGGTCAATCCCGGCGAATGGGCGGCCCGAACAAGCTGCTCGCTGAAATCGATGGCATTCCGATGGTGGCGCGGGTGGCGCGCCGGCTGCTGGCGTCGCGGGCGCGGCCGATCGTCGCCGTCCTCGGCAATCGCGCCGATGAGGTCGATACCGCCCTCGGCAAGCTGCCGGTCGAGCGGGTGCGCAACCCCGACTTCGCCGACGGGCTGTCGACCTCGCTGAAGCGCGGCATCGCGGCGTTGCCGTCCGATCTCGACGGCGCCCTCGTCTGCCTCGGCGACATGCCGCTCGTCGCCGGCCGGCACATCGACCGGCTCATCGCGGCGTTCAACCCGCTCGAAGGTCGGGGGATCGTCGTACCGACCCGGCATGGCAAGCGCGGCAACCCGGTGCTGTGGGCGCGACAGTTCTTCCCCGAGATGGCCCAGATCGCCGGCGATGTCGGGGCCCGGCACCTGATCGGCGAGCACGCCGAACTGGTCGCCGAGATCGAGATGGACGACGACGCGGTCCTCGTCGACATCGACACCCCCGAGGCGCTCGACGCCTTGCGGGCGAAGGCAAAGCCGGCCGCGCAGCCGGCGGGCTAAGTCCGCGAACCTAAGCGTCACACCGTGCCTCACCCGCCCAGCCTCCCGCGTGCGGAGGCGGGAATGGGAGAGGGCTGAGTGTGAGGGCATGCGCGCCGCTATCGGCTTGATTTCGCTAGCGCTGGGCCTGAATACCGACGGAAGGGAACGGAACCTCGGTCCGGAGGGTCGCGTTTTTTTGAATGAGAGCGCAAGGCTCCTCGGCATCCTCAAAATGGGAAGCACCATGCCCCTGACCGTCTCCGACCATATCGCAGCGATCTCAGAGGAGTACGGCATCGATACGGTGGACGGTCGGCCGGGCGACGGGCGACCAGGAGCAGGGTGATGTCGGTCATCGACAGCGCGGTGCTCGCCGGCGCGCGTCAGGCTCCGGTGGCCTCGCAGGCGGTGAACCGGCGGCGGCGCGATGCGGCCCGCGACCTGGAATCGGTCCTGACCCGCTCGATCGCGGGCGAAGTGCGGTTCGACGGCGGCTCGCGGGCGCTCTACGCGCACGATCTGTCGATCTATCGCCACGTGCCGATCGGCGTCGTGATCCCGCGGCACGTAGACGACGTAATCGCCACCGCGGCTGCCTGCCGAGCGCGCGACGTGCCGATCCTCGGCCGGGGCTGCGGCACGAGCCTCGCCGGTCAGACCTGCAACGTCGCCGTGGTCATCGACTTCTCGAAATACATGAACCGGCTGACGGCGCTCGATCCCGACGCGAAGCTGGCCGAGGTGCAGCCCGGGCTGATCAACGACCAGCTGCGCGAGGCGGCGCAGAAGTACGGCCTGACCTTCGCGCCCGATCCGGCCACTCATCGCTACTGCACGCTCGGCGGTAATATCGGCAACAATTCCTGCGGCGCGCACACGGTCATGGGCGGCAAGACCGTCGACAATGTCGAAGAGCTCGACATCCTGACCTATGACGGCCTGCGGATGCGGGTCGGTGCAACCTCCGAGGCGGCCTATGCACTGATCCAGCGCGGAGGCGGCCGGAAAGCCGAAATTTATGCCGCGCTCAAAGAGCTCGCCGCGCGCTCGCGCGACCAGATCCACCGCCGCTATCCCGATATCCCGCGGCGCGTGTCGGGCTACAATCTCGACGACCTCTTGCCGGAAAAGGGGTTCCATGTCGGCCGCGCCCTGGTCGGATCGGAGAGCACCTGTGCCTTGACCCTCGGCGCCACGATGCGCCTGATCGACTTCCCGCCGGCGCGCGCGCTAGTCGTGCTCGCCTATGAGGACGCCGCGCGCGCCGCTGACGAAGTCTATGAAATTCGCTCGTTCGGGCCGCTCGCGATCGAAGGATTTCAGCATCACATCATCGATAACATGCGCCGCAAGGGAAGGGAGCTCCCGGGCATTCGCCTGCTGCCCGAGAGCGGCGCTTACCTACTTGTCGAATTCGGCGGCCGGGACCAGAAAGACGCCAATTCCAGCGCCGAGAAGGCCTATGCCGAACTGAAGCGGATCGGCACCGGGGCGCTCGACATGCGTTTGTTCGAAAAGGCGGAGGACCAGGCGGCGGTCTGGGCGGTGCGCGAATCCGGGGTCGGCGCGAGCCGGGTTCCGGGCGAGGAAGAGGCCTGGCCGAGCTGGGAGGATGCGGCGGTGCCGCCGCAGCGGCTCGGCGATTACCTGCGCGAATTCGACAAGCTGAACCAGCGTTTCGGCTACGCCTATTCGCTGTTCGGCCATTTCGGCGACGGCTGCGTCCACACCAGGATGACCTTCGGGCTGAAGACCGCCGACGGGATAAAAAAATTCCGCGCCTATATGGAGGAAGCCTCGGATCTCTGCCTCGCCTATCACGGCTCGCTGTCGGGCGAGCATGGCGACGGGCAGGCCAAGGGCGAATTGCTGCCGAAGATGTTCGGCGCGGAGCTGATCCAGGCCTTCCGCGACTTCAAGACGATCTGGGACCCGCATTGGCGGATGAATCCTGGCAAGATCATCGACGCCCAGCCGCTGGACGCCGATCTGCGGCCCTATTACACGCCGCGCCCGGTCACGACCCATTTCAAATTTGCCGAGGACGGCCATTCCTTCGCCCATGCGGCGGAACGCTGCTTTGGCGTCGGCAAGTGCCGCTCGCTCGGCGGCCAAACGATGTGCCCGAGCTTTCAAGCGACGCGCGAGGAGAAGCACTCGACCCGCGGGCGCGCGCATCTCTTGTTCGAGATGATGCGCGGCGAGGCGATCACTGACGGCTGGCGCAGCGAGGCGGTGAAGGAGGCGCTCGACCTTTGCCTGCAATGCAAGGGCTGCAAGCACGACTGCCCGGTCTCGGTCGACATGGCGACCTACAAGGCCGAATTCCTGTCGCATTACTACGAGGGACGGGTGCGGCCGCGCGCCGCCTACAGCATGGGGCTGATTTTCCTGTGGTCGCGGTTGGCGATGCTGATGCCCGGGCTGGTCAACGCAGCGTTGCGCGCGCCGGCGATCGGGCCCGCCGCGAAGTGGCTGGCCGGGTTCACCCAGGCGCGCGAGGCGCCCGCCTTTGCACAAGAGAGCTTCCAGGACTGGTGGCGGCGGCAGCGCCGTCCGCGCCAGCACGATGCAATGCTGCCGGCTGTCGTGCTGTGGCCCGATACCTTTTCGAATTACTTCCTGCCGGGCACGCTAAAAGCGGCGGTGACGGTGCTCGAGGACGCCGGCTACCAGGTGGAGGTGCCGCAGCAGCCCTTGTGCTGCGGCCGGCCGCTCTACGATTACGGGATGCTCGACCTCGCCCGAAAGAAACTACTCGAAACCCTCGATGTTCTGCGCCCGGCGATCCGGGCGGGCGTCCCGGTCGTCGGGGTCGAGCCGAGCTGCGTGTCGGTGTTCCGCGAGGAGATGCCGAACCTCCTGGCCGGCGACGCCGACGCCGAGCGGTTGGCAAAACAGAGCCGGACCTTGTGCGAGCTGCTCGCCGAAACCCCGCATTGGCGGCCGCCGACCTTGAAGCGCAGAGCAGTGCTGCACATGCACTGCCACACGAAGTCGGTGCTGGGCGGCGAGGCCCAGCGAAAGATACTCACGAAAATGGGGCTCGAGCTCGAACAGCCGGCGGCCGGCTGCTGCGGGCATGCCGGCTCGTTCGGCTACGAGGCGGAACACTACCCGGTGTCGATAGAGATCGCCGAGCAGGTCCTGCTGCCCAAGGTTCGCCGGACCGACTGCGAGACGATCGTGATTGCCGACGGTTTCAGCTGCCGTCAGCAGATCCGCGACGGCGCCCAGCGGTGGGCCATGCATCCGGCGGAGGTCATCGCACTCGCCTTGGGCGCCCAAAAGGAAGCGATTCCGAAGGTGATCCCCGAGCGCAGATACCTCGAAGAACCGGCGCGCCTGAACATGACGGCGCTCGCCGCGGTAGCCGGCGTCGGGGTAGTTCTCGCCGTCCTGACCCTGCGCCGTCGCGCGCGGAGGTCGTAATTCGGCCAATCTAGGCGCGCTCGGGGCGCCCCTATATTTTCGCTTCGGATCGGCAAAGGGACTCACCGAGCAACTCACTCCCCGGGGGCGGCT
This sequence comes from uncultured Alphaproteobacteria bacterium, assembly GCA_963832875.1. Classification (GTDB taxonomy): domain Bacteria; phylum Pseudomonadota; class Alphaproteobacteria; order ATCC43930; family CGMCC-115725; genus AP-15. Next base: position 448,904 of record CAWHWB010000007.1, on the reverse strand, counting down.
CCTGCTCTTGACGCCTTGCCCGCGCGTTCTCGCTCTGAAGGAGCTTGCGTCAGCGTCATGCTGCGGATAGGTTCGTCTCCATGGGAATTCCGACGGCCACATTCAGGCCGCTCTACGATACGCGATTTTGGTACGGCCGGTACATGACGGCGGCCTAGGATCGCGCATCCGCGTTTTCCCGAAGCCGCCCGCATCCGAGGCGGCTTTCGCATTTCATGCTCTTGCTGATCCGAATGTCGCCGATGGTGGAGCGGCCTCCAACCGAGGAGGTGATGTATGACCAAACCGATCCCCCACAAGACGCGACCAGATCGCCTGGAGGTATCGCGACATGACCGTTGACTGGTCTCCCCAGAGCTGGCGCGGCCTGCCGATCCGGCAGGTGCCGGGTTATGCCGACGAGCCGGCGCTCACCAGGGTCGAGGCGACCCTGCAAAACTTCCCGCCGCTGGTCTTCGCCGGCGAGGCGCGGCGGCTCGGAGAGCGGCTCGCGGCGGTGGCCGGCGGCAAGGCCTTTCTGCTGCAGGGCGGCGACTGCGCCGAAAGCTTTGCCGAATTCCACCCCAACAACATCCGCGACATGTTCAAGGTGCTGCTGCAGATGGCGGTGGTGCTGACCTACGCTGCCGGATGCCCGGTGGTTAAAGTTGGTCGCATGGCCGGGCAGTTCGCCAAGCCGCGCTCCTCCGATACCGAAACCCGGAACGGCACGACCCTGCCCTCCTACCGCGGCGACATTATCAACAGCCTTGACTTCGACGAGGCCGCCCGCGAGCCCGATCCGCAGCGCATGATCCAGGCCTACAGCCAATCGGCCGCGACGCTCAACCTGCTGCGCGCCTTTGCCCAGGGCGGCTATGCCGATCTGCACCGAGTGCATGCGTGGAACCAGGATTTCGTCGCCGACTCGCCGCAGGGCGAGCGCTATCGCGAACTGGCCGACCGTCTGACCGAGACGCTCGATTTCATGGCCGCCTGCGGGCTCGACTTAGATACCACGCCGCAGATCCGCGAGACCGAGTTCTACACCTGCCACGAGGCGTTGTTCTTGTCCTACGAGCAGGCGCTGACCCGCATCGATTCGACGACCGGCGAGTGGTACGACTGCTCGGCCCATCTGGTTTGGCTCGGCGACCGCACCCGCCAGGTTGACGGCGCCCATGCCGAATTCCTGCGCGGCATCAAGAACCCGATCGGCATGAAGTGCGGGCCGACCCTCGAACCCGACGACCTCATACGCCTGATCGACCGGCTCAACCCGGCGAACAAGCCGGGCCGGTTGACCCTGATCACGCGGATGGGCTCCGACAAGGTCGAAGCCAAGCTGCCGCGGCTAATCCGCGCCGTCAAACGCGAGGGGCGCGAAGTCGTGTGGTGCTGCGACCCGATGCACGGCAACACGATCAGCTCGTCCAACGGCTACAAGACCCGGGTATTCGACCGCATTCTGGACGAGGTGCACAGCGCCTTTGCGATCCATGCCGCAGAGGGCACCTATGCCGGCGGCATCCATTGCGAGCTGACGGGGCAGAACGTCACCGAGTGCATCGGCGGCTCTCAAGCGATCAGCGAAGCCTCACTCGCCGACCGTTATCTGACCCACTGCGATCCGCGGCTCAATGCGACCCAGGCACTCGAACTGGCCTTTGAGATCGCCGACGCGCTGAAGCGCGCGCGCCGCGGCAGTGGCTTCCAAGACCGACCCCGCCTCGCCGCGGTGTCATAAGGCGCGCCCGATGGCGGCGGCGCACGGGCCCGGCTTCGAGCCGGACCCGAGCCACCAATCGGAGCCGCTCTCGCTGGTGGCGCAGACCGACAGCTATTTTCTGAAGTCGAAGGCGATCGTCGGCCGGTTCGGCGATCGCCCCGCGACCTATGCGGTCTTTCTGCGCCGCCCGGTGGTCAGCACGCCGCGTCTGGCGATCGAGTTCCTCGAAAGCGCAGCAGCGGAACGCCGCACCCGTTTCGATATCGAGCTGAACTACGCTGAGGGCGCGTTGGTCGGCGCCGGCGAGCCGATCTTCTACGTCACCGGGTCGCTTTATCATCTGGTCGACCTCGAAACCGTGCTGCTGCAGCGGCTGGGGCCGGCCTGCGTCGCTGCCTACAACGCCTATGCGATGTGCGCCGACCTGCCTAGCGTCGCCTTTTTGGCGATGGACGCGCGGCACTGCGCCGGGGCCGAGATGGCGGCGATGATGGCCTATGCCGCGGCGGTCGGCTCGGAGGCGGCGCGGCGCGAAGCCGGTGCGATCGGGTTCGTCGGCTGCGCGGCGGACGCGACCGCCCGATTTTTCGGCCAGGACAGGGGCGCCGGCACGATGCCGCATGCGCTGATCGGCTACGCCGGGTCAACCGTGCGCGCGGCCGAGATGTTTCGCGAGGTGTTTCCCGACGAGCCGCTGACCGTGCTGGTCGACTATTTCGGGCAGGAGATCACCGATGCGCTCGCCGTCGGCCGCCGTTTTCCCGAGTTGGCGGAATCCGCCCGACTCGCGGTGCGCATAGACACCCCCGGCGGCCGCTACTGCGAGGGGCTCGATCCGGCGCGATCGTACGAGGTGATCGAGCGGCACGCGCCCAAATCGATCCGCGGTTATCGCACTGAGGAAGAGCTGCGCTACCTGGTCGGCACCGGGGTATCGGCCGCGGCGATCTGGCTGATGCGGCGGAGCTTGGACGAGGCCGGGCTCGGCGGGATCAAGATCGTCGCCAGCTCGGGCTTCGGTCCGGCCAAGTGCCGGATGATGGCCGCCGCCAATGCGCCGATCGACGTGATCGGCACCGGCTCCTATCTGCCCGAGCTGTGGAGCGAGACCTACGCCACTGCCGACATCATCGCCTATGACGGCAACCCGATGGTCAAGGCCGGCCGCGAATTCCTGCTGAGAAAGCACGGCGACGACTAGCTGCGAGGACCGGCGATCCGACACCGGTTTTTTTGTCAGATGACAATCTGTCGCAGCTGGGCTAGCCTGATCGGGCTGGCCTCGACGGGGTCGGCGAGGTGAGCAAAAGAAACGCCGCCTGACTTGAACAGGAACAACACGCCAATTCGGCGGGAGCTTGTGTGGCTTTACGAAACTCGCTAGGCGGCAACCACCTAAAGTGAAGTATCTGAGAGACCAAGCCTAGATACGAGCGACACGCCGACCCCGTTTGTTGTGCCTGCCCAAGGGTTTCCGGTTCGACCTATTCGGGAGGTCGCCATGGCAGAAGTGCGCCCCCTCGGGTTGGCGGCAACACCCGCCATCCGGGTGCTCGGAAGCAAGCTCGACAGCATTCCGTTCAGCCCCTACCACGTGCTTGTCATCCTGGTCTTGGGATTGGTCGGGTTCATCGAGGGCTATGATCTGGCGGTCACCGGCTCGCTGATCGTGCTCGCGAAGAAGCCGCTGCACCTGACCTCCACCGACATCCAATGGCTGGTGGCCGGGCCGAGCCTGTTCGCGTGCTTCGGCGGGTTCGTCTCGGCTTATGTCTCCGATCATCTCTCGCGCAAGGCGATCCTGCAGATCGGGGTGATCTCGGTAACCGGCCTCACCTTGCTGATCCCGCTGGTGCAGACCGCCGAGCAATTGATAGCGCTGCGGATACTGATCGGGATCAGCGGCGGGTTTTCGGTCACCGCCCCGTTCCCGATCGCCGCCGAACTAATGCCGGCGCAACACCGGCGCACCTTCAGCGCGATTTACGAAATGGCGCTGGCCAGCTCGTTTACCGTGTTGCCGTTTGTCGCCCTCTTTCTCGCAAACAACCCGAACGGGTTCCGCTTGATCGCGCTGCCGGGCGGCCTTGCCGTGTTCGTCATCCCGGTCATTTTGCATTTCCTGCTGCCGGAGAGCCCGCGCTGGCATCTGCGCAAAGGTCGGATCGAGCGCGCGATCGACAGCGTCAACCGCTACATCGGCCGCTGCGGCAATCGCGTGCCGCCGTTGACGGTCGCCGCGCTCGGGACCGATTTCACTCTCGCCCGCACCGAGCTGCCGCCGTTTTTGGCGCTGTTCCGTCGCGGTCAGCTGCGCTGGACCGCGATTGGTGCGTGGACCTTCGGATGTGCCGTTCTCGGCTATTTCCTGATCTCGGCTCTGTTGCCCAAGGCGCTGGTCGACCAGGGCGCCGCGGTGTCTACGAGCTTCGGCATCGCGAGCCTGGCGTTCATGGCATCGATCCCCGGCAAGGCCTTCACCGCCTATCTGATGGAGATCATCGGACGGCGCTGGACGATCCTCTACGCGCTGCTCGGATCCATTCCCGGCATCGTGCTGATGGGAACCGCGCATCTGGCGGGCGTCTATGCGTCGGTCACGATGAGCGCCGGCGCGCTATGGACCGGCTTTACCATGCTCGCCTCGTTCCCGGCGACGCGGATGTATCTCTCCGAGCAGTTCCCGACAGCGCTGCGTGGGCGCGGGCACACCTTCGGCGAGGCGTTCGCGCGGCTGTTCGCCGGCGTGCTGGCGCCGTTTTTGATGGTGCCGCATACCGGATCGCCGACGATCTTTTTCGGCACGATCGTCGTCGCCGTCGTCGCCGGCGCGTTTGCGCCGCTGCTGTTCGGCAAGGAGACGGTCGGCCAGATCGAACTCATCGCCGCGGAAGCGGTGGTGTCGGCCTGAAGGAATCGCCGGTCGCCCGGTCAGGAGGGATCGCCATGGCAGAACTGCGTCCGGTCGCCCGATCGGCGACAACCGCCAGCTTTGTGCTCGGCCGCAAGCTCGACAGCATCCCGTTCAGTCCTTATCACCTGATGGTGATCGCGGTGCTCGGGCTGGTCGGCTTTGTCGATGGCTACGATCTCGCGGTCACCGGCTCGCTGTTGGTGCTGGCAAAGCGGCCGTTGCATCTCACCCCGGCCGATATTCGTTTTCTGGCTGTCGCCTCGACCTTGATGATCTGCGTCGGCGGCTTCATCGCCTCCTCGATTTCCGATCACTGGAGCCGCAAGACCATCATGCTGATTGGCGTCGCCGCCGTGACCTTTTCCACTTTGCTGATCCCGCTGGTGCAAAATGGCGAGCAGCTGATCATCGTCCGCCTGCTGACCGGTCTCGGCGGCGGCTTTGCAGTCTCGGCGGCGTTTCCGATCGCCGCCGAATTGATGCCGGCGCGGCATCGGCGCACCTTCAGCGCGGTCTACGAGATGGCGCTCGCCAGCTCGTTCACGGTGCTGCCGTTCGTGGCTCTGCTGCTCGCCGGCAGCGCCAATGCCTTCCGGCTGATCGCGTTGCCTGGCGGGCTCGCGTTTTTCCTAGTGCCGGCGCTGATCTATTACCTGATACCGGAAAGCCCGCGCTGGCGTCTGCGAAAGGGTCAGGCGCAGCTGGCGGTCGACACCGTCAACGAGATCAATCGCCGGGCCGGGGGCCGAGTGCCGCCGTTGACGGTCGCTGCGCTCGGGGAAAACCTCGCAACGGCGCGCGAGCAGCTGCCGCCATATTGGGCCTTGTTCCGCCGTGGCCAGCTGCGCTGGACCGCGGTCGGCATCCTGACCTTTATCTGTGCCAGCACCGCCTTTTTCCTGATTTCCGTGCTGCTGCCGAAGGCGCTGGTCGATCAGGGCGCGGCGGTCAGCTTGAGCTTTGGGGTGAGCTCGCTGGTGTTCGCCGCGAGCATCCCGGGGAAGGCCTTTACCGGTTTCCTGATGGAGGTCATCGGGCGGCGCTGGACCATCACCTATGCGCTCGCCGGATCGCTGCCCGGGCTGTTGCTGATGCTGATGGCGCACCGGGCGGGGCAATATGCGACCCTGGTCATGATCGCCGGCGCGCTGATCACCGGCTTTACCGCGCTGTCGGCGGCCACCGCCTTCCGCGTCTACCTGTCCGAGCAGTTCCCTACCGCGTTGCGCGGCCGCGGGCACATTTTTGGCGAGTCGTTCGCCCGGGTATTCTCCGGCGTCGCGGCGCCGTTTCTGATGGAGCCCTATGTCGGATCGCCGACGGTGTTTTTCGGCGTGATTTTAGTGGTGGTGGCGATCGGGGCCTTCATCCCGCTGGTGTTCGGCCGCGAGACCGTCGGGCAGCTCGAAACCGTTACCGAAGGGATTCCCGCCCTGGCCTGAGGCGCCGCCGCGGAAAGCGGGCTTTGGTCCGGCACTATTTTGCCGGATGACATCGCTTCGGGGCTGAGCTAGGCTGATCGGGTGACCTCGATGGGGTCTGCGAGGCAAGCAAAAAAACCCGCCGCCGCGCTTGGAGCAGGAGCAACAACTCGGGTCCGGACGGTTATTTGCGGCTGCCGGAAGAACTTGTGGGGCGGAAGACAAGAAGCGCTCCGACCTCGCCAGTTCTGCGCCGCCGCATTGCCCCGGATTTCGACCAATCTGGGAGATCAACATGGCAGAGATCCGTCCGATAGCCAGATCGGTAACGGGCGCCGGCTATCTGCTCGGACGCAAGCTCGACAGCATCCCGTTCAGCGGCTACCACGTATTGATCATTGCCGTCCTCGCGCTCGTCGGGTTCATCGAAGGCTACGACCTCGTGATGACCGGCTCGCTCCTGGTGCTGGCCAAAAAGCCATTGCATCTGACCGAGACCGATATCCGCTGGCTCGCCGCCGGCCCGACCTTTATGCTGTGTCTCGGCGGCTTTTTCTTTTCGGCGATCTCGGATCATTTGAGCCGAAAAAGCATCGTGCTGATCGGCGTCATAGCAACGACTTTTTTGACGTTGCTGATCCCGCTGGTGCAAACCGCCGAGCAGCTGATCATCCTGCGTCTCTTGACCGGCATCGGCGCCGGCGGGGTGGTTTCGGCGGCGTTTCCGATCGCGGCCGAGCTGATGCCGGCGCAGCACCGGCGCACCTATGGCGCCGTCTACGAGATGGCGCTGGCGACCTCGTTCACCGTGGTTCCGTTCATTGCCGGCCTGCTCGCCGGCAACCCCAATGCGTTCCGGTATCTGGCATTGCCCGGCGGGCTGGCACTCGCCGTCGTCCCGGTGATCGTCTATTTTGCCCTCCCCGAAAGCCCACGCTGGTATCTGCGCAAGGGGCGGACGGAGACCGCGGTCAATCTCGTCAACCTGATCATCAGGCGATCCGGCAGCCGCGTGCCGCCGTTGAATGTCGAAGCGCTCGGCGACAACGACCACACCCGACCCGAAGAGCTGCCGCCTTATTGGGCATTGTTCGCTCGCGGGCAGATACGCTGGACCACGGTCGGAATTTTGGCCGGAATGTTCGCCGGCACCGCTTACTTTCTGATTTCGGTGCTGCTGCCAAAGGCGCTGGTCGATCAGCACGCGCTGCTGCCGGCGGCGGCTTTCGGCCTGACCTCGCTGGTATATTTCGCAAGCATTCCGGGCAAAGCCTTCACCGGCTTTCTGATGGAGATCATCGGGCGGCGCTGGACCATCTTCTATGCGCTCGCCGGATCGCTTCCCGGCATCTTTCTGATGCTGATGGCGCACCGGGCCGGGCAGTACGCGACAGTTGTGCTGGTCACCGGCGGATTGATCACCGGCTTTACCGTGCTGTCGGCCTTCACCGCTTGCCGTGTTTATCTCTCCGAACAGTTTCCGACGGCGCTGCGCGGCCGCGGCCACATTTTCGGCGAGTTGTTCGGCCGGCTCTTCGCTGGCGGCGTGGCCCCGTTCCTGATGACGCCGTACACCGCTTCGGCGACGATCTTCTTCGGTACGATCCTCGCCGTGGTAGCAATCGGCGCCCTCATTCCGGTGCTGTTCGGCAAGGAGACCGTAGGTCAATTGGAGGCCGTCACCGAAACCCTTCCGGCGGTCGCCTGACCCGACGCGATCAAAGGCGCGCGAGCTCTCGCCAAAACCGGCCGGGCTCCGCGCATCTTCTCGGGGCAGCGGTTTCCGCCCGCCCGTTGGCGGAACGCAGGCGGTTCGAACCTGCGTTAGGGCTATCGATTTGCCGGGCACTGTGCTGTACCAATCCCAAAATTACGGCCGCAGCCTTATATGTCCGTCGACGAGCGGAAGCATTGGGATGTGAGCGAGGAAAAAATCAGTCTCGAGCTGCTGGGCATGCGGGTCGCGACGTTGACCGCCGAGGTCCGCGATCTCCAGTTGCGCTTCGGCGCGCTCGAACGACGCTTCGGCGCAATGGAAACCCGGCTCGGCGCGCTCGACCAGCGGTTCGGGGCGCAGGAAGAGCGGTTTGGCGCGCAGGAGGAGCGCATGACCCGGATGCTGGCGCTGCTGGTGCGTGTCGCCGAGCGTGTGGGTGTCAGCAGCCCCGGTTAGCCAATCCGGCGGGTCTCAGCTCTGCTCGCGGGTTTCCTTGAAGCGGAGCCGGGGCCATTCCTCGATCGTGGTGCGCAGATCCCAGGCGTTGCGGGCCAGAAACACCGGGACCCCGTCATGGTCCTCGGCGCCGGCTGAGGGATTCTTCAGGCGGAAGCGCTCGATCTCGGCCGGGTCGTCCGCTTCGAGCCAACGCGCCATCTGAAAGGGAGCGCCGTCGAGCCGGGTGGCGAGCCCATACTCGTCCCGCAGCCGCGCCGTCAGCACGTCCAGCTGCAAGGCGCCGACGACGCCGATGACCCAGTCGCCGCCGGTCTGCGGCTTGAACACTCGGGTCACCCCCTCTTCGGCCAATTGCTCGAGCGCGTGGCGCAGATGCTTCGACTTCATCGGGTCGTCGAGGCGCACCCGGCGCAGGATCTCGGGGGCGAAGCTCGGGATGCCGACGACGCGGATCTCCGCACCCTCGGTCAATGTGTCGCCGATGCGCAGGCTGCCGTGGTTGGGAATGCCGATGATGTCACCGGGCCAGGCCTCCTCGGCGAGGTTGCGCTCCCGCGCCAGGAAAAACACCGGCGCCTGCACCGACACCGCGCGCCCGGTGCGGACGTTCTTCAGCTTCATGCCGCGGATGAACCGGCCCGAGGCGAGGCGGACAAAGGCGACACGGTCGCGATGCTGCGGGTCGACATTGGCCTGCACCTTGAAGACGAAGCCGGCGACGGCGGGCTCCTCCGGCAGGATCGCGTGCGGTCCGTCGGCTCCGATCGCCGGCTGCGGCCGCGGTGCAGGCGCCAGCTCGGCGACGCCGTGCAACAGCTCGCGCACGCCGAAATTGTTCAAGGCACTGCCGAAGAACACCGGGGTCAGATGGCCGGCGCGAAACGCCTCGCGGTCGAACGGCGGGCACAGCCCGCGCGCCATCTCGACCTCCTCGCGCAATTTCGCGACCGCCGCTTTGGGCAGCCGCCGAGCGAGCTCGGGGTCGTCAAGACCGCGGCACCGGACCGGCTCGACCACCTGGTCGCGGCTGCCGCGCTCGAACAGCAACAGCGCGTCGGCAAACAGATCGTACGTCCCGAGAAAATCGCGGCCCATGCCGATCGGCCAGGAGGCCGGGGTCACGTCGAGCGCCAGGCTCTGCTCGATCTCGTCCAACAGGTCGAACGGGTCGCGGCTTTCGCGGTCGAGCTTGTTGACAAAAGTGATGATCGGCACGTCGCGCAGCCGGCACACCTCGAACAGTTTGCGGGTCTGCTCCTCGATGCCGCGCGCGGCGTCGAGCACCATGACGGCACTGTCGACCGCAGTCAGCGTGCGATAGGTGTCCTCGCTGAAATCCTGGTGGCCGGGCGTGTCGAGCAGGTTGAAGCTCAGCCCCTCGTGCTCGAAGGTCATCACCGCCGAGCTGACCGAGATGCCGCGCTCGCGCTCGATCGCCATCCAATCCGAGCGCGCCCGCCGGCGGTCGCCGCGCGCCTTGACCTCGCCCGCGAGCTGGATCGCTCCGCCGAACAGCAGCAATTTCTCGGTCAAGGTGGTCTTGCCGGCATCGGGGTGCGAAATGATCGCAAACGTCCGCCGCCGCGCAATCTCGTCGGTAAGGCTGCTCATCAATCCGTTTCAATTGTGCCGCGGTCGGCGGTCGCCGGCAGGCGCTCCCGCCACACCGACCCTACCCTAGCTTTGATATGAGGGCTGCACAGCTGTGTGCCAACCGCTGCAGCTGTCATGGCCAGTTGCCGCATATGCAGCACATCTGCCGCAAAATTTCGCCCCTAGGGATCACCGGGAATTGCCAACAGCATAGCGCCGGCGCCCTTCTGCCGCCGCCTGCTCCGCCTACTTATCAGGATCAGGCGTCAGCCTCTCCTCGCACCCGCAGCAACCCGGGCCGCCGCTCGAAGTTTGCAGACGTTGCGGCAGGAAATTCGAGACATTTGTCCGCTCGCTGCCGCTTGACAGTTCCCGCGGCTAGGATAAAATCGTTCCAAGGTGCAGGTTCGGCCTGCATCGACCCCGGTTGATGCTGGCGGTCCATGCGGTGCTGGCTCGAGGTCGAATGGGCGTAGGCGTGCGATTCCTGTGGATTGCGGGCCAAGGCGCGCGACCGTGTACCACGAACCGGGAGCACGATTTTCCGAAGAGCGACGGCGATTAAGGCGATTCACCACCAACACCACCCAAGGAGGAGGGCCCGAGATGGCATACCAAGAAGACATCGCTTTGATGGCGCATCTGATGCGACGGGCTGGTTTCGGCGCCGGGCGCGACGAGCTCGAGGCGCGGGCGGCCAAGGGGTACGAGGCGACGGTTGAGGAATTGCTGCATCCCGAGACGCAGCCGCCGGTCGACGCCTATACCCTGCTGCGCTACCAGCCGGCGTCACTGCTGCCCGGCGGCCAGCCGCCGATGGGCAATCTCAATTGGATGTACTATCTGGTCAACACCCAGCGTCCGCTCGAAGAGAAGATGGCGCTATTCTGGCACCATGTGTTCGCGACCGGCAATTCGAAGGTCGACAATTATGACCAGCTGCTGGAGCAGATCAATCTGTTCCGCGAAAACGGCATGGGCAACTATCGCGATTTGTTGCTCAAGGTTGCAAGAAACCCAACGATGATCTTCTGGTTGGACAATCAGCAGAATCATGGGACCGCGGTCAACGAGAATTGGGGCCGCGAGTTGCTCGAGCTGTTCAGCCTCGGCGCCGGCAACTACACCGAAACGGATGTCCGCGAATGCTCGCGGGCCTTCACGGGCTGGACCTTCGAGACGAAGATTCCGCGCGCGCCCTATGGCCGCTTCCCGTGGAAATTCGAGTATCGCCCCGAAGACCATGACGACGGCGAGAAGGTGTTCCTTGGGCATAAGGGCAGGTTTAACGGCGAGGACATCATCGACATCGTGGTGCAGCAGCCGGCTTGCGGCCGCTTCATCTGCCGCCATTTGTACAACTTCTTCGTCGCCGACGAGCCGCAGGTTCCGGCCTGGCCGATCGAAGCGCCGCGCGACCAAAAGGCGATTGACACCCTGGTGGGGGCGTTCCGCGACGCCAAGTTCGACATGCGCGAGGTGCTGCGCGTGCTGTTCAACTCGGACTTTTTCAAGAATGCCCGCTTCGAGCACATGAAGTCTCCGGCCGAGGTCGTGGTCAGCACGTTGCGGCTGGTCGGCGGCTACGAAATCCCGAAGCCGGGATATGGCGAGCTGTCGATGAATCCGACCTATATGGGCCAGGATCTGCTCAACCCGCCCTCGGTCGAGGGATGGCACACCGGCAAAGAGTGGATCAACAGCGGCTCGTTGATGGCACGGGTGAACTTCGTCGCGGAAAAGATCGGCGACACCTCTCTGCCGGGTGTCCGCAACATCATCAACCGGCTGAAGCAGCATGGTTCGCTCAGCCCCGAGCAGCTGGTCGACGGCTGCCTCGACCAGATCGGCCCGGTGCAAGTCGGCGACGACACCAAGCACGAGCTGCTTTCCCAGGCAAAGGAATGGGGCCAGGTGACCTGGGACAGCGATGCCAACGCCAAAATCGCGGATCAGCGTGCCGCCGAAATGCTGCAGCTGATCGTCGCGACCCGCGAGTATCAATTCGGCTAACGGTCAAACGTATCAGGAGGAACCTGCGATGCCAGCAACCCAAGAGACCAAGAAGGATCCCGTCATCGTCGTTCTGCAGTTGACGGGCGGGAACGACTATCTAAACACCGTGATCCCCTACAACAATCCGCTGTACCGCGACAATCGCAAGGCGGTCGGGATCCCCGACAACCAAATCATGCACCTCGACAAGGACTACGGCATCCCGCACTACATGGCGCCGATCAAGCAGTTCTGGGACGAGGGCAAGCTCGCGATCCTGCACGGTGTCGGCTGGAAGGACTCGCCGCGGTCGCACTTCCGCGCGATGGACATCTGGCACACCTGCGAGCCGGTCAAAGTCGGGACCGAAGGCTGGCTCGGCCGGGTGGCACGCGAGTTCGACCCGAAAAAAGAGAACGTCGTCACCACGGTCAGCTTCGGACCAAGTCTGCCCCGTTCTCTGGCGGTACCGGGCGTGCCGGTGGCGTGCGTCGGGGGGGCCCTGGAACGGTACGGCTTTCTGCCGACCATTCAGGGCGAGCAGCGCAAGCAGGTGCTCGAGCGGTTCGCGGCGATGTACAAACCGGCGATCGGCACCGGCGCGGTCATGGACTACATGGCCGACACCGGCATCGATTCACTGAAGGGCGAAGACATCCTGAAGGTCGCGCCGCAGAAATACTCATCCACGGTGCAGTATCCGAACACCACGATCGCCCGCAAGCTCAAGGGCATTGCGCAGACCCATCTGGCTGACTTGGGCAGCCGTATCTTCTACTGCGATCACAGCACCTTCGATACCCACGCCGGTCAGAACCCCGGCCACGGCAATCTTTGGACCGCGGTGACTGAGGGCGTCGACGCCTTCATGAAGGACCTGCGCGAGCATGATCACGCCGACAACGTGATCATGCTGTTGTTCTCCGAGTTCGGCCGTCGCGTCCGCGACAACGGCTCGGGCACCGATCACGGCGCCGGCGGCGTCGCCTTTGTGCTCGGCGAGAAGGTCAAGGGCGGTCATTACGGCGAGATGCCGTCGCTGAAGCCCGAGCATCTGGTTCAAGGAGACCTGAACCCGAACATGGACTTCCGCAGCGTCTACTCGACGATCCTCGACAAGTGGCTGAAACTCAACCCGGCGCCAATCGTCAACGGCACCTATGAACAGCCGGCCTTCCTGAACTGACGGCAAGACCGTCGGCTGGTCTCCTTTGCGGGACGACAATCCCGCGCAGGAGGCTGGCCGGCGGCACCGGCGAGTGAACGCAAACAGGTCGATTGAGAGAGGAGGAGCGCTATGCCGCTCACAACGGTCTCGGAAGGACGCGTCTTCGATTGGAGCCATGCGGTTGGACGCAACGCCGCCCGCGGCCCGGGCTTCAATTACGTGCAGACGATGTGCTTGGGCAAAAACGGGATTCTCTACGCGGCCAATCGCGGAAACGAAAACAATTTCGGGATGCACGTCAACAAGGTGCAGCTCGGCGCCCCAGGCGAAGAAGAATTCATCGCTGACTTTTGCGAATACGGCGAAGGCGACGGTAAGTGCACCTGGCCGTTCGGTGTCGCCGTCGACAACAACGACCATGTCTATGTCTCGGACGATTGGACCAACACGGTCTCGGTGTTCGACAGCAGCGGCAAGTTCGTGCGCAAATGGGGCAAGACCGGCAGCGGCGACGGCGAATTGCTGCACCCGGCTGGTCTGGCGGTCGAGAAGAACGGCAACATCATCGTTGTCGACAGCGGCAACAACCGACTGCAGGTGTTCACGCCCGAGGGTAAATTCGTCGGCAAGTGCGGCCGGGCCGGCAATGGCGACGGCGAGTTCAACCAGCCGTGGGGGATCACCCTCGACAAGGACGGCAACATCTACGTCGCCGACTGGAAGAACCATCGCGTCCAGAAGCTTTCCCCCGAGGGCAAGTTCCTGATGAAATTCGGGCAATACGGGAAGGTCGAGGTGCCCGAAAATGCGTACGCCGTGACCATGTTCGGGCCCTACGTTTCGCCAGCCTCGGAGACGGCGCACTACCCCAAACCCGGCCTGCTCAATCACCCGACCGATGTCGCGGTGGATACCGACGGCGACATCTATGTCACCGATTGGGGCAATCACCGGGTCTGCGTGTTCGATGCCGAGGGCAGGCCGGTCGCCAACCTGATCGGCGATGCCCAGGTGCTCTCAAAATGGGGCGCGCAGACCGTCGAGGCCAACCCCGACATGGCCAAGGCGCGGCGCCGGGTCAAGAGCCTCGAACCGCAATGGCGCTTCTGCTTCCCGACGGCCGTCGAGTTTGATCCGGCGACCGACAGCGTCATCGTGGCCGACAGTCAGCGCAACCGGCTGCAGGTCTACAAGAAGGTTCGCGACTACAGCGATTTCCAGGCGAACCTGTAAGAACCTGCCCGAGACCGCCGGCGCTGTTCCGGCGGCTCGCCAAGGTTCCTGCCTCCCGATGCGCAATTGTTTGTGCTGCGGGAGGCAGGATGCGGGCCGCAGAAGGCCGCGCCTGCGCCAAAAACGCGGTCCACTGCGATGCGGTATTTGTTTTTGTCGCGAAGCGATCTATATTTGAGGCATGAATAAGGCGCTCCCGTTTTCAACCGCATTGAAGCGCTTGCGCGCCGCCGGGCTGCGGCCGACGCGCCAGCGGCTTTCCCTGGCGCGGCTGCTGCTGGAAGGCGGGGATCGCCATTTGACCGCCGAGCAGTTGCATGGCGAGGCATTGGCTTCGGGCATTCGCGTATCGCTCGCGACTGTCTACAACACCCTTCACCAGTTCACCGAGGTCGGTCTGTTGCGCGAGACCCTGGTCGAGCCAGGCCGCTCTTACTTCGACACCAACACCGAGGATCATCACCATTTCTTCTGCGAGGCCACCGGCGAGCTGCAGGACATTCCCGCGCATCGCCTGGTGGTCAGCGGCTTGCCGTCGCCGCCCTCGGGGACCGAGATCCGCCGCGTCGACGTTATCGTCCGCGTGCACCCGGGCAACGGATAAATTCGAGGAACATCGCTCTCGTTAAGCCGAGCCTCAACGAGGCATCCGCGAGCGGCTGCGCGTAAGTCGCCCGGCGCGACTGCGCCTTCCGCGACGCCGGATTCTTCCAGAGTCAGGGGTACGCCACCGGCGCTGTCCGTTCCGGGTCGGGCCAAGACATGCCGAGGCTCACCACCGAGGCGGAGCGCTGGCCCCCGATGCTCAGAAAGTTGCGCCCGATTGGAGCCAATGGCGCACGATTTCCTCGCCGGTAGCAAACCAGACGCGGTCGTGGGCGCGGATATAGGCGAGTGCCGAATCGAGGCCGGCGATGCGGTGCGGCACGCCGATCAGATAGGGGTGCAGGCAGATCGCCATGACCCGGCCGGATTGTGCGCCCTCGGCATAGAGCGTGTCGAACTGGCGGCGGATCGCCTGCTCGAACTGGTCGGCCGTGCCGTTGCGGGAGCCGATGAACGGCGCATCGTTGATCTCATAAGAATAGGGGATCGAGACCAGCGGCTTGCCAGCGATGTTCATCATGTAGGGCTGGTCGTCGTTGACCCAGTCGGCGACATAGAGGCAACCCTCGTCGGCGAGGAAATCGAGCGTGTGCCAGGTTTCGGCGAGCCCGCTGCCGAGCCAGCCGAGCGGTTTTTTGCCGGTCATCTCGGCGATGCGGGCAAGGCTGCGGGCGATCGTCTGCCGCTCCTCCTCGGGGCTAAGCGCATCGAGCCACTGGCTGTTCGTCTGGTTGTGGCCGAGGATCTCCCAGCCGAGATCGATCGCGGCGCGGACGATCTGGGGATGGTGGTCGCAAATGTCGCTGTTGAGGGTCGGGCTGGCGCGGACGCCGTGCTTGCTCAGCACCTCCATGATCCGCCAGATGCCGACCCGATTGCCGTAGTCGCGCTGCGCCCAGGCGCGCACCGAGGGCGGATTGCCGGCCGGAGCGCCGGGGGTCGGCGGAATGCCGCGGGTCAACGGGAAGAATTCGATATTGGGGATGACCCAGACCGCGAGCCGGGCGCCGCCCGGCCATTCGAGCTTTGGCCGCTCGTTGATCGGAACATAAGGAAATGGCCCGTAATCCT
The DNA here is from genome assembly GCA_963832875.1 of uncultured Alphaproteobacteria bacterium. Lineage (GTDB taxonomy): Bacteria > Pseudomonadota > Alphaproteobacteria > ATCC43930 > CGMCC-115725 > AP-15. Next base: position 433,019 of record CAWHWB010000007.1, on the reverse strand, counting down.
GCGGCTGCATCGCGGCGTCCCCTTTTCGCGGGTGGAGTTCAGACGTGAGCAGCATGCCAAAACGCGCGCTGGAATGGCAGCGCTTCGAACAGCTTTCGCCGGCGGTGCTCTACGAATTGCTGCGCTTTCGCCAGGCGATCTTCGTCGTCGAGCAGCGCTCGCCCTATCCCGATCTCGATGGCCTCGACCAGGACGCCTGGCATTTGCTGCTGAGCGAGGGCGGCGAGCTCGCCGGCTGTCTTCGCCTGGCGCCATCGCCATTGTTGCGCATCGGCCGGGTGGCGGTGGTTCCTCGCCTACGTGGGAACGGGCTCGGCCGCAGGTTGATGGAGACCGCGCTGGCGCTGTGCCGCGAGCGCTATCCCGAGCAGCCGGTCGCGCTGACGGCTCAGCTCCATCTCGTGCGGTTCTATCAGGGCTTCGGCTTTACGACGACCTCCGATCCCTATGACGATTTCGGGATCACGCATGTCGATATGCGCCTGCCGCCGCGATGAGCGGCTACTCGGCGGCGCGCGGGCGGGCGGTGCGGGGCGGCTTGGCGAACGGCCGGTCGTGGTTCAGGGACGGCACCATTCGCCGCGCCTCGGCGACGCGCGCCGGGTCGATCTGTGCGCTGATGATCCCGACGCCTTCCTCGCCGTCGGCCAGCACCGTACCCCACGGGTCGACCATCAAGGAATGGCCGTAGCTGCGCCGTCCGGCCGTGTGCTCGCCCCATTGCGCCGGCGCGAACACGAAACAGCCGTTCTCGACTGCCCGCGCGCGAAGCAGCACGCGCCAATGCGCCTTGCCGGTCGGCACCGTGAAGACCGAAGGGACGCTCAGGAAACCGGCGCCAACCTGGGCGAGCGCGCGGTAAAGGTAAGGAAAGCGCAAATCGTAGCACACGCTCATGCCGAGACCGCCCCACGGCATCTCGGCGACGACGGTCTCCTCGCCCGGCCGGTAAGCACTGCTCTCGCGATAGCTCTCGCCTCCGGGCAAGTCGATGTCGAACATGTGAATCTTGTCGTAACGCGCGACGATCGCGCCGCCCGCGTCGATCAGGAACGAGCGGTTGGCGAGCCGGTTTTCGCCGGCTGCTGCACCGGGTTCGCCATCCGGGTCGATCACCAAGGATCCGAGAAGGAGCCAGGCCCCGGTCTCGCGCGCCAGAGCACGGGCGCCGGCGAGGAACGGGTCGTCGGCCTCGCGGCGCGCCTTCTCATGCCGCCGCCGGCCGCTTTCGATAAAGTTCGTCGCCTCGGGTGTCATGACCAGATCAGCGCCGGCATCGCGCGCCCGGCGGATCAGGTCGGCGACCACCCGAAAATTAGGCTCGGGGTCAGGTCCCGCGGTAAATTGGATGCAGGAAGCGGTAAAACCGCGGCTCATTTCCGGATTCCTAGCTTGGGGTCGAGGCCGCCGGCGCGGTCGAGCGCCACCAGATCGTCGCAGCCGCCGATATGCTCGCCGTCGATGAAAATCTGCGGCACCGTGCTGCGCCCATCGGCGCGCCGGATCATCTCGCCGCGCCGCACCGGCTCATCGTTGATGTCGATCTCAAGGTAGGTGACACCTTTGCGCTGCAGCAGCGCGCGGGCGCGCGAACAATAGGGGCAGAACCTCGTCGTGTAGAGCTCGACCTCAGCCATTGCCGCCGTCCTTTCTGCGAACTGTCTTTCTGGGCCGCAAACTGCCTTTCCGGGCGGTCTTTCGCCTGCCCCCGATTATGCCCCGGTCCGCAATGCTCGCGCCAGGGTCAGCACGCCCACAAACGCGGCCCCAGCGCGTTTCAGGACGCGTGCGCACTCGTCGACGGTGGCCCCGGTGGTCATCACGTCGTCGATGACGACGATCCGCTTGCCGGCGAAGTCGCGCCCCGGCCGGATACCAAAGGCGCCGCGCACGTTCCGCTCCCGCGCCCCCGGCCCCAAATGGCCCTGCGAGGGTGTGCGGCGACGGCGGATCAGCCAATCGGCGGCGACCGGCGGCCCGCCCGCGGATCGGATCGCGTGCGCCAACAGCGCCGCCTGGTTGTAGCGGCGTTGCGCGAGGCGGGTCCAATGCAACGGCACCGGCACGACGAGATCGGCGCCGGACAGAACCTCGCCGCCGGCGCGATGCATCCATTGCCCGAATGCGCCCGCCACATGGGTATGATCAGCGTGCTTCAGCCCGAGGATCAGCCGGCGGCTCGACTTGTCGTAGCGCAACACCGCCCGCGCCCGGTCCCAGGCCCGCCGCTCGCGGGCGCAGTCGGCGCACACCGCGTCCTCGCCGCTCGGGTGCGGAAAGGGCAGCCCGCAGCCGGCGCACCATGGCGGCGCGAAAAAGGTGATTCCGCCCCAGCACCGCCCGCAGAGCGCATCCGGTTCCTCCACGGTCGCGCCGCAGGCGAGGCACTGCGGCGGCAGCACGATGTCGACCAGCGCGCGGCCGATGCGTTGTAGTCTGCCGAAAACCCGGCCTGGGATTGTTGCCGATGCCTGCATCGGACCCCATCATCAGCCTGCGAGCGCGTTCGTCAACCCCCGCCCAGGGCGCACAGAGGCCATCGATGCCGCCGGACCAGTCCGAACTCGACACCGCTGCTATTCGATCGCCGCGCCTGGCGGCTGCACCGCGAGCGCGCCGCGCGGGGCGATGTTGCCGATTTTCTGCATGCCGAAGTCGCCGCCCGGATCGTCGATCGGCTCGACAGCGTCAATCGGCGATTTCGGGCGGCGCTCGACCTCGGCTCGCACAATGGCGCGCTGTCGCGGGCGGTGGCCGGCCGACCGGGGATCGAGCGCGTGGTCGCGGCCGAGCCCGCCCTCGGCTTCCTGGCGCGCACTCCTGCCTCGAGGGTCGCCGCAGACCCTGAGCTGCTGCCCTTTGGCGAGGCCAGCTTCGATCTGGCGGTCAGCGCCTTGGCGCTCCACTGGGTCGGCGATCTGCCCGGCGCTCTGATCCAGCTGCGCCGGGCGTTGATGCCGGACGGTCTGTTTTTGGGAGCGATGTTAGGCGGCGTTACGCTTTCCGAGCTGCGCACCGCGCTGATCGAGGCCGAACTCGCCGAAGAGGGCGGCGCCGGTCCGCGCGTGTCGCCGACCGCCGATCTCGGCGATGCCGCAGCCTTGCTGCAGCGCGCCGGTTTTGCCATGCCGGTCGCCGACGCCGACACCATCACTGTCACCTACCCCGACGCCCTGGCGCTAATGCGCGATCTGCGCGCGATGGGCGAGACCAACGCATTGTCGGTCCGTCGGCACGAATCGTTGCGTCGCGGCACTTTGGCCCGCGCCGCGACGCTCTACCATCAGCGGTTCGGCCTTGCCGACGGGCGCATTCCGGCGAGCTTCGAGATCCTGTTCCTGACCGGCTGGGCGCCGGCGGCAAACCAGCCCCGGCCGCTGCGGCCGGGCAGCGCCACGCATCGCCTGGCCGATGCGCTCGGCACCGTCGAGATCTCCGCCGGCGACCACGCGGCGCCCCCCGACAAAAAACCCCGCTGACGCCCGCCGAGTGCGTCTGAGCCGGCAGCGGGGTCAATGGGTTCGAATCGGCTTCTGCTCGAACTGACGCTGGGAACCGGTCAGCCCTCTCGGCGGTTTGAGCATTGCGGCAATCTCAGAATCAAGGATTACGCGATGGCGACCAAAGCGAAGACCAAGGCCGATCGGGCGTCCGAGAGGAAATCCCGCGGTTCTCCGGTATCCACCCGCAAAAAAGACACGCAAATGGCCAGTCCGAATGCGTTTGATCTGTTGGAGCAGGATCATCGCCAGGTCGAGGAATGGTTCGACGAGTATGATGAGCTGCCGGATAGTAATAAACACAAAGGAGATCTGGCAAAGAAGATTTGCCTGGCGCTCGAGGTGCACGCCCGGATCGAAGAAGAAGTTTTTTATCCGCAGGCCCGCGAAGCCACCGGCGACAATGACCTGATCGACGAAGCCGTTGTCGAACACGCGACCGTGAAAAACCTGATCGCGGAGATCGAAGAGATGGCGGTCGGCGATGATCTCTACGACGCCAAGATCCGGGTTCTCGGCGAAATGGTGAAGCAGCATATCAAGGAGGAAGAAGAGGAGCTGTTCCCGGAGCTCCAATCAAGCAAAATGGATCTCGAAGCCGTGGGCAAGGAACTCGCCGAACGCAAAGAAGAGCTGATGGCGGAAATGCGAGCCTAAACGCCGAAGACCGTTAGCGCCTCGCTCCCCGAGGGGGGCGGCCGGGGTCAGCGGTCATTCCCGCAGTTCGGCGACCTGCCCCGGCGTCAGGTAACGGGTCTTGGCGCCGCGCAGCAGCAGATAGAGCTTCGCCGTTTCTTCGAGCTCTTCGATCGCGTTGACCGCGGCGTCGAGGTCCGATCCGGCGACGACCGGCCCATGATTGGCCAGCAGCACGGCGTGGTGCCGGCCGGCAAAGCCGCGCACCGCCTCGGCCAGGGCCAGGTCGCCGGGGCGGAAATAGGGGACCAGCGGCAGCCGGCCGACCCGCATCACATAATATGCGGTGATAGGCGGCAGCACGTCGGCGGGATCGATTTCGGCGAGGCAGGAGACCACGACCGAATGAGTCGAATGCAGATGCACGACGGCCCCGGTTTGGCTGCGCTCTTCGTACATGACGCGGTGCAAAAAGCTCTCCTTGGTCGGCGGGTCGCCGGAGACCAGCCGGCCGTCTCGGTCGAGCCTCGACAGCCGCGCCGGGTCAAGCCGGCCGAGCGAAGCATTGGTCGGGGTCATCAGCCAGCCGTCTTCGCTGCGCACGCTGATGTTGCCCGAGGAGCCGGCGGTCAGGCCGCGGGCAAAGATCGAGGCGCCAATCGTGCAGATCGCCTCGCGCGCTTGCACATCGCTCATCGGGATGCTCTCCCCGGGGATGCCCTTCCGGCGCAACGGCCGCGCCACCGTCCCTCTCGCCTCGGCTGCGCCCGCCCCCGCACCCTCCCGGCGCGCGGGAAAGGGCAGTTGGTGCGTCTTGGCGTCAGTTCAGCCGCAGATCGACGATGTGCTTGGGATCGGGCTTCAGCTCGCCCTTTTCGACCCGGCTGACGATGTCGGTCAGGATCGCATTGGTCGGCGTCGGGATGCCGGCCTCTTCGCCCTTGCGCACGACAAAGCCGTTTAAGAACTGGATCTCGGTGCGGCGCCCCTTGAACATGTCCTGGCCGGTCGACGGGCGATGCTCGCCGCCGCCGGGCCGGTTGGCCTCGGCCAGGCGGTGTTCGTCGATTTCCTTCGTCGCGGCGGGGTCGCCCTCGCCGGCGCGGGCGATCGTCTCGGGGTCCATGTGGCTGACCTCGTCGAAGGTGTAGCCGAGCGCCTGGCCGACGCGGATCGCCTCGCTGCCGAGGCGCGTCGAAAAATTCCGGATCGCGTCGTTCTTGATCATGTCGCGAGAGATCATGCCGGTGCAGGCCGACAGCCCGTTGCCCATGACGTTGGTCACGAGCTTCGACCAGCGCTCGCCCCACAGATTTTCGGTGACCATCGCGCTGTCGGCATAAGCGACCAGGCGGCAGACTTCCTTGGCGCGCTCGGTGACCCGGCCGTGCACTTCGCCGACCCGGAACACGGTGTGGCGCGACCCCGACTTGCCGGCGGCGCGGCGCACCTGACCCGGCGCATGCAACTCGACGGTGATCGAGCTGGCGATCGAGCCCAAGGTCTTGCCCCAGCCGACGATGCCGGCGATGGTCTCTTCGTTCATGCAATTCTGCAACGACACGACATAGCCCCCCGGCGCCAGATATTGCTTGATCAGGGTCGTCGCCCAGGCGGTGTCATAGGATTTCATGCAGACAAAAGCGATGTCGATCGGCGCTTCCTTGGCGAGATGCTGCGCCTCGGTCAGATGCAAGGCGCGCGGCTTAACCGTGAACGGCTCGACGTCGCGGATATGGGTGATCCGCAGACCGTCCTTGCGGATGGCTTCGACGTTTTCCGGCCACGGATCGATATAGGTCACGTCTTCGCCGGCCTGCACCATGTGCGCCCCGGCATAGCCGCCGACCGCCCCGGCGCCGACGATCGCAATCTTGTTCTTCGCCATTCCGTCTTCCTCCGCATCAGGGTCGCGGCCGAGCGCGCCGCGTGCTCCGCGCGTGATCCTAGTACGACCTGGCCGCGCCCGTCATCCTATCGCTTCGGCGGGGCCGGTTTGCGCGGCCGAGGGCTGCGGCGAGGCAAGACCGGGGCGCGGCGCACCCGGCTTGTGGCGCGAGCCTTTCGCGGCCTTCGTGCCGTCTTTGTCGCGAGCCGCCAGTCGACGATCATGCCGAGCGGGATCGCGGCCAGGCCCAGCGCCATCAAGCTGCTGGCGACCCGACCGAGCCAATCGATCTCGATCACGACGACCGCCAGCCCCACTATCAGGCCGGCGCCAAAGGTCAAGAGGGCGAGCTTTGTGTAGCGCATCGGTTGCGGCCGCGGGGCCGGGCTCCTAATCTGCTTCGCGAGATAAACGTCGCCGTCAGGGATGCAGCGCACATGCCAGAAAGCGAGCGAAAATGATAGAGATCGAGCGGCCGGCGGATCTCGCCCGCTATGTCGGCAAGGAGATCGGGGTCAGCGAGTGGTTCACGGTGGACCAGACGATCATCGACAAATTCGCCGAGGCGACCGGCGACCATCAATGGATCCATGTCGATGTCGAGCGCGCCCGGCGCGAGATGCCGGGCGGCAAGACGATCGCCCACGGCTATCTGACCCTGTCCCTGGTGCCGCGGCTGGCGGCGACGCTCTACCGCGTCAAAAAGCGATCGCGCGGGCTGAACTACGGTTCGAACCGGGTGCGTTTCACCGGACAGGTGCCGGCCGGCGCGCGCATCCGCCTGCGCCAAAGGATCAAATCGGTCGAGCCGGTCGAAGGCAGCGGCGTGCGGATCACCTCGGAGAGCACAATGGAGGTCGAGGGTGCGGTGCGCCCGGCCCTCGTCGCCGAAACCATCAGCATGCAGTTCGAGTGAGGTTGCAATTCGGCAGCAGGCGAGGAGGAATATGCGATGAGCAGCAATCGGGCGAACGATCAGGCGTCATACATCTATCTGGGACTGGCCGGCGAAACCGGAGCCGGCCGCGTCGTCGATTCCGGCCTCTTCCGCATGGCCGACGGCAGCGAGGAATGGGAGCCGCTCGCGCGCGGGCTGCCCGAGATGCCGGCGGTGCGGGCTTTGGCGGTGCATCCGCAACAGCCCGAAATCGTGTACGCCGGCACGCAATCCGGGCCCTATCGCAGCACCGACCGTGGCGAGCATTGGGAAAAGGTGAATGTGCCCGACCACGGCCTGCCGGTGTGGTCGGTATTGTTCCATCCGCACGATCCCGACGTGATCCTCATTGGCTATGAGAATTGCGAGATCTGCCGCAGCGACGATGCCGGCGAGCGCTGGACCCGGCTGCCGGTCAATGTGCGCTTTCCCGAGATCACCACCTCACCCGGCGCCAACCCGGCCAAGCGCGTGCTGAGAATGGACGCCGGCGCCGGCGACCCCGACCTGATCTATGCTGCGATCGAAGTCGGCGGCACCCTTAGATCGACCGACGGTGGCGAGCATTGGGAGAATTTGAGCCACGGCCAGTATCTGAACGACGACGCGGTCGACATGCACGGCGTCTTGGCGAGTCGCTGGCGGCCCGGCACGGTCTTTGGCATCGGCCGGGCGGGCATGTTCGCCAGCGCCGACGGCGGCGATCACTGGCGGCACGTGCCATTGGATCCGCTCAACGCCAAGGGCCAGATCTATTGCCGCGATATCCGCGAGGTTCCGGGCAACCCGCGCAAGCTGTGGGTCGCGGCGGGCGGCGGCTTTCAGAGCGAAATCGGAGTGCTGCTGCGCAGCCCCGACGGCGGCGAGACCTGGACCCGGGTCGATATCGGCGTGGCCCTACCGCATACGGCGTTCGCGCTGGCTTTCGACGAGCACCGGCCGACGCGCATGTCGTGCGCCACCAATGGCGGCGAGGTCTATTCGAGCCTCGACGGCGGCGAAAGCTGGTCCACCCACAAGCCGCCGCCCGGCGGAAAGCAGGTCTACGCGCTGGCCCGCGGCTGAGCGGCGCTAGTGTTTCAAAATCATGCAAATCGCGCCCCTGCACGCCCTTGGCCACCCGATCCTGCGGGCCGGGTCCCTCCTCTCCCGCAATGCGGGAGAGGAGGCTGAGGGCAGCGAGGCGGGTCAGGGTCCGCCGGCACCAAGCGTCAGGTTCGCACGCCGGCGATCCTTCGAGGAGGACAGTAGATGACCGAGGTCTTGGAGCGGCAAGGAGTGACTGTGCGGCCGGCCGGGGCGGCGCTCGGTGCCGACATCGAGGGCGTCGATCTGGCAGAGCAGCTGTCGCTGACTGCTGTGGACGCGATCAAGCAGGCGTGGTCGGACCATCTGGTATTGCGCTTTCGCGGCCAGCATCTCGACGACGACCGGCTGATGCGCTTTAGCGCGCTGTTCGGCGAGCTCGATTTCGCCCCGGTCATCGCCGCCTCGCGCGTCAAGGTCCGCGGCGAAGACCGCTACGTCGACTCGGCAGGTGAAGCCCACCGCTATATCTCGGTCATCTCCAACATCGTCGAGAACGGGGTGGCGATCGGCGCGCTCGGCGCCTACGAGGCGATCTGGCACACCGACATGTCGTACAACCCGGAGCCGCCGATCGGCAGCGCGCTCTACGCGCTCGAAGTGCCGCCCTCGGGCGGCGACACCGGCTTTGCCAACATGTACGGGGCCTACGACACCTTGCCCGAGGATCTGCGGCGGCGGATCGAGGGCCGCCTATGCCGGCATGATTCGAGCCGCAACAGCGCCGGCGAATTGCGCCGCGGGATGCGCGAGGTGACCGACCCGCGCACCGCACCCGGCGCCGACCACCCGATCATCCGCACCCACCCGGTGACCGGCCGCAAGGCATTGTTTCTCGGCCGCCGGCGCAACGCGTACATCCAGGGCCTCGAGCTCGACGACAGCGAAAAATTGCTCGACGCGCTGTGGGCGCACGCCACGCGGCCGGAACTGACCTGGTATCAGCAATGGCGGGTCGGCGACCTGGTGCTATGGGACAATCGCTGCGTCATGCATCGCCGCGACGAGTTCGACCCGGCGAGCCGCCGGCTGATGCACCGCTCGCAGATCAGGGGCGACCGGCCGTTCTGAGGGTCAGCGAAGCTCCTCCTCGGCGACGATGCCGAGGCGATCTGACGCCAGCTCGTATTCAACAATGAAGAGCGCGGTGTTGGCCGCCCGGACCGGCGGGCTGCCTGGCGGGAGCGCGTGCCTGATCAGCTGGCGCAGCATGGCGCCGTGAGTAGAGACGCCGATCCGCCGATAAGGGTGCGCGACGGCGAACCGCCGCAATGCCGCCAGCCCCCGCGTCAAAGTAGCGAGACCGGTCTCGCCGCCGGGAAAGGCGGTGTCGCCGTCGTACCAGCGTTCGGTCAGCTCCTCGCCGAAACGGGTTTTGGCCTCGGCCCAGATCAGCCCCTCGGCAGCGCCGACGCTGGTCTCGCGCAGACCCGGATCGCTGGTCAGCGGCAGGCCCAGGGCCTCGGCGATGACCCGTCCGGTGGTCAGCGCCCGCGACAGATCGCTCGACAGCACCGCGTCGAGCCGGTGCGGGTGCAGCCGCCGCGCCAGCGCCTCGGCTTGGGCCAGCCCGGTCGGGTTGAGTGGGGTGTCGGTATGCCCTTGCAGCCGCCCCTCGCGGTTCCAATCGGTCTCGCCGTGGCGGAACAGGAACAGAATGCGGCGGTCTTTGCCCGACTCCACGACGGCCCTCCCCGATGATCTCCGAGTGATTATTGCCGTGGAGCTGCGATCGGCGGCAACAGCGTCGTCACGAAGTCGCTATTTCACCACCGGGTGAGGCGTCGCGATCGGCCGCTGGCGGACAGCGGTCACGCCCAAGGTCCACGCTTCCTCGGTCTCGATCCGCCGGCGCTGGTCTGGCGCCAGACCCGGGTCGCCCGCGAACAAGGTCGCGAGTTCCCCGGTGCGGTCGAATTCGGCGAGAGACCGGGCGACGGTGCGCACCTGGGCCCGGTCCTTGGCCTCGCCCGGCAGCGGCGACACCGCCCACAGCGAGGGATAGATTTCAGCGATCACAATCGCTGCTGCGACCGGTGCGCGGAGGCCGGTCTCGAATGGCCAGACCTGCGCCTGCCGCCACCAGCGCGGGTCGTCGCGCAAGGCGCGCGCCACCGGGATGCCGGTCAAGGCCTGGCCGCCGACCGACCCGGCCCCCAACAGCTTCCAGCAGGGCTGGGCGCTCGGGATATAGAGATCGACCAGGCGGCGCTCGGCCAGACCGCCGCTGTCGTGGCCGCGGTGATGCTTGCCGGCGAGATGGGTTCTGGCCGGTGCCGCGGGACAGCCCCAGAACGGAAACGCAGCGCCCGAAACCCGTCGGTTAAAGGTTTCGGCGACATCAAAGCGATTGTTGCGGTTCGTCTCGTCGTCGTGGACTAAGCTCGCGATCTCGTCCCATACGGCGCGCCAAGGCGGGCCGCCGAGATCGAGGCGGGTGGCGAACCCAGCCGGATACCCGAACGGAAAATCGAACCCCAGCAAGACCCGCTGGCCCCGTGTCAGCGCCGTCATCAACCAGTCGGCGATCAGCGACTTGGCGGCACGGCGGGTCGGCGGATTGACCAAGGTTTCGTCACCACCGCAATGCCGGCAGATCCAAATGCTGTCGCGGCCGATCCTCGGCACATTCGCGGCACTCCAGTCGACAATGACAAAGTTATCGAACATTCAGCCTTGAGGATGCCGCAGGTTCGGCAACAGCGCATCCTCCCTGGTTCCTCGGTTGACCCTCCGCCTGCCGCAGCCGAGACTGGCGCCGCGATGATGCCGGCCGTCGATGCCAATCCGCTGCTGCTGCTCGTGGCCGGCCTCGCCGTCGATGCGTGGTTCGGCGACCTGCCGGCAATCTTCAACCGCGTCCCCCACCCGGTCGTCCTCGCCGGCAGAGCCGTCGCGTTCTTCGACCGCAAGCTCAACCGCGAGATCCGCAGCGAAGCCGCGCGCCGGATTCGCGGCATCCTGACCGTGCTGGCACTGGTCGGCCTTGCCGGAGTCCTCGGGCTGGCGATCGAGCTTCTGTGCCGCGGCAGCCTCGTCGGCGCCGTGGTCGAGATCCTGCTGATCGCGGTGCTGGTCGCTCAGCGCGGCCTGTTCGAGCACGTTGCAGAGGTCGCGCACGCGCTCGATCGCGGTGGGCTTGCGGCCGGGCGCGACGCGGTGCGGCACATCGTCGGCCGCGATCCGAGGAGCCTCGACGCCTATGGCGTCGCCCGCGCCGCGATCGAAAGCCTGGCCGAGAATTTCAGCGATGGGGTGGTGGCGCCGGTGTTCTGGTATCTGCTGCTCGGCCTGCCGGGCCTCTTCGCCTACAAGATGGCGAACACGCTCGACAGCATGATTGGTCACAGGACACCGCATTATCGCAGCTTTGGCTGGGCAGCGGCCCGCTTCGACGATCTGCTCAACCTGGCGCCGGCGCGGATCAGCGGGTTGCTGATCGCCGCCGCGGCGCTCTTTACCGAAAAAGGCCGCCCCGGCCGCGCGCTGGCGATCATGCTGCGCGATGCCCGCAAGCACCGCTCGCCCAATGCCGGCTGGCCCGAAGGGGCGATGGCGGGTGCGCTCGGTCTGGCATTGGCCGGCCCGCGGCATTATCCCGAAGGGGTGGTCGTCGATCCGTGGGTCGGCGAGGGCACGGCGCGGGCGGCGACCTCGGACATTGCCCGCGCGCTCGGCCTCTACAAGCTCGCGTGTCTGATCGAGGGCGGCCTGGTCTTGGGCGCATGGCTCGCCGGCCATTTCAGCCTGCTGATGTGAGCCCGGGCGGCCGCGCCGCCGCGAGCAGCGCCGAAAGATCGAGATGGCGTTCGAGATGGTCGGCGAGGGCGTCGAGAGTGGCTTCGACCCGATGTTCGTAGGCGAAATCGCCGCAGGCGGCACCGAGCCGCGCCAAAAAGCGGCGGCGAAACGCATCGTTGGCGAAGAGCCCGTGCAGATAGCAGCCGGCGACCAGGCCATCGGCGCTGACCGCGCCGTCGTTGCGGCCTGCGAGGCGCAACATCGGCCGCGCCAGCCCCGGCCCGGCCGTCTCCCCGAGATGCATCTCGTAGCCCGCGACCGGCGCCCCGGTGGCGACTTCGACGCCCTGGACCGATCGCAGCCGTTTGGCGGCGCCCAGCACTGTATCGACGTCGAGAAGCCCGAGCCCCGGCGCGGTCGCCCGGCACCCCTCCACGCCTTGCGGATCGGCGATCGTGCGCCCGAGCATCTGATAGCCGCCGCAGAGGCCGAGGATTCGTCCGCCCTGACGGCGATGGGCGAGGATGTCGATGTCCCAGCCCTCGCGACGCAGAAATTCGAGATCGGCGAGCGTCGCCTTCGAACCCGGTAGGATCATCAGCGCCGCGTCCCGCGGCAATGGCCGCCCGGGCCGGACCATGACCAGCTCGAGCGCCGGCTCGGCGCGCAGCGGGTCAAGATCGTCGAAATTGGCGATGCGCGGCAGCACTGGCACGGCGATTTTGAGGGGACCCCTTCCCTCACCCGCCTCACTTTTCCGCCTCCCCCAAGTGGGAGAGGGTCGGGGCGAGGAGGTGACGCGGATGGCCGGCTGCGGAGAAACGCCCCTCACCCTGGCCTGTCTCCCCATTGGGGGGCGAGGGCTTCTGGTGGGGGTGGGGGCGAGGGCCAGAGAATCTTCTGCGGGCAGCCGCTCGGCGGCCGCGAAATACGGCACCACCCCGAACGAGCGCAGCCCGGTATGCGCCTCGAGCGCCGCGGTACCGCCGGCGAACAGCCCGATGTCACCGCGGAACTTGTTGACGATGTAGCCGGTGAGCAGCGCCCGCTCGCTGTCGGACAACAGCGCGCGGGTGCCGACCAACTGGGCGATGACGCCGCCCCGCTCAATGTCGCCAATCAACACCACCGGCACCCGTGCCGCCAACGCAAAGCCCATATTGGCGATGTCGCTGGCGCGCAGATTTATTTCGGCAGGGCTGCCGGCGCCCTCGATGAGGACCAGGTCGGCCGCCTCGCCGAGCCGTCCGAATGCGGCGAGCACGGCAGGCAGCAGGCTCGGCGCGATGCGTCGATATTCCGCCGCCGAAGCGCTGCCCCAGACGCGGCCATCGAGCACGATCTGTGCGCCGCTCTCCGATTGCGGCTTCAGCAACACCGGGTTCATGTCGGTCACCGGCTCGATGCCGCAAGCGCGCGCCTGCAACGCCTGGGCCCGGCCGATCTCGCCGCCATCGGCGGTGACCGCGGCGTTGTTCGACATGTTCTGCGGCTTGAACGGACGCACGTGCAATCTGCGCCGGGTAAAGGCGCGCGCCATTCCGGCCAGCAGCAAGGATTTGCCGACATCGGAGCCGGTCCCTTGCAGCATCAGCGCGCGGGTCACGCCGCCTCTCCAGAGGATCGGCCAGTCTCAAGAGGAGCGTTGACCGCATTCCCCGCCTTCCCGGCGTAGGCCGTGGCCCGTGGCGGGCGCGGATACCGGCTCTCGCCGGCAAAGCGAAAATGGGATCGATCTAAATGACCCAGCGCCATCAAAATTCGATGCCCTGCTGGGCTTTGACGCCGCTGCGAAATGGGTGCTTGACGAGCGTCATCTCGGTCACCAGATCGGCGGCGGCGATCAGCTCCGGCTTGGCGTTGCGGCCGGTGACGACGACGTGCAGATCGCGCGGCTTCGCCGTCAGCGCCGCCATCACCTCGTCGAGCGGCAGGTAATCGTAGCGCAACACGATGTTCAGCTCGTCGAGCAGCACGAGGCGATAGGACGGGTCGGCGAGCATCGTCTTTGCCGTCTCCCACGCCCGGCGGGCGGCGGCGATGTCGCGGGCGCGGTCCTGGGTGTCCCAGGTAAAGCCTTCGCCCATCGCCCGGCAGGTTACCAGGTCGCCAAAGCGTTCGAGCGCCACCCGCTCGCCGGTACCCCACACGCCCTTGACGAACTGGACGATACCGACCCGCATGCCATGGCCGAGACAGCGCAGCACGAGGCCGAAGGCAGCTGTCGATTTGCCCTTGCCCGTGCCGGTATGGACGATCAGCAATCCGCGCTCTTCGGTCTTGGTCGCCAGCATGCGGTCGCGCGACGCCTTGCGCCGCGCCATCTTCTCGTTGTGGCGGCGGTTGACCTCCTCCTCGCTGTCGTCGGAGATCATGATCGCGGCCGGAATGCGACGAGCGGCAATTGCCTCGCCAGCCTCTCGCGGTCGCTCGCGGAACCGCGATACGGCCAGCCGAGGAGGCGACTCAGCACCAGGCGAATGATCGGCCGCAGAAGCCAGTTGCGCTCTTCATAGCCTCCGACCACATCGACTGCCTCCTCCACGCCAAGGATGCGATGCGCCACGAAAAAGCGCTCGGGGCCGATGACTACTTGCGCGCCCGGCATCGCCTCGATGTTTCGCAGCCAGTCGGCGCTGCGGCCGAAAGCGCTCATGACCACGGCCTCAGGCCCGTTTCTTCGGTATTTCATGATTTCGAGGACGGTTTCGCGACGGCGCCCTGTGCGGCGTCCGGTATGGATCAGCAGCAGAAACCTGCGACCGAGCAACCGGCCGCACCGCCAGCGGTACAAATAAACGGGAGCGCGAAAGAGCCATCGGCTCGCGCGGCTCAGGCGGGCGGGAATTGTTGGCGGCATTGCTCCAGCGCCTCGCGAGCGCTGTTGCGACGCGGGCGCCACAGGCCGCGGTCGATCGCTTCGAGAAAGCGGCGGCTGGTGTCGGCGAGGGCCGCGGGGTTGTTGTCGGCCATGAACAAGCGCACGCGGTCATCGGCGAGATAGGCGTCGAAGAGCGCCTCGAAATGCGCATCGTCGACCATGCGCGCGGTCGCGGCGAAGGCGAACAGGTAATCGACGGTCGCCGCGATCTCGGCCGCACCCTTGTAGCCGTGGCGCATCACCCCCTCGATCCAGTGCGGGTTCGCGGCCCGGCCGCGGACGACGCGCCCGATCTCCTCGCGCAGACTGCGGATGCGCGGTGTCTCGGGCCGCGAATGATCGTTGTGCCAGACCGCCGGCACCTGCCCCGAAAGCCGCCGGACGACGAGCGCCAGGCCGCCCTCGAATTGCCAATAATCGCCGCTGTCGAGCAGGTCGTGCTCGCGGTTGTCCTGGTTGTGCAGCACTGCGTCGGCATTGGCGAGCCTTGCTTCCAGCATCGCCCGCTCAGGGCGGCCCTCGCCGCCGGCATCATAGGCGTAGCTGCTCGCCGCGAGCCAGGCCGCGGCGAGATCGGCTTCGTCGTCCGAGCTCCGCGCGTCGATCAGCGTCTGCAGCCCGGCCCCGTAGCCGCCCGGTCTCGAGCCGAAAATGCGGTAGCCGGCGCGCCGCGCGGCCTCCTCCGACGCCAAGCCCTCGGCTGCCAACGCTTGTCGGTCGGCGGCGACGCGGGCTGCAAGCGGGTTGACCGAGGCCGGCTCGTCGAGGGCGGCGACCGCGCGCACCGCCGAATCAATCAGGTCGATCAGCCCCGGAAAGGCGTCGCGAAAAAAGCCCGAGACGCGCAGGGTGACATCGACCCGCGGCCGATCGAGCACCGAGGCCGGCATGATCTCGAACCCGGTCACCCGACCGCTCGCCCGCTCCCATACCGGCTGCACGCCCAGCAATGCCATCGCCTGGGCGACGTCGTCGCCGCCGGTGCGCATGTTGGCGGTACCCCAGGCCGACAGCGCCACGCGCGCCGGATAGGCGCCGTATTCCTGCGCGTGGCGCTCGACCAGCAACGCCGCCGATTTCCAGCCGAGCTGCCAAGCAGCCTGGGTCGGCACCGCGCGGGTATCGACCGAATAGAAATTGCGCCCGGTGGGCAACACTTCCGGCCGGCCGCGGCTCGGCGCGCCGGAGGGGCCGGGCAATACCAGCCGGCCATCGAGCCCGGCCAGAAGCGCGGCCAGCTCAGCCGGCCCGCATTGCATCACGGCGGGTCGCAAACGGCACTCGATCCAGTCGAGCACTGCGCGGGTCCGGAGCCAGCTCGCCTCGGCCCGAACCTCGCCCGCGACGAGGCGCCCGGCCAGCATCTCGAGACGCTCGACGGTATCGCCGGCACTACGCCAAGGTCCGCGACCGACGAGGATGGCTGGGCGTGGGCCGTGCCACGGCTCGGCCAGGTCGAGAGCGAGCGGGTCCTTGCCAAGGTCGAGATCGGCGGCCAAGGCGCGCAGCAGCGATGCGTCTTCGGCGGCGGCGCCGCGGCCGGGACGGGCAAAGGCGACGAGCAGCGCGTCGAGCCTCTGGCCCTCGGGGCTGCGGCCGAAGACATGGAGCCCGTCGCGGATCTGCAACTCCTTGACCTCGCACAGCAGCCCGTCGAGCTTGCGCAACGCCGAATTCGTGTCCTCGCCGGCGGCGATGCCGCAATCGCCGTCGAGCCCGGCCGACCGCGCCCGTTCGAGGATCGCCGCCGCCAGCACCCCGACGCGGCGAGAGTCGCCATGGGCGGCCTCGTAATATTCGTCGATCAGGCGCTCGAGCTCGGCCATGGCGCCGTAGCTGCCGGCACGGGTCAGGGGCGGCGTCAGATGGTCGACGATGACTGACTGGGTGCGGCGCTTGGCTTGGGTCCCCTCGCCCGGATCGTTGACGATGAACGGATAGAAATGCGGCAGCGCCGGCAGTACCGCCTCGGGAAAGCATTCCGCCGACAATGCCAGCGCCTTCCCAGGCAGCCATTCGAGGGTGCCGTGCTTGCCGAGATGAAGGATCGCGTCGGCGCGGAAATCATGCGCGAGCCAGGCATAGGCGGCGAGATAGGCGTGCGGCGGCGCCAGGACCTGATCGTGATAGGTCGATTTCGGATCGATGCCGTAGCCCCGCGCCGGCTGGATCAGTACCGCGACATTGCCGGCGCGAAAGCCGGGGATCGCAAACCGGCCGCAGTCGAGCCGGCCGTCGCGGAAAAACGGGTCGCGTTGGGCCGGACCCCAGCGGCCGACGACCGCCTGCTGCACCGAAATCGATAGGGTCGCGAAGAACGAGGAATATTCTGCAAACGAGAATGCTTCTTCCGCCGGCGCGCCTGGGTTGGCGTTGGTCGGGCCGGCGGTCAGCCGCCGGATCAGCGCCTCGGGATCTTCGGGGATTTCGGCGACGCGATAGCCGGCGCCGGCCAGCGCCCGCAGGATCGCCAGCACCGACGCCGGCGTGTCGAGGCCGACCCCGTTGCCGATATGGCCGTCGCGGCCCGGATAATTGGCGAGGACCATCGCCACGTGGCGCTCAGCGGCCGGCTTTTCGCGCAGCCGCGCCCAGTTGCGCGCGAGGTCGGCGACAAAGGCGATCCGGTCAACAACCGGTCGGTAGCCGACGAGATCGACTTCGGTCTCGGGGTCGCGGCCGAGCGGCGCTTTGAAAGAGACGGCGCGCGACAGGATGCGGCCGTCGATCTCGGGCAGGGCCACGTTCATCGCCAGGTCGCGCGCCGCGAGGCCGCGGGTCCCGGCGCGCCAGCTGGCCTCGTCGCCGCCCGAAAAGACCACCTGCAAGACCGGGCAGTCAGCCGCGGCCAGCGGATCGTCGCCGGCGCCCGCCCGCACCGAAAATCCGGTCGCGTTGAGGATCACAGCGGGAGGACGGGAGGCGAAAACGTCGCCGAGCAACGCGGCGGCCTCGCCATCCTTCAGGCTTTGGACGAAGATCGGCACCGGGCATAGCCGCCGGGCCGAGAGCGCACGGGCCAGCGCATCGACCGGTGCGGTATTGCCCGACTGCACCAGCGCCCGATAGAATAGGATCGGTACGATGCCGCGCCTGGCTATCGCCGGACCAGGCTCGCGGGGCCACTCAGCTTCGATGTCGGCGAGGGTCGGCAAGGTATGGTCGGGCCAGTAGAGGCCGGCGCGCAGCAACGGCGCCGGTTCGGCCCAGGCGATATCCCGGCCGATCAGCGAGCCGGCATAGCGCAGCAGATTTTCGGCGTTGGCCGGACCGCCTTCGGCGAGGTAGCGCCACAGCCGGCTTCTGCTGCCGGGCGTCAGGGACGAGAGCTCGGCCAGCTCCGGGTCGGGCTTGTCGTCGCCGGGCAGCAGCGCCAGCGGGACGCCGTTGGTGCTGCACGTCTCGACCAGCCGCTCAATCCCATAGGGCCAATAGGCGTTGCCGCCGAGCACCCGAGCGATCACGAGACGGGCTCGCGCCACCGTCTCCATGTAGAGGTCGACCGAGAAATTATGGGCAAGCTGCAGGATCGGCGCGAGGCGCAGGCTCGGCGCCGCCGGGTCCTGCGCACGCCGCAGCGCCTGGGCGGCAGCGAGCAGCGCCAATTCGGTGTCGGCGCTCGACAGCACCACGATGTCGCCCGGGGTCTGGGCGAGATCGACCGCAGCCGAGCCGTCGGCGATGGTCCCCGGCAGGGCGGCGAGCAGGTGCATTCAGTCGGTCAGCGCCGCCGCGATCGCGTTCCGGGCGAAGCCCTTCTCGCCGATCACGACGAGCCGCGTCGCGCGTCGTTCGCTCCAATGCCAAGGCCGGTCGAAATAGTGCTGCAGCCGGTCGCCGACCGCCTGCACAACCAGCCGCCGCTCGCGGCCGGGCAGATCGACGAAGCCCTTGAGCCGCAGCACACCATGCCGGCGGATCGCCGCGCGCAGCCGCGCAACAAACGCCTCGATATCGGTCACCGCGCCCAAATCCACGACGAAGCTGGCGAAATCGTCGTGGTCGTGCGCCATATCGAGATCGTGCACCGACGGCCGCGCGGCGAGATCGTCCTCGGCATTCGCAGCGAGACCGAGCGCCACTTCGGGCGGCACCGCGCCATTTCGCGCCGCGACCAGCTTGACCCCAGGGCGCAGCCGCTCGCCGACCTCGCGGCGAAGTGCCGCGAACCGAGCGGCGGGAACGAGATCGGCCTTGTTCAGGATCGCCAGATCGGCGCAGGCGAGCTGGTCGCCAAACACCTCGTCGAGCGGGTTGTCGTGGACGAGCGCCGGGTCCGCCGCCCGCGCGCGCGCCACCGCCGCGGGGTCGTCGGCGAACCGGCCGTCGGCGACGGCGGCGGCGTCAATCACCGTCAGAACTCCGTCGACCGTGGTGCGGGTGCGGATCTCGGGCCAGGCAAACGCCTGCACCAAGGGTTTCGGCAGGGCCAGCCCCGAAGTCTCGATCAGGATATGCTCGGGTGGTGCGGCGCGATCGAGCAGCCGGGTCAGGGTCGGCAAAAAGTCGTCGGCAACAGTGCAGCAGATGCAGCCATTGGCCAGCTCGACGATGTCGTCTTCGCCGCACGCTTCGTCGCCGCAGCCGAGCAATAGCTCGCGATCGATGCCGAGCTCGCCAAATTCGTTGACGATGATGGCAAGCCGCCGCGCCTGCGCGCGTGCGAGCAGGTGGCGCACCAGGCTGGTCTTGCCGGCGCCGAGAAAGCCGGTGATCACCGTCGCCGGAACCCGGCGCATGTCAGCAGCGCCCCGCGGGAGACGCTACCGAGCAAGGGCCTCGCACGGCCGCTCGTATCGCTGTTATCACCACCCCTCCTTCAGCACGAGCGGCAGGCCGGCGGCGACGAAGACGACATGGTCGGCGAGGGCTGCGACCTGTTGATTAAGACGGCCGGCGGCGTCACGAAAGCGGCGTCCGAGCGGCGTTTCGGGCACCAGCCCCATGCCGACTTCGTTGGCGACTAGAACGACCGGCCCCGCGGCCAGGCGCAATGCCGCGCACAATGCCGCAGCTTCGTCTTCGGCCGATTGTCCGGCGAGCAGCAGGTTCGACAGCCACACGGTCAGGCAATCGATCAGCAACGGCCGTTCGGACGCCGCCTCGCCAGCAATCGCCGGCGCCAGCGCCAGCTTCTCTTCGACCGTGCGCCAGAACGGGCCGCGGCGCGACCGGTGCGCGGCGATGCGCGCCGCCATCTCGGCATCGCCGGCCTCGGCGGTCGCGCAATAGGTCCCAGCAGCGGCGGCCCCTTCAACCAGGCCCTCGGCATAGCGGCTCTTGCCCGACCGGGCGCCGCCCAGCACCAGGCTCACCCTGGGCAGCCCGGCGCGAGTTCGCCGCGCACTCGTCGAAACAATTGGCGATAACGCCATAGGTGCCCCTCCTCCGCCCGAGGAATCGTCCCCTTTTCGCGCGATGCGGAGGTCTCCTGGCTCGGGGTGGTCGCCCGCGGCGCCTTCCCGGCCTCCCCCCTGCCCTCCCCCGCGTGCGGGGAGGAAGGGGGGCGAAAGCCAGTGGCCGTTGCCGCGGTCTCGCCGCTTACAGTTGCGGGGGCAGCGCCGGTCTTGCACCGGACTTCCCTGTCGCATCGCGAAGACGAGGCTAGCACACCCCGCCGCCGGCCGTCTCGCGGTTTGCGCTCGATCCCGCTGTCTTAGCCGGGCTAGAATGTCGCCAGCGGCGAGAGCCGCCATGCAATGAACAGGAGGGGCGAATGAAGATCGAAGGCGGATGCCTGTGCGGCAAGGTGCGCTATTCGGCCGATGCCGAGCCGGCGTTTGTCGGCGTGTGCCATTGCAAAAACTGCCAGAAGGGCCTTGGCGCCGCGTTCGCGACGGTGGTGGCGCTGCCGAAGCCGACGGTGAGCCTGCAGGGCAACCTAAAGACCTTCAACGATCGCGGCGACACCGGCAAGACCATGTTCCGGCGCTTTTGCCCGGAGTGCGGCTCCTCGGTCATGGACGAAGCCGAGGCCATGCCGAACGTGGTGATGATCTTGACAGGGACGCTCGATGATCCGAGCTGGGTCAAGCCGGCGATGGAGATCTACTGCGACAGCGCGCAGCCCTGGGTAGAGCTGGGCGGCAACATGCAGCGCTTTCCGAAAATGCCGCCGCCCGGCTGACGCTCCCTGCGATTGAGATCGGCAAAGCCGAAAGCGCGTCGCGCCAGCGGTCATCGCGCTGCCGCCGCGAGCAGCATGGCGATTTCCGCGACCTGCTGAAAGGCGCCCAAGACATCGCCGGTGTAGCCGCCGATCCGATGGCGGGCCAGCACGCCCGCGGCAACTACGGCCACGGCCGAAGCCGCGAAGGCGATCAGCCCGAGCCAAGGCCCAAGTGCCGCCAGGGCAAGGACCACTCCGACGACAATTGAGCCGATCACCGGCGCGGGGTGCGGTCGTCCGGCTTCGGCCGCGAGTCCGTCGGCGCGCGCCGGGGTCAGCGCCCACATCGCAGCCGGCAACAGCGCCCGCGAGGCGGCGTGGGCCGCGATCAGCGCCAAGCCGGCGTAGATCGCTTCGCCGGTTTGCGCGAGGGCGGCGGCCCGCAACGCGACGCTCAGCACGATCGCCAGCACGCCAAAGGTGCCGTGCCGGCTGTCGCGCATGATTGCCAGCCTCGATTCGCGATCGACGCCGCCGAAGATCCCGTCGGCGGTGTCGGCGAGACCGTCCTCGTGCAATGCCCCGGTCAGGCACACTCCGGCCAGCACCGCCAGCAGCGCCGCCGGACCGTCGCCGAGGCCGAGAAGCTCGGCTGCCAGAAACGCGAGACCGGCGATGGCGCCAATGCCGGCGCCGACCAGCGGAAAGGCCCAGACCGCGTCGGCGAGCCGCCAATCGCCCTCGGCAGGCGGCCCGATCGGCAGTTGCGTCAGAAACCCTACGGCCGCAGCGAAGCCGGCGACGAAACCCGGCCGCCGGCCGGTCGAATGTTGGCGAGCGGTCATCGCCCGACCATAGCCAACTCGGCAGCCAGACCGAAACGGCCGCATGCAGCCGTGCTTTTCCGCTTGGGTTCGCAACGCGCTTCGGGGACGATCGCGCGCGAAGGAGTACCCCGATGCCTGACCCGACCGCGAATCTGGACGAGATGCGCGCGCTGTTGAACCATTTGCCGGGACCGGACCGCGACGCCGGCGGCACCGCCGCGGCGCGCCAGGCGCAGCTGACCAAGCCCGCGGGGTCGCTCGGGCGGCTCGAAGAATTGGCGGTGTGGCTCGCCACCTGGCAGGCGCGGCACCCGCCCCGCCTCGACCATCCGCGCACCATCGTTTTTGCCGGGAATCACGGCGTCGCCGCGCGTGGGGTCTCGGCCTATCCGGCCTCGGTCACCGCGCAGATGGTGCAGAACTTTATTGCCGGCGGCGCTGCGGTGAACCAGCTGTGCCGGGTCGTCGACGCCGATCTGCGGGTTTACGAGATGAACCTCGACGCGCCCACCGGCGACATCGCCCTAGGTCCGGCGATGAGCGAGGAGGAATGCGCCAAGGCGATGGCCTACGGCATGATGGCGGTCGAACCCGACATCGACGCATTGGCGGTAGGCGAAATGGGGATCGGCAACACCACTGCCGCGGCGGCGTTGTGCGCCGGGCTGTTCGGCGGCGATGCCGGGCAATGGACCGGCCCCGGCACCGGCGTCGCCGGGGCGGCGCTCGACAACAAGCGGCGCGCCGTCGCAACGGCCGTGGCTTTGCACCGCCCTGCCTCCGGCAACCCGTTCGAGCTGCTGCGGCGCCTCGGCG
Organism: uncultured Alphaproteobacteria bacterium; assembly: GCA_963832875.1. GTDB lineage: Bacteria > Pseudomonadota > Alphaproteobacteria > ATCC43930 > CGMCC-115725 > AP-15. The sequence continues at coordinate 410,598 of CAWHWB010000007.1, read as the reverse complement.
GGCTGGAGCTCGCGGCAATCGCCGGCGCGGTGCTGGCCGCCCGGCTCGGGCGGGTCCCGGTCGTGCTCGACGGCTTTACCGCGACCGCCGCCGCCGCAGTCCTGTTCGCCGCCGATCGCCATGCGCTCGACCATTGCGTCGTCGCCCACGTCTCGGCCGAGCCCGGTCACCGCGTACTGCTCGAGCGGCTGGGCCAGCGGCCGTTGCTCGATCTCGGCATGCGCCTCGGCGAGGCCTCGGGTGCCACCCTGGCGCTCGGCATCCTCAAAGCGGCGACGGCCTGCCACAACGGCATGGCGACCTTTGGCGAAGCCGGGGTCAGCGGCCCCGCGTGAGATTTATCGGGCCGAGCGGGCCGGCCGGGACAACCCCGTAAGCCGCCCAGGCAGTTGCGGCCATCGAGCGCGGGCCGTCGATAGCACCCGCCAGATAGGCCCGGCGCACCTTCGCGGCGAGAACCCGGAGCCGCTCCGCCGGCAGGGCCTTGACATAATCGCCGACCGGCCCCTGCGCCTGTTCGATCGGCTCCCAATAATCGGCGAAGTCGCGATATTCGAGGCGGATCGTCAACGAGCCCTCACGCACCTCGGCGAGACCGGCATCGCCGAACGCGGCGGCGAGTTCGCCCGGTCCGGTCAGCGGGCTCGAATAGTGCCGGGCGCGGGCATGGTCAGCCGCGGGATCGAGAGCCGCGGCGGTGTCCCAAAAGATCCGCTGGTAGACGAGGCCGCCGGGGAAGTCCCAGACCGCGGCGGCGACCACCCCGCCCGGCCGGGTGACCCGGCGCATGGCAGTGAGCGCCGCGGCGGGCTCAGACATGAAATTGAGCGCCAGCTGCGACAAAGTGCGGTCAAAGCTCGCGGCTGGAAAGTCGAGCGCCGCGGCGTCCGCGACGGCAAAGCTGAGCCGCGGATCGGCCGAGCGCGAGGCGGCATAGGCGACATAGGGCGGGGCGATGTCGACCCCGACGATCGCGGCGGGCTCGGAGCGGGCGGCGAGCGCCAGGGCGAGGCTGCCGGTGCCGCAGCCGACATCGAGCACCCGCTCGCCGGGCGCGATCCCGGCCCAGGCGATCAGCTGTGCCGCCAGCCTCGGGCTCCAGCGCCCCATCAAGCGCTCGTAAGCCCGCGGGTCGGTCGCGGTGTAGCGCGACGGCATCAGGCAAATTCCTCCGTTCCTGGCATTAGCTTTTGGGCGCAGGCTCTCTTTTACTCGCCCATCTGCAACAGCGCGCCGCGCTGGCGGGCGTCGCGGAAGGCGACGAAGAACACCGCCGCGCCGCCGGCCAGCCAGACGAGGTCGAGGGCACCGGCGGTCAGCAGATAGCCGGCGCGGAAGAGATGCCGAAACAGCACCGCCCGCATGCCTTCGAAAACATAGGTCGAGGGCAACGACCAGGCGACGTGCTGCAGCCAGCCCGGCAGGATCGAAACCGGGTAGTAAACCGCGCTGATCGGCGACAAGGTGAAGACCGCGAGCCAGGCCAAGCTCTCGGCGCCCATTCCGTGGCGCAGGATCATGCCGCAGATTGCCAATCCCAATGACCAACCCATGATCAGCAGCACGGCGAAAAACGCGGCGAGCGGCAGCCCCAGCGAAAAGATCGAATAGTGGTAGAGCACGATCGCCAGCAACGCCGCCGGCGTGACGCCAATCAGCACGCGGATGAGGCTCATCGCCAACAACGCCGCGACCCACTCGTAGGGGCGCAGCGGGGTGACGAACAAATGCCCGAGATTGCGCGCCCACATCTCTTCGAGAAACGAGATCGATAGGCCGAGCTGACCGCGGAACAGCACGTCCCATAGCATGACCGCGGCCAGCAGCACGCCAAAGGCGCGGAACACATAATTGCTGTTGACATAGAGAAACTGGCTCATAAACCCCCAGATCAGCATCTGCAAGGTCGGCCAATAAAGCAGCTCCAAGGTACGTGGCCACGAGCTGCGCAGCAGATAGAGATAGCGCAGCAGCATTGCCCAGACCCGGCCCGGCGAGAAGCCGGCAGGGGCGCCGTCGGGATAGGCGCCATCGGGCCGGTTCATGATGCCCCGGTTCACGACACCGACTCCAGCTCGAGCGGGGATCTACGGACGATGTGCAGGAACACTTCTTCGAGATTGGCGCGGCCGTAGCGGTCGACCAGCTCCTGTGGGCTGCCGCGGTCGACGATCCGCCCGGCCTTCATCATCAGCACGTCCGAACAGAGGCGCTCGACCTCGGCCATGTTGTGCGAGGCCATCAGGATCGTGGCTCCGGTGCGTGCGCGCCAGTCTTCGAGATAGCCGCGCACCCAGTCGCCGGTATCGGGGTCAAGCGAGGCGGTCGGCTCGTCGAGCAGCAGCAGTTCGGGCTCGTTCAGCAATGCCTTGGCGAGGGCGACGCGGGTCTTCTGTCCGGCCGACAATTTGCCCGCCGGCCGGTCGAGAAACGCGCAGATCTGCAGATCCTCGGCCAGGCTCTCGATCCGCTCGCGGCGCCGCGCAAGACCGTAGAGCCGGGCGTAGATCAGCAGATTCTGCCGCACGGTCAGCCGGTGCGGCAGGTCGACGAAGGGCGAGGAGAAATTCATCCGCGCCAGCACTCGGTAACGATGGCGCAGGATGTCCTCGCCGAGCACCCGCACCCGGCCGGCGGTCGGCAGCAACAGGCCGAGCAGGATCGCTATGGTCGTGGTCTTGCCGGCGCCGTTGCCGCCGAGCAATGCCGCGGTCGTGCCGCGCGCAACGGTGAAACTGATCCCGTCGACGGCAATCGCCGTCGGGTAGCGTTTGACCAGATCGACGACTTCGATGGCGATGGCGGGCATCGCACCTATATGGCGCATCAGGGTGCAGTCGGCCAGCATGGGACTGGTGGCGCAAGCGGTGACCCGCCAAACTGTCAACCAAGCGCTTTCGGGCGATCTGACGAGACGCGATCGTGACCGACACCAGCCTCCTCGCTGCGAGCGAACCGGTCGCCGGCTCCGGCCGGATCAGTCTGCGCACGCTGGTGCCGATTCGCTGGGTCGCGATCGCGGGCCAGGCGCTGACGATCCTGACCGTCCATTACGGGATCGGCTTTCATCTGCCGCTGCTGCCGGCGCTCGGCGCGGTTGCCGGCTCGGCGCTGCTCAACCTGATCCTGATCGCCCGCCGCCAGGTGGCGCGGGAGCTCAGCGCGCGCTACGCCACGCTGTGCCTCGGCTACGACATCCTGCAGCTCGCTATTCTGCTCTATCTGACCGGCGGACTGCAGAACCCGTTTTCGATCCTGATCCTGGCCCCGGTCACGGTGGCGGCGACGATCTTGTCAAAGCGCCCGGTCATCATTCTGTCGGTCTTCGCCGTCGCCGCGATCAGCGCGCTGGCGCTGTGGCATTTGCCGTTGCCATGGCGCAGCGGGCCTAGGCCCTTGGTGTTTCCGCCCGAGATCATCGTCGGAACCTGGATTGCGCTGGTGCTGGCCACGATGTTCATCGCCGGCTACACCTGGAGCGTCGCGCAAGATGCACGCCGGCTGCGCGACGCGGTGGCGGCGACCCAGCTGGCGCTCGCCCGCGAGCAGCGGGTTTCGGCGGTGGGCGCCCTTGCTGCGGCGGCCGCGCACGAGCTCGGCAGCCCGCTCGCCACGATTGCGGTCGTCGCCAGGGAGCTCGCGCACGAGCTGCCGCCCGACAGCCCGCATGCCGAGGACGCCGCCTTGCTGCTGAGCCAGACCGAGCGCTGCCGGCACATCCTCGCCGAACTCTCGCAACGGCCCGAGGAAGATGGCGGCTCGCCCTATGCGCGGCTGCCGATCTCGGTCCTGGTCGAGGCTGCCGCGGCGCCGCGTCAGGAGCACGGAGTGAGATTGATCTTTGCCGCGGCCGGTGCGCCCGCCGACGACGAGCCCCAGGTCCGGCGCAGCCCCGAGATCCTGCACGGGCTGCACAACCTCATTCAGAACGCAGTCCAGTTCGCCCGTCGCGAGGTCACCGTCACCACCTTCTGGGACCGGGCGACGGTGACGGTCGAGATCGCCGATGACGGGCCGGGATTTCTGCTTCACCTCTTGGGCCGTCTGGGTGAGCCCTACCTGTCGACGCGCGCCGGTGCGGCCGACCATATGGGGCTCGGCATCTTCATCGCGCAGAGCCTGTTGGAGCGCAGCGGCGCCAGGCTCGCCTTCGATAATCTCGAAGAGGGCGGCGCCCATGTTGCGATTTCGTGGAACCGTGCCAATTTGGAGACGATAGAGAAGATCCGCCCGCCCGCGGCGATGGTGCGCGAGCATCGCTAGCCGGCAGCCCGGCCGCGGGTAGGCCCTTGACGAGCGGGCCCGGTGGCGAGCAGTCCCCAGTGGCGAGCATCGTGGACGCTGTGGCGAGTATCAGGCGAGCATCATGAACGCAATCGACCAACCCAACCCGCCCGCCGCCGAGGGGCTATCCGCGGCATTGCGCGGGCTTCCCGAGGGGGAGCGGACCTTACTGATCGTCGACGACGACGCGCCGTTGTGCCAGCGCCTGGCGCGGGCGATGGAGCGGCGCGGGTTTGTCGTCGCGACCGCCGACAGCGTTGCCGCCGGCACCGCCGCGGCGATCGAGCGGCCGCCGGCCTTCGCGGTGGTCGACATGCGGCTCGGCGACGGTCGCGGGCTCGACGTCGTCAGCGCCTTGCGCCAAGCGCGGCCAGGGGCCCGCATCGTCATGCTGACCGGCTACGGCAACATCGCGACCGCGGTCGCGGCGGTCAAGGCCGGGGCGATCGACTATCTGCCCAAGCCCGCCGATGCCGACGCGGTCGAGCGCGCGCTGCTCGCGCAGGAGGACGGCGTCCCCGAGCCGCCCGAGGACCCGATGTCGGCCGACCGGGTGCGCTGGGAGCACATCCAGCGGGTGTTCGAGCTGTGCGAGCGCAACGTCTCGGAAACCGCCCGCCGCCTCAAGATGCACCGCCGCACCTTGCAGCGCATCCTCTCAAAACACGCGCCGCGCAATTGAGCCGCGATCGTCGGCGTCGCCGGCGGCCGGAATAGTCGGCGGCGGGTCCGAGAAATCGGCTTATCCCGGCCCGGCCGGAGTGAACCCGTCGCTAAGTTCTGCTGTGCTATGGTCCGCGTATGTTCGGCGATGACCCAAACGGAAAGTCCCCATGATCCCGCGGCCGGTTGACCGCTGTCTCGACCAGTTGGCCAATCCGATCGGCGCTCATTATGCGGGCTATAAGGATGGCGGGCAGCAACGCGCGAGCGTGCGATCGACTTCGTAGACGCGATGACGCAGCCCGCGCCGACGCCGATCCTGTTCACCCACTACGGAGATCCCTGGCTTCGCGGCAGCGAGCAGCTGCTGCTCGATCTGCTGGCGCATCTCGATCCGGCGCGGGTGCGGCCGATCGTGTGGTGCAATCAGACCGCGATGGCCGAGGCGGCGAGAGCTCTCGGGTTCGCGACCTGTCGCAGCGATTTCGAAATCTATTTCGACTACCAGGCGCCACGGTTCCGACTTGGCCGCTATCGCGCGCTGATGCGCGAAGCTGGCGATCTGATCCGCAGGCACCAGGTCAGGGTGCTCCATTCCAACAGCGCCGGACCCTGCCAGTGGCTCGTGCCGGTGGCGCGGCGGACGCGAGTGCCGCTGCTGGCGCATCTGCATATCGGCTATTTGCGGCGCAGCCGGTACGCTTTCCTCATTCACCAAGCCGCGCTGGTGGTCGGGGTCTCGCGGCAGGTGATCGAGCCGCTCCTCGAGGACGGCATGGCGGCGCACAAGACCCTGGTGATCTACAACGGGATCGACTTCTCCCGGCTTCGCCCGAAAACGAGCGTCGATCCGCGGCGTCGCCTCGGCATCGCCAACGACGCCACCGTCATCTCCGCGATCGGGTCGCTGATCCGGCGCAAGGGCCAGGACGTCCTGATCCGGGCGTTCGGCCTGCTCGGCCCGGCGCGCAATGCTCCATCTGCTGATCGTCGGCGACGGCCCCGAGCGGGCCAATCTCGAGCGGCTGGCGGCGGAACTGGGGGTGCAGGCGCGGATCCATTTCCTCGGCTACTGTGATGATGTTGGGGGCATCTGCGCGGCGACCGATATCTTAGCGCTCCCGTCCCGAATGGATTCGTTCGGGCTGGTCCTGGCCGAAGCGGGGTATTACGGGCTGCCGGTCGTAGCGACGAATGTTGGCGGCATTCCCGAGGTGGTCGAGGATGGAGCGACCGGCCTCTTGGTGCCGCCGGAGGACCCGTCAGGCGCTGGCCGCGGCGCTCGCCCGGCTGATCGACGACCGGGACTGCCGCGAGCGGCTCGGCCGCGCCGGCAAGAAGCGGGTCGAGGCATTGTTCAGCGTCGAGCGGATGGCCGCTGATTTCCACGAGGCCTACGACCGCCTCGACCGGCTGCCGCGCCGCGAATTCGGCTGGCTCGGCGCCGCGGCAGCGCTCAAACCTTATTCGCGTCTGATCCGCTCCCAGCGGAAGCGGATCCCTTAATTATCGGAGCAGCTCGCCGGCTCGCGGAGCACTCCAAGGAGAAGGCTCGTGACCCACGTTTCTTACTTCAAGCGTACAATAGAACGGCAAATCAACCCCCTGCTTCTTAGAGCGCTCGCTTCAAATAGTGTTACCCTAGCGATGCTCAATAAACTATATGTCCAGCTTAACAATGAGCAAAAATATCGTTTCCATGCCCGATATGCCAAAATATTCACGTGGCGCGGTGTCATATCTTCGGGCTCATGGACGATATTTTTTAATAACAAAGAACTTAAATTGCCATTACGGCCGGCATGGTCATGGCTCGATTGGGATAATGCAACCTCGATTATTGGTCATGACATTGAGGTCAAGCAGACTTATGCAGACATAGTTGCATCCGATCAACGGCCGGCACTTTTTCTAGACATTGGCGCGAACTACGGGACGCATTCCGTCTTGTTCTTATCGGCCGGCATACCAACAATAGCCTTCGAACCGAACACCAGCTGCCTCGCCCATTTCCGGACTATTTGCGCTCTGAATGGGTTAAAAGGCCGATGGGAACAAGTTGCTCTTGGCAGTCAAACGGGAGAAATCGAACTGGTGTATCCGGAGAAAGACACCTGGCTGGGTTCGGTATCGTCGGACGTCATCCCCGCTCTGAAAGACATTTCGCCGGTAATTAGCCAAACAGTACCGCTCAGGAAGCTGGACGACTATCTGAGCGAGATCCCCCGCGACAAAATACTTATCAAGATCGACGTGGAAGGTTTCGAAAACGAGGTAATCCGAGGAGCAAATCGTCTGATGGAATTCTGTTGTCCCAAAATTATCTTCGAGAGCAACAATCATCACTCCAGATGTGAGCTATCAAATCTCTTTTCGGATTGTGATTATTCAATATATTCTCTGCCATGGCGGCCATCGTACGTATCACCATGTTTAACAATGGATGAGTTTGTGAACAGCTCTGCCAAGAATTTCATTGCCGTCCCTGATTAGCCTGCTGGAGGATTTTACTCGATGGTTTTCGAATGTTCTGTGTCATCGCGAGATTCAGTCGTACCCAGATGATCGGCGCCACGATCAAACCCATCCTGCGGCAAAGTCTTCGACCGGACGAAATTATTATCGTCGATGACGGCTCTGCCGACGATACCGCCGCCACCGTCGCGGCTGCGCCGCACGTTGCCTACCTGCGCAGCGCAAACCAGGGTCAACCAGCGGCGCGAGCCTGGTGTTGGCCGGCCCATATGTGCGGATCGCGCTATGTATGCCGCCATTATCTCGAGAAAGATGAAATATCGCGATCCCCGTGGTCAACTATCGGGGCAAACTCGAGCCTTATGGCACACCGGAACATAGTCGGGATGGCGGCTGCCGCTCATTGCCGTTCGCAACGGCGCCTCGTCCCTCGGAAATCGGGTGCGGTCGTCGTGATCCCAGACCTGGTATCTCTCCGAAAAATCCTGCGATGTGAAAACATCAACCCGATCGAAGACAGAACGATATTTGTCGAAGTAATCCAAACCGGGCGCCCTCACATGAAGGTCCTCCAGGGGCATCGGGGCGCCATATTCGACGGTCTTGTCGACGAGGATCGGCACCGGGAGGATGGCGAGGCCGCCTGGCTTCAGAACGCGATACACTTCCTTTATTGCCCTGATGTCGTCATCGATATGTTCAATAACGTGCGAGGCAAAGATCACATCGAAGCTCTCGTTCGGCACATCAAGGTCCCGCATATCAAGGCGAACGGAATCTCCCTGTGGATCGATGTCGGCTGTCACCAACTCACCGAGCAGGCGGCGAAGTACCGGTGTCGCGCCATCCGGCGCGAATTGAAGCCCCCGCTTCGCGGCCCAGGTCTCATCGCTGATTCGGTCCAGCGTCAGGGCTTGCAGACGATGACGTTCAAGTGCACCGCATCGTGGGCACATCGCAAGGGGGCGGTCGCCAAATGGCCTAGACTCCGGCAGAAATCGTCCAACCCTCCCGCAAATAGGGCACTCATGATAGGGGTGCGGGGAAACCATCGCAGCCACACGGTACAGGATATTTGCAGTGTCCCTGACTATTCGAGGCTTCAACCGGTATTTCCCATTCGATAATCGACTATGTTTGATTTTACCCCGCATCAGTGACTGCTTGCAAGATTTTTCACTTGAGCTGAGGCGTGCAATTTGCCCACGATGCCGCCGGCCGGCCCCATGGCTCCCACCCAACGGCAGACGAGTTTTCATGGCGAGCCGGGAACGAACGTTTTCCTTCTGGTATTGAATTCCGGGGCAAATGGTGGCGGAGCGGACCTGGCATACGGGAGCTGTCAGTCTGGAGCTCGGAAGTCGAAATATTGTTGTTTGCAAGCAGCGCCGACTAGCCCTAGCCTGAGCCAGAGGAATATTAAGGAATTGGTAAATGGCTTTCGACTGCTCTGTGGTCATCCCTACATTCAACCGCGCGAGGATGATCGGCGCCACGATTGAAGCAGTCCTGCGCCAGAATCTGCGGCCGAGTGAGATCATCGTCGTGGATGACGGCTCGGTCGACGACACGGCGTCGGTCGTTACCGGCTACGCGCCACACGTCAGCTATCTACGCGGCGAAAATCAGGGTCCGCCCGCAGCGCGAAACCGGGGACTTGCAGCGGCGCGCATGCCATGGATCGCGCTCTGCGACAGCGACGATCTGTGGGGTTCGGACCACCTGGCGGCAATTGCCCGATTGGCCCGAGCAGCGCCGGAAGTTCAATACGTCTTTACGAATTTTACCCGCTTCACCGACGGCGTTTGGGCGTCGCGAACCATATTCGACGAGCTTCCGCCATTGTTTTGGCCTGCCGCTAGGCGAGAACTGTTTCCCGGCGGCTGGGTGCTGGACGAACCGCTCTATCCAAAGATCCTGGGAGAGTCTCAGCCGATACTCCCGTCAACCACCGCGTTTACCCGTGAACACCTTGATCGCGTGGGCGGGTTTGATGAGGGCCTGAACCGCAATCCGAGCGAAGATTTCGAATTCACGCTGCGCAGTGTCCGCGAGGCTCCGATCGGCGTTTTAACGCAGCCGGGGGTGGGCATTCGGCGGCATCGCGACAATTTTTCCGCGGACTGGCTGCGAGCGATATTGGCTTCGATTTCGGTGCTACGCCTTGCGCTCGAGAACCACTCGATCCCAGAAGATTGGCGCAGCCTTCTACGCGAACAGATAATCGCTCGCAGCATGTCGGCCGTCGATGATGCTTTTGGACGACAGGATTTCGCTGCACTTCGCAGCCCAGCCCTTGATCCGGCGGAGCTCTCGGCACGCCATCGCCTCAAGACCGCAATTGCTCGCCTGCCTGAACCTGTCGCGAAATCGGCAGCACGCGTCCTACTAGGGATAGCCAATATCACCAGGGGCTGACCCAGAACTTGCCGCTATCGAAGAGCGACCTTCACCGACACGATCCGAGGTGCTGTTTGCGGGGAGGCCCGTTGTCGGCCCGCAGTTCCATGCCTTGGGTAAAGTCACCTTGGCGTGGTTGCAGTGGTTCGCTCGGGCAACGATTCGGCGCCGGCGACTCGACCGGAACGCTGGGTCACGCCACATCCCGCCACTCGGCACCCCGATATAGTGAGCGCGACTGCATAATTGCTCCCAGATCGGAAGCGATTTGCTGAAGGTGGAAAAAAATCCGGAACCTGTCGAAGCTCAATAGCACGATCGGAGTCGTGGCCGCCGACGTGATGACGCGGCGGATCAGAAAGCGCGGCACATCAAAGATCGCAGGAGGGCGGCGGGCATTCCGCTGCGCGCCGAACACGGTTAGCAACTTGCCCTGGCGATAAAAGCGCCGCAGCATCCATCGCCACGCGAGCTGGTTCGGGTGCACGATGTGCCCCACCCGTGCGCTCGGAACAAAGCACGCTCCGTTTCCCTGCTCGGCGAGACGATAGACGAAATCCAGCTCATCGCCTAACAACCCCAAGGGTCCGACGAGAAACCGTTCGTCGAACCTGGCGCCGCCGGCGAGTGCCACAGCCCGGACCGCCATATTCGGTCCATAAATGCAGCCCGTAGGCGCAAGGGGCCCTTCCGGCAGTGGGTCCGTCTGGGCGAACAGCAGGTTTCCCCAGGATGGGACCCGGGAGAGCCATTCCGGCGGGTCTCGCTCGTAGAGGGGTTCGATCGCGCCGCCGAAGATCGAACATTCGGGATGGCGGTCGACGGCATGTCGCCACGCGACCAGCCACTCAGGGTCGGGCAGCACGTCGTCGTCGGCGAAGACGACTAAGTCGCCGGCAATGTGCTCGAGCCCGGTGTTCAGCGCATAAGGCTTTCCCAGCCGGGGCTCGACCAGATATTCCAAAGGAAGCCTGTCGCTGAACCCGAGCACCAGCTGTTCGGTGCCGTCCGTGCTCGCATTGTTGACGACCAGCAGTTTCCACCCGCCCGGCGGCGGGACCAAAGCGCCAAACCGTTCGAGGGTACGGCCCAGCGTGTCCGTCCCGTTGTGGGTGGCGATCAGCACGGTCAGCATCGTATTTCACCTGGCTGCCGCGAGGCGGCGGCCGGTTCGGTCGGCCGGTGACGCGAACCCAAAGAAGGAACTGAGCATACATTGTGCGGCGTGCGCGCCGGCAGCCGGAGCACGGCTGCTCACAAGGTCGCAGAGTGCGAGGAATCGGCTTTGCATACCGTTAAATTATCCTTCGTGCGGCCAGGTAGAGGGGCAGCAGCGCGGGCACGTGACGGTGCAGAAAGCGGCGGATCATGTTGTGGGGATAACGGTCTGGAAAGGTCTCAAGCGGCCACGGCGTGCGACGCCGGTATTGAAGATATTCTTTCTTGAGCGGGTGATTGTTCATGTAGTGCCACGGCTTTGAATCACTGCTGAAATGCACCACTCGGATCGCGTCGCGGACACGAGAGCTCATCCGCCCGAAGCGATATATGCCGTGGTCAATGACGCAAAGTTCCATGCTTTGGAGATTCCAGATCGGGTCGAGCGGCTTCCAGTCGTCGTGGAGGATCAGGTTGAGGGCGCATTGGTCCCACCATTGGAGGCGGTCCGGATGCTCGCGGACGAAACCGAGGCTGCAGCGGCCGATGTCCAATTCCCGCCAACGACGCAGATCAACGAGCATCACACCGCCATTGAAATAAGGGGCCCCTGGCGGCAGCCCCAGTCTCGAATGCCACAGATACTCGGTAATTTCACCCACCGCGGCAACGGTTTTGCCGCCGAGGTCGGTGTGCCAAAGGTCGCCAAGATCGCCCCTGACGATCAGGTCGCAATCGAGATAGATCACTCGATCGATTTCGGGCGGCAACAATTCGCCGATCAACAGGCGGGCATAGGTGGCCCGGCTGATGTGGTAGTTCACAAACAGGCTTTCGAGGAGGCTCTCCTCGACCGAGATGAAGGAAACTTCCGCCCGGTGGCCGCGCAGCATGACCGCGAGCTTGTCCTGCTCGGGAAACGCGCCGTCGTATAGCACAAAGATCCGGATGCCGTGCCGCTCGTTGTTTTCCACAAGCGACAACAGCATTGCCGCCATATGCGGAATGTAATTGAGATCACAGGCGCAGACGATGTTCATCGACATTGTCGCAGAGACCGGGTTCGGGTCTCAGAATACATTTTATTGCTAATATAATGATAAAGAAAGGCAGCGGTATCCGGACGCCCGGGCGGAAGGATTTTCGCCCCGCGGGTCGCCCACGTCGCCGCAACGAAGCTAATTCTCCGGTCAATCCGCATCCGCGCCCCGGTAAGATACGAACGCGGTCGTGGCCGCCACACTCCTGGCGCGTCGCGCTGCTTTCACGGGATCGCAGCGGCCCGCCCGCGCCAGCAACAGCCGCCGTCACCCGAGCTTTAGGGGGCGCCGAGCCGCCCGTGACCCATGACCATGCGCCGGCGCGTGGCGGATCTCGGGCTCAGCCCTTGACGCCGCCCAAGGTCAGGCCGGCGGTCATGCGGCTGCGGAACAGGTAGTAGACCAGCACCGGCGGGATCGCATAGATGACCGCAGTCGCCATCATGTAGTTCCACGGCGATTCGTCGCTGTTGAGGAACTGGGCGAGCGCCACCGGCACGGTCATGCTGCGCGTGTTCGACAGCAGCAGGAACTGATAGAGATATTCGTTCCAGGCGAGCAGCAAGGCGTAGGTGCCGACCGCGACCAGCGCCGGCGCCATCAGCGGCAGGTAGATCCGAAAATACACCTGGAGCGGCGACGCCCCGTCGATTCGCGCTGCCTCGTCGAGCTCGATCGGGATGCCCCTGCCATATTGCTGAAAGATGAAGATCGCGTAAGGCGTGGCAAAGGTCACTTCCGCCGCGATCACCGACCACAGATTGTTGCCCAGATGGTAGCTCTGCATGATCCGGTAAAACGGGATCGCCAGGAACGACGCCGGGATCACATAGGTCAAGAGTGCGGCGTTGCTCAGGAGCCAGCCGTGGCGGATGCGCATCCGGCTGATCGAAAAGCTGGTCAGCGAGCCGATCAGCAGGGTCAACCCGGTCGTCATCGCGCCGATGTAAAGGCTGTTGCCAAACTGGTGCCAGAAATACTCAAGGTACCAGTAACCCTCGGTCAGCACGATCCAATAGCTGTGCACCGAGGGGTCCGCCGGGAAGACATGGCTGCTGAACACGTTGTCGTGCGATTCGAGCGACACCATCACCATGTTATAGAGCGGCGTCAGCGTCCACACGATCAGCACCAGGCCGAACGCCAGCGCCGCCGCTTCGGTCAGGATTCGCCGCAGCCGGTAGTTCGGCGCCCGCCGCGCCGGCCGGCCCTCGGTCAGGACCGCGCTCACAGCTGCACGTCCGAGGTGCGGATCTTGTGCATCAGCAAGAATACCAGCGGGATCAACAGCGGCAGGGCCGACATGACCGCCGCCACACCGAGATCAGGCCGAGCAATGTCGAAGGCATCGCGGATGCCGAGCGTCGCCAGCACGTGGGTCGACAGCGCCGGGCCGCCCCCCGACACGAAATAGACGGTGTTGAAGTCGCCGAGAGTAAAGATCGTCGACAGCAGTGTGCAGACGATATAGAGGTTGGCGAGCAGCGGCAACGACACATGGAAGAACCGGCGCACCCCGGTGGCGCCGTCCACCTCGGCTGCCTCATACAGCTCGCGCGGGATCGACATGCGGCCAGCGAGCAGGATCACGGTCCAGAACGGCATCCATTTCCAAATATAGGAGACGATAACCGAGCCGAGCGCCAACCAGCGCGAATTGTCGAGCCAACCCGGACCGTCGATATGAAAGATGTCCCACAGCGTGTTATTGATCAGACCCCACTGGCCGTTCAGCATCCAGTGGATCGAAATGAAGGTCGGCAATGCCGGGACCGCCCACGGCAGCACGTAGACCATCAACAGACCCTTCATCCACCAGCCACGGCGCATGAAAAAGCCCGACAATAAAAGGGCGCCGACCATCTTGAGATTGACGCCGATCAGCAGGTACAGAATGGTGTTGACCACGGTCTGCTGATAGATCGGGTCCGAGAACAGCTCGGCATAAAGCGCCGGTTTGTGTCCGAGCCAGAGCCCGTACGCCACCGGATACACCACAAAGGCGAGGAATACGGCGATGTAGGGAATACAGAAGGCGATAGCCCAGGTGTATTCCGTCCCTTGCAGGCCGCCTCGCCAATTGCGTTGCCGCGCCCGAAGGCCGGCGAGCGCCTGACGCGGAAGTGCTTGGGTCGCCTGTAGGACCGAGGTGCCGTCCACCATGATCGCCTCTCAGCTCTGCACAATCGGGTATTTCGCGAGGATGTCCTCGATCCGTTTGAACGCCTTGTCGGCCGCGTCCGTCGGGGTCATCCCATTGCGAAGCACATCGGCTTCGGCCTGGCCCCAGACCTGTTGGGCATTGGCCACGGCGATCCCCGGGTTGAAGACATAATAATAGGGCATCGTCGGGCCGAGCACGCCTTCGCGCACGTAAACCGGCCGATGCGGGTCTTTGGGGTCGAGCCAGAACGGGTCGCTCTTGACGAGCGAGGGTATCGCCGGCAGCCAACGCCCCAGCCCCTGCTTCAGGTAATTGTCCATCACCTGCGGCTGGATCACGTATTTTAGAAACTCCTTGGCCGCCTCGACGTTCTTCGCGCCCTTGGGAATAAAGCCGCCGCCGACGCCGAGTTGCGCCGGCACCGGCTTGCCGTCATTGCCCATCGGCAGACCGAGGGTGACCAAATCGTGATAATAGGCCTGCTGGTCGTGATAGAGCGCGACCTCGGTCGAGATCGTGCCGTCGAAATCCATCACGATTTCCTTGGCGTGGAACGCGTTGTTGTCGTCCGCGTCGCTCCAGCTGAGGACACCGGGCGGCACATAGCCTTCTTTGTAGGCGGCGGTCATAAAAGTCAGCGACTTGACCACCGCCTCCTTGATCGTCGGGTCATCGAGATGCGCCTTGCCATCCGGAGTGACCATGTTCTTGCCGCCATTCGCCAAGACGAAAGCATAGAACAGATTGTTGCCATCGGCCGGCCCGGTAGTGGTCAGCTGCAAGCCCAAGGCATAGATGCCGCGGTTGCCCTGGTCGCGCAGCTTCGCCTGCATCGGCTTAAAAAAATCCCAGAACGCATCCCAAGTCTTTGGCGCATTAGAAATTTTGTAACCCGCCTTTGCGACCAGCGAGTTCCAGGTATGGAACGGGATGCAGGCGGTTTTGTACGGCACCATGTAAAAGCCGCGCTGTTTTTTGACATTGTTGTAATACTGGGAGCCGAGCAGCGCGGTCGGGCTGAATTGCGGCTTCTGAGTATCGACGACGTCGCTGACTTCGACGATCTTGTCCTCCCAGGCATTCTGCGGGATGATCGTCGCATCGGCGGCATCGTAGGACACGACATCCGGGACATCGCCGCTGGTGATCGCCGAAATGACCTTATAGCCCAACGGCCCGAACGGCAGGATGCTGTACTCGATCGTGTTGCCGCTGGCCTTCTGATAGTCCGCGACCATCTTGCGGAACGCGGCGTCCTCCTCGGGGATAAAGCCCTGGGTCCACCAAGCCGTCACGGTCGTCGCCGCCGCATTGGCGATATAGGGCCGCGCCAGCGCGCCGGCCGCGGCAACCGCGAGAGAGCTGCGGAGCAGCGTGCGCCTGGTGGGCTTGATCATCCGTCTTCCTTCCTCACTCGCGCGGCTTAGCGCCGCGGGCGCGTTGTCCTTACGAGCCAGCCATGCCAATATAATGCAGCTACGCCGCAGGCTCAAAGCTTATTATGAGGCTGCTCTCGGTTCCGGCCCGAAGCCGCCGCCTGGGCTCGCGCGAGCGAACCGAATTCGGGGCTCGCCCGCGGGTTGCCCCGCGGCAATCGGGCGCAGAATAACGCGATCGGCGTCGGCGCGGTTCCGCGGCCGGCGCGACGCGCCGGGAGCACGCTGCCGGATCTGTCCGCCCTCAACTCTGCGCGATCGGGTATTTGGCAAAGATCGCCTCGACCTGCTTGAACGCCTTATCGATGGCCTGATCCGGCGTCATGCCGTTCTTCATCACGTCGAACTCAGCGAGGCTGAACACGTGCTGGGTGTTGACCTCCCCGACGGCCGGGTTGAACGCCTCGTAGAGCGGTAGCGTCGGCTGGAATAGCGTCTGGCGAATGTACACCCCGCGGTGCGGGTCCTTGGGATCGAGCCAGAACGGGTCGTTCTTGGCGATCGACGGCATCGGCGGCGCCCACCGGCCGAGCCCGGCTTTCAGATATTGGTCGAGCACCTTCGGCTGGATCGCGTATTTGACGAACTCGGTAGCCACGTCGACGTTCTTTGCCCCTTTGGGGATCAGCGCGCCGAAGAATCCGATCTGGCTCGGCAACACCTTGCCCTCGTTGCTGAGCGGCATGCCATAGGTCACGATGTCGTCATATTGCGACTTGTCGTGATAGACGGCGACCTCAGTCGACAGCGAACCGTCGAAATCCATCACCACGAGCTTCGAGTGGAAGGCGTTGTTGTCGTCGGCATCGTTCCAGCTGGTCACACCCGGCGGCACAAAGCCTTCCTTGAACGGGGTGGTTAGCTTGCCAAGCGCCTTGATCGCCGCCGAGCGCACCTGCGGATCGTCGGTATGCAGCTTGCCATCCGGGGTCACGATGTCCTTGCCGCCATAGGCGATCAGGAAAGCGTTGAAGGTGTTGGCGGGATCGACCCCGTTGGCGGTCAGCTGGTAGCCGTACGCGTAGATGTTGCGCATCCCCTGCGCCCGCAACTTGGTCTGCACCGGCTTGAAGAAGTCGAGAAACGCGTCCCAGGTCTTCGGGATGTCGGAACTCTTGTAGCCGGCCTTTTCGATCATCGAATTCCAATAGCGGAACGGCACCGCCGCCGCCTTCATCGGCACCGCATAATAGGCTCGTTTTTTGCTGACGTTATTGTAGCAATAAGTCGAAGTTAGAGCCGATTTGATATATTCGGGTTTCTGCGTATTGACGATGTCGGTGACATCAACCAGCTTGTCCTGCCAGGCGTTCATCGGCAGCAACTCGAAATCGGCGTATTCCATCAGATCGGGGACATCGCCGCTGGTGATCGCCGAGATTTCCTTTTCCCGCAATGGCGCGAACGGGATGATGCTCATGTCGATGGTGTTGCCGCTGGCCTTCTGGTAATCGGCAACCAAAGCGCGGAACGCGGCATCCTCTTCGGGAATAAAGCCCTGGGTCCACCACACGGTCGCGGTCGCCGCCGCCGCATTGGCGACATAGGGCCGCGCCAAGGCCCCCGCCGCCGCCAGCGCCACGGAACCGCGTAGCAGCGAACGCCTGGTCGGATCGGTCATACTGGTTCTCCTTCCCCTGCTCGCCCGACCGGCGCGCGAGACCGTTCGCCGCGGGCGCGTTTTGATTGTCGCGATCGACTATAATTCAAACCGCGGCCGGCTCAAATAACGAAGGAGCAGCCGGATTACAACGACGTCGTGACTTACGGGCTCCCTCTCGGCAACGACGGGAGGCCGGCGCCGAGCCTGGCCGACGCCTGAAAACCGAGGCAGGGCCGCCAACGTCCCGGCTGCGACCAAACCCGGCAAACCGCGCAGCACCCGAACCCGCGGCTGAGCCTTCTCGTTTCCTGCCTCCTGATGGAGCCACATTCGCTGCAGCCGGCGCAAACGTCGGGCTTGGCCGGCCGGGTTTTTCTGGGCTTTCACACGAGGTCGACGCGAGCGTGATGCCCGCGCGGCGGCTCACCTCCGATCGCGGGCCGAGGCACCGCCGGGCGGAGGTTGTCATTCGCGAGGGCGCGTGGAACACTCCCGGTCGGCCGAGGCGCCGGAGGGAAGCCACGGATCCAGCCAGGAGGCACCGATGATCACGAAATTCGACAGCTCCTATTACGGCACCGTCGACATGGAGAACCTGGGCTATGCCGGGACGCCGATCAACGAGCGCCGCTATACGAAGGAGCAGCTGGCCGGCGCGCTGCACAAGGTGGTGAAGTACGCCAAGTGCATGGATGAGCGTGGTTTCAACACGTTCTGGATGGCCGAGCATCATTTCCAGCCCGAGGGGACGGAATTGATTCCGAACCTTCTGATGATGGCGATGCACCTCGTCAACCAGACCCAAAACCTGAAGATCGGCTGCGGCTTCAACGTCGTGCCGATGTGGCACCCGCTGCGCCTCGCCGAAGACTATGCGATGGCCGACGTGCTCAGCGGCGGGCGGGTGATCTTCGGTGTCGCCCGCGGCTATCACACACGCGAGGTCGAGACCTTCGGCTCGCCGCTGATGGACCAGGACGCCAACCGCGAGATCTTCGAAGAAGGCGTCGACATCCTGTTCAAGGCGTTCGAGGGCAAACCCTTCTCGCATAAGGGCAAGTACTACACGATCCCGCCGGAGGTGCCATATCGCGGCTACACCTTGAAGGAGATCACCCTGATTCCGGCGCCGGAGCGTCTGCCGGTCGAATGCTGGCAGCCGATTCAGAGCGGTTCGGAACGCGCCTTCGACTTTATGGCCAAGCACGGCATCTCGGGCATGATCGGCGGCGGCTCGGCCGAAGGTGGTGCTGTCGAGCGGCACATGCTCGGCTTCCAGGCCGCCTACGCGCGTCGCGGCGTCAAGCTAGAGCTCGGCGAAAAGCTGGCGCTCGGTTTCCAGTTTCACATCGCCCGGAGCCGCGAAGAGGGCATCCGCGAGGCGGCGAAACACTACGAGGAAAACATGAAGATGTTCGGCGAGCTGCGCCTGGTGCGCGCGCTCTCGGACGAGCAGATCGCGGCGATGCGCGACCCGAGGCTCGCCGCCGCCACCAAATTGCCGCGCATCGAAGACGCGGTGAAGGCCGGCGGCTTCCTGACTGGCACGCCCGCAGACATCGTCGAGCAATTGAAGGCGGTCGAAAAGCGCTATCCGGGAGTTGATCGGGTGGTGTGCGCGACGCCGCTCGGCACCCCGCTCGATGTTCAGCTGGAAGACCTTGACCGGCTCTCGAAGGAGGTGATGCCGGCGTTCCGGGGTGCGCAGGTCGCCGCGGCGCGAGCGGCTGCCGAATAGCCGCCGAGAAGAGGGAGGCATCATGGCCCAAATTGGAGAAGCAACCGGTGAATACCGCGGCCTCGCCTACCGCGGCGATGCCGAGCTAAAGGCGTGGCTGGCGAAACGGCCGGCCGAGGCGGTGCTGGAGCCGGATCTGCCGATCATCGACCCGCACCATCATTTCTGGGACACGCCGCAGCGCGGGCGCTATCTGTTGCCCGAGCTGCTCGCGGATATCGCGGGCGGCCACAACATCGTCGCCACGGTCTTTCTCGAATGCCGGTCGATGTACCGCAAGGCGGGTCCCGCCGAGATGGCGCCCGTCGGCGAGGTCGAGTTCGTCAACGGCATCGCGGCGATGAGCGCCTCGGGCGGCTACGGGCCGTGCCGCGTCGCCGAGGGGATCGTCGGCCACGCCGATTTGACCCTCGGCGCACGGGTGCGCGAGGTGCTGGAGGCCGAGATCCGGGTCGGCGGTGGGCGTTTTCGCGGCATCCGCCACGGCGTCTCATGGGATGAGCACGAGGCGGTCCAGAAATACGCGACGCGCTCGGTGCCGCCGCATCTGGTGCGCGACCCTAAATTCCGCGAGGGCTTCGCCCAGCTGGCGCCGCTCGGGCTCAGCTTCGAATCCTGGCAATACCATCCGCAACTGTCGGACGCGATCGATCTCGCCCGCGCCTTTCCCGACACGACGATCATCCTCAACCATGTCGGCGGCGTGCTCGGCGTCGGCCCCTATCGCGGCCATCGGCAGGAGATCCTCGCCGGTTGGAAGCGGGACATCGGCGAACTCGCCAAATGTCCGAATGTCAACGTCAAGCTCGGCGGCGTCGGCATGACTTCGTTCGGCTTCGATTTTCCGGAGCGGGACATGCCGCCCTCGTCCGAGGAGCTGGCCGCCGCCTGGCGCCAGTATATCGAACCTTGCATCAAAGCCTTCGGCCCCGAGCGCTCGATGTTCGAAAGCAACTTCCCGCCCGACAAGCAGTCCGGCGGCTACACCGAGCTGTGGAACGCGTTCAAGCGCATCACCACAGGCATGTCGGCGACGGAAAAGACCGCGCTCTACAGCGGCACCGCGGCGCGGGTGTATCGGCTGACGATGCCCTGATCCGGCCGAAGAGCGTGTGAAGGAATTGAACTTGGCTGGATCAGGGGCCGTGCGTCCCCGGCTTTCGCTAGGGCAGGCTCTTCGAGACAGCCGCTTTGCGCCTTCCTCAGGATGAGGTGTTTTTCTCATTGGTATCAATACCAAGCCTCATGCTGAGGAGCGCCGAAGGCGCATCTCGAAGCACGCACGATGTTGGTGCAACGGGCATTTCGGAGACTGTTTAACACGCTCCGAAGCGGGAATGACCGGCAAAGGGAGGTGTCGATGAGCGATCTGTCCGGGCCGCCGTTCCGTGGCGATCATGTCGGGAGCCTGCTGCGGCCGCCGGAATTGCTGCGGGCGCGGGCCGAGTATCAGGCCGGGCGGATCTCAGCCGAGGAATTGCGCCGGGTCGAGGATGATGCGATCCGCGATGTCGCGCGCATGCAGCGGGAGATCGGCCTCCCGGGGGTGACTGACGGCGAGTTCCGCCGCGGCTCGTGGCACATGGATTTCCTGCACCGGATCGGCGGCGTCGCCCGGATTGAGCAGAGCCTGCGCCTGCAATTCAGGAATGAGAGCGGCACCGTCGAGGCGGCACTCGGCGGGTTTCGCATCGGTGGCAAGCTCACTCTAGACGAGACGATCTTCGGCGAGGATTTCGCATATCTGAAATCGGTGGCGCCGCCCGGGACCATTCCGAAACTGACGATCCCGTCGCCCTCGATGCTGCATTACCGCGGCGGGCGGGCGGCGATCGACGCCGCCGTTTATCCCGACATGGACCAATTCTGGCATGACCTCGGCCGGGTCTATGCCGCGGAGATCGCGGCGCTCGCCCGGCTCGGCTGCACCTATCTGCAGCTCGACGACACCAGCCTCGCCTATCTGAATGACCCGGCACAGCGCGCCTATGTCGATCGGATCGGCGGCGACGGCGGCACCCAGCACTTGACCAACATCAAGGTGATCAACTCGGCACTTGCCGGCCGCCCCCAGGGCATGACCCTGTGCACGCACATGTGCCGCGGCAATTTCCGCTCGTCGTGGATGGCCGAGGGCGGCTATGACCATGTCGCCGAGGCCATGTTCGGCGAATTGGCGGTAGACGGCTTTTTTCTCGAATACGACGACGCGCGCTCGGGCGGGTTCGCGCCGTTGCGCTTCGTTCCGCGTGGCAACAAGCGCATCGTGCTCGGCCTCGTTACCAGCAAGCGCGCCGCCCTCGAAAGCAAGGACGAATTGAAGCGCCGGATCGATGAGGCCGCGAAATACGTGCCGCTCGAGCAGCTGTGCCTGTCGCCCCAGTGCGGGTTTTCCTCGACCGTGGACGGCAACGCGCTGTCGATCGACGAACAGAATGCGAAGCTGCGCCTCGTCGTCGAGACCGCCCGCGAAGTCTGGGGGTGAGCCGCGCCGCGCTCCGATCCACGAGAGGCGGCCCCGCGCCCAATCGCGCTTTGACAAACCGGGCATTGCCGCCTAGGTGCTTCAACATGGAACGGGTGCGGGCGCAGGGCTTCCCGGTCCTCCCGGCGATGGCGCAGGCGGGCGGGCGAGCCGCCGATGCGGCAATCGTGGCGCTGGGCGGGTTGCTGTGGTGGCTGTCGGCCAGCCATCCGGCGCTGATGCCGTTCTGGATGCCGTGGGAGTTCTCGCCTCTCGAATATCTGGCGACGGCGCTGGTGCTGCTGTGGTTCGGTCGCGGTCTCGCCTCGGCCCCCTCGGCGGAGCGGCTGGCGGTGTGGCGTCGCATCGTCTTTCTCGTCGGCGTCGCCGCAATTTATGCGGTGTTGCAGACGCGGTACGATTACTGGTCGCAGCACATGTTTTTTCTGAACCGCATCCAGCATGTCGTAATGCATCACCTGGGGCCGTTCCTGGTGGCGCTGGGCGGCGCCGGCGCGACGATCAAGCGCGGCATGCCGCGGCGGGTGCGGCAGGCGATCGGGAGCCCGGTCGTCCTCGGCGCCGTTAGGGTGTTGCAACAGCCGTTGCTGGCGGCATTTCTGTTTGTCGGGTTGATTTATTTCTGGCTAATCCCCCCGATCCATTTCCGGGCGATGATCGATGTGCGGCTCTATGCGGTGATGAATTGGAGCATGGTGCTCGACGGCATCCTGTTCTGGTGCCTGGTGCTGGACCCGCGCCCCAAACCGCCGGCGCGAATCTCTTATGGCGTCCGCGCGGCGCTGGCCGTCGGCGTCATGTTCCCGCAGATCGCGCTGGGGGCGGCAATTACCATGTCCGGCAGCGACCTCTATCCCTATTACGATCTGTGCGGCCGGCTGTTCCCAACGATCAGCGCGCTCAACGACCAGCATATCGGCGGCATCGTGATCTGGATCCCACCGGCGATGATGAGCGTCGTTGGGCTGTTGCTGGTTATCAACGCATTGAGGCTGCACGAAGAAGCGGCCAAGGAGGACGATCCGGATGGGACATCCTTTGGAGCGCTGGCGAAAAGCTGGACCGGGCGCTAGTCCGATGCGCCGGGCGATGCCGGCCGTCGCAGCGGTCTGCGGCGTGCTGATGGCCGGCGCGGCGGTGCAGGCGGGCGAGGCCGGGATGGGGCTGAGCGCCCCGTGGTTCCGCCTAGTGATGCCGTCGCTGCCGGCGGCCGGATATTTCACGCTGTCGAACCCGACCGGTGCCGCGCACACCCTGGTCGG
Organism: uncultured Alphaproteobacteria bacterium; assembly: GCA_963832875.1. Classification (GTDB taxonomy): domain Bacteria; phylum Pseudomonadota; class Alphaproteobacteria; order ATCC43930; family CGMCC-115725; genus AP-15. The sequence continues at coordinate 387,890 of CAWHWB010000007.1, read as the reverse complement.
CGCCGCCTCGCCCGCCTGCGGCATGCTGATGCTGCATCAAAGCATCGATCAGAACGGGCAGGAGCGGATGGTCATGGTACAGAGCGTCGCTGTGCCAGCCCACGGCAAAGTCAGTTTTGCACCCGGCGGCTATCACCTGATGTGCATGTCGCCCTCGGCCGAGATGCGGCCCGGGCGATCGGTCCCGGTGACGTTGCGCTTTGCCGATGGCGGGACTTTGACCGCGACCTTCCCGGTGCGCAACGCGACCGGGAGGTGAGCGCGGCTCAGACCAGCTGCCGCAGCCGGTCGAGCAATCCCGGGGGATGGCTCGCCTCGACCAGACGCTTCAGATCGGCGGCGGTCCCGGCAATGTCGGGGTGCGTCGAGCTGAGCGAGGCGATGATCAGGCGCGCCGCCCCGGTGGCGTCGAACACGTAGATCGCCGAGCTGTGGGTCACCTCATAGGGGTGATCCTTGGTCGCCGGGGTCACCGAGTATACGACCCGATAGCGCCGCGCCAGTGCTGCGAGCTGGTTGGCGGTGCCGCGCAGCCCCTCGATCTGCGGCGCGAAATTCTTGACGTAGGCGGCGAGCACCGCCGGCGTGTCGCGGTTCGGGTCGACGGTAACGAACAGCACCCGGACATGCTGCGCGTCGGGCCCGGCGCGGGTCAGCACCTGGGCCAAGTTCGACAACGTCGTCGGGCACACATCGGGGCACAACGTGTAGCCGAAATAGAGCAGCACGACGTTGCCGCGATAATCGGCCTGGGTGACCTCTCGGCCATCCGCGGCCTGGGTCATCGTGAAGGCGAGCGCCGGAAGGCTCCCCGAGACATCGATCGCGTGCCATTTGGCGCCGCTGTCACAGCCAGCGAGAAGCATCATCGCGAGTGCGGCGCCAAGCAGCCGCACCGCGCCGCGCCGCCCGCCGGATGGCGCCGGAGCACGGGGCGTCGCGCACGCCTCAAGGTGGGCGCGGCAGATGATTTGCATCGGCATGGCGCAGCAACAGCAGCGACCTTTCCAGCCGCATCGCAGAGCGTCGGCGGCACTCGCTGCCGAGCCGCCCGGTTGCGGGACCGGCAGATTAGACCTCTGCGACGCATCGTTCGCTCGCAACGTTGCCGCAGCCGCACGGTTGTGGCCGATGCCGGGGGCAAGGTTCAGCTGGATAGGCTCCGGCCGCCGGCAGAGGGGCCGATGCCACTCGTCTGTTCCGCCACGAAGGACGCCGACATCTCGCAATCCCGCGGCGTGCCGGCGACCGGCTCGACGACACCTTCGCCTTTCTGACCGGGCTCGGCTACACGGCGTTTCAGTTCGCCGAGCCCCGGCTCCGGTCCCGCATGACGGCATTTTTTTATCGAGCGACGACCCGGCGTTCGACATCGGCTAAGCTCTCGCCGCCTTTATTGTCCTGCTTCTGGAGTTCGGCATGACCCGACCGTTCGAGGGCATTCGCATCATCGACATTACCCATGTGCTGGCCGGCCCGTTCGCCGCTTATCAGCTCGCCGTCCTTGGCGCCGACGTGATCAAGGTCGAGCACCCCGACGAGCCCGACCAGAGCCGTGACGGCGGCACCGACCGCGCGCTGAACCGCCGGCATATGGGCACCTCGTTCCTGACCCAGGGATCGAACAAGCGCTCGATCACGCTCGATCTCAAGACCGAGCCAGGCCGCGAGATCCTCAAGCGGCTCGTCGCCGCTGCGGACGTGCTGGTGGAAAATTTCCGGCCGGGTGCGTTCGAAGCGTTGGGTCTCGGCTATGCCGCAATGAGTGCCATCAACCCGCGGCTGATCTATTGCTCGATCTCCGCTTTTGGCCAGGACGGTCCGCGCCGCGAGCAGACCGCTTATGACCATGTCATTCAGGCGACCTCCGGGCTGATGGCAATGACCGGCACCGAGGAGGTCAACCCGATCAAGTTCGGGGCCCCGGCGGTCGATTACGCGACCGGCACGATGGGGGCTTTTGCCCTCGCTAGCGCATTGTTCCAGCGCGAGCGCACCGGAAAAGGCCAGCATATCGATCTCGCGATGATCGGGGTCGCGATGATGCTGATGGGCTCGCACCTCACGGGCTACTTGCGCAACGGCGCCGAGCCGCGCCCGCACGGCAACAAGCAGCCCTTCGCGACCAACAGCTGCTACGAGGCCAAGGACGGGCTATTGATGATCGGCGCCAGCAATCTGGGGCAGCAGCGCCGTCTGTGGCAGGTTCTGGAGCGGCCGGACATGGTCAAGCGCGATAACGAGGCGCGCGAGGCCGATCGCGCCCGCGAGGCGGCGGTGCTCGCCGACATCATCCGGACGCGGACCGCGGACGAGTGGGAAATCTATCTCCAGGCAAGGCATGTCCCGGCGGCGCGGGTACGGACGATGGCCGAAGCGGTCGCGGACCCGCATTTCAAAACCCGCGGGGTGTTTCACCACCACCCCTCGGCCGCCGGCATCGACGGTCCATTCGGTGTGCCGCTTGCCGCCTTCAAATTCGCCCATGGCGGCCCCAGCATCGAGACGCCGCCGCCTGAATTCGGTGCCGACACTGATCGTGTGCTGGCCGAGCACGGCTACGCCACGGGGGAGATCGCCGCCTTCCGCCGCGATCGGGTCATCTGAAACACGTCTAACAGTTAGATATCGGTCAGTTGGCGATCCGTTAGGCCACCAGATTGCCCAGGCGGCACCTGGCGAAGCTGGGCTTATCGAGGGCCATATGAGGCTGCCAGTGATGAGCGCAGAGGCACATTCAAAACGGCACGCCTACAGGAGCTGATCAACCGGCATCTGCGAAGCGCGACTTTATCGGGAAGTCCCATGTAAAATATCTGCGGGAGGTTCCGTTAAATTCTCATTATTGGTAACAATAGCGGAAGCCAGGGGTATGACGCATGCGCAGGTTCTTCGGGCTGACGGGTTCCGTCAGCCGAGTGGCGATCGAGAGCCGAGCCCTCAAGAGCAATATGCTGGGTGATCCGCCGGCACGCGCCGTCGATGTGTACGTCCCGGCTGGGCATAATGGACAAGGATTGCCCTTGCTTGTTGATCTTGTCGGCTTCACGGGCAGCGGCCTAGCCCATACGAATTGGGTCGGCTTCCGCGAGAACCTGCCGGAGCGGCTCGACCGGCTGATCGGCGAACGGCAGATGCCGCCGGTCGTCGTCGCCTTTCCCGATTGCTTCACCCGGCTTGGCGGCAACCAATACATCAACTCGGCTGCCGTGGGTTCTTGGGAGGACTTCCTGCTATATGAAATGCTGCCGACAATCGAGCAGCGCTTCGAATGCGGTGGCGCCGGGCGCCGCGGCATTTTCGGCAAGAGCTCTGGCGGGTACGGTGCGGTTACGCACGCCCTGCGCCACTCCGACGTCTGGTCGGCCGCGGCCTGTCATTCCGGCGATATGGGCTTTGAGCTGTGCTATCTGCCGGACATGCCATCGGTGCTGCGCGCCCTTGGCGGCGCTGGAAACTCGATCGAGCGTTGGTGGCAGGAGCTTGAGGCAGCCAAAAAGCATCCGGAGGGTTCCTTCAAAGTATTCAACGCGCTGGCGATGGCGGCCAGCTACGATCCCGATCCGACGCAGTTCCTTGGCATCCGGCTGCCGGTCACCTTCGACACCTGCGAGGTTATCGAAGAACGCTGGGCGAACTGGTTGCGGCAAGACCCGGTGGTCGCGATCGAAACCCAGGCGGACAACCTCCGTAGGCTGAAGGCGCTCTACATCGACTGCGGCGAGAAGGATCAGTTCAATCTGCTCTACGGCGCCCGCAGGTTCGTGCGGCGGCTGAACGAGTTCGGCATCGCGCATCGCTACGAGGAGTTCCCCGATAACCATACCGGCGTCGATTACCGGATGGACGAGAGCTTGCCTTTTCTCGCCCAAGCGCTGTCCGGCTGATGTCCAGAACGGCTTGCCGCTCGAAGACATCCGGCTGGACAGAAAAGCGCCGCTGCCCGTTGCCAACGCCAGGAGCACGTCACGCGTCTCCCGTGACCATGGTATTTCCTTTTGGTGCACATAACGGAACCAAGCGGAGGTGCAGATGAAGCTCGGGATAGCCCTTCCGATTGTCGACATCGGCGGTGAGCCGGCGGCGCTCCGGGAATTTGCCCAGGCGGCAGAGGCGATCGGCTATCACGGCATCGCTGCCCCCGATCACGTGCTGGGGGTCAATGTTGCGAGCCGGCCCGATTGGAGTCAGGCCCGGGCCCGCTCGACCGACTGGTATCACGATCCGTTTGTGCTGTTCGGTTTCCTCGCCGGATGCACGAACATCGCCGATTTCTCCACCCAAGTGCTGATCCTAGCGCAACGTCAAACCGTGCTCGTCGCCAAACAGGCTGCCTCACTCGACGTGCTGTCGAGCGGCCGCTTCCGCCTCGGCATCGGAGTCGGGTGGAACGAGGTGGAATTCGTCGGCCTCAACGAGAATTTTCACAATCGCGGCCGTCGCTCGGAAGAGCAGGTTGAGGTCATGCGGGCGTTGTGGGCGCAGCTGCATGTCAACTTCGAGGGTAAATGGCATGGCACACCATCGAGGATGCCGGCATCAACCCGCTGCCGACCGGGGGTTATTTGGAGCAGGCCGATGGCACCGCCTGGGTGGCCCTGTTCTGTCAGAACATGCTCGAGATTGCTTTCGAGCTCGCCGCGCACGACGCAACCTATGAGGAGCTGGCGGCGAACTATGCCATGGAGTTTCTGCTGATCGCGCGGGCGATGAACGGGATCGGTCCGGGCGGCATGTGGGACGAGGAGGACGGTTTTTACTACGACGTTCTTCGTTTGCCGGACGGAACCTCGTCGCGGCTTAAGGTCCGATCGATGGTCGGTCTTTTGCCGCTTTGCGCCACGACGGTGATAGAAAAGTGGCAGCGCGAGCGAGTCCCCAACCTAACAACTTCTATCTACGATCGTTGGCGGCGCATGCCGGAGCTCCACGAAGCCATTCATCCGATGGGACCGGGGCACCTAGGTGTTGCCGAACGCGGCATTATGGGGCTCGTGAACGAGAGCAGGCTGCGCCGGATCCTGACGCGCATGCTGGACGAGAGCGAATTCCTGAGCCCTTACGGAATTCGGTCGCTGTCGCGCTACCATGCAGAGCATCCCTACGTCTTTTCAGCGGGCGGTCAGGAATACCGAGTGAGCTATCTGCCGGCGGAATCCGACACTGGCATGTTCGGTGGGAACTCGAACTGGCGCGGGCCGATTTGGATGCCGGTCAACGCGCTGATCATCCGCGCTCTCCTGCACTACTACGCCTATTACGGCGACAACTTCAAAATCGAATGTCCGACCGGTTCCAGCAACCTGATGAACCTGTTCGAGGTCGCGCACGAGATCGCCAATCGCCTGACCCGCATCTTCCTTCGCGATGAAACCGGCCGCCGGCCCGTGTTTGGCGGCGCTGGAAAATTCCAAAACGATCCTCATTGGCGGGATAATCTTCTGTTCTACGGATATTTCCATGGGGACAATGGGGCAGGAATCGGGGCCAGCCATCAGACAGGGTGGACCGGTGTTGTCGCCCTTCTTATCGAGATTTTCGGCAAGCTTGATGCGCAAAGTTTTCTGCACGGCGGAACGGAGGCGCTTGGCCGAGAAAGGGAGAGGGTTTAAGGCGATGCCGCGCTACCCTTCCCTCTTTCAGATTAACACGCGGGTCTGGCTGAACCGGCTCTCGTGCAAGGCCGGCAAGCCCATAACGCTCGCCGATATCGATGACGCGACATTCGACGGATTTGCGGATCAGGGATTTGACTGGGTCTGGCTGCTCAGCGTCTGGCAAACCGGTGCCACCGGGCGGGCGGTGTCGCGCAGCAATGCGCGATGGCGTGCCGAGTTCCAGGCTCTCCTGCCGGACCTGACTGAGGACGACATCTGCGGCTCAGGCTTTGCGATCACGGCTTACGCCGTCAGCGATGCGCTGGGCGGCGATGCAGCCTTGGCCCGGTTTCGAGACAGGCTGACCCGGCGCGGCATCAAGCTGATGCTCGACTTTGTGCCGAACCACACGGCGCCCGACCATTCGTGGGTTAAAAGTCACCCCGACTACTACGTCGAGGGTGGCGAACAGGCGCTGGCCGCATCGCCCGAAAATTACCTGCGGGTCGACACTGATCGCGGACCTAAGATCTTGGCCTATGGCCGCGATCCGAATTTCCCCGGTTGGCCCGACACCTTGCAGCTCAACTACGCCAATCCGGGCCTTCAGAATGCGCGGATCGACGAACTGATCGCGATCGCCGGCAAGTGTGATGGCGTCCGCTGCGACATGGCCATGCTGCTGCTGCCGGACATCTTTCAACGTACCTGGGGAGTGACGCCCGAGCCATTTTGGCCGAAGGCTATTCCCGCGCTGCATCAGAAATTCCCGGACTTCACCTTCATGGCCGAGGTGTATTGGGACCTCGAATGGACTTTGCAGCAGCAGGGCTTTGCCTATTGCTACGATAAGCGGCTATATGATCGCCTGCGGGACGGGCATGCCGCGCCGGTTCGTAGTCATCTGCTCGCCGGGCTTGATTACCAGGACAAGCTGGCGCGCTTTCTCGAAAACCACGATGAGCCGCGCGCTGCCTCTGAATTTTCATGGCCTCAACACGCTGCCGCGGCAGTCGTCACGTTTCTCTCACCTGGCTTGCGTTTGTTTCATCAGGGTCAGTTCGATGGGGCACGGCTCCGGATACCGACGCATCTCTGCCGTGGCCCGGTCGAGTCGAGGAGTCCCGATATCGCGGCCTTCTACGGTAATTTGTTGCAGGTCCTAAAGCAGGCCGCGACTTTCCGCGACGGCGCCTGGTCGCAAATCCAGCCGCAGCCGGCCTGGTCCGGTAACTGGACCTCGGACGATTTTATCGCGTACGCTTGGGCCGGCGACGACGGCTCGCGATATCTCGTCGTCGTGAATTACGCCGGCAACCAAGGCCAATGCCGTCTGCCGCTGCCTTTTCCGGAGATTCGCGGCAAATCAGTACGTCTGACCGATGTGATGGGGACGGAAGTCTACAACCGCGATGGCGGCGAGATCGTCGCTCCCGGTCTCTACATCGATCATGCGCCCTGGTGCTATAACGTGTTCGAGCTGCGCGCGATCTGACCGCCCATGGGCCCACGGCTCGCCGCGGTTGTCCTGGCAGGCCTGGTGGCGGCTTGCACGGGTATCGGGCCGGGAACGGTGCCGCACGACCGCATCGACTATGGAAGCGCGATCGGTGATTCCTGGAAGGAACAGACCCTCCTCAACATCGTCAAGCTGCGTTACGCGGACATGCCGATCTTTCTGGACGTCTCGCAGGTTATCGCCGGCTACCAGCTGCAGAGTGCGGTTACCGGCAGCGTCTCGCTGGGGAATTTCACCGCGAGCCTGATCGACCGGTTGACGACGGCCGGAGCCGCGACTGCCGGCGGCACCTACACGGACCGGCCAACGGTCGTCTATTCGCCGCTGACGGGGGTCGATTTTTTGAAGCGGCTGATGACGCCGATCCCGCCGAGTTCGGTGCTGTTCATGCTGCAATCGGGCTATTTCGCGGATCGCATCATGCCGATCATGCTGGAATTGATAAACGGCCTCAACAACGAGTTCGAACCGGCTGAGGCGGCCGGCCGATCCCAAATTCACCCGGCTGGTCGAGTTGATGCGGGAGGGCCAGCTCGCCGGCGCGATCCAGATCCGCATCGAGCGCCCCAAGGAAGGTGCTGAGGCCTCCGTGCTGATCTTCGGGCCGAGTAAGGACCCGCAGCTGGCGGCGCGGGGCCGGGAGATCAAGAGCCTGCTCGGCATTAAGCCGGACCTCCGGGAACTCAGGGTCAATTACGGCGGGTACTCGGGAAGAGACGACGAGATCGACATGATGACGCGCTCGATGCTGCAGATCATGCTGGAATTTGCCGCGGTCATTCAGGTCCCCGAAGCGGACGTCCTGCAGGGAAAAGCGGGCCCCGGCCTCGTAGACACACAGTCGGCAGCTCTGAACGGCCCGCCCTTGCGCGTTCAGGTCACCGACACGCCGCCTCGCGATGCCTACGTCGCCGCGCAATATGACAAACGGTGGTTCTGGATCGCCAACAACGACATTCAGTCGAAATACACGTTCGGGATCATCATGCTGCTGTTCTCGATTGCCGATACGGGCGCGAGGGGAGCGGCTCCGGTCGTCACGATACCGGCCAATCAATGAGCCTTTGCCAGGAAACTTGCACGACTCACAAGCCGTTCTGATCCAGGTCAAGGCGTAACGCCCGCGATCGGCTTCGGGTACTTGCAGCGGTTTAGGAGTAAAATGCGTCCGATGTACGAACGCTCGCTGATCAGCGGCCCGATCGTGGCGCGCCCGTGGCCGGGCGCCGAGAATCGCGTTCGCGGCGCCGATTGAGGGGAAACCGCGGATGAGGGGCGAACCCGTCTCTTACGAAGGCGATAGCCCGGCCGTAGAGCCGATCGGGGTAGCCGCGTGTTCCGCGCGTCGTAGGGGTCAGCGGACGATTTGTTCAAAATCGTACGCTAAGGCGGGCCGGCGCGGTGCGCGGCGACGATTCGTGAAACCGTCGGCGGGCTGATGTTGTAGAGCCGTGCCATCTCGGCACCGGTCTTGCGACCGGAGATGACGCTTTCGGCGATTTCGCGGCGCTTGCTCGGATCGAGCTTCTTGCGCCGGCCGCCAACGCGGCCTGCGGCGCGCGCTACAGCCAAGCCAGCAGATGTCCGTTCCCGGATCATCGCTCGCTCGAACTCGGCAAAGCTGCCGACCATCTGCATCATCATGCGCCCGGCCGGGGTGGTAGTGTCGATCGCCTCGGTGAGCGAGCGGAAGCCTGCACTGACGGCGCCGATTCGTTCCATGATGTGGAGCACGTCTTTCAGCGACCGCGACAGGCGATCGAGCTTCCAGACAACAACAACATCGCCTTCGCGCAGCTGGTCGAGCATGCGGTGCAGCTCGGGCCGGTCCCAACGTCCGCCAGAGGCGGTTTCCTCAAAGATGCGGCCGCAACCGGCGTCGCGGAGGGCCTTGGCCTGAACGGCATTGCTCTGCTCATCGCCCTTGGAGACGCGGGCATACCCGAGTAGCATGCCCTTGCCGGCTTTCACAAACGGACGTTTGCGCATCGGATCGCGAGGCATCGGATTTCCACAGGAATCTGCTTTCACAATCCTGTTTCAGAATTGTCCTGAATGGCAATCGGTTTATGAGCGGGCCGCCGCATCAACCTGGAGACACCGATGACCCGCCGAACTCTGCTTTCCGCCGAACAGCGCACGCGATTGTTCGGCATCCCGAGCGAAGCCGCCGAGATGGCCAAGCACTACACGCTCAGCGCCGAGGATCTGGCGCTGGTCCGCACCAAGCGCCGCGAAATCGCGGAAAGCGTCATCTCCGGCCGCAAGAGCGGCGCCGAAATGGCACGGCTCTACAACATCAGCCCGCCGACGGTTTCACGAATCGTCGCCGCGCACCGCGCCGGCCCGCCTAGCGTACGATTTTGAACAAATCGTCCGCTGACCCCAGGAAAGGCGCGTCCGGACGGCGCGGCGAGCCCCGAACCGGTCGATCACGGCAGCGACCGGTTGCGGCACCGCAAGCTATTGGCGACCGGCCGAGTATCGCGCCGCCCGTCGGGAGGTTCGCTCCTTGGATTAGGGGGTCAGCTCGAACACTGTGCCCCCACCAATGACGCCGTTGCTGGTTAATGTCTTGCCGCCGCCGGTTGATGTCGTGCCGTAGAGTGTTCGGGGCTTCCCGTGTTGCGCGCGCTTTCCTTGTGGACATGCCGCCGCCACTACCCCGGTGCAGCGGCTGGGGCTACGCTTCGCTCATTCTCCCCAGCCGTATCAGCCTTCCCCGGAAGGGGTGCCGGGTCGGCCTGCACATCGTCCTTTTCGAGGCTTGCTCGGCGTTCACTCGCGTTGCGGCCTGCCCACTCGCGCTGTCACCTATTTGTGACACGCTAATCGAAGGCTTCAGCCATTTCGTTACCTCCATGACTGCTCCGATTGCTTCCGGCGGGAGCGAGTTCGCCGGGCGGGATTTGCACCCACTGGAAAGCGCCGCCTTGGCACGGCGCACCCCCTTCCAGACCTTGCTCGTATGCGGTATTGGCGGATCAGCCCGCACCGCGAATCCACTCCTTCTTTCTGTCAGCGTGATGTAAGGTGGCGCGGTACGGATACTTAACAGGATGCGGAAAAAGTCGAGATCTGGGGAGAACGGACGTGAAACTGCCTCATTGTTGGAACTCAGAATTAGCGAAATCAATAGCTTGTAAATATACCTCACCGAGTGAATGGCAACGACACCATGATCAACTGACTTTTTCCGCACGCTGTTAAAGGACGGTGACCCCTTGGACATTGCCGGGTGGCTGCGGGGGCTCGGCCTTGAGAAGTATGCGCCGGCCTTTGACGAAAACGCGATCAAGTGGGACGTGCTGCCGGAGCTGACCGCAGACGATCTGAAAGAGATGGGCGTCGCCGCTGTCGGCGATCGGCGCCGGATCCTAGCGGCGATCGCTGCGCTCGGCGGTGGTGTGTTGCGGGCTCGGCCAGCGGCACTAGCGTCGTCAGCTCCCCGCGAGGCCGAGAGGCGCCAGCTAACCGTGATGTTCTGCGATCTGGTCAGCTCGACGGCGCTTTCGGCACGGCTAGATCCCGAGGATTTGCGCGAGGTCATCGGCGCGTATCAGCAAGCCGTTGCCGAAACCGTCGCCGAGTTCGATGGCTTTATCGCGAAATACATGGGCGATGGTGTCTTGGTCTATTTCGGATACCCGCGCGCGCATGAAGACGATGCCGAGCGGGCTGTCCGGGCGGGATTGGTTGCCATCGGCGCGGTCAGCCGCCTCGATGTCAGATCCATCAAACTCCAAGCGCGGGTCGGGATCGCCACAGGGCTGGTCGTCGTCGGCGATCTGATCGGCGAGGGCTCGGCGCAGGAACAATCGGTCGTCGGCGAGACACCCAACCTCGCAGCGCGGCTGCAAGCGCTCGCGGCGCCGGGTAGTCTGGTCATCGACGAATTCAACGCGCCGCCAAGTCGGCGGGCTGTTCGATCTTGCCGATCTTGGCCAGCGAGCACTTGCCGGCTTTGCCGAGCCGCAACCGGCATGGCGGGTCGTTGGCGTGAGCGACACTTTGAGTCGGTTCGAGGCATTGCGCTCGGATGCGGTGCCGCTCGTCGGTCGTGATGAGGAAGTCGGGCTGCTTATCCGTCGCTGGCAACAGGCGAAAACGGGCGAAGGGCGGGTGGTTTTGATTTCCGGCGAGCCGGGCATCGGCAAGTCGCGGCTCACGGCAGCACTTTTCGAACGCATCGAAACGGAGCCCCATACGCGCCTTCGTTATTTCTGCTCGCCGCACCACCAGGACAGCGCGCTCTATCCCTTTATTGCACAGCTCGAACGCGCCGCCGGGTTTGTCCGCGAGGATGCGGTCGAGGCCAAGCTCCGCAAATTGCGGGAATTGCTCGCGTCGAGCATGCGGGATGAAGACGATATCGTGCTGCTGAGCGAGTTGCTGTCGCTGCCAGGTCCCGCCGGGGAGCTCAACCTCACCCCGCAGCGCAAACGCGAGAAACTGTTCGAGGCGCTGCTGTGCCAGCTCGAGGCCGAGGCGCGACATCGGCCGGCGCTGATGGTGATCGAGGACACGCACTGGATCGATCCGACCTCGCGCGGATTGCTGGATTTGATGGTCGACCGGATACGGTGTGTGCCGGTACTGCTGGCGATCACCTTTCGTCCCGAGTTCCAGCCCCCCTGGAGCGGCCGCTCTCACGTCACGAGTTTGGCCCTCAATCGGCTCGGCGAACGCGACGGCGAGGCGCTGGTGCAAAGACTGGCCGGCAACGCCGCGCTTACCGCAGAAATCGTCGCCGAGATCGTCGAGCGCACCGACGGGGTGCCGCTCTTTGTCGAGGAGTTGACCAAGGCGGTGCTGGAAAGCGCCGCGCCGGGAGATCGGGTTGCCGCGGTTCTGGCGACGACATCGCTTGCGGCGCAGTCCGTACCGGCGACCTTGCACGCCTCGCTGATGGCTCGCTTGGACAAGCTCGGACCAGCTCCTAAGGAAATCGCCCAGATCGGGGCGGTTCTTGGCCGCGAGTTTACCTATGAGTTGATCGCGCCGGTGGCGCAACGTCGAGAGAGTGAGTTGCAGACCGCGTTGGCTCAGCTGAGCGACGCTGGATTGCTGCTTTGTCGCGGTACCGCTCCGTACTCGTCCTACCTGTTCAAGCACGCGCTGGTGCAGGATGCCGCTTATGGCACGCTCCTGCGCGGAAGACGCCAAGAATTGCACGCCCGGGTGGTGGCGGCCCTGGAGCAGTATTTTGCTGATCTCGTCGAGCGCCAGCCGGAACTGCTGGCACATCATTTGACCTCCGCTGGCGAGACCGAGCGTGCAGCCGATCAATGGCTGGAGGCCGGCCGACATGCGGCCGATCGTGTGGCGCATCTCGAAGCGATCCGCCATTTCGACCGCGGTCTCGCGGCATTGGAGGCACTGCCCGAAGGACCGGCTCGCGCCGCGCGGGAGGTCGAGCTGCTATTGGCCAGCGGGTCGGCGCACTTCGCAGCCAAGGGGTTCAGCGCGACAGAGGCAGCGCAGGCCTATTCCCGCGCGCGCAAACTCGCCGAACGGCGGGGCGATGTGCGTCAGCTTTTCACGTCGGTTTATGGTCTTTGGCAATCGGCGAACGGATCCGGGCACATCCTCGACTGCCGCAAATTGTCGGACAGGTTGCAACAACTCGCCGCCGCTGAGCCAGAAGACGAATTACGTCTCGAGGCACATCACAGCGCCTGGGCGACAAGTCTATTCGCCGGGGAGCCCGCGGCTGCTCGCGAGCACTGCGAAGCGGGGCGCCGGCTTTATGATCCCGAGCGGCACCATCTGCTTCGGCGGTTCTACGGCGGGCACGACCCTGGCGCGTGCTCCGGCTACTTTGGCGCGCAGGCCAATTGGCTGCTCGGATATCCCGAGGATGCTCTGAGGCTCGGCCGCCAAGGGTTGGCATTGGCCGTGCGCATCAAAGACGCGTTCAGCATCGTAACCGCCTCGCTGTACAATGGGATGCTTCATCTAAATCGCGGTGAGCCGGAATTGGCGCTGCAACTGCTCGCTGCGGCTGAGGCGCTCGCGGCCGAGCAAAGACTTGGCCTTGTGCTGGTCCCCGATATCATGCGCGGCGTCGCGCTCATGGCACAGGGAGCGCTTGACGAGGCGGTCGCCGAATTGCGCCGCGGGCTCGCCGACGGGCCCAATGTGACGCGGGTGCGGACTTATGGCCTGGCCGGGCTCGCCGACGCATTGTCGCGGCGCGGTGAGCACGAAGCGGCTCTCGGCGCGGCGAAAGCCGGGTTGCGGGCGCAGGAAAAAACGGGCCATCGCCAATGGTACGCCGAGCTTCATCGCGTCGAGGGCATTGCGCTGCTCGGTCTCAACAGGCTGGAAGAGGCCCAGACCGCCCTTAAGAGAGCGCTCCGCGTCGCGCGAAGGCAACGTGCAAAAGCCTATGAGCTGCGCGCTGCGACGAGCCTCGCTCGTATGTGGGGCGACCAGGGCCGGCGAGCCAAAGCCTCTGATCTCCTTTCCCCGGTATACGGCTGGTTCACCGAGGGGTTCGACACCGCCGATCTGAAAGAGGCAAAGGCGCTGCTCGACGAGTTGTCGTGAGCCGGCGGCTGGCATGTGCCGAAATCCGGCATGAATGTCCCGCCCGACCATTTGCGGGTGTGGACCGGCAATGCTCCTAACCGCCGTTGGCGCGAGCCCCGGGCCGCGTCATAACGCCTGCCTTAAGGAAGCGAAATCTCGGGATATCGATTTGTCGGGCATCCCGCCTCGCTCGGAAGCCGGGCTATGACGGTAATCCCACTACGGGCGAATGTAGCTCCAGCCTTGCTCCTCAAGTTGGGTCAAACGCACGATGCCGGCAGGAACGACCGTGGCCTCGGGGATGATCGGGATCGGATGACCCTCACGCTTCTCCATTGCCATCTGTGTGTTGTGACACGCGGAAAAGCGGATATTGCCGCCAACACTCGAAGCCTTGAGGGCCTTGATGCGGTCCTTCACCGGCGAGGTATCCTCGCGCAGCATGTTGAGGCCCGGCCCGTAGGCGACGATCTCGATTTCGATACTCTCGCCCTTGCCGGTGTAGTACTTGATGGCGTTCGCGGAGTTGGTGAGCGCGAGGTTCATCCGCTCCGGGTCATTCTGGCTTACTTGGATCACGATGCGATGGCTCGCCGTTTTTTCGGCCGCAAGCGCCGGCACGGCAGACAACACTAATACGAAGGCGACGAGAACGCCACGGAACACGGTTTTCATCTTTAATCTCTTCCTCCCTTTCGCATGGCCTAGACGTGGTCTCGAGATCCACAAGCGCGCTCGGGTAATTTGCGGCGATGGCCGATCGAACCGATGCCGAGCTCGTGCGGATCGTCGGCCGACAGGCGAAGCAGCACCTTCCCATCGATATCGTTGTCACGGAATGCGGGCGCATACTGTTCGAGCCCGCGCAGACAGTCGGTTACATCCATCGGAATCGCCTGAAAATCGCGGGCTGGCACCACTATACACCAGGGCATGAGGCAAGTGGCAGAATAAGGCCGCTTCGGATCGAACCTCGCGCTTGATAGCGACGCCGCGAACGGCCGCTTGCGGCGCGAATTTGCCCGGCGCGGGTTGCGCGCCACTGGATATGGGGCGGCCCGGGTCCACAGAGGCCGCCTCTGGCGGCGGCGCCGGGAATGAGAACCGGGCGCGTCCCGCGGCTCATTGCGGCGGGGCACCCTTGCGGCGGCGCCGCTCCTTGTAGAGGATCCGGTAAAGGGCGTAGATGCCGTCCTCGCGCCCAGCCGATTTGAACCAGTCGAGAAACTGCGCCGTCGCATCGACCTGGCCGTCGAAGCGGCCGTAGGGAAACACCGCCAATTCGTGCAGGTATTTGGCGAGCCACTGGGCGGCCCGCGGGCAGGTGGACGAAGCCGATCTCGATCGTCGCGGTCGGCGCATGCATGCGCATCGCCTTGTCGC
The DNA here is from genome assembly GCA_963832875.1 of uncultured Alphaproteobacteria bacterium. Classification (GTDB taxonomy): domain Bacteria; phylum Pseudomonadota; class Alphaproteobacteria; order ATCC43930; family CGMCC-115725; genus AP-15. The sequence goes on along the minus strand of CAWHWB010000007.1, from coordinate 372,857 downwards.
CACGCGGCCAGTAGCGGGTGACGGCGGCCGTTCAAGCGGCGTGATGTCACGACGGAAATTCCGGCTGTATAACGATCGGCGAGAAATAGTCCGTCATGGGAGGGACCCCCGCTTCGGCTCTTGGGCCCGCGTTCGCCAAGGCGGGCGGGACGCGGGTTACGACGAGACCCAGAGGGGCCAGTTGCGAGACAACCGATGCTCATCCGCGGACAGCCTGACGACCGCCGCGCGCCGCGCGGACCGGAGACGGCGAGGGCCCCCTTGGGCGCTGCGGGGTTCAACCGCCCGGCGCTGACCGCTTCGATCATCCTTGCCGTCATCATGCAGGGGGTCGACAACTCGATCGCCAATGTGGCGCTGCCGCATATCCAGGGCAGCCTGTCGGCGTCGCAGGACCAGGCCGCCTGGGTGCTCACCTCCTATATCGTGACCGCCGCGATTGCGATGCCGCTAGCGGGCTGGCTGGCGACCCGGTTCGGCATCAGACCAGTCTTCCTGATCTCGATCGGCGGGTTCACGCTCGCCTCGGCATTATGCGGCAGCGCCACCAGCCTGACGCAGCTCGTCCTCTATCGCGGCTTGCAGGGCGTCTGCGGCGCCGGCCTCGTGCCGCTGGCGCAGTCGGTATTGTTTCAGATCAACCCGCCCGAGCGCCACGGCCAAGCGATGGCGGTGTTCGGCACCGGATCGATGGTGGGCCCGATCATGGGGCCGACCCTCGGCGGCTGGCTGACCGATCAGTACAATTGGCGCTGGGTGTTCTATATCAATGTGCCGGTCGGCCTCTTCGCCACGATCGGCATCCTCGTCTTTCTTCGCGAATCCCGTCACGCCCATCGCGAGTTTTTCGACTTCTTCGGCTTCGCGGTGCTGAGCCTCGGGATCGGCGCCTTGCAGATGATGCTCGACCGCGGCGAGCTGAAAGACTGGTTCTCCTCGACCGAGATCTGGATCGAGGCGGCGCTGTCCGGGATCGGCTTTTATCTGATGGCCGTGCACACGGCGACCGCCGGCGACCGCTCGTTTCTCAATCGCGAGCTGTTGCGGAACCGGACCTATGTCGCCGGCACGCTGATGATGTTCCTGGTCGGCGTCATCCTGAGCGCCACCTCGGCCTTGCTGCCGACGATGATGCAGGCGCTGATGGATTATCCAGTGTTCACGACCGGGCTGGCGATGACCCCGCGCGGCTTCGGCACGATCATCGCGATGTTTCTGGTTGGGCGCTTCGTCGACCGCGTCGATCTGCGGCTGATCATACTCTTCGGCCTTGCCCTGATGCTGGTGTCGCTGTGGCAGATGATGGGCTTCTCGCTGACGATGAACGAGTATCCGATCCTCCTGTCCGGCTTTTTGCAGGGCCTTGGGCTCGGCTGCACCGCCGTGCCGCTAAACATGATCGCGCTGTCGAACCTGCCGCGCTCGATCATGACCCAGGGGACGGCGTTGCGCAGCCTGATGCGCAATCTCGGCGGCTCGATCGGCATTTCGATCCTCGAGGCGCAACTGGCCGAGAATACGCAGACCGTGCATTCGCGGCTCATCGAGCAATTGCGGCCCGACAACCCGTTGACGCATGCACCCTATATGGTGGCACCCTACAGCCTGACGAGCCCGACGGGGATTGCGGCACTCGGCGCGGAGGTGACGCGGCAGGCGACGATGGTCGCCTATATCGACGATTTCCTGCTGATGACCATCGTCGTGCTCGCCTGCCTGCCGCTGCTGTTGCTGGTACGGGTGCGGGCGCGCCGGGTCGTCGCGGCGGAGTGAGCCCGGGGTTCTTCAAAAACCGCACCTGACCCCGGGGCCGAGCCCCGCGGATCGCTCCCTCGCTCGCGAAGGCACTGCGCGAACTCAGTTCCCAATTCGGCACCGGCTCGACTTGTACAAAGGCCTCCATCCCCGGTGCAAGCTGCAAGGTGCCGACGTAGTTGGTTGGGGTCCCGTAGGGCTGCTGACCGGCATGCGTGAATTTTACAGTTTTGTTTGGCGTCAACGGCGCCGCAACAGATTGTGCTGATTATCTTGGCGATTGCGGCCGCGGTGCTGGCGACGGCGCCGCTCGAACTGCAGAGGCATATTATAAATACCCTCGCCGGGCATGAGAACGCTAAAAGCCTGATTTGGCCATGCGGGGCTTACCTGATTGAAGTCCTCAGCATCAGCGTCCTAAAGTACATTTTAAACATCAAAAGTTCGAACCTGAAAGATAGTCGATGATCCGATCTCTGCGCCAGGACATCTTCAACGATCGCCCGACTCCGAGTTCAGCTGAAACGCACGGTGAAACGGCAAGCGACAAATCCGGCACGGTTGTGATGATGATCGCAAGAGAGGCGGAGGCGGTCGGGAAATTTTGCCGGAGATTGCATTTCAAATCCAGCCGTGCAGGCGGGGATGCGACTCAGCGTGTTGAGTTACATGCTGTATACGGTACCGGTTCTCGGGTTACTTGCGTTGGCTATGACGCGCCCGCAACTCTTTATCGTTCCAATAATCCAGCGTTATTTAAATGAACAGTCTTGAGAGCGTACGCGCACACTGTGTCAGGTTGGCGACTGGTCGTCGAGGACATGCGGGGCAGCCGCGGATCCTCCGGTTCTCTCGGCAGCGAGATCATCAAGGCGTTCGAGACGATCTTTTTTGTGCGTCTGAGCGTGTTCAAGCTCAAGTTTGGCTTGAAACTTCTGATCAGTGAGCTGCACTCGTTGCGGTCCTGGTCGGTGGGATCGTAATTCTCCACGAAAAACTGAAATCAGCATCGTGGCGGCCATCATCAGCGGGTTCAATCGCGTCGCCGATCCGGGCCGCGAGCTGATTGCTTTTGCGCGATCGACTTTCTCAGCGAAGGTCCAATTCGACCTGATCGAGGGTACCTTGGACAAGAAACTTTGAAATCGCTGAGTGGGTATTGTAATCGGTAACGGTCACTGAATAGCTGAATGGAAACCAACTATGGCCACGAGCGCCACGACCGTGTTGGCCAAGACGGCGGAAGAGTTGCGACTGGACGAGGCGCAGGAGAACGGGATGCCGTGGCGGCAATGGGGGCCGTAACTCAGCGAGCGGCAATGGGGGGACGGTACGCGAGGATTACAGCGAGAACGGCGACGCGTGGCAAATTTTTCAGCCACGATCAGGCGCGGTCGCGGGCCTATCACTGGGGCGAGGACGGCCTAGCGGGTATCAGCGACGATCATCAGCGGCTGTGTTCGCGCTGGCGCTGTGGAACGGCAGGGACCCGATCCTCAAGGAGCGGTTATACGGCCTGACCAGCAGCGAGACCAATCACGGCGAAGATGGAAAGGAATACTGTTTTTACCTCGACAGCACGCCGACGCACTCGTACATGAAATATCTTTACAAGTATCCGCAGGCTGAATTCCCCTATGTCGATCTGATCAATACCAATAGAGGTCGCGGCTGGCTGGATCCCGAATACGGATTGCTCGACACCAATACGCTGCCGGCGACTGCCGCGACGTCCTGCAAGCCGCTGCCATCATCCAATTGATGAGCCTCAAGGCAAACCGCTGCGACAATGCACCCGTGGAGAGTTTCTTCGGCATGGAAGACCGAACTCCGCCAGCGCAAAGTCTGGGGTATGTGTCCATTAAGTTGATATTTCATTAGGTCCGCTAGGTGAGACACTCGTTCCAAAACCTGTAGAAAAGGGCAAAAGGCAAAGTGTCCCACCTCATCTCTACTCTGTTGACTTTTCGCAAAAATGGGCTCCCCCTTGAGGATGCCAATTATTGCCGACCGTGCGATCTCCAGGTCGAGACGAGAGACGCATGGCCTCGGAAAGGGAGAGGAGACCGGCCGATATGGCAGAGCCGCATGGTCCACTGGACGGCGTCAGGGTGGTCGCCTGCTCGACGGCGCAGGCTGGTACGGTGCCATACATGCTGATGGCCGATCTAGGCGCTGAAGTGATCAAGATCGAGGTGCCGCAGATCGGCGACAATTCACGCGGCTCGACCGTCCTGCCAGGCTTTCCCAGCACCTATTTCGAGACCAACAATCGCGGCGTGAAGAGCGTCACACTCAACCTGAAGAGCCAGGAGGGCCGCGAAATCCTGCGCAAGATGGTGGCGAAGGCGGACATCTTCGGGCAGAACTTCCGCCCGGGTGCGGCCGAGAAGAACGGCTTCGGTTATGACGAGCTGCGTAAGGCAAACCCGCGGCTCGTTTACATCTCAGTCTCGGGTTATGGGCCAAAGGGGCCGCATTCAGCGCTGCCGGGAACCGATTCGATGGCCCAGGCGCTGGGCGGCGTCGCGCAAGCCTATTCGACGCCGGGACAACCACTGAAGACCGGCATCGTCTCGGTCGCCGACGAAACCTGCGCCATCCTCGCCTTTGGCGGTGCGCTTGCCGCCTTGACCTGTGCGCGCGCCACCGGCATTGGACAAAAGGTCGATTGCTCGCTGCTCGGCGGTCAGATCCGGCTGATGGGCTGGACCCTGACGACGGCGATGTGGCGCAACCGCGATCCGGTCACCGGCCAGGCCCGGATCACCGGCACGCCGGAACGCCCCGGCCTCAGCGCCAGCTTCAACGACGAGGACGGCAAGCCTTTGGTGTTTCAGCTGGGCGGCGCCCGGAAATGGCGCGATGCGATGCGGGCGCTGGGGTTCTACGAGGCTCTTGAGGAAGCGGGTTTCGCCGATCTCGGCGTCGTCATCGCGTCCGAGAAAAAACGAACGGCCTTGCTGCATATGCTCGACGAGCTGTTCGCGACCGGGCCGCGCGACGATTGGGTGGAGAGGTTGCGCGGGGCCGACATCGTCTCGGCGCCGATCAACACCCTGCTCGAAGCCGCGAACGATCCCGACGTGCTGGCCAATGGCTACGTCACCGAGATTGACTACCCAAAGCACGGCAAGAGGCTGAAGGTGCACGGGTCGCCGTGGCACTTTTCGGAAACGCCCGCCCGTATCGGGATTGCCCCCGAACTCGGCGCTCACAACGACGAAATCCTCGCACAGCTCGGCTATACCCCAGAGCAGATCGAGGATTTGCGGGAACGAAAGATCATCTGACGCCGGGCCTGCCAACCGCAGCCGATGTCCGGCAACTCGTGTATTGTCCGCGGGACCATCGCCGAGCGGAGGAAGCATGCTCACGATCCTCGATATGAACGCCGAGTTCGCCAAGCTGCGGACGCTGCGGGGGCGCACCCCGGAAACCCCCGCAGCCGAGCGCGAAGGCGCCTTCGCCAGACTGGCGCCGTACCGCGACAGCGCCATCAACGCCGCCAAATTCTCGGGCGAAGGCCCTTGGGAGCGCCACCCGAACGGTGACGAAATCGTGCAGGTCGTCGACGGCGCGACCACCTTGCACGTCATGTTTGACGACGGCCCGCAATCCTTCGCGCTGAAGGCGGGGATGACGGTGATCGTTCCGCAAGGCAAATGGCACCGCTTCGAGGCGCCGGACGGGGTCAGCCTGATGACCACCACGCCGCAGCCGACCCAGCATCTGACCTTCGCCATCGACGACCCTCGAACCCTCGAATAGCGGCGGGGGAGAAACCGGGAGGCCGGCGAGCGGCGGTAAGGCCAGCGAGCCCGGTCGCCATAGAACGTTTTTCGCCGACTCATCCGAAAGGAATTGTCATGCGTCCGCAGGCCGCCGCGATGAAGGCGCTGCTCCATCAGCCCGCTCTCCAGGTCATGCCCGGCTGCGGCGATGGCATGGGTGCCCGGCTGATCGCGGAAGCCGGCTTCCGCACCGGGTTTGCGTCGGGCTCCAGCATCGCCGCGATGCGCCTGGCGATGCCCGACATGGACCTCTTGACCTTTCCCGAGATGGCCGACGCGGTCGAGACGGTGATCGCCGCGGCGCCCAACGTGCTGTGGCTGGCCGATGGCGACACCGGCTACGGCAATGCGCTCGCCGTGCAGAAGACGATCCGCGCCTACGCCCGCCGCGGCGCCGCCGCCGTCTTGATTGAAGACAAGGCGTGGCCGCGCCCGCTCGGCCATAGCGGCGCCAAATTGGTAATCGAGCGCGACGCCGCCATCCTGCGCTGCCGCGCCGCGATCGAGGCTTGCCATGAGGAAGGCATCCTGCTGCTTGCCCGCACCGACGCCCGCACCTCGCGCGGGTTCGACGAGGCCTTGGCGCGGCTGAAGGTGTTCGTGGCCGAGGGCGCCGATATCCTGTTTCTCGATTCGCCGCAGTCGGAGGCGGAGATGCGCGAGGCGATCACGGCCTGCGAGGGCAAACCGGCGCTCGCCGTGACCTCGCCTGCCGGCAAGCACTTCATGCCCGGCGATGCGGAGCTGGAACGGCTCGGGGTCAAACTCGTCGTCTACCCACAGGAAATCCTGGCCGCGACCGTGCACGCCGTGCGCGCGGCCCTCGGCGGCCTCAAAGGCGGCGCAAAGCCGCAGCTGGCGAGCCCCGCCGAGCTGGCGACCGCGATCCGGTCGGCCGACTATCTTGCCCTGGACGCGCGCTGGCCCGACCCGCGGTGAGCGTAAGGGGTGCCGGCGGGTATTTCAATAGACGACGACGCTGCGGATCGAACTCGCCACGTGTCATCAAGTCGAAGCCGTCGTTAATTCGCTCCAACGGCAGTTTGTGGGTGATCAAGTCGTCGATGTTGATCTTGCCGTCCATGTACCAGTCGACGATCCTTGGCACGTCGGTGCGGCCCTTGGCGCCGCCAAAGGCGGTCCCTTTCCACACCCGGCCGGTCACCAGCTGAAACGGGCGAGTGGCGATTTCGGCTCCGGCCGGTGCCACCCCGATAACCGTGCTGACGCCCCAGCCGCGATGGCAGCATTCGAGCGCCTGCCGCATGGTCTCTACGTTGCCGATGCATTCAAAGCTGTAATCGGCGCCGCCCTTGGTCAGATCGACCAGATAGGGGACGAGGTCGCCAGCGACCTGGCGCGGATCGACGAAATGGGTCATGCCGAACTTCTCGGCAAGCGCGCGGCGAGCGGGGTTGACATCGACGCCAACGATCATATCGGAGCTGACCATTCGGCAGCCCTGCACGACATTGAGGCCGATGCCGCCGAGGCCGAAGATCACGACCCGGGCGCCCGGCTCGACCTTGGCGGTGTTGATAACTGCGCCGATCCCAGTGGTGACGCCGCAGCCGATATAGCAGACCTTGTCGAACGGGGCGTCCTCGCGGATTTTGGCGACCGCGATCTCCGGCAGGACGGTGAAATTGGCGAAGGTCGAGGTGCCCATGTAGTGGAGGATCGGCCGGCCGGCGCGAGAGAACCGGCTGGTTCCGTCGGGCATGAGGCCCCTGCCCTGGGTGGCGCGGATCGCGGTGCACAGATTGGTTTTGCCGGAGAGGCAGGACGGGCATTCCCGGCACTCGGGCGTGTAAAGCGGGATCACGTGATCGCCCGGCTTGACCGAGCGGACCTCGGGGCCGGTTTCGACGACGATGCCGGCGCCCTCATGGCCGAGGATCGCCGGAAAGATGCCCTCGGGATCGGCGCCGGAGAGCGTGTATTTGTCGGTGTGGCAGATGCCGGTGGCCTTCACTTCGATCAGCACCTCGCCGACGCGCGGGCCATCGAGATCGACGGTTTCCAGGGTCAGCGGCTTCCCCGCTTCATAGGCGACGGCAGCACGCACCTGCATCGGGCATCTCCCTCTCGCTCAGCGGCCGAGGCGCAGCGATATAAAAGCCGAAGCTGCAGCTTGCGACAGGGCTCCGCCGCAACCCGCGCCGCGCCGCGGCAAACCTTGCGCCAGCTCAGCCCGCGGCGCGGGGGTTATACACCGCGAGCCCGCGCAGGATGTCCAACGCCTGGGTCAGTTGCTCGTCCTTGGCGCCGCCGATGTCGCCGGTCGCGACCGATGGCATGGTTTTCGTGGGCGTTGCGGTGGCTCCCGCAGGCGCCCCGGCGGGGGCGGGTTTCGCACCCAAAGTCGGCGTCGTGGACAGAGCCGGCGCGAGCGGCGTCGGCTGGTCTGGATTGGCCAGCGCGCCCGGCAGATCGGCTTCGTGGATGCTTTCCTCCTGCGCCAGCTTTTCGATCTTCAATGGCGTGACGGCGATCTCGGGTGTGATCCCCTTGCCCTCAATTTCCCGCCCGTCGGGAGTGGTGAAGCGGGTGGTGGTCAGGCGGATGGCTCCACCGCTGGCGAGCGGGATCAGGGTCTCGATGTCGCTCTCGCCATAGGTCTTGGTGCCGAGCAGCATGGCGCGGTGATTGTCCTGCAGCGCGCCGGCGACCAACTCGGCCTCGTCGGCGGTGCCGCCATTGACGAGGGCAACGATTGGCAGCCCCTTGACCAGATCGCCCGGGGTGGCGGCGATGTGCTTGATGCTGTCGGGTTTGCGGCCCTTGACCAGGGCCACGTCGCCCTTGTCGAGAAAGGCGTCGGCGGCGGCGACGGCATCCTGGAAATTACCGCCCGGATTGTTGCGCAGGTCGAGAACCAGGCCGACCAGCTTGCCGGCGGTCTGATGCCGCAGATCCTGCACCGCGGCGGTCAGCGCCGCCGGGGTATCATCGTCGAACCCGGCGATCCGAAGATAGCCGATATCGCCGTCTTTGACCTGAGCAGTCACGGTCTGGAGGTGCACGACGGCGCGCTTCAGTGTGAGCCGGATCGGTTTCTCCTGCTCGCCGCGCTGCAAGGTGAGCTTGACGGTGCTGCCGGCGGGTCCGCGCAGCTTCTGCTCGGCTTCGGCCAAGGTCAGCTCGTAGGTCGGCACCTTGTCGATGGCAAAGATCAGGTCGCCGGGCTCGATCCCCGCCGCCGCCGCCGGCAAGTCGTCGCGCGGCGAAATCACCTTCAATTCGCCGTTGTCGAGCGTCACCGCCAGTCCAATCCCCGCCTCGGCGGGACCGGCCGGCGCGTGCATCGCCTGATACGTCGCCGGATCGATATAGGCAGCGCGCGGATCGAGGCCGGACAGCATGCCGGTGATCGCCGAATCGATCAGCTTGCTGTCGGCAACCGGATCGACTGCGTCCTCGCGAATGCGTTCGAAGGCCTGGTCGAACAAGTTCAGCTCGTCGTAGACGGCATCTTTGTTGGCTTGCTGCTGCTGGGCGAACACGCCGACCGGCGCAGCGCAGGCCGCCGCCAGGATCACGATCGCAAGTTTACGCACGCGTACCATCCTCCACCCAAACCCCGACCGCGCCGGCAGTCCTTCGGCATCAACGGCCGGCCTGCCCGGCGAGAGAAGACCCTAGCCGAGCAATCATGGCATTACCATGATTCTCGCTGCCCGGATTCTCGCTGCCGGGGGGCAGCCGCGTCGGCGCAAAGGATCAGCGAATGGACATGATCGAGCGGATCAACCAGGAGATGCTGCCGTTCGCGGCACTGCTCGGCGTCGAGTTCGTCGCGGCTGCGGCGGACCGGATCGTTGCTCGAATGACGGTACGCGAGGATCTGTGCACGCGTCCCGCGGTGCTCCATGGGGGTGCACTGATGGCCTTCGCCGACACGCTCGGCGCGGTCGGCACGCTGGTCAACCTGCCGGACGGGGCAACCACCACGACGATCGAAAGCAAGACCAATTTCATCGCCGCGGCACCGACCGGCACACAGATCGTCGGCGAGGCAACGCCCGTTCACCGCGGCCGCCGGACGATGGTCTGGCAGACCCGGGTTTCGACCCCCGAAGGCCGCCTGTTGGCGCTCGTCACCCAGACCCAGCTGGTGCTGTGAGCCGGCCTTCCCGGCGCAGAAATAGGAGGCGTGCGGCGCCGTAGATGCGCTCGTCGAGCAGCGCGAACCCGTCCTGCCGCGGCACTTGCTCGCGGGCGGCGATTTCGACCACGACAAGCGCCGCGGCGGTGAGCCAGCCGGTCGCGGCGAGGGCCGCCAATGCCGGACCGGCAAGACCGCTCGCGTATGGCGGGTCGAGAAGGGCGAGGGCGCAGGCGACCGCGCCGCGCGGTGGCCGGGTAGCGTCGCCGGGCACGATGCGGCTGCGCCCGGTCTCGCCCAAACTCTCGATGTTGCGGCGCAGCACGGGCAGCGCCTCGCGGTCGCGCTCGATGAAGAAGGCTTCGCCGGCGCCACGCGACAATGCTTCCAAACCGAGCGCGCCGGTTCCGGCAAAGGCGTCGAGCACGGCGGCGCCGGCGAACGGCAGGCCGCCGGCGGCGAAGCGGCCATGCGACAGGATGTCAAACAAGGCCTCGCGGGCGCGGTCGCTGGTCGGCCTGACCGCGTTTCCCGGCGGCGCCAACAAGTGGCGTCCGCGATGCCTACCGCCGATGATCCGCATGCGCGGCCCAGCGCGGCATCTCGGTCCCGAGCTGCTCGGCGAGCGCTTTCCGCGGCACCTCGGCGATCCCGCCACGCTCGAGGTTGCCGAGCTGAAACGGGCCGTAGGAAAGCCGGATCAGCCGCGTGACCTGCAGGCCCAGATGCTCGAGCACGCGGCGGATTTCGCGGTTCTTGCCTTCGCTCAGCGCCATCGCCATCCAGGCGTTGCTGCCTTGAGCACGCTCAAATTCGGCGCGGATCGGGCCATAGGCGACGCCGTCGATCCTGACACCCTTGGCGAGGGCGGCAAGACGCGCCGGGTCGACCTCGCCATGCACCCGCACCTTGTAGCGCCGCACCCAGCCGGTCGCCGGCAATTCGAGCCGGCGGGCGAGCGCCCCGTCATTGGTCAGCAGCAACAGCCCCTCGGAGCCGAGATCGAGACGGCCGACCGAGATCAGCCGCGGCAGTTCCTTGGGCAATGCCTGGAACACCGTCGGCCGGCCCTTCTCGTCGCGATGCGTGGTGACGAGGCCAGCCGGCTTGTGATAGCGCCACAGGCGGGCGCGGTCGGGCTGTGGAACAGGCTTGCCGTCGACGCGGACATCGTTTGCCGCGCCGACCGTCACCGCGGGGCTCGCCAGCACCTCGCCGTCGACCGAGACGCGGCCCGCGGCGATCCAGCGCTCGGCGTCGCGGCGCGAGCACAGCCCGGCGCGGGCCAGCATTTTGGCGATGCGCTCGGCGGGCGCCTCGGTACCCTCTTCCGTCATGCAGATGCCGCTTCGACAAAGGCGCGGAAGATGCGGCGGTCGGCCTCGCCGATCTCGAATTCGGGGTGCCATTGCACGCCGAGGCAAAAGCGGCGGCGCGGGTCTTCGATGCCCTCGACGACGCCATCGGTGGCGCGCGCATCGATCACGACACCCGGCCCGGCCGCCTTGACCGCCTGGTGGTGGGCGCTGTTGACCGCCAGATGAACCGCGCCGGTGACGCGATGGAGAAGAGTGCCGGCGACCACCCGAACGTCATGGCCGGGCTCGTCGCGCGGGTTCGGCTGGCGGTGCGGCAGAGCATCCGGCACCTCATCCGGAATGTGCTGAACGAGGGTGCCGCCGAGCGCCACGTTCAGCAATTGCTGGCCGCCGCAGATGCCGAGCACCGGCAGGTCGCGGTCGAGCGCCCCCCTGGTCACGGCCAGCTCGAAAGCGGTGCGGCGGTCCTTGGTGGTGACGCTCGGGTGGCGCGTTTCGGCGCCGAACAAGGCCGGGTCGACGTCAAAGCCGCCGCCGGTCACGACCAGCCCGTCGATCCGGTCGAGATAAAGGGCGGCGGCGTCGGGGTCATGCGGCAACAGGATCGGCAGCCCGCCGGCATGGCGCACCGCGTTGCAGTAGTTCTCGCGGATCGCATACCACGGGAACTTCGACCAGCCGCCCGAGGGCTCGTGATCGAGGGTGAGGCCGATGACCGCTTGCGTCATAGTAGGTTCCGATCGATTCCGGTCACGGTGATACCCTGAAGTTCCCGACAATTCCCGGTGGCGCGCCTCGACAGAAGCCGGCCTCCCGCCGATAAATCGAAGGGATCAACCGGTTATGCGCACCATGCGCAGCGGCGAAGCAGGGAATTTGCCACTGCTCAGCAGCGAATTTTCGCGGCCGAGCAGGGATTGTGCAGGGAATCGGGTCGATGGCGATGATTTGCAATTCGGTGGCGGCGGTCATTGCGGCCCGTCCAGCAGCGCCTTCGACCGCGCTTCGATCAAAGCCAGATTTCGTTGAAGCTGAGGCTGATCCTCCAGCCGGCGGGGATCTTGATTTCGGTAAACTGCACATTGGCGTTGAGCAGCGAGCGGACCCGCTCGAAGAAGCTGGGCTTGCCCGGATTGTCGTGAAAACGATCGGCGATTTTTTCAGAGAATGCGCCGAGCACGCTGATCAGAAAGTCGGTGACCTCGATGTGCTGGCTCAGATTGAGGTATTCCGACATGTCAACATAGAACACTTCGCAGTCGTAGCCATGCAAAATCCTTGCGAGTCGCAAGAGTTCCGCGGTTTTGCCGGTGCCACGGTTGCCGGTGAACAGATAAGCGCCGGCACTGTCCGACAAATCGATCTGGTTGGCGAGCTCCTGCACCGGATCGCGATCGGCGGCACCGTGCAGGTTCTCGACATATTTGTCCTGTCCCAGGCCCTTGACCAATTCATCTTGGCCAAAATTGACCGGCGTGTCGAAATTCAGCGCGTTGTATAAAACTCGGGCGCGGGCCCGCAGCTCGCTCATCGGTTAATCCGCAGCCAATCTGGTTCGGACTCATTAAGCCCGATGCCGCGAATATATCGGGACGATCGGGACGGATCGCCATGAGATTTGGCCGGGTTTTGCGATGCTGGGGACGATTTAAAGCGGTGCGATGATGAGCGAAATCTATGAGGTGCCGCTGCGGGTGCAAACCTACGACATCGACTTTGCCGGCATCGTCAGCAACATCGTGTTCGTGCGCTGGCTCGAGGATCTGCGACTGGGGCTGATGGAAGAGGCCTATCCGCTGGTCCGGGCGTTGGCCGAGGATGTGGCGCCGATCCTGCTGTCGACGCGGATTTCCTATCGCCGGCCGGTGACGATCGCCGACCCGCTGATCGGGCGGATATGGGTGGCCGCGCTCGGCCGGGTGCGATGGCGGCTCGCCGCGGAATTCACGGTCGCCGCCGCGGTCCATGCCGAGGCCGAGCAGGAGGGGTTGTTCATGCGACTGTCGACCCGCCGGCCGATCGCGATCCCGGAGCCGATCCGCCGCCGGCACCTTGGGCGAGCACCGGGGAGATGAGCGCAGGCACGTCGCCGATGATGTTGGCGCTGGCCGAGGCCGAGGCCGCGGCGGCCCGGGGCGAGGTGCCGGTCGGCGCGGTGCTTCTCGACGGCGACGGCAAAATTGTCGCCGCCGCCGGTAACCGGGTCGAGGCCGACCACGACCCCTTCGCACATGCCGAGATGCTGGTGCTGCGCGCCGGAGCGCAGCGCCTGGGGGCGAAGCATCTGACCGGCTGCGATCTGTGGGTCACGCTCGAACCTTGCGCGATGTGCGCGGCAGCGGTGGCACTGGCGCGGCTGCGCCGGCTCTATTTCGGCGCCTGGGACGCAAAGGGCGGGGCGGTCGAGCACGGCCCACGCCTGTTCGACCGGCCGACCATCCATCACCGCCCGGAGGTCTACGGCGGTATCGACGAGCGCCGCTGCGGGAAATTGCTGCGCGCCTTCTTCAACGCGCGGCGGTAAGGCCGGGGCCGCCTCGGGGTTCCAGCGCCCAGACGCAGATCCTCGCGCGGCCACCGGGACCCTCGATGGGACTACTTTCCCACAACCGATTTCCATCATAGGACGAGATCCCCCGGGGACCTCGTCTCGCGGTCGATTCCAGGTCGAGGGGGCTAAATGTCGCGGTCGAGGTAGCGCTGGCGCTCGGCGGCGATTTCGTCGGGAGTGTAGGCCGGTGCGTTTTCGTCGAACGCGGTCCAGCCGCTTTCCCGGTATGCGGCGCCGCGAACCGCCGGGTCTATCCGGTTATAGCGTTCGAGGATTTCGCGGGCCAAGGGTGCGCGCGCATCGTCGACCCGCGCCGAGACGAGGGTCCCGCCGCGGCGCACCCCTTCGGCATAGACATTGGCATCGCGTTCCGGCACCCCGGCGCCGGCGAGCGAGCCCACCAGCCCGCCGGCCGCACCGCCGACAACGGCGCCGCCGACCGCACCGACCGCCGTCGCCACCAGCCAGCCGGCGGCGACGACCGGACCGACGCCCGGGATCGCCAATAGGCCGAGGCCGGTCAAGAGGCCGCCGACGCCGCCAACCGCCGCCCCGATGCCGGCGCCCGCACCAGCGTCGGTGCCAGCGTGCGGCGCGCGAACGTCCTGATACCGATTATCGACATTGTTCGACACGATGCTGATCTCGGAGTGCGGGATGCCGGCTGCCTCGAGGGCATTTACGGCCGACACCGCTGCATCGTACGTATCGTAAAGAGCCGTCACGGTCTGGGTCATCTCCAATTCCTCAGTAAGTCAGTAATCTAACGACATCGATTACTTAGGGACGACATTCCCCTGGTAGTCGAGCGCCACCGGGACGGTTGCCTTTCCATTGTAAGCCTTGCCGCGCCAGATCCCATCCTGGTCTTTTACCAGGTTGGAAACGTGGGTGTAGCCGGCCTTTCGGATGCGGGATTTCGCCTGCGCCTCGGTAAAGCTGTTGGCCCCGATTGCGGGGGCTCCCGGATTGTCCGCGTTGCCGGTGACGACTGCCGGGGTGCTGGGGTGGGGGTTGGCCTCCGGCGGCGTGTTCTGTGCAACCGCAGCTTGCCCGAGAAGGCCGGTCATCGCGGTGACGACGGCCGCGGCCAAAAGGCGTTTCATGTCCTGCTTCCTGATTTGTTTGATTACTGAGAACCTGAACAATTTTTTGGCACGGCTTGTTCCGGACGGCCGAAAATAGAATTGTTCGCATTATTCGATCCGATCGCGGAGCGCATCCGGGACTGCCCGGCGCGGAGCTCAACCTTCTCGAAAGCAAGTCCGGCAAAGAATGCCAACGCGGGCAGCGGACCGGGCCCGCGATGCCAACGCGATCGGTGGCATGGCCAATATCGATCGTGCGGCGAGTGTGCTACGATCGTTTCCAGTGAAACCCGGCTCGCTGCGGAGGCTCGCATGCAGGACAAGCTGACGCTCATTCGCCATGCCGACCGGCCGAACGTGACGTTCGCCGGCGGGGCGAGCTATTGCCCGCTCGTTGGCGACGACACCGGCGAAGGCCTGCCGATTCGCACCGGCATCCAGGTGTCGCCGCCCGGCTACTGCACGCCGCTGCACTCGCATCCCTATGTCGAGACGCTGACCGTGCTCGACGGCGCCGGCGAGGCGTGGCTCGACGGCGAGGACGGCGTCGTCAAGCTGGAGCCCGGGGTCACCGTGCTGCTGCCGGCCCACCGGGTGCATGCGTTTCGCACGACCGGGGAGCGGCCGCTGGTGACTTTTGGCATCCATGCCTCGGGCAAGCGCATCGTCGATTATGCGACGCCGCCGCGGGAAGCCGTAATCGGGTCATCGGTCGGCTGACGCTGCCGATCTTTGTCTTTGAGAGGAGAACGGGACCATGGACATCCGCCGCATCGACCTGACCCAGCCGCCGGGCCCGCGCATGAGCCGCTGCGTGGTGCGCGGCGACACGGTTTATCTTGCCGGGCTGACCGCCGGCGACACCGCGCAGGACGTCAAGGGGCAGACCCGGCAGATCCTCGACAAGATCGACGCCTATCTGGCCCAGGCCGGGACCAGCAAATCGAGCCTGCTCTCGGCCAATCTGTGGCTCAAGGACATGGCGCTGTTCGCCGAGATGAACTCGGTGTGGAACGCCTGGGTCGACCCCGAGAACCCGCCGGCCCGCGCCTGTGTGCGGGCTGATCTGGCGCGCCCCGAGGTTTTGGTCGAAATCATGGTGACCGCAGCGAAATAGCCCGGCACGGGGCCGTGGCCGCCGGGAAGAGTTGACGCGATGGCCCTCACCGCATTGGCGATGTCGGTGCTGGCCCTCGCGGCCGGGATCGTGCTGCTGCTGCGCTTTGGCGCGCTGGCGCGGCGCAGCGAGGCGCCGATCGAGCCGGCGCTGCGGCATCTCGACCAGGGCTGGCGCGACGAGCTGGCGCGCAACCGCGGTTTCGCCGCCGAGGAATCGCGCCAGTTGCGCGAGGAGGTGACCGGCGCGGTGATCCGGCTCGGCGATTCGCTGCAGCGCACGGTCGAGGGCCGGCTTGAGGCGATGCGCGCCGACAACGCCGAAAAGCTCGAAGCGATGCGCGCCACGGTCGACGAAAAGCTGCACAAGACACTCGAAGACCGGCTCGGCGCCAGTTTCAAGCTGGTCAGCGACCAGCTCGAGCAGGTGTTCAAGAGTGTGGGCGAGATGCAGGCGCTGGCGGCCGGGGTCGGCGACCTGAAGCGGGTCTTGACCAATGTCAAGGCGCGCGGCACCTGGGGCGAGGTCTCGCTCGGCGGCATCCTCGCCGAGGTGCTGACCGCCGAGCAGTACGACCGCAATGTCGAGGTTCGGCCGGGCAGCAACCAGCGGGTCGAATTCGCGATCCGCCTGCCCGGCGCCGATGGCGACGGCCCGCTGTGGCTGCCGATCGACGCCAAATTCCCGACCGAGGATTACGAGCGCCTGTCCGACGCGGCCGACCGCGCCGACGGGCCGGCGGTCGAGATTGCGGGCAAGGCCATCGAGGCTCGCATCCGCCAGGCGGCGCGCGACATCTGCTCGAAATACGTGGCGCCGCCGCACTCGACCGATTTTGCACTGCTGTTCGTGCCAACCGAAGGGCTCTATGCCGAGATCGTGCGGCGCCCGGGTCTGGTCGACGCCTTGCAGCACGATTGGCGCGTCGTCGTCGCCGGCCCGACCACGCTGCTGGCGCTGGTCAACAGCCTGCGCATGGGGTTTCGCAGCCTGGCGATCCAGCAGCGTTCGAGCGAAGTGTGGCAGGTCTTGCGCGCGGTCAAGACCGAGTTCGAGAAGTACGGCGATATTCTCGAAAAAGTGCAGAAGAAGCTGCACGAGGCCTCGAAAACGATCGAGGAGGTCGCTGTTCGGCGGCGCCAGATTGACCGCAAGCTGGCCAATGTCGAAACCCTGCCCGAGGGCGAGGCCAGCCTGCTGCTCTCGCTCGGCGCCGCCGCCGAGCTGCCGGCGCTCGACGCCTGATACGCCCAAGGCGCCGCCGCCCCGGGCTCGTTACTCCAGCCCGATCTCGCCTTCGATGACGTGCTCGAGCCCGAGCTCGGGGACGGACAAGGTCATGCGCGGCTTTAAGACGGCGTTTGCCGCGAGCGCGCCGTCGGCCAATGCCGCGCGCACCGCCCGCTCGACCTCGCGCTGCGAGGTCACCCCAACGACCTTGAGGAAGCTGCGGATATCGATGTTGAAACGGTCTTCGTTCATGGTGTTCGCTCCGTTCGCCGCGACCCGGTTGCGCCGCGCTCGCGGCTGAAGTAGACCCCGGCCGCGGCCCGCAACCGATGCCGGCCCGCCACTCTACACCAGCCCGCCATTCTGCACCCCGATCTGCCACCATCCCCCGCGCCATGCCCTCCGCTTTATGCCGGTCGCGATGACGGCACTTTTATGCCGGTCGCGATGACGGCACTCGATTTCGGCTCGGCGACCGAGCCGATGGCGGCGTACCGGGCGCTGCGCCAGGCCGGCCGGCTCGAACCCGACGCGGCGCAGCAGCTCGCGGTCGAGCGGCTGCAGAGCCTCTATCGCGCACTCCTCGATTACCATCCCGAATCGGGGCTCTACGGCTGGCTCGCCCGTTTTGGCCTCGCCGAGCACAACGGCGCCCATGCGCCCGTTGGGCTCTATCTTTGCGGCCCGGTCGGTCGCGGCAAATCGATGCTGATGGATCTGTTCTTTGCGACCGCGCCCGGCCCGCGCAAGCGGCGGGTGCATTTTCACGCCTTCATGCTCGAAGTGCACGACCGCATCGAACAGGAGCGGCGCGAGAAGACCCGCGAGCCGATCGCCAAGGTCGCAGCCGACATCGCCGCTGACGCGGCGCTGTTGTGCTTTGACGAATTCCAGGTCGACAACATCGCCGACGCGATGATCCTCGACCGCCTGTTCACCGCGCTGTTCGACGCCGGGATCGTGGTCGTGGCGACCTCTAACCTGGCTCCCGACGAGCTCTACCGGCACGGGCTGCACCGCGACCGGTTTTTGCCGTTTGTCGCCCTCCTCAAGCGCAAGCTCTATGTGCTCGAGCTCGACAGCGGCCGCGATTATCGCCTGGCCCGCATCCGGGGCAAGCGGGTCTATCATTTTCCGCTCGGCGAGATGGCGCATCGGGAGCTCGACGCCACCTTTGCCGAATTGAGCGACGGGGCATCGGGCGCGCGCACCAGCCTGATCGTCAAGGGGCGCACCCTCGTCGTGCCGCGCGCGGCACGCAACCTCGCCTGGTTCGGCTTTGCCGATCTGTGCGCCCAGCCGCTCGGCGCCGCCGACTACCTGGCGATCGCCGAGCGTTTCGCCGCAATCATCGTCGAGGGCATCCCGCGCCTCGGACCCGACGAGCGCAACGCGGCGCGGCGATTTAACATCCTGATCGACACGCTCTATGAGGCGCGCACGCTGTTGATCGCCTCGGCCGAGACGCCGCCGGAAGAAATCTTCGTCACCGGTGACGGCAGCTTCGAGTTCCAGCGCACCGTCTCGCGCCTCAACGAGATGCAGAGCCGGGACTACGTCGCCGACCGTCCGCGGCGCTGACGGTAAACTTCCAACGTTCGTGACCCATCCAATTCGCCGTCATACCCGCGCAAGCGCGTACCCAGACCTGCCCCCGGCATGAACAGCGGGCAGCCTGCACCCGCATGGAACCCCTGGACCCCCGCTTTCGCGGGGGCGACGACAGCTGCCGTAGGTAGATCTAGGCCAGCGACTTCAGCATTGTGTCGGCGCTGGAGGCCTCGACCTGGCCGGGCTGGGCCTCGAGGTTGAGCGATTTAACGACGCCGTTGTCGACCAGCATCGAATAGCGCTTTGAGCGCACCCCGAGCCCGCCCTTGCTCAGATCGAGCTCGAGCCCCAAGGCGCGGGCGAAATCGCCGCTGCCGTCGGCCAGCATCGTCACCTTGCCGGCGGTCTTTTGGTCCTTGCCCCAGGCGCCCATCACCGCGGGGTCGTTGACCGCGACGCAGGCGACCTCGTCGATCCCTTTGGCCCTGATCTCAGCCGCCTTGTCGACAAAGCCCGGCAGATGGCGTTGCGAGCAGGCCGGGGTAAAGGCCCCAGGCACCGCGAACAGAATGATCTTTCGGCCACGGAAGAACTCGTCGGTGGTGACCTCCTTCGGCCCTTCCGGGGTGACTTGCCGCAGCGTTACCGACGGCAGCTTGTCGCCGACCTTGATCGTCATGAGTAGTCCCTCCGATGCTGGTACAGATCCGAAGGCGGAGCGATAGCACAGCGCCCTCGGCCGGGCAAACCGGACCGGCGGCATCGGGCCGCCGGTTTTTTGCGCCAAGCTTCGCAACAAAACCCTGTGATAGACGTATAAGCTGCGAGATTGGATCGGGGATAGGCGCCATGATCGAGCGATCGCAGCGGAGGGTGGGTTGAGTTCGCTAGCAGGCCAGCTGTTGGTGGCGATGCCGCAGATGGAAGATCCCCGCTTCGCCCGGTCGGTGATTTATCTGTGCGCTCACAGCAGTGACGCCGGGGCGATGGGCCTGGTGATCAACAAGGTGCTGGGGCCGCTGACCATGGCCGAATTGTTCGCTCAGCTCGAAATCGAGCCGGTCGGCCGCGCCAGGGCGCGCCCGGTGCATTTTGGCGGTCCGGTCGAACCGGGCCGCGGCTTTGTCTTGCACACCGGCGATTACCGCGAGGACGCAACCCTGCCGGTCGCCGGCAACATTTCGGTGACCGCGACCCTCGACATCCTGCGCGCCATCGGCAAGGGAGAGGGTCCGCGGCACAGCTTGTTCGCGCTCGGCTATGCCGGATGGGCGCCGGGCCAGCTCGACGCCGAGATCCAGGCCAATGGCTGGCTGTCGGTCGCGGCCGATGCCGAGATCGTGTTCGACGCCGACCACGACGCGAAATGGCGGCGCGCGCTGGGTAAGCTCGGCGTCGACATCTCGACCCTGTCGAGCGACGCCGGCCACGCCTGATGTCACGCGGTCCGGCCGGCGAGGGCCGGTCAGTTGTTTAAGACGGCTTACCGCGCCGCGGTCGCCGGCAGGCCGGCCGAACCGCTGATCCGCGCGATCATCGGCAATATCTTTTGCTCGATATCGGCTGTGCTCAACGGGCCGACCTGGCGATAGCGGATGTGGCCGGCGGGGTCCACGACATAGGTTTCGGGCACGCCGTAGACCCCGAAATTGATCGCCGTGGTGCCGTCGCGGTCGACCGCGACGCGATCGTAGGGGTTGCCGAAATCGGCGAGGAAACGGCGGGAAGCCGCGCGCTTATCCTTATAGGCAATGCCGTCGAGGGTGACGCCGGGGCGATGCGCCAGCGCCATCAGCGCCCGTTGCTCCTCGCGGCACGGCAGGCACCACGAGGCGAAGAAGTTGACCAGCGTGACCCCGGGTCCGAGATCCTTGCGCGCGAGCCCGCGCGCCGGATCCAAGAGCCCCGGCAGCGCGAAATCGGGGGCCGGCCGGTTGATCAGCGCCGACGGCAACAGGCTCGGGTCGCGGTCGAGGCCCATCGCAAACGCGATCACCAGCACCGCGAACAATCCCGCCGGCAACAGAAAGACGAGCCTGCGCGCCATCGCTGTCCGCCGGATGCTAGAAGTTACCCGATCAGATCGAACCGTCATTCCCTCGCTTGCGCGGGGGCGACGAACGGGTGGCGCGGCTCAATCGCATCATGCGCTAACGGCCGTCGGTGATGGAAGCGGCGGCCTTGAGCGGGGCGGCGGCGTTCACGCTCGCAGCACCCTCCTGCCAGTGCCCGCTCTTTTTCAGCGCGTCGACAACCTCGCGCGGCATGTAGCGCTCGTCGTGCTTGGCGAGCACGGTCGCGGCGGCAAAGTCGCCGTCGGGCTCGAGTTTTCCTTCGGCCACCACCCCCTGCCCTTCGCGGAACAGGTCGGGCAGGATGCCATGATAGGTGACGGCGATGTCGGTTTTGCCGTCGGTGATGCGAAACGACACCCGATCCCCGCCGGTCGAGTGCACGAGGCTGTGCCGCTCGACGAGCCCGCCGATCCGCACCCGGCGGTCGGGCGAAATCGCCTGCGTCTTCAGATCGCTGGGGCTGTAAAAAAAGACGAGGTTGCTGCTGAAGGCGGTCAGCACCAGCGCCGTAGCACCGCCGAGCGCCGCCATGCCGAGCGCCAAGAGGCTCAGCCGCTGCTGCTTACGGGTCATCGCCGTGGGCCGAGCTGACGCTGCAATTCGTCGAGGCTGCGCATGCTCAGCCGGTAGCGGAGCAGGCAATGAAGGGCGAGGCCGCCCAGCACCGCAACGCTCACGCCGTAGGCGGGCCACACATAGACCGCGTAGCCGCCCATCGCGAAATAGGTGTGCAGTTCGTGCAAGGGCCGCCTCAGCGCAAGGCCGGGCGCGCCGATGCCGCGCTTTCCCGCCCGGCAGGCGCCGACATGGAAGGCGCCGACCCGGCACGGGCGGATCGCGGCGCCGGCATCCGGTTGAGGCGCAGCGCCAGCGCCTTGCGCTCGTTCAGGCCGGTCCGCATGCGCACCATCAGCAAGGTCGCGAACAGCATCCAGAACGCCGCCGCCATGACCAGGAGCGGCACCAGCATCGCGAGCGCGATGGTCGGCGCGCCGAGCCGCAGCACGCTCGCCGGCTGATGCAACGTGTTCCACCAATCGACGGAGAACTTGATGATCGGCAGGTTGACGACGCCGACCAGCGCCAATACCGAGCCGGCCTTGGCCCCGCGCGCCGGATCGTCAAAACCGTTCACCAGCGCGATATAGCCGAGATAAAGAAAGAACAGGACCAGCACCGAGGTCAGCCTGGCGTCCCAGACCCACCAGGTGCCCCACATCGGGCGGCCCCACAGCGACCCGCTGACCAGGCAGACAAAGGTGAAGGCGGCGCCGATCGGGGCAGCCGAGCGCGCCGCGATGTCGGCGAGCGGGTGGCGCGAGACGAGGGCGACGCCGCTCGCCACCGCCATGAACAGATAGACCGAGAGCGCCAGCCACGCGGCCGGGACATGGACGTACATGATGCGCACGGCCTCGCCCTGCTGGTAATCGGCGGGCGCCTCGACCAGCGCCAGGTAGAGCCCGATGGCGAGCAGCACCAGAGTCAGCCCGCAGCACCACGGCAACGCCGCGGCGCTGAGCCGCATGAAACGCGCCGGGTTGGCAAATCGATTGAGCATCGCCCGCCGAGCCGTGATGGCAACAGCCCCTTGTAGCGCAAACCCGCGCGCTCGTCAGCCGCGAAGCGGTCGCACCCTGCTATACCGGCACCGGCCGGCGCACCGATCCCCGCGAAAATACCGGCCGCCCCTCATTCGAGCGCCTGGCGCAATGCCGCGGCGCTGGCCCAAGGCGCGAGCGGCAGGGCCGCCAGGGTCAGCGCGCCGAGAACCAACAGATCCGGGCGTGCCGCGGCGCCGAGGGCGCTCGCCTCGACCGCGCCCGCGCCGAACACCAGCGGCGGCACGTAAAGCGGCAGGACCAGCAGCGACAGCAGCACGCCCTGCCGCCTGGCGCCGAGGGTCAAGGCCGCGGCGACGCCGCCGATCAGGCTCAGGAACGGGGTGCCGAGCAAGAGGCTCACGGCCAGGGTCGGGATCGCCTGCGCCGGCAGATCGACGAACAGCGCCAAGACCGGGCTCGCCAGCACCAGCGGAAGCCCGCTCGCCACCCAATGCGCCGCACTTTTCGCCAGCACCGCCAGCTCGAGCGGCAACGGCGACAATGCGATCAGCTCGAGCCCGCCATCCTCGTAATCGGCCTGGTACAGCCGGTCGAGCGACAGCAAGGCCGCGAGCAGTGCGGCGACCCACAAGATCCCGGCGGCGATTCGCGCCAGAATTTCGGCCTCGGGGCCGACGCCGAACGGGAACAGCACGACCGCGAGCACGAAAAAGGCGAGGACGAGCCCGGTGTCGCCACCCTGCCGCAACGCGAGACCGAGGTCGCGGCGAAAAATCCCGAGGAGCGCAGTCATGCCTCAGAGCGCGAGAGCCGGGTCGAAATGCGGCGCGAAACCGTCGAGCGCCAGCGTCGCCGCATCCTCGAGGGCGAGCGGCAGATGGGTCGCCAACAGCACCCGCCCGCCGGCCGCGCGATGGGCCGCGATGACACGCTCGAGCCGGTGCTGACCGTCTGCGTCAAGGGCGCTCGTCGGCTCGTCGAGCAGCCATAACGCCGCCGGCGCCACCAGCAGGCGCGAGAGCGCCAGCCGCCGCCGCTGCCCGGCGGAGAGCCAGCGGCACGGCCAATCGGCAAAAGGGTCGAGTGCGAAGGCGGCGAGCGCCTCCTCGATCGCTGGCGCGGTCGGGGGCCGGCGGCCGCGCAATGCCGCCCAGAAGGTCAAGGTCTCGCGCGCCGTCATCGTCGGCTTTACCGCGTCCTGATGGCCGACATAATGGAGCCGTGCGCGATGCGAGGCGAGATCAGCCGCGACCGGCAGCGCACCCCAGGAGAGCCGGCCCGAAGCCGGCGCCAAAAGGCCGGCGGCGAGCCGCAACAGGCTCGATTTGCCGCTGCCGTTGGCGCCGGTCAACACTAGCGCGCCGCCCGATGGCAGGCAAAACGACACCCCGGCAAAAACCTGGCGCATCCCGCGCCGGCACGCCAGCTCTTCGGCGATCAGGTCCGGCAGGCCGCAATCGAGGGCGTTCAGCGCGGTGACGGGCACGGCCCGGTCCGCCGAGAGGGCAGATCCCGGCAAAAAAGGCGGCCCCGGAGGGGGAATCCGGAGCCGCTTTGGCCATCGGTCGAAGCATTCGACCGATTACGAGGTTTGGGGGACAAACCTGTAAGGGTAGACCTTACGCTTAACATATGGGGAGCGGATTGGGTCTTCTATTGGAAAAAAGTGTGACGTTTTGGTGAATTTCACCCGGGATCGCGGCCAAGGTCGCGGCGGTCCTCGATCAGCTTGCCGTCGTCGGGCAGGCTGCCGAGCGCTACCGCGATGACCCTCCCGCGCAGCCGCGTCAAGGCCTGAACGGTTTCGGCGATCGGGGCAGTATCCTCCCTCCCTTCGCCGAGCTCGACAAACAGCGTCATCTCGTCGGCGCCGCCCGGCCGCTCGACCACCAGCCGGGCGCGGCGGATCTCGAGGTGGCGGCGCAGCACATCGGCGACCTGCTCGGGATGAACGAACATGCCCCGCACCTTGGTCGTCTGATCGGCGCGGCCGAGCCAGCCCGCAATGCGATGGTTGGTCCGGCGCCTCGCGTGGCCCGCGCCGGGATCGGGCAGCATCCGCGAAAGATCGCCGGTGGCAAAGCGAATCAGCGGATATTCGGGGGTCAAGGTGGTCACCACGACCTCGCCCACTTCGCCGGCATCGACCGGTTCGCTGGTTCCGGGGCGGACCAGCTCCAAGATGATCGCCTCGTCGAGCACCATGCCCGCCTCGGCTTCGCCGTCGGGGTCGGCGCTCTCATAGGCAATGAGGCCGATATCGGCGGTGCCATAGCACTGCAGCACGCCGAGGCCGCCGCGGCGCAATTCGCGGCGCAACGCCGCCGGCAGGGCTTCGGCCGAGACCAGCGCCTTTTTCAACGAAGAGATGTCGGTGCCGTCGCTGGCCGCCCGATCGAGCAGGATCTTCAGAAACGACGGGGTGCCGACATAGCCGACCGGACGTAGATCGGCGATCGCCCGCAGCTGCAGCTCGGTCTGGCCGGGACCGGCCGGGACGACCGGGCAGCCGAGCGCTTCGGCCGCACTCTCGACCATCGCCCCGGCCGGGGTCAGATGGTAGGAGAAAGTGTTGTGCACCAAGTCGCCGGGGCGAAACCCGGCGGCGAACAGCGCGCGGGCGAAGCGGCCGTAATCGGCGCGCTTGGCCTCCGGCTCATAGATCGGGCCGGGCGAGACAAAGACGCGGCGAAGTGCGGAGAGCGGCACCGCGGCAAACCCGCCGAACGGAGGATCGCGGCGCTGCAATCGATCAGCTCCGATTTGCGGGTCAGCGGCAACTGGGCCAAGGCCCGCCGGTCGGTCACCTCCTCCGGGCGAATCGCGGCGAAGAGCGCGCGGTAGGCCGGGCAGCGCGCCTTGGCCGCAGCGATCAGCGACGGCAGCGCCCTCGTCAATTCCGCCTCGCGCAGCGCCGGATCGCGCGCCTCGAGCGCGTCGTAGAGCGGCGTGGTCACGCGATCGCCTCCTGCCCCCGGCCCTCGTGCGCTGGGCCCGCTGTCGCCCGCCGCGAGCGGGGCCGGGTTTCGGCCATACTGTGCCTCCGATCTGGAGCGCGCCGCAAGCGCCGGCCGCCACGCCCTGGCAAAACCCGCGCGGCGCGACACGCCGGGAGTTCCAATACTGCGGGTGAGACTTGCAGTCGAGTAAGCTCGTAACCTAAACTCGTTCCGGTTGGGAAAGTCCGAGCTTCGGCGCGGACCAAAGAGGGAAAAGGCGGTGAGCGCTTTGGACAAGGTAAAAAGCGCGGCACTCCATCTCGCGGCAATCGCGGCGCTTCTCGGGGGCATTTTAGCGCTCGCTGTTCCTGTTGCGGTGCCGACGGCGACTGCACAGCCGGTCGCAGCCGATGACCAGGGGGTGCTCGAAGCGCGCAAGGAAGCGCTGTTCCAGGAGATGCTGCGCAACCCGGCAAATCTCGACGTAACCTTTGCCTATGCCGATGTTTCGGCGCGCCTGGGCGATTACGAGGCGGCGGTCTCGGCACTGGAGCGGATGCTGCTATTCAACCCCAATCTGCCGCGGGTCGACCTCGAGCTCGGGGCCTTATATTTCCGCATGGGGTCCTACTCCGTCGCCCGCGATTATTTCGACAAGGCCGCTGCCGCCAATCCGCCGCCCGAGGTGCGTCGGCGCATCGCCGAATATTTGGCGCAGATCGAAAGGCAGCAGTCGCGCAACCAGCTTTCCGGCTATATCTTTCTCGGCGGGCAATACCAGACCGACGCCAATGTCGCCCCCGGCTCGCCGCTGATCCTGTCGCCGATCGGGCCGGTGCTGCTCAACAGCCAGTTTGTCAAGCAGTCGTCAGGCAGCGTGTTCGCCAGCGGGTCGCTGCTCTACAGCTATGATCTCGAAACGCAGAACCACGACACGCTCGAAGTCACCAGCGTCGGCTACGTCAACCATTATTTGAACCAGGCGGTCGACCGCCTCGATCTCGACCTGCTCGAAGTGACCGGCGGGCCGCGCTTCAATTTTCCGAACGGCGGCCTGGTCGGCAACCAGCTCGCCTCGGCCAAGCCCTACGCCATTCTCGACGAGGTGGGCCTCGGCGAGAACCAATATTTCGGCGCCTATGGCGTCGGGCTCGAATATGACCAACTGGTTTGGGGCGACCTGGCGGTGAAATCGGTCTTCGAGTTTCGCCACAAGAATTTTACCAATGCCGCCGACCGCCCGCTGTCGACCGGCCTCGACGGCAGCGACAAGCTGCTGTCGGTGTCGGCGATCAAGCCGGTCACCGCCAACTCGGCGCTGAACCTCGAATTCGATTACCTCGATCAGACGACGCAGCTCTCCTATTACACGAACGACAGTTACGCCGTGACCGGTTCCTATCGCATCCATTACGGCGCGCCGTTTTCAATTTCGCCCTATCCGTGGGAAAGCTCGGTGTTTCTGGGCCGCGCCTGGAGCATTTACGCCTCACCCGACCCGTGCTGCAACACCAGCGGCAACCCGCTGATCTTTTCGCCGAGCAGCCAGTTGACGCAACGCTGGCGCTTCGGCTTTACCGAGGCGGTCCCGGTCAATGCGACCATCTCGATCGTCTTACAGCTGGAGCGCGATATTGTCTCCTCAAACCTGCCGATATACGCTTACACCAACAATTCAATCTTGCTCGGACCGCAGATCCGCTTTTAATTGAGTCCAATCGTCAGAGAGGGTCCGATGTCGATCATCGTCCGGCGCCCGCCGCGGCTGGCGGCACTGGTTGCGCTGCTGCTTGGTCTCGGGCTCGGGGGCCCGGCCGGGTTCGCCCAGCAGCGGGTCGGGGTCGACAGCGCGGTCAACCCAGCGGCGATGGGCATCCCGCCCGGCGGCGTGCCGCGACGATTGGTGCTGGGCCAGAACGTGGTGTTCAACGAGCGGATCACCACCGAGGCCGCAGGTCAGACCCAGATCCTGTTCGTCGACGAATCGACGCTGTCGGTCGGACCGAATGCGAACATGGTCATCGACCAGTTCGTCTACAACCCGAACGCGGGCACCGGCCGGCTGGTCGCGAGCCTGACGCGCGGCGTTTTTCGCTTTGTCGGCGGCAAGCTCAGCAAGCAGGTCAATGCGGTCACGATGCGCACGCCGGCGGCCACCATCGGCATCCGCGGCGGGGTGATGCTGGTCCGGGTCGGGTCCGACTGCGCCCCTACCGCCGCCTTGCCCTTGGCTGGCTGCAGCGCGCTCGAAGTCATCTTTGTCTACGGCAAGGGCGTCACCATTACCGGGCTGAACGGCGTCTCGCAGACGATCACCCGGCCTGGCTTTGAGGTCACCGTGGCGCGGCCAGGCGACTCTCCGTCCGACCCCGGTCCGGCGCCGCCGGGGGCCACCGCCTCGCTGCTCGCCCAGGTCGACGGACGCTCCGGCGGCAATGGCGGCGCGCCGCAGGTGCCGACCGAAGTCATGGTCATCAACAGCGGCATCGCCAACGTGATTTCGAGCAATCTCGCGGCCAGCATCGAGGCCTCGGCGCGCACCCAGCCGCCGGCGCCGCAGCCGCAAAACGTGACCCCGGTGGTCCAGCAGAACCAGCTGAACTACCAGAATGTTTCGGTGCCGGGGGCCATCGTCACTCCGGTCGGCGGCGGTCCGAGCGTCACCATCGCCCAATTCCCCAATCTGCAACCGGGAACGCCGGTCTTCCCCGCGCCGATCGTCGTTCCCCCGGTGCCACCAATCCCGCCGACGCCCCCGGTGCCGTCAATCAACATCGCCGGCGTTGCCGGCGGTTTTTACGACACTGGCAACCAGGGAACCGCTTTGGGCTTTAGCGGCAGCCTCTCGCCCTATGCCGGCGGCAACGTCGTTGACGGGACGTTCACCGCCAACGGCCCGTTCGGCCTGGTCACCTTTCCGCTGGCCGCGGGCACGGCGACGCTTGCCGCTTCCGGCGCCGGAACGACGAGCCCCCTCGGCCCGGTCACCGGCACGACCTATGTCTCGCCGGACAACACCTTCTTCTATGCCGACCTGACCCCGGTCAACCAGCCCGCGCAGCGCGAGTTCGTCTATGGCGGCACGCCTGTCAATCCGACCTTCTATCAAGCGACGGCGACCGCACCGAGCTATCTCGCCTTCAATGTCCAGCCCGATGCCGCCCTGCAATCGAACATACCCTTCATCCGCCAGCAAACGGGCGGCTCGCTCGGCAGCGCCGCCGCAATCTCGCCGCTGATCCTGGCGACGCCGCTGAACAGCACGTTCTCAAATGGCACCGCGGGCACCAAGGCGCTGCAGGCGAGCCTGGCAATCGTCGGATCGCAGCAAAACCAGAGTTCGGTTATCGTCGTGCTGGTCGGCAACGTGCTCAACGCATCCCTGAACGGCACCAGCCCGGCGCAGCCGGTTCTCAACGGCATCATCCACGGCAGCTATCTGGCGAATGCCACCGGCCAGCCGATCCGCATCTACTCTCCTTACGTGACGCCGGCGGACGCCAACGGCAACAGCTTTTACGGCGCCAACGGAATCTCCGGCCTTGTGCTGAGCAACGGCAATTGCTGCGGCCCTAGTGAGGTTGCCTCCAAGGCCTACGAGACCAACACCGTCACCCAAGCGGTGACCAACTACCAATTCGCCCAGCCGGCCACGGCCACCTCGGTGCCGCAGATGGTGGCGACCAGCCCGCAGACGACCCGGACCTTGACCGGCTGGTTCGGCGGAATCATGACCAAGGAGCCGGCGTCCGGCACCACCGCCACCCCAATCCCCTATGTGCTGACGGGCACGACTTCAATTTCGACCAATGCCGCCAATCTGCAAGTCGCCGCCAACCTGACCGGGAGTGATCCTTTTGCCGCCACCAGCAACAGCGGGATCAAAGCCGTCAACCTCGGTTTCGGCTCGACCGCGACGGGCGCCACCAACGCCCGCATCGCCTTTATTAATGACAATCTGTTTGCCGCGCTGGAGAATTCGGGATCGCCGTCGACGGTCAACGGCGTCACCGTTCCGGTCACGGACGGAAATTCCGGCTCCAAC
This sequence comes from uncultured Alphaproteobacteria bacterium, assembly GCA_963832875.1. Classification (GTDB taxonomy): domain Bacteria; phylum Pseudomonadota; class Alphaproteobacteria; order ATCC43930; family CGMCC-115725; genus AP-15. The sequence goes on along the minus strand of CAWHWB010000007.1, from coordinate 343,720 downwards.
ATTTATCTGGTCACGGGAACCGCGCCCCCGCCGACGGCACTCTTGCCGAACGGCCTGTGCAGCGCTTGCCAGTACCTGCAATGGGGCTATTGGGGCGGCGAGATGGACACCCCTGCCTCCGGCGCCAACGCAGCGCGGGTCGATGTCGGGCACATCAATTCCTGGGTCGCCGGGATCCCGACCGGCCTCAGCGACATTTCGAGCCTCAAGGGCGCCAACTTCACCGGCACCTACACCGGCAATTTGTTCGGCACGGTGGTCAACAACGGTGCGCAATATCTGGCGTCGGGAGGACTGAGCGCGGTTTACCATTTCGGCACCGGAACCGGCTCGTTTTCGGTTATCAATTACGACGGGTTGAGCTTCACCTCGAACGGCAGCGCCCCGCTCTCGGGATCAAACTACACTTTCGCGCTCAAGGTGCCGGGCGTCGCCGGGGCCGTTTCCGGCAGTTTCTACGGCCCGATGGCGGCCGAGACCGGCGGCAACTTCGCCTTCACCAAGACCGTCGGCTCGCCCTATTTCACTTCGGGCGTATTTGCCGCCAAGCGTTGACGCCGGCGCCTGCCGGCGAGCATAAAAACCCGGCGGCGCCTGCCGGCGGCAATGAAAAACCCGTCGGCCGATGGGCCGACGGGTTCAGCAGGATTGGAGGTCGCTACGCAGCGTTCTGCGGCAGCCGCGTGCAATCCCTCTAGTTCGGCTTCGGACCTAACACGGCCGAATAGGGATGATCGGCCGGGTTGTTCGCATAATCCGCGGCCGACTGAGGCTGATAGGGCTGTTGCTTCCAATTCACGCTGCCGCCGGGATCGGGGACGATGCGCTGCGTCGACGTGTAGGGCTGGGTCACGGCGCTGGGCGGCTGCGTCGGGGTGGTGTTGGCGGGCGGCAGCGACGACACCGACTGCGCCTGCGCGGCGAGTGCGGTTCCGGCCAGCAACCCGAAACTCAACATGGTCGATTTCAGCATGCTCGACATTTCGGCGGCTCCGGCTTGTTGATTGGATTCGGTCGGCGCCACTATCAGGGGTGCCCCACGTGCACACAAATGATAATATTGCATCGCAACCATGAATAATCTGCATTTTAACGCGATCGACCTGAACCTGCTGCGCGTTTTCGATGCGCTGATCGAGGAGCGCAGCGTCACCCACGCCGGCGAACGCCTCGGCCTGACCCAATCGGCGATCAGCCACGCCTTGAACCGGCTGCGCTATGTGCTCGAAGACGAACTGTTCGTGCGCGGCCCCGAGGGCATGCGGCCAACCGCCCGCGCCGCCGAGATCGCGCCGCGGCTGCGTCAAGGGCTGCTCCATCTCCAGCATGCGCTGACCCCCGGCGATTTCGTCCCGCAAGAGACCTCCCGCCGCTTTACGATCATCTGCGGCGAATATGTCGGCGCCGTGTTGGCGCCGGCGCTGGTGGCGCGGCTGCGCGAGGCTGCACCACATGCCGAGTTCCGGATCCGCCCGAGCAACATGGGGGTGGCCGAGGCGCTGCTCGCCGGGCGCGCCGATCTGGCGATCGGCAGCTTTCGGCGCATCCCCGAATGGTTCGCCTGCGCGCCGCTGTTCCGCGAGACGCGGGTTTGGGTGGTCGGCGCCGACCGCCCGGCCGCCGCATTGCCGGAATTGACCCTCGAAAGGCTCGCCGGGCTACCGCATTTGTTGATTTCCGCCACCGGCGAGGACGAGCAGGCGGTGGCCGGCTATGTCGTCGATCACGGGCTTGAACGGATGGTGATGCGCAGCGAGGTGGGCTTGCTGCACGGTGCGTTGGCGGCGCACGGGCTGAGCCGGGTCGTCGGCCTGACAACGCCGCACTTTCTCCCCGCGCTCGCCGTGGTCAGCCAGTCCGACATGGCCGCACCGCTGCCGCGCCGTCTCGCGGTCGCCTTTGCCAGCGTCTATCGCCTCAAGCTGTTCGAGCCGCCCTACCCGTCGCCGCCGTTCGAGATCATGGCGCTGTGGCACCGCGAGCACGGCAGCGAGCCCGCCATTTTCTGGCTGCGCAGCGTGGTGCAGGAAGTCGCCGCCAAGCTGTGAGCGCCGAACTCAGGGATCCGGGGCGAGCGGTTTGAGATGCCCGTCTTCGAGGGCGACGATGCGGTCGAGACGGCGGGCAAGATCGAGATTGTGGGTGGCGATCAGCGCCGCGAGCCCAGTGCGGCGGACCAGACCCACCAATATTTCGAGCACCCCCTTGCCGGTGGCGTGGTCGAGATTGCCGGTCGGCTCGTCGCCGAGCAGGATCTTGGGGTCGTTGGCCAAAGCCCGGACGATCGCCACCCGCTGCTGCTCGCCGCCCGAGAGCCGCGCCGGCCGGTGCCCGGCGCGCGCCGCGAGGCCGACCCCGGCCAACAGCGCCGCCGCCTTCTCTCGCGCCCGGCCGCGCCCGAGGCCGGCGATCATCTGCGGCAGCATGACGTTTTCGAGCGCCGAAAACTCCGGCAGCAGATGATGAAATTGGTAGACGAAACCAAGCTCGGACCGGCGCAGCAGGGTTCTCTCCTGGTCGGACAGGCTGGCGCAATCCTGCCCGCCGATCAGCACCCTTCCGCCGTCGGGGCGTTCGAGCAGCCCGGCCAGGTGCAGCAAAGTCGACTTGCCGGCCCCGGACGGACCGACCAGAGCCACCACCTCGCCCGCTTGCAGCGCCAGATCGACGCCGTTCAGCACCGTAATTTCGGTCCCGCCGGTTTTGAAGACGCGGCGCACCCCGCGCAGTTCGAGCACCTGCAGGTTCGCTCCCGACCCGGCGAAGCCTTTCTCCCTCTCCCCCAAATTAGGCGAGAGGGTCGGGGTGAGGGGATGGCTTCCGCCGTCAGTTGCGGCGCTGCCCCCCTCACCCTGCCCTCTCCTCCCGTCGGGGGGAGAGGGTTTTTTACTGGGAGCGTTGCTTTCGAGGCCGGCCATCACTCGTAGCGCAGCGCCTCGACCGGGTCGAGCCGGGCGGCGCGCCAGGACGGATAAAGCGTCGCCAGAAACGACAATGCCAGCGCCATAATCGCCACGCTCGCGACCTCGTCCCAATCGAGCCGCGCCGGGATTCGGGTGAAAAAATAGATCTCTGCCGAGAACAGGTTGACGCCGAGGATGTTTTGCACGAATTCGCGGATCGCCTCGATATTGCGGGTGAAGGCAACGCCGAGCGCCAGGCCGGCGAGGGTGCCGACCACGCCGATGCTGGCCCCCGACAGCATGAAGATCCGCAGGATCATGCCGCGCGAAGCGCCCATCGTGCGCAGAATCGCGATGTCGCGGCCCTTGTCCTTTACCATCATGATCATGCTCGAAATGATGTTGAAGGCGGCGACCACGATGATCAGGGTCAGGATCAGGAACATGACGTTGCGCTCGATCTCGACCGCGTTGAACAGGCTCGAATTGGCCTCTTGCCAGTCGACGATCCGCACCCTGCCGCCGAGTGCGGCGTCGATCCGCCGGGCCGCTGCCTCCGCCCGGTCAGGATCGGCGACGTAGACCTGCAGGTCGCTGACCGCCTGCGGCAGGCGAAAGAACAGCTGGGCCGCCTCAAGCGGGGCGTATATGAAGCTGTTGTCGTATTCGTACATGCCGACATCGAACAATGCCGCGACATGGTAGGTCTTGATCCGCGGCATGGTGCCGAAAACGGTGGCGGTGCCCTGCGGCGAGATCACCGTGACCCGGCCGCCGACGCCGACGCCGAGCCGCTGCGCCAGGCGATAGCCGACGGCGACCCCGTCATCGCCGAACCCGGCCAGCGATCCGGCGACGATGCGTCCTGAAACGAGCCGTAGCGCGCGCAGATCGGCCGGCCGGATGCCGTGCACCAGGGCGCCCGAGGCGCCCGCGTCGGTCGTCGCCATGACCTGGCCCTCGACCATCGGGATCGCCGCGGTGACGCCCGGGACCCGCCGGACCCGTTGCGCGGCATCGGCGTAATCGCCGAGCGACCCGGTTTCCGCGTAGACTCCGAGATCGCCGTTGAGGCCGAGAATGCGGCCCATCAGATCGGCGCGGAACCCGTTCATCACCGACATGACGATGATCAGGGTGGCGACGCCGAGGGCGATCCCGAGCAGCGAGAAGATCGCGATGACCGAGACGAACCCCTCCGCCCGCCGCGCCCGCAGATAGCGGAACGCGACCATCCGTTCAAAGGCGCTAAAGATCACGGAGGTTGTATCACTGGTCGCCGACCGGCTTTATGGCGTCCAACGCGTCCTCGGTATATTCGATAACGCCGTCCCAATAGTCGATCAGGACGCGCCGGTTCAGTTCTATCCACCGCCTGACCAGATCGAATTCCGGCGAGCTCATGGCACCCCGGATCAGGCGCGGCGCCGGGCGAACCGCCACGGTCAGCATTTCCGAGGGACGCACCGTCGCCATACGAGCGAGCTTGAACTCGAACGTCGTGGCGGGCTCCCCCCCTTTGCGAAATGAACACGACGAACGGGAGGCCCGTGCGCTCAGAGCGCAGATTTGCCATCTCGAACGACGCTTGGCCGGCGACATCTTCGGCTGCCGTCTCTTTCAGTTTCACCGCGAGGGTCCCTCGGTCAGCTGATTGAGGGCGGCGTCGATCGAGGCGTCGCGCCGCTCGCCGGACCGGCGGTTTTTGATCTCGACGGTGCCGGCGGCGAGGCCGCGCGGGCCGACGACCAGCTGGGAGGGCAGGCCGATCAAATCCATCGCGGCGAATTTGGCACCCGGCGACTCGTCGCGGTCGTCATAGAGCACCTCGACCCCGGCGGTGCGGAATTTGTCGTAGAGATCGTCGGCGGCATCGCGGCAACGGGCGTCGGCCGCGCGCAGATTGATCAGCCCGAGCCGGAACGGCGCGACGCTTTCCGGCCAGATAATGCCGGCGTCGTCGTGATTGGCCTCGATCAAAGCGCCGACCAGCCGCGACACGCCAATGCCGTAGGAACCCATTTCGAGCGGCGCCGCGGCGCCGTCGGCGCGGCTGACCACCGCCCCCATCGGTGCCGAATACTTGGCGCCAAAATTGAACACGTGGCCGACCTCGATGCCCCGGGCGGTCACCAATTCGTCGTCCGGTACCGGGCATTTGCCGGGATCGTGCATTTCGTCGGTAGCGGCGTAGAGCCCGGTCCATTTTCGGAAGAAGGGTTCGAGATCGCCGCCGTAATCGATGCCCGCGGCAAGAAAATTGGTCTCCAGCAAAGCGTTCCAGGCGCGGTCGCAATAGACCGCACTCTCGCCGGTCTCGGCCAGGATGATGAATTCGTGGCTGAGCTCGCCGCCGATCGGCCCGGTGTCAGCGCGCATCGGGATCGCCTGGAGCCCCATCCGGGCGAAGGTGCGCAGATAGGCGACGAACATCTTGTTGTAGGAGCGCTTGGCCCCGGCGGCGTCGAGGTCGAAGCTGTAGGCGTCCTTCATCAGGAATTCGCGCCCGCGCATGACGCCAAAGCGCGGCCGGACCTCGTCGCGGAACTTCCACTGGATGTGGTAGAGCATTTTTGGCAGATCGCGGTAGCTGCGGATCGCGGCGCGCACGATCTCGGTCACCTGCTCCTCGTTGGTCGGGCCGTACAGCATCTCGCGGTCGTGGCGGTCGCGGATGCGCAGCATTTCCTTGCCGTAATCATCGTAGCGGCCGCTTTCGCGCCACAGCTCGGCCGGCTGGATCGTCGGCATCAGGATTTCCTGCGCGCCGCTGCGGTCCTGCTCCTCGCGCACAATCGCCTCGACCTTTTTCAAGACGCGCAACCCCAACGGCAGCCAGGAATAGATCCCGGCCGAGGATTGGCGGATCATCCCAGCGCGCAACATCAGCCGATGCGAGACGATCTGCGCCTCGCTCGGGTTCTCGCGCAGGAGCGGCAGAAAATATTCGGACAGACGCATCGACCCTCGCGCGGCACCGGTGGCGCCGCACTCTAGGCAAAGGGCCCCGGCCTGTCCACCGAGGGCCCGGGCGGGGCCGGGCAGCGAGCGCGGCGGCGAGGGGGCGCCCCAGATCTGCGGCCGAGAAAGATTTTTGTTAAGTTTTGCGTGACGATCGGTCGCAGCCGTGCCTATAGTGCGGCATCGATCGAATGGCGCGGGCAAGCGCGCCGGCCCGAGTTTAGGGAGGGTACGACCGCCGAACCGCCGAAACCGGCATCTCGGCTGCTTGAGAGACGCGAGGGTGTGAAAAGGGCGGGGTCTTGGCTCCGCCTTTTTTGCGGCCGCAGACACCGCACGTTAATCCGATTATGGTGCACTCGGCGCCGGGTGCGGGTTTGCTAATACGGGATCGGAGCGGAGAAGCGTCGATGGCTGTCAGCCGAGGAATCCATTTTTTTCAAAATCCGGGGCCGACCAATATTCCGGAACGCATTTTGCGGGCGATGGACCGCGGCACGATCGACTTCACCGGCGCGCAATTCCGCGCCATCGCCGACGAATGTTTCGCCGGCCTCAAACGGGTGTTCAAGACCGAGCAGACGATCCTCGGCTATGCCGCCTCCGGGCACGGCGCGTGGGAAGCCGCCTTGGTCAATTTGTTCTCGCCGGGCGACCAGGTGCTGGTGGTCGAGACCGGATATTTCTCGCTCAACTGGGCCCTGCGCTGCGAGGCCTTCGGGATCGAGGTGGAGACCCTGGCCAACGACTGGCGCCATTGCGCCGACCCGGCCGCACTGGAGAGCCGGCTGCGCGAGGACCGCGAGCACGCGATCAAGGCCGTCCTCGTCGTGCACAACGAAACCTCGACCGGGGTCGTCCACGACATCGCTAGGCTGCGGCGGGCCATCGACGCGGCGCGGCATCCGGCGCTGTTTCTCGTCGATGTGATCTCGTCCCTGGGCTCGATCGATTTCCGGATGGACGAATGGGGCGTCGACGTCGTCGTCGCCGGCTCGCAGAAGGGGCTGATGCTGCCGACCGGCATGGCCTTTACCGGGGTCAGCGCCCGCGCCCTCGCAGCGTCGGCCGAGGCCAAATTGCCGCGCGTCTATTGGGATTGGCGGCGGCTGGTCGAGGGCACCGCGCAAGCGGTGTGGAACGGCACCGCGCCAGTCCATCTGTTCTACGGGCTGCAGGAGGCGCTGCGGATGATCGAGGAGGAGGGCCTCGATCAGGTGTTCGCACGTCACCATCGCCTGGCCGAGGCGACGCGGCGCGCGGTGCGGGTCTGGCGCCAGAACGACGGACCCGAGATCTTCGCCGTCGATCCGCGCGGCCAGTCGGATTCGGTGACCGCGGTCTTGGTGCCCGAGGGGTGGGACGCCAACAAGATGCGCGCGGCGTGCCTCGAAAAATTCAACGTGTCATTGGGCGGCGGCTTGGGACCGCTGCAGGGCCGCGTCTTCCGCATCGGCCATCTTGGCGATCTGAACGAGCCGATGCTTCTCGGCTCGCTCGCCGCGGTCGAAATGGCGCTGGAGCTTGCCGGCATCCCGCACGGCAGGGGCGGCGTCGCCGCAGCGATGGATTACCTCGTCTCGGTCAGTTGAGGAGCCATGTAGCGGTCTTTGCAGGACGGCGCCGCGGTCAGCGCCGGCGCAGGATCGCCATGTGGCGGCCCGCGGGCGTCAGCGGTGCGGTCAGGCTGAAATCATTGTACCAGCCGATGAATTCGAACTGCCCGCTCTGCTCGACCAGGCACAGGAATTCCTGCGGGAAATAGATCTTGGCCGGGACCTGGCCCTCGATCGTCAGCCTTTTTCCATGGTCGTCGACGCTGAAGGTCAGGGTCTCGTGGTAGGTCTGCGCGATCGGGTCGAGCGGCTCGGCGCGATAGCGGGTATGTACCGTGACGCCGCCGCGGCGCCGGGTCCAGCTGCGGCGGTAGTCGTGAAAGATTCGGAACCACACGACGCTGTCCAACAGATAGAGCGCCCCCGGCACCAGTAGATCGGCCATGCGGTCGAGGTGGTCGAGGAATTCGCGGTTGGAGCGGGTATAGAGCGAGCCCAGCATGATGTAGGCGAGGTCGAACCGGCCGAGGCTGCGGTCGAGGTCGCGCATGTCGCCTTCTATAAAATCGGCCTCGATTGCATAGCGGGCGGCCTTTTCGCGGGCGAAATCAAGCATCGCCGGGCTCAGGTCGAGGCCGCAATATCGATAGCCGCGCCGATGCCATTCCTCGAGATAGGGGGCCGTACCGGCGCCGAGTTCGAAAACCCGCCGAACCCTCGCCCCGGAAAACCTGTTGATCGCGGCCTCGAAAAAATCGAGTTCGGCCGCCGGATCGTCCGGGGCTAACGCAACTTCGTAGTAATGCGGATAGCGATAAGCCTCCATCGCCGTCGGTCAGGTGGCCTCGGCAAATCGCCCGCGGTCGTGCGGGGCGGCGAAATCGAGTTCGGGGCCGAGCGGGATGATCCCGCTCGGGTTCAAATTGCGCATGCCGCCCCAATATCCGAGCTTGATCCGCGGGATGTCGACCGTCTCGGCCACTCCCGGCATCTGGTAGATCTCGCGCAGATAGTTCGACAAATGGTGATAATCGGCGAGCCGGCGCAGATTGCATTTGAAGTGGCTGTAATAGACCGCGTCGAACCGCACCAGCGTCGGAAACAGCCGCAGATCGGCTTCGGTGAAGCGTTCGCCGACCAACCACCGCCGACGCCGGAGCCTGGCCTCGAGCTCGTCGAGGGCGGCGAACAATTTGCGAAAGCTCGCCTCGTAAGCCGGTTGGGTCTTGGCGAAGCCGCAGCGGTAGACGCCGTCATTGACCGCCTCGTAAACAAAGGCGTTGACCGCGTCGATCTCGGGACCCAGCGGCACCGGATAGAGGTCGAGTGACCCGTTGCCGAATGCGTCGAACTCTGCGTTCAGCATGCGGATGATCTCGGAGGAATTCATTGTTGACGATCGTGCACGTTTCGCGATCCCACAGCACCGGCACGGTGGCGCGGCCGGTAAAGCCGGGGCGTGCGGCGCTGTAGACCTGATGGACGTGAAAGACGCCGCCGATCGGAGCCAGATCGTCGAAACCCCGCGAATAGGCCCAGCCCTCGCCCTTCGGCAGATCCGACTGCAGGATTCCGATCGCGTTTTCGAGCCCTTTGAGCCGGCGCATCAGCACGGTGCGGTGCGCCCACGGGCATGAGGGTGCGGTGAGCAACAGATAGCGCCCGGCCTCGGCCTTGAATCCCGAGGCGCCGTCGCGGGTCACCCGGTCGCGAAACCCGGATTGGAGGCGCACATAGCTGCCGTCGGCTGCCGCGGTCGGCGGGTCCTCCTGATGCCAAACCCCGTTCACCAGCATTCCCATCCTGGCTCTCCTCGCATCAATTGCCGCGCTCGTCGCCGGCCGCGGCCGAAGATCTACGCCCCCGCTGCCGAGCGCGCACCGGGTCAGGCCGAGCCGCCGTCGACCGGCTCGACCGCGTTCGCCCGGTCGGAGGCGGAGATGGCCGCCGCGCTGCGGGCGCGGGCGACCTCTTCGATGTGCCGGCGCAGCACCGGCTCGGTGCCGAACAGGCGGCGGAGGTCGCGCGCCGCGAGGCTCAAGAGCTGGCAATAGCCGAGTGCTGCGACATCGGCGTTGCGTCGATCGGCGACCAGCAGCGCCAGCTCGCCAAAGAAGTCGCCGCTGCCGAGCCGCACCGGATCGGGCAAAATACGCACCTCGACCGCTCCCGACGAGATGAAATACATCGCGTCGCCCCGCTCGCCGCGGCGGACGATGATTTCGTCCGGCACCGCCAGCCGCGGGCGCAGCAATCGGGCGACGGCGCGCCGGTTGCGCTCGTCGAGTGCGGCGAACATTGGCACGCGGCCGACCAGATCGCCGCGCTCGAGGCCGAGGTCGAGCTCGGTGCGGGTCTCGACTGTGCGGCGGCGCCGGCGCAGCTGGCGCTGCAGATCCTCGAACACGTCCTGGTTGACGATCGACTCGGCGCGCAGCTGACGATAGCGCTCTTCCTCGAGCCGCGCCGCGGTGCGCACCAGAAACTGGGTCTCGAGCTGGCGCACATAGCTCGGGTATTGCAGCTTCAGAGCCGAAATCGCGCGATCGATCTCGGTGAGACGCAGCTCCACCTGGCGGCCCATCGTCTTGGCGGGTCCGCTGCCGAACAGGCGGCCGATCTGCTCGCGGTTGAACGCCGCCAGGTTTTCCAGCACGAAGCGAGCGGCCAGCTGCACCTCGAACCGGTCGGCGAGCTGCCGGGAGAGCGGCCGGGCGATGCCGATCCAGCGATGCAGCGCGAGCGCCAAACGAAACTCCGGGCCGAACGCGCGCAGCCGCGACGCCGCCCGCTGATAGCCCTCGATGCCCTCGCTGCGCGCGCCGTCGCGCAGGCGCGCCGCATGGGCGAGCAGGTTCGCCGCGACGCGGCGCGTGACGGTTCGCCCTTCGAAATATTCGAGACAGTATTCCTGTTCACGGTCGGCCAACACCGAGAGTGCCGTGCGCGTCCTGAGCTCGTTCGGCAGCTGGGCGTTCTCTTCGGCGATGTCGGCCGGGTCGCGGCGGCGCGCATCATAGGCGGAAGTGATTTCGCCGACGATATCGGGTGCGATCTGGTGCTCGCGCGCGACGGTCTCGATCTCGTCGCGGATCGACGACAGCGACAGGCCGATCACCCGGTCGCGCAGCGCTACCTCGGCGGGCGGCGCGTCGCTGAGCCTCAGGAGGCGCATCAAGGGGCGCATCGTCGGCGCCGTCACCAACAGCGTGAACAGCACAAAGCCGGTGGCCAGGACGCCGACGAACTGGCGGATCTCGGGCGGCAGCGCCATGTTTTCGGTCGCCGCCAGGGCCAACGCCAGCGACACTGCGCCGCGCATTCCGCCCCACAACATGAAGAGCTTATAATTGGCGTTGATCGGTTGCGCGATGCGGGCGAAGCTCAGCACCGGGATCAGCCCCCAGAGCGTCAAGGCCCGAGCGATCAGCGCCGCCGCGATCAGGGCGCCCAAGAGTGCGAGGTCGCGCCAGCTGGCATGCGCCAAGAGATGCGGGGTCTGCATCGCCGCGAACAGGAAAATCAGCGAGCTCGCCCAGAACGCGAGCTGCTCCCAGCTGCCGACGAGGCTCTCGAAGTTGGACGGAGCCAGACGGCGGCGGCCTTCGGCGCCGACCGCGAGCGCCGCGGCGGCGACCGCGACGACACCGGAAACATGGAGATAATGGTCGCACACGATGTAGATCACATAGGCGAAGCCGATCGTCATCGTCGCCTCGGCCAGCCGGTTCGAGCGCAATACCGGCATGAACAGCGCGGCGGCCAAGCCGGCGACATAGCCGACCGCGAGACCGCCGCCAAACTGGCGGATGAAAGTCAGGACGCCCCCCAAGGGGCTCGCCGGCTGATGGCCGCTCAGGATGGCGACGGCGAGCGAATAGATCGCGATCGCCGCGGCGTCGTTGAACAGGCTCTCGCCCTGGACCAGGGTCGACAAGCGGCGTGGCGCCCCGATATCGCGAAAGATCGCGACCACTGCAACCGGATCGGTGGTGGCGATGATGGCGCCGAGAATGAGGCAGGCGAGCACGCCGACCGGGGCCAACGGCCACAGCGCGAAGCCGACGACCAGCGTGCAGACGACGACGCCGATGACCGCGAGCAGCAGGACGGGCGCCATCTCGTCGCCCAATTGGCGGACATCGACGGTGAGCGCCGCCTCGAACAGCAGCGCCGGAAGAAAGATGTACAAGAGCGACTCGGCGCTGAGCCCGAAATCGTGCAGCGTGCCGATGATGTCGCGGACCGCCCCCCCATGCAGATAGAGGGCGGGTAAGTGGGTGGCCGCGCCGATCGCGATCCCGACCACGGCCAACAGCACGGTGTAGGGGATCGAAAACCGTTCGGCGAGCGGCAGCAGCAGGCTGACCAGCCCGAGGAGCGCCGTGACGGTAAATACGGTCAGAACGGTTTCGTGCATACCGGTTCCGCGCCCGGAGCCTAGCGATGCCGGCGCTGCCTCACAAGGTGCCGACACCCGGCCGATCGCGTCAACCGGACCGCGGCACTCTGCCCTGCCGCCGATCCGCGTGAAGCGCACCATAATGCCGAACCCGGAAGCCCGAAGGACCCTCTCGCATGTTCACGCGCCGCGCCGCTCTGCTGCTGGTGTTTTTGCTCGCAGCTGCCATGCCCGGTGGTGCGGCCGAGCCGCAGCTCCAGCAATTTGCCACGGCGCAGCTGACGATTGTCAGCGCCGACGGAAAACATCGCTTTACCGTCGAGCTGGCCGAGACGCCGGCGCAGCAGGAGCAGGGACTGATGTTCCGGCAGAGCCTGGCGCCCGACGCCGGCATGCTGTTCGATTTCAAGCAACCGATAGTGGCGACGATGTGGATGCGCAACACCCTGATCCCGCTCGACATGCTGTTCGTCGATCAGCATGGCACGATCGTCAACATCGCCGAGCGCGCGGTGCCCGAATCCGATGCGACGATCGCCGCGGCGGCGCCGGTGCGGGCGGTGATCGAACTGAATGGCGGCACCGCCGAACGGCTCGGCATCAAGCCCGGCGACCGGGTGCTGTTCCCGATCTTCGGTGACGCGTCGTGAGCGGCGCGGCGCGGCGGCACCGACCGGCGGCGGCTCGAACGATCGCTCACGCCCGACCGGAACAGGTTGCCTGCATCGCCGTTAGCCCCCGAGGGACGAGCAGGAGACGCAATCATGCCGGCCGCCGCCCGGCCCTACTGGACCGGGTTTCTCAAGCTCTCGCTGGTGACGATCTCGGTGCGCCTCTACGCGGCGGCGAGCGAGAAGGAGCGCATCCATTTTCACATGATCCACGAGCCCTCGGGCGAGCGGGTGCGCACGCAAACCGTGGTGCCGGGGCTGGGGCCGGTCGAGCGCAGCGAAATCGTCAAGGGCTACGAATACGAGAAAGGCCGGTACGTCACGGTAGCGCCCGCGGATCTCGATAAGTTGAGGCTTGAGACCACCGACACGATCGACATTACGGAATTCGTCGAGGCGGACGGTCTCGACCCGGTCGAAATCGCCGACCCCTACTATCTGGTTCCCGACGGCAGCTTGGCCGAGGCGGCATATCGCGTGTTCCGCGAGGCGCTGCGCCGGACCGGGACGATTGCAATCGGCCGGGTCGTGATCAACCAGCGGGAGAGGGCGGTCGCGGTCCGGCCGCACGGCCCCGGCCTCCTCGTCAACGCGCTGCGATTCAACGACGAGGTGCGCGCCGCCGAACCATTCTACGCCGGCATCGCCGAGGAGCCGGTCGACGCCGACGAGCTGGCGATCATGGAGCAGATCATCGGCCGCCGGACCCGCCGGTTCGAGCCGGACAAATTCGTCGACCACTACCAGGCGGCACTGCGGGAACTGATCGAGCACAAGCTCGCCGGCAATTTGCCCGAGCGGCCGGCGGAGCGCAAACCGGCGCAAATCATCAACCTGATGGACGCGCTGAAGCGCAGCCTCGCCGAAGAAGGCGGCCAATCCGACCGCGCCGTACCGCGCAGCGACGGCCGAAAGGCCCGCTCGGCCGCACCGGCGGGCGGGGCCAAATCGGCGCGCTCGCAGCCGAGCCTGCTGCTGCCGGTCGCCGGCGGACGGGCCAAGGCGACGCCGCCGGCCCGAGCCGCAGCCGCTCCCCCGGCAAAGCGCCGGAAGAAGGCGTGATCGGTGGCGAACCGCGGGTCCACTCATGATCGTCATTACCGGGCTTGATGGGGTGGATGGCCGGATCAAGTTCGGTCATGACGATTAGGACAGCAACTACTTAGAGTTGTTGACAAATGCAAAGAGGCGCGGAACAGCGCTCGCCGTGACGACTTTGCTGACGGTCAATAAAGCCGGTTCTTGTAGCTCTCGGCAGTCGCGCGCTCGGCTTCTTCCGGGTCCATGCCGCCAATCTGCTCGGCGACAATGCGGCCGATTGACGGGAACTCGCCGCGCTTCAGCTGCTTGTCCGGGTTCCACAGATCGGAGCGGATCAGCGCCTTGCCGCAGTGGAAATAAACCTCCTCGGCCGCGACCAGGATGCCGCTCCTCGGCACCTTGCCGTTGACCGCGAGTGGTTCGAGCAATTCCGGGTCGGTGGTGACCTGCGCCCGGCCGTTGACCCGCAACGTCTCGTTGACCCCCGGCACGAAAAAGATCAGCCCGACGCCGGGCCGCGCGAGCAGATTGCCCAGCGTGTCGATACGATTGTTGCCGAGCCGGTCAGGGATCAGCAGGGTCCGGTCGTCGACGACCTGGACAAAGCCCGGCGCATCACCCTTGGGCGAGGCGTCGCAGCGGCCTGCCGGGTCCGATGACGCGATCACCAGAAACGGCGACAAGGCGATGAAATTGCGGCAATGCCGGTCGAATCGGGTCAGCTGCTTCTTGACCGCGCGTTCGCCGGGCTCTCCGTAAATCTCGCGCAGCCGCCGCGGGTCCTCGATCGTGTCCATGGGTCGCCCTCCCTCGCAGTCGCGGGCACTATGCATGAGACGCGGGCAAAGCTCTATGCCGAGGCGCGTCCTTTCGATTGGCTTTGGCTGGCGGCGCGCGTATCAGTCGCCGATGCTCCGGGGAGGCGGGCGATGAACGAGCGCAGGGTGCTGGAAGCGGTCGGGACCTTCATGGGGGTGCCGGCCTCGCGCGATTTGTCGGCCAGCAAGGCCGCGGTGCTCGGCATCCCGTTCGATTGCGGGTTTCATCCGACCCGCATCGGAGCGCGGCTCGGCCCGCAATCGATCCGCGAGCATTCGGGGTTGGTGCGGCGCTACGAGCCGCCGTCGCGTGATTACGACCCGGTGGCCCGCCTCGGCCTGGTCGATTATGGCGATGTCAAGCTGCGCTCGGGCTACGTCGCCGAGGCCTTTGAAAACATCGAGATGGCGGTGTCAGAGATCGTCGCGGCGGACGCCGTGCCGGTGACGATGGGCGGCGACGGGGCGGTGACCCTGCCGCAATTACGCGCGCTGCACCGCCGCCACCCGGATCTCGTCGTGCTGCACATCGACGCGCATACCGACACCTATCCCAACGACGGCGTCAGCAAATTTACCAACGCGACGACCTTTACCCGCGCCGCCGAGGAGGGCGTGGTCGATCCGAAGAACTCGATCCATTTGGGCGCGCGCGGTGCGGTGGCGATGCCGGGCTTGTTCGAATACACCCGCAGCTGGGGCTACGAGCTGATCCCCGGGGTCGAGCTCGACAGTCTCGGCATTGCGGCAGTGCTGGCGCAGATCCGCCGCCGCCTCGCCGGCCGGCCGGTTTATCTGTGTTTCGACATGGACGTGTTCGACCCGTCGGTGGCGCCCGGTGTGTGCACGCCAAGCTGGGGCGGGCTTAGCGCCAAGGAGGGCTTGGCGATTCTCGGCGGACTCGCCGAGCTCGACTTCGTCGCCTTCGACGTCAACACGGTCAGCCCGCCGCACGACAGCGCCGGCATCACCGCGTTTCTGGCCGGGACGGTCATGCACAAATGCCTGCAGCTCGCCTGCGCCGGCCTCGAGCGCGGGAACTAACCAACTGGCGCGATAAGTCATGAGCACGAACCGCTTTCTGGTCGAATACCGGGACCTGCCTGAAGGCGGCCGTGTGGCAGGGCTGACGATCGATAATCGGGCCAAGCTCAACAGCCTCAATTCGGCGCTGATGAGCGAGATCGTCGAGACCATGAAGAGGCTCGCCGCCGACCCGCAATTGCGGCTGGCGATCCTTTCCGGCGCCGGCAAGCGCGCCTTTGCGGGCGGCGCCGACCTCGGCGAGATCGCGGCGCTCGACCATGCCGGCGCGCGCCGCTTCATCACCCTCGTCCATCGCTGCTGCGAAGCGTTTCGCCGGCTGCCGGTGCCGGTCATCGCCCGCATCGACGGCTTTGTGCTCGGCGCCGGGCTCGAGATCGCCGCCGCCTGCGACCTCCGGGTGGCGAGTGACGGCTCGGTCTTCGGGATGCCCGAGGTGCGGGTCGGCATCCCCTCGGTGGTCGAGGCGGCATTGCTGCCGGGGCTGATCGGCCGTGGTCGTGCGCGCCGGCTGCTCTTGACCGGAGAGACGATCGGCGCCGCTGAAGCGCTCGCCTGGGGGCTCATCGATATGGCGGCGCCGGCCGATGGACTCGACGATGCGGTCGAGCGTTTGGCGCAGCCGATCCTCGCCGCCGGCCCGCAGGCGATCCGCCTGCAGAAATCGCTGATCCTCGATTGGGAGGAATTGCCGATCGATGGGGCGATCGCCCGCGGCATCGACGCCTTTGTCGCGGCCTTCGACAGCGACGAGCCGGCACTGATGGCGGGTGCGGCGCTCACCCGGCTCGCCGCGCGCCGAAGCGGGTGTTGAACCGGCGCAACGGCCCGACGGCGGGCGCGGTGTCAGCACCATGTTGACTGACGCGATATTGACGATCCCGGTGCAAGGCTCGCCGCTCGGCGGGCCGAAAGCGGGCGTTCTATGCCTCTGTCGATCGTTGAGCAGGACGGCCGCATCGCGGTCAAGAGCCCCTACCATCCGAATTTCCCGGCGCGGGCCCGCGGGCTCGGCGGCACCTGGGACGCGGCGCGCCGGGTGTGGGTGTTCGACGCCAGCGAGGAGGACCGCGTCAAGTCGCTGTGCCGCGAGATCTACGGCACCGACGGCAAGGATTACGGCACCTTGCCGGAGGTGACCGGACATGGCCGGAACCAGTTCGCCGAAGCGCCTCCCGCAGCGCCGCATTATCACGGCCACCGCAACCGGCTGCGCCAGCGCCTGGTTGATGCCGGAGCCGAAAGCCTGCCCGATTACGAATTGCTCGAAGTGCTGCTGTTCGTCGCCAGTTCGCGCGGCGATGTGAAGCCGCTGGCCAAGGCGCTGATCGAGCATTTCGGCGGTTTTGCCGAAGCGATGAGCGCCGATTTCGACGCGCTCGCCGCGGCCGGGCTCAACCTCGCCGGGATCGCCGCGCTGAAGTCGGTGCGCGAGGCTTCGCTGAGGCTGATGCGGGCCGAATTGCAGCAGCAGCCGGTGGTCAATACGTGGGACAAGCTGATCGACTATTGCACCGCCCAGGTCGCCCACAACAAGGTCGAGGAGTTCCACATCCTGTTTCTCGACCGCAAGAACGTATTGCTCAAGCACGAGCGCCAGCAGAAGGGCACGGTCGACCACACGCCGGTTTATACCCGCGAGGTGGTCAAGCGCGCGCTCGAGCTCGGCGCCTCGGCATTGATCCTGGTGCACAACCATCCCTCGGGCGACCCGACGCCGTCGAAGGCCGACATTGCGGTGACGCAGGACATCAAAAAAGCCGCCGCCCCGCTCGGCGTAGTATTGCACGACCATGTCATCATCGGCCGCAACCGGCATACGAGCCTGCGCGATCTGGGATTGATTTGATGATCTCAGCAGTAGACCCTCACCCACCCATCCCTTCGGGCTGGGTTGCCCTCTCCCGCAATGCAGCGAAGCGAAAGGGATGAGGGCTCGCCCGGCACCAAACGTCGGGTTCGCTTGATAGGCTACGCGAGAGGGAAACCGTGTTTACCAGCCTTTCCGACGAGCAGCGGCAGTTTGTGACGAGCGTGCGGGCGCTGGCGCAGGGCGAGTTCCGGACCCGCGCTCTCGGCTACATGGACGGGACCTTTCCCTGGGAGAACATGCGCCAGCTCGCCGAACTGGGCGTGCTCGGCATGGCGGTGCCGCAAGAATATGGCGGGCTCGGCCTCTCGGTGTTCGATACCGCACTGGTGCTCGAGGAGATCGCTAAGGTCTGCTATGTGACGGCAATGGCGGTCTTGGGCGAGGTCGGGGTGCAGACCCGGGTGATCGCGACCTATGCGCCGGAATCGATCAAGCGGCGCATCCTGCCGGCGGTGGCCGGCGGCGAGTGCCTCTTAGCGATCTGCATGACCGAGCCCGACGCCGGCACCGACGTCGCCAATTACCGCACCAACGTCGATCGGGTCGGCAACCGGCTCAGGCTCAACGGGGTCAAGACCCTGATCAGCCGGGCCGAGGAGGCCGGGATGTTCGTCGTCTTTACCCGCATCGACAAAAAGCCGGGCCGCGAAGGGATCGGCTGTGTGCTCGTGGAAAAGGGGACGCCGGGGTTTTCCGTCACCGGCGCCTATCACACGATGGGCGGCGAAAACTTGCACGAGATCCGCTTCGAGGATTGCGAATTGCCGCCCGAAAACCTGGTGCTGGAGGACGGGTTCCGGAAACTCTTGTCGGCGTTCAACACCCAGCGCTGCCTGAACCCCAGCATCTCGCTGGGCCTCGCCGAGGGGGCGCTCGAAGAAGCAGTCAAATACGTCAAGGAGCGCCGAGCGTTCGGCCGGGCGATCGGCGACTTTCAGGGGATGCGCTGGAAGATCGCCGAGATGTACCGCGACATCGAGGCGGCACGCAGCGTGCTCTACCGCGCCTGCGCCACCGCCGACCCGTTCCCCGATCCGCTATTGGCCGCGGTCGCCAAGGTCACCTGCAACGAGATGGCGCTGAAGGTGACCAGCGAAGCGATCCAGGTGCATGGCGGCTACGGCTTCACCGACGAGTTTCCGGTGTCGCGCTTTTACCGTGGCGCGCGCTACGGAACCTTGGGCGGCGGCACCAGCGAGACCCTGCGCGACCTGATTGGCAAGCGTGTCCTCGCCGGCCTCGACCCGACCGACGGCATCCTCGGGCTCGGCATGTTCTGAGCCGCGCGCCGTCGCGGGCGGATCTCCGGCAGACGGCATGGGATGACCGTCGAGGGCGGGCGCCGGAGCGTCAGCGGGCGAGAGCGTGTTCGAGCTGGGACTTGTCCATTTTTGAGCGGCCCGGGATCGAGCGGCGCTTGGCCTCGGCATAGAGCTCGGCGCGGGTTTTCTCGTGGCCATTGGCCGCGCCGCGGCCGTGCGCGCGCGCGGTCGCACGGGCATAGGTTTTCTTCGTGGCGCGGTGGCCTTCGGCTTCGTCCTGATAGGTCTCGCCGCGGCTCTCCTTCGCCTTGGTGCGGCGGCGGTTGTGGGCGTTGGTCGCTTCGCTCTCCTGATTGGAGGCGCCGGCCTCGCTCAGCGCGATGGCGATCGCCTGCTTCGGGTTTTTGACTTTTCTCGAGCCGCGCGCGGTCTTGAGTTCGCCGTGCTTGAACTCGTGCATGACGCGCGCGACCGTGCGCTTTTCGGCGGGAGATTGATGGCTTGGCATGACCGGCTCCGAATCGAGTTGCCGCGGATCGGCCGCGAGGACGCAGCGCCATTCCCGGTGCCGCGCCTATGGCCTTGCCATGCGTGACGCCTCGCGCCGGGGTTTGGTTCCGCTCCCGCGTGCCAAGAGCCGCCAAACCAGCCGGGAAAGCGCTCAGTCCGAGCGGGAAGCCGCAAACGGCCCGGAGCCCCCGACCGCCCCGAAGCCGAGATCGGGTAGGTGCATCTCAGCCTCCCTCGGCTCGGGGCCGAGCACGGCGCCGACGATCATCAGGATCGCGGCCACCACCACCAGCACGATCGGCGTGAACACATAGGGCATTAAATGCCCGAGCCCGAGCAGGTAGATGCCGGAAAAGGAAGGGATCACCACCGCGAGGCTGTAGCCGATGCCATAGCCGCTGGCGCGCACATGCGTCGGGAAGCGCTCGCAGATATAGGTGGTCGCGATCCCCCAGGGCGCTACCGTTAGCACGGTGAAGGCCCCCGCCAGGACGGCGGTGACCACCGCCGGTCCACCGGCCAGCCCCAGCGCCCCCATGAAGTAGTAGACCAGCGAGCCGGCCACCAGGGCGACCGCGGCGCCAATCACGATGGCGCGGCGGCGGCCGATCATCTGTCCGAGCAGGCCGTAGCCGATGAAGGCAAAAAACAGGACGACGCTGCTGATCAGAAAGCAGTTGGAGGTCATCTGGCTGGGCACGTGCAAATGGTGGATCATGAGCAATGGCAGGACGTTGCCAGGCTGGCCGATCAGCCAGAAGCCGCTCATCATCAGGAAGATCTGGCCGAGCGTGCGCAGATGCTTGCCGGACGACACGTCCTTCAAGGGCGCCGCGCTCTTTTCGCTCGCCTCCCACAACGTCGATTCGGGCACCGAGCGGTAGTAGAGCAGGAATCCGAAGGCGAGAACGAAGCCGATCCCGAACGGGATGCGCCAGCCCCAGGCGAAGTACTGATCCTTGGTGGTGAGGCTCAGCATGATCGAGGTGACCAGCGAGACCGTGGCAAACCCCAGCGGGTAAGCGCCCTGGATCAGCCCGCCGACAAAGCCGCGCCGGTCTTTCGGCACCATCTCGAGGGCCAGCGTGTTGTTCGAGGTGTACTCGCCGCCCATGAACACGCCGTCGATAAAGCGGAGCGTGATCAGCAGCACCAATGACCAGATGCCGATCGCGGCATAGCTCGGGATGAAGGCGATCAGCCCGGTCAGAATGCCGAAACCGGCGATGCTGACCATGGTAGTCCGCCGGCGCCCGATCCGGTCCGCCCAATGGCCGAAGATCACCGCGCCGCAGGGTCGGCCGAGCAGCGTGGCGGCGATCGTGAAATAGTAGATCGTGGTCGTCGTTGCTGAACTCAGGCCCTTCGGCTCGAAGTAGCCGATCACCGGGGCGAGCACCAGAACCGGCAGGTAGATGTCAAAAAAATCGACGGCGAAGCCGATCCAGCCGGCGAAAATGACGCGCCGGGCGACGGGGGGCAGCGGTTCGCTGCCGAACAATCCCGATTTCATGGCGAACCTCCTCATTCCCGGATCTTCGTCCGGCTTTTTGGAAAACCCGGTTCGCGGCATTCACCGGAGAGGCAACGCCTGCGCCGAGCGCTAATATTGCTGTAAGGAGGAACATCGCCCGCGAGGCTTTGTCCGCATCGTTCGCACCGCGACAATTGACCTCAGCTGACGCCGCGCGGCGGCACCGCTTCATCCTCGACAAGGGTGTCCCGGAGCGCGTCGCGGGCGCGCTCGATGCGCTGCCATCGCACGCCGGTCAGCGGAAACTCGTTGCTGATCAGCATGCTCAGGACCGCGTTGACCCGCTCCAGCCGGTTGTTGCTCGCCGGCTCCCGGCCGATCCGATCCCGGCGCACGATCATTGCGTCGCGCAGCGCCACCACTCCGCGCACCGCATCCGTCAGTTCCGCCGCGAGCTGCGCCGGATGGTCGCGAAGCAGGTGATCGAGCCGGGCCAGCGCCTCGCGGCCGCGGCCCGACACGTCCTCGTTGCTTTCGGCGCCGCCAGCGGCTTGGCTCATCCGCCCCCACCCGGTTCCCGACGCGCGAAATGCAGCGACTGCCGCGGCTGGCGCGCGGAATTGTTGCCGGCGCGTAGCACCGAACGGCGCAACAGGAGACCGCCCGCCAGCACCGCTATGGACATGGCGACCGGCAGCGCTGGCCGCCGCCTCAATAAACCGAGGGCATAGAGGCCCAGCGGCAACGCCATCCTCGCGCTTGTGGCGATGCCGAAAGGCTTGTTTATCGCCGCTCCATTGTCGTCGAGCCCCCTGCCCCGGCGCTGACGGGCGGCCCGGATCGCGGCGGCGAGTTCGGCGGCACTCGCGAGCGCGGCGACGGCTTCGAGCCCTTGCGCCATCCCCGCTTCACCGGCCGCGCGTTCGCCGAGCGCCAATGCCGCCGCACCGGAGGCGATCGCCGAGCCGGCGAACTGGACCCCGAGCGAGCGGGGGGCGGCAGCCCAATAGGGCGTGCTGGTCGCCGCCAGCAACGCCGCAGTGTAAGTGGTCATGCCGGCCCCGGCGAGTGCCGCCGGAAATTGCGCACCGCGCGCCACCGTACGCCGGACGCCATTGTCGCCGCCGAGATACTCTGCCCCGGCGGTGACCAGACTGAACAGGCTGAAGCTCGACAATACGTAGGTCCCGATCGACATCGGCGAGGTCGGCCGGAAGATCCGCAGCATGTTGTAGAAGCGCCGCGGATAGTGCAGGTCGGCGATCAGCAGCGGCGGCCCCGCGGCGACGGCGAGCAACGCCAGAGCGCGCCCGCGCCGGACGAGGCCGCGGCTGCGCTCGCCGCCAGCGAGATCGGCCGCAGTCGCCAGCAGCTGCGAGCCCCCGGAAAGGCCGGCGACGAACATGTAGAGCGCCACTCGCCAGCCATAGACGCTCGGCTTCAGCTGCGGCTGATCGTAATAGGTCGGGAGGTCCCTGCCCCCGGTCGGCGCCGGCGGCGCGTATTTGGCTTCGCGCCCATAGGGCGCCCGCGCCATCATCGCGAAGCCTTCGCGCCGGTCATCAACAGCCCGATCGCCGCGACCATAAGGGCGGCGACCGCGCCCAGGCCCGCACCAAGGCTGGGGCCGAGGCGATTGGAGGCGCGGCTCGGCGCCGCCGGCAGATTGTACACCTCGGGCCGGTCGGTCAGCAGAAAGAACGCGTTCAGATGGCCGAGACCGCCGGTGGCGCCGGGCATATCCGGCGCACCGTAGAGATAAGCGTCGGCGACGCCGCGGTCGTGGAGCTCGCCAACGCGGTGCTCGGCGCGGCGCTGCAATTCGCCGATCTCGCCGAATTGGATCGAGTTGGTCGGGCAGCTCTTGGCGCAGGCCGGTTCGAGGCTGTCTTTCAGCCGGTCGTAGCACAGCGTGCACTTATGCGCCCTGCCGTCGACGGCACTCAGCTCGACGACGCCGAACGGGCAGGCCGGCACACAAATGCCGCAGCCATTGCAGATATCCTGCTGCACCACGACGGTGTCGAATTCGGTGCGGAACAAGGCGCCGGTCGGGCAGGCTTCGAGACAAGGGGCGTTGTGGCAGTGCTTGCACACATCGCTCATCATCAGCCAGTTGCTCTGGAACGGCGGCATCTCGGCCGCGCGGTCCCCTGCCGCGCCGATTTTTGCGATGCCGGGCTTCTCGATAAAGGCGACGTGGCGCCAGGTGGTCGCCGATAGGGCGCGGGTGTTGTCGTAGCTCATCCCGGTCAGCCCGAGATCGTCGGCCGGCAACAGGTTCCATTCCTTGCAGGCGACCTCGCACGCCTTGCAGCCGATGCACAGGGTCGTATCGGTGAAAAAGCCGTAGGACCGGCCCGGCTCGACGACAACCCCGGCGGTCAGCTCGCTCTCGCGCGGGATCGGCGCCGCGAGCTGCGAGTGGGGATAATCGAGGGCGCGCGGATGGACGCTCATGTCAGCCCCGGCCAGGCGGCGCGGTTGGGCGCAGCCGGCCCTTGCGCAAGTTGCAGGTCAGCGCCTTGCCTTCGTGGATCGAGGTGTTGGCGTCGCCGACGACACTGGTCAGCACATTGGCGATGTCGCCGGTGGCGTATCCCCGCCAGCCGAAATGCCATGGCATCCCGATCTGGTGCACGCGGCGCCCGGCGATCTGCAACGGCCGCAGCCGATCGGTGACCAATGCCTTGGCCTCGACCTCGCCGCGCGCGGTCGACAAGGTCACCCAGTCAAGGTTGGCGACGCCGTGTTCGGCGGCGAGCTCGGGGGCGATTTCGACGAACGCCTCGGGCTGCAGCTCGGCGAGCACCGCCACCGACCGCGTCGGGGCACCGCCGGCATGGTGCTCGGTCAGCCGATAGGTGGTCAGAACATAGGGGAATCGCGGGTCGGCGACCGCGTGATAAGGATTGTCGTCGCGCGGCCACAGCTTTGCGACCGGGCTGCTCTGCTGCCGATGCAGCAGGTTCGGCACTGGCGATTCTACCGGCTCGTAATGGGTCGGCAGCGGACCGTCCTTGAGCCCCGAGGGGACGAACAGCGAGCTTTTGCCATCGGCGATCATCGTGAATGGCGACGCGCCGTCGATCGCCGCCATGCCTTCCGGGTGCCGCGACCAGTCGGGCTGGTAATCGGGGCGCTTCGATTCCTCGAAATCGACCGAGTCGTAGCCCGTCCAGCGCTGGGCCGCCTCGTCCCACCACACCAGCTGTTTTTGTTCCGACCAGGGTTTGCCCTGCGGATCGGCGGCGGCGCGGTTGTAGAGCGTGCGCCGGTTGGCCGGCCAGGCAAAGCCCCAGCCGAGATGGGTCCCCGGGCCGTCCGGCCCGTCCGGGCGGCGCGAGCGCGCCTGGTTGTGGTCGTTTGCGGGAAGACTCCGGTGTAGGTCCATACGCCGCAGGCGGTCGAGCCGTCATCCTTCAGATCCTGAAAGCTGGCGATCTGCCGGTGCTCGGGCCAAGTGTAGCCATTGATCTCCTTCAGCACCGCCTCGACCGAGGGCTCCTCGGTAGGGCCGGTGGTCGGGTAATCCCAGGTCAGCGCACGGATCGGCGCGTCCCTGGGGTCGATGCCGTCGGCGTAGAGTTGTTTCAGCCGGCGGCCGAGGTGAAACATGAACCAGGTTTCGGAGCGGCTGTCGCCAGGCGGCTCCACCACCTTGTCGTGCCATTGCACGAGGCGATGCGTGTTGGTGAAGGTGCCGTCCTTTTCGCCGACCAATGCAGCCGGCATTAGGAAAACCTCGGTCTTGATGTCCTGCGGTCGCAATTCGCCCGATTTGACCGGCCGGCCGGCATACCAGAAGGACGCGGTCTCGGTCTCGGCGAAGTCGCGCACCACCATCCAGTCGAGCTCGGCCAGGCCGCGCTGGACCACACCCGAGTTGCTGCCGCCGATGACCGGGTTTTGCCCGAGCACAAACAGGCCGCGGATCACGCCGTCGCGGATCGCCAAGGTCATCGGCAATTGCGAGTGGTCGCCGACAATGCGCGGCAGCCACTGATAGCCCCACTCGTTATCCAGGCCCGCATGGTCGCCGTACCAGGCGCGCAGCAGGCTGACCGCATATTTCGGAAAATTGTGCCACCAGCCGGTGGGCGTCGTTTCGCTTTTCAGGAACTCCGCGAGTGTCGCGTGCGCTTTGCCGGCCTGGGGCTGCGGCAGATAGCTCGGCAGCATATTGTAGAGGGTCGGGATGTCGGTGCTGCCCTGGATGCTCGAATGGCCGCGCAAAGCCAGGACGCCGCCGCCGGGCCGCCCGATATTGCCGAGCAAAGCCTGGATCAGCGCCGCGGCGCGAATGATCTGCACGCCGGTCGTGTGGTGGGTCCAGCCGACCGCGTAGCAGAAAGCCGCGGTGCGCTCGCGGCCCGAAGCGTGCGCCAACGCCTGCGCCACCTTAAGAAAGATGTCGCGCGGGCAACCGGTGACCTCTTCGACCTTTTCCGGCGTGTAGACCGAATAATGCCGCTTCAGGATCTGGTAGACCGTGTTCGGATGCTGCAGGGTCGGGTCGCGGGGCGGCGGCCCCCTTTCCATCCGCCTGGTCTTTTCGCTGAACGATTTGGCGGTAATCGTGTCGTGCTCGGCGAGCGATGACGGGACGTCTTCGCCTTCGTATTGCCAGCTGTCGTACTTATAGGTGTGGGTTTCGCCATCCCAGCCGGAAAACATGCCGTCGAGTGCGGTGGCGTCGCGGAACCGCTCGTCGATGATCGTCGAGAGATTGGTATAGGCGAGCGCGTATTCCCTGAACCACAAATCGTTTTCCAGCAGGTAATGGATCAGGCCGCCGAGAAAGGCGATGTCGGTGCCGGCCCGGATCGGCGCGTAGAGATCGCACAGCGCCGAGGTTCGAGTGAAGCGCGGGTCGACATGGATAACGGTCGCACCCTTCTCTTTCGCCTGGAGCACAAAGCGGAAGGCGATCGGGTGATTTTCAGCCATGTTGGACCCCATCACGATGATGCAGTCCGAAGTGGCCAGATCCCAGGATGGCATGGTGGCCGCGCCGCGACCATAAGTGGCGCCCAAACTGGGCACCGAGGAGCTGTGTCAGACGCGAGCCTGGTTTTCGATCCACACCATTCCCAAGGCGCCGCCGAACAGCTTTTTGATTAGGTAATTCTCCTCGTTGTCGAGGGTGGCGCCGCCGAGCGAGGCGATCGCCAACGTGTGATTGACCGGCGTCCCGTCCGGCAGTTTCCGCACAAAGGTGTCGTCGCGGGTTTTGCGCACCAGCTGGGCGATCCGATCCATCGCCCAGTCGAGCGGCCGGCGCTCCCATTGTTCCGAATACGGCCGGCGATAGAGCACTTGATCGAGGCGGTGCTCGCTGGTCAGCCAGCCGAAGGTGGCCGCCCCCTTCGGGCACAGGGTGCCCTGGTTAATCGGGCTGCGCGGATCGCCCTCGATATGGATCATCCGCCCATCCTTGGCGTAGCCGAGCATGCTGCAGCCGACTGCGCAATAGGGGCAGACGAGGGTCCCGACCGTGTCGGCCTCGGCCAGCCGCGGCTTCAGCTCGCGCGAGAGCGTGCTCTGCGCCGCCGCGGCATAAGGGCTCTGTCCGATTGCCTGCCGCGGCAACGACCAATCGCGAAAAAAGCCGCTGACCCGGCTGGCGACGCTTTTGCGGATCTTGGTCATGGGGTCGCTCCCGAACTGGATTCGGCCGGTGTCATAGGGATAGCCGTCGAGATGTCATAAGCCTCGGCCGCGATCAGCTCCGCGTTCGGCCGGCAATGGACGACCACCGGCACCCTTTCGCGCTGCAGCCGCCGCAGCTCGGCGCATTCGAGCGGCACCTGATGGGCGAGCATCAGGAGGCGGACCCCGCCGGTGTCGAGCGCGAGCTGAAACCGGCTCTCCTGCACCAAGGTCACGATCCCCTCGAGCACCATCGCACGCGCCGATCCTTCGGCCGATCCCTGTGAGGCAAGGTTCAAACGATCGGGCGGTTTGCCGGTTCCTCCCGGCAAGGCCGATCGCGATGGTTTTCTCGCGGCTCGGCCGAGGAACCTGCTCCCGGACCGCGTGTTTGGAACGCAACGGTTCGCCCTCGGCTGCGACAAGTCGCGGATCGGGGGCGGCGCGATTTACCCGGAGAGCAAGATGGTCCTCGATGCCGGGCTTTCCGTCGAGCAGGGCTTAGTCACCAGCCGGCGGCAGTTGTTGAAGACCACCTCAGCCTTGGTGGCGCCGGGCTCGGCTGCCGCCGGCGCGCAGCCGATCGGGCCCGCAAACAGGAAAACTGCGCCGCGCCGCCGAACGACGCGCCGGTAGGGGTGACGGCAGCAAAAATCAGCAGCGCCAAAGCGACCCCGAAGCCGCCGAGGCGCAGGACGACCTCGTCAACCCCGAGCCCAGCAAAGGACGCTTCCAACCCCAATATTGGACGCGGGGGTGAAGCGGGCCCGTCGAACGCCGGGGCAACGACGGACCCTGACCGCAGCCGCGATGCGCTAAACCTGAAGTTCATCGGGTTTCGAGGGGCGGTACAGCGCTACGCGCAAAACGCGCCCCTGGGACGCCCAGATTTGCTCGCGCGAACCGTATCGCTCGATCCCGCCAAACCGCCAGCCTTTGAGAAATGCGGGCTAGAACGCCGGCACCACCGGAGCCGGGACGACGTGCTCCTCGACGCGGCGCACGCCGGCAATGTTTTCGGCGGCGACGCGCAGCGCGTCCCGCTCGGGCGGCGGCTGGTCATCGGACACCCAGACATGCACGACCCGGTCGCGGACCATGATGTCCGCCGCCCAGACATTGGCCCAGCGCTGACCCCGCAATTCCTGTAGCAGCCGTTCCCGGATCGTGCGGTCGTCGGCGTCGGCGACGATCGCCGGCGCGGTGCTGGTGGTCGCCAGCGCGCGCACCAGATTGGCCCGGCTGATGATGCCGACGAGCTTGCCGTCGCGGGTCACCGGCACCCGCTTGATCAGCCGGGTTTCGAGCAGCATCGCCACATCGGCGAGATCGGTCGTGTCGGCGACGCTGATCACCTCGCGGCTCATGATGTCCCTGACCCTTTGGCCGTGCGCCTTGACATAGTCGCGGGCGGCTTCGGCTTCGGCGGCGAGCGAGTTCGAGCCACCATGACCGCCGCTTCTGCAACCGCCGCTCGGTGCCGGTTTCGGCGCGGTGCAACAGGTCGCCCTCGCTGACGATGCCGACCAGCCGATCGCCGCCCTCGCAGACCGGCACCCCGCTGATCCCCCGCTCGGACAGCAATTTCGCCAAATCCTGCACCGTCGTCTCCGGATCGACCGTGATCACCGGAGTCGTCATTACGTCCATAGCGCGCATCGGAAGCCTCCATCTGCTTTTTTTGATGAGCCGCAAATCACCCAGAGACTTTAGCACTGTCCGGCGATGTCGATCAACCGGGCGGCCCGGCCCCCCCGAGCCCGAGGCGGTTTACCGGGAGAACCGGCAATTACCGTTCGGATGTGTCCTGTTACGTAACAAGACAACATTTTACCAAAGAACGAAGAACGGTACATCAAGGGGTTACAACGGCCTCTTATTCATTGCCCATCAACGGCCCCGGAGGAACCCGCGGTCGAAACAGTACAAGGGTGATGTTGATGAGCGATTTTGCCCGTCTTCTCGAAATCGAAATCCCCCGTTTGCGCCGCTATGCGCGGGCCTTGACCCGGGACGGATCGCGCGCCGACGATCTGGTGCAGAGCTGTCTCGTCCGCGCCGTCGCCAAACAGCATCTGTGGCAGCCGGGAACCGATCTGCGGGCGTGGCTTTTCACCATTCTTCATAACCAACATGTCAACGACATCCGCCGCTCGGTGCGCGAAGGCGTCACCGTCCCGGTCGAGGACATGGCGCCCGTGCTGACCTCGCCCTCCAATGCCGGGGCGTCCTTGCAATTGCGCGACCTCGAACGGGCGATCGCGCGGCTGCCCGAGGAGCAACGCCAAGTGATCCTGCTGGTCGGCCTGGAAGGCATGCGCTACGAAGAGGTCGCCAAGGTCCTCGGCATCCCGATCGGCACCGTCCGCTCCCGCCTGTCGCGCGGCCGCGACATGCTGCGTGAGCTGATGGACATGAAGGACGATGCCGAAATCGCCGCGCACAAGCGGCCGATCGCGGCTTCCTCGCGTCGCGCCGTCGGCGTCGCTGCGCGCCAGGCCGCGGCCTAGCTCTCTGTCGGCCAGGCCCGGGGGGTGCTGCGCGTCGCTGCGGTTGCAAGTACCCCCCGAACCCGTTAAAACGCGCGCCGCCGCGGGGTGCGGGGCGTGGCTCAGCCTGGTAGAGCGCCTGCTTTGGGAGCAGGATGTCGGAGGTTCGAATCCTCTCGCCCCGACCACCCGTGTCCGCTCGGCCGGTGTGCCTGGCCGAGGAGCGATGCGGCGGCGGCACCTTGGGGGAGAATTCGGCGATGGCCGAGGCGCGCATCTTCAGGCCGGCCAAGAATGCGATGCAATCGGGGCGCCGGCAGACCCGCAAATGGGTGCTCGAATACGCCCCGGCAACGAGCCGCCGGCCCGACCCGCTGATGGGCTGGACCAGCGCCGATGACACCTTGAACGAGGTGCGGCTGCACTTTGCCACAAGCTGAGGAGGCGCGCGCCTTTGCCGATAAGGAGGGGCTCGCCTACACGGTCATCGAGCCGCACGCGATCAGCGAAAAGCCGAAGAGCTATGCCGACAATTTCCGCTATGATCGGGTCCGCAACTGACCGGCGCGACCGCTTCGCCCGGAACCGATCGGCGGCGGCATTATGATCGGCATTTCGCGACCCCGTAGCTCAGCTGGATAGAGCACTCGCCTTCTAAGCGAGACGTCGCCGGTTCGAATCCGGCCGGGGTCGCCAGCCCCAATGCCTGCCGACTTATCGGCTTTTTATCACCAGGTTGGCCCGCGTGGGTTGGGCCGGTCGGCTGCTTGCCTGAGACGGCTGGGCTGCTTGACAGGGTGGGGGGGCGTGATTACGGTGCGCCGCGTCTGGGCGGCGCTGCGCCCATGGCGGGAATGGTATGGTTGGGCTTCCCTGAATGAGCGAAGATCCGCCGTCGGACCCGCTGGCGCCGGACCCGTTGAGGCGGCTCGGCGAGAAGATCGACAGGGCCCAGCGCGAGCGGTTTGGCCCGCAGCCGAGCGGCCGCGGCGGGGCGCCGCCGGGCGGGCTTGGTCTCGGTATGCGGATGGCGACCGAGCTGGCGGCGGCGCTGCTGGTCGGGCTGGCGATCGGCTGGCTGGTCGACCGCTTTTTTGGAACGCGGCCTTGGGGGTTGATCGTATTCTTCTTTCTTGGCATCGCGGCGGGCATGGTCAACGTGTTTCGCGCGGCCAAGGGGGTCGGCTATGGCGGCGCGCCCCCCGCCGCGTCCGACGGCAGCCGCTCCGGTAATCGGTCCGGCAATCGGCCGCCACCGTCTTAGACAACGGCCACAGGGACAACTACCCAGGCACCATCGGCCCAGGCACCATCGGCCCAGGCACAATCGGCAGCGGCAGAAATCGGGTTGGGGACGAAATTGGCGGCGACAGCGGCACCTCTCGAGCAATTCAAGATCGAGCGTCTGATCCCGCTGCACATCGGCCGGATCGACATCTCCTACACCAACTCGGCCTTGCTGATGACGATCGCCGTGGCGCTCGCCACCTTGCTGTTGGTTGGCGCCACCGCCCGCGCCGCGCTGGTGCCGGGTCGGCTGCAATCGATCGCCGAGCTGCTGCACGAATTCGTCGCCGGCATGGTGCGCGAGAACGTCGGCGCCGCGGGTCAGGCGTATTTCCCGCTGGTCTTCTCGATTTTCATCTTCATCCTGTTCGGCAATCTCCTCGGCCTGATCCCCTACAGCTTTACGTTTACCGGCCAGATCGTGGTGACGTTCGCGCTGGCGGTGTTCGTGTTTCTGTTCGTGACCGTGCTTGGCTTGATTCTGCACGGATTTCGTTTCTTCACGTTCTTCTTTCCGCCCGGCGCGCCGATTCTGATGGCGCCGCTGCTGGTGCCGATCGAGATCATTTCCTACCTGACCCGGCCGGTCAGCCTCAGCCTGCGGCTGTTCGCCAATATGCTGGCCGGACACACCATGCTCGCGGTGTTTGCCGGCTTTACCGTGGCGCTCGGCTTCTTGGGTTTTCTGCCGGTCTCCTTCAACGTCTTTTTGATCGCGATCGAGGTCGTGATCAACTTCTTGCAGGCTTACGTCTTCGCGATCCTGACCTGTCTCTATTTGAGCGACGCGATCCATCTCCACTGATCGGCCGATCGCCGCAGCCATACCCAACCCTTTCAGAAAGGACTGAACCCATGGACCCTACCTCCGCCAAGTTTCTTGGCGCCGGCCTCGCTGCGATCGCGCTCGCCGGCGTCGGTGTCGGCATCGGCAACGTGTTCAGCGCGCTGGTCACTTCGATCGCGCGCAACCCCGCTGCCCGTGACCAGGTCTTCGGCATCGGCATGCTCGGTTTCGCGCTGACCGAAGCGGTCGCGTTCTATGCGCTGATCGTCTCGCTGCTGCTGCTGTTCGTGCTCTGAGCGGCGGCCGCCGAGGAGCTTCGAGGACAGCGCCCGCATGCCGCAGCTCGATGTCGCAACCTTTGTGCCCCAGCTGTTCTGGCTGGCGGTAACGTTTTTCGTCCTCTACCTGCTGATGCGGCTGGTGGCGTTGCCGCGCGTCGGTGCGGCCATTGCCGCCCGGCGCAGCCGCCTCGACGACGACCTGGCCCGCGCCGCCGAGACCCGCGCCCAGGCCGAGGCGGCGATGACCCGCTACGAGGCGAGCCTGGCGGCGGCGCGCGCGCAGGCGCACGATGAATTGAGGCAAACCGCCGAGCGGCTCGCCGCCGAGGGCGCCGAACGCCAGCGCCAGCTCGCCGACGTGCTCACGACGCAGCTGAAGGCGGCCGAATCGCAGATCGCCGCAGCAAAAGACCAGGCATTTTCCGAAATCCGCGGCGTCGCCATCGACGTCGCCCGCTCAGTCGCGCAAAAGCTGACCGGGACCGACGCGGACGGGCCGAGCCTGGCGGTTGCGGTCGATCGCGCGGTCGCCGACCGGGCCGCGTGATGGCTCATTTCTTCAAGGACCCGGAGTTCTGGGTCCTGGTCGCCGTCGTCGTATTCATCGCCATTGTCTGGAAACCGGGACGACGATCGCTGCTCGGCGGGCTCGACGCTCGCGCCGCGCGTATCCGCGAGGAGCTCGATGCGGCCCGCAACCTGCGCGAGGAGGCGGAGCGCGCCTTGGCCGGCTACCAGCAGAAGGAGCGCGAGGCGGCGGCCGAGGCCGAGGCGATCATCGCTCATGCGCGGGCCGAGGCCGAGCGCATGGCCGCTCAAGCGGCCCGCGACGTCGACGAGATGCTGGGGCGGCGCCGGCGTCTGGCCGAGGAGCGGATCGCGCAGGAGGAAGCCAAGGCCATCGCCGAGATCCGCGCGGTCACGGTCGACGTCGCGGTCTCGGCCGCCCGCCAGGTGATCGCCGCCGGGCTCGACAACGAGCGCGGCGCGGCGTTGATCGACAGCGCGATCGCGGCATTGCCTCACCAGCTGCAATAGCCTATAGCGCCAGTGCCTACAGCTCGCCGCGGGCGGCGAGAGCGCGGATGCGATCGGCGGTGCGCAAGGCGATCGCCTGGATCGTCAGCGACGGGTTGACGCCGCCGACGGTTGGAAACACCGAGCCGTCGCAGATCCACAAATTAGGGATGTCCCAGCTGCGGCAATCGGCGTTGACGATGCTGGTGCGCGGATCCTCGCCCATGCGCGCGGTGCCGTTCAGATGGCAGGTGTCGTCGTTCTCGTCCCACAATTCGCGCGCCCCGGCGAGTTCGAGGCACTGCCGCATCGACCCCATCGCGTGCCGGATCAGCTTCTTGTCGTTTTCGCCGTAGGAAAACGTCACCCGCGCGATCGGCAGGCCAAAGCGATCCTTTTCCTCGGCGAGGCTGACTCGGTTGTTCTCGTTCGGCATGACTTCGCCGACGATCTTGAGCCCGACCTGATGATTGTACTTCTCCATTTCCGTGCGCAGCTTCTCACCCCACAGCCCGCGCGTGCCGGCCACCACCGAGGCCCAGCTCACCGGCAGCGGCCCTTGGCTCATAAAGCAGTAGCCGCCGAAGAAATCCTTGCCCTCGTCGCGGTAGTTCCAGTGTTCGGTCAAGCTCAATGACGGCGGCCCCTTGTACCAGCGCACCTCTTTCTCCATCGTGCCGTAGACCGCCTGGTTCGACTGCACCATCAAATTCTTGCCGACCAGGCCGGAGCTGTTGGCGAGGCCATTGGGATAACGCCGGTCGGCCGAATTCAACAGCAGCCGCGGCGTCTCGATCGCA
This sequence comes from uncultured Alphaproteobacteria bacterium, assembly GCA_963832875.1. GTDB lineage: Bacteria > Pseudomonadota > Alphaproteobacteria > ATCC43930 > CGMCC-115725 > AP-15. Next base: position 310,892 of record CAWHWB010000007.1, on the reverse strand, counting down.
TAGCCGGCGACGACGACGTTCTTCGCCCGCTGAAACAGCCAACTACCCTCGCGGCAGTAATGGACGCCGGTCACCCGCCCATCATGCGCATCGGTCTCGATGCGGCCGACCATCGCCAGGTCGCGGATCTCGGCCCCGGCCTCGACGGCGCGCGGAATCCAGGTAACCAGCGCGCTCTGCTTGGCGTTGGTGGCGCACCCCGAGGTACAGAACCCGCGATAGACGCAAGGCGGCGAGCGCCCGCGCGGCGCCGAGACCGTTGCCAGAGGTGTCGGCGCCCACGAAATCCCCATCCTCTCCGCACCCTGGGCCAGCACCAATGCGGCAGCATTCAGCTCGTGCGGGCGATAGGGATAGCGCGGGCGCTTTGGCCCCCAAGGATAGTTGACCGGGCCGGAAATTTTGAGCGCCTGCTCGACCTCGCCGTAATAGCGCCACATCTCGCGCCAGTCGATCGGCCAGTCGGCGCCGTAGCCGAGCCGGCTGCGCGCCCGGAACCACTCCGGCCGAAAGCGCAGCGAGACCATCGCGAAGTGGACGGTGCTGCCGCCGACCGATTGGCCGCTATTGTTTGAGCCGAGTTCGATCGGGTCGGCGCCGTCGCAGATGCGCTCGTCGGTCCAGTAGAGCTTTTGCTGATGGGTTTCGTCGGAGGCGAAGTCTTCGAGCGGCCGCCACCACGGCCCGACATCGAAGGCGACCACCGAAAACCCGGCTTCGGCGAGGCGGCAAGCGAGGGTCCCGCCGCCGGCGCCGGTGCCGACTATGGCGAAATCGACCGCCTCGCTCTCGGCATATTCGCGCATCGGCCGCCAGCCGCCGGGGGCGAACACATCGGGCGCGCGGCCGTCTTTGCCGCGCGGCACGAGCTGTGGGTCATCCGACACGCGAATTTTTCCTCTCGGCGTCGGCCTCATGGCCGGGCTTGGCCTCGGCCGCTTCCCACGGGTCGCGGCGGTCGAAATTCATCCGCACATAGCCGCGCGGGCTCGCCGGGCCGCCAAAGCCGATCTCGTTCCAGGCGGTCGGATGGCCGTAATAGGCTTGGACGATGTCGAGCAGCAGGCGCTTGGCGAAAAACACCGCGGACGGCATGCCCTCCCAGGCTGGATCGGCGAGGAGACCCTGCTGGGCGGCGCGCAGCAAGGCGTCCTGCTCGTCGGCGTCGAGCGCGTCGAAGCCGCTCCCGTGACGCCGCCGCGCCTCGCTGTCGAGCGCCTTCAGGCCACGCTGCCAGGCTTCCCGCAATCGCGGCAGGCGGGAGTCGCGGTAGCCGTCGCCGCGGTCCTCAAACAGTTGCGCATCAATCATCGCGGCGATCGGCACCGGCGGACGGGTTTTGGGCTGCGGCACGATCCGGCAACACACCGCGTCGAGCGTGCGCCACCGGGCCTCGTCCAAAAAGCGCGGTTCGCGCGGCAAGGCGAGCCGGCGGTCGATGACGCGGCGAGTCTGCTCGTTCCAAGACGGCGTGTGCCGCTTGGCGAGCACATCGTAGCCGGGATAGCGCTCGTTCATGATGTGGGCCCTTCGATCAGCCCGAGTGCCGCCAACCCCGCCATGGCGAGCGCGGTGAAGGCCGGCGGCGCCGGCAATGGCGGGCCGTTCAGCAGGTTCTGCGACCAGTTGCGCCAGCCGCCCATGTTGCGCTCGATACCGTAGGCGTGGAATGCCGCCCCGAGAAAGCCGACGCTCGTCAGCACGCGCAGCGACCAACGCGCGGCGAGCGTGGAGCGCGGCGAAAGCGCAGTCCGGGCCAACAGCGTCGCTGCGATCGGCGGCAGGGTGATCGGGATTAGCATCGCCGGGTTGTGATAGGCGCCGCGAAAATGCAGCAGCGCCGCCTCGCCCACCGTGCCGAGCAGGGCTGCCGAAACCAGCCCGGCCAATAGCGGCCCCCGGACCAGGCCGTCCTCCATTCGCACGTGCTGGCCGGCAGCCCCCAACAGCCCGGAGAGCGACAGCGCCGCCGGCGCGCCCAGCGGGGCGGCATAAAACAGGTTGAGCCAACAAAAGCCGCCGGGCCGCTTGGTGATGTTGTAGATGTGAAACCCGGTGCCGACGATGCCGGTCATGACCGCCGCGGCGTTGACGAGGTCGCGGCGGACGGGCAGCCCGGGCAGCCGGTCCCCGCCCTGCGCGCTGACCGCGAGCGTCAACGCCGAGACGGCGAGCGGCGCATACATGAATTTGTTGTGAAACGAGCCGCGGTAATGCTCGAGCGCGCTATCGCTCAGCGCCGAGGCGGCGAGCAGCGCCGAGGCGCGATCGAGCTGCCGCGCCGCCGTTTGGGTTGGCGAGCCGTGCTCCTCACGGCATGGGGCAGGCCGCGGAAACCCGGCCTCACGCCCCTCAGAACGGCGCCGCCGGGCTAGCGCCGCTGCGGCAGTTGCAGCCAAGCCGATCAGCAGCGCCGTTCGTTGCACCGCCCGCCCCCACCAAAGCGTCCGGCCTCGCGGCAAGGATGCGCTGCTTCGGCCGTTGTGCGTCCTTCGAGACGCACCCCGACTGCGCCGGGCCGCTCCTCAGCATGAGGATGTGGCATTGAGTAACCGAAGAAGATCTTCTCATCCTGAGGTGCCTCGCGAAGCGAGGCCTCGAAGGACGCACGACGTTCTTCCAGCACCACGGCTTGACCCATCAATCTTTCCCCGGCAACACCGAGGCCAGCACCTCGCGCGCGGTGCCGAGGATGACGCCGCGCTCGTTCGGGTCGCCCTTAATCAAGGATTCGCTGAACGCCTTGGCCTGCTTGAGCGTGATGTGCGGCGGCAGCGGCGGCACGTCGGGATCGGTCTTGAACTCGACCACGACCGGGCGGTCCGCGGAGAGCGCCTCTTCCCAAGCCGAGCCGACCCGGTCCGGATCGTCGACATATATGCCCTTCAAGCCGATCAGTTCGGCGAACTTGTGGTAGGGCACATTAGGAATGTCCTGCGAGGCCTCGAATTTCGGGTCGCCCTCCATGACCCGCTGTTCCCAGGTCACCTGGTTCAGGTCCTCGTTGTTGAAGACGCCGCAGATCCAGCGCGGGCTTTCCCAGTTGCGCCAGTATTTGGCGACGGTGATCAACTCGGCCATGTTGTTCATCTGCATCGCCCCGTCGCCGACGAGGGCGATGACCGGACGGGCCGAATGGGCGAATTTCGCGGCGATCGCATAGGGCACCGCCGCCCCCATCGAAGCAAGGCCGCCCGAAAGCGAGCACATCATGCCGCGCCGGATCTTCAGGTCGCGCGCATACCAGTTGGCGCAGGAGCCCGAATCGCTGGTCACGATCGCGCGCTCGGGCAGGCGCGGCGACAATTCCCAGGCGACGCGCTGCGGGTTAACGGGCTTGGCCGGCTGCTTGGCGCGGTCGTCGAGCGTCTTCCACCAGTCGCGGGTCCAGCGCTCGATCCGGTCGCGCCACCGATGGTCGGATTTTTCGTTGAGCAATGGCAGCAACGCCCGCAGGGTCTCGGCGCTGTCGCCGACCAGGTTCACCTCCATCGGAAAGCGCAAGCTCAGCATGTCGGGCGCCAAATCGATCTGAACGCCCCGCGCCGCGCCCTCCTTGGGCAGGAATTCCGAATAAGGAAAGCCGGAGCCGATCATCAGCAACGTGTCGCACTCGGTCATTAGATCCCAACTCGGCTTGGTGCCGAGCAGCCCGATCGAGCCGGTGACCCAGGGAAGATCGTCGGGCAAAGCGGCCTTGCCCAGCAATGCCTTGGCGACGCCGGCGCCGAGCTTGTCGGCCACCGCGATCACTTCGTCGGTCGCGTGCAATGCCCCGGCCCCCACCAGGATCGCGACCTTTTTCCCGGCATTCAGCACATCGGCCGCGCGTTTAAGCTCGCGCCCGTAGGGGACGGTCTTCGGCCGGTCGTAGCCGACGCCCGAATGCAGCGTGTTGTGCGCCCGCGGCGGGTCTTCGTAGGACAAATCCTGGATGTCGTTCGGCAACACCAGCGCCGTTACCCGGCGCTCGCCGAGCGCGATGCGCACCGAGCGATCGACCAGGTGGCGGACCTGCGCTGGCACCATCGCGGTCTGCACCATGGCTCCGGCCACGTCCTTGAACAGCGCCGGGAGATCGACTTCCTGCTGATAATGGCCGCCGATCGCGCTCCGCGCCGATTGCCCGACGATCGCCAATACCGGCATGTGATCGAGCCGCGCGTCGTAAAGCCCGGTCACCAGATGGGCCGCTCCAGGGCCCGAGGTGGCGGTGCACACACCCAACTCACCGGTGAATTTCGCATGCGCCGAGGCCATGAACGCGGCCATCTCCTCGTGCCGCACCTGAACGAATTCGATCTTGCCTTTGGCCCGCTGCAGCGCGCCGAAAAACCCGTTGATGCCGTCCCCGGGAAAGCCGTAGATCCGCCGAACCCCCCATTGATGCAGACGTTCGACAATAAAGTCGCCGACGGTTTTCGCCATGATGACTGTCCTCTCGACCGGGTTCGACGAAGGGCGGCCGGAGCGTGCGCCCGAGCAAAGCGCACGAAACCGACCCCGCTGTTTCGCCCTGATAACCGCGCTAGGCGATCGACAGTTCCTCGCGCGCCGGGGCGGTCGGTCGCCGGTCCCTTCTCGACTGGCCGGCGCCAGGCGGGCAAAATCAGTCGGGCACGACCCAAGGAGGGGAAATGAACATCGACCTGGCCGGGAAGCGCGCGGTAGTGACCGGCGGCAGCCGGGGGATCGGCCGGGCGATAGCACTGGCTTTTGCCGAAGCCGGCGCCGGAGTGTCGATCTGCGCTCGCGGCGCCGTGGCACTCGCCGCGGCGCACGGCGAGATCGCGCGGCACGGTCGGGCCGCGCACGCCGCCATCTGCGACCTCGCCGATGAAGCGGCGGTCGCCGGCTACGTCGCCGAGGCGGCGGACGCGCTCGGCGGGATCGACATCCTGGTCAACAACGCCTCGGGCTTCGGAACCAGCGACGACGAGGCCGGGTGGGCAAAGAGCATCTCGGTCGATCTGTTGGCGACGGTGCGCGCGACGCGAGCGGCGTTGCCGTGGCTCGAAAAATCCGCGGCGGGCGCCATCGTCAACATCTCGTCGATCTCCGGCTTTCGGGCATCGGCCCGGACCCCGCCTTATGGGGCGGTCAAGGCGGCGATCCTCGAATACACCCAGACGAGTGCGGCGCAATTCGCCCGCAAGGGCATCCGCGTCAACTGTATCGCACCGGGCTCGATCGAGTTTCCCGGCGGCACCTGGGAGCGGGCAAAGAACAGCAACCCGAACCTCTACGGCGCCATCCTGCGCAGCATCCCGTTCGGGCGGCTCGGCCGTCCGGAGGAGGTGGCGCGGGTGGTGCTGTTCCTGTCCTCGCCGCTCGCCGGCTGGGTCACCGGCCAGAACATCGCCGTCGATGGCGGGCAGATGCTGTGAGGCCGAGCCGGCCGCCGCCGCGTTCTCCGCCGGCGCCGCGGCGCCGGGCGGCCGATCAGCGCACGTAGCGCAGGTTGATGGCGCCGATGCCGGCGGCGACGTTGAGCCCGGTATTGCCCTCGATGCTGACCGGCTGCAGCGAGATCGTTCGATTCGAACCGCCGATCAGCACGTTGGCGCCGGCCCCGACCCCGACCGTGGCGCTGCCGGTGGCGCCGATGTAGCTGCCGGAGAGCGCGCCCGGCCCGATATGGGAAGTCGGAGCGAATACCGCCCAGACCAGGACGCCGCCTTGCGTATAGCCGATGTCGACGCCGAATTTGGAGATGCTGCCAGCGTAGTGGTCGTAATGGCCGGGAGCGCCTGAATAGACGCAGCGCAGCGCCTTTGACGAGCCGAAGACAAATCCCCAGCCGGCGGCGACGTTGCAGCTCAAGGTTCCAACCCGCACGCCGGCCTGCGCCCGCGCCGGCGTTCCCTGCGCCGAGATGCCGGCCATCAATCCGATCGCGCCGAGCGCCAAACCAACCTTTTTGAACATTCCGCTCACCCCCAATTCGCGGGACAATCCCCGCCGAAGCGATTTTGCCCGCTTCCGCACCGGTTGGCTATAGTCAGAGCGCCGCATCATAAGGGGCGATTTTGGCTTATAAGGCCGAGCGGCGGCTGGAGCCGCCGCCGTCGATCGTGACGATCGACCCGGTGGTGTAGGCCGAGCGCTCGGAGGCGAGAAAGGCGGCCATCCAGGCGATCTCGTCGGGCTTGGCGGCGCGGCCGAAGGCCAGCGGCTTCATCAGTTCGGTCCAGCGCTCGGCGTCGCCGAAGCGGTCCTGGGCGCGGGTGCGCATCAGGGCGATCAGCCTCTCGGTCATGACCGGGCCGGGGTTGATGCCGAGAACGCGCAGCCCGTCGCGCGGCGCCGTCCCGCCCACCGCGCGGGTGAACGCCATCAGCGACGCATTCCCCGACGAGCCAGCGACGTAGTCGAAATCGGGGTTCTCTCCGGCAGCACCCACGATGTTGACGATGACCCCCGCCCCGCGCCCGCGCATCAGCGCATAGAAGCGCCGGGTCATGTTGACATAGCCAAACACCTTCAGGTCCCAGGCGGCGCGCCAGCGCGCCTCGTCGATCGCGTCGAGATTGCCGCCGGGAATCGCCCCGGCGTTGTTGACCAGGATCTCGGTGTCGGCGCATTCGGCCGCGAGCCGGTCGACATTGGCGCTGTCGGACAGATCGAGTGCAAACACCCGCACCGCGACATTGTGCTTGGCGGCGATCGCCGCCCGCGCCGTTTCGAGATCGGCCGCGGTGCGCGACACCAATGAGACGTCGCAGCCCTCCTCGGCCAAGACTTCGGCGCAGGCCCGCCCGATCCCTTTCGACGCGCCGGTCACCAGCGCCTTCTTTCCGCGGAGTCCCAAATCCATCAGCTATCTCCTGGCGAAGCGCCCCTCACCCCGCGCTGCGGGAGAGTGAGGAGCAACCGCGGCCGCAATTTTCACCACGGCGGTAACAGCCCCCCGCTGCATCCGTAACGCTAATCGATTTTGCTCCAGGTCAGCTCGTGCCTGTTGTGAAAAAGGTGGCGCAATTCAGAGCCGGGAATGGCGGCAAAGCGCCGCGCGATGCCGTGGTCGGTTTCGCCCTGGAACTTGATCGTGCACACAAAGCGGCGACAGGTCCCGGCAGCGAGCCAGCGTTCGACCAGCGCCAAGAGCCGCGCCGGATAGCAGACAACATCCGAAAACAGCCAGTCGACCGGCCCGACCGCGTGTGGGTCGAGGGCAAAGGCGCTCTGAAGTCGATGCTCAATGCCGGGCAGAAGTGCAATCTCGGACGCCAGCCGCACTTTGTCGACGCTTGTCACCCGCGCGCCCATCTGTTGCAACGCCCAGCTCCAACCGCCGGGGCTGCTGCCGAGATCGAGGCAAACCTCGCCCGGCCCCGGCCGACGGCCGATCAAGGTCAGCGCTTCCCACAGTTTTAGGTAGGCGCGGCTCGGCGGCCCCGATCGGTCCTCGACAAATTGCACTTCCCCGTTCGGAAACAGGCTCGTGCAACGGGGCGCCGCCAGCACGGTTCCCGCATCGAGCAGGGTCCACGAGCCGAGCGGTGCGGCCGGCATCGGCGTCCCGAACACCAGCGGCTTCGACGACACCTTCGGCAGCTGCTGCTGGATCAGCACAGAGCGGCGATGCAGCACCGGGGCATAGACCGCCCAATTGCGCTGGATCGCCCGCAATTTCGCCGCCGCGTCCGAAATCGAGGCAATTTCGATCTCCCGCGGGTCGAGCCACGTATTCGCCGCCCACGCCGCCGGCCGCGCTGGTCCTGGTGCCACCAGCAAATGCCCATGCACGCGTTCCACCTCGCCCAATTCCTGGGCGAGCGCGCCCGCAAACCCGTCGGCGGCGAGATAGGCGGCGCCGATCGTCACGACCCGCGCCGCGTCGTGTGCCGGGGCTTGGCGCGGCCGCGGAGTTTTGTCACAGTCGCGCGATGGCTCTCGATCGCGACACCGCCGAGCTCGGCCGCCTGATCGACCGCGCGCGGCATGCCGTCTTCTTTACTGGCGCCGGCATCAGCACCGAATTGGGCATCCCCGATTTCCGCAGCCCCGGCGGCATCTGGACCCGGATGGCGCCGATCGACTTCGCCGATTTTCTCGCTTCCGAGGAGGCGCGCCGCGAGACCTGGCGCCGCCGCTTTGCGATGGAGGAGACCTTTCGCGCCGCGGCACCCAACCGCGGCCATCGCGCCGTCGCCGCACTGATCCGCCGCGGTACCGCGGCGGCGGTCATCACCCAGAACATCGACGGGCTGCATCAGGCCTCCGGCATCCCCGAGGACCGGGTCATCGAACTGCACGGCAACACGACCTATGCACATTGCCTCGATTGCGCGCAACGTTACGAGCTCGATGCGCTGCGCCGGGCTTTCGAGCGCGAGGAAACGGCGCCCGTTTGCGACGAATGCGGCGCCTTCGTCAAGACCGCGACAATCTCGTTCGGCCAGGCGATGCCGACCGCGGCAATGCGGTATGCCGAGACCGAGACAATGGCAGCCGACCTGTTTATCGTCGCCGGCTCCTCGCTCGTCGTCTATCCCGCCGCCGCCTTCCCCGAGTTGGCCAAGCGCAACGGCGCGAGGCTGGTCATCGTCAACCGCGAGCCGACCGGGCTCGACCATATCGCCGACCTTGTCCTGCACCGCCCGATCGGCGAAACGCTCGGCACGGCGATCGGCACCGCTTGAGCAGCGTCTACCACGCGTTTGCGCGAAGCTGAGGCCCGAAATGACTAAGTTCTTGAAAGAACATTGGATTGAATCAATTCTGTTGCCGGCCGTGGCATTTATTTTGGCCATCGTTTGGTCCATGAACAGCGATCTTTCGAAAGTAGACGAGAAAGTTAATGGCGTTACCGATCGCGTTGACCGAATTGCCAATGCCCTTCCAGACCTCCGCGTCAAGGTGGCATATGAGGAGCTACACAGACCGCCGAGGACTCTCCTAATAACGAGTCCGCCCTACAAAGCCGGTGTGAACTGGGCCAGCGCGGTGAACGTTGTCGATACAACGACAGGAGTCAATTATGTGTATGCAATCGTAGCTCCCAATCGAGAAGAGGGAAAATTTGCGGTATCCGGGCTCGTCAAAAACATTGATCCTGACACAAATTCGTTCGTTCACATGGAACAATACTCAATAGACTCAAACCAGGCAAAGATTTTGCCCGCCGGCCTGGTTCAAAAATCTGCAAGCTTCGTGTCGTACTCATCTTATTCCCAAATAACCACTGCATTATCAAACCTGGGCTACAAACCAGAAGAAACGACAATGGTGAACGCGCCAACATTGGACAGCTGGTCGGCGACTGTCGATGCCCTAACCCGGGGAACCCTACCGATCTACAGGCCAACGCTCGGCGTACGAAATCCACCCGCCAAATGAGGCACATAGGTGCGTGCACCTCCGACCCCGCCTTGAAGTGTAGGCGAATGAGTGCGGTTTCTTCCGGCAGGCCGAGGCCATCGCCCGGATTGTCGACACCTTTGTCCGGCGATCGAGACCAGCGAGTTCGAGCTGCGCCTCAAAATCGTCGAAGCGAGCAACGCTGCGCAAACCGCGGCCGGTGCGGGCGGCGGCTAGGGCCAGCGGTACACTCCATAGGCGGCCCAACCCATAGGCGAAGTTTTTCTGTAGATTTGCCGGAGGTGCTGCGGCGGCCGTTAAGCGATACCATTGTCGTTTGCCCCGAATTGAGTTCCCGGGGCGGGTCGGCTCGGCAGACGGATCGGCCGAATCACCGGGGAGGAATGTCGATGAGACTCGAAAACAAGGTGGCGCTGATTACCGGAGCGGCGTCCGGCATGGGTGCCAGTATGGCGCGGATCTTTGCCGGCGAAGGCGCCAAGGTCGTCGTCGCCGATGTGCTCGAGGAGGACGGCAAAAAGGTCGTCGCCGACATCACCAGGGCCAATGGGGCGGCGATCTTCCGCCGGCTCGACGTGGCGAGCGAAGCGGAGTGGAAGGCGGCGATCGACGCCACCCTCGCCGAATACCGCAAGCTCGACATCCTGGTCAACGACGCCGGGTTGAGCGGCAGTGCCGTCGAGGATCTGTTCGACACCGCGGCCTGGGACCGGCTGATGGCGATCAACGCCCGCGGCGTCTTTCTCGGCATGAAGTTCGCGGTGCCGATCATGAAAGCCGCGGGCGGCGGGTCGATCGTCAATATCTCGTCGATTTCCGGCGTCACCGGCCAGCACGGCGTCCACGTCGCCTACAATGCGTCGAAAGGCGCGGTGCGCACGCTGACCAAGGCCGCCGCGGTGCAGCACGGCGCCGACAACATCCGGGTCAATTCGGTGCATCCGGGACTGATGCCGCCGATGCGCTCGTCGGGGCGCACCGCCGACCCGGAGGTTCGCGCGAAAATGCTGCGCCAGGTGCCGATGGGCCGCGCCGGCCGCGTCGAGGAGGTCGCCAATGCCGTCCTCTTCCTCGCCTCGGAGGAGGCCTCCTACATCACTGGCGCCGAGCTTTACGTCGATGGCGGCTATCTCGCCACGTAGCGCCCGGCGGCTTAGCGCACGATCCGATCACAGTCGCACCACCACCACTCGTCACCCCCGCGCAAGGGGGGCCATATGTGGACGGCCCCGCCTCGCAAGGTCTGGCCGCGTGGATTGCTCTGGTCGGTTGCGGTCATATGTCCGGGCCCCGCTTTCGAGGTGAGAACCGAGCGTCGAACCGACCCACTAAGCGTCGCGGTTCAGGATCTCGACGAGGCCGGCGGCGGGGTCGAGGCGCAATTCGTCGCCGGTGCGGAAAAGCCGGGTTGCGTCGCCGTCGAAGCGGTCGACCAGCGCCAAATCGGCGAAGGCCGCACCCTGCGCCAGGATCGGGTTGACCCGGTTGAAGATCAATCCGCGCGGCACGATCGAGCGCGCCGCCATCTCATGCAGCATCCAGGCGGTGGCGACCCCACCCTTGGCGTTGTCGAGTACCAGGATGCGATCGACATAGCTCTGGCCGGCGAGCTTGTGGGTCGGGCGCGAGAACACGCCGTTGATCCGGTCGAGATCGTAGCGGGCGCTGAAATTGTCGGCGGCGACGAGAGCGGTACCGACGACCGGAGGACCGATGCCCCGGTGGCAGCGCAGCATGATCGGCATTACAGCACGCGGCCAGCGATCGCCGAAGCGACGCAGCGTTCGAGGCTTGCCAGGCTCGGACGGTAGCCGTAGCCGCCGATGATGTTGACGAGCTTGGCCGAGTTGGTCATCAGCCGAGTCCAGCCGTTGGCCTCGGCCATCTCGCGCGCATAGCTCTGGTAGAAGCAGATGCCTTCGGCGACGACCGCGCCGGCCGCCTCGAGCCGCCGGGTCAGGCCCATGCGGTCGGCGGCGTGCTTGATCTCGGGCGAGGTCGTGACCAGGACGGTCGTATCGGGGTCGATGCGGCGGCCGTCCAAGGCGTCGGCCACCGCGGCCATCTCGAACAGCGAGAGTTGCGGCGCCCCGAACACGACGACGTCGAGCTTGTCGCCGGCAGCGGCATAGCGCGCGAGGAAGGCGTCGATCTCGGCGCGGCCGATTGTGACCGGCTCGGGCGGCGGCCCGGAGAAAATGGCATCCTCGGCGGTGATCCCCGGCATGTGGAACAACGCCACCGAGCCGAAGCTCGCCAAAGCCGTGCCGAAATGTTTCAGCGCATCAGAGCCGGGAGCGGCCTCGATGCCCTCGATGACCGGGACATGCCAATATGAGCCGCAGGCTTCGCCGACGATTCCCCCCAACGCCCCCCATTCGCTCAGGTCGCGCGGCGTCTCGCTCAGGCGAAACCGCCTGGTGCCGCGTCGGGATTCGTCGAGGTGGTAGCCGTAGCGCGGGGTGCGGCCGGTCAATGCCGCGGCCAATGCCGACGGGCCGCCCTCGAAGTTGCTGCACGCGCCGAGGACACTGTTCGAATAAATCACGACGCCGGTGTCGCCATAGGCGAGATGATCGCCTCTGACCGGCGCCATGATCGTCTGATAATTGATGCAGGTATCGGTCATCAGCACGCCGAAGGCGCGCAGTGCGGCGATCGCCCGCCGTTCCAGCGCCGCCATCCAATCGCTCTGTCCGAGCCGGCGATAGACCCTGAAATCGATGCCGCGCGGATCGGTAATCGCCGGCACCCGCACCCGGCGCTCGGCTTCGGGCTCAGCGGCGAGGGTTTCGAGAAACCGCACCCCGGCTTCGCCCAGGGACTCGGTGTCGGCCATGATGTGCGCCTGGCTCACCTTGACGAAATCGGCGGCGTCGAAAAACCCGCCGACCGCGATCTGGTGGGCCAATGCCCAGCGCCGCGGCTCGCCGAGCTCGCCAGCCAGCATCGCCTGCTCTTCCTCGGTCAGGTGCATGACTTGTCGCTCAGGTTTAGTTGGTCATGCCCCAGATGTCGCGGGCGTATTCGCCGATCGTGCGGTCCGAGGAAAACCAGGCCATGCCGGCGATGTTGGCGATGGCGACCTCGGCCCAGCCGCCGGACGAATGCCACAGCGCCTCGACCCGCCGCTGTGCCGCGCAATAATCGGCGAAATCGGCTGCGACCATATAGCGGTCGCCGTACCGCAAGCGCTCGGTCAGGCGCTGGAATCGGCACGGGTCTTCGGGCGAAAACATCCCGCTCTCAATTGCTGCGACGGCGGCGGCGAGTTCGGGCAGTGCCGAGATCGCGTCCGTCGCATCGAGCCCGGCCCGGCCGCGCTCGACGACCTCTTCGGCGTGCAGCCCGAAGATCACGATGTTGTCGGCGCCGACCCGGTCGCGGATTTCGATGTTGGCGCCATCGAGGGTGCCGATCGTCAACGCGCCGTTCAGCGCCAGCTTCATGTTGCCGGTGCCGGAGGCCTCCAGCCCGGCGGTCGAGATCTGCTCCGACAGATCAGCCGCCGGAATAATCACCTCGGCGAGACTGACGTTGTAATTGGCGATAAAGACCAGCTTTAGTCGATCGCCGACCACCGGGTCGTTGTTGACGATTTCGGCGACATCACTGGCGAGCTTGATGATCAGTTTGGCCTGCACATAGCTCGGGGCTGCCTTGCCGGCGAAGACCTTAACCCGCGGCACCCACTCGCGGTCCGGCTCGGCCCGGATCGCCAGGTAGCGGGCGACGGTTTCTAAAAGGTTCAGCAATTGCCGCTTGTATTCGTGGATGCGCTTGATCTGCACGTCGAATAGTGCGGCGGGATCGAGCCGCAGCCCGAGCCGGTCGCGGACGAGGCGCGCCAACGCCCGCTTATTGGCGTGCTTGACCGCCGCCAGGCGCTGCCGCAGCGCCGGGTCGCCGGCGTGATCCGCGAGGCGGCCGAGGAGGGCCGGATCGTCGAGAACGGCGGCGCCGCAGACCTCGCACAACAACCGCGTCAGCCGCGGGTTCGCCTGGTGCAGCCAGCGCCGAAAGGTGATGCCGTTGGTCTTGTCGACGATGCGGTCCGGATAAAGCCGGTGAAATTCCCGGAACACGGTCGTGCGCATCAGCTCGGTGTGCAGCACCGAAACGCCGTTGACCCGGTGCGAGCCCAAAAACGCCAGCGGCCCCATCCGCACCCGGCCGCCATCGGCTTCGTCGATCAGCGAAACTTGCGGCAGGCAAGCCCAATTTTCGGGTTCGCGCCGTTGCACCCATTCGAGGTGATCGCGATTGAGCGCGTAGATGATTTCGAGATGGCGCGGCAGCAGGGTTTCGAATAGCCCCACCGGCCAGCTTTCCAGCGCCTCGGGCAACAGCGAATGGTTGGTGTAGGAGCAGGTCGCCCGGGTGATCCGCCACGCCTCGTCCCAGGGGAGGCAATAGAGATCGACCAAAACGCGCATCAGCTCGGCGACGGCGATGCTCGGATGCGTGTCGTTGAGCTGGATCGCGGCATGCTGCGGCAGGGTTGAGATCTCGCCATGGCTGCGCACGTGCCCGCGCACCAGATCCTGGACCGAGGCCGAGACAAAGAAATATTCCTGGCGTAGGCGCAGCTCGCGCCCGGACGGCGAATTGTCACCGGGATAGAGGACCTTCGAGATCGCTTCGGCCCGCGACTGCGGCCACAACGCTGCGATGTGGTCGCCCTCGTTGAACATGTCGAGCTGCAACGGATCGACCGCGCGCGCCGACCACAGCCGCAACAGATTGACGTGCCGCCCGCGCCAGCCGACGATCGGGGTGTCGTAGGCGACCGCCTGGACGGTCTCGGCCGGGCGCCAGACCGCACGCCACCCTCCGGCGGCCGAGACCACCCGATCGACCCGGCCGCCGTAAGGCACGTCATAGACCACTTCTGGCCGCTCGAACTCCCACGGGTTGCCGAACGACAGCCAGTGCTCCGGATATTCGTGCTGCCAGCCATCCTTGATGACTTGCCGGAACAGGCCGTGATCGTAGCGGATGCCATAGCCGCAGGCCGGGATGCCGAGCGCCGCCATGCTGTCCATGAAGCAGGCGGCGAGCCGACCGAGACCGCCATTGCCGAGCGCCGCATCGGGCTCGGCCGCGCGCATCCGTTCGAGATCCACCCCGATATCGCCGAGCGCTGTCCGGACGGTTTCGCTCAGCCGCAGATTTTCGACCACGTCGCTGAACAGCCGCCCGATCAGGAATTCCAGCGACAGGTAATAGACGCGCTTCGCACCCCTGGCTTGGCTGGCGCGGTCGGCGGCGAGCCAACGGTGGATGACGCGGTCGCGCAGGGCGAGAGCCGTCGCGACAAACCAGTCCCGGTCGGTCGCCGCCGCCGCATCCTTGCCGACCGCGAGCGTCAGCTTGGCGAGCACCGCCGCCGCGAATTCGGCGACGTCCTGCTCGCTCGGCGAAGCGTCGGCGATCGCCGGCGGCATGCCAGCCTCGCTCAAACCCTCTCCCCTGATATTCCTCGGCATCGCGTTGCAACCTTACGGACAGTTCTTGTCGAGACTATGACCGCAATCGAGACCGCGACGGCCCGAGATCACAGTTACGTCGCCAACGCGAGCCGGCGCAACCGCGCTGGAGGCGGTCCCGGCGGCGGCATGGCGTCCTGCGGCAGCGCGGGCTAGAGTCATCGAAACGGCAGTTTCGCATGCCGCTGATGGAGAAATCGCTAATCCTACACGGACGATTCTCCACCGATTGTCATCCGGACCTGCCAGGCAGATGAGGAGAAATGCGTGGAAACCGTCCGCGTCGTCTGTGCGCATGATTGTCCCGACATGTGCTCGCTGTTGGCGCGGGTCGAGCACGGGCGGGTGGCGCGCATCGAGGGCGACCCGGACCAGCCGTTCACCGCCGGCTTTGCCTGCGCCAAGGTCAATCGAGACGCCGAGCTGGTGCATTCGCCCGAGCGGCTGGCGACGCCGCTTCGCCGGGTCGCCGCCAAGGGCGAAGGCCGGTTTGCGCCGATCGGCTGGGACGAGGCACTCGACGAGATTGTCGCACGCTGGCGACGGATCATCGCCGAGAGCGGACCTTTGGCGCTGCTCGGCTACGCCTACAGCGCGCATCAGGGCCAGATCAACCGCGGGCTCGTCAACGGCCTGTTTCATGCGCTGGGAACGAGCCGCCTGCGTGCCGGCACGGTGTGCGACACCTGCTGCGAGACCGCCTGGGACCTGACCGTCGGCCCGGTCGGCGGCGCCGATCCCGAATTGGTCATCCATTCCGATCTGATCGTCTCGTGGGGCGCTGACCTCGTCGCCACCAACGTGCATTTCTGGGCCAAGGTCGAGACGGCGCGAAGGCGCGGCGTCCCGCTCGTGGTCATCGACCCGCGCCGAAGCCGCACCGCGCGCCGGGCCGATTGGCACCTGCCCATCAATATCGGCACCGATGCCGCCCTGGCGCTCGGAATCATGCACATCCTGGCGCGCGACGGGTTGTGCGATCGCTCCTACATCGCCCGCCACACCCGCGGCTTCGAACGGCTGGAGCGGGAGGTCCTGCCGCGCTTTCCGCCCGAGCATGTCGCCGAGATCACCGGTCTCGCGGTCGAGGACGTCGAGCGCTTCGCGGCTCTCTACGGCCGGGCGAAGGCGTCATTCATCCGCCTCGGCGAGGGCATGACCCGGCTCGCGCAGGGCGGCCAAGCCTTGCGCGCGGTGGCATTGCTGCCCGGCGTCACCGGCGCCTACGGCCGAGAGGGCGGCGGGGCCCTACTGCTGACCGCCGCCTCGTGCGAGCTCGACTACGATTTCGTGCGCAAACCCTCCGGTCCGGCCGAAACCCGGACCGTCAACCATCTGCGGCTCGGCGAGGCATTGCTCGCGTTGCGCGACCCGCCGATTCGCGGACTGTTCGTCGCCGCCAACAATCCGGCGGTGACCTGCCCCGACGCCGGCAAGGTCCGCCGCGGCCTCGAGCGCGAGGACCTGTTCACCGTGGTCCACGACCCGTTTCTGTCGCTGACCGCGCATTACGCCGACCTCGTGTTGCCGGCCGCGACCTACCTCGAAACCGAGGACCTCTATCGCGCCTATGGCGCCTATTACCTCCAATACGCACCGGAAGCAGTGCCGCCGCAGGGCAAGGCGTGGTCGAATGCACGCCTGGCGCAGACCCTGGCCGCGCGAATGGGACTGACCGATAGGGTGTTCCGCATGGCGCCGCACCAGATCGCCGCGGCGATGCTGAAGGGCGCGAGTGGCCGGGCGGCGGCACTGGACCCCGAGCGGTTGGGCCACGCCGGGCCGGTCCATTTGGCGCCGGATGGCCCGCAGGAGTTCCGCACCCAATCGGGCAAGCTCGAATTCTACTCCGACGAGATGGCGGCGCAGGGCTTGCCGCCGATGCCCGACTGGCATCCCGATCCCGAGGACGCGCGCAAGCGGGCGCGCTGGCCGTTGCGACTCCTGACCGCGCCCGGCTATTTCCAGAGCCACACCGCATTTTCGGGAGTCGAATTCCTGCGCCGGCGCGAGGGGCCGCCCAGCTGCATCCTGCACCCCGACGACGCGGATGCCCGTGGCCTGGCCGACGGCCAGCGCGTGCGTCTCTTCAATGAGCGCGGCTCGGTCGAGCTGGTGTTGCGGATCGGCGACGAGGTCCGGCCCGGCGTGGTGCTGGTCCCCGGCCAGCGCCCCGACGGCGAGACCGGGTCGGGCACGATCAACCTGTTATGCTCCGACCGCTACACCGACATTGGCGAGGGCGCCACCTATCAGAGCACCTGGCTCGACGTCGCCGGCTCGGGCTAGATCCCGCGCACCGTCTCTTCGATCAGCCAGTCGACGATTGCGGTGAGGGCCTGCGCGCGGGTGGCGCCCTTTTCGCGGGCGGTCTTGAAAACCGCGAGCTGGCGATGCGCGCTGGTGCCGCGGGCGAGGATTTCGCGCGCGTGCGCGGCCTCGTCAAGGCAGCCGAAATGGCCCGCGTCCTCTTCGATCAACGCCAGAATCTCTTCAAGCAATTCGGCATAGGGAACGATGGCGCCGCGGCCAAAATCAACGAGGCCATGGTCGATCCCGTAGCGCTGCGCCCGCCAGCGGTTCTCGTCGAGCAGCATGCGGGCATAGATGCGCCAGCGCTGGTTCTGCCGCTTCAGCCGCCACAGCATGCGCAACAGGCAGCGGAACAGGGCGGCGATCGACAGCGCATCGTCGAGCGCCGTGCAGCTGTCGGCGATGCGCATTTCGAGCGTCGGAAAGCGCTCGCTCGGGCGCAGGTCCCACCACAATTTGGTCGCGTCCTCGATCAGCCCGGCGCCCCTGAGGATGTCGACGTGGCGACGGTATTCGCCCCAGCTGTCGAAGCGCTCGGGCATGCCGGTGCGCGGCAATTCGTCGAACACGGCGAGACGATAGGATTTGAGCCCGGTGTCCTCGCCGCGCCAGAACGGCGACGAGGTCGACAAGGCCAGCAAATGCGGCAGGAAATACGAGGCCTGGTTTAGGAGGTCGATGCGCAATTCGTCGTCGGGGATGCCGATATGGACATGCAGGCCGCAGATCGCGAGCCGCCGCCCGACACCCTGCAGGTCGTCGCGCAAATCGGCGTAGCGGCGCCGCTCGGTGGTCTTCTGCGCGTCCCAGCGGGCGAAGGGGTGGGTCGCCGCGGCGATCGGCGCGAGGCCATGGCGCGCCGCGACGGCGGCGACGGTGCCGCGCAGATGGCGCAGATCGGCGCGCGCCTCGGCGAGGGTGGCGCAGACCCGGGTCCCGACCTCGATCTGCGAGCGCAGGAATTCGGGGCCGACCTGCCCCGCCAGCAACGCCTCGCATTCGGCCAGCATCTCGGGCGGCGGGTCGCCCGAGACATCCCGCGTCCGGCGATCGACGAGGAAATATTCCTCCTCGATGCCGAGCGTGAAATCCGGTTCGGCCGCCGCCATGCCGATGCGCTCCGATTGGCCATAGCCTCGTCGCAGGCTAGCCGATCGACCCCGCCCTCGCCAGATCTCCGGCGGAGACCGGCCTGATGACGCCGGGCAGAATGCGCTTGCTGGTTACGCGTGCATCAGGCGCTTGCGAGGGCGAGCCAATGCCGCCAAGGCGACCAGCGAGACAACCAGAACCGAGAGCGGACTTGGCTCGGGGATGGATGGGGTCGCGGTGAAATTCGCCTGGTACCGAGGATCGACTGTATCGTCGGTCGCCAGTGAGTTGCTCAGCACATAATCGCTGGCGAACAAGGATTTGTCGCTGATCAGCGTGTATTCGCCGCTCGGACCGGACGAAAAGGGGATCTGGATCGATGCCCCGGGCACCGGGGTCGCCGTCGAGCCGTTCCAAGAACTCCAGCTCGACATCGACGGCGTTGCCGATCCCGTTATTTCCCAGCTCCTCTTCGATAGTCAGCGATCCGCCGGCGAAATAGAATTCGTAATTCGACGGGTTGTCGGTGCCATTGACCTGCGCGTTACCTTGGTTTGCGGCGGTTAGGTCACCAATCTGACACACTCCGCTCGCGCCCCCGACGGTTCCGACAAAGGTCCCGGGTAGGGTCGTCGCGCCGTTTGCCGTGTCGTAGATATTCGTACAGGTTGCCGCCGATGCGGCTCCGGCAGCGCCGAGAAGGAGGCCGAGCGACAGCCAAGCCGCGCCATGTCGTAGCATCATACACCTCTCTGAAGCCGCCGTTATTGAATGAATGCGGGTCCATGAGGTGAACCATACCATAAATGCGAGAAAAATTTCCTCGATTTTAGTATCGTTAAGCACGAATCAGGAAATCGGAAAACCTTATCACCGTCCACAGCGCGCGGTCTTGGCCAAATTTCCCGCATGGCGGGGAGAGAACCAGCAAGCAGAGGACGGAAGCGGCCGACTGGCAGTGTGCGCAGTGGGCGAGGCTGCGCGACGATCAGGGACGATCGGGGATTTGCCCAGCGGGCCGGGCTGGGTCCACTCGCAGCAGCGGGGCGTGGCCGCGCGCCGCTTCTTCGGCAACGGCATCGGCACAACCGATTTCCCGGCAGCGCCGCCTGGTAAACTCCGCCGGTTGGTCGCCGTCGAAGGTGACCTGCTGCTGTTCTCCGCAACCGACCAGCACCGGCGCTACCGCAACGTCACCGCGGCGCGTTTGCAGAAGCAAGCTCAGCGGCCGCCGCCCCGCCACGTTCGGCGAGCCGGAACTGCGCAGCGTTTCCTGCAACAAAGTCTTGCCGCTGCTGTCGATCAGACAAATCACGACTTCGCCGGGGCCTTTGATCAAGATTTCCATCGGTCAATCTCCATCGCCGCGCCCTAAACTTCGTCGAAATAGGCATGAGCCCCGAGGCGCCGGGCGACCTGGAGGTTGGTCTCGGAGGAGGTGAGCGCGACATCCCTCACCTCGAGAATGGCGAGGATAGCGCCGCTGACCGGCGGCGAGGTCACATGCGAGGGAGAGAGAAAGTCGACCTCTTCCTTGCTGTCCGGGAACAGCA
This sequence comes from uncultured Alphaproteobacteria bacterium, assembly GCA_963832875.1. Taxonomy (GTDB): domain Bacteria; phylum Pseudomonadota; class Alphaproteobacteria; order ATCC43930; family CGMCC-115725; genus AP-15. The sequence goes on along the minus strand of CAWHWB010000007.1, from coordinate 291,121 downwards.
GGCGCAAGGTGGCAAAGCCCGTATTCGAAAAATCGATCGGGATCGCGCTGTTGGCGCCGGCAACACCGCCCATCTTTTCCAGCGCGATTTCGCGCACGGTCACCGTGCCAAGGCTCAAGATCTCGAACGTCTCGGCAAGGATTTCTCCGACACTCGAAACCTCTCCAGCGAGCTGCTGGTCGACGACCAGTTGCAACATCGTGCTGCCGAGCGCCATCGCATTCTCCCTTCTGGCGTCCAATCCTCTGACCTTAATTTTCCCTGAATGTCGTCGGCAGAGCTAGTGTTGGTTTTTGGGGGGCCCCAGCCGCGAGTAAGCCCGACGAACAGAACATCTGCTGGGATGCGATGCGGGGATCGCCGCAGGCGCGGGAGCCTGACAGCAAGCCGCCACGGAAGCCGAGGGGATCAACCCTCGACCGCGCAACGGCAATATCCTCGGCGGGCGATAGCGCCTATCGTGATGCGAGTGGACGAACTTGCGGCGGATGCGGCAATGGCGACGACGATGATCCTGACCGGCGACGTGAACTTGATGAATGTCACCGAACCCTCGGTTCCGTTCGCCCTGGTGCGCGACGAGTTTCGCTCGGCCGGCATCGTCTTCAGCAATCTCGAATGCTGTCTCTACGCGCCGCCGGGCGGGCATTCCTGGGAGCGCGAGGGCTTTTTCGCCGACCCCGAAGCGGCCGGCGAGGCGCTGATTTCGGGCGGAATTGCCGCGGTCGGCCTCGCGAACAACGTCAATTACGGCGAAGCGGCGATTATCGCCTCGATCGCCCGGCTCGACCGGCTCGGCATCGCCCATACCGGCGCCGGCGCCGACCGGGAGGCGGCGCGCGCGCCGGCGATCATCACCCGCGAGGGGGTGCGCTTCGGCTTTTTGCAGCGCAGCTCGGTCTATTGGCCGACCGGTCACGAAGCCAGCGACAACGCCCCGGGCATTGCGGTGATCCGCGGGCACACCGCCTACGAGGTGCCGACCCACGGCTCGCGGCCGCCGGCCAATCGACCGGGGGTGCCGCCGCTGATCGTGACCTGGGCAGACCCGCAGGATCTGCGGCTTCTCGCCGCCGACGTCGCCGCATTGCGCCGGGAGGCCGATGTCGTGGTCGCCTCGTTTCATTGGGGGCTGCACCGCGAGGTGCTGCGCTACATGACCGAGATCGGCCACACCGCGATCGACGCAGGCGCCGATGTGGTGATCGGGCACGGCCCGCATTTTTCGCTGCCGGTCGAAATCTACCGCGGCAAGCCGATCTTTTACGGGCTCGGCAGCTTTTCGTTTCACACCGGGCATGGCGGGGTCGCGCACGGCGACTGGCTCGGCATGATGGCGCGGGTCTCATGGGACGGCGGTGCGATCGAGAGTGCCGCATTCCAATTCGTCCGCCACGACGAGCGCAACCGCACGCTGCCGCGCGCATTGGCCGACGAAGCCGCGGCCTACGACGAGATCGCCCGCGCGAGCACCGGTTTCGGCGCCGTGCTTTCAACAGAAGGCGATCGGGTTTCGATCACGCTGCGGGCTTGACGCGGAGGGCCGCTGTCGGATTTAGACATATCCGCCGCTGCTCGCCATTCTCAAACGACAGGAAAGAAAATGCCCAGCATCACCTATGTCCATCCCGACGGAGCGCGCGAGGTTCTCGACGTCCCGGTCGGCACCAGCGTCATGCGGGCGGCGATCCTCAACAATGTCGACGGCATCGTCGCCGAATGCGGCGGCGAGATGATGTGCGCGACCTGCCACGTTTATGTCGACGAGCCATATCGCGACCGCACTCCGCCGCAGTCGGACGACGAGAAGGCGATGCTTGAATTCACCGCCAGCGAACGCCGCCCGAACAGCCGCTTGAGCTGCCAGCTGGTGGTCAGTCCCGAGATGGACGGGCTCGTCGTCTATCTGCCCGAGACCCAGCTCTGATGGCCGCTCCGGTCGTCGCCGTCATTGGCGCCGGCCAGGCCGGCTTCCAGACGGCGTCGTCATTACGGCAGGAGGGGTTCGACGGCCGAATCGTGCTGATCGGCGACGAGCCGGCATTGCCCTATCAGCGCCCGCCGCTCTCGAAATCCTATTTGGCCGGCGACAGCGGTCTCGACGAGTTGTGGCTGCGGCCGCAGGCGTTCTACGAAACCCAGCGGATCGACCTGGTCACCGGCGAGAGCGTCACCGCGATCGACCGGCCTGGCCGCCGCCTGCGGCTGGCGTCGGGCGGCGAGATCGCCTGCGACCATATCGTGCTCGCCACCGGAGCGCGGTTTCGGCCGCTCGCGGTGCCGGGCGCCGAACTCGACGGCGTCCTGCCGTTGCGCACGCTCGGCGACGCCGACCTGTTGCGCGAGCGGCTGGCCGAGGCCGGCGAGGTGGTGGTCGTCGGCGCCGGCTTTATCGGCCTCGAATTCGCCGCGGTGGCGCGCGCCGCCGGGGTCGCCGTGCACATCATCGAGGTGACGCAGCAGCCGATGGGGCGGGTGGTGTCGGCGCCGACCTCGCGGTTTTTCACCGGCGCGCATATCGGCTGGGGTGCCGCGATCTCGCTCGGCACCGGAGTGGTCCGCATCCTTGGCGACGAAGGCCGGGCCGTCGCGGTCGAGACGACGGACGGCCGGGTGCTGCCGGCCGATCTCGTGCTGATCTGCATCGGGGTCGTGCCCAACGCTGAACTCGCGCGCAACGCCGGGCTCGCGGTCGACAACGGTATCGTCGTCGACGAGTATCTGATGACCGGCGCCGCGGCGATCTCGGCGATCGGCGACTGCGCCAACTTCCCGACCCGCTTTGCCGCCCGGGGACCGTCGAGTGGCCCGATGGGCCTCGGCCGGGTGCGACTCGAATCGGTTCAGAACGGCGTCGACCAGGCGCGCTCGGTGGCCGCGCGGATCGCTGGAAAGGCGTCGGCGCCGTACGACAAGGTGCCGTGGTTCTGGAGCGATCAGGCCGAGCTCAAATTGCAGATCGCCGGGATCACTGCCGGCCACGACGCCGCGGTCGTGCGCGGCGACCCGGAAAGCGGCAGCTTTTCGGTGTTCTGCTTTCGCGACGGCCGCTTGATCGGCGTCGAATTGGTCAACCGGCCGGCCGATCACATCGTGGCGCGGCGGCTTCTCGCCGGTGACCCGCGCCTCGCACCCGAGCAAGCCGCCGACGAAAGCTTCGATCTGAGGGCGCACGCGGCGCGCAAATCATGACCGGCGACATCCTGATCCGCGGCGGGCTCGTCATCGACGGCAGCGGCCGGCCGGGCGAGGTGGGCGACGTTGCGGTCCGCGACGGGCGGATCGCAGCCCTCGGGCGGTCCCTGCCGGAAGGCGGGGCCAAGATCATCGACGCTGCGGGGCTGGCGGTCGGCCCCGGCTTTATCGACATCAAGACCCATTCCGACTTTACCCTGCCGATCAACCCGAAGGCCGAAAGCAAGGTGCGCCAGGGCGTCACCACCGAGATCGTCGGCCATTGCGGGTTTTCGACCGCACCAGTGCTGCCGGGCAAGCTCGAATTGATCCGGGATTATCTGAGCGCCAGCGCGCCGTGGCTGCCGTTTCGCGAAATGCGGTTTGCCGAATATCTCGATACGTTTCCCGCGGTTGCGGTCAATGCCGGGATGCTGGTCGGCCATCACACCTTGCGGCTCAACGCGATGGGCATGGCAGAACGGCCGCCGCGCGCCGACCGAGCTCGCACAGATGTCCGCACTGCTCGAAGAGGGGCTTGCGGCCGGCGCGCTCGGGCTTTCGACCGGGCTGTTCACGCCGCCCGGCAGCTATGCCGAGCGAGCGGAAATCGTGGCGTTGTGCCAGGTGCTGAAGCGCCACAACGGCGCCTATTTCACCCATCTCCGAGACGAATTGAACGGGGTGGTCGAGGCGGTCGAGGAGGCGATCGACATCGCCCGCAGCTGCGGCGTCCATGTCGAGATCGTCCACCTCAAATGCTCCGGGCTCGACAATTGGGGCAAGGCCGCGCGCATTCTGGCGATGATCGCGGCGGCGCGGGCCGAGGGCCTGGCGATCGACTGCGACGCCTATCCCTACGCCGCCGGCAGCAACCCGTTGAAGAACCTGTTGCCGCAATGGGTCCAGTCGGGCGGGATCGAGGCGATGCTGGCGCGCCTGGCGCTCGCCGAGACGCGCGGAAAGGTGCGCGCGGAAATCGAACGCGACGGGCTCAACAATTGGGGCCGCATCCCGTCCTGGGACTGCGTGCAGATCTCGATCTCGCCCTATCTGCCGCAGCATGCCGGCGCGACGGTGGCGGCCCTCGCCGCGGCGCGCGGCCGCGACCCGGTCGACCTCGTCTGCGACTATCTGATCGAGGACAAGGGGGCGACGCGGGTGCTGATCACCTCGATCGCCGAAGCAGACATCCGCGAGATCGTGCGCTCACCGACGGCTCTCGTCGGGTCGGATGGCAATTGCGTCGCCGATTACGGGATCGTCGCCCAGGGGATGCCGCATCCGCGCTTTTACGGCACCTTCCCGCGAATTATCGGCCATTACGTGCATAGCGAGCAGCTCCTTCCGCTCGAAATGGCGGTGCGCAAGATGACCGGGGCCACGGCAAAGGCACTGCGGCTGCGTGACCGCGGATTGCTGAAGGAAGGCTACCGGGCCGACATCGCGATTTTCGACCCGGCCGATTTCAGGGACCGCGCGACTTACGCCCAGCCGCACCAATATCCGAGCGGCGCACGGACGACGGTGCTAGTCAATGGGATTGTGGTGGTCGAAGACGCCCGCCACACCGGCGCGCTACCGGGAACGGTGCTGCGCCGCGCGCCCGACGGCATGGTCGGCTGATCTGCCAGTCTCAGAGTTTCAACGCCGAAAGCAACACGGCTGTCTGAACAATGGCGATCCCGATTATCCATCGAATGATTTCTGCTTTCGCAGCGTCGAGCTTTGCTTCGATGCGGTCGCCCCAAGCGCTAATCGCGGCCGTTGTGGCAGAAGCTGACATGATGGCCGGCGTAATACCTTCTGCCGCGAGCCGCAAGCACTACCCGGCGAAGGCGGCGATGCCGGTTTGGGCGCGGCCGAGGATCAGCGCGTGGATGTCGTGCGTCCCCTCGTAGGTGTTCACGGCTTCGAGGTTCATCACGTGGCGGATCACGTGGTACTCGTCATGGATGCCGTTGCCGCCATGCATGTCGCGGGCGGCGCGGGCGATGTCGAGCGCCTTGCCCGCGTTGTTGCGCTTTAGCAGCGAAGCCATCTCGGGCGCGGCGCGGCCCTGGTCCTTGAGCCGGCCGAGGCGCAGGCAGGCGTTGAGGCCGAGCGTGATCTCGGTCTGCATGTCGACGAGCTTTTTCTGGATCAGCTGGTTGGCGGCGAGCGGGCGGCCGAACTGCCGGCGCTCGATGGTGTAGCTGCGGGCCGCGTGCCAGCAGAATTCCGCCGCACCCATCGCCCCCCAGGCGATCCCGTAGCGCGCGTTGTTGAGGCACGAGAACGGGCCGCGTAGTCCTTTGACGCCCGGGAGTAAATTCTCCTCGGGCACGAATACGTCGGCCATCACGACTTCGCCGGTGACCGAAGCGCGCAGGCTGAACTTGCCCTCGATCTGTGGCGCGCTCAGCCCCTTCATGCCCTTTTCGAGAATAAAGCCGCGGATCACGCCGTCCTTGGTCTTGGCCCAGACGACGAACACGTCGGCGATCGGCGCGTTGGAGATCCACGTCTTGGCGCCGTTCAGCCGATAACCGCCCACTGCCGGCACGGCGCGCGTCGTCATGCCGCCGGGGTCGGAGCCGTGATCGGGCTCGGTCAGGCCGAAGCAGCCGACCCATTCGCCGGTGGCGAGCTTTGGTAAATATTTGCGGCGCTGCGCCTCAGTGCCGAACTCGTAGATCGGAAACATCACGAGGCTCGACTGCACGCTCATCGCCGAACGATAGCCGCTGTCGACGCGCTCGACCTCGCGGGCGATCAGCCCGTAAGAGACATAGTTCACCCCGGCGCAGCCGTAGCCCTCGATGGTCGAGCCGAGGAAGCCGAGCGCGCCCATCTCGGTCATGATTTCGCGGTCGAAATGCTCGTGGCGGTTGGCGTCGAGCACCCGCGGAAACAGCTTTTCCTGGCAATAGGCGCGAGCACTGTCGCGCACCATCCGCTCATCCTCGCCGAGCTCGTCCTCGAGCAGCAGGGGGTCGGCCCAGTCGAACCGGGCCTCGGCGGCGGCAGGAGCGGACGCGGCGGAGGGTTCGGGCGCGGGGGTGCCGGACATCGGAGACCTCGGCTGCTGCGACGAGTTGGCCGCCCTTATACCGCGCCGCCCGGCCACAGGGTCAGGAATCCGTCAATGCTGGGCCGCGCCGTGCGACTCGAAGGCTGGCGACACCGGGCCTCTGTCAACCAAAACCGTCGGCGCCGCGGAAGCGCCGTTCCTTACTTCTTGGCTGCACTCGTCGCCGATTGGCGGCTCGCGCCGCGGCCGAGACCGATCTTCTTGGCAAAGGCCGAGCGCTGCTCAGCGTAGCTGGGCGCGACCATCGGATAATCCGGCGCCAGCCCCCAACGCGCACGGTATTCATCGGGGGTCAAGTTGTAAGTCGAGCGCAGATGCCGCTTCAGCATCTTCAGCTTTTTGCCGTCTTCCAGGCAAATCAGGTAATCCGGAGTAACTGACTTGCGGATCGGCACCGCCGGCTTCGCCGGCTCAGGCGGCGGCTCAGCAAGTGGGCCCTCCAAGCCCTTCAAAGAACCGTAAACCGCGTTGATGACGTCCGCCAGCTGAGCCGTCGGCAACGTATTGTTGCTGACATAGGCGGCCACCACATCGGCGGTCATCCGCAACAACTCTTCCTCCGCCATCTTCGGAGCTGCTGATTCCACCATATCTGGCCTCGACGAATCCTGAAATGTGCCGATCAATCGCCATAATCGCTGCACGAATTTCTTGTGTCAACGGAAACTTATGAGGGAAGAGAGTAATCGTCATGACCCTGCCGGGATGACGACTAGAGGGTGTCGTCGTGAGCCCCCGACATGTGGGATTTCGCGATGCGAACCGGCGACTAAGCCAAGTCCTTGTCTAGAAATCAGGTTTTGTCCAGACGCGGTCGATGACCGGGGCCGGGCGCCCCGACGACCGCATCAGGCGCCTGGCCCGGTATTGCCGCCGCCGCGATTTATGGTGGTTGGTTGGAATCTCTGAGCGAGATATGGTAGCGTAGCGGTCTTCTGACGGCCGTCGCGCCCGCCCGCCCGCGGCCGCCGGCGCGTGGTTTTTGCCAGCGGTCTTTGCGACGCCGCCTGCGGCGGCGCCTCGGCCCCCCAACGAGTGGTCTCGCCATGGTCTCAGCCCCGCTTACTGTCAGCGCAGCCGTGCCCGAGGGCTTTTTTTCGCGACCATTGGTGGCAGCCGATCCTGAGCTCTTCGCTTGCCTCGCGAGCGAGCTCGCCCGCCAGCGGTCGCAGATCGAGCTGATCGCCAGCGAGAACATCGTCTCCCGCGCGGTCTTGGAGGCGCAGGGCTCGGTCCTGACCAATAAATACGCCGAAGGCTATCCGGGGCGGCGCTATTACGGCGGCTGCGAATTTGTCGACCAGGCCGAGAGCCTGGCGATCGACCGCGCCAAGCGCCTGTTCGGCTGCTCCTTCGCCAACGTCCAGCCGCATTCGGGCGCGCAGGCGAACCAGGCCGTCTTTCTGGCATTGCTGGCGCCGGGCGACACCATTCTCGGCCTGTCGCTCGCCGCCGGCGGCCACCTGACCCACGGCGCGCGGCCAAACCTGTCGGGCAAATGGTTTAACGCGCTGCACTATGGGGTGCGGCGCGAGGATGCGCGCATCGACTTCGACGAAGTCGAGCGGCTGGCGCGGGCCCATCGGCCGAAGCTGATCATCGCCGGCGGCAGCGCTTATCCGCGGGTCATCGATTTCGCCCGCTTTCGCGCGATCGCCGATGAGGTTGGCGCCTATCTGATGGTCGATATGGCGCATTTCGCCGGGCTCGTCGCCGGCGGCGTGCATCCGAGCCCGCTGCCATACGCCGATGTCGTGACCACGACCACGCACAAGACGCTGCGCGGGCCGCGCGGCGGGCTGATCCTCGCGCAAGACGAAGAGATCGGCCGGCGGATCAACGGCGCGGTCTTTCCCGGCTTGCAGGGCGGCCCGCTGATGCATGTGATCGCGGCCAAGGCGGCGGCGCTCGGCGAGGCGTTGCAGCCGGCCTTCGCCGCCTACGCGGCGGCGGTTGTCGAAAATGCCCAAATCCTGGCGGCCACTTTGGCGCAAGCCGGGCTGGCGATCGTCTCGGGCGGCACCGACACCCACCTCCTGCTGGTCGATCTGCGCCCGCTCGGGCTGACCGGCCGCGCCGCCGAGGTGAGCCTCGAACGGGCCGGCATCACCTGCAATAAGAACGGCATCCCGTTCGACCCGGAAAAGCCGACGGTAACCTCGGGCATCCGGCTCGGCTCGCCGGCGGCGACGACGCGCGGCTTTGGCGCCGCGGAATTTCGCACCGTCGGCCGTCTGATCGTCGAGGTGCTGCAGGCGGCGGCGCGCGGGCGGAACGAGCCGTCCCCTGCTAACACCGCCGCCGAAGCACAAGTGCGCGCGCAGGTCGAGGCACTCTGCGCCCGCTTTCCGATCTACCAGTGAGCGCGGAGCCGGCGGGCCCGAGGCGAGCACGAACCGGAGGAACAGATGCGCTGTCCGTTTTGCGGCACCGACGACACCCAGGTCAAGGATTCGCGCCCGACCGACGATCGCGGCGCGATCCGCCGCCGGCGCTTTTGCCCGAACTGTGCGGCGCGCTTCACCACCTTCGAACGGGTTCAGCTGCGCGACCTGACCGTCGTCAAGAAAAACGGTCAGCGCGAGCCGTTCGATCGCGACAAGCTGGCGCGCTCGATCTACATCGCCCTGCGCAAGCGCCCGGTCGAGCCCGATCGGGTCGAGCGCATCATCAACTCCTTGGTGCGCCAGCTCGAAAGCTCGGGCGAGACCGAGATCCCGAGCGACATGATCGGCGGCCTCGTGATGGAGGCGTTGTCCAGCCTCGACCAGGTCGCCTACATCCGTTTCGCCTCGGTCTACCGCAATTTCCGCGAGGCCAAGGATTTCGGCGATTTTGTCGGGCGGATCGCCGCGGATGGCGAATGACGGCGAGGCACCGAGTGCGCTCGCCGCCGGCGACCGCAACGCCGATCTACATTGGATGGGCGCGGCGTTGGCGCTGGCCCGGCGCGGGCTTGGCGCGGTGTGGCCCAACCCGGCGGTCGGCTGCGTCATCGTCTACGCGGGACGGGTCGTCGGCCGCGGCTGGACCCAGCCCGGCGGGCGGCCGCACGCCGAGACCGAGGCATTGCGCCGGGCGGGCGAAGCGGCGCGCGGCGCGACCCTTTATGTCAGCCTCGAACCCTGCTGCCATTGGGGCCGGACCCCGCCCTGCGCCGAGGCATTGATCGAGGCCGAGCTGCGGCGGGTCGTCATCGCCCTCGAAGACCCCGATCCGCGGGTCTCCGGCGGCGGAATTCAACGGCTCCAAAGCGCCGGGATTACGGTCGAAGTCGGGCTTGGCGCCGAAACAGCAGCTGAGATCAACGCCGGGTTCCTGACCCGCCAACGTCTCGGCCGGCCGCTCGTCACTTTGAAGCTCGCGACCTCGCTCGACGGGCATATCGCCACGCGAGGCGGCGAAAGCCAGTGGATCACCGGGCCGCCGGCGCGCGAACGCGGGCATCTGCTGCGCGCCTGCCACGACGCGATCATGGCCGGCACCGGCACCGTCCTCGCCGACGACCCGCGTCTGACCTGCCGGCTGCCGGGGCTCGGCCACCGCTCGCCGGTGCGCGTCGTGCTCGATCGCCGGCTGCGCATCCCACTCTCGGCCCAGGTGATCGCCGATGCCCGCCGGACCCAGACCTGGGTCCTGACCCTGCCGTCGGCCGACCCGGCCCGGCGCCAGGCGCTGCTCGCCGCCGGGGCAACCGTGATCGACGCCGCACCCGATCGAGCGGGTCATATCGACCTGACCAGCGCACTGGCCGTACTCGGCGCGCGCGGCCTTACCCGGCTCCTCGTCGAAGGCGGCGCCGGTCTCGCCGCCGCCCTGCTGCAGGCCGGCCTTGTCGACCGCCTCGCCTGGTTCCACGCGCCGCTGTTGATCGGCGGCGATGGCACCCCGGCGATCGCCGCGCTTGCCCTCGCCGCACTCGCCGACGCACCGCGCTTCGAGCGTGTCTCGATCGAACCGGTCGGCGACGACGTGCTGACCATGTTCCGCGCTCGCCGGTGAGAGATCCGGCTGGCTCGATCTGCGTGGAAAATGGCGGCTCGCCCGTTGTTCCCGTTAGTCCCGGTGTCGGCCTTCGGTTTCGGGTAGGATGCTCGGCAGCCGCTTGGTGCTTGGAGAACCGCATGCCCCTGGAAACCCGCCCGCTGGGTGAGAGATTTGCTTGCGAGGTCGTCGGGCTGCATCTTTGGGAGCCTCAAGACGATCGGACGATCGACGAGCTTCGCGTCTTGTGGGCCCGTCACCCGGTGCTGGTGTTTCGTCGGCAGGCTCTTTCCGAGGATGAGCTGGCCGATTTCAGCGCTCGTTTCGGCCCGCTCGAACGCACCGTCCGCACCGATTGGGCGTCTCCCGTTCGGCCGGAGGTCAGCCTGATCTCAAATCTCAAGGATGCGCAAGCCAGACCGATCGGCGGCTTGGGCGACGGCGAGATCCAATGGCATTCCGACCAGTCCTACATGATAGAGCCAGCGACCGGCGCCATGCTCTACGCGCTCGAGTTGCCGCCGGAGGGCGGGACCACCTTATGGGTGGATCTGTGCGCTGCCTATGCCGGCCTACCGCCTCGGCTCAAGCACGCGGTCGAGGGCAAGCGTGCAATCTTCAGCTATTCGAAGCGGCTGGCCGGTTATCAAGGCGTCGACCGGGTAATTACCGAGGCAGCGAAGCAGAAGACCCGATCCGTCGTGCATCCGCTGGTGCATACCCACCCGGTAACCGGCAACAAGGCGCTCTACCTCGATTCGACGACCACGATCGGGATCGATGGGATGAATGACGCATCGGGCTCGGCACTGCTCGACGACATCTACCAATCGGCAACGCGGCCGGAATTCGTTTATCGGCACCACTGGCAGGTCGGCGATGCGCTGTTGTGGGACAATGGCTTTACGATGCATCGCCGCGAGCCGTTCGACCCTGCGGCGCGTCGGTTGATGAAGCGGACGACGATGTTCCTCTCCCGCGACCGTCACATCGTACCCGAAGGCAGTTACGCCGCCGCCTGAACGTCCAACGTACCCCGCATTCGGCAGAGCGAGCTGAGTGGATTGAAGGGGACGAGCTTTGACGACCGCCTGAGCGCCCATCGCGAATGCGAGGGAGGCGGGACGGACAAGTTTCGCGCGAGGTCCGCGGCGCGAAGCTCGGGTCGCTATCCCGTTCGTCAATTTGAACAACCGGTTTCGACATCATTCCGTCATCGGGAGGACCAGTATCGGCCATCGGTCGCGGCGAATGGCAGGTCGTTGTTATTTTCACAAAATCCGCACTGGTAGACAGGATTACCTCTGATCGTCGAAGGATCAAAATCCTCCAGCATCAGGGATCCACAGTGTCCGCAAAGGAAATCGTCACCACCGGAACCCAATGTTCTTCTCTCGGTCAAGAGGATTGAACGATGTAGTGTCTTCACAGGGCCGACTGGTATCATCACTATCGTGGCCATTTTTGATCCCCCGAAACGATATACCCGCACACCTTCCGGCTAAGCGTTTACCGAAAACAGAAGCCGATCAACCTGCGTGCACGTCATGCCGCATTTTTGCCTCGGCGGCGGCCTTTGTCGGGGACGATCGCGTCCGCGCGGGACGCGATCTAGTGGTACGCTTCCGACATGCGTGATTGGATGGGTCACGAATATCAGCAATGCTCCACCGGACGCGCTGGGCGATTGCGTCAAACAAACTCATACCCGGTCTATGCTGATGTGAGCCTGAATTGGGCGCCGCGGCGACCGCGCGGTAACCCCGCTGGCGATTGCCGTTGCCGAGGAGCTCCAAGAAGACCGATGTTGCCGTACATCCCTGGGCATCCCGGGGATGCCGGTTTAGCCGCTTTGGGGAGCCAATATGACCGCTGACAGTCTGGTTCCGGCGGTAGTCCGCGCCCGACCCACGCTTACTCGGGTCATCGTCGCCGCCTCGATCGGCAATGCGATGGAGTGGTTCGATTTCCTGATCTACGGCTATTTCGCGGTCACGATCGCAAAAGTGTTCTTCCCGACCGGCAACGAGACCGCGTCGCTGCTGTTGACCCTCGGCACTTTCAGCGCCTCATTTCTGGTGCGCCCTTTCGGCGCAATCGTGATTGGCGCCTACACCGATCGCGCCGGGCGTCGGGCCGGGCTCACCCTCTCGATCACGCTGATGGTCATCGGCACGACGATGACGGCGTTGATGCCGGGTTATGCGACGATCGGGCTCGCGGCCCCCGTTTTGATCCTCGTCGCCCGCCTGGTGCAGGGGTTTTCGGTGGGCGGCGAATTTGGCAGCGCCGTCACCTTTCTTGCCGAACAAACCGCCTCGCGCAAAGGCTTTGTTGCGAGCTGGCAATGGGCCAGCACCGGGATCACCGGCTTTCTGGCGTCTGGTTTCGGGATCGTGCTGGCGAGCGTCCTGTCGCCGCAGCAGCTCGTCGGCTGGGGCTGGCGCGTCCCGTTCCTGTTCGGGATTTTGGTCGGCCCGATTGGGCTTTACATTCGCCGCCGGCTCGACGAGACGCCGGAATATGTCGAGATCAAGCCGACCCGCACGCCGGTGCGCGACATGCTGCGCCAGCACCCGATCGAATTTCTGCTGGCGATGGGTGCCTCGGTAATCTCGAACAGCTCGGCCTACATCATCCTCTACATCCCGACCTATGCGGTAAAGCAGCTACACCTGCCGCAGAGAACGGGCTTCGTCGCAACTCTGATCGGAGCCGTCATTCTCGGCATCGTCTCGCCGTTCGCCGGACACCTCTCCGACAAGTTCGGCCGCAGGGGAATTTTGCGGGGCACGGCCTGGCTGTTTTTTCTTACCACCTACCCGGTATTTTTTCTGATGGTCGCGTTTCCCTCGGTGTGGACGGCGATCTTTGCCGCCGGCTGGCTCAGCCTCGTCAAGGCCGGCTATAGCGGAGTATTGCCCTCGCAGCTGGCCGAGCTGTTCCCGACCCCGGTCCGCGGGATTGGCGTGGCGTTGAGTTTTAGCATCACCGTGACGATCTTTGGCGGGTTCACGCCGTTTGTGTCGACGTGGCTGATCGCGATGACCGGCAACAGTCTTAGCCCCAGCTTTTACATCATGTTCACCGCCGCCCTCAGCATCATCGCTCTCGGCTTTGTGGGGCGCCGCCGGCGTCCGCTTTAATAACGGCCAGGGCGCCATTGTCCTATCGACGAAGGTCCAGTCATTCCAAGAACGGGAAGCCCGTTCCCATTCGGCGCTATCAGCGGATGTCAGCGATCGGCGTATTCTAGGGCTGCTGAATTCACCGGATCAAAAGGATACGCCAGATGCTGATCGTCGATGGCCAGATTCATCTCTGGGAAAAGGGTACGCCGTCCCCGCCACATCGTCAGGAGCCGTATTCCGCGGCGCAAGCGATCGCCGCCATGGATCAAGCCGGCGTGGACCGGGCACTGATCCATCCGGTGCTGTGGGATCCCGACTCAAACGAATTGGCCATCGAAGCGGTGCGGAAGTACCCCGACCGCTTTGCCATCATGGGGTGGTTCTATCTCGACGACCCGAATGGCCGCGAACTCGTCGCGCGGTGGCAAGAGCGGACGGGAATGCTCGGCCTGCGCTTTTATTTCAACGAGCGGCACAAGCGGGAGTGGATGACCGACGGGAGCCTCGACTGGCTATGGCCCGCGGCCGAGCGGGCCGGCGTGCCGATGGCGCTCGCCGCCGCGTTGTTCCTGCCGACCGTCGGCCAGATCGCCGAGCGCCACCCGCGGCTCAAGCTGATCGTCGACCACATGGCCGTGCCGCCGGGGAGCCGCGGCGAACAGGCTTATCGCTTCCAGCCCGAGCTGCTGGCGCTCGCCAAATACCCCAACGTCGCGGTCAAGGCGACCGGTCAGCCGGGCTACGCGGAAGACGCGTATCCGTTCCGCAGCTTCCACGAGCACCTGCATCGCTGCTTCGACGCGTTCGGCCCGGAGCGGATGTTCTGGGGCACCGACATCACGCGGATGCCCTGTTCCTGGCGGCAATGCGTGACGGTGTTCACCGAAGAGCTGCCGTGGCTCGCGGGCCGCGATCTCGACCTGGTCATGGGCGAAGCCCTGTGCAGCTGGGTGGGCTGGCGCCTTCCCGGCTGAGCGTGGCTATCGGCAGCGACGGAGATATAAATAGAGGCCCGCCGCTTATTGCGCGTTCGTCCACCTGTCTGATCCCACCAGCTTGACGGCCACGTTTGAGAAGAAAACGTGCACCGGCTTTCCATCTCGCGTTCCACGGTGATCCAGTGAGAGGAGCAGCGGTCCAGCCTTCTCGTAGTCAGTCCATGTCGCAATGACGTGAAGCTTTCCTGACCCGCCCACGCGGTAGACCATTTCTTTGATTCGGCCGTCGGTGCCGAGGTAGAGTTCCCAGGTGTCACCCGGCGAATAGCCACCGCCGGAAGGATACTTCACCACGACCTTCTCGGCGGAACCCGTCCCCATCGGCAGTTTTTGCATGCCCGCATCTTCTACCGTAGCGCTGGCGTCCCAGAAGAAATGAATTGGAAGGAGCAGCCAATAATTATCGTTCACGAAGCCCGGATCGATGTCCTCCTTCACTTCGGCCGGCTGGCTGCTGAGCTGAGAGCGCAGGTACGTAACCTTGATCGGCTTGCCCGACTTGCCTTTCCCCTCGTAGGTGACCTGGTTGGTTTTGGGCTCCCAGATCCATGATCGAGAGAGATTGAGCCCCGGGGCTTCCACATTAAAGGTATAGCGGATCGCTTCGATCTGCCCAAACGAGTTGAGGCCGTAGACCTTGGCGAGCTTTTCAAGGATTGGCGGCCGCTGCTGCGCCCAAGACGTTGCAGCCAGGATCAGTGCCCCAAATATCGGCAGAAAACAAAGCTTTGTGCCAAAACGCGAATTTGTCATGGAGTCCTCCTTGGTCAATTCAACGCACAATACCCTTCCACGCGCGAGGGGCGGATGAAGCCTTATGTGATCTGCCATATGAACGCGAGCGTCGACGGCCGCATTCTCGGCAGCCGGTGGCGGCCCGCCGAGAACCGCATGGCGGGGCTGTTCGAGCGCCTGCACGAAGAGCTCGGCGGCGGCTCCTGGCTGATCGGCCGGGTGACCGGGAGCGAATACGCCAGGGCCGATTCCTACCCCGATCACACCAGCGAGACCTATCCGCGCGAGTCTCTGGTTCGCCCGGCGTGATGCCGTCGCCTACGGCGTAGCGCTCGATGCACGGGGCAAGATCGCCTGGGGACGGTCCGAGATCGGCGGCGACCCGATCGTCGCGGTGCTGACCGAGCGGGTCTCCGACGCGCATCTGGCGGGCCTCCGCCATGATGGCGTCTCCTACATCTTTGCCGGCGAGCGGGAGCTCGATCTGGGATTGACGCTGGAGATCCTGAACCGCGAGCTGGGGCTCGAACGCCTGCTGCTCGAAGGCGGCGGCGGCTCGAACGGGGCCTTTCTGCGGGCCGGCCTGATCGACGAGATCAGCCTTGCGATCTGCCCTGCCGTCGATGGCGCGAAGGGCGCGCCGAGCATCTTCGACTCCAGCGACAAGGATGCCGGCGTCGCCGCGCCGATCCGCTCGATGACCTTGGCGAGCACCGAGGTGCTGGAAGGCGGCGCGGTTTGGCTCCGCTATCGGCTCCAAAATCGCTGATCCGCAGCAGCGGACGGCGGTAGTCGCCGGCCCCCGTCAAAGCGCTCCGGCAACGACACGCGTCCTTCGAGACGGCACTTCGTGCCTCCTCAGGATGACGTAAGCCGTTGACGTCGCTCACAATTGCACATCTTCATGAGGAGCCTGCGGAGCGGGCGTCTCGAAGGACACACGCTCTCGATTGGGTAGGATTGCGGCAAGCCAGGCTCTTTCGCGCGTGAGAACCGCCGGGCAAGGACGGCCCTCCTCGGTTTTGCTGTACGTCCGCCATTGTGCGTATAACTCAGCCGGCCCCTGGCGTCCTCGACGCCGGGTTTGGCGCCCATCGCGACAAACAGGGCGTCGTAGAATTTCTTCGACCGGGCGATGTCGTTGCTCCCGACCATAACATGGCTGAACATTCGGTTCTCCTCATCGGCATCACATGCGCCCGCCGCCCCCGCCCCCCGCCAGAAGAACGCGGTTTGCAGGCTGCGGGCAGTATGACAGGGACGATCGGCAACATTAGGACCCGGTGATCTTCCTTCGATAGGACACCGCGACGAAGCCGCGGCACCGGACTTTTTCGGAGCGGCAACCGCAATCTATCCTTGGCTTGGTCGGCGCGCTCGGGTTTGATCGGACCTGGGCCGGCGGCAAGGATGAGGCGATGAGAGTTGGGATCTCGCTGACGAGCAATCACCCGGACGCAACGGATCCGCGCCAAGGAGCGCGCTCTATGATCGAGCGAGCCGCGGCGGCACACCGCGCGGCACTCGATTCCCTGTTTGTCGGCGACCAGCACGTGTCGCCTACGCCCTATTACCAGAACACGCCGATGCTCGGGCGGCTTCTCGCCGAGTGGGGCGAGGCCCCGGCCGGGTGCCTGTTCCTGCTCCCCTTGTGGCACCCGGTGCTGGCGGCCGAGCAGATCGGGACGCTGGCCGCCATCGCTCGAGGCCCCTTCATCATGCAATGCGGGCTCGGCTGGGGCGAGGCGCGGTTCGCCGCCATGGGCATCAACATCAGGACGCGTCCTTCGGCTTTCGAGGAAGCTCTCGACATTATCCGGCGCCTGCTGGCGGGTGAAACCGTGAGTTCCGCCCGGCGGTTCCGGATCACGCAAGCGAGCCTCGGGCTGCGTCCGGTCAAGCCCGTCGAAGTCTGGATCGGCGCCAGCGCACCGCCGGCCATCGACCGCGCGGCACGACTGGGCGACGGCTGGATCGCGAGCCCCGGCCTTGCCCTCGAGGAGGCACGTGTGCAGGCCGATCTCTATCGTGAGCGCTGCGCCGCTTACGGCCGGCAGCCAAACGCCATCGCCTTGCGTCGTGACATTTACGTCGGCCAGTCGTCGTCCGAGGCCGAGGCGGTGCTGCAGCAGGCGCTCGGCCGAAGCTATCGCGGCATTCCGGCAGAAGCCCTGATTGCGGGATCGGTCGACGAAGTCGCGGAACGGTTTCGCACCTTCGCGGAAATCGGCTACACCGACATCCTCGTGCGCCATCTGACGAACGATCAGCCGAAGGTCCTGGGCTCGCTAGATCGGCTGGCCGCGGTGCGCGCGGCGCTGTCCTAGACCCACCCAGCCGCTCTCGGGGGGCACGATCATAGGGAGGATCTCCAATGCTGGAGCTTTCGGACATCCAGTCTTCGCAAGAAGAGCTGCAGGACTACTACGCGCAATTGCAGGCGCAGCACGTGACGCCGGCCTGGATCGGCGGCGGCATCAGCATCGAGCCGCGGAGCGAGGCCGTGCCATATTTGTGGCGCTGGCGGGATCTCCGACCACAGGCAATGCGGGCGGCCGAGTTGGTCGGTACCCAGCAGGCTGAGCGCCGGGTTCTGCGCCTGACCAACCCCAAACTGGCCGGGTCCGCCAGCAATACGCTCGTCGCCAATATCCAGATCGTAATGCCGGGCGAGATTGCCCGGGCCCATCGCCATTCCGCGGCGGCCCTTCGCCTGATCATCGAGGGCGAGGGCGGCTACACAGTCGTCAACGGTGAACGCGTGCCCATGTACCCGGGCGATCTCGTTCTGACCCCCAATTGGTCATGGCACGACCACGCCAACGACACCGATGCGCCGATGATCTGGCTGGACGGCCTGGATACTCCGCTGGTGCGGATGCTCGAGGCCGGGTTCTACGAGGAATACCACCGGGAGAGGCAAGACTTTGGTGCGGCCGTCAACGCCTCGCAGTGGCACTACCCGATGTCGGAGATGCGGGCGGCCCTGCAGCTTCTGCCCGCCGCCAATACCGGCGACGCCGGCGCGGGGATCATCCTCGAATATAAGAACCGGGTCACCGGCGGACCGGTGATGCCGACGATCGCCTGCCATATGCAATTGCTGCGCCCCGGCGAGAAGACGCGGGCTTGGCGGCGTGTCTGCCGCACGAACTATCACGTGGTCGAGGGCGCCGGCTATTCGATGGTCGGCGACGAGCGGCTCGACTGGGAAGACAAGGACGTGTTCACGGTGCCGACCTGGACCTTCGCCGAGCACGTCAACAGCGGCGACCGCCCGGCCTTCCTGTTCAGCTTCAGCGACGCGCCGGTGATGAATGCGTTGAGCCTATACCGCGAGGAGACCAGGTCGTAGCTGCGGTATGCGCCGGCGCCTTGGTCGTAACGCCACAGACGGCGACCCGAACGGATCGGCCGGCATGTTGCCGCCGTGGGCCAGGGGTCCTGGTTCGGGGCTGGCGCATGGCAGCCGCGCCAGGGCGACAGTCGGCTGGTAAATCGGCCGGCGGGCTCGTAACCTTATCGTCATGTTTACCGGCATCGTCAGCGATCTCGGGCGGGTGCGGCGGGTGCGGCGGGGCGCCATTACCGAGCTGACCATCGCCACCGGGTTCGCCCCCGCCTCGATCGCGATCGGGGCGTCGATCGCGTGCTCGGGCGCCTGCCTGACGGTGATCGCGGTCGAGGACGGGGCGTTCACGGCGCAAGCCTCGGCCGAGACCTTGGCGCGAACCACGATCGGCCGGTGGACCGAGGGTACCGCAGTCAACCTCGAACAATCCCTGCGGCTCGGCGACGAATTGGGCGGGCACTTGGTGTCGGGCCATGTCGATGGGCTGGCACGGATCGTCGAGCGGCGGCCCGAGGCCGAATCGGTGCGTTTTGTGGTCGAGGCGCCGGACGCGCTGATGCCGTTCATCGCGCCTAAGGGCTCGGTGGCGCTCGACGGGGTCAGCCTGACAGTGAACGAGGTCGCGGAGCGCCGGTTCGGCGTCAACATCATCCCGCATACGCTCGCCTGCACCAGCTTCGATGCGGCGCAGCCGGGGCAGGAGATGAACCTCGAAATCGACATGATCGCCCGCTATGTTGCGAGGTTGCTCGGCGGGGCGAGGCCGATCGTCGATCAGGACCCGAGACGATGAGCCAGGCGTCGCATATCCTCGTGGTCGAAGCGCCTTATTACGCGCATCTTGCCGATCTGCTGCGGCGCGGGGCGCAGCGCGCGCTGGCCGCGGCCGGCGCCACCCATGAGACGATCAGCGTTCCCGGCTCTTTCGAGATCCCGGCGGCGATCGGCATCGCGGCGCGCGCGAGCGACCGGTTCGACGGCTATGTGGCGCTCGGCTGCGTGATCCGCGGCGAGACGACGCATTACGACCATATCTGCGCCGAAAGCGCGCGCGGTTTGCAGGAGCTGGCGGTGCGCGACGGGCTCGCCATCGGCTACGGCATCCTGACCTGCGAAAACGAGGCCCAGGCGCTCGCGCGCGCCGCGCCCGAGGGCCGCGACCATGGCGGAGCCGCGGTGCGCGCCTGCCTCGCCATCGTCGAATTGAAGCGGCGCCTGGCGCAGGCCGGATGAATACGGCCGACGACCATATTACCCGCGAGGGCCGCCAGCGGGTCGGCGGCCGGCGGCGCACGGTGGCGCGGCTGGCCGCGGTCCAGGCGCTCTATCAGCTCGAGCTGAACCCGGCGCTCGACCCGGAAGCGGCGGTGCGCGAATTCACCCGCTACCGCTTTGACCAGGAGATCGACGGCGACCAGCTGGCCGAGGCCGACCCGGCATTTTTTGCCGACATCGTCCGCGGTGTGGCCGCCGACCAGGAGCGGCTCGACGCCGAGATAGCGTCAGCCCTGGTCGAGGAATGGCCGTTGGCGCGGCTCGATGCGGTGTTGCGCGCGATCCTGCGTGCCGGCGCCTGGGAATTGGCGCAGCGGCCGGATGTGCCGCCGCGGGTCTCGATCAGCGAATACATTGCCATCGCCCACGCCTTTTTCACCGGCAAGGAGCCGGGACTCGCCAATGGCGTGCTCGACCGGCTAGGCCGCAATTTGCGCGCGGCGGACATGTAGCGGCGATGGCAACAGGCGCCGACGACGAGGCGCCGGGCGAGTTCGAGCGGATCCGGCGCTATTTTGCGCCGCTCGCCGGGCCAGGCGGGCTCGACCTGCTCGACGATGCGGCGTTGATAGAGTGCCGAGCCGGACAGCGGCTGGTCGTGACCGCGGATGCCATCGTCGAGGGGGTGCACTACCTGCCCGACGACCCGCCCGAGCTGGTGGCGAAAAAATTGTTGCGGGTCAATCTGTCGGACCTCGCGGCGATGGGCGCGCGGCCACTGCACTACCTGTTGACGACGGCCCTGCCCGCGAGGTGCGGGCTGGAATGGATCGAAGGCTTTGCCCGCGGGCTCGCCGACGACCAGCGACGGTTCGGCGTTGCCCTCCTTGGCGGCGATTCGGTCGCCACCTCGGGGCCCGCGGTGTTGTCGCTGACCGCAATCGGCGAACTCGCCGCTGGAATTGAGATCCGGCGCAGCGGCGCCCACGCCGGCGACGTCGTTTGGGTTTCCGGCACGATCGGCGACGCCTATCTCGGGCTAGGCGTGCTGCGCGGGTCCTATCAAGAGCTTGCCGCCGAGCACCGCGCGGCGCTCACCGCCCGGTTTCGGGTCCCCGAGCCGCGGGTGGCGCTGGGTCCGGCGTTGTGCGGCCTCGCGCATGCGATGATCGATGTGTCCGACGGTCTGCTCGCCGATCTCGGCCACATCTGCGAGACCTCGCATCTGGCCGGATTAGTCGAGCAGGCGGCGCTGCCGTTGTCGGCGGCGGCGCGGGCGGCGGCCGCGCTCGATCCGAGCGTCATCGCCCGGCTCGCGTCGGGCGGCGACGATTACGAGCTGCTGTTCACCGCATCCGCCGAAGCTGCGGCGGAGGTCCGCGCATTGTCGGCGCGGCACGACCTGGCGCTGACCGCGATCGGCCGGATCGAGCCCGGCGAGGGCGTGCGCCTAGTGGACGCCGCGGGGCGGGCGGTCGCAGTCGAGGCTCTCGGCTACCGTCATTTCTGAGGGGCATTGGGGCGGGGCAATCGGGGCGGACCGCCCTCCGACCGACAGCGTCCGGCCGCTTCCGTCGGCGCAGTTGCCCAAAGGTTAAGCTTCTGCCATGTTCCGCCGGCTCCGACGGCCTTCGCCGGGCAGCGGAGGCTCCCCCTGTTCGCTGGTCGCGAGGCAAGCTTTCGGATGGCTCACGCATACTATCCCTTTGTCGGTCTGGTCGTCGCCTGCGGTGTGCTGGCGCTGCTTTATGGCTTTGTCAGCAGCCGGCAGGTGCTGAGCGCCAATGCCGGAACCGCCCGGATGCAGGAGATCTCGGGTGCGGTTCAAGTCGGCGCGCGCGCCTATCTGAACCGGCAATACCGCGCCGTCGCGATCGTCGGCGTGGTGATCCTGCTCGTGCTCGGCGTGCTGCTCGGCCTGCGCGTCGCGATCGGCTACCTGATCGGCGCGGTCTTGTCGGGCAGCGCCGGCTATGTCGGCATGAACGTCTCGGTGCGGGCCAATGTGCGCACCGCGCAGGCCGCCCGCGGCGGCCTCAAATCCGGGCTGGCGATCGCCTTCAAGGCGGGTGCCGTGACCGGCCTTCTGGTGGTCGGGCTCGGGATCCTGGGCGTCTCGATCTATTATTTCATCCTGCGCGCGACGATGCCCGACGACGATCTACGCCTGGTGCTCGAAGCCATGGTGGGGTTGAGCTTCGGCGCCTCATTGATCTCGATCTTCGCCCGCCTCGGCGGCGGCATCTTCACCAAGGGCGCCGATGTCGGGGCCGACCTCGTCGGCAAGGTCGAAGCCGGAATTCCCGAGGACGACCCGCGCAACCCGGCGGTCATCGCCGACAACGTCGGCGACAATGTCGGCGACTGCGCCGGCATGGCGGCCGATCTGTTCGAGACCTATGTCGTCACCATTGTTGCGACGATGCTGCTCGCCGCGGTGTTTTTCACTCCGCCGTTGCGCGACAAGCTGCTGCTGCTGCCGCTGGTGATCGGCGCCGTCTGCATCGTGACCTCGGTGATCGGCACGTTCTTTGTCCGGCTCGGCGCCGACAATGGGATCATGAAGGCGCTCTACAAGGGGCTGATCGCCACCGGCGTCCTGTCGATCGTGGCGATCGCCCTGGTCATCCGCTGGCTGGTCGGCTTCAGAACGCCGCTGGCGATGACCACCGGGGCTACGGTCACCGGATTTGGATTATGGCTGTGCGCGATCGTCGGGCTCGGGGTGACCGGCTTCATCGTGTGGATCACCGAATACTACACCGCGACCAATCATCGCCCGGTGCGCAGCATCGCCCAGAGCTCGACCACCGGCCACGGCACCAATGTGATCCAGGGTCTGGCGGTGTCAATGGAGGCGACCGCCCTCCCGGTGGTCGTGATCTGCGTCGGCATCGTCGCCTCCTATCTGGTGTGCGGGCTGTTCGGGATCGCGGTGGCGGCGACGACGATGCTGGCCTTGGCCGGCATGATCATCGCCCTCGACGCCTATGGGCCGGTCACCGACAACGCCGGCGGCATCGCCGAGATGGCCGATCTGCCGCGCGAGGTGCGGCGCACCACCGACGCGCTCGACGCCGTCGGCAACACCACCAAAGCAGTGACCAAGGGTTATGCGATCGGTTCCGCCGGGCTCGCCTCCCTGGTGCTGTTCGCCGCCTATACCGAGGATTTGCAGCATTATTTCCCGCATCTTGTCGTCAATTTCGCGCTGCAAAACCCATATGTTGTGATCGGGCTATTCATCGGCGGGCTCTTACCCTACCTGTTCGGCGCGATGGGCATGACCGCGGTCGGCCGGGCGGCCGGCTCGGTGGTCGTCGAGGTGCGCCGCCAGTTTCGTGAGATCCCCGGGATCATGGAGGGCAAGGCCAAGCCCGATTACGGCCTTGCGGTCGACATGCTGACCCGCGCCGCGATCCGCGAGATGATCGTGCCCTCGCTGCTGCCGGTGGTGGCGCCGATCGCGCTCTACATCGTCGTCGACCTGATCGCCGGGCGCGCTGCCGCGTTCAGCGCGGTCGGAGCGATGCTGCTCGGCACCATCGTGACCGGTATTTTCGTCGCGATCTCGATGACCTCGGGCGGCGGCGCCTGGGACAACGCCAAGAAATACATCGAGGAAGGCCATCACGGCGGCAAGGGGTCCGAGCCGCACAAGGCCGCGGTGACCGGCGATACCGTCGGCGACCCTTACAAGGATACCGCCGGTCCGGCGGTCAATCCGATGATCAAGATCACCAACATCGTGGCGCTGCTGCTGCTCGCCGTGCTGGCCAAATGGGCGATCTGATCTCGCCGATCCGGAGTGAATCGCCGGTTTATTCGTCGCTGTAAGGGTTCGGACCCGGCTGGCGGCCGCCGGGGCCGGCACCCTCGCTGCCGCTGGTGCCGTTGAATTTGCCGAGGTTGCCGATCAGCTGCTCGAGAAAGGTCAACTGGCGGCCAGGAGCCGGTGTGGTGCGCGCGACCGGCACGATGTCCCGCCCGTTGCTCAACGTCTTGTGGTCAACCGCCTGGACGACGCCGTCATCATTGAAGTCAACGACGTAGACCTCCTGATCGAGCACCGCCGGATCAAAAAACGAGAACTGCTTGGTGCGGCGGCTGATATAGTACCAATCCTTGTCGTTGAAGACGCCGACGCTCGACGGACTGCCCAAGATCTTGACGACCTGCTCCTTGGTGGTCTTGCCGGGATGGATCTGGGCCAGCTCGTCGGGCGGCGGAAGATGGCCGCGCTGCTCGACGGTGGCTGAGCAACCGGCAAGCGCAACCGCGGCAGACAAGGCAGCGAAAGCGGAGGACAAGCGAAGCATGGTCATGACTCGGCGAAGGGGCGAGAGGTGACGCAGCACAGCGGCGGCAGACGCAGGACTTGGTTGAAGCAGATCGAGACGAGGCTTATTTCTGACCGGAACTTTCAGCCGAGAGTCGCGCGTTGTCAACGGCGGCGGTGCCTGCGATCCCGATGCTGACTTCGTTTACCCGGCGCAAGCCGGTTCGCGATGCGGCGGCGGCCGCCTACGCCCTGGCCGTCGCGCAGGCGCGGCAACCCGCGTTTTTTGCCGCCTATGGCGTACCCGACACGCTCGACGGGCGGTTCGAGCTGATCTGCCTGCACGCATTTTTCTATCTTCATCGCCTCAGAACCGAACTGCCGCGCTCGGCCGCGCTGTCTCAGGCGTTTTTCGACACGATGTTCGCCGATCTCGATCGCTCGTTGCGTGAACTGGGCACCGGCGACCTGAGCGTCGGCAAGCACGTGAAGCGCATGGCGCGGGGGTTTTATGGCCGCGTCCGCGCCTATCAGCAAGGGGTCGAGAGCGGCGATTCGGTGCTGGCCGCGGCCTTGGCGCGCAACCTATACGGCACGATGTACGAATCGAAATCGGCGTCGCAGATCGAGGCGATGACCAGATATGTGCGCCGGGCCGTGGCGGAGTTGGCCGGGCAAGCCGCCGCGGAACTGCTTCTCGGCCGGGTTGGCTTCCCGTTACCAGTCATCGGCGATCCCGGCATCGGCAACTCCGGCATTGGCGACCCCGGCGGCGACCCCGGCACGGGGTTCGCCTCCTCGGATGCGGCGCGATGAGCGCAAGCGCACCCGAATTCTCACGGCCAATTGCGCTGGCGCGGCTCGGTTCGACGCCGTTTCGCCAACAGATCGAGGCCACTGCTGCCGAACGCGAACATCTGGCCCGCCGGTTCGACTTGGTGGCGCTCGACCGGCTGACCGCGACGGTGACGTTGCGCCGCGGCGACGGCGACGCGGTCCTGCTCGAAGCTGCCTTCGAGGCCGCGTTCGCGCAGACCTGCGTCGTCACCCTCGAACCGGTCGCGGGCACGATCTCGCAGAACTTCACGCTGCTTTACGGGCCCGCCGGCGAGGACCCGACAGAAATCGAGCTGGATGTTGACGAGACCGTGTTCGAGCCGGTGACCGGAGATTCGATCGACATCGGCGAGGCGGTGGCCCAGGAGCTGTCTTTGGCGCTGCCCGAATTCCCGCGCGACCCCGACGCGGTGATCGAGGCGGCGGCGGAAACGGTCGACGCCCCGTTCGCCGCGCTGGCGCGGCTGCGCGACCCGGAGCAAGAT
This sequence comes from uncultured Alphaproteobacteria bacterium, assembly GCA_963832875.1. Lineage (GTDB taxonomy): Bacteria > Pseudomonadota > Alphaproteobacteria > ATCC43930 > CGMCC-115725 > AP-15. The sequence goes on along the minus strand of CAWHWB010000007.1, from coordinate 265,858 downwards.
TGAGGCATCGGCGGGCTGCTCGACCGGAGGGCTGGGCCGAGCCGGCGCCCGGTAACTGCGTCGCTGTTGCCGCGGCGGCGTTTATTGGCTAAGTACCGGGGCTTCTGCGCTCCGAGATCGAGTAGCCCATGGCCGTTCCGAAAAAGAAAACCTCGCCGTCGCGCCGTAACATGCGGCGTTCGCATCACGCCCTCAAACCGGCGGCCTACGCCGAATGCGCCAATTGCGGCGAGCTCAAGCGCCCGCATCATTTATGCGCGTCGTGCGGCTACTACGACGGCCGCGAGGTGACGCCGCCGCGCTCGCAGACGGCTTGAGCGACCAGCGGCGAGAGGGCCGCGCATGGCGAGCGCAGGCATTACCCTCGCCCTCGACGCGATGGGCGGCGAACGCGCCCCTGACATGGTGCTGCGCGGCGCCGAGATGGCGCTGATGCGTCATCCCGAGCTGCGCTTCATGCTGTTCGGGGCGGAAACCGAGATCCGCCCGCTGTTGGCAAAACTGCCGCGGCTCGACCCGGCGGTCAGCGTGCACCATACGAGCGAGGTGGTGCTGGACGACGCCAAGCCTTCTGTGGCGCTTCGCGCCGGGCGCCAGTCGAGCATGCGGCTGGCGATCGACGCGGTTGCCGACGGCCGCGCCGACGGCGTCGTTTCGGCCGGCAATACCGGTGCGCTGATGGCGATGGCAAAAAACGTTTTGAAGACCCTGCCCGGAATCGACCGCCCGGCGATCGCCTCGTTTTTTCCGACCCGGCGCGGCGAGAGCGTGATGCTCGACCTGGGCGCCAACGTCGAATGCGACGCCGACAATCTGGTTCAGTTCGCGCTGTTGGGCGATGCCTTTGCCCGCACCGTGCTCGGCCTGGTCGAGCCGACCGTGGGTCTGCTCAACGTCGGCTCGGAGGATCTGAAGGGAAACGACGCGGTCCGGGCCGCCGGCCTGCGGCTGCGCGGCGAGCTGTCGCCGATTCGCTTTTACGGGTTTATCGAGGGCGACGACATCCCGGCGGGGACGGTCGACGTCGTCGTCACCGACGGGTTCACCGGCAACATCGCGGTCAAGACCGCGGAGGGGACCGCCAAGCTGTTCGGCGAGTTTCTCGCCGGCGCGTTCCGCCATTCGCTGATGGCGCGGCTGGGCTACCTGTTCGCCCGAGCGGCGCTGCGGACGTTGCGGATGCGGCTCGATCCGCGCCGCTATAACGGGGCGGTATTCCTCGGTCTGGGCGGGATCGCGGTCAAGAGCCACGGCTCGACCGATGCCTTAGGCTTCGCCAACGCAATCGGCGTCGCCGTCGACATGAAGATCAACGGCTTTTTCGACCAGATCCGGGTCGACCTCGCGCGCCTCTACCAGGCGACCTCGATGCCGCAGCCGGCGACCCTCTGAGCCGGTGGCGACGACGTTGCGATCCCAAGTGATCGGCTGCGGCGCCTACCTGCCGGAGCGGGTCGTCACCAATGACGAGCTCGCCCGCCGCCTCGACACTTCCGATGAATGGATTCGTCAGCGCACCGGCATCGCCGAGCGCCGGGTGGCTGCGATCGGCGAGCTGACTTCGGATCTCGCCGTGCATGCCGCCGAGCGCGCGCTCAGGAGTGCCGGCATGAGCGGCAGCGACCTCGATCTGATCGTGCTCGCCACCGCAACCCCGGACAACACCTTCCCGGCGACCGCGACCAAGGTGCAGGCCCGGCTGGGGATGCATCGGGGTGCCGCGTTCGATGTGCAGGCGGTGTGCGCCGGGTTCATCTTTGCGCTGTCCGCGGCCGACAACGCCCTGCGGCTCGGGCAGGCGCACACCGCGCTGGTGATCGGCGCCGAAACGTTCTCGCGCATCCTCGACTGGGACGATCGCGGTACTTGTGTGCTGTTCGGCGACGGCGCCGGCGCGCTGGTGCTGCACGGGGTGCCGGACCCGGGACCGCGCGGCCGCTGCATTCTGTCGAACCATCTGCATTCGGACGGGCGCCACTACGACATCCTCTATGTCGACGGCGGGCCGTCCTCGACGCGTCGGACCGGGTTTCTGCGGATGGAGGGCCGCGAGGTTTTCCGCCGCGCGGTCCAGCACCTGAGCGAGGTGGTCGACGAGGCGCTCGCCGCCAACCGGCTCAGTGCCGCCGACATCGACTGGCTGGTGCCGCACCAGGCCAACAGCCGGATCATCGAGGGGGTCGGGCGCAAGCTCGGGCTCTCTCCCGATCGGGTCGTCACCACGATCGAGCGCCACGCCAACACCTCGGCCGCCTCGATCCCGCTGGCGCTGGCGACGGCGGTGGCGGACGGCCGGATCATGCCCGGACACCTCGTCCTGATCGAAGCGCTCGGCGGTGGCTTGAGTTGGGGGGCGAGCCTGTTGCGCTGGTAGCCCGTGCCGTCCCGGCCGTGACGCGGCGCGACCCGGACAACGCTTTGGAATTTGACGGGATTTTTCGGCCGGGGTAACCTCCGCGAAAAGCGGGGAGGGCTGGATGGCCGGGCATACGGTAACGCGCGCTCAGCTCAGCGAGGCTGTCTATCAAGAGGTCGGCTTGTCGCGCAACGAATTGGCCGAGCTTGTTGAAGCGGTGATCGCCGAGATCTCGGGCGCGCTCGAACGCGGCGAAATGGTCAAGATCTCGTCATTCGGCAGCTTTGCGGTGCGCCAGAAGGGCCAGCGCGTCGGCCGCAATCCAAAGACCGGCCAAGAGGTGCCGATCAGCCCGCGCCGGGTGCTGGTGTTCCGCGCCAGTCACGCGCTGAAGGACCAGATCAACAGCGGGCTCGGCGAAGCCGGCATCGACGCGGCGGTCGAACCCGGCGGTGGCCAAGGCGCCGTCGGGCTGAGGTGATCGAGACCGAGGCGGCCCCCGCGCGCGACACGGCGGCGGCCGAGAGAGCGACGGGCGAGCTGGGGGCGACGCCCGAGCTGGGGGCGACCCGCCGCAACGGCAAATCGGCTGCTGCCTTTCGCACCACCGCTGAAGTCGCGGCGGCGCTCGACTTGCCGGCCTATGTGCTGCGCTTCTGGGAAGCGAAATTCCCGCAGGTCAAGCCGTTGAAGCGCGGCGGCGGGCGGCGCTATTACCGGCCGCAGGATGTCGATCTGCTGCGGCGGATCCGGCACTGCCTCTACCACGAGGGCTACACGATCCGCGGCGTGCAGAAGCTGTTGCGCGACGGCGCGTTGGGGGGCGACGACCCATCGCCCGCCGACGCGGGGGCGCCGCCGGCTCGGTTCGCGCGCGATACCGTCGCCGACATGCCCGAGCCCGCGAGCCGCCCGTCGCCGTCCCACCGCCGCCTGCGCGAGGCGCTCGAAGAAGTGCGCCGCGACCTGCTGGAAATCCGGGCAACGCTGGAAAGGATCGCTCCGACCTGAAGCTGCAAGACCGGGCGCCGACAGCGGTCGCGCCAGCAACCGACTTCATCGATTACCGCCATCCCGGCGCAGGTCGGGACGCATGTTTGCCATGGGCACTGGCCTTCGCCGGGATGGCGGGATGGCGGGATGGCGAGATGGCTGGACATTTTGGGAGTGGGCGGCGTCGCGATCCCCTTGGCTTGCGGTATCGTGGCTTGCGGTATCATGGAGAGCCCAGAGGCGCCGGACTGGCCGCACCCGGTTGCGCGGCCGCTGGCACGCGACTATGATCGCTGTCTCGGCGGGAGCCTCCCCGGTCGGAGCGTAGCGCAGGCTGGTAGCGCATCAGCATGGGGTGCTGGGGGTCGTGAGTTCGAATCTCACCGCTCCGACCAATCCCGTCTCCCGCGTCGCCGGGCAAAAACGGACGCGCAGGAGGACGGCATGAGCGCTGGCAAACCCGATCTCGGGCCCAATCTGGAACCTTGGCAGTGGCCCGAGGAAGAATGGCGCCGGCGCGTCGAGCGGGTCCGCGCCGGGCGCAGCCTGCGGCCCTCGGAATGGCCGGGTGGGGCGCGCTGTGCGGTGGCGTTGTCGTTCGACAGCGATCACGAAACGAGCGATCTGCGCGACGGCGGCAACTCGATCGGCCGGCTCGCCTGGGGGCAGTACGGCAACCGGGTCGGCGTGCCGCGCATCCTCAAGGTGCTGGAAAAACACCGGGTCAAGGCCAGCTTTTATGTTCCGGCGGTGACCGCGCTGCTGCACCCAGACGAGCAGCGCCGGGTGGTCGCCGAGGGCCATGAGATCGGCATCCACGGCTGGATTCACGAGCTGAATTCGGTGCTGCCCTACGAGGCCGAACGCGATCTGATGCTGCGCTCGGCCGACGCGCTTGAAAAGACCAGCGGCGCCCGGCCGGTGGGCCTGCGCACGCCGTCCTGGGACTTCAGCCGGCATACGCTGGCGATCGAGCAGGAGATGGGGCTCGCGTACGATTCCTCGCTGATGTCAGACGAGGATTGCTACGAATTGCTGCTCGACGGCGCGCCGACGGGTGTCGTCGAACTGCCGGTCGAGTGGGTGCGCGACGACGCCGTCTATTTTATGATGAACCGGTTTTCGGCATTGCGGCCCTATACGCCGCCCGGCGATGTCTTCGACATTTTTCGCCGCGAGTTCGATGCCGCCCATGCCGAGGGCGGCATCTTTCAGCTGACGATGCACCCGCACGTGATCGGCTATCGCTCGCGGATCTGGATCCTCGACGAAATCATCCGCCACGCCCGGGCGCAGCGCGGGGTATGGTTTGCCACTCACGCCGAGGTGGTCGATTGGGCGAAGCAACACGCGACGTGATGCTCGGCGCCACCCTCGCCCACCCGGCCCCCACCCCAACCCTCCCCCGCGTGCGCGGGATGGAATGGGAGGGGCCCGGGTCCGCCCTCTCTCGAAATGCGGCAGAGGATCCCGAGCGTAGCGAAGGGAGTGAGAGCGAGCACGCGACGTCTGCCTGCGATCATGGTTGACGCACTCCAGGCTGAGCCCACCCGCTGTGGTTATGTCGCGCTGATCGGCGCGCCTAACGCCGGCAAATCGACCCTGTTGAACCGTCTCGTCGGCCATAAGCTGGCGATCGTCACCCCCAAGGCGCAGACGACGCGCAGCCGGCTGCTCGGCATTGCGATCGAGGGGCCGGCGCAGCTCGTCTATGTCGACACGCCGGGCATCTTCGCGCCGCGCCGCCGCCTCGACCGGGCGATGGTGTCGGCGGCGTGGTCGGGGGCCGAGGACGCCGACGAGACAGTATTGCTGGTCGATGCCGCGCGCGGGATCGATCGCGATACCAGGCGCATTCTCGAGCGCCTCGCCGAACGCGGCCGCAGATCGGTGCTGGCGCTGAACAAGATCGACCTGGTGCGCCGCGAGGGGTTGCTCGGCCTCGCCGCGACCCTGTCGAAAGAAGCCCGTTTCGAGCCGGTCTTTATGATTTCCGGGCTCGGCGGCGACGGGGTCGCCGATCTGCGGCGATATCTGGCCGCAGCGGTGCCGCCCGGCCCGTGGCTCTTCCCCGAGGACCAGCTGTCGGACGCGCCCGAGCGGCTGATCGCGGCCGAAATCACCCGCGAGCAGGTGTTTCTGCAATTGCACGACGAATTGCCCTATGCCTCGACGGTCGAGACCGAGAGCTGGGAGGACCGGCGCGACGGCAGCGTGCGCATCGAGCAGGTCATTTATGTCGAGCGGCCGAGCCAGCGGGCGATCGTGCTCGGCGACGGCGGCCGGCGGATCAAGGCGATCGGGGCGCGCGCCCGCGCCGAGCTGGAGCAGATGCTGGAGCGGCGCGTCCACCTGTTTTTGTTTGTCAAAGTGCGCCAGAACTGGGGCGAGGACCGCGAGCGCTTCGCCGCGCTCGGGCTCGATTACGACGCCTGATCTGGGCCGCCTCGCTGCTATTGACAGGCTGGGCGGCGCGGGCTACCGCTCGCAGGGTCTCGTTTGACGCTTTTTTTCTGCGCGATCGGTGATCGAGCCATGAAAGTCTCCTATTTTGAAACCGCGCGTTACCAGGTGCCGCCGACCATGCCGGCCGAGTGGCCGGTGCCGCCTGGCGCCTATGAGCCCGAGGCCGGCGCAGATGCCTATCAGGGCATGGTCGACCGCATGCTGCTGGTCGAGGAGCTCGGCTTTGACTGGATCAGCGTCTCCGAGCACCATTATTCCCCGCGCATCCTGACGCCGAACACCGCGGTCTCGGCTTCCTACATGGCGGCCAGATCGAAGACGATAAAGATCGCCGTGCTCGGCCCGATCGTCTCGCAGAGCAATCCGGTGCAGGTCGCCGAGGAATTGGCGATGCTCGACAATTTTGCGGGCGGCCGCCTGGTCGTTGGGCTATTGCGCGGGACCACGAACGAATACCTGACCTTCGGCCTCAATCCGGCGGAGTCGCGGGAGCGCACGACCGAAGGTATGGAGCTGATCCTCAAGGCGTGGACCGAGCCGCAGCCGTTCGGCTGGCAGGGCCGCCACTACCAGTTCCGCACGGTCTCGGTATGGCCGCGGCCGTTGCAGCAGCCGCTGCCGCCGACTTATTCGCTCGGCACCAGCCGCGAATCCTGCGAATTCGCGGCGCGCCACCACATCGGCCTCGGCGTCTCGTTCGCGCCCTTCGAAGTGGTGTCGAAGTCGACGCGGTACTATCGCGAGGAATGCGCGCGCCGCGGCTGGGAGCCAACCCCGGAGCAGATGCTGTACCGCGCGAACATCCTGCTCGCCGAGACCGACGAGGAGGCCCGGGAGCTGTTGGAGCAGCAGCGGCACGGCGGCGCGCCGTTCCCGATGCGGGCCGGGGTGCGCGAGGCGCTCTTGAAGCTCGATTCCCGCAATGTCGCCGGCGAAGCGCGGACGGCGAATGTCGGCGGCGTGTTGCCGACGTCGTTTTTCGGGAGCCCGGACACGGTCGTCGAACAGATCAAGCGTTGTCGCGACGAGGTCGGCGTCGGCGTGCTCGACCTGGCGTTCCAGAACCCCGGCGCCAGCGATACGAGCCGCTTGGTGCGCTCGCTCGAAATGTTCGGGGAAGAGGTCCTGCCGCGCATTCGCGACGTGTGACGGCGGGCGGATCGCCGCGATGAAGGTCTCGTATTTCGAAACCGCGCGCTACCATGCGCCGCGCACCATGCCGGCCGGCTGGCCGGCACCGCCGGACGTCTACGATCGCGAAGCCGGGGCGCAGGCCTATCGCGGGATGATCGAGCGGGTCCGATACGTCGAAGAGCTCGGCTTCGACTGGGTCAGCCTGTCCGAGCACCATTATTCGCCGCATCGCTTGACGCCGTCTCCGATTGTTTCGGCGGCGCATGTGGCGGCGACTTCGCGGAAGATAAAGATCGCCGTGCTCGGTCCGATCGTGTCACAGAGCAATCCGGTCCAGGTCGCCGAGAACTTGGCGATGCTCGACAATCTGGTGCCGGGTCGCCTGGTGGTCGGGCTGTTGCGCGGGACGACCGGCGAGTACCTGACCTTTGGCCTCAACCCGGCGGAAGCGCGCGAGCGCACCACCGAGGGCATGGAGCTGATCCTCAAGGCCTGGACCGAGCCGCAGCCCTTCGGTTGGCAGGGCCGTCATTTCCAGTTCCGCACGGTGTCGGTATGGCCGCGTCCGACGCAGCAGCCGCACCCGCCGACCTACACCCTCGGCGCCAGCCGCGAATCGTGCGAGTTCGCCGCGCGCCACCACCTCGGCCTCGGCGTCTCCTATGCGCCGTTCGACGTCGTCGGCCGGGTGACCGGGTATTACCGCGAGCGGTGCGCGCATTACGGCTGGGAGCCGGCGCCGGATCAGATCGTCTATCGGGCGAACATCCTGCTCGCCAAGACCGACGAGAAGGCCCAGGAGCTATTGGACGTGCAGCGCCGCGCGCGGGCGCCGTTTCCGCTGCAGGCCGGGGTGCGCGACGCGCTGCTGCAGCTCGACTCGCGCAACGTCGCCGGCGAGGCGCGGACCCCGAATGTCGGCGGCGCGCTGCCGACAAATTTTTTCGGCGGTCCGGACGCCGTCGTCGAGCAGATCGAGCGCTGTCGCAGCGAGGCCGGAGTAGGCGTCATCGACCTGTTGTTTCAAACCCCCGGCGCCGGCGACATCGGCCCGCTGATGGCCTCGCTCGAACGTTTCGGCGAAAAAGTGCTGCCGCGCATTCGCGAGATGTGAAGCAAGCGGCGTTCAATCGGAAGGACGGCGATCGTGGCGCAGGCAGGAGTGGACTTCAAAGAAGGCCATGTCGATGCGGACGGCTTTCGCATCCGGTATATGGAGGCGGGGAACGGGCCGGCGCTGGTGCATCTGCACGGCGCCGGCGGCTTGCGCCTGACGCCGGGGCACGACCTGCTGCGGCGAAATTTCCGGGTGATTGCGCTCGAAATGCCCGGGTTCGGGACTTCGGCTGAGAACACTCGCACCTGCGATATGCCGGAGCTGGCGTCAACCATGGCGCAGGCGATCGACGGGCTCGGTCTCGACTCCTTCAACCTGATGGGCACCTCGTTCGGCGGCAAGGTGGCGCTGTGGCTGGCATTGCAGCAGCCAGGGCGCGTGCCGGCATTGGTTTTGGAGGCGCCGGCGGCGATCCGTCCGGAAGGAGCCGTGGCGCCCTCCGGATCGCCTGAGGAGATGGCGCGCCGGCTTTATGCCCACCCCGAGCGGATCGCACCGCCGCCGACGCCCGATCCTGCAGTGCGAGCGAAGACCGGACGATTGGTCAGCCGGCTGCGCGGACCCGACCGCGACCCTGATCTCGAAGCCCGGTTGCCGACCCTCACGATCCCGACACTCGTCCTATTCGGCACGGTCGATCGCGTGATTCCGCCGGAGATGGGGCATTTCTACAAAGAGCTGATGCCAAACTGCAATCTGGCGTTCGTCTATGACGCCGGCCATGCGATCAGCACCGATCGCCCGGAGGCATTTGCCGAGATCGTCGCCGATTTTCTCGAACGCCGCGAAGCGTTCGTGATCAGCCGGACCGAAACGGTGATCCACCCCTAGCGCTCGCCGGCTGTTGCCAAGGCCGCGATGATCGCGGCCGCGCATAATTTTAAGGGCGGCGCCAAGGCGCTTGCGGGCGGCAATCGTTCAAATGTTCGTAAAATTCTAACAGCCTTTGGTTGCGGTTGACTTCAAAATCCGGCAAGGATGCCGATTGTCAGGGCAGATGGTGGACCGCATCGGTAAGCGTTGAGGGTCGCCGGCCGGTGTCTTGACGAGGCCGATGGCAGCGCGGATGTTGCCGAACCGGACCCGCATGGCCCAATTGGCATGCCGAAGATTGCGCGACAGAGCGGGCGCTACCGCGAGAATTCAAGGACGCGTAATGAAGCCGTGGATGATCGTATTATCGAGTGCGTTCGTCGCCATTGCCGCTGCGGTGGGCGTGGCCATGCCGGTGCTGTCGCTGACGGCGCATTCGGGAATCATGCCGAAGCTGATACCGCTGCTGCCGGCGCTGGTGGTGACGGCGCTGGCCGGCTATGCGCTCGGTGCGATCCTATTGACGATGGGCAGCCTGGTGGTCAACTGCCTGCTGCTTCGCCATCGTGTCGCCGGCGGAACGGTGCATCGCGGCCCGGTGCAGCCCGACTGGTTGGCGCAGTCCGGCTGGTTCGCGGCGTTTGAAGCGAGCGGGCTACGGCGGCTGATGCCGGCGCTCGCCGTCCCGCCGCGGCGGTCGGCCAGGGCGGATCGGACGATTGTGGTGCAGAGCCGGTTTCGCCCGCAAGAGGCGCGGCGGGAGATGGCGCGGCTCTATCATATTGGCGCGGCGCGCAGCCATTTTTTCAGCGCTCTGATCGTGCTGACCGGCGCGGCGGCATTGGGCGTGGCCCAGCAGCACGGGGCGTTGCCGCAGCTGTCCGGGCGGATCCCGACGGTGCCGGCGGCGCTGATCCTGGTCGGACTGGTCCTGCTCGCCGTTCTCGGCCGGCTGGCCGTCGATGTCGCGGTCGAGCCGTTGGTCGAGCTGCTGTCGCAGCTTCCGGCGGAGCCGGTCGAGGTTGCTCTGCTGCGCCGGGCGGTCGAACTGCTCGAAGCCGGGCCAGCGGCGAACCCGGCCCAGGACGACGGCGCCCTCGCTTCGGTGCTGCAGATCCCCGATCGGGTGGTCGGCGTATTCGAGGATGGGCGGCGCGCGCTGTTTGACGCGATCGAGCATCTGTCGGCGACTACCGACGGGCTCGCGCTCAGCACGCGGTCGGCGATCGAAGGGCTCGAGGCCGCGGTCCGTGAGAGCGAGCGGCATCAGCCGCCGGCGACAGACGGCCCCACCCTCGATGCCGCCGGAGTGTCGCGCCTAGAGGAAGCGGTTGTGGCGTTGACGGCGGCACTCGAACGCGCGCCGGCGTCGGTTCCGGTTGGCGACCGCCCAGCCGGGCCGGATTCAGCTATTCTCGGTCGAGAAGCGGATCCACATCTCGCCGATGAGCTGAAAAAACTACTGCAGGAGATCGGGACCGCATCCTAGTGGCACAATCCTGACATTCGTGACCCATCCAATTCGCCGTTATACCCGCGCAAGCGGGTACCCAGATGAACCTGCACCTCGCTTGGAGCCCTGGACCCGCGCCTTCGGGGACGACGAAAGAGAGAGCACGCCGGGATTCGGTTGTATGATGCGTACCCGGTAGCCTGGTCTTTTGGAAGAGCAGCCCCCTCGCCCTTCCCTCTCCTCTCGGTGGGGTTGCGAAGGGTCAACGAAGCGCAGCCGAAGCCCTAACCCGAAGCTCGCTGAGGGCAACCGCGCCAGCTCCGCCCCGCCCGCGGGGAGGAACTGGGTGGCGGCCGCACTCAGCTGTGTTTCAGCTCGGCCAGCAGCTTTTGCGCCTGCGTCTTCTCGGCAAAGGAAGCGCCGGAGCCGAGCAGCTTTTCGAGCATCGACTGCGCGTCGGTCGAACGGCCGACGCGGTTGAGCGCGACCGCCAGGTGGTATTGGATCGCCGGGTCGGCGGGGGCCGAAACGTTGGCCGCGGTCAGATAGGTCACCGCCTTGCCGGTGTCGCCTTGCGCCAAAAGGATCCAGCCCAGCGTGTCGTCGATCTGCGCCGCGCTCGGCGCCGCCGCCACCGCGCGCTCGGCCAGCTGGCGGGCCTTGGGCAGATCGCCTTGCTGCTGGTAGAGCCAGGCGAGATTGTTGAGCGAGGCCGCATCGTCCGGGCGGAGGCTCAGCACCTGGTTGTATTCGGTGATCGCCGCATCGTATTGCTTGTTCTGCAGGTAGAGCGAGGCCAGCGTCGCGCCGATGGCAAAATCTTTTGGCGCGGCCTTGAGCCGGGCGTTCAAGAGTGCAATGGCCTGGTTGAGATTGCCGGCTTGGTTATAGACGCGGGCCAGTGCCGCGGTGAGGCCGTCGTCGCCGGGCTTTGCCTTGAGCGCCTGGTCGAGCAGCGCGATCGCCGCGTTGCGCTTGCCGGCGTTGTCGAGGAGTTCGGCCGAGACCAGATCGTAGAGCGTGCTGTTCGGGTCGGCTTTGGCAAATTCGCGAGCCTTTGCCAACCCGGCGTCAAGGCCGCCGATCTTCGCTTCGACCCGGATCAGGTCACCCTTGAGGCCGGCATTTTGCGGCGCGCGGTCGAGCGCTGCCTGCAGCACCGAGCGCGCCTCTTTGTAATTCTTCGCGGCATTCAGCGCCGAGACATAGCGCGACAGGATCGGCGCGGAATTCGGCGCCATTTGGTAGGCATGCTGGTAAATCGCGATCGCGGCCTGCAGGTCGCCGGCGCCGATTTCGGCGCGCGCCTGCGCATCGAGCACATCGAGGTTCGAGGGGAATTTGCCGGCCAGCTGCGCCGCTGTGGCCGTTGCATTCTTCCAATCCTGCCGCATGCCATAGAGGTTGACGAGCTTTAGCCCGGGTGCGGCATCATTGGGCGCCGCGCCGCGCGCGCGGGTGATGTCGTCGACCGCCTGCGGCCAGTTCTTTTGCGCGATGGCGACGTCAGCGAGGCCGAGCAGGCCGGGCACGTTGTTCGGCGCCTGCGCCAACAACTGGTCATAGATTTTTTTGGCATCGTCAATTCGCCCGGTGGCCAGATATAGCGGCCCGAGCACCTCCCGCACCGCGAGGTCTTTTGGCGGGTTGGCCAGTCGGCGCGTCAACGTCGCCTCGGCCTTGGCGAAATGCCCGGTGCGAACATCGAGTTCGGCCAGCGCGATCGCCAGGGGATCGTCGGTCGGATGAGCGGTGACCGATTGTTCGAGCAGGGCCGCGGCGTCGCCGAACCGTCCCGCGTTTTCGTAGAGCTGCGCCGACAACAGATCATAGGCGTTGCTCGCCGGATCCGCCAAGGCATAGCTGTTCGCCAACGATACCGCGGCATCCACGCCGTCGAGCTCTGCGGTGACCTTGACCAGGTCGAGCTTCAAATCTGGGTTCTTGGGATCGCGATCGATCGCCTTCTGCAGAACGCCGCGCGCCTCATGATAATACTTCGCTGAATTGAGCAGGGTCAGATATTGCGACAAGATCGGCAGCGAAGTCGGCGCCAGCTCGTACGCGCGTTTGTAGCTGGAGATCGCCCCGTTGGTATCGCCGGCCCCCAGCTGGGCCCCGGCCTGCGCCTCCAGGACAGTGACATTGGAGGGGAATCGGGCGCTGAGCGCCGAGGCCACGGTTTTGGCGTCTGCCCAATCCCGCTGCAGCTCGTAGGCGCGCACCAGGGTGAGGTCGGGCGCGGTATCGTCGGGCGCCGCGGTGCGGGCACGGTTGATGTAATCGGTCGCCTCGCTCCATTTCTTTTGGGCGATGGCGATATCGGCCAGGCCGAGCAGAGCGGCTTCGTCGTCGGGTTTTCTCGCGAGCTGGTCGGTATAGACTTTCTGTGCGTCCGCCGGCCGGCCGGTCGCCAGGTACAGCTGGGCCAGATCGCGCATCGCCGGGGCAAAGCTCGGTTGCTGCGCCAGCGCGGCGCGAAACGCGGTCTCGGCCGCCGGGTTATCGTGCTGCGCGGCTTTGACCATCCCCAGCAACGTCTGATAGAGCGCGTTCTTCGCATCGCGCTGGACCAGTTTGGCGGCGACCGCCGCGGCCTTGTCGACCTGCCCGGCGCGCAGTTGGCTCAGCACCAGGGTCGGTCCGGCGACGGTGATGCCAGAGGGGGTTTGGAACACCCGCTCGAGCTCGGACAGGCCCGCACTGCTTTGGCCCACGCTGATCTCGGAAATGGCCATCTGCGTATTGATCGCCGCGTTTCCCGGCTCGAGCGCCGCCGCCTTATCGTATTGTTGGAGCGCCTGCTCGGGCTTGCCGCTCGCCAGATAGGCGTTGCCAAGCAAGCTCAGCGTCTGTGCGTCGGCCGGCGATTTGGCGGCGATCGGCTTCAGATAGTCGATGGCGCGGTCCGGAGCGTGCTGGCGCAGCGCCGCGGCGGCGGCGAGCCGCGCCCCCTTTGGGTCGCCCGGCACCTGGGCGAGGTATTTGTCGAGCGCGTCCTCCGCCGGCGCGTATTGACCGAGCGCGAATTTGGTCGCTCCCTGGAGATAATAGCCTGCAGGGAAGTGGGGAAACAACGGCGAGATGCGGTCGAAGATCTGGTCCGCCGCCGCGTATTGCTTTTGCTTGGCGCGTTCGAGCCCACGCAGGTAGTTGGCCATGAAATTATCGGGGCTGGCCCTGAGGACCGGGGCGAGATCCTGGTCCGCGGCCGGGTAGTTGCCTTCGCCGATGTTGAGGCTGGCGCGGCTCAAACGCACCGGGACGCTGTTGGGGTCGAGCTTTAGGGCCGCGTCAAAACGGCTCATCGCGGTTTTGAGGTCGCCGTGGGCTCGTGCCATCTCGCCCTCGACCTGAAGCGCTTCGACCGAATGCGGATCGATGGCCATAGCCTGAGCCAGCAGCGTGTTCGCTTCGGCCGGGTTTGACGTCGCCAGCAGCCGCGCCAAGGTGATTTTGGGCGGCACCGCCTTCGGATCGAGCCGGATCGCGTCGCGCAACAGGGCCACGGCTTTGTTGCGGTCTTGGAGGCCGGCCGCCGCGATCCCGAGCGCCGTGCGCACCTTGCTCTCCAGGGCGGGCGGCCGATTGTCCGGCTTGACCAGATCGGAGAGGTCGCCGAACTTGCCCTGACGCAAGAGGGCGTCGGCCAGCACCGGCAGATAATCCGCCTCGGCGCCGTTGCGCTCCCGCGCGGCGCGGGCCTCGCGCTCGGCCGAAACCGGGTCGCCGAGCGCCAGATAGACGCGTGCGAGCCTGGCCCGCAGCAGCGGGTCCTGCGGCGATTGGCGAATGGCGTTGCGCAGCTCGATCTCGGCCGCCTTCAGCTTGCCGGCGGCAAGATATTGGTCGGCACTCTTGACCGCCGCCGCTTCGGTCGCGGCGACGGCCGGCTGCGCGAGGACCAGGAGGGCGGCAACGGAGGCGCCGCATCGCCATGAATATCGGGGCCATGAGGGCCGGGGCCATGACGGCCGGGGCCATGAAGTCGGGGCCATGAGGGTCGGCGGCGGGCCTGCGGCATGGCTGATCCCTTTCCTAAAGACCTGGTCTCACGCCTCGAGACCGAGCTGGTGCTGCTGCATCAGGTCGTACAGAGTTGGCCGGCTGATCCCGAGCAGCTTCGCCGCCTTTGACAGGTTCGACCCGGTCTGGACCAGCGCCATTTGGATGACCTCGCGCTCGGCGCGCGCCCGCGCCAGGCGGATATCGAGCGATTTTGCCTCGCCCTCGCCGTTCGACAAGTCGAGATCGCCGGCCGCCAGGTCGAGGTCCCCGGCCGAAACCAGCGGTCCGTCGGTCATCACCACGGCCCGCTTCATGCGATTTTCCAGCTCGCGCACATTGCCGGGCCAGGAGTATTCCTTGATCGCGGCAAGTGCCGAGGGTTCGAGGCCGCGCGTCGCACGGCCGTATTCGCCGGCATAGCGTCGCAAAAAGAAGCTGGCGAGGGCGACCGCATCGGCCGCGCGCTCGCGCAGCGGTGGCACGCGCACGCTGACCTCGTTCAGCCGATAGAACAGATCGTCGCGGAAGCGGCCTTCGGCCATCATCTGGTCGAGGTCCTGATTGGTCGCGCAGACGATCCGCACGTCGACCTGCACCGGCTTGCGCCCGCCGATCCGCTCGACGATCTGGTCCTGCAGGAAACGCAACAGCTTGACCTGCATCGGCAGCGGCACGTCGCCGATCTCGTCGAGAAACAGCGTGCCGCGATGCGCGCTCTCG
This sequence comes from uncultured Alphaproteobacteria bacterium, assembly GCA_963832875.1. Taxonomy (GTDB): domain Bacteria; phylum Pseudomonadota; class Alphaproteobacteria; order ATCC43930; family CGMCC-115725; genus AP-15. The sequence continues at coordinate 250,798 of CAWHWB010000007.1, read as the reverse complement.
ATGCGGCCGATCGTCTGCCGCAGCGCGCCGGTGAAAGCGCCCTTTTCATGGCCGAACAGTTCGCTTTCAAGCAGCGTCTCGGGGATCGCCGCACAGTTGATCGGGATGAATGGGCCGCGCGCGCGTCGACTGAGCCGGTGGATCGCGTGGGCGAGCAATTCCTTGCCGGTGCCGCTTTCGCCGAGCAGCAGGACGGTGACGTCGGTCGGCGCCAGCTTTTCAATGTTGCGCAGCACCCGCAGCATTTCCGGACCGCTGGCGATGATCCCGTCAATCGGCGAAGCCATCGCCAGTTCGGTGAGCCTGCGGTTTTCGGCCTCGAGCTCGAACATCTGCTCGGCCCGGCCGACGATCATCCGCAGCACGTCGATGTCGATCGGCTTCTGGTAGAAATCGTAGGCGCCGAGCGCGATCGCTCGCAGCGCATGTTCCCGCGTCTCGTTGCCGGTGGCGATGATCACTTTGGTTGAGGGCGCGAATTCGCGGATCTCGGTCAATGTCGCCAGACCCTCGGAGGCCCCGTCCGGATCGGGCGGCAGACCGAGATCGAGGATGGCCACCGGGACCGGATATTCTTTGATGGTGTCGATCGCTTCCCGACGGTTGCCCGCCGGATGCACCTTGTGCTCGGAAAAGGCCCAGCGAAGCTGGCGCAACAGCCCGTCGTCGTCATCGACGATCAGCAACGGTTTGGTCGGCGCGATCATCTGATTATCCCGCAGCTGAGGACGCGGCAGGCTGGCCCTCGCGGACTAGCGGCAGGACGATCCGCATCGTCGTGCCGGCCCCCTGCTGCGAAATGACTTCGAGCTCGCCGCCGGCGGCCCGGATCAGTTCTCGGGTCTGGAAGGCGCCGATGCCGTAGCCGCCCGATTTGGTCGAGCGGAACGGCAGGAACAGCCCGTCGCGGATAAACGCCTCGTCCATTCCGGCGCCGCGATCGACGACATCGATCAGAAACTGGCTGCCGAGCCGGCGCGCCTCGACCCGGACCGCATCGCCCGGCGGCGAGGCGTCGAGCGCGTTCTGCACCAGATGGGTCACGGCTGAGCGGAGCCGGTCGGGAGCGATCGCCACGACCTGGTCCGCGCTGTTGCCGTCGGTCTCGACGACGACCGAGCCCGCGGCGAAATCGGCGGCGACCGTGGCGACGATCGCCGCCGGGTCGCGCAGCGCCATCGGCCGCGTCGCCGGGTCGGATTTCAGCTGGTTGAGCAGGTGGTTCATGCGGGCGACCGAATCCTCCACGGTCTGGAGCATGTCGCGCCGAAACTCGGGATCCTCGATATAGCGGCGCGCGTTGGCCACGACCAAGCCGAGTTGGCTGGCCAGATTTTTGATGTCGTGGACCACAAAGGCAAAGCGCTTGCTGTATTCGGTCAGCAGCTCGGCCTCCCGCAGGCCCTTGGTCGAGTGCTCCTCGGCCAGATAGCTCGCCGCTTGGCGTCCGGCCGCGCGCAACAACTCGAAGGCCTCCCAATCGAGCTCGACCGGATGGCTCGGGCGGTCGAGCACGACAAAGCCAACCAGTTCGCGGCGATGCGACAACGGCACGGCGAGCCAGGCCCGTGGCGAGGCGAACCGCCATCCCTCGGCCTCGGCCGCGACATCGCGCACGCGCTCCTGGATCCAGCCGCCGTCGCGAAACCCGGCAACGAACGATGCCTCGCTCGCCACCGCGGCGCCGAACTCGGTGCGCACCTGCCACGCCGCGGTCGGGCGGTAGCCGAAACCGGGGCTGCGCGACCACAGCATTCCGGCCGGGCTGTCGACGAATTCGGCCAGAGCGCGGATGATCCTGGCCTGGAGCTCGTCGCCATGCCGCGGCTCGGACACGAGATTGATGAATTTGAGCCATTCGACGCGATAGTCGTAGCGATGGCTGAAGAAATTCCTAGAGATCAGGAATTTCAGACGCTGCCGGAAGCTTCCCGAAGTCAGCACGGTGGCGAGCACGACGATGCTGCCAAACAGCATCGCCAGCTGCAGCACCAACCCCCAATCGCCGCCAAACCGGCGCAGCAGCATCGCCACGATCGCCACGGCCAACAGAAAGCAGCCGCTCGCCAGCAGGGTTGCGGTATGCAGCACCACTTGTCGCGAGACGTGGATATCGACCCGCCACTGGCGATTGCGCGCCATCGCCAGGGCCAGCAGCGGCGCCATGAACCCGGCGGCGATCGCCCGGCCGAGCGCCAGGCCCGGATCGACCCGGCCGCGGGTGATGAAGGCATCGGAGAACAAAAACAACTCGTAGGCGAACAGAAAGCCGAGGCCGAGGCACAATGGCCAGACCTGCCAACGCCGGGCTGACTCGGTGTTGCGCCACAAATTCTCGATCGTCAGCAATCCGAAGACGCCGAACCCGACCCGCATCAAGAGCAGCGCGTAAAGGCCCCAAATGTCGCTGCCGAAGACCAGGGTGCGCAAATCGCCCGCGATCGCCACCGCGCAGAAGACCAAGGCCGCGATCAGATAGCGCCGACCGACTTCGGAGCCGTCGTCGGCGCGCGCGGTCACCAGCGTCGCCGCGAACACCAGCCAGGCCGAGAGCCTGAGGGTGTCGAGCAGCGGCGGGACGCCGGTCGGCAGGATCGCCGCGGCATCGGTCGCCAGCGCCCAGATGGCCGAGACCAGGCAGCAGCCAACGATCGCCCAACCGGTCCTGCTGGTCCGGCCGCGCAACACCATCAGCGCGACGATCAGCAGAAAGGCGAGCGCGCAGCCGGTATAAACGGTTTCGAAGACGGCGCTTTCCAGCTTCGTTGTCCTATCTCGCGCCGTGATTCCAGAAGATCACGCGCGCGGTCTGCAACAGGATCAAAAAGTCCAGGAAGATGCTGCGGTTTTTGACGTAGTAGAGGTCGAAGGAAAGCTTGCGTCGAGCGTCCTCGGTCGATGCGCCGTAGGGATAATTGATCTGCGCCCAGCCGGTGATGCCGGGGCGCACCCAGTGGCGCTCGGCGTAATAGGGGATGACCTGGCTCAAATCGGCGACGAAAAACGGGCGCTCCGGGCGCGGTCCGACAAAGCTCATGTCGCCGCGCAGGACGTTGAGGATCTGCGCCAGTTCGTCGATGCGCAGCTTGCGGATCACCGCGCCGACACGGGTGACGCGCGGATCGCCCTTGGCGGCCCAGCGCGGGCTGCCGTCGCGCTCGGCATCAGCCCGCATACTGCGGAATTTGAGGATCGTGAACACCCGGCCGCGCAACCCGACCCGGTCCTGGCGATAGAGCACGGGTCCGGCGCTCTCGGCCTTGATCAGACAGCAGGTTATCGCCAGCAGCGGCAGCGAAAAGATCAGCAGCGCCAGGCTGACCGAGATGTCGAAGGCGCGCTTGAGGATCTCGTCGACGACGCCGCAGCGAAACCCGTCGGAATAAAACAACCAGCTCGGCCGCAGCGCTTCGAGGTCGACGGTTCTGGTTTCGCGCTCCCAGAAATCGAGGAAGTCGGTGACCCGGATGCCGGCCAGCTTGCAGTGCAGCAATTGGCGGACCGGCAAGCCGCGTCGGTCGTCGGGCGCCACCACGATCTCGCTGGCGCCGAGCCGCCAGCCGAGATCGGCCAGGGCGTCGGGTTCGGCCGCCGCCCAATCGAGCGTCTCGGCGCCGAGCGATGCGGGCTCCCCCGGCATGCGCACGAAAGAGACCGGAAGAAAGTGCGGATTGTCGCCGGCCGCGACCAGATCGGCGATGCGCGCCGCCTGCGCACCGTTGCCCAGAACGACGATCCGCCGCCGCAGCAGGCCACGACCCAAGGTCACTAGAAAGGTCGCCCGCGTCAGCGATATGCAGCACAGCCAAACGAGGGCCACCTTGAGCGGCAGATTTTCGACGTCCGGCAGCCGCTGCGCCCCATCGTCCCAATAGGCGGTCGAAGCCACGACCAGCATCAACACCAGCACAAAGGTGACGGCGATCTTGCTGACCAGCAGGCGAAAGTCGACAAAGCTCGGCTGGCTGTAGAGACCGACCGAAACCATGGCGGTGACGGCGGCGAGCGACAGGCCGGCGGATAGCCGGGCCGGAAAGCTCGACACACCGAATATCAGCGGCGTAGTCCCGTTCGACTGAGACAACATCTGGTAAAATGCGGCAGTGATCAGCACCGCGTCCGACGATATCAGCAGCACGACCGAGACAGGGACAAAATGTCTGAACAGTCTGAGCTGCATCGCCGATTGTAATTTCGTTAATAATGCCCAGCGTGCGCGACGGTACAGTGCCAGCGGTAGCGCACGAGTATAGTAGCAGGACAATGCGCATTCGTCCACTGGAACGCGCCCCCGGTGCGGCGGCGGACCCGGTCACTCGGCCGCGGTGCGCCCAGCGGCGGTGGGGTGGAGGATGGTGGGGCTGGTGGCGGCAGGGCGGGCGGCGGCGCGGCGCTCGGCTCTCTCCGGATCGTCCGCGGCCGATGTCGCGGTCCCGGCGAGCGCGTGCCGCTGCTGGTCGAACAACCGCCGGATCCAGTCGATAACCGCGCGCACGCAGGCGGCCCGGCGCAGGTCGCGGTGAACGATGATCCAATATTCGGCGGCGATCTCGGGCAATGGCGGGCCCAGCCTTTCAAGCAAGGGGTCGCCATCGCCGATGAAGCAAGGCAATACACCGCGGCCGGCGCCGGCGCGAATTGCCGCCGACTGCATCGGCATGTTCGAGGCGCGCAGCGCGACCGCGCCGCCGGTCTCGCCCAGCCGATCGTGCACCCAGCGCGCCGTCGGGTAATGCGCCTGCTCCTCGGTGTAGGTGACCCATGCGTCGCCCGCCGCGCCGACCCGGCGATAGACAGCGCAGGCGAACACGCCGGCCTTGGTGATAAAGAGGTCGCCGCCCTCCGGCGGGTGGTGACGCAACGCGAGATCGGCTTCGCGGCGCGCCAGGTTGGCGGTTTGCTGCGTCTCGACCAGCTCGAGGGTAATCCCGGAAGGCAACGCCGCGCCGGAGGTGCCGGTCAGGCAGCGGGCGAGAAAGCTCGCCGCCCATTCGCCGACCGAGACCCGGACGGTACCGCTCAGGCCGGGCGAGACGGCGGCGCGCCGCCGCTCGAGCGCCAGCGCCGCCAGCTCCAGCTGCTCGGCGGCCGGCAGCAACGCCTCGCCGGCGGCGTTGAGGCGCAGGCCTTCGGGCAGCCGGTCGAACAGCACCGGCCCGCCGAAGACCACCTCAAACGCCGCGAGATGCCGCCCGACCGTCGGTTGACTGAGGCCCAGCGCGCGGCCCGCGGCGCGCAGCGAACCATGACGGGCGACCGCGAGAAAGACGCGCGCATCGTCCCAATCCATCGCAGCGGAGCCGTTAACGTTCGCCATGATACGAAATCCTATCACTATGTGCCGAATTTGTCGATCTCTGAAATTAAAATGTGGCCATATACTCCGATAGCCCCAACTGCGGGAGGACGGACATGATCGCGATCATCGATCTGAAAGCCGAGTCTGCCAAGCTGACCATGCTCAACGGGCGCAGCCGGACCACGACCGACGCCGAAAAGAGCCGATGTCGAACACCCGCGGACGCTCAAATAGCGGTTCGAGCAAAATAGGCAACCGTCGGCTATTATCGCCGCGGAGGAGAGACACCGATGTATTTCGACCGACGCCTGTGGGAACTGACGCGCGGGCTGCGCGGGGCGATCATTTTCGCGATCGCCTTGGGGCTCGTCGCCTCGGTTGTCGGCATCGCCCGCTTCGTGATCCTCGGCATAATGCTGTCGCACGTCTTCAAAGGCGCGGGCTTTCTCGCGGTGGCGATCCCGGCGGTGGGCGTCGCCGCCGCGGTGCTGTTGCGGGGTGCGATCGAGCACCACCGGGCAATGGTCTCGCACCGCACCGCGACGCGAGTGCAGGAGGAGTTGCGCGGCCGCCTCTACGACAAGATCGCCGCGCTCGGCCCGGCCTGGTTCGCCGGCGAGCGCACCGGCGGGGTCATGCTGTCGATCGTGGACGGGGTCGAGCAATTGCAGAGCTTTTTCGGCCAGTACGTGCCGCAATTGTCGATTGCGGTGCTGACCCCGCTGGCGATCTTTGCCTTTATCGCATTCTGGGACCTGCCGGTGGCGACGGTGCTGCTGGTCGCGGCACTGGTCACCCTGGTGGCGCCGACCGCCTTCGCCCAGCTCGAGCGCCGCACCAGCCACGGCCGCCAGCAGGCGCTCAAATCGTTCGGCTCGGAGTTTCTCGACGGCATCCAGGGCCTGCCGACGCTGAAGGCGTTCGGCCAGAGCCGGGCGTTTGGCCGGCGGCTCGCCCTGAAGGCGCGCGAATTGTGCGACAGCACCCTGCGCGTCCTGTCGACCAGCGTCATGACCCGCGGCATCACCGATTGCGGGGTGGCGATCGGCGCCGCCGCGGCATTGGCGCTCGGCGTGTGGCGGGTGTCGCACGGGCTGATGAGCATCCAGGCGCTGCTGATCGTGCTGATGGCCGGGACCGAGGTGTTCCGCCCGTTGCGCGATCTGCGCATGGTCTTACACCAGGGCATGGTCGGGCAGTCGGCCGCCGCCGGCATCAACGCGCTGTTCGCCGCCGAGCCCCTGGTGCCGCCGCAGCCGGTGGAGGTGGCGCCGACCAACCCCCTACTGCTCCCGACCATCGCCTTCGAGGATGTGCATTTCGCCTATCCGGGCGGGCGCGGCGCGGCCCATGACCGGCTCTCCTTCACCGTCGGCGCCGGCGAGAAGATCGGCATCGTCGGCCCGAGCGGATCGGGCAAATCCTCGGTCGCACGCCTGCTGCTGCGCCTGTTCGACCCGCAACAGGGACGCGTGCTGATCGGCGGGCGCGACTTGAAGACGCTCGACCCCGAGGCGGTGCGCCGGATGATCGCGGTCGTGCATCAGGACACCTATCTGTTTCACGGTACGGTCGAAGAGAATCTGCGGTTGGGCAAGCCCGAGGCCGACCAGGCGGAGCTCGAAGCCGCGGCGCGCGACGCCAACGCGCTCGAATTCATCGCCGCGTTGCCGCAGGGCTGGCGGACGATGATCGGCGAGCGCGGGGTCATGCTGTCGGGCGGTCAGCGCCAGCGCCTGGCGATCGCCCGCGCGCTCCTGCGCGACGCACCGATCCTGATCCTCGACGAGGCCTTGTCTTCGGTCGATGCCGAAAACGAGGCGGTGATCCAGCAGGCGATCGACCGGCTCGCGGCCGGGCGAACCACGCTCGTCCTGGCGCACCGGCTGTCGAGCGTCATCGGCGCCGACCGCATCCTGGTGCTCGACCGCGGCCGCGTCGTCGAGGCGGGCCATCACGCCGAGCTGATCCGCCGCAGCGGCCCTTATCGCCGGCTGATGGGGGCCCAGGCTGAGGAGCGCGAGGGCGACATCGCGATTGCCGGGGACAGCGCCGTACCGACAGCGGCGGGCGAGCGCGAGCAGATCGAGCTGGCCGCCGAAACGGCGCCGGCAGGCCTCGCGGCCGCGGCCGGCGCGGTCGGCTGGGCGGCGACGCTCGGCACTCTCTTCGCGATCATCAAGCCGTGGCGGCGGCGCTTCGCGATCGTCGTCGGCGCCGGCATCACCCGGGTCGCCGCCTTTATCGGGGTCGGCGTGATCGGCGCGCTCGCCGTCGCGGCGGTCAAGATCGGGTCGCCCTACGGCTACCTGTTGATCCTGCTGGCCGTGACCGCACCGCTCGCCGGCCTGCTGCATTGGCTCGAAATCGTGGCTCGCCCACGACATCGCCTATCGCCTTCTGGCCGAGATGCGGATCGCCTTGTTCGCCAAGCTCGATAGCCTGGCGCCGGCCTATCTGATGCGGCGGCGCTCGGGCGACCTGATCGCGCTCGCGAGCCAGGACATCGAAACCGTCGAATATTTCTTTGCCCATACCGTGGCGCCGGCGTTGGTCGCAGTCTTGGTGCCGGCGACGGTGCTAATCGTGCTGGCCGTCGCCGCCTGGCCGATCGCATTGGCGCTGTTGCCGTTCGTCCTCTACGCGGCGTTGGCGCCGGTGGTGACGCGGGCGCGGATCGACCGGCTCGGCGGGGAGGCGCGCGACGCGCTCGGATTGCTCGGCGCCTATGTCACCGAGACGATCCAGGGCCTTTCCGACCTGGTCGCGTTCCAGGCGGTGGCCGGGCGCCGCCGCGGTTTTATGGAGTTGGTGCGCGGCTATCAGAAGATCCGGCTCGAGCTCCTGGGCGATTTGTCGGCGCAGACGGCGCGGCTCGAAACCGTAACCGGGCTCGGCGGGCTCGCGGTCGCGGTGGTCGGCGCCCGGCTCGCGGCCGAGCACCAGCTTGCCCCGACTATGCTGCCGCTGTTGATCCTGCTGGCGCTCTCCTCGTTCCTGCCGATTTCCGAGATCGCCCAGGTCAGCCGCCAGCTCGCCGACACGATCGCCTCGACCCGTCGCATCACTGCGGTCGAGCGCGAACAGCCGGCGGTGGTCGACGGCCCGCTCCGCCCGCCCGAGCCCGCGGGCGGTTCGTCGATCCGCTTCGAGGGGGCGAGCTTCGCCTATCCGGGCGCCCGCCGCCCTGCCTTAAGCGACATCTGGCTCGAGGTACCGGCCGGGGCGACCTTGGCGCTGGTCGGCCCGTCGGGCGCCGGCAAGACCACGATCGCCAGCCTGCTGCTACGCTTCTGGGACCCGAATGCCGGGCGCATTCTGATTGACGGGGTCGATTTGCGCGAGTTCGAGCTCGACCATCTGCGCCGCCGGGTCTCGCTCGTCTCGCAGGACACCTATCTGTTCAACGACACGCTTGCGCGCCAATGTGGCGCTGGCCCGGCCCGAGGCCGACGAGGCGGCGATCCATCGCGCGCTCGACCAGGCGGCCTTGGCCGAATTTGTCGCCAGCCTTCCCGAGGGGCTCGATACCCCGGTCGGCGAGCGCGGCGTGCAGCTCTCCGGCGGGCAGCGCCAGCGAGTGGCGATTGCCCGCGCCTTTCTGAAGAACGCGCCGACCTTGGTGCTCGACGAGGCGACCTCGCATCTGGACGCGGTCAGCGAGGCGCAGGTGCGAGGCGCCCTCGACGCGCTTGATGCGCGACCGCACGACGATCGTCATCGCCCATCGCCTTTCGACGGTGCGCGACGCCGACCTCTTGGCGGTGCTCGACCACGGCCGCCTGGTCGAGACCGGCAGCCACGCCGAGCTCCTCGCCCAGGGCGGCCTTTACGCCCGCCTGATCCGCCACCAGATCGAAGGCGCCCAGCAGCCGCTGCGCGCCGTCGGAAATTAGGGGCGGGTCGCGAGCCCCTTCTTTATTCGTCCTGGCCGGACTTGTTCCGGCCATCGACGTCTTGCGCCGCCAACCGAGATGGCGTGGACCACCGGACCTAGCCCGGTGGAGACGGACTCTCGACGATGGCTATGACGGGTATGTGCGTACTTGTCCGAAGTTCTGTTTTAGTTCTATGTTCTGGTCGGACCAGCCACAGCCAGCCGGAGGCACAGATGCCGGACGATCGCCGCGTGACCCTCTATCATTCGCCGCATACTCGCTCGACCGGGGCGCTAATCCTGCTCGAGGAATTGGGCGCGCCCTACGATCTGCACGTGCTGAACATGAAAGCCGGCGAGCAGCGCCAGCCGGCTTACCTCGCCATCAACCCGATGGGCAAGGTGCCGGCGCTCAGGCATGGCGAAGCGATCGTGACCGAGCAGGTCGCGGTCTACCTCTATCTCGCCGACCTCTTTCCCGAGGCCGGGCTGGCGCCGCCGATCGGCGACCCGTTGCGCGGTCCCTACCTGCGCTGGATGGCATTCTACGCCGCCGCTTTCGAGCCGGCGGTCGTCGATCGCTTCAGAAAGAACGATCCGGGGCCGCAGCCGATGTCGCCCTATGGCGATTACGACACGATGCTCGGCACCCTCACCGCCCAGCTGCGCAAGGGGCCGTATCTGTTCGGCGAGCGGTTGACCGCCGCGGACGTGCTGTGGGGCACCGCCCTCGGCTGGACGACGATGTTCAAGCTGGTGCCCGAACTGCCGGAGATCATGACCCACGTGCAGCGCATCGGGTCGCGGCCGGCGGCGGTCAAGGTCCGCGCCAAGGACGCCGAACTCGCCGCGATGCAGGAGCCGAGGGGTTAGCCACCCGCCTCACCGCACCGGGGCGCGGCCGCTGACTTCGGCGCCGGCGTCGGGCGACATCTTCAGGAAGAACGGCACCGAGAGCAGCGAGATCATCGCGACACCGATAAAGACCGGGTAGAAATCAGGCGCGGTCAGCGCGGCGCCGCCGCGCAGGGTCAGCACCGTATGCAGCAAGAGGGCTGCGGTGGCCACGCCGGCGGTCTGCGAGAGCTGCTGGGCCATGCTGGTCAGGCTGGTGGCGCGGCTCAGCATCGAGGGCGGCACGTCGGCGTAGCTGAGCGTGTTGATGCTGGTCATCTGCAACGAGCGGAAAAAGCCGCCGATCAGCAGCGCCACGAAAATCACCAGATGCGGCGTCGACGGCCGGAACAGGCTGTAGCCGAACAGAAACCCGGCGCTGATGATCGCGTCGCCGACGAGCACGATGCGGAAGCCGAGGCTGCGCAGCACGCGCACCGCCGAGGTTTTCATCAGCATCGCCCCGGCCGCGCTGGCAAAGGTCAACAACCCGGAATGCAAGGCGCTGAGCCCGAACCCGACCTGGAGCATCAACGGCAGCAGAAACGGCAGCGCGCCCAGCCCCATGCGAAACAGAAAGCCGCCGATCGAGGCCGCCGCATAGGTCGGAATCTTGAGGAGGGCGAGATCGATGATCGGATAGTCCACCCGGTAGGCGTGGCGGACATACAGCGCGATGCAGACAACGCCCACTGCCAAGAGCGCGAAGACGGCGACGCCCGGCAACGCGCCGCGCCCGACATTCTCAAAGCCGAACGCAAGGCTCGCCAGCCCGATCCCGGTCAGCATGAACCCGCTGCGGTCGAGCGGCCGCCGTCCGGTCTCCTTCAAATCGCCGACCAAGAGGTTGACCAGCACGATGCCGAGGACGCCGATCGGGATGTTGATGAAAAAGATCCAGCGCCACGACGCATAGGTGACGATCAGCCCGCCGAGCGGCGGCCCCATGACCGGCCCGATCAGCGCCGGCACGCTGACAAAGGACATCGCCCGCACCAGGTCGGATTTCGGCACGGTCCGCAATAGGACCAGGCGTCCGACCGGGACCATCAGGGCCCCGCCCATCCCTTGCAGGATGCGGGCCGCGACCAGGGCGGGGAGCGAATTCGAAATGCCGCAAGCGATCGAGCCCAAGGTAAAGACGATGATCGCCAGGCTGAACACGCGACGCGCGCCGAACCGGTCTGCGGTCCAGCCGCTGATCGGGATGAACACGGCAAGGCTCAGCAGATAACAGGTGATGGCGACGTTGAGGCGCAGCGGGCTTTCGTGCAGCGAGCGCGCGATCGTCGGCAACGCCGTCGCAATCACCGTCGAATCGAGGTTCTGCATGAACATCGCGCAGGCGACGATCAACGGCACCAGCGTCTGGCGCGACAGGGTCAGCCGCATCCGCGACCCCTGCCCACCCGGCGGCAGCGGCCGTACCGGGCGCTCAACGCGGAGCTGGGCCACGGGTGCGGGCCATTACGACGGCTTGCCAGCCGCGCCGAGAACCGTAAAAGCTGCCGGCGGCGTTCCGGGCATTCGCCCGCTCGACCAGAAAGGAGCCACCCGGCGGATGATGGTGAGTGTATATCATAGACAAAGGATACAGCGTGCCAGCCGCCCGCAGAAGCGCAATGGCGTCGGGGGTCGGTTGCGCGCACCGGGGGGAATGTTCCGAACCGCCGCCCTTTGCGCCCTGCTGCTGCCGTTATTGCTGTTGAGCGGGTGCGACCCGGTGCAGGTCATCGAAGGCAACGACACCCATGTCTCGATCCGCTATGACGGCATCATGAACGGCCTCGACCAGGCGAAGGCGCTCGCACAGCGGTCCTGCGCCGCCCACGGCAAGACCGCACAGTTGCGCCGGACCTATTATGAAGGGCTCGGCGCCGGCGAACGCTTCGCCTTTTTCGACTGCGTGTGACGGCGCGCGCGGGTATTGGTCAGGATCAAGCGGACCGAGTCCACTTCTGCCCTCACCGCCCATCACTCACCCCCCCTCCCCCATTGCCGAAGAGGGTCCTGAGCGCAGCGAAGGGTGAGGGCCGCCGTTGCGGCGCGCGACAACCGGCTATCGCCGGCGCAGCAGCACGTCGCGGGCGCGGTTGATCTTGGTGGCGAGATAGTCCGAGCCGCCGTGGTCGGGGTGGAGTTTGACCATCAGCCGGCGATGCGCCTCCTTGATCTGGTCCGCGGTGGCACCGCGGGCGAGGCCGAGGATCGCGTAGGCCTCGTCGACGCTGATGTCGCCGCTCGCGGATGCGCCGCTGCCGCGCCCGGCATTGCCGCCGCCGCCGGCCAAATCGTCGCGCCAATTGGGGTGAAGGCGATCGAGATAGGCTTCGAGCAGCCGCGCCCCCTCCTCGTCCGCGGCCCGGCATTCGCGCAGCAATGCCAAGAGATCGGGGAGGCCCAGCTCCTCGACCCGGGCTCCGGCGAACCGGCCGCGCAGCACGGTGCCGCTCATGCTGCCGGTGTCGTGGTCGAGGCTCATCCGCAGCAAGGCGGTGGTCACCGTCGAGCTCTGCCCGCCAGAGGGCGCGCGGTAGCGGTCGAACAGGCGGCGCAGCCGGGACAACATCGGCATCGACAGGGCGAGCGGAAACAGCAAGGCCGCCAATTCCCGCAGCGGCGGGATCAGCACCAGCGCCACCACCGCGACCGCGGCGATGCCGATCCCGGCCCATTTGAGGTTGCGCGCGAGCCGCACCGGGTCGGCATTGACGAACAGATAGACCAACAGTAACAGTCCGCCGAGGACCACACACCCACCGAAGAGGAACAGCATCGCCGCCCCCTCAACCGTTAAGCTGGCCGTCAGCCGCGCAGCTGAGCGGTCAGCCGCAGGATGTCGCCGGTCTTGCCGGCGCCATAGGCGGCAAGCGCGCGATAGCCGCCGGCGGCATAGACCGCGACCGCAGCCAGAAGTTCCTTCAGGCGCTCGGCGCTGGCGAGGTCGAAGCTCAGATAGGCACCGCGCGACAGGCTGGCGATCTGCTTGAACGCCGCCCCGGCCTTGCGCTCGCCGCCCTCGTGAAAAATGAACACCGGCACGCCCAAGAGCCCGAGCTCGCCGGCCAGCCGGCACAGCCGGTCGACGTTCTCCTCCATCGCGTCGCCGACGAAAACCAGCGCGTTGACCCGCCGCTTGCCGGTCTCGCGGATCGCATGGCTCAGCACCCGCTCGATCTGGGTCTCGCCGCCGACGCAAAACACCGAGCGCATGACCCGGTGCAGATCGGCGGCCGTCGTCATCCAGCGGCTGGCCTTGCATTCGGCAAAGCCGCGATAATAGACGAGCTGGATTTCGAGCCCGCCCAACGCCGCCGTCGCCTCGAACATCTCGCCCTGAATCTTGCAGGCGCGATCCCAGGTGGGCTCGCGGCTGGCGGTGGCGTCGAGCGCGAAGATCAGCCGCCCGCGACCGCCCCCGGCGGGCGCCGGCGCGCGTTTCAGTTGGTCGAGAAATTCCGCGACCTCGGCCGAGCGCTGCTCGGTCGGAAGCCCTTTATCGTCGTCGCTCATCCGTGCCCCTTGAGGCCGGGCGCAGCCACACCGAGGTGTCGTGAAAGACGGCACCGCCGCGTGGCAATCCCGGATCTGCGCTAGTCAACAGATTGATCCCGATACCTTCTTCAAAGGCGTGGTTGGGCCAGACCCCTTCGACGATGACGACCCGCCGCTGCAGCCCGTCGAACGCGCGGGCGTGGACGACAACGCTGCCCTTGGCGTTGCCGAGCCGCACCCGGTCGCCGTCGCCGAGGCCGAGCCCGGCCAAGCTATCGGGGTGGACGAGGGCGGTCGGCCTTCCCTCGCGGGCGATGCCCGAGGGGGTGTTGTTGAAGCTGGTATTCAAAAACGAGCGCGAGGGGGCGGCGACCAGGCGAAACGGACGCTGCGGGTCGCCGTCGTCGATGATCGCCACATGGTCGGGAAAGGCCGGCAGCCGCGCGTGGTCATGGCCGACGGTGCGCCAGTCGGCGCGGAAATGGAACCTTTCGTCGGTATGGCCGAACCCGTCGAGAAAATGCGCGGTCGCGAAGGGCGGGCAGCAATCGAGCCAACCGTCCGGCGGAAAATCGGCGACGCCCGGCAGGCCGCTCGCGCGCAGGGTGCGGTCGATCAGTTCGAGCGGGCTCATCTCGAAGCCCGGGTGGCGCGCGCCGAGGCGCCGGGCGAGGCCGCAGATCACGTCGTGGTTCGAGCGGCACTCGGCATAGGGCGGCAGGATCGCGCGGGCTAGCTGCAAATAGGTATGGCCGCCGGCGGTGTAGAAATCGTCGTGCTCGAGAAAGGTCGTCGCCGGCAACACGATGTCGGCCATCGCCGCGGTTTCGGTCATGAACTGCTCGTGGACGCAGACGAACAGATCGTCGCGGGCAAAGCCCTGCCGCACCAGCGCCCGATTCGGGCGCTACCGCCATCGGATTGGTGTTCTGAACAAACAGTGCTGTGACCGGCGGGCCGTCACCCAGATCCCGCCGATCGCCGGTCAAGACCGGGCCGATCCGCGACTGGTCGAGAATGCGGGTCGCGGGATCGAGCAGATCGAGACCTTCGACGAGAGTGCGGTCGAGCGCGACGAGGCCGTGGTTCGAATAAAGCGCACCGCCGCCCTGATATTGCCAGGCGCCGGTCACCGTGGGCAGGCAGGTCACCGCGAACAGCTGGGCCGAGCCGTTGCGCGAGCGCGAAAAGCCGTAGCCGACGCGGATGTAGCTGCGCCGGGTGCGGCCGTAAAGGCGGGCGAAATCGATGATCTCGTCTTCGGCAAGCCCGGTGATCGCCGCCGCCCAGGCCGGGTCGCGGCTCGCCAGATGCGCTTCGAGCCCGGCCGGGTCGTCGGTGTGTCGCGCCATATAAGCGCGGTCGGCATGGCCCTCCTTGAACAGTACGTGCATGACCGCGCAGGCGAGCGCCCCGTCGGTGCCGGGCAACGGCGCCAGGTGCAGATCGGCGGCCTCGGCGCTGGCGGTGCGGTAGGGATCGATGACGACGAGCTTGGCCCCGCGCTCGCGCCTGGCGATCGCGATATGGGTCATCACGTTGACTTGGGTCGACACCGGGTTGCCGCCCCAGACGACGATCAGGTCCGATTTACCCATCTCGCGCCCGTCTACGCCGCGTTTGACCCCGACGCCGGCCAGCCAGCCGGCATCGGCGAGCGCGTTGCAGATCGTCAGATCCTCGCGCGAATAGCCCATCGCGTGGCGCAGCCGGTTGATGCCGTCGCGCTGCACCAGGCCCATGGTCCCGGCATAATAATAGGGCCAGACCGCTTGCGGGCCGTGACGCCGGGCGGCGCGGGTCAGCCCTTCTGCGGCCTCGTTGAGCGCGTCGTCCCACGAAATCGGCGCGAAAGCGGCACGGCCGACGCCCTTCTCGCCGACCCGGCGCAACGGCTGCGACAGGCGATCGGGATGGTGCTGACGCTCGGCGTAGCGGGCGACCTTGGCGCAGACGACGCCGTGCGTGTAGCTCTGCGAGGCGGCCCCGTGCACGCGCCCGATGCGCGCTCCCCCGGCTTCCGCCGGGGCTGGCTTGATGCGCTCGACCTCGAGCGCGCAGGCGCTCGGGCAATCGTGCGGGCACACGCTGGGCAGGATGTCGAGAGGCAAGGTGATGTTCCGCCGCTGCTGTGGACGCAGGATATCAGGATATAAGGATGCGCAGGCTGGGTCGATACGCGCCGAGACGGCGCGCCTGCTGCCCCGGATTGCGGCGCGGTCGCCACCGGGCAGCCGAGCACCGCGTCGCTGGCGCCCTGCCGCGACCGGCGGTGCGAAACGGCGAAGCGGGCGCCTTGCGGAAGCTCGTTAGCTTTCGGCGGTCGCCCGTGCCGGCCGGACCAGACGCCTCAGCGCTGCTTCGAGCGCGTCAACGGCCGGGATCAGCTCGTCCGTCGCCAGATAGATCGTCGTCCCGCACGGACAATCCATCTGGTGGTTCTCCCTGAACCATTTGACGGTCTTCTGTATCCGTGCGCCGCAATGTGGACAAGCCACCGGCAACACGTAGTTTTCCAGTATACTTTGCATGTCCGCTACTCGCTCGGTGTCGCTCGATAGTTGTGGCATTCAACCTTTCCGGGCCGCAGAGGTACCGTGTTACCGCGGAGTGTGGCGGTCGATCTCGGCTGCGGCGCGATGCCAATGATCAAGGTCGCGACCATGCGGCCGACCCTCTTCCTCCCAGATCGCGTAGGCGCGTTCGCGGACGGCCTGCTCTCGATCCGGGTGCCCTTCGCCCGAGGATACGGCCGCCACCACCTCGGGCTCGGTTTGCCGCGTCGCGGCGGTCGATGTCGGCGCCTCTCGGGCCGCTATGTCGCTCATGATCTCTCCAGCCATACTCGACACCGATTGCCGGCGCCTTCGGTCTGGCTAACGCCGCCCGCCACATGATGGTGCGCGGACAAAGCAAAATCCTCCATCGTCATCCGGTCGCGAAAAAGCACGCCGTGCGAAATCCTCGGGGCCGGAAGCAAGGGAAGCGGCATACACTATCCGGGTGGCGAAGCAAGCGATGGCGGACGGCATGGGCCCCAGGCTTCGCCGGGGTGGGAAGTGAATAGTTAAGGCTGCAAATCTTCAGCCGCACAAAAGCTGAGACCGACGAATTCGGTAAAGTTAAGCAATGGGTCGGGGCCTCCGCCGGAGGGCGATAAAAAAATTGCTGGTTCACGGTCGCGGTTTCGATTTCTTCACATGCTCGTATCCGATGCGGTGAAGGGCTCAGCGCGACGTCTCAATCCGCGTCATGTCGGCGTCGCTAAAGCCGAAGTGATGGCCGATCTCGTGGACCAGCACGTGGCGCACCAGATAACCGAGGTCTTCGCCGGTCTCACGCCAGTATTCGAGGATCGGCCGGCGGTAGAGAAAGATCATGTCGACATGCGGGCGCGGATCGCTGAGGCTTTTGTGTGGCAGGGCGACGCCGCGATAAAGGCCGAGAATGTCGAACGGGCTGGCGAGGCCCATTGCCCGTTCGGTCTCGGCGTCGGGGAAATCCTCGACCCGGATCACCACTCCGCCGAGATGGCGCTTGAAGCGACGCGGGATCGTGGCGAGCGCCTGGTTCGCCAGCGTCTCGATATCGGCAAGGGAGGGCGCCGGCCGCCCGGTCATGCCCGCACCCGGCGCTTGATTTCGCCCGCGCCAGCGCGCAATTCAGCTCGAGGCGAGCAAAGGGAGAGCGACATGGTCGAAAAGCTGGTCGGAGCGGCGCGGCATGCGGCACTGCGCGAACTGCACGGCTGGGCCGAGGTGGCCGACCGAGATGCGATCCGCAAGAGCTATC
Source organism: uncultured Alphaproteobacteria bacterium (assembly GCA_963832875.1). Taxonomy (GTDB): domain Bacteria; phylum Pseudomonadota; class Alphaproteobacteria; order ATCC43930; family CGMCC-115725; genus AP-15. Next base: position 233,441 of record CAWHWB010000007.1, on the reverse strand, counting down.
ATTTCGGCAATTTCTCGGAAGCCTGGGGCTTCATCTCGCGAATCGCGCTATTGGCCGAAAAGATGGATCACCACCCCGAGCTGTTCAATGTCTACAACCGGGTCGAAATCGTGTTGGCGACCCATGATGTCGATGGGGTGAGCGAACGCGACGTGGCACTCGCACGGGCGATCGACGAGATCGCTCCCGAACGCGACCGCCGCCCGCCCCTGCCCTAATCTGCGCCGCCGCCGATTATCCCGGCCTGGCGCGCGCCGCGTCGCCGATGATCAGCGCATCGGCACGGTGAAAACGACGTTCAGCATCTCCTGGCCCGGGTTTTCCTTGCCGAGGCCGGCGTTCGAGATGTGATAAAAACCAACGCCGACGCGCCGCTGGTCGGCAAAGCGATAGTCGAGTTCGGCGCCGGTGCGGAACTCCCACCAATAGCCGAGGTCGAGGCCGTGGCCGGGCTCGAAATAACCTGCTGCGGCACTGGGGGTCAGGACCAGATTGTGCGGAAAATTGATGTCGAAGCCAAACCCGAAATAGCCGTAAAAGGCGCCTTGGGCTGTCCCAAAAACCCCCACGAAGGGCGAGAAGATCCACCATAAATCGCCAAATCTATATTCGCCTCCCACCATAAAGGTCCTAACGGCATTGCCTTTTTTGTCGTCGGGAAGCACGTCGAACACGCCGCCGCCGAGCGCCACTCGCGGCGGGTCGCCGGGCGAGCCAAAGGTGACGAACTGCGCGGCAGCGGGCTGCGCCACGACAATACCGAGCAGCAGAAGCATGCCCATTATTGCGCGGTCCGCAGCGTTGCCCGAGCTCAAATGCCACTCCCGCCTCATACGGAAAAACCGACGGCAGATTGCCCTCCCTAAGACCTTGCGGCAAGAGAAACCAGACCGGAAATCCGCGGCTCCGATTTTCGACCCGAGGTTTTGACCGCGAGCGATAACATGGCTCGCCGAAGCCGGTTGCGGTGCGCGGGGACCGTGCTGCGGACGAGCCCGAGGCCGCGCCAGGGTCAGCGCGCCTGCCGCTTCATGCGCTCGGTCGCCAGCACCAGCTGCTCGCGGACGCCCGGCTCCATCGCCGAGTGGCCGGCGTCGGGCACGATCCGGTAGTCCGCCTCGGGCCAGGCGCGAGCCAGCGCGTCGGCGCTGCCGATCGGGCACACCATGTCGTACCGTCCCTGGACGATGATCCCCGGCAGCCGGCGGATCGACCCGATCCGGGCGACCAGGTCGCGCGCGCCCTCGAACAGATGATGCCGGAAAAAATGCGCTTCGATCCGCGCCAGACCGAGGGCGAGCCTCTCCTCGCCAAAGGCGGAGACCGTCTCGGGGTTTGGCAGCAAAGTCGAGCACGCGCCCTCATAGCTGCTCCAGGCGCGCGCCGCCGGCAGGTGGACGGAGGGGTCGGGGTCGAGCAGGCGGCGGTGATAGGCGGCTAGAATGTCGTCGCGTTCGCTTTCGGGCAGAAACCCGGCAAAGGCGCGCCACGCCTCGGGAAAGATCCGCCGCACGCCGTAGAGAAACCAGTCGATCTCGTCGGCGCGGCACAAGAAAATCCCGCGCAGGACCAGCCCGGCGCAATGCCCGGGATGGGTCGCGGCATAATCGAGCGCCAAGGTCGAGCCCCACGAGCCGCCGAACACCAACCAGCGGTCGATCTTAAGCTCAAGCCGCAGGCGCTCGATGTCGGCGACGAGGTGGGAGGGCGAGTTGTCACGGGTCTCGCCGAGCGGCAGCGATCGCCCCGCGCCGCGTTGGTCGAAGATCACGATCCTCCAGAAATCGGGATCGAAAAAGCGGCGATGCACCGCGGTGGCCCCGGCGCCGGGCCCGCCGTGCAGAAACAGCGCTGGCGCGCCGCGGGGGTTCCCCGACTCTTCCCAGTACATCGTGTGCCTAAGATCGAGCCGCAGGGTCCCGGTCCGATAAGGCTCGATCGGCGGAAAAATGTCACGGCGGCTGGTCATCGACGCGAGTTTAGGGGGGCGTGGCGCGAATCCCTAGTCCGGAAAGCGCCGCCGCAGCCGGTTTCCGCCCGGAGCCCCAGTCGACAGCCGCGGCAAAGGCGAGGTCCTCGTCATTGATGTCGCCGCAGCGACGAGGACGATGCTGACTGCTCTGTCCGGCTTTGCCGTTTTGGGCCGGGTCGGCGGGTCAGCGCAGCCCGGCCTCCCGTTCGCGTTGCGCGCGGCCGGCGACGTCGATCTCCTTCGCCAGCTTGTTCGCCATCGCCTCGGCAAAGGAGTCGAAATCCTTGACTACGATCAGAAAGGCGTCGGTCCCGCCGATCACGTTCTGCCGATAATAGTTGGGCAGACCGCCGGGCGGGTGGGTGTGGGGCGAATCGCCCAAGTTCGGCTCGTCGTTGATGATCGCCAGCCCATTGATGGTGATGCCGGCGGCGACCGCCTGATCGCGCGCGTCGGCGAGCGGACGGCCGGCGTTGCTGTTGCCGTCGCCCGAGATGTCGATGACCTGGCGCGCCGCCGGCCATTTCGCCCGGGTGAAATACGCCTTGGCGAAATCGATTGCGGCGCTGATCGAGGTGCGTCCGGTAAAGGATCGCGGCGCCTTGAGGATCGCGGCCGCCGCACCGACGCCATCCTCCTCGTCGCGGATCTCGGTCCAGCCGAGCACGACCCGCTGCTCGTCCTCGCCCGACCATTCGATAAACGACACCTCGATCGCCCCACTCTTGGTGGCCTGTAGGGCCTTGAGGACGCGCGGGTCGGTCAGCGCCGCGGCGTAGCCCTTACGCTGCAGTTTGAATTCCCGGTCATCGATGCTGCGCGAAACATCGGCGGCGAGCACCACCGTGAGCTCGACACCGGCGGCGTGCGTCGGGCCGCCTAGTAAGCAAATTGCCACCGCCGCGACGACGGCGAAGGAGGGTCTCATCGGGCGTCCTTCCCGTTCGACGACCGCTCAGGATAAGCCCAGACCCGGCGCCGCGGAAGCCCAGGACTTTGGCGACCCGATGGCGGGAGCCCGGCTGCGGTTTCTCGTTGATTTAGGTTATGATATAACATAATAAGTTGATGCGCGTCGGTGCCGGGTTTACACCCGGCGCAACCTGCTCCGGGGGCCTGGACAATGAGCCGCATCTTGACGGGCGCCCGGCGTGCGTCCGCGCTGGCCCTGTTGATTGTCGCAGCACCCGCTGTTTCGGCTGCCGCGGCGCAGAACGGGCCGGTCTTGCTGACCGGCTTGCAACCGTTGGGCGCCGTCGCTGCGCCCGGAGTTCAAACCCAGCTCGCCGCGAACCCCGCCCCCGATGCCGCTGCACCCGAGGCGGCACCGACGGCGCCGGCAGTCGGCAACGCCGCGGTGTCGCTGCCCGATATCACCGTCATCGCCAAAGAACTCAACCAGGCGCGCATCAACATCGAGCCGCAGATCGGCGCCTCGACCTATACGATGACTCCAGCCGCCATCCAGAACTTGCCCGGCGCGCAAAACACGCCGATTGACAATGCCATCCTGCAAATGCCCGGCGTCGATCAGGACAATCTCGCCAATGGCGGGCTACATATCCGCAACGAACACTTGAACGTACAGTATCGCATCGACGGGGTCATCATTCCCGACGGGGTCAGCTTCTTCGGGCAGGATTTGAGCCTGCGCTTTGTCGATTCGATGACTCTGATTACCGGCGCGCTGCCGGCAGAGTACGGTCTGCGGACCACCGGCATCATCGATATTCAAAGCAAGAGCGGTCTGTTCAACAGCGGCGGCTCGGTCGAGATCAATGGTGGCAGCTATGGCACCGTCAATCCAAGCTTCGAAACCGGCGGCTCGATCGAAGGCTATAATTATTTTGTTACCGGCAGCTATTTGCAAAGCGACAACGGCATCAATGACGTCACGCCAAAATACAACCAGATCCACGACTTTACACAGCAGACCCACGATTTTGCTTATATCGACAAGATCATTGACCCTAACGACCGGGTCAGTGTGATGGTCGGCGAGTTCAACGGCTTGTTTCAAATACCAAACACCCCGGGCCAATCCACCCTTCCCGGGATCACCGCGATCAACGGCCTGCCGATTTCCTCGTTCAACTCCGCCAAGCTCAACGAGCTGCAGGTCGAGGGCAGCCAGTTCGCGGCAGTCTCGTTTTTGCACTCACACGGCCCCCTTGATTTCCAGATCTCCGCAGTATCAAAGTATAGTTTTTTGCAATACTTTCCGGATACTGGGCTAGGTGATCTCGCCTTCAACGGCATCAGCGAAGATGCGGCGCGCACCAGCTGGGCCAACAACCTTCAGGCGGAGGGCACCTATCGGCTGAACCTCGTTCACACCTTGCGCGGCGGCCTTCTGATCAGCGGCGAGCATGTGACGGCGAAGACTGCGTCGGACGTGCTCGACCAGATCGGCACCGACAGTTCCGGCGGTCCAATCTTCGCGACCACGACCACGGCGATTGCCGCCAACAGCGAGAAGACGAGCTATACGTACAGCGCCTATCTCCAGGACGAATGGAAAGCGCTGCAGAACGTTACTGTGAACTATGGCGCTCGCTTCGATGTCGTCAATGGCTATACTCAGGGCAGTCAGCTCAGCCCGCGCGTCAACGCGGTCTGGCAGGCGACCCCGTCAACAATTTTTCACGTCGGCTACGCGCGTTACTTCACGCCGCCGCCGCAGGAATTGGTTTCGACCGAGAATGTCGGGCTTTATGCGAACACCAGCGGCGCACCCGCGAGCACCGAGAATTCGCCGATCAAGAACGAGAGTGCCGAATATTTCGATGGCGGGGTCAAGCAACACTTGATTCCCGGCCTAACGGCGGGTATCGACCTCTACTACAAGTACGCGCACGACCTGCTCGACGAAGGGCAGTTCGGCGCGCCGATCGTTCTCACCCCGTTCAACTATAAAATCGGCATCAACAAAGGCGTCGAGCTGACCGCCGATTATGCCCTCGGGAATTTCAGCTTCTACGGCAATCTTGCGATCGCCAACCAGCTGGCCAAAGGCATCGAGTCGGCCCAGTTCAACTTCACCCCTGAGGAGCTCGCGTCGGCCGACAGCATGTTTGTCAACACCGATCACAGCCAGCTGAAAACCGAATCAGCCGGGGTGGCGTATCTGTGGCACGGCACGCGGTTCAGCGCCGATCTCGTCGCCGGGTCCGGGCTGCGCACCCAACCGGACAACGATCTCCAATACAACGGGGAGACGGTGCCCTCCTACCAGCAGGTCAATCTCGGCATATCCCACGTCTTTGCAGCGCCCGGCGGCCCGGTGACCGTGCGTCTCGCCGTCGTCAATCTGCTCGACAAGATCTACCTGCTGCGCAGCATGACCGGGGTCGGCGAATTTTCCAACCAGTATGGGCCACGCCGCTCGGTCTATGTCAGTCTCAAAAAGGACTTCTGAACCGCCGCCGAAGGAAGCGGCGCGGCGAGAATGCCGAAGGAAGCGGCGCGGCGAGGATCGGGCCATCCGATGCAGTCTTCATCAAATTGCCATGATGGCTGGCCTGTCTTCCCAACTGCCGCCGATGTTGTCGAGAGCGCGACCGCGGATTAGCCATCCTCCCCGTCATATATTCCGCATCAGACATTCCGCAGAGGCCGCCCGTGACCGATCCCGCCGCATCGATTTCGATCGTCGCCCTGTTCCACCACGCCGACATCGTCGTCAAGTGCGTGCTGCTGTTGCTGCTGGCAGGCTCGGTGTGGAGCTGGGCGGTAATCTTCGACAAAGTGTGGCGGCTCGCCGCGGCACGCCGGTCGGTGCAGGCGTATGAGGGGCGCGTCATGGCGGCGCATTCGGCATCCGAATTGATGGCGCGATCGGGCCGGCCCGTCGGCAGCGATCCGGCCGGCGCCGTCCTCGCGGCCGGCTGGAGCGAGAGCGCCGAAGCAGCGTCATCCGCGCCCGAGACCACGGGCGAGCGCCGCGAGCGGATCGAGCGGGCGATGCGGCTCGAGCTCAACGCCGAATTGCACCGCCTCGAAGCCCGCCTCCCGTTTCTCGCGACGCTCGGTTCGGCAGCCCCGTTTATCGGGCTGTTCGGCACCGTGTGGGGGATCATGCGCAGCTTTGCCGGCATCGCCGCCGCCAACAACACCAGTCTCGCGGTGGTGGCGCCGGGGATCGCCGAGGCGCTGTTCGCGACCGCGATGGGGCTCGCCGCGGCGATCCCGGCGGTCGTCGCCTACAACAAGATCACCGTCGATCTCGGCCGCTTATCCGGCCGCATGCAACGGCTGATCGGACGCTCGCTGCGCTTGTTCTCACGCGTTCCGGCGGAGAGTTGAGCGATGGCGACTTTTCGGCCTGCCGCGAGCGAGGAGGGCGACGACCGCTATGCGCCGCTCGCAGAGATCAACGTGACGCCGATGGTCGATGTCATGCTGGTGCTGCTGGTGATCTTCATGATCACCGCGCCGCTATTGGTGGTCGGCGTGCCGCTCGATCTCCCTAAGACGCGCGCCGCCGCGATCACCGCGCCGAAAGAGCCGATCATCGTCAGCCTCGACCGCCAGGGCGAAACCTTCATCGGCAACAACCCGGTCCCGCCCGGCGATCTGGAGGCGAGGCTGGTGGCGCTCGCCGCCGACGATCCGGCGCGGATCGTCTATATTCGCGGCGACCGGACGATCAGCTACGCGCAATTGATGGGCGTGCTGAGCGAGGTCAACCGCGCCGGGTTCGCCAAGGTCACGCTGGTCGCCGCGGCAGCCGGGACGAAGTGACCGGCTTCAGGCTGGCGCTGGCGCTATCGCTGGCGGCGCATGCGATCGTGTTGGCGCTGCTGCTGCTGATCCCGGCCTCCGCACCGCCGCCGCCGCTCGCCGAGGGCGGCATCGAGGTCGCCTTTGCGCCGTCGTTGCCGCAACCGGCGAAACCCCCGCCCCCGCCGGTCGCGCCGCCACCGCCGCCGCCGGTCGCTGCCGCACCGCCGCCACCGCCGCCACCGCCGCCGCCGCCGGTCGAGCCGGCGCCACCGCCGCCGGAGGCGACCAACGCGACCGAACCGCCACCCCCGCCACCACCGCCGCCCAAGCCGCCGGTCCCGCCGCCGCCGGAACGCGTGGTGCGCCGGCCGGTCGAGCGGCGAGAAGCCTATCCCCGCTACACGCCGCCGGTTCCGGCGTCCACCCGCGCGCCCGCCGTCCCGCCGCAAACCGCGTTCGCGCCGCCGGCGCCGGTTCGCGCCCCCTCCCCTACCCCGTCAACCGCGGTCAGCGCGGGCTATCGCGCATTGCTGAGCGAGTGGCTCGAAGCGCACAAGCGCTATCCCGAAAGCGCCCGCGACCAGGACGAGCAAGGCAACGCCGTGTTGCGCTTTGTCGTCGAGCGCAGCGGCCGGGTCGTCCAATACGCCGTGGTCAAGAGCACCGGCTACCCGGATCTCGATGCCGCCCTCGAAGCAATGATGCGGGGCGCCACCTTGCCGCCGTTCCCGGCCGGCATGGACGAGCCGAGCATCGAAGTTTCGGTGATGATCCGGTTCAGCCTCGGACGATGAAGCGTCCCGCCTCCGCGCCGGCCGAGTCAGGCTCACAAATTCGCATCGATCGTCGTCCCTGGGGCGACATAGGCCCGGTCCCAGGGCGACCATTCTCCGGCCACCGGCTGGTCGGGGTCGCGGTCCCGCCGCCAGCAGATTTCGGTGCCGGGCGGAACGTCGATGATCTTGGTCGCATCATTGGGCAGCAGGAACTCCAACGTCGACACATAGCCGGGGCCGCGCGCGGCGCAATCCGGGTTGGCGGTGATCACCGCCTCGACATTGAGCGAGCCGAAATTGGGATTGCTCAATAAGAGGGTCCCCGGCCGCACCGGCTGTGGCGCGCACCCGGCTGCGCAGAAGAGCACCAGGGCCAGCAAGGTCGATCGCACGGATTTTGCTCTTTCGCAGGGCCGGATCGGAGGCTCGGGAGCGCAAGGCGGAGGGATTTCCATAGACAGCATACGCAGGCGCGACATGACCTTGGCCCGTCTTCTTCCCTCGGAATTTGATCCGAGGGCCGGCATCTTCTACCCTAACGCAAGGGAGCTTACAATTCCGCCCGAACCGGCAGCTCGGGTCAGCCCAGCAGAGCCGCCGGCCCCGCGGCGCACCAAACGCTGCGTCGAACGCCGCGTCATACGCCGCCGAGAAAATCCCTGGTCCAGCGCTGGTAATCGTCGGCCCGGGTAACCCGCCGCATCAGTTCGGGCGAGGCGATGCCGACGAGATCGCCGGGTTTGGTACCGTCGCGCAGCGCCTTCAGCGTGTTGTAGACCGCCTGCACCGCGGCCGAGAACGGCGCATGCGTCTGCAGCGCCACTCGCACCCGATGCGCCGCCAGCCAATCGAGATCGCCGAGCTGACCGCTGCCGCCGCCGAGGATCAGCGGGATCCTGATCGCCGACGACACCACCTCGACCGCCTCGACGGTGACGCCGCCGGCGAGGAATACCGCGTCGACCCCGGCCGCCTCATAGGCCTTGGCCCGCTTGACCGTCTCGTCGACATTGGCGATCGCCAAAGCACTGGTGCGCCCGGCGATGACCAGGTGCTTGTCCTGGCGCGCCGACAATGCCGCCTTCATCTTGCCCACACCCTCCTCGACCGAGCTCAGGCTCGGCTTGCCGTTGGGCCCATAAGGCCGCGGCAAGACCGTGTCCTCGATCGACATCGCGCAGATGCCGGCGGTCTCGAGCTCCTCGACGGTGCGGCGCACGTTGAGCGCATTGCCGTAGCCATGATCGGCGTCGACCAGCAATGCCAGATTGCCGGCGCGGCAGATCCGGTTCGCCTGAGCGGCGAACTCGGTCAAGGTCAGCACAACGAGATCGGGGGCGCCAAGCACCGACATCGAGCCGATCGAGCCCGAAAACATGCCGACCTCAAAGCCGAGATCCTCGGCGATGCGTGCCGATATCGCGTCATACACCGATCCCGGATGCACGCAGCGGTTCCCGGAAAGGATCGCGCGAAAGCGCTCGCGCCGTTCGGTCCAGTTCATGGTGACAGCGTCCTCGAAGGTTTATCGGATGGTTTCTCGCGGGCTCAGCTTATCATGGCGCCGCCCACGGGATAGAGGGATCGGATCATGGAGAAACGCATTGCGGTGATCGGCGCCGGAGCGATCGGCGGCTACACCGGCGGCCAGCTCGCGCATAACGGGTTCGAGGTGACCTTGATCGATCCCTGGCCCGAGCATGTCGAGGCAATCCGCCGCGACGGGCTGGCGATCGAAGGGGTGACGGCGGAGGAGTTCGTGCGCGCCCGGCCGAAGACCATGCACCTGACCGAGGTTCAGCTTCTGGCCAAAGAGCAGCCGATCGACATCGCCATGATCGCGGTCAAATCCTACGACACCGAATGGGCGACCCGGCTGATCGCGCAGTATCTGGCTCCCAATGGTTATGTCGTCTCGTTGCAGAACTGCATGAACGAGGAGCGGATCGCCGGAGTGGTGGGCTGGGACAAGACGGTAGGCGCGATCCCGGCGTTGCTCGCGGCCGAGCTCTACGCGCCCGGGCGGGTGCGCCGCACCGTCGCGAAAGGCGCCTCGCACCACGAGGTCTATCGCGTCGGCGAGGTCCACGGCCGGATCACCAAGCGGCTCGAAGAGCTGGCGGCGATGATCGCCACCGTCGACACGGTCCGGCCGACCCGCAATCTGTGGGGCGAGCGCTGGTCGAAATTGTGCGTCAACGGCATGCGCAACGGCATCGGCGCTTCAACCGGTCTCTCCGGCAACGGCATGGACCGGCACGACCGGATTCGCCGGATCTCGATCCGGCTCGGCGGCGAGGCGGTACGGGTCGGCCAGGCGCTCGGGTACGAGCTCGAACACATCCGCATGCACGACCCCGAGACTCTGGCGCTTGCCGGCGAGGGCGATGCGAAGGCGCTCGACGAGATCGAATCGCAGATCCTGGCCGAGGCCGGCTCGAACACCCGCAGCGATTTGCAGCGGCCCTCGATGGGCCAGGACATGCTCAAAGGCCGGCGCACCGAGATCGATTTCATCAACGGGCTGATCGCCCTCAAAGGCGCGGAAATCGGCCGCCCCGCCCCGACCCACGTCAAGCTGATCGAGGCGGTCAAAGCGGTCGAGCACGGCAGGACGCCGGCCGCACCAGAAAATCTCTACGCGATCTGACGGCGAGGCATCTTTTCCGCGTCACCCCTAGCTCATTTGCTCTCTTTTGGGCGATTTGCTTTCTTTTGTCGCCCCCGCGCAAGTGTACAATCTTGCGGGACAGAACACGCAAGCGGGGGCGACGAAAACTCTTACTGTATTGTCAGCTTCGTCGCTCAAAATGGGCCAAGAAACAGGTAAGTTAAAATTAACACTTTGGGACGGAAGCATCGCTGGAGATTAATTTCGGTCCGCTGGTTCTATCCGGGTTTGTGGCCCTGAATCAGAGATTTGGCAGCTTTGACGACGTGTTCCGGGGTGAAGCCCAGCTCACGCATCACGATCTCACCGGGCGCCGACGCACCGAAGTGATTCAGCCCGATGATTGCACCGTCGAGGCCCACGTAGCGCTCCCATCCGAGCGTGGAGCCTGCCTCGATGCTGACTCGCGCCTTGAGCCCGGGAGGAAGAACCGTGTCCCTGTAGGATTGCGGTTGCGACTGAAACAAATCCCACGACGGCATCGAGACCACCCGGCTTGCAATTCCTTCGCGCGTCAGTTGGTTGTGCGCTTCTAGCGCAACCGACACTTCGGAACCGGTAGCGATCAGGATAACGGTCGGCGAACCCGTAGCGCAGTCGCTGAGGACATACGCTCCTTTCGCCGCTCCCGAAGCCGGCGCCAGCGTTGAGCGGTCCAGAATAGGTAATCTCTGGCGCGTAAGCACAAGTCCTACCGGCCCCGAGGTGTGCGCAACCGCGATCTTCCACGCCTCCACGGTCTCGTTGGCGTCCGCCGGGCGCAGCAGCGTCAGATCAGGAAGCGCGCGAAGGCTTGCCAGTTGTTCCACCGGCTGATGCGTAGGTCCGTCCTCGCCCAATGCGATACTGTCGTGGGTCCAGACATAGATGACGTGGGCCTTGCTCAAGGCCGCCAGTCTGATGCTTGGCCGCATGTAGTCGGAAAACGTAAAGAAGGTGGCGGCAAAGGGCAGGATGCCGCCATGCAGGGCCATGCCCGTGGCAATCCCGGCCATCGCGTGCTCGCGAATACCGAAATGAATATTCCGCCCGGCATATCCGGTCGGACCGCCTACCAGTCCCTGTGTCGGCGGCGCACCCTCGGGACGCTCAAACAGGGGACTCTCGAAGTCGCCGTGTCCCTTGAGCGCGGTGCGCGTGGACGGATCGAGGTCGCCCGAGCCGCCAATCAGGTTAGGTATGACATCGGCCAGCGCGTTGATGGCTTTCTGTCCGGCGTCGCGGGTCGCCATCGCACCGTCCGCCGGCGTAAAGCGGGGAAGTCCCGCTTCCCATCCTTTCGGCAGTTCACCGGCGAGTATCTGCCGAAACTTTTCGGCTGCCTCTGGGTCGACGGCGCCCAACGCGTCCACTCGTCGAATTCCATTGAGTCTCCAACTCGCGCCCTCGTTCGACCGCTTTGCGAAACTGGGCCAAGGCGTCGTCGGGGATGTAGAAAACCTTATCTTCAGGCCATCCCAGCGCGCGTTTCGTTAACCGCACCTCCTCGACGCCCAAGGGCTCGCCGTGCGCCTCAAAAGTGTCATGCTTATGCGGACTGCCATAGCCGATATGCGTGCGCGCCACGATCAGCGACGGCCGGTCATCGATCGCCTTTGCCTTGGTTAGGGCAGCATCGACCGCGGCTGTATCCTGCCCGTCGATATGCTGCACATGCCATCCATAGGCCTGGAATCGCGCTCCGACATCCTCGCTGAAAGTCACATCGGCGCTGGCCGAGAGCGTTATCTGGTTGGCGTCGTAGAGCACGATCAATCGTCCGAGGCGAAACTGACCCGCTATCGAGGCGGCCTCCGACGCGACACCTTCCATCATGTCGCCGTCACTAGCGATCACATAGGTGTAGTGATTCACTAATTCATGGCCCGACTGATTGAAGGTGGCGGCCAGCCAACGCTCCGCAATTGCGAATCCCACTGCGTTTCCAACCCCTTGACCTAACGGACCCGTCGTAACTTCCGCACCTGGCACCACGCCATACTCGGGATGCCCCGGGGCACGGCTGCCCCATTGGCGAAATTGCTGTATATCAGCCATCGTAAGGTCGTAACCGGTGAGGAACAGCAGGCTGTAGAGCAGCATGCTGGCATGCCCGGCGGACAGCACAAAACGATCGCGATCGGGCCATTTGGGGTTGGTGGGATTGTGCCGTAGATGGCGCGTCCACAAGACGTACGCCATCGGCGCCGCGCCCAACGGCGCCCCCGGATGTCCCGAGTTCGCTTTCTGGACTGCGTCGATCGACAGCGTCCGGATGGTGTTGATGCAAAGCTCGTCGATTGGCTGAAACGTCGTACTCATGGCTTCCCAACCTTAAAGCGAATGAATATTTGCAACGAGAGCACAACTCCACCCTACCCTCTCCCTTGGTGTGAAGGAAGAGGGCAAGGATAGGTTTGCAATTCTTGACGACAAATTATTGGCTTTGGTTCAGGAGAGGAGGAGAACGAACGTGATACGTTTCTTATACCCTGAGCGATCTTGGACCGCTCACGAACGGACTACCCCGAAGATAAAATCGCAAGAGGCGGTTCGCATCCCGGGCGATCCCGATCCTGATGCTGTGCCCGATTTCGCCAGGTTCGTGATCGCCGCATCCGAGCCATAGAGGGCCTTCTTGGCACAGATCCAGCCCATCGAGCCGACGGTCAACCCGCAACGCCGCGGTGAGCCTTCCTGGTCCGCGCGCCAAATCGCGCAGCCGCTCGATTTGACGATTTCGCTGCATGATCGGGATGCCGTCGCGCGGCTCAAGCGCCCTAATCAGGACCCCAGCCCCAATCCCCGCTATCTCGCTTGAGACGTTCAGCATGTATGCGTTGCCATAGACGAGGTACACGTAGGCATGCCCGCGCTCGAGAAAGAGCGACCGATTACGCGGCGTCATCCCGCGGTAGGCGTGGCCCGCGGCGTCGCCGACGACATACGCCTCGGTCTCGACGATACGGCCGCCGGCCAAACCCTCAGCCGTTTCCCGCACCAGTATCTTGCCGATGAGATAACGAGCGAGCGAGACCGTATCGACCGGCAGCTTCGCACGAGGGAGCGGCGGATGGCGACCCTCATGCCGGCCAGGTTTCAGCGCATCCGCTCGACCCATTGAGCGCGCGAAGGCCCCGGCTCAAACGGATCGCCGAAGTATTGGGTCTCGTGAGCGACCTTCCCATCGCTGAACTCCATGATGCTCACCGTGTAAGACGGCTGCCCGTCATAGGTGAGCACGAATTCAGTGACCCAGAGGTCGGCACCACCGAGTATCCGCCGCACCGTGAAGCGCTTGCTGCTCGGCTGAGCGACGCGAGACGCCTGAATGTTGCGCCGGCCGCGGATGCGCTCGCCCGACTGCGGGTACTCGAGCACCGCATCCTCTCGGTAAATCTGGTGCTCCGCCTCGAAGTCGTTCGCGTCGGAGGCGGCCCAGTGGCGATCCAGGGCCGCTCTGATGTCGTGGTCTTCCATCTCGATCTTCCCTCCCTGACGCTCTGTCACTGCCAAGACGGCACTTCTGACGCGTAAGCCGCCGCGCAACATGGTAGCCCGCCCAGACCAGCCGGGCTCAACCGACCGGCTTGAGATCGCCTAGGATAGTCGGCACCAGCTCGCTGACCGTCGGATGAATGTGCATTGCGCGCTGCATGACCGTGTACGGGGCTTTGGCATACATCAGATCGAGGATCGCGTGGACAGCCTCGTCGCATCCTGTACCGAGCAACGAGGCGCCGAGGATCTCTTCGCTGTCGCCATCGACGAGAATGCGCATGAAGCCTTGCGTCTCGCCCTTTTCGACGGCGCGGGCAACGCGAGTCATCGGCCGTTCCCCGGCCAGCACTCGCCGCCCGCTGTTGCGGGCCTCGGCCAAGGTCATGCCAGCGCGGCCCAATGGCGGGTCGATATAAAGGGCGTATGCGGTGATACGCTCGCTGACCCCGCGCGGATCCCGGTCGAGCAAATTCGCGGCGACGATCTCGAAATCGTTGTACGCGGTGTGAGTGAAGGCGCCCTTGCCGTTGCAGTCCCCGAGAGCCCAGATGCCCGGCGCAGTGGTTTGTAATCGGTCATCGACGACGATGTAGCCACGCTCGTCGCAGCGCACCCCGGCTTTGTCGAGATCGAGATCGTCGGTGTTCGGCCGACGGCCGACTGCCAGCAACAGATGCGAGCCGGCGACTTCGGGGGCGCCAGCGGTGCAATCGACGTTGGCGACAATCTCGTCGCCGCGCTTGACGAGGCTGATGCATTCGGCGTTCAGCCTGACCTCGATGCCCTCGCGCTCGACGATGTCTTTGATCGCCGCCGACACGTCCTCGTCCTCATGGCGAACGAGCCGCGGCGCCATTTCGATAATCGTTACCTCGCTGCCAAAGCGGCGGTACATTTGGCCGAATTCGAGGCCGATATAGCTGCCTCCGACAATGATCAGATGGTGCGGTAGAAAATCAACATCCATCACCGACGAATTCGTCAGGTAGGGCACTTCGTTTATGCCGGGCATTGGCGGCACCAGCGCCCGGCCGCCGACATTGACAAAGATCCGTCCAGCGCGCAGCCGCTCGCCGGCGATGTCCACCGCTTGCGGCGACGCGAACCGGGCGTGGCCGCGGTAGAGCGTGATGTTTGCGGCGTTCTCGAGGGCCGAGGTCAGCCCGTTTCGTGACGCCGCCACAATCGCATCCGCGCGAGCTTTAACCCGCCGCATGTCGATGCGGATATCACCCGTGATTACCACACCATACTCGGCGGCGCGCCGCGCGATCCGGGCGGCATAGGCGCTCGCTACCAAGGCCTTGGTCGGGGTGCAGCCGGTATTGACGCAAGTGCCGCCGACGAGATGGCGCTCCACGACAGCCACCTTCATCCCGGCGCCGGCCAGGCGGAATGCCAAGGATGGTCCGGCCTGGCCGGTGCCGATGATGATCGCGTCGAAGTCGGGCATGACAAGCCTCTCCAGCAGTAGGAGGCGTCAGTTATAATAACCTTCTCACCGCATAATAGGCCTTACGGAAAATCGCCGGATGTTCCCCCACATAAGGGGGCGCGACTCGGCCCCCGCAGAGTAGCACGAAAGGATTAGGAAGATGTTCCGCGAGACTCGTTACCGAAAGATTCGCCCGCCGTGCCTACGACGTGCACGAGGGCTGGCGGCGCGGAACGCTGGTGCGCGCCATCGACGCGCTTATCCGCGCCGATGAAGACAATGCTGCCAGCATATTGCGGCGTGAAATGCTGGACGCCGAGCAACCCCCCGAACGCAACCCCGGGGGCGCACCGTAGCCACCAACCCATATCTTGCGTCCTGCGGTTGTGCCGGGGAGTCGAGTGATTTCTTTTGCATAAGGCGTCTCTAGGATTTGCAGACTTTAATCCGGACTCCCCCCTATTCATCGCTACCCGCTTAACGCTTCGCCTGGAGTATATGGACATGAAGGTGTCAGCAATAGCGTATCACCGAAGTCATGCCACAAAAACAATTTGCGATAACCCAATTTCAAATGCCGTCATAAGCAAACGTGCTGGACGCATACGTATGACTATACAGCCACGTCATCTCAGTGAGACGTTCAACGGCGATTATAGCATATATGTGGACTTGACCGAGGATGAAGTAACCACGCTTTTCTTGGAATGCTTTCCGCAAGTTAGAGATGTGATGGCCCGTCTTATGTCGCCACCCGCTCAAGGGCCGAGCGAACCGGAAGCAACATAGAGCGGCTGGCAGACTGACGCGATTCCGGAGATAGCGCTAGCCCATCACGTCTAGATATAGTATTTCTGTGCCCGATGACTTGCGCGAATTTTGCCGCATAAACTCCAATATGGAAAGCCTGCCGAGGTTGCTGCGAAATGTTCGCGGCGGTTGCCAAGAGAAGAACCGACCGGGGGCAGTCTATCCCGCCGTTTTAAGGTCGGGCCGGCGCTGCGTAATACTTCCCGCCTCGCTGGGTTCCTTTCCAGAAGAGGCCGCTTCAACCGCGTCAAAGATCGAGCGCAATGTCACCTTGGGGCTGGCTGCAGCAAATCAACAGATTGCCCTCGGCCGGCGGCTCGACCGGGTCCGGCCGATAGGTGACCGAGCCGGAAATCAGCCCCGTCTCGCAAGTATGGCATACGCCGGTCCGGCATGCCCATCGCACGGGCACATCGCATGCCTCGGCAAGTTCGAGGAGGCTTTGGAAGGCCGGGGCCCAGCGGACATTTAGGCCGCTCCGCGCAAACGACACCAACGGGCCCGCGCCAGCAGACCCGACCGGCTGGTGCGGTGGCCGGTGCGGCGCCGCTGCGATGCCCGGTGTCTTCGGCGGACTTGAGCCGAAAATCTCGGTATGGATGCGGTTGGCAGCGACGCTCCAACTCCCAAGCTCGACGGCAAGATCGTTCATGAAGGCGGGCGGGCCGCATAGATAGAAATCGGCATCGCGCGGCGCTCCAAGTTCCTCGATCGCGTGCAGATTCACACGTCCGGGAGCGTCGAAATCGACAGCCACCCGGTCTTCTGGACGTGGAGAGCTGTAGCGGATGTGGCTGTGGCCGCGGGGCAGAGACTTGAGGAGAGCGCGCGTCTCTGCGGCGAACGGATGCTCGCCGCCGTGACGGGCCCCGTAAATCCACCAGACCTCCCTCGACGAGGCCCCAGCGGCCAATGCATGGAGCATGGCGAGTACAGGGGTTGCGCCCACACCAGCACTCAGCAGGACAACAGGTCCGTCGCCTGGCCTCAGCGTGAAGCTGCCGCGTGGCGCACTGGCATCTAGAACGTCGCCAATCCGAGCCTGAGTCTCGACATAGGCCCCGGCTGCGCCGTGGGTCTCCCGCTTGATGCTCACGCGATAGCGATCGTCACGCGATTCGCCTGACAGCGAATAACTGCGTAGTAGAGCGGGCCCATCGGGTACCGGCTTTAGCCGCAGCACGATAAACTGCCCGGGCAATGCCGCCGCCAGAGGCTGCCCATCAGTCGGCTCGAGCACCAGCGAGGTCACGTTGGCGCTTTCCCGGTCCTTGCGCGATACCCGCAGCGGGCGGAACCCCGACCAGGCCGGGGGTGGGCCGGCCGCGGCAGTGAGCCCAGGGTTACCTGTCCCCGCGCCCCCGCTTCGCTCCCGGTCGAGCAGAGCTTGGAAGGAACTGCGCCAGCCGGCGCTCAGGGCCGGGATCCGCACAGCCCGCTCCAGCTGGCTCATTGGATGACCGGGCGTGTACAACAGCGCATTAGCCTCCGCCACAGTCATACGCTCGGGTCCCGCAGTAACCTGTACGATCTCGTCGTCGGCTTCGACCTCCCCTTCCTCGATGACGCGAAAATAGAAGCCGGGTCTGCCATGCGACACGAGCAGTGCCGCCATCTGCGGTTCGTCCATGCGGATGCCGACCCGATAGCAGGTGACGCGCGGCTGCGTCACTTCAAAGACGGCACTCCCGATACGATAGCGATCCCCGATGCACACCTCGCCATCGGGCAGCCCGTCGACGGTGAAATTCTCCCCGAATTGCCCATAGTTGAAATCGCTTCTACCGAGCTGGGCTTGCCAATACTTGTATGAGTTCGATCTGGTATACAAAGACCGCCCGATGCTCGCCGCCGTGCCCCGCCAAATCCCCTTGGCCGTCACCGTCGATGTTAAGCCGTCGCGCAACACGACGGCCTTGAACGGGGGTCTTCCAGACCGCGGTATGGACTGTCTTTCCTCGCCACGCGACATCGCGCGGCAGACCTACGTTCACCGAAAGCAGGCGAGGCATCGCGCGATTCTCCGGGTCTTTCATCGCGGCTATCCTCTCACGTAAGCAGCGTTGTGCACAGAGTATCGCGGCTAGTGTAGCGACGGATTGCGGGCGGCATCGCAAGGCCAGGGGTTTCCACCGCAGATTGGGACCATCGCCGTGCGGTTCCCCCTTTTTTAGACGCTTAGCTGCGATCCACCCTCAGCGCCGACGGAGAGCTGGACAATGGGCGGCGATTTTCCGGCCCCTACACCGGAGCTTCGATGCGATCATCGCCGCGCATGTCGGCCGATAGCGCACCCGCCTGCAAAACCACCTATCCAAGCCCGAGAGCGTGGCGAGCGGCGGCGAGCGTTCTTTCGGGCCCGCCGCCGGCATCGAGGCGGACCCAGTCTATCGGGCCCGGATCGCGGTTGAGCTGCCCGGCAAGCACCGCGGCCGTCGCGTCCGAAGCGTCGTGCCGGCGGGTTCGAAGCCGTTCAGCCATAGCCGCCGGTGCCGCATCGAGCCAAAGGCCCGTGAACGGCACGCCGGCAGCGTTCGCCACTGCGGCCAACGCGCTTCGCTCCCCCGACTGCAGCGACACCGCATCGACGATCGCCGAATAGCCGCCGGCGAGGGCCGTCGCAGCCTTCCCGTGCAACGCCTCGTATACGCGGCGGCTGATTTCGGGCGCGTAGGCGCGTTCGGGCAGCGGCGCCTCCGGAGCGACGCCGAACGACAGCTTACGCGTCACATCGCTGCGCAGCAGGCGAGCGCCGGGACAGGGCCCGAACTCGGGCGCCAGAGCCGCCGCCAGGGTCGACTTGCCGCTGCCGCTCAACCCGCCGATCGCCACCAGCCGGCGCGGCGCAGGATCGAGCGCCCGATGCGCCAGAGCCAGATAGCGGCGCGCCTCCGCCGCCATTTCCGCCGCAGCTTCAGGGTCCGGCGCATGCTGCAATGCGGTTGCCGTCACATGCGCTCGGATACCCGCACGCAGCGACAGGAAGAGCGGCAGTACCGCTAGTCCGTCATCCTCTCCGGTGCGGTCGAGATAGCGGTTCATCACCCGGTTGGCGAGCAAGCCCAACCCGCGATGCAGGAGATCCATCAGCAGAAAAGCGAGGTCGTAGAGAATGTCGATGCTGGCGAGCGCCTCGGAAAATTCGAGGCAATCGAACAGGGTCGGCTCGCCGTCGAGAAGGCAGACGTTGCGCAGATGCAGATCGCCGTGGCAGCGCCGAACCTTTCCGGCACGGCACCGCGTTTCGAGGAGTCCCCGAGCGCCGGTCAATGCGCCACGCCATTTGGCAAGGACTGCCGCTACTGACCCCGGAGCAAAGACGGCGCCCGGCACGCCGGCGAGAACCTGGTAGCTGGTCTCGGCGACTTCGGCGAGGGCGCCGAAGCCGCCTTGCTCCGGGCGCGGCTCGGCCCGCTCGTGAAAATCGGCGACATGATCCGCAAGCGCATCCATCAATCGCCCGTCCAGCTCGCCTCGGCGGGCGAGGGCGTCGAACAGCAGCGATTGGTCGAAGCGCCGCATCACGACGACCCAGTCGATCCCCTCGCCCTCGTTCGAAAAGGCAATAGTGCCGTCCTTCTTCCGCGCGAGCCGCGCGACTTCGAGATAGAGACTGGGCGCGGCCCGCCGGTTCAGTGCCAATTCGGCGGCGCAGGCCTGATGCCGCAGCTCCGCCGTCGAGAAATCGAGATAGGGGAGCTTGACGGCGCGCTTCAGCTTGTACGCGCGCTCGCCGGCGAGAAAGACACGCGAGATATGCGTCTCGACGATGTCGACCCGTTCGACGCCGGCACCATAGCTCGCGGGATCGCCGAGAAAGGCAACGGCTTCGGCCTGCCTGTCAACCTTTGCCGTGGAAGATCGGGAAGTCACCGACTGCCCGGCTCATCCGGTTCGGGTTCTTCTTGCTCGAGGATTTCGCAGATAACGGCGACCCGCCCGCGTGGCCCGTGTTGCAGTTCGGTGCCGATCTGGTCGTTGGCGGTTGCCCAGGCACGCGCTTCGAGGAGCTCGGCGGCGGTAGCTTCCGTTTTGATGATCCGCATCAGCGCGGCATCGTCGAGGGGTCCGAGGATTTCGACGATCTCTGCCGCGGTTGCCGGTCTCGGAGCATCCATTGTCCGGTATCCTCCGGAAAAATTCAGGCGCGAGCCGTATCGCCGGGCGGAAGGTGATGTTTGCCGACCGGAACGACGGTGCTCGCCTGCGGGCCTTCTATGCTCTCGCTATGCTGCGCGACGAAACGTACATCGTCGCCGACGGCGAGCTTGTCGAACCCGCCATTGGCGACGCTATTGCGGTGGAAGTAGATCTCGGCGCCGTCGGCGGTCAGGATGAACCCGCAATCCCGATCAGCAAGCAGGCGGACGATCCGCCCGTGGTCGGGCACCGCGTGCAGCTTTACGTCGCCGCGCTCCTTGCGGACGTAGTCTTCGAGCAGCCGGCGCACCGCATCGAAGGCGTCGCGAACCGCTACGTGGGCATCCTCATGCGCATGACGGGCCGCAGGATCGCGACCCACGACGATCTCGCGGCCCGGGACGACGAGATCAACACTGACCTCAAACAGATTGCCCTGCCGGCGACGCGGGTGCCGACATTCGACGACGACGCGGCAAGCGATGATCCGGTCAAAACAGTGCTCGAGATCCTCGGCCCGTCCGTGGATACGCGCGGCGAGGGCTTCCGAGCTGTCCATGTGGCGAAAAGTGATGTGAAGCGGGATCTGCACTCAATTCTCCATTCTGCTACAGGCAGTAGGTCGCGAATTCGGGCGCATCGAACCAAGGCACGGGCTTTTCCGCATTGATCCAAATCATCACGAGGCTCGGGTTCCTGTTCGCAACCCCGAAGTACGGTTGATCTGCATCAAAGCGGGTCGGCGGCGGCCCGGCACGATGCCGGTATGTGGTCGCGGACAGCCATTTTGGCACTGCTCGTCGGGGGGATGACCGCCGCGAGCGCCCAACAGCCTTCCCATCGAAGCGCCGCGCAGGAAGGCCGCCGTCTGGCGCTTGGCAAGTGCGACGTCTGCCATGTCGTCGCCTCGGACCAGCTATATCCGCCGCTTCTTTCGCACTACGCCCCGAGTTTTTACGACGTCGCCAACATGCCGACCAGCAATCTGCAATCACTCGAGGCGTTCCTGGCGCATCCTCATTGGTACGAAAGCATGCCGTCTCCCGACCTCACACCCGATCAAGTCACCGACCTCACTGCTTACATACTCAGCCTCCGGGGCCAGCATTGATGCTGCCAGACGGATTGATTGCACTGCGAGCTGGGAGAGGATCTCAGCGATAAACGAGGACCGGGATTTTCGAGTGCGTCAGCACCTTCACCGTCTCGCTGCCGAGAACAACCGCCGAGATGCCGTGACGCCCATGAGAGGCCATCACGATCAAATCGCATCCCTGCGAGACGGCGGCATCGATGATCCCCTGATACACCTGTTCGTGCTCGGCATGCAGCGTCTCGCACGCGACGCCGGCTTGTTTCGCCGCAGCCGAAACCACGCCCAATACCTTCTCGGCGTAAACCTCCGCATGCTTCTTGTATTCATTGCGGGTGTATTCGATCTGGCTCGGCGCGACCGAGAACAGATGAAACGGTTCGGTAACCGTTACCGCGAGAATATCAGCACCGATTTCCTGCGCAAGCCGCACTCCATGTTGGACCGCCTTGACGGCAAGGTCAGATCCGTCGGTCGGGATCAGGATTTTCTTGTACATGGCTCCTCCTCTCGTCTCTGTCTTTCTCGCGAGCAGGGCCGAGCGATCCAATGCGCTCTCCTGCGACCGGCACGCTAGCACGCGCGTCAGAGTCGGCGCTGATCTGGATCAATGCCGGACCGGCCGGCGCGGAGACACTGCCTCCCTCACTTGCGGAGGTCCCCAATGATCAGCGATCTGGAACTTCAAAAGGATGTCGTCGACGAGCTCGAATTCGAGCCCAGCGTCAATGCGGCGCATATCGGCGTCGCTGCCAACCACGGCATCGTCACGCTCACCGGCTCGGTGACGAGCTATGCCGAGAAACTGGCGGCCGAGCGTGCGGCTCGGCGGGTCAAGGGGGTCAAGGCGATCGCGCAGGAGATAGAGGTGCGCCTTCCCTCCGATACCAAGCGCGGGGACAACGAGATCGCCGAACGCGCCGTCAACATTCTGAATTGGCAGGTCGGGCTGCCCGCCGGGCGGATCGCGATCAAGGTCGAAAGGGGGGTCGTCACCCTGACCGGCGAGGTCGAATGGCAATTCCAGAAAGTCGACGCCGAACAGGCAGTGCATAAGCTGAGCGGCGTTGCTGACATTCTCAATCAGATCCGGGTCGCAGCGCCGGTGCATGTCTCGGAGGTCAAGGACAAGATCCAAAAGGCGCTAGGGCGCAGCGCCGAACTCGAGGCTCTGGGGATCACCGTCCATACCGATCGCGGCAGGGTGGTCCTCACCGGTGAGGTTCGCGCCTGGTACGAGCGCGATTTGGCGGAACGGGCGGCGTGGTCGGCACCGGGTGTCACCGCGGTCGAGAACCGCCTGATGATTGGGCCGCCGCCCGGTTCCTTGAGCGACGCCTGAAGGCAGCCAAAAGGGCAGATCCGACCCGGGCTCATCAACTTTTTCGGCCGGGATGCAGGGCCATGCGAAAGATGTCGGATATCGTGCGCAGCCAGAACCCGCTGACCCTGCCTCCCGAGGCGACGGTCAGGAGGGCCTGCCGCTGCATGCGCGAGCGGCGCGTCGGCGCCGTGCTGGTAACCGAGAACGACCGCCATCTCGTCGGGATTTTCACTGGGCGGGACGCCGTCCACCGCGTGCTGGCTGAAGGAAAGAGTGCCAACCGGACCGTGTTGTCGGCGGTCATGACCCGCGATCCGATCTCGATTCCGCCGTGGAAGACGGCGATCGAGGCGTTGCGGCTGATGGAGGACGGCCGTTATCGCCACCTCCCGATCGTCGAGGACGGCAAGGTCGTCGGCATCGTTTCACGCTTCGACTTCAGCGGCATCGAACTCGACCGCTTGGACGAGGAGACCGGGCTCTGGGAACGGATCTGACGGGGCAAGGCTAGGCCCGCGCTAGCACTGGCTTGAGTTGAAGAGACCTCGGTCAGGGCGCGGCGAGCGCCTTGGTTACCGTCACCAGCGCCGGATCGCCCGGCGCGGCGGCGACTGTGAAGCCGAATTCGCGGCACATGTGCAGCATGGCTTCGTTTTCCCGCAGCACCTCGCCGACGAGTTCGCCGATTCCGCGGCGGCGGGCGATGTCGATAAGCCGGTTCATGAGCAGATAACCGACGCCGCGGCCCTGCCAGTCGCTGCGCACGGCGATCGCATATTCGGCGCGTCGGTTGTCCGGATCGGCGAAGAAATGGACGACGCCGAGCACCTCGCCGTCGTTTTCGGCGAGCATCGCCAGCTCGCGGTCGTAATCGAGCTGCGACAGCCGTGCGGCGACCGCATGCGTCAGCCCGCGCACCGTCGTGAAGAACCGCAGCCGCAAATCCTCGGGGCTCATATGCGCCGCGAGGTCGTGCAGCAGCGGCTCGTCCTCCGGGCGCAGCGGCCGCAACTCGACCGCCGCGCCGTCGCGCAGCATCTCGCGGGTCGCGAGATGCGCCGGATAGGGCGCGATCGCCAGCCTTGCCGCGGCACCAGCTTCTGCGGGCGCGACGCGCAGCCGGGCGTCGAGCCCAATGACGCCGCCCGCATCCGCCAGGAGCGGGTTGATGTCGAGCTCGCGGATCTCCGGATGATCCGCCGCAAGCTGACCAAGCCGGATCAGCACCTCGACGATGGCATCTTCTTTCGCCGCCGGCTTTCCGCGATACGCCCCCAACAGCTGCGATACGCGAGTGCGGGCGATCAGCCGGCGCGCGAGCAGCGCGTTGAGCGGCGGCAGTTCTAGCGAGCTGTCGTGCAGGATTTCGACCGCCGTGCCGCCCTGACCGAAGGCCACCAGCGGTCCGAACACCGGGTCTACGACGAGCCCGACGAGCAGCTCGACGGCACCGGGGCGATGAACCATCGGCTGCACCATGAACCCATCGAGGTGGGCCGTAGGGCGCGCCGCCGCGACCCGTTCGAGCATCGCCGCAGCCTCTTGCCGCACCCCCTCGGCGCTGCCGAGATCGAGCGCGACACCGCCGACATCGCTCTTGTGGGTAATGTCCGGTGAACGGATCTTCAGCACCACCGGAAAGCCGAGCGTGGCAGCGACGCCGACGGCCTCGTCCGGATCGCCGGCCGGCCGGCCAGGGGTAAACGGCACGCCATAGGCGGTGAGTACCGTGCTCACCGCCTCTGCTTCGAGCCAGCCGCGACCATCGGCGAGCGCCTGGGCAATCGCCTGCCGAGCTGCCGCGACCTCGGCTGCGAATGCGTCCGGCTGCACCGGCGGCGTTTCCATCAGCAGCTCGCGATTGCGCCGCTGTCGGACCCGATGCATGAAGCCGGCGACGGCGCTCTCCGGGGTCTCGTAGGTGGCGAGGCGGGCCTTGACGAACAGCTGCCGCGCGGCTTGCGCGGACTGCTCGCCGAGCCAGGCCGTGAACAGGTTGCGGCCGCGCAAGGCCATCTCGGCCGGGGCCGCCGCGTCGATGACCGCCTGCGCGCATTCCGCGGGCTCCGCTAGCGCCGTCGGGCAGTTGAGCACCAGGATCGCATCGACCTCGGGATCACCGATCAGCGCCGAAAGCGCCCCGGCATAGCGCTTCTCCGGAGCGTCGCCAACGATGTCGACCGGGTTGCTGTGGCTCCAGGTCGCCAGCAGGATTTCGTCCAGCGCGGCGACGGTCCCGGGCGACAACCGCGCGAGACGGCCTCCGGCCGCCATCAGCGCATCGGTGGCAAGCACGCCGGCACCGCCGCCATTGTCCAGGATGGCCAGACGGTCGCCGATCTGCTCGCGGGTCGACGCCAGGGTCTCCGCAGCGGCGAAGAGCTCGGCCATCGTATCGACCCGCAGCATGCCGGCGCGGCGAAAGACCGCGTCATAGACCGCGTCGGCGCCGGCCAATGCCCCGGTATGCGACGTGGCGGCGCCGGCTCCGGTGCGCGAGCGGCCTGCCTTCAATATCAGGACGGGCTTGTTGCGGGCTGCCGCGCGGGCCGCCGACATGAATTTGCGGCCATGGGTGATGCCCTCGACATAGAGCAGGATGGCGCTCGTCTGCGGGTCTCCCGCGAGGTAATCGAGCATGTCGCCGAAATCGACATCAGCCATATCGCCGAGCGAGACGACATGCGAAAAGCCGATGCCGCGCGGTCCGGCCCAATCGAGCATCGCGGTGATGATCGCTCCCGACTGGCTCAGGAACGCGAGGTCGCCCGGCCGCGCCGCGAGATGCGAGAAGCTGGCATCGAGGCCAAGCGGCGGCACCATGATCCCGACGCAGTTCGGGCCGATGATGCGCAGCAGACAGGGCCTGGCCGCATCGAGCATGGCCTGCTGCAAGAGGCGGCCGTTCTCGCCGAGTTCGCCAAAGCCCGCGGTGATGACTACGGCGGCGCGCGTTCCCCGGTCGCCGAGCGCGCCGATCAGCGACGGAACGGTTTCCGGCGGCGTCGCGATCACGGCGAGATCGGGGGCGTGCGGCAGGCTGGCGATGTCCGGATAGACGGAGAGCCCGCGGATCGCGTGGTGATACGGGTTGACAAGCATCTGCTCGCCCATAAAGCCGGCGCGGCGCAGATTGCGCTCAACCACCGCGCCGACCGAGCCGGGGCGGGGCGTCGCCCCGATCAGCGCCACCGATCGCGGTCTGAAGAGCCTGTCGAGGTTGCGAACCGACATCGCTCCGTCCTCCGATTTCGTCGATGCAGCGGCCGTTCAAGGCGACAGGACGTACCTACCGATCTCTCAACGCTGCGACCGGATATACTCGATCAGCTCGTCGATCTCGGCGCGCGTCAGGACCAGATCCGGCATCGCACCGTGCGGATGCGAGAGAAACGCACGGAGCGCGGCATCGGTCATCCCGCTTTTGGCGACCATGCGAAAACTCGGCGGCCCTTGTGGGACGGAACCCCGCTGATGGTCCTCGACCACGTGGCAACTGGAACACCAACGCTGCGCAACCTCCTTGGCTTCGCCGGCATCGGCCCAAGCAGATCCGATGCCGATCACGGCAAACAGCAACGAGATCGCCAAATGGCCGGCAATCCTGCAGCGCATCACATCGCCCTCTGACAGTTCTGCGATTTATGCGATCATCGCGGTTCTTGTCGCCTCACCGGTATCAGCCGGCTGAGTAAGCTGATCTACGGCATCCGCCAGCAGGTGATACTTGACCTGCGTCACATTGACATCGCGGAAGTAATTGACGAGATCACCCCATGGATCATTGAGCCGGCCGATCCCGGAAATGAACGCGACGAGACCACCAATCTCGAGATGGCTGGTGTAAACCCACCAGCCGCCAACCAGTAGCGCCGACACGATCTGCAGGTGGCTACAAATATTCATCAGAAAATTCATTGTAAACTTGATCTTGAAAATACCCATATCCAAGGCAAAAGCCTCGTCAATGCGGTGCTCATCCTCGGCGCCATCGGCCCGGTCGATCATCGCGATGCCGAGCTGGCGCAGTACCCGGATGCGCGCGCCGGTGCGCCGGTTCACCGCGGCTTGCAGCAGCGGCACAAACAGTAGCTGTGGGATGAAGAGCGCGCCGGCCGCGAGTGCCATCCACGGATCGATGTGGATCAAATAGGCGGATACCGAAGCCATGATGCCGCCTTGCAGCAGCGGCTCGGAGACACTCTCTCCGACAAAGCCGCCGATCGGCTCGACCTCGGCGACGATCATCGAGATCGAGATCCCCTGCGCCTCGGCTGCGGGCGAGGAAGCGGCGGGCACCTCGGTCACGCTGTGGACCCGGCGGCGCAAGTCGCGCTTCGCTCGCTCCCCGACCCAGCCACGATAGATGTTGAGCGCCAGCTTGGCGCTGCCCTGGACTAGGACCACGGCGGCATAGACCCCGCAGAGCGATATCACCCAGGAATAGGGCCGATGCTTAACCAAGTCGTTGACGATACGGCGCTGCAATTCGAGCGGGGCCACCTCCAGCAGCGCGACGCCGGCGGTCAGAGTCGAACAGCATCAGCTGGTGCAGCGCGCTGGTGGCAAGCACATAGCGATAGACGTTGCGCGGCAGTCCGCCCTCGAGCCCGCGTGCCAATCGAGAAGCGAGGCCGCGACCCCGGTCATATTTCGCGCTCATCCGCGCCCGCCACTCATCCGGTTAGTGGCTCATCAGCAGCGGAACCGGAGCATTGGCGAGAAGATGCCTCGTCACCCCGCCGAGAAAGAGCTGTCGCAAGCGGCTGTGCGTGTACGCCCCCATCACGATCAAGGTCGCGTTTTGTCTGGTTGCAGCGCCGAGCAGGGCTTCGCCCGTCGAGGATCCCAACCCTGCGGGCGTCACGATCTGGACCCGAATACCGTGCAAAGACAGGGCGTCGGCGAGATCATTCGGGTCGACGCTCTCGCTGTCGTCTTGTCCTGCCGTGAAAATCGATACGCGATTGGCGAGACGGAGCAGCGGCATCGCACCAAAGACCGCGCGGCTCGCTTCGAGACTGCCGTTCCAGGCGATCAGCACATGATCGGTGATATCGAGCGGCAGCGTTTCGGGTACCAGCAATACCGGACGGCCGCTCTCGAAAACCACGGTATCGAAGCAGCGTTGCGCGCTGAAGGAGCCCGGCGCGACGCGCCGCACCACGGTAAGGTCGCTCACTCGGCCATACCGTGCGACTACGGTCTCGATTTCGCCGACCTTATCCGACCATGTCGCGAACCAGCTGCCGGCATCCGCACCTCCATCGCCGGGAGTGTTGTTCCCCCTCTGCCAGCTCTCGAAGCGGGTCTTCTCGACAGCCGCAGCCCGGCGGCTCTCGCGTTCGACGGCCTCGGGTGTGGCGCCGGCGCCGATCATGACATCGGGTATCTCGGCGAGTGCAGCTTCCGGTTCCGGGCGGACGAACATCGCGCGGATGTGAGCCTGCGTGCGTTTTGCCACCAACAGCGCGGCATCGAGCAGCAGCCGGCTCGAAAACCCTTCCGCCAACGGCACGAAAATCGTACGGATCATCGCGTCACCTCGCGGCCCCGTTTACCGGGCTTCGCTCCGCCATGCGTTGATTCAGGTCAACCGCCTTCGATACCGAACGTCGAGGGATTGATCTGCATCAAGGATCGTTCGGTCGGCGAGGTCTTGAATGAACCTAGCCTGTGGTCGTGAGCGGTAAAGGGAGAGCAGAAGTGAAGGCCTGCGAGGTCATGTCGACGGCGGTAATAACCGTCCCGGCCGAGGCGGCGATCGTCGAAGCGGCCAAGGTTATGCTCGAACACGGCGTCAGTGGGGTTCCCGTCGTCGACAACGAAGGCCGTCTCGTCGGGATCGTCACCGAGGGCGATCTGTTCCGCCGCTGCGAGATCGGAACCGAACCCGATCCCTCGATGCGAAGCGCGGGATCACCATCGAACCCCGATACCTTCAGCCGGTTCATCAAGTCGCACGGGCGTCAGGTAAGAGAGATCATGACGCACGATGTTGTCAGGGTCTTCGAAGATACCCCTTTGGCGCGCGTCGCCGCACTCCTCGATTTGAAGAAAATCAAGCGGATGCCGGTGATGCGTGACGACAAGATCGTCGGCATTGTCAGCCGCGCGGACCTGCTTCGCGCGCTCGTCAGCGCGGCCGGTTCTTATTCGCTTTGAGCCAGCGCGACCGAGACGAGGCGGCAGGACCGCGCCGGTTTGAGCTGGACCCATTATAGTTTTGCTCGGCGCAGCACAGCCGGGCTCCTCCAGTGATGCCAGACGACGCCGACGACGACCCCGCCGCGGATGCGGCTGCCGGTAAGGTCGAGACCGAGATCGCCGGACTGCCGCCCGCAGCTAAGCTGCCGGCCGTGCTGCCGGCGGAGCCGATGCCGCACCCGCGGCGGCGGTTGCGGCGCCGTTGGCTTTTCCTGGTTCTCCTCCCGGCCGCCGCGGCCATCGGCTGCTGGTGGCTGTCATCGCAACCGGCATTACCGCCCGGCATCGTCTCCGGCAATGGCCGGCTCGAAGCCGACGAGGTGGATATAGACACCAAATTCGCCGGCCGCATCGCGAAGATGTTTGCCGACGAGGGCGACCTGGTTCAGCGAGGACAGGTCGTCGCGATGATGGACACGCAGGATCTCGCCGCGACGCTCAAAAAGGACGAGGCGCTCGTCGACGAGGCGCAACGCGCGCTCGACGAGGCGAAGGCGAACCTGGCGCAGCAGCAGACCGAAGTCACCTTCACGCGGCAGGAGCTCGACCGGAGCGCCGCGCTGGTGCCCAAAGGTTTTGCGACTGTCGAGCAGCTCGATCAGCGGCGGCAGCAAATGGCGGCGGCGATCGCGGGGCTCGACGCCGCGGAGGAAAAGGTGCGCGAAGCTGAGCATGCGCGCGACGCCGCGACCCATGATGTCGAACTCTATCGGGTCGACATTCTCGACAACACGCTTGTCGCACCGAAAGACGGACCAATCGAATACCGAGTCGCCAATATCGGCGAGGTGCTGCCGGCCGGCGGCAAGGTCTTCACGATGCTCGACGCCTCCTATGTCTACATGGACATGTATTTGCCGACGGCAGAAGCCGGGCGCATCAGGATCGGCTCGGATGCCCGCATCATCCTCGACGCCTATCCCGGCCACGTCATCCCGGCCAAGGTGGTGTTCGTCGCGAGCCAGGCCCAGTTCACTCCGAAGACGGTCGAAACCAAGGACGAGCGCGATAAGCTGATGTTCCGGATCCGGGTTCGGATCGACCCGAAACGGCTCGCAGGTCGAGAGCGGATCGTCAGGAGCGGGCTGCCGGGTGTCGCCTATGTCCGCACCGACCCCGATGTCGCGTGGCCGCCGCGGCTGAAGGCGAGCCCGCCGCCGTGACCGGGGTCGGCAGCGCGGTCGCCCACCTCGACCGCGTCACGCAGATCTACGGAAAAGTGGTGGCACTCGACGACATCCGCTTGACTTTGCCATCCAGCTGTCGCGTCGGGCTGATCGGGCCGGACGGTGTCGGCAAGTCGTCGGCGCTCGCCATCGTCGCCGGGGCCCGGCAGATACAATCCGGAAAGGCGTTCGTCCTCGACGGCGATATCGCTGACCCGGCGCATCGTGCCCGAGTTTGCCCGCGCATCGCCTACATGCCGCAGGGGCTCGGCAGGAACCTCTATCCCGATCTCAGCATCCGCGAGAACATCGAGTACTTCGGCCGCCTCTTCGGCCAGCCGCGGGCCGAGCGCGCGTGGCGCATCGCCGACCTCCTCGACAGCACCGGGCTTGCGCCCTTTGCCGACCGGGCGGCGAAAAAACTGTCGGGCGGCATGCGCCAAAAGCTCGGCCTTTGCTGCTCGCTGATCCACGATCCCGAGCTCCTGATCCTCGACGAGCCGACGACCGGCGTCGATCCGCTGTCGCGCCGGCAATTCTGGGAATTGATCGACCGTATGCGCTCTCGCCGCGCTGGCATGAGCGTCGTCGTCGCCACCGCGTACATGGAAGAGGCCGGGCGCTTCGATTGGCTCGTCGCGATGAACGACGGCAAGGTGATCGCGGCCGGTTCGCCGGCTGAACTGAAACGCCGAACCGGCGCAGACACGATCGAGGAGGCCTTCATCGCGCTCCTCCCGCAAGTCCGGCGCGCCGGCCATGCGCGATTGCAGATCCCGCCGCAGCGCGTCGTTGAGGCCGAACCGGTCATCGTGGCACGCGGGCTCACCTGCAGGTTCGGCGATTTCACCGCCGTCGACCATGTCAGCTTCACGATCGAACGCGGCGAAATCTTCGGTTTTGTCGGCTCGAACGGCTGCGGCAAGACCACGACGATGAAGATGTTGACCGGCCTGTTGCCGACGAGCGACGGCCAGGCGCTGCTGTTCGGCCGTCCGATCGATGCCCGTGACCCCGGGGCGCGCAACCGCGTCGGCTATATGTCGCAGTCTTTTTCGCTCTACGCCGAACTGACGGTGCGGCAGAACCTCGATCTGCATGCGCGGCTCTTCCATCTGCCGGCGGCAAAAGCGAAGGCACGCATTGCCGAATTGATCAGCCGCTTCGGCCTGGCCAACCATGTCGACCAGTATGCCGAGGCGCTTCCGCTCGGCATTCGCCAGCGGCTGTCGCTCGCCGTAGCAGTCGTGCACGAACCCGAGATGCTGATCCTCGACGAGCCGACCTCGGGCGTCGATCCGCTGGCGCGAGACCGGTTCTGGGAATTGCTGATCGACCTCTCGCGAAGCCACAACGTGACGATCTTCGTTTCGACCCATTTCATGAACGAAGCGGAACGCTGCGATCGGATTTCGTTGATGGATTCGGGCCGCGTGCTGGCGACCGAGACGCCCGAGAAACTGATCGCGGCGCGCAATGCCGAGACGCTCGAAGACGCGTTCATCGGCTATCTCGAAGAGGCGGCGGCAGGACGCGGCGACCGCGGGACCACCGAAGTGCTCGCCCGTCCGAACCGAACCCCAACACAGCCGGCGACGGGACGGGCGAATGCGGCCGCTTTCAGCTTCCGGCGCCTTTTGGCCTGCACCATCCGCGAGACATTGGAATTGCTGCGCGATCCGATCCGCATTGGCTTCGCGGTGTTCGGCACGACGTTCCTGATGCTCGTCTTTGGCTTCGGCATCTCGACCGACGTCAACTCGCTGACCTTTGCCGTCCTCGACCACGACAGGAGCCACGAGAGCCGCGCCTATCTCGAAGCGTTGCGCGGGTCCTCATATTTCGTCGAAAAGCCGCCGCTCGCCGATTACTCCGATCTGGAAAAGCGGCTGTCGGATGGGGAGATCGACGCCGGCATCGAGATTCCGCCCGGGTTCGGCCGCGACATTGCACGCGGCCGCGCGGTCTGGGTCGCGGCCTGGATCGACGGGGCGAGGCCGTTCGTCGCCCAGACCATCCGTGGCTACCTTCAAGCCATGCACCAACTCTATCTCTCCGATCCGAGCGTGACGCTTATCCGCCCGCCGCCGGCCCCGGCGGCCGATATCGAGGTCCGCTTCAAGTACAATCAGGATTTCGACAGCGTCTATGCAATGGTGCCGGCCCAGCTGGCCCTGGAGTTAGCCTTGTTCCCGGCGATCCTGATGGCGCTGGCCGTTGTCCGCGAAAGAGAGCTCGGCTCGATCACCAACCTCTATGTGACGCCCTTGAGCCGCCTCGAATTCCTCATCGGCAAGCAAGTGCCCTACGTGGCGTTGGCGATGGTCAATTTCGCGCTGATGTTCACAATGGCGCTCGTCGTCTTCAGGGTGCCGCTCAAAGGCAGCTTCGCAACGCTCCTTGTCGGCACGCTCGTCTACGTCACCGCGACGACCGCCTATGGCATGATGATCTCGGCTTTCGCCCGAACCCAGATCGCGGCCCTCTTCGGCACCGCCATCCTGACGGTTCTGCCGGCCACGATGTTCGCCGGGATGATGGTCCCGGTGTCGTCCCTGACTGGGATGGCGCGCGTGATGGGCCGCCTGTTTCCGATGACCTATTATCTTCCGATCAGCGTCGGCACCTTCACCAAGGGGCTCGGCTTTTCCGATCTGCGTACAAATCTCTCGGCGCTCGCCCTTTTCGTCCCGGCGCTGACGCTCATCAACCTTGTCCTGCTGCGCAAGCAGGAACGTTAAGACGCTCGATGCGCGCTCTCGCCAACATCTTCTGGCTCGGCACCAAGGAGCTGCGCAGCTTCATGCGCGATTACGTGCTGCTGGGCCTCGTCATCTACAGCTTCACCCTCGCCGTCGTTGCGCAAGCACAGAGCAGCTCGCAGGAAGTGCACAATGCTTCGATCGCCATTGCCGACGAGGATCACTCGGAACTGTCGCGCCGTATCGAGGAGGCGTTTCTGCCGCCCTATTTTCAGCCGCCGCAACCGATTGCCGAGCGCGACATCGTCCCGTCGATGAATGCCGGCCGATACACCTTCGTCCTCGACATCCCACCGAACTTCGAGCGTTATGTTTTGGGCGGCCGGCAGCCCGCGATCCAGCTCGATGTCGACGCGACGGCGATGGTGCAGGCCGGTCTCGGGGCCGATTATGCACAACAGATCATCACGACCGAGATCGCCAATTTTCTGTCGCGCGCTGAGGGGGTTCCGGCGGCGCCGGTCAATCTCGTCGTGCGCATCGCCTTCAACCCAAATGTCGAGACCGCCTGGTTCACCAGCATCATGGGCATCATTAACAATGTCACCATGCTGGCGATCATCCTGGCGGGTGCGGCCCTCGTCCGCGAGCGCGAACACGGCACGATGGACCATCTGCTGGTCATGCCATTGACCCCCTTTGAGATCGCGATGTCCAAGATCTGGGCGAACGGGCTCGCCATCATCGTCGCCGTCGGGCTGTCGCTCTATTTTGTCGTGCGCGGCCTGCTCCATATTCCGATCGCCGGCTCGGTGCCGCTGTTCCTCGTCGGAGCCGCGATCTATCTTTTTTTCGCCACCGCAGTCGGCCTCCTGCTCGGCACTATCGCTCGGTCGATGCCGCAGCTCGGCCTTTTATACCTGCTCGTGTATCTGCCGCTGGCGATGCTGTCCGGCAGCAACACGCCACTGGAGAGCATGCCATCCTGGCTCGCGACGATCATGCAGGTATCGCCGACCGTACATTTCGTCTCGTTCGCCCAGGCCATTCTCTATCGCGGCGCCGGTTTTGCGGTGGTCTGGCCGCAATTCCTCGCGACCGGGCTGATCGGCAGCCTCGTCCTCGGCCTGGCGCTTCTTCGGTTTCGCAAGGTGACGGCATGATGGGATGCGCCGAATGACCGAACAAGGGGTCGTCGCGACCGCCGATTCCGCGCTTCGATCGACGCCGGGAAAATCGTTTGCGCCGGGTCAGCCGCTGGCCGCGGACCTCCTCTACCGACGCTGCAATGCGGCGGAACTGCCGTTTGCGTTGTGTACAGAGCTCGAGGAAGCGGCCGGGCTGATTGGTCAGGAGCGCGCGGTCGAGGCTATCGGCTTCGCGATGCGGATGCGCCGCAAGGGGTACAACGTCTATGCCCTCGGGGCGGCCGGCACCGGCCGCCACAATATGGTGCAGGGTCTGCTGCGGGCGGAGGCGGACCGCGCGCCGGCGCCGTCCGACTGGTGCTACGTCAACAATTTTGCCGACCCGCAGCAGCCGCGTTCTTTGCAGCTGCCGCCCGGTCGCGGGACTGCCCTCGCCACTGCGATGAAACGTCTGGTCGAAGAATTGCGCGCCGCCCTGCCGGCGGCCTTCGAACGCGACGAATACCGGGTGCGCCGCGAGGCTCTCGATCAGCAGTTCAAACAGCGCAGCGAACAGGCTTTTGGTGCCTTGCAGCAGCAGGCCGAGGCGATGGGCATCGCCGTGATCAGAACCCCGATGGGTCTCGCCCTGGCGCCGCGTCGGGATGGCAAGGTGCTGACCCCGGACCAGTTCGACGCCCTGCCAGCCGACGAGCGTGCGCGCATCCAACACGAGACCGAGAGCGTCCAGCGTGATCTCGAGGCGATCATTCAGCAGGTGCCGCAATGGGAGCGCGAGCATCGCGAGGCGTTGCAGGCGCTGGACCGTGAGACGACCGGTCTCGCCATCGCCCACCTGATGACCGAGTTGCGTGCCGGCTTCGTCGAGCTACCGGAGGTCGGCGGCTACTTCGACGCGGTCGAGCGCGATATCACGGAAAATGCCGACGATTTTTT
Source organism: uncultured Alphaproteobacteria bacterium (assembly GCA_963832875.1). Taxonomy (GTDB): domain Bacteria; phylum Pseudomonadota; class Alphaproteobacteria; order ATCC43930; family CGMCC-115725; genus AP-15. The sequence continues at coordinate 198,856 of CAWHWB010000007.1, read as the reverse complement.
GGCGGCGCCGGCGACGGAGACGCCGCCGGCGCCGGTTCCGCGGCCGATGATCCAGGCGCTCGACGACGCCCGCTACCGGCGCTACCGGGTGAACGTCATTGTCGACAACGCGGCGCAGAAAGGCGCCCCGGTCGTCTACGAGGACAACCCGACCCATCAAAGCCTCGTCGGGCGCGTCGAGCATCTGGCGCGCTTCGGCGCGCTCGTCACCGATTTTAACCTCTTGGTCCCGGGTGCGTTGCATCGCGCCAATGGCGGCTATCTGATCCTCGACGCGCAGAAGCTCCTGACCGGCAATTTCGGTTGGGCTTCGCTGAAGCGGGCATTAAACGCGGGCCAGATCCGCATCGAGACCCTGGAACAGCTGCTGAGCATGGCAAGTACGGTCTCGCTCTCCCCCGAGCCGATCCCGCTCGACGTCAAGATCGTCCTGATCGGGCCGCCGACGCTCTACTACCTGCTCAGCGCCAATGACGAGGAATTCCCGGACCTGTTCAAGATCGCCGCCGATTTCGACGATCGGGTCGCGCGCGATCCCGAAACGACCTTGCTCTATGCGCGGCTCATTTGCGCCGTCGGCCGCCGCGAACAGCTGCGGGCCCTCGATCGCGACGCAGTCGCCCGCGTCATCGAGCGGGCGGCGCGCCTGGCAGGCGACGCTGAAAAATTGTCGACGAGCATGCGGGCCATCAATGCATTGCTACGTGAGGCCGACCAGCTCGCTGCCGACGCTGGCAAGAACATTATTGGAGAGGCGGAGGTGCAGGCAGCGATCGATGCGCAATTCCATCGCGGCGATCGCATCTATCGCCGTCTGCAAGAGGAGATCGGCCGCGGGACGATCCGCATCGAAATCGACGGCGCGGCGATCGGCCAGGTCAACGGGCTCTCAGTGATCGGTGTCGCCGAGCTGTCCTTCGGCACCCCATCCCGCATCACGGCGCAGGTGCGGCTCGGGCGCGGCGAAGTCGTCGATATTGAGCGCGAGGTGGCGCTCGGCGGCCCGCTACATTCGAAGGGCGTCTTGATCCTGTCCGGGTTTCTCGGCGGCCGCTTCGGCAAAACCCGGCCGCTGACGCTTAATGCAAGCCTCGTCTTCGAGCAATCCTATGGCGGGGTCGACGGCGACAGCGCCTCGGCCGCCGAGCTGATGGCGCTGTTGTCGGCGCTGGCCGAGGCGCCGATCAAGCAGTGCTTCGCGGTCACGGGATCGGTCGATCAGCGCGGCCAGATCCAGGCGATCGGCGGCGTCAATGAAAAGATAGAGGGCTTTTTCGACAGCTGCCGGATCATCGGCTTCACCGGCGGCCAGGGCGCCATCATCCCCGCCAGCAATGTCCGCCACCTGATGCTGCGCCACGATGTCGTCGCCGCCGCGGCCGAGGGCCGGTTCGCGATCTATCCGATCGAGACGATCGACGAGGGCCTGGAACTGCTGACTGGCATCCCGGCCGGTGCGCCAGACTCCACCGGCGAATATCCGGCTGGCACACTCAACCAACGGATTGCGGCGCGGCTCGATGCCTTTGCGGCCAAGGCAGCCGAACTGGCCCGCCTCGCCGCCGGCCAGGGAGGTCGCCCATGAGCGAGGCAATCGCTCGTGTGTTTGTCGCCCTCGACGCCACGGCAGAGCCGCGCGGGGCGATCGATACCGCGGTGCGGCTTGCCGCGAGCGCCAAGGTCCCGCTTCATGCCGTGTTCATCGAGGACGAGGATCTGCTGAGTTTGGCCGCCCTCCCCGTCGCCCGGCAGATCGTTCCCGGCGTCGGCGCGGCGCAGATGGTTGGTGAGGAACTCGAACGGCAGCTGCGCGCGTCCGCCGCCAGCCTCCGCGACCTTCTCGTGGTTGCGGCGCAGGCGCAGGCGCTCGAGTTTTCGTTCGAGATCGTACGCGGCGATGCCGAAACCGTGCTTTCTTTGGCGTCCGAACGCGATCTCATCGTCGCCGGCGCCCGCGCCCGGCCGGTCGCCGGCCATTTCCGGGTCGAGTGCCGTTGGCTCGCCGCTGTGGAACATGCGGCAGGCCCGATCCTGCTCACACACGATGAATCAAGCGCAAGCGGCGGCGGCGTGGCTCTGATACGCGACCGCAGTTCCGGGTCGGCGCGGCTGCTTCGCGCCGCGGCGCGGCTGGCCGAGCTCACTCACCCTCATTTCACCGTTATTGCGCCACCGCGGCTCGCTGCCGCGAAGAGTTTTCATGATTGGGTCGCGGAGCAGATCGAGCCCGGTCGCGTACACCTGCAGATCGAGGCGGCATCCGCCGAAACGACCGGCTTGCATCGGCGCATCGCCGAGCTCGGCTGTCAATTCCTGGCGCTCGACGCCGCCGCGACCGAAAGAGGCGAGCTCGCAGAAATCACCAAACGATTTGCCTGCAATATTCTCGTAGCGCGGTAATTTGCGAACTCAGATGATATGGCTGCGGATGGGCGGAAAGCCGTTGAATGCGACCGCAGCCACGCTCGCGGTGTAGGCCCCAGCCGACAAAAAATCGACCGTGTCCCCGATTACGAGATCGAGAGGCAGCTCGTAGGGATGCCGGCGATAGAGAATATCGGCGCTGTCGCAAGTCGGGCCGGCGAGGATGACCGGCCCGCAAGGACCGTCGCGTGGGGTGCGGATGCGATAATGAATTCGCTCGTCGAGCGTCTCATCAAGCCCGTTATAGAGACCGGCGTCGAGATAGACCCAGCGCTCGCGCTCATGCGACGATTTCTTTGAGATCAGCAGGATTTCGGCGCGCAGAAGCCCGGCATCGCCGACCAGGTAGCGGCCGGGCTCGATCAGCAGTTTCGGACGCGCCGAGCCGAATTCCCTTTGGAGCGCCGCGTCGATGGCCTCGGCATAGTCGCCGAGCGATGGCACCCTTGTGTGGTAATGCGCCGGCAGGCCGCCGCCGACATTCAGGAGCACTAGATCGACGCCACGATGCGCACAGGCGCGGAAGACCCAGGCGGCATGCGCAATGGCGGCGCTCCAGGCCTGCGGCTCGGTCTGCTGCGAACCGACGTGAAACGAGACGCCAATCGGGCGCAGACCGAGCTGGCGTGCATTGACCAAGAGATCGGCTGCCATATGCGCCTCGCAGCCGAATTTCCGGGAGAGCGGCCATTCGGCACCCCCGTTCTCGATCAGCAATCGACAAAAGACCTGCGCTCCGGGCGCCCTTCGGGCCACTTTTTCGAGTTCCGCAGCGCTGTCGAACGCGAAACGGCCGATCCCGTCGCTCGCCGCTCTCGCGATCGCCGCCTCGCGCTTCACCGTGTTTCCGAACGAAAGGCGCGACGGCGGGATGTGCAGACCGAGGCAAATGTCGATTTCGCCAAGGCTGGCAAGATCGAAATTGCCGCCGAGATCCGCAACCGCAGCAACAATCTCGGGAGCAGGGTTGGCCTTGACTGCGTAATAAACCTCCGCCGCCGGAAGGGCTTGCCGCAGGGCGGTATAACGGGCGCGGACGATGTCGAGGTCGACGACGATGCACGGCGTCGACGGGCGCTTCTCGGCGAGAAACCGGTCGAGCCGAAGCATGGGCGCCGCATCGTCAGCCGGCGTGGGTTGAGACGAGGCCATGACCATTCTCATCAACTCTTGATTGTCAGTCGTTGCGTGCCGCAGCCTGCCTCACCAGAGCCAGCAGCTCGCCGGCTCCATGCGGCTTTTCCAGCAGCGCCACAGCGCCGACGGCCCGAGCCCGGCTGCACGTGGCAGGATCGGGCCGGGCGGTGATGAAGATGACCGGAAGCATGTCGCCACGTTGGCGCAGCTCTTTGAGTACGTCGAAGCCGTTCATGCCAGGCATATCTACATCGAGGATCAGACAATCGCCATCGGCGGGTCGGACGGCGTCAAGGAACCGGCGGCCAGACGCGAAATCCCGCACTGCGAAACCTTCGCACTCTAGGAGAAGCCGAAGCGAGTCTCCGGTTGCGTGGTCATCGTCGACAATGAAGATCATTCGTCATCTGGCTCTCAAGTTGCCGTCATCGTGGCGCGTCCACAGATGGCCGCCTTGATCTGGATCATCGGCGCCGATAGGTTTCTCGCTCCCTCGACAATCTAGGCGCGGCCTGGTTGTCGAGAGCTAGCTGGCGCTCCTTCGCGGTTGTGGAAACTGCGCTTTATCGCTTTATAGTAGGGTGAGGGGTGAAACCGAACCAAGCAACGGGCGAGGTCGAGAGCTCCGCCGAGGCGGCCAGAAGCATGTTGGCCGCGATCATCGAATTTGCCGAAGACGCGATCGTCGGCAAGACGCTCGACGGTGTCGTCACCAGCTGGAACCAGGCGGCTGAGCGCATTTTCGGCTACAGCGCGGCGGAGATGGTCGGGCGGCCGATCTTAGTTCTGGCGACACCCGAAACTGCCGAGGAGATACCACGCATTCTCGGCGCAATCCGGCGCGGCGAGCGCATCGGGCATTACGAAACCCGGCGTCGGTGTAAGGATGGCCGGATCATTGACGTGGCGCTGACCATTTCGCCGATCCGCGACCCGGCCGGGCGGATCGTCGGCGCCTCGAAGATCGCCCGCGACATCACCGACGCAAAACGGACCGCTGCGGCGCTGGTCGAGAGAGAGGCGCTGTTGCGCTCCGTCCTCGACACGGTTCCGGATGGCATGGTCGTCATCGACGAGCACGGCATCATCCAATCCTTCAGCGCCGCGGCGGAGCGAATGTTCGGCTATACCGCCGCCGAGGTCTGCGGATGCAACGTCAGCGTATTGATGGCCTCTCCCTACCAGGAAAATCATGACGGCTATATCGCTCGCTATCTTGCCACCGGCGAGCGGCGGATCATCGGGCAGACTCGGGAGGTGACCGGCCTGCGCAAGGACGGTTCGGCCCTCCCGCACGAACTCGCGGTCGGCGAAGTCTGTTCGGGCGACCGGCGGCTCTTTGTCGGCTTCACCCATGACCTGACCCGGCGCCAGCAGACCGTGAAACAGATGCAGCAGCTGCAATCCGAGCTGCGGCATGTCTCGCGACTGACCGAGATGGGTCAGATGGCCTCCGCACTTGCTCATGAAATCAACCAGCCGCTGACTGCGGTGACTAACTACATAGAGGCTGCCCGACGGGTGCTGGCGCAGACCGATGCCGCGGCCGGCATGCGGGCCGCCAGCATACTGGAGAATGCCTCGGCGCAGGTGGTCCGGGCGACGCAGATCATCCATCGGCTGCGCGAATTCGTCAGAAAAGGTGAAAGCGACCGGCGTCCGGCACCAATCGGCAGGCTCGTCGAAGGGGCAAGCGCACTCGCGCTGATCGGCGCCCGGGATCGGGGGGCCAAAGTCGATCTCCGCATTGCTTCCGAACTCCCCGAAATTGCGGTCGACCGGATTCAAATCGAGCAGGTCGTCGTCAATCTCGTCAGAAATGCAATCGAAGCCATGGAGGGCGGTGCGCGGCAGGAGCTGACTGTTACGGCTGCGCTTGGCGTCGACGGCGGCGTCGAGATCAGCGTCGCCGATACCGGTCCCGGCATCGCGCCCGAGGTGGCCGAACGGCTGTTCCAACCCTTCGTCACGACAAAACAGAACGGCATCGGGATAGGGCTTTCGATCTGCCACTCGATTGTCGAGGCACATGGTGGCGCACTGGGCGCAGAGCCCAATCCGGCAGGCGGCACGATCTTTCGCTTCACGCTCCCAACTGGTCTTTAGCGAAGCGTCGCAGCCGATCCCCGCAACCGGGTATTGATGCAAATCAAGGTCGGGTGCCGGCCCCGATCCTAGCATGGCGCCGCTCGCCACGGAGGATCGGAATGAAAGCTCTCGTCTATCAGGGGCCGGGCATGAAGGTTCTCGAAGACCGGCCAATGCCGCAGATCGCCGAACCGGCCGACGCGGTCGTCAAAATCGTCAGGACGACAATTTGCGGCTCCGATCTGCACATCCTCAAAGGCGACGTGGCGACCTGTTCACCGGGGCGCATCCTCGGCCATGAGGGCGTCGGCACGGTGGAGAAGATCGGGCCGGGCGTCACTGCATTCGCCCCCGGCGACCGGGTGCTGATCTCGTGCATTTCCTCCTGCGGGCGCTGCGCATACTGCCGGCGCGGCATGTATTCGCATTGCACGACCGGCGGCTGGATCCTCGGCAACCGCATCGACGGCACCCAGGCGGAATATGTCCGCACGCCCTATGCCGACACCAGCCTCTACCGCATCCCGGACGGGATGAACCAAGAGGCGATGGTGATGTTGAGCGACGTCCTGCCGACCGGCTTCGAATGCGGCGTCCTCAACGGCAAGGTTCAGCCGGGCAGCAGCGTCGCCATCGTCGGCGCCGGCCCGATCGGCCTCGCGGCATTGCTGACCGCGCAGTTCTATAGCCCGGCCGAGATCATCATGATCGATCTCGACGACAATCGTCTTGAGGTCGCGACGCGCTTCGGCGCCACCGCGACGGTCAACGCCGGCCATTGCAAGGCGGTAGAGGCGATATTGCAGCTGACTGGCGGGCACGGCGTCGAAACCGCGATCGAGGCGGTCGGAGTGCCGGCAACCTTTGTCTTATGCCAGGATATCGTGGCGCCCGGCGGCACGATCGCCAATATCGGAGTGCATGGGGTCCAGGCCGACCTGCACCTCGAGCGGCTGTGGTCGCAGAACATCACGATCACGACCCGGCTCGTCGACACCGTGACCACGCCGATGCTGCTGAAGACGGTACAGGCGAAAAAGCTCGACCCGGCGTCGCTGATCACCCACCGCTTCACCTTCGATCATATTCTCGACGCCTACGAAACTTTCGCCAGCGCCGCGAGCACGCGCGCGCTAAAGGTCGTCATCGAAGCCTGACCGACGAGGCGCAGAGGAGCAGACCATGACCACCGCGCGGGAGATCATGACGACCGAGATTGTATCGGTTGGCCCGGAGACGCCGACCCGCGACATCGCCCGGCTTTTGCTCGACAAGGGGATCAGCGCGGTACCGGTCGTCGATCGCGATGGCGCGCCGGTTGGCATGGTTAGCGAAGGCGATCTGATCGGCCGCGACGACCATGATCGCGAGGCGCGGCGCGACTGGTGGCTGACGCTCCTCGCCGAAGGCGAGGCCCTCAGCCCCGAGTTCCTCGGCCATCTGCGCACGGATGGGCGGAGCGCGCGCGATGTCATGGCGAAACCGGTCGTCACCGTGGCAGAGGAAGCGGAAGTCGGCGAGATCGCGCGGCTGCTCGCGGCTCATCGCATAAAGCGGGTCCCGGTCGTGCGCGACGGCCGCGTAGTCGGCATCGTCAGCCGCGCCGACTTATTGCGCACCCTCGCCGCCGAGCCACGCTCGGCCCCGGCGCGTACCGTGCCATACCAACCCGGACTCTTTGCCTGGGTCGATCGCAACTTCCACCACCGCCGGCGCGAGAGCACCAGCGACCGGAGCGCCGGACTTTCCGCGCTTTCCGCGGCGGACCGCTTGGCGGCTGCCGATCTTCGCGCGCTCGCCGGCGATTTCGCGCGCGGCGAGCTGCTGCACCGGGAGGCGGAACGCCGGGCGGCGGCCGACCGGCGGCGCGCGCAGGTCAAGGAACTCGTCGACCATCATATCGGCGACGAGGGCTGGCGGACCATGCTGCACAATGCGCGGCAGGCGGCCGAGCACGGCCTCAAAGAGCTGCTGCTGCTGCGCTTCCCGTCGCAACTCTGCAGCGATGGCGGCCGCGCGATCAACGCGATCGAGCCGGATTGGCCCGGCACTTTGCGGGGCGAGGCGGCCGAACTTTATCTGCGCTGGGAGCGCGAGCTGAAGCCGAACGGGTTCCGGCTGGCGGCGCGCGTGCTCGATTTTCCCGGCGGCATGCCGGGCGATATCGGCCTGTTCCTCCTCTGGGGCGAGTGAATTCCGCGCGCCGTGGTCACTTCTGCCAGAAGATCAGCGGCAACTCGGTCGGGACCCGTGCGCCCGAGTAGCGGGGGATGATCCTCGTGGTGTAGTGCTCGGCCGGCCGGGCCGAGGGTACCGACCCGGCGTAGATATGGCCGTTTGCCGCACCGATGATCGCCGCGCCGCGGCAGAGATCGGCGACAAAAGGCTCCTCGCCATCGCGTGCATCGGCATAAAGCTGGACCGCGACATCAGCCGGCTCGATCTCGCCGAGATAGACCGGCACCGAAAAATTCCAACTGCAACCGTCGCGGACGAGGCTCGGTTCGCCGATATGAACGCCCGCCCAGTGCTGGCGCAGGCGCAGTTCCCAGCGCCGCATACTTAGGGCCAGCTTGCCGCCATCGGCAATGCGGCGGCGCAGCTCGGCGGCGGCGCCGAGGTAATACTGTTCGACATAGTCGCGGACCATCCGGTTGCAGCTGTAGACGGGCGTCAAGGAAGCCATGCTCCGCCGCACGCGCTCGAGCCAACGCCGCGGCATTCCCGCCGCATCGCGGGCATAGAATTCCGGCACGACCTGCTGCTCAAGAATTGAATAGAGGGCTTCGGCGTCCGTGGCGTCGCGCTCGGCCGTCGGCTCTTCGCCCCCGTCGCCGCCGTCGTCGATCGCCCAGCCCAGCTCCGGCGCATAGGCCTCGTCCCACCAGCCGTCGCGCTCGGAGAGGTTGAGGCCGCCATTGACCAGCACCTTCATGCCGCTCGTGCCGCAGGCTTCCCACGGCCGCCGCGGCGTATTGATCCAGACGTCGACCCCCTGCACCAGAATCTGGGCGAGTGCGATGTCGTAATCCTCGAGAAAGACAATACGTCGGCGGAACTCGGGGTGGCGCAAGAGATCGATCCACTCGCCGATCATCTTCTTGCCCTCGGCATCCGCCGGATGCGCCTTGCCGGCGAGCACCAGCTGCACTGGACGGGCCGGATCGCGCAACAGGCGCGCGAGCCGAGCTGGATCGGCGAGCAGCAGATTCGTCCTTTTGTAGCCGGTGAAGCGCCGGGCAAAGCCCAATGTCAGCGCGTTCGGATCGAGCGCCTGCGCGGCGTTGGCGACGACCTCCGGCGGGTAGCCGCGGGCGGCCAACTGGCGGCCGAGCCGCAGGCGCACCTCCTCGACCAGGGCCTTGCGTTCCTCGCCCGCCATCACCCACAACGCCTCGTCCGCGAGAGAGGACATCAACTCGGGCAGCGCGTCCGGGACGCCGCGCCACCGCTCCTTGCCGCAGGCGCTTGTCCACAGATCGTCGGCCTGCGGCGAATCCCAGCTCGGCACATGCACGCCGTTCGTCACATGGCCCACCGGCACCTCGGCCTCTGGCCAGCGCGGAAAGAGCGGCCGGAAAATCCGCCGGCTGACGGCACCGTGCAGCCGGCTGACGCCAAAGGTCTGGATCGAGCCGCGGATCGCGAGGCAAGCCATGTTGAACGGCTCGCCCTCGTCGGCAGGGCGGACGCGGCCCAGCCCGAGAAGCTCCGAAATCTCGATGCCGGCCTCGTTCAGGAAATCCTCGACATAACGCGCGTATTTCTCGAACAGCTCCGGCGCGAAGCGGTCAAAGCCGGCCGCCACCGGTGTATGCGTCGTGAACAGATTGCCGGCCCGCGTCGCCCATAGCGCTTCCCAGAAGGAAAGCCCGGTGCGCCGCCGGTACGCCAGCGCCCGTTCGATCACGGCGAAAGCAGCATGGCCTTCGTTCAGATGGCAGATTTCGACCTCGGGCGCCAGCGCCTCCACCACGCGCCAGCCCCCGACCCCGAGCACAAGCTCCTGCAGGATGCGGATCTCGGTTGCCGCATCGTAAAGTTTGCCGGTTATGCCGCGGTCGGCCGGGCTGTTGAACGGGTCGTTGGCATCGAGCAGGTAGAGACGCACCCGCCCGACCGCCACCTGCCAGACGCGCAGCTGCACGGTTCTGCCCGGCAGGCCGAGGCGGACGTGGAACCAGCCCCCGTCGGGACCGCGGGCCGGCTCGATCGGCATCGAGCCCGGGTCGTTAAAGGGATAGGCCTCGTGCTGGGCGCCGGCGGCGTCGATGATCTGCCGGAAATAGCCTTCTTGATAGAGAAGACCGATGCCGATTACCGGCACGCCGAGATCGCTCGCGGCCTTGAGAAAATCTCCGGCGAGGATTCCCAGACCGCCTGCATAGAGCGGCAGCCCCTCGCCAAGGCCGAACTCCATGCTGAAATAGGCAACGCTTGAAAGGGCGGCGGCGCCATGCGCCGAAGCAAACCAGCCGGGCATCTCGATATAGGCCTGCCGCGCCCTTGCCAGCCGCCCGAGTTCGGCCACAAACGAACGATCCGCGGCGAGGGTCCTCAGCCGCTCGTCGGAGATGTCGCGCAGGATCGTCCACGGGTTTCCGGTCCGGTCCCAGGTCTCGGCATCGATCCGCTGCCAGAGCGCATCCGACTCATGGCTCCAGGTCCAGCGCAGGTCGAGCGCCAGCTCGGCGAGGGCCGCGAGCCCTTCCGGAAGATCGCGCATCGGTGGTGCGGGCATTGTGAAAGCCTATTGCGAATCGGAACGCCGCTCATTTATGCCCGGCATCAAAGGGTGATCGCTTGACCTGGATCAACGCGGCGTCGTGCCGAGGCACAGAGGATCGCCCGGACTTCGGACCGGAGGTACAAATCATGGCGCTACGGGTTGCGATCAACGGTTTTGGCCGCATCGGCCGGCTGCTCCTGCGGGCGGCGCACGAGACCAGGTGCGAGGATGTCGAGATCGTCGCGATCAACGATCTCGGCCCAGTCGAAACCAACGCCCATCTCCTCAGATACGATAGCGTACACGGCCGCTTCCCCGGCGAGGTCACGACCGGCGACAACTGGATCGATATCGGCCGCGGCAAGATCGCGGTTCGCGCCGAGCGGGAACCGGGCAGGCTCCCGTGGCGCGACCTCGGCGTCGACACGGTGTTCGAATGCACCGGCAAATTCACCAAGCGAGCGGCGGCGGCGAGCCATCTCGAAGCCGGCGCCAAGCATGTGCTCGTCTCGGCGCCCTGCGACGGCGCTGACCTGACCGTGGTGATGGGCGTCAACCAGGAAGAACTGAAGCCCGAGCACAAGGTCGTCTCGAACGCATCCTGCACCACTAACTGCCTTGCACCGGTAGCGTATGTACTGCAGCGCGGCATCGGCATCGAGCGCGGCTATATGACGACGATTCACGCCTATACCGGAGACCAGAACACGGTTGATACGCTGCACAAGGATTTGCGACGGGCGCGGGCCGCGGCGCTGTCGATGATCCCGACTTCGACCGGCGCCGCGAAATCGGTTGGCCTCGTTCTGCCGGAGCTCAAAGGCAGGCTCGATGGCAGCGCGATCCGGGTCCCGACCGCAAATGTGTCGCTGATCGACTTCAAATTCGACGCCGCCCGCGAGACCTCGCGCGAGGAAGTCAACTCCTTGATGGAGGAAGCTGCGGGATCGGACCGGTTGCGCGGCATCCTTGGCATCAACACAGCACCGACGGTCTCGGTCGATTTCAATCACGACCCGCACAGCGCAATCTTCGACGTGACCCAGACGCAGGTCCTCGACCGGCGTTTCGTGCGCGTACTCGCCTGGTACGACAACGAATGGGGCTTCTCGCTGCGCATGCTCGACGTCGCCGCCTGTTTGCGCCGGTGGGCGTAAGCGAACCCTTGCAACTCTCTCAAGGATCGCCGGTCAATGCCGAATTTCCGAACCCTCGACGACCTCGATGATGTCCGCGGCAAGCGGGTGCTGTTGCGGGCCGATCTCAACGTGCCGGTCAAGGACGGGGTCGTTACCGATGCCACCAGGATCGAGCGGTTGGCACCGACCATCGAGGCGCTGATCGACAAGGGCGCCAAAGTGATCGTGATGTCGCATTTCGGCCGGCCGAAGGGAAAGAAGGACCCCGCTTTCTCCCTCCGGCCCCTGATCGCACCTTTGAGCCGGGCGATCGGCGGGCGTGAGGTGGTCTTCGCCGAGGACTGCATCGGCGAAGAGGCGAAGCGCGTGATCGCGATGCTCCGGCCTGGGCAGGTCGCTCTTCTCGAAAACCTCCGCTTCCACAAGGAGGAGGAGGCGAACGCGCCGGAGTTCGCGCGGGCGCTCGCCGATCTCGGCGACATCTATGTCGATGACGCCTTTTCCGCGGCGCATCGCGCGCATGCCTCGATCGACGCGCTTGCCCGGCTGCTGCCGAATGCGGCCGGAAAGCTGATGCAGGCCGAGCTCAAGGCGCTGACGACGGCGCTCGAAACGCCGCGGCGGCCGCTGCTGGCATTGATCGGCGGGGCGAAGGTGTCGACCAAGCTCGACCTACTGCGTTTCCTGATCGGCAAGGTCGATATCCTCGTCGTCGGCGGCGCGATGGCCAACACCTTCCTCTTTGCCGAGGGTCGTGAAATCGGCCGCTCGCTGTGCGAGCGCGACATGGCCGACGGCGCACTTCGGACCCTAGCGCTGGCGCAGCAGAAAAATTGTCGGGTGGTGCTGCCCGATGATGTCGTCGTCGCCGCGGCACCCGAACCGGGTGTCGCCGCGCGAACGGTCGCCGTCGGGTCGGTTCCGAGCGACATGATGATCCTCGATATCGGCCCAGCGACGGTGGTGCGGATAATGGGCCTCCTCGAAGAGGCGCACACCCTCGTCTGGAACGGGCCGCTCGGCGCCTTCGAGACGCCGCCCTTCGACCGGGCCACGGTCGAGGTGGCAAGGAGGGTCGGCGAGCTGACTCGCGCCGGCAGGCTGCTCAGCGTCGCCGGCGGCGGCGATACGGTCGCCGCGCTTGCCGCCGCCGGGGTCACCAACGAGCTGTCCTACGTCTCGACGGCTGGCGGGGCATTCCTCGAATGGCTTGAAGGACGGGAATTGCCCGGGGTGGCCGCGCTCGCTGTCGGCGAAACGGAGGAGGCATCATGAACGCCACAGATGTCATGACCCGCAATGTCGTCTCCATCGGACCCGATACGTCGATCGGCGACGCCATCCGTCTGATGCTCGAACATCGCATCAGCGGTCTGCCGGTGGTGAACGGCGGCGTGCTCGTCGGCATGCTGACGGAAGGCGACCTGCTCCGCCGGTCGGAAACGCAAACTGAGCGGCGCCGACCGCGCTGGCTGGAATTTCTGCAAGGGCCGGGCGGCGTCGCCGAGGATTATGTCCGCACCCATGGGCGCAAGGTCAGCGAGATCATGACCGAGGCTGTTGTCAGCGTGACCGAGGACAGCTCGCTCGCCCAGATCGTCCTGCTAATGGAGCGCCATCGCGTCAAGCGCCTGCCGGTGCTCCGCGACGGCGCCCTCGTCGGGATTGTCACTCGCGCGGATCTGATGCGGGCGCTGAGCGTACTGGTCGAGAAAGAAACCAGGTCCGCGGTTGCATTGACCGACGCCGAAATCCAGCGAAACGTGCTTGCCTCGTTGGCGGAGACCGACTGGGCGCCGCGAGCCGGGATCAGGATCGCCGTTGCGGACGGCATCGTCACCCTCGATGGCGCAATTATTGTCGAGAAGCAGCGCGAGGCTTTACGTGTCGCGGCCGAGAATGTGCCGGGGGTCAAGGGTGTCCGCGACCACCTCGTCTGGGTCGAGCCGGTCTCCGGAACCGTCCTCCCCGCCCCGACCGACGAGCCGCCGCCGACCGCCTCGGGAGAGTAATTGACGCGAGAGGGGGTCGGCGCATCCAGAAAAACCACGGCCTCCGACAGCGAGATGAACGGCCCGCTATCGGGGCTCCAGCGCTTGCGAAAGCTGCTGTACCGCCGCGCTGAGTTCGGCGCGATGCGGTTCGTCGAGCGGTACACGCGACGCCAGTGATCGCGCGAGTTCCGACAGGATATCGGCCAAAAGACCATAATGCAGGTGCATTTTTGCCTCGCGCCGGTCCTCGCCCGGCCGCACCAGCCTGATGGCGACGGCGTCCGGTTCGGCATAGGCGTCGAATTGCGAGTGCCGACCGAAACTGCCTATGTACGCTTTGTCAGGGAAATCGACGGAAACCTCCCCTTTGTCTATGATCGGATGTAACGGCATGGGCTCCACCATTAATCGTTGTTAGGTTCTTGCCTTGTAAGGCCTAGCTGGGCAAATTCTTGCCAGTTAACCGCATGTGGTCCTCGACCCGCTTGACACCGGGAATGTTTTCGGCGGCGACGATCAGCGCCCGTTTCTCCTCTTCGGAATAGTAGGAAGACCAGAGATGGACGATGCCGTCCATGACCGTTACGTTCGCCGGCGCGACCTCGGCCCATTTCTGCGCCTCCAATTCGGCCAACAGCCTGCTGCGAATGGCACGGTCGTCGGCTTCGGCATCGCTCGGCGCCTCGTTGATCGTCATCGCTAGCGCCCGCACCAGGTTTGCCCGGCTGACGATGCCGACGAGCTTGCCGGCGTGCAGCACCGGCACCCGCTTGATCCGGTTCGTCTCCAACAGAATGGCAATATCGGCGACCGGGGTGGTGTCATTGACGGAGATCACATCCCGCGTCATCACGTCTCTCACCGAGCCGCTGTGCGATCTGATGTAATCCACCGCGAGCTCATTCGTCGACGCGATCATTTCGAGCCACCACTGCCGGCGCTGCTCCGTCCCGGTTTCGGCCCGATGCAGAAGATCACCCTCGCTGACCATGCCGATTACCCGGTTGTCATTGTCGACGACAGCGACCGCACTTATGCCGCGATCGGCCAACAGCTTTGCCACCTCCGTAACAGACGCATTCTCTCTGACCGTAATCACGTCGGCAGTCATGATGTCCATCGCGCGCATCGAAACGCCTCTGCTCGGTATCGTTTGCCACTAGGATGCGAAATATCGGTATAGGCATTGATTTGGCTCAACGGCACTGCGCTTTCTTGCGCCATGCACTTTGCCTCCCGAGCGCCGGCGAGGCAACGCTCAGTCGATGCGCAGGCGGGCGACAACCGCTACCTTTAGGAAGTCCAGCGCCAGGCCATGGACGAGTGTCGCGAGGAGCAGAATGCCGACGACCGCCAGCGGGATCGGCACCATCAATAGCCCGGCTGTCGCCAGGAAGGCGACAACCGCGAGGCCCGCGGCCGAAGCAGACAGCATGATCGCGGCCGGACGCGAATTCCATAAATGTCCCTGCTCGCGCAGGACGTAAACCGTCGCCTGGCCGGCAAAAACGAGGAGAACCAATGTCATGGTCCGCATCTGCCCGGGGTTCAGGCGCAATAGAAACCAGCCGGCCGCGAGCACCCCGACGTAATAGCAGAGCTTGAAAAGGCCGAGCGGGATCGCCGCCAGCGTCAGATTGTGGATGCGCCAGGCATTCGGATGCGGCGACGGCCGCACGCGGTCTGCCGCTCGCGACATCGTCACAAAATCGCCGGCGAGCATCGCAATCGCTTGCAGGAGCGGCGTCAGAACGGCGTGCCCGGTCATGACGAGCCCGGCGCCCAATACCGCGAGCGTCGCAGACTTGTTCACGAGAATGCTGAGCGTGTAGGTCAGTACCCGCTGAAAGGCGGAGCGCCCTTCTCCGATGCAAGTGACGATCCCGTCGAGGCCGGGATCGGTCAGTACGATGCCTGCCGCCGCCTTCGCCACATCGGTCGCGGTCGAGACTGCGATGCCCATCTGCGCCTGCCGCAAGGCCGGCGCGTCATTGGCCCCGTCGCCGCACATGCCGACGGCGTGCCCCTGTTGCTGGAAGGCTTTGACCAGGCGAAATTTGTCCTCCGGGAAAACCCCGGCATAGACCGCGAAATCATCTGGGCCGACCCGCTCGGGGATCGCTCCCGGTGGACAGACGGGACCGTCGAGCCCGACCGATCGCGCAACCGTCTCAGCGGTCGCCGCGGCGTCGCCGGTGACCATGACCGTGCCGACGCCCAAAGATTTGAGCTCGGCCAAGAGACCGCGGGAATCGGGTCTGGGCGGGTCGCCAAGGGCGATCAGTCCGACAAAGGCGAGCCTGCCGGGAGGCCCATAGGCCACGCCCAGGACCCGGTATCCGGCAGCGGCCAGAGACTGCAGCTCTCCGGCGATGCGTGGCGTCATCGTTGCCACCGCCGCGACCGCCGCCGGCGCTCCTTTGACGATGCGGATCTCGCGTCCTTGCCGGTCGCGCGCAACCGCTTCGGCCATTTTTGTCGCCGGATCGAACGGCGTGAAACGCTCGACCGCGAACGGCAGGCGGACATCGTTCCGGCGCGCGGTCAACGCTCGAATCGCGGCATCGATCAGGTCCTGGCCGTCCACCGAACTGGCGAAGGCGGCGAGGGCGAGGATATCCGCCTCGCCACAATCGTCATCGACGGCGCGTACCGCCGCCACAGCCAGTTCGTTTGCCGTCAAAGTGCCGGTCTTGTCGGCGCACAGCACGTCGATTGTCGCCGCCTCGTGCAGCGCCGAGAGGCGGGTCAGCAGCACACCTTTGAGGGCGAGCGTCTTTGCGCCCAGGGTCGCCGCCAGGGTGAAGGTTGCCGGCAGCGCCACCGGCACTGCCGACAGCAACGCCGTCAGCACCAGCGCGATGATCCGCGCGGTCCCCATGTGGATCGCTTCGGCATAGGCGACGATGCCGACGACGATCGCGAAGTTGACGATCGTCAGGTTGCGCACGACGCCCATCACAGCCTGCTGCTCGCTGCTCTCGACATGGGCCGTGCGCACCAATTCGGCAGCGCGACCGAAATAGGTGTGCGAACCGGTGGCCACGATCTCGGCCGTCGCCTCGCCGCGTCGCACGAGAGCGCCGGCATAGGCCGTTTTGCCGCGCTGGGCCTCGGCGGGCATCGACTCGCCGGTCAGCATCGATTGGTCGAGGAGGAGCGTGCCGGCGATGATCCTTGCATCCGCCGGTACAACGCTGCCGAGAGACAGCTGCACGACGTCGCCGGGTACCAGATCGGCGGCCGGCGCGTCGATCCACGCCCCGTCGCGCAGGACGCGCGCCCGCAGCGCCAACCGCTCCTTCAAGAGAGCGAGCGCCGCAGTGGCGCGACTTTCCTGAAACACCCCGAGCGCCACATTGAGAAGCAGCAGGACCGCGATCAGCCCCGCCTCGACCCGCTCGCCAATCGCGATCTGGAGGATCACGGTCGCTTCCAGCATCCACGGAACCGGCGACCAGAAATGGCGCGCGATCCGAGCCGCCGGGTGAACGCGCTCCTCGACGACCGCGTTCGGGCCGATTTCCGCCAGTCGGCGGGCCGCCTCCGCCGACGACAAACCGCCGGGGCCGCCGAGGCCGGCGATGAGCGACTGGACGAGCGAGTTGGCCATTCAGTCTAGCGGCCCCAACGGCTCCGAAGCTGCGGGTTTTTGTTTTCCTCTTTCGAGAAAGTGGCGACTCGCGGGTTGGAGAAGTTCGTCGAGTTCGTAGACCAGCGGCAGGCCGGTCGGCATTTCGAATTCGGATATTTCCTTGTCGCCGATATCGCTCAAGAATTTGACGAGGCCGCGCAGGCTGTTGCCGTGCGCGACGACCAGCACGTGCTCTCCGGCTTCGAGTGCGGGCGCGATCGCCTCGCGCCAGTACGGGACGACCCGGTCGACCGCGTCCTTGAGGCTTTCCGACCCCGGCAACAATGTGCGAGGCAGCTTGGCGTATCGCCGATCATGGACCGGGTGACGTTTGTCTTCGATCGCGAGCGGCGGGGGTAGGACATCCCAGCTGCGACGCCACGCGAGCACCTGCTCGCTTCCGAAGCGTTCCGCGGTCTCGGTCTTGTTGAGACCTTGCAAGGCACCGTAATGCCGCTCGTTGAGCCGCCAGCTCTTCTCCTCCGGGAGCCACAGGAGATCCATCTCGTCGAGAACCGCGTGCAGTGTCTTCACTGCCCGTTTCAGCACCGAGGTGAAACACCGGTCGAATGTGTAACCTTCCGCCGTAAGGCTAGCGCCGGCTTCGCGCGCCTCTTGCACACCCCGCTCGGTCAAATCGACGTCTGTCCAACCCGTGAACAGATCGGCCTCGTTCCAAAAACTTTGGCCGTGACGAAGCAGCACCAGCGTTCTCATCGAATCCCCCTCGTATTTGATGGAACCCGGCACTCCAATCCAGTCCGCAGGCTTCGCCGAGCGCAAAACGGCGCCCGTCCATACGCGGCGCCAAGCATGCTTCCCCGATCCCGCTCTGCTTTGATCTGCATCAATGGACTTTTGTCGGGAACGTCCGGCCTCCGGCTCGTGCTTTCCCGCGACGAACTTCACGATCTGACCGACTGAGCGCGCCGGAGCCCGTTCACTACGTAGTTCTACTTACGCAGGATTGCGTAGGGGACAATCCTAATTTCGGCGGCACTATCGGCCGTTCATGCTGCCTTCCGTCGAACAAGAGGAGGGCGGGATGTACAGGCAGACGGCAGTTACAGCGCACGGGGCGGTTTTGGGCAGTCGGACGTCGGCCGGCTCCGAGGTCGCCCGATCGGGTCAGCTCGATCTTTTGATCGGGCTCGAGCGCATCGGGACCCGGCACCGCTTTTCGCGCGACCAGGAAATCTATGCCGAAGGGGACCGCGGCGGATACTGGTTCAAGGTCGTCTCGGGCGTCGTGCGCATCTCAAAACTGCTCGCCGACGGCCGCCGGCACATCGCCGAATTCTGCTTCGCGGGCGATTCGTTTGGCTTCGATGGGGCCGCAGAGCGCGGCTTTTCGGCCGAGGCGGTCATCGATGCGACGGTACTGCGGCTGCCGCGCGGCGCCACCGAGCGGCTCATCGAGGAGACCCCGGCTCTCGCCCGCCATCTTCGCGACGAGATGCTGAAAAGCCTCGATGCGGCGCAGCACCGGCTCCTGCTGCTCGGCCGGATGACGGCGTGCGAACGCGTCGCCTCCTTCCTCGTCGAATTGGCCGAGCGGGATGATGGGCGCCGCCGGGTCGACCTGCCGATGTCGCGCTGCGACATCGCCGATCATCTCGGGCTGACGGTCGAGACGGTCTGCCGCGTCCTCTCCGATTTCAAGCGGCGCCGTCTGATCGCCGCCCCGACTGCCCATCGCATCGAGCTTCTCGATGCCGACGGCCTTGCCGCAATCGCTGAGGATTGAGAGTCGGCCATGACCGGATTCACCTTTTCGTTGGAGCAGCTGAGATCGGCCCCGCCCGAGGTGCGCCGCTGGGCCGAACGCGAAATCGCTGCGAGCCTCGCCCAGGTCGCTGGTCCGCCGGGGGCCACGGCGCCGGTCCACGCCCCCGCACTCGCCGCTTGCATGCCGGGCGAGGCGGCGCGGCTCTTCGAGCTGATCAAAGGCGATTTTCTGCTGTCGCAGATCTTCTTCGAGTTGGGCCGCGAATCGCCGGACGCCCACGGCACGGCACCGCTTCATGCCGTGAGAATTGGCGATCTCTTGCACCATACCCGGCTCGGACAGGTCGAGCGTCTCGGCGAATATTTCAGCGCGATCAACCAGGCGTTTCGGGCGATCCGCAACGATCCTGAGGCCACGCTGTTCGGCTTCGACCAACAGGGGCACGTCTTTGTGCATGAGGCGACTTGCCGCAGCATCCGCCAATTGTGGGAAGAGCTCTACGCGGCACCGGCACCGGGCGTCGACCCGCTCGTTGACGGGCCGATGGCGGCCGGGTTCGCGCCGCCGCATCTTGGGCCGAGCGAGGCCGTGGCACCGCACCTGCCGGCGGCGGATGACGGCGCTCGCTGAATGAGGATGATGCGGCGGCTCATCGGATCGATGTGGCGGCGGAGAATGGAGACGATCGAAGCGGAGCGATACGCGGCGAGACCAATGATCTATAGTCGCGGCGACGACCAAACGGTCTGGCATTCGCCGAGAGCAACAGCGTGGCCGTCGCAGCGCATGTCTATATCGTCGATGACGACGACGCCGTCCGCCAATCGCTCGCGGTGCTGCTGACGGCGCAGCCCTACGCCGTATCGAGTTTCGCCTCGCCGCAGGAATTCCTCGCCGCGGTTGCGTCGCTGCCGCCCGGTTGCCTCATTACCGATATGCGAATGCCCGGAATGACCGGCCTCGAACTGCTGCACCACCTCAACGACCAAGTCCTCCATTTCCCGACGATCATCATCACCGGACATGGCGATGTTCCGCTGGCGGTGCGCGCCATGAAGGAGGGTGCCGTCGATTTCATTGAAAAGCCTTACGCCGTGGAATTGATCCTCGGCAGCATCGAGATTGCCCTCGCGCGGATCGCCGAGCCGCCGCCGCACGAACCGGCGGCGACCGCGGCGGCGGCAGCGCGGCTGGCACTGTTGACGTCGCGCGAACGCGAAGTGCTGGACGGCCTTGTCGCCGGTCTGCCGAACAAGTCGATCGCCTACGATCTCGGGATCAGCCCGCGGACGGTGGAGGTGCATCGCGCCCGGGTTATGCAGAAACTACAGGCAAAGAGCCTGTCCGAGGTCATCCGTCTGGCGCTCGCCGCGCTCGGGCCGCCGCGAGCCCGATAAAGCCAGCGCCCTCGCAGGCTCACTCTTCGAGATCGACGCTTTCGAGCCGGACCTGCTGGGCATGCGCGTCGGCGGGATCGGTCGACGCCTCGATCTCCAGTACCGCCTCGGCAGCGGGCGTGTCCCGCGCCTCGATCGCGTAATGCTCGCGGAAGTGCTCGACCGAAAGATGGCTGAGCGCGCCGAGCCATACCCTGACCCGTGTTACCCGGCGGGCACTGGTCGAGCGGGCGAGATCGTCGATCCGGCGGACGACGTCGCGGACGAGGGCGGTCTCATGCATGTAACGCCTCGCCTTTTTCCCAAGCGGCCAATTCCTCAACGATCCGCACCGCCGCTTCGTCGACGGCGGCGGCAACCGCCGGCGACAGCGGGGCTCCGGCCTCGAACTTTGCACCTTCGGCGACATAGAGGACGAGCCGGCGCGGCAGCCGGCCGAGGCTACGCGCCAGTTCGATGGCTTCGCTGACGCCGAAACCGTGCGTCGACCGATAGGCGAAGCCGATCGGGAGCGCGCATTGGCGCAGGTCGAAGCGGTGGATCCGCCCCGGCTCGGTCATCAATGCTGTGGCATCGAGGATCACGACATCGGCAAAGGCTTCCCAATCCCCGATTAGCGCCAGAATGTCGCCGCTGCGCTCGACGACCCGAACCGCGGACGGCACCCGCCCGCGCAGCCGGCGGGCGACCGCGGGGCCGAAGCCGTCGTCGCCACGGTCGGGATTGCCGATGCCGGCAATGAGTACGCCGCTCCGGCTCATGCCCGATGCACCCGCAGCTTCAGAAAATGCGCGGCGCAGGAGATGCACGGGTCGTGATTGCGAATGCTCTGCTCGCAAGCACCCTTCAGCGCATCCTCGTCGAGACCGAGCCTGGCCGCCGCGGCCAGTCGCAGATCCTCCTCGATGACACCCTGGTTCTGCGCGGTCGGCGGCACGAGGCGGGCGTCGAGGATCGTCCCCTCGGCATCGAACCGGTAGCGGTGAAAGAGAATGCCGCGCGGCGCCTCGGTGCAGGCGTAGCCGGTGCCGGCGCGCGGCTCGGCCGGGACGAACGGGCGGGAAGGCGGTTCGTAATCGCCGATCAGCCGCAATGCCTCGCCGCAGGCATAAATGACCTCGACGGCGCGCACTAGGATGCTGCGGTAAGGGTTGCGGCACGCCGGTTCGAGCCCGACCTCGTCGGCGAGCGCGCGGATATCGCCTGGCAGGCGGTCGCGATTGATCGCATAGCGCGCCATTGGCCCGACGAGATAGGCTCCGCGCCGCGTCAGCGCCGAATGCAGCGCCGTCGAATAGGGCACCTGACGCTCGAGAAATTCGCTCTCGTACTCCGTAGCGGGGATGTCGAGACCCTTTGTGGAAACGATCCGACCCTCGTTCATCGGATAGTCGAACGCATGTCGCAACGCGACGAATTCATAATCGCGGGGACACTCCGGAAAATCGAAGCCCGCCGCCCAGCGCAAGATCGCGATCGCCTGATCGCGTGCCTGCTTCAGGCCATCGGCGAGCGACGCAAGTTCGGCGCGGCTCGGCACCCGGTAGAAGCCGCCGATCCGAACATTGACCGGATGGATCTCCCGGCCGCCGAGCAGACGCAGCAGCGCATTGCCGGCCTTTTTTACGGAGAGCCCGCGTTCGACCGCCGCACCATGATCGCGCGCCATCGATATCGCATCGGGATAGCCGAGGAAGTCGGGCGCGTGCAGCATGACGATGTGCAGCGCGTGGCTCTCGATCCACTCGCCGCAATAGAGGAGCCGGCGGAGCGCGCGGATCGACGCCTCGACCTCGATGCCGAGAACCTGCTCGATCGCGTGGACGCCGCTCATCTGGTAGGCAATCGGGCAGATGCCGCAGATCCGCGCGACGATATCAAGCACCTCGTCGAAGCCGCGACCGCGCAAGAGGGCCTCAAAGAAGCGTGGCGGTTCGAAGATGGCGAGCCGAGCCGCCTCGACCCGGCCGTCGCGGATCTCGAGGTCGAGCGCGCTTTCGCCCTCGACGCGCGCGATGTAGTCGACGCGAATCGTCTTAACCGTCATGCGCCTCCGCCTCCTTGCGAAACGCCTCGGCGCCGGCGTTGAAGGTCCGGAAGAGCCGGCCGATGTCGCGTCTGGTCGTGCCGAGTGACGAAAATTCGCGGGCGATCGCGGCGGTGTTGGCGCCGGCGACCGGCCCGAAGCAGCCGTAGCAGCCGCGGTCGTAGGACGGGCAGATCGCACCGCATCCGGCATGCGTCACCGGGCCGAGGCAGGGCGTGCCGCGGGCGACCATGACGCAGACCGTGCCGCGCGCCTTGCAATCGATGCAGACGCTATGGTTCGGGATCGACGGCTTGCGGCCAACAACAAAGGCCTTGATGACCTCGAGCAATTGGCCCTTATCGACCGGGCAGCCGCGCAATTCGAAATCGACCGGGACATGCGCCGCGATCGGCGTTGAGGTGGCCAGGGTCTTCAGATACTCCGGGTGAGGGTAGACGTAGGCGGCGAATTCCGCGGCATCGGCGAAATTGCGCAATGCCTGGATGCCGCCCGCCGTCGCGCAGGCGCCGATCGTGACGAGACGCCGCGATAGCCGCCGCACCCGCCGGATACGCAGGGCATCGGAGGGCGTTGTGATCGAGCCTTCGACCAGCGAGAGATCATAAGGGCCGCGCAGCATCCGCCGCGAGGCCTCGGCGAAATAGGCAAAGTCGAGCTGCCCGGCGACGGCGAGGAGTTCGTCTTCGCAGTCGAGAAGGCTCAGCTGACAGCCGTCGCAGGAGGCGAATTTCCAGACCGCGAGCCGCGGGCGACGGCGCTTCGGCATGTCTAAATCTCGCGAATGTTGAAGATCGGGGCGATGCGATCGAAGCGAAAGACCGGGCCGTCGCGGCAAACGAAGTCGGGCCCGAACTGGCAATGGCCGCAGAGCCCGACCGCGCATTTCATGTTGCGCTCCATCGAGAGCCAGATCCGGTCCGCCGCCATCCCGCGATCGCGGAGCGCCTCTATCGTGAAGCGCATCATGATCTCCGGCCCGCACAGCATCGCCACCGCATGCTCGGGATCGAACGGGGCGCGGGCAAGCAGGGCCGGCACGACCCCGACATTGCCGCGCCAATCCGCCGTTGCGTGGTCGACGGTAACGACGATGTCGATGTCGAGACGCCGTCGCCATTCCTCGAGCTCGCGCCGATAGAGGATCTCCGCCGGACCGCGGGCCCCGTAGAGCAGGACGACCCTGCCGTAATGCTCGCGCCGCGCCAGAACCTCGTAGATCGCCGGGCGCAACGGGGCCAGACCGAGCCCGCCGGCGATGACGACAATGTCACTGCCCTCGCTCTCGCCGACCGGCCAGCACGAGCCGAAGGGCCCGCGCACGCCGATGACCGCGTCGCGGCGCAGCCGGGCAAGCGCATTGCTGACGGCGCCGACGCCGCGCACCGTGTGTACGATCCGCTCGGCGCAGGACGGATCGCCGCTGATGCTGATCGCGGCCTCCCCGAGCCCGAACATATAGAGCATGTTGAACTGGCCGGCGGAGAAGGCGAAAGACGCGGCCGGCATCAACTCGAAGGTCGATGCGTCGGAGGTCTCGCGGTGAACGCGTGTGACGCGCAAGGGCTGCGGCACGAGGCCGTCGGATGCGGCGGTTGCCGACGCCATCTTCAGGTGCGGTTGCCGTAGAGGTCGAGCGCCTGCAGCCGGGCGGCCCGCAAGCGCTCGCCCATCGCGCCGACAAAGCGCTTCATCAGCTCGTAGCCGAGATCGTGATCGGCCTCGCATTTCTGCCGCAGGCAGTGGGCGTCGACGCCGAGCACCCGGCAGAGCTCGACGGCGCGGGCATCGAAGCTCCAGCGATAGGGTGGGACCAGCCAAGAAGCGTCGAGAACCTCGCCCTCGCGCAACGTCGCGATGATGATCGGCGGCCGACCGGGGGCGTAAATTTCGAGCGCCACGGCACCATGGCGGATCAGGTAGAACTCGTTCGCCGGCTCCCCCTCCCGGAACAGATAGTCGCCGGCGGCAAAGCGCAGATTGCGGGCGCAGCCTGAGATCGCGTGGCCGAACTCGGCGCCGAGATCGGCGAAGAACGGGTGGGCGAGGACAATTTTTTCAAGCCCTTCCATCGGCCTTGCTCCGTGGCGTAGCCCGGATCGCCGCAGCCTCCTCGGTGATGTCGATCCCGACCGGGCACCAGGTGATGCAACGGCCGCAGCCGACGCAGCCCGAGGTGCCGAACTGGTCGAACCAGTGTGCGAGCTTATGGGTCATCCATTGACGATAGCGCGAGCGCGTCGACGACCGCACGCTGCCGCCGTGGAGATAGGAGAAATCCAGGGTGAAGCACGAATCCCAGCGGCGCACTCGTTCCGCATTGTCGCCGGAAAGGTCGGTGGTGTCCTCAACCGTCGTGCAGAAGCAGGTCGGACAGACCATCGTGCAATTGCCGCAGGCGAGGCAGCGTTCTGCAACAGCGTCCCATCGCGGGTGGGCGGGGTTAGCCTGAAGCAGCTCCTTGAGCCCGTCGGTGTCGAGCGTACGGCCCATCCTTTTTTTGGTTCGGTCGACAACCGCTGCGGCGGCGGAGATCTCCTCTTCGAAGGCGGGCCGCGACGGCAGGTTCTCAATGAGATTGGCGCCGGCAGTGCTGCCGACTTCCAGCAGGAAAAGATGTCGGCCGCAGTCGATCAGCTCGGTCAAAGCGAGATCGAACCCGGCCTCGGCCTTGGGTCCGGTTCCCATCGAAGCACAAAAGCAGGTGCCGCCGGCCTCGCCGCAATCGACCGCGACGATGAACGCGTGCTCTCGCCGGACCTCATAGGCCCGATCGCGATACTGTCCGCCCAGGAACACACGGTCCTGGATCGCCATCGCATGGAGCTCGCAGGCGCGCACCCCGATAAAGGCGAGGCGCTCGGTCGGTGCGTTTTCCTCCACGACCGAAAAACCGCCGCCGTCGCGGTGTGCCTGCCAGAGCCGCTCGATCGGCGGGTGCAGAAAGCGTTTCCAGGAATGTGGCCCGACGGCATAGCCGAAATAGGCGGCGTCGCTCCTCCGCTCCAGGCGGTATCGACCACCATCCTGGCGGTCCGTCCAGCCGGCCGGAAACTCGTCGAGGCGGGTCACCGTGTCGTAAACGATGGCCCCGTCGCGCAGCACCGGGCCGATCACCCGATAGCCGCGATCCGCGAGTTCGGAAATGATCCGGCCGAGGATCTCCGGCTCGATCGCGAGCTTGATGCCGGGCGCGACCCGCGACTGCACAATATCCCTGTTCATGATCTTCATTTGGCTGAAGCGCAGCACCGACACATTGACCCAGATCAACGCCGGTTCCTGCCGGTGCGTCCAGCATGCCAGCCCCGTTTATCGTGGAGGATTGGCATGATCAGCGATCTCAAGCTCCGGCAGGACGTCGTCGACGAACTCGAATTCGAGCCGCGCGTCAATGCTGCCCATATCGGCGTCGGCGTCAATGCGGGCGTTATCACCCTCACCGGGTTTGTGCCGAGTTATGCCGAGAAGGCAGCGGCCGAGCGCGCGGTCTGGCGGGTCAAGGGAGTCAAGGCGATTGCCGAAGAGATCGAGGTGCGCCTGCCCGAGGACAAGAAGACCGCGGACGAGGAGATCGCCGGCCGCGCCGTCGACATCCTCAAATGGCGTGTCGGACTGCCCGCCGATCGGATCGGCATCAAGGTCGAGAAGGGGACGGTCAGCCTGACCGGCGATCTCGACTGGCACTTTCAGAAGGCCGAGGCGGCGGCTGCGATCCAGCATCTGAGCGGCGTCACCGCCGTCATCAACGCCATTCGGCTCCGCCCCGCCGTCAACATGCCCGAGGTCAAGGACAAGATCGAAAAAGCGCTGCGCCGCAGCGCCGAACTGGACGCCTCGCGGATCACGATCCGGACCGACGGCAGCAAGATCGTGCTCGGCGGCAAGGTCCATGCCTGGTTCGAGCGCGACATCGCCGAACGGGCCGCCTGGGCAGTGCCCGGCGTCACCGAGGTGCGCGACGAAATCTTGATCGAGCCGTAGGCCGCGTCTCGGGGCGGCGGATCGGCCCGCCGCCCCCCGCGTCGCTTCGGCGGTCACGGCTGAAGATGATGAGCACGATGTCTGCATGACAGCATCGTGCCGGGTATCATCGGCCAGGCGACACCCCGGCTGGCACGGGAGCGCACCAGTGGATGCTCACTGTCATCGGCTCGATCGTACACCCGGCATCCGCCGAGCTGGCGCCCCCGCGTCCGGACGACGGCCGACCAGCAGTGTCGCTGGCTATCGCTTTCGATCCTGTGCTTTAGCCCGTTTGGAATACTGCCCTAATCCCCCGACAGCTTCCAAGCTCCATCCGGCTGGCGGCAGCTGGTCAGTTTGAACCGGTCTGGCGGCATCCACTGTTCACCGGAACGGTTCCAGTACAGGATTTCCTCGCAGCGGTGCCCGTCGAGTTCCGAAATCTTCAGGAGCTTGATCGTGCCCGAATTGCCGCTCGCGGGATCGCTCCACTTGGCCTTGGTTCCAGCGGGTTTGCCGTGGATTTGCTCAGCCAGCGTCGTCTCGATCATATCGAGATCGGCGCGCGTCAGCGTCACATTGGTTTCCCATAGGGGCCCCAACAATTGCGCATGGGCCGACCCGACTGAC
Organism: uncultured Alphaproteobacteria bacterium; assembly: GCA_963832875.1. Taxonomy (GTDB): domain Bacteria; phylum Pseudomonadota; class Alphaproteobacteria; order ATCC43930; family CGMCC-115725; genus AP-15. The sequence goes on along the minus strand of CAWHWB010000007.1, from coordinate 171,942 downwards.
AGAAATAGTGCTAAGGGCAGGGTGAATTTCGCCATCGGCGACATCGGCGTGCTCCGCATCATCACGATAAAATGCGCAGGGATGGGTACCCGAAGGCGCGGACAATACGTTGATGTACATCAAGAGGTGCCGAGAAGCAGCGTCGGGTCCCACATCAATGCTACGCCCACGACATGGCTGAGGGCATCATGGCGATTGCTTATCCGGCCTGGAACCGCTTGATCCAGATCATACGAGCGGATCCCGATTAGTGCTGCTCTTGTCCGACAAATGGGAGGGCCGGAGAGTGGCGAGCTATCGTGTCTGCTTTTTCAACGATCTCCCGCGGAATGAGCGCCTTTTCAGGTGTTGCCAGCGTTCGATCGTCGTGCCCTCAGCGGAAAGTCCGGAACAGGCGGTCGAAGCGGCCAAAAAAGAGTTCGAGCGATTGGAGGGCCTTCGCGACTGGAGATTTCACGCCGCATGCATTGGAGTGGAGATGATGGACGAGAACCCGATTAAAGCAACTGTGGGGCAATCGATGGCCAACCATTACCGCCCACAAAAGAGCTCCGCCGACAGATGCGCGACCGCGGTGCCGGCGCAGCTATCGGCGCCAGTGAGAACCACGGTCTGCTACAGACGGAGCCCGACATGAAAAAACCGAACCCGCGACCGCGGGCGGCGACGCGCCGGATTGCGGGACGCGCCCAACAGGATCACATCCTCGACTCCTACCAAGGCCAGCAAAAGCTCGCCGACGGTACGGCCTGCCCGGAATGCGGCGCCGTTTATCGGGATGCTCGCTGGCAGTGGTCGGCGAGAGAGAGAAATGCTCCACAGCAGACGTGCCCTGCCTGCCGGCGCATCCATGACAGATTTCCGGCCGGCATCGTGACCTTGCGCGGGCCGTTGAACCAGGCCCGGAAAGACGACATCGTTCGATTGGCGCGCCATCAGGAAGAGGCGGAAAAGAGCGAGCATCCGCTGAACCGGATCATGAGCATCGAAGACAATCCAGAAGGGATCGTCATCACCACGACCGATATCCACCTCCCGCGCCGAATCGCAGAGGCGGTCAAGCGCGCCTTCGATGGCGTGCTGGAAATCGATTTCGACGAGGACGGATATTTCGTGCGCGTGAATTGGACGCCGCGGGCCTGATCAGGGCAGCCGGTCGAGCGCCATGTTTAACTCGAGGACGTTGACTCCGAGGACGTTGACCCGCTTCTCGCCCAGAATGCCGAGAAAGCGGTCGCGGGTTCCGCGGCGACAAGGACGCGTAGCTTGGCCGGGTCCATATGCGTGCCCTGGCGACACGCGGAAGTCGACTGAATTGCGCTGGATCAATGCTCCGTCATGCGGCGGGCCTGACGATGCGACCGGGTCGCAGAACCCGCGTTCCGCTCACAAAGAGATGGAGAAGAGCGATGGCAGACGTACCGGTTGAAGTGAAGAAGACAGCGCCGCAGCCCAATGTTCCGGACGTGTGGCGTTCCTTCCGCAGCGAAATGGACCGGCTTTTCGATCGGTTCACCGGCAATTTCGGTTTTCCCTCGTTGCGCCGGATGTTCGACATCGAGCCAACTTGGCAGCCGATGAGCTCGTTCGGATTTTCCGCGCCGCCGATCGACATCAGCGAGGATGACAAATCCTACAAGGTTACGGCCGAATTGCCCGGCCTCGACCTCAAGGACATAGACGTGACGGTCGCCGGCGACACGCTCGTCCTCAAGGGCGAAAAGCGCCAGGAAAAGGAGCAGCAGGACAAGAACTATTATTTCTCGGAACGCGCCTACGGAACGTTCCAGCGCTCATTCGAGCTGCCGGCGAGCGTCGACCGCGACAAGATCGACGCTGATTTCTCAAAGGGCCTGCTGACGATCACGTTGCCGAAGACACCGGTGGCGCAGAATCAGCAAAAGAAAATCGAGGTGAAATCGGCCTGAACCGTCACAACGGGGGACGGCGGGAAACTTATTTCCCGCCGTCTTAAATTTCACGCCCCGCCAAAAAGCCGCTGGCCGATGAATTCGCCGTCTCTCGCCCGGGCCATCGGTTTAGCGACAGCGCGCAAAAGTGACATTCTCTAGGTAATCGATCATGTTTCAATATGTGATCGCCGATATACGAAGAGCCTTCCGCCAAGATCCCATCCGGCCTGCGCCCGGCTTCGCCTTGAAAGGCCAAATCGCTGCCCCTGACACGCGCGAGTTTGACCACCCCGAAACAGCCGCGCGTCCAAATAGCCTTCGCCGTGATCGAGCCCTTCCGTTATCTGCACGGCGAGGGGACCCGCGAGGCTCAGCCGGGCTCGCCATGTAAATCGAACATGCCGCACAGCCAGCGTTTGCGAGGCGGTGAATGAGCGATCCGCCGAAGTCCGGCGCCAGCCGCATGGTGCCGACTTGGATTAGTCCGACGCAATCCGTTGGGCTTTGTGGCGACGCGCCAAGGCGCGCCAACGCAACGACCTCATCCGGCAGGCCGGTCCGCGCTGGTGCCTCCCTGCCCGACCGACGATCCGCCTCAGCCATGCTCATCACCCGGACGGTCCGGCGAGAGCACCCCCGACTTGATCAGAAACGCGCGAAGCGCTGTGATCCTGCGGCCGCAAACTCCGCCATAGACGCGGTTTTGAACAGGTCGTCCCGCGCCGTAATGAGCAGGGTCGGCAAGGTAATTTTGTTCGAGCGGCAGGTCATGCAAGCCGGCGGCGCTGTTTATGTCGATGCCGCGGAACCGCAGCGACAACGGCTGGATCGCCCTCGCCACGCGCATGACACGGTCGCGCTCGCTCCGGGGCGCGCCGCGAAACAATTTCGGCGCACCGCCAATAAGGCGGATCAGGACCAGGGCTTCGACCACCTCCGGCTGGCAGAGAGCCAGTTCAACGGCCGACCGCGCGCCAGCCGAAACGCCGAGTATCGTCGCCCTCAGGTCGAGCAGACGCCAGAGTTCTGGATCACGGATATGGACTTCGATGCCCGCATCTCACATCCCAGGCCGGAAGTCCTGATCCGGAAAGGGACCAGTTTTCGGTGGCTGGATCACGATCATCGCGCGATCATAACTCCGGTGGCAGGTGTTGCACGCCGAAGTCAGTTGCCGGTACCCGACGGTGAATTGAGAGAAGTCTTTAGCCTTGATGGCTTGATCGAGCACTGCGAGGGGTTTTTTGACCGTCAAAGTAATCATATCACGAATTGACAAATTACGATACTTAGGCATGATTTCAGAGACATCGGCCAGGGTTTCCCGCAACTGATCGAGTTCATAGCCGGCGTAAGCCCAGTTCTTCTCATTCCCGGCAAGACCGAGTTTGATATGGCGCGGTTGTACGAACGCGGTCATCAAGTCGCCAACAGCGGCAGGGTGCTCCGGTTGTGCGGCGCTGAGGTTCGGCGCCGCCAAGATCATCGCTACGGTGACCGCCGCAATCGTTCGGTGGGAGTTGCGCATGCCTCAAAAGCCTCTCGAGTAGTCTGGTTAAGCCAATTTTGCCGGCCGATGGGTGGGACTATGATCCCTAGCTTCCACGAGCAGAGCAATATTTCGATCAGGCTCGCTGGGCACACGGAAACTTCATCAGACGCTCTCCGGTGTCAGTACTGTGACTGCAAATCCCTCGCAGCCAATCGACGACGACCCCTGCTGGCGGCGATCACGCCATCCTCGACAGACCACGCCTTTGGGCGTGTTTATGCGATCATCACGCTGGGACCGTCGTGGCTCAATCCCGGGTCGGGTGACCCAGATCAATGCGCCCAAAACCGCATTCGTCCCCTGATTTTCGCCGCGAGCGGTTGTCGCTCCGTCGTAGAGAGGTCGACCATTGAGCGTGCCATCCTCCGTCCGCCGCCGCGCCGGGCATTCCCGCACCAGCGCCGCACTGACGCTCGCCGGCCGGATCGCGCATCATTGGATGCCGCGGCGACCGCGGTACCGCGGTGTGCTGGCCTTCCTCGGGCCGGGGCTGATCACCGGGGCCTCCGACGACGATCCAAGCGGCGTCGCCACCTATTCCCAAGTTGGGGCCCAGTTCGGTTACGGCATGGCCTGGGTCATGCTCTTCACCTGGCCGCTGATGGCCGCGATCCAGGAAGTGAGCGCCCGCATCGGCCGGGTCACCGGCGAGGGCATCGCCGGCAACATCCGCGCCCATTATCCGCAGCCGCTGCTGCTGCTCATTGTCGCCCTGCTGCTGGTCGCGAACATCATCAACCTCGGCGCCGATCTCGGCGCGATGGGAGCCGCCTTGGAGCTGCTGCTGCACGGCTCGGCGCGGCTTTATGTCGTCGGCTTTGCCGTCGTCTGTGCGCTCCTAGAGGTGTTTTCGCGCTATGAACATTATGTCCGCATCCTGAAATGGACCTCAGTGTCGTTGTTCGCCTATGTCGCGACCGCACTCGCGGTCGAGGTGCCGTGGGGCCGGGTCGCCTATCACACCCTGGTCCCGGACCTCAGCTGGAACCGGGACTATCTCGTCGCGATCGTCGCTGTGCTCGGCACGACGATCACCCCCTACTGCTTCTTCTGGCAGTCCTCGGAGGAGGCCGAGGACGAGGAAATCGATCCACATGCGCACCGGCTGATCGACGCCCCCGACGAGGCCCGCGCTCAGATCGGCCGGATCCGTGCCGATACCTATGTGGGCATGGGGTTTTCCAACCTGATCAGCCTGTTCATCATCATCACGACGGCAGCCACGCTGAACACGCACGGCGTTACCGATATCGAGACCTCGTCGCAAGCGGCCGAGGCATTGCGCCCAATCGCCGGCGACTTCACTTTCGCCCTCTTCGCCGCCGGAATCATCGGCATCGGCCTGCTCGCAGTCCCGGTATTGGCGGGCTCGGCCGCCTATGCTTTGGGCGAGGCGCTCGCTTGGCCGACCGGGCTCAGCCGCCTGCCTCGCGACGCCAAGGCATTCTACGCCACGATCGCCGTTGCCACTCTGATCGGCGTGTTCAGCAATTTCATCGCGCTCGATCCGATCAAGGCATTGTTCTGGTCGGCGGTCATAAACGGCGTCGTGGCGGCGCCGCTGATGGCTGTGATCATGGTCATGGCCCGGCAGAAGCGGGTCATGGGACCGTTCACGATACCGCTGCCGCTGTCGGCGCTGGGTTGGCTGTCGACCGCGGTTATGGCTGCGGCCGTAGCCGGCATGTTCGCGACTTGGTAAGGGCCAGTCGGTCGTATCCGAGCTCCGATGTTCTTTCCGCCGAGGTAGATCGCAACCATGACTGCCATTCCGCGCCATCGCGTCCATGCCGGACCGGCGATCCTGTCCGCCGGCTTTCGCCCCTACTTTCTCGCGGCGTCGATATGGGCGGCGGTGTCGATCCCGCTTTGGCTCGGCGCCTACGCCGAAGGCTTTGTCGTGCCGACGCAGCTTTCCCCGTTGGTTTGGCACGCCCACGAGATGATTTTCGGCTTTGCCGCCGCAGTTGTCGCCGGGTTCATGCTGACCGCAATCCCGAACTGGACCGGCCGGATCCCATTGCAGGGAGCACCGTTGGCGATGCTGGTGTCGCTCTGGGCGATTGGACGACTCGGCGTCCTGCTTTCCGGCGAGATCGGGGCTTCGGCCGCGGCAGCCGCGGACCTCTCCTTTCCGGCCGCGTTCCTCGCCGTCGTCGCGCGCGAGATATTGGCCGGCAGCAACTGGCGCAATCTGCCGATGCTGGGTGCGCTGGCGCTGCTGCTGGTGGGCAATCTCCTGGTCCATCTCGATGCCCTGGGTTTCGCCGACACCGCACAGCTAGGCAATCGGCTCGGGCTCGTCACGCTGTTCATGTTGATCTCGCTGGTCGGTGGCCGGATCGTCCCGAGCTTCACCCACAACTGGCTGGCGAAGATGCGGCCCGACGTTGCTCCGCCGGCATCGGAAGGGCGTTTCGACATTGCCGCCCTTGTCGTGACTGGCGTCGCCCTCCTGGTATGGGCATTTGCGCCGGATGCCTCAGTGACGCCTTGGGCAGTGCTTGCCGCCGGTGTGGCGGTCGCGCTCCGTCTTTCCCGGTGGCGGAGCCTGCGGACGGTACAAGAGCCGCTCCTCCTGATTCTGCATATCGGCTACGGCTGGCTGGCCTTCGGCCTGTTGCTGCTCGGTTTCGACGGCCTCTTTGACATGTTGCCGCCGGCGGCGGCGCTGCATGCGCTGACGGTCGGGGCCATCGGCACGATGACGCTGGCGGTGATGACCCGGGCCTCGCTCGGCCATACCGGGCGGCCGCTGCAGGCGGGGCCGGCGACGAAGGCGATCTACGTCCTAATTACGGTTGCGGCCGTGCTGCGCGTTTTCTCGCCGCTCGCCGGCAACCGGATCGAGCTCGCCCTGTGGCTCGCCGGAACTGCCTGGACCGGCGCCTTCGGCCTCTTTGCGATCCGTTACGGCCCGGCGCTGGCGCGGCCTCGGGTCCGCGACGGCAACACGCGCCCGATCTGACGATCGAGCGCGAGGGGGCACCTATCATGGCGATCGAGTGGGGCATAGTCGCGCGAGCGATCCACGTGGCTGCTGTCGTCGTCTGGATCGGCGGGGTATCCTTCGTCACGACCGTTCTGCTACCGGCGCTGAAGCAGAAGCCGCCGGAGAAGCGGATGCGAGAGTTCGACGCGATCGAAAATCGCTTCGCGCCGCAGGCCCGGATTGCGGTGTTGCTGGTGCTGCTGAGCGGCCTCTACATGCTTCATGCCTACGATCTGTGGGACCGTTTTGCGGACATCGGCTTCTGGTGGATGCACTTGATGGTCGTCGTTTGGCTCCTGTTCGCGGCGCTGCTCTTCGTGATCGAGCCGCTCATCATTCGTCGCGCCGTTCATCGACGCCTCGACGCGGCGCCCGAGGCGGTTCTGACTCGGATGCTGTGGCTGCATCGCGTGATGTTGGCCTTGTCCCTCCTTGCCGTGCTCGCCGCCGTCGGCGGTAGTTACGGGCTGTTTTGAGCCGTCGGGCGGACGTGCTCACGGGCGAGCCGGTGCGCGCAAGGCCGGCCGGAAGACCCTGGCGAGGCGCGGCACCAACGGCGGCAGCTTGACCACGAAGTCCCACGCCATCAGCAAAGCCCCCACGGCGAAAAGGATGTCGCCCGGCATCCGCATCCATTGCCAGAACAACGTCGTGTCGTAGAAGGCCTGGCTGCGGGCATAGGCGAGCCCGTGCTCGTAGACCGCGTCGAGCTGCGGCCAGCCGATCGGGAAGAAATTCAGCGCGATCCACAATACGAGGCCGCTGTTGTAGAGCCAGAACGCCCAGCGCCCGATCCGCTCGTCAAACGCGCCCTCTTCGCCGGCTGCGTAGCGCAGGCAGAAATAGATGAGCCCGATGCCGAGGAGCCCGAAAGCACCGAAAAGCGCGGTATGGGCATGGTTCAAGGTCAGAAACGTGCCGTGCTCGTAGTAATTGATGAGCGGCGCGTTCAGTGTGCCGCCGCCGAACACGCCGGCCCCGACGAAATTCCAGAACGCGGCGCCGATGATGTAGGTATAGGCGAGCCCGTATTTGAACTCGCCATGCCTCGCGATCAGCCGGCGCTCCTGGATCGCTTCGATGACCAGCAAAACCAGCGGCAAAACCTCGATGAACGAGAACATCGTGCCGAGCGGCACCCAGATGCCGGGCTCGCCGGCCCAATAGAGGTGATGGCCGGTGCCGAGCACGCCGCCGAGGAAGATCAAAATCAGTGCCAGATAGACCGAACGCTCGGCGAGGTTGCGCGAGACCAGTCCGACCGCCATCAGCAGATAGGCGCTGACCGCGGCGGCAAAGAATTCGAAGGATTGCTCGACCCAGAGATGGACTACCCACCAGCGCCAGAAGTCGGTGATCGTGAAGGACTTCCCGATCCCCGTCAGCGGGATCATGCCGAAGGCGTAGAGGCCGGCGATGTTGATCGTCGACGCCCACAGCAGATGCTCGAGCCGGATGCGGCCGGTCCAGAACTGCTTCGTCGCCGACACGAGCGTCGCCCGGGTCGGCCACAGAGCCCGGAATACCAGGAGGCTCCAGAGGACGAGGCCGGCGAAAAAACCGATCTGCCAGGCACGGCCGAGCTGGATGTAGGAAAGCCCCTGGTCGCCGAACCAGAACCAGTTCCTCTTGATCATCCCCATGACGCCGAAATAATCGCCGAGGAGCGCCCCGACGACGATTGCGAGCGTCACCCAGAACAGCACATCGACAAAGAGCCCTTGGGCCGGCGCTTCGTCACCGCTGATCGCCGGCGCCAGAAACAGGGCCGCGCCGATCCACGACAGGCCAATCCACACGATCGGCGTCTGGATGTGAACATCACGCACGAAGTTGAACGGCAGAAAGCGATCGACCGCTATGCCGTAAAAGCTCGTGCGGTCCGAATAGTAATGCGCCAGGATCGCGCCTGCGAGGATCTGCAATAAGAGCACGCCGGCCACGAGGAGGAAATATTTGCCGATGCGCCGCTGGCTGGCGGTCAGCGGCCGGAACTGCGCCAGCACCGGGTCCATCGGCTGCCGGTCGGGGTCATTCAGGAAACGCTGATAAAGGAACAGCACCGCGCCGAACGCGAAAAAGACGAAACAGAAGCTGATCCAGGTCCAGCTGAAGGTGGCGGTGGTCGGCCGATTGCCGACCAACGGCTCATAAGGCCAGTTCTGCGTCCAGGAGACGTTGCTGCCGGGCCGCCGCGCAACTGTGGTCAGCGACGAATAGATCAGGAAATCGGCAGTGCGTGCGGCGGTTTGCATATCGAGGCTGTAGGCCTCGGTCCAGCCCCTGGCGAAATCGTCATGCAAAAGGGATTGCGTGATCTGCTCGCGCAGAGTCGTGATCGCCGCCGCCAGCGCGCTCGGCACTTTGACGGCGGCGGCGGTCAGATCGACGGCTCGCAATTCGGTCCGCATCGCGGCGCGGACCACGTACTGCTGCTCGGGCGCAAGAGCGGTGAAGGTCTTGCCGGTTGTCTCCCTGGCGATGTTGTCTTGCGTCCGGCGGGCGAGGCGAACCAGGTTTGCGGCCGTGTAATCTTCGCCGAAATACGAGCCCATCCCGTAAAGGCTGCCGTAATCCATCAGGTCGGCGCGCTGAAACCCGGCCTTGCCGGCGACAAGGTCGGCCGCCGACATCAGCACCGTACCGTCTGGTGCGAGGAAGCGGTCCGGCAGCGGCGGCGCCGCCTGGTAAGTCAGCTTCGTCGTCCAGCCCAGCACCGCAAAGCTCGCGACCGCAACCGCGAGCAGAATCCATTTGAGAACATTGCCGACCGGGTCTTCCGACGTCCGATCCTGCACGTTCGATTGCATCGCCATCGACCGTTCCCCTGCTGGACTGCTTGCCTCGCCCCAAGATCGGGACGAAGCCCTTCGGGATCTTTGATCCGGGTCAATGCAAATCGGCGACCATGGGGTCCGCGAGCTTGGGCAGGTCGTCGTCGCCGGGACGACCCCTCAGCCCGCCGCCGACGCACCGGTAAGAGGAAAATTCCGGTACAAGCGCTCGGCGTCTTCCCGCCGGCAGAGCTGAGTACCCGACCCGAGGAGGGCCGCTGTTCCGGCGGCTATGCCAAAGCGCACCGCCTCGCCCAACTTGAGGCCGCGGCTCAAGCCGAGAACGATCCCGGCGAGCATGCTGTCGCCGGCGCCGACCGTGCTCTTCGCCTCGACCGTTATCGCGGGCACATGCTCGCTCCACCCCCTCGCTGCCACCAAGGCACCCCTGGCGCCGAGCGAGACCACGACGATTTCGGCGCGGCCTTTGGCAATCACCTCCTGGGCCGCCGCCTCTTCGTCGCGCTCGCCGGCAATGCACCGCCCGGTCAGTTCCTCCAGCTCGCGCAGGCTTGGTTTCAACAAAAAGATCCCGCGCCCAGCCTGTTTGAGCGCCGCACCAGAGGTATCCAGGACGAAACGCTTATCGTGCCGCCGCGCCAGCTCGCCAACCCGCGCGTAGAAATCCGGCGCGACGCCGAGCGGCAGGCTGCCGCTGGCGACGATGAGCTCGGCCGACGGCGCCGCGGCCGACAATGCGTCGAGGCAGCGTTCCTGATCGGCCGGACCGATCACCGGCCCGGGCAGGATGAAGCGGTATTGCCTGCCGCTCTTACTCTCCTCGACGGCGAGGCTCTCGCGCGTGAACCCGGCGATCGCGATCACGCGATACGCGACGCTCTCCTCGCGCAACAGATGGCAGATCATCTCGCCGGCCGCACCGCCGGACGGGAAGATCGCCAGTGCCTCGCCGCCAAGAGCGTGGACCGCCCGCGCGACGTTGATGCCGCCGCCTCCCGCATCGTAGCGCGGCGGCGCGCAACGCAGTTTGTGTGCCGGCACGATCTGCTCGGTCGCGGTCGCGATGTCGAGCGCCGGGTTCATCGTCAAGGTGACGATCGCAGCCATAGTCGCGTCTTTCGGTAAGGCGTTATTGCGCGGCGAGAGGAGCGTTTGCCCTCTGCTGCTCCGCCTCGTGCACGACGGTCATGGTGCGCAACAGGCTCGCCGCGGTGACGCTGATCGAATCGATCCCGAGCCCGGCGAGGAACTGCGCGATCTCTGGATAATTCGCCGGTGCCTCGCCGCAGATCCCGACATGGCGATGGTTGCGCTTGGCGCCGGTGACGGCGAGCCGCAGCATTTCGAGCATGCCCGGATCGCGCTCGTCGAAATCGAAAGCGACAATCTCGGAATCGCGATCGACGCCCAAGGTCAGCTGCGTCAGGTCGTTCGAGCCGATCGAGAAGCCGTCGAACAGCTGCGCGAAGGCGTCGATGGCGATCACGTTGTTCGGAATCTCGCACATGACATAGATCTCGAGCCCGTTCTCGCCGCGCTTCAGCCCGTGCGCGCCCATCGCCGCGATGACGGCTTCGCCTTCCGCGGCGCGGCGGCAGAAGGGGACCATGATCTTGAGGTTGGTGAGCCCCATCTCGCCGCGCACCCGTGCGAGCGCCGCGCATTCCAAGGCGAACCCGGCGGCATAGGCCGGATGGGCATAGCGCGAGGCGCCGCGGAAGCCGAGCATCGGATTGTCCTCTTTGGGCTCGAACCCGGCGCCGCCAATCAGGCTCGCATATTCGTTGGTCTTGAAATCAGAAAGCCGGACGATGACCGGCTTCGGGTAGAACGCGGCGGCGATCGTGCCGATGCCTTCGGACAGCCTCTCGACGAAGAAGTCGGTGGGCCGGGCGTAGTTGCGCACCCGCCTTTGGATCTCGGCGCGCGCCGTCTTCGAGGTGACCTTGCCCGGGTCGGCGAGCGCCATCGGATGGATGCCGATGTGCTCGCTGATGACGAATTCCATGCGCGCGAGACCGACCCCGTCATTCGGCAGCATCGCGGTATGATAGGCGAGCTCGGGATTGCCAAGATTGACCATGATCTCGGTCTTCGGCCGCGGCAGTGCGCCCGCCGGCACGCGTGTCACCGCGAACGGCAATTCGCCGGCATAGACCTTGCCGGTCTCGCCTTCGGCGCAGCTGACCGTCACCATCGTCCCGGTGCGCAGAACAGCGGGCGCCTTTTCGGCGCCGACGACCGCCGGCACGCCCAGTTCGCGGGCGACGATTGCGGCATGGCAGGTACGTCCGCCGCGGCTGGTGACGATTGCCTTCGCCGTCTTCATCACCGGCTCCCAATCGGGGGTGGTCGTTTCGGCGACCAGCACCTCGCCCGGCCGGAAGTCGGAAAGCTCGCGCGCATCGGCTATCACCCGGACCGTACCAGCAGCGATTTTCTCGCCGACCGCCCGCCCGGTCGCGAGTACCGTGCCGGCGCCCTTCAGGGCGTAGGTCTCGAAGGCCCCGGCGCCGCGCTGCGAGGCGACGGTCTCGGGGCGGGCCTGGACGATGTAGAGCCCGCCGTCCTCGCCATCCTTCGCCCATTCGATGTCCATCGGCGTCGGATGCCCGGCGAGCGCGGAATAATGGTCCTCGATGCGGATCGCGTAATCGGCGAGATCGAGCACCTCGGCGTCGCCAAGGCAAAACCGTTCGCGTTCGCTCCTCTTGGTCTTCAGGTTGCGGGTGCTGCCGGCGCCATGCCCCCGCGCATAGACAAGCCGCGCTTCCTTGCCGCCGAGCGAGCGGCTCAGCACGGCGCGGTGGCCCTCGCGAAAGGTCGGCTTGTGGACGTAGAACTCGTCCGGATCGACCTTGCCTTGCACGATGTTCTCGCCGAGGCCCCAGGAGCCGGTGACGAAGACCACGTCGCGAAAACCGGATTCGGTATCGAGCGTGAAGATGACGCCGCTCGCCGCGAGATCGGCGCGGACCATTTTCATGACCCCGACCGACAGAGCGACCTTGAAATGGTCGAAGCCATTGTCGATCCGATAGACGATCGCCCGGTCGGTGAAGATTGAGGCGAAGCAGCGCCGGCATGCTTCGACCACATCGGCCGCGCCGCGCACGTGCAAGAAGCTCTCATGCTGCCCGGCAAAGCTGGCGGTCGGCAGATCCTCGGCGGTTGCCGAGCTGCGTACCGCGACAGAAACCCCTTTGCCACAGCGCTCTTCGAGCGTGCCGTAGGCGGTGACGATCTGTCGGCGAAGCGCGGCGTTGCCGGTCGCCTCGTAGACGATGCGGCGGGCTTCGGCGGCCCGTTCCGCGAGCCGCGCAACATCGTGATGGTCGAAACCATCGAAAAGCCGGCGCAATTCCGCCTCGACCCCGGCCCCTGCGAGCGCGCCGCGATAGGCCTCCGCGGTAAGGGCGAAACCGTCGGGCACGCGCACGCCGAGCAGCGAGCGAAGCTGGCCGAGCGAGGCGGTCTTGCCGCCGACCGACGGCACGTCCGTGAGCCGGATGTCGTCGAACCAGCGGACAAACGATGTTTCGGACATCGAGGCTTCTCCCGTAGCCGTTGCCACTCGCAACGGCACGGTGGCCGCGGGCGGCGGGCATCGCCTTGATTTGGATCAAGCCGTCATCCGTCGCCGGCGGCGGCAGGTTTGCTTTGCAGCACCATCCGTCAGTTGGCGCAGGCGGATCCGGGCGCGCGAGAGCCGGGACCGCGCGGTTCCGATCGGGAAGCGGCAATGTCGTAGCGCTCGCCTTCCAATCCGACCACAACGACCACTGACCTCGGTTCCGCGGGCGCCTTGCCTTAGCGCTGCAGGTCATGCAGCGGCAGCCAATCGGTCTGCCGCGGCGGACCGAGGAACGCGGTTCATCCTCGTTCAACCCGACGATGATCTCCTCGCGCCGCTTGACGGACGGCGTCGACATAGAGGTTTTGCTGGATCGCGAACAGCCCGACCCATAGGTCCGTAACCTGCTGTCATACTTTGATTTTTCCGAATCCCCGGGCGAGCGGGTCCTCGACGAGATCATCGGCCGCGGCTCGATTGCGGGTGCGCCTCGGGGTATAGCGCCGAAGGACCGGCTGCAGTGCGACGATCTCCCGGGCGAAGCCGTTGGCTGCCGATGTCGCCGACACGGCCGAGCGGGAATTGTCGCCGGTTATTCTCTCTCGCGGCCCGGGGACTCTGACGACGGGATGGTTTCCGTCATCGAGGCCTGCCGATGATCGGCTTCTCTCTCCAATTCGTCCGCGCGCCGCAGCCGGCCCTCCCAAATCCAGGACGCTCCGGCGCGTTCGGCGAATTCGCGATACCACGCAGCCAGTGCCCGGAGCTTTTTCGCCTCGTTCGTCATTTTTCGTTCTCCGCTGCCGACCGTTCAGGCCACGGTAGGACGTCGCCCGATGCTCGCGTCAGCCTCGGAAAATACCCAACGGGGTTACTCGCTTCTCTATTCGAGCGGAGCGGCAGCCACGCAACCTCGACGCGGATGGCTTGGCCGTGCCCCTTCCCCCACGACGTCAGCAGCGAACAAAGATGTTCCAGGGTTGTGCCTGCCGCGACCTCGAATTCAAGGACGCTGCCGCGGAAAATCGCCTTGACCCACCCTTTTGAAAGGGGCTCGCCCATTGGGATGGTCCTCCCTTCATAATCGATCCAGACAAGCGGGAGCGACCCGACCGGTCTCTGATCTGGATCAATAGCCGCGGGCAAAAGGCTCGTGCTTTTTTACAGGGCCGGCCCGCCGGCGTCGATCTCGAGCCGGACCAGATCCGAGAGGGAGGCCGCGACCGTCTTCTGCATGACGGCGGCGCGGTAGTTCTCGACCGTGCGCCGGGCGATGCCGAGATGCTGCGGCGATCTCCTTGTTGGCGCAGCGCCGCCGTGGCGCAGCAGGCAGCGGCCTCTACCGCAGTAGCGACGTCCGCGCCGCGGCGGGTGCCGCGTCGCGTTTGGATGAGATTTGACCGGTCTCGCACGCTTGCTTGGCGAAGATCCTAAATATGGCCGCGGCGACCGCTTCGCGGATCATCGGGTGGAGGCCGCGCAGTCGAGGCGTAAACAGGATTTTGCGGCGAAGTGCAACCTCCGTAACCGCACCAAGGGGACATCACGACCGCTGCAGCTCTGCACGAATCACGCAAATCAGTGCCTGATTCAAAAGCGGTTTCTCTAGAACCTGCTTGATGCCGAGTTCGGCCGCCTGGCGTTGGAGTGTTGGGCTGACTGTGCCGCTCATCATGATCGCCGGCACCTCGTTCCCGCGCTTTCGCAGTTCGGACAAGAATTGCAGGCCACTCATCCCAGGCATCTGGTAATCGACAATCAGGCAAGCGATATCGGGATCCTCTGCCAAAAAATCAGAGCCGCTACGATACGTTTGTACTTCAAAACCATAGAGTTCGAGCAGAAATCGTGTCGACTCGCAAACCGCCGTATCATCGTCGATGATAGCGACCCTACGGCTAATCGGGTTCATCAGCGCCTTCTGCCCATGATCGGTCGTAAACGAGGTTGGTAGCACTTCTGTCATCAGAGCTATATGATCCAAGTCAATGATCTCGAAATCGCTCGCGCCCTCCCGGTCGCGCCACCCCTCACCCCGCCCTAACGATCACCGGGCGCTTTCGGTTCCACTTGTTATCGTCTTTCGCGATTCGAAGCCGCGCAATTCCGCGAACTGCGTGTAGGTCACCCTGCAACAAGGCGGAGTAGGGTCGCGTCAGCGGGAAATCGCTTGCTCGAAATGCATCGGGCCACCCGCAACGAGTTGAGCGCGGACAATAACAATATTGCCAATGGCCCGCGAACGCTTCATCTGTTCGAATAAACGCACCGCTCAAGGATCGGCCGGACCACTCTCGGATGCGATCGGGAGAGCCAGACTGAAAATGGTTCCCCCCTCGGGGTTGGTATCGGCCCAGATGCGCCCCTTATGGTCAGTCACGATCAATTGACAAATCGACAGACCGATCCCCATCCCCGTCTTTTTGGTCGAGACAAAAGGCTGGAACAGCTTGGCCTTTACCTCCTCGGGAAGACCGGGACCGTTATCGACGACGCTGATCCGCACGATGTCGTCGGTTGCCTCGGCAAGCAAAGCAATGTCGCGACGTTCCTGGTCGGCGACCGCCTCCGCGGCGTTGCGCAGTAGGTTCAGCAGGACCTGCTGCATCTGAATTCTGTCGACGAGAACGGGAACATTCGCGAGATTGTCATCAACTCGGATCACGGTCCCGTGCCGGCGCGTGCCGACGAGAGCGAGTTCCGCCGCTTCTCTTACCAATGTCGGGATCGCCGCGAGCCGCTTCTCGCTATCGCCGCGCGCGGCAAAGCCCCCCAGTTGCTGCACGATCTGGGCGGCGCGCATGGCCTGCCCGGCGGCGCGCTCGATGGCGGTACCGAGCCTCGCTGACGGCACATCGCCGCCCCGGCGGAGGAGCGCCCCGGCCGCCTCCATGTAATTTCTAATCGCAGTGAGCGGTTGGTTCAGCTCATGCGCCACCATCGCCCCCATCTGCCCCATCGCGCTCAAACGCGACATATGCAGCAATTCGGCGTGCAACGCCTGCGTCCGTTCTTGTGAGTCCCGCAGCGCTGCTTCGGCCGCCTTGCGCTCCGAAATGTCGACGATCGCCGAAAGCACCATCAATCCCTCAGCGGTTGTGATCGGGTTCAACCCGATCTCGACCGGAAACTCGCTGCCGTCCTTCTTGAGACCGAACAGGTCGCGACCGGCACCCATCGGGCGCGCCTGCGGGTCAAAGGTAAAGGCTTCCCGCAGACCGGCGTGGTCACCGCGAAACCGCGGCGGCACCAGCATTTCCACCGGCCGGCCCAGAAGCTCGGCCCGGGAATACCCGAACACCCGCTCGGTTTGGGCGTTGACCATAACTATCTCGCCGGCCCGGTTGACCATCACCATGGCGTTGGGCGCCGCTTCGACAATGAGGCGGAGGCGCTCTTCGAGACGCTTGCGCTCGGTAATGTCGACGATCGCCGAGAGCACCATCATTTCTCCCTCCGTCGCGATCGGGTTCAACCCGATCTCAACCGGAAACTCGCTGCCGTCTTTTTTGCGGCCGAACAGGTCACGGCCCGCCCCCATCGGCCGCGCTCGCGGCTCGGCGAAGAATGCCTCGCGCAATCTCGAGTGGTGGCCGCCGCGAAATCGTTCCGGCACCAGTACCTCGACACGTTGGCCCAGCAACTCTGCGCGCGTATAGCCGAAGACCCGTTCGGCCTGGGCATTGACCATCACGATCTCGCCGGCCCGGTTGATCATCACCATGGCGTTGGGCGTAGCCTCGACCGCCAGCCGGAAGTGCTGCTCCGCGGTAACCTCCTCCTCGGCCTGACGCCAGTGCTCGATATCCTTGCCATCCGGGCGCCCAGCGCGCTCCCAGATGGCCCGGGCGCGCAGCCTGATCGCTTCCTCACGATCGGGAATTTGTTCGCCGACTGTCATGTATCTCTCGGCTGCCATACGGCGTTGCGGACCGAGTAGGCCGCTCGCTGGAGCTGCTGCATACCATGGCGATCGAGGAGTACGGCAGCAGTTTTCGACCGCCATGGATTGCCGAGGTTAGGCCGGATCATGGCTAGCTCAGCTAAGCTAGGTATTTCCCGAGGCTCACGACCGGGCTTCGCAGGTGGCTACTCTTTACTCCGCTACGCGCCGGGCTCGGCCGCGTCACTCCGGTGCATTCGCGCAGAGATTAAGGGCCGCCGATGGAACAGCGAAGCAGCGAGCGACGGGTGGCTGCGCAGCACGCGGATTCGCGTCCCCGTGGGCCGGTTGGCGAAATGCAACCCCGCTGCCGGACCTGATTCTGCTGCATCGATTGGTCGAGCGGCTGACGGCTGCGGGTAATTACTCGAGCGTCTTGCGGCGCTTGCCGCCGACAATGGAAGAACCGGATTGTCTACAGCCGTTGGAAATACCCCACAGCCACGCCGCGGGCGGTCGCGATGACGCGCGCCAGCGAAGTCGACGCGCTAATGAAGGGCGCGCTTCATACCACCGAAAAGATCAGATCGACCCTCGACGCCGCCGCATTACGCAAGATGGCAGATCGCGGTATCATCGATGCTTGTCATCGTTCTGAAACAGAGTTGAGGTATCAGAGCACAAATTTATGGGGTTCCGTATGCGTGAGTCCCTACACTTTGTGCCTGGCCGGTTGCGGGTCAAGCTCTCTTATTTAAAGCACAAGAAGAGAGCGGCCGATGCGCAGGGCTATGTAGCGGAAATAGCCGGCGTCACGAGGGTCGTGGCGAATCCGGTCACCGGCAGCCTGACAATCTACTTCGATCGAGACCGGCTGCCCATTTCCGATCTGTGGAAAATACTGCAGGCGCACGGATACGCTCCAAGCTCTTGCCAGGACTGGGCGGCGGTTTCGCGCTCGTCACAAGGCGCCCGCAGCACCGGCCGATTCGTAAACGTCGCCGCTGCCGCCATCGCCGAAAGCCTGGTGCGGCACTCGGCGGCAGCGCTGCTCCATGCGCTGCTCTAAGACCAAAGCGGATGTTCGGTCCGGAGGGTTGGCGGCCGTCCCGCCGGCTCGGTCGGTAGGGGGAGGGCCTAATCCGCGAGCTGAGCGGCAACGCTCGGCTGGCTTGAGGCGCGGAACTGCTCGACGAAGCTCGTGACGTTTCGCTGGTAAAATGGTCGCAGCTTGACCGTGCCGACAATCATCGACGCTGCAACAGAGGGCGCATCCCGTTGAGGCTGGCCAAGACCGCCGAGCCGTTGCTGATCGCTGCGGTAACCACCGGACTGACCAAACCGCCGGGGAGAGCCAGAGCGAGCCCCATTGTATTCATCGCTGCTACTATGGCGTAGTTCTGCCAGATCAGACGAACTGCGTGACGCGAAATATCAATTGCTTTTATCAACTTTGAAAGTGAATCTTCCATCAGTACTACGTGCGCCGATTCCTGGGTGACCTCGGTTCCGTATTTCATCGCAATCCCAACATCGGCGTAGCTGAGGGCCGGAGAATCGTTGAGCCCGTCCCCGACCATCGCCACGACATGGCCGTCGCGGCGCAACTCCCGAATGATCTCAGCTTTTTCGGCCGGCAGCATTTCCGCGTATTGCCGGGTCAGGCCGAGCTGGGCCGCCACGGCCCGCGCGACCACCGCGTTGTCGCCGGTCAGCATAATCGTATTGCGAATGCCCATGCCGTGCAGCGTTTGTATCACCGACCGGCTCTCCGGGCGGACCTGATCGGCATAGGGAATGAGGCCCGCGAGAATGCCGTCGACAGCGACGTATAAGCAGGAAAAGCCCAGACTATCGACCGCCGCACGGTCAGCCGAGGCGCGATCGACCCGGATGTCGCTCTGCCGCAGAAAGCGCTCGCTTCCGACATGAAGATAATAGCCGTCGACCGGCCCTTCGACGCCGAGCCCCACGCTAAACCGAGTTTCATTGCATGAGTGGATTTCCACGGTCGCCTCCCGCGCTTTCGCCCTCAGCGCGTCGGCGACCGGATGGCCCAACCCCGCTTCCGCCGCGGCAGCCAGCCCGAGGATGTGGTCGGGCGACATTCCGCGCTGATAGGAGACGCTGTCGAGCACCACGGGGACGCCGCAGGTCAGCGTCCCGGTTTTGTCGAACACCACGGTATCGACTTCGGCAAGCCGCTCCATGTGGCGGCCGCTCTTGATGATGATGCCGGCGCGCGCGGCCTGCGTCATCGAAGACAAAACCGAGATAGGAGCGGCGACGCGAATCCCGGTCCCGTAATCGATGATCACCAGCGACAGGAAGCGATCGATGTCGCTGGCGAGCACGGCCGCACCGGTCGCCGCCACCAAGGTCGGCAAGACGAGCCGGTCGGCGAGGCGCTCGGCGTGGTTTTGCATGCGCGTGTCGCCGACCGGCGCCGAATTGACCAGCTCCGCAATCTGGCCAGCGATCGTCTGGGAGCCGACACGGATGGCGCGCACGGTAATTTGTCCGCCGCGGATGACCGTAGCCGCGAAGACGGTTTCGCCGAGGCCGCGCTCCACCGGCAGGCTTTCGCCGGTAATCGTCTGCTGATCGATCAATGCCTGTCCGGACAGGATCTCGCCGTCAACCGGGATCATCTCGCCGGGATAGATCACCACAGTATCGCCAGCGACCAGTCGCGATACCGGGATCGATGAGACCTGGCCGTCCTGCACGACCCACGCGGTCTTCGCCTGATATTCGAGCAACTCGCTGATTGCCCGTTTAGAGCCGGCCGCGGTCAGATCGCGGATCCAATCACCCAATCGGACCAGCCAAGCTATGATCGCGCCAGCGAGCAAACGGCCCTGACCGATCGATCCGGCGACCGCCAGCACATCGAGAAAATCCACATTGAGTCGCCGCTCTCGACTCCAGACGCCCCAGGCGCGCTTGATCAGCGGTAAGCCATTCCAAATCATCATTGGCACATTCAAGGCGATCGCCAACGGATGCGCCGAGAGAGCCAGCGCCAGCGAGACGGTCGGCAACAGCAACGGCAAGCGTGACGTCGACGCTGTGCGCCCGACGTCGAGTATTTCCCGAGTCGAAACAAAGGCGGTATCCGCGCGGACCGGATCGGGCGGTGACACAATAGCGCGAACCTGATCTATGCTCGCGTATCGCAAGTGGAACAGCAGCGTCGTCAGGGTTGTCGATTTTTGCCGGTCGTATTCGATGACCAGGCTGGCGCAGTAATGGTTGATCCGTGCACTCTTGATCCCAACCTGGTTGCGCAGCCACGCAATCAGGGCATCGGTAAAGGACGATCTTTGGTACAGCGCCGGCACGTGCAGTCGCAACCGGCCGGCGATCGCGTGCCGAATGGAAAAATCCATTTATCTCGACCGCCGCTCGCCGGCTTTCGCCGATATCCTGCCGGCCTACGGCGCCGGGGTGCGCGCTGGATGCATCTCGGCGAAGTGGTTGAGCGCGAAAATCGCCAGCGTGACCCACATCGGCGTAGACGCGGTCGCACCGACCTCGAGAAACGTGAAGCCCACCAAGCCGAGCGCCAGCAACAACTTTATGTCGATCGCGTTGCCGGTCGCCACGCGAAGCTCGTAATCGAGGTATTTGCAGAAATCGACTAATGACCGGGCTATATGCGAGCGTTGTGCGAGAAATTCCGCTTCTGCCTGGATCTCGTCGGCGATCGCGTCGATCTCCGTGGCTGGCGGCGGAAGCGCTACCTGAGCATGTTGATTGTACCTTCGCAAAAACTGGTCGTAGACTTGCGGATGACGGTTCCGTTCATAATACAGCACAACGCTGCCGGTGGTTTGGTTTACTGCCGTATGATCTATGCCGGGGACCGAGTTGAATATCTGGTTGATCTCATCGAGCAGCGCCGGATTGCGTTTTCCGAGCACGACTTTTATGCGAATGCGGCCGGGAACCTGGTGCGCGACGTGGAATTTGTGTTTCATGACCCAGGCTTGTCGTTCGGGGTCCGATCGGCCGCGCAAAGCACGCGCCCACGAGCGACGGCGAACGGCAAGGCCCAAACCTTGCCAGTGGGCGAAGGTCGCTCGCCGTAATGTCGATCCGCGCTACGACGGTGGAGCCCCGGTACTGCTGGACGCGGGTCCCGACGAGTCCGCCGCACCCTCGCTTTCTGCATCCACCTCGGCCATGATGTCGTGCACATGCTCCTGCGCCTCGGCAAATGCTTCTCGGGTTTTCCGCGCAGCCTTGTAGGCGCCGCGAATTGTGCCGGTGACGAGCGGCTGGAGACCGGCTCCAAACTTGGACAGATATTTTGGCGCCAGCATTGCCGCAGCGCCAATAATTATGCCCGGGATCAGCTCGGCTTCGATCAGGGCGGCGCCGACGACAATGAGGCCCACCGTGGCCGCGCTTCTGATGAAATCCTCGTCCTGCTCCGGTTCGGCGCCGGTCGCCGGAACCATCGCGGCGCGATTCCCATCATCGGGCGCCGCGGCGGCCCTGCTGGTCGCGGTTGATTTTGCCATCAGAACTCCCCAGCATCCCAGCCAGCGCGCTAACCTGACATTTGTCGGATTCTGACGCCAGCCTGCGCGATTATCTGGTTTTCAGGCCCCTCTGGCAATCGGTTCCGCCCGCAACGGTTGCCGTCGGCGGCCGCAGCGATGGGCTGCCTGCCTCGGTATCGGAACTTGTTCCGTTGCCGTCCCGGAGATGCAGATCCAGGGACCGTGACGGGCGCTCCGCTCGGTTTGGCTGCTGCTCGCTATTTCTATCCCTGGCTGCGGCATATCCCCCCTCGGGGTCACGTCCGTCGAGGTGGTGGCGAGGCGGTGGAAAAAACCGCCAAATTCGGACTGCCGCAACCGACGTCCGGGGTTAATCTTGGTACGACCTTGGCGACCCGGGCCGGCATGCGGCCCCGCATCGGAGGGAGAACAGGTATGGCACGGAAGCCCTATATCGTAGCACTCGAAGAGCATTACCTGGACCCCGAGGTCAAGCAGCTCGGCGGCGGTCCTGGTGCTGGTCGCGATATCGTTGAGCGGCTCGATGATCTCGGCGCGCTGCGCATCCGCGAGATGGACGAGGCCGGGATCGATCTGCAGGTCCTGTCGCATTCGATCCCCGGACTGCAGGCGGTCGACGCCGAAGCCGGCCCGCCCTTGGCGCGCCGTGCCAATGACCGGCTCCATGAGGCGGTTCAACGTCACCCGGATCGCTTTTCCGCCTTCGCCGTGCTGCCGACCGCCAACCCGCGCGCGGCGGCCGACGAGCTGGAGCGCGCCGTCACCAGGCTCGGCTTCAAGGGCGCCATGGTCAACGGCATGACCGGCGGCGTCTTTCACGACGACAAGCGGTTCTGGCCGATCTGGGAACGGGCCGCCAAGCTCGACGTGCCGATCTATATCCATCCCGCGTTGCCGCATCCGGCGGTCATCGCGGCCTATTACCAGGATTACGCAGAGGCGCATCCCGGCATCCTGCGCGCCGCCTGGGGCTTCACGGTCGAGACCGCGACCCAGGGCCTGCGCTTCGTGTTGAGCGGCGTGTTCGATGCCCATCCCGGTCTCAAGATCATCCTCGGGCACATGGGCGAGGGGTTGCCGTTCCTGCTGTGGCGCATCAGCCATGGGCTGCGCGCGACGATGAAGGAAAAGACCTTCCGCGACATCTTTTGCGAGCATTTCTGGATCACCACGAGCGGCTTCTTTTCGGATACGGCACTCACCTGCAGCATGATGGAGATGGGCATCGACCGCATCCTGTTCTCGGTCGATTATCCGTTCGCCGAAAACCCGCCCGGCACCGAATGGCTGAAGACATTGCCGCTCGGCCCCGAAGACACCGAAAAACTGCTAAACGGCAACGCCCGCCGCCTGCTCAAGCTCTGAACTGCGCGGAGGCCCACGGCAACATCTTCGCCTGGGCCATCCCTGATTGCCGTGCCGGATGAAACGCGGTCAAAGGGGTCCCCCCGCGCGTCCCATTCGTTGCCCCCGCGAAAGCGGGGGTCCAGGGTTGCAAGCGAGATGCAGGTTGCCCCCGGTTCAGGCCAGAGGCAGGCTTTGGATTACCCGCTTGCGCGGCTATGACGGCCGAATTGGATGGGTCGAGAATGTCAAAACCGTCCCACTGGCACCAGATCCATTTGTTGCGGGAGGTGTCAGGCAAAGTACAATGTTTCCGGCTTGCGGAGTGACGCAGGCATCGAGACAAAGGGAGGCAGCAATGGCGGCGGACTACAGCATCTGTCTTGGAACGGCCGGCTGGGGCGTGTGGCACAGTCCGGATGCCGGCGAGTCATGGACACGGCACCGCGCTCCGTTCCCGCTCAATAGCCGCATCCAGGCGTTGGTCGCCCATCCCAAAGAGGCGCATACGGTTTTCGCCGGCGGCGATACAGGCCTGTTTATTAGCCGCGACGGCGGGGCGCGGTGGCAGCGCATCGGCGCCAATGGGGGCGCCAATGGGACGTTGCCGACGATCTGGTCTCTGACCATCGACCCCGTCGATCCCGATACTCTCTTCGCCGGCACGCGGCCGGCTGCGGTCTATCGTTCGCGCGATGGCGGACATCACTGGGAGAAACTGGCCGTGGATCTCGCCCGCGAATGCTCCATTGGCACACCCTTCGTGACCAGCGTCATCGTCGACCCCGACGATCATCGTATGGTCTGGGCCGGGGTGGAAATCGACGGCGTCTTCCGCAGCATGGACGGCGGGGACAGTTGGACGCACCTTAAGGGGGGGTTGTACGATCCGGACATTCACGCGGTGACGATCGCGGCGACGCACCCCAAGCGCATCTATGCCAGCACTGCACGTGAGATGTTTGTCAGCGACGATTTGGGCGAGACCTGGGAGCCGCTTGGCATCAAGGAGAAATGGCCGCTGCCCTATGCCCGCGGCATGGTGGTCAAGGCCGACGATCCCGGGGTTTTGTTCGCCGGCTGCGGCGAGACCACGACGGGCGAAAAGGGGCACGTGCTCCGCAGCGCAAACTTCGGCGAGAGTTGGGAAATCCTGCCGCTCCCCACCGGGCCCAATGCCACCGTGTGGGGCCTTGCCACCCATCCCGCCGACGCCGACCGCATCGTGGCGTTCAGCCTCTTCGGCG
This sequence comes from uncultured Alphaproteobacteria bacterium, assembly GCA_963832875.1. Taxonomy (GTDB): domain Bacteria; phylum Pseudomonadota; class Alphaproteobacteria; order ATCC43930; family CGMCC-115725; genus AP-15. The sequence goes on along the minus strand of CAWHWB010000007.1, from coordinate 148,110 downwards.
AGGTCTATGTCACCGAGGACGCCGGCGCGTCCTGGCGCAAGATCGCCCGCGAATTCGGCGAGATCAGAGCCGCGGCCTGGGTGCCGAACTAGAGCGCTTTCTACCAGGGTCGGTGCAGTCGAGTTGCATCCGCTCGCGCGGGCTTGACCCGCGGACAGCCCGTCACTGCCATCGGGAGCTGCCGCCGATGACGGGCGGCATGGGCGCTCTAGACAGAGACCCGCGGTGATAGCCAATCTCGCATAGCACAGAGGAGTTAGCTCGATGACGATCATCGATTCCCAGGTTCACGTGTATGAGGCGAACACGCCGAAGCGGCCTTGGCACAGCGTGCCGAACTGGCCCGATCACGTCACCGGTGACGAAATGGTGGCGGCGATGGACAAGGTCGGCGTTGATGGCGCGATCTTCATCTCCGCCTTTTCGATGTACCAGTACGACGCCAGCTATGCGGTGGAAGTGCAAAAAGCGCATCCGGATCGGTTCGCCATCGTCAAGCCGGTCAATCCGGACGATCCGGCAGTGGCCGATGTCATCGCCGAGTGGAAGAAGATTCCGGGTGCCGTCGGCATCCGCATCATGCTGACCAAGGAGGCGAACCGCGCGCCCGACGACCCCGGCCTCGACCGGATCGCTCGCGCTGCCGCCCGCCACGGTTTCCCGGTCAACGTGCTGTTCTGGGGCAATGTGGACGCCGGCACTGCGCTGATCGATCGCCATCCCGAGACGCGCTTTATCATCGACCATCTGGCGATCATGCAGCCGCGGGTGCCGCCGGCGCCGCCGCAGCCCTGGGCCGACCTCCCGAAGGTGCTGGACCTCGCCAAGCGCCCGAACGCGGTGATCAAGGTCAGCGGCGCTTGCACGCTGTCGCGCGAGCCGTATCCTTTCCCGGACATTTGGGACCCGCTCGCCCGCGTGTTCGATGCCTGGGGTTTCGATCGCTGCCTGTGGGGCACGGACTGGACCCGCGCCTTCGCCGTCGTCAACTACGAGCACGCCGTCGAACCTTTCCTCAAGACCGACCGCCTGAACGACACCGAGCGGGCAATGCTGATGGCCGGCGCCTGCACCAAGGCCTACGGCTGGTCGCCGAAGAAGGGTTAGCGATCCGTAGGGCGGATGATCCCGGCGGAAGCCGGGAGTCATCCGCCATCCGTCGGAGCGGGGCCCCGTTTCGGCGGGTTACGCTGCGCTAACCCACGCTAAGCTAGCTCGATCCGCCTCGGTCGATGCGCTATCGCTTCGTCAACCCGGTGAGCATCGCCGGATCGATCTCGTGAAAACGCTCACCATCGTCGTAGTACGTCTTCCCCGCGCGACGCAGACAGGTGATCCACCATGTCTGCGCAATATGGGTGCTCACGAGGAAAATCTCGTCCGCTGCATCCGGCATCGCTGCTTCGGCCGGACCCAGCGCATCCGCGACCCGCTGATGATTGGTCAGCGATAAGTCGTTCTCTTCAAGGACGAGCACCGTTCTCGCGCCCTCGTCGTGCTTCCAAGTGGCCAGCTTCGGAAACTTGTCCTCGCATGCCTTTTGTAAGCGCGAGGTACGAGCTTTTTCGAGATCGCCGGATACGAAGTATTTCATCATAAACTTCCCGCACAGCGGGCTTTCCTGAGGGAATTGATGGCTGTCGAGCGAGCCCCGGTGCAGGGAAAACCGGAACGGAACCTCAGCGGCGCTCTCTCCCAGAAATGGATTCGCGCATCTGTCGTACAGAAGGGGCACCGGGAGGCTGGCCGCATTCGCCTCGATCCATCTAATGAGGGCGTCGCGAACTCGACCGCCTTTTCGGCCGGTCAATCCGGCAGACGCTTCGACCGGGACATGAAGTTCCCAAAGCTCGCGGTCCACCCGGTAGCTGAACCGCTCAACGACCGGCGCGAAGAGCTTCCGGTTGTGGACCTCCAATACGATCTGTCGGCAAAGGCTCGATGCCCGTATGCTCGAACGCATAGAGCACCTTCCCAACCGTGCAGACGTAGTCGACCCGTTTCAGGGGGTCCGGATCATGTAGATCGTCAGGCGACCGGCCGTCATTTAGGCGAACTGTTTGATCGCGCGCCTCTATGCGGCGAAGAACAGCATCAATCGCCTTGCCCTCATTGTATCGGCCGGCCATTGGAAATTGTAGCCGTTCCTACCCGCGCTGAAATCCGGCGCGCGCAGCAATTTCGAGGACGGTATCCGTCAGCTTTTCGGGCGCGGATTGCAGGTCCGCGAGTTGAGGTCGATTTTCAGGAATTGCTGAGCGCCAAACCCAGCGTATTCATCGAGCTCACCGCAATCGTATTTGGCAGTGATCACCGGGATTAGGTGCTCCAGGTTCCGGTCGATGAGCGGGTTCCGATCACGCGGGGTCAGGGACGAGCGACGGAAATAGTCGTCGATCGCCTCGCGCGAGATGAACACGAGAACCATCTGCCGGTCGTCGAAGCAGTGGATAAGAACCCGGTCCAGTGGCTCGAAATGTTCATGAACGACCGCAAAGTGAGAAAGCAGCATCCTCAACCCCAGACAAACGTTTGCGCTCAAATGGGGTTGCACGGCGCGAATGCAATCAGGCACCACGTTCTGAAATCGATTTGATCAGAGGGGTAAAATCGGGTAGGCAAGAGGGGTAGCGCTCCACCCTGCCGATGTGTGGAAAACGGCAGAAAACCTAGACTTTGGATTCGCCTTGGCCGGGCTTTGCCCGTTGGCCTTCAGCCCACTGATTTGATCCATCGGGTTCGCTATGGATTGCCGACCGCACGTCCCCGGGCGCGGATTTCGGATGACGATATGTCACGGCGGAAATGGTGCTCGGGGATTTCGGTGAAGAGATCGGCATAGCGCCTTGGCACCGGGATATCGCCGAGCGCGCGTACGCGGCTGCCCGCGTCGATGCGCACGGCCACTAGAAAGCTGCCCCCGGAACTGGCGATTTCTTCGAGTGCGGCGTGCATTCGGGCCTCGTCATCGCCATAATATTTCGGCCCAAACAGCCGCTCCGCCGTATCCACGCCGACCACAAACGTCGTCCCCGGAAACAGCCGCGACTTTTCGACGAAGGTGGGCGCCCGCGTGAGTTCGACCGGCGACTTCCAGGCGAATTGTGCGAGCCGGTGTCGTACCGTCTCGCCCGCCAGCGGCGGCTTGTCGACGTTGGTGACAGAGATTTCGAATGCCAAGGGCTGCTGTCTGAGGTCTTCGGCGACCCGCGCCAGCAATACATGTCCGTCGTGCATCGGGTTGAAAGAACCTGGGAACAGTACCGAGGGCTGCGGCGCCGTCAGCATCATTTGGCCGTCGGGCTGGACGGTGACGCGATCGAATTCGCCCGCCAACAGCTGATCGATCGGATCCACGGCCGAGATGCCCGTCTGCGCGCCGCCCATCTGCGCGACAATCGTCTCCGCGTAATGTTCATCCGCATCGAAGAGGCTGCGCGGCGAGGGTGCGGCAACCCCGCAGGCGCGGGCCAGCCACAGGACGATCGCGTGCGAAACCAGGTCTTCTTCAGCGGCGCGATCGCGTCGGCCCTTGGCCAAGACGCAAGTGCAGTGTGCAATAGCGGCGGAGTTGACGAATGCGATGTGAAATCGATGCTCGCCCTTGCGCGGGCGATCGCTCACCAGTGCCGCCGTGGCGCCAAGGCCGACCAGATCGGCGCCCGCCCCAACGCCAGTGCTCGGCGTCAGCCTGGCTGCGCGCGCCCGTGCGGTTTGCGCCATCGCGATTGCGGTGTCGGAGCTGCATGCCTGTGCCGGCGCAAAGCCGAGAAACGCCTCAAGCGCCACTGCGTCGTAGGGAATTTGCGCCTCGATCAGCAGCCGGGAGCCGCCGGGAACACGAAGCAACTCACCGACCGCCCCGCTGCCGCCTCCGGTGATTGCGAGTGCAGCCTTGCGGCCGGACCCCTGCAATGCGGAGATCAATTGCTGCCACGCGGCGTCCGACGGGCTTATGGCAAACGGCCTCATGGTGTGTGGTCCGAAGCTGAAAAATACCTCGCGAACGGTGAAAGACAGTTCGGCCCGAGTCAACAGAGTTGCATCGGCGTGCCAGCAAAGCTGCCGAGGATGCCCGGCATCAGCGGTATCGCGTGCGTTAGTGCATGAATGAGCGCCAAGCAATGACTTGCCGTCCGCCGGATTGACAGCGCACCGCTCCTCAACGACCCTGCGTAACTGCTTCGAGACAGCCAGGCTGCTGGGTCGCAACCCCACGGCTGAGGCGATCAGTAGATCCCGGTGTTCTATTCGGATGGGGAGAGCCACGAGTGCGCTTGCAACGATTGGTCGATGGCCCGATCATTTCGCCGGACCTGCATCCCAGCATCGGTCTCAACATCCAGGGCCCGTCGGCGATCAGAGTGCCCGAGTGGATCGAGGGCCGGCGCGGCGACTATTACCTCTATTTTGCCGATCACAAGGGCCGCTACATCCGGCTCGCCTACGCGGATGATCTGACTGGACCGTGGACGATCTATCCGCCCGGCAGCTTGCAGCTCGAGGAATCGGGTTTTCTAACCGAACCGCCGAAGCTCTCACCCGAGCAGTTCGCGCAGCTCGAGGCGCGCTGGAAGCAGACCGGCGTCGCGATTTCCCATGATCTGCTTTCGGAGGTCACGACGCCGCACATCGCCTCACCGGATGCGCATGTTGATCCGCTCGGGCGGCAGATCGTCATGTATTTCCACGGCCTCGATGCTGTTGGGACGCAGGTCACGCGCGTCGCCACGTCGCCGAACGGCATCGACTTCACCGCACGGCGAGAGGTTCTGGGGCATTCCTACATGCGTGCCTTTAAGCACGACGGCATGACCTATGCGCTGGCAATGCCCGGGCAGTTCTATCGCTCGACGGACGGGTTCCACGCGTTCGAACCGGGTCCGCTGTTGTTTAACCCTCGCATGCGCCACTCAGCCTTGTTAAAGCGAAGCAGCGACCTCTGGGTTTTCTGGACGCAAGTCGGCGGTGCGCCCGAACGAATTCTGCTGAGCCATATCGATCTTTCCGGCGATTGGCATAGCTGGAAGGAAAGCGCGGCCGTCGAGGTCCTTCGGCCGGAGCGGAGCTGGGAAGGCGCGGATGCGCCGCTCGTTCCCTCGGTGCGCAGCACCGCCTATGGGCAGGTGAACCAGCTGCGCGATCCCGCGATCTTCGAAGAAAACGGTCGAGTCTACTTGCTCTACGCGGTGGCTGGAGAAAGCGGGATCGCGATAGCTGAAGTCTTTTTGGACGAACCGCTCTAAGCACAGCGCGACCGATTCCGTGCCGTCATGGCGATCTTGGCTCTGGCGGTTGCGCGCGCGGCCCCGCCTTCGAGCCGAATTTGGAGCAATCGGCAATTCCGCCCGGTCTGCCCGTCCGGCGAAAAATTTCATCGGAAGACGGAGCAGAGTAGGCTACCGAGAAATGCGCGCCGGTCGTGGCGGCGGCATTGGGGGGAAAGGGAACGCTGATGGCACAGTCGATCGTATCGTGGGTCGATGCGCGGCTCGACGATGCGCGGATGGGACCGATCCATCGTCGGGTCTTGGCGATCATCTGCGTCGGACTGTTCTTCGACGTGATCGATTTTATCATCCTCGGCTCTTTGGTGCCGGATATGATCCGCAGCGGTTTCGCGACCGCGGCCGGGGTCGGGACAGTCGGCACCGCCACTCTGGTCGGGCTGTTTATCGGCACCCTGGGACAGGGCGAGCTTACTGACCGGTTTGGCCGCAAGGCGATTTTCCAGCTCGCGGTTGCGCTCTACAGCCTCGCCACGATCGCTGCCTCGCTGGCCCCCACCGTCGCATGGCTCGCTGTCGGGCGTTTTGTCGCGGCACTCGGAATGGGTGCGGCGGCGCCGCTGTGCTTTGCATACGCTGCCGAATATGCGCCGAAGCGGATTCGCGGCCGGGTCACCGCCTTTATGCAATTCGTCGGCGGCGCCTGCGTGTGGCCGCTCGGGACCCTGCTGGCGCTCGGGTTGCGCGGCACGATCGGCTGGCGGGGCGTGTGGATCGTGATCGGCGTATGCGGGGCGGTGCTGTTCGCCTTCAGCTTTGCGCTGCCCAAATCGCCGCGCTGGCTGGTTACCCATGGCCGTGGCCGCCAGGCGCTCGATCAGCTCGAGAGGATGGGACTGGGCCGCCCACCGGCGGGCGAGGAGCTCGTCATCGACGCCCTCGCCGATATCCGGAGCGATCCGATGGCGGTGGTGTTTCGCCGCTATCGCGGCCGCATCGTCGCCGCGATGATCTGCTTTTTTGCGTTTTTCAGCGCTGCGGTGGGTCTTGGCGGCTGGCTGCCGAACATTCTCGCCCAGCGCGGCTTTACTATAACCAAGTCCTTGACGTTTATCTTCGCGATCCAGCTCGCCTTTCCCGCCAGCAGCCTCGTGATGATGTACGCGCTCGAGCGCTGGGGCCGCATCCGCACCGCGGTCACTGCCTTTGTCGGTGCAACCTTGCTGTCGATCGTGTTTTATTTCTCGCGATCGGAGGCGATGGTGCTGATCGTCGGCTTCTGCATGACTTTCTTTACCCAGCTCGCCGGCAATTCCATGCAGATCTTCACGTCGGAAGTGTTTCCCTCGAATGCCCGCGCGTCCGGGTTCGGCTTGGCGCAGGGCGGCGGACGGATCGGCGCGGCAGTGTCGTTTCCGGTGATCGGGATCGTCAGCGTCTACGGATTCGGCTATGTGATGGGCGGCCTTGCGGTGCTGCTGGCGATCGCCGCCTTCGCCGTGACCCGGATCGGCGGGGAGACGCGCGGGCTGGCGCTTGACGCGATCGCCCCGATCACCGAGTGAGCTCGATGGCGAGGCAGGAGATAGCTCAAAAGTTGTGCTGCTTGGCACGTTCGGGATAGAATAGGGGAAATGCGGCGACGGCGCCGCTGGGAGAGGGGACGCTGATGGCACAGTCGATCGTATCGTGGGTCGATGCGCGGCTCGACGATGCGCGGATGGGGCCGGTGCACCGCCGGGTGCTGGCGCTGATCACCGCCGGCTATTTCTTCGACGTGATCGACTACATCATCCTGGGCTCGCTGGTGCCGGACATGATCCGCTCGCACTTTGCCACGCCGGCCGGGATCGGCACGGTCGGCAGCGCCACCCTGATCGGGTTGTTCGTCGGCTCGATCGGCCAGGGCGAGTTCACCGACCGGTTTGGCCGCAAGCAGGTCTTCCAATTCTGCATTTTCCTCTACAGCGTCGCCACGATCGTCGCCGCCGCGCTGGCGCCGACAGTCTGGTGGCTGGCCTTCGGACGCTTTATCGCCGGAATCGGGCTCGGCGCGGCGCAGCCATTATGCTTTTCCTACGCGGCCGAATATTCTCCAAAGCGGATCCGCGGTCGGGTCACCGCTTTTATGCAATTTGTCGGCGGCGCCTGCGTGTGGCCGCTCGGGACCCTGCTGGCGCTCGGGCTCAGGGGCACGATCGGCTGGCGCGGCGTGTGGATCGTGATCGGGATCTTCGGGGTGGTGCTGTTCGCATTCAGCTTCGCGCTGCCTGAATCGCCGCGCTGGCTCGTTACCCACGGCCAAGGCAGGCGGGCGCTCGACCTCTTGGAGCGAATGGGGCTGGGCCGCCCGCCGGCCGGTGAGGAGCTGGTTGAAGATCGGCTGGCCGACATCCACAGCGATCCGATCGGCGTCGTCTTCCGCCGCTACCGCGGACGCATCATCGCCGCAATGATCTGCTTTATCGCGTTCTTCGGCGCCGCCACCGGCATTGGCGGATGGCTGCCGAACATCCTCGCCCAGCGCGGCTTCACTATCACCAAATCCTTGACCTTCAACTTTGGCATCACCCTGGCGTTCCCGTGCGCCAGCCTCTTTATGATGTATTCGCTCGAACGCTACGGCCGGATCAGGACCTCGGTCACCGCTTTCATCATCGCCACCGTGCTGGCCATCCTGTTTTATTTTTCGCAGTCGGATTTGATGGTGCTGGTGGTCGGCTTCTGCATGACGTTTTTCATCCAGCTCGCCGGCAATTCGATGCAGATCTTTACCTCCGAGGTGTTCCCGTCGAACGCGCGGGCTTCGGGCTTCGGCCTGGCGCAGTCAGGCGGCCGCATCGGCGGAGCGGTGGCGTTCCCGCTGATCGGGATCGTCAGCGTCTACGGGCTCGGCTATGTGATGGGCGGGATTGCGCTGATGCTGGCGATCGCGGCCTATGCCGTCACCCGGATCGGCGTCGAGACGCGCGGGCTGGCGCTCGACACGATCGCGCCGATCACCGAGTGAGCCGGCCGGCGGCTTGAATGCGGTCGCGCCGCCGGACGGCGCGCTGCGTCAGACAGCGCGCAACATCGGCAGCGGAGCGACATCGATGTCCGGGGGACTGATCACTATCGCCGCGGTCGGCGGCGGCGATGCCTTCGGCGCCTATCTCGCGCTGCCGCCGGCCGCCAGCGCGCCGGGGATCGTGCTGCTGCACACCGCCTTCGGCCTCGACCGGCACATGCGCGACTTGGCCTGCCTCTATGCCGAGGAAGGCTATGTGGTGATCTGCCCCGACCTTTATTGGCGCCTCGAGCCCGGGTTGGATCTCGCTCAGAACGAGGCGGGTCGGCGGCAAATGCTGGCCCTCGATGGTAAATTCGATCGCGCCGCGGCGCTCACCGACATCACCCGGACGATCGCGGCGCTGCGCGATCGCCGCGATTGCACCGGCAAGGTCGGGGCAATCGGGTCTGCCTCGGCGGCGACCTCGCTTATCGCGCCGCGGCTTGTCGGGCATCGATTGCGCCGTTGCGTATTGCCCGGTCGGCATCGAGGCGGCGCTCGATCTCGCTTCCGGGATCGCTTGCCCGATGGACCTGCATTTCGCCGAGAACGACGACTACGTCCCGGCATCGACGGTGGCGGCTGTGAGCGAGGCGCTAGCCCGCCGCCCCGATATTCAGATCTACACTTATCCGCCGGCGCGGCACGGTTTCAACCGTCCGGACGGCGGCGACTTCGGCAAAACGGCGGCAGGGCCCATTCACGTTCGATCGCGCTGCTGCGCCGGACGATGGGCCCGCATTACGAGCTCGAAGCGCTGTGGGAGGCGCATGCGCGCTAGGAATTCGCCACCCGCGATGTTGCTGCGACGACGGCGACGATGGTGGCCGATCCCTATGTCAACCATGTTCCGGTGATGACTGGCGGGGTCGGCGCGCGAGACCTCGCTCGCTTTTACGCCAATCATTTCATCCCGAAATTGCCCAACGATACGCGCCTGGTGCCGATTTCGCGCACGGTCGGCGCCGGTTGCGCCACTCAGGACGGCCGGCCGCGACGCATTCATTCCGAAGGAGACGCGGATTTCCGGAGCAGGTCCCGGAAGTCGCATCCCATCGCTGATCCGCGGACCTATGCCGTGGCGGCTTTCCGGGCCGCCGAGAAAACATCGCGGGGGGACGCCGTGCCCGCGACGTGCTCCGTACCCTCGACCCCGAGGTCCATCCATCCCGCGTTGACGGCCTCAAACATCGCTTCGGCCGGTCCGGTCTGGCCCTTCGGAATGCCGAACTGCTCGAAGGCTGCCGGCCACTCGGCCCGCGGGACGGCAACGGCTTTAACGTCGAGCTTCATGACTTCACCCAATTGCGCAGCGACTTCATCCGCGCTCACCATCGAACCGAGTTCGATGACCCGATGCCCCGACCACGCCGGCCCGCTCAGAAGCGTTGCGACCTCGGCGCCGATGTCGTTGGTCGCGACCATGGTCGATTTCCGATTTGTCGGGTTGTAGTAGACGGGTAGCGTGCCGCCCTGGGCGACATGCAAGCCGTAAAGGAAGTTTTCGAAAAACCCGCCGGCTCGCACATATGCGATCGGCAATGTCAGGTCGCAAAAGCCCTGCTCCAGAAGTGACAGGGCCGTGATCATCCCGAGCCCGCTGGTTCTGTTCGCGCCCATCGACGAGAGCGCGACGACCCGCGGCGCCGGCGCTTTGGTGAGCGCCTCGACATAGTTCGCGATGACGCCCTTGGCTTCCTTGAAATCCGGCGAGGGCGCCCAGACGGCCGGCAACATGACAAACGCGCCGTCGACGCCCTCGAGTGCCCGCTCGATGGCGGCCGCATCGTTCCAGTCGCCGTCGACCAATTTGACGCCCTGGTCCGTCCAGCTTGCCGCCTTCGCGCGGTCGCGGACCAGCGCGCGCACCTTCTTGCCTTGCGCCAGCAGATGCCTTGCCGTCGCGCCGCCAACTTTTCCCGTAATTCCCATCACCAAAAACATGTGTTTTCTCCTGGCCCCATAGGGTCTATGTTTGGGGGCAGGTCTCACATAAAGACCTCGGTCCTCCGCCGCAAGGAGGCAGTTTTTTGTTACCAGGAGAGACCAGGGGAACCCGTATGAGCACCGCATTGAGCGCGATCGAGCGATTCAGCCGATATCAATCGGACGACGCACAGTCAGTAGAACCCGTACACTGCCCGGTGCGCGACGTGCTCGACCGTATCGGCGACAAATGGAGCATACTCATGATCATGACCCTCGCGACGCGACCGCAGCGCTTCAGCGAGCTTCACCGCGCAATCCGCGACATCTCCAAGCGCATGCTCACCCAGACCCTGCGCGATTTGGAGCGCGACGGACTGATCACCCGCCATGTCTTTCCAACCAAGCCGCCGAGCGTCGAATATCGTCTGGCCCCGCTAGGCCAATCCCTGCTGGAGCCCATGGCGAACCTCATCGATTGGGCCGACCGTCGTTATTCCGATATCCATGCCGCGCGCGTCCGCTTTGACTGCACGCCCTGACCGCCCCCGCAGCAGGCTGACCTGGATCGCTTACCCACTCCCCAACGGGCCTTGAGGTAACTCTATCCATTGGCTGCACCCGCCTCTCGCGCTCCCGCACTGGTAACAACAGGCTCGATTTCTCGCATGCCAGCAGGCGCACATCTTGCTTCTATGGTGGACGGGCCGCAGGGCCATTGCCAGCCCGCCGGCATCTGTCGGCGGAAATCGGCCTTCGCGTGCTTACCCTCGAACAAGCCGGTCTGATCGCCCGAAAGCCAAACCTCGCACGCAGCCTCGCCGTCCTGCTCGATCCAGACAAACTACCCAGTTTAACCCAGGCTACGGGGCAAACAGCGCGTAGGATGGTTGAGCGAGGCGAAACCCATCCCGGCTGAGCCGCCTCGCCGCGAAGGGCAGATCCCTTGGCTTGCGCCGCGGTTACGCCGCCGTCAGCAGCGGCGCCAGCAAATCCGGGTCGGACAGCATCGGGTAGTGGCCGGCATCGATCTCGGTGTACTTCGCCCCGAGCTTTTCGGCGGTGCGGCGCTGGTGCGTCTCGGGCGGGTTGGCGGCGCGGCGGCAGCGGATCACGCTCGCCCGCCACGGCTGCGACCAAAAGCTCTGCAGCGACACCGGCTCCTCCATCGCCGCGATCGGGTGCGGCGTGTAGCGGGCGAGGGCAAAAGCGCGCAATTCCGGCGACAAATCGGCAAAGCTGCGGTTTTCGGCGTCCTCGCGCGACGGCCCGACCGCGAGGGCGGTGGTGACCCTGGGCGTCGGCCGGTTGACGATCTCGGCCACCCGCTCACCGTCGAGCAAGGCCAGCGCATCGACAAACGCGAGCCGCCCGATCCGCCCGCGCGCCAGCTCGGCCGTCCGGCACAACACCATGCCGCCCGAGCTGGTGCCGACCAGCACGACATCGTTCAAATCCTCGTAAAACAACAGCTCGGCGATTTCGGCGGCCTGGGTCGCAACGGTAATCCCCGGCCGGAGCTGGTGCCGCCGCTCGGCGCAGCCGTCGAGCGAGCGGGCGTAGACCACATGCCCCGCCGCTCTGAGGCGCGCCGCCGTCGGCCCCCAGATCCAGCCGCCCTGATAGGCCCCGTGGATCAGCACGTAAGTCGCCATGTCTCATTCTCCCCTTTTTGTCGCCGGGCTCGTCCCTAGCGGTCCGGTTCCCGCACTTCGTATTGGGCTCGCGACCTCACTCACATCCATAATCGTCGTCACCGGGCTTGACCTGGTGATCCACGCCTTTGTCGCTTCCGCCGGAAGGGCGTGGACGCGCGGGTCGCGCCCGCGCATGACGGTCGGAGGAGCCCTGGACCGATGCCTGATTGGCTGCGGCGGCTCACTCTCGTTTGCCGATTTTGACCCCGGCGAGTTCTTCGAACACCTTGATGATCGCCGACCCGTCTTCCTTGTTGAGGCCTTGCGCGCGAGCCATCTGGTAGACCTGCTGGGTCAGATTGGCCAGCAGCAATGGCACGCCGAGCCGCCTGGCAAACGAGGTTTCGAGGTCCTGGTCCTTGTAGGAGATGTCGATCGTGCCGCCGGGGGCGAAATCGCGGCGCAGCATGCGCGGTACTCGGTTCTCGAACTGCACGCTCGCTCCGGTGCTGACCCGAACGACCTCAAAGATCTGGTGCGGGTCGAGCCCGGCCTTGACCCCCAGCACCAAGGCCTCGGCGATCGCCACCGTCGCCACCTGGCCCAGCATGTTGTTGAGGAGCTTCATCGCTAGGCCTTGGCCCAGCCCCCCGACATGGAACAAGTTCCGGCCCATCGCCCGGAACAGATCCTCGCAGGCGGCATAGGTCTCGAAAGCGCCGCCGACAATCACCGACAATTCGCCCGATTTCGCGCCGACCGTGCCGCCGCTGACCGGGGCGTCGAGCATGGCGATGCCGCGCTCGGCGAGGCGCGCGCCGAAACGCCGCGCCGCGAACGGGTCGATCGTGCTCATGCACAAGACGATGTGGCCGGGGCCGGCGCCGTGGATAATGCCGTGCTCGCCGATGATGACCGCTTCGGCCTGTTCGGTGGTTTCGACCATCGCGATCGTGCGTTCGACCGCGGCCGCGACCGCCTCGGGCGACTGCGCCACGGCCGCACCCGCCGCCAGGGCCGGCTCCAGCTGTTGCGGATCGATGTCGTGCACCACCAGCGAAAACCCGTGCCGCAACAGATTGAGCGCCATCGGGCCGCCCATCGCGCCGAGCCCGATAAAACCGACCTTGCCGGGCATTCCTTCCTCCTTTGTCAGGGGCCCGCCCGCCGGCATCAGCCGGGCTTGACCCAAGGCGGGTGCGAGCCGCGGTCGGGTGGCGCCACGCAAATCGGCGCCGGCCTCGGCGGCGGTTCGGCCGCCCCGTTCCTGACCGGCTTGATCCTGGCGCCGTCGAGCTCGACGTTGATCTCGAGCATCGAGATGTCGCCTGATCGGCCGAGATTGACCCGCAGCATGTCGTCGCGCAGCTCGACATAGCGGCCGACCACCTCGATCAGATCCTTTTGCAGCGGACCCAGGAAGTCCGGCGCGTCGCGGCTCGCCCGCTCGTGGGCGAGCACGATCTTCAGCCGGTCGCGGGCGATCAGCGCGGTGTTCCGGCGCTCCGGGAACAGAAAATCGAGCAGGCGCATCACGCCCTACCAAACAGGCTGCGAAAGAAACTGCGGCGCTCGGCCTTGAGAAACCGCATCTCGCGCTGTTCGCCGAGCAGCCGCCCGACCGCGTCGAGATAGGCCTGCCCGGCCGGGCTCTCCGGGTCGAACACCACCGGGGTCCCGGTGTTCGAGGCGCGCAATACCGATTCCGATTCGGGAATGACGCCGAGCATCGGGATTGACAGGATTTCCTTGACGTCGTCGATCGCCAGCATCTCGCCCCGCTCGACCCGCTCGGGCGAATAGCGGGTCAACAGCAGATGCACCCCGACCGGGTCCATATTGTGCTCGGCGCGGCGCGATTTCGAGGCGAGGATGCCGATGATCCGGTCGCTGTCGCGCACCGAGGACACCTCAGGGTTGGTCACGATGATGGCCTCGTCGGCGAAATAAAGCGCGGTAATGGCGCCGTGCTCGATCCCGGCCGGGCTGTCGCACACGATGTAGTCGAAGGTTTCCTTCAGCTCCCCGAGCACCCGCTCGACCCCGTCGCGCTTCAGCGCGTCCTTGTCGCGGGTCTGCGAGGTCGGAAACACATAAAGGCTGTCGTTGCGCTTGTCTTTGATCAGCGCCTGGTTGAGCTTGGCGTCGCCATTGATGACATTGATGAAATCAAAGACGACGCGGCGCTCACAACCCATGATCAAATCGAGGTTCCGCAACCCCACGTCGAAATCGACGACCACCGTGCGATGGCCGCGCAGAGCGAGCCCGGCGGCGACCGCGGCGGCGCTGGTGGTCTTGCCGACGCCGCCCTTGCCGGACGTCAGCACAATGACTTTTGCTGCCAAAAAGACCTCCCCTCTCCGCCGGTGCCCGGCCCCGAATCGATCCCGAGCCGATCTTGCGTCCGAACGATCTCGATGTCGGTCCGGGCGGCGGCGCCGGGCCGATCCCCCGCGCGATCAGCCCGGCTGATCCTGCCCGGCTAATCTGAGCGTCAATTCCGGGTGATGGTCAACCGGTCATCGACGAGGGCGATCTGCACCGCAAAACCCCGCTCGGATGCAGGCATTTGCTCGCTGACCAGATACCGCCCGGCGATGCTGACCAGCTCGGCCTCGAACCGGCTGCAAAAGATTCGCGCTTCGGGGTCGCCGCCCGCACCCGCCAAGGCCCGCCCGCGCAGCGCGCCATAGACATGGATATTGCCGTCGGCCATCAGCTCGGCCCCGGGGCTGACCGCGGCGGTGACGACGAGATCGGCGCCGCGCGCGTAGATCTGGGTCCCCGACCGCACCGGCTGGGTCACGAGCCGCGTTTTTGCGGCAGTGGGCTCGCCGGCCGGGCGGGGCGGCGGCGCCGCCGCATCCGGGCCCGCGCTCGGCTGCGCCTCCGGTTCAGGCGGCGGCCGGCGCCGCTGGGACTGGGTCGAATTCGGGGCAAAGCTGGCGAGCCCCGCCGCGGCCGCTGCCTCGACCTGCGCCGGCAGCGCATTCTGCACCCCGACCAGGGTCAGCGTCTGATGGCGCAGCATCTCCTTTGCTTCGACGAACTCGGCCGCACCCGAAAATTCGCCCGCGTCTTTCAGGTCCAGCACGACCGGCGCGTTCAGAAAAAACCGCGGGCTGCGAGCGATCTGCTCGGCCAGATCCTGTTCGAACGCCGGGTCGCGCAGCAATCCGGCGCGCACCACCATGACGGTGAACACCGCGCCCTGCACCAGATTGCCCGCCATCCGAGACCCGACGCCTGCCGTGCCAAGCTCTACCGGTTAACCCCAAACCGCCCGCCCCGCAACGGTTTTGCCGAACCGCGACATACCCGCCGTTGCGTATCGCCGATCAGGAAGCGAGTCCCGGCATCGCTCACCCAAGGGGCGATCAGGCGGCCCAACGCCGTGTGCGCTCTGACGCGATTGGCGATGCCCGATCAATGCGAAAGGCCGATCATGGAGGCACCCCTGGAAGTGCCAGGAAATCGGAACAGTCGAATGACAAGCGTTATCCACAACGGATCCGGTGGCGGATGACAACTCTGGAAAGACCAGCGTCGTGGGACAGTGGCTGCACCGGCCGCCTCCGTGTCCGATCCGACTATCGGCGCGGTGACGGTGCCGATGCCGGACCGATCGGAGCCGGTGCCGGTAACGTCGAGGCCATTTCGATCCCAGAAGGGTCCCCATTGACGCGGAAATAGGCGATGTTGCGCCAGAGCGGCCTCCGCCCGCAGCTGCTCGTGCTCAGGAAAAATCGCCGTAGCTTTGGCCCGCGACGGCGCTCTGGTGGTCGGCGTCGACCTGCCTGCCTATTTCCGGCGGCTAGACGCACGTCGCGGCGAGAGGTGTTACGACGCGGTGGTCGGGGGGTCTCGAAGGTTGCCCTGATCGAGTATTCGTTCGGCGCCGGCGTGCTTCCTTTCGCCTATGACCGATTGCCGCCCGAAGCCAAGCGCCACGTCGTTCAGCTATCGCTGCTCGGCTTCGAGACCGCCGCCAATTTCGAGATTAGCCTGATGGGGTGGCTGGGCGCGCCGCCGACCAAAATTGCGCTGCCGACTGAGCCGGCTTTGGCGCCGATCGATCCGTCGATGATCCAGTGCTTCTACGGCAAAAACGAGAGCGACAGCCTATGTCCGTCTCTGGCCTCCGACCATAAGGTGACGGTAATCCGAACCGAGGGCGCTCACCATTTCAACGGCGATTACGACGCGCTCGCGCAGCGCATCCTTCGGATTCCGCCGCCGCGCCGGGTAAGGGATCCAAGCCCCACTAGCTGTTGAAGCGGTGTCGGAGCTGCCGCGACGGCGGCCACGGCAGCGCCGATCAGCGCCCGGCTGGCTCAGATGTCGTGGACATCGACGATGCCGGGCAGCGATTTGACCGCGGCGCGGATCTTCGGGCCGACCTTGAAGCCGCCGGGGATGGCGATCTCGACCTCGCGTTCGGGCAGGTCGAGAACCACCGAGACGCGGCCGCGGCCGCCCATCTCGCGGCCGATCACGCTCTTCAAGTAATCCAATGCCCGCGCCTCGCCGAGGAACACCCGCAGCCCGGCCGCGGCATGGGCGACGATATCGTCGAGCGGCTCGATCTTTTGCGCGGTCAGGCGCAGGCTGTCCTCCTCGTTGCGCACATCGACCGTGACCGCGAGCGGCTGGCCGGCATCCAAGAGCGCCCGGGCCTCTCTGAGCATCTCGGCGAACAGGGTCACTTCGAAGACGCCGCTCGGGTCCGACATCTGGACAAAAGCAAACCGGTTGCCGCGCGCCGAGCTGCGCTCCTTCCGGCCGACGACGATACCGGCGAGCCGGAAGCGCGTCGATGCGTTCGCCGCCAAGGCCGCCGGCAGGTCGGCGGAGCGCAGGATGCCGGCCCGTTCGAGGCTCCGGCCGTAGGCGTCGAGCGGATGGCTCGACAGGTAAAAGCCGATCGCCGCGAATTCGTGCTGCAATCGCTCGACCGCCGGCCAATCCTCGACCAATGGCAAAGACGGGCGGTCGCTGAGGCCGAGGCCGAACAGGCTGCCCTGCCCGTCCTGCCGCTCGGCGGCGCTGCGGTTCGCCTCGCGCAGCAGCAATTCGGCCGCGGCGAAGGTCTGCGCCCGATTCGGGTTCAGACATTCGAAGGCGCCGGCCTTGGCCAGGCTCTCGAACTGGCCGCGGTTGAAAGTCCGGCCGTCGAGCCGCCGCGCCAGGTCGAAGAGATCCCGGAACCGGCCGCTCGCCTCACGCTCGCGCACCAGCTCGGCCATCGCCTGCTGACCGACCCCCTTGATCGCGGCGAGCGCATAGCGGATCGCCGGCTTGCCTCCACCCCTCCCGCCCCCGCCCGCGGGGGAGGGTGCGGTGGGGGGCTCAGGCTCCACCGAAAAACCCGGTTGCGAGCGGTTGATGTCGGGCGGCAGCAGGCGGATGCCGAGCCGGTCGGCCTCCTGGCGAAACTGGTTGAGCTTGTCGGTGTTGCCGATGTCAAGCGCCATCGAAGCGGCGAGGAACTCGACCGGGTGGTTCGCCTTCAGATAAGCGGTCTGATAGGCGATCAGCGCATAAGGCGCCGAATGGGACTTATTGAAACCGTAGCCGGAAAATTTCTCCATCAGATCGAACACGAAATTCGCCTGCTGGTCGTCGACGCCTCGTGTCGCCGCGCCGGCGACGAAGTTCCCGCGCTGCGCCGCCATTTCGGCCGCGTTCTTCTTGCCCATCGCGCGGCGCAGCAGATCGGCGCTGCCGAGGCTGTAGCCGGCCATGACCTGCGCCGCCTGCATGACCTGCTCCTGGTAGGTGAAGACGCCGAAAGTATCGTTTAGAATCGGCTCCAGCAGTGGGTGCGGATAGCGGATCGGTTCCTCGCCGTTCTTGCATTTGATGTATTTCGGAATGCTCTCCATCGGCCCCGGCCGATAGAGCGCATTCATGGCGACGATGTCCTCAAAGCGATTGGGCTTCAGCTTGCGCAGACTGTCGCGCATGCCCGCACTTTCCAGCTGGAACACGCCGGTGGTGTCGCCCTTTGCGATCAGCGCGTAGGTTTTAGCGTCGTCCAGCGGCAAGTTCGCGAGATCGATCGCCACGCCACGCGACTTGAGCAGCTCAACCGCCTGCTGCAGCACATCAAGGGTTTTGAGCCCGAGAAAGTCGAATTTGACGAGCCCGGCCAGCTCGACCCATTTCATGTTGAACTGGGTGACCGGCATGTCCGAGCGCGGGTCGCGATACAAGGGCACCAATTCGGCCAACGGCCGGTCGCCGATCACCACCCCGGCGGCATGGGTCGAGGCGTGGCGGTAGAGGCCTTCGAGCTTCAGCGCGATCTCGATCAGCCGGGCCACCGCCTCGTCGCCGTCGCGCAGCTGCTGCAACGCCGGCTCGCCGGCGATCGCCTGTGCGAGGGTGACCGGGTGGGCCGGGTTGTTGGGCACCAGCTTGCACAGCCGGTCGACCTGGCCGTAGGGCATCGCCAGCACCCGGCCGACATCGCGCAACACCGCGCGCGCCTGCAGCTTGCCGAAGGTGATGATCTGCGCCACCCGATCGTGCCCGTATTTCTGCCGCACGTAGCGGATCACCTCGTCGCGCCGATCTTGGCAGAAATCGACGTCGAAATCGGGCATCGACACCCGCTCGGGGTTCAGGAAGCGCTCGAACAAGAGGCCAAAGCGCAGCGGGTCGAGATCGGTGATGGTCAAGGCCCAGGCGACCACCGACCCGGCGCCCGAGCCGCGCCCCGGCCCGACCGGGATACCTTCGCGCTTAGCCCATTGGATAAAGTCGGCGACGATCAGGAAATATCCGGCAAAGCCCATCTGGATAATGGTGCCAAGCTCGAATTCGAGCCGCTCGCGATAAGGTCGGGTCTGGTCTTCGCCGAGGTCCAGCCGAGCGAGGCGGGCGTCGAGCCCGGCCGTTGCGGCGCGGCGCAGGGCGGTCTCCTCGGTGTCGCCCTCGTCGGTCGGGAAGGCCGGTAGGATCGGCTGGCGCGGCTGCGGGATAAAGGCGCAGCGCCGGGCGATGACCAGCGTGTTGTCGCAGGCTTCGGGCAGATCGGCGAAGAGCTCGCGCATCTCCGCTGCCGGCCTGAAATAATGAAGAGGCGTCAACCGCTTGCGTTCATTGTCGGCAACCACCGTGCCCTGCGCGATGCAGAGCAGCGCGTCATGCGCCTGGTAAAAGCCGCGGTCGGGGAAATAGGCGTCGTTGGTGGCGACCAGCGGTAGATCGTGGCGATAGGCGAGTTCGACGAGGCCGGGTTCGCTGCGCGTCTCCTGCGGCTCGTCATGGCGCATCAGCTCGACATAGAGCCGGCCCGGAAAGGCAGCCATCAGCTGGCGCAGCGCCGCCTCGGCGGCTTCGGTCTGGCCCTCGGCCAGCAGCCTGCCGAGCGGTCCGCCGGGGCCGCCGGTCAGGCACAGCAGCCCGTCGCTCGCCGCCGCCAGATCAGCAAGGCCGACCGCCGGTTCGGCGCCCGGCTCGCTCGCCAGATACGAGCGGCTGGACAGCGCCAAGAGGTTGCGGTACCCGACCTCGCTCTGCACCAGCAGGACGATCCGGTCCGCCTCCGCAGCAGGCCCTACCGAGCCGTTGCCCGGACGGTTCCAGTCGCGATGCGCGAGCGCGATCTCGCAGCCGATGATCGGCTGCACCCCCGAGGCCGCGCAGGCGGTGGCGAATTCAAGTGCGCCGAACAGGTTGGCGGTGTCGGTGATTGCCGCCGCCGGCATCTGCTCGGTCCGGCACAGCCGCGCCACCTCCTTGACCGGGATCGCTCCGGCCGACAGCGAATAGGCAGTGTGAACCCGCAGATGGACAAAGTCGGCGAACGGCATGCCGAAATTATCGCACCGCCGGCGGCGATTTCACCAGCACTCGCGCGTCATCAAGGATTCCGCCCGGCGAGGCGCGCCGGATCTCGTCGGCCGGCGATGCAAGCGAGCGAACGATTCGCCGATCGGCGGTCCGCCAGGGCTGGCCGAGAGGGCGGGACTAACAGCCTCGGTGCTATTCGGCCGCCTGCGATTGTGCTGGCGCGTCGGGAAGCATGCCGAGCGCGCGCTTGTAGACGTCGAGCAGGGTCTCCTCCTCGTCGAGCTCGTCCTGGTCGCGTTTCCTAATGCGGATGATCTGCCGCATGATCTTCGCATCGAAGCCGGTGCCCTTGGCCTCGGCATAAACTTCCTTGATGTCCTCGCCGAGCGCGCGTTTTTCCTCCTCGAGCCGCTCGATCCGCTCGATCAAGGATTTGAGCCGCTCGCCCGCAATCCCCCCGACATCCGGCATAATCCCGCTTTCCCCGATTGGCGCCGCGCCCCCCGCGGCGGCACATCGACGATAGCAACCGTCCCAGGCCTGCGCAACCTGCTGGTCATGAACGGACCTTCAGGCGTTTGCGGCCTGGCCCGCGATGCCATAGCGCTCGGCCCAGCCGAGCCCGGCGCGGGTTTCGCCTTTGGGCCGGTATTCGCAACCGATCCAGCCGGGATAGCCGATTTCGTCCAACAGTTCGAACAGGAACGGGTAGTTGATCTCGCCGACATCGGGTTCGTGGCGGCCGGGGTTGCCGGCGATCTGAATATGCGGGTAATGGCCGGCAAGGGTGCGGATATGGTGGGCGAGATCGCCCTCCATGATCTGCACATGATAGAGGTCGAGCTGGAGCTGCAGATTGGGCCGGGCAACCTCATCGATGACCGCCATCGCCTGGGTCGTGGTGTTGAGGAAGTAGCCGGGGATGTCGCGGTTGTTGATCGGCTCGATGATCACGGTGATGCCCTCGGGGGCGAGGCGCTCGGCGGCGTAGCGCAAATTCGCGGCATAGACGCGCTGCGCCTCGGCCCGGTTCCGGCCCTCCGGCCACAGCCCGGCCATAGCGTGGAGCAGCCGGCAGTTCGTCGCCTTGGCATAGACGAGCGCCTGCTCGACGCCCTGGCGGAATTCCGCCTCGCGCCCGGGCAAGGCCGCCATGCCGCGCTCGCCCGCGGCCCAGTCGCCGGGCGGCATGTTGAACAAGGCCTGGACGAGCCCGTTGCCGGTCAGCGCCGCGGCGACGGTTTCGGGCCGCTGGTCGTAGGCGCCCAAATATTCGACCGCCTTGAAGCCGCAGGCGGCCGCGGCGGCGAAGCGATCGAGAAACCCGACCTCCTGAAAGATGAAGCTCAAATTGGCGGCGAATTTCGGCACGGGTCGGTCCTCCCCGGAGCGGAATCGAGAGATGGGCTACCGGCTCGTTTGCGGCCGGGCCGGCGGCCCGCTACTCTTCTACCGCGCGTGGGCGAAGGCAAGGGAGGCCGCTTGTGGCTGTATTGCTGGGAGCGATCGCCGACGATTTCACCGGCGCCACCGATTTGTGCAACACCCTGGTGCGGCGCGGCATGCGCACGGTGCAATTGATCGATGTGCCGAGACCGGCGACGAGGGTTGCCGATGCCGAGGCGGTCGTCATCGCGCTGAAAAGCCGGACGGTGCCGGCGGCGGAGGCGATCGGGAAGAGCCTTGAGGCGCTCGCCTGGCTGAAGGCGGCAGGGGCGCAGCAGATCCTGTTCAAATACTGCTCGACCTTCGATTCGACCGATGCCGGCAATATCGGGCCGGTGGCCGAGGCGTTGCTCGACGCGCTCGGGTGCGACTTCACGTTGTTTTGCCCGGCGTTTCCGGAAACGGGGCGGACAATCTATCGCGGCTATCTGTACGTCGGCGACGTTTTGCTGTCCGAGTCGGGCATGCGCGACCACCCGCTGACCCCGATGCGCGACCCGAGCCTGGTGCGGGTGTTGCAGCGGCAGAGCCGCGGCCGGGTCGGGCTGGTTTCACAATACGACGTGGCACAAGGTGTACCGGCGATCCGGGACGCCTTTGCCGCGCTGCGGCAGGCCGGCTTTCGGCACGCGATCGTCGATGCCATCGAGGACCGTGATCTGGAGGCGATCGGCGAGGCCGCGGCCGATTTTTCACTGATTACCGGCGGGTCGGGGATTGCATTGGGACTGCCCCAGAATTTCCGCCGCCGGGGCCTGCTCGGCGATGAGGGCGCGGCCGATGCGCTGCCGCTTGTCGCGGGCGCGGCGGCGGTGCTGTCAGGGTCGTGCTCGACCGCGACCCTGGCGCAGGTCGCGTACATGAAGGAGCGCGCGTCCGCGTTTACGATCGACCCGATCGCCGCGGCGTCCGGTCGCGGCATCGCCAAGGAGGCGCTTGCCTGGGCAACGCCCCAGCTCGGCGAGAGGCCGCTCCTGATCAGCGCGACAGCGCCGCCCGAGCAAGTCGCGGCGATCCAGCAGGTGCTCGGCCGCGAGCGCGCCGGCGCCGTGATCGAAGGCGTCATGGCGCAGATCGCACGCGGCCTCGTCGATGCCGGTGTGCGGCGGCTGATCGTCGCCGGCGGCGAGACCGCCGGGGCGGTGGTGCAGGCGCTCGGCATAACCGGACTGCGTATCGGCCGTCAAATCGATCCCGGCGTGCCATGGACCGAGAGTCTTTCTGCGAGCCACGGCAAACCGGTGTTGGCGCTGGCGCTAAAATCGGGCAATTTTGGTGCGCCCGACTTTTTCCTGCGCGCCTTTTCCGTGCTTGACCGCGGGCGAGACTGAGCCGCCTCAATCCACAGCGGCCCCGACCCGGCCCAATGGACCGGGCCTCTCCTGCAGAGACGACGCCGCGCCAAGGGTGCTGTTCCCAGCAAAGCGGATACGATGAAGGTCGGTCACGAACCCGGGAGAGATTTCATGCTTGCTCTCGTCAATACGCCCGGCGGCACGGCCCCGGTCGAGCTGCGCGAGGTATCGGAGCCGGCTGTGGCGGCGAACCAGGCGCTGGTCGAGGTGCGCGCCTTTTCGCTGAACCGCGGCGAGCTGCGGCTGATGCAGACCCGGCCCGAAGGCTGGCGGCCGGGGCAGGACATCAGCGGCGTGGTCTTGCGTCAGGCGGCCGACGGCAGCGGCCCCAAAGCCGGCACCCGAGTGGTGGCGTTGACCGATGATGCCGGCTGGGCGCAGCGCGTCGCGGTGCCGGCGCATCGGGTGGCGGCCCTGCCCGAAAATGTCCGATTCGAGGAAGCAGCGGCCTTGCCGGTCGCCGGTCTGACGGCGTTGCGAACCTTGCGCCATGGCGGGTCATTGCTCAAAAAGAGGGTGCTGGTCACCGGCGCTGCCGGCGGCGTCGGCCATATGGCAGTGCAGATCGCGGCGCGTTCCGGGGCGCAGGTCACCGCGATCGTCGGCAGTCCCGAGCGCGGCCGACATGTGCGCACCGCCGACGAAATCGTCGATGCGATCGACAAGGCCGAGGGGCGGTTCGCCTTGATCCTCGAAGCCGCCGGCGGCGCCTCGCTCGCGGCCGCGATCGCACGCATCGAGCCCAACGGGACGATCGTGATCTTCGGCAACTCGTCGGGCGAGCCGACCGCAATCAATTTTCGCGATTTCGCCAACCATCCGAACGCTCGCATCCAGAGCTTTTCGTATTTCACCTCGGAACCCGAGGAGCGCTTTGCGCCGGACCTCGCCGTGCTGGCGGGGCTGGTCGGCGACGGCTCGCTACAACCGGCGCTCGTCGAAAGCAGTTGGCACGATCTGGCGCGGATCGGTCCGCAATTGCGCGACCGACATATCGCCGGCAAGGCGGTGTTTCGAGTTGAGCATGGCTGACGGGAGAACATGGCTGCCGACCGCGTCCGTTTGAGCGTCGCCGAGGCGCGCGAGCACTCCGAACGCGCACTGCGCGGCATCGGCTACGATGCCGAGGACGCCCGCATCCTCGCCGACCACATGATCGACGCGGCGCTGTGCGGGTATGAGTATTCCGGCCTCGCCAAGATCCTGAACATCCCCGAGCACCCCCGCTTCAAGCGGCCGCGAACGCCGATCAGCATTGTGCGCGAGACCGAAATTTCGGTGCTGTTTGACGGCGGCAACAATGTCGGCATGCTGGCGATGTATCATGCCGTCCAGGTAGCGATCGCCAAGGCCGCGGCGCACGGCTTTTCGCTCGTCGGCGTCACCAACAGCTGGATGAGTGGGCGCAGCGCTTATTACGTCGAGATGATCGCCGAGGCGGATCTCGTTGGCATCCATACCGCAAGCTCGGCGCGCAGCGTGGCGCCGTTCGGCGGCGCGCGCCCGGTGCTCGGCACCAACCCGATCGCCGTCGGCATGCCATCCGCCGAAGGACCGGTGGTCCTGGACATGGGCACTTCGGCTTTCATGGGCACCGAGCTGGCATTGCGCGAGCGCCTGGGGCAGCTGTTGCCAGAGGGGGTGGCAATCGATTCGCGGGGACAGCCGACCCGCGATCCGACTGCGGCGCGGCTGGGGGCGCTGCTGCCGTTCGGCGCGTATAAAGGCTATGGGCTCGGCTTTGTCGTGCAGGCGCTGGGCGTGCTGGCCGGCTCGAGCATGGACCCGGAAAAGGATGACGGCTATCTGTTTATCGTGTTTAAGCCCGACCTGTTGGTCCCGCTCGATGAGTTCAAGCGCGAAGTCAGCGGGCTGGTCGATCGCATCAAGAAGGTTCCGCGTCAGCCGGGGGTCGAGGAAATCCGCATTCCGGGCGAGCGGGCTTTCCGTAGCCGCACACGCTTGCGGCGCGAGGGCATCGAGATCGACCGCCTGGTCTACGATGCGCTCGCCGCGCTGCGGGCGTGATCGGCAAGGCTGCGTGAGGGCGCCGCGCTGCCGGTGATGGCGATGAGACCGTCCCCTCTTTCGTGGTTGTTCGCGCCAGTTCACGTCGCGGCCTTGGCGACCGGGGCGAAATCGTTTCGCGACAATCCGGTCATCGGCAGTCCGACCCTCAATCGGGCGGGGCTTCATGTCGCGCGGATGCGCCTTGCCTATCGGATGGCCGAGAGGCGCCGGCAAAAAATGACGGCGCTGGTCTCCGAGGCCGACCGGACGGCCTTCGGGCGGGATGGATTCGTCGTCAAGCGCGACTTTTTGCCGGCCCCCGCTTTCGCGGCGCTGTTGCAGCAGGTGGCCGCCTTCGCCGGACCGGCGCGGCAGCAGGTCCAGGGCGACGCGATCACCCGGCGCATCCCGTTGGACGACCGCACGCTGTCCCGACTGCCGGCGGTCAAGGCGATGGTTGAAGACCCGGAATGGCTGGGTCTCGTCCGCTATATCGGCTCGTTCATGCTGGAGCCGTTCCTCTATCTTCAAACGATCTTTGCGCAAGCCCGCGACGCGCCGCCCGATCCGCAGACCCGGCTCCATGCCGATACCTTTCATCCGACCGTGAAAGCATGGTTTTTCTTGACTGATGTCGGCGAGGATCAGGGCCCCTTTATCTATGTTCCGGGTTCGCACCGGCCAACCCGGCGGCGGCTCGCCTGGGAAAGGAGGATGTCTTTGAGCGCCGCGCGAAGTGCGGATTTTCAATCCTCTCGGGGCTCGCTGCGGGTCTCGGCGGCGGCGCTGCGGCGTCTCGGATTTGGCGAGCCCAAGGTATTCGCGGTCCCGGCGAACACATTGGTGGTCGCCGACACGATGGGATTTCACGCGCGCGGCATCTCGGCGCGTCCCTCCGCCCGCGCGGAGATTTGGGCCTACGGCCGCCGCAATCCCTTTTTGCCATGGCTCGGATTCGATCCCGCCGCGTTGCCGTTGGTCAAGGGCCGCGCCGTGCCGCTTTATTGGTCGGCGATGGATCTCTTTGAACGGCTCAAGCTCAGCCGCAACCCGTGGCGACCTGCCGGCACCGTGGCCCCACTGACGCCACCTGACAGACTGGTCCGCGGCAGTTGAGGCGGAAGCGCGACAAATTGGTTTGCGGGGCGGCCGGATCCGATGACCGCCGCCGGCGGCGAACCAACCTTATGCGTTCGTTCCGGTTGACATGGCGGCCGTCTTACGAAGACAAATGAGACGCAATTGATTTACCACGATGGCCGGATGCTTTGTGCGCCGGCGACGAGGGGCGAGGGGGAAATGGGTTATATTGGTGCTCGGGGGCCACGATCCGGCGGATGAGTGACGGACCGATCGCGATCGTTGGAGCGGCGTGCCGATTTCCTGGCGCTGACGGGCTGGAGGCGTTCTGGCGCCTGCTTGCCTCGGGCGGAGACGCCGTGTCGGAGATCGATCCCGGGCGATGGTCGACCCGTTTCTTCTATCATCCCGACCGCAACGAGCTCGGCAAAAGCTATACCTGGGCGGCGGGGCTGATCGAGGGCGTCGATCTGTTCGAGCCGGCGTTCTTCGGCATCTCGCCGCGCGAGGCGATGCAGATGGACCCGCAGCAGCGGCTGTTGCTGGAGCTGGTTTGGCATGCGATCGAGGATGCCGGCATTCCGGCTGGCCGGCTCGCCGGCAGCGCGACCGGCGTCTATGTCGGCGCCTCGGCAACCGACTATTCCGACTTGCGGCTCGGCGACCCGGCCGGCGCCGACTCCTACTTCATGACCGGCAATACGCTGAGCATTCTCGCCAACCGCATTTCCTATATCTTTGATCTGCGCGGGCCGAGCCTGACCCTCGACACCGCCTGCTCGTCGTCGCTGGTGGCGCTTCATCATGCCTGCGAAGCCATTCGCAGCAAACAGATCCCGGGCGCCGTTGTCGGCGGCGTCAACTTACTACTGACGCCCTATCCATTTCTCGGCTTCTGTCGCGCCTCAATGCTGTCGCGCCGGGGGCGGTGCTACGCCTTCGACGAACGCGCGGACGGCTATGTCCGCGCCGAAGGCGGCGGCGTGATCGTCCTGAAGGCGCTCGATGATGCGCTCGCCGCCGGCGACCCGATCCGCGCGGTCATTCTGGCGACGGGTACGAATTCGGACGGGCGCACGCTCGGATTGTCGCTGCCGAGCGAGGCGGCGCAGGCCTCGCTGCTGCGCTCAGTCTATGCGCGGGCGGAAATCGCACCGGACCGGCTAGCGTTTTTCGAGATGCACGGCACCGGAACGCCGGCCGGCGATCCGGTCGAGGCAGCCGCCGTTGGCTGCGCCCTGGGCCAGCGCCGAGCCGAGCCGCTGCCGATCGGCTCGGTGAAATCAAATATCGGTCACCTCGAACCGGCTTCGGGGATGGCTGGGCTGCTGAAGGCGGTCCTGGCGTTCGAGCACGGTGTTGTGCCGCCGAGCCTGCACTGCGAGACGCCAAACCCGAACATCGCCTTCGAGACGCTCAATCTGAGACTGGTCCGCGGCGCCGAAGCAATGGCAAGTACGTGCGAAGACCGCTGTGCCGGGGTGAATTCGTTCGGTTTCGGCGGAACCAACGCGCATGTCGTGGTGGTCCCGGCGCCGCGTCGGCAGGAGATACCTCCGGGCGTGCCGGAGCAGACCCCTCCGCTGGTGGTTTCGGCGGCCACCGAGGCGTCGCTTCGCCACCTCGTCGACAGCTGGCGCCGCATCCTGGCCGAGACGTCAGCCGAGCGTGCGCCGGGGTTGCTACGCGCCGCCGCGCGGGGCCGCGACCACCATCGCCATCGGCTGGTTGCGCTCGGCTCCGATCACACTGCGATGGCGAGCCTGCTCGACGGGTTTCTCGACGGTAAGCCGATGCCGCAGGTCGTCAGCGGATCCGCGGTTGCAGAGGGAAAACTTGCCTTTGTGTTCTCCGGGAACGGAGCGCAGTTCCCGGGCATGGGACGCGCCGCGATGCGTGGCAACGCCGCCTTCCGCGCGGCCATCCGGCGGGTCGACGAGGTTCTGCGCCCCGCTCTCGGCTGGTCGGTGGCCGAAGTGATCGACGAAGGGGTCGATGCCGCAGCCTTGGCCCGCACCGATGTCGCTCAGCCGTTGCTGTTCGCGATCCAGGTCGGCATCGTGGAGGCACTGCGCGAGGCAGGCGTCGCCGCTGCCGCACATTTCGGCCATAGCGTCGGCGAGATCGCCGCCGCCTGGGGCGCAGGGGCGCTCTCCCTCAACGACGCTGCCCGCGTCGTGATCGCCCGCAGCCGCAGCCAGCAACGCACCCAAGGTACCGGAAGGATGGCGGCGCTGGCACTCGCTCGGAGCGCCGCCCTGGACTTTCTCGATGAATTGGGAAGTCCCGCAGAGATTGCTGCGCTAAACGCCGCAACCTCGATAACGATCTCGGGCTCGGCCGAGGAAATCGAGCGCCTTGGCGTCGAAGCCCACCGCCGCAAGCTCTGGTTCCGACCCCTCGATCTCGATTTCGCGTTTCATTCGGCAAAGATGGACCCGATCCGCGACGAGCTCCTGGCGAGCCTCGCCGGCATCTCGTCGACGGCCCCGCCGGCGCGCTTGGTCTCGACGGTTACCGGGGCGGTGGTCGACGGCCTTGCGCTTGATGCCCAGCATTGGTGGCGTAACATCCGCAACCCGGTGATTTTCGCCGCCGCGGCTTCGGTGCTGATCGACGAGGGCTACCGTGTCTTTCTCGAAATCGGTCCTGGTGCCATTCTGCAGTCCTACCTAGCGGATGGATTGCGCGCAGCTGATACCGAGGGCCGTGTGCTTTCGACCCTTTCGCGCGGCGACGCCGACGGCGATCCGTTTCCAATGATTGCGGCGCGTTGCTGCGTCGCCGGATATGACCTAGTAGGGTCGCGGGCTTTCGATGGCCGCCGCGAGCCGCGCGGTCTGCCGTCCTACCCATGGCGACGAGAGAGTTTCTGGTTCGAGAGGACGATCGAAGCGGCCAATCCCGAGAATCCGCCCTTCGACCACCCGTTGCTCGGGTTCCGCCAGAACGGCCCGGTGCCGAACTGGCTCAATCACCTCGATGAGCGGGTGCTGCCCTGGATCGGCGATCATGCGGTCGAAGGGATTCCGGTGTTCCCTGCGGCCGCGATCCTCGAAACCGCGCTCGCGGTGGCACGCTGGCGCTGGCCGGACGCACCGGGTTGGGAAGCCTGCGATGTCGAGGTGCGGCGTCCGCTGCCGTTCGACAAGGAACGCATGCGCGAGCTGCGCACCACTCTTCTGTCCGATGACGGCGACTGGGAACTGTCGAGCCGTCCGCGGCTGTCGAGCGAGTCGGCAACGGTCCACGCCGTTGGCCGGATCTTTGCAGCTCCCGACCTGCGCCCGGTTCTGAGCTGGGCCGACGACGCGGCGGGCTCACAGCACCTTGAAGGCGAGAGCTTCTACCGGGCCGCGCAGCGCGCCGGACTCGATTACCGACGGACCTTCAGGACGGTTGAGTCTGTCGAGATTACGCCTCCCGACCGGGCCGTCGTCCATCTCGACGCGATGCCTGTCGAGGGCTCCGCCCACGCCTATCTCTTGCATCCCGCCTTGCTCGATGGCGCGCTGCAAGGGTTGCTGGCCCTCTTCGCCGAGCGTCGCCAGGACATGTCCGCCGTCAGCTATCTGCCCTGGCGATTCGGCAGGGTGCGGTTCTCGGCCGCATCTGGACGATCGCCACGCCGCGCCCGGCTGCGACTAACACGGGCGGGGGTGAGATCGGTATCGGCCGATATCGCACTCTACGACGAGACTGGCGCCGTGGTCGCCGAGCTTGCTGATTGCTGGTTTCGCCGCGTCGAGATGGCGCGGCGCGGCGCCGCCGACGAAAAAATGTTACACGTCGACCTGACGCCGGCGCCGCTCGGCGAGAGCGAAGCCCCGATGGTGCTGAAACAGGCCGGCACGCGCCTGGCTCGGCTTGCCGCCGAACGCGAATCCGACCGCGACCGGCAGGACCAGGCCGCGCTGCTCGACGCCCTCGTCGGCGCGGCTGCGCTGCGCGCGCTGCGCGAATTCGTCGAACCCGGCCAAGCCTTCACAATCGACGATCTGTTGGTTTCCGATCGGCTCGCACCCGCATCGAGCGATCTCGCCGGCGCATTGCTGTGGTCGCTCGAACGGTTTGGTGCCGCGTCGGAGGCCGGTGGAGAATGGCGGCTCGAACCGGCGAGCGATCTGCCGGACGCAGCCGAAATCTGGCGGCTGCTGCTCGCCGATGCGCCCGATCTGGTAGCTGAACTCGCGCTGGTTGCAGCCTCGCTCGAAGACCTGCCGAAAACGCTCGCCGACGGTCCCAAGATATCCGCGCCCTGGTCGTCAGCGATGGTCGAGCAACTGCTCACGGCGTCGCCGGCCAGCAGCGCGGGTGGCGAGTTGTTGTGCAAGGCGCTGCGCGAGATTGCGGTGGTGTGGCCGCGCGGTCGGCCGCTGCGGGTCCTCGAGGTGGGCGCCATCGGCGGAACTACCCGTCGCATTCTCGATGGTCTGTGTCGCTGCGAAGCAGCGCTCGCTTATCTCGCGACCAGTGCCGATCCGGACCAGGTAGACCGGCTGGCGGTGACCCTGCAATCTTTTGCCGGCGCCAGCGCCTGTTACTGGTCGCCGCAGCACGGGGTGCAAGCCCTCGGAGACGCCAAATTCGACGTTATCTTGGCGGCGAACGCCTGTGCCCGTCTGCAGCTCGGCGCGGCGGCCCTGGCCTCACTGCGCGATCTGCTCGCTCCAGGCGGGCTCCTGATTGGGGTGGAACCTGAGTTCAACCCCTTTTGGGATGTTGTTTTCGGGCAGGCTGCCGGATGGTGGGAGGCGGGCTCCCCGCCCGGTGGAGCGTCGCCGCTGCGCGACGGCGAGGGCTGGCAGGCCGAGCTTGCAGCCGCCGGCTTTCACTTGACCGGCACGGCCCAGTGTTGCTCGGCGCCGTGGCCGAGCGCGGTATTCTGGGGAAGCGCACCGTTCGGTGCCGTGGTTGCCGGTGCCTTCTCGGTCGAGCCGCGCGTGATCACCCTGGTTGGCGGCGACACGCCGTTGCGGCGAGCGCTGCTGGAACAACTGAGAGCGGCGGGCCACCGCGCGATGGCGGCGCCGTCCCTCGATGCTCCGTTGCCCGCGCACAGCGGCGGCGGTGCGCCCGAAATTATCCTGTTCCTTTGCACGGAGCCGGAGGTGGACGGGTCTGCGGCGCAGCAGCTGGCAATGCTGGCGCGGCTGGCGCACGAGGCTGCGGAAACCCGCTCGGCGCTTTGGATCATCACCTCCGGTGCGCAGCAAACGTCGTTCGCCGCCGCTGATTTAGATGTCGATTTGGGGCTCGTCGGCGCCGCCCTCTGGGGCTTCGCGCGCGTGCTGATGAATGAATTGCCGCGGCTGAGCATCCGGCTGATCGATCTCACGCCCGCGACGGCACCCAGCGAATGCGCCGGACGAATTGCCGCCGAGTTGGACGCTGAGCCGGACACCGACGCCGAGACCGAAATCGTCTGGACGGCGCACGGGCGCCATGTGCTGCGGTTGCGCCCCGGTCTGCCGCCACGCCACGCCGCGGCGTCTGACATACTGACGCTGGCGAGCAGCCGCCCTGGCGGGTTCGACGCGTTGGGCTGGCAGCCGCAGGCGCTCCGAAGCCTCGGGCCGGGCGAAGTCGAGATCGACGTACATGCCGCGGGTCTTAATTTCCGCGACATGATGTGGGCGATGGGGCTGCTGCCGGAAGAGGCGCTGATCGACGGCTTTGCCGGTCCCAATTTCGGACTCGAATGCGCCGGCATCGTGCGCGCCGTCGGTCCGGGGGTAACAGATTTGGCCGTTGGCGACCGGGTCACCGCATTTGCCCCGGCGGCCTTAAGCACGCGGGTCGTCACCGTAGCCGACGCGGTGGCAAGGATCCCCGCTGAAACCGGGTTCGCTGCCGCGGCGACACTGCCGGTAACCTTTGTCACTGCAATTTACGCCCTCGGCCATTTGGCGCAGCTCACGTCAGGCGAGCACGTCCTGATCCACTCCGCCGCAGGCGGGGTCGGGCTGGCGGCGATCCAATACGCCAAACATTGCGGGGCAGTTGTCATCGCTACTGCGGGCTCCGAAGTAAAACGGGCGTTTCTACGGTTGGCGGGCGCCGACCACGTCCTCGATTCGCGCGACCTCGCCTTTGCCGATGCGGTGCGCGCGATCACCCGTGGCGAGGGGGTCGATGTCGTACTGAACTCGCTCAGCGGCGAGGCGATGGAGCGCAGCCTGGAGGTGCTGAAGCCGTTCGGGCGGTTTCTCGAACTCGGAAAACGCGACTTTTACCTCAACCGCCGACTCCATCTGCGGCCGCTGCGCCAGAACGTTTCGTATTTCGCAATCGATATCGACCAGCTGCCGCTGCGCCGGCCGGCTCTCGCTAGATCGCTGTTGGCAGAGGTTTCGGCACTTCTTGTCGACGGTGCGATCAGGCCGCTGGCGCATCGGGTCTTCCGTTTCTCCGAAATCGACGATGCGTTTCGGCTGATGCAGTCCTCCGGCCACATCGGCAAGCTCGTCCTGGTGCCCGACGCCGATCTCAGCGTCGCGTTGCGCGAGGCGCCGGCGTTTACCGCGCGCCGCGACGGCACTTACCTGATCACCGGCGGGCTCGACGGTTTCGGCTTCGAAGCGGCGCGCTGGCTGGTTGCCCAGGGAGCCGGCTCGATCGCGCTGCTGGGCCGACGCGGGCTGGAGACGCCGGGCTGTCGGGCGAGAATAGCCGAACTCGAGCAGGCGGGAGCCGAGGTGCGGGTCTATCGCGGAGACGTCGCCGACCGGATGCGGCTGACCTCGATTCTCGGTCAGATCCGCATAACTCAGCCGCCGCTGCGCGGTATCGTGCATGCCGCTTCGATCGTCGGCGATCGGCTCGCTGCCGATATCGACTTCGCCGGGATCGACGCGATACTGCGACCCAAGCTCGGCGGTGCCGTCGCCCTCGACGCGCTGACGCGCGATGATCCGATCGAACTCTTCGTCATGTTCTCCTCGGCGACGACCATGCTCGGCGCACCGGGCCAGGGCGTTTATGTTGCGGCCAACATGGCGATCGAGGCGCTCGCCCGCCGGCGGTGCGCCGCAGGCAGGCCGGCATTGGCTATCGCGTGGGGACCGATCGAGGACGCCGGGTATCTTGCGCACCGGCCTGAGACGCGCGATGCGCTGGCGCGCCGGCTTGGCGCCAAGCCGATCGCTGCAGCGGTCGCTCTCGCCGGCCTGCCGGCGATGCTCGCCAGCGGGCTGCCGGTGGTCGGCTTTGCCGAGAGCAATTGGACCGAGGCGCGGCGGTTTCTGCCGGTGTTGGCGACCCCGCTGTTTGCCGAGATTCGCGCCAAGGCTGGACCGCAGGCGGCCGACGAGGCGCTTGCCGATCGGCTCGTTTCGATGGAACCGGAGGCTGCCTTGGCGCTGATGCGAACGGTTGTCGCTGAGGAGGCAGGACGGATCCTCCGGCTGCCGGCCGGCGGCGTCGACCCGTTGCGGCCGCTCTCGCAGATGGGCATGGATTCGTTGATGGCGGTCGAGCTGCGTCTAGCCATCGAGAGTCGATTGCGTATCGATCTGCCGCTGGTATCCCTGGCCGAGGGAACCAGCGTGGCCTCGATCGCGGCGCGGCTCGGCAGCGCATTGAGAGCAGGCGCCAAACATGCCGAGGTGGCGGCGCTGGCGGCGCGCCACGAGGCCGTCGACGAGGCGACGATAATGGCGGAGGAGTCGCTGGCAGATCCGAAACCGGCGGCGGCGGAGTAACACGGTGGCAGCGGCGCGCAACTTGTTCGGCCTGTCACAACAGGCCAAGGCGCGCCTGCTCGAACGGGTATCCTCGGCGACGCAGGTGCGGGGTCCGGCGGGGTCGGCCAAGGGCAAGGCGGCCGGCCAGGGAAACACGGTGGTGGCCGAAGAAGGCGCGGCGGCCGGGCAGCTGTGCGTGGCGGACCTCGAAGGGTTCAAGGACATCTGCATGATTCGCGAGGCTGCGGAGTTCCTTGGGATCGCCGACCCTTACTTTCGGGTGCACGAAGGCGTCGCCGGGGCCGAGACGGTCATCGGAAACCGTAGCTACGTCAATTTCGCCTCCTACAACTATCTCGGGCTTAACGGCCATCCACAGATCGCGGCGGCGGCCAAGGCGGCGATCGACCGTTACGGCACCTCGGTGTCGGCGAGCCGCCCGGTGTCGGGCGAACGCCCGGTGCACCGCGAGCTCGAACGCGCGCTGGCGCGCCTGCACGGCGCCGAGGACAGCGTCGTCCTGGTCGGCGGCCACTCCACCAATGTCACGGTCATCGGCCACTTGCTGGGACGCAATGACGTCATTGTCCACGACGCGCTGATCCACAACAGCATCGTCCAGGGCGCGATGCTCTCGGGGGCGCGCCGGGTGCCGTTCCCTCACCTGGACCATGAGGCGGCCGACCGGCTGCTCGGCGAGGCGCGCCCGCGCAACGGTCACATGCTGCTGGTCATCGAAGGCCATTACAGTATGGACGGGGATGTTCCCGATCTGCCGGCTTTCATCGTCGCGGCGCGCCGCCATCGCGCCTGGCTGATGGTCGATGAGGCGCACGCACTCGGTGTTCTCGGACCGCGCGGGTTCGGCACTGCCGATCGCTTCGGAATCAATCCTGGCGCGGTCGACATCTGGATGGGGACGCTTAGCAAGAGCCTGGTGTCGTGCGGCGGCTATATCGCCGGATCGGGCGAGTTGATCGACTATCTGAAGCTGGTGGCGCCTGGGTTCGTGTTCTCGGTCGGGATGGCGCCGTCGGCGGCAGCGGCAGCGCTCGCAGCGCTCGAGTTGTTGGAGCGTGAGCCGGAGCGGGTTGGCCGGCTCAACGACCGGGCGACGCTTTTCCTGCGCCTAGCGCGCGAGGGAGGTCTCGATGTCGGCGGCTCGATCGGAGCTTCGATCGTCCCGATCATCACCGGTGGCTCGATCCGCGCCGGGCGCCTGGCTCAGGCGATGTTCCGGCGCGGTGTCAATGTCCAACCGATCCTGTATCCGGCGGTGCCGGAACGGGCCGCGCGGCTAAGGTTTTTTTTAACTTCTGAGCACAGCGAGCAGCAGGTGCGCGAGACCGTACGCGTTCTGCTCGAAGAAAGCCGCCGGATCGCCGCCGAACCGAGCGATCTCGGCGCGGTCGCCCGCCATCTCGGCCGGCGGGTATTGTCGCGCTGAGAGCGATGGTTTTGCGGAGGGAAGCGCTTGGCGGTCTGCGGGATTCGCCTGGAGGCAGTGCTACCGGCTCTGCGAAATTGCCTCCTAGCTAGACGACCTGCAGTCGGGTCGCGATCAGACGCGAGGCATAGACGCCCATCCATCCGACCGGGTCGAGCCAGCCCTTCTCGCTGCGCGGCGGACGTATCGCGCGGATGTGCGCGTTGGTGATTTCCGCGAGACCGTCGATCGGCCGCGGCGGATCGAACTCGGTCGACCAGAAAAACCTGACCCCGCCACCGGCTTCGTGCTTGGCGACGAGGCAATTGGGGGCGCCGCCGGCCCGGTTATAAAGGCCCACCGCCGAGTAGCATTCCTGATGGCTGACGACCATCACGCCTTCGGTCCCGGGAAAAGCGTATCTCATGGCCGAAAACCAACGGCACAATTCGATCAGTTCCGCCTCGGTAAATTCATACCGGCACCCCGCCTGAGAGGACACTCCGTCAACCGGCGACAATGTCCCTGGTACTGTCAGCGGAAAACGAACGACATTCGTATGCTCGAATGCTTGTTCCACTTTGCCCCCACCTTCGGCCGCGCAGGCGCGGCTCGTTCCCCGCTTCGGCACCCGACCGCTTCCGCACTCCGTTACCAACACCATCAGGCAGCAAACCGGAATGGTGCGGTGACACCGACTACTTATCGATCAGCGATCGATACAACACGCGTGCCAAATTCCACTAGGGGCAATACTATCGGGTGCTGATTTCGGAGTCAATCAAGCCGCAAAGGGCTTGTGTCTTTTCAACCCGACTGTGTCTGTGAAGCAACAGTTGCAAAAAGGCGACAGCTTGTTAAACTTATGGTTTTAGCCGACCCGGGGAGCGTTGCGGGTCCGCGATCCCTTGCCGCACGATGCGACCGCGCCGTCAGCACCGCGCCGACCAAAGCAGTATTTGCGGCAGGGTTGACCCGCCGCTGCCGTTCTGTTAATTCCGCCGCGATGACGCGCGAGCACGACGAGCTGCGACTTACCGCCTTGGCGTCCTGACGGACGCCAATTCGGGTTGCGCCCGTCCCCGCCAGGGACGCTTTTTTGCTCGGTCTCGCAATGAATTTGACCAAATCGTTCGTTCTCTCGGGTGCCCGCTCGCTGGGCGATTCACGGCGAGCCCGACTGCGACTTAGCGGCGGCCGGCGGCTCTGACTGATCTCCGCCGGCCGTGAGCGGCCTTTCCGTATCGCGCGGCCGCCGATGAGCGGCCATTCCGCACCAGGAGCTTCCAATGTCCGAGATGCCGATTTACAAATATCGCCCGTTTGCTCCGATCCATTTGCCCGACCGGCGCTGGCCGGCGCAGGTAATCGACCGCGCGCCGCTGTGGTGCAGCGTCGATCTGCGCGACGGCAACCAGGCTTTGGTCGAGCCGATGGGGCCCGAGCGCAAGCGCCGAATGTTCGACCTTTTGGTGAAGCTCGGCTTCAAGGAGATCGAGGTTGGCTTTCCAGCCGCCTCGGAGACTGATTTCGTGTTTGTCCGCGAGCTGATTGAGCAAGATCTGGTGCCCGAGGACGTCACCATCCAGGTCTTGACCCAGGCGCGCGCCGAGTTGATCGAGCG
Source organism: uncultured Alphaproteobacteria bacterium (assembly GCA_963832875.1). Lineage (GTDB taxonomy): Bacteria > Pseudomonadota > Alphaproteobacteria > ATCC43930 > CGMCC-115725 > AP-15. The sequence goes on along the minus strand of CAWHWB010000007.1, from coordinate 111,838 downwards.
CAGCTTCGAGGCGATCCGCGGGGCCCGGCGCGCGATCATGCACCTCTACAACTCGACCTCGACCTTGCAGCGCCGGGTGGTTTTCGGGCTCGACAAGGGCGGCATCGTCGACATTGCCGTTAACGGCGCGCGGCGGATCCGCGAGCTCGCGGCAGCAATGCCGGAAACCGAGGTGCTCTACCAGTACTCGCCCGAGAGCTTCACCGGGACCGAGCTCGATTTTGCCGTCGAAATCTGCGAGGCGGTGATGGATGTGTGGCGGCCGACCCCGGGCAAAAAGACGATCCTCAACCTGCCCGCGACCGTCGAAATGGCGACGCCCAACGTCTATGCGGACCAGATCGAATGGTTCGGCCGCAACATCCGCGACCGCGACAGCATCGTCTTGAGCCTCCATCCGCACAACGACCGCGGCACCGCGGTAGCGGCGACCGAACTCGGGGTGATGGCCGGCGCCGACCGCGTCGAAGGCACCCTCTTCGGCAACGGCGAGCGCACCGGCAATGTCGACATCATGACCCTGGCGCTGAACCTGTTCAGCCAAGGGATCGACCCAGGTCTGGTGATCAACGACATCGACGAGATCGTGCGCACGGTGGAGCACTGCAATCAGCTGCCGGTCCATCCGCGCCACCCCTACGCCGGCGAGCTCGTCTACACGGCGTTTTCGGGCTCGCACCAGGATGCGATCAAGAAAGGCTTCGAGGCGTTGGCCAAGCGCAACGACCAGCTGTGGGAAGTGCCTTATCTGCCGATCGACCCCAAGGATCTCGGCCGCAGCTACGAGGCGGTGATCCGGGTCAACAGCCAGTCGGGCAAGGGCGGCGTCGCCTATGTGCTGCAGGCCGATCACGGGCTCGACCTGCCGCGTGGGCTGCAGATCGAATTTTCCAAGCGAGTGCAGGAAGTCGCCGATCGCACCGGCAAGGAATTGACGAGCGCCGACATCTGGTCGCTGTTCCAGGAAACCTATCTGCGCCGAGATGGGATCGTTCTGGTCGATTACAGCATTTTCCCCGAGCCGCGGGCACCGGAGCAGCGCCGGATCGCCGCCACCGTCGTCATCAACGGGACCGAGCGGCATATCGAGGGGGTCGGGAACGGCCCGATCGATGCTTTCGTCGACGCTCTGCGTGGCCAGTGCGGGATTGAGCTGACCGTCGCCGACTATCGCGAGCACGCGATCGGCGCCGGCGCCGATGCCCAGGCGACCGCCTACGTCCAGATCCGCGATGCGGGCGCGGCGACCCTCTATGGCGTCGGGATCGACGCCAATATCGTCACCGCCTCGCTCAAAGCTGTGGCGAGCGCCGCCACCCGCACCGTCGAGCGGTCGAGCACGGCCTAGCCGAAAAAATTACACGGATAGCGCCCACGCATGCCCTCACCCACCCAGCCCCTCCCATTCCTCCCACACACGCGGGGGTCAAGGTGGGGGTAGGGAGTGGGGGTGGTGCGTTTGCCCGCGGCTCAGGAGCCGTTGCCGCCCTGCGCCCGGGCGAGCGCTTGGAGGACCGCCGGGCGGTGGCCGTCCTGCGCCCAGCCCAGCGCATCGCGCCCGGTGTAGTCGGTTTTCGTAACGCTGGCGCCTTTGGCGAGCAATGCCCGCACGAGTTCCAGGTTGCCGCGGCTGGCCGCGATCATCAGCGGGGTCAGCCCGTCCTTGTTCTGCGGATCGACTTCGGCTCCGACATCGAGCAGCAGCTTCGCCGCTTCGGTCTGACCCCGGTCGGCGGCCAGATGCAGCGGCGTGTCGCCGAGCTTGTCCTCGACATTGAGCTTCGCCTTTGCCTTGATCAGAATCGCCAGGATCTGCAGGTTGCCGTTCATCGCGGCATAGTGGAGGCCGGTGCGCTGGTCGTCGTCGACCATGTCCGGGTTGCCCTCGCCGCTGCCGACGAGCTGCCTGACCTGCTCCGCATCGTTCTGCGCTGCGGCGCGAGCCACGTTGTCGTAGTAGTCGCCCCAAAGGTTGAGTGCGGCGCGCGCCGCCGGAGCCCCGCTGATCGTCGCAGCGCACGCCGCCAAGCCCAGCATCGCCGTTCTGCGCGTCCTCATCAGTCCCTCCCGGCTTCCGTCCCCGTCTTGCGGCCCCGACGAACCACATCGAGCCCCGGGCCCAATGGTCGTGAGCGCGATCGCTCCTTAAAGTCCTCCTTGCGCGGCAATGAAATCAACGATGCCGTCAACGCCGTCGCCGGCTTTGAGATTGGTGAAGACAAAGGGACGTTCGCCGCGCATTCGTGCCGCGTCGCGGTCCATGACCTCGAGGCTGGCGCCAACCAGGGGCGCCAGATCGGTCTTGTTGATGACCAGCAGGTCGGAGCGGGTGATGCCGGGGCCCCCCTTGCGCGGGATCTTGTCGCCGGCCGCGACGTCGATCACGTAGATCGTCAGATCGGCGAGCTCCGGCGAAAAAGTTGCCGCGAGGTTGTCGCCACCCGATTCGATCAGGATCACATCGAGCCGGGGAAACAGCCGGTTCAGTTCGGCGACCGCGGCGAGATTGATCGAGGCGTCTTCACGGATTGCCGTGTGCGGGCAGCCGCCGGTCTCGACCGCGCGGATGCGCTCGGGCGGCAAGGCGCCGCTTCGGGTCAGGAATTCGGCGTCCTCGCGGGTATAGATGTCGTTGGTGATCGCGGCGATCTCCCAATGCCCGCGCATGGTTTTGCACAGCCAATCCATCAGCGCGGTCTTGCCGGAGCCGACCGGCCCGCCGATCCCGACCCGCAGCGGATCGCGTCCTTGATTTTCGTTCATGAGCGGAACAGCCTCGAATATTGGATTTCGTGAACCATTGAGGCGAGATCGACGGCGAACGCCGCGGCGCCGAACTCCGCCCGGCCGCGTGCCGCCGCTGCGGCTGCCGCTGACAGGACCACCGGTTCGAGCGCCGCGAGGATGCGCTGGCCGTCGGTGTGCCCGACGATGCCGAGCCGCAGCCCGGCCGACGTGAGATTGGCCGCCATCGCCTGCAAGTATCCGTTCAGCGCGCCGCTGACCGGGATCTCGGCGCATGCCGCCGCTGCACCGAAAACAGCGGGATGGCAAACCTCATCGTCGATCGCCGTCCAGCGGTCGAGAAACGCTGTGGGCCACCCGGCTTGGCAGGCCGCGAGAAACGCCCGGCCCTGCGCTGCGGTTTCGAGCGCCAGCTCGGCCGTGGCACGGTATGCGAGCCCTTGGCGATTGGCGGCGCACAGCGCCTCGATGTCGCTCGCCGTCGCCGCGCCATGCGCGTCGCGCAGGATGTCGGCGTCGACCCGCCCGCCGCCCTGCGCCACGATCGCGCCGATCCAGGCCTGCAGTGACGTGCGATCACGCACCAGGCCCATCTCGGCCGCGGTTTCGAGGCCGTGCGAATAGCTGAACCCGCCGATCGGAAAGCTGGGCGAGAGCCAGGCGAGCATGCGGTAGAGCCCGGCGGCCCCGACCTCGCCGGGTCTGCCCCTCACCCCTGGATCGGGTCCGGGGCGGACTCTCCCGGCGCGCGGGTCGCTCTCTCTCCCCGGCTGCGGGGAGAGGACCCGAATCAAGGGCCGTTTCGGTTCGAAGTCGTCAGTGATGATTGTCATCGTGGTCGTGCCGGTGCGAGCCGCCGGCATAGGCGCCGATTTCCGGATCAAAGGGCGCATCCAGCCGGGTCAGCCGGCCCCCGAGTCCCGCGACCATCTCGGCAATGACATAGTCGTCGCGGATGCGCAGCCGTTCGCCGGCAACCTGCAACGGCAGATGGCGGTTGCCGAGATGCCAGGCGATGCGCAGCAGAGCGGCGTGATTCTCGGCCTCGATCTCCAAAACCGGTTCCCGCGCCGCACGCACCAGCACATAGCCGCCCGCATCGAGCTCGAGCCCGTCGCCGTCGCCCAGATGCTGCGCGCGAGCCAGATCGAGCAAAAAAAAATGGCCGGAGTCGGCGACGAGGCGGATGCGGCGGCGGTACCGGTCGAGGTGGGCGAGGGTCACGGCATCGACCGTCTCGACTTCCGGCCACGTGCCATGCGGATGAAGCGCGATCGCCCGGCGCATGTACCTGCTCTCACTTACGACGAGACAGCGAGGCAATGAAATTTCCCGCGGTTTTTTTAAACGACGCGAGGCGCAACAGCAGTAAACGATCGTCCATTCCGAAAACAGACTTGGGTCGATAAAGCTTTTCTCTCACCGCCTCACCGCCTCGCTGGTAAACGACATCAATACAGAAAATAGCGCTGCGCCAGCGGCAGCACGGTCGCTGGCTCGCAGGTCAGGTGAACGCCGTCGGCGCGGACCTCATAGGTTTCCGGATCCACCTCGATATCGGGCAGCGCCGCGTTGTGGACCATGTGCTTTTTGTCGATCGCCCGGATGCCGCGTGCGGGCAGCACTAGACGCTGCAGGCCGAGCGTCTGCGCCAGCCCGCGCTCGATCGCAACAACCGGCAGAAAGGTCGCCGACGAAACCGACAGCGCACGGCCGAAGGCGCCGAACATCGGCCGATAATGGACCGGCTGCGGGGTCGGGATCGAGGCGTTGGGGTCGCCCATCAAAGCCGCGGCGATGGTTCCCGCCTTCAGCACCAGATCGGGCTTGACCCCGAAAAAGGCCGGCGACCACAACACCAGATCGGCGAGCTTGCCCGCCTCGACCGAGCCGATGTGCTCGGCCAGCCCGTGGGTCAGCGCCGGGTTGATCGTGTATTTCGCGACATAGCGCTTGACCCGAAAATTGTCGTTGCGCCCATCGCTATCGGCCCTGTCTTCGGGCAGGGGGCCGCGCTGGCGCTTCATCTTGTCGGCGGTCTGCCAGGTGCGGATGATCACTTCGCCGACCCGGCCCATCGCCTGGCTGTCCGACGACATCATGCTGAAGGCGCCCAAATCGTGCAGGATGTCCTCGGCGGCGATTGTCTCGCGGCGGATGCGGCTCTCGGCAAAGGCCACGTCCTCGGGAATGCGCGGGTCGAGGTGGTGGCACACCATCAGCATGTCGAGATGCTCGGCGACGGTGTTGACCGTGTAGGGTCGGGTCGGGTTGGTCGAGGACGGCAATACGTTTGGCAAGCCACACAGCTTGATGATGTCGGGGGCATGGCCGCCGCCCGCCCCTTCGGTGTGAAAGGCGTGGATGTTGCGGCCCTTGAACGCCGCGATTGTGTTCTCGACAAAGCCCGATTCGTTGAGGGTGTCGGTGTGGATCGCAACCGCGATGTCGTAGATCTCGGCAACCCCGAGGCACGTGTCGATCGCCGCGGGCGTGGTGCCCCAATCCTCGTGCAGTTTGAGGCCGCAGGCGCCGCCCTCGACCATCTCGACCAATGCCCGCGGGTCGGACGCGTTGCCTTTGCCGAAAAAGCCGAGATTGACTGGGATCGCCTCTCCGGCCTGCAACATGCGCGCGAGATGCCACGGGCCCGGCGTGCAGGTCGTCGCCGCGGTGCCGGCGGCGGGCCCGGTGCCGCCGCCGAGCATCGTCGTGACGCCGCTGTAGAGCGCCTCCTCGGCCAATTGCGGGCAGATCCAGTGGATGTGCGCATCGACGCCGCCGGCGGTGACGATGCGGCCCTCGCCGGCGATTGCTTCGGTGCCGGGCCCGATCACGATGTCGATTCCGGGCTGAATGTCGGGGTTGCCGGCCTTGCCGACGCCGCTGATCCGGCCGTCGCGAATGCCGATATCGGCCTTGACGATGCCCCAATAATCGAGGATCACGGCATTGGTGATGACGGTGTCGACCGCCCCCTCGGCGCGGCTGCGCTGGCTCTGCCCCATGCCGTCGCGGATCACCTTGCCGCCGCCAAACTTGACTTCTTCGCCGTAAATCGTGCGGTCGCTCTCGATCTCGATGACGAGTTCGGTGTCGGCGAGGCGCAGTCGATCGCCCCGGGTGGGCCCGAACATCGCAGCGTAAGCCGCCCGGGAAAGGGACGTCGCCATCGCGCTAATCCAGCGGGCCGTTGATCCTGGCATTGAAGCCGACAACGCGGCGCTCGCCGGCATAAGCGACGAGCCTGACCTCGCGGCCCTGTCCCGGCTCAAACCGCGTCGCCGTTCCGGCCGGGATGTCGAGCCTATAGCCGCGCGTCTGCTCGCGGTCAAAAGCCAGCGCCGGATTGGTCTCGAAAAAATGATAATGCGAGCCCACTTGGATCGGCCGGTCGCCGGTATTGGCGACGGTCAAGCTGACGGTCGGCCGCCCGGCGTTGATCTCGATCTCGCCGTCTGCGGGGAACAGCTCGCCAGGGATCACCGCCCGATTTCCCTCACCCACCCAGCCCTTCGGGCCGGGTCCACCCTCTCCCGCATTGCGGGAGAGGGCGCCGGGCGACCGCACCTCAGCCACACGATCCCGATCACCGGATCGGCTCGTGGACAGTGACGAGCTTCGTGCCGTCGGGAAAGGTCGCCTCGACCTGGATCTCCGCGATCATCTCGGCCACCCCCTCCATGACCTGCTCGCGGCCGATGACGGTGGCGCCGTCGCGCATCAATTCGGGGACGCTGCGACCATCGCGAGCCCCTTCGAGCACGTAATCGGTGATCAACGCGACCGCCTCCGGATAGTTCAGCTTGACGCCGCGCTTCAGCCGGCGATCGGCGACCATCGCCGCCACCGAGATCAACAGCTTGTCCTTTTCGCGCGGGGTCAGGTTCATCGTATCCGTGGCCAAGCATCAGACATGCCAGATGCGCGGCAGCCTCGGCGGCAATCCCAGCGCCTCCTCGCGCAAATGGCAAGCGAGATCGGCATAAGCGCGACGCAGCATCGCCGCGTCCGCGGCGAGCCAGCGGGCGACGACCAGGCCGGCCACCACGGTGACCCCGGCCTTGACCCCTTGTGGCGCCGAGCCCTGGATCGCGCGGGCGCCATCGAGAAAGCTGCGCGAATCTCGTGCACCGGGCGCCAAAATCATGGTCGCAAAACCGGCGGCGCCGCCGAAGCAGGCGGGGTCGGCGATGATTGCGGCGATGTCGCCATCGAGATGCAGTGCATCGCCCCATACGAGTCGGCCTCCGCGCCGCACCTCCCAGACCTCGCGCAGGAAGCCATGGGTAAAGCGCTCGCCGCGGGCGCGGCGGCCGAACACCACGATGTCGCCGCCGAGAAATGCGGCGCCGGCTCCGATCTCGACCGCCGTCTCGCGACGCAGCCGCGCGCCGTCGAACACGATCGTCTCGGGCGGCAGGAATTCGAGCGCTCCGCCGTCACCGACCGTCAAAGCTTGGCGAACCGCGGTGGTGGCCCCGGTCGAGCGGTAGATCTTCTCCGCCGCCGAGGCCGTGACATGCGCCTTTGCCTCGCGATCAACCCGGACGGCGATATCGAGCCGGTCGCCGGCAACGAGCCCGCCCGAAGTGGTGACGATCGCGGCCTGAATCGGGTCGTCCGCCTCCGGCGCTGGGAACAGCACGCGCAGCGGGTCGGCTTGGTGCAGATGCGCGAGCCTCGTCGTTCCGTCGCGCCGGGTAAAGCCGATTTCGGCGACGCCACTTACTGCGGAAGTGCGGCCGCCTGCCGGAGAGAAAGGGGTCCGTCGCGCAGCGCCCTCAGAGCCTGCCTCGGACCTGATGCGGGGGTGAGGGCTAGGCAGGTCTATTCCCGCCTGACCGACGCAAGGTCAGTAACCCAACGCCAGGCCGTCCTTGCGCGGCTCGGAGCCGCCGAATAAGACGCCGCGCTGGTGATCGATCCAGATCGCCTGGCAGCCGCCGAGCGGCACCTTGCGGACGTCGATGTCGTGGCCGCGCCGCGCGAGGTCGTCAACGATCGGCTCGGGCAGCGCGCGCTCGACTTGCAACTTGCCGCGGAAGGCAAAGATGCGCGGCGCTTCGGCGGCCTGCTGCGGATCCATGCCGCGGTCGATCATGCGATGGACGAAATGCGCGTGTCCGACGGCCTGGTACTGGCCGCCCATGACGCCGAACGGCATCACCGCGCGGCCGTCCTTGACCAGCATCGCCGGAATGATCGTGTGAAACGGCCGCTTGCCTGGCGCGATCGCGTTGGGGTGGCCGGGGGTCGTGCGAAACCCGCTGCCGCGATTCTGCAGCAGGACGCCGCTCTCCGGCGCCACAATGCCAGTGCCGAACCCCGAGAACAGCGAGTTGATGAACGAGCACGCATTGCCGTCGCGATCGACCGCGCACAGATACACCGTGTCCGCGTGCAGCGTGCCGCCATGCCATTCGTTGCCGGGCAACACGCGATCGAGGCGGATCCGGCTGCGCGCGCGTGCGGTCCATTCATCCGCCAGGAACCCGTCGACATCGACTGCGACCTGCGCCGGGTCGGCGAAAAATTCGTCGCGCACGCAATAGGCCGATTTGGTCGCCTCGGCCAGCAGATGCAGCCGATCTGCCTCGTCGAACGTTTCGTCGCCGAGGGCAAAGCCTTCTAGTTGGCGCAGAATCATCAGCGCCGCCAATCCCTGCCCATTTGGTGGGCATTCATAGACCTCATAGCCGCGGTAAGCGGCATGGATCGGCTCGACCCATTCCGCGCGCTGAGTGTCGAAATCCTCCGCCTCGTGCAGGCCGCCGAGCTCTTGGAGCCGCCCGAGGATGTCGCGCATGACCGCCCCCTCGTAAAAGGCAGAGCGGCCGTCGCGGCCGATGCGGCGCAGCGTGGCGGCGAGCGGCGGGTTGCGCATTCTGTCGCCCACGGCGGGGGGATTGCCGCCCGGAAGGAACAGCGCCGCGGTTACCGGGTCGCGCAGCTTCCACTGCAGGCGTTGCCAATCCCAGGCGACGCGCGGGGTCACGAAATAGCCATCCTCGGCAGCGCGCGCCGCCGGTTCGAGCAACTCGGAGAGCGGCCGGCTGCCATATTGGCGATTGAGCAGGCACCATGCGTCGACTGCACCGGGCACCGTTACCGCATGCGGTGATTGCGTCTCGATCTGCTCGATATGCCGCTCGGCGAACCACTCGGCAGTGGCCTTGGCCGGTGCCCGGCCCGAGCCGTTCAGCGCGACTGGCGGCGCACCCTTTTGCGAATAGAGCACGAAGCAATCGCCGCCGATCCCGGTGCTTTGCGGTTCGACGACGCATTGCACCGCCACGGCGGCGAGCGCCGCATCCATTGCGTTGCCGCCAGCGCGCAACACGTCGAGCCCGGCCAGGGTCGCCCGTGGCGCCGAGGTCGCGACCATGCCGTTTGGCGCTACCGCCGCCGAACGGCCGGGGATGTTGAAGTCGCGCATCGCAATTCCTCGTCCAAAGTGCAAATCACCCGCCGGGGGAGCAATCCTGACCGGCGGGCTTCTCGCTTGTGGGGCACTAATGCACCGTCCTACTTTGGCCGTCAATTCGCCAACCGGGAAGAACACCGATCATGGATGGAAGCCTGGCGCCGCTGCGTTTTCCGGTTGCGCACCCGCCCGCGCCGGGGGAAACGTGCGAAATCGCTCCAGGCGTTCACTGGCTGCGCATGGCGCTGCCTTTCGCGCTCGACCACATCAACCTTTGGCTGGTCGAAGACGGGCCCGGCTGGACGATCGTCGACACCGGCTACGCAATGGCCGAAACCAAGGCGCTGTGGGAGCGGATCTTCACGGAGCGGCTCGGCGGCCGGCCGGTCACCAGGGTGGTCGTCACTCATTATCATCCCGACCATATCGGCCTCGCCCAATGGCTGTGCGAGCGCTGGCGAGCGCCGTTGTGGACCACCGAGAAAGAATGGCTGCACGCCCGGGTGACGAGCCGCGGCGGCGACGACTTCGCGTCGTCGCGCCGCGAATTCGCCCGCCGCGCCGGGCTCGACGCGGCCTCGAGCGATCTCTTCGCCGAGCACGGGAAGGGGTATCGCCGCGGGGTTCCCTCGGTGCCGTCGAGCTTTCGGCGCATCGCCGACGGGACGACGATGGCAATCGGCGGGCGCGAGTGGCGGGTCATCGTCGGCGAGGGCCACGCCCCCGAACTTGCCTCTCTCTATTGCGCCGAAGCCGGCGTGCTGATCTCGAGCGACCAGGTATTGCCCAGGATCTCGCCCAACATCTCGGTCCAGGCGCACGAGCCCGATGGCGACCCGCTGGCGCGCTATCTCGTCTCGCTCGCCAAACTGCGGGCCGTGGTCTCGGCCGAAGCCTTGGTGCTGCCGTCACACAACCTGCCCTTCTTCGGCCTGCATGCCCGGATCGACGCGCTCGCCGCGCATCACCGGGCGCGCTGCGAGGAAGTCCTCACCGCATGCGCCACCCCGCGGAGCGCGGTCGATCTGCTGCCCTTGCTATTTCGCCGACCGCTCGACCAGCACCAGACGGCGTTTGCGCTTGGCGAGGCGGTCGCCCACCTGCATTATCTAATAGGACAGGGCCGGCTCGACCGCGGGCTCGGCGCCGATGGCGTCTACCGCTTCATCCGCTCCGGCGGTTGCGCAGCGGCAGTACCGCAATAAAACCTGAGCAGGGGAGGATAGGGTGGGCCGACAGACCAGCTTGCAGCGCCGTTGCATCGCATTCGCGTCGATCGCGGTCTTCGCCGCCGGTATCCTTGCGTCGGGCGGCGCGCGAGCGGCGCAGCCGGTCACGATCGGTTTCGGCATGGCGCTGACCGGCGGGCTCGCCGCCGCCGGCAAGTCGGCGCTGCTCGCCATGCAGATCTGGAAAGACGACGTCAACGCCAAGGGCGGGCTGCTGGGCCGTCCGGTCAAACTCGTCTATTACGACGACCAGAGCAACCCGGCGACGGTGCCGGGGCTCTATACCAAGCTGCTCGACATCGACAAGGTCGATTTGATCGTGTCGGGCTACGGCACCAACCTGATCGCGCCGGCGATGCCGGTCGCGATCTCGCACGGCCGTCTCTTCCTCGGCTTGTTCGGTCTCGCGGTCAACAGCGAGTTCCACTATCCGAAATACTTTTCGATGCTGCCGACAGGTCCCGACCCTAAACACGCGTTTTGCGAGCCGTTCTTCAAGGTTGCCATGGCCGCCGACCCGAAGCCGAAGACGCTCGCGCTCCTCGCCGAAGACGCCGAGTTTCCGAAAAACGCCTCGGAAGGCGTGCGCGACATCGCCAAACGCGACGGCATCAAGATCGTCTACGACAAGACCTATCCGCCGGGGACGCCCGATTTTACGCCGATCGTGCACGCCATCCAGGCGACCAACCCCGACATGGTCTTTGTCGCCTCCTATCCGCCGGGATCGGTCGGCATGCTGCGCGCGGCCACCGAATCCGGCCTCAAGACGCGATTTTTCGGCGGCGGCATGGTCGGGCTGCAATACACCTCGGTCAAGGAGCAGTTCGGGCCGAAGCTGAACGGCGTCGTCGATTACGACTGGTGGATCCCCGCGCCGACGATGCAGTTTCCGGGGATCCTCGATTTTCTGAAGGAATACCAGGCCAAGGCCCCGGCCGCGGGGGTCGATCCGTTGGGCTGGTATCTGCCGCCCTTTGCCTACGCCAATCTGCAGGTTTTGGGTGATGCGGTGGAGGGCGCCAAGACTCTCGATCAGACCAAGCTCGCCGATTACATCCGCGGTCATCCATTCAAGACGATCGTCGGCGACATTACCTTCGGCAAGGACGGCGAATGGTCTAAGCCGCGAGTGCTCGAAGTGCAATGGCAGAACATCAAAAGCAACAGCCTCGACCAGTTCAAGGATACCAAGATCGAAGTGATCCTCGAACCCGCACAATACCGCACCGGCAAGGTAGTGGCGCCGTATAGTGGCGGCGCCGGCGAATAGGAGAACGCGGATGGCGAAAATCAATCACGTCGCCCTCAAGGTCACCGACCTCGAGGCGGCGACCCGGTTCTACGAGAACGTGTTCGGTTTTCGCCAGGTCGGCACCGGGCGTTCGCGCGGCCATGTCTCGCGCCATCTGACCGACGGCTATGTCGATCTCGCGCTGATGGTCTACGACAGCGAGGAAGACGCCGAAGCAAAGCTGGTCGGCGCAGGTCCCGCCATCCACCATTTCGGCATCGCGGTCGAGGACCGGTCGGCGACCCTCGCCAAGATCGAGGAGTTCGGCGGCACGATCCTCTCGAAGCCGGACGCCGGAACCGTCAAGTTCCGCTCTCCCGACGGCACGATCGCCGAAATCGCCGATCCAGGCCGCTACGAAGATATGGCAGAGCGCCGCCGCCGATAGGCCGCAGCGGGGCCGGCCACCGGGTCATTTGTTCTTGGCGGCGACGTGCTCGGCCTTGGACAGGGTCAGCTTTTCCGGGTGGACGATGGTCTTATTGGCGGCGGCGCGGGCGGCGCCGAGATTGGCGAACTCGGTCTCGGCCCCCTCGCGCTGCAGGACATAGGCGGCCGACATCGGCTTGCCGCTGTTCTGGTCGGCTACGGTGCGCTTGACGATCGTCCAGTGAACCCGTCGCGTTCCGTTCTCCTCGGCATCGTCGGCGATGTCCTCGAAACCGCGATCGACCATCGATTCGAGCGCATAAAGCTTCTGCGCGGGCCGGCTCGGCGCTCGGTCTCGGCCCCTGGCCCCAGGGCGGTCAGGAGCGCGGCCCCTGCCCGGAGGCCGGTCCGTCGCGCGGCCGCGGGTCCGGCTCGGCGCCGCGCCGCTCGCGCCGGGATCGCGCCGACCGAATGCCCGACGGTCCGCTACCGATCGGTTGCTGTCCGGTCCGGCCGCCAGAGCCGCCGCTGGTGATCCTTCCGGGCGCGCTCCCCGGCTACGCGGCCTGCGGCTGCGCGGTCCCCGGCTCGGGCCGGGTGCCATACCCGGCGAGGCCGGGGTGATCGAGGGCGCGCCTGATGCCGCAGCGCCGCCCTCGGCCGCGGTCTTCGCCGCTGGCCGCCTTCGCCGGCGGCGCGGCGGTGCACCCTGGCCGGGCGCCGGACGTGGCCGGCGATCGGGGTGCTGGAGCCCGGCCGCAGACGGGTCACGCTCGCCTCCCGCCTGTAGGTCTCCGGTCGCTTCGCGCGCGCCGGCCGCTTCCTCGGCCGTGCCGGGCTCGCGCATCCGCAGGTGCAAGATCCGGTCCGACGCGGCTTCAGCGGAGAACGCGCCTTCAGTATTGCCTGGTTCGGCGTTGCCGTCCGGTGCGGGAAGTACTGCAGGCAGTTCGCCCGAAGCGGCAAATTGCCCAGGTCTGCGCCGGCGCCGCCGGCGGTGCGGTCGCGGCTCATGCGGGCCGCCGGTGCGCGGCGGTTCGATCTGCGGGACCTGCTGCGGGGTCTCGCCGAGGGGTGCGCTCGCTTCGACTGGGCCGCCCGAATTCGCTGCCGCGGCAACCCGCGCCGCGCCGCGCGGTCCGCGGCGCCGGTGCCGCCGCCGGCGAGGCGGCTCGCCGCTCGGCGCGGTCCCGATTGCGGGCGGCGGCTGGGCCGGCGCGCTCTCCGCGCTCTCAGCCGTCGTCATCGGCAGTTCGACGTCGCCCCGCTCGGTCGGCGGACTGCCGGCGGAAGACGGTATCGGGGGCGTTTCCTCGGTAGGCATTTTGACGCTCGCGACCCTAACATGCGCCGCCATAGTATCAACCGATCGACGACCGGGAGAAAGCGTCGTGATGTCGAGTGTGATCGGCGGGGCCATGCTGCCCCACGCCCCGCAATTTTTCACGATGCCGGCGACCGAGGATCGCGGCACCGTCGAGCGGGTCAAGGCAGTCGCCGCCGAGATCGGCGCCAAGCTGCGGGCGATGGCGCCCGATCTTTGGATCATCTTTTCGAACGACCATGCCGAGCAGTTCTTTCACACCGCCGCGCCGCCTTTTACCATTCATGTCGGCGGCGAAGCCAAGGGCGCTTTCGCCGGCCGCGAGTTTCACTGGCGAGTGCCGGGCGAGATCGGCTTCGAGATCGTGCGAGAGATGTACGGCCAGGGCTTCGATCCCGCGTTCAGCAGCGTCGCCAAGGTCGATTACGCCATCGGCATCCCGCTGACCCATCTGGGGATCGAAGATCCGGTGCTGCCGATCTATGTCAACGCCTACCTGCCGCCGCAGCCGACAATGGAGCGCTGCTTTCTTTTTGGCCAGACGCTGGCGCGGATCGTCACCGCGATGGGCCTCAAAACGGCGGTGCTGGCCAGCGGCGGCATGTCGCATTTTCCCGGGACCGAGCGCTACGCCCATCCCGACCTCGCCTGGGACCGCAACGCCCTTGAAAAGCTCGCCGCGGGACACCTCAAATCCTTGGTTGGTTATGATGCGGCCGAGCTCGACGCGGCCGGCAATGTCGAGCTTCGCTGCTGGGCCTGTGCCGCGGGCATGCTCGGCGAGCGCAAGCCCGACATCGTCGCGATGGAGCCCTCCTGGCACCATAATTACGCCTCGCTCGGCTGGTTCGGGCCACTGCCGGGCGCTCCCGAACCGCATTATCGGTCGATCAAGCCCGAGCTGGTCGAGCTGACGGTCGCGTTGCAGGGCCTCGCCCATGACGACGCGAGCTGCGCTGCCTATCTCGCCGATGCGGCGGCCTATGCCGACCGTTTCCGACTGACTAGGGAACAGCGGGCGGCGCTGATCGCGCTCGACACAAGCGCCGTCGTCGCGATGGGCGCGCATCCGCTGGTGCCTTTCCTCGCCAACATGCAGGTCGAGCGGAGCCGCCGAGGCTGAGGCTTTTTTGATCAGGACATCGACCGCGACCGGCCGCATTTTGCTCCCTACCATGGGGTCGGCTGCAACGGGTGACGGCCCGATCTCAGCCCATACCGTGAGCAGCGGGGAACGCCGGATCAAACTCTTCTCGGGCGGCGTGTGGCTGGTCGTGGCGCTGCTGGCGCTGACCGCCTGCGCGCCGACGACCGCGCGGACCGCGGCGTTTTCCGAGCCGCGCGTCGCCCGCGCCGCACCCGACCCCGAGCCGGCGCCGCAATTCACCGAGAACCATTTCGTCACCACCGACGGCAAACGCCTGCCGCTGCGCAGATGGCTGCCTCGCGGCGCGGTCAAGGCCGTGATCCTGGCGCTGCACGGCTTCAACGACTACAGCAACGCCTTTGCCGCGGCGGGCAAGGCCTGGGCGAAAGACGGCATCGCCACCTATGCCTACGACCAGCGCGGCTTTGGCGCGGCGCCCGAGCGCGGGCGGTGGCCCGGACGCGCGGCGCTCGCCATCGACGCCGCAACCGCATGTGGAATATTGCGCCGCCTCTACCCCGGCGTGCCGCTCTATCTGCTGGGCGAGAGCATGGGCGGGGCGGTGGCGGTGGTGGCGATGACCGGCGCCAGCGGAACCCCGATCCCCGACGTTGACGGGGTGATCCTGTCGGCGCCGGCGGTCTGGGGCCGGCCGACGATGGGGCTGATCCCGCGCCTGGCATTGGCGGTTGCGGTCCGCTTGGCGCCGGGGCTGACCTTGACCGGGCAAGGACTGCACATCCTGGCGTCGGACAATATTCCTATGCTCAGGGCCTTGGCGCGGGACCCGCTGGTGATCAAAGACACCCGCGTCGACACTATTTGGGGCCTCGTCAACCTGATGGACGCCGCGCTCGCTTTGGCACCCAGGCTGCATGCGCCACTGTTGCTGATGTACGGTGCGAAAGACCCGATCATCCCGAAACGCCCGATTCGCCGATTTGTCCGTCTGTTGCCGCACGATCCGGCAGACCGCCGCAGCCTGGCTTATTATCCGCACGGCTACCATATGTTGATGCGCGATCTCGATGGTTCGGTGGTCATCGCCGATGTCGCGGGCTGGGTGCTCGCACCCGGGGAGCCGCTGTTGTCGGGCGCGGACCGCGGCGGGCCCGCGACGGTTCTCGGCGGGACCAGCCAAGCCTCGCTAGACGAGCACTGAGAGAATGCACGTCTCGACTGTCATCCGATTGCTGTTTTTGCTGCTGCTGGCCAACGGAACGCCGCTGGTTGCTGGGAAGCTGCTGGGACCTCGGCTGCTTCGTCCTCTCGACAGCGGCCGCGAATTTGTCGACGGCCGGCCGTTGTTCGGTCGGTCGAAAACCATACGCGGTCTGATCCTGGCTATCCTGGTCAGCACCGCGGGCGCGCCATTGGTCGGTCTGTCGTGGCAAATTGGCATGCTGGTCGGCACGCTGGCGATGGTCGGCGACCTGTTCTCCAGCTTTTTAAAGCGACGCCTCGGCCGATCCTCCAGTAGCCCTGCCATCGGGATCGATCAGGTCCCGGAATCGCTGTTTCCGCTGCTCGGCTGTCTTGGTCCGCTGTCGCTCACCCTTGCCGATGTGGCGCTCGGCGTCGCCGTTTTCGTGATCGGCGAGTTGCTGCTGTCGCGGCTGCTCTATGCCTTCGACCTGCGCGAACGACCCTATTAGAGGCAGCCGATAGGCTCAGCCGGGATGCAGGTGGTGAAGGGTGATTTCCGGGGGACAATTGATCCTGACCGCGACGATGCACGAGCCGACGCCGACCGAGGTGTAGCCGACCATTCGGCCATAGCGCCACGACCCGGACCCCATTCGCCGCGGCAGGGTCGAATCGAGCGTTAGCGGAATGGCGCCGGGCAGGCAGATCTGGCCGCCATGCGTGTGTCCGCTCAGTAGCAGGTCGAAACCGGCATGCGCCGCCTGACGGTAGATCTCGGGCGTATGCGATAGCAGGACCGAAAATTCGCCGTCGGGGATTCGCGCCGCGGCCTTTTCGATGTTGTCGAGCCGGTAATAGTGGGCGTCGTCGATGCCGGCTAGGTGCAACCGGTGGCCGTCCCGCAGCAGCGGCTCGGTCTCGTTGACCAGCATGCGGATGCCCATTTCCTCCAGGGCCGGGACCATGCGCATCGAATCGTGGTTGCCCAGGACCCCGTAGACCGGTCCGGTGAGGTGACCGCGCAGCCGCGCCATCCCCTCGAGCGTTGCAGCGAACGGCCCGAAGGTCTTGCCGCGATAGTCGCCGGTCAGCACGCACAGATCGTAGTTGAGCTCCGGCAGCAGCGCGATCAATCGGCGGATCGCCCCTTGGTTCATATCAATGTGAAGATCGCTCAGTTGAAGGATGGTGAACCCGGCGAACGCCGGCGGGAGCCCCGGCAGAGCTATGTCGTGGTGGCGGATCTTGATGCGCTCGGCGTTTTTCCGCCCGCGCCAATACAATCCGGTCAATTTCAGCGTGCGGCGGATGACCGGCGGGCTCAAATACCATCGCCGCGGCCGCAATGACCCGGTTCCCCGGCCGCCGGACCGCGCCTCGTGATCGTCTTCGATGCCGAGCCGCTGCCGCGACTGCAACCGGCCAAAGCGCCGCTCCAACTGGTCGACGATGTCGTGGCTCATCGCCGGGCTGACGCGCCGGGCCGGTGCCGCGGGCGCGGCCCGGGCCGCGGTCAGTGGATCATCCATGCGTCACCCAAGGGCGAGTGCCGGCAAGCGGATAATTCCCGAACCCGAGCGCGCCGCCAGGGCCGCCTGGCGGTCGCGACCAGCGGCGGAGGGTGCCAAGCTCCTTGCATCGGCGGCGCCGGCGGAGGTATTGAGGAAGGAGTTCGGCGCTGGCCCAAACCGGGCATTGGCACCCGTAGCTCAGCTGGATAGAGCGCTGCCCTCCGAAGGCAGAGGTCGTGAGTTCGAATCTCGCCGGGTGCGCCATATCGCTCGACCGACCTCGTTTGCTTGTTGGGCGCTGCCCGTACATCTCATAGCTGAATGGGTTCGCCGCTGTGCCGCCCCAAAGCCGCCGGGGTCGCGCGCCCGGACAGTAGACCATTTATCCGTTGATTCAATCTTACCAGGATTTGCGGCTGCCTTGAACGAGGCTGACGCGGGCGCGGGGACATCGACCGGTTCCTGCGGTTCCGATTTGGCCGGATTTTCGGGGAGCGGCGCCACTCTCGTGGCGGGTTGGAGTGGGTGTCCCTGGTCGGCGGTCGGTCCGACGCCCTGCTCATTCCGGCGCTCTTGTCATCGGGCTTGGGGGATACCACTTCGGAGATTATCGGAGGCTCGGGCTGCCGCTCTCGTTGATAGTCGTCGAGATCGGGGTTCTGCAGATCGCGAGCCGTCGGCCGCTCGTTTGCACAGGTGGAATGAAACCCGCTGCCAACGTGTTGATAGAGCGGTTGCGGAGCACGTTAGGCATCTGAGCACAGCTAGATGGGTGAGGGCATGGCTAAGCCAAAGCGAGGGCGGTCGACTGCGGCCATCGATGATCATGTCGGAGCGCGCATCCGCGAGCGCCGAATTATGCTGGGGCTGACCCAGCAGCAACTCGCGGACATGATCGGGGTCACGTATCAGCAGGCGCACAAATACGAGCGCGGGATCAATCGCGTCTCGGCCGGCAGGCTGTTCGAGATCGCCCGCGCCCTGAGCGCCCCGGTCAGCCACTTCTATGAGGGGATCGGGCAGGAAGGGCCGCGCCAGATTACCCCGCATCAGCGCATGCTGCTGGAGATCGCGCGCAATTTTGCCGAGATCCGCAACGAGAAGCATCAGGAAGCGGTCAGCCAGCTCGCCCGCGCCCTGGCCAGCAAATAGCGCGGCCAAGCCGACCAGCAGGGCCGGTCGACGGGTCCCGCGCCGCGCTCAGGGCGCATCGGGCAGCGGAAATTCCTCGAGGTATGGCAGATAGCCATCCTCGACATCGATCTTCATCGCCGCCAGCAGCCGCACCAGGCCATTGTAGAAGGCGATCGTCAGAACGAGATCGGTTAAGTGCTCGTCGCCGAGGCCGCGGCGCAGGCGATCGAAAGTTTCGTCGGAAATCTCCAGATCGCTGGTCATTTCGCGCGCCGCGCGCAGGACCGCCTTGGCGAGCAGATCGAGATCGGTTGAACGCCCGGCGGTTTCGTCGGCGATGGCGCGGATATCGGCATCGGAGACGCCGAATTCACGGCTGATCCGGATGTGGTGCGAATATTCGTAGGCCGACCGTGTGACGTAGCCGACCTGCAGGATCGCCATCTGCCGTAATCTCGGATCGAGTTCGGCTGCCGTCGCGAATGAACCGCGCCAGGGTGTTGAGGCTGCGTGCGGCGCGCGGGCTGTGCGCCAAGAGCCGGTACAGGTTGATGTTGCGCGCCAGCAGATCCTGGTGCTCGGGCAGCAGATCGGACTTGTCGAGATAGGGCAGGCGCGCCATCGCCGTCACTCCGTTCTATCGGCAAGCTTATCATAAGATAGCCGCCGATTGACACGCCGACGAAGCATTTGCGGGCCGGGCTTGCGGGCGCCGCCTCCGCCGCGGGACGACGAGGCGGGTTGTCCGCACGACGCGACCGGATGCCTGCACGGACAGCTGGAGCGCCGGCGTGCTCAGGTGGCGAATTGCTCCTTGAACACCCGCTCTTCGAGATTGGCATCGTGGTCGAACAGCAGGGTCATTTGGATGTCCCGATTTTCGTGGATTTCGACGGTCACCACGTCGCGCGCCTCGGTGAAATCGGCCACGGCGCTGACCGGGCGCTTGTCGCTTTCGAGAGCATCGATCCGCACTCTGGCCTCGTGGCGTAAGAGTGCCCCGCGCCAGCGCCGCGGACGGAAGGCGCTGATCGGGGTCAGGGCCAGAACGCCGGCGCCGAGCGGAATGATCGGGCCATGCGCCGACAGATTGTAAGCGGTGCTGCCGACCGGCGTCGCTACCAGGATGCCGTCGGCGGTCAATTCGTCGATGCGCACAACCCCATCGACCGTGATCCGCAGCTTAGCCGCCTGGCGGCTTTCGCGTAGCAGCGACACCTCGTTGAAGGCGAGCGCACGGTGGCGGCCGCCCTGTTCGTCCCGCGCGGTCATCTCGAGCGGATGGAGCACGACCGGCTGCGCCTCGGCCAGACGCTCGTCGAGCCGGTCCGGCCGATAAGGGTTCATCAGAAAGCCGACGCTGCCGCGATGCATGCCGTAGATCCGCACCCCCTGCGGCAGAAAGCGATGCAAAGTCTCCAGCATAAAGCCGTCGCCGCCGAGCGAAACGACGATTTCGGCCTCTTCGGGCGGCACGCAGGGATAGAGGCGGCACAGCTCAGCCGACGCCTGTTGGGCGACGTCCGTCTCGGCCGCGACGACGGCGATCCGGGGCGCCGTCCGCGCCGGCGGCGTAGCGGTCACCCGCCGGTCACGCTCATGTGGCGGCCGACCGCGGGCCGGTTGTGACGGCGGTCGATGATAAAGTCGTGACCCTTCGGCTTGCGCCCGATTGCCTCGCCGATCGCCGCCGCCAACGCCTCGTCGCCCTCCGACTGACGCAGCGGGGTGCGCAGATCAGCGGCATCCTCCTGGCCGAGGCACATATAGAGCGTGCCGGTGCAGGTGAGCCGGACGCGGTTGCAGCTCTCGCAGAAATTGTGGGTCAATGGCGTGATAAAGCCGAGCCGCCGGCCGGTCTCGCGCACCGTAACATAACGCGCTGGCCCCCCGGTGCGGTAGTCGCTGTCGTCGAGGGTCCAGCGCCGCTGCAGGCGCGCGCGGACCAGGGACAGCGGCAGGTATTGGTCGAGCCGGTTCTCACCACCGATGTCGCCCATCGGCATGACCTCGATGAACACAAGGTCGAAACCCTGGTCGCCGCACCAGGCGACGAGATCGTCGAGCTCCTCCTCGTTGACGCCGCGCAGCGCCACGGCGTTGATCTTGACCGCGAGCCCCGCCTCCTTGGCGGCGGCGAGGCCGTCGAGGACCACGTCGAGCCGCCCGCGTCGGGTGATCTCGGTGAATTTCGCCTGGTCGAGCGTGTCGACCGAGACATTGACCCGCCGCACCCCGCAAGCGGCGAGCTCGCCGGCATAGCGGGCGAGCTGGCTGCCGTTGGTGGTCAGGGTCAGCTCGTCGAGCGCGCCCGTTTCAAGATGGCGCCCAAGCGAGCGGAACAAGGTCATAATGTTGCGCCGAACCAATGGCTCGCCGCCAGTCAGGCGCAGCTTGCGTACGCCGAGGCGGACAAAGGCGCTGCACACGCGGTCGAGCTCTTCAAGGGTCAACAGCTCGGCCTTGGGCAGAAAGGTCATCTCTTCCGCCATACAATAGACGCAGCGGAAGTCGCACCGGTCGGTGACCGATACGCGCAGATAGGTGATGGTCCGTCCAAACGGGTCGATCATGCTCAGCTCGCTCGCGGCGTTGTCCGCCTCTCTTCGCAGATAGGAAGGCTACTCCAGGAAGATAGGGACGCGACTGGGAAATGTCGCCCCGCTCGCGTCATCGTCACCCTTCGCCAGCCCGCGGCTCCTCGGGGAACCAATCGCCGAGCACCTGCTCCTCGGTGTAGGAGGCCTTTTCGAGGGACGGCAGCTGATGGCGGTCCAACTCGTCGAATTCTTGCAGATCCTGGATCGCGTATTCGATGGCAGGCCTCGTCTCGCCGGCGATCGTGCGGGGTACCTCACGCCTCAGGCTCGGACTGTCCTGGAGGATACGGCGGACCTCCGTTCTGGCGTGGCGGATCGATCGCCGCCAGCCCTTGCGCGGGTCCGTTGCCGGTGAATATTCCAGCTTCGCCAAGTGGTGAATGATCCGGAAAATCTGGCTGCCCATCGCGTATTTGAGCGACTTGCGCAAGCTTTCGATCTCCTCGGCCAAATTCTCCCAGTCGAGAAGATGGTTTGAGCCGCCGCGCGCCGCCGCGCGCAGTGCTGCAGCTTGCTGCTCGGACCAAGCCGCCGTGTCGTCCTCGTACAGGGTCTTCAGATCCGCCATACCAGCTCCCGCCCTGGGTGCCTATAATCCAAGCGTCTATAGACGCCGAACACCGTATAACTAATCCGAGCTGGCAGGAACTCCAGCCTGGGATCTCGGGGCCGCCTTGCACCGACAGCCAGCAAGACCCATCATCGACAGATGCAGGAATTCACCGTCCGCCCGCAGCCCGACGATCCGCGGCTGACCCGCACCGTCGCCGGCATCGACCAGGAAGGCCGGTCGATCGAGACCGCCGTCGTCATGGAGCGGCCGTTGACGCTGTTTTTGAACGGACGCGAGATCGTGACGATGATGACGATCGGCGATCATCCGGACTATCTCGCGGTCGGCTATCTGCTCAATCAGAACATGCTGCGTGCGGACAACCGCATCACCGGCATCGACTATGACGACGAGCTCGAGACCGTCGTCGTGCGCACCGATCGCGAGACGGATTTCGAGGACAAATTGCGCAAGAAGACGCTGACCTCGGGCTGCGCCCAAGGCACCGTCTTCGGCGATTTGATGGAGAGGTTCGAGGAAGTCCGGCTCGCCCCCGAGGCGGTGCTGCGGACCTCGTGGCTCTACGGCTTGAGCCGCAAGATCAATACCATGCCGAGCCTTTACCTGGCCGCCGGCGCGATCCACGGCTGCGTCCTGTGCGAGGAGGACCGGCCGCTGCTTTATATGGAGGATGTCGGCCGCCACAACGCGATCGACAAGATCGCCGGCTACATGCACCTCAATGGGGTGTCGCCCGAGGCCAAGATTTTCTACACGACCGGGCGGCTGACCTCGGAGATGGTGATCAAGACCGTGCAGATGGGGATCCCGATCCTGATCTCGCGCTCGGGCTTTACCGCTTGGGGGGTTGATCTCGCGCGCCAGGCCGGGCTTACCCTGATCGGCCGCGCCAAGGGCAAACGCTTCGTGGCGCTCGCCGGCAGCGAACGGATCGTTTTCGACGGCGATCTGCGGGCGGTCGAGGACGAGCATCCCCGGCTCGCGCGAAAGGCGAAGTCTCGCCGAGGATGCGGCGTGAACACCATCGGCCTGTTGCTCGCCGGCGGCCAATCCCGGCGCATGGGCGGCGGCGACAAGGCGTTACGCCCGCTCGGCGAGGCGACCCTGCTCGATCGCGTCACCGCCCGGCTGCGCCCCCAGGTCGAGGCACTGGTGCTCAATGCCAATGGCGACCCCACCCGCTTCGCCGGCTTTGGCCTGCCGGTGGTGGCCGACAGCGTCCCCGGTTTCGCCGGGCCGCTGGCCGGGGTGCTGGCCGGGCTCGACTGGGCCGCGGCAAGCCGCCCCGATTGTCCATACGTTGTCAGTGTCGCGACCGATGCGCCGTTCTTGCCGCGGGATCTCGTAGCAAGGTTCGCCGCCGCGCTCGAAGGGGCCGGCGCCGATCTCGCCTGCGCCGCCTCGGGCGGCCGCTCGCACCCGGTGTTCGGGCTTTGGCCGGTTTGGCTGCGCGATAATTTGCGGCGGGCGGTTATCGAGGAGGGCATCCGCAAGGTCGATCAATGGACCGCGCGCCACAAGCTTGTGACCGTGGCTTTCCCAGATCAGCCGATCGATCCGTTCTTCAACGCCAACCGGCCGGAAGATCTCGCCGCCGCGGAAACGCTGCTCGCCGCCGCTCCGGAGGAGCGCGACGCGGTGCGCTAGCGGTGCGAGCCCGACATTCGGTGCCGACGCGTCCCACCCGCCTCGCTGGTCTCGGCACCCTCTCCCGCATCGCGGGAATGGGGGACAGCCGGCAGGTCGGATGGGTGAGGGCATGCTTGGGCACCATCCGTTCTGCACTCGACCACTCTACTCGTGGTACACACCATAGAAACGAGTCCCCGCGCTCTGTCTTTCGTCGCCCCCGCGAAAGCGGGGGTCCAGGGTTCCCAGCGAGGTGCCGATTGCTCTGGGTACCCGCTTCCGCGGGTATGACGGCGAATTGCATGGGTCACGAATGTTAGAACTGCACCACTAGGAGATCTTGTCGCGGAAGAGGTGTTTGGGGGCGGTGTCGCCCGCCGGGCCGGCGGCGTCGAGGTCGCGTCCGCGTCGCACGGCCGTGTCGCCGAGCCGCTCACGCAGCCCGTCGATCGCCTGTTCGAGCCGCCGCGGCCGGCCGAGATAGTCGTCGAACAAGGTCGGCAGATCTGCGGCGCTGCCGTCGACAAGGGCGTCGGCGCCCACGCCCACCAGGCGGAAGCGCACCCTTCCGTCGGCCTCGCCGGCGAGCAGCGACAACGTAGCGCGAAACAGGGTTTCGGCCAGCTGGGTCGGGTCGGCCAGGCGGCGCGAACGCGTGTGCACGCGGAAATCGCTGGTCTTGAGCTTCAGGGCGACCGCCGTGGCGGCGAGCGAGGCCTCCTTAAGATGCGCCGACACGCGCTCGCAAAGCGGCCACAGGATGCGAGCCAGGATTTCGGCATCGGCTTCGTCGCGCGCAAGCGTGGTTTCCGCCGAGATTGATCTGGCCGGCGAATGGGCGACGACGGCGCGGTCGTCGGCGCCCTCGGCAAGCCGGGCAAGCCGCCCGCCGATCCGCCCATAGCGCGCCGCGAGGTCCCGCTCGCCGATCTGCGAGAGCTGGCCGACAAGGGTGATGCCGTCGGCGGCGAGCCGGCGCTGCAGCGCCACCCCGACGCCCCACAGCAGCGACACCGGCTTGTCGGCGAAAAAAGCCGGCGCGTCGGCCCGGCCGAGAACCGCAAAGCCGCGCGGCTTGTCGAGGTCGGAGGCGATCTTGGCGAGAAACTTGGTGTCGCTCAACCCGATCGAGAGGGTGATGCCGAACTGGGCTTCGACCCGCCGCGCCAGCTCGGCCAGGAGCTGCGCCGGCGCCGCCCGGTGCAATGTTTCGGTGCCGGTAAGATCAAGAAACGCCTCGTCGATCGACACCGGCTCGACGAGCGGGGTCAGCCGCCGCATCTCGGCTCGCACCGCCCGTCCGACCTCGCGATATTTTGCCATGTCGGGCCGGATCACCACCGCATCGGGGCAGTTGGCGAGCGCCTTGAACATCGGCATCGCCGAGTGGACGCCGTAAAGCCGCGCCACATAGCAGCAGGCCAGCACGACGCCGCGCGCGCCGCCGCCGACGATGACCGGGCGATCGGCCAGCGCCGGCTGCTGGCGCTTTTCGATCGTCGCATAAAACGCGTCGCAATCGACATGGGCGATCGTCAGCGTTTCGAGCGCCGGGTGAGTGACCACGCGCGGCGATCCGCAGCGCGCGCAGCGTCGGCCGGGAGGCGCGAGCCCGGCCGGATCGCAGAGTTGGGCGAGGTCGCCGCAGTCGCGGCAGAGCGTGGTCACCCTGAGATCTCGGGCGGCCACAGCCAGGCCGCACCCCGCACCCCGCTCGCGGCGCCATGGGCCGGCGCCAAAAGCCGGGTTGAGACCCGGTCGGAAAAGACGTAGCGCCGCCACGCTCGCGGCACCTCGTCGTAGAGCGCACCGATCGCGGAAAGCCCGCCGCCCAGCACGATCGCGTCCGGATCGATCAGGTTGATGACCGAAGCCAGGCCGCGGGCGAGCCGGTCGGCGTAGCGCGCCAGGGTGGTGCGGCAGTCCACGTCGCCGCGCCGAGCGGCGTCGGCAATCACCGGCGGATCGAGGCTCTGCCCGGTATGGCGGCGATGATCGGCGGCCAGAGCCGGACCCGACAGAAACCTCTCGATGCAGCCCGACCGGCCGCACCAGCAGGGCGGCCCCGGCGTTTCTGGCGGCGCGGGCCAGGGCAGCGGGTTGTGCCCCCACTCGCCGGCGATCGCGTTTGCGCCGGCAAGGATCTGTCCGCCGACGGCGATCCCACCGCCGACGCCGGTGCCGAGAATCACGCCGAAGACCGTTTTGCTGCCAGCGGCGGCGCCGTCGACCGCCTCGGAGAGGGTAAAGCAATTGGCGTCGTTGGCCAGGCGCACCGGGCGCGTCAACGCCGCTTCGAGATCCCGCTGCAGCGGGCGGCCGATCAGCCAGGTCGAATTCGCGTTCTTGACGAGGCCGGTGGCTGGCGAGATCGCGCCCGGGATGCCGATCCCGACCGGCGCCTGACAATTGATGTCCCGCTCGATGGCGGCGACGGTGCCGACGATCGCGGCGATCGTCGCCTGATAATCCCCCGCCGGGGTCGCAATTCTGCTGCGGGCGCACACCGACCCTGTGGCATCAAGAGCCGCACCTAGGATCTTGGTGCCGCCGAGATCAACGCCGATGCGAAAACCGGCGGTCATCGCGCAAATTTTCGCCTGCGGTGAGCCGGTCCGAGAGTGTCGCTCATCAATTCTTAAACCCCGCGCCATTAAAAGCCCGCCAGCGAACCAGCTGCGGAACGCGGTAGCCGAGGGCTCGCCCGGTGCGGCCCGCGGCGCAGCCGCCATCGAAGCATCTTATGCGAGACCCGCGAAGCATGACCCTCAAATTTCCTGGACCGGACGTAGGCGGCGATTGGCGGCGGCGACAGAAAGTCTTGATTGTCGAGGACAATGATCTTAACATGAAGCTCTTCAACGATCTTCTTGCCGCGCATGGTTATGACACGCTGCAGACCAGGGACGGCGTCGAAGCGTTGGCGCTTGCCCGGCGGCACCACCCCGATTTGATTTTGATGGACATTCAGCTTCCGGAAGTTTCAGGCCTCGAAGTTACCCGATGGATCAAGCAAGATGAAACCCTGCGGATGATCCCGGTCATCGCGGTGACAGCCTTCGCCATGAAGGGGGATCGGGAGAAGATGCGCGACGGCGGCTGCGAAGACTACATCGCCAAGCCGATCTCGGTTACGAGCTTCCTGCAAACCGTCGAGCGGTATCTCTCCAGTGCCGGTTCGCAACCCATCTGAGCGTGAGGGCGGCCGATGTCTGGACGCGTGCTGGTCGTCGATGATGTCGAACTTAACGTCAAGCTGCTCGAGGCCAAGCTGGCGAGCGAATATTTCGAGGTGCTGGCCGCCCGCAGCGGGCGAACCGCCTTAGAGATCGCCGACGCCGAGCTGCCCGACGTCATTCTGCTCGACGTGATGATGCCGCGCATGGACGGGTTTGAGGTATGCCGTCGGTTGAAGGCCAACCCGCGGACCGCCGATCTTCCCGTCGTCATGGTCACGGCGCTGTCCGACGCCGCCAATCGGCTAAGCGGCCTCGAGGCCGGAGCCGATGATTTCCTGACTAAGCCGGTCAACGACATCGCCCTGTTCGCGCGGGTGCGCTCGCTGGTTCGGCTCAAACGGATGATGGAGGAATGGCGGCTGCGCGACGAGATCTGCGGCCGTTTCGGCGGCCATCCGGCAACCACCCTGGAGGAGGGCGGGCCGGCGCGCATCCTGATCGTTGAGGAGGACCCGTTCGCGGCGGCCAAAATGGCGGAGACCTTGGCGATTGCGCATCAGGTGACGCTCGCCCGCAGCGCCGCCGACGCGCAGGCGCGCGTCGATGCCGAGACCGAGCTGGTGATCGCGAGCTTGACTGTCCCGGACGGCGACCCGCTGCGCCTGGTCTCGCAATGGCGCGGCAACGAGCTGCTCCGTCAGCTGCCGATTCTGTTGATCGCCGCAGACCGAGATCTGCCTCGCCTCGCCAAGGGGCTCGATCTGGGCGCGAACGACTATCTGATCCGGCCGGTGGACCGCAACGAATTGCTCGCTCGCACGGGAATTCAGATCCGGCGCAAGCGGCTGCAGGATCGATTGAACGAGAATTATCGCCGCAGCCTGGCGCTCGCGCTGACCGACGAGCTGACCGGACTCTACAATCGCCGTTATCTATTTGCCCATCTCGACGAGCTGATCGAGCGGGTCAACCATGACGCATCCGGCACGGCGCTGCTGCTTTTCGACATTGACCATTTCAAACAGGTCAACGACAGCCATGGCCATGCAGCCGGCGACGATGTGCTGCGCGAGCTGGCTGCCCGAGCGTTGAATACCGTCCGCAGCGTCGACCTCGTCGCTCGCCTCGGCGGCGAGGAATTTGTCGTGGTCATGCCCGAGACGAGCTTGGCGATAGCCGCCGCGGTAGCGGAGCGCCTGCGGCTCGCAATCGCCTGCGAGCCATTTGTACTCCGATCCGGCGCTGCGCGGCTTGAGGTTACCATCAGCATCGGCGCAACCACTATGGCCGCGGGCGGGGACGACCGGCTGCGGCTGCTCAAGCGCGCTGACGAAGCGCTCTACGTCGCCAAGGCGGCGGGGCGCAATCGGGTGGTTACCGTTGCGCCGGACCCGCCAGGCTCCGTTGCTCGCCTCGCGGACCGGTTGCCGCAGCGCCGCGACGAGTTGCGGCTTTGAATTCTCGGCGCTCGGATTAGCCGCGCTGGGCTCGAAATCGGCAAAGTGGTCGGCTCAAAAAAAGCGGCGGCGTGCCGCCCTCTCCCCGGCAACCGGGGAAGAGGAACGACGCCGGAATGGATCGGGGGTTAGTGGTTCGTCCCGCTTTCCGAGCTGGAACTGCCGCCCGGCTCGGTCGAGCTGCCGGTCGCCGGCATCGCCGGCGTGATCAGCGCGTTCATCTGATCCGGGCTCACCAGCATCACGATATGCGACCCGTCCGGGGCCTGAGCGTGGATGATGAAGGACGATGCGGCCACGATAACATTCTTGAAGCCGTTCTGCTCGAGCGACTGCGTCAGCTTCTGCTGGGTGTCGGTGGTTACTTCCGACGCGTTGCGCCAAGCGTCCGAGGGGTTGGAGACACCGCTCTGCCCGGAATTGACCCCGTTCATGCCGGACTGGTTGTGCCAGGCGGTTGAGGGAGCGGGGACACCGCTCTGCTCGGAATTGGCGCCGTTCATGCCTGATTGGTTGTGCCAGGCTGTCGAGGGCGTGGACACGCCGTTCTGATCGGCAGGGCTTCCGCTCGTGCCCGAGCTCTGGGCAAAGGCGGGCATTGCAAGCAACACCAACGAGGCTACGAGGGGGAACGCGGGGACACGCATGTTATGCTCCTTAGGGGTGGTCCTACGCGTCCAACGCCCGGAGCAGAACATCGTCCCTCGCCGCACTGATTATATATTCCGACCGATACGCATCTAATTTTGCAATACCTGCCAGTCGCTTGGTGCGAAAGACATCAGCCGGGGCCGAAGCCATGTTGTGCGCAGCCGCGAACTCCGAGAAGCCGATCGCGAGGTCAGCGCGATGCCGGGGCCAGCGGGTCAAAGGACCGCGGGTCGGCCGTTGCTTCCGCCTCGCTGAAGCCCATCGCCGCGAGAAACGCCGCGCGCACCTCGGCGGGTTGCCCGGTCTGAAAGATGTAGCCCTGCAGGCCGCGGCGGGCGAGCGGATCGCTGGTCAATTCGGCGCGCGTGAAACCCTCGATGAATGCCCGGCGCTCGGCGACCGGCAGCGCGATCGCGCGGTTGACCGCCGGGTCTCGGATCACTGCCTTTGGGTCCCGCCCGTCCCTGACCCCCTCGATATCGTTCAGGAAGCGGCGCCGGATCATCACGATGCCACGGTCGCTCGGTGCCAGATATTCCTGCGACCGATCGGCGATGCGGCCCTGCCCGACCCAGGTCACGAAATCCTGGTTCATCACGTGGCTGGTGATCCAGCGCCCGGTCGCCGGGTCCGCGATCGGTCCCTGCCAGGTCGGGATGCGGTTTTGGACATAGGGCTCGCGCTCCCTGGGTACGCGGCTGAAATGCCACATGACGCTGAGCGTGTTCTCGTCATCGACCGGCACGCGGAACTCGACATGATTGCCGGTGAACAATCCGTTCGGCCACAGGCAGACGCGCCCGATCGTCCACAGCCGGTCTTGGTCGGTGGTATCGGTGCGGATGCGTTTGTATTGGAAGCCGTAATCGAACTCGCTGAAATCGACCTTGACGTGCTGCGCGGTATAGGGCCCGGTCTCGCCGGCGAGACGCACGCTCCAGTTCGAATGGGTCCATTCGAAATGTACCGGGTCGATCGAGTTTTCCTGGCATTGGAACCAGTTGCACGGGATCTCGGCCTTGACGATCTGGCGGAAACCGTTCTTCCACGAGAAGAACTCCCAATCGGGCACCAGCGGTCGCGGCTCGGGGCCGAGATAAGCCCATATGAGCCCGCCCAATTCCTCGACGGGATAGGCCTTGATGCGGACCTCGTCGCGCAGGTGCCTCTCGGGATGCGCCATGTCCTCATAGGGCTGCGCCAGGCACCGGCCGTCCGCATCGTAGAGCCAGCCGTGATAATTGCAGCGCAACCCGCAATTCTCAACGTAGCCGTAGCTGAGGTCGGCGCGGCGGTGCCGGCAATGGCGATCGAGAAGGCCATATTTGCCGCCGAGGTTTTTATAGAGGACGAGATCCTCGCCCATCAGCCGCACCGCGAGTGTGCCGGGCCGCTCCAGTTCGCTGGCGCCGGCGATCGGCCACCAATAGCGGCGCAGCAGCTCGCCCATTGGCGTGCCGGCGCCGGTCCTGGTCAGAACCTCCCACCGGCTGCCCGGCTCGGGGCTGCTATCCTGCGACATGATCAGCTCCGTGTGTTCAGAGGGCTTGCCCCAGCGTGCTCGTGACCGGCGGCGCATGGTGAAGCCTAACTTCTCATTCGGTGAAGTAATTTTCGTCGATCTTCTCAATTCTGTAAGTCTCGGTGACCCGAACCCCTACCTCCTGCTCTACCATGAGGCGGGCGAGCTCCACGCCATCGATAAGGATGATCCGCTTCGCAATCCTCAACGCGTATTCGCGTGCAGCTGGGGAGATCGAACCCGTCGTAATCAAAATGCCCTTTGTCGCGCTCACCCCGTCGAGGCTGCCTGAAAAGGCTTGGACCTCCGGTCGTCCGACCGAATTTCCCGCCCCGTATCGCTTCGCTTGAACATAGACGCGGTCGAGCCCGAGTGCGTCCTCGTTAATTACTCCATCGATGCCAGCGTCGCCCGGCCCACCGACTGCCTTTCCTCTTTCGGGCAAGCCGCCCCCATACTTGAGCTTGCTCAGCAGGTCGATGACGAGCCCCTCAAACGAGGCAGGGGACATCTCTCGCATTCGATCAAGGAGGTCCGCCTCCAGTGCCCCAGTGAGAATCTGGTAACTACGCCCTATCTGTTCCTCGGGAGTGGCGGACACTTCGTCTATCGGAGGACCTGCGAGACGGGGTTTGCCGACGCTGCGCTGTCGCCATTCCACATAGCTCGGGAAGCGTTCGAGGAACTTCATGTCGATTTTTGACGGTCCCTCGGCAAGAACCTGAAGCCCCGTCGGGGTTGCGCGGTATACGCCGCGGCCAGTCTTTTCGATCAAACCCGCTCTTTGCAGGAAAACATTCGCCCATGCCGTTCGGTTTCCAAAGGTGGTCTGCCGGCCGCTTGGCAGCATGTCGCTCAGGTCTTCTCCGCTGAGTTTCAAGCTCCTTGCAACGCGATCCCGCAGCTTTGGGGCGGGTATCTCGCCCTCAGCGGTCGCCATGAGCACAGGAAGCATCAACGATTGGAAATCAGGTACGGCCATCTCGGTTCCCCAGAGGCTTTCTTTGTCGTTTATGTGAGCCTGATTCCGACCGGTGGGCTGCAAAATCCGAGTGCGAACGTACACTCAGACCGCCCTGGCGGACTGCTTCTCGATCGTCCTGGACAAGAGGCCGTAGACGCGGCGCGCATTCCCCTCGAAAATTTTTGCCTTGTCCGCCGTCGAGAGTGGCAGCTGGTCGATGTAGCGCTTGGTGTCGTCGTAGTGGTAACCGGTTTCCGGATCAATGCCGCGAACCGCACCGATCATTTCCGAAGCAAACAGGATGTTGTCGACCGGGATCACCTTTATCAGCAGCTGCTGGCCGGGGAGGTGATAGACGCAGGTGTCGAAGAAGACGTTCTTCAACATAAGGTCGGACAGCAGCCCGAGCTTGGCGTCCTGCGCCAAACCGCGGAAGCGCCCCCAATGATACGGCACCGCACCGCCGCCGTGCGGAATGATGAACTTGATGGTCGGAAAATCCTTGAACACCGACGAATTCATCAGCTGGTTGAAGCCGACCGTGTCGCCGTTCAAGTAGTGCGAGCCGGTAGTGTGATATGCCGGATTGCACGCGGCGCTGACATGGATCATCGCCGGAATGTCGTGCTCCACCATCTTCTCGTACACCGGGTACCAGTAACGGTCCGACAGCGGCGGGTCCTGCCAATGGCCGCCGGACGGATCCGGGTTCAGATTGACGCCGACAAAGCCGTATTCATTGACGCAGCGGTCGATCTCAGCGACGCAGTTCTGCGGCGGGACGCGGGCACTCTGCGGCAGCATTCCGACACCGATGAAGTTCTTCGGAAATAGCGAGCACACACGGTGGATCAGCTCGTTGCAGGCGGCCGCCCAGGCTTCACTGGTGCGTGCGTCGCCCAGGTGGTGGCCCATGCCGGCGGCGCGCGGCGAGAAGATCGTCAGGTCGGTGCCGCGCTCGCGCTGCACCTTGAGTTGGCCGCCCACGATCGTCTCGCGGATCTCGTCGTCGGTCATCCTCGGGCGCGCCGGCGCCGGCTTGCCCTCCTTGTGCGCCTCGATCTGCTGGTTGCGCCAGCCCTCGTGCTGACGCGGGGCGGTGGTGTAGTGGCCGTGGCAGTCGATAATCATGGCGCGTGGCCTCGTCCGTTCCTCTGTCGCGATGATAACGATCGCAGAGCAAAATGGCGACCGCTCCTCGCGACCCGCGCTAGCAACGGATGAAACCCGGTGGCCACCACTGGCCGATTGTTCGGGTTGTGGCGTAGGATAGCGGCTGCGGTCGGCGCAAACCGCTGTGAAAGCGGAGCGGACCGCGCAACCAGCAAAGGGAGGTCGAACATGCCGCTCTATATGTATCAGGCAGCCTACACCGCGGAGTCTTGGGCCGCTCAGCTCAAAAACCCGCAGAACCGCGTCGAAGCCGTGGGCCGTCAGGCCTGCGAGGCGGTCGGCGGCAAGCTCGTCGGCGGCTGGTATTGCTTTGGCGAATATGATCTCGTCATCATCGCCGATGTGCCGAACAATGAAAGCATGTCGGCGATCGCGCTGGCGATAGGCGCCGGCGGCGCCCTCAAAGCCGGCAAGACGACCGTCTTGATGACGGGCGCCGAGGGGGTCGAGGGCATGAAAAAGGCCGACGCCGTCGCCAAGACCTATAGGCCCGCCCGATAGTCCGGAGCTCGCGAGGCGGACCCGGGCTCACCCGATCCGAAACAAAATCGGTCCCCACAAGGATTCGATCAGCGCCCCGCGAGCACGCACCCAATGCGTATAAAGAGAATCACGACGGCTCGCGCTCTCGGTCCCTGCGCTTAGACGCCCGCGGGGCGGCTCGATCGCGGTCAGCGAACGGCGAGCGGGTCGGCGGTCGGGATCGGGATCGCGCCGCCGCGGTCGCCGCCGACCAGCGGCGAAGGCGCTTTGCGGCCAAAGGCTTCGACGCGCGGGATCTCGGCATCCGTGACCGGCGGCAGGCGCGGCTTGCGCGCCAGCGCTGCCTCGATAAAGGGCGCCAATTCGCGCTCTTTCACTGCCGCGCGGACCCGCTCGCGCTCCTTGAACTCGGGCATCACACGGGAAGCGAAAACTTCGAGCGACTCGCAAATATGCTCATGGCGGTTGGCGCCGCTCTGCTGGACAAACATGACCTGGTCGATCCCGGCCTTCTCGTAGCGGGCGAGATGCTCGCGCAACTGGTCGGGGGTGCCGATGCCGCCGCGCCCGGCGTTTTCCGGAAGCTGGTCTTTGATTTGGAGAAAGCGCTGCCACAGATCGGTCCGGCCCGGCATGTGTTCGCCGAACAGCGCGTAATAGCCGAGCGAATAGCCGAAAAAGCGAAAGCCGTCGAGCCCGCGGCGGATCGCTTCGGCTTCGTCCGGGTGGCACGACATGCCGGTGACAATGGCGAGGTTCGGATTGACCCGATGCCCGATCGGCACGCATTCGTCGGATTTGATGATGGCGTAATATTCCTCGACCCATTTTGCCGCCTGCTCGGGTTCGAGAAACGCGAACGCCAGCGCGCCGATCCCGTTTTTGGCGGCAAGGTGGATGGTCTCGCGTCGCGAGCACGCCACCCACATTGGCGGGTGCGGCTTCTGCACCGGCTTCGGCACCAGATTGCGGCACGGCATCTCGAACCAGTTCCCCCGGAACCCGGGATAAGGCCGCATCGCCAGCATATTGGCGGCCTCTCTGGTCGCTTCCTGCCACATTGACCGCTTGTCGTCGGGATCGACGCCAAAGCCGCCCATCTCGACCGCCGTTGCCGACTCGCCGGTACCCCATTCGACGCGGCCGTTCGACACCAGATCGAGCGTCGCGATCCGCTCGGCAACGCGTGCGGGGTGATTGTATTTGGGCGGCATCAGCGCGATGCCGTGGCCGAGCCGGATCTGTTTGGTGCGCTGCGAGCAGGCGCCGAGAAACACCTCCGGCGCCGAAGAGTGCGAATATTCCTCAAGAAAATGGTGCTCGACCTCCCAGACATAATCGATCCCGAGCCGGTCGGCGAGCTCGACCTGGTCGAGCGCGTTCTGATAAAGCCGCAACTCGGCCCCGTCGTCCCAGGGCTGCGGCAGCTGGTGCTCGTAAAAAATCCCGAATTTCATCGCGACCCTCCCAATTGAGGTTCGCCCCTCGCCCTCGCCGAATGGATCTCCCTCGCCCCGCTTGCGGGGAGAGGGCTGGGGTGAGGCGCGCTTCAGTCCATCCAGGCGAGGATCGCGGCGGCGACCTCGTCGGGTTTGTCGAGCTCCGCCAGATGGCCGGCGCCGGGAATGGTCCTGATCTCGCTGCGCCCGGCGATCGACCGAGCAAAGCGGTCGCCGTAGCTGCGCGGCACGATCCGGTCCTCGGACCCCCAGATCAACAGCGTCGGCGCGGCAATCAACGGCAACCGCTTTTCCAGCCTGGTGTTGCCGAGCGGCCAGAAAGCGCGGGCCGCGGCCTCGGCGGCGCGGGTCTGCTCGATCGGCCATTCGGGCGAGTTGGTGCCCTCGGGCGCTGCCCTGAGCGCGTTCCAACGCTCCGGGTCGGCGCACAGCAGCCCCGGCACGTCGGGCGGGCGCTGCGCCCATGGGTCGGTTGCCGGCTCCTTGTCGTCGAACAGGCCCCATGGCGCCACCAGCGCCAGGCGGCGCACCGTATCGGGCCAGATCGCCGCGATTTCGGCGGCGAACGAACCGCCCACCGAGCCGCCCGCCAGATCGGCGCCGTCGAGCCCGGCCTTGCCGATCAGCTGACGGACCGCCAGCACCCAGTCGAGATGGCTGTCGAGCACGCTGTGGCCGCGCTCACCTCCCGGAAACCCCGGCAGCGACGGGACGATCACAGTGCGCCCGCGGGCCAGTCGGTCGAGAAACGGTACCCAGCGCGGCAATCCGCCGAACCCGGCGAGATATCCGAGTTTCGGACCTTCGCCCTTCTGCCACACCCGCGATGAAAAGCCGTTGACCTCGACCGAAATTTCCCGCGGCTCGCTCATGCCCCGCTCCAAACACCCCTCCCCACAGCCTGACCCGAGCCCCACCACAGGTCAAGGCGCACCGCGCCGCTCACCGCCGCTCGCCTGGCATCTCCGGCGCGGCGACGCGATCCGCCGGCATCCTGTCTGGGAGATCTCTCTTTGCATATTTGCTCGCTGGCGATCCGGGTGCACCGCTGAAAAGTATTTCGCGAGGGTGTCAAAGGATCAGACTCTCACCGCCATCGAGGAAGTTGGCGGCTTGACCAAGAAGTCCAGCTGCTCCGGCCTCAAGAAGGACGCTGTCGCCAAGGCGGCAAGGCGGCAGAGAAGGAACTCAAGGGCAAACGCTGGCTTCCCGCTATACTGCGCTAACTAAGCCTTCATAGCGCAGACGAACGCCTCCGGATTCCAACCCCGGAGCCGGTTTTGCGCGGGCGCTTTTTGGCGGGAAGCGGCAGCGATGCGGCCGGTGCGGTTGTTGCGGATCGGCCGGAAGCCCCTTGCTCGTCGTGGCCGTGGCCAGCCGCCTCGAGGTCGTCATGGATGCGCCCCCTACCCTCCCCACGGAGCCTTCTGCCGGAGTTGAGCGCTGGATCGGGAGCATCAAGCTGTATCGGCAGCCGTCCTTGTGTGTGTCCGGGATGATCTCATGCCCGACCGCCTCTTGCCAGGCGACAGGTGTCCGTCATTTTCCGGATTGCCCGCGATTACGAGGCCGATCACACTGCTGCGGCAGTTGGGAAACGGCACGCGGCTGATCATTGTATGCGTGTATGCTTCGGTGCGCCCACACGGAGGCTGACGGCTCGGCTCCCCATGCAAAGCTCCCATGGGCAAAGGAGACCACATCCATGACGATCGATGTAGCGACCGGCATTAGCCGCATTCTCAAGCAGGAGGGTGTGGGTTGGGTTTCGACCTTCCCGGTCTGCCGGGTGAACAACGCGCTCGGCCGCGAAGGGGTGCCGATGCTGATGATGCGCGACGACCGTTACGCCGTCGCGGTCGCCGACGCGTTCTCGCGCATCACCGCAGGCTCGCGGATCGGGGTCGCCACCTTCCAAGGCGGCGTCAATGCCGCCGGTATGCAATACGCCTATGCCGGGATGGCGCAGGCCTTTGAGGATGGCTCGCCGGTTCTGTGCATCACCGATGGCGTGCCGGCCGGCGCCTCGGGCAACAGCCAGTACGATGTCGCCTCGGCGATGAAGACCGTGTCGAAGTGGTTCGGCTATCTCGACAAGCCCGAGCGCACGCCCGAGTTGATGCGCCGCGCCTTCACGATGCTGCGCAGCGGCCGACCGGGCCCGGTGATCCTGGCCATTCCCAACGCCACGGCCACCTACGACGAGACCGCCGACCCCTACCGTCCGGTGAAGGGCTGGAAATCGGCACCGGACCCGGCGGATGTGCGCGCTGCCGTCGCGCAGCTCCTGCAAGCCCGCAACCCGCTGATCTACGCCGGCGAGGGGGTCATCTACGCGGGCGCCTCGGAAGAGCTGAAAGCGCTGGCGGAGCTGGTCAATGCGCCGGTGATCACGACCCTCAAGGCGAAAGGGGCGTTCCCGGAGGACCATCCGCTGTTTGTCGGTGTGCGCGGCGATCAGGTGGCGCACTACCTGAACCAAAGCGACCTGATCCTCGCCATCGGCTCGAGCCTGTCGCCGGGCCGCTTCAGCCACGGAATTCCCGATGCGGCGAAGAAGACCATCATCCACTGCAACGTCGACGAATTGCACATCAACAAGATGTATCCGACGTCACACGCGGTGATCGGCGATGCGCGCCTGACACTGCAGGCGCTGCGCCAGGAAGTGTCCGACCGCACGTCAGGCGTCACGGGCGGCGCCGGACGGAATGCGGGTAATGTGGCGGCGGAAGTGAGGGCGGCGCGCGACACCGCACTCGCCCGATACCGGCAGGTCATGAACTCCGACGAGACGCCGATCAACCCGTATCGGGTGTATGGCGATCTGATGCAGGTGCTGGATCTGAAGAATTCGTTCGTGACGCACGAAAGCGGCAACACGCGCGACCAGCTATCGACCGTCTTCGACACGCTGATCCCGCGCGGCTTTCTCGGCTGGGGCAATGTCTCGACCTTGGGCTTCAGCCTCGCCGCCGCGATCGCCGCCAAGAAGGCGTTTCCGCAGCGGGCGTCGGTGGCGGTGACCGGCGAGGCGGGCCTCGGCTACATGCTCGGCAACCTCGAGGTTCTGCTGCGCGAGAAGCTCGGGGTCACGGTCGTGCACATCTCGAATGGCGGCTTTGCCGGCTACGGCCCGGGCTTCTGGGGGCCGGGACACGATCCCTTCACCCACCGGGTGCTGGGGTCCGACGAGGTCGACATGTCGAAGGTGATCGGCGCCCTCGGCTACCACACCGAGCGGGTCAGCGAGCCCACCGAAATCATCCCGGCCCTGCGGCGGGCGCTCGAAATCAATAATTCGGGTCACCCCGCCTATATCGAGTTCATCTGCTGCCAGTACCCGGTCTACGGCCAGTGGGTCGGGCGCGGCGAGGGGTGAGACGGGATGCAATCCGGGGTTCCTGCGCAGGCAGGAACCCATGTCGCCGCCAACGAGCGGTTGCCCGATAGGTCCCTGCCTTCGCAGGGACCAGTAAAGAGGCCGGCCTTTATGATCCAGGGTTGCCGTAAACCTCGGTCCCTGCGCAGGCAGGGACCCATGTTCCGGTCCGCACGATGCCGTTCGTCTATCTCCTCGCCTCTAATCCGTACGGCACGCTGTACGTCGGTTCGACCTTCGAACTCGCGCGCCGCGTTTGGCAGCACAAAACCCGCGCCATCCCCGGCTTTACCGCCAAATACGGCGTGGACCGTCTCGTATGGTTCGAAACCCATGAAAGCCTCGAGACAGCGCTGGTCCGGGAACGGCAAATCAAGAAGTGGAAGCGCGACTGGAAAATCAATCTGATCGAACGCGAAAACCCGCATTGGGCTGATCTTTACCCATCCCTGGCGCCATAGCGCGGGCGGACGACATGGGTCCCTGCTACCGTCCGGACCCGATAAAGCGGAGTGCCGTTGCGGCAAAGCGGTAGGAATTGCTAAAATTTGCGAAGCGGCGGGTCCCTGCGCAGGCAGGGACCCATTTCTCCAGCGCTCAGGTGGTTGCATAATGGGTCCCTGCCTTCTTAGGAACCCTATAAACGTCAGCCTCAGAGGAAACGATGCCAAAGCTGGTCCCCGTCCGTCCCATGAGGGGCAATTCGGGGTTCCTGCGCAGGCAGGAACCCATTTCGCCAGCGACCGGACGGTTGCATGATGGGTCCCTGCCTTCGCAGGGACCCTATAAACGTCAGCCTCAGAGGAAACGATGCCAAAGCTGGTCCCCGTCCGTGCCATGAGGGGCAATTCGGGGTTCCTGCGCAGGCAGGAACCCATTTCGCCAGCGACCGGACGGTTGCATGATGGGTCCCTGCCTTCGCAGGGACCCGGTAAAAATTGAGTTGATTTCCCGTCAGCCTCCGAGGAAACGATGCCAAAGCTGATCCCCGTCCGTGCCATGAGGGGCAATTCGGGGCTCCTGCGCAGGCAGGAACCCATTTCGCCGGCGACCGGACGGTTGCATCATGGGTCCCTGCCTTTGCAGGGACCCGGTAAAGGTTGAGCTGATTTCCCGTCAACCTCCGAGGAACGATGCCAAAACTGATCCCGTCAGTTGCCATGCGGGGCAATTCGGGGTTCCTGCGCAGGCAGGAACCCATTTCGCCAGCGACCGGTCGGTTGCATGATGGGTCCCTGCCTTCGCAGGGACCCGGTAAAGGTTGAGTTGATTTCCCGTCAGCCTCCGAGGAAACGATGCCAAAGCTGATCCCGGTCCCCGACGCTTTGAGCCAGCCGTTCTGGGACGCCGTCAATCAACGGCGGCTCGTCCTGCAGCACTGCGCTCAATGCGACCGGCTGCAATACCCGCCGCAGCCGACCTGCCAAATCTGCAATTCGGCCGCCAGTCTGACCTGGAAGGCGGTCGAAGGACGAGGCCATATCGCGACCTACATCGTGATCGAGGATGGCCGCCTCAACCGCCGCATGCCCGACCAGCCCTATAACCTCGCAATGGTGACCTTGGACGCGGACCCGCGGGTCAATTTCTATTCCAATCTCCCGGGCACCCCGCCCTACCAGGCGCCGGTGGGCGCCGCCGTCGAGGTGACCTTCGAGGAGGTGGCCCCCGGCCAGCTGATCCACGAGTGGCGGGTCGTCGGTTAGTTAGGCACCTGTGCGGTTGGTCGGCTCGGGGCGGATAGCCGACATCAGTGGCAGCTTGCCATGCGAGCTATGGCAAGTAATACGCTTCGAGGTGCCGATGCAAGAAAATCGGAGCGCAAGCCCATGAAAGAGCACATTGGAGTGTTGTGGGTTGTCGGATTTTGCGGCTCTCTTGCGATCGCGAATGCGCAGACGCCTTCGCCTCCGACCACCATCACTCAATTTGATGGCACCTATGCGTTCGTCTCTTCGGCAAAGGTGAATGAAATTTACTACGCGTGGGGATCAAACCGGATCGGCCAATGCGGGGACTTGTCGCCGCCTGGCCCGCTCGCCATTGTGAACGGCCACGTGCGGTATAATGCACAAGAAGGAATAGTCGGGCCCCAAGGCGAGCTGACGATACGGTTAGAACCCACGCCCTTCGGCAGAGGGGGAGGGAACGAAGGTATTGAAATAACGACGAGCGGCCGAATAGATGCAAACGGCACGGTCCGCGCGCGCCGGACCGGTTATAACTGTCGCTATGATTTGATCTGGCAAAAAGTGCAAAGTGTGTCGTTTCCGATCCCGAGTACTCAGTTCGACGGCACATACGCAGTCGTCTCTTCGACGAAAGTGAATGAAACCCATGTGAACAGGGCGACAGGGCAGATAGACCAATGTCCGGAGCGGCGAGGTGGGACACTCACGGTCATCAACGGCCAGGCGCACTTGCCGAATTTTGAAGGGACGGTTGGTTCTCACGGCGAGCTAGCGATGATACGTGTATTCCGTGTTGAGGGTACAGTCAGCGGCGCGATATACAGAGACGGGACCGTAAAAGCACGCCGGACAGTCGGTGATTGTAGCTATGATACAATTTGGCAAAAAGGTTCCAAGTAAAGACTTGTCAGGAGGAGCCAAGCACTCAAAAGGTTAGTGGCTACAGAACTCCGGTGCAAATGTCGGCGCAAGGGCCGGAAGCCTTCCTGAACTGGGCACCAAGCGGTTGATATGCGACC
The DNA here is from genome assembly GCA_963832875.1 of uncultured Alphaproteobacteria bacterium. Classification (GTDB taxonomy): domain Bacteria; phylum Pseudomonadota; class Alphaproteobacteria; order ATCC43930; family CGMCC-115725; genus AP-15. Next base: position 71,728 of record CAWHWB010000007.1, on the reverse strand, counting down.
GCTCATTCGTCACTGCCATACCTTCACTACCAGAGCATAGAGGAAAGGGAGAACCATGAGCGCGTCAGACCGGTATCAGTGGCGGCGAGACAAGGACGGGCTCGGCGTCTGGGAGCACCGCGGCAAGGTCGCGGTGGCGGGGGTCGGGCATTCGCCGGTCGACCGTCGCTGGGACGAAGTCTCGATGGACAAGACGCTCGGCGCCTACTCGATCCTCGCCTGCCAGAAGGCGATGGACGAGGCCGGTGTCACGCCGGATCAGATCGAGGGTGTCATCTGCTGCGACAGCCATATTGCCGGCGGCAGCGGCGGCTCCGCCTCGCAATGGGCGCCGCGGCCCTATTTCGCCCCGCCCTACGATTCGGAGTGGGGGCTCACTCTGGTCAACGCGCAGTGGCTGATCGCGCAGATGGGCCTGACGAACGTCAAATTTGCCCCGACCGGGGTGCCGACGATCAGCGAAATGGTCGGCATGGCGGCCCAGGCCGTGGGTGACGGCCAGTGCCACACCTGTCTCGTCATCTACCCGACCGGCAATCTCGAAGGCCGCTATCGTCGCGGCGGCGAGAACGCCGACGACTACGCCCGCGGTGCGCGCCAATGGACTGCACCCTGGGGCAATCACGGCGGCAACGATTTCATCAACATCTTCCCGCACAATCAGTACTGCCTGAAATACGGCGGCAAGCACGACGACCTCGCCCCCTTTGTCGTCAACCAGCACAGGAACGGGCTCTTGACGCCGTGGGGGTACAATGCCAGCCACAAGTTGCCGCAGCTGACGATCGAGGATTACGTCAATTCGCGCTACATCCTGAACCCGCTCCGGCTCTGGGACTGCGACCGGCCGGTCAATGCCTCGGCCGCCTATCTCTTCACGACGGCCGAGCGCGCCCGCGACATGAAGCAGACGCCGGTCTATGTGCTCAATCACTCGCAGCACAATTTCCGCAAGCGCAGCACCCAGGAAGATCTGGACGAGATCGAGGACTGGACCGACCGCGCCGCCAGGCGAATGTATGAGGGCGCCGGGCTCGGGCCCAACGATGTCGATATCTTCAATCCCTATGACGGCTATGCCCCGATGGCGCAGTTCTTCCTCGAGGGCTTCCAGTGGCACGGCGTCAAACGCGGCGACGCCTTCGCGTTCTACAAGGGCGACATCCGGGTCGAGGGACCGCACCCGTTCTGCTCGAGCGGCGGCAATCTGGGGACAGGGCGTTGCCGCACCGCCATGTACACCGACAGCATCGAGCAGCTCCGCGGCACCGCCGGCGCCCGGCAGGTCAAGGTTCGGGCCGAGACCGCGCTGGCGGCCTTCACCACGCCCAGCAGCGGCGGCTGGATCATGTTCGGCAAATCCCCGAGCTGACGGCCAGTGACACTGAAGATCACCGGCTCGCGGCGATCACTCTCAGCCAAGTGCAGTGCTATTGGTCAAAATCTAAGCTGGTACCAGAGACGTAGGGCGGAACAGCGTAGCGCATTCCGCCGCGCGACGGGGCCGGGCATACTCCGCCCATGCCAGACTATCGCCGCAACCGGGTCCCTGGCGGAACCTTCTTTTTCACGGTCAATTTGCTGGACCGGCGCTCGAATTTTCTGGTGAGGCATATCGATGCGCTCCGCGACGCCGTTCGGCGGGTGCGAACCCGCGCTCCGTTTCGTGTCGATGCCTGGGTCGTGCTCCCCGACCACATGCATTGCCTGTGGAGCTTGCCAGAAGGCGACGCCGACTTCCCCGGCCGCTGGCGCGCGATCAAGATCGCGTTCGCCAAGTCGTTGCCGACCGTCGAACCGCGATCGGGGGCTATGACCGGCCGCGGCGAACGCGGTATTTGGCAGCGCCGCTATTGGGAGCACACAATCCGCGACCAGCCGGATTTCGCCCGCCATTTCGATTACATCCATTTCAATCCGATCAAGCACGGTTTGGTTGAGCACCCGGCGGATTGGCCGTACTCGACGTTCCACCGCTGCGTTGCCAGCGGAATGTATCCAAGCGACTGGGCGGGCGCTGTTGACGAACCGGCTCACGCCGGCGAGCGAGCCTGACTTCCGGCGCCCAGACCGATCGAAGGCGGAATGCGCTGCGCTGTTCCGCCCTACGCTTGCTTCGGGGCATCAAAAGCGGTTTCCGCCACCGAGGCTGAGCGCGATTGTGGGTCCGCTGTTGCCGATAATTAGGCCGGGCGAAGTTTTGGGGCAGGCACTCAGCCGCGTGCATGCTATGTGCCGCGAAACACGGCGAGGGCGTCTACCGCCTTCACTCCGTGACCAGGCGGCAGCACCATCGGCGGATTGATGTCCGGCTCCGCCAGGTGTCCTCGCACGTGCATGGCGAGGTGCGACACGCGCACCAGGGTCTCCGCGAGCGCCCGAGGTCAGCCGCCGGCCATCCGCGGAAGCCCCGGAGCTATCGCGCGCATTTGACCGCGGCGATCATCGCCTGGGCTTTCGCGCGCGTGACCAGGCAGCGACGCCGGGGCGTCTCGCTCTACCATGAACCGGTGTTGGCCATGCTGGTCCAGGGTTCGGCAGGCGGCAGCGCTTCGCCGGCCTGCAGCAGCTCGAGGGAGATGCCGTCCGGCGTGCGGATGAAGGCCATGCGGCCGTCACGGGGCGGGCGGTTGATCGTCACGCCGTGGGCGATAAAGGCGTTGCAGGTGTCGTAGATGTTGTCCACGGCATAGGCGAGATGCCCGAAATTGCGGCCGCCGGTGTAGGGCTCGGGGTCCCAATTGTAAGTGAGTTCCACGGCAGCAGCTTCGTCGCCGGGGGCGGCGAGGAACACGTTGGTGTAGCGCCCTTTCTCGTCCGGACGGCGGCGGATCTCGCGCAGGCCGAGCACGTCGAAGAAGGCGATGGTGTCCTCCAGCGAACTGACGCGGATCATCGTGTGCAAATATTTAGTCATCGGGTGTCCTCCGGTTCAGCGTGTTCGTGGCGGCGCGGCAGAGGATCGATAACCCAACCCCCCGCGCCAAAACAATCTTCTTCGCCTAACTCGTCGAGTTTCGCGACGATTTGCGTGAAAGATTCTTCGAGCCGTTCGCTCATGGTACCGGCACCCCGATCGACTTCAACCGCGCATGGGCACGGGCCGCGCGCGCTTTCATGCCGTCGAGATACGTACTCACATCGTTCCCCGGCAGGTTCAGCACCTTGCAGCCGAGCTGCCAGTATTCCTCGATCTGTGCCTCGGTCTCCGCCGATCCCCGAGCGAGCTTGCCATGTGCTTTACACGCCGCCGCGATCCGCCGCACCGCCGCCTTGAATTTCGGATGCTCGAGATCGAGGTGAACCCCGAGCTGCGCGCTCAAATCGGAATGCCCATAGGCGATCATGTCGATCCCTTCGACCGCCGCGATCTCCTCGACATTCTCCAGCCCCTCGAGCGACTCGATCGACGGGAACAGGATGATGTTCTCGTTGGCCCACGGCGCGTATTCGGCGGCGTGGCGGGCGCCGTAGCTCCTGTATCCGGTGTGCGGCCCCTGGCCGGAGATGCCCCGGTTCCCGATCGGCGGATACTTCGCCAGGCGGACGATCGCGCGCGCCTCCTGGGCGTTTTCCACCTCGGACACCTGGATGCCCATGATGCCCTGATCCAGGATACCGGGAATGAGATGCGCGAACGATTTGTGGAGCCGGACGATGGCCGAGACGTTGGTGGCTTGGAACCAGCTCGCCAAGTTGGCGATCGTTTCCATGTCGAACGCGCCGTGCTCATGGTCGATCGCGCAGTAGTCGAAGCCGGCCGCCTCGATGATCCAGGGCACACCACGCGAAGCAAACTCCTTGAGCCCGGTGCCCAGCGCCGCCCGGCCTTCGCGCACCGCCCGCCTTATGCTGTTTTCTTTCATGACCCGTCCCGAGCTTTGTTCCTATCCGCCGGTCATAATGGCGCGTGCACAGTAAAGCGCAATGTGGGTTGCCGCGCGGTGCAACACCATGAGGGCGTCTACCGCCTTCACTCCCTGACTTCGTGGCAGCACCATCAGCGGATTGAGTGTCCGGTGTCCGGCTCTGCCAAGTGCCCCTTCAAGTGCATGGCGAGGTATCGCACGCGCACAAGGGTATCGAGATTTGATCATCAATGCGATCGTTGATTACGATGATGGTATGCAGATGGAAACGCCGACATGAGCAGTATCACGATCCGCAACCTTGACCCTGCGATCAAAGAGCGGCTGCGCATCCGCGCGGCCCAGCACGGTCACTCGATGGAGGCCGAGGCCAGGAGGATTCTGCAGAGCACGCTCAAGGAGCCGGCGCGGCCACCGACGCGCAATCTCTATGAACGCATCCGCGCCCGCTTCGAGCCCCTTCGTGGCGTGGACGATCTCGAGCTGCCGCCGCGTCTGCCGGATCGCGATCCGCCCCGGTTCGATTGGTGCCCGGTTCGATTGATGTTCATCCTCGACACCAACATCCTGTCCGCGATCATGAGCGCCCGGCCGTCGCCGGAGGTGGCTGCATGGGATCGCCGGCCAGCCGGAAGATGCACTGTTCACCACCACGATTTGTCAGGCGGAGATCCTCGCAGGCGTCGCCGTCATGCCGGAAGGCCGCCGCCGCGTTGCTCTTGAAACGGCGGCTCAAGCCATATTCGCAGACGATTTCAACGGGCGCGTGCTCCCGTTCGACGCGGCGGCCGCAGCGGCCTACGTGGACATTTTCGCCGCCCGCCGAAGGGCCGGCCGCCCGACCGCGCCGCTCGATCTGATGATCGCAGCCGTCGCGCGCGCCAACGGCGCCGGCGTGGTCACGCGCGATATCGGCGGTTTCGAAGACTGCGGCGTCCCACTTATCGATCCGTGGCGGGCTTTACCTTGAAGAGGCGCCGCAGGACGAACGCGCCCGCCAGGAGAACCTACGAGGGCGCCGGGCTCGGGCCCAAGGACGTCGATCTATTCAATCCCTACGACGGCTATGCCCCGATGGCGCAGTTCTTCCTCGAAGGCTTCCAGTGGCACGGCGTCAAGCGCGGCGACGCCTTCGCGTTCTACAAGGGCGACATCCGGGTCGAGGGACCGCACCCGTTCTGTTCGAGCGGCGGCAATCTCGGGACCGGGCGCTGCCGTACCGCCATGTACACCGACAGCATCGAGCAACTCCGCGGCACCGCCGGCGCGCACAGGTCAGGGTCGGGGCAGAGACGGCACTGGCAGCATTCACCACGCCCAGCAATGGCGGCTGGATCATGTTCGGCAAATCCCCGAGCTGACGGCCTGTGAAACTGGAGATCACCGGCTCGCAGCGATCACTCCCAGCCGCGCCGCGTTATTGGCTTAACACCGGCTCTCGGGCCGTATTTTGATTCGTCGCCTACGGTCCCGGCGCGCGCTGGGCATTTAGAACGACACATTGAACTCGAAACCCAGTACCACCGCGTTCTTGATGTTCGACTGCGCGTTCGGATGGATCACATACTGAAAATCCGGCCGAAGGTCGACGGCGCGATACACATTAATATTATAGTTGGCTTCGAGGATCATCTCGTGCCCCTGCGGCGCCGTCGCTTGGTTGCTCAACGGCAAGCCCAGCGCGTGCTGTTCCGCCTGCACGGCCGCGAGGCTGCCGCTCATACCAAAATAAGTGAATAAGACCCCCATCGTGTCGAGTGGCCGGGCGCTCCAGAAGGCGCGGTTGACGAGCGCAGCAAGGTATTGCACGGCATAGGTTGAATTGTCGGGATTGTTATGGATATAGCCGCCGAGGGCAATCAGGCCGTCCTGATCGCCTTGGCCGTTGCGCAACAGCATCTGATCGACGAGCAGCCAGAACTGCGCATTGCCGGTCTCGCTGGTGGCGGGTATGCCGGCGGCTGGCGGCAGAACGCTCGAAAAGCTGGCGAAACGCGAGGTGTCGTAGCCGCTCCCGACGACGTAATGGCCGGGCAGCCGGTCCTTGCCCAGCGCCGGTTCCCAGGCGAGCTGGACCGGTAGGTAGGCGCCGCTGATCCGACCGCTGAAAAAATCGGTGCCGCTGCGGTCGAAGTTCCCGTAGAGATCCTGGTTGACCTGGTAGACGCCAGCTTCGACATAGGTATCCGGGATCGGGTGGACGCGGAGCCTGCCGCCCCACACCGCGTCGGGGAAGGCACTGTGCCCGATATCGCCGCCCGGCAGCGCTTTCGGATCGCCGCACAGGGCGTTGTTCACAAAGTTGCAATAGAGCGGCGAGCTGGCGAAGTCGTTCTCGACGTTCATCCAGCCGGCCGCGGCGTCGAACCGGCCGTCATTCGTTGTCTGCTGGGCATAGGCCGAGACGAGGTGCACCAAGACATTGCCGCCGGCGCCGTAGATCTCTTGTACCGGCGAGACATTGTCGCCGAACAGGTGGCTCAAATTGCCGCCCGAGCGGTTGACGGCGATGATATGCGTCGAAAGGCCGGCTAGGCCGGCGAGGCGTTGCCAATCGATGTCGGATGCCAGGCTGACCTGATTTGCCGAAGTCGCCCCCTGTTTCGTGCCGCCGCTGACGTTGCCAGCGAACTCGGCCGTGGCGCCGGAGCTGAAATAGATGCCGCGGCTCTCGAGGTCGGTGCGGATGCCGCCCCAGTCGCCGAACAGATGCGGGACTTCAGGTGGGACATAAAACGGCACCGGCAATTTCGCGGGTGTCGCATTCTCGGTCGCGTTCTGAGTGACGCTCCCTGGTGCGGTCGCGCTCCCAGTTGCAGTGCCCGCCGTTTGCGCGGCCGTCGGGGTTGTCGCCGCCATCGCGGTCGTCGCTGCCACCGCTATCATCAATGTCGGCGCACGCCGCCACCTCATGTCACGCTCGGCGACGTCGGGTACAACGAGGCATGGCTCGATTCGAACGCCTCTTCGATTTCTTCGAGGCTGCGCCCCTTGGTCTCCGGCACCAAAACGACGATGAACGCCAGCGCCACCAGACTCAGAACCGCGTACACCAGAAAGGCGCCGCCGCTGCCGAGCACGACAACGAGATCAAGAAACGTCAAGGAGACGATCAGGTTGAAACTCCAATTCGCGATCGTCGCGAGGCTCATCGCGCGACCGCGCACGGCGAGCGGAAAGATTTCGGCGATCAACAGCCAGAAGACCGGCCCGAGGCCGATCGCGAAGAAGCCGACAAACGCGGCGACCGACGCGACGGCGACCCAGGCGAGGGAAGCGGAAGCGCCGGCAAGGAACGCGCCAGCCAACACGAATAATGTCAGCGCCATGCCGCCGAGGCTCCAGAACAAGAGCTGGCGCCTGCCCAGTCGATCGATGAGGCGGATCGAGACGATCGTCATGAGCATATTGACGGCACCGACCCCGGCCGTGGCCAGGATCGACGTTGCCGCCGAGGACAGCCCGGCGGACAGAAAGATCGTCGGCGCGAAGTAGATTACCGTGTTAATGCCGGTGATCTGCTGGAACATTGCGAGGCCGATGCCGATGACCAGCGGCCGCCGCAAACGCGGTGCAAGCAGGGCCGAGGCGCTCGCCAGCTGGCCGCCTTCGCGGGCGAGGTCGGTGCGTAGCATGCCGAGCTCCTCGCCCACGTCGTCGGTGCCGCGCAGCCGCCGCAATACAGCCTCCGCGTCTCGCATCCGGTCGTGGCCGGCAAGCCAACGCGGGCTTTCCGGCAGTACCAGCATACCGACCGCCAGCACGATGCCGGGCACCGCCCCCAATGCGAGCATCCAGCGCCATCCGTCGCCGAAGCCGGCCAGCGCGAAACCCACGAGGTAAGACACAAGGATGCCAATTGTGATGCAAAGCTGGTTCAGCGACACGATCGCGCCACGGTCGCGCGCCGGCGCTATCTCGGCCAGATAGAGAGGCGTCAGCATCGAGGCGACGCCGATTGCCAGCCCGACGAGGAGGCGGCCGATCAGCAGGACGACCACGTGCTGTGCGACGGCGGAGATGATCGCGCCAGCGATGAACAGCAGGCCGGCGCCGAGGATGACGCGGCGGCGACCGGCACGGTCCGATAGCTGTCCGGCGAATGCCGCGCCGATCGCAGCGCCGAACAGCGCGATCGCGACCACTACCCCTTGCGCAGTCGTCGATAGCGACATGACCTGCCGGATGAATAACAGCGCTCCGGAAATGACGCCGGTGTCGTAACCGAACAGCAGGCCGCCAAGCGCCGCCACCGCCGCGATCACGTAAAAGTTCATGACGCCTCCTCCCAAGCTCGTAATCGGTTGCCTCGATCAGTTGACTCGCATCGGCGAGATTGTCGAGGGCGGCCGCTCCGAGTTTCGCCGGTCTTTCTGCTCGACAACTCACAGCACAATTTCACGCAGCGCACTACACCGGCCGATTTCAGACGAGATCGAGGACGGACCGGCCCCGCCGCCACAAGGCGGATCAAGGTTCGGGCCGAGACTGCGCTAGCCGCCTTCACCGCCCCCAGCAGCGGCGGCTGGATCATGCTCGGTAATATCCCCGGACTGGCGGCTTGTCCCACTGGAGCTGGCACACCCCGCATCTTGGGGACATCGGCACGGAATATCCGCCTAGCCGATCAGCTGAACGTCAGGAAGGGCCGTACCAACGCATCAGCCGCGTCGTTGGCCGAGACAAACCCGGCCAGGACGGCAAAGTGTTTCGGTCTAGGAGCATCACGCGCTAGGCTTGATGGATGTGTGCCGATACCCCTTTCTCCGCTCATCCCGACGGCCTGACACGCTGCCCTTGGCCAGGCACAGACCCGCTCTATGTCGCTTACCACGACGAGGAATGGGGTGTACCGGAGTTCAATAGCCGTGCGCTATTCGAGAAGCTGATCCTCGACGGGTTCCAGGCCGGGCTTTCTTGGATCACGATCCTGCGCAAGCGCGACGCCTTCCGCACCGCCTTCGCTAATTTCGATCCCGAGAAGATTGCTCGTTTCGACGCTAAAGCGATTGCTGCGCTGATGGACAACTCCCGCATCATTCGCAACCGCGCCAAGATCGAGGGGACGGTGGTGTCCGCGCGGGCCTGGCTGGAGATCGAGGCGCGGGAAGGTTTTTCAAACTTTTTATGGAAGTTCTTCGATGGGCGACCGCAGCAGAACGGCTTTCATTCGCGGGCGGAGATTCCGACGCAGTCAGCAAAATCGGTGGCATTGTCTAAAGGGCTCAAGGAACGCGGCTTCAAATTCTGTGGCCCGACGATCGTCTATGCTTTTTGTCAGGCCACCGGTATGGTCAATGATCACCTCATCTCGTGCTGGCGGCATGATGCCTGCGCCGCGCTGGCTTTCCCGACGGCACCATCGCCAGCGAATGCGTAATCGGAGGTGGCAACGGCCACTACGGTGTCAACACCGCATTGAATTGAAAGGAGTACTGGCACTGAACAGATTGGAGCGCTCGCCTTAAAAGGCCGGACCCAGCCGGTGGTGGGCTACAATGCAAAGCGACCCCGACAATGATTGCAGGGCACCGCCTCTCCGCGATAATGGCTCCGGCCGTACTGTCGGGTACCAGGCTATGCACCGCGGAGCACGACGAGGGCGTCGACCGCCTTCACGCCCTGACCTGACGGCAGCACCATCAGCGGATTGATGTCCAGCTCTGCCAAGTGTCCTTCCAGGTGCGTGGCGAGGTGGGAGACGCGCACCAGGGTATCCGCGAGCAAGCGTAGGGCGGATGAGCGCAGCGTAATCCGCCGCCTCCCCCAGATGATTTGGCGGAAATGCGCTTCGCTATTCCGCCCTACATTTTCTGGCCCGGTTTGAGATCGATGGGGTGGAATCACGGGTGGTTTAGCTCGCACCCAGCGCCAGCATGGCTTCCGGCACGCGGTCGATCACGCGCAGAAGGGCGCGGGCCGCACCCTGCGGCACCAGCTTACCCTGTTCCCAGCCGCGTACCGTCGCGACCGATATGCCGATCCGGCGCGCGAACTCGGCTTGTGACAGCCCGGCACGCCGGCGAACACGGCGCACCCAAGCCGCCGCATCCTTGGCTGCTTCGGCATCATCGAAGGCGGCTTGGCGTTCAATCTCCGCTTCGGTGGTCGCATCGACCCGCGCCCAATCGGTTCGCGGCTCTACCCGTTCCCAAGGGCCGGCGGAGCGCCGTCGGGTGACGGCGCCCGTCGCATCGAGGCGTGCTTCAGTCCGCGCCATACCGGTCCCTCTCCCTGGCGTTTGCCTTGCGGGCGGAGATGATCCTCGTCGCCGTTTCACGCCGCGTGTAGGCGATCACGAATAGCCGTCCGGCGACGCGGCCGTAGAGCCTGAAACGTTCTTCGCCATAGTCTCGCCGAACGTCGCGCTCCACCCGTCTGTTCGGATCGAGGAACGCCGGCAATATATCGGCAAAACCGAACCCGCGATCTCGCATGCAGCGATCGTTTTTCGCATCATCCCACTCGAACCGGATATGGGGAATGTCCGCCAATAGCCCAGCCTGCGATCACTCTCATCCGCCTACATTGCTATGTGCCGCGAAGCACGACGAGGGCGTCTACCGCCTTCACTCCCTGACCTGATGGCAGCACCATCAGCGGATTGATATCCAACTCTGCCAGATGTCCTTCAAGGTGCATGGCGAGGTGAGAGACGCGCACCAGGGTATCCGCGAGTGCGGCGAGGTCGGCCGGCGGACGGCCGCGAAAGCCTTGGAGCAACCGGGCGCCTTTGACTTGCGTGATCATCGCCTGGGCTTCCGAGCGCGTGATCGGGCAGCGTCTGAGCGCCACGTCGTTGTAGACCTCGACCATCACTCCGCCGCTGCCGAACAGCAGCACCGGGCCCAATTGCGGGTCGCAAGAGACGCCGACGATGACCTCGACACCATCTCTTACCATTTCCTGCACCGACACGCCGCTGATCCGAGCCCGCGGCGCATAGGCCTTGGCATTCGCCAGGATCTCGGCGTAGGCGGCTCGCAGTTGTGCCGGGTCACGCAGGTTCAGCCGCACGACCCCGGCTTCCGTCTTGTGCAGGATGTCCGGCGAGTTGACTTTGAGCGCCACCGGGAACCCGAGCTGCTCTGCGGCCTCGATAGCGGCCTCTGGAGAATTTGCCCGGCGCTCGCGCGCACTCGCGACGCCCCAGGCGGCCAGCAGCTCTTTGCTCTCGGATTCCGAGAGGGTCGGACGTCCCAAGCCGAGCGCCCGGGCGATGGCCGCATCCTGCGCCGCTATGCGCGGCGGGGCCGCGGCAAAGCCATCGGCCAGGCGACGCTCGCGCCATGTGTGATACGCGAGCCGGCTCTGCAGGCCGCGGGCCAATTTGTCCGGCGTGTAGAAGATCGGGATATGGGCGTGTTTCAGCTGGGGTAGGCCGCTCGTGGCGTCCCGGCTTCCGGTCCACAAGAACACCACACCCTTGTCGGTCCGATCGCGCTCGTTGATGACCTGCTGCGCTTGGGCGTTCGCCCCGGCGCTCGCGACGACGAGTGTGCCCATCCGCGGATCGTTGATCATATGCTCCATGATTTGCGGGAAGGACTCGCTGTTGGCAAAGCCTGTCACATCGGCGGGATTCGCCGCCCAGCCAAAGCCCTTCAAAATCGCGTTGATGCCGTCGCGCGCCGCGTCACCCAGTTGCGGCAGGTCGAGGCCGGCCTGGCCGCACATGTCGGCGGTCAGCGAGCTGACGCCGCCCGAGTGGGAGACGACCGCGATGCCGGGCACTTGGGGCTTGGGGGTGTGGGCGAGAAGGTGCGAGACCTCCAGGAGTTCGTCGTAATCCTGGACCCGAATCACCCCGTATTGGGCAAAGATCGCATCGTAGCGGGTGTCCGCCCCGGTCAGCGCCGCCGTGTGGGAGCGCGCCGCCCTGGCACCCAGTTCCGAACGCCCGATCTTGATCAGGACGATCGGCTTGCCGCGCTCGGCGGCGAGCTTGGCCACTTCGAGAAACTTGTCGGCCCGCTTGAAGCCTTCGACAAAGCCGGCGATGACCCTGGTATCCGGATCGTCCAGCAGGTAGCGGGCGAAATCGGTAAAGTCGAGGTCGGCCTCGTTCCCGGTCGAGATGATATAGCTGAAGCCGATGCCGTTCTCGACCGCGCGCACCAGGAACGGCCCGAACGCCGTCGCACCGCTTTGGCAGACGAGGCCGATCGGCCCGGTCAGACCCTCGGCCCCGCGCGAGGAAGCGGTGGCCCAGATGTCGTCTTTGACATTCGCCAGGCCCAGGCAGTTGGGGCCGCTGATCCGCATGCCGGAGGTGCTGGCAAAGGCGCCCAATTCCCGCTGCAAATCACGCCGGTCGTCCACGCCGCGCTCGGCAAAACCCGCCGAGATCACGGTCGCCGATCCCGCCCCCTTGCGGTGGCTCTCCTCCAGGACATCGAGCACCTGGTCCCAGGGCACCACGACCGCGACCAAATCGGGGGCTTCCGGTAGGTTCGTCACATCAGGGTAGGACTTCACCCCCATGATTTCGTCATAACGCGGGTTCACCGCATAAACCCGCACCCGGTCCTTGGCCTTGAGTGCGGCAGCCAGAAACCGCCCGCCATACTGCATCCGCGGCGTCGCGCCCACGATCGCGATGGAGCGAGGGTTCAGCATTTTGCGGATCGAGGCCATCTGTGGTTCTGTCCAGAACTCCATGACATCCCCTGAGAAGAATGTGGTCCGTCGGGCCGGCAAGCCTACGCTCTACGAAAGGGGGCTGCCATCGGCCGATATTCCCGCATTATTGGCTGAAGCAGAGCGCTCGCGGCAGAGCCTTGTGGCCGATGCTGGACGAGAAGATTTGCTCGAGACGATAATCGACCGGGCCCCGCTCCGTCCGAACGATCTGCGGATGATCCTGTCGCTCGTCCCAGTACGGATGATAGTTGGGCCGAGGCCCTGGCTTACCCTTGTCGCGCGGCCCGCGCTGACAGCCACTGCGTAAAAGCGGTCGAAGGCAGCGCGATCCGGAACCGCAAAAGCCACGTGGACACCAGTAATGGCCGACGTTTTCAGACCGATCCAGAAGAAGGCCTTCTTATGGGCTCCGTATCCGAAAATTCTGCGCCTTCTGAATACAGACGTTCGACGCCGATCGCTTTCAGGGCTTTGTCATAGAAAGCCTTTGATCGCTCGAGATCGCTGACGCCGATGGTTACACGATCAAGTATCGAGTTCTCCCCAAGCAAATCTGACAGCCGTTTCTAGTGACCTGGCCCCGGGCCGAACATCTCCGGCCTGGCCGGAAGCACCGCCAGGACCATCACGACCGGGACCGCGAAGAGAACTCGCAGTGGTTTTGACAGCTTCGCGCCGATACTGGTCATTCGCGCAACTCCCATCGGCAATTTGACGGGAGGCTTGGGAAAGGTGTTGCTGGCGCCAAGGACGAGGCCGCTGCCCCTGCCGAGCTTGCCGAGCCGTGCAGGCAAGGCGATCGCCGCGCGAATGCCGCTCCCGCCATTGTCTTCCATAGAAGACTTATGATTTGCATTGCAGCTTCGGAAAGGCCGCCGCATCATGCCTGCCTGAGTGGGTCAACGGGTGAATCTGCGGGATCTATGAGGCATGGACGGGCCTGAAACAGCGGATCCAACACCAGGCATGATCGACGGCAACGGGCAAGCCACCCGGTTGCTCGAAGATGGGGCCTCCACCGGCCTCGGTCTCGGCAAGCCAGTGGGCGCGGTGGTCGCGGCCGCCAAGGTGCTGCGAGCGCTGCATACGTCGGAGCGGCCGTTGAATGCGAGCGAAGTCGCGCGCGCCGCGGGGCTATATCGCGGGACCGCGTACAACATCTTGCGGACATTGCAGGCCGAGGGCTTTGTCGGTTACGACGAGGCGACGCGGACCTACTCGGTGAGCCTGCATATCCTCGAGATCGCCTATGGCGTGTTGCGGCGCAGCGGGTTGATGGATCTGGCGCGCCCGCTGATGCATGCGGTTTCCGATGCGCACGGCGTGTCGGTCTATCTGTCCAAGGTTTTGGGACCCTCGTCGCTGCTGCTGTTGGACTGGGTCGGCGCCACGGTCCGGAGCGATCTGTACGTCACCGTCGGGCGCCAGTACCCAGGCCCAGCCGGAGCCTCGGGCGTGATCATGGCAGCGTTTGGAGACAGCAGCGAGGCCGAGCTCGAAGCGCTGTTCGCGCCGGTCGCCTGGTTCCAGAAGCCGTCCTTTGCCGATTTCTTGGCGCAGGTCGAAGAGGCGCGCAAATCCTGCGTCGCGGTCGATCGCGGGGCGATGTTCCAGGGCGTCACGCTGGTCTCCGTGCCGGTCCTGTCGCCGGCTTGGCAATTGCTGCTGATCCTGACGGCTGCGGGCCATGCGCACGACCTCGACGGCGAGGCCCTGGGGCCGCTCAGCCGTGCGATGCAATCGGCGGCGGCGCGGCTTTCCGAGAGCGTGCGACTATTGCGGCTTGGATAGCTGTCTTGGTTAATCGTACCGCTTCCGTTCGGATCTCCTGGAGACGGCAGCTTGGAGAAGGACAGCATGGCTTACTCTGACGCGATGGCTTCCAAAATCGAGATCGACGCGCAAATGGATTTCGACGCGGTCATCATCGGCGCCGGCGTTTCCGGCCTCTACCAGCTCTACAAGCTGCGCGAACTCGGTATGACGGTGCGCGTGTTCGAAACCGGCACCGGCGTCGGCGGCACCTGGTACTGGAACCGCTACCCCGGCGCCCGTTTTGATTCGGAGAGCTGGACCTACGGCTACTCCTTTTCCCTGGAATTGCTCGAGGAATGGGACTGGGAGGAGCATTTCTCCGGCCAGCCCGAGAACGAGCGGTATCTGAATTATGTCGCCGACAAGTTCGACCTGCGCCGCGATATCCAGTTCAACAGCCGCGTGGCCGCGGCGCACTACCAGGAGGAAACGCGCAGCTGGGACGTCATGCTGGAAGACGGCCGGCATTACGTCACCCGCTTCCTCGTTACCGCGATCGGTGTGCTCTCGGCGCCGACCATGCCGCGCATCGCCGGCGTCAACACGTTCAAAGGCCAGTCCTGCCACACCCATTACTGGCCCAAGCAGCCGGTCAGTTTCGAGGGTAAGCGCGTCGCGGTCATCGGCACCGGTGCCACCGGCGTGCAGACCATCACCGAAGTGGCCAAAACCGCCGGCCACCTCACCGTGTTCCAGCGCACCCCCCAATGGTGCGCGCCATTGCACAACGCCAAGATCGGCAAGGAGGAGATGCGCCGGATCCGGGCCAACTATCCCGAGATCTTCGCGCGCTGCCAGGAGACCTACGGCTGCTTCATCCATGCGACCGACCCGCGCGCTACCCACGAGGTCACGCCGGAGGAACGCGAGGCGTTTTGGGAGAAGCTCTACAGCGAGCCCGGTTTCGGGATCTGGATGGGCAATTTCCGCGACATCCTGGTCGACCGCAAGGCCAACGCGCTGATCTCAGATTTCATCGCGCGCAAGCTCCGCCAGCGCGTCAAGGACCCGGCGGTCGCCGAGAAGCTGATCCCGAAAAACCACGGCTTCGGCACCCGCCGTGTGCCGCTCGAAAGCGGGTACTTCGAGGTCTACAACCAGCCCGACGTCAAGCTGATCGACATCACCGAAACGCCGATCGAGCGGATCACCCCGGCGGGCATCAAGACCAGCGATGCCGAGTTCGAGTTCGACATCATCATCTACGCGACCGGTTTCGACGCGATCACCGGCAGCTTCGACCGCATTGACATCAGCGGGGTCGATGGGGTGTCCCTGAAGGAGAAATGGAAGGACGGCCCGCAGACCTTTCTCGGCATCCTGGTCGACGGCTTCCCCAACCTGCTGATGGTGATGGGCCCGCATGCCGGGCTCGGAAATTTTCCGCGCGCCGCCGAATATAGTGCCGATTGGGTAACCCGGCTGATCCGCTTCGCGCGCGATCGCGGCCTGACGCGGATCGAGGCCACCCGAGCGGGTGCGACTGCCTGGACCGACCACGTCATTGCGACGAGCGAAGGCCTGCTGTTCACCGAGGTCAACTCGTGGATGACCGGCATCAATCGCAATGTCGAGGGGAAGCAGGTCCGCCGGATCATGCGCTACAGCGGCGGCCACCCCGCCTTCCGCGAGCGCTGCGAGTCGGTAGCAGCCGACGGGTATCGCGAGCTGGTGCTGGCTTAGTACGGCGTCATCAGCCGTCTTTGAAAGCTTTTCTCGACTTGGCGAGATGGACGAACGAAGGAGCGCTCCATGGATGTCGGCATGATGATGGTGTTCGCCAGCTATGGCTGGCACGACTGCTCCGATCTTCGCGTGTGGAACGAGGAGATCCGGCTGGCCCGGCTCGCCGCCGATTTGGGCTTCGATTGCCTGTGGTCGGCGGAGCACCATTTCAACGACTACTCGTTCGTCCCAGACAACCTCCAGCTGATGACGTATATGACCGCACTCTGCCCCGACATCGATCTGGGCACCGCGGCCGTCATCCTGCCGTGGCACGATCCGTTGCGCGTCGCCGAGCAGGCGGCCGTGCTCGACATGCTGAGCAAAGGGCGGCTCCGACTTGGCCTCGGGCGTGGTCTGGCGCGGCGCGAGTTTGCCGCCTTCCGCCTCAGCATGGACGAGTCACGCGAGCGCTTCGACGAGGCGGCCCCGATGATCGTCAACGCGCTGAAGACCGGCTTTATCGAAGGCGACGGCAAATTCTACCGGCAGCCGCGCACCGAGATCCGCCCGCGGCCGCAGCACTCCTTCGATGGCCGCATCTACGCCGTGGCGTCGAGCGAGGAATTGGTCGACTCTGCCGCCAAGCTCGGCGCCCATATGGTCATGTTTGCCGATCGGCCATGGGAGATGCGGACGCCGGTGATCGAGCGCGGACGGCAACTGCACCGCAAGTATCACGGCACCGAGCCGCCGCGGGTGATGCTGACCGAGTTCTGCGTATGCGGCACCAACCTCGCCGAGACCGAAGATGAGGCGCGGCAATACCAGGGCAAATTCGTCGAAAGCAACTTCTACCATTACGAATTTCTCGGCGAGCACTTCAAGACGGTGAAGGGCTACGACGCCTATCAGCAGAAGGCGGAAATCGCGCGCAAGGCCGGCCTAGAGGGCGCGGTCAACGGCTTCATGCAGGCCGCAAGCTGGGGCACGCCCGACAAGATTCTGCGCGGGCTGGAAGAGCGCCGGAAGATCGTCGGCGATTTCGAGCTCAACGTCGCCTTTCGCTTCGGCGGCATCCCTTACGAGGTCGCCGAGCGCGGCTTGAAGCTCTTTGCCAAGGAGGTGCTTCCAGTGCTCAAGTCGCAATCCCCGACCCGGGCTCGCGCGGCGGCCGAGTGAGACGCCGCGTCGCCAGAACCGGCGGCACACCTGACATTCGTAAATGGGAGAGCCGAAATGGCGGCATGCACGTCGGAACCCGCAGAATTTGATGCGATCATCATCGGCGCAGGAGTTGGCGGTCTCTACGCGATCTATCGCCTGCGCAAACTCGGTCTCAAAGTGCGCGCCTTCGAGGCCGGCGGCGGGGTCGGCGGCACCTGGTATTGGAACCGCTATCCGGGGTGTCGCTGCGACGTCGAAAGCATGGAGTACTCGTATTCCTTCTCGGACGAAATGCAGCAGGAATGGCATTGGCCCGAGCGCTACGGCACGCAACCCGAGATTCTGCGTTACCTCAATCACGCGGCCGACCGCTTCGACTTGAAGCGCGACATCGAGTTCAATACTCGGATCACCGAGGCGATCTTCGACAGCGAGACAAACACATGGACGGTCACGACTGATAAAGGCGCTGCTGCGAGCGCGCGATTTTGCATCATGGCGACGGGCAATCTTTCGACGCCGCGGCGGCCGGACTACCCCGGCCTCGAAGGTTTCAGGGGTGACTGGTATCACACGGGCTTATGGCCGCATGCAGGTGTCGATTTCACCGGGTTGCGAGTGGGCGTTATCGGCACGGGCTCGTCTGGCGTGCAGTCGATACCGATCATCGCAAAGCGAGCGAAGCATCTTTATGTCTTTCAGCGGACCGCCAATTTTACCCTGCCGGCGCGCAATTCGCCGCTCGATCCCGAGAAGGAGCGCAGTCACAAAGCGCAGTACCCGGAGCGCCGCCGCGCCGCGTTCAACACGCCATTCGGCATTGCCGGGTACCCGGCGCCGGTGAAGTCCGCGCTCGAGGCGACCGAGGAGGAGCGGGTGCGCGCCTATGAGGCGAAATGGGCCGAGGGCGGCAGCATCAGTTTCCTCTATTCCTTCACCGACCTGCTGGTGAGCAAAGAAGCAAACGAGACGGCGTCGGAATTCGTCCGCCGGAAAATCCGAGCCACCGTCAAGGATCCGCGAACCGCCGAACTGCTGTGCCCCAATGATCATCCGATCGGCACCAAGCGGCTTATTCTCGATACCGGCTACTACGAGACCTACAATCGCGACAACGTCACGTTGGTGGATATCAGAAAGAAGCCGATCAAGGAAATTACGCCAACGGGGTTGCATACGGCCGATGGCGACTACGCGCTCGATGCGATCGTCTTTGCCACCGGCTTCGATGCCATGACCGGGGCAATGAAGGAAATCGACATTCATACGGATAGAGGAATGTCGATCAGAGAGAAATGGAAGTATGGTCCGCGCACCTATCTCGGCCTCATGATCGCCGGGTTCCCCAATCTGTTTATGATCACCGGCCCACAGAGCCCCGGCGTCAAAAGCCAGATGATCTTGGCTTGCGAGCAGCACGTCGATTGGATCGCCGATTGCGTGGCCTACCTGCGCGCCCGTGGGTTCGCGCGTATCGAGGCCGAAGAAGATGCCGAGGATGCCTGGGTGCAGCACAACAACGACGTCGCGGATCGTACGCTCTATCCGTTGGCGAACTCGTGGTATGTCGGCGCCAACATCCCGGGGAAGCCTCGCGTATTCATGCCGTATGTTGGCGGCGTCACCGCCTATAAGAAGAAATGCGATGCCGTCGCAGCCAGCGGCTACGAAGGCTTTCGCTTTGGTATCGGCGTTGAAGAGCCGCGGTTTGCGGCAGAGTGACGGGACGATAGCGGTCCGCTCGCGGCTGTTTGACAAGGCATTGGCCACGGCGCGACTCTGCCCCGGTCGGATGGTGTTGGCTCATCTTTCTTCGTCACGGCGCGGTGCCGGGGAGAACCCTCGCTCTCGTAAGCTATCGCACGTGCTCGATACCGGTTGCTCGCAGGACACCGGGTAGGGCCGCGTCAACAGCAGTTAATCCGCCGACTCCGGACCTCCGCTCAGCTACATCAAGCGGCGAGGTCGCGCCGAAAGCGGACACCATGCGCAGCACCAAGTGTAGAGTTCTTGCGGCCCCCGCGACCTCTCCCTAAGCTCGTGTACGTCCTTTCTCCAGGAGTACCCGGGATGCCCCAATCGCAAGGAATCCGATTCACCGCCGATCCGCTGACCTTCGTCGTTCGGCAGCAGTTGTGGGATGCCAATGTCGAGGATCACTCGGACCAGGGTGTATCAATCGACGTGGCGGCGGATATCGACGGTAAGCAAACGACCCTGTTGCGCTTCAACTGCTTCGACCTCGAGAGAAGCTACGTCTATGGGCCTGAGAATCCCGAACTGACGACCGCCGGTCGCGTCGGAGGCGGCATGGGCGTACACTGCCGAATGGATCCGGTTACCGACGGCAATCCGATTGGCTGGACCATCCGGAACTCTGAGTCGAAAACTTCCACAAATGCTCGAACGGGCCGGATACAAAGAAGTCGCGGAGACAACCATCCTGAGTACGGTGCAGAACATCCTGCCCGCCGTAGAGGCCTGTGCGAGAGAGACCTTCATCTCCCAGCGGAACACGGTCAAACACAACCGTGGCACCGAAATGTTCGAAGCCGGCAACATCCGCTTCGGCCTTGAGATGCGGCGGCTCAAAAACGGTGACGGTGGGCTTGCGGTCCATGTTCTCGCCGATGTGGGAGGATCAAGAGGAAAGGCATACGTCGAAGAGACGGAGCTTTTGGCATTCGATTGCTTCTGGAAGAACCCGCATTACCACTATGGTCCGCGCAACAAGAACCACCGGACCAATTGGGATCTGACTGTCACCGACGACCCGCTGGAGTGGACCTTCAAGCAGTTCGAAAACAGAAAGCTCGGGGCAATGATCGAACGCGCCGGTTACCCGGGCATCGCAACCGATCTTGACCTGGAACAGATCGCTGCAATTCTTCCAACGCTGAAGAAGCGGGCTTTCGAAATGTACGAAGAGGGCGAAAGATTGACCGGTCACAAGGGCTTGCCGCTGGAGTTCACCCCGAACCTGGCCGCCGCCGAGTAGCGTCACCGCGACCCCGGTGGCAGGCGCGGAAGCCTCCACCGGCTCCGCGCACCACACGATCATCAGGCAAAGCGCCGCCTGCCTGATGCCCCCTGCCAGATCCTCGGCATCCTGTCCTCCGCCGACGCGATTGCGCGGTAAGACGGGGCGACTGGTTACTAATTACCCCGAAGGGCACGGGCGCCGATGCGGTGGCGCTGTGGCCTTCCGAATCCGAAAGGTTAAAGGGCATGCGCGTCAGCACCATGATCCGGACCAGCGCAGCGGCCGATGGCGCGCTGATCGACCGCATTAGCGATTTCGGCCAGCAGGTCGAGGCTCGCGGCTTTCCTGGCATCTGGATCGGCGATTCGATGGGCCGTGGCCGGCCGACGTTGGACTCGCTTCAGGTCTTGACGGCGCTTGCCGTTGTGACCTCTAAGGTCGAGCTCGGGATCAGCGTCCTGCAATTACCGCTGCGCAATCCGGTTGAACTGGCTCACCGGGTACAATCTCTGCAGGCTATGTCGAACAACCGCCTGATCCTCGGGGTCGGCAGCGGCTCGACGCGCGACGATTTCGAGCTGCTCGGCTACGATTACGACCACCGCTTCCGCACTTTCAGAAATGATCTCGAAATCATGAGCAAGGTGTGGAAAGGTGAACCGGTCAACGGCGGGACGCTAGCGACCTGGCCAGGATGCGAAGGCGGGCCCCCGATCCTGATCGGCGCCTGGCGCAGCCCGCGATGGATCACCTACGCCGCCAAGCAGGCGCAGGGGTGGACCCCGTCCGGCCGCTTTAGCAGCCTCGAAGACCTCGAATACGGCATGACCGTTTATCGAGAGCAGGGCGGCACCAACGCCGTGCTTGCCAATTGCTCGATCGATCTCCAGGAGCGTCCCGAATTGGCCGAACTGGCGAAGCTCGCCTCGGTGAATTTCATCTGCCCGCCGGAAGAGGCACGCCGGCGCATCAAACGCGTCGAGCAAATGGGCTTCGACGAAATCCTGATCGGTTCGCAATTCGGCGCAATCGAGGAAATCGAACGCGTACGGGATTTCCTGAAAGCGTAGTGCTCGCTGAGGGCATCAGCGGTGCGATATCCCTATCGCATCGTAGCAGGAGGAGTCGGCGATGCGCACCCAATGTCGAGAGCCGGTGCGGCGATTTCCAGCAGGGCAATTACCGAAGGGGCCGGGCGGTCGACCGCGCACCTCAAGATCGTCGACGCCGATTATCACGGCGGCAAGAAAGCGGTATGCCAGGCCAAATGCGCTGCGAACTGTGACGGCGGCTTCAAGCCGCCTGATTGCGCCTCGTACCCGTGCTTCCCGGCCAGAAGTGCCCGCTGCAGCCGAGCATCTGGGTGCGCAAGTGGCGATGGTGCGCGAACCTTGGAACGAGGCCGGCAACCGCAATGCAGAAATCTCCGCCTGGCTCAACAATGTCGAGCTGGTCGGTTACACTGAGCCGGTGCGACGGCTCGCCGCGCAATCCGCTTCATCGATGCGTACGGCGGCCGCTCAGCAGGGTGCAGGCATCGTCATTCGCGGCGGTGCGGCAAAAGGAGCGCCAAGCAAAGGGAAACAGGCAGGGCTGCAGTGGGAAGATCGATCAACTCGCCAAACGTTAGCGCCTTGCGGTCCGCTTGGCGCGCCGTGGCAGGATCGCGGCCGGCGGCGACTTCGGCGAACAGTCGCGTTGCCTCGATGCGCGCTGTCTCAGGTGGCCAGGGCGACCGTGTTTGCCAATCGTGAGCCGCCGCTTCGGCGAGCCGCGGCCTGAACCGGCCCGGTAATCAACAGCACAGGACTTCGCCCCGGCTGGAGGTCACGACTTCGACTCCGCCGGTCTAGGTTCGAATCCTAGTCCCCCAGCCAGTCTATCGTAGCTCTCTTGGCTTTTTCGGAGATGTCGCGATGCGCGGCGGAAAAGGCCGCGTTTTCCAGGCCTTTGCACCGCCACTCGTTGGGCGCGGCCGGTGTGGAGACGGTCAAACGGGGGGACGGGTGGCCGTCGGGTGCAACTGTCTCTGTCGCGTGTTGATGCACTGTCCGAACGCGATGTGGCGATCCCGGGCTCCATTCCGACGCTGATCGCAGGTCGTGCATCGCCCACGGCCGGAGCACCGGCTCGGCCTTGCGTCGGTCGCGACTTTCAGGTGGGGTTGGGGAAGCCGAGGGTTTTGCGCTGCTCGGCCCAACTGAGCGGCAGGTTCGGGTGTTCGATGAGCTGGGTGGCGGTCAGGCGCGGGGGCTGCCTGCCGTCGAGGATAGCGGCGGTGATGTCGGGGGCGAGATAAGCCAGGCGCAGCAGCTGAGTCAGGTAGAAGCGATGCAGCTTTTCGCCGCGCGCGAGATCGCCGAAGGCGCGCAGCCTGCCCTGCACCAGCCGGTCATTGAACCGGTGGGCCTTGAGGATGGCTCTGACCAGGACCGGGTCTGGCGCTTGCGACGGTGCGATCGGACCGACAGGATCAAGCATCATCCGGACTTCCTTGCCGGCCCGGCACAGCTCACCTGGGATGAAGATGGTTTTTACCGGCGTCTCGGTCGAGCCATCAGCGAGGGTGTCGCGCGGGCCGGGACGATTGTCGAGCACGGCGGCGAGCCGGCTCGGAAGCAAACGGATCTCGATGCCATCGCCGCGGACCTCGATCCGCTGGACCAGGGTCAGCAGGATCACGCGGACGCGCAGCGGCGACAGTTTGGACCAGGAGTGAGCAAGCTCATCGGCAGTGGCAATCAACCGGTGTTGGGCGGCCGGATCAGCAATCGCTTGTTCGATCATCTCCAAAACGCTGGCCGGCTCACTCAATAATCGGCAGAGGCGGTCGGTGACGATCTGCTCGATCTCGGCGGCCGGGATACGCAGCCCCCGTTGTGGCGCAGTCTTGCCCTCGACGATCAGCGGACGTGATACGTAGTAGCGATAGCGGATACCGTGTTTGACGGCGTGGGTTGGGGTCATCCGATTGCCGTCACTATCGAAGATCAGCCCTGTTAGCAGACTCGAGCTTTTGATCCGGCCGCCAATACGAGAGGCGGCGGTATTGCCGGCGAGTTGGCCCTGCACTGCGTCCCACACTTGCTGGTCGACAATCGGCGCGTGTTCGCCCGGATAGGCTTGCCCCTGGTGAACGACCTCGCCGCGGTAAATCCGGTTCTGCAACATTGTGTAGAGCGCACCGCGGCCGATCGCCTTGCCGCCCCAGACCCGCCCGGCGCTGCTGACCCAGCGTTTGCCGGTAATCCCCTGAGCCTCGAGTTCCTGTTTCAGAAGCCGAACCGAGCCAAGGGTTAGGTAGCCGTGGAAGATATGGCGCACCGCCTCGGCCTCGGGCTCGACAATGATCAGCTTACGGTCTTGAACGGCGTAGCCGAGCGGTGGCACGCCGCCCATCCACATCCCCTTCTTCTTCGAGGCCGCGATTTTGTCGCGAATGCGCTCGCCGGTGACCTCGCGCTCGAATTGGGCAAAGGACAGCAGCACGTTGAGGGTCAGCCGCCCCATCGAGGTGGTGGTGTTGAATTGCTGCGTGACCGAAACAAACGACACCCCCTTGTTGTCAAAGGTCTCGACGATCTTGGCGAAGTCGGCGAGCGACCGGGTCGGTCGATCGATCTTGTAGACGACGACGACGACATCGACCTTGCCGCCGCGAATATCAGCGAGCAGCTGCTGCAGTGTCGCACGCTCCAGATTGCCGCCGGAGCGGCCGCCATCGTCATAGGCCTGCGGCAGGCATACCCAACCCTCGTGGCGCTGGCTCTTGATGAAGGCCTCGCAGGCCTCGCGCTGGGCATGCAGCGAGTTGAACTCCTGTTCCAACCCTTCTTCCGAGGATTTCCGAGTGTAAATCGCGCAACGCTGGCTGTGCCGGCGTCGGTTGTCGCCCTTATTCATAGTCAGCGTTTAATTCGGGTGGAGCCGAGGACGGCGGCCGCCTCAACCCAAAGAAAAACGGTCCCGAGCGGTGCGAACCGGTGATCCGGCGAGCAATCTCGCTCAATGAGCGATAGCGCTCGCCGTCATAGTCAAACCCGTCCCCGACAACGATCACATTGTGGGTTCGACCATGCCATTCGCGCACCAGCCGGGTACCGGGCCGCAAAGCCGGAGGCGGCAAGGGCGACCCGTTACCCTTGCTCTGCTCGATCGTAAGCGAACGTAGTCGGCGCGCGGTCGTCGAACTCAGTCCGCCATAAGCCTGTTCCTGCAGCTTGTAGGCGACCCCTCGGATCAGCAGATCGCGGCTCAACCGGGTCGGCGGCTCGGTGTGGTGAAGCCTTTTCCAGATGCCTCGCAGATCCTCGATCGCGAGCGCTTCGAGACCGGCGACCTCCGCCTCGATCGCAGCGGGGTCAGCATCCCCGGCTCTGGAAGGCCTGGAACGGCGCGCGCCGAGTTGCGGGATGGCCGGTCTCATTGGGCGGGTATGCGATAGACCCGGCCGCGCTCCTCGTTGGCCGAGATGACAGTAAGACCGTGCTTCTTCTTCAGCGCTCCCGAAATCATCCCACGCACGGTGTGCGGCTGCCACCCGGTGGCCGCGATCATCTCGGCGACCGTTGCCCCTTCGGGGCGCCGCAGCAGGGCGACCACATCGGCCTGTTTCGAAGCACGCATTGCCGCCCGTTCGGGATCGGGCAACGCCTCCAATGCTGCCCACAGCCGGCTCAAAAAGGCCTCGCGATTGCCGATCTTGGTCAACCGTTCGGCGCCGGGCACGCCATTCCACAAGCTCAACAGCCGCTTGCCGGCAAGACCTGCAGCCTTCAGTTCCTCAAGCGAGGCGACGGCGATCTCGCCCCCGCCGCGCTCGCTCGGCTGCTCTGCAGATACGCTTACCCGGTCGGCAGTAATGATGTACACGCGCATGAGTACGACTCCTCTTTTTGGGCCGACCCCATGCCGGCCGCAGTCGCACTCACGCTCTCTTGCACCGCCAAAGCCACTCGTTTTGCGATAATGCCATGGCGTTGTCTAGCTCGCCCTGAGCATGAAATTGCTCGCCCCCGCTGATTTTTAAACCTTGCGCCGACATTTCTGCCCGGCGCGCTTGCAGCCGTTATGATTGATCTGATGATCCCGACCAAGCTTGGTGTCGTGGCGGGCGCCGCTTGATAACTTCGCCTGTGTCGCGATTTACGATTTCGCCCTTCTCCCGCCTCCGCCGCCGCGCGCGGCGGTCATGGGCTCTCCCGGCCTGAAGGTTGCTGGACCTTCAATGCTCGGATCGGATGCCCCGACCGTCACGCACTACCGCTCATCACCTCGTCGATGTTGCGCCGACCGCGACGCCTACTCCCTCCCGCGTCTGCGGGTTCGTTCTTCGGCGCATCTTGTCCCTCGCCGCGCGTCGCGGCGAAGGTCCCTTCACCGAACCCGTAGCGGCCGCTCGCCCTTTGCCGTGGGAAGCGCTCACGCTTGCGGACTTCCAACATCTCCACCGGTTTTTTCAGTTCACGACCTACGGATGACAAACCGCCTGCGGGCAAGCAGCATGCAAGCCAGGGGTGCGGATTGATTCCGCCACACGGAGTGTGTCGGGCCGAGCGGCGCCGAGATCAGCGGAGCCTTCGGCGGCGAGAAGGAAACCGGCGGCGGTCGGGAGTCGGGTTCCGACGCGTGGAAGGCCTATATGCGCCGCGCGACCAATACGATCAATTATTCCCATGATCTGCTGCTGGCACAGGGCATCAGGTTCGACCCCGCCGTGCTGAGACGCTCATCGTGATTAGGTCGGACGCTACGTGCCGACGAGCGCCGGCGCTGCGCGAGGGGGCTGGGCGCCGCCGCTTTTTTTTCGCCAAGCGGTCGGCCTCGGCCGGTTGAAGGCGCAACCGCGGCAGCTGCTCAGCGCTCCGGACTGGCGAACGCGTTTTTTAATGGCGGCTTGGGGGCAGCAAGACCAGTTCCGTCTCCGGGCTGAACGGCTGTAGTCGGTTCGGTTAGGCGACCTTCACCGGGACGCACGGGAATGAACGAGACGCGCCGTAAGCGGCCGTTCGTCGGGTGGCGGCGCCCTCTCAGAAGACCTCGGGGATGATCTTGTAGGGGTAGTCCGGCTCTCTGTAATCGCCACGCTCCTGATGTTTTGGCAATTTGACCTTCGCACGCGGCATTTCCTCATAGGCGATCTTGCTGAGGATGTGAGTCAGGACGTTGAGCCGCGCTCGCCGCTTATTGTCGGAA
This sequence comes from uncultured Alphaproteobacteria bacterium, assembly GCA_963832875.1. GTDB lineage: Bacteria > Pseudomonadota > Alphaproteobacteria > ATCC43930 > CGMCC-115725 > AP-15. The sequence goes on along the minus strand of CAWHWB010000007.1, from coordinate 45,391 downwards.
CGGACCACGTACCATGGTGCCCAGGCGGTGTCGGTGGCTAGGAACATCTCGTCGCGTGCGCGTGAGTAGTCATACCACCGCGAATACGATTTGAGATCCATGTCCGACAGCTTCCAGATTTTGCGCCCGTCATCGATGCGCGCTTCCAGCCGTCGCGTCTGTTCCTCAGGGCTGACTTCCAGCCAATATTTCAAGAGGGCTATGCCGGATTCGACAATCGTCTTTTCGACCAGGGGCGTCAGCTGCAGGAAGCGCCTAGTCTGCTCTTCGGTGCAGAACCCCATCACACGCTCGACGCCAGCCCGGTTGTACCAGCTGCGGTCGAAGATCACGATTTCTCCGGCCGCGGGTAAATATGGAATATAACGCTGGACGTACATCTGCGAGTTTTCGCGCTCGGTCGGCGCCGAGAGGGCGACTACCCTGAAGATGCGAGGGCTTACGCGCTCCGTTATGGCCTTTATCGTGCCACCCTTGCCCGCGCCATCGCGGCCTTCGAAGACGATGCAGATCTTGAGCCCGGCGTGTACCACCCACTGCTGCAGCTTGACGATCTCAACATGCAACCGAACGAGTTCCCGCTCGTACTCCTTCCGCTTCAGCCTGGTGTCTGCTTGCGCATCGTCGCTGTTGGTGTTGGACATCGGGTTGCCCCATCTGATTGGTGGAATGGCGGCTGGCGGATTTGCCGCCTCTTTCAGCCGGCCCGCTTCCGCCATTCATATTTACAATGCACTGCGGCCCGTGATACTCGCCGGTGACGGTGCCCTGCGGGTCGATCTGCCCCTCGACATGCATTGCATGTTGGTTGCGGATTACCAGGACGCCCTGAGCGTTCATCGTCCCGGTCCACCCTTTGCCAGAGGGCGGTTTGACAACGCCGTTCCGGATGGTCAGCGGCGCCGGCACCGCGCCGTGCGGACAATGCGCGGCTTCGCGTGTAGCCCTTGGTAACGTGCATCGATATGCCCCCATAAGTGCCGTCGAAGGCGGCCGTCGAGCCGGGGGCCTGAGCAATGGCGGGCGCTGCCAAAGCCAAGGCAGCAATCGGCGACAATAGTGTTGCCCATCGCGCCATTTTGTCCTCCTCCCGCTGGACCTATTTCTTCGTGTCGGTCACGAACTCCCGGGCAGAGCCAGAAAGGCCAGGGCCAGGATGATGTAGACCGCGAGCAGTGCTACGCCCTTCAGCCAGTTGGATTCGCCGTCGCCGGCTATCGGCGCGGCGATCAAGACCGACAGCAAGACCACTAAGGTCAGCCCCGGACGAAGGCTGATGTCCATCGGTGCCGGGCCGACAGCGAAACTGGCGAGGACGAGCAAAGGCGCCACGAACAATGCGATCTGAACGCTCGAACCGATCGCGATCGACAACGACAAGTCCATGCGGTTTCTTAAAGCCGCCAGGACTGCGGTGCTATGTTCGGCCGCATTGCCGATTATCGCGACAACAAACACCCCGACGAAAAGACTGCCCAGTCCGAGATCCCTCGCCGCCGGTTCGATCGCCCCAACCAATATCTCGCTGATCCAGGCGACTGCCGCGGTCGCCAATCCGAGGACGACGAGAGCCTTTTTTGCCGACCAACCGCGGGCCCCTTCGCCTTCAGCCGCCGCCGGCTCCCCTGATCCCTCAAAAACTTGTCGGTGCGTGACCAACGAAAATATCAAGTCGCAGACGTAAACTGCGAGCAGCACGACGGCGATCGCCAGACTGAGGCCGATCAGTTGCCGCGCGCCGGGCTGTACGATGTTGCGAACAGCCCCAGCGACAACCAAGGAAATGGCGGCGATCAGCAGCATTGTCGCCTGCGACCGCGCGGCGGTGAGGTTGTAGTGTTGGCTCTTGAAGCGCAGACCTCCGGCGAGCATGGCCGCACCGAGAACCAGCAATATATTCCCGATTATGGAACCGGCGATCGAGGCTTTGACCACGTCGTAAAGCCCATGGCGCAAGGCGGCGAGGGCGATTACCAATTCTGCAGCGTTGCCGAAAGTAGCGTTGAGCAACCCCCCGACGCCCTCACCGGCACGCGCCGCCAGCGCCTCCGTCGCCCGCCCCATCCAGCCGGCGAGTGGAATTATCGCTAGTGCCGCGGTCCCGAAGACCAGGCTGTGAGCCTCGGGCATCAGCCAGTGTACCGTCACTGCCACCGGGACAAGAATTAAAAGCCAGCCCAATTTTAATTGACCTTCGCTGTGCAGCGACCGAGACCGCCGGCCCGATGTCGGCTGTAACGGCAAGCGCTGTGATGATAGATATGCCGCGAATAGATTTCGCGCCTCTGTCGGCCCCAATCGACACCCGATCGAGTTTAAACCGCCCGATTTTCCTTCGGCTATGCGGAAATTGGGAAATTTCAGCCGGCGGAGGCGCGTCAAACAACAGGCCCGACCTCAGCGCAATCCGCTATCCAAACCGATTGGATCGGCCGTAGGCTCGGTTCGAGGGACCGTCGACGGGGTCACGATGCACCGCGGGAACCGTCGGTTTTTCGATCGCGGCGGCTGCCGAGCGAACTTCGCTCCGCCTCAGGCCAAGTCAAGGGTCAAAGATGCGACGCAGAGAGCCTACGGTGCGACGGTATCACTTACGCGCTTGGCTATGCGACTTTGGCGCAGTAAACGTTCATCGGATATTGGGGGCGATCGCATTGTATCTCAATCTGGGAATCATGTTCGGCGCGATATATCGCTTGATCTGGTATTTCAACCACACATTCTTTTACCAATATCTCAGAACTCCAGGATTGATCCGCCTATAGCTCGATTCTGTATTTCAGCTTCGTCACCCTGAGTTCAACGGGATTTGGCGACATCGCGCCGCTTCATCCCGTCGTCCGAATGCTGGCCAATCTGGAGGGCATCATCGGCCAATTATACCCCGCGACCCTTCTTGCACGTCTGATCACCCTAGAGTTGCGCCAGCACCCACAGCCACCGCAGCAAAGGCGACACAGCGATGGCACTGTGCCGCCAGAACAGCCGGATATCGCCCCGGCGCGAGCAACCGCTGCGCCCGATGCAGTTCACCAGCGGGACCTCGGCAATTCCTCTTAGTTCCTCTCGTTCCGTAAGGGCTTAGGATGCGCGCGCAAGCCGCTGGACGATGTTGAACAACTCGCGATGCGCCGCACTCGCCGGATCTCGTAGCTGATCGGCGGAATGCTCGTCGGCGAGCCGGCTCAAGCGCAACAATTCGCGCATACGCTGTCGACGATTGAGCTGCAGCTCCGAGGGTCGATTGGCTAACAGCAGGCGCGTGATTTCCCCACGCCCGAACAGGTGGCCGAATTCGGTCGCCGTAACATAGATCAGAAAAAGGGCGCAGATCCATAACGAAACCGCGACAAAGCGATGCCAAGAGAAAGTCGTTACCAGATACGGGATGAAATTACCCGGTCGATTGTGCTCGAGCACGATAAAATGCACAAACCGTTCGAGGAGACGCGCGAAAAACACGACAACCCAATAAAACGCCGTCTTGAACAGAATCGGACGGATCAGCGCCGCCCGGTCGTAACGTCGTAACAACGGTATTTTGTTCGCGACCAGCACCGCCTTGCCGACCACGAGCGCTGCCATCGTCACCAGCATGAAGTTGCCGAGCCCGATCAAATAATGGGCAACGAGAAGATTGCTCGTCAGCACTACAAAGTTGAAGCCGATAAGAAAGAAAATGGTTGGCGGCAGCGCATCCCGCACCTCGTGCCAAATCCCCGCGCCGATCCGCCTGGCGACGCCGGGCCGCGGTACACGTGGTCCTGCAGTCGCCTCAAAGCCACGATGGTCATCGTCGTACTTAACGGGCGTTGTTCTCATGGGCGCTCTCTTCCTAAACTAGCCGGGCAGTCTATCCCGCGATTTTGAGGTGCACGCTGGCATGGCGATAGGAGGTGACGCCGCGGCCCTCGTAAGCGGTCAGCCACCCACGACTCCCGCAGGCGGCTCCCCTCTATACACCCCATGATACTCCTTCTCGGCGAACGGCTTTGATCTGGATCAGGGGCGACACATTTGCGATGGCTAATATATACATAATTCGCTAACCTCGCGGGTCGGCCGAATTTGGTCGGGATCTGGCGGAAAAATACACCGGACAGCCGTGACGGGCGGGAGGGAACATTGCCTCACGAGAATAGAGTGCGGGTCGCAAATTCTGTCGAGCAACAGCGTCTCAACGAGGCACGCGAGAGAGGCGTCGCATGGAGACAGTGGGGACCCTACCTCAGCGAGCGCCAATGGGGCACGGTGCGCGAAGACTACAGCGACAACGGCGACGCTTGGAATTATTTCAGCCACGATCAGGCCCGCTCGCGCGCGTATCACTGGGGTGAGGATGGGCTCGCAGGGATCAGCGACGACCACCAGCGCCTGTGCTTCGCCCTAGCGCTGTGGAACGGCAAGGACCCGATTCTTAAAGAGCGGCTGTTCGGGCTGACCAATTCCGAGGGCAATCACGGCGAGGACGTCAAGGAATATTATTATTATTTGGACAGCACGCCGACCCATTCATATATGAAATATCTCTACAAGTATCCGCAAAACCCTTATCCCTACAGTGATCTGATCGAAACCAGCCGCCGCCGCGGCCGCGACGATCGGGAATACGAATTGATCGACACCGGCATCTTCAACGAAGACCGGTATTTTGATGTGTTTGTCGAATATGCGAAGGCAACGCCGACCGACATCCTGATCCGGATCAGCGCCACCAATCGCGGACCTGCCGCCGCCGTTTTGCATGTTTTGCCGACTCTATGGTTCCGTAACACCTGGGCATGGTGGCCCGAGCGGCCAAAACCCTCATTGCGCCGCAAACCTGGCGAGAACACGGTCACGATCGAAGCATTACACTTCGAGCTCGGCGATTTTCTGCTGCGCTGTGACGCAAACCCGCAGCTGCTCTTTATTGAAAACGACACGAACCACGAGCGGATCTTTGGCACGCCAAACCCGACCCCTTATGTCAAGGACGGGATCAACAACTATCTCGCGGCGGGCCGGGAAGAGGCCATCAATCCGGCCGAGACCGGGACCAAGGCTTCAGCGCACTACCGGCTCGACATCGGCGCTGGCGAGACCGCTGTTATCCGCCTCAGGCTTGGCAACGCGGCCTCGCGTGATTCGTTTGGCGGCGAGTTCGATCGCATCATTACCGCGCGCCAGCGCGAGGCCGACGAGTTTTATCGCGCGCTGACGCCTTCCGGCATCGCCGAGGACGCGGCCAATGTGATGCGCCAGGCCCTGGCCGGGATGCTGTGGAGCAAGCAGTATTTCTGTTACGACACCGACCGATGGCTCGATGAGCACGGCGTCGACACACTACGGGCGACCGGACGGCAGGTGCGCAACCGCGAGTGGTTTCATATGAACAGCGACCACGTGTTCTCGATGCCCGACAAATGGGAATATCCCTGGTTTGCGGCTTGGGACCTCGCCTTTCATACGATCGCCTTGTCGACCGTCGACATCGATTTCGCCAAAGAACAGCTCCATCTCTTGCTGCGTCAGATATATCTGCACCCGACGGGACAGATCCCGGCCTATGAGTGGAATTTCAGCGACGTCAACCCGCCGGTGCAGGCCTGGGCAGCGATCTTTCTTTATCGGATGGAGCAGGGGCTGCGCAGCCAAACCGATCTCGATTTTTTGAAGCGAATATTCGGCCGGCTGACGGCAAATTTCGGGTGGTGGGTGAACCGCAAGGATCGGCTTGGCAGAAGTCTGTTCGAGGGCGGGTTTCTCGGGCTCGACAATATCGGCGTTTTCGACCGGAGCGCACCGTTGCCGACCGGCGGGCATTTGGAGCAGGCCGACGGCACTGCCTGGGTGGCACTCTTTTGCCAGAATATGCTCGAGATCAGCTTTGAGCTCGCCGCCCAAGATCCAACGTATGAAGAACTGGCGGCAAACTATGTCATGGAATTTCTTCTGATCGCGCGGGCGATGAACGCGATCGGTCCCGAAGGCATGTGGGACGAGGAAGACGGCTTTTACTACGACGTCCTGCGCTTGCCGGACGGCACCGCGAGGCGGCTCAAGGTCCGCTCGATGGTCGGCCTGCTACCGCTTTGCGCCGTGACCGTGGTCGAGAAGTGGCAGCGCGAGCGGGTCCCCACTCTGGCCGCCGGAGCGTTTTCGTTGGCTCAGCGCATGCCCGAGATCCTCGATTCCATTCACCCGACCGGCCCCGGCCATCTCGGCGTCGCCGAGCGCGGGCTGCTGGGCCTAGTCAACCCGGAGCGGCTGCGCCGCATCCTGGTGCGCATGCTCGACGAAAGCGAATTCCTGAGCGCCTACGGGATCCGCTCTCTGTCGCGCTACCACGCCGAGCATCCCTATGTGTTCAAGGCCGGGGGCCAGGAATACCGGGTGAGCTACCTGCCGGCGGAGTCGGACACCGGCATGTTTGGCGGCAACTCCAACTGGCGCGGTCCGATCTGGATGCCGGTTAACGCGCTGATCATCCGCGCCCTGATGCATTACCACGCTTATTACGGCGACAACTTCAAAATCGAGTGCCCGACCGGCTCCGGGAATCTGATGAACCTGTTCGAGGTGGCGCGTGAGATCGCCAATCGGCTGACCCGTATCTTTCTGCGCGGCGAAAACGGCCGCCGGCCGGTATTCGGCGGCGTCGAGAAATTTCAGACCGATCCGTATTGGCGCGATCACTTGTTATTCTATGAATATTTTCACGGCGACAATGGCGCCGGCATCGGCGCCAGCCACCAGACGGGATGGACCGGGGTCGTTGCCGCCCTGATCGAAATCTTCGGCAAGCTCGATGCCCAGGCTTTTCTGCAGGGTGGCCGCGAGGCGGTCTTTGGCCGAGAGATCGAAACGGCGTAGACGGCGATAGCGACCATAACCGCGACGGCAGCGAGATCGTTAACCCCGGTCTCTACATCGATCACGCCCCTTAGCAAGTCGACGTGTTTGATTTGAGTTGCTGAGGGCCTAACCGAGTGTCCCGAACGTTCGCGATCGCTGCCTCGAGGTTATTGCTCGCGGCGCGAACCAGCATTGAACCGGGGCCGGTGCCCCGCGACCGCATCGTGCCCAATCCGCGCGGGCCAACCTGCACCTCGGCAGCCGGGGCGAAGGGACCGCCGTCTCGAAGGCGCGGTGGCCATGTCGTATGCAACGGGCCTCGTCCTCCCGGGGCTCTGCCGGGCACAACAATGTTTATCATTGATTGGCGGGGATCGTGACGACAGGTGCCGACCCTTTTATCCCCGTTTCGGAAATCGAGAACAGCAGGATGACGACCGCGAATGTCGCCTTGGACTGGATGTCGTTGTCGGCGATCCAGGACCATTTTCCACCGGAATTGCAGAGCACCGGCGAGCTGACCCTCGCGAAAGAGTTGAACGACGCTGACAAATCGCGGATCGGCCAGCCGCCCGAGCCGTTTCGCCTCGTTGTTGATGCCGTTGATTGAATCCAAGATGATCGGCAAGGTTCGTTCGGCCGAGTAGCCCGCCCGCAGGACGAACAGCACCGAACTTGGCGGAATCGGCGTCATCGGCCTTTTCAGGAAATCGACACCGTGAGCGGCTGATAAACCACCGTCGGCCGGTCGGTGTAGGTCGCTGCCGCATTTGCGCTTCCGACTGCCGTCAAGGGGCCGACGACCGCCGCATTGAAACTGCCGGCGGTGAAATCAGCGCCGAGCGTGCTCTGCAATTGTAGCCGGCGATGACCTGTGCCACTTCGAGAAAGACCGGAACGTCCGCATAGCGGAGCTTGACGATATTGAGCAGGGTTTGCTCTTTCTACGAATCGCCGATCGCGGTGGCATAGTCGACGCGGTCGCGGGATACCGTCGCCGGCCCGAGGCTGGTGCAGGCTGTGACGCAGAGGCCCAGCAAAGCGGCAGCAAGTGCTCGCGGCATTCCCGGCCCTTCCGTGGCGCTTGAAGTTTCAGACCTCACATCATCCGCTAGGATCGATGATCCAGATCAACGTATTCTGTTTGCTCCTCGCTTTTTTCTCATGCACCGGATCAGGGAAACCGCGATGTACCAGAATGGCGCGATGCTGGCTGCGTTTCTTCTTATTTACAGCGCGGTCGCTGGCCGGATCGAGCGGTCTCTGATCAGCGGCCCGATCGTGTTCACCGCGGCCGGCTTTATCCTCGGCAGCGCCGTGGCGAGCGCCACACCTCCTGCCTTTCTCTTCTCCCTTGTTGCGTTATTGAGCCGGAGCGGCTGTTATTTCCAGGTTAGGAAGAAACCGACATCGCCGGGCATGCCACCCGGATATTCGAGGATTTCGGCTTTGAGTCCAAAGCCGAGCGGTCGCAAGTGCTCGCGCCAGAATTCGTAGCCGGCCTTGGGGCGCCCCTCTAAAGTCTTCTCCCAATCGGGCTCTTGGTTGTTGATCCGGCGTCCGCCGTCACTGCACATCGCGTTGGGAAAGCGGTAAATGTGGACCTCGGTCTGGCCGCGTTCAGCGGCGTGGCTGACAAGCTGCATGACAAGCGGCAGCAATTGCTCGGGGGTTCGGGCCGGCGGCTGTTGGAACTCCGCCATCACCGCTTTTTGCTTTTCTTCTTGCGCCTGCCGGCGATGGAATTCTTCGGCGGCCTTCTGCGCCTCACGCTCGGCCATTCGACGCCTGATGTCAGCAGCAGAAAAGATATTCGCCGCTGCCGACGTTGTTCTGCTGGCTTCCGACATGATCCATTCCTTTCTAGCGTTTTAAATTCTTACCAGCGCGCGGGCGTGGCGGGCGATCATCAGATTTTCGTCGGTTTTGATGACGAATGCGGCGACGCGGCTGCGCGGCATGCTGATCCGTGGACCATGTTCTCGATTGGCCGCGTCGTCGAGCTCCAGACCGAGCCATTCACAGGCGCGGCAGATCGCGCTGCGCACCGGTGCCGCATTCTCGCCGACCCCAGCGGTGAAAACGATGCCATCGAGGCCGGCCAACGCCGCCGAGAGCGAAGCTATATGGGTTGCAACCCGATAGCAGAATACTTCGATCGCAAAGCGTGCACGTCGGTCGTCGCTGGCCAAAAGTTCGCGGAAATCGGAGGAAAGGCCAGAGAGCCCCAGCATCCCGGACCGGCGATAGAGCAGATCAATCAAATCCGTAGCCGCAATCCCCTTTTGCTGAATGAGATGCAGCACGACGCCGGCATCAAGAGCACCGCAGCGGGTGCCCATCGGCAATCCGTCGAGTGCGGTAAACCCCATCGTCGTCGCGATCGAAACCCGGTCGCGCATCGCACAGGCCGAGCAGCCATTGCCGAGATGCGCCACGACAACGCGGCCCTTGGCGATGTCGGGCGCACGCTCCGGCAAGACCGAGGCGATGTATTCGTAGGAAAGGCCATGAAAGCCGTATCGGCGTATGCCTTCCTCATAAAACGCGTGGGGCAGCGCAAAGGCCTGTTCGACCTCGGGCGCGGTGCGGTGAAAAGCCGTGTCGAAGCAGGCCACCTGCGGCAATTCCGGATTGAGGGCCATCGCCATTTTGATCGGCGCCAGATTGTACGGCTCATGCAGCGGGGCGAGCGGCACCAGCGTTTCCAACTCGTCGAGCAGTTCCGGTGTGACGCGGGCCGGCCGGGAATAGTGCATACCGCCATGGACGACGCGGTGGCCGAGCGCCGCCAGCCGTCGGTCGCCCAGCCGATCTCTGGCCCATTGTAAGACGGCCGGGAGTACTTCGCTCGGCACGGCCGGGCGTTTTACGCCCAGATCTGGCGGTGCAATCGCTTCACCATTAGATCCAGTGGCGCTCGCGGAGGGATGTACGCCGATGCCGTCCATCTGCCCGGCAAGGATCCTCCGCTCTCCCTCGTAGATGCCAAATTTGAGGGAGGAGGAACCGGCATTGATCACGCCGATCAGCGGCTCTTCCTTCATGGCAAAAGTCCTTCAGCCAAGGATGTGATAGCCGCCGTCGATGTAGATCGTGTCGCCGGTCATTGCGCTGGCGTAATGGCTCGCAAGAAACACACAGGCGGCGCCGACCTCCTCAATGGTGACCAAACGTCGAGCCGGCGCGCGCTCCGCGACCCGCTCCATCAACGCGTCGAAATCGGGAATGCCCGAGGCCGCCCTGGTAGCCAATGGGCCCGGGCTGATGGCGTGCACACGGATGCCGTTGGGTCCGAGCTCGGCGGCGAGATATCGCACTGAAGCTTCCAGCGCCGCCTTCACCGGACCCATGATCCCGTAATTCTCGATGACCTCGTTCGCCCCATGATAGGTCATCGCGAATATCGTACCCCCACCGGTCATCAGCTTTTCGGCACGGCGCGTCAGATCCAACAGCGACCAGCATGATATGTCCATCGCGCTCAGGAAGCCGTCGCGGGGACAATCGGTAACACGCCCCGCGAGCGCCTGGCGCGGCGCAAACGCGATCGAATGTACCAGAATGTCGAGGCGCCCCCAACGCGATGCGATCGCCTCGAACAGCGCATCGAGCTGCGCGGCTTCCCGAACCTCCAGCGGCAACAAGAGCGTTGCTCCGACGGCAGCGGCGAGCGGCTCGACATATGGCCGGGCCTTGTCGTTGAGATACGTCATCGCGATCTCGGCACCGGCCCGATGCATCTGCTCGGCACAACCCCAGGCGATCGAACGCTCGTTGGCGACCCCGACGATGAGCGCCTTTTTCCCGCTCAAGATGGGAGATTGCGACATTTGCTCGCCTCGCGTTATCGGATCGCCGCCGCGGCGCTCTTGCGCCGAGCCTCTACCACCAGGCTCGCGACGGCGCAGGAGGCGAGGCGGGTGATGATGCTGTCGGCGCGACTGGTCAGAATGATTGGCACGCGGGCACCGAGAACGATCCCGGCGGCAGCGGCACCGGCCAGAAACGAAAGGCTTTTCGCCAGCATGTTGCCAGCTTCGAGATCCGGTACGACCAGCACGTTCGCATGCCCCGCTACCGGCGAGACGATGTGCTTGATGGCTGCCGCCTGCTCGTCGATCGCGTTGTCAAGCGCCAGCGGGCCATCGAGGATCCCGCCGGTGATCTGGCCGCGCTCGGCCATTTTGCACAACGCCGCAGCTTCGATCGTGGACGGGACGGCAGGATTGACGGTCTCCATTGCCGACATGATCGCCACGCGGACCTCCGCAAAACCCAATGCGTGGCCCAGATCGATGGCGTTCTGCACGATATCGACTTTGTCCGCGAGGGTCGGCGCGATGTTGACAGCGGCGTCAGTGATGATCAGCGGGTCCTTGTGACCGGGGACATCCATCACAAAGCAATGGCTGATCCGCCGCGCTGTACGGATCCCGGTGTCTCGTGCGACGACGGCCCCCATCAGCTCGTCGGTGTGGAGGCTGCCCTTCATCAGGGCCTCGGCTTTCCCTTGCCGGACGAACTCGACCGCCTTGGCGGCCGAGTCGTGGCTGTGCGCCGACGCTTCCAGCAGAAAGTTCGATATGTCGACTTCCGCGCGGTCGGCGGCGTCGTGAATTCGCGCTGGCGGCCCAACCAGAATTGGCGCGATCAGCCCGAGCCGTGTTGCTTCGACCACACCTTCGATCGAGATTTGATCGCAGGGATGTGCCACTGCCGTCGTTACCGGCGGCAGTTGTTGTGCTGCACGCACGAGCCGGTCGTATCGCTCGCGCGGTTGGCCGCTTCCTGTTTTCATGGATGCCCTCTTTACGCTGCCTGGTCTCGCCCCTCTGCGGGTGGCGGACCGGCAAAGACCGCCGCGATGCGTTCGAGGCGCCGCATGGCTTGCGGGGACAAGGCCCCCCGCGCCGAGAGCACCCGACGCACGAGCGCGAGCGCTTCATTGCATTGCCGGCGATCGTCTTGCAGCAGCTTTGGAAGTGCGGCAACCGCCCGCTCCTCGTCGATGAGTAGGATCAGGTATTGCTCCTTAACGATCTCCTTGAATTGCGCGAAGCCGACGCGTTTGGCGGGCGGCCGTTTCCGCACTCATCTGCTTCAACGCGGCAAAACCCCGCTCGTCCACCTTGCCTTCCGGAAGGCGGACATAAATCAATGCCCGCACCGCCGCCTCGAGCAAGCCGCCCTGGTCGACACGCTGCGTCAGGTAGGCCGCTATTTGGTCTGCAATTGCCTCCCGCGCCAAATCGCGCTCGGCCCGTCTGGTCGCCGATGCTCCATCAGCACGCAACCCCGCCAATGCCTGCACCCATGGCGAACCATAGGTGCCCAGAAAGATTTGTTCTTGCAGGGCATCGCGCGCCTTGCCCCAGACCTCGAGGCTGCTGGTAATGATCGCCGACACCATGCGCTCGAACGCTAGGAACGGGTTATCGGGGCTGACCGGACGGCGCTGGGCGCGGACCGCCTCGGCCCAAGGCGCAAACGGCGCCATGAACGGATTCTCATCGGCGAACATCTGAAAGCGCATTCGGTTGGGGTGAGCGCGGCGCAGCAATTCGGCGCTCTGCTCCGAGACCATCGCCCGAACCGCAGGGCCAACGAGAGTGCGGTAGAGCCCCTGATTGATCTCCGAGAGCCTTGCGGCAGCGGCAAAGCGAAGATCGTCCTCGGCGCTGTTCCCGATGAGCGCGCGGATATCGTCGAGTGTGCGGGTTTCGAGGCTGAAGAGGTAGCTCCCCTCCACGAGTTCGTGGTGCGCGATACTTTCGTCCACCCCGCTAATCACGGCTTCGTAGAGGCCGGGCGGCATCAAGTCGATCATGTCCATCGACTGCGCGAACTCCCCATGCTCCTTGCTCGCCACCTTGCCGGAGACAAAGATGCCGAGATGGCCAACGCTCTGATGCAGGCAATAGACGATTGTCTGGCCCGCGGCGACGATCTCGTTCTCGTGGTCGTAGAGATCTAGGATCCAGTGCAAGGCCTGCTGCGGCGGCGTGATGTCGTCGCCCCACGAGCAGAATACGATGATCGGCGATTTGATATTGCGCAGGTCGACACGCAGCCCGGCGGAACTGCGCAGTTCGCCAGCCGAAAGCTTATTGCCGACAAAGAGGTGGTCGGCAATCGCCTGCATTTCCGCAGCGTTCAGCAGCACGGGGCTACCCCACCATTTCTCGAATTCGAGAAACCGCGGCGCCTCGGTGTCGATTTTTGAATAGAGGTTGTAGATCTTTTTCCAATAGGTGTTGTCGGGATGCAATGCCTCGAAATTTGCGACCAGATTGGCGCCGTCGAAAATCCCGTTGCCGAGATCGCCGGCGAGAGAGGTCAACCAGGTTCCGCCCAATAACCCGCCGAGATAGCGCATCGGGTTCTTGCCGTGCACGCCGGCCCAATAAGAGAGGGGGGATCCGGCGAGCATGATCGGTCCGACGAGATCGGGATGGGTCGCGCTCATCATCATGATCTGCCAGCCGGCCTGGCAATTGCCGATCAGACACGGCTTGCCGTCGGCGTCGGGATGGCGCGCAGCCACTTCTTCGACAAACCGCGCTTCCGCTTCGCAAACGTCCTCGACTGTTTGGCCGGGCACCGGCTCCGGCAGAAACCCGACGAAATAGCATGGATGGCCGGCCGCCAAAGCGACGCCGATCTCGCTGTCGTGCTTCATGCCGCCGATGCCGGGGCCATGGCCGGCGCGCGGATCGAACACGATGAACGGCCGTTTTCGCCAGTCGGTCGTGGCGCCTTTCGGCGGCACGATGCGCACGAGCGCATAGTTCACCGGGCGGGGCAGCAATCGTCCATCGAGCACAAGCTCGGCATCGAAGCTGAGCACGTGCGGCGCCGTGCGCGCGTTGTGCTCGACATAGTTGTTGCCGCGCTGGCGCAGAACATCTAACAGCAGAATTGAACGCTGCCATGCATCTACGTAGTATTCGACTAGGCTATTAGCTCCAAAGTACGGCCATGGCAAAAAAGCGGTGGCGGACTTATCCGGCGTATCGTTTGTCAATTGCTCGGGCATATTCACCTCTTGATCCACGGGATCAGCATTTTCCCACTTACTTGGCATTGACCAGGATCAACCGGTCGGGACGGCCGTCCGTAAACTCCCATCGTAAAAGGATCGCCTCGGGCAACCGGGGTGCCTATGCATTTTTTAGGAATCTGCTTCTGGCGCCTGCGGGGCATAGAGGCTAAAATTTTGGTTGAAATTGATGCAGACCAATCCCTGGCTGGGCGGGCGGACCTAGCCTTACGTATCCGCTTGGCTCACGGAGGTTGAGGATGCCTTCGAGTGCCGTCCGCGCATTCACCGACCCGGATTCCTATTTTGCTGGCATCCGGAACCTGGAGATCGAGGGTCTCGTCACCCAGCGCGGCAATTTCCGCGCCGAGTCGACACATATCGACCTGCACCGTTTGTGGATGAGCCGGTTTGACGAGACGCTGCCTCGCATTATGACGATTACGCCCAGCGGGACGCGGTGTCTGATGCTTTTCGCGACCAACCCCGAGCAGCCGCCGATGCTGGCCAACGGCATCGAAACATCACCGGGGCAAATTGTGATGTTCGGGCTTCGCTCGCCATACTATCTGCGATCTTCGGCGGCCGCAGGCTGGGGCACCATGTCGCTGAGGCCCGAGGATCTCGCCACCGCCGGGCAGGCAATTGTTGGTCGCGAGCTCACGCCACCGGCCTTTATGCGTCCGATCCGACTTCTGACAGCTTCTTTTTCGAAACTGCTGGAGCTGCACGAGGCGACGAGCCTGCTCGCGAAAGCGGCTCCGGACATTCTGGCGAGGCCAGAGGTCGCGCGAGCAATGGAACAAGCTTTAGTCGAAGCGATGGTGTTGTGCTTAGGGAGCGGCCATTCGGACGAGGCTCGCAATCTTTACCGCCGCCGGGCAACAATAATCCGACGCCTGGAACAGACACTCGAAGCCAACTCTGAGGAACCCCTGTACATGGCCGATCTGTGCGCAGCAGTCGGTGTCTCCTATTGGACATTGCGCGATTGTTGTCGTGAATACCTTGGTATGAGCCCGAAACGGTATTTGTGGCTGCGGCGGATGCATCTGACGCGGCGCGCTCTGCGGTATGCGGACGCGGATAAAACAACCGTGACCGAGATAGCTACCAATTACGGCTTCTGGGAATTAGGCCGCTTTTCCGTCGCGTACCGTTCATTATTCGGAGAATCTCCTTCAAACGTGCTGCGACGTCCGCCTGACTGCGCAAGCAGGCCGGATTTGAAATCCTCATAATCTGCATAGCCGCCGTCCAATTGGCGGATCTACTCTCGGCCCGGCAGCCCTCGGGCTGAACCCTGGCTATAGAGAAATAAATGCCCGGCGGCGGCACACGCACTTTTTACGAGGCGGATCAATACGAGGTCGCCTTGCGCCAGGCACAGATCGATGCCGTCATCGTGCCCCGCGGCAAGTTTAACGCCCGGCTGACCTGGGCGGAACTGCATTATCTTCAGCTATTTCGTTGCGAGGAAACCGCCGCGCGCGCGGCATATCTGCAATTCGCGCCGGGCCTAGCCTTCGTCACGTTATCGGCACACCCCAGATCTTTGTCAGTATGGCGCGGCACGGAGTTGCAGCCGGACCATATCATTTTCCACCGCGGCGGCGAGCGGTTGCACCAGTTAGTCGCTCGATCCTTTACCTGGAATGTGATCACGGTTGAGCCGGCCCAGCTCGAACGCTACAGCCGAGCGCTTTCAGGTGCGCCATATTCTTTGCCATCAGACAGGCAAATACTGCAGCCGACCGCGCGTCTAACGGCGCGGCTGTGGCGGCTCCATACGCAAGCGTGTCGGCTTGCTGAAACAAAATCCAAAATGCTGTCCCATCCTCAGGTCTCGCGCGCGCTCGAGCAGGAATTGATCGAGGTGCTGGTCGCGTGTTTGACGACCGCCATGACGCGCGCGGAGGTGGTCCCCGTGTCACATGATGCCGCGACCATGGATAGGTTCGAGGATGTTCTGGCACAACACCTGGGCCAGGCGCGGAGCATCTCGGAGTTATGCGAGCTGATCGGAGTGAGCAACCGTGCCCTCCGGGCGTGCTGCATCCGCTTTCTTGGCATGAGCCCCGCCCGGTACGTGATGTTGCGGCGCCTGCGAGAAGTCCGCAACGCTCTGCTCCACGCCGATTCCGAGACCACAGACCTAGCCGACATTGCGCATCGTTTTGGTTTTGTGACAGCAGCCCGCCTGACCGGAGCATATCGCGCGGCCTTTAGCGAGGGTCCGTCGACTACTTTGCAACGCTTTCTGAATTCCCGGTTCGCCGGCTGCTGAAATCCTAATTTTTGCATAGTCGCTAACGAAGTTGCCGGCCTAGCCTGAGCGGAGCGGTCGAGTCGCATTCCATCGTCCCGGAAAACCGCCGAACCAATCGGATCGATGAGCTATCGGTCACCGAGCAGACCCGAACTAAGTCCAGGATGGCCGACCATGCCCGATGATCTTCGTCAACAAGTCCAACCGGGAACGCCTGAGGGCGGGCCGCGGATGGCTTTGATTGAACGAAGCATCCTGGTGCTTTTGTTTGTCGGGCTTTGCATCGGCGTGTTGGCGATCGTAAAGCCGTTCACGACCGCGATACTGTTCGGAGCAGCGCTCGCGACCGCGGCTTGGCCGATACGTCAGATGTTGATCCGCCGCGGGTTGCGGCGTGGAGCAGCAGCCACACTGCTATTGTTGCTGTCGCTCGTGCTGATCCTGCTGCCGATGCTGGCCATGGCGCCCCACCTCGCAGATCAGATGGTCCGCGGGACCGAGCGGGTACAGGCTTATTTCGCGTCGACGCCGGCACAGCCGGCCTGGATCCGAAACCTTCCCCTGGTCGGTCGGAAGCTCGCCGCCGGTTGGGATCGGGTGGTTGCGGTCAAGGGCAACCTGCGCACCTTGGCGGAGCCCTACGCCGCCGATCTGGAACATATGATGATCGGGGCAGCGCGGGCTCTCGCCGACAGTCTTCTGCAGATTCTTCTCTCGTTGATCATAGCGACAATGTTCTGGACCAATGGCGAGGCGCTGGTCGCAATTCTTCACGACGCGCTTCGCCGGCTGGGTGGCCTGATCGCGGAGCAGGCACTCGACGTCGCCGCCGGAGCGATCCGCGGAGTGGCCTATGGGGTGGTCGGCACCGCTCTGATCCAGGCCGTTCTGCTCGCTATCGGCCTCGCTGTCGCGGGGGTTCCGGGCGCGATGATGCTGGGCTTTATCGGGTTGCTGCTAGCGATTAGCCAGATCGGCGGTCCGCTCCTGAGCCTGATTTGGGGCGGAGCAGCCTGGTGGCTGTTTATGCAAGATCAGCAAGCCTGGGGTGTATTCATGATCGTCTGGGGCCTGGCAGTCAGCGCCGTCGACGAAGTCGTGAAGCCCTGGCTGATTGGATTTGGGGTCGAAATGCCGATGTCATTGACGATACTGGGAGTCTTTGGCGGTTTTATTGCGTTTGGGTTTTTGGGGCTGTTCATCGGCCCCACCTTGATTGCCATAATGTTTACATTGTTGCAGGCGTGGCGAGCGGCAATTTCGGGTCAGTCCGCCGCTGCCGCACTTAAGCCGGCGGCGTAGAACTATAGTCCATAGCATTCCGGGAAGCTTCTGACGCTGTGCGAGCAATGCTCCTCTCACTATGGAACAGATCCATCGCCGGGAATGGAGAAGCGACTACCCAGCTCCGTGCCTGGCAGGACCGGATCAGGGACCCGATGCTGACGGTGCTGCTAGCGCTGGAGCTATGTGCTGACTTTATCGCCGAACCGCTCGCAGCGAGAGGGTTGCCGATGGCGCGAGCGGTTGCCGATGCGCTCGTTCTGGTGCTGTTGGCGATGCTCGTTCTGCTTTCGCAGCGTCCAGGTGCGATGATGTCGGTCTTGCTGGCGCTCGCGGCCATCATCGCAAGCTTGGCATTCGGCAAACAATGGCCCCCGATAGCGGCAACCTTGCTCCGCCGCAGCGGAGGCATCGTCGCGTTTTCGGCGCTGGCCTGGGTCGTTGCCCACGCGGTCTACGCACCCGGCCGCATCACTTATCGCCGCCTCCAAGGCGCGGTTGTCGTCTATCTCAGTTTCGCTGCAATCTTTGCCTCGGCTTATGGCATAATTTGGGAATTGATGCCCGGCGCCTTTGGCAGCATGCAAGCCGTGACGATCGGCGATGATGCGGAAGCCGCGGCGCTGATGTATTTCAGCCTTACCACGCTGACCACCACCGGTTACGGCGACATCGTGGCTGTGGATCCATTCGTACGCAGTCTGGCGAATTTGGAAACGCTGATCGGCGTGTTCTATGTGGCAATCACGGTGGCGCGTCTCGTGACCCTTGAACTTGAAGATCGGCGGCGGTGATCGACGATGAAATCCGCGTGCAAAAACCCGGCTACCGCTCTGGATTCATCACGCGCCGGTGGTCGATTACTGGAAGAACCTATACAGGCTTGGGTGCCATGCTCAATCGATTAGGATCTGCGAAACACAGCTCAGCAGCGCAATTTCTGCCGTTTCACTGGGGGCAGCTGTCGCTTTCGTTCCGATCTTCCAGTTTCGGCTTGCAACAAAGAGGAAAAGACTGCTGCGTCGGTTGCGGGCACTTCGCACGGCGCTTCGGGACGCCGATCCCGATTCAGTACATGTCGCAGAAATCGCTGACCGCTTCGGTTTCGCGGCATTCGAGCACTTCGCCGAAACCTACGAGACGACATTCGGCGAAACACCCTCAACCACTCTCCAACGTCCTCCGCGCGTCCGATTTACCGCCTTCTGACTTCCCCAATTTCTGCATAGCCACGCCGACCTTCGGCAATTAGCAAACCGAGATGACCTGGATCAATGCCGGGGGTTTCAACCCGCCGCACTATCGCGACGCTGCGCTAGAGCCAATCAAAATTTGGTGATCCGCCGATGCAGAATGGAACAAGCCTGTCGGACGTAATGTCGCCGCTCTGGCCGCTCTTTGCCATGGGAGCGACAAGCATTCTCGTTCTGCTGCTGGTTCTAACGGCGTGCCGAAAGGAGGAGACAGCCGCAGCTCTAGTGATACGACCGGTGCGCACCTTGACCGTAGAAATGCACGAAGGCGGGGAGAAGGTATCGCTGACCGGCGAAATACAGCCGCGCTATCAGGCCGATATCGGCTTTCGCGTCAACGGTAAGATTCTCGAACGCCCGGTTGACGTGGGGACCGAGGTGCACAGTGGCGATATGCTCGCCAGGCTCGACCCGCAGCAATATCGTCAGGACTTGGAGGTCGCTAAATCCGAAGTTGCGGCAGCAGAAGCTGAGGTGACGCGGAGTCAGGCGCAGGAATATCGTCAACGCGAGCTGTTGAAAAACGGCCACACGACCCAGGTCAAGTATGATCAAGCCCTGAAGACCCTCAAGACCGCACAGGCGCAACGCGATGCGGCGCGCGCCCGCCAGGTCCAGGCGAGCGAAAATCTCGGCTATACCGAGCTGAAGGCAGATTATGACGGGGTTATCACAGCTGTCGGAGCGGATGCGGGGCAGGTCGTCGGAGCCGGGCAGATGGTCGTCCGCCTGGCGCGGCCCGGCGAGCGCGAGGCGGTATTCAACATCGCCGAGGGTACGTTCAAAAACCCTCCCAACAACTCGGCCATAGAAGTCGACCTCGTCAGCAACCCAGAGATAAAAACAGTTGGCAAAGTTCGCTACGTGTCGCCGCAGGCAGACCCAGCGACTCGCACCTACACGGTCCGTGTCTCGCTGCCTTTTGCGCCACAACAGATGCGGCTCGGTGCCAACGTCATCGGTACCGTGACCGTGGGTCAAGGTCGAATTGTGGCCCTTCCGGGAAGTGCGCTCTTTCAAAAGGATCGAAAACCGGCAGTCTGGCTCGTCGACAGGGACGGTACGGTGCAGCTGAAAACGGTCACCGTGCAGCGCTATCAAGGCGATGCGATCGTCGTCAGTAGCGGATTGGCGCAAGGCGATGTGGTGGTCACCGCGGGAGTGCAAAAACTCCTTCCCGGCCAGAAAGTCCGCATCTTGCAGGCGAGCGCCGCGCAATGAACGGTTTCAATCTCTCCGAATGGGCGATCAAGCATCGTTCCTTTGTCTGGTTTTTTATGCTGTTGTTTGTCGTTGCTGGCGTCCTTTCGTATCGACAGCTCGGGCGCGAGGAAGACCCGTCCTTTTCTATCAAAACGATGGTCGTTCAGACCTACTGGCCGGGCGCGACGATCGACGACACGATGCTGCAGATCACCGACCGGATCGAAAAGAAACTACAGGAAACGCCGTCACTCTATTACCTCAAGAGCGAAACCAAAGCCGGCGCCTCGACGATCTACGTCAATATTTTGGACAACACGCCAAAAGAGGCGATCCCCGATATCTGGTACCAGGTTCGCAAGAAGGTCGCCGATATAAGGGACAAGCTTCCGCAGGGCGTTCTAGGGCCCTATTTCAATGATGAATTTGGCGACGTTTTCGGGATCATCTATGCGTTTACGGCCGATGGGTTCACGCACCGCGAGCTGCGCGATTATGTCGAGAACATTCGCACCCAGATATTGACCGTTAAGAATGCCGCGAAGGCGCAGCTGATCGGAGCCCAGGACCAGAAATTCTATCTCGAATTTGACACCCATCAGCTCGCCGGGCTGGGTGTCAGCCGCGACCAGGTGATCTCGAGCCTGCAGGAGCAAAACGCGGTCACGCCTTCCGGCGTCGTCCAGACGGGCCTCGAAAAATACGCGATCCGCGTCTCCGGAGCATTCAACTCAGTCGACGATCTGAAGCGCATCAATCTTTACGCCAACGGCAAGTTCTTCCGTCTCGCCGATGTAGCGACAATCAAGAAGGGCTATGCCGACCCGCCGCAACCGATGTTTCGATTCGACGGCGACCCCGCCATCGGTCTCGCAATCTCCATGGCTCAAGGCGGCAACAACCTCGTCTTTGGAGAGGCGGTGGCGCACAAGATGGAGCAGATCGTCGCCAACTTGCCGGTCGGCATCGAGGCGCACCTCGTCGCTGACCAGCCGGTGGTGGTCGAGGAGGCGGTCGGCGGCTTCACCAAGGCGCTGTGGGAAGCGATTGCGATCGTCCTGGGTGTCAGTTTCCTGAGCCTCGGCCTGCGCGCCGGAGTGGTCGTCGCCTGCTCGATCCCGCTCGTGCTCGGCATGGTCTTTGTTTACATGGAGCACACCGGCATCAGCCTGCAGCGCATCTCGCTCGGCGCGCTGATCATTGCGCTCGGGCTCCTCGTCGATGACGCGATGATCACGATCGAGATGATGGTCAGCCAACTCGAGCAAGGGGTTGACCGCGAGCATTCGGCGACCCACGCCTGGGTGACGACGGCATTTCCGATGCTGACCGGAACGCTCGTCACCGTCGCGGGTTTTGTGCCCATCGGCTTCGCCAAGAGCGGCGTCGGCGAATATTGCTATTCGCTGTTCGCGGTCATCGCCGTCGCGCTGTTGGCGTCTTGGATCGTCGCCGTGCTGTTCGCCCCGGTGATCGGTGTGACAATCCTACCGAAGACGATGAAGTCGCATGGGGGCGGCCATGCCGGACCTGGCCGAGTTATGCGGCTGTTTCGCGTCGCCCTCCTCTTCTGCATGCGCGCCCGCTGGCTCGTGATCGCCGTGACGGTCGGGTTATTTGCCGCTTCGCTGTACGGCTACGGGTTTATCCAGCAGCAATTCTTCCCACCCTCCGACCGGCCGGAGCTGGTCGTCGATCTTACCCTTCCGCAAGACTCGTCGATTTACGCGACTGAACGCGAAGCCGAGCGGTTCGAGGCGCTGCTCAAAGGCGACCCGAACATAGATCGCTACAGCCTCTATGTCGGGCAGGGGGCAGTTCGGTTTTATCTGCCGTTGAACGTGCAGCTGGCGAACGACTATTTCGCACAGGCGGTGATTGTCACCAACGGGATCAAGGACCGCGAAATCGTTCGGGCGCGCTTGCAAAAGGCGCTCGATACCGAATTCGCCAGCCTCAACACGAGGATTTACCCATTGGAGCTGGGACCTCCCGTTGGTTGGCCATTGCAGTACCGCGTCAGCGGCCCGACCGCGGAAGGCGCCCGCGACGCTGCGTTCCTGGTTGCCCAGACGATCGGCCAAAACCCGAATACGCGGCTCGTCAACTTCGACTGGAACGAGCCGATGAAGAGTCTTCGGGTGCAGGTCGATCAGGATCGCGTCCGTCAGCTCGGAATCAGTTCCAAGTCCCTCGCCGAGGCGCTCAACGCCGTCACCAGCGGCATGGTGGTCACGCAGGTCCGCGATTCGATCTATCTGACCGATCTGACGGTTCGGGCCGCCGAGCAACAACGTACCTCGGTGCAGACTCTGAGAAATCTGCAAGTTGCGCTCGACAACGGGCAGACGATCCCGCTCAGCCAGGTCGCGAGCATCCAGTATGAACTGGAGCCGCCGGTGATCTGGCGGCGCAATCTGCTGCCGACGATCACCGTCCAGGCTGATGTCGTACCCGGTATCGAGGCCAAGACGGTCAACAAGGAGTTGGCGCCCGCGATCGCCCAGTTGGCGCAAAAATTACCGGAGGGCTACACGATCGAAGCCGGGGGCACGATCGAGGAGAGCGCCAAGGGGCTCAGCTCGATCGTCGCCGTCTTTCCGGCGATGATCATGTTGATGCTGATCATCTTGATGGTGCAATTGCATAGCTTCCAGAAGATGTTTCTGGTGATCAGCGTCGCACCGTTGGGATTGATCGGCGTCGTCGCGGCCCTGTTGTCGACTGGTACGCCGATGGGCTTTGTCGCGATCCTTGGGATCATCGCGTTGAGCGGCATGATCATCAGGAACTCGGTAATCCTGATCGATCAGATCGACATGGATATCGCCAAAGGCTTGCACCCGTGGGATGCCGTCGTCGACGCGACGACCCACCGCTTGCGCCCGATCGTGCTGACCGCCGCCGCGGCCTCGCTCGGCATGATCCCGATCGCACCAGAGATTTTCTGGGGAGCGATGGCCTACGCGATCATCGGCGGCCTGTTTGTTGCGACGCTGCTGACCCTGCTGTTCTTGCCCGCGCTCTACGTCGCGTGGTTCCGTATCAAAGAGCCGGCGAAAGAAAGAGAGAAGATACCGGAACGGGCAAAGGCTCTGGTACTTTGAGAATGGTCCGATGCAGTTGTTATGGTTCTGATTTCGACGCTGGCAACGTTCCTGTTGAGCAGCAATAAGCGCTCGGCCTGGTTTGTGGGCGTGCTTGCCCTGCTGGTGTATCTAATTTTGCTATGACGCTCTGCCTCTCGCCGCTCCAATTTCGGTGAGAATACTTGACGGAGCAGAGACCGAAGCAGGCCGGTCACGCCCTCGTGGTCGTGGCGATGGGAGTAGGAGGCGGCGATGTTACTTCGGAACTTCCTGAACACCAGCCTTCTGGTGGTGCTCGCCATCGGCCTTCCCGGCCTGGCTCCCGGCCTGATGCCTGCGGCTCAAGCGGAGCTCGCGCTGCCGGCGGCAATCAGCCCCGAAGCCCGAGACGCGCTGGGGCGGATGGGAAAGACGCTTTCGGCAAAGCAGTTTTCGTACCGCGCCCGAACGTTGCGATCATATGTCGGCCCGAACGGCGAACTTCTGCACATCGAGCACACCACCAAGACGATATATCGCCGGCCCGATCACTTATTGGTCAATGTCACCGGCGATGATGGCTCGATCGAGGTCCTCTACGATGGAAAAAACCTGATCCTCTACGCGGTCGAGGCAAAGCAATATGTGAGCCTTCCAATTACCGGCGATATCGAGAACGCGCTCAATACGCTCCAAGCGCGTACCGGAACCGATTATCCGCTCGCCGATCTGCTCGACGACAACCCGGAACAGGCGGTGACCTCCGGGTTTACATCGGGCGGCCAAGTCGGAACGGCGCTGATCGACGGGGTCCGCTGCCGCCATTTTTTCTTTGAACAGGCGGCCGACGATTTGGATGTCGAACTCTGGCTCGAAGACAACGAGCGAGCGTTGCCGCGGCGGTTTGTTGTGACCTACCGCGAGTTGCCGGGCCGACCGATCTTTGTCGCCGATTTGTTCGATTGGGATTTTTCGATCAACACGCCCGCGAGTGCATTCGTCTTCCGGCCCCCGGCCGGAGTGACCGAAGTCGAATTGAAAGCGAGCGGGCCCTCGACGGCTCCAAAGTAGGCGGGAGCGCGGCAATGCGACGGGTACTCCTTATCTGCTTGAGTTTGCTGCTGGTCACCGCCCTGTCGCTGGAGGCATTCGCGTTTCGCGGTGGCGGCGGTCGGGGCGGCGGTGGTCGGGGCGGCGGCGGCCGGGCCGGAGGATTCTCGGGCGGCGGCGGCCGAGCCGGAAGTTTCGGAGGCGGCGCGCGGGCCGGCGGGTTTGGTGGCGGTGGAGGTGGGCTCTATCGCGGCGGCGGTGGTGTCGGCGGCATCCGTGGCCCGGGCGGAGGCGGTGCGGTTCGCGGACCGATGGGAGGCGGGGTCGCGCGCGGGCCCAGCGGCGGCAGCGCGGTGCGCGGTCCCTTGGGCGGTGGCGCTGCAGTCGGGGCGGGCGGGGGTGCGGCCGTACGCGGGCCGTCCGGTCGCGCCGCCGCGGTCGGTCCTGGCGGCGGGGCTGCTGTCCGCGGAGCTGCGGGTGGCGGTGTCGCCGTCGGTGCGGGCGGCAATGTCGCGGCGCGGGGCCCCGCCGGCAACGTTGCGGTTGGCAATTCGGCCAACGTTTACCGCGGCGGGTCCTATACCAACGTCTACGGCGGCGCGTATCCCTATTACGGGTACGGAGCGGTCGCGGCGGGTGTTGCCGCGGGGGCGGTAGTCGGCGCGGCGGCGGCCGCCCCCTATTATTACGCGCAGCCCTATTACCCGGCTCATTGCTATCCGCCCTACCCACCCCCGTACCCCGAGGGCTGCCCTTCCTAGCCTGTCTGTGGTCGTGATCGCATGGACTTAAGGGTCCCCATCATCGCCGCGAATGGCGGGACAACTGATCCGCGAGGTGCGCACCGAGCCGCATGCAAATCGCCAACCTAGGGATCCAGAGGAGCCAATGATGGCAAACGCGCTGACCGACAAAGAGCGAGGATTGATGGATGCGTACTGGCGGGCCGCCAATTACCTCTCGGTCGGCCAGATCTATCTCTATGATAACCCGTTACTCAAAGCGCCGCTGACGAAGGAGCACATCAAGCCGCGGCTTCTCGGCCATTGGGGAACGACGCCAGGCCTGAACTTCGTTTACGTTCACCTCAATCGGCTGATCAAAAAGCACGATCTCAGCATGATCTATATCACCGGCCCCGGGCATGGCGGGCCGGGCCTCGTTGCGAACGCGTATCTTGAAGGAACCTACAGCGAAGTTTATCCGAACATTTCGCCCGACGCAGAGGGCATGAAGCGCCTCTTCACGCAGTTCTCGTTTCCCGGCGGGATCCCGAGCCACGTCGCGCCGGAGACGCCCGGCTCGATTCACGAAGGCGGCGAACTTGGCTACGCGATCTCACATGCGTATGGAGCAGCCTTTGACAACCCCGAGCTGATCGTCGCCTGCGTCGTCGGTGACGGCGAAGCGGAGACCGGAGCGCTGGCAACGAGTTGGCATTCCAACAAGTTTCTGAACCCGGCAACGGATGGAGTGGTACTGCCGATCCTCCACCTCAATGGGTACAAGATCGCCAATCCTACGGTACTGGCGCGGATCAGCCACGAGGAGCTGGACCATCTGTTCCGAGGCTACGGCTACACCCCCTATTTTGTCGAGGGGCATGAGCCGGAGAAGATGCACGAGCTGATGGCGACCACCCTGGATACTGTGATCGGCGAGATCCAGCGCATTCAGTCGGATGCGCGCCGAAACGGGGCCGTGGAACGGCCGCGTTGGCCAATGATCGTGCTGCGCACACCCAAGGGCTGGACCTGTCCGAAAGAGATCGACGGACGGCGGACCGAGGGCTACTGGCGCGCGCACCAGGTGCCGATGGGCGAGATGCACGAGAATCCCGAACACGTGCACATCCTCGAAGGGTGGATGAAGAGCTATCAGCCTGAGGACCTATTCGACAGCAACGGCCGTCTGCGGCCTGAGCTCGCCGAACTCTCTCCGCAAGGCGACCGCCGCATGAGCGCCAATCCCCACACCAATGGCGGCTTGCTATTGCGCGAACTTCGGCTCCCGAATTTCCGTGATTACGCGGTCGAAGTGAGCGTGCCCGGTGTAGCTACGGCCGAATCAACCCGTGTCATGGGGCGGTTCCTGAGCGATGTCATGAAAATGAATATGGAGTCGCGGAATCTACGGCTCTTCAGCCCCGACGAGAATAACTCAAATCGTTGGCAGGACGTGCTCGAGGTGACTAACCGTGCCTGGATTGCCGAAACCGAGCCTTTTGATGACCATCTAGCCCCCGACGGGCGAGTCATGGAGGTGCTCAGCGAACACCAATGCCAAGGCTGGCTCGAAGGCTATCTGCTGACCGGCAGGCACGGCTTTTTCTCATGCTACGAGGCATTCATCCACATTATCGATTCGATGTTCAACCAGCACGCCAAATGGCTGAAGGTGTGCAATCACATTGCCTGGCGGCGGCCCATCGCCTCGTTGAATTATCTGCTGTCCAGCCACGTCTGGCGGCAGGACCACAACGGCTTCAGCCACCAGGACCCCGGCTTCATCGACCATGTCGTCAACAAGAAAGCGGAAGTCGTCCGCGTCTATCTGCCACCCGATGCCAACTGCCTCCTGTCGGTCACCGACCACTGTCTGCGCAGCCGCAACTACGTCAATGTCGTCGTCGCCGGCAAGCAGCCGGCGCCGCAGTGGCTGACGATGGACGAGGCGGTCAAGCATTGCACTGGCGGGCTCGGGATCTGGGAGTGGGCCAGCAATGACCACGGCACAGAGCCCGACGTTGTGATGGCCTGCTGCGGTGACGTGCCGACCTTGGAGACGCTGGCTGCCGTCGACCTACTTCGAAAACACGCCCCGGAGCTGAAGGTGCGCGTGATCAACATTGTCGACCTAATGAGGCTGCAACCCCCAAGCGAACATCCGCATGGCATGTCGGATCATGACTTTGACGCACTGTTCACCACGGACAAGCCGATCATCTTTGCCTTTCACGGCTACCCATGGCTGATTCATCGGCTAACCTACCGACGCCATGGCCACCCGAACATTCATGTGCGGGGCTACAAAGAGGAGGGGACGACGACGACGCCGTTCGATATGTGCGTGTTGAACGAGCTCGACCGCTTCCACCTCGTCAGCGACGTGATCGACCGGGTGCCCAATCTCGCGGCGCGGGCGGCTTACGCCAAACAGGCGATCCGCGACAAACTCATTGAGCACAAGCAGTACATCGCCCGGTATGGCGACGACATGCCCGAGATACCTGGCTGGAGGTGGGGGCAAGAAGCGGCGTCCGCCGGGATCAGATCGACCGAGGCCGACAACGTCTGATTCTGACGGAGGCGGACGTGAACGTCTTCGCAATCAGACACGGCGAGACGGCGTGGAGCCTGAGCGGCCAGCACACCGGGACAACCGACATCTCGCTGACCGAGAATGGCCGCCGGCTCGCCGAGCGGATCAGGCCGGCGCTCGCCCGGGAAGCATTCGCCCTAGTACTCTGCAGCCCGATGAAGCGGGCGCGCGAGACCTGCGAGCTCGCGGGTCTTGGCGCGGCGGCGGTCATCGAGCCCGATCTGGTCGAGTGGAACTACGGTGCGTATGAGGGGCTGACCCCCAAGCAGATCCACGAGACGGCGCCGGGCTGGCTGATCTTCCGCGACGGCTGCCCTGGCGGTGAGACACCCGCGCAAGTGGCTGTCCGCGTGGATCGCGTCATCGTCCGCGCCCGCGCCGCCGACAGCGATGTCGCAGTGTTCGCGCATGGCCACGTGTTGCGGGTCCTCGCAGCGCGCTGGATCGGGCTGCCGGCGGGCGCCGGACAGCACTTTCTGCTCGATCCCGGTACGCTATGCGTACTCGGCTATTACCGCGACACACCAGCTGTGAGGGTGTGGAACGGTCCGCTTACAGGTAAGGGTTAAAACAACCGGGTTTAGAGAACCCTACATCAAAGGAGAGATGACCCCATGAAAAAGCACATCGGACTGTTATCGATCTTCGGAATTCTTGGCGTCATTGGCTCAGTCAATGCGCAAGCTCCGTCCTCGGCCCGGTCGTCGTTTGACGGGACATATCGAGTGATTACGTCAGAGAGAATCAATCAGATGTACACGTCGTACAATGGGCAGAGCGCCCAATGTCTAAACCGCAAGCCGGGGCCGCTGCACATCGTGCGAGGTCGCGCGCATTATACGACCGCCACAGGATACCGGGTGGGAGGCGTGGTCGGTCCGCAGGGCGAGTTGACGATGCGGTCGGTGCTGGTCGGAGGCTCCCGACCGTTCCATATGGACGCTACCGGTAGCATCGACGGCAACGGCACAGCCCATGTGCGTCAGACCGGCCCATCCTGCAGTTATGATTTCGTTTGGAAAAAATAATCGGAATAGTCGGGCAGCCGAATGGCTTCCTGGCAAATCCGGCGGCTCACCCGCACAATCACCAAGGCCATCGGCGGCAGGTGGGTGACAGATCTGAGCCAATTGGCGAAGCTCAAGCCCTTGGCCGAAGACAGCGCCGTTCGCGGTGTGTTCCACAAGGCCAAGCGCCAGGCGAAGCTAGAGTTCACCGCTTGGCTCAGATCGACCACCGGACAAATTGTCGATCCCGACACGATCTTCGACTGCCAGATCAAACGCATCCACGAATACAAGCGGCAGTTGCTCAATGCGCTGCGGAACGTCGTTCTCTACAATCGTCTGCGGGAAAATCCCGACCTCGACACGGTGCCACGGACCTTCTTCTTCGCCGGCAAGCCGGCTCTGGCCTATCACCTCGCCCAGCTTATTATCAAATTCATCAACAACCTGGCCAGCACGATCGAGGGCGATCCGGCGGCGCGCGGCCGTCTCAGGGGTCGTTTTCCTTCCCCGACTATCATGTTTTTCTGGCGGAGCGGCTGATCCCGGCCGCTGATGTTTCCAACCAGATCTCAACCGCCGGGTACGAGGCCAGCGGCACCAGCAATATAAAGTTCATGATGAACGGCGCACTGACAATCGGTACGCGCGACGGCGACCAGGATAGGCTGATCATGAATTTGCTGGCCGCCGAAATCACCGCCCGCACCGGCAGGGGCCCGGGCGAGCACTACCAGGCACTGATGGCAGAGTTCAGGGGAGCCTACTGCGCGCGCATCGACGCGCCAGAGACGCTGGAGCAGAAGTCGAAACTCGAAAGACTGTCGCCCCAAGCCGTTAAGGCTCCCGACTTGGCGGGAGAGCCCATCATCGAAAAGCTCACTCGGGCCCCGGGAAGTGACGCGCCGATTGGCGGGGGGTCAAGGTCATCAGCCCAGCGGCTGGTTCGCGGCGCGCCCGTCGGGCACCGAGGCCGTCTGCAAGATCTACGCTGAAAGCTTCTAGGATGAGCAGCACCTGCAAGCGATTTTGGCCGACGCACAGCGGATCGTCAGCGAGGCGTAGCGCCGCTTCCCTCGGCAGCTCGGCTTGTGGACGAGGCAAGAGCTTCCCGCTGGGCGCGACCCTTGTCCCCGGCGGCGCCAATTTCAGCGTGTTCGCCAAGCACAGCACGGCAGCGCAGTTGCTGTTGTTCGACGACCCGGACGCGCCGCAGCCGTCTCGTATTATCGACCTTGATCCGCGGGCCAACCGCACCTACCACTATTGGCACGTCTTCGTGCCCGGGATCACTGCAGGCCAAATTTATGCCTACCGTGTCGCTGGACCATTTGATCCCTCGCGGGGGTTGCGCTTCGACCCCGACAAGGTGCTGCTCGACCCTTATGGGAAATGCATCGCCTGGTCCGCGCGCCGCAGCCGTGAGGCCGCACGCCGTCCGGGGGACAATGCCGCTACGGCGCTGAAGAGCGTAGTTGTCGACCCGAGCGCCTATGATTGGGAGGGCGATGCACCCCTGGGGCGGTCTTTCGCTCACACGATCATCTACGAGGTGCATGTCGGCGGGTTTACCCGGCATCCGAGCTCGGGCGTCGCGTTATCAAAGCGTGGCACCTATGCCGGGCTAACAGAGAAAATTCCCTATCTCGACGATCTCGGCATCACCGCCGTCGAGCTTTTGCCGGTTTTTGCATTTGATAAAACGGATGGCCCCCCGGGGCGAGGCAATTATTGGGGATATCAGCCGCTGTCGTTTTTCGCTCCACATGGCGGATACAGCTCTCGGCAGGACCCGCTTGGCGCGCTCGACGAGTTCCGCGACATGGTCAAGGCGCTGCACCGCGCCGGAATCGAGGTGATCCTCGACGTCGTCTACAACCATACCACCGAGGGGAACGAAGACGGCCCCACCATAGGCTTTCGAGGGTTGGCGAACGAAAATTATTATATTCTGGCAGAGGACAAGTCGGGTTACGCCGACTACACCGGTTGCGGCAACACGCTCAACGCCAACGAACCGATCGTGCGGCGGCTGATCATCGACAGCCTCCGCTGGTGGGTCAGCGAAATGCATGTCGACGGCTTTCGCTTTGACCTCGCATCGATCCTGTCGCGCGACCCGCAGGGCCGCCCGATGGCGTCGCCACCGATCCTCTGGGACATCGAATCTGATCCTGTTCTCGCCAACACCAAGCTGATCGCCGAGGCCTGGGATGCGGCCGGCCTCTATCAGGTGGGCAGCTTTGTCGGCGACAGCTGGACGGAATGGAACGGCCGGTTTCGGGATGACGTTCGCGCTTTCCTCAAAGGAGACAATGGAACGGTCCGTTCCGTGGCGTTCCGGCTGACGGGCAGCCCGGATGTGTACGAGCGAGAGGAGCGCGAAGCCGAGCAGAGCATCAATTTCGTGACCTGTCACGACGGCTTTACGCTCAGCGATCTCGTCTCCTTCAACAATAAGCACAACGAGGCGAACGGCGAAGGAAACCGTGACGGGGCGGACCATAATCTCAGCTGGAATTGCGGCGCCGAAGGCCCCACCGCCGATCTCGAGATCGAGCGTATGCGCCGGCGTCAGGTCAAGAATTTCCTGACGCTGACGCTTTTGGCGATCGGGACACCGATGCTGCTGATGGGAGATGAAGTGCGGCGCAGTCAAGGCGGCAACAACAACGCCTATTGCCAGGACAACGAAATCTCCTGGTTTGATTGGACGTTGGTAGACAAGCACGCGGATGTTCTTCGCTTTGTCAAGGAGCTGATCGCGCTGCGCATGAATCGCGAGCTGCCGGTCGAGCGGCTCGATTTGACGCTCAACGAACTTCTGCGCCGACAGCCGGTCCAGTGGCATGGGGTCAAATTGGATGCGCCGGACTGGAGCCACGAATCGCACACTCTCGCGGCCACGGTCCCCCTGCTCGGATACCCGCTGCTGCTGCACGTTATGATCAACGCCTACTGGGAAGCGCTGGAATTCGAGGTCCCGCCGCTCGAACCGCACGGGATATGGCGTCGCTGTGTCGATACCTTTCGCGATCCACCGGATGACATTCGCAGCTGGGCCGATGCTCCAACCTCGCATGGTTCAACCTGTCGGGTCGAGCCGCGCGCGGTCGTCATTCTCCTTGCCAAAGTCAGTAGTCCAGAAAGGGTGTGACCACCGATCTCGCGGTAAACCTGGAAATGCATGGATCACGACCATATCAATGTCCGCTCGGGCTCACGGGCCGGAAAACCCCGCAGCGCCTTTTCTCCCGTTTCCCTCAAATAACCGCGCTTTGGCGAAGCATCGCCGTCGATCAAGAATGGATGAATGGATTAAGTTTCCGCAGTCGAACCGACCCACACCGCTAGGGCGCTACCGAGTCGGCGGAGAGCATGATGCCTCTAACAAAAGAGAACGGCATCGACGCTTCGGTCGATTATTGATGGACGACTCGCGTTCCCTTGTGCATGGCAAAGGTGGCAAAATCCTGGCGCAGTAAGGTTTCGTACTCGCCGCGGGTTAGGCTTTCAATCATTGGAATTCTGATCCCACCCCGAGCAGCCGCGCCTTGAGCTGTTTGAGGACCTTCTCGTCGGCGGTGACGTGACCCCCGTTTCTCATCCAATCGAAACGAGAGTCCGAGGCTGATTTGAACCGTCTGTTTGTTGGGTGGCAAGAGGCCGGGGCGCGGAGCCATTGCGTAGCGCAGCGTCCCGGCCGCCCTCGCCGCTGAGGGCGCTGGCGTAACCCCGAGGCGTCATCCATCCGAGCTTCGAATGGGGCCGTTCCTCGTTGTAATCCCGCCGCCATAGTTCCAGCACGGCGCGGGCGTGCGGCAGCGAGCGGAATAGGGTCTCGTTGAGCAGTTCGTCGCGCAGCCTGCCGTTGAAGCTCTCGATAAAGCCATTCTGCTGCGGCTTTCCGGGCGCGATGTAATGCCAGCCGACGCCAGTGCCGTGCGCCCAGGTGAGGATGGCGTTCGAGGTCAGTTCGGTGCCGTTGTCGCTGACAATGGTGTCTGGGCATCGCCCTCGCTGGCGAACGATGTCGTCGAGTTCACGCGCCACGCGCCGGCCGGAGATCGACGTGTCGGCGACCAACGCCAGGCACTCGCGAGT
Organism: uncultured Alphaproteobacteria bacterium; assembly: GCA_963832875.1. Lineage (GTDB taxonomy): Bacteria > Pseudomonadota > Alphaproteobacteria > ATCC43930 > CGMCC-115725 > AP-15. The sequence goes on along the minus strand of CAWHWB010000007.1, from coordinate 12,953 downwards.
GCACTCGTCGACAACCGCCAGGATGCGAATGCGGCGACCATCGGTCAGTTGGTCGGAGACAAAGTCCAGGCTCCAGCGCTGGTCGGCCGCTACCGGCGTCACCATCGGTCGCCGGGTTCCCATTGCCCGCTTGCGGCCACCGCGTCGGCGTACCGTCAGCCGCTCCTCGCGGTAGAGCCGCTGCACCCGCTTCCTGTTGACGGCATGGCCCTCACGCCGCAACAGCACATGCAGGCGACGGTAGCCGAACCGGCGCCGCTCTTGGGCCAAGGCTTTCAGCCGCTCGCGCAACGCCACATCGTCCACCCGCACGCCTTGATAGCGCATGCTTGTCCGGTCGGTCCCGATCACCCGGCAGGCCCGCCGCTCGCTCATCTCGAAGGCCCGACGCAGATGCGTCGTCGCCTCCCGTCGTGCGGCGGGCGTCACCACTTTTTTCCCAGCAGATCCTTCAACGCGGCGTTGTCGAGCATCGCATCGGCCAGCATCCGCTTCAGCCGACCGTTCTCGTCCTCCAAGGCCCGCAGCCGTTTGGCTTCGGACACTTCCAGGCCGCCATACTTGGCCTTCCATTTGTAGAACGTCGCCGAGCTGACGCCGTGTTTGCGGCACACCTCGGCCGTCAGAACGCCGGCTTCCTGCTCCCGCAGCACCGCGATGATCTGCTCTTCCGTAAACCGTGATCGCTTCATTGTCCGTCCCTCTCGTTGGGCCGGACTCTAGCTTTGACTGGAGGAATTTCAGGGGGTCACGTCAGAAGGAGCGGCCGGGCATGCTCGGGCTACGCTTCTATTTCAACGAGCGGCACAAGCGGGAGTGGATGACCGACGGAACCCTCGACTGGCTCTGGCCCGCGGCCGAGCGGAGCGGAGTACCGGTGGCGCTCGCTGCTGCCTTGTTCTTGCCGACTGTCGGCCAGATCGCCGAGCGCCACCCCGGGCTCAAACTGATCGTCGACCATATGGCAGTGCCGCCGGGGAGCAAAGGCGAATCCGCCTATCGCTTCCAACCCGAGCTGTTGGCGCTCGCCAAACATCCCAACATAGCGGTCAAGGCGACCGGCCAGATCGGCTACGCTGAGGACGCGTATCCGTTTCGCAGCTTCCATGAGCACCTACACCGGTGCTTTGACGCGTTCGGTCCTGAGCGAATGTTCTGGGGCACCGACATCACGCGGATGCCGTGTTCTTGGCGGCAATGCGTGAGGGTATTCACCGAGGAATTGCCGTGGCTGAAGGGCCGCGACCTAGAGCTCGTTATGGGCGAAGCGCTATGCAACTGGGTCGGCTGGCAGCTACCGGCCTCAGTCCGCGGCCATCGGTAAAGGGACGCAGATGAAGCCCTACGTCATCTGCCACATGAATACGAGCATCGATGGCCGGACCTGGGCCAGCCGGTGGCGGCCGGCAGAAAACCGCATGGCGGGTCTGTTCGAGCGCATCCACGAGCAGCTCGGCAACGGCTCCTGGCTGATCGGTCGCGTCACCGGCAGCGAATACGCCAAGGCAGACGCCTATCCGGATTATCCGAGCGAGGCCTTCCCGCGCGACCCCTGGCTCGTCCGGCGCGACGCCGCCGCTTACGGCATCGCGCTTGATGCGCACGGCAAGATCGCTTGGGGTCGCGCGGAAATCGGCGGCGACCCGATCGTCGCGGTGTTGACCCAGCAGGTCTCAGACGCCCATCTTGCAGGACTGCGCCGCGACGGCGTCTCCTACATCTTCGCCGGCGAACGGGAGCTCGATCTAGCGCTCGCGCTCGAGATCCTGAACCGCGAGCTGGGGATCGAGCGCTTGCTGCTCGAAGGCGGCGGCAAGTCGAACGGCTCGTTTCTGCGGGCCGGCCTGATCGACGAGATCAGCCTCCCGGTCTGCCCGACGGTGGACGGCGCGCGGGGCGGGCCCTACGCCTTCGATTCCGACGAGGACGAGACCGATGCGCGAGCTCCGCTCCGCTCGATGACGCTGGAAAGCTGTGAGGTGCTGGAAGGCGGCGCGGTGTGGCTGCGCTACCGGCTGCAGAACGGCTGATGCACGCCGAGGGCCGACGCCCGGCAAAGATCGCCCTCCTTTTCGTGGTCTGCGATAATTCAGCCGATTGGGGTAGCGGCACTTAGGGAAGGTCTTCTCTATCGCGGCGCTGTGGTGTCAAGGCCCTTCATCACTGATTCCGATGCCGCCAGCGAACAGATGCCCGTATCGCGAGGCTCTCGCTTTTCTTCGAGGTCGGCGCGAAGGGCCGCCACATGATGGGATCAGAAGGATGAGGCGGAACAATCTGAACATCGTCCTGCCAATGCGGAACACCGTTCCCTGCGAACTCGCCTCGTCCATCGTCCCCGCGAGGGGGCTCTTCCGCCAGGGCGGAACTCAGTAATCCTCGTTCAGGCTGCTCCTGTATCGACCGGCTTGCGCCAGCGGAACTCCGTGCCATCTGTCCACATGCGGTGCAAGATGACGGCGAGGCGTCGGGCCAAGGCGACGATCGCCTTCTTGCCACCGCGGCGACGCGCGACCTGCATACCCCAAGCCTTGAGCCAGGACCATTTCTGGGTGCGTGGGAGGAGCACCTGGGCCGCCTCGTAGAGTGCGGTCCGCATCATCGCGTCGCCGCAGGGAGTGTCTGGAATTTTGTGTAAGGCGAGCCGTGTCTGATGGTTTGAGCCTTCAGCGCGCTGCAGGCTCAAACCGATCGCCGAACAGGATGGCAAACTGCCCCATCGCGGCTGTCCATTCAACCCGTCGGCGCCATTTAACGCCGGCGTTTCGGATCGCCAGAAACAGCAGTTTTAGTGCCGCTTCGTCGGTCGGGAAGCTGCCGCGGGTCTTGATGATCTTGCGCAGACTGCGATGCAGGCTTTCGACGGCGTTTGTTGTGTAAATCATCTTGCGGATCGCCGACGGGAACGCGAACAGCGGCACCACGCATTCCCAGGCCCGGCGCCAGGCCTGGCCGATCGCCGGGTAGCACTTGCCCCATTGGGCCTCGAAATTGTCGAGCTCGGCGGCGCCGGCCTCGGCCGTTTCCGCCCGGTAGATCGCTTTCAGATCGGGCATGATCAGTTTGCGGTCCTTCCAGGAGACAAACGCCAGCGAGTTGCGGATCAGGTGAATGATGCAAGTTTGCACCGTGGTCAGCGGAAACACCGTGGCGATCGCCTCGGGAAAGCCCCCCGCTTTCGCGAGGGCAGGCTCTTGAGCCCGTCGACGACGGCGATCAAGACGTCGTTTAGGCCACGATTCTTCTGCTCGTTCATAACTTTGAGCCAGAATTTGGCGCCTTCGGTCTGCTCGATCCACAGCCCCAGCACCTCCTTCTCGCCGTCGCTGGTGAGGGCGAGGGCAACGTAAACCGCCTTGTTGCGCACCAGCCCCTCGTCGCGGATCTTGACCCGCAGCGCGTCGAAGAAAATCACCGGATAAAGCGGGTCGAGCGGCCGGTTCTGCCATTCCCGGACCTCCTCGAGCACCGCATCGGTGACCCGGCTGATCAGATCGGGCGAGACCTCGACCCCGTAAAGTTCCTGCAGATGGACCTGGATTTCGCGAACCGACAACCCGCGGGCATAGAGGCTGATGATCCGGTCATCAAAACCGTCGAGGCGGGTCTGCCCCTTAGCGACAATCTGCGGCTCAAAGCTGCTGTTGCGGTCGCGCGGAACCGCAATCTCGATCGCGCCGTCGTCGCCAATCACCGTCTTGTTCGAATAGCCGTTGCGGCTGTTGCCGCTGCCACGACCGACCGGATCGCCCCTCTCATATCCGAGATGCTCGGTCAACTCGGCGCCCAGCGCCCGTTCCAGCAGGCGCTTTTTGAGTTTCTTGAACAGTCCTTCCTCGCCGAGCAGATCCTGCGGCGAGCGATAACCTTGCAGCAGCTCCTCGATCAGTTCGTCCCTGATTGCTGGTGCCATGATCCGTGATCCCCTCTACCAGATAGAGTGTCTCACAGCTCTTTCTTACACAAAATACCTGACACCCTCTCGCCGCATTTTCCAAGGCGGTAGGGGCCCATTTCGGCTTGACCCCGCGCCGCTTCCAATCCGATGAAACGGACTATCCAGCCGTCACCGCCGGAACTGCCGCGATACCCCATCTGAACAAGCGGTGATCGGGTGGGTCGGCCGTTGCCCGAGGCGGTGCTGCCGCGCGGCCCGATGGCACCCCACGAGCTGCCGCTGTGTGCGAACGAGCCGGCAAAAGATCCGCGATAATAGCCTCCACCGCCGCCGCCACGATAGGCGCCCCAGGCGAATGCGTTGGGAGCGGCCAGTGCCGTCGCCGCCAAAAAACTCAGCGCAACAATCGGCGTTCTCGTCATCACTTGGCTCCTTTCGCTTGCTTTGGCGCAGTCGGCGCCTAGACCGGCTTTAGCGCGACCCGCTGCGCGCCTGCCGGCGGTTGGAACGTGAAGTCGGCCGGGGACGGATGAGGCGCAAAATTCCAGTCCGAGAACTCAGCGATAAAGTTCGGCTGACCCGACAGGTTCCGATAGGTCAATCAGGCGAGCCGGCAGGGACCGGTCGTTTTTCGACAGCCATAATTCGAGCTCGATGCCGGGCGGCTGATTAAAGAACAAATGCAGATGGGGATTGCCGTCGATGGTCACGGTATTGACCACACGCCCGGCGGTGACGCGGTCAAAAACGCCTTGTTTGGCGCCGAGCTCAGAAAATCGGCGAGCGGGACGTCGACCCCGAGGCGGCCTATCGCCTCCTTCAACATCGCTTCGATCGTGCCTCCGGGCACCGCGATCGCGGCGTACTTGTTCTCCTGTGGCGAATAGATGTGGGCGGTTTTGCCATCGAACACGATCTTGGTCGATCCGTCGTCACCGGTCGAAATCGACCAGCAGACGATTCGGCCGCTCGACGACGACATTCAACTCGACGACGACATTCAAGCGGTGAAAAATGTGCAGGAAGCCGTTGTCAGCGTCGGAATAGACACGGATCGTGTTCGCGATAAAAGAAAATTGCGGCGCGCGCAGGGTCTCGCCCATGCGCAGCAGCGCCGCACTCGCTTCCGGGCTGATCGCCGGTTGCGCCGCGGGCTTGGCGGTCTCAGAGGTTGACCCAAAATGAGTTGAGTGATTTCAGTGTCTTGTGTATCCATCTCGTTGTCGAGCAAGACGGGGAACAAGATGTGGACTGAAACCACTCGGCGGCAGTATGGCCGGGAAGGTTTGCGCTACGCAAGCGACGTGACCGATGAGGAATGGGGGTTGATTGAAGCCGAGTTGCCGGCGGCCAAGAAGTTGGGCGACCGCGCACTACCGAGTTGCGTGCGGTGATCAACGCCCTTCTCTACTTGCTGACGACGGGGTGCCAATGGCGCCAACTGCCGAAGGAATTTCCGCCGTTCTCGACGGTACAGCGATTTTTCTATCGCTGGCGGGATGACGGCTTGTGGCAGCGGATCAATCACGACTTGGTGATGCGCGTGCGCGAAGCGGGCGGGCGGGAGGCCACCCCCAGCGCCGGGGTTGTCGACAGCCAATCGGTAAAGACCACCGAGGCCGGCGGCCCGCGCGGCTATGACGCCGGCAAGAAGATCAAGGGTCGCAAGCGCCACCTGCTGACCGACACCCTTGGCCTGCCAGTCGCGGCCGTGGTTCATCCAGCCGATATTCAAGATCGTGACGGCGCACCGATGGTCCTGACCGCCGCCCGCTTTCTCTATCCTTGGCTGCGGCACATCTTTGCCGATGGCGCCTACGGCGGTGCCAAGCTAGCGACCGCTCTCGACAAAATCGGTGACTGGACGATCGAGATCGTCAAGCGCAGCGACGAGGCGACTGGCTTCGTGCTTCTGCCGCGACGCTGGGTCGTCGAGCGCACCTTGGCTTGGCTCAATCGCAACCGCCGCCTCGCCAAGGACTTCGAAGCCAGCCTCGAAAGCGCTCTGACCTGGCTGTTTCTCGCCAGCGTCAAACTACTTCTGCGTCGATTAGGTCGAATACTACACGTATACGCTGTAATATGATTTAGACACTCAGCCGCAACATTGGCCGGTTCGCGTCGGCCGGGATAGCACAGTAGGAGAATGATTTGCGCTCAATGGGCATATCGAGCCTCTGGCTCGCATTCGCGATTGTCATTTCTTCTGGCACCGCGGCTTTTGCCGCGGATCGCCCGAACATCTTGCTGATCGTTGCGGATGACATGGGTTATTCCGATGCCAGCCCCTATGGCGGCGAGATTTTTACCCCCAACATTGCGCGGCTCGCCAATCAGGGCATAATGTTCACCAATTTCCACGTCGCCGCCTATTGCGCGCCGACGCGGGCAATGTTGCTGACCGGTGCCGATAATCACCTAGTCGGGCTTGGCAACATGATCGAACTCGCCGCCGACAATCAGTTGGGGAAACCCGGCTACGAGGGGTTTCTGAACAATCGCGCGGTGACGCTCGCCACGATGCTCAAAGACGCTGGCTATCACACCTACATGGCCGGCAAATGGCATCTCGGGAAAGCTGCAGGCTCCATCCCCGCTGATCAAGGGTTTGAGCGATCGGTTGGTGTGCTCGAAGGCGGCGCCGACAATTGGGAGAACAAGTCATACACGCCCAAATATCACGCAGTGCATTTCTTTGATGGACGCAAACCCCTCAGCTTGCCGGCTGATTTCTATTCTACAAAATTCTATGCAGACCGCATGATCAGCGATATCGCCGAGAACCTCAAGGATGGGAGACCGTTCTTCGGCTATCTCGCTTTCCAGGCCGTGCATCAGCCGCACCAGGCGCCGTCGGCGTTTACCGAGCGATATGTGTGGACGTATCGCGCCGGCTGGTCGGAGATCCGCGATATTCGATATCAGCGCCAGCAGGAACTCGGGCTGATGCCGCCCGGGCTTGTCGTCGCCGATCCTCCCGGAGCGCCCGCATGGAACGCCTTGTCGGCCAACGAGCAACGCATGGACGCCAAGCGCATGGCGGTTTATGCCGGCATGCTCGAATACATGGATATGAGCATCGGGCGCGTCCTCGCCGCGCTTCAGAAAGACGGCATTTTCGACAAGACTATCGTTGTTTTCATGAGCGACAATGGCGGCGAGGCCGCTAAGCTGCAGGATCATTTTACCGATTATTACCGCAAGAACTTCGATCTGACTTACGATCATCTCGGCGAAAAGGGCTCGTATTCGGAATACGGCCCCGGCTGGGCGAGCGCCTCGGTGACCCCGTTTAGCAACTTCAAGGGGTCGGCGTCCGAGGGCGGGGTGCGGGCACCGCTGATCATCCGCTACCCGAAAGCAGTGCCGCAGGGCGGGCGCAGCGACGCCTTTGCCTATGTCCTCGATATCGTGCCGACCGTGCTCGAACTCGCCGGGGTGGCGCCGCTGCGTGATGGTTCGACCGCGCCGCTCGGAGGGCACAGCATGGCGCCGCTGCTCTTCGGAAAGTCCGACCATGTCCATCGTGACAATGACCCGGTCGTTTATGAGGCAGCCGGCGGCGCTGCGGTCTATCGGGGCGATTACAAACTGGTGCGAAATGTCCCACCCTACGGCGATCGCGCCTGGCATCTGTATGATCTGCGCACCGATCCGACCGAGGCAAATGATCTTGCCGCGGAGAAGCCGGACACCGTGAAAGACCTGCGGGCGGCTTACGCCGATTACGTCCGAAAAAACAACGTCATCGAAGTGCCTGCCGACTACGACATCATCAAGCAGGCGCAAGCCAACATGGCGCGCCACGGGGATTGACGCGCCGCGGCATCGAAGGGGGAAAGATGCGAGGATTGTTCGAACGAACCGTCGGCGCTCGGGCGGCTGTCATGATTGCGCTCGCAGCGTTGACGGCGGGGGCGGGTCCGCTCGCGGCGCAGCAATACCCGGCGCCGGGTGGACCGGCAGCGACAGCGCCGCCCCCGCCCTATCTGGTTGCGCCGCCGGCGCCCCCGGCGCCGAGTTCGGCCACGCCAGCGCTCGTCGCGCCGCCGTCGCCTGCACCACCGCCGCTGCCGCCGAGCTTTCTCAGCGGAGTGCAGTTCATCGCCTATCCCTATCTGTGGCTGGCGGGGCTCAACATGGCAATCACCACGCCGCTCCAGCGCGCCCCGCAGGTCAATGTCAGCATCGGCCCCGGCGAGATATTGGGCGATCTCGACAATGTGCCGTTCATGGGTGCTGGCGAGTTGCGCTATGGCCCGTTCGGCGTGCTCGCCGACGCGCTGCATATACCGCTCAGCGTACCGGTCACCACTCGCAACATCTTTTTTTCGGGTGGCACCGTCGGAGTGGTACAGAGTACGGTGACCGCGGACTTTCTTTACCGGGTGCTCGACCAGCCGATACAGACGATCGATGCTGGGCTCGGCTTTCGCTTTTGGAACATTTCGACCGACACGATCCTGAACGGCAGAGCGTTTATCCCGACCGTCAGTGCCAGCGCCACGGGGAGCTGGACCGATCCGCTGATCGCGGCACGCTATCACCGAGATTTCGGCAACGGGTTCGGGCTTACCGCCTATGGCGATGTCGGCGGTTTCGGCATCGCCGCACATGCCGATTGGGAAATCACCGGCACTCTCGATTATACACTCAAGCCCTGGCTGGACCTGCAACTCGGTTACCGCAGCCTCAACGTCAGCTATTCGGCGAGCCGCGTTCCGCTCGGCTTCAATGTACACGAGAAAGGGCCGATCATCGCCGCCACCCTGCGCTTTTGATGGCCCGGGCAAGAATGCCGTGATCGACGAGTTGCCCCCAGCGGCGGAAGCCGACGCTGCAATCTCTGCCGATTAGCCTCGCGTTTGCTGATTTTGCACAGCTTCCGGCTCGCACAGGCCCGACCGTTTAAACACCGGTTTTAGAGGTCGGGATCGGTGCATATGCATATGCAACCCACAGCAAAGCCCGATGCGAAATGGATCGCGCGCGGCACCTTTGTTGTGGGAGCCGAGCGCGCCTATCTTGAGGAGCCATCATCCGCGAGGGTTGATGCGGCCTTAAGGGGAGGAGTTGGCGGCAGGCGACAAAGTTGAGGTCTCGCTCTTTGCATAAGGGAGGAAAACAATCATGCGCGATCGTCGCTCGATGCTGGCCTGCCTTTGTCTCTTCGCGCTTGTCGGATGTCCGGCGCAACCTGGCGGGACTGCCGCGCCGGCACCGGTCGCGGCATTGGCGCCGGGCATGGCTCGGATATGGGTGCTGCGCCAGCCCTCTTCGCCGGGCGGAAACATCGCGGATCGGACCCAATGGTCTACGTCGACGGCGCGCCGCTCGCGCGAAGCCCCGAAGGAACCGCGTTCTATCACGATCTCCAGCCCGGCACTTACCGCTTGACAGTGCAGCCCTACGGCACCCGACCAATTACATCGACACCTTGCAGCTCTCGCCGGGCACGGAGGCCTATGTGCAGGTCGAGCCGGTGCCGAATTGGGAAATCGGATCGACGAGCGGCGGCGGCAGCTTTATCGTTGCGACGATGTCGCCGCAGGAGGCGCAGCAATACCTGCCGCTGAAGAACCTTGGCCAGCGCTGAGCGGCAGGCCGGCTTTGGCGGCGACTCGACTGGGAGACAGCAAAATGCGAACCGCACCTGTATTAGAGGGTCGTGAACCTCCGTCAGCCACAGCATCGGGCCCTCCGCCCGCGGCACCCGCCGGCTTCCTCCGGCGAGTTGGTGCCTTTTTGCTGCGCGAATTTCTTGAGATCTTGCCGCCAACGATCTTCTTTATTATCGGGTTCAACCTGATCGTGCTGACGACAAATCTCATTCTCGCCAATTACGGCGCCCGATTCGCCAGCTTCATGATAGCAACGGTGAGCGCGCTGATCGTCGCGAAGGCGCTGTTGGTCGCCAACGCGATGCCGGCGATCCGCAGCCACGATCGCGCGCCGCTGATCCGGCCGATCCTGTTCAAGACGGTTTTTTATTCGGTTGCTGTCTTTATCGCCCGCCTGCTCGAACATTGGATCGGATACCTGTTTGGCCGAGATTATGTATTCGGCGGCTTTTTGCGGCACGAGATAGTGGCCTTTCCTGGGACCGCTTTATCGCGGTCCAGCTTTGGATTGTGGTATTGTTCCTGGTCTACGTGACGGCACACGAGCTGAACCATTTGTTCGGCGAGGGTGAGCTGTGGCACCTCCTGGTCACCAGCCGCCCGACGGATCTGCCGCTCAATCGGCGGCATCGGATCCGAGAGCTGATCCGGCTCAGCAAGCTTGCCGACACCCACTCGGTCGACGAATTCCGCGATCCAACCACGACAGCGCACACCGAGCTGGTCGATATCGTGCGCCGGCTCGCGGCCGAACCACGGCAGCAGGATCGCCAGGCCGCTTAGCGCCGCTCAGACAATTCAACCAGGGAGATTTGCCATGCGCGTTCCATCATTTTGCCGGCTCGGCTGGCGATTGGCGGCAGCCTCGATGCTCTTCTGGGGCTCGCCGCTCGCCGCCGAGGCACAGAGCGCGCCCGCGGGCCCGCCATCTGCCAGCGTCTACATCCATCAGGTGCAGGTTGCGTTTATCGGCAGCGGCGAGATGGGCGGCGGGACCTTGTATTTCCAGGGGCAAAGTTACCCCTTCAAACTGGGTGGGCTCGGCATCGGCGGCATCGGGATTTCGACGATCGACGCCGACGGGCGGGTCTATCGTCCGAGCCGGCTCGCGGACTTCAACGGCGTCTATGGGCAGGCCCGCACCGGGTGGGCAATAGGCCAGCACGGCAGCGGCGAGATGTGGCTGCAAAATTCGAATGGCGTGATTTTGCGGCTGAGGGCCCGGCGTCAAGGCCTCTCGTTGAGCCTCGGCGCCGATGGCATGGTGGTTCGCTTGGGCGCGTAAAACCGAGGCTCTACGCTTCCGGCTATCGACAGTCGTAAAGGCGACGGCCCGATGCCCTTCCAATTGAATTACGCGGATATCGCTGTCCTGTTCTTTCTGACGCTTGGACCATTGAAGGCGATGTTGCCCTTCGCCCGGGCGACCCGCGGTGCCGATCGCGGCTTTCGGCGAAGCGTGGCTCGGCGGGCGGTCGTGATCGCCACGATCATCGTCGTCGCCATCGCCTCGCTCGGACCGTTCGTGCTGTCGAATTGGCATGTCTCGGTGCCGGCGATCGTGATTACCTGCGGCATCATCTTGTTTTACCAAGCGCTACGGATTACCACGCAGACACCGGCGGGGCCGACCGGCTCGGTCGGCCAGGAGGCGAGCCCAGCGCAGCCCTCACCCGCGATCGCCGTCTTTCCGATCGCGATACCGGCGATCGTGACCGCACTGGGGATTGCGGCGATTGCCGCGATTACCGTGCTCAACCGGCACGGGCACGATTTGGCTCGTCAGGCGGTTGTTATCGCGCTCTTGCTTGGCGTGATGGCGCTGAACCTCCTCACATTGTTGAACAATGAGGCCATCCTCAGGCATGGGCTCGCCGGGGGTTGCCGGTGATCGGATGGGTGTTGGCGGTGCTGCAGGCCACGCTCCCGGTGCAAATGGTGATCTACAGCCTGCGCCTGCTCGAAGTTTTGCGTTGGCCGGCATCCTAGGATGGAAGAGCTGTACAATGACAAATGTCGACGTTTTCCCGCCGGTTCGGCCGCAGGGCGCGGCTTCAGAGGGCTCAGACCACGCCGATATGGTGTGGATACCCGGCGGCACCTTCCTCATGGGGTCGGACAGGCATTATCCGGAAGAGGCGCCGGTTCATCGCGTTACCGTCGGCGGCTTCTGGATTGATCGCACGCCGGTGACAAATCGCCAGTTTCCGCGAGTTTGTCAGGGCGACGGGCCATATCACCTTTGCCGAATTGGCACCCGACCCCAACGACTATCCGGGCGCTCTGCCAAACATGCTGAAGGCAGGCTCACTGGTCTTCAATCCCCCGAAGCACGCGGTCGATCTCGGCAACTGGAGCGAGTGGTGGACATTCAAATTCGGCGCCAACTGGCGGCGGCCCTACGGACCACGCAGCTCGCTTAGCGGGCTCAACGATCATCCCGTCGTTCACGTCGCCTACAGCGATGCTTTGGCCTACGCGCAATGGGCGGGCAAGGACTTGCCGACCGAAGCGGAGTGGGAGTTCGCGGCTCGCGGCGGGATCGACGGCGCCGAGTTGGCATGGGGCGATGAATTCTCGCCTGGTGGCAAGCAAATGGCAAACACCTGGCAGGGAGGCTTTCCGCACGAAGATCTCAAGCTTGACGGATACGAGCGCACCTCGCCGGTGACCGCATTCCCGCCGAACCGCTATGGCGTCTACGATATGATCGGCAATGTCTGGGAGTGGACCAGCGACTGGTTCTCGCCCGGACACGAGGCGGATGCCGACAAGGCGTGCTGCATCCCGAGCAATCCTCGGGGCGGTCGCGAGAATGCGAGCTATGACCCCTGCCAGCCGGAAATTAAGATTCCGCGCAAGGTACTGAAGGGCGGCTCGCATCTGTGCGCGCCGAATTACTGCCGCCGTTACCGCCCGGCCGCACGTCATCCGGAACCAGTCGACACCTCGACGAGCCATGTCGGTTTCCGATGCCTCGTCCGTCAGGCGGCAGCGTCGCGATGACCCATCCACCATGCAAGGGGACAATTAGACCATGGGCCAATGGAGACAGAAAACATCGTTCGCATCTTCCGATCCCAACTGCCGAGTGGACTGGGCTGATCACCTATGACGCGAGAGATCCGGAGACGAAATTCCCGCCGATCGAGCAGTTGCGGCCGCCCAAGGGCGCGCCGAACGTGCTGCTTGATCCTGATCGACGACGCCGGGTTCGGCTCCAACAGCGCCTTTGGCGGACCCCTGCCAGACACCGAACCTCGAAAAGCTGGCGGCCGGCGGGCTCAAGTACAACCGCTTCCACACCACCGCCCTCTGCTCCCCGACGCGGGCGGCGCTGCTGACCGGGCGCAATCACCATTCCTGCGGCATGGGCGGCATCACCGAGATCGCCACCGGCGCGCCTGGCTATAATTCGGTATTGCCCAATACGA
>CAWHWB010000006.1:0-145832 GCA_963832875.1 uncultured Alphaproteobacteria bacterium | reverse complement strand
TATACGAGACTGTATGCCGCAATTAGGCTGTTCCACGAGACCTTATCATGCAGTCGTCGGCCCTGGAATCTCTTTCGCCAAAGGTGCGGCGTTCGCTGGCCAAGCTCGGGGGCGACATCGCAACCGCGCGCCGAAAGCGAAACCTGACCACGGTGATGATGGCGGAGCGAATCGGCTCGGCCAAGTCCACCTATCTGAAGGTGGAGAAGGGCGATCCGTCGGTTTCGATGGGTGTCTATGCGATGGCGCTTTTCGTGCTCGGGTTCGGCGACGCGATCGGCGACATCGTCGACCCCCGTCGTGACGACGTCGGCCTGCTGCTCGACGCCGAGCGGCTGCCAAAGCGCGTGCGCCCCAAGAAGGTACCGACCGCACTATGAGGAGAACCATCCAGGTAGCACTGGGGGAAAACGCCCGCCGTCTGGGGACGCTCCGCTTCGACGCGCAGGGGGCGCGCGAGAACGCCGCTTTCGAGTATGACGCCGCGTGGCCAGCGGCTATGGACAGCTTCGCGATCGACCCCAGTCTCCCCTTGGTGGCTGGCCCGCAATTTCATCGCAAAGAACGCGGCGGGTCCGTCTTTCACGGCGCGATTGCGGACACAGAACCGGACGGCTGGGCGCGCCGCGTGATCCTGCGCGACCACGCCAAACGGCGGCAGGAGGCAAGACGCGCCGGCGCAGATGTGGAGAGCCGTCCCGCTGAACGCGCTCGACTTCCTCCTGGCGGTCGACGATGCGAGCCGCGTCGGTGCATTGCGTTTTCAGGATGAGGATGGCGTTTTCCAGCGCGCGGCCGAAGAGGGCCGGCGGACCGCGCCGCCACTGATCGAACTGGGCCACTTGCTGTCCGCGTCGCATGCGGTCGAGACGCATACCGAGACGGCGGAGGATTTGCGTTACCTCCGAGGCCGGGGCACGTCGCTGGGTGGGCTTACGCCCGAAATGCACGGTGGTCGATGACGACGGGCGACTGTCGATCGGCAAGTTTCCGAGCGTCGCCGACGACCGCGCGGTCACCAAAGGCGAGGTCCTCGCGCTGCGGCTTGCCGCCGCCGCGGGGATCGACGCCGCCGAAGGCCGCCTGGTCGAGAGCGAAGGCAGCCCGGTGGCGTTGATCCGGCGCTTCGATCGTCTCCAGGGTGGTGGGCGGCTGATGTACGTCTCTGCCGCGACGATGCTCGGTGTCGATGTCGCGGAGTCGGGCGAGCATGCCTATACCGAGATCGTCGATGCGCTGCGGATGCACGGCGCGGCGCCGCAGGCCGATACGGAGGAACTCTGGCGACGCATCGCCTTCTCCATCCTCATCACCAATGTGGACGATCATCTGCGCAACCACGGCTTCCTGCATGTCGATCGAGGGCAGTGGCGGCTTGCGCCGGCATTCGACGTCAATCCGTTCCCGGACCGGGTTCGTGAGTTGAAGACCTGGGTGTCGGAAGATGCCGGTCCGGAGGCAACGATCGAGGCGCTGATGTCCGCACTTCCGTATTTCCGGATTGCCGTGCCGCGCGCCCGACAGATGCTTCGTGAGGTCGAGCAAGCGGTGTCGCAATGGCGCTCGATGGGGCGCAGCCTTGGCATGAGCACGCAGGAACTCGATCAGTTCGCTGACGCATTCGAGCATGAGGAGCGCGCCGCGGCTCGGACCGCAAGCCAATGACGCCCATTCACTCGAACGTGGACACGCCTTCCGGGTGCGCGATTGCGCCCGCGTGGTGTGTGCCGGTCCTAGCGCGACTGGCAGACGGAGATTGCGGCTACGAACCAGCTTGTTCCGGCACCCGCTCGGCTACATCGGCACGCCGCACGCGCTGACGCGATGGCGTCGCGCGGCCGTCGAGGATGTCCGCCATTTCGGCGGCTACCCGGTCGGCGGTCATCCTGAGCGCCTCGTCGATATGGATGTAGCGTTGCGTGACGCCGCGAGCGGAATGCCCGAGCAGCGCGGCGATCGTCAGTTCGGAAAAGCCGAGATCGCCGGCCAGGCTGGCGAAGGTGTGCCGCAAGGTGTGCGGTGTGACGTCGGTCAGCCGCGCCTTTTCGCAGACCCGATCCAGCACGCGCACCACGCCGACAAAATGTCCCTCGCCCCAGTCGGCCGGAAAGAAGAAGGGTGACTTCGTCTTTGGCTGCTCAAGCAGTAGCTCAACGGCCGCCCGCCCGATCACGCGCGTCTGCGCGCCGCTCTTGGTATCAGGGAACCGGATTGCCTCTTCTTCCTCATCGAGCCATGCCCGCTGAAGCCCCAGGGCTTCCATGCGCCGGAAACCGGTGAGCAGCAGGAAGCGGATGGCCGCAAGCGCCGTGGCATGCTCGCCTTCCTCTGCGACGGCGCGCAGCGTCTTGCCGAGGCGCTCGATCTCGCTGCGACTGAGCCGCCGCTCGCGGGGCACGCTCGCCAGCTTGCGCACGCCCTTGGCGGGGTTGGCCTCGATTTGTCCCAGGCGCACGGCGTGCTCGAAGATCGCGTGGAGTGTCGACATCGTCCGCGCGGCGACACCTTCGCCACCGGTGGTGGCGCCGCCACGGCTACCGACGCGGGCCTTCGATGTCTTGCCGGCCGCGATGTCGGCCTGGGCGCCTTCAATGTCGCCGAGCTTGAGAGAGGCGACCTGCCGCTTGCCGAGCAACGGTTTGATGTGGAACTCAATCCGGCTGCGATCCATCACCAGCGTGGACGCCTTGATGGCGCGACGGCGGCGACCGAGGATGCGGCCGGCTTCTGCCTCGGCGATGTACCAGTCGCAGATTTCGGCCACCGTCTGGAGCCCGGCCGCCTTGGCCGCCTCGGCGACCGGATCGACGCCCTTGGACACGGCGACCAGCTGCTCATGGGCGAGAGTACGGGCCTCCTCGACGGTCATCAGGCCATAGCGTCCGATGACCACGCGCCGGTGGCGTCCCTCGGGCGTGCGGTACTGGATGACGAAGCTCTTGAGGCCCGACGGCATGACCTGCACGCCGAAGCCGCGGAGCTCGCGATCCCACACGAAACTCTCCCGAACCTTGACCCCAACCTTCGAAGGTTCGGGAGCCTTCAAGGCATCGACAACCCGCTTGGTGAGCTTTTCCCCAGCCATATCAGTCACCTGCTGGACATCTGCTTAGAATGAGGGGATTATACCCCCGATCGCGGCTGATTCCAAGCATTTGGTGGCAAGTCGCCGGATAGGACGGGATATCGCCAGGCGGGTCGGATGACAGTTAAGATATTGATTTATAGCTGATTATCAGGGCATGGCGGGGTGCCGGATACCCTGGCGTAGACCCCTCCGGCGCCTTGCCAAGGTTGGGGTCGAGGGTTCGAATCCCTTCGCCCGCTCCAGATTAGGACGAAAATTCAATCCAGGAAAATTAGCCGTTTCGCCGTTTCGACGCTCACTCGCAGCCCGGTGGGCAGCTCCATGGTAATGGCGAGCCACATGTAGAACCGGTATTCCTCGCGAAAATGGATATCCTCGGGGATCTCCGCCAGGCTTTCGCCCACGCGGGCCGAAAATGCGAGTGTCACCGGATAGCGTGCGGCGAAATCTCCCGAGTTTCAATTCAGCTTCGTCAGACTTAGCAGCTCCGACAGCACCCGATCCCAGGGGCTATCGCCGAAATGCTTGACGATTTCGGCCGGTTGCGGGATACAAGCGCCAGGATAGGTGCGCAGGAAGTGCACAAAGCCTGTTGTATAGAGCAGAAAATTCCAGTCCGTGAACTTGACATAAGTCCCGCGCAAGGGCGGAAAGTCGCCTGGACGGAAAAATCGAATATCCCGCCCGCCAAGTACGATTAGATCGACCTGCGGTACCTGCTCGGCACCGCTCTGAAAGCCTCCGAGCTCGCTTTCCTAGAACCGCGACCGTTTATGGACCACGAGCCGCGCTGGCAAGCTACCCCGGTTTTGGCGCTTATAATGGTCCAGGACGTCACGCACCAACGACTGGGCTACCGCAAAATCCAGATGCGGCGAATTTCCGTGCTCCCGCTCGTCCCCTGCCTCCGCCGTCATCAGCCGTAAGCCGCAAGGTGCGCGGCCACACGATTTGCGTCGTCAGCCCATGCCGCATCGCCTGCGCGTTCAGTCCCCGCCGTAGGTTCCGGTGAACCGGCTCCCCCTCATCTTCGGCCTCCGGTTCAGTGAAGACGAACTCTAACTGGCGCGAAGCTATGGCGGTTGTCCGCGCCGGGCGGCGAGGGATCGCGACGTGCTGATCGCGGCGGGTGCTACGGCGCATCGATCGACAACGTCTTGCGGCAAGCAGAGCAGCACCACATCCGGCTGCAGTTCCCGTCCTTTCAATGTCTCAATGCCCGCCATATAGAGACCGATGACGGCCATTAGCCGCGCTTCGAAGAGCGACAGGGCAAGGGCGCGCTTTAGATCGGCGTCTCGAATTGTCTCGCACCATTGATCGCGGATCAGCAGGTCGCAGTAGAAAAGCAGCTGATCACGACAGCATCCAGAAAAATGCGGGTACAGAAAAGGTTCGGCGCCGCTGTTCGTGATAATGCCGCGGCGGGCGTCAATCCACGCGGCGGCATCCGCGACCATAGCCGGCGGCCCAAGGGCTCGGACAATCATGCTACTCAAAGTCGGCCGCGCCAAACCGGGTGGACAATACGACCCATAGAGGGCGAGCCCCGTCTTGGGGACCGGCATGCAGCCGCCGAGCATCAACGGCGCGGTCTCGCCCCTGCGCTTCTTCTTCACGGTGACTCTGGACCGGCCGGATCTGGCGCGCCGGCTCACCGTAGTGCCATATCCGCGGCGGATACCGGCGGTGTTCAGCGTCGAGGAAGTGACGCTGCTGCTGCGCGCGGCAACAGCGTCAAAGTACGAGGCGGCGTTCGCCACCGCCTAAGCCTGCCACGGCGCGAAGGCCGGGGGCGCCGGACTGAGCGTCTCGGAGGTTGTCGCGCTCAAGGTCGGCGATGTCGATTCCGAGCGCATGCTGCGTCGAGCGTGGCAAGGGCCGCCACGCGATGCTATCGCCGCAGCTGTATTAGCTCGAACTTAACCTGACAGTCGTTGTTGGGCGGGGCGCGGTTCTCACCCGAGCTGGGACCGTGCCCCGCCCTCCGGCGGGACGGATCCCGCGATGAGGCAGGAACAGAAGATCATCCCGGTGAAGGTCGGGCTGCCTGGAATTGGCCAGGCAACTCGGCAATAGCCTGCCCCTGCGAAAGCAGGGGTCAGCCACGCCTGAAAGATGATGGGCTACAGCCGCGACAGCTTCTATTGGTTCAAGGACCTGCACGACAAAGGCGGCGAACTGGAAAGGCGGCGAACTGGCGCTTCAGGAGATCAGCCGCAGGAAGCCGCAGGAAGCCGATCCTGAAGAACCGGACGCCGCTGGAGATCGAGCAGGCGGCGGTCGAGATGGCGATCGAGCTGCCGGCCTGGGGCCAGGTGCGCGTCTCGGAGGCACTGAAACGGCGCGGGCTGTCGATCTCACCGGCGGGGGTGCGCTGCGTGTGGCAGCGCCACGACTTGACCTCGATGCAGCTGCGCCTCAAGGCGCTCGACGCCAAGGCGGCGCAGGAGGGCATCCTGCTGACCGAGGCGCAGATCGCCGCCCTCGAGAAGGCCAAGGCCGACAAGCAGGCGCACGGCGAGTTCGACAGCGAATGGCCGGGTTATTGCGGGGCGCAGGACAACTTTTATGTCGGTACGCTGAAAGGGGTCGGGCGGATCTATCAGCAGACCGTCATCGATACCTACGTCAAGGTGGCCTTCGCCAAGCTCTATGACCGCAAGACGCCGATCGCCGCGGCCTAGATCCTCAACGACCGAGTGGTGCCGTTCTATGACGAGCACGCCATCCGGTTATCTCGGGTGCTGACCGATCGCGGCACCGAATTTTGCGGCAGCGAAAGCCACGAAGACGAGCTCTGCCTCGCGCGCCAGGACATCAACCACACCCGCACCAAGACCAAGAGCCCGCAGACCAACGGCATTTGCGAGCGCTTCCATCGCACCGTGCTCGACGAGTCCTACCGGGTGGCATCCCGCAAGAAGATCTACCGCACGATCGACGAGCTGCAGGCCGATCTCGATACCTGGATCGCCGAATACAATCGGCATCGGTCCCATCAGGGCTGCTGGTGTTTCGGTAAGACCCCAATGCAGACCTTCCTTGACGCGCTCTTCCTGGCGAAGGAGAAACTCATGGCGGCGTGACCACAGGCGACAGCCACAAAGGCTCAGACAGCTAACACCGTCTGTCAGATCAAATACCAGCTAATACAGGGTGCAGACTGTCAGCCGAATAGTTGGGCATTTGTTGCAGGCGGATGCGGCTGGGGCCGGCCCGGCCGTCTTCGACCTCGACGGCGCCGACCACGAGGATCTTGCCCTGGGGGCTGCGCCCGCCGCCGCCAGTCATGGAATCGTCCTTGCCGCGGCAGACGATCTCGGTTTCGTCGACCTCGACGAGCCCGGCAAGCGGGATGCGGCCGCGGGCCACCATGCTGCGGCGCAGTTTGGCGCACAACAGCCAGGCCGATTTGTGGGAGCCGAGGGCGAGCTGGCGCTGCGGTTGCAGCGCCGAGATGCCGTTGGAAGGAAGGGGGTGGCCATCAGATAGGCGGCCCAGAACCACAGGGTCAGCGACAGCTTGGATTGGTGCATGATGGTGCAGCGGTCATCGAGGTCTGCTTGCCGCAATGCGCCAACTCCCAAGTCGATGCCTTGGTGTGCAGTTGCCAAGCCAGCCCCGCCGCAGGCGGGACAGACAAAGCCCGCCGGCCAGCGCGCCGCGAACAAACATTCGACGCAGGCCGCCTTATCCGGGAAGCGGCCCTGGAACTCAATCAGGGGGCGGGGAAAGTCGGACACTGCGAACTCCCAACGCGGCTCATGTCCGTTGTTTGTTCTGAAGTGAGCCCAGCCTCGACGCTACAACATATCCTATCCCCGGACGCAGAGGGATAAGCCTTATCGTCCAAATCGCGCCGAAGGTGAAAGATCTTGAGTCCTCGACCAAGTTCTACGAGGATGTGTTCGGCTTCTGGTAGGTCACCACGCATCGCGGCAGGGACAGCGGGCATGTCTCGCGCCATCTGACCGACGGCGCCATCGACCTGGCGCTGATGGTCTACGATAGCGAGGATGCGTCGGAGGCACAGCTTTCCGGCGTTGGCCCGTGCATCCACCATTGGGGCGCCGAGGTCGAGGACATCACGGTCGCCGCCGAGAAGATCAAGGAATTGGGCGGTGAGGTGATGTCGCCGTTGGATTCCGGCGTCATCAAGTTCCGCGCACCGGACGGTACGATCGCCGAGTTGGTGCAGAAGGACCGGTACGAGAACCTTAAGAAGTATCACGGCGTGGCCTGCACGACGCCGCAGGTCGAGGCCGGGCACTGGTCGTCACGCTTGCGGAAATGCCCGATTTCGAGACCAGTGTCGGGGCGTTAAGATCGGACCGATCGCGCGAGTGGAGGACGAGAATGGCCGTAGCGACACGAGAGCTCGGGCGGACGGGACTACAGGTCACGACCTTGGGCTATGGAGCGATGGAGCTGCGCGGCGCTCCACGCGCCCGCGACACCAGCGAGGAACAGGCTGAAACTATCCTTAACGCCGTGCTCGACGCTGGCGTTAATTACGTCGACACCTCGATTGATTACGGGGTGAGCGAGGAGCGGATCGGCCGCTATATCGCGCATCGTCGCGGCGAATATTATCTGGCCAGCAAATGCGGCTGTCTGGTCGGCGCGCCGACGGCGCCGCGCGGCCAGCGCAGCGCGCACGTCTTCACCCGCGAGAATGTCGTGGCCGGGGTTGAGCAAAGTCTGGCGCGGATGAAGACCGATTATCTCGACGTCGTGCAGTTCCACGCCTCGCCGTCCCGGCAGGCCTTGGAGGAGCACGGCGCGCTCGACGCGCTGCTGGAGCTCAAAGCGGCCGGCAAGGTGCGGTTTATCGGCATGTCCGGCACCTTCCCCCATTTGATGGACCATATTGCCATGGGGGTTTTCGATGTCTTTCAGATCCCGTATTCGGCGGTCGAGCGGGAGCATGAAGCGGCGATCGCCGCTGCCGCTCAGCAGGGTGCAGGCATCGTCATTCGCGGCGGTGCGGCAAAAGGAGCGCCAAGCGAAGGGAGACAGACAGGGCTGCAGTGGGAACGCTGGCGGCAGGCGCATCTCGACGATCTGCTCGACGGCATGACCCCGATGGAGTTCATCCTACGCTTCACCTTCACCAACCCGGATCTGGACACAACCATCGTCGGCACGATCAACCCGGCGCATCTGCGGACCAATCTCGACATCCTGCAGCAAGGCCCGCTGCCGCCGGATCTGTATGAAGAAGCAAAGCGCCGCCTCGCCGCCGCCGGCTCGGCGCCCCGACCCGTCGGAGAATGATCGACCGATCCTGGTTGCTGGCTCCTCGCCTGAGGCCGATAATCGGCGGCACACAGCCCAGGGCGGCGATGCCGGAGAGAAATCCATGATGCCGGTCGAGTTCGATGTCACCGGGAAAGTCGTTTTCATCACCGGGGCCGGACGCGGTATCGGCAAGGGAATTGCCCAGGTGCTGGCCGAAGCCGGCGCCGACGTGGTGCTGAACGCCCTGACCTCGAAATACGTCGAGGATACCGCGAAGGAGATCGCGGCGGCTTCCGGACGGCGCGTCGTTGCGATCATCGCCGACGTGACCAAAGCCGACGAGGTTCGCCGCGCCGTCGACAGGGCCCTTGCCACTTTCGGGCGTATCGACGTGCTGGTGAACGCGCTCGGCGACTCGATCCGCAAACCGCTGGTAACATTGCCGGGCAAGGAGGACAGCGCCCCCGGCGTTTCCGACGACGAGCTCCGCTTCATCATCGACGTCAACCTGACCGGGGCGCTCTTATGCACGCGCGCCGTCGGGCCGCACATGCTGGCGCGCCGCTCGGGCAAGGTGATCAACATCTCGTCATGGACCGGGCATCAAGGCGGCCGGGACATGGTTCTCTACACCGCGGCCAAGACCGCACTCGCCGGCTTTACTCGTGCGCAGGCGCTGGAGTGGGCGCCTTACGGCGTGCAGGTCAACGCCATCGGCCCCGGTATTTTTCCCGATGTCGTGACCTCGGGCGCGGAGCGCATGCGCCAGACGATGCAGCGCGCCGAGCAGACCGTGCCGCTCAAGCGCCCCGGGAAATTGCGCGAAGTCGGCTTCCTGGCGCTCTACCTCGCCTCGGCAGCGTCCGATTACATGACCGGCCAAACCATCCTACTCGACGGCGGCATGTCGCTGTAGCCGGCGGCGCCCCATCGAAATCCGCCTGCACGCAGGGGCGGAGGCCGTGCGTGAAAGTGCGAGGCAATGCGCCCGCCGCACCGGGCGGGGCTGCGCCACGATCGGCCAAAATTCTGGCCGAAACGGGAGGATCTTGCGAAATGGCCGAAGAAGCTTTTGATGCAAATGCAGAGCAGCGCCGCTATTGGAATACGGTCGCCGGGCCGCGCTGGGTCGCCGCCCCGGGGTTCAGGGAACGGCGCAACCAGGAAAGCCTTGCATTACTGCTGGCGCGCCTGGGCCTTGCCGGCGGCGAGAGCGTGCTCGAAATCGGCTGCGGCACCGGCGCCTTGACCCTGCCGCTCGCCGCGGCGGTCGGCGCGCAAGGGCGGGTGGTCGCGGTCGACATTTCGGAGCCGATGCTCGACGCTGCGCGGCAGCGGGTCGGCGAGCGCGGGCTGCGCAATGTCACATTGTTTCTCGGGGACGCGCAGATGTTCCCCCTCGAACAAGGCGCGTTCGATCTCGCGACCTCGCGCATGGGCGTCATGTTCTTCGCCGACCCGGTGGCGGCTTTTCGCAATATCGGCGGCGCGCTCAAATCGACCGGGCGCCTCGTCTTCGCCTGCTGGGGGCCGCTCGCGGAGAACCGGCACTGGCTGATCTCCTACGACGTCGCGCTGCGCCATCTCGGGCCGCCGGGGCCGCAGCCCGCACACCAGCCGAGCCCGCTCGCCTTTGCCGACCCCGACTATATCCGCGGGGTTCTTGCGGCGGCCGGCTTCGCCGAGATCACGGTCGACCGCGCTCACCCGACGATCATCGGCGGCAGCCCCGAGGAGGAAGCCCGCCAGGCGCTGGCCATGGGGCCAACGGCGAGGCTGATCGAAGAGAAGAAGCCGACCGAAGCAACCCGCCAGGGAGTTGCCCGCGAAATCGAGGCAGCCTTCGCCGCCGAATCCGGTTCCGGCCCGCTCCACCTGCCCGCAACCATCTTTCTCGTCACCGCCCGCCGCCCAGCTTGAACGCCGCGGTGAGCAGTACCCGCGCAACAGGGTTTGGACGATTGCCGAGCGCGCGCACCCGCAACTTGCCCGCCTCGCCTTCCAAAACCTCCCCGGTCGCCGAAAGCAACAGCTAGGCCACCGAAAAAGGAAGAGCTGCTAATGACCACCGGCCTCGGTGGTTCGGTTTTCAGCTATTCCGATTCACGAAGGATCGCGGAACGGGGATTCCACGTAGCGAGCACGACAAGGTCTTCGGTCCGTTCAATCAGATTGAAGGCTCGCGCAATCCGGACTCCGGCGGCGTCGGTCTAGGGCTCTCCATGGCCCGCTCAATGTGCTCCACCCCGCGGTGTCAACTGACCTCAGAGCACTTGCCCGTGCGTGGCCCGCGCGATCCCGGCAGCAAAGAGGGCGGCCGCTGCGCGTCGGTGGCGCTACAGCCACTGCCGGCGAGCTTATTCGGTGCGCCAGGCGAAGGCCGCGGCCTGAGCAGTCGCGGGCCTGACCTCGGCCCGCGACCGCAAGGCTCACAAGTCGACGGCAGACCATGCCTGCGTCACCTCTAATCCGTGAAATCGGAGCGGTGGTCCTCGGGTGATGCTGGCTCATCGTTTGGCATTGACCCCGTCGGAGGTTTGGCGATGCGCGCTTGCCTGGCACGAAGCACCCGAATGAGAGGCCAAGCCCGACGGTTACCGCGCAGCCTCCTACAGTTCCTGGTACACGTCCCACGACTCGCGCGCTGCGGTCGCCAGCCGGTCGCCATCCTCAGCCAGCAGCAGCCGCTCTGCAACCAGCCGACCCACGGCCTCGGCCAACCGCGCGGCCCAGGCATCACGCGATGCGTAGCGCGCTTCGAGGGAAGGTCGCGGATCGTCGGCCTGCAGCCTCTCGGCTTCGGTCTGCGCGAACGGGATCATCGACCCCTGAATGGTGAACAGGTCACCCTCGGCATAGCCCTTCGCGCGCAGTGACCAGCCGACATGCGTGGCCAAAGGTGCCGCAAGCAGCGGGTGGCGGATGCCGCCGAGGGCGTTGCCATCGGCATCCGTCGATTGCACGAACACCGGGTAAGCCGTTCCCTCGATCGGCGGTTCAACCGAATGGTCGCGCAGCCGCAGCTCGTTCAGGACGGTCGGGAATTTCACCTCCGGCAGCCTGGGGAATGTCCGGCGCGCCTCTGCGACCGGCACCAGCGTACCGGCGGCGCGCGACGGGAAGCGGCTGTCCGGCGGTGCGGTGCCGTGCTCCACCCACTCGAACAGCGCGACCAGCAGCGCACGCATGAACGCACCGTAGCCGAGCCGATTGCCGGGCAGCTGCATGACCGGCTTGGTCAAGGGCCGAAACGGCGCATGCGACACACCGCTCACCGTATAGATCCGCACCTCGTCCGGCATGGCGATGTCGACGCCGCTCGTATCGGTCGCGATGAGCGAACTGCGCGCCTGCCAGAAGTCGCTTTCGGTATCGAGATGCAACATCTTCGGGCACACGCCAGCATCACGGGCGCGCTGCAGGATTCCGCCGTTCCGGCCGCTGATCGGATCGGTCAGCGTTCGATAGCTGAACGGGAACTGGTCGTCTCCGTAAGAGTGATCCTCATGCTGGCGCGAATAGCGTCCCGCCTGCGCAAACTGCCAGTTGACGCAGGTGCGTCGCGATCCCGCCACGACGGGAAGGATGCCGTCGAACACCCGCCGTCCCGCAAGATCCTGGTTGAACCCGAGATGCACCAGATCACGAAGCACGCGGCCGCTCTGCGAGATCCCGAAACCTAGCGCACGCCGGATGCGCGGGCGCTCCCGCGGCGCCAGCGGATTGTCTTTTGCTTCGTGCCGCAGGAACGAAACGATGTCGCGGATCGCGGCAAAGCCGATGCCCATCACGATCGGATCGCGCGCGCGGTAGATGAACTCGTAGATCGCGCCGCGGTCGAAGCCCGGCCCGGTCGGTCGCCTGATCTCGACATGACGGTCGTCTACCAGACGCCACGCAAGACCAGCCGGCGTGACGCGCGGATCGGCCTCGCGTTGCCGCACAGTCAACGTCGCACCGTCCGGGTCGGCAACCGGATAGACGAGCGTGCCGACGAAGAACTCCTCGGAAAGCTCTTGGATGTTATTATCGCCGAGCAACCCGGTGTTCTCGGCGATGAACTCCTCCCGCACCATGCCGGTGA
The DNA here is from genome assembly GCA_963832875.1 of uncultured Alphaproteobacteria bacterium. Taxonomy (GTDB): domain Bacteria; phylum Pseudomonadota; class Alphaproteobacteria; order ATCC43930; family CGMCC-115725; genus AP-15. The sequence continues at coordinate 133,416 of CAWHWB010000006.1, read as the reverse complement.
TACCGGGGATGATCGGAAAGCGCGCCGTCAGGCGATCGGCGCCAGGCGGCACGTCACCTTGCCAGCCGCTCCACACCACGGTGAAGCCGCGCCGCATCAGAAAGCCGTTGCCGGCATGCTCGGGGTGCCCGCCGTCCGGCGCACCGTTGAGCCGCGGCATGATCGGCTGGTTGCCGCGATTGGGCACGTCGTACACTAGGCAGCCATTGCCGCGATCGAGATCGAGCGGCTTCAGGATGCGGAAGTCGCTCTGATACTCGACATTACCGTTCGCGTTGCGGGCGGCCCGATCGAGGTTGACGATGCCGGCATTCAGGCGATGTGTCGGATCGAGTTCAGCGAATATTCTGCCGTGCAGTCGCTCATAGGTCCCCACGTCCCCGAATTCCGCGCCGCCGAGCACGGGCGTTTCCCGCTCGGTCACCTCGATCCGCACGCCGACGCTCATGGTGTCCCCCGGACCGAGCCCGCCATCGGCGGGAGCCTAGCAACCTCGCGGGGCCGCCGGAAGGGTGTTCTCTCGCTTCATAAAGCCTAGCGGATACCGTCTGACCCGGTTGCGTTGACGCCGGATGGCGAGCCCGCCCGGCCAGGGCCGCCTTTAAGCGAGCCAGGCGTGGAAGCGCGCGGCCTCTGTGAACCGCGCAGGCTCTGGCGAATATCGGTTGAGTTCCTCTGCTCGTGCTGCCAATCTGCGTCGGCAGGCGCCGCCTCGGCGGGCCTCGGACAAACCCCAGCGGAGGAGACGGGCATGGCCATGCAACTTGGGCACGTCCACATCAAGACCAGAGAGGATCCGCAGAAGGTCGCAAAGTTCTACATCGACAATTTCGGGGCGACCGTGAAGCGGGAAACTCCCGGCCGCGGCTGCCAGCTCGACCTGCACGGCGTGCAGCTCAACGTAACGACCATCAACGCCGACCAGAACCATGAGCAGCATGTCGGCATCGAGCACATCGCGATCGAGACCGACGATTACGCGGGCGCCCTCGCGAACTTTAAGAAGAATGGCGCGCAGATCCTCGAAGAGCGCTTCAACAACGGCCGGCATGTGTGCTGGGTTGCCGCGCCCGACGGTGCGCAGATGGAGCTTATCGAGAAGGTCTAAGGAAGGCGCCCCGCAGCTCTACCCCACCGGTGGGTGTACGGGCTCTCCCGTCGTCAATCCTGGGACCGCGACGATGGACATCGCGCTCGCTTATGCTGGGAGTGCCAGCGCGCTGATGAGCACCACCGGGGCGGCCGCCGTCATCATCTCGCCGGTTGCGTTCGGCTGGATCTCGAGCGCATCGGCGGCTGGACGACCCCATTTGTAGCCTCACTCGGGCTGCTGCTGTTCGGTGCCGGCTTGACGTTCTGGTTCCGGCCAGATCGCCCGCTCGACACGGCCGTGCGGATCGACGGCTTAGCAGTTGCCGGAAACTAAGCCGCAGCGCGGATCCCGCCGCACGGCGTCTTCATCACCTAGGGGAGAGCCGTGCTGACATTAGATGCCCAGGTTCACGCCTATGAACGTAACCATCCGGGCCGCCCGTGGGTCGGCACTCTTTACGGGCCGGCCGAGGTCACCGGCGATCAAATGGTCACGGCTATGGACGCCGTCGGGGTCGACGGTGCCATCCTGGTCTCGCCCTTCAGCATGTATCGCTATGATGCGAGCTACGCCCTCGACGTTCACGCGGCGCATCCCGACCGCTTCAGGCTGGTGAAGCCTGTCGATCCGACTGATCCCGGGGTGGTCGAGACGATAGCCGACTGGGCCCGCACCAAGGGTACAGTCGGCATTCGGATCTTCTTACGCGACGCCGCTTCGACCGACCCGGCCGACCCCGCGATCAACCGCGTCCTGGCTACGGCGGCACAACACGCGCTGCCGGTGAATGTCGCCTGCACCGGTCGCCTTGACCAGGCCGGGCAGCTGGCGGCCCGCAACCCAAACACGCGACTGGTGATCGATCATCTTGGCTTGCCGCAACCGCACGAACCGCCGGCGCCGGCACAGCCCTTTGCCGATCTGCCAAAGCTGCTGGCGCTGGCCGCGCACGACAATGTTGCCGTCAAAGTCAGCGGGGCGTGCACGCTGTCGCACGACCCGTTCCCATACGAGGACATCTGGGACCCGCTCGGCCGGGTCTTTGATGCTTTTGGTTTCGACCGCTGCATGTGGGGCACCGACTGGACCCGAGCGATCGGGCTGCTGACCTACGAGCAAGGGGTCGAGGCGTTTCGCGTCATCGACCGGCTCTCCGAGGGCGACTGCGCGAAGCTCATGGGTGAAACTCTCTCCCGGATCTATAATTGGCCAACGGCGCAAGCCTGAGATCGCGTGCTGGTTCAACTGCGTCGAGAGCGCCGCAAACCATCAATCATGAAGGGAGAAGCGTCATGAAGGTGGTCACACTCAAAGACATTCCGAATGCCCCGATGGCGGGAGCGGAGCCGATCCCAGGATACACAGGCCCGGTCTCCCGGTCGCGCCAGACCATCATTCAGGCCGGAGACTCGGCCAACTACAACTGTAGCGTGGTCAATTTCAGCCAGGGCTGTACCACCGGGTGGCATGCACATAACTGTGACCAGCTGCTGATCGTGACCTCGGGCTCCGGCATCGTGGCGACTGAGCATGACCAGCGCGAGATCAAAGTCGGCGATGTCGTCCATATCAAGGCCGGTGAACGCCATTGGCATGGTGCCAAAGCCGATACGACGATGGGGCATATCACGGTTACGCTCGTCGGTAGCCAGGCCACCCATGGGTAGATCTAGCCGCGCCGCTAGCGATCCCCGAAGCTAATGCCCGCGGGAATACCGTTAGGCCGGTTCCGGATCCCCCTCGGTGACGGTTTCGAGTTGACCGACGGTTTCTTTGCCAAACAACACGGGGACCAATGCGCCAATCGACGCAACAATCGCCAGGGTACCGAAAAAGATCACCGGTGAGCCTGTGTATGGCTCCAACATGAAAGGCGCCACCACGCCGGCGCCGAACCGCCCGCACGACTCGCCAAAATATTGCCCGCGGCCGCGCAAGGCCGTCGGAAACTGCTCGGAGAGATAAACCCGCACAGCCGTGAAGGTCGACAGCACAGTAAAGCCGGTGATCAGCGCTCCGGCGACAAAGACGACGGTTGCGTAACGTCCCGCGGCATGTGCCACGGCCATCATCAGAAGACCGGGGAGCGACCCAGCGAGGCAATAGGTGATTGTCCATCGCCGGCCAATGACCTCCATCAGAAATCCGGTAAAGCCCTTCCCCGGGATGCTCGCCAGGAACACGAGCGAACTCAGCCCAAAACTCAAACTGACGGCGGCACCCTGATCGATCAGGGCCTTTGGCAACAGAATGGAGATTGTAAAAAAGGAAACCTGCGCACAAACAAGACTCACGATGCCGACCACGGTCCAGCGCAGCTGACCCCGGCGAAAGAGTGCCGAGAACGACGGCAGTTGCTCGCGTGTAGGTGCTGCGCTCTCGCCTAGCGCTGCTGCCGTCAGCGGCGCCACGCGATTACCGGACCGAATGATGATCAGATTGACGATGGTGATGGCAGCTCCGAGGTTGCCGCGCCGCAGATGCCAGCGCGGACTTTCGGGGATCAGCAGATAGACCAGCGCCGGCACAACGAACAATCCAAGTACAGCCGGCAGCGCCAGGAGCCGGAAACCGTTCGGATTGCCGGCAACGAGAAAACCGACCAGCGGCACCAGGGTGAACGAGCTGGCCAGCATCATCTCGTAAATTGCGCCATAGGTGCGCCGGTGCTGCGCCGGCATCAACTCGGCGGCGATCGGAAACGGCGCCGAGGCGGCAAAGCCGATCGCCAGACCGGTCAATAGGCGAACGGCGATCAGCTGCTCACCGCTTTGGGCCAGCGGGATCAATAGAGTGAAGAAGTTGATCGCCGCCACCCCGAGCAGCATGACGGTGCGGCGGCTCCAATGGTCGGAAATCGCCGCGGCGGTAAACCCGCCGACGCAGGCCGCCAGGCTCGATGCGACGGCAAGCAGGCGGATCTCGCCGGGAGTAATGTGCAGTGGCTTTTTGGCCAGCACCAGCAGCGTGCCGGTCATCGAACCGTCATAGCCATCGACCAGCGCGACAAACCCGAGCACAAAGATCATCCCCAGGTGAAACGGGCTGAACGGGATGCTGTCGAGCTTGCTGCCGAGCACGTGGCTGGCGGCAGGAAATGCCGTTCTGGAGACGCGGGGGACTTCTGACATGGCGCTCTCCCGATGGCCATGCGATGCGCGGGTGTCGGATCACGCTCGCCTCTGGCGGGCAGCCGCGCACGGGGGACTGAACTCTGACAGGAATCCGTTTGCCGATAAAGCGATCGCGCCATTTACCGGTAAAGCGATCGCGCTAAGCAGGCGGCGTCCGGCACGTGTAGTAGTTCCCCCAAGATGATTCCGATTTTTCAGCGCCGTACCCGCGCGGGCCGACGCCCTGCCCATAAACCCGGCGATAGAATCGCTGGTGTTAGATCCAGAGTACTCGAGCCGGGGTAACCGGCGGAAGACGGCAGGAAAAGACACAATAACCACGAGCCGCGTGATTGCTCAAATCAGACGGCTCGGCCTATGCTGAGATTGCCACCCGCCCGAGCCATCAGCTGTCGGTCTGCCAGAAGATAACCAGCAAGGGAGAACTTAATGACCGAGTTGCTTGAGGAACGCTTTCAGAACCTGCACGAGTTCGTCACACAGGCGCGCACCAACCTCAATCGCAACAATTGGGATTATCTGATCGGCGGCTCGGAGACCGAGACGACTTTGGCACGCAACCGGGCCGCGCTCGATGCCTGGGGATTTCGCCCGCGGGTCCTGCGTGACGTGTCGAATGTCGACTGCGGCCGCACCTTTTTTGGCAAGAAGCTGCGCATCCCGGTGCTCTGCTCGGCCGTCGGTGGACTCGAGATGTTCGAGCCGGGCGGCGGCGCCACGGTTGCCAAGGCCACCCGCGAATTCGGCAATGGGATGATCCTGAGCTCCGGGGCACATCCCGGGCTGGAAAAAACCGCGGAAGCCTCGGGTGACGGCTTCAAAATCTTCCAGCTTTACGTCCGTGGCGATGCCGATTGGGTCGATGACCACGTCCGCCGCGCCATCGCCAGCGGCTATGACGCATTCTGCTTTACGATCGACACCGATAGCCACAGCCGCCGCGAGCGTGACATTGCCAAACGCCACCAGCGCCGGCGCGCGCGTCCAAGCGCGAGCGATGAGCAGGCACGCATCTATCAAGCCCGCTTCAACTGGCGTGATATCGAGCGGATCAAGAGGAACTTCGACATTCCGATTGTGCTGAAGGGCATCGCCACCGCCGAGGACGCCAAGATGGCGCTCGAATGCGGGACCGACTGCGTTTACGTCTCGAACCATGGCGGTCGCCAGCTCGATCAGGGGGTTGGCTCGGTCGATGTGTTGCCCGAAGTCGTCGAGGCCGTCGGCGGCCGCGCTCGCGTCATGGTCGACGGCGGCATCTATCGCGGCACCGATGTGGTCAAGGCGCTGATCCTTGGGGCCGACATCGTTTCGGTCGGCCGGCTCTATATCTATGGTCTGGCCGCTGCCGGCGGCCCTGGGGTGGTGCGATTGTTCGAGATCCTCGAAGACGAGATCCGCATCTGCCTGTCGCTGCTCGGCGTCACCGGTTATCACGAGCTCGACAAATCCTACATCCGCCCGGCGCGCCAGGTCGTGACGCCGCACGTCCACAGCGTCTTCCCGCACCTCAACCTGCCGCGCGAAACGTACTAGGGGAAACCCGATTGGACGGCGAGCGTCTCGTCTGGGCGCCGCAGGGATGCCTCGCGCGTATCGAAGCCGATGCCGCGCGGCCGCAAAAGCTGCCGCCCTTGCAGCTCAGCGCGACGCTACCCGCCCCTGCCGTCGATCGGGACCTGCCGGGCGCCAAGCGCCGCCACTTGACGGTGATGTTTTGCGACCTCGCAGATTCGACCCGCCTCTCGGGGCAGTTCGATCCCGAGGACGTGAGCGATGCGATCCGCGCCTATCAGGAGGCGGTCAGTGAAGCAATGCGGTGCTTCGACGGTTACATCGCTAAGTTCATGGGCGATGGCGTACTAGTCTATTTCGGCTACCCTGACGCACACGAAAAGGACGCCGAGCGTGCGGTTCGCACGGCCTTAGCGATCCTCGATACGCTGCCGGCACTCAACGCCGCCATCAAGAGCGGCAACGGCATCCACCTAGCCGTGCGCTGCCAATAGGTCAGCGCAGGTGCGCCCGCTTTGGCCGCATTGCGGTCCTGCCGGATCAAGGCCAGTTAGCCGGGGCCGCTTATAGAATGGCAGCCGATTTCCAAATTTCCGAGGGGTGGCTTATTTAAATCGGTGATGGGCGGCCCGATCGGCTCTCGATCCGCCAAGGCCTGAGAATAATGAAGGAGATTTCCATGGGCAGCGAGCAGAAGGTTGCCGTTATTACTGGCGCATCGGGAGGCATTGGCGCGGCCCTCGTCGATGCGTATCGCGATCGCAATTACCGGGTGGTCGCGACGGCTCGCTCAATGGAGCCGTTGAGCGGCGACGACGTCGTAGTCGTCTCCGGCGACATCGCCGATCGGAAGACGGCCGAGCGTGCAATCTCGGAAGGCATGGCTCGGTTTGGGCGCATCGACACGCTCGTCAACAACGCCGGCATCTTTATCACCAAACCGTTCACTCAGTACACCGAAGCCGACTATGCGGCGATCCTGGGGGTCAATGTCACGGGCTTCTTTCACATCACGCAACTCGCCATCGCCGCGATGGAGAAGCGGGGCAGCGGCCATGTCGTGCAGATCACGACGAGCCTCGTCGACCATGCCATCGCCGGCGTACCCTCCGTGCTCGCGTCGCTGACGAAGGGCGGCCTGAACGCCGCGACCAAATCGCTCGCGATCGAGTATGCAAAGCGCGGTATCCGCGTGAACGCGGTGGCGCCAGGCACTATCAAATCGCCGATGCATCCCGTCGAGACGCATGCGCAGCTCGACGCCCTGCACCCGGTCGGCCATATGGGCGAGATCTCCGACATTGTCGACGCGATCCTCTACCTCGAAGGGGCAAGCTTCGTGACTGGCGAAATCCTTCACGTCGATGGCGGCCAGAGCGCGGGACACTGACGATAGATTCTGGTGACCCGCGAGGCAACTCGCGTCGGGGTGGCAGCGCAATCTGCCGTAGTTCTGTCTGTCAAAACCGCATACCCCATTCTGGAAAATCCGGCGTTGCAGGATATCGATTTCATACGCCCGGCCCGGTTGAGAGGCCGGCGTCCGAAAGCCTCCGATGAACGAACCCGCGGGAAGGCGGCGAGCGCTTGGCGGGCTATGGGGATTTGGCGCTGGAGCGGCTGTTGTCGGGAATGGATACGGAGCGGGATGAAGCACGTTTGCAGACCCCAAAAACCGATGCAAACTGCGGCTTTTCGAGACGAAACGAAACGAAGGGGGACGGCCGCGATCGAATTTCAAGAGCGGTGCCTTAAACCGCTCGGCCACCCATCCTTGCCCAAAGGTTGTCGATCCTTCAGCCGCCATGCGTTGGTGAAGGTTCCGCCAACCTTCGGCATCCCGGACCAACCTCCGACCCCATTCGATAGCACGGGACTGCTGATCCGTTCACAGGGCGTTTCATGCGCGGCGGAGGCCAAGCGTGATTTCGTCGGCTCCGCGGCGGCCTCGCGGCAGCGCCACAGCGGTTTTCGCTCAGTTGACAGCGGAGAAACAGCGGCCCCCTCACCCGTCCTTTCCCCCACTGGAGGAAATTTGCGAAGGGTCGCAGAGGCGCAGCCGGACCCTACCGGGGACACCGAATGGCCGGCGTCGGAAAACGATCCGCGGCAGGCAGGCAGGCCGCCGCATTCCCCTGGGTCGTCGCTGAGCCGGCGTTGGACTTCACCCGCACAAGCCTCAAATATTCGTAGTAAATTTACCTAGAATATCCCGCGTCGCCACGCCGGCATCGATTATGCTCCAGAAATCCCCACTGGAGGGCGGCGCGATGACCAACACGGATACTGTGCAGTGCCTGCATAAAGCGATGCAATGCTCGCTCTGGCTGAGGCTCCCGGTGGCCGGATGCTTCGATTGGCCGAGCCCGGCCGAGGCGGACCCGCCAGAATTGACGCGCTCGCTCGACGATGGCGACGTCAAGCGTGCGCTCGAGCTGGCGCATCGGCGCGGCATCGCCGACCGCTATATCCTGGCCGTCTGGAATGCGGTCGCGGCCGCACGCCAGACCGGCGAAACCAGCAACTGGATCGCCGATCTGATCGACATTCTCGACAATTTGCCGCCGGCCGAGCAGTGACCAGCTTCACAGTCGAGCCCTCGTGTTTCGTGCCAGATTGTCCGCGAAAGGGCGAAGGCATGAAAACCCCCGGGTTCTACCAAGGTGCGGCCGATGCGATCGGGGTGGCGCTCTACCTTTACCCCGACGGATCGGTCACCAACCTGCGCAAGGCCGGCGTCGAGCCGTCCGCTACGATCGAGCCTCGCACGCTCTGGAAGCGCCCCGACGATCACGGCCTGGGCGAGCAGATCAAACAACCTTGGCGGCGCCAGATCTGACTTCCCGGTGTCGGCGCGCCCCGCTCGGAGTTGGTCAGCTGCGGCTCAAACGGTTTTCGACCTCGGCCTGCCACTGGGCGAGCGGCATGAAACCGGGCGTCTCGCGGCAATGCTGCTCGGTCTGCGCCATGATCTCGTCATTGGGTAGCGACAGGTCGATCGGCACCCCGTGCGGCTGCGGCACGTACCAGGGCGTATCCATATAAATTTCGATTTGGTTGCCTTCGGGATCGGGGAAATAGCAGCTGAGCGCGTTGCCGTGGCTGGTCTGCCGGATGGTCTCTATGCCGGCGTCGCGGGCGCGGCCGTAAAGCGTCTTCAGCGCATCGAGATCGGGAACCTTGAACGACAGCTGGTTGACCGTGCTGACCCCCTCGGGCGCGCGCCCCGAGACGATCACGAACTGATGGTGGTGGCCGGGTGCCGCGGTCATGAAGGCGAGCTCGCCGCCGCGGCTCGAAATGCCGCGATCGGAGACGACGAGACCGACGACCCCGGTGTAGAAGTCGACCATCTTCGACACATCGCGGGCGTAGACGCCGCAATGCGAAAGCTGCGGGTGAACCGATGACGCCATGCTGACCTCCCGAGGTTGAATTCTCCGCAAAGATGGACCTGCGCCGTCAATCCGGCAAATCGAAAAACCGGCACCAGCCGTGGGGGCTGATCGTGCCCCGCACGACGACGCAGCTGGAGGGCGGGCGAAACAGCGCGCAGGCGGCGCAGCTGAACCCGCCGTTCGGCCGATCGCGATACTGCGCCTCGGCCGGTGACATCTGCGGCCGCGCCGCGGCAGGCGCGGACGCCAGCGCCGTGACGGCACCGGACAGCGCCGCCCGGATCAGGCTGCGCCGCGACCAGCACCCCCGGCCCGCGCTTTCGTTCCGTCCGCCCGCCGGCATCCCGGCGCCGGCCTCAACGGCCGGCCATCAGCGGCGGCTGTGCCAGATAAGATTGGGCGAGCTCCCGCCCAATGCGGCGCATCATTGCTTTGTCCGCCACCGAATTGCCGTTCGCCGGCATGCGCAAGACCGTATTGTTGCAATAGGTTGGGATCACGGCGCCGTCGCGGCAGAGGCCCATCGAGTTGTGGCCCGCCGCGACCGCGCGAATGCCGCGCCGGATCCGATTGCGGAACATGCTGATGCCGCGATCGGTCTCGCCGAGGTGTTCCAAACCGTGGACCGCGATCGGCCGCTGCGACACCTGGGCCTCGTAATCGCCGGGGTGCAGCTGGCCCTCCTCATAGGAATCGGCGGCGAGTTGGCCGGGCAGCATGATGTCGCGGTCGGCCCACCATTCCGGTGTCGTCGTGCTGTCGGTCTCGCAGACATGACGGAATTCGATCAGCAACGTGTTGGTGTCGTCGATCGGCAGTGCCCAGCGGGTCATCATCGGACCGCTAAAGGCGCGCTCTTCGCTCCCGGTCTCCCAAATCGGCGCCACCTGCTGCAGGTTGGGCAGCACGATCTCCACCATCCGCGCCCAGACGTTGTCGCCGACCCGGCGGGTGGCGACATAGACCATGCCGACCGGGGTCTCGACAAAATCCAGTTCCGGCAAGACACCGAATTGTTCGGTAAAGACGGCGCCGCTGACGATCGTGTGCAAAAACGCGGTATGGACCGGGTCCATCGTGTTTTCATGGACCTGCAGCCAATTCGCCGGAAAGCAGTATTTCCGGCCCGGGATCATCCGGTAGCCCGGCCGGTTGAAGGTATCATAGATCGGGAACGGCGGCTGCCGTTCGGGCGACCCCAGATAGGCGAAGATGATGCCGTGATGCTCCTGCGTCGGATAGGCCCCGTGAAACAGCTTCTCCTTAAGGGTGCTGTCGGCCGGCTCGCCCGGGGTTTCGAGGATCGCCCCGTCGGCACCGAACAGCCAGCCGTGGTAGCAGCAGCGCAAGCCGCGCTCGCCGACCAGCCCGAACTCGAGAGAGGTGCCGCGATGCGGGCAATGCAGTTCGAGGAGGCCGACCGCACCGCTGCGGTCGCGAAACGCGACCAGGTCCTCGCCGAGCATCCGCACCCGATACGGCACTTCGCCGAGCTCGTCGGAAAAGCACACCGGCTGCCAGAAGCGGCGCAGATATTCGCCGCCGGGCGTGCCTGGGCCGACATGGGTCAGCTCGGCATCCTCCTCGGGAATTTCGCGATGAAAATAGCCGCCATACCGCGTCTTTAAAAACGGAGCCCTGGTCGCCACCACCCACCTCCTATCGACGATCAGCCTTGACGCCCGGCTTTTCGCGAACCGCGCGCCCGCAGCAGGGTTCTGCGGGCAGCTGCCGGCGCCAGCCGCTTGATCCGCATTCTACCACAAACCACGGCCGCGAGGCGGCGACAACCGTCGTCGATGCGAACCGCCGCTACGGGACCAGCAGGATCTTGCCGATGTGCCGGCTCGATTCCATCAGGCGGTGCGCCTCGGCCGCCGCGATCAGCGGGAAAGTCTGATAGGTGGCGGTGCGCAATTTGCGCTCAGCCCACAGCGGCCAGACATTTTCCTTCAGGGCCGCGACGATCGCCGCCTTCTCCGCGATGCTACGCGAGCGCAGAGTTGAGCCGGTGACCGTCAGGTGCTTGCGCTGGATCAGGCCGAAATCGGCCTCGACCCTGGCGCCGCGCATCAGCGCGACAAAGCACAGCCGACCCTCCCGCGCCAATAGATCCAACTCGCGCGGAATGTAGTCGCCACCGACCATGTCGAAAATCGCATCGACGCCGCGGCCGTTGGTGAATTCCTTGCCGATCTTGACGAAATCTTGCGTACGGTAGTTGATCGCGACATCGGCCCCGTAGTCGCGACAGGCGGCGCATTTTTCGTCCGAGCCGGCGGTCGCCAACACCTTGACGCCGAACGCCTTGGCCAATTGGATCGCGGTGATGCCGATGCCGCTCGACCCGCCTTGCTGCAGCAACACCTCGCCGGCCTTGAGGTGGATGCGGTCGAACAGGTTGGTCCACACCGTGCAGAACGTCTCCATCAGGCCGCCGGCATCGACCGGGCCGACCCCCGGCGGCACCGGCAGGCATTGCACCGCCGGGACGGCGGCGTACTCGCCATAACCGTCGCCGATCATCAGCGCGCAGACCGGGTCGCCCTCCCGCCACTGCGAGACGCCCTCGCCAAGCCGGACCACCGTCCCCGAGCATTCGAGGCCGGGGATGTCGGGGGCGCCGGACGGCATCGGATAGCGCCCCATGCGCTGCAGACAGTCGGCGCGGTTGACCCCGGAAGCGGCGATACGGATCAGCACCTCGCCCGCCTTCGGCTCCGGCACCGGCCGGGTCGCCGGCGTCAGCACCTCCGGCCCGCCGGGCTCTTTGATCTCGATCACGGTCTGGGTCGCGGGAATGTTGGCGAGCACGGGACGGCTCCTCCGATTGGCGGCGATGATCTCTGACGACTGAAATAGCCGGAACGCCGCAGCTCGCCCATATATTTCGCAGCCTGCCGAGCGGGTCTCGCGGGTGGCGCAAGCACCGGAGCGGCAGCTGGGCTAATCGCGGGTACTCGACCGGCAAGGCGGTTCACGTCGCCGGCGGGCGCCATTCGACATTGTCGTCGAGCGGGATCACCGGACGCGGCAGGCGTTTCCAATCGAAGCGGTTCAGCATCGGCGAGGTCAGGCCGGGCAAATCAACCTCGACGATCTCATCGGGACCAAAGAACTCATCGAAGCCGCCGCGGAAATGGCCGCGCGACTTGACCACGACCGAGCGCGCCGCCGCGATGTCGAGCCCCATCATCTCGAAAAATATCGGGTCGGCGCATTGCACCCGGTGCGAGACGGCGACCACCGTAATTCCGCTGACCCGCAATGCCGCGCATGGCCCAAGCGCCAGCCTCGTCCCGGCATAGATGCCGCGCCGGCCGACGCAGTTGCCGTCGCTCAATGCCGCGACGATAGCCGCAGCGGCCCAGGGTTCCGAGAAATTCGTCATCTCCGAGCGGTTGAACCGGGCCTTAAAACTGGCGCCGACACCCAGCGCATGCGCCTCGGCGGCAAGCGGCGGGTCGTAGAAGATGCCGAGGAGCGCGCGCTCGACGCCAGCCTCATGAAATGCGCGCAGTAGGAAGGTCGTGTTGCCGCGCCCGCCGCCGCCGGGGTTGTCGGCGACATCGGCAAAGGCCAAGGCCGGCAGGGATGGATCGCGCCCGACCGCGAGCGCGCGCTCAACTGCCTCTTCAAGCGATGTCAGCCGAGGATAAAACCGTGCCCGGTTGGCCCAGCCGAGCCGGGCGATCTCGCGCGCCAGCGCCTCGGCCGCGCGCTTGTCGTGCCGCGCCGTCACCACCACGGTCAGACCGTTGTCCGCGGTGTCGGCAAAGGCGAACCCGCCCATTACCGACACATTCAGGATCTCCGGGCTGATTCGGCGCTGGCCCAAATCGATCATCTCGGCATAGGGGCCGGAAGCGGTCAGCATCGTCACCGTCGGCGGTACGATCGGCAGACGGATAAACGCGCTCTGCGGCCTGAGGCCCGCCAGCATCTCGCGGACCGCCGCCGCCGCCTCGGCGCCGCGCTCGCGCAAGTCGAGATGCGGGTTGGTGCGGTAGCCGATAAAAGCGTCGATCGAGCGCACCATGCGGGGGGAAACGTTGGCGTGCAGGTCGAGCGTCGCGGCGATCGGCACGTCCGGGCCGACGATCGCCCGCACCCGCTCGAACAAGACCCCGTCAGGGTCGTCCTCCTCGGTCGTGAGCCCGGCGCCGTGCGAGCAGATATAGACCGCGTCGACCGGCATCGCGGCCGTGAGCCGGCGCTCGATCGTAGCGATGAGCTCGACGAAAAACGAGTGCTCGACCGGGCCGTTAGGCTCGGTCATCGCGAGTGCGATGCCGACCGGAACCCAAGGGTCCGAGGCGTCCATGGCCGCGACAAAGCCCGGCGTCTCGGCCAGCATGACCGGGGCCGGCGCGCGCGCCTCAGCGAGGATCGCGCCGTCTTCGAGATAGGTGCGCGCTACGAAATGCGCCTTCGTCGCCGGCGGCGCAAATTTGTTGCACTCGATCGAAAACCCGAGGATCGCGACGCGGGGCGGCGAGGGGTCGGTCATGCCGGCTAACATTCCTTATCCTGAGGAGCGGCCTCCAGGCCGCGTCTCGAAGGACGCATCGACGATGCAATACCGAGAGTTGAGCCACGTCGAGCCAAGGACGGCAGCACCGCGAAGTCGTCGCCGCGGATCAGCCCCCCTTCCTTTCGCGGCGCCAACCTTTTATTTGCCGTTCGGCCGATATCGCGTCCTCTATCCTCTCAAAGGGCTGATGAAAAACCATCGGCCGCCGCCTGGCCGTATAACCGTCAAAGCTCCCCGCCTGGTGTTCGCAAACGCGTTTCGCCAGACTGTCCCGCGTCGTTCCGACCCAGTATGACCCGTCCGCACAGCTCAGGACGTACACATACACGCTCATCGGCGCCGCCAGGCCATCACGGTTACGGGGAGCTACCGCGCGGCCGGTGTGTCCTTCGAGACGGCCGCTATGCGGCTTCCTCAGGATGAGGAACCACTCGCAATTCCGCAAGCCGAAAGAAGATCTCTCCGCCAGCAGGTTCCACCCGTCCCAATCTCAGGCTAGTCTTCGGCCGACCGCCACGGTCGAGGGCAAAACCATGCCGACCATCGACGGAGATCGCGTCGTCGCCGACCTCAGGCGGCTCGCCGAATTCGGCCGCTACAAGACCGGCGTTCACCGGCCAACCTATTCGCCGGTCGATGTCGCCTCGCGGCATTGGCTCGCCGACCGGCTGCGCGAGGCCGGGCTCGACACCGCGATCGACGGCATCGGCAACGTCACTGGGCGCGATCCGCGGGCGCGGCGGCGTCTCCTGGTCGGGTCGCACAGCGAGACGCAGCCCTATGGCGGCTGGCTTGACGGTGCGCTCGGCGTGATCTACGGGCTCGAGCTCGCCCGCGCCTTTGCCGCCGATCCCGATTGCGCCGGGCTTGGCATCGAGGTCGCCGCCTGGGCCGACGAGGAAGGCCATTTCGGCGGCTATCTCGGCAGCCGATCGTTCATCGGCGCGCTCGACGAGGACGAGATCGACCGCGCGACCGGCCGCGACGACGGCATGCCGCTGCGGCAGGCGCTGGTCGAGGCCGGGTTTGCCGGTCGGCCGCGCGAGCATTTCGAACCAGGCCGCCATGTCGGCTATCTCGAAGCGCATATCGAGCAGGGCGACACGCTCGATGCGACCGGGCTGCGCATCGGCGTCGTCGAGGCGATCGTCGGCATCCGCAATTTCCGGATCACCTTGACAGGCGAGCAGAACCACGCCGGCACGACGCGCATGGCGAGGCGCAAGGATGCCGGGGTCGCTATGGTGCGGCTCGCGACGAGCGTTCATGACCGTTTTCCGGAAATCGCCGGGCCACGCACGGTGTGGACGATCGGCCGCATGCTGCTGGAGCCGAACGCGCCCTCGGTCGTTCCCGGCCGGGCCGAGATGCAGGTGCAGTTTCGCGACACCGACCGCGAGCGCCTCGACTTCCTCGAGCAGAATTTGCACGAAGTCGCCGCCGCAGCCGATCGCGCCGGCCCATGCCGTTGCGAGATCGCGGCGATCGGACGCACCGAGCCGCGGCCGATGGACCCGAGGTTTCAGGCGGTGATCGAGGCGGTGGCCGAGGGCCTCGCACCGGGGCAGCACATGCGGATGCCGAGTGCCGCCGGCCATGACGCCGCGATCCTCGCGGAACGCATGCCGGCGGCGATGATGTTCATCCCCAGCATCGGCGGCATCAGCCACCACTGGGTCGAGGACACTCGCGAAGACGACATCGTGCTCGGCGCGCAGGTCTTCGCCGCCGCGGCGGCGCGTATCCTGCGCACGGCAAGGTGAGCAGCCCCGTAATCTCCCGCGCGCCCTTCACCGCGTCTCGGCGCCGAGCACCACCGGCCGGCGCACCGCCGGCTCGTCCTCGCCGAACGCCATCGGGCGGCCGTGCGTCTCGCGCCCGAGAAAGGTGAAGGACAGCGCCACCAGCAGCATGCCAAAGGCCAGAAACAGGAAAGCCGGCAGCAGAGCACCTTCGGTCGCCTTGGGCGAGACGAAATTGCTGGTCCCGGCGATCAGCGCCAGGCTCAGCGGCCCGAGGATCTTGCCGACGCCGTTCGCGGTCTGGCCGAGACCAGAAGAGCGCGCACCGAGGCGCACCCCGTAGCTCTCGACCGTATACGGCGCCAGGTTCGAAAAGCTGCCGTCGATGCAGAACGTCGAGGCGCACATCAGCACGACGATCAGCGGCACGCCGCCGACCAGGGTACTACCGCTGAAGCCGACGCAGGCGAGAGCGGCGACGCCGCCAAAGCCCCACACGATGCCGAGCAGCCGGCGGCCGATGAACGGCACCACTAGCGAGACGACAATCTTGCCGACAATTCCGGCGCCGGCGACAAAGATGAAATATTTGGCGGCCTGGGGCACCGGAATCTTCAGCAACAGCGAGATCACCGTCGGGCCCCATAGATAAACGCCGTAGGCCGCCGTCGCCGCTCCGCCCCAGATCATCAAAGTCTCGCAAAAGTGCCTCGGCTGCGAGAGAAGCTCCGAGAGCCTGCCGCTCGGCGCCTTAGCCGGCATCGTCGTCGGCAGCGGCACCGAACGCAGCGGCAGGCCAAGATGCTTTGCGACCTCAGCGCGAGCCTCGGCAAAGCGGCCCTTTGCGGTCAGCCAACGCGCCGATTCGGGAACAAACAAGGCGGCCAGCAACCCGACCATTGTAACCGATATGCCAAGCATGGCCATGCCGCGCCAGCCGATCGCGGCCAGCAGCGCCGCCGAAGTCGCCGAGGCGACTAGCCCGCCCGCGGTCGCGAACACGACAAAAAAGCTCGTCACCGAGGTCCGGTGCCGGGTCGGCGTCAGCTCGACCAGCATCGTTAGCGCCGGGACCACCGCCGCCGCCAACCCGACGCCGACGACAAAGCGCAACAGCGCGAAGATCTGCCAGGCGCCGTTTGGAACAAAACCGATCAGCGCCGCACCGAACCCGCAAATAAAGGTCCCGATGATCATCTGCGTCTTGCGGCCCCAGGCGTCCGACAGACTTCCAAATAGCAGCGCGCCAACGATCGCGCCGACACCACCGCTGTAGAGGATCAGAGCCGATTGGCCATAGGTCAGATGCCACTGCGGTCCGACCACGGCGAGGAGGAAGGCGACGACCGAGAAATCAAAGAATTCGAGGACGGTGATCGCGGCCAGTACCGCGAAGGCCGCCCAGTAGCGGCGGTTGAGCGGTGCGCCGTCGAACAGCGACAGCAGCTCCTCGGACGTTGAACCAGGCATTGCTCCTCCTCGCGGCGCCAGCGGGCGCCCGGTTTAATTCTGTTGAGTCGACGCTTCTGCCGCCCTCAGCGGAGGGTCAACCGCCGCCGCTCCTCGGCGATCGGCATGTGCAACCAGCGAAATCAGGCGGCGGCCGCCTTGCGGTTGCTCGCCAGCCGGGCGTCGACCGTCGCCACCGTCTCGTCGACGATGGCGTTGTGCATGCCGTATTGCGCCGCGATCATCTGCACCAGCCGGTCGGTGCGCTCGATATTGGGCGCGCCGTTGAACAGCGCGCGGGCAGCCGAGGACGGCCGCACCAGGTCCCGCGCCGCGGCGGCGTACTTCTCGAAAGGCACCAGATCGTCCGGGGCGGCGCCGAGCTTTTCGCAGACCGCGCAGACAAAATCGTAGACCGAGCGCGATGCGTTCACATCGGCATGCACCGCGTCGTTGATGTCGATCGCGCGATCCTTCTGGACGCAGCGGTAGTTGCCGGTCAGCAGCATCGCCCATTTGGCCAACGGCACGAAAATCGAATCATGGACCCTGAGCTTGACCGGCAATTCGATCCGGCCGTCGCCGGTATCCCAGCGAGCTGCGTCGATATCGGCCGCCATCTGCCGCAGGATCGCGGTCGATTTGTCGTCCTCGAAGCGGGCGACTTTGAAGTTGGTCGGGAGCGTGACCTGCAGCACGTTGATCTTTTCGCCGGGCGGCCGAATGGCCTGCGGGTCCGGGCTGCACAACGTCACCAGACCGGGCTCGAAATTGTCCCAGACGCCGGCATCGGTAAAGCAGGCCTTCAACGGGTCGGTCGCAAGGCCGGGGATGCGCTTCAGATACGGCATCGGCGGCATGTTCATGATCGACATGCAGGGCCGCTTGGCCTTGGCGACCGCGTCCAGGAGCTCGCGCACGCCGGGCGAGCGGTATTGCGGCTCCTGCATCGCCAGCGCCACCAGATCAAAATCGGCGGGCTTGACCTCGCCGGGACCGGCCGCCCGCAGGCTACCCGGCAGTTTGCGCGAGTCGAGCTCGACCGGGTCCTTTCTGCCGCGGATCGGCATCCGCACCCGGGCGCCGTCGCGGTTGAACGCCTCGATCTCGGCGGGCAGGCACACCATGGTTATCTTGTGACCGCCGAACAGCAGCTTGGTCGCCAGCAGCGAGCCGTAGGACGCCCCGAGAATCAGCACGTTGTGCGTCGTCATCAGCTTTCCTCCCAAGCCGGTCACGGTCGCCGGCGATGTCGCGAATTGTTCGGACCATGCCGAAGCCTGGCCGTCTCGGCAAGCCTCAAGGCTCGGCGGCCAGGATTGCGGCAAGCCCGGCGCGGTAATCGGGATAGCGCAGCGCCACCCCGAGCTCGCTCCTGATCAACGCGCTGCGGACCCGCTTGTTGTCGTCGTAAAAGCTCCGCGCCATCGCCGACAGCCCGGCTTCGGCGAGCGGGACCAGCGCCGGCGCCGGCACCCCGAGCAGTTCCGCGGCATGGGCCACCACCGCTTCGGGTGCCGCCGGCTCGTCGTCGCAGACATTGTAGACCGCGCCCGGCCGCGGCTGCGACATGGAGGCGCACAGCACCCGCGCCAGGTCCTCGACATGGATGCGCGAAAACACCTGACCGGGCTTGTCGATGCGCCTGGCGGTGCCGGCGCGCAGGGCGGCGAACGGGCTGCGGCCGGAGCCATAAATGGCGGCCAGCCGAAAGACGTGGACGGGCACGCCCTGGCGCCGCCATAGGTCGCGCCAGCCGGCCTCGGCCGCGACCCGGCGGCGCCCGCGCTCGCCGCTCGGCAACAGCGCCGAGGTCTCGTCGACCCAGCCGCCATCGCGATCCCCGTAGACGCCGGTGGTCGACAGGTAGCCGAGCCAAGCAAGCCCCGGCAACGCCGCGATGTCGTCGCCGTGGCGGGCAAGCACCGGGTCGCCGGACGCGTCGGGCGGAACCGACACCAGCACGTGGGTAGCCCCGCCGATCGCCGCCGCCGCGAGCGGCCGGTCGCGGTCGAACAGCTCGGCCCGATATCCGGCCTGGCGCAGGGCGGCAGCGGTTTCGGCACTGCGGCAGGTGCCGGTCACCCCCCACCAGCGGGGGGCGACCAGCCGCGCCAGCGCCAGAGCGCTGTAGCCGAGGCCGAAGCAGAACAGGTGCGGGGACGCGGCGTTCACAACGGCATCACACGGTCGCCGCCCGGCACCGCGTGGCGATGGGCAAAGGCGAGACCGGCATTGCCGATCCCGCTCGGAAACAGGCGACCGAAATCAAGCGCCAAAACAATGCACAACCCACGAAAGTGGAAAGGCCGGTCCGATGGTATCGCCTCGGAGGTCTGGGCGCCAATACCGTGTGGGCGCCAATGCCGGGTGGGCGCCAATGCCGGGTGGGCGCCAATGCCGGGTGGGTGCCGACGCCGCGGCGTGCTATGCCAATGCGGCGCCGCGCCGGGTGGCGGCCATCGGGGGATCAGGGGATGCGGGCAGGTTTGGACCGGCGGCGGCGGAGCCGGTTGCATTATCCCTTGCTGGCGCTGGCGCTGACGCTGGTTGGCGCTAAGGCGGCGGCAGGACCGGCCGGCCCGGTCGGTCCGACCGTCCAGCCGGGAGCGGCGCCAGCGCCGCGCTCGGCCGAGGCCGATGCCGAGACCTATGCGCGTTGCATGAAGCTCGCCAAAGCGGACCCGCAAGCGGCGCAGCGGGTGGCGCAATCGTGGCGCGCGCGCGGTGGCGCACATCCGGCCGACCATTGCGCGGCGGTCGCGCTGATCACGCTCGGCAGATACCAGGAGGGAGCGACCAGCCTTCTGGCGTTGGCCAAGGCGATGACGACCGCGCCGGCGGCGTTGCGCGCCGATGTGCTCGACCAGGCCGGGCAGGCTTGGCTTCTGGCCGGCGACCCGGTGCGGGCCTACGCCGCGGCCGGCGAGGCGGTGGCGTTGCAGCCAAGCGACCCTGATCTGTTGATTGACCGCGCCGAAGCCGCCGATGCGGCCGGCTATCTCGACCGCGCCGTCGCCGATCTCGACCAGGTGCTGAAGACCCACCCCGACCGGGTCGATGCGCTGATTTACCGCGCCTCGGCCTATCGCGCGCTCGATCGCCTCGACCCGGCGCGCACCGACATCGACCAGGCGCTGGCGCAGGCGCCGCATTCGCCGGCGGCCTTGCTCGAGCGCGGCAATATCCGCCGTCTCGAAGGCGACGCCTCCGGCGCCCGGCGCGATTGGGAAGCGGTGGGCGAGGTCGATCCCGGCAGCCCGGAAGACATGGCGGCGCGGGCCAATCTCGAGCGTCTGGCTCACGGCGGGAGCACGGCGCCGACGCCCGCGTCGATCGG
The DNA here is from genome assembly GCA_963832875.1 of uncultured Alphaproteobacteria bacterium. Taxonomy (GTDB): domain Bacteria; phylum Pseudomonadota; class Alphaproteobacteria; order ATCC43930; family CGMCC-115725; genus AP-15. The sequence continues at coordinate 113,211 of CAWHWB010000006.1, read as the reverse complement.
CAAGGCCGCGCCGCGATGAGCGACGCCGGATTGCCGGGCCGCGGACCGCGGCGGCGAGAGGTGCTGGCCGGCGGCCTAGCGGTACTCGCCGCCGGGACCTATTGGCCGGCGCAGGCGGCCGAGAGCGAAGCGCTGCGCCGCCTCGCCGCGGCCAAAGGCCTGCTTTACGGAACGGCGATCTCGTCGAGGCAAATCGCAGATGATCCCGCCTTTATTGCGCTGGTGCTGGCGCAGGCCGGTCTCGTCGTGCCCGAAAACGACATGAAATGGCGCGATATGAACCGAGGATTGCCGGGGGACGATGATTACCTCCCCGCCGACACGGTCGCCGGTTTCACGGTCGAAGGCGGGCTCGCGCTGCGCGGCCACAATCTCTTATGGTATTACCGCACGCCCAGGTGGTTTCGCACCTTGCCCGGCCGCGAGGCGCAGCGCCGCGCCGTCGTCGCACGAATTCGCGCGATGGCCGGGCGCTATCGCGGCATCATCCACAGCTGGGACGTGGTCAACGAGCCGATCGAACCCAAGGATGGGCGGCCCGACGGATTGCGCAAGGCCGTCTTTCTCGACGCGCTCGGGCCCGCCTATCTCGACCTCGCCTATCGCACCGCGCGGGAAACCGACCCCAAGGCCCGGCTCGTCGTCAACGAATACGATGTCGAGCTCGACACGCCCGAGCACGAAGCCCGCCGCCGGGTCTTGCTCGCGCTATTGGAGCGAATGCAGCGGGCCGGGACGCCGGTCGACGCGGTTGGCATCCAGGCGCATTTAACCGCGGTCGGCGGAGCGCCCTTCTCGCCGGCGGTGCTGCGGCGCTTTTTCACCGACATCGCCCGGCTCGGCCTCGGCATCCAGATCACCGAGCTCGACGTCACCGACGCGCACGCGCCGGCCGATATCGCGGTTCGCGACCAGCTGGTCGCCGACGTCTATCGGCGGTTTCTCGACGCCGCCCTCGACGAGCCGGCGGTCAAGATGGTGGTGACGTGGGGATTGTCCGACCGGCACAGCTGGATCGTCCGCCGCGAGACCAATCAAGCAAAATGGCGCACCGACGGGCTGCCGTCGCGGCCGCTGCCGTTCGACGCCGAGCTGCGGCCGACCCCGGCCTTTGCCGCGGTCGCCGACGCCTTCGCCCATGCCCCCGCGCGCACCCCCGGCTAGTCTCTGGAGCTACGCCGGACTGTTCAGAATGTCGCACGGACCCCAACGGTGACGGCGATCGGGGAAGCGGGGCTGTAGCTGCGCGGGTTGGTGGCGCCCGGCGCCTGCACGATCGGCACCGAGGAGGTCGGCGAAAACGTGCCATATGTGTAATAGGTCGCGTCGAAGGCGTTTTCCAACAGCGCGAACAGCTGCAAGTTTTTCGCGACCTGATAGCTCGTATGCAGGTCGAGGACAAAATAAGGCGGCGTCGGCGGCGTCAGATTGGCCTCATCGCCAAACAGGAACTGGCCGCTGGCGTAGATGCCGGAGCCGCCGATCGTCCACGCGTCGGTCACTTTGTAATCGACGCCGAGCTTGAGCAGATTGGCCGGGATGCCGGGCAGGCGGTCGCCGGGCTCGATCTGGATGTTGCCGTTGGCGTCGGCGGCAGGGTTGTTTTCGCTCGATTCGGTAAAGCCGGTCTGAAACGCCGCGTCGGTATAGGAATAGGCGATCCAGGCGAGCAGACGGTCGGTCTTTAATCGCAGGTTCAGATCGACGCCCTGGCGCAAGGTCGAGCCGACATTCTGAAAAAACGCCCGGCCCTGGATCGGGCTGTTAACGAACAGGATGTCGTTGTCGAGCGTCGTGTGAAACAGCGCGAGGTCGGAGGAGAGGGTCGCATTCGCGAAAGGCTGAAATTGGCTGCGCAGCCCGGCCTCGACGGTATGCGCCACGACCTGCTGCAAATTCGGATCGCCGACAAAAAAATTGGCGAGACTGCACGGGCTGGCCGCGCTGGCGCAGCTCAATTCCAGCGGGGTCGGGGCCCGGTTCGCCTCGGCATAACTGGCATAGACGCTCAGCTCGGGCCGGATTTTCCAGGTTAGGCCGGCCGATGGGTTGAAATGGCTGTAGCTGTGATCGCCGCTGAGCGCGGTGCCAAGCTGGTCGGCGAGATCGATCTGGGCGAAATTGAACCGGCCCGCGACATTGGCCGAAAGGGCCGGGGTGATGTCATAGGTGTCGGTGAAGAACGCGCCGTAATAGGCGTTTGAAACGCCGAGGCGCACCGGCGCGATCGAACCATCCGCCTGATCGATGGTGACGCCCGGACCGGCGAACACGCGGTCCTCGAGCGACAAGCCGCCGATTTCGGTGCTGGCCCCGAATAGGGTCTGCCCGCCGTCAAAACTAACCCCGCCGATCAGCTGATTGGCACGCCCGAACAGCTGACGATGGTCGGTCGCCTGCAGCGAGGCGCCATAGCCGTTGGTGCTGGTCGATTGCTGGTCGAGCTGCGAATAGGGGCCGCCATTCAGGAAATCGGGGATCGGGTCGCCGTTGCGGTCGGTGGCGACAACGCCCGGCGCCTCGCACAGAAAATCGGAACCGTTACCGCATGGGGTCAGATCCGAGACATTGCCGTTGTAAACTTTTTGCAGCAGATAATCGTAGTAGAGGGTCCCTTGCAGCGATGTATTGTCCGAGAGATTGTAACTGCCGTTTACGTTGATCTGGGTATATTTGTTGGTGATCAGGTTGGGCGCGGTGAATTGGGCAGCGGGATCAATCGCCAGCAGCTGGACCGGAGAGGTCCCCGGTCCGTTGAGCCGGTCCTGGGCGGCGGTGACATTGACGTGGACCTCGCCGCGCGTGCCGCGCCAGCCGAGATCGCCGTAAAAATTGCCGATATCCGAGGATTGCAGGTCGCGCCAGCCGCCCTCGTGCAACCCGCTCGCCGCGGCATAGGCGGCGACGTTCCCGATTTGGGCGCCATATTGCATTTCGCCCTGGTATTTGGCGAACGAGCCGCCGGACGTGTCCGCCTCCGTGCCCTGATAGGTGAAGCCGTTTTTCATCTGGACCGAGAGCGCGCCGCCTAGCGCGTTGAGACCGAAGACCGGGTTCGAGCCGACGAGGTCCATCCGCTCGATGGCGAGGCTCGGGATCAGGTCCCAGTTGACGGTGTCGCCGAAGGGCTGGTTGAAGCGCGCGCCATTGACATAGACCGCCAGCCCTTGCGGGTTGCCCTGCAAAGGCGACGCCTCGAAGCCGTGATAAAACAGGCTCGGCTGAAACGGGTTGCCGGCCGCGGCGTCGAGGGTAACGCCCGGGACCTGCTGGTTCAGCGCCCGCAGCGCATCGGCATTGCCGTTGCGAGTGATATCCTGACTGGTCACCACGCTGCTTTCGGCCGGGACCTTGTCCGGGTTGACCCCGGACCCGAGCAGCGGGGTCGCAGCGATCACCTCGACGGTCGGCAGCACCGTCAGCGTCGGCTGGCTCGCCGGCGGATTGGGGGGCGGATTGGGGGGCGCGGCGGCAGCCTGCGCCATCGCCAGCTGAGGCCACAGCAGCGCCGGCAGCGCCAGTCCGATGAGGCGCCGCCGCAGAGCCGGCTTCCTCCCGCTGCGCCGCTGCTTCCGGGTCGGGGTGCCAGTTGCCAAGTCGACAGCCTTCCGCCGCGCCCCCAGGCTCACTCGCAAAGGGACACCGAGAGGGACGGCCGTCAAGTGCAACACATCCCCTCATCATCCGCGATCGTCGCGGCCCCAGATTAGCGCCTCAGCCCCGACCCCAGGTGGAATAAAATTACAGCTTGCTGACACCGATCGATCCGGAGGCGGCGCCCGCAATGCTCGCCACGGTCTCGGCGTCGTTCTTCTGTTTTCCATCAGTGATCGGCTACGATCCACGGCGCGGGCTGATCCGTCGCGCGCGGCGCGACCTGACCGCCCGCTGCGGCGAAGAGGGTGCGGCAGATGAAGCTCTTCGGTTTTTTCCGGTCCTCGGCCGCGTTTCGCGTCCGCATCGCGCTCAACCTGAAGGGGCTCGCCTATGAGAACGTTCCGATCCATCTGCGGCGCAACGACCAGCAGCGGCCCGAATATTTGGGCGTCAATCCGCAAGGGCTGGTGCCGACCCTCGAAGACGACGGCCGGACCCTGATCCAATCGCTGGCGATCATCGAATATCTCGACGAGACCCGTCCCGAGCCGCCGCTGTTGCCGCCGCTTCCGGCGGAGCGGGCGCGGGTGCGGGCTTTGGCCGAGATTGTTGCCTGCGACATCCACCCGATCGACAATCTGCGGGTGCTGCGCTACCTGAGCCATTCCTTCGGGCGCGGCGAGAGCGACATCGCCCTCTGGTACAACCATTGGATCGACGCCGGTTTCCGTGCGTTGGAGGCGCTGCTCGCGCATGATCCGCAGACCGGGATCTTCTGCCACGGCGACCGGCCCGGCCTCGCCGATGTGGCGCTGGTCCCGCAGGTGGTCAACGCCGGGCGCTACCATCTCGACATGGCGCCCTACCCGACGATCGCCCGGATCTTCGAGAGCTGCATCAAGCTCGACCCGTTCCGCGCCGCCCACCCGGACAACCAGCCCGACAGCGAGCCCTAGCCCAACTGCGATAGCGCGCGCCTAACTAGGCGATCTTCGCCGCGATCACCGCCGCGGGTTCGCCAGTCAGCCGGTCGCGCAGATCGGCCAGCACCGGCATGATCTCGGCCAGACCGGCGCTGACCGCCGCACCGGCCTGCGGGGTCAGCGACACGGCCTTGTGCTTCTTGATCGTCTCCTCGGCAAAAAAGCCCCAGCGGATCAGATTGCCGACACGCTCCTTGATCGCCAAATGCCCGAGCTTCAAGCGGTCCCACATCTTGCTGATGATTTCGTCGACGACCAGCGCCGATGGGCCGCCGCGATCGCTGCCGAACGGGCTCGCCGACCACAGCAGCATCACGACCGCCCAATACTGATAGGTCACCAGGTGATCCATGGCGTCGTCGAGATAGGCTGGGGTAAGGCCCCTTTTCCGGACGATCTGCTCGCTGGTTTCGCGCCATTTCCGGTCGCAGGCGCCGAAAAAGCGGTAGATCTCGGCGATTACCGTCTCGTCGCACGCCACTTGCGCCGGACGATTTCGGTCGCCGGCGACGGCGCAGATCGCCTCGATGGTCTCGCGGCAATGCGCCTCGAAGCTCTGCCACAGCTTGCCGGTGGGGCCGACCAGGCATCCCGGCGATGGCGCGCATTGCCGGTTCGATGCGTCGAAAACTCTGATGAACCCATCCGCCTCACAGTCCTTGATCCGCTCGATGCAAGTCCTGATGTCGGTGCCATAGGACCCGTAGAGGGTACGGTGGATCGCCCTGCTAGAAATACCGGCCTCACCGCTGCTCCTTGCCATAAAGATGATCTGCCAATGGGCGCGTTTATTGAGGCCTGAAAAGTGTTTTTCCCAGATATTATAGTATTCGAGCAAGAACCGGGCGACCAGGCGCTCGGGAAATTTGACCTCGTTATAGCTGGAGTGCATCGCGTCACCATGCCGATCGACAGCCTGCCGTAAGGTAGCCGATTTTTGTCGCGCAGCAAAAGCGAACGTCGCGGGAACTTGGGCGAAAGCCTCAACGGCGGTCTGCCGCAATGATCCGGGGCGGCCGTGACCCTTCGCGACGGAGCCTGCCAGGTTGACGCCGGCGGCCGATGATAAGAGGGTTGCGCACCCGAGTTCCCATCATCCGCGAGCCAGCCGATGAACTCGCCGATCAACCCGGCGGAACAAACCGACCGAGCCGAGCGCTTCCGCACTATGCATCGCGGGCCCTCGCTGCTGCTGCTGCCGAACGCCTGGGACGCGCTCAGCGCGCGGATCTTTGCCGCGGCCGGCTATTCTGCGATCGCGACCACCAGCGGCGGCGTCTCCTGGTCGCTCGGCTATATGGATGGCGAAGCGGCGCCGTGGGACGAGGTCGTGGCCGCGACCGCGCGCATCGTGCGCTCGGTGCAAGTGCCGGTCACCGCCGACATCGAGGCGGGCTTTGGCGACACGCCCGACGCAGTCGGGAAATCGGTCGCGGAGATCATCGGCGCCGGCGCGGTCGGGGTCAATTTGGAGGACGGAACGCCGCACGGCGTGGCGCCGATCCGCACAATCGCCGACGCCGCCCGCCGCATCGAGGCGGCGCGCGAAGCGGCGCGCGCCGCCGGGGTGCCGATCGTCATCAACGCGCGCACCGACCTCTATCTGCGCAATATCGGCGAGCCGGCGACGCGATTCGAGGAGGCCGTCGAGCGCGGCAGGGCCTATCTCGCCGCCGGCGCCGATTGCTTTTATCCGATCACCCTGCGCGATCCGGAGACGATCGGCCGGCTAGTCAAGACGCTGGCGGCTCCGATCAACATCAATGTGCGCGCCGGTCTGCCGAGTGTCGCCGAATTGGAGGCGCTCGGCGTCGCCCGCGCCAGCACCGCCAGCGCCATCGCCTTAATGGCCGCGGCGGCGACCCGGCAAATCGCCGACGAGATGAAGGCGAGCGGCCGGTTCGACGCGCTCGCCCCGGCGCTGGCCCAGGCCGACCTGCAGCGCTTGTTCGCCCGCGGCTGAGCCGATACCGGCCGCTCCGGGTGCGCGGGGCTCGGCCGCGCAATCGGTGTCAGACGCCTCTGACGACGCGCCAATTCATCCCGCAGCGGCCAGCGCGCTCGCCACCGCGACCAGGGCCGCGTCGGCGCCGCGTCCGCCGACGATCGACAGGCCGACCGGCAGGCTGTCGACCGTGCTGCCGGGAATGCTGATTTGCGGCATGCCGGCGAGCCCGCCATGCGCGCACAGGCACAGAATGCGGTCGCGCTGCGGCCCGGCGACCGATAACGGCTCGCCGCGCTTCGGCGCCGGGAATGGCGTCGTCGGCAGGCATAGGATGGTGCCGGGCGGCAGCAGGTGGCGCATCCGGCCGCGCGCCTCCTGGCGCACCAAATTCGCCCATTGGCGCTCGCTCTCCGGGATCTGCGAGCCGGTGTAGATGTTGCGCGCGACGCTGTAGGCGAGGCGCGGGTTGCAATGCTCGACCCAGTCCTTGAAGGTCAGCCACGCCTCGGCGGGCTGCAAGGTGCGCTGTGCCCGCGCCCATTGAACGATCCCGGCGGGCGCCATGATGTCCTCCCCGGCGTCGCCGATCAGCCGCTTCAGCCGCCCGACCATCGGCCATAGCGCGTCGCCCACCTCGGGATCGGCAAAGGCGAAAGCGTCGACCGCGACGATCAGCCGTTCGGGCAGCGTCGACGGGATCGCCTCGCCGAGCATCACGTTCGACACCCGGGCGAAAATCGCCGGATCGCGGGCGAACCAGCCGGTCGTGTCCGAGCTCGGCGCCTGCGGCAGCATGCCGGTGACATCGATGCGGCCATGCGTCGGGCGGATGCCGTAGAGCCCGCAGAAGCTCGCCGGCACCCGCACCGAGCCGCCGGTGTCGGTGCCGATCGCGGTGTCGCACAGCCCGGCGGCGACCGCCGCGGCCGAGCCCGAGGACGAACCGCCCGGCACCCGCCCCGGCGCCCGCACGTTGACCGGCGTGCCGTAAAACGCGTTCTCGCCGACGATACCGAGCGAGACCTCGTCGGTGATGGTCTTGCCGACCAGGCTCGCCCCGGCGTCGAGCAGGCGCTGCACCGCCCAGGAATGGCGGGTCGGGACCGGGTTCCAGCGCGCCCAGTCGGGGTTGCCGCCTCCGGTCGGATGGCCGGCCACGTCGAACAGGTCCTTTGCCGCAAAGGTCAATCCGGAGAGCGGCCCGCCCGGCCGCCCGTCGATCTGGACCCGCGGGCCGGGCACAAAAGCGTTGATGTCGTCGGCTCGGACGTCTTCGGGCATGCAAACCTCGGATTGCGACAGAGTGCCGGGCAGCGGGCACTGGAGCTGCTTCTTATCCGTGTTCTCCGAAGCGCGAAACCGCTTGCGACGGCGTTTATCGATGCGAATGGGCTACTGAGCCGAAAGGCCTCGGGGAAAGCAATGGCACGACACACAAGTCGCCGGAGAGACCAGCGGAGATACTGGTCCGGCAAAGTCATGCAGCAGAGCGACGCGCTCGATCTCGAACCGGAAGTCTTTAAGGAAGACGATCCCGAGCGCATTGCCAAGTCGCTGAAACGGTCGGCCGAGCGCAGCAAGCGACGCAAGGCCGGCCCTTACCAATCGGCGATGTCGATGCTGAACTTCTACATCAACCGCGCCGGCCGCAACCTGCCGCCCGAGCGCAAGCGAGTCTTGGCAAAAGCCAAGGACGCGCTGCGGCGGGTCTTCGGCAGGGCCGGAGGGTAGGAGAAACGGTTCAGCCGCCGATCTGGCGAAGCCCCGCGGCGCGGCGGGCGAGAGCGCCCAGCGCCGCGGTCATCGGGGTGGCGACGCCGAGCTTGCCGCCGATCTCGACCACGGCGTCGACCAATGCCCCCAGTTCGAGAGCACGCCCGGCCTCGTAATCCTGCAGCATCGAGGTGCGGAAGGCGCCAAGCTCGGCGTTGATTGCATAGCGCTGTTCGACCTCCATCCGCGACGGCGCCCCGATTGCCGCAGCGACCGCCGCGACCTCGCGCATCGAGGCGAGCGCGATGTGGCCGAGGCCCGGATCGGCCATGATCTCGTCGATGCGGGCGCGGGCGACGACCGACAGCGGGTTGATCGCGGCGTTGCCGAGGAGCTTGGCCCAGACCTCGCCGCGGATGTCGTCGGTGACGGTGGCGTCGAACCCGGCGCGGCGCAGCAATGCGGCGACGCTCCGGGTGCGCTCGCGCGCCACGCCCGCAGCCTCGCCGAGCACGAATTTGTTGCCGCTGGTCCAACGGATGATGCCCGGAGCGGCGCGGCTCGCCCCCATATAGGCGACCGAGCCGATCACCGTCGCCGCCGGCAAGGCCGCGAGCAAGGCTCCCTCGGGATCGACTGCGGCGATCGGTTCGCCCGAAAACCGGCCGTCGATCCCGTCGAAATACCACCACGGAACCCCGTTGATCGCCGGCAGCAGCGCGGTGTGCGGTCCAATCAGCGGGGTCAGCGCGGCCAGTGCCGCGGGCCAGTCCTGCGCCTTCATCGTGCCGATCACCAGATCCTGCGGCCCCAATAGCCGCGAATCTTCGGTCGCCTCGATCCGGACGACTCCACCGCCGCCGTCCCATTTTTCGACGCGCAGCCCGTCGCGGCTGATGGCGGCCAGGGCCTCGCCGCGGGCGACGAGCGTTGGTGCGAAGCCGGCCGACGCCAGCGAGTAGGCGACGGCCCCGCCGATCGCGCCGGCCCCGACCACCGCGATCGAGGCAGGAAAGCCGCCTGCGGTCACGGCTTCGCCGGACCGGTCGGTCGTTGCTTTGGTCAAATTGGTCTCAGCTGCGCCGCGCAACGCCGATGCTCAACGAAGGCGCCCCGAATTTCTGCCCGGTTCGCTCTCCGCCGTTCGCTCGACTTCGCCGGCCAGCCGATCGTATCGGCTGATCAGGTCGCGCAGGTGCTGCTTGACCCTGGGCGTGGTGGCGTCCTGCTCGAGCGCTCGGGCGCGCGCGGCGGCGGCCCGATAATATTCGGCAGGCTCCTGCTTTTGCTCCCATTCGGCGCCATTGCCGGCCGGAACAGCGGTATGCGGCTCGCCCGGTATCGGGCGCTCAAAGAGAACACGGAACTCCGCCATCGATCGAGCGCCGCCGAAAACAACGCCAGCCCGGATCCGACTGGCCCGCCGACCATACCGCGCACCCGGCATCGGGTGCAAGGCAAACGGGCTTGGCCCGGCTCGCTCGCTTGACGCTGCTCTGGGATCAGCGCGGGGAGCTGGGGCGCCGTCGGCCGCGCTGTAGGAACCAACGGATTCCGGGCCAGCGGTAAGCCCGCCCAGCCGTAAGCCGGCCGACGGTCAGGATGTCGACGAGGCGGCGCGAAGTTGCGCTATGATCAGCCTCGCCACCACGGAGGAGCGCCGATGACCGCCACCACGCCGTTTTTGAAACACGCGGAGACGCTGGGCCCGCTCGCGTCGCGCTATGTCGAGGTCGCAGACCTGCCGTGGAAGCCGACGCCGTGCGCGGGGATCGACATGAAGGTTCTGCTCGAAGACCCGGAGAGCGGATTGTTGACGGCGCTGTTCCGCTGGCAGCCGGGGGCCGAGCTGGCGTTGCACGAGCATGTCGAGGTCGAGCAGACCTTTGTTATCGAGGGCAGCCTGGTCGACGACGAAGGCGAGGTGCGCGCCGGCAACTATGTGTGGCGGCCCAAGGGCAACCGCCATCTGGCGCGCTCGCCGAAGGGTGCCTTGGTGCTGTCGTTTTTTCTGAAGCCGAACAAGTTTCTCGCCGGCGACGCCGCCGGCCGGCCGTTGCGCTGAGCGGCGCCTCAAGCGGGGGCGGGTCGTGAAGCGAGAGTATATCGTCAAGCGAGGACGCGGATGACTGGGTTGCGATCCGAGGTCGACATCGCGGTCATCGGCGCCGGCGCCGCCGGGATCGGTGCGGCGCGCCGTCTCGTCGGGGCCGGCACGCAGCGGGTGCTGGTGCTGGAGGCGCGCCACCGGGTCGGTGGCCGGGTCCACACCATCGCCCCCGCCGGATTTGCCCTCGACCGCGGCGCCGAATGGCTGCACTCGGCCGACCGCAACCCATTGTCGCCGATTGCCCAGGATCTCGGCTTCTCGGTGCATCGCCGGCCGCCGGAATGGACGAGCCGGCTGCGTCGCAGCGGCCAGACACCCGAGGCCGAGGCCGATTGGCTCGCTACCCGCGAGGCTCAAGGCGAAGCGCGCCGGCAGGCGGCGAGCGAGCCCGTCGACCGCTCGCTGGCGAGCTTGCTGCCGCCGCAAGGCCGCTGGAACCAGCTGCTCGACGCCACCAGCACCTGGGGGAACGGCGCCGAGCTCGACCGCGTCTCGGTCAAGGATTACGTCCGCTACGATGACAGCAGCACCAACCTCAATTGGCGGCTGCGCGAGGGCTATGGCCGGCTATTCGAAAAACTCGCGGAGGGGCTACCGGTGGCGCTGGCGACGCCGGTATCGCGGGTCGACCATGGCGGGCGGGCAATTCGGCTCGACACCGCGGGCGGCACCGTAACCGCGGCGCGAGCGATCGTCACCGTGCCGACCTCGATCCTCGCCGCCGAGGCGCTCCGTTTCGACCCGCCGCTGCCAGACAAGGCCGCCGCCGCCGCCGGCCTGCCGCTGGGGATCGACGACAAACTGTTCATTTCGCTCGATGGGCCGGTTCCGGGGATCGGTCACGACGAGTTCCTGGTTGGCTCAACCACCCGACGCGAGACCATGAGCTACCAAATCCGCCCACTCGACCGGCCGGCGATCTATTGTTTTTTCGGCGGACGCTTTGCCGCGGCGATGGAGCGCGAAGGCGAGGCGGCGATGTTCGCCTTTGCCGCCGACGAGCTCGCGGACATGCTCGGCAGCGACATCCGCCGCCGCATCGCGCCGCTCGCCGCCACCGGCTGGCTGCACGACCCGTGGTCGCGCGGCTCCTATTCCTATGCCATGCCCGGCCACGCCGGCGACCGCGCGGCGCTGGCCGCCGCGGTCGATGATCGCCTCTTCTTCGCCGGCGAGGCTACCTCGCCGAATTTCTTCTCGACCGCCCACGGCGCCTTTATGAGCGGGGTCGCCGCCGCCAACGCCGCGCTGGCCAGCCTCGGGAGACCTGTCTGAAGCAGGGCGTGGTGGGCCGCCGCGGTCGGCTGTTGCGTCGGCTCGACTGGGATCCTGAAAGTCTCCTTTTACGGATGTCCGCCGGCGCCCGATATGCACAGCCCAAGCGGCCATACCAGCCTCAGCACCTTGGTCAATGGAGCGATGGTGTTGGCGGCCACGATCAAAGGCGGGGGTTTGCGCCGCTTATTGGTGATCGGGGCGGCAGCGCCGGCTTAATTTTAGCGATTGCTGCATTGCGGGTGCTGCTCGACGCCCATAGTGTGCCGGAAGTGGGCTTCGGGCTGGTGATCGGGGCAGCCTGTTTGGTGCTGTTCGGGCAGAAATATTTGCGGTCCCCGCCAGCGACACGGTGGCCGCTGTTGGCCGCCGCCGCGGCATTGTCGTCGATCCTGCATGGGCGAGAGCCCCACGCCGGAAGCCTGATCCAACGCATTACCCTCTATCTTCAAATCGGGTGGTATTTGAAGCCGATGGGAAAGGCCCGAGGCTAGCCGGGCGGCGCCAACCGCGGGCGTTCGTTGACGGCCGGAACGCGGATGCCGAAATCGTCGATGCGGATCGTGCTGAGCGAAGCGAGGCCGATTTCGAGCCGGGCATAGAGATCGAGCGGCATGCCGAGCGCGAACAGCAATGCAGCGCGAATGACGTCGCCGTGGCTGACGATCGCCACGGTCCCCTCGGGATGCGTGCGGCGCAGTTCGAACAGCGCACCGACGACCCGCTCCTGGACCTGGCGCATGCTCTCGCCGCCGGGAATGGCGGCGATGCTGCGGCAGCTCTGCCACAGCGGCCAACGTTGGTCGGCCCGCACCTGGTCGAAGGTCAACCCGGTCCATTCGCCGAAATCGAGCTCGATCACATCGTCGCGATAGCCGACCGGCAGATCGAGCCGGGCGGCGAGGATCTCGGCGGTCTCCCGAGTGCGCTCTAACGGGCTCGCATAGAGTGCGGCGACCTCCTCCCCGGAGAGCCGCTCGGCGACCAGTGCTATCTCGGCGCGTCCCTTTTCCGAGAGCCCGATACCGGAGGTACGCCCGTTGATGCGCCCGAACACCGCCGGCTCGCCGTGCCGCACCAGATGAAACACCGTCATCCCCGCCCCCCGATCCACAAACCATCGACTCTAACATCCGACCGCGCTCAGGCGCTGGGTTTTCCGCAGTCGTTGACAACGCACGCCCCGGCCGTGCTATGGCCGCGCCGATGAGAACGGCGACCATCGCAGGCCTGCTCATGGTCATCGCAACCGCGGTGATCGGCGGCTTTTCCCGTCCTGCCGCAGCTGAGGAGCCGGTTCTCCACGTCTACAACTGGTCGGATTACATCGCCCCCGACACGATCCCGAAATTCGAGGCCGAGACCGGGATCAAGGTCACCTATGACGTCTATGACGGCAACGAGATGCTGGAGGCAAAGCTCTTCGCCGGCGGGTCGGGCTACGACCTCGTGGTCCCATCGGCGAGCCCGTTTATGGCGCGGCAGATCGCCGCCGGCGTCTACCAACGGCTCGATAAGGCGGCATTGCCCAACTGGAAGAACCTCGACCCGCGAATCCTCGGGCTGGTCGCCGCCGCCGATCCCGGCAACGCGCACGGCGTGCCCTATTTGTGGAGCGTCACCGGGCTCGGCTACAACCGGGCGATGGTTCATGCCGCACTCGGCGACGCGGCGCCGGTAGACAGCTGGGGCTTGCTGTTCGACCCGGCAAACGCGAAGAAGCTCGCCCAATGCGGTATCTCGCTGCTCGACACCCCGCAGGAGGTGGTGCCGGCGATGCTCGCCTGGCTCGGGCTCGACCCGCACAGCCATGCGATGGCCGATCTTGAGAAGGCATTTGTCGGGCTCGAAAAAATCCGCCCCTACATCCGCAAGTTCCACTCCTCGGAATACATCAACGACCTCGCCAACGGCGATCTGTGCCTGTCGCTCGGCTATTCGGGCGATGTGGTCATGGCCCGAAACCGCGCGCGCGAGGCTAAGAACGGGGTGGCGATCGCCTTCGAGATCCCGAAGGAAGGGGCGCAGATGTCGGTCGACATGCTGGGCATCCCGGCCGATGCGCCGCATCCGCACAACGCGCTGCGCTTCATCGATTACCTGCTGCGCCCGAGGGTGATCGCCGCGATCAGCGACGCGGTCTCCTACCCGAACCCGAACCTGCCCGGCACCTTGCTGGTCAAGCCCTCGATCCGCGACGACCCCGCGGTCTATCCGCCCGCTACGGTCCGCAGCCGCTTTTTTGTCGACCTGCCCGCGCCGGCGGCCTACGAGCGGGCGCGCACCCGCGCCTGGACCCGGCTCAAATCGGGCGAATGACGCCCTGATGGCGCTGCTCGAAGTCGCCGGCCTCAGCAAGCGTTTTGGCAGGGTCGTGGCGGTCGAAGATGTTTCGCTGACGATCGAGCGCGGCGCCCTGTTCGCGCTGCTGGGACCGTCGGGCTGCGGCAAGACGACCTTGCTGCGGATCATCGCCGGTCTGGAGACGCCCGATTGCGGCCGGGTCGTCATCGACGGGGCCGACATGACCGCGCTGCCGCCCTATGCCCGGCCGGTCAACATCATGTTCCAGTCCTATGCGCTGTTCCCGCATATGGACGTCGCCGCCAACATTGCCTTTGGCTTGCGCCAGGAGCGCATGGGCCGCCGGCGCCGCGACGCCCGTGTCGACGAGATGCTCTCATTGGTCCAGATGTCGGATTACGCCGGCCGGCGGCCATACCAGCTTTCGGGCGGCCAGCGTCAGCGGGTGGCGCTGGCGCGGGCGCTGGCCAAATCGCCCAAGCTGTTGCTGCTGGACGAGCCGTTGGCCGCACTCGACCGCAAATTGCGCGACGAGACCCGGCGCGAGCTGACGCTGATCCAGCAACGGGTCGGAACCGCCTTTCTGATCGTCACCCACGACCAGCAGGAGGCGCTCGGCATGGCCTCGCGCGTCGCGGTGATGAATGAAGGGCAGATTGTCCAAACCGGCGCCCCGGCCGAGATCTACGAGCGGCCGAATTCGCGGTTTGTCGCCGGTTTTGTCGGCGAGGCGAACTGGTTCGAAGGCGAGTCGCAGGCCGGCCCGCTCGGCCCGTCGCTCAAGGTCGCGGGGTTCGAGCAGCCGATCCCGCTGGCGCGCGGCGCCGATCCGGCGCGGCCGGCGATCCTAGCGCTGGCGTTGCGCCCGGAGAGGCTGCGCCTCGCGTGCCAGCGTCCGCCGGGTTTCGCGGTGAGGGCGACGGTCGCCTCGATCGATTACCAGGGTGCGGTGTCGATCGTCCATCTCGCGGCTGGGTCGGGAATTCCGCTAAAGGCGCAGCTTTCCAGCGCCGCCGCCGCCGAACTCGGCCGCGGCACCACGGTATGGGCGAGCTGGACGCCCGAAGACGCCGTGGTGATCAGCCGATGATCGGGATTGGGCGGCTCGGCCGGCTGGTGCTGATCGGGACGCCGTTTTTGTGGCTGGGCCTGTTCTTTTTGCTGCCGCTGCTGATCGTGCTCAAGATCAGCTTCGCCCAAAGCGCGATCGGCATCCCGCCCTATACGCCGCTGCTGACCGGGCGGGGCGGCAGCCTGCGACTGCACACAACTTTCGCCAATTTCGCGCTGCTCTCGGGCGACGATCTCTATCTGCGCGCCTATCTCGGCTCGCTATTCTATGCCGCGCTGGCGACGGCATTGTGCCTCGTTCTCGGCTATCCCACGGCGCATGCGATCGCCCATGCGCCGATGGCGTGGCGACAGCCTTTGCTGTTTCTCGTCGTGCTGCCGTTCTGGACCAGCTTTCTGATCCGGGTCTATGCCTGGATCGCGATCCTCGAACCGAACGGACTCTTGAACCGGCTGCTGCTCGCGGCCCGGCTGATCGGCGCGCCCTTGCCGTTGCTGGACAACGGCTTCTCGGTCGAGCTCGGCCTTGTCTATTCGTACCTGCCGTTCATGATCCTGCCGATCTACGGCAGCCTGTCGGCGCTGGACGAGAGCTTGATCGAGGCGGCGGCCGATCTCGGCGCGCGGCCGTGGCGCGCATTTCTCGGCGTAACGCTGCCGTTGTCGCTGCCCGGGATCGCCGCCGGATGCCTGCTGGTGATGGTGCCGGCGACCGGCGAGTTCGTGATCCCCGACCTGCTCGGCGGCCCGAATACCTTGATGATCGGCAAGGTGTTGTGGGACGAGTTCTTCGAAAACCACGACTGGCCGGTGGCCGCGGCGGTCGCCGTGGCGCTGGTCATGGCATTGGCCGTGCCGACCCTGTTTGCGCAACGCTTGCTCGACCGGGCCCCGGCGTCGTGATCCCCCGCCGCAGCGGCTTGGCGTTTCGCGCCGGTGTGCTGGTGCTGGGTTTCGCCTTTCTCTACGCCCCGATTGCGCTGCTGGTGGTCTATTCCTTCAACCAGTCGCGGCTGGTCGCGGTATGGGGTGGATTTTCGACACGCTGGTACGGCGTGCTGATGGCCGATCAGAGCTTTCGCGCCGCAGCCGCGACCAGCCTCGAAGTCGCGACGATGGCGGCGAGCCTGGCATTGGTGCTCGGCACGGCGGCCGGGTTCGCGATGGCGCGGTTTGCCGGCTTTCCCGGTCGAGGCCTGTTCGGCTTTGCGCTGTTGGCGCCGCTGGTCGTGCCG
Organism: uncultured Alphaproteobacteria bacterium; assembly: GCA_963832875.1. Taxonomy (GTDB): domain Bacteria; phylum Pseudomonadota; class Alphaproteobacteria; order ATCC43930; family CGMCC-115725; genus AP-15. The sequence goes on along the minus strand of CAWHWB010000006.1, from coordinate 96,975 downwards.
GAGGTCATTCTCGGCCTCTCGTTGCTGCTGTTCTTCGTCGCCTGCGCGGAAGTGATCGGTTGGCCCCACACCCGCGGCGTCCTGACCATCACGATCGCGCACGCAACGTTCGGCGCGTCCTTTGTCGCGGTGCTGGTGCGCGCCCGGCTCGCCGCGTTTGACCGCACGCTCGAAGAGGCCGCCCTCGATCTCGGCGCGCGGCCCTGGGCGGTATTGGCGCGGATCACCTTGCCGGGGATCAGCCCGGCGTTGATGGCCGGCTGGCTCCTTGCCTTCACGCTTTCGCTCGACGATTTGGTCGTCGCCAGCTTTGTCACCGGCCCATCGGCAACGACCCTGCCGATGGCGGTGTTTTCGAGCGTGCGCCTCGGCGTCAGCCCCGAGGTCAACGCGCTCGCAACGTTGTTTCTGGCCGTCGTTTTCGTGCTGGTGGCGCTCGCCTTTCGGGTCATGGCGCGTCACGAGCGCCGTCGAGGCTAGCTCTCGCCGTCGAGTTCGGGGTAGTGGCGGAAGATGCCGTGCTGGTTGAACGGAATGCGGCGGTCCGAGGCGAGATAGGCGGCGATGCGCGGCCGGCCGGCGATCCCGTCGTGCACGGCGACGACGCGCGGATATTGCGGTTCGAGTGCTGCCATCGCGCGCGGGAACGCATAGCGCAGGCCGGCGACGATCTGAAACAACGACAGATCAGGATAGCTCAGCCTCGCGCCCACGAGATGCCCGCCGCGCGAATTACCGCGCGCCAGCACTCGTTCGAAATAGCCGAGATATTTCGGCATCCGCGACCGGCGAAAATCAGCCGCGCGGGCCTGCGCTTCCTGGCGCTGGTCCTCGTAATAGAGGCTGCTGGCGATCGGGTGATGGGTGTCGTGCGCCTCGTCGACCAAATCGGCGATCGTCAATTGCAGCTGGTTTGCCCACAGCCTTCCGGCCTCGGCCGCCGGCATCAGGCCGTGATGGGCGCCGAGATAGAAGAGGATGTTCGCGGTCTGCCCGATCAGGAGGGCCCCGGCCTTCAGAAAGGGCGGGGCGAAGGCCGGACGGGCGACCGCCTCGCCGTCGAGCAGCCGCATCATCTCGGCTTCACCGCCGGGCTGCCGCGCGATATCGACATACTCGGCGCCGGCCTCCTCTAGCGCCAGCCGGACAAACTCGCCGCGCCCCTGGATCGCCGACCAATAGTAGAGCTCATAAGGCATGGTTGCGCTCCTGGTCCCGCTTGGGCGGCCTCACGCCCGCACCACCCCGGCGCCCGCCCGGCACCGGCGAGGCGTTCCTCCCGCGAAGCTATCTTTCGATCACGAACGGCCGGATCGCCCGCACAAGTTCTTCCTCGCTGATCCGATGCTCGACCAGACCGATCACTTCGCCCGCCCAAGCCGCTGCGTCTTCAATAACGAGATCATAGCCGTTCACGTTGAGGAACTGCACCATAGCGACAAAGCAGGTGCGCTTCTTCCCTTGGGTAAACGCGTGCGATTGCGCAATTCCTGCAAGTTGCCGGACAGCGAGCGCAACGACATCTTCCTCGCCATAGGCGAATGTGTGTTGCGGCCGCGCCAAGGCGCTCTCCAAAAGACCCAGATCTCGCAGGAAATGCGGCTCTCCGGTGATCCTAACAACGGCTTGGTTGATCTCGATGACTGTCTCTATGGGCAGCCATTGGGGCTCATTTGGCAAGTTCAGCCAGGATCTTGGGGAAGCGGGAGATAATCCGACGTGTGAATTCGGTATGATCGATTTCGCCCTCGACCGGCCGCGCGCGCAGAACCGCATCGGCAGGCCGCCTCTCCGCCGCCAATCTCAGCAGCTTGTCGCGGAGGTCGCGATAGAGTCCGAGCCAATCCTCAGCGATCTTGACACTCTGCTCGCGCACTCGGCGGACTTCCGGGGGCGTTTCGTTACCTGCAGCCGTGAGCTTTCGCTGAAGCGCGTCGATCCCGGGATAAAGCTTTTCTGCAGCGGCGCGACCCCACTCGCCGACCATCGAGGCTGCCTGGGAAATCTCCTGCCAATCTGTATCCGGCGCAACCGCTCGCTCATAAAGGCTGTTGAGCTCCGCGCGGCGATTTTCCAGGGCTGCAAGCGCTTTTTCCTGTGCGGAGTGAAGTCTCGCCCACCGGCTCGATGACTCCGTTGAATTGATTGCATCGACCAACGCTGCTAAGGGAAACTCGTATTGCGAAGCGTCTAATGTGTTAGGCACGTCTTACTGTCCATAACCCAAACGAGTTGCAAATGTGCTGCGGTGTCGGGCAATTCTCAAGCTCTATCCGGCCGAACTCCGTGTCATTGCGAGGAGCCGAGCGACGCGGCAATCTCGTTCGATAGCGCACGGTTGGGCGGGACTGCTTGGCTGAGCTCGCAATGACAGCGGGACACTGCGCAGGCACCCCGGCCTACTCGGCCGCCAGCTTGGTCGGTCGCACGACCTTTTCGCGCATCGTGACGAATTCCTCGGCCGCACTCGGGTGGATGCCGACGGTTTGGTCGAACTGCCGCTTGGTGGCGCCGCATTTGACGGCGACGGCAAGACCCTGGATGATTTCGGGTGCGTCCTGGCCGAGCATGTGGCAGCCCACGACGCGGTCGGTCCGGGCGTCGACAACAAGCTTCATGAAGGTACGCTCGTCGCGGCCCGACAAGGTGTTCTTCATCGGCTTGAAGCGCGAGGTATAGATATCGACCTCGCCGTATTCGCGGCGCGCCTCCTCCTCGGTCAGGCCCACCGTCCCGATCGGCGGCTGGCTGAACACCGCCGAGGGGACATCGTGATGGTCCATCCGGATCGGATTGTTGTTGAAAAGGGTTTCGGCAATGGCCCGGCTTTCGGCGATCGCTACAGGGGTCAGGTTGATCCGGTCGGTCACATCGCCGACCGCGTAGATGTTCGGCACCGTCGTCGAGCGCTGCCATTCATCGACCATGACCGCCCCGTTGTCGGTGAGCGCGACCCCGATCTCGGCGAGCCCAAGGCCCTTGGTATTGGGCTTGCGGCCGGTCGCGTACATGACGAGGTCGGTCTTGATCTTGGCGCCGTCAGTGGTGGTGACGGTGTAGCCGTGGGCGCCCTTGTCGATCCGGGCGACCTGCGTCCCGCCGCGGATGTCGACGCCGCGCCCGCGCATTTCCTGGCCGAGATAAACGCGAAGGTCTTCGTCAAAACCGCGCAACACCTCCTCGCGCCGGATGATTTCGACGACCTCGCTTCCGAACCCGTTGAAGATGCCGGCGAACTCGACCGCGATATACCCGCCGCCGACGATCACGATGCGCTTCGGCAGGTCCGCTAAGTCCAGCGCCTCGTTCGATGAAATGACATGCTCGATGCCGGGCAGCTGAGGGGTTTCCGGCCAGCTGCCGACCGCGATCAGGATCTTGTCAGCGGTGTAGCTGCGGCCGCCGACCTCGACCGTGTGCGGGTCGACAATGACGCCGCGCCCGTCGATCATCTCGACATGGCCGTTGTTCAGCATGTTGATATAGATCTGCGACAGCCGGCCGATTTCCTTGTCCTTGGCGGCGATCAGGCTCGGCCAGTCGAAGCTCGCCGGCGGCACAGTCCAGCCAAAGCCCGCGGCGTCGGCAAAGGCGTCGGCGAATTGCGCGCCGTAAACCAACAGCTTCTTCGGCACGCAGCCGCGCAGCACGCAGGTGCCGCCGATGCGTAATTCTTCGCAGATCGCGACGCGCGCGCCATATCCGCCGGCGCGGCGCGACCCAGCGACGCCACCCGACCCGGCGCCGATCGTGAACAGGTCGAAATCATAGCGCGGCATCTGCGGCCAGCTCCTTCTGTTCTGAATTCCATGGTCTGCGAGTTCCGCCCGTCTGGTTGTCACAAGTTGAGCGATGCCGCAAGCGCGCACCCTCGGCCTCGGTTATGATCGGTCCCGAGCTAGCGACCAGGAGGCGGGCGATGTCCTCGGCTAATGACGGTATTCCGATCGACCATCACGACTGGCACTCGAAGGGCTATGTCGAGGAATGGATCGCGCGCGACCTGACGCGCGACGACGAGCGTCGCAAACGCCTGCACCAGATGCTGGCCGAGGCGCCCTATACGGCCGAGGACGAGATCGCGGTGCTCGATGTCGGCGGCGGCTATGGCGTAGTGACCGAGGAAGTGCTGCACGCCTTTCCCCGCGCCCAGGTGACGTTGCAGGATTATTCGCAGCCGATGCTCGACCAGGCGCGCCGGCGTCTCGCGGCAAATGCCGGCCAGGTTAGCTATGCCGTCGGCGATCTGCGCGACCCGGCCTGGGCGCGGCAGGTCGGCGGCCCGTTCGATCTCGTCGTCTCGGCGATCGCCATCCACAATCTGCGCGATCCCGGCCAGATCGCAGCCTGCTATCGCGCAATTGCCGGGCTGCTGAAGCCCGAGGGTGTGTTTCTCGACTATGATCTGTTCGAGCTGATCGGCGGGCTCGACGCGCAGCTGCGGACGATCAGGGATGCCGGCTTCGCCGCGGCCGACTGCATCTGGCAGGAAGGGCGGGTGGCGATTGTCGCGGCGCGGCAGCCGCAGCAAGGCGCATGAACCGGCCTGCCCGCATTTGAGGAACGCGCAATCGCCGGCTTGCTCGGGGCGGCCCTGTGTCGCATCGTTGGGCGCGAGGAACGCGCTAATCTCACGCTACCAGATCGCGCATTCCGTGGGCAACGATGGAACCCGGCCGATGAGCGTGTCCGGAGCAACGGCGGGACCGCGTGCGCTGACCCAGCTCTTGTCGATGGAGCTGACCCGCGCGGCGATTTTTCTCGTGGTCACCCTCGCGCCCGGCCCGCAGGCCGAGACGACGGCGCGGTCCTTGTGCGCCGATTTTGCGGCACTGCTGCGCACGGTCGGGTTTCGCGACCTCGAAGGCCGGTTGTCGTGCGTCATGGCGTTCGGGTCGGAGGTTTGGGACCGGCTGTTCGGCGTGCCGCGCCCGGCGGAATTGCACCTGTTTCGCGAATTCGGGTCCGGGGCGCGTCATGCCGTCGCCACGCCGGGAGACATCCTCTTCCACATCCGCGCCCAGCGCATGGATCTGTGCTTCGAATTGGCTACCCTGCTGATGACCCGTCTCGGCGACGCGGTTGCGGTCGCCGACGAGGTGCACGGCTTCGGCTATTTTGACCAGCGCGATCTCCTGGGCTTTGTCGACGGCACCGAAAACCCGCAAGGGGAGGCCGCGTTCGACGCGATCCTGGTCGGCGACGAGGATCAGGGATTTGCCGGCGGCAGCTATGTGATCGTGCAAAAATACTTGCACGATCTCGGGGCCTGGAACGCGCTGCCGACCGAGGCGCAGGAACGCATCATCGGCCGCACCAAATTGGCCAATGTCGAGCTCGATGATGCGATCAAGCCGAGCTCGGCGCACAATGCGTTGACGGTCATCGTCGAGAACGGCGAAGAGGTCAAAATCGTCCGCGACAACATGCCGTTCGGCGAGGTCGGTAAGGGCGATTTCGGCACCTATTTCATCGGCTACAGCCGCTCGCCGCGGACTATCGAGCAGATGCTCGAAAACATGTTCGTCGGCCGGCCGCCCGGCAATTACGACCGCATTCTCGATTTCAGCCGCGCCGTCACCGGCAATCTGTTCTTTGCCCCGACCGCGGCGTTTTTGGACGCCGTGACGCCGGAGATGCCGACAGCGACGCCCGTGGCCGAAACCGCGCAATCCACCCCGTCGGTGCATGACGGTTCGCTCGGCATCGGCTCCCTGAAGAAAGGCCCTCCGCAATGAATAATCTGCATCGCGAGCTGGCGCCGGTCTCCGAGATGGCCTGGGCGCAGATCGAGGAAGAGGCCGCGCGCACCTTGAAGCGCTACCTCGCCGGGCGGCGCGTTGTCGATGTCGCGGGTCCGGGAGGCAGCGCGCTCTCCGCAATCGGCACCGGCCATCTGCGCAACATCGCTTCGCCGGGCGACGGCATCCTTGCCCGCCAGCGCGGGGTCAAGCCGCTCGTCGAATTGCGCGTGCCGTTCGAACTGGACCGGCAGATGATTGACGATGTCGAGCGCGGCGCCCAGGATTCGGATTGGCAGCCGCTCAAGGACGCCGCCAAAAAGATCGCCTTTGCCGAGGACGCGGCGATCTTCGACGGTTATGACGCGGCGAATATCGAGGGCATCCGCCAGGGCACGAGCAACCCGGTGACGAATTTGCCGCCCGATGTGCGCAACTATCCCGACGCCATCGCCCAGGCCTTGACCCAGCTGCGGCTCGCAGGGGTCAACGGTCCCTATTCGGTGCTGCTGGGGGCCGACGCCTACACAGCGGTCAGCGAGGGCCGGGATTACGGCTACCCGGTGCTGCAGCACATCCATCGGCTGGTCGAGACCGAGATCATCTGGGCGCCGGCGGTCGCCGGCGCCTTTGTGCTGACCACTCGCGGCGGCGATTTCGCGCTGCATCTGGGCCAGGACTTTTCGATCGGCTATCTCAGCCACACCGACGCCGCGGTGCGCCTCTATTTGCAGGAAACCTTCACCTTCCTCTTGCTGACCAGCGAAGCCGTCGTTGCGCTGTCGCCCCCAGCGGCGGCGTAGCCAGCCTTCGCGAACGCGCCAAAGCCTCCGTGGCCGGGTTTGATCCGGCCATCCACGACTTTCCGGCGAGAACGCAACATCGGCCAAGACGTGGATGCCCGGATCAAGTCCGGGCAAGGGGTGCTGTGAGGCGGACAGACACTCGCCAAACTCGGATGCTGCCGGTCGCGGACCGGAGCGCCGTCAACCGGGTGGGGCCGGCAATTCCTTTCCCCACCGCGCCAGTGCGCCTCAGCCGCGGCGCTGCTGGCGGCGCAGAAAGTCGATGAAGATCGCGGCCAGGAGGCCCTCCTTCTTTTCCCAGTCTTCGAGGGCGACGTCGAGGTCGGGGCGGTCCTCGGTCAAGACCTCGTGGTATTCGCTGTTCGGCAATAGCCGGTGCGCGACCTGCGCCGGCAGCCGCGGGTGCACCCGGTCGTTGCCGGGGACGATGCAGGCTGGCATCGTCATCGAGCGCAATTCAGAGGGCGCGAGCCCGATCACCGGGTACTCGGCACCCTCGTTGAAGGCGCGGCGCCAGCGCTCCATGACCGCGATGAAGCTGTCGGCGGTCATCGCCATCAGCCGGGCGCGGTTGGCCGGATTGGCCTTGATCACCTCGCCGAAATGCTCACTGCCGCAGACCGCCGCCATGCCGCCCGCCTGCGCCAGCTCGATGAATTGGGTATAGTAATTCTGCACCAGCCGCTCGGCCGCATAGGCGCCGCCGGTGACCCGCCACAGCAACAGGCCGCGCACCGCTGCCGGATGGCGCAGCGCCATCAGGAGGGCCAGCCGGCAACCCGACGAGCTGCCGCCGATAAACGCCGGCAACGCGTCGAGTTGCGACAGCAGCTCGCGCAGATCCTCGGCCCAGATTTCGTTCTCCGAATTGCCGCCGTCGAACGACACGCCGGAGGCGCCGCAATTGCGGCGGTCGTAGATCAGCACCCGGTTGCCGGCCTCGGCGATCTTCTGCGCGAGCGGCTCGACCGCGCCCTGCCCGCGCCGCCCGCCCGGCTGCAGCGCTACCCACGGCCCGCGCTCGCCCAGCACCCGGTGACTGATTTCGACGCCGCGGATCGATATGACCGACATGGCTCTCCCCCCATGGTCGAACGATCAGGATTTCTGCCATCCTAGCCGATCTCCGTCCGACGCGCAGAGGAATCGGCATGCAGGTCGGCGTCTTCTATTTCCCAGTGGCGGCGCCTCTCCGCCGCGTTACGGAGGAGGTGAGGTGGCCTTCGGACGCCTCGGGTGCGGGGGGTCTAATGAGGGGTGCGGTCCAATGAAGAGGGAGCCATGATCCGCGAGGAGCTGGTCTTTGTCGCCACCTGCGACATCTCGGGGCATGTGCGGGGCAAGGGCTTTCCGGCGCGCGAGCTGCCGGCGCGGCTCACGAAGGGCATCGGCTGGACCGGCAGCAATCTGATGATGTCGCCGGCCGGGCCGATCTGGGACACGCCGTTCGGCACCGCCGGCGATCTGATGATCGTGCCCGACCCGGCGGCTGAGGTGCGGGTCGATTTCGCCGACGGCTCGGCGATCGAGCATTTCTTCCTGGGCGACATCCGCACCACCAACGGCGAGCCCTGGGAATGCTGCCCGCGCGATTTCCTGCGCCGCGCCGCGCGCGAGCTGGCGGAGACCGCGGGACTGCATCTCCTCGCCGCCTTCGAGCAGGAATTCGTCCACACCGGCTCCGACGACCGCCCGGGCGACGCCTATGCGCTCGCCGCCTTTCGCCGCCAGGGAAGTTTCGGCGAGACGTTTATTGCCGCCCTGCGCGCCGCCGGACCGGTCCCGGACAGTTTCCTCGCCGAATACGGGCCGCGTCAGTTCGAGGTGACGGTGGCGCCGCAGCCGGCCCTGACCGCCGCTGACCATGCCGTCATCACCCGCGAGATGGCCCGCGCCACGGCGCACCGTCTCGGCCATCGGGTGACGTTTTCGCCGAAGCCCGATCCCGATCTGGTCGGCAATGGCGTCCACATTCATCTGAGCCTATGGGACGAGGCCGGCCAGCCAGCGACCTGGGCGCCCGGCGCGGCGATGGATTTGAGCGAGCTGGCCCACCACTTCTGCGCTGGCGTATTGCATCATATGCCGGCGATCTGCGCGGTCGCGGCACCCTCGCCAGTGTCCTATCTGCGGCTGGTTCCCAATGCCTGGGCGCCGACCCTGATCGACCTGGTGCGTCAGGACCGCGGCGCCAGCTTGCGCCTCTGCCCGGTTTTCGCCGCCCCGGACGCCGAGGAAACCGCCCGCCAGTTCAACGTCGAGTTCCGCGTCTGCGACGCGTCGGCGAGCCCCTATTTGGCGCTCGGCATGGTGATGTTCGCCGGGCTGGACGGCATCCGCCGGGCATTGCCGTTGCCGGCGTCCGGGCATACGGCGCCCTCGCTGCCTCGCTCGCTCGACCAGGCGCTCGACCTTCTCGCCGCCAGCGACGCCGCGGCGCGATGGTTCGGCCCGACCCACATGGACGCATATCTGCGCTTCAAACGGGTCGAAGGGGAGAAAGTCGCGTCCCTGTCGCCGGCCGAGCTGTGCGCTCACTACGCCGAAATTTACTGATGAACTGCTTTTTTTGCTGTAATTCCGGCGCGCGGCATGGCCGCAAGCCCGAAACCCACACACGCGGGCCGGCGACAAGCTCTGATGTGGCTGTGTTCATAGGGTCCGGGCCTGCTCCTGCGGCACATCCCGGAATGACCGCGGGCGCGGCGGGCGGACAATGACCGAAATACCGCTTCTCGACCCCGACGAACCCGATCCGGTCACCCTCGAAAACGAGGCCGGCGGCGCGGCGTTTTTTCTCGCCTGCGATCATGGCGGCCGGGCCATTCCGCGCCGGCTCGGCGGGCTCGGCCTCGCCCAACCGGATACCTTGCGGCACATCGCCTGGGACATCGGCATCGCTGTGGTCGGACGGCTGCTGTCGGCGCAATTGGATACGCCGCTGATCGTGCAGAGCTATTCGCGGCTGGTGATCGACTGCAACCGCGACCCCAAGGTGCCGAGCTCGATCCCGGAAGTGAGCGAGGAGACCCCGATCCCCGGCAATCGCGGTTTGAGCGAAGCCGCGCGGGCGGCGCGGGTCGAGGCGATCTTCCGCCCCTATCACGATCGGATCACGGCGGCGCTCGACCGCCGCGCGGCCGGAGGCCGGGCCACGGTATTGGTGGCGTTGCACAGCTTCACCCCGGTTTTCAGAGGCGTGTCGCGGCCGTGGCATGTCGGCGTCCTGTACAATCGCGACGCGCGCCTCGCCCACTCGCTTTTGGCGTTGCTGCGCGCCGAAGGCGACCTCATCGTCGGCGACAACGAGCCCTACCGCGTCACCGACCTGACCGACTACACCGTCCCGGTCCACGGCGAGCGACGTGGCCTCGCCCATGTCGAGATCGAGATCCGCCAGGACCTGATCGCCGAATCCTCGGGCCAGGCCGCCTGGGCCGAGCGCCTGGCGCGCCTGCTCCCCGCCGCCTACGCCGAACTCCGGAACACCTGAACCTGACCCGCACGGGCTATTGCGGGCGGCGCGCGGTCACCAGGAAAACCGTCGACGGCAGCACCGCGCCGCCATCCTTGGAATGGGCAGCGAAGGCTTCCTCGATCTCGCGCCGGATCGTTTCGCGCGTCGCCGCATCGGGTTTCTTTTCGTCGATCAGCCGGCCGGCGGGACCCATGATCGAGGCGTGCTCGGCCTCCTCCTTCGGCGCCGAAGCCAAGATGCCGGGCGTTTCGCGGTGGATCTCGATCGCCTCGAACCCGGCCGCGCCGAGAAACCCGCGCACGTAATCGGGGTCGCTGAACGCCATTGGCCCCGGCGCGCGGGCCGGCTTCGGTTCCGGCGGCCCCAGATGGCGCAAGGCCACGCGGTAAGGGATCAGCCAATGCTCGTTTGCTTCGAGCGGGCCCCAGCAGGCAAAGCACAGCCGCCCGCCGGGCCGCGCCGCCGGCCGCAGATTGGCGAACGCCGCTGCCGGATCGCTAAAGAACATGACCCCGAAGCGGGAGGCGATCAGGTCGAAACGGCCCGGCTCGAACCCGTGGGTCTGCGCGTCGGCCTCAATCAGCCTGACATTGCGCCGCCCGCTCTCGGCGAGGCGTTTGCGCGCGCCCTCGAGCATCGCCTTGGAGATGTCGGCGCCGACGACCTCGCCGCGCTCGCCGACCGCCTCGGCCAAGGGCAGCGTGAATGCGCCGGTGCCGCAGCCGATCTCCAGCGCCCGTTCGCCGGCCTTTACCGCCGAACGCCGCAGCAACAAATCGTTGACCCCGCGCACCCGGCGCTCGACAAAGCCTTCGAGCCCGACCCAGCGCGGGCCGGCGACATTGTTCCAATATTCCTGCATCGCCGCGTTCGCCGTGCTTGCTGCCGCCATCCTCGATCCCTCCGCTCAATCCGACCCGATCGGCCCGGCTCGCTCGGGCCCGCGAGAACGGCGTTGTCACGATCGCTCGCTAGCCGATCGCCGCGCCGATAACGATTGCCCGCTGCCGTTTTACCGCGATCGGCGTTAGCTCCAATGCGGCCGGTCGCGATCGGCGGCGATTTTCCCACCCGCGCGGGCGGCGCGCAATTCGGATTTGCCCGGTCGCGCCGCGTTTTCCCGGCAAATTCCCGCAAAACTGGAGGCGACGACCAACGATGTCGAGCGAAGACCTTCACATTCCGCGCGAGCGGCTCTCGCCGGAAGCTCGCCTGCTGCATTACGCGATCGTGTCGCTGAAAGAGGAGCTCGATGCGGTCGATTGGTACCGGCAGCGCGCCGACGACAGCGAGAATGAGGCGCTTAAATCGGTGCTGCTGCACAACATGCAGGACGAAATCGAACATGCCTCGATGCTGCTCGAGTGGCTGCGTCGCAACAACAACCTCTTTGCCCGGATGTTCGACACCTACCTCTACACCGAGGCGCCGATCATCGCTGCCGATGCCGCTCCGGGCGCACCGGGGGGCGGCGCCCCCGCCGCTCCGCCCGCCAGCGGCCGATCCCGCGACGATCTGGGCTTCACGGTCGGCTCGCTGAAGGGGCAATAGCACGATGGATTATTTCAATCGCGAGCTGGCGGCGTTTCCGCTGACCCTGTGGGCCGCCATCGACGACGCGGCGATCAAGGCCGCGCGCGACCGCCTGATCGCCCGCCGCATCCTCGATGTCGAGGGGCCGTTCGGCGTCGGCCTGACCGCGATCGAGGTCGGCGACGACGAGTACCGCCAGCCGCAGCCGACCGACGCAGGTGCGGTGATCAGCCGGACCGTCCCGGTCCCGATGCTGCGCCGCAGCTTCCGGCTCAGCATCCGCCGCGTCGCCGCCCATGTCGAGTACGGGCAGGCGGTCAATCTGAGCCCGGTTACCGACGCCGCCGAGGCGGTTGCCGACGCCGAGGAGCGCATGGTCTATTTCGGTCAGCCCGATTTCGGCCTGCCCGGCCTATTGACCGTCGCCGAGCGCCAGCAGGTCGAAGGCGGCGCCTGGTCGGCGCTCGACCGGGCCTTAGAGGACGCGCTCGCCGCCGCGACCAAGCTCGACGAGCGCGGCTTCCGCGGTCCCTACAGCCTGGTGCTGGCGCCGGCGCTGTACAACGCGCTGTTCCGGCTCTATCCGGGGACTGACGTGCTGCAGCTCGAGCACCTGCGCCGGTTGTGCACCGGCGGGATCTACAAGGCGCCGATCGACGGCGGCATCATGGTCGATCCGCGCCTCGGCGTTCTGGTCGTCGGCCAGGATCTGCGCTGCGGTTATATCGGGCAGGACGGCGTTCATTACCAGCTCTACGTCAGCGAGAGCATCGCGATGCGCATCGACGAGCCGACCGCAATCTGCACGCTCTCGGCGGTGTTGTAGGGGGCATGCAGGCGGGCGCCGACGCGCCCGATTCGCCGGCCCGAGCCGTCCGCGGCACGCTCTGCGCCGCGCCGCACAAGGGAGGGTGCCCGCGCGCAGCGGAGTGCGCTAATATTGACCGGGCGCCGGAACGGGCGCAGCGGCGAGAGCGGGCGATGGGGTCGAAAACGCCAGACCCGGCAGGTTGCGAAAACTCGGGCGCGGGCTACCTCGAGCGCGCGCGGCAGCTCGGCCCGATGGTCGCCGCGGCGGCCGAGGCGATCGAGGAGCGTCGCGAGCTGCCCGAGCCATTGGTCGAGGCGCTGGCCGAGCACGGGTTGTTCCGCCTGCTGTTGCCGCGTTCTCTGGGTGGGGCCGAGCTGCCACCGGCCGTCTATGTGCCGGTGATCGAAGAGATCGCGAAGGCCGACGCCAGCGTCGCTTGGTGCCTTGGTCAGGCCTGCGGCTGCACGATGACCGCAGCCTATCTTGCACCCGAGGTGGCGCGGGAGATTTTCGCCGGTCGGCGCGGGATCGTCGCCTGGGGCCCGCCCGGGCCGGCCGAAGCGCGGATGGCGCCCGGCGGCTATCGCCTGACCGGGACCTGGAGCTTCGCCAGCGGTAGCCACCACGCGACCTGGCTGGGCGCCCATGTCGCGGTCTTGGCCGGGGACGGGACGCCGCGCCTGCGGCCCGACGGCAGCCCGGTGTTCCGCACCCTGCTGTTCCCGAAGGCGCAGGCGAACATGACCGACATCTGGCATGTCATCGGCCTGCGCGGCACCGGCAGCGACAGCTATACGGTCACCGATTTGTTTGTGCCCGAAGACCATGCGGTCGAGCGCAGCGCAGAGGCGAAACCCCGCGAGCCGGGCGTGCTCTATGCCTTCAGCAGCAGCAACGTCTATTCCGCCGGGTTTGCCGGGGTGGCGCTTGGCATCGCCCGCGGCACCCTCGACGCCTTTGTCGAGCTCGCTCGTGACAAGATCCCGCGCGGCGCCAAGCGCACCCTGCGCGACAACAACGTAGTCCAGGCGCAATTCGCGCAGTCCGAGGCGCGGGTCGGCGCGGCGCGCGCGTTTCTTCTGGGGACCCTCGACGACATCTGGCGCGAGGCCGGGCGCACGGGGCGGCTCAGCCTCGACCACAACGCGACGATCCGGCTCGCATCCACTTGGGCGATTCACCAGGCGAAGGACGCTGTCGATACCCTCTACCATGCCGCCGGCGCCACTGCGATCTTCGAGGAGAACCCGTTCGAGCAGCGGTTTCGCGATGTCCACACTGTGATCCAGCAATATCAGGGCCGCCAGACCCATTTCGAGAGCGTGGGCCAGGTTTTGCTCGGCCTCCGGTCCGAGAACACGATGTTCACTTTTTGAGCCGGCAGTGCGGCAACCCACCGAGATGCAGCCTGATCGAACTTCCGCCGATCGAAACCCTGCCTACCGGACCTCCGGGCGGAGGCACTGGTCGCTCGACGACATCCCCTGGCGATCGATCGATCCTGACAGGGTCGGCCGCAGCGAGGCCCTGTTTTACCTGGTTGCGGCGGCGTCGTTGATGGAGAGCGCCACCGACCTCTACACCGCGAACCTGATCGAGGATTTCGCCGGCGACGCGGAAATCACCTCGTGGCTGGAATCCTCGTGGCTGCCGGAGGAGCTGCAGCACGGCAGGGCGCTGCGGCGCTATGTCGAGACCGCTTGGCCGGACTTTCCGTGGGAGCCGGTTCGCGAGCGGTTCGTCGCCGAGTTCCGGCCATTTTGCGACGAAGCGCTCGAGGCCTCACACAGCCTCGAAATGGCCTCGCGCTGCGTCGTCGAAATGGGCACGGCCAGCTTTTACACCAGCCTGTCGCGCGCCAGCCCGGAGCCGGTGCTGAGCTTGTTGACCCGCCGGATCGCTTCGGACGAGGTTCGCCATTACAAGTATTTCTATCGCTTTTTCCGCAATTACCGAGCTGTCGAGCGGCCGCGGCGCGGCGCCGTGGCCCCGGCCTTATGGCGGCGGCTGCGCATGACCGGCGGCGAAGACCGGCTGATCGTCTTGAAGCATGTCCACGCCGCACGGCATCCAGGTGCGCGCTTCGACGACGCCGTCTACCGCAATGTGCGCCGGCAGGCGCGGACTCTGCTGCGCCCGCATTTCCCGATCGAGATGAGCGTGCGCATGCTACTGAAGCCGCTCGGGCTCGGCCCGCGGGTTCAGCGCGCGGCGGTGCCGGTCATCGCCGCGCTGGCCCGGCGAGTGGCCCCTTAGGCCGGAGGCGATCGGGTCAGATGGCGAGATCGCCATCCGGCTGATTGACGAAGATCAGCACGGCGAGGATTGTCAGATAAAAGCGAAAAGCGGGCTGCTGACCGTTCCAGGCCGGCGACTGCCACATCTGGAACCACTCGCCGCCGACCACCATAAACCCGAAGAACCAGACGAGAAACCCGATCGCAGCGCCGACCAAGACGAAACGCTTGCTGCGATTGAAATGGGCGGCGGATGAGCGCAGCCGGTACAGCAGGGCGAGCGCGCCGACCGCCAGACTCAGCCCGGTCAGCCCCTCGCCGAGGATGATCAGAGCATAGGCCGCGTTCCACAGCGCCGGCGAGGTCACCCGGCGATAGAGCAGCGCGTTTCCCGGATGGAACGTGTCCATGCTCAGCACATGGCGGACGAATTCGAAGTTGGTGCCGTAATCGGTCAGATTGTCGAACGCTACCAGCAGGGCGAAGACCGCCAGCGATCCCACCATCATGATCTTGGCGATGCGCGCTTCGATCACCGCGGCCCCGCCCGGCGGCCCAGGCAGGCATTTTATCCCGGTCCTACCCCGGCCCGCAGCGGCTGACGGCGCAATGCCCGGCCGGGGCGCTCGCCGGTGGGCTTTCCCTCGGCCCAGACCGGGCGGCCGTTGACGAAGACATGGTCGATGCCGGCGGCCGGGGTGGTCGGCTGCTCGAAGGTGGCGCGATCGATCACCGTCGCCGGGTCGAACACGGTCAGGTCAGCATAGGCGCCGACGGCAACCGTACCGCGCCCGCACAAGCCGAAGCGCGCGGCCGGCAGGCCGGTCATCTTGCGCACCGCCTCCTCCAGCCCGAACAGGCCGAGCTCGCGGGAATAATGGCCGAGCACGCGCGGAAAGGTGCCCCACAGCCGCGGGTGCGGGTGGAAATCATGCGGCAGTCCGTCCGATCCGATCATCGTGTGCGGAAAGCTCAACACCCGCTGCACATCGGGCTCGTCCATCATCCAATAAATCGCACCCGCCGGCTGCAGTCGCTCGACCGCCGCGGCGATGCCGATCCCCCAATCTGCGGCGATCGCCGACAAGTCGCGCCCGGCCTGCTCCGGGGCGCTCTTCGACCAGGTGACCAGCACCTTCTCCGCGCGCCCGGCCTGCGCAGCGCTCAGCACCGTCGAGGAGGCGATGTAGGGATAGCAGTCGAGCCCGACCTGTTGCCGTGCGATCGCCGCCTCGATCACCCTCAGGGTCTCTGCGGTGCGGCCGAAATTGTCGCGGCCGATCGTCTTATGGTGCGAGATCACCACCGGCACCCCGGTGGCGCTGCCGACCGCGAAGCTCTCGGCGAGGCTGTCGAGCACGCCGCCGCCTTCGTTGCGCATATGGGTCGTGTACAGCGCGCCGGCCGGCCTCAGCAGGGCCGCCAACGCCTCAATCTCGGTGGGGGGCGCGTGCTCG
This sequence comes from uncultured Alphaproteobacteria bacterium, assembly GCA_963832875.1. Classification (GTDB taxonomy): domain Bacteria; phylum Pseudomonadota; class Alphaproteobacteria; order ATCC43930; family CGMCC-115725; genus AP-15. The sequence goes on along the minus strand of CAWHWB010000006.1, from coordinate 80,912 downwards.
GCCGGGGCGTAGGCAAGCCCGCTCGATAGGCCGACCGCGCCGGCGTCGAGCGCCTCCTGCAATAATTCGCCCATGCGACTTAATTCGGCAGGTTCGGCGGGTCGGTCGAGCGCGCTCATGGCGCCGACGCGCAAGGTCGAATGGCCGACCAGGCAGGCGGCGTTGACCGCCGCCGGGGTGCGGTCGAGGGCGGCGAGATAATCGGCAAACCGCCCATAGCGGTAGTCGGCGGCGTCGCCTATCAGGTCGAGCGGCGGCGGCGGGCGATGATCGATCGCGAGCGGCGCCAGGCTGATCCCGCAATTGCCGGTGACGACCGTGGTCACCCCCTGGCTCGCCTTGGCCGCCATCTCCGGCGTGACGAACAACGCGCGGTCGTCATGGGTGTGCACATCGATAAAGCCCGGCGCCACCACCCGGCCCGACATGTCGATCTCGCGCGCCCCCGCGACCCCGCCGACCGTGCCGACCGCGGCGACCCGGTCGCCCTCGATCGCAACATCGGCGCGGAAGCGCTTGCCGCCGCTGCCGTCGATCACTTCGCCGCCGCGCAAAACGAAGTCGGTCATCCGTTGCCTCGATTATTCGGTGACGCTTTGCCCACTCTCGCCCCGGGCGCGCACCAATCGTCTTTAGTTGCGCAGAACCGGCGCGGCTCAGCCCGTTCGCAAGCGCGCCGTGGCGTCGGGGTCGAGCGCGCCGTCGGCGGCGAGGACGACGCGGTAGTCGTCGAGCGCGGTCTCGGGCGAGATCAGCCCGTCGGCGACGTCGAGCGCCACCTGCTCGGGATCACGCGAGGCCGGATCGCCAAAGCCGCCGCCGCCCGGCAATTCGAGGCGGATCAAATCGCCGCCGGGGACGCCCTGCCGGCCTTTGGCGCCGATCGGCTTGCCGGAAACCAGGGTGACCCGGCCGGGAGCGCCGGACCCGCCGCCGTCGCGGCCGCGCGCCGGATTGCCGATCCGCTCGAAATTGCAAAGCATCGCGATCGGCGTGCCGTCGGCGCCGCCCAATTCGATGATCTGGCCGAGCCCGCCGCGATATGTCCCGGCCCCACCAGAGCCCTCGCGAAACTCGCGCCGGCGGAACCATACCGGCGCCACCGCCTCGGTCGCCTCGACTGGGATCGTGCGCACGCCCGAGGGAAACGCGGTCACGTCGAGGCCGTCCTTGCCCGGACGCGCGCCGGCCCCGCCGCAATGAAAGATCGCGGTGCTGAACGGCCTGATCTCGGGCGGCGCGCTCCCCTCTTCCGCGCCCAGTTCGTCGAGCACGTCGGCCCCGCCATAGATCTGCGGGATCCACAGCGAGGAAGCGCCCTCGGCCGGAACGCCGCCGTCGATGACCTGATGCAGGCAGCCGAACACCAGGTCGGGCAGCATATGGCCGACCGTGTGCCGGGCGGCGACCGCGCGCGGCCGTTGGACGTTTAACAGACACCCCTCGGGGGCGCTGACTGTAATCGGCGCCAGCGAGCCGGCATTGTTCGGCACCTCGGGCGCGACCAGGCATTTGACCCCAAAGGCGGTGTAGGCGAGCGTGTAGTTCAGGACGACGTTGATGCCGAAGGCGCTGGCCGGCGAGGTCCCGACAAAATCGACATGGACGCCGCCCTCGCCGATCGTCATTTCGGCCGCCAGGGTCAGCGGCCGGTCATAGCCGTCCATCCTCAGGCTGTTCTTGTAGTGGCCCGGTTTCAGCTTGCCAATCGCCTCGATCGTCGCTTCGCGCGAGGTCTCGATGATGTGCTCGCCCAAGCGGTCGAGGTTGGCGATGCCGAACTCCTCCATCATCTCGACAAGCCGGCGGCTGCCCTCGTCGTTGCAGGCGGCGAGCGCGTAAACGTCGCCTTCGACCTGCAGCGGCTCGCGCACATTGGCGCGGATCACCCGCAGCAGGTCTTCGTTCATGCGCCCTTCGCGGGCCAAGGCCATCAATGGGATCGATAGCCCTTCCTCGAACACCTGACGCCCGTCCGGCCCCATGCCAAGCCCGCCGATATCGACGACATGGACGGTGCTGGCGAACAGGCCGACCGGCTCGCCGTTCAAAAAGGTCGGACTGACGACGGTCAGATCGTGCAGATGGCCGCAGGTCAGCCATGGGTCATTGGTGATGTAGTGGTCGCCCGGACGCATCGTCTTCAGCGGAAAGGCATCGAGAAAATGCTTGACCGCCGCCGCCATCGAATTGACGTGGCCCGGAGTGCCGGTCACCGCCTGCGCCAGCATGTTGCCGTCGCGATCGAACACCCCGGCCGACAGGTCGCCCGCCTCGCGCACCGTCGTCGAGAACGCGGTGCGCACAAGGGTCTGAGCCTGCTCCTCGACCACTGCGATCAACCGGCTCCACATGATCTGCATGTGGATCTGCGACAGCGCGGTGTTCGGTCTCGACAGCATGGGGCGGCCCTTCGGTCCGGAAGCACGAGCGCATTCTATGCCTCGCCCGGCCAATCCGGCAACAGAGGGGCGGCGCAGAGCGGCCCTTCCATTCGTCCGGCGTCCTATCTTTAGGCCGCCTTTATGGGTTCGGCGATCGATCTGCATCGCTTCTTTATTGGCATCGGCAATAGCCTCGACAGCGGCTTGACAGGTTGGTCGCAATGCGCAGCAAGGCCGAATCATTTTTGAGCTGTCTCCTCCCGGATGCGCCCGATCGTGGCGAAGCGGCGAACTCGGATTTGGCGGTCGGGATCGCGCACCTGATTGCCGGTAAGCTGATGAGCATCGCCGGGCCATTGTTCTGGGCCGTGTTGGCAATCGGATTTTCCAGCGCCGTGCTCGGGATCGATCTGCTCCGATGAGCGACAACGGTGTCCAGCGCGGCCCCGCAGGCGAGTTTTACACGCGGCCACCGCGCGAAGCACTCATTGCAGCGCTACCGGAAGGATGGCGCACACAACTCCGGTCGTCGGGTGCGACGCGTGCGGGCTGCGTGTGCAGCGCTGTGTTATTTTATAGCTTTCTTACGGTTCCTTCGAATGGGACGGCTCGAATTTTTATCCGCGCGTCGCTTTTTTTCATTGCCGCCGGAAATGGCGGCAAACGGAACAACGGGATCGGCAGAGTGAGCATGTCCAACTTCGCGCCTAAGGCAATACTGACCCTATACCATTTCGAAATCGCCCAGAACCGGCGGGGGTACTGGGTCGCGCGGGACGATGACGGGCTGATCGGTGGCGTGTTCCGGAGCCAAAAGGATGCGCTCCGATTTGCACTATTCGAAGCTGCCGGGGAGAGTGCTCATGTGCGAGTACTTCCTCCCGACAGTGCCTCGCTCCAAGCAAACAGAGTGAATTGACGGACCGACCGCAATGAGTCTCCAACTTAAAATCTGCCGTGACGCATGGGGTACCTGGAGCGTGCAAGGTTTGTCGTCAAATCCCGTGTCGCTTCTTCCTAGTCTGTCGGCGAGCATCAGCTATGCTTGTAGAGAATGTGGGGCGGCTCCAGCTACCATCGAGATGCTGATCGACGGGTTCTATGCCGTCGTCCATCAAGAGAATGGCTGGCCCCGCCGGCTTGTTGCGGAGGCCGACCAACCGCAATCCGACACGGGAGGGCTGGGTCTCGGCGGCGCAACGACTATAAGGCGATTTTTCGCTTGGCTGAGAGGCCGCGACCGTAACGATGCAGATTGGGCCTGACCGCCGAATGACCTGCCGGCATTAAGAATTGCCGCACGCGACCACGGGCTGCCCTCGATCCGGGCGCTGCAGGTCGCACCAAACCGACAAGATATGCGCCGCTTGATCTGGTCAAGGTGGTCAAGGCTGCATCGGCGCCATCTGGCGGTCTCGTCGGCGACAAAGGTCCGGAGCCATGGTACCATTTCTTTACGCGCCCTTTATATCGTCAATAACCAATACCTCTCGATCCTTAACGCCGCACGATGCACTTTGATGTGCATAGCTGATCCTCTCTTGGTTCGGCGCCTTGGCGCGCGCGACCGGGGCAGACAAATAGGGGTGGTCGGTATGCTCGATTTCCTGATGATCGCCTACGGCGTCGGCTTTTTCGTCGTTGCGATCCTCTATGTTCTTGCCTGCGAGAGAATGTGAGACCGCGATGCTGCTTGGCTACATCCTCGGTGCGATCGTGACCGTGGTGATCACGGTCTATCTCGTCTATGCGCTGATCAACCCCGAGCGGTTCTAGGAGAAGCGCGGATGACCGCCAACGGATGGATCCAGATCGCGCTGTTCAGTGTGATCGTCATCGCCATCACGCGGCCGCTCGGCGGCTACATGACCCGCGTCTTTGCCGGCGAGCGGACGTTTCTGTGGCCGGTGCTGCGCCCGGTCGAGCGCGCGGTCTATTGGTGTTGCGGCGTCGACGAGAAAGAGGAGCAGCACTGGCTGACCTATGCGGTCGCGATCATGCTGTTCAGCGTCGCCGGCTTCGTCACCTTGTATGCGCTGCAGCGGCTGCAGTGGTATCTGCCGTTCAACCCGCAAGGTCAGACCGCGGTCGAACAGAGCCTCGCTTTCAACACCTCGGTCAGTTTCATCACCAATACGAACTGGCAGGCTTACGGCGGCGAGACGACGATGAGCTATCTGGTACAGATGGCCGGGCTCACCGTGCACAATTTCGTGTCGGCGGCGACCGGCATTGCTATGGCATTGGCGCTGATCCGCGGCTTTGTAAGGCGCGAGGCCAAGGCGATTGGCAATTTCTGGGTCGATCTGACCCGCTGCACGCTTTACATCCTGATCCCGATCTCGGTCGTCGGGGCGCTGGTGCTGGTGTGGCAGGGGGTGCCGCAAAATCTCGGCGCCTATACCGAAGCGACGACGCTCGAAGGGCGTGAAACAGGTCATCGCCCAAGGCCCGGTCGCCTCGCAGGAGATCATCAAGGAGCTCGGCACCAATGGCGGCGGGTTCTTTAACGCCAACTCGGCGCATCCTTTCGAGAACCCGAACGCGATAACCAACTTGATCGAGTTGGTTGCGATCTTCGCGATCGGCGCCGCGTTGACGAACGTGTTGGGCCGCATGGTCCGTGACGAGCGCCAGGGCTGGGCAATCTTTGCCGCGATGGGGCTGCTGTTCCTCGCCGGCGTGACCGTCTGCTACAATTCTGAAGCGCACGGCAATCCCGCCTTTGCCGCCTTTCACGTCGATTCCGCGTCGAGCGCCGTGCAGACCGGCGGCAACATGGAAGGCAAGGAGGTGCGGTTCGGCCCGGCACTGTCGGCGCTGTGGGCTACGGTGACGACCGACACCTCGTGCGGTGCGGTCAATTCGATGCATGACAGCTACCTGCCGGTCGGCGGCATGGTACCGATGGTCAACATGCAGCTCGGCGAAGTGATCTTCGGCGGCGTCGGCTCGGGGCTCTACGGCATCCTCGCCTTTGCCATCGTCGCGATGTTCGTCGCCGGGCTGATGGTCGGGCGCACCCCCGAATACCTCGGCAAGAAGCTCGAGGCGAAGGAGGTCAAGATGACCATCCTTGCCTTGCTGAGCCTGCCCTTGTCGATCCTCGGCTGGACCGCGCTGGCAACCGTCCTGCTCCGCCGGGCTCGCCGGCATCGCCAATGCCGGCCCGCACGGCTTCAGCGAGATCCTCTATGCCTACACCGAGGGCACCGGCAACAACGGCAGCGCCTTTGCTGGGCTGTCGGCCAATACGCTGTTTTACAATACGACGATCGCCGCGGCGATGCTGATGGGGCGCTTCATCTTTGTGATCCCGATGTTGGCGGTGGCGGGCTCGCTGGCGCAGAAGAAATTGCTGGCACCCTCGGCCGGCACCTTCCCGACGCACAGCCCGCAATTTGTCGGGTTGCTGGTCGGCGTCATTCTGATCATCGGCGGGCTGACTTATTTCCCGGCGGTCTCGCTCGGGCCGGTCACCGAGCAGGTCGCGATGAACCAGGGCAAGCTCTACACCGGCCCCTGAGCAAGCTGAATTCCCGAGGAGTGTCACGATGACCGATCTCTCCCCGATCATCGGGGTTCCGCCGACCGGACTCTCACAGCGCGACCGGCGGCCGACGGCGCGGTTCGACCGGTCGCTGATCGTGCCGGCGATCCGGGATTCGTTCAAAAAGCTCGACCCGCGCACGCTGGTCAAGAACCCGGTCATGTTCTGCGTCGAAATCGTCTCGGTGCTCACGACAGTGTTTTTCCTGCGCGACCTCATAGTCGGCGGCGGCAAGGTCGTTGGCGGCAGCGCGCTGTTTTCCGGCCAGATCACCGTGTGGCTGTGGTTCACTGTGCTGTTCGCCAATTTCGCCGAGGCGGTGGCCGAGGGGCGCGGCAAAGCCCAGGCCGACACGCTGCGCCGGACCCGGACCGAGACTAAGGCCAAGCGCATCGAGAGCGCCCGGTCGCGCGATTTCGACCTGGTCGATGCCGCCCTACTCAGAGCCGGCGACCTAGTGCTGGTCGAAATGGGCGACTTGATCCCGAGCGACGGCGAGGTGATGGAGGGCGTCGCCTCGGTCGACGAATCGGCGATCACCGGCGAGTCGGCGCCGGTCATCCGCGAGAGCGGCGGGGACCGCTCGGCCGTGACCGGCGGGACCAGGGTGACCTCGGACTGGCTCAAGGTGCGGATCACCGCGGCGCAGGGCTCCACTTTCCTCGACCGCATGATCGCATTGGTTGAGGGTGCGGTGCGGCAGAAGACGCCGAACGAGATCGCGCTCAACATCCTGTTGGCCGGGATGACCTTGATTTTCGTCTTTGCCACCGTGACGATCCCGAGTTTCGCGTCTTATGCCGGGGGCGCCGTCTCGGTCGTCGTGCTGATCGCGCTGTTCGTCTGCCTGATCCCGACGACAATCGGCGCGCTGCTGTCGGCAATCGGCATCGCCGGCATGGACCGGCTGGTGCGCTTCAACGTGTTGGCGATGTCTGGCCGCGCGGTCGAGGCCGCGGGCGACGTCGACACCTTGCTGCTCGACAAGACCGGCACAATCACCCTCGGCAACCGCCAAGCCACCGAGTTCATTGCGCTGCCCGGAGTCGACGAGGCCGAACTCGCCGATGCCGCGCAATTCGCCTCGCTGTCGGACGAGACCCCCGAAGGCCGCTCGATCGTGGTGCTGGCCAAGGAGAAGTACGGGCTGCGCGGGCGAGAGATGGCGCCGCTCGACGCGCGTTTCGTGCCGTTTTCGGCACAGACCCGGATGAGCGGCATCGATGTCGACGGAGTTTCGATCCGCAAGGGAGCGGTCGAACTCGATTATCGCGTATGCCGAAGGCGGCAGCACCGAACCGCTATGGCGCAATGCCGTCGCGGGTGCGCAGGCGGCACTGCGCGCGGCGCCAATCTCCGATACGGTGCGCCAGACGACCCTGATCGCCGAGCGCATCGCCAAGGAGGGCGGCACGCCGCTTGCCGTGGCCAAGGACCAGCGGCTTCTGGGTGTCATTCACCTGAAGGACATCGTCAAGGGCGGCATCCGCGAGCGCTTCGCCGAATTGCGCCGGATGGGCATTCGCACCGTCATGATCACCGGCGATAACCCCCTGACGGCAGCTGCGATCGCCGCCGAATCCGGGGTCGACGACTTCCTCGCCCAGGCAACGCCAGAGAACAAATTGACGCTGATCCGCGAGGAGCAGGCCAAGGGCAAGCTTGTCGCGATGTGCGGCGACGGCACCAATGATGCTCCGGCCCTGGCACAGTCGGATGTCGGGGTGGCGATGAACACCGGCACGATGGCGGCGCGCGAGGCCGGCAACATGGTCGACCTCGACAGCGACCCCACAAAGCTGATCGAAATCGTCGAGATCGGCAAGCAGCTCCTGATCACCCGTGGCGCGCTGACCACGTTTTCGATCGCCAACGACGTGGCGAAATACTTCGCGATCATCCCGGCGATGTTCGCGGCGTTCTATCCGCAATTGGGGGTGCTGAATATCATGCGGCTGCACAGCCCCGAGAGCGCGATCCTTGCCGCGATCATCTTCAACGCGCTGATCATCATTGCCCTGATCCCGCTGGCATTGCGGGGAGTGCAATATCGGCCGACCGGGGCGGCCAGCTTGCTGCGCCGCAACCTTTTGGTCTACGGCCTCGGCGGCATTATCGTGCCGTTTATCGGCATCAAGCTGATCGATCTCGCCGTCACCGCGATCGGCCTGGCGTGAGGTCCCGATGCGAATCAACAACACCATCTTTTATCGTCATTCCCGCGAAAGCGGAAACCCAGGGGCGGCCGGGCGACAGCCCCTCCCCCCTGTTCGGGCCAGGGGCAAGCTCTGGACCCCCGCTTGCGCGAGGGCGACGATAAAAGAGCCAGGTTGCGTTAAGCTCTAAGGAGCCCGACCCATGCTCAGGCAAATCCGTCCGGCGATCATGATGATCGTCGTCATGACCATCATCACCGGCCTCGTCTATCCGCTTGGCATGACCGGGTTCGCGCAACTCATCTTTCCGCGCCAGGCCGATGGTAGCCTGGTCGAACAGAACGGCAAGGTGATCGGCTCGACCCTGATCGGCCAGAACTTCGCTTCCGACAAATATTTCCACGGCCGCCCATCGGCGACCACCGAACCCGACCCGAAGGACCCGACCAAGACGATTTCGGTCCCTTATGCCGCCGACAATTCGGGCGGCTCGAACCTCGGGCCGACCAACCAGGCCTTGGTCGACCGGGTCAAGGCCGATGCCGCCAAGCTCGCGAAGGACAACCCCGGAACGCCGATCCCGGTCGATCTGGTGACCACCTCGGCGAGCGGTCTCGACCCCGACATTACCCCGGCCGCCGCCCTGTTCCAGGTGCCGCGCGTTGCTAAGGCGCGCCATCTGGCCCCTGACAAGCTGCGCGCGCTCGTCGCTGCGCAAACCCATGATCGGGTTCTCGGCATTCTCGGTGAAAAGCGGGTCAACGTCCTTGAATTGAACCTCGCCCTCGACCGACTGCACTGAGCGGCAACCAGCGGCACGATCAATATTCCTTGAACGGCAGGAATTTGCCGCTCAGGGTCAGCTTGACGCGGTCACCTTTCGGGTCGGGCTGGCGCTCGATCGCCATGTCGAAATCGATCGCACTCATGATCCCGTCGCCGAATTCCTCCTGGATCAGCTCCTTCCAGGTGGTGCCGTAGACCTGCACCAGCTCATAAAAGCGGTAGATCAAGGGATCGGTCGGCAGCGCACCCGGCAGCGAGCCGCGGTAGGGAATTTCCTGCAGCAGACGTTGCTCGTCGGCATCGAGATCGAGCAACTCGGCCGCGCGCTCGGCCTGCTCCGGCCGCAATTTCATCTGCCCGATCAAGGCGGCGGTCAGATAGACCGCCGTGCCGCCTCCGATCTCGGCTGCGATCGTCTTCCAGGTCAGCCCCTTCGCGCGCTTGACGGCGAGGATCTTGCGGGTCAGCTCGTCACGGCTCATCGCTCCCTCCCGGTTCACCTTCCATCATTGTCTGCAAGCAATGCGCGTGCCAGTTCGGTCGCAACTCCTGGAGTTTTTGCGCGCATCACGCTCGCGTACTCAACACGCCCCCGGTGCGCGGGGGTAGCGCCGGCGGTTGCGGGGCGCGAACCCATCGCAACTCACCAGCCACGTCGATGCGCTCCGCCGCCGAAACAGCGCTGTTTCGTTTCAGGCCGCCGGTTCAACCTGCGGGCTCTGCCGCAGCTCGCTGAGCCGCCGTTCGCGGACCGCCTGCAGATAGCGCCGCGTCCATGCGATCAGCGCAACCATCACCCCGAGCCCAATCAGCGGCGAGACCACCACCACCTGCGCCGGCGACAGCGTCATCGCGAAGGCGACCCGGAGTAGCGCTTCGACCAGAAAGGCGATGCCCCAGACCGTGGTCACGAGGCGTTGCGCGTTACGAAAGCTCGGAAATCGCCACAGCCCGTTCCACCATGCGAGCCGCACCGGATCATCTCCGGCGACGAACTGCCGGGTGACGTAGAACATCAATGGCCGCTCGGCGAGGAGCGAGCCGAAGCAAATCAAACCGAAGGTCGCGGTCAGGAATGACGCCTTGACCAGCCCGATGAACACGCTGCGCGTGATCAGCGAAACCGCCGTTCCGATCGCCAGAAAGCCGATCACGATAATCCCGAGCGGCTCGAGCCGGCGGGTCAGGATCCAGACGCGGATGTTGTTGACGACCGCAGAAAGCCCGCCCACCGCCAACGCCCACAGCGTCTCAACGCCGCAGCGGATCAAGAGATTGAACACGAGGATTGGCACCGCGACATCGAAGACGAGAGCGGGCAGCATGTCCTTGAACCGGAAGCGGCTGGCGGGTTCCGGGCCGCCCGCCCATGGATCGGCCATCAGCGCTGCTCGTCCTCTGGATTTGCTGAGCAATCTTATAGGTTAAAACATGAACGAGATCAACTTCGTTGACGGCGCTGGCGCTCTCATCGGAGGTTGTTCAGCCGGCCGGGCGGGGCTGCTTGGCGCGGCGGGGCGCGCGGCTGCGGAAGGCTTCGTGTCGCAGGAGGTAAAGGCCGGTCAGGGTCACGATCGCCGAGCCGATGACGACGGGCAGGGTCGGCACCTCGCCCCATACGGCAAAGCCGAGGATCGAGCCCCAGATCAGGGCCATGTAGTTGAACGGCGACACCGCCGCCGCCGGCGCGTAATAGAGCGCCAGGGTCGTCCAATATTGCGAGACGCCGCCGATCAGCCCGAGCGAGCAAAACAGCACGAGGCCGAAAAAACTCGGCGTCACCCAATAGAACGGCAGCAGCGGCAATGTCCCCAAGGTCATGAACAGTGCGGTGTAGAACACGATCGAGGCTGTCGATTCGGTGCGGGTCAAGCCGCGCACGGCCAGTGTACCGACCGCGCTGCTGACCGCGCATAAGAGGGCAAAGCCGATGCCGGCCCAGTTGCCCGCGCCGCTCGGCCGCGCCATGAAGAGGACGCCGACAAACCCGACCGAGACCGCGATCCAGCGTTCGCGCCCGACCCGCTCCTTGAGCATCGGCCAAGAGAGCGCGGTCAGAAACAAGGGCGCGGCAAAGGTCAGGGCCACCGCGTCGGCGAGCGGCAGGAGGTGAAAAGCAAAGAACGAGGCGACGTTCGAGGCGCCCCAGATCGCCGCCCGGCCGAATTGCGCGCCGAGCCGGTTGGTGCGCAGCACCCGGACCCCGCCCGCCCGCAACACCAATAGATAAGACGGCAGCAGCGCGACCGCACTTCTGAAGAACACCAGCATCGGGATCGGATAGCTCTGCGCCAGCCACTTGCCGATCGCGTTCTGGATCGAGAACAGAAACACCGACGCGACCATGTAGAGGATGCCGAGCCGGATGTCGTCGGCTCGGGGCGCCGGTACCGGACCGGCGGGCATGGCCGGTCAGAACCGGTCCGGATCGAATGCCAGCACCGTGGCGCCGCCGAGGATCGCCGGCAGACGGCCCGGCGCCAGCGCCAGGAAATGATCGGCAAAAAAGCGCGCGGTCGCGAGCTTGGCGCGCAGAAAGGCAGGGTCGCCGCGGCCGATGGCCAGCAGGCGCTCGGCGGCCAGCGCTTGGCGGGCCGTCAGCCAGCCGGCGCAGACCTCGCCGAACAGCTCCAGATAAGGTGCGGCACCCGCCGCCGCCGTCGCCGTATCGGTGTCGAGGAGCCCCGCGGTCGCGGTCTCGAGGGCCTGGAGACCCGCACGCAATGCCCCCGCCAGTGATGCCAAATCGGCTTTGCGAGTTCTGATCGAGCGCCGCCGTCGTGGCGCCAATGTCGGCGAACAATGCCGCGGCCGCAGCACCCCGGTCGCGGGCGAGCTTGCGGCCGACGAGGTCCTGCGCCTGGATGCCGTTGGTGCCCTCATAGATCGGCGCGATCCGGGCGTCACGCAGAATATTGCGCGGCGCCGGTCTCCTCGATGTAGCCCATGCCGCCATGCACCTGGATGGCGATCGAGGCGACGGCGACGCCGAGGTCGGTGCACCAGGCCTTGACCACCGGGATCAAGAGATCAGCCCGGCGCTGCGCGGCCGAACGCCGGGCCGGGTCGGGATGGGAGCGGGCATGGTCGATCGTCGCCGCGGCGTAATAGGCGAGCGCGCGCATCGCCTCGGTCGCGGCACGCATCCACAACAGCATCCGCCGCACGTCGGGGTGATAAACGATCGGCAATGCCCCGGCATCGGGTTGGGCCCCGGCATCGGTGGCGGCGCCGAAGGGCCGGCCCTGCACCCGCGTCGCGGGCAAAATCGCGGGCCTGCTGATAGGCGCGCTCGGCAATCGCGACACCCTGCAGCCCGACATTGAGCCGGGCATTGTTCATCATCGTGAACATGTATTCGAGCCCGCGGTTTTCCTCGCCAATCCGCCAGCCGACCGCATCCTCATAGGCCAGCACGCAGGTCGGCGAGGCGTGGATGCCGAGCTTGTGCTCGAGGCCGAGCGTGCGGATTTCGTTGCGCTGCCCCGGCTCACCCTCCGCGTCGGGCAAGAATTTCGGCACCAGGAACAGCGAAAGCCCCTTTGATCCAGCCGGCGCCCCGGGGGTGCGCGCCAGTACCGCATGGACGATGTTGGGCGTCAAATCATGGTCGCCGTAGCTGATGAAGATCTTCTGCCCGGTGATCCGATAATGATCGCCGTGGGCTGGGTCATGGGCCGGACGCGCACGGGTGGTCAGCGCGCCAAGGTCCGAGCCGGCCTGCGGCTCGGTCAAATTCATCGTGCCGGTCCATTCGCCGCTGACGAGCCGGCCGAGATAAAGCCGCTGCTGGTCCGGCGAGCCATAGGCCTGCAGCAATTCGATTGCCGCTTGATTGAGCAGCGGGCATAGCGCAAAGCTCATGCAGGCCGCGTCCAGCATCTCCGCTACCGGGGTGGCGAGAGCCAGCGGCAGACCCTGGCCGCCATGTTCGGGATCGGCGGCGAGCCCGTTCCACCCAGCTTCGACATACCGGGCATAGGCCTCGCGAAACCCCAAGGGCGTGCGCACGACGCCGTTTTCGAGGACGCTGCCGGCGCGGTCGGCCGGCTGGTTCAGCGGCGCCAGCACGCTCTCGGCGAATTTCGCCGCCTCGCCGAGGACCACGTCCGCGAGTTCCGGGTCGGCCGCCGCAAAGCCGGGCAGCGCCGCCACCCCGCCGATCCCGACCACCTCGTCGAGCACAAAGCGCATATCGGCGATGGGCGCGGTGTAGGACATCGGCAGGCCTCCAGGCTACGGTCGCAGCGCTGCCGGCGATCCTACTCGCTCACGCCTCCAGCCTCGAGATGCCGAGCGCGCGGGCACCGGCCCCAGCGCGTCGTCGAGTGTCGCCAACGGCAGCGCGCGATGCTGCGCCAGCTCCAGATAGGCGGCATCGTATAGCGTGATTTGGAAACGATCGGCCAGCTGCAAGCTGCTCAGGCATGCTTGCCGATCTCGGGATCGACCATGATCGACATCAGAGCGAGTTTAGCCAGGGCCTTGTCACGAAAGGACGGCTCCATGGAAGGTATTGAAACCCCTTACACGCTGACCAGCTTGCCGGGGTTCATGATGCCGTCGGGGTCGAGAGCGTGCTTGACGCGGCGCATCAGCTCGATCTCGACCGCCGACTTGTAATGGGTGATCTCGTCCCGTTTCATGATGCCCACACCATGCTCGGCGCTGATCGAGCCTTGGAGATCGCGCACGACGCCGTGCACGACGTCGTTGAACTCCTGCCAGCGCCCCAGATAGGCGTCTTTGTCCATTCCCTCGGGCTGGGTCAGGTTGAAGTGGATGTTGCCGTCGCCGACATGGCCAAAGGCGATTGGCCGGATGCCAGGCAATCTGTCGCCGACCGCGGCGCTGGCGCGGGTGACGAATTCGGCGACCCGGCTGACCGGCACCGAGACATCGTGCTTGATCGAGCCGGAATAGAGCTGCGCCTCGACGATCGCCTCGCGAATACGCCAAAGCTCTTTCGACTGCGCGCCACTCGCGGCGATGACGCCGTCGGCGACGAGCCCCTCGCCGAGTGCCTGTTCGAGCAGCCTTTCCAATAGCACGCGAATGCCGCTCTCGATCTGGCTCGACGACATTTCGAGGAGGACGTACCAGGGGTGGCGTTGCGCCAGCGGATCGATTGTGCCCGGGATGTGGGCGAGCGCCAGATCGAGCCCGGCGCGCGGAATCAGTTCGAACGCGGTCAACTGGTCGGCGGTTGCCGCGCGGGCACGAGCGAAGAGCGCCATCGCATCCTCGATACGGGCGAGCGCCAGAAATGCGGTTTCGATCTCGCGCGGCTTCGGAAAGAGCTTGACGGTCGCGGCGGTGATAATGCCGAGCGTGCCCTCGCCGCCAATAAAGAGCTGCTTCAGATCGTAGCCGGTATTGTCCTTGCGCAGGCCCCGGAGCCCGTCCCAGACGCGCCCATCGGGGAGAACCACCTCGATCCCCAGGGTCAATTCGCGGGTGTTGCCGTAGCGCAAGACGGCGATGCCGCCGGCATTGGTCGAGATGTTGCCGCCGATCTGGCAGCTGCCCTCGGCGCCGAGGCTCAGCGGGAAGAGCCGATCGGCCTCGGCCGCCGCCTCGTGCAAATGCGCCAGGATGCAGCCGGCCTCGACCGTCATCGTGAAATTGACGGGATCGATCGCGCGAATGCGGTTCATGCGGCCGAGCGCCAGCACGATGTTGTCGCGCTCCACAGGCGGCACGCCGCCGCCGACGAGCCCGGTATTGCCGCCCTGCGGCACGCCGCCAACCCCGCCTCGGCGCAGATCCCGACGACCGCCGCGACCTCCGCGGTCGAGCCCGGCCGCACGACGAGCCGCGTCGCCCCGCGATAAAGCCGCCGCGCCTCGACCAGATACGGCTCCTGGTCATGCGGATCGCCGATCCACCCCGCCGGCCCGGCCGCTTCTTTGATGCGTTGTAATGCCAAAGCGAAATTCACGCGTCACCTTGATCAATTGCCGTTCAGCGAGTTGGACGTCCGCGCAACAGTCGCGGGTCCTCGAAGCGCGAGACCGGCTGACCGATGCCCTGTTTGATCATGACTTGTCCGATCCGTTCGCCGGGGTATGTCGGCAGCGCTTCGAGCCTGACGCCGGAGTTCGCCGAAGGTGGGCGTCTCACGCTTTTGGCCGGCGCCATTTCAGTCCCGGGAACCGCGCGTAATCGCCATCGAACGTGATCCACTCGCAGCCCCATTCGATGGCGAGCGCCGCAAACCAGGCGTCGGTGACGCCCGGACCCCGCGTCTCGGTCTTAAGGCAAAGCCGGCGAAAGATGTCCCAGTGCCGCTCGCCCGGCTCAACCGGCTGGCAATGCGGCTGCTCTAGCAGGTCCTGGCAGAACCCGAACACCTCGTCGAGCCCGCTTGGTGTTCTGAAGGCGCGCGCATCGGTCGTGATCCGCACGACAGCGCCGAGCGCCATCGGCGACATGCCGAAACTTTGATCGCCCGACACCACGGCGGCAAGCCAGGGTCGGCAGATGCGGTGCTCGGGCAGGTCCGCGCGGAAGGCATAAATCAGCACATTCACGTCAGGCAAGATCATTCCGCCCGCTGCGTCCGGCCGATTTCGTGCAAATCATCCGCCTCTTCGAACGCCGAGGGTTTGGTCAAATCCACCCCCGGCAACAGCCCGCCCCCCGCTCGGCTGATTCGCGGCAGGATGCGCCTGCCCGCGCCGCCTTTGCGATGTTCGCTCAAAACCGCTCGCAGCCCATCCTCGATCAGCGCCGTGAGCGTGCGCCCGTCGGCCGCCGCCCTGCGCCGCACCCGGTCGAGAAGATCCGAAGGAAGACGGACGGTGGTGCGCTCAATCGCCATATGCTCTGACATACGCTCATATTCGCGATATGTCAAGCGAGAGCATGCCGCGCGCCGGATGATCGAAGGCCGCGACTTCCGCCGTCGAGCCCGAGCCGGACGACCAGCCGCGTCGCCCCGCGATAAAGCCGCCGCGCCTCGACGAGATACGGCTCCCGCTCGTGCGGGTCGCCGATCCAACCGGCCGCCTGACCGCTGCTTTGAAGGCTTTTGTAAACTTCATTCGCTCTCTTCTCGATTGTAAACTCGTCAATTTTGTGTCATTTTTGTGCTGGCTGCACCTCAGCAGAAGAAGAAGCGGGCGGCAATCGGGGACAAGAACATGCTTTTGCGTCGCCGAAATTGTCTCAATTTCCGATCCTTCTGCTGGTAATGGGCCTGCTGTTCGTCCTCGCAGACCCAGGTCGCCGCGCAGATCATAACGGAATATTCGATCCCAAACTCATCGACCGCCATCCCCGACGACATCACGGCCGGGCCGGATGGCGCGCTTTGGTTTGACGTGCAGGACTGTAGCACCATCGGTGCCGCGCACGGGCAAATTGGGCGCATCACTACCTAGGGAGCAATTTCTGTATATCCCTCCTGTTCCCATGGGTATCGCTGCCGGGCCGGACGGCGCGCTTTGTTTACCCCGACAGCCCTGTGAACGGCCCCCCAGGAAAAATCGGGCGCATTACAACAAAGGGTGCGGTTACCGAATACCCTGTTCGGATCTCCGTGGCTTGCCGCGACCTTACGGCAGGTGCGGATTGCCCTTTGGCTCGGGATAGCGAATTATCGGCCAGATCACGGCTTCCGGTAAAATACCGTAATTACGCCCTTCCGGCGGATGTCCCTACTCAAACTGCTCGGATCGCTCGTCCCGATGGCGCGCTCTGGTTCACCAGGGACAGGGGGCGACCTTTATAACACAGCCAGCGGCGGCTCTCGGCCGCATACGCCGCGGTGGCGTGGTCACTGTTTACCCGCTCCTACCACCTATAATCCCGGCGCATACCGGCCGGCCTGAGAGCGTCCTTTATAGCTTTTGCCCGACGGCGGCACTTGTTTCGACGGTATGTGGACCCGGCCAGGATCAGAGCTCCGGCAAAATCGCGGAATTTCCATTCCGGTACGGCTGGCGGCGGTCCGCTCGGGGGATCATGCCCCAGTGACAGGATGCGGCTGTCATATCCGAACTCACGAATACGTCAGGCAGGTGGACAGAGCCAGCGATGCACGATGTTTGTTCGCAATCCCGTCGGGCAAATCGGCTTAGGCGCTATTTCTTCCCTGTTCATCACGGATCCTATGGGCAATCTCACGGCATGACCGGCAATGGCGGCGCTCCCAGTTATTCGGGCGTGGTATTCGAATTTCGCCAAACCCGGGGCATACGGTATGGACCTACAGGGTGGTCTACGACTTTCTGCTCGTCATCCGCCTGCGTCGACGGGGGAGTACCCACCGGATTGACCAGGGACGCCGCAGGACATCTGGATACGGCACAGCTTTAGCTGGCGGCAGCGACGACGCTGGCGCCGTATTAAACTAGCTCCACCCGCGACCTCAGGCGGCGCCTGGACCGAAACAGTGCTGTACAACTTCTGTTCTGCGGGCGGTTGCGACTGGGAATGGACGGGGAAAGCGACCGAGGACGGCGTCGTGGTGCACTCTTGGCGCGAGTTCGGCGCCGATCGGCGGCGGCGATTCAACTGACCCAGGCCAATCCGACCTCTGTGTTACATGAACACGACGGCGCAATCGCGCTTCTCGGAGATCAACTGCGACCGACAGAGTAGTCAGCGAACACCTCCATCAGCTAATCCCGGAGGCGAGCTGGCACGCGATCTCTACTGCGCGACTCTAACAACGACGCAAGATCCGACGTATCTATTGCAATATACCCGAGCGGCGCGGCCGAGATTTGGCAGATGAACGCGGGCCAAAGTCAGCCGAGAGCGCCGTTGACGGCAAAACCCTGGTGCGAGCTGGCATGAGGTCGGCTCCGGCTATTTCTACGCCGACGGCATATGTCCGACCTTCTGTGGCAGAACACCAATGGCGCGGCTCGAGATTTGGGAGATGAACGGGACCGAAGTGATCGCGAGCGCTGGTCTCGGCAATCCCGGCACGGCGTGGCACGTGGCTCGGGACCGGTGACTTCAACGGCGACGGCAAATCCGATATTCTGCTGCAAAATACTAACGGCGCGATTTCGATCTGGGAGATGAACGGGACCAAGGTGATCGGCAGCGGCAGCCCTGGCAACCCGGGGCCAGCCTGGCACGCGATCGGCGAGTGAGCCGAGCGCACGAACCGGCGCGCGCTTGCCAGGATGGGGTGCTCACGATTGGCGGCGCCGGGACCCGGCGTCGCCTCCGTCAGCCGCGCTCGATTTCGCCATTCGCAGCGGCCGCGTTCGGCGGCTCAGGGGAAGAGGGCGGACGGACATGAAAGCGCTGATCGCTATGATAAGCGCATCTGCATTCGCAATGGCGTTGCAAGGATGGATAACCCATCCCGCTCATGCGGATTCATTACTGGTAGATGCACCAAATTCCGGTGCTGGTTATTATGGAATGTATTGCAATACCTGCACCGCCGCCTCGTTCACGCTCGCCGCAAGCTATTATGTGTCGACGATCGACGTCATGCTATATCGACCCGCGACGACGTTCACTACTTTCGATTTTTCACTGCAGAACTCGCTGATCGACCCCACCACTATCTTTGCAAAAGCGAGCCTGACGATCCCCGCGGGCGGTCCGCACACCGCGGTAATGAATGTCGATACGACCCTTCCCGCCGGAACCTATTATTTGGTCGGCAATGTCCCCGGATACGCCGGAACATCTGTAACTCCAGGTAATGTCGATGGCTGGTGGCTATCGAATGGCAAGTATGATGATGCGGCCGGTAACGTCACGAACGGTGTCTGGTCGCTTTACGGATCTAAGTCGACCCTAATATCCGGTAATTATTACAAAAATGGAACGATATATTATGCACCGGCGTTCTCGGTGTACGGTTCGCTGTCAAGCCTTGTGCAAAACGCCTACATCACCAACAGTGGCTCAAACAATGTCTCGGTGATCGATACTGCGACGAATACAGTGACCACGACGATCCCCGTCGGCAGCGACCCATACGGTGTTGCGGTGACGGGCAACGGCAGCAAGATCTATGTCACGAGCCATGCCGGGAGCGCGGTGTTGGCGATCAGAACCGCGACGAATACCGTAGTTGCGACGATCCCGGTAAGCCGGGGAGCCTTCACGTTGGCGGCTCTGCCCGATGGCAGCAAGGTTTACGCGATCAATTTCGGCTATACGGGCAAGGTGTTTAACAACAGCATCTCGGTTATCGACCTTGCGACCAATACGGTATCCAATACAATCCCAGTCGGTAAATACCCATACGCCGCGGCGGCGAGCCCGGATGGCAGCAAGGTCTACGTTACGAATAACGGCGACAGCACTCTCTCGGTCATTGCCGCGGCGACCAATACGGTGACCGCCACGATCCCGGTCGGCCTTTTTCCGACGGGCGTCGTGGTGAGTCCGGACGGCAGCAAAGTCTATGTCGCAAACAATGGCGGTCATTCGGTTTCGGTCGTCAACGCCGCAACCAACAAGGTCACGGCAACCATCCGGCTCGGCAGCCAAGCCTATTTCCCGGCAGTGACACCCGACGGCAGCAAGCTCTATGTCACAAGCTACACCGCCAACAATGTTTCGGTCATCGACACCGCAACCAACGCGCTCACAAAAGCGATTGCCGTCGGCGCCTCGCCAATGGGGGTGGCAGTCACCCCCGACGGAAGCCAAGTTTATGTCGTCAACACAGATTCCAATACTGTCTCGGTGATCGCCACCGGCACCGATAAGGTTGTCGCCACGATCCCCGTCGGCAAAACACCCATCGCAACGGGCGCATTCATAGCGCGCGCTGAGCCAATCGAGAGCGACTTCAACGGCGACGGGAAATCCGATATTTTGTGGCAGAACGCCAATGGGCAGGCGGCGGTTTGGCTGATGAACGGCACGGTGCCGACCGCGAAGGCGGTGGTCGGGAAGAACCCGGGGAAGGCTTGGCGGGTCATTGGGTCGGGCGATTTTTACGGCAGCCTGTACTCGGACATCTTGTGGCAGAACCTCGACGGCTCGGTGGCGATCTGGGAGATGAACGGGACCAAGATGGTCGCGAGCACCGGTGTCGGTGATCCTGGGGCTGCCTGGCACGCGGTCGGAGCCGGCGATTTCAATGGCGACGGCAAATCCGACATCCTGCTGCAGAACACGAATGGTGCCGTCGAAATCTGGGAGATGAACGGGGCGACGGTCACGGCCCGCGGCGCCGTCGGCAATCCCGGCACGCCGTGGCACGCGGTCGGGACCGGCGATTTCAACGGCGACGGCAAGTCCGACATTTTGCTGCAGAACACCACCGGCGCGATCGCGGTCTGGGAGATGAACGGGACGAAGCCGACCTCAAACATCGCTCTCGGCAACCCCGGCCCCGGCTGGCGTGCGATCGGAAGCGGCGATTTTAACGGCGACGGCTACGCCGACATCCTGCTGCAGAGCACCGCTGGTGCGATTCGAGATCTGGGAGGTCAAGGGGAGCAAGGTCATCGCCCGCCTCGGCATTGCCAACCCCGGACCGGCTTGGCACGCGGTCGGGACCGGCGACTTCAACGGCGACGGCAAATCCGACATCCTATTGCAGAGCACCGCCGGCCCGGCCGAAATCTGGCTGATGAACGGCGCCAAAGTGGCCAAGAGCGCCGTCATCGGCACCCCCGGCCCCGCCTGGCGCGCCACCGGCGAGTGAGACAGATGCACGTTTGTTCACTTCTTTCTGTCCCGTCAGGTGGCTCGCTCGTTCATCCACTGCTCGTTTGCTTGCGGCAGCAAAGGATCAGCAGCTTGGCTCTCGGCTCAGCGACCCGAGTTCGCGCTTCTTAAGACGCCGCCTGTAAAAGCGATGGTGATGATCATGCTGTTCGGCCTTGCCCTAACACCGCTCAGTGGGGCGGTGGCAGCCTACACCGAGCGGACACTGTACAGCTTCTCCTGCTCACAAACGGACTGCGGGATCCCATTCTAGCGGCGGCTTGCTTATTGGTCCGAGCGGCAGCCTCTATGGCACCAGCACAATTGGCGGAGTGAGTCGTAACCGAGGCCTCTGCCAGGGTAGTTGCGGCATTGTTTTTGAACTAACCAGATCAAGACGGGAATTGGGCTAAAGCCGTATTGTATAATTTTTGTGCACAAAGCAACTGTCCAGACGGCGCATCACCGGTCGGCAGCCTCGTCATGGATGCAGAGGGAAACCTTTATGGTGCGACAAGCCGCGGCGGTAGCCATGACGTCGGAACTGTGTTCGAGCTCGCGCCGCGCCAGGGCGGTTGGACTGAAACAGTACTTTATAATTTCTGCTCGGAAGCTAGCTGTGCGGACGGATCGGCGCCGAACGGAAGTCTGGTTTTCGACAGGGCAGGCAATCTCTACGGGACTACCTCCCAAGGTGGCGCGACTAGTGGAAGTTGCAGCGGCGGCGTTTACAGCAACTGTGGAGTGGCGTTTGAGCTGACGCCCAACCGGGGAAGCTGGAGCGAAAAGGTTCTCTACGCTTTTTGCTCGAAAATCGGCTGCGCCGATGGTGTATTTCCCAGGCGGATTGATTTTGGACGGCGATGGCAATCTTTACGGCACTACCTCGTCGGGCGGCCCGTACGCCTCTGCTCCGAGAAATTACTATGAGTGCAATCCAGCGACCTGCGGCGTGGTGTTCGAACTTCCCGCCTACCGCCGGTGGTACATGGACCGAGACCGTGCTTTACGGTTTCTGTTCGCTGATCAATTGCGCCGACGGCTCGGCGCCATCTCCGCCCTGATCATGGACGGCTTTGGCAACCTCTACTGGGACGACCTCCGCTGGCGGCGATTGCTGTGGTGTGGTGTTTGAATTGAGCCGCGCCAAAAGCGGCGGCTGGACGGAAAGCGTCCTGCATACCTTCTGCTCGCAGAACGATTGTCCCAGACGGCGGCGCGTCGTTGGCGGCATTGGTTTTGGGGCCGCTGGGCGATTTCTATGGTACAACCTTTCTCAATGGCGGCAACCTCAGCAATTGGCTTCCCGATGGCCGGTCTTCAATCTCACGGCGAATCCGGGCGGCGGCTGGTCCGAGACAGACCTGTACAATTTATGTTCCCAGGCCAATTGCGCGGATGGAGGAGAGCCTGAGGCTGGTCTGGTTATCCACGCCGCGGGGAACCTGTATGGGAGTACGGAGTATGGCGGCGATCTGAGTTGCAGGGATATCGGTTGCGGCACCGTGTATGAACTGAGCGGGGCCGGGACACCGTTAAGCGAAAACCCGCAGACCACAGATTTCAACGCCGCCGGCAGGTCCGACATCTTGTGGCAGAACACCAATGGTCAGGCCGAGATCTGGCTGATAAACGGGACCACCGCGACCACCAAGGCGCTGGTCGGGGCGAACCCTGGGCCGAGCTGGCGGGTTATCGGGTCCGGCGACTTCTACGGCAGCCTGTACTCGGATATACTGTGGCAGAACCTCGACGGCGCGGTTGCAATCTGGGAGATGAACGGGACCAAAGCGATCGCCAGCGCCACCGTCAGCAACCCCGGAACCGCGTGGCACGCGATCGGCACCGGCGATTTCAACGGCGACGGCAAGTCCGACATTCTGTTTCAGAACAGCAACGGCATGGTCGCGATCTGGGAGATGAACGGGACCAAGATCATCGCCAAAGCCACGATCAGCAATCCGGGGAAGGCTTGGCACGCGATCGCCACCGGCGACTTCAACGGCGACGGCTATTCCGATATCCTGCTCCAGAACGCAAACGGCGGGGTCGCAATCTGGGAGATGAACGGCGCCAAGGTGATCGGCAACGCGACGATCGACAATCCGGGGACTGCCTGGCACGTCATCGGCTCGGACGACTTCAACCGCGACGGCTACGCCGACATCCTGCTGCAGAACGCGAATGGTGCCGTCGCGATCTGGGAGATGAAGGGGTTGAAACGGATCGGCGGCGGCACCGTCGGCGATCTCGGCACCGCCTGGCACGCGCTCGGGACCGGCGACTTCAACGGCGACGGCTATTCGGACATCCTGCTCCAGAACGCGAACGGCGCGATCGAGATCTGGGAGATGAACGGGACCAAGGTGATCGGCAGCGGCAGCCCCGGCAACCCTGGGCCGAGCTGGCACGCAATCGGTGAATAAGCCGGTGCACGAGACCCGCACGCGGCCGTCATTCCCGCGAAAGCGGGAACCCAGGGCCTGCCCCTGGCATGAGCAGGGGACAAGCGACGTCCGGCGCCCCCTATTCAGGCCGGGGGCAGGCTCTGGACCCCCGCTTTCGCGGGGGCGACGGTAAAATATTGGGTCGATCGCCGGATTACCGGTCGACACTCGGGTCAGGTGCTCGCCAGGACGGATCGCCCAGCGGCTGATGGCACTGGGACCCGCCTTCGCATCCCTCAGCCGCGCTCGATTTCGCCGGCGACGCGGTCGAGCGCTTCGGTGATGGTGCGCACTTGTGCCGCCTCCAGCGGGCCGCGGCCGAGCCGGATCGACAGCGCCGCTTCCAGGTTGCGCACCGCGCGCCGGATCTCCGGCGCCGGGCCGTCGCCGATGGCCCGGCTCAGCTCGGCCATGCGGGCGAAGATCGCCTCGACCAGGGCCTGGTTCGCGGCGAGAAAGGCGGTCCCCTCCGCGGTGATCGCATAGAGCTTGCGCGGGC
The DNA here is from genome assembly GCA_963832875.1 of uncultured Alphaproteobacteria bacterium. GTDB lineage: Bacteria > Pseudomonadota > Alphaproteobacteria > ATCC43930 > CGMCC-115725 > AP-15. The sequence continues at coordinate 57,447 of CAWHWB010000006.1, read as the reverse complement.
CTTCGGCCGCCTCGGGCCGCAGGTAGCCGAGTTCCTCGAGCAGGGTCAGGGTCGGGTAGACCACGCCGGGGCTCGGGCTGTAGGCGCCGCCGAACTGCTCCTCGATCGCCTTGATCAGTTCGTAGCCGTGGCGCGGCTTCTGCGCGATCAGGTGCAGCAGCACATAGCGCAAATCGCCGTGGTCGAAGACCCGGCCGGACCGGCGGTCTCGGCCGCCGCGGTGGTGGTTGAAAGGCTGGTGGCCGAAAGGCCCGACCTCATGGCCGAAAATGCCGCGGGCCTGCCGCCTGCCGCTATGAGGATGAAGATGTCTGAACATTTTCTTGTGCTTTCTTTCTTGGATTGCCGCGGGCGACGGCATTCGGCCGTAACACCGACGCCGCCCCTTGCCGACAAAAATGGCGTTTGGGCGAACGCGCCTATCTAGCGCCGGCGGCCAATCTGCTCGATCCGCGCCTTCATTTCCGGCCCCGGCCAGTCTTCGAGCAGCCATGCCGGCAGCGGATCGCCACGGCCGCTGACCGGCAGCGCCTCGTCATCGTCCGATCGGCCGCCCTCGAACAATTGCAGCGCATGCGGCATCTCGTAATAGATCTCGAGCGTATTGCCGTCTGGATCAGCAAAATAGAAGCTGCGCTGATTGACGTGGTTGGTGGCGCGCAGGATCTCGACCCCGTTCCCGACCAGATGCGCATAGGCGTCGCGCAGGGCGGCGTAGCTGCCGACCTGAAAGGCTATGTGCCCGAGCCCGATCTGGCCCTTCTGCGGGCGCTGCGCCTCGCCGGGTGCGGGATGCTGGCCGATGTCGAGGGTGTGGAAATTCTCGCCCAGGGTCATGAACACGCCGCCATGCTCCGGGTCTTCCTCGGCGATCGCAAAGCCGAGGATGTCGCGATAGAACCGCTTCGACACCTCCTGGTCCGCGACCCGCAAATTGACGTGGCCGATGCCCTTGAGCTTGATCGCTCCGTGTTCAAGCTTGATCGCAGCCGGTTCGACGGCCGCAGCTTGGTCCTTCGGCAACAGCTCGGGCCGGTAGCCGCGGCGCAGCGTTTCGAGCTTCAGCGGCACCGGCGTGCCGAGCCACAATGCGTAGCGGCTGTGATCGTCGACCGAATTGTCGCTGAGCGGGTGGATCAGAATGTCGAGCCCCTCGCGGTTCAGCATCAGCCAAGGCACGACGCGATCGAACTCTGCGGTGGTAAAGATGATCTGGAGATTGGCGATTGGGTGCGGACCGACTGGCCCGTCGCGAAAGCCGCCGAACTCGACCGGAAATTTGCTGCCGATCGACTCAGCCAGCTTTTCGGCGAGCGGGCGGGTCGCGGCATCGTAGTAGACATGGGCATGATAGCCGTTGAGTTGGCGGGGTCCGTCAAATGCGTCATCAGACATAGGGTTAGCTCCCGTCGGGTTAAATTGGCATCGGCAATAAGATATATCTTGATGCAGTCGATTTAAGCTTTTTTGTCGTGCGAACTCGTGCTAGTATCGCCTGTCACCGCAGGAGGGCGATCGAGATGAGCGCTGGGCACCAGCATCGACACTTCGATTGGAAGACCCAGGGGGTCAAGATCATCCCCGGCGACCAGCTCGACCCCAATACCGCGCAGACCCCCGGCATGGACCGGGCGGCGGCGATCAATCTCGCCCGCGTCGGCGCGCAAAAGATCTGGGCCGGCACGGTCAAGATCCACGCCGACGCCAAGACCGGCGCCCACCACCACGGCGCGCTCGAAAGCGTCATCTACGTGTTGAAGGGGCGGGCGCGGATGCGCTGGGGCGACCATCTCGAATACGTCGCCGAGGCGGGGCCGGGCGACTTCATCTTTGTGCCGCCCTATGTGCCGCATCAGGAGATCAACGCGTCCGCCGACGAGACCCTCGAATGCGTGCTGGTGCGCAGCGACAACGAAGCGGTCGTCGTCAACCTCGACATCGAGCCGGTCGAGCGCCCCGAACAGGTGCGCTGGGTCGATCCGATCCACCGCAGCGCTTGACCGCCTAACCCCGCGGGCGATCCGGCCGACGAGGGTTGGCGGCACCCGGTCGAACGCAACCGACGGACCGGCGAGCTCTACCGCGCCAGCGCTTTGCGAGCCGAGGTCAAGGCATTCGCCAGCGGGCGAGGCCGAGCCGAAGGGAGAGCCCCGACCGGAGCCGAGCCCGCACGGGCTCCCCGCTGCGCCGGCCTATCTGGCCGCTGGACCGCGCTCCGCCGTCCTGATCGCCTGGTCGAAGGCAGCGAGCACGGCGGCATGGGAAGAGCGGTCGTTCATGGTTTCGACATTGGTGAAGCCGCGCGACCTGGCGACATCGATCAACAGCGCGTGCGCCGACCACGCGATACTGGGGTCGTCGAGCCGCTTGGCGGCAGCCCGAAGCGCGCCGACCGCACAGCGTTGACCGCCGAACGACCGGTAAGTGCGGCGAGTCCAAGTTTCCGGATCGTCGATCAGCCCTTTCGCCTCGCGCAACAGCCCGGCCACGGCGAGATCGCGATCCGCCGGATGCGGTGCGCGCAACAAAGTGGCTGCATCGCGCCGATCGCGGCGCAGCCGGGCCCCAAACCACAGCCGGCAGCCGTGCCGGCTCCAGATCGGGAAGAGCCCAGTGTCGGATGGCCTCGGCGCAGGAAAATACGTACCATCGAACGGCATCGCGGTCTCCTATCTTCTCCGTTACCATTTCCTCGTCATGTCGCCGCGGCGACGCGGCCCAACCCCCCACGCCTCGCGAACGAAATCGGTTCGAGCCAAGTTGCTTCTCGGGATGGGCTGCGCTTGAGCGGCCGGCCATGCCGGCATGTCCTGCGACAGGCCGGACGGATCGGCCCCTTACCGCTTGCGAAGAACTCCATCCCATCAGCGATGATTACTCCGGGCCTGCGAGGTGTCAATCTTCGCGCGGGCTAGCAACCGACCCGATTATTCGAGGCCGAGAGCGGCATGGCCCCGGGCGGCATGGCCCAGGGCGGCATGGCCCGGGGCGGCATGGCTTGACGCCGGTCGATGGCCGGCGACACAATTCCCGCCGCGCAATGCCGACAATCGCGGGGAGGACCATCCGATGGCCGAGATCAGCGTAATCGCCGATGGGCTGCGGTTTCCCGAAGGGCCGGTGGCGATGGCCGACGGCTCGGTCGTGCTCGGCGAGATCGCCGGCGCCGCCGTCACCCGCATCGACCGAAACGGCGCCAAATCGCCGGTCGGCAATGCCGGCGGCGGGCCGAACGGCCTGGCCACCGGCCCCGACGGCGCGCTCTATGTCTGCAACAACGGCGGCAATGAATATGCCCAGGGCGGGTTTCTGTCGACCGGCCCGTCCAAGGACTACTGGGGCGGCACGATCCAGCGGATCGACCCGCGCACCGGCGACACGCGAGTCCTCTACGGCGAGTGCGAAGGTCACAAACTGTCGGCGCCGAACGACATCGTATTCGACCGCCAGGGCGGCTTTTATTTCACCGACCTCGGCAAAAGGCGCGCGCGCGACCGTGATCATGGCGGGCTTTATTACGCGCTGCCCGACGGGTCGAAGATCGTCGAGTTGGTCTACCCGATGCTGACCCCGAACGGCGTCGGCCTGTCGCCCGACGAAAGGACCGTTTACGTCGCCGACACCGAGAGCTCGCGGCTGTTCGCCTTCGAAGTCGTGCAGCCGGGCGTGTTGCGCAAAGAGCCGTTCCCGGCGCCCTATACCGGGCGTCTGGTCTGCGGTCTGCCGGGGTTTCAGCGCTTCGACAGCCTCGCGGTCGAAGCCTCGGGCAACATCTGCGTCGCCACCCTGATCACCGGGCACATCACCGTCATCGCCCCCGACGGGCGGGTGGTGCGCCAGGTCAAGATGCCCGACGTCTACCCGACCAACATCTGCTTTGGCGGAGACGATATGAAAACCGCTTACATCACTCTCTCGGGCACCGGCCAGCTCGCGCGGATGGACTGGCCCGAGCCCGGCCTGCGCCTCAATTTCACGGCCTAGGAAGGCGGGTTTTATCCCCAAGAACGCGGAGGATGCGCAAAGCGCGCAATTCAAAATTTTCGCCGTTCGCGCCCTCTGCGGCCCCTCGCTTCCTCTGCGCTGAAAGCTTGCTTTGCGGTTACCCCCGAGGAGATGTCCGATGAAAGCCGCCGTGCTGCATGCCGCGAACCAGCCCCTGACGATCGAAGAGGTGGCGCTGATCAAGCCTGCGAGCCGCGAGGTGCTGCTGCGCACCGCCTTTGCCGGGCTTTGCCACAGCGACCTACATTTTATCGAGGGCCTCTATCCGCATCCGACCCCGTGCGTGCTGGGCCATGAATTGGCCGGGATCGTCGAGGCGGTCGGCGACGGCGTCACTTATGTCAAGCCCGGCGACCACGTCATCACCTGCCTCTCGGTATTCTGCGGCACCTGCCCGCAATGCGTCACCGGCCACCCGAATTTGTGCGAAAACACCGAGGTCAAATTGCCGCCCGGCGTCTCGCGCCGCCTCTCGTGGAAAGGCGGCGAGCTGATGAACCAGTTTCTGAACCTGTCGTCCTTCGCCGAGGAGATGCTGGTGCATGAGAACGCGATCGTGAAGATCGACCCGGACATCCCGCTCGACCGCGCCGCCTTGGTCGGCTGCGGGGTCATGACCGGGGTGGGTGCGGTATTCAACGCCGCCAAGGTCGAACCGGGATCGACGGTGGCGGTGATCGGCTGCGGCGGGGTCGGCTTGTCGGCGATCAATGGTGCCGCGCTGGCCGGGGCCGAGCGCATCATCGCGATCGACACGGTGGCCTCAAAGCTCGAATTGGCGCGGGAGCTGGGCGCGACCGACACGCTCAACGCCAGCAACGCCGACCCCGTAAAGCAGGTCAGGGAGATGACCGGCGGCGGCGTCAATTATTCGTTCGAGGCGCTCGGCACCAAGACCACCGCCGAGCAGGCGTTCGGCATGCTGCGCCCCGGCGGGACGGCGACGATCATCGGCATGGTCCCGCTCGGGGTGAAGATCGAATTGCACGGCTTCGACTTCCTGCGCGACCGCAAATTGCAGGGCACCTCGATGGGCGGCAACCGCTTCCGGGTCGACATGCCGCGGCTTTTGTCGCTGTGGCGCCAGGGCCGCCTGAAGCTCGATCATCTGATCTCCGGCCGGCTCAGCCTGGACCAAATCAACGACGGTTTCGCCGCGCTCAAATCGGGCGCCCCGGTGAGGCAACTGATCGATTTCGCCGCCGTCTGACCAAAACGCACAAAGGAAAATTTCTTATGAGCCAAGATCGCAAAACCAACCCCAGGGGCAAGCAAGTGGCGGTGGTGATTGGCGCCACCTCCAAATGGCAGGCGAGCGGCCGCAATACCTTGCTGGCGCATGGCCGGCCAGTGGACGACAGCGAATTGCCGGTCGGCGTGCGCTGGGGCGTCGGCGGCGCCGTCGCCCAGAAATTCGCCCAGGAGGGTTTTTTCGTCGCGCTGACCACCCGCAACGAGGCCAATGCCTCGGGGCTGGCGGCGGCGATCAGCGAACAAGGCGGCGACTGCATGATCGTCGAATTGGATCTCGTCTCGCAGGACTCGATCGGGGCGGCGTTCGCCGCAATCCGCCGCGAGGCCGGCGACCCCGACGTGCTGGTCTATAATGCCGGCTACCTCGAAGGCCGCGACCTTCCGCCCGAGAAGGAACTGCTCGAGCACGTCCCGGTCGAGATCCTGGATACGGCGCTGCACATCGCCTGCCGTGGGCCGTTTCTCGTCGCCAAGGAGGTGCTGCCAGCGATGCGGAAGAAAGGCCAAGGGTCATTTTTCTTCTCGAACAACTCGAGTTCGCTGCGCGGTAAAAAGCGAATGACCGGACAGTCGCTGTATTATCCCAGGGTCATGATGCGTACCTTGGCGCAGGTGCTGACCGAGGAGTACTCCGAATACGGCGTGCACGTCGCCAATGTCGTGATCGACGGCACCATCGACTCCCCCGGGACCCGGGCATTGCCGCGCAACCAGAACCGCACCGATCTGATCATCAATCCGGTCAAGATCGCCGAGGCGTTCTACTACCTACACACACAGGACCGATCGTGCTGGACCCACGAGCTTCAGCTGACGCCGTTTGCGTCCAAGCCGAGCTACTGACGCACGCCGCGATGGTCCGGTTTTGGTTCGCCCACGGCGGAGCGGCCCGATCGGCGGCCGGATGTACCTGGGGATGGACCCGGACCCGCGTCTGCGCTAACCATTAAGGCATCGAACGGCCGCCGGCGGGCGGCCTGCCTGCAACGGAAAGGGGAGCGACGATGGCTTACGAAGGCATGATTGCGGAGACGATGGCGATCAACGGCGACAAGAACCAGCCGATCTCGGCGTACACTGCTCGGCCGTTGGGACCGGGCCCGTTCCCTGGCATGGTGCTGCTGCACCATGCGCCCGGCTGGGATGAGTGGTATCGCGAGGCCACCCGCAAATTCGCCCATCACGGCTATGCGGCGATCAGCCATAACCTCTATCACCGCGCCGGCGAAGGCAAAGCCGACGATGTCGCCGCCAAGGTACGCGCCGAAGGCGGGGTTCCCGACGCACAGGTCATCGGCGACACCGAGGGTGCGGTCGCGTGGCTGAAGGCTCAGCCTTGGCTCAACGGCAAGGTTGGGGTGTTCGGCACCTGCTCGGGCGGGCGGCAAGCTTTCCTGTTCGCCTGCCATACCAAGAGCATCAACGCCGCGTGCGAGCTTTGGGGCGGCCGGGTAGTGATGAGCCGGGAGGAGCTGAACCCCAAGCAGCCGACCGCGCCGATCGAGTTCACCCGGAACCTCTCTTGCCCGTTGCTCGGTCTGTTCGGCAACGAGGATCGTTCGCCGACCCCAGAGCAGGTCAATGAGCACGAGGCCGAGCTCAAGAAGCACGGCAAGCAGTACGAGTTTCACCGCTACGACGGCGCCGGGCACGGCTTTTTCTATTACGACCGGCCAGCCTACCGCATCGAGCAGGCACTGGACGGCTGGCAAAAGGTGTTCGCGTTCTTGCACAAGCACCTGGCCGCATAACCCCGCGGCACTTCCGAACAACGCCATGTGCACCTCGATCGTCGAGATCGTCGAGGCAGCCGGGGCCGGCAAGGCTGGTGACGGGTGGATCGAGCTGACCCATTCGGTCGTGTCCTACGACCACCCGCACCACGCTCTGTTGGAAGAGGCGATCACCATCGATTTCGTGAACTCGGCGCTGGGGCCGGGCGCGCGGGTTGCGGTCGAGCTGACTTTGGAGGCGGCCAAAGAGCTTAGCGGCGCGCTGACAAGGGCGATAGCAGCGGCCGAGATCGAGGAAAGCGGCCGGCTGCGCAACGTGTAGGTGTCTGATCCGGAAATCAGGCGAACGGTCTCGATATCCGCGCGTCGCCCTACGCGCCTTAGGCTCGCTGCAATGGGCAATCGGACGCCAGCAAGGAGGTGCCAAATGATAGTCGGCGCCCGCGACGGCAGCTCGCTTGAACAGCGGCTTCGCCTGATCGAGGACCGTCTCGAGATCTACAACCTGATCGCCAGCCATCCGCCCAGCGCAGATACCGGGGCCGGCGATTATACCGCCTCGGTGTGGACCGAGGACGGGGTGTTCGACCGCGGCGTCGAGTTCGCGCGGCCGACCGGCCGGGCTGCGATCGCCGGCGGGTCTTCGAGCCCAGAGCACCACCAGGCGATCGAACAGGGCATCGCGCATTTCGCCGGGCTGCCCTATGTGCGGATCAACGGCGACACGGCATTCGCAATCTCCTACTTGCAAATTCTCGTGCCGGATCGCGTGGGCCCGCTGTTCGACGTGCCCAATCATGGCTCGTCGCGCGGGTTCCACGTGCATCGCGTTTCGGCCAATCGCTGGGAGTTCGTCCGCACCGACGAGGGCTGGAAGATCAAGCGCCGCAGCTTGCGCCCGCTGGACGGCGCCGAGCCGGCACGCGATATCCTGCGCGGCGCGTTGGAGCCATAAAAGCCGCTGACTGTCGCCCTAACCGGGTCGACCCGGGCCATGGCCTATCAATGTCGCGACCGCTCCGGACGCAAGCCGATATTGCGCCCGTGGTAGCTTCGACGGCGGTCACGCGCTAAGTTCGGAGCATGCAGCAAATCCGGATTCGCGGCGCGCGCGAGCACAATCTGAAGAACGTCGATGTCGATTTGCCGCGCGACAGCCTGGTAGTGATCACCGGCCTGTCGGGCTCGGGCAAGTCGTCGCTCGCCTTCGACACGGTCTATGCCGAGGGCCAGCGCCGCTACGTCGAGAGCCTATCGGCCTATGCTCGCCAATTCCTCGAATTGATGCAAAAGCCCGAGGTCGAAATCGATCGAGGGGCTGTCGCCGGCGATCTCGATCGAGCAGAAGACGACCTCGCGCAACCCGCGCTCGACGGTCGCGACGGTGACCGAGATCTACGACTACATGCGCCTCTTGTGGGCGCGGGTCGGCGTTCCCTATTCGCCGGCGACCGGGTTGCCGATCGTCAGCCAGACCGTGTCGCAGATGGTCGACCGAGTATTAGCGATGGCCGAGGGGACGCGGCTCTATCTGCTGGCGCCGATCGCTCGCGGGCGCAAGGGCGAATACCGCAAAGAACTAATCGACCTGAGGAAGCGCGGCTTTCAGCGGGTCAAGATCGACGGCAAGATGGTCGAACTCGACGACGTCCGGCCGCTCAACAAGAATGTGAAGCACGATATCGCGGTGGTCGTCGACCGCATCGTGGTGGCACCCGATCTCGGCAACCGGCTCGCCAATTCGTTCGAGACCGCGCTCGACCTCGCCGACGGGATAGCGATCGCCGAGAACGCCGATTCGGGCGAGGAGACGATCTTCTCGGCGAAATTCGCCTGCCCGGTCTCCGGCTTCACGATCCCCGAGATCGAGCCCAGGCTGTTCTCGTTCAACAACCCGTTCGGCGCCTGCCCGGCCTGCGATGGGCTCGGCACCAAGCTCTATTTCGATGCCGGCCTCGTCGTCCATGACGAGCGCAGGAGCCTCGCCGAAGGTGCGGTCAGCCCGTGGTCGCATTCATCGTCGCAGTACTACACGCAGACGCTCGAAAGCATCGCCCGGCACTTCAAGCAGAGCATGCACGCGCCCTGGGCCGAATTGCCGGAAAAGATGCGGCGCACGATCCTTTCCGGGCTCCGACGGCGAGCCGATCCAGATGACCTATGACGACGGCTTGCGCAAATACACGACCGAGCGGCCGTTCGAGGGCGTGCTGCCGAACATGGAGCGGCGTTTTCGCGAGACCGACAGCGCCTGGGTCAAGGAGGAACTGGGCCGCTATCAGAGTGCGCGGACCTGCGAGGTCTGCCAGGGCGACCGGCTCAAGCCCGAGGCGTTGGCGGTCAAGATCGGCGGCCGCAACATCAGCGAGATCGCGCGCCTGTCGATCTCCGAGGCTTTGCACTGGTTCTCCGGGATCGACCAGGAGCTGACCCCGAGCCAGCGCGAGATCGCCCAGCGCATCCTGAAGGAGATCAACGAGCGGCTCGGCTTTTTGCAGAATGTCGGGCTCGAATACCTGACCCTGTCGCGCGCCTCGGGCACCTTGTCGGGCGGCGAGAGCCAGCGCATCCGGCTCGCCTCGCAGATCGGCTCGGGCCTGACCGGCGTTCTCTATGTGCTCGACGAGCCGTCGATCGGCCTGCATCAGCGCGACAACGGGCGGCTGCTCGCGACCTTGAAGCGGCTGCGCGACCTCGGCAACACGGTCATCGTCGTCGAGCACGACGAGGAGGCGATCCGCACCGCCGATTGGGTCGTCGATATGGGGCCGGGCGCCGGGGTCCATGGCGGCCACGTCGTCGCCGAGGGCACGCCCGACCAGATCATGGCCAACCCCAACAGCATCACCGGCCAGTACCTGACCGGGACGCGCCAGATCCCGGTGCCGGCGCTCCGGCGCAGCGGCCATCCGGGGCAGATCCTGCGCATCGTCGAGGCGACCGGCAACAATCTGAAGGGCATCACTGCAGAGATCCCGCTCGGCACCTTCTGCGTCGTGAGCGGGGTTTCGGGCGGCGGCAAATCGACGCTGATCGTCGAGACCCTGTACAAGGCATTGGCCAAGCGGATCAACAACGCGCGCGAGCAGCCCGCAGCGCACGAGCGCCTGGAAGGGGTCGAGTTTCTCGACAAGATCGTCGACATCGACCAGTCGCCGATCGGCCGCACCCCGCGTTCGAACCCGGCCACCTATACCGGCTGCTTCACGCCGATCCGCGACTGGTTCGCCGGATTGCCCGAGGCCAAGTCGCGCGGCTATCTGCCGGGGCGATTCTCGTTCAACGTCAAGGGCGGGCGCTGCGAAGCCTGCCAGGGCGACGGCGTGATCAAGATCGAGATGCACTTTCTGCCCGACGTCTATGTCCAGTGCGACGTATGCAAGGGAAGGCGCTACAATCGCGAAACCCTCGAAGTCTTGTTCCGCAGCAAGTCGATCGCCGACGTGCTCGACATGACCGTGGACGAGGGCGTCGAATTCTTTCGCGCGGTGCCGTCGATCCGCGACAAGCTCGTGACCTTGCAGCAGGTCGGGCTCGGCTACATCCATGTCGGCCAGCCGGCGACCACTCTGTCCGGCGGCGAGGCGCAGCGGGTCAAGCTCGCCAAGGAATTGTCCAGGCGGGCCACCGGCCGCACCCTCTACATCCTCGACGAGCCAACGACCGGGCTGCATTTCGACGACGTGCGCAAGCTTCTGGAAGTGCTGCACGCGCTGGTCGAGACCGGCAATACGGTGCTGGTCATCGAGCACAACCTCGAAGTCGTCAAGACCGCCGACTGGGTCATCGATCTCGGCCCCGAAGGCGGCGACGCCGGAGGCCACATCGTCGCCACCGGCACCCCCGAGGACATCGCCGCCAGCAGCGCGAGCTACACCGGCGACTATCTGCGCCCCTATCTCGCCCGCCGCCCGGCCGCGCGGAGACGGCGCACGGGGTAAGATCATCCAATCTAAATTCTTAGCTTGCGGACCTTGCTCACCGCCGCGGGACATGTGTCCTACGTCGATAAAACCAACGCTCGTATAGCGGAGATCCGGAGGCGGACGCTCTGATGATAGGCCGCAATTTGAATCATGTTCCCCCAGCTCTGCCCCTGGGATTCGCACTAGCGCTCTTTACCGGGTTTGTTCTAGCCGCGACGCTGGCAAGGGCTGACGATCTGGCCTGCGTCTCGACGACGTTTCGATTGCTCGGTGCCAACGACAAGGTGTGCGTTAGCGCCTTTGACGACTCGGAGGTGCCCGGCGTTGCCTGCGACATCAGCCAGGCGCGCACCGGCGGGGTCAAGGGCAGCCTCGGCTTGGCCGAGGATCCCTCACGCTTCTCGATCGCCTGCCATCAGACCGGGCCGATCACGGTGGATTTGGCGAAATTGCCGGAGAAGGCACAGGTTTACTCCAAACGGACTTCGATCTTCTTCAAGCGCACGCACGTCTATCGCATCGTCGATAAGAAGCGGAACACGCTCATCTATCTTGCGATCAGCGACAAGATCGTCAACGGCTCGCCGTACAACGCAGTGTCCAGCGTGCCGATCATGCCGTGGGGTCATTGAATGCCGTCGGGCATGAATCCGACCCGCGAATAGGCACTTGGCGGTTCTTGATGCGCTCGGCGAACATGAGGCGGCGGTTTGGCTCTTCGGGTCGTGCGCGCGTGGCGGGCCGCGGCAGGTGAGCGACATCGACATCGCGATCCTGCCGTGCGGCGAGCTTCCGCGCGGCTTCTTCGCCGAGCTTTTGGCGGATAGCGAGGGAAAGGGCGGTTCCCTACGATCTCGATCTCGTCGATCTGCGGCAGGCCGATCCGGGGTGGTCGAGGAGGTGCGCCGCGAGGGCGTGAAATGGCGGGATCAGAGAGGTTACCGGAGGCGGCGGAGCTGGCAGGCTGCAATCGGAATCGGCCGCAACGGCAACCTCGCGGTCCACATGTATCGCGGCGAGATCGGTGGCGAAATCGCGTGCGCCACGCCGCTGACACCGCCTTGTTGCGCCGCGGGCTCACCGACTTGCAGCTCCGCTGAAGCGAAGAAAAGTAGGAGGCCGGCGCGAGTCCTGCCTCGTCAGGCGAGCCGTGCCTCGGCGAGGTATGCCTTCATCAGGCCGATCACGTAATCGGTGACCGAGCCTTGCGCCGCGTGGGCGGCGATAAACCCCAAGATCGTCCGCAACGCGCTGCCCGAAAGCTCGGTTTCGGAGACCGCGCGAAACCGGCGTTCGAGCGCGCTGCGATAGCGTTCCGGGTCGAGCTTGCCCTTGGGCCACGGGTCGAGCGTCTCGTCGATCGCACAGTCTCCCAGGAGCGGAATGATCGGCTGAAAGCCCGAGCCCGCGTATTTGGCCAGGGCCGCCTTCTGGTCGGCGCTCCAAACCCCGTCGAAAACCGGATTGTCTTCGGCGAGCACAAATGTACTGCGCAGGAAATCCTGACAGTTTTTGCGCCCGAGCAGATAGTCGTAGCGCATGAAATCGGTACAGGCGAAGCCGATAAAGGCGTCAAGCCCGGCGCTGGCGATCGCCGCTTCGCCCAGGCTCGTTCCCAGCTGCGGCGTCAGCATGAACCGGCTGAACACCTTGTCGTCGGCGGCCAGCACCAGGTCGCGCGAATCATACCGGGTCTGCTGGACGACGGCTGAGGCCACGGCGCCGACGGTGGCGATAAAGCTGGTTAGACCTTCCGGCCCCAACGCGTTTTTTCCGGCGAACGGGTCGATCAGCACAACCGCCCGGTTTGCTTCGCGCGGATCACGCGGATCGCTGCCTTCGAGGCCGCACAGCGCGGTGCGGGCCAATTCGATCGGCTCGTTGTCGGTGACGCCGCCATCGACCGCCAGGAAATGGTAGTCGTCCGGCACGTCGCCGGCCCCGGTGGGGATCAGCGCCTCCCAATCGGGGATCAACGCCGCATAGGAAGGTTCTCCGGCCAGCGCTGCCGTCGGGTCGAGCGGTGCGCGCAACACCACCCGCCAGCGGTATTGCGACATCGGCCGGACCAGGGCGCGCGGCGGAAACCCGACCGGAAACGCCGCGGTGGCGCGGGCGAACCGGCTGAAATCGTCCCAGCTCGCGGCCTGCGGCAGCCGCTCGCCGGAAAAGCCGAGTGTGAGCTCGTCCGGCCGGAACTCGGCGATCGGCTGACCCGGATATTGCAGCGCGAAGCGGATGAAATCGGCGTGATCAATATAGGTTTCGCTGCGGCCATTGCCGAAACCGAGCCTGAACGGGATGCCGCGCAGATTGGTCAGGGTCAAGATCACCCGCAGCGGTGCCGCGACCCAGGAACGCGCCTGGGGGGCAGTGCCGGTGAAATCGACGATGGTCTGCGCGCCGGCGTCGATCGCGGCGCCGTTCAGCAGCGAGGCGACCTCTTTGCCGATGTCGCCGGTTTCGAGAAACCGGTCGAGCGTCAACGTCTTGATCCAGATGTCGTAGAATGGGTTTCCGGTCGGCCCCGGCCCGACCGGCGTGGCGCGCGAGATCGGATTGAACGCGAAATTCAAGGCCCTCGCGGCGATCGCGGCGCAGACCCCGCCGCCCGAGGTGCCGGTGACCACGCGCAGCACGACCTTGTGCGTGGGCGCCGCCGCGTCGCCGGCGTCCCGTCGCCTCGTCCAGGCATCGAGCGCCTCGATCAGGAAGTCGAGGGCTCCGGCGGTATAGGCCCCGGCCGAAACCGTGCCGCCGAGGACGAGCGCGAACTCGAAGGTGTGCGGGGGCACCGCCGGGTTGGCGAGAAACCACCGCTCGATCTCCTCACCGGTCGGTGGGTCTCGATCGAAAGGCGCCCTGCCGGCGATCGGCATGTCAGCCCAATTCCGCCTCCAGGAACGCCGTCATCCGTTCCCAGGCCTGGTTGGCGCAGGCGACGTCATAGGCGGGGCTGCGCTCGTTGGCAAAGGCGTGGGCGGCATCGTAGCGGTGGATCTCGTGCTTGGCGCCGGCGGCCTTTAGCGTCCGTTCGAGATCGTCGACCGCGGCTGGGGTGCACCAATCGTCCCGGTTGGCGAAGTGACCCTGAAACGGCGCCCGGATCTTGGCCGGGTCCGCGAACTCCTTGGGCGGAATGCCGTAAAAGCACACCGCGGCCTCGACCTCAGGGACGTGCACCGCGGCGGCAATGGTCAGTGCCCCGCCCATGCAGAAGCCCATCACCGCGATCTTGCCGCTATGCTCGCCCACCAGCAATGCGGCACCGCGCAGATCCTGGTGCGTCGCGTCGGCAAAATCGAGACCGGTCATCAGATGGTTGGCTTCGTCGGGCACGGTGGTGACTCGGCCGTTGTAGAGATCGGGCGCCAGCGCGTTCCAGCCGGCACGGGCAAAGCGGTCGGCAACCCCGCAGATCTGGTCGTTGAGGCCCCACCACTCCTGAATGACGATGATCCCCGGCCGGCCGCGGCCGGCCGTCGCCAGATAGCCCTTGGCGGCCTTGCCGTCGGGGCGGGCGAAATCGGTCATGATTCCCATCGGTGCTCCTCCTGATCAGGCGTCGGCGAAGGCCGGCATCACTTCCTGCGTGAACAGCTCGATCGAGCGCATCGCCTCATCGTGGCTGATATTGCCGAACGCGAAGTCGCAGACATAGTAATTGACCCCGGTCGCCTCGATCTCGCCGGCGATGTAGTCGCGCACCTGTGCGGGAGTGCCGGCGATCGCATCGCCGTGCTGCTGCAGGACGGCCCAATCCTCGGGCAAGGCCGCTTCGAGCGGGAACGGCACATTGTACTTGTGCCATAGCTGCCCCATGTGGTGCCGCCACGCCGGATAGCCGCGCCGCGCGGTGTCAAGCGCCTCCGCCTCGGTGTCGGCGATGATGATGTGGCGGTTGACGCCGAGCAGCGGCAGATCGGCTGGCGCGCGGCCCAATTTCTGCCACTCGGCGCGATAGCTGTCGGTGATCGCACGGACCTGATCGGGCGGCCGGCGCGTCACCGTGTTGGCGGCGTTCGCCGCCGCCCAGGGAACGCTCGCCGGGTTACCGAGCCCGTACCAGAGTTCCGGATAAGGCCGCTGAAACGGCTTCATCGCCATCGGCACATGGTCGAAATCGTAGAATTTTCCGTGATAGGTCAATTCCTCCTCGGTCAGACCGATCCGGATCGCCTCGAAGGCTTCGCGGAATTGCGCGGCACCGGTGGCGAAATCGATACCGTAAAACCCGACTTCGACCGGCGAAATGCCGCGTCCGACCCCATACATGAAGCGGCCGCCGCTCAACTGGTCGAGCATGCAGATCTCGTCGATCAGCCGCAGCGGGTGGTAGAGCGGCAGCAGGTAGACCATCGGGCCAAAACGCAGTTGACGGGTGCGCTGCGCCACCGCGGCCAGGAAAATGCCGGGCGACGGCGCGTAGCCGAGCGGGGTGTTGTGGTGCTCGGCCAGGTGATAGCCATAGAACCCGGCGCGGTCATAGGCCTCGATCAGCTCGAGCCGCTCCTCATAATGCCGGGTCAGCGGCTGGCCGCTGTCGTCCAAATGGTCGAAAATCCCAAACCGCATCTGCCTCTCCATCAATCCGGTCGATATTTATTTGTCATCCCCGCGAAAGCGGGGACTCAGGTCAAGCGCGCGATCATATCAGTTCGTCATAGAGATCACGCCATTGCGGATTTCTCACGCTCGATCAGCTCCAGCTTCCATGCACGGCGCCATTTCTTAATACGCTTTTCACGAAGGATCGCGTCGAACATAGCCGCGTGAAACTCTGCGAAAACCAACCGATACACCCCATACTCCCGAACAAATCCGTCGACGCTCTTCGATCGACGTTGCCAGACACGGCGCGCAAGGTCACTCGTAACACCCACATAGAGCGTGCCGTTGCGCCGGCTTGCGAGGATGTAGACGCAGGCTCGCCCCTGAGTAGCGCCTCCTACCGGTGACCCTGGGTCCCCGCTTTCGCGGGGATGACGAACATTATTTTCGCCCGTGAGCCGTGCTTTCTCCGGTACCAAGGCAGAAGTTTCAGCGGATCGAGACACACCACGTTCCTCAGATGAAGCTAGCGTTTTACGATCGCCTTCTCCTGGCCCCAGCCCTCGGTACAAGTGACCAGAAACGGTCCATCCACCTCATAAATGAAAATCAATCGCGCCGGTTCGGGAGATCGCCCCCACCGAATAATCGTGCCTCCGCGGGGTTGGCGCTGCTTTTCATGCAAGTAAATGCGATCGCCGACCGCCTCATTCGCCGTTTGCTCGCCGATAATCCAATTCCCGGTCTCAGATTTTGTCCGACCTTGACCCACTGGTGCTGATGCGGGCAGATATAATGCAGATCGATCGTCATTGACCAATCCTATCTCGGGCTTACCAGATCACTGAGACACCATCGCGTCGGCGATTTTTTCGGCGGTCATCAGGGTCGGGAAGTTGGTGTTGGCGCACGGCACGCACGGGAACAAGGACGCGTCGACGACGCGCAGGCCGCCGACCCCACGGACGCGGCCCTGATTGTCGGTCACCGCCATCGGATCGTCCTCAGCACCCATGCGGCAGGTGCAGGTGGCGTGCCACACCCCGATCGCGGCCTTGCGGATGAATTCTTCGAGCGCTTCGTCGTCCCGCATCAGCTGGTCGAAGCGATAGCCCTCGACGATGACTTTCTCGATCACCATGCGGCGCAGCCACGAGGGGCCGTCGAGCAGTTTGGCGATCACGTCGGTGATCCGCTTGTTCCGGGCGTTGACGACGCCAATCTTGCGCACCCGCTCGGTGTAGCTCGCTGGGAACGGGTCGCTGGTTGCTTGGGCGAGGGCGGCGCTCACTTGCATCGCCCCGAGCCGACGAAACGCGTCCATCAGCCGTTCGAGGTCGCGCCGGTCGGACAACAGGTTGAATTCGACGATCGGCTCGGCCCGCCAGTCGCGCGAGGCGAGCTTCACCTGGCCGGTCTCGGAAAAGGTCTTGTACACCGCCGCCAGCAACGAGCCGATCTGCTCGCCGACCGCGTGCCAGGCGGATTTGCTGACCCCGGCGACGAACATGTCGCCGGCGGGCGCGCCGCCGATCTCCGACGAATAGCGCAACGCCAGCAGGATGTGCCGCCGGGTCAAATCGTTGAGCCGGGCCTCGGGCTTGATGAACGACGATACCGAAACCGACGGGTGGTCCATCAGCCGCTGCCCGACCCCCGGCACATTGGCGACCACATCGATGCCGAGATCGCGCAGATCGCCGGCGGGGCCGATGCCGGCGCGCAACAGATGCGCCGGCGAATGGATCGCCCCGGACGAGACCACAACCTCGCCCCGCTGCTCGCCGACGCGGAACTCGGTCTCCTTGCCCGCTACCAGTGCCTTGACGCCGACACAGCGGGTGCCCTCGAACATGAGCCCCTGGACCTCGGTCTCGGCCGAGATCGTCAGATTGTCGCGCAGCCGCGTGCCCGGATCGAGATAACCGATCGCCGCAGAGACCCGGCGGTCGTAGAGGTTCGAGATCGTGATCGGAAAATAGCCGTCCTTGAACTCGCCGTTCTGGTCCTGGATGTAGGGGAACCCGGCCTCCTCGAAGGCCTTCGCGACCGCCTTGGCGTGGCCGTTCCACAGATCGGGAAAGATGCGGCGGACCGGGATGCGGCCGTCCTTGCCGTGCCACGGCCCGTCGAAATCCATGTCGCGCTCGACTTTTTTGAAATAGGGCAGGACCGCGTTCCAGTTCCATCCAGCGGCCCCGCGCGCCGCCCATTCGTCGTAATCGGAGGGTGCGCCGCGATTGGCGAGCTGGCCGTTGATCGACGAGCCGCCGCCCAACACCCGCGCCTGCTCGTATTTGCGCAACGGCGGACGGTTCTCCTCCGGCCGGTTGTGTGAGATCACCTCGGTGTGGACCTTGAGCTCGGTCCAATGAAAACGCGGGTCGAAATAGGCGGTGCCGGGATAGGAGTCGAGGATCTCGGGCGGCACCTTGCCGTGCGGCGTGTCCTGACCGGCCTCGCACAGCAGCACCCGGTTGGCGCTTTTCGCCGACAGCCGGTTGGCCATGACCGACCCGGCCGACCCGCCGCCGACGATGATGTAATCGTAATCCATCTCCACCCTCGCCCTCACACGCTCGCCGGTCGATGTTATCGGGCCGCCGCGCCAGCCGGCAAGATGCGGGCGCGCGTCGGCAATCCTTGCGGTCGGTGTAACCACGACTTTTTGGCGGTGATGATGTAATGGAAGGCTGCCGGCCGCACCAAGCCCGCTGATGCCGGCCAGCGCTGTCGGAGGTCCTCGTGAGCCTGCGCGATTTTGCCGTGCCGATCGAGGACCGGTACTTTGAGGATTATCAGCCCGGCGCCGTCTACGAATACGGCAGCGTCGGCGTAACCGAAGCCGAGATCATCGAGTTCGCCCGCCGTTTCGACCCGCAGATCATGCATGTCGACGCGACAGGGGCGGCGCAGGGCAATTTCAACGGGCTGATCGCCAGCGGCTGGCATACCGCCGGGATCATGATGCGACTGTTTGTTGAGCATTTTCTGTCCCGGGTTGCGAGCCTCGCCTCGCCCGGGATCGACGAATTGCGCTGGACCCGGCCGGTGCGGCCCGGCGACGCGCTCAGCATTCGGGTGACTGTCCTCGAAACGGCGCGCTCGCGTTCCCGGCCCGACCGCGGCATGGTGCGCACCCTCGTTGAGGTGCTGAACCAGAACGGCGAAGTTGTGATGAGCCTGAAGCCGATGAACCTTTTGCGCAGCCGGCAAGCGCTCCCCTCTTCTCCGCCGCATTTGGCAAAGGGTTAGAGGGTAGCTGCGTGAAGATCGGCGTCGTCTCCGATGTGCACTGCAATCATCAGGGCCTGCTGCGGGCGCTCGAGATCATCGGCGATGTCGACGAGCTCCTCTGCCTCGGCGACAGCATCTATGAATACCGCTTCTCGAACGAGGTCGTGCGGACGCTCAAGGACCGCGGCGCACAGGTGATCCTCGGCAACCATGAAGAGGGTTTTTTCGGGCCGCAGGGCGTCCGCGCCCGCCAGCCGGAGTGGATCGACCGGGGGCTGGTCGAGTGGCTGGCTCTACGACCGCGCCGGATCGAGCTTTCCAGCGCCGGGAAAATGCTGCTCGCGGTGCATTCGACGCCATGGGAGCCGCGCGGCGGCTATGTCTATCCGCACAGCTCGGAGCTCACGCGGTTCGGTGAGGCCGAGGCTGATTTTGTGCTCTACGGCCACACCCACCATCAGCTGGTGCGCCGGGTCGGGCGGGCGCTGGTGATCAACCCGGGCTCGGCCGGCGAGGCGCGCGACGGCGGCAACGGCCGGCAATTGAGCTGCGCCGTGCTCGACACCGTCACTAACGAGGTGGTGGTGACGAATTTCCCCGACATCCCCCGTTGTTAGCGTCCGACGCGAACGCCGGCGGACGAGCGAGGGATTATTTAGGGCGCCAGGTGATGACAGAGGAGACGGCGTAGTTCCACACAACGCCGATGGCGACGCCGGCGAGTCCGGATACCCACCAAGTGTAATGATGGGCAAAAGCCGCCGAGGCGATGCCGACATTGGCCACTGCGCCGAGGCTGCACACCGCGTAGAACGACAGCAGCCCGGTCGCAAAGCGCCTGCCGCTCAGGCGGCGGTCGCGATAAGTCAGGAAATTATTCAGCGCAAAGTTGCTGGTCATCGCGACAATGGTCGCTGTCGCCTGGGCGAGCGGGAACTCCACCGCCTTGAGCGCAAAATACAGCGTCAGAAAATGGACGGCGACGCCCAGGGCGCCGATCGCGGCAAACGAGACAAAGCGCACCGGGACATAGCGCCCGACCAGCTTGTCCAGCAACAGCATCAGGTATTCCCAGATGACGAAGCTGTCGAGCTTGCTCTCGCCGTGCTGGCGCTGCCCGAAGACGTACGGAATTTCCGCGAAGCGATAGGCAACCGGGGTCGAGGCGAAGAGATCGAGAAGAATTTTGAAACCCTGCCCGGAAAGGCGCCGGACCGCGCGCTCGAAGGCCGGACGCGAAATCAAGAAAAACCCGCTCATCGGGTCGGCGAGATCGGCGGCGATGATCAGCCGGGCGAGGCGAGCGGCGATGCCGCTGATCGTCACCCGGCGGCGGTCCCAGTCGCCGACGCTGCCGCCGGCGACGTGCCGGCTGCCGACCACCACGTCGAGGTCATTCGCCTTGATCGCAGCCAGCATCTGCGGCAGCAGCGTCTCGTCATGCTGAAGATCGGCGTCGATCACCGCCAGATACGGGGCGCTGCTCGCCAGCATGCCTTCGATCACCGCGGTCGCCAAGCCGCGGCGCCCGATGCGCTGCAGACAACGGATGCGGGGATCGGTCTGGGCGAACGCGCGAATTTTGGCGGCGGTGCCGTCCGGAGAATTGTCGTCGACATAGACGACCTCCCAGTCGATCCCGCGGAGCGCGGCGTCGAGTTGCGCGAGCAGAGGCTCGACGTTGCCGCTCTCGTTGAAGGTCGGCACGATGATGGTGAGTTCGGCGCTGTTGGCCGAAGATCGGATCGCCGGTGGGTCCGCCTGCGCCACGCCGGCGGCTGCATCAGGCGAGGCTCGCGGCAACATCGACCCTCCAAGGACAAAAGCAGGTCGGGCGGCGAGACCCGCCTCAGCCGGCCGTCTCAGCCTTGCGTGGGCTTGCGGCTCAAGAAATCCTTGAACCCGTCGCGCGGGTGGCCGGCGGCGAGCCAGCCGGCGCGGGCGTCCTCTTCGTTGCCATAGCGGTCGCGCCAGCCCATGCCGATCTGCTCGTGCAGCAGGCGCTTGATGCCCTGGACCATGCGCGCGTCGTTGTTGGCGATCATCCGCCCGATCTCGACCGCGCTCTCGACAAGCCTCGCCGCCGGCACGATCTGGTTGAGGAGGCCGATGCCCAGGGCTTCCTCAGCGGCCACCACGCGGCCTGTATAGAGCAGCTCCTTGGCTTTCGGCAGACCGACCAGCAACGGCAACGACCAGGTCGAGTTGACCCGGCCGTAGCTCGCCGCCAGAAACCGGAACTGGGTGCGTTCGCAGCCGATGCGCAAGTCGAGGGTCGAGGACAACAGCGCCGCACCGCCATAGGCGAGGCCGTTGATGGCCCCAATCAATGGCTTGGCAAAATTTGCGACATGCCAGGTGGCCTCGCCGCGAAACGCCTGGCGCTGAGCGAGTTCCTCGCTCGACAGCCCGGCCATCTCGTGAATGTCGGCCCCGGCGGAAAAGGCGCGCTCGCCGGCGCCGGTCAGGACCACCGCCTTGACCGCCTCGTCCCTCTCATACTCGGTCAATGCCTCGTCGAGCTCGCGCGCCAGCCCAAAGCTCAGCGCGTTGAGCTTGTCCGGCCGGTTCAAGGTGATCACGCCGACTTGATCGACGCGTTCGCTCAGAATGAATTCATAGGCCATGGCTCGCTCTCCTGCGGGCTGCCGCAGTTTGACACTATGCGGAAGCGGGTGTTAGCTCAACCTTAACGCCGCTTGCTGCGGCGCGATGGCACGGAGGCGGCAATGAGCGGGGCCCTCGATGGGGTGCGGGTGCTCGAACTGGCGCGCTATCAGGCCGGCCCGCGCGGCGGCATGATCCTCTCCGACCTCGGCGCAGAGGTCATCAAGATCGAAAAACTCGGCGGCGAGGAGACCCGCCGGTCGCCGCCCTTGGTGCGCGGCCAAAGCGTCTATTTCTCGGTCTACAACCGCGGCAAGAAAAGCCTGTGCCTCGACCTGCGTGCTGAGCGCGGCAAGGAGGTCTTCGCTGCGCTGGTCAAGACCGCCGACATCGTATTGCAGAATTTCCGCCCCGGGGTCATGGACAAGATGGGCTTCGGCTATGACCGGCTGCGGGAATTGAAGCCCGACATCATCCTCGGTTCGGTCTCGGGCTTCGGTCAGTACGGCCCCTATCGCGACCGGCCGGCCTTTGACCCCTTGGGTCAGGCGATGAGCGGGCTGATGCACCTGACCGGGATCCCGATAGGCCGCCCGCTCGGCACCGCCTCCTCGATCGTCGACCGCTACACCTCACTGCACGCGACGATCGGCATGCTGGCGGCATTGCATCACCGCGACCGCACCGGCGAGGGCCAGGTGGTCGATGTCTGCCTTTTGGATTCGGCCTTGACCATGGTCGAGATCCCGACCTCGTATTACCTCGCGACCGGCGAGGAAGGCGGCGAAGGAGGCCGGCCGCCCTATCAGGCCAAGGACGGCCATGTCGTGATCTCCGCCTCGGGGCGCGAGATGGGCTCGCGGCTGTTACGCATCGCCACCGGCAACCCGGATGCGGTTGCCAACACCGGCGCCTTCACCGGGCGGATGAGCCTCGGCGATTCGCCGCGTCAGGCGGTCATGGCCTGGTGCCTGGCGCACACCGTCGAGGAGATCGTCAGCACCTTGGTCGAGGCCGACATCCCGGTCGCCCCGGTCAAGACCATCCCCCAGGTGGCGCAAGACCCGCATCTGTGGGAGCGCGAGATGCTGGTCAAGATGGAAGACCCGGTGGCCGGCGAAATGTACCTGCCCGGCGCCACGATCAAGATGTCGAAGACCCCCGGCCGCATTGGGCCGGTCCCGACCCCCGGCCAGCACACCGACGAGGTGCTCTCCGGCATCCTCGGCTACGACCGCGCGAGCCTCGACCGATTGCGGCAGGAGAAGGTGATCGCCTGACTGAGGCGCGATTGTTGATCGAGCGCTGAATCCCGATCCAAGGGAGAAGAGACGCCGCCCAGTGGCTGTGATGCTCTCGAAGACCTACGACGCGCTCATTTGGCCGGCGCTCTGGAAGAAAAGGCCCGCGGCGCGGCCGAGGAGTTGGCCGCCCATAAAACTCGGTTCGCCAAGCTCGAGACGGATCCTGCAGTCATCAAGTGGATGCCGGGACTCGTGATTGCCGGTGTCGCGTCTCTGATCATTAAGGCGTTCGCCTAAAGACCGCTCACGCCGGCAGCGGCCAGCCGAGCCATTCGCAGACCCCACAGCCCATGACCCATTCCTGGTCGGCCGGCGACAGCCACGCCAATTCCTCGGTGAACAAGGTGATCGCCTGCCGGTAGGTGCAGTTCAGCCGGGTCAGATCGGTGCCCCAGAACATCCGGCGCGGGCCAAAAGCGTCGAACACCCGGTGCAGATACGGGTGCAAATTCAGGTATGGATAATCCTGGCTCGTATAGGCCGGCAGTGCCGAGGCCTTGACCGCGACGTTCGAGAACCGTGCTAGACGCAGCAGCTTGGGAAGGTCGTCGAAAGCGGCGTTGTCCTTCGCCCGCAACAGCGCAAGATGGTCTATCACCAGCTTGAGCCCCGGGTGATGTGTGGCAATACGATCGACCTGCGGCAACAGGCCCGAAGGCGAGACCATGACCGGCAACCCGGCGCGCTCGGCCTCGTTCCACACCCAACCCGCCGGATCCTCGAACAGGCCGCGAGCCTCGGCCGTGTTCCCTGTGACCCTGAGCCCGAGCATGCCCGGTTGACCGCCCCAGTCGCCGAGCGGGCGCGGCGCCGCCGGCGGCCGCCCCATCACCGCGAACCGGTCGGGGTGCAGCCGTGCCGCCTCGAGCGCCAGATCGTTGCGGTCGCCCTCCCAAGAAGGCGGTACGATCACCACCCGCGCCACCCCGGCTGCGTCCATCTCGGCCAATAGATCGTCTTTCGAGAAAGGCTGCGCCCGGTGCGGTGCGCTGCGCCCGGTCGGCCACGGCCGTTCGGGCGTGTCGGCGCCCCAGACGTGGACCTGCGCGTCGACGATCAACATGGCTGATTGCTCCCCTGCCCGAGTCCGCTGGCGGCATATCGCGTCTATGCGCTGCGCTCCACCGAGGGTATTGCCGCGAGCCAGGACCTCACGGCGGCTCGTTCGACATGATGATTGTGCCGGAGGCGGCGAACATGCCGCCGACCCCGTGGCAGACCGAGATCTTGGCGCCCTCGATCTGGGCCGGGGCGATGCCGCGCATCTGACGCACGCTCTCCTGGAGCGCGTACATACCGTACATTCCGGAATGCATGTAGGAAAGGCCGCCGCCGTTGGTGTTGAGCGGGAGCTTGCCGCCGGGGGCGGTGTTGCGCCCGGCGATGAAATGGCCGCCCTCGCCGCGCGGCACAAAGCCCAGATCTTCGAGACCGTAGATCGGCAGATGGGCGAAGGCGTCGTAGATCATCAGATGGTCGACGTCTTTATGGCTAATGCCGGCCTCGGCAAACGCCTTGGCGCCCGACACCCGGAACGCGCGCGACGAGGTGAAGTTCTCCATCTGGCTGACCATCGGCGTCTCGACGCTCTCGCCGGTGCCGAGGATGTAGACGGGCCTGGTCGGGAAGTCCTTGGCGCGCTCGGCCGAAACCAGAATCAGGGCGCCGCCGCCGTCGGTAACGAGGCAGCACTGCAACAGCCGGAACGGGTAGGCGATCATCCGCGAGTTCAAGACGTCCTCGACGGTGATCGGCGCCTTGAAGGTGGCGCGCGGGTTCTTGCCCGCCCATTCGCGCTGCACCACCGAGACCATCGCCAGGGTCTCGTCGTTGAGCCCGTAGGTCTTCATGTAGCGCATGACCGGGATCGTGAACAAAGAGGGCGGCCCCATCGGCCCATAGGGCTGCTCAAACTGGCCGGCGAGGCTCGATGGCGCCACCGCGTTGCGGGTGCGCCCGACCCCGGAACGGCCGCTCTCGCCATGAGTGATCAGCACCGTGTCGCACAACCCCGAGGCGATCGCCGCCGCGGCGTGCCGCGTGTGGATCATGAACGAGCAGCCGCCGACCGCGGTGCCGTCGACCCATTTGGGGGTGAGCCCGAGATAATGCGCGATCGTGGTCGGGGTCTCGCCGGCGGTGGCGATGCCGTCGATGTCGGCAGGCTTGAGCCCGGCATCGGCCATCGCGTTCAGCGCCGCGTCGGCGTGCAATTGGATCTGCGACATGTCGGGGATCACGCCGAGCCTGGTGGTCTCGGCGGCGCCGACGATGGCGATCGATTTCGGCTGCATCGCGCTCACCTCGCGGCCGGGCGAAAGAGGGGAAGGGTGATCTCGTCGTCGAGCTTTTCGAAGGCGACCTCGACCGGCATGTCGAGCTCCAACGCTTCCGGTGTCTGCGGGCATTGGGTGATGTTGGTCATCAGCCGCGGCCCCTCGGCCAATTCGACGACCGCGATCGCATAGGGCGGGGTGAAACCCGGCACCGGCCGATGGTGGATCACATAGCTGTAGAGCCGGCCCTTGCCGCTGGCGGCGAACACGCCGACCTCGCGCGAGGCGCAGGCCGGGCAGAACGGGCGCGGCGGGAAATAGACCTTCCCGCAGGAATTGCAGCGCTGCAGTCGCAATTCGCCCGCCCGCGTGCCGTCCCAGAAATGCTGCGTCTCGGGCGTCGGTACCGGCCGCGCGCGTCGTCCCTCGGACATCCCCGCCTCCATCAGATGCTTCGAACCGCGACTTTGACGCCTGCCGCGAATTCCGGCAAACGGAATGGAGACGCGGAGGTTCGGAACAAGTTCGCGCAAGACGACCCTGCGTTCTGGGATGCTGGACGGCTACACGCCCAAGCCACAGACGGAATTTTCCCGCACCGGCCTGCGCCTTCGCCGTAACGACGGATCAGCGCTCGGGCTGCGACCGCTTCACAGCCCGCCGCCGCGGTGCGAGAGCCCGTGCGTCGCCGGAGAATAGACGAGGCGGCGGCGCGGCGCGCGCGCGGCCGCAGGCTTCGCATAGATCTGTTTGGTCGCCTCGATCAGCACCACCCCGGCAAAGCGCGGGAACCAGCGTTTGCCGACGCGCTCCCAGGCCGGGGCCGAGCGCAGGATCATCCGGTCGCCGGCCGGCGGGACGAACAGCGCGGTCTCGGTCGCGACCGGGGTGAACAGCTCTTCGCGCAGCAGCTGCGAAAGCTGCGACATCGTATAGGGCCGGCCGGAGCCAAACGGGGTGCGGTCGAGCCGAGCCCAAATGCCGCGTCGGTTTGGGACGACGATCAACAGCCGGCCGCCGCCGGCCAGCACCCGCCAGATCTCCTTCAGCATCGGCCCGGCCGGCTCGCTCAATTCGAGCGCATGCACCAAGAGCACCCGGTCGATCGAATAATCGGCAAAAGGCAGCTCGCCCTCCTCGGCCAATGCCACGAGGTTGCGCCCGTCGGGCGGCCAGCCGAGCACCCCCTGCAAGGCCGGCATCAACGCGACGGTCCGTTCGGTCTCCGCCGATAGCGCCGACAGAAACGGCGTCGCATAGCCGATGCCCAACAGCCGCAGGCGACGCAGATCGGGCCAGATGCGGCGGATCGCGCGGCGGATCATGCGGCGCGCAACCTGCCCGAGCCCGGTCAGGTAGAAGTCCCGCAGATCGATCACGTCGCTCGCCATCGCCCGATCTTACCCTATCGCCCGATCTTACCCCATCGAGCGGTCTTGCGGCCCTGTGGCGACCGCGCTGCGATGCCCTCGCCTCTTTGCCCGACTTCGCGCCTGGGCCGACTATGCGCTTCGCCGCCGCCGATGAGCCGAAACATCCGCCGCGGGCGCGAGAGTTGAGCGGTTCTCGCGCCGGCGTCTCGACGTTGCGTCGGCATGATCGGCGAGCTAGGTTTCGCCCCCGGCGCCGCCACGCGCATCCGGATCGAGGAGGTCGGTTGATGAGCCTTTCCCTAGAAGAGCTTTCGGCGGGATGTCACGACGCGCTCGCCGCAAACCCCGGAAACGCAGGCCGTAAGCAGGTCTGCGCGCTGATCCAGGAGGCCCTCAAGGACCCGGAATTCGTCGCCGCACATCTCGGCGACGACGTGCCCGAGCGCAAGATCCTCTACGAGGATCCGCAGCTCGGCTTCTGCATCTTGGGGCACGTATACGAGGGCGCCAAGGAGAGCAAGCCGCACGACCACGGTCCGACCTGGGCCATTTATGGCCAGGCCAAAGGCGAGACTGTGATGAGCGACTGGGAACTGGTCGAGCCGGCCGCCGAAGGCAAGCCCGGACGGGTGCGGCTCGTCAGGCAGTATTCGCTGACGCCCGGGATGGCTTACGTCTACAACGAGGGCGACCTGCACTCGCCGCGCCGCGACGGGCCGACCCGGCTGATCCGAGTCGAAGGCACAAATGTTGAAAAGATCCGGCGCCTGGCCTACGAAGCGATCTGATTCACCGCGGGGTCATTGCGAAGAATCCAGCGACGAAGCAATCTCGAACGGAGGAAGCTCCTGTGATCCGAGATTGCTTCGCGGAGCCCGTACTCGGGCGGGCCGCCGGCCGGACCCGTGGGCTCGCAACGACCCAAGCGGCTAACGGTTCGACCTGCTCAGAAATCCTCCAGAGCTGGCGCCCCTTGACGGCGCCCGCGCTGTTTGGCGGTCGGCGCGGCGCTGCTACGAGCCCGGGGGCGGCGGCGGGGGCGCTCCCGGCGGCGGGGGCGGCGGCATCGCTCCGGGGGCTCCGCCCTCGATAATCTCGACGCGCCGGTTCTGCGGTTCGCGCACGCCCGGCGGGGTCGGCACGCGGAGGTCGTTCTGGCCTTGCCCGCTGACCGCGAGTGCCGTCTGCGGCACGCCGTCCTGCTCCAGCGCGCTGGCGACGCTTTGCGCGCGCCGCTCCGAGAGCTGCTGGTTATAGGCGGGCGAGCCGGAAGTGTCGGTGTATCCGGTGACCTGCACCGAGACAGGCGGCCCGGATTTGAAGGTGCTGGCCGCGGCCTCAACGATCGGACCGGCGTCCGGGGTCAGGTTCGCACGATCCCAATCGAAGAAAACCGTAAAGGTATGTTGCATCGGCGGCGGTGGCGGCGGCGGGGCTGCTGCGGCCGGCGGCGGCGGCGCCGGCTGGGCGCAGGCGGCGAGGGCCAGGAGTGAGCCGAGCAGGAAAACGCGTTTCATCTGTTCCTCCGGCAGTTGAGCGGCGCAGGATATGTGAAATCGGTTGACCGCACTAGCAGCAAAACACGTTTTTTTGGCTAAGCGGGGCGGGTTTCTACGGGTTTTCGCCCTCGCGGTTCGATCGAGCGCGCGGATCGCAGCGGCAGCGCGCGGCGATTAGCCGCCCGCCGCCCCTTCGGTGTTGACATAGACCGAGTAGATCGACTGGCTGGCGGCCATCAGCAGCCGGTTCCGCTTGCGGCCGCCAAAGCACAAATTGGCGCAGCGTTCGGGCAGCGCGATGTGGCCGATCATGGTCGCGTCGGGCGCGAACACCGCGACCCCGTTGAGTGCTGCGGTCATCCCCCATCCGCACCACAGATTGCCGTGAACATCGCAGCGGAAGCCATCGGGCGTCCCCTCGCCGGCGCTCGCGAACACCCGGCCGTTGGCGAGCCTGGCACCGCCTTCGACCACGTCGAAGACGCGGATCTGCCGCGGCACCGAGCGAGATTCGACGACGTAAAGTTTCGATTCGTCGGGAGAAAAGCACAGCCCGTTCGGCCCCTGGACGTCGCCGGCGACGACCGTGGCGCGAGCCGTCGCGGCGTCGACCCGATAGACATTGGTGGGCAATTCGGGGGGCGCGCGGTCGCCCTCGTAATTACCCAAAATGCCGAAAGGCGGATCGGTGAACCAGATCGAATCGTCCGATTTGACGACGACGTCGTTCGGCGAATTGAGGCGCTTACCCTCGAAGCGGTCGAGTATGACGGTGACGGCACCGTCATACTCGGTGCGGGTCACCCGCCGCGCCAGGTGCTCGCAGGTCACCAGCCGCCCCTGGCGGTCGCGGGTGTTGCCGTTGGCGTGGTGCGAGGGCTTGCGGAACACCCCGACGCCGCCGGTCTCCTCGTCCCACCGCATGATGCGGTCGTTCGGAATGTCGCTGCACAACAGGTAGCGGCCGTCGCCGAACCACACCGGCCCCTCGGCCCAGCGCAATCCGGTGGCGAGCCGCTCCACCGCCGCGTTGAACGGCGGCTTGATGCTGTCGAACCGCGGGTCGAGGGTGCGGATCGCCGGGTCCGGATAGTTCTGCGCCGGTTCCCACCGCGAAGCAGGGGCGGGCAGTGTCGCGGCACCGAGCGTCGGAGCCGTGCTGGTGTTCATCGGCGCGGTCTCCGTCATACCCCCTTCCCCTTTCCTCCCTGCGATCGGGGAGGGTCAGGGTACGGGTCTGGTCAGATCGCCTTTTCCTCGCGCAGGCTCGCCAGCTCTTCCTTGCTGAGGCCGAGCAGCTCGGTATAGACCTCGTCGGTGTCGGCGCCGAGCAGCGGCGAGGCGGTGATCGGCACCTTCGAGCCACTCATCTTGACGGGCCAGCCCGGCATCTTGAAGTCGCCGCGCACCGGGTGCTTGACGGTGACAAAGATCTCGCGGCGATTGAGGTCGGGGTCGTTTGACAATTCCATCGTGTCCATGACGGCGCCGGCCGGAATGCCCTGCTCGCCGAGCCGCTTCATGACCTCGAGCTTATCGTATTGCTTGGTCCATTCAGAGAGCATTTCGTCGACCACTTGGCGGTTCTTGAACCGCTCCTCCGGGCTGTCGAAACGCGGATCGCCAATCAGGTCTTCGCGCCCCATCATCTTCAGGATTCGTTCCCAATGCTGCGGGTTGGCGCGCGACGTGTAAATATAGCAGTAATCATTGGGGCCGCCACCCTTGGTCGGGTAGGCCTCACTCGGCGAATTGGTTCCCATGATGCTCTGATTGCCCAGACGCGGTGCGGCATGGCCCCACAGATATTGGGCGGCGTAGGAGATGCGGCCGTAATTGATGACGCATTCCTGCATCGCGCACTGTATCCTTTGGCCCACGCCGGTGAACTGGCGCTGATAAAGTGCCGCCAAGACACCGATCGCCGCATGCAGCCCGGTGCCGGTGTCGCCGATCGTCGGACCGGGTTTGATCGGGCGCCCGTCGGCTTCGCCGGTGATCGACATCGCGCCGCCGGTCGCCTGGGCGATCATGTCAAAAGCAAGGTAGTTCTTGTACGGGCTGTCGTCGCCGAAGCCCTTGACTGCGACGTAGATGATGCGCGGATTGATCGCGCGCACTTCATCGTAGCCGAAGCCGAGCCGCTCGATGACTCCGGGAGCGAAATTCTCGGCAAAGACATCGGCCTTTTCGATCAGCCCGCGAACAATAGCGCGCCCCTTGTCGGTCTTAAGATTGGCGGTGACGCTCTTCTTGTTGGCGTTGAGCAGCATGAAGTATTGGGAATCGACACCCTTTTTGTCGGTCGACGCGCCGCGACCCTGCTCGCCCCTGGTCGGCTCCTCGACCTTGATCACCTCGGCGCCGAGCCACGCCAAGGTCAGGGTGCAGGACGTGCCGGCCTCGAATTGCGTCAAGTCCACCACCCGGACGCCGTGCAAGGCGCCGCGCGCCACGCTCGGCGTCGAGCCGTTGGTGTCGGGCGTCGGGTCGTTCGGCATCGCTTTATCCTCCTGGTCGTGGTATGTCGCCGCAGAGTGCGGCCTGACCCCCAGTCTATCGCCGCCCCGTGTCGGTGGTCCATATCGGGCCCCGGACATTTGTGCAGGACTGTCAGCTTTCTTTGACTGGGCGTCAAACGCTTTTGGGCGAACCCTCGAGCGGCAAATTCCAACCGGCGCAACGAGGGCAGATCCTGCTATGATGCCGCTCACGCCAAGCGTCCCTGAGCAGAAACACGGAAAGGGGGAAATTATGGAGCCGATGGTTGGCAGCGGCAAATACACCTACAAGGTCCGCGAGGATTGGGCGCGGCCACCGGCCGGGATGGATGTCCGGGCATGCGCGGTGTCGGTTGATTTGCAAGACCGCGTCTACTGCTTCAATCGAAATGCCGAGCATCCGGTGGTGATCTTCGACCGGGACGGCAACTTTCTGTCGTCGTGGGGCGCGGGATTGTTCTCGTTTCCGCATGCGATCCGGATCGACGAACACGATCACGTCTGGCTGACCGACGAATACCACGGCCAGTTCATGAAATTCACTACCGACGGCAGGCTGCTGCAGACCATCGGGGTCAAGGGCCAGCGCTCCGACACCGGGGTGCCGCCCGACGAATTCGCCTCGTCCGCGTGGAAGCAGGTGACCCATGGCGGCGGTCCGTTCAATCTGCCGACCGACATCGCGTTTGCGCCCAGCGGCGAGTTCTTCATCAGCGACGGCTACGGCAATGCCCGCGTCCACAAATTTTCGGCCGACGCAAAGCACCTGTTCTCGTGGGGCGAGCCGGGCAAGGAGCCCGGTCAGTTCAACCTGCCGCACGGGGTCTGGGTCGACCGGCGCGGGCGGCTGTTGGTCGCCGACCGGGAAAACGACCGGGTGCAGGTGTTCGACCAGAACGGCAAATTGCTGACCGTCTGGGCGACCGAACTGATCGGCCCGGCGTTCTTCTATGTCGACGACGAGGACACCGTCTACATCCCCGAGCACAATGGCGGCATGATCAGCATCCTGACCCTCGACGGCGAGCGGCTGGCGCGCTGGGGCGACGGCCCGGTCAATCGTTCCTGCCACGGGATCTGGTGCGACTCGCACAAGGACCTTTATGTCGTGCAGCCGGGCGAATGGGGCCGGGTGCGCCGCGTCGTCAAATACGAGCGGCAGTAAAGATACGAACGCCCTAAGGCCGCCCAGTCGGCCGCCGGCCGCGCGGGGTCGCCGCCACAACGGGAGAACGCAGATGGATTTTGGCGCGTCGATGTTTTTTACCGACTACTCGATGAGCCCGGGCGAACTCGGCCAGGCGCTCGAGGCCCGCGGCTTCGAGTTCGGTATGGGCGCCCGAGCATTCGCACATTCCCTCCTCACGCCTGTCGCAGCCGGCCTCGGGCGGCGCGCTCGGCAAGCAGTATTACGACGTGATGGACCCGTTCGTGACCTTGACTGCGGCGGCGATGGCGACCAAGACCTTGAAAGTCGCGACCGGGGTGTGCCTCGTCATCCAGCGCGATACGATCCAGACCGCCAAGCTCGTCGCCTCGCTCGACCAGGTCTCTGGCGGGCGCTTCCTGTTCGGCATCGGCGGCGGCTGGAACCAGGAGGAGATGGCCGACC
This sequence comes from uncultured Alphaproteobacteria bacterium, assembly GCA_963832875.1. Taxonomy (GTDB): domain Bacteria; phylum Pseudomonadota; class Alphaproteobacteria; order ATCC43930; family CGMCC-115725; genus AP-15. The sequence goes on along the minus strand of CAWHWB010000006.1, from coordinate 25,569 downwards.
ACGGCACGGTGTTCAAAACCCGCTTCAAGCGGATGCGCGAGCAAATCGAGGCGATGCGGGCGATCTGGACCCAATCCGAGCCGGAATATCACGGCGAGATCGTCGATTTTCCGAAGATGCGGACCTGGCCCAAGCCGGTGCAGCGGCCGCACCCGCCGGTCATCGTCGGCGGCGCCTTTCCGCACAGCGCGCGCCGTGCCGTGCGCTATGGCGACGGCTGGGTCCCCAACGCCAGCCGGCCCAATTACGCTGATGTGACTGAGTTTCTGCCGCAGTTCCGGCAGATGGCGACGGATGGCGGGCGCGATCCCGCGAGCATACCGGTCTCGATCTTCGGCGCGACCGACAACCTTGACCGGTTGAAACGCCATCGCGACCAGGGCATCGCCCGGCAAGTCGTCACCTTGCCCTCGGCCAAGGCCGACGAGATCCTGCCGGTGCTCGACCGCTGGGCCGAATTGATCCGCCAGATCCGTCACTGAACGCGCACCATGGAGCCGACCCGATGCTGACCCTCGAACAGGCCTCGATGATCGTCGACAAGGCGCTGGAAAAGGGCCGCGAACTCGGCTTCAAGCCGCTGACCGTGGTGGTGCTCGACGCCGGCGGCCACCCGAAGGCGATGAAGCGCGAGGACGGGTCGAGCCTCTTACGCCCCGAGATCGCCGGCGGCAAAGCCTGGGGCGCCTTGGGCATGGGCTTTGGCGGCCGCGAGTTCGCCCGCCGCGCCGCCGCCAATCCGATGTTCATCCAGGCGCTCAGCGTCGCCTCCGGCGGCCGGGTCATCCCGGTGCCGGGCGGCGTGCTGATCCGCGACGCCGCCGGGGAGATCGTGGGCGCGGTCGGGATCAGTGGAGACACCTCCGAGAACGACGAAACCTGCGCCGTCTGGGGCATCGGCTGCGCCGGTCTCGTCGCCGACACCGGCGACCCCGCCTGATCCCTGCGGACGCGATCCGAGCGCCGGGACCTCGCGCTCGCTGAAAAGCGGCCGCGGCGCCTCTTGCGTCGCGCACCGGCCGCACTGCAAGGGGCGCCGCCGGCCGATTGCAGCGACGCCGAGCACCTGAAAAGTCATTTTTAACGTGGCCGCGACCGTAGCGGGCGCCGAGCGCCGATGGACAGTTGTTCCGGTTCGGAATTCGGCAAAATCGGCCGACGGCCGACCGGTTAACCCGCAGTAGGCGCGTGTTGTTAACCATATCTTATTATAGTTGTATTTTACTTTCTACTGATATATCTGCACGCTTAATAGTTCCAGGGAATGGCTCTCGTCGTGTGGGAATGGATCGCACGTCCTCAGGCTGAGCCCATCAGCTGCGGCCCGCTCGATTTTCGCCATGCTCGATCGCGCGGGGGACCGCCGTCTCGGCGGCTCTGCCGGCGATGATCGCACCCGATCGATGAACGCCGACGACCGCATCGGCATGCCGGGCACGCCGGCTTTCGCTGCCGGCCCGCAGGCTGGCGAGGCCGGGCGGACGCGCCTTGGCGGGCCCGAATGGTACGACGTTACCTGGAACCCGTCCGCGGGCTGCTCGGCCGCGGGCCCGGGATGCGAGCACTGTCAGGCGCTCCGCACTGTTGCCCAGCTCGCCCGCATCGGCGGCAAGGCCGGGGCGCGCTATGCCGGGCTGACGACGCTCGGGCATTCCGGCCTGCAATGGACCGGCGAGATCCGGGTGCGGGCGGATCTGATCGCCTGGCCGTTGCTGCAGCGGCGTCCGCGGCGGATCCTGGTCGATTCGCTGTCCGATCTGTTTCACGAGGGTCTGGCGACCGAAACCATCGACACTGTGCATGCGGTCATGACGATCGCGCATTGGCATCAATTCCTGGTGCTGACGCGGCGCGCCGAACGGATGCGCGGCTATTACGCCGATCCGCGCACGCCGGAGCGGATCGCGATCGAGATCGCGAGCCTGGCGGCAACGGTTCTGCCGACACTCGGCCTCGGATCGAAGCCCGGAGCAGACAGCGATGCGGCGCCGGCGGCGACCCGCGCCCGCCGCGGCGGCGCACGGCTCCTTTGGGCGGAGGGGCTTAGCCGCGTCATCCACCGGCCCGGCGATGCCGATGCCGCAGGATCGGGCCCGAACGGCCGATCGCATCCGGCGGGGCTCGACCCGTGGCCGCTGCCGAATTTGTGGCTGGGGGTTTCGGTCGAGGACCAGCTGCGCATCGGTCGCATCGGCGAGCTGATGCAGACGCCGGCGGCGCGGCGCTGGGCGTGCTTTGAACCATTGCTCGGCCCGGTCAGCCCGCATGCCGTGCCGGTCGGCGAGGGCTATGTCGACGCGCTCGGCGGCGGCCGCTCCAGGCGCGACAGCCTTGGCCTGATGGCGCCGGTCGCCGGGCCGGCGTGGCGCCCGCTCGACTGGGTCGTCACCGGCGGCGAGATCGGCACCGGCGCCCGGCCGACTCAGGCCGACTGGGTGCGCGGCTTGCGCGACCGCTGCCTGGCGGCCGGAATCCCGTTCTTTTTCAAGGGCTGGGGCGAATGGGCGCCGGAACCGCTGGGGTCCGGGGAGCAGATGGTGCGTTGTGGCCTCCGGGCCGCGGGGCGCCTCATCGACGGCCGCTCTTGGGATGAGACGCCGGCCGGGCTACGCCGGGGCCGAACCCGACTGCGCTGATTGCCGCACCACGGCTTGACGTCCCTCGCTTTGTGCGACGATGACGCATGATCGACGCTGACCACGCTCGATGGGAGGACAAAAATCGGCACTGGCTCCGTTGCACACCGCTTGGCGCGGGCAGTGATCAAACTGCCGGCGATCGCGCGGCTCGGATTTTGCTGACCGAGCACGAGCCGAACCCTCGCCGATCCGCTTGGGCGCGCTTTGCCCGGATTATTTCGGGTAGATGCGCTGATAGACGCCGGGAGAGCCCTCGTCGTGCCGCAGGTTGGGGGACATCCGCCGGGTCCACGGGTTGCTGGCCCGAGCCCGGCCCCACGCTTCGCTCTCCGGCACCCTGGCGTGCTCCAATTCGTAGAGGGTCAGGTATTTGGGCTGGCCTTCGACGGCGACGTAGCGGCGCGCCTCGATACAGCCCGGCACCGCCAGATAGCCCGGAATGTAGACCGTGTTGTACCAGGCGTTGAACTCCTCCTCGACCGCGCGCGACACGTCGATCCGCCCCATCTGCAACACCGGCGCCATGCCGGCGGTCTGCTCGATCGGGTGGGTGTGCACCGGAAAAATCTGGCGGTAGGCGTTGCGCAGAAAGTTGCGGCCGATCCGGCTCGTCCCGGTCTTCTGCCGCTGCGCCGAGGGCTGGTATTTGAGGGTGTCGAGATAGGCTCCGCTGCGCAGCACGTTGTGGTCCTCAAGCTCGTAAATCGCCAGGTATTTCGGGCCGCCCTTCAGCGCCGCATAGCGCCCGGCGCTCAAAAAACCGGGGATTTGCAGCAGCCGCGAGATGTGCTCCTCGTCGTACCAGCGGTTGAACTCGGGCTCGAACTCGGCGTCGATGTCGGTCCACACCATTAACAGCCCGGTCCCGCGCGTCTTGGCCATCGCCATCTCCTCGATCGGATCTCGCCCGGCGAGCCTAGCACCGCACCCGACCGCGGCGAAAGCGTGGGGCGGAAGCGATAGCAGTCGCGGAAGCGGTGCGATAGGATCGCCCTCGCGACTAAGCAGCGGGTTCGAAGGAGAGGATCATGAGCCGGGCCTATCACGTCATCGATGCCGACGGTCACGTGTTGGAGCCGACCACGCTGTGGGACGACTACATGGACCCGGCTTTTCGCGATCGAGCGCCGCGGTTGATCCGCAACAACGACGGCAAGGAGATGCTGCTGGTCGAGGAGAAGATCCTGGGCAGCCAGCAGGGGATGGGCGGGATCGGCGGCGTCGGCGCGCGTCAAGGGGTCGTCCAGGCCGCAACGATGGCCTACACCGAGGGACGCCCCGGCGGCTTCGACCCGCACAAGCGTATCCCCGACATGGACCTCGACGGCATCGACGCGGTCTTTCTGTATCCGAGCATGGGGCTTTTCGCCGGCGCGGTGCAGGACCCTCCGCTCGCCGCCGCGATGTGTCGCGGCTACAACCATTGGCTCGCGGACTACTGCAAGCCCTACCCCGACCGCCTCTTCGGCATCGCCATGCTGCCGATGCAGTCGATCGAGCTGGCGATCGAGGAGATCAAGTTCGCCAAAAAGGAACTGGGCTTCCGCGGCGGCTTTATCCGGCCCAACCCGTACAACAACAAGATGATCCATCACCCTGATTACGCGCCGTTCTGGCAGGCGGCCGAGGATTTCGACTTCGCGATCGGCTTTCACGAGGGCGGCAACAGCGGCATGCCGACGGTCGGGATCGACCGCTTCGAGGGGCGTGCCGCGCAGCACATCATCAGTCACACGATGGAGATGATGCTGGCGGCCATGAGCGTGATCTGGGGCGGGGTGTGCGAGCGGCACCCGAAGGTGCGCATCGGCTTTCTCGAATCCGGCGGGGGCTGGATCGCCCCTTGGCTCGACCGTATGGACCGCCATTTCGACGATCGGGGGTTTAACGATTTCGGATTGTCCACGCGGCCGAGCGAGCTGTTCCAGCGCAACTGCTGGATTTCGTTCGAGCCGGTCGAGGGCAGCCTCAAGGTCCTCGCCGATTATATCGGGCCGCACAAGATCCTGTGGGCGACTGACTACCCGCACCGCGACGGCTTTTTCCCTGGCGCGCCCAAGATGATCCTCGACCGGTTGGCCGAGGTTTCGCCGGAAACGCGTCACCAAGTTATGGCCGGCGGTGCGATGGGCTTTTACGGGCTGCAATAGGCGCTCTGCGCGCGGCCTTTCGCAAAGGATCAGCCGCCGCAAGACCGGCGAGGCGGCCGGGCCAGACCGCATTTCGCGCCGGCGAAGCCGGTGAGGCGGCTTCAGGGACTGTTGCCGGCCATCCCGTTATGCTCGATCGACAGCCCGACGAACTGGGTAGTGCCTTGCCGGTCGATCAGCAAGAGGATGTTGCCGCTCTTTGCCGCCTGCTTCAGGGCCGCTGCGGCGTCCTGCGGGGTCGTGACCGGCTTCTGATCGACCGAAACGATCACGTCTCCGGCTTGGATGCCCAAAGCAGCGACCGGACTGTTGTCGGCGACGCTCAGCACGGCGACGCCGTTCACGTCCTTGCCGACTTTGAGTTCGCCGCGCAGCTCCGGATCGAGCGGGGCGAGCCGTAGTCCGAGTGCGCTGGCGGTGGCGCTCGGCTGCCCGGTCGTGCCTTCGGCCGAGGCTTCCTTGGCCGGCATCTCGCCCACGTCGGCGACAATGGTTTGGCTCTTGCCGTCGCGCATCACCGTCAGCGGCAGCTTGCTGCCGATCGGCGTTTCGGCGACCAGGCGCGGCAGATCGTGAACGTCGCCGATGTTGGTGTCGCCGGCCTTGACGATGACATCGCCGGATTTTACGCCGGCCTTTGCCGCGGGACTGTCGGGGACCACCGAAGCGACCAGCGCGCCTTCTGCATGCGGCAGCCCAAGACTCTTGGCGATCGACGGGGTAACGTTTTGGATCGCGACGCCGAGCCAGCCCCAGGTCACCTTGCCGTGCGCCTCGAGCTGGTTGACGACGTATTTGGCGTTGTTCGAGGGGACCGCGAAGCCGATCCCGACCGAGCCGCCCGAGGGCGAATAGATCGCGGTGTTGATGCCGACGACCTGGCCTTCGAGATCAAACGTCGGCCCCCCCGAATTTCCGCGGTTGATAGGCGCGTCGATCTGCAGGAAATCGTCGTACGGACCCTCGTTGATGTTGCGGCCCAAGGCCGAGACGATGCCGGCGGTCACCGTGCCGCCGAGACCGAACGGGTTGCCGACCGCAACCACCCAATCGCCGACCTTGACCTTGCTGCTGTTGCCCCAGCTGACGTAAGGCAGCGGTTTCTTCGTGTCGATCTTGAGCAGCGCCAGATCGGTCCTCACATCGCGACCGACGACCTTGGCCGGATGCGAGCTGTGATCCTGAAAGATGACCGTAACCTTGTCGGCATTGGCGACGACGTGGTTGTTGGTGACGATATAGCCACGCGGGTCGATGATGAACCCGGAGCCGAGCGCCATGACCTTTTCCCCCGGATGGGGCTGCGACATCGGGTTCTGAAAGAACCGGCGCAGAAACTGATCGAACGGGTTGGCGCCGGGAGTGGCCGGGAAACCGCCGCTGTCGCTGTCGCTGTCGCCCTCGTCCTGGATCGCCGCCTGCTGGGTCAGCTGGACCGAGATATTGACCACCGCCGGCAGCACGCGGTCGGCGAGCGGGGCCAGGCTCGGCAGATTGATCGGCGCCTTCTGCACTTCCTGGGTCAGGTTGAGGTCGCTAGCGGCGGCGCTGTCGGCTGATCTGGCCAACCCTGGTGCAAGGATTATTGCGGCGCACAGCGCCGCGCCGGCCAGGCTCGATCGAATCCCGCTGACGATCATGACCGTTCATCCCTGGCAAAATTTACCCTGGCAAAATTACCGGGCCAAACCCACCGGCGGCCGCCGACGCCAGTCGCCGCCAAGCGTGTTCGCAAAGAGATCGCTCGGCAAGGGCAAAAGTTCCGATCGGCGCTACGCTCCGATCATCGAGACGTTGGCCGCCCAAATTCGGTATGCTGACCGCTGACCGCATCCCGCGGAAAAGGCGCGGTCGGTCCCGACTAACGCAGAGGAATGCATGGTACGTTTGAGGATCGGCGACACCGCCTCGGCATTATGGACCAGGCTGCCGTTCGCCTCGCTGTTCCGCCGCTTCCTACCGGGAGGCACGACGGACGGACTCGAACCGTCGGTCTATGGATTCATCGTGCGCTATAGTTGGCGCGAGCAGATTTATGTCGTCGTCATGACCCTGCTATCGTTTCCGTTTCTTTATTATTCGCTGGATTTGCCGAAAATTATCATTAATCGCGCCATCTCGGGCAAGCATTTTCCACAGCCATTTCTTGGGCTGGAGCTGGGGCAGATCCCTTATCTGCTGGTGCTTTGCGGCGTCTTTCTGGCGCTGCTGTTGGTCAACGGCTGGTTCAAACTGCACGTCAACGTCAAAAAGGGGCAACTCGGCGAACGCATGCTGCGCCGTCTGCGCTACGAACTCTATGAACGCCTGCTGCGCTTTCCGCTGCATCATTTCGATCGGACCGCGACCGGCCAGATCGTAGCCATGGTGACCGCCGAGCTGGAGCCGGTCGGAGGGTTTGTCGGCGAGGCCTTTGCCGTGCCGATTTCGCAAGCCGGCACTCTGTTGACGATTCTGTTTTTCATGTTCGTGCAGAACCCGGTGCTCGGCGCCGCGGCCCTGGCGTTCTATCCGTTGCAAGGTTACCTGATCCCGAAAATGCAACGGATTATCCGCGCCCTTGGCCGCACCCGGATCCGCAAGATTCGTGGCCTGTCGGACCGCATCGCCGAGGCGATCGCCGCGCGGATCGAGATACGCGTCAATGACGGCGCGCCCTATCAACTGGCTGAGATCGCCCATCGGCTCGGGGAGATCTATGATATTCGCCTCGAAATCTACAATCGAAAATTCTTTGTAAAATTCCTGAACAATCTGATCGGCAATCTGACGCCGTTCTTATTTTTTTCCGTCGGCGGATATTTTGTCATCACCCACGAACTGTCGTTTGGGGCGCTGGTCGCGGTGCTTGCGGCCTATAAGGACATGTCGTCGCCGTGGAATGAGTTGCTCAATTACTACCAAAACCAGCAGGACGTCGCAATCAAATACGAGCAGGTGGTCGAACAATTTCATGTCGCCGACATGGTGGACAAGCGGTTGCTGATCGAGGACCCCGGACAGATCGAGCCGTTTACCGGCGAGGTCGCCGCAAACCACGTCGACGTCGTCGACAACGATGGCATCCACCTGCTCGAGGGGGTCGACTTCGCTTTTCCGCTCGGCACCGACGTTGGGATCGTCGGCCAGAGCAACAGCGGCCGGAACATGCTCCCGCAGCTGATCGCCCGCCTGGTAGCGCCGACGAGCGGCCATCTGACCGTCGGCGGGTCCGAGCTCAACACCATGCCGTTTGCCGCCTCGGGCCGCCGCATCGGCTATGTCGGAGCGACGAGCTATCTGTTCTCGGCGAGCGTGCGCGACAATCTCTTGGTCGGGCTGCGGCATCGACCGCGCGAGGCGCCCAATTACGATGATGCGGCCAAGGCCAAGCGCCAACGCGCGATCGAGGAGGCGCGCCTGTCCGGCAACAGCCCGTTCGACATTGCCGCCGATTGGGTCGATTACGAACAGGCTGGGGTGGCCGATCCGGCCGAGCTCGGGGCCCGCATTCTCGAGGTGCTGCGGCTCGTCGACCTGGACGAGGACGCCTATTTGTGGGGGCTGCGCGGCCGGCTCGACCCGGATCAGCAGCCCGAAATCGCGCCGCGCATTGTCGAGGCGCGTCACGTGCTGGCCGCTCGCTTCGTCGCCAGCGGCGTAGCTGAGCTGGTCGAGCGGTTCGACCCTGACCGCTACAATACGAACTCGACGGTTGGCGCCAATCTGCTGTTCGGCACTTCGATCGGGCCGGCGTTCGAAGGCGACGGGCTCGCCCGCAACCTTTATGTGCGCAGCGTGCTGGACGCGCAGGGGCTGCGTCCGGACCTGATCAGGATCGGCGTGCAGCTGGCGCGAACCAGCGTCGAGCTGTTCGCCGGTGTGCGGCCCGAGCATCAGTTTTTTGAGGAGTTCAGTTTTCTGGGGGCCGAGGACCTGCCGGAATTCGAGCGGATCGTGACCCGCATAGACAAATTGGGGATCGACAATCTGCTGCCGGAGGAGCGCGCCCGGCTGATCGGCTTGGCGCTGCGGCTGGTCGGGGCCCGCGACCCGTTGGGGCTGCTCGACGAAACCGTGCAGCGGCGGATCTTGGCGGCGCGGCGGAGCTTTGCCGCGGGCTTGCCGGAGGAGCTGCGGGGCTCGGTCGAATTCTTCGATCCCGAGCGCTACAACACGGCCGCCTCGATCCAGGAAAACGTGCTGTTCGGGACCATTGTCCGCGGCGAGGCGGGCAGCCGCGAGCGCATCAACGGGACGATGAGCGAGGTGCTCGACGAGCTTGGTCTGCGCGAAACGATCATCGTGGTCGGGCTCGACTATCCGGTCGGCACCGGCGGCTCGCGGCTGTCGGAGACCCAGCGGCAAAAGATCGCGATCGCGGTGGCGGTGCTGAAGCGGCCCGACATCGTCGCCCTCAACGACGCGACCGCGGTGCTCGATGGCTCGACCGAAGCCGCGATCCTCGATCGCCTGAAGCACGAGCTCAATGGCCGCAGCCTGGTGTGCAGCCTGCATCGCCCACGCCTGGCTTCGGCCTTCGACCGCATTTTCGTAATGGATCAGGGACGGCTGGTCGAGCAGGGCGCCTTTGACGAACTGCAAAAGCCCGGCAGCCCGCTGGCGCCGCTGATGGCGGCGGAATGAACGGCCGCGTGCCCTCTAACGCCGGGCGAGCGCGCGGCGATCGTCCACTCCGCACTCCTGGGACGTCCGTGCAAGCCCGCGTTGCCGAAAAAGCGGTGCGCGCGACACCGGCATTCGGGTGAGGAACCCGAGCCTGTTCGCCGAGAGACGGCGAGAGCCGGCTACTCCTTGAACTGGGCGGCGCGCCAGCGGACCGCGGCTGGCACCCCCTCGGCGGCGACCATGTCGCGGAATTTGACGCCGAACTCGGTCTTAGTGGCATAGAGCGGGCCGACCACGTCGAGCCCGGCATAAAGGGCGGTGCGGAAGCCGGCGGCATCGGCGGTGCGGTTGACCGCGCGCTTGGCGGCATAGAGGGCTTCGGGCGAGATCAACGAGAGCCGCTTTGCCCAACGCAGGCTCGCGGCGGCTAGCTCGGCGACCGGAACGATGCGGTTGACCATGCCGAGTGATAGCGCCGTGGCCGCGTCGATCGTGTCGCCGAAATAGAGAAGCTCGCGCGCCTTCTTGTAGCCGATGATCGCCGGCATCACGATCGCCGGGCCGACGCTCGAAAAGCGCACTTCCGGTTCGCCAAAGACGGCGTTGTCGGCGGCGATCGTCAGGTCGCACAGCATGACGAGCTCGCAGCAGCCGCCCATCACATGGCCCTGGACCGCGGCGATGACCGGCTTCTTCATCGCCCACGGCGTGATCTCGAAATCGAGCTGGACCTCCAGGTGGGCGTGCGCCTTGATCGGATCGCTGCGCCAATCGTCATGGCCCGGCTCCCTGGCGCCGATATCATAGCCGGCGCAGAAGCTGCGGCCGGCGGCGCGCAGCAGCACGACGCTCGTCGCCGGATCGTCATCGGCGCGCAGAAAGGCGTCGAGCAGCTGGTCCTGCAATTCCGGGCTGATCGCGTTGAGCTTGTCCGGGCGGTTCAGCGTGATGAGGCTGACTTGTTCGTCGGCGTCATAGAGGACAACGGGATCGGCCACTTATCGGCACTCCTCGGCTAGGGGTTTCGCGATGCGGCCCAGCGCGCGAGGCGATCGATTGCGGTCAGGCCCTCGCGCAAGCCGCCGACGACGGGAATGCCCTGCTCGCGCAGCCGGGCGATCTGGGCCCGGTCCATGACGCCCGGTCGCGTGTGCAACAGGTAATGCGGCTTGGCGCTGTGCGCCGCGGCAGCCGCAAGCTGGTCGAGGTAGGTGCGCGCGAGATCGACAGAATCAAAGGGCTGAGCGTCGCAATTGTCGCGGCAAAAGGCGACGATGTCGTGCTCGGGGCTGGCGTCGAGCAGTGCGAGCGCTTGCGGCAAATTGGCGGCGAAGGTGCCGCTGCCCCAGGCGTCGAGCGGGTTGCCGTCGCCGCTGACGAAACCGATCCGCCGCGCGATCTCGGCGCGGGAGGCTGACGAGAGCGGCGGCACCTGCAAATCCGCCGCGGCGGCGAGGTCGAGGATCAGCTCGGCCAGACCACCGGACGAGGTGACGACCCCGATCCGCCGCCCGGCCGGCGGCTTCCAATGCTGGAACGCCGCCAACGCTTCGCTCAGCTCGACGAGGTCTGCGACCTCGATCGCATGGTGGGTACGCAGCAGCTCCGAAATTGCCGCCGGGTTGCCGGCGTCGCCGCCGGTATGAGTGGCGACGGCATGCCGCGTGCGCGACGCGCGGCCGACCTTCAATACCACGACCGGCTTGCCGGCCTTCTCGGCGCGATCGAGTGCCGCGGCGAAACGCTCCGGCTCCCTGACGGTTTCGATAAAGGCCCCGATGATCCTGGTGCGCGGGTCCTCCACCAGATATTCGAGATAATCGGCCGCCGCCAGCACCGCTTCGTTGCCGGACGAGACGAGGTGGCTGAAGCCGAAGCGCCGGATGTCGGTCAGCAAGCTCACGCAGAAGGCGCCGCTCTGCGAGACGATGCCGACATCGCCGGCAACTCCCGCCGGGTCGCGCAATTCCTGCAGATAGGTCGTGCTGGGGTGGTGCGGGTTGAGGACGCCCATGCAATTGGGGCCGCACAGCGCGATGCCGGCCTCGCGGCAGATCGCGGCGATTTGCGCCTGCAGCCGGCGGCCGTCCTCGCCCTGCTCGGCAAATCCGCCGTCATAGATGACCGCGGCCCTGACCCCGCGCCGGGCCGCGGCGACAAAGGCGTCGATCACCCGCTCGTGGCCGATGCAGAAGAGCGCCACATCGGGGGTTTCCGGCAGCTCGGCAATGCTCGGCCAGCACCGGCGGCCGAGCACGCTCGAATAATTCGGGTTGACTGGAAAGACCGCGCCGGCAAAGCCGATGCGGTCGAGCGAGGCAATCAGCCGGCGCCCGATCGTCGGTTTGTCGGAGGCGCCGATCACCGCGATCGATTGCGGCCTGAAGAGCGCGTCGAGCTGCATCGCCGATCGTCCCCCGCTGGGATCGAGACGGCGAAGGTTACAACAGCCGGTGATCGATGGCAGCATGCCTCGCCATCAATCCTGCGAGCTGCGCGGGAAGCGCCAGATCAATGAGCGGTGTGCGGGCGCCCCGTGCCGCAGATTCCAGTTTCCCAAGTTGGCTCGGGTCTGTGCAGGATGCGTTGCAATCTCCGGAAACCAGATTGGGGGCCCGTCTGATGATTACCAGCCCGAGTGAATACCCGAGCCCGACGGTGTTCCTCGTCGACGTGGACAATACGCTGCTCGACAACGACCGCATCCAAAGCGACCTGAAACGCCATCTCGAGCGCGAGTTTGGCGCCGATTGCCGCGACCGCTACTGGACGATCCTCGAAGATCTGTTCACCGAGCTCGGCTATCGGGATTATCTGGGCGCGCTGCAGCGCTACCGGGTCGAGCACCCGAAGGACATCCATCTGCTGACGATGTCGTCATATCTGGTGGACTACCCGTTCGCCAACCGGCTCTATCCCGGATCGCTCGACGTGCTGGAGCGGTTCCGCGAGTGGGGACCGACGGTGGTCCTCTCCGACGGCGACGTCGTTTTTCAGCCGCGCAAGGTCGAACGCTCCGGGATCTTCGAGGCGGCCGACGGCAACGTGCTGATATACATCCACAAAGAGGAGGAGCTCGACGACGTCGCAAAGCGCTACCCGGCCGATCATTACGTGCTGGTCGACGACAAGCCGCGAATTCTGGCCGCGGTCAAGAAGCTGTGGGGCGACCGGGTGACCACGGTCCTGCCGCGGCAAGGCCAGTACGCCCACGCACCCGACATCGCTTCCTACCCGCCGGCGGATCTGACGGTAGAGCGGATCGGGGACCTGCTCGCCTACGACCTGCCCGCCTTGCTCGCGGGCGAGAGGCCGTGAATTCCAGCCGCCGTTTCGGCGCGCGGTTCGGGTCTGAGGGGTCTGTCTAAAGCGTCGTCAGCTCATCCCGGCGAGGGCCTTCGCCTTCCACAATTCCCAGGCGCGCCCAACGACGCCGGCATTGGTTGCGGTCGCGTTGGCCGCCTCCTCGGCGTTGAGGAAAACCACCTCGCCATTGCCGAGGCGCAAGGCTTCGGTCTCGAGCCGGGCGTTGATTTCGGTGTAAATGGCGCGAAAGACGACCTCGCGGACCGAAGCACCGACGACGACGTTGCCGTGACCGCGCAGCAAGGCCACGGCCGCCTTACCCAAGGTGTGCGCCAGTGCGGCGCCGAGCGCCGGGGTGCGGATCAGCATGTCGGTCGCCGGTCCGCCTGCATCGCGGATCTCGAAGACCGGCACGCGCGCGCCGAGGAACGAGCCCATGTGATAGACCGGGCGCAGCTGGGCCGAGGTCAACCCGAACGGGATCACCGCCGGGGAGTGGCTGTGGACCACCGCCTTGACCTCGGCGTGCAGCTTGAAGATCTCGCTGTGGATGAAGCGCTCGAGATAAAGCGTGCGGCCGCGCGGATCAACGGCGTTGCCGTCGGCGTCGAACACCAGGATGTCGTCGGCAGTCACCAGACCCGGGGCCATGCTGCGCGCCAGCAAGAAATGCGTCGGGTCCCGGTCATGCCGCACGCTGATGTGACCAAAGCCGTCGACCACACCCTCGTGATAGAGGATGCGGTTGGCGGCCACCAGATCGTCGATCAGGGCCGGATCCACCGGCCCAGGCGTGGCAATTTGTGGTGTCGGCGCCAATTGCTCCTCCTGGCCGTCAGCTTCTGACCAGCGGGATTAGTTTCGCCCAGCGGTCCAGCACCGGCAGGATCGCGTCGGCCTTGGCCGGCGGCAGGCGCACGGTCATGCGGGTAACGCCGAGATCGCGGTTGCGCTGCAGCAGGTCCAGGTCTTCGGGCGCGCCGCCCAAGGTCACCGTCAGCGAATGCGGGTTGCGGCCGGCTGCTTCGGCCATTTGGCGCAGGCGCGGCATAAAATCCTCGGGGCTGCCCGAACCGGCGCTGGCCGCCGCCGGCAGGATCCCGTCGCCGTAGCGGATCGCGCGGCGCGCGGCGAGCCGGAAGGCGCCGCCGACGATCACCGGCGGGTGCGGCTTCTGCACCGGCTTCGGCCAGGTCGTCATCGCCGGAAAGTTGATGATCTTGCCGTGATATTCCGGCTGGTCCTTGGTCCAGATCTCCTTCATCGCCTCGATCTGCTCGCGCATCTTCAGGGCACGGGTCTCGTAGATGGTGCCGTGATCTTCCATTTCTTCGGCGTTCCAGCCGCAGCCGATGCCGAACAGAAAGCGGCCCTTCGACACCTGGTCGAGCGAGGCGACGAGCTTCGCGGTCTGGATCGTGTCGCGCTGGATCACCAGGCAGACGGCGGTGCCGAGCTTGAGCCGGGTGGTGACGGCAGCGGCCGCGCTCAAGGTAACGAACGGGTCCATCACGTCGTAGTACTGCTTCGACAGCTCCATCCCGCCCGGCAGGCTGAAGCGGCGGGTGACCGGCATGTGTGAATGCTCGGCCACCCACAGCGAGTTGAAACCGCGCTGTTCGAGCGCCACCCCGAGCTCGGTCGGTGCTATCGAATAATCGGTGAAGAAAATCGCCGCGCCGATCTCCATGATCTTCTCCCCGCGTGTATCTCAAACCTGGCGAATGCGCCGCAGCACCTGTCTGCCGAACAATGCGGGTTAGCGCAATATCCCGGCAATAGGCTTAAGAGCGCGCGGGGCCCACCCGTCCTGAAAGCCGGCGCAATGGCAGATCACTCGGCTTTGTAGGCGACGCGGTAGACGACGCCGTTGCCGTCGTCGCTGAACAGCAACGATCCGTCCTTGGCAAAGATGACATCTACCGGGCGGCCCCAGACATTTTGATCGTCGATGACGAACCCGACGACAAAATCCTGATATTCCCCGGTCGGCTTGCCGTCCTTGAATGGCACCCGAATGATCTTGTAGCCGGTCCGCAACGCGCGGTTCCAAGAACCGTGCAGTGCCACGAACGCATCGCCCTTCCAATCCGGCGGAAACTGCCCTCCAGGGTTGAAGGCGATGCCGAGCGGCGCCGAATGAGGCTGAATCAGGACGTCAGGGATGGTGACCTTATCGGCGAGATCCGGCCGCCCCCCGCCGCCCGGCCGGGTATCTACATGGTCGCCGATATAGTACCAGGGCCAGCCGTAGAAGCCGCCCTCCCGAACGCTGGTGAGATAATCGGGCGGTAGGTTGTCGCCGAGCAAATCGCGCTCGTTGGTGGCGCAATAGACGGTACCGGTGCCGGGCTGCAACATCAGGCCGGAGCAATTGCGGATGCCCGACGCAAAGACCCGCTTGTTCTTCCCGTCGGGATCGTAGGTCAGGACATTGGCGCGCCACTCCTCCCGGTCCCATGCCGAGCCCGGGGAATGGCTTTTCTCGAAAGCCGCGAAATCAGCGGGGCGCGGCCCCATATCCTCGGCGATGTTGCTGGCCGAGCCGACGGCAACGTACATGGTCTTGCCGTCCGGCGAAAAGGCGATGTCGCGGGTCCAATGATTGCCGCCGGTGGCGAGGTCCGACACGATCGTCTGCGGGGCTCCCGACGCGGTCAGATCGCCATTCCGGTAGGGGAAGCGCACGACCTTTCCATACTCGGCGACATAGACCCATTGCGGTGACGGGCCGGGCGGATAAAAGGCGATCCCATAGGCGTCGCGCAGGCCGGTGGCAAAGGTGGCGACCTTGGGGTTGCTCATGTCGGTCCCGGTGCGGATGGTCATGATTTTTCCCTCCGGCCGGCTGAGGGCGAGGAAAATGTCCCCGTTAGGTGCGATCCGTAGCACCCGAGCACCGGTCATCCCGGTGACCAAGGCCTCGACCGTAAAGCCGGGCATGGTCTTGAGTTTGGCGGCAGCGGGCTTGGGAATGACCTTCGACCGATTGGCGGTGGACGGCGAGACCAGCGGCGCCGGCATGTCTGCCGGCGTGATCTTGCGCATGACACCGGGGGCGTCGCTGCGCCAGTCGCCATAGGCGTTCTTGCCGGTGCGAACGGTTTGGGCGCAAGCAAGCGACGAGGCCGCGATCAACGCCAGCATTGAGCCGGCCGCGACGGCGAGATTCCTGATCCTTGATCCCTTTCCGAAAACTGGTTGCGCCGGCATTGCGAATTTCCTCCCCAAACTGTTGGTCGTCCGTTCGTGCGAAGGACGATGATCAGCGAATTGCTGCCAGGTAATCGGCGACGATCTTTTGATCGGCCGGCGACAAGCTTTGCATCAACGCCGACATGAGTGCGCTGTTTGCGCGCTCTCCGTCAGCATAGGCGGTCATCGTGTCGATCAGGTAGGACGAAAACTGACCCGCTAGGCGCGGCGCGACACCGGAAGCGCTGACCCCGCCGGTCAAGTTCGGGTTGTGGCAGGCCCGGCAGGTCGCGATCGCGCCCGGAGCCGCAGGCGGCGCTGCGGTCGATCGCACCGGCCATTTGGCGTTGCCGAAATAGGCCGACAGCTGCGCCACCTGGTCTTTGCTCAGGCTTTCGGCAATCGACGACATGATCTCGCTGTCGCGGTCGCCATCTCTGTAGTCGTTCAGCTGCTTTTGGAGATATCCGGCCTGCTGCCCCCAGATAATCGGCACCGTGGGATCGGATGGCAGGCCATGCCCGCCGTGGCAGGAAGCGCAGAGCTGCAGTTTGGTCGCGGTCGAACTCGGCGGCTTGGACCTCGGTGCACAACAACAACGCCAAGGCTGGCAAAAATCGCGCGGTGCGGACCATTGACGATTTTGATCCATGTGCGGCAAGCGCTTGTCAAGAATCCCGCACCGCGGCGCTCTCGGAGCGGCCTCAGAGCCGCCGGCGGCCTCCCCGGTTACGGCAGCCGACGACCAACATCGTCAGACCCGACAACAGCAATCCGAGGCTGCCAGGTTCGGGCACTGCCTCAACGTCCACCAGGTCGAGATCGGATTCCCATCGTCCGTGCGCAAAGGGCGTGTCGCTCGGCAGGAGCGTGCGGGCGACACCATCCGCCGGGAAGTTCCCTCCGGTGTCGGCGTACGGAAGCAAGTCGCTCGGATTGCCGCCGAGGCTCGGATCGAGTTCCGCCAGCGACAGCACGACTTCATACCCGTCGGTTCCGGCAGTAACGACATACTGGTCGAGGATGTCGCTGTCGCTCGGATCGAGGAAAGTCCACAGCGGCACGCCGGCATAGGTATCGCCGTTGACAATCTCTGTCACCGGCGTGAAATCGTTTTGGAGCCGGCTTAGATCGTAGCTCCCCGGATCGCCGACAAGGCCGGACAATGTCACGGTGTCGGACGGCGGCGCTGGAGTTATCGGCCCCGGCAATGCGGGTGCCGCGACAAGCTGAATGCTCGTGACGTCGGCGAGATCACGGCCCGCGGCGCCGCTGCCGAGGAAGGTCAGCGACGCGGTCGAGCCGGAGAAGGTAATCAGGTCCGAATTGCTGCTCGTTGTGCCTGAGAACATCGGATCGATCTCGCCGAGCGAAACGACGGATTGATGGCCGCCGCCGTCGGTGACGACGACATAGTCTCTTAGAATGGCATTCTTCGAATTGTCTCCGACCGGGGTCGTCGTGATGATGCCGCCATTGGCGGTGATAGTGCCGCTGCCGTTTGTGGTGGTCGTCGCCGAGGTGCTACCGGCAAGCAGACCCCACAACGAATAGCCCGAGACCCCATCTTGCGTGATCAGGCCGCCATATTGGGACTGTGGCGCTGTCGTCAGGTCTATCAGCCCCTGATCGCTGTCGGCGCCGGACAATCTCACGGTCGCGTCTGCTCGCGCCCGGCAGCCTGTCGACAGCAGCGCGGCGCTTCCCACAGCCAAGGCAATCGCAACAAACCGCGGCAAATTTCCCATCATCGTCTCCTATCCCCGACCGACTATATCGCTATAGCGACGAGAATATAGCGACTTTCCCATCCTAGCCAGGTCCCACCTCAACCTGTGAGCCGATCCGGCGGCGACCGGCGCTCGTGGGGCGACACTTGCTCGACCCCGGATCGCCTGGTGGACGAGTGTCGAAGACAATGCCAAGGCACCCTTCGTCATCCGCCCTGCGGTAACTCGCCTCGGTCGGGTCAACCCTCTTTTCGCGACAAGCCCTTTACCTGATCGAGATATTCCGACAAATACAGCGGGGATCGGGTTTCGAGGGAGAGCCCAGGGATGATTGCAGCTTGCGGGCTGACGGGCTGGATTGCGGCGTATGCCGAGGCAGGGCGTGCCGGCGGGACGGGCGGCCGGCCGGAGAGCGGGCATCGGCGAAAAGAGCCGGCGCGTCGTCCGCGCCTGCGGCTAGGGTTGCTCGTGGTCGCTGCGTGCGCCGCCCTGTCGCCGGCGGCATGGGCCGCGGGTGCCGTCAATGTCCTTTACGCCGGGTCGTTGGTGAACCTGATGGAACGAGGCGTCGGTCCGGCCTTCGACAAGGCGAGCGGCGATCGGTTTCAAGGCTATGCCGGCGGCTCGAAATTGCTCGCCAACCAGATCAAGGGCAAGCTGCGGCGCGCCGACGTCTTTATCAGCGCCAATCCGAAGCTGAACGACAGCCTGATGGGGCCGGCGAATGGCGACTGGGTGAGCTGGTACATCGCCTTTGCTCAATCGCCGCTGGTGGTCGGCTATAACCCGGCGAGCCGCTTCGCCGCCGATTTCAAATCGAAGCCCTGGTACGAGGTCCTGATGGAGCCGGGGATCAGGATCGGGCGGACCGACCCGAAGCTCGACCCGAAGGGCGCGCTGACGATGGCGCTGATGCAAAAGGCGGAGACGTTTTACAAGACCCCGGGGCTGTCGCAGCGGGTGCTCGGCGCGCCCGAAAATCCTGCGCAGGTGCTGCCGGAGGAGACGCTGGTCGGTCGCCTGCAATCCGGCCAGCTCGATGCCGGCTTCTTTTATTCGACCGAGACGTCCGATGCGAAGATACCGGCGATCGACCTGCCGGCTCAGATCACGCCAAAGGCGGTCTATACGGTCACCGTCGTGCATGACGCGCCCAATCCGAGCGGCGCCGCAGAATTTGTCGCCTACCTGCTCGGTGCGGACGGGCAAAGCCTGATGAAACAGCATGGGCTCGCCCTGCAAAAGCCGGCCATCGCCGGGACCGCGTCGGCGGTGCCGCCGCAGATCCGATCGCTGGTCGAACAGGCGCAGTGACGCGGCGCGTCCCGGCGCCGCTACCGTGGCTCGCCGGGCTGCTGGCGGTCTATCTGATCGCGCCGCTGGCCGCCGGCATCGAAGAGGCCGGGCTCGCCGACTGGCATACTGTCGATGGTGCGGCGCTGACCCGCGCCTGCGCCATCTCGATCGGCAGCGCCACCCTGGCGACCGCGATCATCGCCCTCGGCGGCATTCCCCTCGGCTATCTCTTGGCGCGGCTGCCGGGACGGGCGATGGCGGCGCTCGGGTTCGCGGTTCAGCTGCCGCTGGCCTTGCCGCCGCTCACCAGCGGCATCCTCCTGTTGTTCCTGGTCGGCTACAGCGCGCCGCTCGGCCGCCTGACCGGCGGCATATTGACCGACTCGTTCGCCGGCATCGTGCTCGCCGAAGTTTTCGTCGCGGCGCCGTTTCTGATCATTGCGGCCCGCTCGTCCTTCGCGTCGATGGACACGGTTCTCGAAGGCGTCGCCGCCACTCTCGGCCGCAAGCCGGTCGAAACCTTCTTCCGCGTCAGCCTGCCGATCGCGTGGCCGGGGATCTCGTCCGGCTTGCTGCTGGCCTGGCTGCGGGCGTTCGGCGAGTTCGGCGCGACGGTGATGGTCGCCTATCACCCGTATTCGCTGCCGGTCTACACCTATGTGGCGTTCGGCGCCGAGGGCCTGCCGGCGATGATGCCGATCCTGCTGCCGACCTTGGTGCTGGCGCTGATTGTGATGGCGGTGAACGACGCCATCTCCCGGAACCGGACGAACGGCCGTCCCATCCCATCGCCGGCGCACGCGCCGGGGCTCGTTCCGGCCGACGGCCCCCGGAAGCCACCCAGCGTGCCGGCGAGCCCTGGCGGCCTTATACTGCGCCTCGACAAGCGGCTCGGCGGCTTTCGATTGGATTTGCAGTGGTCGCCCAAGGCACGCCGGCTCGCGGTGCTAGGGCCGTCCGGCTCCGGCAAGTCGCTGACCCTCCGGCTGATTGCCGGGATCGATCGTCCTGACCGGGCGGAGATCGCTATGGGCGGCACGGACCTGGCGCAACTCGATCCCGCTGTTCGCGGCATCGCGTACGTTCCGCAGAGCTATGGCCTGTTTCCGCATCTGACCGTGGCCGCGCAGCTGCGTTTTCCGGTCGGCGCCGACCCGGCGCTGGCCCGGCGCTGGATCGCGAGCCTCGGTCTCGGCGGTCTCGAACAGCGCTATCCGGCCGAGCTTTCGCTCGGCCAGCAGCAGCGCGTCGCGTTGGCGCGGGCGCTGGTGCGGCCGGCGCGGCTCATCTTGCTCGACGAGCCGTTTTCGGCGCTCGATGCGCCACTCCGCGCAAGCCTTCGTCTCGAGTTGCTGGCGTTGCAGCACGAGGTCGGCGCAACGACGATGCTCGTCACCCATGACCCGCAGGAGGCCGCCCTGCTGGCCGACGAGCTTCTGGTCCTGGCGGACGGGCGAGCACTGCAATCGGGCCCGGTCGAAATGATCTTTCGCCGCCCCGCGGGCGAGACCGTGGCGCGCCTGCTCGGAGCCGAGAATTTCGGCGAGGGCGTCGTGTTGGATGAAGGCCGGATCGACATCGGCGCGGGCGTTGTGCTGAAGGTTGCCGGGCAGGCTTTGTTGCCGGGCGGGCAAGTCGGCTGGAGCGTCCCGCCGGGTCATGTCCGCCTCGATGCCGGCGGACATTATCAGGCGGTGGTCGAAAGTGTCGTGCCGGCTGGAGTGGGCAGCCAAATCATGGTTCGTCTCGGCCACGCGCGCATCAGGATTCTCGGGCGGCATCAGCATTGCGTCCGCGGGAGTGGGTGCCGCCTGGCAATCGATCCCGATGCAATCCAGGTTTGGGTTCGAGATTAGGGATGGAATCGCCGTTCGAGGCGGCGGCCATCGGCGGCCCCTCTTGCCCGCCGCCGCATTCTCTGCGATGATCGTTATATTCGTATGGGAATTACGCAGGCATCCATGTCCGACCCGATCTCTCTCGACCGAACTCGCCGCGCCGCCGGAACGGCATTACTGGCGGTGCTTTGCCTCGCATCGATGACCGGTAGAGCCAGGGCTGATGCGCTGCATGTGCTCGCCGCCGGCAGCCTGCGCGAGGTCATGACCGCGATCGGCGCCCAGTACCGCACGGCAACCGGCGCCGAGATCACCGCTGCTTTCGGCCCGTCCGGCTTGCTGCGCGAGCGAATCGAAAAAGGCGAGCACGCCGATCTGTTCGCCTCGGCGGATATCGGCCAGCCGCTGCGTTTGCAGCGCGAGGGACGCGCGACGCGGGTTGTGATGTTCGTGCGCAACAGCTTATGCGGATTCGCAGTACCGAAGATCGGATTGAAGACCCAGAACTTCATCGAGCGGCTGCTCGATCCGGCGGTCAAGCTCGGCACCTCGACGCCAAAGGCCGATCCGGGCGGCGATTATACCTGGGCGATGTTTCACCGCATCGATGCGCTGCGCCCCGGCAGTTACCAGATCCTGGACAAGAAGGCGCAGCAGATCGTCGGCGGCCCGACCAACAATGCTCCGGTTGGCGGCACGGATCCCGTGGCGGCGGCGCTTGCCGGCGGCCGGGTTGACCTCTTCATCGGCTATTGCAGCGGCGCCAAGCGGCTGCTGTCGCGGATGCCTGCGCTCCAGGTCGCCGAGGTGCCGCACGAGATCGCGACCGGCCCCGAATACGGTTTGGCGGTGATCAAAGGCGCCGACCCGCGCACCGCCGATCTCGCGCTCTTCATGCTCTCGCCCGAGGGACAGCAGATTTTCGCCCATTACGGCTTCGCTCCGGTGGCATTGCCGGCGCCCGGCCGGTGAGCGGGGGCGCCGTAGCCCGAGTTCCGACGCGCTTTTCCGTCATTCCGGCGAAAGCGGAACCAGGGTCCAACGCCTCGTCGCTTGCCCCCTGTTCATGCCAGGGGCAGGCCCTGGACCCCCGCTTGCGCGGCGGGTGATGGGTTTCAGCACATCAACAAAAGGAGTTTGAACCATGGCGATGCCACAAGCGATCGAAGCCGTCCGGCACCCCTATGCGAACGGCGAGGCCAAGCGCATGTTGATCAACGGCGAGTGGGTCCGGGCCGCGTCCGGTAAGACCTTCGAGAGCCGCAACCCGGCGACCGGCGATCTGCTCGCGACCGTGGCCGAGGGCGACAAAGAGGACATCGACCGCGCCGTCGCCGCCGCACGGGGCGCCTTCGAAGGACCATGGAGCAAGTTCAAGCCTTACGAGCGGCAGGCGCTGCTGCTCAAGATCGCCGACCTGGTCGAGAAGTATTATGACGAGCTGAGCCTGCTCGACACGCTCGACATGGGCGCGCCGATCAGCCGTACGCGCGGCACCAGCCGGCGGGCGCTCGGCATGCTGCGCTGGTATGCCGGCATGGCGACGGCGATCCATGGCGAGACGATTGAGAACTCGCTGCCCGGCGAATACTTCTCGTACACGTTGAAGGAGCCGGTCGGCGTCGTCGGCGCGATCATCCCATGGAACGGCCCGCTCGGCGCCACGATCTGGAAGATCGGCCCGGCGCTCGCCGCCGGCTGCACGATCGTCTTGAAGCCGGCCGAAGAGGCGTCGCTGACCCCGCTGCGTCTCGGCGAGCTGCTCCTCGAAGCCGGCGTACCTCGTGGTGTCGTCAACATCGTGCCCGGCTATGGCGAAACCGCCGGAGCCGCACTCGCCGCACATCCCGGCGTCGACAAGATCGCGTTCACCGGCTCGCACCTGACCGGGCAATCCATTGTCAAGGCCTCGGCCGGGAATTTGAAGCGTGTCTCACTCGAACTCGGCGGCAAATCGCCCGATGTGGTCTTTGCCGATGCCGATCTCGACACCGCGGTCCCTGGCGCCGGAATGGCGGTGTTCGCCAATTCCGGGCAGATCTGCAGCGCCGGCACGCGCCTCTTCGTCGAGCGTAGGGTCTACGACGAGTTCGTCGGCAGGGTCGCCGATTTCGGCAAGGCGCTCAAAGTCGGCAACGGTACTGATCCCGACACCGAGATCGGCCCGCTCGTCTCCGAGCAGCAGCTCGAACGCGTGACCGGCTATCTCTCGGCCGGCCGTCAGGAGGGTGCGCGGCCATTGACCGGCGGCGAGCGGCTGACCGAAGGACCGTTCGCCAAGGGCTTTTTCGTGCCGCCGACGGTGTTTACCGATGTCCGCGACGACATGCGGATCGCCCAGGAGGAGATCTTTGGCCCGGTCATTTCGGCAATCCCGTTCACCGATCTTGACGAGGTCATCCGCCGCGGCAACGCGACCAATTTCGGCCTTGGCAGCGGCGTGTGGACCCGCGATGTCGGCAAGGCGCACCGGCTGGCCAAAGGACTGCGCGCCGGCTCGGTGTGGATCAACTGCTATCAGGCGATGGATCCGGCCGTGCCGTTCGGCGGCTACAAGATGAGCGGCTACGGTCGCGAATCCGGTATCCAGCAGATGGAAGAGTACTTGAACGTCAAGGCGGTTTGGATCAAGACGGCATAGGTCAAGAAGGCACGGCGTCAGTTTTCGGCAGAAGGCTGCCGTCGGCCCGCCCAACTGGGTCGCGAGGCCATGCCGAGGCTGACGTTGCGCATCGACTTTGACCAGGGCCGCGCGATCGGCCCGGGTAAGATCAAGCTGCTGGAGCTGATCGACAGTCTCGGCTCGATCGCCGCCGCCGGACGGCGGATGGGCATGTCCTATCGCCGCGCTTGGCTCTTGGTCGACAGTGTCAACCGCTGCTTCAAAGTGCCGGTAGTGGCCTCGCAAGCTGGCGGCACACATGGCGGCGGCGCCACCCTGACCGATCTCGGCCATGCGGTCGTCCATCATTACCGCGCCGTCGAGAATGCCGCGCAGACCGCCGGAGCCGCCGACATCGCCGCCTTGTCGGCCGCCCTCGCGGAGCCGGGACCCGAGCCAGCCCAAACGCCGGGAAAGAGAACTCATCGGCTGGCGCTGAGCATCACCTAAACCACATGTCCGCCTCAGCCGGGGCGACCCGTCTCACAGTATGCAGGTATCGAGGGTTGCGCGCGGATTGATGCCGAGCGAGTGCACATTCTGGGCGCGGCCGACAATGCATAGCCGCACCGATGCGCCTGCAAGACAAGACTAGATAAAAGCAACGCTTAGGTGCAAATCGTACACGCACGGATGTTTATCAGCATTGGAAGCATCATCTACACGAAGTTCAAAGCGCATGAACGGCTACAGTAATGTAGCTTGCTTGGGCGGGTAGGTAATTTTCAGGGCGTCGACCCGCGCGAATGGGGTGAGTGTGTGCATCCGGTAACTGTTCTCCGATAAAATCTCGACCGCCGGCACGCCGCGCACGCTGAGCGCGTCGGCCACCAGCGAACGATGGCACCGCCACGGCACTGCTTCCGCACACATGATGGCAACGTGTTTCTGGACGCTCATCTTGATAAGTGTTTCCAGCGCTTCCTCGAACCCTGGTGTTTGCATGTAGTCGGCATAGCCGCGAAAGCTGTCGTTCCGCCATCCGGCGTTGGGAAAATCTTTGCGGGGGCGCCGCAGGCCGCCAAGTCCCCGAAGCTGCAAATACTCGAGATGCGCCGCTGCCAGGCTGTCGGCCAGGGCAAAGTCATTGAATTGAGGATTACGACGTGAACGCGGGATCGTGCGGATATCCACCACGCGTTCGATGTCATAGGTTTGCAGCAACGCGATGAAGCGCTCGATCGATACAGTAGAATGTCCAAGAGTAAAAATCGCGGATGCCGGCCATCTGGTGAATCCGATGGCACGCGGTTGAACACAGGTGAGGACGCTCGCGGACGAGCCTGTTTCGGACATCTGTCGGACATCGGGTAGGGGCACCTGACGCGAACGTCGGATGCCTTCGGTAAGTAGCCGAGCTGAATTAGGACGGTGGTTGCGGGGGTAGGATTTGAACCTACGACCTTCAGGTTATGAGCCTGACGAGCTACCGGGCTGCTCCACCCCGCGGCATTGCGCTGTCGTGGGCCCCGGCTGGATCCGGTCCTCGGCCCACCGATCAAAGTCCTTGGGCTGAAGGCCCAGGCCAAAGGCCGGACCCCTCAGCCCCGGCCTGCGTCCGGGGCATGGTCTGGCCAGGGTCTGGCGAGGCTCGCCGGGCTTCTCGATGGTGATGCGCCTGAGGCGCGACCCGGCGCTCCACCCCGCGGCATTGCGCGCTCGTCGGCCGCGGGATCGGGGGGTGATCGGATCCGGGGGGTTTGGCGAGCCTGGCGGCGACCTGCTCTTCCGCCGCTTGAGCGGCAGTACCATCGGCGCTGAGGGTTTTCACGGCCGAGTTCGGGATGGGATCGGGTGTTTGGCCCCTCGCTGTGGCCACCAGGCTGGCCAAACCTCCATGAGGCGCCACGCGCACAGCGCGTGGGCTGGCCGAAGGGAGCCCCCGGTGGACCTTTGGTCCGCCGACCTGATCGGCGGATTGATCCGGGGGCCCGGGCCGATATCGCGGCCATGGGGGATCGGGGGATTTGTGAAGTTGTGCCGCGGCGAAGTGGGTGCGGCGGGCGGCGGCCGGGGCGTTCGCGCTCTCTGGCGCTGGCCGCTGCACGCGGGCGGGGTCGGCGCTTGCCTTTGGCTCTTGGCCTGCTGGCAAGCCTGATGGATCGGGCGGGTTCGAGCGATTAGTACCGGTCAGCTCGCACCGAT
>CAWHWB010000005.1:0-258158 GCA_963832875.1 uncultured Alphaproteobacteria bacterium | reverse complement strand
ATCAGCAACAGGCCTACCAGGGCGCCAAGTACGGGTGGCAGCAGTTCTTTGCAAACCTGGAGCAGGTATTGGCGCGGATAGACTAAAGTCTGCCCGCACAATTCAAAGCCAGGCCCTGTCTACAGCGTGATGTGCCGGATTCGGATATTCTCGCCTCAGCGAGACGCCGGAACCTACGCTCGCCGAGCCACCAACGTTGCATTCGGCTGATGGAAGAACAACTCATCCCCTTCCCAATGCGGGCCGAGATGGAACTCGACCCGGAAACCCTCTAGCTCGTAAATGACGAAGGTTCGGCTTTGATAAGGACGGAGTTTGTAGGTTGGTTGGCTGCCAAACGTCAGTGTGAGTTGTCCATCGGTGTCCTGCCCGACAACAACAGTCGTGACTTCATGGCTGAACGTGCCGGTGCAGTGCTGACGGAAGGCCGGATTCGTGCAATCGCCGGCTGCAATGCGGGTGAAGACTATGTCTTTGACGAGCGGCTCGAACGGAGCCGCTAGACTGGCAATGTTTCCTTCACGATCGGTGGAAAATGAAATGGCGAGCCGGTCGGGCAGCAGGCGGTCGGGCGCCTCGGGCAGCTCGAACGTATCGTAGTGCCGATGCGCGAGCGGCTCGGACATACCGCGATACGCCCAGTTCAATTTGCCTTCGGCATGGGTGATTGTGATGCGGCCGTAGCCGGGATGGTCATAATCACCGGCATACTCGGCGAGTTCATGGCTAGGCCGGGTGTTTAGCCGCCGCGTCGCTTTCCGGGCCTGTCGGTCAACTTCCAGCTGCGCCACGAATTTGCGGCGCCGCTCAAGAAGACGATCGAGCCAGGGTATCGGGTCTTTGCCGCACGCCCGGTCGAAGACATAATTGGCGAGAATTTCCGGAACCACGCTTTGATTACGATTAGTGAAAACAGCAACACCGACGCCACGATCGGGCAGCATCGTCATCAGCGTACTCCAGCCGCTCCAGCCGCCTCCGTGCCACACAACGCGCTCTCCGCGATAGCTGTGCGAGCGGAAGCCGAGCCCATAATGCGTATCACCGTACTCGGCGAATTCGGATGCCGTGACATGAACGCGCGGCGTCTGAAGTTGCTGTATCAAGGTCGGTGATAGTAGCCGTTGTCCCTCAAATTCGCCCTTGTCGAGGTGAAGGCGAAGCCAGTTCGCGAAGCTCGCAATCGAGGTGTTGATGCCGCCCGCGGCCGTCACGCGGATCGGCCAGCGTTCTGCGCGCAGGCGGGTATCCCCGTCCATGGTGTGGGGGACGGCCGCATCGGCGGCTGCGGCGAGATCCTCCACCGTGAACGTCACGTTCATGTGCAGCTTGTCGGTCAGTCGAGCGCGGGTAAATTCGGTCCAACCCTGACCGCTGACGCGTTCGGCCACTATGCTGGCGACGAGATAACCGAGGTTCAGATATTGGAAGGTGCTGCGAATGTCGTCGCACGGCTCCAGATAGCGCATTGCCGCCAGCATTTGCGCGGGCGACAGATCGCCGGGAACCCAGACCCAGTCGTGACGCGGCAGCCCGGAATGATGGCAGAGCAAATCGCGCACCGTGATGCGGTCGGTCGCGACGGCGTCATGCAGCCGGAATTCCGGGAGGTAATCCCGCACCGGCTTCTTCCAATTAAGGCGCCGTTCGTCCACCAAAAGCGCCAAGCCCGTGGCGGTGAACGACTTCGTGACCGACCCGATCAGGAATTGCGTGTCGGTTGTCACCTGCAAGCCGGCTTCGACATCGCGAAAGCCATAGGCCCTGACGAGCGCCACCTCGCCGCTTTGCACCACCGCAACGGCGAGGCCCGGAATCTTCCACTCGTCCATCGCTTCGGTGATCAGACGTTCGAGGTCGGGAATGAAGGCCGCAATGGATTCGCTGCGCGCGACAGATTGGGATGCCATCGAAAAGATCCTCAACTGGAGTAACGTAGGGACCGTTAGAAACGCGCACACCGCGTGGAACAACCTGCGCCACGCTCATTGAGACTAAACGAAGGAGGAGAAACGGGCATGAAGAATAGCGGGTCGCTGAAAAGCGAGTCTCCTTCTCAGCTGATAGACGCGAGAATAAAGGAGCTAGGCGACTGGCGGGGCGAGATGCTCAGCCGGCTCCGTACCCTAGTCAAGGAAGCCGATCCCGAAGTCGTCGAGGAGTGGAAGTGGAGAGGGGTTCCGGTGTGGTACCACGACGGAATGATCTGCACAGGCGAGACTTACAAGAACGTCGTGAAGGTGACCTTCGCCAAAGGGGCGGCTCTGACGGATCCTTCGGGTCTCTTCAACTCCAGCCTCGACGGTAACACAAGGCGTGCCATCGACTTCCATGAGGGCGAGAAGATAGACGAGGAGGCGTTGAAGACTCTTGTTCGCGCCGCTGTGACCCTGAACAAGTCCACAGCTCAAAGCTAATCCACGCGCCTCTTTTGCGTCGCCCCCGCGAAGCAGGGTCCAGCGTTCCAAGCGAGGTGCAGGTCGCTCCGTGTTCAGGCCAGAGGCAGGGCCTGGGTACCCGCTTGCGCGGGTATGACGGCGAATTTGATGGGTCGCGAATGTCAGAAGTGCACCATCAGCGGTCGGCGATGGGCGGCAGGCCTTCTTCGCGGCGCACTTCGTTGATGATCTGGAGCACGCGCTCGCGATAGGGGCGGTACTGGACACCGAATTCCTGCACGAGCCGGCTGTTGTCGATCAGATAGTTGCCCGATAATTCCTTGCCGCCCGTTTCCTTGTCGAACGTGATTTTTGCGTCTGGCAGGAATTCGCGCACCATGTCGGCGATTTCGCCCAAACTGATCGCGATGCCGCCGGTGTTGTAGATCCAGTGCTTCGGCTTGTCTTCCATGATCACGCGGGCGAAGATCTCGGCAATCTCGTCGACGTGGACCGGGCAGCGCATCGCGTCCTTATAGGGGAACGACACGGGCTTGCCGCGCGCCGGGTCGGTGATGCAGAACACGTGATCGACCGAGCCGACGATCTTGTCGTTGCCGGTGACGTTGGCCGGGCGGATCGCGGTGATCTCGATGCCGTATTTCTCGCGGTAATCCTGTGCCTGCCATTCGTTGAAAATCTTGTGCATCGCGTATTGGACGTGGCCGTGGCGGAAATCGTCCTCGGTCACGACCCGGTCGCCGTAATGGTGCTGTTCGCCGCTGACCGCCAGCGAGCTCGCATAGGCGACGCGGTGGACGCCGGCCAGCCGCGCCGCCTCGAAGCAATTGTCCATGCCGAGGATGTTGAGCTTGAACGCCGCGTGCGGCGGGTGCTCGCTGCCGAGGTAATAGGCGAGGTTGATGACACGGTTGGGCTTCGCCGCGGCCATCACCGACATCACGTCGTCAAACTGGGCGACGTCGCCGCGCACGACGCGGACCTGCTTACCGAGATCTTCGTAGGATGCGGTGCCGGGGTTGATGTCCATGCAGGTGATTTCTTCGCCGCGTTTCGCCAGCAGCGGGACGAGCCGCCGGCCGATAAACCCGGCGCCGCCGATGATCAATGTCGACATCGCAATTTCCTCCCCAGAGATGGCTTGCGCGACGTTAGACGGTGACAGGGGGTTCGGCAAGGAGCCGGCTTCCGCATGGCTCGTGTCCGGCCTAAGCTGACCGCACGAGACAGCCGGGGGCGTTCTCGATGGCGGCCACCATCTTCGCCAATTGCGCGGTTCTCGACGGCGCCAGCAAAGAGCGGCGCGAGGATCATCATGTCCTGATAGAGGGCGGACGCATCCGTGAGGTCTCGGACCGGCCGATCGCCATCGCCACCGCCGACACTGTCGATCTCAAGGGCCGGACCTTAATGCCGGGGCTGATCGACGCGCATGTCCACGCAGTCGCGGTGGATCAGATGCTGGCGCGGCTCGGCGAGCGGCCGACGAGCCTGGTGACCTTGCAGGCGGCGCGGGTGCTCGAGGGCATGCTGCAGCGCGGCTTCACGACGGTCCGCGACGCCGGCGGAGCCGATGGCGGGCTCGCCGAGGCGGTCGAGGAGGGACTGGTGCGCGGGCCGCGGATCTTTCCGTCGGGCCAGGCCTTGAGCCAGACCGGCGGTCATGGCGACCTGCGGCCGAGGACGCGCTCGGTCTCTGTTGTCGCCTGCGCCTGCTGCGAGGGCGGCGCCGGGCTTGCCCGCATCGCCGACGGGGTTGCCGAGTGCCGCCGCGCCGCGCGCGACGAGCTGAGGAAGGGAGCAACCCAGATCAAGATCATGGCCTCGGGCGGGGTCGCCTCGCCCTACGACCCGGTGTGGAACCTGCAATACAGCGAAGATGAGGTGAGGGCTATCGTCGGCGAGGCGCGCGCCTGGCGCACCTATGTGATGGCCCACGCCTATACGCCCGAGGCGATCCGCCGCTCGATCGATTTCGGGGTGCGTTCGATCGAGCACGGCAATCTGATCGACGAGGCGACAGCCGAGCTCGTCGCCTCCGCCGACGCCTTTGTCGTGCCGACGCTGGTCACCTTCGACGCGCTGCACCGCTTTGGCCGCGATCTGGGATTTCCTGAAGCGAGCCTTGCCAAGCTCGGCGACGTGCGCGAGGCCGGGCTGCGGTCGCTCGAAATTCTGCAGATGGCGGGGGTCAGGATCGGCTTCGGCACCGATCTCTTGGGGCCGATGCACCGCCACCAGTCGCGCGAATTCACCATCCGCGCCGAGGCGATGGCGCCCATCGACATCATCCGCTCGGCGACCATCGTCAACGCCCAGCTGCTGAACCGGTCGGGCGAGCTCGGCATCGTCGCCGCCGATGCCCGCGCCGATCTGGTCGCCGTCGACGGCGACCCGCTCGCCGACATCTCGCTGCTCGACGGCCAGGGCGAGCACCTGACCCACATCATGAAGAACGGGGTGTTCTATAAGCATGCCGGCTAGGGCGTCCCCGAAAGCATTGGCTTTGAGGCGGTTCGGCAAGATCGACATTGACGCCGCCAAGCCGTAGATACCCGTCACGGGCGCCGTTCCTTTTGATACGCTAAAGCTCGCGCGCCGGCTCGAAGGCGCCGGTTTCCCGCCCAAGCAGGCAGGCGACACCGCAGAAGCCTTGGCCGAGGCGATGTCCGGCGCCGAGCTTGCCACCCGCGACGATATTGCTTCGGTGGGGTCGGAGGTCGTTACGCTCGGATCGCAGCTCAGGGCGGAGATCGCATCAGTGCGGTCGGAGCTCAAGGCGGAGATCGAGCTTCTACGCCGCGATCTGACGATCCGTCTCGGCAGCGTGCTCATCGTCGCCGTCGTCATCATCCTGACCGCGATCCGATATCTGCCTCCGCCTCGCTGAACACAGACACCCGGTCCGGCAGGCCATGCATTTTTGCCACGGGCGACGAGCGTCGTGGACCCGCCGTGCTTTGGTAGTCCTTTTCAAACCGCTACACTGGAACCTTCGATCTCGGCATCAGGAGCCAGCGGCATGACCGAGTTTCGCACGGAAACCGACAGCCTCGGCAAGGTCGAGGTCCCGGCCGACAAGCTGTGGGGGGCGCAGACCCAGCGCTCGCTCGAACATTTCAGCATCGGCCAGGATTTGATCCCGCGCGAGATGATCGATGCCTACGCCATCCTCAAAAAGGCGGCGGCCAACGCCAACCATTCCAGCGGTCGGCTCAGCGACAAGATCCACGATCTGATCGTCCGAGTCGCCGATGAAATTCTTGGCGGGCAGCATCGCGACATGTTCCCGCTGCATGTGTGGATGACCGGCAGCGGCACCCAGTTCAACATGAACGTCAACGAGGTGATCGCCAATCGCGCCAGCCAGCTCGCCGGCACGCCGCTCGGCAGCAAGACCCCAGTGCATCCCAACGACCACGTCAACATGTCGCAATCGTCGAACGACACGTTTCCGTCGGCGATGTATATCGCGGCGGCGCTGGGCGTGACCGGGCGGCTGCTCCCGGCGGTGCGCGCGCTGCACGACGCGATCGCGGCCAAGGCCGCGGCATGGCGGGACATCGTCAAGATCGGCCGGACCCACATGCAGGATGCGACGCCGATCACGCTCGGCCAGGAATGGTCGGGCTATGCCGGCATGCTGGCCGACGATCTCGAACGGACCGAGGACGCCTTGAAGGGCGTCTACCGGCTGGCGCTTGGCGGCACCGCGGTCGGCACCGGGATCAACGCCGCGCCCGGTTTTGCCGAAGCGGCTGCGGCCGAGATCGCCCGGTTGACCCAGCTGCCCTTTGTCAGCGCGCCGAACAAATTCGCGGTGCAGGGCGCGCATGACGCGCTGGTGCACCTCTCCGGCACGTTGCGGACTCTGGCCGCCTCGCTCTACAAGATCGCCAACGACATCCGGCTGATGTCGTGCGGCCCGCGCGCCGGGTTTGCCGAATTGCTGATCCCGGAAAACGAGCCGGGATCGTCGATCATGCCCGGCAAGGTCAACCCGACCCAGGCCGAGGCGCTGACCATGATCGCGGTGCAGGTGATGGGCAACGACGTGGCGGTCGGTTTCGGCGGCGCCGGCGGCTATCTCGAAATGAACGTCTACAAGCCGCTGATCATCTTCAACCTGATGCACTCGATCGCCATCCTGAGCGATGGATGCACCAATTTCCGCAAGTTCCTGGTCGAGGGCACCAGGCCGAACCTGAATAAAATCAAGGAATACCTCGATCGCTCGCTGATGCTGGTGACCGCGCTTGCTCCGGTCATCGGCTATGACAAGGCATCACAGATCGCGCACCACGCGATGGACCACGATTTGACCCTGAAGGAAGCGGCGCTCGGCCTCGGCTATGTTAGCGAGGCGGAATTCGACCGTATCGTCGATCCGAGCAAGATGGTGACGCCGTATGTCGCCACCGGCGCGTAGCCGTGCCGTGCCGCATGCGGGCCCTGTGTCCGATAAACCGGTCTACCCCGCCGAGATCTGAGGGTGCCTCGCCGCAACCGGTCGTCCCGGCCGCGGGCGAGGTCGAAAAAGTCGCCCACCTTGCGCTGCTGGTCGGCCGCCTGCTGCTGCTGAACGGGGCCGACACCGCGCAGGTCGAGATGGCGGTCGCGCGCTTCGCGGCGGGGTTCGGCTGCGAGGCGCATCTGCTGGTCAGCTATGAGGCGCTGTTGCTGACGATCGTCGCCGGCGACGATTTCCGCACCAAGATCGGCTCTCGGGTGCCGGCGATGAACGTCGGCATGACGGCTGTCGGAGCGGTCAATCGCGTCGTTGACGATGTCGAGCGCGGCCGCTACGGGTTGGCGGAGGCGCGGGCGGCGCTCGACGCGGTCGAGCATCGGCCGCCGGAATACGGGCGGTGGCTCGTCGTCGTGGCGCTCGGCCTGACCGCCGCCAGCCTCAGCCGCCTGTTCGGCGGCGACTGGCCGACCTTCGCGATAACCTGGCTGGCCGGGGCCGCCGGGACATGGCTGCGCCTGGAGCTAGGCAGACGCCGGTTCAATGCGATCGTCATCCCGTTCGCCGCCGCCTGCCTCAGCGGCGTCATCGGCGGCGGCGCGGTGCTGCTGGGCGCGACCGCCACGCCGTCGCTGTGCCTGGTTGCGCCCGGCATGATCATCGTGCCCGGAGTGCCGCTGATCAACGGCGTCGAGGACATGATCCGCAACCACATGACCCTCGGCATCGGCCGCCTCGGCTTTGCGTTCCTGGTCACCACCGCGATCGCGCTCGGCCTCTTCGTCGCGACCCTGGCAACGGGCGTCACGATCCCGGTGGCGGAGCCGACTCGGGCGATTGCGATCCCGCAAGATGCGCTGTTCTCGGCGCTGGCGGCGCTCGGCTACGCCTTTCTGTTCAACGTGCCGGCGCGCATCGCGTGGGCCTGCGTCGTATGCGGCGTCGCCAGCCATACGACGCGGACGCTCTGCGTCCATCTGGGCATCGACATCATCGCCGGCACTCTGATCGGCGCGCTGATCGCGGGGTTTCTGGCGCAGGGCTTTGCCCGGTATTTCGCGGCCCCGGCCGCGGCCTTCGCCTTTCCCGGCGTCGTCGCGATGGTTCCCGGCGCCTATGCTTTTCGCGCCGTGCTCGGCTGCCTCGAGATCGCGCACGGCACGGCGGCCCTACCGTTGCCGGCGGAAACGCTCGCCCTGAGCATCACGGTCGCGCTGATGGTGGCGGCGATCGCGGTCGGAATTGCCGCCCCGGCCCTGCTGTTCACGCCTCTGCGCGCCGAGCGGCCGGCGATCTTCCCGCGCGGTCGCGCCTGACTTACTCCGCGGCGTTTTTGCGGCCGTAGCGGCGGACGCGCAGATCGGCCTGCTCCTTGTGGCCCCAGAAGCGCTCGATGGCGCAGAGCCGGCTGCAATATTCGCCGATCATGGCGCTGGCTTCGGGCGTTTTGACCTGCTGATACGTGCAGGTCTTCAGAAACTTGCCGACCCACAACCCGCCGGTGTAGCGCGCGGCACCCTTGGTCGGCAGCGTGTGGTTGGTGCCGATCACCTTGTCGCCATAGGCGACGTTGGTCTCGGGCCCGAGAAACAGCGCACCGTAATTGTGCAGCCGGTCGAGCCACCGGCGCGGCTCGCGGGTCAGCACCTCGACATGCTCGGCGGCGATATGGTCGGCCTCGGCGGCCATCTCGTCGTCGTCGGCGCACAGGATGATTTCGCCGTAATCGCGCCAGGCGACGCCCGCGACATCAGCAGTCGGCAGCACGGTCAACTGCCGCGCGATTTCGGCGATCGTGGCGTGGGCGAGCTTGTCCGAGGTGGTCAGCAGGATCGCCGGCGAGGTCGGCCCGTGCTCGGCCTGGCCCAACAGATCGGTGGCGCACATCTCGGCATCGGCGGTGTCGTCGGCGATGACCAGGATCTCGGTCGGCCCGGCGAACAGATCGATGCCGACCTTGCCGTAGAGCTGGCGCTTGGCCTCGGCGACATAGGCGTTGCCGGGGCCGACCAGCATGTCTACCGGCTGGAAAGTATCGGTGCCGAGGGCCATCGCCGCCACCGCCTGGACCCCGCCCAGCACGTGGATCTCGTCGGCGCCGCCCAGATGCATCGCCGCGATCGTCTCGGGATGCGGGCCGCCCTGGTTCGGCGGAGTGCAGGCGGTGATGTGGCCGACGCCCGCGACCTTGGCGGTGACGATCGACATGTGCGCCGAGGCGACCATCGGGTAGCGCCCGCCCGGCACA
Organism: uncultured Alphaproteobacteria bacterium; assembly: GCA_963832875.1. GTDB lineage: Bacteria > Pseudomonadota > Alphaproteobacteria > ATCC43930 > CGMCC-115725 > AP-15. The sequence goes on along the minus strand of CAWHWB010000005.1, from coordinate 249,043 downwards.
TAGCAGCCGACCCGACCGACCGGGATATGGCGATGGCCGAGCACCACGCCGGACAGGGTCTCGACCTCGACATCCCTCAACGAGGCGCGCTGGATCTCGGCAAAATTGCGGATCTGGGCCTGAGCGAATTTGATGTCGTCGATGGTCTGCGGCGACACCTTAGCGACGAGCGCGCCGATCTCGTCAGCGCTGAGGCGGAAGCTCGGCGGCGACCATTTGTCAAACCGCTCGCTAAGTTCGCGCAGCGCCGCGTCGCCGCGAGCGCGCACATCGGCGATGATGCCCTCAACGGTGCCGCGGATCTTGGCATCGGTCTCGTCCTGGGTCCCGCCCAGCGCAGCGGATTTGATATGGCGAGGCATCCGATCCTCCACTCCTGTTTCGCCTGTTATTTGCAGTAAATTAACAGGCCGGCGCTTGCTTTGGCAGCGATCGTTCCGTCGCGTCATCGAGCGAACGTTACCAGACGATTTTGGCAACCTTGCGGACGAGCGCCCGAATTTGACCCATGGCGCCCATCGAGCGCCGCGAGGAAAGATCGACTGGCTACGCCGCTTTACGGTCATTCGCTTTCCGATCCGGGTGTCCCGGTCCGGGTGGCTAGCGGCCTATCATCATTCGATATCAGGTGGCTCGAGGTTTTGGTTTCACCAGTCATTCCTCAGGCATGCCCGCGCAGCGCAGACCAGCAAAGATGGTCTTTTCTTGAAGCGCGACGAGCCGAGGAACCTCGAGCACGCCGCCGATCGGGACAGCACGTACTCGGGCGATGGAGTTGACCTCGGGTTGGAGCTTGAGCGCCTCAGCGAGAGTGGTTCTTGCCTCGTCGATGTCGCCCCTCAATCCGAGCGCTGCCGCAAGCAGCACAAGCAGCCCAGGATGCTGCAGGCCGGCGGCTATGGTCTTCCTGAAAAAGTCTATAGCCTCGTTTGTATGGGCCAAAAGAAGGTGGCAATAGCCCGACCAGAAATAGCGATAGAATACATTCTGGTATGCCGGATTGAGCTGGAGTGCTTCCTCGAGATGAGGAAGTGCCTCGCCCGGGCGACCAAGCAACATCAACGTTATCCCAAGCTGGAGGATGGCACGTGTGTTGTTGGGGTCCCGCGCGATCGCCTTGTCGAATTCGATTTGCGCTTCAGTTAACCGCCCCTGAAACCGACGAAGCCGCCCTAACTCAGAGAGCGCCCAGGAGTTGTTTCGATCGCACTCGAAAGCTTCGCGGAGCAGTTGCTCAGAGCGCTGCATGTCTTGTTCACGCGATTGGGTCAATCCCATTGGAATGCGTTCATTCAAGATCGTTGCGATACCCACGCGCGCATCGAACGACCCGGGGTCGATCTCCAGCGCCTGCTCGAAAGCTCGCTGAGCCTCTTGCAGGTTCGCTGGCGACAGTGGCCGATAAAACAAGAACCATCCGCGCATTACCAAGTCGCTGGCGTCAAGATTCACCGGATTGTCCTGCTGCATCCGGCGACCGACCGCCTCCAGCAGCTCGAGCTTAAGAGTCCGTGCGAGGCGAGAGGTTATATCGGTTTGAGCTTTCGCAAGGTTGGCGCGGTCGGTGTCGAACCGATCGCTCCATATGTGACTGCCGCTCGCGGCGTCGACCAGCTGGACGTTGACCTGAACCTGCTCGCCCAGCCGCCGCACGCTCCCTTCCAGCACATACCGAACGCCGAGTTCGCTGGCGATCTGCCTCACATTAAACGGTTTCCCCTTGTAGCCAAATGCAGTGGTGCGGGAGATCACGAAGCTGTTCACAATGCGCGAGAGATCGGTCGTCAAATCGTCGGTAATTGCGTCGACGAAATATTCCTGCTCCGAATCGCTCGACAAATTGGCAAAAGGTAGCACGACGATCGACAGACGTGGCGCCGGCTTTGCTTCGGCGCTGGTGATGACTGAGGCAATTCGCGGGTTCAGCGCAGCCGATACGCCAGGCGGCCGGATCGACCGGGGCTGGTCCGAGGAGGTCGATGCCCGCACGCCGACAAGCGGTGTCGCGGCCAAGACGGTGGCGGTAATCGCAAAAGCGCGCACGGGGCGTGCGATGTTCTTGACGCTCTGCTCCCCCATGTCTGCGAAGGCGTAGGGAAGCCGGTCGCCGATATGGTCGTACACCGTGCCCGATATGCAGATGCCGCCCGGCTCGGCCAACGCCTCCAGCCGCGCCGCGATGTTAACGCCGTCACCGAAGATGTCGTCGTCCTCGACGATCACGTCGCCGAGATTGATCCCTACGCGAAAGATGATGCGCTGATCTTCCGCCATCCCGGAGTTGCGATCGACCATTGCGCGCTGGATCTCGGCGGCGCAGCGCACCGCGTTCACCACGCTGGGAAATTCCACCAGCAATCCGTCGCCGGTAGTCTTTACGATCCTGCCGCGGTGTTCACTGATTTTTGGGTCGACGAGTTGTCCGCGATGCGCGTTCAGCCGTCGCAATGTGCCCTCTTCGTCCGCGCCCATCAGACGCGAATATCCGACGACATCAGCGGCCAGGATCGCCGTCAGCCGTCGCTCGACCCACTCTTCTTCGCCGGCGTTCATTTACTTTCTTCCATCCGGGTATCCGAGCGGACGAACTCGCTTGGCCCCCAACGGCCCGCGAGCATACACTGACGCCGCCGCTTGAGAAGGTGATCTGACTGATGCCACGTGTGATCATCGCGCCGTGGCCGAGGACGGCTGGAGTACGATCGAGATCGGCGCTGAGACGACCGCCAAGATAGGGCCGGCTCGATGCCGACCGCCGGCGCGGCACCGGCCGTGCGCAATCGGTCTTTCGCGGCGAGGGGGAGGATTCGCGCGTGCGGAGCCGTCGGGGACGCGCACGCGGTGGGGGGTTTAGGGAGGGAACGAGCGGGAGAGATCCGGCGTTTTTGTGCCGGCGATGACGCACTTTGCCGATGACACATCGGCATCGCCGGATTAAGTATGGAGTGACGAGAGTTGGATAACCGACCTCGCAAATGAACAGGCGCAGCGCGTCAGCCCGAAGGAAGCGGCGGTCCGAGCTTCGTTCGTTCGAGTCGTCGCATGGTGTCCGGGGTTGCCGCAACTCTGGGAGGTACCATGACCGCTCAATCGCCGACAGAGATGTTGGGCGCTTCGGCCAGCCGGGTGCTTGGCCGCAAGATGGACAGCATTCCGTTCAGCCCCTACCAGGTCTTGATCATTTCTATCCTCTCCCTCGTCGCCCTGATCGAGGCCTACGATATCTTTCTGACCGGCTCGTTCATTCTGCTGGCCAAGGTACCGCTGCATCTGACCGGCACCGACATCCGCTGGTTGATCCTCGGCCCGGCCATCATGCTGACGGTCAGCGGCCTCGGCTTCTCGCTGGTCGGCGACCGCTTGAGCCGCAGGGCCATGCTGCTGATCGGCGTGATTGCGACAGCGTTCTTTACGCTGCTGATCCCGCTGGTACAGAACGCCGAGCAGCTCATCATCCTGCGGGCGTTGACCGGGCTCGGCGCCGGCGGCGTCGTCTCGGCAGCGTTCCCGATCGCGGCCGAATTGATGCCGGCGCAGCACCGCCGCACCTATGGCGGGATCTACGAGATGTCGCTGGCCTTGGGGATCACCTTCCCAGCGCTCTTCGCCAGCCAGATCGCCGGCAATCCCGCTGCGTTTCGGCTCCTGGCGTTACCAGGCGGGTTGGGGATCTTGGTCGCGCTGGCGGTCTATTTCCTGTTGCCGGGGAGCCCGCGCTGGCGTCTGCGGCGCGGCGAGGCGCGGATCGCGGTCGGTATCGTCAACGGGATCATCAGGCGTAGCGGCAACCGCGTGCCGCCGCTGACGCTGGCCGAACTCGGCAACGTTCGCGAGGCCGCCCGTGAGAAACTGCCGCCTTACTGGCACTTGTTCGCCAAGGGCCAGCTGCGGTTCACCCTGGTCGGCGTGCTGACCGGCATGTGCGCCGCCTCCGCTGCTTTTATGACCGCGACACTATTGCCAAAGGCGCTGCACAACCAGGGTTATCCCGTCGCCGTGAGCTTGGGTCTCACCTCGGTCATCTACATGGTGAGCTTTGTCGGGAAAGGCTTCTGTGCCTGGCTGATGGAGATCATCGGCCGGCGCTGGACGATCTTCTTTGTGATGATCGGGGCGGTGCCCGGCTACGGCCTGATGATGCTCGCGCACTCGGCGGGATCATACGCCCACGTGGTAATGATCGCGGGCGGCCTGATCGTCGGCTTCACTGTGGTGTCGGCATTCAGCGCGACCCGGGTTTATATGTCCGAGCAGTTCCCGACGGGTTTGCGCGGCCGCGGCCACATCTTCGGCGAATTGAGCGGCCGGATTTTCTTCGCCGGCCTGCTGCCGGCTCTCATGGTGCCCTATACCGGTTCGCCGGCGATCTTCTTCGGCACAACGATGTTCTTTGCCGCAATCGGCGCTTTCATTCCGATCCTGTTCGGCAAGGAGACCGTCGGCCAGATCGAGGTGATCGCAGCCGAGCCCGCGGTGCAACTCGCCTAAAAACTTGAAATGCGCCGCCGATCGCTGATTACCACGCGGTCCAGCCGCCGTCGACCAGCAGGCTCGAGCCGGTGACGAGGGAGGCGGCGGGCGAGGCGAGGAAGACGACCGCCGAGGCCACTTCCTCGACCGTGCCGAGGCGACCCAACGGGATACGGCCGAGCACCCATTGGCGGAAGCTTGGGTCGTCGAAAAACGGCCGGACCAAGGGGGTGTCGATAAAGGTCGGCGCGATCGAGACGACGCGCACGCCCTTTGGCGCCAATTCGACCGCCATCGCCTTGGTCAGTCCCTCGATTGCGTGCTTGGTCATCACATAGACGGTGCGATCGCGCTCGGAGCCGACATGCCCCATCTGCGACGACATGTTGATGATGACGCCGGCTCCCTTTGCCACCATCAGCCGCGCCGCCGCTTGCGCCACAATAAACGCCGCCCGGATGTTGAGCGTCATAAGCCGGTCGAGGGTCGCCTCGTCCACTTCGAGAAACGGCTGCGGCCGGTTGATCCCGGCATTGTTTACGAGGATGTCGAGGCGGCCGAGCCCGGCGACAGCGTCGCGCACCGCGGCGCTGTCGGTCACGTCGAGGCGCAGTGTGCGCGCCCGGCGGCCCGCTCGCGCGGTCTCGGCGGCGACCTCGTCGAGCTCGATCTGCGTGCGGCTGACCAGCACCAGCTCGGCCCCGGCGGCGGCGAGCGCCAGGGCTACGGCGCGCCCGATCCCGCGCCCGGCACCGGTGACCAGCGCCACCTTGCCGTCGAGGCGAAAGGGATCGCTGGAGGCGGCCGCCATCAGCCGGCGATTGCGCCGGCATAAGTTTCGAGCAAACGCCACGCCTCGGAGCCGGCCTGGCCGCGCCAGCGCGCGTAGAACGGGCCGAGCTTTGCCCGGAAGCTAGCGACATCGGCGGTGTTGACGATCATGCCCAAGCGGGCGAGCTCGTCCGCGCCGGCGGCGTTGATCGCCTCGGTATCCTGGCGCTGCAGCAACGCGTATTTTTCCGCATTGCGCTCGACGACCCGCTGAATATCGCCCGGCAGCGCGCTCCAGGCGCCGGCATTGGCGAGCAAGGTGAAACCCGACCACCAATGGCCGGTCAGGCTCAGATGCCTCTGCACCTCGTAGAGCTTCAGCGACAGGACGACGCCGAGCGGATCGCTCTGGCCGTCGAAGGCGCGGTCTTTCAATGCGCCGTACATCTGGTTGAACGGGACATACCCGGCCTCGGCCCCGAAGACTTCGAAGAAATCGCGGGCGATTGCCCCACCGGGGCTGCGGATCTTGACCCCGGCGAGATCGGCGGCGGTAAGAATCGGCCTGGTGCTGGTGGTCAGATGGTGGAACCCGTTCTGCAAAGAATGGCGGAACGCGTGAATTCCGTGCTGCGCCAGCTCGCCGCGGATGCGGTCGCCGAGCGCGCCGTCGAGCGCGGCGAACACCGCGCTCGAGTCTTTGAACGCGAAGGGCAGCAGCGGCAGCGCGCTGGTCGGCGCCAAATCGCCCAAGGTGGCGCCGGCGACAAAAAATTCGAGTATGCCCGCGCGCATGTCGGCGAGCATCTTGGGGTCCGGGCCGAGCCGGCTTTCGGGAAACACCTCGAGCCGGAACTGCCCGTCGGTTTCCCGGCCGATCGCCTCCGCCATCTCAGCGAGCCGTCGGGCGGTAGGGCTGCCCTCAGGCTGGTTAAGGCCGAGGCGATAATGAAAGCGAGGGGGATGATCGGTCGTCATCGTGGGATCATAATCGACTGTCGCCATTGGGCAAAGCCGCGCCTCGGCTGGCCATTCGCCTGAGAGCGGCATGGACGAATACGCTGCGCTGGTGGCGGCGCGCAAAGCCTGCCGGATTTGCGTCGAGCGGCATCCGGGGAGGATTCGCAGCTGTGCCGAATTCGATTGCGACCCGGATGTGGTCAGCCTCTGGGAGCAGTGGCTCGGCCATAGGTCGCCAAAGCTTTTTGTCGTCGGTCAAGACTTCGGCAATGTCGAATATTTCGTGCGCAACCAAGGCCGAGATGAGCCCGGCAACAAAACCAACGACAATCTGCGCAAGCTGCTCGCGGAAGCCGGCATCGAGGCAGGAAATCCACCGCACAAAGACCTCGACTTGCCGGTATTTCTGACCAACTCGATCCTCTGCCTCAAGGTGGGGAGGATGAACGCTCCGGTCTGTGCGAGCTGGGTGAACAGCTGCACGCAGAGGCACCTGCGTCCGCTGCTCGATTGGCTGAAGCCGCCGGTAGTCGTTGGCATGGGCAGTTGCGGCTGGCATGCGGTGCGGCAGGTTTTTGCGCTCAGCGACGCACCTCGCGCGATCTCGGTGGCGGGCGGCTTTAGCTGGATTGCGGCAGATCGGACTGAAGTGTTCGCTGTCGGCCATTGCGGCCCGCTCGGGCTGATCAATCGCCCGTGGTCGCAGCAAGCCGCGGATTGGCGGCGTATCGGAGAAGCCATGTCTGGTGTTTGATGTGGGGCCGGCAGGGCCTCAATGTTCCGGTTCGCCCTCCGCCAGAATGGGTTCCCATACCCTCCCGAGGTCGGAGATCCGTGTCGGCGCCGCGATTTCCTCATACATCAGCCGAGCCTCGCTGGCCGGCCCGCGGCGCGAACCCAAGGCCAACACCCGCACGGTCCGCCGGTAGGCACCCTGCGGCGCGCCGACACCGTCGCCGAGCCGAACCAGATGATTGGGTTTGCGAATGGCCGCTCCATTCAACGTCACCGCGCCCGCTGCGCACAGGCGGGCGGCGGACGAGCGGCTTTTGACCAGGCGGGCGAACCACAGCCATTGGTCGAGGCGGCGACCTGCGGCCTCGCCGGCGAGGTTGCCGCCGTTCAGGCGAGCTTGAGCTCGCGCAATTTGGCGAATGGATGGCCCTCCTTCGGCGTCGCAACCCGACCGCCGCCCGCAGCGTTTTCACGATGTCGGCGCGGCCGTGCGACAAAGGTCTCGGCCCCGGCGTCGATCACCGCGCGATAGCCGAGCGTGGTCAGTAATGGGCGCAGCCCGGACGGCCCGACGCCGGCGACCGAGGCGAGCTGCTCGTCGGCCGCGAATGGCCCCTTGCGGGCGAGGCGTCGCGCCGCCGCGGCGAGCCGCTCCAGCCGATCGGCGCGCAGCGCGAAGCCGGCGGCGACGAACAAGCCGAGCGCGGCATAGAACGACAGCGGCAAAGTGGGATCGATTTCGATCGCTTTGGCGAGCCGCCGCGCCGGCGGCAGCTGCGGCATCTCGCGTCCGTGCCACACCGCCCAAAGCAGACCGCGAAAGCGCAGCGACTCGGGCCGCAGCAGCGGCTCGATATAGATGGTTTCGGTGCCGAAGCGCACGCCGTGCCGAGAGAGCGCGGCGCGGTCGGCTCGGTCGAGCGCCGTAACTTGCCGTGCGACCTCGATCGACCGCATGGCGCCGAGCGCGTCGGCGAGCTGAAAGGCGAGCCCGCGCCCGATCCCGCCGAGCGGCAGGGCGGAAATCGCGAACAGCGGCGCCAGCCGGCGCTCGACCTCGGCCCGAACAAAAGCCGAGAGCCGCCGGCGGATCTGCTCGCGCGCCTCGCCTTCGAGAAAGTCGCCGGCGAGCGGCTCGACCCGCGGCATCAGCATCCGCTCGCCGGCGCCGAGCCGGCCGACCGGGCCGCCGTGCCAGAGGACGATACCGGCGGCATCGATCGCGAAGGCCGAGTCCGCATCGCTCGCAAGGCGCCGCACCCGCGCCGCCACCTCGCTGCGCAATACGCGGCTGGCGGCGGCGTTCAACATCCGCATCTCGACCCCGTCGATCGCGTCCGGCACAAAGCGCAGCCCATCGAGCCGGCCGACATAGGCGCCCTCGACCCGAACTTCGCCGGCCACTGACACGGCGGCCGAGAGCTCGTCCTCGGAGCCCAGCCGCCGCACCAGAAATGCCGAGCGGCGATCAACGAAGCGCTGGGTGATCCGGTCGTGCAAGGCGTCGGAGAGCCGATCCTCGATGCCGCGGGCGCGCTCCTGCCAGGCGGTCGCGTCCTCGACCCAGTCGCTGCGATGGGTGATGTAGGTCCAGGTCCGGACATGCGCGATGCGCGCCATCAGCGTGTCGATATCACCGTCGACTCGATCGAGATTGGCGATCTGCGCGGCGATCCACGCGGTCGGCAGCCGTTCTTCCGGTCCGGCGAGATGGCCGAATATATGGGCCAGCAGCCTGGTATGGGTCTCGCTCATGACCTTGCGGAAATCGGGGATCTGGCAGACTTCCCAAAGGAGCCGCACCGCGCCGCGATTGCCGGCAAGGGCGGCCACCTCCCGGTTGCGGGCGAGTGCCAGCAAGGCGCGGTGGTCGTCGGCCTCACGCGCCTGGACGAGGCCAGGGATCTCCGGCCGCTCGTCGAGGCTCTTCAGCAGGGCTTCGACCGAGGCGAAGCGCAGCCGCGTGTTGCGCCAGTTGAGCCGGGTCAAGGGATCGAAGCGGTGCGTCTCGACCGCCTCGACGATCTCGGGGCCGAGCGGCCCCTGCTCGGCGGTGGTGCCAAAGGTGCCGTCGCTCATGTGGCGCCCGGCGCGGCCGGCGATCTGGGCGAGCTCGGCGGGGGTCAGCCGGCGCGGGCCGCGGCCATCGAACTTGGCCGTCCGGGCGAAGGCGACATGGTCAAGATCCATGTTGAGCCCCATGCCGATCGCGTCAGTGGCGACCAGATAATCGACCTCGCCGGCCTGGAACATGCCGACCTGGGCGTTGCGCGCCCGCGGGCTGAGCGCCCCCAGAACCACCGCGGTACCGCCGCGCTGACGGCGGATCAGCTCGGCCAGGGAGAACACGTCGGCCACGGCAAAGGCGACGACGGCGCTGCGCGGCGGCAGCCGCGTCACCTTTTTGTGCCCGGTGTAGGACAGGGTCGAAAAGCGCGGCCGGCTGATATTCTCGATCTCCGGGACGAGCCGCCGCATCAAGGGCTTGATCGTGTCGGCGCCGAGAAACATCGTCTCGGCGAGGCCGCGCGCCTCCAGCAGGCGGGCGGTAAAGACGTGGCCGCGCTCGGCATCGGCGCAGAGCTGGATCTCGTCGACGGCGAGGAAGTCGACCGGCCGGTCGAGCGGCATCGATTCGACGGTGCACACGAAATAGGACGGGTTGGGCGGCAGGATCTTTTCTTCGCCGGTGATCAGCGCCACCGCGCGCGCCCCCTTCAGCCGGACGACGCGATCGTAGTTCTCGCGCGCCAGCAAGCGCAGCGGAAACCCGATCATCCCGCTCTTGTGGCCGAGCATGCGCTCGATGGCGAGGTGGGTCTTGCCGGTATTGGTCGGCCCGAGGACCGCGACAAGCCGCGGAGCGGGGCTGAACATGGCCATGGCGAAAGGTATCGGGTGCCGGCGGCGACAACGCAAGTCCAAACCGACGCCGCGCGCGGAGGTGCGCCGCCGAAACGGCTGTTTCCGGCGAAGCGGCGCTAATGCTGGCGGGCGATAAACTCGGCCCGGGCGAGCTGGCGCTGCAAGGATAGGCGCTCGGCGACGGTCAGCGGGCGGCGCGCGCCGCCGAACGGCACCAGCCCGCCCTTGCCGTCGAACAGCAACAGGTTGCCGAGACCGCTATCATCGAGATCCCAGTTGCGCACCGGCCCGGTGTCTATGTGAATAAATCCCGAATGCGGGTACCAGCCGACGCCGCCCCGCCGCATCGCCCGCGCCGCTGCCATCGCCTCGCCGAGCTTGGCGCCGAGGGTAATGTCGAGCGCGCGGCCATACATATGCTGGCTGTGCTCGGCCACGCCAAAGGTGGTGCGCGCCAGCATCGCATTGGTCTCGGGCGTGCGATATGCGGACAGGATCGTCGCCTGGGTTTCGCCGACGGCGTCCAGAACATCGGCGAGGAAGTCGAGCACGCCGACATCCATCTCGGTCCGGGCGCCGCAATGAAAATCGCGCAGAAAGACGCACAGATCCGCGATCGCCTGCGGGATCGGCCCGGTGGCGTCGCGGTAGGCGCCGTTGAAGGTCTCGCCGGTATGCGCGTTGACGAGGCGCAGCCGGCGCAGCAAAGGCGGGCGCGGCACCGCCCGCGCCGTTCCCGGGAGGGCCAAGGGCCACGCCGCCCAGCCGGCGGCCATCGAGAGAATGAGGCGTCGATTCATCGCCGTGGAACTCTACCGCGGCTCGGTAGCGAATTGCACGCCCGCAACCGCAGTGTCGCGGGCGATTCGACCAGTCAGAACCGGTGGAGCAGGCGGTCGATGTAATCGTGCTCGATTTCGGGGCGATAGCGCTCGCCGGCGCGGCGGCGCAGCTCATCGAGGATTTCGCGCGCCTTCTGCATCGTGCTCTTATCGGGGATCTTGACATCGCCGGTGTCGTAGTCGCCGCCATCCGCGATCGGTCGGCCGAGCGGGTCGCGATCGCCTCCGTCGCGCTGGCCGCCACCCAACTGGCTGTCCGCGGGCTGGCCCCAGCCGGTCCCGAGGCGCCGCTGCATTTGCTGAGCGAACTGGCGGGCCGCTTGCTGCAGCTGGTCGAGGGCGTTGGTCTGCGGACCGATCGCCTCGCCTGGCTGCCCGCCCCGCAACGCCTGGGCGGCCTGGTTCATCGCCCGCTCGGCGCGCCCCAGCGGCTCGGGGATTTCTCCGAGCCCGTCGCCCATTCGCCGCATCATCTCGCCCAGGCTATGGCGCAGGCCTTCCTGCTGCCCGGCGGCATCCCCCATATTGGCCTTGCCGCCCGGCCGTTGGTCGCCTTGGTCGCCGGGGAGGCCCATCCGCCCCTGCTCCGCCTGCTGCTCGGCGCGAAAGCTGCGATCGAGCAGCTGTTGCTGGCGCTGCATCAGATCGCGCATACCTTGCATCATCTGCTGCGCTTCGCGCGCACCCTGTTGCTGCATCTGCTGCGGACCCGCCATCCGCATATTTTCCAGCATGTTCTGCAGTTGCGCCAACAGCTCGCGCGCCTGATCGCGCGCGCCGTTCTTCGCCAGTTCTCGGGCGCGATCGAGCATATGCTCGAGATCGCGGCTGCTGAGGGCCTGCGAGCGGTCGGAAGGCTGCCGGCTCTGCTCCGGATGGTGGGCCATGTTCTCCGCCAGAGCCTGCAGATAGCGGTCGAGCGCCTGCTTCATCTCGTCCATCAGGCGGTCGATTTCCTGGTCCGGCGCATTTCTCGCCAAGGCGTCCTGCAGCTGGCGCTCGAGCTGCCGAAGCTCGGTCTGCGCCAGCGCGGCGTGCCCGTTCTCGATGCGCAGCGCCGTATCCCACAGCAGCTGCTCGACCTGTGCGATCGAGCCGGCGTCATGGTTGAGCCGCAGCCGCTCCTCGGCGACGCGAAGCCCCAGAAACGCCATGTCGTCATTATCATAGAGCTGCGGGCGCGAGCGCAGATCGCCGAGGATCTCGGCCACCGGTATGCGCGAGCCGGGATCGATCGCCAGCTCCTTGCGCTGTTCGACGATCGCCCGCGCCACCGGGTTGGTGAACACGCGCTCGGGCAGCTTCATCCGCACCGGCTCGCTCTCTCCCTTTTGACCCAGCGCGTCGGTGGCGACGAGGCGGATCTCGACCGGCAGCCCGGCCCAGGGAGACGGGGTCAGATCGTGATAGCTGGTCGCCTGCGCCTGTTTGAGGTGCAGTCCCGGCAATGGCAGATCGAGCGTTATTTGCTGGCCCGGCTTGCCGCCGGGTGCGATTGCGGGTTTCCGGCCCTGGCGCCGGATCACCGCGGTGACTTTCTCGACGCCGTAATCGTCGGTGGCGCGGTAGTCGATCCGCAGCGCCTGCCGCACCGTCGCCTCGGGCGGTCTGGCGAAAGCGACAGTCGGCGGGTTGTCGGGGATGATCTCGATAGGCCAGCTGCCGAGCACGTCGCCATCTTGCGACACCTCGATCTGCTTGCCGGTCTTCAGCAGCGCCTGTGCCTGGAAATCCTCTTTGTCGACCGTCTCGAAGTTGCGCGTCGTTGCCGTCGATCGCCAGGCGCGGCACCGAACCGCCGCCATGCACCTGCGCCAAAAGTTTGCTGCCGATCGGGATACGAATTGTCTGCCGGTTTTCCGGCCGCAGGAATTGCGGGGCGAGCCCGGTGTATTCAGGCGGCGTCACCCAGATATCGAGGCTGGCGGCGATCGCCGGCGCTCCGCCCGCCAGATCGGGCGTGACCGCTCGCAACAGACGGTCGCGCCAATCGCCGCCGGCGTCGACCGCGCCGAGCAGCAGCAGGATCGCCAGCGCCGCGCGCAGACCCCATGGATCGCGGGCGGCGAGACCGGCGGCGGGTGGTCCGATCCGCAGCCGCCGCGCCGCCGCCGCCATGCGCTGCCGATGCGCCTCCCACAGCTGCGCCGCCTGCGGGTCGAGTGGTGTGCTCGGCCGATCCGCGAGTGCGTGCAGCGGGCGATGCGCGAGCCCGCTCGCCCGCTCGATGCGGCGACGGGCGTCCCCAAGGACGGGCACGGCGATGCCGCGGAACGCTGCGGCGAGCGCCAGCAGAAAGGCGGCGCCAAAGGCCAACAAAAGCACGGCATGGGCCAAGCCCGGAAGGAGCGGCAGCAGATCGAACAGCGCCAGGATCAGAAACAAGTCGAGCACCGCCAGCGCCGGCCAGCAGGCGGGCCACACCCGCTCCCACCACAGCGCGGCGCGGGCGAGGCGCAGACGCGTTGCAAACGGGGTCCCGGGATCGGTCGGGCGTTCGGTCATTCGGCGCCTCGCTTGCGCACCAGATCGGGGGCGGTGGCATCGAGCCAGTCCGGAATTGTATCGAGGGCCAGCATCGCCTCATAGCTTGGTCTTGCGCGGACCACGGCGAAGCGGCCGCCGGCGACCAGGACCTCCGGCACCAGGAGGCGGCTGTTGTAGGTCGAGCTCATCACCGCGCCGTAAGCTCCGGCCGCGGTAAAGACGACGAGGTCGCCCGCTTGCAGCGGCGGCAACTCGCGATCCACGGCAAAGGCATCTCCGGTTTCACACACCGGACCGACGACGTCGGCGGGCGAGGGCGGCGCAGCAACGCCTCCGGCAAGACGGACCGGCGCGATGTCGTGCCACGCGTCATAAAGCATCGGGCGGATCAGATCGTTCATCGCCGCATCGACAATTATAAAGCGCTTGGCCGTGCCCTCTTTGACGTAGACGACAGATGCCACGAGGAGGCCCGCCGGACCGGCCAGCGCGCGCCCCGGTTCGAGGGCCAGGGCGAGGTCGAGGGGCCCGAAGATCTCACGCACCAGTTTTGCATAATCCGCAGGCTCAGGCGGGCATTCGTCGCGGTAGCGAATGCCGATGCCGCCGCCAAGATCGATGCGGGAAACCGCGAGCCCACTCGCACGCAACCGGCGCACCAGCGTGGCGAGCCGGCCGAACGCAAGCCGGTAGGGAGCGAGATCGACGAGCTGCGATCCGATGTGCACGGCAAGCCCGACCGGGGTGATCCCGGGCAGCGACGCAGCGAGACGATAGGCCGCCGCAGCCTCGCCCAAATCGATGCCGAACTTGTTCTCCTTCTTGCCGGTCGCGATCTTGGCGTGGGTCAGCGCGTCGACATCGGGGTTGACCCGCAGCGCCGCCGGCGCGGTACGCCCCAGCTTCGCGGCCACGGCGCTCAGCCGATAGAGTTCTGGCACCGACTCGACGTTGATCTGGTGGATCCCCGCGGCGAGCGCCGCTGCCATTTCCTCGGCGGTTTTGCCGACCCCCGAAAAGACGATACGCTCGGCCGGCACGCCGGCGGCGAGCGCACGCCGCAGCTCGCCCTCGGAAACGACATCGGCGCCGGCCCCTAGAGCGGCAAAAAGACGGAGCACGGCAAGGTTCGAATTGGCCTTGACGGCATAGCAGATCAGCGCGCGCTCAGCGGCGAACGCCGCAGCAAAGGCCGCGTAACCGGCAGCGAAGGCCGCAGCCGAATAAACGTAAAAGGGGGTGCCGACCGACTCTGCGATACGTCGGATCGGAACCGCTTCGGCGTTCAGCTCGCCATCGCGATAAGCGAAGAACTCACTCACGTGGATAGGACCGCGGATAGGTGTTGGGCGCGCCGGGCGGCGGGGTCGGTAAATCCTTTTTCCCGCAGCCCGTCAGCCCCGGTGCCAGCAGAATGAGGACGGCGAACGCAAGGGCGGCCGCACCCCGCCGCCTTTCGAGGGAGCAGAAAACGATTGCCGGCCGGATTGCCCGCGGCCGCCTCGCTCCGCTCATCACCCTCTGGCGTATTTCGGGAGCGGGCGGACCCAGCCCGAAGGGATGGGTGGGTGAGGGCGACGCCGCAGATCGGAGAACGCCGCGTCTCATCCCAAATACCTCGCCCGCGCTGCGGTAATCGCGGCGCGGACGCGGTCGGGCGCGGTGCCGCCATCGCTGTTGCGGCTGGCGACCGAGCGCTCGGGGTCGAGCACGTCATAGACCGCGGCGGTGATGGCCGGCTCGATCGTCTGCAGCTCGGCAAGCGGCAGATCGGCGAGAGCGCAGCCCAACGCCTCGGCGCGTTGCACGATACGGCCGGTAGCACGGTGCGCCTCGCGGAACGGCAGCCCGGCAATGCGCGCCAGCCAGTCGGCGAGGTCGGTCGCGGTGGAAAACCCATGCCCGGCCGCGGCACGCAGGCGTTCGCGGTCGGGGCGCAAGTCGCGCACCATTCCGGTGGTCGCGGCGAGACAGAGCTCGAGCGCGTCGGCGGCCTCGAAGACCGCGACCTTGTCTTCCTGCATGTCTTTGCCATAGGCGAGCGGCAGCCCCTTCATCACCGTCAACAGCGCGATCAGCGCGCCGTTGAGCCGCCCGGTCTTGGCGCGGACCAGTTCGGCCGCATCGGGGTTGCGCTTCTGCGGCATGATCGAGCTGCCGGTGGTAAAGGCGTCGCTCAGCCGGACGAAGCCGTATGCGTCGCTGCACCAGATCACGATTTCTTCGGCGAAACGCGACAGATGCGTGCCGGCGAGCGCCGCAGCGGCGAGAAACTCGATCGCGAAATCCCGGTCGGCGACGGCGTCGAGCGAGTTGGCCGCGGGGCGGTCGAACCCGAGCGCCGCGGCGGTGGCATCGCGGTCGATCGGAAACGAGGTGCCGGCCAGCGCCGCCGCACCCAGCGGCGACTCGTTCATCCGCCGCCGGCAATCGGCGAGCCGGCCGCGGTCGCGGCCGACCATCTCGACATAGGCCATCAGGTGATGGCCGAAGGTCACCGGCTGGGCGATTTGAAGGTGCGTGAAGCCCGGCATCACCGTGTCGATTTCGGCCTCGGCGCGGTCGATCAGCGCCAGCTGCAATTCCCGCATCGCGGCGTCAAGGCGGTCGATCGCCGCGCGCAGCCACAGCTTGAGATCGGTCGCGACCTGGTCGTTGCGCGAGCGTGCGGTGTGGAGGCGACCGGCGGCCGGGCCGATCAGCTCGGCGAGGCGCGCCTCGATATTCATGTGGATGTCCTCGTGCGCCTCGCTGAAGACGAAGCGCCCGCTTTCGATCTCCCTTTGGATTTGCTCTAGACCGGCGGCGATCGCCGCGCCATCTTGCGGTGATAGGATGTTCTGCGCCACCAGCATCGCGCAATGCGCCGTGGAGCCGGCGATATCCTCGGCCCAAAGGCGCTGGTCGACAGCGATCGATGCATTGATGCGGCGCATGATCTCGGCCGGGCCGGCGGCGAAGCGGCCGCCCCATTGGGCATTGGCGGGAGGTCGGCTCGACGTCTTGCCGGAGGTCATGGACCGCCTCGACCCAAACCAGAGGACGCGATGACGAGATCGGGCCGTGCCGCCGTGTGTGCTTTGCTGCTGCTGGTGCCGGGCGTTTGTTCGGCCGCGCAACTCGGCTCGCCGACGTCCGATATGCCGCCGCTCGGCGCGTTCATTCCGGATTCGCCGCCGCAGCCGGCGCCCAAGATCAGCTTTGCCGATGCCGCGGGCCGGATCTTCCATCTCTCCGATTTCGCCGGCACGATCGTGCTCGTCAATCTCTGGGCTACCTGGTGCGCGCCCTGCCGCAGCGAGATGCCGTCCTTGGAGCGGCTGCAGACCCGGCTCGGCGACAAAATCGCGATCCTGGCGATCTCCGAGGACATCGGCGGCGAGAAGGCCGTGGCCCCGTTTGTCGCCAGGCTTGGGCTGAGGGCGGTCAAGACCTTTCTCGATCCGACGAGTGCGGTCGCCCAAGCGTTCAAGGTCGACGGCCTGCCGACGAGCTTTCTAATCGACCGCAGCGGCCGGGTGCTGGGCCGGGTCGAAGGCGAGGCGAACTGGGACTCGGCAAAAATGCTGGCGATCATCGACCCGTTGCTGAGCGTGGGCGAGGTCGTCAAGACCGCGTTCCCGACAGTGCATCCTTGAGGAAGCGCCCGGCGCGCCGCAATCCCTCCTCGTCGATCGAATGGCCGATGCCGGGACAGGCCAGGCTTTCGACCGGAACGCCCGCGGCTTTGAGCCCGGCTTCGGCTTCGGCCAGCGCGGCAAAGGGCACAAGCGGGTCCTCGGTGCCGTGAACCACCAGGATAGGAGGCTGGGAACGCAGCTCCGCCGCGAGCAGTTCGGGGGCGACCAGCCGGCCCGAATAGGCGACGATGCCGGCCACCGGCTCTGCCCGCCGCGGCCCGACATAGAGCGACATGACCGAGCCCTGCGAAAAACCGACCAGTGCCAGGGCACCGGCGTCGAGCCCGCGCTCGGCCAGCGCCTCGTCGATGAAGGCGTCGAGGATCGGCGCCGCGGCGCGCACCCCCGCCAGCTGCGCCCCGGGGCTGCGATCCTGCGAGCTGTACCATTGGTAGCCGTAGGGGGCCATATCGCACGGAAAGGGCGCGTTCGGCGACAGGAACTCGGCCTCGGGCAGCAGCGGCGCCCAATAGGGCGCCAGCCCGATCAGATCGTTGCCATCCGCCCCCAGCCCGTGCAGCAGGATGACGAGGCGGCTGGGCTTGCCGCCCGAGGCGGGCGGACGCGACGGTCCGGTGAGTTTGGGCATCATCGGCGCGGTCTTTCGAAAGGCGGACCCAATCCCTCAGCCATAGCCGAAAGACCGCCCCGCTGTCACCCGCGGCGGCGGCGATGACCGAGGGCCGGGTGGTGACGCGGTTCGCGCCGAGCCCGACCGGGTATCTGCATCTCGGCCATGTCCGCTCGGCGCTCGAAGGGTGGCGGGCGGCGCGCGATGCCGGCGGGCGCTTTCTGCTGCGGCTCGAAGACATCGACCGGGGGCGCTGCCGCGAGGACTATGCGGCAGCGATTATCGAGGATTTGGCCTGGCTCGGGCTCGATTGGAACGGCGAGGTGCGCCGCCAGTCCGAGCATTTCGACGACTACCGCGCGGCGCTCGACCGGCTCGCCGGACTTGGCGTGCTGTATCCCTGCTTCTGCACCCGGCGCGAGATCCAGGCCGAGATCGCGCAGGCCGGCGGGGCGCCGCAAGGCGATGCGGCGACGCCTTATCCAGGCACCTGCCGGCGGCTCGATCCGGCCGAGCGCGCCCAAAAGCAAAACGCCGGGCTCGATTACGCGCTGCGGCTCGATCTCGACCGCGCGCTCGCGCTGACCGGCCCGCTCGACTGGATCGAAGAGGGCGACGGGAAGCCGCGCCGAGTTCGCGCCGATCCGGCGGCGCTCGGCGACGTCGTGCTGGCGCGCAAGGACGTGCCGGCGAGCTATCACCTCGCGGTCACCGTCGATGATGCGATCCAGGGTGTGACGCTGGTCACCCGCGGCGCAGGACCTGGCGCCCTCGACGCACATCCATCGCCTGCTGCAGGCGCTGCTTGGACCTGCCGACCCCGCGCTACCGCCACCACCCGCTGCTCATGGACGCAACCGGCCGCCGCCTCGCCAAACGCGACCACTCACTGACGATCCGGGCGATGCGTGCGGCTGGCGCGCGACCCGACGAAATCCTGGGAATGGCCCTGCCCGGCGGCAGTAGCGCCCTCTAGGCCACCGCTCCGTCGGCGGTGCGCCAGGCGCCGGCGGACCACCATAAGGGGCGGGCGAGGGTTTGGTCGAAGAAGGCGTCGCCGTCGTAGCGGCCGGTCGATGGGCGCTCTGCGGTCGCCCCGGCGGCTGGCATTTGGCGAAAGCCGAGATCGAGCAATTGCCGCAGCCAGCCGGTTTCGACGATGTGGTCGACCGGTTCGAATACGCCCGAGTCGCCCGGCATCTGCAGAGCGTCGGGGATTTCGACAATCCCGCTCGGCGGAACCCTGAGCTCGCCGCCGCCGGCCAGCTCGATCGTGGTCGGGGCCATGCCCTCAGGAGCGATCAGTCGATGGTAAAGCATTTCCACCTCGCTCAGAGCGTCGCGTCGGGATCTGACACCAGCGCGGCGAGAAGTCGCCGGCCGGCCTCCGGATTGTGGCGGACGGCGGCCCCGCGCTTGGTTTCGGCGATCAGCTCGCCGACCCTCGCCGCGGCGTTCGTTGCGCCCGGCGCGCCGTCGGCGCGATTGCCGCGCAGCAGCAGCTCGTTGCGCAGTCCTTGCAGCACAGCCTCGGGTTCGAGCGCCGAGGTCAACGCTTCCCGATAGATCTCGGCATAATCGCGGGCCGCATCGATCGCGGCGTCGCAGACCGCCTCGTCGCGTCGGCGCTGCGCTTCACGCACGCGCTCGGCGCGGTGGTGGAAGGACTGCTCGGCGGCGGGCAAAGCGGCGCGGGCGGCGGCGACGTCGGCGGCCAGCGCCGCGAGTCGTCGCTCGGCCGCGATCGTATCCGGGCGCGGCTCGGGGCGAAGGTCGCCTGCGGCTCCGGCGAGCCAGGCGCTCAGCCGTTCCTGGTCCGCCGCCCGCAACGCCGCCAATTCGGCCTCGCGCCGGGACGCCTCGGCGATGACGGCCCCCAGCCGAGTTGCCGGCTCCTGCGCGGCGCTGAGTTCGGCCGCTGCGATGGCAAGGTCGCGGATTGCAGCGGTCAGCCGCGCGCGGGCGGGAGAGCCCGGCGCTTCAGCAATCGCCGTGGGTTGACAATGTGCATCCAGGCCGGAGGTGGCCGGTGGGGGTTGATGCGCGATCTCGACCGGTCCGTCCATTCGCGTTGCTCCGTCGTGGCAGTGCCGTTGCCGGGGAGGGTCGCCCGGCCCGCGGACGAACATAGGGCGGCGCCACGGGCAGCGGCAGCCGCGAACTTTCAAGCTCGGAAGCTTGAATGCTCGGCCGCCACGAAACCCCTAAAGCGACATCTTCAGGGCTTTTCGCAGCTTGCGCACGGTCTCGGCGCTCTTGAAGCCGTACGGTGGATCGGAAAGCGACAGGCCGAGCTCGTCCAACACCAACGCCAGCACCCGCTCGTTCCCGGTCCCGGCGCCGAACGCGCCGCGCTCCCATAGGGCGATCAAGGCTTGCCGGAGCATTGCCTGCGCCGGGCGCTGGCGTCGGCCGCCGCCGGCGGATGGCGGCATATCGGCCACGCTCGCCCCGCTCGTCACTGCGATGCCCAAGATTTCGGAACCATCGGACAACACGATCGCGTTCCGCGCAAAATTGAGCAGCACCCGGCCGAACCAATCCGCTGTCACTTGAGTGGGACCGCTTGCGCGAAAACCGCTCGCGCCGAAATCACCGGCGCGCCCGGCCGCCTCGAAGGCGGCGACGAGCTGATCTTCGATCGCGTCGATCTCTGCCAGCAGCGACGAGGCGCCGCGGTGCCGTGCCAGAAACTCGGCAAACGCCTCGCGCCCCGCTGCGCCGAACGGCGACGGCGCGCCGGCGAAGGGTCTCGGTGCTCCCCGTAGCGCGAGCCGCCGGCGTCCGGCGTCGCCCGCTAAGGGCGGTGTCGCCGGCCCCGCCGTGGGCGGCCGGTCCTGCTGCTGCCACTCGAGCGAGCCCGGCGCCGGCATCGAGCCGACGGCCGGTCGGCCCTCGAGCTCGGCGGCGAGGCGGCAATATTGCCCCCACAGCTCGGGATCGGCGTTCGCGATCAGCGCTTCGAGCAAGCTGAGAACATGCGGGGTTGGGGATTGGGCGACGGATGCCTCCTTGCGCCGCCTTCCGAAAGCCGGGATGCGACGGATCGAGCTGTCGTCGAGATTGTGTGATCATCCGAGGCGTCGGACAAGAGCCGCCGCCGAGCCATCGAATTCGCGACTGCCAGCCGCGCAGTTGCGCCGCGATGCGGCTTTTTGTGTTCTCGCCACCCGCACCTATGATCGTGCCGCGAGTTTGCGGCAAGCGCCGAACGGCCCGTCATCGTCCCTGGGAGGGAACGCGGCATTGATCTCCGAGTTCGCCGCCTCCTGCTTTGTCGAAATACGCCGCGACCGGTCCGGGTTTACGGAAACCGCGCGATGAGGAGCGAGCCGGGATCGCCAATCGCAAATCGCGGGCCGCTGACCTTGGCGATCATGCTGGCCAACATCATGCAGGGGCTCGACACCACGATCGCCAACGTGGCGCTGCCGCATATCCGCGGCAGCCTGTCGGCCTCGCTCGACCAGATCGCCTGGGTGCTGACCTCGTATATCGTCGCCGCGGCGATCATGATGCCGCTGACCGGCTGGCTGGCGGGGCGCTTCGGCATCAAGATCGTGTTCGTACTCTCGGTCGCCGGCTTCACCCTGGCCTCGGCCTTGTGCGGCAGCGCCGACAGCCTGACCGAGCTCGTGCTCTTCCGCGCGCTGCAAGGGATCTGCGGCGCCGGGCTAGTGCCGCTGTCGCAGGCGGTGCTGCTGCAGATCAACCCGGTCGAACGGCACGGCCAGGCGATGGCGGTGTTCGGCATCGGCACGATTTTGGGGCCGATCTTCGGCCCGGTGCTCGGCGGCTGGCTGACCTACGATTACAACTGGCGCTGGGTGTTCTACATCAACCTGCCGTTCGGGGTGATCGCAACCCTCGGCATGCTGATCTTCGGCCGCGACACCCGCCACGCCCATCGCGAGCCGTTCGACCTGCTCGGCTTCGTCACCCTGAGCTTTGCGATCGGCGCCTTCCAGATGCTGCTCGATCGCGGCGAGCTCAAAGACTGGTTCGGATCGACCGAGATCTGGATCGAGGCCGCGGTCTGCGGTGTCGCGCTCTATCTCTTCATCGTCCACACGGCGACCGCGACCGATCGCTCGTTTCTCAATCGGGACCTGTTGAAAAACCTGAACTTCGTGGTCGGCACCCTGCTGATGTTCCTGGTCGGGCTGATCATGAACGGGACGCTGGCGCTGCTTCCGACGATGCTGCAGGATTTGATGAACTACCCGGTGCTGACGACCGGGCTGGTGACGGCACCACGCGGCATCGGCACGATGGTCGCGATGTTCATGGTCGCCCGCCTGATCAACCGTGTCGACAACCGGCTGATCATCCTCATCGGACTGCTGCTGACGGCGGTGTCGATGTGGCAGATGACTGAGTTCTCGCTGCAAATGGGGATGGAGCCGGTGATCGTCTCCGGCGTGGTGCAAGGGTTCGGCCTCGGCTGCACCTTTGTGCCGCTGAACACGATCGCGCTGTCGAACCTGCCGCGCCATATCCTGACGCAGGGAACGGCGCTCAGGAGCCTGATGCGCAATCTCGGCGGCAGCATCGGCATCGCCGTGCTCGAGGCGTTGCTGACGCAGAACACCCAGATCGTGCATTCCCGCCTGATCGAGCAGCTGCGGCCGGACAATCCGCTCGCCCGTGCACCCTATCTCGCCGCTCCTTACAGCCTGACGACGGCTCCGGGCATCGCGGCTCTCAACGCCGAGGTCACCCGGCAGGCGGCGATGGTCGCCTACATCAACGATTTCGTGGTGATGATGGTCGTCGCGATCGGCTCCGCCGCCTTGCTGCTGCTGATCCGCCCGACCCGGACCGAGCCCGCGGCGCCCGCTCTCGATCGGGCCTTGCGGCCGCGCCGGGCCGGCTAGCCCGCAGCCAGCGCGCCCCCTTTCGAGCCATCGAATTTCCGGGCACCTGCCGCATGCGAAATAGCGCGGGGCGACGGCCTGGTCTTTGCCTATCATAAGCCTGATGATCATAAGTCAGATGAGCTACCGCCCGCGGCCGCCGATGCTCGCATACCGGGGTCCGCGGTGAGAAGCGAGGCGCGCAGCCTGCTCGGCAACCGCACCGCGATCACGATCTCGATCATGCTGGCGACGATCATGCAGGGCGTCGACAACACGATCGCCAATGTCGCGCTGCCCTATATTCAAGGCAGCCTGTCGGCGGCCCAGGACCAGATCGCCTGGGTGCTGACCTCCTACATCGTCGCCGCGGCGATCACCATGCCGCTGACCGGCTGGCTCGCCGGGCGGTTCGGGATCAAATACGTGTTTTTGATCTCGGTCGCCGGCTTCACCCTGGCCTCGGCCTTGTGCGGCAGCGCCACAAGCCTGACCCAACTGGTGATCTACCGCCTGCTGCAAGGGGTCTGCGGCGCCGGGCTGGTGCCGCTGTCGCAATCGGTGCTGATGCAGATCAACCCGCCAGAGCGGCACGGTCAGGCGATCGCGGTGTGGGGCATCGGGGTCATGCTCGGCCCGATCTTTGGGCCGATGCTTGGCGGCTGGCTGACCGAAAATTATAGCTGGCGCTGGATCTTCTATATCAACCTGCCGGTCGGGTTCATTGCCGCCGCCGGGATCATGGTGTTCATCCGCGAAACCCGGCACGCCCATCGCGAAGCATTCGACTTTTTCGGTTTCGCCGCGTTAAGCGTCGCTATTGGCGCGCTGCAGATGCTGCTCGACCGCGGCGAATTAAAGGATTGGTTCGGCTCGACCGAGATCTGGATCGAAGCCGCGGTTGCCGCGCTCGCCGGCTATCTCTTCATCGTCCATACGGCGACCGCCGGCGAGCGGTCGTTTCTGAACCGCGACCTGTTGAAGAACACCAATTTCTTGGCCGGGACGCTGCTGATGTTCTTTGTCGGCGGCATCTTGAGCGGCACCTTGGCGCTGGTGCCGACGATGCTGCAATCCTTGATGAATTATCCGGTGTTCACGACTGGGCTGGTGACCTCGCCGCGCGGCGTCGGCACGATGGCCGCGATGTTCCTGGTCGGACGGCTGATCAACCGCGTCGACAACCGGCTCATCATCCTCGCGGGGCTGCTGATGACCGTGGTCTCGCTGTGGCAGATGACCGGGTTCTCGCTGCAGATGGGGATGGCGCCGGTCATCACCTCGGGGCTGTTGCAAGGCTTCGGGTTGGGCTGCACCTTTGTCCCGATGAACACGATGGCGCTGTCGAACCTGCCGCGCCACATCTTGACTCAGGGGACTGCGATCAGGAGCCTGATGCGTAATCTCGGCGGCAGCATCGGCATCTCGATTTTCGAAAGCTCGCTGATCCAGAACACCCAGATCGTCCATTCCCGGCTGGTCGAGCAGCTGAGGCCCGACAACCCACTGGCCCGGGCGCCGTTCCTGTCGGCGCCCTTCAGCCTGACCAGCCCGTCCGGGATCGCCGCGTTGAACGCCGAGGTGACCCGCCAAGCCTCAATGGTCGCCTATATCGACGTCTTCACCTTGATGATGGTCATCGTCATCGTCACGATCCCGCTGCTGCTCGTGGTGCGGCCGGCGCGGCGCCCGCGTGGGGCCGGCCCGATTGCGGTCGATGCTGGGCGCTTACGCGCCGGCCAGACCGGCTGAAACCACACCGCCGGGCCGCCGAGCTATCGAATTCCTTTCTACCAGCCGCGCGATCCGGACCGATGACGGCACGCAGGAATTTTCCATATCATAGCTTATTATCACCCTCGGGTGGTTCTTTAACGATTCGGCAACGATATGAACCTCGACAGCAGCTTCGGTTACCTCGTTCACGACGTGGCGCGTCTGTTCGCTCGGCGCTTCAACCAGCGGGCGCTGCTGTTCCTTGGCCTCACCCGGTCCCAATGCCGGGTCTTGGGCTATCTCGCGCGCCATGAGGGGATCCATCAGGCCGGCCTCGCCGATCTGCTCGAGATCAAGCCGATGACCCTGGTTCGCCAGATCGACAGGATGGAAGAGGACGGCTGGATCGAGCGCCGGCCCGATCCGGACGACCGCCGCGCTCGCCGGCTTGTACTGACCGAAAAGGCTCGCCCGATCCTCGCTCGCATCCTCGATTTGTCGAGAGCGGTACGAAACGAGGCGTTCGCCGAGTTGTCCGAGGAAGACGGCCGCCACCTTGTCGATCTGCTGCGCCGGGTTCATGGCAACCTCGCCGAACCTGTTCCGACGCCGTCCGCGTCCCGATTGCCGAAAAGCAATGAGCCGAGCCATCGCTCGATCCGGCGCCCGCTGCCGGTCGAGGCTGATCTCGCCCCGGCCGGGGGCCAGTGATGACTTCAGCCGAAGACGAGGCGGTGCCGGCGCTCGGCAGCCTGCGCGCCGCCGTCGAAAGCCGGCCGGCGCTCGTCAGAAGACCGCGCTCCTGGCGCCTGCGGCTGCGGCTGCCGCTGATGCTGCTGGGGCCGATCATCGTGCTGCTCGCCGCCGGCTGGTGGTATCTGACGACCGGCCGCTACATCTCGACCGACGACGCTTATGTCGACGCCGCGAGGGTCGCGATCAGCAACGAGGTATCCGGCCGCGTCGCCGCGATCGACGTTCACGACAACGAGAAGGTCAAGGCGGGTCAGGTGCTGTTCAGCCTCGATCAGCGGCCGTTCCGGATCGCGGTCGAAGAAGCCAAGGCCCAACTAGCCGCCGTGCGCCTTCAGATCGAGTCGATGAAGGCGACCTACCAGCAGAAAAAGGCCGACGCCGCCGCTACCGAGGCGACGCTCGTCTATCAGCAGCGCGAGCTGGAGCGGCAGCAGCGGCTGCTGGCCTCGGGGACCGCCTCGCAGTCGCAGTACGATCAGTCGAACCACGCCTATAAAATCGCCCGCGAAGAGCTCGCCTCGAAACAGCAGGACGTCGCCAGCACCCTCGCCAGCCTCGGCGGCGATCCCGATCTGCCGGTCGCCCAGCACCCGATGGTGCAGCATGCCCAGGCGGCGCTCGATCGCGCCGAGCTGAACCTTTCCTATACGGTGGTGCGCGCGCCCGAATCCGGGATCGTGAGCAAGGTCGACCAGCTGCAGGTTGGCGACTGGGTCCAGGGCGTGGACACCGGCTCGATGCCGACCACGTTATTTTCCCTGGTGTCGACCAAGCGCATTTGGGTGACCGCCAATTTCAAGGAGACCGAGCTCACCCATATGCGGCCGGGCCAGACCGCGACGGTCGAGATCGACACCTATCCCGATCAAGTGTTCCAGGCCAGGGTGCAGAGCTTGAGCCCGGGCACCGGGCTGACCTTTTCGCTGCTGCCGGCCGAAAACGCGACCGGCAACTGGGTCAAGGTGGTACAGCGTCTGCCGGTGCGGCTGAGTTTCGATAAGCTCGATCCGAATCACCCGCTCGCCGCCGGGCTCAGCGCCAGCGTCGAGGTCGATACCCAATGGCGCCGACCGATGCTGGATCGTGTGCAACGCCTGTTTGCATGGCTCCGCGACCGCAGCACGCAAATAGCAGCGCGGTGAATTCAAGCCTCCCAGCCTCGGTCGCCAACCGGGGCTGGATCACGGTCTCGATCATGCTGGCGACCTTCATGCAGGGGGTCGACACGACGATCGCCAATGTCGCGCTGCCGCACATGCAAGGCAGCCTGTCGGCGTCGCAGGACCAAATCGCCTGGGTGGTGACCTCCTACATCGTCGCCGCGGCGATCATGACACCGCTCACCGGATGGCTCGCCGGCCGGTTTGGCATCAAATACGTGTTTTTGATTTCGGTCACCGGCTTTACCGTGGCCTCGGCCCTATGCGGAATGGCCGAAAGCCTCGCCCAGCTGGTGATCTACCGCCTGTTCCAGGGCATCTGCGGCGCGGCGCTGGTCCCACTCTCGCAGGCGGTCCTGCTGCAGATCAACCCGCCGCACCGCCATGGGCAGGCGATGGCGGTCTGGGGCATGGGGGTCATCCTCGGCCCGATCATCGGTCCAGCGCTCGGCGGCTGGCTGACCGACGATTACAGTTGGCGCTGGGTGTTCTACATCAACCTCCCGGTCGGGATCGTCGCCGCCGCCGGGATCGCGATCTTTATCCACGAAACGCGCCGCGCCCAACGCGAGGCTTTCGACTTTTTCGGGTTTGTCACGCTGAGCTTGGCGATCGGCGCCTTGCAGATGCTGCTCGACCGCGGCGAACTCAAGGACTGGTTCGGCTCGACCGAGATTTGGATCGAAGCGACGATCGCCGGGCTCTCTTTCTACCTCTTCATCGTCCACACCGCGACCGCAACCGACCGCTCGTTTCTAAACCGCGACCTGATGAAGGATGCCAACTGCGTGGCCGGCACCCTGATGATGTTCCTGATCGGCATCCCGCTTTACGGGACCATGACCCTGTTGCCGACGATGCTGCAGGACCTGATGAACTATCCGGTTTTTACGACTGGGTTGGTGACCGCACCCCGCGGTGTCGGCACGATGATTGCGATGATTTTGGTCGCACGCTTCGTCGGCCGTGTCGATACTCGGCTGATCATCTTCGTGGGGCTTGCGGTCACGGCGGTCGCAATGTGGCAGATGACCGGGTTTTCGCTGCAGATGGGGATGGGGCCGGTCATCTCGACCGGCGTGATGCAGGGCTTCGGTCTTGGTTTTGTCTTTACGCCGCTGAGCATCATAACATTTTCCACCTTGCCGCGGCACGCCTTGACCCAGGGTACGGCGATTTTCAGCCTGATGCGCAATATCGGCGGCAGCATCGGCATCTCGATCGTCGAGGCGCTGCTGGCCCAGAATACCCAGATCGTCCATTCACGGCTGGTCGAGCAGTTGCGCCCCGACAATCCGCTCGCCCGCGTCCCGCAGCTGGGGCTGCTGAACAGCCTGACCACCCCGTCGGGGGTGGCGGCGCTCAACGCCGAGGCGACGCGCCAGGCGGCGATGGTCGCCTATATCGACGATTTCATGCTGATGATGATCCTCGTCATCGCCGCGGTGCCTCTGCTGCTGCTGCTGCGCCGCCCCCGGTCGGTGCCGACGGGAGCGGCCGTCGCCGCGCTCGATTAGCCGAGCGAGGCGATGATCTGGCGATAGGCCCCCTCGGGAAATGCCTTCAGGGTCTTGGTTCGCACCGTCCCCAGCATTCCGAGCAGCAAGGTGAACCGTGCCGCGACGGCATCGTCCGGCGCTTCGTAGATGATGATCAGGTCGTAATCGCCCATGGTCATGTAGAGGCCCTTGAATTCGCCGCCCATATCGGCCAGCGCCTTTTTGGCGGTGTCGACGCGACGCGGCGAATCCTTGACCTTTTGCGCACCCTGGTCGGTCCAGTTGGCGAGCATGACGTAACTTGGCACGGCGCACCTCCCAGCTTGATTGCCAGCTCTATCGAATTTCGCGGGCTGCCGGCTCTGGCGGACACGGACGCCCCCACCTGCCACGATTGCCGCGGCGCGGCCTGCGGCTGGCCTCGGCGAGTGCTGTGGAAATCGCCTCACCGCCTCGAGCGGGAGCAGTATAGCACCCTTTGCGCCGCGCGCGGGGGAAGGAAGGCCAGCTCCATGGCGTCTCGGTTTTTCGACTGGGCATCGGCTTGCGTTTTGGGGCTGGCGGTTCTGCTGCCGGCCGGGCGGCACGCAGCCGCGTTCGCTCCCGGCGGATGGCAGGTCGTGCTCGCCGCCGGCGACGATGACGAGCCGGTGTTCGACGATGCCACCCGTGCCTTGGCCCAGCGCCTCGCCGCGGCCGGTGTGCCGGCCGCCAATATCCACCGGCTGAGCGCCGATCCGGCGCAGCTGCATCGGGGGGTCGAACCGGCCACCGCGGGAATCCTGCTGCGGCGCATTGCCGAACTGCCGGCGCGGCGGGGGGACCGCTGTTTCGTGTTCCTGACTTCACACGGCGAGCGCAGCGCCGGGCTGTGGCTTACGCGCTCCAATCGGACATTGCACCCGAAGGAGCTGGCCCAGGCCCTGTCGCAGGGTTGTGCTCTGGTCCCCACTGTCGTCATCGTCTCGGGTTGCTACACCGGCAGCTTCGCCGCGGGCGCGATGGCCAAGCCCAATCGCATTATCCTGACGGCAGCGCGCCGCGACCGACCGTCCTTCGGCTGCCAGGCCGGACGCACCTATACCTTTTTCGACCAATGTCTGCTCGGCGGCTTGCCGGCCGCGGCGAGCTGGCGGGCGGTGTTTCGCCGGACCAGCGGCTGCGTCAGTCGGAAGGAGCATGCTCTGGGCGAACGGCCGTCGCAGCCGCAGGCCTATTTCGGTCCGGCGGTGGCGACGTTGAAGGTCGATTTCTGAGAACCCTCGATGCCCTTATCGTTTATCGCGAGACGACCATCGGCACCTCGCCCCGCCGCCGGCTGATGGTGACCGCGACGTCCTCGCCATAGCGCCGTAGCAGCACGTCGGCCTCGCCGTTCCTGGCCCGCAGGCCGCGCAGTTTCAGCTCGCCGAGAAAATCGGGCAGGACCGGATGATCGAGCCGGATCTCGCCGGCGTCCTGATCGAATTCGAGTTCCAGGCTAGCCTGGACTAGGGCAAAGATTGCGGCGCTGGCCCAGGCCTGCGGCGAGCACGCCACCGGATAAAGGGTGGGCGCATTGAGCTTGCGCCAGGGAAAGCCGCAAAACAGCTCGGGCAGCCGGCGCTGATCCATGTAGGCGGCGGCGTCGAACAGGCCCTTGAAGATCCGCAGAACGCCGGCTTTGAGACCATAACGAGCCAGCCCCAAGGCGATCAGCGCGTTGTCGTGCGGCCACACCGAGCCGTTATGGTAGGACATCGGATTGTAGCGCGCCGCCGAAACGGCGACGGTGCGCACCCCCCAACCGGAAAAGCTGGCCAGGCCGAGCAGGGTCTCGGCGACGCGGCGCGCGCGATCGGGAGCGGCGATCCCGGTCAAGAGCGCGTGCCCGGCATTAGAGGCAACGACGCGGCACGGCCGTTTGGCGCGGTCGAGCGCCAGCGCGTAAGTCGACAGCTGCTCGCACCAGAACCGGTCCTCGAACCTGCCGCGCAGAATTTCCGCCTGGCGCGCGAGCTCGACGGCGGTGCGGGGGTGTCCTAGCGCCGTTGCCAGCGCCGCGGCGTGCTGTTTTGCGGCGTAGACATAACCCTGCACCTCACACAGCGCGATCGGGCCCTCGGCCAAGCGGCCATCCTGGTGAAAAATGCAGTCCTGCGAGTCCTTCCACCCCTGATTGACAAGGCCATTGGCGTTACGGCGGTGGTATTCGACAAAGCCGTCACCGTCCGGGTCGCCCCAGGTGTCGCACCAACGCAGCGCGGCCTCGACATTCGGCCACAACGCGCGGACCGTTTCGAGATCGCCGGTGCGCCGGAAATATTCGCCCATCAGCATGACAAAGAGCGGGGTCGCATCGACGCTGCCGTAATAGCGCTCGAACGGCACCTCGCGCAGCCGCGCCATCTCGCCGTCGCGCATTTCGTGCAGGATCTTGCCCGGCTCGGCGTCGCGCTCGGCATCGATCTCGGTCGCCTGCGTCGCCGCGAGAAAATTCAAGACGCCCTTGGCGATGGCGGGGTCCACCCACAGCGCGAACAGCGCGGTGATGATCCCGTCTCGGCCAAAGACGGTGCTGAACCAGGGAATACCGGCATAGGGATAGGGGCCGTGCTCGGTATCGGTGACCAGCATGTAGAGGTCCGCGACCGAACGTCGCGCCAACTCATTGAACTGTGCGTTCGATCCTTCGAGGCTGGCGGCGCGCCCACTCGAGACGCGCATGGCGCGGCGCGCGGTCCGCAACGCGCTATAGAACTGACGGCCGAGGCCGGCCTCAGCGGCGCTGTCGTCGCACGCGATCCGCAGCACCGAGCGCATCGCCTCGCCGGGCCCGAGCGATAGATCGTACCGGGCGCTGGTCTCGTCGAGGCGAGTTGGCGCCGGATCGAAAGTCAGCCTGGTGACGCGCTCTGTTTGATCGAGCCCGTAATAGTGCATTTCGACCGCTGCGTTCGAGCGCCGCTCGATCGTTAGCCGGCCGCGGCGCGCCCGCTCCTCGCCGCGCACCTCGAACAAATCGGCGAAATCGGCGGCGAAGCCGATGCTCAAGGTCAAATCGTGCGCGACCAGATCGAAATTATGCACCAGAAGCCGTTCGTAGCAGCAATTCTGCCAGATGTATTTGCGCCGATTGAGGTGGATCAGCTCGCCGCGCAGCGCGATCCGGCCGTCGGCGCTGAGATCGGGGTTGGCCAGATCCACGGCCAAAACGACATTGTCTTCCTGAACGTTCGAGCTCAGCAACAGCAGCGGTGCGTCGTTGAGGCGCAGCTCGAGGCGCGACAAATAGCGCGTATCGCGGTGGTAGACGCCCGTGGGACTGCCCTCGGCGGCAACGATATCGCCGCGCGGGTCGAAAACGGCGAAGGTTTGACCCTGCTTCAGCGCGCGAGACCGGCGCTCTTGAAGCTGCGCGCTCGATTCGATGTAGAACCGGGAGGCCTCGCTGGCCTCGGGCCGTCTCTCCGCCATGCCGCTCGCGGTCGCGGTGCGGGTTTCAGTCGTCGTCCGCGGCCTCCGCGGCGAGCGGCTGAGGCGACGCCCCCGCAGCACCGCCGCGCCGCAGCACTTCCCGGTACAAATCCAGATAGTCGTGCGCCATCCGCTCGACCGAGAAGCGCTCCTCGAAGCGGCGGCGGATCACCGTTCGATCGAGCGCCTTTGCCAGCGGGATCGCCGCCACGGCCTCGTCGATGCTGTCGACGATGAAGCCGGTGACCCCGGGTTCGACGATCTCCGGCACCGAGCCGCGCCGGAAGGCGATCACCGGCGTCCCGTTCGCCATCGCCTCGATCATCGCCAGCCCGAACGGCTCGGGCCAATCGATCGGAAACAGCAGCGCCATCGCATCCCCTAAAAACGCTCCCTTCTCGTCATCGCCGATTTCGCCGATGAACTCGATCAGCGGATTGTCGAGCAACGGCTCGATCTCGGCCTTGTAATACTCGCGATCGACCTTGTCGACCTTGGCTGCGATGGTCAGCGGCACCCCCGCGCGACGGGCGATCTCGATGGCATGGTCCGGCCGCTTTTCCGGGCTGATGCGGCCGATGAAGGCGAGATAGCCGCCGGCCCCTCGGCCCGGCGGGTATAACCCGGGCGGGAGCCCGTGATGAATCGTGCCGTACCAGTTGGCCCAAGGCACCGGCGCGCGCTGCGCGTTCGAAATTGAAATCAACGGCATCATCGAAAATTCTCGCATCAGCGGCGGCAGGTCCGGCAGGTCGAGCCGCCCATGCAAAGTGGTCACCGTCTTGTGCCAGCGCGGGGCGAACAGCGGGAATTGCAGAAAGTCGGCGTGAAAGTGAATGATGTCGAACTTGTCGGCATGGCTCGCCACCCGGTTCATCTGGATCAGGTGGTAAAAGATCGGGTCGCGGCACTGCGGGTTGAGGCGAAGTGCTGTTTCGCAGGGGGATTGGAGAACCGCCGCGGTTAGCGAATTGCCGCTGGCGAACAGGGTGACCTCGTGCCCCTGCCGCACCAGCTCCTCGGTCAAGTGCGAAACCACTCGCTCGGTGCCGCCGTAAAGCTGTGGCGGGCAGCGCTCGTACAAAGGTGAAACCTGGGCAATCCTCATTGGTGCGAGGTCCTCGATGGATCGTCGTTGCTGCGAGCCGCCACCGCAGGACAGGATCAGCACCGGTCGCTGTGCTCCGGCGGCAAGCGGTAATCAAAACCGCTGAGGCGGCGGAAAGTTCCAAACCGAGCGGGCGTCAGCCCCGGCGCGGATTGACTGACGCCGACCGACTAAATCGAAATCGCGCCGGAGACCGCCTGGTGGGTCTCGACACGGGCTAAAGGCTCGGGCAAGAGTTTGGTCGGCCGCGGTTATGACGCTCGTTTCGAGGATGGATCGATTACTGCGCATCCCGCCTAGCGGGTAGCGATGGACGGGGCCCCGAGGCGCTTTGATCAGACCCGATCGGTGTCTGGCCGGCTGTTGTGCGCCGCGGCCGATCCGCCAGGAGGGCGGCGCACTCAGCGTGCTGCTGTCGTGGCGCCCGCGCTGGCGTCCGCAGGGCGCGGTTCGAGCTCAGATCCGCCCGGGCGCGAAACAGGAGATAAATCGCTTTCGCCAGCCCGGATCCGTTCCGGACCGACGAGAGCGATCGATCGGTACCGGTTATTGCGCCGCCGTCAGTTGACCGCGAATTTCGCCGGCTGGGCTCTTGGCGGTATGGATATTGATGTAATACTTCCCAGCTTCGAGATTTTTAATCTGCGCCGCGGTCAATGTCTTCGAACCTTTGATCGGGCTGGCCAAATTGCCGGTGAACGGGATCACCACCGGAGCGTTCGCTCCCGGCGCCGCCGGCCCATGGATATGGGCCGCCTTTGCCGGACCGCTGAGGCCCGAATAGGTCACGTCCCAGGTTAGCCTTCTGGTCGCGGTGTTGAGCGTCGCCGTGGCCGTGCCGGTCCCGGCACTAGTCGTCGGCGGCACTTCGCTGGCGCCGTTGAGGGTCGCGTTGAAGACCCGCGTGGCCGCCTGCCCGGTGCCCGAGATCATGAATAAAGCAACGATTCCGACGATCCCTGATCGCAGATGACGCATGTTTTCCTCCCATGACGAGTAAAAGGGCGCCGAGACTATTGAACTGAACGCCGGACGAGAAGCCAAAAATGGCCGGGCGGCGGTCGACCCGCCAGAAAGCTCGTTACCAGACCTTTGAAGCCGGTCTGATCGAAGCCTGTCCGCCGCAAGGCTAGGCGACGCGTTTCCCAAATTGCGCCGGCGGCCGCAGCGTCCCGCCCGCCTCCGGCCGTCGTGGCGGCGAATAAGTCGAGTTTTCGCTAGCGGAATTTTGGTTATGGTTAAATTAAGTACGAATCCTCAATTTTAACCTTCTATTTTGTAGAAAACTTAGTTGATAAATCGTAAATGCCGATATCGCGGTCGTTTCGACATCAGACCGAAGATGCTTTTGATCTATTGAGAGGGCCCTGGTCATGAACGCTGTGCGCACGTCGCTGACCGCCGCCGCACTGGCCGTCATTGCAATATATGCGGTTCCGGCCCGCGCAGAAATCTTTCTCTCGGCGACGGACGGAATCAACACCGCTTCGGCGAATGATTCGCTGAGCCCCGGAACCGCCTTCTACAGCGGGACGATCGGCAATTTTACCACCAGCATCGATATCGGCACCGGCTTCCCCGCCATTGGCGCGCCGTCCGACCCGATCCTCGATTTGACCTCGCTCGATCTGACCACCGGGACGGCGGGCGGCACCCTGACGGTTTCGCTGACCGAGACCGGCTTCACCGCCACCGCCGATATCAAGCAATTCCTGAGCGACATCACCGGCGTGTATTCGAACAGCCAGGCGTCGATGAGCACGTATTTCGATACGACGAACACCCCGTTCGGCACCGGGACCTTGCTGGCAAGCGGCTTGCTCGATAACCAGCAGCAAGTCGTCTCGGTGCCGCCGATCGCCGGCCCTTATTCCTTGACCGAAATCGTGACCGTGACCGCTGGCGCGAACAGCCTGGCCAGCATCGATTCCGGGATCATCGACACGCCAGAGCCGGGATCGCTGCCGCTGCTCGGCGCCGGCTTGATTGCACTCGCGGCGCTGGGTTTGCGCCGCACCGCGACCCGAGATCGCCGTCCGGCCGTTCTGCTTGGCTAGGCTGCCGGCGGCGCGTCGGGCCGGCGATCGGCTTCCTCGCGCAGCCAATTGCGGAACGCGCGAACTTTAGGCCGTTCGAGCGCGCCCGGCGCGGTGACGATGTAGTAGGCGAACTGGTCGGGCAGCGCCAATGAGAACAGCCGCACCAGACGGCCGGCGGCGAGATCGGCGGCGGCGATTGTGCTGTAGGCCAGCACCACGCCATGGCCGGCGATCGCCGCGTCGAGCGCCAGATGCATGTTGTTGAAGCTGAGCCCGGACGTAGCCGGCACATCCTTGACGCCGGCGGCCTTGAGCCACATCGGCCAGGTCGGCACCAGGGGGTCGCGCTCGATCGCCTGATCGTGGATCAGCGCGTGACGGCGCAAATCGTCGGGCGTGCGCAACGGCGGCCCGGTCGCGAGCAGCAGCGGGCTGCACGCCGGAAACACTTCGTTGGTAAACAGCTTCTCGACCTCGAGCCCGGGGTAATGCCCGGCGCCATAGCGGATCGCGATGTCGAAATCGCCCTTGGTCAGGTCGACGACCTCGTCGGTGGCGGAGATCCGCACGTCGACTTCGGCGCATTGCTCCTGAAAGCGGTGCAGCCGGAGCACCAGCCACTTGGCGGCAAAGGAAGGCGACGCGGTCACGGTCAAGGTGCCGGTGTCGTTGTGCGCCCGCAGCCGCCGGACCGCGGCCTCGATCCCGGCGAAGCCCTCCGATAGACCGGGCAGCAGCACGCGCGCCGACGCGGTCAGCGCGACCGCGCGGTTGAGGCGGTGAAACAGTCTGACGCCGAAATCCTGCTCCAGCGCGTGGATCTGATGGCTGATTGCCGCGGGAGTGACGAACAGCTCCTCCGCAGCCTTGCTGAAGCTCATGTGCCGGGCCGCTGCTTCGAACGCCCGCAGCGCCCCGAGCGCCGGCAAATGCTCGTTCATCGCATGATAAAATCTAAGCCGTCGCTGAGAAACTCTCGTTTGCAGAAGAATGCCATCGTGGCCATCTCGGTGGCAAGCGAGTTGTCAGCGAGCATTTGAGTAGGCTCGCCTGGTTTAGGAGGGATCATATGAGCGCGATCCGGTTCGAGAGCGCGCATCGGCACTTCGGCGGAGTTCGGCCGGCCTCGGCGCGGCATCGCACGAGGAGCGTCGCGGCGCGGATTTGGGCGATGGTCCGCGAATGGCGGCGACGCGCCCGCGACCGCGCCAGCCTCGCTTCACTCGACGACCGAATGCTGGCCGATATCGGGATCACCCGCACCGACGCCGAATTTCTGATCAACAAGCCGTTTTGGAAGGAGTGAGCGAAATGAGTGCAACCGAAACCTTGAACGGCATGGCCAAGACGCCCCGTCGAGGAGTTCTGCGCCGAACCGCCACCGCTGCGAGGGCTGCTCTCGGCAATTTTCTGTCTCGGGCTATCCCGGCGAGCGCGCAGGCGGTAACATCGACCAAAGAGCAGCTGCCGCCGGAGTATTATCGATATCCGATGTTCTGAACCGCGCTCGTCGCAATCACCAAGGAGCACCGAACCATGACCAGCTTTGCCGACCTGCCGTTCGTCGAGGGCGAGCTCAACTACCTGAAGCCGATGGCCGAGCGCCCGCGCTATTACGCCTATGAGAGCGCGCCCGGCGAGCATCGCTCGAACATGACGCACGAGCCGCACCGGGTGCCGATCCGCGACATGCGGCCGATCGCAGCTGAAATTGACCTCGACCGCCAGGGCTTCGCGCTGGTTGAGCAGAAGACCGCGGTCAAAGATTTCTGGGACGACGACGAGGTGCGGCGGGTCTACTACCCGGAAGCCGAGCGCTTTCTGATCGAGAAGACCGGCGCCAGCCGAGTCTTTATCTTCGACCACCTGCAGCGCCGCCGCGTGCCGGGCGTGCAGGACCGCTCGGCCGGCGGGCCGCGCCAGCCGGCGACCCGCGTCCATGTCGATCACACCGCGCGTTCCGGCCCGCAACGGGTCCGCGACCTGATACCGGACGACGCCGAGGAGTTGCTCAAGGGCCGGGTCCAGGTGATCAATCTGTGGCGCCCGATCCGCGGGCCCTTGCAGGACGCGCCGCTCGCCGTCTGCGACGCGCGCACGGTCGATCCGGAGGATCTAGTGCCCTCGGACCTCGTCTATCGCGACCGGGTCGGCGAGACCTATTCGGTGACGTGGAACCCGGCGCATGAATGGTATTACGTGCCCGAGATGCGCCGCGACCAGGCGCTGCTGCTCAAAATCGCCGACACCAAGACCGACGGGCGCGCGCGCTTTATGCCGCACACCGCGTTCACCGATCCGACCACCCCGCCCGACGCCTTCCCGCGCGAAAGCATCGAGCTGCGCACCCTCGTTTTCCACCCGAACTGACGCAGTGATCCGCTCCGGCCCGGCGCACCCCGCCGGGCCGAGTGGCGAGGAGCTCGCCGTCCCTGCTCCTCCCGCATCTCCTGTTTTACCAGTTTTATCGGGCTGAGATCAGATATCCGTTTCCTTATAGACAGGAATTTACACTCTGTTGTCGTTTTTTGCCGTAAACCCGACCATTCCGAATGCGTTCAGGCGCCGGGTCGCCTTGACTTAAGACGTCGAGCGGCCTTTGACTTGCTGCTCGGCCGCAGCAGCGTCGTCGAGGGGTTCAAAATCCTGATGGAACACCGGCGCGACCGGTCGTCGGCGGGCTCTATAGCCATCGTAAGCGCCGATCTCATGCTCAGCCACTCGTCGTTCCAAGCTCCCCACCGTTGTCCCGGCGTAGTATGAGCCGTCAGCACAACGCAGAATGTAAAAGTAGGCGCCGACGGATTTTCCCACAGAGGGCGCTGCGGTGCGTCCTTCGAGACGCCCCCTTTGCGCGCTCCTCAGGATGACGGGAGCTTCAGAGGCACCTGCACCTAGTCCACCTTGACCAGTTTTTGGAGGGCGCGCAGGCCGGGGGGGAAGCTCTTGGCTGCGGTAACGGTTGCCCCAGTTGGTGAACGAGACTTCGCCCACATAGATGTCGCCGCGGGAATCGACGGCGAGGCCGTGTGGCGACATGAACTGGCCCGGTTCGAGGCCGGCCGGGCGGGTGCCGAGCCGAGCCAGCATCTCGCCCTCGTGCGAATAGATGCTGACCCGCGGGCCGATATTGGGCAGATCGTAATTGACGCCCATGCCGCCGCCGATCTCGCCGATGTAGAAGCGCGGCGTCCTCGTTCCGCCCTCCATGTAGAGGCCGGACGGCCGGTGCATGTTGTTCCATTGCGCCTCGTATTTGCCGTTGCCGTCGAACACCTGGATGCGGTGGTTTTCGCGGTCGGCGACATAGACCCAGCCATCGGGGTCGCAGCACACATTGTGCGGAATGTTGAACTGACCGGGATCGGTGCCGGGCTCGCCCCACGAGGTCAGCAATTTGCCCTCGGGCGAATATTTGTGGACGCGCGAATTGCCGTAGCCGTCGGAGACGTAGATCTCGCCCTGCGGCGAGAGCGCCGTATGGGTGCAGCGGTGGAACGGCTCGCCGCTCATATAGGGGGTGGGCTTGCCGGCAATGCCGAGGGTCAGCAGCACCCGGCCCTCGAGGGTGCATTTGCGCACCGTATGGTCGCCGTCATCGGTCAGAAAGAGCGTGTCGTCCGCGGCCATGTGGACGCCGTGCGGGCGATGGAAAACGCCCTCACCCCACGAGCGCAGGAAATGGCCGTTGCGGTCGAACACCATCATCGGGTGGGCGCCGCGGCTGAAGGCATAGACGTTGTCGTGCCGGTCGACCCCGACTGCGGCGACGTCGGCGTCCCATTTCCACCCGTCGGGCAATTTGGCCCAATCGTCGACCACCTGATAGCGGAAGCCGTCGGTTCCGAGTGTGACCGCCATGGCGTTCTCCTCCGTTAAACGATTTGGCCCGATTATAGGCCGATGCGGCGGCGGCTCAACGCCCGGCCTGGGTCGCTGGACGCAACGGGCTCAGCCGCGCCGGAAAGCTCAACGCGACAAGGAAGGTCAGAACCGCGATCAATGTCGCGACCAGATAAACCTCGTGCAACGAGGCCGCCACCGCATCGGTCAAGCGGGCGATCTCGCCAGCGCCGAGACCGTGGCGCAGCGCCGGCTCCAACAGCCGGTTGACGGCGTCGGCCGCCTCGGGCACCCGCCGGAAGACGCCGAAATTGAGGATCGCTCCGCCAAGGGCGGCGCCAAAAGCCTGGCCAATCACCCGCATGAACATGTTTGAGCCGGTGGCGACGCCGCGCTCGCTCCAGCCGACGCTGGCCTGGATCGAGACCAAAAAGGCGGTGTTGCAGGCGCCCATGCCGACACCCATGACCAGCGAGCCAGCCGCCGCCGAGGCAATGCCGCTTGTCGGCTGCAGCAGGGTCAGGAGTGCGGCGCCGATGGCCAGTGCTATGCCGCCGAGGGCCGCGGCGAGGCGATAGGAAGTGCGGATCATCAGCCGGCCGGCGGCGAACGAGGCGAACATCCAGCTGACCGACATGCAGCCGAGCACCAGTCCGGCGACGGCCGGGCTGCGGCCCATCACCCCTTGAACATAGGTCGGCAGAAACGCGCTGACCGCCATCATCGTCGATCCGGTGCCGAAGATGCCGAAATTGGCCAGCGCGACGACCCGGTTGCGCCACAGCCGGAACGGCACCATCGGCTCGGGGGCGCGCGCCTCGTGCACGAAGAGTGCCAGCAGCATGGCCAGGCCGAGCCCGACCAGCGAGGCGATGCTGCCAGTATCGAGGCTGCGCGCCTGCACCAGCGCCAGCATCGGCGCGCCGACGCCGACGATCAGCAGAACGGCGCCGAGATAATCGATGCGGTGCTGGCGGCGCTCGATGCGCTCGGGCAGATAGACCGCGAACATCGCGATGCTGGCGGCGCCGATCGGCAGATTGACCCAGAACACCAGCGCCCAATTCACGTGCACGACCAGAAAGGCGCCGAGTGCCGGGCCGATGATCGCCGACACCCCGAACACACTCGACAGATAGCCCTGCACGCGGGCGCGCTCGGCCGGAGTGTAGATGTCGCCGATGACGGTGCTGGCGATCGGCTGGATTGCACCGGCGCCGATCCCTTGGATGGCGCGAAATATCACCAGCACGACCATGGTCCGGGCAAAGCCGCATAGGGTGGTGCCGAACAGAAAGATGCCGGTGCCGACGAAGAACTCGCTTGCGCCCGTAAATGTCGGCGAGCCGGCCATAGATCGGCACCGTCACCGCCATCGTCAGCAGATAGGCCGCGAATACCCAGCTGAACAGTCGAAAGCCGCCGAGATCGCCGACGATCGTCGGCATCGCGGTGGCGACGATGCTGCTCTCGACCGCGGCCATGAACGTCGCCATCAGCGCCGCCATCAGCACCATGCCGCGGCGCAGGACGACCGAAGTGGGCCGCTGCTGGTCCGCGATCGCCTGATCCAAGCCTTGCCTCCGATTTGGGCAAAAGCCGGACTTTAAGGCGGAGGGATGCGCCAAGACAATGCTCGCGCGGTTGCGTCGGCCGGGAGGCTGTGCTGCGCGCCGGCGCCGGCTCGGGGTTGTCAGCGCCGCACCGATCACGGACCATGGCGAACCGGCGTCAACGAGAGGGGGCGGGAATGAAATACGATCTGCTGGTCTCGGGTGGCGAGGTGCTCGATCCCGCCGCCGGGCTGCGCGGCGTCATGGACATCGGCATCGCCGGCGGCAAGATCGCGGCCGTGGCGCCCGCGCTGCCGACCGCGGAGGCGCGCCGCACGATCAGCGCCCGGGGCCGGCTGGTGACGCCGGGGCTGGTCGACATCCATGCCCATATTTTCGTCAACGCGCATGACATGGCGGGCGACACCGACCGCTTCTGCAAGGCGAGCGGGGTCACCACGCTGTGCGACGCCGGCAGCACCGGCTCGGCGACTTTTGCCGGATTGCGCCAGGTCATCGACCGCGAGGTGCGCACCCGCACCCGCGCCTTTGTCAATCTGTCGGCGATCGGCATCGTCGGCACCGCGCGCGGCGGCGAACTCGTCGCATTTCCCCTATGCCGACCCCGAGGGCTGCGCCCGCACCATCAGCGAAAACCCGGATCTGGCGATCGGCGTCAAGCTGCGCTACGGGCCGGGCCTGGTTTGGGAATACACCACCGAGCCGGTCAGATTGGCGCGCCGCACCGCGGACATGGCCGGCGGCGTGCCGATGATGATGCACATCACCGACTCGCCGATCCCATTGCCCGAATTGCTCGGCCCATATGAAGCCCGGCGACATCGTCACCCACTGCTATCACGGCCGCGCGCACGGCATCATGGGTCAGGAAAAGCAATTGGTGCTGAAAGAGGTCGTCGAGGCGCAGCGTCACGGCATCATCTTCGACTGCGCCCACGGCCGCAACCATTTCAGCTTTCCGCTGATCGAGAAGGCGCTCGATCAAGGCTTTCTGCCGGACACGATCTCGACCGACTTGACCTTCACCAGCGCGACGCAGGGACCGGTGTGGGACCTGCCGACGACGATGTCGAAACTGCTGCATTTCGGCATGTCGCTCGACGATCTGGTCATGCGCTCGACCGCGGCGCCGGCGAAGATCCTCGGCTATGAGGGCACGGTCGGCACTCTGGCACCCGGGGCCAACGCCGACATCGTCCTGTTCGAGCTGCGCGACGGCAACTTCCTGTTGCGCGACAGCGACGGCAATACCGTCACCGCCAAGCGCCGGCTGATCGCTCAGATGACGCTGAAGGATGGGCGGATCTGGTATGAGAGGTCGGGCGAGTAGAAACCGCAGCTCCCGCACACGAAGTTGAGCGCGGCGGAGCCGCCGCAGCCTACCGCCGGCTCAACGGCGAAGATTGCCGCAGCAGCGGCGGGACCACTGCGAACATGGCACGCGGGGCTGGCTGCGGTCGCCGGCAGCGTGATGGTCGGGTTCATGCCGATCATGACGTTGCAGCTCTACAAGGCCGGGATCAGCGCCCCCTCGATGCTGATCTGGCGATATGGCTTGGCGCTGGTCCCGCTGACCGTGGCGGCGGCGGCGGTCGGGCACGATTTCGGCCTAGCCCTGCGCGGCGGCGCGTGGCGAATTTCGCTGGTCGGCGCAACGCTGGGCGCGGGACAGACCCTGTGCTTCTGGGAAAGTCTGCACACCCTCGACACCAGCATTGCGGTCCTGCTGTTCTACACCTACCCGGCGCTGACGCTGGTCCTCGACCGGCTGATCTTTAAGCGGCCGATCCGCAGCCGGGCGGTGCTGTGCGTGGCGCTGATCCTCCTCGGCGCCGCGCTGATCACCGTTCCGGGGCTGCGCCAGGGCGGCCTCGATCCGCGCGGGTTGATGTGGATTTTGCCTTCCCCGGTGATCTACGCGCTCTATCTCGCTGCCAATTCGGTGCTGATGCGGCGACACCCGCCGCTGATCGGCGCGGTGTTCCTTTATCTCGGGCTCGTCGTCAGCTTTGCCGGCGCCAGCCTCTTTCTCGGTCTCGACATCCCGGCCGCGCCGGGAATCTGGCTGTTGATCGTGATC
The DNA here is from genome assembly GCA_963832875.1 of uncultured Alphaproteobacteria bacterium. Taxonomy (GTDB): domain Bacteria; phylum Pseudomonadota; class Alphaproteobacteria; order ATCC43930; family CGMCC-115725; genus AP-15. The sequence goes on along the minus strand of CAWHWB010000005.1, from coordinate 207,575 downwards.
ATCGCGCTCGGTCCGGGGGCGCTGACCGTGACGCTATTTTCGTTCAGCGTGCCTCGTCTCGGTCCGGCCAGCTACGCGGTCATCGCCAATTGCGAGCTGGTCACCGTAGTCGGCGTTGGCGTGCTGGCGTTGGGGGAAAGGCTGAGCCTCGGACGGATTGTCGGCGCCGGCATGATCCTCAGCGGTATCGCGCTGCACGCGCTCGTCCGCGAGCCGCGCGTGCGCTGACATCTCGCCCTGACTATCATAGCGCGCTCGATGAGATTTTATGCCGTGATAAGAGAACATTTTCTCTCATTTGGGGGTTCCGGGGAAAATTTGCTCGCATTGAGAGTTTTTTCCTGGACATAACATGAACGGCGGATTTAAGCTGTTTCCAGGGTAAGCGGTAGCCCTTGGCGGCATCGGCAGCGAGGGCCACTCGTGAGAGGAGACAGCATGATCCGCCGTTACGTCTGCATCGTTCTCTCTTTGTTCGGAATGGTGGCGGCGCCGTTGCGCGCCGAGGCCGGCGGAGCCAACCCCGCACCCCTCAGCGCCGCCGTCTGCGCCGCCAACCCATGGATCGATGTGCGCTGTTTCGGCGCCACCGGCAACGGCGCCACCGACGATACCGGCGCAGTCAATCGGGCGCTGGCCGCCGCTCTCTCCGCCGACGAGCCGTTGTTCCTCCCCCACGGGAGGTATAAACTCACCAGGACCTTGGTCATCGATTACAAAGCGCGCGCCGACACCGGGTTTCGGTTGATTTCGATGGGCGCTGTTCTCGACGGCAACACAATCTCCTCGGAACCGGTGTTGGAGATCCACTGCTCAGGCGGTACAGTAGAGTCGCCAAAGGGATGTTTTTATTTCAACGAGCAAGGAACCTTGTTCGTCAATGCCAACAGCGACAGCTATGCGGTCGTTATCGGAGAAGGTGACTTTGCCGACGCGCAAAACTCGATGAAGATCGATCATCTGATCGTCAACAACGCCAATGGGGGCCGGCGCGCCGGCGGCCTGCAGCTGAACTACGTGCTGAATTCGCAGATTTTCGCGATCGCCGATTCGGCTGGCGGCGCGGCCGGGATCGCGCTGGAGCAGACTCAGATTTGCAATATCAGCGGCGCCGGCTCGGCAAGCGCCAGAGGCGGGGTTGGCCTCTTGATCGAGAACGGCTACAGCTTTGCCAACACGATTGATGCGATGGACCTCGAAGTCGCACCCATCTGCCTTGCAGTCGAGTCGCGCAATGCAGCGCACAACACCTTTATCTCACCCTATCTAGCATGCCCGACGGCGGTCGCGGCAACGCAAGGCAACAATACCAGTCTGGTCAATCCGCTGTTTGGCGGGAACGTCAAGACGCGGTTCGCCGCCTCGACCGGCATCGCCTTGACGCCCTGACGCAGGCCTCCTTCGCAACTTCTTGCGGGACCAGAGGTTGTCGGGTCGGCCTCGGGTCCGCGCCTTTGTCACGGGTTTTTGTCACCAGCCCGCGACCGAGCCTTTGACAAAGAGGTCGCTGCCGCGCACATCTGAGATGCCAGACGGCCGGACGGCCGCTCGTCGCAATGTCGCGGGGAGAGGAAAGTCCGGGCTCCACGGGGGTACGGTGCCGGGTAACGCCCGGCGGGGGCAACCCCAGGGAAAGTGCCACAGAAAGGACACCGCCGAGCCCGGCCGGGCATCCCCGACCGGGCGGCAAGGGTGAAATGGTGCGGTAAGAGCGCACCGCGCCGCCGGTAACGGCGGCGGCAGGGAAAACCCCACCGGGAGCAAGACCAAGTAGGAGCGGCAGGCATTCGGGACCGATCCCACGGGAAACGGTCCTAGTGTGTCGGGCGGACCCTCGCGCCGCCGCTCGGGTCGGTCGCACGAGGCGTCCGGTAACGGGCGCCCCAGAGGAATGGCCGTCGCCGCCCCTCGCGGCAAGCCCGTCCGTCGGGCGGCTCGGGGCGGCACAGAACCCGGCTTACAGGCCGTCTGGCGACGTCTCGGGCTCGGCTGGGCCTCGCACCGGGCGCATGGCGATGGCGCCGCGCAACAGGAAGGTGGATGGTTCGGCGGATGAAACCGGGATAACGGCGCTTTCCGGGGGACAAGTCTGTGGAACTCGGTATGAGGAATTGCCCGCCATAATCATCCATCTAAGCTGCCCCTCGTGCGGTCGGTGCGACGGTCGATGCGGTTGCGGCCCAACGATCGGGGGAAGTTGCGGCCAGCGCCGTTGGCCCTCCGTACCGCACCTTGGGGGGACGGAGCGGGCGATCTGAGAGCCAGATCGCCCGCACTCCCGTTCGATTTCCGGCTCGGAGCGAGCTTGGCGCGCCCATTCGGGGATTCGGGATCTCGATCGCAGGATGCCCTTTGGCGTCGCAAGCGCTGCCAGCAAAAATTCCGCTCGCTAGAGTTCCAGTTTTTATGCCATAGTTTTGGCATTGTTATTGGCCTCATCATCGGCGGTCGCAATGGCGCGAGATGTCAATCCCCTGAAATCGGAGCTGATCACGCTATCGGTCAACATTCAGACCGCGTGGTACCTCGACCGCCTCGTCGAAACCGGCCTTTACGGAAATAACCGGACCGAGGCGGCAAAGGTCGCGCTCTACGATCATTGCAAAATGCTGATCGCCGACGGGAGATTGGAAGTTGCGCCGCGACTGCCGAGCAAACAGGTCGCGGTATCCGGCTGACCTCGCGGTGCAGACGATCATGCGCGGCGCACAACACCGGACGGCGCTTACCGCACTGCGTTGTGATCGCAAAGTTGAGGAATGCGCCGGGTGGAACTTGCCGCTGGCATCAAGTTTCCCGGGGAGCCCTCTATCGAAGCGTCGGCTTTCGTTCGACCGCCCGCGGGCCCGAACGGAGCCGCCTGCGACGGGTTGCGGCGCCGCCCCACTTTTGCCAATGGGAACGCGTCCGGCAGTTTCGGCGCCTACCGGCCGACCGCCCGCTGCGCTGAAACAGTTTTCCAGTGGTTTGCGTCGGATAGGGTTTCGGCGGCTACATAGTGTGGTCCAGCGATCTGGATCTCACAATATACAAAATCTCAAGTTTTATTATGAAAACCCATTGACGACCATAAATTCCCATGTTATCCCATCTTCACCCATGGACGGGTGCGGCCGATGGGGGGAACTTCGGCGGCACCTATCGGGCGCCCCTTGCCGAGCGTCCAAGGGCGAGCGTTGGGGGAAGAAGTGGCATGTTTCTGTCCACTTACGTGAACAAGGTCGACCGCAAGGGGCGAATTTCAGTGCCGGCGACCTTTCGCGCCGCTTTGGCGGCCCAGCGCTTTCCAGGGATCGTTGCCTTCCCGTCCTACAAATATCCGGCGCTCGACGGCAACGGGATTGATCGAATGGAGGAGCTGATCGCCCGGCTCGATGCGCTGGAGGAATTCTCCGACGAGCACGAAAACCTTTCGGCCTTGATGTTCGCTTCGGCACAGCGGCTGCCGTTCGACACCGAAGGCCGTATCGTGCTGCCTGAGGATCTCGCCGCACACGCCTCGATCAGCGACAGCGCGGCGTTTGTCGGGCTCGGCAAAAGTTTTCAGATCTGGGAGCCCGGGCGCTTCGCCGAGCATCTGGCGAACCTGCGCGAACGCGCCAGCCGGCAGGGGACCAAGATCCCACCGCTCCCAGCCTCGATAGATCGAGGCCGCGAATGAGCGGACGATCCCCCAAGACCCCCGATGGGCTCGCGGCACCGCCGCCCGAAAAGGCGGCCAGTGAATCCCCCGAGCATTTGCCGGTTCTCCTCGAGGCGGTGGTCGCCGCGCTGGCACCCTTCGACAACGCTCTCTATGTCGACGGCACCTTTGGTGCTGGCGGTTACAGCCGGGCGCTGCTCGCCGCCGCGAAATGCCGCGTCATCGCGATCGATCGCGATCCTGAGGCGGTGCGGCGCGGCCGCGATCTGGCCCCCGCCCGTTGTGGGCGGCTCGCTCTGATCGAGGGGAATTTCGGCGAGATGGAACGACTGCTCGGGCTGGCCACCGTCGGTCCGGTTGCCGGGATCGCCCTCGATCTCGGCGTCTCCTCGGCTCAGCTGGATACCGCCGGTCGCGGGTTCTCATTCCGCTTGGACGGGCCTCTCGACATGCGCATGAGCGGCGCGGGGCAGAGCGCGGCCGATCTCGTTGCCACCCTGTCGGAGGCCCAGCTCGCGCGACTGATCCGTGATTTCGGCGAAGAGCGGTTCGCCCGCCGGGTCGCTCGCGCCATTGTCACCGCGCGCCGGCAGGGCCCGATCTGCCGCACCCTTGAACTCGCCAAAATCGTCCGTGCCGCGGTGCCCAAGACCGAACCCGGGCTCGATGCGGCGACCCGCACATTCCAGGCCCTGCGCATAGCCGTCAACGACGAGCTCGGCGAGCTCGATCGCGGGCTCGAAGCAGCCGAGCGGCTGCTGATGCCGGGGGGTCGCCTCGCGGTCGTGTCGTTTCACTCGCTCGAGGATCGCCGCGTCAAGGATTTCCTGAGGCAGCGAAGCGGTACCGCACCGCGCGCTTCGCGTTTTGACCCTGTCGCACACGAAACAGCCGCTCCGAGCTTCCGGCTGCTACACCGGCGCGTGGTCAGGCCCGCTGCCCAGGAAATCCATCGCAACCCGCGGGCGCGGGCGGCCCGACTGCGCGCGGCGGAGCGAACCGCCGCCCCACCCTGGCCGCCGGGTCTCGGCCGACAACGAGGGCAGGCCGCATGATCAGGCTCTCCACCCTGTTTTGGCTGATTTTGGTATCGGCAACCGGGTTTGCCATGTTCGCGGTCAAATACGAGGTCCAGGCGCTTGCCGACCAGTTCGCCCAAACAGCCAAACGGGCGGGCCAAGCCGAGCACGAGGTCCGCGCTCTCGACGCGGAATGGGCCTATTTGAGCCGGCCGGATGCGCTCGCCCAGATGAACCAGCGCTATCTGTCGCTGGCGCCGATCACCACCAAGCAGCTTCGTTCGAGCGTCACCGAGATCCCGATGCGCCCAGTGCCGTCATCGCCGGTTGAAACTGTCGCCGCCGACGTTCCGCTACCGGACTCGGTCTTGCATTCCGCCAGCCAGCCGTTACCCAACCGGCCGATGGCGCCAATCCCGCCGGCAGGGAATGCGGCCCCCGTCGTGACAGCCGCGCTCGAAGTTCCGTTGGCGGCGTCCGAGCCGGCCAAGCCTCCGCTCACGATCAGGCCGAAGCCGCTCCGCCGGGCAAAATCGCTCGACGCATTGATCGCGCTGATCGCGGAGAATCGGTGATGAGCGCGGTCCGCCAATTCGACGACAACCCATGCCGGCCGCGGCATTTCAAACCGCCGCCCTGCACCCCTGTGGTTCCCGACGGCCCGGCGAAGCGAGCGCTCGACAGCTGCCGTCACCGGCTGTCAGCCGTAAGTATCGTGTTTCTCGTGATGTTTGCCGGCGTTGCGATGCGGCTCGTCCAGGTCACCTTGCTGCCGGGCAACATCGCCGTGCCGAAAATCGCTCGGTTTCACCCGGTGCCGCCGCCACCGCCGGGTCGAGCCGATATTGTCGATCGCAACGGCAAGCTGCTGGCAACGACGCTCGAAAGCCCTTCGCTCTATGCCGATCCGCGGCAGATCGTCGACCCGGCCGAGGTCACCCGCAAGCTCGCCGCCGCGCTGCCGGGTCTCGATCGCACCGAACTCTTTGCCAAGCTGACCTCGAAGAAGGGCTTCGTCTGGGTCAAGCGCCATCTGTCACCCGACGAGGAATATGCGGTCAACCAGCTCGGCATACCGGGACTGCAATTCGAACGCGAGGAGCGACGCGTCTATCCCTATGGCAATCTCTTGTCACATGTGGTCGGCTATACCGGGATCGACGACAATGGCCAGGCCGGGATCGAGCGCGGCCTCGACGATCAGTTGCGCGGCCGACAAGAGCCGCTGCAGCTGTCGATCGACCTGCGCCTGCAATATATCCTGCACGAAGAACTGCAGCGTGTAATCGACGACTTCACCGCCAGAGACGGTGCCGGGCTGATCATGAACGTTAATACCGGCGAAGTGCTGGCGATGGTGTCGTTACCGGATTTCGATCCCAATCATCCCAACATGCGGGACCCGAACCATCCGGATATTCCGGCGTCCCAGCGGATGTTCAACCGGGTCACGCTCGGCGACTACGAGATCGGCTCGATGTTCAAGATCTTCACCACGGCGATGGCGCTCGACTTTGGTGCCACGACGATGACCGGGGTGTTCGACGCGACCCATCCGATCCATATCGGGCGATTCACGATCGCCGACTACCATGGTAAGCATCGGCCGCTCAGCGTGCCGGAAATCCTGATGTATTCGTCGAATATTGGCGAGGCCAAGATCGCGCTTGCGGTTGGCGCCGCGCGGCAGCAGGAATATCTGCGCCGCTTCGGGCTGCTGACCTCGCCGGCCCTCGAGCTGAAGGAGATCGGCCGGCCTCACTTTCCAGATCCGGCGCACTGGCGCGAGGTCAACGTCATGACCATCGGCTTTGGCCACGGCATTTCCGAGACCCCGTTGCAGCTCGCGAGCGCGGCCTCGGCGCTGGTCAATGGCGGGGTCCTTCGGCCGGCGACGCTGGTCAAACTGCCGCCGGGCGATGCGCCGCAGGGCCGGCAGGTGATTTCGGCGGAAACCTCGGAGCACATGCGCAAGCTGATGCGACTGGTCGTCGAGTACGGGACCGGCATGATGGTCAAAGCGCCCGGCTATGTCGTCGGCGGCAAAACCGGCACCGCCAACCTGGTCGTCGGCGGCCGCTATTCCAGCGACCGGGTGCGATCGAGCTTTGTCGGGGTCTTCCCGATGACCGCCCCCAAATATTTGGTCCTGGTGATGCTTAATGATCCGCACGGCACCAAGGCGAGCTACGGTTTCGCCACCGCCGGTTGGACCGCGGCCCCGGCGGTCGGCCGCACCATCGTGCGCATCGCCCCGCTGCTCGGTGTGCAGCCGGTTGACGAATCCTCGCCCGCGATCGCCGAGGCATTAATGCCCGCGAGCCTCCAAGGTAAGCGGATTGAAGCTTACTGAGCTGATCGACATCACCGGTCGCCCCCCGGGTGCCGGCTCGCGGGGCGACCCGGAAATTATTGGGCTCACCGCCGATTCGCGCGCGGTTCTTCCAGGTTTTCTGTTCGCCGCCCTGATCGGCACACGGAGCGATGGGCGGGCCTTCGCCGCCGAGGCCGCGGCGCGTGGCGCGGTTGCGATCCTGACCGACGACGCGGCTTCCCTCGGCCTTTCGCCGGAGGCTCGCGCCCGCGTCGCGATCGTCGCCGACCCCAATCCGTGTCGCCGGCTGGCACTTCTGGCAGCCCGATTTTACGGACGGCAGCCGCCCACCATTGCCGCGGTGACCGGGACCAACGGCAAGACCTCGGTCGTCCATTTCACCCGTGAGATCTGGACGGCCGCTGGTCATCCTGCCGCGAGCCTCGGCACCCTCGGGCTGGTGACGCCGGCCGGACGCCGCTCGGGCGCGCTGACGACCCCCGACCCGGTGGCCTTGCAGCGCGATCTCGCGGCGCTCTGCGCCCAACGGATCGACCATGTTGCGGTCGAGGCGTCGAGCCACGGTCTCGCGCAATTCCGTCTCGATGGGCTTTCGGTCGCCGCTGCGGCCTTTACGAATTTGACCCGCGATCACCTCGACTATCACCGGGGCATGGCGGATTACCGCGCCGCCAAGGAGCGGCTGTTTACGGCGCTGCTGACGCCGGGCGGACCCGCGGTCCTCAACCGCGGCAGCGGCGAATTCCCACGGCTGGCGGCGCTGTGCCGCGACCACGGCCATCCGGTTCTCGGCTATGGCGCCGATGCGGCGGCAGAACTGGGGCTGGTCGCGGCCCGGGCGCGACCCGGCGGGCAGGACCTCGTGCTCGAGGTTTTCGGGCAACGACACGAGTTCATGTTTCCCCTGCTAGGCGAGTTCCAGGCGATCAACGCGCTGTGCGCGGCCGGGCTGGCGATTGCGACCGGCGTGCCGGCGGCGGCCGCGATCGCCTCGCTGGCGTGGCTGACCGGGGTTCCGGGCCGGCTCGAATTCGTCGCCGAGGGCGAGGGGCGCGCCCCGATCGTCGTCGATTACGCCCACACTCCCGACGCGCTCGCGACCGTGCTCGGGGCATTGCGCCAGCACGTGCTGGGACGGCTCATCGTGATTTTCGGCTGCGGCGGCGACCGCGACCCTGGAAAGCGCCCGCTGATGGGGCGCGTGGCAACGCAGGCCGCCGACCGGGTTTACGTGACCGACGACAATCCGCGCGGCGAAGACCCGGCCGCTATCCGCCGCGCGATCCTGAGCGCGGCTCCAGGTGCTGTCGAAATCGGCGATCGACGCTGCGCGATCGAGAGTGCCATCGCCGATCTCGGTCCCGGCGACCTGTTGCTGATCGCCGGCAAGGGCCACGAAGCCGGCCAGATCGTCGGCGGCGAGACGCTCCCCTTCGATGACGCTGAAATCGCTCGCGAGATCGTCGAGCATCGCCGACGGCCGCGCGTTCGGCGGGCGGACAGATGACGCCATTGTGGACTGGCGCCGACGCAGCGCGCGCGACCGGCGGCACCGGCTGCGCCGGGTGGACGGCTGCGGGTGTGTCGATCGATTCTCGTTCCCTCGCGGCGGGCGACCTATTCGTCGCGCTGCGCGGCCCCAACCATGACGGCCACGATTTTGTCGCGACGGCGCTCAGGAAAGGTGCGGCCGCGGCGATGGTCGATCGCAACGTCCCAGGGCTGCCGACAGAGGCATCGTTGCTTCAGGTCGGAGACACGCTGGCCGGGCTTGTCGCCCTCGGCAAATTTGGCCGCGCCCGCAGCGGCGCGCGGATCATCGCGGTGACCGGGAGCGTCGGCAAGACCGGGACCAAAGAGGCGCTGCGGTTGGCGCTCGACGCCTGTGGCCCGGCTTTCGCCTCCGCCGCCAGCTTCAACAATCACTGGGGCGTTCCGCTGTCGCTCGCCCGAATGCCGCCGGACTCGGCTTACGGGGTCTTTGAGCTGGGCATGAACCATCCCGGCGAGATCGCCGCGCTCGCCCATCTGGTGCGTCCGCATATCGCGGTGATCACCACGGTCGAGGCGTCCCATCTCGGCTTCTTCGGCTCGGTCGAGGCGATCGCCGACGCGAAGGCCGAGATCTTTCTCGGGCTCGAACCCGGCGGGGTCGCCGTACTCAACCGTGATAATCCGCATTATCCGCGCCTGGAGGTGGCCGCAGAGCGTGCCGGCGTCGCCGAAGTGATCGCTTTCGGCACCGATCCCGGGGCCAGGGTCCGGCTGATCGATTGCGTCCTGGAGCCGCGCGGCAGCACGGTCGATGCCGCGATCGACGGCTTCGAGCTGCGCTTCCGTTTGGGGGCGCCCGGACGGCATTGGGTCATGAACGCGCTCGCGGTGCTCGCCGCCGCGACCGCGGCTGGCTGTGATCCGAGCCGCGCGGCCGAGGCGCTTTCGCGCGTCGAAGCCATGCCCGGCCGGGGTCGTTGCCACAAGCTCCGCTGGCGCGGCGGGATCCTGACCCTGATCGACGAGAGCTACAACGCCAGCCCTGCGGCGATGACCGCGGCGCTCGCGGTGCTGGGCGACACGCCACCCGGCGTCGGCGGCCGCCGGGTGGCGGTGCTCGGCGACATGCTCGAGCTCGGCGTTGCGGGCGAGCGCCTCCACCGTGAGTTGGCCGCGCCGTTGGCCGCGGCCGCGGTCGATCGCGTCTTCCTGGTCGGCGTCGCGGTGGCGGCGCTCGACGAGGCATTGCCGGCAGCGATCCGAGGCGGGTTGTGGCGGTCAGCCGTTCAAGCTATCCCTGCGCTCTTAAGTTTCCTTAGACCCGGTGACGTCGTGTCGGTCAAAGGCTCCTACGGCGTTCATGTCGATCGCATCGTCGAGCGGCTGATCGCCGAATTGGCCAGCTGCGAGACCTGATCCGTGCTTTACCGGCTGCTTTATCCGTTCGCGGATCAGTTCCAAGCCTTCAACCTGTTCCGCTACATCACGTTTCGTTCGGGAGGAGCGGTCGTCACCGCGCTCCTGATCAGCTTTGTTTTCGGCCGGCCGATCATTGCCTGGCTGCGCTCCAAGCAAATCAACGGCCAGCCGATTCGCCTCGACGGGCCCGAAGGGCATCTGGTCCGCAAAAAGGGGACGCCGACGATGGGCGGCTTCCTGATCCTGCTGGCCGTGACCGCCGCGACGCTGCTGTGGGCGGACCTGACCAACCCCTATGTCTGGATCGTGCTGCTGGTAACCGTCGGGTTCGGGCTGATCGGCTTTTTTGACGACTATAAAAAGCTAACCAGCAATTCGCATCGCGGGCTGTCCGGGTGGACCAAGATCGTGCTCGAGATCGGGGTCGGGGCGCTCGCCTGCATCGCTCTCGGCCATGTGACCCCGGCGCCGCTGGCGAACACCCTCGCCGTGCCGTTTTTCAAAAACGTGCTGATCGACCTCGACGGGCTATTTGTGCCGTTCGGCGTGCTCGTCGTGGTCGGCGCGTCGAATGCGGTCAACCTGACCGACGGTCTCGATGGCCTCGCGATCGTACCGGCGATGATCGCGGCCGGGTGCTTCGCCTTGATCGCCTACTTCGTCGGCAACGCGATCTTCGCTAACTACCTGCAGCTCCACCATGTTCCCGGGGCCGGCGAGCTGACCGTGTTTTGCGGGGCGATGGTCGGGGCCAGCCTCGGTTTCCTCTGGTTCAACGCGCCGCCGGCGATGGTCTTCATGGGCGACACCGGGTCGCTGTCGATCGGCGGCGCGCTCGGGACCATCAGCGTCGTTACCAAGCACGAGCTGGTGCTCGCCATCATCGGCGGGCTCTTCGTGCTCGAGGCGGCGTCGGTGATAGTCCAGGTCGCCAGTTTCAAGATCACCGGGCGCCGCGTTTTCCGGATGGCGCCGCTGCACCATCATTTCGAGCAGAAGGGCTGGCAGGAGCCGACGATCGTCATCCGGTTCTGGATCATCGCCTCGATCCTGGCGATCGCCGGGCTCGCCACCTTAAAGCTGCGGTGATCGGCGGTGACCGACGACCGGATCATACGGTTGGTAGCCCGGCTCTTTAAAATGAGCTATATGTGGCATAGCGACCAGGGATGGGCGACTACGCCGAGCAGCGAACCCCGACCTGGGGGCAAGGACCGATCCTGATGAGGTTCGCCCGCATCGATCAGAGCCCAGTGGCGCGCTGGTGGTGGACCGTCGACCGCTGGAGCCTGGCGGCGCTCGGCATCCTGATGGGCTTCGGCGTGGTCATGAGCTTGGCCGCGAGCCCGGCCGTCGCCGAGCGGATCGGCTATGACGGGATGCATTTCGTGACCCGTTATCTGGCTCTGCTGCCGGTGACAATCGCGGCGATGTGGCTTATTTCGCTGCAGACGCCGCGGACGGTCCGCCGTATCGCCTTTATCGGCTTCGGCATCGGCCTCGTGCTGCTGGCGCTCACCTTCGTCGTCGGCGCCGAAATCAAGGGTGCGCGCCGGTGGATCAATTTTCCGCTGGTGGCGTTGCAGCCTTCCGAATTCATCAAGCCCTGCTTCGCCGTCGTCGCGGCTTGGCTGTTCTCAGAGCAGAAGCTGCGACGCGGCTTTCCCGGCAACCTGATCGCCGCGGCTCTGCTGCTGCTGATCGTCGGCATGCTGATCGCGCAGCCGGATATCGGCATGGCGGTGGTGGTGACAGCGGTGTGGCTCGGGCAGTTCTACATGGCCGGTCTACCGCTCTACTGGCTCGCCTTGTTCGGCCTCGGCGGGGTTGGCGCCATGGCCGCAGCATACGAATGCCTGCCGCATGTCAGGGTCCGGGTCGATCATTTTTTGGCACCCGTCGCCGGCGGCGGTTACCAGGTCAATCGTTCGCTCGAAGCGTTCGCCAATGGGGGATTGTGGGGGCGCGGTCCAGGCGAGGGGACGATCAAATACGTATTGCCCGACGCGCACGCCGATTTCGTTTTCGCCGTTGCCGGGGAGGAGCTGGGCCTGATCGTCTGCCTTGTGATCGTCGGGCTTTTTGCCTTTGTCGTGCTGCGCGGCTTTTCGCGGCTGCGCCAGGAGGGCAGCCTCTTCGTGCTGCTCTCGGCGACCGGGCTGTTGATCCAATTCGGGCTGCAGGCGGCCATCAACATGGCCTCGACCTTGCATTTGATGCCGACCAAGGGAATGACCTTGCCTTTTCTGTCCTATGGCGGCTCTTCGATGCTCTCGCTTGGTTTGGCGATGGGAATGGTGCTGGCGCTGACCCGCCGCCGGCTGGCGGGAAGCGCGTTGTGAGCGCGGCCTCGACCAGCGGGGCCTTCGTGCTCGCCGCCGGCGGCACCGGCGGTCACCTGTTCCCGGCCGAGGCGCTCGCGGCCGAGCTCGTCGCGCGCGGCCGGCCGGTGCATCTCTTGACCGATTCGCGGGCCGATGCCTTTTCCGGCCGCATTCCTGGCGTCGAGATCCATCGGGTGCGTGCTGCCGGGCTCGGCGGCGGGCCGGTGCGCGCTGCCCATGGCGTGGCCGAGCTGGCGGCCGGGACCGTCCAGGCACGCCGGTTGCTGCGCCGGTTGAGGCCGCGGGCGGTCATCGGCTTTGGCGGCTATCCCTCGGTGCCGACGATGCTGGCGGCGGCGTCGCTAGGGCTGCCGACTGCGCTGCACGAGCAGAATGCGGTGCTCGGCCGCGCCAACCGGCTGCTCGCGCCGCGGGTCGGGCGGATCGCCACCGGCTTTCCCGAGACCGCCGGTCTGCGCCCGGCCGATCATGCGCGTGCCGTCCACACCGGGAACCCGGTCAGGCCGGCGATCCTCGCCATCGGCGAACCCTCCTATCGGCCGCCGGCACCAGGGCACCCGATCGAGCTGTTGATCCTCGGCGGCAGCCAGGGTGCGCACGTTCTTAGCGAGATCGTGCCGGCGGCCCTGGCCGCGTTGCCGGCCAGCCTGCGCACGGTGCTCAGGGTGAGCCAGCAGGCGCGCCCCGAGGATCGCGGGGCTGTGGCCGAGGCTTTCGCACAAACCGGTATCGCCGCGGAGATCGAGAGCTTTTTTGCCGATGTGCCGCAACGGCTGACGCGGGCATGTCTGGCGATCTGTCGCGCCGGCGCCTCGACCGTGGCCGAACTCTCCGCGATCGGCCGGCCGGTATTGCTGATCCCTTACCCATACGCCACCGACGACCACCAGACCGCCAACGCCCGCGCCTTTGCCGCCGCTGGCGGCGGATGGGTCATCGCGCAAGCCGACCTGCGTCCCGATACCCTCGCGGCTCGCCTCATTGACCTGCTCGGCGACGGGGCCGCGCTGACCCTCGCGGCAGAGCGCGCGCACGCCTTCGGCCGGCGCGACGCTGCCCGGCATTTGGCGGCGTTGGCGTTGGGGCTCCACCCCGACGACGCCTGCGCGGGGCGGGCAGCATGAGGGCCTTGCCGCTGACCATCGGGCCGTTGCATTTCGTCGGCATCGGCGGCATCGGCATGAGCGGCATCGCCGAGGTATTGCACAATCTCGGCTACCGGGTGCAGGGCAGCGACGTTGCGGACGGCGCCAATGTGCGCCGCCTGACCGAACTCGGCATTCCGGTCGCGGTCGGCCACGACGCAGCCAATCTGGGAGCGGCCGAGGTCGTCGTGATTTCGTCGGCGGTGCAGCCCGACAATCCCGAAATCGGCGCGGCCCGCGCCCGCCGGCTGCCGGTGGTGCGGCGCGCCGAGATGCTGGGCGAGTTGATGCGGCTCAAATGGTCGCTGGCAATCGCCGGAACCCACGGCAAGACGACGACGACCTCGATGGTTGGGGCGTTGCTCGAAGCCGCCCAGCTCGATCCGACCGTGATCAATGGCGGCATCATCAATGCCTACGGCACCAACACGCGGCTGGGTGCGGGCGATTGGATGGTGGTCGAGGCCGACGAGAGCGACGGCACGTTCACTCGGCTGCCGGCCACCGGTGCGATCGTCACCAACATCGATCCCGAGCACCTCGATTTTTACGGCGGCTTTGACGCATTGCGCCAGGCGTTCGAGACCTTTGTCGGCAACATCCCGTTTTACGGCTTCGCCGTCTTGTGCATCGACCATCCGGTCGTGCAGGGGATGATCCCCAAATTGTCGGACCGCCGGGTGCTGACCTATGGGATGAGCCCGCAGGCCGACATCCGCGCCGTCGATCTGCGGCTCGGGCGCGACGGCGCGCATTACGACATCGTCGTGTCGGACGGATTGGCGGAACGCGGACGCACGATCCCGGACCTGTTCCTGCCGATGTTCGGCCGGCACAACGTGCAGAACTCGCTGGCCGCCGCCGCGGTCGGCGAAGCGCTTGGGCTCGGCGACGACGCGCTGCACTCGGCATTGCGCAATTTCAAGGGAGTGAAGCGGCGTTTCACTAAGACCGGCGAGTGGAATGGGGTGACCGTGATCGACGACTATGGCCATCATCCGGTCGAGATCGCGGCGGTGCTTAAGGCGGCGCGCGCGATCGTCTCGGGCAAGGTCGTCGCCGTCGTGCAGCCGCATCGCTACAGCCGCGTGTCGCATCTGTTCGACGGCTTTTGCACCTGCTTCAACGATGCCGACATCGTGTTCGTCGCCGACATTTATGCCGCCGGCGAGGCGGCGATCGAGGGAGTGACGCGAGAGGCGATCGTCGCCGGCCTGACCGAGCACGGCCATCGCAACGTCCGCGCCCTCGACGACCCGGGCGATCTCGCGGCACTGGTTGCCGAGATGGCGCGGCCCGGCGACATGGTCGTCTGCCTCGGCGCCGGTTCGATCACCGGCTGGGCCAACAGCCTGCCGGGCGATCTCGCGGCGTTGGGAAGACGGAGCCGGACCGGATGATCGGGCCGCAGCCCGATCTCGTGCCAATGCCCGCCGCGGCACTTGCTGCGGTGCGCGGCCGGCTGATCGCGAATGCGCCGATCGGGCGGCAGACCTGGTTCGGCGCCGGCGGATCGGCCGAGATGCTGTTTCGTCCCGCCGACCGGGACGACCTTGCCGCCTTTCTTCCGGACTTGCCGCCGGAAGTTCCGATTACCGTCGATTGGCGGCGGTTCGAATTTGCTGATCCGCGATGGCGGAGTATCGGGCGTCACGATCCGCCTTGGCCGCGGGTTCGCTGACATTGTCATCGATCGGGAGGAGGTCGTCGCCGGTGCCGGGGCGCTTCACCTCAACATTGCGCTGGGCGCTGCCGAGGCCGGGATTGCCGGGCTCGAATTCCTCTCCGGCATTCCCGGAACGATCGGCGGCGGTCTGCGGATGAACGCCGGCGCGTATGGGCGGGAGATCCGGGATGTGCTGGTTTCGGCAACGGCGCTTGACCGCGAAGGCACCTGCCACAGGATCGAGGGTGCCGCCATGGGCTTCTCGTACCGCCAATGCGCGGTCGATCCCAGTTGGATATTCATCGAGGCCCGGTTGCGCGGGACTCTCGGCAATTCCCCGGCGATCAAGAGACGGATGACCGAGATCCGGCAGGCGCGCGAAGCCTCGCAGCCGATCCGCGCCCGCACCGGCGGCTCGACCTTCAAAAATCCGCCCGGTGACCCCGCCTGGCGTCTGATCGACGCCGCCGGCTGCCGCGGCTTGGCGCGCGGCGGCGCGATGGTATCGCCGCAGCATCCGAATTTTCTAATCAATGTAGGAAACGCCAGCGCCGCCGATCTTGAAAGTCTGGGCGAGGAGGTGCGGCGCCGAGTTTGCGAAAAATCCGGCGTGGTTCTCGAGTGGGAGATCCTTCGGATCGGCCGTCCGCTTGCCGCGATCGAACCGGCCGGCCACGGGGTTCTGGCGTCATGAATCCGGTCGAAGCTCTCCGGCTGCTGACCCTTACCCTCCCGCTGCGCGGATCCCGCCCTCTCCCCGCGAGCGGCGAGAGGGCTGGGGTGAGGGGCATCCCGCGACGGGTCCGCGGGAGCAAAGGATGAGCAAGACCGTTGCCCTGCTGATGGGCGGCTGGTCGGCCGAGCGCGAAGTCTCGCTGTCGAGCGGGCGGGAATGCGCGAAGGCGCTCGCCGACCATGGCTACCGCGTCAGGGCGATCGATGTCGCCCAGGACCTGCCGGCGCTGCTGCGCGCGCTCGATCCCCGCCCCGATGTGATCTTCAACGCGCTGCATGGAGTTGGCGGCGAGGACGGCACGATCCAAGGGGTGCTGGATATGCTCGGCATTCCCTATACGCATTCCGGGGTGCGGGCTTCGGCACTGGCGATGCACAAGCCAACGGCAAAGACCCTGTTCCGTGCGGCGGGCCTGCCGGTAGCGGACGATGTCGTCGGGCGCCCCGAGGATCTGCTTGCGCGCGACCCGATGGCCGCCCCCTTTGTCGTCAAGCCGACCAACCAGGGGTCGAGCGTCGGCGTGCGCATCGTGCGCGCCGGCGACAATTCCTGGCACGAGGAGGTGCTGGACTGGCGCTTCGGCGGCGAAATCATGGTCGAGCGCTTCATCCCCGGGCATGAGCTGACCGTAGCCGTGATGGGCGATCGGGCGCTCGGGGTTTGCGAGATCGTGCCGCGCGGCAGCTTTTACGACTATGTGGCGAAATACGCCGATGGCGGCTGCGTGCATCTGGTGCCGGCGCCGGTCCCGGCCGCAATTTGCGAGCAGGCGCTCGACATCGCCCTGCGCGCACATCGGGCATTGGGCTGCCGCGGCGTCAGCCGGGCCGATCTGCGCTACGACGACACGCCCGAGAGCGGCGGCCGGCTCTGTCTGCTGGAAGTCAACACCCAGCCCGGCATGACCCCGACCTCGCTGGTACCCGACATCGCCCGGCATGCCGGCATCGGCTTTGACGAACTGGTAGTGTGGATGACGGAGAACGCGGCGTGCGAAGGGTAAGCACCGCGGGGACAGCGCGGCGTCGGAACGTCGGTTGGACGGCGTGGCGCGCTCGTCTCGCCTGGTGGATATTCATTCCCGCCTTGCTGGTCGGCATCGCCTATGGCACTGCGCAGCTGGACCGGATTCCGCTCGGCCAATCCATCCTGCACCGCGCGTCGATCCGGCTGCTCGACGCGACCGCGGCGCTCGGCCTCAGGGTCGCCGACATCCGGGTCGTCGGACGCGCAACCACCGACCGCGAGACGATCCTCGATGCGCTCGGCGCCCGGCCCGGCACCCCGATATTTGCGGTCGACCCGGTTCGCGCCAAACAAAAGCTCGAAAGCCTGCCTTGGGTCCGCTCTGCCCTGATCGAGCGCCGCCTCCCCGACACGCTCTACGTTCGCCTGGTCGAGCGCGAGCCGCTCGCTTTGTGGCAACATGGCGGCAGGATCGACCTGATCGACCGCACCGGTGCCGTGATTCCGGTCGGCCGCCTCGACCGATTCGCCAAATTGCCGCTGGTCGTGGGCGAAGACGCGGCGAGCCACGCGACCGGGCTGCTGAAAATGCTGGCGAGCGAACCTGATCTTGCCGGACGAGTGACCGCGGCGATGTGGGTCGGTGCCCGGCGGTGGAACCTGCGCCTCGACAATGCGATCGATATCTTGCTCCCGGCCGACGACCCGGCGGCGGCGTGGTCCGATCTCGCCCGCCTCGAACGATCGAGCGCCATTCTCCAGCGTAATGTCCAGGCGATCGACATGCGTCTGCCCGATCGGCTCGTGGTGCGTGTCGCACCAGAGCCGCCAAAGGATGCCGCGCCAGCCAAGAAAGGACGCCCAACGGCGAGAAATACATGACGGCGATCGACGAGGTGCGGACGCGAGGAAAGGACCCGAAAGCTGCGGCAAAGCCCAAGAAGCGCGGCAATGCCAGGCCGCGCCGACCACCCAGGCCGCCAAAGCCGCAGCACCGGCCGCACGGCGGCCTGATCGCGGCACTCGATATCGGCACCACCAAGATGTGCTGCTTCATCGCCCGGGTAGAACAGGATAAGCCGCGGGTCACGGGCATCGGCCATCAGATCTCGCGTGGCTTGCGCAACGGCGCGATCGTCGACCTCGAAGCGGCCGGCGGCTCGGTAGCCAGCGCGGTGCATGCTGCCGAGCAGATGGCCGGAGAAACGATCCAGCATATCGTGGCCAATTTGTCCGGTGGCTTTTCCGCCTCGCGCATCGTCAAGGCCGAGATCGGCGTCGCCGGGCGCGAGGTCGGGGAGGTCGAGCTCCAGCGCGTGCTCAACCAGGGCTATCTGCTGCGCGAACCGGGCGACCGCCAGATCATCCACTCGGTGCCGGTCGGGTTCTCAATCGATGACAGCCGCGGCATCCGCGACCCGCGCGGCATGTATGGCGAGCGGCTCGGCGTCAACATGAACATCGTGACCGCGAGTGCTGCCGCCGTGCGCAACCAGAGCGCGGCTATCGGCCGTTCGCATCTTGAGGCTCAGGCGCTGGTCGTCAGTCCGTACGCCGCCGGACTCTCTTGCCTGGTCGAGGACGAGATCGGCCTGGGGGTCACGGTCATCGATATGGGCGGCGGCACGACGACGATCGGGGTGTTTTTTGACGGCAATCTGATCTTTGCCGATTCGGTGCCGGTCGGCGGAGGCCATGTCACCAACGACATTGCCCGCGGATTGTCGACCCCGGTGGCCCATGCCGAGCGGATGAAGACTCTGTTCGGCACCGCCATTTCCGCCAGCACCGACGAGCGTGAAATGATCGCCGTGCCGCAGATCGGCGAAGCCGAGGACGGGCACGTCAACCATGTGCCCAAATCCTTGCTCGTCGGCATCGTCGCACCGCGCCTCGAGGAGACATTCGAGCTGGTGCGCAACCGGCTCGAAGCAAGCGGGTTTGACAAGGTGGCCGGCCGGCGTGCCGTGCTGACCGGCGGAGCCTCGCAACTGCACGGCGCGCGCGAGTTCGCCGGCCTCATTCTCGACAAGCAGGTCCGTATCGGCCGCCCGTTGCGGGTTGCCGGCCTCGCCGAGGCGACTTCGGGCCCGGCCTTCGCAACCGCGGTTGGTCTACTCCATTTCGCCATGTCGGAGCGCGCCGAGGGACCGTATTCGGGACACCGTTCGGCCGGTCCGCCGAGCGGGATTCTGGGTCGGTTGGGTCACTGGCTGAAAGAAAACATCTGAGGCAAATTCGAGTTTTGGCGCCGGCCGGTTTCGGTATCGGACATACCGGCCAAATCGGGTCGGTCAAAGAGGGGGAAGCCCGGGTGTGTCCGGGCATGAGCGAGGCTGCACGGCAGCAGTGGAGGACGACCGTATGATCAATCTGAGCATCCCTAGGGACGAGCAGGAGATGAAGCCCCGCATTACCGTCGTCGGGGTCGGCGGCGCCGGGGGAAACGCCGTCAACAACATGATCCGTTCGAATTTGGTCGGGTGTGAGTTCGTCGTCTGCAACACCGACGCGCAGGCGATGCAGCATTCGAATGCCCATCGCAAGATCCAGCTGGGGATCGGGGTCACCCGCGGGCTCGGCGCCGGTTCGCGGCCCGACGTTGGCCGCGCCGCCGCCGAGGAGGCGCTCGACGAGATCCTCGAGGCGATGCAGGGCTCGAATATGGTGTTCATCACCGCCGGAATGGGTGGCGGCACCGGCACCGGCGGGGCGCCGGTCATTGCCCGCATCGCCCGCGAGACCGGAATTCTGACGATCGGCGTCGTGACCAAGCCCTTCCACTTCGAGGGCAGTCACCGCATGCACCTCGCCGAAGCCGGGATCGAGGAACTGCAAAAATTCGTCGACACCCTGATCATCATCCCGAACCAAAATCTGTTCCGAGTGGCCAACGAGCGCACGACCTTTGCCGACGCTTTCAAGATGGCGGACGACGTGCTGCATTCGGGGGTGCGCGGCGTCACCGATCTGATGGTCATGCCCGGGCTGATCAATCTCGATTTCGCCGATATCCGTACAGTGATGAGCGAGATGGGCAAGGCCATGATGGGCACCGGCGAGGCCGAAGGCGACCGCCGGTCGATCGATGCCGCCGAGGCTGCGATCTCGAACCCCCTGCTCGAAGACGTCTCGATGAAGGGCGCCAAGGGTGTGCTGATCAACATCACCGGCGGTCCTGATATGACCCTCTTCGAGGTCGATGAAGCCGCCAACCGGATTCGCGAGGAAGTTGATCCCGACGCCAACATCATCTTCGGCTCGACCTTTGACGAGACGCTCGCGGGTAAGATGCGGATTTCGGTCGTCGCTACCGGCATCGACGCGGAGGCGCTGACCCAAGCACGGCCGTCGATCAGCCTGGTCAGCAGCCGTGAGGGCGCTGCGGCGCCAATGATGCGCGAAGCGACGGGCGCAAGCTACACCCAGCCGGTATTGACCCAGAATGCCGCCGAACCGCTCTATGCCGGCCGCGACGCCGTCAGTGCCGAACCTCAGGGCGAGCCGGTGCCGCAGGCGGCAGAAGCGGCCGAAACCGTCGCGATGCGCACCGGCGCGTTTATCGCACCGAAGCCGGTCGATGCCGGTCCCGGCCGTCCGGTGCCATTGGCCCAGCCGGCGGTTCCGGCGCCGCCGCCGCTGCGCGAGGCGGCGCCAAAGCTGAAAGGCCGGGTGCCGAGCCTGATCGAGCGCGTGACCGGGGTCGGCCGCGCGCGAATGGCCTCGCCCGAACTGGAACGCACTGCGCGCCAGCCGATCCCGCCCGCGATCAAGCCGGCCCAGCCGCGGCTCGCTTCGCTGGAGCCGGAGGAGCGGCCGGGCTCGAAAGAGGAGGATCTGCTCGATATTCCGGCCTTCTTGCGGCGCCAGGCGAACTGAGCATGGTGGCGACGCCGCGGTTCTGCTTGGGGTAAGGGCGTCGCCGCCCAACGGGCCTAACCGAACCGCCAACCGATTGATATACAATGTGATATCTGTCGTGTTGGTGCAACAATCCGCAATAAAGAGTGATTTGAGGTAATGCATCGGCGGCGCTAGGGTTTATTCGGTCGGGGGCCAGTGTTCGAGAAGTCAGCCGCATGTTGGGGGAAATCGGGGCGCTGTCGCAACAGACGCTGAAAACTGTAATCGGCTGCCGGGGGGTCGGCCTTCATTCTGGTCGACGGGTAGCAATGAACCTGATGCCGGCGTCGCCGGGAACCGGAATCGTATTCCGTCGCAGCGACGTCGGTTGCGAGATCCGGGCGAGCTGGGAGAACGCCGTCGAATTCGGCGCGCTGCACCGTGCTGGCGGATGGCGCGGGTACCAGTGTCGGCACCGTCGAGCATCTGATGGCCGCGCTGGCCGGCGCCGGGATCGACAATGCGATCGTCGAACTCGACGGGCCCGAAGTGCCGATCATGGACGGCAGCGCGGCCCCCTTTGTTTTTCTGATCGAATGCGCCGGCATCGCCGAGCAAGGCGCGGCACGGCGCGCGATCAAGGTGCTGAAGCCGGTCGATGTCGTCGCCAAAGGTGCGTCGGCTTCGCTCTCGCCCGACTGCGGCTTTTCGATGAGCTTCGAGATCGATTACGAAAGCCCGGCAATTCGGCGACAGGGCATCACCATGACCGTCGACGCGGGTTCCTTCAAAGCCGAACTCAGCCGGGCCCGCACATTTGGCTTGATCGAAGAGGTGGCGCATTTGCGGGAAGCGGGATTGGCGCGCGGCGGCTCGCTCGACAATGTCGTTATCGTCAACGGCGACCAGGTGCTGAACAGCGGCGGATTGCGCTACCACGACGAGTTCGTCCGCCACAAACTGCTCGACGCGGTCGGCGACCTCTACCTTGCCGGGGCGCCTATCATCGGGCATTTCCGCGGCACCCGCTCGGGTCACACACATACGCGGCTGCTGCTGGCGACGCTGTTTGCCGATCCCGAGGCATGGATTTACACTACGCCGGAGCCGACGCCGCATTCCGGCACGCTCGACTCAGAGGATGGCGATCGGCTTGCGCGCGCCTGACACAGAGTGATCGGGTGGTCATGAGTTCACCGATGCGATCAATGCCTAGTTCTCGTTGGCTGGGCCTTGCCGTTCTGACGGTGCTCCTCGCCGCATGTGGCGGCGTAAAGAAAGACGCCTATATCGAAAAGCCCGTCGACGATCTCTATAATCAGGCAATGGATCAAATGGTCGAGGAGCGCTACGACCAGGCGGCCAAGACTTTCGACGAAGTCGAGAGCCAGCACCCCTATTCCGTATGGGCGACCAAGAGCCAGCTGATGTCGGCCTACGCGCTCTATGAGGCGGAGGATTACAACCAGGCGATAATCGCCGCCGACCGGTTCATCCAGCTCCACCCGGGCAATCAGGACGTCGCCTATGCCTATTATTTAAAGGCGATCTCATATTACGTACAGATCGTCGATGTCGGTCGCGACCAGAAAACCACCGAATTGGCGCTCAAGGCGCTCGAAGATGTGATTCGCCGCTTTCCCGAAACCAAATACGCCCGCGACGCCAGGCTAAAGCTCGATTTCACCCGCGACCACCTGGCCGGGAAGGAAATGGAGATCGGCCGCTATTACCTTGAGCGGGACCAATATCTGGCGGCGATGAATCGCTTCAAACGGGTGATCGATAATTACCAGACGACCACCCACGTCCCTGAGGCGCTCGAACGGCTGGTCGAGTGCGACCTGGCACTCGGCCTGGTGGGCGAGGCCAAGCGAAACGCGGCGGTCCTCGGCTATAATTATCCCGGCAGCGAGTGGTATGGCGACGCTTTTGCCCTGCTGAAGGGGAGCCAGGAACCCGACGCCGGAACGCAGAGTTGGATCGGCAGGACGATCGGCAGCATATTCTGATCCAGGCCCGCGAGTGGGCGCCGCTGGCGATGGCGCCGGTCCACTCCTTTCAGCTATCGCGCTGTTGGGCATTCTGAACCTGCAGGCGGCGGTCGCGACCGGTTTTGACGTGGTCGACGGCGAGTTCAGCCGGTGCACGCCGAGCCGCGTGTCGGCCCGGCCGATCGATCCGCGCTCGGCCGCGCAATAGCGAAACCGCGATCCCTGGTTCGGCCTCCCCGCTGACTATATGATTGGGGGAATGCTGCTCGGCTTGACCATCCGCGATGTTGTGCTGATCGATCGGCTTGATTTGGCCTTTCGCTCGGGGCTGTGCGTCCTGACCGGCGAGACCGGGGCGGGGAAATCGATCCTGTTGGATGCGCTTGGACTGGCACTCGGCCGGCGTGCCGAGGCCGGGCTGGTGCGAGACGGGGCGGACGAGGCCGCGGTCGCCGCCGAGTTCGCGGTCGGGCGCAACCATCCGGCCCATGCGCTGCTGCGCGAAGCGGGGCTTGACAGTGCGGGCGAGACGATCGTGATGCGCCGGCTGTTGCGCCGCGACGGGCGTAGCCGCGCCTTTGTCAACGACGAGCCTGCGAGCATCGGCCTCTTGCGCCAGTTGGGCGACAGTCTCGTCGAGATCCAAGGGCAGTTCGAGCAGCGCGGCCTGTTGGACCCGGCCACCCATCGCGCGGTCCTCGACGCCTTCGCCGAGCCCGCGAGCGGCGCTGCGGCCATGGCGAGGTCCTGGCGGAATTGGCGCGCGGCACGGTTGCGCGAGGAAGAGGCTGCGCGCCTCGTCGCGGCCAGCCGCGAGGAGGAGGATCTGCTGCGCCACGACCTCGCCGAACTCGACGCACTGATGCCCGAGGTTGGCGAAGAGGATCGCCTCGCCGCCCGCCGAACGCTGTTGCAAAACGCCGAACGCCTGGCCGAGACTTTGAACGAAGCCGTTGGCGAGCTCGGCGGTGGCGCAGGGGCGCAAGCAGTGCTGGCGCGTGCGACGCGGCGGCTGGAGCGGGCGCGCGAGCGCGCTCAAGGGTTGCTGGACGAGGCATTGGCTGCGGCCGAGCGCGCCGCCAACGAGACCGCCGAGGCGCTGGCCGTGCTCGAAGCCGCTGCTCGCAGCCTTGAACTCGATCCGCGCGAGCTCGAGCGCGTCGAGGACCGCCTCTTTGCCCTACGCGCCACCGCTCGCAAGCACCAGGTGGCGGTCGCCCTTCTGCCGGAGTTGCGCGATGCGCTGGCCGTTCGGATTGCCGCGATCGAGGCCGAGGCCGATGACGCTGAGACACTTTCGCGGGCCACGACCGCTGCCCGCGCTGAATTCGTTGCCGCGGCAGAACGAGTATCGCGGGCGCGGACCGAGGCCGCCCAGCGGCTCGATGCCGGCGTGGGCGCCGAACTGAAGCCGTTGCGGCTCGACAGGGCGCGGTTTCGCACTGTGCTGACCCCGCTCGCCGAGATCGATTGGAGCGAGCATGGCTGCGAGCGCGTGCATTTCGAGATCGCCACCATTGCCGGCGCGCCCTTCGGGCCGCTCGCGCGCATCGCCTCCGGCGGCGAGCTGTCGCGCTTCATGCTGGCCTTGAAGCTGGTGCTGGCCGGCACATCTTCGGTGCCGACCCTGATCTTCGACGAGGTCGACAGCGGGATCGGCGGCGCCGTCGCGGCCGCGGTCGGGGAGCGGCTGCAGCGCCTCGGTGCCAGCCTGCAGGTCCTCGTCGTTACCCACTCGCCGCAGGTCGCAGCGCGCGGCGCCCATCACTGGCGCATCGCCAAGCGGCTCGCCGAGCGCCAGACCGTGACCCAGGTCGAGGAGCTCGACGCGGAGACGCGACAGGAGGAGATCGCCCGCATGCTGTCGGGTCGCACCGTGACCGCCGCGGCCCGCGCCGCGGCGGCGAGCCTGATCGCCGGCGGCCCGATCGCGGCGGGCCCCGCATGAGCGCACCGCGCCGACGCCGCGGCGAAGCAGATCGGCGGCTGACCGCCGACCTGCCCGCCGTAAGCGCATTGACTGAGCAACAGGCGCGCGACGAACTGGCGATGTTGGCCGAAGAGATCCGCCATCACGACCGGCTTTACTACAGCGAGGCGACCCCCGAGATCTCCGATGCCGATTACGACGCGCTGCGAATCCGCAATGCGGCGCTCGAGGCGCGTTTTCCGGAGCTGGTCCGCGGCGACAGTCCGCAGCACCGGGTCGGCGCGGCTCCCGCTGCCGGCTTTGCCAAGGTCACCCATACGCGGCCGATGCTGTCGCTCGAAAACGCGTTCGAGGAGGCCGATGTCCGCAATTTTTTTGCCGGTATTCGCAACTTCTTCAGCCGGCCGGCGGATCGTGCGTTGGTCGCCGAGGACGCGATCGAAGTCATGGCCGAGCCGAAGATCGACGGGCTTTCGCTCGGGCTTCGCTATGAGAGCGGTCGGCTGGTGCAGGCGGCGACCCGCGGCGACGGCGTGACCGGGGAGGACGTGACCGCGAATATCCGTACATTGCCCAGCGTTCCCGTGGCGCTGGCCGGGACCGGCTGGCCTGAAGTGATCGAGATCCGCGGCGAAATCTATATGGAGCGTAACGGATTCTTTGCCCTGAACGAGGAGCGCGCCGCCGCTGGCGAGACGGTCTTCGCCAACCCGCGCAACGCCGCCGCCGGTTCGCTGCGCCAGCTCGACCCATCGATTACCGCGCGCCGTCCGCTTAAATTCTTCGCCTATGCCTGGGGCGAGGCGAGCGCGCCGTTCGCTCGCACCCATGCCGAGGCATTGGCTCAATTCCGCGAATGGGGGCTGACGGTCAACGAACGCTCTCGCCTGTGTCGCGGGGTCGCGGAGGCTCTGGCCTATTACCATGACATCGCGGCCGAGCGGGCGGCGCTGCCCTACGACATCGACGGCGTCGTTTACAAGGTCAATGACCTGGTGCTGCAGGAGCGGCTTGGCATGGTCAGCCGCGCGCCGCGCTGGGCGCTCGCCCACAAGTTTCCGGCGCAGCAGGCGCAGACGGTGTTGCGCGATATCCTGATCTCGGTCGGGCGGCAAGGTGCGCTGACCCCGGTCGCGGCGCTCGAGCCGATCACCGTCGGCGGGGTCGTCGTGCAGCGTGCGACCCTGCATAACGAAGATGAGATCACGCGCAAGGACGTGCGCATCGGCGACACGGTCATCGTCCAGCGCGCCGGCGACGTCATTCCACAGATTGTCGGCGTGGTGACCGAGCGCCGCCCACCCGAGGCACGGCCCTATCAGTTTCCGGACCATTGCCCGGTCTGCGGCAGCCTCGCCGTGCGCGAGCCGGGCATGGTCGCGCGCCGCTGCACCGGCGGGCTGATCTGTGCCGCGCAGGCGGTCGAGCGGCTCAAGCATTTTGTCGCCCGCGACGGCTTCGACATCGAGGGGCTCGGCTCCAGGCACATCCAGGCATTTTGGCAAGACGGGCTGATCCGCCGGCCGGGCGACATCTTCCGGCTCGACCCCCAGGCGATCGCAGGGCGCGAGGGGTGGGGCGTGGTCAGCGCCGGAAATCTCGTGGCCGCGATCGACGGACGCCGCCGCATCCGGTTCGACCGTTTTATCAATGCGTTGGGGATCCCTCAAGTCGGGCAGGCGACGGCTCGGCTGCTTGCCCGGCATTACCGTTCGATGGTGCGCTGGCGGGCGGAAATGGAGCTGGCGCAGGACCCAGCAAGCGAGGCGCGGGCCGGCCTCGTCGATATTCACGGGATCGGCGAGGACATGGCGGCCGACATCATCGGCTTTTTCGCTGAACCGCATAATCGCGCTGTGCTCGACGATCTCGCGAACGAAATTACCGTTCTCGACTACCAGGCGCCGACCCGGCGCGCGGTCTCGCAGCTTGCCGGCAAGACGATCGTCTTCACCGGATCGCTCGAAAGCATGAGCCGATCCGAGGCCAAGGCCCGCGCCGAGGCGCTCGGCGCCAATGTCACGAGCGCGGTTTCAGCCAAGACCGATTTCGTCGTCACCGGCGCCGACCCCGGGTCAAAAGCGAGCAAGGCGGCGACGCTCGGAGTCGCCCTGCTCGACGAGGCCGCGTGGCTGGCGCTCGCGGGCGAGGCCGGCGCGGCGGGATAATCGCCGGCGGTGTTCCGCATCGACGCACCGATCGACGAGGGCCGCAACGAGCCGCTGCTGATACCGGATTCGGATCGGGCATTGAAGCCGCGGTTGTCGGCGTCGCCCACGCCGTTGGCGATCGACCTCGGCATCGACGGCCGTCGCGAACCCTCGATACTTGTCGGCCCGGATGCGGCGCCCGGATCGGCCTTACTCCCGGAACGCGAACGTCCGGTCGCCTCGGCGCGCCGCCGGCGGCCATTCGGGCCGGTCGGTTCGCTGATCGTCCATCTGCTGCCGTTGCTGCTGCTGCTCAATTGGCCGATGCACCCGCCGGCCGAGGTGGTGCCGATCCCAGTGCGGCTGGTGTTTCAGCCGCCGCCCCCGCCGCCGCCCAGACCGTTGCCAAAGCCCGCGCCAAAGCCGCGGCTGAGAGCGGAGACGCGGCCGCCGCGCGGGCGCATCGCCTCGGTGACCATGGGCGACACGCGAACCAAGGGGCGCGACCAGCAAAGGAGCGACAAGCCCACCCCCAACAAGCAACCGGCGGCGACCGAGGAATTGCCGCTCGAAGCGCCGCAGCAGACCGCCTTCCTGCCGCCGCCGCCGTTGCTGCCGGCGCCGCCCGCGCTGTTGCTGCCGAAACCGCCTGAACCAAAGGCGGCCCCGATGCCCAAGCCGCGGCAGAAGCCATCGCTGGGCGAGTGGCGGCCGCTTCGGCGGATGTCGCAGCGGGCATACCTCAATGCGCGGCCTGCGCCATTTCCCGGCCCCGCCGCTACCCGAGACGAATATCTCGCCTATCTCGCCTATCTTGCCCACCAGCATATCGGCCTGTTGTCCCGATCTTTTATCGGTGACCGGCGGGGTGAGACGATTATCAACGTGGTGGTGCTCGACGATGGCACGGTGGCGATGCTCAGCGTCGGGCTCAGTTCGGGCTACCCGGACATCGACGTCAGGATCGAGGACATGATCCGCGCGGTCGGCCGCTTTCCTCCGTTGCCGCAGTGGTTTCAGGGATCGAGCATGCACCTCGAATTTCGGCTTCAATTCCCGGAAGCGCTCGACGGATGACAAAGGCACGATTTAACCCTGGCGCAATCGCACCTTTGGGCGCGCCCGTCGCCGGTACGCCCGCCAGTCAAATCGCAAATCATTGGTAGCCGCGGCGACCGCCCAGTTTCAGGTTTCTCGCGGTTTTTCAGCTCAAATCGGCGATGTCCTGATCCGCAAGGCGGCGCAGCGCTTCGCCTCCGGCACCGTAGCGTAGCCATTCGCCGAGATGCTCGATCCCGAGCCGGCGGTAAAAACCGCGCGCCGGGTTCCAGTCGAGGACCTGAAAATCGATCCGGCCCCAGCCGCGCTCGATCGCGATCGTGGCGAGCCGCGCCATCAGCCGCTGGCCAACGCCCTGCCCGCGCGCCTCGGCCACGACGTAGAGGTCCTCGAGATACATCCCGGGCCGGCCGAGCCAAGTCGAAAACCGCGGATGGAACAGGGCCAGACCGGCGGGCTTGGCATCGACAAAGGCGAGGATCGCCTCGAACTGCCGGTCCGGTCCGAAGCCGTGGCGCACCAGATCCTCCGCGGTCGCGACCACCGCCTCGGGCGCCTTCTCGAAGATCGCGAGCTCGCGAACCAGCCTCAGCACCAGATCGGCGTCTTCGGGGGAGGCGAAGCGGATCGTGATAGCGGGGCCGCCGGGTCGCGCCGGCCGCGAGGCCTCGTTCATTGGCCGTTCCCGATTGCGTTTTGTTGCGTGAGGCTGGATCTGCGCAGACATGGCATTCTACGATTCCCGCGACGAATTGCCGAATCCTGGTCCGGGTATTCATAATCGGGTATCGAGAATCGCGCCGGCTTTTCGAATGGAGGAAGACATGGCGGACGCGACTGTCCCGCGGGCAATCGAGGCGGCTTCGGCACCGACGGCGCGTCCCGGCCGCGGCTACCCCGAGCCTTTCGCCGCGCGAGTGGCCGGGCGAGTACGGCGGCCGCTCGGCGATCTGTTCGGCCTGACCAATTTCGGGGTCAACCTGACAAGGCTGCCGCCAGGAGGGATGTCGGCGCTACGCCACACGCATTCGCGCGAGGACGAATTCGTCTACATCCTCGAAGGCGAGCCCGTGCTGGCGACCAATGCCGGTGAAAGCCAGTTGCGTCCCGGCATGTGCGCCGGGTTTAAAGCCGGCTCCGGCGATGCGCACCACCTCTTAAATCGCACGATGCACGATGTGGTTTATTTGGAACTCGGCGCCCGCAACGTCGGCGACACCGTGATCTATCCCGACGACGACCTCGGCCGCGCGTTGGCACCCGACGGCACAGGGCTCTTCGTGCACAAGGACGGCCGGCCGTATTGACGGCGAAAGCCGCTTCGCGGACGCAACGCGCCGCTCCGCCAGCCGCGGACGGGGCACCGACAAAGCAAAGAGCCCCGCCAGGTGCGGGGCTCTCGCCACGGGCTGCCGTCAGCGCTTGTCGTGGCTCTTGCGTTCGGCTTCGACCGCGACTTCCGTGTCTTTGGCCTTGCTGTGCTCCGGCACGTCGCGACCGACCGTGCCCCCGGGTTTGCCGATATCCGGGCGGTCCCCGGTGGAGCCGGTACGAGGGGCCTGATGGCGGGTGCCGACTTGCCCGCTCATTTGATCGCGCTTCTTGTTTTCGTCCATATTAAGACTCCACGCTAAATCCTCACCCATTGTCCGTGCATTAGGGACAATGGTTTAAATGACCAACGGACGCAAACATTGCGAGGTTCCACCACACTCCTTCGAAAATGAATGGAGATGGTCGAGAAGTGGGGGGATTTTGGTCAGAATCACTGCGATATTGTTCGAAACGATCTTCAATCGCGTCGCCGAGTGGGCCGATCAGGCAAATCGCGCTGGGGCGAAGGGAGCGAGGTTGAACGACGGCGGGCGGCCGGCGACGAGATCGGCGACGATTTTGCCGGTCATCGGCGCCGCGGTCATGCCGACATGGCCGTGGCCGAAGGCGTAGATCACGTCGGGGCTGGCGCGCGACGGCCCAATCGCCGGCAATGAATTGGGCAGGCTCGGCCGGTGACCCATCCACAGCGAGATGCGGTTCTCCGGATGATCGGCGGCGAGGCCAGGCAGCATCTTGCGGCCCTGTTCGAGCAGGATGCGCGCACGCCGCCAATCGGGCGGGGCGGCGAGGCCGGCGAGCTCGACGGTGCCGGCAAAGCGCAGCCCGGTATCCATCGGGGTGGCGACGAATTTGCCGTCGGCATCCGCGATCGGGATGCGCGGCATGATCTCGGGATCGCGGATCATCAAATGATAGCCACGCTCGGTTTCAAGCGGGATACGGTCGCCGAGGGCGGCGGCGAGCGGCTTTGACCAGGCGCCGGCGCAGACGATCGCGGCCTCGGAAGGGAGATCACCATGATCGGTCCGGATCGCGGCGAGACGCCGGCCGTCGAGCTGGAATCCCAGGGCGCGAGTCTGCACGAGCTCGCCGCCCGAGCGCAGGAAATGGTCGAGCAGGCGCTGCACCAGCCCGAGCGGGTTTGAGGTGTGCCCGTTCTCGCGCACCAGGATGCCGCGCCGGTAATCGCGCGACAGGGCGGGTTCGAGCTGGCGCAACTCGTCGGCGTCGAATTCGTCGATTTCGACCCCGTTCTCGCGACGCAGTTCCCAGGCGAGCCGGTCCTTTTCAGGCCCTTGCGCCGACCGATAGACATAGAGATGGCCGAGACGGTGGACGAGATCCTCGGCCCCGGCGTCCCGCACCAGCGGCGTCAGCGCGCCGAGGGTCGGGCCAACCAACGGACGCAAGGCGCGTGCCTGCGCGTGGACCTTGTCCGGGGTGCCGGCGCGGATGAAGCGGACGAGCCACGGCGCGATCATCGGCAGATAGGCCCAGCGCAGGGACAGCGGCCCCAATGGGTCAAACAGCCAGCGCGGCACGTTCCAGAAAACCCCCGGCATCGACACCGGCGTCACCGACGAGGCGTTAAACGCGCCGGCATTGCCGAAGGACGCGCCATGCCCCGGCTCGCCCAACTCGACGATAAAGACGCTGTGGCCGTCGCGCTGCAAATAGCTCGCGGCGCAAACCCCGACCATCCCGGCGCCGATTACCCCGACCCGCTTCGCTCGGTCAGCCGGCATCGCCTCCTCCCGGAGCCACCGGCCGAGAATGAACCCGAGCGGCCGGAGCGGCAATGCCGCCAGCCGTCTTTTTGGGAGGAGCGCCGGGAAGGAGGGTTCGATGGCGAACGCGCCCAGTCCCAGGCCGATTGGCTTCCGAGCTCCTTCGCCGGTGTGACAACGGAAGGGATCGCGGCAGCAGAGGCGACGAGGTGCTGGCCCTCGGCGCTGGTCGCCGCCGGCCGATTGCGGTTAAGCTCTCGACCGACACGGAGGCACCCGCGGCAAGGAGCGAGAGATGGATTTCGGCGCGTTGATGTTTTTCACCGACTACGCGATTTCGGCGCTCGACCTCGCCAGGGCATTGGAGGAGAGAGGGTTCGAATCGGTCTGGGCGCCGGAGCATTCGCACATTCCATCGTCGCGCAAGACCCCGTTTCCGGGCGGCGGCGAATTGCCAAAGCGCTATTACGACGCGATGGACCCGTTCGTGTCGCTGACCGCCGCCGCCATCGCCACGACCAGACTGAAGGTCGGCACCGGGGTATGCCTGGTGCAGCAGCGCGACCCGATCCAGACCGCGAAGCTGGTTGCCTCGCTCGACCAGGTGTCGAACGGGCGCTTTTTGTTCGGCGTCGGCGGCGGCTGGAACGCCGACGAGATGGAAAACCACGGCACCGACCCCAAAACCCGCTTCAAGCTGATGCGCGAGCGGATCGAGGCAATGAAGGAAATCTGGACCAAGCCCAAGGCCGAATATCACGGCGATATGGTCAATTTCGACGAGATCATGGCCTGGCCGAAACCGGTGCAGAAGCCGCACCCGCCGATCCTGGTCGGAGGAGCCTGGCCGCAGGCGGCGCGGCGCGCGATCCGCTATGGCGATGGCTGGTGCCCGATCGGCGGCCGTCCGGGGTCGAGCCCACTCGACAGGCTCGATGAATTCCGGAAAATGGCGCGCGACGCCGGACGTGACCCGCAATCGCTGCCGATCACCTTGTTCAACCCCGACGAGGACGTCGACCAGCTCGCCCGCTGCCGCGACCTGGGCGTCGCGCGCGTCGTAATCATGCTGCTGTCCGAGCCCGCGGACAAAATCCTGCCGACCCTCGACCGCTGGGCCGGGCTGATCCGCCGCACCGGGTAGCAGCCGGTCAGACCCACTCGGCGATTTCGGCGAAGCCGAGACGGGGCGGACGGGGGTGCGGGTGCGGGCGCTCGCCATAACCGATGTTTAGTAGAAAATTGCTGCGCCAGCGGCCGTCGGGGAAGAATTCGGCATCGACCTTGGCATTGTCGAAACCCGACATCGGCCCGCAATCGAGGCCGTGCGCGCGCAACGCCAATATGAAATAGGCACCCTGCAGTGAGCTGTTGCGGAAGGCGGTTTCGAGCGCCAGCGCGTCGTTGCTGGTGAACCAGCCGCGCGCGTCGGTGTGCGGGTAGAGCCGCGGCAGGTATTCGTAGAATTCGCGGTCGTAGGCGACGATCGCGGTGACGGGCGCGGTGCGCACCTTTTCGGAATTGCCGGAGGAGACGCAGCGCAACAGCCGCTCGTTGCCCGCCGGGCTCTTAACCAGCACCAGCCGCATCGGCTCGCAATTGCCGCTGGTCGGCCCGAGCTGGGCCAATTCCAATGCCGTTTCGATCACGCCGTCGGGGATCGGGCGGTCGAGCCAATGGGTAAAGGTGCGCGCCTCGGTGAACAGGGTGGCGAGCGCCTCCTCGGCGAGCAGGGTCATGCGACGAGCGCCTTGGCGCGGCTTTGCATCAGCGGCTGGATGCGTCGATCGAACTGCTCCATGCCGATCACGAAATCGTCGAAGGTCAGCATCACTCCGCGCACCCCCGGCACCGCTGCGACCTCGTCGAGCATCCGCGCCACCGACGCATAGGAGCCGACCAGCACACCCTGATTAGTCGGCGAAGTGCGGTCGGTCAATTTATCGCGGTTTGGTGTCGAATAGGGGTCGGTGTTGGGGTCGGCGCCGGCTTGGGCTTCGCGCTAGGCAAAGGCTTCGAGGTCGATCCCGGCCTTGTAGTTTTCCCATTTCGCCCAGGCGGCGGCGTCGGTCTCGTCGGCGATGACCATGATCAGGATCAAGGCGCCGACATCGCGGCCGGTTTTCTCGCTCGCTGCAATCAGGCGGGCGACGCTGGGGGCAAACCGGGTCGGCTCGTTGACGCCAAAGCTGGCGCAGAATTTATAGTCGCAAAATTCGGCGGCGAACCGCATGCCGCGGTCGCTCTGCGCGGCGCCGATGATCCAGATCGGCGCCGTCGGCAACTGGCTGACGCGGCAGTCGTCCATCTGGAAGAACTCGCAGCGAAAATCCGAACGGCCGGCCGCCCATAGCTCGCGCATGATCGAAACGTATTCGGCTCAGTATTTGTAGCGGCGCTGGAAATGCGCCTCGCCCGGCCAGATCCCCATCTGCGTGTACTCGGCCTGTTGCCAGCCAGAGACGATGTTGATCCCGAAGCGGCCGTGCGAGATCGGATCAATCGTGACCGCCATGCGCGCGGCAAAGGCCGGTGGCAAAGTCAACACCGCGACCGCGCTCGGCCTTTTGCGTCACCTCGCGGTTGAGGTCGAAACTCGGCATGTATTGCGGCGAGGTGGTCGAAATCAGTTAGCCATTGTTGCCGATCGGGATGAAGACGCCGACTTCCATGGATTTTGCCTCCGGCGAGTGGGTCTGCCCGATATCGACGCAAGCGCGGTGCTAAAACGGGCGATCGGCCGCTGCCCGATTGCGCGGCGCAACAATCCAGATGGCCGGGCCCCGCCTGCCCAAAACTGTGACACAGCGTTGCCAAATTGCCGGGTAAATCTCGTCGCATGGTGCAAAAATTGGCAAAATTAGCAAATGTTTGATCTCTGATATTTAATTTGGTGAAATATTACCCAGAAGGAAGATCGCCAAGCATCGAGCAGTCTCAATGCAGAATGCCCGATTTCGATGCAATTTACTTGTGGCATGTTTCTTGCGGCTCCGCTTGCTCCAATTGGCCTCGGCCCAGCGGCGCGAGCCAGCAAGGAGAACGCGAATGCACACGGTCACCGAAATCGAGGAAAAGATCCGGCGACGCTACCACCAGCCCAAAGGGGTCGAGCAATTCGGCATCGAGCCGGTGCCGCCCGAGCTGAAGACGGTGCGGTGGTTCGACATTTTTGCGATCATCTTTGGGTTTGCCCTCAACCCCGGCTCGATCCTGGTCGGCGGCCTCGCGGTGGTCTCGGGGCTGTCGTTCCTGGGTGCGGTGGGCGCCATCACCGGCGGGGTTTTGCTGGCGACGATCGCCTATACGATCATGGCCACGGTCGGGGTCGATTTCGGGCTGCCGGGCCAGGTTTCGACCCGCATGGCCTATGGGGTGCGCGGCGCTAAGTGGGTGCCCTCGTTCCTGCGCACGATCGCTTCGACCTACTGGTTCGCCTTCCAGACCGTGGCGGGATCGCTGGCGGTGGTGGCGATCCTCGACCGCTGGACCGGGACCCGGCATTCACTGGTCGCGGTCAGCGTCAGCTTCGCCGTCCTGCAAGCGGTGGTGGCGATCATCGGCTACAATTCGCTAAAGCATCTGTCGCGGCTGGCATTGCCGTTCAAGATCGCGATCCTGTCGCTGATACTGGTGCTGCTGGCGACGCACTCCGACCCGCATTTCGCCCCCGCGCAGGTCGTGCGCTATGCCGGCAAGCCGCAGGCTGGGTGGCTGTTGTTCGTGACCTGGCTCAATGTCACCGCCGCCGGCTCGCTGACCATGGTCACCGACTCGGCCGATTTCTGCCGCTATACCCGCTCGCGCCGGGACATGTGGCTAGGGACCCTGCTCGGCAAGGTCGGCGGCGGGTGCTTTGCAGCACTGCTCGGCGCATACGCGGCGTCGGCGACCCTGGGCACCAGCCCCAATGCCTTCGCCGTGGCTTCCGGCCTGGGCGTCGGCCACTTTGTCCTATTGCTGTTCCTGATCGTGATCGCGCTCGACAATTGGACGATCAACGTCTTGAACCTCTATACGGGCGGCTTGTCGCTGTCGAACATGTTCGAGCGCCTCGGCCGGTTCTGGACCACGGTCATCATCAGCCTGCTCGGCATCGCATTGTCGGCGACGCCCAGCGTCGTCACCGGCTACACGGCTTATGTGGGCATGCTGGGTAACGTGTTCTCGCCGATCGGCGGGGTGCTGATCGCCGACTACATCCTGGTCAAGCGGATGAAGATCGACCTCGTCGCTCTGTTCGAGCCCAATGGGCCCTATTGGTATTGGAAGGGGGTCAACCCGATCGCTGTGGTTTGGACCGCCCTCGGTTTCCTCGCCTACATGTTCGTGATCCCGGCGCCATGGATCAAGGTCCTGGTGACGGTGCTCGCGACCGGCGCCGGTTATTGGGCGACGACCGTATTGCTGGCGCCGCGGCTGGCAGAGCTCGGCCGCGCGGCGCGGCCGGGCGACCAGCGCGAGGCGATCGAGGATCTCGATTGGGAGCTGGCGGTGCGCTGAGCCTTTGGCTTCCGGCGAGCGGTGGCGGTGGCTTGAAGATCTCACTCGGCATGCGACGGGGCCGCGCGCCGGGCTCTGATGCGGGCTTTCCAATAGGCCAGCGGCCATAAAAGGCCAATCGCCGCCTGAAACGCGAAAGCGGCGATCCAGGCAGTGGCGTATCCACTGCCTCCGGCGAGGTCGAGAACGAACCCGAACAGCATCGGTGTGAGGGCCGACGCACCGAACCCCGAAAGCGCCTGGACGGCGAGAAAGGCGCCGCGTCGTCCAGGGTCGCTCGCCGCGACCAGTCCGGCATTGATTGTTCCGGCATCGGCGGTGGCTAGAGCGACGCAGAGAATTGCGGCGAGGGCGGCGGCGATCGGCGACAGCGCCGCAGCGCAGGCGAGAACGACCCCGGTGATCGCTGAGGCCGTCATCGCGACCGCGACGACGGATCGCCGATCCCACCGGGCCGCCAGCTCGTTGGCGGCGACGATCAGCGGAGTTCCGCAGAGATTGGCGAGCGTCGCGACGAGCGTCGCATAACCCGCGAGACCGGGCCGCCCCGCCCGATCGGCGGCGAAGACGAGGAGGGCAACCAGCCATGCGCGGATGGCCGAGACCTCCCCGTTGTGCAGCCCATAGGCGCAGACGAACAGCAGCGCTCGGCGGTTGCGCAGGATCGGGCCGAGCGCCGGAAGCCAGCGCGACCCTTGCGCGGGAGCACGCGGCAGAGGGGGCAGCACGGCCCAGCCGATCGCCGCCGCGGCGAGCGGGCCCGCGCCGAGCAGGGCGAGGCCGAGGCGCCAGCCGAAGGCGTCGGCCAGAAGTCCCGACAGCGCGTAGGATAGGCTCACCCCGACCGTGAAGGTCGCGGTGTAGACCGCGACCGACCGGGTCTCCCGATCCGCCGGGACCGCGTCCGAAAGCGCCCGCATCCCGGGCATGTGGGCTCCGCCGAACGCCGCCCCCTGCAAAAACCGCCACAAGGCGGCGCTCGCTGCACCGCTCGAGAACAGGGCGAAACCGAGGGCGGTCGCCGCGCCGAACAACAGTGACACGACGTAGATGCGCCGCGGGTCGAGCCGGTCGGTCAGTGCGCTCAAGATCGGAACGGCGACAATGTACCCGGCAAAGTAGATGCCGCTGATGAACCCCGCCTCGCCGCCGGACAGCGACCACATATGCTGGAACCGCGGCAGCAAGGCCGGGAACGAAACGATCCCGGCCATGCCTAGAGCCTGGCCGACAAAGATCGCGGCGATCAACCCGCCGCTCGACGAGGGGCGGCGAAACCTTGTCATTCACGTTCGAATTTCATGGAGGCCGGATTGTCAATAAGCGCCCGCACGGAACAGCTGGTCGTCAGAGAGCCCATGCCGGATGCTCCACCGTTCTTTAATCGCGGTCGTTTTGGCAAGGGGTTCTTTAATCGCGTCGTTTTTGCAAGGGGGTCCGCTCCTTGCTGGTCAGCAGTAGGTGGAAACCGGTCCTTCGCCCGTCGGGGCGACCGGGTCGCGCCGATTCCAACCATTCGGCGATACGCGGGAGATCTGTGGGGTTCAGAGCGCAGAGCTGTTCATCCGGGCGCGATAGCAGCTGGTTGATTTGTTCATTTGTTTCCTGCCGGGGGTAACCCGAAGAAGTTCCGCATCTGGAGCACGACCTCGGCTTCGTTGTTGATGTAGATATAGTGCGGAGCACCAGGCAGTAAATACACTACAGGCGTGGAACTCCCCGGATGTTTTTCTCCAAATAGACTTATAACATTACTGAACCACTGAAGATAGAACGGAAACCGTTCATCGAATAATGCTTGGTCAGTGGGACTCAAGTACGGGTACCAGGGTAGTTTGCTCTTAACAGTCGGTGGCGCGAAAATGCCGAGCCGCGGCTGCCTGATATCCGCCCAGTTCGTTGGCGGATTTGCCGGAGCCCGCACACCCGCAGCAAATGCTGTCTCGATGGATTCCGGTGTCGAGGTCCCCGTAACTCTTCCATCTTTGTCAAACGCATAGGACAGGCAGGTCGCCGGGATTGGTTCGCGGACCCCCAGCAACCGTGTATAGGCCGCTTGCAGAGTAAATATGGATTTACCGTCAGAGTCAGTAAACAGGTGAAACGCATCAGGTACTTCGGGGATCGTAGACCTTTCTGACAGATCAGAAGCATCGAGATAGACTAATTTATCTACATAGCTCGGATATTTTACTGCGATCTTGCTCAATTCCGAACCGGCTATGGAATGGCCGACAAATACGGCCTTGTTGATGCCCAAGGCATCGAGGACCTTGATATCGTCCGCTGCTCTCGTCTCGACGTCATAGCCGGTCCTGGGCGGCCTCGATGGAAGCGGCTGGCTTGATGGCAGCCATCCACGGCGGGTGATCCCAATGACGTGGAAGAAATCGGTGAACTGGAATGCAAAGTAATCGTAAACGTGCGCGTTGTCGCCTGACCCGGTCAACAACACCATCGTCTCTCCCGAACCGCCCCAGTCCAGCACCTCCAGA
Source organism: uncultured Alphaproteobacteria bacterium (assembly GCA_963832875.1). Taxonomy (GTDB): domain Bacteria; phylum Pseudomonadota; class Alphaproteobacteria; order ATCC43930; family CGMCC-115725; genus AP-15. The sequence continues at coordinate 169,768 of CAWHWB010000005.1, read as the reverse complement.
TTGACGCCCGGCGCGACGCTAATAAATTTCTCTGCTTTATATGGGACGGTATCATACGGTGGGATAGCGATACAGACTGGCGGCTGGCCGGCACCGCTCGGCTGCGCCCTAGCGTTCCCGCATATGGTCGACAGCATCGTGGCAAGAGCTATCGAGCCGAACAATCCCAAAACTTGCGATTTCTTCATGTGATCCTCCCGACGGCGCGTGCACTTCCTGCGGTGTCCGGATCTAATCTACTCCGGCGAAAGATGTTCGACCCGAGCGACCACGGCTCCCTTGGGGCATTTCTCCCCGTCGTCGAGTTCGCAACGAGTGACCGCTTAGGGTCGTGTGCAGTACCTACAGCAAGCAGTTTCTCAGTTCGGCCTTGAGAGCCGTTTCTCCGTCCCGGCTTACCGATATGGTGAGCGTCGCACGCAGCGGCGGTCAAGGATGGCCGCAGGCCATCGCACGGCGGCGCGCAGCGTCCTTGACGGCCGCGAGTACGGCGCAAGGATCGAGTGAACCGGAACTTCATTGCGTCCTGCCGGGGTCATGGTTCTTTCCGCGGTCTGTCAGCCGCAACGTGGCATCGGGGAGGCTGACACCCCTCCGTCCCGAACGCGGTCAGCTATGTTAGCGCCGCAGCGAGGAACTCGGGGTTGTCTCACCTCGTCCCGGCGGGGACGCGTTTCCGCCCTTGGAGGGCAGAACTTGAGTTGAATCGTCTACGCCGCGACGGTGCTTTCGCCCCAGCGGTATTCGCTACGGTCACTCCAGACCCGGTGCATGACGACCGCCAGCTTGCGGGCGACCGCAACTTTGGCGCGCCGCAGCCCGATGCGCTTAGCCAGCGCGAGACCCCATGTCTTTAGCGCCGACCTTCGCAAATCGCGGGATAGCAGCACTGTCGCCGCCTCAAAGAGATAGGCGCGCAGCAACCCATCACCGCACCGAGAGATGTGGCCATTGTGGTCGGCCTCACCTGATTGATAGCGGCGCGGTGTCAGACCGAGATAGGCACCGACCGAAGCTGACCGTCGGAACCGTGCGGGGTCATCGATGACAGCAGTGTAGGCGAGGGAAACGACAACGCCGACACCGGGAATGGTCATTAAGCGCCGGATAGCGGCATCGGCCTGAGCGCGAGCGAGAATTTGCCGGTCAAATGTGGCGATTTGCTCTCGTAGAGCCTGCCATACGATGAGCAGCGGTTCGACGATTGCTGCCAGCACGTCATTGCCAACGAGCTGTTCGCGGACACTCCGCGCGCGATGACGAGACCGAAAGTTTTGAGCAAACCGCGGATCGTGTTGGCAATCGTCTGACGCTGCGAGACGAGCTGCGCCCTTGAAACCAGCAGCATTTTTAGCGTGTGTGCATCCATGCTCTTGACCGCGACTTCGCGATACCAGCCGGTGCGCACGACCTGAGCTAGGCCAAGAGCGTCGTTCGCGTCGGTCTTGTTGATTTGCAGGCTGAGCGCCGCCTTCGCATGTCGGGCATCAAGGCAAAGGACGGGCAGGCCGCGGCGGCGGAGGTTCAGGGTCAGCCAATTCGAGAGTTGGCCGGTCTCGAGGCCAATCCGGACGGCGGCCGGGGCATAGGCGCGGATGGTCGCGGTAATTCCGTCAACGGTTGAGGCGCACTTGCCGCGCCAAACTACGGCACTATTGTCGTCAATGACACAAACGGCGGTCGTCTCAAGCGACACATCGAGACCGACATACTGCGACTGATCCATGGTGATGCTCTCCGGGATGGCGTTGATCCTCGCGGAGGCTACCGGCTAGCGCCGCCATCGCCCGCGATTACGCCATGTCCCGACCGAGCAGGGGAGCCGCGGCTCGATTGGGGAGTCGCGCGCACCGGGAAAATAATCTAGAAACGTTCGACGCTGCGTCTTGGGAGGATGTCATGCCGGTGATCAAAGCCTACGACCTCGCTTATGGGCGGCTGCGCTCGCCCGACCTCGACCGCCAAGAAGAATTTCTGACTGATTTCGGCATGGTGCGCGCCGACCGCACCAAGAATGCGCTCTATATGCGCGGCACCGATGCGCCGCACCACCTGCATGTGACCGAGCTAGGCGAGCCGCGCTATGTCGGAATCGCGGTCCATGCCGCCGGCATGGAAGACCTCGAGCGGGTGTCGCGGGCCCCGGGCGCCTCGACGATCGAGGACATCGACGAGCCCGGCGGCGGCAAGCGGGTGCGGCTGACCGACCCCGACGGCTATCAGGTCGAGGTGGTTTACGGCATGCAGATGCTCGACCCGATCCCGGTCAAGCGGCCAAAGGTCAATTCGGGCGAGGACAAATACCGCCGCAAGGGCGAATTGTTCCGGGTCGACCCCGGCCCCTCGCACATCAAGCGGCTCGGCCATTTTGTCGTCATGAGCAAGAATTTCGAGAAGACGCTCGGCTGGTATCGCGAGACGCTGGGGTTCCGCTGCTCGGACGAATTCTATGCCGGCGACCCGAACAACGTGGTCGGCTCGTTCAACCGGCTCGATCGCGGCGACGATTACGTCGATCATCACGCCTTTTTCTGCATCCGCGGGGACAAGAGCGGGCTCAACCATCTGTCCTACGAGGCGGCCGACATCGATGACGTGATGGCCGGACACGAGCAGCTGGAGAAGAAGGGTTACCAGCACATGTGGGGCATCGGCCGCCACCTGATCGGCAGCCAATTGTTCGATTACTGGGCCGATCCGTGGGGCCGGGTGCACGAGCACTGGGCCGACACCGACGTGTTGAACGCCAGCACTCCGCCCAATCGCCTGGAGCGCGGCGCCGGTGCCGGCGGGCCCTGGGGCCAGCCGATCCCGCAAATCTTCATGGGCCACGCCTCGCCCTGAACGGCTCGCGGCCGCTGCCCCGCACCCCGCCTCTCTACGTTCACCATCCTCTCCCGCAGCTGCGGGAGAGGATGGTGCCGATCGCAGGCGAAGCGGATCGCAAATGGCCGGCCGGCTCACGGATGGTCGGGCCGCCCCATCCGGGGCTGGTGCGGAGTGGCTGCCCCTGCAATAAGGCAGCCGGCGGCGCACCACCAGCGGGGCTCGGCGGCGCCGAGCGCGGCGCATGCCCGCTCGGCCAGCGCACGATCGGCGAACAGCGCAAAGCAGGTGGCGCCGCTGCCGCTCATCCGGGAGATCAGGGCGCCTGGGAGACGGGACAGCGCGCTCAGCACCGCGGCAATCTCGGGAACGAGGCCGATCGCGGCCTCGGTCAACTCGTTGCGGCGGGAATTCAGGGCATCAGCGAGCCCGGCGGCATCCTGCGGCATCGGAACAAAGCGGCCGGCGCCGCCGAACCGGCCCTGCCGGGCGGCGAACACCGCGGCGGTATGCAGCTCGATCCGCGGATTGACGAGCACGATTCCGGCATTGGGCAACGGCGGGGCAGGGTCGATCCGCTCGCCGATGCCGCTGACCCAGGCGGCCCGCGCAAAAAGACAAACTGGCACATCGGCACCGAGTTGCGCGCCGAGCCGAGACAAGGCCTGATCGTCGGCCGCGACGCCCCACAGGCGAGAGAGCGCCCGCAACGCCGCCGCCGCGTCGCTTGACCCGCCGCCGATACCGGCCGCGACCGGCAGGTTCTTTTGCAGATGCATTGCGGCGCCGGCAGTGAGCCCGGCATGTCCGGCAAGTAGGCGTGCTGCGCGGAGCACCAGATTGTCCACGCCCGGGCCGGCGAGGGCTGCGGCCTGCGGCCCGTTGATTTCGAGCGACAGCGAAGCGCCGGGCCGGGCGGTCAAGCGATCGCCGATATCGGCAAAGCCGACCAGGCTGTCGATCAAATGATAGCCGTCCGCCCGCCGTCCGGTAACGTGCAGATAAAGGTTGACCTTTGCCGGGGCGAAGCCGTTAACCGCCATTCTTGGAGTTTGCCATGAAACCAGGTGGGCGGGCCGCCGACGTCGGCAGATGGTCGTCGCTCACCCGTTCTTTCCCTTGGATGCGAGAGTACTCGGCTCGTTGGCCATCATGATTGCGCAGCACAATGATCTAATTCGCAGCGATCTGACAGAAGAACAGTGCGATCGCATGTTCAGCTGGGCACCAATCCTCCATCGACGTTGTAGGCTTGGCCGGTGATGTTGCGGGCGCCGGGCGAGGCGAGGAACATCGCCATCGCCGCGATGTCCTCGGGCATGTTGGCGCGGCCCAACGGGATGCGCGCCTCGGCCTCGGCCTCTAGCTCGGCCACGCCAATGCCGCGTTCGGCGGCTCGCGCCACAGCGTTGCGGGCGCCCAATTCGGTCCGCGTCACCCCCGGGCAGATCGCATTGACATTGATGTTGTGCCGGCCGAGCTGCTGCGAGGCGGTCTTGGTCAAGGCGATGACGGCGCCCTTGCTGGCGGCATAGGCGGCGTTCGAGGCGCCGGAATAGCCGCGTCCGGAGATTGAGGCGATGTTGATGATCCGCCCGCCGCTCCGATCGGCTCGGTTTTGCGCGATCATTTCCCTGGCGGCGCGCTGCAGGCAGAAAAACACGCCCTTGGCGTTGACCCGGTGGATACGGTCCCAATCCGCCTCGGTCAGGTCCATGATCTCGGCGTAACGGGTGACGCCGGCGTTGTTGACGATCACGTCGAGCCGGCCCAGCTCGGCGACGGTGCGCGCGACCATCGCATCGATGCTGGCGACATCCCCGCAATCGGCCTCGATCGCGATCGCCCGCCGATTGTTGCCTGCGGCTTCGTCCGCCGTCCGCTGGGCCGCGGCCGGATCGATGTCGGCGGCGGCAACGGCGGCGCCGGCCTCAGCCATCGCCAGCGCCGTTGCCCGGCCGATCCCGGCACCGGCGCCGGTCACCAGCACGACCTTGCTCTGCAGCACCGCCATCGCCTCTGCTCCCGCTGTCACATCGGGTGCATTGTGGCACGAGGGGATGCGCTATCCTATATCGAGACGGAATGGCGGGCGCCGATCCGCTGTTTCCTATGGGAGACCGCGGCACCGGGGAGGAACGGGTGAGCGCATGAGCAAAGCCTTCGTCAAGGAAACCGAAGACGAGGCCGACCCGCCCGACGAGCCGGCGGCGATCCCGATCGGGGTCAAGAACTACATGACTCCCCAGGGCTGCCGCCGCCTAGAGGACGAGCGGCGCCGATTGTGGATCGAGCGCGCGCAAGTGGTCGAGACGGTGGCCTGGGCCGCCGGCAACGGCGACCGCTCGGAAAACGGCGACTACATCTATGGCAAGCGCCGGCTGCACGAGATTGACCGGCGCATCCGCTTTCTGACGAAGCGGCTGGAACACGCCGAGGTGGTCGACCCGAGACAGCAGAAAAATCGTGACCAGGTGTTTTTCGGCGCCACCGTCACCTATGCGAACGAGCGCGGCATCGAAGCGAGGGTGACGATCGTCGGCATCGACGAAGCCGATCTCGCCCGCGGCCAAATCAGCTGGATCTCGCCGGTCGCCCGCGCGCTGATGAAGGCGCGGCAGGGCGATCTTGTCGAGCTGCGCGCCCCCTCCGGGACCGAAGAGATCGAGGTTCTCGCGATCCGCTACGCCGACGCCGATGGCGAGGCAAGCTGAGGATCGGGGGCGGCGCTGAAGGCCTCGAGCTCGGCGGCCGGGTTCACGATTTCAATCGTTCGAGCGTCGCGCGATCGTGTTCGCCGGCGAAATACTTTTGCGCGGCATCGTTGAAGACCTGGTTGTCTTCGGTCGCAGTGGCGAACAGGGTCATGCACGAGCGGAACTTCAAATCGTCCGGGTAGCCGAAGATCTGCGCGATGTCGCGTCCATCGATCAGGTTAACGAGGCGGGTGCACTCGCGCAGCCGCGGCCCGAGAAGCGGATGGTTCAAATAGGCTTCGGCTTCTGCCTGCGAAGAAATCGCGAACTCGGTCGCCAACCGGCTGTGGCCCAGACCCTTGATCTGCGGGAAGATAAACCACATCCAATGCCCGCGTTTCCGGCCCTGGCGCAGCTCCGAGCACACCTGATCGAAAATCGAAGCTTGGGCATCGACAAAGCGGCGGAGGTTGAACGGGTCTTCCATCTCAGCTGGCAAGCGCCGCAAGGCGCCGGCGTCTCGCGCGTCACGCCGGCATCCCAGGCGGGTCGCCAGCGTAGCTCGTCAGATCGATGAATTCCAGCACGGTGCCGTCGGGATCGTGGAAATAGGCGCGTGGCCCGTTGAGCACCCCGCCCTGCCGGTCTTCCTCGAACGTGATCTCGACTCCGTGGGCCCGCAGATGGTCGAGCGCCGCGCGGTAATCCTCGTGCGCCACAGCGAAGGAATGATGCACGCCGCCATGGTCCTCGGGCCTGGGATTGATTGGCGGCTCGCGCCCGACCAGGATCAGACACGTCCCGGCCGCGTCGAGAAACGCCATTTGCCCGCGTGCTACCGTCGCCAGATGCCGGCAGCCGACGATTTCCGTATAAAATTGCGTGCTTTTCGCGACATCGCTGACCGGTATGCTGAAATGGGCGACGGATTTGATCGCGACCATCGGAGTTCTCCGTTGATGATGGGATGATGGCGGCAGCGGCGGGATGTGGCGCCGGCGCTCAGCTCTGGTCGGCGCTGGCGAAATAGAGCTTGGGATCGGCGGCGCGGATATGCGCTTCGGGCAGCCCCAATTCCCGGCGCACGATGTTCGTGCCGGCCACCAGCGACACGCATTTGTAATAGGCGATGCGGCGTGACAACCCTTCGCGGCCGAAACCGCAATCGGTGGTGATGATGAGCCGTTCGGGCGGGATGTATTCGAGAGCCTTTCTGATCAGCGCGGCGACGTGCTCGGGCGGCTCGACGATCGTGTTGCAGTGGTTGACGACGCCGATCCCGATCTTCTTGTCGGTCTTGTATTTGGCGAAGAGCGGCAGGTCCCTGCCATCGCTTGACGCGCATTCGAAGGTGATCACGTCGGCGTCGAGTTGCAGAAGGTACGGCAGGGCGCGCTCGTAGCTCGGAACCTCCCAATAGACGCGCTGCTGGTTGGGGTTGCCCCAGCAGGTGTGCGCCCAGATCTCGGCGTCGACGCCGGCGAGCTGGCGGTTGAAGGCGTGCGTCTGGAATTCGAGATCGGCCTCGGTGCAGTCGGGCCGCGTCGTCAGCCCGTGATGGCGCGGCTCTTCGACCTGGATCACCGGGCAGCCGGCGGCGGCCAATTCGCGCAGTTCGGCATTGATGATGTCGCACAGGTCGAGCACCATCGCCTTGTCGTCTGGGTAATGCTCGTTCCACAGCATGCTGGCCAAGGCCGGCGCGCAGATCGCGCCGAACTTGACCGGCCGGTCGGTGAGGCGCTGGGCGATCTGCCACAAGGCGGCGTATTCGAGCGGACCGCGGGTCAGTTTTTCGGTAACGATCGCCGGCTGATAGGCCTCCTGCACCTCCCACAGGATATGGCCGGGCCGGATTCCGGGCCGACCCATCCAGCCTTGCGAAGTGCTGCGGTGGCCATGGATGCCGGCGAGCCGCTCGATCGGGTAGAAGAACCAGGACTTGCCGCCGACCGCAAGGTCGAAGCGGCTGTCGCCGTCGGTGACGATGTCGAGCCCGGCCGCCTCCTGCGCATTGATCACCGCGGCGACCGCGTCGAGATACTGCTCGCGAAACAGCGAATCCCCGAGCGCTGCCTTGAATGACCGGCCTTGCAGGCTCGCATCGAACCACAATGGCCGTGGATACGACCCGGTGATCGCCGTCGGCATGATCATGTCGCGCGTCGTGGTCAACATGATTGGCGCTCCTCTTCTCCGATCGCGGGTTCAATGACGCCTAGGCATGTTAATGCAGAAATGTGGAGACGTGTCATGCAAGCTAGAGCCCGGATCAACCGCAGGGTCGGATCGTGATCCCGGCGGACTGCCGCGCCCCGGCCGGTCTGAAGCCGGGAGATGAACTATTGATCGAGCCGGTCAGCGCAGGCGAATTGCGCCTGCGTACTCCCGAGCAAGCAATCAAGGCGGCGCAGGCCATTGTTGCGCAGTACCTGCCGAAAGGACGCGATCTGGTGCAGGAGTTGATCGACGAACGCCGAGCCGAGGCAGCGCGTGAATGACGGCATCGCCGTTGCGGATGCAGGCGAGGCTAGCCGCTTATCTGCGGCCGCATACACGCCGCGCCGGACTCTCCCTCGGCGATTGTGCGTGTCTAGCGTTGGGATTGCACCTTGGGTGCGCAGTCATCACTGCCGACAGGGCCTGGGCCGGGGTTGATGTCGGAGTTGAAATCGCCCTAATCCGCTGAGGTCCGTTTGTCATTCAAATGGCGAGGCCGGTAGCTTTTGTTCCGAGCCAAGCGAGCGTAGGAGGCCGAAAGATGAAGGATTTTGCGGGGAGGATCGCGGTCGTCACCGGCGGCGGGTCGGGCATGGGGCGAGAGCTCGTCCGGCAGCTCGCCGCCGAAGCCTGCAATGTCGCGATGTGCGACGTTTCCGCGACCGGGATGGCCGAGACCAGGCGGCTGTGCGAGGCGGCGGGGCTGGCGCAAGGCTTGCGCGTCACGACCCACATCGCCGATGTGTCCGATGAGGGGCAGGTGCAGCGGTTTCGCGACGAGGTCGCCGATCGCCACGGCACCGACAAGATCCATTTGTTGTTCAACAACGCCGGCATCGGCGGCGGCGGCAGCATGATCGCCAATGCGCGCGAGGAGTGGGAAAAGACCTTCAACATCTGCTGGGGCGGGGTCTACAACTGCACCCGCGCCTTTCTGCCGATGCTGCTGAAGGCCGACGAGGGGCACATCATCAACACCAGCAGCGTCAACGGTTTCTGGGCGTCCGTGGGCCCGCGCATCCCGCACACCGCCTATAGTGCGGCAAAATTCGCGGTCAAGGGCTTTACCGAGGCGCTGATCACCGACCTCAAGATCAACGCGCCGCATATCAAATGCTCGGTGGTGATGCCCGGCCACATCGGCACCGGGATCACCGCCAATTCCCGCAAGATCCAGAGCGGCCACGAGGCCGATCAGATGGACGCGACGCAATTGGCCCAGGCGCGGGCGCGCATCGCCTCGATGGGCCGGGACGCCTCCGCTCTGTCCGACGATGACATCCGCAAACTGGTGGCCGAGCGCGACCGCCGGTTTCGCGAGGAGGCGCCGACGACCGCTGCGCAAGCGGCAACGATCATTCTCGACGGGGTCAAGGCCGAAAGCTGGCGCATCCTGGTCGGCGAGGACGCTCACGTGATCGACGAGATGGTGCGCGGCTCGCCCGAACAGGCCTATGACACCGATTTCTTCGACGACTTCGCGAGGAAAGCCAATTGGCGCCTGCCGACGTGAACGGAGCCGGGGAGCACATTGCGAACCAGATCCGCCGTCTCGAGGAACAGCAAGGAGAGCCGGAAGCCAATGAGGCCACCTCACCGGCCTGCATCACGCCGAAGGTTTCGCTGATATTTGCGAGGCCATCGCGAATGACGCTATTAATTCGCGATTTTCGGGGTGCGATTCGCCTTGCGCGCGACCGAAGGATTTCAACCTTTCCGCGTGAGCCATTGAAAGGGCGATAACACGTGCCCCTACGGGGCAGACGCAATGTGCCCTTCTGACCATTGCTCCTAATCGAACGTCAGCACGGTCCTCGCGACTTCGCCGGCTTTCATGGCGCGGAAGGCTTCGTTGATGTCGCCGAGACGGCCGCGCTTGGTGACCATTGCGTCGAGGTCGAGGCGGCCCTGGCGGTAGAAGTCGAGATAGAGCGGGATGTCGGTGCGGAAACCGGTTCGAGCCCATGCGCGAGGTCTGCACCTTGCATTCGGGGCGGATCGCCATCCATGGGAACTCGATCATCGCGTCCGGCGGCAAGACGCCGACGATCGTCGCGGTGCCGCGGATCGCCAGGCTCTCGATCGCCTGGCGCACCAGCGCGGCGACGCCGACCGCCTCGAAGGCGTGATCGACACCGAGCCCGCCGGTCAACGCGCGCACCCGTTTGACCGGGTCGTCCTCGGCGCTGTTGACAAAATCGGTGGCGCCGGCGTGGGTCGCCATCTCGCGCTTCGAAGTCGAACTGGTCGACGGCGATGATCTGCCGCGCGCCGCCAATCCGCGCACCCTGGATGATCGACAGCCCGACCCCGCCGCAGCCGAACACGGCGACACTCTGCCCGGCTTCGAGCCCCGAACTGCGCAACGCAGCGCCGACTCCGGTCAATACCCCGCAGCCGACCAACGCGGCACGGTCGAGCGGCAGTTCGGGGTTGATCCGGACAATCGAGTTCTCGTGCAGCAGCATCTTTTCGGCATAGCTCGAAATGCCGATGAACTGGCGCAACGGCTGGCCGTGCTGCGACAGCCGCGGAGCGGCACTGTCGGGGCGGGTGACAAGGCCGCCGGTGCACAAATTCGGGTGGCCCGACAGGCATTGCGGGCAAGCGCCGCAAAACCCGGATAAACAAGCGACGACATGGTCGCCGGGCTTGACCGTCGTCACATCGGCGCCGACCATCTCGACCACGCCAGCCCCCTCATGGCCGAGAACGATCGGCCGGTCGAGCGGAAACCGGCCAATCCCATCGACGACGTGCAGATCGCTGTGGCACACGCCGGTCGCCACGGTGCGGACCAGGACCTCCCGCCCCCACGGCTTGTCGATCTCCACCGCCTCGATCGTTAACGGCTCGCGCACCTTGCGAAAAACGGCGGCATTGATTTCCATCGCGCACCTCCCTCAACAACCCGAAACCTAGCATAATCTGACGCGGAAACGGAGCCGGGAAAAGTTCGTAATCAAGGGCCAATTCACCTCTCATTAACCCGCCGGCCGGCATACTCGCCACTGCGTATTTTTAAAAGTGGAGGTTAAGATGAACAAAAACACTTTAATAAAGACCATTACTATTGTCGTTAGTCTCTCTGTTGTCACGAACTGGGGAGCGCGAGACGGTTTCGCACAAGGAAAGAACCTCGCGCCGGATCCGGCGCTGGGACTGCCGCAGGCGTTCGGGCTGCTTTCTGACGAGCATAAGATATCGGCCCTCGTCGCAATGTCACCCGCCGAGCGCGATCCTATTTTGCGCCGCGCCCTGGGGGACCTGACCCTCGAGCAAGCGGTGGCCGTGCACGACGCACTCGTCGGCTGCGATTACCTGATAGACCACCAGAGCACCTCCGGCGATCCGCCCAACTCATGCCTCAGGTTGATGCGATTATGGGAGTTGCTGCCAAGATCGTAGCGTGTCTCCACCCAAGGCCGAGCCTCGGCTCAATCGTCGGCGGCGACATGCTCCTGGTGGCGCTCGTAGCGGCGGGCGGGAGTGTTGACGGGCTCGATCAATGGGGCGGCAGCGAAGGCGACGGCGCGGCGCGTGGCGGGCGCGTCGCCATAGAGGGTGGTGCGCTGGCGCGGGGTGCGGCCGATGCCGCGGATCAGCGCTTCCATCGCCTCGGGGGGCATCTCCTGGCCGTGCACGGCGCCGGCGGCGCGGGTGATGCTCTCATTCATCAAAGTGCCGCCGAGATCGTTGGCGCCGGCATCGAGGCAAAAGGCAGCGCCGCCGCTGCCCATCTTGACCCACGAGGTCTGGATGTTGGTAATCAGCGGGTGCAATGCCAGGCGGCCGACCGCGTGCATCAGCACCGCTTCGCGCCAGGTCGCGCCGCGGCGGGCGCGGCCCTTCAGATAGATCGGCGTCTCCATCGGCACGAACGGCAGAGGCACGAACTCGGTAAAGCCGCCGGTCCGCGCCTGCAAGGCGCGGAGGCGCAACAGGTGCCGCGCCCAATGCTTGTAGCGGTCGACATGGCCGTACATAATTGTGGTCGTGGCGCGCAGGCCGACGCCATGCGCCGCCTCCATGACTTCGAGCCACTCTTCGGTCTTGATCTTGTCGGGGCAGATTACCGCGCGGACTTCGTCGTCGAGAATTTCGGCCGCGGTGCCGGGCAATGAGCTGAGCCCTGCCTCCTTCAGCTCGCGCAGGAAATCGGGAACCGTTCGGCCGAGGGTCTTGGCGCCCTGCCAGATTTCGAGCGGCGAGAAGGCGTGGATATGGATGCCGGGCACCGCCTCCTTGATCGCGCGGCAGACCCCCAGATAGGTGGCGCCGGTATATTCGGGATGGATGCCGCCTTGCAGGCAAACTTCGGTGGCGCCGCGCTCCCAGGCTTCCTCGACCCGCCGCCGGACTTCCGGTAAATCGAGATCATAGGGCCGGCCGCGCAGATTTTCGCTGAGCTTGCCTTTGGAGAAGGCGCAGAACTGGCAACGGAAATAGCACACGTTCGTGTAGTTGATGTTGCGGGTGACGACATAGCTGACCTCGTTGCCGTTGACCCGCTGCCGCAGTTGGTCGGCCGCCCGGCAGACTTCGGCAAAGCCGTCGCCGCGCTCCTGGAACAGCCGAACGATGTCGGTTTCGGACAAGACTTCGCCGGCTGCTGCCCGGTCGAGGATATCTTTCAGCGGCTCTACAATGCTGCCTCGCCCCCTTGGGGAAGAGGGTCGGAGTGAGGGGGTGAGGCCGCCGCCGGCCGCCGGGGCTGCCCCCCTCGCCCTTTCCTCTCCCCCACTGGGGGGAGAGGGTTTTCATAGGAGCCCATAGGCGGCTCGCTGCCGGAACCGGCGACCCAATTATCGGGGCGGGCAAACCCTTCGGCATCCATCGCCCGCAGTACCGGAGCGCGCAATGCCGGATCGAGCCAGCGCTCGGGTTCGCGCGTGTATTCGGGGTAGATCGCCAGGCGCGGCGCCAGCAGCTTGCCGGCGGCGGCGGTCTGCCGCGCTAAATGGTCGAGCGCCGGCCACGGCGCCTCCGGGTTGACGTGGTCGCGAGTGACCGGCGAGACCCCGCCCCAATCGTTGATCCCGGCGGCGATCATCTCGGCCAACCCGCCTGGGTTCAGGTTGGGCGGCGCTTGGATGTTCATCTCGGGGCCGAAGATCAGCCGGGCGACCGCGATCGTCCAGAGATGGTCGGCGAGATCGGGTTCGGGCGCCGCCGCCATGCGGGTCCCGGGCTTGGCCCGGAAATTCTGGATGATGATTTCCTGGATATGCCCGTAGCGGTCGTGCAGGTCGCGCAGAGCCAGCAGCGACTCGATGCGCTCGCGGCGGGTCTCGCCGATGCCGATCAGGATGCCAGACGTGAACGGCACAGCCGTCTCGCCGGCCACGCGAATGGTTTCGAGGCGCAAGGCCGGGTCTTTGTCGGGCGAGCCGAAATGCGGGCCGCCGCGCCGGCGCAGCCGCTCGGAGGCGCTTTCGAGCATGATCCCCTGCGACACCGAGACCCGGCGCAACATGTCGAGATCGGCGCGGCTCATGATCCCCGGGTTCAGATGCGGCAAGAGGCCGGTCTCGCGCAAGACCAGCCCGGCCATCTCCGCAAGGTAGGAAAGCGTGGTCGCGTGGCCGAGCCGGGCCAACGCCCCGCGCGCCGCGGCATAGCGCAGTTCGGGCTTGTCGCCCAACGTGAAGAGCGCCTCGTGAACGCCAGCCTCGGCTCCGGCGCGGGCGATTGCCAGCACCTCTTCGGCGCTGAGATAAATGGGTTCGCCCGGCCGCGGCGGATGGGCGAAGGTGCAGTAGTGGCACACGTCGCGGCACAGCTGGGTCAGCGGGATGAAGACCTTGGGCGAATAGGTGACGAGCACGCCATGGCCCTCATCGCGCAATGTCGCCGCCAGCCTGATCAGTGGGCGCGGATCTGCGTCACCGGCAGCGGCCAGCGCCAAGGCCGCTTCGGCGGACAGACGCCGCCCGGTCCAGCCCTCTTCCAGAACCTCGTCGATGTTCATTCCCAAGGATCTCCTAGAGGCGCGCCAGGGCGTTCGAGTGCGGCGCCAGCATATCATTTTCGGCGAGGAACGCGCGCGTGCGGGTCGGCGGCGGCCGGCGCGCAAAGGCGGCGAGATCCTCAGGATTGTCAATATCGAGCGCGATCCCCGGCAGGCGCAACACGGTCGGCCGGATGCGCCGCGCTTCTGCTGCGCGCAGATGCGGGTAAAAGCTGTCGACGCCAAAGCGCAGCGGCACCGCATCGGGCGGCGACACGAGGATCGCATTGGAGCCGCCTTCGTCGTGCGAGGGGACGATCGTGAATGATGGCGCGGGCCGATGCGCGCCGATGATCGTCGCGATTTCGCTAGCGGTTACGAGCGGGATGTCGCCGGGCAGGGTCAGCATGCCGGCGCGTCCTTCGGCCGTCAGCAGCCGCGCGGCCGCGGCAACGGCGCCGGTATGGCCGTCGCGGGCGCCGTCTTCAACGAGGCGCGCGCCATAACGCCGGGCGAGGAGCTGGGCGGCCGGGTCGACCGTCACGACCAGCAGGCCAGCCAGATCCGAGGCGACGACGAGCGCCGCCAGCACGTCTTCGAGCATTGCCAGCACCAGCTCTTGGCGCAACTCGGGCGGCAGCAACGAAGCGAGCCGTTCCTTCGCCCGATCGCGCTCTTTGACGGGCACCACCGCCCAAAGATCCATACTAGTCGCCCACTTTTGACCGTTTCTACCCCTGCTCTCCCGCCACACCGGCGAAGGCCGGTGCCTATGGCCGAAATGGGTCCCGGCCTGCGCCGGGAAGGCGAATGAGGAGGATGGCGGGTCGAAAACACGAAAGAACCGGACGCCATCGGCCGAATAGTGACGATCGCAAGTAGCCCATATGCCTAAAACCCCCCCGCCAGACCCAGAATGACGCGCGCCAATGCCTCGCGGTCCGCAATCGTCTCCATCAGGGTGCGGGTCATGATCAACGGCAGATCGAGGCCGCTCGCAGCAGCCATATCCGCCTCGTCGACCACATAATGGTCGAGGATATCGCCGTAGTGGCGCGCCACCGAAGCGGCCCCGACCTCGAGGCCGAGCTCGGCCATGATCTTGGCGGTCGGGCCCTTGACCGCTTTGCCGCCGATGATCGGCGACACCGCGACGACTGGCGCAGGACACGAGCGCAACGCCTCGCGCACGCCCGGCAGGGCGAGGATCGGGTCGATGCTGATAAACGGGTTCGACGGGCAGATTACCGCCATGCGCAAGGCCGGGTCGGCGAGTGCGGCGAGAAATTCCGGCTGCGCGCGCGCCGTCGCAGCGCCGGCAAAGGCGATTTCTCGGACCTCGGGGGCGCATTTTCGGTGCACAAAATAGTCCTGAAAGTCGAGCCAGCCCTCCGCGGTCAGAAGCCGAGTGGCCACCCGATCGTCGGTCATCGCCAACAGCCGCGCCGAAATCCCCAGACGGCGGCGGAAATCGTCGGTGATCTGCGACAGGCTTTCGCCGGCGGCAAGGCGGCGGGTGCGCTCGACATGAGTGGCGAGGTCGCCGTCGCCGAGCTTAAACCAGGTCTCGCCGCCAAGCTGATCGAGTGCCGCCATAAAGGTCCAGGTCTCGCCTCCTCGGCCCCAGCCGGTCTCCCGATTGTCGATGCCGGCAAGAGTGTAGAGGAGGGTATCGAGATCGGGCGAAACCCTGAGCCCCAGATGCTCGAAATCGTCGCCGGTGTTGGCTACGACGGTCAGCGCCCCCGGCGGTAGGATGCGGTAGAGCCCGAGCGCCAATTTGGCGCCGCCGATCCCGCCTGAGAGCGCCAGAACAAAACCCTTTGCCGCACTCATCGCAACAGAGGGCTCATCGGAACAGGTCGTGCTCGGCCGGGCGGATCAGGGCGGCGGCCGGCAGATCCGGAGCGGACCAGCGTAGCCCGCGCACCAGCACCATCGGCAAAGCCTCGTCGGCCTGACCCATCAGTAGCCCGGCGGCGGCGGCGATCTCGTCGGCAAAGCCCGTCTCGGTCACCAGCAATTCGCGCCCGAAGAGGTCGGGCCGGCCGCGCATGTCGATCACCGCCGGCAGCCCCGCGGCGCCGAGCGCGATGCCGACCGTGCCCTTGCGCCAGGCCCGGCCAAAACTGTCGCTGATGACGACCCCGATCGTTACGCCGAACGCATCGATTATGCGCTGCCGCAAAGCGCGCGCCGAGCCGTCCGGGTCCTCGGGCAGTAGCAATACTCGGTCGTCTCCGTCACCTGTCGGGATGTTCGAGTGGTCGATGCCGGCATTGGCCATGACAAAACCGAGCCGGTGCTCGACGATCAGCAAGCCTGGACGATGGCGCACCACGCGCTTCGATTCGCTGAGCACCACCTCGACAAAGCGCGGATCCTTGTCTATTTCGGCGGCGAGCGCCATCGCCCGTTCCGAGGGCTCGACGGTCTGTACGTCGACATATCGGCCTTCGGCCTTCGAGACGATCTTTTGCGCGACGACCAGCACGTCGCCATCCTGCGGCGCCAGCCGGTTTGCCACGAACGCGTCGATCGTGATCGCGCCGAGATCGTCCCCCGGCTCGACCAGCTTGATGCCGGTCAGTGCATGGATCGTGACTTCGTGGTTCATCAGCCGAATTTGGCTCATCAACCGAACTTGGCACGCAGCAATGGCAATACCTGTTCGGCGTAGAGCTTCAGAAAGCGGGCCTGGTCGGGGCCGGGCGCATGGAACACGAGGTGGTTGAAGCCGAGCTCGACATAGGGCCGGATCTTGCTCGACCTGCTCCTGCGGGTCGGCGGAGACGATCCAGCGGCTGGCGGCGCGGTCGAGCGGCAAGGCGGCGGCGAGTCGCTCCATCTCCATCGGGTCCTCGACCCCGACCTTCTCTTCCGGCGTCAACGCCAGCGCCGCCCAATGCCGGGTGTCTTCCTTGGCGCGCGCCACGTCGGTGTCGAACGACACCTTGACCTCGATCATCTTTTCGAGGCTTGCGTGCTCGCGCCGGGCCCTGGCGAGGCCCTCGCCGACCTTGCCGGTCAGTTCGGTATAGAGTTGCGGGTTCTTGCCGCTGGTGCAGATGAACCCCTCGGCGATCTGGCCCGCCATCGCCGCCGCCAGCGGGCCGGAGGCGGCGACCCAGATCGGCACCTTCTCCTTGGGCTTGTCGTAGATCGTCGCACTTTCGGTGCGATAGAATTGGCCCTCGAAAGCTGACCCGGTCCTCGGTCCACAATTTGTTGATCAGCGCGATCGCCTCGCGCAACCGGTCGCGCCGCTCCTTGGGGCCCGGCCATTTGACGCCGATCGACGGCACCTCGTTCAGCGACTTGCCGGTGCCGACGCCGAGCACGATGCGGCCCGGGAACATAGTTCCGAGGGTGCCGAAGACCTGGGCAACGACCGAGGGGTGATAACGGAAGGTCGGGGTCAGCACGCTCGTGCCGATCACCACGCGCCGCGTTCGGGCGCCGAGCGCGCCGAGCCAGGCGAGTGCCGACGGTGCGTGGCCGTCGGTGTGCTTCCACGGTTGGAAATGGTCGCTGACAAAGACCGAGTTCGAACCCGACCTCCTCGGCCAGGCACGAGAAGTCGAGCAATTCGCGCGGTCCGAACTGTTCGGCCGACGCCTTATATCCGAGCTTCAGCAACGGCAGCTCCTTTTACTAAGGGGGACGGCTTACCGCAGAGGACGCCAGGGATGCGCGATGTCCGCACAGGGCGCGTCATCACGCCCTTTGCGCGCCCGCCGCGACCTCCGCGCTAAACGCTTTCTCAATTCAAACCTTTGCTAGCACGTCCTCGCGGAAGCGGCGCATGTTGGCGATCATTTCGTCGGCGGTGGCCCCGCTGAAATTGAAATCGACATGACCGACGCCGAAATCGCGGAACTCCCGCAGATCGGCGACGATGTCGGTGGTGTCCCCGGAGAATAACCGCCGCTCGCCGTCATCGGCGCGGGCGGGCAGAGATTTTCCTGAGCTGGTGATGCGATAGGCGAGCGCCAGCCGCGCCGAGTCGCGCCCGGCGTCGCGGGTCAGCCGGCGGAGCCGCTCGACCCCAGCCGCGAAGCGCTTCATCGAATTGAGCCGGTGCTGGGGGTTGGTGCCGATCGGGTACCAGCCGTCGCCGAGCCGGGCGGTGCGGCGCAACGCCGGACCGCTCTCGCCACCGACCCAGATCGGCGGGTGCGGCTTTTGCACAGGCTTGGGCTCGAACAGCACGTCGGCAAATTTGACGTACTTGCCTTCAAAGCGCGGATCGTCCTTGGTCCACAGCTCGCGGCAGGCCAAGAGGTATTCGTCGGTGACCGCACCCCGCTCGGCGAAGGGCGGCACGCCCAAGGCCGCAAACTCCTCCTTCATCCACCCGGCGCCGATGCCGAAGGTCAGCCGGCCGTTCGACAACACGTCTATGGTGGCCAGCATCTTGGCCAGCAGAACCGCCGGCCGGTGCGGGACGACGGTGACCGAGGTCACCAGCCGCAGCCGCGAGGTCTTGCCGGCGATAAAGGCGACCGCGGTCAGTTGCTCGTGCCGGTCGCCGCGCGAACGCCCGGGAAATTCGCCGGTGTCGCTGTAGGGATAGCGGGCTTCGATATCGTGCGGGATCACGACATGGTCGCTGATCGTGGCGTAGTCGTAGCCGGCCGCCTCACCCGCGACAGCGATGCGGGCGAGGTTCTCCGGCTTGGCGAGGGGACCGCTGACCGGTGCGCCAAACCCATACTGCATCTCTGCCTCCCGGCGAGAATTGGTGCTGGGGTTGAAAGTAGCAGGCTGGAAGCGGTTTGGCTCGGGCGGAATCTCGGCGCCCGTTTGACAAATGCAACCCGCGTCCGATCATCGACCGGCACCCAAAGCCGGTCCGACCGGCCGACTCTCGAGCAGCCTCGACAGGGCCGAGACCCCATCCGGCAAAGCGTCTGCTCGTCACATCTCGTTCCATTTGGCTGATCAATCTGTAGTCAGTTGTGACAAAAGAACGTCAAATAAGGAATTGGCGGCGATTGTTCGAGCAGCGTTTTGCCTTGTCCACGCAAGCGATTAAGGCGATCGCGACGATGTATTCACGGAGCGTTACACGAGTTTACAAAAATTTACGCTGGTGTTATGTCGGCAGGCGCATTTTGGCGATGGCAAACCTAAAGCATCGGGGGCAAGGTTTGGAACTTCACCATCCTCTAAGCTCGCTGCGCGAGACCGTTATCGATGAGCCACGCGATCCGGTAATGGGGTTCGTCGAGCCGGTTCGGCGGCACCTGGCGATTGTCGACCAGAGTCGGTTGCGGCGCGATTGCTTCAAACTGGCGCTTGGCCAGCAACCGAGGCGTTGGCGGATCACCGATGTGGCGACCGCCGCAGAGCTGGTGCAGTTGCTGCGGCACGGCGAGGGCTTCGCGGTGATCCTGCTCGGCGGCTCGACCTGCGGACAGATCGATCTGATCGACCTCGCGCTGTTAGCGGCGGCGGCGCCGCAGATCCCGATCCTGGTGGCGGCCGACTGCGACGACCCGCAGCGCGCCCGCACGATCCTGCGCTCGGGCGCCCGCGGCTTTCTGCCGATGAGCCTCAGCCTCAAGGTTCTGGTTGCGGCGCTCGAGCGCATCCGCGTCGGCGGGACTTACGTGCCGCTGGCGTTGACCGAGCCGGGGCTCGAGGACGCGACCCCGAGCCCGTCGCAGCCGCCTTGGCGGGAGTTGACCCGACGCCAGCGCGATGTCCTGGCGCTGATCTCGGAAGGCCGGTCCAACAAGCTGATTGCCGACGCCTTGTCGATGTCGGAAAGTACGGTCAAGGCGCATGTCAAGCAGATCATCAAGCGCCTGCACGTAGCCAACCGAACCCAGGCGGCACTGCTGGCGACCGGCGCCCGGCGGCGCGACGGCTCGGCCGGCGTCTTCCAGGTGGAACGGGTATTGTAAACCGCCCAGCCCGGCGGAATAATCTTCGGCAACCGCGCGCGGCGCCTCGACCGACGCCGCCAGCCGAGGAGGAAGGCCGCCATGTCGAGCCGGAGCGTGATACCGATTTCGGCCCATCCGCAAACCGGCAAGATCACCGAGGCTGATTATTTCCGGCTTTATCAGGAATCCCTCGCCGATCCCGAGGGGTTCTGGGGTGCGCATGGCAAGCGGCTCGACTGGATCAAGCCGTACGGCAAAGTCAAGAGCGGCGGCTTCGAGGGGGAGGTCCGCCTCGCCTGGTATGAGGATGGGACGCTCAACGCGTCTTACAACTGCATCGACCGGCATCTCGCCCGACGCGGCGACCAGACCGCGATCCTATGGGAAGGCGACGATCCGAGCGACGACCGGCGGCTCACCTATCGCGAATTGCACGAGGCGGTCTGCCGCTTCGCCAATGTGCTGAAGGCGCGCGGCGTCAAAAAGGGCGACCGGATCACGATCTACCTGCCGATGATCCCGGAGATCGCGGTGGCGGTGCTGGCCTGCGCCCGCATCGGCGCCATCCATTCGGTTGTGTTCGGCGGGTTTTCTCCGGACAGCCTCGCCGGGCGCATCCGCGACTGCCGCTCGACGGTACTCGTCACCGCCGACGAGGGACTGCGCGGCGGCCGCACCGTGCCGTTGAAGCGCAATGCCGATGCCGCCCTCGAGAATTGCCCGGACGTGCGCGACGTGGTCGTCGTGCGCCGCACCGGGGGTGCGGTCGATTGGGTCGCGGGCCGTGACATCTGGTATCACGAGGCCTGCGCCGCGGCCTCGCCCGATTGCCTGCCCGAGGAGATGTCGGCCGAGGACCCGCTGTTCATCCTCTACACCTCGGGCTCGACCGGACAGCCCAAAGGCGTCTTGCACACGACCGGCGGCTATCTCGTCTACGCGTCGATGACCCACGAATACGTGTTCGATTACCGCGAGGGCGAGGTCTATTGGTGCACCGCCGATGTCGGCTGGGTGACCGGGCACAGCTACATCGTCTACGGACCGCTCGCCAACGGCGCCACCACGCTGATGTTCGAGGGGGTGCCGAACTACCCCGACGCCTCGCGCTTTTGGCAGGTCGTCGACAAGCACCAGGTCAGTATCTTTTACACGGCGCCGACCGCGATCCGCGCCTTGATGCGTGAGGGCGAAGCGCCGGTCCGCCGCACCAGCCGGCGCTCGTTGCGCATCCTCGGCACGGTCGGCGAGCCGATCAACCCCGAAGCCTGGCTGTGGTACTATAACCACGTCGGCGAGCGTCGCTGTCCGATCGTCGACACCTGGTGGCAGACCGAAACCGGGGGCATCCTGATCACCCCGCTTCCCGGGGCGACGCCGTTGAAGCCGGGCTCTGCCACCCGCCCGTTTTTCGGCATCGAGCCGGTGCTGGTCGATAATGACGGTAACCGGATCGAAGGCCCGGGCGAGGGCAATCTGTGTCTGGCGCGCCCTTGGCCCGGCATTATGCGCACCGTCTATGGCGATCATCGCCGCTTCGTCGAAACCTATTTTTCCGCCTTTCCGGCGCTCTATTTCACCGGCGACGGGGCGCGGCGCGACGAGGACGGCGATTACTGGATCACCGGGCGGGTCGATGACGTGATCAACGTCGCCGGCCACCGGCTCGGCACCGCCGAAATCGAGAGCGCGCTGGTCGCCCACCCCAAAGTCGCCGAGGCCGCGGTGGTCGGCTTCCCGCACGACATCAAGGGCCAGGGCATCTATGCCTATGTGACCCTGAAGATCAGCGAGGAGCCGAACGAGGAATTGCGCGGCGAGCTGGTCGGTTGGGTGCGGCGCGAGATCAGCCCGATCGCCGCCCCCGATCTCTTGCAATGGGCGCCGGGCCTGCCGAAGACCCGGTCGGGCAAGATCATGCGCCGCATCCTGCGCAAGATCGCCGCCGACGAGCATCACGCTCTCGGCGACACCTCGACCCTGGCCGACCCGACGGTGGTCGACGATCTGGTCGGCAACCGCCTCAATCGCGGGACTTGATCGTCAGCACCCAGCAGTTACCAGCAAAGCTCTTCGCGGATGTCATCCGAGAGGAGAATGGTCAGCTTGCCGCCGAGTATCTGCGCTTTCGCCACGATGTGCTCCCTTCATTCCCACAGCGCCAATTAGTCCACACGATCGCACAGACGGATGATCTCGCGGGAGACTTCCCGCTCGTCAATTATTATGCGCCGCTCTCGTGGCCTTTATCTTTCCGGGACTAACCCACCGCTTGGCGCAATTGGCGGGCGGCGACGACGAGGAGGGCGAGGTCGGGGGCGGTGCTGGCGCGCAGTTCGCGGGCCATGGCCTCGGCCGGGGCCAGGGAAGCAGGGTTGGCCGCAGCCCAGGCGGCGAGCGGATCGGGTTCGTCTGCATACCCGCTCGCCAGAATGCGGCGGGTGATGTCGGCCTGTAGCGCCAAGATATCGTCGACAGTCGCCTCGACCGCGAGCTTCTGCCATTGGGTCTCGGCCGGCAGGCGGCGGGCGGCGGCGCGCATCTCGTCGAGGGCAAAGCGCACTCCGGCCCCGTAATAGACGCGCGCCGCGCGGTCGAGCGGCTGTGCCGCAGCCTCGGCCAATTCGGCAATGTCGAGCGCCGGCGCCAAGAACATCATCGCCCCGATCCGCGCCGCCAATGCGGCTGGTACGCCGGCTTCGGTCAGGCGCAGGCTGCGCTCGGTCGCGAGGCTGTTGTCGCGCGGCGGCAGCAATTCGGCGAGCGACCCGGCAAGGCTGCGCACGCCCGGCGCCAGCCGAGCGGTCTCGGCGGCAAGATCGAGCCGCCCATGGCGCAGCAGCCAGGCCGCCGAGTGCTCGACGACCTGTGCGATTTCCAGCAGCATTTCGGTCTGGACCCGGGCCGCCGCCTTGTTGTCGAGCGTTTCGATCTCGGCCCACAACCGAGGCAATTCAAAGATCTCGCGCACGATCAGATAGGCGCGGGCGATCTCTGGTGCGGGCCGACCGGTGCGCGCCCGCATGTCGCTGATGAAGGTGATGCCGGCGCGGTTGACCAAATCGTTGGTGACGATCGTGGCGGTGATCTCGCGGCGCAGCGGGTGGGTCGGGATCAGCGGCCCGAGACGTTCGCGCAGTGCCGCCGGGAAATAGCGGCGCAATTCCTCGGCCAGCTCCGGCCTGTCGGGCAGATTGGAGGCGAGTAGCTCATCGTCGAGCGCCAGCTTGGCATGAGCGAGCAATACCGCGAGTTCGGGACGGACCAGCCCCCGGCGCTCTATCGCGCGCGCCGCCAAAGTTTCGTCGTCGGGCAGGAATTCGAGCGCGCGGTCGAGCCGGCCGGCGCGTTCGAGATCGCGGATCAGCCGCACCTGCCGGTCGAGAGCCGCCGCACCGCGCCCTTCGGCGACCGACAACGCCTCGCCCTGCAGATAATTGTCGCGCAGCACCAAGGCCGCGATGTCATTGGTCATGGCGTGCAGCAGGGCCAAGCGTTCCTCGGCCGAGAGCGCGCCGGCGGCGATCGCCCGATCGATCAGGATCTTCAGGTTGACTTCGTGGTCGGAGGTGTCGACCCCTGCCGAATTGTCGATCGCGTCAGTGTCGATGCGTCCCCCTCGAAGCGCATAGGCGACCCGGCCGCGTTGGGTCACCCCGAGATTGGCGCCCTCGCCGACCACTTTTGCGCGGATTTCGTCGCCGTTGATCCTGAGCGCGTCGTTGGCCCGGTCGCCGACCTCGGCATGGCTTTCCTGCGGCGCCTTCACATAGGTACCGATCCCACCGAACCACAACAAATCGACCGGTGCGGCCAGCAATTTGCGGATCAGCTCGGTCGGGGTCAGATGATCGGCCTCGATTGCAAAGAGCCGCTTCATCTGTGGGCTGATCGCGACCGATTTGGCGCCGCGCTCGAAAATCCCGCCGCCCTCGGCGATCAAGGTGCGGTCGTAATCGGCCCAGCTCGACCGCGGCAACCGAAACAGACGCTCGCGCTCGGCATAGCTGCGCTCTGGATCGGGATTGGGATCGACAAAGACGTGCCGGTGATCGAAGGCGGCGAGGAGCCGCAGATGGCGTGACATCAGCATGCCGTTGCCGAACACGTCGCCCGACATGTCGCCGACTCCGACCACGGTCAGATCGCTGGTGTCGAGGTTGCGCCCGAGCTCGCCGAAATGGCGCTTAACCAGCTCCCACGCTCCGCGCGCGGTAATTCCCATCGCCTTGTGGTCGTAGCCCGCCGACCCGCCCGAGGCAAAGGCGTCGCCAAGCCAGAACCCGTATTCTTCGGCGATCGCGTTGGCGTAGTCGGAGAAGGTCGCAGTGCCCTTGTCGGCCGCGACCACAAGGTAGGGATCGTCGCCGTCATGACGCATGACGGCCGGAGGCGGCACGATGCGATGCCCATCCGCGCCCTCGGCAACGATGTTGTCGGTCAGGTCGAGCAGCCCCCGCATCAGGATCTTGTAGCATTCGACCGCTTCTTCCCTGGACGGGTCGCGCCCCCCCAAATCGCGTAGCGCCGGCGGCTGCTTGACCACAAACCCGCCCTTCGACCCGACCGGCACGATAACCGCGTTCTTGACCGTCTGCGCCTTCATCAGCCCGAGGATCTCGGTACGGAAATCCTCCTTGCGGTCGGACCAGCGAATGCCGCCACGAGCGACCTTGCCGGCGCGCATGTGCACCCCCTCCATGCGCGGGCTGTAGACATAGATTTCAAACAATGGCCGGGGCAGCGGCAACAGGTCGATCTCGCTGCTGGCGAGCTTGACCGCGAGATAGGGCTTGGGCATGCCCGAAGGCAGCTTCTGGAAATAATTGGTGCGCACGCTCTTCAGGACGACAGCGAGATAGCTGCGCAGGATGCGGTCCTCGTCGAGGCTGGCGACGTGGTCGAGATCGTGATCGATCGCCTGGACTGCGCCGCTCACGGCGAGCGCCCGGTCAGCGCCGGAGCCTGCCGGGTCGAACCGGACCTCGAACAGCCGCGCGAGGCGGGCGGCGATGCCGGGATGGGCGCCGAGGGCGTCTTCCATATAGGCTTGGCTGAACGCGACGCCGGCTTGTCGCAGCACCTTGGCGTAGAAGCGAAGGATGGTGACCTGGCGCGCCGAGAGGCCAGCAGAGAGGACCAGCCGGTTGAAGCGGTCGCTCTCGACATGCCCGGTCCACACCGCGACCAGCGCCTCCTCGAAGCGAGCCCTGACCGCAGCCGAAACCGGGGTTGCGGCGGCGGCCCCGGCGATCTGGAACTCATGCACCCAGACGGTGTCGCCGTCGGCGCTGTCGATGCGGAAAGGCTCTTCGGCAACGACGCGCAGTCCGAGATTTTCGAGCATCGGCAGCACGTCCGAGAGGGCGACGGGCTCTTTTGCCCGATAGAGCCGCAGCCCCGGACGCCCGTCTGCGGCGAGCGGGTGGAGCGAGACCTCCAAAGCCGAGCCGGCGAGCGCGCTCTCGATCCGTGGCAGATCGGCGATCGCCTGGGCCGGCTCGGTCAGAGCTTGGTATGCGACCGGAAAGGGCTTCAGGCGGCGCAGCCGGGCTTGCGCTTCAGCTTCGCCAAAAGCCGAACTCGGCCGCCTGCTGAATACGGTCCGACCAGCTTCGCCCGGCTTCGGCCAATTCCTTTTCGAGCGCCGCGACATCGACCGCCGGGACCGCGCCGCGGGTGGTGTGAACAATGAACTGGATGCGCGCCAGCACCAACTCGTCGAGATGGGTGTAAAACGCCGAGAGCCGGCCGGCGAAGGCCTGTTCGAGGATCGCCGCGAAATGCCGGCGCAGGTCGCTGTCGTAGCGTTCGCGCGGCACGTAGACGAGGCAGGAGACAAAGCGCTCGAGCGGATCGCGGCGCACGAACAGCGCTATACGCTGCCGTTCCTGCAGATTGAGGATGCCGATGACGGTCTCGAACAGCAGGTCCTCGCTGCTCTGAAACAGCTCGTCTCGCGGGAGCGCGTCGAGAATGTGCAGCAGGGCCTTGCCGTCGTGGCCGGTCGGCGACAGCCCGGCGCGCGCGACAACCCGGCGCACCTTGAGCCGCAGCAGCGGGATCGCGCGCGGGCTGCGGCTGTAGGCGAGGGAAGTGAACAGCCCGAGGAACAAGCGAATGCCGACGACCTCTCCGTCGGCGCCAAACCGGCGCAGGCCGATCGCATCCATGTGTGCGGTCCGGTGAACGGTGGCGCGCAGGTTCGATTTGGTGACGACGAGCAGCTCGCGGCGGCGGATGAAATCCTGCACGTCGGGCGGCAGCGAAGAGAGGTCTCGCAATCCGCCAAAAATCGGATAGTCGCGGTCGCGCAGGATCCCGAGCGCCGGCACGGCCGGCTCGGCGGCGCCGGTGAAATCGTATTCGCGGTAGCCGAGAAAGGTAAAGTTGTCGTCATCAAGCCAGCGCAGAAAATCCTGCGTTTCGGCGAGCTCGGCCGCCGGTACCGGCGGCGTGGGCGGCCCCGGCAACTCGTCGAGCAGTGCGCGCAGGATCCGGCGCATCCGCTGCCAATCGTCGACCGCGGCGCGCACATCGGCGAGGACGCCGGCGATCGACTGGGTCAAATGGGCGAGGTTCGCCGGATCGGCCTCGCGGGTGATCTCAATCTGCATCCACAATTCGCGCAGCGTCTCCGGTTCGCCACGCAACTGTGATTCTGGCGGCCGGACGATGTCGCGCAGCCCCTGGGCGCCGGCCTCGCGGATCTCGCCGAGCCGGCCGCTCGGGTCGCGCAGCACGCTGACGATCGGGTGGATCACGAGGTGGACGATCCGCTCGCGCGCATTGATCGCCGCGGTCGCCGAGTTCGACGAGAAACGGCATGTCGTCGTTGACGATTTCGACGACCGTGTGCGGCGACGACCAGCGATCGGCCGCCGGCTCCGGGTTGTAAACTCGGACCTTGGCCTGGCCGCGGCGCCGCCGCCCGGCCAGGCGCCACAGCGACAGCGCGGCGCCGGCAAGGTCGCGCGGGCTGCGCCGGACGACATCTCCGGGCGGCACATGCCGGTAGAACTCGGTGATTAGGCGCACGGCAGTGCGGCGCTCGGCCGGGTCGAGCGCCTCCTCGGCGAGGGACGCCGCCTTGCCCACGAGCTTCGCTTTTTTCACCTCCGCCGGCGGTCGGATTTCGCCGGCCTCTCGAGTGGCGCCGCTTTCTTTGCGTTCGCCGCGTTCTTTAGGCCCAACCGCGGGCGGCGGTTCGATCATGTCGGTCATCAGGATAGAAACACTGGGCGCATGGCGGGGTTCGGGCAAGTCGTTTGGCGCGGCGAGATTGTGGAAAATGCCGGCCGATTGGGCGATGATGTTGCGGCTTGGCCAGTCGACCCGACCGATGCGCCTCTTCGTCCATCTTCGCCGCGGCGTCCTCTATTTGCTGCCTCTCGCCGTTCTGCTGGCGGCGATCGGCGCGCGGATCGCGGCCCCGGATCTGCTCGACCGGCTGTCGTTGATCGCGTTCGACCTCTACCAGCGCGCCCTGCCGCGGGTGCCGGGAAATTCGCCGATCCGTATCGTCGATATCGACGACAAGAGCCTCGCGCAGATCGGCCAATGGCCGTGGCCGCGCGCGATCGTCGCTCGGCTGGTAGAGCGCCTAGCCGCTGCCGGCGCCGCGGTGGTCGCTTTCGATATCGATTTTGCCGAGCCCGACCGGACCTCGCCCAAGCTGCTGCTGCCGCTGATCGCCCAGAACGGGGTCAGCACGGCCGCCGCGGCAAAGCTGCTGTCGACCCTGCCCGATCCTGATCGGCTGCTGGCGGCGGCGATGCGCAAGGTCCCGGTGGTGACCGGGTTCATCCTGACCGATCGCGGCGGCACCCGTGCGCCGGCGGCCAAAGCCGGCTTTGCCTTTGCCGGCGACCAGCCGCTCGGCCATGTCGACAACTTCACCCGGGCAATCCCGAACCTGCCCGAACTGGAAGCGGCGGCGGCCGGTGACGGGTTTCTCAACCAATACCTCGATTGGGATCATGTCGTGCGCCGGGTGCCGCTGATCCTGACCTTGAACGGCAAGCCCTATCCCTCGCTCGATGCCGAGGCGCTGCGGCTCGCCTTTGGCGCCACGACCTATGTCGGCCGGGCGGCCGGCGCCAACGGCGAGAAGAATTTCGGCCAGGACACCGGCCTGACCGCGATCCGCATCGGACCGCTGACGGTGCCGACCGACGACGCCGGGCGGGTCTCGCTGTACTCTGCCCGGCGCGAGCCCGACCGCACCGTTTCCGCCGCCGCCGTGTTGGCCGGGAAGTTCGACCCGGCGCTGTTTTCCGGGCACATCGTGCTGATCGGGACTTCGGCGGCCGGCGTCATCAACGACCAGCAGGCGACCCCGCTGTCGCGCGCCGTGCCGGGGGTCGAAATCCACGCCCAGCTGCTCGACGAAATCCTGCAAGGCAATTACCTGACCCGGCCCGACTGGGCGGTCGGCGCCGAAATCCTGTTCGCGCTCCTGGTCGGGGCCGGGCTGATCCTGGTCGTGCCGCGGCTCGGCGCGTTGCCCAGCGCCGCACTCGGAGGCATCTCGGTCGCGGTAGCGCTCGGCGGATCGTGGCTCGCCTTCAAATATGCGCACCTCCTGATCGATCCGGTCTATCCCTGGGCGGTCATTACCCTTGTCTACCTGGTGGCTACTTTGTTGGGCTACCTGCGCACCGAGGCGCGCCAGCGCGAAATCCGGAGCGCCTTTTCGCGCTACATGTCGCCGCACTATGTCGAGGAGCTGGCCGCGCATCCCGAAAAGCTCGTCCTCGGCGGCGAGACCCGGATGATGACGATCATGTTCTGCGACATCCGCAATTTCACCAGCCGCGCCGAGGGCATGGACGCCAAGACTTTGACCCAGTTCATGAACAGCTTTCTGTCGCCGATGACCGAAATCATCACCGGTCAGAAGGGGACCATCGACAAATACATCGGCGACTGCGTCATGGCCTTTTGGAACGCGCCGCTCGACGATCCCGACCACGCCAAAAACGCGGTGCGCGCCGCCCAGGCGATGCGCCGCAAGCTCGTCGAGCTCAACCGCTTCTGGGGAGAAGAGGCCGCGTTGGCCGGCAAGCCGTTCCGTCCGGTCCAGATGGGCATTGGGATCAATACCGGGGAATGCTGCGTCGGCAATTTCGGCTCGGAGCAGCATTTCGACTATTCGCTGTTGGGCGACCCGGTCAATCTGGCTTCGCGCCTCGAAGGCCTCGGCAAGGTCTACGGCATCGATCTGGTGATCGGCGAGGACACCGCGGCGCATCTCGACGACGCGGCGTTGATCCCGGCATTGATCGAAGTCGATCTGGTCGCGGTCAAGGGCAAGAGCCAAGCGGGCCATGTTTATACGCTCCCGCCCGAGCGCATCGAGGAGGGCGAGTTCGCCGACCGGCATCGGGCATTGCTGCACGCCTACCGCCGCCAGGATTGGGCGATCGCGCTGCGGCTGCTCGATGACGGGCGGCTCCTTGCGGCGCGGCATCTCGCTCCGGTTTATGACCTCTATCGGCGGCGAATCGCCCAGTTCCAGATCAACGCCCCGCCGGGCGATTGGGACGGCGTGTTCACCGCCGAGGAAAAGTGAGCGGCGCGGCGGGTAGGGTTAAGCCATTGAACCGCCACGTTCCGCCACTGGAATTAACCCTCTTTGTGTCAATTCGTAACGGAATTGACTTTATTTGCAGCAGCCTCTCGACGATAATCGTCGGCACGGGAGGACGTGGCATTGGGATCGAAACCCGCCATGGCAGCCGGGGTCGCCCAAGGAGCGCAGCCGATGAGTGTCATGGAGTTTCAGGTGTGCCGGCGCGGCCGCGAAGCGCGCTGGGTGGTCACCCTCGGAAACGCGGTCTATGGCGCCTATCTCGACCGGGAGCAGGCCTTGCTCGACGCGGTCGACGCCGCCCGCGACGCTCTCCAGGGTGGCCGCGAGGCGCAGGTCTGGGTCCGCGACCGCACCACCGCCGCACGGGTGTTCTGAGGGACTTAGGCCCGGCTTCGCCGACGCGGATGTTCTATAATCATCCGGTGCGCCCGCTGCCGCGGTCTCAGGCGGGACGCGGCGTGAACCGGCAAATCGGTTCGGCGAGGTTGAGAGCGGCCTGGCCATGATCCATTCCCGCTCGCTGCGGTCTAGCGCTGCCGGGCAGGCCTCGTCGGGCCAATAGTCGAAATCCCCACCCCAATAGTTGCCGGGCCGCAGCCCGTTGTCGTAGAGCCGCCGCGCCATTTCCAGGCTCAATTTTCTCGTTTCCTCCGTCGTACGCGCGCCCAGGCCCTCACGAGACTCTTGTGCTATTTCTCGAAGACTTGGCCGTACCCTGTTCGTTCTCAATTGCCAAGGAAATACGAGGCGTTGGTGGATGCTCACCGCAGCGCCCCCAGCATTTCGGCGGTGACGAGTGTGACCCCGCCGTCGCTGCGGTAGAAGCGGCGAGCATCGAGTGCCGGGTCTTCGCCGATCACCAATCTCTCCGGGATTTGGCAGCCGCGGTCGATGACGACCTTGGTCAGCTGGGCGTGGCGGCCGACCTCGACATCGGGCAGCAGCACCGCCTCGCGGGTCCGGGCGTAGGAGTTGACCCGGCAGTTCGAGAACATCAGCGAGCGCCGTACCGTGGCGCCGGACACGATGCAGCCGCCGGAGACCATCGAGTTCGACTGCCATGCCGCGGCGGTCCTCGTCGTCGAATACGAATTTGGCCGGCGGCAATTGCTGCTGATAGGTCCAGATCGGCCAGTTGGGATCGTAAATGTCGAGCGACGGGGTCGGCATAACCAAGTCGATATTGGCCGCCCAATAGCCGTCGATGGTGCCTACGTCGCGCCAATAGGCCTCGGCCTCGGGCGTGGTCTTGACGCAGCTCTCCTCGTACGAATGGGCGACGGCGCGGCCGCGGCCGACCAAATGCGGGATCACGTCCTTGCCGAAATCGTGGCTCGATCCGCGATCGTGGTGATCGCGTTCGAGCTCGGCATAGAGGAATTCGGCGTTGAACACATAGACGCCCATGCTGGCGAGCGCCCGGTCGGGCTTGGCGGCCATCGCCGGCGGAACCCGCGGCTTTTCCCGGAAATCGACGATCCGCATCGCCTCGTCGACCGCCATGATGCCGAAATCCGAGGCTTCGGCGAGCGGCACCTCGACGCAGGCGACCGTGCAGTCCGCGCCCTTGGCGACGTGGTCCAGCAGCATGTTTGAGTAATCCATCTTGTAGATGTGATCGCCGGCCAGGACGACGAAGTATCGCGGGCCGGCGGCGCGCAGGATGTCAAAGTTCTGATAGACGGCGTCGGCGGTGCCGCGGTACCAGGTCGCTTCGTCGAGCCGCTGCTGCGCCGGCAGGAGATCGAGGAATTCGCCCATTTCCGGGCGCAGAAACGACCACCCCATCTGCAGATGGCGCAACAGGCTGTGCGCCTTGTACTGGGTCAGGACGGCGATCCGCCGGACCCCCGAATTGAGGCAGTTCGACAGCGTGAAGTCGATGATCCGGAACTTGCCGCCAAAAAACACCGCGGGCTTGGCGCGCCGGTCGGTCAGCTGCTTCAGCCGGCTGCCGCGGCCGCCGGC
The DNA here is from genome assembly GCA_963832875.1 of uncultured Alphaproteobacteria bacterium. GTDB lineage: Bacteria > Pseudomonadota > Alphaproteobacteria > ATCC43930 > CGMCC-115725 > AP-15. The sequence goes on along the minus strand of CAWHWB010000005.1, from coordinate 138,619 downwards.
GAGGACGAGTGCCAGCGCCTGCCGCGCCAGCCTCTGTTGAATGAGCTCGCCCGACAGCATGATGGCCTCCCTTGGTCCGGATCGGGGCCGCGGTCGCACGCGGCGGTGAAACTCGTGCCCTGCCGAGCGACGCCGCGGCGCGCCGGCGGACGGCGGGGCCGGGATGCCGCGGATCGTGATCGACCGCTCCCGCGGCATCGGCATCGGCCGAGACTACTTCGGGACCGTGCGGCGGGCACGCGCCAAGTGGAGCGTCCGGCTGGTCGGCCGCAACTGCCGAACCCTGCGGTTGGAAACGCTGCCGATGCTCGGCCCTGTTTCGCCTGTTTTTTGCAGGGAATCATCAGGCCGAGGCGGCCTCCCAGCGCCGCGCTTCTCGAACGCGCCTGAGGCCATTGGGGCGGCGCGACACGTTACTGCCGCCCGGGCCGACCTCACCGTTCGACGCAGTTTTGCGGGTCGCCCCGAGGAGCGTCAATTTCTGTCGAGACTGCTCGCTCTATTGCCGGCAACGGCGGCCGGACTCCGCCGGCCGCTTCTGCAGCGAATCTGCAGCAAAATTTTCGTCCTTGGCGCAAAGGCTACCCACTCCCTGACCATCCCAATGACGCAACGATATGATGAGATTTTGTCAATTTCACCGTCCTCGCCCGCTCTGCGCAAAGGGCGAGGTCCCGTTACCTCCGGTAGTTATCCGCTCATTTCTCCACCGAATTTTCCGTATGGAAAAAGTTGCTTCATCAGAGCCGCATTTCCATGCGAACCGTCTTGGTTTGGTAACTCAAGACAGTAAGGCACGGCGTCGGCAAATCTGATGTGAGGCGCATCCCGGCAGCCGGCTAGTGAATGCTGTCCACCAAATAGAAGATGCCGCCGGTGCGCCATTTAGAATGGCGCTCTGCGAGGCAGTTCCGGGCGGCGGACGGGCGCAGAGCCCCGACGGAGCAGGGCGCGAGTACGCAAGGATCAGGTCCGCCGGCTAAGGTCCGGGCGAGGCCGGAAACGACTTTACAGGATGAATTTGGAGAGGTCGGCGTTTTGCGCGAGGGCGCCGACCTGGTCGCGGACGTAGGCGCGGTCGATGCGGATTTCAGTGCCTTCGGGGCGGTCGGAGGCGGTGAAGCTGATCTCTTCCAGAAGCCGCTCGAGGATCGTGTGCAGGCGGCGCGCGCCGATGTTCTCGACCGCGGCGTTGATCTCCTCGGCCAGCAGCGCCAACTCGTCGATCGCGTCCTCGTCGAAATCGAGGGCGACGCCCTCGGTCGCCAACAAAGCCTTGTATTGCTTGATCAGGCTCGCCTCCGGCTCGGTCAGGATGCGGCGGAAATCATTGCGGTCGAGCGCCTTCAATTCGACCCGGATCGGCAGCCGGCCTTGTAATTCGGGCAGCAGGTCGGAGGGCTTGGCCTGGTGAAAGGCGCCCGAAGCGATGAACAGCACGTGGTCGGTCTTGACCGCACCATGCTTGGTCGCGACCGTGGTGCCCTCGATCAACGGCAACAGGTCGCGCTGCACGCCCTCGCGGCTGACATCGGGGGCGCCGCCGCCGGCGCGCTCGCCGCGCCCGCTGATCTTGTCGATCTCGTCGATAAAGACGATGCCGTTCTGCTCGACCGCGGCGATCGCCTCGCGCACCACCGAATCCTGATCGAGGAGCTTGTCGCTCTCCTCGGCGATCAGCACCCGATGACTCTCGCCGACCGTCATCTTTTTCGGCTTGGTGCGGGTGCCGAAGGTCTTGCCGAAAATGTCGCCGAGGTTGAGCATGCCCATTTGGGCGCCGGGCATGCCAGGGATCTCGAAGGTCGGCAAGCTCGACGCCGCACTCTCCTGCACGGTGATTTCGATCTCGCGCTCGTCGAGCACCCCTTCGCGCAGCTGTTTCCTAAATTTCTGGCGGGTGTCCGCGCTGGCGCTGCCGCCGACCAGAGCGTCGAGCACCCGCTCCTCGGCGGCGAGCTCGGCCTTGGGCTCGACCTCCTTGCGCAGCCGCTCGCGGGTCATCGAGATCGCGATCTCGATGAGGTCGCGCACGATCTGCTCGACATCGCGGCCGACATAGCCCACCTCGGTGAATTTGGTCGCCTCGACCTTGACGAAGGGCGCCTGGGCGAGCCGGGCGAGGCGGCGGGCGATCTCGGTCTTGCCGCATCCGGTGGGGCCGATCATCAGGATGTTCTTGGGCAGGACCTCGTCGCGCAATTCGGGGGTCAGCTGCTGCCGGCGCCAGCGGTTTCGGAGCGCGATGGCGACGGCGCGCTTGGCGTCGTGCTGGCCGACGATAAAGCGGTCGAGCTCGGAGACGATTTCGCGCGGGCTGAAGGATGGCATCGGCTGTCAGCTGTCGAGTTTTTCCAGCGTGATCTTGTCGTTGGTATAGATGCAGATTCCGGCGGCGATGGCCATCGCGCGGCGGGCAATTTCTTCGGCGTCGAGGCTGTCCATCGCGATCAACGCCCGCGCCGCGGCGAGCGCGTAGCCGCCGCCCGAGCCGATGCCGATCAGCCCGTCCTCGGGTTCGAGCACGTCGCCGGTGCCGGATAGGATCAACGAGACGTTCTTGTCGGCCACCGCCATCATCGCTTCGAGCCGGCGCAGATAGCGGTCGGTGCGCCAATCCTTGGCCAGTTCGACGCAGGCCCGCGGCAATTGCCCGGCATATTGCTCGAGCTTGGCTTCGAGCCGCTCGAACAAGGTGATCGCGTCGGCGGTGGTGCCGGCAAAACCGGCGATGACCGAGCCGCCGGCCAGCCGCCGCAGCTTGCGCGCGTTCGACTTCATCACGGTCTGGCCCATCGTCACCTGGCCGTCGCCGGCGACCACGACCTGAGCGCCCTTGCGCACGCAGAGGATCGTCGTGCCGTGCCAGACCTTGCCGTCGGGCCAGACCTTGCCGTCGGAATGATCCATGCGCCCTTTCACACGGCCGGCGCCGCGCCAACGCGAGAACGGAGGACTGAGATGTGGGCGCCGCGGGTTCGCGGTCAACCCGATCTTCGTCGCGGTTGCCGGCGCGCCGGTGGCAACTCTGCGGTGAAATCGCTACATAGGTGTGCCGCGACCCATTGGCGGCGGCGGAGGAGAGCATGGTGCGGGTGGCGACGGTCGAACGCAACACCAGGGAAACCCGGATCAGCGGCCGGGTCGATCTCGACGGCAGCGGCGTTGGTGAAATATCAACCGGGATCGGGTTTCTTGACCACATGCTCGAACAGCTGGCCAAGCACAGCCTGATCGACGTCAAGCTGCACGCCACGGGCGATCTGCATATCGATTTCCACCATACGACCGAGGATACCGGCTACGTGGTCGGCGAGGCGGTGTCGAAGGCGCTCGGCGACCGGGCCGGCATCGCGCGCTACGGCCACGCGGTAATCCCGATGGACGAGACCCTGACCCGGGTTAGCCTCGACGCCTCGAACCGGCCCTACCTCGTCTGGAAGGTCGCATTCACCCGTCCCAAGCTCGGCGAGATGGATACCGAGCTGTTCAAGGAATGGTTCCAGGCCTTCGCTCAGTCGGCGGGGGTGACGCTGCACGTCGAGAACATCTACGGCGAGAACAATCATCACATCGTCGAATCCTGTTTCAAGGGTCTGGCGCGGGCGTTGCGCCAGGCGGTCGAGATCGACCCGCGGCGGCAGGGTGTGGTGCCCTCGACCAAAGGCGTTCTCGGCGGCACCTTGTGATGCTGGTCGGGTGATGTTGGTCGCGATCGTCGATTACGGCTCGGGCAACCTGCGCTCCGCGGCAAAGGCGTTCGAGCGCGCGGCCGCCGAGAACGGCATCGCCGCCGAGATCGCGGTGACGAGCCGGCCCGAGATGATCGCCGACGCCGACCGCGTGGTCCTCCCCGGGGTCGGCGCCTTTGCCGATTGCCGGCGCGGGCTCGCCGCGGTGCCCGGTCTCGAAGACGCGCTGCACCAGGCGGTGAGGGTTCGCGCCCGCCCGTTTCTCGGAATCTGCGTCGGCATGCAGCTGATGGCGGAGCGCGGCCGCGAGTTCGAGCCTGTCGCCGGCCTCGGCTGGATCGGCGGCGAGGTCGTCGCGATCGAGCCTTCGGACCCGGCGCTGAAGATCCCGCATATGGGATGGAACGAGCTCGAATTGCGGGCGTTGCATCCGCTGCTTGCTGGGCTCGGCGAGGGGGGAGGCGCCGCCAGGGGGAAGGCCCATGCCTATTTTGTGCACAGCTACCATTTCAAGCTGGCCGATGCGGATGACCTTCTCGCGGTCACCGATTACGGCGGCACGCTCGCCGCCGTGATCGGGCATGGCAATCTCGCCGGGACCCAGTTTCATCCCGAAAAGAGTCAGGAGGCGGGATTGCGGCTGATCGGAAACTTTCTGCGGTGGCGGCCATGAGCGACGGGCACATTATGGCTGCGGCGATCTCGGTCGAGCGGGCGACCCGCTATTCCGGCAACGATCTCGACGACCTCTGCGAGGCGACCGAGAGCGCGATTGCCGAGGGCGGCGGGTTCGGCTGGCTCAACCCGCCGCCGCGCCAGGTGCTGGAGAATTATTGGAAGGGCGTGCTGCTGGTGCCCGAGCGCCGGCTGGTCATCGGCCGCCTTGACGGCGTCGTCGCCGGCTCCGCGCAGTTGAGCCGCGCGCCGCGCAACAACGAGGCGCAGGCCTTTGCCGGAACCCTGACCAGCGCGTTTGTAGCGCCATGGGCGCGCGGCCACGGCCTCGGCCGCGGCATCGTTCTGGAGATCGAGCGATTGGCGCGGGAATTGGGGCTGGCGGTCCTCAACCTCGATCTGCGCGACACCCAGCGGGCGGCAATTGGGCTTTATGAGAGCCTCGGCTACCGGCGCTGGGGCACCCACCCGGTCTATGCGCGGGTCGAAGGTCGGATCGTGCCGGGCCACTATTATTATAAGCTGCTCGATGACGGTCCGGCGCACCCATGATCCTCTACCCGGCGATCGATCTGAAGGACGGCGCCTGCGTTCGTCTGGTGCGCGGCGAGATGGCGAGCGCCATTGTGTTCAACGACGATCCCGCGGCGCAGGCGCGCCAGTTCGCCGAGGCGGGGTTCGAATGGCTGCACGTCGTCGATCTGAACGGCGCGTTTGCCGGCCATTCGGTCAACGGCGCGGCGGTGGCGGCGATCCGCGATGCGGTCGGGTTGCGCATCCAATTGGGGGGCGGCATCCGCGATCGCGGCGCGATCGAGCATTGGCTGGGGCTCGGGATCGACCGCGTCGTGCTCGGCACGGCGGCATTGCGCGATCCCAAATTGGTGCGCCAAGCGGCCGCCGACCATCGCGGCAGGATTGCCGTCGGCATCGATGCGCGGGACGGGCGGGTCGCCGTTGCAGGCTGGGCCGAGACGACTGAGATCGGCGTCGTCGAACTGGCGCGCCGCTTCGAGGATTGCGGGGTGGCGGCGCTGATCCACACCGACATCGCCCGCGACGGCGCACTCGGTGGGGTCGATGCGTCAGCCACCGCCGATCTGGCGCGGCAGCTTCACACCCCCGTCATTGCGTCGGGCGGGGTTGCCTCGCTCGCCGACCTCGCCGCGCTGAAAGCGCACGAGGCGGACGGCATCGCCGGGATCATCTGCGGGCGCGCGCTCTATGATGGGCGCATCGACCCGCGCGCGGCGTTGCGCGTGGTGGCGGAAGAGCCGGCATGCTGAAGATGCGCGTCATCCCGTGCCTCGACGTCAAGGACGGGCGGGTCGTCAAAGGCGTCAATTTTGTCGATCTGGTCGATGCCGGCGATCCGGTGGCGCAGGCGCGCTTCTACGATCGTGAGGGGGCCGACGAGCTGTGCTTTCTCGACATCGCCGCCAGTCACGAGGGACGCGACACGCTCTACGACGTGGTCCGCCGCACCGCCGAGCAATGCTTCATGCCGTTGACCGTCGGCGGCGGGGTGCGCACGATCGAGGACATCCGACGGCTGCTGCTCGCCGGCGCCGACAAGGTGTCGATCAACACCGCCGCCGTCGCCCGACCGGAATTCGTGCGCGAGGCGGCACAGAAATTCGGCAGCCAGTGCATCGTCGCGGCGATCGACGCGAAAAACTCAGCGACCGTTGGAGTCGCGGGGGGCAAATGGGAGGTGTTCACTCATGGCGGGCGGCGGCCGACCGGCATCGACGCGGTGGAATGGGCATGCCGTCTCACCGATTACGGCGCCGGCGAAATCCTTTTAACTTCGATGGACCGCGACGGCACCAAATCGGGGTTCGACATCGCGCTGACCCGCGCGGTTGCCGACGCGGTGCGGGTGCCGGTCATCGCTTCGGGCGGGGTCGGCTCGCTGGACCATCTGGTCGAAGGCATTCGCGACGGGCATGCGACCGCCGTGCTGGCGGCCTCGATCTTTCATTTCGGGACATTCCGCATCGGTGAGGCCAAGGCCCGCCTCGCTGCCTGCGGCGTCCCGGTGCGGAGTTGAGCGATGGCGGAGGAGCTGGGCGCTGCCCTCGATCGGCTGTGGCAGGTGATCGGGTCGCGCCGCGGCGCCGATCCGCAGACCTCGTACACGGCGCGCCTCTTCGCCCGCGGCCGCTCCAAGATCGCGCAGAAGCTCGGCGAGGAGGCGGTCGAGGCCGTCATCGAGGGGATCAGGGGCGATATGCCCAAGCTCGTCGGCGAGAGCGCCGACTTGCTCTATCATCTATTGGTGCTGTGGGCCGATAGCGGGGTGTCGCCGGAAGATGTCGCCGCCGAACTGGCGCGGCGCGAGGGCATCTCGGGCCTCGACGAAAAACGCGGGCGGGCGAAACTTTAGCCATAACGTACGATTTGACAATATAGGCACGGAAGCCCGCAACTGAGCGCCGCTGCGGTCGTGCCTGTCGGACGGCATCGGCGGGAAAATTATCGAAACTTTGATTGCTGCAGACTACAACCGGTCGAGATGCCGCCGCGCCGGCGGCGTCCGGGTGTGCCCGGACTGACGTCGGGCCTGTCGCATCGAGGTCTGCGGGATCATGAAGCCGCCGTTGAAGATCGCCGTCGCTGGTCTCGGCACGGTCGGGGCCGGCACCCTCAAACTGCTGCAAGCCCAGGCCGAGCTGTTGGCGGCGCGAGCCGGCCGCAGCATCGTCGTCGCCGCGGTTTCCGCACGCGACCGGCGCCGCGACCGTGGGGTCGAATTGTCGGCGGTGCGCTGGTACGAGGACGCGGCGGCAATGGCGGCCGATGCTGAAATCGACGTCGTCGTCGAATTGATCGGCGGCGCCGAGGGGATCGCCCGGCGGGTCATCGATGCGGCACTCGATCACGGCAAGCACGTCGTCACCGCCAACAAGGCGCTGATGGCGCATGACGGAACCAGGCTCGCCGCACGGGCCGAAGCGCAGGGCCTGTCGCTGTCGTTCGAGGCCTCGGTCGCCGGCGGCATCCCGGCGATCAAGACCCTGCGCGAGGGGCTCGCCGGCAACCGGCTCCAGCGAGTCTACGGCATCCTGAATGGAACTTCGAACTACATCCTGACGACGATGCGCGAACGCGGGCGCGAATTTGCCGAGGTGTTGGCCGACGCGCAGAAGCTCGGCTATGCCGAGGCCGATCCGAGCTTCGACATCGACGGCATCGACGCCGCGCACAAGCTGGCGATCCTGGCGAGCGTCGGCTTTGGCCGCCCGGTCGATCTCGCCGGGGTCCATGCCGAGGGCATTCGCCACGTCTCGCGGCTCGACATCGATTTCGCCGAGGAGCTGGGCTACCGGATCAAGCTGCTCGGCATCGCGCGGCTGACCGAGGACGGGCTCGAACAGCGCGTTCACCCTTGCATGGTGCCGCGCGCGACCCCGATCGCCGCCGTCGAGGGCGTCTACAATGCGGTCGTCGCCGAGGGCGACTTTGTCGGCCGCGTCGTGCTCGAGGGGCGCGGCGCCGGCGCATTGCCGACCGCCTCGGCGGTGGCCGCCGACCTCGTCGACATCGCCGCCGGCCGCCGGGTGTTCCCGTTCGGCATTCCCGCCGCCGAGCTGCGGCAGATCCCCGGCGTGCCGATCGAGCGCCACCAGAGCGCTTATTACATCCGGCTGATGGTAGTCGACCGGCCGGGCGTCATCGCCGACGTCGCCGCCGCCCTGCGCGACGAAGAGGTGTCGATGGAATCGATGATCCAGCGCGGGCGCGCGCCCGGCGAGGCAGTGCCGGTGGTGCTGACGACCCACGTCACGATCGAGGCGGCGATGCAACGAGCGCTTGCCAGGATCGAGGCCCTCGACACCGTGCTCGAGCGGCCGCATATGATCCGGATCGAAGATTTCTAGCCTGAGGGACCGCTCTCGGCGCTCAGTTGGCGGCATCGGAAAAGAGGCGAAGGCCGATGACCCCGAGGATGATCAGCAGGAGCGAACAGACGCGGCCGAGATTGGCGCTCTCGCGAAACAATGCAATGCCGACAATTGCGGTTCCGGCGGTGCCGATCCCGACGAACGTTGCGTAGACAGTGGCCGCCGGGAGCCGCTTGACCGCCTCGGCCAACAGGAAGTTTGCCGGTATCGCGAAGACGAGAACGACCAGAAGCGGCGCCCATCTCGACAACGGCGCGGACCATTTCAAAACGAAGGGCCACGCGATTTCGAACAAATCGGCCGCGAGAATGAAAAACCAGGCCATGCGCCGCAAATAGCATCTTCTTTTGTTCAGGCCGAGATGATGCTGACGGCGCGGATCCGCGGGCTCGAAAGCGCGTGGCTGGCGTCCGCTATTTCAGCGCGAAATAGGCGATCCGGTCGCCGCGGAACGTGCCGACGAACATCTCGTCGCCGACTTGCAATCCCACGGTCGCGTCGCCGAACTCCGGGTTGCCCTGCTCGCTGATCACCGGCGTCACCTTCATCGCCGCGGTATCCCATTTGACGATGCGCCAGGGTTGGGTGCAGCGTGTGTTGTGGCTCTGGAAGCAGGCGAACACCTGCTTTGCCGAGGCGTTCTGACCGGCGACCATCAGCTGGCCATCCGGCGCCCAGCGCAGATTGTCGGCAAGGAAGCTCACCGGGATCGTTGCCCGGGTGACCGATGCGCCGCCGCCTCGTGACAAGCGGACCACCGCCTTGTTGCCCCAGGCCGCGACATAGATCCATTTGCCGTCGCGCGAGACTTCGATGCCGTTGTTGCCGGACATCCGGCTGTCTGGAACCGGCGCGTAGCCTTTGTGCGGATGCCATTCATAAACCGCGCCGGTGTTCTCGCCTGCGTTCATCTTGTCGGGGGCTTTCGGGTCTTGGGGGTCGAACATGTCGGTGACCACCATCCCGCCATCGGGCAACGGCGCCACCGAATTGGGCCAGGTGTGAGCCGGCATGACCGCACATCCGACCCAGGCGACGGTCGGCTCAGCCCCTTTGGTATCGAGGGCAAAGAATTCGATCGATTCGCGGCCGCCGTGATTGACCACATAGAGCGTGTCCATGCCGTTGTCGCCGGGACGCAGATTAAGCCCGTGCGCCCCGAATTTGCTGAGGTCGGGCGGGCCGGGGCAGTCGGCGTAGGTCGCCTTGTCCCAGTTTACTTTCGGGTTGCTGCCGGGAAATAGCGTCTTCCACGACCTGTCCCGGGCATTGACCAGATGCAGGCTGCCGTGCGTGCCGGCGGCGCCGCCGTCCATGCCGCTCGACACGATCCAATCGGTCCCCGGCACTTGGACCAGATCCTCCGAGTTCAGCGGCCCGCAGACGAAATCGAGCTTGCCCGCGGCGTTGCACGGTGCCGCGGCCATGGCCGGGGGATTGTTGCCGATCGTGGCCAGCCCGGCGACCAGCAGACCTGCGGCGATCAATGTCTTCATTTGGTTCCTCCCTCGAGTTTGTTTGTGCTGTCTTACTGGGGGTAATAGTTAACACATTATCTCGCCGCCGTCTTACTGATCGCGAAACGCGGGCGGACTGGATTGACGCCGCCGGACCCGACGCATACGGTCGGCCGCGGTCCCCCGCTGTTGCCGGGCCGGATTTGCGGGTATTGCCGAAGCCATCGGATGCCCGAGCTAGCGTGCTTCACGTTGCCGAACATCGGCCGGCCTACGCCGGCAAGCCACGGGGCAATGCGTTTGATAATCGGTTCGGCTCTGATCATCGTGATTGCCGACCAATGCCGAGGAGGAAGGCCATGCCCGAGACGTCGAAGATGGATCGCAATCTGGCGCTGGAGGCGGTGCGGGTGACCGAAGCAGCGGCACTCTCCGCCTCGCGCCTGATGGGGCGCGGCGACGAGAAGGCCGCGGACCAGGCCGCCGTCGACGCGATGCGTGAGGCGCTCAACAGCCTGGCGATCGACGGCACCGTGGTGATCGGCGAAGGCGAGCGCGACGAGGCGCCGATGCTCTATATCGGCGAGAAGGTCGGCACCGGGAACGGGCCGCCGATCGACATCGCCCTCGACCCGCTCGAAGGCACGACGATCACCGCCAAGGGGGGCGCCAACGCGCTCGCCGTGATCGCGATGGCCGATGCCGGCCAGTTCCTCAACGCGCCCGACGTTTACATGGATAAGATCGCGGTCGGCGGCGGCTTGCCCGATGATCTCGTCGATCTCGACGAGCAGCCGGCGGTCAATCTCAAAAATCTGGCGCGCGCCAAACAGGCCGATGTCGCCGATCTGGTGGTCTGCATCCTCGATCGGCCGCGTCACGCCGAGCTGATCGCCAAGGTGCGCGAAGCCGGCGCACGCATCGCTTTGATCTCGGACGGCGATGTCAGCGGCGTCATCGCCACGTCGAGCCCGGAGACCGGGATCGACATGTATGTCGGTTCGGGCGGCGCGCCCGAAGGGGTATTGGCGGCAGCGGCGTTGCGCTGCATCGGCGGGCAGATGCAGGGCCGGCTGTTGTTCCGCAACGATGACGAGCGCGGCCGCGCCCAACGCCTCGGCATCGCCGACCTCGGCCGCAAATACAAGCTCTTGGACCTTGCTGCCGGCGACGTGATGTTTGCCGCGACCGGGGTCACCGGCGGCACGATGCTCAAAGGCGTGCGCCGCACTCACATTGGCGCCTTCACCCATTCGGTGGTGATGCGCTCGAAGACCGGCACCGTTCGCTATGTCGAGGCCCATCACGACTTTACCCGCAAGCAGAGCTTCGCCCCGTTGGCGCGCTGAGGCGGGCTGATGGACGGCGCGGGGGGCGCCGCCTATCCCACTTCGGTTCTCGGGGTCGAGCAATCGGCGTGCGGTCGCCGCTGGCGCTGGCGCGGCGGCGACTCGCGAGCCGGGCAGGAGATCGCCGAGCGGCTGGGATTGCCTGAAATCGTCGGTCGGCTGCTTGCCCAGCGCGGGATCGATTTCGACCATGCGTCGGGGTTCCTGACACCCCGCCTGCGCGACCAGCTGCCCGATCCGGCCCATCTGCGGGACATGGAGGTTGCCGCGGCACGGCTGGTCCGCGCGATACGCGACGGCGAGACGATCGCGGTCTTCGGCGATTACGATGTCGACGGCGCGACCTCGGCGGCCCTTCTCACCCGCTTTTTCACGGCGATCGGGGCGCGCAGCCGAATTTACGTGCCCGACCGTCTGCGCGAGGGCTACGGCCCCAACAGCGCCGCCCTGTTGCGTCTGCGCAGCGAAGGGGTGCGGCTCGTCGTCACCCTCGATTGCGGCACGAATGCGCATCTGGCGCTGGCCGACGCCGCCGAAAACGGGCTCGACATCATTGTCGTCGATCACCACGTCGCCGAGCCGCTGCTGCCGCGGGCAGTTGCGGTGCTCAATCCGAACCGGCTCGACGAGGCGAGCCCGCATGGCAGCCTCGCCGCGGTCGGCGTCGCCTTCCTGCTCGTCGTCGCGGTCAACCGCGCATTGCGTGCGGCCGGCTGGTACCGAGGCTCCCGCGTCGAGCCCGACCTGCTCGGCTGGCTCGATCTGGTGGCGCTCGGCACGGTATGCGATGTCGTCCCGCTGGTCGGGCTGAACCGCGCCTTGGTCGCACAAGGGATCAAGGTCGCGCGGCGCCGAGCCAACCCCGGCATCGCGGCGCTGGCGGCGGTCGCCAGCGTGACCGATCCGCTCGATGCGCATCATCTGGGCTTTGTCCTCGGGCCGCGGGTCAATGCCGGCGGCCGGGTCGGCGCCGCCGATCTGGGCGCGCGCCTGCTGGCGACCGACGATCCCGGGCTCGCGGCCGAGCTGGCGCAGCGGCTCGACGGCTACAACCGTGAGCGCCGCGACATCGAGGCGCGCACCCTGACGGCGGCAATCGCGATGGTCGAGGCGGCGCCGCAATCGCCGGTGCTGATCTTTGCGGCGGCGGAGGGTTGGCATCCCGGAGTGATCGGGATCGTCGCCGCGCGCCTCAAGGAGCGGTACGAGCGCCCGGCGATCGTCGTCGCCTTGGCCGACGGGATCGGCCGCGGTTCGGGGCGCTCGGTCCCAGGGATGCCGCTAGGCCCGGCGGTGATCGCAGCCCGCCAGACCGGTCTGTTGATCAATGGCGGCGGTCACGCAATGGCCGCCGGATTTACCGTTGCCGCCGACAGGCTTGACGCTGTGCGTGAGTTTCTGATCGAGCGGCTGGGCGACGGGATCGATTTCCGGACGCTGGCTCCCGAGCTCGGCATCGATGGAGCCCTCTCAGTGATGGCGGCGCAGGGCGGGTTGGTCGATCATCTCGACCGGCTGGCGCCGTTCGGCGCCGCCCATCCGGAGCCGCGTTTTGTCTTTCCCGCGGTGCGCATCGTCCACGCCGAAATGGTCGGCGGCAATCACCTGCGCTGCACCCTGGGCGATCCACTCGACGGTGCGCGGCTGCGTGCGATTGCCTTCAGGGTCGCGGAAACGCCGCTCGGCCGGTTCCTTGCCGAGACCCGGGGTGCGGCGATCCACCTCGCCGGCCATCTGCGCCGCGACAGCTGGCGCGGCGGCGACAGCGTGCAGCTGGCGATCGACGACGCGGCGCCGGCCACGCCCGAAGCGCGCGGGACGTGAAGGAAGCGGAAGAAGCGACGCCGCCTTACCCGGCTACCCTTACTTGGCGACCATCACGTCCGAGGCCTTGATGACGGCGAATGCGTCGTCGCCAACCCGGAGGCCGAGATCGTCGACTGCCTCATTGGTGATCGACGAGGTGACGACGACCCCGCCGCCGATATCGATCCGGACATGCGCGGTCGTCTGACCCTTGGTCACGCCGACGATCTTGCCTTTGAGCTGATTGCGGGCGCTGAGCTTCATCGGATGCTCCTCTGAGGTTATCGACAGCCGCTCGACGGCGCGCTTCGACGCCGGATCTAACCCTTTGCTGCGGCGCGCGGTCGATCTATCCTGCCGGATATGGCGATGCCAACGGAAAAGGTGGACACGGCGATGCAGACCGAGAGCGGTTCGATCCTCGGCGAAACGCTTGCGGCGGTGGACGCGATCCTCGGCCGCGAACTCGACGAAATCGCGGTCGAGCGGGTGGTGGTCGGGTTGTTCTTTACCGGGGTCAAGCTGTCGAACGGCGTCGCCGGCGCCTGCGCCACGCCGATCAAGACGATCCCCGAGGCGGTGTGCTGCCCGAGCTCGGCGATGGCGATGCCCTTCCCCGGCAAGCTGGCCGGCCGACCCGCCGCCGATCTGGCGCGCGACGCGCTGTCGTCCCACGGCATCCGCCGCGCCGTCGGGATCGCGACGCTCAACGCCCTGGCCGATTATTGCTGGCAGCGGCGGCCCAATCCCGAGATCGAGCTGTGCCCGGGCATCGACGCCTTCGACGCGACCGATATCCGCCTCGGCGACAAGGTCGTGGTGGTCGGGGCCTTCGTGCCGTTCTTGAAGGAGCTGAAACGGCGCGGCCAGCCCTTTCTGGTGCTCGAGCAGGACCCGGCGACGTTGAAGGCCGACGAGCTGCCGTTTTTTCGCCCGGCCGAGCAGGCGGCCGAAATCCTGCCGCAGGCCAAAGTCGTGCTGATCACCGGCTCCACCCTCGTCAACAATACGCTCGAAGAGCTGTTGGCCTTGGCCCGGCCCGAGGCTCGGGTCACGATCGTTGGACCCACGGTCGGAATGCTGCCCGATGCGTTTTCTCGGGCGCGGCGCCGATGTTCTCGGCTGTGTGCGGATCACCGCACCCGACGCGTTCCTCGACCTCCTGGCCGAGGGCGGGTCGGGCTATCACTTCTTTGGGCGCTCGGCGCAGAAGATCGTGCTCGCCCGCCGACCGGTCGGATTCAGCGAAGCCTCATGCCAATTGGAGGGCGACTAGACGGAATTGGTCGCTCCGAGGAGGGACCTATTGGTAAATTTCCTCGGCCGCAGACCCGCCATATCGGGGATCGCCCCCGAATGGCGGGTGTGCGATTCCCTCACATCCGAGTCTCGACGGCGCCGGCTCAACCGCCGCCGGCCCGGGTGGCCGCGGTTGGCAGCCCACCGCCCAGCTTTGCTTCGATCGGCTTGATATCCTCCTTGTCGGGCTTGAATTGCAGGGCCTGCCGCCATTGATAACGCGCCTCGATCAGCCGGCCGGTCTTCCAATAGGCGTCACCCAGATGGTCGTTGATCGTCGGGTCCTCGGGCACCAGTTCGACCGCTTTTTCGAGGTACTCGACAGCGCTCGCATAATCGCCGAGCTTGTAATGCGCCCAGCCCAGGCTGTCGATGATGTAGCCGTCCTCGGGCCGCAGCGACACCGCCTGCTCGATCATCTTCAGACCGCGCTTCAGCTTTTCACCCCGATCGATCCAGGAATAGCCGAGATAGTTGAGAACCAGCGGCTGATCGGGCTTGAGCTCGAGCGCATGCTCAAGATCGGCCTCGGCGAGGTTCCACTGGCCCGAGCGCTCGTAGGCAATGCCGCGGCTGTAATAGAGCGACCAGTGCGGCGGCATATCGGCCGCCTTCAGCCGCCGGATCGCCTCGCTGTAGGCGGTCGCCGCCTCGGAAAAGCGTTTCTGCCCGCGCAGCAGATCGCCCAGCTGAATTTCGGCCGAAGCCCGATCCGGCGCTTTCGCGGCCATCGCCTGGAGCTCGGCGACGGCCTCGTCGATGCGACCCAAGGTCTCGAGATTAGCCGCGATGCGAAGCTGCGCCGACCAGGCATAGAGCGAACCCGTCGGGATGCCGGCGAGGACCGCAAGGCTCTGCCGAGGCTCGTCCTCGGCGCTCAGAACATCGGCCAGCAGCAGTTCGGCAACCGCCAGATGCGGGCGCAGCTCGAGCGCACAGCGATCGTAGATCAGCGCCAGATCCATGGTCTCGGGCCGGTTGACGACGCTGGCGAGGTCGAACAGGGCCTCGGCGAGACCGTCCTTGGCCGAGCCGATCAGCGGCGGCGGCACGCCGACCGGCTTCATCGCCAGCACGGATTCGGCCAGCTCGCTGCCTGGGTTTTCCTTAACAAATCGTTTATAAATTGCCTCGGCCCGGTCGGGGCGCCCTTGGCGTAAATAAAAGTTGGCCATCGCCTCGGTCAAGCGCCAATTCAGTTGGCCGGTCGCATCGAGCGTCTTTTTATAGTATTCTTCAGCCTTGGCAGCATTTCCGGCAAAGTCGTAGAGAAGACCGAGCTGGAAATCCTTGAGCGGGGCAAAGCCGTCGAATTTGTCGAGACCTTGCAACGCGGCATCGGCGCCGGCGAGGTTGCCTGTACCCATCTGGGTCCAGGCGAGGGCCAGCGGTGCGACGTAGCGGTGCAGCCCGTCGTCCGGCAGCGCCTGGGCGCGGGCGAGCGCGCCCGGCATATCGCCCGCATTGACTCGATCGACCATCAGCACCAGATCGGCGACCGCGTCGGAGCCGTCGAGCTTGAGCGCTTGTTTGGCGAGCGGGCGAGCCTCGTTGAAGCGGCCGTCATCCGCCTCCATCGAAAAGGTCCGGCTGATCAGTTCGGACGATTGCGGGTCGGCCCGCAGCGCCGCCTCGTACCATAGGGCCGCGGCCTGGTAATCTTGCTCCTCTTGCGCGTGCCGGCCGGCCAGATAGGCGCCGAACGGCGTCTCGGCCGAAGCCGCCGGCTCATCTTTGGCCGGCGCCGCGAGGCTCGCCGTGCTGGCCAAGGCTGTCGCCAACAGAAAGCCCGCGACACGTTTCCACCGCGAAATCTCGATCACCGCTATCCCCATCTCTCTCCCCCCATCCGCCGGGGTCACATATTCGGGTAGTTCGGGCCGCCGCCGCCCTCCGGCACGACCCAATCGATGTTCTGCTCCGGGTCCTTGATGTCGCACGTCTTGCAGTGCACGCAGTTCTGCGCATTGATTTGCAAATATGGGGCGTCCGACCCGGGCGGCCGCACGATCTCATAGACGCCGGCCGGACAATACCGCTGTTCGGGCAAATCGTAGAGGCGATAGTTGACGGATATCGCCTTCGTCGGGTCGCGCAACCGCAGATGCGGCGGCTGATCCTCTTCATGGTTGGTGTTCGAGATGAACACCGAGGAGAGCCGATCGAAGGTGACCGCCCCATCGGGTTTGGGATATTCGATCGGCCGCGCCGCCGTCGCCGGCAACAGCTGAGTGTGGTCGGGATGGTTGCCAAACGTCCACGGGGCGGCGCCGCGCAGAATGTAGGTGTCGAGCGCTGAATAGGCGAGCCCGGCATAAAGCCCCCAGCGGAAGCTCGGCCGGATGTTGCGCACCCGGCGCAGCTCGTCCCACACCCAGCTCTCTCTGAGAGCGCGCCCGACCTCGGCGGCGTTGTCGCCGGCGAGCCGGCGGAACAGGGTTTCGGCCGCGACCATCCCCGATTTCATCGCGGTATGGCTGCCTTTGATCTTCGGCACATTCAGAAAGCCGGCGGCGCAGCCGATCAGCGCCCCGCCGGGAAAATCGAGCCGCGGGATCGATTGAAAGCCGCCCTCGTTCAAGGCGCGCGCGCCATAGGAGACGCGCCGGCCGCCCTCGAAGAACGGCCGGATCGCGGGATGGGTCTTGAATCGCTGGAATTCCTCGAACGGGTTCAGATAGGGGTTCTTGTAATCGAGCCCGACGACCAACCCGACCGCCACCTGCCGGTCCTCCAGATGGTAGAGGAACGAGCCGCCATAAGTGGCGTTGTCGAGCGGCCAGCCGATCGTGTGGACGACGAGCCCCGGCTGGTGCCGAGCCGGCGCCACCTCCCACAATTCCTTGATGCCGATCGCATAGGTTTGCGGATCGACGCCGTCGCGCAGCCGGAACCGCTCGACCAGGATCTTGGTCAACGAGCCGCGGCAGCCTTCGGCGAGCAGGGTCTCCCTGGCGACGAGCTCCACTCCGGGCTGGTAGCGGTCGGTCGGGCGGCCGTCCTTGCCGATTCCGAGATCTCCGGTCGCCACCCCGCGCACCCGTCCCGCATCGTCGTAAAGCACTTCGGCGGCGGCAAAGCCCGGATAAATCTCGACCCCCAGCGCCTCGGCCTCGCGCGCCAGCCAGCGGCACAGGTTGCCGAGGCTGATGATGTAATTGCCGTGGTTCTTCATCTGCGGCGGGGTCGGCAGGCGCAGCGCGCGCGTCCGGGTCAGCAGCACAAAGCGGTCCTCCGCCGCCCGGGTGACGAGCGGCGCCCCGCGCTCGGCCCAGTCGGGCAGCAGCTCGTCGAGCGCGCGCGGCTCGAACACCGCGCCGGAGAGGATGTGGGCGCCGACCTCCGAGCCCTTTTCGACGACGCAGACCGCGATCTCCCGCCCGGCCGCGGCGGCGAGCTGCTTCAAGCGGATCGCGGCGGCGAGGCCCGCAGGCCCGGCCCCGACCACGACCACGTCGTATTCCATCTGCTCGCGCGGCACCCGCTCCTCGCCCATCCCGCCTCCGCCGGCCGTTCCCGGAGGACTATAGAGGATTGCGGCGAAAACCGGGCCCGCCGAGCCCGACCCGCTATCCTCCGGTCGCGGCAAGGGCTATTTTTGCGCCACCTCGCTATCGATAGAGCTTTACCGCCCTTCTTCCGTGATCCGCGTCATTCGACATCCCGGCCCCCAATCGCACCACCCGCGCGGCGCGGTTTTGGCGATGGGCAATTTCGACGGCCTGCATCGCGGCCATGCGCTGCTGATCGGCCGAGCGCGCGGCCTGGCCCAGGAGCATGGCCAGCCGACCGCGGTGCTAACTTTCGAGCCGCATCCGCGCAGCGTGTTCGTGCCGACGGCCGAGCCGTTCCGGCTGACCCCGTTCCGGGTCAAGGAGCGCGAATTGGCCCGGCTCGGCGTCGATCTCTTGTTCGTGCAGCATTTCGATCTCGCGTTCGCGGCAAAGAGTGCCGAAGATTTTCTCGGCGAGATCATCGTCGGGGCGATCGGCGCTTCGCATGTCGTCGTCGGCTGGGACTGCACCTTTGGCAAGAGCCGGCGCGGGACGCCCGATTTCCTGCGCGCCGCCGGGTCGGAGCGCGGCTTTGCCGTGACCGTGATCGAGCCCATTCGCGGCGCCGACGAAACGGTCTATTCCTCGACCCAGATCCGCGAATTGCTGAGGGCCGGGAAGCCGCGCGCGGCTGCGGCGTTGCTCGGCCGGTTCTGGGAGATCGACGGCCGGGTCGCGACCGGCGACCGGCGCGGGCGGACGATCGGCTTTCCTACCGCCAATCTCGGCCTCGAAGACTATCTGCACCCGGCTTTCGGCGTCTACGCCGTGCGGGTCAGCGGCGACGGCCCGGACGACCCGCTCGGCGGCCGCACCATCGACGGCGTCGCCAATCTCGGTTTGCGCCCGACCGTCGGCGGCCATGTGCCGCGGCTCGAAGCGCATCTGTTCGACATCGAGGCCGATCTTTACGGCCGCCACCTGCGCGTGGCGCTCGTCGACTTCATCCGGCCCGAGCAGAAATTCGCCGGCCTCGACGCGCTGAAGGCGCAGATCGCCGCCGACGCCGCCCGCGCCCGCGAAATCCTCCACGCCTCCCCAATCCCCGGCTAGTCTCGGCGGCAAGCGAGCCTCTCAGAGTGCCGGCGCGCTGCCAACGACCCTCTCGAATTTGGCCGGGGCGGCTGTTATATGTCGCTTATGGTGCGGCATCACGGGTGGATATCGCGAATTAGCCGCCCGGTCCTCGTCTGAGGATCGGGGACGCTTCCGCTTTTTCGCATCTGATCCAGGGGCTCGCCATGCCGACGGATTATCGTCCGACCGTTTTGTTGCCCAAGACGCAGTTCCCGATGCGCGGCGATCTGCCAAAACGGGAGCCCATGCTCCTCGCGCGCTGGCAGGCGATGGGGCTTTACCGGCGGCTGCGCGAGGCGGCGGCCGGACGCGAGAAATTCGTTCTGCATGACGGGCCACCTTACGCCAACGGGCACCTCCACATCGGCCATGCGCTGAACAAGATCCTCAAGGATGTGGTCAATCGCTCGCAGCAGATGCTGGGCAAGGACGCGCCCTATGTGCCGGGCTGGGACTGCCATGGGCTGCCGATCGAGTGGATGATCGAGGAGCAGTACCGGGCCAAAAAGATGTCGAAAGACAGCGTCCCGGCCGAGTTGTTCCGCCGCGAATGCCGTGAGTTCGCCGCCCATTGGATCGAGGTGCAGAAGGCCGAGTTCGAGCGGCTCGGGGTGGTCGGCGACTGGGCCGACCCGTATACGACGATGGCCTTTTCGGCCGAGGCGCAGATCGTCCGCGAGCTCGGCAAGTTCCTGGTCAATGGCGGGCTCTACCGCGGGTCGAAGCCGGTCTTGTGGTCGGTCGTCGAGCAGACGGCATTGGCCGAGGCCGAGGTCGAGTACCATGACCACAAATCGACCACCGTCTGGGTGCGCTTTCCGATTCTGCGCACCGGGCTGCCGGCATTGGTCGAGGCGGCGGCGCTGATCTGGACGACCACGCCCTGGACGCTGCCCGGCAACCGCGCTATCGCGTTCAGCCCGGCGCTCGACTACGTCGCGATGCGGGTCGACCGGGCGGCCGAGGTCAGCCGCACCCGGCCGGGCGAGACCTTGCTCGTCGCCGCGGCGCTTGCCGACGGGGTCG
Source organism: uncultured Alphaproteobacteria bacterium (assembly GCA_963832875.1). Taxonomy (GTDB): domain Bacteria; phylum Pseudomonadota; class Alphaproteobacteria; order ATCC43930; family CGMCC-115725; genus AP-15. The sequence continues at coordinate 118,776 of CAWHWB010000005.1, read as the reverse complement.
CGGCGGCGGCCGGCATCGAGGCCTATTCGGTGGTCGAGCGTTTTCCCGGCGCCGCCCTTGCTGGGACAGTGGCGCGCCATCCGCTCCATGGCCAGGGCTACGAGTTCGATGTGCCGTTGCTGGCGGCTGCCTTTGTCGCGGCGGACCAGGGCAGCGGCCTCGTCCACATCGCGCCGGGCCACGGCGCCGACGATTTCGATCTGGGCCAGGCGAACGGTCTTGCGGTGCCGGACACGGTTGGGCCGGACGGCGTCTATTTGCCCGGTGTACCCTTGTTCGCCGGCCGTACGGTCTACCGTTCGGACGGCAAGCCTGGCGACGCCAACGAGGCGGTGATCGCCGCGGTCGACGCGGCGGGCGGGCTCCTGGCGCGCGGCAGCCTGGTCCATTCCTATCCGCATTCCTGGCGGTCGAAGGCGCCGCTGATCTTTCGCAACACGCCGCAATGGTTCATCAGCATGGCGACGAACGGGCTGCGCGACAAAGCGCTCGCGGCGATCGCCGAGACCCGCTGGGTCCCGCCGCAGGCCCGCAACCGCATCACGGCGATGGTCGAGAGCAAGCCCGATTGGTGCGTGTCGCGCCAGCGCGCCTGGGGTGTGCCGATCGCAGTCTTCACTCATCGCGAGAGCGGCGAGCCGTTGCGCGACCCGGCCGTCGTCGAGCGCGTCGCCGCCGCGGTCGAGCACCACGGCTCCGACATCTGGTTCAGCGCCGATGCGGCGCAGTTTCTCGGCAACGCCTACGACCCAGCGGAATGGGAAAAGGTCACCGACATCGTCGAGGTGTGGTTTGATTCGGGCTCGACGCACGCGTTTGTGCTCGAGCGGCGGCCGGAGCTTCGATCGCCGGCCGATCTCTATCTTGAGGGCTCGGACCAGCATCGCGGCTGGTTTCAGTCCTCGCTGATCGAGGCCTGCGGGACCCGCGGGCGCGCCCCCTACAAAGCCGTGCTGACGCACGGTTTCTCCCTCGACGAAGAGGGGCGCAAGATGTCGAAATCGCTCGGCAACGTTATCGCGCCGCAAGAGATCATGCAGCAAAGCGGCGCCGATATATTGCGGCTGTGGGTGGTCGGCTCCGATTACACCGAGGACGTCCGAATCGGACCTGAGATCCTCAAGCATCACAGCGACGTCTACCGCCGGCTGCGCAACACGCTGCGCTATCTCTTAGGCGCGCTCGACGGCTTTGACGCGGAGGAGGCAGTCGGCATCGAGGCGATGCCCGAGCTCGAACGCTGGGTATTGCATCGTCTGGCGGAGCTCGATGTGCTGGTCCGGCGGTCGGTCGAGGCGTTCGATTTTCACGGCATGTTCACCGCGCTCTACAATTTCTGCGTGGCCGATCTGTCGGCGTTTTATTTCGACATCCGCAAGGACCGGCTCTATTGCGACGCATCGAGCGACACGAGGCGGCGGGCGGTACGTACCGCGCTGGATCTGACTTTTAACTGCCTGGTGCGCTGGCTGGCGCCGGTCCTGTGCTTTACCGCGGAAGAAGCCTGGCTCTCCCGTCACGGCGATACGCCCGAGAGCAGCGTCCATCTCGAACTGTTCGCGCCAGTGCCGTGGAATTGGGTCGACTCGGCGCTGGGCGAACGCTGGGCGGTGTTGCGCGACCTGCGCCGGGTCGTTACCGGCGCGCTCGAAGTCGAGCGCGGCGCGAAACGGTTGGGCTCCAGCCTGCAGGCTGCGGTCGAGGTTTTCGCGCCCGAGCGCCTCGTCGCGATCGTGCGCGGAATCGATCTGGCCGAGCTTTGCATCGCCTCGGCCGCGACGGTGCGTGCCGACCCTATTCCCGACGATGCCTTTACCCTGCCGGACGTTGCCGATATCGGAGCTCGGATATCGCCTGCCCCGGGCGAGCGCTGCGAGCGCTGTTGGCGGGTGCTGCCCGAAGTCGGGCAGGTGCCGGGCCACGCCGATCTGTGCCACCGCTGCGCCGAGATCGTCGGCTCGCACCCGGTCTCCGCGCGGGCGGCGAGCGCGGGGTGATGCTGGCTCGCGGTGTCGAGCGCGGGGGGAGGCTGGCTTGGGGGCTCGCCGTCGCCGCTGTCGTCGCGATCCTCGATCAGGCGAGCAAGGCCGCCATTCTGAGCCACTTCGTCGGGAATGGGTTCGACGGCGAGCGGCTCACCGGGTTTTTTAATCTCGTTCTGATCTATAATCGCGGCGTCAGCTTCGGCATGTTCAATGCGGGCGCGGGGGGCGGCGCCGGGCGCAACGCGTTGGTGTTTTCGCTCGCCGCGGCGGTGATCGTCGCCGGCCTTATCTATTGGTTGAGCCGAGTTTCGAGCTCTTTGCTCGCCGTCGCGATCGGCCTGATCATCGGCGGTGCGGCCGGCAATGTCGCCGACCGCATTCGCCTCGGCGCCGTCGTCGATTTTCTCGATTTCCATATAGGATCGTGGCACTGGCCGGCGTTCAACCTCGCCGACAGCGCAATCTGCGTCGGCGTTGCGGCAATGCTGCTCGACGGCTTGCTTCTGCATCGCGAAGCGCGGTAAAGATCGGGCGGGAGGGACTACTGCCATGATCGAATATCGCCGGGTTCGAGATGGGGGCCGCGGTCTTGTTCCGCTTTGCGTTGTCTGTTTGGCTGGGGCGTCGCTGCTTTCCGGCTGCACCGATTTCAAGCAGATGATCGGCCTCGATCAGCCGATGCCGGACGAGTTCGCCGTCGAATTGCGCGCGCCGCTGACGGTCCCGCCGGATTTCGACCTGCGCCCGCCGGAGCCGGGAGCGCCGCGGCCACAGGAGAAGAGCGCCGAGCAGCAGGCCGAGCAGGTGATCGACCAGGCCGGACCCGGCAAGCCGGGCAACGAGGCTGACGATTTCCGGCTGCGCGCCTCGGCGGCCGGGCTGCCCAACCTCAATCCGCAGGCGCCGGACCAGAACGCAATGGTCGGTTCGCAGAGCCTGTCGAGCGAACTCCTGGGCTACAACGGAACGGGCAGCGCCAGCGCTACCGTGGACAAGCGCGACACGACCCCGCTTAAAGAGGTCTATTGAGCCGGGATGCTCGCTCTGAGGTGAACCTTTTCGATCTCTCCGGGCGCCTTGCCGTCGTCACCGGCGGAAATGGCGGGATCGGGCTCGGCATGGCGCACGGGCTCGCCGCCGCCGGGGCCAGCATCGTCGTGGCGGCGCGCGACCCAGCAAAATCCGAGGCGGCGCTGGGATCGCTCGCCGGCCACGGAGCCGGGAATACGTTCATCCGGCTCGATGTCGCCGACGAGCGCTCCTGTCGGGCGATGATCGAGGCGACCCTAGACCGCTTCGGCCGGCTCGACATCCTCGTCAACAACGCCGGCACCTCGATCCGGAGGCCGGCTGAGACCTACAGCGCGGGCGAGTGGCATTCGGTTCTCGACACCAACCTGACCGGCGCCTTCATCTGCGCGCAAGCCGCCCACCCCGTGATGAAGCGGGGCGGCGGCGGCAAGATCATCAATATCGGCTCGATGTTCGCGATTTTCGGCGCCGCCTATGCGGTCCCCTATGCCGCGAGCAAGGGCGGGCTCGTCCAGCTGACCAAGTCGCTCGCCGCGGCCTGGGCGGCGGACAACATCCAGGTCAATGCCGTGCTGCCCGGCTGGATCGACACCCAACTGACGCGGGACGCGCGCCGCGAGGTCGCGGGGCTGCATGAGCGGGTGCTGGCGCGCACTCCGGCCGGCCGCTGGGGCGTGCCCGAAGACCTCGCCGGCATCGCCGTGTTTCTCGCCTCCGCCGCCTCCGATTTCGTCACTGGCGCCGCCATCCCGGTCGACGGCGGCTTTTCCGCCGCGGGCTGAACCCTAGCCGGCTGATTTCCAGTGATACCTGGAGGCCGATTACCGCCGCAGCAGCATCCGCCCGAGGTCGCGCCCGCCGAACAGATGCACATGGAAATGCGGCACTTCCTGGTGACCGTCGCGGCCGCTGTTGGCGATTATGCGGTGGCCGGTCTCGGCCACGCCCCGCTCTCTGGCGATCTGCCCCAAGGCGCGGAATATGGCCGAATGCTCGGCCGCCGAAGCGTTCTCGGAAAAATCGTTGAGCGACACGTATTCGCCCTTGGGGATCACCAGGATATGGGTCGGGCTCAGCGGGCTGATGTCGTGGAAGGCAAGGACGTGCTCGTCCTCGTAGACTTTGTTGCACGGGATTTCACCGCGCAGGATGCGGGCGAAAACATTGGTGCGGTCGTAGGCCATCAGCCGCCTCCGTGCTCGAACAGAATTTCGGCCCGGCCTTGGCCTGAATCGGTTTCGGCCGGTGCCGCTTCGACCAGGATCTTGTCGGCGGGAACGCCCGCCTTGGCCAGGGCGGCTGCCACCGCGTGCGCCCGGTCGAGCGCTACTTGAAAGCCGTTCAGTTGTTGGACCGCGCTGCTGCCGACCCCGGCATAACCGACGACGCGCACCTTGCCGGGGTCGCGTCGATAGAGCGGCGCGATCTTGCCGAGTTCCTGTCGGGCGGCATCGCTTAGGGTCGTCGAGCTCGCGTCGAAATCGATTTCAGCGATCGGCGTATCGACCGGCCGCGCAGCGGGGACCTTGCCCGGCGCCGTTGCCGCGGCGGTCCGGGTCGGAGTGGCCGGCGGCAGAACCGGCGGTGGCGGCGGCGGTTCGAATTGCGCCGAGGCGATTGCGGCGGGCAATGGCGCCGGGGCTGGCGGCGCTGCGAGATGCGCCGGGGCGGGCGGGGCTGCGGCAGCGGTCGGGCCGGCCGGCATCCTCAGCTCGCGCGGCGGCGGCGGCGCCGGCTCGCTCTGCTCGGGGTTCGGCAGCGAGGAGATCTGCGGCGACTGCAGGCTCGATTCCATCGGGCCGGGCTCGGGCGGCTCGCCGGGCTTGCGCAAGCCTGTCGCCGCGGCGCCCGGCGGAACCGCGGTGCCGGCGGCACTCGCGTGCTTCGGAGGCGGTGCGGCGCCCGCCGACGTCGCCGGGGTGGCCATCGCTTGAGTCGGCGCGGCCGCAGCAGGAGCCGGCGGTGGCGGCGGCGGTGGAACCGGCGCCGCGGCGGCCTGGTCGAAACCCGCCTGCAGCCTCTCACTGGTGTATTTCGCGTTGGTCCGGTCGGCGATCAGGCTCTGCGTTAGCTTGTCGAGCTGAGCCGTGGACAGCGCCTGGGTCGGCGGCTCCGGCACGGTCGCGAGGTTAGGGTAGTCGGACGCCTCGCCAGCCGCCAGGTTCTTGGTGTTCGGCGTCGTCGCCGGATTGGGGTCGTTCTTGCTGACCCCGATCAGGTTGCGATAGGTCTCGATCGGGCTGCACGCTGCGAGCCCCACCAACAGCACCACGATCCCCAGTCGCGCCGCTGCCTGCCGCACCTTCGCACCGGTACCGCAATGCCATGACGGGACTTTACCCATGACCGACCAGACCATGTACGCGAAGAACCGGCCGCGGCCCCAAGGCCGGCGGCGCATCCCCCGTTGCTGAACTTTCACCGGGTGCTGGTGTATTAGATCCGAACCTGTGCGTCACCACATTTTGATCAGGCGAACGGGCAGGCGGTGGCGGAAATCGGGCGCACCCGCCGCGTGGCGGCCGGCTGGCCGGGTCGCAGCATTCGATCGTGGCGAGGAAGCGGCGATGAACGACGGGGACCAGATCATGCCCGGCAGGGGAAATGCGCCAATCGGCCCGAACCCGGCGAGCGAACCCCTCGCCGAAGCCGAGGAGATGGCGCGGCAGATCGCCGGGATCGCCGAAAGGAGCCAGCAGCTGGTCGCCGAATTCCTGCAGCGGCAATCGGCCGAGGAAGGGATCGGGATGGCGAGCCCGCTCGCCATCGGCGCCGCTTTTTTTGAGATGACGGCGCGGATGATGGCCGACCCTTCGCGCCTGGTCCAGGCCCAGCTGTCGCTGTGGAACGATTACCTGACCTTGTGGCAGCGCACCGCGCAGCGGTTTCTCGGCGGCAATCCCGAGCCCCTGATCGAACCGCCGAGCGGCGACCGCCGTTTCCGCGACGCCGCCTGGAACGACAATACGCTGTTCGATTTTATCAAGCAGAGCTATCTGTTGACCGCCCGCTGGCTGCAACGGACGGTGCGCGATGTAGAAGGCATCGACGAGCGCACCGCGCACAAGATCGATTTCTACACGCGCCAATTCGTCGATGCGCTGGCCCCTTCGAACTTTCTGTTGACCAACCCCGAGGTGCTGCGCGCGACGCTCGAGAGCCGTGGCGAGAACCTGCTCAACGGCCTCAAAAATCTGCTCGACGATCTCGATCGCGGCAAGGGCCGGCTGGCGATCCGGATGACCGATATGGCGGCGTTTCGCATCGGCGAAAACATCGCAGTGACGCCAGGCAAGGTGATCTATCAGAACGAGCTGATCCAATTGATCCAGTACGAGCCGACGACGCAAAAGGTCAAGCGCCGGCCGCTGCTGATCATGCCGCCCTGGATCAACAAGTTTTATATTCTCGACCTGCGGCCCGACAATTCGTTCATCCGCTGGGCGGTGGCGCAGGGCCACACCGTCTTTGTGATTTCCTGGGTCAACCCGGACACGCATCTCGCCGCCAAGAGTTTTGCCGATTACATGCGCGAGGGCCCGCTCGCCGCACTCGACGCGATCGAGCAGGCCACCGGCGAGCGCGAGGCCAATGTTATCGGCTATTGCCTCGGCGGCACCCTGCTCGCCGCCACGCTCGCCTATATGGCGGTCAAGCGCGACGACCGGGTCAAGAGCGCCACGTTTTTTGTGACGATGGTCGATTTCGCCGAAGCGGGCGAGCTCTCGGTATTTATCGACGAGGAGCAGCTCGCCGCACTCGAAGAACGCATGAACGCCAAGGGCTACCTCGAAGGTCGCGACATGGCGCAGAGCTTCAACATGCTGCGCGCCAACGATCTGATCTGGTCGTTCGTTGTCAACAACTACCTGCTCGGCAAGTCGCCGTTTCCGTTCGACCTGCTGTATTGGAACTCCGATTCGACGCGGATGCCGGCGGCGATGCATAGCTTTTACCTGCGCAACATGTATCAGGAAAATTTGCTAGTCAAACCGGGCGGCATCAATTTGGACGGGGTGCCGATCGATCTCGGCAAGATCAAGGTGCCGGCCTTTCTGCTGTCGACCCGAGAGGACCACATTGCCCCGTGGCGGTCGACCTATGCCGCGACCCGGCTCTACAAGGGGCCGGTCAAGTTCGTATTGTCCGCCTCTGGCCACATCGCTGGCGTGGTCAGCCCGCCCGGCGGCAAATACGGTCATTGGATCAATGACAAAAACCCGCCGACGCCCGAGGAATGGCTCGCCGGCGCGGCTCAGCACCCCAATTCCTGGTGGCCGGTGTGGCAGCGCTGGATCTCGCGCCACGCCAGCGGCGAGGTGCCGGCCCGCCATCCCGGCGACGGCAAGCTCAAAGCGCTCGAGGACGCCCCCGGCTCCTACGTCATGGTGCGGGCGGAGGCCTGATCCCGCGCTGCGGCGCCGCGATCGGCGCTGGCGCTATTCACCGAACGGCCGCGCACAACCCGGCGCTCAATCATCCCACGATCGACCCGCCGGCAACCGGCTGCCTGCCGGCCGCGCCCGACGGGACGGGCTGTCCGCTCGATTCCGCCGAGACGTACTATCCCGTCACCAAGCGCGACCCGCTCTGCCGGGAGGTCTGCGCAGACTATCGGGCCGGCATCCGCCACAGCCCGAGCCCTCGGCTCCGCCCGGCATTCAGGTCGGCTATACCTGTGATGCGGATTGTGCGCGACGCTCGGCAATGGCCAGACAAAGCCGCCCGAGCGGGGCCCGTTAACCGCCGGGTCGGTATGTGACGATCGTATGCCCCGTCGCGGCGGCTGCGCGGGTTTGACGATCGCTTGGCGGTGTCCGACTTTGCGTTGCGCCAAGGTGGCGCCGCAGTGCCATTAGGTCGACTACTGGCTCACGATGTGAATTGTCTGGGACCCGCGGCAGTGGTGGTGGAGCCGAGGGGGATCGAACCCCTGACCTTCGCATTGCGAACGCGACGCTCTCCCAGCTGAGCTACGGCCCCATCGCGCGATTTTGGATTTGTCACCGGTGCTGCCGACTATGCTGAGCCAGGCCTGCTCTGTCAAGGCGGCCCCGCACGGCAGCGGCCGCCGCTCCCGCTTGCGGACCCCCGCCACGGAGGCTACGGTCGCGCCGCCGTCACCGCCCGAGGTTTCGTCCGGATGTACGCGTTGCTAAACCTCGTCCATACGGTGATCACGATCTATATCTGGCTGTTGATCATCCAGGCCGTCATGAGCTGGCTGGTGGCCTTCGGCATTGTCAATCGGCACAATCGCGTCGTCGCCATGGTCGGGGATTTTCTGTGGCGGATCACCGAGCCGTTGTTGCGGCCAATTCGCCGCATCATCCCCGATCTCGGCGGCATCGACATCTCACCGGTTATCCTGATCCTGCTGCTCTATTTCATCAACAATTTGATATTCGAGTACTTTGGCTGACGGTCCGCTGATCCCCGCCTGCAACGGCCCGCGCGTGGCCATCCGTCCGACGCCGCCGGCCAAGAGCGATTGCGTGCTCGCCGCTGCCGAACCCCGGCAGCCGGTCAAAGCGTGCGTGATCGCGCCGGCAGCAGACGGTCCGGCCACCGAGGCGCCGCTGCGGCTCCTGGCGCGGACTTGGCGGGTGCCGCATCACGATCTGGCGATCGTCGCCGGGGGCCCCCCCGCCGTCCAGCACCAGGAGGTGCGTTTCGCCGCCGACCCGCGGCGGCTCCGCGACCGGCTGGGCGCCCCGATCGCGCCTCCCCGGGGTCAATGAGAGGGGCGGGCCGCGGCATGGCCCATGCGCTGTTGTCATTGGCCATCGCCGGTTTCGCGTTTTGCGGGTCCCACACCCTCTTGTCGAGCACGCGGCTGCGCGGATCGCTGCGCGATCAACTCGGCGAACGGGGCTTTTTGCTGGTCTATTCGCTGACCGCGCTGGCGACCTTCGCCTGGTTCGTGGTGGCCTATTCGCACGCGCCGACCATTTTGCTGTGGCCGGCGCGGGAATGGACCGCACTGGTCCCGGTGGTGGTCATGCCATTGGCGACGATCCTCCTGGTCGCTGGCTACACCACGCCCAACCCGACCGCGGTCGGGATGGAGCGATCGGCGCGGTCCGATGACCCGGCCCCGGGGATTCTGCGGGTGACCCGGCATCCGGTGATGTGGGCGGTCGGGCTATGGGGAGCGAGCCATCTGATCGCCAACGGCGACCTTGCCTCCTTATGGTTTTTCGGCTCAATCGCGGCCCTGGCGTTCGGCGGTACGGTGCTGATCGACCGCAAAAAGCGGCTCGCCCTCGGCAGCCACTGGCAGCGCCTCGCCGGCGTCACTTCGAACTTTCCGTTCGCGGCGCTCGCCGCCGGCCGGACCCGGCTGCGCTGGCGCGACATCGGGGTGTTGCGGCCGGCCGCAGGATTGCTGCTCTACGCCGTCCTCTATTTCGCCCACCCGATTTTCACCGGCGTGCCGGTAGTGGTCCCCTAGACCCTGCGCGGATAGAGTGGGGCGGCGCACGCGGCCACTCGCCTCGGACAGAAAGGAACCGCCATGCTGCTGCCGCTTGGAGGACGCCGCCTTTACTACGATCTCGCCGGCCCCGACGAAGGCCCGGTGGTCTGCATCACCCACTCGCTCGCCTCCGACGGCGGCAGCTGGACCGAGCAGCTGCCGGCATTGCTGCAAGCGGGGTTCCGCGTGCTGCGGCTCGACATGCGCGGCCATGGCGGCAGCGACCCGGTCGCCGGCGACTATACGATGCGGCAACTCGCGGGCGATGTGGCTAGCGTGCTCGAGGCCCTGGGCATGGCGCGGGTGCACTACCTCGGACTGTCGATCGGCGGCATGATCGGCCAGGCCTTTGCCCTGGAGCGCGGGGAGAAGCTGATTTCGGCCATGTGGTGCGACACCCTGCCGGCGAGCCCACCCGGCGCCGCCGGCATCTGGGGCCCGCGCATCAAGGCGGTGCGCGAGGCGAGTTCGCTCGAGCCGATCGCCGACGCCAGCATGGACCGCTACCTAAGCCCGGCGTTCCGGGCGAAGCACTCCGGCCGTTGGCAGCAATTGCGCGACACCGTGGTCGGCACCACACCCGCCGGCTATCTCGGCTGCTCGGCGGCGATTCTCGATTTCGATTTCGTGGCGCGGCTGCCGTCCTTGCGGCTGCCGGTGCTGGTGGTCTGCGGCGAAGAGGACGCCGGCACGCCGGCCAGCGAAAACCGCCGCCTCGCCGGCCTCGTCCCCGGCGCCCGCTATGAGGAAATCGCCGGCATGCGCCATTTTCCCAACGTCGAAGCCCCTGCCACCTTCAACCGCATCATGCTTTCCTGGCTCGACATGCAGCGCCAGAAGCTGTGATCGATGTCCTCGCCGGCTGCCCCTCACCGCCGAAACAAGATCAAGGGGAGCCCGCCTCGATGAAGTGCTCTCCGCACCGGGTGCGAGACCGGTGCGGCGACGTAAGGGGAGCGATCATCCCCGATCGCGCGGGCGGCGAACCTCAGGCGCAGCGCGTTTAGTTTGATGAAGCCTTCGGCGTCGTCGCGTTGCTGGCGGTGCCGACGGTTTGGCGGGAGATTGGCGCCGGTTTATGGGCGCGGGGAGGGGAGCCTCGAATGAGCGAGCAGCGTTGCAACGAATGGGGCCAGCCGATCGGGGCGCCGCTGCCGGACTGGTCGGCGCGGCCGGTGCCGCCGCACAGCGCGATCGAGGGGCGGTTTTGCCGGGTCGAGCCGCTCGACCCCGAACGCCACGCTACCGACCTCTTCGCCGCCAACAGCGAGGACGTCGAGGGGCGCAACTGGACCTATCTGCCCTATGGGCCGTTTCGCTCGTTCGAGCTGTACCGCGGCTATCTCGACGCGGCGGCGCGGCGCGGCGACCCCTTGGTCCATGCCATCATCGACCGGCCGAGCGGGCATGCGGTCGGAGTCGCGAGCCTGATGCGCGTTGATCCGGCGTCGGGCGTCATCGAGGTTGGCGGCATCAACTACAGCCCGCGCCTGCAGCGCCGGCCGGCGGCGACCGAGGCGATGTACCTGCTGATGCGCCGCGTTTTCGACGAGCTCGGCTACCGCCGCTACGAGTGGAAATGCGACTCGCTGAACGCGCCGTCGCGAGCCGCAGCGCAGCGCCTCGGCTTTCGCTACGAGGGGCTGTTCCGCCAGGCCACGGTCTATAAGGGACGCAGCCGCGACACCGCCTGGTTCTCGATCCTCGACAGCGAGTGGCCCGACTTGCGCACCGCCTTCGAGCGCTGGCTCGACCCGGCCAATTTCGACAATCACGGGCATCAGCGCTCCGGCCTGGCGAGCCTGCGACAACAGCGCGGGCGCTGACGGGGCTGCTGGTAATGTCGCTATGACGCTACCGGGAGGGAATCTTCCATCTCGTTCTTGCGCGTTCTTGCCTACAAAGGGTTTTCGGCCAAGTAAGGCTCGTGGGGGCGCCGGCTTCTTCGCAATCGTGGAAACAGCGACCTACGAAGCATGGTCGGCCTACGACCCGACAGCCCTGGGGCACAGTTTATGGCGCGGCGCTCCAGAACCAGGGCGGCCTTCCCGATGAAGCAAACAAGCGGGAAGCGATTAGCCACGCAGTCTACACCGTTCCGAGCGTCCTCGCGCCGCAACGCCGGCGTGCGCTGACCGGGCGGATCGCGGAACTCGGTTACGATCCGAATGACACCAGCACGCCGGCTGAACTCGGACGGCGGGCCGCTTACGCCGTGCTGGATACATGGGACGGGAATGCCGGGGTTGGCAGATAGGCTTCCAGTCGGCGGCGTGGCCGATGCTCGGCGGTGTGCAGCGCTACTATGAACCCAGCCTGATCGGGCGTTCCGACCAATAGTCCGATTCCCGTGGTGTTCCCCGCGCCCACAACTCCCGCTCGCTTGGGCGAAATCTGCTTTAGCGCCCTCCGCCGAAGCCCAACGATCGCGCTGCTCAGCGGCCCTTAAAGCGCGGTTTGCGCTTTTCATTGAAGGCGGCGATGCCTTCGCGGCGGTCTTCGGTCGGGACCATGCGGTTATAGGCCTCGATTTCGAGCATCATGCCGCTCGCCACATCCATCTGCAGCCCGAAATGGATCGCGTGCTTGGCCTGGCGCACCGAAATCGGCGCGTTGTCAGCGATGCGGCGGGCGGTCTCGAGCGCCTCCTCGACCACCTTGCCCGGCGCGCATAAGCGGTTGACCATCCCCCATTGATGCGCCTCGGCGGCGGTGAACGGGCGCCCGGTCAGGATGATTTCCTTGGCGCGGCGCTCGCCGACCGCACGCGGCAGGTTCTGGGTGCCGCCGGCCCCCGGCATGATGCCGAGCGTGACCTCGGTCAGGGCAAAGCGAGCGCTTTCGGCGGCATAGATGAAATCGCAGCACAAGGCGAGTTCGCACCCGCCGGCGTAGGCTGCACCATTGACCGCGCCGATCACCGGCGCCGTGCAGGCGATAAAGGCGCGGACCATGCGCTCGAATAAGAGGTGCTGGTCCTGCCATTCCTGGTCGCTCATGCCGTTGCGTTCCTTGAGGTCGCCGCCGGCGCAAAACGCCCGCTCGCCGGCCCCGGTCAGCACAATCGAGCGCACCTGCGCCGGGGCGGCGTTGACCGCCTCGAAAAACCCCAGCAGGTCATGCCCCATCCGGGTGTTGAGCGCATTGGCCACCTGCGGCCGGTTGAGGGTTAGCAGCACCAGCCCGTCGCCGCGGTCTTCCGCCTGGATCGTCTCGAATTCGCGGTTCATCCCTCGTCTCCCGCCGACCGTTCCAGCTCGCGATCATAGCACGCGATTCGAGGCGTCTGCTCATCTGCGGCACGCAAAACCCGCCCGGTACAGGCGATTGCCGAGGCTCAGCCGCGGCTTCTTGACAGCAGCGGCGGACGATCGACATTGATCGAAGACCGTTCGGCGACGTACCGCCGTCACTCGGTCCCACCCGCAGACGGACGACGCTTGTGCCCAATGTCTCGTTCCCCGGCGCGCGGTTTGCCCCGGCCGAGTGGTTTCCCTTCGACAAGGACGACATTCAGCGCTGCTTCCCTGGCGAGGTTGGAAAGGCCGTCCCTTATCAGCGCCGCGGCGCGGTGCGCGATCTGCACGCCGACAAGGGCGGCCAGCGGCTGATCGCCTCGGTTCAGGGGACCCGACCGCGTCCCTATCACGTCTTTGTCGAGATCGGGGACGCCGATCCGGTGCGGCTGTCGGCCCAATGCAGCTGCCCAGTCGGACACAATTGTAAACACGCCGTGGCGGTGCTGCTGGAGGCGCTGGAAAACCCGCCGCGCCTGCAGCCGAGCCCAAAAGATCCGCTGGACGGGCCGGTCGGTGACTGGCTGCACCGGCTGTCGCATGCGGCAACCGCCGCATCGGCGCCCGATGTGCTGGCCTATCGCCTCGACAGCCCACCGCAGTCGGGCCTGCCCTTTGCCCTCGATCTGCGCGTCGTGCGCATTCTGAAATCGGGCGGCTGGGGCGCCGACCGCTCGTGCCCGGTGCAGCAATTGCAGAACGCGACCGCAAAATATGTGAAGCCGGACGACCGGGCCATTCTGCGCCTGCTGAGCAGCGGAATGTGGCATTCGCCGCTGCCCCTGCCGGACGATCCCGATATTGTCGATCTCTTGATGCAGCGGATCGTTGCCACCGGCCGCTGCCGCTGGCGCAAGCTCGAACTCGCCGCCGCTGACTTTGGGTCCGCCGTTGCCTGGCCGGCTTTCCTGGCAGCTCGGCGGCGATGGCCGCCAAACGATCGCGGTCGAGCTCGACGACCGCCATGCCGTCGTGCTGCCCGCCGCCGCGCCCTGGTACGTCGATCCGCACCGGCACGTCGCGGGGCCGGTCGCCTTCGAGATCGCCCGCCCGCTGGTCAAGATCGCGCTGGCGGCACCGCCCGTTACGATCGAGCAGGCGGCGGCGGTTGCCGGGCGTTTCGAGCGCGACCTTGCGGGTCTCGCCTTGCCGGCGCCGCGCGCCGATATGGTCGAGGAGCTTCGCGCGGAGCGACCGGTGCCGACCCTGGTGCTCGGCCGGCGCAAGCGCAGCTGGAATTATTGGGGTTGGCGCGCCAACGGCGTCGAGGAGACGATCGACGTGGCGCTGCTCGGCTACGCCTATGGCGGCGCCCGGATCGACATCGGCAAGACCCCACGCGAGCTGAGGACGGTCGAGGATGGCAAGATCATCGTCCGCCGCCGCGATCTCGGCGCCGAGCGGGCGGCGAAAAAGCGTCTGGCCGGGTTCGGGCTGCACCCGTTCGAAACGGCAGGCGTCGGCGACGCCGATCACCTTGCCTACGGCTTTTTCGGCGACACGGAAGACTGGCCGCGTTTTGTCCATGTTGCGGTGCCGCAGCTCGAGAAGGACGGCTGGCGGATCGAAATCGAGGACGGCTTTCGCCATCGCGTCGTCGACGGCAGCGGCGAATGGGTGGCCGGGGTCGAGGAAGGCGGCGGCTGGTGGTTTTCGCTCGACCTTGGCGTCGAGATCGACGGCGAGCGCGTGGCACTATTGCCGGTGCTGACCTCGCTGTTGGCGCGACTGCGCGATTTAGACACATCCGGCGGGCTCGACGCGCTGGCGCATAACGGCACGGTGTTCGGCACCCTTGCCGACGGCCGTCACCTGGCATTGCCGCTCGACCGCACCAAGGCGATCCTTGCGACCCTGGTCGAGCTCTATCACCCGAACAGCCTGTCCGGGGAGGGCAGGCTCGACATCTCGGCCGGCGAGGCGGTCGGCCTGGCCGCGCTCGAAGCGGCGATCGGACTGCGCTGGCTCGGTGGCGACCGGCTGCGGGCCTTGGCGCAGCGGCTGTCGAATTTCGCCGGCATCGCCAGAATCGAGCCGCCGTCGGGGCTGCGGACTGAGCTACGCCCCTACCAGCGCGACGGGCTCGATTGGCTGCAATTCCTGCGCGACTACGAGCTCGGCGGTATCCTGGCCGACGATATGGGGCTGGGTAAAACCGTGCAGACCCTGGCTCATATTCTCGTTGAAAAGCGCGAAGGCCGTCTTGATCGGCCGTGCCTCGTGGTCTGCCCGACGAGCGTCGTCCCGAATTGGCTCGCCGAGGCGGCGCGGCTGGCGCCGGAACTGAAGGTATTGTCGCTGCACGGGGCCGATCGCGCGCGCCGTTTCGCCGAAATCGACGGCGCCGATCTGGTCCTGACGACTTATGCGCTGTTGCCGCGCGATGCCGACCACCTGCTGCCGGTGCCGTGGCATGTCGCGGTGCTCGACGAGGCGCAGGCGATCAAGAACGCCGCCGCCAAGACCACGGCACTGGTCTGCCGGCTCGACGCGCGACAGCGGTTGTGCCTGACCGGGACGCCGATGGAAAACCATCTGGGCGAGCTATGGTCGCAGTTCGCCTTTCTGATGCCGGGGCTGCTCGGCGACGCCAAGCGCTTCGCGCGCGTCTTCCGCGCGCCGATCGAGAAAAAGCAGGATGGCGAGCGCCGCGCCGTGCTCGCCGCTAGGGTGAAGCCGTTTCTGCTGCGACGCACCAAGGCGTTGGTCGCGGCCGACCTTCCGCCCAAGACCGAGATCCTGCGACCGCTCGAACTCGCCGGTCCGCAGCGCGACCTCTACGAGACCGTGCGGCTGGCGATGCACGAGAAAGTGCGCCGCGAGGTGGCGGCCAAAGGGTTGGCGCGCAGCCACATCATCGTGCTCGACGCGCTCCTGAAGCTGCGCCAGGTGTGCTGCGATCCGCGCCTCGTCAAGCTCGCGGCGGCGCGCCGGGTCATTACCAGCGCCAAGCTCGCGCATCTGATGGAAATGCTGCCGGCGCTGATCGAGGAGGGCCGGCGCATCCTGCTATTCTCGCAATTCACCAGCATGCTCGACCTGATCAAGCCGGCAGTCACCGAAGCTGGCATCGATTTTGTCGAATTGCGCGGCGACACCGCGGACCGCGCCCGCCCGGTCGTGCGCTTTCAGAAGGGCAAGGCGCCGCTGTTCCTGATCAGCCTGAAGGCCGGCGGCACCGGGCTCAACCTGACAGCCGCCGACACTGTCATCCATTACGACCCGTGGTGGAACCCGGCGGTCGAGGACCAGGCGACCGACCGCGCCCATCGCATCGGCCAGAAGAAGCCGGTTTTCGTCTACAAGCTCGTGGCACAAGGCACCGTCGAGGAACGGATGCTCGAATTGCAGCAGCGCAAAAAGGCGCTCGCCGCGGGGATTTACGAAGCTGGCGGCAGCGCCGCCGCGGCGCTCGGAGCCGCCGACATCGAGCGCCTGTTCGAGCCGCTCGGGTGAGATCGGGCGGTCGCGATCACGCGGTTCGCAGGCCGAGAAGCCGCTCCATCGGTTCGAAATCCCGGTCGGAGTGCAGCAGCGCGTGGCCGCGCTCGATGCAGAACGTGCCGATGACAAGGTCGACCGTTGTCCGTATCGTCACGCCTTGGCTGCGCAGAAAACGGTAATTGGCGGCTGCGATGATCGCCAGCTCGGGATCGGCCAATGTGACGAGTTCGAATTCCCGCAACGCCTGCTCGACCAGTCTCGCTTCGGCGTCGGATCGCACGCCTTGCAGCACCTCGCAAAGCACGAGATCGCCGACGAGCAATACTTCCTGCTCGATCAACATTCGCAGCCGCAATACCGGCTCGGTGCCCGCGCCACGGAAATAGTCGATCCAGACCGAGCTGTCGACGAGGATCACCGATCGGGACGACCGTTGAAATCGTCGATGTTCCCTTCCCAATGAACTTTGCCGGAAAGGTCGAGGATTTTGCGTTGCCGCCTGAGGCGGATCAGTGTCCGCAAGCCTTCTTCGACGACGGCCCGCTTGGTCTTGAGACCCGTCAACCGAAGAGCTTGTTCGAGGAGATCGTCGTCGATCTCGATGTTGGTGCGCATCGCCGCCTCTTGGTGTATGATTTTCTCAAATTATACACATAGGGAGGTTTTGCAGCTCGCACAACGAATTTCAGCCCAATGATCGCCGAGCCGGTGGAGCATCTATCATGAGCCGGGGATGAGGGCTCCACGGCTGATCCGGCCGGCTTTTTAGGAAATGAGGCCGTCCAGCGTCTCGCGCAGGGCGGTCCATTCCCTGAGCTTGGCGCCGAAGTTGAGCCGGGCGTGGGCCGGGCTGGTCGAGGGCAAGGCCAGATAGACGAGGCCCGGGCGGCGGGCAAAATGACGGTCATGGAGCCGCCGCGCGCCGCTGCCGTTGAACGCAACCGCGCCGATCAGCGGGTGCATGTCGAGCAGCCCGCTGATCGCGTTCGGCTGTTCCCGGCGGATCGTCGCATCGGCGCTGGCCTCGCGCTCGCCGACCGCGCACACGTCCCATAACGCCACCCGCCGGCCCAGCGCAAAACCGAGCTTCTCCGCGTAGCCCGCGGCCGGCGTCGCGTCGAACAGGGCGAACAAGATCGGCCAGAACAGGTTGCGCGGGTGCGCATAGTATTCCTGCCGACGTAGGGATTCCTCGCCGGGCAGGGTGCCGAGCACCAGCACCCGCGCCCGCTCGTCGACGATCGGCGGAAAGCTGCGCTTGGCCGGCGCGGCGGCGGCTAGGCCGAGCCCGGCGCTCACGCGACAAAGCGGCCGAGGCGGACGGCGGTGTGTCCCCTGGCCAGCCGGCGCGAGGGCATGATCAGCACGCAATCATCATAGGGGGTGCGCACCTCGCGCCCATTGTCGTGTCCGATCAAGGTGCCCTTTGGCGACAGCACTTCGAGCCCGCGAAAATCATCGACGAATTCGAAATTGTCGCCGGCGATGGTCACGGCCTCAGTCACCTCGATGACCCGCTGGTGCGGCCGGGCATCGAAATCGGGGCCGGCGATCGATGCGCCGTCGTCGCGGGTCAGAGTGCCGAGAGCGATCAGAAAGCGCAGCATCACGTCAGTTGCAACTTCAGCGGCGCGGTTCTGCCAGTGCTGCCCGGCTTCGATCAAGAGTGCCGTCCTGGTCGAGACGGGGTCGCCGAAGGCGCCGTAATCGCGCATCCGCTTGCCGGCGGCGTGGCCGGCATCGCACATGATCAGTTCGGGAATGCCGACCCGGCGGGCCAACGCCACGGAGCGGTCGAGCGTGCCGGCCAGCATCAAGGGTGCGGTCGCATACTGCATCGAGTGGATGTCGAGCAGGAAATCGGCGGCGTCGACGAAGGGCCGCAGCGCGCGGGCGCGAGCGAGCTCGGTCGATTGCCGCTGGCCGTCGAGGGTGGCCTCGTCCCACAGCCGGTTGAAGTCCTCATCGACAAAACGCGAGGCCACCGGATAGCGCCGGTCGAAGCTGCGATAAGCCGCGACATTGTCGAAGGCCAGGGTCAGCCGGCCGCGGCGCGGCCGCAACCCGGCGCGGAACAGCCGGTCGAGCGCGATCGCTCCGCAGATCTCGTTGCCGTGAGTGAGCGCGGTGACCAGTACATGCGGCCCGCTGCCGCCGCCGTTGAAGGTCGTGACGTAATCGACGCCGGTGTTGCCCGCCCGATAGGGCTCGATGTCGGGCGGGGTCAGCTCGATGGCATAGCTCGGCTCAGGCACTCGGCCCTCCCGCTGTTCAAGATTAGGCCCGGCGCTATCTTGCATCCGCGCGGCGGTCGGGTCACGGCGCCTGAAATCCACCGTCGAGGACGGGATCCCGTCAGGCGGCGACGCTGTCGAAAAGTCGGCCGATAAACCGTTCGCACAACGCGATCTGATCGAGGTCGATGAATTCGTCGGGCTTGTGCGCCTGCTCGATCGAGCCGGGGCCGCAGACGACGGTCGGGATGCCGGCCTGCTGAAACAGCCCGCCTTCGGTGCCGAAGCTTACCTTCGCGGTGCCGTTGGCGCCGGTCATCGCTGCGACCAGCCGGGTGATCTCGGCGTCGTTCTCGGTATCAAGGCCGGGAAAGGCGCTCAATTCCTCGAATTCTATCGCCACTTCGGGGCGGACGGCGCGCATTTCTGGCAACAGCCGGTTTTCCGCAAAGGCGCGCAATTCGCCGATCCCGGCATCGGGGTCCTCGCCCGGCAACAGTCGGAACTCGAAGTCGAAGGCGCAGTCCCTGGGCACGATGTTGAGCGCGGTGCCGCCGTGGATCACCCCGGTCTGGATCGTCGTATAGGGGGGCGTGTAGTCGGGATCGAACGGTCCGGCGTCGCGTCGGCGCCGCGCCATCCCCTTGAGCAAGGCGACCATCTCGGCTGCCGCCTCGATCGCGTTGACCCCGAGATGGGCCAGCGCCGAGTGCGATTCGAAACCCCTCACTCGGCAGCGAAAGCTGCGCTTGCCCTTGTGGCCGGTCACCGGCTGCATCATCGTCGGCTCGCCGACGATGCACAGGCGCGGACGGTCCGGGCGCTCGGCGATCGCCGCGATCAGCCGTCGCGCGCCGCGACAGCCGACCTCCTCGTCATACGAAAGGGCGAGGTGGATCGGCATCCGCAGCGGGCGCACGGCGAGCCCCGGCAGCAATGCCAAGACCACAGCGAGAAAGCTCTTCATGTCGGCGGTGCCACGGCCAAACAGCCGATCGTCTTTGGCGAGCACCGCAAACGGATCGCTGTGCCAGTCCTGGCCGTCGACCGGGACCACGTCGGTATGTCCGGAGAGCATGATCCCGCCGATCCCCGCGGGCCCGATTCTGGCGTAGAGATTGGCCTTGTCGCCGGTCTCGTCGAAGACCAGTTCGCTGGCGATGCCGAGGTCATCGAGATAGCCGCGCACGAACCCAATCAGCGCCAAATTCGAGCCCCGGCTCGTGGTGTCGAACCCGACCAGCCGGCGCACCATCTCGACGCTGTCGATCGCCGTGGCACTCATCGTGCCAGGGTAAGCCTAACCGCGGACCAGCACCAGCCACGCCCAGCAGCCTCCCGACTTGCCGAGCGGCTGCACTGCCCGTAAATTTGCCTCGACAAAATGCAGCGGGCGTCGGTGGCGCCTCGTCCGCTGATTCCGGCCTCGCGCTTGGATGCATAATGCCCGACGAAATCGGCGATAAAAAGCGAGTTTGACCGAATGAGCTTTGAGATCCCCGGGGTGCTGTGGCGCCGCGACCCGGAAGCGGCGGAAGTGCCGCTGGTGTTCAACTCGCCGCACAGCGGTTCGCACTATCCCGAGGATTTCCGGTACAGCTGCGCGCTCGAAAACCTGCGCCGTTCCGAAGACGCCCATGTCGACGAGCTCTACGCGGCGGCGCCGGCGCACGGCGCCATCCTGATCGGCGCGCTCTTTCCACGCAGCTATCTCGACGCCAACCGCGCGGTCGACGACATCGACGAGGCGCTGATCGATGGGGCGTGGCCGTCGCTGCTGCGGCCGTCGCACTCGACGCGGGCCGGTCTCGGCCTGATCCGCCGGGTAGCGCGGCCGAGCCTGCCGATCTATCAACGCAAGCTCTCCGCCGCCGAGATCCTGGATCGCATCGAGCGCTGCCACACCCCCTATCACCGCGTGCTCGACGATGCGTGCAGCCGCCTTCACCGCAAGTTCGGCGCGGTGTGGCACATCAACTGTCATTCGATGCCGTCGAAGCGCAGCGCGCGGGACATCGGCCGGCCCGCCGATTTCGTGCTGGGCGACCGCGACGGCACGACCTGCGCGAAGGAATTCACCGACTTCGTCGCCGGCGTGCTGCGCCGCCGCGGCTATGACGTGCGGATCAACGAAATCTTCAAGGGCGTCGAGATCGTCAAGCGCCAAGGCCGTCCGGAGGTCCAGCGTCACAGCTTGCAGATCGAGGTCGACCGCGCCCTCTACATGGATCAGAAAACACTAGAAAAGCACGCCGATTTCGCCCGTCTGCGGGCTGACATCACGGCTCTGATCGCGGCCCTCGCCGAGTTTGCCGGGTCGAGGCGATAACGCGCCGGACACCGATCGCTCTGCACTTGCTCCAGTGAAAGGGATTCTACCATGGCGAAAATTCCGAAAGTGCTGCAGCCGCATATCGATACCGCGTTTCCGGCGAATGTCTGCCTAGTCGGCAGCGTGTTGCCCAACGGCTTTGCCCAGATCACCCCGCGTGGCGGGACGATGGTGTACGACGACACCCATATCGGGCTGTGGGAGCGCGGCAAGGGCTCGACCAATGCCAACCTTGCCGACGGCACCGCGCTGACCGTCTATTTCAGAAAGCCGCAATTGCGCGAGGAAGGCATTTTGCCCAAGGGCGGCATCGTCCGATTTTACGGTCGCGCCCGGATCTACAAGTCGGGACCGGTCTACGAGGAGGTATGGCGGCGACTGGTCCAGCCGGAAAAGGACCGGGACCCACAAAAGAACGGCCATGCCGTGTTGATTGAGATCGAGCGCGCCGAGGATCTCGACGGCCAGCCGCTGGCCCTCGATTGAGCCGGCGCACGGCCCTGCGTGCCGGGATCATGCGCGCAGATGGGATGGGCGGGCGAGCCGATGGGCTATTGGCATCGCGGCAATCCCCTGTTCGCGCCAATTTTGCAGCCACGAGATCCCGCGGTGCCGGGCGGTGAGCTGGCTTAGCAATTTCGTCCTTCCCAAGATCCGGGCAGTCGTCCGCAAAAAGGACGTGCCCGACAATCTGTGGACCAAGTGCCCCGGCTGCGAGCAGATGCTGTTTCATCGCGAACTCGCCGCCAACCTCGAAGTCTGCCGCAATTGCGGCCATCACCTGCGGATCGGGGCCGCGCGGCGCCTGGGGATCCTGTTCGACGACGGTGCGGTGACGCGGATCGAGCTGCCGAAGACGATGGTCGATCCGCTGCGCTTCCGCGACCGCCGGCGCTATCTCGATCGGCTGAAGGAGGCTCAGGCGGCGCACGGGCCCGGCAGCGACGCGGTCGCCGTCGCCCATGGGCGGATCGGCGGTCATCCAGCGGTGGTCGCGGCCTTCGAATTCGGCTTCATGGGCGGCTCGATGGGGGTGGCCGCCGGCGAAGCGTTGCTGGCCGCGGCCAAGCTCGCCGTGCTGCAGGAGGCGGCGCTGATCGCCGTGCCGGCCTCGGGAGGCGCGCGCATGCAGGAAGGTGTGCTGTCGCTGATGCAGATGCCGCGCACGATCCTCGCCGCCGACATGGTCAAGGAGGCCGGCCTGCCCTACATTGTGCTGCTGACCGACCCGACGACCGGCGGCGTTTCTGCGTCGTTCGCGATGGTCGGCGACATCACCCTGGCCGAACCCGGCGCGGTGATCGGCTTTGCCGGGGCGCGGGTCATCGAGGAAACGATTCACGAGAAATTACCGGCGGGGTTTCAGCGCGCCGAATACCTGCTCGACCACGGCATGGTTGACATGGTGGTCCCGCGCGGCGAATTGCGGGCGACGATCGGGCGGCTCCTGGGGCTGCTGCGCGCTCCGCACCCGGCGGAGCTGCCGGCGCCGATCGCCCCGGAGGCCGCGTGAGCGCCCCCACGACCAGCGCAACCACCAGCGATCTTGTGCTGGCGCGGCTGACCCGGCTGCACCCGAAGCTGATTGATCTGTCGCTCGGCCGCGTCGAGGGGCTGCTGGCGGCGCTCGGCAACCCGCAGGAGCGGCTGCCGCCGGTCGTTCATGTCGCCGGCACCAACGGCAAGGGTTCGACGATCGCGACCTTGCGCGCTTGCCTCGAAGCCGGCGGCTACCGAGTTCACGTGTTCAGCAAGCCGCATCTGGTGCGTTTTCACGAGCGCATCCGGCTCCGCGGCAAGCTGATCGAGGAAGATTGGCTGATCGAATTGCTCGAGGAATGCGAGCGCGCCAATGACGGCCGGCCGATCACCTATTTCGAGATCACCACCGCGGCGTCGTTTCTGGCCTTCGCCCGCACTGCGGCCGACATCGTACTGCTCGAAACCGGGCTCGGCGGCCGGCTCGACGCGACCAACGTGGTCCGTCATCCGGCGGCGACCGCGATCACCCCTATTTCGCTCGACCACCAGTCGTTTCTCGGCGACACGATCGCAGCTATCGCCGGAGAGAAGGCCGGCATCCTGAAGCCCGGCGCGCCGGCCATCATCGCCCCGCAGCCTTCCGAAGCGGCCGCGGTATTCGCCGCCCGCGCCGGCGAGATCGGCGCTCCGCTGTTCCGCTTCGGTATCGAGTGGCGCTGCGAGGCCGACCCCGGCGGGATGCGCTACGAGGGTCCGCGCTGGCGATTGGAGCTGCCGCCGCCGTCGCTGTTGGGCGCGCATCAGATCATCAATTCCGGCACCGCGATCGCTTGCCTCGAACAGCTCGACGGCTTCCCGCTGTCGCGCGCCACGGTCGCCCAAGGGCTGCGCCACATCGAATGGCCGGCGCGCCTGCAGCGCCTGACTCGCGGCCCGCTGGTCGAACAGCTGCCTGCCGATTGGGAATTGTGGCTCGACGGCGGTCACAATCCCGGCGCCGGCGAGGTCCTGGGCGCTGCCGCGGCGGGCTGGAACGATCGCCCGCTCGACCTCGTCGTCGGTATGTTGAACACCAAGGACGCCGTGGGTTTCCTCACCCCGCTGGCACCGCGGGCCCGCACCCTTTATGCCGTCACCATCCCTGGCGAGGACAACCCTCTGCCGGCTGCCGCAATCGCCACAGCGGCCCGCTCGGTCGGCCTCTCCGCCGAGGAGTCACCGTCGATCGCCGCCGCGCTCGGCACCATCGCCACGCATCCCGGCAAAGCTCGCGTGCTGATCTGCGGCTCCCTGCACCTCGCCGGCACTGTGCTCGCCGAAAACGGCTGAGTGGGCCACGCTGGCGGGCCGCAAGGTCGGTTTCGCATCGAGGCCGGGCAAGAAACTGCCGCACCCGCTACCCGCCGCGGCCGAGCGTACATCTCGCAGCGCGCGGATGCGCTCGCTAACCCGAGGGTTTGCGGGCTTCGATCGTCGCCGAGACGATGTAGGTTTCGAGCCCACGCCCCGGGGCCCAATTCTTGATCAGCTCGCCGCTCTCGGGCTTCGCGACGACCCGGATATTGGTAAAGCCGGCGCGGTCGAGCCATTCCCGGATTCGATCTGCTGAGGCGGCGCCGGCGATGCAGCCGCAGATCAACGCCGGATCGGCCGCCAGCTCGGCCGGCAGCGGTCGCGTGCTGACGATGTCGGAGACCGCGAGTCGGCCGCCGGGCTTCAGCACGCGAAACGCCTCGCGGAACACCTGCGCCTTGTCTGGGACGAGGTTGATCACGCAATTCGAGATCAGGGCGTCGGCGGTATTGTCGGCGACCGGCAGATGCTCGAGCTCGCCGAGGCGAAATTCGACGTTGCCGGCGCCGATCCTGACGGCGTTCTCGCGCGCCTTCTTCAGCATCTCATGGGTCATGTCGACGCCGACGACACGGCCCGCGTGACCCACCTGCCGGGCCGCCAGAAAACAGTCGAAGCCGGCGCCGCTGCCGAGGTCGACGACGGTCTCGCCTGGCCCGATGGCGGCGATGGCCTGCGGGTTGCCGCAGCCGAGCCCGAGATTGGCGCCATCCGGAACCGCAGCCAGATCGGCCTCGGAATAACCCATCCGTAGCGCCTTGTCCTGCGCGGCGGTCGATGGTCCGCAGCAAGACGACGCGGCCGGCGCGCAGCATGACGATCCCTCGGCGGCAGCGGCGATGCCGCCATAGCGGGTTCGCAGCATTTCCTTGATTTCGCTCTCGTCCATGATCTTCTCCATCAGGCGGTTTCGCGGTCGGGCAGGTTTGCCGTACCGGTCGAGCCCGGACCGCAGACCGGTGCACACACGCCGCCGCAGCAATTTTCGGTCAGGTAGCCCATCAGCGCGTTCATCACCGAAAAATCGGTCGCGTAGATCAGTTGCCGGCTCATCCGCCGCTGGGTGATCAGGCCGGCATGCAGCAACTGCTGCAAGTGAAAGGTCAGCGACGACGGCGTCAGCTCGAGCGCGTGCGCGATGGTCCCGGCGGACAGCCCGCCCGGCCCCCGCTGCACCAGCAGGCGAAAGACCGCCAGCCGCGTTTCGTGGGCCAACGCGCCGAGCGCGGCGATCGCCTGTCTGCCCTCCATCGGACCCTCGCACATTCCAACGAGGGTCGAACATATCCGTACGTCCGCGCCTGTCAACGATTTTTCGTAGATTGTCGAATAGTTGATCGAGGGATGCGATAACGGCGATACGTCGCTACATAAGGGGGCGGCAACGACGAGGAGTTTCCGATGGACGACAACACCCGCACCGAGCTCGAAGCCGCAGCCTTTCGCCGCTTGGTCGAGCATCTGCGCGAGCGCACCGATGTCCAGAACATCGACATGATGAATTTGGCGGGCTTCTGCCGCAATTGCCTGTCGAGATGGTACCGAGAAGAGGCCGAACGTCGCAGCGTCCCGTTGTCCGACCCGGAGGCGCGCGAGATCGTCTATGGCATGCCTTACGACGAGTGGCGCCGGAAGCACCAGAAGGAAGCCACCGCCGAGCAGAAGGCCGCCTTCGCCGCCCAGCAGCAGCACTGATCGGACCGGCGGCCGCGGCGGCGCGGTCAGCTCCGCCGCGATCCGGCGCGTCATTTTCCGGCGGCGTTCCGAGGATGCGTGTGCTGGCGCCGGTGAGCCCGCTCTCGATCAGCAATTCTTCGTGACCGCCGACCGGCGCCGGGATGCCCGGCAGCAGTCAAGGACGAAACCCGCGGCCACCACGTCCGCGACGAGGCCGGGCATTTCCGCCGGGTCGGCACGTCCGACGCCGGGAGAGCATCGTGCCGGACGAGAGTCGGTTAGTTCGACCCCCCGCCGCCGACGGGGCCGAGGCATTCTCCCCGGTGCGTAGCCGCTTCCCGCAATAGCTTGGCGCCGACCAATTTACCGTAGAGGCGATCCTGCCGTCGCGGCGCGGCTTCGGCGCGATCCCGCCTGCCCAGCAGGCCAGGTGCACCCTCGCCCCGCTGCAGTGCGGGCGCGACCGCCGAAAGCGCCCCCTTGCGCTGCGGCCGCGCCCTCTGGCCGGCGGGCGGCCGTGCCATAATGGCCACGATCGAGACCAGCGAAGGACCGCCGATGCCCGATCCTTCCGCGCCACGCGACGAGGCAGGCGGGCGCGCCGCGCGCGGCACCTTCCGCCTCAGCTTCGCCGGGCTCTTGACCACGATGGCGCTGGCCTCGCTCGATCAGAACATCGTCAGCACCGCGCTGCCTCGCATCGTCAGCGATCTTGGCGGGCTCGCCCATCTGGCGTGGGTCATCACCGCCTTTATGCTGAGCTCGACCGCGACGGCACCGCTCTACGGCAAGCTCAGCGACATGCACGGGCGCCGGCCGCTCTTCGTCGTCGCGATCCTTGTCTTCACCGCCGGCTCGGCATTGTGCGGGCTCGCGCGCTCGATGACCGCGCTGATCCTGTTCCGCGGATTGCAGGGTCTCGGCGCCGGCGGGCTGATGGTGCTGGCGCAGACGACGATTGCCGACCTGGTTTCGCCGCGCCAGCGCGGCCGCTATCAAGGCCTGATCACCGGGGTATTCGCGCTATGCAGCGTGACCGGGCCGGTGCTCGGCGGGGTCATTACCGACGCGCTGTCGTGGCGCTGGATCTTCTATGTCAACCTGCCGGTCGGCGCGATCGCGCTGAGCCTGATCCTTGGGGGGTTGCCGCGCAGGGTACGCGCCCCGATCGCCCATCGGATCGATTATGCCGGGGCCGCGCTGCTGACCGCGATGACCGCGGCGGTGCTGCTGCTATTGAGCTGGGGCGGGACGGTGGCGCCCTGGCTGTCCCCGGCGATCACCGGGTTGGCGTTCGGCGCCGTGGCATTGTTTGCGTTGCTGCTCGCGCGCGAGCGCGTTGCGGCCGAACCGATCCTGCCCTTGGCGCTGTTCAAGAACCCGGTCTTTGCCATCGCCGTCGCGGTCGTCGCGATCAACGCCACGGCGCTGTTCGGCGCCTTTGTATTTCTGCCGACTTTTTTCCAGCTGGTGCAGGGTGAGAGCCCTTCACGGGCTGGGCTGTTGACCACGCCGATGATGGGCGGTCTGATCGTCGCCTCGGTGCTTGGCGGGCGGCTGGTCTCGGCGCGCGGCCGGTACAAGGGCCTGTCGGTGCTCGGGCTGGGGCTCGCGGTGACCGGCCTCGTCGCGATCGCCGCGGCGGCGCACGAGGCGGCCCCGCTGCCGGCGATCGAGGCGGCGCTGGTCATCACCGGCGCCGGGCTCGGGCTGGTGATGCCGAACTTGACCGTCGCGATCCAGAACGCGGTCGCGCCCGAGACGCTCGGGGTCGCGACTTCGGCGGTGTCATTTTTCCGCTCGCTCGGTGGCGCGTTCGGGGTGGCGCTGTCGGGCAGCCTGTTGACTGGCCGCGTCAATGCCTCGCTGTCGGCTGCGGGAGGTGCTGCCGCGGCGGCGCGCCGCGCGGTCGCCGGCGGCGCCGGCGGGGTCGCGAGCCTTCCGCCCGCACTGCACGGCCTGGTCGCCGCCGCCTATCGCCAGGCCGTCGCGACCACGTTTGCGACCGGCGCCGTGATCGCCGGGTTCGGCCTCGTGCTGCTGCTGCTGCTGCCGGAGCGGCCGCTGCGCGATACGTCCGCCGGCTAGGGGAGGGCGCGCCGCGGCGACGGCGACCCGTGCGGCTATGGCATTTGCACCCTCGACGCGCTTCTGCTTTCGTAGCCCGGAATGAGCGGCCAGGCCCACGCGCAACCCCTGCATTTCACCCGATCGGAGGTCCGCTCGGTCCTCTTCGGGCTGCTGCTGGCGATGTTCCTCGCCAGCCTCGACCAGACCATCGTCGCGACCTCGCTGTCGACGATGGCGCAGGAGCTGAACGGCTGGTCGCTGATGTCGTGGGTGGTGTCGGCCTACCTCGTCGCCTCGACGGTGACGACGCCGATCTATGGCCGGCTCAGCGATCTCTATGGGCGGCGGCCGGTGCTGCTGATCTCGATCGCGCTGTTCGTCGCCGCCTCGGTGTTGTGCGCATTGTCGCAGACGATGGTCGAGCTGATCGGCGCTCGGATCTTGCAAGGGATCG
This sequence comes from uncultured Alphaproteobacteria bacterium, assembly GCA_963832875.1. Lineage (GTDB taxonomy): Bacteria > Pseudomonadota > Alphaproteobacteria > ATCC43930 > CGMCC-115725 > AP-15. The sequence goes on along the minus strand of CAWHWB010000005.1, from coordinate 90,939 downwards.
GCGGCGGCGGCTTGCGCTCGGTCTCGCAGGCGGCGATTGCCGATGTCGTGCCGCCGCGCGAGCGCGGCAAATACCAGGGCTATTTTTCAAGCGTCATGGCGATCTCGAACCTGTTGGGCCCGGTGCTCGGCGGGTTCTTTGCCGAGGATCTGTCGTGGCATTGGATTTTCTGGATCAATATCCCGTTCGGCGCCATGGCGCTCGTCCTATGCAACCGCAACCTGCGGCGCCTGCCGAGGCCGCGGCGCAAGCCGGTCATCGATTGGCTGGGTGCGGTGCTGATCATCGCCTCGACCACGCCGATCCTGATCGGCGTCTCCGGGGTCGAAGCAGCCGGCGGCTGGGGCAGGATCGACGTCCTGGTCCCGATCGCGATCGGTATCGTATTGGTCGGCATATTGCTGGTACGCGAGCGCGAGGCGTCCGAGCCGATGATCCCGTTGCGGCTGTTCGCCAACCGCATTTTCGCGGTCGGCAGCATCGCCGCATTTCTGATGTCGATGGTGATGATCGCGTTGATCATCTTGATCCCGCTCGATTTCGAGCTGGTGTCGGGGCTGGCGCCGGACCAGGCCGGCATCCGCCTGATGCCGATGACCGGGGGCACGGTGCTGGGCTCGTTCATCGCCGGGCAATTGGTCACCTGGACCGGGCGTTATCGCCTCTGTCCGATCCTCGGCGCCGCGGCGATGACCGGCTTGTGCGCGGCGATCGCGCTTTACGGGCTAGGAAACGAGGCGCTGATCGACACGGCGCTGACCGCGGGGCTCGGGCTCGCCTTCGGATTTCAGCTGTCGCCGATCGTGGTCGCGGTGCAGAATGCGCTCGAATTCGGCGATACCGGGATCGGACTGTCGGTACTGATGTTCTTTCGCCTGATCGGCGGGGCGCTCGGAGTGGCGCTGCTCACCGCGATCCTGGTCGGCAGCCTCAACGCGGGTGCGCAGACGGTACCGGGGCACCATGTGCTCGGCGCCCATCCCGGGATCGCGTTGCTCCATCTCGATCAGATGGACGTGACCAGCCGAGCGCTGCTCGCGGGATTGGTCCGCACGATGCGCGCCGCCTTCACCCATGTTTTTTTCTATGCGACGGCGATTTCCGCGTTGGCGACGCTGAGCTCGCTGGCCTTGAAGGAAATTCCGCTGCGCACCGCCTGACCCACCCTGGCAAATCCCGGTTGCTGCACAGGCCTTGGCACGTAGGGCGGATGCGATCCGCCTCCTTCGCGCGCGCCGCGCGGTAGTCGGCGAACTCCCTCGTTGGTGCCGCTTTCCTGATCAAGCGGCTGAGTGTCGGCAATATCCAAGGTGCCGGATTGTATCCGCCCTACGTTTGCCGGGACTGAAGGAGATCCCGCCGCGCACCAGCTGAGCGCAGTTTTGATCAAACGCGGAAATGGCGGCAATACGTCGGATGTGCTACGTTGGCATGTCGGTTTTTTTTTGAGGGTAACGGCGATGAAGGTCAGGATCGAATACTGCGTGCCTTGAAACTACCTGCCTAGAGCCCTCCGTGCGAGGGCGCGACTTGAGGAAAAGTACGGTGCCGAGGTCGAGCTCGTGAAGGGGGTCAGCGGTGTGTTCGAGATCACCGTCGACGGCAAGCTCGCGTTTTCGAAAAAACAGCTTGGCCGTTTCCCGGAGGATGCTGAGATCGACGCCCTCGGCGCTGGCTAGGCCGCCTCGCAACGGTCAGTGCTGTGACACGCCGGCCTCTTGTTGGCCGGTGTGAACGAAAATGACGGCATGCGCGTCGGCGTATGCGCGCCGCCATCCCGGCAGGTGATCGAGGAGGGCGGCGGCGCCCTGCTGCGGCTGCAGCAATGCCCAGCCGATGTTCCAGCGGTCGAGAAGCCGGCTGAGCGCTTGCGCATCGCCGTTTGCCGCCTCGAGATAGCGGGCGAGAAAGGCGTTGCCGAACAGCTCGATCCGACCGTCGATAAAGGTCGGGACCCGGCGAAACACCAGATAGCCGCCAAACCCCTCGTTGTTGAAGACCCGGCCCGTCAGCCCCATGCGCGCCGCGGCTTCGAGGGCGGATTTTGGGGTCGCCTGATCGTCGGTGCGCACGATCGGCCGCAGCAGCAGCGGCAGGCTGATCGCCGCGACCGCCGCAAATGTCAGGATCATCGCGGGTCCCGCGGCGGGATCAGCCAGCCAGGCGGCGAGGCGGCCGACCATGGAGGGCGGGCTGGACCGGATCCGGGCGGCCAGCTGCGGCCCCAACGACGCCGCCACCGCGAGCGGCCCGACCAGGCCGAGGAGATCGCCGTGGCGGCTATGGGCGAGCGCCATATGGCACAGCCCGACCAGTACCAGCACGCGCGTCGCCGGTGCCTTGACTCCGGTCGTCAGCCCGAGCGCCACCAGCCCCAGCAGCATGATTTCGAGCGGCTGAAACTCCTGGAAATTTGGGCTGAGCCACTCGCTGAACGACGACTGCAGCGCCGGCATCGCCATCAGTCGGAACGGCTGCACCAAGCCGGCGATGCCGTTTGGCGTCACCAGCGCGGCGAGCAGCGTCAGCGCTGCGAACAGACCCCAGCGTCGCGCTTCGCGCCGCCGACAGGGTCCGGCCAGCACTGCTTCGGCCGCCAGATAGAAGGCGAGAAGCAGGCCGAACAAATAGCTGTCGTGCAAATTGGCCCACAACACCATCGCCGGCAGCAGCGCGAAAGGCGGGGCCGAGCCGGTGTCGCGGGCCCGAAAGAGCAGGCCCGACCACAGGACCAGCAAGGGCATCGCCAGCATGTGCGGCCGGGCCAGCAGATGGGCTTCGATCATGGAAGCGGCGAGCGCCACCGCGATCAACGCCGAAAACGGCTCGGCCCAGCGCAGCAGGAACCGGGTCAGCAATGCCAGGCTCGCGGCGAAGCAGGCGATCGTCAGCAGCACCAGCCCGCTCCACCCGGCGGCGCGATAGACCGCCGCCAGGACCAGCTCGGCCAGCCATTCGTGCGGGACCCAGCGCGCTCCGGCAAAGGTGTAGGAGAACGGGTCGTGCACCGGCAACGCGCCGTGCGCCAGCATCCAGCGCCCAGCAGCGATGTGCAGATAGGTGTCGGGGTCGTGCAGCAATGCCCCGGGCTGGGCCAACGCCCGGCCGAAGGCGAGCAGCGACACGATTAGCGGCCAAGACGGAACCACCCGCCCCCAGCGTGGCCGCGGCGCTGCCTGCCCTAGAGGCTGCCGTGATAGATCGACCGGCGCGATGGCTCCCGCCCTCCGAATGCGGACGCCCGAGCCGCTTGCCGGTGCCGCCGCCAGCAGAAGCTTCGCTGCTTGCGGTAAATAAACCGCCAATTAGAGCGGATTTACGTCACGTCGGAGAAGAAGCGGTCCCCCTCACCCCCTCCCTCTCCCCTTATTGGGGGGAGAGGGTTTGAAAAGGGTCGGCGAGGCGTAGCCGAGCCCGACCCGGAGCCGGTCCGGGATCAATTCGGTCGGAGACGGCTCGCCCCGCGGTTATTTGGCCGCGACCGGCACTTCCTCGGCGTACATCTCGGGCAGCACGGTCTGGCGCCAGGTTTCCTGGCGCGGAAAGATCTTTTCGATCGCGCGCGCCGAATAATAGCTGGTATCGACCCCGGGCGGGTTGCCGCCCGCCTGCACCGTCTTGACCGCGTCGAGCAACAGCCGGCGGGTAGCGATTATAGCGCGGTCGGCTGGCCCCAGATGCTCCTTCGAGCGATCGACGATCGGCCCCATCCCTTCCTGCACCGCGCGGTCCTGGGTATTGATGCCGTCGATGCCGGTGAAGGTCTCGTGCTTCTGCACCTGGCGGTCGATCATCCAGTTGTTGGTCTTGTTGCGGAACGAGCGGAACTCGCCCGAGGTCTCGACATAATCGGGGCCGTTGCCGTTGCCGCGCTCCATGCGATCGTCGTCGCTGAGCCCCTCTTTGCCAAAGCTGTACATCCAGTTCCACACCATGCAGTTCTCGTCGTCGATCGGGACCCAGATGTGCCCGGCGATGTTGGTGCGGTCGCCGCCGCCCAGCGCGCGGCCCAATTGCTGCGGCCGGATCTGGGTGAACGGCATGACGAAATGATAGGAACGGACATAGGTCTTGTCGTCGTCGAGTGGCCGGATGCCGACATAGCGGTAGCCGTAATCGGTCACGTCGACCTCGAGCAACGGCGCCCGCCCGCGCACGAACGGCCCTTGCACCGGGATGCCCGGTCGGCTGGTGTTGGGGGTGATCGTGCGATGCAGGATCGGCGCGTGCGAAGTGTCGATGCCGCCTTCCAGCGCCTGCAGCCAGTTACACTCCTCCCACACCTTTGAGACGTGGCGGTGGGTTTCCGGCACCTGGGTCCATTCGAAGGCCGGGGGCGCTGGCATCCTGTCGCGCGGCCCCAGATAGGCCCAGACGATGCCGCCCATCTCGACCGTCGGATAGGCGGTCAGCCGGACCTTGCTGCAAAATGGCTCGGGCTCGTTCATCTGCTCGACGCAGTTGCCGTCCACGTCAAATTTCCAGCCGTGATAGATGCAGCGCAGCCCCCTCTCTTCGTTGCGCCCGAACCACAGGGACGCGCGGCGATGCGGGCAGAACTCGTCGACGAGGCCGATGCGGCCTTCGCTATCGCGAAACCCGACGAGCTTTTCGCCGAGCAGCTGGACGCGCACCGGCGGGCAATCGGGCTCGGGCACCTCGCGGGTCAGCAATGCCGGGATCCAATAGCGCCGCAGCACGCCGCCCATCGGCGTTCCGCGACCGACACGGGTTACCAGTTCGTTGTCTTCGGGTGACAGCATCGGGAACTCTCCTCCAAACCGGAAAATCAAACGGCGCCGCAGCGGCAGCTATCCCGCACCGATAATCGGCCGATCGCGGACCGGGGGCAAGAGCCGGCCGGCGGCCGCGGCTGCGCTTTCCTGCAGGTTTGTGCTATGGGACCAGCAAATCGGGAAAAGGGGAGGTCATGAGCGTAACCCTGCGGCGCGGCACGATCGAGAATGCCGGAGCCTGCGGCGTCATTGCGTTCGAGGCGTTCAAGGCGATCTCGAGCCGGCACAATTTTCCGTGGGATTTCCCCACGCCGGATGTCGCAGTCGGACTGATGAAAATCCTGTTGGCGCATCCGGACTTCTACTCGGTGGTGGCCGAAGAAGATGGTGCGATCGTCGGCAGCAACTTTGTCGATGAGCGCGGTCCGATCGGCGGCATCGGCCCGATCACCGTCGATCCGGCGGCGCAGAACCGGTCGATCGGTCGCCGGCTGATGCTGGCGGTCATCGAACGCGAAGCCCAGCGCGGCGCCGCCGGCGTCCGATTGCTGCAGTCGGCCTACCACAACCGGTCACTGTGCCTCTATACGAAGCTCGGCTTCGACAGCCGCGAGGCATGCTCGAAAATGGAGGGGCCGGGCCTCGGCATCCGCTTTCCCGGCTACGAGGTGCGGCCGGCGCGCGACGCCGATATCCTGGCCTGCAACGCGCTGTGCCGGCGGGTCCACGGGCACGACCGCGACGGCGAGCTGCGCGACGCGGTCCGTCAAGGGACGGCGCGCCTCGTCGAGCATCTCGGCAGGATCACCGCTTACGCCACCGAGCTCGCGTTTTTCGGCCACGCCGTCGCCGACGACAACCAGGGTCTGATGGCGCTGATCGGCGCCGCGCCGAGCTTCGAGCATGGCGGGTTCCTGCTGCCGACGCGCAATGGCGAGCTGTTCCGCTGGTGTCTAGAGCACGGGTTGCGGCTGGTCCATCAGATGACGCTGATGACAACCGGTCTCTATAACGAGCCCGCCGGCGCCTATCTGCCCTCGGTGCTGTACTGAGGGCGCGAAAGAATTGGCGCGCTCGCTCTACGCAGCGAAACCGCGCGGGGAGACCACGGACATGGCGACGCTTCCTTATACGGGCCAGGAGTTTCTCGACAGTCTCGATGACGGCCGGGAGGTGTGGATCTACGGCGAGCGGATCAAAAACATCGCCGCGCATCCGGCCTTTCGCAATTCGGCGCGGATGGTGGCGAGGCTCTATGATGCGCTGCATCGCGACCACGCCGAGAAAAAGAACATCTTGTCCTGCCGGACCGAATGGGGCGGTTTCACCCACAAATATTTCGTCGCTCCGCGCTCGTCCGAGGCTCTCGTCGCCGCCCGCGACGCTATCGCCGCGTGGTCGCGGTTGACCTATGGCTGGCTAGGACGCTCGCCCGATTACAAGGCGGCGTTCCTCGCGACCCTGGGCGCCAACGCCGAGTTTTACGATCCCTATCAAGAAAATGCGCGGCGCTGGTACCGCTTCAGCCAGGAGCGGGTGCCGTTCGTCAACCACGCGATCGTGCAGCCGCCGGTCGACCGCAACATGGCCCCCGGCGCCCCGGGCGGTCCGACCGACGTATACGCGCACGTGACCAAGGAGACCGACGCTGGCATCTGGGTCAGCGGCGCGAAGGTGGTCGCGACCGGGTCGGCGTTGACGCATTTCACCTTTGTCGCGCATGCCGGGGTGCTGCCGGTGCAGGACAAGAGTTTCGCGATCGTCTTTCTGGTGCCGTCCGGGGCGCCGGGCGTCAAATTCCTCTGCCGCGTCTCGAACGAAGAGCGCGCCGCGGTCCTCGGCAGCCCTTTCGACTACCCGCTGTCGAGCCGCCTCGACGAGAACGATGCGATCTTCATTATGGACGACGTCTTCGTGCCGTGGGAGGACGTGTTCGTCTACGCCGACACCGACAAAGCCAATAAATTTTTCCCGAACAGCGGGTTTCTGCCGCGGGCCATGCTGCAGGGCTGCACCCGCCTCGCGGTCAAGCTCGACTTCATCATCGGGCTGTTGGTCAAGGCGACCGAGTTCGCCGGCACGCGCGGGTTCCGCGGGGTCGAAGCCAATATCGGCGAGGTCATCGCCTGGCGGAACACGATGTGGGGGCTGTCCGACGCGATGGCCAGGGGCGCCGAGCCTTGGGCGGACGGCTGCGTATTGCCTGCGCTCGAGCCGGCGATGGCCTACCGCATCCTAGCCCCGGAGGCGTATGTGCAGATCAAGCACATGATCGAAAAAACCGTCGCCAGCAGCCTCATCTATCTCAACTCGCATGCGCGCGACTTCAAGACGCCCGAGCTGCGCCCGTATCTCGATCGCTATGTCCGCGGCTCCGGCGGCGTCAGCGCGGTCGAGCGGGTCAAGCTGATGAAGCTGCTATGGGACGCGATCGGCAGCGAGTTCGGCGCCCGCCACGAACTCTACGAAATCAACTATGCCGGCAGTCACGAGGAAATTCGCATCGACGCCCTGCGCGCGGCGATCGGCTCGGGCCAGTACGAGCGCTGGAAGAGCTTTGCCGACCAGTGCATGGCCGAATACGACCTCGACGGCTGGACAGCGCCCGATCTCGTCAACCCCGACGATGTCAGCATTCTCGGTCGTCGTTGAGGTTTGGCAAGATCTTCGCTTGTGCCCGGAAGGAAAGATAACCTCCGCCGGCGAGCATCGACACCTTGGGCCGAAGCTGATCGAGCCGGAGATCGGGCCAGTCGCCCTCCAGCGGCCGGTCGAGGAAGGCGTGCACGCGGTCATAGACAAGACTGTCAAGCGTAAACCCCAGGGCCCTTCCCTGGGCCGGGTTCAGCAGAACCATATTATGGTTGTGCCGAGCCTCGGACCAGGCGGGCCGCGCCAGCCGCGCTCGCGCCCGCCGGCGTTGCAGGCTAGATTGCGCCATCGAGCCAGCAGCCGGGAGGACCAGGATGGAATACGGCCTGTTCACGATGCCCTCGCACCCGCCGGAATGCTCCCTATACGACGGGCATCGCTGGGACCTCGACACCCTGCGTTGGGCTGACGAGCTCGGCTTTTCCGAGGCCTGGATTGGCGAGCATCATACCGCACCTTGGGAGCCGCACCCCGCACCCGACCTGTTGATCGCGCAGGCGCTGATGCAGACGAGAAAGATCCGCCTCGCCCCGGGCGGGTTTCTGCTGCCCTATCATCACCCGGCCGAGCTTGCCCATCGCGTGGCGATGCTCGACCACATGGCGCAAGGCCGGCTCAATTTCGGCGTCGCCGCCAGCGGATTGCCGAGCGACTGGGCGATGTTCAACGTCGACGGCTACGCCGGCCAACACCGCGAGATGACGCGCGAGGCGCTCGACATCATCCTGAGGCTGTGGACCGAGGAGGAGCCGTTCGACTACCCCGGCAAGTACTGGAAGGTGACCAAGACCGATTTGATGCTGCGCACCCTGCGCCCGCACATCAAGCCCCTGCAAAAGCCCTATCCGCCGATCGGCGTCGCCGGCGTCAGCAAGGGCTCTGACACCTTGAAGCTCGCCGGCGAACGCGGCTTTGTGCCGATGAGCCTGAACCTCAACCCGACCTATGTCGCGAGCCACTGGGAATCGGTCGAGGAGGGCGCGCGCCGCACCGGGCGCACTCCGCAGCGCGCGCAATGGCGGCTGGTGCGCGAGATCTTTGTCGCCGACACCGACGCCGAGGCCTGGCGGCTCTCGGTCGAGGGCATGATGGGCCGGATGATGCGCGAGTATTTTCTGCCGCTGCTGACCGATGTCGGGGTCATCGAGTTCCTCAAGCACGATCCCAGCGTCGCCGACAGTGACATCACCCCCGAATACTGCGCCCGCCACAATTGGCTGATCGGCTCGCCGGCGACGGTGGTCGAAAAGATCGAGCGGATGTACGACGAGGTCGGCGGGTTCGGCTCGCTCTTGCTGTTCTGCTTCGACTACAGCGGCAACCCCGACGCCTGGCGCCAATCGATGCGGCTCCTGGCGCATGAGGTGATGCCCAAGGTCGCACACCTCTCGCCCGGCTGCACTCCGGCCCGAGGGCGATCCGCGATGAAGCTCGACGAAACCCTGGAGATGGCGTACCCGAGCCACGTCGCGCGCGAAATCCTGATCGGCGCGGCCGAGCCGATCAATCAGCACCTCGTCAGCTCGTCGGCTTCCTCTTTGCGGATGCGCTGCGCCAGCATTTCAGAAAGGAATTGCGCAGCTAGCTCAACCGAATTTAGCGGATTCGGCTGAAGCCGGATACGCGGACCGGCTCGTTCAAATTTTACTTCGATCCGCTGTTCGATTGTCCGTTCGGCGGGGTCGAAGTACCGAACATGCGCGCGTTGATGGAGTTCATCTCCAGCGAATACGACGACATCCGGCCGAGCCCGATCGCGCTCCGTGCGGCCGGCGCAGATGCGCCTGTCAGATCGCGATAAAACTGTTCAGCTTTGGTCGAACCGACTGCGCAGTCTCCGAGGGAATAGCTGCGCCGGCATAACGGATCGGGCTCACCTGAGTATCGATACTTCGGATGTGACTGACCAGAATTTCGCCAGCGACGGGAAGACCCGCGGGCAGCACCTCAAAGCGCAGCTCGAGTGTCGCCGATGCGCGGCAACCTGCAGCTTCACGCCGCCCGACGCCGCTGGCGCGCGGGCTGCGGCCGGGCCGGCGCCGGAGCGGGGGAACGGAACGGGTGGTCGGCGGCGACCGGCACCTTTTGTCCGATCAAGCGTTCGATGTCCTTCAAATAGGCGCGTTCCTCGGTGTCGCACAGCGAGACCGCCGCCCCCGAGGCGCCGGCGCGCGCGGTGCGGCCGATGCGGTGGACATAGGTTTCGGGGACGTTCGGCAATTCGTAATTGACCACATGGCTGATCGCATCGATGTCGATGCCGCGGGCGGCGATGTCGGTCGCGACCAAGCACCCGGACGGTCCCCGCACGGAACTCCTCGAGCGCCCGCTGGCGCGCGCCCTGGGACTTGTTGCCGTGGATCGCCTCGGCGCCGAACCCGGCACGGCCGAGCTGCTCGGCGAGCCGGTTGGCGCCGTGCTTCGTGCGGGTGAAGACCAGCACGCGGGACAGCGCCGGGTCGCGCAGGATCTCGCACAATAACGCCCGCTTGTCGGCGCGCTCGACGAACATGACGAGCTGCCGGGCCAGCTCGACGGTCGAGGCCGAGGGCGTCACCTCGACCCGCATCGGGGCGTCGAGGATCGCTGCGGCGAGGCGCGCGATGTCGGGCGGCATCGTCGCCGAGAACAGCAACGTCTGTCGCTCTTTGGGCAGCAGCGCCACGATCTTTCGGACGTCGTGGATGAAGTCCCATATCGAGCATGCGGTCGGCCTCGTCGAGCACGAAGGTTGCGGTCCGGCCGAGCCGGACATGGCCTTGCCCGATCAGGTCCAGGAGTCGCCCGGGGGTCGCCACCAGGATGTCGACTCCGCGGGCGATCGCGGCGACCTGCGGCTCCTGGCCGACGCCACCGAAGACGACGCTGGCGCGCAGCCGGAGATGGCGTCCGTAAGCGCGAAAGCTGTCGCGGATCTGCAATGCCAGCTCGCGTGTCGGGGTCAGCACCAGGCAGCGCGCCGTCTTGCGCACCAGCGTCGCGGGTGCAGGCGGCCGCTCGGCAGAGAGGCGTTGCAGGATCGGCAGGGCAAAGGCGGCGGTCTTGCCGGTGCCGGTCTGGGCGATGCCCAACAGGTCGCGGCCCGCGAGAAGATGCGGGATCGCCTGCGCCTGGATCGGGGTCGACGCGGCATAGCCTTCCTCGGCGAGCGCCCGCTGCAGCGGTTCGACCAGGCCGAGATCTTGAAATTTCATCACGTGCATTAAGTCTTTCTTGTTGGAATGCCGGTTTGGATGGCCGCTCGCACTGACCTGCGACCCTGTGGGCACAGCTCCTGCGGACGCAGCGCACGGCGATTTCGGGAAATAGGGGCGAATGGTTCGCGGGCGGCTTTCACTGGAACCCGCCGCAGCTCACGGCCCGCAGGTGGGCGTGGAGTTGCCGCGGTTCTGCTCCGCAGAGGCGAGCACGATGCTCTTGACGGCAAGTGCGCCGCTGGTCGGTCAAAGTCAAGGCGGGTCAAATTCAGGCCGGGCATGCCGGGGGCGGGTGGGCGCCGCGGCTGTTGCGCCCTTGCCGGGGATGAGGCAAGCTGCCGCAGTCGATGATTGGGGAGCCGACCCAAGCCACCCCATATGCGCAAGGCAGACCGAGCGAGAAGAAAGATGACGGCCGGCCCGCGCCCGATTATAAGGCCGCGCCGATGTTTGGCCCGACCGGTGCTCGCCCGACTGGCGCCGACACCGGGCGGTCGGCCGGGACCGGGATGAGGCCGCAGCGGGCGCGGCCCCGCTCGGCAGGAGGAGCCTAGTGCAGCCGACCGATATCAGCGGCCCCGACTACTTCCACAAAGTCGTCGATTGCCAGTGGGCGTGCCCGGCGCATACCCCGGTGCCGGAATACATCCGCATGGTCGCGGAGCGGCGCTACACCGACGCGTACATGGTCAATTGGTATTCGAACATCTTCCCCGGCATTCTCGGGCGCACCTGCGATCGCCCGTGCGAGCCGGCCTGCCGGCGCGGCCGGGTCGAGGCAGACGAGCAGCCGGTGGCGATCTGCCGGCTGAAGCGGGTCGCCGCCGACAACAAGGGCGACATCACCCCCTATCTGCCGGCGATCCCGGGCAAAAAAAATGGCAGGCGCATCGCCCTGGTCGGCGCCGGACCGGCTTCGCTGGCCGTCGCCCGCGACCTCCTTCCGCTCGGCTACCATTGCGTCGTGTTCGACGGCGACGCCAAGGGTGGCGGCATGATGCGCACCCAGATCCCGCGCTTTCGCTTGCCCGAGCGGGTCACTGACGAGGAAGTCGACCTGATCCTCGACCTGGGCGCCGAAACCCGATTCGGCCAGCCCGTGCGCAGCCTGAAGGCGCTGCTCGCCGAGGATTGGGACGCGGTGTTCGTCGGCTGCGGCGCGCCGCGCGGACGCGACCTCGACATCCCCGGCCGCCAGAAGGCGGCGGAGAACATCCATATCGGCATCGATTGGTTGTCGAGCGTCTCGTTCGGCCACATCGACCGGATCGGCCGGCGCGTTATCGTGCTTGGCGGCGGCAACACCGCAATGGATTGCTGCCGTTCCTCGCGCCGGCTCGGCGGCGAAGAGGTCACCGTCGTCGTGCGCAGCGGCTTCGACGAGATGAAGGCCTCGCCGTGGGAGAAGGAAGACGCGACCCACGAAGGCATTCCGATCCTCAACTGGCTGGTGCCAAAGGAATTCACCCACGAAGCCGGCCAATTGACCGGCGTGCTGTTCGAACAGGTCAAGGCCGAGTACGACAAGAGCGGCCGGCGCAACCTGGTCCCGACCGGCGAGCCCGACACCCACATCGCATGCGACGACGTATTGATCGCGGTCGGCCAGGAAAACGCCTTCCCGTGGATCGAGCGCGACATCGGCATCGAATTCGACCGCTGGGACATGCCCAAGGTCGACCCGAAGACGATGCAATCGAGCCTGCCGCGGGTGTTCTTCGGCGGCGACGCCGCTTTCGGTCCAAAAAACATCATCTGGGCCGTCGCCCACGGCCACGACGCCGCGATCTCGATCGACAAATTGTGCCACGGCGAGGATGTCACCGACCGGCCGCCGCCGGGGGTCACCCTGGTCAGCCAGAAGATGGGCATCCACGAGTGGAGCTACGACAACGACATCTCGAACGATGTGCGCTACCGAGTGCCGCTGCGCGACACTGCGGTGGCGCTCGCCGATATCCGGGTCGAGGTTGAGCTCGGCTATGACGAAAAGCTCGGCTATCTCGAAGCCGAGCGCTGCCTGAACTGCGACGTGCAGACCGTGTTCACCGGGCAGCTGTGCATCGAATGTGACGCCTGCGTCGACATCTGCCCGATGGATTGCATCACCTTCACCGACAATGGCAGCGAAGAGGAGCTGCGCGGGCGGCTGATGGCCCCGGCCTTGAACCTCGAACAGGACCTCTATATCGGCGACCGGCTGAAGACCGGACGGATCATGGTCAAGGACGAGGATGTCTGCCTGCATTGTGGGTTGTGCGCCGAGCGCTGCCCGACGGGCGCCTGGGACATGCGCAAATTCCTGCTCGACCTTACCATGGCCGGCCCCGCATGCCGCAGCCGCTAACCCCTTCCGTCATCCCCGCGAAGGCGGGGACGCAGCAGCGGTCGGCGCATCGCCCTGCGGCCCTCGACCCCCGGTTTCGCGGGGACGATGAGTAAAGCAATATCGAAAAATGACCGTCTCTTACAGGCTCTGAGCCGATGGCATCACAGACGAAACTCGAAACTGCCGCCATACAAAGCGTCAACGACTTCGTCGTCAAATTCGCCAATGTCAACGGATCGGGCTCGGCCAGCGCCAACGCGCTGTTCGCCAAGTCGATCCTGCGGATGGGGATTCCGGCGAGCTCGCGCAACATCTTCCCCTCGAACATCCAGGGCCTGCCGACCTGGTTCGAGGTGCGGATCAGCGACAAGGGTCATCTCGGCCGCCGCGGCGGCGTCGACATGATGGTGGCGATGAACCCGCAGACCTGGGACGAGGACATCGCCGAGATCGAACCGGGCGGCTATCTGTTCTATGACGCGACCAAACCCCTGCCGCCGTCCAAATTCCGCGACGACATCACCGTGATCGGCGCGCCGCTGACCGCGATCTCCAACCGCGAATACAATGACGCGCGGCAGCGGCAATTGTTCAAGAACATCATCTATCTGGGCGCCTTGTCGGCGCTCCTCGACATGGATGCGGCGGCGATCGAAAAGCTGATCGGCGAGCAGTTCCGCGGCAAGGACACCTTGATCCGGCCCAATCTTCGCGCGCTCAACCTCGGCCGCGACTGGGCCTTGGCCGAGCACGATTGCCCGATCGGGCTGCGTCTCAAACGCACCGACAAGGTCGGCGAGCGCATTTTCATCAACGGCAACGATGCCGCCGCACTCGGCTGCGTCTATGGCGGGGCGACGGTCGCCGCCTGGTATCCGATCACGCCCTCGTCTTCGCTCGCCGAAGCCTTCGCCAACCATTGCCGGCGCTACCGCACCGATCCCGAGACCAAGAAAAAGCGCTACGCGATCATCCAGGCCGAAGACGAGCTCTCCTCGATCGGGATGGTGGTCGGCGCCGCCTGGAACGGGGCACGCGCCTTCACCGCAACCTCGGGCCCCGGCATCTCGCTGATGCAGGAATTCATCGGCCTCGCCTATTTCGCCGAGATTCCGGCGGTGATTTTCGACGTGCAGCGCGGCAGCCCTTCGACCGGAATGCCGACCCGCACTCAGCAGGCCGACATCCTATCCTGCGCCCACGCCTCGCACGGCGACACCAAGCACGTGCTGCTGTTTCCCGAGGACCCGCACGAGGCCTTCGCCTTTGCCGCCGAGGCGTTCGACCTCGCCGATCGGTTGCAAACGCCGGTCTTCGTTATGCTCGACCTCGACATCGGCATGAACGACTGGCTGGTCGAGCCGCTCGCCTGGAACGAGAACCGGCGTTTCGACCGCGGCAAGGTTATGACCGCCGCCGAGCTCGAAGCCGGGGTCGAGTTCGGCCGCTATCTCGATGTTGACGGCGACGGCATCCCGTATCGCACGCTGCCCGGAACCCATCCGACCCGCGGCGCCTTTTTCACCCGCGGCACCACCAAGGACCGCTATGCGCGCTACTCGGAGGAGGGGCCGGACTATGTCGACAACATGCAGCGCCTCCTACACAAGTTCGAGACGGCGAAGCGCCTGGTGCCGGCCCCGATCAAGCGCGCCGCGCGTGAGCCGACCCGCTTTGGCGCGATCTATTTCGGCTCGACCGCGGCGGCGATGACCGAGGCGCTCGAAACGCTCGAAGAGCGCGGCATCCATCTCGATACGCTGCGGGTGCGCGCCTACCCGTTTCATGAGGACGTGCTCGATTTCGTCGCCGCCCACGACCGGGTCTTCCTCGTCGAGCAGAACCGCGACGCGCAATTGCGCAGCCTGCTGGTCAACGATGGCGATATCGACCCGGCCCGGTTGGTGCCGATCCTGCACTATAACGGCACGCCGATCACCGCGCGCTTCATCGTCAAGGCGATCGGCGACATGCTGGAAATCGTGACCCTCGCCCCACTGCGCAAAGCCCTGCCGTGACCCCGTTCCCCTCCGTGATTACCGCGCAGGCGGGAACCCAGGGCCATAGCTCCGAGCGCTTGCCCCCTGTTCAAGCCAGGGGCAGGCTCTGGACCCCCGCTTTCGCGGGGGCGACGACCATCATTATTGCTCACCCGAGGTCTGCATGACCTACATCGCCAAGCCCCGCCTCCATCATCCGAAACTGCCGACCAACGCGCTCGGCTACACCCATCGCGATTACGAAGGCGCGGTCTCGACCTTGTGCGCCGGCTGCGGCCACGATTCGATCAGCGCCGCGATCATCCAGGCCTGCTTTGAGCTGAGCCTGCCGCCGCACAAGATCGCCAAGCTGTCGGGGATCGGCTGCTCGTCGAAGACGCCGACCTATTTTCTCGGCAAGTCGCACGGCTTCAACAGCGTTCATGGGCGGATGCCCTCGGTGCTGACCGGCGCCAATCTCGCCAACCGCGACCTGATCTACCTCGGCATCTCAGGCGACGGCGATTCGGCCTCGATCGGGCTCGGCCAGTTCGCGCACTGCATCCGCCGCGCGGTCAACATGGTCTACGTCGTCGAGAACAACGGCGTCTACGGGCTGACCAAGGGCCAATTCTCGGCCACCGCCGACAAAGGCTCGAAGGCGCGGCGCGGTGCGGTCAACACCGATTCGCCGATCGATCTGGTGGCGCTCGCATTGCAGCTCGGCGCGTCCTTTGTCGGCCGCAGCTTTTCTGGCGACAAGGCCCAGCTGGTGCCATTGATCAAGGCGGCGATCGAGCATCGTGGCTCGGCCTTCATCGACGTGGTCTCGCCCTGCGTCGCCTTCAACAACAACCCCGAAATCGACCAAGAGCTTCGACTATGTCCGGGCCCATAACGAGGCGGTCAACCGCTTGGACGTGATCCTCGAGCGCGACGAGATCACCGCCGATTATGCGCCGGGAACGGTCGAGACCGTGGTCCAGCACGACGGCTCGATCCTGCGCCTGCGCAAGCTCGCGGCCGATTACGACCCGTGCGACCGGATCTCGGCGCTAACTTACTTGCAGCAGCGGCACGCGGCCGGCGAGGTGGTGACCGGCCTGTTGTTTGTCGAGCCGGATTCTGGCGACATGCACGAATTCCTCGACACCGCCGAAGCGCCGTTGAACGGGCTCGGCGAAGCCGAGCTGTGCCCCGGTCCGGCCGTTCTCGCCCAGTTCAACGCCGCCCACCGCTGATCCGCCGGAGATCCGCGAGCCGCAGGCCGCCGGAACAAGATCGTCGGGCGCTCGCTCCCGGTTACTCCGCCGCCGCGGACCGGGTCAGCTGGAGCGCCTGCTGGGCGATCGCGGCGCTCGCAGGCGCGGAGGGTTCGCCGTCGCCGGCGAGCTGGACCGTCGGGAACGCAAATTTGATGCCATTGGCATCGAAAGCTTTTTTGATCCTGAAAAGAGCCTGGCGCCGGACGACGAAATTCTCGCCGGGCAAGGTCATCATCTTCATCCGGATCTGAACCGCAAAGTCGCCGAACGCATCGACGCCCTGCATCTTCAGCGGCTCCAGGATCACGGGCTTGAATTCGGGATCCGCGGCCAGCTCCAACCCGATCTGCTTGATCAGCTTGCGGGCGAGTTCGATATCGCTGTCATAGGTGATGCCGACCGTCAGCTTGTCGATGACCCAGTCGCGGCTCATGTTCTGAACTGCGCCCAACAGCGCGAACGGCACGGTGAAGAGCGGGCCGCGTTGATGGCGCAGCCTGACCGAGCGGAAGCTGAAGGATTCGACGGTACCCTTGTAGTTGCCGCTTTGGATGTATTCGCCGACCCGGAAGGCGTCGTCGAGCAAGTAAAACATGCCGGCGATCACGTCGCGGACCAAAGATTGCGCGCCAAAGCCGATCGCGACGCCGAGGACACCCAGACCGGCGATCAGCGGCCCGATCTGAACGCCCATCGCCGACAGCGCCATCATCACCGCGACGACCAGCACGACCACGAACAATACGTTGCGGAAGATCGGCAACAGCGTGCGCAGCCGCGCCCGCCGCCGCGCTTCGTCGGTGTTGGGTAGCCTGGGGTCGGTGGCGTCGGCGAGCTTGCGATCGATCGCCGCTTTCATCGCCTGCCATAACACGTCGGCGACCAGCAGGATGATGACCGCGCTCAACACGCCGTGGACGATACGGCTGAGCGCCGTGTCCGGGCCCATCATCATGCTATCGACCGGCATTCCCCAGCCCCAGGACAGCACCGCAGCCGCACCGATGATCAAAAACGCCCGGATGCCGCGCTCGAGGCAGACGGTAACGACGGTGGGCGGGCCCTCCGCCGTCTCGCGCGAACCGGGCGGCCGAAGCAGATGCTCGACCGCACGCCGGGTCACCCTGATCGCGAGCGGCAGGGTGATGACGACCAGAACCAGCCAGAAGCCCGGCATGGCGCGCAGCACCCAGAGCACCCACAGCACCACGATGCCGAGCGTCAGCAGCGCGTCACCCGCGGCCCGACCGAGGTGATGTTTTAAGTGGGACGGCTGTTCCGCCGAGCCGAGCGGTGCGATCGGTCGGCGCCAGACCGTCTCCAGCGCAATGGCCATCAGACCTAGGCCGAGCACGTAGGCGACAATCTGAAGCCCCGCCAGCGAGAGGCCGAGTGTCCGCAGGAAACCGATCTCGACCCAGCCGAAGGCAAACCAGCCGACGAATGCGACCAGCCGCCGGTACCAGAACCGCGCCGCCGCCCGATCCGCGGGACAAATGCGGAAACGTTCGTGATCCGGCGCCAATAAAAGATGGCCGACGATGATCGCGATACGGATCGCGAGAAAGACGATCAGATAGCTGAGGAGCATCTCGCGAGTAAGCGGCGGCCAATCGAACGCCAGGAAGGCGCCGATGCTGCCGACCGCGAAAGCCACCACCAAGCCGATGGCAAAGGCGAAACGGACAGCCACCACGCGCAGGCGGTCGTTGACCGTGTCCAAGGGGAGTCCGTCGAGGCGGCGGCGGATCCTCGCCGTTGCCCTCCGAAACAGCCATTCGACGCCAAAACCAAGAGTCACGAAAACGGCGACCAGCAACAGGACCTTGATCCGCCCACCTCTGCCGAGTTCCGCGGTGACGAGCCCGGCCGCGTGCTTGAACTGGTTGGGCAGATCGGGGAGCATGACGGTCAGCCCAACGATGTGCGCGCGGACCGCAGCGACGCGGGAGGAGAAATAGTCCGACACCGACACCTTCGACGCGCCATGCGTCTGCGGCGCGGCCGCTTTGGGCAGACCTTGCTTTTCCAGCCATTTCTGGGTCGTCGGATCGGCGAGCAGGTTCAGCAGCGCGCGCACCTGCGCCGGAGGGTCCTGCGCGGCCGAAGTCGCGGCCTGGCTCGACCCGGTTTTTGATGCCCCATAGGCGCCGGTCAGGGCCGCGGCGGTAATCAATACCGCCGCGAGGCAAATTCGGACAGTTCGTATTGCAGTCCCGATGGCGGTTCTCCTTCAGTCGGCCGGCGCGCCGCGCGCGACTTTGCGGCCGACGATCCAGTCCTTGTAGGTATTGCCCGGCATCGGCCCCTTGGCGTGCGCGTCGAGCGCCGCCTGGTCGCGCCATTTCTCGATCAGAAGAACGTGGTCGTCGTCGCCGTGCGGCAGCATCAGGTCGAATTGCAGGCAACCGTCATCGCCGCGCGAGCGCTGCGCATGCCCCTTCATCAGATCGAGGAACCGGGCCCGGTAGTCGGGCTTGACCTCGAAATCGACGACGATCATTACCTGGCTCATCGGCGTTCCCTTTCTGCACGGTTTCGTCGCATCATCGGTCATCGCCCGGCGCCGACGCAAGCGCCGGCTGTTTACGGGAGATTCGAGAATGGCTTACGACGCCTTGCGCACGATCCTGCCGATCGCCGGCTGGCCCGAGGAGCGGGCCCGCGAGGTCGAGATCACCGGCGGCGCCGACCCGGTCTTGCCGACCCCGTTCCGCATCGGCGCTGCCGGGACGGCGGCATTGGCCGCGACCGGGCTCGCCGCCGCCGATTTGTGGGAACTGCGCAGCGGGCGGCGCCAACAGGTTTCGGTCGATCTGCGCCAGGCGGTCGCCTCGCTGCGCAGCGGCCATTACATGCAGATCAATGGTGCTGCGATTTCGACCGAGCGCAACCCGGTGATGGGCGTCTACCCGGCGAAGAACGGCCGCTGGAGCTACATCCACGCCAATTTCCCGAACCACCGCGCGGCGGCGATGAGCGTTCTCCGCGTGCCCGAAGAGCGCGAGGCGGTGCGCCAGGCGGTGGCCAGTTGGGACGCGCTCGAACTCGAAGAGGCGATCCTCGCCGCCAAGGGTGCCGGCGGCATGGTGCGCAGCATGGACGAGTGGGCGAAGCATCCGCAGGCGGCCGCGATCGCCGCGCTGCCGTTGATGGAGATCATCAAGATTGGCGACAGCGCGCCCGAACCCTTGCCCGAGGGCGAGCGGCCATTGTCGGGCATTCGCGTCCTCGACCTGACGCGGGTGTTGGCCGGGCCGACCTCGGCCCGCACCTTGGCCGAGCACGGCGCCGAGGTCATGAAGATCACCGCTCCACACCTGCCGAATATCGGCTATCAGGAATACGACACCGGCCACGGCAAATTGCAGGCGCACCTCGATCTGCGTCAGCAGCAGGATCTCGACACCCTGCGCGGGCTGGTGCGCGAGGCCGACGTCTTCACCCAGGGCTACCGGCCCGGCACGCTCGGCAATCGCGGCCTGTCGCCCGAAGAGTTGTCGCGGCTGCGGCCGGGCCTCGTCTATGTGTCGATGTGCGCGTTCAGCCATAAGGGCCCTTGGGCATCGCGCCGGGGCTTCGACACCGTGGTGCAGACCGTGAGCGGGATCACCACCCGCCAGGGCGAGCTGTTCCCCGGCGCCGGCCCCGGCCCGCAGTTCTACCCGGTTTCCGCTATCGATTACTTAACGGGCTATTTTATGGCGTTCGGCGCGATGGTGGCCCTGGCTCGCCGCGCGCGCGAGGGCGGCAGCTGGCTGGTGCGCATCTCCCTGGCGCAGACCGGGCGCTGGCTGGTCGATCGCGGCCAGGTCCCGCAAACCGCCCTTGAGGACGTCGACAAGGAACTCTATCCGGCCGAAATCGCCCGCTGGTCGATCGAGAGCGACACGCCGGTCGGCCGGCTGCGCCATTTGGGGCCCACCGTGCGGCTCTCCGAGACTCCGCCCTACTGGGCGCGGCCCTCGGCCCCGCTCGGCTATCACCAGCCGGTGTGGCCGGCCCGCGCCGCCTGATCTTGCGCTGGGGTCCCCGCGCTCATCGCGCCCCGCAGAGCATCGTCAGGCGAAGGGTCGTGTGCAGCGCGCTCTGCGTCCCGGTCGCCGTGCTCGGGTTCGGGTTCGGCGCGGCGGCGTGCCGTGTTGAAGGGAGGTCGCGGCCGGCGAGATAAAGCGCCGGCAGGGTGGCGTCAGGGTCCTGCGGCAGACCGCCCCGCCCGGCCTCGATCAGGCTCGATTGCGGCCGGTTGGCCCGGGCGGCGCAGCTATCGCGGGTCAGCGCCACGGCATTGCGCAACTGGCTCGACAGCACCACCAGGGTGCCGTTCAGATCGACGAGTGGCCCATTGATCGCGACCAGCCCGGAGATGCCGAGCTGCGAACTGGCCGAGACGATGCTGTCGGCGGAGGCGAGGTATACCCCGGCGTCGATCGTGATGTTGCCGCCGTGTCCTTCGATCGCCTGGGCGATGATGCTGCTGTGATCGAGAACGACAAACTCCGGGTCGATCAGGATATTGCCGCCGTTGCCGGTCTCGCCTTTGACCGAGGTGGTGACCTGGCTGTTGACCAGATAGAGAAAGTCGCCGACCGACAAAGTGATGTTGCCGCCGTTGGCGGTCGAGGTCTCCGCCTCGGTCGAGATGGCCGCACCATTGTTCATGCGTAGGTTGTAGGCCGAAACGGTGATCGCCCCGGCGTCGCCGCTGCCGGTCGACCGGGCGGTGATCTGCGGCCCCGGGCCGGAGAGCGTGATATCGCCGGCGACGGTCACGGCGACGTCGCCGCCTTTGCCGGGGCCGGCGGTCGAGCTGGCGATCTGCGCGCCGTCCTCGACCAGGAGGCTGCCGGCCGCAATCGTCGGCGTCGCCGCCTGCGCCCGGATTGCGGACCGGTCGCCGAGGCGGCGATCTCGGTGCCCATCCCATCGAGCACCAGCGCCCCCGGCGTGGTCACCGCGACCAAACCGCCGGCGCCGCTGCCGGCCGTGGTGCTGGCGATCTCCCCGCCCGTCGTAATCGTGACCTGCGGCGCCGTCACCATGACCGAGCCGGCGTTGCCGCTCGCCGCCGGCATCGCCAAGGCGACGATCCCGCTGCCCGGATTGCTGAGCGTCAGATCGCCCCCCGCCGTGACCTGCACGGTGCCGCCATTGCCTGCCCCCTCCGTGCCCGAGCTGACCAGCCCACCCTCGGCGAGGGTGATGTTTTGGCCTGACAGCTCGATCGCTCCGGCCCGTCCGGTGCTCCCTGCCCGCGCGTCCGTCAGAATGCCGGTCGGCAGCGCAGCTCCATCACCACTGATCAGAACGTCGCCAGCCGACCCGACAATCACGTCTCCGCCGTCGCCGGAGGTAAATGTAAGGCTCTGGATCTCTCCGCCGCCGGAGATCGAGAGGCTCCCCGAGGCAACGCTAATCCGACCGGCGTTTCCGGTGCCGGAATTGGCGCTTGAGGCAATGCCGGTGACGATGCCCGGCGTGCCCGACCCGTCGATGGCCAGCTGAGCGGCAGCGTTTACCGAGATTTCTCCTGCATTGCCGCCACCATAAGTCGAGGTGGAAATGACCCCGCCGCCGAGCATCATAATGTCGTCTGCCGCGACATTTATCTGACCGGCATTGCCACCTTCGGGATTGGCGGTTCGTGCGAAGATCCCGGTTGTCGTCGCATTGCCGATTCCGCTGATGACGAGGTCGCTGGCGACGTTGATCGTGACGTCGCCACCGGCGCCCACGCCATCGGTCGAGGCGGAGATCGCGCCCCCGTCGACAATCGACAGAGCCCCGGAATTTACCGCCACATTTCCTGCGTTTCCGGTGCTTCGCGAGTTGGCTTGAGAGGTAATGCCGGTCAGAAAGTTTGGGTCCGCCGAGCTCGCATCGATCGTCAGTTGACCGACGACGCTCACGGAGACGCGGCCGCCGCTCCCGGTTGCAAGAGTGCCGCTTGAGATCAGGCCATTGTCGACGATCGCTAGAGCCCCCGCAGCGACGCTTACATCGCCCGCATTGCCGGTGCTTCCCGGATTGGCTTCAGATGCGATACCGGTGAGATCCTTTGCGTTCGCCGAGGTTGCGTCGATCGTCAGTTGACCTTGGACGCTGACGGACACGTCGCCGGCTCTTCCGGATCCGAAAGTACTGCTCGAGATATCGGCGTTTTCGGCGATATATAACGTCCTCGCGCTGACGCTTACATCGCCCGCATTTCCGCTGCCTCCCTCGTTATCCGACGAGATCTCGCCGCCGGATCGGAGTTCGAGGTTCGAAGCGCTCACCATGACCGATCCGGCAGCCCCGGCATCGTAAGTGTCGGAACTGACGTAGGCTGAACCGGGTGACCCAGTTCCGTCGAGAAGGATCGCGCCGGTCGCCGTAACCGTGACCGTGCCGGCATTCCCCCGATCGGCCGGGTTTGACGAGGCCGCGTCGGAAGAAATGAACGATCCCGCACTCAGTGTGATGTTTTGGCCGGAAACCGTCACCACTCCCGCCTTGCCGCTGCTGTAGGAGTTGGTGTCGATCTCGCCGCCTGCTCGGAGTTCGAGGGTCGGAGCGCTCACCGTGACCGATCCGGCCATCCCGGCGTCATAGGTGTCCGAGCTTATCGAGGTGTCGTTCGAATCGACCGCCCCGGTTGCGTCGACAATGATCGCGTTAGTCGCCGTCACCGTGACCGTGCCGGCATTTCCCCGGTCGGCGGGGTTTGACGAGGCCGCATCCGACGAAATGTATGACCCGCCGAGCAACGTGATGTTCCGGCCGGACACTGTCACCACACCCGCCTTGCCGCTGCCTGACGAGTTGGTGTCGATTTCGCTCTGATTATCCGACCCGGTCGAGTTCGAGGAGCAGGTTGAGCGCGGCCGTGACAGTGACATCGCCGCCGGCGCCCGAGCCATTGGGCTCGGAGGAGATATAAGATCCCCCGCGCAACGTGATGTTCTGGCCGAATACCTTTACCACACCCGGCCGTCCCGCTGCCTGACGAGTTGGTGTCGATTTCGCTCTGATTATCCGACCCGGTCGAGTTCGAGGAGCAGGTTGAGCGCGGCCGTGACCGTCACATCGCCGCCCGCACCCGAGCCATTGGGCTCGGAGGAAATATACGATCCCCCGCGCAACGTGATGTTCTGGCCGAATACCTTTACCACCCCGGCCGTCCCGCTGCCTGACGAGTCGGTGTCGATCTCGCTCTGATTAGCGGAGCCGGTCGAGTCGAGAAGCAGGTTGTGCGTCGCCGTGACCGTCACGTCTCCCGCCGCCCCGGGTCCGCTGGTGTTGCTCGAGATCGCGCCGCCGCCGGTCACGGTCAAAGCATCGGCGCTGACCGTGACCGTCCCGGCCTTTCCTTTGCTTCCCGCTTCGGCATCGGTGGATATGCCGGTCTGGTAATTCGGGTTGGCGTTTATCCCGTTGATCGTCAGGGTGTTGCTGGCATTGACAAAGACGCTTCCCGCATTTCCGGACCCGGATGTGCCGCTGGAGATTTGGCCATTGGTGAGAAAATTCAGAGTCCCGGCGCTGACGCTGACGGCGCCGGCGTCATTGACGGGTGCGGTACCGCCCGCATCGGACCCGTAGGTGCTGCTCGATATGTTGCCGAAACTCGCGAGTGTGATCGTCCCGGCGTTGACGCTCACCGCGCCCGCGTACCCCGCTCCCTCGGTGTAGGCCGTGATGCTGCCGTCGCCGGCGATCGACAGCGAACCCGCGTTGACGACGATATTCCCGGCATGGCCGCTTGTGCCCGCGTCGGTGCTGGTCAGGATGCCGGTCAAGGAGGACGATCCCGCTCCGTTGATCGACAGGGTGCCGGCGACGTTGACGGCGATGTTGCCGGCGTTGCCGGTGCTCGCCGGTATGCTGCCGAAGGCGCCGATAGCGCCGTTGAGGATCTCCCCGTCGATGACGCTCAATTGGCCGGCGGTGATGGCGAGGCTTCCCCCATTTCCGGTGCTGCCGGGCTGAACGCTGGCGGCGATCCCGGTCAAGAATGGCCCGGTGCTGCCCGATCCGTCGATCTTCAGCAGGCCGGCGACATCGACTGCGACCTTGCCGCCGTTGCCGGCGCCAAAGGTCGGGCTGCCGAGTTGGCCGGTATTCGTGATCGACAGGGTCCCGGCGCTGACCGCCACGTCGCCGGCTTTGCCGGTACTGCCGGGGTTCGATTGGGCTTCGATCCCGAGGATGTCCCCGAGCTCTATCCCGGTGGTCGAGGTCTGGTCGATCGTCAGCGGACCGGCGACCGCGACGGAGACGTTGCCGGACCGAGCCGCCCCCGAGGTGCTGCTCGCGATGCCGCCTCGATCGAGGATCGACAGCGATCCGGCGCTGATCGCGATGTTGCCGGGCGGCCCGGTCGCGCTCGCCTCGCTTATCGAGGCGATGCCGGTTGACGGGACTCCGATGGCGAAACGCGGTCCTCCCGACCCGTCGATCTTCAGCAGGCCCGCGACATCGACGGAAATATCGCCGCCCGCCCCGCTTCCCGCGGCAAGGCCACTGAGGACAGCCCCATTGGCGAGCGTCAGTTGTCCGGGCGCCACCAAGAGCGGCCCGGCATAGCCCGGCCCGATACTGCCGGTCTCCACCGTGCTGTTATCGGCCGAGACGACGCCGGACGGCGCGGTGGAAATGGCGATGCCGGCGCCGCTGCCGCTGCCGTAAGCTATCGCATAAATATCGGCGGCGTTGCCGAGTGCCACCTGGCTGTCGCCGCGCAGCACGATTTGTCCGCCGGCGCCAGGACCGTAATTGTCGGCGTCGATCTGGCTCCCCGCGATCGTCAGCGCGCCCGAGCGGATGAACACGCTGCCGCCGGCGCCGGGATTGCTTTTGTTGCTGACGTCGAGCGTCGCGCCGCCGGTGAGGCCCACCGGACCGAAGCTGGTCACCGTCGAGGCCGCAGCTATTGCTGCGGATCGACCGGCACCTCGCCCGCTCCGGCGACGCTCGCCACCTGGATCGTGCCGGCCGGCGCGTTGAGCGTGCCGCCCTTGATCGTGACCGGTCCGCCGACCAGCCCGAGCGTGCCCGGCACCGGCCCGAGGGTGCTGCCGTTGACCGTGATCGCCGCCGGCCGCGCGCTCAGAAAGCCGAACGCCGCCGGCGGCGCCGCGCTCAAGGTGCCGTTGGCGTGGGTCACCTGAAAGCGCGTGCCGTCGGCCAGTTTCAAATAGTCGGCGGTCGAGGCGTGAAAGCTGCCCGAGACGTTGACGCTCGCGTTTGCCCCAAAGACGATGCCGCTCGGGTTGATCAGATAGAGATTGGCTCCGGCGATCGTCGATTGGATCTTGCCGTCGATCGACGACGGGCTGCCGCCGGTGACCCCGCCGATCACGTTCTTGATCGCCGCGGAACCGCTGAACGCGGCGGTCTGGCCGGCGGATAGACCAAACTGCCCAAAGCTTTGAAAGAGGTTGCCGCCGACCTGCTTGCCGAGGCTGGCGCCGATCGCGTAGGTACCGCCGACCGCACTCAGCGTCTGCGCCGGCGAGAAACGCCCATCGATCGTGATATGTTGCGCCCCAGCCGCGCCCGGCACGAGACCCGCGAGCAGCGCCAGCCAGCCCCAGCAGGCTCCGAGCCGCAGAGCCACGTCGACAACCCCCAGCCGCGAAAACACACGATTATGCCACATTTGAGCGAATCTGTCGAGGCCGTCTCCGCCGGTTCAACAGAGGCGTCCGCTCGGCGCCACAAAAGGATTGGGCTAACCGCCAGGGTCATCTTCGCCCTGCTGGCGATCGCGTCGATCTCGAGCATCGCCGACCCGGCCTGCGCCAATGACCAGCCGGCGCCGCGGAGCGCGGCCGAAAAGAGCGCAGCCGCCAACCGGCCGATCCCGCCGGTCGGGCCGCCGGCAATGATCGACGGATTCCGCCAGGCGCGGTTTGGGATGAGCGAGGAAGAGGTCCGTCAGGCGGTCCGCGACGACTTCCCGGCCGCGGCGTCACGGCTCGCTGGCGCGATCAATCCATCCGAGAAGACGACGGTTCTGTCCCTGGCCGTGACCGACTTATTGCCCCGCACGGGCAAAGCTCATATTTCCTATATCTTCGGGTACCATTCGAAAAAGCTGATCCAGGTCAACATTTTGTGGTGGAGCGCGGGCAATGCCGCGGCGGACGAAACGATCGTCGGCGCCGCGAACTCGCTGCGCGACTACTTCGCCTTGGAAAATTTTCGGCCGGACAGCGTTGTCGTCAACCGCCGGCTCGGGGCCAACACGATCCTGGTGTTTCGCGGCAGCGACGACCAGCACAGGACGGTGTTGCTGGTGCTGAGCGGCGTCGCCGCGTCGGCCCGCGCCGAGGACAAAAGGCAACCGCCGCCGCTGACTCTCGAACTGTCGTATATCGAGGATCCGACGCACCCCGACGTGTTCCGCATCGGCAAGGGGCAGTTCTGACCCTATCGCCTCGACGCCGACCAACAATCCTGCGCCGCGGCTTCCCGACGACAGCGGTCGAGCGCCGCGCTCACCCGTTAGGCATCGACCACGACGCGGCCGATCGGACGCGCCTGGCACGCCAGAATATGGCCGTCCTTCTCGTCGTCGGGGGTAAGGCCGGTGCTGCAATCATGCTCGACTTTCCCTTCGAGCAACGTAACCTTGCAGGTCCCGCACTGGCCGGCGCGGCATGAGTAGGCGACCGACAGCCCCTTCTCCAAAGCAAGGTCGAGGATGTAGTCGGAGCCTTTGCAATCGACCTCGATCTTGCTTGCCGAGAATACGACTTTCGCGAGCTGACCCGCCTGGGCCTCGGCGGCACCGGGGTCGCGCCGGGGCACGCCGCCAAAGATCTCCTGATGAAACCGCGTCATGTCGAAGCCGAGCTGCTCGAGCATGCCGCGGGCGGCATCCATGAACGGGACCGGTCCACACAGATAGATGCTGCGGCTCTTCAGGTCGGGAACCAGCTCGGTCAGGAGTTCCGGCGAAATCCGTCCCGTCGGACCGGTCCAGCTGCTCCCCTCCCCCGCCTGGCTGCAGACGAATTGGCAACGGAAGCCCGGCAGACCGCTTCCCATCAGCTCCAGCTCGCGGGCGAAGATCAGATCGTCCGGGGATCGCGCGAAATGGAGGAATTGGATATCGGCGTCGGGTGTCGTGTCGGCGAACCAGCGCGACATTGCCATGACCGGGGTAATGCCGCTGCCGCCCGAGATGAACAGGAAGGGACCGTCGTCGTCGGGGATGCAGGTAAAGGTCCCGTGCGGCCCGTCGACAAAGAGCGAGGAGCCGGCCTGGAGATTGTCATGCAGCCAGTTCGAAATCAGACCTTGGTCGACGCGCTTCACCGTCACCGAAATCGAATGCGGCCGCGACGGGCTCGCCGAAATCGTATAGCTGCGGCGGACGATGTTGCCGTCGATTGGAATCTCCAGGGTGATGAACTGCCCCGGGTGGTAGCGGAACAGCTTCGGCGGGTCGGCGACGAAGCGAAAGGTCTTCACGTCGTGGGTCTCGTCGATCACCTGGACGCAGCGCACCGGCAGCTTGCCGGGCCGGCAAAACATCTCGGCGTTGAGATCGCCGATCAGCAGCGAACACAGATTGGGCGCCCTCACCTTTTTCTCGACCGGCGGACTTGCTTTCGCCCGGACGGCGGCGCGCGCCGACGGGCGCTTGATCAATTCGAGCAGGTCGTCGAACGCGGCCTTGTCCTCGCCGTTTCGCTGCAAAACCCGTCCCGCCTTGTGCAGCTCCTGCGAAAACCGCGTCAGGTCGCGTTCGACATCGGGACGCTCGTCCGGCGCGAGCGAGCCGAGGATCGTATCGAGCGAGGCCGCGACCTGGTCGACGCCGGGGCGAAGCTCGCCGGCAATGTATTGCTTCCACAACTCCGCTTTCTCGGCCTCGGTATTGGCCAGTGAGCGTTGCAGAAGGGGTGATCGGCACCAATCGCGTGACGCGAGCAACTGGTCGAAACGCTCCATTTCGCGCGCCGTCATTTTGCCGTCGCCGTCGGCTAGGCGCAGGAACATCATCATCGGTAGCTCGACGACAACCCTTGACTTCTCAGTTAGACGAACTGGCATCGGAAGACCCTATTGAGCGGCGGCGGCAGGTTCGGCGGTTACGGCAGCTCGCGGCGGGATCACCGTCGCCGGGCGTGCACTGAGCAGATAGCTCGATACGACACCGAGGATGGCCCGGGCGGCATGCAGATCGCGGCTGAGAAGCGCGTCGATCACGTCGCGCGGGATCGCGATCACCTCGGCGGTTGGGCTCACCACCTCAATCGAGGCGGTGCGCGAATGACCGGTGATGACGCCGATCTCGCCAAATACCGCGCCGGGCGTACCGCGACGGAACACGACGCGCCCGTGTTCGCCCTCGGCCCAGGCCTCGGTCTCTCCGCGCACCAGCACGAACATCGAATCGGAGCGTTCGCCGAACCGACAGATCTGGTCGCCGGCGTGGAACGCCACGAGGCTCGACTGGCGGGCAATGTCGGCCAAGGTGTCGAGATCGAGGGCGGCAAACACATCGACGGCGACGAGCTCGGCCATGGTCACGATCGTATTGGAGCGACTGCCCTGCGTGACCCCCGAAAGCGCTTCCTCGACCAATGGCGACGGCGTCTCGAGGCGAGCCCGGAGCTCGGCCGCCGCCTGTTCGGCAGCGACCCGATCGGTGCTCGCCAGCGCGGAGATGGCGAGAGCGGCGACCACCGGATCGAGATCGCCGGCCAACCCGACCAGGACCTCGGCAGACGGCTTTGACGCCTCGATGATGTCGAAATAGGAGCACAGCACCGGATCGGAGGTCATCTGCAGGAAGGCGTCGCGGATCGCCACGGGCGTCGCCTCGATCGCGTCGGCATTCGTCCGGTCGGTTTCCTTGCCGCCCAAGACGAAAATCGATTGCGCGAACGAGCGCGCCACCTGCTGGTCGTCGATCGCGGCGACGATGTCCACCATCTCGCGGATCAGCCCCCTTTCTTTCAGCAACAGGGCGTGCCGCAGAAGGGGCGCTTCCGGCTGCGAGTTCGAACACCAGCGAGAGCCGGATGATTTCCAGCTCGCGGAGCTTCTCCAGCAGGTTTCGCGCGGTCTCGATGATATGTGTCTGATCTTCGCCGATCTCGCCGGCGATGCGCGCGTGGTCCTCCTCGGAAATCCCGAAAAAGGTGCGAACCGGCCCGATTGCCTCCTGCGCCTCGGCGCTGGCGAGGTATTTCGCCGGCTTGACGCCGGCCGGACACTCCCGCTGGACCAGGTCGACCAGGAACGTGCGGTAGTTCTCGCGGCGGACCTGAAGTTCGGCCGATCCGCGCGCGTCGGGATCGAGCAACGCCGGATCTTGGACTCCGAGCGCTTCGGTAATCGCATGATGGTCAGTATCGGTGAGCCCGAGCTGCTGGCGCACGTCGCTCAACAGCTTCAGGCTCTCGGCAGATTTGGCGTGGCCGCTTTCCAGCGCCTCGGTCAGGATCGCGCGGTAGGCTTCGCGCTTTTGTGCGACGGAGAAGTTTGGCAGCGTCTTGGCGAGCACGTAGACCTCGTCGGCCGAGAGCTGGTCGATCGGCCGCCCTTCGAGAACGTCTTCGGAATGAAATCCCATGCGCACCAGCTGGTCGCGCAGGCTGCGCGCCAGTCGTTCCCGGTTGTAGAGCTCGGCGTCGCGGGCCAGCGAGCGGATCAGCCAGGCAACCGAGACAAAGACAAACAACGCATCGAATAGTTTGACCGCCCAGATCGGCATCAGCAGGATATTGGGCCGACCGCCGAACACGTAGAACAGGTTGAAGGCCAGGAACGCGCAGACCGTCAGCATCTGGTGGCGCAGCCTGGCCTTGCTGAGGGCCTTGCCGCGCAGCCGCGCCAAGCGCGCATAGCCGCGCTCGATCCACACCCACAGCTGATAGGCGAGCGCGATGCAGACCGCAAAGTAAAGCGGCGCGGCAATGATCTTCGGGATCGGGATCGCGCGGCCGAAATAGAATCCGGGTCCGAGCAGCTTGCCCATCTGCCCGCTCTCGTGCGTCCAGGCGCCGCTCATGTAATAGTCCCAGCCGCCCGAATATACGAAATAATAAGTATAGAACGCGAACACGAGACCAAAAAAAGCGTAATACATAAACCGTTTCTGATCGGACTCCAGGGATTTCCAGTAGGAGTTCTCGATGTCGATATCGGGGCAGTTGGTGGTGCAGCCGACGCAAATGCTGTGATCGCCGTTCGGCCCCGGAGCGCGGCACATCGACTGGCCGACCGGGGTCGCGGCGAGGTGGGCCTTCGAGTCGAAAAGGCCGCCGGGGCCGGTGTAGATGTCCTGGATCACCGAGATCGGACAGAGATAGTTGCACCAGGTCTTGCCGCCGTAGAGGAGGCCGATCACCAGCGAAAAGAGCAGTATGAACGCGAATATTCCGACGAGCGCCGTCCGGTCCGCGTTGACGAACAGGAGGCGCGCGCACACGCCGAGCGTCAGAAAGCCAAACTGGAAATAGTAATGGTTGCGCCGCAGCCAGTGCTCGGGCAAGAGCGCAAGCACCCGGTCGACCCGGCCGGCGCGGCGGTTGAGCACCTTGATCTTGTGCTGCCAGCCCAGCATGTGCGGGATCTGGCTGAAATGGGAGAGCGGACACACCCGCCGCCAGGTCTCATGGCCGAACACCATCAGAAAGAGAGGGACGAGCGGTAGGACCATCGTCCAGAAAATCCGGTTCCCCATCGAGTACGGATGGGCCGGGAGCGGCTGCCCTTGCACCATCACCGGTGCCGCGTGCAAGCGAAACGGGCTCGCCATGTTGTCGGGCATCGTCAGCATCGGTGTCATCGGATCCCAAAACAGAGAGCCGATCAGGACGAACCAGGCGATCAGCAGCCCGGCCCTCAAATACCTCATTTTTCGCTCAGGGGTCCGAGAGAACATGGGTAGCACGCTCACATCAGAACAACGACTCTACCGTCCGACAAAGGTCCGGCGCCCCCAGGCCGATGATCGCGGTGCTCAAAACTTAACACGATCGATGCGGTGTGAGTATCGGAAACCGAGCCTATCGTGTCGGTGCGGAACCGTCCTAAGCCTGACACCCCGGACCCATGTGAGCCGGCTCATCCACGCAGGTGCGGCGGATCAACGCGCCGGGTCTGCGGATCCGCCAGTTTCCGGCCGCACGTCATCGTACCAAGGGGTCGGGGATCGTACCAAGAGGTCAAGAATTGTAACAAGGGGTCGAGGACAAGGGCAAATTTGCCAAAACCGCAAGCAGAAAAGGTGCAATTTACCAAACTGATTGGTTGCGCGACGCTCCTGGCGCGACTACCATCGAGGCTACGTCACCAGAACGTGCAGTAACGAAGGCCGACAAACACCGGAAGCGCCGTTGAAGGCGTCCATCGCCCGGAGGGGAGCAAAATGGTCCGCTATATGATCAAATTGGTGGTGTGCGCTCTTTTCTGCGCGTTCTCCGCCGCAGCGGCGTGGGCGGATGGGGCCGTGTACGCGACGACCGGGGCCGTGTACGCGATGACCAATGCCGTGGGGAATAACCAGATTCTCGCTTTTCGACGCGCCAGCGACGGAACGCTGAGCCTGATGCAGACGATCAAGACCAAAGGCGGCGGGAGCGGCGCCCAACTTTCGCCACCCGACTCGCTGGGTTCGCAGAGCAGTCTGACATTGGACGCTCAGCATCACCTGCTGTTCGCCGTCAACACCGAAACCCTTGCCGAAAACACCCAAGACTGCCAAGGAGGCACCGTCACCTCGTTCCGCGTCGCCAGCAACGGCAGGTTGACATTCGCGGATCGGGTCATGTCCGGCGGCTTGTTTCCCAACAGTCTGACCGTCAAAGCAATCGGCAGCCGTGAAAATCAGGGAGATCTGCTCTACGTACTGAACTCCGGCGGTCCGGGCAGCAGTCCCTTCTGTGGTCCGAGCCCCAATATTACCGGCTTCACCGTGGACAGCCTGGGCCATATGAGCCTGCTCTCGGGGTCGGTGCAGTCAATCATAGATCCGGGCCCGCTTGACGGCACCGGCTCCGGCGTGAACTGCCCGACCACCACAGGATTTTCATCACCGACGTTCGACTGCGGGCGCAACCCGCCGGCATTCCCCCGCTCGCCGGCCGAGGTTCGGTTCACGCCCGACGGCAGTCAGCTGGTCGTGACGGTCAAAGGGACCAACAAGATCTATGTGTTTCCCGTCGGCGAAAATGGCGCGCCCATGGTCACCCAGGCTCCGGGGCCGGCGTTACCGACCTATTTTGGATTTACGTTCGACAAGGCCGGGCACTTGATCCTTACCGAGGCGTTTGGTCAAGCTACCAGTATTCCCGCGGGCGGCGCCGGCGCGGTTTCGTCGTTCACGATCACCGAGGCCGGTGCCTTGGAGCAGATCAGCGCGAGCGTCGGCGATCAAGGGACAGCGACCTGCTGGGTCGCGCTCGAGCCGGTCACGGGTCGGTACGCATATGTGTCCAACAATTTGAGCAACAGCCTCTCCTCGTACTCGGTCGGAAACGACGGGAGCTTGGCGCTGCTCGCGGCAACCGCTGCGGCCGCCACCGGGCCCAACGACTTGGCGGCCGTCGGTGACGGGCGCACCAGCTTCCTCTACGTGCTCAACAGCGGTGCCGGCACGATCGGGGCCTTCCAGGTCAATTTGGCGAACGGCTCGCTGACGCCGCTCTCCGCGGTTGGGGGCTTGCCTGTCGACGATGGCGCCGCCGGCCTTGCCGCCTATTGAGGGCTGATGAGCTTCCCGCTGTGGGGCGCGCGCTAGCTCGATTTTTATAGCCTTGCCGCTCTGTTTTGGTCGGCCCGGACAGCCGCGCAGAAGTGCCGGTCCGGTCAATATCCGGGGATGCGCGTGCCCAGCGGCGAGGGCCCCGCGGTCGCAGCGTTGCGGGAAATGCAAGAACCCGCGATCGCGACGCCGCGGGAAGAGCAAGCGGAAAAACATCGCAATTTACCAAACTGATGGGTTGCACGCCGTTTCCGGCGCGCCTACCATCCGCGCAACGTAAGCACAGCGGGCAATGTCGCGAAAACCGACGCAACAACTGGCGATCGCTGCAGTAACCTTTTTCAAGTTCCTGTCCCGGGAGGGGAAATGCGCAAATTTTTTGCCATGCTCGGCGCCGCCGCGGTGTTGGCTGTTTTCGCGGGGCAGGCGGCGGCGCAGCTCGGTTCCGATAACCCGACGAACGCCACTCTGCTGCAGCAGCGGGTCACGGAAAAAGGCGCCTCGGGGAGTTCCGGGGTCTTCGACATCGCGGTGCCGCCGGCCGGGACGGTGCTGACGCCAATACAGCTGGTGCCGCGCAAAAAGTTCGGCGTCGTCGGCCCGCTGCCGCTGACCGAGAGCGACCTTAGCGCGCTGCTCTTTCCCGGCAGCAGCTCCAGCGAAAAGACGGCGGTGCTCGAAGGGCTGACCTTCTTCACCAAGGTGCAC
The DNA here is from genome assembly GCA_963832875.1 of uncultured Alphaproteobacteria bacterium. Classification (GTDB taxonomy): domain Bacteria; phylum Pseudomonadota; class Alphaproteobacteria; order ATCC43930; family CGMCC-115725; genus AP-15. Next base: position 57,362 of record CAWHWB010000005.1, on the reverse strand, counting down.
GTCCCCGGCGAGTTTCCGCTGACCGACGATCACGGCGTCGGCCCGATGAACAACCAGGCGTTCTGCCAAGGCTGTCACGAAAACGCGGCCGAAGCGGTCAGCAGCCCCGGGCTGTTGGGTCCGAGATGCATCGACGGCTCAATCTGCGCGTCCGAGGTCACCCGCGCCGCGCGTTCGAGCCCGACCAATTTCGAGGTTACCTCGCTCGACAAGACCACCGGGGGTGGCCTGCCGCCTGACAACATCAACGCCCTTTACAATACCGGCAAGACCGCGGCCTTCACCACCTTCGGGGACTTCACCTCGTCGCTGACCGACGTTGCCACCGGCTCGATCGGCTTTTTCGATCCTCTCGACGGGGCCAGTCACAGCATCGTCGGGGAGCCGGCAAACTCTTACGTCTCGCAGCCGTTTGGCGGCCAGGTGCAGCAGGTGCGGCCGGCGGTCGATACCTGCGTACCAAAGCCGCTGCCACCGGTCGGGTTCGATGCAAACCTGACGGGCACCGATCCGAACGATTTCCGGCGCAGCGTCGGCGAGCGGGCGGCACCGCCCTATATCGGTCGAGGGCTGATGGAAGCCGTGCCGACGGCCGATATTTTGGCGGACACCAACCCGGCCGTCGCGAACGGCAAGTCGTCCCTCGGCAATTTCGCGACCGACCTCGGATGCAGCAGCGCCGGCTGCATTGCGGGCAAGGCCAACACGATCCCCAGCACCGCCGCTTTTGTGCCGGGCGTGGGCCGCTTCGGGTTGCGCGCAAACGGCGTGGAGCTTTTACAATTCGTCGTCGGCGGCATGCAGGGCGAGCTGTCGATGACCAATGCGCTCAATGCGAACGAAACCAACTTCCCGACGCTGTTCCCTGGCGGGAACACCGAGACCAAGGAGCCGGCGAGTTGCTTGAGCGCGGCCTCGCCCAGCACGTCGCCGGAGGTCTACCTCTCGACGGTGTTCAGCATCCGCACACTGATGCGCAATACCGACGTGCCGCAGTTCGGCGACGCGCTGTTGGATGTGCTGAAGTCGAAGAACCCGGCCAAGCCGATCCGCGGCAACAGCGAGGAAGCAAAGGTGCAGCGGGGCGCCCAGCTCTTCGGCATCGATCTGGTGGCGTTCGCCGACCGCACCGTCGGCAAACCCATGACGGCGACCGGCGACGGGCGCGACTTGAACGCGATCAACCAGGCCGATCGCGAGCTGAACTGCGTCGGCTGTCACACGCCGATCCAGCGGACCGGGCAATCGCCAGCGGATGTCGATATCACCGACCCGGACGGCGGGAAAGCGATCAGCTTCGGGTGGGCGCCGATCTTCTCGGACCTGCTCCTGCACAAGATGCCGGTCATCAACGCCGAGCGCTATCTGGAGTCGAAGGGGAATCTGCCGCGCGATCCGCTGGTGATCGCCCGGCTGGCCAGCGACTACCGCTTTTTCGACACGTTCGACATCCCGCGCAACCTCGCCGACGATACCTTTACCAACCAGAAAGCCGCGGCCGACGGCACCGAATTCCGCACCACGCCATTGATGGGAATTGGCCGGATCGGTCCGCCCTTTCTGCATGACGGCCGGGTGTATCTGAGCAACGAGACCGTGAATAAAACGCCGGCCGGCACGGTGACGACGAACAGTCGGCAGACCAATGCGCCGCTGGTGGTGCGCACCCTCAATGACGCGCTGCTCGCCGCCATCGAACTGCACGACCTGCCGGCCCCCGACGACCGGAAGACGCCGCGGCTTCCCGGCGCCGGCTGCCCGGTGCCGCCCAAGGGGAACCAGACCAACATCGACTACGGCTCGTCGCCCCAGAACGTGATCTGCCCGGCCTATGGCAGCGCCACCTCGAATGCCAACCGGAGCGACTCGGCCGAGGTCATCTACCGGTTCCGGCAGCTGAGCCCCAACGACCAGCAGGCGGTGATCGAGTTCCTGAAGCAGCTCTGAGAGATCGAGCTCGGCGGAGGCGAATTGCTGCGGGTGCGCCCGCCGACGCCGGCGACCGTCGCGGGTCCGGAGGGCGCCGGCCTGTAGCTCCGGAAGGTAACCGGTCGAGGACACGCATCCGATGGCCCGCGATTGGCTCGCCTCGCCGACCGTTCAGCGCCGGCTCGTTCTGCTGATGCTGCTGACCGTGGCGGCGGCGTGCTGGGCGCTGGTTCTGACGCAGGGTGGGGTCGGGGGGAGCATGGCCATGGCCTCTCCGACGATGGGCTTGGCCGCGCCCGCGTTTTTGGCGCTGTGGGCGGCCATGATGGTCGCGATGATGTTTCCGACCGCAGCGCCGATGATCCTGACCTTTCATCGCATCCAATCCGGCAAGCGCGCGCGCGGCGAGGTCTTTGTTTCGACCTGGCTGTTCGTGGCGGGCTATACCGCGGTTTGGGTGAGGGCGGGGATTGTTGCCTATCTGGGCGCCGTCGCGGCGGAGATGGTTGCCGCGCGCGCTGCGCTCTCTGCCGCCGCTGCCTCCCGCATCGGCGGCGTGCTGTTGGTCGCGGCGGGGCTCTATCAGCTGACGCCGCTCAAGAATGTTTGCTTGTCGAAGTGCCGCTCGCCGGTTGGGTTCATCCTGACCTCGTGGCGCGACGGGCCTTCGGGCGCGCTGCGCATGGGATTCGGCACGGCGCCTCTTCTTCGGCTGCTGCTGGCTATTGATGGCGATCCTGTTCCCGCTCGGCATCATGAACCTCGCGGCAATGGCGCTGATCACGCTGATCGCCATGCCCGTCCCGGCAATGGCCGCGCCGGGGATGAAGATGCCGGGAACAACCATGCCGGCTGGCTCGGCGGCGGTGCCGATGAACATGCCGGGGAACATGCCGGGGGGCCCGGCCGGGCCGGCGAGGCGATAGCGCGTGCCGCCGTTCGTCGTCGCCATCGACGGACCGGCCGCCTCCGGCAAGGGGACGCTTGCGGCCCGTCTCGCCGAGCGGTTCGGCTTCGCTCATCTCGACACCGGCATCCTCTACCGCGCAACCGCGCTCGGCGTTCTCGACGGCCAGGGCGACCCGGCCGATCCGGCGACCGCGGAGGCGGCGGCGCGCCTTCTCGATGTGTCGTTGCTCGCAGATCCGCGGCTGCGCGGCGAGGCGGTCGCAGCCGCAGCCTCGATGGTGGCCGCCCATCCGGCGGTGCGCCGCGTGCTGCTCGCCTTCCAGCGCGACTTCGCCGCCAATCCGCCGGCGCCGGCGCCCGGGATGGCGGCAAGTGGCGCTGTGCTCGACGGTCGGGACATCGGCTCGGTCGTGTGCCCGCAGGCGGACCTCAAGCTTTTCCTGACCGCCGACCTACACACGCGCGCCGATCGCCGGGCCAAGGAGTTGCGCGGCCGTGGCGCCGCCGCTATATACGAAAGCGTCTTGCAAGATCTGATCGAACGCGACGCGCGCGACAGCGAGCGCCGGGCGGCTCCGCTGGTGGCGGCGCCCGACGCCGAAATCATCGACACGACAACGCTCGATGCCGATGCGGTGCTGGCGCGTGCCGTCAATCTTACCGCGCGCGCCCTTGAGGAGCGCGCACTCAAGGAGAAGGAATGGCCTTAGAACTGCAAACGGGGGAGGCGTCGGCGAAGGAGAATTTCGCGGCCCTTCTCGATGAATCGCTGGGCATGGCCAGCGGTCTCGAAGGCACCGTCGTCAAGGGGCGGGTCATCGCCGTGGAAAACGATGCGGTGCTAATCGATGTCGGCCTCAAATCCGAAGGCCGCGTGCCATTGAAGGAATTTGCCGTCGGCGGCGGCGAGCCCGACCTCCATGTCGGCGATACCGTAGAGGTCTATCTCGAGCGGATGGAGGACAAGAACGGCGAGGCCCAGCTGTCGCGCGAGAAGGCGCGGCGCGAAGAGGCCTGGACCCTGCTCGAAAAGAGCTTTCAGGCAAACGACCGGGTGACCGGGGTGATCTTCGGCCGGGTCAAGGGCGGGTTCACCGTCGATCTCAGCGGTGCTGTGGCCTTTCTGCCGGGCAGCCAGGTCGACATCCGCCCGGTGCGCGACATCACCCCCCTATTAGGTTCGCAGCAGCCGTTCCAGATCCTCAAGATGGACCGCTCGCGCGGCAATATCGTCGTCTCGCGCCGCGCCGTGCTCGAGGAGAGCCGCGCCGAGCAGCGTTCGGAACTGGTCGCCAGCCTCAAGGAAGGCCAGATTCTCAACGGCGTCGTCAAGAACATTACCGATTACGGCGCCTTTGTCGATCTGGGCGGGGTCGACGGTCTTCTGCATGTGACCGACATCGCCTGGCGGCGGATCAACCATCCCTCGGAAGCGCTCAATATCGGCCAGAACGTCAAAGTCCAGGTGATCCGCTTCAATCCCGAGACCCAGCGCATCTCGCTCGGCATGAAGCAGCTCGAAGCAGATCCATGGGAAGGCGTCGAGCTCAAATATCCGGCCGGCGCGAAATTCAAGGGCCGCGTCACCAACATCACCGACTACGGCGCCTTTGTCGAATTGGAGCCGGGGGTCGAAGGCCTGGTCCATGTCTCCGAGATGAGCTGGACCAAAAAGAACGTGCATCCGGGCAAGATCGTCTCGACCAGCCAGGAGGTCGAGGTCATGGTGCTCGACGTCGACCCGCAAAAGCGCCGGATCAGCCTGGGGCTGAAGCAGACCCTGGCCAATCCGTGGGATGCTTTTGTCGACGAGCACCCGATCGGCAGCGAGCTCGAGGGCGAGGTTCGCAACATCACCGAGTTTGGTCTGTTCGTCGGCCTGCCGGGTGATATCGACGGCATGGTCCACCTCTCCGACATTGACTGGAACCGCGCCGGCGAGGACGCGATCAACAACTACCGCAAAGGCGAGGTGGTCCGGGTCAAGGTGCTCGACGTCGATGTCGAAAAGGAGCGCATCAGCCTCGGCATCAAGCAGCTCGAGGCCGACCCGTTCGAAGCCGGCATGTCCAAGCTCAGAAAGGGCGAGGTCGTCACCGGCACGATCGCCGGGATCACCGAGGGCGGGGTCGAAGTTTCGGTCGGCGACGGCCTCTTGGGCTTTATTCGCAAATCCGAGCTGTCGCGCGACCGGAGCGAGCAGCGGCCCGACCGTTTCGCGGTCGGCGAGAAGGTCGACGCCAAGGTCACGGCGATCGACCGGGCCACCCGCAAGGTCAGCCTGTCGATCAAGGCGCGCGAAGTCGACGAGGAGAAGCGCGCGATGGCCGAGTTCGGCTCGTCGGATTCGGGCGCCAGCCTCGGCGACATCCTCGGCGCCGCGATCAACCGCGCCCGCCGCCAGGACGCGGATCGGCAGGACGAGGCGGAAGAGAAGAGCTGATAGCCGGCTCCACCGTCGCCCGGCGCACCCACCTTCGGCCCCCTCTCCCGCATTGCGGGAGAGGGGATCGACGCCCGAACCGCAATCCCGGAGGCGGGCAGGACGGCGGCGACTCGCGCAGCACCGCCCGCTTAACGCTCCCCCTGCTTGACGCTCGGCTGGTGCTTTGGCACGCTCATCGCCTTTGCGGTTCGGGGTGACGACAATGACCAAATCGGAGCTCGTGCAGAAGCTGTCCGAAACCAATCCGCATTTGTATCAGCGCGATGTCGAGGTCATCGTCACCGCGATCTTTGACGAGATCGGAGCGGCGCTCGCGCGCGGCGATCGTGTCGAATTGCGCGGGTTCGGCGCGTTTTCGGTCAAGCGCCGCGATGCTCGGGTCGGCCGCAACCCGCGGACCGGCGACAGCGTGCGGGTTGCCGAAAAACACATTCCGTTCTTCAAAACCGGCAAGCAGCTGCGCGACCGCTTAAACCAAGGCGCGTCGCGCCCCTGAGCGCGGCCGCGGATCAGCGAGGGCCGGGCGATGAGGCCCTTGGAATGAGGGCCTTTTACTGGCTGGCCGTGCTAGTCTTCGCCGCGATCTTGAGCCTGTTCGCGGCCTCCAACCGCGCAGCCGTGTCGCTGGGTCTGTGGCCGCTGCCCTACCTGGTGGAGGTGCCGCTTTATCTGGCGGTCTTCGTGTCGCTGTTCGGCGGCTTCCTCATCGGTGCGGCGGCCGCTTGGCTCGGCGGACGCCGCGTCCGGCGCGAACTGCGGCGCTGCCGCCGGCGAAATGAAGCCTTGGCCCGCGAGCTGGGCGCCACTCAATCGCGGCTCACCGGCGAGGCTCAGGCGTCGACCCCGGCCCTGCCGGCAACCCGGTGAGTTCATGGCCCGACCGGCACAAAGCTTTTGACCGCACCGCCGCGTCAGGTTCAGTGTGCAGTTGCCACCAAACGACAAAAAACGGACCCTTCGATGGACCTTCCCGAAAGCGTTGCCGCCCTTGGAGAGCGGCTCGACGGAACCGGCGCGATCGTGCCCGATCCGCAATTGCTGACCGGCGCGGACGTGTTCGCCAGCGAGCGGGACCGGCTGTTCATGCGGCCGTGGATCGCCGTCGATCATGCGCGGCGGCTTGATGAGGCCGGCCGCTATTTCCGGTTCGACGCCGCGACCCGCTCGATCCTCGTGACCCGCGCCGAGGACGGCCGCTTGCACGCGTTGCGCAATGTCTGCATCCACGCCGGCTATCCGGTTTGCGAGGCCGAGGAGGGCCCGGCCGAGCGGCTCGTTTGTCCCTATCACGGCTGGGAGTTTCTGCTCGACGGCCGCCTCGTCGAGCCGGATTTGTCGGCGCGCATCGACCCGGCGCGGCTGCGGCTGGCGAGCTACCCGGTCTGCATCCATGACGGGCTGATCTTTGTCGACCTGTCGGGTTCGGCCGGCTCCGACGAGCAATCGCCCGAAGCCGTCGCAGCGGCGCCCATCCCGGATTGGCTCGCCGATGCCGAAGTGACCCAGCGGACCCGCTGCAGCACCAACTGGAATTGGAAGCTGGCGCTGCAATTCGTCAAATCGTCGCCACATCTGGTGTTCAACGAGCCCGGCGATCCCAGCCCTACCGTTTTCGGCCCGTTGAGCCTGATGATGACGCAGCCGCAGCAAGCGGCGCTGATCCGGGTCATCCCGAAATCGGCCGAGCGCACCGACATTCAGCTGATCCGGATGGCGCCCCGCGGCATGCCCCTCCCGATCGAGGCTGTCGACGGCGCCGATCGCCTGGGCGAGGGGTTGCGGGAGGCCGGCGACGCCGAGGCGGTGGCCCGGTCGACCGAGCTCGATCGGCCGTTTTTCGCCTGGTATTGGTCGCTGATGTCGGCCAATTGAGCGACCGCCCCAGCACCGGTCTTTGGGCGATGACCTGCGCCACCGGTGGCATGGCGCCCGGCGACGTTGGAGAGAGCTGAAGCGTGGCCGTGGCCAGCATGACCGGGTTCGCGCGGGCGCAGGGCGAGGCGCACGGCATCTCGTGGGCATGGGAGGTCAAGAGCGTCAACGGGCGGGCGCTCGATTTGCGGCTGCGGCTCGGCTCCGGCTTCGACGCCCTCGAGCCGGAATTGCGCGCTGCACTGGCGCGGCGCTTTCGCCGCGGCAATTTCTCGGGCAACCTTTCAGTGACGCGCACCGCCCCGGCGGCATTGCGGATCAACCGCGAGGCGCTGGCCCAGCTGGTCGCGCTGATCAACGAATTGACCGGCGAGATCGAGGCGGCGCCGCCGCGCCTCGACGGCTTGCTGGCCCTGCGCGGCGTCGTTGAAACCGTCGAGGACGAAGATGAAGCGGTCGTCGAGGCGCGCCGCCGTGCCGTGCTCGCCGGCTGGACCGCTTCTCTCGACCAGTTGGCGACGACCCGCGCCGAGGAGGGGTCGCGCATCGCTCTGCTGCTGGAGAGCCAGCTCGATGAGATGGCCGCACTCGTCGCCGCCGCCGAAAGCTGCGCCGCGGCCCAGCCGGCGGCGATCCATGACCGGCTGCGCGCGGTGCTGGCGGGCCTCGTCGACCAGATGCCCTCGATGCCTGAAGAGCGGGTCGCCCAGGAAGTGGCTCTGCTCGCGGCGCGCTCGGACATCCGCGAGGAATTGGAGCGGCTGCGCGCGCATCTCGATCAGGCCGGCGAATTGTTGCGAGAGGGCGAGGCGGTCGGCCGGCGCCTCGATTTTCTGTGCCAGGAATTGAACCGCGAGGCCAATACGCTGTGCTCGAAATCGGCCGACATCGCGCTGACCCGCGCCGGGCTCGCGCTGAAGGCGGTGATCGAGCAGTTCCGCGAGCAGGTGCAGAACATCGAATGAGTGCCCCAGCGATCCGCCGGCGCGGGCTATTGCTCGTCCTCTCCTCGCCCTCCGGCGCCGGCAAGACAACGATCGCCCGGCGGCTGGTCGAGCAGGATCCCGGCCTGACCCTGTCGGTCTCGGTCACGACCCGCCCGCAGCGGCCGGGCGAGGTCGACGGGCGCGACTACCGGTTCATCGACCAGCCCCACTTCGACCGGATGGTGGCGCAGGGCGAGCTGTTGGAGCACGCGCGCGTCTTCGGCCATTGTTATGGCACGCCGCGCCGGCCGATCGACGAAGCGCTAGCCGCCGGCCGCGACATCGTCGGCGATCTCGACTGGCAAGGGACCCAGCAGCTCGCCGCGAAGGTCCGGCCGGATTTGGTTGCGGTCTTCGTGCTGCCGCCGAGCCTCGCCGCACTCGAACAGCGCCTCAACGCCCGCGCCCAGGACAGCGCCGCCACGGTCGCCGCGCGGATGGCAAAATCGGCCGAGGAAATGAGCCACTGGCCGGAATACGACTACGTCATCGTCAACGACACGGTCGCGGCTAGCGTCGCCCAAGCCCACGCCATCGTTATCGCCGAACGCCTGCGCCGCACCCGCCAACCCGGCCTCGCCGAGTTCGTCGCCACCCTGCGCAAGGGCTGAACGTGTTGTTCCTTGATAGCCGATCCGGGGGCCGCGGCCCACCCGAATGATCCAGCCAACGGGTCCAAGCCGGCACGTAGGACGGATTGAGCGGGGTGAAACCCATCGCAAATTAACGCACGGTGCTGCTCGGACCCCTCCCTGCTGTCGACGCGGAGGGCGCCACGGACAGGGACGCGGGTTCGGTGAGCGGCGATGGGTTTCGTCCGCCTCAACACATCCTACGAACTAGGGTGCGCGAGATGATCATCGCAACCCTTGACGGCCATCGGCTGATGATTGCCCAGGAGGTTTTACCGCCCGAGCCAAAACGCCCCGAGCCATTCCCTTCCGGCGTTGGCTGTAACGTCCTAGTCGGGTGCGCGCCGCATCGCCATTAGCTCCATCTCTCGCAAATGTACGGCCTCCGCCGAGACCAGGCGCGTTGCATATTCCTCAAGAACCACGGACTTGTCTTTCACAACGGCGAGTAACTCCCGATAAAGTTCTACGCCAGCTTCCTCCCGCTGTATTGATTCGGCCAAAATCTCGTCAATCGTATTGTGCCGAGTGGTCGGCAACGCCGCGATGCCGAGGGTCGGCCTCTTATGTAACCGCATGATCATTTGCCCCGCCTCTTGAGCATGGGCCAACGATTCCGTCGCGTTATCGCGTAACCATGAGCTGATCGGAATCCGCGCATGGCCGTAGATCATAAAGGAGTAATGAGTGTAGTAGATGACTGCGGCAAGTTCCATCTGCAGAATTCGGTTGAGTTGTTCGACGACGGTATCGACGTCAAATTGGAACACCCTTGCCATCACGGTTCTCCTTCCCTCTGGCGAGATTCCGGATCATCGATGCGATATTATCGGGTTTTTGCCGACTGGCAACGAGCGAGGGGGTTCGACCCTCAGCCGCACTGTTATGTGGCGGCGACAACCCCACAATTGCCATAATGGCATCGTATTCTCGTGGCCTCGGTGCTGGCGAAGGGCGCCTATTGTCATTGAAGGCGCGGCAGAGACCTGATCTCGATCTGCAAAAAACAGGCGGAACAGGCGATGCCGGAGCGGTGCGGGCGGTCCGGGCAGCGAGCGTAGGGCCTGCGGCGGGCCTGAAAAGGGGCGCCTCACCGGTGAGGCGCCCCATCGTCGAGCAGTTCTGTTACTAGGGTGAGTTGCCGCTGTCGAGGTCGAGGCCGGGCAGGACCTGGGTTCCCTCCTTCTGGACGGCAGTCAGCTCGTCCGGGTCGAGGCCCAGCGCCGCCAGGATCGTCGGCGCGATCTGCATCGTCTCCACCGGGCTGGTCACCGTCTCGGCGGAAAAGCCCTGGTTCGACACCAGCATGATCACGTTGGTGTCGTCATGCGAGAAGCCGCCGTGCTCGGCGAGCTTCTTGCCGCTGCCGGAGTAGGTAACACCGATATTCGGGGTGACGACGATATCGGGCGTGCGTGGGTCGCCGTTGGGCGGCAGCCCTGGCAGGTTGAACAATTGGCCGATCGCCGGTCCGGAGAAGATCTCGCCGATCCCGGCGATGTTGCTGGTCGCCGGCGACTGGCTTTCGAGCATCCCCACGGCAGCGGCGGTCTGTGACGAATTCGCCAGCCAGATCAGCGAAACGTCGTCTTCGGTCGGGCCGATCCCGTTGGGGTTTGCCGGCGATTCGGAGAACGGCAGCAGGTTCGCCAGGATCGTCGCCGGCGATGTCGTGATCGGGTCGTTGGGCGTTGTTGAGATCCCCAGATATCGCGCGGAGTCGATCGGGCTCTGGCCGTGCTTGGCCGAAATGACGATCAGCGTCGAATTGTACAAACCCCGACTCTGGAGTGCTGCCACCATCTTGCCGATCGACGTGTCAGTAAATTCGATCTCTCCAAGCAATGCCGGGGTCGGTCTTCCTTCTCCGTCCAGATAGCCGCCCGTCATGCCCACGGACTTCTCAATCAGCTTTTGCCCGACGCTGACCGTCTGAAAGTTCATCCCGAAAATGTTCGGGACCGGCCGCCGCAACTTGCCGGAGTGGTCCATCCCATCGATCTCGTTGAGGATCGCCTGCACCTTCAGGCTGTCGTAGCACTCGATGTTGGCAAAGCTGTCGGTCCACGAATTGCTGCTGGACACTGCCGTTTGGTCGGGAAGCGGATTGCAGGACAGCAGTTTGACCTGCGGCAGCGCAACCGGGATCGAGTTGATTTCCGGCGCATAGTAGTCGTCGACGTTGGTCCCGTTGCCGGGGCCCGAGACCGCCGAATAGGACGGATGCTTGTCCGACCAGGCGGTGTAGCCGTGGGCCGCGTGCACCACGCCAAAAATCGTGTTGATGCGAACGAAGTTCCACGGATAGACCGGAGCGCAGCCGCGGGCCGGATCGCGCTCGAGCTTGTTCGGGTCAATGGACGCGATGCCGCCGTCCATGCCGGCCGGCGCTCCGCCGTTCAGAAGAAGCTTGTTGATGTCGATTCCTTCGTCGAATTCCGTGGTCGTGCCGGTCGGCGGCGCCGCCGGCGCGCACAGGCCCGGCGCTCCCGCGACGCCGTTCCCGGTGGTCGTCGCCGGCGGATCGAGCGAGCGGTCGTAGGCCACGTCATAGAACGCGCCCACAGTGCGCGGCGAGCCCCCGGTCATCAGCGCCATCAGTCCGGGGAACGAATCGGACGGCTTCGAGGTCGAAGTATCGAGATAGTTCACCCCGGTCTCGCCGAGTGCGGCCAGATGCGGGCAATAGGGCGCCCCGCCGTTGACCCCGCTGATGCCCTGCGAACAGTTGATGAAATCGAGGGCGTGCATGCCGTCGATGCTGATCAGCAGCACCCGCTTAATGCCGTGGCCGCCCATATTGCCGCTGTCGGCATAGACCCGCGGCGCGGCCGACAGCGCCAGCAGCCCCACCCCCACGACCGCGCTTCGCCATAACATGCGCATCACTCGCTCCGTTTTTGCCGAATGCGCGCGGAAGCTATGCCGCACGGATGACAGCCGCACGACAGTTTTATTGCGCTCGCATGGCAGAGCGCGCCGCCGACGTGTCAGCCAGTCTGTCGATCGCATTCCTCGGTCGCCCGCGCGAGGGCGCAGAATTCGGCGACCGTGAGCTCCTCGGCGCGGGCGGTGGGCGCGATGCCGGCGCGGTCGAGCAAGGGGATGACCGGGAGGCCGAGGGCGGCGAGGCTCGAGCGCAGCATTTTGCGGCGCTGGCCGAAGGCGGCGGCAGTCACCCGTTCGAGGGCGGGCTTGGCGGCGGGAGCCAATGGTTCCGCGCGCGGAATAATCTCGACCAAGGTCGAGGTGACTTTGGGCGGTGGGGTGAAGGCGCGGGCCGGCAGGTCGAAAAGCAGGCGCGGCTCAGCCAGCCACTGGGTCAGGACCGAGAGCCGCCCATAGGATTTGGTGCGCGGCGCCGCGACGAGGCGCAGCGCCACTTCGCGTTGGAACATCAGGGTCAGGCCGGCGAATTCGCCGATCCGGTCAAGCCACTGGAGCAGCAGCGGAGTCGCGATGTTGTAGGGCAGGTTGGCAACGATCCTGCGCGGTGCCGGGGCTAATTCCGCCGGGTCGAGCGCCAGCGCGTCGCCGGCGACGATGTCGAGACGGCCGGGGTAGGCCGCGGCCAACTCGGCCAATGCCGCGAGACAGCGCGGGTCGCGCTCGACCGCGACGACATGGCAGGCGCCCTCGGCCAAGAGCGCGCGGGTCAGCCCGCCGGGACCAGCCCCGATCTCGATGATCGCGCCCTGGTCGAGCGGCCCGGCGGCGCGGGCGATGCGCCCGGTCAGGTTGAGGTCGAAGAGGAAATTCTGCCCGAGCCGCCGCCGGGCGGCGATGCCGTGCCGGGCAATGACCTCGCGCAGCGGCGGAAGCGCCGCCGGCGCCGGTACTGCCGATGGTGCGCACCTCGCGCTTGCCACCCCGTGGTCCCCGCTTTCGTCTTCCCCGCGAAGGAGTTTGACTCAAACAAACGACGACTCGAACGAACGACTCAGATCCCGAGCGAGTGGGCCGCCGGCCTTCGCCAAAATTCAAGGCCGCGCTGCGCAAGGCCGCCGAGCGCACCCGCTACGCCCCGTGGCAGACGATCGGCCGCACCCTCGATCTCTATCTACCCCGGGAATGTCGCAACTTCTTTAACCAAGCCGGTTATGGAACCTGATCGGAAACCGCTCAAGCCGTCGGGTCGCAGCGTGTCAGTGCGCGGAACCGGGGCTGGTCTGGCCGCCGTCGCTCGACCCTTGCGTTTCCTGCTGGGTCCTTTGCTTAGCATGCTTGGTTGCCTCATGATGGCCGACCGCACATCCGGCTGCCGCGCCGAGCACGCCATGATGTCCGGCAACATGCCCGGCGACCCCGCCGACGGCAGCACCCTTAAGGCATCCGGCCGCCACCGCCGGCGCTCCACCCCAGCCGGCAATTGCCAAGAACCCGACGGCGGCCGGCAATAACATAAATCTCATCCGAGGTTCCCTCCGTGGCACGCGACGCATGGTGCCGCTGAGACCAACGCCGGCTGATACGATTCTGGTCCAATATTTTCTTGGGCGGCCGCCCCGCCGCGCGGTTCCGGTCAATCGCTCTGTCCGGTTTGGCACAATGGATGGTAGCGGGAGAGGGATTTGAACCCCCGACCTTGGGATTATGATTTCTAGCTTACCCGATTACCGCGGATAAGGGCGGGTAACTACGGGCTAACAAAAGGGTCTTTTCTCCTTTACATATGTGGTGGTTAGGCTAAGGTTAGGTTACCGCGGCTTACCCCCGTTAAGCCGACGGGTCCGTTAGCCCGCGTTAGCCCGAGGAGCCCACCCGATGCCCGCCGCCAAAGAGAAAATCGGCCTCACCGACCGAAGCATGCAGAGGCTCAAGAAGAACCCGCCGCCGCCGGGCACGACGCAAAACCGTGTGGGACGGCAACCAACCGACCTAGCGGTGCGGATCAGCGACAAGGGCAGGCGTGAGTTTCGTCGTGGTGCGCCGCCGCGCCGGCGATAAGCATGCCGACCTGGGTCGTGCTCGGCGCAGTACCCGATCGTGGGCTTGGGCGTCGCACGGCGCCGCTGCCAAGGACGCGCTGGACGCGCTGGACGCGGGCAAGGACCCGGCGCGGTCGAGGCGGCGCGGCGCGAGGCGCTGGCCGCCGCCGAAGGGCAGCGGGCCGACGGCACCTTCGCCGCCGTCGCCGAGCTGTTCATCAAGCAGCACCTCCCCAGCCGCCGCACGAAGAGGTCGTACGAGGCGCTGATCCGCCGCGAACTGCTCCCGGTGCTGGGCGACAAGCCGATCGCCGAGATCCGCCGGCGCGACATCATCGCGCTGGTGGACGCGATCGTCGCCCGCGGCGCCGATCATCCCGGCCGCGCGAGGCCGAGATCGGGCGGAGAATACGCGGCTCGCCACGCGCTCGCCGCCGCGAAGAAGTTATTCAACTGGGCGATCGGCAGGGACGTCGAGGGCCTGGACGCCAATCCATGCAATCTCGTCAGGGTCACCGAGGGGTCGCCCGAGCCACGCACACGCGTGCTGACGGACGCCGAGCTGCGGACGGTGTGGCAGGCGGCCGAGGCGACACCCTACCCGTTCGGTCATTTGATCCGGGCGCTGTTGCTGACCGGGCAGCGGCTGCGCGAGATCAGCGAGCTTCGCTGGTCCGAGATCGATGGATCGTTCCTGACGATTCCGGCCGCGCGCATGAAGAGCAGGCGCCGCGCACGCCCTGCCGCTGTCTGACGCGATGAAGGCGCTGCTCGCCGACCTGCCGCGCTTCGCGGATGGCGATTACCTGTTCACGACGACCGCCGGGCGGCGGCCGATCAGCGGTTACAGCAAGATGAAGGCGCGGTTCGATCGCGCAGTCGCGAAGTTGGCCGGCGGCCCCATCGAGCATTTTACGCTTCACGATCTGCGCCGGACCGTGCGCACCGGCTTGGCGCAGGCCGCCGTGTCCGTCTTCGTCGCCGAGCTGATCATCGGCCATCGACAGGCCGGCGTGCACGCTGTCTATGATCTCCATCGGTACGACGGCGAGATGCTGGCCGGGCTGCGGGAATGGGAGGCCAGGCTCATGCGCATCGTGGCTCCCGAACCGGCCGCGCCCAACGTCGTGCCGTTTCCGGCGGAGGCCGCGGCGTGATCGCCGCCTTCCGGGCGACCGTCGAACGCTTCCGGGATGAGTCGGCGGTCCTCGACGGCTCTGCCTCGGCGGTGCTCGACCGACTCGTCGCCGAGGAATGGTGGCGACACGTGCGTCCGGCCCTCGAGCTGGTGCCGGCGGAGAAGTGGCCTCGTCTGCTTAGCACCTGCGTCGAGGCCGAACGCGTCGCGCGCACGCACGCCCGCGTCGCGGATCGCCTAAGACGACGGGCAAACGGCGCCGAGAAGGCGGCGAAGGCGCTTCTGACCGTAAAGAGGTTTTTGGCGCCCGCGAGCGACGGCCCGATCGTCCGAGGCGCTCGGCATGCTCAAGACCGCGATCAAGGTCGAGCTCCGCATCGCCCGGCGGGGGCTGACTCGAGCGGCGCAAGACCGACGCCGCCGCGGCCCGCTCCGCCGGCATCGGCGTGCTCGCCGAGGCGATCCGAGCCGCCACCGGCCGGCGCCACCGGCGGCATCGTCGCCGACTTCGCCGCCGCCGTCTTCAATCTCGCCACCGATGTGACCGATCGACATGGTCAGGCACGCCATGACGCCGGCGGCCCGGCGCGATCGATGGCGCTGCCGCCCAGCATGCGGTGGACGACCGTTGCGGCGCGTTCGGCCCCAAAAAAAGTGCCCGAACGCGCCGTTTAATCCGCGCGGCCTCGGGCTAAGCTTGCCCCGCTGAAATAAAGCGGAGGTAAAGCGCAAATGCCCACCAAGTTCATCACGTTCTTTGAACTGACCGATTATGGCGTCCCTAGGTATTCGCGCAAGCACCTGATCGATCATGCAGCGCGAAGGGAAGTTCCCGAAGGCGCGGCAACTCTCCCCCAATCGCATCGGCTGGGACCTGCGAGAAATAGAAGCGTGGCTCGCGTCGCGACCGATCGGCAAGAATTACCGCGGCCGGAGGCCGGCGATGCGCCGGCGTAGCCCAAACGAAGCACGCGCCGGGCTGGACACCCGACGCGTGCGGAGCATCTTCAACGGCAGAAATTTGCGCGGTGGCTACGCGCGCGGACCCTTTATACCCCGGCTGCGGCCGGGCGTAAAGGGTTGTCGCGCGCGCCAGCACGGGGACGGTGGTGCGCCATGTCGAACGAGCTGAGAACGCGGCGCTTCCGGCGGCTCATGCGAGAGCTGGCGGACGAGCGCGGCGTCGGCCGTTGCCACGGCTGCGGCCGCCGGCTCGACAGCCCCGAAATGACGATCACTTCGGGTACGCCGCCGCCGGCCGGCCGCTGACCGTAGGGCGCTGCTGCACGGACCGGTGCTCGAGGTCGGGCTCGCCGTCGGGCTCTACGCCGATGCCAAGGATGCGGCTCGCCGAGTGGCTGGCCGGCGTCGAGCCGCAGGGGCATGCGTGATGGGCCGCACGCAGGCGTTGCATGCGCCGCGGCGATCATCGCAAGCGCCGTTCCCAATCTCGGCGATCTGGTCCTGCTGCTCGATGCAGCCGGACAGCTGAGGCTGGCGGCGGCCTTGCGGGAGAGGCAGGGGAAATGCACGCCGCGGGCGCTTGTCGGGGTGCCGAAGCCAGACCCCGAATTCTGGCGGCGCCGGGCTGACGGGGGCGCGCGATGAGCGCCGCGCTCCTCGATTTTCCCGCGCCGGAGATCGCCGTCACGTTCTTCCGCGACTGGGCCGCTACGACCAAACGCGAGGAACAATTATCCCTTTCGGCCCTCGCGAAACGCATCGATGCCACGGTCGCACCGACGAAGGACCAGCTGCCCTGGCTCAAGCTCGCGCGCTTTGGCGCTGTCCCAAAGGACAGAAAGGGATGTCTTCGGCACAACCCCAATGTGTGCGCAATAACCGGCGTCGAGGGCGATTACGACGGAGAAGCGGTCACCTTTGATGATGCGGTCAGAGTCGTCGCGGAAGCAGGCATCACGGCATTGGTCTATCCGTCGCCGTCCTACCGCCCCGACGCGCCGCGATGGCGCGTGCTGGCCCCGCTGTCCCGCGAACGGTCGCCCGAGGACCGCGACCACCTAATGGACCGCCTCGCGGGACTGTATCATTCGACGCTCATGGCCTCGTTCGGCAGCGAGAGCTGGACGCTGAGTCAGTCCTACTATTACGGCCGCGTCGCCAACGGTGCGTCGCCCCCTGCGGCCGTGGTGACATTGGGCAGACCGATCGACCTCGCCGACGAACTCGACGCGGTGGCGGTCAGCAAGCCGACCGGCAACGGTCACTCGGCCGGCGATGGCGACCCGGAAGCCGACATCGAGGACATCGAGGCGGCGCTGGCGGCGATCCCCAACCCGCTGCCCAAATGGGCGGATAAAACGGATACCTGGAACGAGTGGAACAAGGTCGCGATGGCAGTCTGGCGCGCCTCTGGCGGGTCGGAGGGGGGCTTCGCGGCTTTTGACCGCTGGTCGCGGAAGTGGCCGGACAAGTACGACTCCGGCGAGACCGCATTCCGGTGGCGCCACCTCGATCGCTCGCCGCCCGACCAGATCGGTTTCGGGACGCTGGCGTATCTTGCGCGCGAGGCGCAGCCGGGATGGGTTGCCCCGAGCCGGCAGAGAGGCCGCCTCTCGCTCGATGACTTCTGGGCCTACCTGCCGCAGCACGATTACATCTTCGCCCCCACCCGGCAGCACTGGCCCGCCGCCAGCGTCAAAGCCAGGGTGTCGAGCGTGCCTATGCTGAAGTCCGACGGGACGCCCTTGATAGATGATGACGGAAAGCCCCGCCGCACACCGGCGCCGCAGTGGCTCGACCGCAACAGGGCCGTGGAGCAGATGATCTGGGCGCCGGGGGAACCCGAGGTGATCCGCGATCGGCTCCTACTCGATGGCGGCTGGATGGACCGACGCGGCGCGGCGTGCTTCAACCTCTACATGCCGGCGCCGACGCGACCGGGAAACGCGGAGCTGGCGGCGCCGTGGGTGGAGCACGTACGCCGGATATACCCCGACGAATCTGAACATCTTTTCGACTGGTTCGCCCACCGGGTGCAGCGCCCGGCCGAGAAGGTCAACCACGCGATCGTGCTCGGCGGGGATCAGGGCATCGGCAAGGACACCGTGCTGGAGCCACTAAAGGAGGCCGTCGGCCGGTGGAACTTCAAGGAGGCTTCGCCGACACAGGTATTGTCCGATTGCAACGACTTCCTGAAAGCCACCGTGCTGCGCATCAGCGAGGCCCGCGACCTCGGCGAATGGGACCGCTTCAAGTTCTACGAGCACATGAAGGCGTACACGGCGGCACCGCCCGACGTGCTGCGCATCAACGAGAAATACCTGCGCCAATACCTGATCCCCAACGTCTGCGGCGTCGCCATCACGACGAACCACAAGCTCGACGGGTTCCACCTGGACCGAGACGATCGGCGGCACTACGTAGCCTGGTCGAACGCGAAGAAGGAAGAGTTCGCCGAATCCTACTGGAGGGAGTTCTGGACCTACTACGGCAGTGGAGGGCTCAATCACGTCGCCGAATGGCTCCGTCAACGCGATATCTCGCACTTCGACGCCAAGAAGCCGCCGCCGAAGACCGAGGCGTTCTGGCAGATCGTCAACTACAATCGGCCGGGGGAGGAGAGCGAGCTAGACGACGTCATCGATGATCTCGGGGATGGCGGAGAGCGCCCGGCGGCGATCACCTTGAGCGACATCCGCAGCTCGACCAGCATATCGCAGGACTTCGCCTACTGGCTTGGCGAGAGGAAGAACCGCCGCGTGATACCGCATCGCCTGAAAAAGTGCGGCTACGAAGCCCTCGGCAATCCGGACGCAAAGGATGGTCTCTGGAAGTTCCCAGATGGGCGGCAGACTATATATGTCCGCACGGATATGCCGCCCAACGAGAGACTTGAGGCAGCCAGAAGAAGGCTCAATGCGGCGACCGAGAAGCCCTGCGGCGGGGTGCGGTAAGTGCAGTAAGAGAAGTAAGTGGTCCGCCTCTTCCTTTTCCCGCTTTTTCCCCCTTGTAGGTTTAGTAGGATGATTTTTCTGCGCGAATAAAGGGAAATGCAACAGGAGGAGGGATAAAACGGGAAAAAGAAGGGGAAAACCACTTACTTCTCTTACTGCACTTACCGGCGGCCCCGTTCGCATGAACCAGCCCCGCAGCATAGAGTGCCGGGCGCCCAATGCTTTTAACACGGGCGCGCCAACTGCCCCCGGCGGGCTGTGGACGAAAGCGTATTTCCGGCATCGATACCGCGCGCCAAAAACCCGACCCGAATCCTTGGCCTTAAAATATTCGATCCTAGGTCCCATACCGACTAAACATTGTATTACAGTCAGTTATCATATTGGATGGACGCCGATACGACGCCAGGCTAACGACTAGCTAACGATGCGACCGATTTCGGCGCCGCCGCGATTCACCCGCGCTCGCGTTCCCGCATCCGAAATCCCACCCGCGCCCAGAGACGCGACTTTCGCTTTACAATAATGCCACGCGCCGTAATAAGGAAAACCCTAAAATAACCCTTTAAATCCATAAACTAACCGCTATATAATGGCGCGAATATCCTGCGTTGCATTTTGGGAAAGGCACATCTTGCCCAAAGGAGTCTTCGATCGGCGGACGAAGGCGGGCCGCTTCGGTGCCTACAGCGTCGAGATCAGGCTGGGCCGCGTCGATCGCAGGACTCGGGAGGGCAGGTTGCTGTCGCAGATGCGGGCCGTGCTGACGGCACAGCTGGGCGGCCACCCCACGCCGCAGCAGACTGTTTTGATCGAGAGAGCTGCCTTTCTGCAATTGCGTGTGGCGGCCCTCGACGCGCGCATCCTCGACGGGACCTTCACGGATTACGACGCAAAGGTTTACCTGGCGTTCAGCAACTCTCTGACGCGCACGATGGTCGCGCTCGGCGTCGCGCCCGCACCCGCGCCGATGGACGCGCAGGAATACATTCGCTTGCTCGCGGCCCAGACCGGTGAACCGGAGGCGGCCGCATGAGCACGATCGGGATGGCTTGGTTCACCGAGCTCGAGGCGGTCTCAGATGGCGAGGTTTGTGGCTCATACGGCGAATTCGTCAGGCTCGCGACGGCGCAGGTCCGCGCTTTCGAGGCGAGCGGGATCGAGGTCGAGAAACACTTTCTTGACGTTCGCCACATGGCGGGCTGGTGCAGGCGCTGGGGTTACCGCATCGATGCCAGGGGCCGCGCGGCCTATGGGGCGGCATTGCTCGCCGCCGGTGGCGATCCAGCCGAACTGGATCGCCGCGGCTTCGTCGATCGCACCCGGCCGCAGCAATGACGACCATCAGCCAGTTCCTCGGCGATCCGCGCTTCCTCGGCGGCGACTTTGCCGGCCCGAGCTGGGACAATTGGCGCGTCACCCTGAAGGCCGCTTTTGCCGAGCCGATGAGCGATGCCGAGCGCGCCCGGTTTCGTGAGTTGGCAGATCGCGATCCGCCCACAAAGCGGGTCAGGGAAGCCTGGTTCGCGATCGGCCGACGCGCAGGCAAGGACAGCATCGCGTCCGGCATCGCGGCCTACATGGCGGTGTTCGGCGATTTTCAGCGCCATCTGCGCCGCGGCGAACGGGCGCTGGTGCTGTGCCTGGCGTGCGACCGCGTGCAGGCCGGCATCGTGTTTGGCTATGTCGCCGCGTATTTCTCGGAAATCCCGCTGCTGAAGCCGCTCGTGCGTCGGATAACCGACGACACCGTCGAGCTGAACAATGGCGTCGACATCACCGTGGCGACCAATTCTTTTCGCTCAATCCGCGGGCGCACCGTGGCGCTCGCCATTCTGGACGAGTGTGCGTACTGGCGCGACGAGAATTCCGCCAATCCGGCCGGAGAGGTTTACGCGGCGCTGATCCCGACGCTCGCGACTCTGCGGTCGTCGGGCGCGATGATCATCGGGATCAGCACCACCTATCGTCGCGCGGGGTTGCTATACGAGAAGTGGCACGCGCATCACGGCCGCGACGACGACACCGTGCTGGTGATCCGTCAGCCGAGCCGCATCTACAACCCAACGCTGGACGAGCCGGAGTTGGCGGCGGAGATCGCGGCGGACATCGAGCGCGATCCGGAGCGCGGAGCAGCCGAGTGGATGTCGCAGTGGCGATCCGACATCAGCGACCTGTTCGACCGAGAGTTGGTCGAGGCCGCGGTCGATCCCGGTGTCCTGGTTCGGCCGCCGCGGGCGCGCTTCGCCTACCGCGCGGGCGTCGACGCGTCGGGCGGCAGAGGCGACGCGTTCACGGCGGCGATCGCGCACGACGAGGACGAGCTCGCGATAGTCGACTGCCTGTTCGAGCGCAGGGCGCCGTTTGACCCCGTCGAGGTCGTTGCCGAGTTGGCGGAACTGCTGCGGACCTACGATGTGACCGAGGTCACCGGCGACAAGTACGCCGCCAACTGGTGCTCGTTCGCCTTCGAGAAGGCGGGCATCACGTACAACGACAGTGAGCGCGACCGTTCGAAAGTTTACTTGGACGCGCTGCCCGTGTTCGCGAGCGGCAGGGCTCGGTTGCTCGACAGCAAGCGGCTGGTGGCCCAGCTCTGCGGGCTGGAGCGCCGGGCGACCCGGACGGGGCGCGACCTCGTCGATCACCCGGCGAGCGGCAGCGACGATCTGGCGAATTCGTGTTGCATTGCGCTGACGCTGATCACCGCGCGGCCGGTGCCCGCGTTCTGGCGGCTCGAGAACATTCCGATTGCCAGGGTCTGACCCGTGCTCCCTCCTCCATTTGGCGTGTTTGCCTCGATAGCTCCCGACGATCTCGGCACCGTCGCGTGCGCGTTCTGGCGGCGTGGGTACGGTGGTCCGCTGCCTCCGCTGACGCTGATCGACATCGATGCCGTCTCCGTCTCAGACCTCAAGGATTGGGCACCTAAGCTCCCGCTGCGGCTCGCCGAGATAGGGCGCGAACTGACGCCCCCAGCGCCTCCACCGCACCCGCGTCGCGCCCTGTTTGCCCCGCCGCCCCCGCCGACCGGGACCATCTACGCCTCGGCTTCGATTTCGACCGCGCTGTTGATGAACCGCGTCGATTGCGCGCTCTTGCCTCAAAAGATGGAGCTGATGATCCCCACTGGGCAACTGGAATTGAAGGCCGCTGTCCTGATCTCCGGCGGGCAGGTGAGCTTCTCTCCGGCAGTCGAGAAGAAGGTGCACCGCCACCCGTACAACTCCGTCCTCCACCGCCCGTTGGGCGCCCCGATGCCGGCTCCGGCGCTGGCGTTCACCATCGGCGTCCTCCTCGCTCTAGCAACGGGTTTTTGACGATGCGCCCGACCGCCGTCGCCGCCGTCCCGCACGGGCACAGCGACCTCTTGCTGACGGTCTACGACCGCAACACCGCCCGCAGCACCTGCTGGGTCCTCGACCTGGAAATGGCCTGGCGCATCGCCGCCGCCATCGCCGACGCGGCCGACGAGGTCGGGCTCCGCCTGGCACGCGCGCAGGAGGCGCTGCAAGCGCTGAACGGGCCAGCCGCGCCCTTTACCCGCCCCGGCGGCTTCACCCGATCCGGCGCGCGCTGAAACCGAGTTGCCGGCGGTTTTAACCCCGGACCGCGGAGCCTAGCCGTGTCGCACTTCCCGAACTACGCCCAGCCGCTCGGTTTCGAGCAGCTCTCGGCCTTCTCGGCGGCCACGGGCTTCACCGCCATCCCGGCCGGCACCGGCTACGCGATGCTGACCGTCTCAGGCGAGGCAGTGCGCTACCGCAGCGACGGCACCGCGCCGACCGCCTCCGTCGGCGTGCTGCTGCCGATCAATCCAGGGGAGCCGTACCAGCTGGCCGGCGGCCTCCTGCTCGCGAACGTGAAGTTCATTCCGGTCAGCGACACCGCGACGGTTCGAGTAACCACGACTAGGAGTAAGTATTATGGTAAATGGAGCGGAAGTAACCACGGTGGCATCCGTCAATGCGGGCAACCCCGGCCGCCGGGCATGGGACGGCGCGGAGCCCCGCCGCGACGCAGCGCCCATCGTCTCGGGCCGCCCGCCGCAGCCGCTGGAGACCCGCGCCTCCCGTCACTACGACGGGTGCTGATTCCGACGATGTCGCTCGGTCATTCCGAGATCATGTCGCTCGCTGTTCCGACATGATGTCGCCCGCTTGAGGCGTCCTGCTGACCAGTGTTTTTTTGGCGAAAGGCGTACCGCTGGTCAATCCCTGAGAGCTGATCTTGGCCGGGTTCGTCGCAGGCTGTCGCCGGCGAGATCGATGCGATGGGCGTTGTGGACGAGGCGGTCGAGGATGGCGTCGGCATAGGTTGGGTTGCCGATGAGCTCGTGCCATTTGTCGATCGGGATCTGGCTGGTCAGGATGGTCGAGCGGCGGCCGTATCGTTCTTCGAGGATCTCGTAGAGATCACGGCGGGCGCCGGCGTCGAGTGGTTCCAGACCCCAATCATCGAGGATGAGAAGCTGCACGCCGTTGAGGCTGCGCATGATGCGGGCATAGCGGCCGTCGCCGTGGGCCAGCGCGAGATCGGCGAAGAGCTTGGGGACGCGCTGATAGAGGACCGAGCGGTTGTCGCGGCAGGCCTTGTGGCCGAGGGCACAGGCAAGCCAACTTTTGCCGACGCCGGTTGGCCCGCACAGGATTAAATTGTCGTGCGCGTCGATCCACTCGCCGTCGGCGAGCTTGTGGAATAGCGCGCGATCGAGGCCGCGCGGGGCCCGATAATCGACGTCCTCGACGGCGGCCTGATGGCGCAATCGGGCATAGCGCAGCCGGGCGGTGAGGCGTTTGTCGCGGCGGTGAGTGACCTCGCGATCGACGAGCAACCCGAGCCAATCGGCATGGGTCAGCGGCGCGCCCTCGCCGGAGGTTTCAAGTTCGGTGAAGGCTTGGGCCATGCCGGAAAGCCCGAGCTGGGTGAGCTGATCGAGCATTGGATGGGTCAGCAATGTCCGTTCTCCTTAACGGGTTAGTGGTAGTAGCGGGGGCCGCGGATATTGGGATGCAGGATCGGCACGCCCTCAGCGGGTGGGGTGTGCGCAGCCTGGCGGTCGAGCTTGTTGTCGAGGATCGAGCGCAGCGAGCCGTAGGTCAGCGTGCCGATCTCGATCGCCCGATTGGCCGCCGCTTCGAGGCGGTCGGCGCCGAACGGTCGCACCAGGCGGACGATGCCCAGGCAGGAACGGAAGCCCTGTTCGGGGTGCGGCCGGCGCTCCAGGATCAGCTCGCACAAAGCCGCTGTGGCGGGACCGATAGCGGTCGCCTCTTGGCGAATACGCTCAACCGTCCAGTCGGCATAACGCCGATGGCTCGACGGCATGTGATCGGCGAGGGTGGTGTGCCGGTAATTGCCGCTGGAGCGCAGATGCGCGGCGATCCGCTCGCCCTTGAGAAAGATCTCGACGGTGCGCGGCGTCAGGCGCACCTCGACCTCGCGGCGAGCGAGGCGGTAAGGAACGCTATAGAAATGCCCCTCGACCTGGACGTGGTAGTCGACGCCGACGCGGCGTAGCCGCCACTCGGCAAAGGCGTAGGGCTCGCTGGGCAATTCCTTGAGATATGGCCGATCGAGTTCCTCGAGCAGCGTGCGGCGGGTGACGCCGAGCCGTCGCATCAGCCGTTCTTCGTTGAGTTGGCTCAGCAACTCGCCGATCGCCGCGTTGAGTTCGGCTAGGCTGTAAAAGCGGCGATGGCGCAGCCTGCCGAGCAGCCAACGCTCGACAATCAGCACGGCAGCCTCGACCTTTGCTTTATCGCGGGGACGACGCGGCCGAGCCGGCAGGATCGCCGTGTCGTAATGGGCCGCCATCTCGGCGTAGGTGCGGTTGACCTGCGGCTCGTAGAGACAGGCCTTGATCACCGCGACTTTGGTGTTGTCCGGCACCAGCAGGTTGGGGACCCCGCCAATCGCCTCAAAGGCCCGGGTATGGGCGCCGATCCAGTCGGCAAGCGCCTGGGTCCAGCTCGCCTCGGCATAGGTGAAGTTCGAGGCGCCGAGCACCGCGACGAAAATCTGCGCCGGCCGGGTCTTGCCGGTCAGCCGGTCGACGATCACCGGCACCGTGTCGCCAGCGTAGTCGACAAACAGCTTGTCGCCGCCGGCATGGGCCTGCCGCATCGTGACTGAGATCCGCGATGCCCAGCCGCGGTACAGCTCGCAAAAGCGCGAGTAGCGATACCCCTCGGGGAATTGCTCGATGTACTCATCCCACAGGATCTGCAGCGTGACGTGCTTGCGCTTCAGCTCGCGGTGAAGTCCGGCCCAATCGGGCTCAGCGCGACGGCGGTGGCCCTGCTTGGTGCCGACCGCGGTGAAGAGTTGTGCCTCCAACGCGGCATCGGTCAGCTCGGCCGGCAACGGCCAGTTCAGCCCGGCACCGGCGAGCCGCTTCAACGTCAGCCGGACAGTCGATGGCGCGACCCCGACCCGGCGGGCGATCTCGTTGCTGCCCACCCCGGCGGTCTTCAACCGAAGCACGTCGCGCACCTGGCGCATCGCGATCCTCTCTGCTGGCATCGTCCCTCCCGTGGAAAAGCCAAAGGAGCGGACGCTAAGCGGGCCAGCAGAGACGCTGTCTACCCGGGCGACATCATCCCGGAATGGCGGGCGAAATCATCTCGGAACGCCGAGCGAGATCAAATCGGAATGGTGGGCGACATCATCCCGGATTCGCGGGCGACTTCCCCCGGAATCCGCATTCAGGCCGCTTTTCCGCTCGCGGATGACCTTTCCGCACATCGACGGTGAAACTACCATCGCCGCCATCACTTATTTTTATGAGCCGTTCCTCGAGGCCTTCGACCCGCAACTACGGGACGATTTGGGTGTCTGGTACACGCCGCCCGAAATCGTCCGCTATCAGGTCCAGCGCGTTCACTACTTGCTGAAGACAGAGCTTGGACGCACGCGCGGGTTGGCCGATCCCGAGGTTGTCGTTCTCGATCCCTGCTGTGGCACGGGCGCTTACCTCCTGGAGGTCGCCCGATGTATCGCGGCCGAGTTGAAGCGCGAAGGGGATGAAGACGCTCTTGGGCTGGAATTGGCTCGCGCCTTCAACGAGCGGGTGATGGGCTTTGAGATCCTCACGGCACCGTTCGCGATCGCGCAGCTTCAGCTCTACCTGCTGCTTGATGAACTTGGATCGAGACCGGACGAGGCGCACCGCGTCGCGATCTTTCTAACGAACGCGCTCTCCCGGATGGCACGACGCCGGCGACATCAAACTCAACTTTCCGGAAATGAGGGCGGAATTCGACGCTTCGCAGAGAGTGAAGCGCGGGGCCAAGATCATCGTCATCCTTGGCAATCCTCCCTATGACCGGTTCACCGGCGCCGCTCAGGCGGAGGAAGCGGAACTGGTCGCGCATTACAAGAGCATCGAACTGGTCGAGGAGCGGAATAATAAGGATGGCACGATCAAACGCGACGAATTCGGGCGTGTAAAGAAGAAGCAGCGCGGCGAAAGTCTCTTGTACAAAGAGTTTGGCGTCCGGAAGCAATTACTCGACGATCTCTATATTCGGTTCATCCGGCTCGCCGAAGAACGCATTGGAGAAGCTGCCGATTATGGCGTGATTTCCTACATCTCAAACTCGTCCTATCTGACGGGACGCTCGCATCCGCTAATGCGCCGGTCACTGCTGTCAAATTTTCATGCGGTATGGATCGACAACATGAACGGAGACAGAATGTTACCCGGAGCTGGCAATTAGACGCCCTCGCTATCCTGCCGAAGAGGTGTGGAAAGACCTTAAGGAAAATTACCCATTTTCTGTGACGAAGCTAGTTCCATTTCTTACCTTTCCGTTCGATCAGCGATGGGTCTACTACGAGCCAGACAGGAAGGTACTCGATGAACGTAGCCCACGATATTGGGTAAATCGTTCGGATAATGAGTTTCTCCTTACAGTCCCGGAACCGAGAAAAGTTTCTGAGACACGGCCCATCTTCACCAACACTCTTGCCAATCTTCATGTGCACGAGCGCGGCTCGGTAGTGTTCCCCCGAGAGACGCTCGGTGATGATCTATTGTCGGACCGGGACGCCAACCTCCCGGAGGCGACATGGCGTGTTCTGCGCGACCATTTCGGACTTAAGGGCGAGCGCCGGGATGACCCTGCGCGCGCCCTCGCGGGTAAGCTTCTCCGCGTAGCCTTCGCAATCCTGTATGCGCCAGGCTACCAGGCGGAGCACCAGAGCGCTCTGTCTGCCGACTGGGCCCACCTGCCAATTCCCAAAGATGCGAGGCTCTTTGAGCGACTTGCCGCTGCCGGAGAACAGGTGACCCGCTTGCTTGATGCTGACCGCGACGCAGGCGATGTGATCCGAACCGTTGTCGGCGCCGATCGCGCCCGGGCACTCGGCCCATTGAAGCGCCTCGATGGAAAACAGGTGCGGCCGAAGGATTTGAAAGTGATCGTGACATACTGGGGTGGCGGCAAGGGTCGATGGAAACCGCGCCCGTTCGCTGCCGAGGAACTTCCCGCGACCGATTACGGCGAAGCATGGGGCGAGCGGACGGGCGATCTGTTCCTCAATGACGATGCTTACTTTGGAAACGTCCCCGAGCTGGTCTGGACCTATCAGCTCGGCGGCTATCCGGTGCTTAAGAAGTGGCTCGGCTACCGGCAAGCCGATCGGCGCGACGATGATGAACGCCGATGGTTCCGGCAGATCATTCAGCGGGTCGCGGCGTTGCTTGCCCTCGGGACGGCGCTCGATACGCTCTATCAGGAGACCGCCGCCAGCGCTTTTACGGCCGAGGAGCTTCAGATCGCACGATAAAAAATGAAGATATCAGACTGCATCGGCTGTCACTGGCTGTTGTTCAGCATCCGATTGTTCATCGTCCTCGTCCTGGATCACGACGCCTTCGAGAAACTCCCGATGTCGCTCCTCGAGGAAGGCAAGCGCCTGGCCATCGTCCGCGTTATGCTCAAGGGCGTGCTTCACAAACTGAAGACGGGCGTTGTTTTCGTCCAAAATCTCGCCCCAGGTCTTCACGCCGACGGAAAAATTGGGGCCGCGATTGACTAGTCGGCGGTCAGGGTCGGGGCCTGAAGCAATCTCCGACTGAACGAAATCATCATACTCGTCGGACACAAGCCAGAAGTGCCAGCGGACGCCAGACACGCGGTGATAACGTGGGTCGCGTGAGACGGAGAGCGCATAGTCTTTGATCTGCGTCAGCTCCTTGGAAGTGAGCTGGACCTTCGGCGCTTTAAGCTCGACGACCAGGTGCTCGTAATCGTCGGCGCGATGCCGCTTTTGCGATCGGGATAACATCAAATCCACGATGCCGCGCTTGCGGGTCAGCAGTTTTACTGGCTCGTCGATAACCAGCTCGGGATCGAGCCTTTCCTTATGGGCCTTGAGAACCGTCGTAAGCTCCCTGTCGCTGGCCCATAGGTTGAATTCCTCGCCGAAAATCCAGGTGTTGGTCTCGAGGATCTTGTGAAGCTGGCTGCGCTCCTTGAGGCGCTGCTTTGCCTCGTGGTCGAAGAGAATGATCCTCAATCCCTGGAGAAACTTTAGTCGGTCGGCGATCATGGTCGCGGCGCTGATGATGGCGGAAAGATCGGTCTCGTCGAGGAGAACGGCGAGTTCTTTTTGCTTGCGTTTCGGCAGGCGCAGCACCTCGTCGAGAATCCGCTGCAGCTCGGTAGGACTGCGCTCGATCGCGTGGCGCAACATGCGCAAATGGAGAGCCATCTGCGGGCGGGGTATGTCACCAGAGTCTGGGGTCGCCTCCTGGACTGTGACGGCGACGATATCGAAGATTTGGCGCTCGGCGCGCTCAATCTGCGTGGCCGCTTCTCCTTCGTAGGGGTAGAGTTTTTGGGCCTTCCAGTCCTCCACCACGATCTTCGCCCGCTCGGAGGAACGTTCGCGGAAGAGTTCCTTGATTTTGCGCCGCGCCTCATCAACCGCCATCGTGAGGGCGGGAACCATCTCCGCCAACTCCAGGCGATTGTCCCGATGGAGCGCACTGATGAATGGCGATTTCAGGTACGCCGAGAAGGGAAAATCCCCTACGTGGAACCGGGTCTCGACCTGCGATAGGGGGAAGCCTTGGTCGTTGCAGAGATACAGCGCGCGTTTCGTATGCCGCCGCCACTCGATGACCTCAAGAGATGCCGGGTGAAGGTTGCCCTCATCATCCTGAATTGGCGTGAGCGATAGCTCCCACGTTTTGGCAATGGCTATAGTGGGATCGATCCGCTCGCCGCCGATTACAATGACAACGTCACGGTAATTCTTCAGGTATATAGCAAATATCTCCGAAAATTCCTGAACGGAATTCTCGGGCCGGAGCGAAACGAAATTGCGTTTTAGCTCGTCGACAACAACCGTGACGCCTGCTGGCGCGCGGCCTTTGACAGGCGCTTCATCGCTGATCCGGACGTGCCGGATATCCCGCTCGAGGATGCTGATCTCATAACGGAACAATTTACTATCACGAGCATAGGTAGTCTTCAAGTCCACGACACAACCTAAGGCAAAGGCTTTGAAGCGACCCCGTCCTTCCTGTCCATGCAACTGTCTGTTACGCAGTTTGGTGCGAGCGCCGTGTTTCTTCCAGGAGCCTCCTAGATTGCCAAACAAAGTCGGGGCGTCGGCGTGTGGGATTCCGTGACCGTTGTCCGTGACGATGATCCGTCGCATCCCGCCGAGCTGATCGTCCTCCAGGTCCACGGTGATCGCGGTCGCATCGGCATCCAGCCCGTTCCAAATGAGCTCAGCGACCGCTGCGATCGGCTGAGCCTTGGTCTGCCGTTCTAAAAAGTCAGGCTGAATCTCGACGGAATACTCGGTCATGCCGGTGCCTCGCGAGGAAACAGTCCGCTAGGAAGGTCAACCCTGCCCCACCTCGGACGAGTTCGCAATATGTTAGCGGATTTAAATTCACCGTCTGCGTGGCAGCCAATTGGCGCGGTGATGCCGACCGCCCTTATGGCGCGATTATAGAGCGATGACAGTCGGGATCTCTCTCAGTAATTTACCTTAAACGTCGGACTATCCTCAGGCCGCGTCTTGCGGTGATCGTAGAGTTGGGTGGTGGCGAGGTTGGCATGGCCGAACCAGTCCTTCACCTTGGCGATGTCGGCGCCATTATCGAGAGCGTTGGTGCCAGCCGTGGCGCGCAGCGAATGGGCGCCGATCTCAAAGCCGAGCTGGGCTGAATATTTCCGCACCAGCTTGTAGATCATATCGGGCGTGAGCGCCTTCTTGAGCTCGCCGGTGCGGTTGTTTTTGATCGGCCGGAACAGCGCGCCGTCGTCGTCTCCGCCGTGGCCGGCGGCCTCGAGGTAGTCGTGAATCACCGCGTTGGTGGCGGGATGGAGCTCGACATAGCGGATCTTGTCGCCTTTGCCGGAGACCATCAGATACGGCACGCCCCGCCGCATGTTTCTCGAAATCCTTGACCTTGAGCTTGCACAACTCGTCGCGGCGCAGGCCGTGAAACAACAAGGTCGACAGAATGGCGCGGTCGCGCTTGCTTTTGAGGGTTTCCTTATCCGGCGCGGCGAGCAGCCGGCGCGCCTGATGATCGCCGATGGCCGGCGTCTTGCCTTCGCCGCTCTGGGCGCGCGGCCGCTTGATGCCTTTGACCGGATTGTGGGTCACGGCGTTCTTGTCGCAGAGATATTCGAACAAGGACGAGAGCGCCGCGAGGCGGTTGCGGATCGTGCTGCCGTCGAGCTGCCGGCGCGCGAGGTCGTCGCGCCAGGCGATGACATGCGCCCGCGCGACGATGCGAAACTCCTCCGGCCGCACGATGCCGGTGAAGCGCATAAAATCCTTGATCGAGTTTTCGTAGATGCGCCGCGTGCCTTGGTTGCTGATGTTGGCGAACCACTCTAGTTCGGGCGAGACCTCGGCCAGCCGCTGGAATTCGGCGGCGGTCAGGAGCCGTTCGGCGGGAGTGACTGGGGTTGGGAGCTGGTCGCTCATAGGCTCACTGCACCTGGCGCGTCAGGAGATAGAAACTCGTGGTGCCTTGGTATTCGAGACGGGACAGAATCTCGGCGTCGGATTTATCCACCAGCGGGTCGGCGTAGACGCGGAAGGACACGGAGCCCATCGGGTGCGTTGGGTCTCGCTCAAGTTCAAGCACCCGCCGCGCGGCCGGGCCGATGCCGGCGAAGGTGCCGAGCTCCGTCCAATTCCGGTTCTGGTCTCGTACTGATAGCTGCCACATCCGCCTCCCCCTCTCAACTCGGGCGGCTTGCTTTCAATGCTAGCATTTTGTATAATGTGCAAAGCATGCAGCAGCTAGAGACAGACACCCATGGCGACCCTGACGATCCGCAATGTCGATGCGGCGGTCAAAGAGCGGCTGCGCGTGCGCGCCGCGCGGCATGGCCGCTCGATGGAAGCCGAGGCGCGCACCATCCTGAGCTACGCCGTGGCGGCCGAGCCTGACGAGTTCGAGCCGAACCTGGCCGAGGCCATCCGCCGGCGCTTTGCGCCGCTCGGCGGCGTCGATCTCGAGCTGCCGCCGCGCGAGGAGGTCGGCGAGCCGCCGTCCTTCGATCCGTGATCGTCGTCGACACCAATGTGATCTCGGAGCTGATGCGCGGCGAGCCGGATTCCGCAGTGCTGGCCTGGGTCGCGGCGCAGCCCCGCGGGCTGCTCTACACGACCTATGTCAATCAGGCGGAAATTCTGTATGGCATTGGCGCGCTGCCCGAGGGCCGGCGGCGCACGGCCTTGGCCGCGGCGGCGACCGCCATGTTCGCCGAGGATTTCGCCGGCAAGATCTTGCCGTTCGAGGCGCGCGCGGCGGCGCGCTATCCCGAGATCGTGCTGGCGCGGCGTCAGGCCGGCAATCCGATCGAGAAATTTGACGCGCTGATCGCGGCGACCACATTGGCGGCCGGCGCCAGCATCGCCACGCGCGATATCGGCGGGTTTGCCGGTTGCGGCCTCGAGGTCATCGATCCATGGACGGCGTCGTGAACGCGCGCAACGTCCTGATTGTCGGGAGATCGGCGGCGGGGTCCCTGCCCTGCCCTGGAAATCAGTGTACCGGGCCGGCCGGCGTCACATTGGCAAGCTGGCCCACGGCATCGGTGATGCGGCGCCACACCGCTGCGCCGTTGTAATTATCCTGCGCCGCCAGCTCCTCGGCACGCGCACCGCTTTCGTCGAGCGCCTTCTCGCCATACCGCTTAAGCATCAGGGTGGCCACGCTGTCTCCGATTCGTTCCTATAGAACAGACATAGATCTACTTATGCGTGATACAGGACGGTATCAATCGCAAGATGGGAGACCCGGGCAGGGGAGTGTCATTTCGAAAACTATCTGGCGCAGATTCCTCTTAAACCGCTTTCAGCTGCGGCGTTCGGCGATGATGTGCCAGTGGTGCGACCCGGGCCGCCGCTCCTGCAGCTGCTGGCTTAGGGTGAGCAGATCAAAGCCGGCAAGCAGACCGACGAGCGTCGCGGCCTCGCAATAGCAATGTGGGTGACCTTTTCGCTCGACCTGGTCGATAACAAAAGTGTCGGGAGCGATCGCGCGGCCAATACCGTAATTCGCATCGCGGGTCGAGAGTACCGTCACCTGCAGCAGCCCGGCAGGCCGCAACACACGCCAGACCTCGCCGAGCCGGCGGCCGAGGTCGCCCAGCGTGCCGTGATGGATCACATTCCACGACAGGACGTAATCGAAGCCAGCGTCGGAAAACGGCAAGGCGTCGGCGAGACCCTGGTGCAGGCTCACCGGCAAGCCGCGCGCCGCGGCCACCTCGCGCACCACGGCGAGGCCGGCCGGGCTCCCGTCGATCGCCTCGACATCAAAGCCGTGCTCGGCGAGCAACAGCGCATGCCGTCCGACCCCGCAACCGAGATCGAGCACCCGCCTGGCGCCGCGCGCGTGCAATTCCGGCAGGATCGCCACCACTGCCGGGTGCGGTTCGAGCCAATCGGCGCGCCCCTCGCTGGTCGCCCAACGCTTGTCCCAAGCCTCGACCGCTGTCTGCGACACCGCGCTGTCGATCGCCATGTTCTCCATCCCCTGTTGCGTCAGACGATGCCGTCCTGCCTCAGCCGTGCGACGGCCGCGGCGTCAAGGCCGAGCCAGTCGGACAGCACCTCGACGGTGTGCTCGCCAAGCAGCGGCGCCGGCTCGATCTTGGTCGGCACGCCATCGAACCGCACCGGCCAGGTCGGCATCACCATCTTGCGTTCGCCGTGCGTCATCTTCTGCAAGATGCCACGTTCGTAGAAGCTCGGTTCGTCGATCAGCTCCTGCGTGTCGAGCACGGCGCCCGCCGGGACGCCAACCGCGCTCAGCTGCGCCATCGCCTCTTGCTTGGTGCGCTCCTTAGTCCAGCCGGTGACGATCGCGTCGACCTCAGCCTCGCACTGCAGGCGGGCGTCAGGCGTCGCATAGCGCTTGGCGCCGATCAGATCCTCGCGGCCGATCAGCTTCAGGAGGCGCGGCCAATGCTCCGGATTGGCGCGGCTGGTCAGCAGGTAAACGTAATCGTTGGGGCCGCCGGGCTTGCACGGGTAGATGCCGCCGGGCGGGTTGTTGGGCGGCGGCCGGCGCGGTGCCGCCTTGCCGGTGCGCGCCTGGGTGATGAACCCGCCGCGGCTGTAATGCATGACCGAATCCTGCATCGCCACCTGCAGCTGGCGCCCCTTGCTACTGCGAGCGCGGTCGAACAGGGCGCTGACGATGCTAAAGGCCATCAGCATGCCGGTGCCAGTGTCGCCGATCGTCGGGCCGGGCTTTACCGGCGGGCCGTCCCTTTCGCCGGTGATGCTCATCGCGCCGCCGGCGGCCTGCGCGATCGGGTCGAACGACAGCCCGTTCTCGAACGGGCTGCCGTCGCCGAAGCCCTTGACCTGGGCGTAGATGATCGATGGGTTGATGCTGCTGACGACATCATAGCCGAGCCCCAAGCGCTCAACCGCGCCGGGCGCGAAGTTCTCGGTGAAGACGTCCGCTTTCTTCACCATTTCCTTGACCAGTGCCAGGCCGCGCTCGTCTTTGAGGTTGACGGTCAGCGAGCGCTTGTTGGCGTTGTACATCATGAAATAGAAGGCGTCGCCGAAGCCGGTGCGACCGGCTTCGCCGCGCGGCGGCTCCACCTTGGCGATGTCGGCACCCATCCAGGCGAGCGCCTCGGTGCAGGTCGTGCCGGCCTCGAACTGCGTCAGGTCGAGGACGCGGATGCCCTTGAGGAGGCCGGGCGACACGGGGGTTACGGTCATTGTCGAACTCCTTGCCTTCATTAGCTCGGATTACACACACAGGGCTCCACCCAGACCCCATCATTCTTGGCCATCTGCGCCAGATAGCGATCAAAAAAAGCGGCACTTACCGATCAAAATGACAGGCGATGGGCGCCTGTTGCCCATTTCCTGCCGTACCCCTTCGGAAAGCTAAATCGGTCAGAATGGCTGAGAGTGGTCATTCACCCTCGGTGTAGGCAAATTCTAGAGCGTCCCGCTCCGCGCCCAACGGTGACCCTAAGATCGGGCAAAGGACGGGCGGAAAGGCGTACGGATAGTATCGGGAAGCCCTTCGCGGAAATCCTATACCGCAGATGGATCAGAACGGAGTCTGGTGAATGAGTGCAGGGTCGCTGGTGGTCACGTATCCGCTGACGGGGCGCAGCCGGGAGATCGTCGCGGAAGAACTCGACGGGACCGCCGAGGCGATCTATCTCGTCGATCTGGCGCCGGCCGACCGAGCCCACGCGCTTGGGCGTGCTGGGGCGGTGCTGGCCCACGATACGTCGAAGGAACTGCGGCCTGACGAGATCCTGCTGATCCGCAATGCTCGGCTATTGCAGTTCACCGCCGCCGGCGTCGATTGGGTGCCGACCCGCGACCTGCCGCGGGAATTGCCGGTTGCCGCGAATAAGGGCGGAGGGACCGAACCGATGTCGGAGCACATCGTCGCTCTGGCGCTGGCTGCGGCGAAGCGCCTGTTCATCGAGCACGCCAACCTCAAGCGCGGCGAATTCAACCAGCACAGCGCCAACCGGATGCTGCGCGGCGGAGTCTGCGGCATTCTTGGTTTCGGCAATGTCGGCGTCGCGACGGCGCGGCTGATGCGCCCCTTCGAAATGAAAATTCACGCAATCAACCGCCGCGGCGCGAGCGACGAGCCGACCGACTGGATCGCGACGCCCGACTTCCTCGACGAGATGTTGCGCGTCGCCGATGTCCTCGTCATCAGCGCCGCGCTGACGACCGCCACCGAGGGATTGATCGGCGCGCGCGAACTGGACCTGATGAAGGAGAACGCGATCCTGATTAACGTCGCGCGTGGCGAGATCATCGATGAGGGGGCGCTCTACGCGCATCTTGTCGCCCATCCGCAGTTTTTCGCCGGCATCGATGCGTGGTGGGTGGAGCCGGTGCGGCACGGCCGCTTCGCCATGGCTCACCCGTTTCTCGACCTCCCGAACGTCATCGGCTCGCCGCACAATTCGGCGGGGGGCGGGGCATGGCGTGACGAGTACCTCCGGCGCGCTGTGCAGAATTGCCGACGCGCCATCCTCGGCGAGACGCCGTGGAACCTGATCGGCCCCGACGAGCGGATCCTTTAAATGTTAACGTAGCTACCAGAGTCTCGCGAAAGGCTGGGTATCGGCGCTGAGGCGACGAGGTAAGCTCTTACAATCGCCCGACGGGAACGAGAGTAATTCCGCCGGCGGCCCCTTCCCCGCCCCGCAGCTCGTATTCTTGATAAAATTTTGAACTAAATCGCTCCGCAGTATGTAATTCGCTCAACGAGCCCGAACCGCGCTTTCCTGCCATAACGTTTGCTGATTACTTGTAACTGGCACAGTCAGACGTGGTAGGGACCGAGGAACAGATCACCGAGGGCTCGACGCAGCAGGTAAGTGATCCGCCGTTGTGCCAGATGGTGCGGCCGGTCGTGGATCAGGTGGCAGCGCTGGCAAAGGCTCTTCAGGTTTCGCGGCCGATTGTTGGCCGGGTTATGATCGAGGTGCGCCGCGGCGAGGACGACGCGCGTGTGCCGAATGCGGGTCGCCTCCTCGATGTCGGGCCAGCGGGCCGGCCGGCCGCGGCCGCTGCGCCAGGTGCTCGCAGCGGCATCATACCAGCGGCCATCCGGCAGGCAGCGAACGGTCTCGCCATGCGGCCGTCCGCAACTTTGGCAGCGCCCACCAGCGCGTTCAAACCGCACCTGCCGGCTGATCTGCGGCCAGTCGATCGGGTAGAACCAGCGTAGCTCAGGCTTGATCGGCATCGGCACCCCCGTTGGCGCTGCCGACGCTCCGCTTGCCGAGCAGGCGATAGACGCTGGCGCGGCCGATGCCGAGCCGGCGGGCGATCGCCGCCGGGCCGAGTTTCTCGTCATGGCGCAGCCTCCGCACTTCGCCGGCGTCGATCTTTGGCTTGCGGCCCTTGTAAACGCCGCGCGCTTTGGCGGCGCTGATCCCCTCCAATTGCCGCTCGCGGCGCAGATTGGTCTCGAATTCGGCGAAGACGCCGAGCATGTCGAGGAACGCCTTGCCCGCCGCGGTGCCGGTGTCGACCGGTTGCTCGGTCGCCTTCAGCGCGATGCCCTTGGCCTTCAGTTCGTACACGATGTCTTGCAGATCCTTCAGCGAGCGCGCCAGGCGGTCAATGCGGGTGACCACCAACGTGTCGCCGGCGCGCAGGAAATCGAGGAGCACCTGCAATTCGCTGCGTCCGTCGCGACGCGTTCCGCTCGCCTTCTCGGCGCGGATCACGTCGCAGCCCGCCGCCTTGAGGGCAGCGCGCTGGATCGACAGGTCCTGATCGAGCGTGGAGACGCGGGCGTAACCGTACAGGGGCATCGGCGGCGAAACTGTCTCGTTAGCTCTTAGACCCGCCGCTCATACCGTCTCGCTCCTCGATTATCAACCTAAACGAGACGCGATTTGCGTCTCGCCACCTCGTTTCGCTCGGGTAGACCCTTGCGATACAGGGACGCGCTCGATTGCCAGCTCGCTGTCGAGATGAACCCGCTGCGCCGCCGCATGATCCGAAGACATGAAGATCCGCAACCTGTCGCCTCCGCGGCGCTACGCGGATGGGTTGGAGCCCTGCAGGGAACCCTGCTGCACTGCACAACGTTTTGGGGTTTGAACGTATCTACAACCGTCGTTCCGCGAAAATAGAAAGCCGACATGTCACGAATCACCCGCATTGGCCCGCTCGCCCAATCGCCCGCCCGAACAGGGTCTCGGCCGTGAGGTCAAGTCGGGTACTCGGCCTCGGAGCCGCGGTGCTGGCGGCCGCCGCGTTGACCAATCGCGCGCTCGCGCGACGGGCCGAACGCCGCAACCCGCCGGAGGGCAAATTCATCACGGTCGACGGGGTCCGCCTGCATTACATCGAACGCGGCGCCGGGCCGGTCATCGTGCTGTTGCACGGCAACGGGACAATGGCGCGGGATTTCGTGCTGAGCGGCGTCCTCGACCTCCTGGCCAAAGATCACCGGGTAATCGCCTTCGACCGGCCCGGCTTCGGCTTCAGCGAGCGTCCGCGCGGCCGGATCTGGACCGCGGAGGCGCAAGCCGCACTGCTGCATAAGGCGCTCCTCGGGCTCAAGGTGAGGCAGGCCGTCGTCGTCGGCCATTCCTGGGGGACACTCGTGGCCCTCGCCTTGGCGCTGCGCGAGCCGGCGGAGGTGGCGGGTCTGGTGCTGCTGTCCGGCTATTACTTCCCGAGCGTCCGCGCGGATGTGGCACTGGGGTCATGGCCGGCCGTGCCGGTGCTGGGCGACATCCTGCGGTACACCATTTCGCCTCTGCTCGGCCGGCTGACGGCGCCGATGGTCTACCGCAAGCTGTTCGCACCCTCGCCGGTTGCCGGGCGCTTTGCCAGCGAATTCCCGCTCGAGCTCGCGGTACGCCCGTCGCAGATCCGGGCCAGCGCCGCGGAGACCGCCCTGATGATCCCCGGAGCGGCAGCCCTGGCCGGGCACTATCCCAAACTATCGATCCCGGTCGCGATTGTGGCCGGGCTCGGCGACAAGATTGTGGACTGCGACACCCAAGCCGGGCGGCTGGGTACGGAATTGCCGCAAAGCACGCTGCGCAAGGTGCCCGAGGCTGGGCACATGGTCCATCATATCGTCCCCGAGCAGGTTGCCGCTGTCATCCTGGACGTGGCCCGGGCAGCCTTCGCGCGCGACCGGGAGGAGGTAACGGCTGACGCGTAGCCGCCCGCCGGGACAATCCTCTCGGCGCGAAATGCCATCCTTCGCAGGTCGCCAGAGCGACGCCGCGACCGAGGGGCGACGCCGTCAGGCTTTCCGGAGAATGCGCTCGATATCGTCGACGGCAACCCCGTAGACCTCGGCGACTTGGGCAGCCGTCATGCCGTATTTTACCCAACTACGGACGCGGGGGAATTGCGACCGAGGAACCTCGCGCGTCGTCTGCGGCTCGGAGATGACCGGTGCTTTGCCCTCCGTGAGACGGTTCGGCGCCGACGGCGAGATTCCCAGCACACGCGGTTTCCGCGCCGA
This sequence comes from uncultured Alphaproteobacteria bacterium, assembly GCA_963832875.1. Classification (GTDB taxonomy): domain Bacteria; phylum Pseudomonadota; class Alphaproteobacteria; order ATCC43930; family CGMCC-115725; genus AP-15. The sequence continues at coordinate 19,104 of CAWHWB010000005.1, read as the reverse complement.
TTGGTCGGCCGGTGGGAAGCCCGAAACCCATTGCTCAGTGACTTGACGTTTGGGGGTGAATAGCGCCTCGGCCGTTTGACGCGCTCTGTTTATCCGCTCGCGATCATCGCCACGACGGTGCGGTTGTTGGCTAGGCAAGATTTGCTCCGAACGGTTGATCCATCCGCGACTTAAAATAGGATTGTGAACTTTGGCACGCTGGACTTGGGAAGCCCAGAGGGTGTCCGCAAGCTCAGCCTCTGGCCTCAGCCCGTGTCCCTCACCTCAAATGTCCGATAACCGCCGTTCTGGAAAATCAGCGAGCAAAACACCCGATAAGATGGGAGACCTCCAATAACCGTGTTTTCTGCCTGGGGTCGAGATCTGTATTCGGCTGTGGCGGGAATGGTTGCTTGCGGTGATCGGAGTTGAGGCTCGGGCCGCTTCGGCAGCGGCTGCCTCGGATCAGGCTGGTGCGGCCGGAGCCGTCAGCCAGACCATCCGCTGCATGTTGTAGGTGAGGTTGGCGAGGCCGATCTTGGTCCTTGCTCGGGCGATGCCGATGGTGCGGATGAACAGCCCCATCGGCCCCTTCTGCCGGGCGAAGACATGCTCAACCGCCGAGCGCACTGCCGATTTGCGGGCATTGGCTCGCCCGGTGCGGCGCGGCATTGGCCTGCCGTTAGGCTTCTTGCGGTGGATCTGCGAGCGCAGCAAACGGCCGGCCAGGAACTTCTCATTGGCTTGGGAGCGATAGGCGGTGTCGGCCCTGACGTCGCTGGCGGTGTTGTTCTTGTCGATCAGCTCGGGCAGCAACGCCCCGTCATGGCGGGCCGCATCGGTGACCGTCCAGCGGCGGATCAGGCGATGCCGGCGGTCGATGCCGATGTGGTTCTTGTAACCAAAGGCAGGGACCGCAAGATCGACGCGCGGTGCGCCCTGCGCGTTCGGCTTGGCCTTGGTGTATTTGACCGTCCAGCGCGCGTCGCGGTCCTTCTGGCGCAGCTTGGCCGGCTGCGCCGCCCATTCGAGCGGAATGCGGCCCTCCTTGATGTCGCGCTTCTCGCCATCGGTGTTGCGCTGCTTCGGCGCGGCGACAATCGAGGCATCGATGATCTGGCCGCTCATCGCCAGAAACCCGGCCGCCGCCAGCGTCGCATCGAAGCGTGCGAACAGAACCTCGACCGCCGGCTTGCCGGCGATCCGGGCCCGCGTCAGCGCTTCGCGAAAGGTCCAGATCGTATTGGCGTCCGGCACCGTGTCGGCCAGCCCAAGACCGAGGAAGCGCAGGAACGACAGCCGGTCGCGGATCAGGGCCTGCCCCGGCGCAGGCCGGGGTACTCGGTCCGTTCATCCGACAGATTATGGCTCGCCTGCAGAACCAGCGTTTTGAACATCAGCACATGATCGAACGGCGGACGGCCGCCTTTCGCCCGGTCCGAGCGCGGCACCACCCGCTCCAGATCGGCGCGGAACAGTTCAAAATTCACCACGCCGTTCAGCCGCTCCAAGGCGTCGCCTTTGGCCGAGAGTTGCTTCAGCCGCTCGTCAACCTCGAAAAATCCCGCCTGACCGCGCATCTCCGCCCCCCAGCGCAGACCCCGCTCATCAAATCACCAACCCGCTCAAATTACCAGGTTTTTGGAGGTCTCCAGCTCGCCCGCGTGGCGGGCGAGGGCCAATAAACCCACCGCGAAAGGCCGAAATATTTGCTGTGTCAGTCTTTGCCGTATTAATGAGCCTGTTTTATTTCTTCGTGCTCTACATACATTGGTTCGCGCGCTACCAGCACGGCCGGAACCGGCGCGACTTACCCCTGCTCCCTTCCCGCCAGAAGGCGCGGTCGCTCGATTCAGATCCCGCCGGAAGTTTTGGCGTTGCAATCCGTGCGACCGTCAAGCTCCTCGCGGCGCACCCAGCTTCGCCCGGTATTGCCGTCGACGCACTCGGCTTCCTCCGATCGCCGCGGCGGTCCCCAATAAATCTCCGTGCATTCGTCAAGCGGGTTATGCCGGCAATTGATTATGGTCGTGGTTTCAAAATGATTCATCAAGTCATTCCAACCCGGACCAATGTTTGCTGCAACAAATCCCCCCAATGCGAAAAACACAAAGGCGATGCACCACCTGCTGATCGACATCGATCTCTTATCCTTCCGAGGCAGGAAGCTCGCAAGCACCATAGACCTATCGGTTATCCGGGCAATTTCGCCGCAAGATCCGATGGTACCGTAAGTACGCAGCCATCTCGAGCCAGCTGATATTGCAGCAGCCGAAGGACCGGCGCGCCGAGCAGCGGGGTGTCCTCGCCGCCCTCGCTCACCAAGCCCGATACGTTGTGTAGCACGACGCCCGCGATCCGCAGATCATGGAGATGAATGGTCGCGGCGCGACCGAAGCCGTTTGAAGTCAGAGTTTGCACGTCATAGACAAGACTGGCAACATCGCCACCCAACTCGGCGTAGTGCTGCGTCCCGAACGCGACCGCCGAGGCGCTGCCGCTATCGAGCAGAAAGACAAACCTCGCTGTCTTGTTGTTGCGGCCGAGCGAGGCCCAACCATCGATGTAGCATTGATCATCGGCATCGCCGCGCAGCTCGATCTCTCCGCTATCGGAAATCTCCCATCGCCCGACATCCGCCGGCCGGCGTTTCGGCGGTCGGTCGGCCCCCGGCCGGAAGCCTGGCGATGCCAGTGCCGCGCGCGGATCGGTCATTGCCCACGGCGCTGCGGCAACTCGCGACGGCGCTTGCACATGCCCGGCGATCGCCAAAGCGGCCGCACCGACATTAGCGCATTCAAATAATCGAGACCACCGCATGACCTTGTTTCCTTCGGTCAGAAGTAATGAATCACACCACGTCGATAACACCGAGCACCGCAATGGCCAGACCGGCGCAGCGACGCCAACACCCGAGCGAGGAACATCGAAATTTTCGGATGGGGAGCAGGATAGCCGGGCGAGCGTCGAAGCGCAGGGCGCCGCGCGCAGCCAACAGCTGCTCGGCATCTATTCTAAATCTTTCGTCGCTTTTATCAACGCCGCCGACGGCACAGCCTTCCTTGGCGCGTCGCCCTCGGCGAAATTCGCCGAACCCCGGCGACGCAGCCCATCGCAGTGCCCACGCGGCATGATCGACAGTGCGATTTCGCTGAACACCCTACGCCGCCAGCCTTGGTGCCGGGGATGTAATTTTAAGATCGAACGACGGGTAATCGTTGACCAGGCTTTCCCGCACCGCCCATACCTGAAATGGAATAGAGAGCATCGCCAGAAGAACAGGGATCGTCAGCACCAGCATCGACGATACCAGCGGGCTGTGGATGCGCTGCAGATGAATTAACAGCGCAGCGGCCCCGGCCATCACCGGCAACATTGCCAGCCAGCAGCGCCAACATCCCGCCCACCAGACCGCGGCCGCTATTCTCCAGTTCACCCGCGCATCCGACGGCATAACCGTTTCCTCTTCCCCGGCTTTGTGGTGCTCGGTGATTTTAAGCGCGAAATTTTTGTAACGGTTCACCAGTGCTTCGCGCTCGCTCCAAATGTCAATCGCGACACCGATCGCAAACCGCACGCCCCAACCGATCCAGCGTTGAACCGCTCCGGCGTGGATAAAGGCCACCAGCGCGTTAAACCCGAGAAGATTGGCGATCGTCAACAACCCGACAGCGACGGCCCAATAACGCCAATATCGTGCCCACCAGATTACAAGCGCAATCCGCCAAGAGACCCGGTCCCTCTTCATAGAAAACCGAAAATCAGTGTGATTATTATACATCCCGTTTATGCCCGCTCGGACAAGGTCTGTCAAAACGACAAATAAAGGCCTGATCGTTCCCTGCAATATTTCCAGGGCGTCTCCCGAGCTGCGCTCGGGACCGCGCTCTACGCGCTCCGCGCGCGGAGCCGGCTCCCTTTTCCCCCTCGCAGGGGAGCCGTCTCCGCCCTGACGGGTAACGACCCGCCGTCAAGCCCCTTTTCTTCTTTCGTTAATGTCTCAAGTCGACCCAAAGCGGCGCTTCGATGGCTTGATGTTTGGGCGGCAGACGGAGCGATCGCACCCCTAACTCTTTCGCCCAGACGGCGATCCTCCGTGACCGTTGCCATCGTCCGTGCGACGAACGATAAGCGAGCAAAAAACGGGTATTGAGCCACGCCACACCGCTCGGAGTGTACAAATGAAAATGAACGCCCGCCGATGGATAAACGGGGTTCTTGCTGCCATGCTGCTGAGTATAGGTGCTTATGGCAATCCGGCACGAGCGGCTGCCACAGAGATCGAGAGCGCCGCCGTCGATGCGTATATCTACGGCTACCCGCTGGTGACCATGGAGCTGACCCGGCGCAGCTTCACCAACGTGGCTGGGCCCGACGGCAAGAGCGCGCCGATGGGCTATTTCGTCAACGTCCAAAAATACCCCTCAGCATCCGATAAGCGTGTAACTGCACCGAACGCCGACACGCTCTACTCGACGGCATGGATCGATGTCGGCAAGGAGCCCTACATCCTACACGTGCCTGACGAACACGGCCGCTACTATCTGATGCCGATGCTGGACGGTTGGACCGACGTGTTCGCCGACCCCGGCAAGCGCACTACCGGCACCGCGGCCGCCGATTTCGCCGTCACCGGCCCGGGTTGGAAGGGTATGCTCCCGCCCGGCATCAAGGCCGAATACAAGTCGCCCACGAATATCGTCTGGGTGCTCGGGCGCACCTATTCGACCGGCACACCGGCCGACTATGCGGCCGTCAACGCCATCCAGGCGCAGTACAAGCTAACTCCGCTCAGTGCGTGGGGCAGGCCCTACACCCCGGCATCCGGCGTCGTGAATCCCGCCTGGGACACGAAGGACCCGGTGCGCGATCAGGTCGATTTCGATGGCCGGCGCAACCTACTTCCGATTGCTCGCCGCGCTAATGAAAACGAACCCGCCTGCGGCGGCGGATGCTCCGATGGTCGCTACCATGGCGAAGATCGGCCTCGTCCCCGGCCAGGATTTCGACCCAGCAAAGCTTAACCAAGCGCAATCTGCGGCGGTTGAAGCCGCTCCCCGGCCCGCTCAAGCGGCGATCATGGGGCTGTTGAAGGAGGTCGCCTTGACCAACGGGTGGAGCGTCTTCACAAAATTGGGCGTCTATGGAACCGATTATCGGTTACGCGCTCTGGTGACCGCCATCGGCCTCGGCGCCAATCGGCCGCAGGATGCGATCTACCCGGTCGGAGAGGCAGATGCGGATGGGAAGCCGTTCGATGGCGCCGACCGCTATGTCATGCACTTCCCGGCGGGACAGCTTCCTCCGGTGGATGGCTTCTGGTCGTTGACGATGTATGACGGCCAATATTTCTTCGTGCCGAACAAGCTGAACCGCTACACGCTGAGCGCTCGCAATGCGCTCGAGCACAACGCCGATGGGTCGGTCGATCTTTACCTTCAGGCACGCGACCCTGGCCGAGCCAAGGAGGCCAATTGGCTGCCGACGACGACGGGCGGCAAGTTCATCCCGATGCTGCGGCTCTATTGGCCAAAGGAGACGCCGCCCTCGATCCTCGACGGCACCTGGAAACCGCCGCCGATCCAGAAAATGACCGCACCGTAGGCAGCCATTTCCGCGTAAGGCTTAGAATCTCGCAATCTTCACAGCAAGACCGCCGGATTTCGTTGATGCGGAATTGAAGAGAATTCCGGAGCAAACGGTTCCGACCGTCCGCCGTCTACCCAATTCAGCCCTCCCAGGCGAACTGGCGCTGTCGACCCAAAGCAGTCGCTCGTTGCCAGCAACCGCCACCTACGCAGGGGGCTGAGCCGGCGGATCGTCATGTCCTCGATCAGTCGCCGGTGTAACGGACTGATAGCCTTGTCGGTCATTGGGGTGCCCCTGTCTTGGGTGAGGTCTTCAGCCCCTCAGTCTCAAGACAGGACGCCTGTTTCTGCTACTCCCCGAGACCCTTCCCTTGCCACAGATTACCGCGGGAGCGATTTAGTCCGCCGATCCGAAGCATGCCTTCGCCGTCGCCGGCAGCAATGCCAGCCGATGCCCCCAAAGCCGCCACCCCTCAGCCGGCAGGATCCACCTGCGGAGGGTTCGATTTTACAGGTTCTCAGTAGAGGAGTAATCTGCGCGCACGAACGCGACCTTCTGCGTAAGAACCGCTGATGACAGAGGCCCGCGAATCGTTGCCCGCTTCGAACAGCGAAGGCGGGCAGCCTGGCATGATCCGCGTTCCCGGCGGCTCCTCCCGCATGGGGTCCGATCGCCACTACCCCGAGGAGGCCCCCGCCCACAGCGTGACCTTGGACGAATTCTGGATCGACCGCACGCCGGTTACGAACCGCGAGTTCCTCCGCTTCGTCAACGCCACCGGCTACGTCACCGTCGCCGAGCAGAAGCCGGACCCGAAAGACTATCCGGGCGCGTTGTCGCGGATGATCCGGGCCGCGTCGCTCGTCTTCACTCCACCGCAACATCCGGTTGATCTCGGAAACTGGGGCGAATGGTGGCAGTTGAAGTTCGGCGCCAATTGGCGCCGACCATACGGGCCGCGCAGCTCGATCGCTGGACTGCATGACCACCCGGTGGTGCATGTCGCCTATCGCGACGCGCTCGCCTATGCGGAATGGGCCGGCAAGGAGCTGCCGACCGAGGCCGAATGGGAATACGCGGCGCGCGGCGGGCTCGACAGCGCCGAGTTCGCTTGGGGCGATGAGTTCGCTCCGGCCGGGAAGCATCGAGCCAACACCTGGCAGGGCAACTTTCCGCACGAGAACTTGGCATTGGACGGCTACGAGCGGACCTCGCCGGTCACGGCTTTCCCGCCGAACGGCTACGGTGTCTACGACATGATCGGCAATGTCTGGGAGTGGACAACCGATTGGTATTCGCCGCAGCATGAGGCCGGTGCATCGAAGGCGTGCTGCACCCCGGCGAACCCGCGAGGCGGTCGTCGGGATGAGAGCTACGATCCCTGCCAGCCGGAGATCAGGATCCCGCGCAAGGTGCTGAAAGGCGGCTCGCATCTCTGCGCGCCAAATTACTGCCGCCGCTATCGGCCCGCGGCGCGCCACCCGCAGCCTATCGACACATCAGCAAGTCACGTCGGGTTCAGATGCGTGATTCACCTCCGGAGGGACCGATGAGCAAAAACGATTCCGACAAAAAGGCCCATGCAAAGCCCCGAAGGCGGAACAAAGGCATCGAACGACGCCAGCTGCTGCTCGGCTCCACTTCTCTCGTTGCCGCATCGACTCTCGTCTCGACGGCTCTCCCACGTGTCGCAGAGCGCGGCCGACCAGGACACGGTGCTGCCAAGGCCCGAACCTCCGTTTCGGGGAAAGATCGAACGGACGGTAAAGGGGTCAATCCCGGACTTTCCGAAGGGCGTCGAGGCGCCGGCGGGCGCGCCCAATGTCCTGTTGATCCTGACGGACGACGTCGGCTTCGGCGCGAGCAGCACCTTTGGCGGGCCGATCCCCACCCCGACCTTCCAGCGGCTCGCCGACACTGGCCTTCGCTACACGAAGTACCATACAACGGCGCTCTGCTCGCCGACTAGAGCCGCACTGATCACCGGCCGCAACCACCACTCGGTAGCCAGCGGGGTCATCACCGAGTTCGCAACCGGTTATCCCGGCTACAATTCGCTGGTGCCCAGGAGCGCCGGTTCCGTCGGGGCGGTGCTCAAGGACAATGGCTACAACACGGCATGGTTCGGCAAGATGCACAATGTGCCGGACTGGATGTCGAGCCAGGCCGGCCCATTCGACCTGTGGCCGACAGGCCTCGGCTTCGAGCATTTCTACGGGTTTCTCGGTGGCGATAGCGACCAATGGCACCCGGCGTTATACGATGGCACCAATCCGATCGAGCCCTATCTCGGCGACCCAACCTATATCCTCGACCGCGACCTCGCGGACAAAGCGATCGCCTGGATGCGTATGCAGCATGCGCTCGCGCCCAACAAGCCGTGGTTGCTCTATTATGCGACCGGCACCGCTCATGCGCCCCATCACGCACCCAAAGACTGGATCGCGAAATACAAAGGCCAGTTCGATCAAGGCTGGGACAAAGTTCGCGAAGAGACACTGGCCCGGCAGATCAAGCTGGGCATCGTTCCGTCGGGAACCCAGTTGACCAAGCGGCCCGAACAAATTCCAGCATGGGACTCGTTATCGGCAGATCAAAAACGTCTATACGCCCGGATGATGGAAGTGTACGCAGGCGCCCTGTCGCACGCCGATTATCACATCGGTCGCTTGCTCGACGCCGTGGAGCAATCGGGGCAGAGGGATAATACTTTGGTCATTTTCATGATGGGTGACAACGGCGCGAGCGCCGAGGGAACCTTGCAGGGTACAACAAACGAAGTCGGGACTGCCGCGAATGGGGTTCAAGAAAGCATTCCGTTTCTCCTTTCGATGATCGACGAGCTAGGCGGACCCCGTACTTATAACCATTATCCGGTGGGCTGGGCGCACGCGATGGATTCGCCAATGCAATGGACCAAGCAAATTGCCTCGCACTTTGGCGGCACCCGCAACGGCATGGTGATTTCGTGGCCCGCCCGCATCAAGGATAAGGGCGGTCTGCGACCGCAGTTTTGCCATGTGATCGACATCGTGCCGACCATCTACGAGGCGGCGCAAATCAACCCTCCGAAGGTTTTGGACGGCGTCGAGCAGAAGCCGCTGGACGGCATCAGCCTCGTCTACACCTTCGACAAGGCCGACGCGCCGACAGCGCACAATGTCCAGTATTTCGAGATGTTCGGAAACCGCGCCATATACAAGGATGGCTGGATGGCGAACACGACGCCCCTCCGCCTGCCATGGGTCACGATCGGCTTCGAACCAAGTCCCGACGACTTCAAATGGGAGCTTTACAACATCGACGAGGATGCAAGTCAGGCAAACAACCTCGTCGACAAATACCCCGACAAACTCAAGGAGCTTCAGGACGCGTTCGATGTCGAGGCCAGGAAATACAATGTCTATCCCCTTGACTTCGAGCTTCGCATCGCGGGCCGACCCGGCAATCCGCCCGAGCCTGACCCGCGGCCGGAGCGAGTTCGTCTACTTCCCGGGAATGATCCGTATCCCGGAGGGCTCGGCGCCGAATTTCAAGAACAAGTCATGGACGATCGCGGCCGAAGTGACCGTTCCGCAGGGCGGCGCGAACGGGGTTCTGGCGACGATGGGAGGCCGCTACGGCGGTTGGGCCCTACTAATGCAGAACGGCAAACCTGAGTTTACCTATGCGTATTCAAATCAGCCGCAGCATAAGTATCGGGTCGCTGCCGATCAACCTTTAGCACCCGGCAGTCATATCGTCCGCGTCAAGTTCGCCTATGATGGCGGCGGCATCGGCAAAGCCGCTACGGCCACCTTGCTGGTGGACGAAAAACAGGCGGCGCAAGGCCGGGTTGAGCGAACGATACCGGTTCGTTTTTCTCTCGACGAGACTTTTGATGTCGGGGAGGACACCGGCACCCCGGTTCTGGAGGAGTACGAGGAAAAGATGCCATTCCGGTTTACCGGCGCGCTCAAGAGATTTGTCGTGGTTCTTGAGCCGGAAAAACTCAGTGCCGACGAACAACACCGGCTGCGCCACGAGCTTGCAAAGGCGATGGCTGCCGTGAATTGACCCAGGCGGCTAGGTGTAGCGGCTTGCAATCATCCGCGCGCCGGCTCGCAATCATCGCGGATTTCGGCTCACGCTGGGTGAGATTATCGGGCACGGCCGGCTCACGCTCGGTGATCCCCGGCTCACGATAAATAAGACGGGCTTGCACTCATCGGCGCCGGCTCACGTTCGGTGAGACGGAGCGGCGGGCAGGAAAACGAGGGGTTTTCAGCCTCATACCGGGAGGCCGGCGACAAGCATCTGCTCGGTGAGTTCGCGCGAGCGGGCGAGGTCGAGCTTGCAGGAGATCCAACAATACCGGCGGTGGTCAGAACCGCGTACTGCAAACGCGGCCTAGGTAGGGCGATGCACACCGGAATAGGGCCTCCTCGTCGTGCCAAAAGCGCTGATTTGGAAAACAAGTTTTTTCAATAGCTTGCGGCACGAGTTATGCGCAGCTCATTAATATGCGGGGCCAGCATTTTTGGGCGCGCCGTGCGATCTCCGGCCTCTGAGGGCGGCTGGCAGAGCAGGCTTCCATCTGTGGCGGGCAAGATCGAAGGTCAGGATACCAGGTTTGCGGATGTGCTTGTGACGGATCCGCAAGCCCGCTCATCACCTCGCCGGATGCTCGGTCGATATGACCCGGAGATGATGGAAGTTCCAGGCCAATGTCAGGCCCCCGAGATGGCGCCGAACTCTTCTGTCGTGCCGCTCGCAGGTTCCGGCGCGCGGTCGGCGAGGATCATCGTGGACCCAATTGGGTTTCGCGGGCCATCCGCTCGTGCCCGTCGGCGCTGTTTTTGACCCGATACTGCGGTGTGCGGCCCTCGAGCGGCAGCAGCCGCACGATCGTGTAGCGGCCGCGGCTCGCCCGGTCGACCCCGGGGTCGGGAAAAAATTCGACCGCCTGACCGACGCGGAATCGATGCTCTGATATTGCGACCTCCCGAAAGCGCGGTATGGACGCCGCACCCCCGCGGCGTCCATACTCATTTTGCGTTACGCGGCTTGTGCGTTACGCGGCTTGGAGGTCGACCGCCGAGGTCTTGCCCTGTTGGCCGCGTTCAAGCTGGTAGCTGATCTGCTGGCCCTCGACCAGCTGGCCCAGCCCAGAACGCTCGACGGCTGAAATATGGACAAACACGTCCTTGGAACCGTCTTCGGGCTGGATAAAGCCATAGCCCTTTTGCGAATTAAACCACTTCACGGTGCCGATAGACATAGAGCTTCCTTTAAAAAGAAATCCTGCCCCGGCTCCTCTGCCGGCACAGATCACATCTCAATTGCGGAGAGCACTGTTTGGTTTGCCCGAGAGCACACCGCGTAGAGCCGTGCCCTGGTCGAAACGCGATTTCAGTTATATGGGGATTAACGGGCCGATATTCAAACGGTTATTTTCACACCCGAAGTGCCCCGTTTCAACCGGCTACCGGCGATACCCGCAGGGCCTAGACTGAACAATTCGTCAATCGGCGTTAAGCCGGTTGGTGGATCGAGGACCAGTTGGACCGGCCGTTCGACGCTGTGGCAGCGCCAGACAACTTTGGCCGCGCAGCCGCAAGCGGCTAAAATAACATACGGTGAGCAATCCTGTTCTCCCCTGTCGAACGAGAGGGGCACAGGTCGGTCAGTCGCAGACTGCGATGCGGGCGACCCGTCTTTGGGTATGCGAGCGAACCCTGGCTCCCTCGCCGGTCGTTAATATCCTTCGCGCTCCCTACGCTTGCGCATCGCCTTGCGGTGCCGGCGGATTGCCTCGGCTGCCTCGCGGACGCGGCGTTGCGATGGCTTCTCGTAGGCCCGCCGCCGCTTCATTTCGCGGAAAGCCCCTTCACGCTGCATCTTTTTCTTTCAATACTCGCAATGCCGAACCGACGTCGTTGTCACGCACAAACACTTGCATCGGCTACTCTTCCTTTGGATCGGTCACGTGCCTCGCTTGGTCCCGCGTATCGATAGCCGGTGAGGCTGGGGCGCGCTGTTCGCGCCCACCGCGAGCGGCCTCGTTTTCGCCTCTAATACACCTCAGAGCTTGCCTGTCCCGGGGACGAGCCACGGCCGATGCGGTTGCCGATCAAGTGTCCCGACGAGAAGGTCATCCGCCACGGTATTGACGCTGTCCTCGTTCGCTCGGCTGTCAGCTTTGTCAATCTTCGCCGGCTCGTGTACTTCCGCCCATTTCCGGAAACCGCTCATCTTGCTGTCTATCGAAATGGCCATGATCGGAGCTCCTTTTGTGGATTTCTTGGTCAGAGTGCCTGATAGGTCGCGTAAGCCGCGACCATCAGCGCGACAAAAACCGGAATGACGAGCGGTGGAACAAACCAGGCTCTCATTGCTCTTGCCCTTCGCTCGGTTGTGGGGTTTCTCGGCTGTGCGCCCGCCATAGTTTTGCCAGGCGTTTCGCCTTGGTGAGCTGCGCCGACGTCAGCCGGGTGGCGATCTGTTCATACGCTGATCGAGCCTCGTGACGGTGTATGCCGCGCGAGCTTGCTGTCGCCAGCAAGAACCAGGCACACGCGTTGACGTAGTTTCCCGACGCATTAGGACCGGCGGCATAGAGCTCGGCGAGCCTGCTTTGAGCGCGTGGCAGACCCTGCTCGGCAGCCGCCAACAACCACTTGATCGCCTCCACCCGGTCACCCTCGACGGCATACCCGTTGTCGTCGAAATCGCGGTCATAAAAGACGCCGAGATTGAACTGCGCCTCGGCCTCGCCGCGTTCGGCGGCGATCTGCAGGCTCCTTATCGTGCTGGTATCCATCGCAACTCCCTAGCCATCAGAGGAAATCCGATGGCTTCACAGCCCGTGCGCACCGCCGTTTTCGGCTTCGAACAAGCTGGCGGCGCCCACGGGCGGACCAATTCGATCCCTCAGAAACTCGCCTCGCCCATGCTTGCGCTCAGCATCGGCGAGTAGCTCTTGTCAGCCCTTTCGGCGACCATGACCTCGGTCGTGATCAGCAGTGCCGCCACCGATGCGGCACCTTGCAAGGCGAGGCGCACGACTTTGGTCGGATCGATGATGCCGCTCTTGATCATGTCGGTGAATTGACCGGTCTGGGCGTCGAAGCCGTAGTTGGCGTCGCCCTTTTCGAGGAGCTTGCCGGCGACGACCGAGCCCTCTGCCCCGGAATTCGCGACGATCTGGCGGGCCGGCGCCTGCAATGCCCGGCGCACGATGTCGATGCCGGATTTTTGGTCGTCGTTTTCCGGGTTCAGCCTGGCCAGGACCTTGATCGCATGGAGAAGGGCGACGCCGCCGCCGGCGACAATGCCTTCCTCGACCGCGGCCCGGGTCGCATGCACCGCGTCGTCGACGCGGTCTTTGCGCTCTTTCACTTCGACCTCGGTGGAGCCGCCGACGCGGATGATCGCGACGCCGCCGGCGAGTTTCGCCAAACGCTCTTGAAGCTTCTCCTTGTCGTAATCCGACGTCGACTTCCTCGATTTGGGCGCGCAGCTGGGCAAGCCGGGCCTGGATCTCATTCTTCTTGCCGGCGCCGTCGATGATCGTCGTGTTCTCCTTCTCGATACGCACCTTTTTGGCCCGGCCGAGCATGTCGAGCGTGACGTTCTCGAACTTGATGCCGAGGTCGTCACTGATCACCTGACCGCCGCTCAGTACCGCGATGTCCTCGAGCATGGCCTTGCGCCGGTCGCCAAAGCCCGGGGCCTTGACCGCGGCCACCTTCAACCCGCCGCGCAATTTGTTGACGACAAGCGTGGCGAGCGCCTCGCCCTCGATGTCTTCGGCGACGATCAGCAATGGCTTGCCGCTCTGCACCACGGCTTCGAGCAGCGGCAGCATCGCCTGCAGGCCGGGCAATTTCTTCTCGTGCAACAGGACGTACGGGTCTTCGAGCTCGGCGAACATCTTCTCGGCGTTGGTCACGAAATAGGGCGAGATATAGCCGCGGTCGAATTGCATACCCTCGACCACGTCGAGCTCGGTCTCCAGGCTCTTGGCCTCCTCGACCGTGATCACGCCTTCGCTCCCGACCTTATGCATCGCCTGGGCGATCATCTCGCCAATCTCGTGATCGCCATTGGCCGAGATCGTGCCGATTTGGGTGATCTCGGCATCCGTCGAGACTTTCTTCGAGCGGCTCTTCAGGTCTGCGACAACGGCCTCGACGGCGATGTCGATGCCGCGCTTAAGATCCATCGGGTTCATGCCCGCAGCGACCGCCTTGACCCCCTCGCGCACAATCGCCTGCGCCAGCACCGTCGCCGTCGTCGTGCCGTCGCCGGCCTGGTCGCTGGTGCGCGAGGCGACCTCTTTGACCATCTGCGCGCCCATGTTCTCGAACTTGTCGGAAAGCTCGATCTCCTTGGCGACGGTGACGCCGTCCTTGGTGATGCGGGGCGCGCCGTAGGATTTGTCGAGCACCACGTTGCGGCCTTTGGGGCCGAGCGTCACCTTGACGGTGTCGGCAAGCAGGTCGATGCCGCGCAGCATCCGATCGCGCGCGTCCGAGTTGAATCTAATGTCCTTCGCTGCCATGACGATCTCCTCAAGCGGCCATGCGCGACGCGGTCTCTATGACCACGCCCATCAGGTCCGATTCTTTGATGATGATCAGCTCTTCGCGGTCGAGCGTAATCTCGGTCCCGGACCATTTGCCGAACAGGACCCGGTCGCCGACCTCGACATCCAACGGATGAACCTTGCCATCTTCCGAGCGCGCGCCCGGGCCGACGGCGACAACCGTGCCCTCCATCGGCTTTTCTTGCGCGGTGTCGGGAATAAAAATGCCGCCCGCGGTCTTTTGCTCAGGATCGACGCGGCGGACCACGACGCGATCCTGCAATGGACGAAATGTCATCAAGTCTCCTCAGGCCAGCGGGCGCGTCCGATCGTCGGCCACCCGCTCCGGATTTTTTAGAAGATCGTCAGATGCACCAAATGATTTTGGCGCTCTCTCGCAAATGGGATTTATTTTTGTGAGTACAATGGGCGTTTATTTTTTTTGAAATTATTAGGCCTATACCACACGCTCATCGAATGCGATTTATCGATCACAGGTAAGACGCACCGAGGACAACGATGACCCAGATATTTGCGAGATTTTCACCGCGAGTGCGAACCTTTAAAGGCGGTGATCGGGGCAAAAGGGCCCGGTTGGCCGCGGGACACCATCTGCGCCGGAACCTCCGGTGCGACTGCCTCAGTGAGTAAGCCAACAACCGAAAGGAACGGTCGGCCCCATGACAAACCACCCGGTCGAACTCGCATTTGCTGGTTCTCTACGGATAAGAAATTCGTATAGGGTTTCAAGGTCTGCAAACCTGAACCTTGAACGGGTTTCCTGCCGCAATGCCCGCCGCCGTCATCGGCTATGCCCGAGTCTCGACTGACGACCAGAACCTCGACCTGCAGCGCGACGCGCTGACGCGCGCCGGCTGCACCCGCCTCTATGAGGATCGGATCAGCGGCGCCAAGGCGGCGCGGCCGGGTTTGGCGCTCGCGCTGGAGGTGGCGCGCGGCGGCGACCAGCTCGTGGTGTGGCGGCTCGACCGCCTCGGCCGCTCGATGTCGGATCTGATCGCGCTGACGCGCACCCTACAGGAACGCGACGTCGAGTTGCGGTCGCTGACCGAAGGGATCGACACCAGCACGATCAACGGCAAGTTCACCTTTCACCTGTTCGCGGCGCTGGCCGAATTCGAGCGCGCCCTGATCCGCGAGCGCACCCGAGCCGGGCTTGCCGCCGCCCGCGCCCGCGGCCGCAAAGGCGGCCGCCCGAAACTGCTCGATCCCGAAAAGCGCCGCCACGTCGTCGCGCTGTACAACGACAAGCAGCACAGCATCGTCGAAATCTGCCGGATCATGGGTATCTCGAAACCGACGCTCTACAGCTACCTCGAAGAGGCCAATGGCTGAGGCCGGATCGCGCATTCCCCACGAGGCGCTGATCAGCTTGCGTCATCGGCTGGAGACGCTGCCGGCGCGGCATGCCGATCGCAAGAGCATGATCGCGGCCGCCGCGGCGCTCTATGGCGTGTCGCGGGCGACCCTCTACCGCGAGCTGCGCCGGCAACTTCACCCGCGCCCGCTGCACCGCGCCGATCGCGGCAAGCCGAAAGTCATCCCGGCAGCGGAACTCGAACGTTATTGCGAGACGATCGCGGCGATGAAATTGCGGACCCTCAACGGCAAGGGCCGGCATCTTTCGACAGTGCAGGCGATCCGCATCCTGGAAGAGCACGGGGTCGAGACGCCCAACGGTCCGGTTCGCCTGCCGCCCGGTTTGTTGAGTAAAGCGACCGCCAACCGCTATCTCAAGGAGTGGGGCTACGATCACGACCGGATGACGCGCCCGCCGGCGGCGGTGCGCTTTCAGGCGGAGCACAGCAATGCGCTGTGGCATTTCGACCTGAGCCCTTCCGATCTGAAGCAGGTCGAGTGTCCCTCCTGGATCGAGCCCGGGCGCGGCGCTCCGACCCTGATGATCTACAGCGCCGTCGATGACCGCAGCGGCGTCGCGTATCAGGAATATCACGGGGTCTACGGTGAAGATGTCGAGGCGGCGCTGCGGTTTCTGTTCAATGCCATGGCGCCAAAGCCGGAGGAGGACGGCTCGCCCTTTCAGGGCATCCCGGCAGCGATCTACGAGGACAACGGCTCGATCGCGAAGAGCACCGTCTACCGCCGGGCGATGGAGCATCTCGGAGTGGCAGTGCTGACCCATCTTCCCGCCGGGAAGGATGGTCGGCGGCCGACCGCGCGCTCGAAAGGCAAGGTCGAGCGCCCGTTCCGCACGGTCAAGGAGGCGCACGAGACGCTTTATCACTTCCACAAGCCCGAGACCGAGGCAGAGGCCAACCGCTGGCTCAAGCGCTACCTCGCGCAATACAACGCGCAGCAGCACCGCGCGGAGACGCATTCGCGGATCGAGGATTGGCTCAAAAACCTGCCGGCCGACGGCGTGCACGAAATGTGTAGCTGGGAGCGGTTCTGTGCCTTCGCGCGCGAACCCGAGCGGCGCCAGGTCGGCGGCGATGCGCGGATCAGCATCGGCGGGACCCTCTACGAGGTGGACGCCGATCTCGCCGGCGAGACCGTGCTTCTGTGGTGGGGGTTGCTTCGACCAGGATCTCTACGTCGAATTCGGCGACGAGCGTTACGGCCCCTACCATCCGGTCGGCGGCCGATCCCGCTGCATCATTACCGGCAGCATCGCAAGGGCCGGCGCGAACAGCGCGCCGATCGCGTCGCGTTGCTCGCCCGCGCGCTGCAGGTGCCCGAAGGCGGTGTTGGAAGGACACCCGGCGCTCGCGCCCGAACCGGCCCCGGTGCCGCCGCGCCGGGCCTTTATCGACCCCGACCCGTTCCGCGAGTTCACCTTCTCCAACCGCATCACCGCCAAGCTGGCGATCGCCGAGGCATTGGGCATGCCGCTCGCGCGCCTGCCGGAGGAGGAGCGCGCTTTTATCGATGCGGTCGTGGCCGAGACGCTCGATCGCCGGACGGTGATGGAGCGGGTGATGGCACGGCTGCGGCCGGCGAAAGGAAACCCATGCTGAGCGAGGTCCTCGACCATTTCGGGTTTACCCGCGACTTCTACGGGGCGGGCTATTACGAGACGCCCTATCACCGGCAGGTGTTGCAGGGCCTGCACGGCGTCATCCATGCCGGCCGGCTGATCGCCTTCACCGGACTGGTCGGTTCCGGCAAGACCCTGCTGCTCCGCCAGCTGCGCGACATCCTTGTCGCGGAGAAGCGCGTCACCGTGTCGAAATCGCTCGCCGTCGACAAGGAACGCAGCAGCCTGGTGACGCTGATCACCGCGCTTTTCTATGATCTCTCCCCGGAAAAAGAGCCCAAGATCCCCACCCAGAGCGAATTTCGTGAACGCGCGCTGCGCGAACTCGTCCGCAAGAGCAAGAAGCCGGTCGTGCTGTTTGTCGACGAGGCCCACGACCTCCACTTCCGGACGCTAAGAGGCCTGAAACGATTGTGTGAGGTAGTAGCCGACGGCGGCGCCGTGCTGTCGATCGTGCTCGCGGGTCACCCCAAGCTGCGCAACGCTCTCTTGAGGCCGAACATGGAGGAGATCGGCTCCCGCTTCGCCGTCTTTCCGTTCGAGGGCATGGCCGGCCACCAGACCGATTACATCGCCTGGTTGCTCGAACGCTGCCGGGCCGAGAACGCCGAACCCGCCACGATCATCGAGCCGGCGGCGGTCGATCTGCTTGCCGTGCGGCTGCGCACGCCGCTGCAGATCGAGCAATATCTAACGCGCGTTTTCGAGAAGACGTTTGAAGCCGGCGAGACGGTCGTCACCGCCACCCTCGCTGAAACCGTGCTCTCTCCGCGGATCGACGATCTCGAGCCGCGGCTCACCCGCTATGGCTACGACGTGAAGAGCATCGCCGAGGAATTCCACATCAAGCCGGCCGACGTGCGCCTGTTTCTCCAGGGTCAACTCGACCTCGCCCGCTCGCGCGAACTCACCGAGCAGATGCTCGTCGCCGGCCTCCCAGTGTGAGGCTGAAAAACCCTCCTTTTCCTGCCCAGCGCGGCCTGACGATCCGTCTCACCAATCGTGAGCCCGGTGCCGATGAGTGCAAGTCGGTCGCAATTATCGTGAGCCTGGGATCACCGAGCATGAGCCGGGCGCACCCGATAATCTCACCGAGCGTGAGCTCAAATCGCCGATGATTGCGAGCCCGGCCGCGGATGATTGCAAGCCGCTACAGGTACGCCGCCGATAAAGGCGAGCGCCCGAACATGCGCGCCGATCCAATCCGGCAGGCTCTGGGTCAGCGTCGCCTCGGCGTAGGTGTAATTGGAGGCGCCCAACACCGCGACGAAGATCTGCGCCGGCCGGATCTCGCCGCTGCCGGGATCAATCAAATCAACTGTTTGGCCGGCATAATCGACGAACATCCGCTCGCCGGCGGGATGAGCCTGCCGCATCGTCGGCGACAGCCGGCCTTCCCAGGCGCGGTACAGCTCGCACCAGCGGCTGTAGTAATAGCCGTTCGGCTCGCGCCCGCGGTACTCCTCCCACAGCAGCATCAGCGTAACGCCGGGCCGGCGCAGCTCGTGATGCACGTAAGTCCAATCGGCCTCGGCCTTGCGCCGCGCCCCTTGCTGGCTGCCGTGGCCGGCGTCCAGCATCGCCTCGAGCACGCGGTCGGTCAGCGTCGCCGGCAGCGGCCAGCGCAACCCCGCCGCGGCGGCTCGCTCGAGTGTCAGCGCAACTGTGCTGCGCGCCAGGTTCAGCGACCGGGCGATCTGCCGGTCGCTGGCGCCGCCTTCGTTCTTCAGGCGCAGGATCTCGCGTGCGCGTCGCATCGACACTCTCTCGGCTGGCATCGGTCCCCCCGCTCGTCGTTCCTGACGAGCAGAGGCGCCGCACACGGCCCAGCGGTCGAGCGCCTGCCACCCCTCCCGGGGGTGGCCGACATCAAATCGGAATGGCCGAGATCAAATCGGAATCAGTGGCCGAGCTCATTCCGGAATCGGTGGCCGGCTTGCTCCGGAAT
>CAWHWB010000004.1:0-291889 GCA_963832875.1 uncultured Alphaproteobacteria bacterium | reverse complement strand
CAGCACGTAGAAGCTGTGCCGCAAATAGCGGATGAACCGCTCGACCTTGCCCTTGGTCTGCGCCCGATACGGCGCGCACAGCCGCGGCCGGAAACCGCAGTGCCGGGCAAAGTCGAGAAAGCCGGGATGAAAACGGTGACGACCGCGACCGTAGCCGTGCCGCTCCAGCACGACGGTGCGCATATTGTCGTAGAGCACCTCACGCAGCGTGCCGCCGAATGCCAGAAAGGCATTCTCGTGCGCCTCGATCAGCGTCTCAACCCGCTCATCGGTGACGAACTCGACATAGGTCGCCCGGCTCCAGCCCAGAGTGGCGACAAACACCGAAAGCCGGTTGCTGCCGCGCCGAATGACTGCGCGTTCCGGTGGAACGTGATCACGGATTCCGGTCGAAAGTGATCACCAATCCGGTGATCGTGATCAGCCTGACGCGATGGTGTAGCGCTCCGTGGCGCTGACAGTTCTCAACCGAAGGTAGCCTCGTCCTCTTTGTCGAAGGGGAGACGAGATGCCGGCCGAGAGACTGTCGATGCGCCAGATCCGTGAAGTTTTGCGACTGTGTTTTGAAAGCAGGCTGCCGCAGCGGGCGGTTGCCCGAAGCCTGGGGCTGAGCCAGGGCGCGGTCATCGGGCTATTTGAGCCGGGCGCGCGCCGCCGGCATCGCCTGGCCGCTGCCCGAGGATCTCGACGACGCGCGGCTCGAAGCGCTGCTGTTCCCGCCGCTCGCGGGATCGCCGGCCGATCAGCGTCCGATGCCCGATTGGGCCGGGTGCATCGCGAGCTGCGCCGTCCCGACGTGACGCTGGCGCTGCTGTGGGAGGAGTACCGCGCCGGCGCCGCCGACGGCTTCAGCTATTCCTGGTTCTGCGATCTCTACCGGGCCTGGGCCGGCCGGCTGAAGCCGACGATGCGCCAGGTCCACGTCGCCGGCGAGCGGCTGTTCGTCGATTTCGCCGGCCGCACCGCCGAGGTGATCGACGCCAGCACCGGCGAGATCATCCCGGCGCAGATCTTTGTCGCCGTGCTCGGCGCCTCCAGCTTCACCTACGCCGAGGCGACCTGGAGCCAGAAGCTGCCGGACTGGATCGCCGCGCATGTCCGCGCCTTCGCCTACTTCGGCGGTGCCGCGCGACAGACGGTCAGCGACAATCTGAAGGCCGGCATCACCAAGGCCTCGTTCCACGAGCCGATGGTCAACCGGACCTATGCCGACATGGCGCGGCATTACCGCACCGCGATTGTCCCGGCGCGGCCCTACAAGCCGCGCGACAAAGCCAAAGTCGAGGTCGGCGTCCAGGTGGTCGGACGCTGGATCCTGGCGCGGCTGCGGCACCGGCGCTTCTTCTCGCTGGCCGATCTCAACACCGCGATCCGCGCGCTGCTCGACGATCTCAACGACCGAGCGATGCGCGGCTCGGGCACCAGCCGGCGGGCGCTGTTCGAACAGCTCGACCGCCCGGCGCTGAAGCCCCTGCCGGCCGAACCCTACGAATACGCCGAGTGGAAGCGCTGCCGGGTGAACCTCGACTATCACGTCGAGATCGGCAAGCACTACTACAGCGTGCCGCACCACTGATCCGCCAGGAGGTCGAGGCGCGGATCACCGCCGCGACGGTCGAGATCTTCCACCGCGGCAAGCGGGTCGCCAGCCATCGCGCAGCGCCCGGCCGCATCGGCCGACGACCGTCGCCGAGCACATGCCGAGTTCGCACCGGCGCTATCGCGACCGGACGCATGAACGCATCCGGCACGAGGCCGCCGCGGTCGGCGACAACACCGCCATCCTGGCCGATGTGATCCTGCGCTCGCGGCCGCACCCCGAACAGGGATTCCGCTCCTGCATCGGCATCCTCGGCCTGGTCAAGCGCTACGGCGCCGAGCGCGTCGACGCCGCCTGCGCCCGCGCGCTGGTGCTCGGCACCCGCTCCTATAGCTCGGTCGCCGCCATTCTGAAGAACCACCGCGAGAAAGCGCCGCCGCCGACTGGCGAGGCGCCGATCCTGATCCACGAGAACATTCGCGGTCCCGGCTATTACCATTGAAAGGAGAGGAGATGCTGGTCCACCCCACGGTCGAGCGCTTGCGCGTGCTCGGCCTCTTGGCCATGGCCGACGCCTTCATCGCGAGATGCAGAGCGCGCCCAAGGCGGCCGAGTTGACCCGCGAGGACTGGCTCGGCCTGTTGGTCGATCGCGAGGCGACAAGCCGCAAGAACAAGCGCCTCGCCCGTCGCCTGCGCGAGGCCAGACTGCGCCAGGCCGCCGTCGTCGCGGACGTCAACCTGCATGCGCCGCGCGGCCTCGATCGCGCCCTCTTCCAAAAGCTCGCCACCTGCGAGTGGCTGCGCGATCACGATCATCTCATCGCGGCCGACCGGCATCGGCAAGTCGTGGCTCGCCTGTGCCCTCGGTCACAAGGCCTGTCGCGACGGTTTCTCGGTGCTCTACAAGCGCGCCAGCTGCCTGTTCGGCGACCTGGGCCAGGCGTGCGGCGAGGGCCGCCTGCCGCGTCTGTTGACCGCGCTCGAACGCGTCCGACTGCTGATCATCGACGATTGGGGACCGGAGCCGCTCAACGCCGAGCAGCGCCGCGATCTGCTCGAGATCGTCGACGGCCGCGACGATCGCGGCTCGCTGCTTGATCACCAGCCAGGTGCCGGTCAATCGCTGGCACGAGGTGATCGGCGATCCAACCCTGGCCGACGCCATCCTCAATCGCATCGTCCATCGCGCGCATCGGATCGAGCTAAAGGGCCCGTCGTTGCGGCGTCACCTCGTCACCGCCGAGAGCCCCGCTGCATGACCGCCCGTGCCCCGATCGCCCACGGGGGTCCACAGCCCCTCCCCGCGCGCGCCGCTCCGCCAGACCCGTGGCGGTCGCTGCGCAGCGCGCTGGGGTCCCCTCCATGGACTCCGCGGACGATCCGCATCCGACTTGACCAGCCCCACCACGCCCATGCAACCTACGCTTACGTCAGCGGCGCGGCGTGCTGCTACCATTATGGCGGGCTTCTACCGCCCGTGATCGGCGTGATCACGATCACCGGAAGCGGTGATCACCTTCGGCCGGAATGGCCGATCACGTTCGCCGGAATACGCAGGATGACTGCCCAGTCCACCTGCATCTGCTCACCGGGCTCGGTCTCAAACCGGATCACCGGCTCGACCGCCTGCTTCGGCCGCAGCGACGCCACGAACTGCTTCAGCATCGTGGAGCCGCCGCAATAGCCGCGCTCGGGCAACTCCATCAGCAGCACGCTTGCCGGTATCCATTCCGGCGCCGCCAAGCCCAGGCGTTCGGTGACGTAGGCTTTGAACGGATCGAGCTTGGTCGACCGCGGCGGACGCGGCTTGTAGCGCGCTGCCTCTTCATCGCGCAGGTAGCGCCGCACCGTGTTGCGTGCCACCCCCGTTTCCCGCGTGATCTGTCATTTTACCCGACCGGCGCAATGCCGCGACCTCGCCTTGACGCATCGCCGCGAGCGCCGAGGGGAGATCGTGCGCCGCCCCGCAAGCGAGTCCGGAATGCACGCCGATCGCGGCGTAGAGGTCCGGATAGGCTAATCCCATGATCGCGGCTTGCGCGCCTCCGGCCGAAAGGCCGGCGATATAAACGCGCCGCCGGTCGATCGAGTAGTCGGCGATGATCTCGCCGGTAATGCCGGCGATCAGCGAGGGTTCGCCTTGACCGCGTCGCTGGTCACGCGGGCTGAACCAGTTCCAGCATCTCGACCGGTTCGCCGACGCTGCCTGCACCGGATAGGCAACCAAGCAGGTATTCTCTTCGCCGAGCGTATTCATGCGGGTGCCGGCGGCGAAGTCGTCGGGCGACTGGGTACAGCCGTGCAGCATGACGATCAAAGGCACCGCTTGCCCGTGATAGCCGCCCGGCACATAGAGCTTGTAGGCGCGGCGGCCGGATTGGTTGCCAAAGGACTTGGCCAGCCACTGCGCGTTCTCAGCCACGATCTCGAGCGTCTGCGCCGGCGAGTGTTTCACCCGCCGCGTCCAAAAGCTCGGCCCGAGCCCGACCCGGTCGATCGCTTCGACGGACGCTGCCGGCATCGGTGGCGGTGCGGTGCGTCCCGTTCCGCCGATTTCCATGGTCTCGGGCATCTCCTCGGTCGCGCGCGGTCCACGTCCTGCTTCGGTGTCCGCGAGGTCGCCATCGGCGGCGGAAGGGAGCGGCATTGCTTTGGCTCGCAGTGCGCGTTGCAGCAACGCCGTCGCAGCGGCGAGCCGGCCGCTGCGGGTGAGGCGGATCGCTTCGGGCAGGTGACGGTTCAACATATCTTTCACGACGCAGACCTTTGGTGCTGAGAAACCGGGCAGGCGCCATCAAGTGAAGGCACTTGGCCGCATCCCGGTTGGAACGTTGGCGTTCGATTTGCAGCCGGCGGGGATTTTGGCGAAGCGCGTTGGCGACGCGAGCCGCCGCCGGTCGGGCGGGCTAGCGGACCCGATCGGCTAATGCCGCCTTCACCGCCGAACTGGCATGGAGCGCCCCGAGCACGACAATCGAGGCGATCGTCGCCCGCGCCAGCTCCGGAGAAACATCCTGGGCAATGCTGGCGAGGCCCAGCACATTGATGCGCAGGGTTTGCCCGGCGGCGCGAGCCTGTTCGAGTTCTTCGCGGGTATAGTGCCGCAGACCGAGATTGAGGTTTTTGCGGGACACCGATTTCCCGACCGCCTCGGCATGCCGCGCGATCTGGCTACGGATCGCGGTGCGGATGAAGTCAGTCCGGTTTGCGTAGAACCCGTCCCGGACCATCAGGTCGATGTGGCCGAGATCGACATAGCCGAGATTGATCGTGATCTTTTCGCTTTCGGGCCCTCTCGCCGTCCGCTCGTCGGCCACAGTTGCCATCCATATACCATCCACGTGGATGGTATATGGAAAACCGCAACGCATTTGACAGGAGGTCTGTGCCAAAAATCCGACGGCCGAATTCGCCGAACCAGCGCTAATCGCCCACCGGGATTTGCGCGGCGCGGACATGGGCGGCGAGCAGCGACGATAGTCGCGCCGGGTCGCCGCGCGCCATGCCGCACTCGGTAGCGACGCCGTCGACCCGCGCGTGGCGCCGCGCCGCGGCGAGCCGCGCGGTATCGCCGGATCCGTCATTGTAATGGATCAGGCCGAGATAGAGTTCAGTCGCGGGGTCGAGGCGCAATTCTTCGAGAGGCGCAAAATAGGCGTCATCGGTGCGCTCCTTCGGCACCGGCATGTGGAAGAACTGGATCGGGCGCGCGACGCCGGCGGCGATCGCGTTGGTCATCTCGACCATGATCGCCGTGTCCTTCGGCTGCACGCAATGCTCGTCGGCCGGGCTGCCGTAGCACAGATGATAGCCGAGCTCGACCGCCGCGGGCACCGCCTCGCCGATCCGGGTCAGGATTGCGATGGTCTCGGCGCGAAAATCGACCGGCCCTGGTTCGTAATAGCCTTCCCAGGCCAACACCTCCTGGCACACGTCCCATTGCAGCGCGACGCGGTCGTTGGGAATCGCGGCGGCGATCTTCGCGACCTCGCCGACGAGATGCGTGGTCAGCGCCGGCAGCAAGGCCGGCCGGTCGGACGGCACCATGTTGTTGTAGGTTGGCGCGATCGGCGTCGGCAGCGAAACCTGGAACTTGACCTGGGGCGGGATGATCCCGGCGGTCTGCAGACGGTCGAACAGACCCCATGAGGCGATCGCCATATCGGCATAGCCGGTGGCGAAGGTCGCGGGATCGGGCATGGCGCCGGCGCGCAAGCGAAGGCGAGGGATTTCGCGCAGCAGCTTGCCGTCCCATTGCGTGAACTTGAAGGGCGGCACGTCCGCCGCGACCTCGATCGCCGGGTTTTCGGCGAGCACCTGCTGCAAAAAGCGAATCCAGGTTTTGCGGATGCCGGTCTCGCCATCGGGCAGGCGCAGCAGATATGGCCCCGCCGCGGCGGCAAGCGTGCGGTACACGCTCTCGGCATCGTGGAGCGGGATGCTGCCGACGAAATGCACAGTCGGATGTTTGCTGCGCTCTGCTGTCATGGCCCTCTCCCGGCTGCGGCGTGCGTCGGCACGCCCGGCAATGGTAGGCCCGGCAGGACTCGAACCTGCGACTACACCGTTATGAGCGGCGCGTTCTGACCAACTGAACTACGGGCCCGCCGGGTCGCAAAATATCCCAGCGCGAGCCTGGCGTCGCCCCTCATCCTCCTCCCCGGACTTGATCCGGGAAGGCGCGGGTCCCTCCCTCTCCCCGCGCGCGGAGAGGGCCGGGGCGAGGGACCTTCCCTTAGGTATCCAAAAAGCTGCGCAATTTGCGCGAGCGGCTCGGGTGCTTGAGCTTCCTGAGCGCCTTCGCCTCGATCTGGCGGATGCGTTCGCGGGTCACCGAGAATTGCTGGCCGACCTCTTCGAGGGTGTGGTCGGTGTTCATGCCGATGCCGAAGCGCATGCGCAAGACGCGCTCCTCGCGCGCGGTCAGTGACGCCAAGACGCGGGTCGTCGTTTCGCGCAGGTTGGCCTGGATCGCGGCGTCCAATGGCAACACCGCGTTCTTGTCCTCGATGAAGTCGCCGAGATGCGAATCCTCCTCGTCGCCGATCGGGGTTTCGAGGCTGATCGGCTCCTTGGCGATCTTCAGGACCTTGCGCACCTTTTCCAACGGCATCGCCAGCTTTTCGGCGAGCTCCTCGGGGGTCGGCTCGCGGCCGATCTCGTGCAGCATCTGGCGCGAGGTGCGCACCAGCTTGTTGATCGTCTCGATCATGTGCACCGGGATGCGGATCGTGCGCGCCTGGTCGGCGATCGAGCGGGTGATCGCCTGGCGGATCCACCAGGTGGCATAGGTCGAGAACTTGTAGCCGCGGCGGTATTCGAATTTGTCGACCGCCTTCATCAGGCCGATGTTTCCTTCCTGGATCAGGTCGAGAAACTGCAGCCCGCGATTGGTGTATTTTTTGGCGATCGAGATGACGAGCCGCAGATTAGCTTCGACCATTTCCTTTTTGGCACGGCCGGCCTCGCGCTCGCCGCGCTGCACGGTCTGCACGATCCGGCGGAACTCGGCGATCGGCAATTTGCTCTCGGCCGCGACCTGCGCGATCTGGGTGCGCAGCCGCGTCGCCTCGGCATGGTGCTTTTCAATGAGCCGCGGCCAACCGCGGACGGGCAGCGCCGCCACTCGCTCGAGCCAATCGCGAGACAGCTCGTTGCCGTAATATTCCCGCAGGAATTCGGCGCGCTTGACCCCGGCATTCTCGGCCAGGCGCAACAGCCGGCCTTCATCGGCGACAAGCCTGCGGTTGCCCTCATAGAGCTGGTCGACCAGGTGCTCGATGCGGGCGTTGTTCAGCCGGATGCGCTTGACCTCGTCGATGACCTTGGTCTTCAGGTTCTCGTAGCGGCGCTCGGTCACGTTGGGCAGGGGCTCGCCCTTGAGCAGGGCGTTGATGCGCTGCTCCTGCAGCCGCTGCAGCTTCTTGTGTGCTTCGGCGATGGTGTCGAAGGCGGCGAGCACACCGGGCTTTAGCTGGGCTTCCATGGCGGCGAGCGAGATCGAGCTCTCCTCGGCGTCGGCTTCGTCGGCGGCGAGCTCCGGCTCGACCTCGGCGAGTTCGGGCTCCGCTGTGGCGCCGTCAGCCGCCGCTTCGGCATCAGCCCCGGTGTCGGCGGCCGGCTCGGCCGGAGCCGCCGCGGCTTCGGGTGCCGCCTGCTCAAATCCGCCGCTACCATAGGTGGCATCAAGATCGATAATGTCGCGCAGCAGCATCTTGCCTTCGTTCAGCGCGTCGCGCCAGCCGATGATCGCACGGATCGTCGCCGGGTTTTCGCAGATGCCGCCGATCATCATCTCGCGTCCGGCCTCGATCCGCTTGGCGATTGCAATCTCGCCCTCGCGCGACAGCAATTCGACCGACCCCATCTCGCGCAGATACATGCGCACCGGATCGTCGGTGCGGCCGATATCGTCATCGTCGAGATTGCCGCGGGCTTCGCCGTCGGCCTCGGCAGCCTCGGCGGCGGCCGGCTCTTCGCTCTCCTCGCTCTCGATGACGTTGACCCCGAGCTCGGACAGCATCGTCATTGTGTCCTCGATCTGCTCCGAGGACACCTGGTCGGGC
Source organism: uncultured Alphaproteobacteria bacterium (assembly GCA_963832875.1). Taxonomy (GTDB): domain Bacteria; phylum Pseudomonadota; class Alphaproteobacteria; order ATCC43930; family CGMCC-115725; genus AP-15. The sequence goes on along the minus strand of CAWHWB010000004.1, from coordinate 283,781 downwards.
GGCAACGCTGCATTCAGATCGTCATAGGTGACGTAGCCGCGCTCCCGCCCGCGGGCCAGCATCTTCTTGATTGCGGCGGCGACGATATCGAGCAGAGGCGCCTCGGCGGCCTCCTCGCGGGTTTCCGTCACTTCAGCCGTGTTCGCCGCTTTGCTCGCCATTCCACCATCCCTAAACAGGTTTCGCACCGGCCCCGCCGAGGCCGAACGCAAAAATTTCCGCGCCCCGGGTCTGCCGGCGACATTCGCGGCTCGCCGCTCGCCGGTCAGCCCGGCTGGTCGTCGATCCGGGGCTCGTCATCGATCCAGCCGTCCCGCAGCAACTCTTCCCTGGCCGCCAGAAAGCGCTCCCAGCTCGCCGCCGAAACTTCGTCGCTCAGGTGATTGCTGGCTTCGGCCACAGCCGACCGGCGACCTCCCATCAGCATTCCGATCACATGGGCCCATTCGTCGCGAGCCAGACGCGGATCCGAACGCCGGACCAGGAAGCCCGAGTCGACCGAAGGCGAGAGGAGCGCATCCACGGTCGCTGCAAACCCGTTCAAGGTAAGGTGTTGCCGGAGCGCCGAAGCGTCAAGCCCCGGCCGCAGAGCCTCGATCTCTAAAATTTCATGGCGAAGCTTGTCAAGCACCGCCTCGGGGATGTCGAGCGCCGCAAACTCCTCGGCGACTTCGTCGATCAATGCCGGAAAGCTGAGCAGGATACAGAACAGAATTTCGCGCTGCACCCGCGCGGCAGGACGCGGCGGCGGCGGCGGCCCCTCGCGAACCGCCGTGGCCTGCGGCAAGCGTGCGCTTCTGCGCCTGGCTTGCCAAGGATCGCAGCGCTTCTTGAACAGCGTCTCGAATTCGCGGCGAACCGTCGGGTCCGATATCGTCCGCACGCGTTCCAGCAACCGGGTCTGAATCCCGGCGAGTCGCTCCGGCGTGTCGCGCGGTGATCCGCGCACCTCGGATTCCCAAAGCATGTCCGCCAGCGGCCGGGCCGCCGCCAGGGCTCGTTCGATAGCAGCACGTCCGCCGCGGCGGATCAGCGAGTCCGGGTCTTCGCCCGGCGGCAAGGCCGCGAACCGCAGGCTGTAGCCCGGCCGCAGCAACGGCAGCGCGCGGTGCAGCGCGCGCAACGCCGCGCCTTGCCCGGCGGCGTCGCCGTCAAAGCAAAGGATCGGCTCCGGCCCCAAGCGCCACAGTTCCTGCAGCTGGAATTCGGTGAGCGCCGTGCCGAGCGGCGCCACCGCCGAGGTAAACCCGGCGCGATGCAGCGTGATCACGTCCATGTAACCCTCGGTGACAACCGCGTCCGAGGCACCCGCGGAACCCGCCCCGGGCGGGGCGGAGGGGGCGGCCCGCGCCGCCGACCAGCCATAGAGCACATGCCCCTTCGCGAACAGCGGGCTCTCCGGGGAATTCAGGTATTTGGGCTGTCCGTCTGCGATCACGCGCCCACCAAAGGCGATCACTCGGCCGGCGCGGTCGCCGATCGGAAACATCACCCGGCCGCGGAAATAATCGAACGGCTCGCCCGCCTCCGGCCGGCGCAGCAGCCCTGCCTCGATCAGCAGCGGTTCGGGGAAATCGCCGGCGAGGGCGCGGCGCAGCGCCTGCCGGTCCCCACCTTCGCGAGAATCCGGCGCCCAGCCAAGGCGAAAGCGGCCGATCGTCTCGGGGTCAAGGCCGCGCGCCTGCAGATAATCCCGCGCCCCTCTGCCGGCCGGCGCCCGCAGCGTGGCTTGGTAGAAGGCGGCGGCGGCTTCGAGGGTTTCGAGCAGGGTCTTTTGCCGCTGCGCCCGTTCGCGTTCTTCGGGCGTCGCTTGCGGCACCGCGAGTCCGGCTTCGCCGGCCAATCTCTCGACCGCTTCGAGGAAATCGAGATGGTCGGCGCGCATCACAAAACCGATCGCGTCGCCATGCGCGCCGCAGCCGAAGCAGTGAAAAAAGTTCTTGTCCTCGACCACGTAGAAGGACGGGGTCTTTTCGTGATGGAACGGGCAGAGCCCGACATGTTCGCGCCCGCGTCGGGTGAGCTTGACCCGGCGGCCGACCAGCCCCGCCAGCGACACGCGACCGCGCAATTCGTCGAGAAAACCCGGCGGAAACGACATGCCTCAGCCGCGTGCGAGGTTCATCACGCCCTCGCGATGGAGGGTGAGGGCCTTCGCGATCCGGCGTGTGACGGTGGTCCCTCCCTCACCCCAGTCCTCTACCCCAGCGAGCGAGGGGAGAGGGGGTTTTTGGTCGGGCTGGGAGTGTGGCATCGGCGGATCAGCCCAGCAGCCGCTTGACGGCGGTGCCGGCGCGGCTGAAATCGATCGCGCCCGCATGGCGTTCGCGCAAGATGGCCATGACTTTCCCCATATCCTTGATGCCGGCGGCTTCGGTTTCGGCGATTGCCGCCAGGGCCGCCGCCTCGATCTCGTCCTCGTTCATCTGGCGCGGCAGAAAGCTCTCGATCACCGCGATCTCCTCGCGCTCCTGCTGGGCGAGATCGGCGCGCTTGCCTTGCTCGTAGAGGACGATCGATTCGCGGCGCTGCTTGATCATCGCCTGCAGCATCCGCGCGATCTCGGGCTCAGCGAGGCCATCGCGGTTCCCCTCGGTGCGGGCGGCGATGTCGCGGTCCTTGAGCCCGGCCAAGATCAGCCGCACGGTCGAGACGGTGCGCGCATCTCTCGCCTTCATCGCCCCTTTCAGCCGGTCGGCGAAGGCCTGACGCAGCATCGGCACACCCTTCTGCGCTGAGAAATTCAGCCTAACCTGTTTCGCGGTCCGCAGCAATTCGGCACGTCTGAAGCTAAGTATTTGAAAGCGCCTGGAGTTCCGACAGAGCAGGGGTTGACCGCGAGCGCTCGGCCGGTTATCTCTTCGCTGTTCCGCCATTCGCCCCGTCACCGACCCCGGGCGGCTCGCGGCTTGCCCAGCGGATTTGCCCCAAAATGCGCGACCCGTCGCTGCAACCGCCAGACTGCAACGCCGCGCTGGTCCTGGCGGACGGCACGGTGTTTTGGGGCAGCGGCTTCGGCGCCCGCGGCACGGCGGTCGGTGAGGTGTGCTTCAATACGTCGATGACCGGCTACCAGGAGATCCTGACCGATCCCTCCTATGCCGGCCAAATCATTACCTTCACCTTTCCGCATATCGGCAATGTCGGGACCAATCCCGAGGATGTGGAAACCGCGACAGCGGCCGCCCGCGGGCTGGTCGTTCACAGCAAAGTCACCCGACCGGCCAACTGGCGCGCCACCAGGCCGCTCGACGATTGGCTCGAAGCGCGTGGACTGATTGGGATTTCGGGCGTCGACACGCGCCGCCTGACTCGGCTGATCCGCGACAGGGGACCGCCTACCGGCGTCGTCGCCCACGATCCGCAGCACCCGCTCGATATCGCCTCGCTCCATGCTCGCGCCGCCGATTGGCCCGGTCTCGAAGGGATGGATCTGGCCCGGGAGGTCAGTTGCCGCCAGACCTACGAGTGGGACGAGACGGCATGGCAGCACGAGGGCGGCTATGGCCGGCAATGCGATCCGCGATACCATGTCGTCGCGGTCGACTACGGCGCCAAGCGCAACATCCTGCGGATGCTCGCCCAGCACGGCTGCCGGGTCACCGTGGTCCCGGCCACCGCCTCGGCCGAGGAAATCCTGCGCTATCGCCCGGACGGTATTTTTTTGTCGAACGGACCGGGCGACCCGGCGGCGACCGGCCTCTATGCGGTGCCGGTCTTGCGCGAGCTGATCGCCGCGGGCAAGCCGATTTTCGGTATCTGCCTCGGCCATCAGCTGATCGCATTGGCGCTCGGCGCGCGCACCGAGAAGATGGCGCTCGGCCATCGCGGCGCCAACCACCCGGTCAAGGATCTCGCGAACGGCACGGTCGAGATCACTAGCCAGAACCACGGATTTGTCGTCGACCCCGACAGCCTGCCGCCGGGCGTCGAGGCCACTCATGTCTCGCTCTTCGACAACGGCAACGAGGGCTTGCGGGTCGTCGGCAAGCCGGTGTTCACGGTGCAGTACCATCCGGAAGCGAGCCCCGGCCCGCAGGACAGCCATTACCTGTTCGAGCGGTTTGTGAATTTGATGGCCGGTGTCAACGAGGACGCGAAGAAATAGGGTAATGAATTGTCGAAGAATAGCTGGGCAGTTACTAGAAATGCTTCTCCGGCGGAGGCCGGAACCCATTTTCCAACGGACCGGTCATCACCAGCTTGGCACAAGCGCTGCGACTTGCCGCAGAGGCGCGTTCCCGCACCGCGATGGGTCCCGCTCTCGTCGGGCTTTCGCCGGGATGATTGGTAGAAATCGTGTCTAAACGCACCGACATCGAATCGATCCTAATCATCGGCGCCGGGCCGATCGTCATCGGGCAGGCCTGCGAATTCGATTATTCCGGCGCCCAGGCGTGCAAGGCGCTGAAGGCCGACGGCTATCGGATCGTGCTGGTGAATTCGAATCCGGCGACGATCATGACCGACCCCGATTTGGCCGACGCCACCTATATCGAGCCGGTCACGCCCGAGATGGTCGAAAAGATCATCGCCCGCGAGCGGGCAACGGGACACCCGATCGACGCCCTGCTGCCGACGATGGGTGGCCAGACCGCGCTCAACACCGCAATGGCGCTCGCCAGCTCCGGGGTCCTGGAGCGCTATAGGGTCGAGCTGATCGGCGCCAGCGAGACGGCGATCGCCAAGGCCGAAGACCGCCAATTGTTCCGCCAAGCGATGGACCGGATCGGGCTCGCCTCGCCCGAAAGCCGGCTGGTGCGTTCGCTCGACGAGGCGTTCGTCGCACTCGACGAGATCGGGCTGCCGGCGATCATCCGGCCGTCCTTTACGCTCGGCGGCACCGGCGGCGGCATCGCCTACAACGCGCAGGAATTCGAGGACATCGTGCACGGCGGGCTGCGCGCTTCTCCGGCCCATGAGGTGCTGATCGAGGAATTGGTGCTCGGCTGGAAAGAGTACGAGATGGAGGTCGTGCGCGACCGCGCCGACAATTGCATCATCGTGTGCTCGATCGAGAATATCGACCCGATGGGCGTCCACACCGGCGACTCGGTCTGCGTTGCTCCGGCCCTGACCCTGACCGACAAGGAATACCAGCTGATGCGCAATGCCGCGATCGCGGTGTTGCGCGAGATCGGGGTCGACACCGGCGGCTCGAACGTGCAGTTCGCGGTCAACCCGCAGGACGGCCGGCTGGTCGTCATCGAGATGAACCCGCGGGTGTCGCGCTCCTCGGCATTGGCCTCGAAGGCGACCGGCTTTCCGATCGCCAAGGTCGCCGCCCGGCTGGCCGTCGGCTACACCCTCGACGAGCTGGCCAACGAGATCACCGGCGTCACGCCGGCCTCGTTCGAGCCGACGATCGACTACATCGTCACCAAGATGCCGCGGTTTACGTTCGAGAAGTTTCCGGGCACCGAGCCATTGTTGACGACCTCGATGAAATCGGTCGGCGAGGCAATGGCGATCGGGCGCAGCTGGCCCGAATTGGTGCAGAAGGCGTTGCGTTCGATGGAAACCGGTCTCACGGGCTTTGACGAAATCGCGATCGACGGCATCGAGAGCGCCGGCAAGGATGCGGTCAAGGCGGCGCTGGCGAAACCGTCGCCCGACCGGCTGCTGTTAATCGCCCAGGCCTACCGGCACGGGCTCTCGACCGCCGAAATCCATGCCGCCTGCAAGTTCGAGCCGTGGTTCCTCGAGCGCATCGGCGAGATCGTCGAAGTCGAGGAGCGGGTGCGGCGAGATGGGCTGCCCAGCGATCGCACCGGCCTCTTGCGGTTGAAGCAGTTGGGCTTCTCGGACGCGAGGCTCGGCCGGCTTGTCGGGCTCGACGAGGAGACAGTCTCGAAGCGGCGACGCGGGCTCTCCCTGCGCCCGGTCTACAAGCGGATCGACACCTGTGCCGCCGAGTTCCACTCGCTGACCCCGTATCTCTACTCCTGCTATGAGGGCGACGGGTTCAATGAGCCCGAATGCGAGGCCGATCCGAGCGAGCGCCGGAAAATCGTGATCCTCGGCGGCGGGCCGAACCGCATCGGCCAGGGCATCGAATTCGATTATTGCTGCGTCCACGCCGCCTACAGCTTGTCCGAGGCCGGCATCGAGACGATCATGGTCAACTGCAATCCGGAGACCGTCTCGACCGATTACGACACCTCGGACCGGCTGTATTTCGAGCCGCTGACCGCGGAAGACGTGGTCGAGATCGTCCGTGTCGAGCAGCAGCGCGGAACGTTGCTCGGGGTCATCGTGCAGTTCGGCGGCCAGACCCCACTCAAGCTCGCCGCGGCATTGGAGCGCGAGCAGATCCCGATCCTCGGCACCTCGCCCGACGCGATCGACCTGGCCGAAGACCGGCGGCGCTTTCAGGGGCTGTTGACCCGGCTCGGCCTGCGCCAGCCGGAGAACGGAACGGCGCATTCGGCCAGAGAGGCGGAGGCGGTGGCATTGCGCATCGGCTATCCGGTGGTGATCCGACCGTCTTACGTGCTCGGCGGCCGGGCGATGGAGATCGTGCACGATGCCGCCGGGCTCGGCCGCTACATGCGCCAAGCGGTCAGCGCCTCGGGCACCAGCCCGGTGCTGATCGACCGCTATCTGCAGGATGCGATCGAGGTTGATGTCGATGCCGTCGCCGATGGCAGCGCGGTCGAAATCGCCGGTATCATGGAGCATATCGAGGAGGCCGGCATCCATTCCGGCGACAGCGCCTGCTCGCTGCCGCCTTACAGCCTGACCCCGGCGACGGTCGGCGAGATCGAACGGCAGACCGTGGCTCTGGCCCGGGCCCTTGAAGTGGTCGGTCTGATGAATGTGCAGTTCGCGGTCAAGGACGGCGAGATCTATGTGCTCGAGGTCAATCCGCGCGCCTCACGTACGGTCCCGTTCGTCGCCAAGGCGAGGGGGGTGCCGATCGCCAAGATCGCGGCGCGAGTGATGGCCGGAGAACGGCTTGCCGATTGCCGCAGTCTTCAACCCTACCCTGCCCCGCTCGCTGGGGAGGGACGGAAGGGGGCGCGCCACGTCGCGGTCAAGGAATCGGTGTTTCCCTTTGCCCGCTTTCCCGGGGTCGACCTGATCCTCGGCCCGGAGATGAGATCGACCGGCGAGGTGATGGGTCTCGACGCCGATTTCGGGCGCGCCTTCGCCAAATCGCAGCTGGCCAGCGGTACCAGCCTACCGCTCGAAGGCTGCGTTTTCGTCTCGGTGCGCGACCATGATAAAGCGGCGCTGGTCGAGCCGTGCCGCCGGCTGGTCGAGATGGGGTTCGCGCTGATCGCCACCGCGGGCACCGCCGACACTCTGATCGCCGCGGGCCTGCCGGTCAGCCGGGTCAACAAAGTGCGCGACGGGCGCCCGCATATCGTCGATCACATGCTCAACGGTGGGGTCCAGCTGGTGTTCAACACCACCGAGGGCAGCCAGGCGATCGCCGACAGCTTCAGCCTCAGGCGAACGGCGCTGACTTACGCGATCCCATACTACACGACCGTCGCCGGCGCCCGCGCGGCGGTGCAGGCGATAGCGGCGCTGCGCGCCGGGAGCCTTGAAGTTGCATCGTTGCAGTCTTACTTTTGATGGCCTTGCAGCGGCGCGCTTTGCCGCATTCGACAACTGGATGCGAAACCGTCTTCGATGAACAAGATTCCGATGACGGCCGATGGCTACAATCGGCTCCGCGAAGAGCTGAAGCAGCTGAAATCCGTCGAACGGCCGGCGATCATCCGGGCCATCGCCGAGGCTCGCGAGCACGGCGATCTCGCCGAGAACGCCGAATACCACGCGGCCCGCGACCGTCAGAGCTTTATCGAAGGCCGGGTCATGGAGCTCGAAGACAAGGTTGCGCGCGCCGAGGTCATCGACGTGTCCAAGCTGTCGGGCTCGGTGATCAAATTCGGCGCGCGGGTCACTCTCGCCGACGAAGAGAGCGAGGAGGAGCAGACCTTTCTGATCGTCGGCGAGGACGAGGCCGACGTCAGCCGCGGCCGGCTGTCGGTGACCTCGCCGCTCGCCCGCGCGCTGATCGGCAAGGGCAAGGGCGACAGCGTCGAGGTCGCCACCCCGCGCGGCGCCAAATCCTACGAGGTCATGACTGTAGACTTCGGCTGACAGTCGATCTTGGCTGACCGGCGCGCGGCGCAGAGCGCAGGACGAGATAGCCGCAAACCCCCGAAAACAACGAGGCGAGGAGGACTGCGGTCCGGACGTCGACGTCGTAACCTACGGCTGGAAAGGCGAGGGTGCCGATAAAGAGGCTCATCGTAAAGCCGATGCCGGTCAACAGAGCCAGACCGTACATCTGCCGCCAACCGGCTCCTTCGGGAAGCGCGCCCAGGCCGCAGCGCACGGCCAGCCAAATCAATCCGGCAACGCCGATCTGCTTGCCGAAAAACAGGCCGAGCGCCACGCCCAATTGGATCGGGTCGAGCAAGACCGCGGCACTCATGCCGGCAAGCCGCACGCCGGCGTTAGCGAAGGCAAAGAGCGGCAGCACGCCAAAGGCCACCCAGGGATGCAGATCGTGCTCGAGGTCGGCCAGCGGCGAGGCGTCGCCACCGGCCCGCAACGGGATGGCCAAACCGACGATAACTCCTGCGACCGTCGCATGGACGCCCGATTTCAGAACACAGACCCACAAGAAGACCCCAGCCAGCAGGTAAGGAGCCCGCCGGCTCACTCCGGCCAGGTTGAGCGCCAGCAGCACGCCGACCCCGACCGCGCCGAGCGCCAGAGCGGTAACCGACAGCTCGGCCGTGTAGAACAGCGCGATGATCACGATGGCGCCGAGATCGTCGATGATCGCGACGGCGAGCAGGAAGAGCTTGAGCGACGCCGGGACCCGCGGTCCCAGCAACGCCAATACCCCCAGCGCAAAAGCGATATCGGTCGCGGTCGGGATCGCCCAGCCGCGCAGCGCCGCGGCATCGCCCCAATTGCAAGACGCATAGATCAGCGCCGGGGCGATCATCCCGCCCAGTGCCGCGAGCGCCGGCAATATGGCGTCGGACCGGCGCGACAACCCGCCTTCGAGAAGCTCGCGTTTGATCTCGAGCCCGACGAGCATGAAAAACACCGCCATCAGCCCGTCGTCGATCCATAGGAGCAGCGGCTTTTTGAGGATCAGGCCGTCGATCTGAACCGCCAATGGGGTGTCCAACAGCCGGGTGTAGAGCGCACCGAGCGGCGAGTTCGCCAAGATCAGGGCAAGGGCGGCGGCGGCGCACAGTGCAATTCCCCCAGCCGATTCGAGCTTGAGGAATTGTTGCAGCCGCGACAGTGAGGATGGCTTACCGGTGGGCACGGACCGCCGGCCGGTCAGCTCAGGGCATTTTCAGGGGCGGCGGCGGCCGGGTCGTCGGCGATCGGGATACCGGGCTCGTCCTTCGACACGCGCAAGGTCAGCGCCGATTTGACGTGGCTGACATTGGGCGCCGAGGTCAGCTTGGCACTGAGGAACCGTTGATAGCTGTCCCAATCGGCGGCGACGATCTTTAGGAGGAAATCGGCCTCGCCGGTCAGCATATGCGCCTCGCGCACCTCGGGCCAGGTCGCGACCAGCTGCTCGAATGCCTGCAGGTCCGCCTCCGCCTGGCTCGCCAGCCCGACCTGGGCGAACACCGTGATCCCATAGCCGAGCGCGTCGGGCGCCAGATCGGCGTGATAGCCGCGGATAATGCCGGCCTCTTCAAGGGCGCGTACCCGGCGCAGGCAGGGCGGCGCCGAAATGCCGGCGCGGCGGGCGAGCTCGACATTGGTCATCCGCCCCTCCGCTTGCAGGCTGCGCAAGATCCGGCGGTCGATCCGGTCCAGCCTTATCCGCCGCATCCGATCCCTCCCGTCGCTTGCCGGATAATAGAAAGGGTCGGTCGAGGGCGCAATTTTGTTGCCGCTGGACCCGGCGCACCTGTGTCGTGCCTTGCCGAGACCGGGTCATTTCCGTAAACCCGGCCGATGGTGTCCGATCCGATCGGCTGGGTCTTGCACGACGGCAAAGCGGGGATGTCGAGCCAGGCGTTGGGCCTGGCCGAAGCGAGCGGTCTCGCCTTTGTCGAAAAGCGGCTCGATATCCGGTTTCCGTGGAGCTGTCTGCCGCCGCTGCTGTGGCCCGCCCCGCTCGGTGCCGCGGGCGGCGCCCGGCTCGAACCGCCCTGGCCCGACTTCGTGATCGCGTGTGGGCGCAACGCGGCGATGCCGGCGCTGGCGATCCGGCGCGCGAGCGGCGGACAGACGCTGGCGACGCTGATTCAGGACCCCGGTGTTGGACGCAACGAATTCGACCTCGCCATCGTGCCCGAGCACGACCGCTTCCGAGGGCCACGGGTGGTGGTGACGCGCGGTGCCGTCCATCGCGTGACACCAGCCAGGCTGGCGGTCGAGCGCGGGCGCTTTCCCGACCTCGCGGCGATGCCGCGGCCGGTCCTCGCGGTGTTGATCGGCGGCAGCAACAAGGCTTACCGGCTGACTCTCCGCCGGCTTGGCGAAATCGCCGAGGCGGTCGCGGCGTTGCTGCGCGAGCGCGGCGGCTCGGCCCTGGTGACGCCGTCACGGAGAACCGGGGCGCGCGGGCTCGCGCTGCTGCAACAGCGCCTCGCGCGTCTGTCCGCGGCGATCTGGGACGGGGTCTCGGAAAACCCGTACTTCGCCTATCTCGCGCTCGCCGACGCCTTTCTGGTGACCGCCGATTCGGTGTCGATGATCAGCGAGGCCGCGGCCACCGGCAAGCCCGTCCACATTCTCGGCCTCGATGGCGGCAACCTCAAATTCGCCCGCTTTCACCAAATCATGCAGAATGCCGGCATCACCCGCCCGTTCTGCGGCCGAGTTCGAAGAATGGTCCTATCCGGCGCCGGACGACACGGCGCGCGCCGCTGCGGCCTTGCGAGCGCTGGTTCTAAGCCGATGCGGCCGCAGGGAGCGCGCATGACGGGCGCGGCGATCTATGCCGGGCTGGTGGCTGCGGCGCTGGCGCTGTTCTTGCTGCTGCCCCGGACCGATCTTTTGGTGAGCAGCCTGTTTTATGCGCCCGGGCGCGGCTTCGTTCTGGCGCATTGGCCGCCGGTCGTCTTGATCTTTCATGCGATCCCTTGGATTGCCTGGGGCATCGCGCTGGTCGTCGCCGGCGGGGGGGCCTGGCTGTTTCTGAGCGGAAGGCCGCTGTGGCGGCTCGATCGCAAGGCGCTGCTGTTCGTCGCACTCTCGACGGCACTCGGTCCCGGATTGCTGGCCAACACCGTGCTGAAAGATCATTGGGGGCGCGCCCGGCCGGTGCAGGTCGAGGAATTCGGCGGGTCGCACCGTTTCACCCCGGCGCCGTTGCCGGCGACCCAATGCGCGACCAACTGCTCGTTCGTCTCCGGGCATGCCGCGCTCGGCTTTTCGCTGGTCGCCTTCGCCTTCCTGATGCCGCCCGGAGCATCGCGGCGGCGGGCGATTGGCGGAACATTCGCGTTTGGCGGCCTGGTCGGCCTCGTCCGGATCGCCCAGGGCGGCCATTTTCTGTCAGATGTCGTCTGGGCCGGTCTGCTGGTGTTCGGCACCACGGCGCTCTCCTACTGGTGGATCGTCGAGCGGGATGGCCTCGCGGCGCCGCCGCTGCGGCGCTTCTATCGCCGGGCCCGGCAGGACGCGACGTCGGCATGGCGCTTGGCATGCCGAAGCTGGCCGTCGCCCTCGGCGCGCATCGGCGCGGCGGTGGCGGCCACCACCATCCTCGTCGTGGTTTCGATTGAGTTCGTCGACCAGCCGCTCGCGCTCTACCTGCATTCCCAGGGTCCCGATCTTCACGCGCTGTTCGATCTGACCGGGCAACTCGGCGAGGGCTGGGGTTGGCTCGTCCTGTTCGCGCTCGCCTTTGCCGGGCTGCATTGGGGCGGTGCGGCTCCGCGATTGCGCCAACTTGCCCCGACAATGCGCGCGCTGTCGGCGATTCCGGCCTTTTTGTTCGTGTCGATCGCGGTTTCGGGCCTGACTGTGGACATGATGAAGATCGGCTTTGGCCGGCTGCGCCCAAAGCTGCTCTTCAGCGCGCATCTGTACGGCTTCAGCTGGCTTGCCTGGCACCCCGACCACTGGTCGTTTCCGTCCGGCCATACCGCCACCTTCGTCGCCCTGGTGACCGCGCTCTGGTGGTTGTGGCCGCGGCATGTGCTGTTCTACATCCTGACGGCGGCGATCGTGGCCGGAAGCCGGGTCGTGGCCGGTCAGCATTTTCCGAGCGACGTGATGGCCGGGGCGCTGGTCGCGGTTCTGGCCACCTGGTATGTGGCCGTGGTGTTCGAGCGGGCCGGCATTGATTTGTCGCCTTCCCACCGCGTCAGGATCGAGGCCGGCCAAATGCCGCCCTGGCCCTGCCGGCGCGCCGCCGCGATGTTGGCCGGCCGGCTCGGGCGACGGCGGGAGCGCGCGGGACGTCCGCTTGCGCCCCGGGCAGGGCGTGTAGTATCGGCTCGGCATCATGGCGCTGCGGATCGAGACGTTTGACAACGTCACCGGGGGCAACACCCTTTACAAGGCGCTAACCCATCCGCGTGCCGCGCCGCCGGCCTGCGCGCTGCTCGCGGCGCTGGCCGCCAATGGACCGGTTGCGATCGTCGATCCGTACGGCGCCGCCTCGCCTTTTGCCGAGCTGTTCGCGCTCGCCGCGGCCGACATCGCCGGCATCTATGTCCAGCAGGTGGAGCGGTTCGGCACTCGGCTGCTCGACCGCACGGCGCAGCTGGTGACCGAGCTCGCCGGATCCGACGTGCGCTCGGTCTTCGTCGCCGCCTTTGACGCCGAGCGAATTGTTGCGCAACTCGGACCGTATGTGCCCGAGGGTGCGCGGGTTTTCAGTCTCGATGCGATGCGCATTCCACCCGATCGTCTGACCAACCGGCGCGTCTATCTCGACCCGCTCAACTTCGCGACCAACTTCGCCTTCTATCGCGACACCGATCGTCTGCACACCCGGATCACCACCGCCAATTACTGGTCGAGCTATGGCGGCAGCCAGGTCAAGTGCTGGATGACGCTGTTCGACGCCGATGGCGAGGTCTTGGCCGAATGGTGCGAGAGCTGCGGCCCGGCGGCTCGCAGCATCATTCTCGACAGCCGCGAAATCCGCACGCGCTTCCGCCTCCCCGAATTCTGCGGGCAGCTGTTTCTGCACGTGGTCGGAGCGGCCGGGCACGACATCGTCAAATACGCGCTCGACACCTTCGGCGACGGCAGCGCCGACACCGCCGGGGGCGACGATCGATCACTGTCGGCGACGCACGACGCCAACGCCTGGCCGGCCGACCGCTATGCCGGTCTGCCCGCACCCGCCCCCGGCGAGCAAGTTGTGCTGTGGCTGCAAAACAGCCATCCGGTCGCGATTCCACCCGGTGCAATCGGCCTCAATCGGATGGGGGACGAGCGGATCACGCCGATCGCCGAGCCGATCGCCCCGTTCGCCAGCCGGGCCGTCGATGTTGGCGCCCTGCTCCCCGATCTCGCCTGGCCGGCGCAGGTCGAACTGCACGCCGGCAAGCACATGGTGCGCCCGCGCTACGAAGTGATCGAGCGTGCGCGCCGCAGGATCGCCCACGTCAACGTCGAGCGTGCCGATCTGCGGCCCGACCCCGGCCTGCCCTCGATCGGCGGCGTGCTCGGCAAAGGCTACCTGCTGCCGGCGTCGGTGTTGCCGCGGGCGCTGTGGCATACCCTCGTGCTGCCGACGCCGATGGCCGTCCGCCAGTCCGAACTGCCGATCGCCGCCATCGTTTATGATCCGGAAGGAAACGAGGTATTGCGTCATCCCTTCGGCCGTTTGTCGCGCGCGCATGCGACTGCCCTCGACCTCGATAGCGAAGCGGGCATCGAGGCGCTGGGCGACGGCTATGGCCATGTCGAGCTCGTCTACGACTTTGCCGATGGGGGCGAGGCCGACGGTTGGCTGCACGCGATCTTCCGCTACCGGCATCAGGCGACCGGCCACGCCGCCGAAACCAGCTTTGGCGCGCATGTGTTCAATACCATTTTGACTTATCGCGACGAGCCGCAATCCTACAGCGGACGGCCGCCGGGGCTTTCGACCCGGCTGTTCCTGAGGCTCGGGGAGGACGGCTACGACACGATCTGTCACCTGATCTACCCAGCCTCGCGGCCATGGCGGCCGGAGAGCGCCACCGAAATTATCCTCTATGGGGGCGGCGGGCACGAAATCGTTCGCAGGCATATCGCGATCCCATGCTCGGGTTCGCGGCTGTGGCATTACCACGCGCTGTTCGACGCGCCCTCGCGTGCCCGAGCCGGCGCCGGCGCTTACGCGGTCGTTCGCGACCCGACCTGCCGGCTGTTCGGCTATCACGGGCTGCTCGGCGCCGACGGCGCCTTCAGTTTCGACCATATGTTCGGATTTTAGCGCGCCGCCGATACCTTAAAGTTGCTGGCCGGCGAAATAATATAGTAAGCCTTTGGGCGACTGGAATTCGCGACATGTCCGAACGCCACCACAGCAAAGTCCTGATCGTCGGCGCCGGGCCAGCCGGCTACACCGCGGCGATCTATGCCGCGCGCGCCAATCTCGAGCCATTGCTGGTGACCGGGATGCAGCCCGGCGGACAGATGACGATCACCACGGATGTCGAGAATTATCCGGGATTTGCCGAAATCATCCAGGGCCCGTGGCTGATGGAGCAGATGCGGCTCCAGGCCGAGCATGTCGGAACGCGGATCATCGTCGACCTGATCGAATCGATCGATCTCGGGCGGCGCCCGTTTGTCGCGACCGGCGATTCGGGCGACATCTATGTCGGCGACGCCGTGATCCTCGCTACCGGCGCCCAGGCGCGCTGGCTGGGCCTGCCGAGCGAGGAGATGTTTCGCGGCTTCGGGGTCTCGGCCTGCGCCACCTGCGACGGATTTTTCTTCCGCGGCAAGGAAGTCGTGGTCGTCGGCGGCGGCAACACCGCGGTCGAGGAGGCGCTCTATCTGACCAACCATGCGCGCCGGGTCACGCTGGTCCATCGCCGCAATGCGCTCCGGGCCGAAAAGATCCTGCAGGAGCGGCTGTTCCGCAACCCCAAGATCGACATCATCTGGGACGCCGTCGTCGAGGAGATCCTCGGGCGGCCCGAACCGCCGCAGGTGACCGGGGTGCGGTTGCGCGACGTGGGCACGGGCGCGCTGTTCGACCACCCCTGCGACGGCGTGTTCGTCGCGATCGGCCACACCCCGGTGACCGGCCTGGTCGAGGGCCAGCTCTCGCTCGATCCCGAGGGCTACATCGTCGCGCGGCCCGATTCGACCGCGACCGGCATCCCTGGGGTGTTCGCCGCGGGCGATGTCAAAGACAAGATCTTTCGCCAGGCAGTCACCGCCGCCGGGATGGGCTGCATGGCCGCGCTCGAGGCGGACAAGTTTCTCGCAGCGCAGGAGGAAACCACGACGATGCGGGCCGCCGAGTAGCGGGCAGACGCCCGCCGCTCCGATGCCGATGTCGGGGGAATGGGGATGGATTGGGACAAGTTGCGGGTCTTCCACGCGGTCGCCGAGGCAGGTAGCTTCACCCATGCGGGCGAATCGCTGAACCTCAGCCAATCGGCAGTCAGCCGTCAGATCAGCGCGCTCGAGGAGAGCCTCAGCGTGCCGCTGTTCCACCGCCACGCCCGCGGACTGATCTTGACCGAGCAGGGCGAGCTGTTGTTCCGCACCGCGCGCGAGGTCTTCGCCAAATTGTCGATGGCCGAAGGGCTGATCTCCGAATCGAAGGATCGGCCCAAGGGCCCACTCAAGATTACCACGACAGTCGCCTTCGGCTCGAGCTGGCTCACTCCGCGAATCCGCGAGTTTCTCGATCTCTATCCTGATATCCAGGTCACGTTGGTGATTGACGACACCGAGCTCGACCTGTCGATGCGCGAGGCCGACGTGGCGATCCGCATGTCGCCGCCGCGGCAGCCGGATCTGATCCAGCGCCATCTGGTCAGCGTGCCGAGCCATGTCTATGCCGCACCCGACTACATCAAAAAGCACGGCATGCCGCAGCGAGCCGAGGACCTCGACAAGCACCGGCTGATCGTCTACGGCGAGGATGCCCGCCCGCCGGTGCAGAACGTCAACTGGCTGCTCGACGCCGGCGCCAAGCCTGGGCAGGAGCGGCGGCCGATCCTGGCGGTCAACAATTTCTATGCGATGCTGCGCGCGGTGATCAGCGGCCTCGGCATCGCCGCGATGTCCGATTTCATCGCCAGCGAGCAGACCGAATCTGGTGCGCGTGCTGCCCGAACTGACCGGACCGCCGGTCGAAGCCTATTTCGTCTACCCCGAGGAATTGCGAGCGTCCAAGCGGATCAGCGTGTTCCGCGATTTTCTGCTGCGCAAGGTGGCCGAGACCCGGCTCGGATGATCTTAGCGAATCCGCTCCGGCGCAAATCGAACTTGGCGGAAAACAGAGGCTTGCGCTTTTTGCAGACGAGCCAGGACAAATTCCCAGTGGTCGGACCACGTCAAACCGCTCATATTTCGAGCACGCGATGGTTCATCGCATGAAGTTTTTGGCGGTTCTTCCGCCAAGATGAGTTCCCGGGACTTAGTCCCGGGAAGAGGGTCTTTGGACCCTTACGTCTCCCAGACGTGAAGCCTCCCTGTTCAAACTTGGCCCCGGCAACCCCGGGGCCATTTTTCTTGTGCGCACTTTGGGAGATCGGCATTGGCAACTCTTTCGCGGCGATGTGCGCACTACGATTTACCGGGTCGGTCCGAGGATGGTGACACGGAAAAAAAAGGGCGGCATCAGCCGCCCCTCGCCAGTTGGTTTCGGTCTGGTTGCGCTCTGCCCGGTTACCGATTGGCCGGGAGAGCTTTTTTCCCTCAGTTGATCAGGCCGTAGAACTTGCCGGCGTTCTCGCAGGTCATCTTGTAGGTGGTTTCCGCCGGTAAGTGGCTGAACTGCTCGTCGATGTACTTTTTCGACTCCGGCCACACCCCATCGGGATGCGGGTAATCGGAGCCCCACATCAGGGTCTCGATGCCCATCTCGTCGATCAGCTTGGTGCCGACGCGATCGTACTGGAAGGTCGCCTTGCACTGGCGCCGCCAATATTCGCTCGGCTTGAGCTTGAGCTTTAGGTCCTGGTACTGGTCCTCGAACTCGAAATCCATGCGGTCGAGCACGTAGGGGATCCAGCCGATGCCGCTCTCGCCCAGAACCATGCGAATATTCGGGAAGCGCTCGAATACGGCGGCCCCCATCAGGTCGGTCAGGATCGTCGCCAGCGTCATCTGGAAGCGGCACAGCCCGCTGTAGGTCATCCGTCTCGCGATCGTCGGCTCCAGCGATTTGCGGAGTTCCGGGTCGGTCGCGGGGAAAGTGTGGAAATGCAGCGGCACTTGGGTTTCGTTGACCGCTTTCCAGAGCGGGTCCCACATCGGGTGCCACATCGGCGTCATGTGCCATGAGCAGCTGAGCTCGACGCCCTTCATGCCGAGCTTGGCGACGCGATGCACCTCGGCCGCCGCGGCTTCGATGTCGCTGTAGGGCAGGCAGGCGAGGCCGATTTCGCGATCGGGATAATGGCTGCAGAAATCGTTCATGAAATTGTTGTAGATGCGCAACATCTCGTTCGCCGCCTCGCGATCCTGCATTTTCCCGCAGGCGGCGAGGATGCCGTAGATGACCTCAGCGTCGACGCCATCACGGTCGAGCTCCTTGACCCTCAGGTGCGGATCGCCGGGCCGGCGGTGACCCTTTTTGGTAAAGTCGTCATAGAGGCCGGCTTCGTGCATCTTGTCGACGCGCAGCTGCTTGCCCGGGACATAGACCGATCCCACCGCGCCGACCCCGCCCGCCATGCCGAAATCGACGCCGTCGTTGGTAACCCAGCGCTTGGTCCCGTCCGGCTGATCGGCGACAAACGGCATCTTCTCCTTCAATCCTCGCGGCGCCTGCGAGGTGAACAGATCGGGCGGCAGCCAGATCATGTCGAGATGACAATCGGCCGAAATTCGCCGGTACTGCATAGCGCAAACCTCCAGTCAGGTTGGTCCGGGCAAAACCATCATCGACAGCATCTCCCAAGGAACTTTAGGCGCGGCACGCAGCCGCATCCTATGCCGTTCTGCGCAGGTCTCCGATGCAGGCGGATCAATCCTTCGGCCCGCGTCCGGCGATACCCATCAGCGCGTCGAGCCGGTCGGGGGCGGCGAGGAGCTCGCGGCTCGAACCGCTGAAGACGAGGGCGCCGCGATCGAGGACGATCGCCTGCGTCGTCAGTTCGAGCGCGAGGCGAGCGTGCTGCTCGACCAGCAGCAGCGCCAGCCCTTCCTCTCGCTTCAGCCGATCGAGGCCCTCGATCAGCGCATCGACGATGACCGGGGCCAGGCCTTCGAGCGGCTCGTCCATCAGCACCAGCGCCGGGTTGCCGATCAGCGCCCGGCCGATCGCCAGCATCTGCTGCTCGCCGCCCGAGAGCTGGTTACCGCGGTGGTGGCGCCGTTCGGCGAGCGGCGGAAAGAAATCGTAGACCCGCGCCAGCGACCACCGCCCTGGCCGCGCCGCCACCGTCAGGTTCTCGGCGACGGTCAGCGATGGAAAGATCTCGCGCTCCTGCGGCACGAAGCCGATGCCGAGCCGCGCCCGCCGAAACGCCGGCAGGCCGGCGATTTCGTGTCCGGCAAAGCGGATCGTCCCGGCGCGCAGCCGGGTATGCCCCATAATCGTCGCGAGCAGGGTGGTCTTGCCGACCCCGTTGCGCCCGAGCACCGCGAGCGTTCCGCGCGGCGCCAGGTCGAGGGCGACACGTTCGAGCACGATGGTGTCGCCATAGCCCGCCGACACACCGTCGAGGACGAGGCCCTCGAACAGGGGCGCCACGCTATCGGCTCGCCCACTCACTCCAGCACGCGCTCGCCGAGATAGACCTGGCGCACCCGCGAGTTGGCGGCGATCAGCGCCGGCGGCCCCTCGGCGAGGACGCTTCCCTGCACCAGCACGGTGATCCGCTGCGCCAGGCGAAACACCAGATTCATATCGTGCTCGATGATCAGGATGGCGATGTCGCGCGGCAGGCTCTCGATGGCCTCGACGATCCGGCCGTTCTCGCCCGCCGGGACCCCGGCCGCCGGCTCGTCGAGCAACAGCACCTTGGGTCCGAGGCCGAGCGCCACGGCGATCTCGATCAGCCGTTGCCGGCCATAGGCGACGGTGCCGACCGGTTTCAGTGCATCGTCGGCGAGCCCCATCCGCTCGACGAGCGCGAAGGCCTCTTCGATCGCAGCGCGGTGATGCCCGGCCGGGCGCCACGGGCCGCCGCCGACCCCGCGTCGCTCGGATACCGCGAGGGCCACGTTTTCGAGAACGCTGAGCCCGCGGAACAGCTGGGTGATCTGAAAGGTGCGGACCAGCCCACGTTTGACCCGCACGGCTTGCGGCAAGGCTGTGATGTCGGCCCCGTCGAGCAGGATGTGGCCGTCGCTCGGTGCCAACGCCCCGGTCACCAAATTGACAAAGCTGGTCTTGCCGGCGCCGTTCGGCCCGATCAGCGCATGCCGGGCGCCGTGCTCGAGGCGGAAATCGATCGCGTTCGCCACCGCAAGCGCTCCGAAGCTCTTGACCAAGGCGCGGGTCTCGAGCGCCGGCGGAGTCATCGCCCGCGCCTTTCCGGCGACCGCAGCCGTTCGGCGAGGCCGAGCAGGCCGCCGCGGGCGAACAGCACGATCGCGATCATCAACAGCCCGATCCAGAAATACCAATAGACCGGCTCGACCGTCGAAAACCGGTCCTGCGCGATCATATAGAGCGGCACGCCGACAAAGGCGCCGTAGAGCCGCCCGACGCCGCCGATGATCAGCATGATCAGCACCGTGCCGGAGCGTTCGAGGCCGAGCGAATCGAGCCCGACGAACCCCGCCGTCTGCGCGATCAGCGCGCCCGAAATCCCGGCCAACGCGGCCGAAATCGTATAGATGGCGAGCCGGCGCCGACCGACCGGCGCGCCCAGCGCGTGCATCCGGGCGCTGTTCTCGCGAATCCCGGTCAGCGAACGGCCAAAGGCCGAATGGACGACGCGCCGCACCGCCAGCCAGCACAAAAACAGCACCCCGAGGCAATAAAAGAACGCGGTGCGGCCGTAGAGACCGAAGGCGAAATGACCGAAGATCGGCCACACCTGCATCCCCTGCAGCCCGTCATCGCCGCCGGTCACCGCACTCGCCTTGTTCGCCGCCTCGGCCAGCATCGCGGCGACGACCAGGGTCTGGATCAGCAGGCTCAACCCGGTGCTGCGCAGGATGATAAGACCGCTAAGAGATCCGACCAGCGCCGCGGCGGCGGCGGCGGCGAAAAGGCCGCTGATCGGCTCGCCCCAGCCATGCGCGGCGAGGAGCCCCGCGGTATAGGCGCCGGTACCGAAAAACGCGGCCTGGCCCAAGGTTACGATCCCGGCATAGCCCAGCACCAGATCAGCCGACAGCGCATAGAGGATGGTGGCCAGGATCTGAGCGGCGAGCGGCCGATAGCCTGGGAAAATAAAATAACCGGCGAGTGCGGCAAGCCAGGGCAGCGCTTCGAGCGGGCGATAGCGGTGCCGCCCGGCAAAGGCCTCGATCGCCGCGGCGCGCGGGTCGGCCGCCATGCGGCCCGTCAGCCGCGTCCGAACAGGCCGCGGGGCCGCCACAACAGCAACCCCATCGTCATCGCATAGATAAAAAACGCCCCGAACTGCGGCAGCAGGAATTTGCCCGCGCTGTCGACGACGCCGACCAATAATGCCGCCAGAAACGGCCCGCGAATGCTGCCCAGCCCGCCGATCGCGACGACGATCAGAAAATAGACGAGGTTGTCGAGCGCGTAGCCGGGAACGATCGTAATCAAATCCGAGCCGAGACCGCCGCCGAGGCCGGCGAGCCCGCTGCCGAGCGCAAAGGTCAGGCTGAACAGCCGCGAAGTGTCGATGCCGAGCGATTGCGCCATGCGCAGATTGTCGACCGCGGCGCGGACCTGCGCGCCAAACCGGCTGCGCTCGAGCCCTAGCCACAGCCCCGTCACCAGCAAGGCGCCGCAGCCGATCAACAGGATCTCGTAAACCGGAAATTCGCCGAGCTTGAGTTCGACGCCACCGTTCAATCCGTGCGGCAGGCGCAATGGCTGCTGCACCGGCCCAAAAAAATACTGCGCCGCCGCCGCCGACATGAAGACGAGCCCCATCGTCAGCAGCACCTGGTCGAGTTCGTCACCCCCGTAAAACCGGCGATAGAGCAGCCGCTCGATCGGCACGCTGGCGAGCGTCACCGCGGCGACCGCCGCCATCAGCGCCAGCGGGAACGGCACGCCGTGACGGTCGATCAGCCCGGTCAGGATATAGCCGCCGGCCATCGCAAAAACCCCGTGCGCGAGGTTGATGAAGCCCATCATCCCCATCGTCACCGACAGCCCGACCGAGATCAGGTACAGCACCATCGCAAAGGCGAGGCCGTGAAAGCCGATGCTGACGGCGATGGCTAGCGCGCCGCGCATCTGCGCAAGCGAGGAACCAGGACGGGGCGGGCAGCGCGATGCTGGCTACTTTTGCGGATGCAGCGCCTTCCACGGGTCCTTGACCATCGGGATCGTCGAGATCTCGATGTTGGCGAGCTTGCCATCGACTTTTTCGACCTTCCGGATATAGATGTTCTGGACGATGTCGCGGGTCTCCGGGTCGATCATGATCGGGCCGCGCGGGCTGTTCGGATCTTTCCAGTTCTTGAAGAAGGCCATCGCCTGATCGGCGGTGAACTTGCCCTTGGTCGCTTTGATCAGGTCGAAGATCATCGTCATCCCGTCCCAGCCGTCGACCGAGAAGAAGTCGGGGATCGAGTTGTCGCCGTATGCGCGCTTCCAGTCGGCGAGAAAAGCGGCGTTGGCCGGCCGCTTGCCGGCGACGGAATAGGTTCCAGCGGTAATCAGGCCCAGAGGCGTGTCGCCCATGTTCGGCAGCTCCTCGTCGGGCACCAGGTCCTGCGTCGAGGCGATCGTGGTCCCGGCCTGGCGCAAACCGAGGTCGCTGATCGCCCGCATCATCGCCGTCGCCTGGACCCCGGCCGGCACGAAGATATAGGCGACCTGGGGCTTGGCATCCTTGATCCGCTGAACGAACGGGGTGAAGTCGGGATTGGCCGGCGGAAACCGGTCGGCGCCGACGATCTTGCCGCCGGCATCGGTAAAGGCCTTGGTAAAGCCGGCCTCGGCGTCATGACCGGCGATAAAGTCGCGTGACCGCGGTATAGGCCGTCTTCCAGCCCTGCTGGGCCGCCCATTTGCCCATCGGATAGGCCTGCTGCCACAGCGTGAAAGTCACGCGCACGACATAGGGCGACAGCCGCGGGATGGCGACCCCGGCGCCGGCGCCGCTGATGACCAAGGGCACCTTCGCCTCGGCGGTCAGTGGCGCCACCGCGGCGGCGACCGGCGACAGGATAATGCCGGTCAACAGCTGCACGTGATCGCGGGTGATCAATTCCTGCGCCAGCCGCTTGCCGACTTCCGGATTGGAGGTGTCGTCGCGACGTAGGATCTCGACCTTTACCCCCGGCGGCAGGTCCTTTTCGTGCAACTTGACATAAAGGTCGATCCCCTTCTGCGCCTCGTCGGCCGGCTCCGCGACAAACCCCGTGTAGCTGTTGATCAGCCCGATCCTGACGGTCTGCGCCAAGACCGGCGCGGCCGTCATCGATAGCGCGGTCAGCGCCGCCGCGGCGAGGCCGAACATTCGGGGCACCATCCAAAGCCTCCCCTGCTGGTCCGCCCGCAAGCTAGCACGCTCTCCCCTGTGCCGTCGCAGCGATAACGCCCCCGCCATCACGGAATTAGGCCGCCGAATGCGACCCTGCCCGAGGCGAGCCCCGGCCGCGCCTGGATCGACACGAGCCTACGCCCGAATTGCCCCCCGCCCGCGCCTCGGCTATCAACTTTGATTGCGCGCCGGGTTAGCACAGCGGCAGTGCAGCGGTTTTGTAAACCGAAGGTCGGGGGTTCGAATCCCTCACCCGGCACCAATAGGCCAGTCCGTAGAGTTGGCAAGCGCGGGGCGGCGCCCGCCGCCGGGCCGTTATGGCGAACTCGGAGCCCGCGCCCCTACTCGGCCGATGGCAGCCTTGAACGGCGGCTGCGGTTCAGTGCGATGCGCCGACAGCGCGGATCAGGTGCTCGACCAAGGCGCGCCCCGTTGCTCCGCACGGGCACGCCGCGGAACCTCGGTTCCTAGATATTGTTGCGTCGAAGGGAGCGCGTTGGAGAAGGAGCCTAGAACCTTGCGGCGAGGACGGGCGATCGCTCTTGGCCTTGCTGTTGCGTCGGCGGGATTGGTTTGCTGGAAGCTCGTTGATCTCACATCTGCCCGCACTCCCGCCCCGGCGCCGCCGGCGGCTGTTCCGGTGGCGGCAGCCGAGGTTAAAACTCAAGATGTGCCGGCCATCGTGCCCGCGTTGGGTACGGTCCAATCGGAGGACACGGTCAACGTAACTCCGCGGGTCAACGGCCGGATCATGGCGATCTATTTTCGACAAGGGGATCAGGTAAAGGCAGGGCAACCGCTGTTTCTGATCGATCCGCGCCCCTATCAGGCGGCGCTCGATCAGGCGCAAGGGCAACTCGCGCACGATCAGGCAGCGCTGGCCGAGGCCAAGATGGACCTCGCCCGCTATCAGCGGCTCGAATCCCAAAACTCGATCGCGACGCAGACCGAGCAGGACCAGATCTATGTCGTCGGGCAAGACCAGGGAACGGTGAAGCTCGACCAGGCCAATGTCGCCACCGCCCAGCTCAATCTTTCTTATAGCCATATCGATGCACCGATCGCCGGGCGCACCGGCACGCTTCAGGTTGATCTCGGCAATTACGTGCAGGCGGCGAGCGGCGCTCAGCTGTCGAGCAGCACGCAGTCGTCGAGCGGCACGCAGTCCTCGACGACCGGCACGACGGGCTCGGCTGGCGTCACGCCGCTGGTGACGATCACGCAGATGCAGCCGATCTACGTCAGCTTCAGCGTGCCGGAGAATCGAGCTCGACGCGATCCAAGAGAATCAAATGAAGGGCGCGCTCACCGTCGAGGCGTATTCGCAGGCCGGCAAGCTGCTGGCAGGTGGCAAGCTGACCCTGATCGACAACCAGGTCGCCACCTCGACCGGCACGATCATGCTCGAAGGCACGTTCGCCAACCGTCACGAGCGGCTGTGGCCTGGCGAATTCGTCGCGGTGCATCTCATTGCGTTCATCCGGCGCAACGCGGTCACGGTTCCGGCCGAGGCCGTCATGACCGGCCCGAACGGCTCCTACGTTTACGTGATCGGGGCCGGCAACAAAGTGAGCCGCGTCAGTGTCCAGGTCACGGCGACCCAGCAGAACATCGCGGTCATCGGCAAGGGCCTCACGGCCGGCGAGCAGGTGGTCACGAACGGGCAGTACCGGCTCGACAATGGGGTCGAGGTCAGCGTCCGGACGCCGAAGGCCGCGGCAGCCGGCTGAACGTTCATGACCATCTCGGAACCCTTTATTCGCCGGCCGATCGCGACGGCGCTGCTGATGGCGGCGCTGCTCGGGTTCGGCATAATCTGCTACCAGCTGCTGCCGGTCTCGGCGCTTCCCAATGTGCAATTTCCGACGATCTCGGTCTCGGCGCAGCTGCCCGGAGCAAGCCCCCAGACGATGGCCGATACCGTGGCGACGCCGCTTGAGGACGAGTTCACCGCGATCCCGGGCCTGTCGTTCATGTCGTCCTCGAGCGGGCTCGGCTCGACCTCGATCACGCTGCAGTTCAATCTGAGCAGCAACATCAGCGCCGACGCGCAGTTTGTGCAGACCGCGATCAACGAGGCGGAAGGCCTTCTGCCGAAGAGCTCTGCCGAACCCGCCGACCTACCGGGAGACCAATCCCGCACAGTCGCCGGTGCTGATCTACGCGATCCATTCGGGGGCGATGCCGCTCTATGCGATCGACCAATATGCGAATGTGATGCTCGCCGAGCAGCTCTCGACGGTCAGCGGGGTCGGCCAGGTGATCATCGCCGGGCAGCAGCAGCCGGCGGTGCACATTGAAGTCGATCCGCAGGCGCTCGCAGCGCGCGGCATCAGCCTCAGCCAGGTCAGCACGGCGATCACAGACGCGACGCTCGACGCCGCAAAGGGCAATCTTGAGGGTTCGCAAACGCAATACCCGCTCGATACCAACGACCAGCTGTTCGACGCGAAGCAATTCCAAAATCTGATCGTCGCCTACAGCAACGGCGCGCCGGTCGAGCTGAAGGACCTCGGCAAAATAATCAACTCCTCGGTCAATCCGCGAACCGGCAGCTGGTTCGGCACCACGCCGAGCGAGTTGCTGCTGATCGAGCTCCAGCCCGGGGCGAATACGATCCAGGTCGTCGACCAGATCAAGGCGATGCTGCCACGGCTCGAAGCAGCGATTCCGCGCGCGGTGCACGTCGATTTGGTTTCCGACCGTTCCGCCAACATCCGCGCCTCGGTCTCGGACGTCGAGTTCACCCTGGTGCTAACGGTCGGGCTGGTGGTTCTGGTGATCTTCGCCTTCCTGCGCAAGCTGTGGGCGACGATCATCCCCAGCATCACCCTGCCGCTGGTTATCGTCGCCACGTTCAGTGGCATGTACTTCCTCGGCTACAGCATCGACAATCTGTCGCTGATGGCGCTGACGATCTCGGTCGGTTTTCTGGTCGATGACGCGATCGTCATGATCGAGAACATCGTCCGCTACATCGAGGCGGGCGATCCGCCGCTCGAGGCGGCGCTGAAAGGTGCCGGACAGATCGGCTTCACGATCGTGTCGATGACCCTGTCGCTGATCGCAGTGTTCATCCCGCTCCTGTTCATGTCGGGGGTGGTGGGACTGCTGTTCCACGAATTCGCAATGACAGTAACGCTGACCTTGCTCTATTCGGCGCTCGTCTCGCTGACCCTGACGCCGATGATGTGCGCGCTGTTTTTGTCGCGCGAGCACGAACCGGAAAAACGCCGCCCGCGCCGGTTCGAGGGCGGCTTCGAGCGGCTGCGCGACGGCTATGATCGCGGCCTGCAATGGACCTTCCGCCACCGCCCGCTGATGCTGCTGCTGACGCTCGCGCTGATGGTCTTGACGGGCGTGCTCTACGTGATGATCCCGAAAGGATTTTTGCCCGAGCAGGATACCGGGTTCATCTTTGCCGAGGTGCAGGCGCGGCAGGACACCTCGTTCGCCGCGATGACCAAGATCGAGAACGCGTGCGCCGAAATCTTCGAGCGCGATCCGGCAGTTTCCGGGGTGGTCGGCTTCGCCGGTGCGACCGGCCCCAACGCCAGCGAAAGCACCGCGCGGGTCTTTGTCCAGCTCAAGCCGTTTAGCCAGCGCCCGCCGGTGCAGCAGGTCATGGCACGGCTGCGCCCGCGCTTCAACGCGATCATTGGCGCCAACGTCTATATGCAGGCCGGTCAGGACATCAACATCGGCGGGCGGCTCGAACAGGCGCAATATCAATATACGCTGACCGACGCCAGCTCGACCGAGCTCGACCACTGGGCGCCGATCCTGCTCGCCGATATGCAAAAGCTCAAGATCCTCACAGACGTGGCATCCGACCTGCAGGTCGCCTCGCCGAACGTGTCCGTCGTGGTCGATCGCAATACCGCCTCGCAGCTTGGCCTGTCGATGTCGGCGATCGACACGACCCTCGGCGACTCGTTCGGCCAGACGCAGGTCACGACGGTCTATTCGCCGACCTATCAGTCGAAGGTGATCCTCGAGGTCGAGCCGCGGTTTCTGTCGCAACCGATGGATTTATCGGAGATCTACGTGCAGAGCAGCACCGGCGCCGAGGTGCCGCTGTCCGCGGTGGCGCATTTCACCACCAAGGCCGAACCGCTGACGGTCAATCACCAGGGATTGTTTCCCGCGGTGACCTTGTCCTTCAATCTGGCGCCGGGTGCAGCGTTGAGCCAGGCGGTCGCCGCGATCGACGCGCTGCGCACCAAAATCGGCGCCCCGGCAACGCTGAACGGCGCCTTCGAGGGCACCGCACAGGCCTATCAGCAATCGCTGGTCACGATCCCGCTGCTGATCCTCGCTGCGATCGCCGCGATCTATGTGATCATGGGGGTGCTCTACGAGAGCTTTGTTCACCCGATCACGATCCTCTCGTCGCTGCCGGCGGCCGGGGTCGGCGCGCTGGCGATCCTGATGCTGTTCGGCTACGAGCTGACCCTGATCGCGATCATCGGCATCATCCTATTGATGGGCATCGTCAAAAAGAACGCGATCATGATGATCGATTTCGCGATCGAGGCCGAGCGGGTCGAAGGCAAGAGCGCGCAGGAGGCGATCCACCAGGCTTGTCTGCTGCGCTTTCGGCCGATCTTGATGACCACGGTATGCGCGCTGGTCGCCGGCCTGCCCCTGGCGCTCGAATCGGGCGCCGGGTCCGAATTGCGCCGGCCGCTCGGCGTCGCGATCGTCGGCGGGCTCCTGGTCTCGCAGTGGCTGACCTTGTACACGACCCCAATCGTCTATCTTTATCTCGACGGGCTCGCGCAGCGGTTCAGCCGGCGGCGGCGAGCGGTTCCCGCCGGGCCTGGTCATCATCGTGGCGCCTGAATGGGCGAACTCGCGCAGTTGCCGGTCCCCGCGGGACAACTCACGGCCAGGGCGGCAAGCGGCATTCGTTGATCGGCGGAACCCGTCCGTAGAGCCGACGGGTCAAGAGGCGGGGCACCCCGGTCGGTGCGCCGACATAGATCGTGGCACCCGTGTCGGTGTTGGCGACGGCCTTCCGGCAGTTCCGGAAAAACGATCTTTGGCAGGGATAGGGGCCGGCGATCTGGTAGCCCGCGGGCGAGTTTTGCGGGCTGGCGACGGTGACCGGACAGGAACAGATGATCTGGTTTTTGGCCAGCGGCTTCGCGAAGCCGGGAAACGATTGGCCCTTGCTGCTGGTGAAGCACACCCCGCCGTCGCATTGCGCGTAGGCGCCGTTCGCGGTGCCGGCCGGACAGTCGTAGAGCGCCTGGTCGCCATCGGGGGCGACGACCGACGGCGGCAGGCTGTAGGTGCTGACCATGTACCCGTTTTTGGCGCCCTCGGCATTGATCGTGCAGACATTCTGGTTGCGGCCGAAGTTGAACGGCAGGCTGATGCTGTCGCCGTTTTCCACGTCGCATTTGCAATAGGAGAGGCCGTTGAGCACAAAACAGCTGGCTACGGCGCAAAGGGCATAAGTCTGTTGCGTGCAGATTTTGAAGACGCGCGGCGAGGTCGAGAAGAAGGCGCTCGCCAGATCATCGGCGCGGGCGACGCCCCCAACGGCCAAGAGCATCGTGCCGAACAATGCCGCGAACCATCGCATTCTCATCGGACCCCTCTCCTGCGAAACCGCGATCCTGCCCGGCACGCCGTCAGCGGAACGCCCGTGGCCTCGGGCCAGCGCACAGGATCGCCTCGCATTCGTAAAAATCGCGTCACCGGCGCCTGAGCGCTCCGCACCCGCGGCGGCTGCCGCTGCGCCAGCGTGGTGCTCGATAACGGCGACTGGCGAAGCGTTGACAATTTCTCATCCGGACGGTCTGATCGGCTCGGAATTTCCGGAATTCGGGAGGGGACCTTGGCCAAGTTCAGGATTGCCACGCCGGCGGGCGCGAGTTTCACCGTCGCCGGCGGCGGCTACGGCTACGAAATGGAGGCGCTGACGCCGATCGATGCCGAGATTTATGAGATTCCGGCGGGCTCCGAGGACGAATTCGTGCATGCCGCGCGCGACGCCGACGCGCTCTACGCGAAGGGCCGGCGCATCACCAAAAAGATGATCGACGGTCTGCATCGCTGCAGGATCATCTCGCTCGGCAGCGTCGGGGTCGATACCGTCGATGTCGAGGCCGCGACCGCCAAGGGCATTCCGGTCACCAACTGTCCCGATACGTTTATCGAGGAAGTCGCCGACCACGCGATGACCTTGCTACTCGCCACCCATCGCCGGCTGATCGAACAGGACCGGATGGTTCGCGACGGACGCTGGGCCGAGGGCCGGCCGGCATTGCTCAAGATCCCGCGCCTCAGGGGCATGACCCTCGGTCTGATCGCCTTTGGCCATGTCGCCCGCGCGGTTGCCGAGCGGGCGAAGCCGTTCGGCCTGCACATCATCGCCTACGACCCCTTTATCGAGGAGATCGTCATGGTCGAGCGCGGGGTCGAGCCGGTCAGCCTCGCCGAACTCTTGGCGCGCGCCGACATCCTCTCGATGCACACGCCGGCGACCGAAAGCGCCAACCGGCTGATCCGGGAAGAGCATTTCCGGCAAATGAAGAAGACTGCGATCTACGTCTCCACTGGACGTGGGCCGACCACGGACGAGGCGGCGCTGATCAAGGCGCTCGACGAGGGGCTGATCGCCGGCGCCGGGCTCGACGTCCTCGAGCAGGAGCCGCCGGGCGGCAATAACCCGCTCTTGCGCATGGACAAGGTGATTCTGACTGCACATGTCGCCTCGGCCACCGCCCGGTTCGATCCGGCGCGGCGCCGGCGCGTGGGTCTCGAGTTGTCGCTGGCGCTCACCGGCAAATGGCCGATGTCCTGCGTCAACCCATCGGTGCTGGCTAAGAGTGATCTCCGGCGTTGGCAGCCGGTGTCGATGGAACGCGGCCCGAATTCGTAAAAAACGAAGGACGCTTCAGCGCAAAGGGACGCGGACGTAAACGCAAGGGGCGTGAAGCGCGCCCCTCAGCAATCTTCGCGGATCTTTTGCGACTTTTGTGTTGAAAATTGGTTGCGCCAAAGTCAGGAAATAATCTGGGAAAAACCATCATGCCCGACGAGCCGGTCCGCTATCCCGATCCTCGCATCAAAATTCTCGACCCGCGGTTTGCGGCGCTGGTGCTTGGCAATGCCGCGATCGAGCGGATCGCCGGCGGTTGTCGGTTTACCGAGGGGCCGGTGTGGTTCGGCGACGGGCGCTTTCTCCTATGGAGCGACATCCCGAACGACCGGATCATGAAATGGGAGGAGGAGACGGGTGCGGTCAGCCTTTACCGCAAGCCGTCGCATTACGCGAACGGCAACACCCGCGACCGCCAGGGGCGGCTCGTCACCTGCGAGATGGATGCGCAGCGCCTGACCCGCACCGAATATGACGGCACGATCACGGTGCTGGCCGAGCGGTTCGACGGCAAGCAATTGACCGGGCCGAACGATGTCGTCGTCAAATCCGACGGCTCGATCTGGTTCAGCGATAACGGCGCCGGGATTCGCGGAAATTATCTCGGCCACAAGGCCACGGCCGAGTTGCCCTATCGGGTCTATCGCATCGATCGGCGCAGCGGTGCGATCACCGTTGCGGTCGGCGACATGGAGCGGCCGAACGGTCTCGCTTTCTCGCCCGACGAAAGGCTGCTTTACGTCATCGACACACCGGGTCCGGGGCGGCGCTCGATCCAGGCTTACGACGTTGTGGACGACGGCGCCCGGGCAGTCAACCGGCGCCAGTTCAACGCCGCGGAGCCGGGCGGCAGCGACGGCATGCGCGTCGACATCCAGGGCAATCTATGGTGCGCCTGGTCCGGCGGCGAAGGCGAGGACGGGGTCGCCGTCTTCGCCCCCGACGGCGCCCTGATCGGCCGCATCATGCTGCCCGAGCGCTGCGCCAACGTCTGCTTCGGCGGTACAAAGCGCAACCGCCTCTTTATGGCGGCGAGCCAATCGATCTATTCGCTCTACGTCGAAACCCAGGGCGCCATCGGCGGGTAGCCGCCCTCACCCGCCTCGCTGCTCTCGGCACCCTCTCCCGCAGTGCGGGAGAGGGAAGGGGCCGTCGCGAAGCGACGGGAAGGGTGTGAGGGCTAGTACGGGCTGCTACTCCCGGAGGCGGGCTTCACCGGCGCGCCCCCGCGCATCTCCTGCACCGCCGCCTGGCCGCCCATCGTCACAAAGCGGGTGTCGCCGCCGACGGTCACGAACAAAAATCCCATATCGATCATCTTCTTGGCGTAAGCCGGCGCGCCGCAATGGATGCCGGGCTTGACGCCATGCTTTTTGCAGCCGTCGAGCACCTTTTTGAGCGCGGTCATCATCCACTCGTCCGGCTTGTCGCCGCCCGGCGGATAGCCGTGAGAAATCGACAAATCGGACGGGCCGACATAGACCGCGTCGAGCCCCTTGACCGACAGGATCTCGTCCAAGTTCGCGATCGCCTCGGCAGTCTCGATCATGCCGAAGGCGACGACGATGTCGTTGGCCTTGGCGTGGTAGTCGGCGCCACCATAGAGCGAGGCGCGGATCGGCCCCGAGCTGCGATGGCCGAGCGGCGCGTAGCGCATCGAATCAACCAGCCTCTCGGCTTCGGCGCGGGTGTTGATCATCGGGCAGATGATGCCGTACGCCCCGGCGTCGAGTGCCTTTTGAATATAGGCCGGGTCGTTCCACGGTACCCGCACCAACGGCACCGTCTCAGTGGTCGAGATGCCTTGCAGCATGGTCACCATCATCTGGTAGTCGATCATGCCGTGCTGCATATCGACGACCAGCGAATCCCAGCCGGCATGGGCCATGACCTCGGCCGAAAAGCTCGACGGGATGCCGAGCCAGCTGTTGATGACGGGCTTGCCCGCCTGCCACAATTCCCGAACTCGGTTCGCCCGCGCCATCGGCTCCTCCTCATGCAACGCTAGGCCTCGATCCCGCCAGCTACCAAGCCGGGTGTCAAGCGCGCCGCCGCGCCGCCGTTGCAAGCCATTTCCCCGCTGGGACTAAAGGCGGTAGGCGTTCCAATTTACCTTGGTTAGCTGATTTGGGAGCTCATAGGATCAGTGAGATGGACAAGGTGAGCCCAGAGTGCGAGATCAACAAGGTCGGTGGGAGGGGGATTGGAGCCGTCCAGGAAAATTTAGGGATCGAGGAGTCGGCGCTGGGAGCGCGAGTCGGTGACCTGCCAGCGTTGGATCACGGTTAGACCTGCCTCGCTCAAGCAAACACGACACCGGTACGCAGATTCATCTTAGGATCAATGATCAAAGACTCTTCGCCGACCACACCCCTATTTATTACTATTCTGCGGCGATCGCGGGGCGCTCACCGAGATGGTGCAAGCAGCGGTCGATCCACAGCTTGGTCAGCTTTTCCTGGGCGCCGTTTTGCGACAGGCGGCGGCGCAATGCGGCGAAATCGACGCTGTCCATCTCCTGATCCTGGTTGAAGCACGAGAACACGACGGTCTCGGTGCCGGTCATCGGATCGCGGTGGCGCTGCAGGCACTGCGCGCAGATCTCCTTCATCATGCACTGCATCGGCGAGTTGATCGAGGCGATCGCCCGGTGGTCCGGCCGGAAATAGCGTTCGAGCGAGGCTCGGCGCGCCTCGGCGACCGCGCTCATCATGCCGTCCGAGCCGATCGCGACGATGCGGTCGACTTCGGCGAGCGGGATTGCGACCGGCCCCAGCATGCCCGAGCCATAAGCGGCGATCGCCTCGACGATATTGCCGACAAATGCCA
Organism: uncultured Alphaproteobacteria bacterium; assembly: GCA_963832875.1. Classification (GTDB taxonomy): domain Bacteria; phylum Pseudomonadota; class Alphaproteobacteria; order ATCC43930; family CGMCC-115725; genus AP-15. Next base: position 251,321 of record CAWHWB010000004.1, on the reverse strand, counting down.
AATCCTGCGGCCGGCTGGGCGCGAAGCCCGGCGCCTCGTCGCAGCACCAGACGACGCTGTCGGCGGAGCGCTCGATATCCTCGACCTTGTAGCGGTCTTCGATCGCCTTGTAGCCGGCGAAATAGAGCACGCGCGAGCCCTGCGCCCGGAGCGCCGCCGCGATCGAGAACAAGACCGCATTGCCTAGCCCGCCGCCGACCAGCAGCACGGTCTCGCCCGAGGGCGTCTCGGTCGGGGTGCCGGTCGGCCCCATCAAGATCACCGGCTCGCCCGGCTTCAGGAGGGCGCAAAGGTCCGACGAGCCCCCCATTTCGAGTACAATCGTCGATAAGAGGCCCTGTTCGCGATCGACCCCGGCGCCGGTCAGCGCCAGCCCCTCCATCGCCAAGGTGGTGCCGTCGACCCGCGGTGCCAGGGTCTCGTAATTCTGCAAGCGGTAGAACTGGCCCGGCTGGAAGGCGCGCGCCGCCATTGGCGCCCGCACCACGATCTCGATGATCTTTGGGGTCAGCCGGATGATCTCGTGCACTCGCGCGCGCAATTCGTCGTCGAGGCGCGCGCACATCGCGGCCGGCGAGGGCGCCGCGGGCTGGAGCCGGGCGAGCATGCGGCTGACCACGTGATAGCCCAAGGTAGCGCCGCCCATCGCCTTGACCACGTTTCCCGAGAAGCTCGGATGGAGATCGCCGAAAAAGCTGACCGCCCGACCGTCTTCGCGCAGATGCGTCAGCACCCGCACCGCCGAGGGTTTCGCGACCCGCTCGGGCGTCGCCGGGTTGCCGTTCTCGTCGAGGGCACGGAAATAGCGGCCGTCGAGCACGAAATTGTCGGGGTCTTCGCGGGCGAGCACGGTATTGGGCTGGGTCCCGGCAGCGACCAGGATCGTGCGTGCCGGCAGGACCACCTCTTCGCCTGGCCCCTGGTCGGGCTCGGGCCGACCGCCGCCGACCTCCTCCCGGCGATGCCGGGTCAGTCGCAATGCCGCCGCCTGGCCATAGAGATCGACCTCGACCGCGACCGGGGTCAATGCCTCGGCGAAGCGGATGCCTTCCTCCATCGCCTTGGCCACCTCCTCATGGTTGAGGGTGTAGCTCGGCGCATCGATCAGCCGCCGGCGATAGGCGATCGTGACCCCGCCCCAGCCGTCGAGCAATGCCGCCAGACGCGGCGCACGGCCCTCGCGGCGCGCGGCGTCGCGTTCGGCGCGGATTGCGCGGCCATGGGCAATGAATTCGGCGGCGGCCTCGCGCTCGGCGGCGTTCCACTGCCCGCGCACCGCCTCCTCGCCGCGTTCGAGGACCAGGGTTTCATAGCGCGTGAGGAACTTCTCAACCTGCACCGGGTAATAGGCGAGCAACTCGGTCGCGGTGTCGATTGCGGTCAGCCCGCCGCCGATCACGACCACCGGCAGGCGCACGGTCAGATTGGCGATATTGTCGGTCTTGGCGGCGCCGGTCAGCTGCAACGCCATCAGAAAATCTGAGGCCTGGCGCACCCCCGGCGCCAGATTGTTCTGCATCGGGATCACGGTCGGCCGGCCGGCCCCGGCGCACAATGCGATATGGTCGAAGCCGAGCGCGAAGGCGCCGTCGATCCCGATCGTGCCGCCGAAACGCACTCCGCCATACATTGCGAATTGGGCGCGGCGTTCGAGCAACAGGCGCACGATTTTCAGGAAATTCTTGTCCCAGCGCACGGTAATGCCGTATTCGGCGACCCCGCCGAAACCGGCCATCACCCGGTCGTCGAGACCGTCCACCAGGCTCGCCACATCGCGGATCGGCTGAAATGGTTGCCGGCTACCTTCGGGGGCGACGCCGGAGATTTCGGACGGCAATGGCTCGATCTTCAGCCCGTCGATCGCGGCGACGAAATGGCCGTCATTGATCAGATGGTGCGCCAGGGTGAACCCGGCGGGGCCGAGCCCGACGATCAGCACCTTGTAGCCGCTCGCCGGCTTCGGCAATGGCCGGCGCAAATTCAACGGGTTCCACCGAGTCAGCAGCGAATAGATCTCGAAGCCCCAGGGCAGGCCCAGCACGTCCTTCAAGGTGCGAGTCTCGATCTGTGGGATATCGACCGGCTCCTGGCGCTGATAGATGCACGCCTTCATGCAGTCGTTGCAGATGCGGTGTCCGGTCGCCGCACAGATCGGGTTGTCGACGGCGACGATGGCCAGGGCGCCGAGGCTTAGGCCGCGCGCCTTGACCAAATTCATCTCGGAAATCTTTTCTTCGAGCGGGCAACCGGCGAGGGTCACGCCGAACACGCTCTTCTTGAACGCGCCGTCCTTCTCTTTGAGGCCCTTCGAGCAGCTGTCCTTGCCCTGGTTGTGGCACCAGATGCAGTAATTCGCCTGGTCGAGCGCGCCCACGAGTTCGGTGCCGTGATCGGTCAGCGCAAAGCCCTCGCGCAGCCGCCATTCGTCTTGCGGCAGCCGTAGCATCGCCACACCATCGCGCTCGATGGTCTCGACCGGCACCAGATGGTGCGGGTCCAGCCGCTGCGGCACCCTGAACAAGACGCCGCGCCGGTGCTTGGTGCGGCCCTCGGGCGATAAGGTGGCCCAGGCGGCATAGCGCTGCGCCACATCGAGGGCCGCGGCATTCCCGGCCTCGTCTTCGAGCCAGCGCGCGACATGCTCGGCGTAGCACCGCTCCCAGGCGGCGATCGGCGCGTCCGCTGGGGCACCCGTCAGCCGGTCGAGCTCTGCGGCCAGCCCCGGTCCGTCGATCGCCGCCGCGTCGGCGTCCTTGACCCCCTTGACCGCGCGGCGCTGCACGAACAGCCGCTTGACCGAATAGAGCGGCGCCAATTCATGATGGCGCGCCTGCAAGGCCCGCACCTCGGCCGCGATGCCGAACAGCTCGCCGAGGAAATCCTCGACATGGGGCGCCAACTCGACCAGCAGATCCGACTCGGCCTGCTGCCCGAGCCCGTCCGGATCGCGCCGCGCCGTCATCAGCCGGTCGTGCAGCGCCACGTCGCCTTCGGCCAGATGCCCGACAAATGCCCGATCGACACGCACCAGCCCGTCGCGCTCGTATAGGTCGGCGAAAGAGAGCCCGTGTTCGAGAACGAGTTCGGTCATACCGGTTAGTTAGGCGAGCGCGCGCAGGGAAACCAGCCGGCAATTCACCGCGACAGGGTTGCGCCGCCCTCGCGGCTCCAGACATAGGATGGGTTGAGCGGAGAAAACCCCCGTCACGCATTCTCGCTTGGGCTGACCGGAGTAGACACCGCTCTCATTTCGAAGGATGGGTTCGCCCCAAAGCTGGGCAAGAATATCATAGGGCTGGCATGCGCAGCGCCCGATGCAGCAAATTCCTGCCCGGACTCGATGTTATATTATTCCGTCCTACGCTTGCTATTTCTTCTCAGAACGAATTCCGAACGAAATCTGTCGTCCGGATTCATTAACGATAAACTCTATCTTTACAGACACGCGATCGGACTGATTTCGAAGGTTCGATACGATGGTCGGCCTGGGTGCTAATCGAAATTAGGAATTCATCTCGTGTCGAACAGAATATCATCGTGCAAGAGGGACTATTTTCATTTTAGCCAGTCTCTCCCATTCAACTCATCCCACATAATTCGCCAGCGCGGTCGAGCAACGCGTTCAAGAGCACGTTGCAGCCGGCGGCGAGGTCGGTGGGCGTGGCGTCCTCGATCTCGTTGTGGCTGATGCCGTCCTTGCACGGCACGAAAACCATCGCGCTCGGTGCCACCCGCGCCAGATAAACCGCGTCGTGGCCGGCACCGCTGATGATGTCCTGGTGCGGATAGCCCTGAGCCGCCGCCGCGGCACGCACCGCGGCGACCAATGCCGGGTCGAACCGGGTCGGCGGGAAATACCAGAATTCCTTGACCGCCACGTCGAGCCCGCCGCTTCCTGCCGCAGCCTGGGCGCAGGCATGGCGTAGCTCGTGGTCCATCAGGGTCAGTACCGCATCGTCCGGATGGCGGAAATCGACCGTGAAGAACACCCGGCCCGGGATCGTGTTGCGCGAATTGGGGCTGACCTGGACGAAGCCGACCGTGGCGCAGGCGAGTGGCGCGTGCGCATGGCCGATCCCATTGACCGCGTCGATCATCCGGGCGGCGCCGACCAGAGCGTCCTTGCGCCGCGGCATCGGGGTCGGCCCGGCATGCGCCTCCTGGCCGGTGACGGTGATCTCGTACCAGCGCTGGCCCTGCGCGCCGGTCACAACGCCGATCGGCTTTTTCGCGGCTTCGAGGATCGGCCCCTGCTCGATATGCGCCTCGAAATAGGCGGCGACTTTGCGCCCGCCGACCGGCTCGGGGCCGGCAAAGCCGATGCGCCGGAGCTCGGCGCCGAGAGTCAGCTCGGGAGCGTTGTTGTCGGGCGTCGCCAGCGCCTCCTCCAGCCCGAACACTCCGCCGAACACGCCCGAGCCGACCATCGCCGGCGAGAACCGTGAGCCTTCCTCGTTGGTCCAGGCGACGATCTCGACGGGCGCCTCGGTCTCGTAGCCGAGGTCGTTCAGCGAGCGGACGATTTCGAGCCCGGCCATGACCCCATAAGCACCGTCGAACTTGCCGCCGGTCGGTTGGGTGTCGAGATGGCTGCCGGTCATGACCGGCGCCAGGCTCGGATTGCGGCCGGGCCGCCGGGCGAAGATGTTGCCGATGCCGTCGGTCGTGACCGTGCAATGGGCTTCCTCGCACCAGCGGAAGAAGAGCCGCCGCGCCTCGGCGTCGAGATCGCTGGCGGCGAGCCGGCACACCCCGCCTTTCGCGGTGGCGCCGATCCGCGCCAATTCCATCAGGCTCGCCCACAGCCGCTCGCCGTTGACCTGCAGGTTGCGCATCATGCCCTCGCGGTTTTAGCTGTCCGATCCTAGCCGTGCGGAAAGCAGGCCGAAAGGAGCAGCTATGGCCGGCGACGACGATCTTGCCTACGCCTCGGCGGTTTCGCTGATCGAGCGCTACCGCGATCGGTCCCTGTCGCCGGTCGAGACCGCCGGGGTGCTGTTGCAGCGGCTCGACCGGCTGCAGCCGAAGATCAACGCGTTCTGCATCGTCGATCGCGACGGTGCCCTCGCCGCCGCACGCGCCTCGGAAGGGCGTTGGCGGCGCGGCGAGCCCTGCGGGCCGATCGACGGCGTGCCGGTCACGATAAAAGATTTGATGCCGATGCGCGGGTTTCCGACCCTGCGCGGCTCGCACCTGGTTGAGCGCGACCAGGACTGGTCGGAGGATGCGCCGGCGGTGGCGCGGCTGCGCGAGGCGGGCGCGGTGATCCTCGGCAAGACCACGACCCCCGAATTCGGCTGGAAGGCCTTGGGCGACAGCCCGTTGACCGGGATCACCCGCAACCCGTGGGACCTGTCGCGGACCTCGGGCGGCAGCAGCGCCGGGGCCGCAGCCGCGGCGGCTTCCGGGATCGCACCCTTGCATCTCGGCAGCGACGGCGCAGGCTCGATCCGCACTCCGTCGGCGTTCTGCGGGATCTTCGGTCTGAAGCCGAGCTTTGGCCGAGTTCCGGCCTATCCGCCGTCGCCCTTGGGTTTGCTCTCGCATCACGGGCCGATGACGCGGACAGTCGCCGACGCGGCGTTGATGTTGGGGGTGCTGAGCCGGCCCGACCACCGCGATCCCTACGCGCTGCCGCCCGACGAGCGCGATTGGCGCCAAGGGATAGACGCTGGGGTCGAGGGCTGGCGCATCGCCTACAGCCCCGATCTCGGCTATGCGCGGGTCGTTCCGGAGATCGCCGCCGCGGTCGCCAAGGCGGCGCGGCAGTTCGAATCGCTGGGCGCGGTCGTCGAAGAAGTCCGGCAGATCTTCCCCTCGCCGCGCGATGCGCTGTTCACGTTGTGGGCTTCCGGCACCGCCGCGCTGCTCCGCAGCTATCCAGACGAGCGAAAGCAATTGTGCGATCCGGGTCTGTTGGAAACCGCCGCCGCCGGCGAGCCGATCCGAGCGGTCGAGTGGGTCGCCGCCGATCTGGTGCGTAACGCGCTCGGCCGCATAACGGGCGCCTTTCACCAGCACTTCGACCTGCTGCTGACCCCGACTATGCCGGTCCCGGCGCTGCCCGCCGGCCAGGATCTGCACGATCCGGCGACCGAGCGGCATTGGATCGACTGGTCGCCGTTCAGCTATCCGTTCAACATGACCCGCCAGCCGGCCGCCAGCATCCCTTGCGGTGTGACCGGCGCCGGGTTGCCGATCGGCTTGCAGATCGTCGGGCCGCTCTATGGCGACGCGCGCGTGTTACGGGCGGCGCAGGCCTTTGAGACAACTCAGCCAGAACGCCGCCCGCCTGCGCTCGCATAGACGGCGTGAGGACGGGCGCGCGGTTGACGGCGGCCGGCACTTTCGCCAAATCTGCATGTCCGGGCTGCGGCTTCCGATGTTCGCGCGCGGCCTTTGGTGTCAGAGAGGGAGATCCTGCATGAGCGTGGCTGCGATGAACCACTTCACCGTCTTGAGCGACGACCTCGAGGCGACCCGCCGCTTTTATTGCGATCTGTTCGGGTTCCGGGTCGGCTGGCGTCCACCGTTCCAGTTTCCCGGCTGGTGGCTCTATGCCGAGGGCGGTGAGGCGCCGATCCTGCACGTGATCCATCGCGATCCGCTTCCCGAGGAGCGCGCCGGCGTGCTCGACCATATGGCGTTCAGCGCCAAGGACCTGCCCGGCACGGTCGCGACCTTGAAGCGCGAGGGCGTCGAATACGAGCTGCGCCGGCTGCCCGGCGGCGGCATCTGGCAATTGTTCTTCAACGACCCGCACGGCGCCAAGGTCGAATTCGACTTCGACAAGGACGAGCCGGCGCCCGCGGACCACGCCGCGGCCTGACGGCGGAACCTGGAGGCTGCGGCCGCTCGGCTGGCCGTCGCGGCCTCCATGAGTACCGCGCCCTCTTTTTTGTCGCCGACGCGAAAAGCGGGGGTCCAGGGTTTCAAGCGAGGTGCAGGTTGCCCCTGTTGCGGCCCAGGGGCAGGGTCTGGGCAGCCGCTTCCGCGGGTATGACGACGAAGTGGATCGGCAGCGTTCCAGGCGGGTGTCGGGAGGACGATTAGCGGCGCCCGGCACGCTGGGCGGCGAGTCGCATGGCCTTGTCAAGCTGGGAATAGAAATGCTTGGTCGCGACGCCGCGCGGCGAACTGCCGTCGCGGATGGCGTCCCCCCAGGCGCCGAGATCGGTGCAGCTGACGGGCGCTGCGGGAGTCCACGGCGGGCGGTTCGCGGACGCGCCCTCGCACAGGCCGCTGTCGTGTAGAACGCGCCCCAGATAGGACGAGACCTCGACCGGGGCCCGGTCGGCCGGTCGCCCCGCCTTGACCCAGGCGTCGAAATTGCCGATGCCCCAATTATAGGCGGCGATCGCGTCGGGCCAGTTTCCATAGCGGTGGTAGAGCTGCGCCAGATAGGCCCGGCCGATCTGGCGGTTTTGCTCGGTATCGAAGCGGTCGCCGCCGCCGACATCGGTTGCCGCAGCCTCGGTGACCTGCATCGGCCCCTGGGGCCCGGCCGGATCGAGGCGCCACATCGCCTCGTCGGCGCCATGGCTCGAACTCGGCGCCGTCCACGGCGAACGCGACGCGGTCAAGCGAATTGCCGGCACGCGAATTGCCGGCGGCCGCTGTTGCCGCGCGCGGCGTCCTGCGCTCGCCGGCGATCGTCGGCGCGGCGATAACCTGGCTCAGCAACAGAATAACCACCGCTGGTCGCGAACAGCGCATTGCCGAGGTTCCATAATCGATTGGTAACCATCAGCATACGCGGCGTCGACGGATGGTCAATACAATAAACCGCACATCTGTGGCAATAAAAGGTTAAGAGGCATCGAAATCAAGATATAGTAGTCGAATCGGCGAGATTAGCGGAATATCTTGGGTAAACGTTCGGACAGCGGAAGCCCTTGCCCCGCATCAGTGGCGTTCACAGCACCTCGAAGAGCCCGGCGGCACCCATGCCGCCGCCGACGCACATCGTGACCACTACAAAACGCACGCCGCGATGCCGACCTTCGATCAGGGCGTGCCCCACCATGCGCGCCCCCGACATGCCGTAGGGGTGGCCGATCGAGATGGCGCCGCCATTGACATTGTAGCGCTCGGGGTCGATGCCGAGGCGGTCGCGACAATAGAGCGCCTGCACGGCAAAGGCCTCGTTCAACTCCCACAGGCCGATGTCGCTGACCTGGAGCCCGTGCTGCCGCAGCAGCTTTGGCACGGCGAAGACCGGGCCGATCCCCATTTCGTCGGGGGCGCAGCCGGCGACCGCCATCCCGCGATAAAGACCGAGCGGCTGAAGTCCGCGGCGCTCAGCCTCGCTCGCTTCCATCAGCACCGAAGCGGAGGCGCCGTCGGAGAGTTGCGAGGCGTTGCCGGCGGTGACGAACCGGCCCTCCTTGATCCTCTGCCCGTCGCGGAACACCGGCTTCAGCGCCGCGAGGCCGGCGAGCGTCGTCGACGGGCGATTGCCCTCGTCCTTGTCTAGAGTGACCGGGATCGAAGCGGTCTCGCCGGTCTCGCGGTTGTCGACCCGCATCATCGACGGGAGAGGTACGATTTCGGTTGCGAGCCGGCTCTCGGCCTGCGCCGCCGCGGTGCGCTGCTGAGATGAAAGCGCGTACTCGTCCTGCGCCTCGCGGGTCACCTGATAGCGCTCGGCGACGATTTCGGCGGTCTCGATCATGGTCATGTAGAGGTCGGGCCGGTGCTCGACCAGCCAGGGGTCCTGGGCGCGGTATTCGTTGCGCTTGTCGTTCTGCACCAAGGAGATCGAACTCGACGCCGCCGCCGACCGCGATGGTCATGCCGTCATCCACGATCTCTTTCGCCGCGGTCGCGATCGCCATCAGCCCCGAGGCGCATTGCCGGTCGACCGTCATGCCGGCGACCGAAACCGGCAGCCCGGCGCGGACCGCCGCCTGGCGGGCGATGTTGTAGCCCGACGAGCCCTGCTGCAGTGCCGCGCCCAAGACCACATCCTCGATTTCGCCCGGATCGAGGCCGGCGCGGCGCACCGCCTCGGCGACCACATGTCCGGCCATCTGCTGCGCCTGGGTGTCGTTGAAGGCGCCGCGATAGGCCCGGCCGATCGGGGTGCGGGCGGTCGAGACGATCACGGCTTCGCGCATGGCTTCCTCCTCCTGTCCAAAAGGGTCGTTCCGGCGGTTGGCCCTAGGCGTCGCCCTTGGCGCGCTCGCGCAACAGGAATTTCTGGATCTTGCCGGTCGCGGTCTTGGGGAGCGGCCCGAAGATCACCGTGCGCGGTGCCTTGAAGCGGGCGAGGTGCTCGCGGCAGAAGCCGATGATGTCGTCGGCGCTGGCGACAGCCTCGGGCTTCAAATCGACGAAGGCGCACGGGGTCTCGCCCCACATCGGGTCGGGGCGCGCGACGACCGCGGCTTCGAGCACGGCCGGATGGCGGTAGAGCACGCTCTCGACCTCGACTGTCGAGATGTTCTCGCCGCCGGAGATGATGATGTCCTTCGAGCGGTCCCTCAATTCGATATAGCCGTCGGGGTGAACGACGCCCAGATCGCCGGTGTGGAACCAACCGCCGGCAAAAGCCTCCTCGGTCGCCTGCGGGTTTTTCAGATAGCCCTTCATGACGATGTTGCCGCGCATAAAGATTTCGCCCATCGCGGCACCGTCGGCTGGGACCGGTACCAGGCTCGCCGGATCGGCGACCATCAGCCCCTCGAGCACCGGGTAGTTGACCCCTTGGCGCGCCTTCAGCCGCGAGCGCTCCTCGGTCGGCAATGCGTCCCACTCGCCGTGCCAGGCGCATACGGTGGCTGGCCCGTAAACCTCGGTCAGGCCATAGACATGGGTGATGTGAAAGCCGATCCGTTCCATGCCCTCGATGACCGCGGCCGGCGGCGATGCCCCCGCGGTCATCATTTCGATCCGCCGGTCGAGCGAATGGCTCAGCCCCGGCCCGGCGTTCAGCAGCATGTTCATCACCACCGGCGCGCCGCACAGATGGGTAACGCCCTCCTTCGCGATTGTCTCGTAGATCGCGGCCGCCTCGACCCGGCGCAGGCAGACATGGGTCCCGGCCAAGGCGGTAATCGTCCACGGAAAGCACCAGCCATTGCAGTGGAACATCGGCAAGGTCCACAGATAGACCGGATGCTGGCGTAATCCCCAGACCAGGATGTTGCCGAGCGCGTTCAGATAGGCGCCGCGATGGTGATAGACAACGCCCTTCGGGTTGCCGGTGGTGCCGGAGGTGTAGTTCAGCGCGATCGCATCCCATTCGTCTGCGGGCGTGATTTCCGGAAAACCCGGATCGCCGCCGGCGAGAAAGGCCTCGTAATCGATCGGGCCGAGGCGCGCGCCGCTCGGACCGGCCGGATCGAGAATGTCGACAACGAATGGCTTGCGTTCGAGCTGGGCCAGGGCCGCCTCGACGACCGGAGCGAATTCGGTGTCGGTGATCAACACCTTGGCCTCGCCGTGGCGCAGGATGAAGGCGATGGTTTCGGAGTCGAGCCGTATGTTCAGCGCATTCAGCACCGCACCCGTCATCGGCACGCCGAAATGCGCCTCGAACACCTCGGGAATGTTGGGCGCCATCACCGCCACGGTATCGCCGCGGCCGACGCCTCGCGCCGCTAGAGCCGCGGCCAGCCGGCGGCAGCGTTCGAGCGCCCGACGCCAGCCGTAGCGGCGCGGCCCGTAGACAACCGCCGGCCGGTCGGGATAGACGGCAGCGCTGCGCAGCAGAAAGCCGATCGGGCTCAGCGGCACAAAATTGGCCGGGTTCTTGTCGAGCCCCAGTTCATAGGGGTTGTTTTCGGCTTTCAGCATGGTCCGGCCTCCTCCCCGAGACCCTATTTTGACACCGGCGCCGGCGGTGTCGAGCGGCTTCGCCCGAGCCGGCTATCCCGCCTTTTTGCTTCCGATCGGACCGAGGATAAACCGGGTGTCGAGGGGGGAATGAGGCGAATGATCGCGATACTTAACATCGCGCCTGCGGAAGAATTTTTAATCTACTAGGTCTCGGACTGGTGCGTTCGCTCTCGAACCCTCGATCCCAGCTTTCCCGGAGAAAGCCGGCAGCCAAAGTGCTTTTGCGGCGCGAAAGCGGGAATGATCGCCGCATGCGAATCCGTTTTGGATCCCGGCCGGGTCGGAAATATGTTTATCGCCCGTGCCCGAGCAGTGCTCGACTGCTTCCTTCTCAGAGCGACGTTGCTGTTGGCCGACCACCCATGACGGTTTTTTTCACCAGCGACACGCATTTCGGGCATGGCGGGGCTCTGGGCCTCTATCGCCGCCCGTTTGCGTCGGTCGCGGCGATGAACGCCGCGATCGTGGATCGGTGGAACGAGACCGTCGAACCCGGCGACGAAGTGTGGCACCTCGGCGATTTTGCTATTCGCGAGCGACCGGACGCTGTCGCACAGTTCCTGGCTCGCCTTCACGGCCGCAAGCACCTCGTCACCGGAAACAACGACCCTCCGGAGACGACGCGCCTCGAGAGTTGGGAGAGCGTGCAGCCCTACATCGAGATCACCGCCGAAAGCGTGTCGTTGGTGCTGTGCCATTACCCGTTTCGCACCTGGCGTGGCATGGGCAAGGGCTGGATCAACCTTCACGGCCATTGTCATGGCAGGCTGAAGCCGCAGCCGCGGCAGTTCGATGTCGGGGTCGACGTCTGGGGTTTCCGCCCGGTCACCCTGGGTGAGATCCTGGGGGGCGGGCGGCGGGGCTGAGCCAAGATGGTGAAGCGGTGGAGAGGCATGCAGCCAGCCTTCGCGTGCAACGGATGCGGTAATGACGCGATAGCGGCGAATTTCCGCTAGTGACCGCTCGGCTGCGCCGGCACCGCTCGCGCTTCGGACATCCTTGAATGTCACTGTTTCCGACCGGATTTACAGGCCCGGGCCGGGCGTGGCAATTTCCCCGCTGGACTGGCGAAGGCGGGCGGCGATGGCGGGACGGCTCGCGGGCAAGCGCGCATTGGTGACGGCGGCGGCGCAGGGGATCGGCCGGGCAGCGGCATTGGCCTTTGCCGCCGAGGGTGCGAGCGTGCTGGCGACCGACGTCGCCGAGGACAAACTGTCGCCGTTGGCCGACGCGCTGATCGCGACTCGCCGGCTCGACGTGACCGAGGACGACGCGATCGCGGCATTGGCCGACGAGCTGGGGCCGCTCGACGTGCTCTTCAATTGCGCCGGCTTTGTCCATCACGGCACAATCCTCGACGCCGAGCCGATCGACTGGGATGCGTCCTTCGTCCTCAATGTGCGCTCGATGTTCATGATGATCCGAGCCTTTTTGCCTAAAATACTGGAACGCGGCGATGGAGCCTCGATCATCAACATGGCCTCGACCGTCTCCTCGGTGAAAGGTGCGCCAAACCGCTGCATCTATGGTGCGACCAAGGCCGCGGTGATCGGGCTGACCAAATCGGTCGCCGCCGATTTCATCACCCAGGGAATTCGCTGCAACGCGATCTGCCCGGGCACGATTGAAACGCCGTCGCTCGCAGACCGGATCGCCGCGCAGGGGGTGCGCGTCGTCGGCGGCACCGAAGCCGCACGCCGCGCCTTTGTCGCGCGCCAGCCCCTGGGCCGGCTCGGCACGCCCGAGGAGGTGGCGGCGCTGGCCGTCTATCTCGCCGCGGACGAATCCGCATTCACGACCGGCGCGATCCACGTGATCGACGGCGGCTTTACGCTGTGAGCTGCAACAGGAGGCATTGCCGATGAAGCTGCTTCGATATGGGCCTGCGGGCCAGGAGAAACCCGGGTCTTGTCGATCGCGACGGCAGAATCCGCGATCTTTCCGGCGTCGTCGACGACATCGACGGCGCGGCACTCGCTCCGGCGGCGCTCGACCGGCTGCGGCGCACCGACCCGGCAAGCCTGCCGCTGGTTTCGGGCACGCCGCGGCTCGGCCCTTGTGTCGGGCGGGTGCCGAAATTCATCGCGATCGGGCTCAATTATCGCCAGCACGCGGCGGAGACCGGGGCGGCGATCCCCAAGGAGCCGATCATCTTCATGAAGGCGACCTCGTGCATCGTCGGCGCCAATGATGACGTGATTATCCCCAAAGCCTCGCAGAAGACCGATTGGGAGGTCGAGCTCGGCATCGTCATCGGCAGCCTCGCGCGCTATGTCGCGGCGAATGACGCGCGCCGGCACGTCGCCGGCTATTGCGTCGTCAACGACGTCTCCGAGCGCGAATTTCAGATCGAGCGCGGCGGCCAATGGACCAAGGGCAAGAGTGCCGACACCTTTGGCCCGATCGGCCCCTGGGTCGTCACCGCCGACGAGGTGCCCGACCCGGGCAGTCTGGCGCTGTGGACCGAGGTCAACGGCAAGCGGGTGCAGAACAGCAACACCGCCGATCTGATTTTCGGGATCGACGAGATCGTCAGCTATGTTAGCCATTTCCTGACGTTGGAGCCGGGCGACGTGATCGCCACTGGGACCCCGTCAGGGGTCGGACTCGGCATGAAGCCACCGCAATTCCTGAAGCCTGGCGACCGGATGCGGCTTTCGGTCGAGGGTTTGGGCGAGCAGAACCAGCGCCTGACGGCGTTCTCCGGATAGCTCGCCGGCAGCCTAGGCGAACGCCATCGATAAAAATGGGGCGGCAATGGGGCGATCTGACGGCTAGCGCGAGGCGGCGGAGTTGCGGTATGATTAGGCGTTCCGCGCGCTCGCCGCTTTTCTATCCGACGTTTAGAGGACCCATGTACGAACGCCGCCCCGGCTTCTTCCGTGAAGACACCGCCCCAGGCCGTCGCGTCGAAGCCAAAGTCAAGTGGTTCAACGCCGGCAAAGGTTTCGGTTTCATCACGTTGTCGGACGGTTCGCAGGACGCCTTTCTGCCGATGGCCGTGCTGCGCCGCGCCGGCTACGAGGATGTGCCGGAAGGCGCCTCGATCACCTGCGAGATCGGCGCCGGAGCCAAGGGCCCGCTGGTGACCAATGTCTTGAATGTCGACCGCAGCACGGCGACCGGGCCGTCCAGCGGCGGCGGCGGCGGCTTCGACCGTCGCGTCTCGCGTCCCTCCACAACCCTGGAGGGAGCGGTCAAATGGTTCGAGGCCGACAAGGGCTACGGCTTCATTTCGCCCGATAGCGGCGGCAAGGACGTGTTCATCCATGTCACCGCGCTGCGTCGCAGCGGGGTCGCGGCACTCGACCCCGGCCAGCGGGTCAGGGTCGAGGTGGTCGATGGCAAAAAAGGCCTGGAGGCCGAGCGCGTCACCCTGCTCTGAGAGCACCACAACCCAAACGCGCAAGAGATCGGCGGGCGTCAAGTCCTTTCCCGGAGAAATGTTCCCGACACGCCGGCGCTGATCGCGTCGCGCGTTCGCCAGATGACAACTTTGTTAACGTCGAGGATGACGCGGAATGCGCGGCATGATAGGCGTGTTCCAACAAACGCGCCCGGAACGCCGGCTCCGGAGGCGCACTGGGCGGTGCGATGCCGGTCCTGTCGGTCATTACGAGAGCGAGACGATGGACTTGCACGATACGATCCGGACCTATCGCTTGTTTTCGGGCTCTTACGACATCGTGTTCGGTCCGGTGTTTCATCCGGGCCGCAAGGAGGCGGTGCGCATCGCCAATGATCGGCCGGGCCAGCGCATTCTCGAGGTCGGGGTCGGCACCGGCCTATCCCTGCCGCATTTTCGCACCGATTCACGGGTGACCGGCATCGATGTTTCGGCCGAGATGCTGGAAAAAGCCAAGCGGCGCACCCAGCGCTTGCGGCTCGCGCACGTCGAGGGCCTGCATCTGATGGATGCCGAGAACCTGGAATTCGCCGACAACTCATTTGACGCGGTGTTGGCGCTCTACGTCGCCTCGGTGGTGCCCGATCCGGCGCGCTTTGCCGCGGAAATGCGCCGAGTATGCATTCCGGGCGGGCCCATTGTCGTGGTCAACCACTTCACCAGCGAAAACCCGGCGGCGCGGTTTATGGAACGGCGCTTGGCACATCTCGCCCGGCATATCGGCTTTCATGCCGATTTCCCGTTCGAGAGATTCCAACGCGATAGCCGGCTGTCGATTCGCGAGGTGCGGCCGAGCAATCTGTTTGGCTATTGGAAGCTGTTGCGCTGCGTCAACGATAAGCCGGCCTCGGGCCCCGGCTGACGCAGCAAACTCATCGGCAGAGCAGCAGGAGTAGGGCGGATGTAATCCGCCGCCTCTGCGCGCGCCGCGCGGCCCGATCGCGACACCCTCGCGTTGCCGCCGCCTTTATCGCCAAACGCCTGAACACCGGCGACACCCAACACGGCGGATTTTGCATCCGCCCTGCGCCTGCTTGCCAGCTAGGCCAGCAGTTTCTTCAGCCGTTCGACCATTTCCTCGGGCGAGTCTTCGCCACTAAAGCTGGCGGTGAAACGCCCTTTCGGGTCCATCACATAGATGATCGAGCTGTGGTCCATCGAATAATCGCCTCCGGGTTCGGGGTGCTTGGCGTAATAGACGCGATAATCGTTGGCCGCCCGCGCCACCTGCGCCGCGGTCCCGGTCAGCGCCAAGATCGGTGCGTCGAAGGCCGTTACATAATCCTTCATCACCGATGGCGTATCGCGCGCCGGGTCGATGCTGATGAACACCGGGCGGACCTCGTCGCGCTTGGCACCCAGCTCGTGGAGCGCCACCGCTATGTTGTTGAGCGCGGTCGGGCAGGCGTCCGGGCAATGGGTATAGCCGAAATAGACGAGCAGCCACTTTCCGTCGAGCTGGGTGTTGGTCACCGTTTTGCCGTTCTGGTCGACCAGCTGAAACGGACCGCCGATGGCGCTGGCGAAGAGGCTTCCCGCCGCACCGCGCGAACCTTCGTGGAGCTCGAGCGCAAAGAAGGCACCGCCTCCGAGGATCACGACGCCGGCGAGCAGGGAAGCGGTGAGCAGGAAGCCAGGGGATGTTTTCACCCTAGGCTCGGCGCCGGGCGTCCTCGGAGAGTTCGCAGCCATCACCTTCCTCCCTTAAGGTTGCGGCGCCAGCGCGAACCAGCATAGCGCCGGCTGGTCCAACGCCGCACCGCCCGAAACAGACCGGGACGTTTTACCGCGCCCCGTCCGCGCCGACTATTCCACCGCCGCCGCCAAACCCGTAGAACATGGGCGGAAGGTTGGGCAAAAAATGGATTACGACCGCTGCCGCAGCCTGCCGGCGATGTTCTTCGAACAGGCCGACAGGCTCGGCGACAAGCCTTTTTTGTGGGCCAAGCGCGACCGGCATTATCGATCGGTCAGCTGGGCCTCGGCGGCGGTCGACGTCCGACGGCTGGCGCAAGGCCTGGCGGCACTCGGCATCGGCCCGGGCGAGCGCGTCGCCCTGGTCGCCGAGAACCGGCCGGAATGGGTCATCGCCGACCTCGCGATCATGAGCGCCGGGGCGATCACGGTGCCGGCCTACGTGACGAATACGGTCGAAGATCATCGCCACGTCTTCGCGACCAGCGGCGCACGCGCGGTGATTGTTTCCAAGACGGCGCTTTGCGCGCGCGTGGTGGCGGCGGCGAACCAGGTCGAATCGATGCACTGGGTGATCGCGATCGAGCCCGCCGCCGGCCAGGCGAGTGCGGTCGACATTCTCTCCTGGGACGAGGTGATGACGCGCGGCGGCGAGGGGCCGGACGACATTTCCGAGCGGGTCGCCCGGTTGCTGCCCGACGAGGTCGCCTGCCTGATGTTCACTTCGGGCACCGGCGGCGTCCCCAAGGGGGTGATGACCACCCACCGCAACATTCTCGCCAATTGCCGCGGCGCCTATCGGCTGCTCGAACTGCTCGGTCTCGGCGACGAGGTGTTTTTGAGCTTTCTGCCGTTGTCGCACTCCTATGAGCATACCGCGGGGATGATGTTCCCGATCTCGATCGGCGCGCAGATCTTTTTCGCCGAAAGCGCCGAGACCTTGTCGGTCAATCTGCTCGAAGTCCGGCCGACGATCATGACCGCGGTGCCGCGGCTCTACGAAACCTTGCATCGCCGCATCCTGCTCGGGGTCGAGCGCAAGGGCGCTGTGGCGCGCAAAATGTTCGAAAAGGCGGTGGCGATCGGGCGCAAGCGCGCGTCCACGAGTTCGCCGAATTTTGGCGAGCGTTTGATCGATCCGCTGCTCGATCGCCTGGTGCGGGCCGAGTTGCGCCGGCGCTTCGGCGGGCGGCTCAAGGCGATGATCTCAGGCGGGGCGCCGTTGAACCCGGAGATCGGCAGCTTCTTTGTAGCGCTCGGTGTCCGGCTGTTGCAGGGCTATGGCCAGACCGAGGCCGGCCCAGTGATCGCCTGCAATTCGCCGGCGCGGATCAAGATCGAGACCGTCGGGCCGCCGCTCGACGGGGTCCAGGTGAGAGTGGCCGACGATGGCGAGATCCTGGTCGCCGGCGCCAACGTCATGAAGGGTTATTGGAACGATCCGCAGGCGACCGCCCAGGCCCTGGCCGATGGCTGGCTGCATACCGGCGATGTCGGTCACATCGACGACGACGGCTATATCCGGATCACCGACCGCAAGCGTGACTTCATCAAGAATTCCGGCGGCGAGATGGTCTCGCCGGCCCGCGTCGAAGGCTATCTGACCCTGGAGCCGGAAATCGCTCAGGCGATGGTGTTCGGCGACCGCCGGCCCTATCTGGTGGCGATCCTGGTGCCCAACTCGGAATTCGCCGCCGAATTCTCTGGCGCGAACGGCGCCCCGGCGGATCTTGCTGCACTGGCCGCCGATCCGGATTTTTTGAAGGCGATGCGCGCCGCGGTGGCGCGGGTCAATCGCGGCTTGGCGCCGGTCGAGCGGGTGCGGCGCTTCGTGGTCGCGGCCGAACCGTTTACCATCGTCAACGGGCGGATGACGCCGACCCTGAAGATCAAGCGCTACGCGATTCGCGAGGCCTATGGCGCGGCGCTCGACGCGCTCTACGACGGCAAGGGCATCGCGGCGTAAGCGGCTTCCGCGGCACGGCGGATCGGCAGGAGGGAAAATCATGCGGCTCGAAGGCAAGATCGGCATCGTGACCGCAGCGGCTTCGGGAATGGGGCGGGCCGGCGCCTTGCGTTTCGCGCGCGAGGGGGCGGCGGTCGGCGTCGTCGACATCGACCAGGCCGGGGTCGATGCGGTCGTCGGCGAGATCGCCGCCGCCGGCGGCCGTGCGCAGGGACTGGTCGGTGATCTGCGCCAGGACGATTTCGCCCGCTCGATCGTACGCCGTACCGCGACTGCGTTCGGCGGGCTCGATTTCGTGTGGAATCATGTCGGCCATCCCGGCCCCGCCTCGATCGAGGAAATCGAGATGGCCGATTTCGACATCGCGATCGGGCTCAACCTGCGCACCGTGCTGGTCACGACCGAGGCTGCGATCCCTGAGATGCGGGCGCGCGGCGGCGGCGCCCTGCTCTACACCGCCTCGACCTCGGGCCTGGTCGGATCGGCGTTCAGCCCGGTCTATTCGATGGCCAAGTTCGGCGTCGTCGGTTTTGTCCGCTCGCTGGCCAAGCGTCTCGCGCCGGAAAAGATCCGGGTCAACGCGATCTGCCCCGGCCCGATCGACACGCCGATGCTGCGCATCTTCGTTGCCCGCCCGGACCAGCAGCGCACGGTCGGCCAAGACAAGGAGGCGCTCGTCCAGGCGCGCGGCCGGCAGAACCCGATGGGCCGCACCGGCCGGCCCGAAGAGATCGCCAACGCCGCGCTCTTCCTGATCTCGGACGAAGCCTCCTTCGTCTCCGGCGCGGCCCTCCCGGTCGACGGCGCCGCCACGGCGTGAGCCGGTAATCCGCTTGACGATCGCGAACGGAGAACCGATCTCCAGTAGCACGGAGTGAGTGACATTAATGCCAGGTGGTGTGAAACCGATAGATGAAATCCCATGCCTTCCGTCGCCCCCGCGCAAGCGGGGGTCCAGGGCAACTGTGAAGTTGCTCGCCCCCGGGTTCCCGCTTTCGCGGGAATGACGAACGAGTAAGAGAGTGGGTGCTAACCGTCCGAACTGTCCGGTTCATCGCCACGATTATTTTAATCGTCGGGCGGAGAATACGGACGCAGTTTTCCTTCCACACCCAACCGAGGTGCGTCGCTCCTACAGAACCTGGAGGCCGCAGGCAGAAAGATTATTATCCCGACCTCATCAGTTTTGAGGAAGTCGCCCGCTATTACCTGAAAGAACACGCGTCTCAGGCAGAACGCGAAATGGACTGGTTCGCGGCGGAGTCGCTCGCGCTCCCGGAGGCGATTGAGCGTGCCTGTGCGAGCATTGGCGAGAACGGGTCGGTGCACCCACACCGGTGGCGGCCCTTTCACAGGTGGCCCGAGGCCCGAAGAAAGGCGGCTGACCTTCTGAAGCCCTTAGAAGGACGGATCGCGGCAGCGCACAGTTTCGAAGACGACCTGCATCCACTCATCTGCGCAAAGCTTAAACAGGTGAATGAGCATCGGGCCGCTTGCCCGCTATGATTTCACGCATCGCATCGGGCGCGGTTGCGTCCGCGGTTGGAACCCACCGAGGTCTTTCTGCACCGAGGTACGCGCGAGGGTGCAAAGGCAGCAGGTGTGCGGGTAAATCGACCAAGAGTGCCCGTCTGCGACTTCCCGGACGGTTTAGGACAATTGCTGACGGCTCTGCATCTTCCGCGGGACGCTCGCGCGGATCGCGAGCGGCAAGGTCCGAGGAGGAGCCGACACAACCGCGCATGGAATGACCCGTTGCGTCATCATTCCGGCGCCCGCGCGCGCCCCAAGGCCGGGCTGCTGGTAGTCTCGCGTTCCCGGGGCATTCGCGCGAGCTTTATCCCGCTGCCCCGGCGAAAAAATCGCGCAATGCCCGGTAGGCCTCATCCGGGGCTTCTTCGGGGATGAAATGGCCGCTGTCGATTGCGTGGCCGCGGACGTTTTCGGCGTGGTCGCGCCATACACTGAGCACGTCGTAACCGCTGCCCTGCGAGCTGCGCTGGCCCCATAGCATCAACAGTGGCATCGCGATGCGCCGGCCCCGATCGGCGCGGTCATGCTCCAGGTCGATCGAGGCACCGGCGCGGTACTCGGCGCAGGTGCCGCGGATCGTCTCGGGGTTCTTGAAGCAGCGCAGGTATTCGGCGAAGGCCTCGGGTTCGAGCTTCGCCGGGTCGCGCAGCAATGCGGCGAGCTGGTGGCGCAGAAAGAATTCGGCCTCCGAGCCGATCAGCCGTTCCGGCAGGTCTCCAGGCTGGATAAGAAAGAACCAGTGCCAGCTCGACGTCGCCGCCTTCTGGTCGATCGTCTCAAAGCGGTAGAGGGTCGGCACGATGTCGAGAAGCGCCAAGCGCTCGACCCGCTCGGCATGGTCGCGGGCAAGGCGGTGGGCGACCCGTGCGCCGCGGTCGTGGCCGGCGACGGCGAAGCGCTCGAAGCCCAACGCCATCATCGTCTCGACCTGATCCAGCGCCAGCGCGCGCTTCGAATAATTCGCGTTGTCGGGGCCGGCGGGCGGCTTCGAGCTGTCGCCATAGCCGCGCAGATCGGGGATCACGAGGGTGAATTCGGGGGCGAGACGCGGCGCCACCTTGCGCCACATCAGATGCATTTGCGGGTAGCCGTGCAGCAATAAGAGCGGTGGTCCGTTGCCGCCGGTCACCAGGTTGATTTCGGCGCCCGAGGTCGCGATCCGGCGCCGCGCGAAGCCGGGGAAGAAGTCCGTCATCTGGCTTCCCAGCGTAATTTGTCGTTGGCTTGCTACTCACCCCGGCCCCCTCCCCGCATGCGGGGAGAGGGTGCAAGTGGCGGGCGATCTACAGACCGCGGGTCGCCTCGCCCTTGAGCTCGACGGTGTTGCCGTCGGGGTCGGTGATGTAGATCGACGGGCCGTAGCCCTCCGCGCCATAGCGCTCGTGCACATCGCCGGGATGGACCCCGTGCCGATGCAGATGCGCTTTCAGCGCCACGGCATCGAAACCGACCACCCGAACCGCGAAATGGTCCATGTTGCGCCCAGCCGTGTCGAGCGCTTGATGGGGCGAGATCGAGGTCGGGACCAGATCGATTAGCGAGGCGCCGGCGCGCAGCTGAACCAGCCTCGGCTGCTGCAATTCGCGCTCGACCTGCAAGCCGAGGACGGTCTGATAAAACTCGATTGCGCGTTCGAGGCTGCCGACCCGAAGCACCACGTGGTCGAGCCCACCGATATGGACCGCTCCCTCGGCCTCTCCCGTCGCGGCGGCGTCGATCGTTGCTGAATCAGGCATTGTCCGGCTCCTTCGTCTCCCTGACATCACCAAATCATCGCGCAATCCCCGGTGCTGAGGCAAGCTGTCCGGCGATCCTTCCGGGAATTGCGTCCCGTTCATGTCCCGTTTGCAAAAACGCGGGGCATCGGGCGCCGCATGGCTAGGTAATCCGCGCGCCGAGGGAGTACAGTCGGCCTGACGCACACGCTTCGGAAACCATGAGCGGAGAACACGACATGCAGTACCGCAGAATCTCGGCCGATTGCCATCTCGACATGCCGTGGATGCCGCCCGACCTGTTTGTCTCCGAAGCTCCGCGTGAATTGAAAGACCGCATGCCCTATGTTGCCGACGGGCCGCAGGGGCCGCAATGGGTGGCCAAGAACGGCGCCACATTCGGGTTGAAGAACGGCGTCGGACCGGGCGGCGCACCGTTTGTCCCCGGCCAGAACCACCGGGTCGACATCATGGCCGAGACCGGCATGTACGAGGACGGCAAAAAGGACATCCGCCGCTGCAGCGATCCGCATCTGCGGATCAAGGACATGGACCGCGACGGCGTCGACGCCGAGGTGATCTACGGCATTCTCGGTGCCGCCTCGCGGCTGAACGACAGCCAAGCCTCGAACGAGATGCTGCGCATCTACAATGACTGGCTAAAGGATTTCTGCAGCCATTACCCGGAGCGCGAGATCGGTCTCGCCTGCCTCCCTTACGGCGACATCGACAAGGCGGTCGCGGAGATCTACCGGGTCGCCAAGATGGGCATCAAGGGGCTCGAGCTCTCCTGCTCCTGGGACATGGAGCCGATGTGGCACCCGGTCTGGGAGCCGTTGTGGAAGGCGGTCGAGGACGTCCAGTTGCCGCTCCATTTCCACACCTTCCCGACGACTTCGCCGCGGGCGCGCGAAGGCGTCTCCGGCCAGGTCCGGCGGGCGGCGATGTTCACCGGGGTGTCCTCGTTCCAGATGGGGCTGATCCACATTATCGCGGCGCTGATCGGCGCCGGCGTCTTGGAGCGCCATCCGCGGCTCAAGGTCTCGTTCGGCGAGAGCGGCATCGGCTGGCTGCCCTACGCGCTCGACCGCATGGATTTCGAGTATGAGGACCGGTTCCGCGACCTGATCAAGCTGAAGCCCAGCGAATACTGGCGCCGCCAGTGCAAGGCGACGTTCCAGTTCGACCCGATCGGCACCAAGCTCTACGAGGATATCGGCGTCGAGACCCTGATGTGGGGCTCGGACTACCCGCACACCGATGGGGTGTGGCCGGAATCCTCGAAATACATCAAGGAGCAATTCGCCGGATTACCGGCCGATGTCGTGCACAAGATCACCTGCGAGAACGCCGGCAAGTTCTACGGTTTGATCAACTAGGCTGCGAACACCCGGCCATCGGGACGGGCGCCGGCGACGGCGCCCGTTGCATGTCAGGGTCGAGGCCTTTGTCGCAATCCTGGCGCACCGGCGCGGCGCGAACGGAAGGGAAGGAAAACAACGCCGTAGGATAAATGATGCGAGCGAGCCGTGCATTTGGAACCGTAATATCGCCGCCGCCGTTCCTGGCACGATACCGGAGGGCGGCATGACACCAGGGGTCTCTATGCACAACGACGCCAACCCGATTCCGACGACATGCCCCGAATGGGGCGAATCCGTCAGACACATGACTTCGTTTGTGCCGGCCAGGCACGGCATTTCGGCCCGGTGACCAGAACCGGCTCGGTTGCAATGGAGGCGCCGCCGGTGGAACGACGCCTTGCGGCCATCCTCGCCGCGGATGTCGAGGGCTACAGCCGCCTGATGCATCGTGACGAAGAGACGACGCTGGCCACTTTGTCGGCCCGCCGCGCCCTCGTCGACGACCTGATCGCCCAACACCGGGGCCGGATCGCCAATACTGCCGGCGACAGCGTGTTGGCCGAATTCGCAAGCATTCTCGATGCCGTCTCCTGCGCGATCGCGATCCAGAGCGCGCTGGCCGCCGCCAACGAAGGCGAGCCAGAAGAGCGCCGGATGCAGTTCCGGATCGGCATCAATGTCGGCGACGTGATGCTCAAGGACGGCGATGTTTTTGGCGACGGCGTCAACGTCGCCGCCCGGCTGGAGGGCTTAGTTAACGGTGGCGAGGTCTGCGTTTCGCGCGGCGTGCGCGACCATCTGCGGCATCGCGGCGGGATGGTGTTCGACGATCTCGGCGAGCAACTAGTCAAGAACATCGCGCACCCGGTCCGGGCGTTCCGCCTCCGCCTTAGCGGGATCGAATCCGAGCACGAACCGTCGGCCGAAGGCGAACCGGTCGAGCCCCTTGAAGACGATTCGCCGGAGCTTCCTCTGCCAGCCGATGAACCGTCCGCTGACACCGAGATCGCCTTGGAGCTGGCATTCTGGGACAGCGTCAAGGATGCCGGCCCGGTCGAGCTCAAGACTTACCTGGAGAAATATCCGGAGGGGAATTTTGCGGCGCTGGCGCGGGCGCGTGTCGAGGCCGCTGCGCATTCATCCTCGGAGCTTGAAGAGACTGCGCCAACCGAAGCCGTTCCCGACCCGCTCGATCTGACGTTCTGGAACTCGGTCAAGGACAGCGACCGGCGCGAAGAACTCGAAGCCTATCTGGAGCAGCACCCGGACGGCCACTTCGCCGGCCTCGCCCGCGCCCGCCTGTCTGCCCAGATCTGATCAAGTCTCACCGACGGTATGGCGAGCTCCACGCAATGAAGCCAGGTTCCTATTCTGGAAGTGGCCCCTTGAATCTATACTCCTAAGGTTTTTCCGAGTTGGTCTTTTTCGCTACTCTTGCCGGCGCTTCCCCGGTTTTGTCGGGGATTTTCGCAATGAGCGTTGTCATGTCGTGATTATCGAATTCAATGTGGACGCGGTAGGTGCCACTCGCATCTTGGCCGCGGTACTCCCAAACAACAGGGCCCGGCTCATCCGAATCGTCGGCGAAGGTCGTCCGCCACGGCGTTCCGAGCAATGCCTCGATCTGGGTTTTGGTGGTTTTGCCCGGGATCACTTTGGCGAGGGTCGTGGCACTGAAGTCGCGAGCCTGCCCTGGATCAGCCGTATCACTCGCACAGTAGCCGGTCGAGGCAACAAAGCAGCTGAGCGCGAACGCAATTGCCCGCAAGGACCATTTGGCAGTCATAGCCTTTCCTCCTTCCGGATTTCCTTTACCGGCCGTCCCTGGTGCCATCCTCAATTTGCAGATCGGGGCGGATGTCCCGCCTCACGAAGCAACCGATGGAAGCCGGCCAAGCCGCCAAAAGCAGCCTGGCCGGGGTCCAATCAACGAGCAGAACCTACTCTTCCTTTAACGGCAGTGGCATCCGTTGTGGCGGGATGGGCGGTGCCGTTATCTTGGCGGCTGTCACAGCAGCCAAGGCGTCGCCCGTCAGTTTCAGCACGGTCAAGCCGGAACCGGCGCGGTCCATATTATAAATATAGCCTCGGTCGTCGACCTCTCCCAGGTCGGTAAAGGTCGCATTGCGGCAGTAATTTGTATTACCCTGATACGTCCCACAAGTTGATATGGTATTTTCGTTCGGTGCCTGAATGAAATAGCCGACGCGCCTCGGGTTATAGGGGTCGCGGATGTCAAAAATCTGCAACCCAGCGTTGAACATCGCGACGATTTCGATCTTGCCATAATAGGGGGCATAAATCTCCCGTTGGAGTTCATGGGTACCAAAGCGCGCCCCCTTGGCGCAGAAATCTCCCGGGAACTGCCCGACGGTCATGCTCGAAATCGGCCAAATCGCCAAGTCATTAGTGATATCGAGCAGCTGCGCATTTTTCCACGGTTGCCCAAGGCAGTCGTTGGTGGTGTCTTCGGAGGTAACCCCCAGGAGATCGTACTTTTGCGGTGTACCGTCGAGGAAATTTTCCTGCGCTTGCGGAATCGGCACCCCAAAGATCGGGATCGAAGTATGCCCGCCCTGGTTGGGATTCGTCGTGGTGTAGCTGATTTGCGGATAGAGCAAATCAGCCTGGGTCGGGAAGTTGGCGCAATTCGCCGAAGCCTTCGGATTAAACGACGGATTGCATCCATTGATCAGCTTTTGCCGATCGAGGATTTGAAAAACACCGGTGCTGCTGACCCCGTAAGGCATGTACACCCGGTTTATGTTTACCCCGGCCGAGTAGACCTGGTGAACCATTTCAGGATCTCCGGGTCCGGCGGGGTTAGTCACGCCTTCGTAGCATGGCCCGTTGACCCCGGCAGGATCGTTGTAACAGCTTTGCGCCGTGGCTGACGCACCGGGTTGTTGACCAACCAGCCCCCACTGGCGAATGAAAACCGGTTTCGCTGGATTGCTCAAGTCAAAGATATAGACGTGCTGCCCCGAGTACCATTGATCGGCCGCGCTGCCCGCGATCACATACGCGATCCCGGTGTCGCATTCCCACCAGATATGGTGCGTGAAGTTTAGACCCGTGAGGATCTGCTCGAGCTCAACCGGCGCCGTTGGCTTGGTGACATCCCAAACCTCCTGATCGATCGATCCGTTATGCCGGACGATGTACCAGTGGTTCGCCGGCAGCCCGGGTTTCGACGGCGCGTTGTTCAAAGTGTTGCTGCCGCACACCGCCACATGCGACGAGCTGCCTTGCGTCGCCGGGATGTGCCACAGGAAGACCGGGTTGTTCGGGTAGGTGACGTCGATCAGCGACGTGCCGTTCCCCTCCACTTGCTTTGTCAGTGGATTGTAGGCGCTGCCGCCGCTGTCGGTCATGTACAGGATGTAACGGCCATTTTGGTTTTCGATCCAACCGTCATCCGAACTGGGGCGCCCCTGATTGTCGTTGAACCCCACGACCTTCATGTTCCAGATCGATTCCTGGTTCCATCCATTGGGATGAGGCACCGGTAGCGGCGGCAGGCCGGCAGCCCCCTCTTCGCTTTCATTAAGTGTGATGGTCGGGACGTTCGGCCCATCTGGCAGGTAGCCTTGAGCCCGGGCAATGCCGTTCAGCCCGAACACGAGACCAGATAAACCAACAAGAAACGACAGCCCGAAGCCTCGGGCCATTCGAGACAGATCACTCACGGCAGGTTCCCTCCTAGGTTCTTCCCCATCCGCACGGTTATGCGATTCTAACCCGACCGCAGCGTGCAGCCTCCTGCTGGCCCGACCCCGAACAGCCGGCACCGACAGTCATCGTTCTCACGTCTCTACTTTAGGGTATGATGCGGTCGATCGGTCGATGTCGTCAATAGGTCATTCGACCGTTTGGGTGACCGGCTAATCTCGGCCGACCGCGGTGCAGACATTTCTCGCGGGTATCGACATGATGCGCATCAAAACTGCACCCGTTGGGTCAAAGCGCCGTCGATGATCAAATTGGTGCCGGTGATGAAGCTCGCGCGGGGGCTGGCGAGGAAGACGACGGCGTTGGCGACTTCTTCGGGCGTGCCCATGCGGCCCATCGGGTTGCGCGACAACATTGTTTTGAACACATCCGGACTGTTCTGCTCGACCGTGTTCCACACCCCGCCTTTGAAATAGACGTTGCCCGGCGAGACCATATTGGCGCGCACCCCCTTGATCGCGAGATTGCGCGCCAGCGCCTTGACATAGGGCACCAGTGCGGCCTTCGCCGAGGCGTAGGGGCGAGGGGCGCCGGCGATTTCGATTGCGCCGGTGGTTCCGATCACGACGATCGCCCCGGCCGATGATTGTTCAAGAAACGGGATCGCCGCCTCGACCCCGGCGACGGTGCCCATCACGTCGATATCGAGGCTGCGGCGCCAGGATTCCTCATCCATCGCCTGGGCCAGCGCGCTGACGTTGGCGATGAACAGATCGAGGCCGCCGAGTTGCCCGGCCGCCTCGGCGACCCAGGCGCGCAGCGCCTTAGTGTCGGACACGTCGACGACCCCGCCATAGGTTTTCCCCCCGTTGCCGGCGAGCGCCGCCGCGGCTTGCTCCACCCCTGCCCGGCCGCGGGCACACAGTGCCAAGTCGCAGCCTTCCTCGGCCAAGAGCTCGACGATTGCGCGGCCGATGCCGCGAGTTCCGCCGGTGACGATTGCCTTTTTCCCGCTGAGACCGAGATCCATCTCCCCCTCCCTATCGCCGAGGCCGGCGGCTCAACGCGGCAGCCGGGCGCGCGGATGCGCACCCTCGTAGACGGTCAGTAGCCGCTCGGTCTCGACCGACGTGTAGCGCTGCGTCGTCGATAGGCTGGCATGCCCCAGCAGTTCCTGGATCGTGCGCAGATCGCCGCCAGCGCCTAACAGATGCGTGGCAAAGCTGTGGCGCAGTGCGTGCGGGCTCGCCGTCGCCGGCAGGCCGAGAAGACCGCGCAGCGCTTCCATCTGGCGCTGCACCAGGCGCGGATGCAACGGGCCGCCGCGGGCGCCGACAAAGAGCGGTCCGTGCGCGGCCAGCGCATAGGGGCAGACAGCGAGATAGTCGGCGACGGCGGTGCGGACCGCCGGCAATACCGGCAGCTGGCGCTCCTTGCGGCCCTTGCCGATGATCGTCAGCACCTCGCCCAGCGGCGCCTCGGCCCGGCTCAACCGCAGCGCTTCGGACAGTCGCAATCCACAGCCGTAGATCAGCGCCAAGAGCGCGGTGTCCCGTTTGCCCTGCCAGCCTTTAATTGGGTTGTCCGCGGTATCGAGCGTGGCGATCGCGTCGTCGATGGAGAGCGGCTTGGGTATGGCGGGCGGCAGCTTGGGTCCGCGCAACGCTGCGAGCGCGGTGGTCGAGGCGAGCCCGCGCCGCTGCAGAAAGCGCACAAACCCGCGCAGCACCGACATGCTGCGCGCGAGCGAACTGCGCTCGATGCCCTCGCTGGCGCGCCGCGCCAGATAGGCGCGGAAATCAGAGGGGCGCAATTCGTCGATCGCCGCGAGGCTCGGTGCCTGGCCCAAATGCCCGGTCAGGAAATCGAGAAAAAAGGCGAGATCGCGACCGTAAGCTGCGACGGTATGTGCGGACGCCCGGCGCTCGCCGGCGAGCCAGGCCGCCCACAACCCGATCGCCGCCAGCAGGTCATCAGAGGCTGAAAACCGCGCCAACGGCAGCGGCTCCGGCAATGCCGGGAAGATCGGCTGTTGTCCTGCCCCCACCCTGACGGTAGCACCCGCCTGATTCACCGCCCGCGTTCGAGCCACTGCGCTATCGTTATCTCTACGGCGCGGGCAAGAAAGCTTAGCAGCTCGGTGCCGAGGCCCGGGCAAAACGTGTCCGCCTTGCGGGTGCCGATGCACATCAGCCCCGCCGGCCCCGCGCGGCCGAACGACAGCCGCAGCAGCGCCTGTGAGCGCACCAAGCCGGCGGCGCCGCCGAACAGCGCCGGGTCGCCCTTGATATCGGTGCATAAGAGCGCGTCGCGGTCGGGGCCGAGCAGCTGGTCGACCATGCCCGCGCGCAGCAAATGAATACCGTGCACCGGCAGGCGGGTGGTTCGCGCCGCCGTGCTTTCGACGCCGAGGGTGACGACGTCAACATCAATCAAGACGGCGAGGTCGGTCGTGACGATCTGCAGCAGGTGCTCGAAGCTCAGCGCCTTGAGCATCGTCAAGGTCGCTTTGTGCACGCGGCACTGGCTCGCAAGATTGCCGCGGCTCATCGCGATCAGGGACTTCTGCTCTTTCTGCAGATGGACCAGATCACGGCGCAGGCGTTCGAGCATGAAATGCTGAAAATCGAGCACCCGGTCGTCGTTGCCGCGACTCGGCGCGCCCAAGAGGTGCAGCGCGTCGGGATGGCGGTCCAGGAAATCGGGATGTTCGCGCAGATAGGCGATAACGTCTCGGGCATGGGTGCCATTCGCCTGTCCCGGCGCCGGGGCTGCGGCGCCGAGCGGCTTCGGCTGGTCTCGCGGACGGTCGGCCACCGCTAGCTCCACCTCGCGGCGGCGAGGCGCGGGCGGTGGAAAGAGAAAGCAGCAACTGGATGCGCGGTCATACTAAAGCCATTTGAAACCGTCCCCGATCCGGGGCGCCGAACTCGCCTTGCGCGGTTGCCGAAGAGCGCTTGCCGCGCGCCGTTTGTCGAGCAAGTTTAGCCGATGCCCGATCCCCATGCCAGTTCCGCGGCGCCGACCTCGGATAGCGATGTCGGCGAGACGGCCGCGCACCCTCCCGAGACCGCCGGCATCGGACGGGTTGGCGTGCTGCTGCCGCTGCCGCTGTCGCAACCGCTCGATTATCTGATTCCCATGGGGATGGCGGCGCCGCAGCCGGGCAGCGTTGTCCGCGTCCCGCTTGGCGGACGCAGCCTGGCCGGCGTCGTCTGGGACGAGGCGGGCGGCGAGATCGCCGCCGATCGGCTAAAGCCGATAGCCGAAATCCTGCCGATGCGCGCGTTGACGCCCGACCTGCGCCGCTTTGTCGAGCGCGTCGCCGCCTATACGATGGCGCCCCCGGGAATGGTCCTGCGAATGGCGATCAGCGTCCCGGAGGCGCTGGCGCCGCCGCGGCCGAGGCGTTTATGCGCTGCCTCTGCCGCCGGGCTCGCCGCACTCGACGCCGCACTCACCGACGGCCCGGCCGCGCTCTTGACCCCGGCGCGCCGGCGGGTGATCGAGTTTTTGCGCGACGGTCCGCCGCTGCCGGCCGCCGAACTGGCGCGCCTCGCCGGCTGCGGCGCCGGGGTCATCCGCAATCTCGCCGGGCTGGGCTGGATCGAGGAGCGCCTGATCGCCGCCGAATCGTCCGATTTCGCGTGGCCCGATCGGCAGAGGCCTGGTCCGGCGCTGTCTCCCGACCAGATGATCGCCGCGCGCCGGCTCGTCGACCGGGTCGAGGCGGGCGGGTTCGCAGTGACCCTACTCGACGGCGTTACCGGCTCGGGCAAGACCGAAACCTATTTCGCCGCCATCGCCGCCGCCATCGCCGCCGACCGCCAAGTCCTGGTCCTTCTGCCGGAGATCGCGCTCGGCGCGCAATGGCTGCAGCGTTTTCGTGACCGCTTTGGCGCGCTGCCGGCGCAGTGGCATTCCGAGATCGGGCAGACCGCGCGCCGCGACACCTGGCGCGCCGTCGCCGCCGGTCGGGCAGCGGTCGTGGTCGGCGCCCGCTCGGCGTTGTTCCTGCCATTTGCCAAGCTCGGCCTTATCATCGTCGACGAGGAGCACGATCACTCCTACAAGCAGGAGGAGGGGGTTTGCTACCAGGCCCGCGACATGGCGGTGCTGCGCGCCTCCTTGGCCCAGATCCCAATCGTGCTGGTGTCGGCGACCCCCTCGCTCGAAACCGTAGTCAACGTGGCGCGCGGGCGCTATCAGCGGGTGGCCTTGCCGAAGCGGCACGCAGCGGCCGAACTGCCCGCGGTCCACCTTGTCGATCTGCGCCGGGAGCGGATCGAGCGCGGTCGTTTTTTGTCGCCACCGCTGGTCGCCGAACTCTCCGCGACCTTGGCGGCCGGGGAACAGGCCCTGCTGTTCCTCAATCGGCGCGGCTATGCGCCGTTGACCCTATGCCGCGCCTGCGGCCATCGCCTGCAATGCCCGAACTGCACCGCCTGGCTGGTCGAGCACCGCTTTACCGGCCGCCTCCTCTGCCACCACTGCGGCCATGCCGAGCCGGTGCCGCCTTTGTGCCCGGAATGCCTGACCGCCGGCACCCTGGCCGCGTGCGGACCGGGGGTGGAGCGGCTTTCCGAAGAGGTGGCGGCGCGGTTTCCTTCGGCGCGCACCGCGCTGATGGTCAGCGACCTCCTGCCCGGACCGCACGCCGCGGCCGAGCTCGCGCAGGCGATGACCGAGCGGCGCTACGACGTGCTGATCGGGACCCAGATCGTTGCCAAGGGCCATCACTTTCCGATGCTGACCCTGGTCGGCGTGGTCGACGCCGATCTCGGGTTGACCGGCGGCGACCTGCGCGCGGCCGAGCGCACCTATCAGCTGCTGCACCAGGTTGGCGGCCGGGCCGGACGCGCCGAGCGTAAGGGGCGGGTGCTGATCCAGACCTTTATGCCCGACCAGCCGGTCATGAAGGCGCTCGCCGCCGGCGACCGCGACCGCTTTCTCGAAGCCGAGGCCGCGGCGCGGCGTGGTGCCGGACTGCCGCCCTTTGGCCGGCTCGCGGCGCTGATCGTCAGCGCGGCCGATGTCGAATCCTGCGATTTCGCCGCCCAGGCGCTCGCGCGCGCCGCACCGCAGCTGCCCGGCGTTACCGTCCTCGGCCCGGCGCCGGCGCCGCTCGCCATGCTGCGCGGCCGCCACCGCCGCCGGTTCCTGCTCAAAGCGGGGCGCGAGGTCAATCTGCAGGCCGTTCTGCGCCAGTGGCTGGCGCGGGTGCGCCTCGGCGGCTCGGCCCGGCTGCAAGTCGATATCGACCCCTACAGTTTTTTTTGAGATCCGGCCGGCGGCACCTGGGTTCAGCCGGGCCGCCCACGCACCAATGCCGCACCGGCGGCGAGCGCCTCGAGCTTGCTGATCGCAGTCGCGCGACCCATCGGCGCCATGCCGCAATTGGTGCAAGGAATGAGGCGCTCCGGCGGAACGAAGGGCAACACCCGTTCGATCGTCGCGGCGACCTCCCGCGCGCTTTCAACCCGATCGGTCGCGACATCGATCGCGCCGAGCAGCACGTCCTTGCCGGGGAGCAGCCCCAGCAGTTCGATCGGCACCTGGGAGCCGGCGCATTCGACCGACACCTGATCGATCCGGCTCGCCGCCAATGCCGGGAAGATCGCCTCGTATTGCCGCCACTCGGCGCCGAGGCCGGCTTTCCAGTCGATGTTCGCCTTGATCCCGTAGCCATAGCAGATATGGACGGCGGTCTTGCAGCCGAGCCCCGCCGCGGCGCGTTCGAGGGCCTCGATTCCCCATTCGGCAACCGCCTCCATGTAGACGTTGAAGGCGGGCTCGTCGAACTGGATCACGTCGACGCCGAGTGCCGTCAGCCCGCGCGCCTCCTCATTGAGCAATTCGGCGAATGCCATGGCGAGCGCCGCCCGGTCGCCGTAATAGGCATCGGCCAGCGTGTCGACGATCGTCATCGGGCCGGGCAAGGTGAATTTCAGTTGCCGCCTTGTATGAGCGCGAGCGTTTGCCGCTTCCACGCCGTGGACGCTTCGCCTGCGCCGCAGCGGGCCGATGACCGTCGGCACCTGTGCCTCGTAGCGGCCATTGCGAATGCCGATGGTGGCGCGCCGGGTGAAATCGACACCCTCGATCTGTTCGAGGAACCCGTGGACAAAGTGCTGCCGCGCCTGCTCGCCGTCGGTGACGATGTCGATCCCGGCGTCCTCCTGCAGCTTCACCATCAATATCGTCGCATCGCGCTTGGCCGCGGCGAGCGCGTCGCCTTCGACCCGCCACGGCGCCCACAGCGTCCTCGGCTCTGCGAGCCAGGAAGGCTTTGGCAGGCTCCCGGCGATCGTGGTTTCCAGCATGGCGTCTCCTCGTCTGCCACGGCAGCCTATTTTTCGGTCGGGGTGACCGACACCAAGCGGGTCCCGAGAAATGTGCCATCGGCGGCGAAATCGAACGCATAGCGGACCCGGCCGACGATCGCACAGGCGTGACACAGATTGCGCAGCAGATAGCCGATGACGAACTCCCGCCCGTTCTGCATCACCTGCGGTCCCACCGCACCGCGGTCGCCCGGCCAGAAGGTCACATTGCGATAGGTATGATAGATCGCGAGATAGGCCGGTGACGACCGCATTGCGGCGAGCTTCAAATTTCGCCGATTGTCGACGTCGATCAGCGGTGGCGTGCCGTTGACCAGAAACCACGCGTCGTTCTCGTTCGCCCGGAACGGGTAGACCACATGGGCGACCGAAACCGGTCCGCCGGTTTCGTCATAAGCCTGAAGGTAGACCTGGTTGTCGAGGAGCCGGGTGAAATCTAGAGCCGCCGGCGACGCGCCGGCCTTGGCCATGGCCGCGGCGAAACAGCCGTCGAACGCGGCGCCGGAGCGGCCGTCGCACTCCTTGTGGAATCGTTCGACGAACCCGGCCGGCGGGCGCCAAACCGCAGCCGCCGTGACCGTGATCACCGGGGCTGCGAGGCTCGATGCGGCGGCGAGCGCAACCGCCGCGACCGCGGCTAGAGCAAACGCGAATCGAACAAGCCGCCCGGCCCCCCTCACCCTACCCCCGATCGGGTCCGGAGCAGGCTCTCTCCCCCCGGACTGCGGGGGGAGAGGAAGCAAGGGAGCATAAGACGCTGGAAACGCCGGCTTAGTTCGGGGTCCAGGCGAGGGCGCGGATTTCGGTAAATTCGCGTGGCAGCTTGCGCCACGAATCGCCGGCATTTTGACTGGCATAGAGCTCGCCGTAATGGCTGCAGGCGAGGACCAAGCCGGGATCGGCCGGATGCGTCGCAAACGCCCAGATCGGCGAATTCGGCTCGACCGGCAACGGAAGCTTTTCCCAGCTATTGCCGCCGTCTTTCGAACGCTGGATGGCACCGGTGCTGCCGGCCGCGCCATCGCCGGTGGCGACGAACACGGTGTTCGGGTCGTCGGCCTTCAGCGCCAAGCTGCGGCAATAGGGGAGGCCGAACTGCTTGCCGACGCCGAGCCCCTGCCAGCTCTCGCCCCTGTCGGTGCTGGCGAAGATCTCGCGCGGGGTGCTGGTCAGCACGGTCTTGGCGTTGCCGGTGCCGCGGACCGCAACGTCGTGAATGTCAGGGTCGCTGAGCCCGCCGGCGATGCGCGTCCAGGTTTCGCCGCCATCAAGGCTGCGCCGCACCCCGTCGACCTCGACCCCGGCCCAGATAACGCGACAGTCTGACGGATCGACGGTCAATGCCGTCACCCGCGGGACGCCGACGTTAGGGCACTCCTCGACCATGTCGACAGCCAATTGCCGCCATTGCCGGCCGCCGTCGGTCGAGCGAAACAACGCCGCCGGCCGGGTCCCAGCGTAGATCGTGTCGGGGTCGGCGGGATCGAACGCGATCTTCCACACGTCCATCTTGTTCATTGGCGAATCGAGACGCTCGAAGCGCTGGCCGCCGTCGCGGCTCTGGTAGATGCCGTCATCGGCGCCGGCAAACACCGTGCGCGGCTCGCGGGGATGGACGGCAAGGCCGTAGACCCTACTTTCGCCCCACAACCCGCTGCGAACTCGCTGCCAGCTGTCGCCGCCGTCCGGGCTGGTCCAGGCGCCGCTGCCGACGGTGCCGACGCAAAGCGTGAAATTGGCGCTCATGTTCCGTTGTCCCAGCCGGTGTGAGAGATGTCGACGACAACCCCGTCGGGACCGGCCCATTTCATCTCAAAGTTGCGGTGGCTGCCAGCCGCCATCTCCATATCGAGCCCGTCCTTTGCCGTCAGCTGCCGGCCCTCGGCGCGCTCCAGCTTCTCCGCCGCCTCGTCGAGGTCCTCGACCTCGAAGCCGAAATGATGGATGCCGCTGAAATTCTCGCCGTGGGCACCGACGTCGGGGTCCTTCTCGGTCTTGAAATTGAGGATCGCCAGATTGATGTAGCCGTCGGTCAGAAACACCGCGCCGCGCGGGTTGCGGCGGATCTCGCGCATCCCGAAAGCCTCCTTGTAAAACGCCGCGGTCTTTGCCGGGTCTTGGGTCGTCAATGCGATGTGCTTGATTCTGGGCATGTCTTCCTCCTCGATGCTAAGAGGACCTAGCCGCTTCGGCTGATCGACAGAGTAGTGTAAAGAGTTCGGCCGTGCAAACGACGGAAATTCTGCCTTCACCCACGAACGGGAGCAGCCCATGCGCATCGCCATCGTCGGCGCAGGCGGCATCGGCGGGATCTACGGCGCAGCTCTCGCCAAGGCCGGAGCGGATGTGACCTTCATCGCACGCGGCCGGCATCTCGCGGCGATGCGCGAAGAGGGGCTGCGCATCGAAGGAGATCGCGGGGAAACCCATATCCGGCCCGCGCAGGCCACTGACGATCTCGCGAGCATCGGCCCCGTCGATTTTACGCTGTTCTGCGTCAAGCTCTGGGATGTCGAAAATGCCGGAGCGATGCTGCGCCCGCTGATCGGGCCGCAGACCGCGGTAATCCCGCTGCAAAACGGCATCGACGCGGCGGACCGCTTGGTGGCGATGCTCGGGCGGGACGCGGTGATGGGCGGCACCGCCTTTGTCACCGGGTCGATCGTGATGCCGGGGGTGATCCGCCAGACCGGCACTTACCAGCAAATGACCTTTGGCGAACTGGATGGCGGGATCAGCGCCCGAGGCGAGCGCCTGCGCGACCTGTGCGCCGCAGCCGGCTTCGACGGCGTGCTGAGCGCCGATATCAGGGTGCCGATCTGGGACAAGTTCCTGCTGCTGGTGCCGCTGAGCGGCCTCAACGCCCTGACCCGCCTGCCGCTCGGCAAGTGGCGCGAAGATCCCGACCTCGTGGCACTCTATGAGGCGTCGTTGCGCGAGACGGCCGCGGTCGGCCTCGCCGAGGGCGTCCATCTGCCGCCCGTCAGCATCGACAAGACGCTCGCGGCGATGCGCTCGATGCCGGATTATCACATGACCTCGATGGGCAACGACCTGGTCCGCGGCAACCGGCTCGAATTGCCGTGGTTTGCCGGCAAGGTGGTCGAGCTCGGCCATCGGCATGCGATCCCAACCCCGGCCAACGGCTTTATCTATGCGGCGCTTAAGCCCTATGCGAACGGCGCGCCTGGGTAGCAAGACGCGTTTCAGAAATACGGCGCTAGGTTCGATCGGATGCGGTCGAGGATTGGCACGGCGGGGTCGGGGAAGTCGAAGCGCTGCCCGGTGATCGTTTCGAACACATCGACATAAAGGCGGGCGGCTTCGGCGACGATGTCGCGCGGGATCTCGGGGATCGGGTCGCGGTAAGGGTCGCATCGGGAGGCGACCCAGCGGCGCACGAAATCCTTGTCGAGGCTCTCAGGCGGCTCTCCGGCGGCAAATAGGCTCTGGTAGCTCGCAGCGAGCCAGTACCGGCTGCTGTCCGGGGTGTGGATCTCGTCCGCCAGCACGATATGACCGTCGGCGTCGAGGCCGAACTCGTATTTGGTGTCGACCAGGATCAGCCCGCGGTCTCTGGCGATTTGGCGCCCGCGCGCGAACAATGCCAGAGCCAGTTCCGACACCGTGCGCCACTGCTCCGGCGTCAGCAGGTTGCGCGCGATGATCTCGGCGGGAGCGAGCGGCGCGTCGTGGCCGCCGTCGAACGCCTTGGTGGTCGGCGTGACGATCGTGGCCGGCAGCTTTTGGTTTTGGCGCAGGCCATCGGGGAGATGGATGCCGTAAATCTCCCGCTGACCGGCCTGGTACATCGGCCAGATCGAGGTCGCCGTCGTCCCGGCCAGGTAATCGCGAACGACGACCTCGACCGGCATGATCGCCAGCCGCCGGCACACCAGAACGTTGGGATCGGGATACTCGATGACGTGGTTGGGGCAGATGCCGCGCGTCGCATCGAACCAGAACCGGGCGATCTGCGTCAGCACCTGCCCCTTTAACGGAATCGCGGCGACGATCCGGTCGAAGGCGCTGAGCCGATCAGTGGCGATGATGATCCGCCGGCCATCGGGTAGGTCATAATTGTCGCGAACCTTGCCGGCGTAGTGATCGGGCAGCCCCTGCATCGTCGCATCGGCCAGAACCTGGTCGAGATGCGGTTCGATCGCGCTGCTTTCGACCATTACCCGACTTCCGAGGACTAGGCGCGGGCCTCCTTGCGCCAGCTAGCGGTGGCCGCCCCCGCCGCCACCATGGAAGCCGCCGCCGCCGCCACCATGGAAGCCGCCGCCGTGAAAGCCGCCGGCATAACCGCGCCCGTAATAGCCGTGGCCGTAGTAGCCGCGACCGTAATAGCCGTTGCCCCATCCCCAGCCCCCCAGCCCCAGCCGATGCCGAAACCGACCGGCCAAAACCACGGATAACCGTAATAAGGATAGGCATAATAGGGATTATAGTAGGAATAATAGGGATAGGAGTACGGATAAGAATACGGATAAGACGGATAATAAGGCTGTGCCGCCGGCTGCTGATAGTAATTCGGGTAGGCCGAGGTCGCCGGCTGCTGATAGGAGTAGTTCGGCGTCGTCGGCTGGGCATAGGAATAGCCGCTGGCCGCCTGCGCCGCCGCCTGCTGCACAGGGATCCCGGTCGCGAGCGCTGCGATTAGCGCCGTCCCGGTAACAACGCCGCGACCGAACCGACTGCACATTGGGCGAATAGACATCACTTCCTCCATTCGGTCCCGGACAGGACGCCGAGTACGGCGAACTGTGCCGATAACAACGAGCTATATGGATAGGCCATTCCGATTGTCATCCTCCCCACAAGCCCGTTTACGATCAAAGCTCAACATCAGCCCGCGGACTTGCTGCGGAGTGGATCTGATCGAAGGTGCATTGTCCCGGCGCCTTGTCGGGGCGCCAGCGCAAAAACCGGGCGCCATGCCGGAAGCGGTAGCCGGTGACCTGGTCGTAACCCACTTCGACGACCAGCACCGGGCGCAATGGCTCCCATTCGCCCGAGCGCTCGGTAGCCCAACGGCTGGGACCCCCGGGCCGCGCGCCGGTGAAGCCGGGCGGCATGACCAGCCGCTCCAGCCGCTGGGTCAGTTCCGGCCGGTCGAAATTATGCAATGCGGCGGCAAAGCCGACATGATCGAGCCGCCCATCCTCGTCGTAGAGCCCGAGCAGCAGCGATCCGACCTGTCGCGTACCACGTTCGTAGCGGAACCCGCCGACGACGCAATCGGCTGAGCGTTGATGGCGCCCGGCACCGACCCGTTTAGCCGGGCAAGGCGACCGGCGCGATCAGCGCGGGGTCGTTGTTCTTGACGTTGCCGACGCGGCGGTCGACCGGCCAGATCGCCATATCGTCGGCTGGGTGAGGGAGGAGCAGCGCCTTCAGCTGCTCCGGGTCGGCGGGACTCTCGCCGAGCCAAAGGGGCCAGCTCGCGGGGTCGAGGATGACCGGCATGCGGTCGTGCAATGGCGCTAGGAGGTTGTTGGCCGCGGTCGTGACGATGCTAAAGCTGCGCAGCCTTTCGCCGGCCTGCGAGCGCCAGCTCTCCCACAGCCCGGCCATCGCCATCAGCCGGCGGTCGGCCAGCGCCACCGCATAGGGTTGACGCTCCTTGCCGAGCTTCTGCCATTCGTAAAAGCTGTCGAGCGGAACCAGGCAGCGCCGCCGCTGGAACGCCTCGCGATAGGCCGGCCTCGCATCGATCCCCTCGGCCCTGGCGTTGATGTTGGCAAAGCCGACCTTGATGTCCTTCGCCCAATAGGGCACGAGCCCCCAGCGCATCAGGTCGAGGCTGCGTTCTGCGGCCCGCGCATCGTAGCGTACGATCGGCAGGGTGTCGGTCGGCGCCACATTCCAGCTGGCGGCGAAATTGGGTGCTGGCCGCTCCGGCGGGATCGAAAACACCAGCTTGATTTCGCTGACGTCGGAAGAGAGACGGGCGCGACCGCACATCGGCTCACATTGCCCCGCCGCGGCATCGCAGGCAATGCGCGAGCGCATGCGTCACGGGCTTCACCCTCTCGGCGGGTTTCGGTATCGTTCCCCGGCAATAGTCTGGGGCAGCGTAATGACGACAGCGGAAGAAACCTATGACTTCATCGTGACCGGCGCCGGGTCGGCGGGCTGTGCGGTCGCCGGGCGGCTCAGCGAATCCGGCCGGTATCGGGTGCTGCTGCTCGAAGCCGGTGGGCGCGACACCAACCCGTGGATCCACATCCCGCTCGGCTACACCAAGACCTTCACCAACCCGCGGGTCAACTGGATGTTCGAGAGCGAGCCCGAGGAGCAGCTCAACGGCCGCACCCTCTACCAGCCGCGCGGCAAGGTGCTGGGCGGCACCAGCTCGATCAACGGCATGGTCTATATGCGCGGCACCTCGAGCGATTACGACGGCTGGCGTCAGCGCGGCTGCGAGGGATGGGACTGGGATTCGGTGCTGCCGTTCTTCAGGAAAGCGGAGGACCAGGAGCGCGGCGCCGACGAGTTCCACGGCAAGGGCGGACCATTGCACGTCTCGAACCCGGTGCGCTCGCCATTGGGCGATGCGATGGTCCAAGCCTCGATCGAAGCCGGCATCCCGGCCAACAACGATTTCAACGGCGCCCATCAGGAGGGTGTCGGCTATTACCAGACGACCACCACCAATCGGCGGCGCTGGAGTTCGGCGCGGGCCTATCTCGGCCAAGCGCGCGGCCGGCAGAATTTGACCGTCGCGACCAAGGCGCACGCGACCCGCATCATGTTCGACGGCGTCCGCGCGGTCGGGGTCGAATATCACACTCCGGCCGGGCCCAGGACCGCACGGGTGCGCGGCGAGATCGTCGTCTCCGGCGGCGTCTACGGCTCGCCGCAATTGCTGCAGCTCTCGGGGCTCGGCCCGGCCGAATTGTTGGCCGAGTTCGGCATCCCGGTGGTGCGCGACATGGCCGGGGTCGGCGCCCACCTGCACGACCATTTCAACACCTATCTCGTATGGCGCTGCACCCAAAAGGTCACGGTCAACGACATGGCGATGAGCCCGGCGCGCAAGCTCCAGGCCGCGATGCAGTACGCGACCAGCCGCTCCGGCCATCTCTCCAACGCCGGGATCTATGCCGGCGCGCTGGTCCGCACCGATCCGCGCCTCGAACAGCCCGACCTGCAGATCAACATGTCAGGCTGGAGTGCGGTCGAGCGGCTGCGCACCGGGATCAAGCCGCACCCGTTCTCGGCCTTCACCTTCAGCCCGGTGCATCTGCGCCCCGACGGCCGCGGCACGGTCAGGATCAAGAGCCCCGACCCGTTGGCGCCGCCGGCGATCCGGTTCAACTTTCTGGCGAGCGACGCCGATTTCCAGGCATTGATCTACGGCATGCGGCTCTCCCGCAAGATCGCCGCCCAGCCGGCGCTGAAGTCGTTCGTCGCCGAGGAGGTATTGCCCGGCCCACAGGTCGAGAGCGACGACGAACTGATCGAGGAGATCCGGGTGCGCGGCGTCTCCAATTTGCACCCGGTCGGCACCTGCCGCATGGGCCGCGAGGTCGATGCGGTCGTGGACCCGCGCCTCAGGGTCCATGGGGTCGAAGGGCTGCGCGTCGCCGACGCCTCGATCATGCCGCAGGTGCCCGGCGGCAACACCAACGCCCCCTCGATCATGATCGGCGAAAAATGCGCCGCCATGATCCTCGAAGACGCGCTCGCGGCGTGACGCCGCGGGTGACGGATCACGGGGCGTTACCTGGTCGATGATCGTTGACGAGTTTGGGGCGGCTACACCTCTTGCGG
This sequence comes from uncultured Alphaproteobacteria bacterium, assembly GCA_963832875.1. Lineage (GTDB taxonomy): Bacteria > Pseudomonadota > Alphaproteobacteria > ATCC43930 > CGMCC-115725 > AP-15. The sequence continues at coordinate 211,002 of CAWHWB010000004.1, read as the reverse complement.
GCAAGCAGTCCAACCATCATCTCGGATTCCGGACAACGTCGTCAGTGCCCGGTCCTGACGGCAGCATGCCGCATGCCGCGCGATTCCAAAGAAAGGCGCGTCGGTTATCCATTCCAATGAAGCTGATGCGTCGGATGATCGGGAGCTGAGGAGCCGCCACTTGCCGTTACTGGAAGAAGTTTTCAAACTCTCCGGTGTTCCAACTATTACGTTCGTCGAGCCGGCTGAATACGACGCGCTAAAGGTCTCGATTCGGACACCGGGCCGTTGCTCTGTTATCGAGGGGCCATCTGGAATCGGGAAAACCTCTTGCGTTATTAGGGTATTACAGGAGCTCGGCGCAGATGGCAAAGCGATTCAGCTCTCAGGCCGAAAACCCAGCGATGCTGAGCTGATCGAGGCGCTCCCGACGATGGGCGACATCGGGGTCGTCATTGTTGACGATTTCCATCGGCTTCCCGTTCCCACAAAGGACGCGATTGCCCAATTTATGAAAACGCTGGCTGACGAAGAGCACCAAAACAGCAAGCTTGTGTTAATCGGAATCAATAAAGCCGGCGATCATCTCGTTACCTTTGGTCACGACATTGGTTTGAGAATTGATGTGTTTAAGATGGAGGCCAACCCCGATAACAAAATCGACGAGTTGATATGTAAAGGCGCACAGGCGTTGAATTTCGATCTAAAAGACAAAGATAATTTTGTAGAGCGGTCAATTGGAAGTTTTCAGATAGCGCAAGTGTTGTGTCATGCCTTATGCGTAAATAACAAAATCTCCAATAATCTTTCTGAAAGGAGAGAATTGTGTACGTCTGTGGAGGTAATAATAGACGATGTTATCCAAGACCTCCGAAGGATTTTCTCCGTCCCAACAGTATCCTTTGCGCAAGGATCTAAGCTGAGACGCGAGGGGCGCGCTCCATACCTGCACATACTACGATGGCTCGCTGAAGAGCCGGATTGGTCACTCGACCTGAGGCAGGCAGTGGGTAGTGTCCTAATTTGATCTAGCGGCGGCGACCGGCCTCAAACGAGCCGGGTAGGCGACGACTTATCGCATCTATGCCGCCAAGCGGCTGCCACCTTGGCCTCGGGCCGCCGGCAATGATTTCCGCTGCCTGCTTTGCGCCGATGATGTCGAATGCTCGGGCTGCATCCGGATGCGTTGTCGGCAGCTTTTTGAGACGCACAAGCCGCAATACTCGAAGCGCCCAGATCCTCTGTCTTTGACGTTGTTTCACGACGGAGTCCCCCGCTCTGCTGCTTGTGCTCTGCGACGATCGCCGCCCGCACCGCTTCCAACGGCGAGTTGATCCGCTCGGTATGCAGCACCGCGAAGAACCGCCGCTTGGTGCTGCCTTCAATCGGCGACGACCAGGCGTAGGCGCGCGTTGCGGTCGGATGGCCGGCGAGGTCGAACACGTGCACCACGCCTTCCCACACCGGCTTGCCCTCGAATGTCTCGCTGGACGGGTACGGATTGGGCGAGGCTCGCTGAGCCGCCGTGCATCTTCTCGACGGCTTCGCAGAGTTGATCTGCGTCGTCCATCAATCACCGAAGTTAAGCGGCCACGTTTTAACCGCTATTTTTGCCAAATCCATCTGCCTTAGTCGAATCTCGTCCAATCCCCAATTATCGTAATCTCCAATCTGTTGTGTGATGAAGTAGCCAGATGTCTTAAACATCTCCCTTTTTTCGCTGAACGTTTTGTTACCGATGTCTCGGTTCTGGTTCGCACGAAGCAGAACCATATTACCAAGAAGACGTTGGCCCGCGCGCGCAGTGTCGGCATCGACCTTCCAATCCACAGATGGATTTAGCGGAAGCACATGTTCCAAATTGATATCCGCGACATCCTCATTGGCGACGTATTCAGGATGCGGATCATCTTTGAGCGTCTTCTCTAATGCTCTTAGATAATACCGGGCGAGGTGAGCACGGGAAACGCGCGCACTCGAAAATGCTTCCTCGAATTGCGCGTCGCTTGGGACATAGTTTGCCATTGCGGCGCGAAGCTCTCGGGCTTTGGTGATAGCGCCAGTGCCGACGTCTTTAGCACGATTGGAGTATTGCGTATCTAGCAAACCTCCTCGCCCCCCGAAGATCAAGAATCGGACAGACCAGCTGATAAAAAGCCGGAACGCCTTTTCGGCTTCTGCGATGCTGAAATGATGCGCTACCGCGAAGGCTAGCGGTCTGATTTGCTCTACTTGTAGATGCACCGCCAAGGTATCGACGTTTTGGCGTACAGTGCTTGGGTAGGCGGCCCATTTAGGATGCCGCGATGACCAAAGCGCCAGGTAATCATGGACGGCAGAGCTTGCATCGGAAATGAACTGTAGGGTGCGTGTCTCGCTACCAATTTCGGTTTTAATGGCCGCCGCTAGTTCTCTTTCCTTCGTCGGACCATGCGTCGTCACCCAAAGATGCCGAACGAAGGTGACAAGCCATTCGTCTGCATCCTCAAGCGCCGTCTCGATCGCCGCGGTGATGCTATTCCAAAGCGTGATTGCTTCTTGTAATCGAGCCGCGGAGCGAGCGTAAAAATAGTTCTTCAAAATGTCGGCTTGCGATGCTTTCAGACCACGATCGTTAAGCGTTTCAAAAATCCGAAATGCACCAACTTCATCCGGCACTGCGACAACAACCACACTTGTTCGCTTTTCGATGAAATCCACCCACTTTAGTAAGTAAGCGGCATGTGACTGTTGTGGGAAGGTTGCGAGCAGTTGATCTATGAACGAGTTGATTAAGTCTGAGGCCGCAATGAGTTGGTTATTCGATGCCCTTGCCGCTGCCACGCCGTCTCTATTCTCGAACTCAGCGTCTTCAGGTCCTATCAGCACTCTCCGAGAGAAAAACTCGTTATCTTCTAGGTTCAAGGTAATGCGAGGCCGCATAGCTTCGGTATCGCGATCTATGCTCCGAATAAAATCGCCGTCGATTGATCGCGCGCTTTGGCCGCGGCCTATTGAGTGCAGCCGATCCCGTATTCGCGCCAGCAGTATTGTTGTTGTTGCCGTCCGCTGTTGACCATCGGCGATCGAAGGGTCCGACGTTCCGTCAGAAACTAGTACGATGGTGCCAAGGAAATAGTCTTCTGCTTCATTGGAGATCGCCTCATTAAGGTCTTCAAGCAGATTCCGGACGTGTCGTTCTTCCCAGGCATATGATCGCTGGTTCGGAGGAACCTGTAACCTGCCACGCTTGAGCAATTCGCCGATCCCAAATCCGCTAAACTCAAACCGGGCCGGCATGGCTCACCTCACGAATGTTTCCGCAGAAAGGCAATCGGCATCGACGCGTCCTCCAACTCCTTCACCGCGGTGCGACGAAGCCTCTCGCGTATCCATGCCGATAACGGTATCCCGGCGATCTCGGCGGCTCTCTTAAATGCCGCCTTCTCATCGGCATGCACTCGGATTTCGATGCTCTCAGTCTTCATCGGTTCCCACTCCTTGGTCAAGCCATAATGTCCCCCCATTTGTCGGGACAAATCAAGATTTTTATTGCATTGTCCGGACAATATGGGTACAACCGCGGGCGGAAAGGGGATGTTCCATGAACCGCGTACCGCTCGCCCGTCGGGTCCAGATCGTCAATTGCTTGGTTGAGGGCAACTCGATCCGCAGCACCGAGCGCATGACCGGAACGCACCGCGACACCATCTGCCGCCTCCTAGTCGAAGTCGGCAAGGGCTGCGCGCGGCTCATGGACGAGCGGATGCGCGAGCTGCGTTGCCGCCGGATCGAGGTTGACGAGATTTGGGCCTTCGTCGGCAAGAAGCAGCGGCACATGACCGTGCGCAACGATCCCCGCCGGGTTGGCGATCAGTACACATTCGTGGCGCTCGATCCGGAGTTGAAGTTGGTTCGGGCTTACCGCATCGGAAAGCGCGATCTACCGACCGCGACAGCATTCCTCGCCGAACTATCCATCGACGGGTGCGGCGAGCACTGCGGGTGCAGCAATCGCAATGGTAATCGCGATAGAGCGCAAATTAGGACACTACCAGGCAGTGAGGATTAGGCCCGAGCATCGGGGCAGCGTTGGGCAGGTTGTCGAAAAAGGCTACCTTGCGACCCTGCTTTACGAGAAGAGCAGCATATTGGGGGATTTTTTTGGGCGAAGACAGGGCGATAGCAAAGCGCCTCTGCGAACTGCTAACAGCGAGAGAAATTTCCGTATTCTATGATGAGAGTGAGCAGCACCGCATATTGGCGGAGAATGTTGAAGATTATCTGGCGCCAATATACAGAACGGAAGCGGCCTATGTTGTCCCGCTCCTCAGCACCCATTTTCCCCGGAAGATCTGGACAAAGTTCGAAAGTGACAATTTCAAGAACCGCTTTGGCGAAGGCGCGGTCATTCCAATCCGGTTTAGCGACGCTGGCGAGGGATTTTTCTCGGCATCGAGCGGATACGGGGGGCTCCAGTTTGATCCTCAGAAGGAGATGGAGCCCCAACTCTCTTTGATCGCAGATACTCTCGCCAAACGGTTGACTGAGGACAGGGATGACCGGGGCTAAAAAGGGGGCGCCAATCCAGCCATAACGCTTTGACCTAAAAATTGGCTAATTGGTATCCTATTAATTGAAGAGTACAGCAATTAAGGCGAGGCGAAGCGAAGCATGCCTGTTATTTTCCTGCAAATAACAGGCAAAACAGGGCTCCGCCCGTGATCGCGCGGGAACTGCAGACCTTATCGACCACCGCAATGATCACGGGCATTTACCGCTGGGGTGTCGTAAAATCGGTAAATTCAGCAACACCAGTCGCAGCGGCAGATCGACCCCCGCCTGCTTTCGCGGCCGCGGCCTCATCGCATCGTCGGCATCACGTATTCGGCGCCGGCGCGGATGCCGGTCGGCCAGCGGGCGGTCATGGTTTTGAGGCGGGTGTAGAAACGCACGCCTTCGGGGCCGTAGACCGCGGTGTCGCCGAACAGCGAGCGCTTCCAGCCGCCAAAGCTGTGAAACGCCATCGGCACTGGGATCGGCAAATTGATACCGACCATGCCGATCTGGATGCGGTTCGAAAACTCGCGCGCGGCGTCGCCGTCGCGGGTGAAGATCGCGACGCCATTGCCGTATTCGTGCTCGTTGACGAGCTTCGTCGCATGCTCGAAATCGGGGCTGCGCACGACCGACAGTACCGGGCCGAAGATTTCTTCCTTGTAGATGCGCATCTGCGGCTTGACCTCGTCGAACAGGCAGCCGCCGAGGAAAAACCCGTTCTCGTAGCCTTGCAGCTTGAGACCGCGGCCGTCGACCGCGAGCTTCGCACCCTCCTTGACGCCGAGATCGACGTAGGAGCGGACCTTATCGAGGTGCTGGCGGGTGACAAGCGGCCCCATCTCGGCCTCGGGATCGGTACCGGGGCCGATCTTCAAGGCGCGCACCCGCGGCACCAGCTTGTCCATCAGCTTGTCGCCGACCCCACCGACCGCGACCGCGACCGAAACCGCCATGCAGCGCTCGCCGGCGGCCCCATAGGCCGCACCCATCAGCGCGTCGGTCGCCTGGTCGAGATCGGCGTCGGGCATCACCACCATGTGGTTTTTCGCACCACCCAGGGCCTGCACCCGCTTGCCCGCCGCGGCGGCGGTCGCATAGATGTATTCGGCGATCGCGGTCGAGCCGACAAAGCTGACCGCGCTGATGCCTGGATGATGCAGGATCGCGTCGACCGCCTGCTTGTCGCCGTTGACGACGTTGAAGACGCCGGCTGGCAATCCCGCCTCGGTCAAGAGTTCGGCGATGCGCAGACCAGCGGACGGGTCGCGCTCAGACGGCTTAAGAATGAAGGTGTTGCCGCAGGCGAGCGCCATCGGGAACATCCACATCGGCACCATCGCCGGAAAGTTGAAGGGGGTGATGCCGGCGCACACGCCCAAGGGCTGGCGCACCGACCAGCTGTCGATGCCGCGGCCGACCTGCTCGGCGAACTCGCCCTTCAAGAGATGCGGGATGCCGCACGCGAACTCGACAACCTCCACGCCGCGGGTGATCTCGCCCTGGGCGTCGGAAAAGACCTTGCCGTGCTCCTCGGAGATGGTCCGCGCCAGAGCGTCGTGGTCGCGGGCCAGCAGTTCAAGGAATTTGAAGAGGATGCGCGCGCGCGTCAAAGGCGGGGTCGCGGCCCAGCCCGGGAACGCCGCCGCCGCAGCCTTTACCGCCCGGTCGACCTCACCCTCGGTGGCGAAAGCGACGCGCCGGATCTGCTCGCCGGTCGCCGGGTTGTAGACGTCGCCCCAGCGCCCGCTGGCTCCGCCGACGCGCTCGCCGCCGATGTAATGCTCGATGTCGCTCATCAGGATGCACCCGCTCGCTGACGTTTCCGATGCCTCATCATATAGGCCCGACGCGGTATCGGGGCAGCGGATTTTGACCCTAACCGGAGCCAGAGGGGCTGCCCGCGTCGTCGCGCTTTGCGCGGGAGGCGGCGGGAGTTGCCGCGTCCGATCGGCTAACCGGAGACGCGGCCGCGCTGACCCGGGCCGACGCTCACATTCCGCTGATTGCGCTGTAGGCCGAAAACGCGGTCCAGACGACGAGTAAGGTGATCCCACTCCAATAGACCCATTGATACATTACATTCCCCTGACCTGATCACCGATTGCGGATCGAGATTGGTCGCCCCCCGGTGTCTCGATTATGTCGACGATGTGCCGATTATAAGGAATGTGCCTGCGCAATCCTCCCTACCTCGGCTCCTCGGCCCTGGACGAGAGTGAAGGATGATGATGCCGGCGCGTGACGGCGATCTCGTGGAGCTGGGGATCGAGCGGATCGGCGCCGCCGGCGACGGCGTCGCGCGCTGGGGCGGCATGCCGGTCTATGTGCCGTTTACCGCACCGGACGACCGGATCCGCGCCCGCTTGGGCGTCCGCCGCGGCGGCGGCTCCGAGGCGCGGGTCGTCGAGCTGCTCGATGCCGGCCCCGGGCGCGTCGCGGCGCCGTGCCGGCATTTCGGGCATTGCGGCGGCTGCGCCTTGCAGCACCTCGATGCCGATTTCTATCGGGCGGTCAAGCTCGATTTGTTGCGCCGGGCGCTCGAACGCGCGGCGATCGATCCCGGCGTCATCGCGCCGCTGCGAACGGTGCCGCCGGCGCGGCGGCGGGCGCGGCTTGGCCTGTTCCGGCCGCGCGATCCGCGGCAGAGACCGCGGGTCGGGTTTCACCAGCGGTTCCGGCACGACCTCGTCGATATCGACGAATGCCTCGTGCTGGAGCCGCAATTGTTCGCGCTCGTCGCCGAGCTGCGCCGACGCGTCCCCGATCTGCTAGCGCCCGGCGGCATGGCCGAGGCGACCCTGACCCGAACCGACAGCGGCATCGATGCGCTGCTCGAGACCGGCCATCCCCCGGCGCTGGCCGCGCTGGAGGCGTTGGCGGAACTCGGCCGTCGATGCGACCTTGCGCGCATCGTCTGGCGGTCGGCAGAGCGGGAAACGCCGGTCGTCGAGCACCGCCCGGTGCGGATGATGCGCTCGGGGGTCGCGGTGCCGTTTCCGCCGGGCGCCTTTGTGCAGCCGAGCGCGGCGGCCGAGCGCATCCTCGTCGAAGAGGTCGTGGCCGGGGTCGGCGCGCGTCGTCCGGCGCTCGACCTCTATGCGGGGCTCGGCAGCTTCGCCTTTGCGCTCGCCGGCAGCGGAAGGGTGCACGCGGTCGAGGGCGACGAGCGCGCAGCGGCAGCGATGGCCGATGCCGCGACCAGTGTACCGGGTGTCACCGTCGAGCGCCGCGACCTCGCCCGCGACCCGCTGCCGCCGGCGGCGCTGGCCCCCTACGCCGCGGCGGTGTTCGACCCCCCGCGCGCCGGCGCCGCCCGCCAAGCAGCGGTGCTCGCCGCCTCTGTGCTCGACACGGTCGTCGCCGTCTCGTGCAACCCCGCCACCTTCGCCCGCGACGCCGCGCGGCTGATCGCCGGCGGCTTTCGGCTCGAACGGGTGGCGCCGGTCGACCAGTTCGCCTGGTCGCCACTCCTCGAACTCGTCGCTGTGTTCCGGCGGTGAGCCACGCCTCTCGCCGAATGCGGTGGCACCCTGCCGGTCTCTCAGAGTTGAATACTCTGGCCGATCGCAGCTCGTCAGATGACACCCGCCTCCCTCAATTCGGCGATTTCGGCGGCGGAGAGGCCGAGCCAGCCGCCGTAAATCTCGGCGTTGTGCTGGCCGATGGTGGGACTCGGGCGGGTGTCGACCTTGTCTGTCCCGTGCAGGCGCAAGGGTGTCGTCGGCACCACGATCGGGCCGAGCTCGGGATGGTCCATCCGTTCGAGCATGCCGCGCTCGTGCATGTGCGGGTCGTTCATGACTTCGGGGGCGTTGCGCACCGGCGCGCACGGGATGCGGTATTGCTTGGTGCGGGCGAACACCTCCATCTTGCCCAGGGTGCGGGTCCAGTCGGCGACCAAGGCGTCGGTCTCCTCCATGTGGGCGACGCGGCCGGCGTTGGTCGCAAAACGCGGATCATCGGATAGATCCTCGCGGCCCATCGCCTTCAGCAAATTCTGGAAATGCGCCTCGGTTACGATGTGGATCGCGACGTGTCCGTCCTTGGTCGGAAACACATTGTAGGGCGCGCTGTTCAGCGCCGATTGGCGGTTGCCGGTGCGCGGCGGGACCTTGCCCGTGCGGTGATAATATTCGAAGCTGCTGGCGAGCGTCGGATAGACCGTCTCCTGCATCGAGACCTCGACGAGCCGGCCCACCCCGCTGCGGTCGCGGTCGTAGAGTGCCGTCACGACGCCGGCATAAAGATGAATTCCGCCCATGAAGTCGACGAGGGTCGGGCCCGCCTTGACCGGCGGGCCGTCTGGAAAGCCGGTCACGCTCATGATCCCCGAGGCCGCCTGGATCGTCATGTCCATCGCCAGATTGTCGCGATCGGGGCCGCTCAAGCCAAACCCGGTGCCCGAGGCGTAAACCAGCCGCGGGTTCAACTCATGCAATCGGCTCCAGCCGACGCCGAGCCCGTCCATCGTGCCGGGCGAGAAATTCTCGAGCAATACGTCGGCCCGTTCCACCATGCGGAACAAGAGCTCGCGGCCGCGCGGCTCCTTCAAATTCAGGGTCACTGCGTGCTTGTTCTGGTTCAGCATGGCAAAGGGCAGGGTGGCGCTCTTGCCGGGATCGGCGCGGCGCCGGCCCGGCTCGCCTCGCGGCGGCTCGATCTTGATCACAAAGGCGCCGGCCTTGGCCATCAACAGGGTCGCATAGGGGCCCTGAAAGATCTGGCCGAAATCGATCACCGTCACATCCGCTAACGGCATGTTCGTCCGCGCCTGGTCCATCGGCTCCATCCATCCTCACCGCTTCGGAAATTTCAGTCGCACCGGCGCTCCGCGCGAGTCATGCTGACGCCGACTTCGCATGGAGGACATGCCGATGAAATACGACGTGATCTCGGCCGATTGCCATATCGATCTGATCTGGCTGCCGCCCGATTTGTTCACCGCCAACGCGCCCTCGGCGCTGAAGGACCGCATGCCCTATGTGACCGAGGGCGAGCACGGCAAGGAGTGGGTCACCAAGGGGGGCGCCTCGTTCGGGCTGATGAACGGCATGGGCTCGGCCGGCCGCCTCTACGAGCCGGGCAAGATCCACCGCTCCGACCGGATGGCGTCGGAGGGGGTCTACGACGACGGCAAGAAGGGCATCCGCCGGATGACCGATCCCGAGCTGCGGATCAAGGACCAGGATCGCGACGGCATCCAGGCCGAGGTGTTGTACGGCATCCTCGGCGCCACCAACCGGATCAACGACGACGCAGCCGCCGGCGAAATGCTGCGCATCTACAATGAGTGGCTGGCCCAATTCTGCAACACCCATCCCGACCGCTTCGCCGGGCTCGCTTGCATCCCGAACCACGACATCGACGCCGCGGTCGGCGAGATCGAGCGGGTGGCGCGGCGCGGCGGGGTGCGCGGTCTCGAAATCTCGCGCCGGGCCGGCATGACGCCGTTGTGGGACCCGTGGTGGAACCCGATGTGGGACTGCGGTCGCCGCCTGCGGCCTGCCTGTGCATTTCCACACGATCGGCAGCGGGGTGCGGCGCGACCTGACCCAGTTCCCGCCAAAGGTGGCGCTCGCCGCCCGCGCCTCGGGCATCACCAGCTTCCAGATGTACATGTCGGACGTCTTGATGTCGGTGATCTTCGCTGGCGTGCTCGAGCACCATCCCGGCATCAAGCTGGTCATCGGCGAGGCCGGCACCGGCTGGATCCCCTATATCCTGCAGCGCATGGATGCCGAGTGGGAGGACCAGTTCAAAGCGCTCGACCTGAAGATGCCGCCCAGCGAATACTGGCGGCGTCAGTGCTACGCGACCTACCAGAGCGACCCGATCGGGGTGAAGCTGCTGGACGAGCTCGGCGAGGACAACATCATGTGGGGCTCGGACTTCCCGCATCCCGACGGCGTCTGGCCCGACTTCGCAGGAATACATCGAGCGCGAGCTCGGGCAGCTACCTGCGGCGACCCGCAAGAAGATCGTCTGCGACAACGCCGCCAAGCTCTACCGCTTCGTGAATTAACGGCGGCCTTCGCCAACCTGCCGAACTCCGCACTCTCTTGCACCGTCGCCCCCGCCGAAAGCGGGGGCCCCGGGCCGGGCCGGCGCCGATGCACCGCACGGATGTCCCTTATCTGATACTCTACGCGGGTATGCGCACGCGGGCGCGAAGCGAGGGAGTGGTCGCGCTATGCCTGATGTCAATCTGCCGCTGTCGGGTCCCGTCACTCAGAGCTTTCCGTGGACAAACTACATTACACTTAATCTCGGGACATCATCCAACCCAGCAATCGAGAAAGACGCGCTGTCCGATGTGGCCAGCTATGGCAAACAGCTCGGCCGGATCGGAGACGCCCTAATCGTGCTCCTCCGGCATCTTCCTCATCAGGACAAACTGACGGAAGACGAAAAGAAAGCGATTGCCGACCTGAAATCGATGCTCCACGAGATCGCCAACGTGAAGGAGCGGCACGGGGCAAAGTCCGTGCTCAGACCATGACTTCGCTTTTTTGCCCGTTAGCGCGCGTCCCGCACTGATCGTCGCCTGTTCTGCCGAAATCCCGCATTCTGTTTTTCGTCGTCCGCGCGAAACGCGGGAACCGGCAGCTACGTGCCAGACTGGCCGCCTTCGAGCCCTGCTTTCACGTGCATGACGCTGGCCTGACCTACCGCACCGCCGCCTTGACCGGCGCCGGCCCAACCAGCGCCGCATCGAGCTCCTCGATGGTGCGGCCTCTGGTCTCGATGCCGATGAACAGAAAGGCAAAGACCGCGAGTAGATACCAGACGGCAAAGTAATTGAAGCCCGGCACGATCGCGGCGAGGGTCGCCTTGGGACTGACGTAATTGGAGGCGCCGGCGATCAAGGCGAGACCGGCCGGCCCGATAAACTTGCCCAAATTGCTCATCCCATAGACGAGCCCGAAACCGCTCGCGCGCAACGACGCCGGCCACAGCTCGGCCATGTACGGAAACACGATCGCGTAATTGCCGTTGGCGAAAAAGCTGTGGACCAGCAGCATGATATAAAAGACCGAGACGGTCCCGAGAACGGCGCTGTGCAGATATCCGGCAAGCGACGTCATCAGCGCCGCCACCAGCGCCAAAAGAGCCCCGCCATAGCGGCGCCCGAGCGCCTCGGAGAGCCAGGCGCCGAACACCCGTCCGGGGATGCCGATAAAGGCGATCCAGATCGTCAGGAACGATGCTTCCGCCGGCGGCACTTTGAGCACCAGCACCAGCAAGGTCACCCCCCACAAGGCGATGCCGACGCCGCCCGTCTGGCTCAACCCGGTCAGACAGGCCGCCGCGACGCTGCGCGGATACTTGAACAATTCGCGCCACGCAGCCTTGCGCTGTTCGGGAAGCGATGTCGGCAACGCGATATCCTGGGGCGCCATCTGCAATGCCCACGCGAGCGACCGGCGGGCTTCCTCGAGCCGGCCCTGGCCAAAGAGCCAGCGCGGCGATTCGGGGACCCATAGGCGGATGACAAAGGCCATCAGCGCCGGCAGCAATCCGCAAGCGAACAAGCCGCGCCAGCCGATGACAGCTCCCAGAGTGGCGCTGAGGGTCGCGGCCAAGAGCGGGCCCAGCGGCAACAGGCCGATCGACAGCCCGCTGATCCAGCCCCGCTTCGAAGCCGGCATGAATTCCTGCAGCAACGGCAGATCGGCGGCGGCCATGCCGCCCACCCCCAAACCGACGATAAAGCGCATGGCGGCGAGGAAGATCCAGCTGCGCTCTGGGGTTACCGCCATCGTGCCGGTGGCCAGCGAAAATGTCAGAATCGTGATCATGAACACCGTGCGGCGGCCGACCTTGTCACCGAGCCAGCCAAAGAAAATCCCGCCTGGTATCGCCGCAATACCGGAAGCGAACAGGATCGCCCCCGACTGCCCAAAGGTCAGATGCCAGTCCCTTACAAAGAAAGCCAGAGTAAATCCGATCAAGCCAAAATCAAAAAAATCCAGCATGACCGAAAACACGCAGGCGGTGAAAATTTTCCATTGATTGACCGTCAGCGTCTTTTGCTGATCGAGCAGCTCCAGCATGAGTTCCTCCTGTTCAATTTTGATTTGTTGCGCCCTCGGTTTCTGCGAGCGGGGCGGCATTGATTGACCCGATATTTAATCCAGTGGAAGCCAGTCGTCAAAGCCGACGGATCGAGCCGGGCGGGCGAGGCCGCTGCGTCAACAGCGATCGGCGCTGAACGGGAGGAGCGTGGCCATGCGGTGGATAGCAATATTTGTACTTGGGGCTGCACTGTTGCCGGTACCTGCGCGGACCGCGCCGCGCCGAATTGCGGCGCGCTGAGCGCGATGGCGGATGGCTGGACGGTTGCGCCACCCGAGCAGGAGGGGCTCGATCCAAAGCTGATCTGCGCGATCGGCCCGGTCTTCGAACAATGGCAGGCGGCCGATCCCCATGGCATCGTCATCATCCGCCATGGCGTGCTGGTCTATGAGCATTACTTCGCCAGCGGCGAGGTGCGCTGGGGACCCTCGTTCGGCCTCTTGCCGCACGACGCCGATACCTTGCACGATCTGCGCTCGGTGACGAAGAGCGTCGTCGCACGCTCGTCGGCGTTGCTCTCGACCGCGGCCTGCTTAAGACCATCGACGCTCCGGTCTTCTCCCTGCTCCCGGAATATCAAGACCTTGGCACGCCGGGAAAGAATCTGATCACCTTGCGTACCCTGCTGTCGATGAGCCCCGGCCTCGACTGGCCTGAATCGGCCGTTTCCTACAACAATCCGACGATCATCGAGCGCCGGATGAATTTCGCTCCCGATCCGTATCGCTTTGTTCTGGAGCGGCCGCTCGCCGACGAACCCGGAAAAGTGTGAAACTACAACGGCGGCGGCGTCGAGGTGATCGGCGACATGCTGACAATGACGACCGGCCAGCCGCTCGCCAAGTTTGCCAAGCAGGCGCTGTTTGATCCACTCGGCATCACCCATTGGGAGTGGTGGCATGGCGGCAATCTCTCGGCCGCCTGGGGGCTGCGGCTGCGGCCGCGCGACATGGCAAAGATTGGGCAGCTCGTGCTCGATCGCGGCGAGTGGAACGGCCAACAGATCGTCTCGGCGGCCTGGATCCAGCAAATGACGGCGCCGCAAATTCCCGAGTGGACGATGCTGCCGTTTGCTGGCTTCGATTCCCACGGCTATCTGTGGTGGCTCGGCCGCTCGCCGATCCAAGGGCGCGAAATCGAATGGGTCAGCGCTGTCGGCTGGGGCGGGCAGCGCATCTTTGTGGTGCCGAGCGAGGACATGGTGGTCGCGGTAACGGCTGGCTTCTTTCGCCGCGGGGCACTGCAGAGCCTCCTCGGCTACCGGGCGATCGACATCGCCTTGCGCGCCGCAGCCGGCCATTAACTCGGCTGCACCAAGGCTGCCCGCCCCGGTGCGGGACGGGCAGGGCAAGGCCGCGGTTCAGCGCAATGGCGAGAACGATGCCGGGACGACCAGCATGTTCTCTTGCTTGATCATCATGTTCGGCCCCCCGCCCGACGGCGGCGGCCAGATGCCCTTGGCGCGGGCTTCCTCGCGGATGCGGAAGCGGTCGGCGGCATCCTTGTAGGCCCATATATGGCACCATTTGTTGAGCCCGCCGAGCTCGGTGTACCAGGCGCCTACCAACGGCGAGAGCTCCATGCGCCGGGCGATATGGCCGCTCCACCGGTCGATCACGCCGGGGATGCCGCCGGGCTTGAAGGTATAGACGCGGATTTCGTAAAGCCCGCCCAACTGGCGCGGCTCGAGCGCCGGCGAGAAGGGTGCCGGCAGATAGACGTCGCTCTGCTGCTCGACGACGAATTCGCGCACATTGGGCGGCCAACCCGGCGCTTTGGTCGCCTGTTCGCGCAGCCGGGTGCGCGCCGCCAGATCCTCATAGGGCCACACATGGATCACCCGGTTCAGCGGGCCGACCTCGGTGTGCCAGAAGGCGGCGAGCGGCGAAACCTTGGCCCGCGCCGGCAACGCCTGGCCGAAACGCTCTTCGAAACTGGCAACCGTGCCCGGCTGCAACGTGTAGGTGCGCATCTCGATGATCATCGGGTCTGCTCCGTAGCGAGGGTCAGCGCGCCGACGCTAGCCGCCGGCGCCCCGCTGTCAAGCGGGATCGGGCCGCCGGAGGGCGTCCCCGGCAGCAGCACCGCCCCGGGTGCCACTGAGCCGCCCATCAGATAGACCAAGTATTCGAGCGCCGCCTGCTCGCGTTTGTACGGGAAGGTCGCGGCGGCGATGCTGTCGGCCACCCTCGAATCGTCGAACTGGTCGGGATAGGCGATCTTGTGGGCGCATTGCGGGCTCGACTGCCGGCACCACAGACGCACCTCGTTGACGTAGCTGGTGTCGTTTTCGAGGGCCTCGACGGTGCTGACGTCGAACGGGCTCATGCACCAATAATAGGGCGGGCTTAGCTCCAACGTCACCCCGGGAGTGATCAATCCCTGAAAACACATCTCTCCGTCTGCCGAAACAAAAAATCCGGCATTCGGCACGGCATAGCGCATCCCGTCATCGACATACCTGATCGTCTCCAGGTAGCCGGGCTGGCCAGGCGGCGCCGGCCGTCTGGCGAAGGCGAGCGAATTGAGCGGCGGCGACGGCGGCGGGACACAGGCCGCCAAGCTGGCCATGACGACGATCAGTCCCAATACCGATATCGCCCGCATAGAGTCAGTCCTGCAACGATCGTGCTCCGTGCACTGTGGCCGGCAAATTAGCCCAAACCGGCGGGCTGCGGCCAGAAAACATGCGGCGAGCTTCAAACAGACCTCTCGGGATCTACAAACGGATGCGGGTTGGGGTTGCAAGATCTCGGTCGCGATCCGATGCTCCCGGCATGATGCAACAGGTGCTGGGAGGGCGAGAGCGATGCCGACGCAATTCCTGATGCTGCCGCCGCAGAATTCCAAGACGCGCGAGTGGGGTGCGCGCCTCGCCGCCGCGTTGCCCGAGCTCGAGGTCGTCCTCGCCGAGGACCGGGCGCAGGCCGAGCAGGCGATCGCCACAGCCGAGGCGGCCTTTGGCACGATCCCGCCCGATTTGTTGCGTCAAGCCCGCCAGCTCAAATGGCTGCAGGCGCCGCAGGCCGCACCGCCGGCCGGGTACTACTACCCCGAGCTGATCGTCCACCCGGTCGCGATCACCAATTTCCGCGAAATCTACAACGACCATATCGGCGCGCATGTGATGGCTTTCGTGCTGGCCTTCGCCCGTGGCTTGCAGCGCTACATCCCGCAGCAATTGCGCCGCGAATGGCGGAAGCCGGCGCAGAACGAGGGGGTGGTCCATTTGCCCGAGGCGACGGCATTGGTCGTCGGCGTCGGCGGCATCGGCAGCGAGATCGCGCGCCTCGCCGCCACTTTCGGCATGCGGGTGATCGGTGTCGACGAGCGCCGCCGCGAGGCGCCGCCCGGGGTCGCCGAACTGCACCGCGCCGACGAGCTTGACGCGCTGTTGCCGCAGGCCGATTTCGTGATCCTGACCGTGCCGCATACCCCCGAGACCGAGGGTTTCATGAACCGGGCGCGGTTCCAACAGATGAAAAAGACCGCGTTCTTCATCAATATCGGGCGCGGTCTGACGACGCGGCTCGACGATCTCGCCGCGGCGATCGAGGCGGGCGAAATCGCCGGCGCCGGGCTCGACGTGTTCGAGGAGGAGCCGCTGCCCCAGGGCCACAAATTGTGGACGCTGCCCGGCGTGTTGCTGACCCCGCACACCGCCGGTTACGGCCCTTATCTCGACGAGCGCCGCTACGCGATCATCCTTGACAATTGCCGCCGCTTTCTCGCCGGCCAGCCCCTGCGCAACCTCGTCGACAAGGCGCATTGGTTTTAAGAACCAGTGAACGGGTCGTCGCGACTGGCGCCGAGCGACCGGCCTTTCGCCGGAAGTAATCGCACCGGGCTTCCCTGCATGCCGGAGGCAAGCGACGGGTCTCTCTAACGCAGAGCCGCAAACCATGAAACTCTCCGCGCACCGCCGTTACGACTACGTTCCAATCCACAAGCGGCCGCAATACGAGTGGCCCGAGGGCAAGCGGCTCGCCGTCACCTTCAACAACAACATCGAGCATTTCGCCTTCGGCGCCGGGCTCGGCAGCGATTCGACCGGTGCCCCAGCGGCGCAGAGCCATCGCAACTACGCCTGGCGCGACTACGGCAACCGGGTCGGCCTCTGGTATTACCTCGACATGCTCGACGAGTTCGGGTTGCCGGGGGCGCACAACGTCAACTCGGCCGCGCTCGAATACTGCCCCGACATCGTCGAGCGGCTGAACGCGCGTGGCGACGAGTATGTCGGCCACGGCCGCACCAACTCCGAGCGTCAGGACGTGTTCTGGGAAGAGGACGAGGCGCGTCTGATTGCCGAATGCACCGAGATCGTGACCCGGCTTTCCGGCCGGCGCCCGGAGGGCTGGCTCGGCCCCTACATCGCCCAGAGCGCGGTGACGCTCGACCTGCTGAAGGAGGCCGGCTACCGCTACGTCATGGACTGGGCGATGGACGACCAACCGGTCTGGATGCGGACCCGTTCGGGGCCGATCCTGTCGGTGCCCTACCCGCTGGAGCTCAACGATTCGCCGTCCCTGGTGTTTCGCCGGCACACCGGCCGGCAGTTCGCCGAGATGATCGTCGACCAGTTCGACGAGATGCTGGCGCAGTCGAAAAAATACCCGCTGGTCCTCGCCGTCTCGGTGCACCCGTTCATTATCGGCCAGCCGTTCCGATTGCACGCGTTTCGCGGCGCCGTGCGCCACATCCTCGAACGCCGCGACGAATTGTGGATCACCACCCCCGGCGAAATCGCCCGCTATTGCGAAGGGTTGCCGAAAGGGACAATCCCCGGCGCGGATCAGAATAGCGGTGCAAATCAGACGGATGGTGCTGGAAATGGTCGGTGAAGCAATTGCCGAAATTCAAACGATCCGCACAAGTGTCGTCTACCAGAATCGATGGATGCGCGTTCGCGAAGACTCGATCCGTCGCCAAGATGGGTCCAGGCGCAGAAAGACGCGCGCCCCCGCACTTGGCTCAGCCAACGCGCATTCCCTATTTCTCGACGATCCAGTAGATCACACCCGGAAGAATGATGCTGAACACGACGCATTCGGCCGCGCATCCCGGAGGCGCGAACCCCAGGCTCAGACCGAGTAGCAACAATATGACGAAAGAAACATTGCTACAGACAGCTTGTGTTCGGCGTCAGCACGCGCTGCGTCGGCATGGATCGTGGTTCTCTCCCGGTGCGGGTTCCTCCCTCTCCCCGCTTTCGAGGAGAGGGCCAGGGTGAGGGGCCAGCGCTATCCTGCTATTTCACCGCCGAGAAACCGGTCGGCTGCAGGATGTAGTTTTCGACCCTGGCGACGATCGGGCCGTTGGCCTCGGTTTGGGCGCGCTTGGTATGCCATTCGGGGTCGGCCTGAAACGCGTTCCATTTCTTTTCGCGCTCGGCCAACGACTCCCATTTGAGCAGGTAATGGAGCGTCTGGTTCGACTCGCCGATCGCCGTCGTCCAAAAGCCGGCCTGCTCGATCCCGTGCCGCTTCCAGATCCCCAACGTGATCGTATCAAAGCGCTTTAGGAGATCCGGGAGCCGGCCCGGCGGACAGTGATAGATGCGCAGTTCGTAGAGCATGTCGGTCCTCGTCTTACTTGACTGACGAAAAGCTGGTCGGCTGCAGGATCGTATTGGTGATCGAGGCGACGATCTGGCCGTTCTTCTCGGTCTCGGCGCGTCCCGAGATCCATTCCGGATCAGCCTGGAACCCGGCGAACCGCTTCGCCCGATCGTCGAGCGACTCCCATTTGAGCATGTAATAGAGGTCCTGGTTCGAGGGCCCGATCGCCACAGTCCAGAACCCGGCCTGCTGGATGCCGTGTTTTTTCCATAGCGGCAAGGTCAAGTTGTCGAAGCGTTTGATCAGGTCGGGCAAGCGGCCCGGGACGCAGTGGTAGACGCGCAGCTCGTAAATCATCTCGTCTCCTCCTTGTCGTGCGCCCGAGAGAATGCTGCCGCAGCCGCCCGCCGGCAAGCGCGGCCGATCAGCCGAGCCGGGCCTCGACCCAGGCGGCGACGTCGAGCAATTTTTCGTCGGCGAAGCGCGCGCCGACCAGCTGGACGCCGAGCGGCAACCCCTTTTGCCCGGTACCCGCCGGCAGGGTCACGCATGGCGTCCAACCGAGCGTCCAGACCGCGTTGAAGCGCGCGTCGCCGGTCGAGCCCAGCCCTTCGGGCGCCTCGCCGACAGCACTCGGCGTCAGCAGAGCGTCGAATTCGACGAATAGATCGTCGAGGTTGCGGCGGAATTGCTCGGCGGTCTCGATCGTCTCGAGGTAGGCGGCGAGCGGCAATGCGCGGCCCGGCGTCAAGAGCCCGTCGCGCAACGCCGGGCTGAGCTGGTCGCCATGCTCCTCGTATTCGTAGGCGTAATTGCGCGCCGCCTCGAATTCGAAGACGCGGCGCTGATGGTCAAGCATATCGGCCGGGGTCAGCGCCACGTCCTTGACTGAGGCTCCCGCGGTCGCCAGCCGGCCGGCGGTTTCTTCGAGCAGAGCCTGGGTGTCGGTGCCGGCGTCGTCCCAGGAGGGCGTGCGGCAGAAGCCGATGCGCGGCGCCGCCGTACGGCGGCCGATCGGCTGGCGAGGCTGCACCAGCAACGCCGCGCGCATCAACGCCACGTCGTCGAGGCTGCGGCAGATGATGCCGAGTGTGTCGAGGTTGTGGCACTGCATCTTGATCCCGACCCGGCTGAACTCGCCGAACGATGGCTTGTAGCCGATGACCCCGCAGAACGCCGCCGGGCGGATCGTCGAGCCGCCGGTCTGGGTCCCGAACCCGACCGGCACGTGGAAATCGGCAACCGCGGCGGCCGAGCCGCTCGACGACCCGCCTGGGGTGTGCGCCGGATTGTGCGGGTGGACCGTCTCGCGCGGCTGGCGGTTGGCGAACTCGGTCGTCACCGTCTTGCCGAGGATGACCCCGCCCGCGGCACGGGTCAGCGCCACGCAGGCGGCGTCGGCAAAGGGTCGGTTGCCGCGATAGATCGGCGAGCCGTGCTGGGTCGGCATATCGAAGGTGTCGATCACGTCCTTAACCCCGACCGGCACGCCTTTAAGTACACCGGGGCGGCCGGCCCGGTCGATTGCCCGCGCCTGCGCGACCGCGTGTTCGGGATCGAGCCAGACCCAGGCCTTGACCGCGGCGCGGGCCTCCGCCCGATCGAGACAGTCGCGGACCAGGGTTTCGGCGCTGAGGCTGCCGGCTTCGAGTCGCGCCGCGGCCTCGCTCGCGGTCAGCCGCTCGGCGCCGCTCATGACAGTTCCCCCTGCGCCAGCCGGCGTTCGACCCATAGGCCGACCGCCAACAGCCGCGCATCGTCATGGCGGCGGCCGACTAGCTGAACGCCGACCGGCAATCCGTCGGGGCCTTTCCCGGCCGGCAGGGTCAGGCAGGGCATAAAGAGCTGCGTCCACAGCGCGTTGAACATGGCGGACCCGGTATCGGCAAGCCCGCGCGGCGCCTGGCCGGGCGCCGGCAGGGTCAGGATCGCATCGAACCGCGATGCCCATTCCCGCGCCGCCACGCGCGCCTTTTCCGCCGAGCGGCAGGCGTCGCGGAACTGGTCGAGCGTCAGCTCGCGGCCGCGCGCGAGCTTGGTCTCGCGCAGCTGCGGGCTCAGCAATGCCTCGTGGCGATAGAGCTCGGGCATATGGTTGCGCAGTCCTTCGAAGGCGCCAAGGATCGCCTGGATGTCGTCGGCATCGGCGCATTCCCTCGGCAATCCGGTGTCGGAGAGTTTCGCGCCGGCGGCGACGAGGCGGTCGGCGGCGGCTTCCAGCACCGCGCGGCCCTCGGGCAGAGCCTCGTCCCAATGCGGGCCGCGGCATAGACCAAACCGTGGTGGCGTTTCTGGCATCGCCGGCGGGTCGTGCGGGATCGCCATCATCGCCGCCCGGAAGAGGGCGATGTCGCCGACGCCGCGCGCCATGATGCCGACCGTGTCGAGGGTCTCGGTGTTGATCCGCATGCCGGCCGGCGGGAACAGGCCGAAGCTCGGCTTGAAGCCGACGACGCCGCAATAGGCGGCCGGGCGAATGACCGAGCCGGCGGTCTGCGTGCCGATCGCCAATGGCACCATGAAATCGGCGACCGCCGCCGCCGACCCGCTCGACGAGCCGCCCGGCGTGAATGCCCGGTCGTGCGGGTTCGAGGTCGGCCCCGGATGACGGTTGGCAAATTCGGTCGTGATCGTCTTGCCGAGCAGGATGCCGCCTGCCGCCTTCGGCAATGCCGCGGCACTGGCGTCGCTCGGCGGCCGCCACCCGGTATAGATCCGCGAGCCATAGGTCGCCGGCATCTGCACGGCGTCGAAAATGTCCTTGAGCCCGAACGGCACCCCGCCGAGCAGCATCTTCTTCCCCGCCCGGTCGAACGCCCGCGCCCGCTCCAGCGCCGCTTCGCCGGCGAGATACGCCCACGCCCGCACTACCGGCTCGCGCTCGCCGATCCGTTCGAGACAGTTCGCCACGACCGTCTCGGCGGTCAGCTCGCCGCCCTCGATCAGCCGTACGATGTCGGTGGCGGCAAGGCGGTGCGGTTCGGTGCTGGGCATCGGCGCAATCCCCGGGAGAACGTCGATCCTATCTACGCATACCGCGGCAGCGCTTGCATGCGCGAATTTAGTCCGCGGGCGAGCCGAGGAGACGAGTGTCGCCCCCTTGTGCCGCGACCAGCTCGACCGCCTCGCGATCAAAGCTGGCGAAGACCTCTCCGCCGAGCCGGCGGCCCTCGAAGGCGATGACTCCGTCCGCAAAATCGCCGCCCGCCGCCAGCATCGCCAACCCGGCCTCCGCTGCGGGACGATCCACCCGCACACTCGGACTGTTGAGAAGAGATCTGATGAACCCGAGAATCTCGGAAGCGGCCCACCTGTATCCGCGACCGAGCACCCAGGCGAACTCGCACAGTACCGGCAGGGGTACCGCAATGACATCGGCCTCGCGTAGCAGGTCGGCGGCGAACGCGGCCTGCACGGGATCGTCAAGAACCGCGCCGCGTACGAGCACATTCGTATCGGCGGTGATCCTCACCGGATACCGGCCCACCCCTGTGCCGCGATTTCATTGATTTCCTCGATTGTCAGTGGCTTGGTCCCGGGCCGACGAGCGCACCCGACAAAATCTTCGATCGATCCCGTCGGTTTTGCCCGCACTTCGATGCGACCGTTCGGCAGCATATCAACCTCGACCTTCTGGCCGGGGCCGACACCAAGATGCCGCAGCACCTCCTTGCGGAGGGTCACCTGCCCCTTTGCGGTCACGGTGAGAGTTGTTGCCACCACTGCCTCTATGCATATGATCCGGGAACGTAAGGCTAATAAACCTTACTTTCAAGCCCGATATTGGCCGCCGCGGATCGGATGCATGATATCAATAATCACGCAATCACCGTAAGCGCCTTGCGGCTCTCGGCATGTATGCTGTGCAGCGGGTGCACGATTGTTAGCGAGTGCGTGGCCGGCATCTGATCTCATCCTGATAAAACAGGTGGGTTTAGATCCGCACCGAAGCCGTCGCCTTAGCTCGGCTGCGGTTCGCCTTGGCGGCCCCCGCCTTTCGGCGAAACGAGACCGGGCAGCTGAATTTCGGTCGTGCCTGATCGCCGAGCGAAAAGCATGGCGCTTGGCCTGCCGGCGGGGCAGAGTTGGGCGAGTGTTAAAGGACAATCGGGAGGACTGCCCCATGCCCCAATCCGCGATCCCACCCGGCCGCCATGCGCCGATCCGCCAGGACTGGCTCGACAGCCGGCGCGAAGAGATCATCGAGCCGCAATTGCCGATCGTCGACCCGCACCATCACATGTGGGACCGGCCCGGCAACCGCTATCTGTTTGCGGATCTGCTCGAAGATGTCGGCAGTGGCCACAACGTCGCCGCGACCTGTTTCGAGGAATGCCGCGAGATGTACCGCGCCGACGGCCCGCAGGAGCTGAAATCCTTGGGCGAGACCGAGTTCGTCAACGGCATCGCGGCGATGAGCGCCTCGGGCAAATACGGCAAGACCCGGTGCATCGCCGGCATTATCGGCAATGTCGATCTGCAGAATCGGCAGCCGCGCCAAGGGCATCCTCGAGCAGCATGTCACGCGATCCGGCGGCCGCTTCAAGGGCATCCGCAACGGCGCCACCTGGCACGCCGACCCGAGCCTCGAGATCTATTGTTCGGGGGCGCCGCAGGGCCTCTACCGCGACCGGAACTTCCGCGAGGGGTTCGCCGGGCTCGCCGCGCTGGGCTTGAGCTTCGACGCCTGGCTGTTCCAGACCCAGCTCGACGACGTAACTGACCTCGCGCGCGCCTTTCCGCAGGCGACCATCGTCTTGAACCATGTTGGCGGTCCCCTGGCGATCGGCCCTTATGCCGGCAAGCGCGAGGAAGCCTTCGCCGCCTGGAAGAAATCGATCGGCGAAGTCGGCGCCGCGTCCGCCAATACCTACGTCAAGCTCGGCGGGCTCGGCATGAAGCTTTCGGGCTTCACCTTTTTCGAGAACGACCTGCCGCCCTCCTCGCAGGACCTGGAAAGGGCGTGGCGGCCCTATATCGAGACCTGCATCGAAGCGTTCGGGCCCGAGCGCTCGATGTTCGAGAGCAATTTTCCGGTCGACAAGGGCATGTGCAGCTATCCCATCATGTGGAACGCGTTCAAGCGCATCGCCGCCGGCTGCTCCACCGCCGAGAAGACCGCATTGTTCAGCGGTGCGGCGACCAAGGCGTACCGGCTGCCGGCGTAACCGAAGGCCCTCACCCACCCAGGCCTGAGGGCCGAGCACCCTCTCCCGCATTGCGGGAGAGGGTGCCGAGCCCGGACTACGATCCGGGGAAGGCGGGTGGGGACGGGCGCCGAGGGTCACGAGGCTGCGAAAAAAGGGAGAGAACAATGCCATTGCCGACAACCGAGGTGGATGCCACCACGCCGAAATACTTGCGCGACAAATATGCGATCGTTGGAGTGGGGGAGACGACTTATACCCGCGGCTCGGGCAAGACGACGCGGGCGCTCGGCACTTGGGCGGTCAGGAACGCGATCCTCGACGCCGGGCTCAAAAATACCGACATCGACGGCATGCTGTCCTATTCGGGCGGCAATTCGACCTCGGCGACGTTTATCGCCGGCGATCTCGGCATCCGGCTCAATTTCTACATGGACGTGGTCGGCGGCGGCTCATCGACCGAAGCGTTGATCGGGATCGCCATCGGCCTGATCGAGGCCGGCTGTTGCAAGACGGTGGCGATCTTCCGCTCGATGAACGGCTACTCGCAGGTGCGTATCGGCGGCACCGGCGCGCGCTCGGCAGCACCCGTCGGCGGCGACATGCTGCACAACCGCGCCTATGGCTGGCAGAGCGCCGGACAGAGCTTTGCGCCGACCTTTATGCGCCACATGTATGATTACGGCACCAAGCCCGAGCAGGTCGCCGCGGTCAAGGTCGCGCACAGCCATCACGCCTCGAATAACCCAAAGGCCTATTACAAGAAGCGCTTTACGGTTGAGGACGTGCTGTCGAGCCGCTTCATCTGCAAGCCATTGCATCTGCTCGACTGCTGTGTCGAGACCGACAACGCGACTAGCGTCATCGTGACCTCGGCCGAGCGCGCTCGCGACATGAAGCAGCCCTTGGTGCTGATCCGCGGTGTTGTCGGGCGCTGCTCGAAGCCGCGCCTCGACATGCATTACCAGCACGGGCCGATCTCGACCGTCGCCGGCCATTACGCGGCGAAAATCCTGTGGCCCAATGCCGGGGTCGGGCCGGAGGACATCGACGTCACCGGCTCCTATGACGCCTTCACCTTTACGACGATGCTGCAGCTCGAGGATTACGGCTTTTGCAAAAAGGGCGAGGGCGGCGAATATGTGTCGAGCGGCGCGATCGAGCTCGGCGGCCGCCGGCCCAACAATACCAGCGGCGGCCATCTGTGCGAGGGCTATACCCACGGCATGAACATGGTCATCGAAAACACCCGCCAATTGCGCCACGACGCCGATGATTCGTGCCCGGTCGGACCCGACGGCAAACGGCAGCACACTTTCGATTACCGCGAGGGCGGCTGCCGCCAGGTCCGCAATGTCGAGGTCAGCGCCAATCTCGGCTGGGCCAATCCCGCGACTGCCTCGTCGATGGTCATGCGGCGCGGCTGAGAGGGAGAACGAAGATGCCAATCCGCGGCGAATATCTCGGCATGGGGCTGACGATCGACGATCTCGACCACGAGAACCTCGAATATTTCCGCCATTGCGCCGAGCATGATTTTCACTTGCAGGCCTGCGCCCAATGCGGCCGGCTGCGCTATCCGCCGACCACCGCCTGCCCGTGGTGCATGAGCCTCGAATCGGCCTGGAAAAAGGTCGAGGGCAAGGGTGCCGTGCATTCCTACAGCGAGGTGCATCACGCGATCCAGCCGGCTTTTCGCGGCCACACCCCCTATCTGATCCTGCTGGTCGACCTCGACACACAAAAGGGCGAGCCAAGCCCCGAGGAAGCCTTGCGCGTCGCCGGCAATCTCGCCACCCCGGACGGCCGATTGGCGCCGCCCGAGCTGGTCAAGCGGGTCGGCATCGGCACGCGGGTGCGCATGGTCTTCAGCGATGTCGCGCCGGGCCTGTCATTGCCGCAATGGACCATCGACGAGACCGCGGCGCAGCCGGCGCAAGTCTGGCGCTATCCGCAGGAATAGCGCGCAGCCGCCGTTCCGCCCGGGCGTGCGGGATGCCTCCGGCAGCATTGGCGTGGCGGGTCGAGGAAACCTGCCTCAACGCTTGGCCGGCGCTGCGGCAGGTGCTGTTCGGCGGGTGGGTGCTGCGGTTCGGCGGCGGGCTGACTCGGCGCGCCAACTCAGCCAACCCGCTCGACGATCGCCGTATCGATGCCGATAAGCTGGTCGCCGGCTGCGAGGCGCTCTATCGGCATCGCCGCCAGCCGACGATTTTCCGTCTGCCGTCGCTGATCGACCGGGCGCTCGATGCGCTGCTCGCGGAAATGGGCTATGGCCTCGAAGGCCTGTCGCTGGTCCTACATGGCGACATCGGCGCCGTTCCGGCCGTGCGCGACCCGGAGGTGCGTCTAATGCCTCGGCCGAATTCGCAATGGTTCGCGGCGATGGCGGCGTTGCAGCGCCACACCGAGAAGCAGGCCGGCCTCTATCGCCGGATCGTCGCCCATCTCGCGGTTCCGGCAGCGTTTGCGGCGTTGTCCGACGATCGCGGCATTGTCGCGCTTGCCTATGGGGCGATCCACGACGGCCAGATCTGCTATGAATCCGTCGTCACCGATCCGAGCCGGCAGCGCCGCGGCTATGCCCGCCGCATCATCGCCACCCTGGCGGCATGGGCCGCGGATCAGGGTGCGAGCGGCGCCTGCCTCGAAGTCGAGGCGGCCAACGCACCGGCGCGCGCGCTCTATGACGCGCTCGGGTTCACCGAGCTTTACCGCTACCATTACCGCCGCGAAACGCAGGCTGGCCGCCGCTGAGGGCGCCGCCGATTTTTGCGTTGTCGGCTTTGCCTCAGAACGTCGCCGTGGCGCGCAGGGTGAACACCGCTTCGGGGCCGGCGCCCGGCGAGAGCGCCGGGTTGCAATAGAGCTGGATGTCGGGTGCGACCTGCAGCCCCTTGAAGACAGTGTAATCGTAGTAGATCTCCGCGATCCATTCAGCACCGCGGGCGGGTTCGCCCAGCGCTGCAAGATTGGCCTTGCTCCAGGCGACGCCGAGGCCGACCTGGTCCAACGGGTCATGGCGGAACGGGTCGTTGCGGATGGCGCCCCAGGCGACCGAGGTTGCGATATAGCTGTCGAGCCCGCTCGCCGTGTTCGCGCGCAGGAACAGGCCCCATTTCGCGTCTATGTTCTGCACCGCGTTGAACGAGAGGCCGCGCGAGCTGGAGAGTTCTTCCGCCGGCACCGCCGGCTGCGCGTACCATAGGACGCCATAGGAACCGCCGGCGAGGAGGTTCGGGTTCCATCGCGCCGCCAGAAAATAGGCTTCCTTGCCGCTGGCGATGCCGCGCGTGCTGATCGTCGACCCGGTCAGATTGGTGGCGCCCTGGAAGCCGCCGGCAAAGACCAGGTCGCGCAATGGCGCCGCCGCCTGCAAGTAGGCGCCCAGATCGCCGCTGACATAGGTCTGCGTCGCGTTTTGAGCCAGCGCATAGTTGACGAAATTGGTCTGCGCGTTGCCGGCATATTGGTTGGCGTCGTAAGTCCCAAATGAATACTGTCCGATCGTCGCCGACAGCCAGCGCCAGTCGCCCGGCAGGGTGTGGGTGTAGGTCAGCTGTGCATAGTCGATCGTATCGACGCTCCAGTCGCTCGGCGGGGTCAACAGTCCGGCGCGCCCCTGCGATGACGGCGTATTGGTTCCGGTCCAGAACTGGTTCTGCTGGGCCGAAAAAGCGAACATGCCCGAGCCGATCGCGGTGTCCGTGAACGGTCTCCATGCAATGGTCGGCGTCCAGACGAAGTCGACAAGAGCGGCGCCGCTCTTTGGCGCGCCCCATTGCGGCAAAACGGATGCCTGCAGCGAATATTCAATGTCATATCGGCTCTGAAGCTGCTCCTTCCAGCCGAGATATTGGTCGTAATAAGGATCGAGAGCCGAAGAGATATTCGGCTCGGCAAGGATCTGGCTCGGCGGAGGTGGGGTCTCGGGCGACGCCTCGTGGCCGAAGCCGGCGGCGTGAGCCCGCAGCGTCATGCCGAGGGCCACGGCACCGCCGAGGCCGGCCAGCGCGATCGCCACGACCGAGCTGCGTCCGGCCTCGACACTCGATGCCCAGCCACGGCAAGGTGCCGCTGCGCTCCACGCCGGCAGCCGCCAGCGAGGCCGCCGCCGCGCTAATCGCCGAGATGGATCCACACCGATTTGGTTTGGGTCACCGTCAGCAGAGTTTCGAGGCACTTGTCGCGCCCGGTTCCCGACTGCTTGAACCCGCCCCAGGGCTGGGTCATGTCGCCGTGGTCGTAGCAATTGACCCAGATTACGCCGGCGTCAATGTCGCGGGCCATCCGGTGCGCGGCGGCGAGGTCCGACGTCCAGATGCCGGCGGCCAGCCCAAAGATCGAATCATTGGCAATTTCGACCGCCTCGCCAATGGTGCGGAACGGCAATACCGCGGCGACCGGGCCAAAGATTTCCTCGCGGGCGATCGTCATCGCCGGGGTCACCCGGGTGAACAGGGTCGGCTCGACATAGGCGCCGTGGTCGAAGCCGTGCGGCGGCCCGCCGCCGAGCGCCAGCATCCCGCCTTCCTTCTTGCCGGCCTCGATATAGGACAATACCCGCTGCTGCTGGGTGCGGTTGACCAGCGGCCCCATCGTCGTCGCCGGGTCGAGCGGGTCGCCGATGCGAAAGGCGGTTTTGACCTTGGCCTGGAAGCGTTCGACAAATTCGTCATGGATCGCGTCCTGCACCAACAGCCGCGAGCCGGCGCTGCACATCTCGCCCTTGTTGGCATAGATGCCGGTGATCGCATAGTCGACCGCCCGGTCGAGGTCCGGGACCTGCGCGGTGACGATCTGTGGCGACTTGCCGCCGGTTTCGACGGTGACGCGCTTTAGATTGGACTGTCCGGAATAGACCATCATCAGCTTGCCGACATCGGTCGACCCGGTGAAGCTGACCTTGTCGACATCCATATGCAGGGCCAGCGCTTTGCCGACGATGCCGCCGGTGCCGTGAACCACGTTGAACACTCCGGGCGGCCCGCCGGCATCGAGGAACAGTTGCGCGAGCAGGGTCGCCGACAATGGCGATTGCTGCGCCGGCTTCAGCACCACCGAGTTGCCGACCGCGAGCGCCGGGGCAACCTTCCAGGCGCTCATCAGCAGTGGATAGTTCCACGGCGTAATGCAGGCGACGACACCCAGAGGCTGGCGCAGGATATAGTGGAACGCATCGCTCGCCGTCGTGGTGACCACACCCTCGGCCTTGTCGATCGTCTCGGCGAAGTATTGGAAAGTCAATGCCGCCGCGGGCACGTCGCCGGTCACCATGTCCATGACCGGCTTGCCGACGTCGAGCGAGTCGAGCAAGGCGAACTCTAACGCATGCTGGTTGATCGCGGCGGCAAAACGATAAAGCACCTCCATCCGCGACCGCGGCTCCATGCGCGACCAGATGCCGGATTTGAAGGCGCGGCGCGCGGCGCTGACCGCCAGGTCGGCCTCGGCGGCATCGCCCAGCGGCACCGTGGCGATGACCTCGCCGTTGGCCGGGTTGACGGTCTCGAACCGCTTGCCGGACTGCGCCTCGACGAGCTCGCCGTCGATCAGCATCCGCGTTTCCGGGCATATCGCCGCGGCATGCCGGCGAAAATCGTCGATCGTCAGCGCCTTCGCCTGCTCGATGTTCATGGCTCGGCGTCCGCTCACAGATCGAGGACAATGCCGGGGTGGACGCCGCCTGAGGTCGCGGCTTCGCTGGCCGGGACCGAGCAGCACAGCAGCACGTGCCCGTCGGCGCGCGGGGCCAGCGGTTCTTCGATGTATTCGACCGCGCCGCTGGTGATCCGCGTGGCGCAGGTGCCGCAGATGCCGGAGCGGCAGCCGAAGACCGGCGCCAGCCCGACCGCCTCGGCGAGTTCGAGGAGGGTGCCCTTGTCGTGCGACCATTCCGCGCTGACCGCCGATTTGGCGAAGCGGATCGGCACCGCGCCGTCGCCGAGCGGACCGGTCCCCGCCGCCGTCTCGGTCTTGGCCTCGGGTCTCAGCGCCGTTCCCGAACCAAAGGATTCGTAGTGGATGCGCTCCCGGCGGACGCCGATCCCGGTCAGCCCGTCATGCAGCGACTGCATGAACGGCGGCGGCCCGCACAGATAGAAATCGTAGTCGTCGAGCGGCAGCAATTCCTTCAGCACCTCGATCGTGACATGACCCTCGCCGTCATGGGTGCTGCCCAGCTGGTCGTCGCGGCCGGGCTGGCTGTAGCGGACATGCACGTTCATCGCCGGATGCGCGCCGGCGAGCTCGCGGATGTGCTTGCCAAAGGCATGGACGCGGCCGCTGTTGGTACCGTGGATGAACCA
Organism: uncultured Alphaproteobacteria bacterium; assembly: GCA_963832875.1. Lineage (GTDB taxonomy): Bacteria > Pseudomonadota > Alphaproteobacteria > ATCC43930 > CGMCC-115725 > AP-15. Next base: position 181,392 of record CAWHWB010000004.1, on the reverse strand, counting down.
GATCGGCCGGAACTTGCCGGTTCGGCGGCCCTCCTCGACGATGTGCCCGGCCATCGCGATCATCGGGGTGATGCCGACCCCGCCGGAAACGAACACCACCGGGCGCTGGCTCCCCGGCGTCAGGGTGAATTTGCCGCGCGGCGTCATCGCCTCGATGCGCAAGCCCGGTTTGGCGTTGGCGTGCAGATAGGGCGAGACCAGCGCGTTGCCGTCGGCGCGACGGATCGACAGCCGGTAGAAATCGGGGTTCGGCATCGTCGACAGAGTATAGGTTCGCAGCGCCGGCTGCGCCTGGCCCGGGATCGTCACCCGGATCGGTAAAAATTGCCCAGGTTCCCACGGGTCGAGCGGCTTGCCGTCGGCGCGGCGCAGATAAAACGAGCTAATGATGTCGCTCTCCGGCTCGACCTTGAAGATTTCGAGATCGACATAGGCGTTGCGCTCGCTGTCGGGCGCCGCCGAGGCATCGGGCAACAGCGGGACCGTGCGCGACACCGCCGGGGCTGCGACCGCGGCGCCGGCCACCGGCGTTGCCGGCCGACCGCTCAAAGCATCGACGATCAGCTTCTGGAACTGGACGACAAGGTGCTCGCTATTGGTCAGAAACCTGCCGCGATCGGGAATGCCGCCCAACAGCCCGCGCTGCACCGAGCTGACCAGCACCTCGTCCTCGGCGCCGACTTCCTTGTTGAAGGCGATCAGCTCCTGCGCGAACTCCTCGGTGACGCCCGGCGCGAAATACTGCTCGGAAAAGCCCTTGGTCGAGTTCGGCCCGTCCGGCATCCACACGTCGATCGACAGGTTGGGGAAGCCCGGGTTGATGTTGATCGTCATGTTCGGCCACAATACGTGGTATTGCGACTGCGCCACCTCGCCGCCCACATCGTAAATTTTGACCTGGCTCCTGCCTTCGAGCGCAGAGGGACGCACCTGGCCGACCTGAGCCAAAAGCCAGCCGTGCACGGTCAAATGATAATTCTCCTGGCGCACGTCGATCGCGGCGCTGAAGCTCGGATGCGCGACGGCGCAGTGATAGCATTCGAGGTAGTTCTCGAGCATCGTCTTCCAGTTGGAAAAGCCACTCCAATCTTCGCGGCTGTGAAGTTCGAGCGTGTCAAGGTTGATCCCGCTGCCGGCGATGATCTCCAGCACCGGGCCGAAATAGGCCTGCACCGGGGCGGCGTCGCGATCGAGGTTGACGAACACCCACGGGCCCAAGGCTTCGACCCGCAGCGGCAGCAGCGGATAATTCGCGAGCCGGAAATTTGGCTCGCTCGCCGAGCGCGGCGCGCCCTTAAGGCAGCCCCCGAGGTCATAGGTCCAGGCATGATAGCCGCATTGCATGACCTTGGCGTTGCCGCGGCCTTTCATGACCTCGTGGCGGCGATGCCGGCAGACGTTGACGAAGCCGGTGAGCCCGTCATCGTTGCGGATCACGACCACTGGCACCTCACCGGCATAACCGGCGATGTAATCGCCGACATTTTTCAGCTCGGCCAGCGGTCCGATGTAATTCCAAGATTTTCGGAAAACATGCACGATCTCCTGCTCGGTGATCGACGGATCGGTGTACCAGTGGGCTGGAAGCGACTCGCCGCGATCGAGCGCCGCGAGCAGGCCGGAAGGATTCTCGACGATCTGGCTCATAGCGAACGTGCTCCTTTTTGCGTCCGGCTGTGGCGGGACGGGTGGCATGGGGTCGACGGGCCGATCGCCCAGGCTACCGCGGCGCCGCAGGTTGCGAGGTGGTTTGCGGCAGGGACGAATCCCGCAGCATCAGGACCGGGATAAAGATGACCAGCGCGCCGCTGACGCAGAGCAGCACCTGAGCGAAACTCAAATGCGCCGACGCGGCCGAAGCGAACCCGCTCGCTGCCATCTGGCCCAGCGCATAGGCGATATTGTAGATCGCGTAGACCGCCGCATAGCAGGACAGGCCCCTGCGATCGACCGCGTTGCCCAATTCGGCTGATGTCGGATTGAGCATAAAGGCATAGCAGACGCTGACCGCGCACAGGCCGATCGCGGCCGGGACCGCGCCCCGGTAGAGGCTGAGGAACGGCAGTGCTACCGCCATCGCCGCGGCGCCGGCGGCGATCAGCCGGCGGATCGGCACGCGGTTGGAAACCCAGCTGACGACCGGCGCACTGAGGCCGTATGCAATCGATCCGATTGTGAAGATCAGGCCGATGACCCAAGGGCTGACCCCCGAACGGACCAGCTGCGCCGGCAGCAATGGCTCGACGATCCCCCAGCCGATCGCGGCGAGGCTCACCGCCGCCGCCGCCACCAGAACGGATTTGTCGAACAGCAGCACCCGGATGTCGGGGCTCGCCTGCGGCACGCCCGGTTCTCGGGGCAGCACGAACACGCACAGCGCGGCATCGACGGCGACCAGAACCCCGGTCGCCGCAAAAGGCACGATATAGCCGCCGATTTCGTAAAGCGATCCGCCAATGAGGGGCCCGAGCAGCGAACCCGCGGTGCTGCCCATCAGCGCGTAGCCCATCATCTCGACGCGCTGTTCGGGGTAGTGCTCGGCGATCAGCGCCAGCCCCGCAGTCCATGTCGCCGCCGCCGCCGCTCCTTGCAGCACGCGCCCGAGCAGCAGCAGATAGAAGTCTGGCGCAAAGCAAAACAGGGCGAGCGCGGTCGCCGATAGCACGACCCCATAAATCAACGGGCGGCGACAGCCGATTCGGTCACCGAGATAGCCGAACAGCGGGGTTGCCGCCAGGACGCCGAACGAATAGCCGCCGTAGAGCAGGCCCAGCTGCTGTTCGCTGGTCGCATGCGCCGGAGAATAGGGCGACAGCGGCACCAAGAGACCATAGATCAGATAGTCCATGAACAGTGCGAAGGCGACGACGCCGACCACAGTTCGCGGAGCGCTGCCGCCGACGCGCATCAGCAACGCCTCAGCAGTTCATTGAGCCCTCTCGGATCGAAGGATCCATCGTCACACACGGGGGAGCGCCACCTGTTCAGATTTCGATTTCGTAGTTCGATTGTCGAGCCTAGCCGCGGGCCAATCGCTTAACAAGAGCGGCCAGCCCGTGCGACGGTGAACATGACATCAACCGGCCCTGACAGAGCACCGCTCGTTGAAAGGGAGCGCGTTTCGCGAACCCAGGCACCACGGTTGTGGCAAAGGCGTGAGCGCCGGTGCTTTTCCGAACGCGACCTGCGGGCGGCTGGTATGATCGAGGTGGAAGCAACTGCCGAGCAGGATAATATGCGCACCGTGATCTTGCCTCTGAAATCGAGCGAACTGTGTACGCAAATGGCAGCGATGCGGGTGTGGCTCGACGACCGGCGCTTCGAGCCGTCGAGCTTCACCTGCCTGGACAACAGCGCCGGGGTGCTCGTGCACGTCGACTTCAAGGCGGAGGCGGAGGCCGAAGCCTTCGCGCGGCAGTTCAGCGGACGGGGCGACGAGGCACTTGCAGCAGCTGAGACCGTACTGGAACGCGCCCGTTTTCGGTCGCGTTGAACCGTCGCGCCAATCGGCCGCAACTCCCGGTCAGAATGCTCGAATCCCGGTTGTTGCCGGCTGTCCCGGAATGAGCGCATCGAGCCTCGCGCTATAGTCCCGGGCTCCCGGCAGGCCGTCATCGGGCGGGCGGACCCAGCGTTTGTCGTTCAAGGATTCCGCGTTCGGCCCCGGTGACGCGGCGGCAAATCAAGGTCCGGTCGCCGGGCGCGCGGGCAGGCTGGCTCGACCGCCGCCGGCGGACTATCTTGCCGTGATCGCGGCAAGGGTCGGGTGATGACCGGGCGCGGTCGAAATGCCGGGGAGCAGAGGACATGCCTGGAACGGGCACAACGACCGAGGGGCGGCTCAAGCATTTCGGCTGGGGGCGCGAGGGCGAAGGGATGACATCGGCGGAAGAGAACGCCGCCCTCGACCGTTATCGCCGGCTCTTTGGTGAAGAAGGGTTTGACGAGACTGCGCCGCCGGCGCTCGCCGACATCCGGCTGCGGGCATCGCGCATCGCTCCGCCAAGTTCGCTCGCGGGCCTATGTTCGAGCGAGCCCTACGACCGTGCCGCCCATACCTACGGCAAGTCCTTCCGGGATTACGCACGCGGTCTCCTCGGCGATTACGACGCTGCCCCAGACATCGTCGCCTATCCGAGAAACGAAGCCGAAATTGCTGCGGTGATCGATTGGGCGGGCGGCGAAGACGCCGCGGTGATCCCGTTCGGCGCTGGCAGCAGCGTCGTCGGCGGGGTCGAGGCGAGGATCGAGGACACCGGAAAAAAGGCGGCCGTCAGCCTCGATCTGCGCCGTCTCGACCGGGTGCTGGAGATCGACCGGGCCTCGCGCGCCGCGCGCATCGAGGCCGGGGTATTCGGTCCGGCGCTCGAAGGCCAGCTCCGGCCTTACGGGCTGACTCTGCGGCATTTTCCGCAGAGCTTCGAATATTCGACCTTGGGCGGCTGGATCGCGACCCGCTCCGGCGGCCATTTCGCCAGTCTTTACACCCATATCGACGATTTTGTCGAAAGCCTGCGGATGCTGACGCCACAGGGGCCGATCGAGACCCGCCGCCTGCCGGGCTCCGGCGCCGGACCGAGCCCCGACCGCATGCTAATCGGTTCCGAGGGCATTCTCGGGATCATCACCGAGGCATGGATGCGGCTGCAGGACCGGCCGCGTTTTCGCGCCGGAGGGGCGGTGCGCTTTGCCGATTTCTTCACCGCCGCGCGCGCGGTCAGGGCGATCTCGCAAGCCGGGCTGTTTCCGGCCAATTGCCGCATCCTCGATCCGCAGGAGGCGCAGAACACCGGAGCCGGCGACGGCCGCGCGGCGATCCTGGTGCTGGCCTTCGAATCGGCCGACCATGCGCTCGACGCCTGGATCGCCCGCGCGCTCGAATGCTGCGCCGATCACGGCGGCGCGGCGGAGCGCCCCGGCGAGGGCGACGCCCACCGCAAGGGCGCGGCCGAATTGTGGCGCACCGCCTTCATCCGCATGCCCTATGCCCGCGAGCGCATGATCCGGCGCGCGATCATCGCCGACACCTTCGAGACCGCGATCACTTGGGAGCGGTTCGAGGGCCTGCACGACCGGGTCAAGACGGCGACCGAGGCGGCGATCCGGGAGGCGACCGGCCGGCCGGGCCAGGTCACCTGCCGCTTCACCCATGTCTACCCCGATGGCCCGGCGCCGTATTTCTCGTTTCACGCGCTCGGCCGCCACGGCGAGCTCGAACGGCAATGGCGGGCGATCAAAGCCGCGGCCGGCGACGCGCTGATCGCCGCCGGAGGAACCATCACCCACCACCACGCGGTCGGCCGCGACCACCGCCCGTGGTACGATCGGCAGCGACCGGACTTGTTCGCGGCGGCGTTGCGGTCGGCAAAACACGCGCTCGATCCGCGGGCGCTGCTCAATCCCGGCGTGTTGATTGATCCCTGAGCTTCGCGCATTTTACCGCACGTTGAATAGAGCACGACATTTCAGAAGCCGGCGCGCGTACGGGCGCGGTCAACGCCGGATTGCCGCACCCGGTTCCGGTCAGAACCGCCGGACACCCCGCAAAACTGCAGATCTGGTGCTATCGTTGTAAAAAAGGCACAGCGTGACCAAAGGGAAATAGCCGACTCCTAGCCGAATTGTTGCAGAATTGTCGCTTCATCGGGCGTTCTGCAAAGATTTTTCGGCACGCGGGTTGGTTACAGCAAAAACCGGTTGCCATCGGGGCGGTAGATTGAGAAGATTGGCGAACGGTGGCGTGACGACCATCGTCACACGCGTATTCTGCGGCCGGAGGTAAGGGGATGACAAATCGCTGTCTGCTAGGCGCCGGCGTAGCGCTTGCCGTGGCGCTCGGTGGCGTCCAGGCGCACGCACAAATGTTCGGGCCTTTTCCGCCGGGGGCCTTCTATCTGGGTCCGGAGGGTGGGTGGACCGCGCTGCAGAGCCAGAGCAGCACCGTCACCGCCGTCAATCGGTCGGGAAAGACCGCCACTTTTGTCCCGAATACAACCTTCAACAGCGGCTTCAACGTCGGCATCCGCGGCGGGTACGCCTGGGGGCCGTGGCGGTTTGAAGAAGAATACAGCTACCGCAACAATAGCGTGCAGAGCTTCCTGGGCGCCGGGTCCGCGATCGTGAATGGCAATTTACATGCCAACGCGATCATGACCAACGCGATCTACGATTTCACGTTCGGTTGGCCGATCACTCCGCACATCGGCGGCGGCATCGGCGCGGTAAATCTCGACGCCGGCATCTCGAACCAGCCCGGCAGGAATCCGGTACAGCTCCAGAGGCTTGGGATCGACTCCTTTTCGGCGAGCGGCAACACCTGGGAGTTCGGCTATCAGGGGATCGCCGGCATCCGGTACATGATCAACCCGGCCCTCGCCCTCGATGTGGACTACCGCTATCTGGCGACGCCGACTTTCAGCCTGAGCAGCAAATCTTTAGGCAAAAAGTCCGGAACCTGCTGTGAGGGCTTTTCAAACTTCAAATATCAAAGCCAGAACCTCGTCGCCAGCTTGACGATGATGTTCGGCGCTCCGCCGCCAGTAGCGCCGCCCCCAGCGCCTCCAGCGCCACCGCCGCCGCCACCGCATCAGGTCTATCTGGTGTTCTTCGATTGGGATAGATACAACATCACGCCGGAGGGCATGCAGATCCTCCAGGCTGCGGCGGACCATTACCGCGCGGGCGGCGCGGTGCAGATCCAGGTCACCGGGTACACCGATCTGTCCGGCTCGGCGGGGTACAACCAGCGGCTCTCCGAGAGGCGCGCGAACGCCGTCGCGGTCGCCCTCGAACGTCTGGGCGTGCCACGCAACCAAATGATCGTGACCGGCCGCGGCATGAACGATCCTCGGGTGCCGACCCCGCTCGGTGTCCGCGAACCGCAGAACCGGCGCGTCGAGATCGTCTTCCCCTAACCCACCTTCGTCCGCTTCCTGGGGCCCTGTCGCAGGGGCCCCAGGAACCGCCGCGGCCACGAGCCGCGGTTTTTTTTGCCTTGCCCGGCGCTTCCTGCGAGTGAAGGAATCGGTTGGAGAGGTGAAACGAAGCGCGGCTTTGCTGACGTGCGTGCTTCGAGACGCGCTTTCGTGATAATCTTGATACTTCGATCGACCCTCCATCGCACCCGTCTGGCGATCGCCTGGGCCTGGGTGGCTGCCGTAGGGGGCGCGCGGTGAGGTTAGGCTTAAAATTGACGCAAAAAACGCATCGACGCGCGTCAGTCAACAATGGCCGAGTACGGGACCCGCCGCCCAGACTCTGAGCCGCTTGTTCCGTGCCTGGCCTGCGCCCGTATTTTATCGCTTGTCCCGTTATTCTCTTGCGTTTTGAGCTACTCCGGCGCTTGAAAGAAGACCAGCGCAGCCATATTATCGGTTGTTGGCCGGGAGAACGCGCGACACTGGAAAGTTGCGCGTCCGCGGAACAGATCGGCGGCTTGTGCCGTTTTAACCGCGGCCGGGTCGAGACCCTTTGGGGTGGGACGAGCGTGCGTTACAGTAGGCCAATCCGGAACTGCTACAAAGGATCACAGGCATGAAGTATCTCTTGAACGGCGTTGCGGTCGCAGCCGCGCTCGTGATTGCCGCGCCAGTGTGGGCGCAGAACCCCAGTGGCGGAAACGCGGTGGGCACGCCCGGACCGAACCCGGGCGGACCAGGCCTCACCCCGTACAGCGGCGGCGCTCCGCCGGCGCCCCCGGCCGCGGAGCCTGCCCCAGCGGCAATGCCGCCCTCGGCGATGCCATCGGGCTCGGAGTCAAATTCGGCTATGCCACCGATGCACCGGGAAGCGCATATGCGGCATTACCACCACCACATGATGCACGCCCGGATGATTCATCACGGCCCGCGCAATCCGGAAGACACGACGGCGCAGCTCAACCGCGCGGAACTCGCTCGAATTCAGGGCAACGCCGCCGCCCCCGCGCCGCAGGCAGCCCCAGCCGGCGAGCCGATGCAGCCGCCGCCCAGCATGCGGATGCCCGGCCCCAAGCCCTCGGGTTCGGGCTACATCCCGCCATCGCAGCCGTAAGCTGCTCGCGTCGAGCCTGTCGTCCCTCAGTGCGGCGAGGGCCTACAACATTCTCGCCCACGCTCGCGCCTAACTGGGACGAACCCGCGTCGGAGTGTCAGCCCGTTATCGGTTTGCGGTGGCGGGCGACACGCTCCATGTCGTCGAGCAGATCATGCAAGGTCTGATCGGCGACAAAAGTCATCTTGGCGAAAGCACGCAGAAAGCTGTCGGTCCGCGGCAGCTGGAACAGGGTTTCGTCGCTGTCTTTGGCGCCTACCGCACTGATCAGCACGACATTGTCGAACGGTTGGAGCACCAGCTCCTGCAGCGGCTTACCCGGACCGGTCACATATTCTACGACGCGACAGCGTTCGGAATTTGCGGATTCCTGCAATATCGTCATTCGATAGGCAGCCCGGGTGGTCGCCGCCTCGATAAGGGCCCGCGCAAACGGGCGCAGAAACGTCTCGTCGAACCCCAACAGCGCGGTGGGATGCTCATTGCTGACCGCCGAACGCATCTCCAGCGCCGCCCATAACGACGCCCGCCCGTCGAAATAATCGGCCGAGGCGAGATCGAGGTTGATCGAATCGATCGGCATCGGTGATGAGACCGAGCGCGCCGACAGAAAGGCGAAGCAAACCGGCTCCCGCTTCAGCGAAATGTTCGTCGTCGCTTCAAGATTGCGTTCGGTGAGCGCGGGACTGTCGGCCATGGCAACGTCTGCTCCCAGAGGGCCGCGATCCAGCGACTCTCACCTCGCCTGCGGCGCCCTAACCCAAATCGAGAGTACCCTGACACCGGCCTGAGATAGACCGTTTCGGGTCAGCCTGTCAAAGTACATCAGGACCGTCGCCGGGGCGTGCGGCTATCAGCCGCGCGGTCGCGGCGCGGTTCTTGCTCGCGCCGAGACTTGGAAGAGGACCTGCCGCGCCGGCGGAGCTCGGCTCGAGAACGGTCATGGAAGTCACGCAGCGCGCTCCCTCTCAGTCCCTATCGGTTGCGTCGAATCACTCGTCCGATTCGCGTTCGATTGCTTCCTCTGCGGCCAGCCATTCGGCCTCGATGCGAACGATCGATCTGACGATCTCGGCGCGGCGCTTGAGCGCGTCGACAACGGCGATGCCGCCGGCAAGCGATCCGTTCGCGGCGGCGAGACCACGGTCGATCGCCTCGCGCTCCCGCAACAGGCGGCCGATCGTTTCCTCGGCCCGGCGCGCGCGCTGGCGCAACGGATCGAGCTCGCGCCGCTTTTCGGCGGCGCGCCGCCGCACCGCTCGGCGACCCCCGGCTGAGGCCGTCTGCCGAGGCTCGGCCGGCTCAGCGCGTTCGAGCAACAGCCGGCGGTAATCTTCGAGATCGCCTTCGAAGGGCCGCACGGTCCCCTCGGCAACCAGCCACAGCCGGTCGGCGACCAGCTCAATTAGATGCCAATCATGGCTGATCAGCACCACGGCTCCGGTAAAGCCGTTGATCGCCTGGACCAGCGCCTCGCGGGTTTCGAGGTCGAGGTGGTTGGTCGGCTCGTCCAGAACCAAGAGGGCGGGGGCGTCGTGGGTGACGAGGGCGAGGTTGAGCCGCGCCCGCTCGCCGCCCGACAGGCCGCCGACCGCGACAAAGGCTTTGTCCTGGCCGAAGCCGAAGCCGCCAAGCCGCGTGCGCACGGCTTCGGGCGGCGCTTCGGGCATCAGCGGCGCCAGGTGGTCGTAAGCCGATTGCTGCGGCCGCATTTCCTCGATCTGGTGTTGAGCGAAATAGCCACAGGCGAACTTCGGCGACCGCGTGATCCGACCGGAGAGCGTCGGCATCCTCCCGGCCAGCAGACGCCCAAAGGTGGTCTTGCCGTTGCCGTTGGCGCCGAGCAGCGCGATCCGGTCTTCGGGGTCGAGCCGCAAATCGAGCCGCGCCAGCACCGGCCGGCCGGGAGCATAGCCAACGCTCGCGTGTTCGAGTGTGATCAGCGGCGGGCGCAATCGCGGCGGATCGGGAAAGGCGATCCGCGGTGGCGGCTCGCCGGCGGCGAGCACGACGGGTTCGAGCCGGGCCAGCGCCTTCAATCGGCTCTGCGCTTGGCGCGCCTTTGACGCCGTGGCGCGAAAGCGGTTGACAAAGGCTTGCAGCCGCTCGCGTTGATTGGCCTGTTGTCGCGCGACGATCTCGAGCCGTTGCGCGCGTTCCCGGCGCGCGCGCAGAAAGGCGTCGAACCCGCCGGCATACGCCGTCAGCTTACCCTGCTCGAGATGCAGGGTCGCCGTCGTCACCGCATTCAGCACGCGGCGATCGTGGCTGACCAGGATCAGGGTGCGGCGATAGAAGCGCAGAAAGCGTTCGAGCCACAACGAAGCTTCGAGGTCGAGGTGGTTGGTCGGCTCGTCGAGCAGTAAGAGGTCGGGCTCGGTGAACAGGATCGCGGCCAATGCCACCCGCATCCGCCAGCCGCCGGACAAATCGTCGAGCGCCCGGCGCTGCATCGCATCGTCGATCCCGAGCCCGGCGAGGATGCGCGCGGCGCGGCCCGGCGCCGAATAAGCGTCGATCTCGATCAACCGGGTCTCGATCTCGGCGGCGCGCAATGGCGCCGACCCAGCGTCGCGCTCCGCCATGAGGCGCGTGCGTTCGCGATCGGCGGTGAGCACCGTCTCGAGCGGGGTCAAGGCACCGCCCGGCGCCTCCTGGGCGAGAAAGCCGACCCGACAGCCGCGCGACAATTCGATCGTGCCGTCCTCGGGCTGCAGGACACCCCGGATCAGGTCGAGCAGGGTCGATTTGCCGACGCCGTTGCGGCCGACCAGCCCGACCTTGGCGCCGTCGGGGATCTGCGCGCTCGCCCGGTCGAGCAGGGCGCGACGCCGGTCGATGCGGTAGGTCACTTCGAAGAGGGTCAGCATCGCCGTCTTTTAGCAGGCCTGCGCGGCGGCCGGCAGCCGCCCCAAAAGCGGTGCTGCTGATCGTCGGGTTAGGGTTACCCCGGTTTCACCGCATCATAGACGGCGCGTTCGAACGCGCCGTAAAGCGCGATCGCACGCGGATCGGCGAACGGCAGGTACTGGTCAGGATCACGCCGGCGACCTGCTGCGCCGGGTCGATCCAGTAATAGCTGTTGAAGATGCCGCCCCAGGTTAGGCTGCCGGCGCCGCGGCCGTTGAGACCCGGAAGCGGTGTGATCATCCAGCCCAGCCCCATTGGCAGCGCATGGCCGGAAACAGCGCGAAGTCGTTGGTCCGCTCGGGCATCGCGGTCCGCATGATCCCGGCGTCGAGGTCGCCGGTCTGGTTGCTGGAAATTGCCGCCACTGTCTCAGGCCGCAGCAGCCGGACGTTGCCGAGACGTCCGCCGTTCAGAACCATCTGCAAAAATTTGAGGTAGTCGGGGCCGGTCGCGTAGAGTCCGCCGCCGCCCGCCCAGAACTCCGGTTTCTGCGGGAGCACTTCGATCGCGATCGGCTCCAAGGACCCATCCCGCTTGCGCTGATGCACCCGCGCCAGCCGGGAGGCTGTTCCGGCGAAAGGGCGAAATCCGTGTCGGTCAGGTCGGCGGTGCGAAGATGTGCTCGCGAAAATAGGCGTCGAGCGGCTGGCCGCTAGCCGCTTCCACGGCTCGGCCGACCCAATAGATGCCGATGCCATATTCCCAGCGCTCGCCGGGATCGAACAGCAGGGGCAGCCGCAGCGAGCCGAGCTTGCCGGTGCTGGTCGAAGGCGTGCCGGTACGGTGGATATAGCGGATCAAGTCGGAGCTCAGCATCTCGTAGCCGAAGGCGGCGGTGTGGGTCAGCAGGTGGCGCAAGGTGATTGGCCGCCGGCCGGGCGCAGCCGCGGCTTCCCGGCCGGGTCGAACCCAGACAGCACCTGGGGTGCGGCCAATTCCGGCAGCACCTGGCCGATCGGCTAGTCGAGCGCGAGCTTGCCGGCTTCGACCAGCTGCATCGCCGCGACCGAGGTCATCGCCTTGGTCATCGAGGCGATGCGAAAGATCGCGTCGAGGGTCATCCGGCTGCCCTGGGCAAGGTCACGACGGCCAAAGGCGCCCTCGTAGACGAGCCGGTCCGGGGTCGCCGCCAGCGCCACGACTCCCGGCACTTGGCCGTCCTCGGCGGCACGGCGCAGCACCGCGTCGATTACGGGAACGGCCGCCATCGGCAGCCCTTCAGCGCCGCCGCGGCGAGGCGTCCTTGGCCAGCTGCGAAGTGATGTCGGCAAAGGTCACGGCGAGCGAGGTGCGCACGTCGAGCACGGTGGGCGCGCGCGTCGCCAGCGCCTCGCGCAGCGCCGGGGCGATCGCCGCCGGATCCTCAATGCGCACGCCGCGGCAGCCGAGCGCGCGGGCGATCGCGGCGTGATCCCAATCGTTGAACTCGGCCGCGAACGGCCCCGAGCCGTGCAAGACCCAGCCGAGCGCGTTGTTGTTGAAGACTACGCAGACGATCGGGATGTCGCGCTCGACCGCAGTCATCAGCCCGTTCATGGTCATCGCAAAGCCGCCGTCGCCGCACACCGCGACCACCGGCCGGTCGGGATGAACCAGCTTGGCGCCGAGCGCCGCCGGGATCGCGAACCCCATCGGCCCCGAGCCCGCCGCCTGCAAAAAGCCCTCGGCCCGCTTCGTCTGGTAGAAATGCGTCATCATGATGCGGTTTTCGCCGGCGTCGCAGGTGACGATCGCGTCCTCCGGCAAGCCGCGCGACAGCTCGCCGATCAGGCGCTGCGGCAGGATCGGCTTGTCGTCGGCGAAATAAGCGCGGTCGTTGAAATAGCCGTGGCGCTCGCGATGCGCCGCCACCCGCCGCTCGGCCGGCTGCCGCCGCCCGGACCCGCGCGCCTCGACCTCGCGCAGCAGCTGCCCGAGGATCACCGCGGCGTCGCCGAGCAGCACATGCTCGGCCGGATAGTTCCACGAGGCGTTGCGCGGCTCGACGTCGATCTGCACGAATGTCTGCCGCGTCGGGTCGAGCAGCGCGCGGTTTTCCCAGGCAGTGTCGCTCGGCGACAGCTTGGAGCCAACCACCAGCACCAGATCGGCCTCGCCGACGCAGGCGTTCGCCGCCTCGGTGCCGAAGGTGCCGAACACGCCCAGGGCCAGCGGATGGGTCTCGGCAAAGCAGCCCTTGCCGGCCGCGGTCGTCGCCACCGGCAGCCCGGCCGCCTCGACGAGCCGGCGCAGCCCGTCATAGGCCTGGGCGATGCGCACGCCGTTGCCGGCGATCAGCACCGGCTTCTGCGCCGCGAGGATCGCTGCGGCGGCGGCCTCGACCAGCTTCTGCTCGGCGGGCGGCGGCATTGTCGGCAAATAGTGGCGGGTCGGGTACAGCATCGGCTGTGAGTCCGGCATCACCGAGCCGGCCAGCGAATCATGGGCGTAGAGGATCGCGACCGGCCCCGGCTGGCCGGAGAGCGCGTGCTTGATGCCGAGCTGGGTCGCCTGCACCGCGGCGATCGGGTCGTGCGCCTGCATGACCTGCTTGGTTACGCCGCCAAAGGCGCGGCGCGCGTCCCAGCTGCCCCAGTCGCCGGTCGCCTGCTGATAGGGCGCGTGCAATGTAAACCGCGGGGCGTCGCTGAAATCGGTCAGCAGCAGCATCGGCGAGCTCGACAGATGCGCCTCGATCGTGCCGATCATGCCGTTGCCGAGCACCCACGGTCCCTGCCCCAGCAGCACGCCCGGCCGCCGGGTCAGCCGGCCGTAGACTTCGGCCATGACCCCGCCCAGCGACTCCTCGCGCACCAGGACGGTGCGGATCGAGTTCTGGTATTTGCTCAAGCCCGACACGATGCGGCCGGTATGGCCGCCCGAGATGCCAAAGACCATTTCGATCCCGGCTTCTTCGAGCACCCGGGCGACGAGCGCGCTCGCCGGCGTCTCTTCGGTCAGCATCGGGTCGATCGGCATAGCTTTCTCCTCCCTCGGGCTTGCAGCTCTCGCGAGCTTGCATCCATGCCGCGCCGAAGACAATGTTTGGGGCGGTAAAGAGGGATAGCTCGAATGCGACTGAGCCTGATCGTGCGCGGCCAGCATCCGGCCGGCGACGACATCCGGGCGCGCCATGAAGACGATCTGGCATTGGTGCGGCGAGCCGAGGCGCTCGGCTTCGACGGGCTGGTCAAGGGCTCGCATTACAGCGCCCATCCATTGCAGTCGGTGCAGCAGATCCCGTTTCTGGCCCAGGTCGCGACGGTGGCGCCACGGCTGCGGCTGATTTGCGGTCTGGTGCTGTTGCCGTTGCACAAGCCGCTCGACTTGGCCGAGCAGCTCGCCACCCTCGACATAATATCGGGCGGCAAGCTGGTCTTCGGCTGCGGCATCGGCTATCGCGACGTCGAGTTCAAGGCGTTCGGGCTCGGCCGGAAAGAGGCGGCGGCGCGGTTCGAGGAATGCCTCGCTGCGGTCAAACGGCTGTGGACTGAGGATTTTGTCGATATGGCCGGCTCGCATTTCACGCTCGACCAGGCGAATTCGACGGTCAAACCGTTGCAGCATCCATATCCTCCGATCTGGATCGGCGCCAATGCCGATGTCGCGGTCAGGCGCGCGGCCCGGCTCGGCGATTGCTGGTACATCAACCCGCACAGCACCCTCACCACCCTGGCGCGGCAGATGGAGATCTACCGGCGGGCGCTCGACGAATACGGCAAGCCGTTCCCGGGCGAACTGCCGATGCGGCGCGAGGTCTTTGTCGCGCGCAGCCGCGACGAGGCAATCCGGCTCGCCCACCCCTATCTCGAAACCAAATACCGGACCTATCGCGAGTGGGGCCAGGACCAAGTCATGCCCGAAGGCGACGATTTCGACCATGATTTCGCCGAGCTTTTGGCCGACCGCTTCCTGATCGGCTCGGCCGTCGAGATCGCCGAACAGTTGATCGATTTGCAGCGCCGGTTCGGGGTCAACCACCTGGTCGCCTCGGTGCATTGGCCCGGCATGCCCAACAGCCTCGCCCTCGAGCAGATGCAGGTCCTCGCCGAGGAAGTTATGCCGGCGGTCCGCAGCGCCGCCTGATTTGCGATTGTCTTGCGCGCGGCCGCGCGGTTAACTCTCTCCCGTAATTGCGCTTTCCGTGCCGGACTCGGATCAGCGCAATAAAACAAGGGAGAGACGCATGCTGACGAGACCACGCGTCGCAAATCCGCGGTCGCCACACGCCGCGGTGAGGACGCCGCGATGACCGAGCTGCGCGCGGATTACGTGATCGTCGGCGCCGGGTCGGCGGGCTGCGTCGTCGCCGACCGGCTGAGCGAGGACGGGGCGCAAGTGGTGCTGCTGGAGGCCGGGCCGCGAGACTGGCACCCGATGATTCATGTTCCGGCCGGCGCCTTGCGGCTGCGCGCCAACCCGCTGGTCAACTGGAATTATTACGCCGAGCCCGAGGCGGGCCTCGGCAACCGCGCATTGCATTGGCCGCGTGGGCGGGTGCTGGGCGGCACCAGCTCGATCAACGGCATGCTCTATGTCCGCGGCAACCAGGCCGATTACGACGGCTGGGCGCAGATGGGCTGCCGCGGCTGGAGCTATGAGGATGTGCTGCCCTATTTCAAGAAATCGGAGAGTTACGCTTCGGGCGAGCCCGAATACCGCGGACGGGGCGGCCCGTTGCCGGTCGAGGATTACCGCACGATCCTGCCGTTGACGCATCGCTTTGTCGAAGCGGCACAGCAGGCCGGCTTCCGGCTGACCAAGGATTACAACGGCGCGACCCAGGAGGGTGTCGGCTATTCGCAGATGACCCGCGGCGGCCGGTTTCGCGGCTCGACCGCGCAAACCTTTCTCGCCGAGGCACGGGGGCGTCCCAATCTGCGGGTCGTGACCAAGGCGGTCGCAACGAGCCTCACCTTCGACGGAAAACGCTGCACCGGCGTCGCCTTCCGCCAAAACGGCAGCGACCGCCAGGTATCAGCGGCGCGCGAGGTGATCGTCTCGGGCGGCACCGTCAACTCGCCGCAGCTCTTGCAGATTTCGGGCATCGGGCCGGCCGACCATCTGCGCGCGATCGGTGTCGAGATGGTACACGAATTGCCGGGAGTCGGCGCCAATCTCTCCGACCATATCGCGGCGCGGGTGGCGCACCGGGTCAGAGGCGAGGCGTCGATCAACCAGCTGGCGCGGGGCCCCAGGCTCGTCCGCGAGATCGGCCGCTATGCGATGACCGGCCGCGGCGCCCTGACCTTTGGCGTCACCAGCGCGATGGTGTTCTGCCGCAGCCGCGAGGGTCTCGAAAGCCCCGATCTGCAACTGCTGTTCACCCCGGGGAGCTACGACCAAGGTGCCGTCGGACGGCTGGAGCGCGAGCCCGGTATGACCATTGTCGCCTGCGCCGTCCGCCCCGACAGCCGCGGCACGATCATGGCACGCTCGAGCGACCCGATGGCGCGCCCCGAGATCCGGCCGAATTACCTGTCGGCGGCGAGCGATGTGGCCGTGCTGCTGGCCGGCATCGACCACGCCCGCCGGATCTTCGCCGCCCCGCCCTTGGCGGGTCACAGCGCCGTCGAGACGATGCCCGGTCCCGGTACGGTTTCGGAGCGCGAACTGACTGACTTCGTGCATGAGGCCGGCATCAACCTTCATCACCCCGTCGGCACCTGCAAGATGGGCGAGGACCCGATGGCCGTCGTCAATTCGCGGCTCAAGGTGCGCGGCGTCGGCGGGCTGCGCGTCGTTGACGCCTCGGTGATGCCGACCGTGACCACAGGCAACACCAACGCGCCCTCGATCATGATCGGCGAAAAGGGTGCGGCGATGATCCGCGAAGACGCTCGCGCCGCCTGAGCCGGAACCCGTCGGCGAATGGCGCGAATTAAGCAAACGCCCTTGCGGGGCGGCTGATTTCGATTATATTCAACCGCACGATTCGCAATCGCATAGGTCCGCGACGCGGACGGTTTCGCAGGTGGGCCGAGCGCCCACTTTTTCGTTTGCGAGGCTGGGTTCGGGAGCTGAGGTCGGTTTTTGGTCGACACCAACGGCATCGCGCAGATGATCGAGCCGTCGCTGGCGGCGATGGGCTATCGCCTGGTCCGGGTCGTCGTCACTAGCGGTCGACGCGCGACGTTGCAGATCATGGCCGAGCGGATCGACGATGCGCCGATGACCGTCGACGACTGTGCGCTGGTCAGCCATTCGGTCTCGGCGCTGCTCGATGTCGCCGACCCGATCGCTGGCGCCTATATGCTCGAAATCAGCTCCCCCGGCATCGATCGCCCGCTGATCCGGCCCGAGGATTACGACCGCTTCAGCGGCTTCGAGGCGAAAATCGAGCTGGCGCAGCCGATCGGCGGGCGCAAGCGGTTTCGCGGTCGCCTGATCGGCACTGCCGACGGCGAGGTTCGCTTGGCCGGCGAGGCGGGCGAGACCCGGCTGCCGCTGGCTGCAGTGTTGCGGGCAAGGCTCGTCATCACCGACGATCTGATCGCCGCCTCGCGCGCCAAGCGCGGACGAACCACTGCGGCGGCCGGCGCCGACCTGCCGCTGCCTTGATCTTCAATCGATTTTCGGAAGACCTTCGGGAATACCATGGAAAGCACGGTCACCTACGCCCGCCCCGAACTGCTTCAGGTCGCCGACACCGTCGCGCGCGACAAGGGGATCGACCGCGACGAGGTCCTTGAAGCGATGGAGCAGGCGATCCAGAAGGCGGGCCGCTCCAAATACGGGCAGGAATACGATATTCGCGCCGAGATCGACCGCCGCAACGGCGAGATCCGGCTGCTGCGGTTTCGCGAGGTGGCCGAGCCGATCGAGAACGAAGCGACCCAGATCGCGCTCGGCGAGGCGCAGCGCCTCAATCCCGAGGCCGAGATCGGCGATTTCATCACCGACCCGCTGCCGCCCATGGATTTCGGCCGGATCGCGGCGCAGACCGCCAAGCAGGTTATCGTCCAGAAAGTGCGCGACGCCGAGCGCCAGCGACAGTTCCTCGAGTTCAAGGACCGGGTCGGAGAGATCGTCAACGGGCTGGTCAAGCGAGTCGAGTTCGGCAATGTCGTCGTCGATCTTGGCCGGGCCGAAGCGATGGCCCGCCGCGACGAATTGCTGCCGCGCGAGAGCTTTCGCCAAGGCGAGCGGGTGCGCGCCTATATCTACGACGTGCGCCAGGAGCCGCGCGGTCCGCAGATTTTCCTGTCACGCACCCACCCGCAATTCATGGCCAAGCTGTTCGCCCAGGAGGTGCCGGAGATCTATGACGGCATCATCGAGATCAAGGCGGTGGCGCGTGACCCCGGCAGCCGCGCCAAGATCGCGGTGATCTCGCGCGACAGCGGCATTGATCCGGTCGGCGCCTGCGTCGGCATGCGCGGCAGTCGGGTGCAGGCGGTGGTAGGCGAACTGCAGGGCGAAAAGATCGACATCGTGCCGTGGTCGTCGGACCCGGCCACCTTTGTCGTCAATGCGCTGGCCCCGGCCGAGGTTGCCAAGGTGGTCATGGACGAGGAGCAGCGCCGGGTCGAGGTCGTCGTACCCGACGATCAGCTGAGCCTGGCGATCGGGCGGCGCGGCCAGAATGTCCGCCTCGGCTCGCAGCTGACCGGTTGGGACATCGACATCCTGACCGAGGCCGAGGAGTCGGAGCGGCGAACCGAAGAGTTCCGCAGCCGCAGCCGCCTGTTCATCGAGGCGCTCGATATCGACGAGGTAATCGCGCATCTCTTGGTGACCGAGGGTTTTGCGTCGCTCGAAGAGGTCGCCTACGTCGCGCCGGAGGACCTCGCCGGGATCGAGGGGTTCGATGCAGAGATCGCCGCCGAACTGCAGGATCGGGCGCGCAGTGCGCTCGATCGGCGCGACCGCGAATATGAGGAGCGCCGGGTCGAGCTGGGCGTCGCCGAGGATTTGGCGGCGCTCGACGGGCTGACCCCGGGCATGCTGGTGGCGCTAGGTGAGAAAGGGATCATAACCCTCGACGATTTCGCCGACCTCGCCGGCGACGAGTTGTTGGAGCTGCTCGCCGCCTCCGACAAGAGCGGCGTCGCCCTCGATCTCGAAGCGGCCAACGCGCTGATCATGCGCGCTCGCGCTCATTGGTTCGAAGACGGCGCTGCCCAGGCCACGCCGGCTGCTGCCGCGACGGCCGCCCCGGCAAAGCGGGAGTAGGCGCGACGGCCCTCAACAACAGCTCCGCGACGCCGGCGCGGCAGGCCGACCCGGATCCCGCGACTGCCCAGCGGCGGTGCATCGCGACCGGCGAGATCCACGACCGCGCTTCTCTGCTGCGCTTTGTCATCGGCCCCGGCGGCGAGCTGGTGGCCGATGTCGCGGCGCGGCTGCCGGGACGGGGTTTGTGGTTGACGCCGCGTCGGGATATAGTGGAGCAGGCTGGTGCCAGACGATGGTTTACGCGTGCGGCGCGCCGGCCGGTGGCGGTTCCTGGCGATCTCGCCGATCGCCTCGAAGCTCTTCTGGCGCGGCGCTGCATCGACGCGATCGGGCTCGCTCGGCGGGCCGGCCTCGCGGTTGCTGGTTTCGAACGGGTCGCCGAGGCGGCGCGGGGCGGGAAGACCGCCGTGCTGGTCGCCGCGATCGATGGGGCAGAGGGCGGTCGCCGCAAAATCCGCGCGCTCGCACGCAGCGCCCCGTTGGTTTGCGTGTTGACGGCGGGAGAGCTGGGTGCAGCCTTTGGCCGCGGACAGGCGGTGCACGCATCGCTCGGGCCCGGCGCGCTGAGCGCCCGGCTCGTCATCGATGCCGAGAAGATGGCCGGTTTTCGCGCAGGGGCCGTTGTTGAACGAACGCCAAAGCCTGATTTGGGCGAGCCGGCAGGGCGGAATGCCGGCGCAGCAGAATGACCGTATTGGAGCGAGATGAGCGACGCGACTGAGCAAGAGCAGAAACGGCCTCTGACCCTGGCCCGCACCGGCGCTAGGCTCGAGCTGCGCAAAGGCGTGGAAACCGGGCAGGTTCGCCAGAGTTTTTCGCACGGCCGCTCCAAGACCGTGACCGTCGAGGTGCGCAAAAAGCGCATGATCGGTGCCGGCGCCCCCGAGCTCGGCCGAGCCGAGCCGGCGCCGGCGGTGGCGCGCGACGCGACGCCGGCGGCGCGTCCGCATCCGGCCGAACCGGCGCGTCGTCCGGTGGTGATCCCGCGGGCGTTGACCGCCGAGGAGCGCGCCGGTCGGGTACGGGCGGTGCAGGACGCCCACAAGGCCGACGAGGAGGCGCGTCGCCGCGCAGCACTGGTCGAGGCCGATCGACGTCGCCAGGAAGAGGAACGCGCGGCCGAGGAAGCCCGCCGCCACGCCGAGGACGAGGCGCGCGCCAGGGTGGAAGAGGAGGAGGCACGCCGCCGCGCCGCCGACGAAGCGAAGAAGCGCTCCGAGGACGAGGCGCAACGTCGCAAGGAGGAGGAATCGCGGCGCGAGGTCGCCGAACGTGCCGGAAAGGCGGCGGCGGCCAAGGTCGCCGCGTTGGCAGCGGCCGGCAAGGTCGCCATGCCGGCCGAGGAGGAGGAAGAGCCGGTCGGCGCCCCGCGCCGCGGCGCCCGGCCCGAAATCAAACGGCCGGCGGCCGCGCCCCGCCACGAGATGCGGCGGCGAACCGGAAAGATCACCGTCACTCGCGCGCTCTCTGGCGATGAAGGGGAGCGGATGCGCAGCCTCGCCTCGGTCCGGCGGGCGCGGGAGCGCGAGCGCCAGCGGCTGCACCAGGGCGAGCAGGAGCCGGTCAAGGTGGTGCGCGAGGTCGTCATCCCCGAGACCATCACGGTTCAGGAATTGTCGAATCGCATGGCCGAGCGCGGGGTCGACGTGATCAAGGCGCTGATGCGCATGGGGGTGATGGCGACGATCAATCAGGTCATCGACGCCGATACCGCCGAGCTGCTCGTCACCGAATTCGGTCACCGCCTGCGCCGGGTCTCGGAAGCCGATGTCGAAGTCGGGCTGCGCGGCGAGGAGGACGCCGAGGACACGCTACAATCGCGCGCGCCGGTGGTTACGGTCATGGGTCACGTCGACCACGGGAAGACCTCGCTGCTCGATGCCCTGCGTGAGACCGACGTCGCAGCCGGCGAGGCCGGCGGCATCACCCAGCACATCGGCGCCTACCGCGTCAATCTGAAGAGCGGCCGGCAGATCACCTTTATCGATACGCCCGGCCATCAAGCATTCACCGCGATGCGCGCCCGCGGCGCCAACGCCACCGATGTCGTGGTTCTGGTGGTGGCCGCCGATGACGGCATCATGGAGCAGACCGTAGAGGCGATCCGCCACGCCAAGGCGGCGCATGCGCCGATCATCGTCGCCATCAACAAGATGGACAAGGAGGACGCGCGGCCCGAGCGGGTGCGGCAGGAGCTGTTGCAGCACGACATCGTCGTCGAACAGCTCGGCGGTGAGGTGCTCGACGTCGAAGTCTCGGCGCTGAAGAAGACCAATCTCGATCGGCTCGAGGAAGCGATCCTGCTGCAATCTGAGCTGCTCGATCTGAAGGCCAACCCCAACCGCCCGGCCGAAGGCGTGGTGCTCGAAGCCAAGCTCGAACGCGGCCGCGGCGCCGTCGCCACCGTGCTCATTCAGCGCGGCACCCTGCGCGTCGGCGACATTTTTGTCGCCGGCAGCGAATGGGGCCGGGTCCGCGCCTTGGTCGACGATCACGGCCAAAACCAGACCGAGGCCGGCCCGTCGACGCCGATCGAGGTGCTCGGGCTCAATGGCGCGCCGTTGGCGGGCGACGATTTCGTCGTCGCCGAAAACGAGGGCCGCGCCCGCGACATCGCCGATTTCCGACAGCGCCGGCGGCGCGAGGCGAGTGCCGCGCTCGGCGGACGCGGCACGCTCGAGCAGATGTTCTCGCGGATCGCCGCCGGCACCGCCAAGGAGTTGCCGATCGTCGTCAAGTCGGATGTTCAGGGCTCGCTCGAGGCGATCATCGGTTCGCTGGAAAAGATTTCGACCAGCGAGGTCTCGATCCGGGTGCTGCACTCGGCGGTGGGCGGCATCAACGAGAGCGACGTGATCCTGGCCAAGGCTTCGGAGGCGGTGATCATCGGCTTCAACGTCCGCGCCAATCCGCAGGCGCGCAGCCTGGCCCGTCGCGACGGCGTCGAGATCCGCTATTATTCAATCATCTATAATCTGATCGAGGACATGCGCGGCGCCCTGTCCGGACTGCTCTCGCCCACCCTGCGCGAGCGCTTCCTCGGCAACGCCTCGATCCGCGACGTGTTCGACATTACCAAGGTCGGCAAGGTCGCGGGCTGTCTCGTCACCGAGGGCACCGTCCGCCGCGGCGCCAAGGTTCGCCTGTTGCGCGACGATGTGGTCATTCACGAAGGCACCTTGAAAACGCTGAAGCGCTTCAAGGATGAAGTGCGCGAGGTCAGGGAAGGTTACGAATGCGGCATGGCCTTCGAGAATTACCAGGACGTGCAGACAGGTGATGTCATCGAGTGCTTCGAAATCGAGGAAGTCGCCCGCACCCTGTAATGCTGCATGATGGTGAACCAAACGACCGCGCCCGATCATGACCGGCAGTAAAGATCGGCGGCGGCGCTCGTTTGCCGGCGGCCAGCCGGACCAAGGCGTCCGTCAACGGCAGCGGCGAGTTGGGGAAGAGGTGCGGCATGCGCTGGCGCGCATTCTGCGCGGCGACGGTTGCCGCGATCCGGCGCTGCACGGGGCGAGCATTACCGTGAGCGAAGTCCGCATCAGCCCGGACCTGCGCAACGCCAAGGCCTATGTCATGCCGCTTGGGGGGGCCAATGCCGGCGCAATCATCGCCGGCCTCAAACGCAGCACGCCGTTCCTGCGTGCGCACCTTGCCCGCGATCTGCCGCTGCGCTACGCCCCGAACCTCGCCTTTGCGCTCGACGACACATTCGACCACGCGCACCGGATCGCGACATTGCTGGCGCGGCCGGAGGTCGAGCGCGACCTTCACCCACAAACGCTCGGGCGCGAGACCGACGACGATGCCGGCTGATCGCCGACTGCACGGCTGGCTCGTGATTGACAAACCATTGGGTTTCACTTCCCACCGCGTCGTCGCGCAAATCCGCCGCTGCACCGGCGCCAAGGCTGGGCATGCCGGCACCCTCGATCCGCTGGCGACCGGGGTGCTGCCAGTCGCTCTCGGCGAAGCGACCAAGACTGTCGCCTATGCGATGAACGGTCCTAAGCGATATCGCTTCCGCATCCGCTGGGGCGTCGCCCGTATCACCGACGACAGCGAGGGCGAGGTCATCGACGAAAGCCCCTCGCGGCCGGCCATGGCTGCGATCGAGGCGATCTTGCCGCGGTTTATCGGGACCACTACGCAGCTACCCCCGGTCTATTCGGCGATCAAAATCGGCGGGCATCGCGCCTATGCTCTGGCTCGCGCCAAGACGCCGCCCTCGATGAGCCCGCGTCGGGTAGAGATCGCCGGTCTTCGGCTGATCGCGATTACCGATCGCGACCATGCCGAATTCGAGGCTGTGGTCGGCAAGGGCACGTATATCCGCGCGCTTGCGCGCGATCTCGCCGCCGCGCTCGGGACCTGCGGCCATGTTGCCGCACTGCGCCGCCTCTCGGTCGGGCCGTTCACTGAGGCGCAGGCGATTTCTCTGGAATCCGTGGCTGATCGGCAGCATATTCTGGCGGCCTGGGGGCGTCTGCTTCCGATCGAAACCGCGCTGGACGGCATCCCGGCGGTGGCCGTGTCCGCAGCCGAAGCCGGCCGGTTGCGCTGCGGCCAGTGCGTGCAGCCGGCCGACACCAGGGGCTGGGCCCAGCTCGAGCGGCTCGGGACAGGCGCCATCGTCGGTGCGTGGCAGAACCGCAGCTTGATCGCACTGGCTCGGATCCAAGATGGCGGACTTCAACCGTTGCGCGTTATCAATTGCTGAAGAGGCTCGACCCGATGTCGATCACTGCGGAGCGCAAGCAGACGCTCATTTCCGAATATGCGACCAAATCGGCCGATACCGGATCGCCCGAGGTGCAGGTCGCGATCCTCAGCGAACGCATCCGCAACCTCACCGATCACCTCGGAACCCATAAGAAGGACTTCCATTCGCGCCGCGGCTTGCTGGTCATGGTCGGCCAGCGCCGCCGGTTGCTCGATTACCTCAAGCGGTCGAACGTGTCCCGTTACGAAACGTTGATCGGCCGGCTTGGACTGCGCCGCTGATGCTGGGCCGCGCACGCGCTCGATCCGCAGTGGCCCCAAATTACCGCACGGCGGGTTGCCCGGCGCCGTCGGCTCGACAGGCTGCCAAAGATTTCGCCGGCGGAGAGTGCGGCCTCATGGCCCGGCATTCTCGCCGCGCGATCCTTTTCGAAAAGGAAGATTGGGAATGTTTCAGGTTTATCGCAAGGAGCTGAAATGGGGCGGGCGCCGGCTCGTTCTCGAGACTGGGAAGATCGCGCGTCAGGCCGACGGCGCGGTGCTCGTCACCTACGGCGAAACGACCGTGTTGTGCACCGCCGTCGCGATGAAGAGCGCCAAGCCCGGCCAGGACTTTTTTCCGCTGACCGTCAACTACCAGGAAAAGACCTTTGCAGCCGGCAAGATTCCCGGCGGTTTCTTCAAGCGCGAAGGCCGTCCTTCGGAAAAGGAGACGCTGGTTTCACGGCTTATCGACCGGCCGATCCGGCCGCTCTTCGTGCCCGGCTTCAGGAACGAGACCCAGATCATCTGCACAGTGCTGAGCCATGATCTCGAAAACGACCCCGACATCGTGGCTCTGGTCGGCGCCTCGGCGGCCTTGACGATCTCCGGCATCCCGTTTCTCGGTCCGATAGCCGGTGCGCGGGTCGGCTACATCGACGGCAACTATGTGTTGAACCCGACCCTGGGCGAACTGCCGCGTTCACGGCTCGACCTCGTCGTCGCCGGCACCGGCGAGGGCGTGCTGATGGTCGAGTTCGAGGCGCAGGAGCTGTCCGAGGAAGTCATGCTGGGTGCCGTGACGTTTGGTCATCGCGCCTTCCAGCCGGTGATCGAGACGATCATCGAGCTGGCCGAGACCTGCGCCCGCGAGCCGTGGCTGTTGCCGCCGCCCGCGCCCGAGCTCGAAGCGGTCGAGGCTCGCCTGCGCGAGGCGGCCGGGCCGTTGCTCGATGCCGCTTATCGGGAGCAGGGCAAGCAGGACCGCAGCAACCGGCTAGACGCCGCCAAGGCGCGGATTGCCGATTTGTTCGCCGACGAAGAAGAGCGCAGCTTGGCGCTCAAGCTGTTCAAGGATCTCGAAAAGGAAATCGTGCGCGGCGCTGTGTTACGCGGTGGGCGCCGCATCGACGGCCGCGACACCCGCACGGTGCGGCCGATCGCGGCCGAGGTCGGCATCCTGCCGCGCGCGCATGGCTCGGCGCTGTTCACCCGCGGCGAGACGCAGGCACTCGCGGTGGCGACGCTCGGCACCGGCCAGGACGAGCAGATCATCGACGCGCTCGAAGGCGAGTATCGGGAAAATTTCATGCTTCATTACAATTTCCCGCCCTATTCCACCGGCGAGGCGGGAAGAATGGGCTCGCCCGGCCGGCGCGAGATCGGCCATGGCAAGCTCGCCTGGCGGGCGGTCCGGCCCTTGCTGCCGTCGAAGGAAAGCTTCCCCTACACAATCCGCGTCGTTTCCGAGGTCACCGAGTTCGAACGGCTCCTCGTCGATGGCGTCGGTGTGCGGCGCCTCCCTGGCGCTGATGGATGCAGGCGTGCCGCTGCCGCGTTCGGTTGCCGGCATCGCGATGGGGCTGATCAAGGAGCGCGAGGGCTTTGCCGTGCTGTCGGACATCCTCGGCGACGAAGACCATCTCGGCGACATGGACTTCAAGGTGGCCGGCACCGAAATCGGCATCACCGCGCTGCAGATGGACATCAAGATCACCTCGATCACCGAGGAGATCATGCGCATCGCC
Source organism: uncultured Alphaproteobacteria bacterium (assembly GCA_963832875.1). Taxonomy (GTDB): domain Bacteria; phylum Pseudomonadota; class Alphaproteobacteria; order ATCC43930; family CGMCC-115725; genus AP-15. The sequence goes on along the minus strand of CAWHWB010000004.1, from coordinate 155,557 downwards.
CTCGACCAGGCGCGCGACGGGCGGGCCCATATTCTCGCCGAGATGGCCAAGGCGCTGACCGGGGCGCGCGACACGGTCAGCGACAACGCGCCGCGCATCACCACGCTCTCGATCCCGAAAGACAAGATCCGCGAAGTGATCGGCTCCGGCGGCAAGGTCATCCGCGAGATCACCGAAACCACCGGCGCCAAGATCGACATCGACGACGACGGCACGGTCAAGGTTGCTGCGGTCGACGGCAACGCCGCCCAGGCGGCGATCGATTGGATCCGCGGCATCGTCGCCGAACCCGAGCTGGGCGCCATCTACAACGGCAAGGTCGTCAAGACCGTCGATTTCGGCGCTTTTGTCAATTTTCTCGGATCGCGCGACGGTCTCGTGCATATCAGCGAACTGGCGCCGCATCGGGTCGGCAAGGTCGCCGACGTGGTCAAGCTCGGCGACACCGTCAAGGTCAAGGTCCTCGGCTTCGATGACCGCGGCAAGGTCAAGCTCAGCATGCGCCAGGTCGATCAGGAGACCGGCGCGGATCTCGGCGCGAGCCGCCCGGAGCCGGCCAGGGCGGCGCCCTGAGCATCGGCTGAGGTCTCGGCCCTGACACCAAAAGGTGCCGAGCGGGACGGCCCCGCACCTCCCGCCGCTGAGCCGTCGTCAAAGAGCCCTGCGAGAGCTGCCAGCGGCCCTCGCGCGGAGGCTCGGATTCCGCCGGTGATCGGTCATCGTGGTGCCGCGGCGCATGCTCCCGAAAACACGCTCGTTGGGTTACGCCGGGCCGGCGCGCTCGGTTGCCGATGGGTCGAGTTCGACGTGCGGCTGACCGGCGACGGCGAACTGGTGTTGCTGCATGACGCGCGGCTCGAGCGGACGACGAACGGCCGCGGCAAGGTGCGGACGCTGCCGCTCGCCGCGATACGGCAGCACGACGCCGGCGGATGGTTCGCCCCTGCCTTTGCCGGTGAACGCGTGCCGACCTTGGCCGAGGCGATCGGGGTGCTGGCCGAACTTGGGCTTGGCGCGAATGTCGAGGTCAAGGCCGCTCGCGGTTGCGCCGCCGAGGCCGGTGCGGCGACGGCCGATCTGCTGTCTCGGCTATGGCCCGGCGAGCTGCCGGCACCGCTGATCTCCAGTTTTCTGCCGGCGGCCTTGGCGGCGGCGCGCGATCACGCGCCGGCGATCGCCCGTGGATTGCTGGTCGGGACGATCCCGCGGGATTGGCGTGCACGCGCCGATCGCCTCGGTTGCGTGACCATCAACGCCGACCATCGCCGCCTGCGCCCCGCCATGGTGGCCGAGATCCGCAAATCGGGCTATTCTGTGCTCGCCTATACGGTCAACGATGCCGCGCAGGCGCGCGAGCTGTTCGCCTGGGGGGTCGCCTCGGTGTTTTCGGATGTCCCCGACCTCGTCTTTGGCGGGACGCCGGACGGCGCGTCGCGATCCGCAGCGCGCTTCGGCGCCGGCGTGGAGAAAGCGCAGGGAGCCGGTTGGTGAGGCCGCTCAATCCGGTGATGATCTCCGGGCGCGAGGTGCTGCCTCTGGTCGAAGGCGGCAAGGGCATCTCGGTATCGAACGGCGAAAGCTCCGGCGCCTGGGCGGCAACCGGGGGCGTGGGCACGTTCTCCGGGGTCAACGCCGACAGCTACGGCGATCAGGGCCAGCTGATCCGGCAACTCTATCGCGGGCGCACCAGGCGCGAGCGGCACGAGGAGCTGGTTGCCTACGCGATCGCCGGCGGCATCCAGCAGGCGCGCGTCGCCCATGAGCGCGGCAACGGCCAAGGCCGCGTCCACATGAACGTGTTGTGGGAGATGGCCGCAGCCGAGCGGGTCCTGCACGGGGTTCTCGAAGGGGCCAGAGGCCTGATCCACGGCGTCACCTGCGGCGCCGGCATGCCCTACAAGATCGCCGAGATCTGCGCCGGCTATGGCGTGCACTACTATCCGATCGTCTCCTCGGCGCGCGCCTTTCGCGCGTTGTGGAAACGCGCCTATCACAAATTCTGCGACTGGCTCGGCGGCGTCGTCTACGAGGATCCGTGGCTCGCCGGCGGCCATAACGGGCTGTCCAACAGCGAGGATCCGCTGCATCCCGAGGCGCCCTATCCGCGGGTGCGCGAGCTGCGCGGCCTGATGGCCGAGTTCGGGTTGGCGACCACGCCGATCTTCATGGCGGGCGGGCTGTGGTATCTGCGCGAATGGAGCGACTGGATCGACAACCCGGAAATCGGCCCGGTCGCCTTCCAGTTCGGCACCCGCCCGCTGGTCACCCGCGAAAGCCCGATTTCGGAGGTGTGGAAGCGCAAGCTGTTGACCCTGAGCGAGGGCGACGTTTACCTCAATCGCTTCAGTCCGACCGGGTTTTATTCCTCGGCCGTGCGCAACGGGTTTTTGAACGAGCTGCAGCAGCGCTCGGAACGCCAGGTCGCCTATGCGGTCGAGCGGGTCGGCGAACATGTCGCGGCCTTTCAGGTCGGCGCGCGCAACCGCGTCGTCTACCTGACCCCGCACGACAAGCAATCGGCCGAGCGGTGGGTCGCCGCGGGCTTCACCGAAGCCTTGCGCACTCCCGATTCGACTTTGATTTTCGTCACTTTGCAAAAGGCGCTCGAGCTGCGCGGCGACCAGATCAACTGCATGGGCTGCCTGAGCGCTTGCCAGTTCTCGAATTGGGCGCAGAACGAGGCCCGCACCACCGGCAAAAAGGCCGACCCGCGCAGCTTCTGCATCCAGAAGACGCTGCAGGCGATCCGTCACTCGGACGATGTCGAGCAGCAGCTGATGTTCGCCGGGCACAACGCCTATCGCTTTGCCTCCGACCCGTTCTACGCCAACGGCTATGTGCCGAGCGTGCGCGAGCTGGTCGAGCGGCTGCTGACTGGCGACTGAACCGATCACGGCCGCAACGCGTTCATTTGTTTTGTCGAAATAATGTCATATATATAGCGTATGACCATGCCGCAGCCCGCCTCTTCGACCGCCCTGGAACGCCTGCGCGCCGCGGGCCTGCGGCCCACCCGCCAGCGCCTCGGCCTGGCGCAGCTGTTGTTGGAGAACGGCGACCGCCACACCACCGCCGAGCAATTGCACGGCGAGGCGGCGGCCCATGCCATCCCGGTGTCGCTCGCGACCGTCTACAACACGCTGCACCAGTTCACCGATGCGGGGCTATTGCGCGAGGTCGTGGTCGAGCCGGGCCGCTCCTATTTCGACACTAACACCGCAGACCACCACCATTTTTTCTGTGCAGCGAACGGCATGCTGCAGGACATCCCGGCCCATGGAATTACCGTCAGTGGGCTGCCGGCAGCACCCGCCGGCACCGCCGTTCGCCGCGTCGACGTAATCGTCCGCGTCGGCCCCGAAGGCGGCTGACCCCGCCGCGCCGATCGCCGCCTCAGCACCATCGCCGCTCGTCCGATAGCTTTTTGTGCGGTGCCGACCGTGGGACACGGCCGATGGCCCCGAAGGGCGGCAGGCACTGGCGCGGTGACCCGCAAAAGAAAGGCTGGGCCAGGCAGCGCGCAGATGTAAAAGAGCAGAAAACAATCGAACGCGGTCTTGCGCGAGCTTGCTCAGCACGTCCACGTCTTGGTTCCGGCGAATGCCCGGATGGCCGCGGGCTGGCGGTCCGCGGGCTTGGCCAAGCCTCGCGGGGCTCAATAAGGTTCGCGCACGAAGATGAAGGTGGTGCCGGTCACGATCGGGGCGCTGGCGCCGACAAAGGAAACGTTGGCGTCCTTGACTTGGCGCGAGCCGGCGCGGCCCGAGGCTTGCAGCGCGCCCTCAATGATGTGCCACAGGCCGTGGATCCGGCCGGTGCCGAGGCTGCCCCCAAAGGTGTTGAGCGGCAATTCGCCGTCGAATTCGATGCGGCCGTCCTGGATGAAGTCGAGGGCCTCGCCTTCCCCGCAGAAACCGTAGGATTCGAGACCGTAGATCACCGAGGCCGAGAAGCCGTCGTAGATCTGGGCCACATCGACGTCCTTGGGACCGAAGCCCGACCGCGCCCAGGTCAGCTTTGCCGAGCTGCTGCCGCCCTCCATGTAATTGCTGAGGCTGCCGATGCGTCCCGCCACCTCGAAATGGAGCCGCTGGCCGTAGCCGGCGAGGTAGGCCGGCCTCGGCTTCAGGTCGCGCGCCCGCTCGGCTGCCGTCAGCACGATCGCGACCGCCCCCTGCACCGGGATGTCGCAATCAAAGAGACAAAACGGATACGCCACCATCCGCGAGTTCAAGTAATCCTCGCGCGTGAGCGGCGTGCCGTGGAAATAAGCGTGCGGATTGTGCTGGGTGTGGCGGCGCTGGGTCACGGCCAGGGTCGCCATCTTCTCGCGGTTTTGGCCGTGCCGCTCGAGCCAGCGGGTATAGGCGACCGCCATCCCTTGCCCCGGACCGCCGAAGCCGTAGGGGGCGGTAAACTGGGCCGCACCCGGCGCAGTGGCGCCGGGAAGGTTCTGGTAGGTCCCACGCGGGTTATGCATCGCCCGCCAAACCACCGCGTATTTGCACACCCCGGCGAGGAGCGCGTTGACCGCCTGCTGCACGGCACCCCCGATGTTGGTCGTGCCGACCTGGATGTGCCAGCCGAGATCGGGCAATTTCAGCATCGCCATCATGCAGTTGACCGACACGATCGAGATGCCGTCGACCTCCGCGTGGCCGGTGGCCGGGAGTTCCGGGTAGGTCGCCAGACCGTCGATGTCGGACAGCTCCAGCCCCGAATCGGCAACCGCCTCCTTGACCGCGGTCAGCGCATGGGCCGCGAGTGGAATTTCGGCCGAACGCGTGACCTTGGAAAAGCCCACGCCGCTGACCGCGACCTTGCATCGGTTCTCCCACATGTGGGCTCTCCCTCGTACAATTCGACCGAAGCTGTCGACGCGCAGGGCGGGTGTAACCCGCGGTGCCGCCAACGCTTCCGATGGCTGGCTGCGCGCCGCTCCACCCGCCTACTCGGCTGAAGGGCGGAGTTGGCATCTCACTCGGCCGGCGCGCCGCGCGCGAGGCGAAACTGCGGCAAGGTGATCTCGTCGTTCAATTTCTCGAACGCCACCTCGACGCGCCGCCCGACCTTCGCCTCGGTATACTCCGCGTCAAGCAAATTGCCGGCGAGCAGCGCCCCCGGCGCGTCATCGAGCTCGACGATGATACTGGCGTAGGGCACGGCGGAGGCGAAGCGCTTGTCGCCGGTGTGATACATGATGGTGTAGGCGTAAATCGCTCCAGCCCCCCTGCGCCATCGTGGCGCACGGCTTCGAATTTGAGGTCGGTTGCGATGCATCGGGTGCAGGTCGCATAGGGCGGGTGTTGGAAATGGCCGCAGCTCTGGCAGCGCTGCAATTCCAGAACCCCGCGCTTGGCCGCATCCCAGAACGGCTTGGTCCACTCGTTCGGCACCGGGATCGGCCGGGTCACTTTGCTCCAGTCGCTCATTGCGTTCTCCGCTGCAGCACCGGACCCAGTTATCGTCAGCCACGTTCTCTCAGATCCGCCGGCAAGGGCATCCGAGGGAGCGGGGATCCGACGGCCGGTGTGTCCGAGTTCGGAGTAGTAGATTCCGGTTTAAGCCGGCGCTTATCAAGCTCCTCCGCCACGATCTCGGATATTTCAGCAAACCGCGGGGGGTGTCGATACCGAACCGGAAAATCTGTCGTAACGGGTCGGGGTGGTTCCAAATGGCGGCGAGCACGGCCAAGCGCATATTCGGGAGCGCATTCGACCAGCTGGGCGGTTGCGCTTCCGGCCGCGCTTCCGGATCGGTGCGCTCAACCCTCCGCACCAGCATCGCCGATCGCCTCCGACAGCGGAACTCGGCCACTTCGAAACCCGACCGGTTATAGAGATCTGCACCGCGGGAAGCCTGTGGCGGGAGAGACGGCTCGGGGCCTCGCGCGCTTTCGTCCTCTTCCGAACCCAACGCTGATCGGTTAAGCTTGCTTTTCGCGCCTGCCTTGCCTTGAGACCGACAGAATTATCCGATTTTCCTGAACTCCCTGACCGCCACCCTTATCCCAGCTGCAGAGTTCGCCATGACCGAGCTACCGTATCTGCGCCGTGCCCAAGTTGCCGTCCGCCGCGCCGCGGCTGGCGTGGCGGTTCGACCCCGCGGTGTCGGTTCGATCGGTCGGCTGTTCGCGGCCTTGAACATCTGGTTCTGGGCGATTGTCGGAGTGCCGACCCTCGTCGCCGCCGTTTATTATTTCGGGATCGCCTCGAACCAGTACATGTCGGAGGCGCAATTCGTGGTCCGCGGCCCGGGCACGTCGCAGTCGATGATGGGCGGCGTCGCCAGTCTATTGCAGGGCGTCTCCGCCGGCGGGGAGGACGACGCGATGATGGTGCAGGATTTCATCATGTCGCGCGATGCCGTCCGCCAGCTCGACGAGCATGACGATCTGCGCGCGATCCTGGATCGGCCGGGGGCCGACATTGTCTCCCGGTTTCCGGGGATGATCTCATGGCGCAACGATTTCGAGGCGCTCTACAAAGCGTATTCGCGGTTCGTGTCCGTCGATTTTGACGAATCGAACAATATCACTACGTTAGAGGTCAAGGCCTATCGACCGGAGGATGCCCAGAACATCGCCCGGGCACTGCTGACGGCGAGCGAGCAGCTGATCAACCAGCTCAACGAGCGGGCGCGACAGGACGCAGTCAGCAGCTTCCAGGCCGAGGTCGACAAGACGCAACAGCACATCACCGCGATCCAATCCCAGCTGACCGCCTATCGCGTGCGGGAGCGGATGCTCGACCCCAAATCGGCGGCCGAAGGGCCGCTGAAGCTGGTGGCGGCGCTGAACACGCAGCGAGCCGAAGCCCAGGCGATGCTCGCCGACGCCTTGAGGAATTCGCCGAACAGCCCGCAGATACCGGTGATTAGGACCCGCCTTACCTCGCTGGCCAAGCTGATCGCCGAAGAGAGCGGCAAAATCACCGGCGACAGCGGTTCGGTGGCCGTCGCCCAGACCGGGTACGAGCACCTCGACGTGGCCCTTAAGCTGGCCGAAAAGCAACTGGCGTCGGCCTACACCTCGCTCGAGGCGGCAAAGCTAAGCGCGCAGCGGCAGCAGCTCTACCTTGAAACGATCGCGCAGCCCAATCTGCCCGATTTCCCGCTATACCCCAAGCGGGTCGTCTCGTTTTCGATGGTCTTGGCCAGCTGCCTGCTCGCTTACGGCATCGCCTGGCTGTTGATTGCGAGCGTGCGCGAACATGCCGCTGCTTAGCAGCGGGTTCGGCCCCGGTGTCGCACCCTGAGCGACCGCGCCGATGATCAAGGTCAGCGAAATCTGCAAGGATTATCCGAGCGAAACGGGCGGGTATCGCCGGGTGCTGAACGAGGTATCCTTTGAGCTGGCAAGGGGCGAAAAGATCGCTGTGCTCGGCCGCAACGGCGCTGGCAAATCGACCTTGATCCGGTTGCTCGGGGGCGTCGAGCTGCCGACCAGGGGCACAATCGAGCGGACCATGTCGATCTCCTGGCCGGTGGCGATCGCCGGCGGCGTTCATGGCGTCCTGACCGGCAACGACAACATCCGCTTCATCGCGCGCGTTTACGGCAAGCAGTTCCAACAATTGCGTGATTTTGTCGACGATTTCGCCCAACTCGGTAAATTCCTGTCCGAACCGGTCAAAACCTATTCATCGGGAATGTCGGCGCGGCTCAATTTTGCCCTGTCGCTCGCCGTCGAGTTCGACTGCTATCTGATCGACGAGGTCTTCGCCGTCGGCGATCACGGCTTTCAGCTGCGGTGTCATGAAGAGCTCTTTGAGAAGCGCGCAGATCGGGCGCTGATCCTGGCGTCCCACATGGCCGAATTCATCAAGAGTTACTGTTCGCGGGCGCTGGTCTTGCATCGCGGACGAGGCAAAGTGTTCGACGACCTTGATCTGGCGTTCGATATCTATAATGCCCTGTGAGATCCGCCGGTGAGATCCGATCGCGCGCTGGGCGCGCAGCCGGCTCGCCCGGCGCCTGATCCAGCCGCGATGCCACGACGAAGGAGGATCGGTTCGCCCGATGGCTGCCAAGCCCGAGGATGCGTCGCAGACGGTCCGGCGCGTCATCTATGACGGACTCAACCTGTCGCTGGCCCAGGGCACCGGCGTCGCGACCTACACGCGAATGCTGGCCCAAATTGTCTGCGATCTCGGCTACGAGGTCGGCGTCGTCTACGCCTCGACTCAGACGCCGCCTAAGGACCCGTTGTTGCGCGAGGTGGTGTTTTTCGACGAAAAGCGGGCGGTCAGGACTCCGCTGACCCGGCAAATCATCAATTGTCTTACCGATCAGCTGCGAACTTTTGCCGCGATCAAGCCGCTTCCGGTTGATTTCGACGGCGTCGTCGTCCGCCGGCAGTTCGAAACCACCTTGCCACCTCGGCATCGCGCATTCGCGACCCGCAATCTTTTCGCCAGCGCCCGCGCGCATTTCGCCAGAACTAATAGATTTGTGGATCTAACGTTCGACCAGCCGCCGGACATATTTCACTGCACTTATCCACTGCCGTTGCATTCACGATCCGCCTGCAACATTTACACGATCCACGATCTGGTACCGCTGCGCCTGCCGTTCACCACTCTCGACAACAAGCGGCAGATGTTTCGCGTGCTGAAAAAGATTGCGCGGCAGGCCGACCATATCGTGACCGTGTCGGAGAATTCCAAGCGCGACATCATCGCATTGCTCGGCGTCGAGGAAAGCCGGGTCAGCAATACCTACCAGGCGGTGCAGTTTCCGGCGGCCTATCGGGAGCGGCCCGACGCGGTGATCGCCGAGCAGCTGGAAGGCTCCTTCGGTCTCGAATTCAATGAGTACCTGCTGTTCTTCGGAGCCTTGGAGCCGAAGAAGAATGTCGGCCGCCTGATCGAAGGCTACTTGTCATCCGGGGTCGACATTCCGCTGGTGCTGGTGGCCGGCCAAGGCTGGAACAACGAGGCTGAAACCAAGCTGATCAACCAGCTGCGCGATAAGCAGCACTCTGAGACGCTCGCCAACCGCCGCCAGAGGCGAACCGTTCATCGCTACGACTACGTGCCTTCTTCGCTGCTGGTGACGCTGATCCGAGGCGCTAGGGCGGTGGTGTTCCCGTCCTTGTACGAGGGCTTCGGTCTGCCGGTGCTCGAAGCGATGGTGCTGGGCACTCCGGTCGTCACCTCGCGCGAATCCTCGGTCCCGGAAATCGCCGGCGACGCCGCCCTCTTGGTCGATCCCTACAGTACCGACGAGATCGCCGCGGCAATCCGTTCGATCGTGGATGATGTCGATCTGCACGGAGAGCTGTCGCGTCGCGGCCGGGTACAGGCAATGAAGTTCTCGGTCGACCGCTACCGCGAGCGGGTGGGCGCGCTCTATAACGCGCTTGCCTGAGGGGAGAACCCCGGGCGCGCGGCCGGGACGTTGCGGCCGGCTTCCCGACCCGACTATAAACATCGCCATACACGGCGGAGCAAATCCGGCGGAGGGATAGCAATGCGGGGGTTTCTAAGGAGCTTCGCCATTCAATGCCGTGTCGTCGGCGCGTTGATCATTCGCGAGACCTATACCCGGTTCGGCCGCGAGAACCTCGGCTTCGCTTGGATGTTCGGCGAATTTCTGATATTCGCGCTGCCGGTGATCGCGATGTGGCGGATCATCCGCGGCCATTATGAACATGGCTTGTTGGTCGTGCCTTTCGTGTGGAGCGGTTATTTTCCGATCCTGTTGTTTCGTCACATCGGGGGCCGGATGCTCTTCGCGGTCAGGGGCAATCTGGCCTTGCTCTATCACCGCAACGTCACTCCGTTCGACACCATCCTCGCCCGCATGGCGCTCGAAATCATGGGGAATTATATGGCGGCGGTATTTGCCTTCTTCTTGTTCTACTGCACCGGCGCAATGGACTGGCCGCGAGACACGCCAATGTTGTTTCTCGGCTACTTCTTCATGACGTGGTGGTGCGTCGCGGTGGGCCTGGTGATCGCCGCATTCAGCGAACGCACCGTAATATTCGAAAAGATCTGGCAGCCCATTTCGTATATGTACCTGCCGGTGTCCGGTTTCTTTTACATGGCCGCTTGGATGCCGACCTCGGTCCGGCACGTTCTGCTGAACGTCATGCCGGCGCTCCCGAGCTATGAGATGATCCGCGCCGGGCTATTCGGCCCGATGATGCGCTACTATTACGACATCCCTCAGCTCAGCCTTACGCTTGCTGCGATTACCTTGTTCGGGCTGCTGGGGCTGCGCGACGTGCGACGCTATCTGGTCAACGAGTAACGGGCCGGTTGTGGCGTCGGCACCAGGCGGTGGTAGCCTGCCGCAGCGGCCAATCTGCGAGACGACCGGTTGCGGGCACGCGGCGGAGCCAGCGGCGGCGCCCGCGCAAGCGGCGGAGATGGCCGCGGACGCACCCGGCGCCCCCCTCGCCGGCGACGACTGCCCGGTCCCTGCCGCTGGCGGCGTTCGGATGGTGCGGCAGGCCAAGCTGTGCTCCTCTCGGATCTCCTCGAATGACCCCGATATCGTGCTCGACGTGTCGCGTCTGTTGTCTCGTGCCGGGCGCGAGACGCCGACCGGGATCGATCGCGTCGAGCTCGCCTATGCCCAGCACCTGGCGGCCGGGCCGGCGCCGCTCTGTCTCGCGGCGAGCGATGCCTTTGGCAGGTTCGGGCTGCTGCAGCGGGACGCTGCATCTGGTTATATCGCGGCGCTGGCCGCCAGGTGGCGCGGCGATCGTGCTGCGCCCGCGCGCGAGCGGCAGCTCAAGCGCATGGCGTTGCGGCTACGGCTCGACCTTATGCTGCATGGCGAACGCGCGTTGCGTGCGCAGCTGCAGACGAGTGCCGCGCCGCCCGTCTATCTTCTCGTCTCGCATTATCGCCTGGAGGCGCACCGCGCAATCGCGCGGCTCAAGGGCGGCGGAACGACCCGGTTCGTCTGCCTGGTCCACGACCTGATCCCGATCGAATTCCCCGAATATGCAAAGCCCGGGCAGGATCGGCGGCATCGGCAACGGATCGAAACGGCGGCTGCTCTCGGCGACGGGATCATCGTCGGTTCGACCGCAGTCCGCGATGCCTTCAGCCCCTATCTAGAGCGGGCCGGGCGAGCTTCGCCGATCCTCGTCGCGCCGTTCGGAGGGCATCCGCCGTCGCCGGCACCGTGGCCCGAGCCGTCGGAGGCATGCGACGGACACTATTTTGTCTGCGTCGGCACCATCGAGGCGCGTAAGAACCACCTGCTGCTGCTGAATTTGTGGCGCCGGCTCGCCGCCGAACTGGGCGCCGCGGCGCCGCGGCTGATTTTGATCGGCCAGCGCGGCTGGCTGACCCCGAATGTTGTCGACATGCTTGAGCGCTGCCCGGCGCTGCGCGGTCTGGTCATCGAGCGCAACGCGCTGGCCGACTCCGAGATGGCGTCCCTGATCCGCGGCGCGCGGGCCCTGTTGCTGCCATCCTTTGCCGAAGGCTTCGGGTTTCCGGTGGTCGAAGCCCTGGCCCTCGGGGTGCCGGTCCTGTGCAGCGACCTGCCGGCGCTGCGCGAGACCGGCGGCGCTGTCCCGGACTATCTCGACCCGCTCGACGGCAGCGGCTGGCTGGCCGCCATCCTCGATTATGCAGCCCGGCAATCGCGTCGGCGAGAGGCTCAGCTGGGCCGCCTGGCCGAGTGGCATCCGGCCCGATGGGAGGACCACTTCGCGGCGGTGCGTCGGATGATTGCGCAGCTTGCCGACTAAGCCGCGGCGCCGGAGCCCGCCTGACCCCGACGCGACGACCGAGCCGGCCTCGCGCCGCGCGGGCCCAAGCGCTTTATTACTCGGCGGTCCTGGGCTCGTTCCTCTCGGACGCCGCAGCGGCAAGCGCCGGCGGCTGACGCGTCAGAGTAACGTGCAGCAGGCTCAGCTGTCCGGCAAAGGCCGGACGTTCGTTCGACAGCGTGAGCTCGATCGGCCGATCCGGCAATTCCTCGAGCATCAGCGTCAGCTCGCCTCCGATCGTGCCGTCACTTCCAGGGTGGATGTTGGTGCGGCTCAGCGCTGCGCCGGCGGCGACTTCGAGCAGAAAGCGGTGCTCGGCAGCCTCAGGCGAGACATGCAGCGTCACCGACGCGAACCAGTGCCCTGGGGGAAGCAGAATTTGCGGGCCGCGCAACAGGCAGCGTGCCCGCCCGGTGATGTCGATGTTGCCGGTCACCGGCTCGGCCGGCCGGTCGCCGACAAAAAACAGTTCAGACGCCCAGGTAATTTTCCCTGCCTCGCCCGCCGCGGACCCGTCGAGATAAGGGCCGATGGCGCCCTCGGCGAGCGACTGCTCGCCGAGAGCCAGTCCCTTCCACCACGCGACGACCTCGCTTGGGTCGAGGGCGACCGGCCCGGGGCCGACCCGGCTGACGATCTCGGCGATCTCGCCGAGAGAGAGATCGATCTCCAGATGGCGCGCAATCGCGGCGGCCGTCGACAATAGAGCGCTGCCGTCCCGATCGGCCCGCAGAACGAGCGCGCTCGGCGCTGCGCTGAAGCACATCGACGAAGCGCAGCTGCTGGCGACCATTCGCGTTGCCGTCGCGATCGCGACCCCGCGCCGCCCCACGAGATCGGCCATTGCCGCTCGCGGATCATCTAGTGCAACGATAAACGGACGGCGAGCTTCCACGAGCGCGCGTCTCAGCCCGCCGCCCGGCTGACGCGATGCCACGACGCGGTGCGAGGCTCCGCGGCGCAGCATATTGACAAAGACTTCTCCCGGCGTGTCTGCGGTGTTCAGCTCGACCGGTCCGAGCGCACGGCGAATCAGCTCGGCGCTCAGAACCTCACACCATTCGGCAAACCCCCCCGGGAAACCTGTGACGAGGATAATCATCGATAACCTTGCTGGCCCAGGTGCGCTCCATCTTCCTCGTCCGGGCAGAACCGGTGATTGAACACCTCGGCGGCGGACCACAATCGCCTAGAGATCGAGCGCCGCCATGAAGTCTGCATTGCCCGCCAGGCTTTCTGGTCGGCGCGGCGACAGCGGCGTCAGAACGACGTGTCCGAACGTCAACTCTCCCTTGGCCATGTCCTCCGCGACGATGACGCGCAGCTCGACTCCAGCGTCCATCTGCAGTTCGAGAGAAAATGCAATATTCGTCTCGACCAGGCCGCCGCTCGCCGGTTGCAGGCGGCTCGCGCCGAGCTGAGGGCCGGCCGCGACATCTACCAGAAAAGTGTATCCGACGGCCTCCTTGGAGAAGCCCAGAACCGTCCGCGCGTTCCAGGACCCCGCAGGCAAGTGGATATACGGCCCGAATATCAGATTACGGGTGCCACCTGATACATCGATCGCTCGGATCGGCCGGTTGGCCGCGTCACCGGTCAGCATGAACAGATCTCGGGTCCAGACAATCTGACCCATGCTGCGCCCGCCGAAGCACTCGGCATAGGCTCCGAGAGCGCCATCAACCATTTTCCGTCCCGCTTCTGGGATGCGATCCGCCCACGCAGCGTGCGCCACTTGCTGCAGGTCGAGGCCCCGATTTGCCAAATCTCCGGCGATCTGTTCGATCTCGGTCGCGCCCGCGTCGATTCCGAAATGTTTGGCGATCGCGGCGATCGCGGCGCAGGGATCGGCGCCTTCCTGATCCGCGCGCAAGGTGAGCGCCCCTTCCATCGACAAATAGCTGATGATCGGCGGGCAACAATTGGCGACTGCCCGTGTTGCCGCGCTCAATTCGGCAGCACTGCCATCAAGGAGATTAGAGACCGCAATTCGGGGATCCTCGAGCGCCATGACGAAACGCGCGTTGGTTTGCGTCAGCGCTGCTCGCAACAGAGCGTCTGGTCGGCGGGCGCCTACGACCAGGTGGGTAAATTCGTCCTTGAGCATGGTCAACGCAGCCGCATCGGAGGTGGGCATGATCGGACCATACCCGAGCATCTCGTGCACCGTCGGGTAGGCCACAACCCCGACCGCGCCGCCCAAGCGTTCGCCCAGGCGGGCGATTGCGGCATCGCACCACTCGGCAAACCGGCCGGGGAGGCCGACGCACACGAAGATCATCTTTGACCGGACAGGCAAATTCGTGAAGGCGTGCAACCTAGCGCCGCACAAATCGCTTGTCGAGGCCAAGCCGCGAACATCGCGAACGATTGAAGCCGTCCACGATTACCGGCTCGCCGGCGTCAACAAAATGCCCGGATGATAGGCCAAGCCGAGCAACGCATCCCAGCTGATAGGTTCCGGTCGATCGGCCGCGATGGCGGCGCCAGCTAGCCCCATCCGGGCCAACTCTATCGTGAATTGGGCGGGGTCGAAACCGGCGGCCTGGAGCTGGTTTTGCGACCATTCCATGACAATGTTGATGCCGGGATTAGTCGCAATGATTTGCTGGGCACCGCGAAGCACCAGGGGCTCGGCTCCCTCGACATCGATTTTGACATGATCGACCCGTCCGTTGAACTGCGGAAGCAATCGGTCGATGGGCATCGCTGCCACCTCGAAAGCCCGCGAAGGAGGCTCTCCCATCCGCTGCAGCACCTCCGCCGGCACTTGGATTACGCTGGTATTTCCGGAGCGGGTGATTTGTCGATGCAATGTCAGCGTGGCTTCGCGGTCCCCCGCAGCCGAATGCACCGGCACCGTCATCGCTTCGAGGGAATTGATGTAAATGTTGTCGCGCAACAGGTTGAACATCTTTTCGTCCGGCTCGATCGCGATTGTCCTCCCGCCCCTCGCCAATTTTCCGAAAATACAAGTGTAATAGCCGAAATTGGCGCCAACATCGATACAGTTGTTCAGGTCGTTGACCACATTACAATAGAAATTTGTAATATCCCGTTCATGAAACCCATTGACCATCAGGTACGGCGCAAAGAGAAGATCATCCGATTCGACAAGATATCCAAGATTGAGATTTCTGAACGTGGCTTTTACCAATATCCGGCCCGAGCCGACGTAAACAGCCTGGCCGCCATGAGCGAGTTGTTCGAGGCGTGAGAGTACCGAACTCAGCTGATCGAGCCGCGCCTCGAGGTGGTCAAAGCGCGAAGCTGCGCGGTCGATGCGGGGCCTATCCTGAGCCCGGACAACCCGACGCGCCCACTGCGCCGATAGGGTTGTCAACGCTCGAACGGGTGGCGTCGATCGTAGGGATGTGCGGATCGACCGAATATCCCTGCCCATCCCGCGGGCCGAACCTCGCCGGCCGGCGACCGCTCGCGGCCGACCACCCTTGCGAATGGCGATGCCAATCGAGGTACAACTGTACTTTTCTATTAAGAGCTTAAGGTGGGGCTCCTGATAGGGCGGGCCGTCGATATAGGTATCCAACTCGCGCTCGCCGGGGTGGAAATTGAGCGGCAGCACAGTGTGGCCGGCTCGTACCAGGTCCCCGGCCAACTCTTCGATATCGCGCTTTCTGTAGATCGAAGTTCCGATATCCTCGATCGTGTCTTCATTTGAGCTGAGGTTGAACTCGGTCGTGTGCACGGCAATGCCACCTGGTTTGAGGCAGCGCAGGCTGTTCGTCACGAAATCGGTGCCGCGCTTCAATGACCCGAGATGCTCGAGACTGCAGCTCGACCAGCAGATGTCGAAGCCGGTCAGATCGTCCGGGATCGCTTTCATGTCCACCGGGCGCAGCGCCACCCGGTCGCGAAAGGTCGCGGCATCGACAATGTCCGCCATGTGCATCTGCTCAAGCGCCCTGGTGTGCTCCTGGTTGATCTCCCAATAGCCGCCCTGGACCAGCTCAAGCGGCGCGTCCGTCGCCGTCACCCGCAAGCCATAACGCGCCAGAAGCGATGCGATCGGCTCCCGCCCCACGCCAAAACCGAGCGCGTGCAGGCCTTTGGCCAGCTTGCCTGCGCGTTGCAGCGCCGCCATGATGTATGCCCATTCCCAATGCTTCCGATGCAAATTCGGCGGCTTGCACAGCGCCGACATCCAGTACCGATATTCCGCCAACTCCATCTGCCCGTAGGTGCAAAGCTGGGTGGTCGGCTCGGTTAAGCTGGGTTGCTCAAACCGCCAGGGTACTAGCGAATCGGCAGGTGACGATAGTAAAAACAGCGGCGCCCGATAAGGCTCGCTCTGCAATGTCATGCCTGAACCCTCAGCTGGCGGTGTCGCACGATATCGGCAATCGCCATTAGCGGCATCGGGGCAAGCGCCGACCGACGCTCCAATCCCTCGAGCCGCGGAAGCCACGTGCAGACGGCATTGTTCCCAACAAATTCATCTCTACTCAGGGCGCCAAGCGGATCTCGGAGGCCTCGATCTCATCACTGTAGCCCTGATCGCAAAACAATCGCACCTCCAGCTGGCGCAGCTCTTCGGTCGAATTGAACTCCAACTCGGCAAAGGGCTGTGCATCCGACAACTCGGCTGCTTCGACGGCGCGGCTGGCCAAAATCCGGGCGCCGGTTTCGACCGCCACGTCCATACTCGCGCGGCCGCGGCGTTCGGCGCCGGCACGGAAGCATACCCGCGCGATATAGCGGTCGGCGGGAAGCGTGATATAGGGGCCGAACAGCGCGGTTCCGCGCGGCGCATTGCGCATCGCGATGACCTCGCCGACGCGCAAGCCGACCCGGGTCCCGAGCGCCGGATCGGCGGCGGCAAAACGAAAGACCACCGCCTCGCGCCGGCACGCCTCCCACACATTCAGCCAACTCGGGTCGGCGGCGGCGTACCTGCGGGCGAACCATCCGTTCCGGCGCAGAGCCTGTGCAAAGTATCTGTCCTCGAAGCCCAGCTCGAGCCAGCCATGCTTTCGAATCGACCACAGCGACTGGCCATCAAGGCGCAGACCCCACGGCTGGGGGAAATCGGGCTGGATCGGCTCGGCGCCAAAGAAAATGCGCCCTTCCGGAGTGATCGCCTGCCGCAACGCGCGCAGCAGGCGCATGTGGTTCTCGGCATGATGGAACAACTCGAAGAAAATCACCGCATCGAAGGGGACGCGGACCTCTTCGACCCACATGAAATCCGCGTTAACAACCTCGATCGCCAAATCTCGTTGCGCCGCCCGCTGGCGGATCAGCTCGCAGAAGCGCGGTTCGACGTCGAGCGCGGTGACCTGATGGCCGAGCTCGGCCAGCATCAGCGTGGTGTTGCCCCAGCCGGCCCCTAGCTCGAGCACCCGCGAATGCGGTGCCAGCGCCATGCTGCGCATCGCGAACCCGATCGCCATCAGCTGCTCGCCAAGAGTGATGCAGCTGCCGGTCGCATAGGGAAAAGGTCGGCGCGCAGCACTCGCCACATCGAAGATCGTCGCTTCGTTTGCGGTGCTGTAGTCTTTGCCGGAGATGTTCCGATAGAGGCGCATCTGGAACTGGTGATACTCCTCAGAGAACGGGTCGGTCGGCAATCCGTCGGGCCGATCCATACGGAACGTCGCAAAGACTGCGCGCAACCGATCATCGGACACCGCTCCCGCGCAGTCGCATTCCTTAAGCTTTTGATCGAGCTCGGCGAGCGTTTTTATGATCTGCACGGTGGCTAACCCGAAATCATAGCCTGGCCTGGTCAACCGAAAGGGGAGGCAGAAGCCCAAGCATCGACCAGGGCTGTGTCTCGGAATTGGTTTCGGTCGACAGCACCGAGCAGCGGATTTCGAGGCAATCGGCGCGGCGGGTCGTCGATTTTTCCAACTGGCGGAGCATCACGGCTTCGAACAGATCGATGCGGTCGCGATGCCGTGCGAGGATCGCCCGCAAAGCCGGCTCGGGCGCATTGCGCAATGCGCCGAAAAATCGTAATGTCAGTCCGACATGGAAATTCCAAAACCCGTTGTTGGTGTGGCGGGTTCCGTGATCGTCTACCCAGCTTACGGCAACGACATCGACTTTGCGCGGGCCATCGATCCAGTCCACTTTGGTGGTTTCCAAGCAATAGCTGCCGAGCCCGCGATCGATCGCTGCCGGCAAGCGGGGATCGTTGATGTAACGAGCGGCCTCCGTCAATGCAAGGAGCGCGGCGCTGTGGCAATCGACGAACACGATCCGCTTGCTGCGCGCGCCCATCACGAACCCTGACACCGAATGGCCGGCAACATCTTCAAAGCATTTCTCGAAATCGAGCAGCACATGACACAGCTGGGTGAGCCGGCGGAGATAGGTCTGGCTGCCGGTCGCCTGGTACATCGCCGCCACACTGATCACGACAAAGGCCAGCTGCCGCGAAAAGACCGTATTTTGTTGATGAAAATGGCCTTCGATAAACAGCTCGAAATACGTATTGAGGTAGAAGTCGAACATATCTCCGATTTCTTTTCGGATTTTCCCTGAGCATGCTACCGACGACAAGCTAATGAAATAGTTGGCAAAACCGTTGAGTTCAGCGCCGTAATCGTAGGAGACGCTGAAATCGAGGGCGGCCCGTTGATCGGACTTCATCGAAACGGCGTCTCGCATCAGACGCGCGTAATCACCAACTCGGTGATAGAACCCCCCGGCCGTCAGCATCTTATCCTCGGCGGCGGCGAGCCGCGCGCCGCGGCAGGGGCCGTCAAAGCGATAGCGGGCTCTGGCGAAATGCAGCTTCCCGGGCTTCTGCACCAGCGTCTCGATACCGGACAAGCGGCCGGGTTCGCGCGGGGCGGAATGGATCCCCAGCGCAAAGCCGGCGATCTCGGCCTGGACAATCGAATAGTAGCCAACACCCGCCGCCGAGAGGATGCCGCGGGCGGGTTCGCCGGCGATAAATCGCGGCGCGTCCGGCGCACACGCTCCCGACGGCTCCGTAAAGATTGAACAATAGTCGACTTCGCCTCTGCCGTGGCTGAGGTGATCATGCCCGATCGTTAGCACCACGTCAGCGACGTCGGCCGCCGGGTCGACATCCAGCACCACCTCCACCTCGATCAGCATCGAGCGGGCATCGATGCCGTAAGTGTAGGAAATCCTTCCCAGCCTTATATTGCGCCATTGGGATTTGAAACAAAGCTCGCTGGAGTGTCGCAGGATAAGGATGTTTCCCCGCCGTTCGGCATCAACTTTGTCAATTGATTTTTCGACATTTACACTATAGCCTCGTCCCTTATAAGTAAAATCCACGCAATTGGCGCAAAAAAGCACATTGTCGGCGGTTCTATTATCGTGGAAGCGAGTACCGGCAACGACATAACCGTGCGGCAGGTCGCAGCGCAGATGCATCAGGGAGTGATAGTAACTGGCAGCCGAGCCCTGCTGACCGCTCGGTTCAAGGCGCGGCAGGCTGGCTCGTCGGAAAATCAACGGGCCGCGACACATCGCGCGCAAAAATCTAAGAACTTCGCCGGCCTCCTGCATGTATTGGCCGTCAAGTTCCGGTCGCGCGAGGAATTCAAGGACCTTCGCATTATCGTCGGTCCAAAACCAGTTATCACCCGCGAACGGATGTTCTGTCTCGGCAATCGCAAAGAACCCGGCGTCGGCTCTCAAGTCGAGCGACCGATACATGCGGCGAATGAGGAATTCCGCTGCGGACAGGGCGTCAGTAAGCAACGATGACATTTGACTTGAGCGAGGCCTGAGATCGGGAGGCACTATAACGGCAAGTCTTTTCGCAGCAAGAGAGATGGGCTTCTTGGCGCCGCGGCCTTAGGGTTGCACTGTCGGCCTCGTCCTTGTTCCCGTCGGTCTGAGAGATCCCCGCAACAGCCCAGATCTGTGAAGATCGCCAATCTGAACCCGCAGAGACCGCCATCGACTTCCGCGGCGGGGCTAGCAAGACGGTGGCGGATGGGGTGTCCGGGGATCGAACCCTATCAGGGTCTATGGGCGTCGACATCTGTCCATCAACATATTGAAATTTCATGTAGATCCGTCTAGCGCTTTCCAGCACTGTCTAGCCCGGTCCGCCCCATCGACAAATAGATTGCGGGTAGGATTGTGGGTCGCTCGTGCCACGTTGGCGGACCAGAGCGGGAGTTCATGATAGAGGCTCTCCTTATGGATGTAGGAAGGATTTAACATGGCTCGCGCGTCTTACAGGCTTTCCGCCGTAGAGGTTGAGGGACTTTAGCCAGAAGGGGATCTACCACGATGGCGGCGGCTTGTATCTCCTGGTTCGCGCCGGCCCGGCCGATCGGGACTGCTCCGGCGCCGATCTCTGTTGCTGTCAGCGTCAGCATCTTGCGGTGGCCGGGAGCCAGGCGCCGTTGATGGCATCCTTCGAGCACGGGATGGACAGCAATCAGCCGGTCCGCTTCGAAGATGCGGATCTCATCGGCCAGGCTGTGCACCTCGACGACGCGTTTACGGGTGGCATCGGGCACGCGGTAGAGATTGCCGCCGACGCTGACCATGCCCTCATGCGAGATCCGCCGCTCGAGCTTGAGCACCGCGCGGAACGGCACCAACGGCAAGGGCCGGAGCACGAGCTTCTCTTCGGCAAAGGCTTCGTTGACGACGCGCTGCGTCGTCGCATGCACCCGCGAGTTGGCCACCGTGCCGAGCCAATTGGGCGAGCTGAGCGTTCAGGTCGTCGAGATTGCGGAACAAGCGGGCGAGGAAGAAGTCCTCGCGGATGTAGCGGAACGGCCGCTCGACCTTACCCTTGGTCTTGGCCCGGTAGGGGCGGCAGGCCTTCGGGTGGAAGCCGTAATGCCCGGCACAGTCGATCAGCGCGCGGTTGTAGATGATGTGGGCCTGGTCGTCCTCGCCGATCACCGCGGTCTTCATCCGGTCGTAAAGGATCTGGCGGGGCACTCCGCCCAAGGCCGAGAAGGCCGCCATATGGCAACGCAGCACGGTCTGCAGGTCCTGGTGCGCGGCAAAACGCGCCCAGATCAGCCGGCTGTAGCCGAGCACCAGCGAGAACAGCCAAACGATCCGGGTCACGCTGGGCTCATCGGTGAAGATCACCTGGAAGTGGGCGAAGTCGACCTGCGCCTGCTCGCCTGGCGGGGTCTCAAAGCGCACCTCGAACGCCGGCATCGGCGACGGCCGCACCTCGCGAAGGAAATCGGTCACCGCAGTGTAGCCGCCGCAATAGCCGGTTTCGCCGATCTCGCGCAGTAGCCGGCTTGCGGTCAGGCCCGGATAGACGACGACCCGCTGCCGCAGGTAGGCCTCAAATGGCTCCAGCCGCCGCGCTCGCGGCTGGCGCGGCCCATAGCTCGGCGGTTCCAGGCCGCGCTCGATGTATTTGCGTACCGTCTTCCGATCGACCCCAACCCGTCGCGCGATCGCCGAGACGGTCAGCCCATGCCGGTGCAGATCTAAGATCATGACAAGCTCCCAAGCTGGATCACCGTCTCCCCTCCTGCAACGTCTTGTTCGCACGCTCGACCCGGCCCTTGGCCGGGCTCGAATTGGCGCAGATGATGTCGATGTTGAGCGCATGCAGGGCACGGCCGAACTGGGTCATGCCATCGCCGCCAAGCGCACCCGGATGGTTGACCCGAAAGACGCCGTGCTTGTCGCTGTAAAAAGGCGACCGGCTTGCCCCAAGCCTCCAGATAGGCGCGGCCGCATGGAAATAGGCAAAGAGCCTGCCCCTGGCTTGAACAGGGGTCGGGTCAAAATCCTAGCACCACTGGCGGATAATCGTCAGTACCGCTCGCAGCAGCGCCTCGGGCTTGCGCCGGTTACCGCGGCGACCGCGACGTTTCGAGATCAGGCCGCTCGTTCCTTCGCTCCGATCGGCCTTCAACAGCCGAACACCTGACGCCGCTCGAGCCCGAGCAGCTGCCCCGCCGCCGCCGGCGTTAGCCGCTGCCGATCCAAATCTTGCAGCACCTCGAGCCGCCGCAGCTCCCGATCGCTGATCAGCCGAAGCGTCACCCCAAACACCCCCCGGAAAGCCCAGGGCAGAATCATCTCTAACTGGCAGACGGGTGACATTTTGATCGGGCGCCTCCAGGTCTACGCCGCATAAGCCCCATCATGCCAAATTTTTTTAGGTAACCTGGAAGTCATCGTGTCGATCCCCAAGGATCGGCGTGACCGCAATTCCCGTATATACCGGCTTTGGCGGCTGGCATCGGCCAAAAACACCTCCGTGCTCGGCGTTTACTTAGCGTCGAGGCGGCACAAGATCTGGGTCCGGTAGAGGTGGTAGCGGCCGGGAACCACGGCTGGCGGCAGCGGCAGGGGGACGAGCGCATCGTCGGTGATTGCCGGCTCGCTGACGAGGATCGCGCCCGGGCACAGCAGCGGCACGATCAACGGGGCGAGCTCGGCGGCCAATGCGAGGCTCGCCGCGGCATCGCTGGTTCCGGGGTCGAGATGGGCCAGCGCCACCCGGCCTTCGAGGCGGTAGCGAGCCGCCGGCAAAGTCTGGCGCATGTCGCCGAGCATCAGGAATTCGGGCGGCGGGATGCAATCGGGGTGGGCGGCGACGCCCCGCTCGCACACGAAGATTTCGCGATCCGGGCACAGCTCTCGCAGATGATCGTAGGTCCGGCCATTGCCGAGCCCGAGCTCGAGCACCGGCCCGTCGAGGCCGCGCACCAGCGCCGCCGCACGATCGAGGCAGGCGTGCTGGGCCTCGAGCCGGCGGATAAAGCTGTCGAGCCGGCTCATCGGCGACCGGGCATTGGCGGCCAGCCGGGCGAGTCAGGCGCCGAAGCCGGCCTGTTCGCGCAGCTTCTTGACTTCTGCGAGTGCCGCGCGCAGCTGGTTGTTGGTCGTATCGACCCGATGCGCCAGCTCCTGCATGATCGAGACCGAGATGTTGGGGAATTCGCGCACCATGCGCATGAACGGCTCCTTGGCGATGCGCAGCGCCACCAGCCGGTCCTTGGCGCGGACCGTCGCGTTGCGCGGCATGTTGCACAGGATGCCCATCTCGCCGACGGTCTCGTTGGCGCCGAGCGTCGCCAGGATCACCGGCCCGGCCGGGGTTTCGGCGATGACCTCGGCATGCCCGTCGATGATCAGATAGGCCGCGTCCGCGGCATCGCCCTGGCGAACCACGATCTTGCCCGGGTCGTAGCCGACGCGTTCGCTCATGAACGCCAAGAGCTTCAGCCTGGAGGGCTCGATTTCGGCAAACAGCGGCACTCGCCGAAGCAGCTCGAATTCCTGTTTTAGGCTCATTCCTCCCTCCATTCATCGCCTGCGCGGGGATGCACCATTCGGCGGCGAACCGCGAGGTTTGCGACCCGTTGCCGTCCTGCGCCCGGCCCCGTCCGTTCGCAGTCGCCGGCGGGCCAGGGCAACGAACGGGGCCACGATGATAGCGCGTCCGACAAGCTCGCCGTCCCCGTCATTACCGCGCGGCCGTCAAGGCCTGCCGATCGAGCGGCAGCAGAACAGCATCGGCAGCCATCGAACTATGAACAATGCCGACGGAAAATTGGCGCCGGCAGTAGTTCCCTAGACGGATGTCGCGGTCGGGCCCCGCTGATGAGTGAAACCGCAGGCCCGCCAGCGCCACGGCCGGGGCTCGCGAGACCGTTGGGTCGTGCCGACGCAAATGGCCGTCGGCCGGTCCGCGCCGCGCCGGCCGTAGCCCCGGCAGCAGTCGAGCGGTCTTTGCATGTGTGATCCCGAGCGGCTTCATAAAAAGATCATTCCGCCACTCGCGGCGCTATGCAATAGTCGTGGCGCAGGCATGCGCAGGGGGTCGTAATGGCTGGTCGGCGTCATCACAAGCGCGTGCTCATCTACAGTCACGACAGCTTTGGCCTCGGGCATCTGCGCCGTTGCCGAGCGATCGCCCATTCTCTGGTCGACGCCGACCCGGCGCTGTCGATTTTGATCCTGTCGGGATCGCCGATCATCGGCAGCTTCGACTTTCGCGCCCGTGTTGATTTCGTGCGGGTGCCGGGCGTGATCAAGCTGCGCAACGGCGAGTATGTCTCGTTGAACCTGCACATCGATATCGAGGAGACTTTGGCAATGCGCTCCTCGATTATCCGGCACACCGCCGACATCTTTGATCCCGACCTGTTGATCATCGACAAGGAACCGTTGGGCCTACGCGGCGAGGTGCGCGACACCTTGCAGCTGGTCCAGCGGCGCAGGGCGACCGTGATCCTGGGGCTTCGCGACGTGATGGACGATCCCGAAGCGCTCGAAAACGAATGGGAACGCAAGAACGCGGTGCCGGCGCTGGCCGAATATTACGACGAGCTGTGGGTTTACGGCCTGCCGCAGATCTGCGATCCGTTAGCCGGGCTGCCGGTGCCGGCGAGCGTGCGCCGCCGGATGGTCTATACCGGCTATCTGCGCCGCAGCGCCGTCGATCTGGCGGTGACCTCCGATCTCCAGGAATTCGTCGAGAGCGAGTTTCTGCTGGTGACGCCGGGCGGCGGCGGCGACGGCGACGCGCTGGTCGATCTAGTGCTGGCGGCCTATGAGCACGATCCCGGCATCCCGCTGCCGGCGCTGATCGTCTTCGGCCCGTTCATGGTGCCCGAGCAGCGCGCGGCGTTCGCCGCCCGCGCGGCCCGGCTGCCCAAGGTCCGCGCCATCACCTTCAACGCCCGGTTCGAGGCGCTGATGGCGCGCGCCGCCGGCGTCGTCGCGATGGGCGGATACAACACGTTCTGCGAGATCCTGTCCTTCGACAAACCGGCGCTGATCGTGCCGCGCACCGCCCCCCGGCTGGAGCAGTTCATCCGCACCGAACGCGCCGCCGAGCTCGGGCTCGTGGCCATGCTGTCGGAGCAGCAAGGAAGCGACCCGCGGGTCATGGCGGCGGCGCTGCGCCGGCTGCCCGGCCAGCCGGCGCCGTCGACGGTGGTCATTCCCGGCCTGCTCGACGGCATGCCCAATGTCAATCGCCTGGCAAAAAAGTGGCTCGACCGGGCCCGGGCGGGGCGGGTCGCGGTGCGGGCGCGCATCGGGGCTTGAAGGTGGAGTCTTGAACGTGCCGCGGTCAGCTGTGGCGCGGCGGCGGGTCGCCTTTGTGCTGAAGGGCTATCCGCGGCTGTCGGAGACCTTTGTCGCGCAGGAGATCCTGGCGCTCGAACGGCGTGGGCTCGGCATCCTGATCGTCTCGCTGCGCCAGCCGACCGATCGCGCCATTCACCCGGTGCACGAAGCGATCCAGGCCACCCGCCTCTATCTCCCGGAATATTTGTATCAGAAGCCGTCGCGGGTCTGGCGCGGCTGGCGGCGCGCCCGCCGGCTGCCGGGGTATCGAGCCGCTTGGCGCGCGTGGCTCGCCGATCTGGTCCGCGATCCGACCCCGAACCGCGTCCGCCGGTTTGGCCAGGCGCTGGTGCTGGCGGCGGAATTGCCCGCGGATGTCGATCACCTCCACGCCCACTTTCTGCACACGCCGGCATCGGTCGCGCGCTATGCGGCGCTGGTTGCCGGCCGCGACTGGTCGGTGTCGGCTCACGCCAAGGACATCTGGACGATTCCGGACTGGGAGAAGCGGGGGAAGCTCGCGGAAGCTCGCTGGGTCGCGACCTGCACCGAAAGCGGGCGCGCTCATCTGGCCGCCTTGGCGCCGAGCCCCGAGCAGGTGGTGTTGTGCTATCACGGCCTCGATCTCGAACGCTTTTCGCCGGCCCCGGTGCGCCCCGCTTGCGGCGACGGCAGCGACCCCCACCATCCGGTCACGCTGCTCTCGGTCGGCCGCGCGGTGGCGAAAAAGGGCTATGACGATCTGCTCGCCGCACTGGCGCTGTTGCCGCCGGACCTCGCCTGGCGCCTGGTGCATATCGGCGGCGGCGAGCTTGCTGCGAACCTGCGCGCGCGGGCCGAGATCCTCGGCCTGTCGGCGCGCATCGCCTGGCGCGGGGCCTTGCCGCAGCCCGAGGTGCTGGCCGCCTATCGGATGGCCGACCTCTTTGTGCTGGCGGCCAAGGTGGCCGCGGACGGCGACCGCGACGGGCTGCCCAACGTGCTGATGGAGGCGCAGAGCCAACGCCTTGCCTGCGTCGCCACCGATATTTCGGGCATTCCCGAACTGATCGAGGACGGCGCGACTGGAGTGCTGGTCGCGCCGGGCGATCCGCCGGCGCTGGCCCGTGCGCTCGCCGACCTGATCCGCGATCCGGCGTGGCGGGCTGCGCTCGCCGCCGCCGGCGAGCAGCGGGTCCGCCGCGCTTTTGCCATGACCGCCGGGATCGATCTGCTCGCCCGACGCTTTGGGCTCGAACCCGCCGAGCCGCAAAAAATGCGCCTCGGCAAGCCAGAACTCGCCGAAGCGCGTTAGCCGCGCCGCGTCATGCGCATCGCTTTCTATGCGCCGTTGAAGCCGCCCGATCATCCGGTTCCCTCGGGGGATCGGCGGATGGCGCAGCTGTTCGCCGCAGCGCTGCGGCAGGCCGGGCACGTGCCGCTCTTGGCCTCGCGCTTTCGCAGCTTCGAGGGACGCGGCGACCCGATCCGCCAAGCGCGGCTCGCCGCCCTCGGGCAAGCTCTCGCCGAGCGGTTTTTGCGCCGCTGCGGGACCGCGCCCGAGGCTACCCCCCAGCTATGGTTCACGTACCATCTCCAGCACAAGGCGCCCGATTGGCTGGGGCCGCAAATTGCCGGAGCGCTCGGCATTCCCTATGTCGTCGCCGAGGCCTCGTTTGCGCCCAGGCGGGCGGGTGGCCCCTGGGCTGTCGGCCACCGCGCTGTCGGGGAGGCGATCCGTCGGGCCGACGCGGTGATCGGACTCAACCCGGCCGACCGCGATTGCGTACTACCATTGCTCGCCGAGCGCTCGCGGTGGGTCCCGATCAAGCCGTTTCTCGACGCCCGGGATTATGTGCCACGGGGGCGGCCCGGCGACGAGCCGGCGCGGCTGATCGCGGTCGCGATGATGCGCGACGGCGACAAGCTCGCCTCGTACCGGGTCCTCGGCGACGCCCTAACCCGGCTGACCGACCTCGATTGGTCGCTGACTGTGGTCGGCGACGGCGCCGCGCGGCCCGAGGTCGCGCGCGCGTTAGCCCCGTTAGGAGCACGGGTCATCTGGACCGGGGCGCTCGGTCCGGCGGCGCTCGCCGGGCAGCTCGCCGCCGCTGATCTGTGCGTCTGGCCAGCGGTCAACGAAGCCTTCGGCATGGCCTTGCTTGAGGCGCAGGCGAGCGGCCTGCCGGTGGTGGCCGGCGCCAGCGGCGGCGTCTCCGAGATTGTTGCGGCGGAGACGACCGGACTCATCGTTCCACCGGGCGACGCGACGGCTTTCGCCGCGGCGCTGCGGCGGCTGATCCTCGATCGCAGTCTGCGTGCGCAGTTTGCCGAGGCGGCGCGGCGGCGCGTTATTGACGAGCACGATATTCCGGCCGCGGCCCGACGCCTCGCTGCGGTGATCGCCGCGCTGCGGCCGGCCTGTGCCGCTAAATCGCGGCGATCCGCGGCGATCGCGGCCTCGTGACCGGCTCCGTCCTGTTCTATGTGCAGCACCTGCTCGGGATCGGGCATCTGCGGCGCGCGCTCTATCTGGTCGAGGGGCTGGCGGCGGCGGGTATCGAGGTCACCCTGGTCTCGGGCGGCGAGCAACTGCCGGAACTGGCCGGTGCCGCGGCTGGGCGCGTCGTTCAGCTGGCGCCGATCCGGGCACAGGATGCGGGTTTCAGGGCACTCGTCGACTGCGACGGCCGGCCGGTCGGCGACGCGCTACGAGCGGGCCGCCGGCAAGCGCTGCTCGACGCCTTTGCGGCGGCGCGGCCGGATGCCGTGATCATCGAGGCGTTTCCATTCGGCCGCCGCGCCTTCCGTTTCGAACTCGACCCGCTGATCGCCGCCGCCCGTGCGCGCCGGCCGCGCGCGCTGGTGCTGTGTTCGTTGCGCGACATCGTGGTCGCACCCGAGGATATGACGCGGCGCCGCGAAATCGTGGCTCGCGTCGAGGCCGATTTCGACGCCGTGCTGGTTCATGGCGATCCGGCGCTGATTACGCTCGAGGCGAGCTTTCGGGAAGCTTGCGAGATCGCCGACCGGCTCGTCTATACCGGCTACGTCGGCGCGCCGACAGGGCCCCGGGGCGCGGACGGCGGGGCGGGCGCCGGCGAGGTTCTGGTCTCGGCCGGCGGCGGGGCGGTCGGCGGCGCGTTGTTGACGGCGGCGCTCGAAGCACGCCGGCGCGGCTGCCTGGCGAATCTCGGCTGGCGGCTGCTGACCGGGCCCAACCTGCCGCAGCCGGAATTCGCGGCATTGGCCGCCGGGCTGCCTGACGGCATCGCGATCGAGCGCTACCGGCATGATTTTCCGCAGATGCTGCGGCGCTGCCGGGTCTCGGTCAGCCAGGCCGGTTACAACACCGTGCTCGACATTCTCGCCGCCCGGGCCGCCGCGGTGTTGGTGCCGTTTGCCGAAATGCGCGAGAGCGAGCAGACCTTGCGAGCGGAGCGGCTGGCGGATCGCGGGGTCGTCGAAATGTTGGCGCCGGGCGCGCTGTCTCCGGATCGGCTGGCCGCGGCGATCGAGCGGGCGGCCGGGCATCGGCCGGCCGCACTCGCGGTCGATGTCGCGGGGGCGCGTCGCGCCGCGCTGTTGGTCGCCGGCATGATCGTCGAGGCCAAGACCGCCGATCGACCGCCGATCTCCGACGCGAACCGAGCGGCGATTGAGGATTCCGTAATGTCGGCGGGTGACTATACAGTCGGCAAATGATAAATCTTTCCCAAGCCTCCCCGGCCGCGACGGCATTTTGGGCCGATCTGGCGCACGAACTCGACCGCTGGGGAGATGAAGGGAGGATCGCTACGCTGTGGTGGCGTGACGACGACGCGGCGGTACCGTGCGGGCCTCTCGACCGCCTGCTGCAAATCGCAGGGACGATTCCGGTGGCCCTGGCGGTCATTCCGGCGGCGGCGGAGGCCGGGCTCGCCGCTCGGCTCGGCGGTCTCGGGACGCGATCAGCTGGGTCGCCGCCGATCGAGCTGCCGCCGATCAGCATCCTGCAGCACGGCTGGCGGCATTCCAACCATGCGGCCCCGCCCGAAGCGAGCGGTTTCCGCGGCAAAAAGAGCGAGTTTCCGGCGCAGCGCTCGCGGCAATCGGCCGCTGCCGATCTGTGCGCCGGGCAGGCGCGGCTGCGAGAGCTGTTCGGAACCCGAGTGCTCGCCGTCCTGGCGCCGCCGTGGAACCGCCTCGACGAGCGCTTTCTGCCGCTGCTCGCGGGGTGTGGGATTAGGGCGGTCTCGCGCCTCGGACCGCGGCGCGGAGCATGGCCCTCGCCGGGCGTGTTCGAGGCCAATGTCCATGTCGATCTGGTCGCCTGGAAAGGCGATCGCGGGTTTGTCGGCGAGGCCGCGGCGCTCGCCGCTCTCACCGGGCATCTGCGGGCGCGCCGAACCGGCGCCGCCGATGGCGGCGAGCCGAGCGGAATCCTGACCCATCATCAGGTTCAGGACGAGGCCACCGGCGCCTTCCTCGGCCGGCTGATCGCGCTGACCGAGACCCATCCGGCGGCCCGTTGGCTGGCTGGCGGCGAGGTCTTCGCGCCAATTATCGACCCGCCGCCATGACCCGGCACGCGTACCCGGCTTCGGCGATGCTCGGCGACTACCTGCGCGCCGCCGCCGGCCTGGTGCCGACCGTCGCAATCCTGGCGATCGCCTCGCTTGGTGCCGTCGCGGCCGGGATCTTAGGCGGTCTCGCCGCGCTGTTTTCGGTGTTCGGGCTCCGCACCGCGCTGCGCCATCGCACCTTCGTCGAGGTGACCGAAGCCGGAATCTCCGCCTCGGGCCCGCTCGGCGCCTCGATCCGCTGGACCGAGCTCGACCGGATCAAGCTCGCCTATTATTCGACCCGGCGCGACCGCCGCGACGGGTGGATGCAGCTCGAGCTACGCGCCGGCCGCTCGGTGATCCGGCTCGATAGCCGCATCGAGGGGTTTGCCGAACTGGTCGAGCGCTCGGCGAGGGCAGCGGCGACCCGACGGCTGGTGCTGAACCCGGCGACGGCGGCCAATCTCGAGGCGCTCGGGATTCAGTCCCTGGTCTTTTCCCCGAGCTTCCCGGGGGCCGACGATCCGGCAGACGGAGTGAGGGCGTGAGCGACCTCTTGACGATCCGCGACCTGCATGTCCGCTTTGCCGCGCCGGGCGGGTTCATCCGCGCCGTCGGCGGTGCGTCGTTCCGGGTGCGGCCGCACTCGACGGTGGCGCTGGTCGGCGAATCCGGTTCCGGAAAATCGGTGGTCAGCCAAGCGATCATGCGCATCCTGCCGCGCAGCGGCCAGATCACCCAAGGCGAAATCCTGTTCGCCGACCCGCGCGGCGACGGCACGTCGGTCGACCTCGTCAAATTGCCGAGGGACAGCGCCGCGATGCGGGCGATCCGCGGCGGCCGCATCTCGATCATCTTTCAAGAGCCGATGACCTCGTTGTCGCCGCTGCATACGATCGGCGATCAGGTCGGCGAGGCGCTGCGGCTGCATCGGCCGGTCGGTGCCGCGGAGACTGCCGAGCTGACGCGGGACACGTTGCGCCTCGTCGGCTTCCCCGATCCGGGGCGCGCGTTGCGCAGCTATCCGTTCGAGCTGTCCGGTGGGTTGCGGCAGCGTGCGATGATCGCGATGGCGCTGGTCTGCCGCCCGGCATTGCTGATCGCCGACGAGCCGACGACCGCCCTCGACGTGACGATCCAGGCGCAGATCCTGAAGCTGGTGATCGAGCTGCAGCACGAGCTCGGCATGGCGGTGCTGCTGATCACCCATGATCTCGGGGTGGTGGCCAACGTCGCCGAAGAAATCGTCGTCATGTACCGCGGCGAGGTGGTCGAGAGCGGCACGCTCGCGGACATTTTCCGGCAGCCGGAACACCCCTATCTGCGCGCCTTGCTGCGCGCGGTGCCGCGCTTCGACATGAAACCGGGCGAGCGCCTGGTGCCGATCCGCGAGGTCGCGGCGGGGGACGCGCCGCATCTGATGGCCGAAAAGCTGCCGTGGCCATCGGGGCCAAGCGCGCCGTTGCTTGAATGCCGCGCCATCCGCAAAAGCTATTCGATCCGCAAGAGCGGGT
Source organism: uncultured Alphaproteobacteria bacterium (assembly GCA_963832875.1). Classification (GTDB taxonomy): domain Bacteria; phylum Pseudomonadota; class Alphaproteobacteria; order ATCC43930; family CGMCC-115725; genus AP-15. The sequence goes on along the minus strand of CAWHWB010000004.1, from coordinate 124,754 downwards.
GGTTCGCGGGCGCCTCGGCGCAGGTCGTCGCGGTCGACGATGTGAGCCTGAAGATCGAGCGCGGCGAATGCCTGGGGCTGGTCGGCGAAAGCGGCTGCGGCAAGACCACCTTGAGCAAGATCCTGCTGCGGGCGGTGACGCCCGACGCCGGCTCGATCGCATTCAACGATCGCGGCCGGCTGATCGACGTGCTGGCGCTCGAAGGCGAGGGGCTGAAGCAGTTTCGCCGCCAGGTGCAGTTCATCTTCCAGGACCCGTTCGGCTCGCTCAACCCGCGCATGACGGTCTACGACATTATCGAGGAGCCGCTGGCGATCCACGGCATCGGCGACGCCCGCTCGCGGCGCGAGATGGTCGACGAGCTGGTCGGCCTGGTCGGTCTCGACCGCCACCATCTGAGGCGCTATCCGCACAGCTTTTCCGGCGGTCAGCGCCAGCGCATCGGCATCGCCCGCGCCTTGGCGCTGCGGCCCGATCTGGTGATCTGCGACGAGCCGACTTCGGCGCTCGACGTCTCGATCCAGGCGCAGATCCTGAACCTGCTGATGGACCTCAAGCAAAAGCTGGGGCTGACCTACCTGTTCATTTCCCATAACCTGGCGGTGGTGGACTATATCGCCGACCGGATCGCGGTGATGTGCGCCGGCCGCATCGTCGAGATCGCCGACCGGGCGACCCTGTTTCGCCGTCCGGTGCACCCCTATACCCAGGCGCTGCTGGCAGCGGTGCCGGCCCCCGATCTGACCCATCCGCTCGACTTCGCCCGGCTGATGGCGGACCGGGCCTCCAACCCGGCGGCGTGGCCCGAACCCTTTCGGCGCGAGGCGGCGAACCCGCCGCGGCTGATCGAGGTCGCCCCCGGTCACGCGGTCGAAGCGCGAGCATTGCCGCCATTGCCGGCGCTCGCGGGCGGGTTGGCCCGGGCATGAGCCGGCCGGGCATGAGCCAGCCGGCCATGAGCGGGAATGCGGCCGAAGCGATCGGCAGCAATCGGGTGATGCAACGCCGGACCGCCCTCGTGTTGACGCTGGCGGCGCTCTTGGCCGCGGTTGCGGGCACGGCGCGGGCCGACCGGCCGGCGCTGGTCGAGACGCCGTTCTTCGCCCAAGCCGTGGCCAGCGGGAAATTGCCCAAGCTCGACGAGCGGGTGCCGGCCGATCCCGCCGTGGTCGACACCTCGGGAAAGCCTGGCGGCACGCTGCGCATGCTGATGGCCCACCCCAAAGACACCCGCATGATGACCGTCTATGGCTATGCGCGGCTGGTCGGCTACACCCCGGATCTGAAAATCGTGCCGGACATCCTCAAATCCGTCGATGTTGAGTCCGGCCGGGTGTTTACCCTGCACCTGCGCCGGGGCATGAAATGGTCGGACGGGCAGCCCTTTACCGCCGAGGATTTCCGCTATTGGTTTCAAGACGTGGCGCAGAACCCCAAGCTGTCGCCTTCAGGGCTGCCGATCGAATTGCTGCCGCAGGGACAGAAGCCGCGCTTTGATGTCTTGGACGACACCACGGTCCGATACAGCTGGGCACAGCCGAACCCATTGTTTTTGCCCGCTCTCGCCAACGCCGACCCGCTCTACATCTATTGTCCAGCCCATTATCTGAAACAGTTCAACGAGAAATACGCCGACAAGGCGACGCTGGCGGCTCTCGTCAAAAAGATGCGAGTCCACAATTGGGCCGCCTTGCACAATCGAATGAATTCCATGTACCGGGATGATAATCCCAAATTACCAACGCTGGAGCCCTGGGTCTTAAAATCCAAACCGCCGGCGCAGCGGCTGGTATTCGAGAGAAATCCCTATTACTATCGCGTGGATACGGCTGGGCATCAGCTGCCGTACATCGACCGGGTGACGCTGTCGATCGCCGACAGCCGGATCATCCCGGCCAAGACCGCGGCCGGCGAGAGCGATCTGCAGGCCCGCTATCTGAGCTTTGACGACTATACGTTTTTGCGGCGCAACGAGGAGCGCGAGCATTTCCAGGTACATTTGTGGCGCACCGGGCCGGGCAGCCAGTTCGCGCTCTATCCCAATCTCAACGTCGACGACCCGATCTGGCGCGGTCTGGTGCGCGACGTGCGGTTTCGCCGCGCGCTGTCGCTCGCGGTCAATCGTCACGAGCTCAACGAGGTGCTCTATTTCGGGCTGGCGATCGAAGGGCAGAACACAGTGCTGCCGCAGAGCCCGCTCTACCAGCCCGCCTATCGTAAGGCCTGGGCGCAATATGATCTGGGTGAGGCCAATCGTCTGCTCGACCTGATCGGACTAAAGAAGCGCAACGGCGACGGGGTGCGTCTGCTGCCGGACGGACGGCCGATGGAGATCGTGGTCGAGGATTCTGGTGAATGGCCCGAGATGTCTGACGTGCTCGAGCTGATCCGCGATTCGTGGCGGCACATCGGGATCAGCCTGTTCGCCAAACCGCTGCAACTGACCTTGTTCCGCCGCCGGGTCTTCGCCGGGAAGACGTTGATGTCGATCGACAAGGGCGTCGACGATGGGCTCCCCAACGCGTCTTCCTCGCCATGGGAGTTCGCGCCGACCAGCCAGGAGCTGCTCGAATGGCCCAAATGGGGACAATACTACGAAACCAAGGGGATGGCCGGCAAACCTCCGGACTTGCCGTCGGCGGTGGAGTTGCGGGACCTCTACAACGCATGGCTCGGCACCGCATCGGAAGACAAGCACAAACAGATCTGGAGCCAGATCCTGCGGATCTGGGCGGAGCAGGTCTTCTCGATCGGGACCGTCGCCGGCGTGCTGCAGCCGGTGGTAGTCAGCGACAATCTGCGCAATGTTCCCGACAAGGGGATCTATAACTGGGATCCCGGGGCCTTTTTCGGCATGTACAAACCGGACCATTTCTGGTTCGGTCCGCCGCCGCCGGCCGCGAAATCAGCTTCCGCTGCTGCGGCCGGCGCCACGTCTTCCCGAGCGACCCCATGACTGAACGCTTGCGCCACCGACGCGATCTCTCGGTCCGGGCCGGCGCACCCGACCCGCGCGCGCCGACGACGAAGGCGCCCGGTTTCGGTCCAGCACCAGCGGTGCCGCGTCATGCTTAATTATATCATTCATCGTCTGCTGATCATGGTGCCGACCCTGATCGCGATCAGCATCGTCATCTTCACCATCATCAATCTGCCGCCGGGCAATTATTTTACCACCTACGTCGCGGAGCTGCAGAGCTCGGGCGAAACTGCGGATCTCGCCAAGGTGAAATTTCTTGAAGCTGAGTACGGTTTCGATCGCCCGCTGTGGGAGCAATACCTCTATTGGGTCGACGGGCTGCTGCACGGCGATCTGGGGTATTCGTTTTCCTACGATTTGCCGGTCAACCAGGTGGTCGGCGACCGCATGCTGCTGACCGCGATCGTGTCGATTACTACGATCATCTTCACTTATCTCGTCGCGTTTCCGATCGGCGTCTATTCGGCGACGCATCAGTATAGCTGGAGCGACCACCTCCTCACTCTGCTCGGGTTCCTAGGGCTGGCGACGCCGAGCTTTTTGCTGGCGTTGGTCTTGCTCTATCTGGCGAATGTCTATCTGGGGATTTCGATCGGCGGGCTGATGGACCCGAAATACGTCGATCGGCCGTGGAGCTGGGGGAAGACCCTGTCGTTGCTGGCCCATATCTGGATCCCGGTCATCGTGATCGGCTCGGCCGGCACTGCGGCGATGATCCGGCGGTTGCGCGCCAACCTGCTCGACGAGCTGCAAAAGCAATATGTCGTGACCGCGCGCGCCAAGGGTCTGCACCCGCTCAAGGTGCTGTTCAAATACCCGCTGCGCATGGCCTTGAACCCATTCATTTCCGATATCGGGTCCTTGCTGCCGCAGGTGATCTCGGGCGCCGCGATCGTGTCGATCGTCTTGTCGCTGCCGACGACCGGGCCGATGCTGCTCAATTCGTTGCGCAGCCAGGACATGTATCTGGCCGGCTCGTTCCTGATGTTCATCTCGACGCTGACGGTGATCGGGGTGTTCGTCTCCGATCTGGCGCTGGCGTTGCTCGATCCGCGCATCCGCTTGCAGGCGGGGCGACGCCAATGAGTGACCTGACGCTGGTTCCCGGCGCCTCGCCCGAATCGGCCGAGAGCGGCGCCGCGGCTATGCCGCTGCCGCACTACGTATCAACCGCGCCCTACGATCCCTATGCGGTCGAGCGGATGACCGCGGCGCAAGAGCGCTTCTACGTCGCCTCGCAGTGGCGGATGATGTGGTGGAAGCTGCGTCGCCACCGCGTCGCCGTTCTCGCCGGGGCGATACTGGCGGCGATGTATTTCGGGATCACGATCTGCGAGTTTCTCGCCCCCTACGGCGTCGACACGCGCAACACCGATTTCATCTATGCCCCGCCGCAGCCGGTGCACATCTTTTACCGCGGCCGGTTCGTCGCGCCTTACGTCTACGGTTATGATTACCGCCTCGATATGCGCCGGCTCCAGCGCATCTATACGCCCGACCCGAACAAGCGGCAGACCTTGCGGTTTTTCTGCAATGGCGACGATTACCGGTTTTGGGGCTTGTTTCCTGGAAACCTGCATCTTGTCTGCCCGGCCGAGGGTGGGCAGCTGTTCCTGCTGGGCACCGACCGGCTCGGCCGCGACCTGATGTCGCGAATGATCTACGGCGCACGGGTGTCGTTGACCGTTGGGCTGCTCGGCGTCGCGGTCAGCCTGACCCTCGGAATCGTCATCGGCGGCATCGCCGGTTACTACGGCGGCTGGACCGACATTTTGATCCAGCGCGGCATGGAGGTCATTCAATCCTTCCCGCATTTGCCGCTGTGGATGGCGCTGTCGGCGATACTGCCGGTCAGCTGGAGCCCGATCTTCGTCTATTTCGGCATCACTCTGATTCTGGGGATGATCGACTGGACCCATCTCGCCCGCGCCGTGCGCTCAAAGCTCCTGGCGCTGCGCGAGGAGGATTTCTGTACCGCCGCGGTGCTGATGGGTGCGCGGCCGGCGCGGGTCATCGGCCGACATCTTCTGCCGAGCTTTACTAGTCATCTGATCGCCTCGGCGACGTTGATGATCCCCGGCATGATTCTCGGCGAGACCGCGCTGTCGTTTCTCGGCCTCGGCGTGCGGCCGCCGATGACCAGCTGGGGCGTGCTGTTGAGCGACGCGCAGAACATGAACGTCGTGGCGCTCTACCCCTGGCTGATGCTGCCCGTGGTGGCGGTGATCGTCGCCGTCCTCGCCTTCAACTTCTTCGGCGATGGGCTGCGCGACGCTGCCGATCCATATCACTAGGCCGGAACCGCTGAGCGTCGGCCGTATCATTGCCGCCGACGCCGCGGCCGGAACCGTTGCAGCCGGCCGGTTCGGCGCGCTACGGCCGCAGCACCAACCCCTCCTGAGCGACGATCGTTCCCGGCCGCGCGATCGCCGCCTCGGCCGCGATGCGATCCATGAATTGATCGTCGTGACCGGGATCGTGATGGAAGATGACCAGGGTGCGCGCGCCGGCCGCATCGGCCAGGCGCACCCCCTCCTGCCAAGTCGAATGCCCCCAATCCTTGTGGCTGGGGTATTCGGCGTCGGTGTAGGTGGCGTCGTAGATCATCACGTCGGCGCCGTCGGCCAGCCCCAGGATGCTCCGGTCGAGCCCGCTCGGGCGATGCTCGGTGTCCGTGATGTAGGTCACGGCCTTGCCGGCGTATTCGATGCGGTAGCCGGTGGCGCCGTTGGGATGGTTGAGGGGTGCGGTCGCGATGCGGATCCCGCGATACGGGACGAGCTTTTTGCCGGCGGCAAAATCGACGAACTCGATCTTGGCGGTGAAGATGCCCATCGGGATCGGAAACAGCGGCGCGATCATCATGCTGTTGAGCACCGCTTCGATGCCGATGCCGTCGAGATGCCCGGCCCAGATCCGAATCCGGCTGCGCGCGTCATAGCACGGGGCAAAAAACGGCAAGCCACAGATGTGGTCAAAATGGGTGTGGCTGTAGAACAGATCCAGCTCGGCCGGTCTTCCCTCCCGTATCAGCTCGTTGCCGAGCAAGCGAAGCCCGGTGCCGCCGTCGAACACCATCAGCCGGTCGCCGCACCTGATTTCGACGCAGGAGGTATTGCCGCCGTAGCGCACGGTGTCAGGGCCGGGGCAGGCGATGCTGCCGCGCACACCCCAGAACCGCACCGTGTAATTCGGCTGGACCAAGGTCCGGGTCCTGATTTGCTCTCCCCCTCGCGCCAATATCGTTCGATTTGAGGAAAAAAGCCATACGGGTGCGCCCGGCCGGGCGGCATTTGCGGGATTTTCCGGACCTTCCTCCAAACCTCTCGTTAACCAATTCAGATTATCAGGGGCGTACCCCCCAACCAAACGGAGCGTCGGTCATGCCCCAGGCCGATTATCAGACCACCGATTACGAGACCGCGGTCGCCCTGTTTCTGCGCACCCGGAGCATTACCCGTTGCCCGACGGTGTGTGCCGTTCCGACCCAGGCGACCGTCGCCGATGACGACCGCGCCGCCTATCGCGATTATGTCGCGGCCCGGGAGGCGGCTCGTCTAGAACGAGCCAAAGCTTTGCGGCACCTAGTTCATTCCTGGCCGTCACCGCCGATGTGAGGTGCGGCAGCGGGTTTGCGATCGACGGCAGCGCCGGAGAGGCCAATGAGCAATAGCGAGGTTTCGGTCCGCTGCTGTATCGCCGGGGGCGGCCCCGCCGGCATGATGCTGGCCCTATTGCTGGCGCGCGCCGGCGTCCCGGTGCTGGTCCTCGAAAAGCATGCCGACTTCCTGCGCGATTTTCGCGGCGACACGATCCATCCCTCGACCCTCGAACTCATGCACGAGCTCGGCCTGCTCGACGAATTCCTGCACCGTCCGCACCAGGAGGCGCGCAGCCTCGGTGCGCAGATCGGCGACGATTTCATCGAGCTCGCCGATTTCACTCACCTGCCGACCCATTGCCGGTTCATTGCATTGATGCCGCAGTGGGATTTCCTCGACTTTGTCGCCGAGCAGGCGCGGCGCTACCCGGGTTTTCAGCTGCGAACCCGCACCGAGGTGACCGGCCTGATCGAACAAGATGGGCGGATCGCCGGGGTGCGGGCCGAAACCGCGGAAGGCGCCTTGACGGTCCACGCCGATCTCGTGGTCGGCGCCGACGGCCGCCATTCGACGGTTCGCAACAAGGCGGGCTTGGTCAGCGACGACATCGGCGCGCCAATGGACGTGCTGTGGATGCGCTTGTCCCGCCATCCCGACGACCCCGGGCAGACCCTGGGCCGCGTCGATGCCGGCCGGCTCCTGGTGATGTTGAACCGCGAGGATTATTGGCAATGCGCCTTCGTAATCGGCAAGGGCGGGTTCGAGGAGATCCGCCGGCGAGGCTTGCCGGCGTTTCGCGATGAAGTCGCCCGGCTCGCACCTTATCTGCGCGAGCGCACCGCCGAACTTGCCAACTGGCGGGATGTGAGCTTGCTGAGCGTCGCGGTCGACCGGCTGCGGGTGTGGCACCGGCCCGGCCTGATCTGCATCGGCGACGCCGCGCACGCGATGTCCCCGATCGGCGGCGTCGGCATCAATCTGGCGATCCAGGACGCGGTCGCCGCCGCCAACATCCTGGCCCCACCGCTGCTGAAGGGTGCTGTTTCAGATCGCGATCTGCGCGCGGTGCAACGCCGCCGCGAATTTCCCACTTGGGCGACGCAGCGCCTTCAGGTGCTCGCGCAGAACCGGATCGTCGGCCGAGTCCTTCAGAGCACGCAAAAAATATCGCCTCCGCTGGTTGTGCGGCTGTTTGGCAAGTGGCCGATCTTGCGGCGGCTGCCGGCCCGCCTGATCGGTCTCGGTTTTCGTCCCGAACACGTGAAGTCGCCGGCGCAAGCTTGAGTGGGAGCGTCAGGCCGGATCAGCCGGCATCAAATCACGCGTGTGCCGATGGGCCTCTCGCCTGCCAGCAGGCCCGCGCTGGCTCCTGCACGCATTGGCCGCCCGGTCCGACCGCCGGCGGCACGCTCAGCGGCGCCCGACCATCCCGGCCACATGGTGAGCGGCGGCGAGGTAGGCCGGCGACGGATCGACGGCATACCGGCTAAGGCAGGCTTCGGTGAATTTGATCACATGCTCGTCGCCATTGCCGATCGCGCGATCGATCATCGTTTCCGGCCCGGCATGGGGCATCTCAAAATCATCGGCCGTCGCGGCGCCGCCGCCATAGCAGGCATAGAGCCCGCACCCGGCCTGCCAGGCATGGCGCAGCGCCGTGCGCGCGGTCGCCTCGCCGACATGCGGGACGATGTTGCCGAGTGCTGCTTGGCTGGTGACGCCATGGATAAAGGCGATCGTGGTCGGGATATCGCGGGCGTTGGCGAGATAAACCCGCGCGAACAACTCGGTCAGCGCCGCGGTCAGCGGGGCGACTGCGCCGCCGATGTCGAGGAAATCAATCACCGGCGCGAACTCGGCAAAGCCGTCCAGCGCGCTCAGCGCCATCACGATGTTTCCGGCGCGCCGCCTTTCGGGCGGGACCAGCGGCACTTGGGCGATCGCCCGATGCGGCGGCAGCTTTCCGGCCGCGACGCGCCCGTTCGCAGGCAATTCCTGCCCAGCCGGTTCGCGCCCGGGCAGCTCCTGCCAGGTCGCGGCCCAACCGGCGAGCGCATCGGCCAGTTCGCGCATCCGTTGCGGCGTCTCTCCCGCGGCGAGCGCCCGGACCGCATGCCCGACCCGGATCGGGCCATGTGTCGCCGCCGCGCAAAATCCACTGGCCAGCCGCGCCACCCAGCGATCGAGCACCTCTTGCCACGGTGTCTCGGCCAGCTCGGCACCAAAGAGGACCGCCCAGTCGGCGAAGCGGTCGCGCCGCCCGAGCGCGCCCTGCCAATCGTTGCGAGCGATCCGATCGCCGGCTCTTGGCCTCGGCTGCATCCGCTCGCGATAGTGGGCGACCCACGGCATCACCGCCTCCGGCCGGCCCATCGCGCACAGCGCTTCGGCGGCCATCGGTGCATGATTGCTGTTGCCGTTTTTGAGAGCGGGGCCGTACGGGGCGATCTGGTCCAGGGCGTCGTCCAGCGTCGAGTAGAGCGGCGGCCCCATTTGTTCCTCCCTCATTGCTCAGTCTTTTATAATTGTTCTAATCAGGTCTCGCAAGCGCTCGACCAGCTGGGCGTTGCCGCTTTGCGTCGGATGACAGGAGAGCGGGTGCGGGCCTAGGATCGGCTACGAATTCGAGGCGAAGCTGCGGTAATCCCGGGCTTCGCCGGCAACGCCGATCGGGGCGGAGACTTTAAAATGTTCGATTACCAGTGGACCGGCGGCGACCTGCCGACTTTTGTCACCCATCTCGAATGCAGCCTGACCGGCGAGCGCTATCCGGCGGATCGGTTACAGACCTTGTCGCGCGCCGGCAGGCCACTCCTAGTGCGCTACGATCTCGACGGCGTGCGGGCGGCTTTCGGCCGCGCGGCGCTGTCCGGCCGGCCACAGACCCTGTGGCGCTACCGCGAGCTCTTACCGGTGCGGCGGGCGGAGGATGTGCTGTCCCTGGGCGAGGTGGTGACCCCGCTGGTGCCGCTGCCGCGCATCGCCGCGCGGCTCGCGCATGGCGGCGAGATCCTGGTCAAGGACGAGGGGCGACTGCCGACCGGCTCGTTCAAGGCGCGCGGGCTGGCGCTGGCGGTGTCGATGGCCAAGGAGCTGGGGGTCGCGACCATGGCGATGCCGACCAACGGCAATGCTGGAGCGGCGATGGCCGCCTACTGCACCCGCGCCGGGATCAAATCCTACGTCTTCTGTCCCGACGACACGCCCTCGGTCAATGTGCGCGAGATCGCGATGCAGGGTGCGGAGGTGTTTCTGGTCGACGGGCTGATCGACGATTGTGGCAGGCTGGTCGCCGAGGGCGAGAAGGCGGTCGGGTGGTTCAACTGCTCGACCCTGCGCGAGCCCTACCGCATCGAGGGCAAGAAGACGATGGGCATCGAGCTCGCCGAGCAGCTCGGCTGGGAATTGCCCGACGCGATCTTTTACCCGACCGGCGGCGGCACCGGCATCATCGGCATGTGGAAAGCCTTTGACGAACTCGAAAAGATCGGCTGGATTGGGCCGAAACGGCCGCGCATGATCGTGGTCCAGGCGGCGGGCTGCGCGCCGATGGTCAAGGCCTGGGCGGACGGCATCGAGCATGCCGCGCGCTGGGAGAACGCGCACACCTTTGCCGCCGGCATCCGGGTGCCGCAAGGGATCGGCGACTTTCTGATCCTGCGCGCGGTGCGTGAAAGCGGCGGGTTCGCCACCGCGGTCGACGACGACGCGATCGCCCTCGCTTGGCGGCAGGTGGCCGCAGAAGAAGGGCTGCTGCTCTGCCCCGAGGGCGCTGCGACCTTTGCCGCCTACGAGCAGGCGCTGGCCGACGGCCGCCTCGGGCCGCACGAGCGGGTGGTGCTGTTCAACTGCGCCAGCGGCCTCAAATACCCGATGCCCGAGGCCGGCCGCCGGCTCAAGCTCGGGGATGCCGTGGATTGGGGGCGGCTCACCGCGGCACGTGCGGCGTCGTGAGTCTGCTCAAAAGTAGATCGGCCCCTCGGCGACCAGGACCGCGATTCCGAGCAGGGTGACGCGCCGGCCATGGTCGATGCCGATCACCGTGCCGCAGCGGCGCGACGATTGTCGGCCCACAAGCCGCTTTCTGCCGAGGCGCTCGGCCCAGTAGACACCAGCGCCAGATGCGCGATACGTCGGAGACCGGGTCTTCGGGCACCTCGTTCGCCGGCGCGAAAAGCGCGACACGAAATCGGCTCCGGGCTCGACGGCGGGCGCGGTCGCGATCACCGCCGGCAGGTCGAGGGCAGCGCGTGGTCGGGCTACGCGGCGAGCCGGCAAACCGCGGCCGGGTTGCCGGAAAACGGCCGCTCGGCGAAGGCGTCGACGAAAACCGGCAGCCCGGCGCGGCGATTTCCGGTAACCCCCTAAGCGCGGCCCGAGGCTTTGCGGCCGAGCTCCAGCGCGGCAAAGGAGTAAGAGGGCGCCGGCATCAGGTAGCGGAAGCCCTTTTCGAGCAAGACCTCGATGTTCTTCGCATCGACATGGGGGTGGCCGCACGGCACGTTGTGCGCCTTGCAGATCGCCAGGATCTCGTCGATCGCCGAGGCCACGGTCGGGTGCTCGTATTGTCGCGGATAGCCCAGATCTTGCGACAGGTCGCCCTCGCCGATGATCACGACGCCGATGCCGGGGACCTCGTCGAGCATCTTCGGCAGGTTGCGGATCGCGCGCACCTCCTCACACATGATCGCGACCAGGACTTCTCCCTTGGGGTTCAGCGGCCAGACATCGGCGCGCTCGTAATATTCCTGCGCCGACAGCCCCCAATACCGCGCCGCCGCGGCCGGGGCGTCGCCGCGCTGGCCGGCGGGCTCGTAATAGGCTGCTGTGCGCGGGCGCGGATAGCGGCAGGCAGTGACCGCGTTCAACGCCTCCTCGACGGTGCTGACATGCGGCCACACGATGCCGTAGACGCCGTGGTCGAGCACCTGCTTGGCGACCCACTGGCTGGTTTCGCCGCCATTGGGCGGAATCCGCACAAACGGTGTCACCGCCGGCGCCAGGCTGCCGCTGCGGAGGATCTGCCGTCGGTCGAGCATGTATTGCAGGCTGTCGCGCAAGGCGCGGATGTCATAGGCGCGGTGCTCCATCTCGAACACGACGCCGTCATAGGGGGCGGCACCCACCGCCTGCGCCACGCTGACCTCCGCCGCGGCAAAGGTGACGAAGGCGGGCTTGCCCTCTTCCAAGGCCCGGATCACGCCGTTGAGACGGGGTGTTTCGGCCATCGCGGCACTCCTTTTTCGAAAAAGCGATGGTAGGACCCGGCCGCGCCGAGGGTCAACCCGGTGCCCGCAACGACCGTGCGCGACCGGTCCCGGCCTGCACCGGATGGTCAACACCGCGCCGGGGTCCGAGCCCACGGCCGCGACGATCGCCGTTGCCGGCCCTGCCGGCCGGGATTTTTGAGCCGACAAAGGGGCGGTCTCTCGCGGCCGCGCCTTTTTTTCTTTTTCCGCCGCAAGCGGTCGAATAAAACCTGTCGGCCCGCAAGATGCCGGGGATGTTCACAAAATGCCTGTTTCTGCCGAGGACGTGCGGGGTGCGTACCAATTCATTCTCGGGCGCGAACCGGAAAACGAAGAGGTGGTCGCCCACCATCAACGCCATAACACCGATTTCGCAATGTTGCGGCGCATCTTTCTCGGGTCTGCCGAATTCCACGATAAAAACGTTTACCCGAAACGGGTTCCGCTGACCGCTCCGCCGCGGCCGGTCGAGACGGTTGCGGACGCGGCGGCCCTGCGCGCGATCCTCGCCAAGCTGGCGCTCGTTTGGGAAGAGGCCGGCAAACAGGCACCGCACTTTTCCGTGATGTCCTACGAGCAGTTTCTGCCCGAGCGGCTGGCGGAGACAGAGCCGGAATTTTTCCAGAGCGGCAAGGACGATCGCGACCTCGTGCTCGGAGTGCTGCGCCGGATCGGCCGGCCGCCGGAAAGTTTCCGATGCTGCGTCGAATATGGCTGCGGCATTGGTCGGGTGACCGCACATCTCGCGCCGTGCTTCGCCGAGATCATCGCCGTGGATATTTCCCCACCCCATTTGCGCCTCGCGCAGCGCCACTTGGAGCAGCTCGGCCATCACAATGTCGATTTTCGGCAAGCGACGCCCGATGATTTTCATCCGGCCGCCGGCTACGACTTGTGGTTTTCGCGCCTCGTGTTGCAGCACAACCCGCCGCCCTTGGTGCTGGCGATCCTCGACCGGATGTTTGCCGGGCTCGCGCCGCGGGGCATCGCCATAGTGCATGTCCCGACGTATTGCGGTAGCTACGTGTTCAACGTGGCGGATTATCTCGCCGACAGGCTGCCGCCCTTACACCAGCACATGCACGCGACGCCACAGAGGCCGATTATCGAGCTCGCCTCGCGCCATGGCTGCCCGCTGATCGATGTCCGCGAAGAGGACATCCCGGAGTGGGTCACGAACATCTTCGTGTTCGAAAAGGTGGGGGCTTCCGAAGGCCGCCGCGCCGGGTGATCGCGGCCGCGCTCCAGGCAAGCGCAGGGGCGCGTCGAGGTACTGATACGCGGCCGGACAAGCTCCCCACGATTGCCCGCCGTTTCGGTAGTGCCCTGATGGATCGGGTCGTGTCTTCGATAGATCAGGTCCTGTTTTGGCTGCGCGCCACGGCGACGGGCGCTCCCATGACGGACACCCCAATATCGCAACAGACCAGGGTAGGACCGTGCCGCGCCCAGGGTCAACCCGAGAGGTCGTGTCGAACGGAGAAGAGCGGAGCTTGGCCGCTGCGCCGATCGGCCGTTAGCTAGCGCCCGTCGCGCCGAGATCGACCATCGACCTGCGCCAATTCGCCAACCTGAGAAGATTGCCGACGATCCGAAATGCTGGTGCTGCCGGTAAGGATTGAACTTACGACCTCCCCCTTACCAAGGGGGTGCTCTACCACTGAGCTACGGCAGCACGCCGCGCGAAACCCGTTCCGCGCGAGCATCGAGAGATACATCAGCCGGAGGCGGATAGCAAGGCGAGGGCGGTTGGCACCGCAAGGCGAGGGCCGGCGGAACCGCCGCGGAGCAGGCGCGTTAAGCAAATCGTCGGGGGACAGCTGCGGTCAGGCTGCTTGCCGAAGGGACAGAACGCGATGAACCGCCCCGCGTCGATCGGCGACCTCGGCAGCAAGGAGACAGTTGAAGCGGTGCTGAGGGCGTTCGAGACGGCGCGGGCCGAAGGACGGCCTTCGGTCGAGTGCTACCGCGCTGGGGTTGCGGCTTGGCGTCTCGCCCATCCCGAGCAAGCCCCCGAATATGCGGCCAAGCGCGCGGTCGCGGTGATCCTTTCGGCGCACGTAAATTTGCGGGCCGAAGCCTAATCCGGCGCTTGACAGCCGGGCGATCCTCCCGTTGCTTCGAGGAATGAGCGACCGCACGGATCTCATCGCCAAAAAACAGGCGGAACGCACCGCGCGCGACGCGCGCTTGGCGCAAGCCTTGCGCGACAATCTGCGTCGGCGCAAGGACCAGGCGCGGGGGCGCGAGCGACCGGCTGCGCCGCCGCCCGACGCCTCCGGCTTGAGCCGCACCCTAGTCTCCAGTAAAAGCAACCGGCGCGGCGGGACCACCGCCGATTGATTGACCGCTGCCGCGGCCGGGGACCACCCGGCGGTCGCGGTGCGCAGAACCGAGGCGATGGACAGAATCCGCATTAGGGGCGGCGTGCCGCTCGACGGGGTAATCGCGATCGGCGGCGCCAAGAACGCCGCCCTGCCGCTGATGGCAGCGAGCCTTTTGACCACAGACGCCCTGACCCTCGAAAACGTCCCCGACCTCGCCGACATCGGGGCGATGGCGAACCTGCTGGTCCAGCACGGCGTCGCGGTGGCCATGTCCGAGTCTGGCGGCACCGCCGGTCGCAGTCTTGCTCTGACGGCGGCGCACATCACGTCGACCACCGCCCCCTATGATCTCGTCCGCAAGATGCGAGCGTCGTTTCTGGTGCTCGGGCCGCTGTTGGCGCGTTGCGGGCGGGCGCGCGTGTCATTGCCCGGCGGCTGTGCTATCGGCACCCGGCCGATCGACTTGCATATTAAGGGGCTTCGGCAGCTCGGCGCCGAGATCGAGCTGCGCCAGGGCTATGTCGACGCGCGCGCCCCCAAGGGGCTGCACGGCGCCGAGATCGCGTTTCCCTCGATATCGGTCGGCGCCACCGAAAATCTGTTGATGGCGGCGGCGTTGGCGCGGGGCGAGACGGTGCTGGGCAACGTCGCGCGCGAGCCCGAAATCGGCGATCTCGCCACCTGCCTGCAGGCGATGGGAGCGCAAATCGAAGGGGTCGGCAGCGATTGCCTTCGCATCATCGGCGTCGGGCGGCTGCACGGCGCCCAACATCGCATTCTGCCCGACCGGATCGAAACCGGCACTTACATGATGGCGGCGGCCGCGACCGCGGGAGAGGTGCGGCTGACCGGCACCCGGCTCGACCTAGTTGCCGCCGTCGCCGAAATTCTCGACAGCGCCGGCGTCGCAGTGTCACCGACGGCGGACGGGCTGGCGGTGCGACGTCGCGAGCGCTTCGTCGCCGGCGTCGATATTACGACCGCACCCTATCCCGGGTTTCCGACCGATTTGCAGGCCCAGGCAATGGCGCTGATGGCGATCGCCGAGGGCGGCTCGACCATTACCGAGACAATCTTCGAGAACCGCTTCATGCATGCCCCCGAATTGGCCCGGATGGGGGCGGACATCGCGGTGCAGGGTTCGATCGCGCAAGTGCGCGGCGTGAAGCGGCTGATGGGGGCGCCGGTGATGGCGACCGATCTGCGCGCCTCGGTCTCGCTGGTCCTGGCGGGCCTGGCGGCCGAGGGCGAGACCGTGATCAGCCGGGTCTATCATCTCGACCGCGGCTATGAGCGGTTGGAGGGAAAGCTGGCGGCCTGCGGCGCGCGCATCGAGAGGCTGGCCGATAATGCCTGACAGCGGTCTCAACCCGCTGAAATTGCGCGCGGAGGACGCGGACGATCTGGTGGTGCTGTCGGCTTGTCTACAGGACGCGCTGGTCCCGGTCCGCGACCTCGCCTATGTTCCCGACCAACAGACTTTCGTCTTTGTCGCGAATCGATTTCGCTGGGAGCGAGGGGTGCGCCTGGAGCCCGGCAAGGGCGAGCGCCAGCGCGTCCTGTGCGCGGTCTCGTTCGCTGCCGTCCTCGGCGCGTCCTACCGCGGCTTCCGCCGCACCGACGAAGACCGCATCCTGGCGCTGCTGGCGCTGCGGGCCGGACCGGCGGGATCCGAGCACCCGGCTGTGCACCTCGACTTCTCGGGTGGCGCCGCGATCCGGCTCGAAGTCGCCCGCATCCTGTGCCGCGCCAAGGATTTGGGCGAGCCTTGGCCGACACCCTGGCATCCGCGCCACGACGAGGAGCTGTTGGGGTGACCGGCCCCTCCGAAGACCGCCTGATCCTGGCGCTGCCCAACGGCCGGATTCTCGCCGAAGTGATGCCGCTGCTGCGGCGGATGGGGATCGAGCCCGAGCCCGCATTCGAGGACCCCGCGTCCCGCCAACTACGCTTTGCGACCAGTGACCCGCACCTCGACTTGATCCGGGTGCGCAGCTTCGACGTCGCGACCTTCGTCGCCTTCGGTGCGGCCCAGCTCGGGGTGGCCGGCAACGACGTGCTGATGGAGTTCGATTATTCCGAGATCTATGCGCCGCTCGATCTGGAAGTCGGGCATTGCCGGATTGCGGTCGCGGCGACCGCCGACTGGGCGGCGCGCGAGGACCGGCAGCGCGCCAGCCACATCCGGGTCGCGACCAAATACCCCGAGATCGCCGGCCGTCACTTCGCCGCGCAGGGCGTCCAGGCGGAATGCATAAAGCTCAATGGTGCCGTCGAGCTGGCGCCGCGGCTGGGCCTGTGCCGGCACATCGTCGATCTGGTCCAGACCGGCGCCACCTTGAAGGCGAACGGGCTGGTCGAGATCGAATGCATTGCCGAAGTGAGCTCGCGGCTGATCGTCAACCGGCCGGCGCTGAAGACGCGCCCCGAAGACGTTGGCGGCTGGATCGAGCGCTTTCGCGCCGCGGTCGGCGAGGCGGGGTTCGCGTCGGGCGATAGCTCCTCACCCGCCTTGCTGCGCTCGGAACCCTCTCCTGCAATGCGGGAGAGGGAAGGGGCCCGTCGTCGCGGCGACGGGAGCCCTGCCGCTGGGCAGGAGAAAGATTGATGCCGGCTAGCTTGTCGAACTCGCGACCCCGGTTTCGAAGCGGCCTTCACGCGCTTTGTAGAGGCCAAGCGCGAAACCGCCGCCGATGTCGACGCCGCGGTCGCCGCGATCATCGAGGATGTCGCCCGCCGCGGCGATGTCGCCCTGATCGATTACACCCGACGCTTCGACGGCGTCGCCGTCGTGCCCGCCGGCCTGCGGTTGTCGGGACGGGAAATTGCCGAGGGCGCTGCGGCGGCGCCGGCCGAGACGGTGGCCGCGCTACGGCTTGCCGCCGAGCGGATCGAGAGCTTTCACCGCCATCAATTGCCAGCGGCGCTCGACTATGTCGACGGGCTCGGAGTGCGGCTCGCCGCCCGCTGGCGCCCGGTCGCCGCCGCCGGGCTTTACGTGCCTGGCGGCACCGCGGCTTATCCGTCCTCCGTGCTGATGAACGCAATCCCGGCGAAAGTCGCCGGAGTCGAGCGACTGGTGATGACCGTGCCGGCCCCGGGCGGCGTGCTGAACCCGCTGGTCCTCGCCGCCGCAGAGCTGGTCGGCATCGACGAGATCTACCGGGTCGGCGGAGCGCAGGCAGTGGCCGCGCTGGCCTACGGCACGGCGACGATCCACCCGGTCGACAAGATCGTCGGGCCGGGCAACGCCTATGTCGCCGCGGCCAAGCGGCATGTGTTCGGCAGGGTCGGCATCGACATGATCGCCGGGCCGTCGGAAATCCTGGTCGTCGCCGATCGCCGGAACGACCCCGAATGGATCGCTGCCGACCTGTTGTCGCAAGCCGAGCACGACAGTGCGGCGCAGGCGATCCTGCTGACCGACGACAGCGATTTCGCCGCAGCGGTCGAGACCGCGGTCGAACGCCGTTTGACGCTGTTGCCGCGGGCGGACATCGCGCGGACGAGCTGGCGAGCGAATGGCGCGATCGTGCTGGTCGCCGATTGGGGCGAGGCGCCGGCGCTGATTGATCGGATCGCCCCGGAGCACCTCGAGCTGGCGCTCGACGAGGCCGATACATTGGCCGATCAGGTTCGTCATGCCGGCGCAATTTTTCTCGGGCGCTGGACCCCCGAGGCGATCGGCGACTACATCGCCGGACCCAACCATGTGCTGCCGACCGCACGCAGCGCGCGGTTTGCCTCGGGTCTGGGCGTGCTCGATTTTCTGAAACGAACCTCGCTCGTCCGCTGCGACGCGGCGAGTCTCGCAGCACTCGCGCCCTCTGCGGTCCGGCTCGCCGAGGCCGAGGGGCTCGAGGCCCACGCGCTGTCCCTGTCGATCCGCCTCGACCGCCAGCGCGAGGCGTGAGCCCGCCGCCATGAACCAGCCGCAGGGCGAAGCCGACACCAGCCAGCGCATCGCCTCGATCACACTCGACGAGCATACCGTGGTGCGGCGCAGCGCCGATATCGAGCACGAGCGTGCGACGGCGATCGCCGATCTCTTGGAAGAGAATTCGTTCGCTCCGACTTCCGGGCGCGACGGGCCGTTCGACCTGCACCTGGCGATCGGGGAGAACAGGCTGAACCTCGACATTCGCTCCCAGGCGAACGGATCGAGCGAAACCATCGTTTTGCCGCTCGCGCCGTTCCGCGGCATCATCAAAGATTATTTCATGGTCTGCGAGAGCTATTATGCGGCGGTCCGCGCCGCGCGACTGGCACAGGTCGAGGCGATCGACATGGGGCGGCGATCGCTGCACGACGAGGGCTCGGCCCTGCTGATCGAGCGGCTCGCCGACAAGGTCGCGATCGACCATGCGACGGCCCGGCGCCTGTTCACGCTGATCTGCGTGCTGCATCTGCGCGGCTAGGGGTTTTGCCGTGACGGCGCCCTTCTTGGTCTTGGCTTCCGCCTCGCCTCGCCGCCTCGAATTGCTGCGGCAGATCGGAATCGTGCCGGACTGGGTCGAACCGGCGGCAATCGACGAAACCCCCGGCCGCGACGAGGAACCGGCGGCACACGCGCTGCGCCTGGCCGAAGCGAAGCTGCGGGCGGTGATGCCGAGCCATCCCGGCGCCTACATTCTGGCTGCCGACACCGTCGTCGCCTGCGGCCGGCGGATTCTGCCGAAGCCGGTGGACGAGGCCGCCGCCCGGCGCTGTCTCGAATTGCTGTCTGGGCGCCGCCACCGCGTCCATTCCGGCATCGCATTGTCGAGCCCCGATGGGCGGCCGGCATTGCGCCGGATCACCAGCCTGGTCGCGTTCAAGCGGCTGAGCGCGGGCGAGGTCGCCGCCTATCTGGCGAGCGGCGAATGGCAGGGCAAGGCCGGCGGCTATGCGATCCAGGGCCGCGCCGCGGCGTTCATCCGGTATGTCTCCGGCTCCTATTCCAACGTCGTCGGCCTGCCCTTGTTCGAGACCGCGCAGCTCCTCGCCGGCCGCGGCTATCGCCCGCGATGCTCCGCGAGCTCGTAATCGCTGCCGGGCCCGGCGAATGGCGCGCCGCGCTGACCGAGGACGGCGCTGCCGTCGAGCTGCGGGTCGAACGCGGCGATTGCGAGGAAGCCGGCAGCCTTTATCTCGGCCGGGTGCTGCGCTTGCTGCCGGCGCTCGGCGCGGCATTGGTCGATATCGGCGGCGACCGGCCGGCTTTTCTGCCTCAGAGCGAGATCCTGCCGCGCGGGCGGCGGCTCGACGAGGGTCAGCAGGTCGTAGTGCAGGTGCGCCGCGAAGCGCAGGGCGGCAAGGCGCCGCTTCTGACCACCGCAGTGACGCTGCGCGGCAGGTTGGTCGAGCTGGTGGCCGGCCGGCCCGGCATCGTTGACGGGGATTCGCTGGCGTCCGAGACGCGCGCGCGGCTGAAGGAGCTTGTCGAAACTTCCCCTCAGCCCACCCCTCTCGCCGCACGCGGGCAGAGGGAAGGACCCGCGCAGCGGGAGGGTGAGGGGCTGGTACGCACCACAGTCGGGCTGCGGCTTCTGGCATCTGCGCCGACCGATGCGCTGCTGGCCGAGGCGGCGGAATTGCAACGGCGCTGGTTCGAGATCGGCGAGTGCGCCGCGCGCCTCGATCCGCCGTCTCGTCTTAATCCGGCGGCGAGCTTCGCCGCGGCACTGGCCGGTGCACTGCCGGCGCCGGACGGCATCCTGGTCGACGACCCGGCGGCAATCCCAGAGATCCGCGTGGCCTTCCCCGATGCCGAAATCGCCCACCTGCCGGACGGCGGCTGGCCCTTAGACCTGGACGCGCTGCTCGACGAGGCGCTGTCGCCGACCCTTGCGCTGGCCGGCGGCGGCTGGGTTCACTTCGAGCCAACACGGGCCGCGGTGCTGATCGATGTCGACAGCGGCACGCCCGAAACCGGCTCGCCCGAGCATTCCGCGTTGGCCGTCAATCTCGCCGCCGCCGATCTGATCGCTAGGCAGATCCGGCTGCGCCAACTCGGCGGCGGGATCGTCGTCGATTTTGTCGGCCTCGACGATCGGCGTGCGCGCGAGCGGGTGAGCGCCGCCTTCGTCCGGGCGCTCGCCGCCGACCCGGCGCGGCCGCAGATCCTCGGCTGGACCCGACTCGGCCACCTCGAGCTGGTCCGTCCGCGCCGCCTTCGCTCGCTGGCCGAGGCCCTGCTCGAACCCAACGCCGGCGGCCGTCTCGTCAAAAGTGCAGTTACCGCGGCGCTTGAAGCGCTGCGCGCCCTGCGCCGAGAAGAGCGGGCGCAGCCGGGGCGGCGCCGGCGGCTGGTGGTCGCTCCCGAAGTGGCAGCGGCGCTGGCCGGCAATGCGGCGGCGGCAAAGCGCCACCTCGAACAGCGGCTCGGGCATGAGATTGCGGTGACGACCGATCCACACCTCGATCGCACAGGTTTTCAAATCGCCCCGAGCTAACCATATCGGCTTGTCATGAACTCCGATTCGCCGATTCCGATGCCGCGGCGGTGCCCGATCTGCGGCAAGCCGGCGACTTTGCGGCACCGGCCGTTCTGCTCGGCGCGCTGCACCCAGATCGATCTCGGCCGCTGGCTCAAAGGCAATTACCGGATTGGGACCGACGCTGCCCCCGACGACGACGAACACTAGCCCGAACTTTGCCCAGGTTTTGGTCTAAGTGATTGCGATCGCGTAAATAAAAAGCAACGATGTAGGCATAAACGGGGTCAGAGTTCAGTTGTTGGTGAGGCTAATGGATGGTATCGATCGCACCTGTATGTGGCGATCGTTCCAAACTGCGGCTCGCCTCCCGCCATCCTGTTGCGGGAGAGCTATCGCAACGGTGACAAGGTCAAGAACCGGCAATTGAAAAACCTGTCGGACTGGCCGGCGGATCCGATCGCGCTGTTGCGAGATGTGCTGCGGGCGATCGGCTGGTGCCGGCGGGAGACGGAGTGGAGATCATGCGGGCCTTGCCACACGGTCACGGCGGAGCCGCGACCCGAAACTGATGGGTTAAACAGACACGAGTCAGAGGAAACCGATATCAGGCAGCGTCCCCGAAATCGATCATCGGGCTCGTTTGCGAACCGCCGAGCTGGGCTTTACCGACGAGGCGTTCGATGCGCGCTACCGCGGCGAGTAAGCCTGCGCTCCCAATGCCGACCGCGGCGGGCATGCTGCGGCGCCGCGCCCGACCCCGCCCGGCGCGCTGCGCAGCCGTAACTCCTAAATGCGCGCCCGCGCCCGCCGCTCGGCGACGGTGTTTCTTTAAATCGTTCTGCCGGCCAAGACGGGCCAGATGAAACCGACGTCTGAATTTGAGGGCTAGCTTCGGCCGTAGCTGTCCTCGAAGCGAACGATGTCGTCCTCGCCGAGATAGCTGCCCGATTGCACCTCGATCAGGTGCAGCGGGATCTTGCCCGGGTTTTCGAGTCGGTGCGCAGTGCCGAGCGGAATATAGGTCGATTGGTCCTCGGTCAGCATCATCTCTTCGTCGCCGCGGCGGATCCTGGCGGTGCCCTGGACGACGATCCAATGCTCGGCGCGATGATGATGCATCTGCAGCGACAGCCGCCCGCCGGGTTTGACCGTGATGTGCTTGACCTGGACCCGATGCCCGTTATGCAGCGAGCGGTAGGTGCCCCAGGGGCGATGCACCGTCGGCAGCGCGTCCGCTTCCTCGCGGCCCTCGCGGGCGAGCCGTGCGACCAGCCGCCTGACCTCCTGCGTGCGGTTGCGCGGCGCCAGCATGACCGCGTCGCCGGTCGCGACCACGACCAGATCCTGGATCCCGACCGCCGCGACCAGCCCGGCCTCGGAGCGCAGATAACAGTTGCTGGTGCCTTCGGCGACGACATTGCCCTCGATCGAATTGCCCGCGGCATCCTTGGCGCTGATCTCCCACAGCGCGTCCCATGAGCCGACATCGCTCCACCCCATGGCGACCGGGACGACCGCGGCGCGCCGGGTGCGCTCCATAACCGCGTAGTCGATCGAATCGTGCTCGCAGGCCGCAAAGGCCTCCTTGCCCAGCCGGATGAAGTCGGGGTCGCTCTGCGCCTCGGCAACCGCGCGTCGGCAAGCCGCGACCATGTCGGGGCGCAGCCGCTCCAGCTCGTCGAGATAGAGCTGCGCTGGAAACATGAAGATGCTGCTGTTCCAGCAATACTCTCCGGAGGCGAGATATGCGCCGGCATGCTCGGCGTCGGGCTTTTCGACAAACGCGCCGACGGCAAAGGCGCCATCGATGCCGTCGAGCGCCGCGCCGCGGCGGATGTACCCGTAGCCGGTCTCGGGCCGGTCGGGCGCAACCCCGACGCAAACCAGCGCACCGGCGCGAGCCGCTTCCGCCGCGAGGTCTACGACGCCGAGAAAGGCGGCAACGTCGCTGATCGCGTGATCGGACGCCAACAGCAGCATTAGCGCATCGGGTTCGGTCTCGGCTAGCGCCAGCGCCGCGACGCAGGCGGCCGGCGCGGTGTTTCGACCAACGGGTTCGAGCACAACCGCGAGCGGCTCGACGCCGATTTCGCGCAGTTGCTCGGCGATGATAAAGCGATGCTCCTCGTTGGCGACCAATAACGGCGCGGCAAACCGATCGCGGTCGCCGACCCGCCGCACCGTCTGCTGCAGCAGGCTGTCATGACCGAGCAGGCGCAGCAACTGCTTGGGGAAGAGCGTGCGCGACATCGGCCACAGCCGAGTGCCCGAGCCACCGGACAAGATGACCGGATAAATCATGGCCTCTCCTTCTCGCCTGCAACGGTGTCGATCCGGCATACACGGTTTTAGCGGGAACGCAAATCCTCCCGACTTTGCACCCACGGCGTCCGAAAATCGTCAGACCGCCGGAGCCGGCGCACGCTCGCCGGTGTTAACGAAAACAAATCGACATGGAGGTCGTGATGGCAGAAGTGAAAAGCTCCGGCCGGAGCGCCACTCACGAGGCCGAGAATTCCGCGGCGGCGTCCGCCGAGACGAGTGCGGATGCGCCGCCACCGCGCAGCGCCGGCGAAGCGGTTCGCGAGCAGACCGAACAAATGGCCGCCCAGGCGCGGGAAGGCGTCCACCAGGCGGGCGCCGCCACCGCTGCCGGCGCCGATGCGGCGCTGCGCTCAGGCTCGGCGATGACCCAGGGCGTCCAGGACATCACCACCGCCTGGGCGCACTATGCCGAGGAGGTCATGCACCAGACGGCGGACGCGAGCCGGGCAATGATGACTTGCCGCAGCCTGCCCGAAATGCTCGAGGTGCAGGCGCGGCTGCTGCGCGGCAATTTGCAGGCGTTTCTCGATCAGAGCACCAAGATCGCCGAGATCGCCGGACGCATCGCCTCACGCCCGTTCGACGCGATGCGGCAGGCGGGCGGCGACCCGCCCCGACGCTGAGAGCAACGGCCGCTGGATCGGCGTCCGCGGGTTCCGAGCGGCCGCACCAGGCGCCGGGGTTGCCGGCGCGGCGAGGACAGCTCAGCCGACCGCAGCCGGGCCGCGGCGACGCCGTGCGATCGGTGCAACCGGGCGCTCGGCGGGCCGAGATTGAGCTGGCGCGGGCGGACGATCCAGGTTTCCGGGTCGGCGATCATCGTGGCCCAATGGGCCGAGTCGGACCGACCAGCCGTATCGCCGAGTTCGAGGCGTTCGTCCGTACCGCGGATTCTGCGTGCGCTAGCCGGCTGCGTCGCCGTGGCCCCGCCCTCGCCGGTGCCGATCCACCGCGGGCTCGCAGCAGCGTGGCATCTCGATCGAACCGAGGGCGACACTGCGCTGCGGTGTCTCGTCCTGATCGCCGACCACGAGCTCAACGCAGCGACTTTTGTCGCCCGCTGCGTCGTCTCTACCGGGGCCACCCCTATGCCCTGGTGGCGGCGGTGTTGGCTGCGCTTTCGGGACGGCGTCACGGCGGCGCTTCGGCCCGCGCCGAAGCTCTCTTTCACGAACTCGCGCGCGGCGGCGATCCGCTGGCGGTAATGGCGGCGCACCTCGCCCGCGACGAGGATTTGCCGGGGTTCGGGCATTTTCTCTACCCGCGGGGCGATCCGCGCGCGGCGGCGATCCTCGATGTGCTCCCCGGCGCGGCGCCGGGTTCGTCGCCGCTGATCGAGAGCGCCGTCGCCGCCGGGACCCGGCTGACCGGGCGGTTCCCCCAATGTCGATTTCGCCCTCGCCGCGGCGACGACCGCCTTGGCCCTGCCGACGAACGCCGCGCTCGGCCTGTTCGTGATCAGTCGGACCGTCGGCTAGCTCGCTCACGCGATCGAGCAATACGAGAGCGGCGTCCTGACCCGCCCCGCTATACCGGCCCGCGCCTAGAAGGCGACGCCCCGCAGGTTAAGCCGTCGGCGCGGGAACGGATTCAATGGCCGGCGCAATCGTGATAGGCTGGCAGTAGCAAGGTTAACCAGGAGACACCGGCACTTGAGCGGGCGCGCAGCAGCAGAACCAACCGATTGGCGGGACACGATTTTCGCGGTGCTGAAAGCGGCCGAGATCCGGCAGGTCGGCTATGTGCCCGATGCCGGTCACGCGCGGCTGATCGAGCTTTGCCATGGCGATCCCGAAATCCGCGCGGTGCCGTTGACCAGCGAGGAGGAGGGCGTGGGCTTGGCCGCCGGCGCCTGGCTCGGCGGCGAGCGTGCCGCCTTGCTGATGCAGTCGAGCGGGGTCGGCAACTGCGTTAACATGCTGTCGCTCGCCAAAAACTGCCGCTTCCCGCTGGTCATGCTGGTGACGATGCGCGGGGAATGGGCCGAGTTTAACCCGTGGCAGGTGCCGATGGGTACGAAGACGCAGGCCGCGCTCGAGCTGATGGATGTGCTGGTCTATCGCGTCGAGCATGAGGAAGACGCCGCCGAAACCGTCGCCGCGGCATTCGACATCGCCTTCAACGGCGACCTCGCGACCGCGGTCTTGCTGTCGCAGCGGCTGGTCGGCGCTAAGCGGTGGGTCAAATGATCGCGAACGAGCGCCGCCTCGACCGCCGCGCGGCGATCCGCACCCTGCTCGAGCGGCGCGACGATCTGCTGCTGGTGACCGGGCTCGGCTCGACCAGCTGGGACGCCGCTTCGGTCGGCGACAACCCGCGCAATTTCTACCTGTGGGGGGCGATGGGCGCCGCCGCGATGATCGGGCTCGGCCTGGCGATGGCGCAGCCCCGACATCGGGTCCTGGTCGTCACCGGCGACGGCGAAATGCTGATGGGGTTGGGTGCCTTGGCGACGATCGGGGTGCAGCGCCCGCCGAACCTCGCGATCGCTGTGTTCGACAACGGCCATTACGGCGAGACCGGCATGCAGGCGAGCCACACCGCCGGCGCGGTCGAGCTGATCGGCGTCGCCCGCGCCTGCGGCATCAGGGAAACCTTCGACGTCGCCGACGAACTGGGGCTGCGCGACTTTGCCGGCCGGGTGCGGCACGCGGCGACGACGCTCTTCGCCCGCGTCGCGATCCGCGCCGACCAGCCGCCGCGGGTCCTGCCGCCGCGCGACGGCGTCGACCTGAAAGCCCGCTTCCGCCGCGCCATCGGGATCGAGCCTTGACCTGAAGGCAGACGGCCACTCCCGAGCTGGTCAGCGCAGATTTGTTCCGTATCTAGGTTTAGCGCGCAAAAGGTCAGGCGCATCGAGCCGCTGAATTTAAGAAAGTCATGTTGCGAGAACGGTTTGCCTCAGGATCAGGGGGGAGCCCGATGCGCACCGAGCGTAGCGCGCATCTGTTTGGTTTTGCACGCGTGGATGGGCGTGCGGGGGTCGCCGCATTTGTTCGGCAAGATGACCTCAGACGCCGGTGCCATGCTGCTCGGCCCACCGACCGGGCGCTCCGGTTGATCGATCGGTTTTCCGGCTGCTTCAAGGATCACGTGCGCAGGATTTGATCGAGCACACGGGTGCCGACCCTGGTCGGGCAGCGGGTGTTCGGCGCTGCGCTCTGCTACGAGTATCTGATCGATGACGACGAATTGCGGCATGACCCGTGGGTCTCTAACCCACGGGCTCCACCTGTGGGGATGGCGCTGTTGGCGGGAACGCTCGAAGGGCGGCGCTCGGATTGCGCGCCGCTGGCCGGCAAATCGCCAAACCGATCCGCGCTACGCTCGATGGCGATGGAGAATTCGGCCGGTTTTGCTCACCCTTTTCTACTTCTTTACGAGCTGGAAACTCCGGGTGGCAATGGACACGATGCCAAAGCGGCGTGGATTGGATCAGAGATTCCTTCGTCGTCATGACGAAAAGGGGGACGTCACCGCGGCGAGATGTCGAACGAAATTGGCGCCGAGGACTTCGCAGCCCCTTACCGCGCCCTTGAGCGCCCGTCATCGGGAATTGGCTCGCCCTCGCGATACGCTGCTCCGAGCCGCTCGAATTCCGCCAAGGTCTCGCAGACATGAACGCGCGAGCGCGGGTCCGACCCAGCCTCGGTAATCATCGCCCGGCGATCGTGACGGGCCTGCTCGATGCGGGGGTAGCGGAACGAATGCCGCAGTCCCTCGGTCAGCGAAAACGTGTCATAGGCGAACTTGCCGCTGCGCTCGATCAGCGGGCCGATCAGCAGATCAGTCTTCATGATCTCTCCTGACGACGCGAATCGCGCCCTTCCACCCACTTCCGCCTACTTAACGCAATGGACAGGACCATACTCCGACAATTATCGTAAATATTGGTAAAGATCATGACGGCAATGTAAATATCCACCCAGGGTCAATATCTCGTCAGTAAAGTTGCCCTGTCTGCGGCTTTGGCGAGACGGACCGCTCGCGAGGCTTGACCCCCGCCGGGCCATCACCGAGGTTGCCGTCCTATGGCCATAGTGTCCATTCCCGGAATTGCCGCAGTGGCTCAGGGCTACGATGGCTTCATCCTCGATCTGTGGGGGGTGATCCATGACGGGGTGGCGCCGCTGCCCGGCGCCATCGACTGCTTGCGCACCCTGATCGCCGGCGGCAAGCGCGTTGCGCTGTTGTCGAACGCGCCGCGCCGCGCCGACGACGTTGTTCGCCGGATTACGCAGATCGGCGTGCCGGCCGGAACCTATCATTGCGTCATGTCGTCGGGCGAAGAGGCCTGGCAGCATCTGCACCGCCGCGACGACCCGTTTTACGCGACGCTCGGCCGCCGCTGTCTGCACATCGGCTCGGACCGCGACCTCGAAATCCGCATCGGCCTCGGGCTCGAGTTTGTCGATACCGCCGAGGCGGCGGAGTTCATCCTCAACACCGGACCCGCCGGCTGGGAGGACACGGTCGAGGATTACGCCCCGCTGCTGCGCCGGGCCTTGGCCACGGGTCTGCCGATGATCTGCGCCAACCCGGATTTCGTCGTCATGCACGGCGCTCGCCTCGCGCTGTGCGCCGGGGCGCTGGCGCAATGGTACGAGCGGGAGGGCGGCCATGTGCGCTGGCACGGCAAGCCGTACCGCTCGGTCTATGACAGCTGTCTCAAACTCCTCGACATCAGAGATCGCTCGCGCATCCTCGCGGTCGGCGACAGCCTGCGCACCGACATCGCCGGGGCCGACACAGCCGGTCTCGACAGCCTGTTCATTGTCGGCGGCATCCATGCGCAGGAGTTCGGCATGAACGGCGCGGGGGAGCCGGATCTCGCGCTGATCGATTTGGCGCTGACTTCCGGGGGTTATGCCCCGACCGCCGTCGCCGCCCACTTTTGCTGGTGATCTTGCGCCGCACGGCCCCTACCCAGCGGGGTTCGACTGGTCAGTGGCCCGCCGCGTGCAAAATCGTTTCGCGCAGCCCGGTTTCGTAGCCGAGCCCGCTCGGGGTCAGGATCGCGGTCGGCGGCGACGACCGGATCAAACCCTTGCGCTCGAGGGCGGTCCAGACCGCCGGGTTGCGCAGGCCGGTGGCGTCGCGCGAGGCCACCACCGCCTCGCCGACATGAAAATGATCGCCATGCGGGTGAGGCAGGCGCGTCAGCACGACGCTGCCCGACTCCTCTCCGGGTCGGGAATAATCCGGCAGACGCGCCAACTCCTGAAGCAGGGTCAGGGTCCTCAGCTGCAGCCCATTGAGATTGAGCGGGTTTCGCTTGGGTGCCATGAACTCTGATTAACCTGCCAAAACCGCCGGCGCAACACCATCGGCCATTCCCGCCGAAGGGTCGCCGCCCGGTCGGTTGCGGGGTTCAGTCGGCTGCGATGCGGCTGCGGTATGCCCCGGCTCGGCGGCTCGAGCCCCACGGCGGTCCGCGCCGGCCGTCTCCACCATCGGTCCACCACAGCCTGCCGACCAGCGGCAGATGATCGGAGGCGAGGCGGGCGAGCGGCGAGCGGTAGACGAGGACGTCGCGCAACAGCGCCGGACCGTCGGCGTAGATCCGGTCGAGCGGCAGCACCGGCATCCACGACGGGAAGGTGCGGGGCGTCGCACTCGGCCCGAGGCACCGCTCGAGGGCGCGCAGGCCGCCGGTTCGCCCGCGCCACTCGTTCAGATCACCGACCAGCAGCACCGCGTCCGCGGGCCGTCGGCCGGGTGCGGAGGATTCGCCAAGTGCGGCGACCAGACGATTGGCCTGCAACCGCCGCTCGCCGGCATGGAGGCCGAAATGGGTGGCCAGCACGCGCAGCACCCGATCGCCTATGATCAGCTCGGCGTCGAGTGCGGCGCGCGGCTCGTACACCGACACCGCAAGGTCGATCGCGCGCGCGGCGGCGATCGGAAACCGGGTCAGGATGGCATTGGCGAAACGCCCGCGGTGACCGCGCTCGCCAGCCCCGAGAATGACCCGGCGGCCGGTCGCCTCGGCGAGATAGGCCGCTTGATCGGCGTTGAAGCGGTTGGCGCGGCGCGCTCCGACCTCCTGCAGGCAGGCAATGTCGGCATCGATCTCGTGCAGCACAGCCGCGATCCGCGCCGGGTCGTAACGGCGGTCGACCCCGACGCAGCCATGAATGTTGTAGGTGGCGATTTTGAGCGAAGGCAATTCTGCCGCCGCGGCGGCGAGAACACCGGCCGCCCCGCGATTGTCCGGAATCGTCAATCGGGCCTGAAGAGCAGACATATCGGCGGAACTTCCTCCTCACCTGAGCTGCCGAGCCTGCAGGTCATTCGGCCGACAACCAATCCAGCGGCGCCCGCCGCGGCATATGGAGCGGGTCTTGCGAAACGTCATCCCAGGTCATCGGATATGCCTCGCCTGGACCAATTTGCCGCAACCGGCACGCGGTGTAGTAGGACGCGGGCAGCGCAGCCCCTGCCCTGATGGCCGATATGAGGAGAAAACTCATGCTGAAAGGTAAAGTCGCGATCGTCACCGGCTCGACCAGCGGGATCGGGCTCGGCATCGCCACGGCGCTGGCCGCCGAAGGCTGCGCGCTGATGCTGAACGGGTTCGGCGATCCGGGCGCGATCGAAAAGCTGTGGCGGGATCTCGCCGCCAAGCATGGCGTCGAGGCCGCCTATTCCCCGGCGGACATGTCGAAGCCGGCGCAGATCCGCGATCTGGTAGCCGATACCGCGCGCCGCTTCGGCGGGGTCGACATTCTGGTCAACAACGCCGGCATTCAGCACGTCGCCAAGATCATCGATTTCCCGGAGGACCGGTGGGACGCGGTGATCGCAATCAACATGAACTCCGCGTTTCATGCGATCAAGGCGGCCCTCCCGCACATGCTGGCCAAAAAATCGGGCCGAATCGTCAACATCGCCTCGGCCCACGGGCTTGTCGCCAGCGGCGAAAAAGCCGCCTATGTCACCGCCAAGCACGGGCTCATCGGCCTGACCAAGGTGGTCGCAATCGAGACCGCGAATCACGGGGTCACCTGCAATGCGATCTGCCCCGGCTGGGTCTTGACCCCGCTGGTGCAGCAGCAGATCGAGGCTCGCGCCGCCGTCGCAGGCATCCCGGTGCAGCAGGCGCGTGAGGAATTGCTGCGCGAAAAGCAGCCGATGCTCGACTTTACCACGCCGGAACAGATCGGCGCCGTTGCCGTATTTCTGTGCGGCGAGAGTGCCAGGACGATTACCGGCGCCGCTTTGTCGGTGGATGGCGGCTGGGTGGCGCAATAGGAAAGTCCAAGTGAGCAGCGGCCATAATCCTCGATTGCACTCGCGACGTCGTTCGCCGGGATCGAGCCGCCCTCGACGCCTGCGCCGCCTCCGCGTGACCGGCCGCACACTAGCCTAGCCGCGAAATGTTGCAATCCTGGTGGCCACCCTGCGGCCATCTTTCAGGGCTGTATCTCCGGGAAGTCCACCCCGGGCCGTCGGCTCGGCGGGGCTCGGCTTGACAAGCTATCGCGGCGACCGTAGGGGTTCGCGCTGCCGATCAGGGCTGAATCCTCATGTTCGACCAGAAGCACGCCGCCTTCCCCGGCCGCCTCGCGATCGTCGGCTTCGGCAGCATCGGTCAGGGCGTCCTGCCGCTGTTGCTGCGTCATCTCGAGATCGATCCGGCTCAGATCACGATCGTCACCGCCGAACCGCACGGCCGTGACGTCGCCGCCGAGTATGGCGTCGCCTTTGTCGAAACCGCGTTGACCCGCGAGAATCACCACAGCCTCTTGGAACCGCTGATCGAGGATGGAGATTTTCTGCTCAACCTGTCGGTCGACGTGTCGAGCACCGCGCTGATCGAGCTATGCCAAGAGCGAGACGCGCTCTATCTCGACACGTGCATCGAGCCTTGGCCGGGCGGCTACACCGACCCGAGCCTGCCGCCTTCGGCGCGCTCGAATTACGCGCTGCGCGAGAGCGCGCTGGCGCTGCGCCGCCGCTTCCCCCACGGGCCGACCGCGGTCGTGACCCACGGGGCCAATCCGGGCCTGGTTTCGCACTTCGTCAAGCAGGCCCTGATCGACCTCGCCCGAGCTTCGGGTGCCGGCTTGGCCGTCCCACAGGATCGCGCCGACTGGGCCCGTCTCGCCCAGCGTCTTGGCATTAAGGCCATTCACATCGCCGAACGCGACACCCAGGTCGCGGCGGTCCCCAAGATGCCGGGCGAGTTCGTTAACACTTGGTCGATCGACGGGTTCGTCAGCGAAGGCTCGCAGCCGGCGGAACTCGGCTGGGGAACCCACGAACGCCAGTTCCCCTCGGACGGCCGCAGACACGATTTCGGTAGTGGTGCCGCGATCTATCTGTTGCGGCCCGGAGCGGTCACTCGAGTGCGCAGCTGGACGCCGCTCGAAGGGCCTTATCACGGGTTTCTGGTCACCCACGGCGAATCGATCTCGATCGCCGACTTCCTGACCGTCGCCGACGAGAACGGCGTGCAGTTCCGG
The DNA here is from genome assembly GCA_963832875.1 of uncultured Alphaproteobacteria bacterium. Lineage (GTDB taxonomy): Bacteria > Pseudomonadota > Alphaproteobacteria > ATCC43930 > CGMCC-115725 > AP-15. The sequence continues at coordinate 93,384 of CAWHWB010000004.1, read as the reverse complement.
CCGACCTGCCATTATGCCTACCATCCCTGCGACGACGCGGTTTTAAGCCTGCACGAATTTGCCGGCAAGAACTGGCGGCTGCAGGACCGCAAGAGACTGATGATGGACGAGATCACCGAAGGGACCGATGAGCTCGGGGTCCTGCTGATGGGTTCGCCCAAAGGGGTCTACTGGTACGGTTCACGGTTGACAATCGACGAAGCGCGGCGGGTGGCGCCGCACAACAACGCAACATCGCTGCAGGTGACCGCGGCGGTTCTGGGCGGCCTCGTTTGGGCATTGGAGCATCCGCGTGCCGGCGTGGTCGAGCCCGAGGATCTGGATTTCGCGCGTGTTCTCGACATCGCCCGCCCCTATCTCGGCGATGTGGTCGGGGCCTACAGCGATTGGACCCCGCTCGACGGCCGCGAAGCGCTGTTTCCTGAAGACCTCGATCGCGACGATCCGTGGCAGTTCAAAAACATCCGCGTCCTCTGAGCGCTTGCCGCGCGACGGCGGCCGGACTTTCCCGCGGGAACGCTCGCATCCCCTAATCGCCCAGCGCGGCGGCGATCTCGTCAGCGAGTTGCCGGGACCGATACGGCTTTTTCAGCAGGCGCGAGACCGGACCCAACCCGGCCGCATAGCCGGAGGCAAACAACACCTTGAGCCGTGGTATTTGCTCGAGCGCCCGGCGCGCCACCTCGATGCCGTCGAGCCCCGGCATGACGATGTCGGTGAACAAGACATCGATCTGCGTGCCCTCGCGCAAGATCGCGAGCGCGGTTGCACCATCGGCTGCGGTCAGAACGGTGTAGCCATGCTCCTCCAGGACCCGGCTCGCATAGTCGCGGACATCGGGGTCGTCGTCGACTACCAGAACGGTCTTTTGCGCCGGATTGACCTGCATGGTCTGGCCATTTCCTTTCACTCGCCGACGCGGGGTCGCCGACCGCGACGGAAAAATCAGCATACGCCAGCCGAATCGCCGCGGCCACTGCCCCTAAGGACTATACGGGTATACGCTTTCCGCGGACGCGCGGCGCCGTCGCGGTCAATGCCGGAACCGGCGAATCCCGGTGAACGCCATGGCGATGCCGGCGGCGTCGGCGGCGGCAATGACTTCCGGGTCGCGCACCGATCCACCGGGCTGGATCACTGCGGTGACGCCGGCGGCGATCGCCGCTTCGAGGCCGTCGGCGAACGGGAAGAACGCATCCGAGGCCAGCACCGAGCCGTGGGTCGGAGACTGCGCGAGCGCGCTGGCGCTGCCCGCCTCTGCCGCTTTTTGGGCGGCGATTTTGACGCTGTCGACGCGGCTCATCTGACCGGCGCCGATGCCGACCGTGGCCCCGCCGCGGGCGAAAACGACGGCATTCGACTTGACGTGCTTCACGACCTTCTCCGCGAAGAGCAGGTCGGCGATCTCGGTGTCGTTCGGCGGCCGCCGGGTCGCGATACGGAGCGTATCCTTGTCGACGGGTTCCCCGTCACGCTCCTGCAAAAGGATGCCGCCCGCGATCGAACGAAAGCTGCGCCCCGACGAGGTCGGGTCGGGCATGGCGCCGGTCGTCAGCAGCCGCAGCCCCGCCCTGTGGGCGAGCAGCGCCGACGCAGCCTGTTCGACGTCCGGGGCGATCACAATCTCGATAAGAAGCCGCCCGATCGCCTCGGCTGTCGCCGCGTCGAGGGGCCGGTTGAGCGCCACGACCCCGCCGAAGGCGCTTTGCGGATCGCAGGCGAGCGCCTTGTCCCAGGCCTCGCGCAGGCTCGAACCGATGGCGACGCCGCACGGATTGGCGTGCTTGACGATCGCCACCGCCGGCGGCGCGAACTCGGCCACCAGCTCAAAAGCCGCGTCGGCGTCGGCATAGTTGTTGTAGGACAACTCTCTGCCCTGGAGCTGCCGCGCGGCGGCGACGCCCGGGCGAGATTCGCCGGTGCGATAGAAGGCCCCCGCCTGATGCGGGTTCTCACCGTAGCGCAGCCGTTGCGCGAGCCGGCCGGCAATGACCAGGGTCGCGGGAAAGGTCTCGCCTTCCTCGCGCGCCAGCCACTCGGCGATCGCCGCATCATAAGCCGCGGTCGCCGCATAGGCCTTGCGCGCGAAGCTGCGGCGCAGCGCCGCGCCGACGGCTCCGTCCCCGGCTTCGACCGCCGCCAGCACCCGAGCGTAATCGGCGGGTTCGCTGACTACGGTCACGCTGTCGTGGTTCTTGGCGGCGGCGCGCAGTAGCGCCACGCCGCCGATGTCGATGTTTTCGATGCAATCCGCGGAGCTCGCCCCGGAAGCCGCAGTCTCGGCGAAGGGATAGAGATTGACAACGAGAAGGTCGATCGGAGCGATCCCGTGCGCGACCAGAGCCGCCATGTCGTCCGGCCGGTCGCGTCGCGCCAACAAGCCGGCATGGATCGCCGGATGCAGAGTCTTCACCCGCCCGTCGAACATCTCGGGGAACCCGGTAAGCGCTGCGACCTCAATGACCGGTAGCCCGGCCGCGGCGAGCGCCTGCGCCGTGCCTCCGGTCGAGATCAGGGCGATGCCGCGCTCGGCGAGCGCGCCGGCAAAAGCGACGATCCCGGTCTTGTCGCTGACCGAGAGGAGCGCGCGGCGAATCATTGGGGGCGAGGCTGTCATCGGCCGGGTATAGGATCGAGCGCCGCCTGGGACAAGCCCGCGAGCCTCGGTCAGCGACTGAAGGAGAGCGACGCCAGCAGCGTCGCGACCACGGCGGCGGCGAGGGCGAGCGCGACCCAGCCCCAACCGTTCTGCGCCGCCCAGCCGCAGCCGATCAACACGACGTCTGCCGCGATCACCCGCTTGACGACCGCGGCATGGCCGAGCCCGGAGCGAACCGCGCGCTGGTAATAATGCTGGCGGTGCGCCTGCCACACCCGCTCGCCGCGCAGGAGGCGCCGGGCCAAGGTGATGGTCGCGTCGGCGAGGAAATAGAGCGGAAGGATCAACGCCGTGATCCAGCACCCACGGGCGGCGGCGTCGATCAGCAGAAAACCGGTCAAATAGCCGAGCGGGGCGCTGCCGACATCGCCCAGAAAAACCCGCGCCGGCGCCCAATTCCAGATCAGGAAGCCGAGTGCCGCGCCGAGCACCGCGGCGGCCAGCAGCGCTGATGCCGGATCGACCCCGCTTCCGAGCCCGCCAACAACCAACAGCCCGGCGCCGATCGCCGCCGTCTCGCTGCCAGCGAGCCCGTCGATCCCGTCCATGAAATTGAACAGATTGATCCACCACATCCATAACAGGCCGATCGCCGCGAAAAACGCCGCCGGGCCAAATGAGTGCAGCACCGGATTGTCGGGCACGGCACAAAGACCGGCGGCGACCGCAGCGGCCTGCGCGGCCAGGCGCGTCGCCGGAGAAAGATCGCGCAAATCGTCGAGCCAGCAAACGACCGCCAGCAGCAGGGTTCCGACCAAGACGCCGATGATTACCGGAGACACCCATCCGGCAAGGCCGAGCGCCGTCCAGGCTAGCAGCACGATGCCGACCGGCGCGATCCCGCCGCCGCGCAAGGTGGGGGCAACATGCGAGGACCGCTCGTTGGGCCGATCGAGCACGTTGCGGTGGCGCAGGACCGGGATCAGCGCCCGCGTCGCGAGGCCGGAGCCGAGGGCGGTCGCGCCAATCATCACCGCCGCGAGAACCGCCTGGCCGAAGTCGAGGTGGCCGAAATCGAGGTGGCCGATCCCCGGCAAGCTAATCGGCGGCCTCTGCGGGCTCGCGTCGCAGGGCCCAGCGTACGCCGGTTCCGCCGGGCGCCGCAGTCCCGCTCAGCACCACCTGCTGGGTCTTTCGCGCTTCGCCCGAGCCCAGATAAACGCTCTCGCCGATGCTCATTTCGGCGCCGGCGGCGCGCAGCCGCCAAATCGTCCCGCCGGGCAGTCGCAGCACCGCGGCCGGCTCCTCCCCGATCAGCGAGGCCTCTACCGACGGGTGCAGATGAAAGCGCACGGCGAAAGTGGCGCCGGGTCGACCGGTCAGCCGATCTTCGCCGCGCAAATCCTCGCCATCGGCCGAAAGAAACAGCTCGCGCGTATAGGTCAGGCCAAACCGGTCGCGGTAGCCGTCATGAGTGGCCGAGACCCATTGCTGGCCGTTATTCTCGGATCGCTCGCAGCCGACCGAAATCGGCGCCCGGCCAAGAACCCCGTCGTCGCGAATCTCGACCGAGTTGGTGTCGGCTACGACCAGCACCGAATGCGCCGCACTCGCGCGCGCGACCCGCCACCAATTTGCTTTGGGACCGCGATAAGCGCCGCAATTGACGATGATCCGATCCCGCCCGTGGCTCATCTCGAAAGACAAAGCGCCGGCATGGGCATGCTCGTCGAAGCCCGGTTGCGATCTTCCGGTATCGACCAGGACGAGGGTCTTGCCGGCTTGCAGCCGTTCAAAGCCGGTATCGGGCACATGGGTCGGGGCGCGCGCCTTGGCTTCCGATCGGGTCAGAACGAGATCGATCATGACCCCGTCCTCCTCGAGTGAATCGTTGAACAGTGCCAGGCGCTGATCGCCGTGGCGAAACAGCCGCAGCACCGGCGCCATTCGTTCGATCGCGTCCTGTAGTGCGCCCGGCGGTTCGGCCTGCGCCGCGCGCAGCACGGCCCGGGTATCGATCAGGTCGCGCAGAACCTCGAGCTGCACCGAAGCGCTGCGCGAGCGATGGCCGCCATCGGCGAAAATCTGCGCCGGCAATTCGCGGGCGAGCGCCTGAAGCACCTTCGCCAACCGCGGTGCCGAGCCGCCAAGCACGGCGGTGCCGGCGACCAGCCCTTTCAGCGCCCGCAGCCTTGCCGCTCCTTCCTCTTCCCACGCGGCGGTGCGCGCCAGATGGCGCAGCTGAGCAGCGAGGCCGATCAGCAGTGCGCGGCGAAACGCCGAGTCTTTGTCGCGCCCGGCAATGTCGTCGAAATAGGCGATCGTGGTGAACAGGCGCGTTGCCAGCACGTCCGAGCGCCAGGCGACGGCATGCCAGGAGATGCGCGCAGCAAGCCAGCTCTGAACCAGCTCGCGCGCGACCTGGTGGCCGGTTGGCCCGGCGGCGACCAGATCAGCCAACCAGCCGAAGCCGTGCCATGCGGCGAGCCAATCCTCTCCGACCCCGGGCGGAAACCAGCGCGGGGAGGGGTTGCGGACCAACTCGCCGGCCAGCTCGATCTCGCCGGCGGCGATCGCGGCACCGCGTTTCGGATCGCCGGGCCACGGGGAAGCGATCTTTAATCGCGGATCAGGCGGGACCCGGCCAATCAGCGTAAAGCGATAGAGCGGACCCGCCGCGAGCGACCGAAGAGCGTCGCGCCGCAGCCGAGTGAGCAAACCCGGAGCACCCCGCGCAGGGTGATTGCGAAGCTCGCCCTTGCTAGCGATCGCCGTTACGGTCATTTGCTCGCGCCCGCTCGGCCGCTCGATCCCGGGCGGCGGCCGCCCGGGTCGCGAACGGCGTGCCGGACATCCGAACCCATGCCGCTTCGTAACAAGGAAACCCGGGCGCCGCAAGCCGTCGGTCCGGCGCGGGCGACGATCATAGCGACGATCGCTAGCCCTCTGCTCGCTTGACCAGCCGTGCGCAATAAAAGCCGTCGACCCCGTCATATTCGCCAAAATGGCAGGGTAAAGTCCGCAGATCCCCATCTGGAGTGACCCAATCGGGATCGGCGCCGATCTCGCTGGGATCAATGATACGGCGCGCGACCGGCGCGCCGCTGCGCAACAGCGCCTCGACCCGATGCGGCCCCTCCTCCGGCTCGAGCGAACAGGTGCAGTAGACTAGGGTGCCGCCGGGTCGCAGCATATCGATCGCGGCGTGGAGCAGGTTCTCCTGGACCACCGCCAGCCGGGCGACATCCTCCGGCAGCTTTAGGTGAGGCACGTCCGGGTGGCGGCGGATCGCACCGGTGGTTGTGCAGGGTGCGTCGAGCAGCACGGCATCGGTCAGCCGCGGCGGCCGCCAGATCAGCGCGTCGGCCGCGACCGCGTCGATCGGCAAGGCGAGCCGGTCAAAATTCGCGAGCAGGCGATCGAGCCGGCGGGGTGAGCGGTCGACTGCGGTGACCTGCGCCCCGGCGGCTGCGAGTTGGGCGGTCTTGCCGCCGGGCGCCGCGCATAAATCGACGACTTCGCGCCCGGCAAGGTTGCCGAACAGCCGCGCCGGCAAGGCCGCGGCGGCGTCCTGGACCCACCATGCGCCTTCGCTGTAGCCGGGGAGAGCGGCCACCGAGCCGCCCGCCGGGCGCCGCAATGTCCCGGTCGGCAGCAATGTTGCCTGCAACTTCCCGCACCAGCCTTGGGAACCCTGACGCAGGGTCAGATCAAGCGGCGCCTCCTTTAGATGCGCGGTCGCAATGGCCCGCGCCGTGGCCTCACCGTAGGTGCGGGTCCACGACTGCCACAGCCAGTCGGGCGTGTTGAGCCGCGCCGCGTCCTGGGCCTCGACGCTCCCGGCGCCTTCGACGCTCAATCGCCGCAGCACGGCGTTGACCAGGCCCTTGTGCGAAAGAAACCCCCGGCTGTGGGCAAGGTCGACGCTAGTTGCCACCGCCGCATGCGCCGGCGTCCTCAGGAACAGCAGCTGGGCCACCCCGAGCCGCAGGATATCGTGCACCGCAGCCGCGCGCGGCGCCAACGGGGTGTTGAGACACAGCGCAATCAGCGCGTCAATTTGACCAAGCCGACGCAGCGTCGTGGCAACCAGCAGGCGGGCAAACGCGCGGTCTCGCCCGGACAACTGGTTCATCATCGGGTTTTCGTCGATGGCATCGTCGAGAGGGCGTTTGCGGCGGAGAACCGCACAGATCAGGTCGAGCGCAGCATGGCGGGCAGTCGGCGCTTGATACATCAAAGTTCTGTCACCGCGTAAACGGGCCCAAACGAAAGGTCGACCTGCCGTGATTCCGGGTAGCCGCAATTTCCGGGCAGCGCAGCCGCAATTTCCGGGCAAACGTCGTCCTTAAAGTTCGGTTCCGGCGCGGCTACGGTCCCGATATGGGGCTGATCGGCGGGAGTTGACCTCGCGCGCGTCGTTGCCACATTCTGGTCATGGCCAACCGACCGCAGCAGAACGGCTCTCCCGGACCGCGTCCGGGTCCGCCGACGTCACTCCTGTGACACCCCGGCCGCGGCCGTCGCCACAGGAGGTCGGCAGCCCCGAGGGCCCGGAACCGACCCGTTATGGCGATTGGCAATGCAGCGGACGCTGCACCGCCTTTTAGGCCACCTTGCCGGGGCTCTGCGGCCGGCTCATGATAAGACCGCATCGGCAACGTGGAGCAGGGCGCCATGCTGGGGAGCCGATCGCAACCGGAGAGCTGCCGCAGCATGTCTGGGTTTGCTGTCGGGCCGCGCCTGTCGCCGGCGGGCGGCGCCAGGATCGGCGGCGTCGACCTGTCGGAACCGCTGTCGCTGGCCGTGAAGGACCGGATCATCGCTGCCTTTCGCGATCACCACGTGGTCGTATTTCCGGATCAGCGGCTGACGCGCGAACAGCAATTCCGGTTTTCGGCGAATTTTGGTGAAGTCGAGAATAGCGGCGGTCCGGCCTCGGCCGGCAAGCGGCATGGAGTTGCGCATGTAATCTCCAACCTCGACGCGGCGGGCACGCCGGTCGACCGGTCCTCCTCGCCCGTCAGCAATTACCGCTGGCATACCGATAAGGCCTATCATGCGGTGCCGCCGCTGCTGACCACCCTTTATGCGGTCGAAATGCCGTCGCAGGGCGGCGGCGATACCGAGTTTGCCAACACTGCCATGGCTTATGCCGCGCTGCCGCCGGAAACCAAGCGGCAAATCGCCGGATTGCGCGTCGTCTTTCGCTGGGGCGCCAGCCGCGACGCGGAGAATGGCGGCCCGCTGCCCGAAACCGGATTGCGCGACCGTTCGCCTGTCGACCACCCGCTGGTGCGCACGCATCCCGACACCGGCGCCAAGGCGCTCTATCTCGGCAATCATTCGTCGCACATCCAGGGCGTGCCCGAGGACGCGGGAAGGGCGCTCCTCGACCGGTTGCTCGAGCATGCGACGGGGCCGCAATTCGTCTACGCTCACCGCTGGCGCGAGGGCGATCTGATCATGTGGGACAACCGCTGCCTGCTGCACCGCGCCGTCGCCAATTACCGGCTGGGCCACGACCGGCGCATCCTGCACCGCACCGTGGTACGCGGCGCCGTGCCGGTCTGAAACATCTTGCGGGACCGTGGTTCACCCGGTCGGTTGCGGCCTCAATTCGCTGCGCGGTCGGGGGAGCCCGACGGCGGCTCGCGCGATCGCCGGGGCACCGCGGCTCGCGAGTTCGGCCGCGGCAATGCGACGTGCCGCCGCAACGATGATGATCAGGGCGTAGAAGCCGTCGTACATCCCCTGAGTTGCGAACGATCCCCCGGCACAGTATCCGACCAACGACGCCTGGACCATTCGTCCAAGATCGTTTGCCCACAGCAGATCAGGATTGCCGCGCGAGCGTCGGATCAACCATCGGGCGTCGAACGCGGCACTCGCCAAAATCGCGACGAATATTCCGAACCCCACGAACCCGTGTGCGCCGAGCATCTCGAACCAGATGCTGTGCGGCGCTCGTGGGATGTCCAACGGCCGAAGCCCGCTGCCCCGAAGCTGCCGGTTGACCGAAGCTGGATCGAAGGACCAGTGGAAGCCGGCCCCGGTGATCGGATGCAGCTTAACCATGGCCCAGGACAGCCGCCAAAAATACAGCCGGCTCTCGGCCGAAGAATCCTGCTGATAGGTTTCGATTGTGCCCATCCGGTCGATCCATTTCGGCGGCGCGAAGTTCCACATGCCAAGAGCGGCAATGGCAATCAACGCCGCGGTAGCGAGTTTCCGCCGCGAACGCCACCACAAGACGGCCCCCATCGCGCACAGCGCCACCAACGCGCCGCGCGAATAGGTAAAGACGTCGCCGATAAAGGTAAGCCCGATCAATACCAGCAACAGCCGCTTGACCGAGAGCTTCGGAGATCTCTCGCGAATGTAGAACATCAGCGGCAGGACCATCGTCAGTGCGACGCCGAGATCGTTGTTGTCGCCGATCATCGTGCCTTCCGGCCCAAACACGCGGCTCGCGCCTCCGGACAACAACAATGAGAACACACCGCCTTTTATCCCGTAAAACGCAATCGAGAAAGTGCATACGATGATCAGCTGATCAAGGCGGACGCGGCTCGTCGTCAGCGTATAGGCGACGATCGTCATCAGCAGCATTTTCTCGGCGAGGTCCCAGTTTTGATAGATCTGATCCGGGGGCCCGGTGCCGAACACCGAGGTCACTGAGATCCAGCATCCGAGAGCGACGAGCAGCGCGGTGGTCTTGCTGAGGGGCGGAAATTTCGGCTCCCGCTGAGACAGCATCCACGCAAGGAGCGTCATGACCGCAATGGTCATCGAGTAAGGAAGACCGGCGAAGACGCTGCTCCAAACGTCTTTTTGAGGATTCATCAGCGAGATCCAATACCACATCAGGATCCCGACAAACGGTCCCTGCAAGAATATGAATGGCAACACCGCGGCAAAAACCGTGACCAACACCAGACCGCGCATTATTGGTTGGCTCCTAAAGGCTCATCGCAGCGACCTCTGTGGCAGATGGTTCCGACAGAGAATTGAAATATCGGGATGCCCACGCGGCGATGCCTTGTCGATCACAGCAGATGGTTTTCAGGTTACGGCCGTCATCTAGCACTATGCCCCGAGGCCGTCGAGGGCCGCGCCGAATTCATGCCGCCCCCCTCGGCAAAATCTCGTCCGCGACACGGGAACGCTTGCGAGAATTCACCCCGACTGGTTAACAACCGGCTAAGCTCGGTTTTATCGAGGGCTGCAATCCCGGCTTCGCTCGGCGGCATGACAATGTCATTCTCGCGCATGGCTCAGCGCGAAAGACCGGGGAACGGGCAGTTGACCGAGGCCACGACTTCGGGTATTTGTAGACGCAGGCGGGGCGGCCTCTAAACGCCGGTCCCACCGCTTCGGCGCAGTCGGCGAGCCTACCGATCGGCGCGCGAAGCATGATGGAAGCCGGCCCGGATTTAACCGCAGCGCGAAACAATCACCTCTGGATAGCCGGGATTTCTCTTATAGGATGGCAACCGTGGGCAATACCCGAACACCCTGCGTCCAGGGCGATCGGTGCCAGCAGCCGACGCCGCCCGCGGCAGGCCGCGAATGATCCTGCGCTGCGTCGTTATCGCGCTGATCACGTTGCTGACCTATGCCTCCGGCTTTTGGGAAGGTCACCGCCTCGCCGATTCTGGTTATGGCCCACATCGCCAGTGCGGCCGCGGCCTCGCTGCGTGCGAATGTCGTCAACACGATCACCATCACCAACAAAAGCGGCGCCGCGATCCGGCTTTACCCGCTGCAGTTCGGCCGGCCGTTCATCGCGGGGGCGATCCCGCACGCGCCCCAGGTCTTGCTCAACGGCAACCCGGTCCCGACCCAGGCGGACGTGAAGAACCGCTATCCGGACGGCTCGGTCGAGTTCGCGGTGATCGCCGTGGTGATCCCTGATCTGCGCCCCGGCGCCGATCAGGTCTTGACCTTTCGGGACACGACCGCGAACAGCAACACGCCGCTGACCCGTGCGCAGATGCTCGACCCGAGCTACGATTTCGATGCGGCGATGATGTTGACCTGGCAACCGCCGGCGGAGCCTGCATCGCTTACGCAGGCCTCGGGCGATCCCGGCGAAGCGGTCCGTTGGGCCACTCCGGCCGGCTGGGGGGTCATTGCCAACGGCGGTTTTGTGCTGAATGTAAACCGCATCGCGGTCCCGATTAGCGCGATCAACTTTACCTCGGTCGGCACCGGCTCGACCTGGGGAACAGCGCCACAGGCGATCATTCAGGCGGCGATACGAGCCGCCGGATACCCAGGGGCGACCTTCGCCTATAATTCCGCTACCGGCGAGAACCAGCTGATCATCCCGACCGCGACCTCGATCTCCTATATCACGCCCGCGACCGAAAACGGCGTAACCGATATCTCCAAGGCAATGGGGTTGACGCAATCCCAGGCGCCGAGGGTAGTGCAGCCGGTTCGCGCAGGTCCGCCGATAACGGCGACCGCCCACGCCCGCACGATGCTCGCGAACGGCGACTACAAACTGTGGACCTCGGGGCCGGTGGCGCAGACCATCATGCTCGCCGACGACAGTCCGACGCGCAAATACGATATCGGCTTTGGCGACGGGTACCATCCGTTCCGGCCACGCTTTGTTGCCGCCTTCTGGCCCCAGACACATCAAGTCTTTGTCCGCGCGATCGGCGAAAACGACAAGACGACCGAGCTCGAAGACCTCGCCTACAAGCTCTCGATCAGCGCCGGCGCGGCCTCGCCCGTCGTGGTCTACACCGCTGATCTCAGCGGCAACCAGAGGCCGAACTGCGCCGCCGGAACAATCCCGTGCGCGCCTAAGACCGACACAGCGATGTCGATCTGGACCGAGCGGTTCTGGCTGGGCGGGACGCCGCAGGCGCAAGTCAACGTCAACTACAACCTCGCCTATCTCGAAAGCACCCGTTTCGTCGCGAACTACAATGCGAGCCTCGATCCCTCGGGTGCGATTGCGCTCGAATACGCCAATTACTGGACGGGCGTGCCGCACGATCTCTACGACGGTAGCTACGATCATGGCGCGTGGGCGAGCGGCATGGGAGCGCCCGGCGCGCGCCAGGACATCGGCCCGATGCCGACCTGGGACCTCTATTGGCTCTACACCGGCGACTGGCGGATGCGGCAGGTGTCGCTCGGCATGGCGGACCTGGCCGGCGCATGGCAGATGAACCTGCGCGAGACCGACCCCTCGAAGCGGCTGCTCGTCACCGATCCGGCGCCGCAAGCGGGCCAGACCGGCAGCGGCTACGGCCTGCCGTTCTCGTTGACCGACCGCAAGAGCTTGGGTCCGTCAGAGGCTGGCCTTAATGATTTTCTCGACTACCCGGCGAGCCAAGGCGCGCCGGCGTCCGACCAGGTCAAACAAGTCGGGTCGCGGGTGAACCCAACCGGCAACTGGAGCTCGGAAGCCAGCCACGAGCCGGCCCCGTTCTTTGTGCCCTACATGCTGACTGGCGACCCGTTCTATCTCGAGATGATGGAGAACTGGGCGGCCTGGGACATGGCGGTCAATGTCGGATTGGATACGGCCAGCAACGGCGGCCGCGGCCCGACCGGTGCCGAGGGCGGCGCCACCGACGAGATCCGCGGCGACGGCTGGATCATCAGGAGCCGGGCCGAGGCGGCGTTCGCCGAGCCCGACGGCACGCCGGAAAAGACCTACCTGACCCGGATGCTCAACGACGACCTGGCCCGCTGGGAAGGCGTCTTCGGCGTTACCGGCACGGCGTTCGACGGCACCGCCGAGAAGAATTGGGCGGTCAGCACCGGCAACCCGGAAAGCAACAGCGGCAAGCAGATCTCGCCCTTCGGCCTGTGGGGCTCGGAGACGCTCCCGAGCGAGATCGCAGGCTATGTCGGCCAGGGGATCTGGAACGCCGGCACGACCACCGCTTTCACCGAAGCATGGATGCAGTGGTACGACCTCTATGCGGTCGGTCGCGCTGCTGAATTGGGTTTCGCCGCGGCACCATTGGAGACCTATGCCGCCGGCTTCCTCAACGGGCTCGTCGACGACAGCGGCCACCCGGAGCTGATGTCGACCTATCTGTTCCCGACCACCGACCCCGACAACAACCTGGTCACGGCATGGCCGCAGGTGGACCGGGTGTACACGTCGAAGTTTCTGACCGACACCAATCCCGCCGATTTTCCCGGCGCCGGCTCGATGAGCATCCAGTTCAGCAAAAGCCTCTACAGCCAGGGATATGGCGCTTATGCATCGGCCGCATCGGCGCTGGTCGCCGATCTGGTTCCCGGGGCCGCGACGAACGCTATGCTCCGCTGGATGCGCGCCAATGTGACGCAACCCTTGATGACCAACGGGGCGTTCAATTACGACCCCAGTTGGGCAATCGTGCCGCGCAACGACGCCAACACGCTGCCGGCCCAGCCGACCGCGATGCAATAGCGCCGCCCGCCGGCCCGCAACGAGCGCCGCCGGCCGCGCCGCAAATCGCGCCGGCTTCCACCGCCGATCGCCCGACCAATTCGGCATCGAGCACCTGCGTCGTTCTCGGCGCGAGGCCGATATCCCGTCCGGCGAAGTCGCCGCATGGCATGGCGTGTAACCTGGCGCCGAACCCGCTGCTTCGGGCAATTTATCAAATAACCGAATTGAAACATTCGGCCCAACTAAACAGACGTTAACTGTGGGCGTAATATCGTCCAGCGTTGTCCAAGAGGGGGAGCCAAAGTACAGTCTGTAAGGAGGCGAGGTATGGGCCGATTCAGTTACCTAAGATATGCGTCGGGACTCATGGTTCTACTGGGTTCCCTGCCTGCGTACCCGGCTTCCCCAGCCAACTCGATTACCGTGACTAACGAGAGCGGCGTCGCCGTCAGCAATTATCCGCTGCAATTCGGCCGACCGTTCCTCGACGGCGCGATCGCCAACGAGCCGCAAGTGCTGATCGGCGGCACGGCCGTCACCACTCAGGCCGATGTCAAAAACCGCTATCCCAGACGGCTCCGTCGAGTATGCCGTCGTCGCCGTCGTTATCCCGAGCCTTCCGGCGAGCGGGTCGTTGACCCTGACCTTTCAAAACCAGACCGCCGGCAACAACACCCCGCTGACCCAGGCGCAGATGCTGAACCTCGCCTACATTTCAGCGCGCAGATGATCTTGGCACCGAGCGCGGGCGGCAAAGCCCAGAGTGTTGACGCCCGCACGATGCTCGCGAACGGCGACTACAAATTGTGGACCTCGGGGCCGGTGGCGCAGACCATCATGCTCGCCGACGACAGTCCGACGCGCAAATACGATATCGGCTTTGGCGACGGGTACCATCCGTTCCGGCCGCGTTACTACGCGACCTTCTGGCCGGCGACGCACCAGGTCTTCGTCCGCGCGGTCGGCGAGAACGGGCTCTCGACCGAACTCGAAGACCTCGCCTACAGCCTAACCCTGACCGGCGCCAATGCCAAGGTCTACAGCAGGGCCAATCTGACCGACCCGGCGATGTCGATCTGGACCGAGCGGTTCTGGCTGGGCGGGACGCCGCAGGCGCAAGTCAACGTCAACTACAACCTCGCCTATCTCGAAAGCACCCGTTTCGTCGCGAACTACAATGCGAGCCTCGATCCCTCGGGCGCGATTGCGCTCGAATACCAGAATTATTATACCGGCGTGCCGCACGATCTCTACGACGGCGCCTGGGATGGCGGGGCATGGGCGAGCGGCATGGGGGCGCCGGGGCGCGCGGCAGGACATCGGCCCGATGCCGACCTGGGACCTCTATTGGCTCTATACCGGCGATTGGCGGATGCGGCAGGTGTCACTGACGATGGCCGACCTGGCCGGCGCCTGGCAGATGAATGTTCGCGAGACCGACCCGACCAAACGGCTGCTCGTCACCGATCCGGTCCCGGCCGCGGGCCAGACCGGCACCGGCTATGGCTTACCGTTCTCGATGACCGACCGCAAGACGATGGGGCCGAGCGAGGCCGGGCTCAGCGACTTTCTCTATTATCCCGCTTCGCAGGGCGCGCCCGGCTTCCGACCAGGTGAAGGTGGTCGGGCCGCTCAACACCAGCGGCAACTGGAGTTCGGAAGCCAGCCACGAGCCGGCCCCGTTCTTTGTGCCCTACATGCTGACCGGCGACCCGTTCTATCTCGAGATGATGGAGAACTGGGCGGCCTGGGACATGGCGGTCAATGTCGGATTGGATACGGCCAGCAACGGCGGCCGCGGCCCGACCGGAGCCGAGGGCGGCGCCACCGACGAGATCCGCGGCGACGGCTGGATCATCAGGAGCCGGGCCGAGGCGGCGTTCGCCGAGCCCGACGGCACGCCGGAAAAGACCTACCTGACCACGGATGCTTAACGACGACCTGGCCCGCTGGGAAGGCGTCTTCGGCGTTACCGGCACGGCGTTCGACGGCACCGCCGAGAAGAATTGGGCGGTCAGCACCGGCAACCCGGAAAGCAACAGCGGCACCCAGGTGTCGCCGCTGGGGATCTGGGGGTCGGAAACCGATCCTGGCGAGGTCGCCAACTATGTCGGGCAGGGCGCCTGGAACCCGAACATGACCACCGCCTTCACCGAAATGTGGATGCAGTGGTACGACCTCTATGCGGTCGGCCGCGCCGCCGAACTCGGCTTTGCCGCCCAGCCCTTGGAAGCCTACGCGGCGGGCGGCTTGAACGGGCTCGTCAACAACAGCGGCTATCCGCAGCTGATCGACACCTACTTGTTCCCGACCACCGACCCGAACAACAATCTTCTGACCACCTGGCCGCAAGTTGCCGCAGTGTACACCAACACCTTCCTGACCGACACCAATTCGAACGACTTCCCCGGCACCGGCTCGGTCCCGGTCCAGTTCAACGTCAACAACTACAACCAGGGCTATGGCGCCTATGCGACGGCGGCGGCGGCGATGGTCGCCGACCTGGTCCCTGGGGCCGGCACGGCCGCCATGTACGCGTGGATGCAGGCCAACGTGATCCAGCCGATGATGACCAACGGGGAGTTCGGCTATGACCCGAGCTGGGCGCTCGTGCCGCGCACCGACGCCAATACCTTGCCGGCGCAGCCGACGGCGATGCAGTAGCCGCGGCGCCACAATTCCGCTCGAGGGACAGCGCGATCGCGCAGTATCCGCGGCAAGTCGTCCGGCGAGTGCGCCCGCTCGAAAAGCGGCCCCGCTCGTCGGGCTTGTTTGCGCGAAAAGGCGTTCGGATGCTGAACTTTAAAGGTCATCTCGCCGTTCGTCTCAGGTTCACGCAGCGGCTGCCGCGGAGGCTCTGTTGGCGAAAATCAGGGTTGCGCTGGTTGGGGTCGGGAATTGTGCCTCTTCGCTGCTGCAAGGCGTTGAATTCTACCGGAGCGCGGCCGGAACCCGTCCAATTCCCGGGATCATGCATCTCGACCTCGGCGGCTATCATATCGGCGATATCGAATTCGTCGCCGCCTTCGATGTCGCCGAGGGAAAGGTTGGCCGGGACCTCGGCGAGGCGATCACCGCGCCGCCCAACAACACCGAGCGCTTCGCTTCAGTTCGCACGATCGGGGTGGAGGTCCGCCGCGGCCCCACTTACGACGGCATCGGCCGCTATCTGCGCGAAACCGTGATCGAATCGCAGAAGCCCGTCGACGACGTCGCGGGCACGCTGTGCAATACCGGTGCCGAGATCGTCGTCTCCTACCTGCCGGTCGGTTCCGAGGCGGCGGCGCGCTGGTATGCCGAGCAGTCCTTGGCCGCCGGTTGCGGTTATGTCAACTGCATCCCGGTGTTCATCGCCAAGGACGCGCGCTGGCGCGAACGGTTCCGACAGCGCCGCCTGCCGCTGATCGGCGACGACATCAAGAGCCAGGTCGGTGCCACCATCGTCCACCGCGTGCTGGCCAACCTGTTCCGTGAGCGCGGGGTGCGGGTCGACCGCACCTATCAGCTGAATTTCGGCGGCAACAGCGACTTTCAGAACATGCTGGAGCGCGAGCGGCTGCAATCTAAAAAGCGCTCCAAGACCGACGCCGTGACCAGCCAGCTCGATGACGAGCTGTCAGACGAGGATGCCCATGTCGGGCCGAGCGACTACGTGCCGTGGCTGACCGACCGGAAATGGTGCTACATTCGGATCGAAGCGACAACTTTCGGCAATCTGCCGCTCAATTGCGAATTAAAGCTCGAAGTCTGGGATTCGCCTAATTCGGCCGGTGTCGTCATCGACGCGATCCGCTGCGCCAAGCTCGCGCTCGATCGCGGCATCGGCGGCGCCCTCGTCGGCCCGGCCAGCTATTTCATGAAGAGCCCGCCCGAGCAGTTCACCGATTACGAAGCCCGCGCGCTGACCGAAGCCTTTATCCGCGGCGAGACGGAGAGCTGAGCAGGAAGCTCGTGCCGTCCCACAAGGCCAGATCGCGGGTGCCCTTGCGGAGCACCCGCAGCCCGGCGGCTTTGTCCCGCGGCGCGCCGTCGGTCACATGTAGCAGCGAGCGCATCGCGCAGCCGGCATAATTGCGCGCCAAACCCGATCGTCTCGTCGTCTGGGTGGGCGACGACGATCAGCATGCGGGACAGGATTGGGCCATCGCCCGCCAGCTCCGCCAATACCGAGCGGCCCGGTCCGAACGGCGGGTCCGCTGCGGCCTGCATCATCCGGGCGACGCTACCGTCAGGCTCGGGTTCGGTCCCCAGCCGGCGCCGGCGCCGCAATAGCGCCGGGTCATGCGCACACAGAATTCGGCGAACTCGTCGTCCGATTGCGGCGGGCTCGTGTGGTGCGGCACCAACCCGCGATGCTCCGGGGTGAAGCAGAAGGTCAGGGTCACGTCGAACGGCTCCAACGCCCGCATCTGGCGGTCGAACCACGCCTCGGCATTGGGACGAAAGCTGTCGGCCCAGCTGAGCCCGGTGCGCAGATGCCGCACCCCAAGCCGCTTCAGCCACCGCGCCGCCGTCTCGAGCCGGTGATCCTCGAAGTGGAACCATTGGCAGATGCCGAGCTCAGGCGTGAATTCGGCGAAGCGGGCCGCCGCCCGCTTTGGCGTGCCGTCCTCGCGCAGCAGCCCCATCGAGAAATGCCGGTAATACGACGAGCCCTCAGCCTCCTTGTGACGGGTGGTCGCCGGCCAGGCCTGCGGCAGGTCATAAAGGCTGTACCAGTGGATGCGCGGCGCTCGCCCGACCAAGAGCTCGGCGGTGCGATGCAGGCCGAATTCCTGCACCTCCTCGGCGCCGAAGCTCGAAGCGCCGCATTCGGAGACCCAGATCGGCAGGTCGGTCACGGCGGCGATCTCGGCAAGCTTTGCCGGCCAGTCGTCGATCGGCCATAAGTTCCAGTCCAGCGGAAAGCCGTGCACGGCGACCACGTCGAGCCGATCGAGCACACCCTGCCCGGCTAGGTTGGCGATGAACGCCGGGTCGATCGGCGAGATGCCGCCGAGCACCCGCGGCAACCCGGCGGCCGCGCCGGCGATGGCGTCGCCGGCCAGCCGCGCCATGCGCGCGAATTTCGACCAGTCGGGATCGATCTCCAAATCCCAATGCGACTTGTTGTTGGGCTCGTTCCACAGCATCACGGCTTCGATCATCCGGCCGCTCCATTGCCTAACCGCCGCGGCCGCGCCGGATAGACCGCGCCGCGACGCTCGCCGGCGGCTGGGCGGCAGACGAACACCTCTTCTTCGGGGTTGCTGTCGATCGCGAACCCGGCGCTGCGCAGCATCGCTGCGATGCAGGCGCGGTTGGGGATCCACCAATTGGTGTCGTCGCCGGCGTAGCGATGCTCGACAAACGAAAGGCGCGGGAAGCCAGGATGTTCGAAGACCGCGGTTTCCGAGAACGGATAGTCCTTCGCAACGGTCGCCTGCGCCGGGTCGCCGCGCTGCATCGATTGGCAGACGAACAGGTCGCGGACGACATGATCGCGGATCAGGTCGAGCGCCAGCAGCGGATGACGCAAGTGATAGAGCACGCCCAGGAACAGCACGAGGTCGAAGCGCTCCGCCAAGACCGCGACGTCGTAGACCGACAGCCGTGCGAACTCGATGTCGGCGCCGACGACTTGGGCGGCGAAGCGGGCCTGCCGCAGATAATCTTCGTCGGTGTCGACGCCCAGAACGCGCGCCGCACCGCGCCGCTTCATCTCGATCGCGTAGAAACCGCCGTTGCAGCCGATGTCGAGCACCGTGCGGCCGGTCAGATCGGCCGGGAGCGCGTGGGCGAACCGGCGCCATTTAACTGCCGGATAGTCGCCGAGAAAATGCTCGGGGGCGGTGGCCACCCCGCCGAGATCGATGTTGTGGAACCACGGCCCGAGCGCCGCCGCCCGCCGGCGGATGTCGTCGGGTGCGAGCCCGATCAATGGCGCGAATGCGGTCATCGGCGCCGCCCGGCCTGTGCGGCGCGGGCACCGCCGAGGATGGTTCGCGCCCGTGCGCGCCGGCAGGTCAACAGGCGCATCGCCTCGCGATACCCGCCCAGGGTCCCGACATCGACATAGGCGGTGCCGGCGCCGACCGCCACCGCCTCGCCGCCTTCGGCGAGATAGGCGTTGACCAGGGTGCCGATGTATTCATCGCGCGGCTGGCGCGTCTGCCACAGCTGGTGGAGGGCGTGCAGCACCGAGCCGGGCAGCCGAAACGCACCCCAGACCCAGCGCGTCGAGGGGCCCGGCGTCTTGACCTGGATCTCGCGCACCCGGCCGTCGCGATCGGCAGCGACGGCATCGAAGAATTCGGGGCGGGCTACCGGGAAAGTCAGAAACGCCAATTTATTGTCCGGCAGCGCCGCCAGACCGTCCTCCGGCAGCCAAACGGTGTCGGGCAAGCCGACCAGAACCTGCTCCTCCGGCCGGATCAGCGGCAGGGCGCGGAAGATCGCGTCGCACAGGCCGAGCGCTTCTGGCTGCACGACATAGGCGATCGCGGCGCCCTCGATCCCGGCGCCATAATATTGCAAGATGTCGGACTTCCACGGCGAGATCACAAAGCAGATCCGGTCGGCGCCGGCCCGCAGCATGCGCTCGACTAGATATTCGCTGACCGCGCGCGGCCGCTCGGTGTCGCCGTCGAAGCGGCTGCCGACCGGCAGCAGCTCCTTCGAGAAGGCGAGCGGCTGGATGCGCGTGCCATTCCCCGCCGCTGGGACGATGCCCCACATCGATCAGGCCTCCTCTCGCTCGGCTCCGGCGGCGCGCGCGGCGGCTGATTCGAGCAGCATCGCCAGCTCCGCCGCCCGGCGATCGGCGGTGTGCTCGGCTAAGGCGCGCTCGCGCGCCGCCGCGCCGATCAGGGCCAGTTCCCGATCGCCGAGGTCGAGTGCGGCGAGCACGTCCCCGGTGCTGCGCACGATTAAGACCTCGCTGCCGGGGACGAAAAATCCGTCGAGACCGTCCCACCGATCGCTGAGAATAGGGGTGGCGCAGGCGGCCGCCTCGAACAGACGACCGGACGGGCACCAGCCGCACTCGGCCATCGCCGCCCGCGTGATGTTCAGGGTCGACCGCGCCGCGGCGTAGAAGCGCGGATGCTCGGCCGGAGTGACGTGACGCTCGAAGAAAATGTTCGGGCGCCATGGGAAATCGCTCGGATATTGGGCGCCGCCGATGACGAACCGTTCCCGCGGCCGGCGGCGCGCCGGGTCGAGAAACAACCGGTCCAGCATCTGCTGCCGATCGGCGGCCCACGTGCCGAGATAGGAGAGCGCCGCGCGCGGACCGCCTGGCGACGGCGCCGGACGATAGCGCTCGGGATCGACGCAGCCGTAGAGCGGGGCGACCCGGCGCGCGCCGAGGCGCTCGCGCAGCGCGGTCAAGGCCGCGCCGCCGGCATAGCTCAACACCAGCGCGAACGGCGAAAGCCGGTCCGCCCCGACATATTCGACCGTCTCGCCGGCGGCGAGCCGCGCCAACGTCACGGGGCTGTCGAGATCGTAGAAGACCGGTAATGCCCGACTGTCGAAAACCAGCTCGGCCGCGGCGAGCGCGTCCGGGCAGTATGACGTGACGATCGCCGCATCCGCGTCGGCGAGCTGGCGCCTGGCCTCGGCCGCGACCTCGCGCCAGCCCCGATAAAGCACTAGCAGACCGCCTTCGAGCTCGGTCAGATCGCGGTTTTCGGCGTAATAGGCCACATCGCGCTCGAAGAACATGATGCGATGACCTTGCCGCCCGAGGCTGCGGATCAGCGCCCGCCACAGCACCGCGTGTCCGTTCCCCCAGGAGGAGCTGACCGACAGCCCAAAGATCGCCAGCTTCATCGCGGGACCGCTCCCGCGACCGGCGATCGCGATCCGGTCGCCACATGGCTCCTCGCCGGCAGGACCGGCGACCGGCCGATGTTCCGAGCCTCCTCGACGTAGGTTTCGAGAGCGATCGCGCGGTGCGCCGCGGTATGAAACGCCAGCACCCGCTCGCGCGCCGAGCGGGCCAGCCGCAGCCGCTCCCGTTCCGGCAGCGCGCGCAGACAGCGCAGCACCTCCTCGGCGCTGCGGGCGACGAGGATCTCATGGCCCGGCCGAAAGAATTCGTCGAGGCCCGGCCACCAGTCGCTGATGATCGGCACGCCGCACGGCAGCGGCCTCGAACAGGCGGACGCTCGGCGAATAGCCGCAGCGGATCATGTCGGCGCGGGTCACGTTGAGGGTGAAACGCTGCCGCGCGTAGAACATCGCATGCCGGCCTGGATCGATATGCTCGATGCGCTCGAGGTTCGACGGCCAGGCCAGCTCGCGCGGGTACAGCGAACCGCCAACAACGAAGCGGCCGTTCGGCCAGGCGCGCGCCGGCGCGCAGATAAGCCGGTCGAGCATCGGCTGCCGGTCGGCTCCGTAGGTGCCGAGATAACCCAGATCCCAGCTCGGCACGACCGGAGCGGGGCAATGGCAGTCCGGGTCGACCGCGCAATAGAGCGCCCTCGCCGCCCGCGCCCCAAACTCATCCTCGATTTGCCGCAAGACCGGGCCGCCGGTGAAAGAAAGATATAGGTCGATGCCCGGTATCAGATCGGCGCTCAGATACTCGCAGCTTTCGGCGGCGAGGGCGGCCAGCGTCACCGGCGTGTCGATGTCGTAAAAGGCGACCAGCCCCCCGGCTGTCCGCTGCACCAGCCGGATCACCTCGACCCCATCCGGGACATAGGAGCCGACGATCACCAGATCGGCGGCGCGCAACGCACGACTCCATTTCTCACGCAATTCCGCAACGCGGTCATAAAGCAGCGTCGTACCAAACGCCGGTCGCGGCATGTCGCGGTGTTCGCGATACCACGGCATATCGCGCTCCAGGAACAGCACCTGATGGCCGCGGCGGCACAGTGCCCGCACCAGGCCGCGATAGGTCGTGGCGTGGCCGTTCCCCCAGGACGAGGTAATCGACAGGCCGAGGATTACGATCCGCATTTTCTGCGGCGGCGACGGCAAAGCGGCGCTCAACATTCGACCCCCTCCAGCACCTGCTGCAGCCGAAGGACGCGCTGCGCGTAGGTATGGTCGGCCAGTGCGCGAGTTCTGGCGGCGGTGCCGATATGGCGCGCCTCCTCCGGGGTCAGCCGCGCCAGCCGCTCGGCCACCGCCGGGCCATTCTCGGCCACTAGGATCTCTCTGCCAGGCTCGAAAAACTGCGCGATCCCCTCCCAGGCGTCGGTGATGACGCAGGCCGCAGCACCAGCAGCCTCGAACACCCGCGTCGCCGGGCTGAAGCCATAGGCGGCCATGCTGGCCCGGCTGACGTTCAGCACCGCGAGCGCCGAGGCGTTGAAGGCGTTGTGGTCGCGCGTGTAGAGGTGACCGAGACAGCCGATATTGGCCGGCAGCGGCTTGTCGGCCCAGCCGTTGCCGGCGAGCAGAAAGCGATGTCCGGGCAGGTCGGTCGCCACCGCAACGAAGTACTCGTCGATCCGGCGCTCGCGGTCGGGGAGCCGGTTGGCGACGAGACCGAGATCGCAGGCAAAGCGCGGCTCGGGCATGACCGGATAATGGGTGGCCGGATCGAGGCCGTTGTAGATCGGCACGCAGCGGCGGGCGCCGAACCGCTGATAGGCCGCGACCACCGGCGGTCCGCCGCCATAGGTCAGGATCAGGTCGTAAGCGGGGATCAGAGCGCGGAACGGGTCGTCATGATCCGCGGCGACGCGGTCGAGGGTCGCCGGAGCATCAACGTCCCAGAAGGCGGCGATCGCCCCGGGCCGCCGGATCGCCGGCACGCGCGCTTCGAGCAGCGTGTCGAAGACCCCGACCCCGCTCGCCTTGACGATCAGATCGGCCGCCCGCGCGGCGTCGAGCGCATGTTCGACGCCCGCTGTTCCGTCCGCCGAATAGACCACGACGTGGGCCCAGTCCGGATCGGCGATGTCGCGGTGCCGCTGCCGGTCGTAGGCGTCAGGCTCGTAAAAGGTGATGCGGTGCCCGTTGGCGGCGAGCGCCTGCAGCACGCCCCGATAATAGGTCGCCGCCCCGTTCCAATAGGCGGAGACCAGGCTCGACCCGAAAAACGCGATTGTCAGCGGCGTCATGACTGGGCCGCCATTACCGGCTCGGCGAGGTCGCGACCCAATCCGGCGCAGATGGCCAACAGCTCGTCTACCCGATGCGCGCAGCTATGCCGCGCAACGATCGTCGCCCGCCCGCGTTCGCCAAGCTCGGCGCGCAGTGCCGGGTCCGCGCATAACGCCGCAAGATGCCGGCGAATTTCGGCGCCGTTCCGCGCGACCAGGTAATCTTCGCCGGGGGTGAACAGGTTTTCGCAATCGTCCCATGGCACCGAGACCAGCGGCGTGGCGCAAGCGAGCGCCTCGAACATCCGGATCGTCGGGATGCCGGGCAACATCCGCGCATAGGGGCGGCGCGGGACATGAACCGTCATATGCGCCGCGGCAAAGGCCTGCGGGGTGCGAAAATTGGGGAGATAGCCTGAATGCTCGATGCCGGCCGCGGCCAGCGCGGCGCGCGCTTCCTCCGGGTAGCGCACGCCGTGCACGCGCGCCCGGAGGCCCAGCGCCGCCACCGGCTCGATCAGGAATTCGCGCAATTCGGCGGCGCGCTCGCCGTCGCCCCAATTGCCGACCCACACCAAGTCGCGCTCGCACGGCTGTTCCGGGCGGGGCCGGAACACATGCAGATCGGCGGCTTCGTGCCAGATGAAGACCTGCCGGCCCCAGCCGCGGCGCCGATAAGCCGCGGCGAGCGTCGCGCCGAAGGCGAGCACGCCGTCGAACCCGTCGAGATCGAGGCGCCCCATCTCCTCGGGTGCTGTGACCATGCGGTGATGGGTGTCGTGGAACAGCAGCAGGTGATCGGCGCCGGCTCGGCGGCGCGCCGCGAGACGGGCGATCAGCGCCGGGTCGCTCCATTCGTGGACCAGCACGAGATCGGCGCCGTCAAGCGCGCGGTCGAGGTCGAATGCCGCCAAATCGTATGTCGTCACCGGCAGATCTGGATACACGGCGCGCCAAGCTGCGAGCGCCTCGGGCCCGAGATCGGCGGCGAGATTGCGCGCGCTCCAGCCGTTTTCGGGCTCGAAGGCCCGCACGTCGAATTCGCGCCGTCGCAATTCGCTGGCGACGCCGCGCAGGAAATGCGCATTTCCGTGGTTCCAGTCGGAGCGCAGCGAATGGCAGAACAGGACGATCTTGGCCGTCACCCGACCCGTCCGGCCGTATCGTCGGTCAGCTCGCGATAGAGCGCCCGATAGCATTCGGCGGTGCGGGCCGCCGTAAACCGCTCGGCGCGGGTGCGCGCCGCCACCGCCGACCGCACGCATTCGCCCCGGTCGTCGATCAAGCGGGTGAGCGTGGCCCGCCATTGGCCGGCATCGTCGGGCGGCAGGAAGATCGCCGCCCCGTCCCAGGTCTCGCGCAGCGAGGCGATGTCGCCCAGCACCAGCGCGCAGCCCGCAGCGGCCGCTTCGAGGATGCCGAGGCCGAACGGCTCGTAGCGCGCCGGTGCGGCGAAGACCGTGGCCTCGCCCAGATGCCGCCGCATCTCCGCCGCGGCGAGCACGCCGAGGGGTCGGGCATGGCGCAACCGGGTGGCGCCATTCTCCGGATGAGCGGTTTCGCCGGCGATCTCGACCGGCCAAGCCAGGGACGGTGCGATCTCGTCGAGCAGATGCAGGTTCTTCGCCTCGTCCCAGATCCGTCCGGCGGCCATGATCAGTGGCCGTTTCGGGCGCGGCACAAACGCGTCGATGTCGATGCCGTTGGGGATGACCGCGGTATTCTCCAGCGGCAGCTGGTATTGCCGACGCAGATCGTCCAACACCGCATGCGTCGGCGCGATGACGCGAGAAGCGGCCTCCAGTCCGCCCACGACATGTCGGCGATAGTCGTTCCACTCGGCCGCCGCCGCTGGGCCACGCACCGTCATCCACCACGACAGTACGTCGGAATGGGCGACGGCGACGACCGGCCGCGCACAGTCGAGCCGCGCCTGCGCATAGCCGTTGACGTGGACGAGATCGGCGCCGTGCCGCTCGG
Source organism: uncultured Alphaproteobacteria bacterium (assembly GCA_963832875.1). GTDB lineage: Bacteria > Pseudomonadota > Alphaproteobacteria > ATCC43930 > CGMCC-115725 > AP-15. The sequence continues at coordinate 68,342 of CAWHWB010000004.1, read as the reverse complement.
CGAGCGCCTCCAGCCAGCGGCGGCTGGGGGCAATGTCGGCCCCGGCCCCGGCCATCCATTCGAGGCGAAAGTCATTCTCCGCCAGCATGACGTTCTCGAGCCCTGCGAGTGCCGCGCGCTGCGCCGGAAGGGGGCGCGGCCCCAGCGCCGCCAGCACGAAGCGGACATCCGGCAGCGCCGCGCACAGACCCAGCGCGTAAGACCACACCCCTCCGACCGCGTCGACGGTCATCAGCACGGTTAGGGGCGACCGCGTCACCTGGGTGCCGCCTCCAATTCGCGCAGCCGGCGCGGCCGCGCCTCCTGGATGTCGCTGAAGGCGGCGTGCCGGTCGAGGTAGTAGTCGACGGCCCGCTCCCAGGCCTGAGCGTCGGGCATCCCCCACAGCCGCCGGTAATCCGGCGAGCCGGGATAGGGAAACAGCGGCACCGGCTCGTTTGCCCACACGCCCTGCGCCCGCAAATCGGTGCGCCAGCGCTCCACCGCAGCGGGGTCGTCACCGTCGCTTGCGATCAAATTGGCCTGGACGAACGGCACCGAGCGCTTGGCGTGAACCAGCCGGCGGGTCAGCTCGTCGGTTGAGAGGCGGCAATCCTTGTCGAGCCAGTCGCGCCCTTCCGGGGTCAGGCTCTCTACCCCGGCTTCGATCGACACGCAGCCGGCGGCGCCGAGCAGATCGAGCATGTCCTCACGCCACAAATCGATCCGGGTCTGGACGCCGAATGCGACCGGGCGCTGCGCCACGGCCTCGAGCAGCTCGCGCCAGGGCAGGAAGATCTCGTCGATGAAATAGACATAACCGACCCCGGCGGCGATCAGGCCGTCGATCTCGGAGAGGATCGTCGCCAACGGCCGCCGGCGATAGCGGTCGCGGAAATTCTCCTTGGCGCAGAAGCTGCAGTGATAGGGACAGCCGCGCGAAGTTTCCATCTCCGCCCCGGGCGCGGAGGGCGCGGCATCAAAGCGGTGATGGTGATGGATATGGCGCCGCAAAGTCGCGGCCGGCCAGTGCAATGCCGGCACTCGGACCATGTCGGCGGCCTGCGGGCCGCCTTCTACGACGATCTCGCCGGCAACGCGACGGCACAGCCCGGCGATGCCGCGCCAATCCTCGCGCGGCCTGTCGGCGAGCCGGACCAGCACCTCCTCGCATTCGCCGAGCACCACGGCGTCGACCGCGAGCTTGCACAAAGTGGGGCCGGGCGTCGTCGAGCCGTGCGGACCAACGGCGACCCTGGTCGCCGGGATGTCCGATAGTGCCGCCAGCGCTGCCTGCGGCATGCGCAGCTCGGGCGGGGCGCAGCGCCAGAACAAATAGCTCGGGGCGGTGGCAACGACGATCATGTCCGGCGCGAAATCCATGACCCGCGCCCGCAGCGCAGCATCATCGAGCGCTTCCGAGTGCGCATCGACGATCTCAGGATCATGCCCGGCCCGCGCCAGCAGCGCCGCCGCATAACCCAGCTCCAGCGGCAGATGCGGCTCGCGGCAGCCGAAATAGATGCTGCCAGCAAAATCCCAGTTCGGGTTGACGAGTGCGGTTCTCATTCCGCCGCGGCGTGCAGTTGTGCCGGCGCGCCGTTTTCGGCGGCGAGCCAGTCATGGAGCTGCTTCACCCCCTCGGCCACGCCGACCCTCGGCCGCCAGCCGGTGGCCCGCGCGAATTTCCGAAAGTCCGACACGTACCAGCGCTGGTCTCCGGCTCGCCAGGCGTCGAAGCGAACCTGCGGTCGCACCCCGCGAAGCTCGGCGATACGATCGATCAGCTGGTTGAGACTGATCGCGTTCTCGACTCCGCCGCCGATGTTGAAGGCCTCGCCGGCGAGCGCCGGGAGGCGTTGTTCCGCGCGGATCAGCGCGTCGATTAAATCCTCGACATGCAGCAGGTCGCGCACTTGCCGGCCGTCGCCATAGATCGTGATCGGCCGGTCGGCGGCGGCGCGGATCAGGAAATGCGCAACCCAGCCCTGGTCCTCGGTGCCGTGCTGGTGCGGACCATAGATGCAACTCATGCGGAACACGACGTTCGGCAGGCCGTAGCTGCGCGCGTAGTCGAGCACGTATTGGTCGGCCGCGCCTTTCGAGCAGCCATAGGGGCTGTGAAACGACAGTGGGCGGCGCTCGTCGATCCCGGTGCCGGCGGTCGGGCCAGCCGGCGAATACCGGCCGGCGGAGGCGGTCAGCGGGATGTCGTCGAGCGCGCCATAGACCTTGTTGGTCGAGGTGAAGACGAGCCCGGCGGCGCCGCCGCGTTCGCGCAAAGCTTCGAGCAGCGTCACGGTGCCGCCGGCATTGATGGCAAAATCCTCCGCCGGACGGTCCAGGCTAGTCGTCACCGCGACCTGCGCGGCAAAATGAAAAACCATTGCCGCATCGGCGACCGCCCGGCGCAACGGCTCGGCATCGCGCAGATCGCCGCGAACCACCTCTACCCGTGAGCCGTGCCGGGCGTAGAGCGAGCGCAGATTACGCTCAGCGCCGGGGCGCGCCAGGCTGTCATAAATGCGTACTCGGCGTCCGAGCGAGATCAGACGGTCGGCCAAATTGGTGCCGACGAAGCCGGTCCCGCCGGTGATGAGAACCGCCGCTCCGGATCGCTCGGCGACCGGCCCGGTCATACCGTCAGCCCGCGCGACGCCAGCGCGGCGAACGCCTCGCCGACCCGATCGACCGCGACCCGCCCGTCGAGCCATTCGACTAGCCGGCCGATGCCGCCTTCGAGCGTCGTCTGCGGCCGGTAGCCCAATACCGAGCGCGCCTGGGAGATGTCCGGGAAACAATGGCGTATGTCGCCCATGCGGCACTCGCCGGTGATTTCCGGCTCGATCGGGACGCCGAGAGTGGAGGCTAGCAGCCGGGCGATCTGGTTGATTGACACCGCGCGGCCGCTGCCGATGTTGAACGCGCGCCCGACCGCCGCATCGCAGTTCAGCGCGAGACGGCACGCCTCGGCCACGTCGCCGACATAGACAAAATCGCGGCGCTGCTCGCCATCCTCGAAAACCAATGGCGGCCGTTCGTTGAGCAGCCGCGCCGCGAAGATTGCGAGGACGCCGGTATAGGGGTTCGAGAGTGCCTGGTTCGGCCCGTAAACGTTGAAGAAGCGCAACGCCACGGTCGGGATGCCGTAGGCGCCGCCGACCATAAGGCAGAGTCTCTCCTGATCGTATTTCGACAGCGCGTAGACCGAACCCATCGACAAGAGCTTGGTTTCCGGCGTCGGCAGCGCCTCCAGCGGTTCGCCGCCCTTGTCGGTCGGCTCCCAGCGCCCCGATCTGAGATGGCGCGGCGACCTTTCGACCAGCGGATACAGGGTGCCGTCGGCACCGCGGTAGAGCCCCTCGCCGTAGACGCTCATGCTCGACGCGACAATGAGGCGGCTGATAGGCTGCCGCTTGGCGTGCTCGACCACGGCCTCGAGCAGAACCGCAGTGCCGCGCGAGTTGACGTCGGTGTACTCGGCCATCTCGTACATGCTCTGCCCGACCCCGACGCGGGCAGCGAGGTGGACCACCGCGTCGACCCCCGAGAGCGCCCTTCGGACCGCGCGCGGAGAGCGGATGTCACCGACGATCAGCTCGACGCGTCGGTCGAGATAGGCCGGCCGGCGGCGTTCCGCGCCATGAATCTGCGCATCGAGGTTGTCGAGCGCCCGCACGCCATACCCCTGGCGGAGCAGCAGCGCCGCGCAATGAGACGCGATGAAACCGGCCCCACCGGTGATCAGAACGGTCTGCGTCATTCTCGCTACTGGATTTGCGAAAGCCGTCCTCCTCCAACACGGCTTGTCCGCACAAGGTTCAAACGTTTTGGCTGAGATTTTCGGCGTGAGCCCGCTTTTTGCGGGCGGCCCCGCGTTGCGTCAGCTGGACGTGCGGCAAAACTTCCGCCGCTGGCTTGCCCGAGCGGCGCTGCGCAGAGCATCCTGAAGATTGCGGTCATCTCGGCCTTCGGGCGATCCGCGCAGTAGCTCACCCGCGTTGCCGCGATGCATGACCTTGGCCGTGCTCGCGCGCTTCTGCCGTTTCGCGGCCGATCAGCTTGCTGAACAGGCTCTTGACGCCGCCCGACGTCTACTCCTGGTAAACCAATGCCAGGCGGGCCTCGTCGAATTTGCGAAAGAACTCGTCCCAGGAAATCGCCTCGAGGCTGTTGCCGTCAGCATTGGGCGCGTCGGGAAAAATCAGGCGGATGATGCCGGGGTCCTTGCCGCGGTGGGTCGCCTTGACCGCGGCGGGCTTGCCGCCGCGCAACTCGGCCCATTTGCGAATCTGTTGGTGATCGGTCGTGATTTGGGTGTGGGCCGTCTGGTGCGCAGCCATCGCCGCCTCGATTGCAAGAACCGTTACCGGCTCAACGAGAGAGCATCCGGTCCCGTTCCGGGCGGTGCTGCCGCGCCGCAATGCTCAGCGCAGAGACCAGCTGCTCAACGACCGGCTCCCAGACACCCGGCTCGGGCTGGCGGAACAGGCGCATCGTCGGATACCAGGGGCTGTCGGTGCGGCGTCGCATCCAGCGCCAATCGGCGTCGGAATCGAGCAATGTCCAAACCGTCCTACCGAGTGCGCCGGCAAGGTGTGCCACCATCGTATCGACGCTGACCACCAGATCGAGGTCGCAGATCAGCGCGGCGGTCTCGGCGATCGTCGCGTCCTCGGAGACGGCACCGCAGAATGCGCCGACATGGCGGGCAGCGGCGAGGTCTTCACGCGCCGGACCGCGTTGCAGCCCGACGAGGTCGAGCGGCAGACGAAGGAGCGGAAGCAGCAGGTCCGACGGCAGCGAGCGCTCGCGCCGCCACTCCCCGCCGGCCCAGACGAGCCCGACGCGCAGCCGCTCCGGGCTGCTCCAACGGCACCGCCGCCGCCCCGCGGTGTCGGGCGGCGGCGCGAGGTAAGGGATCTGCCCGGGCAGGTCGCCGCGGGCGAGGCGTAGGGCGTGCGGCAATTCCATCGAACTCGACCGCGACATCCCAAGCCGGCAGGGCGGCGTCGAGCGGGCGGAATATGGCTGCGGCGCACGCCGAACGCAGCAGCGGCAAAAGGGCTTCCTGCGCCTCGACGACGACGCTGCGCGCGACAGCGGCGATCCGCGGCACGAAGCGGATGAACTGCAGCGTGTCACCGAGCCCGTGATAGCAGCGCACCAGGACACGCCGACCGGCGAGCGGCGTACCGTCCCAGGCCCAGCGCATATGGTGGGGCAAGGCCGCGCAGGATCGCCCGCGTCGCTGCCGCATTACCCTGTCGCTGATCTCCCAGGCGCGCTCGAAATCGCCGTCGAGCATTGCCTCGTGCCAGCCGTCGGGCATCGCTCAGCCGAACGCCAGGAATATCCAAAAGCCGGCCAATCCGATCGCGATCCAGACCACGTAATCGCCGACCAGTCCGCTGTGCAGCGCCCCTAATCCTTGAAGCAGCGGACGGCTCGAAACATCCACCGCGGCGACCAGGGTTCTGGGCAGGCGATCGCGGGCCAGATCGAAGGCCGCTATCGCGACGGCAAGAGCGACCGAAATCCAGGCGAGCGCCGAGGGCGGCGAGGGCAGCGCCAGACCCGCTGTCGGTACGGCGAGGGCCGGCGCGAACAGCCCGACGCTGCCGCCAGCAAATTTCTCGGCCAGACTGCCGGGCAGCAGATCGAGGGCGAGCAGCACGACGCACGGCGCCATCATCAGCCACAATGGACGATCGGCCTTTTCCCGTTCTTCCTGGCTCGGAGATGCAGCCTCTTCGGGATCGGGCTCGGCGCCGAGGCCGAGAAAGATGCGGCCCGCAGCGCGCAGCACGGTCGCACCGGTCAAGGCGCTGCCGAACAGCCCTGCGCCGACGACCCAAGGGCTGGCGGAGGACGAGCCGGCGGCGGCGACCAGTCTGGTGCCGGCGTCGAGCAGCCCCCAAGGGGCGCCGCCGAGCAAGAGCCCGCCGAGCGCCATCGCCGCGCCGGCCGGTGCGAGGCCCCGTCCAAACCCGTAGAGACCGAGCTCGTCGACGCTCGCCCGCTCCGCCAACAGCACGCCGACCAGCATGAAAAGCGCCCCCTTCACCAGCCCGTGGCCGACCAGATAGACGAGGAGGCCCGCCAAGCCTGTCGCGGACAGCGCGGCTAGGCCGGTCAGCATGATGCCGAGATGGGTGATCGTCGAAAATGCCAGCATGCGCTTCAGATGCCGCTGCGCACGGGTCATCAGCGCGCCGACGATTGCGGTCGCCGCACCCAGAGCCATCAACAGGCCGTGCATTAGAAAATGCGCCTCGGCCGAACCGGCAAACACCTGAAACGCCAACTTGGCGAGGCCGAACAGGCCGAGCGCCACCATCGCTCCCGAAAAGATCACCGAGACCGGGGACGGCGCCACCGCATGCGCGTCCGAAAGCCAGAAATGAAACGGCAGGATCGCCGCTTTGATCAACAGTGCCGCCGCCAAGAGGCAGAATGCGCCGATCGTCACCGGGTCGTTGCCGGTCTGTGCGACAGCGTGTCCGAGCGCCTGAAAATCGAGGAACCCGGTCCGCGCGTAAATCAGCCCGACCCCGCCGAGCATCATGAAGCTCGCCAGGCTGTTCGTGACAGTGAAGTTCAAGGCGCCGGCCAAGGACGGCATCTCCAGCTGGTAGGCGGTCAGCGCAAATGCCGCGACGCTCATCACCTCGAACCAAACAAACAGGTTGAACAGGTCGCGGGTCAGGCAGAAGCCGACCATGGCCGCCAGGAACAGCAGCATCAGCACGTGAAAGTGGGCGTGCACCTCGTCGAAATAGCCCCAGGCGAATACCAGGGTCGCGGCGAACAGTATGCCGATGAAGCCCGCTACGACGGCGCTCGCCGGGTCGACGCCGAAGCCGATCCCGAGAACGACGCCAGGCCCCGGCGTCCAGCCGCCGAACCAGTAAGTGAGGACGCCGTGCCGCTTGCTCTCTACCGCCAGCACGGCGCAGATCCCGGCGACGGCGAGAGCGGTTAGCGTCGCCAGCACGTCCGGCAGGCGGGCAGGCAGCAGATGGGCCACAGCCAGCATCGCGGCCGCCACCGCCAGCGGCATCGCCACCGCCAGCGGCACCAGGTCGAGGGCGAGGCTCACCGCTGACCCTTGCCGATCAGCGGACGCAGCTTTTGCGGGTCGAGCTCGCGGTACTTGCGGTCGACCTGGAGCGCCATCGCCAGCAAGAGCGCGGTGACGGTGGCGCCGACGACGATGTCGGTCAGCACCAGCGCCTGGACCACCGGGTCCACCGCCGGCGTGCCGGGCGGGTGGTCATAAAAGACCGGAGCCACGGCGCCCCAGCGATAGCCGATGGCGAGCAGCAGCACGTAAGTCGAGGATTGGCACACCGACAGGCAGCCGATCAGGTGGATGAAGCTGCGGCTCGAAGCAATGCCGTAGAGGCCGACCCCGAACAGCCAGGCCGCGACCAGCCAAGGCAGGACGCTCATCCGCCGGTCTCGGACTCCAGTGCGCGGGTCTCTTCCAGGAACTCGATAAACAGCATCGCAAACCCGCCGGTCACAGCCAGAGCGACCCCGGCGTTCTCCACCAGCATCAGGCCGCCGGAAAAGACCTCCTTGAATTCGCCGAGCGGCAGGACGTTCTGCATAAAGGCCTTGCCCATCGCCATCGGCGCCAGGCCGGCCAGTACGAATAGCAGCGCGCCGCCGCCTTCCAATGCGCTGATCACGTCGGAGCGGACCAGTCGGCGCCAGCTCTGATAGCCTTCGCCGAGATAGACCAGCAGCAGCCCTGAGGCGATCACCACGCCGCCTTGGAACCCGCCGCCCGGCGTGACCATCGCGTGCAGCGCCACGTAAAGGCCGAACAGCAGCGTCGGCGGCCCGAACCAGCGACATATCAACACCGTCGAATTGGCCCGCGGTAGCACCGAGCGGCCGGCGAGGCGGCTGGCCTCGGCGGTGCGGTCCTCGCCGCGCGCGCCGCGCAGCAGCATCACCGCTCCAGTGACTGCGCACAGCAGCATGAATTCCTCGCCCAGCGTGTCGAAGCCGCGAAAATCGAAGTTGACCGCACTCACCATGTTCGAGACGTGACGCAGCGGCGGACCCAGCCGGTTGACGGCTGGCCCGTACTGCGCGGTGGCCTCGCCGAATGCGGGGAGGGCCACCGCCACGCGCCATACCGCCGGCAGGAGGCATAGCCCGGCGAGCCCGAGCAGTGCTGTGCGCAGCCGTGGCGTCATCCCCGGCCCCAATTGATTCTGACCGCGCCGAGCGCGACGAGGAACAGCAGCGGGGTCGCGGCGGTGCCGACCGCCAGCTCCGAAAGCGCCACGTCCGGCGCCTGCAGCGCGAAGAACAGCAAAGTCAGAACCAAGCCGTTGGCAGCGAGTGCGAAAACCTGCGCGCGCGGTTCGCGCGACAGCACGACGCCGGACCCCGACAGTGCGGCGAGCAGCAGTAACAGGGCGAGCAGAACGCTCATTGCCCCACTCCGTCGCGCAGCGCCAAAGCGCGTCCGACGGCGTGGCTCGTCGCCGCCCCGCTAAGCAGCAGAATCAACAAGATGGCCAGCATCTTCAGAAACCGGTCGGTCAGCCCGTCCTGAAGAAGGACAGCGAGCGTGACGGCGAAACCCGACGCCGCATTCACGAACATGGCGCAATGCAGGCGGTCGAGTGCGGTCCGAAGGCGCAGCAGCCCAAAGCAGCCGAGCCAGCCTGAAAGCACTGCCGCCGCCAGCAGAACTTCCATTGCAATCGCCCTCACAGCCACCGCTCCAGAAACACAGCGTAGAGCAGCGTTGCCGGCAAGCTCAGCAGCGCCAAGGTCAGCGCCAAATCCATCGACGAGGCCTCCTCAAAGGCGAAGGTCATGATCGCGAGCAGCAGGATAGCGAGGGCAGTCGCCACTTGAACCGCCGCGAGCCGCTGACCCAAGCGACCCCGCGCACACATCAGAACTGCCGCGGCCAGCGCCGGCAGCAAGACGGTCGCCGAGACCAGCCACGGCGTCACGCCGGCCATCTCGCATCGCTTTCCGCCGGCGCGGCCGTGAAACCGTGCACTTCCAGTCGGTCGCGTCCCTCGAGGATGCGCAGCACAAATCGGTCCGGCGCAAGCGACACAGCCAGAACCGCAACGGCCCGCCGGGCCGCATCTGCCGGGTCGCGCTCGCGCCCCTCGACGAACCGCTGCCCAACCACTCGACCCGGGTACCCGCGCATCAGCGCTCCAGCGGTTCTAGCAACCCCGAGCGGCAGACCGGCGAGCGCCCGCACCGCCGCCGCAGCCGCTTCCAGCTCGAAGCGGAAACGAACTCCGGCGGCGCCGGCGACAACGCCAAGCCACAATGTCGCGCCAAGGCCGCAGGCGATCGCCAGCCCGACCTCGTCCGCCGACGCCTGGCCCACGAACAGCAGGTAGGCCGCCGACACCAGTGGCCATACCGCGATCAGCATCAGCATGCCGCTCTCCACCGCCGGACGGAAAACCCCACGGGCACTCGCAGTGTACCTTCCGGGCCCCCGCTCTGTACGCCCGCGCCGAACGCGAGGCAGGACCGGAAGATTTGTTTGCCGAACGCCGGGTCGCGCGACGGGTTCCGGGATCAGCTTCAACCGTGGTCTCTCGGAACCCCGCGAGCCTCGGTCAGGTTAGCCGAGTAAACGAGAAGCAAACCGGGTGCGCGGTCCCTAGCGACGATGGGCGGAAATGCGGCGCTTGCCAGGAGCCCGGCGCTTCTTTGCACCAGGCTCGACTAAAAGAGCGGTGAAACATGAAGAACGGGTCCGGCCGCAGCCATCTGGAGCGCCGCGCGGCGTCGCCAGCACCTCTGCACCGCGCTTCCGCTCGGAAAACCGCGAGGCGCCCGCGTCCTTCCGCCGAGATGTCTGCCGCGTCGCCACTCGATCCGATTGCCGCGGCGAGCGCCGTCCGGCTGCGCCATGTCAGCGGCGACGCTCCGGGCATCACCCGCGAGAAGGTGCGAACCGGCTTCGACTATCGCGATCGCGACGGCAGCCTGATCGGCGATTTTGAGACATTACGGCGGATCAAGGCGCTAGCGATCCCGCCGGCGTGGCAGGGGGTGTGGATCTGCCCGTCCGCGAACGGGCATATTCAAGCGACCGGCCGCGATGCGCGCGGGCGCAAGCAGTATCGCTATCATGCTCTCTGGCGCGAAGCCCGCGACGAGACCAAATTCGGCCGAATGCTATTGTTCGGCCGGGTGCTGCCGCGCATCCGCGCCCGCGTCGACGCCGATCTGCGGCGTCACGGGCTGCCGCGCGAGCGGGTGCTGGCGGCGATCGTGCGGTTGTTGGAGTTGACCCTGTTCCGCATCGGCAACGTCGAATATTCGAAGGCCAACAAGAGCTTCGGGCTGACTACGCTGCGCCACCGGCATGCGGTCATCGAGGGCGCCCGGATCAATCTCAGTTTTCGCGGCAAGAGCGGCATCCGGCACGAGGGCTGCATCACCGACCGCCGCCTCGCGCGCATCGTTAAGAACTGCCGTGACCTGCCCGGCTACGAGCTGTTCCAGTATCTCGATGGCGAGGGCAACCGCCATTGCGTCGACTCGGCCGATGTCAACGATTATCTGCGGGAGATCAGCGGCGAGGAGATCACCGCCAAGGATTTCCGCACCTGGGCCGGGACCCATCTCGCCGCGATGGCACTGCAAGAGCTCACCGCCGTCGACGGCGACACCGCGCCCAAATCGGCGATCGTCCGGGCTGTTGAACAGGTTGCCAAACATCTCGGCAACACCCCGGCGGTCTGCCGCAAATGCTATATCCATCCGGCGATTTTCGAAGGCTACCTCGACGGCAGCCTCGCGCGGACCTTGTCGCGGCGGACGCAAGCCTACCTGAAGCGGAATATCGAGGGAATGAGCGCCGAGGAGGCTGCGGTCGCTGCGTTTTTGCGCCTGCGTCTCGCGACTCTTGCCGACGAACCGACCAAGGCCGCCGCAAGCCGAGCGCAACGCCGGACCGGGGCCGTCCCACGCTCAAATGCAGAGAGACCTCGTGGTCGAGGTTCCGCCGGGGACCAGAAGCCGGGAGCGCGGCAAGTCCGGCGAGCGCCCTCCGCAACTCCTTGAGGGCAGAACAAGGTGACACCGATAAGGGACACCGTCTATCGGGGCTGGTGAAGCCCCCGGAGCCAGAGCGGCTTTCCGTCAGTGCGCATTGGAGAGAGACCAGGGGGTTCGGCTCGGTCGGGAACCGCTTCTACTGAAGGCTGGTGATGACGACACTAGGACTAGGCTGGATCGCGTGCGCCCCCACCCTTTGTTGCCGTCCGCGCAGCGCAATGCTCTCGCCAGCGCCAATCCATAGATCGGCCGGGATCGCCACCAGGCGCAGCAGGTCTGCGGAAACCACCAGGCGCTGATCGACCGCCTTGCAATACTCGCATAGCCGGGCCGCGACATTCATCGTGTCGCCGAAATAGGCGAGCTGGCGTTTGGTGTCGCCGCATTCGCTGACGATCACCGGACCGGCATGCAGCCCGGCGCGGAAATGCGGCACGACGTCGAATTCACGATCATAGTCGGCCGCGAGGCTGGCCATTTTACGTTCGATGGCAAAAAAACACGCCATGCATTGCGCATCGCGCTCCGGGTCGCCGGTGACTCGCCAGGTAACGATCACTTCATCGCCGACATAGGCGTGCACCGTACCGCGGTGGCCGGTGATCGGTTCGTCGATATCGAAGAAGAAGCGGGTGATCAGGTCGTGCACCCGGAGCTCGCCCAATTTCTCGGCGAGCCGCGTCGAGCCGGCGATATCGAGGAACATCACAATCCGCTGTTCGCGCGCCGGACGATGATAGGTTCCCAAAACGATGCTGGTCAGCATCGGACGTCCGATCAGCCGGCCGGTTTCGGTGATCGCGCCGACGACCAGCGATAATCCGAACCCGATCGCGACGATCCACGGCAGGGTCGTGGCGAACCAATCTGTCGTGAACCAGCGCAACCCCTGGGGACCGGCGTAAAGCACCAATTGCAACGAGATGACGGCGATGACCAGTGCGGCGGTCATCACCAGCGACCGAATCAGCACCTCGCCGGCGACCGGCAATCGCCTGAGCGCCGCGCCGATCGAGGACCGCGCGGACGACGCAAACCCGGTGTGCACCGCCCATGCCGTCAGCGCGATGCCGGTCCCGTGCAACCCGCTGAGAAGACAGTTGGAAAGATCCCGCTCGACGGCCGGATCGGCCAGCAGGCGATAGACGATCCCGGCGACAAACCCGCCGATCAAAGCCGCGGCGAGAAGACCCCGGCGTTGTGCGGCGTATCGCCGGAAGATCGACCGGCTTGCCCGGTGTTCACACCTGCTTGGGCTCGCGGACGGACCCGGGACGGCGCTGTTCCGTTCAGGCGAGGACATCGGCGGTCCTCCTTGCGGCTCCCGCCGCACGATCTGGGATGACCGGCGTCCCAGAGCGTCCGATTATACTCTCCTCAACCAATCGCCGACGCGCCTTCGGGCTCGCTTTCGCCGAGCTTTGGCGCGGTCAGGTCGAGAAGGCCGGCGGCGCGCAACTCGTCGATCGCCGGCAGGTCCTTGAGCCTGTCGAGGCCGAAATGGGCGAGAAACCCCGGCGTTGTCACCCATAAGAGCGGCCGGCCGGGAGTCATGCGCCGCCCACTGGGACGCACCCAACCCGCTTCCATCAGCGTGTCGATGGTGCCTTTGCCGAGGCCGACCCCGCGGATCTCCTCGATCTCGGCGCGGGTAACCGGCTGGTGATAGGCAATCACCGCCAGGGTCTCGACCGCCGCGCGCGACAATCTGCGAGCGACGGGCCGCTCGAGGCGCAAGGCCTGGGCGAGATCGGGTGCGGTGCGGAACGCCCAACCCCCGGCCAGCCGCACCAGGTTGACCCCGCGCCCAGCATAATGCGCGACCAGTTCGCGCAACACTCCGGCGAGATCGACCCCGTCGCCGAGGCGCTGCCCCAGGACTTCGTCGGCAAGCGGCTCTCCCGCGGCAAACAGCAAGGCCTCGACCAACCGCAATTGCTGCGCCCGATCTGTCACCGCGGCACCCCCTCGCCGCCTCCCAGCACCGCTGCGATGCCGGCGCTGCGCAGCCAGATCGGGCCGAAGGCACGGTCCTGGCGCAGTTCGATCCGGCCGTCGCGGGCAAGCTCGAGAACCGCGGCAAAGGTCGCGGCCAATGCCGAGCGACGGATCTGCTTCCCGCCCGGCTGCTGCGGCAGAAACCGGCTCAGCTCGCGCCATTGCGGCACCCGACCGAGGAACCGCGAGAGGCGCTGCAGCGCGTCGTCCATCGAATGGAACACCGAGGGCTCGATCGTGAACACCGCCGCGGTGCTGCGCCGGCGCACCTCGCCATAGGCGCGCAGCAATTCGTAAAAACCGAGCCGCCACACCGGCACCGCGACCGTCGCCAGCCCCTCGGGATCGCCGCGAAAAAACACATCGACGCCAAGGCGCGGGCGAGCCATCAGCCTTCGGCCGGCGGTCTGCATCGCCTCGAGCAGTTTCAGCCGATGTCCCAACGCGGCGGCGAATTCGGCCATGTCCGGCTCGTCGTCATCGGCGGGCTGCGGCAGCAGCAGGCGCGATTTGAGATAGGCAAGCCACGCCGCCATCACTAGGTAATCGGCGGCGATCTCCAGGTGCGCCTGCCGCTGCCGGTCGATAAAGGCGAGAAACTGGTCGGCCAATGCCAGGATCGAGATCTTGGCCAGATCGACCTTCTGCTCGCGCGCCAGCGACAGCAAGACATCGATCGGCCCCTCATAGCCGTCGAGGTCGAGCACCAGCTGTTCGGCCCGAGCACCCCTGCCCTCACCCCCTTCGCTGCGCTCAGGACCCTCTCCCGCAATTCGGGAGAGGGGGGACCCGGCCCGAGAGGCTGAATGGGTGAGGGCTGTGTGCGCCCTAGGGCCGTTCATCCGCCCTGCCCGGTGATCGCCAGCACGAAATGAATGAGGGCCTCGGTCGGCACGCCGATCACATAGGCGAGGATGTTGAGGTCGAGCCCGGTCCGCGCGCCGATCCACGGCAATACGAACAGCATCAAGAGCACGATCGGGATACCGTAGGGCTCGAGCCGGGCGAGCGGATAGGCGAGCGAGCGCGGCAGCAGCCCGACCGCAACCCGGCCGCCGTCGAGCGGCGGCAACGGCAGCAGATTGAAGACGCAGAGCACGGCGTTGATCTGCAGCGAATGGATGAGGTTCGCGGCGATCCACTCGGCCGGGCTCGCCGGGAAAAATCCGACCCCGTAGAACAGCACTGACGAGGCGATTGCCAGCAGCACGTTGGTCCCGGGCCCGGCCAACGCCACCCACACCATGTCGCGCCGCGGGTTGCGCAGGTGGCCGAAATTGACCGGTACCGGCTTAGCGTAGCCGAACAGGAAACCCGAAGTCAGGAACAGCAGCGCCGGCAATACGATCGTGCCGAACGGGTCGATATGGTTCAACGGATTGAAGGTGACGCGCCGCGCCCGCATCGCGGTGTCGTCGCCAAAGCGATAGGCGACGAACCCGTGCGCCGCCTCGTGAAAGGTCACGGCGATAACCACCGGCAACACCCAGGTGCTGGCCTGGTAGATCGCCGCCGCCCAAGATGCCGGCAGGTTGATCACAGCGCCGCCTGCGCCAGCAGCGTGTCGAAGCGGAGCTCCGCCGCCGGGCGATTGAACGCGGCGGCCCCGCCGTTCCCCGCCTCCCCCCGCTGCGCCTCGCCTCGAGCGAGGCGCAGCGCAGCCTCCGGGGAGACCGGGCCGACCGCGGCTACGATCTCCTCCATCTCGGCCGGATCACCATTGCAATGCAGCGCCAGATCGCAGCCGGCGTCGAGCGCCCGCCGCGCCCGCTCGCCGAGGCTGTCGCCCAAGGCTCGCATCGACAGGTCATCGGTAACGAGCACGCCGCCAAAGCCGATCTCGCCGCGGACGATCTCGGCGATGACCCGCGGCGACAATGTCGCGGGCGCCGTCGGGTCGATCGCGCGGTAGACGATGTGCGCGGTCATCGCCCACGGCATCGTCGCCAACTCGCGAAACGGTGCAAAATCGGTGTGCTGCAGCTCGTCGCGGCCGGTCGCCACCACCGGACAGGCATAATGGCTGTCGACGCGGGCGCGGCCATGACCCGGCACGTGCTTGAGCACCGGCAAGACACCGCCAGCGAGTAGCCCATCGCACACCGCCCGGCCGAGCCGCGCCACACGTTCGGGCTCGGCGCCATAGGCGCGGTCACCGATCACCGGGTCGGCGCCGGCAACCGGCAGGTCGAGGACCGGCAGGCAGGCGACGGTGATGCCGAGCCGGGCCAGATCATCGGCAATCAGGCGCGCCCCGAGCCGCGCCGCATCCGCGGCGTCCGGGCCGGGGAGCGAGGCGATCTCGGCGGCCGACGGGTAACGGCGCCAATGCGGCGGCCGCAACCTCGCCACCCGACCGCCCTCCTGGTCGATCAGCACCGGCGCATCGGGCCGCCCGACGCTATCGCGCAACGCTTCGACCAGCCGCCGAACCTGATCGGGCGCGCGGCAGTTGCGCCGGAACAGGATAAAGCCGGCCGGATTGGCCGCGGCGAAAAAGCGGCGCTCGGCCGCGCCCAGCTCCTCGCCGGCGCAGCCGAGAACGACCGCGCGCGGTCCGCCTGGCGGGGTTGCGCCTAGCAACACAAACCCTCTTTTTTCGGCAAGCGTCTCGCCTCCTCATGCCGGGCCCGATCGATCCGCCGCCTGATCGGCGGCGTCCGCGCTGGCAAGAGCGGGCGCATCTTCATCGCACGACGATGCAGCCGAGATGTCGCTGCCGCAGCTTCGCGCAGATCCGCTCGGCGCGCGCCATGTCTGCGACCGGTGCCGTCTCGATGCGGTAATAGACGCCCTTGTCTCCGAGATCGGCACGGACCGCGATCGCCGAGAGACTGCCCAGCAGATCGCGGTTGTCGCGGCTGATGCGGCCCCATTCGGCGCGCGCCATCCCCTCGCTGCGCACCGCGCCGAGCTGCAGCCGGATACCGCCGGTCCTTGCCGGCGCCGTCTTGGCCGCGGCCCGGGGCGCGTTGGCCGGCGGCACGGCGGCCGTCTCCGCCGCCTGATCCAGGCCGGGCGGGCGACCCGGCGCCGCAGTGGCGGGCGACGTCGCAGCGTTCGCGCGAGCCGGGTTCGGGCCGGGTTCGGCCGGCACGGCCCCGGCCATCCCAGGCGCCGGTTGCGATGATGCCGCCTGCGGCGGCGGCGATGGTGCCGGCGCCGCCGGACGGGCCATCGGCTGTTCCGGCGGCGGCAGCAGGTGCTCGACGGTCGGGCGGCCCTCGCCATAGATCAAGAGGTCGCGATCGGGGATCGCCATGCCGCCGGGATTTGCCGGCCTGACCTTGATCGGCTGTGTATCGGCGCGGATCAGCGGGATGTCGCCGCCATTGCCGCCGCCGATCGCATGGTTCAGCCCCTCGACATAGGCAAACCACAGGCCGCCTGCAAACAGACCCATGACCAAGAGCGCCGCCCCCGCCGCCAAAACCGGCCGCGGTCGCGCCGGCGGCTCCTCGTCGCGAGGATCGGCGCGGAGTTCGCTGCGCTCGGCGGCGTAACGCTCGCCGCGCCGGTCGGGGTCGATCTGACCGAGATTGTAGGACATGGCTACATCTCCTCGACCGGCTCGACGCCGATCACGGCGAGCCCGCAGGCGATGACGATGGCGACGCCGCGGACCAGGGCAAGGCGCGCACGGGTCAGCGCCGGATCGCTGGCCAGAATAAAGCGCAGCGTCGACTCGTCCCGGCCCTTGTTCCAAAGCATATGGAACTGCGCCGCAACCTCCTGCAGGTAAAAGGCGACCCGGTGCGGCTCGTGCGCCTCGGCGGCGCTCTCGACCAGCCGCGGCCATTGCGCCAGCTGGCGGATCAGCGCCAGCTCGGCCGGATCGGCGAGCCGGTCGAGCGACGCCTCAGCCAATGCCTTATCGGACAGGTCGTCAGGCGGGAACGCCTCGACGGCGTGGCGCATCACCGAGGCCGCCCTCGCATGCGCGTATTGCACATAGAAGACCGGGTTGTCCTTCGACTGTTCGGTGACCTTGGCGAAGTCGAACTCGAGCGCCTGGTCGTTCCTGCGAGTCAGCATCATAAAGCGGAACACGTCCCGGCCGACCTTATCGACCACCTCGCGCAGGGTGACGAAGGTGCCCGCCCGCTTCGACATCCTCACCGGCTGGCCTTTGTCGTAAAGACTGACCAGTTGGCAGAGCTTGACGTCGAGCGCGGCCGCGCCATTGGTCAGCGCCTCGACCGCGGCCCGCATGCGCTTGACATAGCCGCCATGGTCGGCGCCCCACACATCGATCAGATTGGCGAAGCCGCGAGCGAACTTGTCGAAGTGATAGGCGATGTCGGCCGCGAAATAGGTCCACGACCCATCGGATTTCCTGATCGGCCGATCGACCTCGTCGCCGAACCGTGTCGCTCGAAACAGAAGAAGCGGCTGCGGCTCCCAGTCGTCGGGCGGCGGCTTCCCCTTAGGCGGCTCCAGCACGCCGGTATAAATCAGCCCGCGCTCGTCGAGCGCGGCGAGGGCCTGGTCGATGGCGCCCGCCTCGGTCAGCGCCTGTTCGGAGACAAAAGCGTCGAACGAGATGCTGAGAAGTGCGAGATCGTCGCGGATCGATTTCATCATCGCGGCGACCGCAAATTCGCGTACCGGCCGCAGCCATGTGCTCTCGGCGCACCCGAGCCATTTCTCGCCGTCGCGTTCGGCCAGTTCGCGGCCCGGAGCGATCAGGTAATCGCCGGGGTAGAGCCCGTCAGAGATCGGCCCGACATCCTCGCCGAGCGCCTCGCGATAGCGCAGATGGAGCGAGTGGGCGAGCGTGTCGACCTGGGCGCCGGCATCGTTGATGTAATATTCGCGCGCGACCGCGAACCCGGCCTTGGCGAGCAGCGATGCCAGCGCGTCGCCGACCACCGCGATCCGGGCATGACCGACATGGATCGGCCCGGTCGGGTTGGTGGAGAGGAATTCGACATTGACCCGCTCGCCGCCGCCGATCGCCGAATCGCCGAAAGCAGGCCCGGCGCGCAGGATCGCACGCAATTGCGCACGCCAGATTTCAGGCGCGAGCCATATGTTCAGAAAGCCTGGTCGCGCCGCGGTGGCGGTGAAGCCGGGCCCACGGTAATCTCCGGTGACCAGCTCGCGCCCGCTCAGCGCGGCGCCGATCCGCTCGGCCAATGCCATTGGGTTTTCCCGGACGGCACCCGCCAACACCATCGCCGCATTGGTAGCGAGATCGCCATGCGCGGGATCGCGCGGCGGCTCGATCGCGACCCGCGTCAGATCGAGCCCCGGTGGCAGCGCTCCCTGTGCGGCGAGGTCGCCGATCGCGGTCACTATCAACCGCCGCACATCGTTGAATATGTTGGTCATTTGGAACAGGCGGGAGAGCTCGAAGGTGAGGAACCGATGCTAGGCTACGTCTGGCAACGGGACCTCGAATCTGCTGCCCGCGACTTCGTCAATAACCACGAGCCGCTCCCCATCGGCGGCGCGAAGCTCGGCATTGGCGTTGAGAAGTTCGATGCCATAAACGGTCCCGTCCGGTCCGAGGTCGACGTTCACCTCATCCCGCGAACGATTGGTTTCGAGCTGGACCGCGTCCGGTTCGCGCAGGCGCCAATGTGCGATGTTGTGCCGACGATCATAACTGAGCTGCACTCTCCGTCCTCCCGAGGTCGGTCAAAAATATTTGACGGCGACGCCGATCGCCAGCCAATCACCCCCCAGGTCGCGTTGACCTCGACCTGCTTCATATGGTAGCGCCGGCCTCGCCAGGTCGCGTCGAATACGAAATTTCGCCCGAAATCCTTTGCGCCCGAACTTGGCGGCAAAACGTTCGCCCGCGGCAAGGGTCAAGGCGACCTTTTCCTTGCTCGCCCCGTGGAACAGCCGGAAAACGGCGTGACTGTCGAGCGTCATTCGGTCGAGCTTGGCAAGAAATCATCAGATGCTTGCTCAAGTCGGTACATAGGTGTCGAACAGCCGGTGGTGCTCGTCGAGCGCGTAGCGGTCGGTCATGCCGGCGAGATAGTCTGCGGCGACGCGGGCGGTTTGCGGGTGGTCCGGGCCCGCAGCCAGCCCGCGCCACTCGCCGGGCAGGCATTCCGGCTCGGCAAGATAGAGCCCGAACAGGTCATGGACGACGCGGCGCGCCTTCGAGCTCATCCGGTTGACCCGGTAATGGCGGTACATGCGCTCGAACAGAAACCCTTTCAGTGCCCGGTCGTTCTGCCGCATCTCCCTGGAAAAACCGGCGACCGGCGCCTTGAGCGCGCGCACCTCGGCGGCCGATCCGACCCCGCTTTCGGCCAACCGCTGCCGCGTCTCGGCGATCAGGTCGCCGACCATATGGTCGATCACCCGGCGGATCGATTCGTGGATTAGGCGCGGCTCCTCGATCCCCGGATAGCGGGCGGCGACATCGCGGAACACCGGGCCGACCAGCGGCACCTCGGCGAGGTCGGCGACCGTGAACAGCCCGGCGCGCAGCCCATCGTCGATGTCGTGGTTGTTGTAGGCGATGTCGTCGGCGAGCGAGGCCACTTGCGCCTCGGGTCCGGGGAAGGTGTCGAGCGCCAACGGGTGGAGGCGGTCGTATTCGGCGATCGTCGGCGGCACCCCTCGGTCGATGCCGGGGCCGATCAGCGGGCCGTTGTGCTTGACCGTGCCTTCGAGCGTCTCCCAGGTCAGGTTGAGGCCGTCGAATTCGGCATAGCGGCGTTCGAGCCGGGTCAGGACGCGCAAGGTCTGGTCGTTGTGCGAAAACCCGCCGAAGCGCGCCATCTCGGCGTTGAGCGCTTCTTCGCCGGCATGGCCGAACGGGGTGTGCCCGAGGTCGTGGGCCAGCGCCAGAGTTTCAGCGAGATCCTCGGTGAGGCCGAGCGCGCGGCCGATCGTGCGCGCGATCTGCGCGACCTCGAGGCTGTGGGTCAGCCGGGTGCGGTAATGGTCGCCCTCGTGATAGACAAACACCTGGGTCTTGTGGGTCAGCCGGCGAAACGCGGTCGAATGGATGATCCGGTCGCGGTCGCGCTGATAGGGCGAGCGCATAACGTGCTCGGGCTCCGGATGCAGCCGTCCGCGGGATTCCCCCGGCTTCGACGCATAAGGTGCCGGAGCGAGCGGGGAGACCATATTTCCCTCTTACGCCGCGCCGTCGCCTGCGTCCATGCCCGTCGGCAAACCGAGCCAAGCGGCCGCGCCGCTGCGCGATCGAGGTCGGCCCCGGCCGGCTGCCACGAACACGCGATTCGCCTCGCTCTGAGCCGGCTCGAATCTCGGGAAAGGAGCCGACCCTTGAACCGGGTGGGCGTACGAGCGTCGACGAGTTGACGGGTCTCGCTGCGAGTCTGGTGAGCAGGCTTAGGGCGGATGCAATTCGCCATATGGCCATTGTTGCTGCGGGCCTATCCGGAGCGGGGTGGGAGCGGGATCGGGTTCGATCGGAGACTGCTCTATACGATCGGCATTGGACCCCGCCCGGGCTATACTTTGGCCGCAGCGAAGCAGAGCGGGCACCATGGCCACTACCATCAGCGCGATCTACCGCTATCCGGTAAAGGGACTGAGCGCCGAGAAGCTCGACCATGTGACGCTGACCCGGGGCGAATGCCTGCCGCACGATCGGCGCTTTGCGTTGGCGCTCGGCTCGACAGTCTTCGATCCGCAGAACCCGGAATGGCTGCCGAAGACCAAGTTCATCATGCTGATGCGCGACGAAAAGCTGGCGCTGCTGCAAACCCGCTTTGAGCCGGAAAGCGGCGTCCTGGCGATCGCCGAAAACGGCCAGGTATTGCTGCGCGGGCGGCTGACCGAGCCGGAGGGACGCCGACTGGTCGCGGAATTCTACGATGATTTCCTTGGCGGCGCGGTGAACGGACCATTGCGCGTCGTCGAAGCGCCGGGGCACGCCTTTGCCGACGCCCGGCGCAAGCCCAATGCGGCGACCGGCCGATACGTCTCGCTGATCAACCGCGCCAGCATCGCCGCCCTCGAAGCGGCGATCGGCGCCGCGGTCGATCCGATCCGCTTTCGCGCGAACGTCTATTTCGACGGAGCGCCAGCCTGGTCCGAACACGATTGGATCGGCGCCGAAATCGCCCTCGGGTCGGCGCGGCTGCGCGTCGTCTCGCCGATCACCCGGTGCGCCGCAACCCAGGTCAATCCCGTCACCGCCGAACGCGACCTCGACATCCTCGCGGCCCTCCAGCGCAATTTCGGCCACATCAACATGGGCATCTACGCCGAAGTCATGGCCGGCGGCGAGATCACCCCCGGCGCCGAGCTATGCCCATCGCCGCCCACCCCGCATTGAGCCGCGAGCCCCAAAGTCAGACAAACCGCCTTCTGGAAAATCCTTCTACTGGTGCCAAGATTAAAAGTGATGCTGCGCCGCTGGATTTTCCCCCCATAAAGGAAAGTGATTGGAAACGTGAGCCACGCAGTCGCATAGCGCAATGGTTTAATGACTGGTTGCCGCAGTGGCTTCCCGAATTGCTTGGTATTCATCTTGAGACGAAAGTATTTTTGAATGGCGGCGATCCACCCCAGCAAATCGTGTGGGTTGACCAACAATTTGTGTCGATCATCGGGTTGATTTTCGTGTTGGCCGGAAGGGTTATTTATAGCCGCGCCCCCTATTGGAGTAGTGTGATCTCTGGGTTAGGTACTACATTGATTGGTTTGAGCATTTACTGGCTGCTGCAAGAGCGAAACCCGCCTGTCTGGTCGGCGCGCATATTTCCCTTTTCTGGAAATGCGGCGGCTAGGGATGCGAGTCAGCGTGTAGGATGGGTTGAACGTAGTGAAACCCATCGCTTCGGTGCCAAATGGATTAACTTCCGCGTCACGCCGATCTGTTTTTCCGAGGTCGCGTCGTAACGATTCGCTCTCGACATCGGGCAACAGCCGTCGTCCGCAATGGTTGCGCGCCTCAGCCCCGATGGGTTTCGCGATCGCTCAACCCATCCTACACCGCCATTTGGCTCAGATGTAGCTGATCGTTGCCCGCTTAGATAACGCTTGAGAACCGATTGGGCAGGCGCGGCCAGCCGGCGTAGGGCGGGTGCGACCCGCCGTGCAGTGCACCGCAACTTGGCGGGCTGCGCTCCGCTCCACCCTCCCTACACCGCCCGCGTGTCGGCGAGGGGGTGTTTGCGGAGGAAGTTGAAGTCGCAGCCGCGGTCGGCTTGCAGGATTTCGCGGCGGTAGAGATGGGCGTAGCCGCGCTCGGGGATTGGCGGTAACGGCGCCGGGCGGCGGGCGAGTTCGTCGGGAGGGACCAAAAGGTCGATGCGGCGGTCTTTGACCGAGAGGCGGATCGGGTCGCCGTTGCGGACTTTGGCGAGCGGGCCGCCGGAAGCGGCGTCAGGGGTCACGTGCAGGACGATCGAGCCGTAAGCGGTGCCGCTCATGCGCGCGTCGGAGATGCGCACCATGTCCTTGACCCCGGCGCGGGCGAGCTTTTGCGGGATCGGCAGGTAGCCGGCCTCCGGCATGCCCGAAGCCGACAGCGGCCCGGCATTTTGCAATACCAGAAAATCCTCCGGGGTCACGTCGAGACCGGGGTCGTCGATGCGCGCCGACAAATCTTCGAGTGAGGCGAAGACGACCGCGCGCCCCTCTTTCTCGAACAGTTTGGGGTCCGCCGCCGAGCGCTTGAAGATCGCCCCCTTGGGCGCCAGCGAGCCGAACAAGGCGACGAGGCCGCCTTGGGGCTGCAGCGGGTCGGCGAACGGCTTGACCACGTCTCGGTCGACCGGGCCGGCGGGGGCGGCGAGGCGCTCGGCCAGAGTTTCGCCCGATACGGACAGGCAGTCGAGGTTCAGCAGCGGCTGCAATTCGCGCAAGACCGCGCCGATGCCACCGGCGGCGAACAAATCCTCCATGTAATATGGCCCGGTCGGCTTCAGATCGACGAGAACGGGCGTCGAGTCGCTGATCGCGTTGAGGCGGCGCAAATCGATGTCGATGCCGGCTCGGCCGGCGATCGCGGTCAGGTGCAGGACCGCGTTAGTCGAGCCGCCGATCGCCATCAGGACGCGCAGCGCGTTCTCGACCGATTGCGGCGTCACGATCCGGTCGGGGGTTAGCCCGCTCCGGGCGAGCTGCATCGCGACATGGCCGGTCGCTTCGGCGGCGCGCAGCCGGTCGGCATGGACCGCCGGGATCGCCGCGGTGCCGGGAAGGATCATGCCGAGCGCCTCGGCGACCCCGGCCATCGTGCTCGCCGTGCCCATCACCGCACAGGTGCCGGCTGTGGTCGCGAGGTTGCCCTCGACCTCGTGGATCTCGTCGGTGCCGATCTCGCCGGCGCGGTATTTGGCCCAGAAGCGGCGGCAATCGGTGCAGGCGCCCAATCGCTCGCCATGCCAGCGCGAGGTCATCATCGGCCCGGCGACGAGCCCGATCGCCGGCCGGCTCGCCGAAATCGCCCCCATCAATTGCGCCGGCACGGTCTTGTCGCAGCCGCCGACCAATACCACCGCATCCATCGGCTGGGCGCGGATCATCTCCTCGGTGTCGATCGCCATCAGATTGCGGAACATCAGGCTGGTCGGGCTGAGGAACACTTCGCCCAGCGAGATCGTCGGAAACGTCAGCGGCAGGCCGCCCGCCGCCAGCACGCCGCGCTTGACCGCCTCGATCAGCTCGGGGAAATGGCGGTGGCAGTTGTTGTAGCCGGAACGAGTGTCGGCAATGCCGATCACCGGCCGCGCCAGGAGCGCGGTCGAATAGCCCATCGAGCGGGCGAACGAACGCCGCAGGTAGAGCGCGAAATCGGGGTCGCCGTAATTGGTCAGGCCGCGGGATAAGCCGGAGGGTTCCGCCATGATGTCCTCTCGACAGCACAGACCCTCCACCTTGCCGCCGGGCCATGGCCGCAGGCAAGTGCGGCGAGGCCGAGACGGTCGTTCGGCTATCGGCTGGTCAACATGCCGGCGGGGGTCGCCTCGTAAGCCTTCAGGTCGGCCTCGTAGGACAGCTGCTCGGCCTGGCATGCCGATACCGTCTTGGGGTTGTCCGCCAGGCAGGTTTTGTAGGCGGCTTTCGAGGCTTCCATGTCGTTCCTAGCGTCCATTTTGGCGGCCAGGGCGCAACCGGACAAGGACGCAGCGAGGGCAAGCAGAAAACAGGCTTTCTTCATAACCGACCTCCCTATGTGCTTCCGAGCAATCTTGCGAGGGAGGGGTCAGAAAAGCGTCAAACGTTTCGCCCGACCGTCCCCGCGTGCATGATGCTTTGCGGCACATGCCGCGCTGTGGAGACTGCTGATGATCGAGACGAGCCGTTCGCCGGAACCGCTCGACTGCTTCTCTGTCGACGTCATCACCGACGACGCCAGCGACACCTACGTCAGCAAACCCTGTTCGCGGTCTCCGAATTCGCCAATGTGGTGCGCGCCGGCGCCGCGGCATTGTCAGGCGAAGCGCTTTTATGCGCCAATCTCCGCTTCCGCTGCCGGCTGGTGTCGACCGCCGGCCGGGTGCGCCACACGCTATTTTCGACGCCGGGCCGGAGGGCGCCATCTTCACCGGCCTCGCCGACCCGTTGCCGATCGTCCTGACCTTCTGCGCTCGGAGTTCCACGAATTCGTCTGCGTCGATGCGATCGTCGCCGTCGCCGAGGGGTTGCGAGCGCAGCCTGGCTCGTACCTGGTCGCGCCGGTCACTCCGGGTCGGGAATAGTCGCCGACCAAAGGAGAAGTAGGGCGGCCAGGCCGACCGGAACCCAGGCCACGGCCGACCCGATACGCGCATAGACGGCACCGGCGATTACAGCACCGCAGACCAGACCCAGCCACGGGACCGCCTGCTCCGCCCAAACCCATTCGCCGGTGCGGCCGGTCACGAGATCACCGAGGCCTTGGCCAAACCGTACCAGAGTCCCAGTAACAAAGGTCACGCTGACCGAGACATTGCCGGCGCGGTGCATCGCCGCGTTCAAGGCGCCCATCGCCAGCACCATCGGCGCCGTCGCCGTCGCCATCGCCGCTGCCATCGCCAACAGCGCCATCACCGCGGCCAGCACGGCGGTCAGATGATGCCGGCCAAACAAATGGGCGAGCACCTGCCCCCCGGCTGCCCCCGCCACAAACAGAACGACCAGCACGAGGATCGCGCCGGCCTCGCCCAGACGCAGCCGCCCGGCGTCGAGCGCCATCTGCGTGCTGTTGCCGCTCATGAACGAGACGAACAGATGCCCCAGCCGCAAGAACCCGATCGCATCGACCATGCCGGCGAGCCCGGACAGCAGCGCCGCCAACACCAGCCCGCGGCCCCGGTGCTCGCTCGTCTCGCGGCGAGGCTCGGCCCGCGGGTCATGCCGCCGGCCGGTCGGCGCGCTCATAGAGCAAATAGCGCGGGGCCCACATCTTCGCGCGAATGGCGGCTTCGATCTGGTCGGTCTCGATACCCTGGGTCAGCCCTTCCCGGTGCGCCTCGATCGCGGTCGCCAGCGCCACCGCAAAGGCGACATCGCGCAGTGCCGTGACCGGCGGCAGCAGATTGCCGCGCGGGTCGTCGGCGGTTGGCGAGACCGCGGCCAGTGCCTTGGCTGCGGCGACGAACATCGCATCGCTGATGTGCCGGGCCTTGACCGCGACCGCACCCAGCCCGACCCCCGGAAATATGTAGGAATTGTTGGTCTGGTCGACCTTGAACTTGAGGCCGTTGCGGTCGAGCGGCGGATAGGGGCTGCCGGTGCCGATGACCGCGCGGCCCTCGGTCCAGGCCTCGATATCCTCGGGGGCGGCTTCGGCGCGCGAGGTCGGGTTCGACAGCGGAAGGATCACCGGCCGGCGATTATGCTCGGCCATCGCCCGCACCACCGCCTCGGAAAAGGCACCGGGCTGGCCGGAGACACCGATTAGTACCGTGGGCTTCGCATTCCGCGCCACGTCGAGCAGCGAGATCTTGTCCGGATGATCGAAGGTCCAGCCCTCGAGCGCCGCATGCTTTTGCACAAAGGGCTGCTGGAACGGCTCGAGCGCGTTGATGCCGTCGACCAAGAGCCCGTCACGATCGACCATGAAGAACCGGGCGGCGGCGACATTCTCGGGGAGGCCGCCCTCGACCATCATCTTTAGGAGGAGGCTGGCGATGCCGCAGCCGGCCGACCCCGCACCCAGCACCGCAACGCGCTGCTCGGTCAATTCGACGCCGGTGACGCTGATCGCCGATAACAGCGTGCCCGCCGCCACCGCGGCGGTGCCCTGGATGTCGTCATTGAATGTGCACAACCGGTCGCGATAGCGGGCGAGCAGGCGCGAGGCGTTGTTCTTGGCGAAATCCTCCCATTGCAGCAGCACATGCGGCCAGCGGCGAGCGACGGCGCTGACGACGGCCTCGACGAAATCATCGTATTCGCGGCCGCGCACCCGCTCGTGGCGCCAGCCGAGATAGAGCGGGTCGGAGAGCCGCTCCTGATTGTCGGTGCCGACATCCAGCATGATCGGCAGGGTGGTCGCCGGGTGCAGCCCGCCGCAGGCGGTGTAGAGGGCGAGCTTGCCGATCGGGATGCCCATGCCGCCCGCCCCCTGGTCGCCGAGGCCAAGGATGCGCTCGCCGTCGGTCAAGACGATCGCCTCGACATGGTCGAAGCGCGGATTGGCCAGGATCTGCTCCAGGCGGCGCTTATGCGGCAGGCTCAGGAACAGCCCCCGCGGCTTCCGAAACAAATGGCTGAACTGCTGGCAGCCGGCGCCGACCGTTGGCGTGTAGACCAGCGGCAGCAATTCCTCGATGTTCTGTTCCAAAAGGGCGAAGAACAGGGTCTCGTTGTTGTCGTGCAATTCGCGCAGAAAGGCGTAGCGCTCGAGATCGCTGGCGAACCGGCGCAGCACCGAGAGCCGGCGGGAGACTTGCTCCTCCAGGGTGCCGATATGCGGCGGCAACAGCCCGTGCAGGCCAAAAGCGTCGCGTTCGGACTCGGTGAAGGCGGTGCCCTTATTTAAGAGCGGGTCGGCGAGCAATTCCCACCCGTTGCGGGCCGTGGTCAAGGTGCCGGGCTCGGTCGTCGCCGGCCGTGTCGATGTACGGGGCATGTCCGCCGGCTCAGCCGAGGCGCCGGCGGTAGAGCGCGATCAGCCGTTCCCAATGCCGCTCGGCGGCCGGCTTGTCGTAGCACCAGCGCTCGGGGAAGGCGAAGCCGTGATGGACGCCGGGGTAGAGCTCGATCTCGCCGGCGGTGCCGGCGCGGCGGAACAGCCCGCGCAATTCTTCGACCATCGGCAGCGGCGCCAATTCGTCGTGCTCGGCGCAGGCGATGTAGAGCTCGCCCCTGACCTTGGCCAGCGAGAGGTGCGGGCTCTCTTCGGCGTCGCTGACCAGCCAGGTGCCGTAGAACGAGGCGGCGGCGGCGATGCGCTCGGGATAGCGCGCCGCGGCGGCGAGCGCGTAGGGGCCGCTCATGCAGTAGCCATGCGCGCCGACAAGGCCGGGTCTGACCTCGCTCTGCCGGTCGGCGAAGGCCAGCATCGCGCCGATATCCGCCATGACCGGGGGGATCGTCATCCGGGTGCGCACCGCGCGCATGCGCTCGCGCTCGGGGCTGCCCTGGTCGAGCACTGCCGGCCCGAACATCGTGTCGCGCCCGGCGCGGTAATAGAGGTTGGGCAGCAGCACATAATAACCAACCGTGGCCAGCCGCCGGGCCATGTCGCGCAGCTCCTCGCGGATACCGGGCGCGTCCATCAGCAGCAATACGGCCGGAAACGTGCCGCCGCGCTCGGGCCGGGTGACAAACGTTTCCATCGCCCCGGCTTCGGTAGCGATGTCCACAGTCTCGTCGATCATCGGATCGGCTCCCTTAGATAAGTTCCCCCACACCGCGGAGGCCGGTGCCTATGGCCGATATGGGTCCCGGCCTTTGCCCGGCCTTCGCCGGGAAGACGAGGGTTATTGCGGCTACTCGATTAATGCCGATCTCGCTAGATCACTCGCTTCTCGCGCAGTCGACGGATCTCTTCGGCTGTATAGCCACCCAACGTCGCGAGAACGTCTTCGGTGTGCTCGCCCTTCAGCGGCGCGCGCCGGGGCCGGACCGGCGAGTCGGACAGCCGCACCGGGCAGCCGACCATCGAAAACCGGCCGCGCGTCGGATGGTCGAGGTCGAAGACCGCGCCACGCTCCCTGAGATGAGGGTCGGCCAGCACCTCGGCGGTGTCGAGCACCGCCCCGCACGGGATGCCTTCCCCGGCAAAGGCCTGCATGACCTCGCGCTTATCGCGGGTCCGGCTCCATCCCTCGATCGCCTCGGTTAATTCGGCCCCATGCCGGGCGCGTGCGGGTGCGGTGGCGAAGCGCTCGTCGGAGCGCAACTCGGGGCGGCCGATGACCTCGGTCACCGCCTCGAACATCTCGGGATTGTCGGGAGGCACGGTCATATAGACGTATTCGTTCGATCCGCCGCCGGCGCAGCGCACCAGATCGGACCAGCCGCCGGTCGCCGAGCGGTTGCCGCTGCGTTCGAGCGGCTCTCCGGTGGCAAGTGTGCCGGTATATTTGACCCGAGTCAGGTTTAGCACCGCCTCCTGCATCGCAACTTCGACGAGCTGGCCGCGCCCGGTTTGCCCGCGCTGGACGAGGGCGGCCAGGATCGCGATCGCCAGGTGCATGCCGGTGCCTGAAATCGCCGATATTGGCGCCATTGACCAGCGGCGGCCCATCCGCCTCGCCGGTCACGCTCATCGCCCCCGAGGTGGCCTGCGCCACCGGCTCAAAGCATTTGAAGCCGCTGTAGGGGCCATAGGAGCCGAAGCCCTTGACCGAGGCATAGATCGCGCGCGGATTGAGCTTCTTGACCGCCTCCCAGCCGAGGCCGAGCCGCTCCATGACGCCCGGGCCCAGATTCTCGGCCACGATGTCGCACTCGGCGACGAGGCGGCGGGCGATTTCCTTGCCGTCCTCGGTCTTCAGGTCAAGGACGGTGCTGCGCTTCGAGCTGTTCAGCAGCAGAAAGAAGAAGCTGTCGAGCTTAGGATTGTCCATGTTCCACAGCCGGCGCGCGCGGTCGCCATGGGGCGGACGCTCGATCTTGATCACGTCGGCGCCGAGCCAGGCCAGCATCTGGGTGCAGGACGGGCCGGCCTGGTCGTGGGTGAAGTCGATGACGCGAATGCCCTCGAGCGCCTGGCTCATCGCTACGATCCTTTCTGCTGTCTCAGCCGGTCGAAAGCGAAGGTGGCATCGTTCTATGGCGCGGTCCACCGATTGATCGATCCGCAAGCGGCGCCCCCGGCGGCCGGCGCATAAGGTGAGCTGTTGCCGGGTGCGCGCCTCGCTAAAGCCGACAGAGTGCCGGGCCGCCGCGCTGCCGGGTGTTTTCGGCTGGAAATTTCCAGGCTGAGGCGAGAACCTGGCGGAGCAATCAACGTTAGGGCAGGGTAATGGGCGCTCCCGTCGAACGGTTTCAGGACTATGGCTTGGTCGCGGGGGTGGGTCCCCCGGCTGTTCCGGCGGGGTCCCGGCGCGATCCGCTTCTTCGATGTTCGTCGGCTACTGAAACCGCGCACAATTTGAGACTGGCGGCAGCTCGGGGATGGTGGGGATGAATCCGGCCCTCGCCGCCGTTACCAAGCCAAAAGCATTTCGTGATTATAGCATCTGAGCCGGACCAGCCGGTCCCGGCTCGATTGCGCGAGAAGCGGAGCGCTGCAGCGATGGCGATTTCTTCATTCGACACAACCGACCGGACAATGATGGCGGACCGGGCGATGATGGCGCGCTGCATCGAGCTGTCGCGGATCGCGGTGAGCAAAGGCGAATATCCCTTCGGCACCGTCATCGCCCTCGACGGACATGTCGTCGCGGAAGCGATCAACAGCACCATCCGCGACGGCGACGTGACCCGTCACGCCGAGATCCTCGCCCTCTCGCAGGCGCAACAGACCATCGGCCGCGAACGGCTGCGGCATCACACGCTCTATACCAATATTGAGCCCTGCGCGATGTGCTCCTACTGCATTCGCGAGGCCTGGGTCAGCCGCGTGGTTTATGCTCTCGGCTCTCCAGTCATGGGCGGCCTGTCGAAATGGAACATTCTTCGGGACGACGGCATGTCGGATCGGATTCCCGAGATTTTTGGCGCAGTGCCGGAAGTCGTCAGCGGCATGCTGTTGCGTGAGGCGCAACAGGCCTGGCGCGACTGGAGCCCATTCGCCTGGGAGATGATCAAGCTGCGTGGGTTGCTGACCGCACCGTCGGCGCAGGAGGGCCAGATCCAGGTGCAGCCGGCCCATAGCCGATCGCTGTGGCATTACCTGCAAATTCTGTTTCTGCGCAGCGGTCATTCTCGGATCAAAGCGAACGCGCCGATCGGACCGCGCGACAATTTTTGAGTTGGCAACTCGGCCCCGGGAGCATTCGATCGTGGATCAAATATCCGGTCCGGACGAAGCCGCGAAAATCGTTGCGGCCCAAATCGCCGGGGCTCCTGTCGGCGGGGGGCCACCAGGTGCGGCGAGCGTGCTCGGCCGCCGCAGCATCCCGCACGGCCCGTTTCGCCGCTTGCTGCGTCGGTCCATTCACTTTTTTTCCTATCATTTGATCCTGAGCCGTCGGCGCACCCGGATGACGCGGGTCGCCGGCTTTCGCCTGAGCGTGCGCCCGACCGTGTTTCATCCGCGCTATTTCCTCAGCAGCGAATGCTTTGCCGAATTCATCGGCCGGCTCGATCTGAAGGGCCAGCGCGTCCTCGATGTCGGGACCGGTTCGGGGATTCTCGCGCTCGCCGCCGCGCGCGCCGGCGCCCGCTACGTCACCGCCGCCGACATCAACCCGAACGCCGCGCTAACCGCCGCCGAAAACGCCCGCGCTAATGGCCTCGGCGACCGCGTCGGCGCGTTGTGCTCCGACCTGCTCTCGGGCCTGGCGCCCCGGCCGCTGTTCGACGCGATCCTGTCGAGCCCGCCCAAGCATCCGGGCGAACCGCGCGACCTCGCCGACCGCGGCTGGCACGCCGGCCCGCACTATCGCGACGTCGCCGCGTTGTTCGACCAGTCACGCCAGCGCCTGAAACCCGGAGGGCGGCTCTATGTCATGGTCTCGTCGGATTCCGACCTCAATCTGCTAGCTAGGCTGATCGAGCGGGCCGGATTTCGCGCGCGCCTCGTTCACGAGCGCTCGATCTTGATCGAATCGCTGCTCATCTACGAGCTGCGCGCCGATTAGCCCCGGGTCTCGGTTCGACATCGGGACGGCGAGGGTCCGAATCGGGCACAAGACCCGAAGGCAATAAGAACGAGCGCGTCGCGAGAACCGCGTCTCCTGCGCGCCTTCTGCCGAGCGTGAAACGAAACCGCCGGGCGGGCGTTCTCAAGGCAGTTCGTTCACATGAGAGTGGGAGTGTCGGAGTGGACAAGGATCGCGTCGCGGGTGCCGGACACCAGGTCAAAGGCGCCGTCAAGGAGGCCGTCGGCAAGGCGACTGGGGACAAGAAGACCCAGACCGAGGGCGCCGCGGAGAAGGCGGCCGGCAAGGTTCAGAACGCGGTCGGCGGCGCCAAGGACGCCGCGCGCGAGACGCTGAAGAAATAGCGTGCGCAAACGCGGCGTTCGCCGGGCGCCGGGACCCTCCTCTTGGCTGCGCCTGTCGACTGACTTGTGGCAGGCCGGCCTGGAGGCACAGCAGGTGATCGGGCTGCGGCTCGCATTACTGGCCGGCGGCCGCGAACCGGCCGCCGCCGAGATGCTGCGCATGGTCTCGGAAAAAGTCGCGGCCGCGTTCGAGGTTCAGCAGGCGGCGGCGCTGGCAGCGATGACCGGTGGCGACGCGCAACTCCCTGCGCAAACGCTGGCGATCTACCGGCGGCGGATGCGGGCCAACCGACGCCGCCTGGGTGCTGCCAAGTCCGGCGCGGCAAAATCCGGCGCGCCCTAGGGTCGCGGTCTCGGGGGCGGGCGGCGGTGATCCCGCCGCGCAGCGGGCCGGCGTCGATCCCCCGAGGGAATCCCCGCCCGGCTCGTCCACCGGATGGTCTGCCTGTCGGGGCCGATCGGGCATCCGATCGTCGACAGCTTTTTTGCGCAGTTTCTGCCGGCGCTCGGGGTCGAGGGCGCGATCGTCCTTAAACTTCGCCGATGGCGGCGACGCCGAAATCGGCCGGCATCTCGCCGAAGAGGTGCGCCAGAAGCCGGGCATGCAGGGTGTTGCTGACCCGGGCCGGGTGGCGATAGCTCCAGGCGGTTTCGACCAGCACCCGCCGGGCGTACCGGTTGCCGGCGAGGGTGAGGCCGGCACGCCGCACCGTGTCGCCGGTCGACCATTCGCGCGGCACCAGGCCGAGGAACGCCATCGATTGCCGCGGCTTGTCGAAGCGGCGCAAATGCCGAGTTCGGCGGCAACGGTCACCGCCACCAGGAAGGGGGTGCCGCGCATCGCCTGATTGGGTTTCACCACCGGTGCCCTCGACCAGTTCGGCACAATCCCGAGCAACCGACCTTCCAGCTGCGGCAACCGTGGCAAGGCATCCGCGATCGCCTCGATCCCGTCCTTGGAAGACGATTTGCTGCGCCGCGTGCTCGAACTTCTGAGCAGCCGACAGCGACGATCCGCCAAGGTCCAATGCTGACGGCCATCGAAGATCCGCCCGTGGCGCCGCGG
Source organism: uncultured Alphaproteobacteria bacterium (assembly GCA_963832875.1). GTDB lineage: Bacteria > Pseudomonadota > Alphaproteobacteria > ATCC43930 > CGMCC-115725 > AP-15. The sequence goes on along the minus strand of CAWHWB010000004.1, from coordinate 35,730 downwards.
AAACGACGGCAGGCGCTGGCGCTTGCGGCGAAGGTCCTGGGCTGCCGCCGCGCGGGAGCGAACCAGGTCCGGAACCGCTTCATGGGTGGCATGTGGCAGCCACACCGCGCTCAACTCGCCGGCGCGCAGCAGCCGCGCCAATGAGCCGTTCGACCGATGCCGGCGCACTGGCGACGTCGCCCAGAAAGGGAACCTCGCCGCCACGACCGCCATCGGCGATCGCTACCGCGTGCTTCGTCTTCGATGTGTCGAACGCAACCTAAGATTCTCTATACTCACCCATGGCCCCACCCTCCGTGCATGAGGTTCGGCTCGGTCCGCCCGAGCAACCCTCGTTTCCCTACGCACCAAAGGGCAGGCCGCCGGCCTCAGCCCGGGGTCATAACGTCGAGCCTAATGCCGTTCCCGCAAAAGCGCAGCACTGTCCCAGGAAGTTCCGTCTGCGAGGAACGCGTGTGCCCGTCTCTCACTTCACACAACATCGTCTTGCGCGGGCCTGTCCCGCGTAGCCACGTCTTGCTGCGGACCTCGGGAGGGGTGGATGACCAGGCCAAACCCGGTCAAGACGAATACGAGGGAGCTGATTCCTGATCTTTGCCGCCGCGGGACAGCCCGGCGCTTTACCCGGAATAACGGCCGAGGGTTTGACCTCTGTGAATTCTTTTCGGATCCGGCCTAGCAGGGTGCTGAAAAAGGGGTTGCTGATTTTGGGCATTGTGCTCCCTTGGGGTGGGGATGGGGGGTGGCAATGCGCGGCGACGATGGGATTTGTGGAAGCCTTTTCAGCTATATAGACCTTGGGAAGCGGGTTCGGCCGGATCATCCGCTGCGGCTGCTTCGCGAGGTCGTGAACGCCGCGCTGCAAGCGCTCTCGGGCGAGTTCGAGAAGCTGTATTCGCCGATTGGCCGGGTGTCGATCCCGCCCGAGCGGCTGCTGCGGGCCTTGCTGCTGCAGACCTTCTATTCGATCCGCTCGGAGCAGCAATTGGTCGAGCGGATCGACTACGACCTGTTGTTTCGCTGGTTTGTCGGGCTCGGCATCGAGGATCCGGTGTGGGACGCCACCACCTTCACCAAAAACCGCGACCGGCTGTTGGAAGGCGCGGTGGCGCAGCAATTCCTCACTGCGGTGCTGGCCCAGGACAAGAGCCTGCCCCTGCGAAGGCAGGGGTCAAGCGGCTGTTGTCGAGCGATCACTTCTCGGTCGACGGGACGCTGCTGGAGGCCTGGGCGAGCCCGAAAAGCTTTCGCCCGAAAGATGGCTCGGGCGAACCGCCCGGACCGGGACACCACGGCGAGCGGGACTTTCACGGCGAGCAGCGAACCAACGACACCCACGCCTCGACCACCGACCCCGATGCCCGTCTCTACCGCAAGAGCCTGCCCTTGCGAAAGCAGGGGGCCGGGCAAGGAGGCCCGGCTCTGTTTTATGGGCCATGCGTTGATGGAAAACCGCAACGGCTTGATCTTCTGTATTGGCTGGTATTCGATCTGATAGAGGGTGCTATTTGAGCCTGTGTGGCTGTCGCCTATGGTGATGCCGCCATGAGCTTCCCGGCACATCGGCGAGAAGCTCTCCTGCCGGGCCTGCGACACGGTCGTGGCGGCGGCGCCCGACCACCCAATTGTTCGGGCGCGCGCCGGCGCGGGGCTGCTGGCACACATCCTGGGATCGAAGTACCACGACCCCTTGTCGCCCTACCGCCAGGCCGAGATCTTCGCCCGCGAGGGCGGCGGCCTTGAGGGCGGCGGCCTTGAGACCTCGACCCTGTCCGGCTGGGTCAGCGCGACGGCGGCGGCGCTCAACCCGCTGGTCGAGGCGCTGGCCGCGAGGCGATGGCCTCGGACACGCTGCCTGTCGACGACACGCCGGTGCCGATCCTGGCGCCGGGCGCCGGCAAGACCAAAACCGGACGGTTATGGTCGCCACATGCGGGCGCGCTGGACGCGCTGTCGCGATGCTTCGACGACGGCCGCCTTGCCCTCGACAACAACCCGGCCGAGCGGGCGCTGCGCTGGGTTGCGATCGGCCGCAAGAACTACCTGTTCGCCGGTTCCGACGCCGGCGGTCGCCGCGCCGCGGCGATCTACTCGCTCAATCGAGAGCAAAGCTCAACGCTCAAAACCCACAGCGCTACCTTGCCGACGTGCTGCGCCCGTATCGCCGATCACCCGGCCCGGCAGATCGCCGATCTGCTGCCCTGCAACTGGACACCCAGCGCGCTGCCGCCTTACCCGGCCTCCTCACCGAGCGGTTACCGCCATAGCCGGGAATGACCCCGAGCTTGATCTCGGGCAGGCCGAGCCTGGCGCCCGGCGAGGCGACAAAAAAGGTGCAGGTCAGCGCCAGTTCGAGGCCGCCGCCAAAGGCTTAGACGTTGACTAGCGCGAGCGAGGGGATCCTCAGCGTATCGAGCCAGAGGGCGGCGCCGTCGCGTGCGGCCTCGAATGTGCGGCCCATCAGTTCGCCGATATCCGCCCCGGCGCAACAGGCCCGGTCGCCGGCCCCGGTGATCAGCAGGGCGCGGGCACCGCCGACAGCGATTTCATCGAACGCCGCGGCGAGTTCGCGCAACAGCGCAAAGCTCAGCGCGTTCAGCGCCTGCGGCCGGTCGAGCGTCGGCAGCGCGAACTCGTCGACCCGAGTCAAATGGATTGTCATTGCCCGCCCCAGCGTACCGGCGCGGGCGCGATGCGGCCCTCCTTTGTCCATTCGACCAGCTCGCGCTTCAGGATCTTGCCGCTCGCGGTCAGCGGAAAAGCCTCCATCGCCAGGAAATATTCGGGCATGTCGTAGCGCGACAGGCCGGCGCGGTCGAGATGCGCCAACAGCGCGTCCGGCTCGACACTCTCGCCATCGTGCAGGATCACCGCGAGGCAGACCTTTTCGCCGAGCCGCTTGTCGGCGACGGCAAAGGCGGCGCAGCGCGCGATCGCCTCGTGCCGCATCGCCAAATCCTCGATCCGGGCGGGATGGATGTTGCGTCCGCCGCGGATGATCAGGTCCTTTTTGCGGCCGACGATTTCGAGACAGCCGTTGGCATCGAGCCGGCCCAGATCGCCGCTCATAAACCAGCCCTCGCGGTTGAACGAATCCTCGGTCGCCCGCTGGTCGTCGAAATAGCCCAGGGTCAGACAGGCGCCGCGGCCGCCGATCTCGCCGACCATGCCCGGCGGCACTTCGAAGTCAGGGTTGTCCTGGTCCCAAATGCGGATTTCGTAGGCGGCGCAGGCGCGCCCGCAAGTCTCGACGATGGTCTTCGGGCCGTCGCCGGGGAGCGTGTACTGGTGCGAGCCGTTTTCGGTCATGCCGTAAACGTTCTGCGGCAGCACACGCTTGTCGAGAAACGCCTGCGCGGTCTCGCGCGGGATCGGCGAGCCGGCCATGTAAAACACCCTAACCGCGCCGAGACTATCGAGCCGCCGCCGGCGCATCTGGGCGAGGATGTCCATCGCATGGGTCGGCACCCCCATCACATAGGTGGCGCCGGTTTCGACGATCCAGTCGAGTGAACTCAGCCCCGGAGGCGGCGCATCGACCACCAATTCGAGTCCGGCCGCCAGCATCTGCTCGATCGCGACAGCGCCGATGTGGTGGCTCATCGGGCTCAGGCTCAGCAACACCGAGTGCTCGTCGTGGCCCCAGTCGGCGACCATCGCCCGGCCGTTCGCCAACAGTGTGTTGTCCGAATGCATGACTCCCTTCGGCATGCCGGTGGTTCCCGAGGTGAAGGCGAGATAGACGATCTTGTCCGGGTCGGCATCAGCCGGCGGCAGCTCCGCGGGCTCGGTCGGGAAACGGGCTGCGCTGCTTGGGCTGTCGCCGAGCGTGTAGATTCGCCGCAAGGAGGGCAGCGTCGCAGCAGCGGAGAAAATGTCGGCAGCGCGCGCGTCGGCGCCGTAACCGGGCTCGGCGAACAGTGCCGCCGCACCGATCCTCGATAGCAACTCGACGATCTCGCCGACCCGGTAATTCCGATGCAGCGACGGGTTGCAGACGTACCCCTGGCGCGAACAGGCGAGAAAGATCGCAACGGCCTCGACCCGGTTCGGAAGCCACACCGCCACCCGCTCGCCGCGTTTCAGCCCAGCCGCGTAGAGGTCGGCGGCGACGGCATCGACCATCGCGCGCAACTGGCGCCAGGTTAGCCGCCGCGCGCCGTCGCGCAGCGCGAATGCCTCCGGTCGCCGCTCGGCATGCTCGAAAAGCAGGCCATACAGCGTATCCCGCCGCCACAACCCCTGCGCATAGTATTGCCGCGCCATCTCCGGGTCATGCAGGGTAAGGAGAGTGTTGGTCATTCTAAATCTTACGAAGAAAACTCATCAAAGAACCTCAAGCCCCCCAATTCACGCAAGGCGGCAAGCACCGGGTACAGATACCGGGGGGAAGTGTGATCGAGATGCCATCTTCAATGCCCGAATTTGTCGGGGTCGGGTTTGCGGCGCTCCGCGAAGGCTTGGCCGAGCTCGTGGGATTCCTCGGTTTCGAGATAGCCGCGCAATAAGAGATCGTGGGCCATGCGCGAGAGGCCGCCGGCGCCGCCGTGCCGGGCGCTAAAGGCGGTCTTGATCGCGGCCAGCGCAAAGGCGCCGCGCTCGGCGATTTCGAGCGCCATCGCGCGCGTCGCCGACGCCAGCTCCGCATCCGGCACGACCTGGTTGATCATGCCGAGCTCCAGCGCCTCCTTGGCCGAGAGCCTCGGGTTGCGGAACCAGATCTCCTTCGCTTTTTTCTTGCCGACCAGGTCTTCGAGGTACCAGGTCCCGTAGCCGGCGTCGAAGCTGCCCATCATTGGCCCGACTTGGCGAAAGATCGCGCTCTCCTTGGCAATCGTAATGTCGCACATGACCTGCAAAACGTTGCCGCCGCCGACCGCGTAGCCGTTGACCGAGGCGATCACCGGCTTCTGCAGCCGCTCGATCGCGTCGTACATGTCGAGCACCGGCAGCACGCCCGGATAGAGGAGGGTGTCGTCGAGCCCCTCCTTGCGCCCGCCGATGCAGAAGAACCGATCGCCGGCGCCGGTGATCACGAGCACCCGGGTGCGCGTTTCGCGCCGCACGAGGTTGATGCAATCGCGGATCTCCTGGCACATGATCGGGGTGAACATATTGCCGTCCTCGGGGCGGTTCAGGGTTAGGGTCCCGACCGGCCCATCCTCGGCGTAGAGGATCGTCTGGTAGCTCATTCGCGGGGCTCCTCTCGCGCGGAAATCTCGGCACAGGGAACGGAGGTAGAGCGATGTTACAGGATTTATTGCCGCAGGCGGAACGGATCGCGGCCAGGCTCAAGGCACGCAACGAGACGATCTCGATCGCCAAATCCTCGACGGCCGGGATGATCTCGGCGGCGTTGCTGGCGATCGCCGGCGCGTCGGCCTATTTCATGGGCGGGGCGGTCGTCTATACCCGGCAGTCGCGCGCGGCGCTGCTCACCGTGACCGACCAGGAATTGACCGGCATCACGCCTTCGACCGAGGCTTACGCGCTGCTGTTCGCCCGGAAGATCCGCGGCAAGCTCGCCACCACCTGGTCGGTCGGTGAGACCGGCACCGCCGGACCGACCGGCAGCCGCTACGGCCACGCCGCCGGCCATTCCTGCATCGCCGTGATCGGCCCCTCGGGCGAGCGTTCGATCACCGTCGAGACCGGCAAAAGCGACCGCGTCGACAATATGCGCACGTTTTCGATCGCGGCGCTCGACCTCCTGGAAAAAGCGCTCGGGTCAGCCGGTCCTGCGAGCTAGCGGAAGAAGCGCTTGGCAGATGGCGGGCACTGCCTCGCCGGTGGGCGGTCGGCTCACCCGCCTTGGGGCGGTGCTGATCTTGCGTCTGCTGCGAGGCCGGGGTTGAGCATGGGCGCGATCTGCCCCCGGTCTTTGCCGATTCAGTGTTTGAGGATGATGTCGACGCGGCGGTTGAACACCGAGGGGTCGCGCGATCCGGTCTGTCCGATCGGCTCCTGCTCGACCATCGCGGGCGCCACGCCGTCGGCCGCCAATTGGTCGGCGACGATCGAAGCGCGCGTCATCGCAAGGTACTTGTTGGTTTGAACCGTGCCGGTAGCGCTGGCCCGCGCCTGGACGGTGATGGCCTTGGCGCCGGTCTCCTTCGCCCGTCTCGCCGCATCGGCGATGATCTTCTTTGCCCGCGGTGAAAGATAGGCGCTGAATTCGTCGAAATAGACCAGATAACGAGGCGTGCTAGCGCTCGCCGCGGCGGGATTTGCCGCAGCCGGACCCGTCTGCGCGCGCACGCCGATCGGACAAGCCAGAGCCACCAGCACAAGCAGCACACGAGATGACCGTCGAAACATAGAGACCATCGTGCTCCCCCCGCAGCCTTTCCCCACGTGGCAATTCACCGTGGCCGCTCGTTAGCTGCCTGCCGTGTATGCGGCTTTGCCGGCCGATCCGCAAGGCTCGCCGATCGCGGCGAAAGCAGCCGGCCGACCCTCTGGCAGCCGGTGCCCGCCCAAAATCGCGAGAAAACGACAGCCCCCGTGCGTCGGGCGGCGGTTTCGCGTGTTGACGAACGAGAGGGCCGGTCCCGGGCTTGGCACGCACAGGCCGATTGGCCGGCGTCTGGCCGCTTTGCAAGGGAGTCATGCGATGTATCTCGCCCGGTTTTCCTACGATGTTCTGCCGATCAATCGCCAGCGCGCGGTCGACTTCATCCGCCGCGAGGTCGAAGCGGCGCGCAAAAGCGGGCTCACCGCCCGGTTGTTGGTGCCGCTGACTCGCGGCCCTGGCCAGGGTGCGGCGCTGCAATTCGAGATCGAGTTGAAGGGGCTCGATCAGCTCGACCAGTTTCGCAACCGCGGGGTCGGCTCGACCGAGGAGACTGGCAACTGGATGCACGCGTTCAGCGAGGTACTGACTCAGCCGCCCGGCGTCGAAATCCTGCGCTTCGAAAACTAACTCCGCGCCTTTCCTCAGGCGCCGATCTGCACGGTGGGGAGAGGGCGCACCACATTGGCGAATACCGACAGCGCGGCTCGGCAACGAAATCTTACCGGCGCGCAGGTCAAGTTGCGACGGGCGAGAGGAGGCCCGTTATGGACGTTGTCTTTGCCCGCCCATTGCCGCCGGCCTCGCCGTTGCGCGCCGCGATTCGCGACAGCATCCGGAGCGACGAGACCGAGGCGGTGGCGCGCCTTCTCGCCGCCGCCGAGATCCCGCCGGCAGCCCGCGAACGCATTGCCGAGCGTGCACGCGATCTTGTCGCCGCGGTACGCCGCGACCGGATCGGCAAAGGCGGCATCGATGCTTTGCTGCACGAATACGCGCTGTCCTCGCAAGAGGGAGTGGCGCTCCTTTGCCTCGCTGAAGCGCTCCTGCGCATCCCCGATGCGGAAACCGTCGACCGGCTAATCCGCGACAAGCTCGGCGAGGCCGATTGGGCGCGCCATCTCGGGCATTCTGATTCGGCATTCGTCAACGCCTCGACCTGGGCGCTGATGCTGACCGGCAGGCTATTGCATTCGGAGCGCGCGGTGCGCGATCTGCGCGCCGCGTGGCGCCGCTTTATCGCGCGCTCGAGCGAGCCGGTGGTGCGTCAGGCGGTGACCGCGGCGATGCGCATCCTCGCCCGCCAATTTGTCATGGGGCGCACCATCGCAGAGGCGCTCGACCGCGCGCGTCCCGCCGAGCGGCAGGGCTGGCGGCACTCCTACGACATGCTCGGCGAAGCGGCGGTGACCGCAGCGGACGCGGCGCGTTATTTCGATGCCTACGCGGACGCGATCACTGCGATCGGCCGCTACGCGTCAGGCCGGGCGGGGGTCGAGGCGCCGGGTATCTCGGTTAAATTCTCGGCGTTGCACCCGCGCTACGAAATGGCGCAGCGCGATCGGGTCATAGCGGAAATGGCCCTGCGCCTGCTGTCGCTGGCTGGCCAGGCGCGCGCTGCCGGCATCAGCTTTACGATCGACGCCGAAGAGGCCGACCGCCTCGATCTGTCGCTCGACCTGATCGAGGCCTTGGCGCTCGCTCCCGAGCTCTCCGGCTGGGATGGGCTCGGCATCGCCGTCCAGGCCTATCAAAAGCGGGCGTTGCCGGTGATCGACTGGCTCGCCGACCTCGCCCGGCGCGGCCGGCGGCGGCTGATGGTCCGCCTGGTCAAGGGCGCCTATTGGGACAGTGAGATCAAGCGCAGTCAGGAGCGCGGGCTCGACGGTTACCCGGTCTATACCCGCAAGCTCGCCACCGATGTCTCCTACCTGGCCAGCGCGCGGCGTCTGCTCGAAGGTGGAACGGCGTTCTACCCACAATTCGCGACCCACAACGCGCATACCGTGGCGGCTGTTCTCGAAATCGCCGGCGCGCAGCGGGATTGGGAGTTTCAGCGCCTGCACGGCATGGGAGAGGCGCTCTACGGAGAGGTCGTCGGCCCCGCCAAGCTGGATCGGCCGTGCCGCGTTTATGCCCCGGTCGGCAGCCACGAGGAATTGCTGGCCTATCTGGTGCGCCGGCTGCTTGAAAACGGCGCCAACACGTCGTTCGTCAACCGCATCGTCGACGAGCGGCAGCCGATCGACGAGATCATCGCCGATCCGGTGGCGCGCCTCGCTCGGCTGCAGGCCAAGCCGCACCCGCGTATCCCATTGCCGGCCGATCTCTACGCCCCGGCGCGGAGGAATTCGCACGGGCTCGACCTGAACGACCCATCAGCCTTGACGGTGCTGCGCGACGAACTGAGCGAGGCGTTCCGCCGACGGTGGCATGCCGCCCCGATCATCGGCGGGGTCGAGCAGTCGGACGACGGCGAGGCCGTGTTTGACCCGAGCGATCGCCGGCGCCTGGCCGGGACCGTCGTCATGGCCGGGCCGGAACACGTAGACCGAGCGCTCGCCCGCGCCGCTGCGAGTGCGGCCGCCTGGGAGCGCCGGCCGGCGGGCGAACGGGCCGCACTCCTCGAACGAGCGGCCGACCTCTTTGAAAAGCACCGGGCCCGGCTGATCGCGCCGATCATCCGCGAAGGCGGCCGAACCATAGCGGCGGCAGTCGCGGAACTGAGGGAAGCGGTCGATTATCTGCGCTACTACGCCCTGCGCGCACGCGCCGATTTCAGCGCTCCGGAGACGCTGCCCGGACCGACCGGTGAGCGCGACCAGCTAGCGCTGCGCGGGCGCGGCGTTTTCGCCTGCATCTCGCCGTGGAATTTCCCATTGGCAATCTTCACCGGCCAGGTCGCGGCAGCACTCGCCGCAGGCAATGCGGTCGTCGCCAAGCCCGCCGAGCAGACCCCGCTGGTCGCCGCGGAGGCGGTCAGGCTCTTGCACAAGGCCGGCATTCCGGGCAACGCGCTGCACCTGCTGCCCGGGACGGGGGAGGTGGTGGGTGCCCGACTGGTCGCCGACCCGCGGATCGCCGGCGTCGCGTTTACCGGCTCGACCGAAACCGCGCGATCGATCAACCTTGCCCTCGCTCAGCGCCCCGGTCCGATCGTGCCGCTGATCGCCGAGACCGGCGGGCAGAACGCGATGATAGTCGATTCCTCAGCCCTGGCCGAGCAGGTGGTCGCGGACGTGCTGACCTCGGCATTCGAGAGCGCCGGACAACGTTGCTCTTCCCTCCGCCTGTTATACATTCAGGCCGATTGCGCCGATCGACTGTTGGCGATGCTGGCCGGAGCGATGGCGGAATTGACGATCGGCGACCCGGCTTTGCTCGCGACCGATATCGGTCCGGTGATCGACGAAGCCGCCCGCGACGCGCTGGAACAGCACTCGGTCCAGATGGGCGGCGAGGGCCGGCTGCTCTGCCAATGCGCCATGCCGCCCGGCCTCTATAACGGCACGTTCTTCGCTCCGCGCGCCTTCGAGATCGACAGCGCCCGGCGGCTCGACCATGAGGTCTTCGGCCCGATCCTGCATGTCGTGCGCTGGGAGGCCGACCGTCTCGACCGGGCGCTCGATGAGATCGATGCGACTGGCTACGGGCTGACCCTCGGCATCCACAGCCGGATCGGGGAGAACGTGCGGCGCATTTTCTCCCGCCTGCGCATCGGCAACAGCTATGTCAATCGCAACATGATCGGCGCGGTCGTGGGGGTGCAGCCCTTTGGCGGCGAGCGGCTCTCCGGCACTGGCCCCAAGGCCGGCGGCCCGCGCTACCTCCAGCGCTTCGCCACCGAGCGCACGGTCGCCACCGACACTACAGCCGCCGGCGGCAACGCCACCCTCCTGTCGTTACAGGAGGAAGGATAGTGCCGCGAACCTAAAGCTTGGTACCTTTCTCTTTTCCGTCATGCCCGCGGAAGCGGGCACCCAGAACCGCCAAGTACGGCGCGCGCGGCCTTGGACCCCGCTTTCCCCACGGGACAAGCCCGTAGGTTGAAGGCGCACGGGGCGACGAGAAAGAGACAATGGGAACCATCTGCTTGGTCGCACCCTTGGCAACGTGGTGCTTGCGCTGATTTTGCGCCGTCTGGGGTCAGACCGGACCGGCTCAGACGACGCCGTCGGCGTGCAGCTTCTCGACCTCGCCGGGGCTGAGCCCAAGCCACTCGCCGAGCGCTTCTGTCGTGTGCTCGCCGAGCAACGGCGCCGGCTTGAGCGGGGCAGGAGCGCCGTCGAAGCGCACCGGCCAGGTGGTCATCGGCATTTGCCAATCGCCGTGGTGCATGGTCTGCAGAATGCCGCGCTCCCAGAAGCTCGGCTCGTTGGTCAATTCCATCGAATTGAACACCGCACCCGCCGGCACCCCGGCGCCGCTGATCAGCGCCGTCGCTTCCTGTTTGGTGCGCTGGCGCGTCCACTCGCAGACCATCTCGTTGACCTCGGCCTCGCGTTCGAGCCGCGCCGCGGGTGTGTCATAGCGCGGATCGCCGATCAGGTCCTCGCGCCCGATCAGCTTTAAGAGCCGCGGCCAATGCTGCGGGTTGGCGCGGCTCGTCAGCATGTAGACATAGTCGTTGGGGCCGCCCGGCTTGCACGGGAAAATGCCTGAGGGGATATTGTTGCCGCTCCCAGGCTGACGCTGTGCAGCTTTCTTTGTCTGCGCCTGACGGATGAACATGCCGCGGCTGTAATGCATGACCGAATCCTGCATCGCCGCCTGCAATTGCCGGCCTTTGCCGGTAGTGTTGCGCTGATAGAGTGCCGCGACAATGCTGAACGCCAGCAGCATGCCGGTGCCGGTGTCGCCGATCGTCGGGCCCGGCTTTTGCGGCGGTCGGTCCCGCTCGCCGGTAATGCTCATCGCGCCGCCGACAGCCTGCGCGATCGGATCGAAGCAGAGCCCGTTTTCATAGGGGCTGCCGGCGCCGAAACCCTTGACCTGGGCATAGATGATGCGCGGGTTCAGGGCGCTGACCACGTCATAGCCGAGGCCCAGCTTTTCGATCGTGCCGGGGCCGAAATTCTCGGTAAAGACATCGGCCTTTTTGGCCATGTCCTTGACCAGCGCCAGGCCGCGCTCGGATTTGAGATTGACCGTGATCGAGCGCTTATTGGCGTTGTAGATCATGAAGTAATAGGGATCGGCGACGCCGCGTCGGCCGGCCTCGCCGCCATCGGGGTTCTCGACCTTGACGACGTCCGCACCCATCCAGGCGAGCGCCTCGGTGCAGGTGGTTCCGGCCTCGAACTGGGTCAGGTCAAGCACCTTGATGCCGGCGAGACAATTCGGCGGTACCGGAGTGGTTGGATTCATTCTCTGTCGCTCCTTGTGGAGAGCATCGAGCTGCGCGGGCAAGACCCGATGTCTGTAATAGGAGATGATCGTCGCCCCCGCGACAGCGGGGGCCCGGAGCAGCCGCCGCAGCCTTGGGCGCCTGGACTCCCGCCTCCGCGGGAATGACGGCAAGTGGTCGATGCTGTGGGACTCATTCTCGAATTGAGCTGGAAGTGAGCCAAAAGCTCAATTCATCCCCTCTTGCTGCAAAGCGCGCTGCACCGCCGGGCGGGCCATCATGCGCTCGAAATGCGCCGCGCAATTCTTTGGTAGTTGCAGCCCGACCCGCTTCGCCCCCCAATACTCGACATAGAACAGCGCCGCATCGGCGATTGATAGCTCGTTGCCGCCGAGATAATTTTTCCCATCAAGAGCCTTGTCGATGACGGCGAAGCCCTTGTCGATGGCCTCGCGCCCCTGCGCCTTGACCTTGTCGTGGTCGGAGGCCGAGGGCGCAAAGCGCTCGGTGCGGAAGAGGCGGGTGAAGCCTTGGCTGTGGATCGTGCCGACGACGTACTCCATCGCCTCCATCGCGCGAGTATCGGCCTCCTCGTCCCTCGGGATCAGGTTGGCCTGCGGGTTCTGCCGGGCGAGCCAGCGGGCGATCACTGGAAATTCGGTCAGGATCGAGCCGTCGTCGCGCTCGAGGGTCGGCACCTTCGATTTCGGGTTGAGCCCGGTGAAGGGCGGCTTGTATTGCGCACCCTCGCGGAAATTGACGACTTCCGCCTGATAGGGCTTGCCGATTTCCTCGAGCAGCACGTGAATGCCGATCGAGCAGGCGCCGGGGGCGTAATAGAGCTTCATCGCGGGTCTCCTTGATTGCAGCTGAGCCCTGATCCGGCATTCAAGTTAGCATGCGGCGCCCGATCGGCGCACCTCCTTTGGAAATTCCGCTCCCGCGGGCCCGTGCGCCGGATTGAGGCGAGACGCGCGCAGTTGCCCTGCGTCGATGGCGTGATTAACGAAACCAAAAGCAAATCCCCGTCAGATGGCACGACATTGGTCGGAGATTGCTACATGGTTTTTCGTGTGCCGGAGCTGACCCGCCGCCGGCTTCTGAAATCCGGCGTTGCCTTCAGCCGGCGCCACGGCACTTGCGGCGCCGCAAATCCGGCTCGCCGTAGCCGAAGAGCCGTGGTCGCGGCGGCCGCACTTCCTGATCCTGATGTGCGACGAGATGCGATACCCAGCTAATCCGTCGAGGGGCGCGGCGCCCGCGTCAGACAATGCCCTCGGTCTTTAATGCCTCGATTTCGGCGGCGCCGATGCCGAGCCATTGGCTCAGAACTTCGGCGTTGTGCTGGCCCAACAGCGGCGACGGCCTGACCTTTGGCGGGGCGCCGTCGAAGCGCACCGGCCAGGCGGGCACCGTCAACTTCCCGGTAGTCGGGTGCTCGATCTTCTGCATGATGCCGCGCTCGGCCAGCGAGGGATCGTTCAGGAGTTCGAGCGTGTCGAACACCGCACCTGCCGGCACGCCGGCCTCGCCGATGATCTTCATCGCCTCTTCCTTGGTGTGCTGGCGGGTCCAGGCGGCGATGATCTCGTCGACCTCGGCCGCCCGCTGGCCGCGCGCCGGCCCGGTGTCGTAGCGCGGGTCGCCGATCAGATCCTCACGGCCGATCGTCTTTAAGAGGCGCGTCCAGTGCTCGGGGTTGGCGCGGCTGGTGAAAACATAGACGTAATCGTTTGGGCCGCCGGGCTTGCACGGGTACAAGGCCGAAGGTGCGAGCGCTGTGCTCGACCGGCTGCTGCCGCCGCGAAGCTGCGCCTTGCCGCTCTGCTGAGTGCGCGAAAACGGCACCCGCATGTAGTGGACCATCGCGTCCTGCATCGCCACCTGCAGCCGACGGCCCTTGCCGGTGCGGTCGCGCTGGCGCAGAGCGGCCAGAATGCTGATCGCCATCAGCATGCCGGTGCCGGTGTCGCCGAACGAGGGCCCGGGTTTGACCGGCGGACGATCGGCCTCGCCGGTGACGCTGATCGGGCCGCCGGCGGCTTGGGCGATCATGTCGAAGGCGAGATTTTTCTCATAGGGGCTGCCCGCCCCGAAGCCCTTGACTTGGCAATAGATGATGCCCGGATTGAGCTGTTTGACCGCGTCGTAGCCAAGGCCCAGCCGTTCGATCGTGCCCGGCGCCATATTCTCGACGGTGATGTCGGCCTTCTTCAGCATCTCCTTGACGATTTCGAGCCCGCGCGGCGCTTTGAGGTTCAGCGTCAGCGATTTCTTGTTGGCGTTGAACTGGTGGAAATACCAGGGATCGTCGTCGGGATGGCCGGGCCGCAGCCGGCGGCCGGGATCGCCGGTCTTCGGGTTCTCGATCTTGACGACCTCGGCGCCCAGCCAGGCCAGCGCCTCGGTGCAGGACGGCCCCGCCTCGAACTGGGTGAAATCCACGACGCGCACGCCCGCGAGACAATCGAGTTCGACGCCGGTTACTGCTGCCATCGCTCGTCACTCCTCCCGAAAATTCCGGCCGTCACTATAGCGCGTTCGCCGCCATGCGCGAGCCGGATTGCCAGAGAGCATCGGCTCGGCAACAGTGCCGCGAATGTGCAGCAGGAGGACGAGGCATGGAGCTGATCGGACGGATCGCGGAATTCCACGGCGAACTGACGGAATGGCGGCACGACATCCACGCGCATCCCGAACTCGGCTTCGAGGAGCGGCGCACCTCTGATTTTGTCGCGCAGAAGCTCGCCGAGTTCGGCGTCGAGGTGTTTCGTGGCGTCGGCCGGACCGGGGTCGTCGGCCGGCTGCGGGCCGGTACTTCGCAACACTCGATCGGGCTCAGGGCCGACATGGATTGCCTGCCGATCGAGGAGGCGACCAACCTTCCGTACCGCTCGCGGAATGCCGGGCGCATGCACGCCTGCGGTCATGACGGTCACACGACGATGCTGCTCGGCGCGGCGCGCTATCTCGCCGAAACCCGGCAATTTCGACGGCACAATCCACCTGATCTTCCAGCCTGCGGAAGAGGGGCTCGGCGGCGGCAAGGCGATGGTCGAGGACGGGCTCTTCGACCGGTTCCCATGCGATGCTGTTTTCGGTATGCACAACCGGCCGGGGCTGGCGGTCGGCAAGTTCCAGATCCGCACCGGGCCGATGATGGCCGGCGGTGCCTATTTCGATATTTCAGTCACCGGCCGCGGCGCGCATGGCGCGCGCCCCGAGGCCGGAATCGACCCGGTGGTCACCGCGAGCCACATCGCGATCGCCTTGCAGACGATCGTGTCGCGCAACATCCGGCCGCTCGACACCGCGGTCTTGAGCGTCACCCAGATCAACGCCGGCGAGGCCTACAACGTCATCCCCGAACATGCGGTGATCCGCGGCACCGCGCGCTGCTTTAGCCGCGAGACGATGGCGCTGATCGAGCAGAACATGCGTCGGATCGCCGGGGGGGTTGCGAGCGGGTTCGGCGCCTCGGCCGAGCTTGATTTCCGCATCATCTTTCCGCCGTTGGTCAACGATCCGGCTGAGGCCGGCTTTATCGCCGAGGCCGCGGCCGAACTAGTCGGCGCCGACAACGTCAACCGCGACGGCGGGTTGGTCATGGCCTCGGAGGATTTCTCCTACATGCTCGAAAAGCGGCCGGGCGCCTACATCCAGATCGGCAATGGCGACGGAGCGGGAGGCTGCGAGGTCCACAATCCCGGCTACGATTTCAACGACGCCGCACTGCCGTTCGGCGCCAGCCTCTTCGCCCACCTCGCCGAGCGCAAGCTCGTGCGGCCCTGACGAGCGCGGATACCCCGCCCGCCTACTCCGGATCAAGTCCGGGGTCGGCACCCTCTCCCGCTGGCGGGAGAGGGAAGGGGTCCGTGCGAAGCGGCGGGAAGGATGAGGACACCATTTTCGCCAATTACGCCGGGGCGGGGATCGCGCGCTGGTTGTACATTATCTTGCGCATCTGCTCGCGCTCGGCGGCGGTCAGGGTGGCGGGGTCGACGCGCAGATTGTTGCCGGTCTCCATGCCGCGCCTGACCGCCGGGCGGCTGCCGACTTCGTCGAACCAGCGCTTGAAATATTTGAACTCGCCGATGTTTTGGCCCTGGGCCTCAGCGTTGACGGTCCACGGGTAGGAGATCATGTCGGCGATCGTGTACTCCTCGCCGGCGAGGTATTTGCGGTCGTAGAGCCGGTTGTTCATGACGCCGTAGAGCCGGTTGGCCTCGTCGGTGAAGCGGCGGATCGCATAGCTCAGATCGCCGGCCTCCGGCCCGGCGCGGCGGAAATGGCCGCATTCGCCGAGTTTCGGCCCCTGATTGGCCATCTGCCAGATCACCCACTGGGTGACCTCGTATCGCCGACGCAGATCCTGCGGGAAGAAGCGGCCCTCCTTCTCCGCCAGGTACATCATGATGGCGCCAGATTCGAAGACGCTGATCGGCGCACCACCGCCCTTCGGCTCGTGATCGACCAGCACCGGCATGCGATGGTTCGGGTTGATTTTCAGGAATTCTGGCTTGAACTGGTCGCCGCGCCCGATATTGCACGGCACCAAATTGTATTTGAGACCCAGCTCTTCGAGCAGGATCGTGACCTTTTTGCCGTTAGGCGTCGGCCAGAAATGCAGATCGAGCATTTGAGGGTCCTCTCAGGGTGAAATCCGAATGGCTTTGCCATGGGCCCCGACCATAACGGCTCGCCGGCGGTCTGTCACCGCCGAGCGGCTCGCCCGGCGGCCCGGTGGTTGTACCTGATGCGCGGGGCGGCGAAACTGTCGCCCCTCGCGGCCCAGCACGGGGAGGGGCATGCCGTTTATTCTGCTGGGGATCGTCGGCCTCGTTTGGGGCATCTCCTACCCGATCACGGCGGTGGCGCTCGACGGGTTCGACATCCTGACCCTGCGCTGCCTGATCCAGATTTTGGGGGCGTGCGCGATGCTGGCCCAAGCGGCGGCCTTTCGCCGCCCGCTGACCGTCGAGCGCGCGGCCTGGCCCGATCTGATCGTTGCGGCGCTGTTGAACATGACGATGTTGCCGATCTCGTTCACGGTCGGGGTGTATCTGCTCGGCCCCGGCCGGACCGCGCTCCTGGTTTACACGATGCCGATTTGGGCGACGCTGTTCGCGCGGGTTCTACTGCGCGAGAAGGTAACGGTCAGTCGCGTAGTGGCGCTGGCCTTTGCCGCCGGCGCGGTGGCGGCGCTGATGTCGCAAAGCCTCCCGGAGCTGCGCGACGCGCCGCTCGGCGCCGCGGTCACCCTGCTGGCTGCGATGTCTTATGGTCTCGGCACGGTTTGGCTGAAGCGACGGGTGTGGCGCGCGAATGCCGCCGTCGTGACGTTTTGGCAGTTGGTAGTTGGCACCGTTCCGATCGTGCTGATTTGGGCCATTGTGAGCTTTCCGCCCGACCTGACGCAGGCTGGCGCCGGAGATTGGCTTGCCGTGCTGTTCCTTGGCGTGGTCGGCAACGGAATCGCCTATTTTCTCTGGTTCCGGGTCATCGGGCTGCTGCCCGCCGGCGTTGCCGGGATCGGCGCCCTGATCACCCCCTGCGTCGGCGTCACCTCGAGCGTGTGGCTCGCCGGCGAGAGGTTGCACCCGCACGATCTCGCCGCGATCGCGATGATCGGCATCGCGCTGGTGCTGGTGCTCGCCGAACAAAGGCGGCTCAGGAGCCGCCGGTCGGCGCCGGCCCATGACGGGGCGCAAAGCGGGCTATAGGTCGGTCTCGGTCGATTGACCGGGGAACAGGGTGGCGCGGCTCCATTCCGACCAGTCGCCGGCGACCGGGTTGTTCGGGTCGCGGTCATGCCGCCAGCAGATGGTTTCGGCGTTTGGCGCCACGACCTGGTGCGAGTGGCCCTTGGTCATGACGAAATCCTTGGTGGCGACATAGCCGTTTTGCCGCTCGTCGCAATCGCTGCTTTTGGTGATGACCGCCTCGACATTGACCCGATCCCAGGTCGGGTCGTCGAGGATCAGCGTCGCCGATTGGCTCGACCCCGAGGAGCAGCCCGAAAAGAGCAGCAGCGCCGACAGCCAGACCCGGTATCGCATCCTCTGTCTCCTTGCCCAGACCCTCTGCTCTGCCAGGACCGGCAAATACGGTCCCAGGCCGGCGCCGCGCAAGCGCGAATTCGCGGTCTGTCGCCGCAGCTCATCGGCGAAAAAGATCGGCCATCAGCATTTGTTGCCGGGGCGCCGCAAGGCCGCCGTCGTAATCCCGTCGGCGATGAGGAAAAAAACAGCGGAATAAACTTAGCGACGCACCGGTCTCCAGCGACGCAACCACCACGCCATTGGAGAAGAGAGATGGCCGATCGTAGCGAGAGGGAACTCACGGGTGCCGCGGGCATCCAACGCCGCCGTCTGCTGAAATGCATGGGTTGGGCCGGCACCGGCGTCGTCTGGAGCCTCAGCGGCGGGGTGCCGCGCACGCTCGGGCTGGTCGGCTCGGCCGCCGCCGCCGAGGCCGAGCCGCGCGAGCTCACCTTCGTGCAGATCAGCGACAACCATATCGGCTTTCACCTGCCGCCCAATCCGGACCCGACCGCCACCCTCGGCGAGGCGATCGCCAAGATCAAGGCGATGCCGGCGCAGCCAGCCTTCCTCGTCCATACCGGCGACATCAGCCACCTGTCGAAGGAGGCGCAGTGGGACACCGCCGAGCAGGTGATCAAGGGCGCGAATAAGCAGGTCTTCTATATTCCGGGCGAGCACGACGTGGCCGACGCCGACAATGGCAAGGCTTATCTCTCGCGCTTTGGCAAGAATACGCAGGGCAAGGGTTGGTACAGTTTCGATGTGGCCGGGGTGCATTTCATCGCGCTGATCAACGTTTTCGACTTCCAGCCCGGGTTCAAATCGGCCGGCCTCGCTAAATTGGGCGACGACCAGCTCGAATGGCTGGAAAAAGACGTCGCCGGCCGCTCGGCGAGCACCCCGATCGTGGTTCTCGCTCATCTCCCGTTATGGACGATCTACGAGAAATGGGGCTGGGGCACCGCGGACGCCGGCCAGGCGCTCGGTTATTTGAAGCGCTTCGGCTCGGTCACCGTGCTGAACGGCCACATCCACCAGATCATCCAAAAGGTCGAAGGCAACGTCACCTTCCACACCGCGGCTTCGACGGCATATCCGCAGCCGGCGCCCGGCACGGCCGCGCATCCAGGCCCGATGCAGGTGCCCGCCGGCGACCTGCATAAATATCTCGGCGTCAGAACGGTCGATTACGCCCACCGCAACGGCGCCCCAGCCCTGACCGACAGTCCACTCGTCGCGTGAAAGGAACCGCCATGTCGATGTTCCGAAAGCCGGCGCCACGGCCCCAAAGCCGCCTCCTTCTCGGCGCCTTCGCGGCGGGCGCTTTGCTCGCCGCCTCCGTGCCCGACGCTCCGGCCGGCGAGGCGGCGGTCGCGGCCGCATCGAGCGCCGCCACGGTCGAGATCCACAATTTCCAGTTTCAGCCGGCGACGCTGACGGTGACCGCCGGGACGATAGTGACCTGGACCAACGACGATACCACCCCGCATACGGTGACCGAGAACAACCGGGCATTTCGGTCGGCGGCGCTCGACACCAAGGACACCTATTCGCACACTTTCACGACACCGGGCGAATACGTCTATCACTGCACCATCCACCCGATGATGGTCGGCAAGATCGTCGTCAGACCCGCTGCCAAATCGTCATAGCCGGGGGAGGACGAGCCATGCGGTACGATCCCGCTCCGTTTGCCTTGGGCGCGCGCGACGTGGTCGGCGCCTGGCTCGTCTGCTTTGGGTTCGCCGTCGCGTGCCTCGCCGTGATGTCGGCCACAGCCCTCGAGCCCTCCGGCGCCCCGGCGGCATTGATCAACTCTGGTGTGGTCGCTACGTTGGCCGTCGCCGACGCCACTCGCCAGGGGAGATGCTGAAATGCCCGACGACGCCCGCAAACCGACCTTCGACAAGTCGCGGTTGCCGAGCCGGCACGTAACCGTAGGCCCTGAGCGGGCGCCGCACCGCGCGTTTCTCTATTCGATGGGCCTGACCGAGGAGCAGATCGCCCAGCCGTTGGTCGGCGTCGCCACCACCTGGAACGAGTTGGCGCCGTGCAACATTTCGCTGTCGCGCCAGGCGCAGGCGGCGAAAAAAGGGGTCGCGGCCTCGGGCGGCACCCCGCGCGAATTTACCACGATCACGGTGACCGACGGCATCGCCATGGGTCACGAGGGGATGAAGTCGTCGCTGGTCAGCCGCGAGGTCATCGCCGACTCGGTCGAATTATCGATGCGCGGGCATTGCTATGACGCGCTGGTCGGGCTCGCCGGCTGCGACAAATCCTTGCCAGGGCTGATGATGGCGATGCTGCGGCTCAACGTGCCGTCCGTTTTCATGTATGGCGGCTCAATCCTTCCCGGCCGTTTCAAGGGCCACGACGTGACCATCGGCGACGTGTTCGAAGCGGTCGGCTCGCATAATGTCGGCTCGCTGACCGACGAGGAGTTGCACGAGCTCGAATGTGTCGCCTGCCCATCCTCCGGCTCTTGCGGCGGGTTGTTCACCGCCAACACGATGGCCTGCGTATCGGAGGCGATCGGCCTCGCCTTGCCGGGGTCGGCCGGCGCCCCGGCGCCCTACGATTCGCGCGACAAATATGCCGAGGCGTCGGGCCAGGCGGTCATGGAATTGCTGCGACGCAATATTCGGCCGCGCGACATCGTCACCCGCGAGGCGGTCGAAAACGCCGCGACGGTGGTCGCCGCGGCCGGCGGCTCGACCAATGCCGGGCTGCACATCCCGGCGATCGCGCATGAGGCCGGGATCGCGTTCACCTTGCACGATTTCGGCGCGATCTCGAAGCGGACCCCCTATATTGGAGATCTGAAGCCCGGCGGCCGCTATGTGATGAAGGATCTGCACGATGTCGGCGGCGTGCCAGTGCTGATGAAGGCCTTGCTGGACGGCGGCTATCTGCATGGCGATTGCATGACCGTCACCGGCAAGACCGTCGCCGAGAATCTGCGCGGCGTGGCGTTTCCCGCGGGCCAGGACGTGGTACGGCCGACCTCAGCGCCAATATCGCGGACCGGCGGTCTAATGGTGCTCAGGGGCAACCTCGCCCCGCAGGGGGCGATCGTCAAAGTCGCCGGGATGACGAATTTGCGCTTTAGCGGGCCGGCCCGCTGCTTCGACCGCGAGGAGGAAGCTTTCGCGGCGGTCGACCAGCGCCAATACCACGAGGGCGACGTGATCGTGATCCGCTATGAGGGGCCCCGCGGCGGACCGGGGATGCGCGAGATGCTGTCGACGACCGCCGCGCTCTATGGCCAGGGTGTCGGCGACAAGGTGGCGCTGTTGACCGACGGCCGGTTTTCGGGCGCCACCCATGGCTTCTGCATCGGCCATGTTGGGCCCGAGGCCGCGGCCGGCGGCCCGATCGGCCTTCTCCGCGACGGCGACCGGATCACCATCGACGCCCAGGCGGGCACGATCGAGGTGGCGCTGAGCGATGCCGAGCTCGCGGAGCGCCGCCGAATCTGGCAGCCGCGGCGCCACGATTACCAGGCCGGCTGCTTGTGGCGCTACTCGCAGTCCGTCGGTGACGCCGAGCAGGGTGCGGTCACCCACCCTGGCGCGCGGGCCGAAACCCACACCTACGCCGATCTTTGACGAGTTCGAAACCGGGCAAGGGGGGCCGGCTTAGGTTTCACTGCGCAGTCAGGCGGTCGAAGAAGCCGACCTGGCCGCAGCGGGCGTCGGACAGATAATCGAAGCGGGCGAGTGGAGTCCCTAGCCGGGGCGCTGAGCGAACGGGCGCTAGGCGCCTGGCCCGGCAGCCACGGTGCGACGATTACCTGGCTGCCTGTGGCGCTATTGGCGGAGCTTGGTTCGGGCAGCGCCGAACGGCGGGCCCTGACCCACCCCGGCGCTGGGGCCGAAGCCCGCACCTACACCAATGTTTAGGTGCTGCCGGTCAGGTCTTTTCGACGTTCCACATCAAGAAGACCGGCGCGGCGATGCGCCCCTTGATGTTCGTGCGGTAGGCGGTCTTGGGCGTGAATTGGCCGGTCGGGACGTAGGGCACGGTCTCGAAGGCGCGCCGCTGCATCTGCGCGGCGATGGCTTGGCGGTCATCGAGGTCGCTCGCCTTGACCCATTCGCTGCGCAACGCCTCGATCTTGTCGTCGGTCGGCCAGCCGAACCAAGCCTTCTTGCCGTTGCTGCGCAGCGGCTGGTTCAGGGTCGGGTCGAGCATGTCGGCGCCGATAAACCCGGTGCCGAAGACATTCCATCCGCCCTGATCGATCGGCTTCATCGAGGCGCGCCGGGTCACCAGCTGGCCCCAATCCATCGCCGCGATCTCGGCGTTGAGCCCCAGCTTTTTCATCAGGTCGGCGACCACGAGCGCCTGGGCGTGTGGGCCCACCAGGTCGGTCGCGTCGAGGACCACGATCTTCTCACCCCTGTACCCGGTCTCGGCAATCAGCTTTTTGGCCTCGCCGAAATCGCGCTTTCCGGTCAAAGCCTTCGAGCCGGCGTTGTTGGCCATCGGCGTGCCGGCGGTGAAGAAAGTCGGGGCCGGTCTCCAATTCTTCGGGTTGCCGGCGATAGCGGTCATGAAATCGGCCTGATTGGCAACGGCCAGCACCGCCTGGCGCATCTTGACGTTGTCGAACGGCGGCCAGAGGTGGTTGAAGCGCACGATCTGCGGCGACCCGAGCGGATCGGCGTCGGCAACGACGACATCATGTCCGGCGAAGACCGGGATCAGGTCGAGCGGCGGGTTTTCCCACCAATCGACTTCGCCGCTGCTGAGCGATGCCGCCGCCGTCGCATGGTCGGGGACATAGAGCCACTCAACTCGGTCGACTTTGACGATTTTGCCGCCCGAGGCCCAACTCGGTGGTTCGTTGCGGGGCACGTAATCGGTGTTCTTGACATAGACGACCTTGTTGCCCGGCTGGAACTCCGCGGCGACGAACTTGAACGGGCCGGAGCCGACCATCTCGGTGACTTGCTCATAGGGATCGGTCTTGGCGAGCCGTTCGGGCATGATGAACGGCACCAGGCTCGATATCTTGGCGAGCGCGTCGATCAGCATCGGGAACGGCTCCTTCAATCGGATCGCAAAATTCTTGTCGTTACCTCCCTTCATCTCGGCGATCTCGGCGGCGAGCGTCTGGCCGAACGAGTCGCGCGCCATCCAGCGCGCTAACGATGTTGTGCAGTCGATGCCCCGCACCGGTTGCTCGTCGTGGAATTTGAGCCCGTCGCGCAATGTGAAGGTGTAAAGGGTCTTGTCATCCGAGGCGCGATAATCGCCGACCATCTGCGGGTGCGGCTGGAAGTTGTCGTCGAGCGCAAACAGCGTGTCGAATACCATATAGCCATGGTTGCGGGTGACATAGGCGGTGGTCCAGATCGGGTCGAGCACCCGCAGATCCGATTGGGCGATGAAGCGCAAGGTTTTATCGTCTGCGTCCGCCCGCGCGCGCCGCCCGAAGCTCAAGGCGGCAACGCTCGCCGCACCCGCGCCTGCGGCAAATTGCCGGCGCGTCACCCCTCGAGCCATTCCCCGACATCCTCCATTTAAAGTGAACCATGACAGTATAGCAAAAATTTGGACCATTGGGCGTGCTCGATCGGGTTGACGCGACCCCGGCCTCGCTTCTACTTCGGGCGATGTCTGGCTCGGGCTATGTTTGGCCGATGCATCTCGACGATTTTGATTTCGACCTGCCGCGCGGATTGATTGCAGACCATCCGAGCGAGCCGCGCGAGGCTGCCCGGTTGCTGCACATTCCGGCGGCGGGGGAGCTGGAGGACCGGCGGATCGCGGATCTGCCGGATTTGTTGCGTCCGGGCGACCTCTTGGTCTGCAACGACACCAAGGTCATCCCGGCGCGGCTGGTCGGACGGCGCGGCACGGCGGCGATCGAGATCACTCTCTGCCGCGACCTGGGCGGCGGCCGGTCATGGCGCGCCCTCGCTAAGGGCGCGCGGCGGCTCCGCCTGGGCGACCGCGTGGTTTTCGCTGAGGATTTCATCGCCTCGGTTGCCGAAAAGCATCCCGAGGGCGACGTCACTCTCGAATTCAATCTGGAGGCCGGCGCGTTTCCGGCCGCGCTCGCCCGTTACGGCACCATGCCGCTGCCGCCCTATATCAAGAGGCCGCGCGACGGCGACCCGAGGGACCGCAGCGACTACCAGACGATCTTCGCCCGTGCCGAGGGCGCCGTGGCGGCGCCGACCGCGGGTCTGCACTTCACCCCTGCCCTCCTCCAAGCGCTGGGCCGTCGCGGCATCGAGCGCGCAATGCTGACGCTCCATGTCGGCCCGGGCACCTTTTTGCCAGTCAAGACGGCAGACCCGCGCGAGCACAAGATGCACGGCGAATGGGGCATCCTCTCCGCCGAAACCGCCCGGCGCATCGCCGACGCACGTGCTCGCGGCGGGCATGTCGTCGCCGTGGGCACAACCAGCCTGCGCCTCATCGAAGCTGCCGCGGCCGACACCGGCGAAGTGCGGCCCTTTGCCGGCGAAACCCGGCTATTCGTCGTCCCGGGATATCGGTTTCGCGCGGTCGACCTGCTACTAACCAACTTCCACCTGCCGCGCTCGACCTTGTTCATGCTGGTCGCGGCGCTGGCCGGGCTCGATCGGGTCAAAGCCGCCTATGCCCATGCGGTGGCTCGGCGCTATCGCTTTTTTTCCTATGGCGACGCCTGCCTGATCGAGCGTCACGCCGGGGTGCCGATCGCGCTCCGGCCGCCGGCCTGACCGGCCGTGCCCACAGCGGCCTCCTGGCGGTTCGCGTCGAGCCGAGGACGGCGCGGCCGCGACCGTCCGGTTGCGCCAGCCTGCCCCCGCGACTAGTCTCGCGTACCGGCCCGGCGTAACGCGGTTGGCGGCAAGGAGGGGTGGCCGAGCGGTTGAAGGCGCACGCCTGGAAAGTGTGTAGACGGTGATGAATCGTCTCGCGGGTTCGAATCCCGCCCCCTCCGCCACTTACCCATCCGCCATCATTCGTACCCAGCCGGAAGATTTTATAAAACGGGCCATTTCTGCGACCGACCTGTCTTTTATCCTCAGCCATGGTTCGCTACTATCCACCCGGTAAGAATGGGTGCACACATGGGTGCTCGAGGGCACCTTGATGAAACAGATCGATGGGATCTGGCGACGCAGACTGGAATCACTGAAGGTCAGTCGTTTCTTCAGGCGGTCACCAACGAACAAAACCGGCGGCGATTGGATCAGGGGGGTGACTTCATCGCGATTTCTTGCAGCTGCAGCCGGTAAGCCGTTGTCGAGGTCAAGTCGCGGACAGCCGCGCAACATACCCGCGTATCTCGTCATTCGAGATCTCGACGCGATCTACGCGTATCTGACCCAAAAGGAAGCAACCCGGATCGTCCACCGGATGAGCCACGCAGAATCCGGGCCGTTCTCTGATTTCGCGGCGGCGAGCTGGCCGGTGGCTTTCGGGCAAGGCGATGATGGCTTAGCGGCGGCAATCAAGAATTGGTCGCCGTGGCGGCGCCGCGAGAAATCACCGGCAATCGCCAACATCGGTCTGCGTCATCCGGAATGGGAAATATTCGAGCGGTAGCGCATGGGGAATATTGAGAGCCAAGCGCCGTAATTCTCCCCGTGTGATTTAATGATTGCTCCTGACCATCTTGCGTCCGCAGTGAACACAGCGGACGCATGCGGCATGACCATACCATCGACGGGGCTAAGCGACCACGAACGGCCATTGGGTAGCCGCGGCCCGCAGTACATCACTCCGTCGGTGCCACAGTTTCTTGCCGTGGCTGGCATCGGCCGTACGATGCTCTATGAACTTATCGGTGCTGGCGAGATCGAGAGCGTCAAGATCGGCAAGCGGCGGCTCATCGTCGTACAGTCGTATCTCGACCTGCTGGAGCGGCGGCGTGCGGTCGAAGCAGAGCGGCGGCGATGACCGCCGTGGCCGACATCGCCGACGCGCTCGGCGGCGCGCATCAGCCCGGTGCATGGTGTCCAGGCTCGATATGAGATGGATCTTCATTCCGATCCCGAGCCGGTGCCAACGGAGCCGAATGCCGACTCGCAAGCTGGCCGAGAGCCGTAACTCGATCTGACAACGGTTCGTGCGCATGCCGAGCACATCCACCGGCTTGCCGCGCCGCTTGCCGGCAACCGCAAGCTGATCGTCGCCGGCTTCGGCGAAGACCCAGATCGCGCAAACCCCAAAACCGGAAAGCTTGGCTGTCCCCTGGCGCAGTGGTGACCCACATCACTGGGGGCGACGTTGACGGGATGGTCCGCGCCATAGCGGCGATCTGCAGCAGACCTCATTACAATGCCTACCTCGCGCTCGCGGTTTTCCGAGAGGATCTGCCCACCGGCAAGAAAGGCTCCGAAGGAGACATCTTGGCGGTGCTCGGCCTCGTCGCGGATTTCGACGATGCCGATGCGCCCCGCTGGGCCGTGCGCCTGCCACTCCCGCCGAACTACGTGCTGGAAACGAGTGCCGGTCGGTTCCAGGCATTCCATTTTTTTTCGATACCGCAACGGCCGGGCGACGCAAAGCCGATCGCCGAGCGCCTCAAGGTATCGGCTGACTGCGATCACGGCAAACGGCGGCTTCGCAAGCTGACGGCGATCACGACCGGCCCCGTGCTCCGGCCAGACGGAACGGTCCTCGACAACCCAGGTTTTCGACCAGCAGACCGGCATCCTGTTTGATCCTCGGGGCGCTGCTTTCCCGACAACTCCAGCGGCGCCGACGAAGGCCGAGGCCGCCGCGGCGCTCGGCATATTGAAGTTTCTGATTTCCGAGTTCCCCTTCGTCGATGGCTCCAATCGCTCGGTCGCACTGAGCGCCATGCTGATCGCGGTTTCGCGCTTGGCTGTATCCTTTGCTCAGATGCACGCCTTCGATGCGCCGGCAGCGGGAACGGGCAAATCGAAGGTGGTCGATTGTGCCAGTTTGATCGCCATCGGGCACGAGGCGCCGGATCATATCGATCGACAACTGCGAGCGTCCGCTTGGGGGCGAATTGCTGTGCCAAGCCCTGACCCAGCGCATTCTAAAGCCGCGCGTCCTGGGGCAATCAAGGAACGTTACGGTGCCGAACGCCGCGCTCTAGTTCGCCACCGCCAACAACCTGCAACTGACGGGCGACATGCCCCGCCGGGCCATTGTCGGCCGCCTCGACGCCGGGGTGTAGCGCCCGGAAGACCGCGAATTCACGACCGAAGACCCGGTTAGCACTCTCAGGGGCGAGCGCCCCAGATTTGTTGCGCCGTGCATGACGATTCTGCGCGCCTATATCGTAGCCGGCCTCCGGAGCAATCGCGCCCGCTTGGCGGCTTCGAGCAATGGTCTCGGCTGGTCCGGGATGCCTTGATCTGGCTTGGCGAAGTCGATCCTCTCGACACGATGAAGCACACCCGTCAACAAGACCCGCGGCGTGAGGCGCTCGCCGCGGTTCTCGATCAATGGCGCATCGTCCTTCAGCGCAGGCGGGTTTCGGCTAAAGAGGTCATCGACATTGCAACCGACTTCCAAACCGCCGGTGCCGATGACAAAAGGCACTACCTTCACCCGGAATTTCGTGAAGCACTGCTGGTCGTTGCCGGCGAAGCCGGCAATATCAGCATTTACATGATTGGGAATGGGTTCGTGATGAGAGCGGGCGCCCTGTGAATCCAGCAAATCCGAACGCCATGCGTATTAGGATGAACACGGGAATGATGACAGTTGTGCCAGCATGGAAATTGGCCGAACTTCTCGATGACGATGAGACGATCGTTGAACAACGTGTTCAGATCACCAGACGCATTAGCGAAATTCAAGCGAACGGACCAGCGACCTCGGATTAGTGCTTGATGGACTTGGCGGTTCGATATTTTTGGTCGGCTTCGGCTAATTCATCTGGCGGGCTAACGACCACTCGCCGCCCGATCGCGCGAAAACGTTCCATCGGAGTCCGGGCGCGATCCGTCTTAACGGCGGCGGCGGCCGCGGCCTTGTCTTTTTCTTCAGTTGCTCGGCGGCGCGGCATTCTTGCCCGTCAATTCTGTGTAGGTCAGCCGCCGCCCAGCGACCGACGCCGCCACCTTGCGGAAGCGGATGCCGTCATCGTGCTCGCACTCATTAAACCGAAACGTCTGCTCATCGAGATATCGGCCGAGATGGAAAGGCTCTACAGAGACGTAGGTGCCTTTGATGGTCCGCTTCAAGAGGGACCAGAAGTTTTCGATGCCGTTCGTATGCGCGTGGTCTTTTAACGTAAGCAACGGCGTGGTTGATTACGAATTGCTCGGATCATCGCATCCGGCTCGCGATGAAGACCGGCACCTTTGAGAAGATGTCCGGCCCAGTAGAGGCGGACGAAACATTCATCGGCGGTCTGTCGAAGAACATGCACGCCAGCCGCCGCAAGCGAGTCATCGGCAACGCTCGCGGCCACGTCGGCAAGGAAACCGTCATGGGGTTGCTCAAGCGCAACGACAAAACGACGGGCTCGAAGAGCAAGGTCCGCGCCGGGCATATCCCAGACGTGCGCGGCGACACGCTGAGCGGAAAGGTCCGCGAGGCGGTCGAACCAGGATCGCGGCTCTACACTGACGAATGGGATCGCGCCCAAGCGGTTCAATCCGAAACGGGAGGCATGGTTGCCGCTGCTCCACACCGTGCGCGGTGCCTGGCATTTCACGGCGCTCTACTCGAATACGGCGCGGGCTCACCAACTCGAACGAATAGCCGACTGGGTCGCCATCTATTTCCACAGGGATGGCCATCCCGAGGGCCAGCGCACCGTCGTCACGGAGACCCGAGGGGACGCCGCCAGCAAGCGGATCGTGCGCGGCCGCGAGGCCGAGTGCCGGCACTATTACACTTCGCTGTCGGCGCCGACTCCTCGCCTCGGTTCGATCCGACTTAGTTGACCTGCATCAAGGAACGTGAGCCGCGGCCGAACCATCTTGTTTTCATGGGGAGGCGCAGATGCCCGATAATCGCCGAACGAACATAAAAGGCAGAAGGAGCGAAAGCCGGCGAGGATGCCCGCTCCGACCGACAGGAAGAGCCCGCCGGACGAGGAACTCGGTCCGGAGCGCCGCGTCGAACTTGCGCGGCGGGCCGAGGCGAAGCGGCTGCGCGGAAGGCAAAAACACCGAAATCGGGTTGCGCTAGATCAAGGCGGAGAGCGCGCAGGTGCGCCAACATAGACGCCACTGGTTTCGCATCTGGACAAAGGCAATGCCGCCGTGAGCCATGCCCTCCTGACGAAGAACCCGGCGCAGTGGGCGAAGCCACCGAACCTCGTGGACTACGCGGCCGTGCGGGCCGAGTTCGATTGGGGCAAAGCGCGCGCACTGCTCGACGGCCTGCCGGGCGGGCGCGGGTTGAACATCGCCCATGAAGCCGTCGACCGGCACCTGGAGCATGGCGGCGCCGACCGGCCGGCATTGCGCTGGCTCGGCAAAACCGGGGCGCGGCGGGAACTCACCTATCGCGAGTTGGCGGCGGCGACCAACCGCTTCGCCAATGCGCTTGTCCGCCTGGGGCTGGGGCCGGGCGACCGCGTCTTTGTCCTGTTGGGCCGCGTGCCCGAACTCTATGTCGCCGTGCTTGGCGCACTGAAGGCGAAATGCGTCGCGTCGCCCTTGTTCTCGGCGTTCGGTCCCGAGCCGATCGCGACGCGCCTCGAACTCGGCGACGCGCGGGTGCTGGTTACGACCGAGGCGCTCTATCGGCGCAAGGTCGAGGGATTGCGCAGCCGCCTGCCCAAGCTCGCTCACGTGATCCTGGTCGATGAAGGCGGCCCGCTGCGCGACACGGTACGCTGGAACTCGCTGATGGCGGCCGCCAGCGATCAATTCGTCATTCCCAGCACAGATCCCGAAGAGATGGCACTGCTCCATTTCACGAGCGGCACCACCGGCCGTCCGAAAGGCGCAGTCCACGTTCACGCCGCCGTCGTCACCCACCACGTGACCGGCCTTTACGCCCTAGACCTGCATGACGACGACATCTTTTGGTGCACCGCCGATCCTGGCTGGGTGACCGGCACGAGCTACGGGATCATCGCGCCCTTGACGCACGGCATTACAAATCTCGTCGTCGAAGCGGAGTTCGACGCGCAGAGCTGGTACGGCGTAATGGCCGAAGAGCGGGTCAGCGTCTGGTATACCGCACCGACCGCGATCCGCATGATGATGAAGCTCGGGGCGGCGGCGCTGCGCGGCTATGACCTCGGCGCGCTGCGCTTCATGGCGAGCGTCGGCGAGCCGCTCAACCCCGAGGCCGTACTGTGGGGCGTCGAGGCCTTCGGCCGCCCATTCCACGACAATTGGTGGCAGACCGAGACCGGCGGAATCATGGTCGCAAACTTTGCGGCACTGCCGGTCAAGCCCGGATCGATGGGACTGCCGCTGCCGGGGGTCGACGCCGCGATCGTCGAGCGCCGAGCCGACGGCTCGGTAGCGGTCATCGACGAGCCGATGGTTCAAGGAGAACTTGCCCTGAAGGCGGGCTGGCCGTCGATGATGCGCGGCTATCTCCACGAAGAGGAGCGCTATCGCAAATGCTTTGCCGGGCCGTGGTACCTGACCGGGGACCTCGCGAGACGGGACCGCGACGGCTATTTCTGGTTTGTCGGGCGCGCCGACGATGTCATCAAGTCCTCGGGGCATCTGATCGGACCGTTCGAGGTCGAAAGCGCCTTGCTGGAGCATCCGGCGGTCGCCGAAGCCGGCGTCATCGGCAAACCCGACCCGATGGCCGGCGAGATCGTCAAGGCCTTCGTCGCGTTGAAACCGGACTACGCCGCCTCCGAGGGCTTGCGGCGGGAGCTGCTCGGGCATGCGCGGCGCCGGCTCGGCGCTGCGGTCGCGCCGAAAGAGATCGACTTCCGCGCCAATCTGCCGAAAACCCGCAGCGGCAAGATCATGCGGCGTCTTTTGAAGGCCCGCGAGCTGGGCCTCCCGGAGGGTGATCTGTCCAGCCTCGAAAGCGACGAGCGATGAGCGACAAGGTTCATCTCGACCACGCGCACGCCCGGCACCTGCTGCGGCAGATGATCCGCATCCGCCATTTCGAGGCGAAATGCGTCCAATTTTATCAGGCACAGAAGATCCTAGGATTTTTGCATCTCTACGATGGCGAGGAAGCGGTTTCGGTCGGGGTCATGGAGGCCTTGACGCCGCAGGATGCCGTCGTCGCGACCTATCGCGAGCACGGTCAGGCGCTCGCCCGCGGCATCGCGATGGACCGGCTGATGGCAGAGATGCTGGGCAAGGCGGAGGGATGCTGCCGCGGCCGCGGCGGCTCGATGCACATCTTCGATCGCGCCACCCGGTTCTACGGCGGCAACGCGATCGTTGGCGGCGGCCTGCCGCTGGCTCTCGGCGTTGCCCTCGCCGACAAGATGCAGGGCCGCAATACGGTGACTGCCTGCTTCTTCGGCGACGGGGCAGTAGATGAGGGCGAATTCCACGAAAGCATGAACCTCGCCGCGCTGTGGCGTCTGCCGATGCTGTTCGTCTGCGAGAACAACGTCTATGCGATGGGGATGGCGCTCGCGCGCGCCGAGGCCGAGACCGATCTCGCACGCAAGGCCGCCGCCTATCGGATGCCAGGGGTTGCCGTCGACGGCATGGATGTCGTCGCCGTCGAGGCGGCGACGCGACAGGCCACCGCTGAGATCCGCGGCGGCGCTGGCCCCAAATTCCTCGAATGCCGCACCTACCGGTTCCGGGCCCATTCGATGTTCGATGCCCAGCTCTACCGCAGCAAGGATGAGATCGAAGGATGGCGGCGGAAGGGGCCGATCGTGCGCTTCGAGGGCTGGCTGCGTGACAATGGCCTGATCGCGGAGGATGAAGTACGGCGCATCGAGGCCGAGGTCGATGGCGAGATCGAGGCGGCCGTCGCCTTTGCTGAGGCCGGCACCCTCGAGCCGGTCGACGAGCTCGAACGCTTCGTCACGATGGAGCGGGTGCCGGCATGACACGCCGCCGGCAACCGCATCACCTATCGCGAGGCCTGCCGAGAGGCGATCCGCGATGCGCTGACGAGCGATCCCCGGGCGTTCATCATGGGCGAGGATATCGGCCGCTACGGCGGCTGCTACGCCGTGACGAAGGGGCTCATCGACGAGTTCGGCGAGGAGCGGGTGCGTGATACGCCGCTCTCGGAAAGTGCTTTCGTCGGTGCCGGGATCGGCGCGGCAATCGCCGGCATGCGGCCGATCGTCGAGATCATGACAGTCAATTTCAGCCTCCTGGCGATCGACCAGATCGTCAACAACGCGGCGACGATCCCGCACATGTCGGGCGGCCAGTTCGCCGTACCTCTGGTGATCCGGATGGCGACCGGCGGCGGCCGGCGGGTCGCCGCGCAGCACTCGCACAGCCTCGAAGGCTGGTACGCGCATATCCCCGGGCTGCGCGTGCTGGCGCCGGCGGTCCTGGAAGACGCGCGCTACATGCTGGCGGCGGCACTCGCCGATCCGAACCCGGTGCTGATCTTCGAGCATGTGATGCTTTACAACATGGAAGGCGAGATCGCGCCCGAGGTCACCGGGGTCGATATCAGCCGGGCGAAACCGCGCCGGGCAGGAGGCGACGTCAGCCTGATCGCCTACGGCAACGGCCTGTTCAAGGCGCTTGCCGCGGCGGAAATGCTGGCGGCGGAAGGCATTGCCGCCGAGGTCGTCGATCTCCGGGTGCTGCGGCCGCTTGATGTCGAGACGATCGTGGCCTCAGTGTCGAAGACGCGGCGTTGCGTCATTGTCGACGAAGCCTGGAAGAGCGGCTCATTGTCGGCCGAGATCGGCATGCGGATCGCCGAGGAGGCGTTCTACGAACTCGATGCGCCGCTGCGCCGCGTCTGCGGCCGCGAGGTGCCGATGCCCTATGCGCCGCATCTCGAGGATGCCGCATTGCCGCAGCCGGCGGAAATAGCGGCTGCGGCGCGCGATCTCGTGCGTCCTGGCAAGGCCGCTACGTGAGCGATTTTCTGATGCCGTCGCTCGGCGCCGACATGGAAGCCGGGACCCTGGTCGAATGGCTGATCAAGCCCGGCGATCGGGTGAAAAAGGGCGATGTGATCGCGGTCGTCGAGACGCAGAAGGGCGCGATCGAGGTCGAGATCTTCGACGAAGGCATTGTCGGCGAAATCGTGGCGCCGGTCGGAACCAAGGTTCCGGTTGGCGGGCTCCTGGCGCGGATCGGCGAGCGCGCGGCCGGGCCGCCGCCCCAGGCTGCGGCAGCAGCCTCGCCGGTCCGCGAAACCCCGGTGCCGCAGCCGATCGCTGCGCCGCCGCCGCCATATATCACTCCGCGGCCACCCGGCCAAAAGGTGACGCCGGCGGCACGCCGGCGGGCCGGCGCACTCGGCATCGATCTCGCGGGCGTTGCCGGCACTGGTGTCGAGGGGGCCGTGACGCTCGCCGATTTCGAAGCCGCGGCGGCGCGTGCGAAAACCCCGGAGGGGGTGGTTTCAGCGCCGCCCGAGCAGCCGCGGCGCGCGGGCTTCGATCCGGCCGAAATGCGCAAGGCGATCGCCGCGGCGATGGGACGCGCCAAACGCGAGATCCCGCATTACTACCTCGGTCACACGGTCGATCTCGGCGCTGCACTCGCCTGGGTCGAGACCTTCAACGCGGCGCAGCCGGTGACAAAGCGGCTGCTGCCCGCCGTCCTGCTGCTGAAGGCGAGCGCGCTCGCCTTGCGCGAGGTGCCGCAGCTCAACGGCACTTATGTCGACGGCGCGTTCCGGCCGGGCGGCGGGATCCACGTCGGCTGGGCGATCTCGCTGCGCGGCGGCGGGCTGGTGGCGCCGGCGATCCGAGACGCCGACCGCCAGCCACTGACGGAATTGATGGCGGCAATGCGCGATCTCGTGCAGCGCGCCCGCAGCGGCGGGCTGAAGAGCTCGGAACTCAGCTCGCCGACTGTCACCGTCACCAGCCTCGGCGAGCGAGGCGCCGAGACCGTCCTCGGGATCATCTATCCGCCGCAGGTCGCGATCATCGGCTTTGGCAGCATATCGACCCGGCCATGGGTCGTCGACGGGCGGATCGAGCCGCGGCCGCTAGTGACGGTGAGCCTCGCCGCCGACCACCGGGCGAGCGACGGCCATCTCGGCGCGCTGCTGCTGAACGCGATCGAGGGGCGGTTACAGGAGCCGGAAAAGCTATGACGGCAGACGAAATCAAATCGCTGATCCGCGACGTCCTGGGCGGCATCGCGCCGGAGGCCGATCTCGATGCCGTCGCCGGCGACGATGATCTGCGCGAGGCGCTCGATCTCGATTCCATGGATTTCCTGAACTTTATCGTGGCGCTCCATGAGAGGACCGGCATCGATATACCGGAGGCCGACTATCCGCGGCTACGCACGCTCGATGGCGCCGTCGCCTATTTCGAGTCATAAGGGCCGCTGGCGACCGCGATCACCGCTTCCGCGAAAGCAACCAGCCAGGTGAAGCGCCCGACGCCCTTGGCCGCCGAGCGCAAGTTTGTACGTGGTGTCGGCGGTCTCGAATCCGTGGTAATTGTCCTCGGTGAAGCCGCTGCCGTTATCCCGGATGATGACCGAATCGATGTGGCCCTTGATCTCGGGATCGAGCGTTGATTTGCGGCTGAACTCGACGATGATCTCGCCGGCCGGCCGCCCCGTTTCCTGGATTGCGTGAAACGAATTTGCGACCGCCTCGAACACCGGCACCAGCGGCCTTGAGGCCGGGACCGAGGTCTTTCTGAGGCGCCCGCCCAAATCGAAGAGCATGAAGCCGCGTCCGTCCCGATAAAGTGCGTGCGCCACCATGCGCGGCCACGCTACGCATATCCAGCGCGGGTCGCGGCCGAACGCATCGACGAGCAAGCACGCCAGGCTCTGTCGCCCAGAGCGTCGTCCGCTGGGCGTCGTGCCTGAAACCAGACCGTGCGGAATCGGCCAGGAGCAGTGGTGCAAGCGATGTCCGGTATCCTGGGCCGACGTCCCGAAAACTAGTGGCAGAACTCTACCCCTGCGGAAGTGGACACCACCCTTTCTCAAACTAGGGGTGCGGACTTGCCCGCACCCCTGCCCCTCGGCGAGAGTGCGGCGAGTTCGGTCAAAGGGAGGGTCCGAGCGGCGCGGAGCGCTGCTTGGATGCCCTTTACCGAGACGGGGCGGAGCCCCGGCGCCGGCAGCGCGGGAAAGTGGACAACAGTCGGTGCGTAGCAGGACTTTGGCTGGGCGCAGCTCATCGCCCGCGTGGCCGCCGATCAGACGATCCCAGTGCGAACACGGCAGACGTGGGCCTGGGCTCTAAGGACCGTCTCCCGCGCCGCCGGAAAGGACCCCGCCGCAGTTCCCGCCCACCCCAAATTCTTGCGCAAAGCTTTGGGGCTCGCCGCGCCCGAGGCGATCGGCATCGGACGCGGCGCCTGGAACAACGCCACCCCGTCGGACGCTACTGTTCCGCGACGGACTGCTGATCGCGGTGTTCTGCGCCTCGCCCCCGCGCGCGCAATGTTGCGGAGACCGTGATCGGCATCAGCCTGCAACGCCGCGGCGCTGCGTGATGGGCCGCCTTCGGATCAGACGGCACCAGGAAAGCGTCCGATCGAGGTTCCCCTTCCCGATAACTACACCGCCGGATCGAACTTTATCTTGGTCATTACCGGCCAGTGCTGGTGAGCCGTTCGGCAACAGCGGTCGCCGGAGACGCGTTTTGGATCAGCGACCGCGGCAAGCCGCTTTCGGCGAAAGGAGCAGGCTTTATCGTCGGCACGGTGACGAAGCGTGAACTCGGTCGCGACCTCAACCCGCACCTCTTTCGCAAGACCATTCCCGCCGAGTTCGCAATTCGTGGTCCTGCGCATGTCGGGGTCGCCCTGCTCGGCCATGCTGACTATCGGACGACGCAGCAGGCCTACAACCTGGACCGCGCCCTCGATGCCGCTCGGCGGTACCACAGCCTCGTCGAAACGATCCGCGCTAGGGTACAAGACGCTCCGGGGTCGGCGAATCCGTTCAGACCATCGGTAAGAGAGCGCCGGTTTGCCAAACTGACCGCCGCTGGCCGTGACGGGCTGCAAGGGACGGTGGTTGCGGGGG
>CAWHWB010000003.1:0-1073971 GCA_963832875.1 uncultured Alphaproteobacteria bacterium | reverse complement strand
ACCTACCTGACCAGGATGCTCAACGACGACCTGGCCCGCTGGGAAGGCGTCTTCGGCGTTACCGGCACGGCGTTCGACGGCACCGCCGAGAAGAATTGGGCGGTCAGCACCGGCAACCCGGAAAGCAACAGCGGCACCCAGGTGTCGCCGCTGGGGATCTGGGGGTCTGAAACTGACCCCAGCGAGATCAACGCTTTTGTAGCTCAGGGGATGTGGAACAACAACGCGACAACCGCCTTTACCGAAATGTGGATGCAATGGTACGACCTCTATGCGGTCGGCCGCGCCGCCGAACTCGGCTTTGCCGCCCAACCGCTAGAAGCCTATGCGGCCGGCGGCTTGAACGGGATGGTCAACAACAGCGGCTATCCGCAACTGATCAACACCTACGAACTCCCGACCACGGATATCAACAATAACCTGCTCACATCCTGGCCGGCGGTTATCGCCGTCAACACGAACAGCTTCTTGACCGATACCAACTCAAACGACTTCCCCGGCATCGGCTCGGTCCCGGTCCAGTTCAGCGTCAACAACTACAACCAGGGCTACGGCGCCTATGCGACGGCGGCGGCGGCGATGGTCGCCGACCTGGTCCCTGGGGCCGGCACGGCCGCCATGTACGCGTGGATGCAGGCCAACGTGATCCAGCCGATGATGACCAATGGGGAGTTCGGCTATGACCCGAGCTGGGCGCTCATCCCGCGCACCGACGACAATACCTTGCCGGCGCAGCCGACGGCGATGCAGTAGCCGCGGCGCCGTCTGCAGCCTTATATGGAGTTTTGGCGTGTGACTGCAGCCTCACGATGCGTGTGCCGGCCGCGGCGACCGGAATGGCGACATCACTTCAGTTCGAGATCGACTAGCCGGACCGGACATACCGGGGGCCGGCCATAGACCAGGTGGGCACCATCCATCACCGCCAGATGCCGGCAGAATTGACAGGCAGCTTCGAGGGAGAGGCCAAGCCCGCAGATCACCCAGACTTACATTCGCGGAGTTGGACCTCCTCGCGGATGTCGATTGCGGCTCTGACAACAGTTCAGCCCTGAGGTACGTGCCCCGACCTGTCGGTGAGGCTGCCAACGTCGCACCGGCCGTCCTTCTGCTGCTCACCATCGCCGGGTGAGGCTCGACTTGATCGTCGTGATAAAGCGCGTCCAGAACCGGAACTGCGTCGCTTTGTTGCCCCCGTTGAGGCGAAATTCGGGGATGGTAAGATCGCGCCGACCGACTACGGCAGCGGTGGCGAATGCTGGACTACCCCGCCTGGGTCAGGCCGCAGCTCACGCGGCTGGTCACGGAGGCACCGAGCGGCGACGAGTGGGCCCCATGAGCTAAAATTCGACGGGTACCGCATGCACGCCCGGTTCGATCGCGGTAATGTCCGGCTGCTGACCCGCACCGGGCTCGACTGGACCGGCAAATATCCGGCGATCGCCGCAGCGCTCCGTACGGTCCCGGCCCACACAGCCCCGGAGACCGCGGCTTCGGGCTCAAGACCAAATGACTCAACCGCGAGCAGCTCGTCGTCACTCGGCTGGACCGACCCCGACGGCAGCCGCCCATTCATCGGCGCGCTGTTGCTCGGATACTACAATGCCAACGGGCAGCTGATCTACGCCGGCCGGGTCGGGACCGGTATGCGGGCGGACCAACTCGCGGAGTTTCTGGGCAGTTGGAGCCGCTGCAGATCGCCAAGATGCCGCTCGACGTAGCACCACCGCGCTCGACCCGTTTAGGCTCGCCGCTGGTGCTGTCTCGGGTTCACTGGGTTCGGCCCGAGCTGGTCGTCGAGGTCAAGTATCTAACGTGGAGGACGGGCTGTTGCGCCAAGTCGTGTACGAAGGGATCCGCGAGGACAAGCCGGCCCGCGAGGTTCTGCCGACCGCCGCTCTCCCAAAGAAGGCCGCCGCCCTAACCTCGGGGACAGCCATGTTAAGGAGTTTTTGCCGAAGCTCGACGTCGCCTCAGGTATACCCCTGAAACTGCGAAGGAAAATGCAAGGGGCGAGGGATCGGCTGCGGTTCGCCTCTCAAGCTTGTTGCGCGTCGCGGATCGCGCCAGACTTTTTCGGGGGTCGCGGGCATGTCGATATGGGCGATGCCGAGAGGGCTGAGCGCGTCGACGACGGCGTTCATGATGGCGGCGAGTGCCCCGACATTACCAACCTCACCGGCACCCTTGACGCCCAACGGGTTGGTCCTGGTCGGCACCGGGTTCTCGGCCATTTCGAAGGCGCAGACCTCATCGGCGCGCGGCAGGCCGTAATCCATCAGCGAACCGGAGAGGAGCTGGCCCGATCTGTTGTCATAGACGAGCTGCTTGGTAATGGCCTGGCCGATGCCCTGCACGCCGCGCGGGTCAAGCCGCACCATCACCGTCTCGCCCTGCGCCTGCGAGGTGTGCTCGATGATGTTCGCGAAGCCGATGCCGCGCAGCCGGCCGCGCCTGCCAGCCTGTTCGCGGCGGCTCTCGAACCCGGTTAGTCCAAACCTTGCCGAGTTGATTTTAATTACAATTATGGCTGAGATGGCGGAGGGGATGAGATTCGAACTCACGATAGGGGTTTAACCCTATAACGGTTTAGCAAACCGCCGCCTTCAGCCACTCGGCCACCCCTCCACCGATGAGCGGGTGTTTATCACGGCGTATGCAGCCAAAGGACTTAGCACGGCGAGAGCGGAGCGCGCAAGCACGGGCGGCTTAGAACACCGAGAGAACAATATCGGCCGTTGGACCCAAGCTGGACCCAAAGCCTAAGAGGATCGCTTTCAGCGGGTCGAGCCGCGGGGGCCATCGGGTAGGGGTCCGCGTATGAAAAAAGGTTACTCCCATCAAGGATTGCCACGCTTAGGCTGCGAGGGCGCACGCAGGCTCAGGATGTAGGAAATCACATCGGATGCCTCCTCCCGTGATAGGATGAAATTCGGCATTTTCGGATGAGAACTCAGCAAGAACGCATTGAGGGCCGTTGCGGTCATGCCAGGCGTGTTGGCAATTGTCTGAAAATCGGGCGCGATCTCGAACATCCGCGGGGCGTGCGGATCGGGCTCGATCCCATGGCATGGGTAACAGACGTGGCGCGCAAGCGCGCGCCCGGCCTCAAGGTCGCCCGGACCCTCTTCGGCGTTGGCGGCGCACGCGACCTCGGCCAAACCCGACAACAGTAGCGCAAGGATGATACGCCTGACCCGAACCATGCGATATTCACTAACCACTTACCGGGGCGAACAGCAAACTCTTCATATCGAGATTGTACCCGGTTAGGACCCCCGGTTGGAAAGCGTCTCGACAATGCAGGTTCGCTGGCTTTTGTGGTCCCGAAAATTTTATATCTGGTACGCCGCCAACCTGATCCGAGAGCACGGCGCAGACGCCGAGCTTGAAGCGGCGAAGCGCGGACCTGATGCTTGACCGCGGCGATGATGAAGGGCGACTCGTGTGGGCGCGGATCAGGCGGGCGATCGAGGCGTTGCAAGCGCCAAGGTGGGGCGAGCCGGACTAGCTGCTTTAGAGCTGAGCAATGTCGGGTTTTATCGCTTCAAGGCGCTTGATATTTTCAGGCGTAGTGATGACCCATCTATTATTGCGAAGGTAGATTTTTGGCCCCAAGCCGAAATCGCGATCGATCTGCACGATCTCGTCTGCGTCGATTGGGACAGGACCGAGGCCTACCATCTCGATGTACACAGGAAACATAACAACGGCTCCATTTCTAGAAAGCGGGCGCTCGGAGCCGTAACGGCGAAGTCATTAGCGCATTGTTTGGCGCTACCCTTACGCAGAACTGGGGAGCGATTACCACGGGATCAAGAGAGCGTAAGCGGAAAAGCCGGCTTCCTGGCATCGATGCGCCGCAGGGTTGCTGGACCCAACTTTGGACCCAAACGCCGCGGGATCGAGCGGGACAGGCTAGGACGTAAAAGGTCGTTGGAGCCGGCAAGCCCTTACGGATAAACACCTTTCGGGACAATGCGGGACGGGCCGATACGGGCGATTGAGATTTAGCAAACCGCCGCCTTCAGCCACTCGGCCACCCCTCCACCGATCCAGTGGGGTCGACACGGCGCATGCCCGCTATCTTCTAGCCAACACCCAGCGAGGAGTTCAATCTGGCCGCAATCCCAACACCGCAACGGGGCGCCCCATTCGGCTTCGCGAATTGAACTTCCGACCATTCAACTGCTTTTTCATCGTCATATTTCTTCTTTAAATCGCGGCCAGTGATGGCCGCACGCGGAGGCGGTGGGAGCTGCGCGCACCGAGCACCCGCGGGCGCGGCGTGACCGACCTCACGCAGCGCCAGCTTCACCGTCGTCATACAATGCCGTGGTAGAGGGGCTGACTCGGTCAGAATATGGGGACGATCGTGGCTTGTGAATGGTTGTGACTGAAATGCCGGAGAAACTCGCGATGCCTGATAACGCCGTTGAACAAATAAACCAGATACTGGTCAACAACACATATTGCCTTCCGTCGGACCTTCCGGCCATCATCGAAGCAAACATTGCAAGCTTACGTGCCGTTTACCCGCATGCAAAATATCGCCTTTGGAGTGGAAATGAACTGCGCGAAATGATCGCCGCTAATTTCGAACCAGCGGTCCTTGACGCTTTTGACGTCCTGCGACCGTTCGCTTACAAGTGCGATCTTGCACGGGTTTGCTTGCTTTACCTGTATGGTGGTTTGTATTCGGACTTGGCAATGCGTTTCGTCAGCCCGATGAAGGTGCCGGAAGGAATTGGATTGATCGCATTCAAGGCGCTCCGGTTTCTCTCTCCGCGATGGACCGCCATATCAAATGGCCTGATCTGGGCTAAGCCCAATCGGCCCGAAATGCGGCTTGCGATCGATTTTATAATCGAGAATTGCCGCCTACGTTATTACGGCGCAAACCCGCTTTATCCGACGGGGCCAGTACTCTTTGGCCATGCCGTGGCGGCGGCGACGGCTCGAATGCCAATGTCCGCCGCGATCGACGACCAATGGATTGGTGAACTGAGGTTGGTTGCTCCAGAGAGCAGTACCAGCCGCATCTGTTATATCAGCCCGGACAATTCTCTGATCGCAATTGGTACGAAGACCCAAGGTGGCGAGCTTTCGGTGCTCGGCGTAGCTGCAACCAATAATTACAGCATGCTTTGGCACAACCGGCAGGTTTATGGGGAACGTCAGGCTACTTGGGAATTCGACCATCCGGCAATTCATCGGAACGTCGAACGGACGCCCTCCGGGATTGCAATCCCTCGCGGCTTTCACGGCGTCGCGGTGTACGGTCCTTACATCGACATCGAACCCGGCTACTACCGACTGACCGTGTTTTTCTCGACTAATTCGACCATTTCTGATGTGTTGATCCGAGTCACGGCGCGTGTAGGCACAGAGATAATACATGAGCACAAGCAACAACCGGTAGAAGGGATTCATTTCCTACAGGTTGAGTTTACTTTTAAGACCGATCATTTTCTGTCGCAGGCAGAATTCACCCTCCATTTCATGGGAGATTTTGATGGCGAGTTTCGAAAGGTCTGCTTAGAGCGCATCGATCAGGCATAATAAAACATGGAACGGAACACCGCCCGATGGCGTCAGCAGTTGCTGCTGGCTCAGTCGAGCCGGCGGTGCAGGCCGGTCGCGGCGTCGAGATATTCCGGGTCATCCGGCGAGAGGATGCCGTGGCGGACGGCAAAATCGAGGATCACCAAATTGACGTTGAACTTGAAATCGAAACTCGACCGGACCCGCTCGATGACCACTGCCGCCGGCATCAGTTCGAACCCGACGAACTCGCCGTCGCGGTTTTCCGGGGTGAAATCGGGCGGCACCTCGAGGTCGTAGACGAACAGCACATCGTCGCGGATGCCGAGCGTGGTTTCCATGCGGTAGGAGACGGCACCCGCCGGGCAGGCGCGCGCGATCAGCTGCGGCGGGATCTTGGCTTCTTCGTCGGCTTCCTTGACCAGGGTTTCGACGAGCCCGTGGCCGTTGCCAATGCCGCCGGCGACAAGATTGTCGAGTTTGTTCGGCGCGACCCGCTTGTCGGGAGCGCGGCGGCCGACCCACAACGCCAGCTCGCCCCCTGCGTCCCGCCCCGCCCGGCGATAGCCGTTCAGGTGCACGCCATAGGCTCGCGTCCCGAAAAAAGGCACGGCGCCCCGGTCGAGGCGAAAGATCGGCGGCGCCCCCCAGCGTGGCGCGACATCGAACGTCTCGCTACGCGTTTTCGGGATCTGCTTTTCGCCGACCAGCGCGTCGACGACCCGGTCGACCGCCCGGCTGACCGTGGCAGCGTCGCCTCGCGCGACCAGCGCCACCTTGTCCTCGAACACCCTGAACACCTCGGGAAAGCGCTGCAGTGCCTCGGCGTTGTCGCGCCGCACTAGCCCGATCCGGTCGTCGCCGGCCAGCAATGGCACGCATCGGGCCGGGTCATAGTTGTTGCAGCGCGCGATATGGTCGCGGAACGACATCGACAGCCAACGCCTTCTCTCAGCCGGCGCCCAGCGGCCGGCAAAAGGTCGATACCGCTTCGACCGAGGCGATCTGTTTCAGGCAGGCGGCGATATAGTCGGCAGCCTCGCGGCCGAGCCCGCGCATCTCGATCTCGATCGCCAGCCCGGTCTGGTCCGCCCCGGACAGCACGCTGCGCCACCCCGAGGGCACCAGGCCGCGTTTGGCGAAGAGTTCGAGGACCCGCGGCATCACACCGGGCTCGGCCATGGCGTGAACGGAAAAATAAGCAGTCTCGCGCAGAGTGGTCTCAGCGAGGGTCGCGGCGGTAGACGACATGATCATGGTCCTTGGCGCAAACGGGGCGAAACAACGGAGCCCGAACCCTTGCGGGGCTCGGGACCGTAATTCGCCGTTCGCGCCGGCCATTCGTCTGCGCCGTCATAATCAGAGATGTAAGCCCGACGCTTGCACCCGTCAACTTGCTGTGATCAGCCCGCCCAGGATCGCACCGAACAGCGTTGCCTCGGATCATACGGCCTTCCGGCCAGGCTAGGCCGCCGCCCCTGCCGGATCGAATTGCGCGCCCTCCCGTTCTCTTTTTAAGGAGTTATCGGACGAGGACGGGCAGCGATGGCAAAACGCATCGTCGTGGACAAGACCGAAGCGCGCCAAGCCACCAAGGAGGGGGTCAGCCGCTACGTCCTGGCGATTTCCCTGGTGCTCGTTGTAGTGCTGTTGGCGATTGCCTATGTAATCTTTCATTGAACGGAGGGCATAACAATGCCGCTGCGCGTGGGTTTTTTGGTCGCGTTGACGCTCGCTACGGTTTCCGGTTGCAGCATCGGCGCGCCCGAGCGCGCCAGCAACATCCAGAATTTGAACGGCATCTCCGACGACATCTCGGCGGTCAGGATGACCCAGTCCGAACTCGCTGAAGATCCCCGATCCGAACCTGCCGACGACCTATCCGCACACCTATCAGCTGCCGCCGGATTAGCCGGGCTCCGCGATTCGTCCGGACCCCCAGCGCCGGCTCTGCGTCGATCCGAAGGCGCGCTGGTGGCTGCGCGAAGACCGGCGCACTCTGTTGGCCGCGGCCGAACTGCGCGCTCACGTCGGCGTGGCCCAGAACGCGCTCGAGCTCGGCCTCGCTTATGCGCTCGAACGCCGCCATTTCGGCAAGCAGCTCGCGGCCTTTCCGCGGGTCGCCGGGAAGCTCGCGCTGATGGCGGCGGAAATGATGATCGCGCGCCAGCTGACCTATTTCGCCGCGCGCGAAAGGACAGCGGCCGGCGCTGCGACATCGAGGCTGGCATGGCCAAATTGCTGGCCGCACGCGTCGCCTGGTCGAATGCCGACAATGCCTTGCAATCCGCGGCGGCGACGGTTATGCGCTCGAATAACCGATCAGCCGGGTGTTGTGCGATGCGCGCATCCTCAACATCTTTGAGGGTGTGGCCGAGATCCAGGCGCGGATCGTCGCTTGCAGCCTGATCGCTGGACGGAATTTGAGGTCGGCACCCTCAGCGCTGGGAAAGCCGCTCACCCCAGCCACTCTTCGCACTTTGCGGGGAGAGGGAGGGACCCGCGCGGCGGGGAAGCCTGCCCGGACCAGATCCGGGGGTGAGGGCAAACCCTGTGGATTTGGTCTCCGATAAGCATTGTTTAATCGCTCGCCCCGGCCGCGGGTCCGGCGCATATTCATCACATGACGACCTTTGTGACGGTCCTTCTGGTGCTGGCCCTGGCTGGCGTGCTGATTGTGCTCGGTCTCGGCATCACCCAGATGTTTCG
Organism: uncultured Alphaproteobacteria bacterium; assembly: GCA_963832875.1. GTDB lineage: Bacteria > Pseudomonadota > Alphaproteobacteria > ATCC43930 > CGMCC-115725 > AP-15. The sequence continues at coordinate 1,065,718 of CAWHWB010000003.1, read as the reverse complement.
CGGCGGCAATCCGCGCCGGTCGAACAAGCTGATGCAGGCGCGCGTCATCATGCAAGGGCTGGCGCTCTTGCTGCTCGCCATCCTGATGCTGCTCGGCCGGCGTTAGCGCGCCCCGTTCTGATGTTGAGCTATCGACGATGGTTCGGCTGACCCGGATCTACACCCGTGGCGGCGACAAGGGCGAGACCTCTCTCGGCGACGGCTCGCGCGTGCCGAAGCACTCGCTGCGGGTCGCCGCCTACGGCACGGTCGACGAGGCCAACGCCGCCATCGGCCTCGCCCGCCTCCATGTCAATGCCGAGGCCGAGGCCGAGGCCATGCTCGGCCGGATCCAGAACGATCTGTTCGACCTCGGCGCCGATCTGTGCACCCCGGAAGAGGGCCGGCGCGACCCCGGCGCACTCCGCATCCTCACCGCCCAGGTCGAGCGCATCGAGCGCGAGATCGATGCAATGAACGCGACGCTGCGCCCGCTTGACTCATTCATCCTGCCGGGCGGCACGGCGGCGGCCGCCTATCTGCATCTGGCGCGCACGGTCGCCCGCCGCGCCGAGCGGCTGGTCGGCGAACTGGCCCAGACCGAACGGGTCAATCCCGAGGCGCTCAAATACCTGAACCGCCTCTCCGACCATCTCTTCGTCCTCGGCCGTCGGCTCAACGACAACGGCGCCCGCGACGTGCTCTGGGTCCCCGGCGCCACCCGCTGACCGGCTTGACGGGGCCGCCGCGGCAACCGAGACTCCGCTGGCACGAAGAGGAGATTGGGCGATGCTGCCACGCGAGGAAAACGAGCTTCTGACCCGGGTCGGAGAGGGCACGGCGATGGGCGGCACGATGCGGCTCTATTGGATCCCGGCCCTGCTCGCGCGCGAGCTCGCCGAGCCCGATGGCCCGCCGGTGCGGGTGCGGCTATTGGGCGAAGACCTCGTCGCCTTTCGCGACAGTGAGGGCCGGATCGGCCTCGTCGACGAATATTGCCCGCATCGCCGCGCCTCGTTGTGGTTCGGGCGCAACGAGGAGGGCGGGTTGCGCTGCATCTATCACGGCTGGAAATTCGCGGTCGATGGCAGCTGCGTCGAGCAGATGAACGAGCCCGAGCCGTTCTGCCACAAGGTTCATCTGACCGCCTATCCGACCGTCGAGCTGGGCGGGGTGATCTGGACCTATATGGGCCCGCCCGAGCGCACCCCGCCGGCGCCGAAATTCGCCTGGACCCAGGCGCCGCAGACTCATCGGCACGTCTCCAAAGTCATCCAGGAATGCAACTGGCTGCAGGCGCTCGAAGGCGGGCTCGACACCTCGCACGCGCCGATCATGCACCGCCTCTTGAAAGACAATGCCGGCCGCGGCGGGATCAGCCCGTCGAGCGCCTATGTGCGCGCCGGGGCGCCGAGCATCACCGTCGACCTGACGGATTACGGCTACCAATATGCCGGCATCCGCGCCCTCGGCGACGATGAGCAGCACATCCGCACCTATCATTACATTCTACCGTTCCACCAGATCCGCGCCTCGCGCTCGGAACGCGGCAACCCGGTCGATGCCGGACACATCTGGGTCCCGATCGATGACGAAAACACGATGGTCTACAACTGGGCCTACAGCATCGGCGGCGAGCCGCTCTCCGACGAGGACCGGCTCGAACGCGGCATCGGCAACGGGCCGTTGCATGTCGATCAGGCGACCTTCCGCTCCAAGGCCAATCGGCAAAACGATTACCTGATCGACCGCGCGGTGCAAAAGAGCCTGAGCTTCACCGGCATTGATGGCGTCAACGTGCAGGATCGGGCGATCCAGGAGACCATGGGCCGCATTGTCGACCGCTCGAAGGAGCATCTGGGGCCGGCCGACAAGGCGATCATCCAATTGCGCCGGCTGTTGCGCCAGGCGGTCAGGACGGTCGAGGAAGGTGGGACGCCGGCCGGGGTGCGGTCGAGCTACTACCAGCTGCGCGCCGCCGAGAAGGTGATGCCGCGCACCGTCGACTGGCGAGGCTTGGTGACCGAGGGGCTGGCGCAGGAGGAAATCCTGCAGACGGTGTGACGATGGCCACCGAACAGGGCGAGGCGGCGGTGCCGCGCCGCCACCAGATCCGCATGGCACCCGAGGAGCAGGCGGCGTTTCTGCGCGACAACCCGAAATGCGCGCTGGCCACGATCGACCAGGACGGGTTTCCGCATGTCGTGGCGATGGGGTTCTATGTCGAAGACGGCGTCTTTTACATGACCTCTTACGCGAAGGCGCAGAAGATCTTGAACATTCGCCGCAACCCCAAGGTCGGGCTGATGGTCGAGACCGGCGCCAGCTATGCCGAATTGAAGGGCGTTATGGTCCGCGGCGCCTGCGAGATCATCGAGGATGTCGAAACCGTCCGCGCGGTCATGAACCACCGCCGCAGCACCCCGCAGAGCGGCCGGCGCGGCTCGCTCGACAGCGCCCCCAAGCGCGTGGTGCTCAAGGTCACCCCGCACAAGATCGCCAGCTGGGACCACACCAAGCTCGGTGGGCGGTATTGAAAGAGGGTCGCGTTCAGGCCCATTTCTGAGACCGGCTGGGCGATAGTCAGGAGGTCCGGGCATGGCAGGAGAATCCGCGCATTTCGGCTTGAGAGAGCGGCCCCCGACACCGGCGATCCGGCCGTTCGAGCTGCCGGCGCGCATGCAGCCGATGCTCGATCGCGCCGATCGCGGCTTGGCCGAGCCGTTTCGCGGCGTCGCCGTGGGCCTTCAGCCGGCGGGCTCGACCCGCGGGGGCGGCGAGGTCGGGCCGGGGCTGTTCGCGCTCGGCAAGACCGGCGTTTCGCTCGCCCCGGTCATGGAGGCAGCACGATCGTTGCTCGCATCGCTGACCGCGGAACAGCGCAAGGCGGCGAGCTTCGCGATTGGCGACGAGGCCTGGCGGAAATGGTCGAACATCCACCCGTGGCTGATGCGCCACGGTGTGTGCCTCGCCGACCTCGGCCATGATCAGCGCGAGGCCGCGCTGGCGCTGCTGCGGGAAAGCCTGAGCGCCGTCGGCTACCAGTCCGCCCGCGACATCATGCGGCTCAACGAGCACGCCCTCGAAATCACCGGCAAGCCCGAGGAATACGGCGAGTGGCTCTATTGGGTCAGCCTGTTCGGCACGCCGTCGCCGGGCGAGCCGTGGGGCTGGCAGATCGACGGCCATCACCTGAACCTCAACTGCTTCGCGCTCGGCGATCAGCTGGTGCTGACCCCGACCTTCATGGGGTCGGAGCCGGTGCTGGCGCGCTTCGGCAAATATCAGGGAACCCGCGTCTTCGCCGCCGAGGAGGAGCGGGGTTACGCGCTGATGCGCTCGCTTTCGCCCGAGGAGCGGCAGCGGGCCACGATCGGCAGCGATCTGCCGTCCGAATTACTAACTGCCGCGTTCAACGACAATCGCCGGATCGATCCGGCCGGGATCCGCTATGACGAGTTGCCGCCCGAGAGCTGCGACCGTCTCGAAGCGCTGCTCGCGACCTACACCGGCCGCATCCGCCCGGGCCACGCGGAGATCCGCTGGGCCGAGGCGAAGCGTCACCTGGGCGAGACGTGTTTCGCCTGGATCGGCGCCTTCGACGACGCGAGCCCGTTCTACTATCGCATCCTGAGCCCGGTGGTCCTGGTCGAATTCGATCACCAATCCGGCATTATGTATGACAACGATACGCCCTCGCGCGACCACATCCATACCGTGGTGCGCACACCCAACGGCAACGATTACGGCAAGGATCTGCTGCGCCAGCACTACGCCCGGCACGACCACCCGCAACGAGGTTCGAGCGCCGCTGCAAGCGATTAGCTTGCTTGCGGGAGGGGGCGGCATGAAACTCTGCGGCTGCCATGATGGCGAGCAGGCGCGAGGCCAGGGCGCCGGCGCCATCGGGTGACCACAGTCGGAGGGAGCGAGATGCGCATCGTCATCGTCGGCCAGCAGGCCTTTGGCAAGGCCGTGCTCGAGGCCTTCATCGCGCGCGGCGACGAGATCGCTGGCGTGTTCGCCGCGCCGGACAAGCCGGGTGCCAGACCCGACCCGCTGGTCGCCGCTGCCGAAGAGCGCAAGCTCTCCGTGCACCGCTTTCCGCGCTATTCGAGCGACGAGGCCAAGGGCGCGCTCGCCGACCTCAAGGCCGATCTCGGCGTCATGGCCTATGTGCTGCTGTTCGCCCCACCCGAATTCTGCGCCATCCCGAAGCACGGGATGATCCAGTTCCACCCGTCGCTGTTGCCGTTGCATCGCGGGCCGTCGTCGATTCCGTGGGCGATCATCCGCGGGCGCAGCGAAACCGGGCTGTCGATCTTTCGCCCGACCCCGGGCCTCGACGAAGGGCCGGTCATCCTGCAAAAGCGCGTGCCCATCGGCCCAGACGACACCGCCGGCTCGCTTTATTTCGACAAGATCTTCCCGATGGGGGTCGAGGCATTGGTCGAGGCCGCCGATCTCGTCCTCAGGGGTCGGGCGGTCGAGACCACCCAGGACGAAGGCCGCGCCACCTATGAGGGCTGGGTGCGCGACGCCAAATCGCAGATCAACTGGGCGAGCCATGTCGATTTCATCTACGATTTGATCCGCGGCTGCAACCCGGCGCCGGGTGCATGGACCATGTTCGGCGAGCAGAAGCTCTATTTGTTCGACGCCAAAAAGATCACCGCGCCCACCTTTGGCGCGGTCCGCGGCAAGAAGATCGGCGAAGTCGTCGCGTCCGGCCCCTCGGGGCTGCGCATTCTCGCTCAGGGCGGCTATGTCGAGGTCTCGCGGGTGCGCCTCGACGACGGTCCCAAGATCGCCTCGATCGAAGCCGAGATCCCTGAAGGAACCGTGCTCGGCGGCTGACAACCGCGCAGCCGCCCCTCTCATTGCTCGCCCCCTCCCGCGAGGGTTGGCTCCGCCTGCAACCTCCCAGAGCGCGAGAGAATCGAATCGGGGCAAGCACATGGCAACACAATTCGTGGTTGTGTGTCGCCGTGTTCGATAGCAAACTCCGGCGCTTCGACCTGGTGCGGCCGAGAATCTTTCGGCTGCCCGGATACGGCGACTGCGCCAGCCCCGCCAGTTCCGACGTCCCTCACCAGAGCGCCTTTGAGAGCGGGAGCCGCGAGGCCGCGTCCGGGCATGAGCGCGAGATCGAGCGGCGGCACGCGAAGATCGGCGCGCTGATCGTGGAGCGGGATTTTTGAGCCAGGAGGTCCGCAAGATGAGCGCCCCGGACCGGCGTGCGCTCGTCGATCGCGGCCAGGGCACACCGCCGATCCGCCGGCAGTGCGAACTCTTGGCCTCGCCCGCTCCGGCGTTTGCCGCCCGCCCGGCCGGCGAACCAGAACGAGCTGGCACTGATGCGGCGGATCGACGATCTGTTCACGGCCTGGCCGTTCCCGGGCTCGCGCCGCATGGCGCGGATGCTGCAAACGGATGCTGCAAATGGACGGACAGCCGCTGAACCGCAAGCGCCTGCAGCGGCTGACGCGGAAGTTCTGCGTCTCGGCGCTCGAGGAGGCGCTCGCGCGCTTCGGCAAGCCCGACATCTTCAACACGGATCAGGGGAGCCAGTTCACCAGCGCGGCCTTCACCGGCACGCTCGCCACCGCCGGCGTCCGCATCTCGATGGACGGGCGCGGCCGATGGGTCGACAACGTATTCATCGAGCGGCTATGGCGCAGCCACAAATACGAGGACATCTACCGCAAGGGCTACGCCGATGGCCGCGAGGGCAAGACCGGCCGCGGCGCGTGGGTTCGCGTTCTACGACGCCCGGCGCCGGCACCCACGACGGTCGAGATAAGTGCGACCAACGCCCGTTCTTCGGTCGTCAGAGGCCGGCCCGCATTCTCCCCCCCGATCTCCACAGAGCGGGCGCCACAATGTTTGGTCCGCCGTTTGGTTTGGAGGATGTCGGTTCATCTCGTTTTCCCCCCATATCTGGCCTAAGCCCGGGCGGGAAGGGCGGTTTGCCGGGCTTTGTCGGGTCGCGGAAGTCGACCCGACCCTGATCTTGATCAGGTTTCGTCGGAGATGCAGTCTCGCCTGTCGCGGGCGCGGGGGTTAAGATCTTGTGCTTCGGCAGGCGAACCCCTACTCGTGGAGCGCAGATGATAGGGATCCACCCCGCGATCATCGAATGCTCCCTCTGGTTGTTCTGGGGGAGCGTGGCCAGGGATCGTGACGGTGGAAACAATTGGCCGGATCAGGCGGGCGTTTTGGGTTGATCACAAGCCGATCCGCCAGATCGAGCGCGAGCGGCGGATTTCGCGGAAGACGGTTCGCAAGGCGATCCGAGGATCGTGACCGAGTTTCATTACGAGCGTCGGGCTCAGCCGCAGCCTCGGCTGGGTGAGTTCATCGCCCGGCTCGATGGCCTGATGGAGGCCGCTCGTTCCTTCGCTCCGATCGGCCTTCAACAGCCGAATACCTGACGCCGCTCGAGCCCGAGCAGCTGCCCCGCCGCCGCCGGCGTTAGCCGCTGCCGATCCAAATCTTGCAGCACCTCGAGCCGCCGCAGCTCCCGATCGCTGATCAGCCGAACCGTCACCCCAAACACCCCCCGGCAAGCCCAGGGCAAAATCATCTCTAACTGGCAGACGGGTGACATTTTGATCGGGCGCCTACACCAGTTCCGTAAATGCCGGCGCCGGCCTTTGGGCGGCTCGGGGTTCGCGGAAAAGCGGCGAATACGCCTCACAACATATCGCTGACGATGCTGCCACGGCGGCCTACCTATATGCCGCAATCGATCGGCTTGGGAAATCGCGTTGGAGTGGCGCGGTGATCATCGCAATACCAGTCCTCGCGGGATGAGCCCGGCCGGGGAGCAGGTTAAGCGGTTCAGTCTTTAGCCTCGGAAGCGCCGCTGCTATTCGGCGGCCAGCAACGGCGGCTCGACCACCGCGCGCTCGGCGCGGGCCATCGGCTGCGGCCACCAGCGGTCCTCCCATTCCGGGAATAGGCCCTTCAGCTTCGGCATGACCCGTTCGGCAAAGAGCCGGGTATTGTATGCTGCCAATTCCTTGCCCATGCTGCCGAACTGCAAGAGCAGCATCAAGTGGCCGACATTGAGGTCGGTCGCGACCTCGGTCAATTGCTCGATGACCTCGTCGGGCGAGCCGACGATCACATAGCCGCGCTCGACGATGTCGGCGATGTCGGTCGTGGCGCGGGCTTTTTGCCTTGCATCGAGGCTGGCGGCGCGGCCGATCTGGCCGACCACCCCGGCACGCTGCGTCGCCTCGGTGATGTAGCCGGGCGGCATCGCCCAGCGCGGGTCGACGCGCAGGCAGCGGCCGTAGAAATATTCGGCCGGCTCCTTGTAGAGCCGCATCGCCTCGTCGCGGCTCTCGGCGACGCCGACGAACTGCAGAAAGCCGGCGCGATAGGGGTTCCGGTCTTTGCCGAGCCGAGCCATCTCGTCCCAGAACCCTTGCATCGTGGCGCGCCCGTCCTTGAAGCCGAAATAGGACAGGTAGGCGTAGACGTAATCCATCTGCGCGCACCACTGCCAAGTCTCGACCGAACCGCCGCCCGGGATCCAGATCGGCGGATGCGGCTTCTGCACCGGTCGCGGCCAGATGTTGACGTAGCGCTGCTGGTTGAAGCGGCCGTTGAAGGCAAAAGTATCGGGCTCGGTCCAGGCGCGCAATACCAGATCGTGCCCCTCCAGATAGCGCTCGCGCAAGCTCGACGGGTTCTGGCCATAGGCGAAGCAGGTATCCATCGGGGTGCCGACCGGGAAGCCGGCGATCAGCCGGCCGCCCGAGATCACGTCGATCATCGCGAATTCTTCGGCGACCCGCGTCGGCGGGTTATAGAGGGCGAGTGAATTGCCCATCACGCACAGCGCCGTATCGCTGGTGCGCCGCGCCAGGGCCGAGGCGATCAGATTGGGCGACGGCATCAGCCCGTAGCCGTTCGAATGGTGCTCGTTGACGCAGACCGCATCGAACCCGCACTGGGCGGCGTATTCGAGCTCGTCCATAAAGTCGTTGTACATCAGATGGGCGCGCCGCGGGTCGAACAGCGAGGAATGGATGTCGACCCACACCGAGGGGTGCTTCTCGCGGAAATCGTCAGGCAGTTCGGTGTAGGGCATCAGGTGAAACCACATCAGCTTCATCGCGCTCACTCCGCCGCAAACTTGGTACGGTCAGCGTGGCCCCGGGCCGCGGCTGCGTCAATCGGATCTTCCGGTGATACCGAATTGATGCGGCTAGGAGCCTGTCTGAGTAACATCGCGGTGGGAGGGAGGATCTGTTACTAGATGTGGGATGAGCAAGACGTTTTGCGATTGGCAGCCGGATCAGGTCTGGCTGCTCCCGCCGTCGTTGCAGGAACCTGATGCCAGCAGGACACGTGGCGCATTTGGTGCGCGATACGGTGCGGGACGGACTGGACCTCGGCGCGATCTTGGAGAGCTAGGCGAGGAGCGTGGGTACCGCGAGCAAGGAACGGCGGCTGGCGAAGGTCCGCGAAGCCAAAGCGGCGCTTGAAGCAGAGGCGCGGCCGCCGCCGCGGATAAACCCCCGGATCAAGTCCGGGGGCGCGGCAAGTGGTCGTGGCATAGGATAAAGGAAACATCGGAAACCTCCCGGCTCCAGTTCCCCAAACTGGGCCGCGCACCGCGCCGCGCTGGCAGTCTCGCGAACACGCGACAAAGTCCGCTATACCTGCCGACCATCGCAAACGCACCGCTCGCCACTACCAGGACGGGCTCCCAGCCCCGACCGCTGCCACCGGCTGCGCCGGAGCCGGCCTGATCGACTTGACCGGCCCTGCGCAATCAGCGTCCGTCGGCGATCGGTACTGGCAAACCGGGAAGGAACGCCGCCACACGCCAGACCCGCCATATCCCCCGCCTTGCTACACCCTTAAAAATATGTGTATGGACGGACACTAGTCTAATGCCGCACTCCCACGAGCTCGACATCAAAGATCAGCGTGGCATTCGGCGGGATCACGCCGCCGGCGCCGCGGGCGCCATAGGCGAGCTCGGGCGGAATGATCAGGGTGCGCTCGCCGCCGACCTTCATGCCGGCGACCCCCTCGTCCCAGCCGGCGATCACCTCATGTGCGCCGAGGGTGAACTGAAACGGCTGCCCGCGGTCGCGCGAGCTGTCGAATTTGGCGCCCTTGGCTCCGTCCTTGGAGAGCCAGCCGGTATACTGTACCGAGACTTTGTCGCCGGCAGCCGCGACGGCCCCGTCGCCGAGTTTCGTGTCGGTGTATTTCAGTCCGTCTGGCATCTCGATCACCTGATTGGCCGCCTGGTCCGCTTTGGCGGGCGGCGTCGCGACGGCAATAATGGCGAGCGCCACGGCGGCGCCGGCGATTCGAAGCGGTAGCATGATTTTCCGGCTCTCGAAAGCAAGCATGCGCTTCCCCCTTTTGTGATGGCGCCTTGACGGCGATTGCGGCACCGGCTCGAAGCCGAGGATTGCTGCCGCGGCGACACGACGCGGGCGACGCCCGCCCACGGCGGTTAATGAACAAATTGCATGAAGCAAATGAATGTTTTGCATGATTATTACGCGGCTTCTCCGTTTTAGGGGAAAATGTTGCTGGAGCCGGCGGCGAGGCGTAGCATCCTTATCGCAGCTTACGAAGGCTGAAAAGGCGGGTCACAAGGCCTCGGCAGAGAAGGCCCGCGGCGACGGCCCTGGGCTCGTGTGGAGCGGGGCAATGAGGAGAAACCATCATGGCGTATGATCTCTTGATCAAAAACGGACGAGTCGTCGACGGCTCGGGCGAGCCGGCGTTCGCAGCGGATGTGGCGGTGCAGGACGGCAAGATCGTCGGGGTCGGCAAATACGCCGGGGCCGCCGCCAAGCGCACGATCGACGCCGCCGGGCGCGTCGTCGCGCCGGGCTTTATCGACCACCATACCCATTTCGACCCGCAGGCCGTGTGGGACCCCTATTGCGGCTCGTGGGTAAACAACGGCCACACGACCGTCATCGTCGGCCAGTGCGGCCAGGTCATCGCCCCGGTGCGGCCGGGCGACGGCGAGTGGTATCTCGAATTCTTCTCCGACGCGGAACAGATCCCGCTCCCGGTCATGAAGGCCGGGGTCGACGTGACCTGGGAATTGGTCGGCGACTATCTGAATGCCCTCGGCAAGAAGCGCGGCATCAACGTCGGCACCTTGGTCGGCCATTCGGGTATCCGCCGCTATGTGATGGGCGAGGCGTCCTCCGAGCGGCAGGCGACACCAGAAGAAATGGCCTCGATGCAGCGGCTGATCCGCGAGGCGATGCATGACGGCGCGCTCGGCTTCTCGACCGCCCCGAAAGATCGCGGCGACCCCGCCGGCGTCGGCGATGACGCCGAACGTTGGGCGCTGGCGAGTGTGCTCGGCGAACTCGGCACCGGCGTGTTCCAGGTTGCCGGCGGCGCCCCGGGCGGCACCAAACAGACCCGCGAGGTCGCCCGCCAGCTGGCGGCGCGCACCGGCCGTCCATCGATCTACAACTTAATGTCGGATCCAATTGCCAACCCCGACGAGTGGGTCGAGCATCTGCGCTGGCTCGAGGACGGGTTCAAGAGCGGTGCGCGCTGCTACGGCTCGTGCCTCTCGACCGTTGCCGGGGCGATCTTCGACCTGCAGCGCGGCCTCAATGTGCCGCAGGACGAGGACATAACGCATCCCGAAGGCATCTTCCGCGGCATGCCGACGTGGGACAAGGTCATGGCCCTGCCCTACCAGGAGCGGATGCGGGCGTTCCGTGACCCCGAACTGCGCAAGGCGTTGTCGGCCGAAGCGGTCGAAGGGACGGTTGAGCAGCAGGGCGGGATGACCGACCGACGCGGCCGCGCTCGCGGCTTCTTCAACCGGCGCTGGGATCTCGTCAAGGTGTTCATGACGACGAAGGGGCAGAACCGGCACCTCGAAGGCAAGAGCGTCGCGCAGATCGCAAAGGATCAAAACAAGGGCATCATGGACGCCTTCCTCGACCTGTCGCTCGACGAAGACCTGAACACCTGCTTCCAGGCGATCGACCGCAACAACGATCCGAAGACGCAGAAGCACATCCTTGGCTCGCAATATACCGTGATCGGCACCAGCGACGGCGGCGGCCGGCCGCACACCGCCGACCGGCACGAAACCAGCACGAATCTGCTGGGGCATTGGGTGCGCGAAGAGCAGGTGATGCCGCTCGAAGAGGCCGTCTATCGGCTCACCGGCAAGACCGCGCTGATGCACGACATTACCGATCGCGGCTTCATCGCCGCGGGCAAGGTCGCCGACATCACGATCTTTGATCCCGATACGATCGCATCGAAGCCGCGCGAGCCGGTCGCGACGCTGCCGGCGGGCGGCGTGCAGGTCAAGCGCGACGCGGTCGGTATCGACTACGTCGTGGTCAACGGCACTGTCTTGCTGGACAAGGGCGAACTGACCGACGCGCTGCCCGGCCAGATCGTCCGCGGCCCGCTCTACCAGGGCGCCGGCGCCTAAATCGCGGAACGGCGTTGCCGAAGGGTGCCCGGACCCGTTCCGGGCGCCCGGAACAGCGAGGGAAGTCGTCAATACTTCGTGGCCGGACTTGATCCGGCCATCCACGGCTCGAGCAGAGACGTGGGTGGCCGGGACGAGCCCGGCCGCGGCGGTTTTAGTGCAACTGCGTTGCAGGAGGAAGGCCATGGCCAACAGCGCAAAGCGGATCGAGCAATTGGCGCCGGAACTCGACCGGATTATCGCGATCTCGCAGCCGATCCAGGAGCTGGCCGACGGTTTCGGCGGGCCGCAGGGCCCGGCCGAGGGGCCGCTGTGGTGGAAGGAAGGCGGCTATCTCGTATTCAGCGACATCCACAACAACCGGCGCATGAAATACGAGCCGGGCAAGGGCGCATCATTGCTGCTGGAGGCGACCAACCGGGCCAACGGGCTGACCCGCGACCTGCAAGGCCGGCTTCTCGCCTGCGAGCATGATTCCCGTCGCGTGACCCGCCAGGAGGCGGACGGCAGTATCACCGTCGTTGCCAACAGCTTTCAGGGCCGCCAGCTCAACCGGCCCAACGACGTCATCGTCAAATCCGACGGCTGCATTTACTTCACCGACCCCTGGACCAGCCCCAACGCGCCCAATCAATGGGACCTGACCTTTTCCGGGGTCTACCGGGTGACCCCCGACCTTGGCAGCCTGACCCTGCTGATCGACGATTTCATCGTGCCCAACGGGCTCGCCTTTTCGCCGGACGAGAGCGTGCTCTACATCAACGACTCGCGCCGCGGCCATATCCGCGCCTTCGACGTGGCGCCCAACGGCACTCTTGCCAAGCACAGCGACCATGTCTTCGTCGATCTGCGTGGGGCCGAATCGGGCGTCCCCGACGGCATGAAGGTCGATGTCGAGGGCAACGTCTATTGCGGCGGCGCCGGCGGGTTGTGGGTCATCGACCCGAAGGGCAAAAAGCTCGGCCGCATTGTGCACGGCGCCCCGGCCACGACCAACCTCGCCTTTGGCGGCGTCGACTGGAAGACCCTCTATTTCACCAGCCGCAACCATTTGGGCGCGGTCAACGTCAAAATCGCCGGCATCCCGGTGCCGGTCGGAAAGAGATAGCCGCCGGTCCTCCCACCAGCCGCAATTGGACAGGCGGAGCAATCGGGAGGTAAACTCGTCGGTAGCAGTCGAATGTAAGGAGAGAGCGCGCTATGGCGGGGCTCGATGCGGTGCTGGAAACCACGAATCCGGAGCGGCCGGCGACCGGGTTTGTCTTTACCGAGGGGCCGTTGTGGCACCCGGACGGCTTCTATTATTTTGCCGATGTGCGGGCCAGCATGTTCTACCGGCTGCGGCCGGGGCAGGCGGCGGAAACCGTGCGCAGCAAGACCGGCGAGGGCAACGGCACGACCTTCGACCTGCAAGGCCGGCTCATCATCTGCGAGGGCGGCAACCGGCGGCTCACCCGCTGGTCCGACGACACGCACAGCGAGGTTCTGATCGACCGCTACGAGGGCAAGCGGATCAACCGCCCCAACGATGTCTGCTGCAAATCGGACGGCAGCATCTGGTTCACCGATCCGGGGCTGCGGGTGCCGCTCGCCGACAAGGAACTCGCGCATTCCGGGGTCTACGCGGTCGCCACCGACGGTTCGAGCCGGCTCGTCGCCGAGTTCGAATACCCCAATGGGCTGGCGTTTTCGCCCGACGAGCGCACCCTCTACGTCGCCAATACGCGGCACGCCCAATACATCCACGCGATCGAGCTCGACAGCGCCGGCAACATGGTCAAGCGGCGCATCTTCGCCGACATGTCATCCGAGGAAACCGACGGCGTTCCGGACGGCATGAAGGTCGACCAGCAGGGTCACGTCTACTGCACCGGCCCCGGCGGGACCTGGGTGTTCGCCCCGGACGGGACCAAAATGGGCGTGATCCGCACCCCGGAGGTCCCGGCCAACCTGGCCTTTGGCGGCCCCGACCTCAGGACGATCTTCTTCACCGCCCGCACCTCGGTCTACACCCTGCGCGCCAAGGTGCCGGGGCAGCCGCATCCGTGGTATCGTTTGCGGGCGAAGTGAGCCGAGGAGAGCGACCATGAAAGTCGGCATTGCGCTCAACATGTTGTCGGAGGCCGGGCGCACCGATGTGGCCGTGGTGTCGGATCATCTGGCAATGGGTGATCTCGCCGAGCCGTTGGGCTTCGACTCGCTGTTCGCGCTCGAGCATCATTTCACCGGCTATGCGATGTCGCCGGCGCCATTGCAGCTGCTGGCCTATTTCGCGGGACGCACCAAGCGCATCACCTTCGGCACCTCGGTCATCGTCCTGCCGTGGCACGACCCGATCCGGGTCGCCGAGGAGATCGCCCTTCTCGACATCCTGTGCAAAGGGCGCTGTCTGTTTGGCTTTGGCCGGGGGGCGGCGAGCGTCGAATATGCGGGCTTCCGGATTCCGATGGGCGAGGCGCGGCCGCGCTTTGCCGAGGCGGCGCAATTGATCCGCAAGGCGCTCGCCGAGCCCGAATTCGAGTGGCAGGGCGAGTTCTACCAGATCCCGCGCACCGCGATCCGGCCCCGGCCGATCTCGCATCCCGAGGAGCGCTTTTTCGCCTCGTCGGTCAGCCCAGAATCAGCCGAGATCATGGCCAAGCTCGGCTTTGGCATTTTGGTCGTGATGCAGAACGAATGGCCGAAAGCGGCGGAAAACATCGTCGCCTACCGCGAGATCGCGCTCAGTGTCGGGCACCACCCGCCGCCACCCATCATCCTGACCAACGTCTCCTGCGCCGAGAGCCGCGACGAGGCGCACGACCGAGCCATGCAATGGCTCGGCAAGAAGTGGGAGTCGATCGACAACCACTATCATTTCTCCGACGGGCATCTCGCCACCGTCAAGGGCTACGAAACCTACGGCAAGATGGCCAAAACCTATGCCCGCCTGCAAGACGACGAAGAACGGGCCCGGGCCACCGAGTTCTATGTCAAGATCCAGATCGTCGGCACGCCCGAAGACTGTCTCGGGCAGATCGCCGAATTGCAGCGGGTGACCGGGACCGACCACGTCGTCACCGAGTTCTCGTTCGGCGGCATCCCGCACGCCGACGCCGAAAACAACATGCGATTGTTTGCGGCCAAAGTGCTGCCGCTGTTGCAGCGCGACAGCGCCTTTGCCACCCCGAGCGCACCCGTCCTGCCGAAGCCTGCCGCAGCACCGGATTTGTTTGCACCGGCGTAACCGCCGACTTTCCCCCTGGACCAAGGGAGGGTGGGGCGAGGGGGAAGGCGCCCGCCGGTTTCGGGCGACCTCCAGCCCCTTGGGCTGACGGCGCAACCCGACTTCCGGTTTGGTTCGTGTGAGATTTACCCATAAATTTGCTGCGGATCTACAGCAGAACCCGCGTGCTGGTTGAATATCCTACGGCAGGTATCCGAACCCCGCGGCGCCATGCCGTTGCGCGGCATAGTCGACCTCGACCGCCTTCAGCCGCCGTTCGAAGTCGCTGGTTTCACTCTCACGGAAACCGCTTGGCGGCTTCCGTGTCTTCTTTCCGCAGATTATCAGTTGCTTGCGCGGCCGTTTTTGCGCCGTCGCATCGCGCCTCGGCCCATGAAGGGCCGTCGTCAAGAGCGTCAGGGCCGCGGGTTCCGGAACGCCGCCCGGCGTGGAGCTGCCAAACGTTACGTCGTCAAAAACGATCTGATTTTCCACGCCAGCGAATGAAACCGACTCAGCGGTGCCGGAAAAAGATATCCCATCCGCAACAAACGGACAGAATCCGGCGTCATAAGTAGTTTCGCATCCCGGTCCCGTCGTGGTGATCGGAATGGCTAGGGTCGCCAGGAGCGTCCCGGTGCCGGACAGGCCGCTGTACACGCTGACGCTGCCGGCATCGTTGATGTTCGCGTGATTGAACGAGAAGCCGGTGGTGAAGCCAGCGGCCACGTTCATGAAGGTTTGCGCGCCGGAGAGGAAGAACAGAGCGCCGTGCTGTGAATTGGGATCGCCAAAACTGCCGCGCGAGGTGTTGGAACAAGTAACGCCTGGCGTGTTCAAGCAGATGTTGAGCGCATTGGCCGAGAAGGTGACGCGAAGACAGACCCTTTCTGGTAGCTTTCAGCGTGGTGGGTCGGTGCACTTTCATAGTGGCTCGTCTATCGCACCCGACGGCCGATCGTCAAGCTTAGACGCCCAACGGGCCCTCGCGCGAGGCTGGCGGGGAAGCGCGCCAGCCACGACGGATCGCCCGGTTCGGGCGGCGTACCCGGCCGTGCCTGTACTGCACGCAAGGTCATCCCGCGCGTTACACCCCGATTTATTGTGTGCAATTTGCCGAGCGAGCCTTACGAGACGACCTCCGATTTGTTGCCGGCCGTACGCCGGCTGCCGCGGCACGCGCCGGAGATTTTCCTGTCGGCCTTCAACAACCCCTGCGACGAGCACGCCTGACGCGGCCCGCAAGCGCAAACTACCTTTCGTGTCGCCTGGGGGGCAGTCAAGAAAAATTACCGCAAGGAAGGCGACGTCTGGGTCGAAAAGAGCCGCTGGCGGCCCTTCGGCGGCTGAGCGAACTGCACAGAGATAGAAGAAAGAGAGCCGGCACTGCCGGCTCTCTGCGTGATCCTGCCGGATGCCCCATTACCTTTTCGTACGGGTTGGGGACGGCGGCATCGGCTTTCAGCGCCTATTCCGATTCCGAAGAGACGCCGTACGGATCGGGGACGACGTTGTTATGCGTCGCATTAAGCGCATTGTTGTTCTGCTCGTCGACACACACGAAGCTGCTCGCGTCGTTCGTGCTGCCAGTGCCAGTGTAGCGCGCCACCTGCGGATAGGGGCACAGCGGTCGGGTTTCGACGACCTGGCCACTCGAATTTTCGAGCGACGCGGTAATTTGCTTTGGCGCCACTCCGGTCTCGCGCCAGGTAACCACCGGATCGAACGCGTCAAACAAATTCGGTCCGCCGGCTCCAGCGCCGCCGCAGTGGCCCATTCCCGGAACCATGAACAGGCGGGCGAAGTTTTGCACCGCTTTGGGCCCGCCGTTGCGCGGGTCTTGGAGTACATTGCTGTAGTAGTTCACCGTGTCCTGCGTGGGAATCTCCTGATCGGCCCACCCATGCGTGATGATGACCTTGCCACCGTGGGCGGCGAATGCGGAGAGGTCAGGATTGTCCGAAGCGCCGATGCTGGTCCAGCGCTGTTCGGAGAAACGGAAAAGTTGCTGATAGGTAGGATAGTCGATGCTCAGCACATTGAAATTCGGATTCTGCTCCAGCCAATCCTGGATCCAAGGTCCTCCAACACTGTGCGGAATAATCGCTGTCGAGCTGGTATCGGCAACGCCCGAGAAAGAGGCGCCCGGCTCGATCCCGAACCACAACCGTGATCCGGTTGGTTGGCCTTTGTAATTGACCTCGCGCGGGCCGTACCAGATCAATTTGACAGAGGCGACTTCCGCAGGCGTGAGGCAGGTCCCGTTGGTCGGCGCGGTTGGGCGCCCGCATTGCAGGACCGCCGGGTCGAAAGTGCATTCACGCGGATCGTCGATGATGGGATTGCCGAGCGCCGTGACGTCGGTGAAGCCTCCCACCTTGTTGCAGGCCGCGTTTGCTGCAGCGGTGACTGAGGCGAAGGTCGCCTGCGGAATGCCTGCACCCCCGATCTCCTGCTCCATCACGATCGCCGGCCAGACCTGGGCGTCTGACAGACGATCGAAGTCGACCGCGGGCGACCCTGCCCAAATGCCATCATAGTCGTCGGGGTGGTCCTGTGCCTCAATGAGCCCCTGGCGGCCACCGGTCGAGCACCCGTTCCAATATGAGTAGAGCGGCTTTGCGCCATAGAACTGCTGGATGACGTATTTCGACTGTAGCGCCAATTCGTGCAGCGAGCGGCTGAAGAAGTCGATTGCGAGCCCGTAATTTATCGTGTCGTTCGCATTGAGGACGAAGGCGCCGCCGGCGCTGCTGGGGTGTCCGGTGTCGGTCGAGGCCGTGGCGTAGCCGGCGTTGAGGGCGTTAACAAGCCCTGTTGGCGTCGATTCCACCGACGCCTTGGCGGAGATCGTTCCTGCAAACCCGCCACCGCCGACGCCCTCGTAGCGCTGGTTCCAACTGGTTTCCGGCAGCCAGATTTCGACGTTAATGGCCGAAGGCGTGAACGTGCCGTTGTCGTTCGGCACGATGATCGTAACACGGCAGAACGTCTGATTGACGGCATTGCTGCCTGTTAGTGTCAGCGTTCCAGCATTATCGAGTAAGGTGATGGTCGCTCCCGGCGCCACGTCCGAGGCTCCGGAACCATTGACCCCCGAAGTATTAAATATCGCCCCGTCCGGCAGTTTTGCACTCGTCAACTTCTGACAGGGGCTTGGGCTTACCTGTGCATTTGCCTGGGTCGCATAAAGGGACGCCAGCAGCGCCGCCATGACAAGTCCAAAAGTTTTGGTTCGTCCATTCATGACGCTACTCCTCCCACGTGTCTGTTCCGATATTACCGGAACGATTACGCCGCTGCCTCATCAACCACGCGCCCCACCCGAGCTCAGTTAACAATAACAGGCGGCGGCGGGGTGAGTTCGACCTCGGAGATACCCTAGAAGCGATTTTTCAGAGACGATCCGAACGCATTTTATGCCGTGAACCGGGCAAGGTGCATTAGTCAAGCTTTTCGGACGGAAATCGGGGCACTGATAACAAATGGATTTTTCTGTGCAAAAGATATGCTCGAAATGAAGCCGGGCGTTGCGGGCAACGCCGACGCTCGATCGACCCCGGGTCTCGGATACGCGGCGGTCGTCGTTCAGCCGGCGGCGGCGCGCAGGGCGTGGAAGCCGTGGTCGAGGTCTTCGATCAGGTCGTGGGGGTCTTCGAGGCCGATGTGGAGGCGCAGGGTCGGACCTTCGGGCTCCCAGCGGGTGGCGCTGCGGATGCGCGCGGGCGTCGTCGGTTGGACCAGGCTCTCGAACCCGCCCCAGCTGGCGCCGATGCCGAACAGGTCGAGCGCGTCGATAAAGGCGTAGACGGCTGCTTTGGGCGCCGGTTTCAGCACCACGCCGAAGAGGCCGCTGGCGCCGAGAAAGTCGCGCTTCCACAGCGCGTGGCCCGGGTCCTCGGGCAGGGCCGGGTAGAGCACGCGCGACACTTCGGGCCGCGTCTGCAGCCAGCGCGCCACTTCGAGCGCGTTCTTTTGGTGGCGCTCGAGGCGCACGCTCAATGTGCGCAGGCCGCGCAACGCGAGATAAACGTCATCCGGCCCGGCGCAGTGGCCGAGATCGGCCGCCATATTGCGCACCGGCAGATACATCTCCTCGGTGGTGATGACCGCGCCGAGCATCACGTCCGAATGGCCGACGATGTACTTGGTCGCGGCATGGATCGACACGTCGACGCCGCGGGCAAAGGACGGGAACAGCCAGGGCGAGGCCCAGGTGTTGTCCATCAGCACCTTGGCGCCGGCGGCGTGCGCCGCGGCGGCGATCGCCGGCACGTCCTGCACCTCGAAGGTCAAGGAGCCCGGCGACTCGACATAAACCACCCTGGTGTTGGGGCGCATCAGCCGGGCGATCCCCTCGCCGATCAGCGGATCGTAATAGGTGGTTGCGATACCGTAGCGGGTCAGCACCTTCTCGCAGAAGTTCCGCGCCGGTCCATAGACCGAATTGACCATCAAAAGATGGTCGCCGCATTTGAGACAGGCTTCCAAGGGTGCCGTTACGGCGGCCAGCCCCGAGGACATCAGCATCGCGCGATAGCCGCCCTCGATCGCCGCCACCGCTTCCTCGAGCGCGAAGGTGGTCGGCGTGCCGAGGAGCCCGTAGCGGACGACGTCGAAGCGCTTGCCGGATTCGCGCTTGGCCTCCCATTCGGCCATGTTGGCCGAGAGGATCGTCGAGGCGTGATAGACGGGTGGGTTGACCGCGCCATGATGGGCTTCGGGATGGCGCCCGAGATGGGTCAGCAAGGTGTCCTTGCGATAGTTGCGCGACCGGCCGTCGCTGTTCATGCCGTCGCTCTTCATAAGGCTCTACTCCACATCACGGCGTCGCCCCGAGCATCGAGGAGGCTGCGCGGCGACATTACATCGGCACGGGCAGGCCGCACAGGCCGCTCGCCCGGGACCGATGCGCAAGTTCGCCCCGTCGGCGCCCACTCGTGACGCCTCCGGCTCGCCTCAGGCTCGCCTTGCAATCGCCGCAGTTGCGGGTCGAGAATTCGCCATGCGGCCCCGAGCGAGCGACCGGCTGGATCGCCGCCCCGTCTCGATCTGGGTCTCGATCCGGGTCTCGACGCGGAGGAGAGCGCCGGTGAAATTAGCTATCCTGGTGCTGATGGTCTCGGCTCTGGCGGCGTGCTCCGACTCGACCCCGGTAGCCCCGGCGAGCGCGACCGAATCGGCGGCGATGGTCCAAAAGAACTGCGCCGACCCGCACTGGCGCGATCAGAATCTCGGCCTGTGGTACTCGGTCTGTCGCCAACCGCTGCGCTGGTGAGCGGCGACGGCCGGTCTCAGAACTTCTTGAAGCATTCCCTGCCCGTGCCTTGCAGCGCCCGGCAATCGGCGACGACCGCCGGAGCTTTGATGCCGGGCGGGATCTGCACGACATAGCTCTTGCCGTTCTTGCAGCGCACGCTCCAATAGGCGTTGCCTTTGGCCTTGCCGGCCGCGGTCACTCCCATCGGAAAGGCCGAGACGCCGACGCAGCCTCGGCGAAGGCTGTTGCCGAGCAGCTGAGCTTGCCGGGCCGGCGGCAACGCCAGCAGATGGTCGTTCCTCGGGTTGCCGGACCCCGCGGCCTGGAGCCCGGCCCAGCCGGAGCCGGCGGCGAGCAGCGCCACCGACAGCAGCAACACGATTCGGCCCCGCATCACCCATCTCTCCAACGCGATCCGGCGAGAGTATCGATCCAACCGGGCCCCAGCAACGCACTTGCAGGGAGGCGACGCCGCAGCCCACGCCGCGCAGAGCACGATCTATGGGATGATCGGCAGGACGATATACGAGGGCCGCTCGCGATCGACAAAGACGCGGTTGTCGGCGGCGCGCGGGTGCTCCATCGAACCCTCGGGCTCGCCCGAATTCGGGTTCACGTCGAAATGCGGAAAATTGCTGCTCGATATGTCGACGCGCAGCCGGTGGCCGCCGGCGAAGAGATTGCCGATCGGAAACAGCTCGATGGCGATCCCGTAGACCGCATCCGGGACCATCAGCGTCGGCCGCTCCCAGCTGTCGCGATAGCGCAGGCGCAGGATGCCCTCGGTCAGGTTGATCGCGAAGCCGTCCGGGTAATCCTGGTTCGGCGGATAGACGTCAATAAGCTTTGCCGTGAAATCGGTATCGGGGCCGTCGGAAGCGATCCACAAATGGACCCTAACTGGGCCGGTCACCTCGATCTCGCGGGCGAGCGGCGCGGTGGCAAAGGACAGCACGTCGGGTCGTTCCGACAGCGCGCGATAGGGCGGGACCGCTCCGAAAAGGCCCGGGCGCTCGCGCTGATCGTAGGCGCCGCCGTGCATGACCGGCTCGCCCGAAGAGAGCGCGCCGCCGATTGTCGGCACCGGCCGGCGCGGGTCGAAGCGATAGCCCAGCGGCGGTACGCCTGCGTCGGGTATCGCCGGCCCGAGGCTGTGGTCGCGATGCAGGTAGAACCGGGTGAATTGCGTCTGCGGCAGCGGCCAGTCGGAAGCGGCGCGCCAGCCGCCGCCATGCTCGAGCCGGCCCTCGGCATTGCGCCGCCCCGATCCACCGCCCATCACGAAGACCCGGACCGGCGGGCCGTTTTCGGCGCCGTTGTCGACGCCTTTCACCCAGCGATTGAACCAGTTGCGACGCAATGCAAAGAAATCCTGGTCGAGGTTGCCGTCAAGCGCCGCAGCGGCGCCGAAATCAACTTCGCCGGCATAGCTGAGCGAGCGGTCGCCATGCGTCCACGGCCCGAGGATCAGCCGCTGCGGCGCCCGCCCCCGCCGCGACAGGCCGATGATAATTCTCGACCGCGGTGCGAGCATAAGGGTCGTACCAGCCCGACAGGTGCACGACCGGCACGTCTGCGTAGCGCGGCCAATAGCCTTCGGCGTAGATCCCGGCCCGCCGCCAAAAATCGTCGAAGGTCCCGTGCGACCACTGCTCGAACAGGTAATCTTCGTATTCGGGCGCGGCACTGAGCGGCGAATGGCCTCGGCGCCACGGCATCGCCGCGAACCACGCCTTGATGTCCTGTGCCTCGAGCGCCGCCTTGACCGCCGGATCGCGCGCGTCGGCGAGCGCGTTGTTGTAGGCCCATGTCGCCTGTTTCAGATCGAACGCGCCGTCGTGGCGGATGCCGCTGCGATAGGCGTTGGAAAACCCGCCGCAATCGAGAAACTGCGCGGCCAGACCGGGAGGATCGAGACAGCCGAGTGCGGCTTGGGTATGGGCCGCATAGGACAGGCCGAACGTGCCGATGCGGCCGTTGCACCAGGCTTGCCCAACCAGCCAGGCGAGCGTGTCGTAACCATCCTCGGCCTCGCTCAGGTATTTCGTGAAACGGCCCTCCGATCGGTAGCGCCCGCGGCAATCCTGATAGACGACGGCATAGCCGTGGCCGACAAAGTAGCAGGCGACTTCGGCGCGCGAGCGTGGCGCGGGGACTGCGGCGGTGCGCTCGGATCGGCTCGGCGCGGATTTGTCGTAGGGAGTGCGTTCGAGCAAAACCGGGAACGGCCCGTGGCCCGGCGGGCGGTAAACATCGGTCGCCAGCCCAACCCCGTCCCGCGCCCGAACCATCAGATTGCGTTCGACGACGAACTCCGCGGCCGCTTCCGTCATGCGAAACCTTCCTCCGATGCTGCCGTGTCTGACCCGAGCTTGCCTGCCGCCCGCGTTTTCGCTATCACCCTTGCCATAGCCGGGTCGCGGGTCAGGGCGCGTAGCTCAGCGGGAGAGCACTACGTTGACATCGTAGGGGTCACTGGTTCAATCCCAGTCGCGCCCACCATTCCTCGACCACACTATTCCCGTCAAGCCGGGAGGAGCCGAGCTACATTTCCTTCATGACCTGCGCGTACGAGATCACCGCGAACAACGCGGTGCCGCCGGCGATGTTGCCGAGCAGTACCGGAACGGTAAAGTCGGCGATCATGTGCCACAGCGCCAGCTGTCCGTTCACCACCAGCAGAAAGCCCTCGACGCTGCCGGCGACGATATGGGTGAAGCCGCACACCGCGATCAGGTAGGTCACCATCGTCACCACATGGAACTGCGCGCCTTCGGCGCTGGGGATCAGCCAAACCATCGCCGCGATCAGGAACCCGGCGCCAATAGCGCGGAAAAACATCTCGGTCCAATCGAGCCCTATCATCTCGCCACTGAGCGCCAGCATGCCGTGACGCAATTCCGGGCTCAGCACCGGAGTAAAAGTGCAAAACAGCGCCGCCACTAAGGTGCCGGTCATATTGGCGGCGAAGACGACTGCCCACATCCGCGCCAAGCGCCGCACATTCGCCAGGGTGAATTCGGCGATGACCGGCAGCACGACGGTCACCGTGTTTTCGGTAAACAGCTGTTGGCGCGCCAGCACGACGATCAAAAAGCCGACCGAATAGCCGAACCCGGCGACCAGCGGCCGCCACGACGCATTCGGCAAATGCACCAAAAGGACGGCCTGCGCCAGCAGCGAAAAGCTGATCGACAAGCCGGCCGCGACCCCCGACCACCACAGCGAAGTGATCGGGCGATCCATCTCGGTTTCGCCTTCGCGGCGCACGATCTCATAGATTACCGGGGTGCGAAGCCGGGCGCGGTCCTCGATGTCCTCGATTTCGCGCTCGCTGACGCCGGCGGGCAATCCTTCCTGCTCGTCGGCAGGCTCCTTGGTCGCCGTGGCATCGCGGCCACGTTCGCTCGACTGATCCACAGAACTGCTTCCTCGCGTCAGGATTGCTGGTCCCCCGACGGTCAACACGGCGGGGGAACCATTCGTTGCCGCCGCCATTCCCAGGTGGCCTGAGGCAGCTATCACCCCTCGATTACCGAAAATGCGCGGTGGCCTGCCGGCGGACCATCGGCGGCTGCTAGGGAAGGAGGACGCGATGCCCGACGCCGGTGCGGTACCCTACGGCCGAAGGACGCAACACGAGCCGCAACTTAAGGAAGTCCACATTCTGTGGCTGACCGCCGGGCTCGGCTGCGACGGCGACTCGGTATCGATCATCGCGGCAAGCGAGCCGAACATCGAAGAAGTGATGCTGGGCGCCATCCCTGGCCTGCCAAAGGTCCATCTGCACAATCCGGTGCTAGCCTACGATACCGGCGAGGAGTTTCTGAAGCCCTGGCATCAGGCTGTCCTCGGCGCGAGATCGAGAATTTCGTGCTGGTCGTCGAAGGCTCGATCCCCAATGAGCAGCTGAGCGGCGACGGTTACTGGGCGGCGATGGGTAGCGATCCGGAGACCGGGCAGCCGATCAAGACCAACGATTGGATCAGCCGGCTGGCGCCAAAGGCGCTGGCCGTCGTCGGCGCCGGCAGCTGCGCCACCTGGGGCGGCATTCACGCAATGTAGGGCAACCCGACCGGCTGCATGGGATTGCGCGATTTTCTCGGCTGGGATTGGAAATCGAAGGCCGGCCTGCCCATCGTCAATGTCCCCGGCTGCCCGGTCCACCGCATCCAGGAATGCCACGTCGCCGCCTATCACATCCTGTGGGACTTGGTGCACACCCTATTGGCGGACAATCGCGGCGCCGCGGCGGGCGGGAGCAGCCTATGAAATACGTCGACGAATTCCGCGACCATGAGAAGGCGCTGGCGCTGACCGCCGAGGTCGAGCGGCTCGATGCCGTAGCGAAAGATCAAATGGGTGTGCCCGCCGCAGGCTTCCATGATGTGCAATGGCCGATGCCGCGCGGTCTCGATGCGTGCAACGGAAGGAATGCTGCCAAAGGGAAATCGAGCTGATCCACCGCCCCGGCTGCCCGGTCTGTGTATTGCCGATGGGCCGGATCGACGACTGCATTGCAATTGCCGAGCAACCGGGGGTCATCTTCGCCAGCTTTGGCGACGCAATGCGCGTGCCCGGCTCAAAAAATAGCCTGTTGCAGGCCAAGGCCGACGGCGCCGATGTGCGGATGGTCTATTCGCCGATGGATGCATTGGCGCTGGCCCGCAAGAACCCGGATCGCGAGATTGTTTTCTTCGCGATCGGCTTCGAGACGACGATGCCGTCGACCGCGCTGACCGTGTTGCAGGCCGAGAGCAACGGCGTCCGGAATTTCTCGGTGTTCTGCAATCCCATCACGATCGTGCCGACGATCAAGGCGGTGCTCGACAGCCCCGACATCATCTCGACGGGTTTCTCGGACCCGGCCATGTCGCGCTGGTGATCGGCACCGCGCCGTTCGAATTCGTCGGCCGTTTTTACCATAAGCCGATGGTCATCGCCGGGTTCAAGCCGCTCGACCTATTGCAATCGATCTGGATGGTGCTGAAGCAGATCGCCGAGGAGCGCTGCGACATCGAAAATTAATATGCCCCTATCGTGCCCGAAGCCGGCAACACGCCGGCCGTGCGGGCGGTGTCGCAGGTCTACGAATTACGCGAATTCTTCGAGTGGCGTGGGCTCGGCTCGATCGACCATTCGGGCATCAGGTTCCGCCAATCCTATGCGCGGTTCGATGCCGAGCGAAAATTCGCGATTCCGAACCTCAGGATCGCCGATCCGAAATCGTGCCAGTGTGGCGAAGTGCTCAAGGGCGTCATCAGGCCGTGGCAGTGCAAGGTGTTCGGCACCGCCTGCACGCCGGAGGAGCCGCTCGGCGCGTTGATGGTGTCGTCGGAGGGCGCCTGTGCCGCCTATTACCAATACGGCGGCATTCGGCGGGACGACGCGGCGTGAGCGCCGCCGCCGGCCGCCCTCGCCGCCTCGGCCGGCTGCATGTGCCGAAAGTGACCCTCGCCCATGGCGGCGGTGGCAAGGCGATGAAGGATTTGATCGACGACGTCTTCTCGAGATCGGCCGGCTCTCCGGTGTTATGACCGAGGCGATCCGTTTTTGCTTCGACGAGGTGGCAAGCGGCGCCGCTGTCGAGGGTGCCGTCCTTGATGTTCGCCAGATCGACGGCCGCGCGCGCTGCCGATGCTGCGGTGCGGAATTTGCGACGCCCGATCTCTATACCGCGTGCGACTGCGGCGCGTTCGACATCGAGCGGCTGCAGGGCGAGGAGCTGACGATCAAAAGCATCGAACTGGAGGAGGCGGCCTGATGTGCGCGACCTGCGGCTGCGACGGCGAGGCGAAACCGACCGTGCTCGATCTGCAGACCGGGCAGCGGACCCTGATCGAGCCGCCGGCGCACGAGCACGTCCCCGCGCACCAGCACGTCCATGCCGACGGCGCTCGGCACAGCCATCCCCACGGGCAACGACCACACTCGCGACCACGGGCACGACCACGATCACCCGCATGAGCACGGCACGACGGTCGCGCTCGAGGCGCGCATCCTGGCCAAGAACGATGCGCTGGCGCAGAAGAACCGTGGCTGGTTTCTCGGGCGCGAGATCCTGGCTCTCAACCTGGTCAGCGCCCCCGGCGCCGGGAAGACCACGTTGCTCGAACGCACGATCCGCGATTTGCGCGACGAGCTGCCGCTCCATGTGCTGGAGGGCGATCAGGCGACCGCGAACGACGGCAAGCGCATCCGCGCGGCCGGGGCGCCGGTCGTGCAGATCAACACCGGCACCGGCTGCCATCTCGACGCGCTGATGGTCGCGCGCGGGCTCGCGGAATTGAAGCCCGGCGCGGGCGCGGTGGTGTTGATCGGGAACATCGGCAACCTTGTCTGCCCGGCATTGTTCGATTTTGGGCGAGCGCGCCAAGGTCGCGATCTTTTCGGTGACCGAGGGCGAGGACAAGCCGCTCAAATACCCGCACATGTTCCGCGCCGCCGAGCTCGTGCTGCTGAACAAGATTGATCTCTTGCCATATCTCGATTTCGATGTGGCGCGCGCGGTCGCCAACCTGCGGACGGTCAACCCCGAAGCGTCGCTGCTACGGGTTTCGGCGCGGACCGGCGAGGGGCTCGACACCTGGTACGAGTGGCTGCGCCGCCAGGCGATCGCCGCGCGCGAGGCGGCGCTGACCTGAACTCGCCTCGCGTGCGCGCGCCGCCATGCCAGCCTATTCGCCGGTCGATTGCGACTGCTTGGCCCTGGAAAGGGCCGCCGCAGGCAGATCGCGGATGTGCAGGTCGCGCTGCGGGAACGGTAGCTCGATCCGGCGTTCGAGGAACGCGTCCCATAGCGCCAGCAGAATGTCGCCCTTGACGTTGGTCACGCCGTTCTGCGGGTCGGCGATCCAGAAGCGGAGGATCAGGTTGACGGCGCTGTCGCCAAACCCCGTCAGATGGCAGACCGGCCGAGGGGAGGCGAGCACTCGGGCGGTGGCACCGGCAACCTCGACTGCCAGGTCGCGTACCTCGTGCAAATCGCTGGCGTAGGCGACGCCGAATTCCGCGTCGATCCGGACCAGCGAGTTCGAATACGACCAGTTGACCACCTCGTTGGTGATCAGGTTCTCGTTCGGGATCAGATATTCCTTGCCGTCCCGGCCGCGCACCGAGGCATAGCGGGCGCCCAAATAGGTGATCGAGCCAAAGGTGCTGCCGACTTCGATCACGTCTCCGGGCTTTACCGAATGCTCGAGCAGCAGGATGATGCCGCTGACGAAATTCGACACGATCTTTTGCAGCCCAAAACCGAGACCGACGCCGACGGCGCCGCTGAACACGGTGAACGCGGTCAGGTCGATGCCGACGGTGTTGAGACCGATCAGCAATGCCACGCACACCAGCGCAATCTTGATTAAATTGCCGGTCAGGACCTGCATCGACGGGCTGAACGCGGTGACGCGCTGGATCCGGGCGCTGATCAGCCGGGCGAGCGCGAGCGCCGCCCACAGCAGGATCGCGATCATCAACCCCGCCTTGATCACCAGCAGCACGGAGAGCCGCAAAGTTCCCACGGTGATCGCTAGGCTGTTGAGGGCCGCGGCGGTCGGCGCCAGCATTCCCAGGATGTCGAGGGCCACGACAATCCATGCGACCACGGCGACGACCCGGGCGAGGAAGGCGTCGCGCATCAGCCGCGCCGAGGCACGCAGCACGATCCACAGCGCCGTCAGGCTGGCGGCGACGCCGATCAGCCGGACGTCGCCGCCGAGATGGGCGCCGACGTCTTCGGCGATCACGAGCAGCAGCCAAGCGTAGCAGAAGATCAGCAGGCGCTGCAGCTCGGCGGCGATCCACGGCACGCGGAACTGGGTCGTCGCGCGGTCGATCAGGCGATTCGTCCATTGCCGCGTCGCCGCCCGGATGGCCCAGGCCAGCAGGAACATCGCCACGATAACGCCGACCTGGGGAATGAGCGGCTCGTAGACCTCGCGCGACGCCACCAGCGCGCGCAGGTGTCCGAACCAGTCCGAAAAATGCGCAGGATCGAGCGAATACAAAGAGAGCCCCCTTTGGCCGGCAATCAGCGAATTATCCGATCAGTTTCCACCACTCCTCATCGCCCCCGCGCAAGCGGGGGTCCAGGACAACCCTTCAGGTGCTCGTCCCCAGGTTCCTGCTTTCGCGGGAATGGCGGACACAGTGTTAACGCCGTGGAGTTAGATTTACGATCGTCTCAGACGACGCGATGAACTGCGGCGTATCGACCGGCAGCGTGGCCGGGTTACTGAACCGTCATTTCGCCCAGATAGGCGTGGCGGATCATTTCGTTTTCGCGCAATTCGGCGGCGCGCCCGCTCAGCACCACTTGGCCGGTTTGCAGCACATAGGCGCGGTCGGCGAGCTGCAATGCCATGTTGGCGTTCTGCTCGACCATGAAGATCGTCGTGCCCTGCCGGTTGATTTCGCGAATGATGTCGAAGACCTGCTCGACATAGGCGGGCGACAGGCCCATCGAGGGCTCGTCCATGCACAGCAATTTCGGCCGCGCCATCAAGGCCCGGCCGATCGCCACCATCTGCTGCTCGCCGCCGGACAAGGTGCCGGCGATCTGGCGCAGCCGCTCCTCGACCCGCGGAAAGAGGGCATAGACGCGGGCCAGGTCCTCGCCGAACTCGGGTCCGCGGCGCCGGGTATAAGCGCCCATTTCCAGGTTCTCATAGACCGTCATGCGCGGAAACAGCCGGCGCGCCTCGAGCACCGGGGCGATGCCGCGCCGCACCCGCTCGGCGGTGCTGACCCCCTTTAAGGATTTCTCCTCGAACAGGATGTCGCCGCCGGTCGGCGTCACGGCCCCCATAATCGCCTTCATCGTCGTCGATTTCCCTGAGGCGTTGCCGCCGAGCAGGCAGACGATCTCGCCCGCCTCGATCCGGTAATCGACCGATTTCAACACGTGGAGGTCGCCGTAATGGGTATCGACCGCCCTGAACTCGAGCATCGGGGCAGTCATGCGAAGGCGGCGCTGCGGCCGAGATAGGCGCGGATCACCTCCTCGTCGCGGCGCACCGCGTCGGGCGCCCCTTCGGCGATCTTCTCGCCGTGATCGAGCACGACCACCTTGTCGGCCAGGCTGACGACAACATCGAGCTTGTGCTCGATCAAGACGATCGTCAGCCCGTGCTGGTGCAGGCTCTTGATCTGGTCGGCGAGCTCCAGGGTTTCGGCCGGGTTCATCCCCGCCGTCGGCTCGTCGAGCAGCAAGAGCTTCGGCTGCGAGGCGAGCGCGCGGGCGATCTCGGTGCGCCGGCGGTTGGCATAGGACAAGCTCGAGGCGAGATGATCGGCGCGCGGCAACAGGCGGTTGCCGAACAATCCGAGGATCGCTAGCGCGTGTTCGCGCGCCGCTTCCTCCTCGCGTCGGGTCCGCGGCAGCCGCAGCAAGGCCCCAACCGCACCGGTGCCGAGCCGCGCATGCATGCCGATCATGATGTTATCGAGGACGCTCAGGTTTGGAAACAGGCGGATGTTCTGAAAAGTGCGGGCGATGCCGCATTCGAGCACCGCGTCCGGCCGTAGCCGGCCGATGTCCTCGCCGGCGAAGCGGATCGTGCCGCTGTTGGGCGAAACCAGACCGGTGACGGCGTTGAACAAGGTTGACTTGCCCGAGCCGTTGGGGCCGATGACGGCGACGACCGAATGCGCCGGCACCGCCAGATCGACCGATCGCAGGGCGACGAGCCCGCCGAAGCGCAACGTAAGATCGGACACTTCCAAGAGCGGTCCACTGGCGGCCCGATCGACCGCGCCGGGCGCGACGGAGGCGCCGAACCCGCCGCGGCCGACCTGAGCCGTCTGCTCGGCGAGGCTCAGCGGCGCCACCCGGCGCGCGGCCGGGATCAGCCCCTGCCGGCGGTAGAGCATCATGAAAACGAGAATGAACCCGAAGATCAGCTCGATCGAGGAGGCCAGCTCGACATGCTGGAGCCAGTCGACATCGATCAGCCGTCCGAGCGCGTGCAGCCAGCCCGAAAGATCCTCCAGCACCCAGGATTGCAGGACTTGCAGAATGAGGGCGCCGACGACGACGCCCCACACGCTGCCGAGCCCGCCGAAGACGACCATGACCAGGATCATGACCGACACCGGGAACATGAACATGTCCGGCGTCGCGGTCTGCAATTTGGCGATGAAGAGCGTGCCGGTGGCGCCGGCGAAGGCGGCGCCGGTGGCAAAGGCTAAGAGCTTGAAGCGAACCAGATTAACGCCCATCGCCGAGGCGGCGATCTCATCTTCGCGGATCGCCATCCAGGCCCGCCCGATGCGCGAATCCTTGAGCCTGACGCTCACCAGGATCAGCAGGGCGACGAGCGCCACCCCGACATAATAATAAGGGGTGGCGCTGACCCCGAAATCGAAACCGAAGAACTGTGGCGGGGAGACCCCGTTCAAACCCATCGCACCATTGGTCAGCGAGGGCCAGTTGCGCACGACGATCGGCACGATCTCGCCGAAGCCCAAGGTCACGATCGCTAGATAATCGCCCTTTAGCCGCAGAGTCGGAGCGCCGAACACTACCCCGCAAAAGGCCGCGATCGCCGCCGAAACCGGCAGCATCAGCCAGAATGAGAACTGGAAATGGACGAAGTCGCCGGCCGTCGTGTGATTGCGGGCGACGAGATCGAGCCATTGCAACGGCACCCAGAAGCTCGACCATTCCGGCTGCAATTGCCATGAGCTCAGAATGCCATAGGCGTAGGCGCCGATCGCGAAGAACGCGGCATAGCCGAGGTCGAGCAGCCCGGCAAAGCCGACGACGATGTTGAGCCCCAGCGCCAGTGCCGCAAAGGTCAGCGCATTGGCCATCGAATCGATATCGGCGTCGTTGCGGTGCAGCAGCGGAAACAGCAGCGCGGCCGCCGCGACGCAAACGACGCCAAGGCGCGCCCTGTTGCCGGGCCGGATCAGCGCGATCGGTCCCAGTAGCGGGCGCCCCTGCGCGCCAAGCAGGCCGCAGGCTCACGGTTCCGGCCGTTGGCGGCTTGTCGATCTCGGACATCTCAGGATTTGGTCGGGGTGGCGCGGCCGAACAGGCCGGACGGAACGAACACCAGAACCAGGATCAGGATCGAGAAGATGATCACGTCGGTCCAGCGCACCGCGATCAGCTGGCCGCCCAGGCTCTCGATCAGCCCGATCAGCAGGCCGCCGACCATGGCGCCGCCGACGCTGCCGATGCCGCCCAGCACCGCCGCGGTAAACGCCCGCAAGCCGGCGGTGTAGCCGATGATGAAGCTGGTGAAGTTGTAGTAGAGGCCAAAGATCAACGCCGCCGCACCTGCCAATGCCGAGCCGAGGAAAAACGCGGTGATAATGACCCGGTCGACCTCGACCCCCATCATCCGCGCCGCCTCGGCGTCCTGGGCGGTCGCCCGCATCGCCTTGCCGAGCCGGGTGCGGTGTACGAACAGGTGCAGCGCCACCATCAAGACCGCGGTGACGCCCCAGATCAGCACTTCGCGCAGCTCCAGGGTCACCTGGCCGAACTGCCAGCGGACTGTCGGCATCGGGTTCGGGTAGTTCTTCGAACTCGGCGCCGACGGTCAACAGAATGATGTTGAACAGGATGTAGGAAACACCGATGGTCGTGATCATCGCCGCCGGGCCGCGCACCCCGCGCAACGGCCGCAGCGAGATGCGCTCGATCGCGACGCCGAGCCCGCCGGCGGCCAGCATCGTGACTGCGAAGGCAAAGAAGAGGGCCCCGGCCAGTGCCAGCCCGGTCAGCACGTGGGTCTGGCCCGAGATGCCGAGCAGTTCGAGCGCCCACATGCCGATGAACGAACTGACCATAAACACGTTGAAATGGGCAAAATTGATCAGCTCCAGGATCCCGTAGACGAGGGTGAAGCCGAGCGCCAGCAAGGCGTACATGGCGCCCAGGCTCAACCCGTTAATGACCTGCTGCGCCAGTACGCTGTAGTCGGTCATGGGGCGGGTCCGCACGGCCTTCACGCGCTCGGCCGGCGCCACGCCCATATACTTGTACTGGTGAAGCACGTCGTCGAGCGGATACTTGTCGTTCCGGGTAATCTGGAAGACGCTGATGATCCGGTTCTCGATATCGCCGTTGGCGTCGAAGCTCACCACCCCCTGCAAGGTCTTGACGTGCGACTGCTGGATCGCGTCGCGCACCGCGGCGCGGGTCATCTCCTTGCCCGCGGCGGCGAGGCTCTTGACCGCGGCGATGATCACCAGCGCCGCATCGTAAGCGGTAATCGAATAATTGTCCGGCTGCTTGCCGTATTTCTTGTCGAATTGCTCGATGAACGGCGCCGCGTCGGGATTTTCGAGCACGTTCGGCGCGGCGATCGTGGCGTACCAGCCCTCTGCCGCCGGGAACCCCGCGCCGGTCAGGATCTCGGCCCCGTAGACGCCGTCGCCGCCGGCCTTGATGATTTTGGGCACGATATCGTAGGACTGCTTGACCACCTTGACCCCGGCCTGGCCGACCCCGCCATAGTAGAGCGCATCGGGATTGAGCGATTTCATTTTGGTCAGGGTCGTCGTGTAGTCGGCCTCCTTCGGGTTCAGCTGATCGCGGCCGAGCACGTTGATGCCGCGCTTTTTGGCCTGCGCCTGAAACGCATCGGCGAGCCCGACCCCGTAGGCGCCGCTGTCGTCGAGCACATAGACCGATTTCACCTTCAGGGTATCGGTGAAATAATTCGCCATGTTCGGCCCCTGAAAGGCGTCGGTGGTGACGGTACGGAAATAGATGGCCTTGCCTTTGGGCATGTATTGGCCGGCGAATTTCGGGTCGGTAATGTCGGGGTTGGTCGAGCTCGGCGTGATTGTCGCCAGATCGCCCTCGCTCAAGATCGGCGCCATCGCCTTGCCCGAGCCGCTCATCTGCGGCCCGATCGCGGCCATGACCGAATCATCCGACACCATCTTGCGCGCGTTGGTCGCTGCCTGCGCCGGATCGTATTGCCCGGCGGTCGCAGTGCCGTTGTCGAGCTGCAGAACATCGAATTTGTAACCGGTGGCCCCACCCGCGGCGTTGGCATCGTCGATCGCCAGCATGGCGCCGTCCTTAATCAGCTCGGCGTCGTGGGCATCGGCCCCGGTAAACGGCAGCGCGATGCCGATCTTGATCGTCTTGTCCGCGGCAAAAACCAGGCGCGCTCTGGCGGCGAGCGCGCCGACCAGCGCAGTTGTCGACAGATTGATTAAAATAGCGCGGCGCGACAACATTTTCGACCTCCCCTGTTTCGAGGCTTCCAGCGTGCCTCGGCAAATGCCGTGCCGAACCTCGGCGCTGCGGCGAGGCCATGACACTACCTGATTTTGCGCGCCGGATCAGCCTCCTCTGTTCTGCCGGCGGTTCGCTCGGGGCCGGGCTTGAGCAGACCGGAGACGAGACCGCCAAGCGAGGGCGCCTCGCCGGGGCGGAACTCGACCGGCCGGCACAGGGCCATCGCGACCAGGCCGAGCCGTGCCATTTTCTGCGCGGCATAGACGCTCTCGGCGGCGTTGGCGCTGATCCGTTCGAGGACGGCGCCGCCGAGCTGCTGGACCAGCACCCCGCCGGCGATGTCGACCGCACCGACCAGCCCGGCGCCACCAATGAGCCGGCGCAGCAGATGGACGGTGCCGGCAAGCCCCGGGCGCTGGCCATAGATCTCGGCGATCTCGCGCACCAGTCGCATCGCCCGCGCGGCAAAAAACAAGGTGTCGGTCAGCATCGTCGGGCTGACCGCGTTGATCGCAAAGGCCTGGACCGCGGCGCGGCGGGTGGCGGCCTGCGCCAGGCGGTCGGCCGGGGCGAGCACGAAACGGGTAAAGAGTTCGAGCGCGTCGCCACCGCTGTGGTGCGTTTCGAGGGCGGCGCGGTAGCCGGCGACGGGTCCCCTCAGCAGCGGATCGCGGCCGAGGATCGCCGCCGCCTCGTCGATCTCGCGTTTCAGCTCGCGGGCGAGGGCCGACGGGATCAGCCGGCGCAGCCGTTCGGCCGAGCGCAGGCGCAGCAGACCGCGCAGCTCACAGAACAGCCAATAACAGGCGCCGGCGGCGCCGGCCGCGACTGCCGCCATGGCCGCGACGCCGAAACCGGCGCCGTGGGCAAAGGCGCCGTCCACGAACTCGACCAAATCGATCGCGGCGATGCCGAGAGCGAGGAGGCCGAGACCGCACAGCGCCACCGCCAACGGCGATCGGCGCCGAGCGGCGGGAAGCGGCGCAGAGTCGGGCTCCGGCGACGGCGGCAGACTGAGATCGAGCCGGCCGGTCTCCGCAGTCTCGACCACGCGGGGCCGCAGAAGCTGCGCCCGCCGCTCGGTTTCAGCCGTCATACGCTGGTATCCTCCGCCACCGGGTCGCGCTTTCTACAAGCCTATATGAGGTGCGCGCTGCGGCGCCTCCAGGCTCGCCCGGCCGACCTGAAACCGGCTTTGGCGCCGGCCCTCGCCGCAGCGGCAACGATGCCACGATGATCATGCCGATTTCTCTTGCTGCATCGCCGCCAGGGCTGCCCATATTTTGCATGGAACTCGCCGGTTGCGGCGCGGCGGGTAGAATAGGGAGGGTGGCCGATGCGTCAGAGGATCGCAATGCCGGAAGCCGAGACCGAGCCGGGGGCCAAGACCGAGCCGAACACGGCGGCGCCCCGCTTCGATGAGCTGCTGGCCCGCGCCGAAGCGATGATCCCGGTGCTGCGCGAACGCGCCGGGCGGGCGGAGGAATTGCGCCGGCTGCCCGACGAGACGATCGCCGACCTGCATGCGAGCGGCCTCTTTCGCATGCTGCAACCGGCCCGAGTCGGCGGCAGCGAGCTGCCCTACCGCGCGCTGTTCGAGCTGTCCGCGGTGATCGGCCGAGCCTGCGGCTCGACTGCCTGGGTGCTCGCCAACCTGGCCGCTCATCATTGGCTTTTGGGCATGTGGCACCCTGAGGCGCAGGATGAAATCTGGGGAGAATCGCCCGACAATCTGATCGGTTCGGCGCTGATCTTCCCGCGTGGGCGGGCGCGGCGGGTGCCCGGCGGGTACCGGCTGACCGGACGATGGCCGTTTTCGAGCGGCATCGACGCCGCCCACTGGGCGATGATCGGTGCCTTCGTCATCGACGAGGAGACCGGACAGAGCGAACCCCGCATCTTTCTGCTTCCGGCCAGCGACTATACGATCATCGATACTTGGCAGGTGATCGGGCTCAGCGGCACCGGCAGCAAGGATGTCGAGGTCGCCGACGTATTTGTCCCGGCCTACCGCACGCTTTCCGCCGAACGGATCACCGGCGGCCCCAATCGAGGCAGCGGGGTCAATCCCGGCTCGCTCTATCAGCTGCCGGCGATCAGCTTGTTCGGTTTCGCGATCGCCGGCGTATCGCTCGGCATCGCCCGCGGCGCGATCCAGCACTTCGCCGAGACGACGCGAACCCGGCTCAGCATCTATACCGGTAGGAACCTCGCCGATTTCAGAAACTTGCAGGTCCATCTCGCCGAGGCGGCGGCATCGGCCGACGCGGCGGAGGCGATCGTGCTGCGCGATTGCGACGAGGCGACGCGGATCACCGAGGCCGGAGTGGTGCCGAGCCTCGAACAAAAGGCGCGCTACCGCCGCGACGGCGCCTTTGCCGCGACCCTGTGTACTCGGGCGGTCGATATTCTGTTCAGCGCCACCGGCGGCGGCGCGATCTACGCGCAAAACCCGATCCAGCGCGCTTTCCGCGATGTCCATGCGGCCAACGCCCATTACACGCTGACCTGGGACGTCAACGGCGCGGTCTTTGGCCGGGTGGCGCTGGGACTTGCCGCCCGAAGTGTCGCTCTGAGCAGATCGTGGGGATCGACCGTGCAAAACAAAAAGCCGCAATCCGCCCCACCCAAGCCCGCCCCTGCCGCCGAGCCCGAGCATCCCGGTAGCCACGCCGCACCGGTCAGGGCAACTGCCGGCGAAGGTTTTGATTCGCGCGATTTCCGCAACGCGCTCGGCAGCTTTGCCACCGGCGTCACGATCATCACCGCGCGCGGCAAGGATGGCGGGCTCTATGGGCTAACCGCGAATTCGTTCACCTCGGTGTCGCTGGCGCCGCCGCTGGTGTTGTGGAGCGCCTCGCTCTACGCGCAGAGCCTGCCGGCGTTCCAGGAGGGCTCGCACTTCGTCGTCAACATCCTCGCCTACGACCAGATCGAGCTGTCCAACAAATTCGCTCGCACCCACGAGAACAAATTTGCCGAGATCGACCACATGATCCCCGAATGCGGCGCCCCGGTGCTGATCGGCGCGGCGGCGCATTTCGAATGCCGCAACGAGTACCGGCATTACGGCGGCGACCACATCATCTTCATCGGCCATGTCGAGCGCTACGCCCACACCAATCGGCCGACCTTGTTGTTCTGCCGCGGCAAATACATGCGCGGCGAGCCGCTGCTGCCCGGTTAGAACATCGAGCCGGCAGCAGTCTTAAACATCGCGCGCGGATACTCTCACCCGCCCGTCCCTGCGGGCCCTCCCCCGCATTGCGGGAGAGCGTGCCGAGCGCAGCGAGGCGGGTGAGGGTTCGCCGGGGTTGTCAGCCGGCGTCGAACCGCCGGATCGCATCCTTGCTGAATGCGAGGCCGAGGCCGGGCGCGGTCGGCATCGCCAACAGGCCGTTGTGCGGCTGCGGGACCTCCTCCCACAGCTGAAACAGGCGCGGCATGTATTCGACGGTCAGCCCGTTCGCCACCGCGCCGACCAGATGCACGTGGATCTCGGGCACGCCGTGGCTGACCACCGGCAGGTTGAAGGCCTCGGCCATGCCCGCAATCTTGAGCCATGGCGTGATGCCGCCCGAGCGCACCTGGTCGATCATCACGATGTCGACCGAGCGGGCTTCGACCATGTGGCGGAACGGGACGACGCCCCAGAGGTATTCGCCGCCGGCGACTGGGGTCGACAATGCCGCCGCCACTCGGGCCAACCCGGCATAATCGTCATGCGCGGTCACGTCTTCGAGCCAGTAGAGGCCGACCCCGGCTTCCTCGACCCGGCGGCCGATGTCGATCGCCTGTTCCGGCCGCCAGCGCTGGTTGATGTCGCACATCAAATCCATGTCCGGGCCGACCGCCTGGCGGATCAGCCGGGCCTGCTCGACCTCGCGCGAGGGTGAGGTGATGCCGGGTAGGCCGAGCTGCATCTTCGCCTGCCGATGGCCTTTTTCACGCAGCCTTCCGGCGGCGGTGACCGCCTCGTCGAGCTTCAGGCCGCGGCGCAAGGCCCCGCTCGCATAGGTGGCGATATGGTCGCGTCCGCCGCCGAGCAGCTTCCACAACGGCAGACCCAGCGCCTTGCCTTTGATGTCCCACAGCGCGACGTCGAGCGCCGACAGCGCCATCGTGAAGATCCCGGCCGGGCCCGAGGAGACCGCCGCGGCGCGCAATTTCGCCGCGACCGCTTCGACACGCATCGGGTCCTCGCCGACCACGAGCGCGCCCAGTTCGTCGACCGCGTGGCGCAGCGTGCGGGTCAGCGCGCCGCCGAAATAGGTGACACCGATCCCCTCGACGCCGTCATCGGTGCCGAGCCGCAGCCACACGATCGGGTTCTTGGCATTCGGGTTTTCCGAAAAGCCGGCGAGCGGCTCGTCATTGGGCAGCGCCACGATCCCGGTCTCGACCTTGGTGATCTTCATTCGGTCCTCCATGTCGCTGATGGGCGGCCTCCAGCTTATGGCCGTTCAGCTCGTCGGCCGCGGGCGGGCTGAAGGCGGCCGGGGTGACGGTAGCTTTAAGCAATGAGCTCGAGTTCGTTTTTAGTTATGCCGTCGGCCGTCATGCCCGCCGGACAGGACAAAGACGCCCTGCTCGGCCAACAGGTTGGCGAGACCACCGTGCGGGTCGAGGGCATAGGGCCGGCCGTGTCGGTCCAAGGTCACGCTGCGCTCGACGCTGACCCCGAGCTCGTCGCACAACCCGGCAAAGTCGCGGATCGTGCACAGATGGATGTTCGGGGTCTCGTACCAGGGATGCGCCAAGAGATCCGACATCGGCATCCGGCCACGCAGCATCAGATGCAGTCGAATCCGCCAGAAGCCGAAATTCGGAAACGAGACGATCGCGCGCCTCCCGATGCGGACCAGGCTTTCGATCACCCGGCGCGGCTGCCGCGTTGCCTGCAAGGTCTGGCTCAAGACGACAACGTCGAAGGCGCCGTTGGGATAGGCGTCGAGGTCGCGGTCGGCGTCGCCCTGGATCACCGACAGGCCGTGGCCGACGCAGGCGTTGACCCCGGACTGAGAGAGCTCGATGCCACGCCCGTCGACCCGCTTGTGCCGGGCCAGAAAGGCGAGCAGCGCGCCGTCGCCGCAGCCGATGTCGAGCACCCGCGCGCCGGGCTCGATCATCTCGGCGATCAGCCGCAAATCCTGCCGCAGCTCGCCCACCATCGCCGCCGCGGAGGCGGGCCGCGTCCTGCCCTCCTCCAAGCTCAGCGACGCCGCCATCGCCCCACCCTTTGCCGCCGGAGCCCCGACCGCTAGCGGGTCAGGCCGCGATGCTCGGCGCAGCCGGTCAAAAAGCCGCGCAGGGTCGCGAACAGCTCGGGCTCGTGCAAGAGAAAGGCGTCGTGCCCGTTCTCGGTCGCGATCTCGACAAAGCTGACATTGGCCGCCACCGCATTCAGCGCGTGCACCAGCTCGCGGCTTTCCGAGGTCGGGAACAGCCAGTCGCTGGTAAACGAAATGACGCAAAACCGCGAGCGCGTGCCGGCGAAGGCGCCGGCCACCGCGCCGCCGTGTTCGGCCGCGAGGTCGAAATAATCCATCGCGCGGGTGATGTAGAGATAGGAATTGGCGTCGAAGCGATCGACAAACGTGCTGCCCTGATGGCGCAGATAGCTCTCGACCTGGAAATCGGCGTCGAAGCCGTAGGTGACCGCGCGGCGGTTCTGCAGGTTGCGGCCGAACTTGCGGTGCAGCGCCGCCTCGGAAAGATAGGTGATGTGCGCCGCCATGCGGGCGACGGCGAGACCGCGCGCGGGTTTGCGGCCCAAGCTCAGATAGCGCCCGCCGCACCAGTCGGGGTCGGCGATGATCGCCTGCCGCCCGACCTCGTGAAACGCGATGTTCTGCGCCGAGTGGCGCACCGCGGCGGCGATCGGCACCGCGGCAAAAACGCAGTCGGGATAGCTCGCCGCCCACTGCAAGACCTGCATGCCGCCCATCGAGCCGCCGATCACGCAGAACAGGCTGTCGATGCCGAGATGATCGATCAGCCGCTTCTGCGCGCGGACCATGTCGCGCACGGTGATGACCGGGAACGACAACGCCCAGGGCTCGCCGGTTGCCGGGTCGAAATCCTGCGGGCCGGTGGTCCCCATGCAGCCGCCCAAGACATTGGCGCAGATCAGAAAATAGCGCTCGGTGTCGAGCACCCCGCCGGGGCCGATCAGGGTCTCCCACCAGCCGGGCTTGCCGGTGATCGGGTGCGGGTCGGCGGCGTACTGGTCGCCGGTCAGCGCGTGGCAGACGAGGATCGCGTTCGACCGGTCGGCGTTGAGGGCGCCGTAGGTCTGGTAGGCGATCGTGAACGGGCCGAAATCGACGCCGCAATCGAGCGGCAAGGGCTCGCGCACCAGCAGCCGGTGGCCGGGCCAGTCCTGGCCAGAACGCGAACGCGGGCGGGGCGATGTCACTGTCGGCACGAAAGTTCTCTCAGACACCGGTTGCGCGGCAGCCGGCCGCATTCGGTGGCGGACGGTCTGCGGTTGTCGATTCGGGGGCGCTAGCTAGGGATCGCGGGCGGAGACTGTCAACGTTTTCTTTGATTTCGCCCGGTCGGC
The DNA here is from genome assembly GCA_963832875.1 of uncultured Alphaproteobacteria bacterium. Classification (GTDB taxonomy): domain Bacteria; phylum Pseudomonadota; class Alphaproteobacteria; order ATCC43930; family CGMCC-115725; genus AP-15. Next base: position 1,026,038 of record CAWHWB010000003.1, on the reverse strand, counting down.
CCTCTACTACTGTCGCCGCCCGACCGCGCCCCGACCGCAAACGAGACCATGTCCCGCACCCTCTTCGATCTCGCAGATTTGCGCCGGCATATCGACGAGATCGACGACCGGATGCACGAGCTTGCTGATCGAACGCGCCGCAGATCGTCGGCGAGGTCGCAGCCATCAAGAAGGCCCGGGGCAGGGATGGCGACCCGGCGTTCTACCAGCCGGCGCGCGAAGCCGAGATTTTGCGCCGGCTCGCCGGCCGGCACCGCGGCGCGCTGCCGTTCGCCAGCGTTGTGCGCATGTGGCGCGAGATGCTGGCGGCGACTGTTCGGCTGGAGACCCGGTTCGCGGTCGCGGTGTTCGCTCCGTCCGACGCGCAGGGCTTCTGGGACCTCGCCCGCGACCATTACGGCAGCCTGACGCCGATGTCGCGCCTATCGCTCGACCGGCCAGGTGATCCGCGCGGTCAGCGAAAGATCACGCCTCGGTCGGCATCCTGCCGATCCCGCATGACGGCGATCCCGACCCGTGGTGGCGTCACCTGCCGTCGGATGACGCGGACGCCCCGCGGGTCGTCGCCCGGCTGCCGTTCGGCGCCCGCGGCAACGCCCGCGGCGACGGCGGCGACGCGCTGGCGATCGGCCGCGGCGCGCAGCAGGAGACCGGCGGCGACCGGACCTTTTTCATCGCCGAATCGGCGGCCGGCATCAGCCGGGCGCGGTTTCTCGACCTGCTGGCCTCGGCGGATCTCGCCATGCACCTTTTTCGCCGGCTGGGAACATGCCGAGGGTGCGGCCAATCTGATCGAGGTCGACGGCCTGGTAAATCTATCCGATCCGCGGCTGCAGAACGTCCGGGCGCGGCTCGGCAGGGCGCTTCACCGCCTGCTGCCGTTCGGCGGCTATGCGCTGCCGCTGCCCGCGGCGTTATTGTCGTCGGACGCCGCGAAAGGCTGAGCCCGGATGAGCCGCAGCATCGGCCCGGCGCCGCGCCCGGGCATCCTCGACATCGAGCCCTATGTCGGCGGCGAGGCCACGATCGCCGGGGTCGAGCGCCCGATCCGGCTCGCCTCGAACGAAAGCGCGCTCGGCCCGAGCCCGAAGGCGATGGCCGCCTATCTGGCGCTGGCCGATGAGATCCACCGCTATCCCGAAGGCAGCGTCCTGCAATTGCGCGAGGCGATCGGGCGGCACCACGGGCTCGACCCGGCGCGGATCGTCTGCGGCGCCGGCTCGGACGAACTGATCGCACTGCTGCTGCGCTGCTTACGCCGGCCCCGGCGACGAGGTGCTCTACAGCCGCCATGGCTTTCTGATCTACCCGATCGGCGCGATGTCGGTCGGCGCCACCCCGGTCGCCGCCCCCGAGCGCGAGCTGACCGCCGATGTCGACGCGCTCCTGGCCCGGGTCACGCCGCGCACCCGGCTCGTGTTCATCGCCAACCCCAACAACCCGACCGGCACCTATCTGGGCGCCGAGGAATTGTCTCGGCTGCACGCCGGGCTGCCGCCCTCGGTGGTGTTGGCGATCGACGCGGCCTATGCCGAATTCGTCAACCGCAACGATTATGAGGCCGGCGCGGCGCTCGTGGACCGCTCCGACAACGTGGTCATGCTGCGCACCTTTTCAAAGATCTATGCGCTGGCCGGGCTGCGTCTCGGCTGGGGCTACTTTCCGCCGGCGATCGCCGACGTCTTGAACCGGGTGCGCGGGCCGTTCAACGTCTCGACGCCGGCGCTGGCCGCCGGCGTCGCCGCGGTCGAGGACACGACGGCATTCGCCCGCGCCCGCGCCCACAACGACCGCTGGCTGCCGTGGTTTTCCGACCGGCTTGCGGCGCTCGGCCTGAAGCTGCCGCCGAGCGTCGGCAATTTCGTGCTGCCGCGCTTTCCCGACGATCCCGAGCACAATGCCGCGGCGGCGTTTGCCTTTCTGCAATCGCACGGCATCCTGACCCGCAAGATTGGCGCCTACGGTTTGCCGCATCATCTGCGCATCACCATCGGCACCGGCGAGGAAATGGAAAAAGTGGCGGCCGTGCTCGGCGAATTTATGGATCGGCGATGACGTTTCTCTGCGGCTCGGTACATCGCACAGCCGGCGCTGCGCTTCTTTTCGTCATTCTCGCGAAATCGGGAACCCAGGGGCGGGAATGTTCGGTTCAGCGATCGCTGGGCGCCCGCTTGCGCGCGGGCGACGGTCACTTCGTGCAGGGCAGACCGTGAGCGAGAAGCTGTTCGACCGGGTGGCGCTGATCGGGATCGGGCTGATCGGCTCGTCTCTGGCCCGCGTGCTGCGCCGCGACAATCCGGGCACACGGATCGTCGCCTGCGCCCGCCGACCCGAAACCTTGGCGGCGGTGGAACGCCTCGATCTCGCCGACGAGGTAACGCACGACCCGGCCGAGGCGGCGGCCGGCGCGGATCTGGTGGTGGTCGCGACGCCGATCTCGGCCTATGGCGAAATCGGCCGGCGGATCGGCCCGGCGTTGAAGGAGGGCGCGGTCCTGACCGATGTCGGCTCGGTCAAGGAGGCGGTGATCCGCGACCTCGGCCCATTTGTGCCGCCGGGCGTCCAGTTCGTCCCCGGTCACCCGGTCGCCGGTACCGAGCATTCCGGCCCCGAAGCCGGCTTCGCCGAATTGTTCCGCGACCGCTGGTGCATCCTGATCCCATTGCCCGAGACCGACGCCGCGGCGGTGGGGAAAGTTGGCCAAATGTGGGAACAGGCCGGCATGCGCGTGGTGACGATGAATGCCGCGCATCACGACCGGGTGCTGGCGATGACCTCGCATCTGCCGCATCTGATCGCCTATACGATCGTCGGCACCGCCACCAGCCTCGAAGAGAGTCTCAAATCCGAGGTCATCGCCTTCTCGGCCAGCGGCTTTCGCGACTTCACCCGCATCGCCGCCTCCGACCCGGTGATGTGGCGCGACATTTTCCTGAACAACCGCGAGGCCGTGCTCGAAATCCTGCAGCGCTTCAGCGAAGACCTGACCGCCTTGCAGCGGGCGATCCGGTGGGGCGAGGGCGACACGTTGCAGGAACTGTTCACCCGCACCCGGGCGATCCGCCGCTCGATCATCGAGGCGAAACAGGCCTAGCTTAGCCAAGGCTAGTCGGAAACGGCCGATAACGGCCGCGCGACATCTTCCAAGGATTGCCGCTCAGCCTTGATCCCGATCGCGAATTCGGTCAGCGCCGCGACGATCATCAAGGCGGCGCCGAGCAGGTAGCCGGCGAAAACCGCGCGGCGTTCCCCGGTGCCGACCAACATGCCGAATAGCCACGGGGCGACGACCCCGCCGATCGCGGTGCCGAGCGCGTAGAAGAGGGCGATCGCGAGCGCCCTGGCCTCGAGCGGGAAGCTTTCGCTGACGGTCAGATAGGCCGCACTCGCCGCCGCCGAGGCGAAAAAGAAGATGCCGGTCCAGCACGCCGTCAACTGGCCGGCGTTGAGCGCGCCAGCGCGGAACAGCCAGCCGACGACCGCCAGCAATACCCCTGATAGCGCATAGGTGGCGCCGATCATCGGCTTGCGGCCGAGCGTGTCGAACAGCGGGCCCAGCACCAGGGGGCCGACAAAATTGCCGAGCGCGAACGGCAGGATGTACCACCCGACTGCGGCCGCGGGCACGCCGTAGAACCGGATCAACACCAGCGCGTAGGAAAAGAAGATCGCGTTGTAGAAAAACGCCTGTGCCGCCATCAGCACCAAGCCGAGAAGGGCGCGCAGCGGGTAGTCGCGCAGGATCGCCAGCATCATTCGTCCGACCGGGGTGCGCGACGAAGCGGCGAGGCGCATGCGCTGCCCGGCCGGGATCGCGGGCAGGGCACCCTCCCCGGCCCGGTGCTCGATCCGGGCGATGACCGTCTCGGCCTCGGGCAGGCGATTGTGCAAGATCAGCCAGCGCGGGCTTTCGGGGATGTACCGGCGCAGCAGCAGGATGAAGAGGCCGAGCAAGGCGCCGATGCCGAAGGCGGCGCGCCAGCCGACATCGGCGGGCAGCCAGCCCGGCTGCAGCACGCTGACCGCACCGCCGGCGCCGAGTGCGGCACCGAGCCAAAAGCTGCCGTTGACCGCGAGGTCGGTGCGCCCGCGAAACCGTGCCGGGACCAGCTCCTGGATCGCCGAGTTGACCGCCGCGTATTCGCCGCCGATGCCGGCGCCGGTCAGAAAGCGGAAGAGAGCGAAGCTCCAGAAATCCCAGGAGCCGGCGGTGGCCGCGGTCCCGATCAGATAGACCCCAAGGGTCACGAAGAACAATTTGCGGCGGCCGAACCGGTCGGTCAGGTAGCCGAACAGCAGCGCGCCCGAGACCGCGCCGCCAAGATAGGCGCTGCCGACGGCGCCGATTTCGGCCGCCGAGAAATGCAAGATCGGGCTCTGTTGCAAGGCGCCGGCGATCGACCCCGCCAAAGTCACTTCCAGACCGTCCAGGATCCAGGTGATCCCGAGTGCGGCGATGACGAGGGTATGAAACCTGGTCCACGGCAGCCGGTCGAGCCGCGCCGGGATGTCGGTTGCGATGATCGCGGCAGTGTCGCGCATGGAGGGATAACGCCAGCCGCCGGATAGGTTCGCCCAAGAACAAGCCGCCGACGCGGCGGAGGCTGGCCCCTACACCTCGGTCTTGGCGCCGGTGCGCTCGGCGATCAGGCGGTAATGCTCGATGCGGCGGTGCTTGTCGAAGTTGAAGACGGTGCGCCGCAGATATTCGCCGAGATCGAGGTCGAGGTTGACGGCGATGACCTCGTCCTCCTCGCTCGAGGCCTGCGCCACGATCTCGCCGGTCGGCGCCACGACGGCCGAGCCGCCGATCATCGCAAAGCCGTCCTCCGCACCACTTTTGGCTGCGGCCAGCACCCAGCCGGCGTTCTGATAGGCCCCGGCCTGCAACGACAGCAGATGATGGAACATCCGCAGATGCTCGGGCTCGCGGTGATGGATGTTCAGGGTCGGCGTATTGTAGCCGAGGGCCACGATCTCGACCCCCTGCAAGCCCATGACGCGCCAGGTCTCGGGCCAGCGCCGATCGTTGCAGATGCACATGCCGATGACCGCGTCGAAGGCGCGCCAGACCTTGAAGCCCTCGTTGCCGACATCGAAATAGCGCTTTTCGAGATGCTGAAACGGGGCGTCTGGCAGGTGCTCCGAATGGCCGGGCAGGTGGATCTTGCGATAGCGGCCGACGATCCGCCCGTCATGCCCGACCAGGATCGAGGTATTGTAGTGGCGCGCCTCCCCGTGCTCCGTAGTCAGCTCGGCATAGCCGAGGTAAAAGCCGACGCCCAGCGCCTGGGCCAGATCGAACAGCGGGCGGGTTTCCGCATTGGGCATCTCGCGCTCGAAGAAGCGGTCGATCTCGGCCTGTTCAGTCATCCACCAGCGCGGAAAGAAGGTCGTCAGCGCCAGCTCGGGAAACACCACAAACCGCGCGCCGCGCCCAGCGGCCTCGCGCAGCATCGCGGTCAGCCGTTTTACGACCGAAGCACGGCTGTCGGCCAGATGGATCGGCCCGAGCTGGGCAACCGCGGCATTCAATCGACGCCCCATGCCTTTGTTCTCCCTGTGCTCCCGCGGCATCGGGTCCAACCTTTTTCACCGCGGACCCCGCACTCGTCACCTGACGAAGGCCGGGTCCATGATGCTGCGGCACGAGCCGGTCATAGCTCGTAAGCTGCTCCCATCGGTTGATAAATTCCGAGTGGCGGCAATGGGTCCCGGCCTGCGCCAGATGGCGGTGGAGAATTCGGTCGGTTACGCTCGCCCTTTTCAATTCTTCACATGCTCTTACGCCGCAATCAACCCAGCCTTCGGGGACAGTCATCGACGCATTTTCGCTCACGCCTCGCTGCGAATGCAGCGGACCACCTCCTCGATCGTGGTGTCGCCGTCGAGCACGGCCAGGAGGCCGCTGTCGAAGATCGGGCGCATGCCGCCCTCGACCGCGGTGCGCTCGATCGCGCTGTCGTCGGCGCCCTCGAAGATCAGCCGGTCGATCGCCCGGTTCGGCACCAAGAGCTCGGCGATGGCGCGGCGCCCGCGAAACCCGGTGCCGCGGCATTCGGGGCAGCCCTTCGGGTGGTAGAGCGTGATCGGGCCGTCCCCGGCCAGCCGGTCGAGGCCAAAGCGCTCGCGCAATGCCGCCGGCGCCGGCGCCGGCGTCTTGCATTTGGGACAGAGCCGCCGCACCAGCCGCTGCGCCAGCACCGCCTTCAAGGTTGCGGTCAACAGATAATCTTCGAGCCCCATGTCGCGCAGCCGGGTCATGGTCGCCGCCGCCGAATTGGTGTGCAGCGTCGACAGCACCAGATGGCCGGTGAGCGCCGCCTGAACCGCGATCTGCACGGTTTCGAGGTCGCGGATCTCGCCGATCATAATGACGTCGGGGTCCTGCCGCAGGATCGAGCGCAACAGGCTCGCGAAATTGAGCCCGATCTGCGGCCGGACCTGGATCTGGTTGATGCCGGCCAGCTGGTATTCGATCGGGTCCTCGACGGTGACGACGTTGCGCACCACCGTGTTCAGCTTGAGCAGGCCGGTATAGAGCGTCGTCGTCTTGCCGCTGCCGGTCGGCCCGGTGACCAGCACCATCCCGTTCGGCAGGTCAAGCGAGCGCTCGACTCCGGCGCGGATGTCCTCCGGCAGGCCGAGCTTGTGGTAGTCGAATTCGACCGCGGTGCGGTCGAGCACGCGCAGCACGACTTTCTCGCCGTAGAGTGCTGGGATCGTCGACACCCGGAAATCGATCTCGTGGCCGCGCACGGTCAATTTGATGCGGCCATCCTGCGGCAGTCGGCGTTCGGCGATGTCGAGCCGCGCCATGATCTTGATCCGCGAGATGACCGCAGCCTGCAGCCGCGCCGGCGGCGCTTCGATCTCGTGTAAGACGCCGTCATAACGGTAGCGTACGCGCAGCCGGTCGGGGAACGGCTCGAGATGGACGTCGGAGGCATGGGTTTCTACCGCGCGCGCGATCAGCTGGTTGACCAGCCGAATGACCGGCGCCTCGCTGGCGAGGTCCTTGAGCCGCTCGGCGTCTTCCTCGGCCGGCTCGGCGTCGGTGACGACCTCGTCCAGCGTCGCCTCGCCGTCGCCGCCCTCGCCCGCTTCCGAATAGAGCCGGTCGAACGCCGCTTCGAGCTCGATCGGCACCGCGATCGCGACCGTGACCGGCCGGCCGATCGCCGCGGCCACCGCGTTCCGGGTAAAAACGTCGAGCGGGTCGGCCATCGCCAGCACCGCGCCGTCTTCGTTGTCGGCGATCGGCAGCGCATGCGCCCGGCGCAGAAACTTGCCCTTCAGCCGGTCGACGAAGAGTGCGCCCTCGGGATAGTCTGCCGGGGTGACAATCGGGGCCGCGACCAGCTGGGCCAATGCCTCGGCGAGCGCGCGCTCGCTGACCAGGCCGAGCTGGGTCAGCACCCGGTCGAGCCGGCCGCCGGTCTCGGACGCGACGCGACGCGCCCGCTCCAGGGTGCGCTGGTCGACGGCGCCGCTGCCGATCAGCGCCGGGCCGAGCCGGGCGAGTGCCTCGGCGGCGTCGCGCGCGGTGGGTAAAGTGGCGGCCTCGAACGTCATGACGCGATCTTGTCCTCGCCGGCGCCAGCGCTGAGAGGGTCGCCGAACCCCTGATGACGGCCGAATCCTATAACTGCCGAACCAGCATAATAATCGATTGACGCCGGGAGCGGGAGGGCATGTTCGGGGCGGAACTGGTCGAACGGATGGCCATTCCCGGCGCGGCGGGATGGAGTGCGGTGCTGGCTGCGCCGTTTATCGGCAGCTTTCTCGGCGTCCTGGTCCGCCGGCTGCCCGAAGGCCGGCCGGTGGTCTGGGCGCGATCGCGCTGCGAGGGTTGCGGTGCGGCGTTGATGCCGCGCGACCTGGTGCCGCTGGTCAGCTGGCTCGCGACCCGCGGCCGTTGCCGCTTTTGCCGCTATCCGCTCGGCAGCTTTTATCCGGCGATCGAGCTCGCCGCCGTGGCGGTGGCCATCGTCGCGGCGACTTTCGACAGCGGCGGCGCGGTCTGGCTCGACTGCCTGCTCGGCTGGTGGCTCCTGGCGCTCGGCTGGATCGATGTCCGCCGCTGGCTGTTGCCCGACGCATTGACACTGCCGCTGATCGTCGCCGGGCTCGCCGCCGCTATGGCTTTCGATCCCAGCGGACTATTCGGCCGCACGCTCGGCGCCGCCGTCGGTTATCTGGCATTGCGGGCGATTGCCATCCTCTATCGCGCATTGCGCGGCCGTGAGGGCCTAGGACACGGCGACGCCAAACTGCTGGCAGGCTCGGGGGCGTGGGTCGGCCTCAGCCTCTTGCCGCAGGTGATCCTGATCGCCGCACTCGCCGGGCTCCTCGCCGCCGCCTGCCTGCGCCTCGCCGGGTTCCGACTGGGACCCCAATCGGCACTGCCGTTCGGCCCGTTTCTGGCGCTCGCCACCTGGATGGTCTGGATGCTGCCGGCGGTGCTCGGCTAGAGCCGCGGCACCTGCATGCCGCGCTGCACGGCCGGACGCTGGCCGATTGCCGTGAACCAGCGCTGCACATTGGGGTGATCGGCGAGCGCGACGCCCTGCCATTCGTGGCGCGCGACCCACGGAAAACATGCGATGTCGGCGATCGAATAGCCGCTTGCGACCAGAAATTCGCTGACCCCGAGGCGCTTGTCGAGCACCCGGTAGAGCCGGGCCGCCTCCTTCGAGTAGCGCTCGATCGCGTAGCGCAGAGGCTGCGGCGCAAACCGGCGAAAATGCTGCGCTTGGCCCAGCATCGGCCCGAGCCCGCCAACCTGGAACATCAGCCACTGCAGCGTCTGCGAACGCTCGCGCGACGGCGCCGGCAGCAAGCTGCCGGTTTTTTCGGCGAGGTAGATCAGAATGGCGCCCAACTCGAACACTGTGAACGGGCCGCCGCCGGGCCCCTCCCGATCGACGATCGCCGGGATCTTGCCGTTGGGGTTGATTGCCTCGTAGTCGGGGGCGAACTGCTCGTCATTGGCGATGTCGACTGGGTGGACGGCGTATTCGAGGCCGGTTTCCTCGAGCATGATCGACGCCTTGTGCCCGTTGGGCGTCGCCCAGGTGTAGAGATCGATCATCGCCGCCCCGCTATTGCCGGCCCGGCCTACCACCCGAGCGCGTAGGCGGCGCGGCGCGGGTCGGCGCCGGCCTCCATGACGCCGCGTTTGCGGTCGACATCGATGGCGCAGACCGCACCCGCGGTCCAGATCCAGTCGGGCCAGCGCTGGATTTCGTGGCCGCGACGGGAGAGTTCGGCGATCACCCTCTCGGGGATGCGCGCTTCGACCGCGAGCCTTCCCGGGTAATAGTCGAACGGCGCGAAGGACGAGGGATAGCTGTAGCTGGCAAAGCGCGGGCTCTCGATCGCCCCTTGCAAATCCTGGCCGAAGATGAACCGGTTCAGCAATACCTGCAGCATCGCCTGGGTCTGCACGTCGCCGCCCGGCGTGCCGAACGGCAGAAACCGGTCGCCGCCCTTGATCGCCAATGCCGGGTTGGGGGTCAGCCGCGGCCGCTTGCCGGGGGCGACGCCGGCCGGATGGCGCGGATCGGGGCGGGACTGCGAGCCGCGGTTCGACGGAATGAGCCCGGTCCCGGGCACCACCGGCGAGCCGTAGGAGCCGTCGCTCGGGGTCGCTGAGAACAAATTGCCGTGGCGGTCGGCGACGCAGACGTAGGAAGTATCGGGTTCGGGGTTCGGGTCGCCCGCGGCCGGCGCGAACCGCCCGGTGCTGCGGCCGATTTCGCCGGCCGGAGGCATCTCGGGCCAAGCATGGTCGGGGCGGATCAATTTGCGGCGCTCGGCCGCATATTCCTGCGAGATCAGCGTGGCGAGCGGCACCTCGACCAGCGCCGGATCGCCGTAATAGGCCTCGCGGTCAGCGAAGGCGAGCTTCAGCGCCTCGGTCAGGAGATGCACATAGTCGGCGCTGTTGTGGCCGAGGCCGGCGAGATTCGTCCCTTCAAGCAGCGCCAAAGTCTGCAGCAGCACCGGCCCCTGGCACCAGGCACCACAGGTGAAGACTTCGAGGTCGCCAAAATGGCGCCGCTCCGGCCGGGTCACCGGCGAACGGTATTCGGCCAGATCCTCGGCCGACAGCAACCCACCCTCCTGTTTCATAAAGGCCACGATCTTATTGGCGATGTCGCCGCGGTAAAAGGCATCGCGCGCGGCCTCTAACCCGGCCTCGCGGCCACGCCCGGAAGCACCATGGTGGGCGGCGGCGCTCCGCTCCTCGTCCGCCATATATTGCAGCGAGCCGGCGAGATCGGTCTGACGGAACAATTCGCCGGCTTCAGGGACTCGGCCACCGGGCAGAAAGATCGCCGCCGAGGACGGCCAGGGGCGGTGGTCGGGCTCGTGCCGCTTCAGGCTCTCGGCCATCAACGGGTACATCGGAAAGCCGTCACGGGCGAGCCGGATCGCCGCCGCCGCGACCTCGCCAAAGCTCATCGTGCCCCAGCGCCGGAGTGCGGTGATCCAGGCGTCGGGTGCGGCCGGGACCACGGTGCGCAAGACACCCTTGGGGATCTTGCCATCGTGCTCGCGCATGAACAATTCGGGGTCGAGCGCCTTTGGCCAGGGGCCGAGCCCGGCGATGGTCACGACCTCGCGGCTCTCCGCGTCATAAATCATGATCGGAGCGACGCCGGCGACATCGACCAGATCGCTCTGCAAGACGCCTAGCGCCAACCCGGCCGCGCATCCAGCGTCGATCGCGTTGCCGCCCGCTTCGAGGATCGCGAACCCGGCGGTAGCGGCGAGATAATGCCCGGCCGAGATCGCGTGGCGGGTCACGGCGATGGTCGGGCGGTGCGCCGATGGTGCGGTCATGGCAAGCCCCTTGCGCGAGATTTGGCCTGCGCCACAGTAGCGCCGGGCCGGCCGCCGATAGAAGGGGCGTTGTCGCCGAAATGGGGGAATACGAAACGGGCCTTCTTTCGCGCTGCCGCGATCCGGCCTGCGCCATCGCACCGGCGCTTGGATGAACCGACAGCGTGCCGATCGCGGCGCGGCGGCCGAGGGACATGGCAGCCTCTTGGTTCTCGCCACGCTGGCGCCGCTCGCTGGGGCTGGCGTGGGACTGATCGTCGCGATGTTTCGGCTGGCGTTGGATCGGGCCGACCATTGGCGCGGGGTGCTGATCGCCCGTGCCCATGGCGGCCACCTCGCCGGCTTCGTGTTGGTCGTCGCCGGCTGCGCCGCCGCGGTCGCCGCCGCCGCCTGGCTGGTGCGCCGGTGGTCGCCATATGCCTCGGGCAGCGGCATCCCGCAGGTCGAGGCGGCGCTCGCTGGTGAGCTGCCGCCGGCCCCGCCGCGGCTGATCCTGGTCAAGTTCGCCGGCGGGCTGCTCGCGATCGGCGCCGGCATGGCGCTCGGCCGCGAAGGCCCGAGCGTGCAGATGGGAGCGGTTGTCGCCGAGCACGTCGGCAAGATGTTCCGCCGCTCGTGGCCCGATCTGCGCATTCTGCTCGCCGCCGGTGCGGGTGCGGGTCTGGCCGTCGCCTTCAATGCGCCGATCGCCGGCTCGGTGTTCGCGATGGAGGAATTGGTGCGGCGGTTCGAGCCCCGGATCGCGCTCGCCGCCCTCGGCGCCTCGTCGGCGGCGATCCTGATCTCGCGCCTGTTCCTCGGCGACGCCCCCGATTTTCAGGTCGCGATCTCGGCGCAAGCGGTGATGGGGACCGGGCCGCTGCCGTTCGCCGCCGCCGCGAGCTGGCCGCTCTATATAGCGCTGGGTGCCGTCGCCGGCCTCGCCGCATCACTCTACAGCCGGGCGGTCATCGGCGCCGTTGCGCTGGCCGAGCGGCTGCATCGCTGGCCGGTCGAATTGCAGGCGGGCCTGATCGGCGCGTCGGTCGGGATGGTCGCCTGGTTCGCGCCAGGGCTGGTCGGCGGCGGCGACGCCATCACCCAGCGGGTGTTCTCCGGCGGAACCGCCCTAGGCATGATCCCGCTGGCCTTCGCGCTGCGTTTCGGCCTTGGTGCGGTGTGCTACGCGGCGCGCACGCCGGGCGGGCTGTTCGCCCCGATGCTGGTGCTTGGCGCCCAGCTCGGCCTCGTCTGCGGCGTGCTGTGCCGGCTGGCCTTTCCCCATCTCGGCATCGAGCCCGAGGCCTTTGCCGTCGTTGGCATGGCGGCCTTTTTCGCCGGCGTCGTCCAGGCCCCGGTGACCGGGATCGTGCTCGCGACCGAGATGACCGCCGCCTTTACCACGCTGTTGCCGATGCTGGCCGCGTGCTTTGCCGCGATGGTGATTGCCAACCGGCTGCGCATCGCGCCGATCTACGACCAGCTGCGCCAGCGCCTCGTCCGCACCCCTTCGGCGCGATGATCGCGGCCCAAATCCGATTGGGCCCGCACCGTGCTTTCTGGCACAACAGAGCGGCGACCGGCAGCAACCGCATGGGAGAGGCCCCGATGAGCGACTTTGATCTGGTGATCCGCAACGGCACGGTGGCAACCGCGGCCGACACCACGCTGTGCGATGTCGGCGTCCGGGGCGGCGTCATCGTGGCGCTCGGCCGCCAGCTCGGACCGGGGGAGCGGGAGATCGACGCTTTCGGCAAGCTGGTGTTGCCGGGCGGGGTCGACAGCCATTGCCATATCGAGCAGCGCTCGTCGGCCGGGGTCGTGTGCGCTGACGATTTCTACAGCGCTACAGTGGCGGCGGCGTTCGGCGGCACCACCACGGTGATCCCGTTTGCCGCCCAGCATCGCGGCCAGAGCCTGCGCCAAGTGGTCGAGGATTATCGCGCCGCGGCATTGCCCAAAGCGGTGATCGACTACGCCTTTCACCTGATCATCACCGATCCGAGCGAGCAGGTGATGGGCCAGGAATTGCCGGCCTTGATCCGCGACGGCTACACCTCGTTCAAGGTCTACATGACCTATGACCTGTTGCAGCTCGACGACGGGCAGATGCTCGACATCCTGGCGGTGGCGCGGCGCGAGGGCGCCCTGGTCATGGTCCATGCCGAGAATTACGACATGATCAAATGGCTGACGTCGCGGTTGCTGGAGCGCGGCCATGTGGCGCCGCGCTGGCATGCGGTCAGCCACGCCCGGCTCGCCGAGGGCGAAGCGACCAACCGAGCGGTGACCCTGTCGCAACTGCTCGACGTGCCGATCCTCCTGGTCCACGTCTCGGCCGCCGAGGCGATCGACGTGATCCGCAACGCGCAGACAAGGGGCCTCAAGATCTACGGCGAGACCTGCCCGCAATATCTGTTCCTGACCGCCGACGACATCGCCCGGCCCGGCGTCGAGGGCGCCAAATTCTGCTGCAGCCCGCCGCCGCGCGACGAGGCGGCGCAGCGGGCGGTGTGGGCCGGGCTTAAGAACGGCACCTTCCAGGTGCTGTCGTCGGACCACGCGCCCTATCGCTTCGACGCCTCGGGCAAATTGCCGTACGGCGAGAAGACCACGTTCAAGGACGTCGCCAACGGCGTGCCCGGCATCGAATTGCGTCTGCCGTTATTGTTTTCCGAGGGTGTGGGCCAAGGCCGGCTCGACCTCAACCAGTTTGTCGCACTGACCGCGACCAACCACGCCAAGCTCTACGGGCTCTATCCGAAAAAGGGGACGATCGCGGTCGGCAGCGACGCCGACATCGCGATCTGGGACCCGGAGCGCGAGACCACGATCAGCTGGGGCATGCTGCACGACAATGTCGGCTATACCCCCTATGAGGGCCGCCATCTGCACGGCTGGCCGGTGACGGTCCTGAGCCGCGGCCGGATCGTCGTCGAGGGCGGCAAGCTCGCGGCGCCACGCGGCAGCGGCCAATTCCTGCCCTGCGCCCTCTCGGCCGCCGCCCGCCCCGCCGGCGCCCCGGTCGCCGAACTCGCCTATGTCGCCCAGCACGGCGACGCGTTGGTGTGACGCGTTGGTGTTTTGGGGATCGCGTCGTTCCTGCCGAGGCTGCCTTTGCCGTCGTTGCGACGACCACAGCCCGGCTCAGCCGATGCCGTTAAAGGGCCGTCCACCCCGACCTGCTACGCTGGCCGGCCCACCGCCGGGCGCGGCGTTGACGGAGGAATGCGAGATGCCTAAGCTCGATGCGCGCGGCGACAGCGCCAAGCCCCTGCTTCGCGCAGTCCCGTCGGCAATCCGCATGAGCCCGCAGCCGGAGCCTTGAGATGCCGTCGTTCCGCTGGTCGGCGATCAATGGCGGCGGCGAAGTGGTCCGCGGCGTCATGGAGGCAGCCGATCGCACCGCCGTCGTCGAGCGGCTGCAGCGCCAGGGACAGACCGTGCTGCGCGCCGATCCGGCAACGGGGCATCGCGGGCTCGGCGAGCTGTTGCAGCTTGAAATCGGCGGCGCCCGCGGCCTCGACAAGAACGCGCTGAGCGAGGCCACGCGCGAACTGGCGATCATGCTGGCGGCGGGGCAGGATCTCGACCGCGCGCTGCGCTTCGTCGTCGACAACACCCGCAGCCTGCGCGCCCGCACCGTCCTCGGCCGGGTCCGCGACAAGGTGCGTTCGGGCAGCTCGCTGGCGGCGGCGCTCGGCGGCGAGCCGCGCAGCTTTTCCAAGCTCTATACCGGTCTCGTCCGCGCCGGCGAAGCCGGCGGCACCCTGCCGGCCACCCTCGAGCGCCTCGCGGCACTCCTCGAGCGTGAGCGCAGCCTGAGCGCCAGCCTGCGCGCGGCGCTGATCTATCCGGCGCTACTGGTGGTCGCGGCGATCGGTTCGATCGTGCTGCTGCTCGATTACGTATTGCCGCAGTTTGTCCCGATCTTCGAGCAGGCCGGCGCCCAGTTGCCGACCGCGACCCGCGTGCTGATGACCCTTGGCGCTGCGGTCGGCGCCGCCACTCCGTGGCTGTTGGCGGCAACGCTGGTCGGCGGCGTGGTCGCGCGCCAGCTGCTGGCCCAGCCAGCTTACCGGCTGCCGTTCGACCGGCTGCTGCTGCGCCTGCCGGTCGCCGGTGGCCTGATCCGCGAGACCCTCGCCGCACGGCTGACGCGCACGCTCGGCAGCCTGCTCGAAAACGGTGTGCCGCTGATCGCCGCCCTCGGCATCGCCAAGGACGCACTCGGCAACCTCGCCGCGGCCGACGCGGTCGAAGCCGCCGCACTGCAGGCCAAGGGCGGCGCCGGTCTAGCCCGGCCGCTCGCCGCCGCACGGGTGTTCCCGGCGCGCACGATCCACCTCCTGCAGCTCGGCGAGGAAGCCGCCCAACTCGCCGCGATGTCGCTGAAAGCGGCCGACATCCATGACGAGGAGGCGCGGCTGAAGATGCAGCGGCTGGTGGCGCTGGCGGTGCCGCTGATCACGATCACGATGGGTCTCGCGGTGGCCGGCATCATCAGCGCGCTGCTGACGGCAATGCTGAGCCTCAATGACCTCGCCCACTGACGCCGGTCCGCCGATGCTGCCGCGCCGTGACCCGCCGAGCCGCGGGCAGTGCCGCGGCTTCACCTTGATCGAGCTCTTGGTGACGCTCGCCGTAATGGGTCTAGCGCTGGTGCTGATCGCCGGCTACAAGGCGCCGTGGAGCCGCACGCTCGGGCTCGAAGGGACTGCCGCCGAATTGGCCTCGGGTCTGCGCTTGGCGCGCTCGCAGGCGATCGCCGATAATCGCCCGATCGCTTTCGCGGTGGATCTGGCCGGCCATCGCTACCGGGTCGGCGACGCTCCGCCGCACCCGCTGTCCGCCCGGCTGGCGATTGGCTTGTTGACGGTCAATGGCGAAAAGGTCAGCGCCACCGCGGGCGACATCCGCTTCAACCCCGACGGCAGCTCGACCGGCGGCCGGATTACGCTGGCCGATGGGTCGCAGCGGGTCGCGGTCGGGGTCGACTGGCTGACCGGGCGGGTCACGGTCGCCGATGTGCGCTGAGCGCACCCCGGCCGAGGCCGGCTTTACCTTGCTCGAAGTGGTGGTGGCCCTGGTCATCGCCGCACTGGCGCTGGTCGCGTTGTTCGAGGCCGGCAGCGGTGGGCTGTTTGCCGTCGACACCGCGGCGCGATCCGAGGAGGCGCTGCAGCGGGCCCAGTCCCACCTGGCGGCGCTCGGCCGCGACGCCGCCCTGGTCGAGGGCGATTCGAGCGGGGATGACGGCGGCGGCTATCGCTGGCGGCTGCGGGTCCAGCCGGTGGCGCAGCGGCAAGGGGTGGCGTCGGACGGGGTGACGCCGCAGACGATGTCGCTGTTCGATGTCGAGGTTGCGGTTTCCTGGCAGGACCGCGGCCACCAGCGCGCGGTCGTGCTGCGCACCTTGCGGCTCGGCGGCGGCAGCGCGAGCGGCTGACGTGTCGGCAGCCGAGGTGACGGCAGCCGGCTCCGGAGCGGTTGCGCCGGGCGTCGGCAATAAAGCAGCGATCCGCGGCCAGAGCGGGTTCACCTTGCTCGAAATGCTGGTCGTCGTAGTCGTGCTCGGCCTGCTCGTGGTCGGACTGACGCAGGGCGTGCGCGGCGGTCTGGCGTTGTGGAGCGCGCAGCAGCGCCGGCTTGGCGAAACCGCGGATCTCGACGATTCGGCGCGACTGTTGCGCACCTTGCTGACGGGCATCGCGGCGGCGCCGGACAACGGCTCGGCCGGGGGCGCCCCCGACGAGGCGATAACCGGGGAGAGCGATCACCTGAGCTTTGTCGGCGACCTGCCGACCGGCCTCGGCGCGACGCGACGCGCGGATATCACGATCGCGCTGCATCGGCATCGCCTGGTGCTAAGCTGGACGCCGCATCTGCATCAGATTTCGACGGGGCCCGCGCCGCGGCCGACCGAGACGGAGCTGATCGCCGGGGTCAGTCGGGTCGAGTTCTCGTATTGGGGCTCCACGTCACCGGATCAGCCGGCGGCGTGGCAGACCCGGTGGGATGGCCCCGCGGCCCCCGAGCTGATCCGGATTCGCCTCGCCTTCGCCAAGGGCGATCGGCGGCGCTGGCCCGATCTGATCGTCGCCCCCGAGCTCTGAGCGCGGCCGTCGATTCGCCGCGAGCGGATTTTGCCGGCAACCGAGCCTTACCCCGGGGCTCGCGCATCAGCGGTTAATTAAATCGTAGGACCCGGCAGGCGAGAATTTGCGGGCTTGTCTGCTGCGCAGCTGCCCGGCTTTTTGCTGGAAACGCCTTGATCGGGCCACATTCGGGCACTTTGTTGTTCGAGCCACGGTTGGCGTCCTGTCGGCCCTTGCCGCGCGTCCGACGCTCTGTAGCATTGCGGCCAGCTTTTGGCGGATTTGGATCGGCTCGGTTCCAGGTCATGGTGCGCGATTTCTTTCGCTGGTGGCTCGGACAGCTGGCGGAGCTTTTGCCCCAGCGCCTGCGCCGCTCCGATCCGACCGTCGCCGACGCCACGGTGATCACGCCCGTCGCCTCGGAGGACGGGAGCTTTGCCGCGGTCGCGGTCGGCCTGCGGCGCAACGGCAAGGAGACGCTGCTCGGCCATTTCGCAGTCGGAGCCGCGGGGCTCGCCGAATTGCCGCGCGCGTCCGGCAAGCCGGCGGTTCTGCGTCTGGGCGAGGCCGAGGTTTTGGGCAAGACGGTGGTGCTGCCGCTCGCCGCGGAACGCGAGATCGATCAGGCCTTGGCCTTTGAAATGGATCGGGAGACCCCGTTCACGGCCGAGGAGCTCTATTGGAACCATCGAATCGTCGCGGCCGACCGCCAGAGCGGGCGCCTCTCGGTGCGTCTGCTGGTGATCCCAAAGGCAAAACTCGACCCCTTGCTGGCCTATCTCGGCCACACCGGCCTCGCCCCGGTGCGCGCGGAGATCGCCGATGGGCCCGACGCCGGCTCGTGGCTGCCGCTCGACGGCGACGGCCGGCCCGTCCATCCCGGCGCCAGCCGCCTGGTCAGGCCTGCGGCGGCATGCTGCGCGGCGCTGGCGCTGGCCGCGATTATCGTCCCTTTTATGCGTCAATCGACGGCGATCGCGGCGCTCGACCGGGAATTGGCGACGGGCCGCACTGCCGCCGCTGAAGCCGCAAGCCTCCGCCGCGAAATCCGGCAGCTGTCGGGCAGCGCCGATCTGGTGGAGAAAGAGCGCAACACAGTCGGACAGCCGCTCGCAGTGTTGGCTGCGGCGACGACGGTCATGCCTGACGACAGCTATCTGACCGAGATGGAATTGCGCCAGCGCAAGCTGACCATGAGCGGTCGGTCGGCCGCCGCTGCTCGGCTGATCGGGGCCTTTGCCGCCAACGGTGAATTTCGCAATCCGGCCTTTGCCGCGCCGGTGACGCGGATCGAGGCGCTCCATCAGGAGATCTTCACCATCATTGCGGAGGTCGCGCCGTAATCTCTCTCACCGCCATGCCGACCGGTCGGCGAGGCCGATTTCTGGCCTTTGGCCTGGTTCTTGTCACCCTGGGAGGCCTGTATTTTCTGGCCGTGGCGCCGCTGCTCGGCCTCTACGCCGACCGGCAGCAGCGGTTGGAAGATGGTCGCATGCTGCTGCCGCGGCTCCAGGCCGCCGCTGCCGCGCTGCCGCAATTGCGGGCGCAGGTTGCCGAATTGCGCGCTGCGGCGCGCACCCGCAAGGTCACCCTCGACGGCGCCAGCGACGCCATCGCCTCGGCCAATCTGCAGAGCCGCATCGAAGGCTTCGCCGCCGCCGTCGGCGCCGCGATCGGCAGCACCGAAAGCCTGCCGCCCGAGACCCGCGACGGCTATCGCCGCATCGGGCTGCGGTTTGCGCTGAACGGGCCATACGAGACTTTGGTCAAGCTGCTGGCCAAGCTGGAACAGGCGACGCCGCCGCTGATCGTCGACAATCTGCAGATCCACGGCGTGCTGCGGCGGCCGGGGTTGCCGCAGGATGCCGAAGCCGATCCCGGGCTCGATGCCGGGCTCGACGTCTACGGTTTTCGCAGCGCCGACAAATCGGCGGCGACCGAGCCATGATCGATCGCCTGTTGCTGCCCATGCTGCTCGCCGGCTGCCTCGTGTTCGCGGCGGTCCTGGTCGTCGAGGTCGAGCCCACTCCGGCCCGCTCGAAGATCGCGACCCCGCCGCCGCCGGCGCCGAGCGCCTCCGCCGGACTCCCGCTGCGCCGCGGGACCGGCAGCCGCTATGACGCGCTGTCGGCGACGGCACTCGCGCGTCCGCTGTTCAGCAGCACACGGCGCCCGCCGCCGCGCGGCAGCACCGACGGGGCAGCCGATTCGGGTCTCGCCGATACCCGGCTCACTGGGATCGTCATCGAACCCGGGCGCCGGATCGCGATCTTTGCCCCGGCCGGCGCCAAGCTGATGACGGTGAGCGAGGGCGAAACCGTCGGCGGCTGGCGGATCGAAAGCATCACCCCGATCGAGGTCTCGTTGAGCGGCCCGGGTGGGATTAAGACCTTGCAGCCAAAGTTCGACCCAAACCTGGTGCCGGCCGCCGGAACGCCGCCGATCGTCAACCGACCGGCCAATGGGCCCGGTGGCGCGCCGTTCCCGTCCTTTTCCGGGTCGGTGCGGCCGGGGGTGCGGCCGGGGTTGCCGCCGATCTTCAACCGCGGGCCGCCGCGACCGGGTTTGCGGGGGCGACCGTGAACCGCCGGCCGCGTTCGGTGCGGCTGTCGGTTTGGGGCGTGGTGCTGATCCTGCTCGCCTCATGCCAGGTGCCGCCCGCCCCCAGCCTGACCCCGCTCGAACAGCCGGCCGCCCTGCAGCCGGCGGCGCCGCGGGTGAGCGGCGCCATTCCGGGACAAAAACCTTATGAGCGCGCGTTCGAGGACCGCCGGGCCCCGAGCCGCGTGGCCGACGGCTCGGCCAGCCCGCCGCCGCCCGGCGTTGCCGCCGCCGAGAACGGCGACGTCACCCTCAATTTTGTCGACACCGACATTCGCGAGATCGCCCGTACCATTCTCGGCACGACGCTGAAACTCGATTTCACGATCGACCCCGCGGTCCGCGGCACCGGGTCGATCGAGACCGCGACGCCGCTGCCGCGCTCGGCCCTGCTGTCTGCGCTCGAAACCCTGCTCAACCAGAATGGCGCGACCGTGGTTCAGCGCGGCGGGCTCTATGCGGTCGTGCCGATCGCCGTCGGCGCGCTCAGCAACCAAGCCTCGGGCGCCAACTCGATCGGCGCCGGCGCGCAGGTGATCCCGTTGCGTTACACATCGGCCAAGGACCTCGCCAAGATCTTGGAGCCTTACGTCGGCGAGGGCGGCAAGATTGCCGCCGACCCGGCGCGCAACGCGATCCTGGTGACCGGCGACGCCGCCGTGCGCCAGACCTTGACCGGCCTGATCCGGGCGTTCGACATCGATATTCTGTCGGGCCGGTCGTACGCCCTGTTCCCGGTCGGCGACGGCGACCCGGCCAAGATCGCGGGCGAGCTCGAAAAGGTCTTGCAGGCCCAGACCGAAGGCCCGCTCGGCGGCATTGTCCAGGTGCTGCCGATGGAGCGGGTCAACGCCGTTCTGGTAGTCTCGTCGCAGCCGCGCTACCTCGACGCCGCCGACCGCTTTTTCAAGCTGGCCGACCGCGTCCAGGACGCGACCCAACGAACCTGGCACGTCTACTATGTGCAGAACGGCCAGAGCAGCGATCTCGAAAGTCTGCTGCAGCGCGCCTTTACCCCGGGCCACGTCTCGCCGACTCCCGCGCCGCCAGGCAGCACCGCTCCCGGTGCCGGGCAGCAGACCGCAGGTTTCGGGGCCACCGCCGGTGGGGCCGGCGGCGCCGCGGGCGGCTCCACGGCTTTCGGCGGCGCCGGCGGGACGAGCGGTCTCGGCGGAACCGGCGCAACCGGCCAGACCGGCGGCTCCGGCGGAACCCCGGGCGGGCTCGGCTCGGGCATTCCGGCGGCAACGACGACCGCAGCAACGACGACCGCGGCGACCGAACCGCTGTCGGCCGAGACCGGGGGCGGAGAGGGTGCCGCCGCCGAAAATCGGATCCGGATCCTGGCAAACCAGACCAACAACGCGCTGCTGATCTATGCGACGCCCAATGAATACTCGGTGATCGAAGGCATGCTGCGCAAGATCGACATCGTTCCGCTGCAGGTGCTGATCGACGCCACGATCGCCGAGGTCGATCTGAACGATCAGCTGCAATACGGCACGCAGTTCTACTTCAAGGCGGACCACATCGCGAATACCTTGGGGACGCCGTCGCCGAGCGGCTTCCCGTCGCTGACAAGTCTCAGCTTTCCGTCTTCCTCGCCGTACTTCATCCTGAGCAAATCGCCGAACTTCGCGTTGGCGGCGCTGGCCGACGTGACCAAGGTCAAGGTGCTGTCGGCCCCCGAGGTCATGGTCCTCGACAACCAGCCGGCGCGGCTTCAGGTCGGCCAGCAGGTGCCGGTGCTGACCCAGACCCAGCAGAGCACGCTGACGGTGGGCGCTCCGGTCGTCAACAGCGTCGACTACTACGCGACCGGGGTCATCATGCAGGTGACGCCGCGGGTCAACACTGGCGGCCTGGTTACCCTCGACATCGCCCAGGAAGTCAGCGACGTCGCCCAGGCGGCGACCAACACGGTAACCGGCTCGCCGACCTTTGACGATCAGGTGTTCCGCACTCGGGTCGCGGTCCAGGACGGCCAGACCGTCGGTCTCGCCGGGCTGATCCGCGACAACGTCTCGCAGCAGAATGCCGGGCTTCCGTTTCTCAAGGACATCCCGATCCTCAGCACGTTGTTTTCAACCCAGGCCAATTCGCGGATGCGCACCGAGCTGCTGGTGCTGATTACCCCGCACGTCGTGCACGACCAGCGCGACGCGCGGGCGCTGACCGAGGATCTGCGCAGCCAGCTGATCAATGCCGGGCTGGTGCCGCAGCAGGTGGAACGGCAGGGCGCCTCGGGCTCGGCCAACCCCAACGGCTTGTGAGTGCAATGAGGCGGGCGGCGCCGCGCGTCGCTGGGCGCCGCAGCGGCGGCTTCGCGCTGTTGATCGTGCTGTGGACCCTGGTGCTGATCGCCTTTCTCGTGCTCCACCTGACCGCCAGCGGGCGAACCGAGATCCGCATCGCCGCCAATCTCGTCGACAACGCGGTCACCGCGGCGGCCGCCGACGGGGCGATCGCCGAGGCCATCTTCAACCTGTCAAACCCGCAACCGGATCAACGCTGGCCGCTCGACGGGGCCCTCCATCCGCTGACCATCGGCCACAGCCGCGTGATCGTGCGCCTCGAGGACGAGGCGGCGCGGATCAATCCGAACCTGGCCTCGCCGGCCCTGATCGAGGCGCTGCTGCGCATTCTCGGCAGCGACCCCGAGAGCGCGCACGGTCTTGCCGCCGCCATCGCCGACTGGGTCGGAACCAGCGAAACGCCGCGGCCGCAGACGGCGATGCTGGAGCAGTACAGCGCCGCCGGACTCGATTACGGGCCGCCCGGCTCGCCGCTCGAGACCCTGGACGAGCTCGGCCGCGTTATCGGGATGACCCCAGCGCTGTTCGCCAAGCTGCGGCCCCACCTGACCTTGTACGGCCCGGCCGAGCCCGATGCGGGCGGCGCCGACCCGGCGGTCGCCGCGGCAGTCGCCCAGCTCGCGCTGGCCGCCCAGACCGACCTTCCGGTGAACCCGACGCCAGCGGACGTGCTTACCGTGCGCATCACCGCCGCGGCTCTCGGACCGGGAAACGCCCGGATCACCCGCACCGCAATCGTGCGGGTGGGATCGAGCTTGCCGCAGGGCTACGTGGTGCTGGCCTGGGGCAACCGGGTCGACTGACCGCCGACGCGCGCGGGTGGCCCGGCGGACCCGCGCCGCTTACTCGTTGGCGATTTCCGCGTCCGAGCCGGTGCCGCCGGGCTTCCCGGTCGGGCCCAGCGAGTAGAGATCGTAATCATGCCCCGGCCGCTCGCTCGGCATGCGATAGAGAAATGGGTGCCCCCAGGGATCGTCCGGCACCGTTTCCCCTTTGAGATAGGGCCCGCTCCAATTCGTCACGCCTTCGGGGCGCACCAACAGCGCCTCGAGCCCCTGATCGGTCGTCGGATAGCTGCCGACGTCGAGCTTGTAGATATCGAGCACGCTGGCCAGACGTTCGATCGACTGGTGGGTGATCTTTTCCTTGGCGGAGCCGAGCTGGCGCAGCGCCGCCGGCGCTACCAGGCCGATTAGCAATCCGAGGATGGCGAGCACCACGAGCAGCTCGAGCAAGGTGAAGCCCTGCTGCCGACGCCGGCCGTCGCCGGCGGCATCAAACCGATCGACCGAGAGTAATTTCAGGTTGCGCAACGGGTGGGACCTGGACGCGGGAAACGGGATGTTCGAATAGCCCCAGATATAGGCAAATTCATGACGCCGAGCGGTCCGATCGTTTGACAGGTTGGGCTCTCGCTGATTTCGACCTCGCAATCCGGCGATCCGGGATCAATCGTCCGGGGATAGCAGGTCGGTCAGGGCGGCGGCTCGCGGCGCGCCGCGGAAATCGTGGATCAGCTCGAGGAGTTTGTCGATCCGCTCGCCCGAAAGCCGGGCGTGCGGCAGTAGCGCGCGGCATTTGGCGTCGATGTCGGTCCAGGCGATGCCGAGCATGCCGGCTCCCTTGGGCACATGGACGGTGCTGGTGCTGCTGCGGCCATCGATCGTGCGGATCGTGACGGTGGCACCCTGCCGGTATCGCGCGATGTCGTCGCGCGGCGGCGGACCTACCGTGATCTTGTCGATCAGCCGATGGATCACCGGATCTGCGATCTTGGCCGCGGTCGCATGCACCCAGGAGAATTCGCGGTCGGCGGCACCGGCGGCGAGGAAATAGGCCGCGCTGTGCGCCATGTCGATTAGGTCGGTCGGGTGCAAGGGCCCGCCGAGTAACGTGACGCCGGGGCGCGAGAGCGTGATGCTGTCGATCTCGTCGGCGGCGATCCGTCCAGTTCGAGCGGCGTTGGCGGCGGCCTCGGCCAGCGCGTGGTGCGGATGACCGCCGGGAACGAGCTTTACCGCCATGTCGGTAACGATGTCCCAGGATTGCCCGAGGTCACGCGTCACCTGCGCCCCGGCAGCGCCGCCGTCGATCCCGCCATAGACCTCGAAAAACCCTTGGCGCGCTTCGAGAATGCTTACTTCGGCGCGAAAGCCGCGCTCGGCCGCGAGCGCCGCGTTGACACCCAGCAGCGCCGCCAGCCCGGCATGGTACTCGCGCGCGACACTGGTGTTCGCCGCCGCAGCGAGCCCGCCGATCGAGGTCGCCGACAAGGCGATCGCCTGCGCCGTCCGCGCCGCGTCGAGCCGCAGCAGGCGGGCCGCGGCGACCGCGGCCGCGAAAATCGCGACGAGACAGCCGTGAAAGCCGCTTTTGCGAAAGCCCGGCGTGATCGCCTCGCCGATCCGGCCGGCCGCCTCGTAGCCGAGCACGATCGCGGCCAGCACCTCTTCGCCGCCGGCGCCGGTGCGCTCGGCGATGGCCAGCGCTACGGCGGTCAAGGGTGTGCCGCAGTGGACGATGTTGCGCAGATCGCTGTCGTCGCAGGCCGCGGCGTCGCTCATCACCGCATTTGCCTGCGCCGTTTCCGCCACCGGCAGCTTGGGCCCGGCATCGAACCATATCGAGGCGTCGGGCCGGCCGCCGCGTTCGCGGGCCAGTCCCCGGATGATCGCCGCCGATTCTAGGCCGGAGCCGAAGGCGGCACTGGCGATCGTGCTGGCGATCAGCATCGCCGCATGGTCGATCGCTTGGTCCGGCAGGTCCGCGGCGGAAGTCCTGGTCAGAAACTCGGCGAGTTCGCGGGCGACGGTCATCGGCCGTTCCTTATCGGGATTCGGTCCAGCTCTCGGAAAACGCCAGCGCGCAGGTGCTGAACGGCCGGCCTTCACGCTCGACCGGCCACGGCCGCCCCGCGGCCTCGCTGCCGTCGACGGTCAAGCGGGCGCCGAGCGCGGGTATCAGCAGGCTGCACACGCCATAGCGGCGGCCGCCTTCGTTGGGCTGGGTGTGGATCAGCATCGGATCGCCCACTTCGTACCAGGTGAGCACCACTTCCTCGTCGCTCGACACGATCCGCTCGGTCCAGAAATAGCGCGGGTCGCCCGACTTGACGAACTCGGCGTCAGTCACCGGGATCGCGATGTCCGCGGTCTCGGGATTGAGCATGCCTTGGACGGTGGCCTGCAGCCAGCGCGCCATCGCGATGTTGTCGGACCAGATGCGCCAGCGGTTTTCGGTCAGCTCGCTCTTCAGATAAAGCACATGCCCCGGCCCGGCCGGGCAGGTAATGATGCGCCAGTAGCTGGCGTTGGTGGTCTGCGGACCGCCACTGGCGGCGCTCAGGCGAATAAACGGGTTTTCGCCGGTCAGGATGACCCGGTTGGGATCGGCGGGCATCGCGAAGTCCTCCCTCCAAGCACGGACCGGCCGATCGTAATCGATGCCCGGCCCGGGCGCCATGACCGAGGACCCCCGCGTTAGCGGCCGCGCGCCTTCTCGATCGGTGAGGAGCCCTCGGCGCGTTACATCAGGAAGACGCCCTTGCCGGTGGTCTGGGTGTCGAACAGGCGGTAGGCTTCCTCGGCTTGCTCGAGCTTCCATCGGTGGGTGAAGAGCCGGTCGACATCGACCTTTCGATCGACGCAGAACTTCGCGCAGTCGGCTTGACCCTGCCACGAGAAGGTCCACGAGCCGATTATCGTCAGCTGCTTCCGGAGCATGTCGGGGCTAACGTCGATGGTCACGTTGTTGCGCTCGCCGACAAAGGCGACGGTGCCCCACACCTTGGCGCTGCGCACCGCGGCGATGCGGCCTTCGGGCTGGCTCGATGTGTCGAGAGTGCAGTCGGCACCGCCATGGGTCAGGTCCTTAATGGCGCCAACGGGGTCGTTGGAGCGCGGGTTGACCGTCTCCCAGGCGCCGAATTCCTTGGCCCGCTCCAGCCGCTCGGGGCTGACATCGAGGGCGATGACCCGCGCCCCCATCGCCGCGGCGAGCTGGGTCGCGGACAAGCCGACCGGCCCCTGGCCGAACAGCGCGATCGTATCGTTGCCCGAGAGGTTCAGCCGGCGCAGCGCGCCGTAGGCGGTTCCGGTGCCGCAGGCGATCGCCGCCCCGGCCGCAAACGACAATTCGTCGTCTAGCGGCACCAGGGTAAAGGCCGGCACCTTCAGCCAGCGCGCGTGCCCGCCATGGGCGTTGTTGCCGTAGACCAGGACCGGCTGCTCCTGGCACAGCTGCGACCAGCCCGAGCGGCAATGGCTGCACACGGTGCAGCCCTTGTAATGGTGCACCATGACGCGATCGCCGATCCTGGCCTGCTTGGCATCGACGCCGGGGCCGATCGCGGCGACGACGCCGCAGGGCTCGTGTCCGCCGATGACCGGGTCGGGGTTGACCGGCAACCCGCCGCTCGCACCACCGGATTTCGGACGGCGGTACTGGTGCAGGTCGCTGCCGCACATCCCCGAGGCCTTCATCTCGACGACGACCTCGCCCGGCCCCGGGGTCGGGTCCGGAAATTCCATCAGCTCGATTTCCCGCTCGCCGGTGAAGACCACGCCGCGCATCGCTCCCTCCGGATGGTTATGGCACCCAGGATGTGGAGCCTACGCCCTTTCGGCCGGGCGTGGTAACCCCGCAGAGCGGTCGATCAGGTGCAGCGAGGCGGGATTGCCGCATTCCGCGCAGACGGAGTAAAGCCATGCATTCGCTGACGACGAGGAACCCGCCCGATGCACCCCGACAAGCCGCATCTCGAATTTCACCCGGTCGACATGAGCTCCGGCTGGGAAACGCCGCCGGGCTACCCGTCCGGCATCGAGCAGAAGATCCTGGCCGGCGCGCTCGACGAGAAAGGGCGGCGCGGCAGCCGCACCCGTCTCCTCCGTTTTGCGCCGGGCGTGTTCACGACGGCGCCGTTCGTTCATGATTACTGGGAAGAGGTCTACCTGGTTTCGGGGGACCTGACCGTCGGCAACGACGCACGGGGCCAGGGTGGCGAGAACTTCCCCTCCGGCACCTACGCCTGCCGGCCGCCTGGGGCGGTGCACGGCCCGTTCAAGTCGAATGGCGGTTGCCTGCTCTACGAAACTCACTATTACGCGGACTGAACTGACCGGGCGCGCCGAGGAGCCGAGGCCTCAGCCGGCAAGCTCGATGACGTTGCTTTCCTGTAGCCGGCACATCCGATCGAACCGGCCGCGGCGGCGGCGGAGTTCCGCGGGGCTGCCGTCCTCGACGATCGTCCCCCGCTCGAGCACGACGACCCGGTCGAAATCGGCAACCGTCGACAGCCGGTGGGCGATCGCCAGCACGGTGCGCCCGCGCATCAGCGCGCCCAGCGCCTGCTGCACTTCGATCTCGGAGGCGCTGTCGAGCGCCGAGGTCGCCTCGTCGAGGACGATGATCGGGGCGTCCTTCAGCAATGCCCGGGCGATGCCGATGCGCTGCCGCTGCCCGCCCGACAGCTTGGCGCCGCGTTCGCCGACGATGGTGTCGTAGCCTAGCGGCAACTCGCGGATAAAATCGTCGCAGCGCGCCGCTCGCGCCGCGGCCAAGACCTCGGCGTCGGCGGCATCGGGACGGGCATAGCGGATGTTTTCGCGCACCGAGCGGTGCAGCAGCGAGATCTCCTGCGGCACCACGGCGATGGCGGCCCGCAGGCTGTCCTGGGTCATCGCCCGGCTGTCCTGATCGTCGACCAGAATATGCCCGCGGTCGGGATCGACCAGCCGCTGCAAGAGACTGATCAAGGTCGATTTGCCGGCGCCGGAAGGACCGACGATGGCAACGCGTTCGCCCGGCCGCAGCCGCAGCGTCAGGCCGCGAAACACCTGCTGTCCGCCGGGATAGCGGAAATCGACGTCCTCGAAGGCGATGCTGCCACCCAAATGGACCCATTCGGCCGCCCCCGGCCGGTCAAGCACCCGATGATTTTCGCCGATCACCTCGATCAATTCGGCGATGCGGCCGATGTACTGGGTGGCGTTGACCATGGCGAAGGCGAAATCCCGCGAGCCGTGCAGGATGCGCAGGGCCAGTGCCACGGTCAGGATCACGTCGCCGGGGCTGATCCGTCCCCGGCTCCACAGATGCAGGGTCCAGGCGAGCATGGCGCCCGCCATCAGCCACAAGCCGAGATCATGGCAGACGCGCAACCGCTCGACATACATCAGGCTGCTGCGATGTGCGCTCTCTTCGCTGCGCAGCAGCCGCTCGAACCGGGCGCGTTCGCGGGCCCGCGCCGAGAACGCCTTGACCAGCCAGATGTTCGACAAAACATCGACCAGCTCGCCGCCGACCTCGGCGGCGCGATCGGCATGCAGGCGGTGCCGCGGCGCGCCGCAATGGCTGAACCGGGCGAGCATGCCGGCCATCACCGCGACAAAGGCGCAAAGGGCGGCGACCAGGTGCCACTCCACGGTCGCCAACATCGCCAGCGCCGCGACGAAATCGGCGCACACCGGAGCGATGTTGAACAAGGTGATCGAATGCACCTGCTGGATCGAATTGCCGACAGCCGAGACCCGGTTGGCCAGCGCACCTCCCATCCGATCGGCAAAATAGCGGCTGCAATGGCCGCTCAGATGGTTGAACAGATCGAATTTCGCTTCGGCCTTGTCGATCAGCATCGAGCGGTACCCGAGCCAGCTGCCAACGCGCCACAGCATGCTTTCGCCTGCCGTCAGCGCAGCGAAGACGCCCAACGCCCACCAGACCTGCGCGATATGCTGCGGACCGGCCGCCATCCCGTCGACGATCAGTTTCAGGCCGTACTGGGCGACACAGGCGAAACTGGCGGCGCCGGCGACCGCGGCGATTGCCGTCAGGTGCAGCAGCGGC
Source organism: uncultured Alphaproteobacteria bacterium (assembly GCA_963832875.1). Classification (GTDB taxonomy): domain Bacteria; phylum Pseudomonadota; class Alphaproteobacteria; order ATCC43930; family CGMCC-115725; genus AP-15. The sequence goes on along the minus strand of CAWHWB010000003.1, from coordinate 997,348 downwards.
CGCCGCTTGGCGTAGTGCCACAGGAACGCCATCGGCCGCCGGGGAAAGGACGCGGCCCCCGCATCCGGCCGAGTTTCGCGCTCAGGCTCGCGCCAGGGTTCGCTCCGCGGTTGGCGCTGCTTCGACTGGGGGTCGGCGCCGCCGGTCCCGGCGATTTTCAGCCGGGCAATCGCGACCGGGCTGCGGCACGGTGCCTCTGTCGCTCGTTCTGAACTCATTACGTATTTCCCGATCTCCCCAAAGTTGAACGGCAAGTCTCAACTTAAGCCAACCGGATTCCTTCGTTGACATGATGTTGACACCAATGGACTCCCGAGGTTCATTCGACGTCCGCGTTAAAGGATCAGGCCGTACTCCGATTTGCGGACCAGCCTACTGGGCGTTAACGGGATCGAGAGGAATTTATTCCTGCATGGAGCAGCGCACGTTGAAGCCCAGCCGGCTAATACTCGATCGCCGGCGCGCTCGATGCGTTCCGCGGCGCAGGCCCGAGTCGCATCCGCGGCGCGATGTCGCACCCGTCCGGAGCTTCAACCAAGCCGCGACCGATACTGCCTTGCGAGCACCGGAGTTCGTGCGCCGGCGGCTGCGCGTTGTGCTGCTCGCTGCACCGGTGGCGATCGTCATCCTCCTCCAGCCGCCCGGGCCGGCGCCGGCCCTCGCCGCCCAGGCCGCGCCGAGCGGCGGCGCCCCGCCGCACAGCGCGGACCTTCAGCGCATGCCGGGGGACTATCTGATGCCCATCCTCGGCAAGGACGTGGTCAGTGCGACCGGCGAGAAGATGGGGCCAATCGTCGACGTGCTGTTCGACGGGACCGGCAAGCCGCGCGCCGCTGTCATCGATTTCGGCGGGTTCCTCGGGGTCGGGACTTCGCAAAATTGCGATCGGATGGGGCGCCTTGCTGTTTGACACCGGCGATCAGAAAAACGTCATCGCCCTCGATATCGCGCGCAAGCAGCTGGAGACCGCCCCCGAATACCAGGGCCCGGACAAGCCGGTCTCGATCGTGACCCTGCCGCGCTCGGACCAGAGCCAACCGTCCCCCGATACCGCTCGGTGACGCCATTCGCGATTGCCGTTCCAGCGAGGTCGCGGATCGCGGATCGCCCGGGGAATTTCCCGCGGCGACGGACCGCGATCGGCGTGGGCTCGATTGGCTCAACTTCTTTGTCGCCAATTTCCAGACCGGCTTTGGCCCGTTCATCTCGGTCTATCTGACCGGCGCCGGCTGGACCCTCGGCGCGATCGGCGAGGTGCTGAGCGCCGGCACGATCGCAGCGATGGCGAGCCAGGTGCCGGGCGGAGCGTTGGTCGATGCCATCCGAAGCAAGCGGACGGCGGCAGCGTTGTCGATCATCGCAGTGATGGCGAGCGCGCTGTGCATCGGGGTGTGGCCGGCCTTCCTGCCGATCGCCTCGGCCGAGGTGCTGCACGCCTTTGCCAGCTCGGCGCTGGGCCCGGCGATCGCCGCGCTGAGCCTCGCGCTGGTTGGCCACCGCGCCCTCGGCGAGAGGCTCGGCCGCAACGCCCGCTATGCGGCTCTCGGCAACGCCTTCGCCGCAGGATTGATGGGCCTGTGCGGTTATTATCTGTCCGGCCGCGCCATCTTTCTGTTGACCGCGGCGCTCGGCTTTCCGGCGCTGGCCGCGCTCCAGACGATCGGCCGAGAGCATTCCTCGCGCTCGCCAGATGTGCCAGAGGCCGCACCGTCCGCCCAATCGCCCAACCCGCCCGAAGCTCCCGTCCGATCCTGGCGGTTTCTCGCCGACCGCAGGCTGCTGGTGTTCGGCCTTTGCGCCGCCCTGTTCCAGCTCGCCAACGCGGCGATGCTGCCGATTGCGGCCGGGCTGGTGACGCAGCGCGCGGGCCGCGCCGCGCCATTGGTGATCGCCGCCTGCATCGTCGGTCCGCAATTCATCACCGCACTCGTCGCGCCGTGGGCGGGGCGGGCCGCCGAGCATTGGGGCCGACGTCCGATTCTGCTGATCGGCTTTACCGTGCTGCCGATCCGCGGGCTGCTGCTGGCGGTCATCGCCGATCCCTATGCGATGATCCTGATCCAGCTGCTCGACGGGCTGAGTGCGGCCGCCTTGGGCGTGCTGACGCCGCTGATCGTCGCCGACATCACCCGCCGGACCGGCTACTACACGACCTGCCTCGGCCTGGTCGGTCTCGCCATCGGCGGCGGCGCCACCTTGAGCACGACCGCGGCCGGGCTGGTGGCCGATCGGTTCGGCGGCGCCGCCTCTTTTCTGAGCCTAGCCGGCGTCGGGCTCTGCGCCGCCGCCCTCGTCGCCGCGGCGATGCCGGAAACGCGACCCGCGCCTTCGCCTTCGCCGGACCAGGCGCGGCCATACCCGCCGGTGTAAGGCGCAGGGCTACGCCCTCGCAATCGCATGGCGCAGCCTTCAGAAATCGAGGTCGGCGTAGTGCGCGGGCGGCGGCACCCCCGGCACGTGGTCGGCGAGGATCGGGCGGAAGCTCGGCCGCGACTTGATCCGCGCATACCATTCCTTGGCCGGCTCGTGCGCCTCCCATGGCACGTCGCCCAGATAGTCGAGGCTCGACAGCTGCGCCGCCGCGGCGATGTCGGCGATCGAGAAATGGTCGCCCGCGAGCCAGCGCCGCCGGTCGACCAGATAGCCGATATAGTCGAGGTGGTGCGGCAGATTGGCGTGGCCCGCGCGAATCGCCTGCGAGTTCGGCTGCCGGTCGCCGAGATAGCGCTTCATCATCTTTTCGCCGAGCAGATTATCGGTGACTTCGGCGGTCATCTTGATATCGAACCACGCAGTCAAGCGCCGTACTTCGGCTCGGTCGACCGGATTGATGCCGATTAGCATCTTCTCGCGGTAGACTTCATCGAGGTATTCGACGATCGCCATCGAATCGGCGAGCACCGTGCCGTCCGGCTCGATCAGCACCGGTACCTCGCCGGCCGGGTTGAGCGCCAGAAACTCCGGGCGCCGTTCCCAGGTCTTCTCAGCCTTCAGCGTGAAATCGAGGCTCTTCTCCCGCAGCACGACGCGCACCTTGCGCGCGTTCGGGGACAGCAAAACGTGATAAAGGACGCGCATCGGGGGAGTGTAGCGACCACCACCGCGCGCGGACAACGCCTGATCGCCGCCCGGCGGCGACGTGTGGCAGCAACGGTGCTCGCGACCGGCGTACCGGAGGCCGCGGCCTCACAGCTTCTCGAATACGCCGCACGTGATTTGGTATTCGGCGCCGAGCCAGTAGAGCTTGGCCATCGATCGCTTCCACCGCGTCAACGACAGGAACGGCACCGGAAAGCGCGCGACCTGGCGCAGTAAAAGCCACGGCCGCTCCCGTACTTCGTCCCGGTAGGACAGGCCGGTGCCGATGATCCCAGCGTCGAGCCGACGCGCCCCGGCGAACAGGGCGGTGACATCGGCCGGGCTCGGCCGGTACATCGTGTCGATCGGATCGCGGTGATAGGGATAGCTGAACGGCACCGTGACAAAGACCAGACCGCCGGTTTCCAACAGATCAAGGCAGTGGCGCGCGAGCCGGTCGGGGCCGCTGACATGCTCCAACAGGTTGCAGCACAACAGCGCCCGCGGCCGGCGGGCGCGCAGTTGCGGCAGATCGGCGGGATCGGTCAGGTCGGCCCGGACATCGACCCCCGGCGCGTCGCGCATATCGACATGCACAACGTCGATGCCGCGGGCGCGCAGGGGACCGAACAGCCGGCACTCGGTCCAGGGCTGTACCTGTTCGCGAAACGCGGCCGAGCTGCTGCCCAGATTGAGCAGCGGCGACAGGCGGTCGGGCGCAAACCGGTCGAGCGCGCGGCACAGCCAGCGAGCTTCGGTTTCGAACATCGCGAACGGCTCCCGAAACCTACCGACGTGCAAGGGTCCGGAGCGACAAAAGAGCGCTACGCGCGCGCCGGGAGCGCCAGCGCCCCCAGGCGACGAACGGGCTCGGCGCGTGATCGAGCGGCACGCCGGCCAGAGTGCCGAGCGCCCGGTTACGGACCGCGCAGCCGCCGAGCCTCCTCATCCCGCGCCGACCCGGCACCGGCAGTACCCGGAGCGGCGATTGCCCTAATTCGGGCCTGCCGGGACAGGGTCCGCGTTTGCTCACGAGCGCTCGCGCTCGCGAAACCGCCATCCTTGAAAGTGGCGCCGAACTGGGTTGAACTCCCTCGCCGCCGGTCGTGGTTGGAATTCGCTGCGGCCGGCCCCGATATCCCAGACTACAACAGCAGTCCCGATAAACCGATGTCAAGGCGGCAGAAGCGGAGAGACCCGTTTACCAGCCGGCGACCGTTGGGCGCCGCAGAGCTGTAAGATTGCCGACAGCTCCGAGCGGTAGCACTCCCCGGATTGGTCTGGAATGGGCAAGCGGCGAATCCGATCCGGCAGCTCGGGGGTGTCTTCCCGATCGCGAGCGATTCGGCGCCCGCGGGTTTCGCCCGCCCGCCCGCTCGACGCCCCGCCTGTTCGACGATGCTCCCGGCCAATCATGGACATCCGTGCATTCCGCCCGCCCCACCAATGACATCTCCACCTCAACTGCGCGCGAGCGCCTTTCCCGATGCGACCCCGCTCAATGCTTTCTTTACGTGGAACGAGACCCGGCGCGGGGTCGATCGCCGCTACCGGATCGCCTGCGACATCCACCGGCTGCGCCACGGCTGCGGCAGCGAAATCTGCCTCGCTCACCTGTCCGGCCAGCCTCTCGGGCTGCGCCGTGCCGGCCGGCGCATCCTCGCCGCGCCGCAGACGGCCGCAATTGCACGGCAGTTCCTGGCCGGGGCCGCCGACTCTGCGCCCGTGATCGCGGCTCAACGGGTGATCGATGCGCTGCACGCCGCCATTGGGTCCGCCGAGATCGCCGGGCACGCGGCGGTTTTCCGCGCGTTCGAGAAGCTCGCGGAGCATATCGATCTCGATGCCCTGTCGCGCCTGCGAACGCAGCCCGGCGCCCCGCCAAGCACCTTTCGACGGCGTCGCATCCTAATCGTCAAGCTCGGCGCGCTCGGCGATTTTATCCAGGCGCTCGGCCCGATGCCGGAGATCCGGCGCCATCATGCCTGCGACCATCTGAGCTTGCTGACGACCAGCCGCTACGCCGAAATCGCGCGGCAAACCGGACTGTTCGACGCGGTCCTGGTGGATCGCCGACCGCGGCTGTTTGACCTACGCGGGTGGTTCGCGCTGCGCCATATGCTGCGCGCCGGGGATTTCGACCGGGTCTATGATTTCCAGACCTCCGATCGCTCCAACATTTATTACCGGCTGCTGCAGTCGGGCCGGCGTACCGAGTGGTCGGGCACCGCGCGCGGCTGCTCGCACCCTCACGCCAATCTCGGGCGAGACCGCCAGCACACGATGGACCGCCAGGCCGAGCAGCTGCTGATGGCGGGGATCCACCCGGTCTCGCTGACGCCTCGCCTGCCCGCCGCGGGTGCGTTGCCCAAGGCGCTCGCCGGCCGGCGGTTTGTCATGCTGATTCCAGGCTCGTCCCCGGGGCGCCCGGCGAAGCGTTGGCCCGTGGACCGCTTTGGCGAGCTGGCGTGTCGGCTGGCACAGGCCGGCTATCTGCCGGTCGTCGTCGGCGTCACCGGCGAAGAGGCGATCGGTCGGGTCATCGCCGCCGCCTGCCCCGAGGCCGTCGATCTCGTCGGCGGAACCGACGTCGCCGGGCTGGCGGCGCTGGCGCAGGCCGCCCAGCTGACCATCGGAAACGATACCGGCGCCACGCACGTGGCCGCCGCCGGCGGCAAGCCGGTAGTGGTTTTGTTCTCGCAGGCATCGAGCCCGGAGCTGTGCGCGCCGCGGGGTATTGCGGTGCGGGTGCTGATCGAGCCCGAGCTTTCGGCCCTGCCGGTCGCGACCGTGTTCGCCGCCGGTCTGGCCGCCCTCGCCCCGGCTGCGACGGCCGCCGCGGTGCGATGACGGCCTATCTGCCGGGTCTGCGGGATCTGTTCGCGGTTGCGGTGACCTGGGGGGTCGGCACGGTGCTGCTGCTGGCCGGCGCCGGGTTGACCGGCCGCCGGATCATGCCCGAATTCCAGGTCGGCGCCGGCTGGGGGGCGCTTTGCCTGGTGCTGACCCTCTGGGGCGTCTTCGTGCCGCTCGATCTGCGGGTTCCGGCGCTGGCTTTCGCCACCGCGGCGCTCGCCGTCATGCTGCTGCCTGGGCGCCGGCCACCCGCCGCCGCCTGGATCGGGCTCGGCCGCGTGCTGGCGGTCTCGCTGCCATTATGGCTGATCGTGGCGCCGATCCGCCCGTCTCAGCCGGACACGTTTCTGAACCTGCTGCCAAACGCCTTCTATCTGGTCGATTACGGAAGGCTGCCGAGCGCGCATTTGCCGCCGAGTTTCTCGCTGCTGCCGGCGGCACCCTACGACACCCAGTTCCTCAGCTTTTTGGGCGCGCTCGTCGAGCCGGACTATCCGGCAGCCGGCATGTCGCTGGTCAACATCATGCTGCAATTGGTGGCCGGGCTCGCGATCGCCCGAGCGCTCTGTTCGCCGGCGCTGCCGCGATCGGCGCCGCCTTCCTGGGCCGCGGTGGCGCTCGGCCTCTTGCTGGCGACGCTCTTCAATCCGGGCTTTGTCCCGCGCATTGACTTTACCGCCTATGCCGAGCCGGCATTGGCCGCGGCAGCGCTGCTGGCTGCCTGGCTGTTCGTCGCCGGGCAGGGCGAGCTGGCGCTCGGCCGCGCTGCGGCGCGGACCCAGACTTTGACGTTGGCGCTCATTCTGGCGGCGATGGTCGACATCAAACAGTCAGGCGTCGGGCTCGTCGCGGCACTCGGCGGGGCAGCGCTGATCACCCTCTGGGCCGAGCGCGCAGCGTCGCGCGCGGGCGCCTTGCGCTTCGTGACGGCGGCACTGCTGCCCTCGCTGCTGCTCTACGCGGTGTGGCGCTATTGGGTAGCGCACGCCGGCGTCGCGGAATTGACGCCGCTGCCTTTCGGCGACTGGAACTGGAGCGATCTGGGCGCGACTGCCGCGAGCGCGCTTGACGTGGTCCTTGGCAAAGGGACCTATTTCGGCTGCGTGCTGACGGCGTTCGCCAGTCTTCCGCTGCTGCTGTCGCGCCACGGTTGGACGCCGACGACGCGGCTGCTGGCTTTCTTCGCGGCACTGTTCGTCCTCTACAACGTGTTTCTGCTGGTGACTTACATCGCCGTTTTCCCGGTGGCGATGAGCGAGGCGGCCCACTCTTATTTTCGCTACAACACGCACCTCTCGCTGGTGCTCGTGCTGGCGCTGGCGCTGGCGGTCCGTGACCTGGTCCCGGCCGCATGGGTGGAGCACGGCCGGTCCGCGCCGATCGCGGCCGCGGTCGTGGCTGTGGCCCTATTGGCCCCGGCGGTTTTCGTCAAAAGGCTGCGGTTCGACCTCGACATGCCGCAGCCGCTGGTCTGGACTCTGGCCAAGCATCTGGCGCCCTACCTGCACGACGGCGACCGCCTGGCGCTGCTGCTGCCCGGCGACAACGGCAGCGTCGCGACCATGCTTGCCGGAGTTTTGGCCGACACGCCGCCATTCCGTCGCGACCTCGACCTCCTCCGCCGCGACCGCGCCGATCCGGCTGCGCTCAACGCGGCGGCGCGGCGCGGCTACGAGCTGGCGCTGGTCTCCTGCACTCCCCAAGGCTGGGAGGATGTGCCGGCCGGGCAGGCGGCGCTGCTGCGTCACAGCGATGATGGCTGGCATCCGCTCGCCGCCTGGCCCTATCCGCCGAATGCCGCAAAGCAAAGATGGCAGCATATTCTGTCGTGGGGCCCGCTGTGCCGCGGCTCCTGACCGCGAGCATTGGCAATCAGCGTTCCGCGGCCGGGCAACCAGGATCGGCGAGGATCGCGAAGATCTGAAAGGTCGGCTGTCGGAAGGCCGGCCGAAGGCACCTTCCGGCCGTCACCGCAAAAGGCTCGCGGCCGACAAAGACAATAAAATCGAATTGAGCCAGGGTCGGCACCAAATTCGCCTGCGCGGCGCGGTCGCGAGCAACAAAGGCGGCCCACAGCAGCGGCGGCCGGGCCGCTGCGGCGAGCGCCGCCCAGGGCGGCCTCAAGACTATCGGCTGCTGCCCGGGAATGGCGAAGAGGGTCGGCACAAAAGCTTCGCGACGCGCGACCGCGAGCGCCGCTAGGTGAACTTGCGGCACCGCCACGATGTGGACGGCGTCGGGATAGGCGACGGCGAGCTTGGCGCCGCGCGGCAGGGCGTCGATCGCCGTGAGGTCGGCGGCGTAGATGTGGTCGGCCCGGCGCCAGACGCCCTCGATCACCGCCATCCGCAGGGTCAGCAGCGATACCGCCGCGATCCCGATCGCCACCGCCGTGCTCCGGCTCGGCCAGCGCGGCGCGCTGCCGGCGACCAGCAGCAGGAACAGAGCCAGCGGCAAGCGGTGGTCGGCGCCGGAGCCGCCGTAGATTTGGCTTGGCATCAACAGATAGGCGGCGAAAACCAGCCCCGCCGCCCAGCCGAGCCGCGGCGCCAGGCGCAGCCGTCCGCTGGCCGCGAGGCACAGCCCGAGAGCGAGAAACAGGGCGAAGCAGGCGATGTCGAAAGTGCGGTCGTAATTGTCGAAGACGCTGAACAAGAGATCGGCCTTGCGCACGAACCCGGCGTAGCTCACGCCGCCCGTGCCTGCCTCATCTCGCCAGCTGAGAAACAGCGCCGCCGGAACCACGAACTGGGGTGCCAGGATCGCGGCGCGGCGCCCGAGCGCCGGCCAGGCACGGGCGCGCAGCTCGGCGAGCGCCATCGGCGCCTCGATACCGCACAGCGCCAGCGCGTAGACCCCGAAAGCGGCGATGTGGCTGAAGAAGCAGGCGAGCGCCAGCAGCGCCGAGGCGGGCACCCGCTGCCACGCCCGCCGCGGTTCGAATGCCAGCCACAAAGCGAGGCCGCAGAGCGCGACGCCGATCCCGAACAAATAGTTCAGAAAGCCCCACAGCAGGATGCGGTTGTACAGCAGCGAAAAGACCAGGAGCGGCCACAATCGCCAGCCTCTGGCAACCATCCGATTGAGGTACAAGGCGCCGCCAGCGATCAGCGCGAAGATCATGACCAGGAAGAGCTTGCCGGCGGTCGCGAGCGGCATCAGCCGGGCGAGCGGCGGCACGACCAAATCCTCGGCCAGGTTCGGCAGCGGCGCCCAGGCGACGCGGTAGAACCGGTCGCCGCCCTCAGCCACGAGGTGCATGCGCGCCAGATGGTTAGGGTAATCGAACAGCGGCGGCAGGACGGTCGAAAAAACCGGCAGCGCCGTCAGCGCCAGCAGCAATGCGAAGGCGCCCCACACCCGCCAGGCCGGGCCGATCTGCGGCGCGGGCGCGGCGTCCGGTAGGTGTGCCTCCCCCTCTACCGTTCCGATTGCTGGGTTCCGAGCACCAAACACTGTCCTTTTTCCGGCGAATAGAGCGAGTGAAGGAAATTCCGCATTACCGCTGTGCGTGCTTCGCGTCGCGCCCTTCGGGCCGCAAAGCGCCCGTCTCGACCAGCCTGCCCTCGCGAAAGCGGGGGCGCACGGCGCTTTTCCAGCGCGATTGGACTTCTTTCACAAGCTCAAAGCCGAGGCCATGCCAGCCATCGATAACGGCTCTCGCCGGTCAAGCGGGAGCAGACGAGGATTAAATCTGCCCCGCAACCTACACCGACGATTGCCGAGGTCCTCGACCAGGAAGCCGCAGCAGCCTGAAGCCTTCACCCCCAGATCTTCGGGTCTGGAGGATCGAGGCGTCAGAAACCATTCCATACCCAATCTTGATAACCCCGCTCGGCTGTATGCCCGGTGGGGTTTTGCATTCTTCGCGCGAGTTTCTTGTGGCGGCCCCGTCGCGACGGAAATAGCGAGCAGCCGAGAGGGCGGAAATCGGGCTTCCGAGCATACCATGCGAATGACTTAATTCGACCCAGAGGGCCATCAGGTCCTTAGGGGAAGATCGACTGGTAATGCCCCCGAAGCTGTCCTTCCCGCGGCGGCCTGTCGGCACAGTCGGTCTGTCAAAAGCGGTCATTCGATGATCGTCCCGTCCGTCTGAAACGCCATACACGGTCCGCCTGCGGCGGGCTCCGGTGCTTGCGCGAGCGCCGGCCGCTGATCGGGCGGCAAGTCAGCCGCGGCAGGTGAAGAGGTACCGCAGATGTACACGGCCGCAGTGGCTCTCCGCAGCCCCGAGAACGGCATTTGCCGCTGTCAGAGCGGCCCCGTCGAGCCCTACCGTCCTTTCGTGGAACCGAATTGAGATAGGTCAATGCTTGGCCCCCAGGGCTTTGCAGAATGACCCCAGGCTCAAGCGCCTTCATTGGCTTGCCAAAGTTTGCCGCCAGACGCGCGCCCGCAAGGCACGTCCGTCAGCACAAGCTGATCACTGGAGAAATGGTCTATGCCGACGCCGGATACCAGATCCCCGGCCAGCCTCGATCGGCGGCCGCAACCTCCCGCGGACAGCGCGGGGCCCGAGCTTCCGGCTGTGCCGAAACCGGCGAGAAAGCGAAGGCCGCCGGTGTGGTTGCTGGTCCTGGCTTGCATCGTGGTACTCGGCGGTGCGGGCGCGTGGTACTGGTGGCAGCAGCAATTGAATGCGCTGCCCCCTGGCATCGCGCAGGCCAACGGGCGTCTCGAAGCGGAACAAACCGAAATCACCACCAAGCTGGCAGGCCGGATTGCCGCTGTCCTCGTTAGGGAAGGCGACATGGTCCATGCCGGGCAGGTCCTCGCGCGGATGGATACGAGCACGCTCGAAGCGGAGCTGGCGGCCGCTAAAGCTCAGGTCGCCGTGGCCGAACATAAAAAAGCAGAGGCCGAGGCCCAAATTGTCCAGCAACAGAGCAACCTGGTCTTCGCCAAGCAGGAGCTGGCGCGCGCAACCACGCTCTACCACCAGGGATACGGGACGGCCGAGAAGTTCGACCAAGAAACCAACCAGGTAAAGACGACGCAGGCGGCCTATGACACGGATGTCGCCGGTCTGGAAGCCGCTAAGGCGGACATCGCGGCCGCTCAAGCCGTGGCGGCGACGATCCAGTCGAACATCGACGATTCGACATTGGTTGCCCCGGCTGGCGGCCGCATCCAATACAAGCTCGCGCAGCCGGGCGAGGTCCTGGCCGCAGGCGGCCGGGTCCTGACATTGCTCGACCTGAGCGACGTCTACATGACGATCTTTGTACCGGCGAGCGTCGCCGGCCCCCTCGCTATCGGCGATGAAGCGCGCGTCACGCTCGACCCTCTCCCGGGATACGTGTTCCCGGCAAACGTGACCTTCGTCGCGACCGAGGCGCAGTTCACGCCAAAGACGGTCGAGACCGCCGAGGAGCGCGAGAAGCTGATGTTCCGGGTCAAGCTTACGATCGATCCCGGGCTGCGGAAGCGCTACGAGGAGCAGGTCAAAACCGGAATACGCGGCATCGGTTTTGTGCGAAGCGGGCCGAACGTCGCTTGGCCCGCCAAACTGGCCGTGAAGCTGCCATGACGACGCCGGCTGCCGTGATGACGCCGGCTGCCGTGATGCTGCCGGCTGCACGGGTGCAACGGCTGTCGCACCGCTATGGCCGGACCATCGCACTCGACGATGTGACCCTAGCGATCCCGGCCCGCTGCATGGTCGGGCTCATTGGGCCGGACGGCGTCGGCAAGTCCACGCTGCTCGCGCTGATCGCCGGTGTGCGCCGGATCCAGGACGGCGAGGTCTTCGCGCTTGATGGCGACATGCACAACGCCGAGCACCGGCGATTGAGCTTGCCGCGCATCGCCTACATGCCGCAAGGCCTTGGGCGCAACCTGTACCCGACGCTGACCGTATTTGAGAACCTCGACTTTTTCGGGCGCCTGTTCGGCCAGGCCAAAGCCGAGCGCGAGCAGCGTATCACGGAGCTCCTCGCCGCAACCGGGCTGGATCCGTTTCCCGACCGGCCGGCGGGCAAGCTGTCTGGCGGGATGAAGCAGAAGCTCTCGCTCTGCTGCTCGCTGATCCATGATCCCGACCTGCTGATCCTCGACGAGCCGACCACCGGGGTGGACCCGCTGTCGCGGCGGCAATTCTGGGAACTGATCGACCATATCCGCGTGCGGCGGCCACAGATGAGCGTCATGGTTGCAACCGCCTATATGGAAGAAGCGGAGCGCTTCGATTGGCTCACCGCGATGGACGACGGCCATGTAGTCGCCACCGGCTCACCCGAGGAATTGCGGGCGCAGGGCCACGCAGACACGCTCGACGACGCGTTCATAAACCTCCTGCCGGAGGCGAAACGCTCCGGACATCAAGCCATCGTCGTCCCTCCGCGCCATGCTGTCGCCGGTCCGCCCGCCATCGAGGCGGAGGGGCTCACGCAGCGTTTCGGCAAGTTCACGGCGGTCGATCACGTCAGCTTCCGCATCGAGCGCGGCGAGATCTTCGGTTTCCTTGGGTCCAACGGCTGCGGCAAGAGCACGACGATGAAGATGCTCACCGGCTTGCTCGCCCCGACCGAAGGCGAGGCGCTGCTGTTCGGGCATCCTCTCGACGCCGGGGACATGGCGACGCGCGAACGCGTCGGCTATATGACGCAGGCCTTCTCGCTTTATGGCGAACTCACCGTCCGGCAAAACCTGGAACTGCATTCCCACCTGTATCACCTGCCTGAGGAGCGCAGAGAAGCGTGCGTGCAGGAAACGCTCGAGCGGTTCGATCTGCTTGGCGTCGCCGACAGCCGGCCCGACAGCCTTCCCCTGGGGCAAAAGCAGCGCCTGCAGCTTGCCGTCGCCATCATCCACCGGCCCGAGGTGCTGCTCCTCGACGAGCCGACCTCGGGCGTCGATCCGGTCGCCCGCGATTCCTTTTGGCGCTACCTGATCAGTCTGTCGCGCGACGAAGGCGTGACGATCTTTGTCTCGACCCACTTCATGAACGAAGCGGAGCGGTGCGACCGCATCTCGCTGATGAATGCGGGAAAGGTGCTGGCCGTCGGAACCGCGAAGGAGCTGACACAGCGGCGCGGCATGACCAAGCTCGAGGATGCGTTCATCGCCTATCTCGAAGATGCCTCCGGGATAGAACAGGGAGCAAAGCCGAGCCAGGCCGAAGCAGCTCCCGAACCGACCCGGCCAGCACTGTCGGCCGCGCCCGCCGCTCAGTTCTTCGATTGGCGCCGGTTGTGGGCTTATGCGCGCCGGGAGACGATGGAAATCCTGCGTGACCCGATCCGGCTCGGCTTCGCGCTCGCCGGTCCCTTGATTTTGTTGGTGACCATCGGCTACGGGATCTCGTTCGACGTCGAACACTTGGCCTTCGCCGCTTTCGACCAGGATCAGACAACGCAGAGCCGGGAGCTGCTCGAAAACTTCTGGGGTTCCCGGTATTTCACCGAACATCCGGCAATTACCAGCGAGGCAGAGCTCGATCGGCGGCTCAAGGACGGCGAGCTGGCGCTCGCGATCGAGATCCCGCCGAACTTCGGCGAGGATCTGATGGCGGATAGGGAGCCCGAAGCCTCGGTATGGCTGGACGGGGCAATGCCGTTTCGCGCCGAGACGGCAAGCGGCTATGTGACCGGGGTAGCGCTGGCCTATTTGGCCGATCAGGCGGCCAGGGGCCACATCGCGGGCCTCCAGCCGCTGCCGGTCAATATCGAGGAGCGCTTTCGCTACAACCAGGCCTTCAAGAGCGTCTATGCGAGCGTTCCCAGCTCGATCATGCTCCTCCTCCTCCTGATCCCGGCGATGATGACCGCTGTCGGCGTCGCCCGCGAAAAGGAAACCGGCTCGATCGCCAATTTCCGGTCCACCCCGATCACCGGAATAGAATTCCTGCTTGGCAAGCAGCTTCCTTACGTCGTCATCGGATGCGTCAGTTTTCTGACACTTCTGTTGACGGCGATATACCTGTTCGGTGTGCCGGTGAAGGGATCGGCTGTCGCGCTCTTTTTGGGGGTATTGATCTACGTCGGCGCGGCCACCGCATTTGGCCTACTCATCTCCTGCTTCACAACGACCCAGGTGGCCGCCATATTCACGACGACGGTTCTAGGCTTGACCGCCGGCGTGAACTTCTCGGGACTCCTGATGCCGTTCTCGTCGCTTTCGGGGGTCGCCCGCTGGATCGGCATCGGTTTTCCGTCGGGATGGTTCACCCAAATCAGCCTGGGGACCTTTACGAAGGGCCTCAGCTTCTCGGATCTCTGGCCCGATATCCTGGTGCTGCTCGTCTTCGCACTTGGTTTTCTCGCCGCGGCAACCCTGGTGCTGCGCAAGCAGGAGGCGTGAGATGGCACTGCGGCTGGATAATGTGTTCAGGCTCGGCGTCAAGGAGCTGTACAGCCTGAGCGTCGACCCGATCCTCTTGGTCATGATCGTCTATGCGCTCAGCTTTGCGGTTTATGCTCAGGCGACCGGCGCAAAGTTCGAGGTCGAACACGTCGGGGTCGGCATCGTCGACGAGGACCATTCCGAACTCTCCCGCCGAATAGAGGCCGCACTGCAACAGCCGCTGTTCAAGACGCCCGTCGAGATCTCGGCTGACCAGATCGAACTCGGCGATGAATTCCGGACGCTTTGTCTTCGTCCTGGAAGTGCCGCCCAAATTCGAGTACGACGCTCTGGCCGGGCGGCAACCGACGGTGCAAATTAATGTTGACGCGACCGCGCTTGCCCAGGCCGGCATCGGCGCCACGGATATTCAGAACATCATCGAGCAGGAGACTTTGAGCTACCTGCAGCATAGCGAAGGGGCGACAGCGCTCCCGATTAACCTCATCGTTCGAACGATGTTCAACCCGAACCACACCTCCGAATGGTTCAACGCCATCATGGCGGTTATCAACAACATCACGGCGCTCGCCGTCATTCTCACCGGGGCGGCGCTGATTCGCGAACGCGAACACGGCACGGTCGAGCATTTGCTGGTCATGCCGGTCAAACCGGCCGAAATCATGACGGCGAAGATCTGGGCGAACGGTTTCGTGATCGTAACTATCGCCACGCTCTCGCTGTGGCTGGTGGTGCACGAGCTGATCCGCGTGCCGCTCGCCGGATCGGTCCCATTGTTCGTTGCCGGCACGGTCGTCTATCAGATTTCGGTCGGAGCCCTGGGCATTCTGCTCGCAACCTTCGCCGGTACGATGGGTCAGTTTGGCCTGCTCATAATCCCGGTGCTGGTTGTCCTCAACCTGCTGTCGGGCAGCACGACCCCGATGGAAAGCATCCCGGAATGGCTGCAATACGCGATGCAGGTCATGCCCACCCCGCACTTTGTCAGCTTTGCCCAGGCCGTCTTGTACCGCGGCGCCGGCCTCGACATCGTATGGCCGCAGCTTGCCGCTCTTGCCGCCATCACGACCGTGTTTTTCGGGGTGTCGCTGGTGCGCTTCAGGACGACGATCGCGAGCTTCCAGTAGATCCGTTCCGGCAAATGGATGCGGCAATCCTCTCGGCGGCCTCCGCGTTGGCCGGCTCGCTGATCGGCGGGGCCTCGACCCTCGCCGCCTCCTGGTTCACCCAGCGCGGGCAGTTGCGGGCGCAGGTGCTCGTCGAGGAATTGGTAAAGCGCGAGACGCTCTACGCCGAGTTCATCATCGAGGCATCGAAACGCTTTACCGAGGCCTGGGATCATCAAGCCGAGGGACCTGAAGTTGTCGCGGGTCTCTACGCCGCGATCGCACGGATGCGCTTGGCCTCATCGGATGAAGTGATCCGCGTTGCCGAGCACGTGGTCCGCCGCCTGGTCCGGGACTATGCTGCCCCCAAGAAAACGTTCGACGAGTTTCAGGAATTCGTAGGAAGCGAAGAGATCCGTGATCCCCTAAGGGAGTTCGGAGACGTGTGCAGGGTGGAGCTGGGTGCCCTGCGCGCCTGACCGCCGAGAAGCAGTGCGCGCTTAGCCGAATGGGGGGAAGTGTTGTCCGACTTGATCGAAGTTAAAGCCGGTCCCGATGGCCTGCAACAGGATTGCACGCGCCATAGGGATCTCCCATAGGGATCTCATCGATGACGTCAGTGCGAATAGGGACCTCGACCCCGCTT
Source organism: uncultured Alphaproteobacteria bacterium (assembly GCA_963832875.1). GTDB lineage: Bacteria > Pseudomonadota > Alphaproteobacteria > ATCC43930 > CGMCC-115725 > AP-15. Next base: position 981,355 of record CAWHWB010000003.1, on the reverse strand, counting down.
ATGTCATAGACGGCCATTCTCAGAGATCAATCGTGAGCTTTGCCGATCAGCACCTGTCCATCGATATCGACGCGGCCCCGTCCGGTCAGCGGGTGTGCGGCCAACAATGCGCACGGGTTTGAAGAAGTGACAGCCGAATCCGCCGAACTCAAAGTCTTGCGGGAAGGGCCGCGAGTTGCTGCTTGTGCGGCGGCCGATGCATCGAACACGGGCCAGAGCTGTCCGTTGGGCGCGACCGTCCTTCCCCGCGGTGTCAACTTCAGCGTGTTCTCGCGGCAGGCCACCCGGGTCGAGCTGCTGCTGTTCGATAGTGCCGAGGCGACGCAACCGACGCGCGTCATCGGCCTCGATCCGCAAACGCACCGGACCTACCACTACTGGCACGCTTTCGTCCCTGGGATCGGCTCCGGACAGCTATACGCCTATCGTGCCTTCGGTCCTTTCGATCCCGGGCAGGGCTTGCGTTTCGATCCGAGCAAGGCCCTGCTCGACCCGTACGGGCGCGCCGTCGTCGTGCCCGAAGCCTATTCCCGCCGCCGGGCGAGCCGATACGGTGAGGCCGATGCCGTCACCATGAAAAGCGCGGTGGTCGATCCCGACATTTACGATTGGGAAGGCGACCGGCCGCTGCATCGAGGCTTCGCCGCGACGGTGATCTACGAGATGCACGTCGCCGGTTTCACGCGGCATCCGAGCTCTGGGGTCGCTGCGGAGCTGCGAGGGACCTTTGCCGGCATGATCGAGAAGATCCCATACCTACAGGACCTCGGGATCACCGCCGTCGAGCTGCTTCCCGTGTTCCAATTCGACCGCCAGGATTGTCCGGAGGGCCTGGTCAATTATTGGGGATATTCACCGGTATCGTACTTCGCCCCCCATACCGGCTACAGCTCGCGCAAGGACCCCCTCGGCGCGGTCGAGGAGTTCCGTGACCTCGTCAAGGCGCTGCACCGCGCCGGCATCGAGGTGATCCTCGATGTCGTGTACAACCACACCGCCGAGGGGAATGCGGAGGGACCCACCCTCTGTTTCCGCGGCCTCGCCAATGAAGTGTACTACATCCTCGACCAGGACCGCGCGCAATACGCCAATTATACCGGCACCGGCAACACGCTGAACGCCAATCAGGCGATTGTGCGCCGCATGATCCTCGACAGCTTGCGCTACTGGGTCACCGAAATGCATGTTGACGGGTTCCGATTCGACCTCGCCGCGATCCTGGCTCGCGACGAGACCGGTCGCCCGCTCGAAAACCCTCCGGCCATCTGGGATATCGAGTCGGACCCGATCCTCGCCGGTACCAAGCTGATCGCGGAGGCCTGGGACGCTGCTGGTCTCTATCAGGTCGGAAGTTTCATCGGCGACAGCTGGAAGGAATGGAACGGCCGCTTCCGCGACGATGTCCGCCGTTTCGTCAAAGGAGACAGGGGCACGGTGCGGATGCTGGCGCCACGCGTGCTCGGCAGCCCGGACATCTTCGGGCAGCGGGAACGGGAACCCGAGCAGAGCATCAATTTCGTGACCTGCCACGACGGCTTCACGCTCAACGATCTGGTCTCCTACAACGACAAGCACAATGAGGCGAACGGTGAGGGGAACCGCGACGGGGCGGACACCAATCTGTCGTGGAATTGCGGGGTCGAGGGGCCGGGTGATGATGCCATCGTCGAGCGGCTGCGGCGCCGGCAGGTGAAGAACTTCTTCGTCCATATGCTGATCTCCCTTGGCACGCCGATGCTGCTAATGGGCGACGAAATTCGCCGCACGCAACAGGGCAACAACAACGCCTATTGCCAGGACAACGAGATCAGCTGGCTCGACTGGAGCCTGCTCGACCGGCATCGGGACCTCCATCGGTTCGCGAAGACGCTAATCGCGCACCGCCTGCGAGGTATCGAGATAGGAGGCGGGTTGAACCTGGGAATGAGCCTCAACGAGCTGCTGCGCCGCGCCGACATCGACTGGCACGGCGTTCGCCTCGGTTGCCCGGACTGGTCCGACGATTCGCACAGCCTCGCTTGCACCCTTCGGTTCGGCCCAGGTCACCTTCCGTTCCAGCTGCACTTGATGTCCAACGCCTATTGGGAAGCTCTCGAATTCGACCTGCCCGATGTGCCGGGAACAGGCACTTCAGGCTGGCGACGCTGGATCGACACGGCGCGGGAGTCCCCCGAGGACATCATGGATCCTGCTGCAGCTCCACCGGTGCCAGGGACGCAATATCGCGTGATGCCGCGCTCCATGGCGGCGCTGCTTGTGCGCATCGATGCCCGCTCTGGGCCGGCGTTCGACATCGCGGCCGAGAGGACTGCGCCGCAATCGGGAGATTGATCCAGATCATAGAAGCGAGCTGACAGGTGACTGATCCTACAGCACGTGGAGGGCCATGCCGATGACCTACACCCTGGAGCTGCGCTAAACGCCGACCTGCTGCGCGACATGCGGCTATGGTTCGGAATCGATGGGTGAAGAGCGCCCACGGAAGTAGCTGTTGTTTCGATATGCACTCATTGGGCCGGAGGAGCACAAGCAGCATGAGCTCTCACGCTCTCGAAACGCCTCGCTCTGACACATCTTTGTCGGCATATGGCACGGCCCGCTCGACAATCGAGGGCAAACCGCTCAAGCCCGACGAACTGCGCAAGATCGACGCGTATTGGCGGGCCAGCCTCTACCTCTGCCTGGGAATGCTATACCTCAAGGCCAATCCCTTGCTGCGCGAGCCGCTGAGCTTGGAGCACATCAAGCCGCGGCTGCTCGGTCACTGGGGTTCGGACGCCGGCCAGGCCTTCACCTACATCCACTTCAACCGGCTGATCAAAAAGTACGACTTGAACGCGATCTTTATCAGCGGCCCCGGACACGGAGCGCCCGCGGTGCTATCGCAAGCGTATCTCGAAGGGACATACGCCGAAATCTATCCGGAAAAGAGTGAAGATATTGCGGGACTGCAGCGGTTTTTCAAACAATTCTCCTTTCCAGGCGGCATCGGCAGCCACGCCACCCCCGAAACGCCCGGCAGCATTCACGAAGGAGGCGAGTTGGGTTACAGCATCTCGCATGCCTACGGGACCGTTTTCGATAACCCCGACCTTATCACTCTAGTCATGGTCGGCGACGGCGAATCCGAGACCGGACCCTTGGCCACCAGCTGGCACAGCAACAAATTTATCAACCCGATCAGCGACGGCGCGGTGCTGCCGGTGCTGCATCTGAACGGCTACAAGATCAACAATCCGACCATCCTTGCCCGCATCAGTCACGAGGAGCTCGAGGCGCTGTTCGTCGGCTATGGATACACGCCCTATTTTGTCGAAGGCAGTGATCCCGAAACGATGCACCAGGCGATCGCCGCCACCCTGGAGCACTGCGTTCTGGAGATCCGCAAGCTCCAGCAGCAGGCGCGGGAGAGCGGCAACGCCTTTCGGCCGCGCTGGCCAATTGTTATTCTGCGCAGTCCCAAAGGGCTGGACGGCACCACGAAAGGTGGACGGGCATTACCTCGAAGGTTTCTGGAGAGCGCACCAGATCCCCCTTCCCGACGTCGCGACCAACCCGGGCCAGTTGAAGCTGTTGGAGACGTGGCTGCGCAGCTACAAGCCGCAAGAGCTCTTCGACGATAGGGGCCGCCTGCTTCCTGATCTGAAGGCTTTGGCCCCCGCGGGTAACCAGCGGATGAGCGCGAACCCGATCGCTAATGGCGGCCTATTGCGCAGGCCCCTCAACATGCCCGACTTCCGCGATTTTGCCGTCAAGGTCGACAAACCTGGCGCGACCCTGGCCGGCAACGTCCCGACCCTCGGTAATTTCCTTCGCGAAGTCACGCGGCTGAATATGAAGAACTTCCGCATCTTCGGCCCGGACGAGACACAGTCCAACCGGCTGCAGGCCCTCTATGATGTCACTAAGAAAGTCTGGCTCGCAGAATATTTTCCCGAGGACGCCGATGGTGGCGAACTTGCGCCTGATGGCCGCGTCATGGAGATGCTCAGCGAGCACACGGTCGAAGGCTGGCTGGAGGGTTATTTGCTGAGCGGCCGGCATGGCCTGATCAACAGCTACGAGCCGTTCATTCACGTCATCGACTCGATGTTCAACCAGCACGCCAAGTGGCTGGAAAAGTGCAATGAGCTGCCCTGGCGCGCCAAAGTCTCCTCCCTGAACCTCTTGATCACCGCTCTCGTCTGGCGGCAAGACCACAACGGGTTCACGCACCAGGACCCAGGCTTCCTCGACGTGGTCGCGAATAAGAGCCCGAACGTCGTGCGCATTTACCTGCCGCCTGACGCCAATTGCTTGCTGTCGGTCGCCGACCATTGCCTGCGCAGCGTCAATTACGCCAATGTCATGATCGCAGACAAACAGGTGCATCTCCAATACCTCGACACCGAGGCCGCGATCGAGCATTGCACCAAGGGCGTTGGCATCTGGGACTGGGCGAGCAACGACCAGGGCGCTGAGCCCGATGTGGTCATGGCGAGTTGCGGCGATTGCCCGACAATGGAGTCGCTGGCCGCCACGGCATTACTCCGCCAGCACTTGCCGGACGTCAAGGTCAGGTTCGTGAACGTAGTGGATCTGTTCAAGCTGGTTCCGAATACGGAACACGCTCACGGGCTGACCGACCGCGAATTCGAAGCTCTCTTCACACCGGATAGGCCGGTCGTCTTCAACTTCCACGCCTACCCTTGGTTGATCCACCGCCTCACCTATCATCGCCCGCACCAGAACCACCTTCACGTGCGCGGCTACAAGGAGCAGGGCAACATCAATACGCCCTTGGAGCTGGCCATCCGCAATCAGACCGACCGCTTCAGCCTGGCCATCGACGCCATCGACCGCATACCGCGGTTCCGCATCACTGGCTCGAGCGCTCGCGAAACCCTGTTGAACCAGCAGATCGCGTGCCAGAATCACGCCCACGAGGTCGGCATCGACCCGCCGGAAATCACCAATTGGCAGTGGCCGTTCTAGGGGATTTTCATGATGACCGATGACCTGGATAGCGCCGCAGCGTCGAGCCGGAAGTGCTGATGGACGGATCGCATGCGATCGAACGCTGCGAGGAGATCACCGGCGCCGTGCTGCAGGCGGTGTTCGCGGCTCTCTATGACCAGAGGATCCGTTTGCAGCGCATGTTGCTGAGCCCAATATGATCATCGCCGGCAAGGAGCATCCCCACCAAGCCTCGGTGCAGGAAGTCGCCACGGCCACGCTGCGCTGCTTACGGCGTTACATGCCCGCGGCGGTGCCGGGCATCGTGTTTCTGTCGGGCGGTCAGGAGGATCGGGAGGCGACGGTCCATCTGAACGCAATCAACCGCTTGCCCGGCCCCAAGCCATGTACGATCAGCTTTTCCTACGGCCGCGCGCTCCAGGACCACGCGCTGGAGACGTGGCACGGCAGGGACGGGAACCTGGAAGGCGGCCGGCAAGCCCTTTACCACCACGCCCGCTGCAACGGGGCCGCCAGCCGTGGCCATTACACGGAGGAGATGGGGGCCGAGGGGTTCGGGTTCGGCAATTCGCTGCACCGCCACGCGTGGTGCCACGACTGAGTGTTCGAGCGAGGGGGGCAGCGCCGTGGACGTGTTTGTCATCAGGCATGGCGAGACCGCCTGGAGCCTGACCGGCCGCCACACCGGCAGAACGGATCTCCCGCTGACCGAAAACGGGCAGCGGCGCGCCAAGAGATTGCGGCCGGTTCTCGCCAAGAAGGAATATGCCCTCGTTCTCGTCAGCCCGATGCAGCGGGCGCGGCAGACCTGCGAGTTAGCGGGGCTCGGGGCGGCGGCAGTCGTCGACCCGGACCTCGTCGAATGGAACTATGGCGAGTACGAGGGGCTGACGCCCAAAGAGATCGATGAGAAGGCCCCCGGCTGGTTGCTTTTTCGCGACGGCTGCCCGGGCGGCGAGTTCCCAGAGCAAGTCGGCGCGCGGGTGGATCGAGTGATTGCCCGCATTCGCGCTGTTGAAGGCAACGTCGCGCTGTTTGCCCACGGACATGCACTGCGCGTTCTCGCGGGGCGCTGGATCGGGCTCCCGGCGGGCGCCGGAGAACATTTCCTGCTCGATACGGGCAGACTGTCCGCGCTCGGCTATTACCACGACATTCCCGCCGTCAAGGTGTGGAACAGCTTCTTGCCCGACCAGGTCGATAGGAGGCGATTTTGCAGTCACGCCGTCGGTCGAACCAGGATAAAGTTGCGGTGAATAATGCAACGGACATAGTCCCTGACCCGGAACTTCTCGCCCGGTACGGCTGCGGTCCGGTCCGGTTCTCCGGTCATGACGAAGCCCTCTACGAGCGCCACCTGCTCTTCGATGACGTCGTCGCTCCGGAAGCTGCCGGGCCACGCGAGCGCTTCGAGGCTGTCGCGTATTCGGTCAGGGACGTGCTCTCACAGCGATGGGTACTGACAGAAGACACATATGACCAGAATAACGCGAAGCGGATCTACTATCTGTCGATGGAATTTCTTATCGGGCGATCGCTCTCCAACAACATTATCAACCTCCTGCTCGACCCTTTTGCCAAACGATTGGTCGCCGAGAAGAACCTGGACATGCTCGGCCTCGTCGAGCAGGAGCCCGACGCAGGGCTCGGGAACGGCGGGCTCGGGCGCCTCGCGGCGTGCTTTCTCGACTCGCTGGCGACCATGCAGTTGCCGGCGATGGGCTACGGCCTGCGTTACGAATACGGCATTTTCAAACAGTCGATCGTCGACGGCTGGCAGTGCGAAGACTCCGGACAATTGGCTGCGGCGTCAGGACCCGTGGGAGGTGGCGCGGCCGGACGAAACGGTCGAAGTAAAGCTGAACTGCGCAATCGAATTGGAGGGTGGGATTCTGCGGCCGATCGCCGGGCGGCCCTCTACGCTGATCGGCATCCCGTTCGATCGGCCGGTGATAGGCTACGGCGGCAAGACTATCAATACGCTGCGCCTGTGGGCCGCCGCTGCTCCCGATTTTTTCAATTTCCAGGAATTCAGCAGCGGCGATTTTGTCGGTGCGCTGGCCGGGACGCTCGCGGCCGAGTCACTGACGCGGGTGCTCTATCCGGACGACACCACGAGCATGGGGCAGGCATTGCGCTTCGTGCAGGAATATTTTCTCGTCGCCTGCTCGCTTGCTGATCTGGTGCGCCGCTTCCGCCGCAACAACACCGACTGGGGTGCCTTTCCCGACAAGGTTGCGATCCAATTGAACGATACGCATCCGACAATGGCGGTACCCGAGCTGATGCGGATCCTGCTCGACGACGCCGGTCTCGGATGGGACGAGGCCTGGGACCTGACGCAGAGGACCTTGGCCTACACCAATCACACGCTGCTCCCCGAAGCTCTCGAAAAATGGCCGCTCCCCTGGTTCGAGATGTTGCTGCCGCGGCACTTGGAAATCATCTTCGAGATCAACCGGCGCTTCCTCGATGCGGTCCGCGTTCGCTTTGCGGGGGACGAGGAGCGCGTGCGGCGCATGAGCCTCGTCGAGGAAGATCCCGAGCGCAAAATCCGCATGGCTAATCTGGCCATTGTCGGCTCGCACAGCACCAACGGAGTGGCGGCAATTCATTCCGGATTGCTGCGCACGATTACGGTCAAAGACCTGGCCGAGATGTTTCCGGAGCGTTTCAACAACAAGACCAACGGCGTCACCCCGCGCCGCTGGCTGCTGCTGGCCAACCCGGCCCTCGCCGCAACCATCACCGAGGCGATCGGCGACAGCTGGGTGACCGATCTCGCCCGATTGAGCGCGCTCAAGCCGCTTGCCGATGACAAAGCCTTTCGCGACGCGTTTCGCAAGGCCGCACATGAGACAAAGTCGCATTTTACCGAATGGCTCAAAGGATCGACTGGCGAGACGGTCGATCCAGGCACGATTTTCGACTGCCAGGTCAAGCGCATCCACGAATACAAGCGACAATTGCTGAACGGGCTGCGCATCGTCGTGCTTTACAACCGGCTGCGGCAGAACCCGAGCCTCGAGATGACGCCGCGGACATTCTTTTTCGCGGGAAAAGCCGCGCCCGCCTATCACCTCGCCAAGCTGATCATCAAGTTCGTCAACAACCTCGCCGGCACGATCGACGGCGATCCGGTCGCGCGAGGCCGCCTCAAGGTCATCTTTCTCCCCGACTATTGCGTTTCGCTTGCCGAGCGGCTGATTCCGGCCGCCGACGTTTCGAACCAAATCTCGACCGCCGGCTACGAGGCCAGCGGCACAAGCAACATGAAATTCATGATGAACGGAGCATTGACGATCGGCACGCGCGACGGTGCTACGATCGAGATGGCGGAAGAAGCCGGCGAGGAAAATTTCTTTCTGTTCGGCTTGACGGCTGATCAGGTAGAGAGCAGCCGCGGTTGGTACAACCCGCACTGGCATTACGACAACGAGCCCGAAACCCGGGCAGCGTTGGACCTGATCTCCTCCGATTTTTTCAGCCGCTACGAGCCGGGCGTCTTTGCACCGCTGCGCGACGCGCTGCTGACCCACGGAGACCATTACATGCACCTGGCCGATCTCAAATCCTATCTCGAGGCGGACCGCAAGCTGACAGAATTGTACGCTGACTCCGATGCGTGGGCGCGCAAGGCCATCCTCAATGTCGCCGGCTCCGGGAAGTTCTCGAGCGACCGTACGATCGCCCAATACGCCGCCGAAATTTGGAAGGCGAAGCCCTGCCCGATACCATAAGGAGGATCGACCCATGACGATTTCGCCGCTCGCCGGCAAGCCGGCGCCGAAGGAGATACTGGTCGATCTCGCCCGTCTCGAACGCGAGTATTTCGCGCGCCGGCCCGATCTCGGTGACCCCGAGCAACTTGTCAGTTTCGGGACGAGCGGACATCGCGGCTCGCCGTTTCGCGGCTCTTTCACAGAGGCCCATATTCTCGCGATCACGCAAGCGATCTGCGACTATCGTCACGCCCAGGGGATCGACGGTCCGCTCTATATGGGCAAGGATACGCATGCACTTTCCGGCCCGGCCCAGTATACGGCGCTCGAAGTTCTGGCTGCCAACGAGGTGCACGCCATAATCCAGCGGGCCGACGGGGTGACCCCGACGCCGGTCATCTCGCATGCGATCCTCGTCCACAACCGCGCGCGCCACGAGCACCTCGCCGACGGCATTGTCGTGACGCCGTCGCACAATCCGCCCGAGGATGGCGGGTTCAAGTATAATCCGCCTCACGGAGGACCAGCCGATATCGAAGTGACCCAATGGATCGAGGACCGGGCCAACGAACTGCTGCGAGACGGAAACCGCAGCGTTCGGCGGGTCACCCTCGAGGCCGCGCTCGGGGCGAGTACCACACATCAGGACGACTTTGTGCTGCCGTATGTCAGGGATCTGCGAAATGTCGTTGACATGGATGCGATCCGCGCCGCCGGGCTGAAGCTCGCCGTAGACCCGCTCGGCGGCGCGGCCGTCCGTTACTGGGAACCGATCGGCACGCTCTACGGGCTCGACATCACCGTCGTCAATCCGAAGGTCGATCCAACCTTCTCGTTCATGACCGTTGACCACGACGGCAAGATCCGCATGGATTGCTCCAGCCCCTACGCAATGGCGAGGCTGGTCGGCCTGAAGGATCAGTACCGGGTCGCCTTCGCCAACGACCCGGATTCCGATCGACACGGCATCGTCACGCCGTCGGCGGGGCTGATGAACCCCAACCATTACCTGGCCGTGGCCATATCGTATCTCTTGACACACCGCCCGCAGTGGCCGGCCCGCGCCGCGATCGGCAAAACATTGGTCAGCAGCAGCATGATCGATCGGGTCGTCAACAAACTCAAGCGCCCGCTCTACGAGGTGCCGGTCGGTTTCAAATGGTTCGTGCGAGGGCTCCTCGACGGCTCCTGCTGCTTTGGCGGCGAGGAGAGCGCCGGCGCCAGCTTCTTGCGGCAAGACGGCAGCGTGTGGACCACCGACAAGGATGGGCCGATCATGGATCTGCTGGCCGCCGAGATCACCGCCCGCACCGGCAGAGACCCGGGCGAACATTACCGCGCGCTGACCGCGGAGTTCGGGTCGCCCTTATATACGCGGATCGACGCGCCGGCGACCGCCGAGCAGAAATCGAAGCTGGAAAAACTGTCGCCCGAGGCCGTCAAGGCATCGACCCTGGCGGGCGAGCCGATTACCGTCATGCTCAGCCGTGCGCCAGGCAACAACGCTCCGATCGATGGTCTCAAGGTGATCGCGCACAGCGGCTGGTTCGCGGCGCGACCGTCGGGCACCGAGGCCGTCTACAAGATCTACGCCGAGAGTTTCAAGGACGAGGCGCATCTCGAGGCTATCGTCAGCGAAGCCCAGGCGATGGTCGACGCCGCGCTCGCCTCGTCCGGCTGAGCTTGCCAGAAGAAACGCAACTCCGATGAACGACGACAACCGACGCGGGGCCCCCCCACCGTTTCCGCCGGATTACCGCGCTTCGGGGATTTTGTTGCATGTCGCCTCCTTGCCCTCACCGCATGGGATCGGCGATTTGGGTCCGACTGCGCGGGCATGGGTCGACCGCCTCCGGGAGGCCGGACAGAGCTGGTGGCAGGCGCTGCCGCTCGGCCCGACGGGGTATGGCAACTCGCCCTACCAGGCCCTCTCGTCTTTCGCCGGGAATGAACTGCTGGTCAGCCCGGACAGCCTGGTCGAGGACGGGTTGCTGCGGACAACCGACTGCGAAGCCACGTCGCCTCCGGCATCACCGATCGATTATGGCGCTGTAATCCCGTTCAAGCGCCGGCTTCTCGAAAAGGCTTGGAACAACTTCGGCGCCGGGGCGCCGGGAGAGCTGCGGGCGGCTTATCAGCAGTTCTGCAACACGCATCGGCATTGGCTGGAAGATTACGCCCTGTTCCGCGCGCTGAAGGCCAGGTATAACGACGCTTATTACCTCGAATGGCCGACCGAGTTGGCTCGACGTGTCCCGGCGGCTTTGGCGCATGCGCGTCAGCAACTGGCGAATGAGGTAGATCAGGTTCGGTTTGCCCAATTCCTGCTGTTCCGTCAGGCGGAACGCCTGAAGGAATATGCACATGCCGCCGGCTTGCGCCTGATCGGCGATCTACCCTTTTTTGTGTCTTCCGATTCGAGCGATGTATGGGCCAACCCGGAGTTGTTTCTGCTAGACGAGCGGAACAGACCGCGCTTTGTCGCGGGTGTCCCGCCCGACTATTTCAGCGTCAACGGGCAGCTTTGGGGCAACCCGGTTTACGACTGGGAGGCCGTTCGTCGTACGGGCTTCCGCTGGTATGTCGACCGCGTGCGCGCTCTATTGCATTATGTGGACGCCGTGCGCTTGGACCATTTTCGCGGTTTCGCCGCCGCATGGTACGTGGCGGCCGGCGCAGCGACGGCGGAGTCTGGGCGTTGGGTGCCAGGCCCGGGCGTGGAGTTCTTCGCAGCGGCGCAGAGAGAATTGGGCAGTCTGCCGTTCATCGCAGAGGATCTGGGGCTGATCACGCCCGACGTATCCGGGCTTCGCGACCGGTTCCATCTGCCGGGCATGCGGGTGCTGCAGTTCGCCTTCGACGGCAAGCCGGATAATCCGCACCTGCCGGACCATTACACTGCCAATACGGTGGTGTACACCGGCACCCACGACAATCCTCCAACGCGCGAGTGGTACGAAGGATTGCCCGCTGCCCAGCGGCAATTCCTTTGGCGCTATCTGAAACGACCCGAAGGCGGCAGCGCTGATGCGGCACCGGCATTGGTGGAACTGGCGTGGTCCTCGGCCGCTGCGCTCGCGATCGTGCCGCTGCAGGATCTGCTCAATCTCGGAGCCGAGGCACGGATGAACGTGCCCGGTCAGGCTGACGGCAATTGGCGCTGGCGCTGCCCCGAAGACATTTTATCCGCTCCCGAGATCGAACGGCTGCGGGGTTTGACAAAGGCGTCGAAACGCTGAGGCAATTTCCGCCGCCTATAAACCCTGCGGTAGACGGGTGTGGCATCGATGCGGGCGATTGCTGAGCCGTCTTCTCCCCGACCGCAGCCGTGGGACTTTGCTAAAGAACGAGCCCGGGGTCGTCCTGAATGGCGACTACAGAATTGTGCGCGGCTTTCGATGGCGCCGTTGGCGCCGCCGGGCATATGCTGAAGCGTGCCGAATCGGCGTCGCGAGCAAGCCCGAGAGGCGGCCGCCACGCCGAGTGCATTCCTGGGAAACCCCACCACCGGGTGGGTGGGGAGTTTTGGGAGCCGATGTGCTGCTGATTTTGAGTGGCGGCCGCTTCCGGCGCGTGCTGACGTCGGATCAGGCGGAAGGTAGCCGCGGTTGGTACAATCCGCACCTGGCATTACGACAACGAGCCGAAACCCGGGCGCGCTGGACTTAATTTTCTCCGAATGTTTCAGCCGCTACGAGCGCCGTGTCTTCGCTCCACTGCGAGACGTGCTGCTGATGGACGGAGATCATTAAATGCCTTGGCGGTACTCAAATCCTATCTCGAAGCGGACCAAAAGCTGACCGCGTTGTACGCCGACGGCAATGCCTGGGCGGCGCAAGGCCATCCTGAACGTGGCTGCGGCAGGTTATCCAGCGGGTCACGCGATCGCCCAATATGCTGCCGAGATCTGGCAGGCAAAGCCGTGCCCGGTGTTCAGAAAAGAATCTCCCCGTGCCCGCAACGGGGCAGCTATGTGCCAGTTCGCTGATCGCTCCGCGGCCACCGACCCGGCGACGATTGCCTGTGGCGCTGCACCCGCACCTCGGTGCCGTGCCCAAGATTTCGCTGGGCCGCGTCCTCGGGGTTCATCAGCAGCGGCGGCGCCTTGCGCGACCCGGCGAGGTCCCCGAGGGTCGGGGAGATGCGCTTGCCGGAAGCCGGCGAGGTCAGCATCAAGGGATAGGATCTCGGTTGCCGGATCGCTGTCGCCGCCCCGATACGCTTCTCGCCGCCGTTTCAGTCGCGATCGAGCGGCGCCGCCGGCTCACCGCTCGCTCGAATCTCTAGCCGAGATGAACCTCGAGCTGCTCCACGGTCTGCCGGTAGGTTTCCGGGGCGAAGGCGGTGACGACGGCGACCGCGATTACTCCCATCACCGCGACGATTGTCATCGTGGTCGCGATCCCGAACCGGGCCAGCAGCAGCGGGAACAGGTAAGTCCAGATGACGCCGCCTAGCAGCCGGCCACCTATCGATTCGACAGTCGATTGGCCGGTCGCGCGGATCGGAGTGGGATATTGCTCCGCGTACCACATCTTATACGAGGGCGCCGAGCCGGGCGCGCTGAACCACATCAGCACGCCCCATGCCACCATCGCGAACGTCGTCGCGGAATGACCGAAGAAATACGCTGCGGCCACAGCTACGCCCATATAGATCAGGTAGATCAGCTTGCGCCCGACGAATTCCCCAAAAACTCCATTCAACAGCTTGCCCGGGATTTGCGCCCCGGTGATGATCAGAGTGAACAGATAGGCGCTACTCAGGACGATGTGGCGCTCGACGAACAGCGATGGGATGTAATTAACGCCAAGATAGAATATCGACGAGGTGCCGACCGACCCGCAGATCATTGCCAGTGTGCGGGTCAAATAGGGGCGGCGCCAGACGATAGCCAAGCTCTTCCAGCTCGGCGTCGACGGGGCCGATACGATCGCCTGGGCAATTTCGGGGTCGGTTCGGGGCGGCGGCAGGGGATGACCGAGACTCCGCTCGGCGCGCCGCTCCATCGCGACAAGGATTTTCTCCGCTTCCGCGTATCGTCCGACGCGGCTGAGCCAGCGCGGCGATTCGGGAAGATACCGCCAGATTGCCCACACATAGGCGACCGGAAGGCCGGCCGCGACCAGCAACGCCCGCCAGGCGATGTCCGGCGAAAACAGAGGGATAATCGAGAGGCCCAAGAGCGGCGGGAGCAAATAGCCCACTCCCAACGCCGTGTCGAGAATTCCCGAGAAAGCGCCGCGGCTGGTCCGTGACACGAATTCCGAGACAATCGAAAACGGCATGATGAAAGTCGCCGCCATGCCCAGGCCGGAAAGACCTCGGATGATCAGCAGCACGGCGAAGTTGGGGCTAAACGCGGCAAGAACCGTGCCGGCGGCGAACCAGACGGTGCCGGCCATCAGCAGTGGCTTGCGGCCGTAGCGGTCGGCCAGATGACCCGCCGGGATCATGCCGACGACGATGCCGAAGGCCGATGACGCAGCCAACAGCCCGACATCCGACGGCGTCAAGGTCATCACCTTCCTGATGACCGGCAAAATCGTGCCCAATGTGCCGATGTCGAGAGCTTCTACGATCAACGCGCCGGAAACCAGAGCCACGACCATCCAGCTGAAGCTGGTGTTGGGAATGCGCTCCATGCGGGCCGCTACGGCGACCGGATCGGTGCCTCCCACGGCAAATCCTCCCGAAAGATAGGAACGTGCAGGGCTCATACTCAATAATAACGCGAGAGCGAGCCCCTACCGTCGCCGTGACGGATCTTGACCCGTTACGCGATAATGGCCAAACGCCCCAGCCTGGACCGTTGCCGTGGCCCAAGCCGGGGGTACCTTACGGCACGCGCTCGCTACTCGGCGGCCGAGGAGGATTCCACCTCGCGGGTCAGCGGTGCTGCAGGTTTGGCGATGTCGTAAAGCCGCGCGCAATTGTCCCACAGAATTTGACGCCGTTGCGCATCGGTTAGCGGCAGGCTGAGGAACTGCTCGATCGCCTCGGGGAACGCGCCGTCGGAGTGCGGGTAGTCGCTCGACACCACGAAGTATTCCGCGCCCATCTTGTTGACGACATCGACCGCCGGCTCCTCGTCGACGTCGAGAGCGATGTAGCATTGCCGCTTGAAGTATTCGCTCGGCAGCATCGCGATCTGGCGCTCGCAGCCGGGACCGAACTTCTCCCACTGATCGTCGAGCCGCCACAGCCACCAATAGAGCCAGCCGGCGGTGCCTTCGAGAAAGGCGCAGCGCAATTTCGGATGGCGTTCCAGCACTCCGCCGGTGGTCATGCTGGCGATCGCCCCCATCAGCTCGACCGGGTTGCGGATCGCATGTGCGATCGGGTGGAAATTGTTGTGGCCGACATAGCGCCGCCCGGCGTCGTCCTTGAGCGCGGTGTTGCCGGTCGGGTGGTAGCCGATCGGCACATTCAGATGTTCGAGCTCGTCCCATAACGGCTCGCAGGCGTCGTCGTGCAGATGCCGGCCGTTGACCGGGTTCGGTGTGCCGATGACCGCCACCGCGCCCAGTTCGTTGACCGCCCGGCGCGCCTCCTTGGCCGCCATCCCGACATCGTGCATCGCCAGCTGAGCAGCGAATTTGAGGCGCTGCGGATCGGTCTTGCAATAATCGGCGGCCCAGTCGTTGTAGGCCCGCGCCAGCGCCGCGGCATAATCCGGCCCTAGATCGTCATGACACAGGATCTGCCGGCCGCGGGTGCCGTACATGACCGCGACGTCGATCCCCTCGATATCCATCGCGGTCAGGGTCGAGGCCGGGTCGAAGCCACGCGCCCGGGCGACGTTGAAATGTGGATGGCGGGCGCGGCTGCGGCGCCGCAATTCGCGGCTCGATTGGGTAGCGCCGGTCTGGCTGGCATGCGCCGGGATCGCCAGACCCTGCACCTCCATGCCCATGATCGCGTCGGCGTTGCCCTTATCCTCCTTGCTTTCAGAGAGCTGGCGCTGTTGCCCGCCGAAAAACCGCGGCGCATTCACGCGATGGGGTGCCTCGAGATAGCGGGCCCACAGATCGTCGGGCTCCATCATGTGCAGGTCGCTGTCCATGATCAGATAGCCTTGGCGCGCCATTGCATTTCTCCTTTATCCAACATTTCCGGGATGTCCGGGGTCCGCGGGGACCCATAGTCTGGCTTGTTGCGCTTTGCGGCAACAGGGTTCCTCGCCCGGTGAGTTCGAGCGCTGCGCGCAATTTCTCCCGGTCACCATCGCTAAATTTTCGGCCGCCCGAGCAACTTGCCCATTGCGCGTGCCCGTTCGAGGCCGGCCTTGGTCCGCTGGCTGATCTACGCGCGGGTATCAACCGAGGACAAAGGGCAAGATCCGGAGAACCAGCTTCGGCAGCTGCGCAGATGGTGCGGGCGTATGGGCTCCCCGATCGTGCGCGAATCCGTCGAACACGAGAATGGCGGCAAGGGCGTCGAATATCGGAAGGAGCTCGGTGCGATGTTTGCTGGTGCCGCACGATGCGAGTTCGACCTGGTGCTGGTATCGTCGCTCGATCGGTTCGGCCGGGGAAGGGATGGCGGCGACCGTCGGGCATCTGTAGCGCCTCGCCGCGCATGGCATCGCGTTTCGGTCATTCCCCGAAGAGCACTTTTCGACCGAGAAGGAGCGGGTCCGCGACATCCTGCTGGCCATGCTCTCTTCGCTCGCCAAGCTCGATCACGAGAAGATTCGCCGCTCGTTTAGGCATAAACCGTTCCCTTTGTGGCCATATGGGCCAGCTGCTATCACGAGTTCGTTCTCGATGCGATAGCCTCGCGCAACTTCGACCCCTTTTGTGCCCACCACTTTGAACGACGCCCTCGTCGTCAGTTTTGGGGTTGCAGAATCGGAAGCATTCTTTCGGGTTTTGGACCCTTTATTTTCTCGGGCCGACGGCCGAGAAGACAG
Organism: uncultured Alphaproteobacteria bacterium; assembly: GCA_963832875.1. Lineage (GTDB taxonomy): Bacteria > Pseudomonadota > Alphaproteobacteria > ATCC43930 > CGMCC-115725 > AP-15. The sequence continues at coordinate 964,762 of CAWHWB010000003.1, read as the reverse complement.
AGAAGGCCAATACCTCATCGGTTTCTAAGTCAAAAACGCGGGACCGAAGCAGGTGTCGAGAGGCGCAGAGCCATGTCGGAGCCGCCAATGAATTTGGCGTAAGCGGATATGTATTCATTTATTGTGGACTATGTGCTATCACGATGCCTTTATTACTCCACATATGGCAATTTCTGCTATATGTACCGTGGGAAGAGCATGACGGCCGCCGATGCCAATGCCTGCCTCGGTCACAATGATTTTAATTAAAAACGCCCTACTGTCGCAGCCACCACAAGCCGCGCTTCCGAGTGTGCCGACATCAGGATAATCGCCCATTAGCAGATTGGAATCGCGGGTCGCATTTCGGCCGGAATATCGCAGGCTGCCGCAAGAAGCGGCCCGCCAGCACGCCGCACAATCACGCATGCGCAGGCCCCCAATACTGCCGAAGTTCAAGGCGGTCTTCAGCCCTTCAGCCCGGCGCCTCGGCGAGGCGGTCGTGATTTTTCTCGCTACGCGCTTGACAGCTTCGCGCCGACCAGGATTGCTGTTTGTTCGAACCGGATCGCGTTTCTGGTTCAAGCAGGAGTTAACCAAAAAACTCTGGGGAGGAGTTCATGCGCGCATCATTGTTCGGCCAAGCGGCCCTGGCGTTGCTGTTGCTTGCCGTTGCCGGGCCGGCGAGCGCCTGGGACCGTGGGCAGACAGTAACATTTGCGGTCGTGCCGGATCTGCCCGGCAATATGCCGGTCGATGTCGAGGGGCTAACCGTCGGCCCGGACGGCACGGTCTATGCGCCGTCCTTCGGCGTCAACGCCAAAGGCCCGGTCGCCGGACCGCCGCATCTGTTCTCGTTCACCGCCGACGGCCGGCTGCGCAACAATGTCGCCCTGGTCGATCCGGTCCCGGCTCCGGCCCCGCAGCCCAGCGTCAACCTGCTGGGGCTGGTGTTTCAAACGTCTTCGAAGACCTTGCTGATCTGCGATCTCGATCAGGGGATCGTATGGCAGGCCGATCCGACCACCGGCAAGTCGACAGTGTTTATGAATACCGGATTGGGATCGGCTTCCGGCCTCAATGGACTGACCTTCGACAAGGCCGGGAATGTCTACGTGTCGGACTCGTTCCAGGGCGTCATTTGGAAGACCGGTCCCAACGGCGGAACCCCGACGGTTTTCGTCAGTTCGCAGACGCTGTCGCCGCAGGCCGCCTCGGGGGTGATCCTGGTCCCGCCATTCGGCGCCAACGGCGTCGAATTCAACAACGAATACACGGAAATGTATGTAGCCAACACCGCTTACCATTCGATCGTCGAGGTGCCGCTGACCTTCAATCATGACGGTTCGGTTTCGCTCACGGGCAAGCCCGCGGCGGTGCTGACCACCGGCATCAATGCTCCAGACGGCATCGCCGTCGACCGGCGCGACAGGATTTGGGTGGTCGCCAATCAGGAGGACGAGATCGACGTGATCGACCCCAACGCGGTCGATGCCTTGGGCAATATCGCGGCAAAGGTCGTGGCGAAGCGCGGCGATTTCGACGGCATCAGCCGGAGCGGCACGATCGAGGGATTGCTGTTTCCGGCGAGCCCGGCGTTCAGTCCCGACGGCAAGACTCTCTACGTATCAAATCTGGCGTTGTATCTGCCCTATGCCGGGGTGCCGCAAACATCGATCGACTTACCGTGGACGCTCGAGGTCGAGCATTACACGATCGCGGCGATAGGCGGCGATATTCCGGATCTAACCGATAGCGGATATCGCTGACGCACCAAAAAGTGACACCAGTCGCCGGCAGCCGGCCGATCAAACCCGCCTACTCTGCCGGCCAAATCCGAATGGCCGGATTTGCCTCCTCGACCGGCGATCGGCGATGATGCGAACCGGCCGCGGCAGGCTGTGATCAGGTCCAGTTCCCGAAATAAACACCAGCTTTCCTTGCAGTGATCAGGCAAGATCTCACCATGCTCGCCAACCGGGGTTTGTCGGGAGTTCGGCCAATCGTGACGGCGTCGCTTGCTTGGAGCATCCTGACCCATCAAAAGGGGCGGACGGCGCTCGCCCTGGTCGGGATTTTCATGGCGATCTTGCTGGTGTTTATTCAGCTCGGGCTGTTCTTTGCGGTGCCGCAAGGAGGAATGCTGCTCTACGACAACATGCGCTTCGACCTGCTCTTGGTCTCCGACCAGTACGAATACCAGGCGCAGCCGGGGGTGTTCGCGCTGAGTGGCCTCGATCGGGTGCGCGGCGCGCCTGACGTAGCCGCGGCGACGCCCCTCTATTTCGGCGTGGCGAAATGGAAGGGCGGCACCGGCGGGGTATGGCCCGACCTGTTCGTGATCGGCTTCGATCCGGCCAGTCGCATCTTCCGCCCCGCCAGCATCAACCGGCAGCTCCGGACGATCGAGCGGCCGGATACGGTGCTCGTCGACAGTACCTCACGCTCGCTCTTCGGCCCGCTCACGACCGGCCGGGTCGTCGAGATCGGCAACCTCGCGGTGACCATCGGCGGGCAATATATGCTCGGCACCGGGTTTATGGGGATCGGCGTCGCCATCGCCAGCGAGGCGAATTTCGCCCGTCTGTTCCCCGGCCGGGGCCTCGGCCAGGTCAATCTCGGCCTGATCCGGCTGAAGCCCGGGGTCGACCCGGTCGCGGCCACAAGGCAGCTGCGCGGGCCGGCCGGCCCCGGCACGCAGATCTTGACCCGCGCCGAGCTCGCCCGCCGCGAAGCCTCGTACTGGACGACACGGACCTCGGTCGGGCTGATCTTCGGCTCGGGGCTGCTGATCGCGGTGGTGGTCGGAATCATGGTCGTCTACCAGATCGTCTCGACCCAAGTGGGCCGACAACTGCCGCAATTCGCCACCTTGAAGGCGATCGGCTATGGCGACGGCGCGCTCGCCGTCACGGTGGCGGCAATGTCGCTGCTGCTCGTCGTCGCCGGGTTTGCTCCGGCATTGGCCGCGGCGGCTTGGGTCTATCGGCTGATTCGCGAGCGCACTCTGCTGCCGGTGACGATGACGGCGGGCCATGCCGCCGTCGTGCTCGGCGCCGCGCTGGCGATGTCGGCGATCTCGGCGCTCCTGGCGCTCGGCGGGCTGCGGCGCGCCGATCCCGCCGACGTGTTTTGAGGCGGGGCCGACCTTGTCGATTGCCTCCCCGGCCCGCGGCCGGAGGGCCCTGCCTCCGGGTCCGGTCCCGCTCGCCTGGCGCAACCTCATGTCGAACAAGCGCCGGCTGTTGCGGTCCAGCGCCGGCATCGGCTTCGCGGTGCTGCTGATGCTGATGCAGCTCGGCTTTGATAAGGGTTTCTTCGACAGCTCTCTGCAGGTGATCCGCAGCCTGGACGGCGACATCTTTCTCCAGAGCGCGCACAAGTACCAGTTCGCGACCCAAGACCCGATTGCGGTCTCGGAGCTGGCGATCGCGCGGACCGTCCCCGGAGTTGCGAGCGCGCGGCCGCTCTTTGCCGACTGGTACGACCTGTTCTGGAAAAACCCGTTCGACGGCAAGCTGTTCCTGGTCCGCGCTTTTGCCTTCGCACCCGACCAGCCGGTCTTTTCGTTTGCGCAAGTCAACGCCCAGCGCGAGCGTCTGAGCGGCCCGGATACGGTTCTCGTCGACCGGCGCTCCCGCCGCTTTCTCGGCATGGACGGGGGCGCCAGGCAGTCCGAATTGAACGGCGCCAAGGTCAACATCATCGGCAGCTTTACCCTCGGCCCCGATTTCCAGAGCGACGGCACCGTCATGATGAGCGACCGCACCTTTGCGGGGGTGCTGCGCGGCGCCGCCGGAAGCCCGCCGGGGATGGAGGCCGGGGTGATCAAGCTCGCGCCCGGCGCTAGCGCGACCGCGGTGCAGGCCGCCCTCGAAAAAGCTCTGCCCCGGACGATCAAGGTTTTGACGAAGCCCCAGCTTATTGCGTTCGAACGCGCGTATCAGGCCGATGTGTCCTCCGCCGGGCCGATCTTTGCGATCGGGACCGTGGTCGGCTTTGTTGTCGGTATGCTGATTTCGTACCAGATCACCTATGCTGATCTCGCCGACCAGTTGCCGCAATACGCGACTTTGAAGGCGATGGGATATCCGACGTTTTACCTGCTGCGGGTGGTGCTCGAGCAAGCGGCCTTGAACGGATTTGCCGGCTGGCTGCCGGCCTGGCTTCTGGGTTTCGTACTCTACCGGGCGATTAGCGAAGTCGCTCTGCTGCCGCTGCGGATGAGTTTGGGGATCTCGCTGGTGAGCTTCGGGCTCACCATTGGCATGTGCTTGATTTCGGCAGTGATCGCGGTGCAGCGGGTGATCGCGGCCGACCCGGCCGAGGTGTTCTGATGTGCTCTGCAATGATCGCCGAACCGGCGGCGCCGATCCCGGTCCCCGCACCGACCGCCGCGCCGGCCGTCGTCTCGGTCCAAGGCTTGAACCACTATTACGGCGAGGGCGCCGCACGCAATCAAGTCCTGTTCGACAACCGAATCGCGATCCCGCCGGGTCAGCTCGTGGTCATGACCGGGCCCTCAGGCGCAGGCAAAACCACCCTTTTGACCGTGATCGGCGCTTTGCGCTCGGTCCAGGAGGGACAAATCGAGGTATTGGGCCGTGATCTGTCGCATTTGGCGGCGCACGATCTGGTGGCGGTTCGGCGTGGGATCGGCTTTGTCTTTCAGATGCACAATCTGTTCGAGGCGCTCACCGCCTTCGAAAACGTCAAGATGGCGATGCAGCTCGGCGATGAGCCGTCGAGCGAGATGCAACGGCGCGGCATCGGCATTCTGGAGCGGCTCGGACTCGGCCACCGGGTCGGCTACAAGCCGAGGCTGCTGTCGGGCGGAGAGCGGCAGCGGGTGGCGATCGCCCGCGCGCTGGTCAACCGCCCCCGCCTCGTGCTCGCCGACGAGCCGACCGCAGCGCTCGACCGTGAATCTGCGCGCACGGTCATCCAACTGCTCAAGGAAATGACGGTTGAGCACGACGCCGCCGTGATCATGGTGACGCACGACTATCGCGTCATCGAATCCGCCGATCGGCTAGTGCATATGGTCGACGGCCGGATCGCGTCCGATGTCGTGCTGCACGACGCGCTGCGGATCTGCGAGTTCCTGCGCGCCGTCGATCTTTTCCGGGCATTGACCCCGACCCAGCTGACCAACGTCGCCGAGAAGATGACACCGCGCCATTTCACGACCGGCGAGACCATCATTCGCGAGGGCGAGCCGGGCGAGGAATTCTTCCTGATCTCCGACGGCGAAGCGGACGTGATGCGCTCCGAGCACGAGGTGGCGCGGCTGGGAAGGGGCGATTTCTTCGGCGAGGTCGCGCTGATCAGCGGCGAGCCGCGCAACGCCACGGTGCGTGCTACCGAGCCGCTCGATGCCTTCGTCCTCGGCAAGGCCGACTTTCAATCGGCAATCGAAACCAGCGCGAGTTTCCGTGAGCAGCTCTATCGCGTCTATTTCCTGCGCCATTGAGCGCGCCGGGTTGCTCGGGCGGTTGAACAACATGTCGGCCGCGTTTCCAAGATAGGCATCGTGGCGAGGGCGCCCTTGCCAGTAGCGGCGAACTCGCCTATCGCAGGCGCGTGGCCGAGATCGCACCCGCAGCCGGCAGCGAAGAAATCGAGACCGCGGCCGGTCCCCGCCGCGCCGAGGCGCGGCTGCGCGACAGCGAACTGTTTTTGTTGGTGCTCGCCCTCGGCGCCGGCGTTGCCGCCGGCCTCGGCGTCGTCGTCATCGATCTGCTGCTCGACCTGATCCGGCACTTCGCTTTCGCCATGCCGTTCGGCGGTCATCTCAGCAGCGCAACTGCCCTGGGGCCGGCTCGCCTGGTAGCGGTGCCGGTTGTCGGCGGCATTTTCGCCGGGCTCAGCTCGCTGCTGCTGCGCCGCTGGCGCCCGCGCGAGGTGGTCGACGCAATCGAGGCGAACGCACTGTTCGGCGGACGGATGTCGCTCGGCGACAGCCTCGGCCTCGTCTGGGTGACGATCCTCTCCGGTGGGTTCGGCGCATCGGTCGGGATGGAAGCGGCCTATACCCAGCTCGGCGCAGCACTCGCCTCGCGGCTCGGGCGCAGTGTCGACCTGCGCCGCGACGACATGCGCACCCTGGTCGGCTGCGGTGCCGCCGGGGCCATCGCCGCGGCGTTCAACGCGCCCTTGACCGGCGCCTTTTACGCTTTCGAGCTGATCATCGGCAGCTACACCTTGCAGGCCCTGGCGCCGGTCGGGATTGCCGCGCTGACTGGGACCCTGGTGGTGCGCGGGCTGATCGGCTCGAACCCAATCTTTGTCGTGTGGCACGACATCGCCTTGTCGCCGTCGGATTACCTGGCCTTTTTCGGGGTCGGGCTGGCCTCGGCCGGGCTCGGGATTCTGACCATGAAAGGAGTGACCTCGACCGAAACCCTGTTCCGGCTGCAGGCGGTACCGCGCTGGGCCCGGCCGGCGCTGGGCGGTTTGATCATCGGCCTGATCGCGCTGCCCTTTCCAGAGATTCTCGGCAGCGGCCATGGCGGCATCCTGCACGCGCTGCATTCCGGATATGCGCTGCCGTTTCTCGCCGGGCTGGTGGTGGCCAAGATCATCGCTTCGGCGATTTCGATCGGTTCAGGTTTTCGCGGTGGGCTGTTCAGCTCGTCGCTATTCCTCGGCAGCCTGTTCGGCAGCCTGATCGGCGGCCTGCTGATGCGGCTCGGGCCGGGTCTGTCCGCCGATCCGCTGATCTATGCGCTCGTTGGGATGGGTGCGGTCGCCGCCGCGATCGTCGGTGCGCCGATGACGATGATCATGCTGGTGCTGGAAACGACCGGCGATTTTTCGGCGACAATCGGCGTCATGGTCGGGGTGGTCACCGCGGCGATCGCGGTACGACATTGGTTTGGCTACTCCTTTGCCACTTGGCGCTTTCACCTGCGCGGGCTGGCGATCCGCAGCCCCGAGGACATCGGCTGGATCAACGAGCTGTTTATCGGCCCGATGATGCGGCGCGACCCGGCGGTCATCGCCGCCGACCTGCCGCTCGACGAGCTGCACCGCCGCTTTCCGGCCGGGAGCACCAAGCAGGTCTTCGTCGTCGATGGCGGCGGCCGTCTGTCCGGCATCATCGACCCGACCGAGGCGAGCGCCGCCGAACGCGCCGGGGACGCGAAAACCGTTGGCGACTTGGTCACGGAACCCGCTCCGTTTCTGCTGCCGGGCGACAATCTGCGCACCGCGCTCGATCGCTTCAGCGAAGCGGCGCAGGAGATGCTGCCGGTCATCGACAATGTCGATGGCCGCCGCGTCCTCGGCTATCTGAGCGAGGCCTATGCGCTGCGCCGCTACGCACACGAGCTCGAACGCCATCGTGGCGCGCGGCAGGACGATGCCGGCATCTTCAGCCCCGCCTCCGGTGATTCGGCGGCAACGCCGCAGCAGGGACAAAACTAGCCAGATCGGAACGCACCCGTCGCGCAGCCTGCGAATCGACTGCTGCTGACCCGCCGCCGCCCCGTGCAGCATAAAATAGGTGGCACGATTTCGCATGGCTGCGCTACAATGACCGCAATCCTCCGGCGTTTCGGTGCGTCAGGCTGCCGAAAGCTTGCAGAGTCCGGCCGAGCGGGCACACAGCGGGCCGAGCTGCACGAGGGATGACATCTATGTTTCCGGCCTGACCGCCGGCATGACGAAAGGCTGAGCAGCATGGCGCAGGTCGCGCTTCGGAACATCGTCAAGACCTTCGACAAGACCCCAGCGGTGCGGGGGATCGATCTCGACATCGCCGACCGCGAGTTTATCGTGCTGGTCGGCCCATCGGGGTGCGGCAAGAGCACGACCTTGCGGATGATCGCCGGGCTCGAAGAATGCACCGAGGGCGAGATCTATATTGGCGATCAACTGGTCAACGACATGCCGCCTAAGGACCGGGACATCGCGATGGTGTTCCAAAACTACGCGCTTTATCCACATATGACCGTCTTTGAAAATATGTCATTTGGCTTGCGTCTGAAGAGATTTCCAAAGGCGGAGATCAAGGAGCGGGTCGAGGCCGCCGCCCGAATCCTCGATATCACCGCCTTGCTCGACCGCCGGCCAAAGGCGCTGTCCGGCGGGCAGCGCCAGCGCGTGGCGATGGGTCGCGCAATCGTCCGCAATCCCAAGGTCTTCCTGTTTGACGAGCCGCTATCGAACTTAGACGCCAAGCTGCGCGTGCAAATGCGTACCGAAATCAAAAAGGTGCATCAGAAGGTCACGACGACGACGGTCTATGTCACCCACGACCAGATCGAGGCGATGACCCTGGCCGACCGCGTCGTCGTCATGAACGCCGGGCGGATCGACCAGATCGGCACGCCTTACGAAGTCTACCACCATCCGAGGACCCGGTTCGTCGCCGGCTTCATCGGTTCGCCGACGATGAACCTGCTGCCCTGCCGCCTGGTCGAAAACGGCAGCGGGCTGACGGTTCGGCTGTCGGATTGGCTCTCCTTCCCGGTGCCGCCGTCGCGCGAGTCACATTACCGTTCGCACGTCGGCAGCGAGCTCCTGTTTGGATTGCGTCCCGAACACATCACCGAAGCGCGGGGCGAATCCGTGCCGGGCGCCGTGCCGTTCTCGGCCAAGCTCGACGTTGTCGAGCCGATGGGCATAGAAACGATGGTCTATTTCGTCGTCGACGGGATTGAGGTGTGCGGCCGCGTCAACCCGACCGCCGCGGGCGGCGCCGGCGAGTCGATGCCGCTCGTTGCCGATCTCAATCAGATGCACCTGATCGACCCGGACACTGAATTGGTGGTCTGACCCCTGGCGGCCGAGCGAGCTGCCGGATGACGCTCAGCGGAAAAGCCGCCCTCGTCAGCGGCGCCGCAGGGGGCATCGGCCGGGCGATTTCGCAGGCATTTGGCGAGGCCGGAGCGGCGGTCGCCTGCTGCGACATCGATATGGAGGGGGCCGGCGAAACGGCGCGGCTGGTCGAACAGGCCGGGGGTCGCGCGTTGGCCCAACGCTGCGACGTGACCGTCGAAGAGGATACGCGGGCGGCTGCGGCGTCGGCCCAGAACGCCTTTGGCCGACTCGACATCCTGGTCAGCGGCGCCGCGCCGCACGACGCCGGCGGCACGATTCTGGAGACCGACCCTGGCGAGTGGGAGCGGGTGCTGGCTGTGAACCTGACCGGGTCGTTTCTGCTGTGCCGCGCGGTGCTGCCGCTGATGATCGCCGGTGGGCGCGGGTCGATCATCCTGATCGCCTCGCAGCTCGGGCGCGTCGGCAGCCCGGGGCGCGCGGCTTATTGCGCGACCAAGGGCGCCCTGATCCAGCTCGCCAAGGTCATGGCGATCGACCATGCCGGGCAGAATATTCGGGTCAATAGCTTGTCGCCGGGAGCCGTCGAGACCGAACGGATCGTGCGCCGCTACGGCAGCTTTGCGGCAGCGCGCGCCGCCATCGGCCCCAAGCATCTCTCGGGACGCCTCGGCCAACCGTCGGAGATCGCCGCAGCCGCGGTGTTTCTTGCCGGCGACGGCGCCAGCTTTGTCACCGGCAGCGACCTCTTGGTCGACGGCGGCTATACCGCGATCTGACCCTCGAAGCCGTGACCGAGCCGATCACGCCTCGACACGGTCGAGGATCCCGCCGTCCGGCCCGAAGCAGGCCGCGATCAGATGGCCGCCCCGGCCGGCGCCGCCGTCGAGCGAGACCGCGAACTCGCGCTCGACCAACCCGCGATGCTCTCGGTCCACACCTCTGACCACCCGGCGAAAACCTGCGAACGAGGCGGAAAGGTCGAGGATGTCGTTGCCGCCCCACCAGAAGGCATCGCCTTGCGCGGCGAGCGGGCGTGACGGATCGATCGAGGCATGCACGAATAACAGCCCGCGATCTTCGGTAAAGGCCGCATGGCGCAGCGCCGAAAACAGCATGATGTGCCCTGGCGCCGCGTTCATTGCGCTGCGCAATGTCCCGGTCCATCGTGTGATCGTGCGCGGGCCGTCGCGGGCGGCGGCAAAACCCTGGCGCAAATCGCCGCCATAGGCGCGCACCGTTGGTTCGACGCCGGCCCTGACCATCCATTGCAGCACTTCGCCGGGATTGGGTGCGAATTGCAGCTGCAGCAGCTTCTGCCACATTTCTTCCTGCGCGCCGCGTAGAAAGGCCACATCGCAGGAAAAGCCGTGCCGGCGACCCAGAATCCGGCGGCGAAAATCGAGCAGCTCGTCGATCGTTGCCCGCACCGCTTCGCCGTGCCCGAGATAATCGCCGAGATAGACGACCCGGTCGCCCTCCTGAAAGCGCTCACTGATCCGGTCGTGCAGGCGCACTAATCGCGATGCCTCGGCATGGATCACGGAAATCGCCCAAACGCGCCGTGCAGCCCGTAGATGTGCAAGATGCTGCTCGGGCCGTGCCCGGTTCACGCCGCGCCCCGCCTGGTCCTCGGCGGCGTCGCCCGGTTCAGGCGGCGGTCAGCAACTGCTCGACCCGCTGCGTCGCGGTCGTCTCATCGATGCGCTCGACGGCGGCGAACTCGCGCACGAAGCGATCGAGCGCGGCCTGATAAATCTGCCGCTCGCTGTAGGACTGCTCCGGCTGCCCAACATTACGGTAGAGATCGCGCACGACCTCGGCGATCGAGGCGGGATCGCCGGAGGCGATCTTGGCCTGGTATTCCTGCGCGCGCCGGCTCCACATCGTGCGCTTGGCGCGCGAGCGCCCGCGCAGCTTGGCCAACGCGGCATCCATCTCCTTGCGGCTCGACAGCTTGCGCAGACCCGACACCTTGGCCTTGGCCAGCGGCACCCGCAGCGTCATTCTGTCCTTGTCAAAGGCGACGACAAAGACGCTGAGCGTATATCCGGCGATTTCCTGGTTTTCGATACCGACGATCTTGCCCACCCCATGCGTCGGATAGACGACGAGATCACCTGTGGAGAATGGAGGCTTTTCCGACGTCATGTCCGTCTCTCACAATCGATCCGAGCGACCATGCCCAGACGCTTCAGCTGGCGCTGCACGATGGCGCCTGCGACCGCCCACTACTCGACGAAGAGCGCGGAATCGGAAAGGAACGCGTCAATAGCACCGTCGCGAGACTATCACAAAATGCCCTCTGAAGCCAGCGGGTCACCTATGCTTAGCGCACATATCCGACGCGGACTTGCGCCGTCCGGCTCAGTCAGTTGCCGCCCGGCTTCGGACTGAACTGTTTCTCGTATTTGTCGGGGATGTCCTTCCACTCGTCGGCATCTTCGGGATACGGCTTTTTGCGGGTGATGTTGGGCCAGCTCGTCGAATATTCCCGGTTTAGCTCGACCCACCGTTCGGCTTCGGTCTCGCTGTCGGGAATGATGGCGTCGACCGGGCATTCCGGCTCGCACACCCCGCAATCGATGCACTCGTCGGGATGAATGACGAGCATGTTCTCGCCCTCGTAGAAACAGTCGACGGGGCATACCTCCACGCAATCCATGTATTTGCAGCGAATGCAGGCTTCGGTGACGACGTAGGTCATGGCGGTGACTTCTTCTCCTGAGCGCTCCGCGCGCCGGTTCGGATCGGCTCGGCGACGAATCAGGGCGTCGCGTCGAGCCCCAGCCGCTCGAGAACGCGCTGCCGCGCCATGCCGCGTTCGCGATCGGGCACATAGATCAGGCCGCCGACTCGGCGCAGCAAACTGTCCTCGTACTGGTCGAGCACACCGTCGGCATAGGCCACTTCCCACAGCATCTCGACCAGCTCGATCCGCTGCGCAAAGGACAACCGCTCGTTGACGATTTGGGTAAGGTGAAAAAGCTCGGCCGAGCGGCTGGCCTCGCGTTCGCCCGCGCTCAGCAAGGAACGCGCATCCTCGTGCGACAGTTTGAAGCGGCGTTCGAGCAGGCGCGCGACCACGGCACGTTCCCGTTCGTCGAAATGGTCGTGGCTGTGCGCCACCTCGACGAGCAACGCGGCGAGCGCCAGCTGCAGCTCGTCCTGCGGCCCTGTCGGGCCGCCCGAGGGGGTGCCCGTCAACCACCCCAGAATGCTGTCGATCATGGTTCCGTGCCTAGCATGCCGCGCCGAGCATGGGCAACCCCACATGGTTTGGGGTCTTGCCGCGCGAGCCGCACCCGACCCGCACCCGACACGCTTGCGACGGAGCTAACACGCCGCGGAAATGATTCGGCGCGCCGACCGTTGTGGCCGAGCGGGCGATCATAGGTGATCCTTGGGCAAGCGCGGAACGATCCTCGTCCTCCACTTCGTCGGTCAGATGCCGCTCGCCGGCATCGCTTGGCAGGCGATGCATTATCTGCTCGGCCTGCAACAGCTCGGCTACGAGGTGTGGTATGTCGAGGATGGTGGGGCCAACCCCTACGACCCGCGCGCCGCCAGCGTCATGACCCAATCCGAGTACAACGTCGCTTATCTGCGGCGCGCGATGGAAAGTCACGGGCTCGGCGAGCGGTGGGCCTATTGGGATGCGATCAACGATGTCTGGCATGGGCTGGCACGCCAACGGGTGCACCGGCTCTACGCCGAGGCCGAAGGACTGATCAATCTCTGCGGCGCCACCCGGCTGCGCGAGGAGCACCTCGCCTGCCCGGTTCGCATCATGATCGACACCGATCCGGTCTATGAGCAGATCAAATACGCCGAAGCCGACCTTGCGGCGCGCGCCTATCTCGATGCCCATACTCACTTCTTCAGCTACGGCGAGAATTTGGGCGCGGCCGACTGCCCGGTGCCGCTGTCCGGGATTGCCTGGCGCCCGACCCGGCCGCCGGTGATACCCTCGCTGTGGCCCGAACCCGGCGATGCCCCGCGCTGCTTTACGACGGTCGCCACCTGGGAAAACAAGGGCAAGGACATCGCGTTCGCCGGGTTGCGATATTTTTGGTCGAAGCACGTGAACTTCCTGCGATTTATCGATTTGCCGCGACGCCGGCCCGAGACCTGCTTTGCCTTGGCGATGAACCCACCCGATGCCGGAGTGCGTGACGAGATCGCCGAAGGCGGCTGGAGCCTTGTCGATCCGGGTCCGATTTCCGCGGGGATGGCGCCTTATCGCGACTTCATCGCCGGGTCGCGCGGCGAATTCACCGTTGCCAAGGACATCTATGTCCGGCCGAACAGCGGCTGGTTCAGCGATCGCAGCGCCTGCTATCTCGCCGCCGGACGGCCGGTGGTGACGATGCGCACCGGGTTCAGCAAGTTCTACCCGGTCGGGCGTGGCCTATTCGAATATTCGAGCGCCGATGAGGCGCTGGCCGCGATCGACGCGGTCGCCGCCGATTATCCGGGGCACAGCCGCGCCGCGCGGGCGCTGGCCTGCGAGCATTTCGCCGCCGACCGGGTTCTGGGCGCGCTGACCGCCGCCGCCGGCCTGTAAGCCTTTGGCCCGCGTCCGCCGCAATTGGCGGTCCGCCAATCGGTGGTAAAGTCTTTACTTGCGCCGAGCTAGACCGAGCCCTCGGCCGAAGGCCGACAGCATTTGCCCGGATGGTGCAATGGCGATCTATTATACGAGCCTCGCAGCGGCGATCCTGTTTGGCATTTTCGGCCAGATCGCGCTGAAGTCGGCGGCCGAACATTCGGCGACGATCGCCGCGCAGCTGACCAGCCCGCTCACCATGCTGGGCTTTGCGATCTATGTCTTTGCCGCGCTCTGTTACATCGTGGCGCTGAAGCGGATCCCGGTTTCGCAGGCCTTTCCCTCGGTCTCGGCGAGCTACGCGATCGTCGCGGTCCTGGCGCACATATTATGGGGCGAGCCGTTCGGCTGGCCACAAATCGGCGGCATCGTACTGATCGGCGGCGGGGTCGTTATGATCCACCAGCACTGACGCCCGATCAGCCGGCGGCAAAGCCTTCGAAGCGATGCGGAATGCGGCGGATGTCGGACAAAAGCTCGCGTTGCAGCCCGGCCGGGGCCGCTTCGGGAAAGTCCAGATTGATCGAGTTGGCGAGGCCGCCAAAGCGCATCTCGATCGCGGCGGCAATCTCGCGATAGGTGCCGCAGGCAGCGAAAATGCGCACCACGTCGTCCGAGACCTCGGCGGCCATCTCGTCCCACCGTCCCTCGACCGACAGACGGTGCAGCTTCAGCCCGAGATCGTCGAGCCCGTGCAGCGACAGGATCGGCAGATAGCTGCGGGTCGAGCCGTAAAAGGCGATCCGCCGGCGCACTCCGTCGAGCGCCTCGGCCAGCGCCGCCGCGTCAGGACCGGTCGCGACAAACCCGCCGCCATGCACATCGAAATGCGCCCGGCCGCGCCCGCCGCGCCGCATCCCCTCATCAATCCGCGGCAGGCAAACCTCGTCGAGGTACCGGCGCGAGCACAGCGGGTGAAGACGCACCCCGTCCGCAACCTCGCCGGCGACGCGCAGCATTGCCGTCCCGACCGCGGCGATCGTCACCGGCACCGGCGGCAATCCGGTCGGTTCCGGCGAGAAATCCGGGGTCATCAGGCTGAGCCGATAATGCTCGCCTCGATAGTCCAACTTTTCCCCGGTTTCCCAACAGCGCCAGAGCGCGCGTAGGGCGCCGATGTAGTCGCGCAGCCGGGGCGCCGGCGGGCTCCACGAAATGCCGAAGCGGCGTTCGTTGTGGCCTTTGACCTGGCTGCCGAGACCGAGCACAAACCGCCCGTTCGCATTCGCATTGAGATCCCATGCCTGGTTGGCGATGACCGTCGGGCTGCGGGGGAAGGCGACGGCGACCGACGTGGTCAACTCGACCGCGGCCGTGGCCAGCGCCGCAAAGGCGAGCGGGGTAAACGGATCGTGGCCCAGCTCGACGGTCATCACCGCGTCGAAGCCGGCGGCTTCCGCCGCCGCGGCAAATGGCCCGGCCTCGCGCCAGTGGCGCGGCGGCAGGGTGGCGAACACCCGCATCAGGTCCGCTCCGCGGCGTCTGACGCGACCCGGGCCATGACCAGAACGACAAACAGCGAAAACCACAAGGTTCCCTGCCACCATTCCTCCCAGATCCCGTAGGTGGCGAAGGTGGCGATGAACCCGATGGCAAGGCTGCCGGCGGCGGCGGCGGCAAACAGGCGCGGCCACTCGGAGGCGGCGAGCGCACGCCAGGCTAAGCCGATCAGCAGCGCGTATAGCACCGCCCCCGGGACCCCGAGTTCGAGCCAAAGCTGAAGTGCGGCATTGTGCGGATGCAGCGGCAGCCAGGTCTCACCCGGCCGGATCGGGTCGCCGCCGCCGGGGATCGCCCGCGACGAGTTCGAGCCCCCAGCCGGCGAGAGGGTGCTCGGCGATCCGATCGCCGACAAACGACCAGATCAGCAGCCGGTGTCCGGCCGAGAGCTTGATGGCATCTGCTGTCTCGACCAGGTCCGATCCGCGTTCGAGCCGGGCAAAGGTCAAGGGCGCGGTGATGATGACGAGGATCGCGGCCAGCGCTGCCGTTCGCGCCGCTCCGGCGCGCCGCCAATAACAGAACAGCGCCATCGGCAACCCGGCGGCGAGCGCCACCTTTGCCGCGGTCCCGGCCAACGCGCAGATCGTCCCGGCGGCCGCGAGTGCGAACAGCAGGGCTGGGATCTTGTGGCCGCGCGCCACGAGCGTGGCGCTCGCCGGCAACAGCAGGATGGCAAACGCGACCGAGGCCTGGTTGAGCCATGCGGGCTGATAGAAGCGATCGGAAAAAGGCTTGCTCAGCGCCCCATGGCTGGCGAGATCGACCGTGGCCAGCGCGATCGCGACGACAAAACCGCCGAGCAGAAACGAGCTGAGCCGTCGCGGCGCCGAAACCAGATCGGCCGCGAGCGTCATCGCCAGCCCGGCCACAAACAGGCCGGCGAGCCGGGCGGTCAAATCGAGCGAGCGCGAGGGGTCGATCGACCATAGGGTCGAAACGAGGCCCCAGGCCAGTAGAGCGGCAAGCAGTCCGGCCGGAACCGCGAGACCGCGGCGCCTCACCGGTCCGCTCGCCGACAATATGAGCCCGGCGGCAAACAGTCCGGAGACCGAGGCCAAAGGCGCGATTCCCCGCGGCACCAGCACGAGAAGCGGGAAGAACAGCAGCGCCGCAGCATCCAGGCCCGCCTCGAACCCGAACGCCAGCCGCCGCGCCGTCGCCGCCGGCCAAAGACCGAAAGGCGGCCCGGCGCCGACTGCGGGGTCGAGAGGTCCGCCCGGCCGCCGCATCAGGGCCGCCGTCCTAGGAAAGGATCTCGATGGCGGAGAAGAAGAACGCGATCTCCTGCGCCGCGCTCTCGACCGAATCGGAGCCGTGCACGGAATTGGCCTCGATCGACTCGGCGAAATCCTTGCGGATGGTTCCGGGCGCGGCGTTCGCCGGGTCCGTCGCCCCCATGATCTCGCGGCTTAAGGCGACTGCATCGGGTCCTTCGAGCACCTGGACCACAACCGGGCCCGAGCTCATAAAGACGACGAGGCTGCGGTAAAACGGGCGCTCGGCGTGAACCGCATAAAAGCGCTCAGCCTGCGCTTCGCTGAGCCGGATGCGCTTTTGGGCGACGATGTGCAGCCCGCGCCGCTCGAAGCGATCGTTGATCGCCCCGGTCAGATTGCGCCGGGTGGCGTCCGGTTTGAGGATCGACAGCGTTCGCTCGATAGCCATCGGCGCCCTTTACGATCGGCGGAAGCGGCCGGGTTATACCGCTCGCCCCGGCCGCAGGCAATCCGCCGGGCGATCAGGCCGCGTCGTGTTCGCATTCCCGGTGCCGGTCGGCCGACACACGCCGATTCCGGTCATGGGGAACCCTGATCAAACCGCGGGAGTCGACCCTTCGCGGACACTGAGCCTTCGGGGCGCGAGTGGCTCTTCCTGCCCCATTGCTGACCTTGCCCCGGTCGGATTGGTAGGATGCAGAAAGCAGCCGTTCGCGACCGCCCCGGAACAGGTCGATCGGAGGTGGGCAGCCGGCGTAGGTGCTCCCTCAGCAACTCAAACTCGACCAGCTTGGTGAGGAACTCGGCGGCACCAAGCTCTCGGGCAGGGCGCGTGCGCTCGCCGACCGTGATATGGATGTACGTCATGCCAAGCCGGCTGACGCTTGCGGCCTCATCGGGCAGCGCCTTCTCACCATAGGCCGTCGCCATTCGTCACGGTGTCCCGGCGACCATGTAATTATGGATCGCCTTCGTCATCCCGTGAAAGATCAATCCCATGCCCATCGCGGAGACGAAGAAGCCGACAATTCGTGTCGCTGCGTCGATCCCGCGAGTACCGATGCGGCCCACAATAGCATCGGCATAGGCAAGAAAAACATAAGTTGAGATCATCGTCAGCACGATGGCGACGATGATTGCCGCCAGGGATGCCGGCGCTGATGTCGGTGACCATGGCCCTTGGCGCGCTGGCACTGTCCAAGCAGAAGGCCATCGTTTCGCGCCTCTCGGCGATCGAGGAGTTGGCTGGCGTCGACGTGCTATGCAGCGACAAGACCGGCACGCTGACGATGAACCAGCTGACATTGGAAGCGCCGATCCCGTTTGCGGGTGCCGATGCGGGCGACCTTGTCCTTGGTGCTGCTTTAGCGAGTCAGCGGCAGAGCGAAGATGCGATCGACCAAGCGGTGCTGAAGGCCTTGTCGGGTCTGCACCCGGCCGACCCCAGCGTCCTCAACCAATACAAGCAGATCGATTTCGTGCCGTTCGATCCGGTCAACAAAAAGACCGTTGGCATTGTCACCGGGCCCGACGGACATACGCTGCATTTCGCCAAAGGGGCGCCGCAGGCGGTCGCCGCACTGTGCAATCTCGATGCAGCGGTCGCGCAGAACTATAATGACCAGGTTGCCGAGTTGGCCTCGCACGGCTACCGCGCCCTTGGCGTCGCCAGGTCGGGCGTCGACGGCATGACTTGGCAGTTGCTCGGGCTGCTGTCCCTGATGGACCCGCCGCGGCCTGATGCCAAGAAGACCATCGCCGAGTCGGAGAAACTCGGGCTGTCGGTAACGATGGTCACCGGTGACGATGTTGCCATCGGCAGCGAGATCGCGCGTCAACTCGGCCTGGGCGAGCACCTGCTGGTCGCCTCAGACGTGTTCGGCAAGGCTACCAATCCCGACCATATCACGATCGACGCCGCAAGCGCGGTCGAGCGCGCCGACGGGTTTGGCCGGGTGTTCCCCGAGCACAAGTTCGAGATCGTCAAGGCCCTGCAGCAGCGTGGCCACATCGTGGCGATGACGGGCGACGGGGTGAACGACGCACCGGCTCTCAAGCAGGCGGACTGCGGTATTGCCGTCAGCGGAGCGACCGATGCGGCGCGCAGCGCCGCCGCGCTGATCCTAACCGCACCCGGCCTATCGACGATCGTCAACGCCATCATCGAAGCGCGCGAGATCTTCGAGCGGATCACCAGCTATATTTATTACCGGATCGCCATGACGATCGACATCATGTTCGTCGTCGTTCTGGCAAACGTGATCTTCGGCTTCCGTCCGCTGACCGCAATCATGATCGTGGCGCTGGCGCTGCTCGACGATATCCCGATCATGACCATCGCTTATGACAGGGTTCGGGTGGCGGCACGCCCGGTGCGCTGGAACATGCACCGGATCATCACCTTCTCCTCGATTATGGGTTTGACGGCGCTGGTGCAGAGTTTCGGGCTGGTGCTGATTTTGCCAGTTCTGGATGCACAACCCGACGCTGCTGGCAAACGTGAAAATGGACTTCTCGTACCTGCAGACGATGTTGTTTCTGCAACTCGCCGCGGGCGGCCATTTGCTGCTCTTCGTCGTACGCTCGCGTAGCTCGTTGTTTCTGCCGCCCTACCCCAGCATGCCGCTCTTCCTGGCAATCGTCGGCACCCAAATCGTCGCCGTGTTGCTATGCGCCTACGGCGTGCTGGTGCCGACGCTGCCCTGGCTGATGATCGGCCTGGTGTGGACCTACGTGCTGGCGTGGATGGTGGTGTTGGACATCGTCAAGCTCGGCTACTTCCGCTTCGCCGAGCGGAGGGAGACCCAACCCAGCATGCTTCATCAATCGCTAACCGCTTACTGATCGGAGAGCGCGATGCATTTCGAGGACATGTTTCGTGTCAAGCCGGGCAGCAAGCTGCGGCTTAACCACCTCGACCCCGCATACAAGGGCCGGCAAGAATTGGCGGAAACGGCGACGGAGGAGACAGAACACTACCGCGCGAAACTCGCACACCAACAGGCCTTGCTCTATGCCGAGCGGAAGCATTCCCTGCTGGTCGTACTGCAGGCGCTCGACGCCGGCGGCAAGGACGGTACCGTGAACCACGTGTTCACCGCGCTCAATCCGCAGGGCACCACGGTGGTCGGCTTCAAGCAGCCGACACCCCAGGAACTCGCTCATGATTTCCTGTGGCGGGTGCACCCCCACGCTCCCGGACGAGGGGAAGTCGCGATCTTCAACCGGTCGCATTATGAAGACGTGCTGGTGACGCGAGTGCACAAACTGATCGATGAAGCGACCTGGACCGCGCGCTACGAACGCATTCGCGAATTCGAGACCGAGCTGATCGAAAACAATACCACCATCTTGAAGTTCTTCCTGCACATCAGTAAGGAAGAACAGCTCGCGCGCTTCGCCGAGCGGCTCGAGGATCCAAAGCGGAACTGGAAGATCAGTGAGTCGGATTACAAAGAGCGGGAATTGTGGGATGACTACATCGGCGCGTTCGAGGATGCGATCAGCGCCACCACGACCCACGAAGCGCCCTGGTACGTGATTCCGTCGAACCACAAATGGTTTCGCAATCTGGCTGTGTCGCAGATCATGGCCGATAAGATGGAAAAGCTTGATATGGCATTTCCGAAGGCGACCGTCGATCTGGCCGAGATCCGGCGCAAGTACCACGCGGCCGTGGAGGAAGAGCGAGCGCCCAAAAGATAGGTGCTATCGCTACGCGACACGCGACGGTGATTCCTTTGGACCGCCCGAGGCGCGCTCAAAGGCCTCCCGGGCCCGCGAACTTATAGCGGCACGATGCGACTAAGCCTTTTTAGCGGCCTGCGACCCTTCAACCGCAGCGGGGCCGTGCGCGATGCCGTGGCCGGCGTCACGCTCGCATCCATGAACATCCCCCAGGTGCTGGGCTATACCCGCATCGCCGCCACGCCCGTGGTCACCGGGCTTTATACCGTGCTGCTGCCGCCGCTGGCGTTTGCGCTCTTTGGTTCCTCCCGCCATCTGGTCGTCGCCGCCAATTCGGCCACGGCGGCCATTTTCTCCGCATCACTTTCACATATGGCGGCCCCGGCCAGCGAGAAATACATGGCACTCGTCGGCATGGTAGCGCTGCTGACCGCCGGGTTCTTGTTGCTGGCGCGGGTCTTCAGGCTAGGATTCCTCGCCGATTTTCTGTCACGCACGGTGCTGGTCGGGTTTCTCACCGGGGTCGGGTTTCAGGTCGGAATCGCGATGTTGGGTGATATGCTCGGGCTCACGATCCACTCGCAGCGCGCACTTGCTCAGCTGTGGGAGATTTCGCGGGAGCTGTCGCAGATCAAGCTCCCGACCTTGGGGTTGTCCGCTCTGGTGGCGGTCAGCATTCTGCTCGGCGATCGGATTGCGCCGCGCTTCCCGTTTGCACTATTTGCGGTGGTCGGGACGATCGCTGCGAGCGCGGCATTGCACTTCGCTGAACGAGGCATCGCCGTTATCGGAGCAGTCCCCGGAGGGCTGCCATCGTTCGGGCTGCCCGTTGTGACCTGGAGGGAGATCCTGGCGCTAGTGCCTGTGGCCGCGTCGTGCTTTGTGATGATCATCTCGCAAAGCGCTGCGACAGCGCGCGTATTTGCGGCGCGTTATCGGGAGCGCACCGACGAGAATGCCGACATCCTTGGCCTGTCGGCAGCGAACCTGACGGCGGCGATCAGCGGGACCTTCGTGGTCAACGGCAGCCCCACCCAGACCGCCATGGCCGATCGCGCCGGTGCGCGAAGCCAGTTCGCACAATTGGTCTTTGCCGGAATCGTGCTGATCGTCTTGCTGGTCCTGACGCGGCCGCTGCAATACCTGCCGCTATGTGTATTGGCGAGTATCGTGTTCACGATCGCGGTCGGAATGATCGACGTAACCGCGCTGCGCGACATCCGCCGCGAGAGCCCTGGCGAGTTCTATCTGGCAGTAGTCGCTGCGACGGCGGTTGTTGCAATCGGCGTCCAGCAAGGAATCCTGCTCGCGATAGCGCTATCGCTCTTTAGGCACGTGCGCCACAGCTATCGGCCGCGCACAATCATGTTCGTACCGGGCGCGGCCGGCCGGTGGACGCCGACGACTGTCACACCCGGCAAAGAAACCGAGCCCGGGCTCATCGTCTATGGCTTCGGGGCCGACTTATTCTACGCAAACCACAACCTGTTTGCCGACGAGGTGCGCACCCTTGTGGATCATGCGCCGACGCCGGTGCGCTGGTTTGTCGTCGATGCGGACGCGATTACGAATATAGACTATTCTGCAGCGCAATCTCTGCGCGATCTGCTAGATGAGCTGGCACATCAAAACGTCAGTGTGATCTTCGCCCGCGTTCGGCCCTCCTTACGGTCCGACATGGACCGGCACCGTGTCACAGCGGCGATCGGTGAGACGCGGGTCTTTGCAACACTCCATCAAGCCCTCGCCGCAGCGCGCGGGAGCGCCCCCGCGATGCCCGTAGAGCTATGAGCGGCCACAGACCAGCTGAGAGGTGCAGGCAGCGCCAGCATCATGAGAGCGGACGAAGTCTCATATACACAGCCCCTTTCTCGACAGCTGCGAACGGCAGCTTTGGGTCGAACCTCTCCGCCCAGAACCCGCTAACGGAAGGTCTGGGATGGGCGCAACCTCGCCGTTCGCCCGCATTCTGGCGGAGGACGGGAGTCCACTCATCTGCGCCGATCCGCGTTTGGCCAGCGAATTGCTTTTGGGGCAAATGCGGTTGTTCGCGCGCGGCGGCGCGGGGGCGAGTCAGCCTGCGGTGCGAGCGGCGGCTAGGCGCGGCGCTCCCATCCCGACGCCGTCTGCTGCCAATAGGTCAGCACATGGCCGGCCTGGCGGGCGCGGCGCCAGCGCTCGCGCGCCGCCTCGACGGCAGCCGCATCGTTGCCGTCGAACATGTCGGCGCAGCGCGCAAAGGACGACAGATCGCCCCCCTCGACGCCGTCGATCAGCACCGCCATCGACGCGCGGTTCGGGTTTTCGTCCCGGTCGGTCAACCAGATCGGTTGTGCTGCGGGAGTGCCGTCACGGGCCGAACCGTGCGCCAGAAAGCTGGCTTCGTCGTAGGTCCACAGGAGCGCGTCGAGCTGGGCCACGCGTTCGGCCGAACCGGCCCGGACGACGACCGAATGGCCTTGCGCGCGGGCCCGCTCGAGCAGCTTCGGCAAGGCCCGTTCAAGCGGCGTCGACAACAGATGGTAGAACCCGATCTCAGCCAAATGCCGCTATGTCTCTTCGTAATGGGCGGCGACGAAGCGGTCGAGAAGACGCACGCCAAAGGCGGTGGCGCCCTTGGGGACGGTCGCGGCATCCTTGCTCGACCACGCCATGCCGGCGATGTCGAGATGCGCCCACGGCACCTTGTTGACAAAGCGCTGCAGGAATTGCGCCGCGGTAATGCTGCCGGCGGCGCGGCCGCCGCCGATGTTCTTCACGTCGGCGGCGTCGCTGTCCATCTCGCGGTCGTAGCTGTCGGCGAGCGGCAGGCGCCACACCTCCTCGCCGACCGATTTGCCCGCCTCGGTCAACCGTTCCGCCAACTCGTCGTCATTGGCGAACAGCCCGGCCCGGTGGTGGCCGAGTGCGACGATAATTGCGCCTGTCAAGGTCGCCAGGTCGATCATCAGCCGCGGTTTGAAACGATCCTGGCAGTACCACATGGCATCGGCCAGCACGAGCCGTCCTTCGGCGTCGGTGTTCAAGACCTCGATCGTCTGGCCAGACATCGAGGTGACGATGTCGCCCGGCCGCTGCGCGGTGCCCGACGGCATATTCTCAACCAGACCGACGATGCCGACCGCGTCGACCTTGGCCTTGCGCGCGGCCAACAGCCGCATCAAGCCGATGACCACGGCCGAGCCTGCCATGTCCCATTTCATGTCGCCCATGCCGGCGGCCGGCTTGATCGAGATGCCGCCGGTGTCGAAGGTGACCCCCTTGCCGATGAACGCCAGCGGCGCGCCGGTCGTGCCGGCGCCGTGCCATTTCATAGCGACGAGGCGGGGCGGGCGGGCGCTGCCCTGGGCGACGCCGAGCAGAGCGCCCATGCCGAGCTTGCGCATCGCCTTTTCGTCGAGAATCTCGACCTCGACACCGAACTCCTCGAGCGTGCGCGCCTGATCGGCGAGCGTCTCGGGATAGATCACGTTGGCTGGCTCGGAGACCAGATCCCTGGTGAAGAACACCGCGTCCGCGGTCTTTTCGAGCGACCGCCATGCGCGTTTTGCCGCGCCGGAGCTCGCGGTCAATACGGTCAGCCGGGTCAGGGAGGGTTTCTGTTCGGGCTTTTGCTTGGTTTTGTATTTGTCGAACCGATAGGATCTGAGCTGCGCGCCTAACGCGAGCTCGGCGGCGGCCTCGGCAGCGCCAACCGCCGCCTCTTCGCCGACTTCGACGGCAACCGTCGCCTCGCTCTCCCCGGCGCCATTCAGATGCGCGGCAAGCGCACCGCCGAGATCCTCGAAAACCCGAGCGCCGGCGTCGCCGGGCTTGCCAAGTCCGGCGAGGACGATTCGACTCAACGGCAGGTTCGCCGGCGCCACGATTGGCAACAGCTCGCCCTTTTTGCCGCTAAAGCGGGCGGCGGCGGCAAGCGCGCGAGCGATGGCGCCCCCGCTCGCCTCGTCGAGGCGGCGAGCGGCCGGGGTCAACACCCGCTCCTCCCAGATCCCGACCACCGCGGCTCCGGAATGCGGCAGGTCCGGCTCGGCAAAGCTGATCTTCATCGCGCAACCTCGAACAATCGCGTGCAAGACGGCAAGCCGCCGTCTTCGGCCTCGGGCAAATCCGGTCAACAGATACATCAACGGCGGGGATCGGCGCCAGATGCAGCGGACTGATCGAACCCGCCGGCCCGAGCCCCGGCCGCGGTGGAGAGCCGGCTGTGCGCCGGCTGGGCGGATCTCGCCGAAATCCCTCTGGCCGGGCTCGGACGGCCTGCCTATGATCCCGCGCCGATGACGAGCCTCACCCGCTATATCCTGCGACAGTGTTTCGGCATCATGGTTTTCGTCACCGGCGCCCTGAGCGCTGCGGTGTGGTTGGCGCAGTCCCTGCGCCTCGTGGATCTGATCGTCAACCGGGGGCTTTCGATAGAGGTCTTTCTCTATCTGGCGGCGCTGATCCTGCCCCGCTTTCTCGACATCGTGCTGCCGATCGGTGTCTTCATCGCCGTGTTGTTCACCTTCAATCGAATGACGGCGGAGAGCGAGCTCGTGGTCATGCGTGCGGCGGGACTGAGCCCGACGGCGCTGGCCAGGCCGGTGCTGATTCTGGCAGGCGTCGCTTTTGTTTTTCTGATGAGCCTGTCGCTCTACGTCCTGCCGGTGGCGAACCGCGCCTTCAAGGACCTCGAGTTCGAGATCCGCAACCGGTTCGTGTCGAGCCTTATTCAGGAGGGTACGTTCACCACGGTCTCGGACAAGCTGACTTTCTACATCCGCAACCGCGACGACCATGGCGACGTCGTCGGGCTGTTGATCAACGACAGTCGTGATCCGCAGCGTCCGGTCACGATCCTGGCCGAGCGCGCCGCGTTTGTCGACACC
This sequence comes from uncultured Alphaproteobacteria bacterium, assembly GCA_963832875.1. Taxonomy (GTDB): domain Bacteria; phylum Pseudomonadota; class Alphaproteobacteria; order ATCC43930; family CGMCC-115725; genus AP-15. The sequence continues at coordinate 940,112 of CAWHWB010000003.1, read as the reverse complement.
CCGGCCGGCTCACGCATCATCATGGTCAACGGCAACCGCCAGCAATTCGACCCGCAGACGCGAAAGCTTTCCGTCTTGACCTTTTCCCGCTACACGCTTGACCTGGGCGCCCTGCAGGATGCTCCGGTGGTCCGGTTTCGCGAGGCGCCGGAGCGCTTTCTCGGCGAGCTGTTGTTTCCACCGCCCGGGCTCGACCCGGTGCTTCGCCACAGCTTCATCATCGAGGCTAATCAACGAATTCTGATCCCGCTCTCGGTCTTCAGTTTTGCGCTGATCCCGCTCGCCTTCCTGCTGCCCGGCGACTTCAATCGGAGGGGGCAGCTGAAGCGAATCATGCTGGCCGTCGGCGCCGCGTTTGCGTTCGAATTGATCGGTTTCGGCATCAACGATCTGGCCGCGCGCTTCGTCGTCGTGATCCCGCTCAGCTACGTGATTGTGCTGTTGCCGGCTGGCCTCAGCTTGGGAATTCTGCTCCAGGGGGGCACGAGACCGGGTTTTCGGCGACCGACCTTCGCCGTCGGCCAGGCACGCTGACCGCGCCGGGTCTCCCGAAAGCCCCTCGTGCAGCTCGCCAAGACCCTTTCCGCCTATATCGCGCGGCTATTCTTCGCATGGTTCTGCGGCGTCTTCGCGGCGATGGCGATTATCACCTTTCTGCTCGACTACATCGAGCTGATCCGCCGCGGCGGATCGAGACTCCAAGCAACCCTCGGGCTGCTGTTCGAGATGGCGGCGCTGCAGCTGCCGCAGACCGCCCAGGAGGTACTGCCGTTTGCGGTGCTGTTCGGGACGATGCTCGCCTTTTGGCGGCTGACGCGAAGCAACGAACTGGTGGTCGCGCGGGCTGCAGGGATCTCGGTCTGGCAATTTTTGACCCCCGCCGTGCTCGTGGCACTGCTGATCGGCATCTTCGCGGTCACCATCTTCAATCCGATCGCCTCGGTGGCGGAAGCCAACTACGAAAAGCTCGACGCCAGCGTTTTGCGCGAAGGATCGGATCAGCTGTCGCTGTCGAGCGCCGGGTTGTGGCTTCGGCAAAGCGACCCGGCCGGCGACCAGATCATCATCCATGCGGCCAAGCTCGGCGGGCCGGGTCTCATTCTTGATCACGTCACGCTGTTCTTCTTTGATTCCCGGAGCGAGTTCACCTCGCGAATCGATGCGCGGACGGCGCAGCTGAAGGCCGGCGACTGGCTGATCGAGAACGGTGTTCGCTGGTGGCCGAACACGCCACCGCAACCGTTCTCGCAATGGCGCCTGCCAACACAGCTGACGCCATACAAAATCGAAGAGAGCTTCGCCTCCCCCGACACCATGTCGTTTTGGGAGCTGCCCAGCTTCATCGCCTTGCTGGAGCGATCGGGCTTCCCGGCGCAGCGCCATCAGCTGCATTTCAACGTGCTGCTCGCGCGACCGTTTCTGTTGTGCGCAATGGTCCTCATCGCCGCCATCTTCAGCCTGCGCCTGCAGCGGCGCGGCGGCGCCACCTTGATGATCGTCGGCGGCGTGGCCAGCGGCTTCGCGCTCTATGTCCTTTCGGACATCGTCTTTGCCCTCGGGCTTTCCGCCAAGGTTCCGGTGGTTCTTGCCGCCTGGACCCCGACCGGGATCAGCCTGGTCTTCGGCGCCTCGATGCTGCTGCATCTGGAGGATGGCTGATGGGGGACCGCCGGGGTCGCGCCTCGCACGGGCCCGGCGTCCGGATCATGGCGCGGCGCGGGCTCGGCACCCTGCTGTCGGGGCTGCTTGCCGTCGCCTTCGCCGCTCTCCCGGCCGCGGCCCAGATCGGTCTTGCCGGCGGCCCGAAACAGAATGCCAACGCTCCGATTGCGGTGCGCGCCGACGAGGTCGAGTACAACGAGGACCTCGCCCTGACGATTGCCCGCGGACACGTCGAGATCTCGCAGAACGGCGAGGTCCTGCTAGCGGATACGGTCACCTACAATCAGCGCACCGACACCATCACGGCATCGGGAAACGTCAGCCTGTCGCAACCGACCGGCGAGATCCTGTTCGCTAATTACTTGGAGCTGCGCGATGCGATGAACCAGGGCTTTGCCAAGGACGTGCGCATGCTGCTCGCCGACCGGTCGCGGTTGGCGGCCAATACTGCGCGACGCACCAACGGCAATCGGACCGAGCTGCGGCGCGCCGTCTATTCGCCTTGCGACTTGTGCCGCAGAGACCCGAGCGCGCCGCCGGAATGGCAGCTCGAGGCACGCGAGATCGATGATGACAAGACCATGAAGCTCGTCGAGTTTCGTGATGCCACTATGGAACTCTACGGGTGGCCGATCTTCTACACCCCCTACATCTCGGTGCCCGAGCCCGGGGTCAAGCGCGCGAGCGGGTTTCTCGCGCCGTCTTTCGGTAGTTCGAGCACGCTCGGCGAGCATATCGCAATTCCCTATTACCTGGTGCTCGGGCCGGATAAGGACCTGACCTTGACGCCGCGGTTCACCACCAAAGCGGGGCCGGTGCTCGGCGGCGAGTATCGCGAGCGCTTCGACAACGGCGAGCTCGAGGCCGACGGCAGCCTCAATTACAGCAACCCCGAGGGGACCGAGGACACCGGCAACATCGTGCGCGGCAACATCGACGAGCACGCCGTGTTCGATCTCGACGACACCTGGCGCACCGGCCTCGACGTGCAGCGCGTTTCCGACCAGAGCTATCTGTTGGAATTCGGCTACGGCAACCCGTTGCTGAACGCAGAAATCAGCCGCGGTTATCTCGAAGGGTTCGACGCCCGCGGGTCGACCGACGTCGACGCCTACGTGTTTCAGCCGCTGCTGCCCGGTCTCGGCGATTCGACCCAGCCGATCGTGCTGCCGGTCATCAATCGCAACTGGCAGAGCGAGCCCGACGCGCTTGGCGGGCGCTGGAACCTCAACGCCAATCTTCTGGACATCGTGCGCGAAGTCGGCACCCAAACTCGCCGCCTCTCGCTCGGTTCGGAATGGGAGCGCAGCTTCAAGGACGGCATCGGCGGACAATACCTGTTTACCGCGAGCCTGCGGGGCGACGCCTATTCGGTCAACGATCTGAGCCCGGTTTCGAACCCGGACCTGCCCTCGGCGTATTTTCCGGTAGACGGGAAACCGGCGGCCGAGCCGATCGCCACGAATTTTCTCACCGGCCGTGCCTTTCCCCAGGTCGGGCTCAAGTGGAGCTACCCGCTGATCCACCCGGGCGACACGCTCACGCCGCTGATCGAGCCGATTGTTGCGGTCTACGCCGGTCCCAACGGCGGCAACCAACGAAAGATCCCGGACGAGGACAGCCTATCCTTCAACTATGACGATACCGACTTGTTCCGGCCCGACCGGCTGGCCGGCTACGACATACTGGATACCGGCCAGCGGGTTGATTACGGAGCCAAATTCGGGCTCTACGACAGCACTGGCGGCAGCTATCGGATGCTGATCGGTCAAAGCTACCGGGCGGAGACAAACCCGTTTCTGCCGCCTGGCTCGGGTGCGGAAAACCGCCTTTCCGATCTCGTCGGGCGGGTCGTGCTCTCGCCCAGCTCCTATCTCGACCTGATTTATCGCTTCCGCCTCGCCGCCACCGATTTCGCTTATCGCGAGCAACAGGCGACAATCGCCACCGGACCGCAGAATCTCAGGGTCAGCGCCAATTACGTGTTGATCCCGGCGCAGCTGCCGAACGAAGTCGTGACCAACCCGGTCACCGGCCAGAACGTGCTGTATGGCAAGCAGGAGCAGCTTGCGTTGGCGCTCACCGCGAAGCTGACGCGCTACTGGTCGCTGCAAGGCAGCGAGACCATCAATCTCACCGGCAGCTCCAACATCGTCAACGGGGTGGCCACGCCAGAATCGAGCAGCAGCAGCCTCTACGCCACACTGGCCGCCATCTACCAGGATGAATGCTTGGCGTTTATCGGGTCGCTGACCCAATCCGGCATCCGCAACGGTGCTGTCACCCCGGGGGTCTCGGTGCAGTTCAGCGTCGTGTTCAAGAATCTCGGCGAGATCGGCGGCACGGTTGCCACGCTTGCCGGCGGCACGCTGCCGTGAGCGTGAGCGCGGTGGTTGCGTACCGGTCAACAGTCGGCGCTCAACCTTGCCTGCCGGCGACAACACAAGAGCAAAGGTGTAATGTCGGGTGCTCGATCAAGCAAACGAGGCTGGAGATCGATGACCAAGATTCGCTGGCTTGCCGTAATGTTGCTGCTGGTCGGTGGTTTTCCCGCCTTCGCCGCCCCGGCAGCCGGCCCGCGGCCGGCCCCGCCGCCCGCCGGGCCATATCCCGAGATCCGGATCGCAGCCGTCGTCAACGACGAGGTCATCTCGGTCGCCGATCTCGCCTCGCGGATTCGAATGGTAATGCTGTCCACCAGCATCGCCGACACGCCGCAGGCGCGGCAGCGCCTCGCCGCCCAGGTGCTGCGCACCTTGATCGACGAGAAGCTGCAGATGCAGGAGGCTAAGCGCAAGAACGTCACCGCTACAGACGCCGAAATCAACAAGACGATCGCCTCGATCGCGCAACAGAACAACATGCAGCCCGGTCAGCTCGATCAAGTCCTCAAGGCGAACGGCATCGAACACAGCGCATTGGTCGACCAGGTCAAGGCATCGATCGTATGGGCCAAGCTGGTACGGCAGATTGCGGCGGATACCGACCCGGTCTCCGACGCGGAAATCGATGAAACCCTGAAGCGTCTCAAGCAGAACGAAAACGAGCCGGAGAGCCGGGTCGCCGAAATCTTCCTGGCCGTCGACAACCCACAGCAGGATGGCGAGGTGCTGGCGCTCGCCCAGCGGCTGAGCGAGCAGATGAAGCAGGGCGCGCGGTTTTCCGCGGTGGCCCAGCAATTCTCGCAATCGCCGACCGCGGCCGTCGGCGGCGACCTCGGCTGGATTCACCCCGACGAACTCAGCCCGGCCTTGGCAAAAGCGGTGACTTAAATGCGCCCGGGCGAATTGTCGCCGCCGATCCGCACCGCGGGCGGCTATTACCTCCTGCTCGTGCTCGACCGGCGCACCGGCCGCTCGGTCAGCCAGGAGGATACGGTGTTGCACCTTGCCCAGGTGGTGTTCCCGCTGGCCCCGCAGTCGAGCGAAGAGGCGCGGCGGGCCGCATTCGATGCCGCCCAATCGGTCCGGACCGAGGCCAAGAGCTGCACGGACATGATGAAGATTGGTAAGGAAAAGGCGCCGCAGTTGTCTAGTGAAGGCGATCTGCGGGTCAGCCAGATCGCCCCGGCGATGCGCAGCACGATCCTGGCGCTGGGCGTCGGGCAGGCCTCGCAGCCGATCCTGCAAAAGAACGGCGTCGGCGTCATCATGGTCTGCAGCAAGGCCGAGCCTAAACCCGAGAATGTGACCCGCGACGCTGTCGCTGAGACCCTGATGCGCGAGCGGCTCGACATGCTCGCCCGGCGTTATATGGAGGATCTGCGGCGAGACGCCTATGTCGATGTCCGGGTTTGAGCGATGGCGCTGCCGCTCGCCGTGACCATGGGCGAGCCCGCCGGGATCGGCGGCGAAATCGCCTTGAAGGCATGGCTCGGCCGACGCCCGGGAGATCCGGTCTTTTATGTGATCGACGACCCTGATCGCCTCGCCTTCCTCGCCGCAGGGCTCGACTGGCCGGCGCCGGTCCGGGCGATCGAGGCGCCCGCCGAGGCGCGCGGGATTTTTGGCCAAGCGCTGCCGGTGCTGCCGATCAGCGCCGCCTTGTGCGGCCGGCCGGGCCGGCCCGATCCGGCCGACGCACCGGCCATTTTGAGCGCGATCGAGGCCGCGGTCGCCGATGTCCGTGGCGGCCGCGCCGCGGCGCTGGTCACCAACCCGATCCACAAGGAGAGCCTCTATCGTGCCGGTTTTCGCCATCCCGGGCACACCGAATATTTGGCCGAACTCGCCGGCGGGGGGGCGACCCCGGTCATGATGCTGGTCTGCTCGCAATTGCGGGTCGTCCCGGTCACGATCCATCTGGCGCTGCGGCGGGCGGTCGAAACCCTGACCGCGGCGGCGATCGTCGATGCCGGACGCACCGCCGCGGCGGCGTTGCGGCAGGATTTCGGCATCGCCGCACCGGTGCTCGCCGTCGCCGGGCTCAACCCGCATGCCGGTGAAGCGGGCGGTCTCGGCCGTGAGGAGATCGACATTATCGGCCCGGCAATCGCCGAATTACGCGCCCTCGGCATCGATGCGCGCGGCCCGCTGGCGGCGGACACGATGTTCCACGCCGAGGCGCGCGCCGGCTATGACGCGGCATTGTGCATGTATCACGACCAGGCGCTGATCCCGATCAAGACCGTTGATTTCGACGGCGGCGTCAACGTGACCCTGGGATTGCCGTTCGTGCGCACCTCGCCCGACCACGGCACCGCCTTCGCGATCGCCGGCAAGGGCGTCGCACGCGAGGCCAGCCTGGTCGCCGCACTGCGGCTGGCCGCCGAGATGGCGGCACGGCGGCGGCAGGCGGTGTAAGCACCTTGGAGGAGCCGTCGCCGGATCAATTCTGGCAGACGGTGTCCAAAATCTGGTCACACCGGCGAAGCAGGTCTTAATCCTAAGGGGTGGTCCGGGCTGAGTATTCTTGAGGGGGCCAACCGCGAACCGCTGCGAGGCCCGATGCGGCGACCTAAGGGGAGCGATCATCCCCGATCGCGGCGGGCGGCGAGCCTCAGGCGCAGCGCGTTGAGTTTGATGAAACCTTCGGCGTCGTGCTGGTCGTAGACGGTATCTTCTTCGAAGGTGACGTGGCCTCGGCTGTAAAGGCTCTTCGGCGATTTGCGGCCGACGACTTGGGCCGAGCCCTTGTAGAGTTTAAGGCGCACGACGCCCTCGACGTTTTCCTGGCTGTTGTCAATCAATGCCTGCAGCATCCGGCGCTCGGGCGAGTACCAGAAGCCGTTGTAGATGAGTTCGGCGTAGCGCGGCATCAGCTCGTCTTTCAGATGCGCGGCGCCGCGGTCGAGGGTCAAGCTTTCGATGCCGCGATGGGCGGCCAGGAGGATCGTGCCGCCGGGGGTCTCGTAGACGCCGCGCGATTTCATGCCGACAAACCGGTTCTCGACCAGATCGAGCCGGCCGATCCCGTGCCGGCCGCCGAACTCGTTGAGCCGCGTCAGCAATGCCGCAGGCGACAGCCGCTCGCCATCGACCGCGACCGGATCGCCGCGCGCGAACGCGATCTCGACGTATTGCGGCGTGTCGGGGGCGGCTTCCGGAGCGACGGTGCGGCTGAAGACGAATTCTTCGGGCTCAGCCCACGGGTCTTCCAGCGCCTTCCCTTCGGCCGAGACGTGCAACAAATTGGCATCAACCGAAAACGGCGCCTCGCCGCGCTTGTCGCGGGCGATCGGGATCTGGTGCCGGTCGGCATAGCCGAGGAGAAGGGTGCGCGACGTCAAATCCCACTCGCGCCAGGGGGTGATCACCTTGATGTCTGGGGCGAGCGCGTAATAGCCTAGCTCGAAGCGGACCTGGTCGTTGCCCTTGCCGGTAGCGCCGTGGGCGACCGCGTCAGCCCCGACCATGCGCGCGATCTCGATCTGGCGCTTGGCGATCAACGGCCGGGCGACCGAGGTACCGAGCAGGTAGGCGCCTTCATAAAGCGCGTTAGCGCGAAACATCGGAAAAACGAAATCGCTGACAAATTCCTCGCGCAAATCGTCGACAAAGATTTGCGCGGCGCCGAGCAATTCGGCCTTTTTGCGCGCCGGCTCCAACTCCTCGCCCTGTCCCAGATCGGCGGTGAAGGTCACGACCTCGCAGCGATAGGTCTGCTGCAGCCAGCGCAGGATCACCGAGGTGTCGAGCCCGCCCGAATAAGCAAGCACGATTTTCTTCACCGCATCCGGCATTGCCCTGTCCCTTTCCCGTCTGCCCCGCACCGGAACCGCAACCCGCCGCATCCGCCGATCCCGCTATCTCGATCAGGCGAGGCGGAGTATTATCATCCCGAGAATACGAGGGGGGAAACATGTCAGGCCGAGCGAAAGCACTCCTGATGATCGCAGCTCTCGCGTTGGCGACGCCAGTTGCCGCGCAGGCCCCCGTACCGAAGGCAACAGCGTTCGACGGAAATTATGCCGGTGTGTCGAGAGAGATGTACCAATATTCAAGACCCAGCGCAGCGCCGACATCGGCGAGTCCGGACCGGGGTCCCAAATGTGCGGGGAGGAACGGTATTCCAGTTCCGCTGACGATCACCAATGGCGTCGTGCGGGCGACAGGGCGCGGTACCTGGGTGGGAACCGTGAACCCGGAAGGCTTTTTGGTTATGCGGAACCGGAACTACATACGTGTTGACGGCCACGTCGACACTCAGGGCATCATAAGCGGGCAGTATAGCGGGACGTTTTGCGTCATCACATACGTCTGGCGCAAGCAATCCGGCTGAGGCAAAGCCCGCTATCCGCCGAGCCGCCGCTCGATAAAAGCTAGGGCAGCATCGAGCGCGCCGAATTGGGCGAGGTTCTCGTGGCCGGCTTTGGCGGCGAACCAGCCCTCATTCGGCTGCGGTGCGGCATCGAGGAGCGCTCGGCCCATGCGGACCGGAACGATCCGATCGCGCTCGCCATGCAGCACCAGGAGCGGCGCAGTGATCCGGCCGATCAGTGATAGCGAGTTCGAAGCGGTCGTGCACCAGCAAGGCCGCCGGCACGAACGGGTATTGGCGCTGCGCCGCGGCGCTGACGCTTGTGAACGGTGCTTCGAGAATGATGCCTGCGACCTCGCGCCGCGCTGCCAGGTAGACGGCGACACCCGAGCCCAGCGACTCACCCCATAGCACGAGCCGGCTCGGCGCGATCGCCTCGCCGGCGAGAAAATCGAGCGCCGCCTCCGCATCGAGGTACAACCCCGTCTCGCAGGGCATGCCGGGATTGCCGGCGTAGCCGCGATATTCCGCCAACAGCACCCCGTAGCCCCCGCGGGCAAATCGGCGCAGGCGCTCGCTGCGATAGCCGATGTGTCCGCCATTGCCATGAAAATAGACGATCACCGGCCGGCCGGCCTCGGGCGGCCGGTACCAGGACAGCAGCGAAAGCCCGTCCGTTGTCGTCAGCGTCACCTCGCGCACCCCGAGCAGCGCCAGATCGGCGAGTGCCGGCCGGGTTCCGCGCGGACGATAGAGCAGCCGACGCTGGAACAGGTAGAGGCCGCTGAGGACACCGCCATAAGCGGCCAGCGCACATCCGAACAGCGGGTAAAGCACGCGGGCGGGCCGTGGGTGCTCTCAGGCGGGCAGCGCGCCGGTGCGCTCGCGCTCGCTGCGGCGCAGCTTGACGCTGGCCGATTTGAGCTGGCCGCAGGCGGCGAGAATGTCGCGGCCGCGCGGGGTGCGCACCGGCGCCGAATAGCCGGCGGCGAAGACGATGTCGGAAAACGCCTCGATCGCCGCTTCGGTCGAGCACTCATAGGGTGCGCCCGGCCATGGGTTGAACGGGATCAAATTGACCTTGGCCGGGATCCCGGCCAAGAGCCGCACCAGCTCGCGTGCTTCGGCCGGGCTGTCGTTGATCCCGTTTAGCATGACGTACTCGAAGGTGATACGGCGCGCGTTGCTGCCGCCCGGATAGGTGCGGCAGGCGTCGAGCAGCTCGGCGATAGGGTATTTGCGGTTAAGCGGCACCAGGCGGTCGCGAATGTCGTCGCGCACCGCATGCAGGGAGATCGCGAGGTTGACCGCAAGCTCGGCGCCGCAGCGGCGGATCAACGGCACCACCCCGGCGGTCGAGAGGGTGATCTTGCGCCGCGAGACTGAAAGACCCTCGGGGTCCATCATGATTTTTGCGGCCGCCGCGACATTGTCGAAATTGTAGAGTGGCTCGCCCATCCCCATCAGCACGATATTGGTCACTTGCCGGTCGCTTTGCGGCGAGAGCCACTCGCCGAGCGCATCGCGGGCTGCCATGAGCTGCCCGACGATTTCGTCCGGCCCGAGATTTCGCACCAACAGCTGGGTCCCGGTATGGCAAAAGGTGCAGTTGAGAGTGCAGCCGACCTGCGAGGAGACGCATAGGGTGCCGCGATCTTCCTCGGGGATGTAGACGGTCTCGACCTCCTGCCCGTCGGCAAACCGCAACAGCCATTTGCGCGTGCCGTCGATCGAGGCGAGGTTGCGCACCACCGCCGGCCTGGCGAGGATGTAGGTCTCGGCGAGACGATCGCGAAACGGCTTCGACAGCGAAGTCATCCGGGCGAACTCGGTGGCGCCGCGGTGATAGATCCAGTGCCACAGCTGGCGTGCGCGGAAGGGTTCGGCGCCGAATTCCCTTCATCTCGGCGGCGAGTTCGGCGCGGGCCAGCCCGATAAGATTGCGCCGATCGCCGACCGGGGTGTTGCTCGACATCATCGGCCGATATGGCAGCAACCGGGCGGCATTGCCATACCTGCGGTCAGCGCTTGACGCCGCAGGCCTTGTCGATCACAGCAAGGGTCTGGGTAAAGCCTGAAAGAGAATAGGTGTCGGTCGTCGTCGCCCCTTTTTCGGAAGTGCCTTTGATTACCGCCTTCCGGCCCTTGGCCATCGCCTCGACGATCGCCTTATCGGTATCGGCGGTGCGCGACCAGGCGCCGTCGTCCTTGGTGAACAGGTCGAAATTCGTGCCGTCGATATCGAGCGACGCGTCGCTGCCCGGCTTCAGCGGATAGCCCTCGAGGAAATTCACGACGTTGAAAACATTCTCTTGCGGACGATGCGTTACGGTCAGCGAGGGGGGCTTGCGCTTGAACCTTGCCGGTTCGGTTTTTTGTGGAGCGCCGGCGAGATAACACACGCGACCGGTTTTCGCCTTGTAGAGATAGGCGCTCCAGGGGCCGGCGCCGCCGATCCGCTGCGCTACGGCAGTCGCGGCGGGATGCCTCGCCGCCGCATGCTTCTTTACGGTCTCCGCGCGAACTGACGGCGCCAACAGCAGAACCAGCATCACCGAGAGACCGAGGCGGGTATGACCGGAGATTGTCATACCTCACCTTAGCTCCGCCGATGAACGAATACCACGGCCTAACGGGCGGGTGCGGCGCCTTGTTCGTCGATGAAGCGGATCAGATCGAGCGACGGCGGCGCCACCTCGGTTTGTTGCAGCAACGCCTTGGCCTCGCCGCGGTGCTCGGCCTGATAATTAAACAAGTGGGCCAGCACCAGGCGCAGCGGCGTGCCGCACCGGTCGCCGCGCGCATTGCGCCAGATCAGCGGTTGACCCAGCACGGTCTCGGATATCCCGGCAACGACATTGCGCAAATGCGCGTCCGCGGCAGAACGGGCCACCTTAAGGCCGATCAAATCGGCATAAAGGATCTGGTCGTCGCCGAGGCCCGGCAAAGTGCGCCCCTCGATCCGCGCCATCCAGATCCGGTCGGCAACGAGGACGTGGTTCAAGACGGCGTGGAGCGAGCCGAAGGCCGAAGGCCGCTCGCGCAGATATTCCTGCTCGCTCAGCGCGCCACAGGCCTCATAGAGCCGCCGGTTGGCCCACGCGTTATATGACGCGAGGGTCGCGAAATACTCGCTGGGCATCAGGGCGCTCCCAGGCGCAGCTGCAACTTTGCCGATTATAGCATCTTGATCGGTACGGCGCACGGCCCCTCCCGCTGGCCGGCAAAACCGGGCAGAATGCACACGATGGACGAGATCACGATCCGCCCGGCGCGGCCGGAAGACGCCGGCAGCATCGCCCGGCTCGATGTCGAGACTTGGCGTGCGACCTATGCCGGAGTGCTGTCGACCTCGTATCTGGTCGGGCTGTCGGCGCGTCGGCGCGAGGCCGGCTGGCGCATGGTGATCCTGCGCGAGCCGCGCGATGTCCGTGTCGCGGTCGATCGGGCCGGCACGGTCTTGGGTTTCGGCAGCTGCGGGCCGAGCCGCAGCGAACGCCACTTCCCCGGCGAGGTGTTCACGCTCTACGTCGCCCCCGATTGGCAAAACCGCGGGATCGGCCGGCGCCTGTTGATTGCGCTGTTCCGCCGCCTGGTCGCCTCCGGCCTCGACGCGGCGATCGTCTGGGTGCTGCGCGACAATCCAAGCCGGTTCTTTTACGAGCGGCTCGGCGGCCGTCAGGTCAGCAGCAAGGAGATCGCCATCGGCGGCAGCAGGATTGAAGCGCTCGCCTATGGCTGGCGCGACCTGCCGGGCTTTCTGGCCGCGGTCTCGAGCGAAGACCGCGAGCCCGGGGAATAAGCCCGTCCGCCGACATTCTGGCCTGTGACCGGAGCGAGGCGAACCGGGCGAATATGATGACTCCGGGGTCGAACGCGCGCCGCGACATCGCGGCGGAAGGCGACACCGCGCAGAGCGCCTCGTCACCCTCTCTGTCAGCAATTGCTGGCGAAGCCGTGCGCTTTCTCGGAATTCTCACCGCCAGCGTATATACTGTAGGTGTGATCATCGTTAATATCGACTTATCACGCTACGGGCTGGCCACAGTCGATCTTGCCAAGTCGGAGTATCTCTTTTCTGGCGGCCTCGCGTTGTTTTTAGTCGGTCTTGCAGGCTTGGGCTTTCGCGGTGCTCTCTATGCCGCTCACTACGCCCCCTTCCTGTTTTTGCATGAACACGACCCACCAGATCAACAAAACGCTCCGTCGAAGGGCGAGCGTATCCTGCCATTTCTTGTGACTATTGTTTCTGAATTGTGGACAGCGATGGCCCGCCGCTTCCGCGAAGCTCGTCGACGCGGCCTCGGCTCCGTCATATTTACTGTCGCATTCTTGCTTCCGATTACGATATTGGTGTTCACGGTCCTCATCGTTGTCGTGCTCGTGACCTCAGCAACATCAATCTTGTTATATTATATCATTTGGGTCATGATGTTGTCACTGCTATCTAGGCAATGGTACCAGAATTTCTTATTCTTTATGACATCGATCATCGTGCTGACATTGATCGGCTTTTTGCCAACCTATTGCCGCGAGATCCTGAAAAATTGGCTGCGCAACCGCCATTTGCCTGGCGCGGATCTTTGGTTTCCGTTCGTTTTCATAATGCCGTATGCTGCTGGAGCGCTAATTTCGTACAGTTACCTGGTTTATCCGCATTTATCGCCGCAATGGGGCGGCGGCCGAAAGGAGGCTATCCAGGTCATCTTTGCTTCGGAGGTCACGAAAGCCACCATTCCATGGGCTGATCGGCAAGGTTTCTCGCTCGGCAGCCGAGGCGACGTGTTGGCAGTGAAAGCCTACTTGCTGCTCGAAACGGATCAAACACTAGCAATAACCACTCGGCCCGTATCGGCGACGCTCGACTTCAACGAAAGGGAACCACCGGTTGTGGTCGTAAACAAGCGATTGATCTCAGCTGTCCTTTACAATGGTGCACTTGCCGAGCGAGATCCCGAACCATCCATTTCGCCTGACATGAAAGCAAGATAGCAGGTGAGTAATAGGTTAGCGCAGCCGGAAATAATGGACGCTGAACAGTTCGGCCCGGTCGGTCCAGGTGTCGACCGGGCGAAAACCGGCGGTCGCCGCCAGGGCGCGGAATTCGGGGACCGAGTATTTGTAGGAATATTCGGTATGGATCAGCTCACCGGCGGCGAAGGTGACACGCCGGCCGGCGATCGCCGGCGTCTGGTCGACCAGGCTACGAATATAGATTTCGACCCGACCTTCGGACTCATTGTAAAAGGCGAAGTGCTCGAACCTATCGAGATCGAGGTTGCCGTCGATTTCGCGGTTGATCCGCTCCAACAGGTTGAGGTTGAATGCGGCGGTCACCCCGGCCCGATCGTTGTAAGCGGCTTCGAGGATTTGCGTGTCTTTTTTCAGATCGGCGCCGATCAGCATCTCCCCGCCCGGCCCGAGGATACGCGCGCAGTTCGCCAAAAAGCGCCGGGCCGCCTCGGGCTCGAAATTGCCGATCGTCGAGCCCGGGAAGAACCCGACCCGCTTGCCATCAGGGCCGGGCAGGGAGGGCAGCGCGAACGGGCCGGTATAATCGGCGCAGACCGCGATGACAGGCAGGTCCGGGAAGTCCTCGGCGAGCGAGGCGGCGGCTTCGCGCAGATGCTCGCGCGAGATATCGACCGGCACATAGGCGGCCGGCCGGTCAAGCGCCTGGAGCAGGATCCGCGCCTTGTCGCTGGCGCCGCTGCCGAATTCGATCACGCGGCAATGCGGACCCATTTGGGCCGCGATCTCGCCGGCGTTCTCCTCGAGGATCGCGATCTCGGTTCGGGTCGGGTAATATTCGGGAAGCCGACAGATCTCCTCGAACAGGGCGGAACCACGGGCGTCGTAAAAAAATTTGCACGGGATCGCCTTGGGATCGCGGCCTAGACCCTTCAAAACGGCGTCGCGAAAGCTCTCTTCGCCCGGGGCGAGATCGTAAAACTCGAACCGCGAAACTTCCCTCATCAAACCTCCTCCGCGAGCCGCAACCCGGCAAAGGCCCAGCGCGCGGCTGGCGGGAAAAAGTTGCGGTAGCTCGGCCGCAGGTGACCGGCCGGGGTGACGGCAGCGCCCCCGCGCAGCACCATCTGGTTGCACATAAACTTGCCGTTGTATTCGCCGACGGCACCCGCAGCAGGGCGGAAGCGCGGATAGGGAATGTAGGGGCTCGCCGTCCATTCCCAAACCTCGCCGAACATCTGACGCGGCAACGCGCCGCTGTTTTCGGCCGTCGAGGCGCGGTCGGCGGAAGGGTGAAATTGGCGGCGATCAGCAAAATTGCCGGCGACCTGCACGCGCTCGGCGGCGACCTCCCACTCCGCCTCGGTCGGCAACCGCTTCCCGGCCCATCGGGCGTAGGCGTCGGCCTCGAAAAAGCTGACATGGCAGACCGGCTCGGACGGGTTCAGCCGGCGCTTCCCGGAAAGGGTGAAAATCGACCAGGCGCCATCATCGCGCTGCCAATAGAGCGGTGCGTCCCAACCCTGCTCCCGCGCCGTCGCCCAACCATCAGACAGCCAGAATTCCGGCTGGCGATAACCGCCCGCCTCGATAAATTGGAGGAACTCGCCGCAGGTCGCCGGGCGCGCGGCAAGGCGGAACGGTTCGAGCCAGACCTTGTGCCGGGGCGTCTCGTTGTCGAAGGCGAAGCCCTGGCCATGATGCCCGATCTCGACCAGCCCGCCCTCGTGCTCGAACCAGCCGAGCTGGGTCGCCGGGGCCGCGATCTGCGGCTGCGGCGCCTGGAAGGCGGGCAGCAACGGGTTGACCGAGAAGACATGCTTGATGTCCATCAGGATCAATTCCTGATGCTGCTGCTCGTGATGAACGCCGAGCTCGATCAGCGGTACGGCCTCCAACCAGGCTGGCTCGGCCGCGCGTTCGGCAAAGCGGGCCATCGCAGCTCCGATATGGTCGCGATAGGCGCCGACCACATCGACTGTCGGGCGCGACAGCAATCCGCGCTCGGATCGCGGATGCCGCGGGCCGACCGCCTCGTAATAGGAGTTGAACAGATAGGCGAAGGCCGGGTCAAAGATCCGGTAGTCGGGATCGAGCCGGCTCAACACGAACGTCTCGAAGAACCATGTCGTGTGCGCCAGATGCCATTTCGTCGGGCTGACGTCGGGCATCGACTGGATCGACTGGTCCTCCGGCGTCAGATTGGCGGCGAGCGCCTCGGTGTCGCGCCGCACGGCTTCGAACCGGTCGAGCGCCGCCTGGCGGTCGGCGCTGCCGGCTTGTTGGTGAGCGGCGGTGTCGAGCACTGGACCCCCCAAAGCTAGTTCGATGTTCCGGCTAACACTGCGTCAGCGGGTTCGTTGCGCCCGCCGAGATAGCGTCTGCGGAGGTGGCGCTCAAAGCTCGCGGCGCCGAGCGGGCGCCCGGTGGCGTGCTCGACCAGATCGGCTGTCGACAATAGCGAGCCTTGGCCATGCACGTGCTCGCCGAGCCAAGCGAAGAGCGGCCTGAACTCGCCGGCCCCGATTTGGGCGGTCAGCTCCGGGATCGCATGGCGCACCGCTTCGAACAGCTGCGCCGCGATCAGTGCGCCGAGAGTGTAGGTCGGAAAATACCCCCACGAGCCGTCATACCAATGGATGTCCTGCAGGCACCCGTCGCGGTCGTTCGCGGGAGCGACGCCGAGCAGCGCGCGCAACCCCTCGGCCCAGGCGACGGGGAGATCCCTCGGGATCAGATCGCCGGCGATCATCGCTTGTTCGAGGCGATAGCGCAGGATCACATGGGCGGGATAGGTGACCTCGTCGGCCTCGACCCGGATCAGGCTGCGGCTGACCCGGATTTGCCGCCGGTAGAGCGCTTCGGATTTCCAGCCCGGCCCGTCAGCGGCGAAGACTTCGCGCAGGATCGGTGCGGCAAAACTCACAAAGGCCGGGCTTCGGCAGCATTGCATTTCGAGGAGCAGCGACTGGCTCTCATGGACCGCCATGCCGCGAGCCGCACCGACCGGTTGCAGACGCCATGCCGCGGGCAGATTGCGCTTGTAGAGCGCGTGCCCGGTCTCGTGCAGAACCCCCATTAGGGCCTTGGCGAAATCGCTCTCGTCGTAGCGCGTTGTGATGCGCACGTCGTCCGGGGCGCCGCTGCAGAACGGGTGGGCGCTGATATCGAGCCGGCCGTGGGCGAAATCGAAGCCGACCGCCTCCATCAACCGCACCGCGGCACGCCGCTGCGCCGCGACCGGAAACGGGCCGGGCGGAGCCGGTATCGGCTCCATAGCGGCTTGGCGGGTTAGCACGGCTTCGATCAGATCGGGCAAGAACCCTTCGATCTTGTCGAACAGGCGATCAATCGCCGCAACCGAGCCGCCGGGCTCGTAGCGGTCGAGCAGGGCCTCGTAGGGGCCCACCCCGAGGCGATCAGATTTGGCGGCGGCCACGTCGCGCTGAACGCGCAGCATTTCGTCGAGCGATGGCCGGATCGCGGCAAAGTCGTTCTCCGGGCGGGCTTTGCGCCACACCGTTTCGCATACCGAGGAAGCCCGCGAGACCGCCTCGACCAATGATCCCGGCATCGCCGCCGCATGCACGCGCCGCCGGGCCATTTCGCGCAGATTGGCGCGCTGCCATGGATCGAGCGCGCCGCTCTCGGCCTCGGCCTCGGCCAGCAAGTCGCCGACCTCTGCGGCGGTCAGCTGCTCGTGCGCGAGCCGGCTCAGGGTCACCAACTGCTCGGCGCGGGTCGCGGCACCCCCCGGCGGCATCATCGTGGCGCCGTCCCAATTGAGCAACCCGATCGCCTCGTCGAGCGCACCCAGCCGGCGAAATCGCGCTTCCAACTGCTGATAGGCGGTCATCGGTGCTCCGCGTCGCGGCGATGAAACAGGACATAAATGACGGTCATCGCGACCGCCAGGGAAAACCACGTGATCGCGTATTGCAGGTGGTTGTTCGGCAAGGCCAGCCGGGTGACGCCGCCTTTGGGCCAGCCGCCGGGGTTGGGGGAGGCGTCCGCGTCGATATAAAAAGGGGCCACATGGTCGAGCTTGTCGGCCTTGGCCATGGCCGGCAGATCGACCCAGAACCAATAGTTCAAATCGGGCCGGTTGTCAGGGACAAACCAATTCGGCGGCGCATTCGCCGGCAGCCGCAATAAGCCTTCGAGGCGCACCGTGCCGGTCGGCTCGCCCGTCATTCGTTTGCCGCGGTCCTTCAGAGCCGATGGAATGAACCCGCGATTGACGAAGACGATGCGGCCGTCGGGTTCGCGCAGCGGCGTCAACACCCGATAGCCGGCCTGGCCGGCCCGCGAAGTGGCGCCGACAAAGAGTTCCTTGTCGTTCAGAAAAACGCCTTTGTCGGTGACGTGGTGAAATTCCATGCCCTGCGCCTCGGCGGCATTGAGCGGCGCGGGCCGCGGCGCCGCAGCGACTGCCGCAGCCCGTTCAGCGATCAGACCCTCCTTCCAGGACAGCCTTCGGATCTGCCAGGCGCCGAGTCCGAGACACAGCAGCACGATCGGCACGGCAACGATCGTCGGCCAGAATTGCGGGCGAAAACCGGTCATCGCGGCTGGCCGCTCAGCGGCGCGGCAGCGCGCCCGAGAGATGATGGCGCTGTTGCCGCTCGGTCAGGCCGGCCGGGACCGCAATCAGCCGGGTCCGCTGGCGTAGGTGGCGCCCCCGCTGCCCCAAATGTAAATACAGACGAACAGGAACAGCCAGACCACATCGACGAAGTGCCAGTACCACGCCGCCGCCTCAAAGCCGAAATGGTGGTCCGGCTTGAATTGCCCGGCCCACGCCCGGCAGAGGCAGATGAACAGAAACGTTGTGCCAATAATGACGTGGAAGCCATGAAATCCAGTAGCCATAAAAAAGGTCGATGGGTAGATACCGCCAGTGAAGTGAAAGTCGGCGTTGCTGTATTCGAAGGCCTGCAGCGAGGTGAAACACAAGCCGAGCAGGACGGTCACCACCAGGCCGCGTACCAGCCCGGTATGATCGCTTTCGAGCAGCGCGTGGTGGGCCCAGGTCACAGTCGTGCCGGACAGCAGGAGCACCAGGGTCAACAGAAACGGGAATACTAGCGGATCGGACGGGTGGATCGCCTTGGGCGGCCACACCCCGCCGACCGGAAACAACGCGGACGAAAAGAACGCCCAGAAGAAGGCGACGAAAAACATCACCTCGGAGGCGATAAACAGCGCCATGCCATAGCGCAGTCCGAGCTGTACAATCGGCGTGTGATAGCCTTGGAAGGTCGCCTCGCGGATCACGTCGCGCCACCACACGGCCATGATCGCCAGAATGCCCAGAATGCCGATGATCAACAGCGGCCAGCTGTCGCCGTGCAGGTAGAGAATGCCGCCGCCAAAGGCGAGACCGGCGGCGACCGCGCCAAGGATCGGCCAAGGGCTCGGCTCGACCAGGTGATAGGGGTGCTTTGGGGCATGCAGGGCATGCGCCCCGTGCGTCTCGCCCATGTGCGTCTCGCTCATCGGTGCATCTCGCCGCTCATCGGTGCGTCTCGCTCATCGGTGCGTCTCGCTCATCGGTGTGAGCCTCGACGGATCATGTTTCGGGATGCGCCGGAATCGCGGCGCAGTACCGCAGCCTTCGGCATTCCCTAGCCTGCGATCCGCACGAGGGTAACCGCGTAAAGCAACACCGCCAGCGCCCCGAGCAAGGCGAACAGCGCTCGGTTGCGGGTGCGCAGCGTCCTCTCTCGCGCGCGCTCCGGGTCGACCCCGGTCAAGCGCGGCCTCCGCCCGCGTGATCGAGCAGCAACAGACTGAATACCAGGAAAAGGTAGAGTAGCGAGAACGCGAACATGCGCCGAGCGCTGCGGTCGCCCGCGTCGCGGCAGACCTGAATCGCCGCGCCGGTAAAGACGGCGCTCAACAACAGCGCGGCCACGCCATAGAGCCAGCCGGCGACCCCGAGGAACCACGGCGCCAACGCCGCCGGCCACAGCAGCAATGTGTAAACCAGCATCTGGAATTTGGTCTGGCGCGAGCCGGCGACGACCGGGAGCATGGGCACGCCCGCTTTGGCGTAATCCTCGGTGCGATAGAGCGAGAGCGCCCAGAAATGCGGCGGCGTCCACAAAAAAATGATCGCGAACAGCGCGATCGCTCCCCAGCCGATGCCGCCGGTGACCGCCGCCCAGCCGATTATCGGCGGCAGCGCGCCGGCGGCGCCGCCGATGACGATGTTTTGCGGGGTGCGCCGCTTGAGCCAGATCGTATAGACGAAGACATAAAAGCCTATCGTCAGCGCCAGCAATCCGGCGGCGACCCAGTTGACCGCAAGCCCCATGATCAGCACCGCGCCGGCGGCCAGCACGATGCCAACGCCCAGCGCCTCGCCCGGCATCATCCGGCCCGCCGGCAATGGGCGGCCCGCGGTGCGGCGCATGATGGCGTCGATGTCCCGGTCATACCACATGTTGATGGCGCCCGCGGCGCCGGAGCCAACCGCAATGCACAGCACCGCCACCGCGGCGAGCACCGGATGAAGATGCCCCGGCGCCACGGCGAGCCCGACCAGCCCGGTAAAGACGACCAGCGACGTGACCCGTGGTTTGAGGATCTCGATATAGTCGCCGAGCGTCGCCAGCGGCGCCGCCACCAGGGGGGTGGCGTCGGCCGGGGGGGCCTCGAGCAATTGCGACACTGGGTCCGCGCTCCCTAATGAACCACAGGCACTTCAGAAATCACCGGGATCTCGTCGAAGCTGTGGAACGGCGGCGGCGATGACACCTGCCATTCGAGCGTCGTCGCCCCTGGGCCCCAATAATTCGCGCCGACCCGGCGTCCGGCAAACAAGGTGTGG
The DNA here is from genome assembly GCA_963832875.1 of uncultured Alphaproteobacteria bacterium. GTDB lineage: Bacteria > Pseudomonadota > Alphaproteobacteria > ATCC43930 > CGMCC-115725 > AP-15. Next base: position 919,945 of record CAWHWB010000003.1, on the reverse strand, counting down.
AACACGATAAAAACGAAGAACAAGGTCGAGGCGTAGGAGATATAGGCACCGATCGACGCGACGAAGTTCCAGCCGGCAAACGCGTCCGGGTAATCGGCGATCCGCCGCGGCATCCCGGCCACACCCAGAAAGTGCATCGGGAAGAAGGTCAGGTTGACGCCGATAAAAGTGGTCCAGAAATGGATTTTGCCGAACGTCTCGTTATAGGTCCGGCCCGACATCTTTCCGATCCAGTAATAGAAAGCGGCAAACAGCGAGAACACTGCTCCGAGCGACAGCACGTAATGAAAATGGGCAACGACGTAATAGGTGTTATGCAACGAAAAATCGACACCGGCGTTGGCCAGCACCACTCCGGTGACGCCGCCGATCGTGAACAGAAAGATAAAGCCGATCGCGAACAACATCGGCGTTTTGAGGTCGATCGAGCCACCCCACATCGTGGCAATCCACGAGAAGATCTTGATCCCGGTCGGCACGGCAATGACCATCGTCGCCGCGGTGTAATAGGCGCGCGCGTCGATCGAAATCCCGGTCGTAAACATGTGATGCGCCCAAACGATCACGCTGAGAAAGCCGATCGCAAGCATAGCAAAGACCATGCCGACATAACCGAAGATCGGCTTGTTCGAGAACGTCGAGACCACTTGGCTGATCATGCCAAATCCGGGAATGATCATGATGTACACTTCGGGGTGACCGAAGAACCAGAACAGGTTCAGGAACAAGAGTGGGTCGCCGCCGCCCGACGGCTGAAAGAAGGTGGTGCCGAAGTTGCGGTCGGTCAGCAGCATCGTGATCGCGCCGGCGAGCACCGGCAGCGCCAGCACCAGCATGAACGCGGTGACCAGCACCGCCCACACAAACAGCGGCATCCTAAACATGGTCATGCCGGGGGCGCGCATATTGAAGATCGTCGTGATGAAATTGATCGCGCCGAGAATCGACGAAGCGCCGGCCAGATGCAGCGCAAAGATCACCATGTCGACGGCCGGTCCGGGATGGCCGATCGTCTCCGACAGCGGCGGGTAGAGCGTCCAGCCGGTGCCCGCCCCCTCACCGACGAAGGTCGAGCCGGCGAGCAGCGCAAAGGACGGCACAAGCAGCCAAAAGCTGATGTTATTCATGCGCGGGAAGGCCATGTCGGGCGCGCCGATCATCAGCGGCACCATCCAATTGCCGAACCCGCCCATCATCGCCGGCATGATGGTGAAGAAGATCATCATCAGCCCGTGCGCGGTGACGATCACATTGTAGACCTGATGATCGGTGATCAACGTGTTATGCGGATACATCAACTGCGTCCGCATCGTCACCGATAAGGCACCGGCGATCACCCCGGCGCTGATTGCAAAGATCAGATAGAGCGTGCCGATATCTTTGTGGTTGGTCGAACAAAACCAGCGAAGAAAGAAGCCCGGCTTGGCGCCGTGCCCGTAAGCGGCGAGTTCAGCGTCGGCGCCGTGAGAAGCCGGCTGGTACGTCATTCTTGACCCCTATGACACTCAGTTTCCGGCAGCGGCGGAGCGGCTGGCGCCGGGCGCGCCCGCGGTGGCGACGCGCACCGCGCCCTCGCCCCTATCTTTCCGGGCGAACTGTTTCTTGGCGCCGACCAGCCAGCGCTGGAACTCGTCTTTGGACACAGCCTTGACTTCGATCGGCATAAAGGCGTGGTTGATGCCGCAGAGCTGATCGCATTGGCCGCGATAGGTGCCCGGGTGCTCGACGTTGAACCAGCTCTCGTTGATGCGGCCGATGATCGCATATTCCTGCACGCCGAATGACGGCACGAACCAGTCATGCATCACATCGGTCGAGGTGACCAGCACCCGGATGTCGGTGTCGACCGGCACGACCAGCGGGTTGTCGACGGTCAGGAGCCGCGGCTGACCGGGCTTCAGATTGGCCTCCTGGACGATATTGCTGTCGAAGGCGAGCCCGCCCTGGTCGGGATACGCGTAGGACCAGTACCACTGATGCCCGGTCACCTTGACCGTCATCGCCGGGCTCGGCACTCGGGCCATGTAATACATCAGCTTGAAGGACGGGATCGCGATGATCACGAGGATCAGGACCGGAACCACGGTCCACAGGATCTCGATGACGAGATTGTGCGAGGTCTGCGTCGGCACCGGATGCCGCCGGTGGTCGAAGCGCACGACAGTGTAAAGCAGCAGCCCCAGGACAAAGACGGTGATCAGGCCGATGATCACGGTCAGCTCGTTGTTGAACGCCTCGAGCCGCGCCTCGACCGGCGTGGCCGCCCGCTGAAAACCGAGCTGCCACGGATGCGGTTCATCGGCCCGAGCAATGGTGGCGAGCGCCGCGGTCGAGATGCTCGCGATCACCAGCCTGGTCAGCGCTCGCGCCATCCCTCCCGTTGTCGCCAACCTCTTCAACCCCGTCATGCGTGTTTCGCCCCCGATCCGTTCGAGCCCGGCGCTCGATCGCTCCGCCGCTGCTGCGCCGCGACGCCGCCATCGGTCCAGGTCAGCCAGACGCGGGCCGCAGCGCTTGGAATCCCCCGGCCGCGCACCGAGCCTACACCATCGCCGGCGCGCCCCACAACCGGCCCAACCCGTTGCGGCAAGCCGCCGCACGCGATCCCCGCCGGCGATATCGTCGGGTTGGCACGAGCCCCGGCCCGGCGCGGTTCGTGTCGGCGTTGCGGTCTCGGCAGCGAGATCGAGCCGCGCAGATGATGCGGCGCCGATCGCGACTTTCGCTCGCGGCCGGCGGCGACCATATTGGGGGCAGCACCAAAGGAGTGGCGAATGGCCGATCTCGCTGTCACCGACGAACTGTTCTTCAAGCGCACCGGCATGGACCCGGGGCGGGTCGAGGCGATCGTCGCTCAGGCGCTGGCCGGAATGGACGATGGCGAGCTCTATCTTGAATACAGCCAGTCCGAGAGCCTGGCGCTCGACGATGGCCGGATCAAGAGCGCCAGTTTCGACACGACGCAGGGTTTCGGGCTGCGCGCGGTGGCCGGCGAGGCGGCCGGCTACGCCCACGCCTCCGATCTCTCCGAGGCGGCGATCCGCCGCGCCGCGGCGACGGTGCGGGCGGTGGCGAGCGGATATTCCGGAACCATGGCTCAGCCGCCTGCCGGCACCAACCGCAGCCTCTATACCGATGTGAACCCCCTCGGCCTAGTCGATCTCGGCGCCAAGACGCGGCTCTTGGCGGAAATCGACGCTTACGCGCGCAGCCGCGATCCGCGAGTTCGTCAAGTAATGGCGTCGCTGAGCGGGGTGTGGCAGGCGGTGCAGATCATCCGCGCCGACGGCAGCCGCGTCGCCGACATCCGCCCGCTGGTGCGGATCGGCGTCGCGGTCGTGGTCGGCGAGGGCGACCGGATGGAAACCGGCTCTTCGGGTGCGGGCGGTAGGCTCGCCTACGAGCGCTATCTCGATCCCGTGCATTGGAAAGAGCAGGTCGACGAGGCGCTGCGTCAGGCATTGGTCAACCTCGGCGCTGTGCCGGCGCCGGCCGGCGAGATGACCGTCGTTCTCGGGCCCGGCTGGCCCGGGGTCATGCTGCACGAGGCGATCGGGCACGGCCTCGAAGGCGATTTCAACCGCAAGAAGACCTCGGCCTTTTCCGGCATGATCGGCCAGCGCGTCGCGACCGAGGGGGTGACGGTGGTCGATGACGGGACTCTGCCCGACCGGCGCGGCTCGTTGACCGTCGACGACGAGGGGACCCCCACGAATTGCACCACGCTGATCGAAGACGGCATCCTCAAAGGCTATATGCAGGATCGGATGAATGCCCGCCTGCTCGGTGCCGCACCCACCGGCAACGGCCGGCGCGAGAGCTTCGCCCATGCGCCGATGCCGCGGATGACCAACACCTATATGCTCGCCGGCGATCGGGACCCGCAGGAGATCATCGCCTCGGTTCCGCGCGGCCTCTATGCGGTCAATTTCGGCGGCGGGCAGGTCGACATCACTTCGGGAAAATTCGTGTTTTCGGCGTCCGAAGCCTATCTGATCGAAAACGGCAAGGTCGGTCCGGCGGTCAAGGGGGCGACGCTGATCGGCAACGGCCCCGATGCGCTGACCAAGGTCACGATGGTCGGCAACGATCTCGGTCTCGACCACGGGATCGGCACCTGCGGCAAGGATGGGCAGAGCGTTCCGGTCGGCGTCGGCCAGCCGACCTTGCGGATGGACGGGTTGACGGTCGGCGGCACCAGCGCGTAAGGCCGGCCGCCGGGCGACCGCTCGGCTCCGGCCTCAAGGGGGGATTATGCGGTTTGCCGGCCGATGGTGGGCGCTTGCCCTCACCGCCGCCGTGGCGGCGATGCCCTCGGTCCACGCCGCGGCGTGCGCCAATCTCGCCGACGCGACTTCGACGCGCTGGTCGTTGACGACCGAGCACGGCGTCTCGTGGCTGGTGACGCCCTGCGGCCGGCGGTTTTTCAGCCTTGGCGTCAATGCCCTCGACGGCGGCTATCCCGACCGCAGCAGGGACGGCAAGATCTGGTACAGCTGGACCGCTTTTGCCCCGACCCAGGCGCAATGGGTCGATACCGCCCGCAGACGGCTCGCGGAATGGGGGTTCAACAGCGCCGGCGGCTGGTCGCTCTCACCGCAGGCGACGCATCTGCCGACGATCATCGATCTCGAGCTCGGGCGCCAGGCGCGCTTTCACTGGTTCGACCCCTTCGCGCCCGACACCGAGACGCGGATGATGGCGCTCGCGCGAAAGCTCACAGCGCCCTACCGCGACAGCCCCTACCGGATCGGCTATTTCTCGGACAATGAGGTGGGCTGGTGGGCCGGAGCGCTGTTTGTCTTCTATTCGATGAAGCCGGCGAGATCGGCAACCAAACAGCGCTGGGTCGCCGCCCTGCGCCAAGACTATGCCGACGATTGGAGCCGCTTCGCCGCGGATTTTCTGCCGCCTCCGGGCGTCGCTTCGTGGGCGGGGCTGCTCGCCTCCACCGGGATGACGCGGATGCGGCCAGGTGGCGAAGGTATTCGTGCGGTGCGCGAATGGACCGGGATCGTCGCCCGGCGTTATTACGCGCTCGCCGCCAAGGCGATCCACGCGGCCGATCCGAACGCGCTTTATTTCGGCGACCGGTTGCCGATCTACTACGACCCGGCGGCGGTGCGGGCGATGGCTCCTTATGTCGACGCGATCGCCACCAACTATAACGTCGACAGCAGCGATGGCTGGGTGGCGCCCTATTATTTCGACGGGCTGCGGCGATTGTCGGGCGGCAAGCCGGTGCTGATCTCCGAGTGGTTTTTTGCGGCCCGGCACAACCGCACCGGCAATCTCGACAACGGCCATTTGATGACCGTGGAAACCCAGGCCGAGCGGGCTGCCGGTGCTGGGGCGGCGACCGAGAACTTCGCCGCGGTCCCGGAAATTATTGGCGCCCACTGGTTTCAATACTACGATCATCCCAAAGGCGGGCGCGAAGACGGCGAGGATTACGATTTTGGACTGGTCGATATCAATGATCGGCCGTATCGGCGGTTGACCGAAGCGCTGGCGCTCGCCAACCGGCGTGCGGCTGCGATTCACCAGGAAGCCACCGCACCCGCGGCCGACCCGTCGGGGGAGATCGTCGTGCCGCACGCCGATGTCGCGCTTTCTGCCCGCTCGTTGTCGGGCTGGCCGAAACCGGCGAGCCTATTGCCGCGGCTAGCGGCCTCGCCGGGAGCGGTTGAATTCGGCGAGGCTTATCTCAGCTGGAGCGAGCGCGGGCTGCAGCTGGCGACCATCGGCCAGGACTATTTCGACCTCGATTTGCTGGCCTATGACGGTCCCTTCCCGCTCGGCGAAGCCTACCGGCTGGAATTGGGCGTCGATTTCGGGGATGGGCCGCGGCGCTTCACGCTGTTCTTTATCCCGCCGAAGACCAAGATCCACGATTATCCGGAGATGGCGGCCGAGCTCTGCGCCGGGCGCGCGCGGCGCGCGGTCAGCCATGGCTGCACGCCGGTGGCCGGCGGCAAGGCGGTCTATTTCGGCGCCGACCAGCCGCGCATCACCGCCGAGGCCCGCATCCCCTGGTCGGCGCTGGGCATCCCGCCGCCGGCCGCCGGGACGCCGCTGCGCGTCGAGATCGCGGTCACCTCATGGGACCGCGACCGCTGGATGTCATTGTCCGGCCGTGCTCCGGACGCGGCGATGCGCGATCCCGGCGGATGGCGGGCGATGCGCCTCGGCAACGGCCCGCAGACGATCGACCTATGGCCGGGGCTGGCGCGGGTGCCCGGCTGAACCCATCAGGAGCGGTGAGGCGGCGATGGCGGCAAATTTTCCCGACGGCTTTTTGTGGGGCGCCTCGACCGCTGCCTACCAGATCGAGGGCGCGGTCAGGGAGGACGGCCGCGGTCCGTCGATCTGGGACATTTTCAGCCATCTGCCGGGCAGGATCAGCGGCGGCGACACCGGCGACGTCGCCTGCGACCATTACCATCGCTGGCCGCAGGATGTGGCATTGATGCGCGAGCTCGGCCTCGGCGCCTATCGCTTGTCGACCTCGTGGCCCCGCATCCTGCCCGAGGGCCGCGGCGGAGCCAACCTCAAGGGGCTCGAATTCTATGACCGGCTGCTCGACGGCGTCATGGAAGCCGGCATCGAGCCGTGGATCTGCCTCTATCACTGGGACCTGCCGCAGGCGCTCGAAGATCGCGGCGGCTGGCAGAACCGCGACACCGCCCGTTGGTTCGCCGATTACGCGCATCTGACGGTGCGCCGGCTCGGCGACCGGGTCAAGCACTGGGCAACCTTCAACGAGGCGAACTGCGCCTGCGTTAAGGGCTATGGCGACGGCGAGCATGCGCCGGGCATTCGCGGCCGGGCGAGCGCGCTCAATGCGATCCACGTCATGAACCTGGCGCACGGACGCGGCATCGAGGCGATGCGCGCCGAGCGCAGCGATCTCTTGCTCGGCAACATCTACAATTTCCACCCCTACGAGCCGGCGAGCGAGCGCGAGGAGGACGAAATCGCCACCCAGATGCTCGACGCGCTGTGGAACCGCTCGTTTCCCGACCCGCAAATGATCGGCCGTTACCCGGAGCCGTTCGCTGGCGAGATGGTCGAACCGCTGGTGCAGCCGGGTGACCTCGAAATCATCAAGCAGAAACTCGATTATTTCGCATTCAACCACTACACCCGGTCGCGGGTGCGCCGCGACTCGGAGCACCCGTTTGAGGTCGGCACCCTGCCGCCCGAGCCTGGCGCGCCGGTCACCGGGATGGGCTGGGAGATCGCCCCCGATGCTTTCCGCGCGGTGCTGATCGAGGCCAAGGAGCGCTACAGCGGCGATCTGCCGGTCTACGTCCTCGAAAACGGCGCCGCCTTCGAGGACCGGATCGACGCCGACGGGCATATCCGCGACGAGCAGCGCATCGGCTATCTGCGCCTCTATCTAGGCGCGGTGCAGGACGCGATCGCCGCGGGCGTGCCAGTCAAGGGTTACTTCGTCTGGTCGTTGCTCGACAATTTCGAATGGACGTTCGGCTACAGCCGGCGCTTCGGCCTGGTCCATGTCGACTACGAGACGCAGGAACGCCGCCCCAAAAATTCGTTCCAATTCTACGCCGAACTGGCCGGCGGCGCCTCGCTCGAACGCGAATAGAATTGGCCCTAACCTTTAGTCCTACTGGTGCGAACCTGACACGCCTCCGTTCCTCTGCCATCCCGGCGCAGGCCGGGACCCACCCCAACCATGGGCACCGGCCTTCGCCGGTGTGGCGAAAAACTGGCGCTATCTATCGGAAGTCATCCACTGATGGATTGCGCGATTTAGTTGAAATATAAGTTATTTGCAGCTAGATCGTTGTAGAATCTCACAGGTACAATTAGCGGTCATTATAGCACTCCACAATATTAATATGCTCAGGGAGCCGCGTGACCAAGGAGGGGGGAATCCACCGCGGCCGCTGAGTGGAATATGTTCTTTGTGTCGGCCTATCGACTTAGAAGACCTCCTATCGCTGAATGAGGTGATATACACTTCTAATACGCGTAATCGGTGAAGACCGGGTCGATATTGCCGTGCCAGCGGGTGCGGAAGTCTTCTAGCAATTCCTCGGCCGGGGTGCGGCCGGAGCCGGCGATCGCGAACAGCGGGTCGAGAAAATGGGTCTCGTCGTCGCCGCAAGCGCTGCGGCGGGCACGGCGGTGCAGTCCTTCGCGGGCGATGTCAAGCATTTCGAGCGCCACGTCGCGCAAGGTGCGGGTGCGCAGCGGCGTCGAGAGCGCCATTCGCGGCACGTCGCGGCGCATCGCCTCGCGCTCCTAGGCGGTCCAGTCGGCAATCAGATCATAGGCGGCGTCGAGCGCCGTCGAATCGTAGAAAATCCCGACCCACAGCGCCGGTAGGGCACACAGCCGCCGCCACGGGCCGCCGTCGGCGCCTCGCATTTCGAGAAAGGTCTTCAGCCGGACCTCAGCAAAGGCGGTCGTCAGATGGTCGATCCAGTCGCCCAGCCGCGGGATTTCGCCGGGCAATGCCGGCAGCCGGCTGGCCAGGAAATCGCGAAACGACTGGCCGCTCGCGTCGATGTAATGGCCATCGCGGTAGACGAAGTACATCGGCACGTCGAGCATGTAGTCGACATAACGCTCGAAGCCGAAACCCGGCTCGAACACAAAGGGCAGGGTGCCGCAACGGTCGGGGTCGGTGTCGGTCCAGATATAGCTGCGCTGACTCAACAGACCAGACGGCCTGCTCTCGACAAACGGCGAGTTGGCGAACAAGGCCACGGCCACCGGCTGCAATGCCAGGCTAACCCGGAACTTCTTCACCATGTCGGCTTCGGATTGGTAGTCGAGATTGGTCTGCACCGTGCAGGTGCGCAGCATCATATCTAGGCCGAGCCGCCCTTTCTTCGGCATGTAATCGCGCATGATGCGGTAGCGCTGCTTCGGCATCCACGGAATCTCTTCGCGGCGCCATTTTGGGTCGAAGCCGAGCCCCAGCATGCCAAGCCCCAGCTCGTCGCAGACCTCGCGCACCTGCCGCAGATGCTCGTGCACCTCGTCGCAGGTCTGATGCACGGTTTCGAGCGGCGCGCCGCTCAATTCGAACTGGCCGCCGGGTTCGAGGGTGATCGAACATCGCGCATCATTGGACAGCGCGATCGTGCTGCCGTTTTCGACGACCGGCTCCCAGCCGAAGCGGGTCATCCCGTGCAGCAGGGCGCCGATGCCGTCCGGCCCCTCATAGGGCACGCGACGCAGATCGGAGCGGCGGAAGACGAATTTCTCGTGCTCGGTCCCGACCCGCCAGGAAGCCGGCGGCTTCGAGCCGGAGGCGAGGTATTCGACCAGCTGCCGCTGATCGGTGATCGGTTCTCCGGGCGTGCTCGGCGTCGTCGTCATGCTCGGCGGGAACTCCAGCAAAATGGCGCCCGAGGGTTGCCAGCCCATGTTGGTGGCGCACGCCCATCGGCTCGGTCAGCAGCGGCGGCGGCGGGACCAATCGCCGGCGCTCGCCTGGAGCACCGCCACGGCGGCGAGCGCAGCCGTGTCGGCGCGCAGGACCCTGGGCCCGAGCCCGGCGCGGATAACAAAGGAGAGTTTGCCCAGATAATCAAGCTCCGTCTCGGCAAAGCCGCCTTCGGGACCGGTCAGCACGGCGGTCGGACCGGGGCCGAGCCGAGCCGCGACCGCGGCGATCGGCTCGCCGCCGCCGGTCTCGTCGCACAGGACCAGCCGCCGATCCGACGGCCATGCTCCGATCAGGTCGCCGAGCGCCTGCGGCGGACGCAGCTCGGGCACCGACAGCCGCTCGCTCTGCTCGGCGGCCGCGACCGCGTGGGCCCGCAGCCGGTCGAGATTGAGGCGCTCGATCTGGGTTCTCCTGGTCCACACCGGCAGCAGCGCCGAGACCCCGAGCTCGGTCGCCTTCTCCACCAGCCAGTCGAGGCGCGCCCGCTTGATCGGCGCGAACAACAGCCACAGATCGGGGTCGGCCGCGGCCGACCACAGCAGATGCTCGACCGCCACCGTCACCCGGTTCCGGCTCATTTCAGTGATCCGGCACAACCATTCGCCATGTTGCGCGTTGAACGCCGCGATCGCATCGCCTGGTCCGAGTCGCAGCACCGTACGCAGATGATGCGCCGGTCCCGGCGGCAGCTCGACCGCGACGCCGGCGGCAAGCGGCTCCGTTAGGTAGACCCGCGTCGCCTCACGCTCGCTCATTCCCCTCTCCTGCTGCTGCGGCTTGAGGCTGGTCACATGCATCGCCAAGATTAGACCATGACAGCGGAAAACAAGTCGGCGGAGGGGCTGGCCCCTCACCCCCGGATCCGGTCCGCGGCAGGCTCTCCCGCTGCGCGGGTCCCTCCCTCTCCCCGCGAGCGCCGCGAGCGGGGAGAGGGAGGGGGTGAGGGGCCTCAGGCGCCGAAAGACCCGAGCGACATTAATCGCGGCGATTGGGTCGAGCGCTGGCTGCCGGTGCGCGGCCGACCGTACGCCCGCCTCGCCCGGCTCGACCGACCGATCGGCACCTGGCTCTTGCTGTTCCCGGGCTGGTGGGGCATTGCGCTGGCTGCGCGGCGCTGGCCGGACCCGGCGTTGCTGGCGCTGTTCGCGCTCGGCGCGCTGGTCATGCGGGGCGCCGGCTGCACCCTCAATGACATCGCCGACCGCCATTACGACGGGCAGGTCGCGCGGACCCGGCTGCGGCCGTTGCCGAGCGGTGCGGTGACGGTGCGCCAGGCGGCGGGATTTCTGCTATTGCAGCTGGCGGTCGGCGCCGCCGTGCTGTTAAGCCTGAACCGGATCAGCATTCTGCTCGGGATCGCTGTTCTCGTTCTGATCGGCAGCTATCCGTTCATGAAACGGGTCACCTATTGGCCGCAGGTTTTTCTCGGGCTCAACTTCAACTGGGGCGCGCTGGTCGGCTGGACCGCGGTCTCGGGCGCGCTCGGCCTGCCGGCGCTGCTGCTCTATTGCGGCGGCGTGTTTTGGACGATCGGCTACGACACGATCTACGCGCATCAGGATAAGGAGGACGACTCGCTGATCGGGGTCAAGTCCTCGGCCTTGGCGCTTGGGTCACGCACCCGACCCTGGCTGTTCGTCTTCTACGGCGCCGCGGTGCTGCTGTGGGGGTCGGCGGGACGCGCCGTCGGGCTCGGCGGATGGTACTGGGCGGGGCTTGCCGCCGCCGCGCTGCACTTGGCTTGGCAGGCAGCCCGCGTCGATATCGACGCGCCCGCGGACTGCCTCGCCAAATTCCGCTCGAACCGCACCGTCGGCTGGCTGATGCTGGCCGGGGTCGTCGCCGGGCATGTCCTTTGATCGAGGCGGTGGACCCCGACCTCTTTGTTCGCCGCAACACCGTGATCACCGCACCCCCGCTGGTGCCCGAAATCCAGCTTTATCTGGCGACCGAGATCACCCCGATCTGGCAGGCAAGCGAGGAAACACTGGCGCGCGGCGCGGTGCCCCCACCGTTCTGGGCCTTTGCCTGGGCCGGGGGCCAGGCGCTCGCCCGCTATCTGCTCGATCGTCCGGAGATAGTCGCCGGCCGCAGCGTGCTCGATTTCGGCTCGGGCTCTGGGCTGGTCGCGATCGCCGCCGCGAAGGCCGGCGCCCGTTCGGTGCTCGCCGCCGAGATCGATCGCTTTGCCGCCGCCGCGATCGCCGCCAACGCGGCGCTGAACGAGGTCGCGGTCGTGCCGACGACGCTCGACCCGATCGACGCTCCGACCCCGACCTGCGACGTCGTCACCGCCGGCGACATTTGCTACGAGCGCGACATGGCGCAGCGCGCGATCCGCTGGCTGCGCCGCCGCGCCGAGCTTGGCTGCCTGGTTCTGCTCGGCGATCCCGGCCGCGCCTATCTCCCGGACGCGGGGCTCCGCGAGCTCGCCAGCTACATCGTGCCGACCAGCCGCGAGCTCGAGGATCGCGAGGCGCGCGACACGCGGGTCTGGCAAGTGCTGACCGGTTGAGACCAGCCGCGTATTTCAAACGGCGGGCCCATTGGGGGCGCGGAACGTGCCGAGAAGGGGGCGCGTTGGCTGGTTGTTCCGATCGATCAGCCTGGGAGTCATTTCAATGAAAGGGTTGCTTGCCGCAGCATCCGTGGGCGCGCTCTTGATTGCCGCCCCAGCCTTCGCGCAGAGTGCGTTCCCGCAGAGTTTGAGCAGCCAGGACAAAACCTTCGTCGACATGGCCGGCGCCGGCAATCTCGCCGAGGCTCAGCTGGGGCAATTGGCCGAGCAAAAGGGCGAAACTCCGGCGGTGAAAGAATTCGGCCGGTGGATGGCAACGGATCATACCTTTGCCAACGACTGGCTGATGGGCCTCGCGAAGGAGATTCCCGGAATCCCACAACCGACACTCACCGCCAACGACAAGACCTTGAAGCAGAAGCTCGAGAGCCTGAACGGGGCGCAATTCGACCGGCAATATCTGGCGAACATGGTCCGGGATCACGAGAAAACCGTCGGCGCGTTCGAAACGGAAGCGAGAGACGGCCAAAACCAACGGATCAAGGGCTACGCCCAATCGCTGCTGCCGGTCCTGCGGCAACATCTGGCCGAAGCGCAAGAGTTGTCGAGCATCAGCGGAACGGCGAGCGGCGTGGGCTCGCATGCGACCGAAGGCTCGGGGAGTTCGATGCCTCCACGGCGCTAACTGGGCCGGCCGTCGTCAGTAGTACCCGGCGCCGCCGTTGACGTGGATGGTCTGGCCGGTGATAAAGCCGCCGTCGTCGCTGACCAAAAACAAGCAGGTGGCGGCGATCTCGTTCACGTGCCCCTGACGGCCCAATGGGATGCCGGCCGCGCTCGGCACATGTCCCTGATACCATTCGGGATTGTCCCGCCTAGTGTCGATGCTGCCGGGCGAGACCACGTTGACGCGGATGTTCTGCGGCGCGAATTCGGTCGCGAGCGCACGCGCCAGCCCGACCAAGCCCAGCTTCGCCGCCGAGACATGAGCGCGGCCGCTGCCCCCGGTAAAGGAGCCGTCGCCGGTGAAGAACAAGATGCGGCCAAACCGGTGCTCGACCATCGCCGGGATCACCGCCTGCGTGGCATAGATCGCCCCGTCGAGCACTACCCCCCGGACGTGCTCCCACTCCGCTACGCTGACCTCGGTGAAGGGCTTGTGCGGACGGATCGCGGCATTGTTGATCAGGATGTCGATCCGGCCGAATTCCGACAAGGTGCGCGCCACCATCGCATCGATGTCGGTCTTTTTGGCGATGTCGGCGAGGACGGCGATCGCCTTGACCCCGAGGTCGCGGGCTTCGCGCGCGACGGCGTCGGCCTCGGCCTGATTGGAGCGGGCGTTGACCACGACGTTGGCGCCCTCCCCGGCCAACTTCATGACCGTGGCGCGGCCGATATTGCGGCCGGAGCCGGTGACCAGCGCGACTTTCCCATCGAGCTTACCCATAAGCGCACCTCCATGACGATGTTCGAGACCTGGACAGAACCCGGATCCTAGCACGCCGAGGCCGCAGCCCATGCCGCCTATCGCCTATCAGCAAGCTCCCGGCCGACATCGATATTACGAATCACGATTTGTGCCATCGGCGGAGGCTACATCGCTGGCGATATCTTTGCATAAGATTTGGATCCAGGCATAATATTTGGATCCAGGCCTCGACTCGTCAAAGCCCCGCTTCGGCGGAATGGCTGGTCTAATCGGCAATCAGCCGAGTTCCGGGAAATCTTCCTCCCAAAATTCGCTTTCGGCGCGGCCCGCATCCTTGCCGCGGCGGGCGGCTTCGGCGGTGCGCAATTCGACGCGGCGGATCTTGCCCGAGATGGTCTTTGGCAGATCGGCGAATTCCAGCCGACGCACCCGCTTGTACGCAGCGAGATGAGCGCGCAGGTGGCGAAAGATTGACAAGGCGGTATCGCGGTCGGGCGCCTGGTTCGCCGTGAGCGCGACAAACGCTTTGGGAACGGCGAGGCGCAACGAGTTCGGGCGACGGCACCACCGCGGCCTCGGCGACCGCAGGGTGCTCGATCAGGGCGCTTTCGAGCTCAAACGGGCTAATTCGGTAGTCCGAGGCTTTGAACACGTCGTCGGCGCGGCCGATATAGGTGAAATAACCGTCGGAGTCGCGCATCGCCACGTCACCGGTGCGATAGGCGGCGCCCGAAAGCGGCAAGATGGCGCCATCGTCGCCCTGATAGCCCTGCATCAGCCCGAGCGGCGGCGGGTCGAGCGCCAGGCAGATCTCGGCTTCCGGCTGCTCCGCGCCGTTGGCATCGAGCAACCGCACCCGATAGCCCGGCGCCGCCCGGCCCATCGACCCGGGCTTGACCTTCTGGCCCGGGAAATTGCCGATCTGCAAGGTTGTCTCGGTCTGGCCGTAGCCGTCGCGAATGATCAGTCCCCAGGCCGCCTTGACCCGATCGATCACCTCGGGGTTGAGCGGCTCGCCGGCGCTGACGACCTCCCTCAGCACGACCTTCCACGCCGCCAGGTCCTCCTGGATCAGCATCCGCCACACCGTCGGCGGTGCGCAGAAGGTGGTGATGCCGCAGCGCGCGATCGCGTCGAGCAGCCGCTTGGCGCTAAACCGCGGCTGGTTCACCATGAACACCGCCGCCGCGGCGTTCCACGGCGCGAAAAAGCAGCTCCACGCGTGCTTGGCCCAGCCTGGCGACGAGATATTCAGGTGGATATCCCCCGGCTTCACGCCGAGCCAATACATCGTCGAGAGATGCCCGACCGGATAGCTCTGGTGGCTGTGCAATACGAGCTTCGGCTTGGCCGTGGTGCCGGAGGTGAAATAGAGCAGCAGCGGGTCGCAGGCATTGGTCGTGCCATCGGCGGTGAACTGCGCCGGCGCATCGTAGCCGGCTTCCCAGGCGTGCCAGCCGGGAGCGGCGCCGCCGACCGCGATCCGCGTATAGTCGCCGGGGAGGTCGGCGAATTTGGCGGCGTTGTCGACGCCGGCGACGACATGGCGGACCCGGCCGCGGGCGAAGCGGTCGATGAGATCGTCGCGGTTCAACAGGGTCGTCGCCGGAATGATCACGGCGCCGAGCTTCATCGCCGCCAGCATGCACTCCCACAAAGGCGCGACATTGCCGAGCATCAAGAGCAGGCGGTCGCCGCGGCATACCCCCAGCCCGCGCAGCCAGTTGGCGAGCCGGCTCGACCGTTCGGCGAGTTCGGCAAAGCTCAGCCGGGCTTCGCCGCCGTCGTCCTCGACGATCCACAAAGCGGTGCCATGATTGCCGGCCGCCATCGTGTCGAAATAATCGAGCGCCCAGTTGAACCGGTCCAAAACCGGCCTGCGGAAATCACGATAGGCCCGCTCATAGTCGTCGCGAAGAGCGAGCAGGAAATCTCGCGCTTCGATGAACGCCGTCGCCGACATGCCACCGCCTCCCCAAAAATTTGCGCTTCCGGCGGCGCGATCCTAGCGCAAATCAGCCTTGCCCCGCGCCTTTGTCATCGCTGGCCACGCCGCCGGAGAAGGTCGCGCAAGCCGCTTGTGCACAGAAGCTGTGGAGCAGCTGATGCGGCCATTTCTCTTGGCCGAGTTCGGGGAAAGCTCGATCTCCAGCGGGCCGAGAATTCCGAGCACTAGCGCGCCGACTTTCCTGGCGCGGCGGGCGGCGGATCGGGGGTGACGGCTAGGTTGCGGCGGTATTGGGCGACGTTGCGGTTGTGCTCGGCGAGGGTTTTGGCGAAGACGTGCCCCCCCGAGCCGTCGGCGACAAAATAGAGGTCGTCGGTCGGCGCGGGCCGGGCCGCCGCGAGCAACGCCGCCATCCCGGGATTGTCGATCGGGCCGGGGGGCAAGCCTTTGGCGAAATAGGTATTATAGGGCGAGGCGACGGCGAGATCGGCACGGGTCAATGGGCGATCGAGTTTTTTGGCGCCGCCGTCGCTCAACGCATAGAGCACGGTCGGGTCCGACTGCAGCCGCATGCCGAGCCGCAGCCGGTTGACGAAGACGGCGGCAATCCGGGCGCGTTCGTCGGGCCGTGCCGCTTCGCTTTCGACCATCGAAGCGAGGATCAGCAGCTGCTCCGGGTCGGCGAGCGGCAGGTCGGGCCGGCGCTCGGCCCAGGCCGCGGCCACGGCGTGCGCCATCGCCTGCCGCATCCGCGCGAGCATCTGCTGCCGCGTGTCGCCATAACTATAGATGTAGGTTTCGGGTAGCAGCGCGCCTTCGGCGGGCAGCTTGATCGGGCTGCCGTCAAGCGCCGGGGCCGCGTCCACCAGGGCTACGATTTGCGGGCTCGTCAGCCCTTCGGGGATTGTCAGCCGGTGCTTGACGGTGTTGCCGCCGGCGAGAATGCCGACCGCCCCAAGCGGGCTCGTACCGGCCGGGAAATCGTATTCGCCGGCGAGCAGCGACGCGCCGTGCCCGGATAGAACCGCACCAATTTCGAACGGCACGCGGTGCCGAACGACGCCGTCGTGCGCCAACAGCTCGGCGACCTCGGCAAGCCCGGTGCGCGGCGGGATCACCACGGTGCGCGGATGCGTCAGCGGCCCGGGACCGGTCACTTCCCGATAGAGCCACCAGGCGCTGCCGCCCGCTGCCGCGAGCACGGCCGAAGCCGCGAGCAAAGCCCAGCCGAACAGGCGAAGCGCACCGTGCATCCCTCACCGATCCCGCAACGGCGCTTAGCTGCTCCGCCGCTCAAGGCGGGCCGGTGAAAATCAGCGAGGCGTTAGTGCCGCCAAACCCGAACGAATTGGTCAGCACGTAATCAACACGCCGCTCCTTGGCCGTCTTAGCGACCAGGTCGATGTCGCAGGAGGGCGACGGGTCGTCGAGGTTCAAGGTTGGCGGCACCACGCCATCGCGCAGTGCCAGGATCGAGAAGATCGCTTCGACGCTGCCGGCCGCACCCAACAAATGGCCGATCGCCGATTTGGTCGAGGACATCGACAGCTCGTAGGCGTGCCGCCCGAACAGCCGCTTGACCGCGCCCAATTCGATCTCGTCGCCGAGCGGGGTCGAGGTGCCGTGCGCGTTGATGTAGTCGATGCTTTCGGGCGGGATTTGCGCGCGCCGAAGCGCGTTGCGCATCGAGCGGAAGGCGCCATTGCCGTCCTCGGCGGGTGCCGTCAGATGATAGGCGTCACCCGACATGCCATAGCCGATGATCTCGGCATAGATCCTCGCCCCGCGCCGCTTGGCGTGGTCGAGCTCTTCGAGCACCAGAATCCCGGACCCCTCGCCCATCACGAAACCGTCGCGGGCCTGGTCCCACGGCCGCGAGGCGCGCGGTGGGTCGTCGTTGAACCCGGTCGACAGCGCGCGTGCCGCAGCAAAACCGGCGAGACCCAGCCGGCAGATTGCCGCCTCGGTGCCGCCGCACACCATGACGTCGGCATCGTCGAGCATGATCAGCCGCGCGGCGTCGCCGATCGCGTGCGCGCCGCTGGAGCAGGCCGTGACCACCGCGTGGTTCGGCCCAGTGAAGCCATAACGGATCGAGACGTGACCCGAGGCCAGGTTGATCAGATTGGCCGGGATAAAGAATGGCGTCAGCCGCCTCGGGCCACGCTCGTGCAGGGTCAGCGCACCATCGGTGATGCCGGGAAGACCGCCGATGCCGGAGCCGATCATCACCCCGGTGCGTTCGCGCGCCTCTTCGCTTTCCGGCAGCCAATCGGCGTCTTCGACTGCCTGCACCGCCGCGGCCAGCGCGTAGACGATAAAGCCGTCCATCTTGCGCTGATCCTTGGGCGGGACCCAGTCGTCGGCGTTGAATCGGCCCGAGGCGATGTCGCCGCGCGGCACCTGGCCGGCGATCCTGGCCGGCAGGTCCGAAACGTCAAAGGACTGGATCGCGCTGATCCCGGAGGACCCTTCGGTCAGACGGCTCCAGTTTCGTTCGAGGCCGATGCCAAGGGGCGTCACCAGCCCCATGCCGGTTACGACGACGCGCCGCATCCCCTGCTCACGGACGGCCGAACGCACGAATGGTCACGGCCGGGAGATCCAGCGACCTGCAGCCTGCTCGGGCAACTCAGCCATGCGATTCGATAAAAGTGACCGCATCCTTGACGGTCACGATCTTTTCCGCGGCATCGTCCGGGATCTCGCACCCGAATTCTTCTTCGAAGGCCATCACGAGTTCGACCGTGTCGAGGCTGTCGGCACCGAGATCGTCGATAAAGCTAGCGTTCTCGGTCACCTTAAATTCGTCGACGCCCAAATGCTCGACGACGATCTTCTTGACCCGCTCGGCGACGTCGCTCATCCGTTCTTCCCCTCAGTGGCTGGCTTGAAATTGATCTCGTCACACAAATCCGGGCGCCATCCGCCGTCATAGTTGTCGCCGTCAGGGGCCACAATCAAGGCGCGGCTCCATATCATGATTCCCCCGGCGGTGCCAATTCGACGGAATCGGCCTGTCGCGGGCACGGCCTACAGCATGGCCATCCCGCCGTTGACGTGCAAGGTTTGACCGGTGACATAGGCGGCCTCGGCGCTGGCCAGATAAACGATCGCGGCGGCGACGTCGTCGGGCACCCCGAACCGCCCCGCCGGAATCGCCGCCCCCAGCCGGGCGCGCTGCTCGCTCGTGAGCTTCTCGGTCATCGCCGTCTCGATCAGTCCAGGGGCAACGCAGTTGACGGTGACGCCGCGGCCAGCGACCTCGGCCGCGATCGATTTCGACATGCCGATCATCGCCGCCTTGGCCGCCGCATAATTGGCTTGGCCGGGGTTGCCGGTCACGGCGACGATCGAGCTGACCCCGATAACCCGCCCGTGCCGCCGCCGCACCATGCCGCGCAGCGCCGCGCGGGTGAGCCGAAAGGCGGCGGTCAAATCGACCTCGATGACCGCCTGCCAATCCTCGTCCTTGATCCGCAGCGCGAGGCCATCGCGCGTCAGGCCGGCATTGTTGACCAGGATGTCGACATGGCCCATCGCCGCCTCGGCCTCCCGCACCAGACGCTCGCAGGCTTGCGGATCAGCGAGGTCGGCAACCCCGACATGAGCGCGCTTGCCGAGTTCCCCGGCCAATGCCCGCAACGCCGCCTCGCGAGTTCCGGCCAGCATCAGCTCCGCCCCCTGGCCACACAATGCCCGCGCCGTCGCCCCACCGATCCCGCCCGAGGCGCCGGTCACCAGCGCCGTCCGGCCCGACAGATCGAACACGCGCAGCCGCTCTCAGAGGTCGGCGATCAGCGCATCGATCTCGGCCGGGAGACCGACCGAGAGGGTCGTTATCTTGGGAGCGATCCGCTTGACCAGCCCGGCGAGCACCCGCCCGGCGCCGATTTCGACAATTTCGCTGGTGCCGCAACCGGCGAGAAACAGCACGCTCTCGCGCCAGTGCACCATTGCTGTCACCTGTGCGACCAGAAGCCGCTCGATCTCGACGGGGGCGCAGACCGGGCGCGCCGATACGTTAGCGACAAGCGGCACCAGGGGTGGGCGCAACACCACCTGTTCGAGCGCCCGGGCCATCACCGCGGCGGCCGGCGCCAGCAGCGGCGAATGAAACGGCGCGCTGACCGGCAGCAGGATCGAGCGGCGCGCGCCATGCTCGCGGGCGATCGCGATGGCGCGCTCGACGGCGCCGCGATGGCCGCTGATCAC
Organism: uncultured Alphaproteobacteria bacterium; assembly: GCA_963832875.1. GTDB lineage: Bacteria > Pseudomonadota > Alphaproteobacteria > ATCC43930 > CGMCC-115725 > AP-15. The sequence continues at coordinate 900,402 of CAWHWB010000003.1, read as the reverse complement.
GACCTGGCCGGGGGCGTTGTCGTTGGCCACCGCGCAGATTTCATCGGTGTCGAGGCCGGCGCGCGCCGCCTGGGCGGCAACCGCCCGCGCTGTCGCGACATCGAGCCCAATCAGCGCCGCCATCGCCCCCTCGCCGACCGGCACCGCCCGCTGCATCGCCCGCCCGCGCAATTTCAGGAGCCGGGCCGCATCGCCGACCGCGAGCGCGCGCGCCGCGGCCAGCGCCGAATACTCGCCGAGCGAATGCCCGGCCACAAAGGCGACATGCCGGCCGAAATCGAGGCCGCCCTCGGTTTCGAGCACGCGGATCACCGCGAGGCTCGCCGCCATCAGCGCCGGCTGGGCATTTTCGGTCAAGGTCAGCTCGCTCTCCGGCCCCTCGAACATCAGGCGCGAGAGCGGCTGCGACAGCGCCTCGTCGACCTCCTCGAGCAGCAGGCGGGCGGCGGGAAAGGCGTCGGCGAGGCCGCGTCCCATCCCGACCGCCTGCGATCCCTGACCCGGAAACACCAATGCCCGCTTCATCCCAAACCCATTCCCCGTTCCCCCATGACCCGACACCGTCCCGGAGCGGCCCACCGCCATCTTGTCCCGCCGACGGCTTTCTGTATAGTGCGGGGCTTGCCCTTGCCGGCTGTAGCCGGCTTGCCCCGGTCGGCGCGAGCGCCTCGGGAGCCTATCAGCCAAAAGGGATCTGGTTCCTATGCCGCTGTACGAAAATGTGTTCATCGCGCGCCAGGATATTTCGGGCGCACAGGTCGATGCCCTCTCCGACGGCTTCGCCCAGCTGATCGCCGACAATGGCGGCGAGGTCAAGAAGCGCGAATATTGGGGACTGCGCAATCTCGCCTATCGCATGCGCAAAAACCGCAAGGGGCATTACGTGCTGATGAATTTGGCGGCGCCGGCGCCGGCGATCGCCGAGCTGGAACGCACGATGCGAATCAACGAGGACGTGCTGCGCTATCTGACGATTCGGGTCGATTTGCTTGAGGAAGGCCCGTCGGCGATCATGCAGAGCCGCGGCAGCCGCGACGATCGCGGGCGGCGCGGCGACCGTGATCGCGAGCGCTACGGCGAATCGCGCGACGCGCGCGACGGCGGCGCCGAGCGGCCCGGCGGCGCCCAGGGCGAGCGCCCGGCGCCGGAGCGTCCGGTCCCCGCACCGGCCGCAGCCGAGGCGGTGGAGCCCTAAATGGAAAGCCAGTCCGCGGGCGAACGGGGGCGCGGCGGCGCTGCCCGGCGGCCGTTCTTTCGGCGGCGCAAATCGTGCCCGTTTTCAGGTCCGAACGCCCCCAAGATCGACTACAAGGACATCAAGCTGCTACAGCGCTTCGTCTCGGAGCGCGGCAAGATCGTACCGAGCCGCATCACCGCGGTCTCGACCAAGCGGCAGCGTGAGCTGGCGCAGGCGATCAAGCGCGCGCGGTTTCTCGGCCTCTTGCCCTACATGGTGAAATAAGGGGCGAGCTAGCCCGGCGCCGGCGCGTCGCCGATCGCCCGACCGATCGCCGCCGGACGAATCACGATGGGGCGGATTGCCATGGGTCGGCTCGGAAGCGCCGGATCGGGGGCGTTGTTGGGCGGGCTCGGCGCCGGTTTTTATCTGGCGGTGCTGACCGGGTCGCCGAGTGCCGCGGTCCTCGCCTACCTGGCGCAACTGCCGTTGTTCGTCGCCGGTTTGTGGCTTGGCCTGGGCGCGGCGACGGCGGCCGGGCTGACCGCCTCGATCATCTTGCTCACGGTCGGCGACACGGTCGCGGCGGGGTTGTTCGCCGGGCTCTACGCGGCGCCGGTCATCCTCTTGGTACGACAGGCCTTGCTGGCGCGAGCCGGACCTTCAGGCTCGCTCGAATGGTATCCGCCGGGATTGCTGACCGGATGGCTGACCGGGCTCGGCCTCGCCGCGTTCGCTGCGAGCCTGCTGTTTCTCGGCGGCCCGGGCGGCATCGAGGCGTTGCTGCGCCACGCGCTGGCGCCGGCGATCGATCGTTTCGTCGATGAAAACGGGTCCGGCCGCGACGCGCTCACTGCGCTGCTGGCATTGGTCATCCCTGGAATCGTGGTCGGGTCCTGGATGATGATGACCGCGAGCAGCGCCATTCTCGCGCAAGGCGTTTTGGCGCGGTTCGGGCTAGCCTGGCGGCCGTCTCCCGATCTCGCCGCGCTGACCCTGCCGAGTTGGATCACGCCATTGCTGGCGATCGCCGCCGTGGCCAGCGCGTTTGGCGGCCCGGCGCGGTTTTTCGGGATCAACGTGATGATCGTGCTGGCGCTGCCGATGTGCCTTGCCGGGCTGGCGGTGCTGCACGCCCTGGTGCGCCGGCTGGCGCGGCCGCAGATCCCGCTCGCCATTTTCTATGTATTGGCCGGTCTGTTCGGCTGGCCGCTGTTGGTGATCGCCGTTTTGGGGCTGCTCGATGCGCCGCTCGGATTGCGGCGGCGCTTTGCCCAGCCTCGACCAGTTGGAGGTAAAATCGATGATTGAACTGATCCTGCTCGAACGCGTCGAAAAGCTGGGCCAGATGGGCCAGCTCGTCAAAGTGAAGCCGGGCTTTGCCCGCAACTACCTGCTGCCGCAAAAAAAGGCGCTGCGTGCGACTAAGGACAACCTCGCCTATTTCGAAACCCAACGCGCCCAGCTCGAAGCCAACAACCTTCAGCGCAAGGCCGAAGCCGGCGAGGTCGGCGCCAAGCTCGAAGGGCTGAGCGTGGTGATCGTCCGTCAGGCCGGCGAAAGCGGCCAGCTCTATGGCTCGGTTTCGGCCCGCGACATCGCCGAGGCCGTCACCGCGGCGGGCTTCACGATCGAAAAGCGCCAGGTCGTCCTCGATCGGCCGATCAAGAATTTGGGGCTGCATTCGCTGCGGGTCGTGCTCCACCCCGAAGTCTCGGTCACTGTCGTCGCCAACGTCGCTCAATCGGCCGAAGAGGCCAACATGCAGGCGCGCGGCATCGACCCGTTGCGTCAGCGCGATGAGGACGAGGCTGACGAGGAAGCGACCGAGCCGGCTACCACCGCCGCAGAGAACCCCTGATTGCGCGGCGAACGTCTTGCGTTCGCTTTGTCACTTCGTGGATAGTGGCGGGTCGGCTTCCTCCATGGTCTCGTCGCGATGCTGCTGGCCCGTCTTTTCGAGAAGATCATCTCCATCGGCCGGCTTCGCATCATCGACGCCAAAGGCGTCTCGCGCCAGGTCGCCGGGGCGCCCGGGCCGAGTGTGGCGATCCGTCTGCATGACCCGGCCTTGCATTGGAAGCTGCTGGTCAGGCCGCGCCTCTATCTGCCGGAAGCCTATGTCGACGGCACCCTGACGATGGAGGAGGGTGGCCTCTACGACCTGATCGATCTGCTCGAGCTCAATCTCGAGGCGCTGCCGGACGGAGCGCTGTCGCGCGTGCTCAACGGCTCTTCCAGGTTTCTGCGCCGGGTTCACCAGTACAATCCACTGTCGCGCGCCCGGCAGAACGCGGCGCATCATTACGATCTGTCGGACCAGCTCTACGAGCTGTTTCTCGACCCCGACCGGCAATATTCCTGCGCTTATTTCCACGGCGGCCACGACGATCTCGAGACGGCGCAGTTCGACAAAAAGCGCCACATCGCCGCCAAGCTGATGATCGAGCCCGGGCAAAAGGTGCTCGACATCGGCTCGGGCTGGGGCGGCCTCGCCCTCTATCTCGCCCAGGAGTGCGGCGCCGAGGTGACCGGGTTGACGCTCTCGGTCGAGCAGCACCAGGTGTCGATGCGCCGCGCCGCCGCGGCCGGGCTGTGCGATCGCGTCCGCTTTCACCTGCGCGACTATCGCGAGGAAGCCGGCGAATACGACCGAATCGTCTCGGTCGGCATGTTCGAGCATGTCGGCATCAACCATTACCGCACCTTCTTCGCCAAGGTGAAGTCGCTGCTGACACCGGACGGGGTGGCGCTGCTGCACTCGATCGGCCGCATGGACGGGCCGGGCTCCACCCAGCCTTGGCTGCGCAAATACATTTTTCCCGGCGGCTACGCGCCAGCCCTCTCGGAAGTCGTGCCGGTTGTCGAGCGGCTGCAGCTGTGGATCACCGACATCGAGATCCTGCGGCTGCACTACGCGCAGACGTTGCGGGCGTGGCGGCGCCGTTTCGAGCACAATCGCGACCGCCTGCGCACAATCTACGACGAGCGCTTCTGCCGAATGTGGGAACTCTACTTGGTCGGCTCCGAGATCGCCTTCCGCCGCGCCGGTCACCTGGTCTTTCAGATGCAGCTTGCGAAGCAGGTCGAGACCGTGCCGCTGACCCGCGACTACATGCTCGATTGGGAACGCGAGCACAGCCCCGCCGCCGACCGCGGCGCGGCCGACCGCGCCGCCTGACGGCTCCCGCCTTCCACAGCTTGTGGATTTTATTGCCGGCGGTTCTACCGGCCGCGGATGGTAGCCTTGGCGCATGGAAACGACGACCGTCTCCCGGGTCACGCCGCTGCGCGAGACCGACCCCACCCCCGGGGCCGATCCGGGGGAATTCGCACCCCGCCCTTTAATACCGAGGCTGAGCAGGCGCTGTTGGGCGCCATGCTGATCAACAACGCGGCCTATCCGCGGGTCTCCGAGTTCCTGATGGCCGAGCATTTCGGCAACGCGGTCCACGCCCGCATCTTCGCAGCGATCGGCAAGCTGGTCGAGCGCGGCCAGATCGCCAACCCGGTCACCTTGAAGAACCTGTTCGACCAGGACGGGGCGCTCGCCGAGATCGGCGGCGCGCAGTATTTGGTCCATCTGGTCAGCGCCGCAGTGACGATCATCAACGCCGAGGATTACGGGCGCGCGATCCACGACCTTTACTTGCGGCGCCAGCTGATCGCGCTCGGCGAAGACGTCGTCAACGACGCCTTTCGCCATGATCTCGACGACCGGGCGCTCGAGCAGATCGAACGGGCCGAGAAAAAGCTGTTCGAACTCGCCACCGCCGGTCAGAACGAGGGCGGCTTTCGCGCCTTCAGCGTGCCGCTGACCAGCGCCATCAATATGGCCGAGGCGGCGTTCAAACGCAGCGGCAAGACGGTTGGCGTCGCCACCGGCTTTGTTGATCTCGACCAGAAGCTCGGCGGGCTGCATCCCTCCGATCTGGTGATCCTCGGCGGCCGCCCGTCGATGGGAAAGTCGGCGCTCGCCACCAACATCGCGTTCAACGCGGCCAAGGCCTACCGGGCGCGCCGCGCCGCCGATGGCCGCACCGTCGCCGAGGATGGCGCCGTGGTCGGGTTCTTTTCGCTCGAAATGTCCTCAGAGCAACTGGCCACCCGCATCCTCGCCGAAGAATCCGGGATTTCCTCGGATCGCATCCGCCGCGGCGATGTCAGCCATCAGGATTTCGACCGGTTCGTGCAGGCGAGCCATCACCTACAGGCGTTGCCGTTGTTCATCGACGACACCCCGGCGCTCAGCGTCTCGGCTTTGCGCACGCGCGCCCGGCGGCTGATGCGCCAGCAGGGCCTCGGCCTGATCGTCGTCGATTATCTGCAGCTGATGCGCCCCTCGGTCCAGGTGCGCAGCCTGGAAAACCGGGTGCAGGAGATCTCCGACATCACCCGCGGCCTGAAGGCGGTCGCCAAGGAGCTCGATGTCCCGGTGCTGGCTTTGGCGCAATTGTCGCGCGCGGTCGAGCAGCGCGAGGACAAGCGGCCGATGCTGGCCGATCTGCGCGAATCAGGCTCGATCGAGCAGGACGCCGACGTGGTCATGTTCATCTTTCGCGAGGAATACTATCTATCGCGCGGAGAACCGCTGCGCCGAGCCGATGAAACCGACGAAAAGTACAACGATCGCTTCAGCCGCTGGCACGCCCGGTTTGAAGAGGTCTATGGCACCGGGGAAGTCATCATCGCCAAGCAGCGGCACGGGCCGATCGGCAACATCAAGCTGCATTTCGACGCCGAGACCACGAAGTTTGACAATTTTATCGGTCCCGATCACCTGCCCGCCGGCGCCTGACCGGGTCACGGCGTCCATCCGGGGTCGCCGCCGGTGAGCGCCGGCGTCCGTCATCTCCACGCCCATGTCCGCGGCGCCGCGGCGGCGAGTGCCGTATTCGCCGTTTTCGACGAGTTCGCCCCTGCCGTCTCGGCCTTTGAGACGGCAGCCGAGGAGTGGCGGCTCGAAGCCTATCCGAAATCCTCGGTGCTGACCCCCGAGCTGTCGGCGCGCCTGGCGCTCGCCGCCGCCGCTTCCGGCGGCGAACTGGTCGAGATCGCCGAAGCGCGATTGCCCGACCGCGACTGGCTCGCCGAAAACCAGCTGGCCTTCCCGCCGCTGCGCGTCGGCCGCTTTTTTGTCTATGGGTCGCATTACCGCGGCCGGGTTCCCGCCGAAGCGATCGGGATCATGATCGATGCGGCGACCGCGTTCGGCACCGGCGAGCATCCTTCGACCCGAGGTTGCCTGCTGGCGCTCCAAGCTCTGGCGCGGCGGCGCCCTGTCCGCTATCCGCTCGATATCGGCGCCGGGACCGGCATCCTGTCGATCGCCGCAGCCAAGCTGCTGCGCCGCCGGGTGCGGGCGAGCGACATCGATCCGGGCTCGGTCGGGGTCGCCCGCCATAATGTCGCGCGCAATGGCGTCGCCGGCCTGATCCGGGTCGGCTGCGCCCCCGGATATCACGGACGCCAGCTGCGCCAGGGGTGCCATGATTTGATTTTTTCTAACATCCTGGCGCGCCCGCTGGCGCTGCTCGCCGCCGATCTCGCACGGACGCTGAGGCCCGGCGGGCGGGCGGTGCTGTCGGGATTGTTGCGCCACCAGGAGCCGATCGTGCTGGCGCCGCATCGCGGGCTCGGCATCGCCCTCGAACGCCGCATCGTGATCGATGGATGGTCGACCCTCGTTCTGCGGGCCGGCGCGGGAGCGCACATGAAGATGGGGGCCGCGGCCCCCATCTATAAATCAGGTTGGAATCAGGGTTCGGATCAAAGACCGGTCAGGCCGCCTTTGGCCGGCCGACGGCTGCGGACCGCCGCGACGCCGCAGGCGACGCCGAGCGGGCGGCCTTGCGGTCGGCGGCCAGGATCGCACGGATCTCCGAGCGGCGGATCCCGATATCGGCCAACGCGTGGTCGTCGAGCGCCATCAGGTCGGCATAGGCCCGCTCCCGGCGCCGCCAGGCGGAAACCGCCTTACCGGCCGCGATGAAGAGGTTCAGAAACGGCATCACACATACTCCCATACGCACTTTTGCTGCATTGCAACAGATTTGGTGTTGCGCCGCAACATCTTCTAGAGCCTTGTTGCAATTCAGCTATGCCGAGGGTCAGATTGCCGCGGCGCGGCATGGGATGAGGAGCAGGCGATGACGATCAAAGGTTCGGACCGGGGCGAACTTGCGGCGCTGCTGCGCGAGGCGCATTCGTCCTATGACCTGGCGGAGGTCGAGGCGCTGATCGCCGGCGTGCTCGGCGCCCCGGCCGAAATCGGCACGAGCTGGCACCGGCTGGTCGCCGACCCGGTGCCGCCGACCCTGGCGCAGGCGCTCGAAGCGCTGCGCCGCGAGATGGCGGCGGGCTACCGCGATGGTCTCGCGCACGCCGATTTCGAGCTTCTGCCGCGCCTGGAACGGCTCGTCCGCCTGCGCAGCGAGCTGTCCTCCCGCGGGCTCGACGGGTTCGTCGTGCCGCGCTCGGACGAGCACCAGGGAGAGTACGTGCCGCCGCGCGGCCAGCGCCTAGCCTGGCTGACCGGCTTTACCGGCTCGGCCGGGCTGGCCGTCGTGCTGCGCGAGCGCGCCGCGCTCTTCGTCGACGGCCGCTATACCTTGCAGGCGGCGCAGCAGGTCGATCGCGACCGGTTCGAGATCCATCACCTGGTCGAGGAACCGCCGGCAGGCTGGATCGGCGCGGCGCTTCCGGCCGGCGCCGTGCTCGGCTACGACCCGTGGCTGCACACCCCGCACGAGGTCGAGCGGTTCCGCGCCGGAGCGGAAAAGGCCGGGGCGTCGCTGCGCCCGGTCGCCGACAACCCGCTCGACCGGGTCTGGACGGGACAGCCGGCGGCACCCTTGGCCCCGGTGGTGCCGCATCCCGAGGAATTCGCCGGCGAGAGTGCCACGTCGAAACGCATCCGGCTCGCCCGCGGCCTGGCCGAGGAGGGCGTCGCCGCGGCGGTGCTGACCATGCCCGAATCGATCGCCTGGCTCCTCAACATCCGCGGCGGCGACGTGCCGCACACGCCATTGCCGCTGTCTTTCGCCATCCTGCGCCAGGACGCGAGCGTCACCCTGTTCATCGATCGCCGCAAACTGGTCCCCGGTCTCGACCGCCATCTCAGCAACGCGGTGACGGTGGCCGCACCTGAAGAGCTGGGGCCGGCGCTCGACGCGCTCGCCGGCGAGGGCGGCCGGGTGCAGGCCGATCCGGCAAGTGCGGCCGCGTGGATTTTCGACCGGCTCGAGGCGGCCGGGGCCAAGCTCCATCGCGCCGCCGACCCATGCGTCTTGCCCAAGGCGTGCAAAAATCCGGTCGAAATCGACGGCACCCGTTCGGCGCACCGTCGCGATGGCGCTGCCTTGACTCGGTTTCTCGCCTGGCTCGCGCACGAGGCGCCCGAGGGCGGGCTCTCCGAGATCGCCGCCAGCGACCGGCTCGAAGCCTTCCGCCGCGAGGAGGAATATTTCCGCGATTTGAGCTTTCCGACGATCTCGGGGGCCGGGTCGAACGGGGCGATTGTGCACTACCGGGCGATGCCGGAGACCGAGAAACAGCTCGATCGCGGCACCCTCTATCTCTTGGATTCGGGCGCGCAATATCTCGACGGCACCACCGACGTGACCCGCACGGTGGCGATCGGCGAGCCCTCGGCCGAAATGCGCGACCGCTTCACCCGCGTCTTGAAGGGCCACATCGCGCTGGCGCTCGCGCGGTTTCCCAAGGGCACGACCGGAACCCAGCTCGACGGCTTCGCCCGGCGCGGGCTGTGGCAGGCCGGGCTCGATTACGACCACGGCACCGGGCACGGGGTCGGCAGCTATCTTGGCGTGCACGAAGGGCCGCAGCGCATCTCCAAGGCGCCGAGCGCGCAGCCGCTGTTGGCTGGCATGATCGTCTCGAACGAGCCCGGCTATTACAAGACCGGCGCCTACGGCATCCGCATCGAGAACCTCGTGCTGGTGCAGCCCTCGAACGGCTCGGCCGAGCGCGAGATGCTCGGCTTCGAGACCCTGACCCTCGCCCCGATCGACCGCACCCTGGTCGAAACCTCGTTGCTCGACGACGACGAGATCGCCTGGCTCGATCGCTATCACGCTCAGGTCCGCGAGGTGCTGACCCCGCTCGTCGACCCCGCCACCGCGCATTGGCTCGCCGACGCGACCCAGCCGATCGACCCTGCCGCTCATCTAGCCTCGGCGCGCGCTGCTCCTGCTCCCCGCGAGGCGGCGAGAGGGCCGGGCTGAGGGGCCTTCACCCCCGCTCCGCTCCACGCCGGGCCTGCTGTGCTGCTTCCCAATTGCGGCCGTCGAAGAATTGGGTCGGCCGCAGGCTCGCCGGGTCGACGCCGTCGAGGCAGCGGGCGTTGACGCTGATCTTGTCCGGGTCCGAGCGCGGCACATAGAACGGGTGCATCCCGCAATGCGGGCAAAAGGTGTGCCGCGCGGTGTTGGTATTGAACTGATAGGTAGCGAGATCGTCGCCGCCTTGCAGCAGCTCGAATTCTTCCGGCGGCACGATCAGGTGCAGGATCCCCTTCTTGGTACAGACCGAGCAGTTGCATTCGAGCAGGCTCGTCAGATCGGCGCGGACGCGAAACCGCACCCGGCCGCAATGGCAGCTGCCCTCATAAGCCTCGATCATCGCCGCCTGCCTCCTCTTGCCGCGCGTGATGGTCGGCCAGCACCTGGGCGATGACGGTCGAGACGCGCCGGCCGGTTGGGATGTGCAGAAATTCGTTCGGGCCGTGCGCGTTCGAATGCGGGCCGAGGACGCCGGTCACCACAAACTGCGCCTGCGGGAATTTCTCGCCTAGCATCGCCATGAACGGGATGCTGCCGCCTTCGCCCATATAGGCGGGCGGCGCGCCGAACGCCGCCTGCGACGCCCGCGCCAATGATTGTTCGAGCCACGGCGCCAAAGCCGGCGCGTTCCAGCCGGACGCGCTCGACCCGAGGTCGAAGGCGATTTGCGCGCCGTAGGGCGGGTCCTTCTCCAGCAAGGTGCGGAGCCGCTCGCCCGCCGCTTCGGCCTCCAGTGTCGGTGGCAGGCGCAGGCTTAGCCTGGCCGTGGTATAGGGCAGCAGCACGTTGCCGGCGTCGCCGGGTTTCGGCAGGCCGTCGATGCCGATCACTGCCAGTTGCGGCCGCCAGGTGCGGTTCAGCACCAGTTCGGCGAGATCGTCGCCCATCGGCGCCACGCCCGGCGCGAACGGGTATTCGGTATAGACCGTGTCACCTAATGCGGCCGCGGCGCGGCGCGCCTGCGCGATCCGCTCGGGCGGAACCTGCGCATAGAGCTCGGGCGGGCGGACGGCGCCGGTCTCTTCCTGTTCGACCCGCGACAGCAATTGCCGCATGATGCGAAAGCTCGACGGCACGACACCCGAGGCATGACCCGAATGCACGCCTTCTGCGAGCACGCGGATTTCGAGCGTGCCGGAAACCAGCCCGCGCAGCGAGGTCGTCAGCCACAGCTGGTCGTAATTGCCGCAGCCGGAGTTGAGGCATACCACTAAGGACGGCCTACCGAGGCGCGCCGCCAGATGATCGACGTAATACGGCAGATCGGGGCTGCCCGATTCTTCGCACGCCTCGATCAGGATCACGCAGCGCGCGTGCGGGATGCCTTGTTCCTGCAACGCCAACAGTGCGCTCAACGCGCCGAACATCGCATACCCGTCATCGGCGCCGCCGCGGCCATAGAGCTTGTCGCCCTCGAGCCGCGGAGTCCACGGCCCGTAGCCGTCGGCCCAGCCCAGCATCTCCGGCTGCTTGTCGAGATGGCCGTAGAGCAGCACGGTGTCGACACTCTCTCCCGGCACCTCGATGACGATGACTGGGGTGCGGCCCGGCAGCCGCACGGTTTCGAGGGTGGCGCCGGGCAGTGACGGCAGCCGCGCCCGTGCCCAGCGCTCGAACAGCGACACCGCCTCGTCCATATGGCCGCGCGCCATCCAATCGGGGTCGAAGGCTGGCGATTTGTTTGGGATCTTGATGTATTCGACGAGGGTGGGCACGATCGCGTCGCCCCAGCACTGGTCGATGTATCTGCTCGCTTTGGCGACGTCGATCATTCGCAAGCCCCCGGTCAGTATAGCCGCTGCCCGGACCCGGTCGGCCGCTCTCGACGGGGGAGACAGAGGGTCGCCGGGACAGGAACGCGCCGACAATTTATACGAGCACGATGGCATCGAGACAAAGGCATTGACGCCAGGCGTCGGAGTTGCCCGGCGATCGTTGCCATGTCGCGCCCAATCCGGAGCCCACGCTGATTGACGCGCGCGCACGCGGGGCGATAGGTTCCGACCGCGATATCTCGTTCGCAACGCGCGGAGGGAGCAGCCGCATGGCCAAAATTGTTCTCGGGATCGCCACGTCGCATACGCCGATGCTCAACACCCCGGCCAAGGATTGGCCGAGCTTTATCGACCGCGACGGGGTGCGCGCTTTTCTCGACAAGGAGGGCGAGCCGGCCACCTACGAGGAATTGCTGCGTCGTCCCGACCCGAGAGCGCTGCCGGAATTGACCCCCGAGCGCTTTACCGCGCGCCACGACGAGGCGCAGGCGGCGATCAAGCATCTGAAAGAGAGTGTACGCCGCGCCGAGCTCGACGCGCTGATCATCCTCGGCGACGACCAGAAGGAGCTGTTCCACGAGGACCACCTGCCGGCCTTCCTAGTCTATTACGGCGACACGATCCGCAACGTGCCGCTGTCGCCCGGCTTCAAGGGCCCGGAATGGTCGCGGCTCGCCACCGCGCGCTATTACGAGGAGAAGGAGCCGCGCGACTACCCGGTCGCCGCCCCCCTGGCTTTGCACCTGATCGGCGAGTTGATCGACCGCGAGTTCGACGTCGCCTCGTCGAACGGGCTGCCACCCGAGCACGGCGAAGGCCACGCTCACGCGTTTGTGCGCAAGCGGCTGATGGAAGATCCCGACTTGCCGGTCGTGCCGGTGTTCCTCAACACCTATTATCCGCCAAACCAACCCACACCGCGGCGCTGCTGGAAGCTCGGCCAGGCGATCCGTGCGGCGGTTGAGAGCTGGCCCGGGGACGCGCGCATCGGCATCGTCGGCTCAGGCGGGCTCAGCCATTTCGTTGTCGATGAGGAACTCGACCGCGGGATTATCGACGCGCTCAAGCGCAAGGACGGTGACGCCCTGCAGTCCCTGCCGCGCAAAAAGCTTAATTCCGGCAGCTCGGAGATCCGCATGTGGATCGCGGTCGGCGGTGCCGTCGAGCACCTAGACTTAGCCTGGTCGCATTACGTTCCCGGCTACCGCACCCCGGCCGGGTCCGGCACCGGGCTCGGCTTCGCCGTGTTTTCGTAACGCGGCTGAACCCCTTTGTAATGCCGGTGCGCGGGCGAAGGCTGCGAGCCCGGAACGCATGACCACGAGCTTCTAAGAACCCGCATAGCCGGGTGTTCATGGGTTCCAGGCCTTCCCTTTGGGCATCCCGGAGTGACACCTTAATCCAAGATGGTGAGCGATGAGCAAGCAGAAGGACCGCGAGGATCTGGTGCGCGTCGGCCCCGGCACGACGATGGGCGGGCTGATGCGGCAATATTGGTTGCCGGCGGCGATGTCTTCCGAGCTGGAATGCGACGGCGCGCCGATGCGTCTCTTATTGCTCGGCGAGCGGCTGATCGCGTTTCGTGACAGCTCGGGCCGGGTCGGGGTGATGGACCACCGCTGCCCGCATCGCTGCGCCTCGCTGTTTCTCGGCCGCAACGAGGAGGGAGGCCTTCGCTGCGTCTATCACGGCTGGAAGTTCGATGCGGCCGGCAATTGCGTCGACATGCCGAACGCGCCGCCGCAGCACGACTACAAGGACAAGGTCAGGGCCAAGGCCTACCGGGTCGCCGAGCGCAACGGCCTCGTCTGGGTCTATATGGGCGAGCGCGCCGAGGCCCCGCCATTGCCAATGATCGAGGCCTCGCTGCTGCCCGAGAGCGAGTTGCAGGTCACCTTCGCGCAGCGCGAATGCAACTGGCTGCAGGCGCTCGAAGGCGACATCGACACCTCGCATTTTGGCTTTCTGCACGCCGGCTCGGTCAATGCGGCCGATCTGGCGCCCGACAATTTGGTCCGCTGGACGGTCGCGAATCGGGCGCCGGAATATCATGTCAGCGATACTGATTGGGGCACGATGTACGCCGCCTATCGTCAGGCCGCGGCGGGGGAGACCTATTGGCGGTTTGCCAATTTCCTGTTTCCGTTCTGGACGCAGACGCCTCAGGGTGCCTTCGACCGGGTCGGCAGCCGCGGCTGGGTTCCGATGGACGATACCCATACGATGTTCGTCAGCCTCTCGTGGAAAGGCTTGCCGGCATCGCGCGCTGCGCTCAGCAACAGCCGGGTGCTCCCCGGGTCGAAGCTCACGATGGATTTCGTGCCGAACACGACTGATTGGTACGGCCGCTGGCGGCTCGCCGGCAACGCCGCCAACGACTGGCTGGTCGACCGCGAGGCGCAAAAGAATGGCGGGATCTATACCGGCATCACCGGCATCCAGGCGCAGGACCAGGCGGTGACTGAGAGCATGGGGCCGATCAGCGACCATGATTTCGAGCATCTGGGGCCGAGCGACCGGATGATCACCCGCACCCGCCGCCGCCTGCTGCGCGCCGCCCGCGCGCTGAAGAAGGACGGCGCGGTGCCGCCGGGCGTCGACGATCCGGAAATCTGCCTCGAAGTCCGCAGCGGCGATTTCCTCGCCGACGACAAGATCTCCTGGCGCGACGCCTATGCGGCGCAGCTGCGCGCCGCACTGCGCCCGCTGCGCCAGGCGGCGGAATAGACCAGTCGGCGGGAGCGCGTTCGGGAATTCGCTTGCCGCATATCGGGCGCATAGCGGGACCTCAGGCTGATCCCTTGCGCAGCGCTAGATTGGCGATCTTGACGTGGTTTGCACTTAATTCGGGGGAGTCGCGCTTGACGAACCGCGACGAAGCCGCACACACAAGGTTCTCCGGCACCGCCACCTTGCCGCTAGCTCAGCGCCCCTGAATGAACCAGCCTAAGGGTGTCAGAAAAATGTGGAACGCCCGAAATGCGGCTATCGATCTGAGGAAAAGCTGACGTCAACGGGATTTACTGCGCAGAACTATCAGGGCATAAAAAAGCGCAAAAAAAATTAAATCGGCTGAAAAATTGGAGGTGCCCGGTGGTCCAACAAGAAGACGACCTGGTCGAGATTTTTCAGCAAGCCGTCTCGCTGCACGAAGATGGCCGCTTGCCTGACGCCGAGCTGCTCTATCAGAATATCCTGAAGTTGGATCGCAACCATTCTGGCTGTCTCCATCGGCTCGGTGTGCTTCGCGCACAACAGGGTCGACTTGGCGAGGCCCTCGGATTGTTTGAGGTGGCGCTAGCGCGGGAGCCCCGTTCTGCGGAGGTCCTCGGCCATGCCGGGTCCGTCCTCTATGCGATGAAGCGCTATCGCGAAGCGGTGATCTGTTTCGAGAATGCGCTCGCGATCGACGACGGCGATGCGGAGAACCATTATAATCGTGGCACCGCGCTTCAGGCGCTGGGCCGCCAGCGCGCGGCGATCGAAGCCTACGAACAGGCGCTCGCAATCGAGCCTGACATCGCGGCGGCACGGTACAATTTAGGCACCGCGCTTCAGGTGCTGTCCCGTCATCAAGAGGCCATCGAGCAGTTCGAGAAAGCGATCGCCCTTGAGCCCGATTATGCCCGGGCGCATGCTGCGCTGGGGATGGCGCATCAGGTGCTCGGACATCACGAAAAGGCTGCCCTACACTATCAAAGGGCGCTCGCGACCGGCCCCGACGACGCCGATGCGCACAACAATCTTGGCCTCGCGCTGCAAGCGCTCGATCGGCATCACGAGGCGCTCGCACATCACGAGAGAGCGCTCGCGATCCGACCGGGCTTTGCCGCTGCCCACAACAACCTCGGCACCGCGTTACAGGCGTTGAACCGACACGACGAGGCGATCGGGCATTACCGCGAAGCGGTCGCCGGCGTCACGCGCGATGCCGTGCGCCATGCCGCGCGCCACGCAAATCTGGGCTTGGCGCTGCAGGAGATCGCCGCCTCGACGAGGCGTGCCGGGAATTTGAGAAGGCAATCGAGCTCGCGCCCAGAACCGGCCGGTTCTATCGCAACCTTGCGGATTGCAAGCGGTTTGCCGCCGCTGACCCGCAGCTCGCGGCGATGGTGGCACTGGCGCAAGATCGGGATTCCCTTCCCGAGGAAGGTAGGAGGCAGCTCCTGTTCGCGCTCGCCAAAGGCTTCGCCGATCTCGGCCAGTACGATCGGTCGTTCGGCTACCTCCTCCAAGGCAACGCGCTGAAGCGCCAGCAGATTGGCTACGATGAAGCGAAAGTCCTCGGCGAGTTCGCGCGCATCCGGGCGGTTTTCGACCGGCATCTGATGGACCGCCGGCGGGGCCTCGGCCACCCCTCTCCGGTGCCGGTATTCATCCTCGGCATGCCGCGCTCGGGCACCACACTCGTCGAGCAGATCCTGGCGAGCCACTCTAAGGTCTTTGGCGCAGGGGAGCTTCGGGAGTTCGAACGGGCGGTCGCGCGTCTAGACGGACCGGACGGCGCCCCGAGACCGTTTCCGGAGGTCGTTGCTTCGCTGTCGGGTGAGCAGCTCCATCAGCTCGGTGCGATCTATCTGGAGGGGGTCACGCCGATCGCGCCGACGGCGGAGCGTGTCACCGACAAAATGCCGTTGAATTTCCTGTTCATCGGCCTGATCCATATGGCGCTGCCGAACGCGCGCATCATCCACACCCGCCGCGATCCGGTCGATACCTGCCTCTCCTGCTTTGCGACATTGTTCACCGGCGCACATCGGGTTGCGTACGAGCTCGGCGAGCTCGGCCGCTATTACCGGGCTTACGAGGAGCTGATGGAGCACTGGCGCGGCGTGCTTCCGCACGGCGTGATGCTCGACGTGCAATACGAGGATGTCGTCGCCGATTTCGAGCCGCAGGCGCGCCGGATCGTCGCCCATTGCGGTCTCGAATGGGAAGATGCATGCCTCGAGTTTTACTTGACGCAGCGGCCAGTGCGCACCGCGAGCGCGGCCCAGGTGCGGCAGCCGATCTATGGCAGCTCGATCGGCCGTTGGCGGCCTTATAAGCACCTGCTCCGCCCGTTGATCGAGGCGCTCGGCGTCGATGCGGCGGCGACGGCGGTCGGAGTTACCCGCATGCGCCTTCGCCGGCCATAGGTTGCCGGCTTCGCCAATGAAGCGCGGGGCTCGCGGACCCATCGCGATATTGTGACGGAATATTTTACAGCTACGATGGCTGAGCGCGCCGGGCCGCAACAAGCATATTTAGGGAAATCAATGGGCTCCGATTAAGCGGCTGCGTCGGAAAACTTTACGACTTCCTTGTTCGCCACTCCGCTCAGATCTGAATATCATAGTTAATTCATATGGTTGCCATGATGGCACGTAATTTGCTCTTCAAAAGCTAACGCTCCTCACGGCCGGGGCGGGAACGAGGGAGGGCCACGATGACATCGCGAAAATTGTTGATGGGATTGCTGAGTTCCACCGCCCTCATGGGCGCCTGGGGCGCGCTCGACGGCGCAAACGCCGCCGCATGCGGCTCAAACTGTTTTGTCAAGGGCAACGTTTTTGCCTCGGTCGGCAGCTCGACGGTTGATGTGTTCACACCGACCGGGACTCTGGTTGGCACGCTGAACGACGCGAGCGGCACGACCGATACGACCGGCTCGGCCTTCGAACTCGGCCGGGAATTTCTACGTGACCAACTTCGGCGCCGGAACCGTATCCCTGTTCAACAACTCCGGCACCCTGGTCAACTCCAGCTTCATGACCTCGAACAACACTCCGGAATTCGGTGAATGTCCAAACCACAGGGTTCTATTCCGGCCAGTCGCTCGTGGGCGGCCCAGGCGCAGCCCTGATTAATGCGTATAATACATCCACCGGCGCGCTGGTCCATTCCTACAGCGTCACTGGAGGCAACGGCACCGGTGGTACCGATTCGGTCGACACCTACAATCCCACCACCGGCCAGGTCATCTACGACGGCGAGGGCACGGAGGTCCTGAGCGCGATCTTGAATTCCAACGGAAGCACGACGCAGCTCGCCAATTTCAGTTCCGCCGCTACCCAGGCCGCGCTGACCCATATCTTTGCCATGCGCACCATCCCCTCGGGTCCCTTTGCCGGCGATGTCCTGGTCGCCAACAGCATCGACGCTGTTTTGCTGAACGCCGCGGGGAATATCATCCAGACCTACACCCTGCCCGGCGATCTGGGACTTGACTTCGCGCTGAATCTCGATCCGGACGGAACCGATTTCTGGACCGGTGACGCTGAGTCTGCCGACGTTTGGGAGGTCAACATCGGGACGGGCGCCATCGATGAAATGTGGAATACCGGGACCGGCGCGGGCACGTTATATGGCCTTTCCGTTTTCGGCGAAATAACCTCAGGCGGCGGTGGGACCGTGCCGGAACCGGCGTCGCTGGCGCTGCTCGGGACCGGCCTTGCCGGTCTGGCCCTGGCCCGCCGCCGCCGGCGCAAGGTTGTGTAAATAAAACCGACACTCTGAGCGACCAGCGGCACCTTCGGGTGCCGCTCCTTTGGTGGCGCTGTTGTTGGGCCCGCGCTCCCTCGGGCGGCGGCCTGCCGTCGGAGTCGAGCAGCCCCGCGCAGAATGCGCGGGCGCTGAGACGCCGCATCGGCGGCGGTTATTGCCGAGCATCGGTCGCGAAGTCGCGCGACCCGGCGTCAAACCTTGACGGTCGAGGCGCGATAATCGCGACTTCCTCTCCGGCGCCAACATCGGCTGGCGTACTCGTCTCGCTTTACCCGCCCCACAGCCGCTTGGAGGCGATCGCGGCGCCTTCGGCCATGGCGGCGAGCTTTTTGAACGAGATGTCGGGGTCGAGCTTGCCGTAGCCGGCGAAGGTGCCGAAACCGCAATCGGTGCCGGCGATGACCCGCTCGCGGCCGACGATGTCGGCAAAGCGGCAGAGCCGTTCGGCGACCAACTCGGGGTGCTCGACATAATTGGTCGAGGTATCGAGCACGCCGGGGATCAGGATCTTGTCGTCGGGCAGTTTGGTCTCCTGCCACACATTCCATTCATGCGCGTGGCGCGGGTTGGCGGCCTCGACGACCAATGCCTGCGGTTTGGCCTTGACGAGAATCGGGGCGACCTTGGCGAACGGAATGTCGTGGTCGTGCGGTCCTTCGTAATTGCCCCAGCAGATGTGAATGCGGGCGCGGTCGGCCGGGACATTGCGCAGGGCGTGGTTCAGCACCTCGACATGGTACTGGGCGCGCCTTAGAAAATCGGCTTCGTCGAGGTCCTGAAAGCTGGTGTGGCGGGCCATCGCCAGATCGGGGCAATCGAGCTGGAGGACGAACCCGGCATCGGCGATCGCCTCGTATTCCTCCTGCATTGCCGCGGCGACGGCTTCGACATAAGCCTCATGGCTCGGGTAATAGGCGTTGCTCTGGAACACCGGCACCAGCCCCGGCGAGGCGGCGGTCATGAAGCCCTCGGTGACCGAGACCTGGGCCAATGCCGCGCTGAGATTGGCGAGATCCTGGCGCAGCGGCTCGCGGTCATGCCAGGCGATCGGGCCCGTGCATTGGGCGCGGCGCGCGGTGTTGGCGCCGGTCATCCGCTCATAGGCGGCGACAAAGTTCGGGTGGTCGCGAGTGTCGAGCCGCGGTTTTGCCGGCTGATGCCCGGAAAATCCCGAGAGCCGGTCAGCGATATAGGTCGAATAGCCGGGCTTCGACATTTCGCCGTCATTGACGATGTCGACGCCGACCTGGGCCTGGCGGCGGACGATGTCGAGGACCGCCTGATGCACCAGACGGTCGAGCTCGCTCCGGTCGTAGGGCTCGCCCTGGTCCTTCTTGACCAGCAGCTGGCGCAATTCGGGCGGGCGCGGCAGACTGCCGACATGAGTGGTCAGGATGCGGTCTTGGCTCGTCTTCATCGCTTTCCCCCGAATTAGCGTTCTGTGGCTGTGCAGCATGCGCCACCCCGCTTCGGCCGGCAAGGGAGGGTCGGGGTCGCGGTTGGCCGGAATCGCGGTTGACCGGTGCAACCGGAAGCCGTAATTCACGTTATGGCAAGCAAGGTTAACCCGTCGGCGACTCGGTCCCCGAGCCGGCGCGGTGACCCGAATAACCCGAGGGAGGAACGACCAATGCAGAGCGCCTCGTTGCCGCGCATGCCCGCCGCCGCGCCGGCCGCCAATCGCTGGCTCCAGCTGATCATCGGCATCGTGTGCATGGTGATGATCGCCAACCTGCAATACGGCTGGACCTTGTTCGTGCATCCGATGAACCAGGCGCATGGCTGGTCGGTCGCCGACATCCAGGTGGCCTTCAGCATTTTCGTCGCGCTGGAGACCTGGCTGACCCCGATCGAAGGGTGGATCGTTGACCGCATTGGCCCGAAGAATGGGCCGCGGCTGATGATCGCCCTTGGTGGGGTGCTGGTGGCGATCGCGTGGATCATCAATTCGCGCGCCGATTCCTTGTCGATGCTCTATTTCGGGGCGGCCTTGTCGGGCGTCGGCGCCGGAGCGGTCTACGCGACCTGCGTCGGCAACGCGGTCAAATGGTTTCCCGACCGCCGCGGTCTCGCGGTCGGCCTGACTGCCGCCGGGTTTGGCGCGGGTGCCGCGGTGACTGTCATCCCGATCCGCGCGGTGATCGCGGCGCATGGCTACTCCGCGGCGTTCTTCTGGTTCGGGCTGGTCCAGGGCGTCATTATTTTTGTCATCGCCTGGGCGCTGCGCGCGCCCTACCCCGGAGAGACCGCGAGTGCAGCCCCGCCCAAGGTGATGCAGACGGCCGACAGCTATTCGCCGCAAGCCATGCTGGCGACCCCGGTGTTCTGGGTGCTCTACATCATGTTTCTGCTCGTTGCCGCGAGCGGGCTGATGGCGACCGCCCAGATCGCGCTGATCGCGCGCGACTTCCATGTCGCCAACGTGGTGCTGCTCCTGGGCGGCACGGCGTTGACCGTGGCGCTCTTGGTCGACAACGTCGCGAACGGCGCGGCACGGCCGCTGTTCGGCTGGATCTCCGACCATATCGGCCGCGAATACACGATGGCGATTGCCTTCGGCCTCGGCGGGATCAGCTATTGGCTGCTGGGCGCGCTCGGCACCGCACCTTGGGCCTTTGTCATCTTCGCCGGGCTGATCTTTCTGACCTGGGGCGAAATCTTCAGCCTGTTCCCAGCGACCTGCACCGACAGCTTTGGCCCGAAATACGCGACGACGAACCTTAGCTTCTTATACACCGCCAAGGGGGTCGCGGCGTTTCTTGTGCCCTTGGCGAATGTAATCAAGGCCGCGACCGGCAGTTGGCACATGGTATTCGTGGTTACCGCGATCATGAACTTCGTGGTCGTCGCGCTCGCTCTGTTCGTGCTGCGGCCGTTGCGCTCGCGTTCGATGGCCGCGCACGCCTATCATCCCGCCGAGTGAGGATGGGAATCGCGAGGCTCCGGCAGATGAAACGCAGCACCGACCGTATCCTGACGACGCATGTCGGCAGCCTGCCGCGCCCGCCCGACCTGCTCGAATTCCTCGAGGCGCGCGAAACCGGGCGGCCGGTCGAGCAGTCTGCGTTCGACGCCTGTCTTTCTGCCTCGGTCCACGAAATCGTGCATAAGCAGGTGGCGGCCGGCATCGACAGCGTGTGCGACGGCGAGCTCGGCAAGATCTCGTACACGTTTTACGTCCGCCATCGGCTGTCGGGCATCGGCGCCTCCCGCGGCGGCGCCAACGACCAGCCGCCGCAGACCGCGGCGCACCGCGACCTGCTCGATCATCCCGATTTTCAGGCACGGCTGAACCAGAAGCGCGGCGGCACCTCGTGGTTCAGCCGCGAGGCGGTGCCGTGCTGCACCGGCCCGGTCGCCTACCAGGACCGCCGGCCGCTGATGGTCGATCTGGCGAACCTCGGCGAAGCCTGCGCCGCGGCCAAGCCCAGCGAAGCGTTTATGAACGCGGCCTCGCCGGGGGTGCTGACCAAATTCGTCCCCGACCGCTATTACCGGGACGAGGACGCTTATGTCGAAGCTTTGGCCAACGCGCTGAAAGAAGAATACGAGGCGATCCACCAGGCCGGCTTTATTCTGCAGATCGACGCACCCGATCTCGGCTCGGCCCGGCACAACCAGTATCAGCACCTCTCCGACGACGAGTTCCTGCGGGTCGCCGAGCGCAACATCGCGGCCCTCAACCACGCGACCGCCGATATCCCGCCGGACGCGATGCGCATGCACCTGTGCTGGGGCAATTACGAGGGGCCGCACACCCACGACATCCCGCTCGCTCGGATCGTCGAGGTGGCGATGCGGGCGCGGCCGGCGGCGCTGTCATTCGAGGCGGCCAATCCGCGCCACGCGCATGAATGGGAGGATCTGCGCGAGGCCAAAATCCCCGACGACAAGGTGCTGATCCCCGGGGTCATCGATTCGACGACCAACTTTGTTGAGCATCCGCGGCTGATCGCCCAGCGGATCGCAAACTATGCCGGGGTCGTCGGCCGCGAGCGGGTCATCGCCGGGACCGATTGCGGCTTTGCCACCTTTGCCTTTGTCGACAACGCGGTGGCTCCCTCGGTGGTGTGGGCCAAGCTGTCGGCATTGGCCGAAGGCGCCCGCATCGCCAGCGACCGGCTCTGGCGATGAAGGGATCTGTGGGGCCGCGTCACATCAACGCGTCAGGCTGAACGCGATCCTGACCGAGACTTCGATCTGCGGTTGCGTCATGCCGGCTGGGAAAGCCGGCAGCTGCGCCCCGTTCATCATCTCCTCGACGCTTTGATCGAGATCGGCGTAGCCGGTGCTGTTGAGCAAGGCGTAATCGATAACGCGGCCATAGCGGTCGACCCGAAAGCGCAACCCGACGCTGCCCTCCTCGCCGCGCTCGCGGGCGGAATCCGGATAACGCTTGTGGCTTTCGAACCAAGCGCTGATCAAGGCACGATAGTTTACCGCCGGGCCCGGCCCGGGCACGCTCGCGGCCGGCGCTGAAGCCGAATAGCGTAACGCGGCGATGCGGGCGGGCGATGTCTGCGCGTAGCGCGACGCCCTCGGGAGCGGCACCTCTTGCCGGCGCGCGACATATCTCGGCCTCGGCCTGACCGCGGGCTTGCGCGGCGGAAGTGGCGGAGCCTCGGCGCTCACCGTCTGCTCCGGCGGCACCACCGGGACCTGCGCAACCGCGGCAGGGGGCATTTCCGGCGCCGGCAGCGGCGGCACCGTCGCTTCCGGGGGCACCGCGGCGACGGTCGGCGACGCCAACGGCTGAACCGGCGGAGCCGGAGCGAGGGCGGCCACCTGCGGCTGTGCGGCAAAGGGAGCGAAAGCGACGGCGATGCCGCTCTTTTCCAGGGGCTCCGGCGAGCGGCTCGGGGTCATGAACAGGATTAGCAAGGTCAATGCGGCCACGTGGCCGGCGAGCGACAGAATCACGGGCAGCTGCATAGGCGGCATCTTTGGTCTTACTTCGACAACACTGCCGAGAGCTTTGACGAGGTGGTTATCCGGTCGACGCAGCCGGCGACGTCGCCATTCGCATCGCGGCAATGGAGCACGTCGTTGATCAGGATGCTGCCGATGCCGCCGCATGCGGTTAGCGGGATGTCGAACACTTTGACCATGGTTTTCGCCGGGCGCAGCGGCGCCAACTCGACCGCCAGCCGTCGCGAAATCGTGCCGCCGCGGTCGAAGACGACAAGATCGAGCGTGAAGCCTGAAAACGCCTCGGACCCGGGATTGGCGATGACCAGATAGGCGCGGCAATTGCCTCCCTGCTGCTCGAGCTTGTTGAGCTCGATGCCGATCGACTTCGCCGGCTCGGCCTGACCCGGCGGCAGCCAGCAGCCGATCGCGAACGCAAGGGCCAAGGCCACCTTTGCGGCGCCCGCTCCAATCAACCTGTGGAGCGGTGGAATTCGGCGGATCTGACCGCGTCGCCTCATGCGGGTTGCCCCTTCTTTTGCTGATCCTCGGGCCTTTGGCGATCCTGGGGGCGGTCGAGCTGTGTTCGAGTGCACGGGCCCACGCAAAGCTCCGCCTCGAACGCAACCTCCCGGACGTTGGCAAGGATATCGCAGCCCGCCCGTCACGGCAGCGGAATCCTGCGCGCGGCGCGAGGGCATGTTGCGGCAATTTTTCGGTTGACCTACGATCGTGCATCGAAACCGGCACGCGCTTTGATCATGCACAGCTCTGATTCGTGACAGCCGGCGCAATCATCCGATCGACGCCGAGAGCCCGGCGGCAAGATCGCGCCTTGAAAGCGTCTCAAATCATGTTGGCAGCGCTTGCCGCGGCGGCGCTCCTGTCGGGCGCCGACGGCGCCGCAGCGCAGAATACGACGCTGACCGTTCCGAACGTTACCGTGACGGCGCCGGCCCCGGTGGTGTCGCCGCCTTATTTGCGCGAACCCGGCAATGCCTATGCGCGGAATCCTTACAATGGCCGATACCGCGTCGAGGAGGACAGATTCCGCGAGGTCCCGTGCACCGCGACCCGCATCGCGTCTGCCGCGGGGGGCAAATGCCTGCTCGGGTATCGGCTGATCCCGGGCTTGGCCCAACAAATCACCAATCCAAAGGGCGGCGATAATTGTGACATCGCCCTCGACGTGGTAATGTACAGCACGGGTACCTTGTCGATCGAAGCAGATACGGCGATAACCGATCCGTACAAGCTTACCGCAATCGGGTTTCACTCTGCGTATTGCTATGTCAACGGTGATTTAGAATACAATCAGGAAGACTTTCGCGATATGAACCAGGTGACGCGGCGCGGCATCAATTGGCACAATTTGGTCGGCGGCGGCGAAGACAAGTCGATCCAATTCTCCGACGGGCCGCATCAATGCGTTGCGGTAAAAAAGGCGGGACCGCCGTGGCAGGGCGGCTATATCTATATGATGCATGCGAGCATCTGCCGCACCGACGCGGCTGTCGTGCAGCCCGCCGACGTCGCCTACGCGCTCGGATTATTGCAGATCCGGCAATACGACCCGCAGGGCAATCTGCGGCGCCTGGGGCAATAGGGGCTCGGCGAACGTAGCGAGCATAGAGCGGATGCAATCCGCCGGCTTGGCTGCTGGCGGTACTCGGGCGCTCGACGACGAAGGCGGCACCAACTCGCGGATTTCCTCATCGGACGGCGCCGCAAGCGTGCGAAGGAGGCGGATTGCGCCCGCCCTACGTCCCGAGCGCGAACCCCCCTTGTCCGACGGCGCCCCTCCATACATGACCAGCCTGCGCTGCCGTTGAAGGCGCCGCGGAGCGAACCCGCAGCGCGGATGTGCCGAGGCCCGCGAAAATCGGTAGAATGCACCGGGGTGCAGCGGGAGAGTGGTAGCGGGTCATGCAAGGCGAGATAGAATTCGATTACATTATCGTCGGCGCCGGCTCGGCCGGTTGCGTCCTGGCCAACCGGCTGAGCGCCGATGGGCGTTCGCGGGTGCTGCTGATCGAAGCCGGCGGCAAGGACCGCAACCCGTGGATCCATATTCCGGCTGGCTTTTACCGCAACATCTACCACCCGATGATCACCTGGCAGTACGAGACCGAGCCGCAGGCCGAGCTCGGCGGCCGACGCGTGCCGTGGCCGCGCGGCAAGGTCTTGGGCGGGTCGAGCTCGATCAACGGGCTCATTTACATCCGCGGGCAGCGCCAGGATTTCGATTTGTGGAGCCAGCTCGGCAACACCGGCTGGTCCTATGACGACGTGCTGCCGTATTTTCGCCGCGCCGAGAACCAGGAGCGCGGTAGCGACCAGCATCACGGGGCCGGCGGTCCGCTCGACGTGTCCGACCTTCGCGCCCGGCATGAGCTGCACGACGCTTTTATCGCCGCCGCCGAGCAGGCCGGATACCGGCGCAACCACGACTTCAACGGCGCCGACCAGGACGGGGTCGGGCCGTTGCAGGTGACCGTGCGCAAAATGCGCCGCTGCAGTGCGGCGGTCGCCTATCTGCGTCCGGCATTGAAGCGCCCCAACCTCAGGGTCGAAATCCGCGCCCTGGCGCACCGGGTGCTGTTCGAGGGCAATCGCGCGGTCGGTCTCGAATATGCGCAGAACGGCGCGGTGCACCGGGCGAGCGCGCAGGGCGAGGTGATCCTCGCCGGCGGCTCGATCAACTCGCCGCAGCTCTTGCAGCTCTCCGGCGTGGGCCCAGGCGAGCTATTGCGCAGCCACGGCATCGAGGTGGTTCACGATCTGCCCGGGGTCGGCGAGAACCTGCAGGACCATTTGAATTCGCGCGTCGTTTATCGGATGCGGCGCGCCAACACGCTGAACGAGATTTCACGCTCGCGGCTACGGCAGGTGCGGGCTGGGCTCGAATACGCTTTGGCGCGGCGTGGCGCATTGATGATGGGAGCGGCCCCGATCGGCCTCTTCGTGCGCACCCGCCCCGGTCTCGATTCGCCCGATGTGCAATACCAGTTTCTCGCCGGCAGCTTTGTGACGCCGGGCAAGGAAATGCACGACTTTCCGGGATGCCAGGCGACATGCATCCCGTGCCGGCCGGAAAGCCGCGGCTGGCTCAGGATCCGTTCGCCCTATCCGGCGATCCCACCGGCGATCCAGCCGAATTACCTGTCGACCCAGACCGACAAGAACACGCTCGTCGCCGGTCTGCAGAATCGCCCGCAAGGTATTCGAGAGCCCGGCGCTGGCGGCGCTGGCGGTCGGCGAGGTTTTGCCCGGACCGGCGACCCAGAGCGACGCGGAGTGGCTCGATCACATCGCCCGGACTGCCGGCACCACCTTTCACCCGACCTCGACCTGCATGATGGGGGAGCCGACGCGCGGCGTCGTCGACGCCGAATTGCGGGTGCACGGGCTCGACCGGCTGCGGGTGATCGACGCCTCGGTCATGCCGACGGTGGTTTCCGGCAACACCAACGCGACGGTGATCATGATCGCCGAAAAGGGCGCCGAGATGATCCTTGCCGCCTCCGGCGCCGTCGCCCCCGCCGCTGCACGGGCCGCTTGAGGCGCTGGCCCGCAACAGCCCGGCATGGCATGGGCTGCGACGGGCAGAGAGACCGAGCACGCCGCCCGATGCCGACGGTCGTTCACCTGATCACCGGGCTCGAAATCGGCGGCGCGGAGCGGATGCTGGTGCGCTTGGCGACCGGCGGCGACCGCGACCGCTTCCCGACGACCGTCGTCAGCATGACCGATGCCGGCAAGCTGGGACCGATCCTGGCCGCCGCCGGGATCACGGTGGAAACCTTGGGCATGAAGCGCGGCGTGGCCGGCCCCGGCGGGGTCGCCCGGCTGCTGAAAATCCTGCGTCGAGAGCGTCCGCACGTGCTGCAGACCTGGCTCTACCATGCCGATCTCTTGGGGCTCGCGGCGCGCTGGCTCGGTGCCGCGCCGCGCCTCGTCTGGAACATCCGCTGCTCGGAATTGATCGGCTCGAAGGCGGTGCGGCTGGCGCTGAGCCGGTTGTCGCCGCTGCCCGATGCCGTCATCGTCAACTCGCTCGCCGGGCAGCGGTTTCACCAACGCCTCGGCTACCGCCCAAAGCGCTGGGAATACATCCCGAACGGGATCGACACTAGCGAGCTGCACCCTGACGACACCACCCGGCACCGTCTGCGCGCAGTACTCCGGATCGAAGAGCGCGCGCTCGCGATCGGGCTGCCGGCGCGGTATCACCCGATGAAGGACCACGCGACCTTTCTCGCTGCCGCCGCCGAACTGGCGCAGAAGCAGCCGGAGGCCGTGTTCCTTCTTGCCGGCGGCGGGGTCGAGCCTGGCAACCGGGAGCTCGCCAATGCCATTGCCGCGCACGGGTTGCAGCGCCGGGTGCGCCTGCTCGGCGAGTGCGGCGACATGCGGAGTCTCTACCGAGCGTTCGACATCGCCACCTTGTCGTCGGCTTTTGGCGAAGGCTGGCCGAATGTGATTGGCGAGGCGATGGCGTCCGGCGTGCCCTGCGTCGCGACCGACAGCGGCGACAGCGCCGAGATCATTGGCGATACCGGTCTGGTTGTACCACCCCGCGACCCGGCGGCGCTGGCCGCCGCCTGGGAGCGGCTCGCCGCACTCGGACCCGACCGGCGCCGCGCGCTCGGCACCGAGGCGCGGGAGCGGATCGTCCGCGATTACGATCTCGCCGCAGTGATCGCCCGCTACGAGGCATTCTACGACGCGATTTCGAGTAATCTGGGCGACCGCCGCTCCTGAGTCGGTCCGGCTCAGGCGAGCGCGACCAGAGAGGCCGGCACCGCGCCCCGCAACAGGATCTTGCTAGCGTTCCATCGGGCGGCGGGGTCGAGCGCTTCGAAAAACTGCGCCTCGCCGCCGGCGAAAACGGCGACCGGCAGCCCGTCGCGATAAAGAACGCGGTTGCCGGTCAACGCAGCGAGCCTTGGCCCGGGGGTCAGGATGCCGGCGAGGTTGAGCGGGTCGGCGCCGGAGAGCGAGACCCAGCTGCCGGAACCGGGCTTGCGACGAATCTCCCTCAGCAGGCCGACCGCGTCGGGCAGCGCGAATTGCTCGCCCGAGAAGCCGGCGACAAAACGGCCGCCGCGGATCTCGCCGCGCGCCTCGAGCCGGCGATAGACCCGCAAGAGGTCGCGCCACGGCGGCAGCCACGCGGCCTCGCGCTCGAGCAGCCGCCAGAACACGACGCCATAGCGCAGCAACAGCGTGCGGGCGAGATGCTCGACGGCCTCGGGTTTGACCGGCTGGGCCGGGACGCGGCGGGCGAGCGCCCAGCGGCCGGCATCGGCCATACCAAATATCGTGGCGCGTCCGCGGCGCGCTCCGGCCCCCGGGCCGCGCCGGTCAGACGGCACCAGCAACGCGCGCAGCCCGGCAAAACTGTCGGAGTTGACGAGGCCCAGGGCGACCAACTCGGCCAGCGCCTCCTCGACCTGCGGGCGCAACAGCCTGGTGCCCTCGACCAGCTCGTCAAAGAACGACGCGCCATATTGCCGAATGCAGTCGGCGACCATTTGCGCGCGGGAGCTCGGGCAGATCGGCTCGTCGGTCGACGAGAGCGACGCCCACAGCCCGGCGTGACGGCGGGCCAACAGCGTGATCGGCGTGGTCCGCACTGGTGCGGCGCCGCGCTCGCCGCCATTGGCGCGGGCGTTGCGCGGCCGCAACCGCGCCCAGGCGACGCGCCCGGCGAGGCATTGATCGTCGAGCCAGGAAGGCTCGTATCCATCGAGGCGCGCCGGCAGGATCTCGGTCTCCCAGGCGCCGGCCGGCGCCTCGAAACCTTCGAGCTGACGGACCAGAACTTCGAGCGCGTCGGGCCCTTCCATGCGGGTATCGGGGGTGACCCGCTGCCATTCGAAGAGAAAGCGTAGGAAGTCGCGCGCGGCTACCGGCTGGATTTCGGCGCGCAGACGGTTGACCGTGTAGCGGTGGATCCGCGCGAGCAGCCGGCGTTCGCACCATTCCGGTTGCGCCGCCCCTGGCGTGAACCGCCCGCGCATGGCAAAGCCTTCGGTTTCAAGCGCGGCGAGCGCCGGCGCGATGTCCTTGGCGGCGAGCCCGAGGGGCTCGGCCAGCCGCTCCTCGGTGACCGGCCCCATTCCCTCCAGTCGACCGCGCAGGATTTCGACCAGCGCCTCCTCGGGTGACCAGGCGCGATCGGCGTAGATTGCCGGCGCCGCGATCGGCGGATCGAGCACCGCTTCGGGCCAGAATGCCCGGAACAGCGGCAGCCGCTCCGCCGCAACCCATAAAGTCGCCTGTGCCGCCGCCAGCCGCGTTACCCGCCTATCGCGGATGAGCTGGTCGCACCACTCGCTCCGGCCGGGCGTTTGCGGCACTTCGTCGGCGGCGAGAAAGCCGAGCCAGACCAGCGCATCGTGCAATTCGTCGGCGTTTGCCGGGTCGGGCCAGGCCTCGCTCCGCACCCTCGCGATTGCCTCGGGGTCGAGCCGGCCGATATCGGCGGCGGCCTCGGGGGCGAGCCAGCGGCGAGCCATTACCGCCTGAGTGCGGCGCTCTTCGAGCGGCGCATCGTCGAGATAGGCGTAGGGCCGGGCCGACAGCACTTCGAGGGCGAGTGGCGAAGGCTCGGTCAGATCGCGCGCGACCACGCGAATCCGGCCGGCTTCGATCGCCGTGAGCAGCCGGGTCAGACCATCGAGGTCCATCGCCTCGCCGAGGCAATCGGCCAGCGTCTGGCGGATCAGCGGATGATCGGGGATTTCGCGCTCGCCAACCAGATTCTCGGCGCAGGCGACCTGGTCGGGGAAGATCGTGCCGATCAGATCCTCGGCCGCGATCCGGGCCAGCTGCGGCGGCACCTTCCTGCCGCCGCGAAACCGCGGCAGGGCCAGCGACACTCCGGCAACCCAGCGCCAGCGGGTGATGAACATCGGCGCGTCGAGCAGGGCCTCGATCAGCAGCTGCCGAATGCTAGCCGAATGCAGATAGCGCGCGACCTCGGCCAAATCGAAGCTGTGCGCGCGAGTCAGGGACAGCACGATCGCGTCCTCGGTCGCCGCCGCCTGCAGCTCGAAATTGAACTTGCGGCAGAAGCGCTTGCGCAGCGCCAGCCCCCAGGCGCGATTGATGCGGCTGCCATTGGGCGAATGGATGACCAGCTGCATGCCGCCGGCTTCGTCGAAGAAGCGCTCGAACACCAGCGTGTCGCGGGTCGGCAGCACGCCCAGCGCCGCATGGGCCGAGGCTAGGTATTCGACCAGCTGCTCGGCCGCAGGTTCGGCGATTCCGGGCTCGTTCGCCAGCCAGCGCAAGATCCCTTCGCCCGCCGGATCGGCCGGCAGACGGGCCGCGATCTCGGCCCGCAGCCGCGACACCGAGCCCGACAGCTCGTCGCTGCGGCCGGGTGCCTCGCCGAGCCAGAACGGGATCGTCGGCGCCATGCCCGGCGCCGCCTCGACGCGCACCGTGCCGCGCTCGACGCGCTGGATGCGATAGGCGGCGTTGCCGAGCTGGAAGACGTCGCCGGCCATGCTCTCGACCGCGAAATCCTCGTTGACCGTGCCGATGATCTGATTTTCCGGTTCGAGCAATACCTGATAGTCGGCATTGTCCGGGATCGTGCCGCCCGAGGTCAGCGCGGTCAGCCGGGCGCCGCGACGGGCGCGCAACATGCGGTTGACCGCGTCGTGGTGAATGAGGGCGCCGCGCCGACCGCGCCGGGTGGTAAAGCCTTCGGTCAGCATCGCCACGATTGCGGCAAAATCCTCGCGCGCCAATTCCCGATAGGGCCAGGCGCGGCGCATCAGCGCGTAGAGCTGGTCCTCCCCCCATTCCTGGGCAGCGACCTCGGCGACGATCTGCTGCGCCAAGACGTCGAGCGGTTGCTCGGGGATCGTCAGCCGGTCCAACTCGCCGCGGCCGACGCTGTCGAGCAAGGCCGCGCATTCGACCAGCTCGTCGCGTGACAGCGGGAATAGCCGGCCCTTGGGCGTGCCGAGGACGGCGTGTCCCGAGCGCCCAACGCGCTGAAGAAAGCTCGCGATCCAGCGCGGCGAGCCCAATTGGCAAACCAGGTCGACGTCGCCGATGTCGATGCCGAGCTCGAGCGACGCGGTCGCCACCAGCGCTTTCAAGGCTCCGCGCTTCAGCCGCTGCTCGGCGTCGAGCCGCTGCTCCTTGGCGAGGCTGCCATGGTGCGCGGTCACCCGATCGGCGCCGACGCGCTCCGACAATGCCCGCGTCACGCGCTCGGAGAGCCGACGCGTGTTGACGAAGATCAGGGTGGTGTGGTGGGCCTCGATCAGCTCGGTCAGGCGCTCGTAGACCTGCTGCCAGACCTCGCCCGACATCACCGCTTCGAGCGGCGAGGAGGGGAGTTCGAGAGCGAGATCGCGCGCCCGGCGATGGCCGGTGTCGATGATCTGACACTCGGCGCCGGGTCCGACCAGAAAGCGGGCGACCGCCTCGATCGGTTTTTGCGTGGCGGACAGGCCTATGCGCAGCAACCGGTCGCCGCACAGCGCCGCCAGGCGTTCGAGCGACAGCGCCAAATGCGAGCCGCGCTTGTTGGGCGCCACCGCATGGATTTCATCGACGATCACGGTCCGCGTGGTCGCCAGCATCCTGCGGCCGGACTCCGAGCCGAGCAGAATGTAAAGAGATTCGGGCGTGGTAACGACGATGTGCGGCGGTAGGCGGCGCATCCGCTCGCGCTCGCCCGGTGCCGTATCGCCGGTGCGCACCCAGGTGCGGATCGCGACATCGGGCAGCCCTCGCCTCTGCAAGGCCTCGCCGATGCCGGCGAGCGGGGCTGCGAGATTGCGCTGGATGTCGTTCGAGAGCGCTTTCAGCGGCGAGACGTAGACGATTTGCGTCGCGTCCTCGAGTTGGCCCTCGAGCCCCCGCCGCACCAATCCGTCGATCGCGGCGAGAAACGCGGCGAGCGTCTTGCCCGACCCGGTGGGTGCCGCGATCAGGGTATGGCGGCCGGAGGCGATCGCCGGCCATGCCTCGGCCTGCGCCGCCGTCGGCGCGGCAAAGCTGCGATCGAACCAGTCGGCGACTGCCGGGTGAAACAGGGAGGCGGCCAGGGACAAAGGCGATCCGACGGACGGCGATTTCGGCTGTCAGGGAATAAGGGGTAAATCGCGCGGCAATTCAATCTTGCGACTTCAACTTCGGCCGTGTTGGCGCAGCACGGTCGTCAACTCGGCGAAGCTGGTCCACTGCTCGCAGCGATCGACGGCCCGCTCGACTTCGCCCGCGCCTTCGGCCGTCAACACGGTCTCGGCGAGCTCGCCGAATTTGGCGCGGATCTCGGACTGGGCGAAGGGCCGGTCAAAATCGCCGCGATGGCTGTCGCAGGAATGGGTGGTGCTGCGGCCATCGGTCAGGGTGAGAGTAACGCGTGCCGGGCGCAGCCGCGGAGCCAGGGCGCTCATCGCCGGGTCTTCGTCGATTTGCACCCGGTGGCGCAAGGCGGCGATCGCCGGGTCGGCGAGGGCGGAATTGTCGAGCGCCGCGTAGCCGGCATGGCCGCGCACCACCATTGCCGCGGCTGCGTGCGGCAGCGAATATTTCGAGGCGAAATAATTAGCCGGGTTCGGGTTGCGCATCACCGAGGCAAAGCGATAGGTCGCCACCTCGATGCGTCGTACCTCGTCGGCACGTGGGCGCAACTCGGCCAATGCCGCCGCCAGGCAATCGAGCGCCGGGTGGATCGGATTGCAGCACGCGTAGAGCCGGAAATAGTTGCGGGTGATCTCCCAGCGGGTGCCGAGTTCATCGAGCAAATGGCCGGGCGCGAAGCCGCCGCCGACAAGATGGCCCAGCGCCTCCTCGATCGCGTCGTCCTGCGCCGCGAACCCGGCGAGCGCCAGTTCGGGCGCCAAAGCCGCGGCAAAGCCGCTCATCCCGCCGGCGATGTTGAGCGCGGTGGCGCCGGCGACCGCGTTGGTATAGCTCGGCGTCAGCATCAGGATCGCGGCGATGCGCATGGCTCGGCTGACCCCGACGGCGTCGAGCCCGCGCAGCCGCGCGCCTGCCGCCGCCGCCGCCAGCAACGACGCCTGGCCGTTCTGGTGCGCCAACGGCCGGGGCGTAAAACCACCCGAGATGCGTGCCGCGACATCGTAGCCGAGGACAAAGGCGGTCAGCAGTTCGCGCCCGGTGCTGCCGGCCTGCTCGGCCACCGCCAAAGCGCCGGGCAAGACCTGCATCGCCGCCTGGCCCGATACCAAACGCAGGCCCTCGCACAGCTCGATCGCGCGCCCGGCGGTGCCGTTCAGCAGCGCCGCGGTGCGCGGATCAGCCGCCGGCCAGCCGCGCGCATAGACCGTCGCTCCGGTTCCCGCGGTCGCGGCCAGCCGCTCGCGCAGCTGCCGCACCTCCGGCCTCTCCGATCCGGCCAGGATCACGCCCAAGGTATCGAGCAGCACCAGCTTTGCGTGCAGCTGCACCGGCGCCGGAATTTCCTCCCACTGCGTTTGCGCGACAAACCGCGCCAATCGTTCGATCTCCTGGCCCATGACCAGACACTCCTTCGCGTAAAGCCGGGGGCCGGCGGCGGCATGCTCCGCCGCAATCGCGGGAATGACGGTGAAATGTCGGGTTCGGCAGATTTCTTTCGGATCTGGCTTTCAGAGGTGGATCGCGCGGCCGTCGACGGCGAGGGCCGCCTCCTTGATCGCCTCGCTCAGGGTCGGATGGGCGTGGCAGGTGCGGGCGATGTCCTCGGCCGAGGCGCCGAATTCGATGGCGAGCGCGGCCTCGGCGATCATCGTGCCGGCGTCGGGGCCGATGATGTGCACGCCCAGCACCCGATCGGTGGCGCTGTCGGCGAGAATCTTGACGGACCCCTCGGTATCGCCGTTGCAGCGCGCGCGCGGATTGGCGGTAAACGGAAATTTGCCGACGCGGTAGGCGGTCGCCGTGGCCTCCAGCTCCTCCTCGGTCTTGCCGACCGAGGCGACCTCGGGCCAAGTGTAAACCACCGCCGGGATCGCGTCGTAGTCGATCGCCGGCTGTTGACCGGCGAGGCGCTCGGCCAGGGCAATCCCTTCCTCCTCGGCCTTGTGCGCCAGCATCGGCCCGCGGATCGCGTCGCCGATCGCGTAGATGCCGGGAATGTTGGTGGCAAAGCCGTCATCGACCATGACCCGGCCCTGAGCGTCGCAGGCGACGCCGAGCGCGTCGAGGCCGAGGCCGCTGGTATTGGGGCGCCGGCCGATCGCGACCAAGGCCGCGTCGGCAGCGAGGCTCCCGCGCTCGGCGCCCTCGATTTCGACCGTCACTCCGTCGGCGCCCGTTTCGATTCCGGCCACCTTGGCGCCGAGCCTGAATTCGATGCCTTGACGGGTCAGCACGCGCTGCAAGGCGGCGGCAAGATCGCGATCCATGGTCGGGACGATCCGGTCGAGCAGCTCGACGACGGTCACCCGGGCGCCGAGCCGCTGCCAGACCGAGCCCAGTTCGAGCCCGATATAGCCGCCGCCGATGACCACGAGCCGGTCCGGCACATGGTCGAGCGCCAGCGCCCCGGTCGAGGATAGGATTCGCTCTTCGTCGATCTCGATCCCCGGCAGCGGCACGCATTCCGAGCCCGTAGCGATGACGGTCGCGCCAGTCTCGAACTCCTGGACTGCGCCACCCGCGCCGGTAACGGCAACCCGAACTCGGGCCCGCGATTCGCCCCTGGCCCTTGAGCCAATCGATCTTGTTCTTGCGGAACAGGAATTCGACGCCGCGGGTCAGGATGGTCACCACCTTGTCCTTGCGCGCCATCATCGCGGCGAGGTCGAGCGTCACCTCGCCGATTTTGACCCCGTGCTCCGAGAGCGCGTGCCGGGCCGCGGCGAACAGCTCGGAGGATTGCAGCAATGCCTTCGACGGGATGCAGCCGATATTGAGGCAGGTCCCGCCGAGGCTGCCGCGGGCCTCGATGCAGGCGGTCCTGAGCCCGAGTTGCGCGGCGCGGATCGCCGCGACATAACCGCTCGGCCCGCCGCCGATGATCGCGACGTCATAGTACTCCCGCATTTTGTCACCTCGGTCCCGCTCGCTAACGCCGCGCTGCCCGCTCGACTTCCGGGGCCGGGCCGTCGAGAACCCGGCGCAACTTCGCGGCAAGGTGCTCGCGGCCGTAGGGCTTGCTCAACAGCTCGACGCCGGGGTCGAGCCGGCCATTGTGGACGATCGCGTTCTCGGTATAGCCGGAAGTGAACAGCACCTTAAGCGCCGGCCGAATCTCGGCCGCCAGCTCGGCCAGCCTGCGGCCGCCGATCGGACCGGCCATGACGACATCGGTGAACAACAGGTCGATGCCCGCCGCTGTCTTGACGATCGCCAGGGCCTCGGCCCCATTCGCCGCGACCAACACGTTGTAGCCGAGTTCTTCGAGCATCAAGGCGACGGTGGCGCGAACAATCTCGTCGTCGTCGACCACGAGCACGGTCTCCGTGCCGGTGACCGCGAGGCCCGGCAGCCGTGGCGACGGGGCGCTTTCCTGGCCGAACCCGCGCGGCAGGTAAAGCTTGATCGTCGTGCCTTCGCCGACCTCGCTGTAGATTTTCAAGTGCCCGCCCGACTGCTTGACGAACCCGTAAACCTGGGGAAGACCCAGTCCGGTGCCTTCCCCCGCTGGCTTGGTCGTGAAGAACGGGTCGAGCGCCCGCTCGGCGGTGACCGCATCCATGCCCTTGCCGGTGTCGGTGATCGCGAACAGCACATACTGGCCCGGCTCGACCTCGGCGTGGCGCGCGGCATAGGCGTCGTCGAGGGCGGCGTTCGCCACCTCGATCGTCAGCTTGCCGCCCTCCGGCATGGCGTCGCGGCCATTGATCGCCAGGTTGAGGACCGCCGACTGAAACTGCGCGGCATCGACCGTCGTGTTCCACAGCCCGCCGCCGGCAACGCACTCAACCGTGATCGATTCGCCGACCGCCCGGCGGATCAGCGGCAAGGTCTCCTGCAAAAGGTGTCCGAGGTTGACGATTTCCGGCTGCAGCGGCTGGCGCCTGGCGAAGGCCAGCAATTGCCGGGTCAGTCTGGCCGCGCGCTCGGCCGCGACGCTGACCATGTCGATCCGTTCGAGCGCCTTGCCGTCGGCTGCGACCGAACCCCTCAAAAGCTCCAGGCTGCCCATGATGATCGTCAATAGGTTATTGAAATCGTGGGCGATCCCGCCGGTCATCTGACCCAGCGCTTCGAGCTTCTGGGCTTGGCGCAGCGCCTCCTCGGCTTGCTTGCGCGCGGTGATGTCAAGCAGGGTGGTGACGTGGCCACCCCCCGCGCTCGGATTGTGGAACACCTCGACGAAAGTGCCCCGCTCGCCCTGGCGCTCGACCAGAATGGGCCGATCCGCCGGCCGCCCGGCAACGTCGGCAACACCGAGCACGCCGGCCTTGGCAGCGATTCCGGAGAGCGGCGCACCGGGCCGCATCGCGCTTTTGCCAACCCCCAGCATCGCGGGAAACGGATCGTTCCAGACCTGTAAGCGGCCGGCGGCGTCGAACGCGGCCACCCCTTCGCGCACGCTGTCGAGAGTGGCTTGCGTCAGCCGCTCCGACCTTGCGGCCCGTCGATAGGCGGCCGCCAGCAGGAACGCGCCCGCCAGCAGAGCAAGGGCGGAGACGATGCTGCCGACGATAAATGTCGCGGTCACGCGTTCGTCGCTGGCTTCGGCCCTGGCGAGACGGGAATTGAGGCGCTGCTGGGCCGCATCCATGATGGCCCGCAAATCGCCGAGTACCCCGCTCATGCTGGTGAGGCCGATATTGGTGTTCACGATCGCCCGGGCGGCGGCGTAGCCCTGCCGCCGCATCGCGGCAACAGTGGCGGCCAGCTCGTCCATCTTGGTGGTGATGTCGGTTTGAAGCTGCAACAGCCGCGGCTGCTGGTCCGGGCTCGTCGCCATCGCCTGCTGGAGTTCGATCATCAGCCGCGGCAGGCTATCCTTGGCGTTCGTGTATGGGTCGAGGTAGGCCTCGCGTCCGGTGATCAGAAACCCGCGCTGTCCGCGCTCGGCATCCTGGATCGCCTGATCAATGGCGTCCGCTGCCCAAATCGTCTGAAGACTTGTCAGGATACGGGCTCGGGCGATGCGCGCGTTCGGCACGTTTATCAACAGCTGGAAGGCCGAGACGCCGGCGATGAACACCAGCGGTATCGAGGCCAACAACAGCGCGCGAACGATCTCGGCGCGAGGATCGCGCTGTCCACTCATGGCCAAGGATTCCATAACGAGGTTATGGGGCCGCAAAGCTGCTGACGCGTCACCAGACCACCTGACAATTTGTTGGCGTTCGGCCGATATCGCCGACGCAATATCATATGAGCGCCGCCAATCATAAGCGACCTGGTGCGGACGGCGGGACTCGAACCCGCACTCCCAGTTGGGAAGCAGATTTTAAGTCTGCTGCGTCTACCGTTTCGCCACGTCCGCCGGGCCCGCTCAACCCTCGCCGAGCCCCTCTTGCGGGTCGCCGCCCAAGCTCTCGATCAGCGCCTTCAGCTCTGCGGTCGTGGCGGCGAGCCGGGACCGGTCGGTGCTGCGCAGCACCAAGGTCACGCCGAAATCACCGCGCCGGAAATAAGGGTAGGAGCCGATCTCGACATCGGGCCAGCGGTCCTGCAAGGCCGACAGGTCCTTGGCCAAGACACCCTCGCCGAGATGGCAGCTGATGCTGCGGCTCAGCATCTTGTCGCCGCCGACCAGGCGGTATTTCAGCTGCTCGAAGATGCCCTGCATGATGCTGGGCACCCCGGGCAGGACAAACACATTGCCGATCTGGAACCCGGGCGCGCGCGAGATCGGGTTCGGCAGCAGCACCGCACCCTGCGGCACCATCGCCATGCGCAGCCGCGCCTCGTTCAGATGGCTGGCCGGGTAATGGGTTTCGAGCACCCGTTTGGCGTCGGGATGCAGGATCAGCTTCACGCCGAACGCATCGGCTATGCATTGCGCGGTGATGTCGTCATGGGTCGGGCCGATCCCGCCGGTGGTAAACACATGGTCGAACCGCCGCCGCACATCGTTGACCGTGGCGACAATGACCTCGGCGATGTCGGGGATGACCCGGGCTTCGCGCAGCCGGATGCCCGCCTCATTGAGCCCGCGGGCGATGAAGCCGAGGTTCTCGTCCTGGGTGCGGCCCGACAGAATCTCGTTGCCGATGATCAGCACGCAGGCGGTGACGATCCGGGGCTCGGTCCCCGCAGTGTCACGATCGGGATTGGCGTCGGTCATTCGTTGTCGGCCTCGGGTTTTGTCGGTCCTGCCATCGGTCGGGCCAGCCGGCGGCTCTGGTCCTTCATAGGGAAATGCCCGGCGCGGCACAATTGCGCGCTCGGTCACGGGCGCGGCGAGGTTGCCCCATGGCCGGCGAGCCCCTACGTTCCAAGGATCATCACCGGAGGTGCGGCGCGACCGCTGACTGACGATGCACAGCATACCCGGATTAGAGCGCGACGCAGCGCCGGGGCTCGCCCCCGGCCAGACCCGCGACGCCCACACCGCCGACCCCCAGACCCGCGACGGTAGGATCAAGCTTCACCGTCCCGAGGCCTTCGAGGCCATGCGCCGGGCGGGCAGGCTCGCCGCCGAAACTCTCGACTTCATCACTCCGTATGTCCGTCCCGGGATCAGCACCGGCGAGCTCGACAGTCTGTGCCACGAGTTCGTCAGGGATCACGACGCCATATCGGCGCCGCTCAATTACCGCGGCTTTCCGAAGTCGATCTGCACCTCGATCAACCATGTCGTCTGCCACGGCATTCCGGGCGAGCGGCGGCTGGTCGAGGGCGACATCCTGAACATTGACGTGACCCCGATCCTCGATGGTTGGCACGGCGATTCGAGCCGCATGTTCTTCGTCGGGGACCGCATCCCGCTAAAGGCGCGGCGGCTGACCGACGTGACCTACGAGGCGATGATGCGAGGCATCGCCGTGGTGCGCCCGGGCGTGCATATCGGGGCGATCGGCGACGCGATCCAGCGTTATGCCGAGGGCCATCGCTTTTCGGTGGTGCGCGACTTTTGCGGGCATGGCGTCGGTCGCATCTTTCACGATGCCCCCTCGATCCTGCATTACGGTCATCCCGAGGACGGGCCGGTCATGCGCGAAGGCATGTTCTTCACCGTCGAGCCGATGATCAACGCCGGCCGATGGGAGGTGAAGATCCTCAGTGACGGCTGGACCGCGGTGACCAAGGACCGTTCGCTGTCGGCGCAGTTCGAGCACACCGTCGCGGTGACCGCCACGGGCTATGAAATATTCACTATCTCGCCCGCCGGTCTGCACCGGCCCCCCTACGCGGTCACGGGTCCGGCAGAAACATTCGCGACAGCACCTCTTCCGGGGTAAAGGGACAAGCCCCGGGGAACGCGGTTTTGGCGAGGCCGGCTTCCTCCGCGGCATCCTCGCGGGCCTCCGCGTAGGCCTGGGGTAGGATGTCAGGAACAGTCGGACGCAGGCTGCGCGATTCGTTCACCAGCTCCTCGATTTTACGGCGCTTTTCGCGGATCGTCGCGGACCAGCGCTGCGATTGCATCTGCGGCTGCAGCTGCCATTTCAAAAGATGCGCCAACAGCACGATCAAGCGGCTTTTGACTTCGCCCCGGTCGTTGCGGCCCATGCTCTCGATTTCCTCGGCAATGTTCTCGAGGTCGATGCCGGAAAATTCGCCGGCCCGCAGGAGCCGGGCCTGCTCGACGGTCCAGGCATAAAAATCTTCCCCGTAATCGACGATGTTGCGGGACATCGCCAAACTTCCATTCAGTACGCGCGCGATCGTTCGCGGCCGCCTCGAAGCGGAGAGGCCGAGCCTTCTGCTGTCGCCACATTAGCGCAGCTCGCCGGGCTCCGACCAATGTTCCGACACGCCCCTCCGGGTGGCGCTCGCCGGGCTTTCGCCGTAAAAGCCGTCGCCGGCTGGCGCCGGTCGGAGCTTGTCCATGTGTCGTCGTGCCGTCGTATTGTTCTGCCTGTCACTGCTGAGCGCGGCCTCGGCAATGGGGCAGGCCCCGCCGCCCTCCGAGGCGCCGCAAGCCCCCGGACCGCCGCCGCCGATCGGCGAGCCGCAGCCTCTGATGCCGCCACCGTCCGGGCCTCAGACCGGCGCGCCGCAGTCTCCCGAAAACCAACCGGGCGAACCCCAGCCGGGCGAACCTCAGCCGGGCGTGGCGCAATCGGGCCGGGTGTTCTGCGGGCAAACCGTCAGCTATCACCTCTCTGACCCGTCGACCGCTCCCGACGATGGCCGGCGCTTTGTAGGGGTGTGGAGCGATGCGGCGTGGGACGCGCACAGCTGTGCGGCGCTGATCGTCACCGACGTCAAGGCGGACGGCACGGCCTCGATCCTCTATATCTACGGACCGCAGGGATCGAGTTCGCCGGGGCCGGGCGGGGTGCTGCACGGTACCGGAGTGATCCGCGGCGGCGAGCTCAGGTTTCAGAACTCCGACGGCAGCCAATTCGCCTTCCGCCCGGGGTTAGTTGACATGACTGGGCATCTGATCGACCCGAAAGGCGAGAGTTTCCAGGCCACCTTCAAGCAAACGCCTTAGCACTCATCGGGTCTGCGTTACTGCCGGCCGCCCCGGGACGCTCGGGCGAGTTGACCTTGGCGGCGCGGATGACCAAATCTCGCCAACGCCGGGGGCGATCTCCGGCCGGCCTGGACGCCGCCGGGGGCGAGGCTGCCCGGGCGGGATCAGGTGATCGCATCGGATCGGACCTTCGCCACTTCGTATGCCTCGATCGATTGTACCCTCGCCGATCAATGAGCTGACCGAGCGCAGTCGCGAGATCTTTCGCCTGATCGTCGACGGCTATGTCGCCACCGGCGAGCCGATCGGGTCGCGGACCTTGTCGCGGCTCTTGGGTCAGAATCTGTCGTCGGCGACGATCCGCAACGTCATGGCCGATCTCGAGGAGGCGGGGTTGCTCTACGCGCCGCACACCTCGGCCGGACGCTTGCCGACCGAGGCCGGGCTGCGGCTCTTCGTGCATGGCTTGCTTGAGGTCGGACGGCTCGCAGAGGACGAGCGCCGCAGCATCGAGAGCCTCTGCGTCGCGCGCGGCAAGAGCCTGCCGCAAGCGCTCGAAGAGGCGATCAGCGCGCTCTCGGGCTTGTCGCATTGCGCCGGGGTGGTGGTCGCTCCGAAGCAGGACCGGCCGTTGAAGCATCTCGAATTCGTTCATCTCGGACCCGGACGCGCGCTGGTCGTGCTGGTGACCGAAGACGGGCTCGTTGAAAACCGAGTCATCGAGGTGCCGCTGGGCCTGCCGCCCTCGGCTCTCGCCTCGGCCGGCAATTATTTGAATGCGCGCCTGATCGGCCGGACCGTCGAGGAGGCCAGCGCCGAGATTCAGGCGGAGATCGAGTCGCACCGGGCGCAGCTCGACGAGCTGACCTCGAAACTGGTCGAGGCGGGGCTGGCGAGCTGGGCCGGCGAGGACAAGGGCAGCGCCCTGATCGTGCGCGGCCAGGCTAATCTGCTCGACGACGTGACCGCACTGGCCGACCTCGAACGGCTGCGCACGCTGTTCGAGATGCTGGAAACCCGTGAGACGGTGCTGCGCCTGCTCGACGCCAGCAGGCA
This sequence comes from uncultured Alphaproteobacteria bacterium, assembly GCA_963832875.1. Lineage (GTDB taxonomy): Bacteria > Pseudomonadota > Alphaproteobacteria > ATCC43930 > CGMCC-115725 > AP-15. Next base: position 859,161 of record CAWHWB010000003.1, on the reverse strand, counting down.
GGGCGAGGGCGTGCAGATCTTCATCGGCGCCGAGAGCCGCCTGTTCGGGGTGGCCGGCTGCTCGATGGTGATCGCTCCCTATCAGAACAGCCGCGAGCAGATCGTCGGCGCAATCGGGGTCATCGGCCCCACCCGAATCAACTATGCCCGGATCATCCCGATGGTGGATTACACCGCCAAGGTCATCGGGCGCCTACTCGGATAGGACGGATCATGGACGACACCAGAAACCCCGACGAGATGGCGGCGGCCTCCGCTGAGGACGCCGCGAACAACAATGCCGGCGAGGCGGCCGAGATCTCGCAGGAGGAGCGGGTAGCTCAGCTCGAGGCCGAGCTCGCCGACCACAAGGACCGCCTGCTGCGGGCCCTGGCCGAGACCGAAAACACCCGCCGCCGGGCCCAACGCGAGCGCGAGGACGCGCTCAAATACGCGGTCACCGGCTTTGCCAAGGATCTCTTGTCGGCCGCCGACAATCTGCGCCGCGCGCTCGACAGCCTACCCGAGTCGGAGGTCAGGGACGAGCGCACCCGCAGTCTGCTCGCCGGGGTGGCGGCGACCGAGCGCGAGCTGCTGTCGGTGTTCGAGCGTCACGGTATCCGCCGCGTCGACCCGCGGGCCGAGCCGTTCGACCACAATCTCCATCAGGCGATCTTCGAGGCCGAGCGCGCGGACCAGCCGGCCGGCACCATCGTCGAGGTGCTGCAGCCCGGCTACTTGCTGCACGAGCGCCTGCTGCGGCCGGCGATGGTGGGAGTCGCCAAACCGCCGGCGAACGACTCGAACGGGCCCGGAACGAAGGATGGACATGATTGACCGTGACGCAACACGTGTCTAGATGAGCACTATCTGAAATCTAGATCGGGCGGCTGGGATGGCATTCCACGTCAGGGATCAGGCGACGGACAGCGCGGTTCGGCGTCTTGCGAAGCTGAAAGGGCAGACGCTGACCGCGACGATTCGTGAAGCGGTCGAGCACGAATATCAGCGCGAATGTGAACACATTCCCTTCCTGGAGCACGTCAGAGCGCTCCAGGAGCGGTTCCGGGCGCTCGGCGAGCCCACCGGCTTGGCAGCCGATAAGGCGTTTTATGACGAGCTCTCCGGCGAGGACCAGCTCACCGGCAATCTCTGATGTTTGTGGATGCCTCTGCGATTATCGCCGTCGTCGCCGACGAGCATGATGGAGCAGCGCTGGCCAGCCGGCTCCAGCTCGCGGCTCGGCGCTATACATCGCCCATTGCCGTCTATGAGACGACCTTGGGCATGATTCGCATCCGCAACGGGTCGACGGCTGCGGTCCGTGCTCTGATCGACGACTTCATCGAGCGGCTGCGGATCGAAATCATCCCGATCACTGCGGAGATTGGCCAGGCGGCGATCGATGCCTTCGAGCGGTTCGGCCGTGGGCGGCACCCGGCGAGGCTGAATATGGGCGACTGTTTCGCCTATGCCTGCGCTCGCGATCTCAACGTACCGCTGCTGTTCAAAGGCGATGATTTTCCGCAGACGGATGTCACCGTCCCATGACCGGACGAGCCGTTGTAGCGCCCAGGCCCCTGACTTATATAACTTGGCGAAGTCAGGGGCTGACTGACCAACCACTTCCCGGGGGATCGGGACGGTGCTTCCCCAGGCCGCCCGGTCCTGCTTTTGAAATGAGGTGTCCATGAGCAAGGTCATCGGTATTGATCTCGGCACGACCAATTCGTGCGTCGCCGTGATGGAAGGCAAGAACGCCAAGGTGATCGAAAACAGCGAGGGCATGCGCACCACGCCCTCGATGGTGGCGTTTACCGAGTCGGGCGAGCGCCTGGTCGGTCAGGCGGCGAAGCGCCAGGCGGTGACCAACCCCGAAAACACGTTCTTCGCGATCAAGCGGCTGATCGGCCGCCGTTTCACCGATCCGATGGTCAAGAAGGACGTCGATCTCGTCCCCTACAAGATCATCGCCGGCGACAATGGCGACGCTTGGGTCGAGAGCCGCGGCAAGAAATACGCGCCCTCGCAAATCAGCGCCTTCATCCTGCAAAAGATGAAGGAAACCGCCGAATCCTATCTCGGCGAGACGGTGACCCAGGCGGTCATCACCGTCCCGGCCTATTTCAACGACAGTCAGCGCCAGGCGACCAAGGACGCCGGCAAGATCGCCGGGCTCGAAGTGCTGCGCATCATCAACGAGCCGACCGCGGCGGCACTCGCTTACGGCATGGAACGCAAGGGCAGCGGGACGATCGCGGTCTATGATCTGGGCGGTGGCACCTTCGACATTTCGGTGCTGGAAATCGGCGATGGCGTGTTCGAGGTCAAGTCGACCAACGGCGACACGTTTCTCGGCGGCGAAGATTTCGACAAGAACATCATCGATTACCTGGCCGACGAATTCAAAAAAGAGCAGGGGATCGATTTGCGCAACGATCGCCTTGCGCTGCAGCGCCTGAAGGAGGCGGCGGAGAAGGCCAAGATCGAGCTGTCGTCGTCGATGCAGACCGACGTGAACTTACCGTTCATCACCGCGGACCAACACGGCCCCAAGCACCTCAACATTAAACTTACGCGCGCCAAGCTCGAAGCGCTGGTCGACGATCTGATCCAGCGGACGATCGGGCCGTGCCGCAACGCGTTGAAGGATGCCGGGCTCAAGGCCTCCGAGATCAACGAGGTGATCCTGGTCGGCGGCATGACCCGCATGCCCAAGGTGATCGAGACGGTCAAGCAGTTCTTCGGCAAAGAGCCGAACCGCAGTGTCAACCCCGACGAGGTCGTGGCCATCGGCGCCGCGATTCAGGCGGGCGTGTTGAAGGGCGAGGTCAAGGACGTTCTGCTGCTCGACGTGACGCCGCTGTCGCTCGGCATCGAGACCTTGGGCGGGGTCTTTACCCGTCTCATAGACCGCAACACGACGATCCCGACCAAGAAGAGCCAGACCTTCTCCACCGCCGAAGATAACCAGACCGCGGTCACGATCCGCGTCTTCCAGGGCGAGCGCGAGATGGCGGCGGACAACAAACTGCTCGGCCAGTTCGATCTGGTTGGCATCCCGTCGGCGCCGCGCGGCATGCCGCAGGTCGAGGTCACCTTCGACATCGACGCCAACGGCATCGTCCAGGTCTCGGCCAAGGACAAGGCGACCGGCAAGGAGCAGCAGATCCGCATTCAGGCCTCGGGGGGCCTTTCCGAGGGCGACATCGACCGCATGGTCAAGGATGCCGAGGCGCATGCCGAGGAAGACAAGCGACGCCGCGAGCTGGTCGAGGCCAAGAACAACGCCGATGCGCTGATCCACACGACCGAGCGCACCTTGCACGAGAGCGGCGACAAGGTCGCGCAGGGCGACCGCGACGCGGTGGAGCAGGCGGTCCAGGCGCTGAAGGACACGCTCGGCAGCGAGGACACTGGGCAGATCAAGGCCAAGACCGAGGCCTTGGCCCAGGTGTCGATAAAGCTCGGCGAGGCGCTCTACAAGGCGCAGCAGGAAAGCCAAGCCGGAGCGGGCGCGGACGGACCGGGCGAAAGCGGCCCAGGCGCCGGCGGGGCGCATGGCGGGGCCGGGGGAACCGGCGGCAACGACAAGGTTGTCGACGCCGATTTCGAGGAGGTCGACGACCAGAAAAAGCGCGGCTCGGCGTAACCGGCGCACTGCGCCAATGCAAATCGAACGCGGTCATCCTGGCGGCACGCCGCCGGGATGATTTGCGGCGACTGACCCTGCTCCCAACGAACGCGCCCGTCGATTATGGCCAAGCAAGATTTTTACGAGGTTCTCGGCGTCGCCAAATCCGCCGGTGCCGATGATCTGAAAAAAGCCTATCGCAAGCTCGCAATGCAATATCACCCGGATCGCAATCCGGGCGATAAAAACGCCGAACAGAAGTTCAAGGACGTCAGCGAAGCCTACGATGTCCTCAAAGACGACCAGAAGCGCGCCGCCTACGACAGGTTTGGCCATGCCGCTTTCGAACAAGGCGGCGGCCGCGGGCCGGGCGATTTTGGCTTCTCCGGCGGGTTCGCCGACATCTTCGACGAGATGTTCGGTGAGTTCATGGGCGGAGGCCGGCGCGGTCAGCAGGGGCCGAGCCGCGGTAACGATCTGCGCTACAATCTCGAAATTGCGCTTGAGGAAAGTTTTCGCGGCAAGCAGACGACGATCCGCGTCCCCAATCTCGTCGCCTGCGACCAGTGCAACGGCAGCGGCGCCGAAGCCGGGTCAAAGCCGGTGTCGTGTCCTACCTGCCACGGGCGCGGCCGGATTCGCACGCAGCAAGGCTTCTTTTCGGTCGAGCGCACCTGCCCCGCATGTCAGGGTGCGGGTCGGGTCATCGAGAAGCCGTGCCAGGCCTGCGGCGGCCAAGGCCGGGTACGGCGCGAGAAAACCCTGTCGGTCAATATTCCGCCGGGGGTCGAGGATGGCGTCCGCATCCGCCTCGCCGGAGAAGGCGAGGTGGGGGTGCGCGGTGCGGCACCGGGCGATCTCTATATCTTTGTCAGCGTGGCGCCGCATCGAATCTTTCAGCGCGATGGCGCCAACATCTATTGCCGGGTGCCGATCCCGATCACGACGGCGGCACTCGGCGGCGCGATCGAGGTTCCAACCGTCGATGGCAGCCGGGCGCGCGTCACGGTGCCGGCCGGCACCCAGTCGGGTCACCGGTTTCGGCTCAAGTCGAAAGGGATGACCGTGCTGCGCTCGACCGCGCGCGGCGACATGTTCATCGAGGCAACCGTAGAGACCCCGGTCAACCTGACCAAGCGGCAGCAGGAGCTGTTGCGCGAATTCGAAAAGGAAGGCGAGAACGGCCAGACCCATCCCGAGAGCGAAGGCTTCTTCGCCCGCGTCAAGGAATTCTTTGAAGATCTGAGAGAGTAGCGGCGCGATCCGATCGTCGTTCCGGGGCGCCGGCAGAAGCCGAGGACCTGCCCCTTCCGCCGCGCCCGCCGAGGAACTGGACTTGATTTTGCGGACAGTGATCGGAAGGCGAGATTCCCTCGAAGAGGTCCAAGTCAAGCCGAGCGGTATTCTTTACTTGGCTAAAGGAAAGCAGAACTGGCATACAGTGGGCATGGCAGCCTTCCCGGATTAAACCAAGCAAAGCGGTACACTGCAAAAGAAATAAGCGACTGACCGATCAGGCGGCTTTCGTCCGCTATTCAGCGACCGCGGGCTCGCGCTGCGCAGCTGCCGGAGCTGGGTTGCCGCGCGCCAGCACGGTTTCGAGTGTGCTACGGATCTCAGCGAGCTTCAGCGGGTGCTCGACCTTGTGGCCGAACAAATTCTTGACGTAGAACACGTCGACCACCTTTTCGCCGTAGGTCGATATTTTCGCGCTCGACACCTGCAGGCTGAGCCGGGTCAATTCGCGGGTCACCTCGAACAGCAGCCCCGGCCGGTCGCGGCCGTTGACCTCGATCACCGTATGCGAGGCGCTGGCGTTGTTGTCGACGAGAACCCGCGGCGCGACCGTGAACACCTGCGTCCGGCTCGGGAAGGCGGGCGGCCGGGCGAGTTCGCGGTGCGGTTTCAGATCGCCGGTCAGCACATTTTCGAACGTGACCGCGAGCCGGGCCAGCTTCTCCGGACGGTCGAACGGCCGGCCGGCCAGGTCCTGCACCCAAAACGTGTCGAGCGCCATACCGTTCGACATCGTCATGATCCGGGCGTCGACGATATTGGCGCCGCTGACCGCGAGCGCCCCGGCAATGCGCGAAAACAGCCCGGCGTGGTCGGCGGTGTAGAGGGTGATCTCGGTCACCGCGCGCTGCGGGTCGACCCTTTTTTCGACCATCAAGGGCGCGCCGCTCGCCTCCGCCTCGCGCATCAGCCGGGCATGCCGGGCGTGGGTATCGGGGTCGAAGGACAGCCAGTAAAATGGGTAGCCGCTCTTGGCGAACGCGGCGAATTCCGCTTCGCTGAAATCGGGCAGCCGTTCGCGCACCGCGTCGAGCGCCGCGGCGACCCGCGAATCCCGCGCCTCGACCGTCAGCCCGCCCGACATGACCTCGACGGCACGGTGATAGAGGTCGCGTAACAGCGCCGCCTTCCAGCCGTTCCACACCTGCGGCCCGACCGCCCGGATGTCGGCGACGGTCAGGATCAGCAACAGCTTCAACCGCTCGGGCGACTGCACATGACCGACAAAGTCGCCGATCGTCTGCGGGTCGCCGATGTCGCGCTTGAAGGCGGTGCCGCTCATCAGGAGGTGCCAGCGCACGAGCCAAGCCACCGTCTCGGTTTCCTCGGCCGAGAGCCCGAGCCGCGGCCCGAGCTTCAGCGCGACGCGCTCGCCAAGCACCGAATGGTCGCCGCCGCGGCCCTTGGCGATGTCGTGCAGCAGCACCGCGAGATAGAGCGCGCGGCGCGAGCAGACCGTCGCCGCCAGCGCCGTCGCCAACGGCAATTCGTCCTTGAGGAGCCCGGTCTCGATCTTGTGCAGGATGCCGATTGCAAATAGCGTGTGCTCGTCCACCGTGTAGTGGTGGTACATGTCGTATTGCATCTGCGCCACGACGCGCCCGAAATCGGGGATGAAGCGGCCCAGCACCCCAGCCTCGTTCATCCGCCGCAACGCCGTCTCCGGGTCCTTGGGCGACGTCAAGATCTCGAGGAACAGGCGGTTCGCCTCAGGATCTTCGCGCAGCTTCGCATCGATCAGCCGCAGGCACTGGCTCGCCCGGCGCAGCGCCTTCGGATGAATATCGAGCCCGCTCTGCTGGGCGATTTGGAACAGGCGTAGCAATGCCACCGGCTCGGTCTTGAAAAAATCGTCCGAGGGGATCGTCAACCGTTCGCCGTCGAGCACGAACCCGTCGAGCCCGCGCCGTCCGACCCCCCAACGCACCCAGGAAAGCCGACGTTTGCGCTGCTGGTCGGCTTCGAGGATCGCGCAGAAGATCCGGGTCAGGTCGCCGACATCCTTGGCGACCAAAAAATAGTGCTTCATGAAGCGCTCGACCCCGCGGCTGCCGGCGTGGTCGGTGTAGCCCATCCGCCGCCCGATCTCGCCCTGCAGGTCGAAGGTCAGCCGCTCCTCGGCGCGTCCGGCCAGGAAATGCAGATGGCAGCGCACCGTCCACAAAAAGCTCTGCGCGCGGGCAAAGCGCTGCGACTCCTCGGCCGACAGCACGCCGAGATCGACGAGCTTCGCGACATCGTCGATGCGATAGATGTATTTGGCGAGCCAGAACAGGGTGTGCAGGTCGCGAAGCCCGCCCTTTCCTTCCTTGACGTTCGGTTCGAGCTGGTAGCGGCTGTCGCCGACGCGGCGGTGGCGCTGGTCGCGCTCGGCGAGCTTCGCTTCGACGAACTGCGCGGCAGTGCCGCGCACGATCTCGCTGTCGAAGCGCTTTTTGAGCTCGCGGAACAACCCCTCCTCGCCCCACAGATAGCGCGCCTCCAGGAGACCGGTGCGGATCGTCAGATCGGATTTTGCCTGGCGCAGGCAATCCTCGACCGAGCGCGTCGCGTGGCCGATTTTGAGCTTCAAATCCCACAACAGATAGAGCAGCAATTCGACGACCTGCTCGGTGTGGGGGGTCTGCTTGTAGGGCAGCAGGAACAACAGATCGATGTCGGAATAGGGCGCCAGTTCGCCGCGCCCATAGCCGCCGACCGCGACCAATGCCAGCCGCTCGCCCGAGGTCGGGTTGGGGAGCGGGTAGGTCTCGCCGGTGACGACATCGAACAGCGCGCGGATCAGCTGATCCATCAGAAAGCATTGCTCGCGCACCACCGCGGTGCCGTCGCCGGTCGCCTCGAAGCGGCGGCGGATCTCAGCGCGTCCGGCGGCGAGCGCCGCCTTCAGCGGGGCCACCAGCGGCGCGCGGTCGAGGCTCGCGGATTTTGCCGAATGCGCCGCCGCGGCCAATTCCTCGGCCAGCACGCGCCGGTCGATGATATCGCGTTGCCGCGTGATGCTCCCCATGCCCCCCCTCCCAGGCCGCGGGTTCAACGCGGCCTCGGCCGGCTTCGTTCCATGATCGGCGGACGACGCCGTCATGCGCGAGAGATCGGGATGCGGGCTGGGATTTACCCGCCGCCACTTGCGCAGCACAGCCATTACAAGTGACGCCCGGCGTCGACGGTGATGATCGACCCCGTGGTGTGGGTCAGGTGGGTGATGCTGGCCATCACCGCCAGCGCCACGTCATGCGCCTCGATCGCCCGCTTCAAAGGGGTCGCCGCCGCGGCCCTCGCCATCATCTCCTCGGTGCGGCCGGGGACAAAGCCGGTATGCACCATCCCCGGCGCCACCACGACGACGCGGATCTCGGGGCCGAGCACGCGGGCCAGCGCCATGCTCATCGTGTTGAGTGCCGCTTTCGAAGCGCCGTAGATGATCGAGCTGCCGGTGCCGTGCTGGGCCGCACCCGAGGAGATGTTGACGATCACCCCGTCGCCCGACTGGCGCAGCAATGGGACAAAGGCGCGGATCGTCGCAAACGGCCCGCGCACATTGGCGGTCAAGACCGCGTCGATCAGTTCGTCGTCGAGCGCTTCGAGGTCGTGATGCGGCACCATCCGGGTAAATCCGGCCGAATTCACGAGGATATCGGCCCGGCCAAACTCCTCTCCGACCGCCGCCGCCACCTTGCGGATCTGGGCCGTGTCCTCGAGCGGCAGACGCATCGCCCGATGGCCGGTGCCGGGCAATTCGCTGATCACCGAGGCGGCGCGGTCTGCGCCCTTATTGTAGCCGACAACGACCCGCGCTCCCGCCGCCGCCAAGAGCCTGACGCTCGCCGCCCCGATGCCGCTGCTGCCGCCGGTAACGACAGCAACCTTGCCGGTGAGGGAAGCATTATGCCTGATCGTCATGTCATTGCACCTCGCCGGATAGCCTAATCGAAGCTCCGTTACCGGCATTTCTAACAGATATCGAGTCTCCGCCATTTACAAGTGTCACGGACGTCGCGTGGGATTGGCCGGACCGGCGCTGTCGGGTCGCCATCCTCGCCCCTGTTTCCCCTGTTTTATCAGATCGAGATCAGGTTGCCGCAACCCCGAGCGATAATCCCATACCCATACATCATATACCGAAGTAGTGATCCGATCCTTCGCGTCGGCTGTTCTCGCTGTTATTTGCAGCGAATTTACAGTGAGAGGTTCCTTTCATGCGATGCGGAGCCCGTTCCGGGCGAAACCAATGGCGGAGAATAGGATGCGAATGCGGCAATTGCGTGGTCGTGGCACCTAAATCCTACACGGTCGCGGTCACGCAACCATCGGCCGAACCGTCATTTCAGGACGTCCGCTGAAACAGGGCCGCCGAGGTCGAATAGCGGATAATGGACTTCTCGAAAATCCTGCATCTGAAATGGGATATTCCTCACGCTCCCCTTCCCGCACTCGCCGCTACTAGATCGAAATTACGATCAATCGGGCGACGGCGCGGGTCATTTCTCTGCGGAATCCGGCATCGTCCATCAGGGGGAACGTGTTTAAAGCCATCGCACTTCTATATGGAAAGGAGAAGCCATGCGGTATACGCAATTCCTGTCGATAGCTGGATTAGTCTCTCTTCAATTGTAACAAATAGCTGGCCGACACGATCTATGACCCGGCTGCGGACTTTGAAGCAGGGTGGATCTCTAACAATAACCCAAACGGTGATGGTCTTACGGTTATTCGTCTGGCTTTACGACGCCAGTTACCCTCTATAATCAAACTGTTCAGAACGGCGTTAATGGGCCAAACGCACAGTATTGATTATCACCTGCAGTCGATGTTGGCACCTCACCTGCGGCAGAGTATAACAACGGACCTGCCTACAATGACGGAAACGTTGATTTTGCTGCAAACGGATTTTTGCTCCTGGTCGGGATCGCCGGACAATATTCTGATCTACAATTCACTGCGCCTGCCGATGGCACGTATTCATTGGCGAGCCAGCTTTATCGGTAGCCATTTTGGTATTGGCACTCTCGTCGCCGTGTTGGCAAATGATGTTATTCTTTTCAGTTCCAGCGTCACTGCTAACGGGCAGATTGTGCCGTTCGATACAGACGTAAGGCTGATAGCCGGGGGAACAGTGGAATTCTCTGTAGGGCCGGGCGGTGGGCGCCAAAACACTGGCCTCGCGGCAACCATCACACTCGCTAGTCCGCCGAACGTTCGGGAGCCTGCCTCGTTCGCACTTCTCGGAACCGCTTTAGCTGGACTAGGCTTGGTCCGACGACGTCGGAAGCTCGTCTAAAAATATGACCAAACCGCGCACTCCAAGCGCCACCACGTCGCGTGTCTCCCTACTCTGCTGCGTGACCTCTCTCGGCGTACTCTCTCGGTATCAAAGGCCCATAACATCGCTTCGGAAAATCGCTGGTCGGCTCGGAGCGCGCGTCGATCTACTGTGTTTTTGGAGGCTCAGATTTCCAGTAGGCGTAGGGCGGATGCAGTCCGCCCTTTTTGTCTATTGCCGGTGCTCCGCCGTCTGAGGTGGAGGGCGGCGCCAACGACGGTGTGTCGATATCAACTGATATCGCGCGGCCCGAAAGAGGCGGATTGCATCCGCCCTACGAAAACAAGCCGCAGAACCGGCGAGACTGGAAACATCGTTCCGGCGCGCTTTATTGCGCGGGTTGGCCGAGGCAGTGGCCGGGGACCCACTTGCCGTTCGCGTAGTCGGCGGCAACCCAGGGCGCTCCCGGCGGGCACGCCTGCGCCTGAGCCGGGGTCGGCGTGCTGCACCCCGCCATCGTGGCAGTCGCCGCGACGCCGATCATCAGGCTGGCGAACATTATGGCAAGAGAATGCATGTCCATGTCCCTTCCTCCTGCGGGTCCATCATCAGCCGGCGGATCGCGTCGCTCGCGGCGAATGGTGAGGCGGCACGCGGTAAATAGAACGTCTTGGTGCGAACCTAACACTTGCTCCGCTGCTGCTACCATCTCGGCCCACGGGTCCGGCCGATGGCCAGCTCGAGGATAAACTCCGGCCGGCCCATCCCAACCATGGGCACCGGCCTCCGCCGGTGTGGTGGAAAACGGGTGCTATCCGTCAGAAGTCATCCATTGGTGGTGCCCTTCTAACACTCGTGACGCTTGCAATTCGCCGTCATACCCGCGCAAGCGGGTACCCAGAGCAACCTGCACCTCGCTTGGAATCCTGGACCCCCGCTTCCGCGGGGGCGACGAAAGAGAGAGCGCGGGGGACTCGTTTGTCTGCTGTGTACCACTGGTGGCGGATTGCACCCGCCCTACGAATCCTCGTCGAGGAACGGCTAGGCTGCGGCGTTCTCCAACCGCTGTCGGACGATTTCGACGAGGAGCGGGTTGAAATGGTCGGCGGCTTCGTATTGCACCCAATGCCCGGCGCCCTCGATCACCTCGAACCGCGCCTCGGGTTGAAACGAGCGCAGGGTGCGGGCGCGCTCGTCGAGATGCGGATAGGCAGTGGCGTCGCGCCCGCCCCAAATGCCGTCGAGACGTGCCTTGATCAGCGGCAGGGCGCGCACCAGCGTGTCGGCGCGCGAGAACCGACGGCTCCTGACCCGGGCGCGCGGCGCGTTTTCCGATTGGAGATAGACCGCGAGCTCGTCGATCTTCGAGGGATCGGCGATCAACATGCGCGCCGAGATTGTGCCGGTGAACCGCGAGCGCCTCTTCGACCGACGCACCGGCCGGCACGCGATGCAAGTCGGTCGGCTGGCGCACCAGGCCGAGACCGTTCGAGCCGACGACGGTAAAGCCGCGCACCCGGTCCCCGAGCTGCGCCGCGACATGGCCGCCCAGCACTCCGCCGAACGAAAACCCGGCGAGGTGCAGAGATTCGCTCCGCGGCAGCACGGCGTCGAGCCCGTCGACGAGGATCCGCGCCAGCCCCTCGGCGGTGTGCGGCTCGGGCGGGGTCGCCGACTCGCCAAGCCCGGGCAGATCGGGGGCGAGGACGGTGAACCTGCGCGACAGGGGCACCACGTTGCGTATCCAATGGGTCCACGAGCCGTAGCCGCCGTGGAGCAGCACCAAGGGCGGGCCGCTGCCCCACACGCGCCAGACCATATTGCCGTCGCCGCACGGGGTCGCGGCGCGGTCCGCCTCAGCTGCGATTCCCGCGACAAATTCCTTGGTTTTTTCGCTGATCCCGGCCACCGCTCGCCCCTGAAAATCGTTTATGCGAGGCTGATAGCGGGTTTCGCGGCGCACGCCTAGCCCCGCGTCGCGAGCCCTGGCGGCATCGGCGGCGCAAGCCTGCCAAATGTGCAATGCGCCCTCGCCGACCGTGGCGGCGTCACTATATCACCCTGAGTAGGCGTCGCCGGGAGGGACCGGGCGGGGCCGCCCCGTTCGGAGCCGATGATGCCGGAACGAAAGTTCAGAATCGTTGATGTGGGCGCAAGCCTGCGAGGCGATGGAACGTGCGCAGCGTCTGCACCGTCAGTTCTTTCACCGCGGCCATGGGACGCCCTATTGGGAAGCACCATGCGACATCTTCGAGACCGACGACACTCTGACCATCCTGGTCGCCCTGCCCGGGGTCGAGGTCGAGGAGATCAAGGCGACTTTGAGCGCCGGGGTGCTGATCGTCAGCGGCGAGCGGCCGTTGCCGCCCGAGATCGCCCATGGCCGAATTCATCGTCTGGAGATCCCGCACGGGCATTTTCAGCGGCGGATCGAATTGCCGCCCGGACGGTTCGAGATGTCCGGCCGGCACCTCGCCAATGGCTGCCTGATGGTGCAGCTGCACAAGCTGTGATCGGCGCGCTGCAGCAGCCCCTCGAGCCTTATATCCAAGGATTTTCCCGCATGCCCCTAGAAGAGCACGAATTGCGCACGGCGGAACCCGCAGCACCCCCACCCTCCGGCGGCATCGAAGCGGCGCTGGCCGGAATCCCGGCGCTGCCGGCCGATGCGCTAATCCTGATCCCGACCCGGAACCTGGTGCTGTTCCCGGGCACGGTGTTGCCGGTCACCTTGGGCCGCCAGCGCTCGGTCGCCGCGGCGCAGGCCGCGATCCGGCTGAACCGGCCGATCGGGCTGGTGTTGCAGCGCGACCCGGCGACCGACGACCCGATCCCGGTCGACCTGCACCGCATGGGGACCGAGGCCAACATCCTGCGCTACGTCACCAGCCCCGACGGCCAGCACCACGTGATCAGCCAGGGCGAGCGGCGCTTTCGCATCCTCGAATTTCTCGAGGGCTATCCGTTTCTGGTGGCCAGGATCGAGCGGGTGACCGAGTCCGATGCCGTCAGCAAGGACATCGAAGCGCGGATGCTCAATCTGCGCAACCAGGCGGTCGAGGTCTTGCAGCTGTTGCCGCAGACCCCGGTCGAGCTGGTCAACGCCGTGCAATCGGCAACCGCTCCAGCGGTGCTCGCCGACATGATCGCCGGATTTATGGACATCACTCCGGCCGAGAAGCAGGAAATCCTCGAAACCATCGACATCGAGAGCCGGCTCGAACGGGTGTCGGCGATGCTGGCCTACCGCACCGAGGTCTTGCGGCTGTCGCGCCAGATCAGCGAGCAGACCAAAGAGAAGATCGACGACCGCCAGCGCGAGTTCCTGCTGCGCGAGCAGATGAAGACCATCCAGAAGGAATTGGGCGAGGGCGACGACGCCAAGAGCCAGGAGATCGCCGAGCTGGCGCGAAAGATCGCCGAAGCCAAGATGCCGCCCGAGGTCGAGGAGCACGCCAGGCGCGAGCTCGCCCGGTTGGAGCGGATGCCCGAAGCCGCCGGCGAATATTCGATGGCGCGCACCTATCTCGAATGGCTGATCGAATTGCCGTGGTCGGTCGAGATCGGGCAAGCCGATCGACATCGCCGAGGCGCGCCGCATGCTCGACGCCGACCATTTCGGCTTGGCCAAGGTCAAGCGGCGGATCCTCGAATATCTCGCGATCCACCAGCTCAATCCGGAGCGGCCGCAGCCCGATCCTGTGCTTTGTCGGGCCGCCCGGCGTCGGCAAGACCTCGCTCGGACAGAGCATCGCCCGCGCCACCGGCCGGAAATTCGTCCGCGTCAGCCTCGGCGGCACGCATGACGAAGCCGAGATCCGCGGCCACCGCCGCACCTATATCGGGGCGTTGCCGGGCAACATCATCCAGGGCATCCGCCGGGCCGGCGCGCGCGACTGCGTGATGATGCTCGACGAGATCGACAAGCTCGGCCGCGGCATCCAGGGCGACCCGGCCTCGGCCCTGCTCGAAGTGCTCGACCCCGAGCAGAACGCGACCTTCCGCGACAATTACCTGGGCGTGCCGTTCGACCTGTCGCGGGTCATGTTCATCACCACCGCCAACGTGCTCGACACCATCCCCGGGCCGTTGCGCGACCGCATGGAGGTCATCGACCTCCCCGGCTATACCGAAGACGAGAAATTCGAGATCGCCAAGCGCTACCTGGTGGCCCGCCAGCTCGAAGGCCAACGGGCTCTGACCGCCGAGCAGGCCGAAATCACCGATGACGCGATCCGTGCGATCATCCGCGACTACACCCGCGAAGCCGGCGTGCGCAAGCTCGAGCGCGAGATCGGCGCGGCACTGCGCAGCGCGGCGATGCGGATCGCCGAAGGCAGCGCCGCGCATGTCGGCATCGGCCCGACGATCTGGCCGGAATCCTCGGGCCGCGCGCGCTTCGAGGGCGAGGTGGCGATGCGCACCAGCATCCCCGGCGTCGCCACCGGGCTCGCCTGGACCCCGGTCGGCGGCGACATCCTGTTCATCGAGGCGACGCGCATGCCCGGCAACGGCCGGCTGATCCTGACCGGCCAGCTCGGCGAAGTCATGCGCGAGAGCGCGCAGGCGGCGCTGACGCCTGGTCAAGGCGCGGGCCGCGTCGCTCGGCCTCGACCCGGCGATGTTCGAGAAGAGCGACATCCACGTCCATGTCCCGGCCGGCGCCATCCCGAAGGACGGACCGAGCGCCGGGGTGGCGATGTACACGGCGCTCGTCTCGCTGCTGACCGACCGCACGGTGCGCAGCGATACCGCGATGACCGGCGAGATCAGCCTGCGCGGCCTGGTGCTGCCGGTCGGCGGCATCAAGGAAAAGGTCGTCGCCGCCGCCCGCGCCGGGCTCGCGACCGTGATCCTGCCGGCGCGCAACCGCAAGGATTACGACGACATCCCGGAAAGCGCCCGCAACAGCCTGCGCTTTCTCTGGGCCGAGCGCGCCGAGCAGGTGACCGAAGCCGCCCTCGAAGGTTAGCGGCGGGCAAGTGGGGCCGCGCGCCGCGCAGTGACAAGGGGGCTCTGGCTCGTACGGGAGGCCGATCGGTGGGCTCTCCCGATCATGGCGCCTCTCCTCTAAAAAAGGGGACTCCGTCAATTTCCTTTTTTGCTCGCGCAGCCGGAGGCTTTGCATGGAGACGGTTGCCGCCGCGGCGCGCGCCGAGCCAGCGACGGTGATCCTGCCGGCGCGGAACCGCAAGGATTACGACGGAGACCCCGGAAAAATGCGCGACAGCCCGCCCTTCCTGTGGGCCGGCGCGTCGAGCACCTGACGCTCGAAGAATGCACGACACTCGGAGACGACCGGACCACTGCTCTTACGCCGGCGCCATCGGCGACAAGCCGGGTACTGTCCGCTGCTCGCATTCAGCGGGCTCGTCAGCGACGAAAGCAGCAAGCACCATCAGGTCGACAGCAAACTGAGCTACAATCGCAACCACATAGGCGCCACCGGAAAGCCAAATGGCCGCGATAGAGAGTAACGTGCGCGTTATTGTATACACCCAATTCCACCAAGTCAGACTGTAGAGGACATCGCTGAGCATGCTGGAGAGACTATCGAGCGTGTACAAGGTTTGAAGAGTATTGACAAAGGTATTTGTTGATAAGCTTTGATCGTTGTAGATTGCCTTGAACGTTTGAACCCACGTTGGATATTTCACTAAGTTTTTGGTCAACCAGCTACTAAGACTTGCCGCTGCGTACCCGATACCTAATACATCAAGCACGCATGTGACGATATTAGCCATCACGTTAACAAGCCAAATGACACATTCGTCCGCGCCCTCCGCGGGAATTCGAGCGATCTCCTCGTCGATACCCTGCTCCGAGCGCTGGTAAAGCACGAGATCGGCCCCCTCGAGGCGCGCGTCGAACGTCCCCGGCAGGGGTCCGGGAATTTGCTCATGAAGCTGGAGGCCTAAATTCAGGTTCCTGACGAACAGGTGGTGCAAGGCGCTGCGCTGGTCTCCGGTAAGCTCGGTAGAAGCGAGCAGTGCGTCGTACCCGGCGATCCAGCGTTCGATGCGCTCGGGCGGAAACGAGGCCGACTCGGGGTCGGGTCGAGCCGTCGAGGCCAAGTTCACGCGCTAATTTCAGTCGAGCCCAATGGCCGGAGATCGTCGGCTTGTCGCTGAACGGCCGTGCCGCGGGTTGCGGCAGCCTGGCTTTATTGGCGGCGACGGAGCCTTCAGCTCGGTGAGTACCGCACCGTAGTGCAGTGTAAGCGCGTCGTTTTCGATAACGTCGGTCGAATTACCGTAGGCGAGCGGGAAGTACGAGACACAGTTAGGGCTTAGAATTGGGTCGCCGGTCATCATTGTATTGATTTCGTCCGCACTCAGACAAGCATCCCAAAAGGAGAACCCCTGCATTTGGCCGACAATAGGGTTGGTAAGACCTCCTGGAAATTGGGGAGCTTATCCAGCCTCCCAGCACGAGCGCGAGAGGCGGTGGGGGCGGCTGGATGGGCCTCCTTATTGTTTGAGTTGTGACGGCGACGCCGTTCGTATAAAGCGTAAGTACTTTGCCGTTGCTGTCGCCCTCATATGTCGCAGCAATATGAGTCCATTGGCCGAGCCCAGGGTAACCAGCCTCTATATAGTGCTCACGGTTGATGCGATCGCCCAAGATGAGGCCCCACACGTCCCCAGAGCTCGCAATCTCGATAAGCCATCTCTGACTCCCGTAGCCGATGGAAAACACGGTTCCGACACCCACCGGCAGGCCATCGAGGCAAAGCCAGGCCATAAATGAGAACGGGGCGCCGGCGACGGTCGGACCGGATGGGAAATTAGCCACGGCCCAGCCGGTTCCGTCGAAATCGATGCAAGGCCGCACCCAAGCCTGGGTATCTTCGCCCACGAAAGAGATCGCACAGTTTTGTCCCGACAGGTCCTCGGCAGGACCGTTGGCAAAGTCAAAAGCCGCCAGCAGGCCTTCCGATCCTTGCGGCGGAGGCCCCCACATTGGGGCGCAACCCGCTTGATCGAGCGCGATCGACCACAAACTAGGCTCGCGACCTCGCCGCCCATACCTAGCGCAAGAGGCTGCATCGCATCGTTGCCGATGTAGTTGGTCGGAACGGGCGGGAGGAGGGCCGGTGCGCCGTCGATATACATCGATATTATGGCATCATCGCCATCGGTCGTTGGGGTGTTGTAGCTGATCGCGACGTAGTGCCACTGGTCGACGGCGAGGGGCCATATGCTGCTTGCAGCGGCCGTCCTCTCGTTCGCCCATGTCCAGCAGACATAACTGTTCTGGAGACTCAGCGTGAAAGCGTTCGGGCGAAAGAGCACGGTCTGGCCCGGATTAGTCGTCGGACTATCCGCGACCAAAATACGGATCCAGAGCCCAATGGTAAACGGGGCGCTCCCATCAAACTTGGCTTCGGTCGTAAGGGTGAGTTGGACCGTCGAACCAGTATCCGACACGAGGGAGAGGGACCCAACGCTGTATTGGTATGGTATTGCACTCATAACGTGTCTCGCTGGTTGCGACAAAAAAGACTTGGCTCGGAAAAGCCGTCAGGCGGTAGTGGGGACGCCGCATTTCAGCCGGGTCTCGGATCCGAAGCGCGATCTCCCGGCGGCAACGCGCTGCGATCAAACAAGATCAGAATGATTTTTGCCGAAGCGGGCTACGAGGTCGGTCGAAAAGCGTCCAAATTTTCGCAAAAAATTCGAAAGAATAACGGTGTGTTGAGGCTCGCCCGGGCGCTGCGCGGCTGGTACATTATGGTTTACGCAGTGCAGCATCGCCGCCCGCGGAGACGCCCATGGATCGGCGCGGTTTCGATGGCAGCTTTTCGTTTGACGGCTTTCGGCTCGAACCCGGCGGCCTGTTCCGGCTCGATGCCGCGGGCGGCGCCGAACCGGTCAGTCTCGGCTCGCGCGCCTTTGGCCTGCTGCGGCTGCTGGTCGAGCGGCACGGCGATATCGTCGCCAAAGACGCCATCATGCGAGCGGTCTGGCCCGGCGCGGCGGTCGAGGAATCCAATCTGACGATGCAGGTTGCGACATTGCGCCGCGCGCTCGACCTCGACCGCAGCCAGCGCAGCTGCATCCAGACGATCCCCCGTCGCGGCTACCGGTTTGTGGCGCCGGTAGCCCAAACCGGAGAGGCGGTGGATGCCGCCGAAGCCGGAATAAATTTATTATTTCCCGGGCGGCCGTCGATTGCGGTGCTGCCGTTTGAAAACCTGAGCGACGACCCGGGGCAGCAGTATTTCGCCGACGGCATGGTCGAGGAGATCATCACCGCGCTCAGCCGTATCCGCTGGCTGTTTGTCATCGCCCGCAATTCGAGCTTTGCCTACAAGGGCCAGAATATCGATGTGAGGCAGATCGCGCGCGAGCTCGGGGTGCGCTATGTGCTCGAAGGCTCGGTGCGCAAGGCCGCGGCTCGGATACGCATCGCCGCGCAGCTGGTCGACGCGATCGCCGGCGCGCATTTGTGGGCCGACCACTTCGATGGCGCATTCGACGACATCTTCGAGCTGCAGGATCAAGTCGCGGCGAGCGTCGCGGCGGTTATCGAGCCGACGCTGGAGGCAGTGGAGATTCGACGATCCAACGCCCGGCCGACATATGACCTAACGGCGTATGATCTTTATCTGCGGGCATTGCCGGACTGCTTTTCATTCGAAAAGGACGCCGCGATCCGGGCGCTGGCATTGTTCGAGCAGGCGATTGCGCGCGACCCGCATTTCGGCCCGGCGCTGGCGCTCGCCGCCTATCTGCCGATGCAGCTGATCGCCAATGGCTGGGTCGAGGACGCGCCGTCCGCGCGCGCGAAGGCGATCGAGCGCGCTCATCGAGCGCTGCACGTCGCCGGCGACGATCCCGCGGTACTGGCCGAGGCGGCTTATGCGCTCGCGGCCCTCGGCGAAGACATTGCGACGATGCTCGCCCTGGCCGGCCGCGCGCTCGTGCTCAACCCCAATTACGCGCGCGGCTGGTTCGTCAGCGGGGTCATCGGGCTATGGGCCGGCGACGCCGACCGCGCGATCGCGCATGTCGAGACCGCGCTGCGGCTGAGCCCGCGCGATCGCCTGGGCGGACACTTCCACGTGCTCGGGGCCGCGCACTTTTTCCGGCGGGACTTCGCCGAGGCGGAAA
The DNA here is from genome assembly GCA_963832875.1 of uncultured Alphaproteobacteria bacterium. GTDB lineage: Bacteria > Pseudomonadota > Alphaproteobacteria > ATCC43930 > CGMCC-115725 > AP-15. The sequence goes on along the minus strand of CAWHWB010000003.1, from coordinate 839,873 downwards.
GAAAGCTGCTCCTGTGGATGCAGGATCATCCGAGCCACCCCAACAGCCATCGCTTTCTCGCCGCCTGCTACGCCCATATGGGGCGGCTCGACGAGGCGCGCGCTGTGCTCGATCGGCTGGGCAAGATCACGACCGACGTGGCGACAACTGCATCGTGGTTTCGCAATGCCGAGCAGCGCGAATTGCTGCTCTCGGGACTGCGCCTGGCGATGGGCGCGACGAAATAGATGACCTTCCGCCACAACGCGGCAGGGCCGGCTCTACGTCCCCTCTCCCCGCTCGCGGGGAGAGGGAGAGATGAGGGGCGGCGGGCGCGTCAGAAAGTTCAGGTCTTCACCACCTGCGGCTTGCCGGCGGCCGGCTTGGCCGCGGTTTTCTTCTGCTTGGGCTTCTTGGCTTCCCGGCTGGTCCGCTTCTGCTCCTTGTTGGCCACGGCATCCTCCCGTTGCGGTTGGTCGAGGCGAATATGCCGAGGCTGCGCGCCGATGCAATGGGGAATCACGGCCGTTTCGCCCACTCCTTGGATTTGACCGCGGGACCGGCGGCGGAGGCGATATTCGCCAGGCAGGCCGCGAACGGCGCGCTCGGCCAGACCGGGCCCACCGCTCCCTCGTAAGCATGGCAGGCCTGCAGCACGGCGAGATCGCCCCAGAGCGGGCCGGTCACCTGCAATCCGATCGGCAAGCCGTCGACCATCCCGCACGGGATCGACGCGGATGGGTTCTTGGTCAGGTTGAACGGTGCGGTGTACGGCATCCAGTTAGGAAAGTTGTTCGGGTTCGGCAGATCGTCGTCGCGCGGCTCGGCATAAGCCGCCGGGATCGGCATCGTCGGCGACAGCAACAGATCGTACCGGTCGAAGAATAGCCGCACCGCCTGGCCGAGCGCCGCCCGCCGTCCGACCGCCTCGACATATTGCTCCTGCGTCACCGCCTCGCCGCGCCGGCACAGCGCGACCAGTCCAGGGTCCATGACCGCCGCCGCGTCCGGCGGCAGCGCCCGCAGCAGGGCCCAGAACGCGGCCAGAGCGAGCGGCTCGAAAATCCCCCGCGGCGATTGCGGAAACGGGTCGGCTGGCTCAACTTGCGCGCCGAGGCTGCGGAAAATCTCGCCGGCGCGTTCGACCGCGGCGCGGACCGCGGGCTCCGGTTCGGCCAGGCCCAGGGTCGTCGACAGCGCGACGCGCTTGCCCTTCAGCCCGCCTTCATGCACGCGTAGGCGATAGTCGATGCCGTCATCGGGCAGGCTGTGCCAATCGCGCGAATCCGGCCCCTTGACCGCGTCGAGCATCAGTGCGGCATCCTCGACATGGCGCGCCATCGGCCCGACATGGGCGACGTCGCCAAAGGCCGAAGGCGGATAGACCGCGACGCGGCCAAAGGTCGGCTTCAGCCCGAAGATGCCGCAGAACGCGGCCGGGATGCGGATCGAGCCGCCGGCGTCGGTGCCGACCGCCAGCGGGCACACGCCGGCCAGCACCGCCGCGGCGCTGCCGCCGCTGCTGCCGCCCGGCGTGCGTTCTAGGTTCCACGGGTTGCGGGTGATCCCGCTCAACGGCGAGTCGGTCAAGGGCTTCCAGCCGAATTCGGGGGTCGTGGTCTTGCCGAACAGTACAGCGCCCTCGGCGCGCAGCTTGGCCGTGACCGGCGAGTCCTCGTTCCATTCCTGGTTCGGATTGATCGTGCGCGAGCCGACCAGGCGCGGCCAGCCCCGGGTCAAGACCGTGTCCTTGATCGCCACCGGCACGCCGTCGAGCAGGCCCTGCGGCATCCCCTTCTGCCAGCGCGCCTCGGAGGCTCGCGCCGACGCCATTGCCGCCTCTGGGTCGTACAGCACAAAGGCGTTGACCGCCCTCTCATACCGTTCGAGCCGGCGCAGGGTTTCGGCCAGCACCTCGACCGGCGACAGCTTTTTCTCGCGATACAGCGCCAGCATTTGCGTCGCCGGCAAAAAGGCGATCTTGTCGGTCATCGGTTCTTCCCTCAGGTCACGGCGACGACATTTTCGAGTGGCTCGCCGCGGGCGAAGCGGTTGAGGTTGCGAGCGACATCGCGCGAGCGCCGCTGCACCGTCCCCTCGGTCCAGGGCGAGCAATGCGGCGTCATCACCACATTCGGCAGCTCGTGGAACGGGTATCGCGACGGGCGCGGCTCGGGCTCGCCGGCGGTCGGGTAGCGCCACCAGGTGTCGAGCGCGGCCCCGCCGATCGCACCGTCACGCAGCGCATTAAAGAGAGCCTCCTCGGCTGCGACCGGCCCGCGCGCCAGATTGATCAGAAAAGCGTGGGGCTGCATCGCCGCCAGCCGGTCCGCGTCAATCAGCTCGCGCGTCTGCGGCGTCAGCGCGCAGCTAAGGACAACGACGTCGCATTCGCTGAGCATCCGGTCGAGTTCGGACAGCGGATAGACCCGTTCGACGGAAGCGGGCGGCGGGCGCGGGGTGCGGTTGGCGGCGAGCACGCGGCAGCCGAAGGCGGCGGCGCGCCATGCGACTTCGCGCCCGATATGGCCGAGCCCGACGATGCCGACCGTCTGCCCGGCGATCTCGCCGCGCAATGGGCCGCCGGCGAGCGGGCTCCACCGCCATGAACCGGCCCGAAACGAGGTCGCGATTTCGGGGAAGCGATGGCGCCAGGCCAGCATCGCCAGGATCGCGAACTCGCCGAGCGCCGGCTCGTGGCCATAGGCGTTGCATAAGGTGACGCCCTTTGGCAATGCCGCGATTTCGATCGAATCGGTGCCGGCGAGCGGCACCTGCAAGAGCCGCAGGCGCGGCGCCGGCGGCAACCCGGCCGGCCACGCCCCGGTCAGCACGATCTCGGTTTCGGCCAGGGCCGCGGCCAACCGGGTGCGGTCGCTCTCCTCGGCGAGGATGTCCAAGGCGATGTCGGTCTCTACATAGCGGGCGATCCGGGCGGCCTGCGAGGCGGCGAACGCGCCGAGAAACAGCGCCCTCATCATCGCACCCCGGCCGCCGCGGGACATGCCTCGATCGATCGGACCCTCATGCGCGCCGCCCATCTCGCTGCCGAACGAGATTAGCGTGGCGGAACTCCGTGCGACAGTCATTCGCAGCGCGGCCGCACCCGGCCCGTTACTGCCGGCGAGCGGAGGAGGTTTCGGTCTGGTCTGGTCTGGTCTGGTCTGGTCCGGTCTGGCCGGCGGCGTGTCTGCTCGCCGGATCTGGGGTGCCGCAAGAGTGCGCCGCCGACGATCTATATTAACGAGCGTTAACAGGTTTCTCCCTGCCTTTGCATTTTCCATTCTTTGTCGATTTTGACCGCAATTGATCTAATTTTCTCACAATCAAGGGGGCCGCCCTTGCCGCCGAATTCGGTCTCGCCGCCGAACGTAGGAAGCTCGATTGGGACGCGCTGCAGCGGGGGACCTTTGCCCATCCGCTGGTGCTGATCCTGGCCAATGCCAACACCGTCATCCTGATGGGGGTGCGGCGTGGCGGCGAGGAAGTCGCGGTCTCGGACCCGCTGTTCCGCGAGGGCGAAATCTTCTTTCTCGGGCGCCTCGACCTCGAACGCTCGTGGACCGGCACGGCGCTGATCGTGACACCGCTGCCGCCCGGCCGCGACGACGCCAAATTCGGCTTCTCCTGGTTCACCACCAAATTGTTCGCCGAGCGCGGCTCGATCCGATGACGTGGTCGTGGCGGAGTTGGCCATGCACCTGATCGCGCTCTCGGTGCCGATCTTTTTTCAGATCCTGGTCGACACGGTGGTGCCCAACCAGGCCTTCGCCACCCCCTCAACGTGCTGATCCTGTTCGATGCCGGCTTCAACTACATGCGCAATTACCTCCTGGCCTTTGTCACTCGCAAGCTCGACCACGTCATCGCCACCGACACGATCTCCCATCTCTTGACCCTGCCCATCGACTATTTTCACGCCAACCCGTCGGGGGTCACCGCTTACAAACTGCAAGAGGCAAACAACGTCCGTGATTTTCTGGCAAGCGGCTGTTCAGCACCTTTCTCGATTTTCTCGCGGTGATCATATATTTGTCGATGCTGCTGATCTATTCGTGGAAATTGACATTGATCGTGCTCACGGTGTCGGCGATCGCCTTTATGACTTTGGCGGTCATGTCGCGCGAGTTCCGCCTGAAATTGCGCGAGGTGAACGACATCGAAGGGCGGCGCAAGGCGTTTTTGTTCGAGATCCTGAACGGCATCGACACGATCAAGACCTTGGCGCTCGAGCCGCGCTCGATGCTGCGCTGGCGCCGATTTACCGACCAGACCCGCAGCGATCGCGACACCGCCGCCGCGCAGCTGTCGAAGCCGCGCCTGCGCCACCGGCTGGCGGTGCTGCGGGCGCCCCAACGACCGCTCCCCAACTTCTGACTCGCCGCAGCAAGCGCCCGGTCGGCGCTTGGCCAGAGCCCGGCCGGAAATGCCTTAAAAATCTCAGCCTTGACCGTTACCGTGAAAGCGAGGGGTGGCCGGGGGAACAGTATTTGCCTCCACGCGCCGTATTTCGGCTTACCACACTCGTCCTGGCCGGGCCAAGCCTGGCGAAGGCCGGGAAAGGGATCGAAACGTATTGGACTACGGCCTTCTTCGTTGCGATGACACAGCTGGAGATATCGCGAATTTTGGTTCAGGACGCTGGAGGAAAGCGGGATCATGGGCATGCTCAAGGGATGTGTGGCGCTGGTGACGGGCGGCAGCAAGGGTCTCGGTGCGGCGACGGCGCGGCTGTTCGCGGAAGCCGGGGCGCGCGTCGTCGTGACCTTTGGCAATGACGCCGATGCGGCCAACCGGCTGATCGCGAGCCTCCCCGGCGAGGGCCACCGCGCGAGCCATACCCCGGCTCAGGATACGCAGGCGATCGAAAGCCTCGCCGCCGCGATCGGCGCGGTCGAGGGCCGGCTCGACATTCTGGTCAACAATGCCGGCAGCACGAGGGTGATCCCGCATGCCGATCTCCGCGCCCTCGATGACGAATTCTTCGACTTCGTGCTGTCGGTCAATCTGCGCGGCCCTTTCGCGGCGGTGCGCGCCTGCCGGCCATTGCTCGAGGCGAGCGGGCATGGCCTCGTCGTCAATGTTGGCTCGGTCTCGGGTGTGCGCGGCGGCGGCAGCAACATCGCCTATGCCGCGGCCAAGGCCGGGCTGCACGTAATGACGATGTCCCTGGCGCGGGCCCTGGCGCCGGCGATCCGGGTCGTCGCCGTGGCTCCCAGCCTGATGGAAACGCCGATGACAGAGATGTGGACGCCGCAGCAGCGCGCCCAACGGATCGCCAACAACCCGCTCAAGCGGATCGCCGAGCCCGAGGAGGTTGCCGCGGTGATTTTCGGCTTGGCGACGACGATGACTTTCGTCAACGGCACGATCATCCCGGTCGACGGCGGCAGCCTCTTGTAACCGCCCGATCGGCCGACACCGGCGTGGTTTTGCATCGTTACGGGTCGCTGCCGGGCGATCTCGTGTCGGACCCCTTGTGCAGGCATTTCGGTTCCTGCGCCCACACAGGAACCGAGATGTCCCTCAATATCGGCGAAGTCGGTCAACCGTGCGATTACCATAATCGCATTCTACGCTTGCGGCCATCAACCAGGCGAAAGGGCGAGGTCGGCGTTAAGGAGGGTAGGCAATGCCTGATCACAACCTGGTGAAACAGGAGGAACAGGGTGCGGATACGCCGATAGTCGCTCGCTCGCGTTGATCGTGCGTCTCATGGCGCGACGGGGGAAGCCCGTGCTTGTATTTTGCTGCAAAAACAGGAGGAGGGCAGGCCGAGCGTGTGAGCCAGGCCCCGCGCTGTCCATGTGGCCGCCGCAGCTGTTGGGCTTGGCCGGGGGGTCGCGGATTGGCTAAGTCGACCCTGATCCCGTCGGCCGCCCAATCAACGTCGGGGGCTGCCCCGCAGACGCTTAGTACGTTTCGCGCGCCAAGTTGAGGTGCGGGAAGGCGCTGTGGACGTGCGGCGACACCACCTGACGGGCCGGGCGGAGGTAGGATTGGTCGAGTTCGTGGTAGCCGATGACGCCCAGCAGCGACAGGCAGATGCGGATCTCGTCTTCGAGGATCTCGAAGAGCCGCACCACGCCCTCGACCCCGGCGGCGGCGAGCCCGTAGACATAGAGCCGGCCGCAGGCCACCGCATCGGCGCCGAGGATCAAGGCCTTGACCACATCGGTGCCGCGGCTGATCCCGCCATCAACCAGGACCTTGGCGCGGCCGCCGACCGCCTCGACCACCTCGGGCAATACGTCGATCGAGCCGACGCCCTGGTCGAGCTGGCGCCCGCCGTGGTTCGAGACGTAGACGCAATCGACCCCGTGCTCGATCGCGATCCTGGCGTCCTCGGCGGTGGCGATGCCTTTCAGAATGAGCGGGATGTCGAAATTCCTTTTGATCCGCTCGATGTCGCGCCAATTGAACTGCGCCTGGTAGATTCGGGCGTCGTCGACGCGGACCCGGCGGCGCTGGTGGCGCTTCGCGATGTCGCGCTCGCGCCGCGAATAGCTGTCGGTGTCGACGGTCAGGCAAAAGGCGTCGTAGCCCCGGTCGACGGTGCGGCGGACATGGTCGTCGACCCAGGCCGCGTCGCCGCGCACATAGAGCTGAAAAATCTTGAAGCCGTCGCCCGAGGCTTCGGCGGTCTGGTCGAGCCCCGGATGCGACACCGAGGAGAGGATCATGCCGTTGCCGAAATCACGCGTCGCCGCAGCGACGCTGGCGCCGCCGCCGGGCTCGAACACTTCCAGCGAGCCCACCGGCGCGCACAACACCGGAATGCGCAATTTCTTGCCGAACAGCCCTCGGCTGCAATCGATGTTCGACACATCGCGCAAGACCCGCGGTCGGAAGCCGATCGCGTCGAACGCCAGCCGGTTGCGCGCCAAGGTCGTCTCGGTCTCCGAGCCGCCGATAAGGTAGTCCCAATGGTTGCGGTTGAGGTTGGTGCGCGCCTGGGTGACGAACTCGTGCAGGTTCTGAAAGCGGCCTTGGAGCGACTCGGGCATGGTTGTTTGATCTCGCTGGTTGAACGCGGCATCGCGGGTCCGCCCAGCCTAGCCGAGCGGCTCGGCGCCGCGCAATCGGTTCGGCCCGCTGCGGTTCTCGACTTTTTGCGCTTGGGTGTGATCGCCGGGTATCGCTACGATGTCGCGGTCTCTCACCGCTCTCGGCCGTGGCCGCGGGCGGCCTTTGTTCAACCGGACGCGACAAACCCCGCGCAAGAGGAGACGCTCGAATGCCCCGCATCCTGACCCCCGCCACCCATTCCGATGAAACCCTGGAAATCGCTCGCGACCTGCTGCCCCCCGGCTTCGATCTGGTCATGGCGCCGCACGGCCGCCCCGAATTCTGGGACCTGCTGAAAGACACCGAGTATTACATCGGCGGCGGCCAGTTCCCGCACGGGCCGGAATTCTACGAGCAGGGCGCCAAAGCTGCGCATCGTCCAGACTTTGAGCGCCGGCTACAACACCTACGATCTCGAAGCGGCGCGGGCGGCCGGTGTGCCGATCTGCAACAACGGGGGCGCCAATTCGACGGCCGTGGCCGAGCACGCGATGATGCTGATGCTGGCGGTGTGCCGCAAACTGATCTGGCAGCACGAAGGCGTGTCGTCCGGGCGTTGGCGGGGCAATGATTTCAACGCGACCAAGCTCTACGAGGTCGAGGACAAGACTCTCGGCATCATCGGGCTCGGCAACATCGGCAAGAAGGTGGCGCGCCGGGCCAAGGCCTTCGACATGCGCATCAAGTATTACGACATCAACCGGCTGACCACCGACCAGGAGGACGCACTGGGCGTCCGCTTCGCGCTGTTCCCCGAGCTGATCAAGACCTCCGACATCATCACCCTGCACGTGCCGCTCGACCTGTCGACGCACAATCTGATCGGCGAGCGCGAGCTCGGCTGGATGAAGCCGACGGCGATCCTGATCAACACCTGCCGCGGCCCGGTGGTGGACGAAAAGGCGCTCTACAATGCGCTGCGCGACGAAAAGATCCTCGGCGCCGGGCTCGACGTGATGGTCGAGGAGCCGCCCAAGCCCGACCACGAGCTGTTCACCTTGAAGAACATCACCTTTAGCCCGCACGGCGCCGGCCCCACCTGGGACAATCACTGGAAGCGCTGGCGCAACGCCTTCGACAATTTCGAGCGCGTCGCCCGCGGCCAAAAGCCGTTCTGGATCGTCCCCGAACTGCGCGACTGAGCGAGATCGCCGGCTCCGGTGGCCGGCTTCCACCCGGCTACCGCAGGGAATTCCGCCTGCAACGGAGGCTGATGCCTGGCTCTCAGAGTACGATTTGGCATCGTCTTGCGCGGGCTTGGCCCGGCCAAGACGAGAGGAGGGAGCTGATCTCCTCACTTTTGCGCCAGTGCGGTCCCCCGAAGGCCCCGCCTCGCTGAAGGCTGATGTGAGGATCGCCAAAAGCGGCCGACCGCGATTGCTCATGCTTCTCCCCGCCATCTGATGTAAAAGCCTCTCACATGAGCGGGTCGGGGAGATGAGCTGGTCGGGGCGGGGATCGGACGGGCGCCGCGGCTATCACCACGGCAATCTGCGCGAGGCGTTGATCCAGGCCGCACTCGATCTGATCGCCAAAAAGGGTCCGGGCAGGCTTCACCTTTGCCGACGCGGCGCGCTCCGCCGGAGTCAGCTCGGCGGCACCCTACCGCCATTTCCGCGACCGCGACGCGCTGATCGCCGATGTTGCCCGCCGCGGGTTCGAGTTGTTCGCCGTGCATCTCGACCGCGCCTGGAACGACGGAAGGCCGGACCCGTTCGCCGCTTTCGAGAATCTCGGCCGCGCCTACCTCGCCTTCGCCCGCGACGAGCCCGCCTATTATTCGGCGATGTTCGAGGCGGGGCTGTCGTTCGACGACGACCCGGCGCTCCGCCAGGCCGCCGACCGCAGCTTTGCCGTGCTGCGCCAGGCCTCGGAGAGCTTGTGCGCCCGGTTGCCGCCGGGAAAGCGGCCGCCATCCTTGATGATGAGCCTCCATGTGTGGGCCTTGTCGCACGGCGTCGCGTCGCTGTTTGCGCGCGGCGACGGCGGCCGCCGCCGATTGCCGATGACCGCCGAGGACCTGCTCGAAGCCGGGATGCTGATCTATCTGCGCGGCCTCGGCGTCATCGCCGAACCGGCAGCTCCCGAATCCTGAACCGGCTGCGCTTGACAGGCGGGCGGACCGGAGTTATGTAAATGTTAGAAACATTCACATGGTGCGGTCATGTATCACTTGGCGGCGCATCTCGACGATCTCGGCAAGCCGGCATGGATCGGGGTGACGGTGTTGAGTTTTATGCTGTGGTGGCCGCTGGGCCTGGTGGTTCTCGGGTTTTTGATCGGGAGTGGGCGAATGGCATGCTGGGCACAAGGGGGCGGCAGCCGCTGGCAGCGGCGCATGGAGCGGATGCAGCAGCGGATGGGCCGCATGCAGGCCGCGGCGGAGCGCTGGGGCAGCGGCGGGAGCCGGACCAGCGCCCGGGCCGGCTACGCGACCGGCAATCGCGCCTTTGACGAATATCGCCAGGAGACACTGCGCCGGCTCGAAGAGGAGCAGCGCGAGTTCCTGGAATTCCTCGACCGCCTGCGCCACGCCAAGGACAAGGCCGAATTCGACGAGTTCATGGCCGAGCGGCGGCGCCGGTCCGACGGCCCCGCGCCGCAGCCGCAGGGCATCTGAGCGGGGGCAGCCGCGGTGCGTTCAAAGCGCCGCGGCCGCTGCTATTGTCCGGGGCTCCGCTTTACGTCGTTTCGGTGAGACGCTGTCCGATGAACTCACCTGGGCCGATCCCGCCGGGGCAGGCAAAGAGGCCGCCCCCAGTATGGGTGACGAATTGGTTGAGCATGTCGAACTTGGCCATCTTGTCGAAGATCTTGATGAACCCGGTCCGCGGATCGCGCTGGTAGCACACGAAAAACAGCCCGGCATCATATTCCATGCCCTGCCGCCAGGGCGGCCAGCGCTCGGCAGTGAAGTTCACGCCATCGTTGTACGCATAGGGCCGGCGCAGGATTTGAGCGCCGTCGTTGCTGGCCGCGGCGGCGAGACGGACATGGGCGCTCTCGGGTATGACCGGGTTGCCGTCCTTGTCGGTCGCTTTTAGGTCCAGCGGGTCGAACTCGGTTTTGCCGCCGAGCGGCGCGCCCGAATATTTGTACCGGCCGAAGGTCTGTTGCTGAAAACCGACATTCATCCGGTCCCAATGCTCGAGCGCCATGCGGATCCGGCGAACGACGACATAGCTGCCGCCGCGCATCCAATCCGGGCCTTCGTCGCCGACCCAGACGAATTTTGCCATGGCCGCGGCATCGCCGACCGCAGGATTGACCGTTCCGTCCTTGAAGCCCATCAGGTTGCGCGGCGTCTCTTTCGGGCCGAAGGCGGGGACGAAACCAGTCTGCGCCCAGCGGACTTCGCCTACGCCATAGGCGAGCCGGGCCAATTCGCGCACGGCGTGAAAGGCGACCTGTGGATCGTCGGCGCAGGCCTGGATCGAGAGATCGCCGCCGGTGCGCGTCTCGAGCAACTGGTCGCCGTTGAACCGGGGCAGATCGACGAGAGCCGGCGGCCGCTGGGCCGCCCAGCCATAGCGGTCTTTGCCGTCCTTGACGAACACCCCCACGCCAAACCCGAAGGTGATCGTCAGCCGCGCCGGCGGCAGTCCCAGCGTTTCGCCGGTATCGGGCCCGGGGACCGCCAAATCCTGCCCGATCGGCTCCGCCGACTGGCCGGCGGTCATCCTGGCGGCCGCCTCGGTCCAGCGGCGCAGCAACATGATCACATCGTCGCGCTTGGTCGCGACCAGGTCGAGCGCGGCAAAATAGCTGTGGCCTTGTGTCGGCGTCGCGATCCCGCCTTGACGCTTGCCCCAAAAAGGCTCGGCCGCAGTCTTGGCGGCGCGCTCGATTCCGGCGCCGGTCTTTGCCTCGATCAATGCTTCGGCGACACCGCCGGCGCCAATTCCGGTACCGGCCGCAGCCGCGAGCCCGGCGGCAATACGGACCAGACCGCGGCGGGTCGGATGCAGGCCTGCCCCTCCGCCTCCGCTGGCTCGACCGCTCATCGCGTGGCCTCGACCAGCGTGTTCATGTCGTCCTCGACGTAATAGAACCCGTTGCCGTCGGGCGCTATCGCCAGACCGAAGAGGTCGCCGCTGCCCGGCGGAGACTGGGCTTGGTTCGCGTCGATCCATTGGGCATAGAGCTGCTTGCCGCTGGCCGGATCGATCTCGACGACCTGCCCGTTCAAGCCGTTGCAGGTCAAGAGATGGCCGTCTGCCGTCATGACCAAAGCCAGCGGTCGCTTTAAGAGGTCGTCCTGGGTTACCAGCCGCCCGGTTCCGGCGCTGGTCGTGCGCGTCGTCGCATCCGAGATCGCGACGATCCGGTTGCCGAGCGCATCGGACACGTAAAGCGTATTGTCCGGACCGAGCGCCAGGCCGGTCGGGCCGATCAGAAACACGTCCTTGTCCGCCCTTTGGCCAAAGCCGTTTGCGATCACGGTCTCGTTGGCGATTTTCGGCGGCTGGCCCGGCGGAATCGAGAGCTGGAGTCGCAGCACAGTCGCTTTGTTGACCGTGACCGGTGATCCGTCGGCGCCGACCACCTGCGGCCCGGGAACGTCGAAACCCGCCATGCTGACGAACAAGGTCGCGGTCGAGCCATTGTCGATCGTCGCCATGTCGCCCCACGGATCGTTGATATTCGGGCCGGCCCATACCGCGGCAACCCCGCCATCGGCATTAAGCACGATCAGACACCCATTGCCCTTGGTGCGGGTGGTGCCGTCGGTGCTGGGCGTGCTGCCGACGATCACCCAGCCGCTCTTCAGCACCGTCATTGCCGTGGTCAGACCGACGCCGCCGGGGCATTGGGCCAAGTTTTGCGGCAATTTGGCGAACAGCGCCGTGGCCTTGGTCGCCGGGCTGTAGCGGATGATCGTGGTGCCGGTGCCCTGCAGGTTCGAAAGGTTGTTGAAGTTATCGACCAGAACATCGCCCTGCCGGATCTTGCCAACGCTGGCCGGGGCGACGACGACCGCGTAAGGGTTGAGGTCGCCATTGTTGGTGATCGTGGTGGTGACCGTGACGTGCCGATGGATCGTGCCGAGCAAGCCCGCAGTCTCGGCCGACCGCGCTGTGTGCGTCGGGATCGACACGGCGGCCAGCAGCACGACAAAGCTGCCGAAACCTACCCCCGAGAAAGCTCTCCGGCGACGGACCATCGATTCTGCTCCCGCTGAATTGGCGGCGATGCCGCCTCGACGTCAGATAATGCGAATAACTCGCATTCCGATAACTCCTAGCGTCCCGCATCGAGCTTCGTCAACCTCTCGGACCGGCGCATCGCGCATACCGTCCTTGCGTCGCCCAGCAGCGGTTGAACCAGCCGAAGGCTTTCAAAAGGTCAGGTTCACGCGAAACCCGAGCACCGCCTCGTTCTTGATCGTCTGGCTTGGAAGGTTCGGGTTGGCGATCCCGCCGCCCGGGTTGAATACGTACTGAAAGTCGGGCTGAAGAATCACCGCAGGTGTCAGCTGATACTGGTAGGTCATCTCAATCACGGTCTCGCCGGTCGGGATCGGGACAAAGCTGTCGGTGTAGAAGGCCGTTTGCTGGTCGAGGGCGGCGGTCGAGCCGCTGACCCGGGCATACTCGATGGCGAGCCCGGCGGTGTCGTCCGGGCGGTCCGCAAGCGGCGCGTGCAAGGTGAGACCCGCATTAAGGCTGAAGACAACCGGATTGCGGTCGCCCTGCGGCGTCCCCATGACCCGGGCGAAGCCGTTCAACGTCCTGCCCTCGGCGGATTGCCACAACATCTGATCGGCGACTGCATAGAGGCTGTAATCGCCGTGATGCTGCAGCGGCATGCCGTTGCTCGACGGATTGGCGAGCGAGATGCCGGTATCGTCGAACAGCAGGTCGGGAAAGCTTTCGCTGTCATACCAGAATCCGATCTTGAACGTCCCGGGATGGACCTCGCCCTGTCCCGATGTGACCATCGCGCCGAGCGCCGGATAGGCGTATTGCAGCTCGCCGATTACCAGCGCACCGCCATTGAGCGGAAAGCTGGTACCGGACGGATTTTGCTGCTGTGGATCGCCCACCCGGTTGGGGGCCGGGTTGCCGTTGGTCACCGCCAACAGCGCGGTCAGCGAGTTGGTCGGCCGCCCGCGCACCCGCACCCCGAGCGCCGAGAGCGGATAGGCCGGGCCGCCGCCGGGCAGATCGGCCGAAGGCACCAGCGGCCAGCCGAACATGGTGTTGACGAACAAGAGAGCGTTCTGGCTAACGATAAATTCCTGATCGAGGCTCTGCTGGCCGATTTTCACGTCGAGGCGGTCCTCTTCGAGGAACTTCTGCTGATACCAGAGTTCCCAGAGGCGGGTCGCCCGATCCGCCTCGATCCCGCTCGCGGTTTGTAAGGTCAACAGATTGTCTTGGCTCAGGTCGCGGCCGTGGATTTGCAGCGCGCTCGCCCGGAAAGTGCCGCCATGCCAGCCGAACGCCTGCTGCGTATCCAACTGCAGCGCCATCTGGGTGAGGCCGTCATATTCAAATCCTTGTCTGACGCCGCCGGTGACATTGCCGAGCACTTCGCTGGTCTCCGACAGGGCGAGGGAAATGCCGTATTGGCTGAGCAGGGTGCGCAGGACCCACATGTCGCCGAGGAGGTATTGGCTGCGGGTTATCCCGGTCAAAAACCCGAACAATCCTTGCGGGGGGGTCGGCTGAAAGGTCTCCAACCCTGGCACGAGCAGCGGCGGGGGAGCGGCGCCGGCGACCCCGGCCCATAACGAGGCCGCTGAGAAGCAGGTTGCGGAAAAGCAGACCTGTCTGACAATGCGGCGGAGCCCGATCGTTCCCGGCGAGAATGGCGGACGCGTCGGCATCGCTTCAATGGCCCTCATCTGATACGACGATGCGCAGTTTCCGGTTCGGCGCATTGGGCTGGTTGTGTTAAACCCTTCGCGGTCAGAGCGATAATGCGACTGAGTTGTAATACAAGAGCAAATGCGAGTTAGTCGCATCAGCTATGCGCCTCTTACCGCGGCGCCGTCGTTCGAGCACGACGCCCGCGGCGACTACCATCGGCGATGTTGCCGCCGCCCCGAGCTTGGGCTACACCCCGGCTCTTTTGAGCCTCGCCGGAGCGGAACGATGCAGCACCAGTCCGCCGCCGCCCAGGGCTCGCCGGATCGGGCGGGCCCGGCGCCGGTCGTCGTGACCTTGCCGGACGGCAGCCGTCGCGAGTTTGCCGGGCCGGTCAGCGGCGCCGAGATCGCGGCGGCGATCGGCCCGGGGCTCGCCAAGGCGGCGATCGCGATCCGGGTCGACGGCACGCTGCGCGACCTTGGGATCCCAATCGGCCATGACACCGCGGTCGCGATCGTCACCCGCGACACTCCCGAGGGCCTCCAAATCCTGCGCCACGACGCGGCGCATGTGATGGCCGAGGCGGTCAAAGAGCTTTACCCCGACGCGCAGGTCACCTTCGGCCCGGCAACCGAGACCGGCTTTTATTACGATTTTGCCCGGGGCGAGCCGTTCACCCCCGAAGACCTCGAAAAGATCGAGGAGCGGATGCGCGCGATCGTGCGCCGCGACGAGAAGATCACCCGCGAGATCTGGGAGCGCGACGCCGCAATCGCCTTTTTCGCCGGCATTGGCGAGCGCTACAAGGCCGAATACATCGGCGAGATCCCGCCGGGCGAGGAGATCAGCCTCTACCGCCAGGGAGGGTTTGTCGATCTGTGCACGGGGCCGCATCTGCCTTCGACCGGCCATCTCGGCCAGGCCTTTAAATTGGTGAACGTGGCCGGCGCCTACTGGCGCGGCGATTCCAAGAATGCCCAACTCCAACGCGTCTACGGCACCGCCTGGGCGAGCCAGAAGGAGCTCGACGAGTATCTGTTCCGCCTCGAAGAGGCTGAGCGGCGCGATCACCGTCGGCTCGGCCGCGAACTCGAGCTGTTTCATCTCGGCGAGGAAGCGGTCGGCAGCGTTTTCTGGCACCCAAAGGGCTGGACCCTATTTCGCATCATCGAGGCTTATTTGCGGGCGAGGCTCGACACCGCCGGTTACCTCGAAGTCAAGGGGCCACAGCTGCTCGACCGCAGCCTGTGGGAGAAAACCGGGCATTGGGAGAATTTCCGCGAGAATATGTTTATCGCCGAAAGCCGCGACAACCGGGTGCTCGCGGTCAAGCCGATGAATTGCCCCGGCCACGTGCTGATCTTTCGCGATCGGCTCAGGAGCTACCGCGATCTGCCGATGCGGCTCGCCGAATTCGGCAGCTGCACGCGAAACGAACCTTCGGGCGCGCTGCACGGTATTATGCGGGTGCGCGCCTTCACCCAGGACGACGCGCACATCTTTTGCACCGAAGATCAGATCACCGCCGAGTTGGTGGCGTTCTGCCGGCTGTTGTTGTCGGTCTATAAGGATTTCGGGTTCGAGGACGTGGCGATCAAATTCGCCGACCGCCCGACCCCGCGCACCGGCAGCGACGCGATCTGGGACCGGGCCGAGCAGAGTCTCAAGGACGCGGTGGCGGCGGCCGGGCTCGCCTATGCGCTGGCTCCGGGTGAGGGCGCCTTCTATGGCCCGAAGCTCGAATTCCATCTGCGCGATGCGCTCGGCCGCGACTGGCAATGCGGCACTTTGCAGCTCGACTTCAACATGCCCGAACGGCTCGGCGCGAACTATGTCGGCGAGGATGGCGGGCGGCATGTTCCGGTGATGCTGCACCGCGCGATCTTCGGCTCGATGGAACGCTTTATTGGGATATTGATCGAGCATTACGCCGGGCGCTTTCCGCTGTGGCTGGCGCCGGTGCAGATCGTCGTCGCCTCGATCACCGAGGAAGCAGCCGGCTACGCCGCTGAGGTCGCCCGCAACTTCGCTGCCGCCGGACTCCGGACCGTCCTCGACAACGGCAACGAGAAGATTTCGTACAAGGTGCGCGAGCACAGCCTCCAGAAGGTGCCGGTCATGCTGGTTGTCGGCCGGCGCGAGGCGGCGATCCGGGGGGTCGCCTTGCGCCGTCTCGGCGGCAACGCGCAGGAAGCGCTTGCGCTCGGCGAAGCGGTTGCTAGATTAAAAGAGGAGGCAGCGGTTCCGTCGTTGCCCTGACGGAACTGGCTAAGTCGGGACGGCGTGCTGCAACCTGCAAGAGGAGAATGTAGATACCCAGACCACCGATGAACTCTACCCCGACCCGCGAAGGGCCCAGGATCAACGACGAGATCGGCGTGCCGCGCGTGCGCTTGGTCGATGATAAGGGCAGCATGGTCGGGGTGGTCGGGCGCAACGAAGCGCTCGCGATGGCTGCCGACGCCGGTCTCGATCTGGTCGAGATAGCGCCCAATGCCGACCCGCCGGTCTGCAAGTTGCTCGATTTCGGCAAGTATAAATATGAAGAGCAGAAAAAGAAGAACGAAGCTCGAAAGAAGCAAAAGATCATCGAAGTTAAAGAAATCAAGCTGCGCCCCAGCATCGACGACCATGATTACGATGTGAAGATGCGCAGCATGATGAAATTCCTGGACGAGGGCGACAAGGTCAAGGTGACGATGCGGTTCCGCGGACGCGAATTGGCGCATCAGGAACTGGGCATGGACGTCTTGATCCGGGTCCGCGACAATCTTCAGGAAATCGCCAAGGTCGAGCAGATGCCGCGCATGGAAGGCCGCCAGATGACCATGGTCATGTCGCCAAAATAGCCGGGCTTCTCTCGGCTCGCTGTTGCCGGCTTGCGTTCGCCGGGAGCCGTCGCTATAAGGCGCGGCTCGCACGGGCGGCGGCCCGCATTGCAGGTTTTGGCGGCCGTTCTGGCCCCGTATTGGATTATCAGATGCCCAAGCTCAAGACCAAGAGCGGCGCCAAGAAGCGGTTTGGCCGCACCGGCGCCGGAAAGATCTGGCACAATTACGCCTACAAGCGCCACCGGCTGATCAGCAAGGACAAGCAGGGCAAGCGCAAGCGGCGTGGTACGACGGTGCTGGAAAAGGGCGACAGTAAGCTGGTCCTGACCTACATGCCCTATCTGCGGGGGTGAGGGATGGCGCGCGTCAAACGCGGGGTGACGACTCACGCCCGCCACAAGAAAGTCCTCGATCTCGCCAAGGGCTATCGCGGCCGCGGCTCGACCGCCTATCGCATCGCCATCGAAAAGGTCGAGAAGGCGCTGCAGTACGCCTATCGCGACCGGCGCAACCGCAAGCGCGATTTTCGCGCTCTGTGGATCCAGCGGATCAACGCCGGGGTGCGCGAGCACGGGCTCACTTATTCGCAATTCATGTACGGGATCAAGCTCGCCGGGCTCGATCTCGACCGCAAGGTGCTCTCCGACCTCGCAATCCGCGAGCCCGAGGCGTTCGCGGCGATCGTTGCGACCGCCCGCGCGGCGCTGCCGGCTGAGCCGATTGCGGCGGCCGCGTGAAGGGTCGCAAAGATGAGACGAGCGACAACTCATTTCTCCGCGTCGTCCCAGCCCGGGCCGGGATCGATCCCAGCCGTGGGCGCCGGCCTTCGCCGGTATGGCACAAAAGCGCGATTTACCGGCGGGTCGGATCGTTAGCGGCCCTATATCGAGGCGTCGTGCCAGAAGGGCCGAGAGGCCCTTTTTTAATTCCCCGAAGTGCCGTTACGAGAAACGCGATGGAAGATGCCGAGCAACTGATCGAGGTCGCGACGCGAGAGATCGAAGCGGCCGAATCGCCGGCAACTCTCGATGAGGTGCGCGTCAAATATCTCGGACGCCGCGGCACGTTGACGACGGCGATGCGCGAGTTGGGCCGCCTCGATGTGGAGACCCGGCGCCGCGCGGGCGCCGAATTGAACGCCGCCAAGGATCGCATTGCCGCCGCCCTGGCCGAGGCCGCGTCGCGCCTCGGCCGCGCCGCGCTCGACCAGCGCCTCGCCACCGAGCGCGCCGATGTCTCCTTGCCGGTGGCTTTTATCAACGAGGGGCGCATCCATCCGATCAGCCAGACCATCGACGAGATCATCGCAATCTTTGGCGAGATGGGCTTCGTCGTTGCCGAGGGGCCGCATATCGAGGAGGATTTCTACAACTTCACCGCGCTCAACATTCCGCCCGAGCATCCGGCGCGCCAGGAGCACGATACTTTCTACCTGCCGCAGCGCGCAGACGGCGCCCGCCTCGTGCTGCGCACCCACACCTCGCCGGTGCAGATCCGCACGATGCTGGCGCAACAGCCGCCGATCCGAATCATCGTGCCGGGGCGGACCTTCCGCTGCGACCATGATGCGACGCATTCGCCGATGTTCCATCAGGTCGAGGGGCTCGTCATCGATCATTCGACCCATATGGGTCACCTGAAAGGCTGCCTGATCGAGTTCTGCCGCGCATTTTTTGGGGTCGAGGACCTGCCGGTCCGCTTCCGCCCGAGCTACTTTCCGTTCACCGAGCCCTCGGCCGAAGTCGATATCGGATGCTCGCGCGCGGGCGGCCGGCTCGAAATTGGCGCCGGGGGCGACTGGCTCGAAATCCTCGGCAGCGGCATGGTCCACCCGAACGTGCTGGCGAATTGCGGGATCGACCCCGCGCAATATCAGGGCTTCGCCTTTGGCATGGGGATCGAGCGGGTGGCGATGCTGAAATACGGCATCCCCGATCTGCGCGCGTTCTACGATTCCGACCTGCGCTGGCTGCGTCATTACGGGTTTCTGCCGCTTGATATCCCTTCGCTGGTGCGCGGCCCGCTGACCGGAGGAACGGCGGCGTGAAAACGACCCTCGCCTGGCTCAAGACCCATCTCGAAACTGGGGCGTCGCTGGCCGCGATTGTCGAAAAGCTGATCATGCTCGGCCACGATGTCGAGGCGGTCGAAAACCGCGCCGCCGCCCTCGAACCCTTCACCGTCGCTGCGGTGATCTCGGCCGAGCGCCATCCGAACGCCGACCGGCTTCGGGTCTGCGTCGTCGATACCGGTCGGGCCCAGGTCCAGGTGGTGTGCGGCGCGCCCAACGCGCGGGCCGGCATGAACGGCGTTTTTGCGCCGCCGGGCACGGTGATCCCGCGCACCGGCGCCCTTTTAAGGGAGAGCACGATCCGCGGCGTTGCCTCGCGCGGCATGCTGTGCTCGGCCTATGAGATCGGACTTGGCGACGAGCACGACGGCATCATCGAAGCGCCGTCGGACGCGCCGGTCGGGGCGAAATACGCCGATCTCCTCGGTCTCGGCGACGCCATCATCGACATCAAGGTCACGCCGAACCGCGCCGATTGCCTCGGAGTCCATGGTATTGCACGCGATCTCGCGGCCGCCGGGCTCGGCCGTCTGAACCCGCTCGATACCACCCCGGTGGCCGGTCGGTTTCGTTCGCCGATCGGCATCGAGATCGAGGATTTGTCCGCCTGCCCGCTGTTTCTCGGCCGCCATTTGCGCGGCCTGCGTAACGGGCCTAGCCCCGATTGGCTGCGCCGCCGGCTCGAAGCAATCGGGCTGCGGCCGATCTCGGCCTTGGTCGATATCACCAATTTCCTGACCTTCGATGTGAACCGGCCGTTGCACGTGTTCGACGCCGGCCGGCTCGAAGGCAATCTCGTCGTGCGGTTGGCGCGCGAGGGCGAAACCCTGCTTGCCTTGAACGGTCAGGACTACGCGCTCGACCCGGAGATGACGGTGATCGCCGATCGGGCCGGCGTTCGGAGCCTCGGCGGCGTGATCGGCGGCGAGGCGACCGGCTGCACCGAGGAGACGACCGAGGTCTTTGTCGAAGCGGCCCTGTTCGACCCGGTGCGCACCGCCGCCACCGGCCGCAAGCTCGGTATCGCGAGCGATGCGCGCTATCGCTTCGAGCGCGGGCTCGACCCGGCCTTTGTCGGCGACGGGCTCGAAATCGCCACCCGACTGATACTCGAATTGTGCGGCGGCGAGGCGTCGGATATCGTGACCGCCGGTGTCGTGCCGGAGTGGCGGCGGCGCTATCGGCTGCGCGCCGGGCGGCCGGCGAGCCTCGGCGGGCTCGATGTGGCGCCGGAGGAGAGTGCCGCGATCCTGGCAACACTCGGTTGCGCGGTCGAACCCGAAGCCGGTGGCGATCTGTTGATCGAGCCGCCCTCCTGGCGCGGCGACATCGAAGGCGAGGCCGATCTCGTCGAGGAGGTGTTGCGGATCAAGGGCTACGAGCGGATCCCGGCGGTGCCGTTGCCGCCTGCGGCGCCATTGCCGCGCCCGGCGCTGATCCCGGCTCGGCGGCGCTCCGAGCTGGTCCGCCGGGCACTTGCTGCCCGCGGCCTGACCGAGACCGTGGGCTTCTCATTCATCTCGACGCGCGAGGCCGAGCTGTTTGGCGGCGCCAAGCCCGAATTGCGGGTGGTCAACCCGATCAGCGCCGATCTCGACATGATGCGGCCCTCCTTGCTGCCGGGCCTCGTCGCCGCCGCACGGCGCAACGCCGATCGTGGTTTTGCCGATGCGGCGCTTTTCGAATTGGGGCCGCTTTATCAGGACGACACGCCGTCGGGTCAGGCCTTGGTCGCGGCCGGGCTGCGCGCCGGTCGGACCGGCCCCAGGCATTGGCGCGAGAAGCCGAGCGAGGTCGATCTCTACCAGGTCAAGTCCGATGCATTGGCTGCCCTCGCGGCAATGGGCGCCCCGGCCGAGAACCTCCAGGTCGGGGCCGACCCGCCCGGCTGGTATCATCCCGGCCGGGCCGGCAGCTTGCGCCTCGGACCCAAATTGCTGGGCGCCTTTGGCGAGCTGCACCCGGCGGTGATCGACGCGCTCGACGGCGAGCCGCCGCTCGCTGGGTTCGAGGTGTTGCTCGACGCCGTCCCCGAGCCGCGCGCCGGCCGCGCCAAGGCGCCCTTGCAA
Source organism: uncultured Alphaproteobacteria bacterium (assembly GCA_963832875.1). GTDB lineage: Bacteria > Pseudomonadota > Alphaproteobacteria > ATCC43930 > CGMCC-115725 > AP-15. The sequence continues at coordinate 819,040 of CAWHWB010000003.1, read as the reverse complement.
CTCTCGGTGTTCCAGCCGATCGAGCGGGATTTCGCCTTTGTCGTCGATCGCGAATTGCCGGCCGAGACCCTGCTGCGCGCCGCCCGCGGCGTCGACCGCAAGCTCGTCGCCGAGATCCGCCTGTTTGACGTTTACGACGGCGTCGGCCTGCCGCCCGGCAAGAAATCGCTGGCCATCACCGTCATATTGCAGCCGCAGGACCGCACGCTCACCGATTCGGAGATCGAGGGCTTCTCCAAGCGCCTCGTCGCCCAGGTCGAGAAAGCCACCGGCGGGATATTGCGCGGATGACGACCATGCCGGGCTGGATGCTGGCCCAAGCGTTCGGCTTCCCGATGCTTGTCGCCGTCATATTGTTCGCCGCGGCTGGGCGATTGGACCTTCCGCTCTACTGGGTCTATGTCGCGATCATCGCGGCGCTCTCCATTGGCGGGCTTTTCCTGATCGGCGAGGATCTGGCGCGCGAGCGCATGCGGCCCGGCGGCGAGGCGTTGCCATGGAGCCTCCGCGTCGCCTTTCTGCTGTGTGTTCTGTATTGGGCGATCGCCGGTCTCGACCGCGGCCGTTGCCATTGGTCAGACACCGTGCCGTTGCCATTGCGCCTCGCCGCGCTCGCAGTTTTTGTCGCCGGGTCGGCCCTCGGCCTGTGGGCGATGCACGTCAATCGCTTCTTTTCTTCCGCCGTTCGCCTCCAGCAAGACCGCGGGCAGCAGGTCGTCGCCGACGGTCCCTATCGCCTGGTGCGTCATCCCGGTTACGCCGGAGCGATCCCGACCATAACGGCGAGCGGGCTCGTGCTGTGCTCGTGGCTCGCGACCGGGATCGGCGCCGCCGGGGCTCTCTGGCTTGTACGACGCACGGTCGTCGAGGACCGGATGCTGCGCACTGGGTTGCCGGGCTACGCAGATTACGTCCGGCGAGTCCGGTGGCGCTTGCTGCCGGGCGTCTGGTAGGCGGCTCCAGGTCCGCCTCGGATTGCCTTTTTCCCGGCGCTTGGCGAGACTGTGGCGAAGCAGCGGCGGGAGGGTCGGAGGATGGCGCTGGCAAACGAGCGGGTCGCCTGGTTCAACGGCAGGATCGTGCGCGAGAGCGAGGTCTTGATCCCGTTCCGCGATCAGGGCTTTCTGCGCGGCGACGCCGTCTTCGACATGACCCGCAGCTTTGACGGCGCGGCCTTTCGCCTCGAACAGCACGTGGCGCGGCTCTATCGGTCGTTGAAATACCTTGACCTCGATCCGGGCGTGACGCCGCAGCAGATGGTGGCGATCAGCGCCGACGTGCTCGACCGCAACCGGCACCTGCTGGCGCCCGGTGAGGATTATTGGCTGGCTCAGCGGGTCAGCCGCGGCATCAATCCCGTACCCGGCGACAATTGGGACCATTACGGCCCGAATGTGATCGTCGAATGCGTGCCGTTGCCGTTGCGCGAGCGCGCCCGGCATTTCCGCGACGGCATCGAGGTGATCACACCCTCGTTGCGTCGCACCCCGCCCGACTCGCTGTCGCCGCGCGCCAAGATGCACCAGTACCTGAACCTGGTTCTCGCCGATCGCGAGGTCAAAGCGCAGAATTCCGAGGCCTGGGCGGTGTTGCTCGACGTCAACGGCAATCTCGCCGAAGGCCAGGGGAGCAACATCTTTCTGGTGCGCGACGGCGGGCTCGCGACGCCCAGGGAGCGCTATGTGCTGCCCGGCGTCAGCCGCCAGGCGGTGATCGACCTCGCCGGCCAGCTCGGCATGACCTGCGCAGAGGCCGACCTCGATCTCTACGACGCCTATACCGCCGACGAATGCTTTCTGACCTCGACGAGCCTGTGCATCTGCGGGGTGCGCAGCCTGAACGGCCGCAGCTTCGGCGGCGGCCGGGTGCCGGGCCCGGTCACCCAAAGGCTGACCGAGGCCTACAAGGAACTGGTCGGCTGCGATTTTGTCGCGCAATACCTGCGGCGGCTCGACGCCTGAGCGCGGCGGCGTAACCCGCGGCCCTGTTGCAGGGATCGTTTCGGCTGCTGCTGCATATTTCCTGGTCGAACGCGGCTCGGCCATCGAACCGCAACGTGACGGAGGATTTTGTGAACAGGATGCTGCCTGCCCTAGCGATCGCCGCCGCCTTGGTCGCGACGCCGGTCCTCGCCCAGCCGGCGGGGAATACCGGGACCCAGCAGACCCAGGCCGCCCCCGTGAACGAGCAGGGCCAAGCGGGCAACCCGCAGGGGGTCAGCCCGCAGAGTGGCGGGCAGCAAGCCGGCGGCGGGGCATGCATGCACTGCCAGGGAATGGCCGGGCAAGGCCGCTTGGGTATGCAGGGCGGCCCGATGATGATGCATCGCATGATGATGCGCCGCATGTGGATGAAGCGCTGGGATCCGCGCGAGCGGTGCATCGACCGGATCGCCCGGCGCGCCGCACGTCGCGCCTATGTCGAAGCGAAGCTCGACCTGACCGCGCAGCAGCGTCCCCTGTGGGACAAATTGCAGGGGATCGCCCAGGGCGAACAGCAGAAAGAGCGGCAGCTGTGCCAAGAGCTCAAGCCGCGCGAGGAGTCGACCCTGCTCGACCGCATCGACCGGGCGCAGCAGTTCCTGTCGACCAGGCTCGACGCGCTGCAATCGGCCAAGCCGGCGCTCCAGGCGCTCTACCAGTCGCTGACGCCCGAGCAGCAGGCGATCATCGACCACCCGTTCCGCCCCTGAGCCCCGCTCAGACCTTTTGACATGCCGGCGTCAGCTTCGCCGGCCAGGCGCAGCGTGGCCGCCGGCTCAGTGCAGCTTTGGCGCCTTCAAAAACCGGGTGCGGTCGGCGGATAGGACGCGAACCGTCAAGGTGTCGCCGTCCCGCGCCACCTGGAGCTGGACTTCGCTGCCGGCCGGACCACCGGCCCACACCTTGCGCCAGAACCCGGCGAGGCTCGCGACCTGGTCTTCGCGCACCGCGAGAATACGGTCCCCGGGCCGCAGCCCGGCAGCGCTCGCTGGGCCGCGCTCGGCCAAACCGGCAACGACGATCGCATCCTCCACTTCGGCGGCGTAAAGGCCGAGCCACGGGCGCATCGGCCGGTTGGGGCGCCCATAGGTCAGCATGTCGTCGAGGATCGGCGGCAACAGGTCGATCGGCACCACCATGTTGACGTCGCGGCGCAGTTCGCGGCCGCTCGAATGCTGCACGTGCAGCGAGCCGATGCCGATCAGCCGGCCGTCGGCGGCGATCAGCGCCGCGCCGCCCCAAAACGGATGCGCCGGAGCGGTGAAGATGGCGCGGTCGAGCACGTATTCCCAATAGCCGGCGAATTCCTGGCGGGCGACCACCCGCGCGGCAATGGCGTGGCGGCGTCCCCCCTCGGCGGCCATAATGGCCCGGTCGCCGGCGCCCACTCGCTTGCCGGCGCCGAGCTCGAGCGGCGCCACATTCAACCGGCCAAGCGCTTGCACCAGGCCGAAACCGCTTTCCTGGTCGTAAGCGAGAACGTGCCCCGGCACGGCACCGCCATTCGCCGAGGTCAGCCAGATCGTCTCGGCTTCGGTGACGAGATAGCCGATCGTCAGGACGAGGCCGTCATCGCGGATCAACACCCCGCTGCCGGCGCGCTCGGTGCCGAGCGTCCCGGCGGTAAAGGCGTCCTCCGGCACCGTCGCGCGCAATCCCAAGACGGCGCCGAGCGCGCGATCGAGGTCAAAGCTGCACTCGCCGGGCTTCGGCTGGATTTCGCCCGGAACTTCCCAGTCTAGGTTTTGCGGCATCACAGCGGCTCTTCAAGTGGCGGCTGGTCGGATCATAACCCGCAAAGAGTGCGCCGCGCACGTGCTGTTGTCAAAACTGCTGGCGATAGGCGCGGCGACGGCGCGGGCCGGCGGCCGCGGCGAAGATCGGCGGCGCGGGCCCGCTGCTTGACAACCGGAAACCGCCCAATTATCTAGGCAGCACTCTGGGGCGAAGAGTGCTAATCGCCAAGAGTGCCAATCGCTCAATCGAGATCGGGGTCGAGGAGGGTTTCATGAAATTTCGTCCGCTGCATGACCGTGTGGTGATTCGGCGCGTCGAGGAGGAAGAGAAGAGCAGGGGCGGCATCATCATTCCGGACACGGCGAAGGAAAAGCCCATGGAAGGCGAGGTGGTGGCTGCCGGGCCGGGTGCGCGCGGCGAGGACGGCAAGATCCAGCCGATGGATGTCAAGGCGGGCGACCGCGTGCTGTTCGGCAAATGGTCGGGCACCGAGGTCAAGCTCGACGGTGAAGAACTGATCATTATGAAAGAATCCGACATCATGGGCGTGATCGAGCACGGCGCCCCGGCCAGAAAGGTCGCTTGAGGAGAACTAAGGAATGGCAGCCAAGGACGTCAGATTTCATGCCGACGCGCGCGAGCGGATGCTGCGTGGCGTCGATATTCTCGCCAACGCGGTTAGGGTGACTTTGGGGCCGAAGGGCCGCAATGTCGTTCTCGACAAGTCATTCGGCGCGCCGCGGATCACCAAGGACGGGGTCACCGTCGCCAAGGAGATCGAGCTCTCCGACAAGTTCGAGAACATGGGCGCGCAGATGGTCAAGGAGGTCGCCTCGAAGACCAGCGACCAGGCCGGCGACGGCACCACCACGGCAACGATCCTGGCGCAGGCGATCGTGCGCGAGGGGTCGAAGGCGGTGGCCGCCGGGATGAACCCGATGGATCTGAAGCGCGGCGTCGACCTGGCCGTCGAGGCGGTCGTCGAGGACATCAAAAAGCGCTCGAAAAAGATCTCGACCAACGAGGAAATCGCCCAGGTCGGCACGATCTCGGCCAATGGCGAGCGCGAGATCGGCGAGATGATCGCGCAGGCGATGCAGAAGGTCGGCAACGAGGGCGTGATCACGGTCGAAGAGGCGAAGAGCCTGGAGACCGAGCTCGACGTGGTCGAGGGCATGCAGTTCGACCGCGGCTACCTGTCGCCCTATTTCGTGACCAACGCCGAGAAGATGGTCGCCGAGCTCGAAAACCCATACATCCTGCTGTTCGAGAAGAAGCTGTCCGGGCTGCAGGCGATGCTGCCGGTCCTGGAGGCGGTGGTGCAGAGCGCGCAGGCCGCTGTTGATCGTCGCCGAGGATGTCGAGGGCGAGGCGCTGGCGACACTGGTGGTCAACAAATTGCGCGGCGGACTCAAGGTGGCGGCGGTCAAGGCGCCGGGCTTCGGCGACCGGCGCAAGGCGATGCTCGAAGACATCGCCATGCTGTCCGGCGGCCAGGTGATCAGCGAAGACCTCGGCATCAAGCTCGAAAACGTCACCCTCGACATGCTGGGCCAGGCCAAGCGGGTCAGCATCGAGAAGGAGAACACGACGATCATCGACGGCGCCGGCAAGCCCGAAGACATCCAGGGCCGCATCGCCCAGATCCGCGCAGCAGATCGAGGAGACCACCTCGGATTACGACCGCGAGAAACTGCAAGAGCGGCTGGCCAAGCTCGCCGGCGGGGTCGCGGTGATCCGGGTCGGCGGGTCGACCGAGATCGAGGTCAAGGAGCGCAAGGACCGGGTCGACGACGCGATGCACGCGACCCGCGCCGCGGTCGAGGAGGGTGTCGTCGCCGGCGGCGGTGCCGCACTGCTCTATGCGATGAGCGCCCTCGACAGTCTGCATCCGTCGAACGCCGACCAGAAGGTCGGGATCGAGATCATCAAAAAGGCGATCCTCTCTCCGGCCCGGCAGATTGCCGAAAATTCGGGCACCGACGGCTCGATCATCGTCGGCAAATTGCTCGACAGCAAGGACTCGAATTACGGCTACGACGCGCAGAAGGGCGAGTTCACCGACATGATCCGGGCCGGCATCATCGACCCGACCAAGGTCGTGCGCCACGCGTTGCAGGATGCGGCGTCGATCGCCGGCCTCTTGATCACCACCGAAGCGATGATCGCCGAACGGCCCGAGCCCAGGCCGGCGCCGGCGATGCCGCCTGGCGGCGGCATGGGCGGCATGGGCGGCATGGATTTCTAAAGCCCTACCGATCTGCGAACCAACAGGGGCCGCCTGTCAACAGGCGGCCCTTCTCTTTTGATCCCGAATAGCTCCTCATCGCCAGACACCGAACGGATTACGAACGTTCAAGTTCTTCGCCGTCATTCCCGCGACGGTCAGATAACGGGATCGCCCGGCTTCATTTCGGGTCGGACACTCAGACCCCCAGGTGGCGGTGCAGCACCTCGGGTCGATTTGAGAGCGCCTGGGCCGTCATCTCCTCGACGATGTGACCGTTGTTGATGACGTACACGCGATCGGCAAGGCTCATCGCGGCCGAGATGTTCTGCTCTACCACGAGGATCGTCTGGCCCGCGTCAGCCAAGCTGCGGCAGGTGGCGAGCAGGTCGCGCACGATGATCGGCGCCAGCCCCTCGAACGGCTCGTCGAGCAGCACGATCTTCGGGTTGCGGACCAGCGCGCGGGCGATCGCCAGCATCTGCTGCTCGCCGCCGGAAAGGTCGGTGCCGCGGCTTTTGCGGCGTTCTCGCAGACGCGGGAAGATCGCCCAGACGCGCTCCAGCGGCCATCGCGATTTGGCCGTTAGCCCGGCCAGCAGCACATTCTCTTCGACGCTCAGGCTGCCGAAAATACGGCGCTCCTCCGGCACCAGCTGCAGCCCAAGGGCGGCGATCGCGTGCGAGGGCAGGTCCTGCGTCGGGGTGCCGTCGAGCACGATCCGCCCGGAGCGCGGCCGGACCGCGCCGATCAGGCTTTTCAGCGTTGTGCTTTTGCCCGCCCCGTTGCGGCCGAGCAGCGCCACCACCTCGTTTCGCTCGACCCGCAAGGACACGTCGAACAAGATATGGCTGTCGCCGTAATAGCTGTTGATGCGCTCGACCTCGAGCAGCGCGCTCACGCCGCCGCGACTCCGCCCAGATAGGCTTCCTGGACAAAGCTGTTGCGCTGAATCTCGGCGGGCGTGCCCTCGGCCAGCAGCGCCCCCTCGTGCAGCACGGTGATGCGCTCGGCCAGTTCGAACACCGCGTCCATGTCGTGGTCGATCACCACCAGGGTGCGGCCGCGGCCGAGGGTCTTCAAGAGCTGCACTGTCTGCGCCCGCTCGCCCGGGCTCATGCCGGCGAGCGGCTCGTCGAGCAGCAAGAGCGATGGTGAGGCGGCGAGTGCGAGCCCGATCTCCAGCCGCCGCTTTTCGCCGTAAGCGAGTGCCGCGACCGGCACATCAGCGCGCGCGATCAGGCCGACCAGGGCGAGCGTGCTCTCCACCTGCGCGTCGAGCCCGGCGACGCGATCGATCCGACGCAACAGGTCGAGGCGGAACGCGCCACGCCGCTCGGCAAGGGCTGCGATCACGACATTTTCGCGCACGGTTAGCCGGGCGAAGAGCTGGTTGACCTGGTAGCTCTTGGTCAGCCCGAGCTGGCACACCGCAGCCACATCCATGCCGGTGATGTCGCGGCCGTGAAAGATGATCCGCCCGGAGGTCGGCGGCAGCTCGCAGGTCAGCATTTTGAAAAATGTCGTCTTGCCGGCGCCGTTGGGGCCGATGATGGCGCGCAGCTCGCCCGGCTCGACGGTGAAATCGATGTTGCGGTTGGCGACCAGCCCGCCGAACGATTTGCTGAGGCCGCGCGCTTGCAGTGCCGGCCCGGAAAACGGCGTCTCCCGCCGGCGGTGCTGCGGGCCGATGCTGGCAAGTGCGGGTGCAGCGACGGACGGCAGCGCCTCCTGCGGCGCCGGCGGGTGCCGGCGCGCGGGGAAATGCCGAACCAAATCCTGCAGGCCGCCGATCAGCCCGCGGCGCATGAAGCACACCAGCAGCACGAAGACCAGGCCCAGCACCAGCCTCCAGGTGCTGCCGAGGCCGACCACCGCCTGCAAGAAGTCGCGCAGATAGAGCCAGACCGCAGCGCCCAAGAGCGGCCCGAACAGGGTGCCGACGCCGCCGATCGCGGTCTGGATCACCAGCTGACCGGAGGTGTCGAAGGTAAAGGCGTCGGGCGGCATGAAGCCCTGCAGCACACCTAGGAGACCGCCGGCGAACCCGGCATAGACCGCGCCGATCACAAACGCGGTCAGCTTGTAGAGGCCCGCCCGATGGCCGACCGCGCGGGCCCGCAGCGGGTTGTCGCGGATCGCGGTCAGGATCGCGCCGACCGGCGAGCGCACGATGCGCAGCGCCACCACGATGCCGACGAAATAGCAGGCGGCGAGAAAACCGTACATCGCCCAGTCGGTGCCGACGTGATAGGCGAACGGACCGAGCTGGAATCTCGGGGTCGGCACGCCGGGCAATCCGTTCTCCCCGCCGGTCCAGGCGGAGAGCGGCCCGTTCTCGGCGAAAAAGAACATCTCGGCGATTGCAACGGTGATCATCGCGAAGTAGACGCCGGTGCGGCGCAGGGCGACGACACCGACCGCGACCCCAGCCAACGCCGCGCCGATGGCACCGACGATCAGCGCAGCCAGCACATTCGACATCAGGTTGCTGGTCAAGAGATAGGCGGCAATGAAGCCGCCGGTGCCGTAGAAGGCCGACTGACCGAACGACAACAGGCCGGTGTAGCCGAACAGGATGTCGAAGCCGATGCCGAACAGGCCCCAGACCAGGATCTGGTTGAGGGTGCCGGGTGCGAAGCCGAGATAGGGCAGGACAAAGGGAGCAGCGATCAGGCCCAGCGCCGTCAGCGCCTCGGTCAGCAGCGGCCGGCGGCGCGGCATCGGACGGTCGGGGTCATGGGGTCGCGCTCAGGTGGGGACGCGCTTCAGGCGCGGCCGCGCGCGCCGAGCAGGCCTTGCGGCCGCAGCAGCAGCACCAAGGTCATCACCGCGAACAACATGACCTGCGACCAGCTCGGGTCGATCATCGAGGTCAGGCTGAGGATCTCGCCGGCGATCAGCCCGCCGAGCACAGCGCCGGGGAACGAGCCGACCCCGCCGATGACGACAACGACAAAGGTCTCGACCAGGATCGACTCGCCCATGTCGGGGGTCAGCGACTCCACCGGCGCGTTGACGATCCCGGCAAACCCGGCAGCCATCGCGCCGATGCCGAACACCAGCATGAATACCCGGTAAACGTTGATGCCGAGCATGCCGACCATGGCCGAATCCTCGATCCCGGCGCGCACGATCATGCCGAGCCGGGTACGGTAGAGGACGAAGTAGAGTACGGCGAGCGCCACCGCCGCGATCGCCAGCGCCAGGATGCGGTAGGTCGGATAGATCAGGACGCCCAGCGAGGTGACGCCGGCGGCCCAAGTCGGCGGCGGAACCGTCAACGACAGGCTGCCAAAGCCGAGCCGCACCAGTTCGACGATGACGATGCCGATGCCAAAGGTGACCAGGATCTGATCTTCCGCCGGACGGCCATAGAACCGGCGAATCACCAAGAGCTCGATGACCCCGCCGACCACGACCAGGAAGAGGGCGCCGGCGACGACCGCGACGGCGAAGGATCCGGTCGCTTGGAACGCGAGCCAGCCGGCATAGCCGCCGAGCATGAACATGGCACCATGCGCCAGGTTCAGCACACCAAGCGTGCCGTAAATGATCGTCAGGCCGGAGGCGATCAGCGCCAACAGCATGCCCGACGCCAGTCCGTTGAACAATTGCGCGGCGAAGTTCGGCCAGGTGATCATGCCGGAGGCCGGCTCTCAAAGGTGCTGTGAATAAAGGGGATGTAATGAGGATGTGCGTCCTTCGGGACGGTCGTTCGGGCCTCTCCAGGATCAGGAACGCGTATGATAAAACTCAATAAATTCCTCATCCTCAGGAGCCCACATAGGGGGCGTCTCGAAGGACGCACGGCGCTGACCCGAGCCGGTCGCAGCGCTCAGGTATACGGGCCGAGCTTGCAGCCGAAGGCGCCCGGCGGCTGCATCAGGCCGGCGCCCGGAACGATCTCTGTAACCTCCCAATAATCGTCGGGCGATTTCATGTCGGCCGGTTTTTTACCGCGGACGATGATCACCGGGCGCACCAGCTGATGATCTTCGGCGCGGAAATAAACCTCGCCGACGGTGGATTGCACATGCTTGCCCGCTTCGTAGGCCTTGATCACTTCGGGCGGATAAAACGTGCCGGCGCGCTCCACTGCTTCCGCCCACATCGCCAACTGCATATAAGAGTTATTTGCGCCCCAATCTGGTTTGGAACCGTATTTCTTGTCGAACGCGGCGACGAACAGCTTGGCCAGCGGATATTTGTCTTCGAGCGTCCACCAGAAATCAGTGGCAGCATAGACCCCGGTCATGATTTGCGGCCCGACTTCCTTGGTCAGGAACGGTATCTGGTAGGGGATCACCAGCTGCTGCTTGGGAAGGATGCCAAAGTGCTGGGCCTGCTGGATCGACAGCACGGCGTCGTGCCCCCAATTGATGTTGAGTAGCACCTCGGCACCCGAATTGGCGATATTGAGCAGATACGAGCTATAGTCGGGGGCGCCCAACGGCGCCACCTGGTTGGTCACGGTGGTCCAGCCGCCCTCCCTGTTAAGGTAGTCCTCCATCGAATGCTGAACGGTGTGGCCATAGGTGTAATCCGGCGTCAGATAGGCCGCCTTTTTGTTTCTGCCGATCGACTTGATCAGCACCGGCGAAAGCGCCGCCGCGGCCGTCTGCCCGTAAAAGCACTGACGGAAGCTGTAGCGTGAACAGTCCTTGCCGGTGGTGTCGTTGGAGCCGGAGACGCCGACCGCGTAGAGCACCCTCTCGCGCTGTGCGAGCTTGTTCAGCGCCACCGCCACCGAGCTGGAGCTGGCGCCGGCCATTAGGATCGCCTTGTTCTCGCTGATGAACCGCGACTGCTCCTGCACCGCGGTGTTCGGCTTGGCCTCGGAATTGGCGACGCCGTACTTGACCTGCTTGCCAAGCACGCCCTTCGTCGTCTTCGGCGAGATCATCTTGATCAGGGGATCGCCACTATTGATGTGCTCGACCGCGAGTTGCAATCCCTTCAATTCGCCCTCACCCTGCACGGCATAGGTGCCGGTGCGTGGCACGGTAATGCCGATAAACACCGACGAGCCTGACGAGCCGGCCGGCCAGGTGCCGAGCGGCGGATAATTTTCGGCGGCACGCGCCGTGCGCAGCAGCGCCGCGCCGGCGATGAGCCCGCCGCCCGACCTCAGCAAGCTGCGTCGCGTTGGCTTCTCGGTATCGAACGAACCCATGACGTCTCCCTCCCCTGACCTCGCCATTGCCAGCAGAGGCGGCCCAATCGGCGCCGGCAGCGCAGCCGCCCGCCCCGACGCCGCCCGACATATTTCGGCGCCCGTTCGCCGCCCGGTGCTTGAAGCCCGCCCCCTTTAGCTTAAATGCCGAAAGACGTTAGTTTGCCGTCCCGTGGCTGGCAAGACCGTCGTTGCCGGGCAGATCCGCCGGGTCGCTTTGCACTCGGCGCAACCCTGCCCTGCTCGGCCTGGCGGATCCGCCGGGTGTGCCGCGTCCGCGATCATCGCCACGCGTCCTTGCCAGCGGGCGGTGCGCCACCCATACTGATCTTTATGCGGCGCTTGGTGCTGGATCCCGTTTTCACGGCCGCAGCCGATACCCCGGTGCGGCTGTGCGATCATCCGGAATGTGCGGCCGGCGGCGATTTTCGAGCGCCGAAATCGCGCCTCGACCTGCACGATTATTACTGGTTCTGTCTCGATCACGTGCGCGCCTACAATTCCGCTTGGAACTACTATGCCGGCATGAGCGACCGCGAGATCGAAGCCGAGATCCGCAGCGATACAGTCTGGCAGCGGCCGACCTGGCGGCTCGGCGACCGGCACGTTCCGGGCTGGGCGGCGCGGTTGCGCGACCCGTTCGGCCTCCATTCGGGGGCGCCGCCCAGGGCGAACGACACGGCGGCGGGGACCGCGACCGGCCGCAGCGCGAGGCGACGCGGCGCGCGCTCTCGGCGCAAGAGCAGGCGCTCGCGGTGTTCGAGATCGAGCCGCCCTTCACCCCGGTGCGGCTCAAGGCGCGCTACAAGGCGCTGGTCAAGCTCCACCATCCCGATGCTCATGGCGGCGACAAGGCCGCCGAAGAGAAACTCAAGATCATCAATCAGGCCTATGCCACCCTAAAAGCCGGCTATTTCGGTTGAAGTCCGGCTATTTCGATTGAAGCACAGGCCCGCATCGCGCAAATTTCCCTCCGCTCCACTATCAGGACGCAAGAAAAGAATGCCATCCGTTCAGCCAACGGCGCCTGCCGACGCGTTCCCTCTCGACAAGCCCGACATCACGATCTCGGTCCGGCAGACCTTCGGGATCAACAGCGACCTTCAGGTTCCGGCCTTCAGCCAGGCGAGCGAGCACGTCCCCGATTTCGACGACGCCTACCGGTTTGACCACGACACGACGTTAGCGATCCTTGCCGGCTTCGCGTTCAACCGACGGGTCATGATTCAGGGCTATCACGGCACCGGCAAATCGACCCATGTCGAGCAGGTCGCCGCCCGGCTCAACTGGCCCTGCATCCGGGTCAACCTCGACAGCCACATCAGCCGCATCGACCTGGTCGGCAAGGACGCGATCGTGTTGCGCGACAACAAGCAGGTGACCGAATTCCGCGAGGGCCTGCTGCCGTGGGCGCTGCAGCACCCGGTCGCCTTGTGCTTCGACGAATACGACGCTGGCCGCCCGGACGTGATGTTCGTGATCCAGCGGGTCCTCGAAGTCGAAGGCAAGCTGACGCTGCTCGATCAGAACCGCGTCATTCGGCCGCATTCGGGGTTCCGGCTGTTCTCGACCGCGAACACGGTCGGGCTCGGCGACACCACCGGCCTCTATCATGGGACCCAGCAGATCAACCAGGGCCAGATGGACCGCTGGAACATTGTCGCCACCTTGAATTATCTGCCGCATGACGCCGAGGTCGAGATCGTGCTGGCCAAGGTGCCGAGCTACGACAACGAGGAGGGGCGGCGCACGATCAGCGCGATGGTGGCGCTCGCCGATTTGACCCGCGCCGGGTTCATCAACGGCGACATCTCGACCGTGATGTCGCCGCGCACGGTGATGACCTGGGCCGAGAACGCGGCGATCTTCGGCGATCTGTCGTTCGGCTTCCGCCTGACCTTTCTGAATAAATGCGACGAGATGGAGCGGCCGGCGGTGGCCGAATACTACCAGCGCTGCTTTGGCACCGAACTGGCCGAGACCGGCGTCAACGCGACGCTGATGTAGGGTCCCTCGGATGAATGTTCTGCAAACGGCCGGATAACGCAAAGTTCCCGCGGCCGGGCTCGACCCGGCCATCCACGCCTTCCTTCGGCTCGGCTGCCCCGGGCGCCAAGACGTGGATGCCCGGATCAAGTCCGGGCACGAGGCACGGATTGGATTGATCGCAGAGCTGATGGCGCAGGAATATTCCCCGACCGAGATCTTCAAGCGGGCGACCGCAGCGACCCTGCGTGCGATCGCCGAGCGCGACGACCTGACCGTCGGTTTTGGCCCCGAAGCGGCCGGGCTCAGCGGCACTCGGATCCGGCTGCCAAACCCGCCGCGCGATCTGCCGGCCGACGAGGCGGCGCAGTTGCGCGGTGCCGCTGATAGCATGGCCTTGCGGCTGCGCTATCATGACGACGCGGTGCACAGCCGCCGCGTCCCGGGCAGCCCGTTGGCGCGCGCCGTCTTCGAGGCGGTCGAGCAGGCGCGGGTCGAGGCCTTGGGCTCGCGCCGGATGGCGGGGGTCGCCGCCAACCTCGCCGCGGTGCTTGACGAGCAGTATCGACGCCAGGGCTTTGAGCGCATCACCGAGCGCACCGAAAGCACGATGGCCGAGGCGGTCCGGCTGTTGACCCGCCAGGCTCTGACCCATGAGCCGCCGCCGCCCTCGGCGCGGCGCGTCGTCGATCTGTGGCGCCCGTGGCTGGAGGCCCGGATCGCCAGGGATTTGGGCGAGCTCGACCGCACCATCCTCGACCAGGAGGAATATGCGCGGGTCACCCGCCGCATGCTGCAGGATCTCGACATTGATCTGGGCGAGGCTGAGGAGTCGGAGAGCGACGAGCAGCAGGAGGGCGAAGAGGCCGAGGGCGAGAACCAGAGCGAAGGCGAGGGTGCGACCACCGGCGCGCAGCCCTCGCCGGACGGCTCGCCCGCCGACGGCGAGGCCGAGGATGCGCAAGATGCGGCCGATGCCGGCGACGGCGAGATGATGCCGGGGTCGAGCGACGACGATCCCGGCCGGCCCGGCCGCCCCGGAACCCTGCCGCGCGGACGCCCCGACGACACCGCGATTTACCGCGCCTTCTCGACCGCGTCGGACGAGGTCGTCGAGGCCGACGAGCTGTGCGACCCCGACGAACTGTCGCGGCTGCGCCAATTGCTCGATCAGCAGATCGCGCATCTGCAGAGCGTCATCGCCCGGCTCGCCAACCGATTGCAGCGCAAGCTGCTCGCCAAGCAGACCCGCGCCTGGGAGTTCGACCTTGACGAGGGGCTGCTTGACGCGGCGCGGCTGTCGCGCGTCGTCGCCAACCCGATCCTACCGCTCGCCTTCAAGCGCGAGCGCGAAATGGATTTCCGCGACACCGTCGTCACCCTCTTGATCGACAATTCGGGCTCGATGCGCGGCCGGCCGATCACCGTCGCGGCGATGAGCGCCGACATCCTGGCGCGCACCCTTGAACGCTGCGCGGTCAAGGTCGAGATCCTCGGCTTTACCACGCGCGCCTGGAAGGGCGGCCAGTCGCGCGAGCGCTGGATTGCCGCCGGCAAGCCCGCCAACCCCGGCCGGCTCAACGATCTGAGGCACATCGTCTACAAACCCGCCGACGCGCCGTGGCGCCGCGCGCGGCGCAATCTCGGGCTGATGCTGCGCGAAGGCATCCTCAAGGAAAACATCGACGGCGAGGCCTTGGCTTGGGCGCACAACCGGCTGCGCGAGCGCACCGAGCAGCGCCGCATCCTAATGGTGATTTCCGACGGCGCCCCGGTCGATGATTCGACGCTCTCGGTCAACCCCGGCAACTACCTCGAAAAGCATTTGCGCGAAGTGATTCGCGACATCGAGAAGCTGGGCGAGGTCGAACTGACCGCGATCGGCATCGGCCACGACGTGACCCGCTACTACCGCCGCGCCGTTACCATCGTCGACGCCGAGCAATTGGGCGGCGTCATGCTCGAAAAACTCGCCGAACTGTTCGACGAGGAAAACACCGGCAACACCCGCGTCCGCAGCCGCCGCCCCCGCGCCGCCTGACCGGGCGGGGGCCGCGAAGTTTCCCCTGCCGCGTCCCCGCGGAAACGCCTGCGCCCCGACCTTCCTCTGCCACCGCCCCTTAGAGCAAGGCTGAATTCGGGCCTGCTGCAGCGGTCAGCGCTGGTCAGATATCGGTTCGCTGTGCAGCTCACCATGTTCGGCACTTCTCAATGCGCCCAGACGTCCCACGTCTATCGATGCTCGCCTATTTGAAAACGCCTATTAAAGGATCATCTCGTGGATAAATTCCACGGTCCTTCGATGCGCGACGTTGAACTCAGTAATTCTCGTGGCCGATATGCCTGTGGGCCTTCCGTGCGCAATGAGGTTCCGATTGACGACTATAGAATCTATCCGATCTTTCATGTCATCAATGCTCGCAAAATTTTCAAATTTGCTAGACCAGCTAATATCAAATTCTGCCAAAATTTCCACTATCCTCTGACACCGTGGATTCTGGAACCCTGCCAGTCTCCTTTCGATCGCTCTTAGAACGGTAGGGTTAGCCCTGGTACGTGTGTATTCTCTGAGAACGTCTCGTATACATGTCTCAAGATTTCCCGACATTCTTACACAAAGATACTGAAGGCTCATCGAAACAATAAACTCGTCCAATGACTGTGAGCGCAAGTTCGTTAAAGCGTTATCCATGCTCCGTAGTCGCCGTTCTACCTCAAGCAACATACGATTTACGAAACTCGCGAAAACGCTTCTACTGAAAGGCGCATACGGGCTTTAACTTTATCTTCATCCGCCGTCGCGCGAAGATAAGCATCAATCTAGTCTGGAGCCCGGATCAGAGCTTGATAAACCTCTGAAAGCCGTCGAACATCGCCTATCGGGCCTTGGCGGAGGCGAGAAGCCAAACCGACCATCACCGAATCAAACACCGCCGCGTTCAAGGCACGTTCCGGCCGGAACGGTCTCGGGAGCAATCCACTTCTAGCTAATTGCACAGTTTGGTTAAATAGCGCTTTGAATTCTTCCGCCTCGGCGTCCGATAATTTTCTCCTTTGATTGGTAAAGGCATTGAGAAACTTTGTCATTGGACGGTTATAACTAGCAAGATCATAATAAAACGCCAGATATTAACTCCTGATCTTCGATGAGGCGAAATTTTCTCTCCCCAAAAATCCTCATTGAAAAAGAACTGCAACGTTTTTAGCCGCTGCTGTCCATCAACGATAAGGTGACGCCCTGATTCCGTTTCCCGATATAGAAAGATTCCCGGAACTGGCAATCCATATAATAGCGATTCTATAAACCGCGAAGCTTGTTTTTGTGACCATACATATGAGCGCTGAAAGTCTGGTATAAAAAAGTCACGACGCTGCATGCGTTGTACTACGCTCTCTACAGGGTAGTCCACGCCATAGAATGAGATATTGAACCGAATATGTTCCGGTGCCGCTCTCTCGGCCTCGTCCTCGACATCTTCTAGTGCGAGATCTAGGTCGAAGTCGTCGGTGGCTTCGGAAGCGTCTACCAGTGGCCTTGATCGCCGCATTTGTACCCAACTCGATCCGACCCGGGGTTTTACCTTAATCGGTAAGGTCGTGTTGTTAACGGTAGCTCAGGTCGTAATGCCGGACCACCGGCAAAGGTGGAACGCCTTCATAATCGGGGAACCAGGTGATGCAGCCAGCTGCGGCTGCTTTAAGAGAGGAGCGATAAAACTGTCGGCTGGGGCGGACGGAAGAGGCAGTGGGCGAAGCGCAGGAGGAGGACGATGACGAACCCTTCGAACCATTGGCCGGAGCAACACCGATCCGCCGACCGGGCGCGCGCGCCGCCTTGTAACCGAGCCCGACTTCGCCCCCCGGCTGGCCGGTGCGGGTGAAGATCGACGGTGCGGGGCGGGGAGCGGTGTATGGTGCGGGCGTCAGTCCTTGCCGCGAGCGACATGCCCGGTCTCGCCATCCCGACCTCATCACCGCTCGACGTTGTCGCCCATGTCATCCAGGTGGCGCTGACGCCGGTGTTTCTGCTGTCCGGTATCGCCACCCTCTTGAACGTATTCTCGACCCGTCTCGCGCGGGTCGCCGACCTGATCACCAAGGCGATCGAGGGTAGCGGCGGCGAGGAGACCGCGGCGGTGACGGCCCAATTGGCGCGGCTGCGCCGGCGGTCGCTGGCGCTCGATACCGCGGTGGTGCTGGCCGCCGTCGCCGGCGCCCTCACCTGCGTCTCGGTGCTGACGCTGTTTGTCGGCGCGTTGAAGGACGCGACCGTGGCTTCGGTCCTGTTCACCACCTTCGGGCTCGCCGTCCTGTGCACGATCGCCGCAATCGGCGCATTCGCCGTCGAGATGCTGATCGCCGGCAGCGGCATGCGCGCCGAAACCCCGGCCGGCCACCCCGCCGCGAAGGGCTGAGTGCGCAGGCCCCGAGCAATCGGCGGCATCGGGCCTGCCTTCGCCGCTTCACGGTTAAAGCCGAGCGGCAGGAGCGACCTCCGGCGGCACGGCGACGATCGGGGGATAGGATATGTAAAGAAATCCGACATCATCGTAGGGTAGAACTGCTCTGGCTTTCAGCGTCCCTCTCGGGACAATTTCATCCGCCCTAATGGGATCGCGGGACAAGGCCAAGCATTTGAAATAATTTAGAGCACGCACTGAAACAAGGGCGGTGATTGGCGCCAACCGTGTGAGCTACCCGATGATCTAATCCTTTAGAGGCGCTTCCCAGAGAGGGGGCAAAAGCTGTCGGCAAACTTTACATTTTGCTACCTTAAGGTAGGCCGATCGGAGCCAAGCCATTCACATCTTTGACATGGCGCGAAATTTGCGTATCTGAAAATCACAACAGAGCGATAGAGGGGAACATTGCATGACGCGGTTGCCTAAGGTTCTGTCCGGCTCGGGCTATCTCGGGGCTGTCGCCGTTGTGGCTGCGACCGGTTTGGCGATCCCGCAGGCGCATGCCGGAAAGCTCAAGCCCCCGCCTGCTGCCGTGGTGTGCCCATGCGGTAATGTAGTTTTCCAGGACTCGACCGTCGTCGGCAACATCGAGGTCGCCGATTCTGGCGGGTTTACCGCCATGCCCGGCCCGGGCACCGTTACCGGCACGGTCGAGTTCGCCGCGGGGAATACCGGTCAGTACAACCTGGACGACAGCGATGTAGTGGTCAGCGGCGGCCCCACCTATGGGGCCGGAAACGTCACCACGGACGTTAGCACCCTCACCACCGCGTCCTCGACTTTTAGCGCCGAAACCGGGGCGGCTCTGGTTCTTGCCTCCGGTGGAACGGTCACCGCTTCGAGCGGGATCCCGGACGGCACCGGCAACGAAATATTCACCGCGACGATCGACCCGAGTTTTGTCGCCGGGACCACTTTTACCATTAACGGCGACGGCAGCGAAAATGTGGTCGTCAACATCCCGGATATCGACTCCGCTGCGATCGCCTTCGACGGCAGCATCATCCTCACCGGAGGGCTCACCCCCGGCGAGGTCCTGTTCAACTTCGGTTCCGGCGGCCCGCTGACGATCGACAACGGGCAGACGCCGACGGCGGGACTTTATATGGATATCAATGAGGGGTCGATCCTTGTCGATGATTCCGTGATCGACGGCGCCGTCTACGGTGGCGATGATCTTGGGATCACCGACTCCACTATAATCTACCCGACGCCGGAACCGGCCTCGCTCTCTCTGCTTGGCGCCGGCCTGATTGCCCTTGGCGTCATCCGCCGGCGCCGCCGCGCGCCTATTTCGCGGCCATAACCCCTCGCGAGCCAGTTGCCGCGCGCAACGCAGCCTCCGACATCCTGCTGCCGGCTCGCGGCGAGGGCCCCGGCTTCGGCGCGGCCATCCAGATAGACCTTGTACCGGGCACGTCCCAGCGGCGAGGTCGCTGATCGTCAACAGCCCGATCGGAAGACCGCGCCGGCGCATGCCTGCCGGTCCTGGACACGCTCGATCGTGTCCCGCATAGTCGAATCATCGGGTTTGCGGCGGGGACTTTCTGCTGTGGCTTTCGCAGGCAAAATCTCTTTAGCCGTCGCCACGGCGGGCTTGCTTGCGGTGGCAGCGCCCCGGGGGGCCATGGCCGCGGGAGCCACCAGCATTACGATCGATGGGCGCTTCTCACCGGCGCAGACGCTGGTGCCGACCAACGGCGTTTATGCGATCGGCGCGAACCTCGGCAAGCAGGTCGGCGGCAACCTCTTTCAAAGCTTTGGGCAGTTCGGTCTGTCAAACGGCCAGACGGCCGCGTTCAGCGGGCCAAAGACCATCAGCAACGTGATCGGCGGGGTCACCGGCGGCAGCGTTTCGTCGATCGACGGCAAGATCCAATCAACGATCGCCGGGGCCAATCTCTACCTGATCAACCCGAGCGGCATCGTCTTTGGGCCGCACGCCACGGTCAGCGTCTTGGGCAGCTTTCACGCCTCGACTGCCGACTATCTCAAGCTGGCTGATGGCAAACGCTTCCAAGTGACCAGCGCCAACGGCACCCTGAGCGCGGCGGCCCCGGCGGCGTTCGGCTTTCTGACCGCGAGGCCCGCCGCGATCACGGTCGACGGCAGCACCCTCGGGCCGGTGCCGGGGGCCCTCGGGCTGGTCGGCGGACCGATCGCGATCAAGGGCGGCAGGCTCACCGCCCCCGGCGGCACGATCCATGTGGCGAGCGTCGCCGGAGCGGGCGAGGTGCCGGTCGACCCGCGCAACACTGGGGCCTTGACGGTGACCAGCTTCGGTCCGGTCGGCATCGCCGGCGGCTCGACACTCGACGTCAGCAACAAGAGCAATCCCGCTGGCGGCGGCAGCGTGTTCATCCGCTCCGGAGCGTTGACGATCGACGCCAGCCAGATCAACGCTGACAATTACGGTTCGGGTCCCGGCGGGCAAATCGCGCTGCGCGGCGACGGCCAGATTACTCTGCGCAATTCAGCCAATGTCCACGCCATCGCGGAAGCGGGCGGCACCGGCGGTGACATCGTAATCCGGACATCTCCGGCCGGTGGCATCTCGGTCGACAACAGCACTGTGGCGGTCGGCGGCGTCGCTGAGGGTGATTCGGGACAGCTTTCGGTGGCCGCTGGGCAGATCAGCCTGGCCAACGGGGCCGCATTAACCAGCTCCACCCTGGGGACCGGCGCGGGCGGCGCGATCGCAATCATGGCCACCGGGCAACTTGCACTCACCAATGGAGCTGCAGTGATAAGCTCAGCCCAGGGAAGTGGCACGGGCGGCCCGATCGTAGTCTCAGCGGAGGCGGTGCTTGTCGATGTTTCCGCCCCTGTGGATCAAACGACAGGGTATTTCTCGCAAAAAGGGATTCTTTCAAACACCTCGGGGGTTGGCGGCGGCGGATCGATAACGATTGTCGCCGGGCAGCTCGCAGTGCAGAACGGGACGAGCGTGCTTGCACAGAGCTTCGGCGCCGGCCCCGGGGGCGCGGTCGCGGTGTCGGTCGGCGGCGCCCTTGCTGTCGATTCGGGCGCATCGCTCGGAACGCTCGCATATGCTGCGGGAAGCGCCGGAAAAGTGACCGTCAACGCTGGGTCGATTGCGATCGACATGTCGGTCGGCGCCGGTCCCTCATATCTGGACGGCATCGGCTCCCAGCAGTTCGAGGGCGGAAGCGGCAATGCGGGCGATGTCGCGGTCACTGCCGGGGCCTTGACTATCCGCAGCTATGGTTTGCTTCAGAGCGTCACTTTCGGGGCCGGAGACAGCGGCAACGTGTCGGTCGACGTGGCGGGGGCGCTGTCGGTCAATGGTCCAGGTGGAACCCCACAATTCCAAACCGGCATCTCGGCAGGTTCCCAGGGTACCGGCAATGCGGGTGCCGTCAGCGTCAGCGCAGGCGAAGTTGCTCTTCTCAGCAACGGTCTGATTGCGAGCGACACGGTGGGCGGCAACGGTGGCAGCGTATCAGTCAACGTTGCCGGCGAGCTGACGATCGATGGAGCTGGAGGCGATCCCAACTTCTTCACGGGGATCACATCCGACGCCGATCCGGGCAGCACCGGACAAGCGGGCACCATCAGCGTCAATGCGAGCAGCATTAAGCTCGCAAATTACGGCGAGATTTCGAGCACCGCGCTCGGGCCCTCCGGGACCCCCGGGTCCTCCGGCTATTTGCCGGCGAGCACCGGCAACGCCGGCAACGTAATGGTCACAGCGGGCAACTTGTCGATCGACAGCAACGGCGAAATCGAGAGTGCCACACTTGCATCTGGAAAGGGCGGACAGGTCGCCGTCATGGTTGACGGTGGGCTGACGATCGACGGCGCTGGGAGCAACCCTACTGGGCTGACGGGGATCACCGCCACGAGCGAGGGCAGCGGCGACGCCGGCACCGTCACCGTCACCGCCGGCACATTGTCAATTGCTCATATCGGTCTGATTTCCAGCAGTACAGCCGAAGTCCGCGGGCTTGGGCCCGCATCCGGAAACGGCGGCAGCGTCTTCGTCACGGTCGACGGTCAGCTGACGATCGACGGGGCAGGGACCGATCCCGATTTGCTGCCGACCGGCATTGCCACGAATTCCTACGCGGGGAGCACGGGGAATGCGGGCGATGTGACCGTCGCGGCCGGTGCGCTCTCGGTCGTCAACGGCGGGGCGATTTCGAGCGCGCTCCGACCGGATGACGACTTCCCGGCGAGCAAAGGAAGCGCCGGCAGCGTGACCGTTGCCGTCGATGGCCTCCTATCAATCGATGGAACCGGGTCGCGTATTGGAACGGAAACCATCCAAGGTTCGATAGGTCATGCCGGGTCGGTCGTGGTGACCGCGCCGCAGATCGCCCTCACCGACAATGCACAGATCACCTCGGCTACCTTTGGCTCCGGCGCGGGGGGAAGCGTCGCGGTCGACGCGGCCGGCGCGCTGTCGATCGACGGCTCGTCCAGCATCTCGGCCGATACCGAAAGCACCGGAAACGCCGGCAGGCTGACCGTAAACGCCGGAACCTTGTCGCTGACCAATATGGGCGAGATTTCGAGCAGCACTTTCGGCTCCGGAAACGGCGGCGTGGCTGTGGTCGATGTGCCGGGATTTCTGTCGATCGACGGCGGCGGCTCCAGCATTTCGGCGATCGCCGGGCCCGGAAGCACCGGCCAAGCCGGCGATCTCGGTGTCACCGCAGGAACCCTCTCGATCACCAATGGCGGACTTGTCGCCAGCGCCACCGCCGGCGCCGGAAACGGCGGCAACGTCGCGGTGACGGTAGCGGATGCGGCCACCCTTTCAGGTCTGGGGTCGGACGGGTCGCCCGGCGGGGTCAGCGCCGCGTCCTTGCCGGGGTCGAGCGGTGCGGCGGGCGAAGTGATGTTGACAGCGGGCGGCATGATCGCGCTGTCGGATGGCGCGGAGGTGACCTCGAGCACCGCCGGGGCTGGCGCGGGAGGCAGCGTGCAGGTGGCGGCGCAGGGGCCGCTGACGTTGAGCGATCCGGGCACCGGGATCACCGCCTCGGCGAGCGTTACGGCGAGCGGCAACGCCGGGTCGGTCATGGTGACGGCGCCGCAGGTCACGATTACGACGGGCGGGGAGATCGCCAGCACCACGGCCGGCAGCGGCGCCGGCGGTTTGGTCGCGGTGACCACGCCGGGGGCGCTGGTGCTCGATGGGATGGGCACCGAGATCGCCGCCTCGGCGACCGGTCCGCAATCCGGGCCGGGCGGCGACGTGACGGTTGCGGCCGGCAGCCTCCTGGTCGAGGACGGGGCGCAGATCGCCAGCTCGACCGCCGGCCCCGGCAAAGGCGGCGACGTCGCCGTGACCGTCGCCGGCGATATCACGCTCTCCGGCCCGGGGCCGCAGATCACCGCCCGGTCGACCGGCAGCGGCGACGCTGGGTCGATCACCCTCGCGGCGGTCCGCCTGCTGACCAGCAACGGCGCCGGCATTTCGACCGAGGCGGAGACCTCGACCGCCAGCGGCGGCAACATCACTTTGTCGGTCGGCGACTTCCTCTATCTG
Source organism: uncultured Alphaproteobacteria bacterium (assembly GCA_963832875.1). Classification (GTDB taxonomy): domain Bacteria; phylum Pseudomonadota; class Alphaproteobacteria; order ATCC43930; family CGMCC-115725; genus AP-15. The sequence goes on along the minus strand of CAWHWB010000003.1, from coordinate 795,951 downwards.
GTCAACAGCCAGGTCACCACCTCGGTCAAAGGCGAGACCGGCAACGGCGGCAATATCCTGATCGACCCACAGCTCGCGGTGCTCGACCAGAGCAACATCATTGCCCAGGCGATCGAGGGACACGGCGGCAACATCACGATCGACGCCGGTGCCTATATCGCGTCCGCCGGCAGCATCGTCTCGGCCACATCGCAGCTCGGCGTCTCCGGGCTGGTCACGATCGATGGGCCGCTCGTCGATCTGAACGGCACGCTGGTGGTGCTGTCGAGCCAGTTGCGCAATGCCGTGGCGCTGACCCGCGACAGCTGCGCCGCCCGGGCCAACCGGCCGCAATCGAGCCTGATCGAGGCCGGGCGGGGCGGTCTGCCGCAGGACCCTGACGCCACGCTGCCGGCGCTTTATCTCGCCGGCCGCGACCTCCCTTCGACACGGCACGCCGCCGCGCCGACCCCGAACCCGACCATAGCGACCGGGACGCAGAGCGCGCTGCACACGAGCCTTCGCCTGACGATGCTCTGCGGCGCGCGATGAGCAGCACCGCCGGCACCGCATCGAGCCATGTGCGCCCGGCGCGAAATCGTTTTGCACGGCTGCTGCGCGGCGCCACGCTCAAAGCGGTGATCGGCGGCAACATTGTCGCCGCGATTATCATATTGCTGCGCGGCTATGGCCTGCTGCAGCCTTTCGAACTCCAGATCTACGACATGTTGGTCGTCGCCTGGGCGGGGCATCACCCGAGCAGCCGCGTTGTGCTGGTCGGCGGCACCGAAGCCGATGTCGAACATTTCGACTGGCCATTGCGCGACGGAGACCTCGCCACCTTATTGGAGCGGATCGAAAGCTGGCAGCCGCGGGTGATCGGCGTCGACCTCTATCGCGATCATCCGGAGCCGCCCGGCACCAAGCGGCTTGCAGCGGTTCTTGCCAAGTACAAGAACATCGACTGGGCGTTCAAGCTCAAGGGCGCCAGCAGCCCGGGTGTTCCTCCACCCGCGATCTTGCGTGGCACACCGCAAGCGGTGCTCGCCGACACGATCCCCGATTCGGGAAATATCGTCCGCCGCGGACTGCTGTTTGCCGATGACGGCGTCAACAATTATCCGGCAATGGGGATGGCTCTGGCGCTCGGCTATCTGGCCCCCGAGAACATTGGGCTGGGACCCGGGCCCGACGGCGACCTGCGGCTCGGCAAGGCGGTGATCGCACCGCTCGACGAGTTGCGCGGCCCTTACATCGAGGTCGACAGTCGCGGCTACCAGGTCCTGCTCGACTATCGCGGCGGGCGCGACCCCTTTCCGTTCAAGAGCATCGGCGACGTCATCCACCGCAACGACGCCGCCGCGCTGGTTCGCGGCCGGGCGGTCATCGTCGGCATCACATCGGTCAGCGTCAACAACTCGTTTTCGACACCATTCAACAGCGGCTTCCACAATGCCGACACGATCTACGGCGTGGCGCTTCACGCGCATGTCGCGGACCAACTGATCCGCGAAGCCAAGGGCGCCCCGATCCTGACCCTGCTGCCGCGCGGAATCGAGGATTTGTGGATCTGGGCCTGGGCGATGGGGGGCGCTGTGCTGGGCATCCTGGTCGCCTCCACGATCCCGGCGGTGGTCGGGACGTCGGCCGGCTTGCTGGCCTTGGCCGGCATTGTCTATGCAGCCTTCGGCGCGGCGGTGCTCCTGCCGGCGCTCCCTGCCGGGATCGCGTGGGTCGGCGCGGCAGGGTTGACCAACCGGATCATGCACGCTGCCAGCAACCGCTCTCGCGCGCTGTTGCGGAAGAGCTTCGAGCATTATCTTCCGCCCGCCGTCATCGCCCAGATGCTGGAATTGGATACACTGCCGAAACTCGGCGGCGAACGGCGAGAGATCTCGGTGCTGTTCACCGACGTCGCCGGATTTACCACGCTTTCCGAAAACGTCGATCCGGAATTTCTTGCGACCATCTGCATCGATTATTTCGATGGGGTGTGCGAAGCGATCTTCGCGCAGGGCGGCATGGTGAACGAGTTCATCGGCGACGCGGTGCTGGCATTTTTCGGCGCGCCGCTGTCAATGCCGGACCACGCTGACCGGGCGGTCAGCGCTGCATTGGGCGTCAACGAGTTCGCGACCCGTTTCAGCGCTTTGCAGAAGTCCCGTGGCGTCGATTTCGGCCACACGCGGATCGGCGTGCATACCGGCATCGCCATTGTCGGCAATATGGGCGCTCGCACACGGCTGAAGTATTCCGCTCTCGGCGACATGCTGAACACCGGGTCGAGGCTCGAAGGATTGAATAAAACCATCGGCACCCGAATTTGCGTTTCCGGCGAGATTGTCCGCCAGGCGCTGCGCAACCGTTTCCGTCCGATCGGATCATTTGTGGTCAAGGGACGGCGCGGAGCGACCGAGGTCTTCGAGCCGCTCGCCGCTGCGGATCAGGGGCGCGACCGGGACCGACTTGACCGTTACGACGCCGCTTTTCGAGCGTTGCAGGCGGCGTTGCCCGAGGCTCCCGAGCTGTTTGCCGCGCTGCACCGCGATTACTCCGACGACCCCTGCGTCACGTTCCATTGCCAGCGCCTTGCTGCTGGCGAATCAGGCACCCTGATCGTGATGACCGAGAAATGAGCCGCATTCGATTGTTGGCGCTGTTGCTCGTCGTGTCGCTCTTTGGGACAGGCACGGCCGCTGCACAGGCCCAGAGCGAGCGCGACGCCGCGCTCGATTATCTTGGCCGCGGGACGGCGGCCTACCGGGCCGGCGACATCGTCGCCGCGACGCGGCACTGGTCGGATGCAATCCGGCTGTGCCGCCTGAGCGGCCAGACCGATCTCGAGGCGCAAGCCCTGGCCAGGCGCGGCGAGGCCTACCGGGTCGAAGGTTATTACCGCGACGCCAGCAGCGACCTGGAAGACGCCCTCTCAAAGGCCGAGCAGAGCAACGATCAGGCGCTGATCGCGGCGACCAGCGGAGCCTTAGGCAATCTCGCGTTCATGTCGCGGCGCACCGCGGTCGCGGAGCCGCTGCTCGACCGCAGCCGCGACCTCGCCAGCCGCTTGCGCGACTGGACCACCCTCGCTGCGAGCGAGAACGATCTCGGCAACCTCTACGCGTCGACGAGCCGACCGGCCGCAGCGGCGAGCGCCTATGCGCAGGCGATCGCCAACGCCGGAACGGCCGGCGACGCGGCGCTCGCCGCCACCGCCGAGACCAACGCGGCGCGACTGGCGTTGCGCGGCAACGACTGGGCGCATGCGACCCAACTGTTGACGCGAGCGGTGGACGCGCTCGCCAGCCTGCCACCTTCCTATGCCAACGGGTTGGCGCTGGTTTCTGCCGGATCGGCGGTGTTCGAGCCGAAGGGTGAAATTCCACCCGGCGCCCAAGCGGTCGCCGAACGCGCCTTCCGCGCCGCGGCGGCGACGGCCGCGACCTTGCACAATCCCAAAATTTCCTCGCTCGCCGACGGCAGCCTCGGCCATCTCTATGAGCGTGCGGGCCGGCTCGACGACGCCGCGGCCTTGACCGAGCAGGCGGCGCTCGCCGCGCAACAGGCATCGTCGCCGGATTTGTCGTACCGTTGGGACTGGCAGCGCGCGCGCCTCGAACATCGACGCGGCCAAAACGATCAGGCGCTGGCGAGCTATCGCCGCGCCGTCGCCGAGCTGCAATCCGTGCGGCAGGACATCCCGGTCGAATATCGCGACGGGCGCTCGTCCTACCGGACCACCTTCGGCCCGCTCTACCTCGAATTCACCGACCTCTTGCTGCGCCGCGCGCGGACCGACCCGGCCGAGAGCCCGGCGCTGATCCGGGAGGCGCGCGACACGATCGAAGAACTGAAGGAGACCGAGCTCCAGGACTATTTTCGCGATACCTGCGTCGCCAGTTTCGAAGCCAAGAAGCGCTCGATCGAAAGCATCGCGCCGGGGACCGCCGTCCTCTACCCGATTTCGCTGCCCGACCGGCTGGAGATGCTGGTCAGCATCGGCGGGGAAGAAAAACAGTTCACCACAGCCGTGCCCGAACCAGTCCTGCGCCAGGAGGTACAGCAGTTCCGGGCGCTGCTGGAGAAGCGTACGACCAACGAATACCTGGTGCCGGCGTGGCGGCTCTATGACCAGATCATTCGTCCGATCGAGCCGCTGCTGGAGGCTCATCACATCGACACCTTGGTCATCGTGCCAGACGAAGTGCTGCGAATTGTCCCGTTCGCCGCGCTGAACGACGGGACCCATTTTTTGATCGACCGATATGCGACCGCGATCGCCCCCAGCCTCAAACTGGTCGAGCCGGAGCCGCTCACCGCCAGCTCCGGCACCGCACTCATTCTCGGCATCTCGCAAAGTGTGGACGGCTACGTCCGGCTGCCCAACGTGCCGCACGAGGTTTCCGAGGTCCATTCGATCGAGGGCGGCGATGTGCTGCTGAACGACGAGTTCACCCGATCCAGGTTCGCCAATGACCTGAAGAGCGGGCGCTACGACATCGTCCATATCGCCTCGCATGGGCAGTTCGGCACCGACCCCAGTCGAACTTTCGTGCTCGCCTATGACGGCAAGCTGACGATGGATGATCTCGAATTGGACATCAAATACGGTCCGCCGCGCGAGAACCCGCTCGAGCTCTTGATTCTAAGCGCGTGCGAAACCGCGAGCGGCGACGATCGCGACGCATTGGGTCTGGCCGGCGTGGCGCTCAAAGCGGGCGCACGCAGCGCGCTTGCGACCCTTTGGTACATCAACGACGTCGCATCCGGCGAACTGGTCACCGATTTCTACAAGGCCCTGCGGGGAGGCCGGTTGTCCAAGGCGCAAGCCCTGCGCGCGGCCCAGCTGGCCCTCGCCGCCGACCCGCGCTTTGCCCACCCGGCCTATTGGGCGCCGTTCCTGCTGATCGGCAACTGGCTGTAAAGGGGGGGGGCGGTGATCAAGGTCCTCACCGGTCTTCTCTGTATGTTGATGGCGGGGGGCGTCATCGCGCCGCCTCTCTCCCGGGCACAGACCAGCCAGACCACGGCCCCCGCGCCAAAGGCGGGAGGAGGATTGCCCGCTTATATACCGCCGCCGCGCGGCGCGCCCGGCGGCCGCGTCGGCGGGGCCTCGCGCGGCACCTACCTAACGGCGGCGCCGCTGCCGACGATCGAGCTGCTGGCGCCCGGCGGGAACACCGGGCTCAGTGCGAGCGCGACGCCGGAGCTTTATTTCTATGTGTCGGGTCCGGTTACCTGGCCGACCCAGTTCACGATCAGCGCGCCGATGCAGCCCGTCCCGGTGATCGAAGCCAATATTCCGCCGCCGAGCGCCGCCGGCGTCTATGGTCTCGATGTCGCCGACTATCATGTCCGGCTGCAGCCGGGCGTTGTCTATACTTGGTCGGTGTCGGCAATCCTCGATGCCAACGCGCGCTCGCGCGACATCGTGGGCAGCGCCACGTTGCTGCTCGGCACGCCCGATGCGGCCGTTGAAAACTCGGTACGCACCGCGCCGCCGGCCCGCCGCGCGGCACTCTACGCGCGCGCCGGGTTTTGGTACGACGCCGTCGCCGCCGCCGCCGAGGCCGCACCCTCCGACCACGCCGCGCTGGACGCGCTGATGGGTGAAGTCGGGCTCGGCGAACCCGGCTACCAGTTGCGAGCCGCCGACACCACGGCCGCCAGATAGGGAGATCTGCGCAGCTCCATCAGAAAAAGACCGTCGTCACGCGGAAATAGATGCCGTGGTCTTCCAGCGAGTTGCCGGCCTCTACGTTGCGCAGCGCCTTGGCATAATAGAACTCCGCTGTGACCCCCGAACCGATCAGCCAGCGCAGCCCGGCGCCGACGCCGGAAATGCTGGACGGGTACGGGGTCGGCCGGTCGACATCCCAACCACGGCCGTAATCGTAAAACGGCACGATCTGCACGGTCCCGGCCTCATCGGTTTTCGACAGATAGGGAACGCGCAGCTTGCCGACCGGGATGTGCAGCTCGGCCGAGATCAGGGCGGCGTCATCGGTGACCGTCAGATATTCGCGATAACCGCGCACCGTGTCGATGCCGCCCAAGGCAAACTGCTCGATTTGAAACAGCGGCCGATCGCTGAGCTGAAGGTCGGCGCGCACCAGCCCCTCCACGTCTTTCCAGAGCCGGCGCACATATTGAGCCTGGCCGAGCCAGGCGAAGAACTGGCCGGTCGGCGGCGTGTCCGTTACCGTGGCGCCGAGGGCCTGCAGCCCGAAGCTGAGGGTCGAGCGCAGTGCCAGGGCGTGCTCGGCATTGCGGTCGAGCCAGCTCTGCGACAGGCGCAAAGCCGTCACATTGGTGTTGCCGTTCTCGGAGCCAGCAACGAAGTCGAACGGCATCCCGAGCAGGAAGGTCTGCTCCTGGCGCCGCTCCAGGCTGATCCCGAGCGTTAGGTTCTGTTCCGGGGTGCGGTAGAACGGACGGCTGAGCCCGACGCCGACGCTCGAGTAGCTGCTGGTGATATTGAGCGGCACCAGCACCGGGGTCACGACCACGGTCCCGTTCCGATCGTAGCGCAGGCTGAGGCGGGTGTCGTCGCTGGCGAGCGGCACCGAATAGGCGATATACCCGTCGTTCAGGGCTCCGCTGCGCCCGTATTCCGCGCTCAACAGGTCGCCGACCCCGAGGATGTTGGCGAAGGTGCCCTGGAGCTGGCCGCGCGTTTCCCCGACCGTCGGCGACTGGTCGTCGGCGATCTGGGCCGACAACGAATAGCGGCTTCCCTCGAGCACATCGGCGTTCAGCCGCGCCTCGCCCGGCACCAGGCCCGGCACCAGCTCGAGGTTGAGGCGGCTGAGCAGCGGGTCTTGCAGCAGGATCTGCTGTTCGTCCTCGAGGTTTCCAATGTTGAACGGAGCTTCGGCGGCGCGGGCGAGACGCGAGCTGAAGTACTCCGGCTTGAAGTGGTTGGTTCCGCTAACGTTGATGCCGGTCACCCGCCCTTCGACAAAGCGATAGGTGACCACCCCGTTCGTCACGTTCTGATTGGGCAGCACCGCGCCGGAGTTGATATAGCCGCGATCGATATAGAGCCGGGTAAACCGGCGGCGAATTTGCTCCAGATCATCGAGGGTCACCGACTTGCCGATATAGGGAGCGACGACGGCGCGGATCGATCGATCATCAATGACCGTGTTGCCGACCACATCGACTTTGCGCAGGATAAAGCGCCGGCGGGTTGTGGGCGGCGGCGTGACTGGCGCGGACGGTGCGATCGGCACTGTGAGATTGGCCGGAGGCGGCGAGCTCGGTACCACGCCCGGCAATGGCGCGCCTCGGTTTTGCGGGCGCTCGCTGGGGATGACGATCGGGTTGGCGATCCCGGTCTGCGCCAGCGCGTTGGTACCGGCCGCGATCCACAACAGCGCCGCAATCGGGGCGCGATGACGCCACCGAGCCCACCTGGATGCCGATTTTCTGCTGCGACTCCACACCGGTCGAACATGCCACGCGAAAGCGCATTTGCTAAGGAGAAATTCAACTTTAAAAAAGGGCCAATCGAGAGGCTGAGGCGTGACCGACGAGGATGGGTTGAGCGGCGAAACCCATGGTCCTGTCCTTCCGGACCGCGGCCGGAAGCCCGATATGCGATGCCGTGCTGGCGATCTCGATGAACGTGGCATACTGGGCCGATCCCGTCAGCCTATTCGAGGACGCGATGATGCTGAACCCGACGAGCCTCTTGGCGGATGCATTGGGTCGAAACCTGGCCGAGACCTACCGCAGGATTTATGGCGACCGGGAGCCGCACATCGCCTCCGCGCTCGACGAAGCCGCCCGGCTCGTCATCGAACGCATCGCCAGCAGCGACGCCCTCTATCACGATTGCGAGCACACGGCCCTGGTCACCTTGTGCGTCCAAGATATTTTGCGCGGCCGTCGCCTGGAGCGGACGATGACGCCCAGCGATTGGGGCCATACCATTTTGGCCGCGCTCAACCACGACATCGGATATGTGCGCGGCATCTGCGCCGGCGACACGGCCGATCATTTCGTGATCGACGACGCCGGCAACACGGTGACGCCCCCGCGCGGGGCCTCCGACGCCTATTTGATGCCCTACCACGTGGAACGCGGGAAGATCATGGTGCGCGAGCGTTTCGCGCCGGTTTCCTTCATCGACGAAGAGCGCATCGCCGATGCTATCGAGTTGACGCGGTTCCCAGTGCCGGACGACGAAGACCACGCCGCGACCGACACCGAAGCGGGCCTGGTCAGAGCCGGGGATCTGATCGGCCAATTGGGCGATCCGCTCTACCCGCGCAAGCTCAACGCGCTCTACCATGAATTCGTCGAAAACGGCGTTCACGAGAAGCTCGGCTATAGCAGCCCGGTCGATCTGGTCGAATGTTATCCGCAGTTCTATTGGAGCAAGGTCGAGCGCTATATCGGCGACGCGCTGCGTTATCTTGAAATGACCATGGAGGGCAAGCAATGGACCGCGACCCTCTACAGCCACATCTTCGCGATCGAGCATAATCGCCGGCGCATGGGCCCGCAGCCCGGGCCCCGGCCGCACTAGAGCTAACGGCCGCGACTAGGTGCCGGGCAGCCAGTTCTCGCCGGATCGCACGAGCGGCGCCACCTCGCGCGCAAACTCGTCGTCGACCGTATATTCATAGCAGCGGATGCGCTGGATCTCGGGATAGGCTGCGGTTACCGCGGCGAGCGCCTCCGCGACCGTTTCGAAATCGCCGGTATATTGCACGCGGCTGTTCCAAACATCGCGCCATGACCAAGCCAACCGCCCGATGGTGGCCTCATTGGTCTCGGGCATGCGGTCGATATAAGCGGTAATCTCGACGCTGACCGGCCCCGCGGCCCGCGTTTCGTCGCGGGTAGCCTCGACCCGAAAGGTTAGGTACGCCATCCGCCGAGCTTACGCCTCTTGGCTCCGATGCGGGAAATTATCAGACGGCGATCGGGGCGCAGGCTGATCGGCTCCCTCTACGACAGACGATGGCCCGTCCCGGAGCGAGCGGATCGGCTTGAGTTTGTGGGTTTTGGAGATTTGTCAAGCATTATAATACAAAATTGGGATTCCTTCAAAGATCTTATTCCTAGCCAAGACTGCATAAGGCAACGTATGACTGAGCTGGAGAAAGCCCGAAATTTCATCGCCCACAATAGGATGCTTTTGCCGAACGAATTTCAGCGAATTTATATGTATGTTTCTGATTGGAATGAAGTCATCGGCCTTTGAATGGGAAGGGCCACGCCGGCGGCGGCGTGGCCCTGTTTCGTGACGCGTCAGCGGATCGATCAGCTGTGCCAGCGGAAGGCTTGCGCCTTGCGGGCAGCACCTTGGCTAAGCAGGACGTTGACGAGGGCGGGGCCGCGGAAGTTCATCGCCTCGTCGAGGGCGCCGCGGATCTGCTTCGGGTTCTCGACAAAAAAGCCCTTGCCGCCAAAGGCCTCCATCATCCGGTCATAGCGGGCGCCGTAGATCAGCGAGTTCGGCTTCATGTCGAACATCGGGTTTGGCGGGATCTCGGGCATGCCCGGGCCGATGCCGCCATTGTTGAGGACGACGATCTTGGCCGGGAAGTTGTAGCGAACGAGCGTCTCCATCTCCATGCCGGAAAAGCCGATCGCCGAGTCGCCAGAGAGGTGGATGACCGGCCGGTCGGGGTGCACGACGCAGGCGGCGATGGCTTGGCCGAGGCCGACCCCCATCGTGCCGTAGGTGCCAGCGTTGAGGCAGGAACGGGCATTGGCAACCTGCAATTGGGTGAGGCCGATATCCATCGTGCCGGCGCCCTCGGCGCTGAGGATCGCGTTTTTCGGCATCCAGGCGGCGACATCGCGAAGGGCGCGGTAATAGTTGGCCGGCCCCTCGTCGTCATCGATCTGCGGCTTGATCATCGCCGCATTCTCCTGGGCCTTCTTGGTGATCATCTGGCGCCACGCCGTGTCCTTCGGATGGAACCACTGGCGGCCGGCGAGCGCGGCGTTGAGCTGGCCGACGATCGCCTTGCCGTCGCCGACCAATGCCACCTCGGTCGGCTTATTGTGGCCGATCTCCTCGGGCGCGATGTCGAGCTGGATGACCTTCATGTCCTTGGCGTAGCGCGGCGCCTGACCGAAATGAAAAATCCAGTTGAAGCGGGCGCCCATCAGGAACACGACATCGGCGTTCTGCAACGCCAAGGTGCGCGCCGCCGCGACCGACAACGGATGCTCGTCCGGCATGACGCCCTTGCCCATCGGCGACCGAAGGAACGGTATTTGCGTGCGCTCGATAAAGGCGCGGACCTCGTCCTCGGCGCGTGACCAACCCATTCCCTTGCCGACGAGGACGAGCGGCCGCTCGGCCTTTTCGAGCAGGTTCAGCGCCGCCTCGATGTTTTCCTGCGGTGCGATCGTGCGCGGCGGTTCGGGGGTGCGCTGGACCTCTACGACATCTTCGAGATTGCACTTGCCGGTAATGATGTCGTCGGGCATGTCGAGATAGGTGGCGCCGGGCCGGCCATTGATCGCGTTCCTGGTCGCCATTTCGACGTAGTATGGGATGCGGCGCACAGTATCGATGGCGTGCGCGAATTTGCAGAACGGCGAGGCGATCAGCACCTGGCGCTCTTCCTGGAAGGCGCCCATGCCGCCGCGATAGGTCTCGGACGCGCCGCCGATCAGGATCATCGGCCAGCAATTCTGCTGGGCGTTGGCGAGGCCGGCGAGGCCGTGGACGACGCCGGGGCCGGTCACGACGATGCAGGCGCCCGGCCGCCCGGTCAGATAGCCATAGGCTTGCGCCGCATAAGAGGCGGCCTGCTCGTTGCGCATGCCGATATAAGCGACACCTTCCTTTTGCGCCGCCGCGGCGATCGGGCCGACGGGAAACCCGACGACCCCGAACAAGTGGTTGATGCCCTGCTGTTTGAGGCTCCTGGCGATCAGGGTGGCGCCGTCGATCTCAGCCATGTTTCTCTCCCGTTTGGTGAGGCGGACGCCGACCGATGCGCGAGACGCCGCCGGGCCCGGTTGTCGAAGAGGTCTGCGGGCGGCAGATTACGCATTTATTGCCGGCCGGGCAAAGGGGCTATCCGGCCCGGCGCTCAAACAAGCCTGTCCTCGCGCCATGCTGCGACCCTGCCCGCTCCGAGGCCGAGCCAGTCTCGGAACACCTGCGCCGTGCTCCCGCAACCGCGGCGAGGGCCGAAGGGCGGCCCGGGAACGCAACCCCGATCGAGACTGTTCGGCGCGACATCGTCATGTCCATCGCGGTCTCCTTGCGATCGACGCTGCCAAGACCTGTCTTGGTGTACCGGACGGCTGTCGGCGGTTGCAGCCGCATTTGGCGACAGGCTATTCTCGCTGCTCAATTCGCGCTCGCGGGCGACCGACCCGATCGGCCGCTTCACCTTCAGGCCGGCCGAGATCCTGGGGGCCAATATCGGCTATAACTTGCTGTATACATTGCCCGGGAAGGAGTTCCCAATGAAAGTCTTTGTCTTTGATCTGTTGGCTTATGGCGAGCAGCTCGACCATCTCAAAACCGGCAGCGAATTGCCCTATCCGCTGCCGAAACGGCATTTCAAGCCGGAGGTCGCGGCGCGGACCTATGCCGAGCATCTCGACGCGTGGGAGGAGCTCGACCGGCTCGGCTATGACGGGGTCGGGTTCAACGAGCACCATTGCTCGCCCTATGGGCTGATGAACTCGCCGAATTTGCTGGCGGCAGCGGCGGCGCAGCGCACCAAGAACCTTAAGCTATTGATCTACGGTAACCTCTTGCCATTGCACGAGCCACTGCGGCTGGCCGAAGAATTGGCGATGCTCGACTGCATGTCGGGGGGACGGCTGATCTCGGGCTTCGCCCGCGGCATCCCGCGCGAATACCAGGTCCACAATGTGCCGCTCGCCGAGTCGCGCGCCCGCTTCGACGAGGCGTTCGAGATCATCACCCGGGCCTGGAGCGAGGAGGTGTTTTCATACCGGGGCCGCTATTGGAGCTACGAGGACGCGGCACTGTGGCCACGCCCACTGCAGCAGCCGCGCCCGCCGATCTGGATGCCGATCGTCGGCAGCAAGGAGTTGATCGAATTCGCCGCCCGGCACGATCTGCCGATCACCCCCGGCCTCGGCCGCTCGCGTGGTCTGCGCGACGACATCATCCGCTATTACGCGCGCTGCCTCGAACGCGCTGGCTACCGCATCACGCCGGACCATCTCTCGCTCGGCATCAGCGCCTATGTGGCGCCCAGCAAGGCCGAGGCGGTGCGCGAGATGGGACCCCACCATCTCTACTTTAACCGCACGCTCTTCAGCCACGGCAACTTCACCGAAACCAGCCGCCAGCGCGAGACCGGATATTCGAGTGCGGCGTCGACCGATTACGTGCGTCCGGAAAACCTGCGCGCCGCGCAATTCGCCCGCGAAGATTTCCGCAACCTGACGATGGCCGAGGTCGAGCGCCAGGCCGAAGAGATGCCTTGGGGCACCCCCGAAGAAGTGACGCGTCGGATCATCGACGCGGCGGACAGCGCTGGCGCCGACAATGTCCAGGTCAGCCTCAATCGCGGGGTCTTGCCGCACGAGATGTTCATCGAGCAGATCCGACGCTTCGCCCGCGACGTGCTCCCGGCGCTGCAGGCGCACCGTGTCGCGCGCGTCCCGTTGGCGGAAGAGGTCCCGGTCTGAGCGGCGCGCCGCGACGCCGCGATCAGGGCGCGCAGGAGAGATCGGTGCCGGTGACGAACGGCTGCAGCCCCGAGGCGCCGGGCGGCGGGCACAGCAGCCAAGCCGGCGCGGTGTCCGAGGCTCCCGCGGCTGCCGAGCCTGACGACCGGCCCGATCCGGCCGAGCCGGACGAATTGGCCCCGGCGCCGCCCTGCTCGGCCGAACCGCTGCCGCTCCTGGATGAGGCGCCGAGCGAGGTCTGACCGGCGCGGCTTCCCGTCCCTGCGGATGCGCCACTCGTCGCGGCGGCGCCGGAGGCTGTCCCGGTCGCTGCCGCCGACGTCGGCGAGGTCGATGGCGCCGCAGCCGATGGGCTCGGCGAGGCAGCGGCCGTATTGCCAGCGCCGAGCGTGACGCCGCCGCCGACCACGACGGTCCCCGGCGCTGCGGCCCCCGACGTTGCGGCCCCAGGTGTTGCGGTCTGCGCGGCGGCCGGGAGTGCCGCCGCGAGCGACAATAGAACCGCACAGCAGAGTGAGCGGGCCATAGCGCCAACCGCACCTCGAGATCGTCGCCTGCTCAACACGAGCGGCCGACCCTCGTTCCGCCGCGTTCAGCCGGGCGGCGATCGGGTCTGGTGCAATCGGCACTCGGCGCCTGTGGCAATTTGCCGAGAGGGCCGGCCGTCGCAGCGAGGCGCTGGATCATCGCAGGTCTAGGCCACGTGGTCTCTCCCTGCTCGAAAGCGACGACCGTGAGCCCGGCGAAGGCTTCGAGCAACTCGCCCGGCCGCAACAGGAAATCGGGATTGTGCGGACGCCCGAAGTGCTCGTTGCCGAGAGCGAAGGTTTCGTAGATCAAGACTCCGCCGGGGGCGAGCGCCGAGCCGATGGCCGGCAGCAATGGCCGATGGAGGTAGTTGGTCGCGACGATCCCGCTGTAGCCGCCGCCCAGCGGCCACGCACCGGTTTCGAGGTCGATCTCGATGATTTCGCAGGCGGGCCCGGCGAAGCTCCGCAATCCCGAGACGTCGCGGTCGGCGGCGCGGACGGCGAAGCCCCGCTCGCGCAGCAGCCGCACGTGGCGGCCGGCGCCGGCCGCCAGGTCGAGCACCAGCCCGCCCGGCCGGAGCAACGGCAAAAACCGCTCGACCCAGGCCGAAGGTGCGGCCGAGCCCGCCAAAATTGGAGGATTTGTCAATGTTGCCGCCACAGAATTGCTAAAGCCGCGGAGGACGGTGTAGAACGCCGGTCAGGAGGTCGGCTCGATGATCTTGTTTACCTTGCGCTGCGCTCAGGACCACGAGTTCGAGGGGTGGTTCCGCGACGGCCCCGGGTTTGAGGCGCAGCAGGCGGCCGGCGAGATCGCCTGTCCGCATTGCGGCGACACCTCGATCGAGAAAGCGGTGATGGCGCCCCGCCTCGGCCGCTCGCGCGAGCCGGCCCCGCCGGCGGTGGCGCTGGCCCGAATGCGCCAGGCGCTCGTTGAAATGCGCCGGCAGATCGAAACCCATTGCGACTACGTTGGCCAGCGCTTTGCCGAGGAAGCCCGCCGCATTCACTACGGCGAAACCGATCCGCGCGGCATCTACGGCGAGACGAGCGAAGCTGAATCGCGCGAACTGAACGACGAGGGGATCAGCTTTGGCAAGATCCCGTGGATCCCGACGACCGACGGTTGACGACCCGCGGCCGCCGCTCACTGCCGCACTGCCATGACCATATAGTTGACCTCGAGATCCGAGGTCAGCGCCCATTCGCCGCGGACCGGATCATAGCCGACCCCGATCAGCTCGACCGGGCGCAGATGATTGCGCCGCAGGCCGAGGACCAGCTCGGACGGGCGCACGAACTTGCGCCAGTCATGGGTTCCGCGCGGCAGCCATCTGAGGATGTATTCGGCGCCAACGATCGCCAGCGCGAAGGACCGGGCGGTGCGGTTCAGGGTGGCGGCGATCAGCGCCCCTCCCGGAGCCACCAGCCCCTCGAGCGATCGCCAGAACAGGTCGCGATCCGCCAAATGCTCGATCACCTCGAGCGCCAGCACCGCGTCGAACCGCTCGCCCATATCGGCGACCGATTCGGCGGCGGCAATCCGGTAGTCGATATCGAGACCGACCGCCAACGCATGCGGCCGCGCCGCGGCGACGGCTTCGGGTCCGGCATCGATGCCGGTCACCCTAAAGCCGAGCCGCGCCATTGGCTCGGCGACGAGGCCGCCGCCGCACCCGATGTCGAGCAGGGTCAGTCCGGCGAATGGGCGCAACAGGCCGGGATCGCGGCGGAAGTGCTGGAGCAGCCGGGAGCGAATAAAACCGAGCCGGGTCGGATTGAGCCGGTGCAGCGCGCGAAAGCTGCCCTCGGGGTTCCACCAGGCGCCGGCTTGCGCGGCAAAACGGCCGCGTTCCTCGTCATCAACGGTGGTGCCGCTGGCGAGCACGGCTCGATCCCTTCCCGCTAGCATTCGGCCCGATGGCTCGCTCGGGCAGAATGGAGTATGTGATGGAACGCGCAACCCGGCAACGGCTCGGACGGTGCTCAAAAGGACATGGCGCGCGTCGTGCAGAAATTCGGCGGCACCTCGCTCGCCGATGTCGAGAGGATCGGTAGCGTCGCCCGCCGAGTCGGACGCGAAGTCGGCGCCGGGAACGAAGTGGCGGTCGTCGTCTCGGCGATGTCGGGCGTGACCAACCAGTTGGTCGAGTGGACGCGACAGACGAGCCGCCTGCACGACGCGCGCGAATATGATGTCGTAGTCTCGTCCGGCGAGCAGGTCACCGCCGGTCTGTTGGCGCTGGCGCTGCAAAGCCTGGGGATCGACGCGCGCTCATGGCTCGGCTGGCAGGTCCCGATCCGCACCGACGGCGTGCACGGCAAGGCGCGCATCGAAGCGATCGAGGTGACCGAGATCGATCGCCGATTGGCGCGCGGCCAAGTCGCCGTGCTGGCCGGCTTTCAGGGGATCGATTTGCGCGGGCGGATCACCACCCTCGGCCGCGGCGGCTCGGACACCTCCGCGGTGGCGCTCGCCGCGGCGCTCAAAGCTGATCGCTGCGATATTTTCACCGATGTCGACGGGGTCTACACCAGCGATCCGCGGATCGTTGCGAAAGCGCGCAAGCTCGGTAGAATAACCTACGAAGAAATGTTGGAGATGGCCTCGCAGGGCGCCAAGGTGCTGCAGACGCGCTCGGTCGAGATGGCGATGAACCACCGGGTGCGGGTCCAGGTGCTGTCGAGCTTCAGCGATACTCCCGGAACCCTCGTAGTCGACGAGGACGAGATCGTGGAACAACAGGTCGTGAGCGGCATCGCCTACAGCCGCGACGAAGCCAAGATCACGGTGCAGAAAGTGGCCGACCGCCCGGGTGTGGCGGCCGCCATCTTCGGTCCGCTCGCCGACCACGCGATCAATGTCGACATGATCGTGCAGAACGTCTCGGAAGACGGCCGGGCCGATCTGACCTTCACCGTCGCGCGCGCCGATCTCGACCGCGCTGTCGCGGTGCTGGAGGAGAGTCGGGAGCTGCTGGGGTTCGCGGCGCTGAAGCCCGATTCGAACGTAGTCAAGATCTCGGTCATCGGGGTCGGCATGCGCAGCCATGCCGGCGTCGCCCAGCAGATGTTCCGCACCCTCTCGGAAAAGGGGATCAACATCCAGGTTATCTCAACCTCCGAGATAAAAGTCAGCGTCCTGATCGCCGCCGAGTACACCGAGCTCGCCTTGCGGGCGCTGCATACCGCCTACGGGCTCGACGCCGAAGAATGACCCGGGGCATCGTCGCGTCGGAACTCGCAGCAGAGAGGTGGCGCGCGGCGACCGCGGCAGGGTCCGGAAGCGAGCGGTGCCGCGTCGAGCTCGACCGGCTATGGGCCCGCGGCCAAGCTGTTCTGGGCTGCGATATCGCCATCATGGGCGGGGCGATGACCTGGGTGTCGGAGCGCCACCTGGTCGCCGCCATCTCGAATGCCGGCGGCTTCGGGGTGATCGCCTCGGGATCGATGTCGCCGGAGCTGCTGGCCACCGAAATTGCCGCGACCCGAGCGCTGACCGAGCGGCCCTTCGGGGTCAATCTGATCACTCTGCACCCGCAGCTGATCGATCTGATCGAGGTCTGCGCCGCTCATCAGGTTGGCCATGTCGTTCTGGCGGGCGGCCTGCCGAGCGGTGCGACGATGAGCCGGATCAAGAGCAGCGGCGCGCGGGTCTTCTGTTTCGCTCCGGCTCTGGGCTTCGCCCGCAAGCTCGTGCGGATGGGCGCCGATGCGATCGTCATCGAAGGCAGCGAGGCGGGCGGGCATGTCGGGCCGGTCTCGACCGGGGTATTGGCGCAGGAGATTCTGCCGCATCTGGGCGAGGTCCCGGTGTTCGTCGCTGGCGGCATCGGGCGCGGCGAGGCGATGCTGGCCTATCTCGAAATGGGCGCGGCTGGTGTCCAGCTCGGTACCCGCTTCGTCTGCGCCGAAGAATCGATCGCTCACCCCCGCTTCAAGCAGGCCTTCATCCGCGCCGCGGCGCGCGACGCGATCACCTCGCTGCAGCTCGATCCGCGCTTTCCGGTAATCCCGGTCCGCGCCCTCGCCAACCCGGCGACCGAACGGTTTCTTGTCGTACAGCGCGCGGTCATTGACCGGTTCGTCCGCGGCGAGGTGTCGCAAAAAGACGCGCAACTCGAGATCGAGCACTTCTGGGCCGGCGCGCTCCGTCGCGCGGTCATCGACGGCGACATCGAGGCGGGCTCGCTGATGGCGGGGCAAAGCGTCGGCTTTGTGACCCGCGAACAGAGCACCGCCGACATCCTGGAGGAGCTGATCAGCCAGGCGCTGGCGGTCCTCGCCGCACGCGTCCCAGGGCGCGGCCACCGTTCGGCGACCTCGACGGCGCCGGCTTTGTCGAAGGGCCGGAGCGCGCCGGCATGACCGAGACGCGGACCAGCGAAGCTCCGGGCGGCGTCAGCGGGACGCGCCGGCTGCTGCGCCGGCTGCGTGACATCATGGCGGGCGCCGCTGCGGCACAGGAGCGGCTCGACCGAATCGTCCGCATCGTCGCCGCCGAAATGGTCGCCGAGGTCTGCTCGGTTTATGTGATGCGCGCTGGCGAGGTGCTGGAGCTGTTCGCCACCGAAGGACTGCGGCCGGAGGCCGTGCACCGCACCCGGCTGCGCGTCGGCGAGGGCCTCGTCGGATTGATCGCAGCGACCGCGCACCCGCTAGCGCTGGCCGACGCACAGGCCCACCCCGGCTTCGCTTACCGGCCCGAAACCGGCGAGGAAATCTATCATTCGCTGTTGGGCGTGCCGATGCTGCGCGGCGGCCGGGTTCTTGGCGTGCTCGTGGTGCAGAATCAGACCTTGCGCCATTACGAGGACGACGAGATCGAGGTTCTACAGACGATCGCGATGATCGTCGCAGAGCTTGTCGCCGGCGGCGAGCTGGTCAATCCGCACGAAATCGCGCAGAGCCACCGGGGCGGGATGCTCCCGGTACGGCTGGTCGGGGTCCGGCTCAATCCGGGGCTTGCGATCGGACCCGCGGTGCTGCACGAGCCGCGCCTGCCGATCCGCCAAGTCATCGCTGAGGACGCCGCCGCCGAACTCGCGCGCCTGCGGCACGCGGTTACGGCGATGCGCGAATTGATCGACCGGCTGGTGGTGGCGAGCCGCGGCCTCGGCGATGGCGAGCATCGCGATATTCTCGAAACCTATCGCATGTTCGCCGACGACCGCGGCTGGATCGCCCGCATCGCCGACGCGATCCGCAGCGGGCTGACCGCCGAGGCCGCGGTGCAGAAGGTCCGCGACGAAACCAGCACCCGCATGATGCAAGCAAGCGACCCCTATTTGCGCGAACGCCGGGTCGATCTCGAAGACCTCGCCAATCGGTTGCAGCAGCATCTGTCGGATCAGCCGCCAAGCGCCGGCTGGGACGAGCTGCCGGCCGAGTTCGTGCTGGTGGCGCGCGCCCTGGGCCCGGCCGAGCTGTTGGACTACGCGCACCGCCGGGTCATCGGTCTCGTGCTCGAAGAAGGCTCGCCGACCGCGCATGTGGCGATTGTCGCACGGGCGCTCGACATTCCGGTCGTCGGCCGGGTCGACGACGCCGTCAGCCGCACCGAAAACGGCGATGTCGTCATCGTCGATGGCGACCACGCGCAAATCCTGATCCGGCCGAGCGCCGATATCCAGCAATCGACGGCAGCGACGGTCGAAGCGCGAAACCGCCGCCGCACCCTTTACGACAGCCTGCGCAGCGCTCCGACAATCACCCGCGACGGGATCGGCATCAGTTTGCTGCTGAACGCCGGACTGCTGCTCGACATGTCGCAGCTCGCGGCAACCGGGGCCGAGGGTATCGGCCTGTTTCGCACCGAGATCCCGTTCATGGTGCGCGACACCTTTCCCGCGGTCCAGGACCAGACGGAATTCTACCGCAACGTCTTCGAGCAGGCCGACGGCCGGCCGGTGGTGTTCCGCACCCTCGATATCGGCGGCGACAAGCTGTTGCCGTATCTGCCGCACGCCGTCGAGGACAACCCGGCGATGGGCTGGCGGGCGATCCGCATCGGGCTCGACCGGCCGGCGATGCTGCGCGAACAGTTGCGCGCGCTGGTGCGGGCCGCCGAGGGGCGCGACCTCTTTGTCAAATTTCCGATGGTCGCCGAAATCCCCGAGCTCGAACGGGCCCGGGCGCTGCTCGATCGCGAGCTTGCCCGCGCCGCCGAGGAAGGCCGTAGACTCCCCGCTTCAATCAAGATCGGGGTTATGCTCGAAGTGCCGGCGCTGTTGTGGCAGTTGCCGGCGCTGTGCCGGCGGGTCGACTTTCTGTCGATCGGCACCAACGATCTGCTGCAGTTCCTGTTTGCCTGCGATCGCGGCAATCCCCGGCTCGCCGATCGCTACGACCCGCTCTCTGCGCCGATGCTAGCGCTGCTGCGCGAAGTCGTTGCCCAGACCCGCCGCGCGGCGGTGCCGCTCAGCATGTGCGGCGAGATGGCAGGAAACCCGATCGAGGCGATGGTGCTGATCGCCCTAGGCTTCCGCACCTTCTCGATGGTCGGGACCGCAATCGGCCCGGTCAAGACAATGATTCGCAGCCTCGATGCCGCCGCAGTCGCCAAATATGTCGACCAGATCGGCGGCCGAGCCGACCATTCGCTGAGGCCCAAGCTCGAAGCTTATGCCCGCGATCATGCGATCGCTTTGTAACTCGCCCGGGACTATTCAATCGCGCTGTGATCTGATTGTCACCCCATCGTGCGATCACGGGGTTGGACGCCATTCGACGCAACGGAACGCGAGCGCCCGATCGACGGTTGTTGATTGAGGCCCGTCGGATCGTCTCGGCCGGTGGCGCGGACCGTGGTAGATGGGCCGGAGGCGGCATCGCATGCGCGCGACTGGCGAGGTCGAGCATGTTTGGTTGAGCTGAGCCCAGGACGATCGATCGTTGGCTTTGTTTCAGCGGATCAGGACCCCCGTCGCGCAAATCGCACCCGAGGGCGAAGCGCCGATCCGCGCCGGGTGGCGGTCGGCAGGTGATGTGCTGCGGCAGCAGCGCGAAGCGCTCGGCCTAGAACTCGGCGAGGTGGCCGCAGCTCTATGCATCAAGCCCGGCTATCTGGCCGCGCTCGAAGAAGGACGCCCGGACCGTCTCCCCGGCTTGGCCTACGCAGTGGGTTTCATGCGCGCTTATGCCGATCATCTGGGGCTTGACGCCGGCGAAATTCTGCGGCGCTTTCGCCGCGAGGCCGCGGGGCTCGACACCAAGCCGGATCTTTCGTTTCCGATACCGCTGGACGAGCGCGGCGTTCCGGGCGGCCGGACGCTGCTGCTGGCGTTGATCTTGGCGATCTGCGGATACGCGACCTGGTACTACCTGTCCACCGACGAGCGATCGCGGCCGGAGCGCGTGACCGAAGTGCCGGCGGACCTGCTGGCGCCAACGCCTGCGCCGCCGGCGGCGGTCGCAATGCGTGTGCCGGCGGCTACAGCGAAGCCCAGGCTGAGCACTGCCGGGACGGGTGCCGAGCCGACACCCGATCCGGCCTCTAGGAGTCGGTTTGTCTCGGATAATCGACAGCCCACGGGTGCCGTGGCCCCGGGCGGGGCGCCACTCGCCGCTGCGGCAACTGCCGCTTTTGCCCCGCCTTCACCGCCCCCGGCCACGGCTTCGCCGCCCGCCGGTCCGCAAAGCCCGCCGCGGGCGGCGCCAAGTTCTGCATTGACGGGTTCGACCGAGCCGACGCCCGCGCATGACGCCGCCGGCGCACCGTCGCGGATCGTCTTGCAGGCCACCGCCGACAGCTGGATCGAAGTGCGCGACGCCAACCGCACGGTCCTATTCACGGGCGTGCTTAAGCCCGGCGAGACTTACCGGGTGCCCGATCGTCCCGGGCTGTCGCTGCGGGCCGGCAATGCCGGCGGGCTCAGCGTTCTGGTCGATGGCAAGCCGGCGCCGGCGCTCGGCCCCCCGGGAGCGGTCCGCCGCAACATCGCGCTTGATCCGCAGAGCTTGACCGCGGCCGGCACGGTCCGATGATCGATCGCCTGATATTCGCACCCACGCCTTTTGTGCGCTGCCGAAACGGTCTATATGCGCCTTATGCGAAATTGCCCGAACGAGGATGATGATGAGCGTCCGGCCCTATCGTGACATCCATCGCCGCGCCTGCCGCAAGATTTACGTCGGCAAGGTGCCGGTCGGCGGCGATGCGCCGATCACCGTCCAGTCAATGACCAACACGGTGACCAGCGATGTGAAGGCCACGGTCGCGCAGGTTCAGGCGCTCGAGCGCGCCGGCGCCGACATTGTCCGGGTGTCGTGCCCCGACCAGGAATCGGCGCTGGCGCTGGAGCACATCGTGCGCGAGGCGACGGTGCCGATCGTCGCGGACATCCATTTTCATTACCGACGCGCGATCGAAGCCGCCGAGAGCGGTGCGGCCTGCCTGCGCATCAACCCCGGCAACATCGGCTCGTCCGAGCGCGTGCGCGAGGTGATCAAGGCGGCCAAGGACCACGGCTGCTCGATGCGGATCGGGGTCAACGCCGGCTCGCTCGAGCGCGACCTCCTCGAGAAATACGGCGAGCCCTGTCCCGAGGCCATGGTCGAGAGCGCGCTCGACCACGCCAAGATCCTCGAGGACAATGATTTCTTCGAATTCAAGATCTCGTGCAAGGCGTCGGACGTGTTTCTCGCCGTCGCCGCCTATCAGCAATTGGCCGAGGCCTGCGACTATCCGCTGCATCTCGGCATCACCGAGGCCGGCGGCCTGAGGAGCGGCACGGTCAAATCCTCGATCGGGCTCGGCATGCTCCTGTGGTCGGGGATCGGCGACACGATCCGGGTGTCGCTGTCGGCCGACCCGGTCGAGGAGGTCAAGGCCGGGTTCGAGATGCTGAAATCCCTGAATTTGCGCCGCCGCGGGGTCACCGTGATCTCGTGCCCGTCCTGCGCGCGCCAGCAATTCGAGGTCATCAAGACGGTCGAGCGGCTCGAAGAACGGCTGGCCCACATCACGACGCCCCTGACCGTCTCGGTGATCGGCTGCGTCGTCAACGGCCCCGGCGAGGCGCGCGAAACCGATATCGGCTTCACCGGCGGCGGCAACGGCACCCACCAAGTCTATATCAGCGGCCTAACCGACCACCGCCTGAAAAACACCGACATCGTCGACCACCTGGTCGAGCTGGTCGAAAAAAAAGCCGCCGAGATCGAAGCGCAAAAGGCCGCCACGCCGGCGCTGGAGCCGGCCCAGTAATAGCGAGCGCGCGTCTTTCGTTCAGGGCGCTGCCGCCGCGAGCCCGCGCTCGCCGCGGCGCAGCTCGGGGGTGTCGTTGCGGCCGGCGAGAAAAGCCTTGATGTTGCGGGTCGCCTGGCGCAGGCGCTGGCGGTTTTCGACCAGCGCGATGCGCACGAACCCTTCGCCATATTCGCCAAAACCGATCCCCGGCGACACCGCGACATTGGCGCGCTCGAGCAGCAGCTTGGAGAAGGCGAGGCTGCCGACCGCGCGATATTGCGCCGGGATTGGCGCCCAGGCGAACATCGTCGCTTCGGGCGGCGGCACCTCCCAGCCGGCCTGGCGCAGCCCGTCGACGACTACATCGCGGCGCGCCTGATAGCGCGCGCGGGTCTCGGCGATGCAGTCCTGCGGGCCGTTCAATGCCGCCGTCGCCGCCACCTGGATGGGCGTGAAGGCGCCATAGTCCAGATACGATTTGACCCGCGACAAGGCCCCGATCAGCCGCGCGTTGCCGACCGCGAACCCGATGCGCCATCCGGCCATCGAATAGGTCTTACTGAGCGACGAAAACTCGACCGCGATGTCGCGCGCCCCCGGCACTTCGAGAATGGAAGGCGGCGGCTTGCCGTCGAAATAAATTTCGGCATAGGCCAGATCGGACAACACGACGATGTCGTGCTGCCGGCAGAAGGAGATGATCTCGCCGTAAAAATCGAGGTCGACGGTCTGCGCAGTCGGGTTGGCGGGAAAGTTGAGGACGATCGCCAATGGAGCCGGGATGCTGTGCCGCACCGCCTTTTTCAGCTCGGCGAGGAAGTCGAATTCGGGGCCGACCGGCACGTGGCGCACCGAGGCGCCGGCCATGATGAACCCGAAGGAATGGATCGGGTAGCACGGGTTTGGCGCCAGCACGATGTCGCCGGGGGCGGTGATCGCCTGCGCGAGGTTGGCGAGCCCCTCCTTTGAACCCAAGGTGACGACGATTTCGCGCTCGGGATCGAGCTCGACCCCGAAGCGGCGGGCGTAATAGCCGGCGCAGGCGCGGCGCAGCCCGGTGATGCCGCGCGATACCGAATAGCCGTGGGTTTTTGGGTTCTGCACCGCCTCGATCAGCTTGGCGACGATATGCGGCGGGGTCGGGCCGTCCGGATTGCCCATGCCGAGATCGATGACGTCGCGCCCGGCCGCTCGCGCCTTGGCTTTCAGCTCGTTAACCTCGCTGAAGACATAGGGGGGCAGGCGTTTGATGCGGTAGAAATCCTCGGGCATGGCGGCTCGGCGGCTGTGAACACCGCCCTTTTAGCCGGCCGACGGCGCTTTGGCGAGGGTAATGGCGCCGAGCGCCCGGATTATGCCGCCGGGCGGGCGTCGGGCCGCAGCAACTGCGGCAGGTGCCGTGCGACGGTTCGCCGCCCGCGTTTCCAGACGGCGAGCGGCTGACGAATCTCGGCGATCGCCTGCTCGGGGGTGTCGGCGTCGATGATCACGATGTCGGCCGGGTTGCCGACCGCGAGCCCGTAGTCCCCGAGGTTGAGCAGCCGGGCCGAGCGTTCGGTCAGCATCGCGAAGATCTCGCGCAATTGCTCGGCGCGGGCGATCTGCAGCACGTTCGCTTGCAGATTCGCCATGCGGATCAGCGAGCAATCGCCATAGGGGGTCGCCGGGTTCAGCACATTGTTGGTCGACAGCGAGCAGTTGACCCCGTGCTCGACCAGAAAATTGGCGTCCGCGACGCCGCGGCGCACATCATGGTCGCGGTCGCGGCCCGTCAGATAGAGGTCGGTCAGCGGCAATACCGTGACCGCAACGCCGGCATCGGCCATATGCCCGGCTAGTTCCGCCAGTGCGTGAGGCGGCAGCGCCGCGAGCTTGGCCATATGGCCGACCGTGACCCGGCCGCCCCGCCGATACTGTTGGGTCAGCTCGCAAACCATCGGGATGTCGAGCGGCTCCCCGCCGTCGCCGACATCGAGATGGATGTCGATCTCGGCGTCGAACTCGCGCGCCAGCTCGAAGATCCGGCGGATCTGGCCGGCATGGTCGGGGTCGTAGCGCGGCGCGCCGCCGATCGCCCTGGCCCCGCGCCGGAGCCCCTCGACCAGCAAGTCGTCGGTGCCGGGATAGTTGGTCAACCCGTCCTGCGCGAAGACGCAGATCTCGATGTCGATCGCCCAGCGGTATTCGGCGATCAGTGACTCCACCCCCTCGAAGCCGCGCATGCCGATCGCCGGGTCGAGCTCGACCTGGGTGCGCATGCGGGTGGCGCCGTTGAGGATGCAGTCTTCGAGGGTGCGCGCCGCGCGACGCCGCACATCCTCGACGCTGATCTCGCGCTTGATCGCCTTGACCTGCGCCATCGGAGCGATGCGGCGTCCCGCTTCGGGCGGGCAGCGGTCGATCAGCCGCGACTTGTCGAGATGGATGTGAGTCTCGACGAGACCGGCGCAGGCGAGCCGACCCTCGGCGTCATAGCTCTCGGCCGCGTCGCCAAGCCCGTGGCCGATCGCCGCGATCCGGCCTTGGGCGACGCCGATATCGACAGGCTCGGCGCCGGCCGGGCGATCGGCCGGCCGCGCGTTACGGATGACCAGATCCATCGGGCTCGGTTCGCTTCTTTTCTTGAGAGCTTGGCTCACACCACCGGCGAGCGGCCGCCGTCGACGTTGATCGCACAGCCGGTCACGTAAGAGGCGGCGTCGGAGGCGAGAAAGGTCGCGACATTGGCGAATTCCTCGGCGCGGCCCATGCGGCCCATCGGCACCGCCCGCCCGGCCTGCGCAATCATATCTTCGAGCGAGATGTTCGCACCTTCGCGCTGATGGCGGCGGACGATCTGGTCGCTGACGATGACGCCCACATGCAGAGAGTTGACCAGCACGTTGTGCGGCGCCCCCTCCATCGACAATGCCTTGGTGAAGGCCATCTGCGCCGCGCGGCTGACCGAGGTCGGCGCGCTGTCGGCGCCTGGCGCCTTGGCCCCGATATTGAGCACGCTGATGATGCGACCCCATTTGCGCTGCTTCATCTGCGGGAAGAGAAGCCGGCAAAAGCGAATCTGCGCAAATAGTTTGAGGTCGAGATCGGCCTGCCACTGCTCGTCGGTAAGCGTCTCCGAAGGGCCGCGGGTCGATTGGCCGGCGTTGTTGACGAAGATGTCGATCTTGCCCAACTGCGACATGATCTGGTCATAGGCGGCCTTGATCGGCGCCATCTTCGATACGTCGCAGCTGATCGCCGCGACCTTGCCCTTGGCGCCGTGCTCGATCTGACCCTTGGCGTCGGCGAGCGTCGCCTGGTCGCGCGCGAGGATCGCGACATCGGCGCCCGAGGCGGCGAATTCCTTGGCGATAGCGAGGCCCAGCCCCTTGCTGCCGCCGGTGATCACCGCACTTCTTCCGTCTAGTCGAACATCCATCTTCCTAGCTCCTTCCCAGGGTTGATGAATCAGCGGGTCAACCGGTCGATCTCTAGCAATTCGTCGGCGGTCAAGGCCCAGCCGGCGGCACGCACATTGTGCTCGACCTGATCTGCCGTGGTGGCGCCGGCGATGACGCTCGCCACCGCCGGGCGATGCAACAGCCAGCTCAGAGCCAGCTGCAGCAAGGTGTGGCCGCGCTCGGCGGCGAAACCTTCCAGGCGCTCGACCACCGTCCAGTTGTCCTCGGTCAGGTAACGGCCGGCCTGGCGCGGCATGTTGCCCAGGCGCGACCCGGCCGGCAACGGGACGCCGCGCCGGTACTTGCCGGTCAGCAGCCCGTCGGCCAAGGGCCGAAACGGGATCAGCCCCAACCCATAGGTTTCCAGAACCGGCATCAACTGATGGTCGAGCCCGCGCGCCAAGAGGCTGTACTCCTCCTGGCACGACACGAAATGGTGGAGGCCGAGATGCTTCGAGGTCCACCGCGCCTCGACCACTTGCCACGCGGGCAGCGTCGAGCAGCCGATATAACGCACCTTGCCTTGCCGCACGAGGTCGTCGAGTGCGCGCAGGGTCTCCTCAATCGGGGTCAGCGGGTCGGGCTGGTGCTGCTGGTAGAGGTCGATCCAATCGGTTCTCAGCCGGACGAGACTGGCCTCGACCTCGGCCATGATGTAGCCTCGCGAGGCGCCCTCGAACCGGCCCGAGCCGTCCATCGGCCGGGCGAACTTGGTCGCCAGGACGATGTCCTTGCGGCGGGCTCCCGAGAATCTGGCCGAGGCAGGTTTCGGAGCTGCCGCGCGGGTCGCCATAGGTGTCGGATTCGTCGAAAAAGGTGATGCCGAGATCGAGAGCCCTATGCACGACCTGTCTCGTCGCATCGAAATCGATCCGGCCGCCGAAATTGTTGCAGCCGAGCCCGACCGCCGAAACGCGCAGCCCCGATTTCCCCAGATTCCGCTGTTCCACTCGATCGTCCCCGCCGCGCTTACCCGCCGGCGTCGAGAGTATTAGCGCTTTATCGAGCCGCCGCGAAGCCCCTCACCCCAGCCCTCTCCCGCGAGCGGGGAGAGGGAGGGACCCGCGCGATGGGAGGGTGAGGGGCGCATTCGACGAGACCCCGCTCAGGTCCCATTACGTTTGCAAGTGGTTACGCTTCTGCGGAAAATTGCGGCAACCTTACAGACCCTGCCGGCAAGGCCCGGGCGCTTAAGAGGTCGCCTATGGAGCCAAATCCGCCGCCGGGCAGTGGAGCGTCGCGCGCTTGGTATTTATTGCTGCTGCTGCCGTTCGTCGCGGTGCTCCTGGTGCCGACCTACAATCGCGTCGATCCCGAATGGGGCGGCATCCCGTTTTACTACGGGTATCAGCTGCTATGGATCCTGATCGGGGCGGTGCTGACCCTGATCGTCTATCTCGTCGCCCCGCGATAGCGCGGGAAGGCGCGATCCGATGCCGATCAACGCCCGCACTCACAGTCTTCATCCTGCTGTTCGTCTTGATCACGGCGCTCGTTGCCGTGCGCTGGCGCCGGGGCGACCTCGCTCTCTTGCACGAGTGGCGGCTCGGCGCCGGCATCGACCGCGCGCATTGCGTCGCTATCGAGCTGGTGCCGCCGGGCGATCCAGCCCGGGTCGTTGTAGGAGAGCCAGACTTTGCCGCCCTCGTCCTGCCAGCCCAGCAATTTCAGCGGCAGATCGATCCCGATACTCTGCCGGGATTGCATCAGCGGCGTCCCGGCCTTGGGGTAGCCGAAGATCAGTAACTCCGTCTGCCTCAAACTCATGCCGACCAACGCGGCGCCGGCGGCGTGATCGATCCGCGCAAACACCGCGACCTCCTTGGCTGCGAGGCTCGACTCGACGCGATCGATTGTGTCCTTGACCGGGTGCGCGCTCTCGATCGTGATCAAGCCTTCATCAGCCATTTCGAACTCCCCGATGGATCGCGCCTCTTAAATCATTTGCCAGCAATTCCGCCGATCATTCGCGGATAAAGCCGGCGACGCGCTCGGCAAACTCGGTCGGCTGTTCGATTTCGGGATGGTGGCCAGCATGCTCGATCAGCTCGAAGCGGGCGCCGGGGATCAGCTTTGCATAGGCGCGGCCGTAATCGGGGCTGACCACCCGGTCGCTCGCCCCCCACAGAACCAGAGTCGGCGCCGAGATCCGGCCGAGCCAACGCGGCAGTTGCGGGTTGTACATATAGGGGTGCCAGGCATAGAGGCACAGCGCCTCGCGATTGCGCGCATGCACGACCAGCGCCTCGTCCGACATCGCGTTGTAATCGGGGGCGAACCTGTCGGGGTCGTGCCAGCTGGCGCGGCGGACCTCGTCGGGCGATCGGTTGAAGATATCGAGGATGTCAGGTGTTTCGCGATCGCTGACCTTGATCCCGACCGGATCAACCAGGATCAATTTGTCGATGCGATGGCAGCACGCCGCCGCGACCTCCGCCGCGAGCCAGCCGCCAAAGGAAAACCCGAGCACCGCTGCGTTGCCAGCCGGCAGCGCGTCGAGAGCGGCGAGATACAGATGCACGAGATCGTAGACTGTGTCGAAATCCTCGGGCCGAGGCGAATCTCCGAACCCCGGCGAGGAGGGTGCCGTAATCTCGGCCTGGCGGCCGAGCAGGTCGAGAAACGGGGCCTTGGCGTCGACGGTATCGAAGCCGTGCAGTAGCAGCATCGGACGCCCGCCGCCGCGGCGCAGCGCTTCGAGCTCGATCCCATGCACCTTCAGCCGGTCGGCGCCAGCTTGACCGCCCGTCATGACAACCCTTCCTTTGGCCGTGCCTTACTGGCCGATATATCGCGTCGCTCGCGGTCAGGCGAGAACCAATATCGTTCGCGGCGAGCTTGGGGGCGCGCCCGCATCACCCCGCATCACAACTGGACCAGCGCCCCTGGAAGGCCGCGAGCGGAAGACTACATTGTGCGGCGACCGGAGAGCGGTTCGACCACGGATCTGGGGTTTGACCCCGGGTTGGCAGTCGAGGATCGTCCGGACCCAGTTTCCGGCCCGTCGCCGACGCGCCGCCTGCCGTGAAGGCTCTGATGACCACGATCGCCCGCTTGCACCGCCCGGCCGTCAGGGCTGCCGCTGCCGCCCTGCTGACGCTCACGCTCTATGGCTGCAACAGCGCTGGGGCCGGCGCCGCCGCGTCTTCGGACAACCCCCCCGACTTTGCCCTGCTGCAGGACGTCGCCCGGCAGGTCCAGACGAACTACGTCGCACCGGTAACCGGCGCGGAGCTGACCAAGGACGCCCTGAAGGGCATGCTGACCCGGCTCGACCCGCATTCCGACTATATGGATCAGGAGCAATATCAGGAGATGACCGCGATGACTCGCGGTCAGTTCGGCGGCATCGGCATCGAGCTGACGCTCGAAGGAAAGGTGCCCGAGGTCATCGCCCCGATCGAAGGCACCCCCGCCGCCGATGCCGGCATCGAGCCGGGCGATCGGATCGTCAAAATCGATGGCCTGCCAACCACCGGCATGGATGTCGAGCGGGTGGTCAAACTGCTGCGCGGGGAGCCGGGCTCCAAAGTCACTCTCGAAATCGCCCGCACCGAGCGGCCGCTCTTTGATGTCACTCTGACCCGCAACACCATCCACGTCGTCTCGGTCAAATCCTCGCTCGAGCCGGACCGGATCGGCTACGCCAGGATCACCACCTTTAGCGAGAACACCGCCGCCGAGCTGGCCAGCGCCATCGCCCGGCTGAAACAGCAGGCGCACGGCAGGCTAAACGGCTTTGTTCTTGACCTGCGCAACGATCCGGGTGGCCTGCTCGATGCCGCGGTCGATGTGACCGGTGAATTCGTCGACGGCGGTGTGGTGGTCACGACCAAGGGCCGCAACCCCGACGACGACCGCGTCTACCGCGCGCCAGTGGCGGGCGACCTCATTCCCGGGGTGCCGATCGTCGTCTTGATCAACAGCGCGACGGCGTCGGCGGCCGAGATCGTTGCCGGGGCGCTGCAGGACGATCACCGGGCCACGACCATGGGCACCCGCAGCTTTGGCAAAGGTTCGGTGCAGACGATCATCCCGGTCGAGGGGCATGGCGCGTTGCGGCTGACGACGGCGCTCTACTACACGCCGTCCGGCCGCTCGATCCAGGATCAGGGGATCACTCCCGACATCGTCGCGACCCTGCCCAAATCCGAGCAGGTGGCGAATGCCGTCCTCAGCCACGAAAGCGATCTCTATGGAGCGTTGAAGAACAGCGGTCCGCTCAACGCGGAGCAGGCGGCGGGGACCACCGGCAGCTCGAAAATCGGCAGCGAGATGGCCGAGCACCCGATCAAGCCGCTGATCATTGGCACCGCCAAGGACGCCCAGCTCGACGCCGCGATAGGCTACCTGCAGCGGGCGGTGCGCCGCGACGCCGGGGCCCATCCCGGCTGATCGCCGGGCAGCGAGCTGATCCCGATAGGCCTTCCGATCCCTCGACCCTGGCGGCAGCCGCACGGGCAGGTGCGTCCAATCTCGCGCACGAGCGGAGCGTCAAAATTTCGTCCCGATCGGCGATTGCGATTAACCTGGATGAACGCCAGATGTCGCAGACAGGCTCAATCGGGAGACGGGAATGGCGCCGGCGAACCCGGACGAAGACACCGGCGAGATGCTGCACCGGGTTGTGGCCAGCCTGGGCGGGGCTGTGGAATTCGGGGGGACAGTTCGAGCCGAAGCGACGCTCCCGTCCGAGAATCTGACGACTATTCGTGCGGACGTTCCCACCAGATCGCATGGCTCGATGCAATCGAGGAGGCATTGTGCGAACTGCGGCGCCACCTTCACGCCGCGACGGCGCTGGTCGAAGCGACGGCCCTCGCCGAGCGGTTGCGCACCGAACTTACCTCTTCGCACCCGCGCAGTGGCGTCTCCAAAAGGCTTTGGGTATGCCTATATGCGGCCGCGGCTCCGTTGGTTTTATGTTGCGAACAAACAGTGGGGACCGATTTGGGGCACGCTACTGTTCATAAGCTCATCGAGATCTTGACCAGCCTGTCACATTATTTAAATATTTAAAGTACAACCAAACCAACTTTATTAAAAGTCACTTTAATATTGTTATTCACGTCACGAACAGGCTCTGGATCCCTCGTCGCGAGGTGACGATAACCTATTCAGGTTTTCAGCGAGGGGCCAACGGTCCCTTCAGAGACCAGGGGGTGGCGGCAACCGCCCGAGCAAGCTATGGCGGATGCCGCGCCGCAGCCAGCGCAGCAGCGCGCCCCTGCTGGCCAGATGGCCATAGTCGTCGAACTGGAACAGCACGAAGAGACCATAGACCTTGCGCGGCTCGAGCCGACGCAACAGCCGGATCCGCACGAACATGGTGATGCCGAGATCGGAAAGGTGATTGTTGCGCAGCGCCTCTTTCATCGTCTGCGCGGGCACCTCGACGATGAAGTCGCCGAGGCCCTCGCCGCCCCTTTCGGCACCCGACGCGCCTCTGGCGAGCAGCCGCCCGGACCGCGGCTGGTAGGCGAAGCAGCGCGCGCCCAGCCGGAACGCAAAGCCGCGTGGAAACAGCATAATCAGCAGCCAGCGAAAAACGTTGAGCTTGCGCTCGAGCAATGCCACCTCCGCGGCCGAGATCTCCGCCGCCGCCTCTTCGGCCGCGCGTTGTCGCACCGGAGCGGCGAGCCGCGCCGGCGGCATCGGGCGGTATCGCTCCGGCGGAGTCGAGCGGTGGGTGAAATCGTCAAGGTCGAGGGTCGTGTAGGGTGGCAGCAGTCGGGCGCGCGACCGCCAGCCTCGGCGCAGATCCTCCCAGGTGGTGCGGTAATCGTTGGCCCAGCGGCTGTCGGCGCGGCAGAACACCGCCTGGCTGGCAAACGGCAGATAGCAATCGATCGCCAGGCGGTCGCACAACCGGCAGACGTAATCGACGTAGTGCCGGGCCTGGCGCAAGGTCACGATCCTCTCCTCGTCGAGAAAGCTGTTGACGAGGCTCGCCGGTGAATAGCTGCACAGCAGTACCCGCGGCTTGCCGATGCAGTCGCCCAGGCGGCGCAGGGCGCCCAGCACCGGCGGCGGCGGCTTGGCGTCGTTTAGGTTGAAGATCAGCGCGTTTGGGGTATCGATCAGCAGCAGGCTGTCGTCGTTCCACACCGGGATCGACAGGATCGAGACGCCGCCGCGGAGCGTACGCCAGCGCAGCGGCTCGACGCTCGAGGCGCGATAGCCGCGGGCGGTCAGGTAGTCGAGGCAGCCGCGTTCAGCCAACGCCGGAAACAGGTAGTCGGGGCCGCTGCCGAGACGGCGGATCGACGGCATGTGAAAATGATCGGGGTGCTCGTGCGTGACATAGACAGTGGCGCTCGTCGCCAGCCAGTCGATCTCCTCGTCGCTCGGATAGTTCTGCAGCCACCAGCTGCGCCAATAGACTGAACCGAGGAGCCACGGATCGGTCAGCAACAGCGGCCCGTCCCGATCGCGATAGACCGCCAGCGAGGCATGACCCAGCGTTTTTGCCTTCAGCCCGCGAGCCTCCGGCTGCGAAGCGCTCATGGAGGCCCCGGCCGCGGCGCGGCGGTCATGCCTCGGCTGCCGACGGGTCCGACCGCGGTTCCGGCGAAACGACGGGCATGCGATCTCCTTTTCGGGCGCGATCCCCGAGCCGGTTATGCCGGTTCCGAGGCGCCGGCGACAATTGGCCGGCCCCCACCCAAGGACCCCGGCCAGCCGACATTTTGCACCAACCGGGCGATCCGCGCATCGGCGAGGTCGGATGGCGACCGCGGACCGGCCAAGTCGGTGCGAGCCGGAGTTGACGATGCGGAACGGCGCGGCCTAAACCTCCGCCCCGGAGACGGGGAGCCGCACGCCGGACTCATCGCCGAAAAAGGGAGGGAGAAAATGCTCGGACAAACCTCGGACGACCTCTTGGCGCTGTTCGACAGCGCGCCGCTCAACCGTCGCTACTGGACGACGTTTGTCCTGATGTCGGCGGTGTTCGTCTTTGATTTCTTCGATTTTCTGGTAGTCGGCTACCTGCTGGCCGCGGTCAGGGGCGAGTGGCATCTGACCTATGGTGAGGGAGCCGTGATCCTCTACGCCGGGGGCATCGGCGCGATCATCGGCGCTCTGGCCTTTGGAGCGTTTTCCGATGCCTGGGGGCGCAAGCGGCAGATCATCATCGGCGGCTTGATCTGCGCGGTCGCTTCGGGGTTGATCGCGGTCATTCCCGACCGCGGCTGGTGGGAATTCGCGATCCTGCGCTTTTTCGTCGGCATCGGCCTGACCGCGGCGGTCACCCCGTCCTTGACCATGGTCGTCGAACTGACCCCGACCCGGCACCGCACGATCGCGACCAGCTTTTATGTGGTCTGGGCTTCGGCCGGCGGCTTCCTGGCGCCGGTCATCGCGACCGCGCTGCTCGGTCCGCTCGGCTGGCGTGGGGTAGCGCTGATCGGCGTTATCCCGGCGGTCATCGCCGGGCTGGTCTGGCTGTTCACCCCCGAATCGGTGCGCTGGCTCGCCGCCAAGGGCCGTTTTGCCGAGGCTCGCGCCGAGGTGGCGACGCATCTCGCGATGCCGCTGCAGCAGGTGCCGCTGCCGACGGTCCCACCGTCCACGGTGCCGCGCGGCAATCTGCTCGATCTTTTGTCGCAGCCGCGGATGTTCTGGGAAACCATCCTGATCTGGGGCGGCTCCTCGACCGCGGGCTATGGCGTCTATCTGTGGGGACCAACCATTGTCGCCCTGCTGCTCAAGGTATCGGTCCCTGAGGCCGCAAAATTCTTCATATTCGTTTCCGCCGCAGGCGTCGGCGGCAAGATCATCGTGACGTTGATCGCGCCGCTGCTCGGCCGGCGGCTGCTCGGCATCGTGTGGGGCTTTGCCGGAGCGGTGGCGCTGGCCGCGGCCGGCTATTACCACGGTGCGCTGGTCAACGGCCTGCCGCTCTTGATCATCCTGTTGATGTGCTCGACCTTTTGCATCGAAGGCGGCTTCTCGAACCTGGCGCCCTACACGGTCGAGAGCTACGGCGTGAGCCTCGGCGCGCGCTCCTCTGGCCTGGGGCAGACGGCGAACGGCGTCGGCAAGATTTTGGGGCCGCTGAGCCTGGCGCTGATCGCCGGCACCAGCAACCTGGTCTCGCCCGGCGCGACCGAATCGGCGGTATTTCCCGCCTTTCTGTTTCTTGCGTTTTGCATGCTGCTGGTCGGATTGTCGTTCCTGATCCTCGGCGTCGAGACCCATGGCAGGGCGATGGCGCTCGGCCCCGACGGGCAATCGCAACAGCCGAGATCGACGGCGGCGACAACCGGCGCCCACTGAACGAATCAAGCGCCGGACGGGACGCGCGGCGGCGCAGCGCCGTCGCCTGCGCCGGCGGGCAGGTGCGCCTTCTGCCATATGATCGTAGGATGGGCCGATGGCGGCAGAGACATTGCAAGACCTCCTCTCGATCTACGACCGCGGCCCGCTCAATGCCCGCTACTGGACGAGCTTCGCCCTGCTGGCGGCCGTTTACGTGCTCGATTTTTTCGATTTCTTTCTGATCGCCTTCATCCTGGCGGTGATCGGACCGATTTGGCATCTGACCTATGGGCAAGCGGCGCTGATCCTGTATGGCAGCGGGGTCGGCGCCATCGTCGGCGCCTTGATCTGGGGCTCGCTCGGCGATGTGTTCGGGCGCAAGCTGCAGACCGTCACCGGCACCGTGATCTGCGGGATCGCCGGCGGGCTGATCGGTTTCCTACCGACCGGCGCGTTTGTTTCGCTGGCCGTGTTGCGGTTCTTTGTCGGCTTCGGCCTCGCCGCCGCGATCACCCCGGCGCTGACCATCATCGTCGAGTTGACCCCGACGCGCTGGCGCAGCGGGCTGACGAGCTTGTTTGTCACGGCGGCGAGCTTCGGCCCGCTGCTCGCCTCGCTGACCTCGCACGCGCTGCTGCGAGCCCTCGGCTGGCGTGGACTGGCGATGTTTGGCGTGCTGCCGGTCCTGATTGGGGTTCTGGTGTGGATCTTCGTGCCGGAATCGGCGCGCTGGCTCGCTGCCAAGGGTCGCGCCGGCGAGGCACGGACGGCGGTCGCAAAACACCTCGGCATTGCCCCCGGCCGGCTTCCAATGCCGGCGACGCGACCCGCGGCCCCGCCGCGCGCCAGCCTCGCAGAGCTCTATGCCAGCCCACGGCTGTTCTGGCAGACCATCCTGATCTGGGGCGGCTCATCGACCGCCGCCTTCGGCTATCTGTTGTGGGGACCGACCATCGTCGCCCTTGCGCTTCACACCTCTGTGCCACGGGCTGCGATGTATTTCATTTACGTCACCCTTTGCGCGATCGCCGGCCGGCTGCTGGTCGCCCTGATCGCCCAAAAATTCGGGCGACGACGCGTCGGTGTTGTCTGCGCCTTCGCGGCGATGATCTTTCTCGGACTCGCCGGATATTTCAACGCGGTAATGATCGGCAGATTGCCGATGTTCGTCGTCCTGGTCGCGGCGTCAGCCTTTTTTGTCGATGGCGGCTTGAGCAACATCACGCCCTACACGATCGAGCAGTATGGGGTGAGGCTGGGCGCGCGCTCTTCCGGCCTTGGCCACGCCGCGGCCGGCATCGGCAAGATCCTCGGGCCGCTGAGTCTGGCGGTGATCGCCGGGACCAGCAACGTCCTGCGTCCGCGGGCGACGGCGGCCGCGGTCTTCCCGGCGTTTCTGTTCCTCTCTTTTTGCATGCTGCTGGTGGCGCTCTCGTTCCTGTTCCTGGCCCGCGAGACGCATGGCCGGGCGATGGCGCTCGGCATCGAAGGCGAGGAGGTGCGGCCCCGCCGGGCGGCGGTCGCGCGATGAGCGGACTTCAGCGCCGGCCCTCTCGGCAAATGCCGATGCGGCGAGCGTTCTTGCCCCAATAGAATAGCGGCGGCTCGGGCGTGGCGCTGCCTTCGCGCAGCGCGATGGCGCGCGCCAGCATGAACCGGGTGACATCGCGAAATCCGTCGAGCAGGGATTGGTCGATCCGGCGCCAGCCGGCGTCCTCGAGCTCGGTGCTGGCGGCGGGCTCGCCGAACACGTCGCCGCCGTCGCCGAGGAAAAACCGCGTGTTGAAGCGGCGAAACGAATGCGACGGAGTGATCGCCCGCCCGACGTACGTCATCCGGTCAATTGCCGCCACCAGGCCGCGCTCGCGATAAGCCTGCTCGATCGTGAGCTTTGCCGGTCCGTTGGTCAGCGCTTCGGCTTTGCGGCCGATCAGCACGCCCACTTCCTCCCAGGTCTCGCGCATCGCCGCGCGGGCGGCGCGCACCAGTCGCGGCGTGAGGCTCGCGGCGCCGCTCTCGACGCTCCACGCAGTCCGGTCGGGCGGATCGATCGCGCCGCCAGGGAAGACGTAGACGCCGGGCATGAACCGCGCCGACAACGCGCGGCGGCCGACCAGCACCTCGAGCGCATCGCCGTCGTCGCGCAGCAGGATCAGCGAGGCGGCGTCGCGCGGGCGTACGACCGGACGGCGAGTCCGAGGCTCGCGAAATTCCTGATCGGCCCGAAATTCCTGATCGCGTGGGTCGCTCATCGCGTCAATATGCGCAATCCCACGCCGAACGCTCCAGCCATCGCCGTCATGCCGGGTTGCGGCGGGCGCGCTCGATCGCCGCGATCCAGGTGCCGAGCGCCTGGCGCAACTCGTCAAAGGCGTAACGTTCGGGACGCGAATCCTCGACGACGGCATTGTAGATCGTCACCCCATCGGACGAGATCGCGATCGAAAAGGCATTGCCGACGGCCGAGGGCTGCGTCGCTTCGCCGCGCTCGGCTATGCCAATCTCGGCGAGCAGACCCCGCGCAGCGGCGAGGTCGGCCTGGACGTCGCTCTGCAGAAAGCTCGCCAGGACCTCGCCATGCCGGCCGCTACCGCGCATGGCACGTGCTTCAATGTACCCGGCAGGGTGGCGCCTCGCCGTAATCAGCCCCGCGCGGGTCCTCCGTCTGGTCGCTATCCGTCCTTGCGCCATCAGGGACCGCGCAGCGGATAGGCGGCGGCAATTCGCCCGGATTGATACCACCCTTCGATTGCAAACCCGCGCCTCGAATCGCCGAGGAACCGGCCGTCGCGGCGCACCCGGCCGTCATGAAAAGCGGCCAGCACCGCCTGGATCACCTGCTCGTCCGACATCGCGTCCGGGAAAAAGGTCGAGGCCGCCCGCTTGTCGATCCACTCCCCGCTCGCCGGGTCGCGCACCGCGACGCGGGCGCGATATACGCCGTCGGCATCGGGCGGCTGCACGATCCGCAGCACCCGCGCGCCCGGCGGGTCGACCCCATTCGGCCGGTGATGATAGCCGACCGCCTCGCCGTAGCGGTTGATCTCGCCGGTCTCGATATGGACAAAGTCGATCGGCGGGTCGGTCGCGGTCCATTGGGTTGGCGGCGTCGGGTCTCGGGCGAAGAGCCCGGCGGGCAGCAGAACCAGCAACACGACGCACAGGCCAATCGCGCGGGATAAGCGCTGCATCGCCTGGCGTCGCCCCCGGCCATAACCATGCGGCTGACAATCTCGGGCCGCGGGCGTCAAGCGAGAAGGCGCCAGCGCAGGGTTTCGCCGGCCCGGAACGGGACGACCGCGTCGTCGCCTTGGCCGACGCGCTCCAGCACGGTCACCGGCTCGCGGCGCAGCGCGATCCGGGGTTCGTTCGGCGGCAGTCGGTAGAATTCGGGGCCGTTCAGCGAGGCAAAGGCTTCGATGCGGTCGAGCGCTCCCTCCTCTTCGAAGATCTCGGCGTAGATTTCGAGCGCGCAGGGGGCGGTGAAGATGCCGGCGCAGCCGCACGCCGCCTCCTTGGCCGCGACCATATGCGGCGCGCTGTCGGTGCCGAGAAAAAAATGCGGATCGCCCGAGACCGCGGCCCGGCGCAATGCCAGCCGATGCTTCTCGCGCTTGGCGATCGGCAGGCAATACAAATGAGGGCGGATGCCGCCGGCAAACAGCGCGTTTCGGTTGATGACGAGATGATGCGCGGTGATCGTCGCCGCGAGGTTGGCGCCGGCCGCGGCGACGTACTGCGCCGCTTCCTCGGTCGTAATGTGTTCGAGCACGATGCGCAATTCGGGCAGACGGCGGCGCAGCGGGTCGAGCACCCGGTCGATAAACACGGCCTCGCGGTCGAAGATGTCGATCTCGGGATCGGTGACCTCGCCGTGGAGCAACAGCGGCATGCCGATTGCCGCCATGCGCTCGAACACCGGCCGCACGCGATCGAGATCGGTCACCCCATGCGCCGAGTTCGTCGTCGCATGCGCCGGGTAGAGCTTAACCGCGGCAAAGACCCCCTCAGCGTAGCCGCGCGCGATCTCCTCGGGGTCGCTTGTGTCGGTCAAATAGCAGGTCATCAGCGGGATGAAGCCCCCTCCCCTGCTCTTCCCCGCGCGCGTGGGAGGGGTGACTTTGGCGCCCTCCTCCGCGTACGGGGGAGGGTTAGGGTGGGGGCCGAGTGCGGCCAGAATGCGCTCGCGATAGGCGCGCGCCGCCGCGACCGTCGTCACCGGCGGCAGCAAATTCGGCATCACAATCGCGCGCTCAAATTGCCGCGCGGTGTAAGGCAAGACCTGCGCCAGCATTGCGCCGTCGCGCAGATGGACATGCCAATCATCCGGCCGGCGCAAGGTGATCGTGTCGGTATCTTCAGCCATACAGACATGATAGCGATTATCGTCTCCTCCGCGAAAGCGTGGGGTCCAGGGCGAGGGTTGGGTCGATGGCTCGGAAGACCGGCTAACGCGTCGCGCTCGCGCAAATACAAAGCAAAACGCGCACCCGCACCACGATAGAGCCGGTGTGCGATAAGGAGACGAAAACGGCGCGTTAGCTCACTTCGTCGGCGGCGAGGCGTAGGCCGGACAGATACAGCTCGCGGAGTTCCGGGTTCCGATAGCGCGTTGCGGGCTCCATGACGGCAGGTGTGACCGCGGCCAGTCGCCTGACGATCTCTCGCGCTTCGTCGGGCCTGCCCATATGCGCGTAGCAGGAAGCCAGAACCCGGTAGGTTATCGGAAATCCGGGGGCCCGTTCGAGCGACGCGAGCAGGTTTGCCGCCGCCTCGTCAAATCGTCGACTGAAGAAGTGGGCTTCGCCAAATGCGTTCAGATAATTAGCCAGGCGATCACGCGGGCTAAGTCGCAAACCGGTCTGTAAATGCTGGAGCGCGATATCGGGTTGGCCGGCAAAGATCCTGAGCACGCCGCTCCAGTGCCACCCGGCGGCGAAGGACGGGTTGAGGGTGAGGCAGTGGTCGATCAACCCGACCGCGACATCGATGTCCTCGCCGAAATCTCCGAGCACAAAGGCGACAAGCGCGAGGACATTCGGGTCATCAGGGCCGACCCGTAGTGCCTGTCGGGCGAGGTCGACACTGGAGCGTCGGGCCGCCTCCGGGTCCTCAGTCCAGCCTCTCAGCTCGAGCCTTTGGTGACAATGAGCCGCCAGGGCGAGAGCCGAACCATATTGCGGATCGCGTTCTATCGCTTGCCCGAGCAGATCGAGCGCCCGAACGATGCGGTTCCTCTCGAGCGAACCCCAGTCCGCCAGTGCGCGCAAATAGAGGTCGTACGCGGTCAAATCGGCGGTCGGGCGTTCGGATGAGCGCTGGATTTCAGCCGCTTGCAAGGTCGGCTCGATGACACCGGCCACGCTAGAGGCCGCTTTGTCCTGGAGGTCGAACACGTTTTCGAGCGAACCGTCGAAGCGAGCGGCCCACAGATGCGCGCCGGTCGTCGCGTCGATCAACTGTGCGGCAATGCGCACGCGTTGGCCTGCTTTGCGCACCGAGCCTTCGAGCACATAGCGCACGCCAAGCTCGCGCCCGACCTGCTTCACATCGACCGCCTGGCCCTTGTAGGTGAAGCTCGAGTTGCGGGCGATGACGAAGAGCCAACGGATCCGCGACAGCGCGGTGATGATCTCCTCGACCATGCCATCGACGAAATATTCCTGCTCCACCTCGCCGCTGATGTTTTGGAACGGCAGCACGGCGATTGACGGCTTGTCCGGGAGCGGCGGGGCTGCTGTTGGCCGAAATGCCGCGACATCGCCGCGCGCGCCTGCTTGGATCCGCGTCACCGGCGCAATAAAGCGGTATCCCCGGCCCGGTACTGTCTGAATACAGCTTCCTTCGGTTCGCTCCCGATCTATCTGGCGGCGAAGCGCGGCGATCTGCACCGGCAGGTTGCTGTATTCGACGATAGTTCCCGGCCACACCTCCTTCATGATTTCGTTCCGGGTCACGAGCTCCCCCGGCCGTTTGACCAGAACAACGAGAATTTCGAGCGCGCGCGAGCCGATTGAGACCGGCACAAAGGCGCCGCTTTGATCGCGTCGAGCAAGTCCGCTGCGATCCAGGAGAAAGTCCTCGAACAGGAGCATGTCGGCTGTCGTCAGCGCGTCCATGCCTCCGTCTCCAGCGGCGAGCACGAGCAAGTCAGCGGCGAGGCTGCCCCCTCGGGATGGGTCGCGGTCTTAGCCGCTGCGATTGTGGGACATTTCAAACTGATTCAAAAGATTTAATCGCGGCTTTATTGCTTCGCCGACCGGTAGCAGGCCCTCTGTCGAAGGGCCGGACGCTGCCCAGCACTTTCCACGATGGAATGGGGAGTTCAGATATGAAGAAGTGGCTATCTAGAGCGACTCCGTTGGCCGCTATCGCCTTACTAGCACTGAGCGGTGCCGCTTGGGCCGGAGGAAGCGACGATTTCGGGTGCTCGAACGCGACGCTCAAGGGCGAATATGCGTTTGGTGGCACCAACTACACTCAACCTGAGGTTTTTAACGGGCTTAAGGTTTTCGACGGTAACGGTCATCTCACACAGCGTGATTACGCCGGCGGCAGTGTTCCGGTCGAGTTCGCGCCGCGAGGGCAGGAAACGGGCATCTACACGGTAAATCCCGACTGAACTGGTAGCATGGTGCTCGAAGGCCTCGCTGAGGGAACGATACACGTCCTGTTCGTGATCAGCGATGGCGGTCGTCATATCCGCGAAGTCGTTTCGCCCCCGCTCGGATCGACCATACCCATCCCCGTCCAAACCAGTGCCGACGACTGGAAGGTCGCATCGGAGCAGAACGACTGAGTGATGCGCCCGCCGGCAGTCCGTCTAGGAGTCGCACGGCCGCAAAGCCGTCCCATATCAGGATAGAGCCGCGCGGACGGAGTCGCCACCGTCCGCGCCTCGTATTGTGGAGGGCGGCATAAGCGGATGCGTCGTCGGCTCAGGCGTATGGCCAATATCGCTCACCGCCGCTGTCGATGCGTTCGCGGATTGGCGCCCGCCCTGGTGGAACGCCGGGTTGCGTCGGGCGGGAGCCAGTCTTCGAGTATCTGGGCTTGGGTGTAACGAGCGGCACCGATGAGGTCGGCGGTTCCGGATTCGACCTCGCCATATGTTTGAAGATCGCGGATCGCGTCGCGTGCTCCCCTGGGCAGCTCAGCCTCAATCACCGCCGCAATCTCATTTCTTAGACTGGGGCTGGTTTCCAGCACCAGCTCGATGGCGCTTCTGGCGTCGCCAATGCTTTCCACCCAGCCGCGCCGAGGACCGTCGGCCGGAGAATGTTCGAGCTTGAGCAGGTGACGGATAATACGCTGAACTTGGCTGTGCAGCTCGCGTCGTTCGGAGGCGCCCAAGCTCTCGACCTCCTCCGCCAGGTTCTCCCAATCGAGCGGCTGGTTGGTGTTGCCGCGGCCGGCCGAGCGCAGCGCTTCGGCCTGCTGCTCGGTCCAGGCGACGAAATCCTCGTCGTAAAGCGTCCGCGCGATCGCCATTCCTTGTGGCTCCAAAATTTCGAGCGCCCCCGCCGCGCGCGGCTACATCGGGACTATATAAATAGAGCGCGGCGCGACCGCTTGCTATCGTCACGCCGGGCGCGAGCGGAGGAGAGATTATGAGCGGGTGCATCGTCGGTTGGGCGCACACGAAATTCGGCAAGCACGAAGGCCGCGACATCGAATCCCTGATCGTCGAGGTAACCCAAGCCGCACTCGCCGATGCCGGGGTCGCCGCGGCCGACATCGACACGGTCTATCTCGGCACGATGAACGGCGGCTTTGTCCGCCAGGAGTTCCCGGCTTCGCTGGTGTTTCAGGCAGATCCCGGGTTTCGTTTCAAGCCCGCGACGCGGGTCGAGGACGCCTGCGCCACCGGCTCGGCCGCGATCCATCAGGGGCTGAACGCGATCGCCGCGCAAAAGGCGCGCCTGGCGCTGATCGTCGGCGTCGAGAAGATGACCGAGGTCTCGGGCGCACAAATCGGCGACATCCTGTTGGGTGCCAGCTACCGCAAGGAGGAAGACCGCATTGAGGGGGGCTTTGCCGGCATCTTCGGGCAGATCGCGCAGAGCTATTTCCAGCGCTATGGCGATCAATCCGACGCGCTGGCCCGGATCGCCGCCAAAAATCACAAGAACGGCGTCGCCAACCCGCTGGCGCAGATGCAGAAGGACCTCGGCTACGAGTTCTGCCGCACGGTTTCGGAGAAGAACCCGATCGTCGCCGGACCGCTCAAGCGCACCGACTGCTCGCTCGTTTCGGACGGTGCGGCAGCGGTGGTGTTGGCCGACACCGCGACCGCGCTGAGCCTCAGAAAGGCGGTGGTGTTCCGCGCCGCCGAGCAGGTCAACGATTTCCTGCCGATGAGCCGGCGCGACGTGATCGCGTTCGAAGGGCCGGCACTCGCCTGGCAGCGCGCCCTTGCCAATGCGCGGCTCGCGCTCGACGACCTCGATCTGGTCGAGACCCATGACTGCTTCACGATCGCCGAATTGATCGAGTACGAGGCGATGGGCCTGACCCCGAAGGGCGAAGGCGCACGCGCGATCCTCGAAGGCTGGACCGAAAAGGACGGCAGGCTGCCGGTCAACCCGTCGGGCGGGCTCAAATCGAAGGGCCACCCGATCGGTGCCACCGGCGTCTCGATGCACGTGCTGGCGGCGATGCAGGTAACCGGAACCGCCGGCGGCATCCAGGTGCCGGGCGCTTCGCTCGCCGGGGTCATGAACATG
Source organism: uncultured Alphaproteobacteria bacterium (assembly GCA_963832875.1). Classification (GTDB taxonomy): domain Bacteria; phylum Pseudomonadota; class Alphaproteobacteria; order ATCC43930; family CGMCC-115725; genus AP-15. The sequence goes on along the minus strand of CAWHWB010000003.1, from coordinate 753,173 downwards.
GGTGGTGCGGCGGTCGCCAATTTCGTCAGCATCCTCGAACCGCTGCGCGCGTAACGCTCCGCGGCGTTTTCCGAATCCATCATCCGACGTGGCACGGAGGCGAGATGGCGACGTTCCGGGCTTTGATGCTGCGTGAGGAGGACGGGAAAATCGTCCCCTGCATCGAAGCGCTCGACGACGGCTCGTTGCCGGAAGGCGAGGTCGCCGTCGCGATCGAATACTCGACCCTCAACTACAAGGATGCGATGGTGCTGCAAGGCCGGGGCCGGCTGGTGCGCAGCTATCCGCATATCCCCGGCATCGATTTCGCCGGCACCGTCGAGCGGTCGGATTCGCCCGAGTTCAAACCTGGCGACCCGGTCGTTCTGACCGGGTGGCGGGTCGGCGAAACGCATTGGGGCGGCTATGCCGAAAAGTCCCGGGTCGCGGCCGACTGGCTGGTGCGTCGCCCACTTGGGCTGAGCGCGCTTCAGGCGATGGCGATCGGCACCGCCGGCTTTACCGCGATGCTGGCGACGATCGCGCTCGAACGCCACGGGCTGCGGCCGGGCGCCGGCGAGGTGCTCGTCACCGGCGGCGCCGGCGGCGTCGGCAGCGTGGCGATCGCGTTGCTCTCGGCGCTGGGGCACCGGGTCGTGGCCGCGACGGGCCGACCCGAACTGCGTGAGTATCTAACCGGGCTCGGCGCCGCCGACCTGATCGAGCGCGCCGTCCTCGCCGCCAATCCCGCGCGGCCGCTCGAACGCGAGCGCTGGGCAGGTGCGGTCGACGCGGTCGGCGGGACCACGCTCGCGACGATCCTGACCCAGCTCAAATATCGCGCGAGCGTCGCCGCCTGCGGCCTTGCCGGCGGCAGCGATCTGCCGGCGACGGTGATCCCGTTCCTGCTGCGCGGGGTCAATCTGCTCGGCATCGATTCGGTCATGTGTCCGGGCGAGGAACGCCGGGAGGCATGGTGCCGGCTCGCCCGCGATCTGCCGCTCGACCGCCTCGAACAGATGACCCAAATCGTGCCGCTTTCCGCCTTGCCCGAGCTCGCGCCAAAGCTTTTGCGGGGCGAGGTTCGCGGCCGCACCGTCGTCGATGTCAGGGCGTGATCGAGCGGGAATTGTCGGCGCGTTCGCGCGTTGGCGAGGCATGAAGAACAGTTCGGCGACACGGCCCAACCTAACCCCGGCCCAGCGCGGCCGGATCGTGCAATGCGTCATCGTCGATGGCTGGACCAGCGCCGAAGCCGCCGCCGCTTTCGGCCTGCGCGAGCGCGTGGTCGCTGCTTGGGTCGCCGCCTACCGCCGGTACGGCATGGCGAGCCTGCGCGACGCGCCGGGCAAGACCGTTGCCACTGAGCTCGTCCGGCTCCGGCTGCTGCGGCCGGTTCGCGGCGTCCTGCGCGGCTTTTCGAGCGGAATGCGTTGGCTTTTGGCATATCAGCGCCCCGCCGCCCTCTCGCCGCTGGCCCGTTCGCAAGACGACCGTCGCGGCGGAGGTTGAGCGGCGAGCGCGCGCCCTGGGCCGCGGCGGCGTCATTTCCCCGTTCTGTGTTAATCCTGTGATTACTGGCGGCGTGCGCCGCCCTGGTGCATGATCTCGGTCAGTCGCCACCTTCGCGTGGGGCGGGCGGTGCTGCCGGGGGGCAGGGGATGCCGAACATCGCAGGTACGCGGCGTACGCTGTTGCGTACGCTGGCGGGCTGCGCAGCCATTGGCTTGGGGTTGGGAACCGCTTCGGCACAGCTGCCGGGTCGCGCGTTATGGGACCGGCCGCCGCCGGAAAAACCGCGCGTACCCGATTTGCCGCCAGTCCATCGGCCGATGGTCGTCCTCGATCCGGGACATGGCGGCATCGATCCGGGAGCGATCGGCGCTGACGGCGTCTACGAAAAGACCATTGTCTATGCGACCGCGCGCGATCTCGCGCGCGACCTCGCCGCCACCGGTCGTTTTCGAGTGGCGCTGACCCGCGGTGCCGACGAGTTCGTGCCGTTGCGCGAACGCGTCGCCCGCGCCCGCGCACTGCACGCCGATCTGTTCCTGGCGATCCATGCCGACGCGCTGCCGAACCCGGCGATGCGCGGCCTGTCGGTGTTCACCCGGTCCGCGCATGCCTCCGATCGCGACGCGGCGGCGCTGGCCGACAGCGAAAACCGGGACGTGGTCGATCGGGTCCGATTGTGGCTCGAGCCGCCCGAGGTCGGCGACGTGCTGATGGATCTGGCGCGCAGGCAGACCGACAATGCGTCGATCGGCTTCGCCCGCGACGTGGTGGCCGCACTTGGCCGTCGCGTCGCATTGCTCGACAACCCCCAGCGCTCGGCCGATTTCGTGGTGTTGAGCGCGCCCGACATACCATCGGCTCTAGTCGAACTGGGTTGCCTGTCAAATCCCGCCGAGGAGCGGCTGCTGCAGCAGCCGGGCTACCAGCAGCGGCTCGCTCGCGGTCTCGCGCGCGCGATCGAGGCCTATTTTTCGCTCCGCCGCCAAGAGTGACCCTCGCCAAATCACCAGGCTATCAGAAAATCCTGGCTGTGCGCGCCCGTCACAGGTCAGCTCGATGCCGGGGCGTCGGCCAGCTCCAGCCGCCGCCCGATGCGGCCGACGCGGCAGTCGAGATGGTCGAGCCGCACCGACAGGCCGGCGAAGTCGGCCCTGTGGGCGATGCGCAAGCTCAACAAGGCAACTAGCGTTTTAGAGCACCGAGCCGACTGATAATTTCGTCCAGCTTCTCGCGCTGCGCCGCCTGCTCGGCGTGGATCGCGCGCAACATGCTGAGGATCAGGTCCGCCCAGTCGTCGCTCATGGCTTTCTTCTTCAGTATCCGATCCCCGGCCGTCAAGCTGCGCTCGCGGCGACCTTTTTGCCGACGGTACGGTCGTAGTCTTCCCACATCAGCCGGCAGATCGCCCCGGGGGTGAAGCGATAGTGGCCCCGCTCGCCGATGATCTCGCCGACCGGGGTCACCTCGGCGGCCGAGCCGGTCAGGAACATCTCATCCGCCCGCGATAGCTCCTCGGGCATAATCGCGCGCTCGACCACCTTGATCCCGCGCCTTTTGGCCAGTCCGATCACGGTCTGGCGGGTGATCCCGTTCAGAAAACAGTCCGGCGTCGGGGTGTGCAATTCGCCGTCGATGACCAGAAACAGATTGGCGCCGGTGCCCTCGGCGAGCCGGCCGCGCCAGTCGAGCATCAGCGCGTCGTCGCAGCCATCGGCCTCGGCGTCGTGTTTCGACATCGTGCAGATCATGTAGAGCCCGGCTGCCTTGGCCTGGGTCGGCGCGGTGTGCGGCGCCGGGCGCGCCCACGGCGCCCACTTCATCCGGATGCCCTTGGCCCGCGCCTCGGGCGAGAAATAGGCCGGCCATTCCCAGGCGGCGAGCGCCAGGTGGATCCGGGTCGCCTGCGCCGAAACCCCCATCTGCTCGGCCCCGCGCCAGGCGATCGGCCGCACATAACCGTCGACGATATGGTTCGAGGCGATGACTTCCTTGGTCGCCCCGGTCAGCTCGTCCATGCTGGCCGGCACCTCGAAGCCCAAGATCCGCGCCGAGTTGACCAGCCTTTCATTGTGGTCGTCGAGCCGGAAGACGGCGCCGTTGTAGACACGCTCGCCTTCGAAGACGCAGCTTGCATAATGCAGCCCGTGGCTCAGCACGTGCAATTTGGCGTCGCGCCACGGAACCAGACGGCCATCATACCAGATGAAGCCGTCGCGGTCGTCGAAGGGGATCATGGACATGGGCGTCCTCCTTGTACCGGAGCTGTCGGAGCCGGCTCTTCATCGTGAACCTCACCGGCCCTGCTCGCGATGGAACTTTATATCCGAGAGACACCCGAGGGATATCCAAGGTTGCGAGATAAGTCAATATGTCTGACATAAAAACCCAGACCGAGCCACCCGTTCTGCACGAGGATGCGATCAGGGAGGGGATCGAACTGCTGTTCTTTGCCTATCGCGACTTTACCGCCGACCCCGACGCGGTCCTCGCGCGCTATCGGTTCGGGCGCGCGCATCATCGGGTGATCCATTTCGTCGGCCGCCATCCGCAGATGACCGTCAGCGAATTGCTCGGCATCCTGCGCATTACCAAACAGAGCCTCAGCCGGGTTCTGAGCGAGTTGGTGGAACAGGGGTTCATCGATCAGCGGCCAGGTCTGCACGACCGGCGGCAGCGGCTGCTTGAGCTGACCACGCAGGGGCGCGCCCTTGAGCGCGAGGTCTCGGCGCCGCAGCGCGCCCGGGTCGCGAAGGCTTATCGCCAGGCGGGAGTGCCAGCGGTCGAGGGGTTCCGCAAGGTGCTATTGGGGATTATCGCCGACGCCGACGATCGGCGCCGTTTCGAGACCAAATCGAGCGTGAAGCGCTGACTGCGAGGGCGGCGTATAATCGAGGCGCAATGAGCGAACGCGAACCGCATCTCTTGGTTGTCGATGACGATGCGCGCCTGTGCGAATTGCTGCGCCGCTATCTGTCGGAGAACGGGTTTCGGATCACGACCGCGCGAGATGCGGGCGAGGCGCGTGCTCATTTGGCGCGTTTCGCCTTCGACCTGGTCGTGCTCGACGTGATGATGCCGGGCGAGAGCGGGCTCGACCTGACCCGCGCCCTGCGACGCGACGTCGGGGTGCCGGTGCTGCTGTTGACCGCGATGGCGGAGCCCGAGGATCGCGTCAATGGGCTCGAACAAGGCGCCGACGACTACCTCTCCAAGCCGTTCGAACCGCGCGAGCTGGTGCTGCGCGTTCGCAATCTGCTGCTGCGGCGTCCATCGGCCGACGCCGAGCGCCGCGAGGTGCGTTTTGGCGGCTGTCGCTTCGACCTGGCCCGCGGCGAGCTGTTCCGCGGTGGCGACATGGTTCGTCTGACCGCGGCCGAGGCCGGGTTGCTCGCCAGCCTGGCGCAGAAGGCGGGGGAGGCGGTCTCGCGCGAGGAGTTGTCGCTGTCGGCTCAATTCAGCGGCAATATGCGCAACGTGGATGTCCAGATGACCCGGTTGCGCCGCAAGATCGAGCGCGATCCGCGCTTCCCGCGCTACCTGCAGACCGTCCGCGGCACCGGTTATGTCCTCAAGCCGGATTGAGCCCGCGCCGATTGGGACGCCGACCGGCATGGCGGCGGAGCCTGGCGGGGAAACCGAGGTCGAAATTTGGGGCGAGCGCGCGATCCATCCGCGAGGTTGGATCAAGCGGGTGCTGCCGCGCACGATGTTCGGCCGCTCCCTCCTGATCGTCGTGATGCCGCTCATCCTGCTGCAAGCGATCGCCACCTGGATCTTCTACGATCGCCATTGGGCGGCGATTTCGTGGCGGCTGTCGACCGGGGTCGCCGGCGATGTCGCGCTTACCATCGAAGCGGTCGACCTCGCGCGCTCCGCAGCCGCTGCCGAGCGCCTGCTGCGACAAGGCGGGTCGCTGACCGATCTCGGCTTCAGCCTCGAGCGCGGCGCCCATCTGCCGCCGCCTTTGCCGCCGAGCGGCACCCTGATCGAGGACCAGCTGAACCAGGCGATGCGGGGCCGGGTTGGGGGGGCATGGCGGATCGATGGGTTCGATGACCCGCAAGGTCTGCGCATCAGGGTGCAGTTGGCCCGAGGAGTCCTGACCGCCAAGGTGCCGTGGGACCGGCTATACAGCTCTACGACTTATATCTTTGTCATGTGGATGGTCGGCTCGTCGCTGGTTTTGTTGGCTGTGGCGACGTTGTTCTTGCGCAACCAGGTCAAATCGCTGCGCCGGCTGGCGGCGGCAGCCGACGGGTTTGGCAAGGGCCGACCGGTGCCGTTTTTCAAGATCGAGGGAGCGGTCGAAATCCGTCAGGCCGCAGTCGCCTTCATGACCATGCGCGAACGGATCCAGCGTCAGATCCGCCAGCGCACGCAAATGCTGGCCGGCGTGTCGCATGATCTGCGCACGCCGCTGACCCGCATGAAGCTCGCGTTGGCGATCCTTGGCGACGATCCGGTGGTCGAGGAGCTGAGGTCCGATGTTGCCGAGATGGAGCACATGGTGCACGGCTATCTCGACTTTGTTCGCGGCGAGGGAACCGAAGCTCCGGTCGAAACCGACATAGCGCTGCTGCTCGACGACGTCGCCGCGGCGATGCGGCGCGAGGGGACGACGCTGTCCTTGAACCTTCCGGCCGAATTTGAGATCCCGGTCCGCCCGAACGCGCTCAAGCGCTGCCTCGCCAATTTGATCGGCAATGCCCGCCGGCATGGCAGCCGGGTCTGGCTGACGGCTGTGCCGGTTGCCGGCGGCATCGATATTCTCGTCGATGATGACGGGCCGGGGATAGCGCCGGCCGATCGTGACCGGGTGTTCCGGGCCTTCGTCCGCCTCGATCCTTCGCGCAATCGGTCGACCGGGGGGGTCGGGCTGGGCCTCACCATAGCGCGCGACGTGGCCCGCGGCCATGGCGGCGATGTCAGGCTCGAAACCTCGCCGCAGGGCGGCCTGCGCGCCCGGGTTCATCTGCCGCAATGAGAAGCGCCAGCTTGCCGGCGATCCGGCGCCACAGACGCGAAAGGCCGTCCCGCGGCGGGGCGGCCTCCGGGCAGGGACGGCGATCAGCGAGCGGTTTGCTGCTTTGCCAGCTCGCGCAGCTCGTCGAGACCCTCGCTCGCCCGCTTGCGCAGGACATCAGCCGCCTCAGAGCCGGCCTTGGTCGCCAGCATGGTGATCTCGCGTCCGTGATTGACGCTCTTTTCCAGCATCTGCTTGGCGTATTCGGTATTTTTGGCGATGCGATCCTCGGTCGAGGACGGCTGGGCGAAATCGCGGAACATCACCGACACGTCTTCAAGCGCCTGGCGGGCGATCTCGATCTGGCGCCGGGCAACCGCCTGGACGCCCTCGACCGCGAGCTGGTTCGCCTGGCTCAACGCCTCGATGTTGCGGCGCTGGCAGGCCATCATCGCTTCGACGTCGAACGGACGAAAGCGGAAATCGGTCATCATCTTGGTCATGTCGAAATCGAAAAAGCTCGGGCGGGCTTCCATGGGCTGGGTTCCGTTTGGGGGCTGAGGTTTATTGTGCGGTGCACAACGCCCAAAATATCGGCGGCCGTACCGTTGCAGTCAAGGAAAGTTTTGCGCGGTGCAGCAAAATTAGGCGGCAGCGGGCTCGTCGCGGCGGCGGGCAACTCGGCTTGGCGCCAGCCAGCGTTCAATGCGGCGCAGCCTGGCGTCGAGCGCCGCCATGGTCTGGGCAAGGTCCGGCGAATTGTCGCCGCGCCACACCCGCGTCGCCGCCAAATAAGCCGCGCCGGTTAGCTTGACGGTAACCGCGCCGCGCAGACCGGTGGCGGGGATGTCGGCGGCTTCGAGCATCCAGCGCATCGAACGCGTCAGCGCCACCGCCGCCGCGAGCGCCGACACCGGATCGCCGGCCAGTTCGCGCCGCAGCACATCGAGGGCGGGCCGGTAGGACCGCAGCGCGTCGAATTGCCGCATCAAGAGATCGAACAGTCGATCGCGCGGCCGCTCGTCTTCCTCGGCGGCAGGCGGTTCGGCGAGAACCGCCTCGTCAATCCTCCGGATAAACCCGCAAAGGACTGCCTGCTTCGAACGAAAAATTCGGTAGACGCGCAGGATCGGCAATCCGGCTTCGCCGGCAATCGCGGCCAGCGACAGCCGCCGCCAGCCTTCGGTCGCGATGCGGGCGAACGCCGCCTCGATGATGCGGTCTGCGTCGCCAGCCGTGGCGGCGCCGCCGTTCCGCCTGCGTCTTGCGTCGCCGCTCCCGCCGGTGCTTTTGGCCATCTCCCAAAATCTCCGAATGTCCCGGCTCAGTTCGCCAATTCGCGCGACCGCGCCGCGGCGGCGGCGACCGCACGTGCGATCAGCGACATCAAGCCGTTCTCGGCCATCAGCACGTCGAGAGCGGCCCGGGTGGTGCCGCCCGGGCTCGTCACATTCTCGCGCAGCTGGGCTGGGCTCTGCTCGGCGCGCCAGGCGAGCTCGCCCGATCCGGCGACCGTGCTGCGCGCCAGATGGGCGGCGAGTTCGGGTGGCAGCCCCACTGCCCGGCCGGCTTGCGCCAGCGCCTCGATCAAGAGAAAGACATAGGCAGGGCCGCTGCCCGATACCGCGGTGACCGCGTCGAGCAGGGCCTCGTCCTCGACCCAGGCGCTTTCGCCTGCGGCGGCCAGCAATTCGTCGCACAGCCGGCGCTGCTCGACCGTGACCCGCGAATTCGCGCAGGCCACCGTGATCCCGCGACCGATCGCGGCCGGCGTGTTCGGCATGGTCCGCACCAGCGAAGCCGGGCCGAGATGGCGGCTCATCCCGGCGATGGTCTTGCCGGCCACGATCGAGAGAAAAAGGGTCCGCGGTCCGGCCCAGCGGCGATAGACCGGCAGCACCTGGTCGACGACTTGCGGCTTGACTGCAAAAACCACTGCGTCGGGGGTTGGTTCGCTAGGCAATTCCTCGGCCGTGCGATGCCACGAGACGGCGGGCCGGGCGGAGAATCCGGCTGGCGGCCCTGCCGGTTCGACGACGCGAAAGTGCGAGGCCGTCCCACCCGCAATCCAGCCCCGCAGCAGGGCCGAGCCCATCTTGCCGCAGCCGACAAGGACGAGGCTGCGCGGCGCGCAATCGCCGCTCCCAACAGGGGCGCCGCCCATCGCGTGCCGCCTCGCCTCAGGCTTCTCCGACCGGGTCGATCATCGCCGCCGCCATTGCTTCCGCCGGCTTCTTGCCGCCCCACAGCACCAGCTGAAACGCCGGGTAAAAGCGCTCGCATTCGGAGAGTGCGATGTCGACGAGATCCTCGACCTGCTCGGCGCTCGCGACCCCGACCCCGCGCAGCAGCACCGCGTGGCGAAAGGCCGGCGAGTTGTCCTCCGCCGACAGATCGAAATGCCCGAGCCACAACTTTTCGTTGGCCAGAGCCAACAGCTCGTAGACCGCGGCGCGGCGGCCTTTCGGCACCTTCATGTCGAACCCGCAGGAGAAATGCATCGCGCAGATCTCCTCCTGCCAGACGAAATAGAGCCGGTAATCGCACCAGCGGCCGGAAATCTCGACGACCAACTCCTCGTCGCTGGCCCGGTCGTGCGCCCAATCGTTGGCGTTGACGATTTCCTCGACGAGATCGATCGGATTGCCGGAAAAAGGGGTGGGTTCGGAGAGAGCAACGGAAGTCATCGGGGCGCTCCTTCGGGCGGCTCGACAGGAAGGTCTCAAATTCGGATTACAAGGATTTCGGCGAAATAGCGGGATCGGGGTCGGCAAGGCCGGGCGGCGACTGGCCTTCGCGGAGGGTGGCGAGGAGCGCTTCGAGTTGGGCGACCCGGCTAGCCAGCTCCTCCTGCTCGGCGCGCGCCTTGGCCGCCATCGCCTTGACCGCCTCGAATTCGTCGCGGGTGACCAGGTCCATACCCGAGAGCACGCGCTCGAGCTGCTCGCGCAGCCGCAACTCGACCTCGCCCTTGACCCCCGACAAGGTGCCCATCGCGCCGGCGGCGACACGGGCGAGATCGTCGAAAAACCGATTTTGGCTCTGCATCCTCTCGTTCTCCGCACTCGTCGCGGCATTGTCTGCCTGACTGTGCGCTTACATATGGGCGTGCGCTAGCACAAGGGGCATATCGAGGGAAGGGATTTCCCTCCGGCACGGCAGGCTCGCGATGCAACCCTTTGAGCGTTTTCCCGAGGCGCGGCGCGGCGCCATTCGTTTCGTGCTGACCGATGTCGACGACACCTTGACCGAGGGGGCGCGGCTGCCGGCCGCCGCCTACGCGGCTCTGGAGCGGCTCGACGGTGCGGGTTTTCGCGTGATCCCGATTACCGCCGCTCCGGCCGGTTGGTGCGACCTGATGTGCCGGATGTGGCCGGTCGCCGCCGTCATCGGCGAGAATGGCGGGCTGTGCTTCCGGCACGATCACAAAGCCGGCGAAACCGATCGCCATTTCTGGGAGTCCGCGGACGAGCGCCGATGCCACCGGCGCCGACTCACCGCGCTCGGAACGCGGATCCGGAGCTTAATCCCGAACGCAGCGCTCGCGGCCGATCAGTCCTATCGTGAAGCCACGCTCGCGTTCCGCAATCCCGGCCCGCCGCTGTCGGACGAGATCATCGGCGAGCTTGCCGAGGCCGGCGCCCGCACGGTCGTCAATTCGCTGTGGGTGCTCGGCTGGTTCGGCGGTTTCGACAAGCTGGCGATGACCCGTCGGATGCTGGCCGAGCTGTACGCGACCGATATCGAGCGCGACCGCGACGCGTTCATCTATGTCGGCGACTCGCTCAATGACGAGCCGATGTTCGGCTTTTTCCCGAACTCCGTCGGTGTTTCGAGCGTGTGCGATTATATCGATCGCATGGCGACCCCGCCGCAATGGGTGACCAGGGGCGCCGGCGGCAGCGGTTTTGTCGAAGTCGCCAATGCGCTGCTGCAGCAAATTCGGAGCGCACGATAGTGGTCGGCATTGATGAGAACGCCGCGATCGGAACCGCGGCACTTCGCGCGACCATCGTCAACGTAGTCGTTGAAATTGCTTTGATGTTCGGAGTGGCGAAGCTGCTCTGGCACTCAGGGGTCGGTTCAATCTTCGATCGAGGCGGCGAGGATTTGGCTTAATTGGCACAATGGGCGGCCGGTCTCGGTGGCCCAGGCGTTGAAGCAGGATTGAATCGCGGCGCGATCCTGCCGGGTCTTCGGCTGCGCTTGCACCGCACCCCAGCGCTGCAGCGCGGCGCCAACCGAATGGGTCAGGACGAACGTGTCCTTGCCGACCATGCGCAGAAAGCTCGGCCCGGAATTGCCGCCCATCTGGCTGAACCCTTTCGCCAGCGCCGCCCACAGCCCGACGATGTCGCTCGCCGGCCAGCGCGCGAGCCACATGCCGAAGCTGCCGTGCTCCTCGGCAACGGCGATCATCGCGGCGGCATTGGCGCGGACCGCTTTTAGCTTGCCCCAATGGCGGATCAGCCTGCGGTCGGCGAGCAGCGCTTCGAGCGCCTCGTCCGGCATCGCCCGCACGCGCCGCGGCTCGAACCCGCTGAACACCTCCTCGAAAGCCGGCCATTTCGCATCGACCACGCTGTGCCTGAGCCCGGCGCGAAAGATGCGCAGCGACATCTGCGACAGATAACGGTCGTCGCCCAGCGCCTCGATTTCTCCCGGGCTGCGCGGCTGGGCCAAGCGTGTGGCCACGGCTGCCGTTCCGTGTCGGGCCTGCGCGGCTTCGAGGATCGAGGAAAAAGGAGGTGTGGCCATTGGTGTCTCGACGGTGAGGTTAGCGCGGGTTAAGCGTAATATCCGATTACGGCAATTCTTCGTGCTCGGTCACGGTGCGTTGCCAACGGGCTGCACCCGGCCGGATGGATCGGCGGTGCCGCCGAGCCGCAGCAGACGGGTGAGCGGCGATGAGGCCGCAGCTTTTTCCGCCCGACGGGTCTGAATGGCGGCAAGAAAGCGAGGATGGCGCGGCGCAATTGAAAATTACGCAGACCCAGAAGTCGCGCAGACTCTACGGAGCTCGAAGCGGCGGAAAGCGCTGCGCCTTTCGGCCCTACTCCCTGGCTGCGGGCGCCGCTCCGCTCGCGGCGGCCCTGATCGGGAACGTCGGGCTCTTTATTGAGTGAGGTCGTCTGGAAACTCAGGTTCACGGCCGGCATGCACCGGCGTGCCGCACGGGGACCTCGATCTGGGGAGGGTGGACTGATGCGAAGGCACGTCGGATTCCTGTGGATCGTCGGATTCTTCGGTTTGCTTGCCGCCGCGAACGCGCAAACTTCACCGCCTTCGCCATTTGACGGCACGTATCAGTTCGTCTCTTCGGCGAAGGTCGATCAAACTTACGTGGACAGGAACGGGCGGACCGGCCCGTGCCCGGACCGGGTCGCGGGGCCGCTCACGGTCGAGAACGGCCAGGCGCAATATACCAGCGCCACCGGCTACCGCCTCACCGGACCGGTCGGGCCGCAGGGCCAGCTGGTGATGCGCGCGCTCGCGCCCACCAACAGCAGCAACGCCGGTTCCGCCCCGATCGACATAATCGTCAACGGCACGATCGATGGCGCCGGCACGGCGCGCGTGCGCGAGAGCAGCCATTCCTGCAGCTATGATTTTGTCTGGCAAAAATAAACTGGGTAAAAATCCACTCCAGAGGCTTAAGCCGCCGACCGGCTAATTCGCCGGAAGGCCGGTTCCTGTGCGGCGGGTTGACGCGCGCGCTTCGGCGATAAGCCCGGCGGGGATCGCGGCCGAGCAGGATTGTCTCGGGCCGGCCGCTTCGATACGCTGGGCCCAGCGCATCGGGGAGGGCCGGACATGGCGATCATCGTCGGGACTGGCGACTATAAGTACCGCATCATCGAGGATTGGGCGAAACTGCCCGAAAGCTGGGCGTTCAAGGAAGTGGCTGCGGTCGGGGTCGATCGGAACGACAACGTCTATTGCTTCACCCGCGGCGAGCACCCGGTCATGGTCTTCGACCGCAACGGAAATTTCCTGCGATCGTGGGGCGAGGGCCAGTATCCGCGGGCGCACGGGGTCCATATGGGGCCGGACGATTCGATCTACCTGACCGACGATGGCGGGCATTTCGTACGCAAGTGCTCGCTCGACGGCAAGGTGCTGCTGGAGCTCGGCGTCCCCGGCAAGCCCGCACCCTATCTGAGCGGGGAGCCGTTCAACCGCTGCACCCATACGGCGCTGTCGCCAAAGGGCGAGATCTACGTCTCGGACGGCTACGGCAATGCCAAGGTCCACAAATATTCGCCGGACGGAAAATTGCTGATGTCGTGGGGCGAGCCCGGCAGCGATCCCGGCCAGTTCAACCTCGTCCACAACATTTGCACCGACGCCGACGGCTGGGTCTATGTCGCCGATCGCGAGAATCATCGGGTCCAAGTGTTCGACGGCAACGGCAGGTACGAGACGCAGTGGAACAACCTGCACCGGCCGTGCGGCCTTTTCATGCCATATAGCCATCACCCGGTCTGCTATATCGGCGAGCTTTCGGTCAACCGCCTCAACGCCAATCTCGGACCGCGGGTCAGCATCGTCGACAACGAGGGCAAGCTGTTATCGCGGATCGGCGATCCGTTTGCCGGACAGGCGCCGACCGCGTTCATCGGACCGCACGGGCTCGCCGTCGATAGCCGCGGCGACCTCTATGTCGGCGAAGTGTGCTGGACGCTGTGGCCGGGGCTGTTCCCGGGCCAGCCGCACCCGCCAGGGCTGCGCGCGTTGCAGAAATACGAACGTGTGCATTGAGCGCAGACTCATCCTTCGTCATTCCCGCGGAAGCGGGAACCCAGAGAGCCTGCCCCTGGCTTGAACAGGGGGTGCAAGGGCCGAGCGGTCGCCCCTGGACCCCCGCTTCCGCGGGGGCGACGATTACCAAAGGAGAAGGACATGGCGACCATCGTCGGGACTGGCGACTACAAGTATCGGATTATTGAGGACTGGGCGAAACTGCCCGACAAATGGTCGTTCAAGGAGGTCGGCGCCGTTGGGGTCGACGCCAGAGACAATGTCTACGTGTTCAACCGGGGCGACCACCCGGTCATGGTCTTCGACCGCGATGGTAAGTTCCTGCGCTCGTGGGGCGAGGGCCAGTATCCGCGTGCCCACGGCGTCCATATGGGGCCGGACGATTCGATCTACCTGACCGACGATGGCGGACATTTCGTCCGCAAATGCTCGCTCGACGGCAAGGTTTTGATGGAGCTCGGCGTGCCCGGCAAGCCGTCGCCTTACATGAGCGGTGAGCCGTTCCATCGCTGCACCCACACCGCCCTCTCGCCGAAGGGCGAGATCTACGTCTCCGACGGCTACGGGAACGCCAAGGTCCACAAATATTCGCCGGACGGCAAATTGCTGATGTCGTGGGGCGGCCCCGGTACCAATCCCGGCGAGTTCAACATCGTCCACAACATCTGCACCGACTCGGATGGCTGGGTCTATGTCGCCGATCGCGAGAACCACCGCGTTCAGGTATTCGACGGCAACGGCAAATACGAAACCCAGTGGAACAACCTCCACCGTCCGTGCGGCCTCTACATGGATTACACCCGGCACCCGGTCGCCTATATCGGCGAATTGGGCCCGGTCCAGCCGGTCAACCGCAACAGCCCGAATCTGGGCCCGCGGGTCAGCATCGTCGACAATCAGGGGAATTTGTTGTCGCGGTTTGGCGACATGCACGCCGGGACCGCGCCGACCGCGTTTCTCGGCCCGCACGGGCTCACGGTCGATTCGCGCGGCGATCTCTATGTCGGCGAGGTGTCGTGGACGCAGTGGCCGCAATTCTTCCCGGACACACCGCGGCCCGACTACATTCGCTCGTTGCAGAAATACGAGCGGGTCCGCTGAGCGGCAACACCAGGCATTTGGGGTCGAGCGGGTGAACCGCCTGGACGAGGCGCTCGAACGCCTCGAACGCGCCCTTTCCCGGCTCGAAGCCGCCTGCGCCGGCCGCGGCGACGGCGAGCCGGGTCGACGCACGATCGAGGCAGGGCCGGCGATCGAGGCCGAGGCGCAAGCCATGCGGCTGCGCACCGCGGCCGGCGAAATCGCCGCGCGGGTCGATGGCGCTCTCGCCCGGATCGACCGGGCGCTTGGGGGGGAGGGGTGAGATGAGCGAAGTCGGAGTGACGGTTAATCGGCACCCGTACAAGATTACCTGCGACGAGGGGCAGGAGCCGCGCATCCGGCGCCTCGCCCAATATGTCGATGCGCGCGTCAGCGAATTCGTCAAAAGCGTCGGGCAGGTCGGAGAAGCCCGCCTGCTGCTGCTCGCGGCCCTGGTCATCGCCGACGAATTGTCCGACGCCAACGAGGCGTTGCAGCAGGAGCGCAGCCGGGTGCGCGCCGCCGAAATCGAGGCCGCCGAGGCCGGCGACGCTGCGGCGAGCGGTGTGCACGGCATCGCCCAGCGGATCGAGGCCCTTGCGGCGCGGCTGGAGAGCCCCTAGCTTGCCGGCGTGGAGTGGGGCTGCGCGGCGCGTCAGGCCGCATGTTACCCCGGGGCCGATACCTACCTCTTGGGGGCTATCTCTGTCGGAGTCGTGGCTTCGACACGTGGCGCCCACCTGCTACGGCGGGCCACGGTGGGATTGCGCGCCAACGGCCGAGGCGGCTCCACCCCGCAGCCCTGATCCCGGCGGGTGCGATGACCGCGATCGCGATCCCGGGGGTAACGAGGAGGTCGAGCCGGCGGTGCGACCGTTGTGAAGATCCTATTTTGCGGCGACGTGATGGGGCGTGCGGGACGGGAGGCGGTCAAAGAGCACCTGCCGGGGCTGCGGCGCGATTTCGTCCTCGATCTCGTCGTCGTCAACGCCGAGAACGCGGCGCACGGGTTCGGACTGACCGAGCGCCTCAGCGGCGAACTCTACGATTGCGGCGTCGACATCCTGACCACCGGCAACCACGTCTGGGACCAGCGCGAGCTGATCTCTTATATCGAGCGCGACCCGTGCGTCCTGCGGCCGGCGAATTTCCCGGCCGGCACTCCCGGCGCCGGATGGCGGCTGCACCCGGTAAGCAGCGGGCGCAACGTGCTGGTGATCAATTTGATGGGCCGGCTGTTCATGGACGCGCTCGATGACCCGTTCGCGCGGCTCGAAGCGATCCTCGCCGACCATCCGCTTGGCGCCGGGACGGCGGCGATCCTCGTCGACATGCATGCAGAGGCGTCGAGCGAAAAGATGGCGATGGGCCATTTCGCCGACGGCCGCGTCTCGGGCGTGTTCGGCAGCCACTCGCACGTGCCCGACCGCCGACGCGCAAATCCTGCCGGGCGGCACCGCCTATCAGACCGATGCCGGAATGTGCGGCGACTATGATTTGGTGATCGGGCTGCAAAAGGGGCCGGCGGTGCGCCGCTTTGTCACCAAGATGCCGGGCGAGCGCCCGCAGGTCGCCGAGGGCGAGGGCACGTTGTGCGGGATTGTGCTCGAGACCGACGATGGCACCGGGCTCGCCCGACGGGTCGAACCGGTCCGAATTGGCGGCCGTCTGATGCCGCAGCTACCGTCGCGCTGACCCCGAGCCGGGTCGCGATTCGCCGCTTTTCGAGGCCGTCCGAAGCCGCTCCGGGATGCCCCAATCCTGCCATATTGGGTTGTTAGCCCGGGCGTCAGCCCCTATGAACAGTTTGGCGCCGAGGCCCTTGGGGAGCCGCGCGGAGATCGATGGCCGGCCATTCGCAATTCAAAAACATCATGTACCGGAAGGGCGCGCAGGACAAAAAGCGTGCCAAGGTCTTCACCAAGATCATCCGGGAACTGACGACGGCGGCGCGCACCGGGCTGCCCGATCCGGCGGCGAACCCGCGACTGCGCGCCGCAGTGCTGGCCGCGCGCCAAGCGAATATGCCCAAGGACACGGTCGATCGCGCGATCCGGCGCGGCGCCGGCGGCGAGGCCGACGCGGCCTATGACGAGGTGCGCTATGAAGGGTACGGTCCCGGCGGGACCGCGGTCATCGTCGAGGCGCTGACCGACAACCGCAACCGCACCGCGAGCGAAATCCGCGCCGCCTTCACCAAGTCCGGGGGTGCCCTCGGCGAGACCAACAGCGTCGGCTTTCTGTTCGACCGGGTCGGCGAGATCACCTATCCAGCGGCGGCGGCCGGTGCGGAGGAGATGTTCGAGGCGGTCATCGAGGCCGGCGCCGAGAATGTCGAAAGCGATGCCGAGCAGCACCTGGTGAGTTGCGCTGCCGACGACCTGAACGCCGTGCGCGACGCCCTCGAACAGCGGTTCGGCCCGGCTAGCTCGGCCCGGCTGGTCTGGCGCCCGAAAACCGCTTCGCCGGTCGACGAGAACACCGCGATTGCCCTCTTCAAGCTGCTCGAGACGCTCGAGGACAGCGACGATGTGCAGAACGTCTACGCCAATTTCGAAGTGGCCGAGGACGTGATGGCGCGGCTCGGCACCTGAGTGACTGATCGCGTGAATGACTGACCGAGCCGGGCCGACTTCCTGCTCCCTCTCCCCCCGCGGGCCGGGGAGAGAGGAAGGGGTGAGGGGGACCGAACGGGGTAGGTTTGGCGATACCCACCGCACCCCCGGATCGGGTCCGGAGCAGGCTCTCCCGTCGCGCGGCGATGCGCCCCGCCCTCTCCCCCCGATGGGCGGAGAGGGACCTTAGGCGATGCGTGTTCTGGGGCTCGATCCCGGGCTGCGGCATACCGGCTGGGGGGTCATCGACGTCGAAGGCAACCGGCTCGCGTATGTCGCCGACGGGGTGGCTCATGCCGCGACCGATCAGCCATTGGCGATGAGGCTCGTTTCGCTGTTCCGCCAGCTGGGCGCGGTGCTCGAACGGTTTCGCCCCGACGAGGCAGCGGTCGAAGAAACCTTCGTCAACAAGAACCCGGCCTCGACCTTGAAGCTCGGGGTCGCTCGCGGCGTCGTGCTGCTCGCTCCCGCCGAGCGCGGGCTGCCGGTCGCCGAATACTCGGCCAATCTGATCAAGAAATCGGTGGTCGGCGCCGGTCATGCCGAAAAGGCGCAGGTGCAGCTGATGGTGCGGCGCATTCTGCCCGGCTGCACGATCGGCGAGTCCGACGCCGCCGACGCTCTGGCGGTGGCGATCTGCCATGCGCACCACGCGCAGACGCGCCGCGCCTGGGAGGTGTGGCGATGATCGCCAAGCTCGCCGGCATTCTCGATTCGGTGGGCGAGGACGGCGCGGTAATCGATGTCGGCGGGGTCGGCTATCTGGCGTTCTGCTCGACCCGCACGATCGGGCATTTGCCGGCGGCCGGTATGCCGACGCGGCTATTGATCGAGACCCATGTGCGCGAGGACCACATCCATCTTTACGGCTTTGCCGATGCGGCCGAGCGCGACTGGTTCCGGCTGCTGACGACGGTGCAGGGTGTGGGCGCGCGCCTCGCCCTCGCGGTGCTCTCGGCGGTGACCCCCGAAGAGCTCGGCCTCGCGATCTTCGCTCAGGACCGCACCGTCCCGGCGCGCGCCGAGGGGGTGGGCCCAAGGCTTGCCGCCCGCATCGTCAACGAGCTCAAGGACAAGGTCGGCGGCCTGACGCCCGCGGCGCCGCCCGCCGCGGCGGCGGGAGCGGCGCCGGCGAGCCCGGGCGGTGGACCCGCCGCCGAAGCGATCTCGGCGCTGATCAATCTCGGCTACCGCCGGGCTGAGGCGTTCGGCGCAGTCGCCGCCGCGACCCGGCGGATGGGCCCCGTCGCCGCGACCGATGCGCTGATCCGCGCCGGGTTGCAGGAGCTGGCGCAGGTAGCACAGCCGGGGGTGCCGCCGGGAGTGTCGAGGTGAGCGACCGGAGCCGCCGCATCCTCGATCCGGCGCCGCTCGCGGCCGACGCCGGCGAAACCTCGCTGCGCCCGCTGAGCCTCTCCGAGTTCGTCGGTCAGCGCCGATTGCGCGACAATCTCGGCATCTTCATCGCGGCAGCCAAAGCGCGCGGCGAAGCCCTCGACCATGTGCTGTTCTTTGGCCCGCCCGGGCTGGGCAAGACCACGCTCGCGCAGATCGTCGCCCGCGAGCTGGGTGTCGGCTTCCGCGCGACCTCGGGACCGGTCATTCAGCGCGCCGGCGATCTCGCCGCGCTCTTGACCAACCTCGAGCCGCGCGATGTGCTGTTTATCGACGAGATCCATCGCCTCGCTCCCTCGGTCGAGGAGATCCTCTATCCGGCGATGGAGGATTCTCAGCTCGATCTGATCATCGGCGAAGGTCCGGGCGCGCGCTCGATCCGGATCGACCTGCCGCCCTTCACCCTGGTCGGCGCCACTACCCGGTCGGGGCTGATCACCCGGCCGCTGCGCGAGCGCTTCGGCATCCCGCTGCGCCTCCTGTTCTACGAGCCGGCCGAGCTGGCGCTGATCGTCGGCCGTGGCGCCCGGGTGCTGGCCTTCGATCTGCGACCCGACGGTGCGGCCGAGATCGCGCGGCGCGCCCGCGGCACCCCGCGGGTGGCGATGCGCCTCTTACGCCGGATTCGCGATTTTGCCGCGGTCGAGGGCCTGGCGACGGTCAACGCCGCTGCCGCCGATGCGGCGCTCTTACGCCTCGAAGTCGACGGGTGCGGGCTCGATGGCATGGATCGGCGCTATCTGCGCTGTATCGCCGTCAACTATGGCGGCGGGCCGGTCGGGGTCGAGACCATGGCGGCGGCGCTCGGCGACGAGCGCGACGTCGTCGAAGAAGTGGTCGAGCCCTACCTGATCCAGGAAGGCTTTGTCCAGCGCACGCCGCGCGGGCGGCTGTTGACCCGGCTCGCCTTTCGTCATCTCGACCTGCCGATCCCGGCATCGCTGCCGGCCCAGCTGGACCTTCTGGCCAGCCTGCCGCTCGCCGGCGATTCCGAGGAGGTTTCGTGACCCCGCCGCTTCCGTTGACGCCGCTGCTGCCGGCAACGATCACGACGTCGATCACGACGATCGTCCAAAAGACGCCATAAAAGGTTCAAAGAATGCCCCCTTCTGCCGTCGACACCCTGCCGCTCGCCGGCGCGGTGCCTCATGATCTGTCGATCGTCGCGCTCTTTCTGCAATCGGATTCCATCGTCAAAGTCGTCATGCTGATCTTGCTGCTGGCATCGTTCTGGTCATGGGCGGTCATTTTCGACAAGGCGATCCGACTGCGCCGGCTGCGCCATGCGGCGGCGAATTTCGAGGAGAGCTTCTGGTCGGGGGGCTCGCTCGACGATCTCTACGAGCGCGTCGGCCAGCGCCCACCCGATCCGATGACCGCGGTGTTTTCGGCGGCGATGCGCGAGTGGCGGCGCAGTGCCGCCAAGGGCCTGCTCGGCACCGCGATCATGCGGGCGAGCCTGCAGCAGCGGATCGAGCGGGTCATGAATGTGACCGTCGGCCGCGAGATGGAACGGGTCGAGCGGTTCATGGCGTTCCTCGCGACGGTCGGCGCGACGGCGCCGTTCGTCGGGCTGTTCGGCACCGTCTGGGGGATCATGGACAGCTTTCAGTCGATCGCCGCCTCGAAGAACACCAGCCTGGCGGTGGTGGCGCCGGGCATCGCCGAATCGTTGTTCGCCACCGCGCTGGGTCTGGTCGCCGCGATCCCGGCGGTGGTCGCCTACAACAAGCTGGCGACCGATTTTGGCCGCTATGCCGGAAGGCTCGAAGCGTTTTCCTCGGAATTCAGCGCAATCCTGTCGCGCCAGCTCGACGAGAGGCCCTGAGCCGTGGCGGCGCCGAGCCTCGCCGCCAACGGCCGGATGCGCAACGGGCGCTATCGGCCGATGGCCGAAATCAACGTGACCCCGCTAGTCGACGTCATGCTGGTGCTGCTGGTCGTGTTCATGGTCGCGGCACCTCTGTTGACCGTCGGCGTGCCGGTCGATCTGCCGCAGACCCAGGCGCCACCGATCACCGAGCCGAAGGAGCCGCTGGTAATCACCATCAACAACGAAGGGAAGATCTTCATCCAGGACACTGAGTTGCCGACCGAAGCCCTGGCGCCGCGCCTGCAGGCGATCACCGGGGCCAACCCCGACGCGCTCGTTTATGTCAGAGCTGACAAGTCGATCGATTACGGCCGCGTCTTGGAGGTCATGAGCCTGATCAGCGCCGCCGGTTTTCAAAAGGTTTCGCTGATCGCCCAAGCCCCGACCAGTGGGCCGACGACCGGAGCGGCAGGCAAGGCCACCTCCGTCGCGATCCCCGCCGAACCTTCGGCGCGCTCGGCGAAGCACTGAGGACCCTCTCTCGGCCGCGACCATGAGCCTGGCCGTCGCCCATCCGGCCTCCCCGCCGGACCCTCTGCTCCCGGAGCCGATGCCCGATGGCATGGGCCGTCGCGGCCTCGCCCTATCGGCAGCGCTGCACCTGGTCCTTGGCGGCATCCTGATCCTAGGCCTGCCGACGCTGTTCCATCCCCCGCCGCCGCAGGAGATGCCGATCGCGGTTCAGCTGGTGACGATGGGGCCGGAAACCCGGGCGACGCATCCCAATCCGCAGATGCCGCAGCGCGAAGCCAAGCCGGACCTGCCGATCCCCGGTCCGCCCGGGCCGAAACCTAAACCGCAGCCGGCTCCGCCTCAGCCGACCCCACCCTCGGCCGCAGCCGCGCCGCCCGAGCCCGAGCCGCCGCCGCTGCCACAGGCAAAGCCGGCCCCGCCACCACCGCCGCCGCCGGTTCCAGCGCTCAAGCCCGCTCCGCCGCCGCCGCCGAAGCCGGTGGAGAAGGTCGACACTCCGTCGCCGACGCCCGAACCGCCGCGCCAGATGGCGCGCGAGGAGGCGCGGGCCGAAGCGAAAAAATACGATCCCGGGCAATTCAACGCATTGCTGCGAAATCTGGCGGCCAAGGACATCCCGCCATCGCCCGATGCGCCGCCGCAGGACACGCAGGTGGCCTCGGGTGCGCCATCCTCGCAGCCGCGCGCCCCCTTGGGCAGCCAGCTGAGCGCCAGCGAGCTCGATATGATCCGCGAGCAGATCGCGCGCTGCTGGAACATTCCGGCGGGCGCCCGCGACGCCAAGGATCTGGTGGTCGAGCTGCGGGTCGAAGTTGGATCCGACGGCATGGTTCAACAGGCGACGATCGTCGATCAGGCGCGGCTAGCCGACCCCTTCTTCCGCGCCGCCGCCGAAAGCGCCCGGCGCGCCTTGTTCAATCCGCTGTGCCGGCCGTTGCGACTGCCGCCGGACAAATACGACATCTGGAAAGACATGGTCATCGATTTCAGCCCAAAGGACTTGTTATGAACAAACGCCGCCTGGTTGTTTTCGGCGCGCTGATCGCCTTGCTCGGGGGCCTGTTGTGGGCGCGTGCGCCGGCGCATGCCGCCTTGCGGGTCGACATCACTAGCGGCCAGGTCCAGCCGATGCCGATCGCGATCCCCGCCTTTGCCGGAGCCGCCGGCAATGAAGCCCAGGTCGGCAGCAGCATCGCCGGCGTCATTTCGGCCGATCTCGCCAGTTCGGGACTGTTCCGACCGATCGATCCGCGCAGCTTCATCGAGAACGTATCGGCGACCAGCGGCGCCGCGCCGCAATTTGCCGACTGGCGTCAGATCAACGCGCAGGCTCTGGTCACCGGCACGGTGCAGACCCAAGGCGACGGGCGGCTCGGGGTCCAGTTCCGGCTATGGGATGTCGACGCCCAGCAGCAGCTGACCGGGTTCGCCTATACCACGACCCAGCAGAACTGGCGCCGCATCGCCCACATCATCGCCGATGAGGTCTACAAGCAGATTACCGGCGAGGAGGGTTATTTTGACACCCGCATCGTCTATGTCGCCGAGTCGGGCCCGGCTCAGGACCGGATCAAGCGCTTGGCGATCATGGATCAAGACGGCGCCAATAACCGCTATTTGACCGACGGTCGGGCATTGGTGCTGACGCCGCGCTTTTCGCCGACCGCGCAAGAAATCACCTATCTGTCCTTTGCCGGCAAATCGCCCCGCGTCTACCTGCTCAACATCGATACCGGACAGCAGGAAGTCGTCGGCGATTTTCCCGGCATGAGCTTTGCGCCACGGTTTTCGCCCGGTGGCAACCGGGTCATCCTGAGCCGTGCGGTCAACGGGGCCAGCAACATCTATGTATTTGATCTGCGCACGCACAGCGCCACGCGACTGACCAGCGACGATGCGATCGACACCTCGCCCTGCTATTCGCCCGACGGCAGCCAGATTGTCTTCAACTCCGATCGCGGCGGTTCGCAGCAGCTCTACGTGATGAACGCCGACGGCAGCAACGTCCACCGGATCAGCTTCGGGTCGGGCCGCTATGGTACTCCGGTATGGTCGCCGCGGGGCGACCTGATCGCCTTCACCAAGATCGGCACCGGGTCTTTCGCGATCGGGGTGATGCATCCGGACGGCTCTGGCGAGAGAGAGTTGACAGAGGGTTTTTTGGTCGAGGGGCCGACCTGGGCGCCCAATGGCCGGGTGCTGATGTATTTCAGCCAGGGACCGTCCGATTCGCGCGGCTACGGCGGCTCGCCGCATTTACAGACGATCGACCTGACCGGATACAATCGACGTGATGTGCCGACGCCGGGCCCCGCGTCCGATCCGGCTTGGTCTCCGTTGCTGCGCTGAGCAATTCGACGATATCGTGCTGGCCGTTTCGAGGGGGTTCAAACAACATGCGTGTCAAAATCATCAGCCTGGCTGGAGGTCTGTTGGGAGCATTGCTGCTGCTCGCCGCCTGCAGCACCACACCGCCGCCGCCGCCCGGTCCACCGGGCGGACCCGGCGGACCTGGGGGGGCGGGCGGGATCAGCCCGGGGGCCGCGGTTCCGGGCTCGCAGCAGGATCTGGCGCAGACAGCGGGCGACCGCGTGTTTTTCGCCTTCAACCGATCGGATATCAGTTCCGAGGGGCAGCAGACCCTGGAGCGGCAAGCCGATTGGCTGCGCCATTACCCGAATGTCACGGTCACGATCGAGGGCCATTGCGACGAGCGCGGCACGCGCGAATACAACCTCGCCCTCGGCGAGCGTCGCGCCGACGCGGTCAAGAACGTGCTGGTCGCCGCCGGCATCCCGGCCTCGCGCATTTCGACGATCAGCTACGGCAAGGAGCGCCCGATCGTGCTGGGCTCGAACGAGGAGGCATGGGCCCAGAACCGCGTTGCCATCACCACGGTCAACTAACAATTCCGGGATGGCCGGTTCGCTTCGGGCCGGGGGGCCCGAGCTTGTCTGCTCGTGGCCGACCGCCGCTTGCAAATTGTGGGAAATTCTGAACCGGACGGCCGCGGGCCGATCTGGCCGTTCGTAGCGGGGTTGGCGTCGATCGGGCGACGGCCGCCAGTAGACGGCCAGATCGGCTGCGGGATGATGCAGACCGACGACCCTTGGCCCCGGGTCTGCGGCCTGGCCGGCCCGGGCGTCACGTTCTTTGCGCGGCAGCCGCGTCGCGCCCTTTTTTTGCCCAAAACCCGTCCTACTAGCCGTATCTTCCGATGGTCTGCGCCGCCCGTGCTTGCCCGCCGAGCTCCCCCAGGCTGCCGCACGCACACCATGAGGCCTCGCTGATGATCCGGCGCCCGATCCTGCTGCAAGCCCGTCCGATGCTGCTGCTGGCGCTGCTGTCGATCGCCGCGGCGCCGACGGTATCGGCGCAGGACGTTACCACACAGGAGCGGCTCGATCGCCTGGAGCGGGATCTCAGCATGCTGCAGCGGCAGGTCTATCGCGGCACCGACGGCGAGGCGCCGGCCGGCGCCGGGGGCAGCGACGCCGCCGTCGACACGCAGGTCCGGATGGACCGGCTGGAGCAGCAGATGCGCGATTTGACGGGGCGGGTCGAGGACGAGACCAATCAGGTTGAACAGCTGCGCCAGCGTCTCGAGCAGATCAACAGCGACATCGACGTGCGGCTCAGCCAGGGCCAGGGTCAGGGTCAGGGTCAGGGTCAGGAGCCGACCGCGACCCCGTCCCCCCAGCGCCCGCCGAACGGCTCGGCGGTGGCGGCGGGCGAGCCTCAATCGAGGGCCGACCCGGCGGCCTTGTACCCTTACGGGCGCCCCCGGCCGCCGGACGCGCCGTCGCCGCCCGACCAAGCGGCGAGCCTTGGCACCCTGACGCCTCCGGGCATGGCGCCGGCGCCGCCGGGCGAGCCCGGACGCGACCGGTCATACCCGGGTCCGACCGAGTTGATGCCGCAGACAGCGAGCGCCGCCAGCGGCGGCAGTCTGCGGCCGCCCGGCGCCGAGAACCTGCCGTCCGGCTCGGCCTCCGCCCAGTACAACGCGGCCTTCGGTCTGTTGCGACGGGCCGACTATCCGGCCGCCGAAGACGCGCTGCGCAATTTTATCCGGCAGCACCCCAGCGATCCGTTGGCCGGCAATGCCCAGTATTGGCTGGGCGAAAGCTTTTACGCCCGCGGCAAATATACCGATGCGGCGGCGGCCTTTGCCGACGGCTACAGGCATTATCCGCGGGGGCCCAAAGCAGCCGACGGCCTGCTGCAGCTCGGGATGTCGCTGGCCCGCGCCAACCAGAAGCACAATGCCTGCATCGCGCTGATGCAGCTCGATCATGATTTTCCGCATCCGGGCAACGCGGTCAAAAGCCGGGCGACGCAGGAGAAGAAGCGGCTCGGGTGCTGAATCCGGCCGCGGCGCCGCCGCTCGGCGTCGCCGAATTGGGCGCTGCGCTAGGCCGGCTCACCCGGTTCGAAACCACTCCGTTTGTGGCGGTCGCCGTCTCGGGTGGTCCCGACAGCCTGGCATTGGCGATCCTAGCAGAGCGCTGGGCGCGGCGTCATGGCGGGGAGATCTGCGCGCTCAGCGTCGATCACCGATTGCGCGCGGAAAGCGGCGACGAGCTCCACCGGCTCGGCGGCTGGTTGGCGGCCCGAGGCATCTGCCATAAGATCCTGGTGTGGCGGACCGAAAGGCCGGCGAGCGGGATCCAGGAAGCCGCCCGCGACGCGCGTTACCGTCTCCTCGCGCGCTGGTGCCGCGATCATGGCTGCCTGCATCTGCTAACCGCGCATCACCGCGAGGATCAGGCCGAAACCCATCTGATCCGCCGCGCGGCGCACAGCGGCGCCGACGGGCTCGCCGGGATGTCGGCGATTCGGGAGCTCGACAGCTGTCGAATCCTGCGCCCGCTGCTCGGGGTCGCCAAGGCTCGGCTGATTGCGACGCTCGATGCCGAGCGCCAGCCGTTCATCGTCGACCCGAGCAACCGCGATCCGGCCTTCGCGCGCGGGCGACTGCGCGCCGGCGAGGGCGGACGCGCACCCGGTGCCGATCTCGTGGCGTTGCTCGACAGGGTCGGCGAGCTCGGTCAAGCGCGGGCGGCGCGAGAACATGCCGCCGATACGCTGTTGGCGCAGGCCGTGGCCTTGCACCCGGCTGGCTTCGCCGCGTTCGATCTACCCCGGTTCCTTGCGGCGGCGCCCAGCCTCGCCGAGCGCGCGATTGCCGCCATCGTGGTCAGCCTCGGGGCCCGCCCCTATCCGCCGCGTCGGCGCCAGGTTGCCCGGCTGCTGCGAGTGCTGGCCGGCGATGCCGATGGCAGTCGCACGCTCGGCGGCTGTCGCTTTGTCGGCTGGCGCGGACGGGTTCTGGTGTTGCGCGAGCTCGCCGCCGCGGCCGTTCCGGTCTGGGTCAGGCCGGGCGCGAGCCTTCTCTGGGACGGTCGATTCGCGGTTTCGTCGCCACCGGACGCAACCGGCTCGCTCACGCTCGGTTATCTCGGCCACGAGGGGGTTGCTGAACTCGCCTCGCGTTCGCCCGGGGTGCGTTGGCCGGGGCTGCGGGGCACCGGATTGCCGCCGCTCGCTCGACCGATTTTGCCGGCGCTGCGGGACGAGAACGG
The DNA here is from genome assembly GCA_963832875.1 of uncultured Alphaproteobacteria bacterium. Lineage (GTDB taxonomy): Bacteria > Pseudomonadota > Alphaproteobacteria > ATCC43930 > CGMCC-115725 > AP-15. The sequence continues at coordinate 726,932 of CAWHWB010000003.1, read as the reverse complement.
CATCGCCGCCGTTCCTCATATCGAGTACTGGCGCGAAGGAGCGGCCCTGCTGCCGAAGATCGTTTTCCGACCCGTCAAATCGCTGTCCGATGCGGGCTTTGCCGTTGTTAAAAGCGGCATGCATCTTATGTCTTGATTGGGCAAAGATGGTCGCGTGCCGGGAGCGATCGGAGTAGGCTGGTTCGGCGCGTGCTGCCTGGCTGGGGATGGAAAGGCGTGGACCGTGAATAATTTCGGCAAGAATCTCGCCCTGTGGATCGTGATCGGGCTGCTTCTCGTCGCACTATTTAATCTGTTTCAGACGTCGTCCAATCGCGGACCGCAGTCCACCCTCGCCTTTTCCGACTTTCTCAACGACGTCAATCGCGGCCAGGTTTCCGACGTTACGATCCAGGGCAACACGATCAACGGTCATTTCACCGACAGCCGGGCGTTTTCGACCTATGCCCCGAACGATCCCAACTTGGTCGGTACTCTGACCGAAAAGGGCGTGCGCATCTCCGCGGCCCCGGTCGACGACAATGTCCCCTCGCTGTTTGGGGTGCTGATCTCGTGGTTCCCGATGCTGCTCCTGATCGGCGTGTGGATCTTTTTCATGCGCCAGATGCAGGGCGGCGGCGGCCGGGCAATGGGGTTCGGCAAGAGCCGGGCGCGGCTTTTGACCGAGAAGGTCGGTCGCATCACCTTTGAGGACGTGGCCGGGATCGACGAAGCGAAGCAGGAACTCGAAGAAATCGTCGAATACCTCAAGGACCCGCAGAAATTTCAGCGGCTCGGCGGCAAAATCCCCAAGGGGGTGCTGCTGGTCGGGCCTCCCGGCACCGGCAAGACGTTGCTCGCGCGGGCGATCGCCGGCGAAGCCAACGTGCCGTTTTTCACGATTTCGGGATCCGACTTTGTCGAGATGTTCGTCGGCGTCGGCGCCAGCCGGGTGCGCGACATGTTCGAGCAGGGCAAGAAGAACGCGCCGTGCATCATCTTTATCGACGAGATCGACGCGGTCGGGCGTCACCGCGGCGCCGGGCTCGGCGGCGGCAATGACGAGCGCGAGCAGACGCTCAACCAGCTGCTGGTCGAGATGGACGGGTTCGAGGCGAACGAGGGGGTCATCCTGATCGCCGCGACCAACCGGCCCGACGTGCTCGATCCGGCGTTGCTGCGCCCCGGCCGCTTCGACCGCCAGGTCGTGGTACCGAACCCCGACGTCGTCGGCCGCGAGAAGATCCTCAAGGTCCATATGCGCAAGGTGCCGCTGGCGACTGACGTCGACGCCAAGGTCATCGCCCGCGGCACGCCGGGCTTTTCCGGCGCCGATCTCGCCAACCTGGTCAACGAGGCGGCGCTGATGGCGGCGCGGCGCGGCAAGCGCTCGGTGGCGATGAGCGAGTTCGAGCAGGCCAAGGACAAGGTCATGATGGGTGCCGAGCGGCGCTCGATGGTGATGACCGAGGACGAGAAAAAGCTGACCGCGTATCACGAGTCGGGGCATGCGCTGTGCATGCTTTATGCCGAGGGGCACGAGCCCTTGCACAAGGTCACGATCATCCCGCGCGGGCGCGCGCTCGGCATTACCATGTATTTGCCGGAGCGCGACAAGTACAGCCAGTCGAAGCTCGAGATCAAGGCGATGGTGGCGAGCCTGTTCGGCGGCCGGGTAGCCGAAGAGCTGATCTTCGGCAGCGATAAGGTTACGACCGGCGCGGCCGACGACATCCGCCGGGCGACCTATCTGGCGCGGCGCATGGTGACCGAATTCGGCTTCAGCGAAAAGCTCGGGCCGTTGCGCTACAGCGACAACGAGGAGGAGGTCTTTCTCGGCCATTCGGTGACCCAGCGCAAAAACGTCTCCGACGCGACCGCCAAGGTCATCGACGAGGAGATCCGGCGGCTCGTCGACGAAGGCGAGCAGACCGCGCGCGACATCTTGACCTCGCGCCTCGACGAACTGCACGCGCTGGCCAAGGGGCTGCTCGAATACGAGACCCTGTCGGCCGACGAGATCCGCCGGATCATCAAGGGCGAGCGCATCGTGCGAGACACTTCGGCGCCGCCGCAGACCGACGACACGCGGCCGGGCCGCCGCAGTTCGGTGCCGCCCACGGGCCGCCCCGCCGGACTCGAACCGGAGCCCCAGCCCGGCGGCTGACGGCTTGGCGTCTATTACCGGTTTGGTGCCCGATTCCTGATCCTTCCCGCATAGCGGGAAGGATCATCGGTACGAAACGTCGCATTCGCGAAAATGTTGTTTGACTCCGCGAGGGGTTTGCCGCGAACTGGATTGTCGCAGCGACACTTCTCTGCTCAGGGGGGTCCATGACGCGGAAGCTCTTCGGCACCGACGGGATCCGCGGAACTGCCAATATCGAGCCGATGACGCCGGAGACGGCGTTGAAAGTGGCCATGGCCGTGGGCGAATGCTTTCAGAATGGCGCCCACAAGCATCTCGTCGTGATCGGCAAGGACACCAGACTTTCCGGGTACATGCTCGAACCGGCGCTGACCGCCGGCTTTGTCACGATGGGCATGGACGTGGTGCTGGTCGGGCCGTTGCCGACCCCGGCGATCGCCATGCTGACCCGCAGCCTGCGCGCTGATATCGGCGTCGTTCTGTCGGCCTCGCACAATCCCTATGGCGACAACGGCATTAAATTGTTCGGCCGCGACGGCTACAAGCTGTCGGACGAGCTCGAGGTGAAGATCGAGGCGTGCCTCGCCAAAGGCCCGAGCCGGCGGGCGGTTCCCTCCGAACTCGGCCGAGTCAAGCGGCTTGACGACGCCGGCGGCCGCTACATCGAATTCGTCAAGCAGAGCTTTCCGCGCGGGTTGCGGCTCGACGGCCTGCGCATCGTCGTCGATTGCGCCCACGGCGCCGGCTACAAGGTGGCCCCGACCGTGTTCTGGGAACTGGGCGCCGAGGTCTTTTCCCTTGGGGTCGCCCCGGACGGCCTCAACATCAATCGCGAATGCGGGGCGCTGGCGCCCGAGCAGATGCGGCGCGAGGTGCTGGCGCGGCGCGCCGATATCGGGATCGCCCTCGACGGTGATGCCGACCGGCTGATCGTCGCCGACGAGCGCGGCGTCATTCTCGACGGCGATCAGCTGATGGCGCTGATCGCCACCGGGCTGGCCCGCGGCGGGCGGCTTCAGGGCGGCGCGCTGGTGGCCACGGTGATGTCCAACCTCGGTCTCGAACGGTTTCTCGCAGGCCAAAACATCGGGCTGCATCGAGCCCCGGTCGGCGACCGGTATGTCGTGGAAAAGATGCGCGGCCTCGGCTGCAATCTCGGCGGTGAGCAGTCGGGCCACATCATCCTCGCCGATTACGCCACCACCGGCGACGGTCTGATCGCCGCCCTTCAGGTGCTCGCCTCGATCGTCGAGACCGGCCGGCCCGCAAGCGAGGTGTGCCGGCTGTTCACGCCGGTGCCGCAGCGCTCGGGCAGCGTGCGCCACGGCCAAATCATGCCGCTCGAGCGACCTGCGGTGGTAGAGGCGATCGCCGCCGGCGAGGCGAGGCTCGGCGGCGCCGGACGTCTCGTCATCCGGCGATCGGGGACGGAGCCCTTGATCCGGGTGATGGCCGAAGGCGAGGACGAGCAATTGGTGGCGCAGGTGGTCGAGGAGATCTGCGCCGCGATCCGCTTGGCGGCACTTGACGACACGCCATTGCGGATTGTGCCGCACCAGGGCGTGTCCCAGGCGGCGGAATAGTGCAGGCAGCGCAATCGTGCGCGGGCGGGTGCTGATCGTCGCCGGCTCGGATTCCGGCGGCGGCGCCGGCATCCAGGCCGATATCAAGACGGTGACGATGCTCGGTGCCTACGCAGCGACGGCGATCACTGCGCTGACCGCGCAGAACACCTTGGGCGTCTTCGGCGTGCTGCCGGTCCCGCCAGAATTCATCCGCCAGCAGATCGAGGTGGTGCTCGACGATATCGGCGCCGACGCGATCAAAACCGGCATGCTGCACGATGCCGCGGTAATCGAAACGCTCGCCGCAGTATTGCGCGCAGCGTGCCGCCGGCCTGCCGCTGGTCGTCGACCCAGTGATGGCCGCCAAAGGCGGCGCCCGGCTGATCGAGCCCGATGCGGTCGAGGCGCTGAAGCGGCTGCTGATCGGTCGGGCCACGGTGCTGACCCCAAACCTGCCCGAAGCCGAGATCCTGTGCGGCATGGCGATCGGCGATGTCACGGCGATGCGCGCGGCCGGCGAGTCCTTGCTGGCGCTCGGCTGCCGGGCGGTGCTGGTCAAAGGAGGGCATCTCGCCGGCGACACCGTCCGCGACGTGCTGGTGACCGAAGCGGGCGCCCAGGTATGGGAGAGCCCGCGCCTTGCGACCCGCCATACCCACGGCACCGGCTGCACCCTCGCTTCGGCAATTGCCGCCGGTCTCGCCCAGGGTCAAGGCATCGCCGCTGCCGTCGAGCGCGCGCGCGCCTATGTGCAGGCGCGCGATCGCCAGCGCTCCCGGATTGGGTCGCGGCCACGGCCCCCTCGACCACGCCCACCCGCTGCGCCGGGCCGAAGTAGTTTCCGACCGGACCAAACCCCCCTCGCCCGGCTCCGGGTAGGGCTCGGCTGCGCCTCCGCGACGCTTTGCGGCCCACCTCCACTTGGCGGGAGAGGAAGGGTGAGGGGGTTGCTCTTTCTCCGATGCGACCGTTGCTGCTCTCCGCCGACGCACCAAATCTCTCTATCTAGAGTTGTGCGACACCGGCGCGGGCGCAGTCTTCATCCTGTTGGGGAGGTGCCGCCGCCGACCCCGCAGGCGCCCTCGATGACGCCGTTCCTAATGATCGGGACCGCACCCTGGCCCATGATCATGTGGCCGCCTTCCGCCGCGGCGATGCCGCGCGGGGTCGGCTGGTCCGCGCGCTGAGCCATCTCGCCGCTGGGCCGGCCGAACGCCGCCGAGGCGACCGCCTTGCCCTCACTGCCATAGGCGCTCGCCCAGATTGCCCCGTCCATCCGCTGCAATGCGATCGGACGGCCGCCGGCGTCGCAAACCGCGGCGCTGATCTTGATGCCGAGCTCCTGCGCCTTGGCCAGGGCGCCGCGAATGATCCGATTGGCTTCTTCCAATGTCAGCGCCATCGATCCTCTCCGTTGTCTCAAAGATGCGGGCCGACTATAGCGCGGGGCTCTCGAGGGATCGGGTCGAATGACGCCGTGCCAAGCGAGATCGCCTGTTCGCTCTGACGACTCCGGTCAGCCCAATGGGCCAAAAGCCGGAGGCGGGATGCGGCGGCGCGAGGCGGCTTCGTAGGAAGACGCGATCCGCAGCAGGATGTCTTCCTTGCCGGGCTCGGCGCGGAAGACCAGCGAAAACGGCAGGCCGGGCGGTGGTATCGTGGTCGGGGTGTCGGAGGCGACTGCCACATAGCGGGTGCGGTCGGCGCTCAGGGCGAAGACCGGATCATAGACCGTCGTAATGTAGCCGGCCGGGACCAGAATTTCGGTCAGCCCGGCATTCGGGCCATAGAACGACTCGAGCCGCAGATTCGATGGACCGCCCGTGGCATCGTGGGCGCCGCCGATCTTGGCCGGCGGCAGCGGAGTGTGCAGGCGCACCAGCGCGTCGAGGCGGTTTTCGAGGATCACCATCATGTCGACCCGGCGCAGCAATTCGCGCAGCATGATCCGCTCGTCGACGCCCTGACGCCCGCCCAATCGGTTGCGCGGGTCGCCGACCTCCTCCCAGTTCCTAAATGCGGCGCGCCCATCGTCGCCCCAGAATTTCGAGCGCGCGTTGAGGGCCGCGAAATCAGCGAGGGTCTCGGTGAAGCCGCAGGTCCGCCAATCGACAGCGCGACGGCTGAGATATTGGTTGACGTGAAACCGAAACGACATCGCCAGCTCCTGTTGCTGGATCGTGGCGATATCGAGATTCGCGGGCGCGGCGACCCGGCCCTCGGCCAGCTCGACCAGATAATCAATCGGCGCCATGCGGCCGCTGCCGAAAATCTTGCCGGGCAGGAACTCGGTCGGCCGGATCGCCGCGGCGAACTCCCCAAATAGCGGCTCTCCGTCGGGTCGCAGCCGAAACAACAGATCGGGCATGAACACCGGCACCAGCCGCGCCAGTGCACGCCGAAAATCGGGATCCATTTGCTCGATCTCGCGATCGGGCTGCCACAGCGGATCGGAGGATTCGACCAGGGCGGCCCCGAGCTTCACACCCAGCACCGCTCTGATTTCGGCTGCGGCGGCGGTCGCGATCGGCGTGGGGGCCGTGGCTCCGGGCGGCACCAGCATCGACTCGCGGATGACCCCGATGCGCATGCCTTCGAGCGAACCCGCAGCCCCGGTCGTCCGGGCATGGCTCGCATAACCCATCGTCAGCACCGAAGAGCGCGGCACCGTGGTATAGGGGTCGCGCGGATCGTAATAGCCCCGCTCCGGGTCCTTCAGCGCGTCGAGCACCCGGGCGCAATCGCCGATCGTGCGGGCGAGAATGCCGCTCCTGTCGCAATAGATGTCGGCGCCGATCGCCCCGCCGTTGAAGCCGAGCATCGCCTTGTGCGGCAGGATCAGCGCAACCGCGTTGTGGTTGGCCGGACCGCGAGTCGAGGCGCGGGTTTCCTCGCCGAGGCTCGCCATCACGAGGTTGGCGCTGACCGAGACGCCCGACCCCGACGACGAGCCGAGCGAGGCGGCGCGCGTCGTGTCATAGGGGTTGGCGGGATTGCCGGCCCAGCTCGAGCGCTGATAGCCGAGCGTCGAGGGCAGCACCATTTCCGGCCGGTGGCGGCCGCCCGGGTCGCCGGCGCGGCCGTTGTATTCGGTGTTGACGGCCTTCGCAAAGATGATGGCACCCTTGTTGCGCAACTGCTCGACCAGCACATGATCGCGCGCCGGAAAATCGATGTCGTAGGCCGCGTCGCCGCCGGCTGTCGTGCGCATATCCTTGGTGTCGAACGGATCCTTGAACGAGAACACGACGCCGTACATCGGCATCTGGTCGAGCGGCGGGTTCTTGCCATAGCGAGCATCGAGCTCGGCGGCACGTTCGAGCGCGTCGGGCAACCGGCGGAAGATTTCGCAGACCGGCGGCGCCTCGGGCGGCAACGGACCCTCGGACGGATGCCGGTCAAACTCGCCGCGGCAGGTGACCGAACGCTCGCCGCGGATGTTCAAGGTGGCGAGCGCGTTCAGCTGGCCGGCGTCCGGAATGCCGGCGATCATCCCATATTGCTGCTGCACCGAAGGGTCCGAGGCGGTCGCCTCCATCCGGCCCCATTCGAGCGGCGGGCCCGCGTACCGGTCGAGATCGGGCAGGATCGACGAGGCCTTTATGGTCGCGGTCGGAAACTGCAGCCCCGCCATTGCCCGCACCGCACCCTTGGCCGCCGGGACCGGCGCGCCGTCCCTGGTAACCAGCGCGCTGGCGACGCCGTTATAGGCGCGGGCGCGGGCGATATAATGCCGCACGATCGCGACGCAACTGGTCCGCCCCGCCCGGATCGCCCGGTGCAGATCGTCGATCGTCGCCTCTTCGAGCCGGAACGATGTGCGGGTTGCGCTCCCCTCTCGGTCGCCGATCGTCACGCTGCACCTTTCCTCGCCAGCGGGCACGCCGAGCCGCGGATGGCGGGCCACGGGCACCTAGAAGGGCCAGCCTAACGCGGCCGGCCCCGTGGCGCGAGGCCCGTGCGGTGCGGCGGGCGACCCCGCTCTGCGGCTGCGCCGGGCTGCTCAGGCGAGCACAACCTCCGCCGAGAGCTGCGTGCCGCGGGTCTCGGGGCTGAACAGCAGCGCGATGATAAACATGACAGCGCCGAACACAGTGCCGATCAGCATCGGGGTGGCAAACCCGGTATGCCAGGTGGCGGCGAGATAGGTCAGGATCGGCAGCGTCACGCCGCCAAAAATCGCCCCCTGGTGATAGCAGAACCCGCTTGCTGTCGCGCGCACCTCGGTCGGGAAGCGTTCGGCGAGATAGGTCGGGTTCTGGGCATACATGCCACCGCCGGCAAACAGACCCTGGATGGTGAAGAATATCAGGATCATCGTGTAGTTGGTGGTCATCAGGTAGAGCGGCGCGCACAGAATTCCGAAGATCGCCGGCAGGATCAGCGCCCAGCGCCGGCCCATACGGTCCGCTACCCAACCCCAGATAAAGCCGCTGACAAAAAACAGCACGCTTTGCAGCATGATTGGCAGCGAAACGAGCCCCGGGCTCAGATGCAGGCCCTTTTGCAGATAGGTCGGGAACAAGCCGCCGACCGAATAGCCGGTGATAAACCCGCTCGCCATCCACCAGCACGCGGTCAGCGTGTTGCCGAGCATGCGCCGCTTGAAGATGCTGAACAGCGGCATGCGCACCTCGCGCTTCTCGGCGCGCTGGATGCCGCGGTTTTCGAGCCAGACCGCAGGCTCCTTGACGAAGGGAAAGATATAGAACAGCAGCAGCGCCGGCAGGACCCCGATGATCAGCAGCCCACGCCAGCCGATCGAATTGTAAAGGAGGCCGTAGGCTGCCGCCGACATCAGCCCGCCGATGCCCCAGGAGGCTTGCAGCACACTGCCCATAAGCCCGCGCGAGCGCTGCGGCCATTGTTCGAGCGCCAATGCCGCGCCGGCTGGCCACTCCGCACCCATAAAGAAGCCGAGCGCGGCGCGGAACAGGAGCAGGACCCAGAAGGCCGGCGCCAGTCCGGCGATGAGATTGCACAGTGAATACCCGGCGATCGCAATCATCAGCGGCAATTTGCGCCCGATCCGATCGGCCATCCAGCCCGAGGCGGTGGCGCCGGCAAGCCGCATCCACAAGGTCAAGGTGAAGACGATCGCTACCGCCGTCAGCGGCACATGAAAATATTGCGCGATCGGTACCATGATCAGCAGAAAGATCGTGAAATCAAAGGCGTCCAAGGTCCAGCCGAGCCAAGCCGCGACCCATGCGTGCCATTGTTCCCTAGTCGGTTCCTTCCACCACGCGACGGGCTTCACGGTTTCGACAGTGATCGTCATGAGATTCCTCCTATTAGACGGACCCCGTTGAGCCGGGGCCTCGCAATGGCTAGCGTCCCGTTGCGCAGCTTCCAGGTGCACGTGAGACTACAAAAAGACCTCTCCCGACGGTGTCGAAAGAGGCCCTTCCCTTGTTCGATAGCTCGCTCCGCTCAGGCCACGACCAGCTCGGCCGAGAGCTCCTTGCCTCTGGTTTCCGGACCGAGCCCGATCGCGATGGCAAAACTCAGTGCGGCGACGACGGTCCCGACCAGCATCGGAATGGCGTAGCCGAGATGATAGGCGGTGGCGGCATAGGCCAGGAGCGGCGCCACCAGGCCGCCCCAGATCGCGCCCTGGTGATAGCAGAAGCCCGCAGCCGTCGCACGCACCTCGGTCGGGAACCGCTCGGCGAGGTAGCTCGGCGCCTGGCTGGCGAAACCGCCGCTGCCGAACGCGCCCTGGATTACATAGGCCCACCAGATCAGCGTGAAACTGCCGGTCAGCAGATAAAGCGGAGCGATCGGGATCGCGATCAGGGCGGGCAAGATCTGCGCCGCCTTGCGGCCAATTTTATCGGCCACCCAGCCCCAACTTATGCTGGCCAAAAAGACGACGAGGTTGGCGGCCACACCGATCTCGCCGATCGCCCCGGGGGACATCTTCAGGTCGACCTCGAGGTGAGTCGGGAACAGCACGTTGATCGAATAATACAAAACGAACCCGCTGGCCATGAACCAGCAGCAATTCAGCGTATTGAGGATCATGCCGCGCTTGAAAATGCTGACCAGCGGCGCCTTGACCTCGCGCTGCTGGGTGCGCTGGATCCGCTGGTTTTCGACCCAGACCTCGGGCTCTTTGACAAAAAAGCGCACATAGACGACGGCCAACGCGGGCAGCACGCCGATCCACAGCAGGCCGCGCCAGCCAATCGAATTATAAAAGAGGCCGTAGCACGCAAATGACAGTAGGAAGCCGAGGCCCCAGGAGCCTTGCAGCAGACCGGCCATCAACCCGCGCGAGCGCTGCGGCCAGGTCTCCATCGCCAACGAGGCGCCGGCCGGCCATTCCGCGCCCATAAACAACCCGAGCACCGCGCGAGCGCCGAACAGAAACAGGAATGTCGGCGAAAAACCGGCGGCGAAGTTGCACAGCGAGTAGCCGAGGATCGCAACCATCAGCGGCTTTTTGCGCCCAAACCGGTCGCCGAGCCAGCCCGAGGTGGTGGCGCCGATCAGCCGCATCCACAGCGTGATCGTGAACACGAACGTCACCGCCGTCATCGAGACGTGAAACGTCTGCGCGATCGGATGCATGATCAGCAGGAACACGGTGAAATCGAAGGCATCCAAGGTCCAGCCCAGCCAGGCTGCGACAAAGGCGTACCACTGGTCCTTGGTCGGCTCCTTCCACCACGGCACACCCCTTACGTTCTCCGCCGCCGCCATCGCTCACGCTCCAGTTCGAAACGGCTCCTTTGGTGGAGCCTTGCGAGAAGTGTAGGGCAGTAGTGCGATGAATGTCTCTGGTATTTTTGACATTTTTTTTGCGCTCAAAATTTAGGCGGTTGACCGCGACCCGTGACCTTCGCCGGCGAGTGGGCGCCCGGCCCGACGCGGCTGGGTTCGCGCGGAGGCCAGGGACGAACGCTCGGTTAATCCCGCCCGCACGGTATTTGCATGTATGCCATGGCTTCTCGGCGGGGCGCCGCCGCGCAAAACCGATGCCGACTGTAATCGCTTCGGCTAAAACGCCAGGATTCGGCCGAACCGTGCGGCCTGAGCCGAGCCAGTCAGCGGGGGACATGGCCGAACCGCGCATCGACGCCGTCGAGCACACGCGATCTGCAGCCGCCCTCGCCGCAATGGCAGCGCACTCTGTGGGCGATGGTCGGCATCCAGTTCGTCATGACGATGTCGTTCTCGATGCTGAGCCCGATCATGCCGCTGTTTCTGCCGGTGCTCGGGGTCCGCTCGGCGAGTGCGGTCGATCTGTGGGCCGGCATCCTCTCCGGCGTGACCTCCTTGGTCGCGGCCTTTGCCTCGCCGTTGTGGGGGCGTCTGGCCGACCGCCGCGGCCGCAAGCTGATGCTATTGCGCTCGAGCTTGGCGATCGGCGTCTTCGCAGCGCTGATGGGGATCGCCGCCAACGTTTGGCAGTTCTTCGCCTTTCGCGCGCTGATGGGGGTGTTCGCCGGGTTCTCCAGTTCGGCGATAGCACTGGTTGCGAGCCAGGCGCCCGAGGATAGGCTCGGCTTCGCGCTCGGCTGGCTCAGTACCGGCCAATTGGTCGGCTCGCTGGTCGGCCCGCTGCTCGGCGGCGCGCTCGCCGATGCGACCCACAGCTACCGCATCCCGTTCTACTGCACCGGGGCGACGGTGCTGCTGTCGACGGGCCTCGTCTGGTTCGGCGTGCACGAGCGTTTCGTGGCGCCCCCGCGCACTCGCGGCGGACGCTCGCTGCTCGCCAGCCTGATTGCGGTGGCGCGCTCGCCGGGGCTTTTGCCGTTGTTTTTCGTGCTGCTGATGGCGCAGTTCGGGGTGCGCACGGTGCAGCCCGTGATCACTCTGTTCGTCAAGGAGCTGGTCGGCATGCGGCCCGATCTCGCGACCTTGAGCGGCATCGCATTTTCGGTGACCGGGCTCGCCGACGTGGTCGCTTCACCGTTTCTCGGCAAGCGGAGCGATGTGCTCGGCTATCGCCGGGTATTGCTAATCAGCCTGCTGGGGGCGACCCTGATGACCCTGCCGCAAGCCTTTGTCGACAATTATTGGATCTTTACCGCCGAGCGCTTTGGCGTGGGCATGTTCATCGGCGGCATCCTGCCGACCGCCAACGCGCTGGTCGGGCGGCTGGTACCGCGGGCGCAGCGCGGCACGGTCTACGGCATCACCGCTTCGGCGATGTTTCTCGGCAACTCGCTCGGCCCGCTGAGCGGCGGCGCCGTAGCGGCGGCCTTCGGGCTGCGCTGGGTATTTCTCGTCACCGGCGCGGTGCTGTTGGCCAACCTCGTCTGGGTCTATTACCGCGTGCCCGAATACGCCGACGCCGCCGATTTATAGAGAACGTTTTGCTTTTCACTTTTCCGGCCCGCACCGCGCCGCCGGTTGCAGGATAATGTTGGCTTTGAAATGGTCGCCAGGCGTTTCGCATCGCAGTCGGATTGCAGACTAGCCGTTCACTGTCATTTGACAGCGGCGACCCGCTCGATGCCATCTTGCGGGATCTCATCAAGGGTGATTGTGACGCAAAATCGTCGTTCGGCCGTGTCGTGATGTTCCACCGCGGCGGTGACGACGCCGGGGACGATCACCGGTGCTCGAGCCGGTGAGGTTCCTACAGGTTTGACATCCGCCATGCTGTTCTCTAACGGGGATGCTCGCCGTCAGCTTCTCGAAAGAATGGCCGTGCCTGCTGTTGCCGAACCTTCCCTTGCATCATTTCTGCGCCCGGCCCATCTGCGCCGCCTCGAAGCCGAAGCCATCGGCATCATGCGCGAGGTCGCAGCCGAGTTTCGCCGTCCAGTCATGCTCTATTCGATCGGCAAGGATTCGAGCGTCATGCTGCATCTGGCGCGCAAGGCGTTCCATCCCGGCCGGCCGCCTTTTCCACTGCTCCATATCGATACCAAGTGGAAGTTCCGCGAGATGATCGCGTTTCGCGACATGACCGCGCGCCGCCTCGGGCTCGACCTGATCGTCCACACCAACGAGGAGGGGGTGCGGCGCGGCGTCGACCCGATTTCCTCCGGCTCGGCGCTGCATACCGCGGTGATGAAGACCGAGGCTTTGAAGCAGGCGCTCGACCGCCACGGCTTTGACGCCGCCTTGGGCGGGGCGCGGCGCGACGAGGAAAAGAGCCGGGCCAAGGAACGCGTCTTTTCGCTGCGCGGCGCCAACCACGATTGGAACCCGAAAAACCAGCGGCCCGAATTGTGGCGGCTCTACAACACGCGCCTTTCCGGGCGCGAGACGATGCGGGTGTTTCCGCTGTCGAACTGGACCGAGCACGATGTCTGGGAATACATCGCGACCGAAGAAATTCCAGTGGTGCCGCTGTATTTCGCAGCGTTGCGGCCGGTGGTCGAGCGCAGCAAGACCTGGATCATGGTCGACGACGACCGTCTGCCGTTGCAGCCCGGCGAGACGCCTGAGTCGCGCCTTGTCCGGTTTCGCACCTTGGGCTGCTACCCGCTGACCGGGGCGATCGAGTCGGCGGCGGCCACCCCGGCCGAAATCCTCTCCGAATTGCGCGACACGCGCCGCTCCGAGCGGCAGGGCCGCCTGATCGACGGCGACGAAGACGCAGCAATGGAGCGCAAAAAGCGCGAGGGCTATTTCTGATGGCTTCCCCTTGCGCGGCGACCCGCGCGGCGCGCGAACGCGGTCTATTGCGCTTTCTGACCTGCGGATCGGTCGATGACGGCAAGTCGACGCTGATTGGCCGGCTGCTGCACGACTGCGCGCTGATCTTCGACGACCAGCTGATCGCGCTCGAACGCGAGTTGCGCCGGTTTGGCACGACCGGCGACGCGATCGATTTTTCGCTGCTGTTGGACGGGCTTGAAGACGAGCGCCAGCAGCGCATCACGATCGATGTCGCCTACCGCTTTTTCGCCACTCCGGCGCGCGCCTTCATCGTCGCCGATACGCCCGGGCACGAGCAATACACCCGCAACATGGCGACCGGGGCCTCGACCTGCGATCTCGCGGTGATCCTGGTCGATGCCGGCAACGGCCTGTTGGCGCAGACCAAACGGCACGCGTTCATCTGCTCGCTGCTCGGCATCCGGCACCTCGTCCTGGCGGTCAACAAGATGGATACGGTCGGCTTCGACGAGCGCCGGTTTGATGAAATCGTCGCCGGGTTTTCCGGGTTTGCCGCGGGGTTGGGCGATCCTGCCGTATGCGCCATCCCGCTCTCGGCGTTGTTGGGCGACAATGTCACCCGGCGCACGGAGCGCACACCCTGGTATCGCGGGCCGACCCTGATCGAGCACCTGGAAACGGTTGAACTGGTGGATCGCGACGGGGACCGCCCGTTTCGCTTTCCGGTGCAGTGGGTCAACCGCCCGAATGCCGGGTTCCGCGGCTTTTCCGGCACGCTCGCCTCGGGCTCGATCGCGCCTGGCGACCCAGTGCTGGTCGCCGGCTCGGGCCGAATGACTCGGGTCAAGGAGATCGTCACCTTCGACGGTCCGCTGGCGCGCGCCGGCGAGGGCGATGCCGTGACCTTGACCCTGGCCGACGAGATCGACATCGCCCGCGGCGATCTGTTGGTCGACCCGCGCGACCCGCCCGAATGCGTCGACCAGTTCGCCGCCCAGGTGATCTGGATGAGCGAGCAGCCGATGGTCCCGGGCCGCTCCTATCTGCTGAAGATCGCTCACCGCACCGTGCCGGCGACCGTCACCGCGCTCAAGCACCGCATCGATGTCGAGACCATGGCGCATCTGGCCGACAAGAGCCTCGGCGCCAACGAAATCGGATTCTGCAATCTGTCGACCGCGGCGCCGGTAGCGTTCGATCCTTATGCGGTCAACCGGGAGACTGGCGCCTTCATTTTGATCGACCGCTTCACTAACGAGACCGCCGGCGCGGGGATGATCGCTTTCGGGCTGCGCCGGGCCACCAACATCCACTGGCAGGCGTTGACCGTCGGCCGGATCGAGCGGGCGGCGCTCAAGGAGCAGGTGCCGGCAGTGCTGTGGCTGACCGGGCTGTCGGGCGCCGGCAAATCGACGATCGCCGATCTGGCCGAAAAAAAGCTGCTCGCCCTCGGCCATCACACGATGCTGCTCGATGGCGACAACGTTCGCCACGGGCTCAACCGCGATCTCGGCTTTACCGACGCCGACCGGGTCGAAAACATCCGGCGCGTCGGCGAGGTCGCCAAGCTGATGGCCGAGGCCGGGCTGATCGTGATCTGCTCGTTCATCTCGCCGTTCCGCGCCGAGCGCGGAATGGTGCGCGAGCTGACCGAGCCCACGCCGTTTCTCGAGATCTTCGTCGATACGCCGCTCGAGGAATGCATCCGGCGCGATCCCAAGGGGCTTTACGCCAAGGCCAAGGCCGGTCGGATCGAGCACTTCACCGGCCTCAACTCGCCCTACGAGGCGCCGGCGGCTCCGGAGCTGCGCCTGACCACGGTCGGGGCCGGCCCAGAGATCGCCGCCGAAGAGATCATCGAGGCGCTGCGCCGACGCCGGATTATTTGACCGGCACCGATGCCGGGCGCGCCGCGGCTGCGGCCCTCGCCTTCCGGTTCGACGCCGGCATTTCGCCGGGCCGCCTTTCGTCGACCGCCGCGCCGTGGTTGCGCCCACGCACCGACAGCAGAGTTTCGAAATAGGCGATCGTGCGGGCGAGGCCGTCGTTGAGCCCGGTGCGCGGCTGCCAGCCCAGCACCGCCTGCGCCTGGGCGATGTCCGGGCAGCGCTGGACCGGGTCGTCGACCGGAAGCGGGCGGCGGGTGATGGTCGAGCTGGAGCCGGTCAGCGCAATCACCAGATCAGCCAGTTCGGCGACCGAGGTTTCGACCGGGTTGCCGAGGTTGACCGGTCCGGTGATGTCGTCGGCAGCGGCCATCAGCGCGACAAACCCGTCGATCAGATCGTCGACATAGCAGAAGGCGCGGGTCTGGCTGCCATCGCCGTAAAGCGTGATCGGCTCGTTGCGCAGCGCCTGCACGATGAAATTCGAAACGACGCGGCCGTCATTGGGGTGCATCCGGGGCCCGTAGGTATTGAAGATGCGGGCGACGCGGATCTTCAGATTGTGCTGGCGGAAATAGTCGAAGAACAGCGTCTCGGCACAGCGCTTGCCCTCATCGTAGCAGGCGCGCGGCCCGATCGGGTTGACGTTGCCGCGATAGCTCTCCGGCTGCGGATGCAGGGTGGGGTCGCCGTAGACCTCCGACGTCGAAGCCTGGAAGATCTTGGCCTTCAGGCGTTTGGCCAGCCCCAGCATGTTGATCGCGCCGATCACGCTAGTCTTGGTCGTCTGCACCGGATCGAACTGGTAGTGGATCGGCGAGGCCGGGCAGGCGAGGTTGTAGATCTCGTCGACTTCGACAAAGAGCGGATGGGTGATGTCGTGCCGCATCGCCTCGAAATGCGGGCTGCCCAACAGCCCGGCAATGTTGTCCTTGCGCCCGGTGAAGTAATTGTCGACGCAGAGCACGTCGTCGCCCTGGGCGGCCAGGCGCTCGCACAAATGCGAGCCGAGAAAGCCAGCGCCGCCGGTGACGAGGACACGCTTGGCAACGACGCTGCTCATCGGAAAGATCCCGTCAGATAGGGAGGGCGGCGAGCGATGGACATCCGCGCTTCTCAGGCGAGCGCGCGCAATTGCGGCCGGGGGGTCAGCATCGCCCGGCCGATGCTGACATAGGCGAGGCCGGCGTCGACCATTTCGTGAGGCTGGTAGACGTTGTGCAGATCGATCACCAGCGGGGTCGCGAGCAGGCTCCTGACCCGCCCGAGATCGAGTGCCCGAAACGCGTTCCACTCGGTCAGGAGGACCAGCGCGTCGGCCCCCTCGATCGCCTCGTAGGCGTCGGCGCAGTAGACGAGGTCGGGCAGCAGCTTTTTCGCCTCGCTCATTCCCTCGGGATCGAAGGCCCGGATCGCCGCCCCGGCCGCCCTGAGACGCGGCAAGATCGTCAGGCTCGGGCTGTCGCGCATGTCGTCGGTGTTAGGCTTGAACGTCAAGCCGAGCACGGCCAGCGTCTTGCCGGCGACATCGCCGCCGATGGCGGCGGCGATCTTGTCGGCCATGCGCTCTTTGCGCCGGTCGTTGACCCGCACCACGGTCTCGACGATCGCCAGCGGCGCGTCGGCCTCGCGCGCGGTGCGCACCAGTGCGCGGCAGTCCTTGGGAAAACACGAGCCGCCGAACCCCGGGCCGGCATGCAGGAACTTGCGGCCGATGCGGCCGTCGAGACCGATGCCCTTGGCCACGTCCTGAACATCGGCGCCGACCCGTTCGCACAAATCGGCGATCTCATTGATAAAGCTGATCTTGGTCGCGAGGAAGGCGTTGGCGGCGTATTTGATCAGTTCGGCGGTCTCGATATCGGTGAACAGCATCGGCGTTTCGAGCAGATAGAGCGGGCGATAGAGCGCTCGCATCACCGCGCGGGCCGGCTCGCTGTCGGCGCCGATCACCACCCGGTCGGGCCGCATGAAATCCTCGATGGCCGAGCCCTCGCGCAGAAACTCGGGGTTCGAGACCACGTCGAACCGGCCTTGCGGTCGAACCCGGCGCAGGATCTCAGCGACTTCGCGGCCGGTGCCGACCGGAACCGTCGATTTGGTGACCACCACTGTGTAGCCGCTAAGCGCGTGCCCGATCTCTTCGGCGGCGGCAAAGACGTAAGAGAGATCGGCATGCCCGTCGCCGCGCCGCGACGGGGTGCCGACGGCGATGAAGACCGCATCGGCGCCGGCGACCGCCGCCGACAGTTCGGTGCTGAACGAAAGCCGCCCCGCTGCCGCATTGCGGGCTACCAACGCCCCGAGCCCCGGTTCGAAGATCGGAATTTGGCCGTCTTTTAGCCGCGCAATCTTGGCCCTGTCCTGGTCGACGCAAATGACCTCGACGCCGAACTCGGAAAAGCACGCCCCCGAGACCAACCCGACATACCCAGTTCCGATTACTGCGATGCGCATGCGGTCCGACCCTCAGGCGAGTGCAGC
This sequence comes from uncultured Alphaproteobacteria bacterium, assembly GCA_963832875.1. GTDB lineage: Bacteria > Pseudomonadota > Alphaproteobacteria > ATCC43930 > CGMCC-115725 > AP-15. The sequence continues at coordinate 709,281 of CAWHWB010000003.1, read as the reverse complement.
CAGAAACGATGATGTGGCGGGCTTATTCCACCGGGGCGCCCCGCGGCAAGTCGCCGCGTCCGCCGGAGCAACCTTCTCGGGAAGAGCCGCGGACGGCGCCGCGTTGTCTCGCAGTCAGCACGATACCGACCGGCAAGGCGCATGTCACAATCGATTTTGGTCACGGGCGGGGCGGGATATGTCGGCTCACACGCCTGCAAGGCATTGGCGCGCGCCGGATACCGGCCGGTCGTGTTTGACAATCTCTCGCGCGGACGGCGCGCGGCGGTGCGATGGGGCCCGCTCATCGAGGGCGAACTTGCCGACCGCACGCGGCTCGCCGCCGCGCTCGCCGAACACCGGGTATCCGCGGTCATGCACTTCGCCGCTTACGCTTATGTCGGCGAGTCGGTGGCCGACCCGGCGCTCTATTACCGCAACAATCTCGGCGGCACGCTCACTCTGCTCGAGGCGATGCGGGACGCCGGCGTCGGCCAGATCGTGTTCTCGTCGACCTGCGCCATCTACGGCATTCCGGACGCCGTGCCGATCGCCGAAAACGCAGCGCAACATCCGGTCAATCCCTATGGCGAAACCAAGCTCGCGATAGAGCGGGCATTGCACTGGTACGGCGAGGCCTATGGGATGCGCACGGCCACGCTGCGCTATTTCAACGCCGCCGGAGCCGACGCCGAGGGCGAGATCGGCGAATGCCACGAACCCGAAACCCATCTCGTGCCGTTGGTGCTGCAGGCGGCGCTGGGGCAACGGCCGCAGCTTGACATCTACGGCACCGATTATCCGACCCCGGATGGGACCGCGATCCGCGACTACGTCCATGTTGACGACCTGGCGATCGCCCATCTGCGGGCATTGGAGCGGCTGCGCGACGGCAGCGCCAGCCTTGCCGTCAATCTCGGCACCGGCAGCGGCCATTCGGTGCGCCAGGTGATCGCCGCCAGCGAAAGGGTCAGCGGCCGCCGGGTTCCGGTTCGGCCAGCACCACGGCGACCGGGGGACCCGCCGGCGCTGGTCGCCGACCCCGGTCTTGCCGCCGAGCTGCTCGGCTGGCGGGCCCAATACTCCGATCTCGACACGATCATCCGCACCGCCCTCGCCTGGCATCAGCATGCCGCGCCCTGAGCGCGCCGGCACCGCCGGAGGCCGGGCCGACCGTGACTGGGCCGATCGCGACTGAGCCGATCGCGGCTGGCGCAACTGGAATGAATCCCACGACCGTTCGTTGTGCGAGCGCTGACTCGGCCGAGGGTCGACCGCGGCAGCGCCTATCCGCGGAGCTTCCGAGATGACCCTGGTTGAGACCGACCGGCTCGCCGCGTTGTCCGAACCGCGCCCGCGGTTTCAGGCCACGCCGCCGGAGTCGATCCGCGTCAGCGGCAAGTTCTTCCTCGCCGGCGAGCACAAGCACTTTGTCAAGGGCGTTACCTACGGTCCTTTCCCGATCTGCAGCCATGGCGCGCCCTTTCCCGAGCAGTCGGTCGTCGACACAGATTTCGCGCTGATGGGTGAAGCCGGGATTAACACGGTGCGCGTCTTCACCGTGCCGCCGCTCTGGCTGCTCGATGCGGCGTCCGAGGCGGGGTTGAAGGTGCTGATTGGACTGCCCTGGCCGCAGCACATCACCTTTCTCGACAGCCGGGCGACCCAGGCGCAGATCCGCGACGCGGTCAGCGCCGGGGTTCGCGCCTGCCGCCGCCACCCTGCAATTTTCGCCTATCTGGTCGGCAACGAGATCCCGCCGGACATGATCCGCTGGCACGGCGCCGAGCCGGTCCGGCGGTTTTTGCGCACACTCGTCGCGTTGGTCAAAGCCGAGCACCCCGACGCGCTGGTCAGCTACGCCAACTTTCCGTCGACCGAGTACCTCACGGTCGACTTCACTGATTTCGTCTGCTTCAACGTCTACCTGCACGACGAGACCGCCTTCCGCAGCTATATCGCCCGGTTGCACAATCTTGCGGTCGACCGGCCGCTGGTGCTGACCGAATTCGGCGTCAACTCGATGCACGAGGGTGAGGAGCGACAGCGGCGTATCCTATCCTGGCAAATCCGCAGCGCATTCGCGGCAGGGGTCGCCGGAACCTGCGTATTTTCCTGGACTGACGAATGGTTCACCGGCGGTCACCTGGTCGAGGATTGGGCCTTTGGCCTGGTTGACCGGGAGCGGCGGCCCAAGCCCTCGCTGGGTGAAGCCGAGCGCTGCTATCGCGGCCCGCTGCCGCCGGCGCTGCCGCGTTACCCGCGGGTCTCGGTCGTGGTCTGCGCCTATAATGCCGAGCGCACGATGGATGCCTGTCTCGACTCGCTCGAGCGGCTCAATTATCCCGACTATGAGGTTGTCGTCGTCAATGACGGTTCGAGCGACCGCACCCTCGAAATCGCCGAGAGCTATCCCAATTGCCGGATCTTCAGCCAACCGAACAAGGGCTTGAGCGTCGCCCGCAACGTCGGCGCCGAAGCCGCCACCGGCGAGATCGTCGCCTATACCGACAGCGATTGCGTCGCCGACCCGGACTGGCTGACCTATCTCGTCGCCAAGATGGAGGCGAGCGGGCTCGCTATCTGCGGCGGACCCAACTTTCCGCCGCCCGAGGACAGCCTCATCCCGGCCGCGGTCGCTGTGGCGCCGGGCGGCCCCACCCATGTGCTGCTGAGCGACGAGGTCGCCGAGCACATTGCCGGCTGCAACATGGCCTTTCGCCGCGAGACCCTGCTCGGCCTCGGCGGCTTCGACCCGGTCTATCGCGCCGCCGGCGACGATGTCGACGTCTGCTGGCGGTTTCAGGATGCCGGACACCTGATCGGCTTCAGCCCGGCAGCGATCGTCTGGCATTTTCGCCGCAACACGGTCGCTGCCTATTGCCGCCAGCAGCGCGGCTACGGCAAGGCGGAGGCGCTGGTTTATTCAAAGCATCCGTTCCGCTTCAACTTGTTCGGACAGGCAAAATGGCTCGGCCGAATCTATGGTGACCTGTCGACCTCGCTGTTGCTGTCGCGCCGGCCCGTGATCTATTCGGGCGTGTTCGGCCGCGGTCTGTTCCAAACTCTGTACGAGCCGCCCTCCACGCTGACCGCATACCTGCCTCTGACCTTCGAATGGAGTGCCGCGGCCTTGATCTTGGCTGCGGCGGCGATCGTGGGCGGAGGCTGGTGGCAGCTGCTGGCGGTGCCATTGCTGGTCACCTGGGCAATGTGCGTCAACGGCGCGCTCAAAGCGCCGATCGACCGCCGCTTCACCGGACTGAAGGCGCGCGCGCTGGTAGCGCTGTTGATCTATCTCGGCCCGTTGCTGCGCGGTGCGGAGCGGATCAGATGGCGGGTCCGGGAAATGCGCGTCGAGCCGCACCTCGCCCCGTCCGAGACCGGGCAGCGCATGCGCATCTCGTGGCGCCGCCGGGCCTTCCAGCTCGCCTATTGGAGCGAGGCCGGAACCGAGAAAGAGGCGCTGATCCTCGGATTGATGGATTTCCTGGTGCGGCAGAAATATATCGTCGTGCCGGATAGCGGGTGGAGCAACCGGGACTTGGAGATCGCTCGCGGTCTGTGCACCCGCTCGCTGGTCACGGTCTGCGTCGAGAACCATGGCGGGACCAAACGGCTGCTGCGGGTGCGCTGCGCGATGCGGCTGTCGCGGTTGGCTGTGTTCCTGCTGCGCAGCTACGCGGCGTCGACCGCGTTCGCGCTGATCCTCGGCTGGCCGCTGGCCGCGGCGACGATCGGCGCGGCTGGGCTCGTCAATTTTGTGGCGATGAGCTGCTGGCTCGCCGGCTTCGGCCGGCTGATGCATCGCATCGTCGAGGCCATCGCCAAGCCCGCGGGGTTGGTTGCGGTCGAGCCGGTGACGCGCCGCGAGCGGTCGAGCGCCGCGCTCCAGGCGGTATGACGGGTCGCGCCGTCGCGATGGAAAGACCCTGGCGGCGCTTGAAACCGCAGCAGCACCCGGCGCGATGCTGAAACAGCTGCTTCCCTATCTGCTTCCCTATCGCGGACGGGTCGCTTGGGCTTTGGCCCAGGTGTTTCTGATCACCGGCTTCGAGCTGTTGAAGCCGTGGCCGTTGCAGGTGGTGATCGACAACGTCTTGGGCGGGAAGCCGTTTCCGCTAGCGGCGCTGCGCAGCGTGCCGGCCGGCCGGCTGCTGCTGCTCGCCTGTCTCGGCATCGTGATCGTCCAGCTGGGCAGCGGCGGGCTGACCCTGCTGCACAACTGGACGACGATCCGCGTCGGGCAGAGCATGGTCAACGATTTGCGCGGCGCGCTCTACGCCCATCTCGGGCGGCTGTCGCTCGCCTTTCACAACCGCCAGCGGGTCGGCGACCTGCTCTACCGGGTTACTGCCGACAGCTTCGCCGTGCAGACGATGATCATGAACGGTGCGCTGCCGATCTTGTCGGCGATCATTCTGCTGGCCGGCATGCTGGTCATCCTGTTTCCGCTCGACCCGACCTTGACCCTGCTGGCGCTGACCGTGGTGCCGGTGCTGTTCGCGCTGATTTCCGGGTTCAACCGCAAGATCATCGATGTCGCGACCGAGGTGCGCACCGCCGAGAGCCGCGTCTACTCGCTGGTTCAATGGGCGATGTCGTCGATTAAGGTGGTGCAGGCCTTCACCAAGGAGGACGATGAGCATCGCCGCTTCATGGGCGCCAGCCGCGCGAGCCTGCGCGCGACCTTGCGCTTATACAGCTGGCAGACGCTTTATTCGGGGGCGGTCGACGGGGTGATCGCCGGCGGCACCGCACTGGTGGTCTATGCCGGCGCGCGAGCGGTCGTCTCGGGGGCGCTGACCATTGGTCAGCTGATCGTGTTCATCTCCTACCTCGCCCAACTCTACGCCCCGATCAACCGGATCACCCAGAGCTGGGGGCTGATCGCCGGAGCGCGGGTCGGGGCGCGCCGGGTGTTCGAGATTCTCGACACCGAGCCCGATCTCGCCGACGGGACGCGCGGCTTTCCGCCGCAGGGCGCGCAGGGTGCCGTCGCCTGGCGCGGGGTTGCCTTCCGCTATCGCCCGGACGCGCCGGTGCTGACCGACATCGACATCGCCGTCCCGGCCGGCGCTAAGATCGCCATCGTCGGCCCAACCGGGGCTGGAAAATCGACGCTCCTCGGCCTCTTGCCGCGTTTTTACGACCCGACCTCGGGTAGGGTCGAGATCGACGGCGTCGATCTGCGCACGTACCGCCTGAAGGCGCTGCGCCGCCAGATTGCCCTGGTCTTGCAGCCGCCGCTGATCTTTCCGTTGTCGGTGCGCGACAACATCGCCTATGGCCGGCCCGGGGCTGACGACGCCGCGATCGAGCGCGCCGCGCGGCTGGCGCGGATCGATGATCTGGTCGGTTCGCTGCCGGAGGGCTACGACACGGTGATCGGCGAAGCCGGGGTGTCGCTGTCCGAGGGCGAGAAACAGCGGGTGACGATCGCGCGCGCCTTGCTGCGCGACGCGCCGATCCTGATCCTCGACGAGCCGACCTCAGCGCTCGACGTCGCCACCGAAGCCTTGGTGATGGAAGGGATCGAGCGGCTGATGGAGGGCCGCACCACGTTCATCATCGCCCACCGGCTGTCGACGGTGCGGCGCTGCGACCGGATCCTCGTGCTGCAGTGCGGCAATATCGTCGAACAGGGAGATTTGGCAGAACTCTTGCGGCGCGGCGGCGTTTTCGCCGGCTATTACCGCAGCCAGTTCGCGCCCGAGCACATGCCGGCAGCAGAGGCGGCGATGACCGAGTGATCGACCGCCGGACAGGAATAACCGGCTTGCGTCATTGTTAATGGCCGAGAAAAAGTAAATTATGTCACGTGACAAACCACCATTCGCCATTGCCCGCTCGATTGACGAGGAAGGCGAGACAATATGCAACCTCTGATACTTCCGTTCGACTGTTCCCCGGCGTTAAGGCACGGTGAAGGATTGTGCGGCATGGCCGGGAAGCGACGATCGAGGGGCGGCATTAATAATTGAATGTTGTCAGCATTCGATCGAATGGCTATAGGTGCCGGCATCGAGGAGCGCGGTCGGCCGGACATTCTGATCATAGCGGGGCGGAACGCCACGGCTTAGCCACGAGGCCAGGCCATCGGTCCCATCGGATGCCCAATCGATTGATCGCCGGCGCGCTCGGCTGAGGACGCCGCTGCCTGGTCCGGGCGATGCTGGCCGGACACCCACGGTGCGGCGCCGGGTGGGGGTAAGATGGTCGCCAAGACCGCGCGCTGGGGAAGCCGGTTCTTCCCCGAGATAAGAATTTGTTTTGCTGCGAAGGCGCCGGTGCTGCTGCCGCCTTGGATCCAGGCAGCGTTGCTTTCCGGGATCATCGCCGGGACCGGGGCGCTCGCCTATCTCGGGGTCAGCCGGCTCGGCTACGAGCGCCTCGCCGTCGCCAAGGGGATGGCGGCCGCCCGTGCCGAAACCGCCAACGCCGACTTGCAGGGCGACCTTGCCGGGCTCGGGGACAAGCTCGCCCAATTGACCCGAGACCGTGACCGGGCGCAAGGCCGGGTCACGGCGGTGGCCGCCCAGGCCGCGGCGTTGCGCGGGCTCCTCCATACGACGGCGACCAAGCTGCAATCGCTGAACCAGACCAAGCAGGCACTGCGCGCGGAGCAGGCGGAAAGCGCCGCGCTGACCGCGCGGCTCAGCCGGACCGAGGCCGATCGCGCCGCCGAAGCCACACAGTTCGCGCAATACAAGGCGAGCCTAGAGGCGACCGCGCAGGAGCTCCAGCAGCTCGTCGGCAGCCGCGGCAAAGCAGCAATCCGACACGCCCGGTTCAGGATACGGCTCGGCGAGCTGTGGCAGAAATTGTCGCAGGCGCCGGGGCCTCAGCCGGGGCCCGAGGGCGCCGCGCCCGCGCCGCAATCCGGCGGCGTCGTCCATCTCGGCCGCGAAGAGGTCGCCAAGGTCGAGCGCGTGCTCGCCTCGACCGGGATCGACGTGGCCAACCTGTTCTCGCAATTTGGCGGCGGTCACGCCGAAGGCGGCCCGTTCGTGCCGCCGCCGAAGAGCGGCGAGCCAATCGACACAGTCGATCCAGCCAAGCTGGCGGCGATCCGGGGTCTGGCGCAGGTCCTGCCATTGGGGGCCCCGCTCGCGTACTATCAGATCGGCAGTCCGTTCGGCCCGCGCATCGACCCCTTCAACCACCGGCTCGGCTTCCATACCGGTATCGACATGGATGCGCCTTATCTGTCGCCGGTCTATGCCACCGCTCCCGGCATGGTTGTCTATGCCGGGTATTTCGGCGACTACGGCAAGGTGGTCGAGATCAATCATGGCTTCGGGATCGAGACGCTCTATGCGCATCTGCACCGGTGCCTCGTTTCGGTCGGCCAAAAGGTCACGGCGCAGGCCGAGATCGGCTTGGTCGGCACCACCGGCCGCAGCACCGGCCCTCACGTGCATTACGAGGTGCGGGTCAATGGCCAGCCGCAGGACCCCGAGAAATTCCTTGAGCTCTCCCGACTGATCCCGGTCGCCGCCGGCGAGCCCGCCGCCCCGCCTGCTCCCGAGCCTAGTCCAACGGCAGGTGAACCAGCAGGAAATAGCCGTTGAGCATCAGCAAGCTGGCGAGAACGGCGAGACCTCCGCTCAATTTCACCAGCGGGCGCGAGGCGGCGACGATTGCGACCGAGCCGAGCACGATCGCGATCTGAAACAGCGCCTCGCCATAGTCGAAATTCGGGTCCCGCTCAGCGGCGCGGTCGCGTCGGGCTTCGAACTCCTTGGCCGACGCCAGCAGCTGGTTCATGCCGCGGCCGCCGGCCGGGTCGTTCTGATAACGCTCGGCCGTCGCCCGCCAGCTTTTGACCGTGTTTGCGATCGTGGCTTTGGCCGGGTCCGGCATCCCCGGCTGCGCGGCCAGTTGTGCCTCGAGCTGATCGGCCGCCAGCCGGTACGCGGTTTCCCGGATATTTTTCGACTGGTAATAGCCGTAGGTGTCGGAGGCCTGGATGTTGGCGTTCAGCATCACCTTGGTCGCATTCGACCCGCCGAGCGTGGTGATCGCCAATAGCATTGCGACGATCCCGAGATAGATCCCGGTCATTCTGCGGAAGCCGTCATCGGCGTGCGCGCCGTGGGCCTCCTCATGGTGTCCGTGTATGCTCTCGGCGATCTCGCTGGCTTCCACCCGGTTTCTCCGTCATGGTCAACCCGTGCTTCCGCAAGGGGGTAGAACCTTGCCGATGCGACGTCAACAAGAGGCCAACCAGGCGAGCGCCGAGCGCGGCGCCAACTGCCGTTTGCCCACCTCGCTTTACTGATAATTGTATTGCGGGTACCCGTAACCGGTCGGCCCGTAATAGGGTTGCCCGGCGCCGTAATAGGCGGGCGCTGAGGGATAGTAATAATAGCCTTGTTGCGGGTAGTAGTAATAGGCCGAGGGCGGAGCCGCATAGGCCGGAGGAGTCGTCGCCGCGATCGCCGCGCCGGCGAGCACGCCGCCCAGAATCCCGAGGCCGATCGCCGCACCGACGCCCGGACGCCCGGCGTTGGCCGTCCCCGGCATGGCGGTCAGCGACAGGGCCGCGAGCGCCCCGGCCATGGCAACTGCTCTTCCGATCTTCGCGATACTGGCGATACCCTTGCGCTGCTCGGATTGCGGGTCCTGCCGGGTCTGCATTTGCTTGAAGAACATAGCCGTCTCCTGTTTCGCCGCTCCGACGCCAGGCGGCATCGGCAATCGGGAAATCTGACGGCTATCGATGTCGGCGGGCCGAGCCGCCGCTGCCATATCGGAGAATCCGCCGCGAGCCTCGTCCATAGGCCCGCAACGACGCTCGTTCATCCACCCTGGACGAGCCTCGCTCAGATACCCGATACGTTCGCAATCGGTGGGTTTGCCGGGCTCACGAGAGGAGGCCGACCACCTCGTCGGCAAGGGTGATATTGACTTCGTGCGACCGCAGCATCTCGGACAGATCGGCATGGAGCCGGTCGCGGCGCACCCGCGGCAGCATTTCGCGCAGCTTGCGCACGACCCATCCCTGCCCGCGATTGAGGAAGCGGGTCCGTTCGGCGAGATCGGCGATGGCCATCGCTTTGCCGTAGAAGGCGCCGACCGTCGCCGACGGCGTGGCGCCGACCGCCCGGAGATGACCGGCCAGCATGGCGCACCAATGCGCTTCGTCGCGCTGAATGCGCCGCATCAGCTCGCCGACCGGACCGCTCCCGGCCGCCCGCGCGCTCTCGAGCGTGACCCGCGCCCCGGCATGCTCCGCCTCGAGTAGCTGGTTCAAGAAGGCGACCAGCTCGTCCTTGCCGGCATAGCCCATATAAGAGTCGTTCGCCTCGTGCATCGAGCAGGCCGGCGAGCTGACCTCGATGGCGGGTTCGTCATCCGCTCGGTTCGTCATTGCTCCATCTCCTCGAAGACTCCCATTGCCTCCAACGCCGCCGCTTCCTCCAAAATCACCGACCAGGACCGCGCGCGATAGCGAAAGGTCAGCCGGGTGCGGCCGGAATCAGCGCCTTCGCCCCGTTCGACCACGCCATAGACCACCCCGCGCTTCATTTCGCGCCAGAAGGCGTCCGGCGTTAGGCCGAGTTGCCCAGCGACCAGCTCCGCCTCGACGAGGAAACCGTCCTTTGAGGCGACGATCCTTTTATTGCGGCATCGATCCACAGAACCATCATCCGTTTCGTCTGGCCGATGGCCGGAGTCCCGCCGCCCGAGCGCCGTTCGCCTCCCCCTCCGGTGGCGACGTCGATGCCGGTCGTACCCTCTTTGGCCTGATTTCGCCGTTCCGAAATGCGATGCCGAGCTCCAGGCTGTCAGCGATGCGGTGGGCGCGTTCGACGAAGTGAGCCGCCGCTGGGGGCGGACAGACCTCTGTTGCGGTCTCTACGAAGATTTCGAGCCAGCGGTCGAAATACGGGGTGTCGATCGGCAGCGGCAGGTGGGCCGTCATCGGCTGCCCGTGATAACGGCCGCTCATCAGCGCGACGGACGACCAAAAGGCGCACATTCGCGCGATATGCCGCTCCCAATCATGCACCCTTGCCTCGAAGATGGGCCCGATCAGCGGATCGCGGCGGGCCCGCCCGTAAAAGGTCCGCACCACCCTCTCGATCATCGCCTCGTCAATCGCGGTGCGGGCGACGATATCGTCGACGATCAGATTGCGAAGCGATGGACGGACTTGCGCCCCTGCATTCATTCCTGCCTCTGCCACAAAGCTCGAATCGCGCCCGGGTATCGGGTATGCTCGAAAAATAGGTATATGATATGAACTCTTATCGGGTCAATCATCAACGCCCCATCGCTCGACAGCGGAGAGAAATGACCGATGCGGCTGACTTTGTGGACGGACTATGCACTGCGCACGCTGATCTATGTCGGAGCCAACCGCGAACGGCTCTCGACCATTGCCGAAATCGCCGAGAGTTTCGATGTCTCGAAGGCCCATCTGATGAAGGTCGTGAACCAACTTGCGCGGCGAGGCTGGGTCGAGACGGTCCGCGGCAGGGGTGGGGGGATCAGGTTGGGGCGTCAGCCCGCGCAAATTCGCATCGGCGCGGTGGTACGCGAGACCGAAGAGGACCTGGCGGTGATGGGATGCCTCGCGCAGAACGGGTTCTGCCGCATCGAAGGGTGTTGCGTACTGCGCCGGGCCTTGCGCGAAGCCACTTTGGCGTTTCTGCAAACGCTCGACCGCTACACTCTGGCCGATCTGCTGGCGCCGGGCACACGGCTTGCCGTCAGCTTGGGTCTCGCCGCGCGGGGTGGGGCCGCAGAATGAGCCTGGTCCGCCTCAAGCGTGTCTACGATCCGCCGGCGCTGGAGGACGGTGTCCGCGTTCTCGTCGACCGACTGTGGCCGCGAGGGCTCAAGCGGGATGCCGCCGGGATCGACCTTTGGCTCAAGGAGGCGGCGCCGAGCGCAGAGCTGCGCCGGTGGTTCGGTCACGACGCGGGACGATGGGCCGAATTCCGGGAGCGCTACCGGGCCGAACTCGCGGCCAATTCCCCAGCGGTCGCGGCGCTTCGCGACCTGATCAAGCAGGGTCGGCCGCTGACCCTGCTGTTTGCCGCAAAGGATGCGGCGCACAACAACGCTGTCGTTCTGCGGGATGTCGTCGCGTCGCCGTGACGATCCGCCGCCAAGGCTGAAAAACGGCCGATCCGAACCTCTGATCCGGTTTGCGGCGATCCTCGGTGCCTTCGGTGGTAAGCTCGGTCCGGGCGCGCATGCCGCCATCGAAGGAGTGCAAATGGCATCGCAGCCGCCAGCCGCGACGGCAGCCGTCAGGACGCCGCTCACGCACAAGCTCGGCCGGCTGATCAGGCTCTCGCCCGATGAGGCGGCGGTTCTGCACAACCTTCAGTCGGCCACTCGCCTGGTCCGGCACAACCGGGAAATCATCACTCAGGGCCGAAAATACGACGCGCTGCTGGTCATGATCGAAGGAATCTCGGTCCGGTACCGGATCCTCCATGACGGTCGGCGTCAGGTCTTGAACATCGCGCTGCCGGGAGACTTCATCGGTTTTCCCGCCTGCTTTTTTGAGAATGCGCCCTATTCGATCGACGCGCTGACCGATACCGTCGTCGCCCCGATCCCGTTCGTGGCCTTGGCCGGCCTGTTCGAAAGGCAGCCCCGGCTTGCCGCCGCGATTTTTTGGTCGTTCTCCTCGGAGGCGGCGATCTACATCGAACACTTGACCGACGTCGGGAGACGATCGGCCCTCGAACGTGTTGCCCATTTCCTGTTAGAGCTATTGACCCGATTTCAGGTCATCGGGCTGGCCGACGAAACCTCCTTTCCGATGCCGCTGACCCAGGAACTGATCGGCGACGCGCTCGGCCTCAGCGTGCCGCACGTCAATCGCACCCTGCGGCAGCTACGCGAAGACGGACTCGCCAGCATTGAGGCGCACCGCGTCACCATCAAGGATGTCGAGGCGCTCTCGGCGCTGGCCGATTTCGAGAAATCCTATCTTAGCCGGTTCCGCATGCCCGAGCCGTTTGCCAGAGGCGGGACGGGGCAGCTTTAGAAAGCCGATCCAAAGCGGGTCGCCGCGTTATGGCTTAACCGGGACCGAGACCGGCGCATCGAGGCCGACCGGCGCCGGCGGGAGGACCCGGATCGCGACAAAGCAGGTCGCGTCCAGGACAACCAAGCCGATCGCGAGGGTCAGCAGATACGGGTTCATTCCGCAGGCTGCCCGCTCGAGGCGTCGAACCAGCCGGACCCCGGAATAAGCTCCCCGCGCGAACAGTTGCCACCTCATTTCTGCGCCTCTCGACCGGGTCGGCGACAACCCCGGCGCGCGTCGATGGTGCGGCCGATCGGCCCCCGGGCGCCAAAGGTTGGGCGCCGCATCAAGCCAGCTCGGGCAGCACCTCTGTGAAGGTCTCGAGCTGACCGAGGGTCTCTCTGCCGAGCGTGAACGGAATGCAGGCGCCGATCAGGACCATGACGATCATCGTGCCGAAGAAGATCGTCGGCGAGGCGGTGTGCGAGACCATCACAAAGGGGACAATTACCCCGGCGAAGATCCGTCCGAACGATTCGCCGAAAAAGTGACCGCGTCCGCGCAGCGCCGTCGGGAACTGCTCGGACAGGTACATCCGTACCGCCGGGAAGCACGATAGCGTAGTGAACCCGGTGATCAGCGCACCGACCGAGAAGACCGCCGTCGCCGCCGACCCCATCCGATGCGCCATGACCATCAGCAGCAGTCCCGGGATCGACAGCAGGAAGGCGCCAGTGATCGTCCACCGCCGGCCGATGACTTCCATGATGAAGCCGTTGAACAGCTTGCCCGGAATGCTGGCCGCGAACACCAGCGAGCTCAATCCGAAGCTCAAGGCGACGGCCGCCCCCTGGCTGACCAACGCTTTCGGCAGCAGGATCGCGATCAGATAGTAGACGGTGCCCCCGCAGATGCCGCACAGAATGCCGGTTGCGGTCCAGCGGAATTGACCCGGCGCGAACAGCTTCCAGAACGGCGGCAGCTGCTCCCGCGACCCATCGCGGCCGGTCCCGAGCTCGGCCACGCTCATCGGCGCGACCCGGCCGCCGCAGCGCCTGACGATCAGGTTCACGTTGTCGACCGCGTCCTCGGCCCGGCCTCGCCGCAACAGCCAGCGCGGGCTCTCCGGGATCAGGAAATAGATCAGCACCGGCGCGATGAACAGGGTGACCCCGCCCGGCAGCCCGACCAGCTGAAAGCCCCTCGGGTGGTCGGCCAGCACAAAGCCGACAAAGGGCAACAGCGTAAATGCGGTTGCCAGCATGGTTTCATAAATCGCGGCATAAGTGCGGCGATGTTGCGCCGGCATCAGCTCGGCCGCGATCGGGAACGGCGCCGAGATCGTAAAGCCCAGAAAAAAGCCGGTGATCAGCCGCAGGATGAACAGCTGCTCGAAACTGTGCGCGAGCAGAATGAGCAATGTGCACAAGGTGCTGAAAATGACCCCGACCTGCATGACCGCCAGCCGGCTGATGCGATCGGACATCGCTGCCGCGGCAAAGCCGCCGATCACGACGAGGAAAGTGGGCCAGGTCGCGAGCGCGCGGACCGCGTCTGCGCTCATGTGCAGCGGCCCCTTGGCGAGCACCAAGAGCGAGCCGGTCAAGGCCAGGTCGTAACCCTCGATAAAGCCGACGAACCCCAGCACCAGGATGATCACCACGTGGTAGGCGCTAAACGGAATGCTGTCGAGCTTGCGACCGAGGATATGGCTGGCGGGAATTGCCGGGCCGATCTTGACCGGGGTAGCTGTCACGCGACTTCCTCCCTGGGCGGCTCACTGTTGACCCGGATCGAGGATGCGAGCCCGCACAGCGAGTGCCGGCCAGCCTCGCGCCGTCACCCGATCGACCTCGCTTTTGCCGTGGGTTTAGCCGGTGCGGTTTCACCCGTCCTTAATCCAGGCGAATAATCGAGATTAAGCTCGACGCGCCGGCGTCGGCATCGCGACGCCCGGGCGCCCCAGCAGCCGGACGCGACGCACACCCCAGCCCCGCTCGGTTGGGGATTGTCGGACCGCGCAAAAATACGCGATGCTGGGGCGTTTTGGCGCGGGCCGGGGAGATGCGCGAAATGAACGTCAACAAAGCGGTCAACATCGAAGACCTGCATCGGATGGCGAAGCGGCGGCTGCCTAAGATCGCCTTCGATTTCATCGAGGGCGGCCTCGAAGACGAGCGCGGCCTCGAAACCAACACCTCGGCTTTTCACAAGCACCAGCTGCTGCCGCGCTACCTGGTCGATGTGTCGCAGCGCGACCAGTCGAAGACGATCTTTGGCCAGACCTTTGCGAGCCCGTTCGGCATTTCGCCGACCGGCGGCACCGGGCTTTTCCGCAACCATGCCGATCTGATGCTGGCCGAGGCGGCGCGCGACGCCAACATCCCCTACATCATGTCAGGCGCCAGCAACGAAACGATTGAGGCGGCGGCCAGGATCGCGCCGAAAAACCACTGGTATCAGCTCTATGCCGCGCGCGAGCCGCAGATCAACGCCGATTTGATCCGGCGCACCGCCGATGCCGGGCTCGGCGCCCTGGTGTTGACCGTCGATACCCCGGTCGGGTCGAAGCGCGAGCGCAACATTAGGAACGGCTTCTCGAATATCCGCGGCGGACTGTTTCAGGCATTGAGCCTGAAGCCGTCGATCCTAATGGAAGCGATGACCCATCCCGGCTGGATCATCGAATATCTGAAACGCGGCGGCGGCACGCCGATGCTGGGCAATTGGCAGCCCTACGCGCCGCCCGGCGCCAATGCCGAGGAGGTCTACAAACACGCCTCCTCGGTGCGCCCGTTCAACGCGCAGACCTGGCGGGATCTCGAGACCTACCGCAAGCTGTTCCCGCGCGCGCTCGTCGTCAAAGGCATCATGAGCCCGGCCGACGCATTGCGCTGCGTCGAAGTCGGGGTTGACGGCATCCTCGTGTCGAACCATGGCGGACGCCAGCTCGACCAGGCGCCGGGCTCGCTCGACGTCTTGCCGGCGATCAAGGCCGCGGTCGGCGACAAGCTGACCCTCTTGCTCGACAGCGGCGTGCGCCGCGGCGCCGATATTCTGATCGCACTCTGCCTCGGCGCCGATTTCTGCTTCATGGGCCGCCCGACCCTCTATGGCGCGGCCGCCGGCGGCCTGCCCGGTGTCAAAAAGGCGATCGACATCTTCGTCAACGAGATCGACCTGGTCATGGGCCAGATCGGCTGCCCGACCCTCGCCGAGCTCGGCCCCGATTTCCTGTGGCAGGACGATTGGCAGCGCAACCGCTGAGCCCTTGCGCGGGTCGGTGGGACAACACTCGCCGACTCGCAGGACGGCGTCCGGCACCGCACTTCTTATGCGGCTGTAGTTTGCGCGTATCACACGCAGCCGACCGCAACATTTAGAAATGAGTCCGGCGTGCCGAGCCTACTAAAAACGCCTGCACCGGAAGTGCTATGCGGCTTTGCGGCGGCGGATCGCGCCGAGCCCTAGTAGAGCGCTGGCGAGGAGTGTGAGGCTGGCAGGTTCCGGGACCGCGGGGACGACAGAAGAACCGGTCACGCTGATGCTCAGCGCGCCCGTGTTGTCGGGACTCGGTACATTAAAGCTGAATGTGCCATTGTTGGTGGTGCCGTCGCCATCGGTGAAGATATCATCGTTAATGCCCAACTGCAGGCCGACCGACCCGACGGGGGCGGTGATCGTAAACGGTCCGTCTCCAGGCGCGAATGCGTCGAGAATCACGCCAGCCGAATTGACAAAATCCCCGATCAGTGCGTTGAGCGCGATTTGCGGGCCTGTATTCGTCGGGTCGATGGCGGCGCTGGGAAACGGCTGGCCGGAGGAGCCGATACCCGTGCAGCCTCCGACCGGGCAACCTCCGCCTGTGCCGCTGCCGAAGATACTACCGGTATAACCGAGGGCGTCCACACTCGGAGCGACGCCGAAAAAAGAACTAGTCAGGCCAGACAGGTAGGTGATGGTGATGTTATCGCCGGGATTGACCGCAACAAAGGCAGGTGCGGTTTGGTCCCCGGCACCGTAGGCTGGATTGGCCGGGTTGTCGGGGTTCCAAGGCCCTGCGGTGCCATCTACCGTCACGACGGTCGCTGATGCGGCTCCCGCCATCGCTATGGTGGCGGCTGTGAACACCGCGCTTAAAAGCGCCTGACGTAGCTTCATCAAACCTCTCCGATCTTGAATGAGCGCCCGACGCTGGAGTACGCAAAAACTGCGCCACCAGCGATATTTGCTTTTTTCAATATGTTATGATGTGGCGGAATCCAAATATCGTAAAAAAATCCGGCGCTTATCGTAAGAAAATCCGACGCCGTTGCGAGGTTCATCACCCACCGGCGGGGTCACTTGCCGGAATGGACTCATGCGCCTTCGACAGAGCTACCTTCCAGAAGCAGCACCGGCGCTGCTACGGACAACGCTATCGAAGCACGATGCCGCCAACCTAAGCATTCGTGGCTGTCCTAACCCCGGCCAAAAGCAAGTCACCAGCGCGGATCGGCCGGGAGACACGTTGGGGCTGCCGCCCTGAATGACGCACGAAATGAGATATTTGAAACTCATGCAGCCGATTCATATTCAACCTCATGGGGATGCTTTTTGTCCATTAACAAGTCACGAATCTCATGAAGCGTATATCCAGCCCCTTTCAGGATTACCCACTTACTTTGTCCGCCAACCACGTCCACCACAATATTGGGATGCCGTTTTTTTATTTCATCAATGCCGTGCTGAGAGTAGACGGTAATGCAACTGATTACGTTTTGAGTGGAGGGAGCCATGTTTTTCTCCTGCCGAGAACTGTCGTGTGGCGCTAATCAAAACAAATGATCGGATTAAACGCAAGAGGCATTGATCTAAGTCAATTCCTGCACGTGCGAACCGCGCTCTCCCACGGTACCGGAGCGCCGCGATCCCGGCGGCGTGGTTAGCCCGGCAATGTTTGCGGGAGAGTAAACGAGGATATCGTGCCGCCATCTGCGTTAGGTTCGGTCCAAATCCGCCCCCCGTTCCGCAAAATAATCGTCCGGCAGATCGAGAGGCCGACCCCCATTCCGCTCGCTTTGGTCGAAACGAATGGCTGAAACAGCCTCTCGGCGACATTCTGAGAGTGACCGGGGCCGGTATCCTTCACATTGATTTGTACGCTGCGACCGTCGGTTGGGATCGCCGACAGGTCGGGTTCGCGCCGCCCAGGTCGCCTCCATCGCTTCGACAGCGTTGCGCACGCTTCGACAGCGTTGCGCACCAGATTGATCAACACCTGCTGAATTTCGACCCGGTCGACGACCACTTGAGCAAGCCCGGGAGAGGTGTGAGTCGTTACTCTAAGCCCCTCGTTTCTCATGCCTAAGAGCGCGACGGCATCCTCAAACAGCTGGGGACAAGACAATCGTGCCCGGTAAAAGCGTTGCTGGCGAGGAAAAGCTTCGGCGGAAGGGAAATCCTCTGCGGCGTGGCCCGACGTCTCCAATAACAGACGAAGAGAGTCTCTCTCCGCGGGGTCATTATCGACGATGAAGATCATCTGCACCCGGCAAAGAGGAAAGTCCCCATGCAGGAGAATAATCGAGCAATCCGCATTGACTTAAATCAGCGCAGCGGGAGGTGGAGCTCCGTTCTCGGTTCTGCTTCAAAAATTTTCGCACCGCTGTACCGGGGTTCGCGGAACTATCGCTTAGCTCGCGGGTGCGAATGTCGGCTCTCCGCCCAAAATCGGACGGTGCAGAGGTCAAGAATTACGCGACATTGCCCCAAGCTAGGGGTTTCCATGGGTCAGGGTTTGCATAAGATATAACCGGAAGTGATCCTCGCATGCCGCCAGCCGAACGAGCAAGCCAAGGGCACAGCGCCTTCCGCTGAGTCGCCTTGCATCGATGCGGGCGGCCCGCGCGCTCAGCATGGCGGTTGCGACGCCCTGAGGGGTTGTCGGTTATACGCGAAACCCGCATTGTCGCTTCGATCAGGCGGCTTTCAACGGACCCTTGGTGATGAAGCTCGATCAGGCGATCAACATCGAAGACCTGCATCGGATGGCCAAGCGGCGGCTGCCCAAGATCGCGTTCGATTTTATCGAAGGCGGTCTCGAGGACGAGCGCGGGCTCGAACGCAACACCTCTGCATTTCACCGGCACCAGCTGCTACCGCGCTACCTGGTCGATGTCTCCAGGCGCGATCAGACCGCGACCCTGTTCGGCCATATCTATGCGAGCCCGTTCGGAATCGCGCCGACCGGCGGCGCCGGCCTGTTCCGCCGCGGCGCCGATATGATGCTGGCCGAGGCGGCGGCCATAGCCAACGTCCCCTATATCATGTCCGGGGCCAGCAACGATTCGATCGAGGCGGCGGCGCGGGTCGCTCCCGACCATGCGTGGTATCAGCTCTATTCCGCGCGCGAGGCCAAGGTGCGCGAGGACATGATACGGCGCACAGCCGACGCCGGGCTCGGCGCGCTGGTGCTGACCGCCGACGTGCCCGTCGGCTCGAAGCGCGAGCGCAATATTCGCAACGGCTTTGCCAATGTCCGCGGCGGCCTGCTGCAGGCGCTGAGCCTGAAGCCCTCGATCCTTGCCGAGGCGTTGACCCACCCCGGCTGGATCGTCGAATACCTGCGCCATGGCGGCGGTACGCCGATGCTGCAGAACTGGCAGCCCTACGCGCCGAATGGCGCCAATTCCGAACAGGTGTACAATTTCGCCCGCTCGCTGCAGCCATACAACGCTCAGACCTGGCGCGACCTGGAACGATACCGGCGGCTGTTTCCGCGCGCGCTGGTGGTCAAGGGGATCATGAGCCCGGCCGATGCAGTGCGCGCCGCCGAGATCGGCGTTGACGGGATCATCGTCTCGAACCATGGCGGCCGCCAGCTCGACCAGGCCCCGGGTTCGCTCGACGTGCTTCCGGCGATCAACCAGGCGGTCGGCGACAAGCTCACCCTTATGCTCGACAGTGGAGTGCGGCGCGGCGCCGATGTCCTGATCGCGCTCTGCCTCGGTGCGCGCTTTGTCTTCACCGGCCGGGCGACGCTCTACGGCGCCGCCGCCGGCGGCATTCCGGGCGTCAAGAAGGCGATCTCGATCTTGAGCGGCGAGATCGATCTGGTCATGGCCCAGATCGGCTGCCCGAGCCTCGCCGAGCTCGGCCCCGATTTCCTGTGGCGCGACGACTGGCCGCGCAACGATTGATCCCTCGGCGCTGTGCCTTAAAACCAGCGGCCGGGCATAACTGGAAGATTTCAAAATTATTCGTCAGCCCCGCGGAAGCGGGGCCCCAGGGCAGGCGGGATTTCGTTGGGTCCTGGGTTCCCGCTTCCGCGGGAATGACGGAAAGGGAAGCGCCATCCTGTCGGAGGTCACACCATGAAACTTGATCAAGCCATCAACATCGAAGACCTGCACCGGATGGCCAAGCGCAAATTGCCGAAGATCATGTTCGACTATATCGAAGGGGGCGTCGAGGACGAGCGTGGCTTGGAGCGCAACCGCGCCGCCTTTAACAAGCACCAGCTGCTGCCGCGCTATCTCGTCGACGTGTCGGTGCGCGACCAACGGGCGACCGTGTTCGGCCACACCTATTCGAGCCCGTTCGGCATCTCGCCGACCGGCGGCGTCGGCCTTTATCAGCGGCGCGGCGGCGAATTGTTGCTGGCGCAGGCCGCGGCTGACGCCAACATTCCCTATATCATGTCGGGCGGCAGCAATGCCTCCATGGAAGAGGCGGTCAAGGTCGCGCCCAACAACACCTGGTTCCAGCTCTATGCCGCCAAGGATCCTAATCTGACCGACGCGCTGATCGGTCGGGCGCGCGATTGCGGCGTCGGGGCGCTGGTCTTGACCGTCGACGTGCCGGTGCATCCCAAACGCGAACGCAACTGGCGCAACGGCTTTGCCACCGTGCGCAACGGCGGCGTGCTAGAGGCGCTGAAACTCAAACCGTCGATCCTGCTGGAGGCGATGACGCATCCCGGCTGGGTTGCGGACTACGTCCGGCACGGCGGTGCGCCGACCTTGGGCAATTGGGCGCCGCATGCCGGCAACGGGGCGAGCAAGGCCGATGCGATCCGGCTTGGCCGCAGCCAGACGCCAGCATCGGCGCAGACCTGGCGCGATCTTGAACGCTATCGCCGATTGTTCCCGGGTCCACTCGTGGTCAAGGGCATCCTCAACCCGGCCGATGCGCTGCGCGCCGCCGAAATCGGCGTCGACGGGATCATTGTCTCGAACCATGGCGGGCGCCAGCTCGACCAGGCCCCGGCTTCGCTCGACGCGTTGCCGGCGATCAAAGCGGCGGTCGGCGACAAGCTGACGGTAATGCTCGACAGCGGGGTGAGGCGCGGCGCCGACATCCTGATCGCCTGCTGCCTCGGCGCGCAATTCGTCTTTTTCGGCCGGCCGACGCTCTACGGCGCCGTCGCCGGCGGATTGCCCGGCGTCAAAAAGGCGGTCGACATCTTTCAGAACGAAATCGATCTGGTGATGGGCCAGATCGGCTGCCCGAGCCTCAGCGAGCTCGGGCCCGATTTCCTGTGGCGCGACGACTGGACCCGGAACCGCTGAGCACGCCTGCGGCGAACTTTCGCTCTGGCCGCGGGCCGGCTAATTCCCGGCGGCGCGCTCGGCCGCTGCCCTGGGGGCCGGCCGTCCCGCGTCGAGCGTGCTGTTGATCTCGTCGATGGTGCGGCCGCGCGTCTCGAAGCCGATCAGCCAGAAGGCGAGCGCGCCCAGCACGTACCAGAACGCGAAATAGTTGAAGCCGGGGATCAGTGCGTCGAGGGTCGCCTTGGGGTTGACCAGGTTCGATGAACCCGCGATCAAGGCGAGCCCGAGCGGCCCGATGAACTTGCCGAGATTGCCGACGCCATAGACAAATCCCATGCCGCTGCCGCGCAGACGCGACGGCCACATCTCGCCCATGTAAGGCCCGACAATCGAGTAGTTACCGCTGCCGAAGAAGTTCTGAATCAGGATCATCACAAAAAACATCGAAGCGCCGCCGATGAAGATATTGTGCAGGTAACCGGCCAGCGACATGAAGACTGCGGCGGTCAGGCAGCTG
The DNA here is from genome assembly GCA_963832875.1 of uncultured Alphaproteobacteria bacterium. Taxonomy (GTDB): domain Bacteria; phylum Pseudomonadota; class Alphaproteobacteria; order ATCC43930; family CGMCC-115725; genus AP-15. The sequence continues at coordinate 688,253 of CAWHWB010000003.1, read as the reverse complement.
AAGATGCCGGAGGCGCGGCGGCCCCAAGCGTCCGAGATCCACGAGCAGAGAAACCGGCCGGCGATCGCCGACAGGCTGAGCCAGATCACCAGCTTGGAGGCCTCGGGCGCGCTGATCTTCAGTACCATGACGAACAAGGTGACCTGCCATAGCGCGAGCGCCACGCCGCCGGTCTGGGTCAGCCCGGTCAGGCAGCCGGCGATGATGCTGCGCGGATATTTGAAGATCTCGAGCCAGCGCGTGTGCTCGATTTCGGGCGGCACCGCGGGCAGCGCGATCCGCGACGGATCCATCTGCAATGCCCAGGCGAGCGCCTGCCGCGCCTCTTCGACCCGGCCGCGTCGCAGCAACCAGTGCGGCGATTCGGGAACAAAGGCGCGAATGTAGAGGCAGAGAAAGGCCGGCAGCAACCCGACCGCGACCATTCCGCGCCAGCCGATATGGGGTGCGGCAAACGCCCCCAGCAACGCGGCGAGCAGTCCGCCGGCCGGCAGCATCGTGGTCGTCACCCCGGTGAACCAGCCGCGCTTGTGGGCCGGCGAGAACTCCTGCATCAGCGTAATGTCGACCGAATACAGGCCAGTCACGGCAAATCCGACGAAAAAGCGGCAGACCACCAGATAGATCCATCCTCCCTCCGGAGTCAGCGCCATGGCGCCGGTCGCGACCGAGACGTTCAGGACGGCGGTGACCAACGCCTTGCGCCGGCCGACCTTGTCGGCCATCCAGCCGTACAGCAGCGAGCCGAACGGGGCGCTGACGCCGGAGGCGAGCAGGATCGCGCCCGACTCGCCATAGGTCAGATGCCAATCCTTGACGACGAACGCCAACACGAAGCCGATCAGGAAGAAGTCGAAGAAGTCGAGCATGTCGCCAAGCGTCGCGGCGCCCGCGATCTTCCACTGATTCGCAGTCAGCTTCTTCTGCTGCTCCAGCAACTCCAACATCGCGCTCTCCCTAATGCTGGCGCCCCGACATCCCGACTTGGCGTCGCGAAACGGTTGTCCCGTTCTCCACAAGTTTTTGGACGATCGTCGCTGCAATCGCCGAGACCGCGCCGCAGCGGCCGGTTACGGGCGAGACATTAGTTGAAGCTCGTCCGCGCTGGCAATGGCCGTCGCGTCCGCCCGCCGCAGACCGGGTCAGTAGCCGCCGGCGCTGCAATAATGCCAGGTCGAGCCGTCGAACCCGTAGAGCAGCGCCAGACGCTCGTTGCCGGCATGGGCGAGAACCACCCTGAACCGCTGCCCGGTGCAAGGCGAAGCTGCGGCCGCGGCTGGCTTCGGCAATTGTTTCGCAGCGGCGCAGCTTGTCGCCCAATCTGGCAGTGTGGCCGGCGCCGCGGCAAGCCGCTTGCCGTCGGCGAGCACGAAATAGTCGGCCGGCTGGCCTTGCTTCACATCCGCGTGCAGCGCCAGCGTGCCGTAACGCGACCGGTAGAAACCGGCCTGCTGGTCGCCCTCGCTGGCACCCGAAGCCACCGCGCGGAACGTCAGCGCACCGCAGGCCGGCGGTCCTTTTTCCGCCGGGTGCTTTGTCGCCGCCAGGGCGCCGGCTGCCGTCAAGCCGAGTGCCAAACAGGCACATGCCAACATCGTCGATCTCATCTCTCCCCTCCCGATCTGCTGGGCTTTCGGTTATAGCGCCGCGGACGCTGCGCCAGTAGGCTCCGCCGCATCGTCGCGATCGAGCTCCGCGGGCCGCCCCGGATACCGGGATCGACTATTTGATACGCCTAGCTTTTTTCGCATTCGTCATGATCGCCTCTTTCAGCGCGGCTGCGGCGCCGGCGCCGCCGCTCGCCGTCGTGCTGGCGATCGACGTGTCGGCCAGCGTGACCGCCGATTCGTACATACTTCAGCATGATGGCATCGCCCGCGCTTTCGAGGACCCGCGGCTGACCCAGGCGATCGCCGCCGCCCCGGGCGGGATCGAAGTTCTGGTCCTCGAATGGTCGGACCCGGACAAGATCGCGGTGACGGTCGGCTGGACCCAGGTCACCGACAGGCAAAGCGCCGCCGCCTTTGCCGCCGCCGTGCGGTCAACGACGCGCAGCTCGCACGGGCTCACCGCGATCGGGCCGGCACTGGCCGCGGCTGCCGCCGAGTTTGCTCACCTGCCGCAGCCGGCAACGCGGCGGGTGATCGACATCTCCGGCGACGGCATGGCGAATCTTGGCGTACCCCCGACGACGGTGCGCGACCGCCTGGTGGCGGCCGGGATCACGATCAACGGGTTGGCGATCCTGACCGAGGAGCCGTGGCTCGAGGATTATTATAGGCACAATGTGATCGGCGGCGCTGGCGCCTTTGTCCTCGCCGCCCGCGACTTCCACAGCTTCGCCGACGCGATGCTGCGAAAACTGGTGCAGGAGATGGCGGGCCCGCGGACGCCCGCTGCCGCTCGGCAAGCGGCCTTTTCGAGTGGCAGCCGGCCTCGCTTGTTGGGCGAGGTTGGCGGCAACGGCGGTTGAGCGCTATCGCCCGTTGGCGGGACCGGGGTGGAGCTGCATAAACGCCGAGGTCGCCTTGCCTGCCCGTCGCTCGGCCTCGGCCGGCGCGGGGGTCGCGGCAACCCCGAGCAGCAAGCCCATCATCAGGCCTTCCCAAAGAAGCCCCAGATATTGGGCCGCCATTTCGGTTGGCTCGCCCTGGCCAAGGAGTCGTGCCGATTGGGCGCCGGCCAACAGTTCCGCCAATCCGTTGCGTGTGACTTCACGGCCGGCCAACTCGAGAGTTCTGGGCGATCTCGGGCGCACGTGTCGCTTCGGCGATCGCCAGACGAAATACCGCGACGACCGAGGGATGGGAAGTCTCGCGCACCAGGTTTGTCGCAAAGGCGGTGAGCACCGACGCAAGCATCGGCCGGCTGTCCGGGATCGGCAACCCCACGGCTAATCGCATTCGCTCGGCGCGGCCCTTAATGCACGCGGCGAGCATCTCCTGCTTGCTGCCGAAATTTGCATAGAGATCTCGTTTGGAGACTTTGGCCCGCGTCGCGATTTCAAGCGTGCTGGTGGCGGCGTAACCCTCTTCGGTGAACGCCTGAAACGCCGCACCGAGAATGCGCTCTCGAATTGGGTTCCGGGCCGCGGGGTCTTGAGCCGCGGTCGAAACCGCGCTTGCAGGTTTTTTCATGCGCGCGAGAGTTTTCGCTTTCCATGGTACCGGTACGTACCCACATTGCAGCAGAGGTACCGATAAGTACCTCGATTTTGCAACGAGGCAGTCATGAGTGTCCAGGCTTCCCCGTCCACAAGCGCCGAAATTCGGACGATCGCTGCCGGGCTTGGCGGGGCGGCCGACGCTTACCCGAATCGGGCGCCAAAGCAGGCTTGGCTTATCGTCGCTCTTCTGTTCCTGTTTATGGCGCTCAATTTCGCCGACAAAGCCGTCATCGGGATCGCCGCGGTTCCGATGATGCACGACCTGAAGCTCACGCCGAGCCAGTTCGGGCTGATCGGCTCAAGCTTTTTCCTGTTGTTTTCGGTTTCGGCGATTGCCACCGGCTTCGTGGTCAACCGCGCGCAGACGCGCTGGGCGTTGCTGGCCATGGGGCTGGTCTGGGCGCTGACCCAATTGCCGATGCTGGCAAATCTCGGCTTCGCTACCGTCGTGGTCTGCCGGATCGCGCTGGGCGCCGGCGAGGGACCGGCCGCTCCGGTGGCGCTGCATTCGGCCTACAAGTGGTTCCCCGACGAGCTTCGCACATTACCAACGGCGTTAGTCCTACAAGGCAGCGCGCTCGGCATCATGGTGGCGCTGCCGGTGCTCAACTCGGTCATCGTCCACTATTCCTGGCACTGGGCCTTTGGCGTGCTCGGCATCGCCGGTTTGCTCTGGAGCGGGGCGTGGCTGGTGCTTGGGCGCGAGGGCTCTATCGCCTCGGCAACGCCACAGGCTGCGGCGCCGCTGGCCGGCCGGGTCCCCTATGGATGGCTTTTGTCGAGCCCCACAATTGTTGGGTGCTGGTGTGCCAATTTTGGCGCCTATTGGGGCCTCTCGCAGGCGCTTTCCTGGCAGGGGGCGTTCCTGATCAAAGGGTTGGGCTTCGCCCAGGGCTCGATCGGCTTGTTGGGCGCGCTTCCGGCCGGGGCCAGTGTGATCCTGATGATCGTCGCCGGCTGGTACTCGCAGCGTCTGCTTTCCGGCGGAGTGTCGAGCCGGGTGGCGCGCGGCCTTTTAGGCGGCGCCTGCGTGGCGCTCGGCGGGGCGGCACTGGCGATCATGCCGTACGTACCGTACATCGCGCTCAAAATCGGCCTGACGACAATCGGGGTGGCGCTGCCGTCGGTCATTTACGTGATCAGCAATACCGTGATCGGCGAAATCACGCCGGTCGCCCAGCGCGGCGCGCTGCTCGCCATCGGCACCGCGGTCAGCACCTCGGCCGGGTTGCTGGCGCCCTACGTCATGGGCAGCGTCATCGAGGGGGCGGCGACCCCGCTCCAGGGCTTCGACACTGGATTCATGATCTGTGGCGCCATCATGCTGGTTGGTGGGGCAATTGGGATGGCGTTGATACGCCCCGAGAGGGAGCGGTGGCGGACCGAAATGCCGCAGGCGGCCGTCGGCCCTGCTTGAGCGCGATCATTTAAACGGCGGCCTCGCCCTTGGTCGCCGCGCGCGCTCAGATGCAGTAGGTGCGGATCGGGGCGAAGCCGTTGAAGCCGACCGAGGCATAGCTCGCGGTATAGGCGCCGGCCGACAAGATCTCGACCTTGTCGCCGACTTCGAGGGCGAGCGGCATCCGGTACTCGGTCCGCTCATAGAGGATGTCGGCGCTGTCGCAGGTCGGTCCGGCGAGAACGACTGGGCCGCAGGCCCCGCCGCGGCCGGGAGTGGCGATCCGGTATTTGATGCTCTCGTCCATGGTCTCTGCCAGCCCGTTGAACTTGCCGACATCGAGATAGACCCAGCGTCGCGCGTCGCCGCAGCCCTTCTCCGAGATCAGCACGACTTCGCTCTGGATAATGCCGGCGTCGCCGACTAGCGAGCGCCCGGGCTCGATGATGATCTCCGGCAGATGATTGCCGAAATGCCGGGTGACCGCCGCCATGACCGCCCTGGCATAGCGCTCGACCGCCGGCACCTCCCCGGTGTAATGCGCCGGAAACCCGCCGCCGATATTGACCATGCGCAGATCGATGTCGGCCTCGGCGAGCAGCGAGAACATGCGTGCCGCAGCCCCGACCGCACCGTCCCATTGGCGCAGATCGGTCTGCTGCGAGCCAACATGGAACGAGACGCCGTACGGGTCGAGACCGAGATCGCGGGCGCGGCGCAAGAGCTCGACCGCCATCTCGGGGGCGCAGCCGAATTTGCGCGACAGCGGCCACTCAGCCCCGGCGCAATCGACGAGGATGCGGCAGAAGACGCGCGCCCCCGGCGCTGCGCGCGCCAGCTTGTCGAGTTCGTGCGCGCTGTCGAAGGCGAAGAGCCGCAGCCCGCTGCCAAAAGCAAAGGCGATGTCCCGTTCCTTTTTGATCGTGTTGCCGAAAGACAGCCGGTCGGCGGCGACGCCGTTGTCGAGGCACAGCTCGATTTCGCCGCGGCTCGCCACGTCGAAACTGGCGCCCTTATGCTCCAGCATGGCGACGATCTTCGCCGCCGGGTTGGCCTTGACCGCGTAATAGACGCGGGCCAGCGGCAGATGCCGGCACAGGGCATCGTAAGCCTCGGCGATCGCGGCGAGATCGACGACGAGGCAGGGGGTCTCCGGCGAATTTTCGGCGAGGAAGCGCGAGATCCTCTCATTCATTCCTGGGGGTCATCCTTCCCGCGAGGCGGCTGAGCAAAACGGCTGCTGCCGGCAACGCCGAGCACCGTGGCGGCGTGCCCAAAGTCACACCGACGGAGCCTCGGCTTGGCCGGAAGCCAATCGGACGAAGGGCCGGCCGGGTGCTGAGGCCCGGCGCGGTCGGATTGTGCTGCTTAGCTCAGACTACTCGGGTCGATGACCCGGTTGCCCCGCCCGCGCAGACGCGTTCCGCGAAGGTTTGCGTCAGGGCAGGGCACCACGCCCCTCAGTCGGATAGCAACCATATCGACCTCCCTCTCGGGACCGGCGTTGCGGCCGGACGACCAAAAAGGACGCGTTACGTCGTTGCATAACCACCATGGGCCATAGGCACGTGCGAGTGCGTCGAGGCCTCGATAGATACGCCGATCGGCCCCGAACGCAAGCGCCAATTCCCGAAAATTTTTCGGTTAACTGCGTTGCGCGACGCGTTCTCACCGAGGCCCGATGGACGGGGCCGACGCTCGCCTTCAACTCGCCGGCACCACCTGCCACGGGCCATAACACTGCGTCACGTAAGGATAATAGCCGGCCGGGTTCGAGCAATAGTACCAATTGCTCCGTGTCGCGGTATAAGGCGCGGCATAGCCGTAATAGCTATAATCCGGCGGGTAATAGCCCCAGCCCCAGGGATATCCCACCCCGAAAGCCAGCCCGAGGCCGAGCCCAGGGTAGAACCCGCGATAAAATCCGCCGTGAAATCGCCCGGCCTCAAATCCCCGGCCGTGAAACCCGCCATGAAACCCGCCGCCATGGAATCCACCGCCATGGAATTCACCACCGTGGAAGCCACCGCCGTGGAAGCCACCGCCATGGAAGTTACCGCCATGAAACCCGCCGCCGTGCGGCTCGGCAACGGCCGGGCCGGCAAGGCCGAGCATCGCGGAAAACAAGACAGACGCGGCGACGCGTGCGAGGGTTCTTACCTTCAACGGCCGGGAGGCCGGTTCGCTGGATCTGTGCATCGGCAAACTCCTCTGAACTCTGCGCCGAATTCGCCGCCCAAAGCACCGACGGGCGACCTTCGCCGGTTCGCGATGCAGTTCATGTGTTGCCGCCCAACAGCCCCGGCACCGGATTTTCGGTAAAATTTGGTAAATCGAATTGGTCACCATCGTGTACGACGGCCGCGCCTCCTGCCCCGCCCGGCAGAGGCCGAAACAAGCGCTTGAAAGACACAAAATCGCTTGGCTGCGACTCGGAGAGGCGGACATGAGAGTGGATCTCTGCCGACACATTCCGCGGCCTTCTTCGAGCGGAACCGATCGAGGGTGATGGCGCGATGCGCCACTTTCGCTATCTCCTCGCAGCGACGATCCTGGGTTTGTCATCACCACCGGCTCGCGCCGACCCGCCTGCACCGCAGGTCAGCAGCGCCGTGCTCTCCAAATGCTTGGCGGCAGCCGAGCAGCAGCTTGGCCGGTCTGATCCGAAACTGCTGCCGATGCTCGCCTCGCTCGCGCGACTGCGCTTCCAGGACGCCGACATGGCGGCGTCGATGGCGCTGCGCCGCCGCTCGCTGAAGATCGCAATTGCCGCCTATGGCAGCCAGTCGGTACCGGCGGCAGAAGCTATGGCGGCGCTAGCCCACCTCTATATCGAATTGCGGCGATACCTCGATGCCGAGCCGCTGGCGATCGCCGCCGACAATGTGCTGTCCGCCCGGCCCGGCGGCGCAGGCTCGCCGCTGGCGGCGGTGCTGGCCGACCGAGCGCGGATTGCGCTCGCCCGCGGCGACAACGGCGACGCCCGGCAGTGGGCCGAAGCCGCGATCGCGATCGACGACAAAAGTGCGGGCGCGGCACGCAGCGATCGGCTGCGGGTGCTGGGCGCGGTGCTGATGTCCGAAGGGCGGTTCGCCGAAAGCGAGCGGGTGTTGCGCCAAGCCCTCGTCCTCGACCAGGCCGGCGGCGACCGGCTCGCGACCGCGCGCAGCCTGGCGCAGTTCGGCAAGGCCTATCTTCGGCAAAAGCGCTATGCCGAGGCGCTACCGCTGGCCGAGGAAGCAGCCGCGATCGATCAGCAGCAACTGGGCAGCAACGCATCCGCTGATCGCCGAGGATTTTCACGACATCGGCTCGATCTATCTCGCAACCGGGCGCGCCGCCGATGCGGCGATGGCGTTTCGGACCGCGATCGGCCTACTCGAGCGCGGCGCAGGCCGCGATACGCCGACCCTCGCCTATATCGAGCTCGACCTCGCCCGGGCCGAGCATCTGCTGGGGCACGAGGACAAGGCTCAGTCGTTGTTCGGCGCCGCCCACCGCATTCTCAACTCCGCCCGAGACGAAGAGCGGGAACGCCAAAGCCGCGCTTAATTCCGTGCCCCGTCTCGTCTTGGCACCCTTGTCCCATTGCTGTCCGGTCCAGGAAATTCGATTACGGATCAATTGGCTGAAACAAATCCAGGTTGCCCGTGGCCGGGCTTGACCCGGCCATCCACGCCTTCCTTCGGCTCGGTCCGTACCCATTTCCAACATGTGGATGGCCGGATCAAGTCCGGGCAACGGGCTCTAGGAGTATTCCATAGCCTAATAACGAGAAGTGGATTTGTCCCATCCGCCCACGTCTGCGGGGCTTCGAAACAAAGACGTGGATACGCGGGACAAGCCCGCGCAAGACGCATTCAAACGATATCATGAGGCCTGGATACGAATTTTCTTTCCTCCCAAAACTTCTCGGTTATGCGGCCCCGCGGGGCGGCGATAATCTGTCGGAACTCGGTTTATATTTACCTCCGGCCATTACAGCTTTTGCACCTCGACCGGGGTCGTCGGCGCCGCGGCGGCAGGCTGCGGACCCGGCGCGCCCTCGGCCGCCGGCTGCGGCTCCGGGCCGGGCGGCATCCCCGGCCGGACCACGACATAGGAAACGACGCGCCTGACCCCCGGCACGTTGCGCGCGAGGTCGGTGGCGTAATCGAGCTCGGCCTGGCTGCGCGCCGAGCCGATCAGGTAGACCGAATGGTCGGCGGTCTCGACGGTGTAGTTGACCGAGCGGATGTTGCTGAACACCAGGTCCGAGCGCACCTGGGTGGTGATCCAGGCGTCCTTCGCCGAATCCCAAGGGCCTTCATTTGGCGCCACCTCGATCTCGTTGTAGACGGCGCGCACCCCGGGAACCCGGCGGGCGATGTCCGACGCTGCGGCTTTGATCTGCGGCGTCGCAGCGCGGCCGGTCAACAAGGTGCGGCCCTCGTAGACGGTGACGTCGAAATCGGCCGGAAAATCCGGCCCGGCCTTGGCCCAAGCAGCCTCGACGTCGGTCTTGATCGCGAAATCGTGGGCGGTGCCGTTGACGCCGCGCTCCTGGTTGGCGGCGTAGCCGGCGCCACCGGCGGCGGCGAGCCCTCCAACAATGGCCAACGGACACCCGACCAGGCTCAGGCTCAACCCAAGACCCGCCACGAGCCAAAGGACGCAACGGAATTTCGACACCGATCCCCCCGGCACAGATGCCGCTGCGGAGTTTCCGCCAAATCGGCGCCGCGTCCAACGGCAAGTCTCCCGGTCATTGCGGCCGCGGCTGTCGGCGATCGGGCCGCCGCTCGCACAGCCGATCAAGGGCTCCGCAGAATTTGGTACGAAATCCAGGTAGTTGTCACCTCCCGGCAGGGTTCTGCCGCAGCCCGCAAACCCTTAGCCGTCGGCGCGCCAGGCGCCCGGCCAGTGGCGCGGCAGCCGACGCGGCGCCACCAGCATCAGATCGAATCGGAGGTCCAGCCCGGCAAATTCGGGGTGGGTGCTCAGAAAGGCTTCGGCGGCGCGGGTGATCCGCCGGCGCTGGCGCGGCGGCAGCGATGCCGCGGCTGCCGCGAGCTCGCCGCGGGACTTGACCTCGACGACCGCGAGGATCTTGCCGCGGCGCGCCAGAATGTCGATTTCGCCCGCCGGGCACCGCCAGCCGCGGGCGACGATGCGCCAGCCGCGCAGCCGCAGATGCCACACGCATAACCATTCGGCGAGCCGCCCGCGGCGCTCGGCCCGTTGGCGTCGCAGAACAGGGCGACGGCGGCCGCGGTTCATCGCTCGCCCTCGTCGATCCCCCCGTCGCCGATCGCCCCGTCGCGGATCCCCCCGTTGCCGATCGCCCCGTCGCGGATCGCCAGCGCGCGGCGGTAGAGTTCGGCGCGACCGAGGCCGGTCTCGGCGGCGAGCTTGGTCGCGGCGTCGCGTACCCCCAATTCGGCGAGCGCCGCGCGCAGTCGCCGATCGATCTCATTGGGGTCAGGCGAGGCCGGCGCGGGCGGTCCGACGACGATGACGGTTTCGCCGCGCGGCGGCCCATAATCGCGATAATGGCCGGCGAGTTCGGCGAGAGGACCGCGCCGGACCTCCTCATGCAGCTTGGTCAATTCGCGTGCAACCGCGGCCGGCCGAGGCCCCAAGATTTCGCCCATGTCGGCGAGCGCCGCAGCGAGCCGGGGTGGGGCCTCGTAAAAGATCAGGCTCGCATCGAGCGCCGCCCAGCGCGATAGCGCCCGCCGCCGCGCGGTTCGCTGCTTTGGCAGAAAACCGGCAAATAAGAAGGTGTCCGGAGGCAGGCCGGAGAGGATCAGCGCGGTCAGCGCCGCAGAGGCACCGGGAACTGCGGTCACCGGCAAGCCCTCGGCGATCGCCGCTCGGACGAGCTTGTAGCCGGGATCGGAGACGAGCGGCGTCCCGGCATCGCTGACCAGCGCCACCCGATCACCGCGGTGCAGCGCCGCCAGGATCGACGGCCGCACCTGCTCGGCATTGTGGTCATGGTAGGCTTCGAGCGGTGTGCGGATGCCGTAGCGGCTGAGTAGCCGGCCGGTGACCCTGGTATCCTCGCAATAGATCCGGTCGGCGCCGCGCAGCACGGCGAGCGCGCGCAGGCTGACATCGCCGAGATTGCCGATCGGCGTCGCCACCAGATGCAAGCCGGGGGCAAGCGCCGCGGCCGTGGTGCCGTCGCCCGCGGGTTCGGGCCAGTCGGGTTTACTCGCGGCCGGCGCGCCGTTAGGCTCGCGCCCCTCGCCGTCGTCGCCCGAGGTCGCCTTTGCCGCGCTGGTGTCTCCCCCGGTTCGCCTCACCCGTGCTCGTCCTCGCCCTCTGGGCGTTGGCCGCCTGCGTGCCGCCGCCGATCGTACCGGCGCCGATCGCCACCGCGCAACCGCCCTATGGCGAGCCACCGCCGCCGACCCCGATGCCCGCGCCGCCGCCGGCGGTCCCGGCCGGGCCGGCCAAGGTCGCTTTGCTGGTGCCGTTGTCCGGACCCAATGCCGGGCTCGGGCAGGCGATCCTCAACGCGGCGCAGCTGGCGCTGTTCGAAACTGGCGGCAACCAGCTGACCCTGGTCCCGCGCGATACCAAAGGAACGCCCTCCGGTGCGGCCGATGCCGCGCATGCGGCGGTTGGCGAGGGCGTCGGCCTGATCCTCGGCCCATTGCTCGCCGGCGAGGTCGAGGCGGTCGAGCCGATCGCCCGCGACGCCCATCTCAACGTCATCGCGTTTTCGACGGTGACCGATCTCGCCGGCGGCAATACCTTTCTGATGGGGTTTCTGCCGCGCCAGGAGGTGGCGCGCGAGGTTGGCTATGCGCGTCAACGCGGGATCGGCCGGTTCGCCGCACTTGCCCCCGACACCGATTATGGGCATCTGATGACCGACACGCTGCGCCAGACCGCGTCATCGACCGGCGGCACGGTGACCAAGGTCGAGTTCTATGGGCCCGGCGACCCCTCGGCGGCAATCGCGCGCCTGCTGCCGGGGAGCGCCGCTCCGCCGGACACACCTCCACCGGGCACACCTCCACCGGGCGCCGACGCTGCCGCCGCTGGCCAAGCCGCTCCGGCGGCGCCCGCGGTCCCGGGTTTCGACGCGCTGCTGCTGCCCGAAGGCGGCGATCAGCTGAAACGGATCGCCCGCAAGCTCATTGCGGCCGGGCTTGACACCAAGGCGACGCGGCTCCTCGGCAGCGGGCTGTGGGACGTGCCCGACATCGGCGACGAGCCGGCGCTCGACGGCGGCTGGTTCGCCGCCTCGCCACCCGGGGCGCGGCGCGATTTCGAAGGGCGCTATCGCGCCACCTATGGCCGCGATCCGCCGCGGCTCGCCTCGCTCGGCTACGACGCCGCGGCACTTGCCGCGGTCCTGGCGCGCGGCCAAGAGGGGCCGCCCTTTTCGCGCCAGGCGATCCTGAACCCGAACGGGTTCACCGGGGTCGACGGACTGTTCCGCTTCACCCCGCAGGATCTGGTGGAGCGCGCCCTCGCCGTCCTCGAGGTCGAACCGCAGGGCAACGTTGTCGTCAGCCCCGCGGCCCAGACCTTCCAGAACCTCGGCTACTAACTCTTCGTCCCCTTGGCCGGGCTCTTCCCGGCCACCCACGCCTTCTTGGCTCGACCACGCCGGGTTCCAAGACCCGGATGCCCGGAACAAGTCAGGGCAAGGGTCAATTGAGATTGTGAGATTAAAGGAGGTACGATCATGGGCGATTTCGCGTTGGGTCAACCGGTGCCGCGGTTCGAGGACCCGCGGCTGCTGCGCGGCGGCGGCCGCTATGTCGACGACATGGTGCTACCGCGGATGGTGTTCGGCCAGGTGCTGCGCTCGCCGCATGCGCATGCCCGTATCCGCGCGATCGATACGACAGCGGCAAGGGCAGCGCCGGGGGTGCTGGCGGTGCTGACCGGGGCGGATTGGGAAGCTGCGAGCTGGGGTGACCTCCCGAGCCCCAGCGGGCTCAGATTGCGCGACGGCAGACCCGCCTTCCGGCCGCGCTTCCCGGCCTTGGTCAAGGACCGGGTGCGCTGGGTCGGCGATTATGTCGCCTTTGTCGTGGCGCTGACCCGCGACCAGGCGATCGACGCGGCCGAACTGATCGCGGTCGACTACGAACCGTTGCCGGCGATTGTATCGACCGCTGGAACGATCGCGCCCGATGCCCCTCCGGTTTGGGACGAAAATCCTGGCAACGTCGCCTTTTTCCACACCGAGGGCGACGCCGCGGCGACCGAGGCCGCCTTCGCCGCTGCGGCGCACGTCGTCCGCCGCCGTTTCGTGATCAACCGGGTGACCGCCGCCAGCATGGAGCCGCGGGGTGCGATCGGCGACTACAACGCGGCCGAGGACCGCTGGACCATCTACACGACCCTGCAGCGCACCCACGGCTATCGCGCCGAATTGGCGCGCCAGGTGCTGAAGGTCCCGGAGAGCCGGGTGCGCGTCGTCGCCGGCGACATCGGCGGCAGTTTCGGCATGAAATCGGCGATTTATAACGAGGTGGCGCTGGTTCTGCTGGGCTCGAAAACGGTCGGCCGGCCGGTCAAATGGACCAGCACCCGCTCGGAGGCCTTTATGGGCGACGCCCAGGCTCGCGACAACGTCACCGAGGCCCAGTTGGCGCTCGACCGGGACGGCCGGTTTCTGGGGCTGCGGGTGAACACGATCGCCGCGGTCGGCGCTTATCCGCAGGCCGGCTCCAACGCCTTTGTCGCCAATCTCGGGACCCTGGCCGGGGTCTACCGCACGCCCGCTGTGCGCGCCGAGGTGACCGCGGTCTACACCAACACCAACCCGGTGCGCGCCTATCGCGGCAACGGCCGCCCCGAGGCTGCCTATGTTATCGAGCGGATCGTCGACGCGGCCGCCGCCGAGCTCGGCATCGACCGGCTGGAGCTGCGCCGGCGCAACATGATCCCGCCCGAGGCGATGCCGTTCAAATCGGGGCTGACCTTCACCTACGATTGCGGCGAGTTTGAAAAGAACCTCGACCTGGCGCTGAAGCTCGCCGACGCCGCGGGCTTCGAGCAGCGCCGCGCCGCGGCCCAGTCTCGCGGCAAACTGCGCGGCTTCGGGCTCTCCAACACGATCGAGCGCGCCGCGGCGGGCGGGTTCGAGGCGGCCGAGATCCGCTTCGACCGCGGAGGTACGGCGACCTTGGTCTCGGGATCGATCACCCAGGGCCAGGGCCACGAAACCGTCTACAAGCAATTGCTGTGCGACCGGCTGGGCCTGCACCCCGATCAGGTGCATTACGTGCAGGGCGACACCGAGAAGGTCGCGAACGGCGAAGGCACCGGCGGCTCGCGCTCTGCGGCGCTCGGCGGATCGGCGGTGTATCTGGCGACCGAGAAGATCGTCGCCAAGGCCAAGGCGATCGCCGCCCACCTGCTCGGCGCCGCGGCGGACGAGGTGAATTTCGCCGACGGGCTCTTTACCGCACCGCGCTCGAACCGGGCGTTGACGATCGGCGAGATCGCGACCGAGTCGTTCAACCCGCCTAACCTGCCCGACGATATGGAGCCGGGGCTGATCGCCGGCGCCACCTTCACCGCGAAGCAGCAGAATTTCCCGAACGGCGTTCACATCTGCGAACTGGAGATCGACCAGGAAACCGGCTCGGTCGAGATCCTGCGCTACAGCGTGGTGGACGATGTCGGCACGGTCATGAACCCGTTGCTGCTCGAAGGCCAGATCTCCGGCGGCATCGTCCAGGGTATCGGCCAAGTGCTGATGGAGGACATCCGCTTCGACCCGGTTTCGGGCCAACTCCTGACCGGCTCCTTTATGGATTACGCGATGCCCCGCGCCGGCGACCTGTCGGGGTTCGACTGCGAAAGCAACCCGGTGCCGACCAAGACCAACCCATTGGGGGTCAAGGGTGCGGGGGAAGCCGGCAATGTCGGCGCGCTGCCGGCGGTCGGCAACGCGCTCGTCGACGCGCTCTCCCCGCTCGGCATCCGCCAGATCGAGATGCCCGCCACCCCCGAGCGGCTGTGGCGCGCCATGCGGGCGGCGGAGCAATAGGGGCCGCTCAGACATCCTGGACAGGCGCCGAACCTTGCCAATCGATCCCGCAAAGGCCATCTGTCTTACTCAATCTTACCAACGGTGATATCGAGTGGAGACCACCAGACTGTCCTCTAAGGGCCAGGTCATTTTGCCCAAATCGGTGCGCGAGGCGCGCCACTGGCGCGCCGGCACCCAGTTTTCGGTCGAGAGCACCGATGAAGGGGTGCTGTTGCGCCCGCTGAAAGCGCTCCCCGCTTCGCGGCTAGACGAGGTTGCGGGGCGGCTCGCCACGACGCGCCCGGCCGCGAGCATCGCTGAGATGGAAGCCGCCATCGACGCCGAAATCGCCGCGCGCCGTGATCGCGGTCGATACTAGCGTCGTGGTCCGGCTGCTGACGGGCGACGATCCGGACCAGGCGGCGCGCGCCAGGGGATTGTTCGAGGCCGAAACAATCTTGCTGCCAAAGACGGTGATGCTGGAGGCCGAATGGGTGCTGAGGCGGGTCTATGGACTGAGCCGGATGCGGGTCACCGAAGGACTGACGACGCTGGCGGCACTCGCCAACGTCCGATGCGAGGATGAAGCGGTAATCCTCGATGCGCTGGGCTGGGCTGCCAAGGGGCTGGATTTTGCCGACGCGCTGCATCTCGCCTCGGCTCGGTCGGCCGAAGGCTTTGCCACATTCGACGTCGATTTGGTGAAACGGGCGAAATCCGCCGTAACCGGCGTTGTCGTGACGGCGCTCTAATCGGCAAATTCCGTTAGTGTTCCGTCCCCTCGTCCGTTAGTCCGGCGCAGCGACGAAAATCTCCGGCACCCAGGGAGGGGAGGGCTTTGCGCGCCGCATCATGCGAGAAGGAGGTCACGGATGCCCGAGCCGCCGATGCTGTCGCGGCCGGTCCCGTCGAGCGGCGAAATGATGCCGGTCGTCGGCCTCGGCACCTGGCCGGTGTTCGATGTCGGCACCGGCGAGGCGGCGCGGGCGCCACTGCGCGAGGTCGTGCGCCGGCTATTCGATGCCGGCGGCCGGATCGTCGACAGCTCGCCGATGTACGGCCGGGCCGAGGCTGTCGCCGGCGACCTGCTCGCCGATCTTGCGGCGAGGCCGCGGGCTTTTCTCGCGACCAAGGTGTGGACCACCGGCCGCGAGGAGGGCATCGCCCAGATGCGGCGCTCGGCGGCGCTTCTGCGCACGGAAACCATCGACCTGATGCAGATTCACAATTTGGTCGACTGGCGCACCCATCTGGCGACGTTGCGGCGGATGAAAGAGGCGGGAAGCATCCGCTACATCGGCATCACCCATTACACCGAGCGGGCGCTCGCAGACCTCGCGCATATCCTCGACAGCGAGCCCGGAATTGACTTTGTGCAATGCGGATATTCGCTGGCGGATCGTGCGGCCGAGCGCCGACTGCTGCCGGTCGCGGCGGCGCGCGGCATCGCCGTCATCGTGAACCAGCCGTTCGGGCAGGGCGAGCTATTGCGCCGGTTGCGCGGCCGGACCTTGCCCGACTGGGCGCAGGAATTTGACTGCGCGAGCTGGGCCCAGCTGTTGCTCAAATACATTTTGGCCGAGCCGGCGGTGACCTGCGTGATCCCGGCGACGCGCAACGCCGAGCATATGACTGACGATCTCGCCGCCGGGTTCGACCGCCTGCCCGACACCGCTCAGCGCCAGCGGATCCGCACCCTCTGGGACGCGCTCTGACGCGTGCATCGTCGCCGACCGCCGTAACGGGTCAATGGAGCCGCAGCTCGGCGATATGGCGCAGGTCTTGCTGAGTTCCCCGCGCGCAGGTCATGCTGAGTTCCCCGCGCTTGTGATGTCGGCAAGGCGCTCGTCAGCGCGAGCCCCGGTGCGCGACAATGCGCCATCGCGCAGGACAAATCCGCTCAGCAAGGACGGCATAGTCTTGCCTCAGATCTCGCGCGAAGTGATCCGGTAGCGGAAGGTACCGGGGTCGAGCCAGTCCGGCTCGCCGTCTGCGGTGACTGCGTAGGGATACATCAGGAAATCGAGCGCGTGCGGCGCGCCCTCGGGCGTGAAGTCGCGGGCGCTGTTGTAGCCAATCCAGTTCATCTCCCAATTGCCGAACAGCCGTCGGCGCAGCGCCCGCACCGGCGGCGCGTCGAGGGCGAGCTTTGCCTCGAGCACGACCTTGCGCACATCGGCCGGATCAACCGGCGTCCAGCCCTGCGGTTCGAGATAGATTTCGGCGCGGCAGTGCTGGGCCTTGGTCACGTCACCGGTATGGCCGAGGCACGCGAACAAATGTGAATCGGCGACGCGGATGCCGTAAACTTCGCGCGCCGGGATGCCGGCGGCACGGCACAGCCCGACCATCAGGCTGCTGATGTCCGCGCATTTGCCGCCGAGAAAGCCGCTGCGTAGCATCGCCGCGATATTGCCGATGCCGCAGCCGCGGGTCGCGGCGTCGCGGAAAGTGTTGTCGACCACCCAATCGTAGATCGCCTTTGCACGCGCGTGCGGCGCCTTTTTGCCGGCGACAATCGTTTCGGCCGTGTGGCGCACGATGCCGTCTGTCGGCATGTTCGCCGTCGGTTGCAGAAAGAGGCTCTGCTCGGCCGGCGAGGCCGGGTCGGGCTGGCCGTCGCGGTCCTGCACCTCGACGGTTTGGACGACGCGCACTTGGCGCGCGCCGTCTCCCAATTTCCAGGTCAGATGCAAAACCTGGGCGCCGTAGACCGGATCGGCGACCAACTCAGCCCGATCGGCGGTTCCTTGCCAATCGATCGACAGCGCGCGCTGATAGGATCGCGCGGTTTGCGCGATCGGCAGCCACAGCGCCGCCGGCGCGGCGTCGAGCACAACTTCGGTCGTAATCTCGAAGCGCCGCCAGCTATCCGCCGACTTGTCGGCAGCGCGGACTGGGGCGAGCCGGCCCGTCGCGACGATCACCGGCGACGCCGCGGCGCCGGCGAGAAAACGGCGTCGGTTCATCGGGGTCCTCGCTCGTCCTTCGCGTGGATCGGGCGCCGTTCGGCACTCGATCGATTGCTCGGTTGTCGATAGCGTACATCCGACGCAATCGCAATCGCCAAGCCATCTGCTGGCTCCGATATCGCTAGTGTCTGCGCCGCGCCGCGCCTCAAAAACGCAACCGACAGCTCTAGGCTACTCCTCGTCGGGGGCCGCTCCTTGCAGCTCGTCGAGCCAAACCGCGGCGGTCGCGTCGGAGGGGGCGCGCCAGTCGCCGCGCGGGGAGAGCGAGCCGCCGGAGGAGATTTTTGGTCCGTTGGGCAGCGCCGAACGCTTGAACTGGCTCAATTGGAAAAAGCGCAGCAGAAACACCCGCAACCAACGCTTGATCTCGGCCAGTGTGTAGGCCCGCCGAGCGACTTCGGGGGTGTTGACCGGCCAGGTTCCGCGTTCGGCGTCAGCCCAGGCGTTCCACGACAGATAGGCGATCTTGGACGGGCTGAACCCCCACCGCGTCGCGTAATAGAGGTTGAAATCCTGCAGCGCATAGGGGCCGACGATGCTCTCGGTCGACTGGATCAGGCCGTCCGCACCCGGCGGCACCAGCTCGGGCGAAATCTCGGTCGCCAGGATGTCGTAGAGGATCGGTGCCGTTTCCGCGCCCAGATCGCCGGACGCCGCGACAAAGCGGATCAGGTGCTGGATCAAGGTCTTGGCGACCGACGCATTGGGGTTGTAATGCGACATCTGGTCGCCGACCCCATAGGTGCACCAGCCGAGGCCGAGCTCGGACAAATCGCCGGTGCCGACCACCAGTCCACCATTGTGGTTGGCAAGCCGAAACAGATAGTCGGTGCGCAACCCCGCCTGGACGTTTTCGAAGGTCACATCGTAATGCGCTTCACCCTTCGCCGAGGCGTGGCCGATGTCCTCCAGCATCCGCCTCGCCGCCGGGCGAATATCGATCTCGGCGCCGCTGACGCCCAGCGCCCGCATCAGCTTCCAGGCATTGGCCTTGGTCGTCTCGCCGGTGGCGAAGCCGGGCAAGGTGTAGGCCAGGATGTTGGTGCGCGGCAGCCCTAGCCGATCCATCGCGCGGGCCGAGACGATCAATGCCTGGGTCGAATTCGAGCCCGCCCGAAACACCGATCACCAGCTTTTTGAGCCCGGTCGCCCGCAGCCGTTGCGCCAGCCCCTGGACCTGGATGTTGTAAGCCTCGTAGCAATTCTCGCGCAGCATCGCCGGATCGGACGGCACATAGGGAAACCGCTCGATATTGCGGCGCAGTTCCAGCCGCTCGGCGGGTTCGGCGAACTCGAAGCCAACCGTGCGGAACGCCGGGCCCGAGCCGGCGGCGGCACGCACACAATCGCCGAAGGTGTTGGTGCGCATTCTCTCCTGCCGGATGCGGCCAAGGTCCACATCGGCCATGGCCATCTCGGCAGTGGTCGAAAAGCGCTCGGTCTCGGCCAGCCCGTCACCCAATTCGAAAATGCCGGCCTGCCCGTCCCAGGCGAGATCGGTCGTCGATTCGCCCGCACCCGCGGCGGAATAGGCGTAGGCGGCGATACAACGTGCCGATTGCGAGGCGCACAAGAGACGCCGCATCTGCGCCTTACCGATCGTGATGTTGCTTGCCGACAGGTTGAGGAGGATCTCGGCCCCGGCCATTGCCGCCGCGGTGCTGGGCGGCTGCGGCACCCACAAATCCTCGCAGATTTCGACATGAAAGGTGAAACCGGCCTTGCCGGCGGCGGCGAACAGCAGATCGATGCCGAACGGAGCCTCGTGCCCACCAACCGCGATCGATCGGAGGGCCAACCCCTCACCTGAGGTGAAATGGCGGCGCTCGTAGAATTCGCGGTAGTTCGGCAAGAACACCTTAGGCACAACCCCAACCAATCGCCCGTGGTGGACCACCGCCCCACAGTTGTAGAGACGCCCGCGGCAGCGTAGCGGCGCGCCGACGACGAAAACCGGAAAGAGGTCGCGGCTCAGCCGAACGAGCCGATCGAGCTCGCTCTCGACCCGATCGAGCAGCGCCTCCTGGAGCAACAGGTCGTCGATCGCGTAGGCCGAGAGGCCGAGCTCGGGGAACACCATCAATCCGACCCGCGCCGCGTCGCCGGCGGCGAGCAGCGCCTCGATCTCTCGGGCGTTGCCGCGCGGCTCGGCTATGCAAACTTGCGGCACACAAGCGGCGACGCGGATGAATTGATGCCGGTAGGGAGAAAAGAACGAGGACATCGCGGGAATGGTGCTCTCGGGATCGGTCGATTGCGTTCATCTAGGAAATAGGGAGCGTTATAGTAAGTGGCCTGACGATGTGCGGCCGGCGATCGAGCGGCACATCTACAGGGATCCCCAAATGCCGCCGAACAGCCCGAGCGCGCAGACGATGCCCGAGACTCCGATGATCAGCGAGAGATACCATCCGCAAGGGCGCAGCGGCTCCGGCAGGGTCTTCATCGCCAGCGCTACTAGAAAACCAATCACCAGCGGCAGCAGAAAGGCATTCAGGACCTGTGCCGCGATGTTGAGCCACACCATGTCCGGCACGCCCCAGACAAGCGCGGCGGCGCCGACCGAGCCGGCCGCATAGACGGCGTAAAACCATGCTGCATCGAGCGGCCGATACTCCAGCGAACGCCGGTAGCCGGCGACCTCGCCCACACCCCAGGCCAGCGCCAGCGAGGACACGATCGCCGCGATTAGCGAGGCGCCCAGCACGCCCGCGCCAAACACCAGATGTCCCGCCCATTGCCCGAGTACCGGCGCCAGAGCGTCGCCGATCTGGCCGACGCTGGCGAGACCGGCTGGCGCACCGCCAGAACCCAGCACCGCTGCGGCGGCGACCAATACGGCTCCGGTCAGGCACTGGGTCAGCACCGCGCCGACCCCGGTATCCCAGCGCGCGGCTCTGACGTCGTGCATTTGCAGCCCTTTGTCGACGGTCGCGGATTGCTGATAAAAGATCATCCAAGGATTGAAAGTCGCGCCGATGATCGCCGCGCCGAGATAGATGAATCCCTGGTTGCCGAGCGGCAGGTCGGCGGCGTCGTGCAGCAGGGTCGCGAGCTTCGGGTGCGCCACCCAGGCGACGGCGAAGAAGGCCAGCTCGGAGAGGCCGATCACCAGCGCCGTCCGTTCGACCCGCCGATAGGAGCCGGTGGCCGCGACGATGAGCAGCGCCGCCGCGGCGAATGGCAGGGTGAGGCTGCGGGGCAGGCCATAGAGCTCCCCGATGCCGGCGACGCCGGTGAATTCGGTGACCAGCGAGCCGAGAGTCGCCACCGCCAGGCCCGCCGCCGACAGCCAGGCCCATCCCACACCGAACCGCTCCCGGATCAGCTCGCCGTGGCCGCGACCGGTAGCGATCCCGAGCCGCACCGTCAATTCCTGCACCATGTAGAGCATCGGGATCAGCAGCAGCAGCAATGGCAGAAGGCGATAGCCCCATCGCGCCCCGCTCTGCGCCGCGGTCACCACATTGCCGGCGTCGGTATCGGCCAGCATTACCAAGAGGCCGGGCCCCCACACGGCGAGCCGGCGCAGGGTCGGCGCGACCCTTGTTCTCGTGGGCTCGCCGCCCGCGCCCATGTCGCAGCTCTCTGAAAAATCGTTCGGGGTGGGAGGCTAGCCCGCATTTCTTTACGCGGATAGCTGGAGCAGGGCCGATTGAGGCGAGGCCAGCGGGTGCGCCGCCGCGATCTTGGTATCGACCTCGTGGACCGGCAGTCGATCGCCTCCGGCCTCTCGACCTCGTCACCGCGCAAGGATAGGGTTCCCCGGCAACGGTTGCGGAGGCTGGATCATGCAAGTCACTCGGATCGGCGATTTCGAAGTTCATCGCATCACCGAGTATGAGGGGCCGTTCATCGCCCCCGAGGACTTCCTCCCTGATTTCGACCCAGAAGTGTTGCGGGCCAACCCCGATCTGACCGGGCCGCGGCTGATCGACCCGGATACCGGCAGGCTGGTCTTCAGCTTTCACAGCTTCGTGGTCAAGACCGGCCGGCACACGATCCTCGTCGATTCCTGCCTCGGCAACGACAAGGAGCGACCGTCGCGGCCTCAGTTCCACCGGCTGCGCACGCCTTATCTTGCCGATCTCGGCGCCGCCGGGGTCAGGCCCGAGCAGGTCGATTACGTGATGTGCACGCATCTGCACTGGGACCATGTCGGCTGGAACACCCGGCTCGAAAATGGGCGCTGGGTCCCGACCTTTCCGAACGCGCGCTACATCATGGCGCGGCGCGAGTTCGACCATTGGCAGCAGGTGCAGCAGCGCGGCGATGACACGCCGCACCGCTTCGCCTTCGAGGACAGCGTATTGCCGGTGGTGCGCACCGGGCAATCGCAGCTGGTCGACGACGATTTCGCGCTTGAAGACGGTTTGTGGTTCGAGGCGGCACCCGGCCACACGCCCGGCAACGTCGTGATCCACGCCCGCTCGGGCGGCGACCACGCGGTCTTCTTGGGCGACGTGTTGCATCACCAGCTGCAACTGGCCAAGCCCGAATGGTCGACCGCCGCCTGCACCGACCGCGAATTGTCGCGACGGACCCGCATCCGGCTGATCGAAGAGCACGCCGACCGCGGCACCCGCCTGCTCCCGGCCCATTTCCCGGCGCCCACGGCGGGGAGGATCGTCCGCCGCGGCAGCGCCTACCGGTATGCGTTTCAGTAGCGGCCCTTCACCCGGCCCTCTCCCGCATGCGGGAGAGGGAGGGACCCGCGCCGGCCGGAGGGTGAGGGCGGGCCTCGGCGACCGGCCCGGCATTCGAGTAGGAGCAAACGATGACCAGGATGACGGGCGGCGGGGCGTTGGTCGAGATGTTGCGCCGGCACGGGGTGGATACGGTCTTCGCGCTGCCGGGGGTGCAGAACGACGCCCTCTTCGTCGCTTTCTACGATGCCGGCGAGGCGTTGCGGGTGATCCACACCCGGCACGAGCAGGGTGCGGCCTACATGGCTCTCGGCTATGCGCGGGCGAGCGGCAAGATCGGGACCTACGCGGTCGTGCCGGGGCCGGGACTGCTCAACACCACGGCAGCATTGGCCACCGCCTACGCCACCAACGCGCCGGTCTTGTGCATCAGCGGCCAGATCCCCTCCGACATGATCGGGCGCGGCTTTGGCCTGTTGCACGAGATCCCCGACCAGCTCGGTATCCTGCAGCGCCTGACCAAATGGGCGGCGCGGATCGACCACCCGACCGAGACCGGCAGGCGCGTCAACGACGCCTTTCGCCAGTTGCATGAGGGCCGGCCGCGCCCGGTCGGGCTCGAAATACCGCCCGATGTGCTGGCGCTCCGAACCGAGATCGAGCTGCCCGCCGCCGAAACCCCGCCGCCGGTCGTCGAGCCCGACCCCGAGCTGGTCGACAAGGCCGCGGCACTCCTTGCCGCCGCGAAAAAGCCGTTGATCTTCGTCGGCAGCGGTGCTGTCGAGGCCGGCGCGGAGGTGCTGGGGGTCGCCGAGATGTTGCAGGCCCCGGTCGTCAGCTTCAGCGGCGGCAAGGGCATCGTCAGCGACCGGCATTACCTCGCCCAGTCGGCGCTTGCGGGCCACGAATTGTGGCGCGAGGCCGATGTCGTGCTGGCGGTTGGGACCCGCCTGCACCAGCCGCAATTGCGCTGGGGCGTCGACCGCGACCTGAAGCTCGTCCGCGTCGACATCGATCCCGTTGAGATCACCCGCTACTTCAAGCCGGCGCTCGGCATCGTCGCCGACGCGAAAGCCGCGCTCGCCGCTCTCCACACGGCACTCGGCCGCCACGCCCAGAGCCGGCCGTCGCGCCGGGACGAGTTCGAAACCCTGAAATCCGCTACCCTCGCCGGGCTTGACCAGCGGCTAGGGCCGCAATGCGAATATCTGCGCGCGATCCGAGCCGAACTGCCCGATGAAGGCATCTACGTCGAGGACCTGACCCAGGTGGGCTATGTCGGGCGCATGGCGTTCCCGGTCTACCATCCGCGCAGCTACATCCATAGCGGCTATCAGGGTACGCTGGGGTTCGGCTTTGCGACCGCACTCGGCGCCAAGGTCGGCCGCCCCGATCTGCCGGTCGTTTCGGTCTCGGGCGATGGCGGGTTTATGTTCAACGTCCAGGAACTGTCGACTGCGGTTCGGCACGGCATCGACATCGTCGCGATCGTCTTTGCCGACGGCGCCTACGGCAATGTGCGGCGCATGCAGAAGGAGGATTACGGCAACCGGCTGATCGGGGTCGATCTGCAAAATCCGCACTTTCCGAAGATGGCCGAGAGCTTTGGCGCGGCCGGGGTTCGCACGACCACCGCGGACGGCTTGCGCCGCGAGCTCGCCGCCGCCCTCAAGCGGCGCGGCACCACCCTGATCGAGGTCGCGGTCGGCGAAATGCCCGACCCGTGGAAAGTGCTAATCCCACCGCGCATCCGCGGCGCCCGGTAGTCGGCCGATGTTTGACCAGCAGAAGCTCGACGCGTTGCGCGCCAAATATGTGGGCGCCAAGGAAACCGAGATCGCCCCCGAGCGGTTCAGAAAGCCGCTCTCGCTGGTCTTCGGCGAGCAGTATCGCCGGCCGATGCCCTATGCCGGCGTCTCGACCCTGCTCGATATGCCCTATCGGCCGGATGCCGCCAGCCAGCCCGATTTCGCCGGTCTCGACGTGGCGCTCGTCGGCGTGCCGATGGATTTGGGCGTCACCAACCGCCCCGGCGCCCGCTTCGGCCCGCGCGCGGTGCGCGAGGTCGAGCGCATCGGCCCCTACAACCACGCGCTCAGCGTCGCCCCATGCGCCGAATGCGCCGTCGGCGACATCGGCGACGTGCCGTTGCACTCGCGCTACAGCCTCGACCAGTCCATCGAGGACATCGCTGCCTTCTATGCCAGCATCGCCAAGGCGGGGATACGCCCCATTTCGGTCGGTGGCGACCATTCGGTCAGCTACCCGATTCTCAAATCGCTCGGCGCCGAGCGGCCGCTGGGGCTCGTCCATATCGACGCCCATTGCGACACCATGGGCGAGGTCGACGGCTCGAAATTCCACCATGGCGGGCCGTTTCGCCAGGCGGTGCTGGCCGGCGCCCTCGATCCCGAGCGCACGGTCCAGATCGGCATCCGCGGGCCGGCCGAGATCCTCTGGGGGTTTTCCTACGAGTCGGGAATGACCGTCCTGCACATCGAGGATGTCGACCGGCTCGGCATCGCCGGCATCGTCGAGACTGCGCGTTCCGTCGTCGGCGACGGCCCGACCTACATCTCTTTCGACGTCGACGGACTCGATCCGGCCTATGCCCCGGGCACCGGCACCCCCGAAGCAGGCGGCCTGACCCCGCGCGAGGCGCAGGCGATCCTGAACGGCCTCAAGGGCCTCGACATCGTCGGCGGCGACGTCGTCGAAGTCGCCCCGCAATACGACGCCACCACCATCACTGCGATGGTCGGCGCGCAAATGCTGTTCGAAATCCTCTCGCTCGTGGTCCTCGGCCGGCATTTCAAGCGCCGGCAGGGCGCGTGAGTGGCCCCGTTTCGCCGGCTCGCTCCGGACCGATGCGGGCGCCAGCCCGCTCGACCGCTCCCCGGATGCCACGCCAAAAGGAACGCCGGGCTCGGCTCAGGCGCCCACCCGGATTGCTCAGAATGCTGGCAGCCGTTTGCCGAAATAAAGGATGCCCGGAACGACATTGTTCCAATAAGGGGGGATTGGCTCGAAGCCGAGCGCGCGATAGATCGCAATTGCCGAATTCATCCAGGGCAGCGTGTCCAGCATCACTTCGCGATACCGCAGAGCGGTTGCGAGTTCGACGATCGCGCCCGCCAAGGCTCGGCCGATGCCGGTGCCGCGGGCGGCCGGTCGGACGTAAAGCCGCTTCACCTCGCAGGCGCCAGGCTGTTCGAGCGGTCGCAAGCCGATACAGCCCAACGCCTCACCGCCGTCGCTCCGGGCCAGCAGCAAGTCACCCTGCGGCGGCGCGTATTTCCCCGGCAGCAGCGCGAGCTCCGCATCGAAGCCTTGGAACGCCAGACCGATCCCGAGCCAATCCGCGTATTCGCGTAACAGCTCGCGGACCGTGTCGAGATCCTGAGCGTCGCGGATCGCTGCAACCTGAAAGTTCATCAGAGACGCGGCAGCGATTTAGTCTACCGCTCCTCGAACAGAGCCAGGTCGATCGCGTCGCCCATCTTTGTGTAGCCGAGATCGCTCGGGTGCAGACCATCGCCGCAATCGTCGCTCGGGCGCATCTGCGTCGGGTGTTCGGGGTCCCGCAATGCCTGGTCGAAATCGGCGACTGCGTCAAAGGCGCCGCCGTCGCGGATCCAGCCATTGACCGCCCGGCGAACCTCCTCGCGCTGCGGGTTCCAGGCGCCGGCCATATAGGTCTCGTTGCCGAACGGCGTCAGCGTGGCGCCGATGATCTTGATGCCGGCACTATGGGCACGTACCGCCATCTGCTGGAGCCCGGCGATCATCTGCGCGGCGGTGGGCTCCTCTTCAGGCTTTTTCCACCGATTGCGCAAATCGTTGGTACCGAGCATGACGATGACGTGGGTGGCCCCCGGCTGGGCCAAGACGTCGCGGTCGAAGCGGCGCAGCCCGCTGTCGCCGCGGATGTCGTAGAGGATGCGGTTGCCGCCGAGCCCCTGGTTCATCACTGCCATCGGCCGGCCGCGGTGGCGCGCCATCAAACGGCGGGCGAGCTGGTCGGGCCAACGGCAAAACGCGTCCATCGTCGAGATGTTGCCGTCGGTCAGCGAATCGCCGAGGGTGACGATGCCGCCGGTATCGGCACTGGCCAGCACATCGACGCCGCAGACGAAGAACCAGTCGCTGGTCAGGCTGGCGATCGGCATCACCTTGGCCGCGGTGAAATCGCCCGGCGGCGAGATGTAATTGGTCTGCCGCGCATAGCGGCCGGTGATCTGAAAATCGTTCAGGAGCTCGCCGGGCAGATAAAGGCTGACCGCGAGATCGGCGAGCGGCGCCAGGTCGAGTGCCACCGGATCGCTCAACAGCACGGCGCCCGCGGCGATTGTCGCCGTCGCGGCACCCCCGAAGCTCAGCTTGCGATCGGAGCCGGCGACGATCGCCGCTCCCCCCTCGCGCCGCGCGATATGAGCGCCGCCGATGTCGAGCGGGCGGCGGCCATAGGCGTTTGAGATCCGCACCCGCAGCTGATTGCCGCCAAGGCTGGCGCGCATCGTCATGCGCAAGGTCTGATTGTTGAAAGCGCCGGTTTCCGCCGGCGCCGGTGCCGTGGCCCAAGTCCCGACCCAAGGCTGGTTGTCTGGCATCGCTATCTCCCGGCAAGCGTTCGGCCGGCTGGGGTGGGAGGATTCGAACCTCAAGCGAGGTGTCGATGGCGCTCAGCCGCGATGCACGACGTTTCTGGTTCGCGACATCGAAGTCAAGGGTTTCGCGCTTGCCGTGACGCCGGTCGACGCGAAGTCGTAGACAGTCGACTACCCGAAAACCATGCCTGGCGCATCTATAAACTCGCCTCGGGAGCTGGGAACCGGGACGCGGGTGTCGTAGCTTTTCCCTGATCCGCGAGCGGAGAGAGAATGCTGCCATGACACGTGACAAACGGCGACTTTGGATCAGGAACGGCACGCTGATCGACGGTTCGGGACGGGATCCGGTCCCGAACCCGGTGATTGTGGTCGAGGGCGGCCGAATTACCCATCTCGGCCCGACAGGTGGCGCGGTGCGGCAAAGCCCGGAGGATCGGGTCATCGATGCTTCGGGCAAATTCATCCTGCCCGGGTTGATCGACGCCCATTGCCATATCTCGCTGCACCAGGGTGCGTTGCCTGGCGTCCGCTACACCTCGAGCGCCGAGTTTTGCACCCTGTGGGCGGCGCGCGCGATCGGCAGAGTTTTACGCGCCGGCGTCACCAGCATCGCCGTGCCCGGCGGCAAATGGTTCACCGATGTGACGGTGCGCGAGGCGGTCGCGGGCGGGCTATTGGAAGGCCCGCGCATGGTCGTCGCCAGTCGCGCGCTCAGCAACTACGGCGGCATCTTCGACCCCGACCCTTATCCCGCCTGGGAAGGCAGCCCGAACGACGCCGCGGGCGTCTTGTGCAATACCCGCGACGAGTTCATCCGCGAGACCCGCAGGCAATGCAAGCGCGGCGTCGATCTGATCAAGATTGCCGATTCCTATTGGGGCGATATGCAGACTTGCGCCGATGACGAAATCGCGGCGGTCGTCGATGAGGCGCATCGGCATAATGTCAAGGTCGCGATCCATTCTCGCGGCTCGACCTCGACCCGCGCCGCGGCCAAGGCCGGGATCGACCTGATCTATCACGGCGATCTGGCGAACGAGGATGATCTCGATGTCGTCGCCAGGGCCGGCGTGCCGATTGCGCCCGTGCTGACCGCCCCCTGGATCGGGGTCGAGCACGGCATCGGCCGTGCCGTCGGCGGCCCTTCGATAGACCGGCTCAAGGCGCAGCTCGACCAGAGCTTCCGGATGATCCGCAATGCCCGCGACCGCGGCATCCCGATATTGAGCGGCAGCGACACGGGGAACGCGTCGGCCTTCCATCACGGCCGCTGGCATGGCAAGGAGGTGGAGCTCTTCGTCAAGGAGGCCGGCATGACGCCGGTCGAGGCGATCGCCGCCAATAGCAGCCGCAGCGCCTGGCTCCTAAACCTCGACGGTAAACTCGGAGTTGTCGCGCCCGATATGCTGGCCGACATCGTGATCTGGAACCGCGACCCGGTCGCCGACATCACCGTGTTGCAGCGGCCTGACGAGATCTCGGTGATCATCAAAGACGGCCGGATCATCGACCGCGATGCCCTCGGCTTCCTGCCGCTCGCCGACGAGCCGCAACGCGCACGGATGTTCGCCTAACTCGCACCTCCGACAGGAATTGCCTCGGGGACGATCTAGTGGTGCACTTCTGACATCCTGACCCATCCAAGTCGCCGTCATACCCGCGCCAGCGGGAACCGAGAGTAACCTGCACCTCGCTTGGACCCTGCTTTTTGCAGAGGCGACGAAAGAGAGCGCGGGGGACTCGTTTGTGTGTTGTGTATCAATAAGGCGCGAGCAAAATCGTACGGGCCCAGGCGCCCAGACCATCGACGAGAAAAATACGGGTGCTCTGTTTTATCCGCACATTCGAGGTCCTGCCCTGCCCCGGCTCCATGCCGCGCGCGACCTGGTGCCGGTTCACGGCGACTTCAACGCCGATCCGCCTCGGCCCGTGGTGATGCTCAGGTACCTGATCCCGCTTAGGCGCCGTTCGCCCCCTCGATCCTGAAGACCGGCGCGAGGTCTCCGACGCGAGGTCCGGGCATGGGGAACGGCGATCTCGGAGACCGAGATCTTTTGGACCGGCTGTCTGCGCACCCTCGCACGCCGCGGCCAGCGCGTTCTCAAGCTGGTGGTGTCGGAGGCGCATGAGGGTTTGTGCCCACATGGTGCCGACCCACCTTGGCGTGCACCCCAGCCTGACAATTATGCACGTTGATATCATTTGGCTGGGGCGGGAGGATTCGAACCTCCGTATCGCGGAATCAAAATCCGCTGCCTTACCACTTGGCTACGCCCCATCGGCGAGCCGGCAGCTTATCGGGAAAGCTCCGTCCCGGCAACAAACCGGCCCGGTTGGCGTTTGGAATCGGCATCTTCGGCCGCGCGTCCGCGTATGATGTGCTAGGGTGCCCGCTTGTTGTGCAATTCGCGGCGAGCCGACCGGCGCCGAAATGGCGACCCCTTAAGAGCCCAGCGGTAACAGCCCATATCATGCGCGTGTTCCGGTTTTTCGAAAGTCTGCTAGAGCCGACGGCGCTGTCGCCGGAGGCGCCGCCGCCAGCGGGCCTGGTCGCGTTCTACTGGCACCATGCCCGCCAGGCCCGCGGCCTCGTCCTGGCGCTATTCGCCGCCGGCTCGGTGGTGGCATTGCTCGACACCACGATCCCGGTCTTTATCGGCCGAGTGGTCAGCATCGTGTCGAGCCACCAGCCGGACATTCTGCACAGTTATTGGCCGCAGCTGCTCGGCATGGCGGCGGTATTGCTGGTGATTCGGCCGTCGGCCCTGCTGCTGCAGAACCTGATCACCAACCAGGCGATCGCCGCCGGCCTCTCGAACATGGTTCGATGGCAAAGCCATTGGCATGTGGTGCGCCAGAGCTGGACGTTCTTTCAGAACGATTTCGCCGGGCGCATCGCCAACCGGGTCATGCAGGCGGGGCCGGCCCTGCGTGAGAGCGTCGTTTCGGGCACCAACGCGGTCTGGTACATCCTGGTCTACGGCAGCGGCGCGGTCATTCTGATGGGCCGCAGCGACATCCGGCTGGCGGTGCCGGTACTGCTGTGGTTTGCCGGGTATGCGGTCTTGCTGCGCTACTTCGTGCCGCGCCTGCGCAACCGCTCGCGGCGCTCGTCCGAGACTCGTTCGAACCTGGTCGGACGCGTCGTCGACAGCTATACCAACATCCTGACCGTCAAGCTTTTTGCCCGGCCGCGCGACGAGGATGCCTTCGTCCGCACCGCGGTCGACGAACAGACCGACGCGTTTCGGGCGCAGCTGCGGCTGACGACGCTGGTCGGCGTCATGCTGGCCGCACTCAACGCCTCGATGGTGGTCGGAACCGGTGCGGTCGCGATCTGGCTGTGGAGCGACGGCCGGATCGCCATCGGCACCGTCGCGATGGCGCTGCCGCTGACCTGGCAGATCTCCAACATCGCCGGCTGGGTGGCGCAGAACGTCACCACGATCTTCGAAAACATCGGGGTCGTGCAGGACGGGATGCGCTCGATCGCGGTGCCGCGGCAGATGCCCGACCGGTCCGACGCGGTGCCGCTGCGCATCGACCGCGGGCAGGTTCGCTTCGAGAATGTGCGCTTCGGCTATGGGACCGCGCGCGGCGTCCTGCACGGCATCGACCTCGCGATCGCCCCGGGCGAGCGGGTCGGACTGGTCGGGCCATCGGGCGCCGGTAAGTCGACCTTGGTCAACCTGCTGCTGCGCTTTTACGACATCGAGAGCGGCCGGATCCTGATCGACGGGCAGAACATTGCCGACGTGACCCAAGAGAGCCTGCGCGGGCACATCGCGATGGTGACCCAAGACACCTCGCTGTTGCACCGATCGATCAGCGACAACATCCGCTATGGCCGGCCGCAGGCGAGCGAATGGGAGGTGCGGCGCGCGGCGGCGCAGGCGCATGCGATCGAATTCATCGAGGGGCTCGAGGACTGGAACGGCCGGCGCGGCTTTGACGCGCATGTCGGCGAGCGCGGCGTCAAGCTGTCGGGCGGGCAGCGCCAGCGCGTGGCACTCGCGCGGGTCATTCTCAAGGACGCGCCGATCCTGGTGCTCGATGAGGCCACCTCCTCACTCGATTCGGAAGTCGAAGCCGCGATCCAGGAGCAGCTCGAAAGCCTGATGCGCGGCCGCACCGTAATCGCCATCGCCCACCGGCTGTCGACGATCGCCCGCCTCGACCGGCTGGTGGTGCTCGACAAGGGGCAGATCGTCGAAGAAGGGACCCATTCCTCGCTGCTCGCCGCCGACGGAACCTACGCCCGGCTGTGGCGCCGCCAATCGGGCGGGTTTCTCGATCCGGTCGGCCCGCCCGGCCTCGCCGCCGCCGAATAGCCCCGGCTTTCCGGCGGAGCATCGCTATATTGTCGCTGTATTACCGGCGGAGTGCGGAAGTGAGCGAGCGGGCGATCGGGCCGATGAACGTCGCGGATTTCCTGTGCTGGGAAGACGGCACCGACGCCCGCTACGAGCTCGTCGAAGGCTTTCCGCTGGCGATGGCGCCGCCCGCCGAGGCGCATCGCATGCTCGCAACCCGCCTCGCTTCTCGAATCGACGGCGCCCTTGCCGCCCGGCGGCCCTGCAACGCACAGATCGAGGCGGGCATAATTCGGCCGGATCGAGCGGATTTGTATTACGTCGCCGATATCGCTGCGACCTGTACCCCAAACGAGCGGGGCCGCCAGGAAATCAGAAAGCCCATTCTGATCGTCGAGATCCTGTCGCCGGGAACCGAGAGGCACGATCGGCTGACCAAGGTTCCGGTCTACCGCGGCATCGTCAGCGTCGAGGAGATTCTGCTGATCGACTCGGAGAACATTTATGCCGAGGTTTTGCGGCGCGAAGGAGAGCGGTGGATCACGACCCTCGTTCGTGGGCCGCACGCCGTTCTGCGCCTCGCCTCGGTCGATCTTGCGGTCGCGATGGCCGAGCTTTATGACGGGATCGACATCGATGCCAACGCCGAGCCTTGAGTTTCGGCATCACGGCCTCGCCTGGTAAATAACGGCATGAGAGCGATGTCCCGCGCCTTTCCGGTCTTTGTCCTGGTGGCGAGTGCAGCAGTGCTCGGCGCCGTGCTGGTGTCGCAATATTGGGGCGGGCTGGCACCCTGCGAGCTGTGCCTCAAGGAGCGCTGGCCGTGGGCCGTCGCGATCGTGATCTCATTCGTCGCGACGATGGTCGCCAGCCGGCCGGCTTTGCCTTGGGTGGCGCTGCTGCTCGCCGCGGTCTTTGCCGTCAGCACCGCCCTCGCCTTTTATCACGTCGGGGTCGAGAAGCATTGGTTTGCCGGCCCCAGCGCCTGCACCGCCGCGGCTGGCACGCCGACCACGCTCGCGGCGCTGAAGGCGCAGCTCCTTTACCAACAGCCGGTGCGCTGCGACGAGCCGGCCTGGTCGCTGTACGGCGTTTCGCTGGCCGGCTGGAACCTCATCGCCTCGCTGGCCATGACTGGGATTTGCCTCGCGGTCGGCGTGCGGCGGCGCAGCAAAGAGCCGACCGGGTTCGGCCGTAGGATCACATGAGCGACTGGCGGCCGCACCGCTTGCCCGGGGATCCGCTGGCCGCGGCGGAAGTCACCCGAATGCTGCGCGTCGATCACGCCGGCGAGTACGGGGCGACGCGGATCTACGAGGGTCAGCTCGCGGTGGTCGGGAAGGGCCGCGCGGCCAGCGAGATCCGTCGCATGGCCGAGGCCGAGGAACGTCATCTCTCTCGGTTCGAGACGCTATTGCGGGATCGTCGAGTGCGGCCGACCTTGCTGCATCCGCTGTGGTCGGTCGCCGGCTATGCGCTCGGCACCGCGACCGCACTGCTCGGCGAGCGCGCAGCGATGGCCTGCACGGTCGCGGTCGAAGAGGTCATCGACGAGCATTACCGCGATCAGGCCGACCGCTTGGCCGACGTCGACCCGGCGTTGTGCGAAACGGTCCTCGCGTTCCGCGACGACGAGTTGGCGCATCGCGACGCGGCCCTGGCGATGGGTGCCGAAGAAACCCCGGGCTACGCGCTGCTGAGCCTTTTTGTCAAAACCGGCTCACGGCTCGCAATCCGGCTCTCGACCCGGCTTTGAGGACGCGGCCTCAGCCGACCCGAGCCGTCAGGATTTGCTGCCTGGCGGTAAAGGCCTCGAGCTGATCGATGAATTCAGCGATGTTGCGGCGGATCGCGCGATCAATCTGAGGTTGATCTCGAGTGGCGTCGTCCGAGTCGTCGAGACCGGCGAGCCCGTTGTCGATGCTGGTGGCTCCGGCGTCGGTCATGACGCCGCTGCGAAAATACGGCATCGAGGAATTCGGCCGGCTCAGCTGATAGCGCGCGAACACGGTCAGGGTACGCCCGTTAAGCGCGAATTCCATGATCTTGACCGAGAGAAAGATTGGCTGCCCAGGGCCGCCGCGAAAGATGTCGGCGCGGGCCATCGCATCGCGCAGGGCCGATCGCCAGCACGGTAATAGCGGTCCCAGTGTCGCCGGCAGCGGATAAATCTCCAGCCGCGGCCCGGCTGCCGCGAGCGAAATCCCGCCGAGTTCGGCATCGATCCCGAAGACTGCCGGGGCGACGCTCACCGGCCTGAAGCCGGCCGCCCCTGCAATCGATGGACAGAGCAGCAGGGCCAGTAGGATCGCGATGCTCCGCTTGCTCATGTCGCCGCTCCAGCTGCCGAGGCCAAATGCGCTTCGAAGGGTAAACGCGCGGAATTTTCGGTCGAGCCCATGGCGGCGGTGAAATTCTGCCCCGATGGGCCGGGCCGCGGCGGGGGCGGCAAGAATTGAGCGATCGCGATGCGGGCGCTGGCACCGATCATGCATATCGGGTGTTCGGCACCCCGGCGACGAATCTCCCTGACCGACGTTGAAACCGGTACCTGCGGGCGAGGCGCCCAAGCAAACTGGATTTTTTTGATGAACATCCGTGTGGGCTATGAGCTCGTTTACGATTCGCCGCAGCCGACGGCGATGCTGCTGATGCTGCGCGTGCATCCCTCGCGCGGGGCCGATCTGGCAGGATCGGACCTGGTCGCCAGCACGCCGGCGATCCCGATCGACGAGTACCGCGACAGCTTCGGCAACATCTGCAGCCGGATCGTGGCGCCGGCCGGTCAGCTAACCTTGTCGACCGCAGCGATCGTACGCGACACCGGCGAACCCGATATCGTCGCGCCGTCGGCCGGTCAGTGCGAGGTCGCCGATCTGCCAACGGACAGCCTGATATATCTGCTCGGCAGCCGGTACTGCGAGACCGATCTTCTGTCCGACACCGCATGGTCGCTGTTCGGCGGCACGCCGCCGGGCTGGGCGCGGGTGCAGGCAATCTGCGACTTCGTGCACGGTCATGTCACCTTCGGATATCAGCACGCGAACCCGGCCAAGACGGCGCTCGGCGTGTTCGAAGAGCGGCGCGGAGTGTGCCGCGACTTTGCCCATCTGGCGGTCGCGTTCTGCCGCTCCATGAACATTCCGGCGCGCTACTGCACCGGCTATCTGGGTGACATCGGCGTGCCCCCAGACCCGGCACCGATGGATTTCAGCGCCTGGTTCGAAGCCTATCTCGGCGGGCAGTGGTATACCTTTGATGCACGTCACAACATTCCGCGGATCGGCCGCATCCTGATCGGCCGGGGCCGCGACGCCGCCGACGTGGCGCTCAGCAACAGCTTTGGCGCGACCAACCTGGTCGGGTTCAAGGTCGTGACCAACGAGGTCGCGGCTCGGTAAATTTAAGGCGGGTCCGCGCGACGGGCGCCTATTTTCCGATGTTCGGGCCAGAGGTCGCGCCAATCGCACCGACCCCCTCCGGCGACATGCCGCCGTCCCGCAGCACCCGGTCGCGATAGCGCTCGACCTCGAGCGGAATCCCGGTCGCCGGCCGGCCGCTGCCGATCCACGCATCTATATTGCCGGGGCCCCAATTATAGGCCGCGATCGCGTCCGGCCAATTACCGTAGCGCCGGTAGAGATGCGCCAGATAGCTGCGCCCCAACCGGCGGTTCTGGATCAGGTCGAACCGGTCGCCACCGCCCAAATCGACCGCCGCGGCGGCGGAGACCTGCATCGGCCCCTGTGGACCCTCGAATTCCCGGCGCCACATCGCCGGATCGGCGCCATGGCTCGATTCGGCGCCGTCGACGGCAAAGGCTATGCGATCGAGATCGCCGCCGTTCGCCGCACCGAAGAGGTCGAGAGCGTCGCTGGCGCGAGCGGCGAGTAGATCGGAGCCGAATGCCGTTGCCGGCGAGCCGCGCAGCACGGTCACCGGTTGCTCCCCGCGGACGGCGAACCTCACGATCTCTAGCGTGCCGCCGCTTGACGGTCGCACTGGGATCGCAGCTGCGGCGGGTCGAGTTGCGCCGCGCGGGATTGGTGACGGCTCGGACGCTTTTCCGCCGCGCACCACCTTGACCGGAGCCAGTCCAGGATCGGCGAAGGTGACGATTTCGACATTCCCGGAATTCTTTCGGATCAGCGCCTCGACCCGTGCTGCAACCTCCCGCGGCGAGGTGGCTCGCGGTGATGACGCCGCCGCTAGGGCCGGACCCGCGACGCTCGCCGACCCCACCAGCGCGATCATGACGAGCAGTTTGCTGCAGCCCATGCGCGAAGTGGTGCAAGATCAGGGCATTGCCTGTCAACCCCGGGGGCTAGGCAGCGCGGCCTCGGCTCTTGTCAAAAAATCGGCCCGTCAGCTAGCATCGCCGCACACCACCCGGTTGGCTGCTATTCGAGGACAGCGCGATGGCGAAAATCCTGATCGTTCACGGTGCCGGCATGAATATGCGCGGCAAGGTCCAGACCGAGATCTTCGGCCCGATGACGCTGCCGGAATACGACGAGCGCATCCGCGGCTATGCCGCCGAATTGGGGCTGGATATCGAGATCTTTCATTCGAATGTCGAAGGCGAGGTCGTCAACAAATTCTACCAGGCCAACGACCAGGGCTTTGATGCAGCCTTGTTCAACCCGGCGGCGTTCGGCAGCGGCTACCCGGCATTGGTCGCTGCCATCTCGCAGGTGACATTTCCAACGATCGAAGTCCACATCTCGAACCCGATCCGGCGTGGCCCGGCCTCGGAAACCGCGCGCGTCAGCCACGGCATCGTCGCCGGGTTCGGGCTGCCCGGCTACTATGTGGCATTGCGCGGCGTGCGCGACATGCTGACGGCGCGGAAATGATCCGCGCCGCGATCGTCGGGCTCGGGCGCTGGGGCCGCACCCTGGTCAACGCCATCGACGGCAAGAGCACCGAATTTCGGTTTACCGCCGGGCACAGCCGCACCCGCACCACGGCCGAGCCGTTCTGCGCCGAGCACGGCATCGCCTATTGCGACGATCTGGACCGGATCCTCGCGGATCCGGCGATCGACGCCGTGGTGTTCGCGACACCGCACAGCCAGCACGGGGCGCAAGTCGAGCGCACTGCCGCCGCCGGCAAGCACGTCTTCATGGAGAAGCCGTTCACCCTCGACGTGGCGAGTGCCGAGAAGGCGCTCGACGCGGTGGCGCGGGCGGGGGTGACCCTGGGGGTCGCCTATCCGCGCCGCTTTCACCCGGCGATGATCGAATTGAAGACGCGGATCGACGACGGCCGCCTCGGGCTATCGACGCATTGCGAGAGCGCGCAGGCCTCGCCCGCCGGGCATTTCATGCCCGAGGGCTATTACTGGCGCGCCGACCCGCAGGAGGCGCCGGCGGGTGCAATGACCGCGACCGGCGTGCACAATCTCGACGCGCTGATCTATCTGTTCGGCCGGATCGACGAGGTCTATTGCAAAAGCCTGCGCCG
Source organism: uncultured Alphaproteobacteria bacterium (assembly GCA_963832875.1). Classification (GTDB taxonomy): domain Bacteria; phylum Pseudomonadota; class Alphaproteobacteria; order ATCC43930; family CGMCC-115725; genus AP-15. Next base: position 651,690 of record CAWHWB010000003.1, on the reverse strand, counting down.
GGTCATGCCGACGCTCGAAGACACGACCAGCGTCTTGATCGGCATGGCGAACGGCATGTCGGCGAGCCTCTATTGCTCGCTCGTCACCGCGCCGACCTACCGCTTTGCGGTCTACGGCACCAAGGGTGCGGTCGAATTGGCGGGGCAGGACCTCCGGTTCCGTTTCACCCCGGTCCCAGCCGCGCCGCCGGTCGGACGCCATGCGGCGCCAGCGCCCGAGATCATCGAGCACCAGGGCTTCAACGCGCTCGCCGCCGAGTTGGAAGGCTTCGCCGCGGCAATCAACGGTACTCGCCCCTATCCGATCGCCGCCGACGAGATCCTGCACGGGGTCGCTGCTTTCGAGGCGATCGTGCGCTCGGCCGCGACCCACCAGCCGGTCAAAGTCGCGCGGCGCTGAGGGAATTTTTGACGCAGGCCAACAATCCTCTCCACCCCGCCGAGGGGGTAAGAGGGCAGGGTGAAGGAAACCGCAGGAGAAAATTCATGCCTATCACCGTGCTCTACCCCGAAGACCGGCAGATCCCGGATCTGACCCTCGAACACTGAGATCTTCGGCGCCGAGGTACGGATCATCCGGCGCACCAAGAGGGCGCTCGCCGAGCTCGACCCCGCCGATTGCGCCGAGGCCGACGGGCTGATGATCATGCGCCATGCGGTCTCGGCCGCCGACATCGCCCGCTTTCCGCGGCTGCGCGCGATCGTGCGCATGGGGGTTGGCTACGACAAAATCGACCGGCCCGCGGCGGCGGCGCGCAACATCCTCGTCTGCAACGTGCCGGATTACGGCACGACCGAGGTCGCCGACCATGCGATGGCGTTGGTGCTGGCCTTACGCAGAGGCGTCGTGCTCTATCACGAGCGGCTGCGCTCGACCCCGCCGGCCCCTTGGGGTGCGGTCAAGAACAACCTGATCCGCCGGATCGGCGTGCAGACCTTCGGCATCCTCGGCCTCGGTCGCATCGGCACCGCGGTGGCGTTGCGCGCTCGCGCCTTTGGCTTTCGAGTGGTGTTCTACGATCCCTATCTGCCAAACGGCGCCGATCTGGCGCTCGGCATCGGCCGCGCCCCGACTCTCGAAGAACTGCTGCGCCAGACCGACACCCTCTCGGTCCACGCCCCGCTGACCCCCGAGACCCGAGGGATGCTCGGCCACGAGCAGCTCGCCTTGCTGCGGCCGGGGGCGGTCGTGGTCAACGCCGCGCGTGGGCCGATCATCGACCTCGACGCCTTGCTGGCGCTGTTGCGCGACGGCCATATCGCCGCCGCCGGTCTCGACGTCTTGCCGGTTGAGCCGCCGGTCGACCCGGTCCCGGCGATCCTGCGCGCCTACCGCGAGCGCGAGCCCGGTCTCGAAGGGCGCTTGGTGATCACCCCGCACGCCGCCTGGTTCACCCCCGAATCGGAGCACGACACCCGCGTCAAATCAGCCGAGACGATGCGTGCGGCACTCTTGACCAACCGCCCGCAGAACGTGATCACGCCCGAGATGTACTGACCTGCAGGGATCACTTCTTCGGCGCCGATAGGGTGACGCCCTGCCGTTTCATCTGCGCGACGACGCTCTCGGCGCCGGCGTCGCCACCGGCGGCCAGCGCCGCGGTCTTGCCGGCGAGCGTTTGCAGCTGCTGGCGTACCCTGGCCGCTTGCAGCATCGTCGGTTCCTGCGAACTTTTTAGCGCGGTCAGCGCCCCGTGGTCGTGAATGGCCTGACCGGTCTCGAACGCCATCAGCACGAATAGCGCGAGGATGACGAGGACCAGCGGGGCCGACAGCCCGTTTCGATCCCACCCGCCCGCTTGACCGAGCGCCATCGTCACTTCCCCGGTTGAACCGGCATCGCCGAGACGGGCGCCGCCGCTTTTTCGAAAGGCGCGCCGGTCACCGGGTTGATCGTGATCCCGTTTTGCGTCAGCAAGGCACGCAGCTTGTCGTCCTTGCCGCTGACAGCGTTGCTGGCGATCGCCTGGATCAGCGCGTTATCGATGCGACTGAACTCGATACTCTGGCTGATGAACTGCTGGCGCTGATTGACCTCGGCCTGCACCGCCCGGTTCTGCTGCGACATCACCAGATAGACGACCACCAGAACCAGGGTGATCCCGGACAGCGCCAGCGTGACCCGATAGACCCAGCCGTCCGCCCGCATCCCACCCGGCCCTGCTGCTACGGGTTCGCGCCCTGGAGCGCGCCACGGTTAATAGCAGCAATTACAAGCGATGCCGAACGCGTTTTTGAGCTTCAGCCGCTGATGTCATCGCCCGGTGCCGGGCGGCGCTGTTGCTTTAGCGCGGCGCGGCGGGATTTGGCGGCGAGGCGGCGGCGCTTGGCCGCGGCGGTGGGCTTGGTCGGGCGGCGCGGGGTCGGCGGGGCGGCGGCGCGGCGGATCAGCGCCACCAGGCGGTCGAGCGCGTCCTGACGGTTGCGCTCCTGGGTGCGGAAGCGGCGGGCGGTGATGACCAGGACGCCGTCCTGGGTCAGGCGGCGGCCGGCGAGGCGTGCGGCCCGCTCGCGCACCTCCGGCGGCAAGCTCTCGGCGCGGACGAGGTCGACGCGCAGCTGCACCGCGCTCGCCACCTTGTTGACGTTCTGGCCGCCCGGACCCGAGGCGCGGATAAAGTTTTCCTCGATCTGGCTGTCATCGAGGACGATATGACCTATGATCGGGATCATGGTGCGGCGCAGCGGGATCCGGCGGGCAGCCGGCGGGGACATCGGAACATTGCGCTTCCCGCCGCATGGGATGGTAGTGTAATCGAAGACGGCGCGGTGCCCGGCGCTTGCCGCTCGACATGCCCGCACTGCGCCAGCGAGTTTTGCCGGGCCGGACCGTGATGTTCGGGTCCCCGCGTCAATCAGGAGCGAACATGCCCAGTTTGAGCTTTTCCGCACCGACGAGCGTCGACGAGGCCGTCAAGATTTTGGCCGGGAGTTCCGGCATGGCCAAAGTGCTGGCCGGTGGGACCGATCTTTTGGTGCAGCTGCGCTCGGGTCGGACCCGGCCCGAGTTGATCGTCGACACCAAGCGAATTCCGGGGATGATCGGCATTCGCGAGGAGGCGAACCAATTCGTCATCGGCGCCTCGACGCCGGGGACGATGCTGTTCGAAAACGAGGCGCTGACCAATGCCTGGCCGGGGATCGTCGAGGGCATGGATTTGATCGGCTCGGAACAGATCCAAGGGCGCGCCTCGCTCGCCGGCAATCTGTGCAACGCCTCGCCGGCGGCCGACAGCGTCCCGGCGATGATCGCGGCGCGCGCGACTTGCGTGATCGCCGGCCCCGGCGGCAAACGCGAAGCCCCGGTCGAGGCAATCGTCACCGGGCCCGGCCGCACCTCGCTCGAAAAGGGCGAGTTCATCGTCGAGTTTCACATCCCAAAACCAAAGCCGCACCAGTCCGACGCCTATCTGCGCTTTATCCCGCGTACCGAGATGGATATCGCCGTCGTCGGCTGCGCGGTCAACGTCACGCTCGATAATAGCGGCGCGTGCACCGACGCGCGGGTTGTCCTCGGCGCGGTGGCGCCGACCCAGATCATCTGCGAAGCGTCTGCCAAGGCGCTGATCGGGCACAAGCTCGACGAGCCGACCTTGGCGGCACTCGACGCCGCGGCGGGGGGCGCCTGCAACCCGATCACCGACAAGCGCGGCACCATCGAATACCGGATCAAGGTCGCCGGCGTGCTGGCGCGCCGCGCGGCCGCCATTGCCTTTGAACGCGCTGGAGCACGCTAATGGCCAAACACCACGTATCGACCATCATCAACGGCGAGCCTGTCGAATTCCTGTGCGAGCCGCAGCAGACGCTGCTCGACGTGTTGCGCGACGAGCTCAACCTGACCGGCAGCAAGGAAGGCTGCAGCTCGGGTGACTGCGGCGCCTGCACCGTCATCGTCGACGGCAAGATCGCCTGCTCGTGCCTGATGCTTGGCGCCGAGGCCGAAGGGCGCAAGATCCAAACCGTGGAGGGCATCGCCCAGGGGGAGAAGCTGCACCCGGTGCAGCAGAAGTTCCTTGAGCACGCCGCTTTGCAATGCGGGTTCTGCACCCCGGGATTCATCGTCGCGGCGAAGGCGCTGCTCGACGAGAATTTGAACCCGACCGAGGAGGAGACGCGCTACTGGCTCGCCGGCAATTTGTGCCGCTGTACCGGTTACGACAAAATCATCCGTGCGGTGCTCGACGCTGCCGCCGAGATGCGACAGGAGGCCGGGCGATGAGTTTCCTCGACAAAGAAAGCCTCAAGGTCGTCGGCACTCGCCCCATTCGCCCGGACGGCGTCGACAAGGTCACGGGCCGCGCCAATTTCGGCGCCGACATGGTGATGCCGGGCATGCTGTGGGGCAAGGTCAAGCGCAGCCCGCACGCGCATGCCCGCATCGTCTCGATCAATACCGACAAGGCGATGGCTCTGCCCGGCGTCAAGGCGGTCACCACCCGCGCCGATTTCCCGGACATCACCCCGGCGCGAGCGTTTATCGGCGCTGCACCGGCCAATCTGCGCGACCTGTCGCGCAACTGCATGGCCAAGGGCAAGGCGCTGTACGAAGGGCATGCGGTGGCCGCGGTGGCCGCGATCTCGCCGGCGATCGCCGAGCAGGCGCTCGATCTGATCGAGGTCGAGTACGAGGTATTGCCGCACGTCATGGACGTCGAGGCGGCGATGGCTCCGGACGCGCCGGTGTTGCTCGACGACATCTTCACCTCCGGCGTCGAGCCCAAGCCGACCAAGCCCTCGAACGTCGCCAAGATGGTGCGCTTCACCAAAGGCGACGTCGAGGCAGGGTTTCGCGACGCCGAAATCGTCGTCGAGCGGCGCTACACGACAAAACCCGTGCATCAAGGCTACATCGAGCCTCATGCTTGCGTCGTTTCGGTGGCGCCGGACGGGCAAACCACGATCTGGAGTTCGAGCCAGGGCCAGTTCATGGTCCGCGGCTACACCGCGCGCATCGTCGGCGCCGACATCGCCAACATCCGGGCGATCCCGGCCGAGATCGGCGGCGGCTTTGGCGGCAAGACGATCGTCTATCTCGAGCCGGTCGCCTACATGCTGTCGAAGAAATCAGGCCGCCCGGTCAAGATCGTGATGAGTCGCGAGGAGGTGTTCCGGGGAACCGGACCGACCTCGGGCGCCGTCATCGAAGTCAAGCTCGGCGCCAAGAGGGATGGCCATATCACCGCCGCGAGGGCCGTGCTCAAATACCAGTCGGGCGCGTTCCCGGGTTCGCCGGTCCAGCAAGGCTGCATTTGCGGCTTCGCGCCGTACGATCTGCCGAATGTCGATTCGATCGGCTACGACGTGCTGTGCAACCGTCCCAAGGTCGCTGCCTATCGCGCGCCCGGCGCACCGATCGGCTCGTTTGCGGTCGAAAGCTGCATGGACGAGTTGGCCCGCGAGCTAAAGATAGACCCGCTGCAGCTGCGCGAGATCAACGGGGCCAAGGACGGAACCAAGGCGGCGCACGGACCGACCTGGGTCAATATCGGCTATCAAAAGACGCTCGAAGCCGCGAGGGCGACCGAACACCTGAAAGCGAAGCTCGGACCGAACCAGGGGCGCGGCATCGCCTCGGGGTTTTGGCACAATGCCGGCGGCGAATCGAGTGCCGCCTGCCACGTCAACGAAGACGGCACCATTACGGTGACCGAAGGCCATCCCGATATCGGCGGCTCGCGGGCCTCGATGGCGATGATGGTGGCCGAGGTGCTGGGCGTTCCGTTCGAGAATGTCCGCCCGGTGGTCGGCGACACGACCGCAATCGGTTTCAGCGCCTCGACCGGCGGCAGCCGCGTCACTTTTGCCGGCGGCATGGCGGTGACTCAGGCGGCTCAGAAGGTCGTTGAAGAGCTCAAAAAGCGCGCCGCGGTGACCTGGGACATCAGTCCCGAGGCGGTCGAGTGGAAGGACGGCAAGGCCTATCCCGCCGGCGCCAATGCCGGCGGCTTCGATCCGTTGCCGCTGGAGGAGCTCGCCGCCAAATCGGCGCGCACCGGCGGTCCGATCAGCGCCGAGATCCAGATCAACGCGCAGGGCCAGGGGCCGGGGTTCACGACCCATATCTGCGACGTCGAGGTCGACCGGGAAACGGGCCACGTCAAGATTCTGCGCTATACCGCGATCCAGGATGTCGGCCGCGCGATCCATCCCTCTTATGTCGAGGGGCAGATGCAGGGTGGTGTGACCCAGGGGATCGGCTGGGCATTGAGCGAAGAATACATCTACGACAAGGACGGGCGGCTCGAAAATCCGGGCTTTCTCGACTATCGCTGCCCGGTCGCCTCGGACATGCCGATGATCGACACGGTCATGGTCGAGGTGCCGAACCCGCGCCATCCGTTCGGCGCGCGCGGCGTCGGCGAGGTGCCAATCGTGCCGCCGATGGCCGCGGTCGCCAACGCCATCGCCGACGCTACCGGGATCCGGTTGCGCGACTTGCCGATGTCGCCGCCGCGGCTGTTGGCGGCGCTCGACCAGTCGGAGCCGGTGCGCCACGCCGCGGAGTAGATAACTGCCCCTCACCCCGTCCCGATCCCCGCTCGCGGGGATCGGGACGGACCCGCGTCAGCGAGAGGTAAGGGGCTCACCGGAGGTGAGGTTTCATGACGTTTATCGCGAAGGAATTTCAAAAGGTTGTCGGCACCCGCCCGATCCGCCCCGACGGGGTCGACAAGGTCACCGGTCGCGCCAATTTCGGCGCCGACATGGTGATGCCCGGCATGCTGTGGGGCAAGGTCAAGCGCAGCCCGCACGCGCATGCCCGCATCCTGTCGATCAACACCGAAAAGGCCAAGGCATTGCCCGGGGTCAAGGCGGTGATCACCTGGGAAGATTTCCCGCCGATCGCGTCGGAGGAAGCGTTTGTCGGCGAGGGGCCGATGAACTTCCGCGACCTGTCACGCAACTGCATGGCGCGCGAGCGGGCGCTCTATGACGGGCACGCCGTGGCCGCGGTCGCCGCGATCTCTCCGGCGATCGCCGAGCAGGCGTGCGAGCTGATCGAGGTCGACTATCACGTGCTGCCGCACGTCATCGATGTCGAAGAGGCGATGAAGCCCGACGCCCCGCTGCTGCATGACGATTTGTTTACGCAAGGCGTCGATCCCAAGCCGACCCATCCTTCCAACATCGCCAAGCGGGTGGCCTTTACCAAGGGTGACGCCGAGGCGGGCTTCCGCGAGGCCGATGTCATCATTGAGCGGCGCTATACGACCAAGCCGGTGCACCAGGCCTATATCGAGCCGCATGCCTGCGTCGTCTCGATGGCGGCCGATGGACAATGCACGATCTGGAGCTCGAGCCAGGGTCAGTTCATGGTGCGCGCCTATTGCGCCAAACTGCTCGGCATCGACATTTCGCAGATCCGCGCGATCCCGGCCGAAATCGGCGGCGGGTTCGGTGGCAAGACTTTGGTCTACCTCGAACCGCTGGCCCTGGCGTTGGCGCGGAAGTCCGGTCGGCCGGTCAAGATGGTGATGAGCCGCGAAGAGGTTTTCCGCGGCACCGGGCCGACCTCGGGCGGCGTTATCGAAGTCAGGCTCGGCGCCAAGAAGGACGGCACGCTCGTCGCTGCCGAGCTCACGCTGAAGTATCAGGCCGGCGCCTTCCCCGGCTCGCCGGTGGGTCCGGGTTGCATGTGCGGCTTTGCGATGTACGACATTCCGAACGTCAACATCGTCGGCTACGATGTCGTCTCCAACCGCCCAAAGGTGGCGGCCTATCGCGCGCCGGGCGCGCCGATTTCGTCCTTCGGCGTCGAAAGCTGCGTTGACGAACTGGCCGGCCAGCTCGGCATCGACCCGCTGGTGCTGCGCGCCAAAAATGCCGCCAAGGACGGCACGAAGGCGGCGCACGGGCCGACCTACGTTAATATCGGCTATGCCGACACCGTCGACGCGGCCAAGAACCACCCGCACCTAAAGGAAAAGCTCGGCCCCAACCAGGGACGCGGCGTCGCCTCGGGCTTCTGGTTCAACATCGGCGGCGAGTTGAGTGCTGCCTGCCACATCAACGAGGACGGCACCGCGGTCGTCGTCTCGGGTAACCCAGACATCGGCGGCTCGCGCGCCTCGATCGCGATGATGGCCGCCGAGGTGCTCGGCATTCCGGTCGAAAAGGTCCGTCCGATCGTCGGCGACACCAGTTCGATCGGGTTTTCGTTCCTGACCGGCGGCAGCCGAGTGACCTTCGCCACCGGGATGGCGGCGACCCAGGCCGCCGAAAAGGTCGTCGACCAGCTGAAGCGGCGGGCTGCGATGATCTGGGACATCAGCCCCGACGCGGTCGAATGGAGGGATGGCTGCGCTTATCCGGCCGGCGCCAACGCCGGCAGCTTCGAGCCGTTGCCGTTGGCCGAGATCGCGCTCAAGGCGGGGCGGACCGGCGGGCCGATCAGCGCCGAGGTGTCGATAAACGCGCAAGGCGCCGGCCCCGGCTTTGCCACCCATATCTGCGATGTCGAGGTCGACAAGGAAACCGGTGCGGTCAAGATCCTGCGCTATACCGCGGTGCAGGATGTCGGCCGGGCGATCCATCCTTCGTATGTCGAGGGCCAGATCCAGGGTGGCGTCACCCAGGGCGTCGGTTGGGCCTTGAACGAGGAGTATATCTACGACAAGGATGGGCGGATGGAGAATCCGGGCTTTCTCGACTACCGCTGCCCGGTCGCGTCCGATATGCCGATGATCGAGACCGTCATGGTCGAAGTCCCGAACCCGCGGCATCCGTTCGGCGCCAAGGGCGTCGGCGAGGTGCCGATCGTGCCGCCGATGGCGGCCGTCGCCAATGCGATCGCCGATGCGACGGGGGTACGGCTGCGCGACCTGCCGATGTCGCCGCCGCGGCTGCGCGCCGCACTCGACGCACGCGAGCCGGTGCTCAAGGCGGCGGAGTAGAGTAGCGTCGATGCCCCACATCGTAATCTCGGGCCAGGCGGCCCGCCGGTTTACCGGCGGGCTCTCCGAGTTCGACGTGGAGGCGAATAATTTCCGCCGGTTGATCCTCGAGCTCGACCGCCGCTTTCCCGGCCTCGGCCATCAGGTCGAGGAAGGGATGGCGGTGGCGATCAACGGCGAGATCTACCAGGATGCCTATCTGGCGCCGCTCGCCGCCGACAGCGAAGTCTATCTGATCCCGAAGATCGGCGGCGGCTAAGCACCCGCGGGGCGAGCGCCTAAAGCCGCGGCTCGCGCCTAACGTCGGCTCAGGCAACGCGCCCTCGTATTCGGCGAATACGACGGATCGGATTGAGTTGCCGGGCGTTTGCCTGCGGCCACATCAGAAAGGGTCGGGGCAGCCCCCATGGTCGCAGCGGTCTGGGAACATCTGCTGCAAGGCGGACGCCGGACGCGCCGCCGCCGCGGGCGGAACAGCCGGCGGCTTGCGCGCATCGTCATCCTGCTGCGAGTGGCGACCGTGCTGGCGCTTTTGTCGCTCTTGGGCTGGGGCATCGCCGCCGAGACCCGCACCTCGTTTCTCGAATCCCGGATCTTTTCGCATCTGGCGCGGGAGATGACCTTTTCGGTCGGTCCAGGGCCCAGCAGCACAATCCTCTTCCCGACGGGCGGCCCTTACGACAAGCGCCTCGGCTACGCCGAGTTGCCGAAGTTCATCAGCGCACTCGAAGCGGGCCGTTTCACGGTCGCTCGCCAGGCCCGCTGGTCGCCTTGGCTCGAACGCTTTGTCGAGGACGGCGGCTACGCCATTTATCGCGAGAAGACCCGCGCCGGCTTGCAGCTGTTCGACCGCAACGGCGTGCCGCTCTATCATGCGCGGTTCCCGGAGCGGACTTATCCGAATTTCGCATCGATCCCGCCCCTGGTCGTCGCCAGCCTCTCTTATATCGAGGATCGCGACCTGTTCGCCCCGCACGATCCCCGGCGCAACCCCGCGGTCAACTGGGATCGGTTCATGCTGGCCGCGGCCGGGCGGATCGCCGGCGTCGTCGACCGCAGGCTTCGCGCCGGCGGCGCTAGCACGCTTGCCACCCAGACCGAAAAATTCCGCCACTCCCCCGGCGGGCGTACCCCGACCATCGCCGAAAAGCTGCGACAGATGGTGACCGCTACAACCCGGGCCTATCTCGACGGTCCTGACACGACGGCGGCGCGGCGCCATATCGTGACCGCCTATCTCGATACCGAACCACTCGGCTCGCGTCCCGGCTATGGCGAGATTATCGGCCTCCCGGAAGCGCTGTGGCATTGGTACGGAACCGATCTTTCCGAAGCCGACCGGGTGCTGACCGGGCCGCAAGCGACCGCGGCTCAGTTGGCCCGCAAGGGCGAGATCTATCGGCAGGTCCTCAGTCTGCTGCTGGCCGGGCGGCGACCAGCCTATTACCTCGACGCCGACCATGAGGCGCTGGTCGCCCTGACCGACCGGTACCTAGAACTGCTGAGCGCGGGCGGGGTCATCGACCCGGCGCTGCGCGACGCGGCCTTGACCGCACCTCCCGAGTTCCGCAGCGAAGAGCTGCCCGCGCCGCCGCCGCCCATGGCCGGCGACCAGGCGGCCGGCCAGCTCAGCGACGAGCTTGTAGCCCGGCTCCATCTGCCGAACCTCTATGCCCTCGACCGGCTCGACCTGAGCGGCTGGGCCAGCATCGACAGCGCCGCCCAACAGCGCATCGGCGAGGTCCTGTCGCAGCTCGGTAATCCAGCTTACGACCGATCCTTGGGGCTCGTCGGCCGTCAATTGCTCGGCGGCGCCGATCCTTCTCGGCTCGCCTGGAGCGTCGTGCTCTATGAACGCGGCGCCCGTTGCAACTTTGTGCGGATTCGCGCCGACAGCTTGAACGAACCCTTCGACATCAATGCCGGCGCAAGACTGCAGCTCGGCTCGACCGCAAAATTGCGTACGCTGATCACCTATCTCGACATCGTCGACGGGCTGCATCGCCGGTTCGCGACCTGGCCGCGTAGCCGGCTCCTCGCCGCCGCCGCCGCCGCGAAAGACGACCCGATCACCCGATGGGCGGCTGGCTATCTCGCCGACGCCAAAGACCGCGGCCTGCCGCCGATGCTCGACGCGGCGATGGCGCGTACCTATTCGGCCAGCCCGGGCACGTTCTTCACCGGCGGCGGCATGCAGAGCTTTGTCAATTTCGCGAAATGGGAAAACCACGAAAAGCCGAGTGTCGCCGAGGCCTTCGCGAATTCGATCAACCTCGCCTTTGTCCGGCTGATGCGCGATGTCGTCGATTACTACATTGCGGCCGGCGGCCCGCGCACGGCCGAACTTTTGAGCGATCCCGGCGATCCGCGGCGCATGCTCTATCTATGGCGCTTCGCCGATCAGGAGGGGCAGCAGTTCCTCGATCGCTTTTGGCGCGATTATCACGGCCTGACCCCGCAGGAGGCGCTGGACCTGCTGGCGAGCCGCATCCGGCCGGATCCGCGGCGGCTGGCCGTGGTCTTCCGCACGATGCGTCCGGACGCGACCAAGGACGCGCTTGCCGCGTTTCTGACGCGGCGGTTGCCCGATGCGGGGCTCGACGACGATCGTCTTTGGGACCTTTATCGGGAGGCGAGCCCGCGCGAGGTGTCGCTGCAGGACCGCGGCACGATCGCCGGCGTCCACCCTCTTGAACTGTGGCTGGTTGCTTATCTGCAGCAGCACCCCAATGCGTCGCGGGCCGAAATGCTGAGGGCGAGCGAGCCGGCCCGCCAACAGGTCTATGCCTGGCTGTTCGAACCGCGCAGCGCGCACTTGCAGACTCTGCGCATCCGCACCCTGCTCGAAGAGAGTGCGTTCGATCGGATTCTGCAGAATTGGCGGCAACAGGGTTATCCATTCGCGCGTCTCGTCCCGTCTCTGGGGACCGTCCTTGGCAGCTCGGGCGACCGCCCTGACGCGCTCGCCAGCCTGATCGGGATCATCGTCAATGACGGCATGCGGCTGCCGACCGTCGATCTGCAGCGGCTCGATTTCGCGGTCGGCACCCCCTACGAGACGGACATGACGATGACGCCCCAACCGCAGCGGGTGCTCGACCCGGCGGTGGCCGAAACGGTGCGGCAGGCATTGCTGTCGGTAGTGGCGCACGGCACCGCGACCGCGGTGCGCGGCGTCTATCATCTGGCGGACGGCAGCCCGCTGCCGGTCGGCGGCAAGACCGGAACCGGCGACAACCGGCTCGACCGCTTCGGCAGCGGCGGCCGGCTGGTCTCGCAGCGGGTGGTCGATCGCACAGCGACTTTTGCGTTCTTTCTCGGCGACCGGTTCTTCGGCACGATCACGGCCTATGTCCCGGGCGCGATTGCCGCGCGCTACGATTTCACCAGCGCGCTCGCGGTCCACTTATTGAAGGCGATCCGGCCGCAGCTCGAACCGCTTCTCCTCTCGCCCACCAAGCCTTTGCCGGCGACGATCGCCGCGGCGCCTAAATTGGATTGGTCCGGCGGCATCGCCAGTTCGAGCCCGGCGCCCGATTAGCAGCCCGGCGAGAGCCAAGGTTACGCCGCGTCGTGGAAGATGATGCCGAGGGTGCAGCGCTCGCCGCTGCGCACGCGGCTGACGCCGTGGCGTATGGTCACGCGATGGGGACCGCGCGCACCCTCGACAGGGCGGTGATGCACCGGAAAGATGACCGCGTCGCCGAACCGCAACGGAACCACTTCGCCGCGCGACTGCATCCGCGGCCGCTGCTCGACCAGCAGGAACTCGCCGCCGGCAAACTCCTGCGCCGGGTCGCTCAGCAAGATTGTCAGCTGCAGCGGAAACACCAGCGGGCCGTAGAGATCCTGGTGCAGGCAATTGTAGTCGCCGGCGCCGTATTTAAGGATCAGCGGCGTCGGCCGTTCCTGGCCCGCCCGGTGGCATTTGGCGAGGTAAGCATCCAGCGCCGGCGGAAACCGCCCGTCCTCGCGCAGCCGCTCGTGCCAGCGATTGGCGATCGGCGCCAGATGCGGGTAGATCGCCCGGCGCAAAGCCTCGACCACGCCGGGCAGCGGATAGCGCAAGTATTTGTACTCGCCGCTGCCATAGCCGTGGCGCTGCATCACGACCCGGCTGCGGAATAGGCTGTCGTCGGCGTAGAGGGCGGCAAGCCCGCGGCATTCCTCACCGTCGAGCAATGCCGGCAGGGTGGCGTAGCCGCGCTGGTCGAGGGATGCCGCCGCGGCCGGCCAATTGACGGCAGCAACCCGGTCGGCCGCTGTCTCAGGCCGCCGCATCCGCCGCCGCCGCTTCCCGCTCGCGTTCGAGCAAGGCCCGCTTGCGCTCAACGCCCCAGCGATAGCCGGCGAGATCGCCATCCTCGCGGATCACCCGGTGGCACGGCACAAGCAGCGCCAGGTTGTTCGCGGCACAAGCCTGCGCTACTGCGCGCACCGCCGTCGGTTGGCCAAGCGACCGCGCGATTTCGGAATAGCTCGCGGTATGGCCGAGCGGGATTTTTTGCAATGCGCGCCACACCCGCGCCTGAAACGCGGTGCCGCGGATATCGAGCGGCAGATCAAGCGCCTGGCCGGGGTCGGTGATGACCCGCACCACCCGCTCGGCCCAGTCCTTGAGCCCCCGATCTTCGGCCACCACCGAGGCAGCCGGAAAGCGTTGTCGGACCATTGCCGCGAGGTCATCACGGTCGTCGCCGAGCGCGGTCATGCACACCCCGCGCGTCGTGGCGGCGACCAAGGCCCAGCCGAGCGGCGTCGCCACGGTCACAAAGCGGACCGTCTCGCCGTCGCCGCCGCGCCGCCGCGCCGCCGGGGTCATGCCGAGTGCGGCGGGTGCGGCCTCATAGGCGCGCGAGCTCGATCCGAAGCCCGCGGCATAGATCGCTTGGGTGACCTTTTCCCCGGCATCGAGCCGCTGGGCCAACCGGCCGAGCCGGTGGGTGCGGGCGTAGTCGCGCGGAGTAGCGCCGGTGATCTGCTTGAACACCCGGTGGAAGTGAAACCGGCTGATCGCCGCCGCGTCGGCGAGTTGGGCCAAAGTCGGCATCGTCTCGCTGGTGCGCAATAGCGCGCACGCCTTCTCGATCGCCGCGACATGCCGCGAGGCAGTCGAGGCGTCGGTCGGGCGGCAGCGTTTGCACGCCCGCAGCCCGGCCGCTTCTGCCTCTCCAATCGTCTCGAAGAATGCGGTGTTCTTGCGCAACGGCAGCCGCGACGGGCAACCCGGCCGGCAATAGACGCCGGTCGTGCGCACCCCGTAGAAAAAGCTGCCATCGGCGCCCGCGTCGCGGCCCTCGACCGCCGCCCAGCATTTGTCGATATCGAGCATCGTCATCTCCTGCGCATCATCCACGTGACCGAAAGATGGCGCGGGGGCCGGCCGAGCTCTATCCGCCGCTTGCTGTCTAATTCCCGTTGCTAACACCCCCCGTTGACGTAGCGTTTCGGCAGCATCGCGTGGATGCCCTTATTGCCGTCGACCAGCTGGGTCACCCGCATGTCGACGGCGAGGCTGCAGAACATGTAGGCGTCCTCGCGCGTGAGCCCCATCCGCTCGCCGATCAAGATGATCATCTGGCGCAGCGCGGTCTTGGCCGCGTCGTCGAGGTCCTCGTCAAAGCCCATCGTGATCCAGTGCGTCGGCGTTTCGGCGCGGGGCAGGTCGATCGCCATGTCCTTTCGCAGGGTCAGCCGGATGGTGCCGGTCAATGCGGTTTCGAGTGCCGTCACGCAGACCTCGCCGTCGCCCTGCACGCCGTGGCCGTCGCCGGCCGAGAATAAGCCGCCCGGGTTCCACACCGGCAGAAAGAGCGTGGTGCCGGCGGTCAGTTCCTTCAAATCCATGTTGCCGCCGAATTCGCGCGGCACGATCGAAGTGACCGCCCCATAGGCCGGCGGCGGCGCCACACCCATGACTCCGAAAAACGGCGCCAGCTCGATCTCAGCCCCCCACGGCACGGTGGCGATGCCGCGCTGGCGGTCGATCGCCGTGTGCCAGGTGCGGCGCACCGGGAAGTCTTCGGGGAGGGTGCCGGAAAGCGGACGAATTCGGGTGTAGCCCCAGTTCTGCCGCGGGTCGATCGCGAGGATCTCGATCGCCAGCGTGTCGCCGGGCTCGGCCCCCTCGACCGCGATCGGCCCGGTCAGGATGTGCGCGCCGAGCCGCGGCTCGATCGCCGCATGGATTGCCTTGTGCTCGGGCAGGATATCGAACCGGCCATCCGACGGCAGCACGTCGGGCCCACCCGAAACGCTGTCGATGGTCACGGTATCGCCCGAGGCGACGGTCAGCACCGGCTCCAGCCCGGCGTCGAAAAAACCCCAGTGGCAGGTTGCTGGGCTGGCCGGCAAGACATGATGCTGCGACATCGGCAAACTCCCTGTTTCGATTCGAGCGCCGATCTTAGATGCTGCTTGAAATTCCGCGCATGCTTTTCGCTGCCGCTCTCGAAGGAGGGTTCAGAGAATTCGCCAGACCTGCGCCTTCCCGAAGGCCGGGACCCAGGGTGCTCGTAAACTCCGAGTTTCTGGCGATTCTTCGGACGATCGCGCCGATCAGGGCAAATGATCGAGCGGTGGAGGGACGAGTCCGGGCTTTCGCCGGGAAACCGACGGAAACCGTATTGGATTCGAACTCCTTCGCCGATATGACGGGGCGGGCAGTTGCCACGCCTCTGCGGATACCGCGCTACTCTCGGCGAAAGGTCACCACCAGCACATCGCGATAGGCCGACAGCGACGGGGCGAGGGGTTCGACCGCGGTGACCCCGTGAAACACCCGGCTGTCGTCGACGAAGGCCGAGTCGAGCGGCTCGGTCAGGGTAAAGCTGCCGAGCGGGCGCTTTGCCAGATCGTAAATCGTGGTCTCGCCGCTCTCGATGTTCTCGCGCCGCACCATCAGCACCAGGACCCAGTCGACCCCGTCGCGGTGCATGCCTTCGGGGGTCGGGCGGCCCTCTTGGCCGGGACGCGCCTCGATGCGAAACTGGTGCAATTCGACATGCCAAGCCTCGGGGCGGACCGAGGCCGGGGTCATCCGGTCGAACAATTCGTGGCTCGTGCGCAGGATCGCGCTTAACGCCGGATGCCGGGCGACCGTCTGGGTCACCGGCTCGAACCAGCGCTCGATGCCACCGTTGAGCGGGTTGTAGTCCTGGCTCTGATAATGCGGCTGATGCGGCTTGCGCACAATTCCTGCCGGGCTCGCGCGGAAGGCGGCGAAGCGGCGGCGGCGATAGCGCCCGCCATCGGCCATGTAGGAATCGATGCCGAGATCGTTCCAGCTGGCGGCGAACGCGTCCCAGTCGCGCAACTCGGCTTCGCCCAATAGCGCCCGCATTTGCGGCGCGCGAACAAAGGCAAACCCGTCCCGTTCGATCGTGCCGGCGAGCTTCCCCAGCGAGCCGCTCATGGCACCTCTCTCACAATACCGCCTCGGCGACGACGCGCAACGCCGCGACATCGGCTCCGGCCAGCACCAGAGAGCCCACCCGGTGGTCCGAGGCGATTTCCTTCCAGGCCTGCAGCCGGTCGCGGATGCGCTCTTTCGGCCCGATCAGCGAGGTCTCCTCGATCAGCGCGTCGGGCACGGCCATCTCGGCCTCCTTGCGCCGGCCGGCGAGGTAATGATCCTGGATTGTCGCCGCCGCCCCTTCATAGCCCATACGTTTTGCCAGATCGTTGTAGAAGTTCTTCGAGCGCGCGCCCATGCCGCCGATATAGAGTGCCAAATTGGGACGGATCTTGTCCCTGCAAGCCGCCAGATCGTCGCCGATCGCGACCCGCACATACGGAGCCAAATCGAAATCGGCGAGGGTCTTGCCGCCCCCGGCCTTGGCGATGCCGTCGCGCACCGGACCGACGATCGCCTCGGCCTGCTCGGGCGACATGAAAAACGGCAGGGTCCCGTCGGCGACCTCGCCGGCCGTGCGCAGCCCGGCCGGGGCCACCGCCGCGGTGTAGATTTTCAGGCTCGGGTCGCCGTGGACGATGCTCCGGAGCGGCTTTCCGAGACCGGTCGAGCTTGGCCCGGTGTATGGGATCTGGTAGTGCTCGCCGTGATGTTCGAGCGGCGCCCTGCGCTCGAGGATCCGGCGGATGATCGCGATGTATTCGCGGGTGCGGGCGAGCGGCTTGCCGAACGGGACACCGTGCCAGCCTTCGACCACCTGCGGCCCGGACGGCCCGATGCCGCACAGAAAGCGGTTCCCCGACAATGCCTGCAAGGTCATCGCCGTCATCGCCGCGCAAGCGGGGGTGCGCGCCGCCATTTGCATGATGCTGGTGCCGGCCTTGATCCGCCGGGTCTGCGCCAGCACCCAGGCGACCGGCGACACCGCATCGGTGCCATAGGCCTCGCCGCACCATACCGCCTCGTAGCCGAGCCGCTCCGCCTCGGCAACGAGATCCATGTCGATGCCGGCAGTGGCGGAGACCCGGAGCGCGATCGCCAATTTCATTTTCGGGCTCCAAGCTGACGGGTGGTTGTTCCGGGGCGCCGCAAGGCCTCAGGGCGGGGTCCCGGACGGTAGAACGGCGCGGGTCGGCCTCTCTTCGCACGCTCGAAGACCGAAATCCAGGGCTTGAACGGCGATCCGGGTTCACGCCCGGATCAATCGCTGGGTGGGCCACGGTGCCGATCGGGATCGGGACGCGGCCGGAAAGCGTTTCCGCCAGAGCGGGGCTTGTGGGCTCGCGCGAGTACGCGCACCCGGGGCACCGAAGCCGAGGACCGATTTGAGCAGGCTGCAATACCTTCCCTTGGACCTGCCGCACTTTTCGATCCTGGCGGCGATCTTTTTCGTGCTGGTCATCTGGATCGAAGTTCAGGCGTTCCGCCTGGTGTACCGGCAGCTGGGCTTCGGCTCGCACGTCGCATTGTTGTTGCTGCTGGCCTCGCTGGGCGGCAGCTACTTGAACATTCCGGTGGCCCGGCTGCCGGGAGAGCAGCTCGTTTCCGGCGAGACGATCCCGTTCTTCGGGATGAGCTATGTGATCCCGGTAGTGGTCAACTGGCCGGGCACGGTGATTGCCATCAATGTCGGGGGCGCGGTGATTCCGGGTTTGCTCTCGCTCTTCCTCTTCGTCAGAAGCCGATTGTGGGTCCGCGGCATCCTCGCCACCGCCATCATTGCCGCAGTGTGCCATGAGCTGGCCCGTCCCGTTCCCGGTCTCGGCATCGCCCTTCCGGTGTTCGTCCCGCCGCTCTCGGCCGCGGCTGTCGCCTTGATCCTGTCGCGCCGTCACGCCGGTGCGCTCGCCTATATCGGCGGCTCGATGGGCACCCTGATCGGGGCCGATCTGCTCAATCTCGACAAAATCTCTGGTTTGGGCGCGCCGGTCGCTGCGATCGGCGGTGCGGGGACCTTCGACGGGATTTTTCTGACCGGCGTCCTGGCGGTGCTGATCGCCAGCATTTTTGGCCCGTCGAACCACCCGGACGATATTGCGAGGGTTCGGGAAGCGCAGACCCGGCGCTAACGCGAGCAGCGTGCGAGCCAGGTCTCGTCTCGCGCCGAGGGCCGTCGCGCGAGCCGCGCGCGCAATATCGGTTCGGCCTTTTCGGACTGCCCCGAGCGCAGATAACCGATGATCAGCGAATCTTCGAAGACCTCGCGCTGCGCGTGGCTGCCGCCGATCCGAGGCAGATCGGCGAGCGCCGCGTCGAGGATCTGTGCCGCCCGAACCGGATCGTCGCGGTCGAGTGCTCCAGCCCCGACGCACAGCGCCGGAGCAACCTCGCCCGGCGGCAAATGCCCGTCGCGCATCAGGCGCTGTAGGCCAGCGACACGGGCCTGCAAGCCTTCGTCATCCCCGCTCGCGGCTTCGACCAAGGCGGCGTGCACATCAGCAAAGGCAAGGCTCGCCTTCGGAAAATGCCGGCGCGCATGGGCGGCGACCTCGGCCCAGGCTTGGTCGTGCGGCGGCCGAGCGCCATAAAGTCGCCAACGCCACAGAAACGAGGCCGAGTTCGGCAAGGCTCAACATCGGCACCGATTGCGCCACCGAGGGTCTGATATTGTCGATATAGATCGCCATGGCGCGCTCGCTGGCGCCGCGGGCCAGCTCGAACAGCGCCAAATGCCATGACAAATGGCAGTGCAGATGCCCGGCGCGTGAGTAGCCCTCGAGCCAATGCTCGACAAAATCGGCGCCGCCCGCCGCATCGCCCGCCTCGAAATAGCCGTGCGCGCGCTGGTGCGCGCCATGGGCGTTGCGTGGGTTGAGCGCCAGCGAGCGTTCGACCAGCGGGGTCCCGGCGGCAACCGCGCCGGTCTCGATCCGGGCCCAGCCGAGATATCCCAGAAACCACCAATCTTCGCCCCAATGTGGCGCCAGTTCCTCAAGCAATGCCAACTGCGCCTGATGATGGTCGCGCCGCCCGCTAAAGCCCAGAAGCCCGAAGACGCCGAGCGCCAACGACAAGGGCAGCGCGTCGCGCGGATACTCGGCGGCATGCGCGCGGACCGTCGCCAATGCGTCGTCCGCCGCGCCGCCGATCGCCAACGCGATCGCCTCGATGTGCCGCCGCTCGCGCGGCGAAATCCGATCGGAGAGCGATCTCGCCCGCTCTGCCGCCCTCCTCGCCTCGCCGATCCGCGCCTGAACCTGAAACAGCCTCGCCTGGGCGATATGGGCGAGCGCGAAATCGGGATCGGCGGCGATCGCCCGCTCCAACAGCGCGCCGGCTCCGATATTGGCCGACAGCAGCAGATCGACCGCGGCGACGTAGTCGGCGACCGCCTCGCCCGACGCCGCGGTAACCGGCAGCGAGAAACGGTCGGTCGTTCCCATGTGCACATCCTCGGGCTTGTTCTGCTCGAACTCGATACTATCAAAGCGGAGGCAGATCGGAGCAACCCAAAGCCGCAAGATCAAGAATATGGCATTCGCCGCGGGACTACATTCCACCGGCGCGGCGGTGCTAATTTTGTCGCCTGAGGAGCAGCCCGGCAATGAACGAGAACAGTCGCAACGCGCGAGACAGCATTACCGAAAGGGCGGGCGGGTCTTCGACACGATCAAGCGGCGGGACCGCGAGCGCGGCGCGTCAAACCGGCATGCTTCTGCCCGACCGTTTCGCCACCGCTCGACTGACCCTGCGCCCGATCGCGCGCGGCGACGCGCTCGCCATTTTCGCCGGCTACGCGCAGGACCCCGAAGTGGTGCGCTATTTGGTGTGGCGTCCGCATCGAACCCTTGCCGAAACCGAGGCTTACATCGCCCGCTGTTTGGCCGCGCCGGCTGCGACATCGCGCACCTACGCCCTGATCGGGCGCGCCGACGGGCGGCTGATCGGCGCCTTCGAGCTGCGCCGGCCTGAGCCGCACCGGCTCGATTGCGGCTATGTGCTGGCTCGCCCGCATTGGCGGCGCGGTCTGATGAGCGAGGCACTCTCGGAGGTCGCCAGCTGGGCGATGCGCCAGGACGAAATCTGGCGGCTTGGCGCCGTTTGCGACGTGGAGAACCCCGCCTCTGCCCGGGTCATGGAAAAGGCCGGGCTCGAACGCGAAGGCCTCCTGCGCCGCTGGCTCGTCCACCCCAACATCGGCCCTGAGCCGCGCGACTGCTTCAGCTACGCCCTGGTGCGGTGACCAAGGTGTCGAGCCAAGTCCACCCATCGGAAGACGCGACGGTGGTTTGATCCATTCCATAGCGGGTTAAGCTATGGCTTCGCTCGGCGCCGCGTTCCTCCCTTTGCCGGGATTTACCCTTGCTACCACGCCGCGTCGAGCAGCGTGCGGACGACCGCAGGTCCGTCGATCTTGCGCGGGTTGGTGTGGATCCAGCGGTCGTGCATCGAATTCTCGGCGATCCGGTCGAGCTGGTGAGGCCTGACCCCGACATCGCGCAATCGGGTCGGCAGGCCGAGCCCGGCGATCAGCGCGCGGACGACATCGGCGGCAGGCTCGCCCGGATGCCCGAGCGCCTCACTGACCCGCGCCTGCTTGTCGGTATTCACGATATGGTTGAAGCGGAGCACATGGGGCAGCATCACGCACGAAGTATAGCCGTGCGGGACATCGGCAGTGCCGCCCAGCACATGGCCGATCCCGTGGCTCGCCCCTTTGCTGACCCCGGTCTGCGAACCGACCATCGACATCCAGGCGCCGATCTGGCAGTCGAGCCGGGCGTCGAGATCGGCGGGATCGGCCTTGACCGCCGGCAGGCCTTTTCCCAGAAGGCGCAGCGCGTGATAGGCGGCGCCCTCGGAGATCGGCTGGCCGTTGACCGAGCAGATGTCTTCGACTGCATGGTCGACCGCACGGATCCCGGTCGACAGAAACAGCCATTCGGGCGTCGGCGCGCTGGCCGCCGGGTCGAGAATGACGGTGCGCGGGATCATCTGCGGATGACTGAAGCTTTCCTTGACGTGGCGTGCGGTATCGGTGCAGCCGGCCCCGGCCGAGAACTCGCCGGCCGACAGCGTCGTCGGGATCGCGATCATGCGCACGCCCGGTGGTTTGACCTCCGGACGCCGCGTGCTACCGTCGGTCGCGACATGGGCGTGGAAATTGTCGAGCTGCTCGGGCCGGGTCACCCCGTTACCGAGACACAGCCCAACCATCTTCGCGGCATCGGTGACCGAGCCGCCGCCGAGCGTCACCAGCAGATCGGCCCCCGCCGCGCTCGCCATGTTGGCCGCGGCGACGACATCGGTTCGCGGCGTGTGCGCGCCTATCCTGGCGCAAACCCCCGCAAAGCGGTTGCCGAGCATCTGGCGCAGCCGGTCCACGAGATCGGTCTCGCGCGACAGCGTGGCGCTCGCCAGCACGAACACCGCGCGCGCCTCGAGCCGGTCGACCTCCTGCGCGAGCGCCTCGGCAAAGGGCGCGCCGAAAACGACATTTTCCATCGCCGGAAATCGATAGACGCCGTTCAACACGCCCGTTTCTCTCCGTAGGGTGGGTTAAGCAACGCGCATCCCACCGAAAAGTGGGCACAGCCGCAAGATCGAAGGGTTTCGCTGCGCTCTACCCGTGCGATGCGATTAATACTACTACGCCATTACTACAGCCGCCGCCATCACGGCGCGATCGCCGGACCGATCCCCGAACCGGCGCCGGCGGTCAACGCGACGGCACCGTCGAGCAAGCCGTCATTTGACTATCGAGAGCCGCGCCTCACCCGCCCGCCCGTGCGGGACGTGGATCCTCCCCCTCCCGCAAAATGCGGGAGAGGGAGCCGACGCTTGGACTACGATCCGGGGGAGGCGGGTGAGGACGAAAACGCGCTTGCCTATTCTACATCGCGGCCATGCGGCTGGCGCGGCGCTTGGCCAGCGGCGTGGCCGGTTCCACCACCGGGGCCGGCTGGATCTTCTTGGTCGAGCGCGGCAGGGTCCAATCCCACTCGTCGGCACCCATCTGGTAGTGACGATTGTTCTGCGACGGGTTGCGGTTGACCATGTGGCGATTGTGGAGCGGGTGGGTGAGGCTGCGCACCTCGTGCTCGATCGTGAACAGGTGCTTGCCGGTCTCCAGGCAAACGATGTCCTGCCAGCGGTATTGGTACTGATCGCTTTCCTCGGTGATCAGCCCGCGCTTGTCCAATTCGTCGTGCGGGCCCGAGAATTCCTGGGCATAGACCTGCAGGTGATGACCGTCGAATTCCGGGATCGGCTTGTCGGTCTCGCGGAAGATCAGCTCCTGCTTGTGGCCAGCGCAGACATGGGCGGCGCGGCCCTCGCCGTTTTCCTTAACCTTGGCCGGTGCATAGAAGATCTCGCGGTAGAAGCGCGCGATGCCGTCGGCCGTCCCTTCCGGCACGGTGAACTCGACATAGCGCATGCCGAGATTGATGGCGCCGAACCGCTCTTCATCGGGCTCGTAGAGCCGGAACTTGTTGCCCCACGGGCAGGTCGCCTCGACATAGGCGTTGTGCTGCTTGCAGTCGAACTTGGTGTCGGCGAGCTTTTTCTTGGCTTCGCCGAGACGCTCGCACAATTCCTCGAGCGACGGCACGACGAGACCGACATGGCCGCGCAACACGTTCGGGTCGCCGGTCGGCAGATGGAACTGGCTGTTGCCGACATTGACCCACATGTTGTTGGTGCCGGGGAACATGAAGGGGTCGCGGGTCAGGCCGAGCGCCGACAGATAGAACTCCTGCGCCAGCCCCTGATTGTTGATCCTGAGATTGACGTGTTCGAGACCGACCAGGTTGCCGATATCCTCGGCCGTACGGTCGTAGAGTTGTTGCGCCATCAGTGACCTCCATTTTGCCGGACGGCCCGTGCCGCCCGGCCCTCAGCTAAATCGGCGTGCGCGATGCGGCGGGCGCGGGTTTGGGCCGCCGCGTCGTTGCCGGCATGCGCCGACATCAAAACAGCTTTTCGAACCTCTCGTCTACCGGCACGCGATAGCCATTGGCCAGAGCATTGGTTTCATTGGCCATGCCGACGACCGCCAGCAACTCGGCCAGCATCTCTGGGGTCATCCCCTGCTTCTTTGCCGCGGCCGCGTGCGAGGCGGTGCAATAGGCGCAGCCGTTGCTGGCGCTGACCGCGAGATATAGGAGTTCCTTGGTCAATGGGTCGAGCGCCCCCGGCGCCATGACCTGTTTGATGCTCTCCCAGGTACGGCGCAAGGTCGGCGGGTCGTTGGCCAGCGCCTTCCAGAAATTGTTAATCCAGTCGGTGCCGCGGGTCGCCATGATGTCGTCATAGACCGCGCGCACCTCGGCGCCGGCGTCGCGATATTCGATCAGCGGGACCATCGTCATCGGTTTCCTCCGACGCCCTCGCGCCGCAATTCGCGGCCGAGCCGGCCCGACGCGAATAGTGCCAGCATCCGCAGATCGCTTGCGAGCGACCAGCCCGGATGCCCGAAAGTCTCGGGCCGGTTGTGCTCGAACGCGAGATGGCCGAGCCACGCGCACCCATAACCGACAACCGGGGCGGCCGGCAGCCAGCGCCAATCGCGGGTGACGCCGGCCGCGACCAGCGCCGCCAACCCGAACGAGGTGCCGAAATAGTGCAGTCCGCGGGTGCGCGGGTCGCGATGCGCCGTTAGATAGCGGCGCCAGAACTCGGCGTAGGTCATGGCCGATGGTGCTGGCGTCTGCAGCGCTTGTAAAGCGCGCGGCGGCATCGTAAGTCAGCAGCCATCCTTCTTCCTTTCGGCTGCGGGGTCGCGACATGGGTTTCAAGGTAGCGGTGGTCGGCGCCACCGGCAATGTCGGCCGCGAAATCCTGACCACGCTTGCCGAGCGCGACTTTCCCGCCGACGAGGTCGTAGCCTTGGCCTCCTCGCGCTCGGTCGGCAAGGAAGTGTCGTTCGGCGAGGACGACATCCTCAAGGTCCAAGGCCTTGATACCTACGATTTTCACGGCATCGATATCGTGCTGTCCTCGCCCGGCGCCAAGGTCGCGGGGCAATTCGCGCCGCGCGCCGCCAAGGCCGGTGCGGTGGTGATCGACAACACCTCGTGCTTCCGCATGGAGCCCGACGTGCCGCTGGTGGTGCCCGAGGTCAATCCCAAGGCGATCGGCGACTATCAAAAGCGCGGCATCATCGCCAACCCGAACTGCTCGACGATCCAGATGGTGGTGACGTTGAAGCCGCTGCACGACCTCGCCCGGATCAAGCGGGTGGTGGTCGCCACCTATCAATCGGTCTCCGGCGCCGGGCGGGCGGCGATGGACGAATTGTTCAACCAGACCCGCGCGATTTTCGTCAACGACCCGGTCAAGCCCGAGCAGTTCACCAAGCAGATCGCCTTCAACGTGATCCCGCACTGCGACATCTTCATGGATGACGGCGCCACCAAGGAAGAATGGAAGATGGCGGCCGAGACGCGAAAGATCCTCGACCCCGACATCGCGGTCACCGCAACCTGCGTGCGCGTCCCGGTTTTCATCGGGCATGGCGAGGCGGTCAATGTCGAGTTCGAGCGTGCGCTCAGCGAAGACATGGCGCGCGCTGCACTGCGCCGCGCTCCCGGCGTCAGCGTCGTTGACCACCGCGCCGATGAGGGTTACGTGACCCCGACCGAAGCCGCCGGCGAAGATTTGGTTTACGTCAGCCGCATCCGCCGTGATCCGACCGTGCCGTATGGGCTCAATTTTTGGGTGGTCGCCGACAATCTGCGCAAGGGAGCCGCACTCAACGCCGTGCAGATCGCCGAAATCCTGGTCGCCGAGCATCTCGGCGGGAAGCGCGCCCCCGCCCGCTCCAACGTCGAGCCGTTGCGCCGCAAAGCGGGGTAGCAAGCGCCTTCGCGTGGCCGGCCCGTTGAACCACACTTTTCCCCTTGGCCCGGCTTGACCCGGCCACCCACGCCTTCATTCGGCCTGCGACCCATTGCATAGACGTGGATACGCGGAACAAGTCCGGGCCAGGGGTCTCGAGCAAGAGCAGAGAGCGACAGTGGGAAGACAGGCCGCGGTGCATCTCCACGGCGCAGCTTCACCGATGGCATGACGATCGAAGCGACCCCCACGGTGCCGGCGCCCGCCATCGGCGACCATTTTCTCGGCCGGCCGATCTCGCCCTTGACCCGACGGCGGCTCGACAGCTTTCGCGCCAACCGCCGCGGCTTCTGGTCGTTGTGGATTTTCCTCGCGCTGTTCACCCTCTCGCTGTTCGCCGAGTTCATCGCCAACGACCGGCCGATCCTCGTTCATTTCGACGGCGGCTGGTATTTCCCGATCTTTGCCGACTATCCCGAGACCGCGTTCGGCGGCGTGTTCCCGAGCGAGGCCGATTACCGCGACCCGGAAGTGCAAAAGCTGATCCGGGCCAAGGGCTGGATGGTCTGGCCGCCGATCCCGTTCCATTACGATACGATCAACTACAATTTGCCGAGCCCGGCGCCCTCGCCGCCGACGCGGGTCGACTGGCTCGGCACCGACGATCAGGGCCGCGACGTCTTGGCCAGGCTGATCTACGGCTTTCGCATCTCGGTGTTGTTCGGCCTGACCCTGACCCTGCTCTCCTCGGTCGTCGGGGTCGCCGCCGGTGCGGTG
This sequence comes from uncultured Alphaproteobacteria bacterium, assembly GCA_963832875.1. Lineage (GTDB taxonomy): Bacteria > Pseudomonadota > Alphaproteobacteria > ATCC43930 > CGMCC-115725 > AP-15. The sequence goes on along the minus strand of CAWHWB010000003.1, from coordinate 625,821 downwards.
CAGGGCTATTTCGGCGGCATCGTCGATCTCGGCTTTCAGCGCTTTATCGAGATCTGGTCGGGATTGCCGGTGTTGTATCTGCTGATCATCATGGCAAGCTTCGTCGAGCCCAATTTCTGGTGGCTCCTGGGCCTGATGCTGCTGTTCTCGTGGATGGGCCTCGTCGACGTGGTGCGCGCCGAGTTCCTGCGCGCGCGCAATTTCGATTATGTGCGGGCCGCCAGGGCGCTCGGCGTCCCCGACCGGGTCATCATCCTGCGCCATGTCTTGCCGAACGCGACGGTCGCGACCATCACCTTTCTGCCGTTTATTCTGAACGGCTCGATCACTACCCTGACCTCGCTTGACTTTCTCGGCTTTGGCCTGCCGCCGGGTTCCGCGTCGCTCGGCGAATTGCTGGCTCAGGGCAAGGCCAACCTGCAGGCGCCGTGGCTCGGCCTGACCGCATTTTGCGCGCTGGCCGTGATGCTGAGCCTGTTGATCTTTGTCGGCGAGGCGGTGCGCGACGCGTTCGACCCGCGCAAGGTGACGTTGTGAACACCGCCCGAAATGATCGGATCAAAATCATCGTTTATCGTCATTCCTGCGCAGGGCGGGAACCCAGGGCCTCAAGTGTTCGGACGGTCGCGCGGGAGGCCCGCTTTCGCGGGGCGACGATACCAATGCGTGAGGCTCGCGTGATTTGGCGTAAAGAACCGTGAGCCTGGCTCGCAGCACCGCGCCCCTGCTCGAAATCCGCAATCTGAGCGTCACCTTTGCCGGCCGCGGCCGGACGCCGCCGATCGAGGCGGTCAAGGGCGTCTCGTTCTCCCTCGACCGCGGCGAGACCCTGGCCCTAGTCGGCGAGAGCGGCTCGGGCAAGAGCGTCACCGCGCTCTCGGTGCTGCAGCTGCTGCCCTACCCGCTCGCCGTTCATGGGCCGCAGAGCAGCATCTGCTTCGCCGGCGAGGAACTGATCGGCGCCCATCCCGAAGAGCTGCGCCGGGTTCGCGGCGACCGCATCGCGATCATCTTTCAGGAGCCGATGACCTCGCTCAACCCATTGCACACGCTCGAACGGCAGATCGCCGAGATCCTGCTGGTGCATCGGCGGATGTCGGCGCCGGCGGCGCGAGCACGCACTCTCGAATTGCTGCGCCTAGTCGGCCTGCCCGATGCCGAGAGCCGGCTCGGCGCCTTCCCGCACCAGCTTTCGGGCGGCCAGCGCCAGCGGGTCATGATCGCGATGGCGATCGCCAACGAGCCCGACATTCTGATCGCCGACGAGCCGACGACCGCGCTCGACGTGACCATCCAGGCCCAGGTGCTGGCGCTGCTGCGCGATCTGCGCCAACAGCTCGGCATGGCGCTCCTGCTGATCACCCATGATTTGACGATCGTGCGCAGGATGGCCGAACGGGTCTGCGTGATGACCCGGGGCGAGATCGTCGAGAGCGGCCCGACCGAGGCGATCTTCGACCGGCCGCGCCATCCCTACACCAGGCGTCTGCTGATGGCCGAGCCCAAAGGCCGGGCCACGCCCGCCGACCCCGCCGCACCGCGCTTGATCGAGGCGGATCGGCTGCGCGTGTGGTTTCCGGTGCGCCGCGGCGTGCTGCGCCGGGTCAAGGGCCACGTCAAGGCGGTCGACGGCGTCTCGCTCGCGGTGCGCGAGGGGTCGACGCTCGGCGTCGTCGGCGAGAGCGGTTCGGGCAAGACGACGCTCGGCTTGGCATTGCTGCGCCTGACCGAGTGCCAAGGGCAGATCCGGTTTGCCGACCGCGATATCATGGCATTGAGCCAGCGGCAATTGCGGCCGTTGAGGCGCGAGATGCAGATCGTCTTCCAGGACCCGTTTTCGAGCCTCTCGCCACGGCTCTCGGTCGCGCAGATCGTCGAAGAGGGGCTCAAGGTGCACAATCTCGCGGCCAGTGCGGCCGAGCGCCGGCGGCTGATCGAGGTGGCCCTCGTCGAGGTCGGGCTCGATCCGGCCGCGGCCGAGCGCTATCCGCACGAATTCTCCGGCGGTCAACGCCAGCGCGTCGCCATTGCCCGCGCATTGGTGCTGAAGCCGCGTCTGGTTGTGCTCGACGAGCCGACCTCGGCGCTCGACATGTCGGTGCAGGCCCAGATCGTCGAATTATTGCGCGAATTGCAGATGCGCCGCGGCCTCGCCTATCTGTTCATCAGCCACGATCTGCGGGTGGTCCGTGCGCTGGCCCACGAAATCCTGGTCATGAAGGACGGAAGGATCGTCGAGGCCGGCCCGACCGAACGGATCATGACCGCACCCGAGCACCCCTACACCCGCGCGCTGATGGCCGCCGCCCTCGACCTCGCCCCCGTTGCCGCTACTGGGACCTAAGCGCGCCGGCCCGAATTAGGCCTGCCGGACGTGCTCCAGCTCGATGCGGCAGACATCGCCCAATTCCGGGAGCCCGCTTTTGATCGTCTCCCAGATGACCTCGCCTTCGCGGATGAAATATTCGTGGGCGAGGATGTTGCGCATGCCGACCAGTTGGCGCCAAGGAATATGAGGATGGCGGGTCCTGAGATCGTCGCCGAGCTCTCTGGCCGCCTCCCCGATCGCGAGAAGGCGGTAGGCCGTAGCGTCTTGAACATCCTGATCGCCGAGAAACGTCTCGCGCGCGAGCCCACCGGTCTGCCGCTCGACCTACCGGCAGCCCGAACTTGGCGCTAGGTCGGCGATTGCGAGTTTAGATCAAGGCCGCGAGGGCTATTCGGCGGCGCGAGCCGCGCCCTCCGATGGCAGGTGCCGGCGCAGGGCGGCGATCAGCGCGTCGGCCTCAGCCTCGGTCGTGTCGAACCGGCAGACGAAGCGCGCGAGGCTGGCGCTGCGGCGGTAAAATTGAAAGCCGTCGGCTTCGAGCGCGTCCATAACCGCGCCGGGCAGTTCAAGAAAGACCTCGTTGACCTCGACCGGAGCCAGCAGCCGGGCGTCGGGAATTCCGGCGAGGCCAGCGGCGATGCGTGCGGCAATCGCGTTCGACGCCCGTGCCATCTCCAGCCACAACCCGTTTTCGACATAGGCCAAGAGCTGGGCCGAGGCGAATCGCATCTTCGACCACACCTGGCCGGCGCGGCGCAGCTGGACCGCGAGACCGTCGGCGAGCTCGGGGGCAAAGACGACGATCGCGTCGCACAGGGCGCCGCCGTTCTTGGTGGCGCCGAACGACATGATGTCGATGCCGCAGCGCCAGCTTGCGTCGGCCGGGGTGCAGCCGAGCCGGGCCACGGCGTTGGCGAAGCGCGCTCCGTCCATGTGGAGGCGTAAGCCCCTCGCCTTCGCAACCGCGGCGATGGCGCCGATCTCGGCGGCCCGATAAACCGTACCGAGATCGCTCGCCTGAGTCAGGCTGACTGCGCAAGGCTGCCCGCGATGCAGCTGGCCGGGCGAGATTGCGGCCAAGGTTTCACCGAGGCGCTCGGCATCGATCCGGCCGTGCTCGCCGGCCACCGGCGCGAGCTTGAGACCGCCGCCGAAAAACCCCGTAGCGTTCGCCTCGGAGGTATTGATGTGCGCCGCCTCGCTGCAGTAGACGATGCCCCAGGAGGGACCGATCGCGGCGAGGCTCAGCGCGTTGGCCGCAGTTCCGGTCGCGACCGGAAACACCCGCGCCGGGGTTTCGAACAGCTCAGAGAAACGCTGCTGCAATGCCGCCGTCCACGGGTCGCCGCCATAGCCGAGCGCCGTATCACGATTGGCGCAAATGAGCGCCTCGAGAATTTCCGGCGCCGCCCGTCCGGTGTTGTCGCTGCGGAAGTCGATCATCGCCTGAACTCTTTCCTTCGCGCCTCGTTGGGGTGGCGCAGATGAACAACGCCGCCGACCCGCAAAGCGCCGGCCACCCGCAGTACGATCGAATGGCGCAGCCGGGGCGGTGCCGTATAGCCCGGCGCGCGCAGATGAGCGGCCCGCACTAACAGGGAGCGGCGATAACTGCGCGCGCGGATCGCCGCGGCGCGCACGGTGCCGGCCCATGCCGCCCGCTTTGCCGCCAATGTCCCCGCACGGGTTTCCGGCGGATGCCCGCGGCCGGCCGGCCGGCCCGCGATCCGAGCGGCGACGACCCCGGCGATGGCGACCCGGGCGGCGGTGACCGCCGGCGCGGCGGGCGGCGGCGGACCGATCCGTGGCGAGCCCATGATCGCCGGCGCATTCCGCAGCCGCTCGGGCGGCAGCTGGAGCAGCGCCGGGGCCACCGCCTCTCCGGCGACGAACACCGGCCGCGGCACGACGCTGGCAAACTGCCGGTTGGCAAAATGCGCGTCGGCGATTTCGGGCGGCGGCTCACCATCGGCGCGCAGCCGGATCAGGCCCAGCTCGGCGATATTACCCCGGTTGAGCGCACGGATGGCGTCGAGATCATTGGTGTAGCTCGGCCAATAGGCTTCGCCCGGCGCCAGCGGAAACCACGCGATCGCCGGGCCGGAGCCGTCGGCATAGCTCAGGCCCACCCCGGGGGTGCCGAGAAAGGCGACCGCCGCCGGCATGTAGACCGGGTGCTCGGAGAACCTGCCCGGAGCCCAGCCCCAATGCCCGTCGGCAAACCCCCAGCGGCCGTAATGCGACGGCGCAAAGCCCCACGGCTGTTCGTCGATCCAGGTCCAGCCCCACGGCATCACCCGGCGCCAATGGCCGTCGCGGAACGGCGCCCAGTCGGCGGGCAGGCTGTTCGGCACCCAGACTTCGCCGGATTTGGCATCGACATGCCAGCTGCCGGCGGCGTCGAGCGCGGCAAAGCCGGTCATCGCCGGGGAAACGAAATAGGGCGCTGACAGCCTTGCCGGGTCGACGGCACGCGAGCCGCACCATCGGGCGAGATCGTCGGCTGTGGCCGGCTCGATCGCGATGGCGGCCGCGCCGGGGCCGGTCAGCAGCAATGCGTCTCCGGCCTTGATCGGCTGATCGAGGCCGCCACCGACAAACCGCGCCGCCCCGGTAAACGCCGCGATCCGCGGCGGCTGGTCCCCGGTGCCGGTATCGACGTCGTAGCGGCCGGGCCGCAGCAGCCAGACCCCGCCCCGCGCGATGTCGATCTGGACGCTTGCGCCGGCGCCAAGGTAAGGAATGTCGAGGTCGATCCGGCCGCGGCCGACGGCAATCTCAGCGGCCCGGTCAGTGAGATCGGTAATCCTGATTTCGGTGCTGTCGGCGAGGTCGATCGTGTCGGCGCCAATGCGCAGCTCAGCGCGGGCCTGCGGGTCGGTGCGCAGGGATGCTCCAGTCGACATCGGATCGTTGACCTCGGCTTCGGACCACAGCGTCTCGCCCAGGCTGCGAAACGCGACCTTTCCGGAAACCAGGCTGACCCGCCCGACGCGGGCCGGCGGCGCCGACCCGGTTCTCGGGACAGCGGCGGCAGCCGGCGACGCCGGATTTTTTCCATTCGGATTTTTCTGGGCCGACGCCGAGGCGGCGATCAAGATCGTCGCGACACAGACGCAGCCCGAAAGGAGTCGCATGGGCTTCCCCTATGCCGATGCTGTCGGATTAAAGTCCGTCAAATCAGTCGCGACGGCAACCGCAATCGCGGCGAGCTGCCGCGGGCCTATCTTCTCGGCTCTACGCGGTTCACCCAATAGCCGCAGGCGGCTTTCAGACTTTGACCCGCCGCGTTGATACATCGAGACACCTGAGGCCACGACGCGATGCGCGCTGAACGCCGTTATGAGAGCGCGATCCGGCCAGACCTCTGCTGGCGCGCGCTCGACCAACGCGCCGGGACAGCAGCGGCCGCTTCCCGACGAGGTCGGGTCGCGGTCTGCGTCGACATCGCGCCGAGCGGTCGCTGATGACCGTGCATTTCATCGGCGCCGGACCCGGGGCGCCCGACCTGATCACGGTGCGCGGACTGCGGCTAATCGAATGCTGCATGGTCTGCCTCTACGCCGGCTCGCTGGTTCCGAGAGAAATCCTCGCCGCCGCCCCGCCCGGCGCGCAGATCATCGACACGGCCCCTCTGACTCTGGAACAAATTGTCGACCATATGGCCGAGGCGTATCGGCGCGGGTCGGAGGTGGCCCGGCTCCATTCGGGCGACCCGTCCATCTATAGCGCGATCGCCGAGCAGATGCGGCGGCTGGAGGCGCTGGGCATACCGTTTGACGTCACCCCCGGGGTCCCGGCTTTCGCCGCGGCGGCGGCGGCGCTCGGCTGCGAGCTGACCCTGCCGGAGGTCGCCCAGACCGTGATCCTGACCCGCACCAGGGGGCGGTCGTCGCCGATGCCCGCGGGCGAAGACCTCGAACATCTGGCGGCGAGCGGCGCGACCCTGGCGATCCACCTGTCGATCGCTAACATCGCCGGCGTCGTGCGCGCGCTGACCCCATCTTACGGCGCCGATTGCCCGGCGATCGTCGCCTACCGCGTCAGCTGGCCCGATCAGCGGCTGATCCGTGGCACGCTTTCCGACATCGGCGACCGGGTCGAAGCATCACGGATTTCCCGCACCGCGCTAATTCTCGTCGGTCCCGCGCTGGCGAGGATGCATGCCCCGGAAAGCCGGCTCTATTCTGCCGACCACCACCACCTGATGCGACCGCCCGGTCCGCGCGATGCGCGGTAGCGGCACCGCCGGCGAATCGTGAAGCAACGCTCGCGCCACCCGTGCACCGGTTTCAGCACGGCAGCTCGGGTCGCTCCCTCCGGGTCACCGATGCGGGCAGCGCGCCCGAGAAGCCGCGATCTGCGCTACCCGAGCACCCTCAGCAACGCATGTGAATTGGCGACGGCGCCAAAAACTCCGCCCTGCATTTTGACCATCTTGATGGCGGCCTCGTGGTTCGAGCGATCGGTGGCGCCGCAGCAATCGTCGAGCAAGACGCACTCGAAGCCGCGATCGTTGGCCTCGCGCATCGTCGTGTGCACGCACACATCGGTAGTGATCCCGGTCAATACCAGATTGGCGACGCCGCGCACCCGCAGCATTAATTCGAAATCGGTCGCGAAAAAACTCCCCTTGCCGGGCTTGTCGATGATCGGCTCGCCGTCCTGCGGCGCCAGTTCGGAGATGATCTCCCAGCCGGGCTCGCCACGCACCAGGATGCGGCCACACGGGCCTGGGTCGCCGATGCCGGCGCCGATCCGGCGCGAACGCCAGCGCTTGTTGGCCGGCAAGTCAGCGAGGTCGGGCCGATGGCCTTCGCGGGTATTGAAGATGTGATAGCCGTTGCGCCGCATGGTCGCCAGCACCGCCGCGATCGGCGCGATCGGCGCCCGGGTCAACGACAGATCATAGCCCATGCGATCGAGATAGCCACCGATGCCGCAGAAATCGGTCTGCATGTCAATGACGACGAGGGCGGTGTTGGCCGGCTGCAGATCGCCGTCATAGGGCCAGGGATAAGGATCAGCTGCGACATATCGGTGATTCATCGGCGGTGGCTCCGTTGCCAAAAGCGGGTGGGTGCACGCGGGTTTGCCCACGGGTCGCTTTCACGCCGCGTGCCAATCGGAACCGGCCGATGCCCATCTCTTCCGCCGCCTCGCGAGCGCGCCGGCGGTCACTGGGAGGGGGCGCTCGGTCCGGGCGCTGCGTAAAGCTCGGCCGCGTCCTCGGCGAGGGCCGCGCGCGATGCAGGCCGCAGATACATCATGTGCCCGCCCTCGTAGACGCGCAGGCGAATTTGCGCGCGCGTCGCCGGCGGCACCTGCAGCTGACCGATCAGCCAGCGCGAGGACAAATAAGGCGTCACCAGATCGTAGCGGCCGTTGGCGATCAGGACCTTGGTCCCTGGATGCGCGATCAGCGCCGCCTCGAGCGAGGTCATCGGCAGGCCGCGCCCCCCCTGCCGGCGCTCGCCTTCCCAATTCCATTGCCGGGAGACATTGCCGGCCAGCACCCGATAAGGCTGGTCGGTGCGATAGCCGAGCTCTTCGGCCGCATAGGCGTTGAACGCCGACCCGAATGCGGCGGCGATCGGCCCGAGCAATGGATCGCTGCCGTCGCGTTCGTCGCCGGGAGCCGGGCGTGCGATTGTGCCGTCGTAGAGGCTGACCCGTTCGCTGCGGTCGCGCAGGATCTCGCGGGCGAATACGTAATTGGGAACGCGAGCCCGCCAGCGGCGCACGATTGCTTCGCGAAGCCCGATCATTTCGGCGACCTCGGCGATAAAGGGGTTATCCGGCGGCGGCTGACCCTCCAGACCGGCAAGTCCGACCAGATAATCGCTGAGCGCGAAATGTTCGACGGCAGCGAGGTCGCTGCGGGCGTCCGGCGCCTGAAGCGCTCCGGCGATGGCGGCATAAGTCGGGAGGAAAAATCCGGCGGCGAGCAGGTCGCGCTGGCTCGGATGCAGCGCGGAGAGGTCGAGCGCGGGCGAGATCAAGACGAGGCCGCTGACTGTCACGTTGACGTCGTGGGGCAGGGTCTGCGTCATCGCCGCCGCGCGAAACCCGCCATAGCTCTCGCCGACGAGATAAATCGGCGAAGACCAGCGCTGGTGTCGGGTCAGCCACAGCCGGACCACGCTGTCGAGCGAGTTGAGATCAGCGTGCACGTCCCAGAACGGCTTGTCCGGGTTCTGCTCTTTGCCCTCGCCGCGGCTGAAGCCGGTGCCGACCGGGTCGATAAAAACGAGGTCGGTGAACGGCAGCCAGGTCGAAGGGTTGTCGACTAGGTGCACCGGCGGGAGCGGCACGTCGCCGTCGGCCGGCGTCTGCATGATTTTGGGCCCGAGCGCGCCCAGATGCAGAAAAACCGAAGCCGCGCCGGGCCCGCCATTCAACACGAAACTGACCGGGCGCGCCCCGCCGGCCGGCGCCTGGAGGAGATAGGAAACCGTGAAAATCGAGGCGGTCGGAGCGCCCTTGTGGTCGGTTAGCGTAATGGTCTCGGCGATTGCATCATAGTCGAGAGCGCGGCCGCCGAGCTGGAGCGTGTGGTGGGTCGTCACCCGTGCCGGCAGCGCCGCTTCCCGCTTGTCGTCGGCCCGAGCCCCGGCGCCGAACACGATCAGCCATAGGCAAGCTATCGCCGCAATCCTCGCCATTTGGCGCCTCGCATTGGTTTCGGGCCCGAACCGCGGGGGCGGCCGGCAATGTCGGTTTCCAAGTTACACGCGCCGGCAAAGCGTGAATACTGCCAGGGCCGGCAAGTCCGCCGCGACGTGTTCAACGGAGGGTCCGATGCCGAGTTCTGCTCGGGTGGCGCTGATTACCGGGTGCGGCAAGCCGGTCGGCATCGGCAATTCGACGGCGCGCGCGCTGGCCGCTGCCGGGGTGACGGTCGTCGTCTCCGACGTGGTGGCGGCCGGGGTGGCCAACGAGCACAATGTCCAGGGCGACACCGACGCCTCCTGGGGCGGGGTCGACAGCTTGGTCGAGGAGATCCGCCGCCACGGCGGGTCAGCCTCGTCGACCCTGGGCGACGTCAGCGTCGAGGCGGACGCCCGGAATATGGTCGAAGAGGTGCTGAGCCGCTACGGCCGGCTCGACATTCTGGTCAACAACGCCGGAGCGCCGCAGGGTGCGGACCGCAACGAGATCGAGGACGTGCCGGTCGAAGCCTGGGACCGTACCTTCGGCGTCAACGCCCGCGGCTGCTTTCTGATGTCACGCGCCGCGGTGCCGGCGATGCGCAAGGTCGGCTGGGGCCGCATCGTCAGCGTATCGTCGAAGGCGGCGTTCCGGCCTGGCCGCAACCGCGCAACTTACGCCGCCTCCAAGGCCGCGATCGTCGGCTTTACCAAATCCTTGGCGCTCGACCTCGCGCCCTTTGGAATCACCGTCAACGCCGTCTGCCCGGGCCCGATCCGCACCTCGCGGGCGATCAGCACCAATCGGCGCGAATATGGCGACGACCTCGAAATCGGTTTTGCCGAGCGCTCGAAGGCGATCCCGGTCGGCCGCTTCGGCACCCCCGACGAGGTCGCGGCGATGATCGCCTTTCTGGCCTCCGACCAGGCCGCCTTCGTCACTGGCCAGGCGATCGGCATCGACGGCGGCTGGTGAGGGCGTACGCGCCGGCATGCAACGAAGCGCGGCCGGAAAGAGGGAGATTCAGCCGCTGGTCAGCTCACGGCGGACGATGCGGGCGCCGTCGGCCAACGCCTTGAGCTTGGCGAAGGCGAGATCGCGCGGCAGGTATTTCATGCCACAATCGGGGGCGGGGATCAGCCGCTCGGCCGGGATATGTCGGAGTGCCGCGCGGATGCGGGCGGCGACGGTCTCGGCCGCTTCCGGCTGCGGGTCGCCCATGCTGATCACCCCGAAAATCACCGTCCTGTCACCGAGATGGTCGAGATTGCTAAGATCGAGATGGGGCTGCGCCGCCTCGATCGAAATCTGCTGCACCACCGTGCCGGTCAATTCCGACAGGAACGAATAGCCGTTCGGCTTGTCGCGCGCGACGTAGGCATAGCCGAAGCACAGATGCAGCGCGGTCGCGCCCGGGATACCCTCGAACGCCCGGTCGATCGCTGGCAGGGCGAGCCGCCGCGCCTCTTCGGGCCGCGCCTGCAGCCACGGCTCGTCGAGCTGGATCACATCCGCCCCGGCGGCCTTCAGATCGCGCAGCTCGGCGTTGACCGCCGCGGCGTAATCCATGACCAGTTCTTCTTCGTCCCGGTAGAACTCGTTCTTGGCTTGGCGCGACATCGTGAACGGACCGGGTAGGGTGATCTTGATCGGATGGTCGGTGTGGCGGCGCAGGAACTCGACATCGCGCACTTCCACCGGCCGCAGCCGGCGGATCGGGCCGGTGATCCGGGGCACGACAACCGTGCCGCTCGACCGGCCGCGCACCTCCGCCGGGTGCTCGAGATCGACGCCGGACAGCGCCGTCGCGAAGCGGTTCGAATAGCTCTCGCGGCGGATCTCGCCATCGGTGAGGATATCGATGCCGGCCCGCTCCATGTCGCGGATCGCGAGCCGGGTCGCATCGTCCTGCGCCTGTTCGAGCCACGGCTCGGGTACCCGCCACAGTTCCTGCGCGCGCACCCGCACCGGCGGCAAATGGGTCAGCCGATCGCGGTCGATCAGCCAGTCGGGTTGCGGATAGCTGCCGACGACGGTGGTCGGCAGAAGGGTCTCGGTCATCGCGGAGCCTCCGTTGCTCGAAACCATCGCCATTCGCGAATTCGAGCCATGCCCAATTCCCTTGGACATTCGCGGCGGACTATATGCCGAGAAGGAGCAGCAAAGGTCACTCCTCTGTTTCGGTTGGGCGGGGCCGTGATGATCCCGGTTTGGCTTCAGGCGCTATCGGTCGCCTTTGTCCTCTCGGGCCTCGTCTGCGCCGCGCTCGTTGCCGCCGATGTCGCCCGCCACCATCAGACGATGTGGATTATGGACATCGTTTGGCCGCTGACCACACTCTATGCGGGGCCGTTCGGCCTCTGGGCCTATCTCGCGATCGGCCGCGTTCGACCGAGCCGACATGACGGCGAGAAACCGTTCTGGCAGTCGGTGCTGACGGACGCGACGCATTGCGGGGCGGGCTGCGCCATCGGCGATGTGATCGGCGAGTGGCTCGTGTTCCTGGCCGGCCTAACCCTGCTAAGATCGGCCTTGCTGGCCAAATACGCCGTGGCCTTTGCGCTCGCCTACGCGTTCGGCATATTCTTTCAGTATTTCTCGATCGCGCCGATGCGCGGTCTCGGTTTTCCCGACGGCGTCCGCGCCGCGGTCAGAGCCGATACCCTGTCGCTCATCGCCTACGAGGTCGGTATGTTCGCCTGGATGGCGGTGACTCAGAAGCTGCTGTTTCCCGGCCTCGAACCGGTGAGTTGGACCTTCTGGTTCATGATGCAGATCGCGATGATGCTGGGCTTGGCAACCACCTTTCCGATGAACTGGTGGCTGGTCCGCCGCGGCGTCAAGGAGGCGATGTAAGACACCGCTCCAGCCAATCGGCGGGATCTCGCAACCCGGCACCGGGCCGAGACAGGGTTTGGTGACCCGCCTCGCCGAGGCAGACTGGCGGGGTTGGCCGCAGGTTAGGCAGTTGCAGGGGTCGGTCGCGCCTTCGCCGCCCGCTTGGCGCGCATCGCTGCGAGCACTTTCGGATAGTAGGCTGCCGAGATGATGTTATAGCGAGCCCTGATCGCCTCAACCGGCTCGGCCAGCAGGTTCTCCCAGTCGGCCCCGTACAACCACGCTGCCCGCCGCCCGTTGCGGTAGGCTTCGAACACCGCCCGGCGTACCGGCTGGCCCTGAAGGCGCCGCGAAAGCCGTTGGGCGACCACCATCGCGATCACCGCGAACCCCTTCAAGCCGGTCTGCGCGAACGAGAACGCGGTCACGCAGGCTTCGCCGAGTGGATCGCGGCCGTAGCCGGTGACGACATGCAACAAGTCATGGGTTTCGCGACTGCGCTCGCGGAACAGTGTCATGTCGTCGCCCGGCGGCAAGGTGTGGCGGATTTGCGAGGCTTCGACCAGTCCTTCGGCCGTCAGGTTTTCCGCCGCCATGAATTCATGATAAGAGCGCCCGAGCGTACCGGGCGGGAGCGCTCCCAGACGTTCTCGGTCGCTCAGCCGGTCGAGCAGCTGGCGCTGGCCCGCGAGCACGGCCCGGCCGGTATCGGTCTGGCGAAACCGCGCGAACTGGCGCAGCGAGGTCTTGCCGCGCAGCGCATCGATCAGCAAAACCGCTTGTCGCGTGTCCTCGCGATTGCGTTTGAGGTTGCGCATGGCGCGGAAAGCGGCAATGGGGTGAAGACGCGTGCTGGGGCGTTGTGCCATGGCCCGATCCTCTGAGGTCGACACTGGAAGATAGCGCTAGCACTATTGACAATAATGTCAACATGTTTCTCCTCTGAAAATGGCTGAGAGCCCCAAGCGGGTCCGCCGCACGCCGGACGAGGCACGCCGGCTGATCCTCGACGCGGCGCAGGCCGCGATCGCGCGCACCGGACCCGAAGGGCTGCGGCTGCACGACATTGCCGCCGCCGCCGGCGTCTCGCATCCGCTGATTCTGCACCATTTCGGCAGCCGCGCCGGTCTCGTACGCGCGCTGACACGCGAGGCGATCATCGAACTCAGGGACAAGCTGATCGCCGCGATGACCGAGCCCGACCACTCGACCGAGGAACAGATCGGCCGGGTGTTCGACGCGTTTCGCAACGGGCTCGGGCAGCGCCTAGCGTGGCTCGCGACCGTAGACCCCGATGGCGACCAGAGCGGCTCCACGATGATCCAGCGCGAGTTCGCCGACCGCTTGCATGCCCGCCGGATTGCCGCGGCGCCCGGCGCGATCGTGGCGCGGGAGGACAGCCAGTTTCTGGTCCATCTGATTGCCATTGCCGCGCTCGGCGAGGCGATCTACGGCACCCAGTTCCGCCGCAGCGCCGGGCTCCCGGAAGGACCCGAGACGGATCGCCGGTTCCGCGCCTGGCTTGCCGCGCTGATCCAGGCTCGCGATCGGCCCGCTTAGCTCCTGTCGTGTGGCGCTTGACGAGACATATGTCTCAAGCAACGCCTCGATCGTTAAAGACTGATCCCGGCCATCGCGGCGATCGCGATCCCTGCCTGTTCGAGCCTGTCGCGTATCCGGCCGGCCATCGCCACCGCCACTGCCACCGAGTTATCGCCATGGACGCAGACCGTGTCGATCGCGACCGGGATGCGCTTACCCTTCCCTTGGCCGGCAGATCATAAATGGGCAGCGGCGCCGGGCCCGCAAACATAGGGACAGCGGCTTTCGTTCCCCGCCGAGGCCCGAAACCCGCTAGACTGCGCAGATGGCCGAGCGTCAAGGAAGACCGTCGCCCGAAGCGTTGCTCGCGGCGGCGAAGCAAGAGGGCCGCGGTCGGCTGAAGATCTTTCTCGGCGCCGCACCCGGCGTCGGCAAGACCTACGAGATGCTGCTGTCGGCCCAGGCCAAGCGGCGCGAGGGGGTCGATGTCGTCGTCGGCATCGTCGAGCCGCACGGACGGCAGGAGACCGAGGCCTTGCTCGAAGGCCTCGAAACCATCCCGCGGCAGCAGGTCGAGTACAAGGGCCACTTGCTGGCCGAGATGGATCTTGACGCGATCCTGAAGCGCCGGCCTCGGCTCGTCCTGGTGGACGAGCTGGCCCACACCAACGCTCCCGGCAGCCGACACCCCAAGCGTTATCTCGATGTTGAGGAGCTGATCGCCGCCGGTATCGACGTGTTCGCGACCTTGAACATCCAGCATGTCGAGAGCCTCAACGACATCGTCGCCCGGATCACCCGGATCCGGGTGCGCGAGACCGTGCCCGACAGCGTGCTCGATCAGGCCGACGACATCGAGGTCATCGACCTGTCGCCCGAGGATCTGATCAAGCGCCTCAACGAGGGCAAAGTCTACGTTCCGCAGCAGGCCGAGCGGGCGGTTCGCCATTTCTTCTCGACTGGCAATTTGACGGCGTTGCGCGAGCTGGCCTTGCGGCGCACCGCCCAGCGGGTCGACGAGCAGTTGCTCTCGCATATGCGCGAGCATGCGATCGCCGGGCCCTGGCCGGCGGGCGAACGAGTGCTGGTCTGCGTCAGCGAGGCGCCAAGCACGGCCGGGCTCATTCGCTATGCCCGCCGGGTCGCCGATCGCCTGCGCGTGCCGTGGACCGCGATCTATGTCGAGACCGCCCGCACCCAGCGGCTCGATGACGCCGAGCGCGACCGCGTCGCCGACCATCTGCGGCTGGCAGAGCGCCTTGGAGCTTCGACGCTGACGATCCCCGGCCGAAACGTCGCCGACGAGCTGGTCGCTTATGCCGCAGCCAACAACATCACCCAGATCGTGATCGGCAAGTCGGTCCGTTCGCGCTGGTTCGAGATCGTGCACGGCTCGGTCGTGCGCGAGCTGATGCGCAAATCCGGGCAGATCAGCCTGCATGTCATCTCGGGCGACGCCGAGGACCCGGTCCCGGCAAAGTTGGTAGCAACCCGCGCCGCCGGCGAGGCGGCCGATCTGGGACCTTATCTCGGCAGCGCCGCCAGTGTCGCGGTCGCTCTCGGCCTTGGCCTGCTGCTCAAGGAATTCGTCGCGGTGCAGAGCATCTCGCTGGTGTTTCTGACCGCGGTCTTGGCCACGGCCGTCGCCTGGGGACTGTGGCCCTCGCTGTTCGCCTGCGTGCTCAGCGTCCTCACCTACAACTTCTTTTTCCTGCCGCCGCTCTACACGTTTTCGGTCGGGGATCCGGAGAACGTCGTGGCGCTGTTCTTTTTTCTGATCGTAGCGGTCATCGTCAGCAATCTGACCGCGGCGACGCGCCGCCAGGTGGTGACCGCGCGGGCGCGAGCCAAGACCACGGCCGAACTCTATGCCTTCAGCCGCAAGGTCGCCGGGATCGGCGCGCTCGACGATCTGTTGTGGGCGACGGCCTATCAGATCGCCGCGATGCTGGACGTGCGCACGGTGTTGCTGATGCCGCTGCGGGACGGCGAGGGGCTCGAGGTCGCCTCAGGCTACCCGCCCGAGGACCGGCTCGACGCCGCGGACATGGCGGCGGCGCGCTGGAGCTGGGAGCACAACCGCCCGGCCGGGCGCGGCGCTGACACCTTGCCGGGCGGTAAGCGGCTGTTTCTGCCGCTGCGTACCGGCAGCGGCCCGGTAGGCGTGATCGGCATCGACCGCGACATGCCGGGCCCATTGCTGACCCCCGACGAGCGGCGGCTGCTCGATGCGCTCGCCGACCAGGCGGCGGTGGCGATCGAGCGCATCTCACTCGCCAAAGGGCTCGACGAAGCGCGCGTGCTGGCCGAGACCGAGCGGCTGCGCGCGGCGCTGTTGACGTCGATCTCGCATGATCTGCGCACCCCGCTCGCCTCGATCTTGGGTGCGGTTTCTAGCCTGCGCAGCTACCCCGAGAGATACGGTGCGGCGGAACGCGAGGAATTGCTCGCAACCCTGCAGGACGAGGCCGAGCGGTTGAACCGGTTCGTCGCCAACCTGTTGGACATGACCCGGCTCGAATCGGGCGCGATCGAGCTGAAGCTCGATTTGATCGATGTCGCCGAGATCATCGGGGCGGCCTTGCAGCGTGCCGGGAATGTCCTCGCCCGCCACCAGGTCGAGGTCACGGTCGAGCCCGAACTGCCGATGCTGCGGCTCGATGCGGTGCTGTTCGATCAGGTGCTGTTCAACCTCTTAGACAATGCGGCGAAATATTCTCCCGCCGGCAGCCGCATTGAGATCCGGGCGAGCCGCGACGGCGAGCTGGTCGAGATCGAGGTCGTCGACGAGGGCCCTGGGATACCACCCGACGATTTTGAGCGGATCTTCGACAAGTTCTATCGCGTGCAGGCGCAGGACCGACGCCGTGCCGGGACCGGGCTCGGGCTCGCGATCTGCCGCGGCTTTGTCGAGGCGCTGGGCGGCTGGATCGTGGCCCGAAACCGCCGCGACCGTTCCGGCGCGGTGCTGACGATCCGCATGCCGGTTGTGCCCGAGATCGGCGCCAAGCGGCAATCGGCGCTCGCGCATGGCTGAGGCCCATGCCTAGCTCGCCGACCGTGCTCATCGTCGATGACGAGCCGCCGATCCGCCGGCTGCTGCGCACCACGCTGGTGGCTGCCGGCTATCGCGTCGCTGAGGCCGACAACGCCGCCACCGGCCTGCGCTCGCTGGCTATCGACAAGCCCGACCTGATGATCCTCGATCTCGGGCTCCCGGACCGAAGCGGGATCGAGCTGATCGGCCAGATCCGCCGGACCTCGCGGGTGCCGATCGTGGTGCTGTCGGCGCGCCACGACGAGCGCTCGATGGTCGAGGCGCTCGATCTCGGCGCCGACGATTATGTCGCCAAGCCTTTCGGCATGGCCGAGCTGATGGCGCGGCTGCGTGCGGCACTGCGCCACGCCTTTCAGGCGCAGGGCGAGTTGCCGGTGTTCGCCTCGGGCGATCTCGTGGTCGACCTGGTGCGCCGCCACGTGACTCGCGGCGGCCACGAGGTCAAATTATCGCCCAAGGAATTCGACCTGTTGCGCCATCTGGTCATGCACGCCGGCAAGGTGTTGACGCATCGCCATCTGCTGCGCGAGGTGTGGGGCCCGGCCCAGGCCGACGAGGTGCAGTACCTGCGGGTGTTCATCCGCGGGCTGCGGCAAAAGCTCGAATCCGACCCGACCCGGCCGACCCACATCCTGACCGAATTGGGCGTCGGCTATCGCTTGCAATTGCCCCCCGAGCAGCGCGCATGAGCGTGCGGCTCACAGAAGATAACGCCAGCTCAGCAAGCTACGCTCGCTCGACTGAGGCGAGGCTTTTCGTAAAGCTGAGGAAATAGACGAGGCAGCTCAGTAGCACGATCCAGAACGTGGTCGGCCAGTCAGTCAGGTAGGCGAAGGCGATCCCGCCCCAGGTCTCGGCGAGCGCGAGCATGACCGAGAGGGCGATGCCCCAATAGAGGCGCGAGGCCAGCCGCTGCGCCGCGGCCGCCGGCCCGACCATCAGCGCGAACACGAGCAGCACGCCGACGACCTGCGCCGCCTCGGCGACGGCGATCGCCACGACCGCCAGGAACAGCACCGAGACGAGCCGCAGCGGGACGCCCTTGGCCTCGGCCAGCTCGGGTTCCAGCGTAGCGAACAGCAATGGCCGCGAGATCGCCGCAAGGGCGAGAAGACTGACGACGCTCAACCCCCCGAGGCTCCAGAGGGTGCCAAAGCTGACGCCAAGCAGATTGCCGAATAGGATCGCCGTCGCCTCGGTGGCGCTGGTCGTATAGAGGTACAAAAACAGCACGCCCAGGCCAAGCGCCAGCGAGAGAACAATGCCGACGGCGACGTCGCGCTGGCGCAACCGGTCGCCGAGCACCCCGATCGCCACCGCCGCCATCAGGGTGAAGGCGAGCAACCCCCAGAGCGCGCCAATGCCGAGCAGCACCGAGCCGGTGGCGCCGGCGAAACCGACATGCGACAGCGCGTGGCCGGCAAAAGCGAGATTGCGCAGCACCAGAAAGAACCCGACCGTCCCGGCGACGATCGCCACCACCCCGCCCGCCATAAAGGCGGTGCGCATGAAATCGTACTCAAACATTTGGCCGTTCGGCGCGCTGGCCGGGGACATCATGGCGGTGGGCTTCGGCCTCGATCGCGCCATGCCCGGCGACGACCAGGATGCGGCCGTTGACCCGCAACACCTCGATCGGAGTCCCATAGAGGCGCGACAGCACCCCGTTGGTGACCACGTCATCGACGGCACCGAGCGCCGCCCGACCATTCCCCAGATAGAGCACCCGGTCCATGACGCCGAGAAGCGGGTTGAGGTCGTGCGCGGTGAACAGGACCGTCATTCCGAGCGATTGCTGGATGTGCTTGATCAGGTTCACGACCGACTGCTGGAAATGCGGATCGAGGCTGATCAAGGGCTCGTCGAGCAGCAGCAGCTGCGGCTTGCCGAGTAATGCCTGGGCCAGCAACAACCGCTGCAATTCGCCGCCCGAGAGTTCGGCGAGGCGCCGCCTGGCCAGATCGCCGGCCCCGACCGTGGCGATGGCGCGATCCACCTCCCGCTGGCCGCGTCGGCCGATCAGCGGCAGCCCCCAACGCTCACCGTCCAACGCGCTCGCCACGAAATCCCAGCCGCAGATCGGCAGGTCAGCGACGGCGGCGCGCTGTTGCGGCAGATAGCCGGCGTCGCGGTTGCCGCGCCTCGGCCTCACCCCGAGAACCTTGATTTCGCCGCAAGCCGGCCGCAGCAGCCCCAATATCGCGTGCAGCAATGTCGTCTTGCCGGCGCCGTTGGGACCGAACACTCCGATGAACTCGCCCGGCCGGATAGCGGCGCTGACCTCGGCGAGGACAACGCGCCGCCCGCGAGCGATGGTTACCCCATCAAGCTCGATCGCCGGGCCCACTAACGAGCGAGCGCGCGGTCGAGCGCATCGAGCTGCGAGATCATCCACTCCTGATAGTCCTTTCCCCGCGGCTCGGTCTCGCTGACGCCAATGACCGGCACGCCGGCCTCGGTCGCAATCATGCGCATATGCCGGGTGAGCGGCTCGCTCGTCTGGCTGTTGTAGATCAAAACCTTGACCGCCCTCGACCGAAGGTCCTTCTCAAACTTCGCGATGTCGGCGGCGCTGGGCTCGGTGTCGTTCATGACCGCCAACTGAAAGCCGGGGTTGCGCATTACCAAGCCCAAGGCATCCGCCATATAGCCGAAAACCGGCTCGGTCGCGGTGACCGCGGTCCCGGAATATTTTTGTCGCAGCTCGGCAATTCTGGCGTCGAGCGGTTTGATCGATTTCCGGAACGACGCCAGCCGCCGGGCAAAGTCGGCCTGATGCGCGGGATCGAGCCTAGCCAGGGTGTCGGCGAGGTCCTCTGCAACCAACGGCATCATCGCGGGCGCATACCATAGATGTGGGTTGTCTCCGGCCTTTTTGTGCACGAGGCTCGCCGCGACGATGACGACGCGCGAGGGTGCCGGCGATGCGGACAACAGCTTGACCGCCCACGGATCGTAATCGGCACCGTTGTAGATGACGAGTTGAGCCTCGGCCAATGCCCGTGCCGTCGATGGGCTCGCCTCGAATTCGTGCGGATCCTGGTCCGGGTTGCTCAAGATGCTGGTGACCGCGACTTGGGCACCGCCGATCTGCCGGGCGAGGTCGCCATAGAAATTCTCGGCGGCGACAATCCTGAGCGGCGCCGCGTCGACCGTTGAAGTCCCGATAACGCAAGCGACGAGCCAAATGACGAGGAAATGACGCATATGGTCCGTCTCCGCTCGAACACGGCCCCGGTGCAACAATATAACGTAGCACATCGCTGATCGCGGCTGCATGCCCCGTTTTCGCTGCTTCTGCTCGGGGTTCGGCGACGCGCTTCGACGCCGGCGGACGAAATCAGGCATGCGGGCCGCCAAGTTGACAACCTGGCTGCGTGCTCCACAATCGCGCTCGACAGCGAGGGACGGCCTCGTTGTCGCGGGTGAGGAAGCAGCGCGATGTCGGAGGCGGTGGCGGTCACGCGTGGGCCGGGCGAGATGATCGGCAATGCCGGGCCGGGCATGCTCTCCGGATTGCGGGTGATCGAGGTCGCCGACGAACGCGCGGAATATACGGGCTTGCTGCTCGCCGGCCTCGGCGCCGAGGTGGTCAAGATCGAGCCGCCGGAAGGCAACGCCACCCGCCGCATCGGCCCGTTCCTCGAAGATCGCCCCGGCCTGGAACGCTCTCTGTTCTTCTGGAACTACAACCGCAACAAGAAATCCGTCGTGCTCGATCTGCGCGAGCCCGCAGCGTGCGAGCACCTGTTGTACTTGCTCGGCGGCGCCGATGTGCTGCTCGATGCGAGCTGCGGCGCGCTCAATCACGCCCTTGGCCTCGATCGCGGCGCGCTCAACGCGCGGTTCCCGGCGCTGGTGACGGCGCGGATGACGCCTTTTGGCGATGACGGGCCGTGGGCCGAGTTCAAGGGCTCGGACCTCGTTCATCTGGCGCTCGGCGGCGTGATGATGAATTGCGGCTACGACCCGGACCCGAACCTCGAATACGACACCCCGCCGATCGCCCCGCAAATCTGGCACGCCTATCACATCGCCGGCGAGCAATTGGCGACCGGGATCGTCGCCGCCTTGATCCATCGTCACAACAGCGGCCGGGGGCAGGACGTTTCGGTCGCGGTGCACGAGGCGGTGTCGAAGAACCCTGAGCAGGACATCATGTATTGGGTCATGCGGCGCGTGCCGTTGTGGCGCCTGACCAACCGCCACGCCGCCGAAACTCCGAACCACTCGCCCGGCATCTGCCATACCAAGGACGGGCGCTGGTTCATGTCGCACGGCATGGGCGCGCGCGACCTGAAGAATTTGGTGCCGCTGCTCTCGAAATACGGCATGCAGGCGGATCTGCAACCGCCCCCGCCCGACGCCGATCTGCGCGCCCGTCAGGTGCCCGGGACCGCCGCCGGCGACGAGACACGGGCGCACATGCTCGACATCGTGCAGCGCTTCATTCGCGCTTGGACCTATGCCGATATGCCGTGGCGCGAGGCGCAGGATGCGGGCCTCTTATGGGCGCCGTTGCGCAAGCCGCACGAGAACGCGCTCGACGAGCACTGGCTGACGCGCCAGACTTTTGCCGATGTCGACCATCCCGAGCAGGGCCGATCCTTTCGCTACCCGACCAGCAAATGGCTCAGCAACAAGACGAGCTGGCAGGTCGGCCGCCGCGCGCCCCTGCTTGGGGAGGACACCGCCTCGCTCCTCGGCGAAGCGGTCCGGCGCCCGAGCGTCCCGGCCGAGCCGCGCGTCGTGGCGAACCCGCGACTGTCGGCGCTGCACCACAAGCCGTTCCCGCTGCAGGGAGTAAAAATCCTCGATTTCGCCTGGTTCTTGGCCTCGGCCGGCGGCACCCGATTTCTCGCGGCGATGGGTGCGGAGAGCTTCAAGGTCGAATGGAAGGACAATCCCGACACCAGGCTGGCGGCGATGGCGCCGGTCGGCGGCCGCGCCGCCCGCGATATCGCGACCGGGCCATTGCCGGGGGTGCGCGACCCCGACATGGGCGGGCAGTTCAACAACAAGAATGCCGGCAAGCGAGGCATCTCGCTCAACATCCGCCATCCCAAGGGCATGCAGATCGCCAAGGATTTGGTGCGCATCTGCGATGTCGTCGCCGAGGGCTTTTCGCCGGGCGTCTTGCAGCGCCTTGGGCTCGGCTATGACGTGCTGAAGGGCATCCGGCCCGACATCATCTACATCCAGCAATCCGGCATGGGTGCGCACGGGACTTACGGCCGGATGCGCACGGTCGGTCCGGTCGCCGGGGCGTTTGGCGGGCAGGGCGACATGTCGGGCCTACCCGAGCCGGCGATGCCGGTCGGCTGGGGCTATTCCTATCTCGATTGGATGGGCGCTTATGGCTATGCGCTGGCGCTGCTCGGCGCGATCTATCACCGCGAGCGCACCGGCGAGGGCCAGTGGATCGATGCGTCGCAATGCGAATCGGGGATATTCCTGACCGGTGCCACGATCCTCGACTGGTCCGCCAACGGGCGCGAATGGCGGCGCTACGGCAATCGCTCGCCCTATAAGCCGGCGGCACCGCACGCCGCCTATCGCTGCGCCGGCCACGACCGTTGGATCGCCATCGCCTGCTTCACCGACGCCGAGTGGCAGGCGCTGGCCCAGGTGGCGGAGCAAGGCGGATGGCTCGACGACCGGCGCTTCACCACGCTGGAGCGCCGATTGCTGCATCAGCCTGCGCTCGACGCGGCGGTCGAGTCATGGACTCTCACCCGGGACGGTTACGACTGCATGCTAAAATTGCAGCGCGCCGGGGTGCCGGCCGGGGTGTGTCAGAACGCTGAGGACCGCGTTGACCGCGACCCGCAGCTGCGCCACCTCAAATGGCTGACCGAGGTCACCGGCACCAAGATCGGCACCTGGCCGATCTATGAATTGCCGATGAAATTCTCCGCCACGCCGGCCACTATCGGCGGCCCGACCAATCGCGGGGCGCCGTGCTACGGCGAGGACAATCTGTGGGTGTTGACCGAATTGCTCGGCCGCAGCCCCAGCGAGGTCGAGCGGCTCGCCGAGGAGGGCGTCATCTAAAGCACGATCTCGCGGGACTGAGGCATTAGATCGCGGTCATCGGCGTGCTCGCCACCGGCGGCCCGCCCTCCAGGAGGACACTGATGAAGCCCGAGACGGTAGGCATGTCGGCGGCGCGCCTGGCGCGGCTCGACAAAGTGATGAACCGCCGCTACGTCGACGGCGGCTATCTGCCCGGCATGCTGACCCAGATCTATCGCCAGGGTCAGCTCGTCCATACCGGCATCTTCGGCCATATGGACCTCGGGCGCGGCAAGCCGATGCGCGAGGACGCGATCTTCCGCATCTACTCGATGTCGAAGCCGATCACCGCGGTCGCGCTGATGATGCTGGTCGAAGAGGGGCTGATCGGTCTCGACGACCTTGTCCATAGCCATATCCCCGTGTGGAAGAACCTCGGCGTATACGCCAGCGGCATGCCGTCGCTTTTGGCCGAGGCGCCGCCCAGCTTTCTGACGACCCCCGCCCTGCGGCCGATGAAAATCGTTGACCTGGCGACCCATACCTCCGGTCTGACCTATGGTTTCATGATGCGCACCGCCGTCGATGCGGCCTACCGCCGAGCCAAGGTGACCGATCGCCAGACTCCCGGCGGGCTGCAAGGGATGGTCGATCAGCTCGCCCAAATCCCGCTCGATTTCTCGCCGGGAACGGCCTGGAATTATTCGGTGTCGATCGACGTCTTGGGCTACCTGATCGAGAAGCTCTCGGGCGTCGGCTTCGGCGAGTTCCTGCGCACGCGGCTGTTCGAGCCGCTCGGCATGAACGACACCGCGTTCTGGGTTCTGCCAGAAAAAATCGAGCGGCTCTCCTCCTGCTATCAGCCGGAGAGCAAGGGCCGCGGGCTGAAATTGCAGGACGACGCTCGCGAGAGCACCTACGCCGAGCCGCCGATGCTGGAATTGGGCGGCGGCGGCCTGGTGTCGACGGCGCACGACTATCTGCGCTTCTGCCGCATGATGCTGAACGGCGGCAAGCTCGACGGCGTGCAGATCCTCAGTCCGAAAACCGTCGCCTTGTTCAGCCTGAACTACCTGCCCGACGGCCGGGAGGTGGCCGATATGGCACTGCCCGGCATGTTCAGCGAGTTCGGGTTATGCCGGGGTCGGCTTTTCGCTCGGCTGCGGGGTCAACGTCGACGTGGCCAAGACCCGCCTGCCGGGCTCGCTCGGCGAATATTTCTGGGGCGGTGCGGCCGCGACCGCGTTCTGGATCGATCCCGCGGAACAGCTGACGGTCGTGTTCATGACCCAGGTCATCGGCAGCGAGGCGCGCCTGACCTTACGCCGCGACTTGCGCACCTTGGTCTATTCGGCGATGACGGAATTGTTCGCGTAAGTCGCCGTCGCTGGCACGCAGGAGAGAGCTGATGGACCTGAGGGGCGCGGTGGCGCTGGTGACCGGCGGCAATGGCGGGCTCGGAACCCGGATCTGCCACGCGCTGGCGAAGGAGGGCGCGCATATCGCCGTCATGTATGCGCAGAGCCGCGACCAGGCCGAGGATGTCAGCCGCGACCTCGCATCGCGATACCAGATCAACGCCGCGGCGTTCGCCTGCGACATCACCGACGGCGCCGCGGTCGACCGGGTGGTCGGCGAGGTGACCCGGCATTTCGGTTGTCTCGACATCCTGGTCAACGACGCCGCCTACAACAAGGCGATCCCGTTTGCCGACCTCGATAACCTGACGATCGAGGTGTGGGACAAGATCATCGCCGTCAACCTGACCGGGCCGATGCGCCTCACGAAGGCCGTGGCGCCGGTCATGAAGGCGCAAGGGCGGGGCCGCATCGTCAACATCTCGTCGGTGTCGGGGATTGGGCCGACCGGCTCGTCGATCGCTTACGCGGTGTCGAAGGCGGGGCTCATCCACCTGACGCGCTGCATGGCGGTGGCGCTGGCGCCCGAGACATTGGTCAATTGCGTGGCACCCGGCCTCCTCGAGGGCACCCGCGCGACCTCGAACCTCCGCCCCGAGCAGATCCAGAACTCCGCTGCCACCTCACTCTTGAAAAAGCCTGCCGACAAGGACGACTGCGCCGACATGGTGGTCACGATGTGCCGCACCGAAACCATGACCGGCCAAACCATGGTCATCGATTCCGGCCGCTACTTTCACTGACGCGGCGACAGCCGCTATTCTGCGCGTCCGGTCAAGACGCCTGACATCGCACTGTGCAAGGGAGAGACTGCCATGCCGTTCTACCAAAAAGGCGACGTCCGCATCCGCTACGAGGAGTTGGGCTCCGGCTTCCCGCTTTTGGTCACCCCGGGCGGCGGCCTGAACTCGCGGGTCAGCAATTGGCCGACCGCGGTGATCAACGCGATGGAGGAGTTCAAAAACGATTTCCGCTGCATCACGATGGACCAGCGCAACGCCAATGGCGGCGAGTTCGACGGGTCCGGTGCCGGTCGACAAGGCGTGGGACGCATTCGCCGACGACCAGCTCGGCCTGATGGACCATCTCGGCATCCGTGAATTCTTCTACATGGGCTATTGCATCGGCGGCTGCTTCGCCGGCAAGCTGTTGCAGCGGGCGCCCGAGCGCGTCGTCGCCGCGGTGTTCTGCCAGAGCGTCGGTCAGCGGCCGGAAGACCCGGATGTCATGTATCGGCACAGCCACGAGAATTGGCTTCCCGATTTCCGCGCCCGCCGACCCGAGGTGTCGATGGACACGATCGAGAAGTATTTTCACAGTTTATGGCGCGTGCAACCAGACTTCCTCCACAGCGTGTCGCGCGATTTCATCAAGAATTGCCGCACTCCGATCCTCGTTTTGCCGGACGACACGCCCGTCGCACCCATTGCAGACCTCGATCGACGTCGCCTCGCTCGCCCCTAATTCCGAGATCACCGTCTTTCCCTGGCGCGAGCCGCCGGAACTGAAGGAACGGACGATCAATCGCGTGCGCAACTTCCTCAAGGCCCACGTGCCGATGCGAGCCGCCGCGCAATAAGACGAGCAGCAGCGATAGGGTGGGTGGAACCCGCCGCCGCGACCGCCAAGATCGGCGGGTTGCGTTGCGCGCCACCCGCCCTACGCTTGCTGTCTTGGTAACGTACAGCCTCGCATTCTTGATCTGCTCGCGTAATTGCTTTGCCGATGAGTGTGACGCAATCGCAGCCAATCTCGTCTCTCATGAGCCCGGCATTGAGGTCATCGGTCAGAGAACGAAGATTGGCGGCATCAATTTCCACAGCCCCTTCGCCAGCGAAGTGTCCATCGACTGTCCGACTTCGGATGGCGGTCCACCTGATCTCGACATCAACTCGCACGGCGGCTATCCGCCGGCAACGTTCTACAGCTTTGCAGGACGGGCTGGGCGTATCGTACTAGGCGCCCGGGCGAGGGACGTAGAAGAGGGTGCCGAGCGCTGTGCCCAATGGCCCTTCGCGCCGAGGATGAGACGGGCCGATTGACCCTAAGAAGCGCCTACTTCGAATGCCAAGCCTTTAGCCGAGATGGGGGCGGCACCGATATCGCGATCTTCCGCGCGAAGGATGCCCCACCCCAATAGCCGGTCGACTGGATTAAACCGAGCGATCACAAGCCAAGCTCGCTGTGCGTGCCGAGCCGGACAAGCTCAAGAGTGGTCTTGTCCGGCTTGCGGTAGATCAGCACCAGGTCGGGCCGAATGTGGCAATCGCGGTGATCGCTCCACTCCCCGCCGAGCGGATGATCGAAATACCGCCGGGGCAACGGTTCGTCGTCCGCCAGCATCGTGACGTCGATGCTCTTGGCGTGACGACCCGATTTCTCCCGCTTGTAGTCGCGCCGAAAGCGGCTGGTGTGCTTAACAGTCCGCATTCAGGCTCGGGAGCAGATTTGCCGGCGGGCCGACCGTGACCGGTTCGCCGCGCCGCGCGGCCCTCATCGCCTCGATTGTCTCCTCGTTCGGCACCAGAGGGTCGAACGGTAGCGCCTTCTCTTTGGCAATCTTCAGCATCATCAGGCGGAACGCGTCCGACACCGTCAGGCCCATCGCCGTCAATACGGCGGCGGCTTCGGTTTTGGTCTGCTCGTCAATCCGAGCACGAACAACAGCATTGGCAGTTATGGCCGATCTCCCTGGGCTACTATGCAGCGCAGGCGGGAGAAAATTCAAACCGGACTTACGCCCACCGCAGGTTTTGGCTTAGAATTCAGGATACGCGCGGCGGTCGCGACCGCTGGCGCACGCGCGGCCATGCTGACACAAGGAGAAACCCGATGCCGTTCTATGAAAAAGGCCTCGTCCGAATTCATTACGAAGAGGCCGGGTCGGGCTTCCCGCTGCTGGTCATTCCCGGCGGCGGATTGAATTCGACGGTCGCGGGCCTCGCGAACCATCCGTTCAACCCGCTCGCGGAGTTCAAGGACGAGTACCGCGTGATCGCGGCCGATCTGCGCAACGCTAATGGCGGCCAGTCCTCAGGGCCGCTCGAGATCGACCGGCCGTGGGACGCCTATGCCGATGACCATCTCGGCCTGATGGATCACCTCGGCATCGCCGAGTTCCTGGTGCAGGGCTTTTGCATCGGCGGCCCGTTCATCTGGAACCTGTTGCGCCGCGCGCCCCGGCGCATCGTCGCCGCCGTCCTGGCGCAGCCGAGCGGCTTCCGCCCGCAGATGCCTGACCTCTTCTATCAGAACAATATCAAGGGCTGGGGCCCGCAGCTGTGCGAACGGCGGCCCGACATCACGATGGCGATGGTCGACGCGTTTCTGAACAAGATGTACCGCGCCAACGCCGACTTCGTCTTCACCGTGACGCGCGATTTCGTGCGGGACTGCCAGACGCCGATCCTGGTTCTGCCCGACGACGTCCCGGCCCACCCCTATGCCGTCGCGATGGAGAGCGCGCTCTTGGCGCCGAACGCCCAAGTCAGCCTCTACCCGTGGAAGGACACACCGGACAAGATCCCACTGGCTGTGCGCCACATCCGCACCTTCCTGCGCGCCTATCGACCGGCGAGCGCCGCCGCGGGCTGACGCCAAGCGGCGCAATACCGGCGCCCGGCCTGAGGACCGAGGGCAAGCCTTGAGCCGGGCGCCGACGTCGCAAATTTGGCGCGGGCGGTAACGCTCGGTAACCTCTTGGAGAAGCCGAGGCCGCGAACATCGGCGCCGGCTCCTGCCGCGCACACCGGCAGGCGAACCCGAAACAGGAAGACGAATGCTCAGATGCCTGGGACTGGGTCTTGTGCTCGGCGCGGCGCTCGGGAACCTCGCCTGGGCCCAAGGTTCGACCAGGTTCGACGGACAGTACACCGGAGAGCTCACCCTGACGAAAATCATCAGCGGCGACTGTACCCGGCCGCCTTTGGGTGCGGTGTTTCCTCTGACAATATCAGGCGGCCAGGTCCAATTCCGATATACACCCCGATTTGATACCATACTGCGCGGGAAAATTGATCAAAATGGAAATTTCAAGGCCTCTCGCCGGTTGCGCACCGGGTTGATCAGCATGAAAGGGCGCGTCGAAGGAAATAATGTCACCGCCTACATCACATCGCCGAGTTGCAACTACGCCTTTGGGACGAGAAACTAGGTTGCGCGTAACCGTTGTTGCAGAGGGAGCTCAAAGGATGACCGAGGCCAAGCTCGCCCCAAACCTACCCGGTTGGATGGTGGAGCACGCGAACCGCTATCTCTCCAGCGACGGCGCCGAAGGACACCTGTACAAGATGAACCAGCCGGGCCGGCCGGAGATCACCGTGCCGGCATTGCTGCTGACGACGACCGGCCGCAAGTCGGGAGAAAAATTCATCTTCCCGCTGTTCTATGGGACCGTCGGCGACAGCTATATCGTGATCGCCTCGAAGGGCGGGGCGGCGCAGCACCCCGGCTGGTACCGCAACCTCCTCGCCGATCCCGATGTCGAAGTGCAGGTTGGCACCGCCAAGATGAAAGCGCGGGCCCGGACCGCGACCGGCGAAGAGCGCGCGCAGCTGTGGCAAAAGGCGCTGGAATTCTGGCCGCCTTACGCCGATTACCAGAAGAAGACCGAGCGCGAGATTCCGGTCGTCGTGCTCGACCCGGTCCCCTAGTGGGGCGCACCATACAAACGAGTCCGCCGCACTCTCCTTTTTTGTCGCCGATGCGCAAAGCGGGGGTCCAAGGTTCCAAGCGCGGTGCAGGCTGCCCCCTGTTCATGCCAGGGGCAGGTCTGGGAACCCGCTTGCGCGGCTATGACGGCGAATTGGATGGGTCACGAATGTCAGAAGTGCGCCACTAACTCATTGCCGATACGGCCTTTCCCTTTCGTGCGCGTATGGAGGAAAATCGGGGCGGTTTTGTGGTATATTCCGCTCCCGCCAAGCTTCGCGGTCACCTCGATCTGACACGAAGGATACAGCCATGCCCGATACCATCGATCAACGGCCGCCGGTCGCCGTCGGCCATGTGCGGCTCAACGTCACCGATGTCGGCGCCGCCGCGCGCTGGCTCGAAACCGTCGGCCTGCGTCCGATCGTGACGCGAGGCGAACTGGCCGTGCTCGAACTGCGCGGCGGCACGCACGTCGTCGTCCGACAAGCCGAGCAGCCGACCACGCCCGGAGCGGGCGCGCCGTTCGACCTGATGGTTGACGATGTCGACGCGACGCACCGCGACTACGCCCGTAAGGGGCTGTCGCCGTCGCCGATCCGCCGCGGCCGCATCCACGATTCGTTCGACCTCGCCGGCCCTGACGGCTGGGCGTTCACCGTCAACTCCTCGCACGCCAGCGGCCACCCGATCTGACACCCGCGTCGGTTGTCGTGGCGATCCGCTTGCGGCAATGGAACATACACTGCCGCGAGCGGGAGAGATGATGCTCCTCAACCATCGACTTCGTTCCGCTGACAGCCGGATCGAGCGCCGCCGCGGCTTTGATAGGTGAGAACAGCACCCGCGCATCCAGGACCAGGAGCACGGCTTGATAAGCCAAAAGAGAGGGCGTCTTTGCGCCTGAGGTTGCCAGCAATTGAGGTAGTGTGATTGGCCAGAAATCGTCGGTCAGTCTTAACAGGCTCGCTTGCAGACAATCGCCTCCGCCGCGACGAAACAATCGCCCGATCCTCACTCCGCTTTGCCGGTTCTGAGCGTTGCTGTAACCTGCGCGCGGACTGAAGCAGCCGAGGTGAGGGATGAGAGACGGCGGTTTGGCGGCGGGTTTGTATGTCGACGAATTCAGGGCGCGGGGCGAGGCGATCGCCGACGCATGCACCCGCTGCGGCGACTGTTTTCGCGCGTGCCCGATGGTCGAGCCGGCCGGGCTCGGCGGCGCGGATGCGACCGAGACCACCGCGGCCATCGTCGACCTGATCACCGGCGGCGCCGGCAATGACGACGCCGTGCGCTGGGCCTCGGTGTGCAGCGGCAGCGGCAACTGCATCCCGGCCTGCAATTACGGGATCAACCCGCGGTTCATGGTGCAGCTCGCCCGCGGCTTTGCCCGAGCCCGGACCGGCGAGCAGCCGCTCAACACCCGCTGGCGGCAGCCTTTCCAAGGAATGAGCCGCGGCGTGCGGATCTTGTCGCGGCTGCAGATGCCGCCTGAGACCCTCGCCCGGCTGCGCGGGCTCGACATGCTGCCTCGCACCAGCCCGCCCGAGGTGGTCTTTTATACCGGGTGCAACATCCTCAAGACGCCGCACATCGCGCTCCTGTGCCTCGACACCCTCGACCTGCTCGGCGTCGATTACGAGGTCATGGGCGGCCCGGGCCAATGCTGCGGCGTCTACCAGTTCCGCGAGGGCGATTTTGCCAATACCGCGCGGATCGGCTTTGCCACTATCGACGGCCTCGCCAAGGCCGGCACCTCGACCGTCCTCTCATGGTGTCCAAGCTGCCAGTTGCAGATCGGCGAGGTAGCGTTGCCGAGCTACGAATTGCAGTTCGGTGCGCGGCCGTTCGATCTGAACCCGTTCCTGGTATTTCTCGCCGATCGGGCCGACCAGTTGGCCCGGCTGATGAAAAACCGGGTCAAGAAGCGCGTCGCTCTGCACGAGCGCCCGGTCTTGCCGCAGGTCATGATCGCGGTCAAAAAGCTTCTGTCGATCGTCCCTGGCGTCGAACTGGTCGAGATCGACGTGCCGCGGGTCGGAACCCAGGCCAACAGCCTCGCGGCGCTGCCGGCGTTCAAACGCGAACTGGTTCAGCGCGAGCTCGCAGCGGTCGCCGACGCCGGCGTGACGACCTTGGCCACGGTGTACCACGCCTGCCACCGTGAATTGTGCGACGCCGGCGACGGGCGCAGCTTCGAAATCGTCAATTTCATGGAAGTCCTCGGCGCCGGACTCGGCCTCGAAGCCGAGGACCTCTACAAGCGTCTCAAGCTGATCGGCGACATCGACGAGATCATCATCGAAACCAGCCCATCGATCGCCCGGCACGGCCTCGACCTCGACACCGTCCGCGACGCCCTCCTGCAAGAATTCACCGCACAGGGCATGGCCGCCGTGGAAGGCCGTGCGCCGCCACGCTGATCCAAACCCGGCCGATCGGGCGGACCCAGGCGTGCTCCTGAGAGGTTTTACGACCGGTGTAATACCAGCACCGCCAAATTGGCGGCGCGGGCTGCTGCGCACCGAGTATGCGGGCGCCACGATGCGCGAAAATCTGCGCGGCTGAGGGTGCGTTTTCGCCGATCCACACGCTTACGCCGCGGCGAGGACTGACGAGTGACCAGGTGGATGCACCTCGCCTTCGACTTCTGCTACATCCACCTGGCAATTCGGTCGGAAACTATTCCTATTTGGGCGTCGGCGGCGCTCAGCCGGTTCGCACGAACTTGTCGACGCTGCGATCCTGGGTCAATCCGGCGTAGATGTCGCCGTGTGAATCGACCCCGACGCCGTGGACATGGCGACTCGCCATGCGGGCGAGCACCCTACCTTGCCGATCGCGGACGCAGATTTGCGCGGGCTTGCCGCCGTCTTCCTGCTCGGCAATGTAGAAATTTCCGTCCTTGCCGCGGGTGATGTCGTTGGGCCCGCCCATGCCGGTCCACTGGCCCAAGAAGTCGCCTTCGGCCGAGAAGATCTGGATGCGCTGGTTCGCCCGATCGGCGACGTAGAGCTTGCCGTCCGGGTCGAAGGCGATGCTATGCGGCAGGTGGAACTGGCCCTCGCCTCCGCCCGGCGTGCCCCACGACTTGACCAGCCGGCCGTCGCGGGTAAAGCGGTGCACGCGCGAGTTGCGGTAGCCGTCGGTCACGTAAATGTCGCCGTTGGGGTGGGCCATCATCTCGGTCGGGTGATTGAACGGCCCTGCGGCTCGCTCGGCCAGCCAGTTGGTGACATGGCCGGTGTCGGAATGGACGCCGCGCTCGCCGAGCTGCAACAGCGGTTTGCCGTCCAAGGTGAACGATCTCGCGACCGAGTCGGAGCGATCGGTGGTGTAGACGATGTCGTCGACGATTTTCAGACCATGCGGGTCGGTGACCTCGCCGCTGCCCCAGGCGCCCAGATACTTTCCTTCGCGGTCGAAGACCACCACCGGGGGGTCCTTGCGCTGGAAGACGTAGATGCGGTCTTGCGAATCGGCCGCCACCCGGCTGATCAGCCCGAACGATTGTCCGTCGGGCAACTTGAAGAAGTCGGGGATCAGTTCGTAGGTATATTTCCCTGTGCCGACTTGGGTCATTGCTGTCTCCCTCCCGGAAAAATCAGTACCAGAATTCATCCGCCGCCGACGGCGCGCCAGGCCGTCCCACCCCGCCCCCCGCGTGCAGCGGAGGGTCAGGGAGCCATTGACATCGTACTCGCGCCGCAAAGCTCGGTCAGCCGGCGATGGCCTCGGCGTGGCGTAGGAAGCGGCGGTTGGGAACGCTGCGGGGGCGGGTTGCCAGGCGCTCGTGGGCGAGGGCCAGGGCGACGGCGCGCTGACCGGCGCGCAGGGCCGCCTCGGCCAGGGTCCAGTCGACGACGTCGCGCTGCGCGTGGCTGCCGCCGATCCGCCATAGATCGACGCGGACCGGCATCAGCAAATCGACCGCCGCAGTGTAGGCGCCGCGGTGGAAGGCGGCGAGGCCCTCAACCACCGGGATGCCGACTGTGCGATAGAGGTCGGCCGCTTCGACTCTGCTGGCGGCGGTCTCGCGCATCGCCTCGAGCCGCCGCTCGACCAACCCTTCCCGGCCCGAGCGCAACTCGGCCATCGCCGCGTGGATATCGGCGAAGACCAGGCATTTTCCGTCGGCGTGGTCTTGCCACAAATCCGCCAGCGCGCGCCAGCGGTCGCCCAAACCGGAGAGGCCTCTGTCATGCCCGAGCGTGTCGAGGCGCCACAACAGCGCGGTGGCGTTGGTCAGGCTGAGCGCCAGAGGACGCTGGGTCGCGCGCATCGGCCCGTCAAACAGCGCCAATGCTGCCTCGTATTGCCCGAGCTCGAGATGGAACAATGCCTTGTGCCACCAGATATGGACCTGGTTGGCGTGGCCGGGGGTCGACCACAAGGCCTCGCGCGCCGTCATCCACCCGAGTCCGTCTTCCGGACGCCCGGTCATTTCCATCACATGCGCGACCGTGTGATGCGGCCAGAAACTCATGGGTTCGAGTTCGGCGGCGGCACGCGACTCGTCCTCGGCGCGAGCGTAATCGCCGGCTTCCTCCAGCCCGAAGCCGTGGAACGCCAATAGGGTGGCGTAGCCCGGCTGGTCCTTCGACCACAATGGCAGGGCGCGCGCCGAACGGTCCCGGACCCAAGGGAAGCGTCCGAGAAACCCATCGCAGAGTGCGGCGGCCTGATGCGCGACCAGGTCGAACGGGTAATGCATCAGGTGGCGATCGAGCACGGCGACGGCGGCGGCCCTGGCGCCCGCGACCACTTGCGACAGGGCGGCAAGGTGGGCCTGCTCGCGCTCGTTCAAAATCAAGGGCCGGGCGGTTTCGAGCAATGCCTTGGCTTCCGTCATCAGGCCGGGGTCGTTGGCCAGGGCGTACACCCAGGCTTTTCCCAGATGGGCCATCGCGAAACGGGGTGCGGCCTCGCGCGCCGCGTCGAACAAGCCGATTACGTCGCCGTGGACCAGGCTGAACGCCCGTACCGCCTCATCGTAGGCGGTGGCCGCCGCTGCGCTCGCACCGGAGAGGCGATGTCCCTGGTCGTCCTGGGTCATGGTCGGATCCGTTTTACGCCAAGTCCGACGACAGCGTGCAATTACGATGGGCGCTGCCGCGACGCAGGCGTCGGAGCGTTTGCCATTGCCGCCGCGATCTTCTCGGGGCGGGTGAAGGCGAGGTATTCGGCGGCGAATTCGGGCGGCAGGATCTCGACCATCGACTGGTTCTCGACCCACACTTCGATGACATGAAACGGGCCGCGGTTGCAGCGGTAGCATTGCCAGCCCTCGCGGCTCGCGATCGCCTCGACGGCATCGGCTTCGGTGGCGACGCTGAGCGCGAAATGGGTGGCCCCGAAGCCGCGCCCGGCTTCGCGGTTTTTAGCAAAGCCGGCCCCCTCGGCGCCGCCGGGCTGCAATTCGGTCCCGGTCGGATAGACCTCGACGCCCGAGCCGTGCTCATCGAGCTGAAGCGCGAAAAAGCTCCCCGGGTTGGGCGGAAACGGCACCGCAGCGCCGCCCATCAATTCGGCTAGAACCCCGGCGACGTGCTTTGGATCCCGCGCAGCGATCGACAGGTGATGGATCATGGCTTCCTCTCGAAATTGCTTGGGCGAGCTATAGCACGACGCGACCCGGCGCGCGATGCCCGGCCGCAGCTCACCGCGACAGCTGCGACAGATCGAGATCGGGTTCAGGGATGAACAGCTCCTGCGGTTGCCCCACGCCGCGCAGCGCGTAGCGGCCGACCGAAACCAGACGCTGTCGCATCGGCGCACCGAGCGCGTCGGCAAAGCTCGCCGACAGCAGCACATCCTGCTCGACCGACCGGCTCATCGCCAGGATGCGGCTGACCTCGTTGACCGCCGGGCCAATGACGGTGAAATCGAGCCGGTCCTTGCTGCCGACATTTCCGTAGAAGACGTCGCCGACATGCAGCGCCAGATAGACTTGGGTCGTCGGCAGAGCGGTTTCGGCGCGGTAGCGGTTGAGCCCGACGACGTCGTTGCGCACCCGCGCCGCGGCGGCTAGCGCGGCAAGGCAGGCCTGCTCGCGGTCTTCCCCGGCGAAGATGGCGAGCGTCCCGTCGCCGATCAGCTTCAGTACGTCGCCGCCATGGCCGTGCACGGCGGAGACGACGACATCGGCATAATCGTTGAGGAGCGGGATGATCTGCTCGGGCGGGGCATTGTCGGTGATCCGGGTGTAGCCGTGCAGATCGCTGTACCACAGCACCGCCCCGATCTTTTCGGCGACACCCCGGGCGATCCGGCCGCTCATGACCCGCCGGCCGGCGTCGCGGCCGAGATAGGTTTCAGCGAGCGTTCCAGCCATTCGCGCCAGCGCCGCCGATTTGACCGCGAGCTCGAGGAAGGGTGCGAGCCGTTTGAGCGCAGAGACGGCGCCGTCGTCGAAGCCCTCTGCCGCATCGGTCGACCAGGATGAATAGATGCAGTCCATTTCGCCGATCACCCCTTCAGCAGCAAATCGATGGACCATCGCCAGGTAATCGGTCACGCCCTCGTCGCGCGCCTGCACGATCGCCGGAAAATCGGCTGGTTCGCCGGCCGCCAGCCGGCGCCGTAGCGCGTTTTCGCCGGACTGAAGGAGATGGAGGAATGGGCTGCGCTGCCAGTTCTCGGCTGCTTCGCCCTCGTTGGTGCGCCCGTAATCTACCGCCTCGACGTGATCAGGCGCGTCGTCGCGCCACCGAAAGACGCGGCCCTCATAGATCGGGTGAAGGGTATCGAGAATCACCATGGCGCGCGCCAGCGGCACCCCGGCATCGGCAACCCGCCGGCAAAAGCCCGCCATCAGCTCGCTCTCGGTGCGACCGATCAATCCGGCGCCGGTGACCCAGCTGGCGAGCTCTTCAAAGGCCGTCCCGTTCATGCCGCAGCTCCGTGCAGCCGCCACGGTCGACCGCGCCGGCCGGAACGGCTATGTTGACCGGATGCGCGGACGACGCAAGACGGTGGTCGTCAAAGATCGGACGGATGGGGCCGGCATGCCCTCCCCCGCCCAGCCCCACCCCGGCCCTCCCACGCGTGCGCGGGAGGGAATGGGGGCCGCATCGAGACCTTTCGGGGGGGATTAAGTTGGGTCGGGGAATTGAGTTGGTCGACAAATCGATCGTCCGGCATCTGCTGCCCGTCGTTCTGTTGGCGATGCTTTCGGTCGCCGCCGGGGCCCAGCCCGCACCCGGGCCGCCGGCGGTGGGGGTGGTGCGTGTCGCGCGCCAGGAGATCACCCAGACCAACGAGTTCATCGGCCGCATCCAGGCAGTGGGCCGGGTGGCGCTGGTCGCCCGGGTCACCGCCTTTCTCGAAAAGCGGCTCTTTGTCGAAGGGTCCGAGGTCAAAAAGGGCGATCTCCTCTACCAGCTGGAGCAGCCGCCGTTCCAGGCGCAGGTCGATTACAACAAGGCCAACGTCGCGCAGCTCCAAGCGCAGCATCAAAACGCCGAGCTGACGCTCGAGCGCGCGCAGTACCTGTTGAAGACCGTCGCCGGCGAGCAGGCCACGGTCGATACCGCCCTCGCCTCGGAACGCGCTCTGGCGGCGCAGATCGCTGGTGCCCAGGCCCAGCTGGAACAGGCCGAAATCAATCTCGGCTACACCGAGATTCGCGCGCCCATCGACGGCGAGATCAGCGCCACCGCGGTTACCGAGGGCAACGTCGTCTCGCCGACGAGCGGCACCTTGGCGAACCTCGTCAGCCAGGACCCGATGTATGTGATCTTTCCGATCGCGCTGCGCACCGGGCTCGAGTTGCGCGACCGTTATGCGCCGAAGGGCGGCTCTCGCGCCGCCGTGATCCGGCTCCGATTGCCGACCAAAAAAATCTACGGGCAGGTGGGTCACCTCGATTACGTGTCGCCGACTGTCTCCGAAAACACCGACACGATCACCTTGCGCGGGGTGATCCCCAACCCGGTGTTGCCGGGAATGAAGAGGGGGGACCCCGGCTCGCGCGAGCTGACCGACGGCGAGTTCGTGACCGTGCTGCTCCAAGGTGTCGCCCCAGTGTCGGTTCTGGCGATCCCACGCGCCGCAGTGCTGTCCGACCAGCAAGGCGATTATGTTTATGTCGTCGACGCGCAGAACAAAGCACAAATCCGGCGCATCCATCTCGGCCAGTCGACGCCATCGACGGCCGCCGTATCGAGCGGGCTCAAAGAGGGAGAGCTGGTGATCGCCGAAGGTGTGCAGCGGGCCCGCCCGGGAGAGGTCGTGTCGCCCGGGCCAGCCTCCCCACCGCCGCCGATACCGGCGGCCTTCGAGCAAACCGGCGCCGCTGGGGCGAACGGCAACGACGGGGCTGGCGGCGGCGCCGCGGCGTCGGACGCCGCCAAGGCGAGCCGGTGATCTCGGCGATCTTTGTCGATCGCCCGCGGCTGGCGGTCGTCATTGCGCTTGTGATCACGATCGCCGGCCTCTTGGCGCTGAGCCGCATTCCGGTCGCGCAATTCCCCGACATCGTGCCGCCGCAAGTCCAGGTGACGGCAAGCTATCCTGGCGCCTCCGCGGCCAACGTCGAGGAGAGCGTCGCACAGCCGATCGAGGCGCAGGTCGTCGGCGTCGACAAGATGCTCTACATGAAGTCGACGAGCGGCAATGACGGCAGCTACAATTTGACCGTCAGTTTCGATCTCGGCAGCGATCCCGACATCGACACGGTCAACGTCAACAACCGGGTCCAGACCGCCCTTTCCCAGCTTCCCTCCGAAGTCCAGCTAGAAGGCCTGACGGTTCAAAAGAAATCGTCGGCCGTCCTTCAATTCATCATGCTCTACAGCGAGGACGGTAAGCAGGACCCGCTATTCATCACTAATTACGCGATCATCAACGTGCTCGACGTATTGTCGCGCACCCCAGGGGTCGGCCAGGCGCATATCTTTGGCGCGTTGAATTACTCGATGCGAATCTGGTTCGACACCAGCCGGCTCGACAATCTGAAATTGACCCCGGCCGATGTGATTGCGGCGGTCCAGGCGCAGAACGTGGTGGCGCCGGTCGGGCGGATCGGCGCGCGCCCGATCTCTAAAGACCAGCAATTCCAGCTGAACATTCAGACGCAGGGGCGTCTGACGACACCGGAGCAGTTCGGCAACATCGTCTTGCGCGCCAACCCGGACGGGTCGCTGCTGCGGGTGAAGGATGTCGCTCGGGTCGATCTCGGGGCGGAAAACCAGGACATCGAGGCCCGTCTGAACAGCAAGCCGGCGGTGGCGATCGGCATCTATCTTTCGCCCGGCGCCAATGCGGTCAAAACCGCGGCTCTGGTCCGCGCCAATCTCGATCGCTTGAGCCAGCGCTTCCCGCCCGGTCTCAAATATCTAGTCAATTACGACACCACGACTTTTGTCTTTGATACGATCCATGACGTTTTGATCACGCTGCTGATCGCCTTTGCTCTCGTCGTGATTGTCGTCTTTTTGTTCCTCGGCAGCGTGCGGGCGACGCTCATTCCGGCGATCGCGGTCCCGGTCAGCGTCATCGGGACCTTCGCGGTCTTGCTGACGATGGGGTATTCGGCCAATACGATCTCGCTGCTGGCGATGGTGCTGGCGATCGGCATCCTTGTCGACGATGCAATCGTCGTCGTCGAGAATGTCCAACGCGTCATGGAAGAAGAGCCCGAATTGTCGCCGGCGGGAGCGACAAAAAAGGCCATGGCCGAAATCACCGCCCCGATCATCGCGATTACACTGGTGCTGTTTTCGGTATTCGTGCCGATTGCCTTTATCCCTGGCGTTTCGGGAACATTGTTTCGGCAATTCGCGGTGACGATCAGCGTCGCGATGGCGATCTCGGCGTTAAACGCGCTGACCCTGTCGCCGGCATTGTGCGCGGTGTTTTTGCGGCATGGCGCCCCAAGCCGCGGAGTCATGGGCTGGGTCTTGCGGCGCATCGACAATGTCCGCAACGGATATGCCGCGATCGTGCGCCGCCTCGTGCGCGTAGCAGCACTCGGCGTCGTCGCGATACTTGCTGCCGCCGCGGCGATTTATGCGCTGTCGTTGCGGACACCGACCGGGTTTCTTCCCGAGGAAGACCAGGGCGCTTTTTTTGTCTCGGTGCAATTGCCGGACGGCGCCTCGGTCTCGCGCACTAGCGCGGCGGTTCAGCGCATCGAGGCGCTGCTCAGATCGATGCCGCAGGTCCAGAACATCTTCGCGATCATCGGCTTTTCGATCATCGACGGCGTCAACGAGCCGAATGCCGCCTTTGTGGTGCCGACGTTGAAGCCGTTCGCCACCCGCCCGGGGGTTGCCAACTCAGCGCAGGCGTTGATCGCGCGGGTATTCCGCGAGGGACAGGAGATCCGCGCCGCGACCGTGATCCCGTTCAACCTGCCGCCGATCATCGGCTTGTCGACGACCGGCGGGTTCGAATACGAGCTCGAAGGGCTCGAAGGGCAGGACCCGGCGGTGATGAACGGCGTCATGCAGGGATTGCTCGCCGCCGCCAACCAGAACCCGCAGCTGACCCGCGTGTTCTCGACCTATACCGCGAGCAACCCGTCGATCTATCTCAACATCGATCGCGAGAAGGCCCAGGCGCTGGGCCTCGCCATGAGCGATGTGTTCAACGCCTTGCAGGCCACGTTGGGCGGCATCTATATAAACAATTTCAACCTGTTCGGGCGAGTTTGGCAGGTCAATATCGAGGGCGAGCCAGCCGACCGCGCGGAGATCTCGTCGCTCTGGCAGATCTATATTCGCAATAAATACGGCGAGGACGTGCCGTTGGCCTCGATCGCCCATGCCGGCATCATCGTCGGGCCGCAGGTCATCACCCGCTACAACAATTATCGCGCGATCCCGATTCAGGGCAGCCCATCTGCGGGCACATCGTCCGGCGCCGCATTGGCGGCGATGGCGTCGGTCTCGGCCAAGACCTTGCCCGCCGGCTACGGCTACGAGTGGACCGGCACCGCCTATCAGCAGGTGGCAGCGTCGGGGCAGACCGGGGCGATTCTCGGCCTTTCGGTGCTGTTCGCGTTTCTGTTTCTGGTCGGGCTTTACGAGAGCTGGATGATCCCGGTGCCGGTCTTGATGTCGGTGCCGGTCGGTGTGCTGGGCGCGTTTATCGGCATCTGGATCTGGCATCTGGCGCTCGACCTCTATGCCGAGATCGGGCTCGTGGTGCTGATCGCCATGGCCGCCAAGAACGGCATCCTGATCGTCGAATTCGCCAAGGACCAGCGCGAGGCGGGAAAGGACATCCGCGAGGCTGCGGTGCTGGGCGCACAGATGCGGTTCCGCGCGGTGATGATGACCTCGTTCGCGTTCATCTTCGGCGTCTACCCGCTGGTCGTGGCGCAAGGTGCGGCCGAGATCAGCCGCCACGATGTCGGGACGCCAGTCTTCGCCGGGATGATCGCGTCGAGCGGGATCGGGCTGTTCGTGATCCCGATGCTCTATGTGACTTTCCAAAGCCTGCGCGAGCGCACGGGCGCCCAATTCCGGCGCGGCTTCAGGCGGCGCCGCAGCGAAGCCGATTGAGCAAGGTTGGCGGGCCCGCTGCTCACCGGCGGCTCTTGGCTGATTTGCCCGGCAGGATCCTTGCGGGGTTGCCGGCCGCGGTGGCCCCGGCCGGCACGTCCCGCGTCACCACGCTGCCAGCGCCGATGATCGCGTCGTCGCCGATCGTGACCCCGGGCAGGAGGATGGCGCCGCCGCCGAGCCAGACATTGCTGCCGATATGCACGGCAACCCCGGTCTCGTAGCCGGCGCGGCGAAGATCGGGGGCGCGCGGGTGGTCGGCCGCATAGATCTGGACCGCGGGGCCGATCTGGCAACCATCGCCGAGCACGATCGGCGCCACGTCGAGGAACACGCAGCCGAAATTCACGAAGGTCCGGCGTCCGAGGCGGATGTTGTAGCCGTAGTCGCAGTAAAAGGGCGGGCGCACGAGCACCCCATCGCCGATCGCACCAAAAAGCTCGGCGAGAATGGCCCCGCGGCGATCCGCCTCATCAATGCCGGTGGCGTTGTAGGCGCGTAGCAGCCGGTCCGCCCGCGCTGCGTCGGCGGCGAGCTCCGACCCGATCGCGCGGTACAATTCGCCTGCCAGCATCTTATCCTTTTCGCTGCGCCCGTCTCCTCGGGCCATCGTTTTCCCTCGGGGTCGTCGGATTCCAGGTTAATTTAACGGACACCGGCCGGCAGTAGGTAAAGACGATGCCATCGATTCAGCCAACTCGACTATTTCAGCCGCTCGGCGAATTTCACTACGTCGACGACGATCCGGGAATGCGAGCCGACGCCAATCTCTTTTTCGCCGTCGGCGGCGCGGACGGCGAATTCGACCTTTCGCCCGTCGAGCTTGGTGACACGCGCCGTCCCGGTCACCCGCCGCCCGGCCGGCGTCGCTGCGAGGTGGCGGATGTCGACTGCGGTGCCGACCGCGCTCTCGCCCGGATCGAGATAGGCGCGGATCGCGTTCAGCGCGGCGTTTTCCATGATCATGATCATGACGGGCGTCGCCAGCACCGGCGGCAGGGTCGCGTCCTTGAACCGGTTGGCCAGATGTTCGGGCTCGACCAGAAGGGTAAAGGAGCCGGCGGCTCTGAGCGGTATCGGCCTCACGCGATCTCCCCCGGCTCGACTGCGCAAGCCTATTCTGAGTGATGACACGGCGCCAAGGGGCGCTGTTCGACGGCCCTCGGGTCGCCCTTCAGCACCTCGAACCGGGTCCTGTCGCCCTCGCGCCAAAAGCGCACGTCGAACAATTGCTTGCCGAGGCGCAGATCGCTCAGGGCGAGGTCCGGCAGCCAATCCGGCAGCGCCGGATCGAGGTAGAACTTGCCCCGCGGCGCATCCGGGTCAAAGCCCAATAGAGCCTGCAGCATCGAAAACACCGAGCCGGCGGCCCAAGCCTGCGGCACATTGGCATCGGGATACTGCACCGGGAAATTGGCGTCGTCGCGCTCGATCCCAGCGTAAAGTTCCGGCATCTGATAGAGCGCGAAAAAACTCCCGGCCTCGGTGACCGCGCGCGCCACCTGCGCTGCCTCCCGGGCAAAGCCGTATTGCTTGAGGCCGATCGCGATGATGCCGTTGTCGTGCGGCCAGACCGAGCCGTTCTGATACGACACCGGATTGTAGGACGTGTGGTCGCGCGACAAGGTCCGGATGCCCCAGCCGCTCCACATATCGGGCTGCAGCAGCCGCCGGGCGACCCTGGCCGCGCGGTCTTTCGGCACGATCCGGCTCCACAGACAATGACCCGGGTTCGAGGCCACGGTCAGTACCTTTTTTTTGTCGCCGTCGAGGCAATAGGCGTAAAATCCGCTGTCTTCGTCCCAGAACACCTCGTTGAAGCGGGCGAACAAGGTTTTCGCCTTGGCGCGCAGTTCCTCGGCCCGGCCATCTTGCCCCAGCGCCTGGTAAACTTCGGCCATCCGGTTCCAGGCGTCGTAGACATAGCCTTGCAGCTCGCACAGCGCCTTCGGCCCTGTGACCGGGCTGCCGTCGGGATAGAGGACGGCGTCGCCGGAATCCTTCCAGCCCTGGTTCTCGTAGCCTGCCGAGGAACGCGTCTGGTACTCCTGAAAGCCGTCGCCGTCGCGGTCGCCGTAGCGGTCGATCCAGTCGAGGCAGCGCTCGGCGGTGCCGAGATGGCGCTCAACGAGCCGCCGGTCGCCGATGCAGCGCCAGGCGGTGTGCAGCGCGATCAGGTAGAGGGGCGTCGCGTCGGCGGTGCCGTAATAGGGAGTGTGCGGGATCAGCTTGAAGTGAGCCAGCTCGCCAGTACGCAACTCGTGCATGATCTTGCCGGGCTCGGCGTCGCGGTAATCGTCCCGCTCCTTCGCCTGATATCGTCCCAGCACGTCGAGCGCGCCGCGGATAAAATCGGGATAGATATGGGCGTTCTGCAGCGCGGCGATCAGGCTGTCGCGGCCGAACAGCGCCACGAACCAAGGGATGCCGGCGGCCGGGGTAAATTCGAGGTGGTGGGTCCCGTCGACCGGCAGCCGCAGACCGGCCATGTCCTCCACCGCTTGGCGATAGAGATTTTCGAAATCCTCGTTACTCGATGCCAGCTTGAGTACCGCCTTTCGCCAGTTTTCGAGCGGCTCGCCGAGCTGCGAATTTCGCGCGTGGGCGATGCACCCTTGCGGCGCCGCATAGCGATGCTCGCCGGCGGCAGCCAAATATTCGAGGCAGGTATGCCAGGTCTGCCCAGGCTCGATCGCTACCTCGAAGCTGATCCGGCCATTGGCATAAACGCAGGGCGACGCATTGCGGCGCCGCGACACGACCAGCTCGCGCAGGAAATCGCGGTCGCGGTACTGGGTCGTCAGCGTTGCGGTGTCATCGGACCATAGCGTCGTGATGCGGCCGCGCCGCACCAGATTGGCGCCTTTGATCTCGAGGATGTCGGCGAAATCGCACCGGATCGCGATCTCGAGGTTGAATTTGACCGGCTGGCGGCCGTGGTTGGTCAGATCGATGTCCTCGTGGATGCCGCCCTCGTCGATCGACCGGCCGAGCTGGAGCAGCAGGCTGCGCCGCTCGATAGCGCCGTCCTCCGTCGCGATGGCGGGGTTGGTCATGAACACCTGCCCGGCGAAATAGGTGATCGCACCCGAATTTAACAGTTCCCACTCTTCGCCATTGGCGTAGATCGACCACGCGCTGATCATCCTGGTGTCGCGGACAAAAAATCCGCATTTGCTCGGCCACGGGATTTGGCCGTCGGGGTCGGTCAGCAGTAGGCTGTAGCCTTGGTTGATCGACAACAGCGCTGGACCAACCTTGATATTGAGCGACATGACGAGAACTCCGCAGGCGCGCCGCCGCATCCCTGCGGCTACCTCGATCCCGCAAACACCGCCCGAGCCCATTCGGCAGCGTCGGGCTACGGCGTTTTCAGCGTCGCGATGTAGGCCGCCAACAGGTCGATGTTGGCGCCGGACAACATTTGTGCGGCCGAAATCATATTGTCATCGATGTGACCGCGCGCCCCGCACCCGTTCTCGCGGCCCGATTTACTCTTGCGCGCGCCGATCCGCCCGGCTCAAGCGGGCCGCTCGACTGGGCCGCGGATTTCGAAATGCGCATGCGTCGGCCGCATCGCCGCGCCGTTGACCGGCAGCAAATCCTGCGGGCAGGCGGAAAAGGCGACGATGCAATCGATTTCGGCGCGCAGCGAGACAAAGCTGCCGGGGGTGCTGACCGGCGGCCGCACCTCGACCCGGTCGCCGTCGATGACCGGGATGTTCATGAACAGGTTGAGCGGCGCCGGGGTGTGCGCCGGCACGAGCCCGAGCTCGGCCAGTGCGGCGGCGAGATTGTCGGTGCAGTTGTCGTGATATTCGGCGCATCCGAGCAACTCGTAGCGCCAGCGGTCGCAGGCGGCAAACAAGGTGTCGTGAACCCCGCCCGAGGTGTCCTCGACGAGGGTTAGGATCGGCCGCCGCCGGTTGGTGACAAGGGTGTCGCCAACCGCCGGAATGAGATGCCCGATCGCGACTCGGCTGTGCTCCATCGACATGAATTCCTGGAGATCCTCGGTGCTGAACGCCCAGGCGTCGACGACCTGCTGACCCTTTGTATTGACGACCCTGACCGTGCCGCCCTGGCGCAGACGCGCGGCCTTGCCGCGGCGCGCCGGAATCTCGATCATTCCGCTCCTCCATCCGCTTGGTTGGTGTCCAACTCGAGATAATTCTACTCTAAAACATATTTGGACCATGCTGCAGCGGTGTCACTGCGAGTTCCCACCGGCGGTTCCGCCGACCACCCTGTATGAAACCGACAAGGCGCTGAGCGGGGTATAGTGGCAGGGCTGTCGGATTGAGGTCGACGCTCCATGGCGCTGGAGAGCCCATTGCGAGTTGGACCCGCGGAGCCTCGAAGATCCCTACTGGTGCCAACGGTCGGCAACGGCCCCGAGCGCGCTTTAGATTTCTTTTTATCGGAGGCTCCCACCCCGGCGGCGCAGGTGTGGAGGAGACAGCATGTAGGTGATGCACAGACGGGTGGCCGGGCGGCGCGCGGCGCCGTGGTCCAGACTGGCCGCAGGCCACCGGCGCAGCCGGCGCGCAGCGGTCTCGACGGCGACGAGCACGGCGCCATGCTGCCCAGGGTCGGGAGGACCTCGTCACCCCCCTCAAACACAGTTGCTCGAACGCAGGAAGCTCAGGGGCCCGAAATTGCTTCGCCTCGCTCGCAGGGACTCAACCGGATTGGCGGCGCGACCCGATCAGAGACCCTAACTAACGGGAAGCGCTGGCGATCTGTTGCCGCATGACGGCGAGGATAGCCTGCGCCCGGCCGCCGTTGCGTTCGACCACCCCTTCGAGCTCCGATCGCCCGTTCGCCGCCATGCTGAGGCCGTCGATGATGACGTCGCTGACCTTGTAAAAGCCGTCGCGGGCGGTCAGGCGCCAATCGACCTCGATCGCCTGAGCTGTCGGCGTGCCCCCGTTCCACGCCCCGGAACC
This sequence comes from uncultured Alphaproteobacteria bacterium, assembly GCA_963832875.1. Lineage (GTDB taxonomy): Bacteria > Pseudomonadota > Alphaproteobacteria > ATCC43930 > CGMCC-115725 > AP-15. The sequence continues at coordinate 580,861 of CAWHWB010000003.1, read as the reverse complement.
GCGAGTGATTTCGCTCGATACGATCGCCCCGTCCGGATCGGGCCGGCTCCCGGTCACCCGGAGCACGCCGCCGTCGGCGACATACTCCGACAAGCGGTCGCTGTAGGCGAGCACGACGTAATTCTCGAACAGTCCCAGGAACTCCTGCTGTTCCGACGGGGTGAAAACCCGCCAAAATCGGCCGAGGACAAAGCGACCCAGGTCGGGTAGGTCAAAATCCGCGTTCAATAACTCGCGAAATCCGGCCAGCCGCTGCTCCGGGGTGGCGGTTTTGACCGCCGCCTCGAGCTGGTTGCCGAAATTGTCGATGAAGGCGGTCGGACCCATGCCGGCTGCGCCGGGACTCCCGGACGCGAGTATCCCGGCGATCAGGACCGCGGCGGTGGTCAAAAGGGAAGGTCGCAACATTGGAGTCACTTTCGAGCCACTCGATCGAATGAGAATGACGGCTGCGCGGTAAAGGACGTGTGAAATGGGTCTCGCGGTCGTCCAATCTTTGCCGATGACACCGTCGCGCTCGCTTTGGCTCCCCCTGAGTTAGTTGCAAATCATGGGCGAGCTACGAAGGAAAATGAGCGGGTTTTCGTCGGGCATGTCGCAGCGCAACATTTCTGGAAAAGTCGGGACGAGGGCTCCTCAAAACGCCGATCGGTTATCTCGCTGGAGGCATCTCAAGGATCGAGCCCAACGGCGTTCTTGTCGCCCAGCCAACCGTGCATAGAATTGCCACAAGTGGGGAGTATCTCTGCTGCTGCGGGCAATCGGGCAGGGAGCACGAGTGTGAGCGATATTGCGCTGACGTCGTTTCGGATCACCATCTGCGGGCTCGACGAGCTCGCCGGCTGCCACGTGAACGACGTCAGCCATGTGCTGTCGATCCTCGATCCGGGCTGGCCCGAGCCCGAGGCTCTGCGCGTCTTTGACGTGCATCGGCGCCTAAAGCTGCATTTTCACGACGTAATCGAGCCGCTGCCGGGTTGGGTCGCGCCCGAGCGCTGCGATGTCGAGCTGCTGCTCGCCTTCGCACGCAATCTGGACGGCTCCCGGCGCGTGGCGGACGAGGAGCCGGGGCTGACGCATCTTCTGGTGCACTGCCACGCCGGCGTGTCGCGTTCGACCGCAGCGGCGACGCTGATCCTGGCACAGCGCGATCCTGGCCGACCGGCGCAAGAAATTGTGCGCGAGGTCACCCGGCTGCGCCCGCGCGCCTGGCCCAATCTGCGAATGATCGAATTCGGCGACGCCTTGCTGGGGCGCGACGGTGAGATCGTCGCCGCCGTTCGCGGGCACTATCGCACAGCGCTCGACCGCGAGCCGAGCCTGGCCGAGGCGATGATCGACGGCGGACGCGGGCGAGAGGTGGCGGCCGCAGGAGGACCCTAACCGAGGCGGGCGAACCCGGGAGCCGCTGAAATCGCCGCCGGCGGTGCCGTCCCATCCCGCTGATAGAGGACCTTCAGCACGACGAACCAGTGGTGGTCGGGGTCGAGCACGGTGCCGTCGGATGTCGCCAGATGGCCATCGGCGGTGACCGGGATGTATTTCATCGCCACTGCGTTGTCGACGTTTCCGCCGATCACCTGGAGTTGCCCGGGCTTCATCCCGACGACGATGTCGCAATGGCCGGGAAAGCGGCCTGCCGGCAATTCCTCGAAGGTCACCGGCCGCGCGCCGCGCCACAGACAAATCAGATCCCCCAGTTGCGGCGCGTAGTCCTGGACCCGCTCCGCGATCAAGGCAACTCCGGGGGTATGGGCGGCGGCCTCGTCGATATAGTCGGAATGCGTCTCTGAATAGGGGAAGCTGCTGCCGGCGCCGGCCATCCGCATCACATAGGAAATAAAGGCTGCCGACCAGGCGTAGTTTCCATCGACATCGGCCGAGAAAACCTGGCCGTTTTCGTCGTGTTTCCCGGTCCAGGCGCTTTGCCGCCAGCTCGGGTCGAGGCCGAGCCACCAATAGAGGCCGACCCGCTGCCACAGCCCGTTTTCGCGCTCCTCGTCCTCGGGCAGTTCGATGTTGGGGTAGACGACCGGCTGGCGAAAGGCGCGCCATTCGCCGAGCGCTATCTGCACCGCCGCCTCGCGCGAGAACGGCTCGTAGGGCACGCGTGCGAAGGGCGGAATATTGGCGGTCAGCGACGTTGCCGGCGACGGAAACGGCGCGATCCGCGGGCCCGGCGGCGGCCCGGCGGCGCAGCCTGCGAGCGACAGCGCCAGCAACAGGGCGGCCGGTCGACGCATGGTCGCCTCGATTCTGCGAAGGTGCTTTTTCGTCTGAAGATGCTGTTGGGAGCCTCGTCAGGCAGGAGGCGCCGAAGGCAGCGCAACTTCGGGAGGAGCAGCCGCGCTCGCCTCGGGGTCGGCATGTGGCTGATCGTTACCGGCGGTGGTGCCGGCCGGCGTGTGCGGCGGCGGGTCCGCGCGCCACAGACCGATGCCGCCGGTCAGCCCATCGGTATTCGCCACGATCGTCACGTCGTCGGGTAATGGAAAAGTCAAGCTTTTCGCATTGCCGCCGCCAACATAAAGGTGATCGAAGCATACAACATCGCGCAGGATGTCGATCACCTTGGCGACCCGCTTGTTCCATACCTTCTTACCTTTTTTCTGACGAGCGGCGTTGCCGATATATTCGTCATAGGTTTTTCTGCCGGTGATCGGATGGTGGGCAAGCTCGAGGTGAGGCATGACCTCGCCGTCGCGAAAGAGCGCCGTGCCGGCCCCGGTCCCCAGGGTCAGCACCATTTCGAGCCCGTTGCCCTTGATGGCGCCGAACCCTTGCACGTCGGCGTCGTTCAGAACCCGGACCGGCTTGCCCCAGTGTTCTGCCAGCGCCGCCTGCAAATCGAATCCGCTCAGCACTTCGCTCCCCAGATTAGGGGCCGTCAGCACTCGCCCATGGCGCACATAACCCGGAAACCCGACTGACACCCGCTCAAACGCGCCGAGCGGCGTCACCGCCTCGTCGATCGCGCGCACCAGCGCGTCGGGCGTCACCGGCTTGGGCGGGGTCGGCACGCGGCGGCGCTCGCTGATCAAGTGACCGCCATCGTCGAGCAGGGCCGCCTTGATGCCGGTGCCGCCGATGTCGATCGCCAGTGTGCGGGTCTGGTCCATGGCTCCCCTTCGACCCCTTCGACTTCATTTGCGGCCGAGGCCGCGAGATTTCGACAATAACGCAGCCCCGATCCCGCCGCCAGCACCGCTGCTGGCCTTGGCAACTTTGCCGGGGCAGGGGGAACCGGCGGCTGTGCTTCGCCGGGCCCACGCCGAAATCGAGGCGGCGCGGCCGGTTCGCCGGGGCCGTTCGCGCAGCTGCCGCCAGGCGTGTCGCCGCGGCGGGAAGGCGGCCATGCCGGATATGTTTATTCACGATTGTTCAATTATTTCACGCCAGTCTCGATCCGCGGATAACCGCCGAAGCGCATCATAAAAGAGAGGAAGTATATGCAACGCGCACATGAAGGACCGCGTCGCACAGTAGTGGGTCGAACGCCGATGGAGACCGCGCGCGCTGCCCGTCGCGCAGTGCTGATCAAGGCGGCGCTCGGGCTCCCGGCGATGATCCTGGCCGGTGCCGCGGTCGATCGGGGCGCGCTGGCTGCGGAGGCGCATGATTTCAGGATTTGCACCGGCTACTACGCCCTGTGCGCCGCTTCGACCTGCACGCCGACCGGAAAGACGATAACCGTCAAAGTCGCCGGCGGCGGGACCGCGCGATACCCCGAGGCCGAGTGCACCTGTCCGGTCGAATTGGGCAAGGCGATCGCCGACGTCGTCGGCGGCAATATGCAAGGGTCCTGCCAACGCCCGGGTGAGGGTGCAATCTGGTCGCTCTACGATCCGAAACAGTACATCCCGCAACAGATCAACCATTGGGCAACAACCGGCCCCGCGGCCGAAGCGCCGGTGCAGTTCTGCAGCAAGAATTTCAATCTCGGCAACCAGCTGGTCAATTGCTTCAGCTTCGCGTGCAACGACGAGCGCTATATCAACGGCGTGCCGGTCGCAACCTGCTATTGCCCGATCGGGGAAGGGCTCGAAGGCACATCGGTCGCCCCGCACACCGGCTTTGCGACGCAGGCCGGCCAGGACGATTATTCATTTTGCGCCGACCATCCGGTTGGCGGGCCGATCTCGATGCCGTAGCGCCGACCGATCGTCGCCGGCGCCACCGTGCCTGAACGCCCCCGGAATTAAGGACCAGGGAGGGCTTTGATCAGCGCTGCATCGCCTGGGTCACCGCGCCGCCGACCGCGGTGCGGCCGCCATCGACGACGTATTGTGCTCCGGTGATCGAGGACGCGAGATCGGAGCATAGGAACAAGACGGTATTGGCGATCTCGTCCGGCGTCACATAGCGGCCCATCGGGATCGCCGCCTGATAGCGCCGGCTGACGCTCGCCGGGTCGGTCGGGTTGAGCTGCGCCTCGAGCGAATGGATCATCCGGGTGTCGACCGGACCGGGGCAGACGGCGTTGACCCGCACCCCCTGACGGGCGACCTCGCCGGCGGCGGTCTTGGTCAGCCCGATCACCGCATGCTTGGAGGCGACATAGGCTGGCATGCCCGGGGTCGCCACCAGCCCGGCGACCGAGGCGGTGTTGACGATCGCGCCGCGCTGCTGCCGCAGCATGACCGGCAAGACGTGGCGCAGGCCGAGGAACACACCCTTGACGTTGACGCCGATGACCGCATCGAACACGTCCTCGTCATATTCGGCGGTATGCGCCCATTTGCCTTCGATGCCGGCATTGTTGAAGAAGCAGTCGATGGCACCGTAGGCGTCGAGCGCCGCCTCCACATAGTCGCGCACCTCGGCCGAACGGGTCACGTCGGCCTGCACAAACCGGGCCTCGCCGCCCTGCTGGCGGATCACCCCGGCGGTCGCCTCGCCGGCAGCGGCGTCGCGGTCGACCAGCACAATTTTGGCGCCGCCCCTGGCGAACCCGAGCGCCGTGGCGCGGCCGATCCCGTTTGCGGCGCCGGTGATCAGCGCCACCTTGCCGGTGAAATCGAGCTCCATGATTTTCCTCCCGCTATCCGTGGTTACTGCCCCGCGAAAAGAAGACCTAAAGCGTCCGGCAGGGAACCCTCGCATCCCCGGACGCCCGCCAGCGAGCTTCTAATCCAATCGGCCTGCGACCGGACGCGCTCGCTATCAATTCCTGATCCACGCTTTCCGGCAAAGCCTTTGGCAAAAGCCGGACCCATGGTGCTCGCAAACTCCGCGTTTCTGGCCACGCTGCTGACGATACGATCGCGCCCGAATGATGGGCAAATGACCGAGTGGGGAGGGGTCGGTCCCCAGCTTTCGCTGGGAAAGCGACGGAAACGGGCTGAACCGACGTGGATTGCCGTCTCTTCCATCGGGCTCCAGAAAATTCTTCATTCTGAGCCGGCTTTTGGCGGGGGGCTTCGTCAGGGAAACCCTGGGCGCGCACGTCTTCGTCATAGAGCGGAACGGCGCCGATTTCGGCGGTCTCGATCGTCATCCCCGGCGGCTTCAATTCGCTCGCGGTTCGCAGTATTGCGCGGTCGTAAGAGGTCATCCGCAGGCTCCCGCAAACGCCGAGAACGGGCGTTCCTCCGGCCTCGCTCATCCGTTTCTCCTGTCCGACGTCGCCCTGAGAGCAGTGCGACCCCTTATCGCAGTCAAGGATCGCCGGCAAGGCGGTTGCCCCCGTTCCGGCTTGTGCCGCCGCGCGGTTGGCTCTAGAGATTGCCCCCGCCGGCAGAATGCGGCTCGAATTTGGGGAGGAATGATGACCAGTCGCATCGACCGACGCAGGCTTTTAAAGCTGTCCGGCGCTGGCGCGCTTGCAGCAGGCAGCGGCGGCCTCGCCGGCATTCTCGCCTCGGGACGCGCACCCGCCTTTGCACAGGCGAGCACCGTTCATTGGCTGCGTTGGTCCGATTTCGTGCCGGCTTCCGACCAGCTGCTGCTCAATAAGATAGCGCCCGAATGCCAGAAGGCGCTCGGCATCCAGCTCAAGCTCGAAATGGTCAACGCCAACGACATCCAGGCGCGGGTGACTTCGGCGGTCCAGTCCGGATCGGGGCCGGATATCATCCTCGCACTCAACAACTGGCCGCAACTCTATACCGAGAGCCTCGCCGATGTCGGCGACGTGGCCGAGAAGCTCGGTGCGGACCAGGGCGGCTATTACCCGATCTCGAAAGCGGTCGCGACCGCCGGCAACAAATGGATTGGGGTGCCGTGGTGCGTTGGCGGCGGGCTCGTCGCCTATCGCAAATCCTGGTTCCAGGAAATCGGCCTCGACAAGTTCCCGGACACCTGGGATGCGCTCCAGGCCGCCGGCAAAACCCTCAAATCCAAGGGGCGTCCGATCGGCCAGGCGCTCAGCCATTCCTTTGGCGACCCGCCGGGCTTCTGGTATCCCTGGCTGTGGTCGTGGGGCGGCAAGGAGGTCGAGGCCGACGGCAAGACGGTGGCGCTCGACAGCAACGAGACGCTGCAATCGGTCAAGGCCGCGGTGCCCTTTTGGAACGACGCCTGCGACACGGGCGGGCTGGCCTGGGATGATTCGAGCAACAACCGAGCCTTTCTCTCCGGCAGCATCTGCGCCACCAACAACGGCGCCTCGATCTATCTCGAAGCCAAGCGCAAGCCCGACACCTACCTGACCGAAAAGGGGACGCCGCTCTATCAGGACATCCTGCACGCGCCGCTCCCCAAGGGGCCCGGCGGCCAGTTCAACCTGCCCGGCCCGTTTACCAACATGCTGATGGGCTACTCGAAGAACCAGAAGGCGGCCAAGGAGCTCATTCTCTGGGTCAACTCAAAGCCGATCTTCGAGCAGTGGTTTGCCTCACAGCAGGGGTACACCGACGGCGCCACCAAATATTGGGAAAAGGACGCGGTATGGAGCAAAGACCCGGTCCTGCTGCCGTTCCGCAACATCCCGAAGCAGGGTCGGCTGATGGGTTATGCGGGACCGCCCGGCCGCGCCTCGGCCGAAGCCCAAACCAAGTACATCATCGTCGACATGTATGCCAAGGCGGTTCAAGGCATGGCGGCGGCAGACGCGGTCAAATGGGCGCAGGGCGAGCTGACCAAGGTCTACACGTGACCTCGGGCTGGGCTGGCGTGGAGACGTTGCCATGACTTTCACCACAGTCGCGGCTCCAAGGCGGGCCTATGTCGGCTCGCCGCGGCGCGGACCGGTCACCCGGCTGCTCGAAGACGAGCGCTGGCTGGCGATGCTGCTGCTGTTGCCGACCGTAGTGCTGCTCGGCCTGTTCATCGCCTATCCGTTCGTCAAGGGCGTCATGCTGTCGGTGACCGACGCCAAGGTCGGCGTTCCCGGCCATTTCGTCGGACTGCAGAACTTCGAAGAGGTCTGGAACGACAGCATATTTCGCGTCGCGGTGTGGAACACCTGCGTCTACACGCTGGTCGCTACGGTCGTTCAAGCTCGCGCTCGGCCTGTGGCTAGCGGTTCTGCTCAACCGGAATTTCAAGGGCAAGGCGCTGACCCGCGCCTTTATCCTGTTGCCCTTCATCATTCCGACGGTGCTGTCGACCCTGGCCTGGAAGTGGATGTTCGACCCGACCTTCAGCGTCTTCAACTGGATGCTGTTCCGGCTCGATGTGATCCACGGGCGGATCAACTGGCTCGGCGATCCCGACCTGGCGCTGATCTCGGTGATTATCGTCAATGTCTGGCGCGGGCGTGCCGTTCTACGCGATCAGCCTGCTCGCCGGGCTGCAGACGATCAGCCCCGAACTGCACGAGGCCGCGGCGATCGACGGCGCGCGGGCGTGGCAGCGCTTCCGCCACGTCACCTGGCCGCTGCTGCTGCCGGTGACCCTGGTCGTTATGCTGTTCTCGGTGATCCAGACGTTCGCCGATTTCCAGCTCGTTTATGTGCTGACCGGCGGCGGGCCGGCCAACGCCACCCAGCTGTTCGCCACCTACGCCTACCAGATCGGCATCGGCACCGGCCTGTTGAGCCAGGGCGCGACGATTTCGCTGGCCGTGTTCCCGGTCCTGCTGCTCGTCGTCATCGTCCAGCTCTTCTACATCCGCAAGGTGGAGACCTACTGAGCCATGATCGAGGGCGCGACTTGGCGGCGATGGGTCTTCTTCTACGTCCCGCTGACGGGCTTTATCGTGTTTCTGCTGTTTCCGTTCTACTGGATGGTGATCACCACCATCCGGCCCGACGGCGAGCTCTATCGCCCCTGGAACTCGGTCAATTACGACCCGTTCTGGACCTGGCATCCGACGCTGTCGACACATCAAGGACCTGCTGACGCAGACCTTGTTTACGACCTGGTTGCTGAACACGATGATCATCGCTTTGTCGGCGACGGCGATCTCGCTGTTCTGCGGCCTGCTCGCCGGGTATGCGCTGTCGCGCCTGAAGTTTCCGTTTGCCGGGCTGCTCGGCACCGGCGATCTTCATCACCTATCTGGTGCCGCAGACGCTGCTGTTCATTCCGCTCGCCGACATCATCCGCAATTTCCACCTCGGCGACTCGCCGTGGGCGCTTGATCCTGACCTATCCGACCTTTCTGATCCCGTTCTGCACCTGGCTGATGATGGGCTATTTCAAGTCGATCCCGAAAGAACTTGAGGAATGCGCCCGCATCGACGGCGCCACGCGCTGGAAGGCGATGCTCTACATCATCTTTCCGATCGCCGTTCCGGGCATCCTGTCGGCCGGAATCTTCGCCTTCACCCTGTCGTGGAACGAGTTCCTCTATGCTCTTGTGTTTCTTTCCTCGCCCGGAGAAAAGACGGTGCCGGTCGGCGTCACCTCCGAGCTGATCCGCGGCGACGTGTTCTATTGGGGTGAGCTGATGGCCGGAGCGTTGCTCGGCTCGATCCCGGTCGCTTTTGTCTATTCATTCTTTGTCGAGCACTACGTCGCCAGCGTGACCGGCTCGGTCAAGGGATAGGATCACCATACGAGAGAGCGATGGCCGAGGTAGTCCTCCAGAACCTCAACAAGAACTTTGACGAAGTTTACGCCGTCAAGGACGTGAACCTGTCGATCCGCGACAAGGAATTCATGGTGCTGGTCGGCCCCTCGGGCTGCGGCAAGACGACGACGCTGCGCATGGTGGCCGGGCTCGAAATCGATCTCTTCGGGGCGCATCCTGATCGACGACAAGGTCATCAACGAGCTGCCGCCGATGGATCGCGACATCGCGATGGTGTTCCAGAACTATGCGCTCTACCCGCATATGAGCGTCTACGACAACATGGCCTTCGGCCTCAAGATGCGCAAATTCGACCGCGCCGATATCGCCCAGCGGGTGCAGGACGCGGCCGAGATCCTTGGCATCGAGACGCTGCTCAAGCGCAAGCCGCGCCAGCTTTCGGGCGGCCAGCGCCAGCGCGTCGCGCTTGGCCGCGCGATCGTGCGCCACCCGCAGGTGTTTCTGTTCGACGAGCCGCTATCCAATCTCGACGCCAAATTGCGGGTGCAGATGCGGGTCGAGCTCAAAAAGCTGCACGACCGGCTCGGCACCACGGCGATCTACGTGACCCACGATCAGGTCGAGGCGATGACCTTGGGCGACCGCGTCGTGGTCATGCGCGACGGGCTGGTGCAGCAGGTCGGTGAGCCGCTCGAGCTCTACAACGAGCCGGCCAACCGCTTTGTCGCCGGGTTTCTCGGCTCGCCGGCGATGAATTTCGCGACCGTCGGGGTGCGCGAAGCCGACGGGCGCGCTGTGGGCCGAGGATGACGGCATTCGCATCAGGGTGCCGGGCCAGATCGCCGGGCGCCTCGGCCGTTATGCCGGGCAGCAGGTGACGATGGGGATCCGGCCCGAGGATCTGCACCTCGCCTCCGACGCCGACCACAAGGATCTCGGTTTCGATGCCGCGGTCGAGGTCGTCGAAAAGCTCGGCTCGGAAATCCTGCTCGACGTGGCGGTGGGAGACCACACGATGGTGGCCTCGGTCGAGCCCAGCATCCGCGTCAATGTCCGCGACCGCCTGCGGCTGGCGATGAACCCCGAACGCCTGCACTTCTTCGATGCGGAATCCGAAGCCGTGATCTGAATGGGGGCGTGTCGAGGAAAATTTACAAGCTGAGGGAGGGCACAGTCATGCACCGCGACCGCGGATGGCTCTGGATCGTCGCATTTTTTGGGTCGCTCGCTGCCGCGAATGCGCAGGCGCCGCAGGCTCCGACCGCCGGCGCGGCATATGACGGCACTTATGGCTTTGTCTCCTCGGCGAAGGTTACCTCAACCTATACGACAAGGGGCGGACAGACCGGATTCTGTCCGGAGCTGACGGCGGGTCCGCTGACCGTCAGCCAAGGCCGGGCGCAATACACCACCGCCACCGGCCACCTGCTCGCGGGAACCGTCGGACCCCAGGGCCAGCTGACGATGGGATCGAGCGCGCCCCCCAGCAGCGGCGGCGGATATCGGCCAGTCGTGACCAACGTCCAAGGCAGCATCGATACCAGTGGTACGGCACGTGCCCGCCAGATCGGCAACTCCTGCAGCTACGATTTCGTCTGGCGAAAATAATCCCGATAAAATCCAGATGGGGGAACAATGACGCACTACATCGGTCGCAGGCGTTTTTTGCGGCTTTCCGGAGCCGGCGCGGTCGCCGCCGGTAGCGGCGGTCTCGCCGGCATCCTCGCTTCCGGGCGGGCGCCGGCCTATGCCCAGGGAACCACGCTGCATTGGCTCAAATTCGTCGATTTCGTGCCGGTCTCCGATCAGCTGCTGCGCGGCAAGATCAGCGAGGAGTGTCAAAAGGCGCTTGGCATCACGCTCCGAATCGAAACCATCAACGGCGACGGCGTCCAGGCTCGGATCAGTTCGGCGATCCAGTCAAAGACCGGTCCCGATATCCTGATGGCGGTCAACAACTGGGCGCAGCTCTACGCCGCCAGTCTCGTCGATGTCAGCGATGTCGCCGAGGCGATCGGCAAGGCGCAGGGCGGCTATTACGAGACCGCGCGCGATGTCGCCTATGCCGGCAATCGATGGATCGCGGTGCCGTACACGATCCTCGGCACCCTCTTGGCCAACCGCACCTCGTGGTTCACCGCGGTCGGCGCCGGCCCCGGTAAGTTTCCGCAGACCTGGGAAGAGTATCGGACCGTCGGCAAACAGCTTAAGCCCAAGCAGCAGCCTTATGGCCAGACCCTGGCTCACGCTTTTGGCGACGGCCCGGCGTTCTGGTACCCTTATCTTTGGTCCTGGGGCGGTAAGGAGGTCGATGCCGACGGCAAGACCGTGGCGCTGAACAGCAAGGAGACAATCGAGTCGGTCAAATTCGCCGTTGCCCTGTGGAAGGACTGCTACGACGAGGGCGGGCTCTCCTGGGACGACGCGGGCAACAACCGGGCATTTCTGTCGGACACGATCAGCTCGACCAACAACGGCGCCTCGATCTATCTCTTGGCCAGAAGCAAACCCGACACATACCTGACCGAAACCGGCACGCCGATCTGCAAGGATATGTTCCACACCCCTCTGCCCAAAGGACCGGCCGGGCAGTTCAGCTATCACGTGCCGTTCTCGAATATCGTCCCGACCTACACCGCAAATCAGAAGGCGGCGAAGGACTTCCTGCGCTGGTTCCAGTCCAAGGACATCTACGAGCAGTGGTTCACCTCCCAGCAGGGCTTCTCGGTCGGCAGTACCAAGATGTGGGAACAAGACCCGCTGTGGAAGATCGACCCGGTGATGGCGCCGTTCCGAACCGCGGCGGAAAGCGGCCGCTTTGCCGGCTATGCCGGGCCGGCGGGGCGGGCGGCGGCCGAAGCCATCTCCAAGTTCATCATCGTCGACATGTACACCAAAGCGGTCCAGGGCACCGCACCCGAAGACGCGGTCAAATGGGCGCATGGCGAGATGGTCAACATTTACAATGGCAGCGGCTGAGGCTCGCGCTGAGATCCTCGATCTGCCCTGCGGTGTCAGGGCCGAGAAGGTTTAGCGCAGGCTCGCCGAACCCGTGGCTGGCCGGGCGTCCTCCTCGGTGATGATCCTCTTGAGCTCGGCGACGGCGCTGCCGGGGCTGGTCAGGACCGGACAGTCGAGCACCGCGCGTACCGCCGCCGCGGCGCGAGCGGTCGAGAAATGCGCCAGCAATACGACGTCGCAATGCGCAAGGCGCGGCGCCGCCGCGGCGAGCAGCCGGTTATGCGTCTCCGCGTCGCCGGCCTTCAGCGCCGCCATCGCCTCCGGCATGCAACGGGTCTCGATCGTCGCCGGCGAATGCCGGGCCGCCGCCATCGCGCGGAACTCCTCCTCCATCGATTGGACGCTGGGCGCGAAGGTCGCCAGCATGCCGATTCGCCCTCCCGCCCGCAGCGCCGCCGCGAACATCGCCTCGTTCGGCTTTAAGCACCGGGATCGGCAGGCGCGCCGCGGCGGCCTCGATCGCCTCGCCGAAGGCCGAGCAGGTGAACAGAATGCCGGCCGCACCGGTCGAGGCGGCATAGTCCGCCAGCGCCACGATGCGCCGCCACATCGCCGCGGTCAGTACGCCGTCGCGCTCGCGGTCGAGGCTCAGACGCATCGTCGAGGATGTTGGCGCACTCGGCCTGCGGCCACAGCTCGCGGAAGGCCGCCTCGACCGGTGCGATCGCCACGGCGACGGCGTGGATCAGGGCGATGCGCGGGTTCATCCGGTCTCCTTTGCTGCGGCGCGGCAATTGTTCGAGGATCAAGCGCGGCTCGTCTCGCGTCAAGCGCTCAGCGGCGGCCGAACAGGCGCTCGATCGCGGCGAGGTCGAGGGCGACATAGGTCGGCCGGCCGTGGTTGCACTGGCCGCTGTTCGGGGTCGTCTCCATCTGGCGCAGCAATGCGTCCATCTCCGCCGGGGACAGGTGCCGCCCGGCGCGCACGCTGGTGTGACATGCCAGGGTGCCGCACACGGTTTCGATCTTCTCTTTCAAAGACAGCGCGTCGCCCCATTCGGCGAGCTCGTCGGCGAGGTCGCGCACCAGGCCACCGACATCGAGCCCCGACAACAGCGCCGGGACTTCGCGCACGACGACCGCACCCGGCCCGAACGCCTCGATAACCAGGCCGAATTCGGCAAGCTCGGCGGCATGGGCGGAGAGGCGTGCAACGGAGGCCTCGCCGAGCTCGACGATCTCGGGCAGCAGCAGGGTCTGGCGCGCGACCCCATGATGGGCGAGATCCTGCTTGATCCGCTCGTGGACCAGCCGCTCATGCGCCGCGTGCTGATCGACCAGCACGATGCCGGTCGCGGTCTCGGCCAATATGTAGGTACCGTGCAGTTGCGCCCGCGCATTGCCAAGCGGGGACTCGGTGCCGGGCGTGCGGCCGGCGGGTGGAGCGGGAACTGCGGCGGGGCTCTCGGCGAAACCGGGGACCATCGCCGATAATGGCGGCGGAAAGGCGAAATCGAGCGGGCTCGCGCCGGCAGCGGACCCACCCCGATCCGCGATGCCCGGATGTGCGTTCCCGGAACCCGCACCGCCGGGGCGGAAAGCGCCGAGTGCGGCGGCGGCGACTGTGGTCGAGGCGCGATGCCCGGCCGCGGCCAGCGCGTTCCTGAGCGCGCCGACGATCAGCCCGCGCACCAAGGCGGCGTCGCGAAACCGGATTTCGGCCTTGGCCGGGTGCACGTTGACATCGATCTCGTCCCCCGGCCCGTCGAGAAACAGGGCCACGATCGGGTGGCGGTCGCGCGCCAACAGATCCTGATAGGCGCCGCGCACCGCGCCGACCAGGAGCTTGTCGCGCACCGGCCGGCCGTTGACGACCAGGTATTGATCGCGCGGCAACGCCCGGTTCAGGGTCGGCAACCCGGCGAGGCCGGAGAGACGAAACCCGCCGCGCTCGGCCTCGATTTCGAGCGAATTTTCGACAAAGTCGCGGCCGAGCAGAGCCGCCAGCCGGGCGTGTCGGTCGCCCGCCGCGGGCAGCCGCAGCAATCGGCGCTGATCCTCTTCGGCGAGCGTAAAGGCGATCTCGGGGTACGCCATCGCCAGCCGCCTCGTCGCATCGAGCGCCAGCTCGCGCTCGGTCCGAGCCGTCTTCAGGAATTTGAGCCGCGCCGGGGTGGCGAAAAACAAATCCCGCACCTCGACTTGGGTTCCCGGCGCCGCCGCAGCCGGGACCGGCGTCGATTTGGCCCCGCCCTCGACCGTGATCGCCCAACCGCTCGCTGCCTCGGGCGGGCGCGAAACGATGCGCAGGCGGCTGACCGCGCCGATCGACGGCAACGCTTCGCCGCGAAAGCCCAGGGCCGAAATCCGCAGGAGATCGTCGTCGGGCAGTTTCGAAGTGCAATGCCGCTCGACCGCGAGCCCGAGCTCGTCGGCGCTCATGCCATTTCCGTCATCGACCACCATGATCCAGGCCCGACCGCCATCGTGGACGGCGACGTCGATATGCCGGGCCCCGGCATCGATCGCATTCTCGACCAGTTCCTTGACAGCCGCCGCAGGCCGCTCGACGACTTCCCCGGCGGCGATGCGGTTGACCAGGACGGGCGGCAGCAGGCGGATGGTCATGGTCGGAGTTTACCGGCTCGTCCCCCGATCGGGACAGCGCTTTGTCGCCCTGACCTTGTCACCGGGCCTTTGTTTGCGGGACGGAGCTGCGCGCGGGCAACAGCGCTCAGACCGGGGTCGCCCGCGCAACCCTTCGCGCCGGCGCAGCAACCGCCGTCGCCGCAATCGCCAGCGCCGCAACCGTGACGCCGGCAATGATGTCGATCAGATAATGCGGCCCGTAAGTCGGGATCGAGAACAGCATGACGCCGTTGACGATCGCGATCGGGGCCAGCAATCCCGAGCGGCGATGCGCGTAGGTCAGCAAAACCGCCAACACGGTGTGATAGGAGGGGAATGAAATCAGGCCTTGCAATTGGGTCATGTCGAATGACGGCGCCCCGCCGCCGCGCAACGCGAGCAGCACCGAGAGACCCGGCTGGCCGCCGCCCTGAAGCGGACCGAGCGCCGGGAACAACAGGAAAATCGCCGTGGTAATCAACAGGCTGACGACATTGTTGAGCAGCAGCTCATAGTTAAAATAATCGAGGTCGTGCAACGACAACCAGAAAACCGAAATCAAGATCTGTGGGAACAGGCTCAGATAGCTGAGCCACAGCAGGAATCGCAGGTCGTGGTGCGATGCGAGGAAATTGGACCACTGCACCCAGTCGAAGCCGAGTGCCAGATCGATCGCCGACAGTTCGGCATCGCGGGTGGGCCCGCCGCACGCCGCGGCGACGTAGGTCAGAACCGTACCGGCGTTGACGAAGACGAGCCATATGAGGGTCCAATGTGCGGCTCGGGCGAGCGGCGCGCTGCGTCCGGAGAGCCGGTAGAACAAAGCCACCCCGCCGGTGACCGCGACCGCCAGCACCAGGTGCTCCCAGTCCCAGAAGCGCAATTGCAACCGATGGCACAACAGCACATCGGCGATCGACAGCGCTGTGACCGCCAACCAGATGACGCAGGCGCGGCACCGCATCCGAACCTCCCGAACCGGCCGGCATCTTCGGCCCGGCGCGGTTGAGAAGTTCTGAACGTGCGGCAATGTGCCGAAGATCGGCGCCGTCGGCTCCGCCTGTCTGGAGGCTGGCAGCAGCATTCCGAAACCGCCGGGGCGGTGCCTGCCTGGCCTCGAGCCCGATACTCCCGGCTGGCTCCGATGGGTCGCTTCGACCGCGTTTGGTCGCGGCCGAGGCGACCCCTTAGCGCGCTGCGCTCGCGGTCTTTTCCCGCATCAGGTTCAGCAAGTCTTGTACCTGACCGCCGTGGCGCTGGATCACCGAGGCGAATTCAGAGCGTTGCGTCACCATCATGCTGACCCCCTCGACGATCACGTCACTGATCTTGAAGGTGCCGTCGTCGTTTACCAGCCGCCAATCGATCTTGAGCGGCTGCGGTGCCCCCGGCGTGATCACGTCGGTTGAGACGATGACCGAGTCCTGGTCGGGGCGGCTGCCGCTGACTTTGAATTGCTCGCCGCCGAAATCGGAAAGCCGCGTCGTATAGACAAAGACAACGTAATCCTCAAACAGCTTCAGGAACTCTTTCTGCTCCGCAGGGCTGGCGGTGCGCCAATAGCGGCCGAGAACGAAACGAGCGATCCCCGGCGAATCGAAGTCGTTGTGGAAAAGTTCACGAAACCGCGCCTGCCGCTCGGCCGCAGGGGTTTTCTTGTTGAGAAGCTCGACGGCGCGGCTCCACAATGTGTTCATAAACGCGATCGCCGGCGCGGTTGCGTCGCCGCTCGGGGTCGCCATGCCGGGACTCGCGGCGCTGACCAGCAGAAGTGGGATCAGCAGAAAACGCCGGGTCAGGCGCAGGACGATTCGCCGCTCGTCGCGTCGCACACCGGGCTTCCGCCAGCTAAATAAAGCCATGGTCACCGTTCCCCTTCGGCCTTGGCTCGCTGCCCTCTAATACCGCGGCAGCATCCGGCTGACAACATCATCGTATCGTAACATCAGGTTCGTACAGGCGCAGGTCCGGTCAATTTGAAAGTCCCACCCGGCGTACGGAGGATGGTGGCCGGGCTCGCAGCTCAGTTCTTCACCTGCTGCCAGACCTGTTGCGCAGCGGCCGGAAGCTTGTCCATATGCTTGAGGAACAGCGCCAGCGTCCAGATCTGCTGCTCGGACAGCGAATCCGCCCACGAAGGCATGCCGGTCCAGCGGATGCCGTTCTTAATCTTCCAGAAGGAATAACCTTCGGGATCGTCCTCGACCCCGTCGGTCGCCAGTTGCGGCGGCTTCGGATATTCGCCCCTGGCAACGGGCGAAGCCGATGCGTCGCCCTTGGCCGTGCCGTGGCAGATCGCGCAGTGCTGTCCGTAGAGCCCGATCCCGGCGACCAGGTTGGCGTCGGTCAGCGCCACCGGGTTGGGAATTTTGGGTGCCTCGCGAGCCAGCGTCGCCCGCAGCGAGGTCTTCGCCGCCCAGGTTTCGAGAGCGCTGGGCTCGGCGTCGGCGTTGGCCGGGACGACCCCGCTTTGCAAAAGGATGTAGCCGCCGACGACCGCCACGAAAATCGCCACCAGCACTCCTGCCACGAACCCCCGCAACATCGCCGTTCCCCCTGCGCTCGCGGTCCGAAATCGCATCGGACCGCAACGGAGCAAGCTCACATTTTTTTCGTGCTCGCGCGACAAGCATTGGCGGTGCGGAGTTGCCTGCATACATCGAGGCGGCGTCCGGCGAGGCCGTCGCATATCAAGGAGAGGGTGCCAGATGTGGCCGTTCATGCGTGACAAGCTGGTCGTTCCCCGGCCCGAGGAGTGCCTGCCTGGGCGTGCCGAAGCGATGAAGGTGCCCGAGCGGCATTTCGTCAACGGCCACCCGCTCGCCGGACCCTATCCGGCCGGTTTCGAGAAGGCGTTGTTTGGCTTGGGCTGCTTCTGGGGAGCGGAGCGGGTGTTCTGGCAGGCCCCGGGGGTGTGGGTCACGGCCGTCGGCTATGCCGGCGGCTCGACGCCGAACCCGACCTATGAAGAGGTATGCAGCGGGCGTACCGGCCACACCGAGGCGGTGCTGGTCGTCTACGACCCGTCCGTCACCAGCTACGAGGCGCTGCTTGAGATTGTTCTGGGAAAGCCACGACCCGACCCAGGGCATGCGTCAAGGCAACGATGTCGGGACCCAATACCGCTCGGCGATCTACGCCTTTTCGCCGGAGCAACGCCGCGCGGCCGAGGCGTCACGCGAGGCCTATCAGCCGCGGCTGGAGAACGCCCGCTACGGCGCGATCTCAACCGAGATCGCCGACGCCCCGCCGTTTTATTTCGCCGAAGGCTACCACCAGCAATATCTCGCCAAAAACCCGCACGGCTATTGCGGGCTCGGCGGCACCGGAATCGCCTGCCCGATCCCGGCGAAAGTTGCCGCCGATTGAAAAGGGTTCCGACTGGCCGCGGCCGCCGTTGGGCAACGTGCCCAGCCGGGTTTCACCCTCGCCAGAACGGCGCGGCGCGGTTCAACCGGCGCAAGCGCTTGTGCAGCTTTGCTTCGCCTCGGAGAAGGGCCCGCTCGTGCAGCTCGAGCAGCTGGCCTCCGGCTTCGGCGACGGGATCGGCGTGCTCGGCCCTGCTGCCGAGATCGATGACGAGGCCATAGGCGACGCGGACGTCGTTGCCGTGCCCGAGTTCATCCTGCACCGGCTTTAACGGCTTGACATACCGGCGCGCGTCGCGCTCCGGGTAGAGGCAGCGGAGCAGCTCGACGGTGTAGCGCAGCTTTTTGACGGCGATGCGCAGCCGGTGCCGCTCTTTTGGCGTCATCCGGGCAAACCCCCGGCTGCGCTGGCGCACCTTGCGCCGCCGCCGATCAAGCAGGTCTGGGGCGATCTCGTCGATCGGCGCGGTCAGTTCCGGTGTCTCTGGGCCTTGCGGCGCGCGCCAGCCGAACCCGTCGAACCAACGCAGCAGGCACAGCACCGCTTCGGTATGCCGCGGCGACAGAATTTCCCTGGCGACGCGGTCGTGGGCTTCGAGGCGCGTGCGCTCGGCCGCCGCTGCGAGGTCGCCCCAACCAGGCTCGTCAGGGCGTTCGCAGCGCAGCGGCGCCAACAGCTCGGCGGTAAAGACATCGAGATTGCGCGCCGGACCGAGCGGAGCGGCGAGCCCGGCCAACCGGTCGGCAATCGCCCGACGCTCGTCTCGCGGCAGCAGCTTTTTGACGGCGGAGAGCAGCGATCGAAGGCGGCGCAGCGCGACCCGCATCTGATGCACACCCTCGGGCTGGCCGGCGAGAGCGGCGGGCTCGTTGCGCAGCAGATGGGCGAGGCATGATCGGCCGATGCTCTGCAAGACCGCCTCGACAGTCATGCCGGGATCCAGCGCAGCGGCCTCCGCGTGGACGGCTGCCGGCTGCAGACCGGCGCCCTCGACGAGCCCGTATCCGCGCTGCGACTTGCTGCGGGCGTCGATCCGCAGCGGCGCCGTCTCGAGCAGTTTCAGGGCGAGGTCATAAAGTGCGGCCGGGTTACCGCATTTGAGCTCTAGCTCGATCTCGCTGATCGGCTCGACCGCGTTGCCGTCGAGCGCGCGGATCTCGCCGACATCGACGGCCGCCTCGACCCGGGTTCCCGGCAAGGGTTCGAACTCGATGGTTTCGCGGCCGACCTCGGTGACAAAGAGCGGGCATAGCGCGTCGGCGACCCCCTCTGGCAGCCGCAATCCGCTGTGCGGCGCCTGCGGGTCGGGGCGGTTCTCGCTGACTAGGTCTTCCCACTCGCCGCGGGCCAGCAGATTCATCCCCGCCGGATCGGCAGTTTTCAACGTCTGGACGAAGCGACCGTCCTCCTCGCGCACGCGCAGGGTCGCCCCGGCCTGCTTCAGCGCCAAATCCGGCGTGTCGAAATAGGTCGAGACAAGGGTCCGTCGAACCATCGGCTCGCCTGGCGCGATCGCCGCCAAGGCGCGCTTGAGTTCGGGCAGCTCCTCCGCCGTGGCGGCGAGCTTCAATTCGACTTCGATCGAAATAGCCGGCTCCGCACTTAGGATTTTCGAGAATGTTTGTGCAAACGCCGGGCCGCGCCGAATCGCTCACTCGGCGCCGGCATCGGGCAACCCGGTGCTCGCAGCTGTTGCCCAAAAATTGCTCAGCCGTCGAATTCTCTGCTAAGCCTGATCCAAAGCGGGAGCATCGTCAACGCACGCGGCCAGGGCGGAACCGGCGGAGGGCGGGAATGGACTGGGTGCGGTGGCCGCGGGCGCGGCGGGTTCTGCCCGGCGGCCCGGCGGGAGCCTATGTCGCGAGCGGGGCGATCGCGGCTCCGGCGGCGCGCGCCTGGCTGATCGCCGAGCCCGATTTCTGGCGGCTGTGGCTGGTTGGCTTGGTGACTTTCGCGGTCCGCTGGCTGGAAATGCTGGCGATCGCTGTGTTTGCCTATCAGCGCACCGGGTCGCCATTTATCGTCGCCGCGCTGACCATGCTGCGCATGCTGCCTATGGCGCTGTTTGGGGTGGTGATCGGCGCTATAGCCGAGCGGATCGAGCGCCGCACCGCGCTGATCGTCGTCGTCGCGTCGGTGGGGTTGAATTCGCTGACCATGGCGGTGCTCGCCTTGACCGGCCACCTCGCGGTTTGGCACCTCGCGGTGGCGAGCTTTGTCAGCGGCGTCGGCTGGACCACCGACAATCCGGTGCGGCGCACGATGATCGGCGAGGCCGTCGGACCCGAGCGGATGAGTGCCGCGATGTCGATCGATGTCGGCGCCAACAACGCGAGCCAGATCCTGGGGCCGACCCTGGGCGGCGTGCTGCTGGCGACGTTCGGGATCGGCGGCGTCTTTTGCGTCAGCGTCATCTGCTATTTGCTCGCGCTGGCGACGGCGTTGCGGGTGCGCCATCGCAATCTCGCCCGCCCGACCGGTGCGCAGGGCATCTTCGCGCGGATGATCGAAGGGTTGGTGCTGGTCCGCCGCGACCGGCGGCTGATGGCGGTGCTGCTGATCACGGTCATCTCCAATGTTTTCGCCTGGCCTTCGACCAGCATGATCCCGGTGATCGGCCATGACCGGCTCGGACTCGGCGCCGTCGGCATAGGCATGCTCTCCAGCATGACCGGGGTCGGAGCGTTTTGCGGCGCCGTGGCCATCGCGCTGTTGGTCCGGCCGTCTTTGTTCTCGCGCATCTATTTGGGCGGGGTCGTTGCCTATCTGATCATGGTGCCGGTGTTCGCGCTGGCGCCCTATTCGCTGCTCGCCGGCTCGGTATTGCTGATGACCGGCGTGGCCAATGCCTGTTTCAGCATCATGCAGGCGACTCTCGTCTATCTGTCGGCGCCGGCCGAGATGCGCAGCCGCGTCTATGGTGTCTTGTCGGTGTGCATCGGGGTCGGCATGGTCGGCTTCCTTCAAATCGGTGCGCTGGCCGGGCTGATCGGCGCCTCATCGGCGGTCGCGGCGACCGGCATCGCGGGTCTTGTGGTGCTGCTGCTAACAGGGCGTTGGTGGCGCCCGCTCGTCGCGGCCGGCTGACTGGACGCTGGCCAACCCGCCGCTCGCTTAGCGGGCGAAGGCGGTTGTGCGGAAATTTTCTACGAAACGGGTCGCGGCGATGTATCCTCGCGGCGCGACAGCGCTGCCGGCGAATGGAGAAAAAAATGGCGTCGATCGAGCTCGATTTGGCCCCCGCCGAGACCCGCGGCGCCGATTACATCGAACGCGCCCGCGCTTTGGCGCCATTGCTCGAAGACGCCGCGGACGAGATCGAGGCGCAGCGCCAGCTGCCCGAACGGGTGGTCGAGGCGTTGATTGAGGGCGGGTTTTTCAAGCTGCTGCTGCCGCGCTCGCTGGGCGGGGCCGAGCTGCACCCGCTGACTTACGTCCAGGTGCTCGAAGAGATCGCCAAGGCCGAGCCCAGCACCGCCTGGTCGCTTGGGCAGAATTCGGGCTGCTCGATGACCGCACCCTATCTCGACCCCGCGGTCGCGCGCGAGGTCTTCGGGCCCCGGCGCGGCATTCTCGCCTGGGGGCCGGAACTGCCCGGCGCCGGGCGTGGCGTCGCCATCGAGGGCGGCATCCGCGTTACCGGGCGCTGGGGGTTCGCCACCGGCAGCCGGCATGCGACCTGGCTCGGGGCCCATGTGCCGATCTTCGAAGAGGACGGTACCCCCCGCATCAACCCCAACGGGCGGCCGTTCGTGCGCACCGTGCTGTTCCCGAAATCGAGCGCCCGGATCATCGACAACTGGCAAGTCATCGGCCTGCGCGGCACCGGCAGCGACAGCTACGCGGTCGAGGATCTGTTCGTGCCGCAGAAATACACCGCCTCGCGCGACAACCAGGCCGAGCGGCGCGAGCCGGGTCTCTTGTACAAATTCACCAGCGGCATGGTCTATGCGATGGGCTTTTCGAACGTGTCGTTGGGCATCGCCCGCGGCGCGCTCGAGGCTTTCATCGTGCTGGCGCGCGACAAGATCCCGCGCGGCGCCCGCAACCCGCTGCGCCAGAACAACGTGATCCAGTCTCAGGTGGCGCAATGCGAGGCGCGGCTGCGCTCGTCGCGCGCCTTCATTCACGCAACCCTCAAGGAGATGTGGGACGCGGCCGAGCAAACCGGCGATTTCCTCCCCGAGCAGCACGCCCGCCTGCGCCTCGCCTCGACTTGGGCGATCCAGCAGGCGCGCGACGTCGTCGCCGCCGTCTACAGCGCCGCCGGGGCCACTGCGATCTTTAATGAGAACCCGTTCGAGCGGCGGCTGCGCGACATCCATGCCGGGACCCAGCAGGGGCAGGGGCGCCCGGTCCATTTCGAGACTGTCGGCCAGATCCTGCTCGGCCTCCCCCCCGAGGGCCGCATGTTCCGCTAACCGGCGGCGCGTCTGCGATGTCTGGCTCGCCTCGCCGCGGGCGGAACCGGCGCGGTCGGAAGGGCCGTCAACTCGATTTCCTGGGCCGCCCGCGTTTCGCGGTGATCCCCTTGATGATCATCGGTCCCATTCGGATGATCGGCAGGTCCGGACGCTCGCGGCCGGTCGTACCGGCGTCGCGAAAGTAGGAATAGCTTTCCTGAATCGTTTCCCACCCGAGCCAGATTAGACCGGACGCAAACAGGAACAGGATTCCGAACGGATCGAGCGGCCCGCCCGTCCCCGGCCCGCCGCCGAGAAATGCGACAGCCGCCAAAACGAGGGCGAGGGCTGTGAAGATTATTCTGGCAGCCATATCAGTCTCCAATCGCCCCAGGTCGCAGCGCCATTGTCCGAGATTTCGGCGTCGACAGCAACGGAGACGTCGCACCGAGCGCTCTCGCAGCTCGGAAGTGGTCTGCCTCGATCCGTTTTCAGCCGGTCGAGACGGCCGGTACTGGCCTAATTTGGCCCCCCAAAATCGGTCATACCAAGCGGTCGATCGCTCTCGCGTTTTCGATGACGATGGCGTAAATTACGGGCCTCGCCGGTTTTGCGCGGCAAAACATAACGGCCGCCGGCTTCGGTAGCAATCTCCCGAGGCAAATCGCGCGAGAACGGGAAGCTGATCTTACAGCAAGCGGGGTCAACCCGCGCTGCGTCTAGGGAGGTTGCGATGAAGCGCTTCGCCCGCATAGGTGGATTGGTTGCCGCGGCGATCTGCGCTGCTTTGCTGTCGGCCTGTTCTGCTGTCAAATCCGACCCGCCGGCTCATTCGGCAGCGGCAATAGCACCCTACCCGCCGCCGCCGATGCGCGCCGAAATACCGCCGCTCGCCCGATCGGCGGATTCGCTGTGGTTGGTCGGTCACTGGAACTGGGACGGCGCGAGATATGCCTGGACCCCCGGCCATTATGTCCAACGCCCAACCCCGACCGCCAATTGGCTGCCCGGTTATTGGGAGCGGGAATCGGGCGGCTGGATATGGACCGACGGCCGCTGGCAATCTTGAAGCGGTCCTGATCGGCCGGCGCGGTGGTGCGGCGCGAGAAAATCGGCTGAAAACCGTCTGGGAATGATGGGCGGGAATGATCGGCGCATCGTCGTGTTTCTACCTCCGGGAGCAGCGATCGGGAGATTCCGCGCTGTGCAAACGTCTGGAGGATCGAATGAGATATCTTGGTCGGGCTGCCGGCATCGCCGCGCTCGCGTTGGGCGCCACAGCCTTGTCGGGCTGTGTTGCGCCGCCACCGCCCCCGCCCGCGCCGGCGGCGGCCGTGACGCCGGCATATCCGCCGCCGCCTGCGGTCGGGATGGTCGCACCGAATCAAACGCCGGCATATCCGCCGCCGGTGGCGACGGCAACCCCGAGTGAGCCGTCGGCATACCCGCCCGCGACGTATCCACCGATCGCGAATGCGACGCCGACTCCGTTGACGCCTTCCTCGAGCTATGCGACGCCGCAATACGGATCGAGCACGGGCCCCGCGATGGCGCCGAGCAGCTCGGGGACGATGAGCGAAATGGTGGCCCCCTATGCTCCGCCGGCGCCGCGGGTCGAGACCCCGCCGCCGGCACCTTCGCCGCTGGCGATGTGGCAGGCCGGCCATTGGAGCTGGAACGGTTCGCAATTCGCGTGGATGCCGGGCCATTATGTCGAGCGCCCGTCGCCGACCGCTTCTTGGACGCCAGGCTATTGGCAGCAGGGGCCGACCGGCTGGACCTGGGTCGACGGTCATTGGACGGGCTGAACCGAGGATCAGCCCGCCGGTCGGCGATCGCGGGCGAGCGCCAGATCGATTAGCGGCAGCAGCGCGGGCGCGGTCGGCAGGCCGCCTGCGACAATTTCGTTGCGGCTGAGCCAGGCGACCTCGTCCGCGTCGTCGCCGGGAACCCCTTCGCCGGTCCGCCAGATGCCGCGGACCGCGACCAGGGTGTAGTGATAGCGGACCCGGCCCTGATCGTCGCGATCGATGGTGTCGATCACGGTCAAGGTCCCATCCGGATCGGCGACGACGCCGGTTTCTTCGACCAGTTCGCGCATGGCCCCCTGGGCGACGGTCTCGCCCAATTCGAGCACGCCGCCCGGAAAACCCCAGCGCCCGGCCAATGGTGGGTTTGCGCGCCGCACGACCAGCGCTCTGTCGCCGCGCAACACTACCGCCAGCACCCCGACGATCGGCCGGTCGGGGTAGCGGCGGCCTTGCTTTGAAGCGGTCGTCGGCCCCTCACCCTGCTCCCCGGACGTGATCCGGGGATCCGCGGATCCTTCCCTCACCCCCCGCGCGGGGAGAGGGTTGGGGCGAGAGGCGGTCCGGGACGAGGCCGGCAGCCTAATCGGCGGCTGCCCGCGGGCGGCCGTGCTCGTCGGTGTAGATCTCCGCGCCCTGCTCGAGGAAGACTTTCGACTTCTCCTCCATGCCGGCGCGGGCATAGTCGCGGATTTCCTGAGTGATCTGCATCGAGCAGAATTTGGGCCCGCACATCGAGCAGAAATGGGCGAGTTTGGCGCCCTCTGCCGGCAAGGTTTGGTCGTGAAATTTCTCGGCCGTCTCGGGATCGAGCGAGAGATTGAACTGGTCGCGCCAGCGGAATTCGAAGCGCGCCCGCGACAGCGCGTCGTCGCGCTCGCGCGCGGCGGGGTGCCCCTTGGCGAGGTCGGCCGCGTGCGCGGCGATTTTGTAGGTAATGACGCCCACCTTGACGTCGTCGCGGTCGGGCAGCCCGAGATGCTCTTTGGGCGTGACGTAACAGAGGAGTGCGGTGCCGAACCAGCCGATCATCGCAGCACCGATGCCGCTGGTGATGTGGTCATAGCCGGGTGCGATGTCGGTCGTCAGCGGCCCGAGCGTGTAGAACGGCGCCTCGCCGCATTCCTCGAGCTGCTTTTCCATATTGATCTTGATCTTGTGCATCGGCACGTGGCCGGGGCCTTCGATCATGACCTGCACGTCCTGCTCCCAGGCCATCTTGGTCAATTCGCCCAAGGTTTCGAGCTCGGCGAATTGAGCGCGGTCATTGGCGTCGGCGATTGAGCCGGGGCGCAGCCCGTCACCCAGCGAGTAGCTCACGTCATAAGCCCGCATGATCTCGTTGATTTCGCGGAAATGCGTGTAGAGAAAACTCTCCTGGTGATGGGCGAGGCACCATTTCGCCATGATCGAGCCGCCGCGCGAGACGATGCCGGTGACGCGCGAGGCGGTGAGCGGGATGTAGGCGAGCCGCACCCCGGCATGGATCGTGAAATAGTCCACGCCCTGCTCGGCCTGCTCGATCAAGGTGTCGCGGAACAGTTCCCAGGTCAGCTCCTCGGCCTTGCCGCCGACCTTTTCGAGCGCCTGGTAGATCGGCACCGTGCCGATCGGCACCGGCGAGTTCCGGATGATCCATTCGCGGATCGTGTGGATGTTGCGCCCGGTCGACAGATCCATGACCGTGTCGGCGCCCCAGCGCGTCGCCCACACCATCTTTTCGACCTCCTCGGCGACCGAGGACGAGACGATCGAGTTGCCGATATTGGCGTTGACCTTTACGAGGAAATTGCGGCCGATGATCATCGGCTCGGTTTCCGGGTGGTTGATGTTATTCGGAATGATCGCGCGGCCCCGCGCGATCTCGTCGCGCACAAATTCCGCGGTCACATAGTCCGGGATCGCGGCGCCGAAGGATTCGCCGTCGACCGCACCCTCGCGCCGCCGCTGGTCGCGGCCGAGATTCTCGCGTATCGCGACATATTCCATTTCCGGGGTGATAATCCCGCGCCGGGCGTAGGCGAGCTGGGTCACGGCGGCTCCCGTCCTGGCCCGCAGCACCTTGCGTCCGCCGCGATCGAACAGTGAGACATCGCCGGCCTCGCCGCGGCGCAGGCCGTTGTCCTCGGGCTTTACCTCGCGGCCGTCATAAAATTCGACATCGCCGCGCTCCAGCACCCAGGACTTGCGCAGTTCTGGGAGCCCGCGCTGGATATCGGTCTCGACCGCCGGGTCGGAATAGGGTCCTGAGGTGTCGTAGGCGCGCACCGCCGGCTCGCCGGATGATGCCTCAAGGTCGATCTCACGCATCGCGACCGAGATTTCGGGATGAGCCTGGCCCGCCATATGGACTTTGCGCGAGGCCGGGAACGGCCCGGTAGTGACCCGCAGCTCCTCGACTGTCGGCATGAGCCTTGCGGATGAGAGTGGAGCGGAATCGGGCATCGTCGATCTCCCGTTGGCACCGGTTGAACGAAGATCCGGGGTATCCGCGAAGAGGAGGGCGGCTGGAGCCGCTGCGTTCCTGTCCCTACGCCGGCACGACCCGGATCAGGTTCGAAGGGTTTCCGCGCCCCGCTGCTGCTCTCGATCGAAGCGAATGGGCCGGCGGTATCTCAGCCCCCTGACGGGGCACCCCTTGGATGGCGCGATTATCCCCGGACTCCCGGACCGCCGTCAAGGTTGCGGTTCGATGTCACAAGGGATAGGCGCGGCAAATCCGTTGCGCCGCCGGCAATCCGGCTACGTTTACAACGAGAAAGAGCAGGAGCTTCAGAAATGATCGTCCCGCGTGATCGGGTGGATCATCGTCCTCGCGGTCTCTCGGTGCTGATCCGCGATATAATTGCTTGGCTCGAGAGCAAGATCTGCGCGCCGATCGCGCTCGGCCAGCTGTGGCACCAGCTCGACCGGCCGAGCCTGAACCTCGGCCAGACGGTGATCCAACGCTACGTGTCGGCGGTTCTGACCCGGCAGCGCGACAGCGCGCGCAGGTGTTTGTCGCCCGCGAGACCGCCCGCGACACGCGCGAACTCGTCTGGCAGATGGCGCGCAGTGAGGTCAAAGCCTCCTCTATCGCCTGGGCCACGCGCGAGGAAGTGGCCAATGACGGGCAGGGCGGGAGCTGCGGGAACACGCGGGGGCGAGGGCATTCGTGAGGCCGGGACTCTCTCATAGCCAAGGTCCGCGAGGCACTGCAACGCCGGGAGCGGTCGGCAGAGGCGTTCTGGCGCGATGTCAGCGCTGCGGCTCCGTATCCGGCGCCAGAGTCGCTGGCGGCTAAAGTTCATGCCGCTCCGGAGGTGCGGCAGGTGGAATTGCCGGCGCCGGAATGGCTGATCCCGTCCTATGTCAGTCGGGACGGTCGGGACAGTCTTGGGCGCAGGCTCGACGCTGCCGGCATCGCCGCGGCCGTCGCTGCCGATGTGCGGGTGCAGCAGGCCGAGTCAGAGCTGCGGCGTCACCTCGAACGCGCCTGCCGGGATCTCTATGCGGCCCATGCCGGTTGAACGAGCTGGCCAGTGCCGAGGGCTGCACGAGCGCCGCGGCGCGGATCGAGGTCGCGCCCGACAGCTCGGCCATCTACGCGGACGCGACGGGATGTTCAGCGGCAGTGCGTGCAATTGGACCCAGAATAGTTTTGGTTTGCTCCGCGGGGGCCATCGTGGCGACCAAGGCGCTGCCAAGAGCGAACTGCAGCTGCATCTGAACCCGCGTGTTCGAGATTCCGTTGGCCTCAAACCCGATCAGCGCGCGTTCGCAGCGCTCGCAACATTCGGTCATGAGCGCCAAGTGCCGCCAGACCGGCGCGAACGCGGCCGTCAGCTCCTCATTCGGTAACCGTGATACGGAGCCGGATGCCCGCAATGCAAGGACATCGCGAAATTACGCGGCGTGCCGTCGATGGACGCCGTCGATCTCACCGCTTTCGGCGAACTTCAGCAGCGCGTAAAGTCGGGTCGTGTCGAGCAGACGGCGGTAGGCGATATTTCCTGTGGTATCCGTCGCAATGAGTGTTTCTCCTCAAAGTTGCTATACCTTGGTTGCATCGGTGGCGGTGACGCGTTTATCGGCGATTTGATGTAGGTAATACTGTGGATTATAAATATTAGATCACGCACCTTCTAGGCAATTCCGAACGAAAATGCCGCGCGGCGTTAGAACTCACTGCGGATAGGAAGAAGCAATTCTTGCGGCGATGACGGCGAAACTACACGCTTCCCTTGTCGCTCGCGAAAATGGCTGGAGCTTCGCCACGGTGTGGCGGGTGGCAGAACGGGCTGGGATCGGGCTGACCGCCGGCCGCGAGGGAAAAGGGTACTGGCGGCTGCCGGCTAACCGGCGCACAAAGGTGATTGCGGCGCGCCAGGCGAACCCGAAGGCAACACAAGCCGAGATTGCCGAGATCAGCGGCGTCAGTCTCTCGACGGTGCGGCGGCTCGAGCCTTTGCGGCGCCCACGCTTGATACGTCCGTCGGATGGAACCGCGCTTTACGAAAAATCAGCCTCTGGGATATTTGTTTGTCCCCCGCACTTCCCGCTCAGTGCACCAGACCTGTTGGTGTCGCGTTCGCAAACTGCTCGACGGCATCGGTGATGAGGCGCCATATCGCTGCGCCGTCGTGATCGCCTTCCTTCTCGAGCTCGTCGGCACGAGCGGCGCTTTCCTTGTGGGCATTCTCGCCGTAGCGCTTGAGCATCAGGGTGGCAGCCCGCCAGATGTCGATGTCGAGAATCACGGGACTGAGCCTTTGAGCGCGCGATTCCAAAAAGATTAACTAAAGATCGGGAGGCGCGGGAGGGCCACGTTCGAGGGCCGCGGAATGCCACAGATTTTGACCGCCGAGGATGTCGTCAAACGAATTGCCGCCGAGTGCGCCTTCGTCGACGAGCGCGGTGCCGTCGGCATTCGGCTGAGACCGGCGGCAGCGATCGTGCGGCAATACGGCGAGCAATTTCGCGCGCGGCGACGCAGGCAGGTTCGCCGGGCGACAAAGCCCCCTTCCCTGCTGTAATGGGCTTCAGCCGCACCGCAGAATGCGTTCGATCTCGCCGACGGCTACCCCGTTCGGCGGGGCTTAGCTGGTCAGCCGCAAGTCTGACTGCGACGGCCGAGCGAATTATTGGTGGTGTGGAAGCGGCCTCGATAATCCGGACCCCGAGACCTACGGCGCATGTTCGCGGTTGGATGAGCGCCGCGGGCGCGCCAGCACTGGTGCCGCGTATTGCATGGGCCGCTAGTTTAGAGCAGATCGTCTGACGCCTTGCGTCGAATGAGCCCCGCCGGCATCGGACCTTTCCGGTTCGGATCGGAGTCTCAGTTCGACGCTTGGAGGTCGTTCGGTCGGCGCGCGCACGGGAGCCGTGCTTGTGCTAATTGGCTGTTACTACGCTGGCGACATCACGGTCCAAATCGGTGCCTCAATTCGCGAAACCGGTTTTGGGGAAAATCCGGCTACAAGGACAGCTTTATTGGATAACTGGACTTGGGGTCTGTCGCTTATCGCGCTGACCATAGCTATCCACGCTACGGGCGTAACGTTCATGGTTTTCGTGCTACATAGTTTTCGGATTCGGTTAGAGAGCCGAAGCCTTGGTTCGCCGCATGTGATCTCAATTGCGATTGCCGCGTTTACTGGGATGGGGCTGCTGCTGGCTGTGTTGCACGGGATAGAGGCGGCGTGCTGGGCGGCGGCGTATTTGTGGCTTGGCGCGCTCGATTCGCCTGGAGCGGCGACCCTTTACTCCGTCGAACTCGATGGCCACGCGAGGCGCTTCGGGGGTGATGCTGCAGCCGCACTGGCAAATGATGGGCGCGCTGGAGGCAGCTGACGGAATGCTACTGTTCGGTATTAGCACGGCGTTCATTTTCACGGTGATGCAGTTCTACTTCCAACATCTTGTGCTTCAGCGCCCCGGCCTCCGTCAAAGCCGGATAATCCCTGACTGATCGACCCATCGCTCTCGCACCCGCCTGCATCCCCGGCTCGACCCCATCTGCAGCGCTGCCTATTCGAAGGCGCTGTTCGGCCAGGCGAGGCCGTAATGCTCGCGCAAGGTTTTGCCGGCATAGGCGGTGCGGAAGAGGCCGCGGCGCTGGAGAAGCGGGATCACCTCGGCGGCGAACAATTCGAGCTGTGCCGGCAGCAACGGTGGCATGATGTTGAAGCCGTCGGCCGCGCCGTCGGTGAACCAGTCCTCAATCAGACCGGCAATCTGCTCCGGGGTGCCGGCGGCGGTGAAATGGCCGCGAGCGCCGGCGAGGTACGCCAGCAACTGCCGCAAAGTCGCCTTTTCCCGCCGCACGAAGTTCACGATCACCTCGGTCCGGCTGCGCGCCGCTTCGACCGAGCCGGGATCGGGAAAGTCCTCCGGCGAGAGGGGGCGGTCGAGCGGCAGGTGCGAGAAATCATACCCGCCGAACCGGCCGGAGAGCCGCTTGCGACCGATTTCGGGGTCCGCGAGCTCGTTCAGCTCGCGTGCCATACGCCGCGCCTCGGCCTCGATCGATGCGATCATCGGGCTGATGCCGGGCAGGATCAGCACTTGGTCGGGGTCGCGCCCCTCGGCTGCCGCCAGCGCCTTCAGATCGGCATAGAATTCCTGCGCCGTCGCCTTTTCGATATGGGCGGTGAACACCGCGTCGGCATGCCGCGCAGCAAAACGGCGCCCAGTCTCGGACGACCCAGCCTGCACCAGCACCGGCCGGCCCTGCGGACAGCGCGGCAGGTTCAACGGCCCGGCCACCTGGTAGAAATCGCCTCGATGATCGATCGGCCGGATGCGGTCCGGCCTGGCATAGCGGCCGCCGGCTCGGTCATCGACGACCGCATCCTCGGCCCAGCTGTCCCACAATGCCTTGACCACGGTCATGAACTCCTCGCCGCGGGCATAGCGGTCGGCGTGGCTGACCTGGCCCGCGCCGCCAAAATTGCGCGCCGCGGTAGCCAGCCACGAGGTGACGATGTTCCAGGCCACCCGGCCGTTGCTGATGTGGTCGAGAGAGGCGAACTGCCGCGCCAGGTTGAACGGCTCGGTATAGGTGGTCGACGCCGTGGCGATCAGCCCGATCCGGCTGGTCGCCACCGCCACGGCAGCCAACACGGTCACCGGCTCGAGCCAAGTGCGCGCCGCCTGCGCCACGTCTGGGGCGAGCGCCAGCTGATCGGCGAGGAAGACCGAGTCGAACAGCGCCCTCTCCGCCCGCTGCGCCAGATCCTGGTAGTAGCGGATATCGGTCAGCGCCAGCGGCGACGAATCCGGATGCCGCCACGACGCCTCATGGTGCCCGCGGCTGTGGATGAACAGGTTCAGGTGCAGCTGCCGGCTCATGACCCCGTCACCCTCGCTCTGGATTCTGCTTTCCGCGCGGGCGCCAACTTTGCCGGGAAGTTAGGCCGGCGCATGCAAGCTCTACCGGCCCGCCGCCGCTGGCGCCGCGCTATCGACCGCCCCCGCCGAGCAGAGTTGATTGGCGAGCTTCTGATCGGCGGCCGTCGGCGTGATATCCGTCAGCACATTGCTCGCCTGCGCTTCGGAAATGAGCGTCGTCGCCGCCGTCGACCGCAGGAAACGCTGGCTGACGTTCTTGTTCGCGGCGTTGGAGACGACGCAGACATAGCCCTGGTGGCTCCCATAGCGCTCCTCGATCGACGGGCGCGGGTCGGATGCGGCGATCCGTTCAGCCTTCGTTTCCTCGAACGGGAATGACGACGCGGTCAGGCCGCATTGCTGTCCTTTGTAGATACCCGACGCATAGGTGTTCCAGCCGGTGTAGGTCGCTAGCGGCGCCTGGAGCAGAACCGACCTGACCCCGGCATACTCGTTGCCGTCGGAATTGACCTTCACCGCATAGGTCGGCAGCACCCGATCGATGTCCGGCGGCTGGATCGTGACGATGCCGGTCTGGTCGTGGTAGTCGATTTCCGGGCCGAAATCGAACAGCTCGGCGTAATTGATCTGGTTGCCTTGGAACGGATAGTCCGGGATGTCGGGGAAACCCTCCGCTTTTTGCACCGCCGGCACCAGTTGCCCATTCGCGAGCAACGGGTAGGAACTCGGCGGCATTGGGGTTCCGTTCATGATCAAGGCGACAAAATCGTCCTGCAGCGCGTTGTTGGTGTCGGATTCGGGGTTCGGATTGGCGGGGTAGACGCAGCCGCTGGCCGGCGGCGGATTGGCCGTATAGGTGAAGCCGCCGGCACCACCGCCATGCGTCGTCCCCGGGTTATAATATCGGTGGACGTTGCGGGGCAGCGGGATGTCCCCTTGCGCGGTAAAGCCGATAAGATCGGGGGACATCTTCTCGTCGTAGAACTCCAACGAGCCGAAGGTTTCCAGGATCTGAGGACAGGTCTTGGTCGCGGTGCATCGGTCGAGCATACCCTCCGGGCCGTAATGGCGAGCGAGATCGGGATAGCGCGCCCACCACACCGGCGCTTCGTCGGACATCATGTAAAGGTTGGTGATCACATCGGGCAGCGCGAAGCGGACGTTCATGTAAAGCTGGCGTCCGTCGATTTGCGGCCAGGCGCCGTCCACCACCTGCCGGTTTTCCTCATCCTGGTTGAAGCCGAGATGGATCGAGGACCGGATGAATGAACCCGACTGCGGAGACTCCGACGCTGATGACCTTATGGACGATGCCGGCTATTGGATTGGCCGTGCCCTGATCGTCTGCCGTGGCGTTATGGAAGAACGAGATGATGTCGCGGGTCGCGGCATAGCCGACGCCGAGGACCAGCGGGTTCTTCGCGGTGAACACCATCTCGTACAGCAGGTTCGGGTTGAACCCATTTTTCAGGCAGATCCGGGTCGGATCGGGGGTGCCCGGGAACGGGACGGTGCTGCAGTCGGCCCAGGCCCAATCGGTGCTCGGGATCTCGGTCCGCGGGCCGTCGACCCCGGTAATCGACTGGTAGGCGAGGCTCCAAAACGGGGTCTTGGTCGTGTCGAGGCTTAGCGGCTGATACGGCACCGGCGTGGTAAAGATGATCAATTGCGCGGTATTGCCGGTTGCGTTCGCGATATGACCATAGACCGGGCCGGTGATGGTCGAGCCGTCGCGGTTCGTCGCGACCGGGACCTGAATGACCTGCTCGGTGCCGGTATAGGGGGTGGCGAGCGAGGTGCAGGGATAGGGGGTCGTGCAATGCGCCAGCAGATCGCCCTGCCAGCCGCTCTCGAGATAGATGGCGCCGGGCACCACCGAGGCTGCCGTCGTCGGAATCGGGCTGCTGCCTCTATTGGAAACTTCATAGAACATCAGCCCGCTGGCCTGGCTCGGATTCTCCGGCATGGTGATTTGGAAGGTCGCGATGTACGGCACCGTGCCGTGCGCGTCGCGCGGCGCCAGGTTGATGTCCTGAATGATCTGATTGTGCGGATCGCTCGGATCGAGTTCCCCGAAGACGCGTCCTTTCAGCGTGACATAGGACCCGGCAGAGCCGATCGCAGCGCCGCCATAGGCCGCTGAGGCCGGAGAGTCGATGACGATCGTGGCGACGCGCGCCTTTGCGGGCGGCCCCCAGCCAAGCATTGCGCCGGCGACGGCGATGGCGGGCAGGATAGTCTTGAATGGCCGAAACTTCTTCACAGACATTTGTTCCTCCCCAGCGTGACGAATTGAACCGACGACCCCGATCGGCGCGCGGATTGCGCCGACCGAGTTCGCGGGATCGCCTGCCGATCTGCGTTCGGCGGCGCGCTTGCGTCGCCGGCCGACGGTAATTATGTCCAAATCATGGTATCTTGCCGGGGAAAAAGGCAATGGGGATCCGACGCACAAAGACGCATGCCACCCGGTGATTATAGGCATTTGCCCCCGATCACGACGGTCAAGTCGATGTTGTGCACAGGCTTCGTTCGCGGCGCCGCCCCCTTGCTGCCGCAATTTCCGCTGTTTGGTGTTGCGTATGTGACCCGAATGGGTCAAATATGTGGCCTCAAATTGTTCAAAAGGGGAACCGGCGGCACAGCCTGTCGGGTGATGGGAGGACCCTCGAATGACCTCGCGCATTTTGCCGTGTTCCGCGCGCTCGGCGGCCCTGGGAATCGCATCGCTCGTCGTTGCTTGCCTCGGGCTGGCGCCGGTCGTTCACGCCCGGGTCACGCAGATCAACATCAGGAGCGTGCAGTCGCCGACATTCGGCGGCGCGACCTTCGGATCGGTCGGAACCTATGAGGTGATCACCGGCACTTTCACCGATGAGGTCGACCCGAACGATCCGCGCAATTCGGTCATCACCGACATCGCTCTGGGGCCGAAAAACGCCGATGGAACGGTCAGCTTCACGGCGGATTTCCAGGTCATCCGCCCGACCGATCTGTCGAAAGGGGCGCACCGCGTCATGTACGACTTGCCCAACCGCGGCGGTCCCGGCGCGCTCAGCACGCTCAACGGCGGCATCACCGCCGCCGGCACGCCGATCGCCGCCGGCGGCAACACCGCGGTCCCGCCCTCCGCGGGCACGGCCGGCACCGGGTTTCTGATGAACATGGGATGGTCGATCGTCGAAGTCGGCTGGGACCTCACCGCACCGCAAGGCGGCAAGCTCTTCGGCGTCACTCTGCCGGTGGCGACGAACAAGAACGGTTCGGCGATTACCGGTCCAACCACCGAGGAGCTCGACGTCGATCTGGGCACGACGCCGGCGGACCTGCCGCTCACTTACCCGCCGGCCAGCCTCGACCAGTCCAAGGCCATGTTGACCGTGCGCGAGAATTACGGCGACAAGCCGCAAGTCGTTCCGGCCGCGGATTGGTATTACACCACGACATGCGCGGCCCAAACCGACTTCTTCTCTCCGACATGCGTCAAGCTGACGGCCGGCGATTTCGGTGCGCCCGGAACCTTTGGGCCGACGGCGCTCTACGAATTCACCTACATCGCGCAGAACCCGAATATCGCCGGGCTCGGTCTCGCCGCGATCCGCGATTTCGCGACCTTCCTGCGCGACGCCAAGACCGATGACAATGGCATCGCCAACCCGCTCGCCGGCGATGTGAAAGACATCTACACCATCTGCAGCTCGCAGCCCTGCCGCACGACCCGCGACTTCGTTTTGTTCGGCTTCAACGACGCCGATGTTCCGGCCGGCGCCAGCCAGCATAAATGGGGCGATCTCAGCTGGTGGAGCCAGTTCTGGCTACGCCCGCCTCATCACGAAAAAGCGATCGACGGCATGCTGAACTACATCGGCGGCGGCGATGGGATTTACTTGAACTACCGTTTCGCCCAGCCGACCCGCACATCGCGTCAGCACATCGCGCGCTGGGACCCGGAGTTCCAATTCCCGTTCGCCGACGTATCGTTCAAGGACAGGGTGACCCACGAGACCGGCAGTCGGCTGGACCGCTGCGAAGCGACCGACACCTGTCCCAAAATCTTCGAAACGAATTCCGAGAACGAGTTCTGGTCGAAGGGCGGCTCGATGCTGACGACCGACGGCCAAGGGCACGACCTCGATCTCTCGAAAACCCCGGACGTTCGCTATTACGTGCTCGCGAGCTTCCAGCACGGCACCGGAAGCGGCACCTCCGAGGGCATTTGCCGGCAACTGCAAAACCCGCTCAATTCGGCCTGGGTCGAGAAGGCGCTGCTGGTCGATCTCGACGAATGGGCGAGCGACGGCACCGCGCCGCCGGCAAACCAAGTCCCGACCATCCGCGGCGGAACATTGGTGCCGGCCTTGCCGCAATCCGGCATGGGCTTTCCCAACATCCCGAACTACAGCTGGGGGACGAATTCGAGCATCACCGGCGTCTTCACCTACGCCGCGGCCGGACCGACCGCGAACCCGTCGTCCGCGAACCCGGCGCTGCCGCAGACCGCCGATGTCTTTTACGACGGCATTCACCACACCGGCGATCTGTGGGATTTCGGACCCGAATTCTATAGAGGCATCGTTTCGATCTCGCCGCCGGTCCTGCTCGGCACGCCGTATCAGATCTTCGTGTCGAAGACGGACAGCGACGGCAACGACATCGCCGGGGTTCGCGTGCCGAGCGTCGCCGCGCCGATCGCGACCTACACCGGATGGGCCCAGCGCGCCGGGAGCAACTCCGATCCCGACCCGGGCGGTGCTGCGAGCATGATCGACGGCTGTGACGGCAGTGGCCAGTACATAGCGTTTCCGGACACGAAGGTTCATCGCCTCTTAACCGGCGACCCGCGGCCCTCGCTGCAGGAGCGGTATGGCAATGCGAGCGGAACCAACGCGAACTACGTCGCGGCGGTGACGGCCGCCGCCAACGCACTCGTGTCGCAGCGTTTCCTGCTGCCGCAGGATATCGCGACCTACGTCACGCCGGCGACGTTGATGGTCATTCCCAGCAATCCCTGAACTCTCGTGGTGACCGGCGCCGCCTCGCGCGGCGTCCGTCGCTTTCGCGGCTGAACGCGTTCCCGGGGAGGCGGCGTGCGCCGGCGGATGCGCTGCTCGATTCGCCGCGGCAGCTCTCCCATATCAGCTAAGAGGCCAATCCTCCGACGACCGCAAGCGGCGACGGCGCCGCGGGTTCGCGTTCAGCGCCGCCGCGCAACGAGTCTCGGCTGATGGCAGGCTGAGCTAATTCATCGATGAGCGATCCTCCGACCACATCCCAAAGCCAGCGCCCCCGGTCGCCCTCGGCTGTTTTTTCCGCCACCGCCTGTCCCCCGGGGATCGCCACGGCCGACGGCGGCGCCGAACCGATCCCGGTGCGCGGGTATCTACTGGGCGAGCGGCTCGATACCAGGTCGGCGGAGGGCGACGGCGCTATCGCCGCCGCACCGGCGGCGCTCTCGGTCCCGGGCGGCGGCGTCGCCGTCTTATTCCGCTACGGTGTGGTGGTGCTGTTCGGGGTGCGGCGCGAGGCGGCGGAGCGCTTTCTGGCATCGCTCGCCCCATTCGTCAGCGAACCCCTGCCGATGCCGGACCAGGAGGAAGCGCAGCTGTTGATCCGCCCCGGCAGCGACCAGCCGATCGATGCCGGCGGCAACATCGTGTTGCGTGAACCGACCGTCGAGCGGCTGCAATTGGTCGCGGACGTGTTGGCCAAGAATCTGGTCCTCGCGTATTACGAAATCCGGATCGCCGCCATCTTCGATCGCATCGAGCCGCTCGCCGCGAAACTGCGAAGGAATGGCCGCGCCGGCGCCGGCAGCCGGGAATTGCTGCGGCACATCGGCGATGTGCTGGCGATGCAGCACAAGATGGTCGGCCGCGTCGAAACCGGCGAAAAGCCCGAGCTCTTGTGGGAACGGCCCGAGCTCGAGCGCCTCTACCTACGTCTTGCCGACGAGTACGAGCTGCGCGAGCGCGATCGGGCGCTCGACCGCAAGCTCGACATCATTGCCCGGACCGTCGAGACCCTGCTCGGATTGGTGCAGGCCCGCAGCAGCGCGCGGGTCGAATGGTACATCGTGCTGCTGATCGTCGCCGAACTGCTGTTGGCCGCCTATCCGCTGCTGCTCCACCGGTAAGGGGCAGCGCGGTCGCGGCCCTAGGTGGCTACGGCGGCATTTCCGGAATCTGGAGCTGACGGAGCGCCGCTCACAGCCCCAGATAGAATTTGCGGACGAGTTCGTTGTTGTTGAGGGCGTCGGCGGATCGGCCTTCGAAGGCGATCTTGCCGTGGACGATGACGTAGCCGCGGTCGGCAATGCGCACCGCCTGGTTGAAGTTCTGCTCGGCCATCAGCACGGTCAGCTGATAGCGCTCCTTCAATTCCTCGATCTTTTCGATCGTGCGCTTGACCAGAACCGGCGCGAGCCCGACCGAGGGCTCGTCGATCAGCAATATTTTCGGCGCCGACATCAAGGCGCGGGCGAGCGCCAGCATCTGCTGCTCGCCGCCGCTCATGCTGCCGGCGAGCTGGCGGCGCCGCTCGCGCAACACCGGGAAGGTCGCGTAGCACGAGTCGAGATTGACAGCGATCAGGGCCCGCGCGGTCGGGCGAAACGCGCCCAGCAGCAGATTTTCCTCGACCGTCAATTTCGGGAATAGGCGCCTGCCCTCGGGCACCAGGCTGATGCCGAGATCGACGATTGCCTCGGTCGAGCGGCCGACGAGGTCGTGCCGCTGGCCGTCGATCTCGGCGGTAATGGTCCCGGCCATCGGCGTGACCATGCCCATCACGCATTTCATGACCGTGCTCTTGCCGTTGCCGTTGGTGCCGAGCAGGACCACGGTCTCACCTGCCGCCACCTCGAGCGACACGTCTTCGAGCACGCGAACCGCACCATAGCCGGCGTCGACGCCCGAAATCGTGAGGCTATTCGCCAAGATAGGCCCTTTCGACCTCAGGGTTGCGGATCGCCTCCTGCGGCGCCCCGTCGGCGATTTTCTGACCGGCCACCAGGACCACGAGCCGGGTCGAAAAGCTCATGACCGCGCGCATGATGTGCTCGATCAGGACGATCGTGATGCCGCCTTCGTTGAGCCGGAACAAAACCGCCAGGATCTCCTCGACCTCGGAGGGCGACAGCCCGGCCATCGCTTCGTCGGCGAACAGGAGCCGCGGCGCGCTCGCGACCGCGCGGGCGAGCTCGAGCTTGCGCATCTCGACCTGGGTCAGATCGCGGGGCAACCGGCCTGCCTTGTCGGCGAGCCCGACATCGTCGAGAAGCCGAACAGAGCGCTCCTCGATCGCGGCGGCGTGCAGGTGCGTCCCGGCGCGGGCGTTGACCGCGTAGAGCAGCGGGATGCGCAGATTGTCGAGGAGGCTCAACGTGCGGAACGGCCGCGGCAGCTGAAAGCTTCGCGCGAGCCCGAGCCTGGTGCGCTTATGGGCCGGGAGGCGGTCGAGCCGGCGGCCGGCGAACGTGATCGCGCCATTGTCGTGGCGCAGGGTGCCGCACAGGCAGTTGACGAGCGTGCTTTTGCCCGAACCGTTCGGGCCGATCAGCCCTAGCCTTTCGCCCTCGCTGATCGCGAGATCGATGTTATCGAGTGCGACAAAGCCGCCGAAATGCTTGGAGAGCCCGCTCGCTTCGAGCAGTGGCGGCGCCGATCGGGTCATTGCGGCACCACCATCACCGCACCGCCATCACCGTACCCGGGCCCGGTGCCGCGCCGCGACCAGACCGACGATCCCGTTGGGTGCGACCACGACAAAGCCGATCAGCAGCAGCCCGACGATCAACAGGTTCAGCGCCGACGAAATCGTCACCGTCGCGACCTGCTGGATCGTGCCCAACAGCACGGCGCCGATGACCGGGCCCACCCAGCTGGTCATGCCGCCGATCAGCGGCATCGCCACGGCGTTGACCGCATAGGACAGGTTGAAGCTCGAGCTCGGGTCAAGATAGGTCACGTAGTAGGGGAACGGCGCCCCGGCCATGCCCATCAGCGCGCCGCTCAATGTGGTGGCGATCAGCTTGAGCCGCAGCGTCGGGACGCCGCCCGCCTCGGCCGCCTGCTCGTCATCGCGGATCGCCGCGAGCCCGAGCCCGAGCCGCGAACGCTCGATCGTGCGCGCAATCGCCACCGCCAGCCAGCTCAGCAGCAGCATCAAGGAATAGAGGTATTGGATATAGCCGCCATAGATCGGCGAGTGCTCCGGCCGGATGATGTAGATGCCGCGCGAGCCGCCGACAAACTCCCAGTTGACGATCAGGGTCTGCGCCACGATCGCCATCGCCAAGGTGGCGATGGCAAAAAACACGCCCTTGAGCCTCAGGGTCAGATAACCCATGGCGAAGCCGAGGAGCCCGGAAACCGCCCCGGCGACCAGGATCATCACCGGCACCGGGACCGAGGTCAGCTTGTGCAGCACCACCGAGCTATAGGCGCCGAACGCGAAGAAGGCCGCGGTGCCGAAATTGGTGTAGCCGGTATAGCCCCCAAGGATGTTCCATGCGGTCGCCAGCACGACATATTGCAGCACCACATAGCCGGCGAAATAGAAATACTCGTTCTGGATTTGCCAGCGCGTTAGCAGCAGCAGGCCGACGACAAAGGCGAACGACGCCAGCCAGAATTTTCCGGTGCTCATCGCTACGACTAGCCCCTCTCCCGCACCGCGGGAGAGGGGCACCATAGACCGCAATGCCCCATCGTCAGCGGCCGAGGATGCCGGCGGGGCGGGCGGCGAGGGTCAACAGCAGAAAGCCAAAGGCCACCGCCGGCGCCCAGGACGGACCGTAAAAGGTCGCGGTCAGGCTCTCGACGATGCCGATCAGCAGCGCTGCGATGACCATGCCGGGGAAGCTCGTCATGCCGCCCAAGACGCAGATCGCGAAGATCCGCCCGATATAGTCGCGCCCGACCGACGGCTCGACCGGCTGGATGATGATCAACAAGGCGCCGGCGACCGAAGCAGTGGCGATCGAGATGCCGAAGGCGATCCGCTTGATCCGGCTCGGATTGGCCGCCATCAGCTGCAAGGCGACCCGGTCCTGCGACACGGCGAGGATCGCGCGCCCGATAAAGCTGCGCCCGAGAAACATCTGCAGCACCGCCACCAGCAGCAACGACACGACAAACGGGACCAGCATGCGCAGCGGCAGCTCGACAAACCCCAGATGCAGGCTCGGGCCGATATAGGCCGCCTCGACAAAGCGATAGTCGACGCCGAAGACCAGGATCAGCGCCACCTCGCCGACAAACAATAGGCCAAAGAAAAAGGCTAGGCCCTGGATCGACTCCTCGCCGCGCCGCTCGAAGGCATAGTAATAGGTCTGATAGACTCCCATGCCGAGCAGAAAGAACAGCGGTGTCATCGCGACGCCGATCAGCACCGGGTCGAGACCGAAGCTCGAATTCAGCGCGTA
Source organism: uncultured Alphaproteobacteria bacterium (assembly GCA_963832875.1). GTDB lineage: Bacteria > Pseudomonadota > Alphaproteobacteria > ATCC43930 > CGMCC-115725 > AP-15. The sequence goes on along the minus strand of CAWHWB010000003.1, from coordinate 540,019 downwards.
GGCGACGAACGAGCCGAGCATGATAAAGGCCGGGTGGGCGATATTGACGATGTCGAGCATGCCGAAGGAGATCGTCACCCCGACCGTGACCGCCGCGTAAAAGCCGCCCAGCAGCAGACCGGCGACGATGGCGTTGACCGCGAGATCGAGCGAGATCTGCATCCGCGGTCAGCGGCGGGTCGATTTCCGCGGCCGCGCGGCGCCCTGCGCACACCCACCCGTTCCGGGCAATCGCGGCATTTCCGATCCCCTGGGGCTGGCGTCTCCCGAACCCCCGATCCATTAGAGCAGCATCGGCGCCGTCTGTTAAGCGGCGCCAGCGCTTGGTCGTCGCTCGATACGCGAAACGCGGGCCGAAGCCCGCGTTTCTGTCAGGTGTGCCAACCGCGGCGCCGCAATCTTCCGATCGCGGCGCGACGGGCGTCGGGGCTAGTCGTTGGCGCCGACCTAGTCGCCGTCGTTGCGGTAATAGACCGCGATGCACCCGGTCAGACAGCCAAGGATCGCATTGTTTGCCGGAATCGGCACGAACACCCAGTTGTTCGCGGCATTGGCGGCCACCGAATGGGAGCTGCCGGAGACGTGCTTTCCGGTCACCGCCGGCACATTGAGCGTCGGCACGATCTGGTCGAGGCTCTGGCTGGTCCCGTCGATCACCCCGAGGATGGCGGCACCCTCATCGGTAGTGGAAGTGGCGCCGGTCATCGAGGCCACCGGATGCGCCGAATAGGGCGAGTTTGAGGTGCCGGTGTACCAGTGATCGTCGCCCGAATTGTACCAAGACTTCATCCGAGGAGCCGATGCCTCCGCACGAAGGATATAGAGAGCCGTTGGTGTCGATGATCACCTGAAACGGGTTCGCACTGTTGGTGTCGGCGCCGAACCAGGGATTACCCATCGTATCGTAGACGACGCTGCAGCCCGCAGAAACGTCTGTTCGGGCCCATGGAAAGGCCGGCCGGCATGCAATAGGGAACCGACGAACATGTTTCGATCGCACCAGTCGCGGGATTGATGCGGATCAGCGCTCCGAGCGGATCCCGGCGCCGCAGTCGTTCCCGATATCGAGGGGATCGACTGATAGAACCGCGCGGTCGTCGGATCCCACACCGCCTGCTCCGCCCCGTTGGTGGCGAAGCTATAGGTGATCCGTTTTCCGATGGTGAGCTTGCAGGCCGTGCTGACGCTGATCAAGCGTGGCAAACGGCGGAGTGTCGGCGTTGTTCACTACAACAGCATCCGGTCCTTGGGGTCGAAGGACATTCATCCGCGCGAAATGTGCCGCCGGTCTTGATGCTGCTGACTTGGCTGCCGCTGAGAAGGCTGAACGAGACCACGCGGCTCGGGCCGTCGCCGGCGAACATGCAGCCATCCCGCTGACCACCCCGTTCGGGCCGGAGGTGCTGTTGTTGCCGGTAGCGCCGGCGAAGGGCGGGGTCGCCGTGATATGCTTGACGAAGGTCCCGGTCTTGGCATTGACCTCATCGACCGAGGCGTTCGAGCGATCGCCGAGATAGTAGGTCTGCGTGGTCGAGTTCGACAAAGCTGATGTCGAACCCATACATGCCGCCGGTCTTGTTGGTCGATGCGACCGGCACCGGGATCGTGAACTGCAAGGTGACGGGCCCCCGGGTTGTGGCGGCCGCAGCGGCGCCAGCGGCCAGCAGCAGCGCCGGCGCGGCTGCGGTCAACACCGCCAGCCGGAAATGTTTCCGGCCTATGACACAAAAAGAACTCTCTTCTCGAAGCATACTGTCCTCCCGTTACAATGTGTTTACATTTAGACATCGAGCTCGATTTGCCCGATCAGAGAAAATCATCGCGGGTGATCTCTAAGTCAACACTTTTCCAACGAGGTTTTACCGCCTTTCAATCAGCTTAACCGTATTCCCGCCTCAATCGAGCCGTATCATTTGACGCGCCAAATTCAGAATTGCGCATCAACCTTTGGATGCCGAGGAAGCCGGCAATCCACCAAGCGTGGGACGCCCGACCGCGGCTCACCCCGCGCTGCCAGCATCGGCGGCGGACATAAGCAGCGGACCACAAAAAAACCGGGGGGACCTCGCCCTCCCGGTTTTTAGCGGGGAATGGAACCGCCGATCGCGGCGCGTTATTGGTTCTCCAATTGAAAGATTTCGTCCTTGATGCGGAGCTTTTGACGCTTCAGATCGGAGATCGCATCATCGTTCGGAAGCGGGCGGGCGTTCTCCTCATCGATGGCGCGTTCGAGTGCCGCGTGCCTTTGCTTGAGCGCCTCGACGCGATCCTGCGGCGACATGCACAATCCTCCTCATAGACGATGGCACCAAGCGATGGTAACGCCGCGGCGACCGGCCGGCCAGGGGTCACCAACCCCGATGACGAAAATATGACGCGGGAGTTGACCGCAGAAATCAGCGATCCGCGAGAAACGGCGCCAGACAATCGCGGATGATCGCGGCCTCCGCGCTCAATGTCGCCCGCGGACCCAGAAGGAGCGCGAGATTGTCGTGGGCCGCCGCCATTCGCGCCGTCCGATCGGCGCCGCCGTCGGGCGAAGCAGCGTTTGCCGCGAGCCGATGCAACGCCGCTTTCTCGGCCTCGATCTCAAGCTCCTTGATGGCCTCGCGCAGCCGGCGGATGTCCCGGTCGGGATGGGGTTTGAGCCGCCGCCGCAACGCTCGCAGCGGCTCGATGAGGTCGCAGCGCAGCGCGCGCACCGCCCGGTCAGCGGCAGCGAGCGCCTCCCGATCGAGCCGCCCGCGGCCGCAAAGACCGTGCCACAACGCGAACAGGATCAGGCTCACATCGAGGTGCTCGCGATCCTGAAGAGCCAGCAACGCCACCGCGACGCCGGGCTGCGCGTAATACGCCAGCGAAAAGCGCCACAGTTCCGCGCCCGCCGATGCAGCCTCTTCAGGCGCGTCGGCGCCCTGTTGCACGATGCCGGCGACCGGGCTCATTCGACATGATATGGTCGTCGTGAATCTCGCGCCAATCGATCAATGGACCTCGACACCGAGTCGCTGAAGGCAAAGCTCGCCGCCCTGAAGACCGAACACCGCGATCTCGACGAGGTGATCGCGCGGCTCTCCGAGCGCGCCCCGTTCGACCAGCTTCAGCTGCAAAGGCTGAAGAAACGAAAGCTGCTGCTCAAGGACCAAATCTCAAAGATCGAAAGCGAGCTGCTGCCCGACATCATCGCCTGACGGCGTCATCATCTGGCGGCATGATCACGCCCGGGCCGGGCGTGGGCGGGTTGTGCGGTCGAGGGGCGCTCCTATAATGCTCTCGCCGCGCGCGCAGCGAGAGCGAGAGGCGCGCACAACTCGACGCGCACGGCGTTGGAAGGAAGCGAATGAGCGAAGCTGGTCCCGCGGTCGGCATCATCATGGGCAGCCAATCGGATTGGCGCACGATGCAGCATGCCGCGGACACCCTCGACCGGCTGGGGATCGGCCACGAGGCGCGCATCGTCTCGGCGCATCGCACCCCGGATCGGCTCTATGAATATGCCCGCAGCGCGCGCTCGCGTGGTCTGCGCGCGATTATCGCCGGCGCCGGGGGTGCGGCTCATCTGCCTGGGATGACCGCCGCGCTGACCTCGGTGCCGGTGCTCGGCGTGCCAATCGAAAGCCGGGTGCTCAAAGGGGTGGACAGCCTGTTGTCGATCGTGCAGATGCCGGCGGGGGTCCCGGTGGCGACGTTTGCAATCGGCGAGGCGGGTGCGGTCAACGCCGCACTCTTCGTAGCGGCGATCCTGGGGCTTGGCGACCCGGCCGCCGAACAGGCCGTCGACGCATGGCGGCAGGCGCAGACGCAGGGCGTGGCCGATCGCCCGGAACCTGCTTGATGCCGTCCGCGGCGAAGGTGCTGGCGCCCGGGGCCACGATCGGCATCCTGGGCGGCGGCCAGCTCGGCCGCATGACCGCGCTTGCCGCGGCCCGGCTCGGCTACCGCTGCCATGTCTTCGCCGTCGAGCCCGACAGCCCGGCCGAGCAGGTGTGCGCCGCCGCCACCGTCGCCGAATATTCGGATCTGGCGGCGCTCGACCGCTTCGCCGCCATGGTCGACGTGGCGACGTTCGAATTCGAAAACATCCCGGCCGAGGCCATCCGCCGGGTGGCGGCGTCGAAACCGGTGCTGCCGCGCCCCGAGATCCTCGAAATCACCCAGGACCGCTTGCAGGAAAAGGATTTCCTGCGCTCGATCGAGGTCGCCACCACCGCCTATCGCGAGATCTCCGATGCGGCGGCGTTGGTTCGTGCAATGCACGATTTTGGCTATCCGGCGGTGCTCAAGAGCGTGCGCATGGGCTATGACGGCAAGGGCCAAGTGACCCTGACCGCCGCGACCAGGTCGGAAGACGCGTGGCGCCGAATGGGCGCAGAGATCGGCATCCTCGAAAGCTTTGTCGATTTCGCCTGCGAGATCTCGGTCATCGTCGCGCGCGGCAGCAACGGCGCCTGGGCGACCTATCCGCCGGTCGAAAACCAGCACACCGCGCATATCCTCGACACCACAATCGCGCCGGCGCGAATCAAGCCCGAAACGGCGATGCAGGCTGAGGCGATCGCGCGCCACGTGGCCGAGAAGCTCGATCTGGTCGGCGTGCTCGCGGTCGAGATGTTCGTGACCCAGACGGGCGAGATCCTGGTCAACGAGCTGGCACCGCGGCCGCACAATTCCGGGCATTGGACCATCGACGCCTGCGTCACCAGCCAGTTCGAGCAGCTGGTGCGCGCCTTGTGCGGCCTACCGCTCGGCTCGGTCGAGCACCATTCCGACGCGGTCATGAAAAACCTGCTCGGCGGCGGCATCGAGAAGTGGCGCGAGTCGCTCAACGACCCGCTCGCCAAGCTGCATCTCTACGGCAAGCACGAGGTCCAGCCTGGCCGCAAGATGGGTCACGTCACCCGCCTGATCCCACATCGCTGAAGAGCGCTTTCAGCGCGACGGGCGCAATACGCGGAGCGGGTTCGGCAGTTGGTGCAGGACGGTTTCGAAATCGCGCCGGGCCCGGGCGAGGCGGGCAGCGGCGGCGAGCCGCCGTTCGACAAAGGCGCGGGTCTCGGCAAAGCCCTCGGAGCGGTCGTCGAGCCAGTAGAGCATAGCGGCCCCATAAATCGCAGCCAGGCTCAGGCGCTTGGAATAAAAGCTGAAATCGGTGGCGGTATCGCCGGCGGCATACCAGATCGCGTCGACCGTCTCGTATCCAAGGCGCAGTGCCAATGGCGCGTGGTGCGGCAGTGTGAGGATGGCCAGCGACCGGCGGACGGCCTCGCGCCACGGCTCGACGATTTCGAGACGAACACCGATCGCCAGGGCGATGCGCTCGGACGCCCGCAACGCATCGAGCGGTAGGGCTTCGAGCCGGTCGAGCATTTTCCGGTCGGCCCAGCGGCTAAAGGCGGCGACGAGGTCGGCGGCTCCGCCCGGGAACAGCGCCAGCGCTTCGCCGGCCGGCATCGCGAGCCGGCGCGCCGCCGCCCGCAGCGCGGCGCGCGACCAGCCGTCGAATGCCACATCGGGCAGAATCGCCTCGATCAGGGCGTCGTGCTGCGTGTCGGCGAGCGGGCTTCTCATGTCGCCGGCGCCTCGGTGAGCAGTGCCGCGAGATCGACCGGGTGGCGCTGCAATTCCTCGATAAAAAACATGTGCCGCTGATCGACCATCCGCTGCGGGTAGAGAATGCCGTCGAGGTGATCACATTCGTGCTGAACGACGCGGGCGTGGAAACCCTCGGCCTCACGCTCGATGGTCTCGCCGTCGAGGCCAGTGGCGCGGTAGCGGATGCGCAGATGGCGCGGCACGACGCCGCGCAGCCCCGGAACCGACAAGCAGCCCTCCCAGCCGAAGGCCCGCTCATGCCCCACCAGTTCGATCAGAGGATTGATCAGCACGGTCAGGTCCTGGGCGATGTCGCCCGGCATCCCGCTGAGACGTTCGCCGGAGACAAAAAATACGACGATCCGCCAGGGCTGGTGCACTTGGGGAGCGGCGAGGCCGGTGCCGCTGGCGTCCGCCATCGTCTCGATCATATCCTCGACCAGGCGGCGCACCCACGGCGCCTGCGGGTCCTCGACCGCGGCGGCGGGCGCGCGCAGCACCGGGTTGCCCATATGGGCAATCTTCAGGAGAGCCATGCCGCGAATATGCGACTGGCGGCGGTCGCGGTAAAGCGGCAGCCGGACCGATCGCCATCGGCCGCCTTCACAGCGGGCGGCGGCGGTGCTAGATAAACGTCGGATTGCCGCAGCGCGGGCTGCGGCCGAGAGCTACCGGAACGGAGCAGAGACGCCGTGCAAGTCCTCGTTCGCGACAACAACGTCGACCAGGCCCTGCGGGCCTTGAAGAAAAAAATGCAGCGCGAGGGCGTGTTCCGGGAAATGAAATTGAGGCGCAGCTACGAGAAGCCCTCGGAACGGCGCGCCCGCGAAAAGGCTGAAGCGGTGCGCCGCTACCGCAAGCTCCTGCGCAAACGCATGGAGCGCGAAGGCTACTAAAAGCCGGGCGGGTTGATGCGGGTGGTGAAGTCGAGGCTCGTCCGCGCCTCGCGATCGTGCTGCAAGGCCCAGCGGTTCGACGGGAAGGCGAGGTCGGCCCACGGGATTTCGTCCCACCCGAACAGCCGCACCTCAAGGCTTTCCGGCCCCGCCTTGACCGCTTCGTCTAACAGCCGCGCGCGATAAACCAGCTGCACCTGGCTGATCCGCGGGATGTCGTAGATCGCCAGTAGCCCTTCGATCTCGATGCGAGCGTGCGCCTCCTCCCAGGCCTCGCGCTCGGCCCCGGCGCTGGCCAACTCGTTGAGCTCGAGATAGCCCGCCGGCAACGTCCAGAACCCGTGCCGCGGCTCGATCGAGCGCCGGCACAACAGAATGCGCTCGCCCCAGCGGGCGACCGAGCCCACGACGATCTTCGGGTTGTCGTAAAGAACGTAGCCGCATTCGGCGCAGATCATGCGTTCGCGATTGTCGCCCTCGGGGATGCGGCGAACCGACGGGCCGCGCAACTGGGGGTCGTTCGACATTGCGATCCCGATCGCCGGCGGCTGTCGGGTCAGCTCACAAGACCCGCCGCGATCGGCGCAGGATGAGGCTTGCAGCGGCACGGCATGACGGTCGGCTTCCGGTTCGGCTCGACCGCGAATAATAAGAGGCGCCTCCGACCGCGGCAAGCCGGCGTGGCAGTTGCGCCAGCCCGGCCGGCATGCCCGGCAGCTGGCAACGCAATCGGATATGCTGTCTGCCATGCGACGCCGCAACGGGCTTCGCAGCAAAACGTCGCCTGTGTCACAATCAGTCCGGCTATCGCCGCGGACCGAGGAGGGTTCTTCATGAAGGTCGCCAATGCCGTCGCCGAAATCCTGAAGCGCGAAGGGATCGAGTTTCTGATCGGTTATCCGGTCAACCCGATCATCGAGGCCGCCGCCGAGGCCGATATCCGCACCATCATGGTGCGCCAGGAGCGGATCGGGCTGCACATGTGCGACGCCATCGCCAAAGTCACTTCGGGAGACCGGATCGGGGTCTTCGCCATGCAGCACGGCCCCGGCACCGAGAACGCCTTTGGCGGCGTCGCGCAATCCTGGGGGGATTCCTGTCCGGTCGTCGTGTTGCCGGCGGGCTATGCGCGAAACATCAACCAGGTCCGCCCCAACTTCAACGCCGCGCTCAACTATCGCAACGTCACCAAATGGATCGAGCAGGTGACGGTGGCCGATGCCACGGCCGAGGCCTTGCGCCGCGCCTTTACCCAGGTCAAGAACGGGCGTCCGGGCCCGGTGCTGATCGAGTTCCCATCCGACCTGCTGCGCGAGGAATTGACCGGGCCGCTCGACTACCAGAAGACCCCGCGACTGAAGAGCGGCCCCGACCCGCGTTCAGTTTCCGAGATCGCCGCGGCCCTGGTCGCGGCCCAGCGCCCGGTCGTCGTCGCTGGTCAAGGCGTCCACTACGCTAAAGCGTGGAAGCAGCTGCAGCAATTGGCCGAACTGCTCGAAGCGCCGGTCATGACCACCCTGCCGGGCAAGAGCGCCTTTCCCGAAAACCATCCGCTGGCCTTGGGCTCGGGCGGGATCGGCATCTCGAAGCAGCTCCACACCTTCCTGCAAAATGCCGATCTGGTGTTCGGCATCGGCTGCAGCTTTACCCGGTCGAGCTTCGCCACCCCGATGCCGAAGGGCAAGCGCATCGCCCATGCGACCTTGGACCCGACCGACATCAACAAGGACGTGCCGACCGAATTGGCAGCGGTCGGCGATGCCGGGCTGACCCTCAACGCGCTGTTGGAAGAAGTGAAGGACCGGCTGCACGGCAAAGCCCGCGACCGGGCGCCGGCGGTGACCCGCGAGATCCGCTCGCTGAAAGAGGAGTGGATGGGGCAGTGGATGCCGCGGCTGACCCAGAACACCAAGCCCTTGTCGCCCTACCGAGTGATCTGGGAATTGCTGCACACGGTCGACGTCAAGAACACAATCATCACCCACGATGCCGGCAGCCCGCGCGACCAGCTGTCGCCGTTTTGGGTCAGCGAGACGCCGCTCTCCTATATCGGCTGGGGCAAGACCACCCAGCTCGGCTATGGGCTGGGGCTGGCGATGGGCGCGAAATTGGCCGCACCCGACAAGCTGTGCATCAATGTCTGGGGCGACGCCGCGATCGGCTTTACCGGGATGGATTTTGAGACCGCGGTGCGCGAGCGGCTTCCGATCCTGTCGATCCTGATGAACAATTTTTCGATGGCGATCGAACTGAAGGTGATGCCGGTGGCGACAGAGAAATACCGCTCGACCGACATCAGCGGCCATTATGCCAATTTCGCGCAGGCGCTCGGCGGCTATGGCGAGCGCGTCACCGAGCCCGGCGAGATCCAGGGGGCGATCCGCCGCGGCATCGAGAAGACCCGCGAAGGTACCCCGGCGCTGCTCGAATTCATCACCGAAAAGGCGGTCGACGTCTCGCGTTTCGGCTGATCCGGCTGACCTTTTGCTGCAGCCCTCTTCCCGCTGCCGGGAAGAGGGCTGATTTAACGCGTTGAGCGCCGGTGCCGAAGAGGAAGGGTCACGGCCGAGATAGAGGTGCAGCGAACCCTGCTCGACGATATCCGCGAGTTTATCGACGAAAAATGGAAGCACAGCGAATGCGAGCTCTGGGGGCGACCGCTGGATGGTCTATCCCGACCCTGATAGTTACACGCACCTAATAGCCGCGGGCGAACCGGGTATGGTTCAACCATTGCTCATACGACGATGGCGTACATTCCCTTAAGCTGTTCAAATTGCGGAAATCTGAGCTTGGTAGACGCAAGGATCTTTGAAATATGGCGCGAGGGAAGGACGAAGACGAGAGAGTGATCCCATGGCCGCGAGAAATGACGGCGGCAACCGGCGGCGGTCCCCATGATCCTGGCGTGGAGGCGCGCGTGGCGAAACTCGAGGCAGCCGTAGAGCATCTTCAGGCCGACATGACCGAGGTGAGAGCCTCGCTCAGTCGTGTCGAGCCGCGGATCGCCAAGATGGCCGGCGCCTTCCCGTATCTCGCGACCAAAGCCGATCTCGGCAAGCGCCTGACGGTCGCCGGTATCATCACGATCGTGGCTCTGATTGCACCGATTGCCTCGATCCCGATCTGGCCGGAATGGACTGCCGCGATCAAGGCGATCGCCACCGCCGGCCATTAGCAGAGCTAAGGAGGGGAGGATGAAGGCTGATTATGTGATCATCGGCGCGGGCTCGGCCGGATGCGTGCTCGCCAACCGCCTGACCGAAGACCCCAATGTGCGGGTCGTATTGATCGAAGCCGGCGGACGCGACTGGAGCCCCTACATCCACATCCCGGCCGGCTTTATGAAACTGCTCGACCACCCGACCCTGACCTGGGGCTATCACGCCGAACCCGATCCCGGCACCGCCGGGCGCGCGATCCTCTACCCGCGCGGTCGGGTGCTGGGCGGCTCGAGCTCGATCAACGGGCTGATCTACGTCCGCGGCCAGCCCGAGGATTTCGACCATTGGGCGCAGCTCGGCAATCGCGGCTGGGGCTGGGACGATCTCCTGCCCTATTTCAAAAAAGCCGAGAATTGGGAGGGCGAGGAAACCGAGGTGCATGGCAAGGGCGGGCCGCTCTTTACCTCGAAGATGGACCGGTCGCCGCTCTGCGCCGCGGTGATCGAGGCAGGTAAGGAGATCGGCCTCGAATACCGCGAGGATGTGAATGATCTGCCTGCCGGCGCCGGCGACGGCATCGCCTGGTGCCAGCAGACGCGTGGCGGCAGGCGGCGAGCCAGCACCGCGCGGACTTATTTGCGGCCGGCGCTGAAGCGGCCCAACCTCCAGCTCGTCGCCAAGGCACGGGTGCAACGTATCCTGTTCGACGGGACCCGCGCGATTGGCGTCGAATACGAGCGCGGCGGAACGGTGGAGCATGCCGATGCCGGGCGCGAGGTGATCCTATCGGCCGGGGCAATCGGCTCGCCACACATCCTGCAGTTGTCGGGGGTTGGCGCACCCGAGCACCTGACGCGCGTCGGCATCCCGGTGCGTCATGCGCTCGCCGGCGTCGGGCGCAACATGCAGGACCACTATATCGCCCGGATCAGCTACAAGGTGTCCGGCGCGCAAACCGTCAACGAGCGCTCGCGCGGGTTGGCGTTGGCCGGCGAGATCGTGCGCTACCTCGTGACCGGCAAGGGCATGCTGACCTACAGCGCCTCATTGGCCGCGGCTTCGGTCAAGGTGCTGGAGGAATCGGCGACCCCCGACGTGCAGTGCAGTATCGCACCCGGCAGCTTCAAGGACGGCCAGATCGGCGCGCTCGACGATTTTCCCGGGATCACCGCCGGGGCCTGGCAGATGCGTCCATTGTCGCGCGGCTATGTCGAGGCGAAATCCAGCGACCCTGCGGAAGCGCCGGCGATCAACCCCCGCTACCTGAGCGAGCAGACCGATCGCCGCGCCATCGTCGGCGGCCTCAGATTCGTCCGGCGCCTGTTCGCGGCACCGGCTCTGGCCAAATATTGCGGCGCCGAAATCCTTCCTGGGACTCAAGCCGAGACCGATGACGAATTGCTCGACTACGCGCGACAGAAGGGTTCGACTGTCTACCATGCCACCTGTACTTGCAAGATGGGCTCGGATCAGATGGCTGTAGTCGACGACCTGCTGCGCGTACACGGGCTCGACGGGCTGCGGGTGATCGACGCCTCGGTGATGCCGGCGGTGACCTCGACCAACACCAACGCGCCGACGATCATGATCGCCGAGCGCGGCGCCGACCTGATCCGCCGCGCCGCCCGCGAGGGCGCCCCCGTGATCGGCGCCAGGGCGGCGTGAAGAAGATCGGACTGAGGACGCGTTCTGATTGACCGAATTCGCCGGGTAATATCGTTATCTTTGGTTAATGAGCGCGCGGCCCGGCACAATTAAATCGGTCCATCAGAGCGCCGCCCGCGGCATTCATGGGAGGACGGTTATGCGGTCGAGAAAATTCTCTGGCCTTGCGCAAAAGACCAGACCCATTTTGGGTGCGAAGATTGCGCGCGGCTCGCTACTCCTTGCGCCGGTCGGCGCCTTCGTCGCCCTCGCCGTTACGGCCGCAGCGGCCCCTCCCAGCGGCAATTACACGCACCACAGGTGGTTTGTGAGCGCTGCCGCGCCTTCTGGAGGAAACGGCAGCGCCAATGCGCCGTTCAATAGCTTGGCGCTGGTGGAGCAGGCATCCGGCCCCGGCGATACGATCGTCGTTGAACCCTCGCCGGCGAGCACGCCTCCTCTCGACGGAGGCATTGCGTTGAAACTTGGGCAGCGCCTGATCGGCGGCGGACCGCCCGTCATTCAATTCGGCACTCCTTTAATTCCCAATGGACCGCCGGTGGTGGGCTCGTCCGGCGGTTCGTCGCTGCCGCGGATCACGAATACCACGAGCGCCACGAATTCGGGAGACGCCGTCGAGCTCGCGAGCGATACCGACGTTGAGAATCTGGTCATCGCCGGAGCCTATCGCGGCGGCATCTACGGGCAGGACGTGGTTGGCGTAACCCTGCGCGGCAACGACATATCCGGTTTCAACACATCCGGCACCCAAGGATTTGTCGTCCAACCGTTCTATCTGGAATCATATACGGCCGGCGTCGCGAACGACGTTGCAAATGGCTTGCCGGCCGGCTGGGCCGCGATCCTGATCGACACCGCCGACGTGAGCACTGGCCTCTCGATTGCCAACAATTACGTCCATGACGGAATATGCGGGGACGGCATTGATATCCGCGGCATGAACACGGCAGATGTTAGCGCACAGATAGAGTACAATTTCGTCACCAGACTCGTGCAGTGCTCGAAAGTTTCGACAATCGAGGGTATCGGCACGCAAGTCACCGGCTCTTCCCGGCTTCGGGCGACGCTTCTCGGCAATACCGAAGCAAACAACGGAAGTACCGGTGCGAACATGGATAGTCTGTTCGTCAACCCGGCCGAGGCCGGCACCTTGACCGAGACCATTGATCACAACGTATACATGACCGGAATCGGCGGCCCTTCGACCAACGGGTTGGAGTTCATCCTGAGCAACGGCAGCGCGAACGCCAACGTCACCGTATCCAACAGTTTCTTCCAGAATAACCCCGGTGACATGCTTGAGGAATTTAACCGCGGCGGGAGCGCGTCGACAGCGACGCTGGTGCTCGACAACGTAATCGTCGAGAAGACCACCTACACTGGTGGGATTCCCTCCTACGCTGATCCGCCGGGAACCGCTACCGTGCCCGACAACACCGGCGAATGCCTGGGCATCGGCTCTGTCGGCGCCAACGACACCACTGTTTTGGAGATGAACGACACTTCCTTCACCGGCTGCGACAACAACGGCATCGAAGTCACCAACAACCATCCGAGCGGCGATGGCACCGGCAACCCGCACACGATCGCCTTGGACATCAACAACAGCACGATCAGCGGCAGCAGGTACTACAACCTATGGCTCAATGACCTCACTCCGTTGACCAATCTCAGGGTGCGGGTGCAGGACAGTGACCTTTCGCTGTCGTCCAGCGGGGTCGCGGTCGCGTTCGACATGCAGCCGACCGGTGCGACGGCAAACGCGCTGATCGATCTCGGCGGCGGGGCGCTGGGCAGCAACGGCGGGAATTGCATCTTTGGCGGCCCGATATACGACCTGGAGGCCCACGGATACAATGTATTTGCCGAGAACAACTGGTGGGGAACGCCGAGCGGACCGCCAGCGGGGAAGGTTGTATCAACTGCGACCGGATACACGATTAACGACAGTTCGCCATTGAGGCGCGCTCCGCCGGCCTGCCGGTAGTGTGCGAATGCGAACGAGGGAAAACAGTCGACCTCCGGGTTTTTTCGCGCCGAGCCGGGGCGTGTTGATTTCCGTAACCCCGGGATGGCTTTGCGCGACGCGCGGCTTGCCTTAGAACACGGGTGTTGCTTGACCGCAGAGGATTTCGCGGTATGCCCGAGCCGCGCGAGGGCGAGCTGTTCCCGATCCCCGAGGCCGATCGCTCGACCGGATTGCTGCCCTCGCAGATGCTGCGCGAGGCGGTGGCGGTAGGGCGCGAGATCCTGTCGCCGCAGCCGATCGGCGACGGGCAGATCCAGCCGGCGAGCCTCGATCTGCGGTTGGGCGAGGTCGCCTACCGGGTCCGGGCGAGCTTTCTACCGGGGGCGCGGGCGAGCGTGCGCGACAAGCTCGACCTCCTTTCGATGCACCGGATCGACTTGACCCGGGGTGCGGTCCTCGAAAGAGACTGCGTCTACATCGTGCCGTTGTTCGAATATGTGGCCCTACGCAAGCGCACTACCGCACTCGCCAACCCGAAGAGCTCGATCGGCCGGCTCGACGTGTTCGCCCGAGTGATCACCGATTACGGCACCGAGTTCGACCGGGTGCGCGAGGGCTACAGGGGGCCGCTCTACGCCGAGATCTCGCCGCGCTCGTTCAGCATTCTGGTGCGCACCGGGTCGAGCCTCGTGCAGTTGCGCATCCGCCGCGGCTCGCCCTCGTTCAGCGACACGGCGCTGCGCCGACTGCACGACGAGGTCGGTCTGGTCGAGACTCCGCAAGGCGACGCGCTGGCGCCCGAGACCTTGGGTCGCGAGGCGATCCGCGACGGGCTGGCCTTTACCGTCGACGTCGCCGGCGACAAAGCCACCGGAATTGTCGGCTACAAAGCGCGCCGCCACACCGATCTCATTGATGTCGACCGGGTGCACCATTACGACCCGCGCGATTTCTGGGAGCCGGTCCATACCCATCGCGGGGAGGGGTCGGATGGCGGGATCGTGCTCGACCCGCATGATTTCTATATCCTCGCCTCGCGCGAGGCGGTGGTGGTGCCGCCCGACCATGCCGCCGAGATGCGGCCCTACCACACTCTTGTCGGTGAGTTCCGTGTGCATTTCGCCGGGTTTTTCGATCCGGGCTTTGGCACCTCGGAAACCGGAGGCGGCGGCAGCCGCGCCGTCCTTGAAGTGCGCTCCCACGAAGTGCCGTTCCTGATCGAGGATGGCCAGGTGCTCGGGCGCCTGGTCTACGAGCGGCTGATCGCGCGGCCTGACAAACTCTACGGTCGCGCCATCGGCTCGTCATACCAGAGCCAAGGCTTGGCGCTCTCGAAGCACTTCAAGGGATTTGTCTCTGATAAGCCGCTTGCGCGATAACTGATAAGCCTTTGATGCTGTCTAAGACCTACGATGCGCTGTTGAGCGCGGGCGCGCCCGACGCCAAGGCGCGGGAAGCTGCCGAGGAGCTGGCGGATTACGAGAATCGGCTGTCCTCGATCGACAATAGGCTGGCTGTCATCGACGGCCGCTTCGTGGCTATCGAGTGGTCGCGCTTGAACGCAAGCTAAACGTGGTGATCTGGGCGGTCGGCATCAATGCCGCACCCACCATAGCCACACTGGGTGTGTTGCTGCATCACCCGTGACCAAATCGGCGCGCGAGAATGTTTGAGATCGTGGGCGCAGGAGAACAATTGCGGCAACACGGTTGCCGCTAGCGCGCGCCCCAGTACCGGCGCAGATGGTCGCGATGGCGCAGGAGCCAGTAGAGGGCGACCAGGGTGTGGCCGTTCTCGATCGCGCCGGCGTCGAGCATGGTTTCGATTTCGGCCATTGTCTTGACCACGATGCGGATGTCCTCGCCCTCCTCGGGCACCCCGTGCACGCCCGCGGCGGCGGTCGCATCGACGCGGGCGCAGAACAGGAAAACGCTTTCGTCCGAGTCGCCAGGTGACGGCAGATAGCGCTGGATCGGGACCAGTTCTCCCGCAAGAACGAGGCCGGTTTCCTCGCACGTCTCACGGACCGCGACCCGTTCCGGCGTCTCGCCGGCGCCGACCAGCCCGGCGACGATTTCGATCTGCCACGGCGATGCCCCGGCCAGCAACGCCGGCAGGCGGAGTTGCTCGACCAACACGACCTGATCATGTTCGGGGTCGTACAGCGCGACCGCGACCGCCGCGCCGCGTCGCAGCACGTCATGGGTCTGCGGCGCGCTCCATTCCCCGTTGAACAGGCGATGCCGGAAGCGGATCACCTCCATGCGCAAAAAACGCTCGAAACCGGTGGTTGACTCGATGAGTTCGATGCCCGGGTGCGCCGGCGGGGCGGGGTCGGTCATGCCGAAACCCCGGTCGTGGCGGCGGCTGCGACAACCGGATGGCGCGGCAGGCGGATCGTGAATTCGGTGAACTCGCCCGGCTGGCTGTCGACCGCGATCGTTCCGCCGTGCTCCTGCACCACGATGTCGTAGCTGATCGAGAGGCCGAGCCCGGTGCCTTCGCCGGTCGGTTTCGTTGTATAGAATGGGGTGAACGCCTTGTCACGCACCTCGGCCGGCATGCCGGTGCCGTTGTCGCGTATCCGCACTTCGACCATCTCGCCGCGATTGCGGGTGATGACCTTCAGCACCGCGGCGAACGCCGGGTCGCGGCCCTCGCGGCGGCGCTTGCTGACCGCATAGAAGGCATTGGCGAACAGGTTCAAGAACACCCGGGTGACGTCTTGCGGGACGGCTTCGATCGGCTCGAGGCCCGGGTCGAAATCACGCTCCAGGGTTACGTTGAAGCCCTGGTCCTGAGCGCGGGCGCCGTGATAGGCGAGGTTGAGCGCCTCCTCGATCAATGCGTTTAGGTCGCTTTGCCGGCGTTCGCCGCTGTCGCCGCGCGAGTGCAGCAGCATGCTTTTGACGATGCCGTCGGCGCGCCGCCCATGCTCGGCGATCTTGGCGAGGTTGGCGTCGAGGGTCGTCACCAGCTCGTCGCGATCCCCGGCTGCGTTCACGTCCTGCGGCGCAGCCAGCGTGTCCTTCAGCTCGTCGAGCAGTTCGCGCGACAGCTCGGCGAAATTGTTGACAAAATTGAGCGGGTTCTTGATCTCGTGGGCGATGCCCGCGGTCAGCTGGCCCAGGGACGCCATCTTTTCCGCCTGGATCAGATTGGTCTGCGCCGCCTTGAGCTGATCGTGGGCGGCGCGCAGCTCGTTTTCGCGCCGGCGCTGCGCCTCGATCAGGTTGCGCAGTTCCTGGAGGGTGTCGCGGAAGGCGGCGAGGGTGCGGGCCATCGTGCCGATCTCGTCCGGCCCGGCGGCGGGGATCTTGACGGCGAGATCACCGGCGTTGAGGCCGCGCATCGCCACCACCAGACGGCGCAGCGGCACCGCGATCGAGCGCAGCACCAGGAAGGTCAGCAGGGCGCCGACCAGCACCGCGGCCGAGACCACGATGCGCGACACACGGGTGGCCGATCTGGCGACCCCGACGACGCGCTCGCGCGCGGCGACAGCCTCGCGGGTCTGCTCGGCGACGATCGCCGAGAGCAGCCGGTCGACCTCGACGCTGTGCTCGCTCGCTTGCGCCAACAGCGTATTGCCGAGCACTCGGTGGTTATTGGTAAATTCGTCGATGGCTTTGTCGGCGAGCTGATGGTATTGCGCCAGTTCGCGGCGCACCGCGGCGACCGCGCGTGGGCGGTATCGCGCCAGCTGATCGAGATCCTGCTGCATGTGCGCATGCGCCGCGGCGGCGTTGCGTTCGGACAGCATCAGCATGCCGACGGCGAGGTCGGTCATCCAATACCGCATCTCGCCAAAAGCGATTTGGGCGCGGTTCGCCTGTTCGATGACGCCGAGCAGCTCGGCCGTCCTGGCCATTCCCGCCGAATTCTCGGCGAGCTTGCGGTTGAGATAGGCGTTGGTCGCGATCAGCGCGAGCAGCAGCACGCTCAACAGCAGGATCAGCCTGGTTCGGATCGTCAGCCGGGCCACGATCGAGCTCGGGTCATGTCGGCCTCCTCAGTCAAACAGGGTGATGCTCATGACGCCGCCGAGATCGCCCAGCTTTCGCCCCTCCTTTGGATAGCCGGTGATGTCGGGCGCGCCTTTCGGCGCGCCGTGGCAGGCGAGACAGGAGGCGGTATAGTATTCGGGAACGGCGAACCGGTAAGCCGGCCGGCCATCGATGTCGATTGCGGCCGAATAGGGTTGGCCGCGGGGCCACGCGGGATTGAGCAGCTTGGCCTCGATGACCCGCGTTTCCCAAGCGTCGGGCAGCGCCTTCCGGTTGCGCACCAGGTCGGGCGGGGCGGTGACCTTGAGCTCGGCTTGGCCCTTTGCCAGACCGTTGAACGACTCGCTGACGAGACGGCCGAACACCGCCGGAATAAGGCCTTTGAACCCGGTCCCTTTCTCGTTGATCGTCATCTGGTTATCGTCCATCACCTGGACGATGGCGTTCATCATCGCGCGCATTAGCCGCCCCTGATACGAGGCCGAGTTGATTGTTGCGGGAGCGACTCCCGTATGCGTTCGATACAGCGCGGCGGCTTCGCGCAAAACTTTACGCCCGGTCAGGTGCTTGTCGCCGACGTTGCGATCGTTGATCAGATCCTCGTTGTTTGAGATCACCGTACGCGCGTCGCGGAGCATCTCGGCCAGGCTCTGGGCAATCGCGGCGTCCTTACTGAACTGCGCGGCATTGGGCGGGGCGGCGTCGGCGAAGGCGGACAACGGCGTCACACCGACAGCGAGCACAGCTGACAGGGCGACAAGCGCTCCGGCCAGCCGCTTGCGCCTTCTTGACGTCGCCATCTCCTCACGCCTCGCCGTCGCTTGTCCGCAACTGAGCACACCGCCCCTAGGCGAAGCAACGAGTTTGGCCGAATGCCGCCTGACCGATGCGGCAACCCGCTCACGGCGCCGGACGATGCACCGCCAGTTCGGCGAGGCGGCGTTTCAGCGCGTCGAAATCGACCGGCTTGGGGAGAAAAGCGGCAGCTCCGAGGTCCTCGGCTTGGCGCATGCGCCGCTCGTCGCCGTAGGCGGTCACCATCAGCACCGGCAGCTCCGGGCGCCGCCGCTTGATCTCGCTCAGCAAGGCCAGCCCGTCCATGCCGGGCATGTTGATGTCGGAAAGGATGACGATCAGCTCGGGGCCGATCTCGGCCAGCCGGCGCAGCGCCTCCTCGCCGGATGCGGCGAAGTGCAGCACATATTCTCCCCGGCGAGCCTCGCGGCGGAAGCGCTGGCGAAATAGGTCAGCCACGTCGGGTTCGTCGTCGACGATCAGGATGCTAAAGCTCATTCTCTCGCTACTCTGGGCCGCGCAAATTTGGCAAGGATCCGACCCGGTGCCTTGCTCATCCCCCGCAACACTGGTCAGATGATCCGGCCGTCGAGGATTTTCGTGGGCGAGCCGCTCTCAATCTCGACCACCCACAGATCCGGATCGCGGCGGCGCTGGCGCGAGATATAGGCGTCGGCGTCGGCTTCGGCGACCGTGGCGGCGCCGGTGGCGCGCATCCACAGCAGCTCGCCATCCGGGCCGCGCGCTTGGGTCAGCACCGAGCAGCCGTCGCCGCCGGCGTTCAGCTTGATCAGCACGGCGCCCGAATCGGCGTCGCCGCGGGAGACCAGCGCGACCGCAACCGCGGCGAGATCGCAGCGGCGGATCAGCGCCTTGACCCATAGGCCGGTTTTCAGCCGCGGTTCCACTGCCGAACGACCCTGGGCTCAACCGCGGCTGGGCGCCAGCGGCAGTCGGATATGGACCGTCAGCCCGTGCGGCCTGCGGTTTTCGGCGGCGATCATCCCGCCCATCGCCTCCACATTGCGGCGGGCGATCCACAGCCCGATCCCGAAATAGCTGCCGGGCGTTTCGGCGACCGCATCGGCCCGGCGTTCCGAATAGTACCGCTCGAAAATTCGCTCGATTTGTTCCTCGGGCACTCCGGGCCCGCGGTCGGAAACCGTCAGATGGGCAAAGCGGCCGTCATGGGTCAGATGCACCAGAATCTCACTGCCCGAGGGCGAGAACGAAACCGCGTTGTCGATCAGATTGTCGAGGACGGTCTCGATCATCGCCTCGCTGCCGAGCACATAGAGTCCAGGCAGCAGGTCCGCGGTAATCGTCAAATCGCGGCTGGCTAGCACGATGGTCACGTCGCGGTCGTCGAGGATGGCCGACCGGGTCTGGATCATCCTGCCGATGACCCGTCCGAGATCGACCGGAACCAGCGGCTCGCCGATCAGATCGGCGGTGGCCTCGTCGAGCTCCCGCGCCGAGGCGACGAGGCCGTCGAGCCGGTCGAGCGCGTGCTCGACAACGCCGATCGCCCGCTGGGCGCGGTTGTTGTCCTCGGGCAGGGCGCGGCGCAGCGGCTCGAGCGACTGGCGGATCACCGCGATCGGCGTCTTGAAGGCGTGGGCGTTGTCCTCTGCCGTCTGCCGGATTTCCGCGGCGGAACGGTGCAGTGCTTCGACCATGCGGTCGAATTCGGCGGCGACCTCAGCCAGTTCCGGCACGTCGGCGCGGGCGCCGAATGACCCTGCGTCGGGGCCCTGGTCGCGAATCCGTCGGGCCCGCCGGGCAAACCGGCGCAGCCCACCCCGCACGCCGAACAGAGTCGAAAAGGTAATCGCGGCCATCGCCAGATAGATCAGCGCCGCGATCCGCACCGGCGGCGTCGCCCAATAGGGTTGGCCCAGATGCGCCGCCGGGAACGCGTCTTGAGAAAACGAGGAGACCACCGCCCAGCACCCCGCTGCGGTCGCCAGCGGGGTCACCGCAGTCACGATCTCGGCCCCGCCGGTTGGGCGATGATAGATCAGCGAGAACGGCATTTCGCCGCGGCAGTTCTGCGCGAGACGCTCGAGCACGCCCTGCTTTGCCAAGGTTTCGCGCTCAGCCTGGAGATTGGCGGGCCCGACCACCGTGGGCCACGACGCCACGTAGTAAAAGCCGTCGCTGCCCGCGCCGGCCGGCGCCAGCAGCAGCTTGATCGTGGTCACCTCGCCGGCAAAACGGGCGAGGGTGGGACCGAGCTGCGGCAGCGAGGCGATGTCCGCGGTTTGCAATAATGGCAGCAGGGATTGGCTGATCACCCGCCCCTCGTCGCGCACGCTGCGCAGCAGCAGCTGCTGGCTCTGCTCGTAGGCGGCCCGGAACTCGATATAGAGAAACACCGGGACCAGCAGAAATATGATCGCCAACAGGCCCGTCTTTACCGTCAGCGACCACGCCCAGCGCAGGCCGTGCCGTGACCTAGGGCCGAGTGGTCCAGCGGTATCCAAAACCGGCGTAGTTATGGATGAGGTCGAAATCGGGGTCGCTGTCGCGGAACTTCTTACGGATACGCTTGATGAAGGTACGGACATTGGCGCGGTACCCCTCTGCCCCATGACCGGCGACGAAGTCCTTGCCGTGCACGAGATCATAGATCTCGCGGTAACCAACGTCATGCCCTGCGTTTTCGGCGAGCAGCGCCAGGATCCTGAATTCGGTCAGCGTCAGGTCGACCGTCCGTCCCGCCCAATGGGCGCGGTTGGTGTCGAAGCGCAGCTCCAGCGGGCCGAGCCGCAGCGTATCGGGGCGCGCCGTCTCGAGTTCGGCAACGGGCCGCG
This sequence comes from uncultured Alphaproteobacteria bacterium, assembly GCA_963832875.1. Classification (GTDB taxonomy): domain Bacteria; phylum Pseudomonadota; class Alphaproteobacteria; order ATCC43930; family CGMCC-115725; genus AP-15. The sequence continues at coordinate 519,115 of CAWHWB010000003.1, read as the reverse complement.
CGCCCTCGGTGATCAGCTGCAGGCGTTTGACCAGGATCGGCAGGCGGCGCGCCTTGTCGATAAAATCGACCGCACCCCCGGCGAGCGCGGCTTCTTCGTAGATGTCATCGGAAAGGGCGGTCAGAAAGATCACTGGGATCGCGATCCCGCGCCCGCGCATGCGCCGCAGCACCTCGATGCCGGTCACTTGCGGCATACGCCAGTCGAGCAGCATCGCGTCGGCTCCGCCGCCATCTTCGAGATAGGCGAGCGCGTCGCGGCCGTTGTCGAAGCTGGTGACCTCGTATCCTTCGTCGATCAGGTTGAGGCCGAGCGATTCACGGAACAGATCGTCGTCGTCGACGAGAAGCAGGTGCGGCATGGTCAAAATCGGCTCTAACTCCCGCGGGCAACGACCAGCGAGCGCAGACAATCCTGTTGCCCGCCCGGGTCGGCGGCATCACCCTTGAACGCGTAATGCAATGTCCGCATTTTGCCGCTGCGCAGATCGAGATAAAAGAACAGGTCGAGCTCGCAGGTGGCGTTGCGATAGCGCCAGACCGTGGCCGGGGGCGCGGCCGACTGCTCGGTCGCGGTGCCGAACAGGTGCCTCGCCGCCGGCTGGTCGAGCCCGACCAGCTGTGTGGCCTGCGGCGGCGGTTGGGGGAGTTCGCCGGCCGCCCCGGGTTCGCCGATCGCGCCGGGTTCGCCCATTGCCAAGGCCTCTCCGGCGCTCTCGGGCGCGGCCGCGGCGACTGGCGGCGGCACCGGCTTGTGCTGCGGGACCGGGAACACCCGCCGCCGCCGGGCCGGCGGCGTCGGCAGCGCGGGCGGCGGCTCGATCGCTAGCACCGGCGCCGGAGCCGGCGGCGGCTTGGCGGCGCAGGCGGCGAGCATGCCCATGCCCAGGCTCATCAGAGCAGGATAGACGAGCGAACCGCGCCGCTCGGTCCCGGTGACCCGTACCACCATCCGCTCCGCGCGAGCCATGGAAATTGCGTCTTAAATATAACACAGATCAGCGCCGCGCCAGACGCTCGATGGCCCCGATGTCGCCGTCGCGATAGATCGCCACCAGTTGACGATCATTCAGCAGGACATAAGTCTGGTCACCGTGGCCGCAATGAAGCACGGCAACCGGATAGCTCGGCGCGACCAGCAGGTCGGATAAATTCTTGCGCAGGCCGGGCTGGCGCGGCAGCAGCCCGGTCAGCGTTTGGCGGCTCCAAGTCACATATCCAAAGCTGAAGACGCCGCCGCAGGTGCTGTCGTCCGCCGCGGTGCTCTGCCCGTCGGGCCGGTTCTGAACGACCGTGTCCTGGCGAACCGTAATCGTGTCGTTGTCGGGGTCGGCCCAGGTTCCGACAAACGGATTTTGCATCCGTGGCGGCTCGCCGGTTGCGCAGGCAGCGGGTAACGCCAACAGCAGCATCACGACAGCACGCGCGAACGGCCAGCGGGCTCGGCAACTGGGCACATTTTGCCTCTGCGTCGACACGAAGGGCGGCAGCATATCACGATCGCCGGCACAACGGGCCGGGTGATCGCCGGCCTGGCGGTTCCGCCCGAGCAATAACGCGCTCGCTCCGGCGCCGGCCGAAACCTCAGATGAGTTGAGGTTTGCAGGTCTCCGATGGGTCGCGCCGGACCGCCATCCCGACTGCCAAGCCGAGGACGAGCGAGCCGAGAGATCCACCGCCAGCGAAGTCCTGGTCGGCACACGGGTCCGGTCCTGCTTTCGGTTCTTCCGAGCAGCCCGGAGCATCAAGTCAGGCTGCTGCGCCGAGAGGTGCGACCGCTGAGCGATGCAGCCTCGATCTGCCAGCCAACTCTGCGGCGGCGAGCGGTCGGTTCAGGCGACGATCCGCGCCTCGATGCGTTCGCAGGAGCCAAGGGTCTCGATTGTCGAGGCTAAACCGTCGACCAGCGCGGTGCGGGCGCGAAACCCGAGCTCCCCGGCAGCGTGCCGCGGGTCGCCGATCGAGATCTGCACCTCGCTGCATCGCCGCGGGCGCTGATCGATTCTCAGAGCGCTGCCGCAGAGCGCAGCAACCGTCTCGGCGAGGCGGTGGACCGTCGTCCCGTTTCCGGTGCAGACGTTAAAGACCGGGGCGCGCACGCTCGCCGCCGCCATAGCGCGGCGCAGCGCCGTGACCCCATCGGCGATAAAGGTGAAATCGCGGACCTGGCGGCCATCGCCAAAGATCTCGACCGGCTCGCCGCGGCGCAGGCGATCGATAAAGATAGCGATCACTCCGGAATAGGGTGAGCGCGTGTCCTGGCGCGGTCCGTACAGGTTGAAAAAGCGCAGTCCGGTCGTCCGCACGTCATGGGTGATGCCGGCAGCACGCGCATGGAGTTCGCAGCCGCGCTTGTCTGCGCCATAGGCGCTGAGCGGCTCGGCAAAGCTGTTCTCGGCGGCCGGAGCGGTATGGCGGTCGCCGTAAACGGCGGCCGAGGAGGCATATACGACCGGAATTTCACCGTGCCGGCGCGCGGCCCGCGCCTCATTGAACACGTTGATCGTGCCGGTCAGATTGACCTGATGAGCGCGCAGCCATTCGCGGTTGCACCGTTCGACCGAAGCGATCGCCGCCAGGTGAAAGCAACCGTCGACGCCGTCAAAGGCGCGGCCGACGATGTCGGGATCGGCGACATCGGCCTTGATGAACTCGACCGCGCGCGGAATGTTGTCGCTGTTGCCGCTCGAGAGGTCGTCGAGAACCCTGACGCTATGCCCATCGTTGCATAACGCCTCGACCAGATGCGAGCCGATGAATCCGGCGCCGCCAGTCACCAAAAAACGAGCCATCCGAGACCCTTAGATCAGTTACGGCAGTGGTCGTTCAACGGCACGCGCCACGCCTGTCGGCGATGGACCGGCCGGTTTGTTCAAATTTGCTTCCAGAGCGGCCGGCAGCGATGCGCGGGTCAGGGAAAACGCCAACCCGCCCCAAAGGTTCCGCCGGGGTGACAGCCCCATCTCGACAAGCTCCGACGCTGACAGCATCAGCCCAGCCCATCGACTGCCTCTTGCCCGGCAACTACACACCTAGCGCCGTTTCGCGGCGGGGGGAAGCAAAATCAAGGTTAATGCTAGAAATACCCCGCAAATCCGGGATGACTGTAAGAAAAGGTTAACCTCTGCATGTGGTCTTCTGGCCGATTGGCGCCCCGGCTTCCGCCACGCGCCGACGCCGACACCACCCGGCTCCGCCAGATCGCCCCGCCGCCTTGCAGGAGTTGTTGCCGTGCGAGCGGCGGTTCGCCGCGCCGGTAGCTAGGCCCTTGACCCGCACGGCAGGCGCGGCAGGATTGCGGCGATCGCGATGCTGTCGGGCCAGATCGATGCTGACGAGGGCGATCCTGTCTGTCGAAGCGGCCGGTCCAGTTCGGCAGCGCTTGGCGCTGTGCCGGATCGCGGCGATCCTCGCCCTGGTGCTGTACGCGCAGCCGAGCGCGGCGGTGCGAGCGGCAGGTGTGCTGAAATTCCGTGCCGACGAATGGATCAGCGAATGTGACGGGCGCCCGGGCCGCATCGCCGACTGCTCGATCACGGTGCCGTTTTGGCAGACCGGAAACCGGGGCAAGGGCTCTTTCGCTCTCGTGGTCATGTTGCAGACCGGCAATGTCGGGATCGTCGGCCAGCCGTTTCCCGTCAGGGCGGTGCTCCGCGTCGACAAAAACCAGCCGATCGAGTGTCGACAGACGCGGTATTGCATTTTTCCGGCGTCCCAGGCGCTCGCGATCGTCAAGCAGCTTGAGATCGGTTCGCTGATCCTGATCGATGTCTATACCGCGAGATCGGAATTCAGCTTTAGCCTGACGCCGAAGGGTTACCAGGCCGGGGTCGCCCAGATCCGTGCCTGGGGCTTTCCCCTTCCGGTGGATTGACCTGCTGCAGACGGCGCCAAACGCGGCGGCGTGCCATCGCTGAACCGCGCCCCCGAACGGCATCGCTCCGACCGGCATCACCAGTGCAGCAACTGGGCGAACGGCAGCAGCAGGATCGGTGACCAGCACACTAGCGACAGGGCGGCGATGGCTAGCATAGCGGCGCGCTGCGACAGCCGATCCTCCGGCCCCTTGCGGTTCTGCTCCGCGATTTCGCTAATATCCGTAATATAGATTTGCGACATGACTCTCGACTCACCGAGCGGCTCAAGCACTGGCACTTGATTTATGGACCTCGCAGCCGCAAGGCAACTGATATCGCCTGGCATTTGGTCGGATTTTGCCTGATGTCCGCGATGCTCCGAGCCCGGTCGAAAGCGAAGGCGGCGGGCAGATTTTTTGGCAAAAAGCCCCGGAATAGACGGGCTTTTGACGCGGATCGGACCAGCCGATGACAGGACCGCCATAGGATGCACGGTCGAGCCTTAGGGGAGGAGCCGTTGCGCAGCAACTTCGCTTCCGACCGTGCCGGCGACGCCGCCAACGTCGTCCCGTTCTCGGCCGCAGCATCAAACCCGGAACCGGCGCGGCGGTTGAGCCCGCTCGCCTCGCTGATTGCGGTAGTTCTGTTGTCGCTCGCGACCTGGGCGGCGATCGGGGCGGCCGTCGGCTCACTGCTGGCGAGATGACCGCCGTCACCGGCGCTTAGAGCTAATCCGATCGGTTTGCTCGTCGCCTCCGCGTAGGTGCGGGTCCAGGGCGGCCGTTGCGGGGCTCGCGCCCGGGTTCTCGCTTTCGCGTCGCGTTCGTGGGAATGACGGTTCGACATGATCGAAAACCGCGGCCCTGGGAGTTACGGCTTGGCGGGCGGCCCGGCTGGTCCTGCGCGGCGGCCGGCATCGGGTGCGCCGGGCGGCCTTGAGCGGCCGCAAAGCTCGGCGGCTATGCGCGGGCTCGCCCGTCCGTCGCCATACGGGTTGGCGACCCGGCTCATGCGCCGATAGGCCTCCGGGTCGTCGAGCAGCTCGCGCATCGCTTGGATCAGCAGCTGCTCGTCGGTGCCGACCAACCTGGCCAGGCCCTGCTCCATGGCTTCCGGCCGCTCGGTCGCCTCGCGGGTCACCAGCACCGGCCTGCCGAAGGTGGGCGCCTCTTCCTGAATTCCACCCGAGTCGGTGACGACGAAATAACAGCGCTTTAGCAGGTAGACCAGCTCGGGATAGTCGACCGGTTCGACCAGCAGGATATTCTCGCACCCGCGCAAGGTATCAATCGCGCCGCGCACATTCGGGTTGGGATGCACCGGGAAGACGATCGCGACGTCGGGCCGCCGGGCGATCTGCGCCATCGCCCCGGCGATCCGCCGCAGCCCGCCATCGAAGCTCTCGCGGCGATGCCCGGTCAACAGGATCAGTCGCCTATCGCCGAGGCTTGCGGCAAAATCCCCGCCGAGGACCGCCTCAGCCCGCGCACGCAATGGCGAGTCGCGATCGAGCCGGTCCGAAACCCACAGTAGCGCGTCGATCCCGGTATTGCCGGTGACCATGATGCGCTCGGCCGCCACCCCCTCACGCAGCAGATTGTCGCGCGCCCGCGGCGTCGGGGCAAAGTGCAGATCGGCGATGCGGGCGACCAAGAGACGGTTCGCCTCCTCCGGCCACGGCGCAGCGATGTCGCCGGTGCGCAGCCCCGCTTCGACATGCGCGACCGGGACCTTGCGATAAAAGGCGGCGAGCGCCCCGGCAAAGGTCGAACTCGTATCGCCCTGGACAACGACGCGATCCGGTCGCCAGTGATCGATTACCGCGCTGACTTCGGAAAGCACCGCCGCGGTCAGATAAGCCAGGTCCTGATCGGGGCGCATGACGTCGAGGTTCCAGTCCGGCCGCAGCTCGAACAGCTCGAGAAACTGGCTCAGGATCTCCCGGTGCTGTCCGGTGACGCAGATCCGGCAGTCGAACTCGGGCCACGCCGACAATTCCCGGATCACCGGCGCGAGCTTGATCGCCTCGGGGCGGGTGCCGAAGACGAAGAGGACGCGCATCGGCGGCTCGGCGCTATTCATGACACGGCCGGTCCATCGGTCAGGCCGTTCCGAGCGTCAGCCCATTCCATGGGTCAGGCCGGTCGCATCAATAACGACGCGGCGCAGCAATTCTTCGCGCGGGATCTTGCGGAACGGCGAATGGGCGACCAGCACCGCGACGATGTCGGCTTGGCGCACCGCCTCGAGCGTGTCGCAGAGCGCCACGTTTGCCAGCTCCGCCAGCTCGGGCGGCAGGGTGCGCAGATTGGGCTCGGCGACGACGATGCGTTCCTGGCCGCTACGCGCCAGCTCGGCCACGATCGCGAGCGCCGGGCTTTCGCGCAGATCGTCGACATTGGGCTTGTAGGCAAGCCCCAGGCAGGCGACGACCGGCCGCTTGAACCGCTCGGCCCGCTCGCGGATCTGCGCCGCGACAAACGCAGGCTTGGCGTCGTTGACCTCGCGCGCGGTGCGGATCAGCCGCGTCCGCTCCGGCGCCGAGGAGACGATAAACCACGGATCGACCGCGATGCAGTGGCCGCCGACACCGGCCCCCGGCTGTAAAATCGCCACCCGCGGATGGCGGTTGGCCAGCTCGATGACCTGCCACACATTAAGCCCCAGTTGGTCACAGACCAGCGACAGCTCGTTGGCGAAGGCGATGTTGACGTCGCGGTAGGCGTTTTCGACCAGCTTGACCAGCTCGGCTGTCGGCGCCTCGGTGCGAAATGGGGTTCCCCGCAGAAACACCCGGTACACCGCCTCGGCGTGCTCGGCGCAGGCTTCGGTCATGCCGCCGATGATGCGGTCGTTCTCGATCAGCTCGCGGACCATATGCCCGGGCAACACCCGCTCCGGACAATGAGCGACATGCACATCGAGCGGCTCGGCGTGGCGTTCCGGCGGAAAGCGCAAATCGGGGCGCAGCCGGGCGAGCCGCTCGGCCAGGCGCGCGGTGGTGCCGACCGGCGAAGTCGATTCGAGGATCACGACATTGCCCGATGCCAGCACCGGGGCGATCGCGTCGGCCGCCGCATCGACATAGCAGAGGTTGGGCGAGCGGTCGTCGTTGAACGGGGTCGGCACCGCGATCACGAACGCATCGGCCGGTTCAGGCCGGGCGGTGGCGCGCAGCTTGCCCAAGGTGGTGGCGGCGCGCAGCAACATGTCGAGATCGGGCTCAGGGAAATAAGGCTGCCCGGCGTTGACGGCGGCGACGACGCGCGGGTTCACATCGACGCCGATTACCTCGATGCCGCGGCTGGCCAGGGTCGCCGCGGTCGGCAAACCGATATAGCCCAAGCCGACGACGCAAACGACCCTGACCGGGTACTCCATGCTGCGCTGCGCCTAAAATGTAACCGGTCGTTTCGCTCGCATGATCGCGCCCGGTGATTTGCGGCACCTCTACCGATAACCGACGCTCCGTATCATGGCAAGTGCAGATCCCGGTCTATCGTCGTTAATAGATCGCAAACATCTCGGTCAACCCATCAACTCGGCAGGCCGCTTGCTTTCGCGCAGGAGCTTGCCCCTGCCGCGATTTGGAAACCGCAGATCGCATGCGGCGTCCACCGCGGTTTTCACTTGGCCCGGCCCCGAGCGCGGCGTAGCCTGCCGGTGGTCTCAATCGAAGGGAGCAGCCAATGGCCACCAAAGCGGACGCTCCGACGATCGAAGAACACCGGTTCGCCGATGACGGCCGGGTTCCTAACAACCCCCGACTGCCGCTTGTCGTCTACCGCGGCGCGCTCGACACCGGCCCCGACGCCGCGGCGGCCTGCGAGGCGCGGTTTGCGGCCAACGGCTGGAGCGGCGGCTGGCGCGCCGGCATCTATGCCCACCATCACTATCACAGCACCGCGCACGAGGCGCTCGGCATCGTCGCCGGCTCGGCCCGGGTGCGCCTCGGCGGCGAAGCCGGCGAGGTCGTCGAGCTTCATGCCGGCGATGCGGTCGTGATCCCGGCCGGGGTCGCCCACAAGAGCGAGGCAGCGACTCCCGACTTTCTGGTTGTCGGCGCTTATCCCGGCGGGCGAGGCCCCGACATGCGCACCCCCGGCGCGCGCGAACGCGAACGGGCGCTCGCCAACATCGCCGCGGTGCCGCTGCCCGCCGCCGATCCGGTCTGCGGCAAAGCGGGGCCGCTGATCGAGCGCTGGCGCGCCGGCTGACCGGCGGCAGTTAGAGGCAGCTGCCGGTATAGACGACGTCGCCGCCATTGCCGAAAAAGCTGGTGGGGTCCGGGTTTGCCGGGCTCGACGGCGCGGTCAAAGCGGCGCTTTGCGGCGGGATCTCCAATTGGCGTCGGTATACCACATAGCCGCCGTTGCACATTCCCCGCGCCTCAAGGGTCTCGGCCAGCCAGTCGCGACGGATCTGCTCGGCGGCCCCGTCATTGTTCTCGGTCATCACCGTATTGGTGCGCGCGCTATAGGTGAAGGTGCCGTTCGGTCCGGCCGAAAGGCTCTGTACCCGCACTCGGTCGTTGTCAATGCAGCCGCCGAGTGCGGCGAGCGAAACGGCGGAGACGAGGCAGGCGAAAACGGACGCACGCATCGGGCGAACCCTGATCAGCTTCTTTCCCACTATTCGCTCATCCCCGGTCCCGAGGCAAGCAGCGCCGCCGCCGCTGCGTTGCACAGGGGGGCGCGTTGCACAGGGGGCGCGTTGCACAGGGGATGCTTCGCCGGGTAGGCTGCGCCGCCGCCCCGGTGTCCGGCGGCATCGCGAGGAATTCGATCGATGAGCTGGAAGGACCTTTTGGTGGTGCTCGACCCGGCGCCGGATACGCCGGGACGCGTGGCGCTCGGCGCGGCGCTGGCCGAGCGGTTCGCGGCGCATCTGGTCGGCCTCTACCCGATCCCAAGCGCCGAACTGCCGCGCCATGCCGGCTATGCCGATCTGACGGCAATGGAACCGGTTTATCGCCAATGGCGAGAGCGGGCGCTGGAACAGGCCGAGGAAACCCGGCAGGCCTTCGAGCACGCGGCCCAGCTACGCGGGCTGTCGAGCGAGTGGCGCGCGGTGAGCGAAGGCCGCGAAGCCGATCCGGCGGTGCATGCGCGCTACGCCGATCTGGCGATCCTCGGCCAGCGCGATCCCGACAATTTAGCGATGGAGATGTTTCGCCCGAACCCGGAGCGGGTGACGCTCGCGACCGGCCGGCCGATCCTCGTGGTGCCCTATGCGGGCCGGTTCGAGACGGTCGGGCGGCATGTGCTGATCGCTTGGAACGCGAGCCGCGAGTCGGCGCGCGCGGTCGCCGACGCGATGCCGCTGTTGACTGGCGCCGACAGCGTTGGCGTGCTGGTCGTCGATGCCGAGCCGGGACCAGACGGGCACGGCGAGGTTCCAGGCGCCGACATCGCGCTGCACCTGGCCCGGCACGAGGTCAAGGCGCAGATCGAGCGCACCCAATCGGCCGGGGTCCCGATCGGCGAACTCATATTGTCGCGCGCCGCCGATCTCGGCGCCGATCTGTTGGTGATGGGCGCCTACGGCCACTCGCGCGCCCGCGAATTGCTGCTCGGCGGCGCCACCCGCTCGATCCTCGCCAGCATGACGATCCCGGTGCTGATGTCGCATTAACGGCCGCGGGGACCGGGCTGCTTTCGTACAGCAGCGGGATCAACGCCGCGCTTTGTCGGCGATAGGCCTCGTATTCGGGGAAGGTATTCTGCATGCGGGCCTCCTCGACTCGGATCTTCGACAGAAGGCCGGGATGAGGCTGGAGAAAAGGTCGAGGTTTGTCACCGGCTCGCAAAATTTCTGTATGCGCCCCGCCCAGCAACGGCGCCGCTGCGGTAAGCTACGGATTACGGTCAAAAAATCCGCTTCCCCGGTCCGCTACAATTCGCGGGTGCGGCGCGCGGTGGCGTCGCGCCACAAATCGTCGCGGTCGTCGTCGAAGATCAGCTTCGGGTCGCCGGCGGCGGTGAACCAGTCGCGGTGCGCGATCTCGCCTTCGAGCTGCCCCGGACCCCACCCGGCATAGCCAAAGGCGAACAGGCTCTCTTTCGGCCCCTGGTGATGGCCGATGTCGCGCAGCACCTGCTTGTCGGCAGTCATCGCCAAACCGGTGGCGATCGCCAGGGTGTCGGGGTCGTGGTAATCGGCGCTGTGCACGACAAAGCCGAGCTCGGGCTGCACCGGGCCGCCGACAAAGACCTCGAGGCTGCCCTCGACCCCCGGCGCGCGATCGCCGACCGCTGCCAACAGGCTTTTGATCGAGCGTTTTTCGAGCGGGCGATTGATGACGATGCCAAAGGCACCGTTCTTGTCCTGTCGCACCACCAGGATCACCGCGTGGTAAAAGCGCGGATCGCCGATGGTCGGCGCGGCGACCAGCAGCTGGCCGACCAGCGCGCCGTTGTCGGCCGGCGCCGGCGCCGCGGCGCCGAGCGTTATGGCCGCTGTCAGCAGGCAAGCGGCGGCCGCCACCGAGGACAGCCGAGAGAGGCGGGGGAAGGCCATGGCCAGAGTTTACATCCGCGCTCGTCGGCCGGGAAAGCAATGCTAAGATTGGGGCCGTTGCAGCGGGGTGGGAGCGGCGCATGACGGACCAAGCCTGGACCATTACTACGGCGGTCGGGACCGGCGAGCGCGGCTTTGCCGGCGACGGTGGGCCGGCGGCGCAGGCCTTGCTCAACGGCCCCTTCGACATCGGCTTTGACGCGGCCGGCAACCTCTATTTCTCCGACACGTTCAACCACCGCATCCGTCGCGTCGACAGGCACACCGGGATCATCGCCACCGTCGCCGGCAACGGTGAAGCTGGATACAGCGGCGACGGCGGACCGGCGACCCGCGCCGCGTTCAACGAACCCTACGGCATCGCCGTCGATGCTGCGGGCAACCTCTACGTCGCCGACCGCCACAATCACTGCGTGCGCCGCATCGAAGCCGCTTCGGGGTTCGTCACCACCTTTGCCGGGAACGGCAGCGCGGGGTTCGCCGGCGACGGCGGGCCGGCCGCACGCGCCGGGCTGGTCGAGCCCAACGGGCTGGCGTTCGATCCGGCCGAGCGGCGGCTCTTCATCGCCGACGTCGCCGACAACCGGGTGCGCGTCGTCGATCTGGCGCGGGGCACGATCGCGACCTTTGCCGGCACCGGCGAGGCCGCGCATAGCGGTGACGGCGGCCCCGCCGCTGCGGCCGGGGTGTGGGGCGCGCGCGCTGTCAAAGTCGCGGCCGACGGTCGGGTCTACATCCTCGAACGCCAGGGCAGCAGCCTGCGCGCCGTCGATCCCCTGAGCGGCATCATCGCAAGGGTGGCCGGGACCGGCGCGCGCGGCTATGGCGGCGACGGCGGGCCGGCGCTCGCCGCGGTGTTCGACGCGCCCAAGGAGATGGCCATCGACCGCGACGGCGACATCCTGATCGTCGATACCGAAAACCACGCGATCCGCCGCTTCGATTTGAAGAGCGGCACAATCGAGGCCGTCGCCGGCGGGCGCAAGGGGTCGGGGGGCGATGGCGGTCCCGCCCTCGCCGCCGGGCTCGGCCGCCCGCACGGCATCGCCGCCGGCACCGACGGCGCCCTCTATATCGGCGACACCGAAAATCACCGCATCCGCAAGCTTACCCCGATTCGAGCATAGCCGCTCGCTCCGGCCGGCCCTCCCCCCGCCAGCAAGGAGAGAGTGGGGCCCGCATTAGCGGGAGGGTGAGGGGGAGCGGGCGTGCGAACTTGGCGGACGACGATTCGGTTCGGTCCGGGAGCGATCATCGCTATCGAGAAATTCGCGCAATGCCGCCGCCAGGTCCTTCGGGTTGTCGCCCTGCACCGTGTGCCCGGCATGGGGGATCGTCACCTGCCGGCCGTTGGGGAGGCCGGCCGTCAGACGCACCGCGTCATCCTCGTGGAACACGTCACTTTCGGCGCCGCGCACGACGAGCGTTGGGCAGGTGACCTTGGCGAGCCCGTCGGCCAACCCGCGCCGTTCGGCGGCGTGCCGGTCGCCGCCCATCTGCTGAAACCGCCTGCGGTCGTATTTCCAGGTCCAGTTGCCGTCCGGCTCCTGCCGCAGATTGTGCATCAGGCTGCGGCGCAGGATCAGGGGGTCGCGCCGCGGGTTGAAGGCCAGCGCGCGCTCGATAATCGCTTCGAGCGAGGCGGGCTCGGCCCCGCCATTGACGAAATCGCGGATTCGGCTCGATCCGGGGCGCCGCACATTCGGGCCGGCATCGATCAGCACCAGTGCTGACAAGGTCTCGGGATACTCGATCGCATAAGCGAGCGCGTTGATCGCACCCATCGACATGCCGACCAGCACGAAGCGGTCTAGCCCTAACGCCTCGGCGACGCCCCTGACATCCTCGCGCTGGGCGGCGAGCGAATAATTGGCGTCGGGCGCCCAGTCGCTGTCGCCATGGCCGCGCTGGTCGAGCGCCATGCAATGAAATTCGTCGCGCAGCGCGAGACAGCACAGATCCCAGGTATGCGCGGTCAAGGCGCCGCCATGCAGAAACAGGATCGGCCGCTTTCCCTGCGCTCCCCAATCGAGATAACGAAAGCGCAAATCGCCGATCACGACATCGTGCTCGGCCGGCAACGCCACATCGTCAAAGCTGAAACCGGCGCGAACCGAAGTCGATTTCAGATGGTCGCGATATTCCTCGCTGGACAAGCTCATGATCGGGGAAGCTCCGTCGAAACTCGGGGGCGGCACAAAGGCGGCCAGCAGGCTTTAGCACGAAGCCGATGCCTCGGACCATTTGCCCGGCGCGGTGCCCGCCCGCGTTTGCGATTGGCACCCCCGCGCCCGCGACATGGCTCGGCGTCACTTTCTCGGTCCGGCGGCGTTGTCTCGGCGGCCGGAGGGCGTAGACTTCGCGACGAGTTCTTGGGGTCGCGAGCGGCGGCCCACGCTCCGCAGAAAGGAAGAAAACGATGGCCTATGATCTCTTGATCAAGAATGGGCTCGTTGTCGACGGCTCGGGGATGCCGGCGTTCCGCGGCGATGTCGGCGTCAGAGGCGGCAAGATCGTCGAAATCGGCAAGCTCTCCGGCCCGGCCGAAAAGACCGTCGACGCCGATGGCCGCGCCGTCGCCCCCGGTTTTATCGACAATCACTGCCATTACGACGCGCAGGTCACCTGGGACCCGCTGTGCACCTTCTCGCCCGAGCATGGCGCCACCTCGGTGATCTTCGGCAATTGCTCCTTGTCATTGGCGCCGGTGCGCAAAGGAACCGAGGAGCGGCTGGCCGAATTCCTCTCCTATGTCGAAGCGATCCCGATGTCGGTGCTGCGCACGGTCGATTTCGACTGGGAGACGGTCCCGCAATACATGGACCATCTCGACAAGCGCCTTGGCGTCAATGTCGGCAATCTAATCGGCCATACCGCGGTGAGACATTACGTGATGGGCGACGACTGCCAGAAGCCTGGCGCCACCGAAGATCAGATCAAGGCGATGCAGCAGATCGTGCGCCAGGGTATCGAGGCTGGCGCGCTCGGCCTCTCGGTGTCGCGCGAGAAGGGCCATTTCGACCCACAGGGCGTGCCGATCCCGGCGCTGTGGGCCGATGAGAAGGAGATTTTCGCGCTCGCCGACGTGCTGCGCGAGCTCGGTACCGGCACGATCCAGGCTGGCGGCGGCCAGTATGTCGAGCTGAAGGACGGCATGATGCGCCGCCTCGCCGAGGCGACCGGCCGGATGGTCGTCTACAATAGCCTGTCGCAGACCATGCGCCGCCCGGACGAGTGGAAAATCCACATGGCGCGGGTCGAGGAAACCGCCGCGATGGGCATCCGCGCCTACCCGATGTGCAGCCCCAATCGGGTGACGCAAGACTTCACGATGAAGAACAGCCAAGTGTTCCGCGGCCTGCCGACCTGGCACCCGATCCTTTTAATGTCGGACGACGAGAAATTGCGGCTCTACGCCGACCCCGAAATCCGCGCCAAGCTGCACCAGGAGGCGGTCGTCAACAAGCCCGACAGCGCGGTCGGCATCTCGAAAAACTGGTGGAACTACATCTGGGTCAACGAGCCGGTGCTCGAAAAGAACAAGTGGATGCAGTTCAAATCGATCGGCCAGATCGCCGAGAAAGAGGGCAAGCGCGTGATCGACGCCTTCCTCGACCTCGTCGTCGAGGAAAAGCTCGAAACCCGTTTTCTGCAGGCCGAGAACAATATCGACGACGAGGCTCTGAAAAAGATCCTGACCCATCCCAACGCCGTGATCGGCTTGGGCGACGGCGGCGCGCATGTCCAGTTTCACGGCGGCTACGGCTATCTGACCAAGCTTTTGGGCGAATGGGTACGCGAGAAGCAGGTGATGAGCTTGGAGCAGGCGGTGCGGCGGCTGACCTTCGACTCGGCCTCGACCTTCGGGCTCTACGACCGCGGCCTGCTACGCCCGGGGATGGCGGCCGATGTCGTGATCTTCGACCCGGCGACGGTCAAATGCGGGCAGGAGACGGTCGTCCACGACTTCCCGCAGGGCGCTTGGCGCATCAAGGAATCGGCCGAGGGCATCTATGCCACCGCCGTCAACGGCCAGATGCTGTACGAAGAGGGCAAGCACACTGGCGCACTGCCCGGCAAGGTGCTGCGCAACAGCTATTACGAGCAGAACCGGCGCAGCAACGCGTAACCTTCGTAGCGTCGACATCAGCCACCCCTCTCCCGCATTGCGGGAGAGGGTCGGGTGAGGAGCTTGCCTTTACGGGCGCTGGACCAGCTCGATGCGGTATCCGTCGGGGTCTTCGATAAAGGCGATCACCGAGCCGCCATGCGCCATCGGACCGGCCGGGCGCGGGATCTTGACCCCGGCTGCGCCCAAACGCTCGCAAGCCTTGTAGACATCCGGCACGCCCAGCGCCAAATGGCCGAAGGCGCTGCCGAGCGCGTATGGCTCGGCCTGCTCCCAATTATGGGTCAGCTCGAGCACGGTGCTTTCGGCCTCGTCGCCATAGCCGACAAAGGCGAGGGTGAACTTGCCGGTCGGGTAGTCGCGCTTGCGCAACAATTTCATGCCCAACAGGTTGGTGTAGAACTTCAGTGACTTGTCGAGGTCGTGCACCCGGATCATCGTGTGCAGATAGCGATACTTTTCGGTCTCGGCCGCCGGCTTGGCGGCGTCGGCGACATCGGTCATGGCCATCCTAAATCCCTTCGTTAGGGGACTCGAGCGGCGGGGGCGCCGCAACGGCGCGCCGCGACGATGGCGAGGACCTGGTCGGCGGCCCGTAGGCTCGGCGACCGGCCGCCCGCTCCGAGACGGCGCATCGCCTGATCATACCCCGCCAAATGCGCGGCGCGAACCGCTTCGTCCTCGACCAGAAGCGCCAGCTCTGCGGCGAGCCGATCGGCCGTGCAGTCGCGGCGCAACAATTCGCTGACCAATGGCCGTTCGAGAAGCAAATTCACCAGGTTGACCTGCCGCACTTTCAGCACCCGGTCGAGTAACGCCTCAGTCAGCGGGTGGAGGCGATAGCCGACGACCATCGGCAACCGCGCCATCGCCAATTCGAGCGCCACCGAGCCCGAGGCGGCGAGTGCCGCGCGGCTCGCGGCAAAGGCGTCGTATTTGTCGGGCGGCTCCCGGACGACGATCGGTGCCCCAGGCCAGAGGCGGGTGGCTTCGGCGACGGTGTGGGCGACCGTGGCGACCGTCGGCACGGCGACCCGAAACGGCCCGATCTGCTGCTGCAGCCGGCCGAGCGCCGCGCCGAACACCGGCAATAGCCGGCGCACCTCGCCGCCGCGACTGCCCGGCAATACCGCGATGACGAGATCGTGCGCGGCGAGCCCGTGCGCGGAGCGGAACCGCTGGCCGTCCCCGCGATCGGCGCCGCTGTCGAGCACTGGATGGCCGACATAGGTGCAGGCGAGCCCGACGCGCCCGAAATAGGGCGGCTCGAACGGCAACAGCGCCATCAGATGGTCGTACCAGCGCGCCATGCGCCGAGCCCGGCCGCCGCGCCACGCCCAGACCATCGGCGCCACATAGTGGATCAGCGGCAGGCTTTCGCCGTGGCGGCGCAGCCGCTGCGCGATGCGCCAGCTGAACCCGGAGCTGTCGATCGTCACCACCGCGTCGGGTTTGAGCGCGCGCACCGCCGCCGCCGTCTCGCGCACCCGGCGCAGAATCAGCGGCGCCCGGGGCAACACCTCAGCCAACCCGATCACCGCAAGGTCGTCGAGCGGCACCAGGCTGTCGACTCCCTGCGCGTGCATGCGCTCGCCGCCGACCCCGGCGACCCGCAGCCGGCCGCCGGTGCGCTCGCGCAACGCCGCGATCAGGCTGGCGCCGAGTGCGTCACCCGAGGGCTCCCCGGCGACGACGAAGATGAACGGCGAGCCGTTCGCGTTCGATCCCACAAAGGTTACGCCGCGGGAATGCCGACAACAAAGAGGCCGGCGCGGTCGGCGGCGGTTTTGACCCCGTCGCGGTCGAGGATGATCGTCGCCCCGGCCTCGACGGCGATACCCCGCAGCCCGGCCGCGGCGGCGAGCGTCACAGTCTGCGGCCCGATCGTCGGCCGGTCGGCGCGCTGCTCCTGGCCCGGTTTCTCGACCTTTACGAGGACGCCGCCCGGCCCGTCGCGGCGCAGCCCGGCGCAGCGCCGCAACAGCGCGTCGGTGCCCTCGATCGCCTCGACGCCGAGAACCAGCCCCTGCTGGACGACAACCGCCTGGCCGATGTCGAGAACGCCCAGCGCCCGGGCGACCTGCCGACCGTGGGCGATATCGGCCAGCGCCTGCGGATCGGGGGAGAGCCGGCCCAGCACCCCTCGCGGCGCCAACCCGGAACCGCGCGGCCCCGCCTTGAGCAATTGATCGGCGCCGATCACCCGAAATCCTTCCCGCTCGAATTCGCCGACCACCGCCGACAACAAGCCGTCATCGCCGAGCGCCCGGTAGCCGATACGAGCGAACAGCTTGGCGGCGCGCCAATCGGGCCGCAGCGCCGCGATCGACGGCCGGCGCAACCCTCCGGCCAGCACCAGCTCGGTCACCTCGTTCGCGCGCAAAATAGCGAGCCCGCGCGCGGCGGCGCCGAGCCGGCACCAGGCGTGCGCCACCCCCTCGACCGTCGCCGGATCGGCCGCCCCTTCGAGCGCCAGCACGAAAACGTCGCGCCCCGCGGCCCGGCACGCATCGACGATATGCCGCGGCAGACCGCCGCCGCCGGCGATGATGCCGAGTTTGTCGGTCATTGGCCGGTTCGCGGGTGAGCCTATCCGATCCGACATTGCCTATCCGCCGTTCGCCTCTACGGGCTGGCAGATGGCACGGCTCGAATCGGCGCGGATGAAGCGGATGATGTCCTCGACCGGGGCAATTCCGGCAAATCGCTCGGCGGCCTCGTTGACCCGGTCGCTCAAGGTGCCCGGCGAGTGAAACAGAAACTGATAGGCGTTGCGCAGCCCCTGGATGTCCTCGCGACTGAAGCCGCGGCGCTGCATGCCGATGATGTTGAGCCCGGTGAGCCGGGCGCGGTTGCCGATCACCTGACCATACGGGATCACATCCCGCTCGACCCCGGACATGCCGCCGATCATCGCATGCCGACCGATGCGGACGAACTGATGGACCGCACACAACCCGCCGAGAAAGGCATGGTCTTCGACGACGATGTGGCCCGCCAAAGTCGCGTTGTTGGCCATGATCACGCTGTCGCCGATCTCGCAGTCGTGCGCGACATGGGCGCCGACCATGAACAGGCAGTCGTCGCCGATACGGGTGACCATGCCGCCCCCGGTGGTGCCGGGGTTGATCGTTACATATTCACGTATGGTATTTCGGCATCCGATGACAAGCGAGGAAGCCTCGCCGCGATATTTGAGGTCCTGCGGTTCGAGTCCGATCGCCGCGAACGGGAAGATCCGCGTGCTCTCGCCGATCGTCGTGC
Source organism: uncultured Alphaproteobacteria bacterium (assembly GCA_963832875.1). Classification (GTDB taxonomy): domain Bacteria; phylum Pseudomonadota; class Alphaproteobacteria; order ATCC43930; family CGMCC-115725; genus AP-15. The sequence continues at coordinate 501,347 of CAWHWB010000003.1, read as the reverse complement.
GTCCGTCGACGACGACATGCGCGCCAAGCTTCACCCCCGGACTCAGCACCACATGCTCGCCGACGACGCAGTAGGGGCCGATGCCGACACCGCCGGCCAGACGCGCCCGCGAGGCAACGATGGCCGTCGGGTGAATGTCGGTCATCGCCGGCCCGCTCAGGCGTCGAGAATCATCGCAGCATACACCGCCTCAGCCACCAGATTGCCGCCGACCTTGGCGTGGCCCTGGAACTTCCACACATTGCCGCGACTGCGCTGTTTGACGACATGCACGCAAAGCGTGTCGCCGGGAAATACCGGACGGCGAAACCGCGCATTGTCCACGCTCATGAAATAGACGAGCTTGCCCTCCGCTTCCGGTCCCAGGGTGTGGACCACGAGGACGGCCGCAGTCTGCGCCATGGCTTCGATAATCAACACCCCCGGCATCACCGGCCGCGCCGGGAAGTGCCCTTGAAAATAGTTCTCATTGATCGAGACATTCTTGATCCCTGTCGCCCGCTCGTTCGCCACCACGTCAACGACCTTGTCGATCATCAGAAAGGGGTGGCGGTGCGGGATCATTTCCATGATCCGCTGGACGTCGATCTGGGTGGTTTCGCCCTCGGCGCAGACCGGATCGATCATTTCCCGTCCCTTTTCTTCGCCAGCCGCTGCAATGCCACCGTCTGCCGCATGAACTCGGCCATCGGCACCGCCGGGATGCCCGAAACCGTCGTCCCCGCCGGCACGTCGCGCATCAGCCCGCTCTTGGCGGCGATGCGCGCCCTGCTGCCGATCTGCAAATGGCCGGCGAGCCCTCCCTGTCCCCCGATCATGACAAAATCGCCGAGCCGCGTGCTGCCGGAAATGCCGACTTGGCCGGCGAGAATGCAGCACCGGCCGAGCACGACGTTGTGTCCGATCTGCACGAGATTATCAATCATCGAGCCGGAGCCGATCACGGTATCGTGACCCGAGCCGCGATCGATCGTGGTGTTGGCGCCGATATCGACGTCGTCGCCGATGACGACGCGCCCAAGCTGCGGCACCTTGACCGGGCCCGCCCGATCCGGGGCGAAGCCGAACCCGGCTTGGCCGATGCGCACCCCCGGATGCAGCACGACGCGGGCGCCGATCAGCGCGTGGCCGATCGTCACGTGGGCGCCGATCCGGCAATCCTCACCGATCTCGACCCCGCTGCCGATCACGCTGTGCGGCCCGACCCGGCAGCGACGGCCGAGCCGCGCGCCCGACTCGATGACCGCGTAGGCACCGATCTCGCAATCCTCGGGCACGATCGCCGCTGGGTCGATCAGCGCCGAGGGTGCGCGGCCTCCGGCGATCGCCGGCGCCGGGTAAAAAGCCTGCGCCGCACGCGCATAGGCCTTGTACGGTTCGGCGCTGACCAACAACGCCATCCCGGGGGGCGCCGCCTCGGCGGCGCGTGCGTCGACAAACGCCGCGCCGGCGCGAGAGTGGCGGAAAGCTTCGAGATATTTCCGATTTTCGAGAAAGCTCGCCTCGTCCGCAGCCGCGGTTTCGAGCGGTGCCACATCGCGCAGCAGCTTGGTCTCGTCGTCGGCGCGCTGCAGTTCCGCCCCGCTCAGCCGAGCCAGTTCGGCAAGCGTAAACGGACCGGCGCGAGTGAAGAAGCGTTGGTCCGTCATCGGTCGGGGCGGTCGGCGCCGTCCTATCGCCGCTTCGCCTTGACCGCGGACTTGGCAGTGGTCTTCGCGGCGGAAGCGGGGGCGGATTCGGCCGGCGGGATGCCGGCTTCGACTGGTGTGGGCGTGGCAAAGTTGACGGTGACGACCGGCAATTCTTCGTCGAGCTTTTGCATGACCTCATCAGTCACGTCGAAGGAGCGGTCGAACAGCACCAGGTCAGTGCGTTGAAACACCAGGTTCGCCTTCCGCTGCTTGGCGATGTCGGCGATGATCCTCAGCATCGCCTGCTGGACCTGGGAGAGGGCATCGTTATTGGATTTTTCGAGAGCCTGACGCTTGGCTTGCACGCTGCGATCAAGATCGTTGACCTTTTGTTGGAATTCACGCCCCTTTTTGTTCAAGGCTTCGGGCGACAGCGACGCCTGCTGCCGCTGTAGGGTGTCGCGCTCGGCGCGCAGGACCTCCTCTTCGCGCGAGATCTCCTTGGTGTATTCGATGCGCTTCTGCTCGATTTGGCCATGCACCATCTTGGCTGCTTTCGAGTTCTGCAACAGCGATTGCACGTCGACCACCAGCACGTTCAAATTCGGCGCCGCCGGCAACGGGGCCGCCGGGGCCGGGGCTGGGGCCGGCGCGGCTGGGGCCGGTTTGCCTGGAGCCTGCTTGCCAGGGGCCGCGGGCGGCGTCTGAGCGACAGCGCCGGTAACAAGACCGCACAGCGGCAGCATCAACGCGGCCAGGCGGAGAGACGACATCAACATTAGAATTTTGTCCCGAAGCTAACGCGGAAGAATTGGGTCTGGTCGAATGGCTCCTTACGGATCGGAACCGCGAGATCGAGCCGGATCGGACCCACCGGCGATTTCCACGAGACGCCGATCCCGGTGCTGACCCGGATCGCCGGTGAATCCTCCACCATCGGCTGGATCCCCCCGGTGGTCGCCAACTGGGTCGGCGTCAGATTGAGCTGGGTCGGTTCGAGATGAAACAGCGTCCCGAAATCGCTGAATACCCGCCCGCTGAGACCGAGTTCCTTAGGGAGGCCGAGCGGCACGCTCAACGACACCGAGCCGACATAGTATTTCTGGCCGCCGAGGGAGTCATCGCTGACCGAATTGCGCGGCCCGATGCCGCCGTCCTGGAACCCGCGCAAATTGTCGCCACCGACAAAGAACCGATCTTGAAGGAGCACCTGCTGGCCATCCCAGCCGAAGATGTCGCCGGCCTCTCCGGTAAAGCTCAACACCCATTCCGGCGCCACCGGATAATAATATCCAAAGGTGACTTTGGACCGGACGTAATCCACGCCAAAGCCGACACCGGCGAAGTCGTTGCCGACCGAGACGTAGTAGCCCGATGTCGGGTCGATACGATCGTCGCGACGATCGTAAAGCAGGACCTGACCGATTGCCGAGGTCAGATGGGTGCCCTGTTGCAGCGCGATGAACAACGATGCATCGCTCTGAATATCCTCGATGGTATCCGACCGCGCCGTGTATTTCCAAGTTTGCCGCAAATCGTCGGTGATCTGGTAACCGGCGCGTAATGCCCCACCGTACGAAAATTGTTGATAAGGAGGCACTATACCCGTAAAAAAATCGGCGGTTGGGCTGGTCTTGATCTCAAAGAGGTCAAACCCCGCGGCGACGTTTTTGTCGAGGAAATAGGGTTCGGTGTAGCTCAGATCGATCTGCTGTGAGCGGAACGACACTACCGCTCCGATCCGCACGTCCTGACCGCGGCCAAGAAAGTTGCTCTCGTGAATACTGATGTCGGCGAGCGGGCCGTCGGAGCTCGAAAAGCCCGCCCCAAGCGACAGCTCGCCGGTCGACTGTTCCTCGACCTCGACCGTCACCACGGTCTTATCGGGGGCGGAGCCCGGCGTGTGGGTCACCTCGACTTTTTTGAAGAAGCCGAGATTTTTGATGCGCTCCTGCGAACGCTGCAATTTTTCGGTGTTGAAGGCGTCCCCCTCGACCAGCTGGAACTCGCGGCGGATCACCTTGTCGAGAGTGCGCACATTGCCGACGATGTCGATGCGCTCGACATAGACCCGCGGACCCTCCTCGACATCAAAGGTTATGTCGACCGTATGGGTCTTGCGATTGCGGGTGATGTCGGGCTTGACCTCGACAAAGCCGTAGCCGCGATCGCCGAGGGTGTTGGTCAACACCGAAATCGATTTCTCCACCTGCTCGGCGTTGTACCAATCGCCCGAATGGACCGTCAGCAGCGGCAGCACTGCGGCCGGGGGCAAGTCTTTAAGCTTGATGTCGACCCCGACCTTGCCGAAACGATAGCGCTGCCCCTCGTCGAGGGTGAAGGTGATGATGAAGCCGTTGCGCTCGGGGGTCAGCTCGGCGACCGCCGACAGCAACCGGAAATCGGCATATCCTTCGGTCAGATAAAATCTGCGCAACAGATCCCGGTCATAGGTCAGCCGGTCAGGGTCATAGCTGTCGTTGGTCGACAGGAAGCGGTACCAGCGGCTCTCCTTAGTCGAAATCACCCCGCGCAGCTTGCTGTCGCTGAACTCTTTGTTGCCGACAAAATTGATGCTCTGGACGCCAGTGAACTCCCCTTCGTTGATTTCGAAGACGAGGTCAACCCGGTTTTCGGACAGCTGGATGATCTTGGGTTCGACGGTGGCGCCAAACCGCCCATGCTGGCGGTAGAGATCGAGGATGCGTCTGACGTCGTTCTGCACTCGGGTGCGGGTGTAGACGACGCGCGGGCGCAGCTGGATCGCGGCGGTGAGTTCCTTGTCGTCGAGCTTGTGGTTCCCTTCGAAGGCGATGCGGTTGATGATCGGGTTTTCGACCACCTTGACGACCAGGGTGTTGCCGACCCGGGTCAGACGGACATCGGCAAAAAGGCCGGTCGCGAACAGCGCTTTGAGCGAAGCGTTTACCTTGTCGGCGTCCCATGGGTCTCCCGGTTGGATCTCCAGATAGGAGCGCACCGTCTCGGGCTCGATCCGCTGCGTGCCCTCGACCTGGATGTCGCTGACCGTGCCGCTGCCCATGCTTGGAACAGCGGGTCCCGGCATTGGCACGGCGGCGGGTCGCGCGGAAGTCGGCGGCGGAGCGCCGATCCGAGCCGCACCGATCGCCTGATGCGCGCCGCGCACACGCCGCAGAGCAGGTGGCGGCGCGTTGCCGGTTTCACCCGGCGGGGGCGCACCGCCCGGGGGCGCCGATGGCGGCGCCGCGGTCTGGCCCGGCGGCGGCATACCGGTTTCGAGGCTGGGTGCGGCGGGTCCGGCCGCAGCCGGTGGGGCCGGAGCCGGGGGCGCTGCGGTCTGCCCGGGCGGAGCCATGCCGCTTTCGAGGCTGGGTGCGGCGGGTGCGGCCGGGGCTGGCGGCACCGGGGCTGGTGGCGCCGGGGGCGGCGCCACAGTCTGGCCGGGCGGGGTCATGCCGCTTTCGAGCCCGCCCGCAGCGGGCGCTGCCGAGCCAGATGGCGCCGGGGCTGGCGGCACCGGGGGCGGCGCCACGGTTTGGCCAGGAGGGGTCATGCCGCTTTCGAGACTTGGGGCTGCTGCCCCGCCACCGTTCTGCGCGATCGCCAATCCGCCTGGCAACCCAATCGCCGCCGCCACGGCGACGACCGACAGAATGCAAATCCGCCTGCTGAAACGCAAAACCCCCCACCCCCGGCTCGAACCCCATCCCCCGAAACGGCCCTCGCCCGACAGACCACTCCTACCGTCAGGTACCCCGATTGTCAGGTCACGAGGCGCTTTACAAATTCGACGATCCGAAGGTGGACGAGATCATTCCAGGTGGCGAAGACCATCAATGTGAGCACCAACGCCAGCCCGATGCGGAACCCGAATTCCTGCGCGCGCTGCCCCAGAGGCCGCCCGCGAAGCGCTTCGGCGGCATAGAACAGCAGGTGCCCGCCGTCAAGCACCGGAACCGGGAACAAGTTGATCAGACCGAGATTGATCGACAGCACCGCCATAAACCAGACGATCGGAACAATCCCGCCCTGAGCAACCTCTCCCGACATCTGGGCAATGCGCAACGGACCGCCGAGTTCGCCGGTGCCGCGGGTTCCTTTGACGATCTGCCACATCGCCTCCAGGGTCGAAGCGGACAGGTTCCAGGTCTCGGCCCCGGCTTGGTACACCGCCATCGCCGGATTGCGCCTGACATAGTCGACGCCGTTACGGGCGATGCCGAGGAGGCCGATCGCGTAATGGTTGCCAAAGCGGTCGGTCAGCTCGGTTTTGGCGGGCGTCGCGTGGACGGTGAGGTCGTGGCCGTCCCGCCTGACGACGACGGTCATCGGCACTCCGGGGTTCAGTCGCACCTCCTGCTGCACGCCCTCGAAACTCTGGACCGCGTCTCCGTTGATGCTGACGATCATGTCGCCCGGCTTGATGCCGGCGTGCGCCGCGGCGCTGCCCGGTTGCACCTGTCCCACCCGCGCCGGGGTGAAGGGCTGGCCGTAAGTCATGAACAGGAGCGCAAGCATGACGATCGCGAACACAAAATTAGCCGCCGGCCCGGCGGCGACGATCGCTGCCCGCTGCCCCAACCGCTTGTAGTAAAACGAGACCTCGCGATCGGCCGCGGTCATCCGGGACAAACCGGCGACCGGCATGCCCGAACTCGCATCGCTATCGCCGAACATCTTGACGTAGCCGCCCAACGGGATCGCGCTGAACTTCCAGCGCGTGCCGGCGCGATCGTGCCAGCCGAACAGCTCCGGCCCGAAGCCGATCGAAAACACATCGATCCGCACCCCGTTGCGCCGGGCGACGTAGTAATGCCCGAACTCGTGGACAAACACGAGCACGGTCAGCACGAACAGAAACGGGACGATGTAGCCGAGCCCGTGGTGCAGCAATGCGATCATTGTAAACCCATCGGTGCGGCGGCGCGCGCCGGGGCATTCCGGCCCGACAGCCGGGCCGCCATCTCCCGGGCCGCCATGTCGAAATTGTAGACGTCTTCGAGCGATTCAAGCTTCTCGGCCGAGATCGCCCCGAGCGTGCGTTCGACCGTATCGACGATGTCCAAAAACCCGATCCTGCCGTCGAGGAAGGCATGGACCGCGACTTCATTGGCTGCGTTCAGCACGGTCGGCGAGCCGCCGCCGCGGATCAACGCCTCGCGGGCGACGCGCAGCGCCGGAAAGCGCTGCTGGTCCGGGGGCTCGAAGGTTAGGCGGCCGATCGCCGCCAGGTCGAGCCGCCGGGTCGGGGTGGCGATGCGCTCGGGCCATGAGAGGGCATAGGCGATCGGCGTGCGCATATCGGGCGCCCCCAGATGGGCGAGCACCGAACCGTCGCAATAGCTCACCATGCTGTGGATGATCGATTGCGGGTGCACGACGATGTCGATACGCTCGAGCGGCATCCGGAACAGGTGATACGCCTCGATCACTTCGAGGCCCTTGTTCATCAGGGTCGCCGAGTCGACGGAAATCTTGGCGCCCATGCTCCAATTGGGATGAGCCACCGCCTGCTGCGGGGTGGCGCGGCGCATCTGTTCGACGCCATGCTCGCGAAACGGGCCGCCGCTGCAGGTCAGGGTGACCTTCTCAATCCCCTCGACCCGGTCGAAATCGAAACACTGCCAGATCGCGCTGTGCTCGCTGTCGACTGGCAAAAGAGTGGCGCCGGACCGAGCCACTTCCTGCATAAATAGGGCGCCGGCGCAGACCAGCACTTCCTTGTTGGCCAGCGCCACGATGACGCCGCGGCGGATCGCCGCCAGGGTCGGCGCCAGCCCGGCGGCACCGACAATCCCGGCCATCACCCATTCCGCCGGGCGCTCGGCCGCCTCGATCAGCGACGCCGAGCCACAGGCGCATTCGATCCCGGTCCCAGCCAGCGCCTCTCGCAGCGCCGGGTAATGCGCCGGCTCGCCGATCGCGGCGAACTTTGCGCCCAGAGCGCGCGCCTGCTCGGCCAAACGGAGCGGATTGCGATTTGCCGTCAGCGCCTCGACCGCGAAAGCCTCGGGGTTGCGCCGCAACAGATCGACCGTGCTTTGCCCGACCGAGCCGGTGGAGCCGAGAATGGTGACGCGTCGCATCCCCTCACTCCCGTTGACGGCGCCGCAGAGCCCGGGCGCCGGCGGACACCTCCGCGACGGCGAAAGCCGCAAGCGCGTTCTCGCCGAACGGTCGAATTATTGCCATGCCAGGACGCTGCGGCCGCCGATCAGGGTCAGAAGCGCCACCGCTGGGATCACCGCAAGCAGACCATCGAGCCGATCGAGGAACCCGCCATGACCGGGAATGAGCCCGCTCGAATCTTTCACGCCGAACCTGCGCTTTGCCGCCGACTCGGCAAGATCGCCGAACTGCGCGACAATCGCAAGGCCGGCGCTGAGCAGCACCGGCACGGCCGGCGAACGCCCCAAGCTCAGTGCGGTCGCACCCCCCGCGAGGGCGGCGGCGGCGATGCCTCCGGCGAACCCGGACCAGGTCTTGCGCGGGCTCAGCCGCGGCGCCAGGCGCGGGCCGCCTAGCGTGCGCCCGACCGCGTAAGCGCCGATGTCGGTGGCCCACACCACCGCCAGCAGCCACAGCAGCGTCGCCCGCCCGCCGGCCTGCTGGCGCGCCAGCCACAACAGGCATATGCAGGGCAACGCTACCCACAGGGCGCCGAGCGCGGTCCATCCGGGTTCGGGCTGAGCGCCTTGCCGCGCCGCCCAAAAAACCACCGCCGCGCCGACGATTGCGGCGGCGACGGCGAATCCCGCGGCGCCCGCGGCCGAAATCGCGACCGCGGCCAAGACCACCCCGACCAGCCCGATCTCGACCAGGGCCATCCCGGGCGGCGCGGCCGCCGCTGCACCGCCGCGCCCGCCCTGGCACAGCCGTCCCCATTCCCATGCCATCACCGCGGCGGCGAATGCGGTAAGCAACGCCAGCCACGGCGCCCCGAACCAGATCGCGGCGATCGGCAACGGCGCCAGCGCCAGCGCCGAGCATACCCGCCGCCGCAACTGGCCGCATTCGGCGCGGGCCAAATCGGCGATGGCTATCTCGACGTGGGCCAGCTCGCCGCTGGCCAACCGCGCGCGAACCGGTTCAGCGCGCGCCAACCCCGGCCCCGTAACGGCGTTCGCGGCCGCAATATTCGTCGATCGCCCGCTCGAGATCGCCTTTAGCAAAATCGGGCCATAGAGTTTTTGTGAAGACGAGCTCGGCATAGGCGCATTGCCACAACAGGAAGTTGCTGATGCGCTGCTCGCCGCTGGTGCGGATCAACAGGTCGGGATCGGGCAGGCCGACGGTCAACAGATGGCGGGCGAGGCAATCCTCGTCGACCGCGTCGACGGCAAGGCCACCCTGCGCCACCTCGGCTGCGATCGAGCGCACCGCGGCTACGATCTCGGCGCGGCCGCCGTAAGACAGCGCGATCGTCAAGGTGACGGCAGTGTTGCCGCGGGTCATTGCCTCGGCATGCTCGATCAGGCTGACGATGTCGGGATCGAGCCGCCCGATCTGGCCGATCACCTTGAGGCGCACGCGGTTCTTGTGCAGTTCGGCGATCTCGCCGCGCAGGTAGTGACGCAAGAGACCCATCAGATCGTGGATCTCGCGCGACGGCCGCTTCCAGTTTTCCGACGAGAACCCGAACAAGGTCAGATAGGGAACGCCGAGTTCGCAGGCGCCGGCGACAGCGCGGCGCACCGCCTCGGCGCCCCTGCGATGGCCGGCGATGCGCGGCAGGCCGCGGGCCTCGGCCCAGCGCCCGTTGCCGTCCATGATGATGGCGACGTGGCGCGGCGGCGGGCGCGTCGCCTTGTTCTGCGTGGTGATCCCGGCTGTCATCAGACCTGCAGGATTTCCCTGTCCTTTTGCGCCAGGGCGTCGTCGATGCGCTTGACGTGATCGTCGGTCAGCTGCTGAACCTCTCGCTGCAGCTTGCGGTGCTCGTCCTGCGAGATGCCGCCGTCTTTTTCCAGCTTGCGCAGCGCCTCGATCCCGTCACGCCGCACGTTGCGGACCGACACCTTGGCGTCTTCAGCGTATTTGGCGGCGACCCGGGTCAGGTTGCGGCGCCGCTCCTCGTTCAGGTCGGGGATCGGCACTCGAATCACTTGCCCTTCGGTCTGCGGATTGAGATCGAGGCCTGATTCGCGAATTGCCTTGTCCACCGCCTTGACCACGGCGCGGTCCCAGACCTGCACGGTGATCATTCTCGGCTCGGGAACGTTGATGCTGGCCACCTGATTGAGCGGCACGGTCTTGTCATAAGCATTGACCATTACCGGCTCGAGCAGGCTGACCGATGCCCGACCGGTGCGCAAGCCGCCGAATTCCTTGCGCAGCACGTCGAGGGCGCCATCCATGCGGCGGCCGAGATCCTTGAGCAGCGAGTTCTTCCGGCATGGCCACACTCCCCGTCGCTGACTAGCTCACTCCATCGATGATGGTATAGCGCCCTTCTCCGCGCACCACCTTGGCAAACCCGCCATTCTCGAAGATCGAGAACACCAGGATCGGGATATGGTTGTCGCGCGCCAAGCGCGATCGCCGAGGCATCCATCACCTTGAGGTCGCGCGCTAGCACCTCGTGATAATCGAGCCGCTCGAACCGGGCGGCGCCGGCGACGCGATAGGGATCGGCGTCGTAGACGCCGTCGACCTTGGTCGCCTTGAGGAGCGCGTCGCATCCCATCTCCGAGGCGCGCAATGCCGCCGCCGTGTCGGTCGTGAAATACGGGTTGCCGGTGCCGGCGGCGAAGATCACCAGGCGCTTTTTTTCCAGATGGCGCATCGCGCGGCGGCGGATATAAGGTTCGCACACCGCCTGCATCGAGATCGCCGACTGGACCCGCGTCGCCACTCCGCGCTCTTCGAGAGCGCTCTGCACGGCGAGCGAGTTTATCACCGTGGCCAGCATACCCATGTAATCGGCCGAGGACCGCTCCATCCCGGCCGCCGCCCCCGATACGCCGCGAAAGATGTTGCCGCCGCCGATCACCAGGCAGATTTCGACGCCGAGCGCGTGCACCGCCTGGATCTCGTCGGCGATGCGGGCGACGATTTCGGGGTCGAGGCCGCCTTCATGCGTCCCCATCAGCGCCTCGCCCGAGACCTTCAGCAGAACGCGGCGATACCTCAGATCGGCTGCCATCCGGCCCACGCTCACCCGCTTGCCCGCGCCGATGCCGCGGCAAGCGCGATCATACACCCAACGCGCCGCGCCGTCGCGCGCGACGATCGTCTCGCAGCACGGCGCGCGCCGATAAACCCGCCGTTGCGGCCGCTCAGTGCTGCAGCTGCGCCGCCACCTCCGCCGCGAAATCGGTGCGCTGCCGCTCTATCCCCTCGCCCAGCGCAAAGCGGGCAAAGCCGGTGACCCGGATCGGCGCGCCCGCCGCCCTGGCCGCCGCTTCGACCACTTTGGCGATTCGCGTCTCCTGATCGACCACGAAAATCTGCTCGAGCAGCACGAACTCCTCGTAGAATTTGCGCAGCCGGCCGTCGACCATCCGCTCGATGATGCCTTCAGCCTTGCCGCTCGCCCGCGCCTGCTCGCGCAGCACGTCACGTTCGCGCTCGAGCGCCGATGCCGGCACCGAAGCGATGTCGAGATAGAGCGGGTTGGCCGCGGCGACGTGCATCGCCAGCTGTTTGCCGAGATCGGCGAGCGGTCCGGCCGGTGCCTCCGATTCGAGCGCCACGATCACCCCGATCTTGCCGATCCCTGGCCCCAGCGCGTTGTGCACATAGGAGAAGACGCCGCCCGGCGCCACCGCCAGCCGGGTCGACCGGCGCAGCACCAAATTCTCGCCGATCGTCGCGATCAGATGGGTCAGCTCCTCCTCGACCGTGCGCTCCGAACCCGGATAGGGTGTGCGCAGCAAGGTTTCGAGCGCGCCGTCGCGGTCGCGCGCGAGCTCGCCGACGGTCCGGACAAAACCCTGGAAGGCCTGGTTGCGGGCGACGAAATCGGTCTCGGAATTGACCTCTACCAGGGCGCCGGCAGCGCCGGCCCCGCCTCGTATGGCGGCGCCGATCAATCCGTCGGCCGCCACCCGCCCGGCCTTTTTGGCAGCCGCCGACAAGCCTTTCTTGCGCAGCCAGTCGACCGCGGTTTCGATGTCGCCGCCGCTGTCGCCCAGCGCTCTTTTGCAGTCCATCATGCCGGCGCCGGTCCTGTCGCGCAGCTCCTTGACCAGCGCCGCGGTCACCTCGGCCATTATCCTATCCTCTCGCTCTCGCCGCCCCGGTCGGGCGGCAGCTCACATCCCCGCAACCGCGGCCGCCTAATAATGGTTGCGGCCCGGCGACCGCGGCTCAGGCCTGCGCCGCGGCCGGTTCGCTCTCCGCCGACTCGCCATCCAGGGACGGCATGGCGGCATCCTCCGCATCGCTTGGGGCGTCGGCGGGCGCGTCGCTTTCCTCGACCGCCACGTCGCGCATCCCGAGCGCGGGCTCGGCGCGGGCGCCGATATCGACGCCCGAGGCGGCAAGCTCGGCCTGCAGCCCGTCGAGCACCGCGGCCGACACCAGGTCGCAATAGAGGTGGATCGCCCGCATCGCGTCGTCGTTGCCAGGGATCGGATAGGCGATATTGTCGGGCGACGAGTTCGAATCGAGGATCGCGACCACCGGCAGGTGCAGCGTGTTGGCCTCGGCGACCGCGATCGCTTCCTTGTTAGTGTCGATGATGAACAGGATGTCGGGCAGCCCGCCCATCTCCTTGATCCCGCCGAGCGCCCGTTCGAGCTTGTCGCGGGCGCGGGTCAGCTCCAGCAGCTCGCGCTTGGTCAGCCCGGTCTGCTCGTTGGCGATGCGCTCGTCCAATTCCCGCAGCCGGCGGATCGACAACGACATCGTCTTGAAATTGGTCAGCATGCCGCCGAGCCAGCGGTAGTTGACGTAATACTGGCCGCAGCGCTTGGCCGCTTCGGCGATCGGCTCCTGCGCCTGGCGCTTGGTGCCGACCAGCAGCACCCGCCCGCCGCCGGCGACGACGTCGCGGATCGCCTGCAGCCCCTGGTGCAGCATCGGCACCGTCTGCTCGAGATCGATGATGTGGATGCCGTTGCGCGCGCCAAAGATGTAGGGCGCCATTTTCGGGTTCCAGCGCCGCGTGTGATGGCCGAAATGAACTCCGGCCTCGAGCAGCTGACGCATCGTGTAACTGGGTATCGCCATCGCTATGGACCTTTCTCCGGTTGGGCCGCCGCAGGAGAGATCGGCTCCGCGGAAAAGGCCCACGAACGCCGACACCGGAGCGGCCCGCCCGCGGAACACCCGCGCGACAGCGCCGCAACCCTGCGTGAGGGATCGAACCAGGATTACTTACGTCGGCGGGCCCCGGTTGACAAGGCTGCGGCGCACCGGCGCCGGCATGCCCCCATCACGGTTCGGCGAGCCCCGACTCTCGGCCGATTTTGCCGCATCAGTCGCGCCGGGCGGAAGCCGCGCTGCCGGCGCTGTGACGCTTGTCCTGACCCGGCTTCATGATGAATGACGGGAATTTTTACGCGATCGGTTACCGTAGCGATCGACCAAGCCCTTGAAATTGCATCGTCGCCACGGCCGACGATTTGCTTCGAGGCCGGCACGAGTGTCGGAAATTTTAACACATTGTCCCCGGCGCGGCTCTGACAGTCCGTTAACTCCCTGAAAACGGCGGATTACGACGCTTGGCATGCGGTTTGCTTCTTTTAGCGCGGGCGTCAACCACGCGACGAGCCCTATTCTAAGGAGGTCGATGATGAGAGGCTTGCAGTTTACATTATGGGGGGCTGTCGCCGCGTTGGGTGCGGCGCTGGTCGCCCAACCCGCCAGTGCAACGGTCGTCCCCAACGGCTCGTTCACCGTCTCGATAGGCGGCCCGAACAGCGTCAATAACGGCAATATATCCACCGCAACCACCTCGCTGACTCTTAGCGGAGCCGAGTTGATCGGGTCGTTCATGGACCCGTTCCTCGGTAACCCGGATAATTTCTGCTCCACTACCGGTTCGGGTTGCAGCGCCGCCCACCCGCCGGGATATCTGGCGTCCGGGGATCTCGTCACGCAATCCGCAACGGTATTCCCGGTCAACGTGGCTGAAGCATTTACGGACACTCTTACCGCCACCAACGGGACGAACACCGTCACGTTCGATTTCACCAGCATTTCAACTCATGTACTCGCGGCCGGAGCCCTGGACCTCGTCCTCACCGGTACCTTCTCTGGTGACACCGCGGGTGTGTACACTCTTGGTGAAGCAGCGAACATGTCGCTCGCCTGCACCCAGGTCGCCCCGGGCGCGTCGATAGGCTGCGTCAAGACGGTCTCCACGCCGCCGGCGACGATTGCGACCCCAGAGCCGGCCTCGTTGGCTCTGCTCGGCTCGGCTCTCGTCGGTTTCGGCGCGTTCCGCCGCCGCCGCAAGGCTGCCAAGACTGCTTGAAGCATCTTCATCTCCTCAACGAAGCGGCGCCTTCGGGCGCCGTTTCTTTATGTGCGCAGCGGTCCCAGGGAATTTCTCAACGCGATCCCAGCCTCGGCGCGCTTCGCGTCGGCATCCGAGGCTATTGTAAAGAATGCCGACAGGTCTTGATCGCCTGCGCGGCCGGAGGTCGGCCGGCCCACCCCGTTAACAGATCAGCAACGCCTTTCCGCCTAGCCTGCAGCCGCGCGCCGCTCGCTGATGTTGACCATCTGGAGAGGTGTCGGATTTATCGTCGAGGCTGGGCCGTGCCCTCAGAGTGTCTGCCACACCAGGTGGGGAGCGAGCAGCAGAGCGCCGCTGCGCCGCCCGCGCCGCCTCTCGAGTGCAACTGAGCGATGGATCGCGGCCTTCCCGCCACGAGCCGACGCCGGCAGCCGCAGGCCGCAAAGATCGGCGCCGCGGTCGAGAGCGCGCTGCGCCAGGACCGTCTGCTGTTCGCGTTCCAGCCGGTGGTGTGCGCGGCCTCGGGTCGGGTCGATTATTTCGAGTGCCTGCTGCGCATGCGCGAGGCGGATGGCGGCCTCGTCGCCTGCGGCGAATTCATCGCCGCGGTCGAAGAGGTCGGGCTCATCGGCCTGATCGACCGGCATGTGCTGGAGCGCGCCTTTGCCGAACTCGCCGCACATCCGGGGGTCAGGCTCGGGTTCAACGTCTCCGGGCTGACCGCCGGCGACCGGCCGTGGGTGCGTGCGCTGATGGCGCTGTTGCGCAAGCAGCCGGATTTGGCGCGGCGCATCGTCGTCGAGATCACCGAGACCGCGGCCCTCGACGACCTCGACAAATCGGCCCGCTTTGTCGAGACCTTGCGGCACGCCGGCTGCCGCGTCGCGCTCGACGATTTCGGCGCCGGACACACCTCGCTGCGGCATCTTCAGGTGCTGGCGGTGGATACGATCAAGATCGACGGCGCTTTTGTCCGCAACCTCGGGGCCTCGCGCGAGAACCGGGTGATCCTGCGCCACCTGCTCGGCCTGACCCGCGGCTTCGGGCTCCAAACCGTGGCCGAATGCGTCGAGACCGCCGAAGCGGCCGCATTGCTGCGCGAGGAGGGGATCGGCTATCTGCAGGGCTACCACCTTGGGCGGCCGACGATCGAGCGTCCGTGGCAGAGCGGCCCGCCGCCCGCACCGCAGGCTTGCGAATAGCCCGCGATCGCGAGAACACTGCGCGATCGACGCCCGAGGCCGGGGCGAGCAGAGTTCGGGGGATGGCGATGCAGATCGGGATTCATCTGCCTCATGCGGGCGAGCAGGCAACGCCCGAGCGCATCCGGCGCGCGGCGCAGCGGGCCGAAGATATGGGCCTCAGCGACGTTTGGGTCAGTGAGCACATCATCGTGCCGCGCGCCACGTTTCCGCGCTCGCCCTTGTTCTACGACCCGGTGCTGAGCCTGACCTGGGCCGCCGCCGTGACCAAGCGGGTGCGGCTCGGCACCAGCGTGCTGGTATTGCCGATGCGCCATCCGCTGCCGCTCGCCAAAGAGCTGGCGACGCTGCAGAATTTTTCCGAGGGGCGGCTCATTCTCGGGGCCGGCGTCGGCTGGCTCGAAGCCGAGTTCGCCGCACTCGGCGCGCCGTTTCACGAGCGCGGCCGGCGCATGGATGAGGGCCTGGCAATGATGCGCGCGGTATGGACCGAGGACCCGGTCAGCTTCCGCACCCGCTACATCCCGGCCGAGATCAGCGAAATGACGATGCTGCCGCTGCCGGTGCGCCCAATCCCGGTGTGGTTCGGCGCGCGCTCGGAGCCCGCTTACCGGCGCACCGTCAAGATCGGCGACGGCTGGCATGGCAGCCAGCTGACCCCGGCCGAGGCCGTGCCGATCGTGGCGCGGCTGCGGCGCGACCGGCCGGAGCCCGAATTCACGATCTCGATACGCACGCACTGGAACGGGCGAGACCAGGGCGAGCTGCGCGCCCGCATCGCCGCCTATGCCGAAGCCGGCGTGCAGCACGTCATGGTGCACCCGCTCGACCGCGACGTCGATGATTGGGACGCGGTGATCGAAGGCGCCGGCCGGGTCGCCGCGCATTAGGAGGCGCGCGCCCAAACCATCGTTTCCGATTACGACACGTATTCGTCGCCAGGCCGGCAGCTGCTGATCAGCCGCCTCGCCCCGCTTGCCCTCGATCCTTGCCTGCCGCTAGTGTTTCGGCCGACAGCGGGCGGATGGAGGGAGGCATGCAGATCCGCGACGGCTTTGTCGGCTCGGTCGGGAACACGCCGCTGATCAAACTGC
The DNA here is from genome assembly GCA_963832875.1 of uncultured Alphaproteobacteria bacterium. Taxonomy (GTDB): domain Bacteria; phylum Pseudomonadota; class Alphaproteobacteria; order ATCC43930; family CGMCC-115725; genus AP-15. The sequence continues at coordinate 485,029 of CAWHWB010000003.1, read as the reverse complement.
GGCGGGCCTCGGAGGAGACCGGGTGCACGATCCTCGGCAAAGCCGAGTTCCTGAACCCCGGCGGCTCGGTCAAGGACCGGGCGGCGCTGGCGATCATCGCCGACGCCGAGGAGCGCGGCCTCTTAAAGCCGGGCGGGGTCGTCGTCGAGGGCACCGCCGGCAACACCGGGATCGGCCTGGCGCTGGTTGGCAACGCGCGCGGATACCGCACCGTCATCGTCATGCCCGAGACGCAGAGCCAGGAAAAGAAGGACATGCTGCTTCTGTGCGGCGCCGATCTGCGCCTCGTCCCGGCGGCGCCCTATGCCAATCCGAACAATTACGTGCGCTATTCCGAGCGGCTGGCAGCCGAGATCGCGGCCGCGGAGCCGAACGGGGCGATCTGGGCCAACCAGTTCGACAATCTCGCCAACCGCCGCGGCCATTACCGTACGACCGGCCCCGAGATCTGGGACGGCACCGACGGCCGGGTCGACGGCTTCACCTGCTCGGTCGGCACCGGGGGCACGCTGTCGGGCGTCGGCATCGCGCTCAAAGAGCGCAACCCCAAGGTCAAAATCTATCTGTCGGACCCGATGGGGTCGGGACTCTATCGCTGGTACGAAAGCGGCGAGCTGAAGCCCGAGGGCAACTCGATCACCGAGGGTATCGGCAACAACCGGGTGACCAAAAATCTCGAGGGCGCGCCGCTCGACGGCCAGTTCCAGATCCCGGACAGCGAGGCGCTGCCGGTGTTGTTCGACCTGGTGCGCGAGGAGGGGCTGGTGCTCGGCGGGTCGACCGGGATCAATGTATGCGGCGCGATCCGCTTGGCGCGGCTGATGGGCCCCGGCCACACGATCGTGACCATCCTCGCCGATTCCGGCACCCGCTATCAGTCGAAATTGTTCAACCCCGTTTTTCTCAAGGAACGCGAGCTGCCGGCGCCGGGCTGGCTCTGAATTTTGTTTCCGCTCCAACCCATCCCGGCGCAGGCCGGGACCTATATTCCGGCCGGCTCGATGTATTTCGTCTATTTGCTCGGCAGCAAACCCTACGGAACCCCGTATGTCGGGGTTACCTCGAACCGTGCGCAGCGGATATTGGGGCACAAAGGCAAACTGGTGCACGGTTTCATCGCGAAATATGGGGTCGATCGCTTGGTCTGGTTTGAAATGCACGACAACCATGCTTCTGCGCTGTAACGTGAAAAGCGGATCAAGGGATGGAAGCGGGATTGGAAGATCAATCTGATCGAGAGAGACAACCCGTATTGGATCGACCTGTCGCATGATCTGCCAGCTTAATTCGCAGGTCCGCGTGTTGACCGGAATGGGTCCTGGCCTGCGCCGGGATGGACGAAGCAGGATGTTGGGATGACCGAGCTTTTGTTTCGCGAGGACGGCTATCTGCGATCATGCACGGCGCGGGTGGTCGGCGGCGATGCGCGTGGGATCCGGCTCGACCGCACCGTGTTTTATCCGAGCGGCGGCGGCCAGCCCGGCGACAGCGGCGTGCTGCGGCTCGCTTCGGGGGAGGCGATCGCGATCCATGATACAGTCAAGGGCGAGGCGGCCGATGAGGTGATCCACGTGCCGGCTTCGGGCGTGGGGTTGCTCGAAGTCGGGACCGAACTGACGGCCGCGATCGATTGGGAGCGGCGCCATCGGCTGATGCGCATGCACACCTGCCTGCATCTGTTGTGCAGCGTCGTTCCGGGCGCGGTCACCGGCGGCCAGGTCGCCGACGGCCGCGGTCGGCTCGATTTCGACGTGCCGGGGTCGAGCCTCGACAAGGAGGACCTCGCTGCCCGGCTCAACGCGCTGATCGCGCAAGCGCACCCGGTGGGCCCGCGCTGGATCGGCGATGACGAGCTCGCGGCCCAGCCCGAGCTCGTGCGCACGATGTCGGTCAAGCCGCCGACCGGCACGGGCCGGGTGCGGCTGATCGAGATTGCCGGGGTCGACCTGCAGCCCTGCGGCGGGACCCACATCCGCAACACCGCCGAGATCGGCCCGATCGTCGTAACCAAAATCGAAAACAAGGGCCGGCAGAACCGTCGGGTGATCGTCGCCTTCGCGCCCGGCTGAGGAAGGTAGAGCAGAGCCATGCCGTTTGCCCGTCCCCAATCTCTGGTCAGCACCGAATGGCTGGCCGCGCATCTCGGCGACCCGCACGTCAGAGTGCTCGACGCGTCGTTCACATTGCCCGGCGTCAGCCCGACGGCGCGCGAGAATTACGATCGGGGTCATATCCTCGGCGCGGTATTTTTCGACATCGACGAGATTGCCGAGCCCGGCACCAGCCTGCCGCACATGATCCCCTCGGCGGAGTTGTTTGCGCAGAAGATCGGCGCGCTCGGCGTCGGCGATGATGACCGGGTGGTCGTCTACGACGGCCACGGGCTGTCTTCGGCCGGGCGGGCGTGGTGGATGCTGCGGCTGTTCGGCCATCGCGAGGTGGCGCTGCTCGATGGCGGGCTGCCCAAATGGAAAGCGGAGGGCCGGCCGCTCGACACCACGATTCCGGCCCCGCCGCCGCGGCGTTTCACGGCGCGGTTCGATCCGGCGCTGGTCCGCGACAAGGCGGTGCTGATTAGCAACTTGGCGACCGGGGCCGAGCAGGTCCTCGATGCGCGCGCCGCCGGCCGCTTCGCCGGCATCACACCCGAAAGCCGGCCCGGCCTGCGCGGCGGCCATATTCCGGGGAGCCGCAACCTGCCCTATGAAGAGCTGACCGATCCCAAGACGCACCAGCTGCGCAATGCCGATGAGCTGACCCGGCTGTTCGATGCGGCCGGGGTCGCCCTCGACCGGCCGATCGTGACCAGCTGCGGCTCGGGCGTCACCGCCTGCGCACTGGCCTTTGCCCTCGATCTGATCGGCCACCCCGGCGCCGCGGTCTATGACGGATCGTGGTCGGAATGGGGCCGGCCCGGCGAGACCCCGGTCGAAACCGGTCAGGCGATCCCGATCACCCCAAGGTGAAGGCTGGCCTGCAGTGCTCCACGACACCATCACCTATCTCGAAATGCTGGCGCGACCAGCCGGGGCCCGAGCGCCCGTCCCGGCGGGCAAGCTCGCGCTGATGCGGGCGGAACGCTGCACCGTCTCGTTCTACCGATACATCTACGATGCGGTCGGCGAGCCCTGGCTGTGGTTCGAGCGTCGCCTTTACGGCGATGCCGCCTTGGCCGAACTGATCGCCAAACCGACGCTGGAGATTTTCGTCCTCTACGTTGGCGGGGTGCCGGCCGGATTTTTCGAACTCGACGCCGCCGAGCGGCGCGAGACCAAATTGTGCTATTTCGGGCTTGTCCCCGACTTTATCGGGCGCGGCTATGGCGCCTACATGCTGCAGGCGGCGATCGACCGGGCCTGGACCGCGCGGCCGATCGGCCGGTTCTGGCTGCATACCTCGACCTACGACCATCCGAACGCATTGCGGGTCTATCAACGCGCCGGATTTGCCGTCTACGCCCGCCGCCCGGTCTCGTTCGAGGACCCGCGGCTGCACGGCATCCTGCCGCGCACCCTCAGCCACCGCCTGCTACCGCCGCTCGACCCTTGAGGCACAGGCCGCGCCGTGCGGCGGATGTTTAATTCTGGAGCCGGAGCGCCCGCTCGCGGCTTTGCCAATCGCGCTCGCCGCAAACCAGCAAGACGGCGAGATAGGAATTGACGTTGATGATTTGAGAGTTAAGGGCGACAATGGGCGCGGCTCAAACGCACATTCGTCAAGATCCGGCTGCGAAGGCACAAAATGCCCTCGAGCGCTGTGCGCAGCTTCTCTGACCCAGACGAATACGCGGCCGCGATCTGACAAGGGACCATCGAGCTCGCGGTCACCGAGCGCGGGCCGTTCACCGCCAAGCTCACCCGCATTGACCTGCATTCTCTGTGGATGCAGCAGTTGTCGGAAACCCTGTCGCGTGTTTCTCATGTGGCCGGATGGGGCGGACGGGCCGTTATCGCGTTCCGCACCCAATCAGGGCCGACCCTGACGCGAAGCGGGTTTGATATGCAGCCGACCAACATCGTGCGGCACAGCGCCGGTCACAGCTATTTTCACCGTTCGTCCGGGATCGCTCGCTATTGCAGCTTGTCGCTGCCGATGGAGGAAATGACTGTCGGGGCTGTGATTGCCGGGCGCGACTTGGTCCCGCGCGGTGATGCGATGCTGGTCACCCCTCTGCCTGCCGCGATGGCGAGATTGCAGCGGCTGCACGCGGCGGCCGGTGCTCTGGCGGAGCAGGCCCCGCAGATCACCGCCAATCCTGACGCTGCACGGGGGTTGGAGCAGGCGCTGATCGAGGCCATGGGCGAATGCCTCGGCGATCGCGAGGATCGGCCGAGCGGTGCGGCGCAAGGGCAACACGCAATCGTTATGCGCCGGTTTCGCCGGGTTCTGGAGGAAAATTCGGAGCAGCCGCTCTTTATCCCGGAGATATGCAAGGCGATCAGGGTTTCGGAACGAACCTTGCGAGTGTGCTGCCAGCAGCATCTAGGGATGAGCCCGAAGCGCTACCTGCTGCTGCAGCGCATGCATCTGGCCCGGCAGGCGCTGCGCGCGGCGGCAGCCGAGGCAGGAGCAGTAACGGATTTGGCGACGCGGTATGGGTTTTGGCAACTCGGGCGCTTCGCGGTTAAGTACCGCTCGCTGTTCGCGGAGACCCCATCCGCCACGCTGCACCGGCAACCCGAGCAACCGGCCTGTTCATCTGCCGAAACTGCATAGCGCGGCGCCGAACATTTCCTGATGATCCTCCGCTCGTAAGCCGATACCGGCACCGGATCGCGAGCGGAAATTCTGGAGAGGCGGATGACGAGCATGCGTGTTCGGTCCGAAGACGAGGGTCCGGAGCTTGCGGTTCCGGCGGCGCCAAGCGATGCGCGCGCCTGGCCGGCGCGGCGGGTCGGCGCTTTTTTGTTGCGCGAGCTGCGCGAAATGTTGCCGCCGACTATCTTCTTCTTCATCGGCTTTAACCTGATCGTGCTGACGACGAATTTGATCCTCGCCGATTACAATGCCGAGTTCAGCAGCTTCCTGCTCAATACGGCCGCGGCGCTTGTTGTCGGAAAGGCGGTGCTGGTCGCCAACGCGATGCGATCCCTGCGCCATTACGATCGGGCGCCGCTGATCCGGCCGATCCTGTTCAAGACGATGTTCTATTGGGCCGTGGTGTTCGTCGCCCGCTTGCTCGAACATTTCGTCAAATTTTGGCTTGTCGAGCACCATCCGCTCGGCAGCTTCATGCAGCAAATGGCTACGACCTTCTCGTGGGATCGTTTTGCTGCGATCCAGATTTGGATATTAGTGCTGTTCCTGGTCTATGTCACTGCGTCCGAGCTCAATCATTTGTTCGGCGAGGGCGAGCTGTGGCATATCCTGTGCACCAGCCGGCCGTCCGAGCTGCCATTGAACCGGCGGCAACGGATTCTCGAGCTCGTCCGCTTGAGCAAGCTCACCGACGCTCACTCGCTCGATGAATTCCGCAATCCGACCAGCATCGCGCACACTCAGCTGATCGATATCGTGCGCCGGCTGTCAGTCGAACCGCGGCACCCCACAGCATGAGCCATATCGGTTTCCGCTGCATTGCGCACCGATCCCTTCTAGAGCGCTGATTTTGACTCGAATACCTATTGGGACAGGTATCTCGACCACGTCTTTTTGCTGTTCCCATCACAGCCTTAGGTCGCGCAATTCCTGGCGACCTTCAGGGAGTATCCGCCCCGCCAGAAGGCAGCAAGCTTTACGATCGACCAAGTGCTCGAAACGCTGCGCCAGCCTTTGGTTTAGCCTTGCGAGCTGCGGCGCGCGGCCCGCCGCAGCGGGCTTCCTTCGGCACCGAACCCCCGTTGGATTAAGCCAGACAGAGACCTTAGTTGCGGAAAAGAAAATCAAGATCCAACCCGGGTCCAGACCTGGAAGGAAAACAAACAATGAGGTAGGCAGACGACAGTCCTTAAAAAGAAGTAAAGAAAGGGCTTTCCCCGGCATTATCACCCCTCGCGGCAGTCGCCTGCACAACGCAACAAACTCCGCCATCGACCACCGGGGTTGCTCCAGCGGCCCAGCCGGTGACGCTGACCAGCTACGCCGCGGGATCGGCCGCCGACACAAGCACCGCATTCGATGGAACTTGGATCGGCAATCCCCTTCGCAACATGAGCGTGGGCAATGGCTTGCCGAACGGAGAGGAAGGTGTCTCCAGCCGCCCGAATTACCCGAGTAGCCCGACTTTGATTATCTCCGACGGCCTCAGTGAGGCCGACGATTCTCAGCCTCGGGCTCCAAGACACATAACTCCCCAAGGCAGACTAGTTATGCGGACCGGCGCTGGTCAGCATTTCGAGGGTCAAATAGGCCCTCGAAACGTCCTGACAGGCCGGACAATCGGGCCTTGCGTATATGACGCGACCTGGCGCAAGAGCGCTTAGCTCCACCATTGCGCCGCCATCCTCGAATTGTCGCCGTACGCCTGCAACGTCTCGCGAGACTCGCCCCCGCCGTGGCGACGACTATGCGCTTAAGTCCTGGGTGGCGCTGAGTCTCGGCTACCGCAGTCTGATCTGAATGTCTCAGCGAGCGGCAGAACCCTCGGCTTCAACGTCCATATGAAGGGCCCGATCCTCGCTGCTGACTTCCGCTTTTGATATTGGGAGAGTTACTCGATGTGGGCCGTCCTTTTTTCCGGGATGAATTTGAACTCGGAAGGCGAGTTTCGCGCGGGTCACGACTTTTCTTCGGAACATCCAAAGTCATCTGTCGCATTTCGCTTACCTTGCGCTGCCATTTGCCGCAGCCGCTCGACGAGACCTAGCCGAACACCTCAGAAAGTGGTAGATGCACGCTGCACGCTCCGAGGGGGAGCTGGTCATGAGTAATCTCGCCGAGCCGCCGGTCGTCGCGCATGCCGCGATGCGGAGGCGGCGCCGGGTGTCGGTCATCTGGATCATCCCGCTGGTGGCGGTGGCAATCGGCGCCTGGCTCGCCTGGGACACCTGGTCGAGGGAGGGGCCGACGATCACGGTCACCTTCGACACCGCCGAGGGACTGCAGGCCGGGCAGTCGCAATTGAAGTTCAAGGACATCGTCTTCGGAACGGTCAAAAGCCTCGACCTCTCTCCCGACCACAATCATGTCGTGGTGAAGATCGCGACAACCCGGCAGGCTGAGCCGCTCCTGACCCACAAGACGGTGTTCTGGGTGGTCAAGCCGCGCCTCTTCGCCGGCGCCATTTCCGGCCTGCAGACTTTGTTCTCGGGAAGCTATGTCGGGATGCTGCCGGGCGCCACAGCCGGCAAGGCGCAGCGCAAGTTTGTCGGGCGCGAGGACCCGCCGATCCTCGACACCCATGTGCCGGGCCGGATCTTTTACCTGAAGGCGAGGCGTCTCGGCTCGATCTCGCTCGGCTCGCCGATCTTCTACCGTGGGCTCGGGGTCGGCGAAGTGCTCGGCTGGGACATCGCCGACATGGCGGAATATGTGACGATCCACGCCTTTGTGCGGGCGCCCTACGACACTTATGTGCATGACAATACCCGGTTCTGGAACGCCTCGGGGCTGTCGATCAAGCTCGCCGGCACCGGGCTCAAGATCGAGGTCGAGTCGCTGCGCGCGGTGCTGCTCGGCGGCATCGCCTTCGCCACTCCCGAAACCGAGCGCCGGGACGCGGCGGCGAGCCTCGAAGACCACGTTTTCCCGCTGTTCGCCGACCAGGAGACGGCGGATGCCGCGTCCTACACCACCAAGATCCCGGTCGTGTCGTACTTTCCGGGCTCGGTCAGCGGGCTCGGGCCCGGTTCTCCGGTCACCATTCACGGCCTCGTCGTCGGTCATGTGACCGACGTGCGGCTGGTCTACGACCGGGCCAAGGACGTGGTCCTGGCGCCGGTCCGCTTCGAGGTCGAGCCCGAGCGCGTGCTCGGCGTCGGGGTGAGAATATTCAAGAACCCGGCCGAGGCGGTCGACGCGCTGTTGCAAAAGGGACTGCGGGCGACCGTGCAGAGCGCCAGCCTGATCACCGGCCAGCAGCAGGTGGCGCTCGATTTCGTGCCCGACGCGCCGCCGGCTAAGCTCACGATGGAGGGCGACGATTTCGTCTTGCCGACCGCGCCCGGCGGCGGGTTCGCCGGGCTGCAGGCCTCGGCCAACGACCTCTTGGACAAGGTCAACACGATCCCCTTCGACCAGATCGGCAAAAACCTCGACAGCATCCTAAAATCGGTCAACGAGCTGGCAAATGGCCCGCAGCTGCGCGAGGCATTGGGCAAGCTCGCGGCCACGCTCGCCACCGCCGACGAGTTTACTAGGAACCTCAACAGCGGCACCGCCCCGGCCTTCAAGCAATTGCCGCAAATGGCGGCCCAGCTGCAAAAGACGGTTAATAACGCCAACAAGCTGCTGGTGTCGCTCGACAGCGGCTATGGCGACAACACCCGGTTCAACCGCGAAATGGAGCGGCTGTTGGCGCAGACCAACGACGCGGTCTCCTCGATCCGGGCATTGGCCGACCTGTTGGCGCGTCATCCGGAGGCGCTGATCAAGGGGCGGCCCGGCGGAGGCGTCGAATGAGCCGGGGGCTGCGGTTCGTCCGCCTCGCGGCGCTGGCGCTAGCCGCCGTGCTCGCCGCCTGCTCCTCGCCCGATCCGGCGCTCTATACCCTCGCCCCGGCTCCGGGTCCGGTCTATGGCGGCGGACCGCGGGTCGTGCTGCTGCACCAGATCGCGATCGCCCACTATCTCGAACGCTCGCAGATCGTCCGCTCGTCGGAAAACTACCGGCTGGCGGTCCTGGAAAACGATTGGTGGGGCGAGCCGCTGCCGGCGATGCTGAGCCGGGTGCTGGTCGAGGAATTGGGCCAGCGCCTGCCGCAGAGTGTCGTCATCGCCGAAAATGGTGCGGTTTCGGCCCAGCCCGACGCCACTGTCGAGCTGAACGTCCAGCGCCTCGACGAGGACGCCGCCGGCAACGTCGTGCTGCAGGCGCAGGCGGCGGTGCGTTTTGGTGAGCGGAGTCGGCCGGCCCTGCGCAGCTTCCGCTTCAGCGTGCCGCCGAGGGCGTCGGGCATTCCGGGCGAGGTCGCGGCGATCAGCACCGCGGTCGGCCGTCTCGCCGACGGCATCGCGCCGATGCTGACCGCCCCCGGTGCCATCGTCGGGACCTCCGCCAAGTGAGGCGGCCCGGCCCAACCGCCGCGGCCATGTCCCCCGCGGTCACCAGCACCGCGGTCGGCCCGCCGCCGACCCTGCCGCAGTTGCGCGAATGCCCGGGCTGCGGGCTCATTCAGATGGTGCCGGCGCTGGCCCCGGGCTTGAGCGCGCAATGCGCGCGCTGCCCAACGATCCTGCGCCGCGCCAGCGCCCATCGCCTCGACCACATCCTGGCGCTGACCGTGACGGCCTTGGTGCTGCTGACGGTCATGTGCGCGTCCACCTTGATGAGCGTCCAGACCGCCGGCATCCGTCATGCCGCCGACCTGTTTTCCGGGCCGGCGGAGCTGGTGCGGCAGGATATGGCGCCACTCGCCGCGGTGGTTCTGTTCGTCACCGTGCTGGCGCCGCTCGTGCGGCTCCTGGGCACGCTCTACGTGCTGGCCCGCGCCCATGAGCGCCGCCCACCGCGGCATCTGCGCCGGGTGTTCGCTCTGGCAGAAAAGTTGCGCCCGTGGTCTATGATCGAAGTCTTCGTGCTCGGCGTCTTTGTCGCCTATGTCAAGCTCGGCGATCTTGTCACGATCGGGCTCAGGACCGGGGTCTGGGCGCTGCTGGCGCTGACCTTTGTGCTGGTCTGGGTCGATTCGGCGCTCGACCGCGAGAAGGTGTGGGAGCGGCTCGACCATGATGACCACCATGATGACCGGCCCGATGCCGCGCGCTGCCCGGTCGCGGGTGCGGTCGGCTGCGAGACCTGCGGCCTGGTCAGCCTGCCATCCGAGGCCGACCCGCATTGTCCGCGCTGCGAAGGTATGCTGCACCCGCGTCGGCCGAACAGCATTGCGCGGACCTGGGCTTTGGTGATCGCCGCTGCAATCCTCTACATCCCGGCCAACTACTATCCGGTGCTGACCGTGGTGCAGCTCGGCGCCGGCATGCCCAGCACGATCTTGGGCGGCGTCGAGGAGCTGATCCAAACCGGTGAATACCCGCTCGCCGCCCTGGTCTTCTTCGCCAGCATCCTGGTGCCGGTCTTAAAGCTCGTCGGCCTCTCGGTCATGCTGACCGCGACCCAGACCGGGCGTGCCGGCTGGCTGCGCGACCGCACCCGGCTCTACCACATCGTGCGCTTTATCGGCCGCTGGTCGATGATCGACATCTTCATGGAATCGCTGCTCGGCGCGCTGGTCACTTTTGGCGCGATCGTCACGATCCAGCCGGGCACCGGCGCGCTCGCCTTCTGCGCCGTCGTGGTGCTGACCATGTTTGCCGCCGAAACCTTCGAACCCCGGCTGATGTGGGACGCCGCTGCAACTGAGGCGACAGGACGCGCGGCCGCGCTTTCGAAAATTCAATCGGAGCTTGGAGCCCACAGGTAACTCGAGTTCGCGCTCGCCGGAACTCGCTGAAGCGCAACTTGTTGCGATGAGGGGCGAGATAGAAGAAAGGCGTCCGCGATCATGGAGCCATCACCGATCATCCGATAGAAGGCAGGCAGATGACCGAGCTTCCGCGGCGACAGATCGGACGCACTCGGCTGCAGGTGACCGAGCTCGGGCTCGGCTGCGCCACTCTCGGCGGCAGTCAGATCGATGTCGCCCGCGAGGCGGCGGAAGAAATTGTCGGCGCCGCCTGGGCAGCCGGCGTGCGCTATGTCGATACCGCTCCATTCTACGGCGTCGGCCAGGCCGAGCGCTGCGTCGGCGATGCGCTGCGCGACCGCTCACGCAGCGAATGGGTGCTGTCGACCAAGGTCGGCCGACTGCTCCGCCCGAACGCGACCGGGATCTTCGCCGATGGGCGCCACCATCCGCTGCCGTTCGACGCTGTCTACGATTATTCGTATGACGGGATCATGCGCTCGTTCGAGGACAGTCTTCAGCGGCTCGGGCTGGCGCAGATAGATGTTCTCTATGTGCACGACGTCGGCGTGTATCAGCACGGGGCCGAAGCGCACCCAGCACTGATGAAAACGTTGCGCGAGAGCGGCTACCGCGCCCTCGAATCCCTGCGCCGCGGCGGTGTGGTGGCGGCGATCGGCATCGGCGTCAACGAGCGCGAAGTCCTGCTGGAGGCGATGGAATGGGGCGCCTGGGACGCGTTCCTGCTCGCCGGCCGCTATACCCTTCTGGAACAGGCGCCGCTCGACGACCTGCTGCCCAAGTGTCTCGTCGCCGGCACCTCGATCGTCGTCGGAGGCCCGCTCAATTCCGGCATTCTCGCCGGGCGCGACACCTGGAATTACCGACCGGCGCCGCCCGATGTGGCCGCCCGGGTAAAGGCGATCGCCGTCATTTGCGACAGCCACCGGGTGCCGCTCGCGGCGGCCGCGCTGCAGTTCCCGCTGGCCCATCCGGCGGTCGCCGCGATCATCCCGGGTCCGCGCAACGCCGAGGAGTTCGCCGCCAACCTCGACCTGCTGCGCCACCCGATCCCGGCGGGATTGTGGGCCGATTTGCGCGAGGCCGGGCTGCTCCATCGCGAGGCTCCGGTTCCCCAAGGGACCTCCGACAGAGCCGGCTCGGCGCAACCGGGGTAAAACCGCACCCTGGTTTCATGTGCAAGGTTCTGAACGCGCCCGCCGATTTTGCATGGCCGGCGCCGGACGCCCCCGCCGGTGCGAGCCGATCAAGAACCGCCTGAGACCACCGTCGGCTTAGGTCGAACTCGGGCGCGCCGCTTCCCGCAGCCCCGAGCACGCCAGGCGCGGCAGCACCTCCGCGCAGAAATACGGCAGCTCGTCGAGATAGTTGACGAACGACACCGCGATTCCGCCGAGCCCCAGCTCGGCCAGCCGCGCCATGTCCCGCGCAACTGAATCCGGGTCGCCGACCAAAGGCAGCCCGCCCATACCGTTCGCCTGGTGATCGCGGATGCGCTGGAACTCCTCGGGCGAGCGAGTTTGCGGCGTGACGTCCTTCATCGCCAGAATGTTGTCGACCGCCGCCCAATCGGCATTGTCGACGACAGCATGCCGGTAGTAGTCCTGTGCTTCCCGCATCGTCGGCCGGCAGGTGACGACCCCTACCGTATAGACGTCGATCTCCCGGCCCGCCTGTCGCGCCAGTGCCCGCACGCTCTTGATGTGCGCCGCCGTCTCATCGAACGAGATGCCGCGCGATACGTTCGAAAACAGCGCGTCGCAGTTGCGGATCGCAAAGGCTTGGCCGGTCGCCGAGGCGCCGGCGTTCATGATCAATGGGCGGGTCCCGCCATAGGGTTTCGGCTTGGCCCGCACGCCCTTCAGTTTGAAGAAATTCCCATCGAAATCGAACCTCACCGACGACGACCAGGCGAGCTTGACCACATCGAGCCATTCCTGCGCGTATTCGTAGCGCGCCTCGTGATCGCGCAACGTCGCGCCGAACATTTCGAACTCGCCTTCGTTCCAGCCGCACACGACATTGAGTCCGAAGCGCCCCTCACCGATGTGGTCGGCCGTGACGAACTCCTTGGCAGCGACGAGCGGCGGGATCAGCGGCGCATGCACGGTGCCGAACACGGTCAGCTGCTCGGTCTTGGCCAAGAGCCCGCACGCCCAAGCCACCGTCTCCCAAGTCGCACCCTGGTAATCGGTGTCGCCGCCATATCCCTTCCAGCGCCCGATCGGCAGCATGAACTCGATGCCGGCCTGGTCGGCCATCTGTGCCAGCCTGACGCAGTCCGGCCAGCTGCCGGACCAGCGCTCAGGCACCATCGTGACCGCGCGGCCCGAGGAGCAGTTGGCGCCGAAAAGGCCCAGCTTGAGCCGGTTGGTGCTCCCCATCGCGGCGCGTTGGCCGTTTCCGATCTCGGGATGCAAGGTTACACTCGGCGGCTGTTTCTCGAGGTGATCATAATACGTTAGAACCTCGATCGGCTACCGACACTTGGGTTGTCGAGAACGCGGCGACCGGCTTAAGCTGACGCGGACCGGGTCGGGCGTGTGAGGCGTGATGGCAGATCGGAAGTTTCGGGTTGTCGTCGCCGGCGCAGGCGTGTCGGGGCTGTTCATGGCCGAGACGCTGAAGCGCGCCGGCATTGATTTTACCGTCTATGAAAAGGCCGGTGAGGTCGGCGGAACCTGGCGAGACAACACCTTTCCCGGGCTCTTTGTCGATGTCCTGTCGCGCCAATACGAATTTCCGTTCCAGCCCAATTACGACTGGTCGCGCAAATATGCGCCGGCCACCGAGATCTGGGCCTATATCAAGAAGGTGGCGCACGACCGCGGCCTGACGAGGTTCGTCCGCTTCAACGAGGAGATCGCCGCGGCACGGTTCACCGAGGGTCGCTGGCACATCGAGACCGCCAAAGGCGACACGGACGCAGCGGATTTTTTTATCTGCGCCACCGGGTTTCTGCACAAGCCGCTGTTTCCCGATATTGCGGGGCGCGAGAGTTTTGCTGGCCCGGCTTTTCACTCGGCGCACTGGGATCACAGTGTACCCTATGAGGGCAAGCGCTGGGGCGTCATCGGCAGCGGCGCCAGCGGTGTGCAGATCACCGAGGCGTTGGCCTGGGCGGGCTGTGACGTCACCCAGTTCATTCGCCGCGCGCAGTGGGTCCATATCCGAGAGAACCCGCACTCGACTTGGCGCGAGCGTTTGATGCTGCGACTGCCGGGCGGTTATCGACGCGAGCAGCGCCGGCTTTGGCAATTGATCATCGAGGGCGACGCGTGGCGCCTGAAGCCCGGCCCGCAGCGCGACGCGATGGAACGCGAGTACAAATCCTTTCTCGACCACATCCAGGACCCCGAGCTCAAGCAGAAGCTCACACCCGATTATAATCTCGGCTGCACCCGCATTCCTAAATCGGATAAGAACTATTATGCGGCGGTGCAGCTCCCGAACGCACACATCGTCAAAGGGCAGATCGCTCGCCTGGTGCCGGATGGCGTCGTCATGGCGGACGGGACAGAAGTGGCGCTCGACGTCTTGGTCTATGCCACCGGCTTCGATGCGCATTCCTATATGCGCCCGATGCAGGTGACCGGCCTTGACGGGACAACCCTAGAAGAAGCGTGGAAGGAGAAGATCTATTCCTATGGCGGCATCGCGTTGCCGGGGTTCCCGAACCTGTTCATGCTCTATGGGCCGTTCGCCCCGGTGAACAACGTGCCGGTTCCGTTGGGCCTCGACCAGGAGATCGGCTGCATCATGCGACTCATCGCCGAGGCCCGCGCCCGCCGCGCTGCGGTCGCGCCGACCGCTGCGGCGACCGAGAAATTCCTTGCCCGGCTCGGTGGCGCCTTTCCGGGGACCGTTTGGGTCGGCGGCTGCAAGAACTGGTACACCGGCAATCAGGGCACGCCGGTCCTGTGGCCGCTGCCGCAGAGCGAGCACAGGGCGTTCTTCGATGAGGTGCCGCCAGAGGATTTTCAGTTTATTCCCACTGGTCACGGAGACTGATCTTGGCGATCGCGCTGACGCCGGGTCCGCCAATTTTGCCGGGTAGAAATCGCGCGCCTGCGCCATGCATAATCCATTTGATTTCTGCAAAAGACTCAGCGCCACGATGGATTGGCTGCTCGGCGCATAATCCTGTGACTGTTAAGCTCCTGTACAGGCGTACGCCGGTACACCGGGATAATATGAGGTTACTTGCGTTTCTTGGCGACGACGCGCGTCCGCAACGAACCGATTGCGGGAGACCTCATTTCCACAATATCGCCAGCCTTCAGAAAGCGCTCCGGCGCAGAGGTATTGTCCGGCAACAACTCGCTCGAATCTGCCGCCGTTCCTGCCGCCGTGCCACCGCTGATGATATCACCTGGATAGAGGGTGAAGTCGCGGGACAGATATTCAAGATATTCGCCGAACGTTAACACCATATCGCGGGTGTTGAACCGCTGTCGACACTCCCCGTTTACTAGCGTCTCGATATCGATGTTTGTCGGATCCGACTCGCCGACCGCGATACACGGGCCCATCGAGCATGATCCGTCAAAATTCTTGGGGAAGCCGAAGTTGAGCGGTCCACCCGACGCTTCTCGTGGCGCACGAATGCTCCAATCCGCCAGCATCGTGACGCCCCAGACGTAATCCTTCAGTTGCGAGGGCTTCAGATCTGCGCCCCTCTTGCCGAGCACAATCGCAATCTCGCCCTCATAGTCCAGCCGATTGCACCGTTCGGGATAGACCAACTCGCCATCGGGCCCGACGATCTCGCGTCCAAGCTTCCAGAAGCCCCAGAACCCGGCGTTGCGGATTTCCTGATAAGGATCGCCCTCATAAGGCTTGCCGCGCATTTTTGTGGCCATTGCCGCAGCGTGATCCGCGAAGTTTCCGCCGGCGCAAGCGATGCGGGCATTATCGGGTCGCGGGGCATGCAAGCGCACTTCGGCGATCTCGTGAACCAGCCTCTCGCCCGTTGGTCCAAATTTGTCCTGCGCCTGACCGCCAAGATAATCGAGCGCCATCTTCGCCGCATCGAGCGCGCGCGGGCCGCCTTCGATCAGGCGGGCGAGATCCGAGGGGACGACGACCTCCGCCATTTCGCGTGGACTGGGCTCGTTTGTTCGTTCCCGCAGATACTTGGCGTATGCAGAGGACAAATCGACGACGTTTGCGTCGTGCAGGGCGCCGGTTCGTTTGTCTGGACCGAATACGACGATCTTCATGATCAACGATCCTTCCGGATGTGGCCGTGCATTCCAGCCTCGCCAGCTTCGAAAGCCTTCGGCCTTGCCGAGCCCAAGTCAAGGAACCACAAAACTGCTCGCACGGAAGCCCGGTCCTGGCGGTGTTTCAAGCTATCCGGCATGGGGGATCTTCCGTAAGTGGGCCTACGAGCGGCTCGGCGTGATCGGCATGGTCGCGATGCTGGTCCAGGCGACCGGGGCGCCGGCCCTGTCGGCCGCTTGTTCGGGCGGCAGCTCGGGATCCCAATGGATGGCGAGAAACCGGCGACCGGTCACCTTCCTGGCGGCATCGGAGACGAGCCAAATAAGGGGCGGCGCCATGACTTCCGGCTGGATCATCGCGGCGCGATCAAAGCCCGCCTCGTCGGCGATCATCGGCGTGTTGGTGATCCCGCCCGGAACCAAAACGTTGACGGTCACTCCGGTGCCGTCGAGGTCCTTCGCCATAATCGCGCTGAGCGCCTCGAGCGCCGCTTTGGATGGACCGTAGGTCGGGGAGCCGGCGTTCAACATGGTTCCGAGACTTGTCGTGACGTTGACGATCCGGCCCCAGCCCTGGCGCATCATCTCGGCCACGACGGCGTTGGCGAGCGCCAACGGCGCCGTGGTATGGACCGCGATGAAGCGGCGCCACTGATCGGAGGTGACTTCCCAAAACTTGAGCGGGCGCTGCCAGCTATCCGCTCGGATAGCTCCTGGGCCGATGCCGGCATTGTTAACCAGGATGTCAATGCGGCCAAACTGGGCGCGCGTCGCTCGGGTGATCTGAGCGGCGGCTGTGTCCGTTGCCAGATCGGTCTGAATGGTGAGGAGCTCGCCTTCCTTCCCCTGCTCACGCGCGCTGGCCGCCAGCCTCTCCAACGGATCACGATCGCGATCGACCCCGGCCACCCGGATGCCTGCTGCCAGCAAGCCCCGAGTCATTGCCCGGCCGATGCCGCCGGCCGCACCGGTCACGATCGCCACTCTTTGGGTTTCGGCCATGACGCTCTCCTCCCACTCTCCGAGATTCTATTTTACTGCAGTTGGCGGACATCGCGCACACCCCTGGTCTTCTAATACAGGAGAACCCGGACGATGATCTCGCCGCACGACGCAATCCGGGCGGTCGTTGGCTGGATCGCCGAGGAGTGAATATCCGACGTTGTGGGCGGACAGCCCAATTCGTCCTTAGCGCCCATTCGCGGCAAATGGATGGAAGCATCGGCTGCTTCCGCCTCGATTATCGTGACGCAAGGCCGGCGTTCCGGTTGCTACCTTTCCTGCACCGGCCCATCATGGGGGAGGTCTGAGCAGCTGGACGGATCATATCGTATGCCCATGACTCTATCGCCGAATCTACCGCCTGATAAGCAGCGCGAAATGCTGCGACGGATGTTGACCATCCGCCGCTTCGAGGAGCGCGCTTCGGCCGACTATCTGGCCGGCAAGATCTACGGTGTCGTGCATTGCTATATCGGCGAGGAGGCGGTCGCGGTCGGCGTCTGCACCGCGCTCGATCGCGGCGACCGGATCATCTCGACCCATCGCGGCCACGGCCACTGCGTCGCCAAGGGCGCCGACCTCAACCGCATGATGGCCGAGCTCTACGGGCGGCAAACCGGCTACTGCAAGGGCAAGGGCGGCTCGATGCACATCGCCGATTTCGGCATCGGCATGCTCGGCGCCAACGGGATCGTGGCTGGCGGCATCTCGATCATCACCGGCGCCGGTCTGGCGGCGCAAATGGAAGGCAAGGGCGCCGTCGCGGTCTCTTTCTTCGGCGATGGCGCATCGAACGCGGGGCCCTTCCATGAATGCCTCAATATTGCGGCGACCTGGAAGCTGCCGATGCTCTACGTCTGCGAGAACAATATGTATGCGGCAAACACCGCGGCCGCCGCGACGCATGCCTTGCCCGATGTGGCGACCCGCGCGGCGGGCTACGGGATTCCGGGGATCGTCGTCGACGGCAACGATGTCTTCGCGGTCTACCAGGCCGCCAATGCCGCCGTGGACCGGGCGCGCTCGGGTGGCGGCCCGACACTGATCGAGTGCAAGACCTATCGCTGGCGCGCCCACACCGAGCGCAGAGGGCAGCCCGACCTGCGCGACAAGGACGAAATCGAAGCGTGGCGGCGAAAGGACCCGATTGCGCTGCTTGAGCGACGGCTCCGGGAGCAGGGTGAGCTCGACGACGCCGGGCTGCGGACCATCGAGGGCGACATCATGGCGGCGATCGAGGCCGCCGTTGCCTTCGCCGAGGCAAGCCCGTTCCCGGAACCCGAGCAGGCGACCGACGACGTGTTTGCGGCCTAGCAGATGGAAAAAATGGCTCAACGCGGAGGCCGGGAAGGATGCGCGAAGGTCGCAAAGGGAATCTGGCGCCTTCGCGTACTTTGCGCGTCCTTTGTACGCTTGGCGTTGGAGCGTTGTTATTTTTCTCCTGAGGCGAGGAGCGGACCATGCGGGAGCTGACCTACAACGAGGCCGCGCTCGAGGCCATCGCCGAGGAGATGCGGCGCGATCCCAAGCTGTTCTATATGTCGACGGACGCGCTTCCGCCGCTGCTCAAAGAGTTCGGCGCCGAGCGGGTCAGGGCGACGCCGATTACCGAAGCGGCATTGACCGGCATGGCGATTGGCGCCGCCGGCTGCGGCTTCCGCCCGATCGTCGACTGGCGGCAGGTGACGTTCTGCTTTGTCGCGATGGATCAGATCGTCAATCAGGCCGCGAAAATCCACTACATGTTCGGCGGCCAGGTGACCTTCCCGATCCTCTATCGGGCGGCGGTCGGGGGCGGCGGGCAAGTCGCGGCGCAGCACTCGCAGTCGCCCTACGCGATGTTCATGAATGTCGCGGGCCTGAAGATGTTCCTGCCGTCCACGCCCCACGACATCAAGGGGCTCCTAAAGACGGCGATCCGCGACAACAACCCGGTGATCTCGTTCGAGTCGAGCCGGCTGATGGCGAGGAAGGGACCGGTGCCCGAGGACGACTACACGATCCCGCTGGGCCTGGCCGATGTCAAACGCGAAGGGAGCGATGTAACAGTCGTGGCTCTCGCCTGGCTAGTTCACGAGGCGCTGGCCGCGGCCGTAGAGCTGGAGAAGGAAGGGGTCTCGGTCGAAGTGGTGGATCCGCGCACTCTCGTGCCGCTCGACAGAGACACGATCCGCAACTCGGTAAGGAAAACCGGGCGGCTCGTCATCGCCGACGAGGCCGGGCCGACGGCCGGCTTCTCGGCAGAAGTTGCGGCGGTTGCCACCGAGGACGCCGCGACGTTTGCGAGCCTCAAGGCCCCGGTCAAGCGGGTCTGCGCCTTGCAGGTGCCAATCCCCTACAGCCCGGTCCTCGAACAAAGTGTCTTCCCGGACCGCAATCGGATCATCGCCGGGATTCGCGAGGCCCTCCAAGGACGGAGGTCCGCCGCGGCGGCGTGAGGGGCGGTTACGCATCGATGGCCGCTGCGATCGTCATCGCCAACCGCGGACCGCAAGTGTGTCCACGGGGGGATGCGGAGAGGTCAGGCGGCGATGCCGCCGATGTCCGAGCCGCAGTGCTTGCACCTGCTCGCGGCCGGGTTCAGGTCGTCGGACAGGCACGCCGGGCAGGTCTTGGTCGGGGGCGGGTCGCCGAACACGACCCTCCCCCGGCGCGCCATGACGAATTTGTAGGGCGCCACGATCACGAAATACACCACCGCCATAAAGATGATGAAGTAGATGATCGCGGAAATGAACGAGCCGAGGTTGAGGTAGGTGCCGTCGCCGCCGCCGCTGACCAGCTGCCAGCCCAGCCCGGGGCCCTTGACCCCACCCTGGGCGGCGGCGATCAGTGGGTTGATGATGTTGTCGGTGAACGCCTTGACAAGGTTGCTGAACGCCAGCGCTACGACCAGTCCGATGGCGACGACGATGACGTCGCCGCGCATCAGGAAGTTCCTGAAGCCCTTCAGCATCCTCATTTCTCCTGATTTAGGGGGACCGAATACCGAGCACGATGCTCGCAACGAGATGATGCTAAGAGAATTTGCCCCTCGCCGCGAGGAGCATGAAGCCCGCTCAGGCTGTTGGGTGACGAGGCAGAACATCGACGACTATTCGCGAGGTGCGGCGTTCTCGACGTAGAGCCCGGCCGGAAGGTCGCGTTCTATCTGGATAATGCGCGGATGGGCCAAGGCCGCCGGCGGTTCCGGCTCGAGCGCCGCCTTCTCATTGTTGCCCCGTGATCGCCTCGCCATGATGCATGACACGCCACCATCCGAGACCACATCGATGCCCTCTCCGATCGTCATCGCCGACAGCATCACCCGCGTCGGGCCGGAAGCCGCCGGCGCGGTCGTCGTCAACGCCTCGCATGGCGGGGTCTATGCCGCCTATCTTGCGGCGAAGCTCCACGCCGCCGCGGCGATTTTCAACGACGCCGGGATCGGCCGCGACCGCGCCGGGATTGGCGGCCTCGATTACCTCGAAGAATTCGGCGTCGCCGCCGCGACCGTCGGTCATCAGACGGCGCGGATCGGCGACGGCGCCGACATGATGGCGCATGGCGTCGTCAGCCATGCGAACGCGCCGGCCAGATCGCTTGGAGTGGGCCAGGGCCAATCGTGCCGCGACGCTGCCGCCCGGCTGCAACAGGCGCCGCAGACGCATCGCGCGCCGCCGGACGCGCTGGAAGCGGCGTTCCTGCTGATCTCTGAAACGCCGCAAGTCTGGGCGCTCGACTCCGCTTCGCTCGTCTTGCCCGAGCATAAGGACGCGATCGTCGTCACCGGCTCGCATGGCGGGCTGCTCGGCGGCAGGCCGGAGACCGCGCTCAAATATGACGTGCGCGGCGCCCTCTACAACGACGCCGGGATCGGCAAGGACGAAGCCGGCATCTCCCGCCTGCCGGCGCTCGCGGCGCGCGGCATCGCGGCTGCGACAGTCTCGGCGGCAAGCGCGCGCATCGGCGACGCGCGCTCGACCTACGAAGACGGCATCGTCAGCCGGGTCAATGCCCGTGCCGCGGCGCTCGGCCTTCGCGAAGGCACCAGCGCCCGCGAATTCGTCCTCGGGCTGCGCCGCGCCCTCGCCTGATCGGAGAAACCATGACCCAGACATTGCAAAACCCATCGGGGCAAAATCGCCCGTCGGGCACGATGAATGGCGGGCGCGCCCTCGCAGAGATGCTGCGCCTGTCGGGCGCCGGGCCGATGTTCGGCATGGGCGGGTTCCAATTGCTGCCGTTCTACGATGCGGTCGGCCTCGTCGGCTTAAACCACCACCTGATCAACGACGAGCGCTGCGGCGCCTTCGCCGCGGACGCCTATGCCCGGGTCACCAACCGCCCCGGAATTTGCGACGGCACGCTCGGCCCCGGCGCCACCAACCTCGTCACCGGGCTCGTCGAGTTGCTGAATGGCGGCATCCCGATCGTCGCGATCGCCGGCGATACCAACCGCGCGCATTCCTGGAAGAACATGACCCAGGAATGCCGCCAGGTCGAAATCCTCAAACCTGCGGTCAAGGAACTGATCCGCGTCGAGATGACGAGCCGCATCCCCGAGCTGGTGCGGCGTGCGTTTGCGGTGGCGACCTCGGGACGGCCGGGGCCGGTGCTGCTCGACGTGCCCGAGGACGTGGCCCACGGCGTGCACCACTTCGCGCCCGAGGATTTTGTCGTCGACGAAGCGACGCTGAAGGCGCCGGCCCGGCGCATCCGGCCCGACCGCGCCGAGATCGAGCGCGCCGCGAAGCTGATCGCCAAAGCGAAACGGCCGCTGCTGTTGACCGGCGGCGGGGTTCACCTCTCCGAAGCCTGGAGTGCTTTGACCCGCTTCGCCGAGGCACAGTCGCTCCCGGTCGCGCACACGATGAGCGGCAAGGGAGGTATCGCTTGCACGAACCCGCTCAACGTAGGCCTGTTCGGCCGTTATTCACGCATCGCCAACGACCTGATCGAGGCGTCGGATTGCCTGATCGTTGTCGGCTGCAAATTGGGCGAGATCGCAACCAAGCGCTTCGCGCTGCCGGCAGCGCACATCCCGGTCATCCATCTCGACATCGTCGCCGAGGAGATTGGCCGCTGTATCCCCGTTGAGATCGCGCTATGGGGCGATGCGCGCGCCGGGCTCGAAGACCTTGCCGAGGCGCTGTCGGACAGCGCCGTCTCCGCTCGCGCCGCGCGGGCCGACTATGTCGCCGAAGTCGCGCCGCGGATGCGGGCCTGGGAAGACGATGCAGCACCACGGCTCAGTTCGCGCGACCGGCCGGTCCATATGGCACGCCTTTGCCGGGAGCTGAACAGAACCCTGCCGGCGGACGCGATCCTCGTCGCCGATGGCGGGTTCGCTGGGCATTGGACTGGGCTGCTCTACGACACCAAAGGTCCGGGGCGGCATTTCATCCCGGATCGCGGCTTCGCCTCGATCGGCTACGGGTTGCCGGGCGGCATCGGCGCCGCCCTCGCGGCACCCGACCGGCCGGTCGTCGCGATCAGCGGCGATGGCGGGTTCAACATGATGCTGGGCGAGCTCGAGACCGCCCGCCGCACCCGATGCGGTCTCACCGTGATCGTCGTCAACAACGCTGCCTCCGGCTACGTCAAGGCATTGCAGCACGCGATGATGGGCGGGCGCTACCAGTCGGCCGACCTCAACGAGATGGATTACGCGGCGATCGCCCGCACGATGGGCTGCGGCGGCATTCGCGTCGAAGACCCCGAGGCGCTGTCTCCGGCACTTCGGCGGGGCATCGAAGAACGCGATCGCCCGACGGTCATCGACGTGGTCGTCACCCGCGACCCGGCCCAAATGCTCCCCGCCGTCGACAATCGCACGGTAGAGATCAAGCAAGGCGACCGAGTTCGCTTAATGCCTTGCACAGGCGCCCTGAAACCCTGAAAGAGAGCAGCAGCTAAGTCGTGATGCGCTCGATCGGGCGCTATCGCCTCGCGGCGTGCGATTTGGTCATGCGCGGCCAGCCCGGCCAGAAGTAACGAACGCGCATTTTTTGTAGCATAAGGCTGTCGGAAAACCTGCGTCGCAAGGTTTCCTTGATCAATCCAACGTGGTTTGACGGTGCGATCGCTCCACACGCGGTGTGACTATGGTAAGGGTTTCTTAGCGGTATTTGCGCTCTCGAAGATTCCTAGGATTGCGGGCCGATGATCGCCCGGCCGAGGCGGGCCAATGCGCCGGCGAGGAGGTCGCCCGGATCGGCGTCGAGGATCGCCAGCGCCGTGCGCTGTTGCCATGCCGCAGTTCGTCGGCCGCCTCGGCGAGCGGATCGAGCGGCGGTGTGGCACCCCAGGTCGAGGGGTGCGGCGGGGGTCGGCGGCGGAAAGCGTCCAGCATCGCGGCGATAAGCCAGCGTTCTGGACGACGTCCTCAAGAAAGCGCTCGCCGACGGACTGGGTTGCAACCGCCCTGGTGTCAGCGGTCAGATTTGGGCCCCCTAAGCCAGTCTCTTCGTCAAAGCGATCGAGTTCGGTCCCGGTGAAATCGAAGCGCGAGACGATACCGACGACCTTGCCGTCGTGGACGATCGGGAGGTGGCGATAGCGGCCGTCCTCCATCACGCGCAGCGCATCGATCGCGGTCTTTCCCGGCGGTATCGTTGCCGGATCGCGGGTCATGACCGCGGACAGCTGCGTCCGGGCAGCGCTCTTTCCTTCCGCCAGCACCCGGTTGATGGCGTCACGTCCGGTGAAAATTCCGAACAGACGGCGGCCGTCCTCGGTCACCAGTACCGCGCCGGCGCGCCGGTCGCGCATGCGGCGGCAGGCCTCTTCTACCGTCGCGTCGGACGGCAACGTCAGAGGGTCTTGCTACCGCACCATATCCCTCATCTTTCTCATCGCTATCCATCCTAGCTGCAGTGTCGATCGGGCTCTGCCGTGTCGCCTCGAAATCGATCGCTTCGATCTCGATCGAACCGGCGTGAAACTTCCAGTCGCGGATGCGCTCCAGCCGGGCGAACCGCTTCTTCGCCGCTTCGATCGCCCGTTCCGGGCTGCGGGCCAATCGAATGAGGATCGAGCGCTGGCAGCACCGGAAAACCTTGTCGTTCCGCGCGATCTCATTAATGAAACAAACACGATAGCTCGTCATCCGGCAGTCCTCCCACCTGTGCCGCGAGCATGACTTGATAGGTCACCGAGCCGGCATGACCTGGATCAATTTCGTCGGCCAACCTCTATCGAGCCTGCGCCTTTGGTCTTCAGGCCGTTACCCCTTTCTTGCAATCGCGAAGGTAGGGCCAATCGTTGGCGAGCCCTGCCTATGTTGCGAGGAGAGTTCTATGCTCGGACCGGTACAGACACGCGCGGCGCGCTCGGCCGACGGAGCAAAATCGAGCGGGGCGCCAGCCGGAAATGGGATCGGCGACCATCCGGGTGATGAACCAAGGGCGAGCGCGATTGGACCGTAACCCCGCTATTCGTCATCGATTTCACGCCGAAACCCGGGTGGAGCCGCGCATCGATTGGCTTCAGAGTTTCAATGGCGGCGGCCTACTCGCCGGGCTCGTGCTGGCCGGCGTCGTCGTGCGTGGAACTCTTGCCTACGGGTTCTGGCTTGCCTCGGCATGTGCGGCGCTGGCGGTACTCATCGGTCGGATCGGCTTGGCGTCGGACAGCACGCGGCGACGGGTTCGTCTGCCGTCTTTGGCATGGGGCGATTTGATGCGGGGTATTCAATCCGGTCCCGCGATCGGCGGCCTATTGCAGCATTCGCACCACCTCCACCGCGCGGCGTGCGGCCGGCCGGCTTTTTGTCTCGGCGGCAGGTTCGTCCGGTTCATCGCGCTTGAGACCTGAATAGAGGGAAAATGCGGGCGCAAGCCATCCGACGTATCCGAACTCTGCGAACGGCACACCGACGGCGGAGGTCATAAGGCCCCAATCAGCGGCGTTGAATCGGGGCAGCCGCCGCACATAGCTCAAAGGTGAGGAAAACGTCATGGTCTCAGCCGTCGCTCGCCAGCGGGTGTAACCGCCGCTCGTTAACGTCCATTTTGACAACTATCAGTCGGTCGCGGTGAAGCCGTGGCGACTACTCGCTCAGATGGAGGGTCGGGAATTTGAGAGTTCGAGTTCCCAACGTTTAATCGAAGTGCGCGACGTCGGTCAGCTGCTGCGAGTTGCCCCTCGCCCAGAATCTCACGGAAGTCTCGGCGCCAAGTGACAGTCGCCGCAGGTCTGTCGGACTGCCGTGCCAAGCCCAATCTCTCAGACTAAGATTTCGTTTACATGGACGTCATGAGCCGAATGAGCGCTGAGGATTTCCACCGCCGCTTTCTCTTGCGCAGCATCACGTACATTCACCCACAGCAGCAGCCCGCCGCGCGCCAGCTGCTCCTCTATCCGCTGGGCATGATGGCGGTGCATCATGCTACCGAGTACCGCGCCGATCGTCGCGCCGCCGCCGGCGACGATCAGGACCGGCAGAGTGCCAGCGATCCCGGCGAGCGCCACGGCGCCGATAAAGGCAAGGCCGACGGGAAGGCCATATTCTGCTTCGACCCTCGACACCTTGGAAAAGAAGGTCTCGCGTGGGGCGACCGCCACGTCTTCCATCTCCGCGACGCGCCGGTAGCGATACCCCAGCTTGCGCTCGACCGTAGCTTCGTCGGCCAGCAAGCTGAAGGCAGCGCGGTCGAAGCCATGAGTTTCGAGCGCGAAGACAGCCCCCTCAAGCTTCTCTGGATCGTCGAACACAGCAACGGCTTCACGGATTGTCTGGGCCACGGTGTAATGCTCGCTCGTTGACAGCACAAGACAAGTATCCGACAAACGCGCGGCGGATATTGACTCAGATCAACGCGCATTGTCCGTCAGCGCGGCAGCGGCGCTCGACACTTCTCGACGACGAGCGGTTCTACAGCTCGAAGACGCTGAATTTCCGAACAACGGGCTTGGCCAATGCCGGCGTTCAATATTTTCTGCGTCGGCTCTAGGACGCGCGTGAAGCAGTCGGTCATCTTCGGTATATGCGACGTACAGCCCGACATGGCTGAGACGCGGCGCTGGTTCCTGCGAGCCCTCCGCTCTCTTCGGCTGTCAGAGGGACGAACGCTGGAATTGGCCTCGCATCCTGCTATAGGGTTTAGCGCGGTATCTGGCTTACGGAATACGCTGTTCGCGTGGCGGCTTCCGGCGCGGCACTCGAAGTCCGCGTCGCCGTCTTCACCATCCAGCAACGATCGCAAGCTCCCGCTCCGGGCGCTCGCGCAGCACCGGCAGTAAGCCCGGATAGATGGCACCGGTATTGCCGTCCAGGCTGATCGCATCGCCTTCGCCAATTTCCTGCGTGCCGATGCGGCAAACCCGCCAGCCGAGATCGATGCCAAGCTTGTCACAGCCGATTAGGCACACTTTCCCCAGTTGCCGTGCAACCACTGCGGCATGCGAGGTTCTGCTGCCAGCCGCGGTCAGAGTGCCGGCCACCTGCGCCATGCTGGCGATGTCGGAGGTGATGGTGTGGGGCCGCACCCCTCGTCCCAGCGCGGATGGTTGAAATTGGCCTGCAGCAATTCCTTGAGACCATCGGTATCGAGGCTGCGCCCCATCTCGCCCCGGGTTCGGGCAACCACCCTTTCCGCGGCGCCAATCTGCGCCGCCGTTGCCGGCCGGTGCGGCAGGCTCGCGGCCAAATCGGCCCCCGCAGCGCTGCCGACTCCAACAGGAACAGATGATCGCTTCCGTCGATCAACGCGGTGAGGCCGAGGTCAAAGCCCGCCTCGGCCTCGGGACCTGTCTCCATTCACGCAAAAGCAGGTCCCGCCGGGCTGACCGCAATTGGCCGTGACGATGAAGGCTTTCTCACGACGGCATCGGTAGTTCCGATCGCGGTAGGCACCCTTCGAAAACGCCCGATCCTGAATCCCCATCGCGGGAAGTTCGCAGGCGCGCACGCCAATAAAGGCGAGCAATTCGGGTGCCGCGTCGGTCTGTATTACGGTGAATCCGTTGCCCTCACGGCGCGCTTGCTAGAGCCGTTCGACCGGTGGATGCAGAAATTGCTTCCACGAATGCGGCCCGACCGCATAGCCGAAGATCGCAGCGTCGGCCCGTCGTTCGATGCGGTATCGTCCGGCGTCCTGGCGGTCGGTCCATCCGACAGGCAGCTCGTCAAGACGCGTCACCGTGTCGTAGACGATCTCACCCTTGTGCATCGTCGGCGCGATCACTCGATAGCCCCGACCTCCCAGTCGCATCAATGATCCGTTGTAGACTCCGCGCTCGATCACCAGCTCCGCACTCTCCGCAATCACGGGTTGGGAAACATTCCGGGTTCGTTGCAACCTCCTGGATTTCTCGGATTTCGGCCCCGTAGAGAGTGGCTTGTCAAAGGCTGCCGTGCGGCCATCACCACCGCGAGAAGCGGTCCCCGCACTTCCGGTGGCGGCTCATTCCGGTGCCGCCTGGCCCTCGCCTTCGTACAGGATCGGTGACCCCAATTCCGCGAGATGGAAATGACGAAATGCTCTTTGACCATCGAAATCGAGAACCCGCAAATCGTCGCTTTCATGCAGATCGCGGAGCACGACTTGAAAATGATTACCGTATCGCTGCCGGGCGAGTTCGACCGGCACCTCGTAGGCAATGAATTTGTTAATGCCTTTTGCTCTGAGCTTTTCGAGGAGCGCCGCATCGGTCAGCGATTCATGAGAGGTGAGGATCACCAGCGGACCGCTGCCGGCAAACAACAAGGCGGTTTTCATGACACATCCCTATTTAAGAGCGGCACGAGCCCGGAGGGGCTCGACGACCGCTGGGCATGAAGCCGCTCGACATCGGCGGACCGGCAGAGTTGGGTGCCGCTGCCCAGCAGCGCCGCCGCTCCCGCCGCGATGCCGAAGCCGACGGCCTGGTACAATGTCAGGCCGCGCGTCGGACCGACAAGGATCCCCGCCAGCATACAGTCGCCGGCGCCGATCGTGCTGCGGGCCGCGACCGGAATCGCCGGGACCCGCTCGGTCTCGTCGCGGCTGACCAACAAAGCGCCGCGGGCGCCGAGCGACAGCACGACGATCTCGGCGCGGCCTTGCGCGATCACTTCGCGAGCCGCCGCCTCCTCATCGCGCTCGCTACGGATTTGTCGTCCGACGGATGCTCGAGTTCGCGCAACCCGGCTTCAGCAGATAGATGCCTTGGACCGCCTCCTTCAGGGCGGGGCCTGAGGTGTCGAGCACCAGCCGCTTGCCCAGCGACTTGGCGAGAGCCGCTACCTGCGCATAAAAATCATCGGGCACGCCGAGCGGCAGACTGCCGCTGGCGACGATATAGCTCGCATCGGCCGCCCGCAGCGCCAGTTGGTCGAGACAACGCTGCTGGTCTCTCTCGGAGATTTCGGGGCCGAGCAGGATGAAGCGAAACTGGTTGCTGGTCGCACGTTCTTCGACCGCGAGGCTTTCGCGGGTGAACCCGGCAATGGCGAAGGCGTCGTAGCTAACGCCTTCCTCGTCCAACAGATGTCGGATCATCTCGCCCGCCGCACCGCCGCCAGGGAGGATCGCGAACGCCTCGCCGCCGAGCGCGTGGACCGCCCGCGCGACGTTGATCCCGCCGCCTCCGGGATCATAATGCGGCGCCGCACAGCGAAGCTTATGCGTCGGTACGACCCGGTCAGTCGAAGAGGCGATGTCGAGCGCCGGATTCATAGTCGATGTGACGATCGCCGGCAGAGAGACCCCCTACAGCGCGGCAACCGGGTGGTTCGCCGAGGCCCGCTCCGCCTCGCGCACGACGGTCATCGTGCGCAACAGGCTCGCCGCGGTGACGCTGATCGAATCGATCCTGAGCCCGGCGAGGAACTGCGCGATCTCTGGATAATTCGCTGGCGCCTCGCCGCAAATCCCAACGTGACGATGGTTGCGCTTGGCGCCGATGACCGCAAGCCGCGCCATTTCGAGCATGCCCGGATCGCGCTCGTCGAAATCGAAGGCGATGATCTCGGAATCTCGGTCGACCCCCAAGGTCAGCTGCGTCAGGTCGTTCGAGCCGATCGAGAAGCCGTCGAACAGCTGCGCGAAGGCGTCGATGGCGATCACATTGTTCGGGATCTCGTGGATCTGGGATACGCGGCTGAGGCGCGCGAAAGCCCTCGAGGAAGAGGCCGCCCGCCGAGAAAGCCACACGGGGATGCCCTGGGCGGTGCTGCCGCCGGTGGGCTCGGTGCGCTGCTCGCGCTCGCCGTGGCGAGTCACCATGCCGAACGGGTGCGAGAACAGGTTGCCGCCGGCGGTTTGGTGCTGTGGGCAGCAACACCGGACGAAGCCGCAGAGAAGCGCGCCCTTGCCGTGTTGCACAAATCCGGTGCCGCCTCCGTCCATCTCCACGCGATCGATGGCGAATGGAGCCTGACCGATCGCCCCCTCCACGACGCTCAACTTGACCCGCTCCTCCTCGAACGCGATCCGATATCTGCCGGAGGATGAGCGTCAGGATCGGCGACTTTCGCCTCCCTCGGCGATGGGGTAAGCTCCGGAAAGCTGCGGGACGGGGTCGGGCGGCCAATTGCACCCATGCAGGAACAACGCCGAGACATCACGCCACCGCTTGATCCCAGCCTTGGGCAGGGCACCGGTCCGATCCGCACCCGGCGACCGGCCTATGTCGAGCTGCTACCGCCCTGCAACAACGCCTGCCCAGCCGGAGAGCACATCCAGGCATGGCTCGCACTCGCACAAGCGGGGCAGTTTCGCGCCGCCTGGGAAAGGCTGGTGCGCGACAACCCGCTGCCGGCGACCCACGGCCGCATCTGCTATCACCCTTGCGAAAGCGCCTGCAATCGCGAGGCCCTCGACGCTGCGGTCAGCATCCACGCCGTCGAGCGGTTTCTTGGCGACCTCGCAGCGACGCATAACTGGGAATTCCCGATCGACGCGCCGCGCAGCGGCAAACGCGTGCTAATCGTCGGCGCCGGGCCGAGCGGGCTATCGGCAGCATACCATCTGGCGCGGCTGGGCCACGCAGTCGAAATAAAGGAAGCGGGACCGGTTCCCGGCGGCATGATGCATTTCGGCATTCCCGCCTTTCGGCTGCCGCGCGCCGATTTGATGCGGGAGATCCGCCGCATCGAGGCGATGGGGGTGCGCACCACCTTCGACCACAAGGTCGAAGACGTCGTGGCGGAGCGCGACGCCGGACATTTCGACGCCGTCTTCATCGCGATCGGCGCCGAGGTCAGCCATCATGTCGAGATCCCGGCCCGCGACGCGGCAAGGGTGCTCGACGCCGTTACTTTTCTTCGCGCCACGGATGCCGGCGTGAGGCCCCAACTCGGCCGACGTGTCGTGATTTATGGCGGCGGCAATACGGCGATGGATGCGGCCCGCACGGCGCGCCGGCTCGGCGCCGAGGAGGCGCTGATCGTCTATCACCGCGACCGGATGCATATGCCGGCGCGCGCCTTCGAAGCCGACGAGGCGATCGAGGAAGGCGTCAGGATCAAGTGGCTGACGAGCATCAAGGAGATCATCGGCCCGTCGCTGACGGTCGAGCGCATGACGCTCGATGAGAACGGCAGGCCGCAGCCGACGGGGGAAATCGAGACGCTCGAGGCTGACGCCGTCGTGCTGGCGCTCGGACAGCAGACCGACAGCGCCTTCCTCCGGCGCGTGCCCGGCATCGAGTGCCAAGCGGACGGCACGGTGATCGTCGACGCGCATCTGATGACGGGTCATCCGGGGATCTTCGCGGGCGGCGACATGGTGCCGTGCGAGCGCACCGTCACGGTCGCGGTCGGGCATGGCAAGCTCGCCGCACGCAACATCGATGCCTGGTTGCGCGGCACGCACTATGTCGAGCCAGCGAAAGCGCTCGTCGTTTCTTTCGCTATGCTCCGCCCGCCGGTGTTCAGCGCGATCGATCCGACTGCCCAGAAGACTCTGGCGGTGGCGGATCGGGTGAGCGGGTTCGAGGAGGTCGTGGCGGGGCTCGGCGAGAGCGAGGCGCGCTATGAAGCACAGCGCTGCCTGTCCTGCGGCAACTGCTTCGAATGCGACAATTGCTTTGCCGCCTGTCCGGAGCAGGCGATCGCCCGTCTCGGGCGCGGGCACGGATATCGGGTGGATCTCGATCTGTGCACGGGTTGCGGCATCTGCTACGAGCAATGCCCTTGCCACGCCATCGAGATGATGCCCGAACCGCCGCCGGCCACGGCTCCGCGGGATGGCCGAACGATTTCGGGGCAGGCAAATCAAATGGTCGAGCCATGATGGCAGTGGACATTATGACGACAGACGTCATCGCGGTCAGTCCAGACACCGATGTCGCCGAGGTCGCCTGCCTTCTTCAGGCCCACGACATCAGCGCCGCGCCCGTCGTCGACGACGAAGGCCAGATCCTCGGGATGGTCAGCGAGGCCGATCTGATGCGCCGTGCCGAGGGCGGCCGCGGCGATCGCTGGTGGCTCACTCTCTTTGCGGACAAGACCGCAGAGTTCATCCGAACCCATGGCACCCGGGCTCGAGACGTGATGACCCGCGACGTCGTCTCAATCGGCAAGGACGCGACACTTGCCGAGATTGCCCGCACTCTGGAGCGCCACCGGATCACGCGCGTCGCCGTTGTTGAAGACGGACAACTTGCGGGCATAGTCAGCCGTTCTGACGTGTTGCGCGGGCTTGCCAGTCTCGGCGCTCTCGACCGCCAACACAGCGCCGGCAGGGACCTCGCCATCCGGCAGCAAATCCTCGCCCTCATCAAGAAGCACACATCGGTACCTCTGCAGGCGATCAGCGTTATCGTCGACGGCGGTGAGGTTTGCCTCTGGGGCAACACTGCAACCGAGGAAGAGCGCCAAGCAATTCGGGTCGCGGCGGAAAGCGTCGTCGGAGCAGACAGGGTCAACGATTACCTGTGAACAAAATTTCGCAAGGAACAAGCTTTCCTCGGCCAAATGACTAAGGAACGGCGGATGCGGGACCGGCAAGGGCCGATGACGCGCTAACGATCCTCATCCGAGACGAGGAGGCCGGTCATGGATCACCGAGAGACGCTCGACGGCAATACGGCGGTTGCCGATGTCGCGTACCGCGTCAACGACGTCT
Organism: uncultured Alphaproteobacteria bacterium; assembly: GCA_963832875.1. Classification (GTDB taxonomy): domain Bacteria; phylum Pseudomonadota; class Alphaproteobacteria; order ATCC43930; family CGMCC-115725; genus AP-15. The sequence goes on along the minus strand of CAWHWB010000003.1, from coordinate 453,245 downwards.
GCGCGATTTTTCCGATCACGCCGTCCTCGCCGATGGCGGAGCTGGCCGACCAGTGGTCGGCCGAGGGCCGGAAGAATTTGTGGGATGCTGTCCCCGTCGTCCAGGAAATGCAGGCCGAAGGCGGCGCAGCTGGTGCGGTGCACGGGTCGCTTCAGGGCGGCGCGGTGACGACCACCTTCACCGCCTCGCAAGGCCTGCTCCTGATGATCCCGAACATGTTCAAGATCGCCGGCGAGCTGACACCCTGCGTCTTCCATGTCGCGGCCCGGTCGATCGGCACCCAGGCGCTCTCGATTTTCGGCGACCACTCGGATGTCATGGCGGTCCGCACAACCGGCTTCGCCCTCCTGGGCGCGGGCTCGGTGCAGGAAGCGCAGGACCTCGCCCTGATCGCGCAGGCGGCGACCCTCGAGGCGCGGGTGCCGTTCGTCCATTTCATGGATGGGTTCCGCACCTCGCACGAGGTCAACACGGTCGCAATACTGCCAGACGAGACGATCCGCGCGATGATCGACGACGATCTCGTCCGCGCCCATCGGCAGCGCGGCCTCAGCCCGGAGCGCCCGATCACGCGCGGCACCGCGCAGAACCCCGACACCTTCTTTCAGGCACGTGAGACGGTGAATCCTTATTACCGGGCGACGCCCGGCATCGTGCAGCGCGTGATGGACCGCTTTGCCGCGCTGACCAGCCGTCAGTACAGGTTGTTCCGCTACGACGGCCACCCGCAAGCGGAGCGCGTGGTGGTCGTGATGGGCTCTGCTGCCGAGACATTGCGGGCGACCGTCGCGCATCTCAATACGCAAGGCGAAAGAGTTGGGGTGTTGCAGGTGCTGCTCTACCGGCCATGGTCGGCACAAGATTTTCTGGCCGCAATGCCACCGAGCGCGCGCCGTATCGCCGTGCTCGACCGCACCAAGGAGCCCGGTGCGCCGGCCGAGCCGTTGTGTCTCGACACCGCACAAACCTTGGCCGAAGCCGCCGCGCGGGGCAGCCTCCGGCACCTGCCGCTGGTGATCGGCGGCCGCTACGGCCTGTCGTCGAAGGAATTCAACCCGGCGATGGCCAAGGCGGTCTTCGCTCATCTTGCGATGAAGGAACCGCATTCGGGTTTCACGGTCGGCATCACCGACGATGTCTGTGGGACGAGCCTGCCGGTCGATAGCGGGTTCGATATCGAACCGCCCGATATTCATCGCGCGCTGTTCTTCGGCCTCGGCGCCGACGGGACGGTCGGGGCCAACAAGAACAGCGTCAAGATCCTCGCCGAGGATCCGGACCGCTATGCGCAAGGATATTTCGTCTATGACAGCCATAAATCGGGGGCGGAGACGATCAGCCATCTGCGCTTCGGCGACAAGCCGATTGCCACGCCCTATCTTTTGCAGTCGGCCGACTTCATCGGAGTCCACAAGTTCGACTTCCTGCAGAAACGAGACGTTCTGGCTGCTGCCCGCCCGGGCGCAACCGTCCTGATCAATGCCCCCTACGCCGCGGCCGAGGTGTGGGACCATTTGTCCCGACCCGCGCAGCGAGGCATCGTCGAGAAAAACCTGCGTCTGTTCGTGATCGACGCCAGCGGGCTCGCCCAGCGTCTCGGACTCGGGCCGTGGGTCAACACGATCCTGCAGACCTGCTTCTTCGCGATCAGCGGCGCGTTGCCGCGAGAGGAGGGCCTTCGCCGCATCCGCAAGGCGATAGGAAAGACCTATGGCGACAGGGGGAAGGCGGTTCTCGACAAGAATTTTGCCGCGGTCGACGCCGCCCTCGAGCATTTGCACGAGGTGGTGGTGCCGATGGCGGTGACCTCGACGCGCGAGCTTCGGGTCCTCGTGCCGGATGACGCACCGGACCAGATCAAGCGCATCGCGGCGCTGCAATTCGCCGGCAGAGGCGACGAGATCCCGGTCAGCGCGATCCCGGCGGATGGGAGCTACATTGGTGGTACGAACTCATTACGAAAAGCGCAACGTGGCGTTCGCCGTGCCGGTCTGGAAAGCGGATCTCTGCATCCAGTGCGGTCAGTGCAGCATCGTCTGTCCGCACAGCGTGATCCGCGCCAAGGCCTATGACGAGGCACTGCTGGCGAAAGCGCCGGAAGGTTTCCCCTCAGCCCCGGTCAACGCGCGCGGCTATGCCGACAAGCGGTTCACGTTACAGATTGCCGTCGAGGACTGCACCGGCTGCGGCATCTGCATCGATCATTGTCCGGCGCATGATCCGCTCGAGCCGGGGGTCAAGGCGATCAATTTCGCGGAGAGGCTGCCGCTGGTCGAGGCGGCGCGGCGCGATCTCGCATTCTTCGAGTCGCTGCCCGAACACCAGCGGGAACAGGTCGATCTGCATCTCTCGCGCGGGCTGCAATTCGTACGACCCTTGTTCGAGTTCTCCGGCGCTTGCGCCGGCTGCGGCGAGACGCCTTATCTGAAGCTGCTCTCGCAATTGTTCGGCGACCGCCTGCAGATCGCGAACGCGACCGGCTGCTCGTCGATCTACGGCGGCAATCTGCCGTCGCTGCCGTGGCGCGCCGGCCCTGATGGGCGCGGGCCCGCCTGGAACAACAGCCTCTTCGAGGACAATGCCGAATTCGGCCTCGGCATGCGGCTTGCTATCGACCAGCAGACCGCGATCGCGCGCAATTTGGTCCGAGCGCAGGCCGAGCGCATCGGGCCAAAACTCGCCGCCGACATTCTTGCGGCACCGCAACGTACCGACAGCGAGATCGTGGCGCAGCGCGCGCGGGTCGAGACGCTACGGCGCACACTCGGTGAGCCGACGGACGGGCCGGCTCGGGATCTCCTGACCGTAGCCGAGTACCTGGTGCGCCGCAGCGTCTGGATCGTCGGCGGTGACGGCTGGGCCTACGATATCGGCGCTGGCGGGCTCGACCACGTCCTCGCCCAGAACCGCGACGTCAATGTTCTGGTTCTGGATACCGAGGTCTATTCCAACACCGGCGGCCAATCCTCGAAGGCGACGCCGCTCGCCGCCGCGGCCAAGTTCGCGGCCGCCGGCAAGCGAACGCCGCGCAAGGATATGGCGTTGCAAGCCATTGCCTACGGCTATGTCTACGTCGCACAGGTGGCGCTGGGTGGCAGTCCGGAACAGACGATCCAGGCGCTGCGCGACGCCGAGGCCTATGAGGGCCCGAGCCTGGTCCTCGCCTACAGCCATTGCATCGCCCACGGCTTCGATCTGCGCTACGGCATGAAGCAGCAGCACCGGGCGGTCGTTTCCGGGTATTGGCCGCTGTTCCGCTATGACCCGCGCATGCGCAACGCCGACATGAACCCGTTCCGGCTCGACAGCACGCGGCCGCGGCTAACGCTCGAGGAATACGCCTATCGCGAATTGCGCTACCGGATCCTCACGCAGACGCGGCCGGACGAGGCGCGCTTGCTGATGCGCCAGGCGCAGGCCGCGGTGGACGAGCGCTATCGGCTCTACGAGGATATGGCGGCGCGCGACGGTACTCGGTTCCACCCGTTCTGGCAGGACGAAGCCGTCACGCGCGAAGATACGGCAAAGGAGGCCGCACAATGAATCTTGAAACCAAGTATCTCGGCCTGTCATTGGCCCACCCGGTGATCGCCAGCGCCTCGCCGTTGTCGGCGACGTTCGACGGTATCCGCCGGCTCGAAGACGCAGGAGCGGCGGCAATCGTTACCGCGTCGATCTACGAGGAGGAGGTCGCCGCCGAAACGGCAGCACTCGAAGCCTTTGGCGCAACCGGCGCCGAAAGCAATCCGGAGGTGACGACCTATCGGCCGCCGCAGACCGGACACCCGGGCGCGCTCGGTGCCCATCTCGAGCTGATCCGGCGCGCTGCCGACAACATCTCGGTGCCGCTGATTGCCAGCTTGAACGGCGTCACGCGGGAAGGCTGGACCGGCATCGCCGCCGATCTGAAGGCGGCTGGGGCGGCGGCGATCGAACTCGATCTCTTCCACCTGCCTTTCGACCCGCGAGAAAGTTCCACCGAGGTCGAGCGCCGGCTCCTCGAGACGGTCCGCGAAGTGTGCGCGGCAGTCGATATCCCGGTCGCGGTCAAGCTGTTTCCGTATTTCACCGCACCGGCACATCTCGCGGTCGGACTGGCCGATGCCGGAGCAAGCGGCATCGTGCTCTTCAACCGGTATCTCGAGCCGGACATCGATCTCGAAGGATTGAATTTTCGCCCGAGCCTGGATCTGTCGACGGCACCGGAAATCCGTTTGCCCCTGATGTGGATCTCCATGCTGGCCGGCAAGACATCGCTCAGTCTCGCCGGCGGCAGAGGTGTGACCGGACCCGACGAAGTGATCAAATACTTGCTCGCCGGCGCCGATGCGGTTCAGACCGCCTCGGCACTGATGCGTCACGGGCCGGAATATCTCCGGCGGCTGGTCCGGGGGCTGACCGACTGGATCGAAGCGCGGGGCGCTGCCTCAGTGTCCGAAATCCGGGGTCGTATGCGAGCAGACCGTTTTGCCGAACCGGAAGCGCTATTCCGCGCCCATTATCGGCAGATGTTGCTGTTCGGCGATCCGGCTCGGACCGCCACGGGACGCTCCACTTGAGATTCGTGTTCCGACGCGTCTTAAGCGAAATTGGCTCGAGGAACCGGCTATTAAGACCATCTTTAGTGCCGGCCGGCGGCGGCGAAACGGGCAAAGCCGTCTTCATGACCGCTTTCGCTGCCGCGCAGCCGCTGGGCGCACACCTTGAATTTTTTCGTGCGATCGTCGACCCTGGTGAGGCACTTCGCTGGCACCGTTATGCCGGTTAATTCATCTTCGGCGGCGTCACCCAATCCATTCTCGCATCCGCCCAAATCGCGGTCTTGATGATGCACTGAACGGCGATTGGCAGGGGGTCGAGTGTCATGAACTCGGTTCAGGGCTGGACCGCCCTGGACGGGATTTCCCGGACGCTCCATTGCTGCCGAAGTCGATGGAGGTGCGGTTCAGCGGCGCCCATTTCCGTCAGAAGAGCGAGCGCGCGTTCGCCTGCGAAGGGATCCGATGCCGCGACCCATATCACGATCCCGCCCCTGCTCAATCCCTCTTCGATCCGGACCAGATGATCGCGCCCGATGGCGGGCGTCAAGAGACCCCTGAGGCTGGCCGAAGCACGCCCGGCAATCGCGCTGGCGAAGGCGGACCCGAGAGCGCGTCCTGTCGCCACTGCCGCAAATGCCCCGGCAACACCGCCAACGTAACACGGGTCTTCGTTCGGTCGGAAACAGCGTTGAATTGCTTGCTTCGCTTTTGGATGCCCAGCCAGTGCCAGGAGCGAAAACGCCGCCCTCCCGAAACCGGAAATCTCCAACTGCTGGACCGCTCTCCGGAGACCATCCGGATCTGGGAATATCCCTACCGCCTCGCTAGCGCGACAAATCCAGCTACGCGCCGTGGTCGTCTCCTCTCCTGGCCAGACCTGCGGTAGATCGGCTCGTGCCGCTTCAGCCTGTGCTTCGACCCGGGGCCGACCCGCCTGCGGGCTCAGCGGATGGCGGGCGCGCATCTCGACCAGCCAGTGATCGAAATGGTGCTTTGCCAACGGCGTCGAGGCGTCGAGGCGAACCCGCACGCGCTTGTGGCCCAGACCGCCGAACTCGGCCTCGAACTCGCCGAGGGAGAGCTCCCGATAGCCGACTACCTCGGCGTGGCAGGCGGCAAGAGTGCCGATGAAACACTCGACGATCACCTGCAGGATCCAATAATCGCGCTCGACCCGAGGTTCGATACTTAGAATAGCCATGGCCGTGACAAGATCGTTATCGTGACCGTTCCCGCCCGAGAGCCCTTCCTCGACTAAATATTCCTTCCAAATGCAGGTATCGAGTTCCGGTTGCCCGTGTGTGTCCTCCCATTCGGCGCGGTACAGGCGCACGATTTCGGCGCCCGGCAAGGGGAGGATGTAAGTCAGCATCGGATTCCCTCCTGAGCCACGGCGGCAGCCCTTTCGCCCGCCGCAATTTCAACATGGCCGGGACAGGAACTGCCGTCGCTGACCCAGATCAATTTTGCCCCGGCCGCCGAGTTACGACGTCAACCGTTAGTTGCGTGCTTTCCGGATTTGTCGTCCGATCTCGTTCCCAGATGCCCTAAAGGCCTCGGCGGAGGCGGAATCTCGGCGCGGTTGTTGTTGCGACGTCAGATCAGCGAGCGGTGGGCGCCCGTTGCGATGCTTGCAAATTAAAATCGGAACTATGCACTTGACCTGTCAGGTGCATAATTCCGTTAAAATTTCTTCTGCGCCCTCTGCTTGATCGAGATCAACGTAAGAGGTGAGGGAACCGGGGTAGGAAGACCGGACGACGTTCGTCAGCAGTGAGCGCCGTCGATCAGTGCCAGCTTGTTAACCCATATTAGAGGCTGTCGCGCAAGCCGGGAGTTCCAATGGCGAAGCAAGCGATAACCGCGAAAGGGTCCGCCGCTGCGACCTCCCGAGACGGTGCAGCGGGACCAGCATCGTCGCCATCGCCGGAGAACTGGTTCGACGACGCGACGGTCGGGGCATGGCGTCGTTGGCTGCGCATGGCGCAACCGAGCATGCCTGGCAACGACAGAGTCGAGGCCGAGCCTGTCATCGAGCAACAGTCAGCGCCCGTCGGTACGCCGGACGCGGTCGATCCGCCGACCGCCATCGACCGGCTGCTCCGCGCCAGCATGGGACGCCTCACCCTCGGACTCTCGCCTGCCGCGCTCTGGCTCGCCTATGCCGATTGGTGGATCCACCTCTGGACGTCGCCGGGAAAGTGTCAGCAGCTTGCCGGAAAGGGCGTGCGCAAGTCGATCCGCTTCCTGACCCATCTTTCGCACCTCGCCTCGGAACCGGATTGTCCACCTTGCATCGAGCCGTTGCCGCAGGACCACCGCTTCCGCAGCGAGGCCTGGCGGCAGCCGCCGTTCTACCTGATCTATCAGGCTTTTCTTTTGAACCAGCAGTGGTGGCACAGCGCGACGACCGGCGTCGGCGGCGTCTCGGTCCACCACGAGCAGGTGGTCACCTTTACGATCCGGCAGCTGCTGGACACAGTCTCGCCGGTCAATTTTATCGGGACCAATCCCGAGGTTCTCGCGGCCACCTTTTGCGAGGGCGGGCACAATCTTGTCCGCGGCGCGGTAAATTTCTGGGCGGACTGGGAGAGAGCTGTCGGCGGCAAACCACCGATCGGCGCCGAAGCTTTTCGACCTGGCCACAGCGTCGCCGTGACAGAAGGCGTGGTCGTCTATCGCAACCGGCTGATCGAGCTTATTCAATACGCTCCGACCACCGCGGAAGTGCGCGCCGAGCCGGTACTGATCGTCCCGGCCTGGATCATGAAATATTATATTCTCGACCTGTCGCCAAGCAATTCATTGGTCAAATATCTGGTCGATGGCGGCCACACGGTGTTCATGATCTCGTGGCACAACCCGACTGCCGCCGACCGCGATCTTGCATTGGATGACTACCTCAGGCTGGGCGTCCTCGATGCGCTCAAAGCCGTCGAGGCGATCATGCCCGAAGCCAGGGTCAACGCCGTCGGCTATTGTTTGGGCGGCACACTACTGTCGGTCGGAGCCGCCTATTTGGCACGGGAAAAGAACCCGATGTTGAATTCTATCACGCTTTTGGCGGCACAGACCGATTTCACCGAGGCCGGCGAACTCACGCTCTTCATCGACGACAGCCAGCTCAACTATCTCGAAGACCTAATGTGGGATCAGGGCTATCTCGACACGCAACAGATGGCCGGCGCGTTCCAGCTTTTGCGGTCCAATGATCTCATATGGTCGTGCATCGTCCACGAATACTTGATGGGCCGGCGTGCGCCGATGATCGATCTGATGGCCTGGAACGCCGATACGACGCGCATGCCCTATCGCATGCACAGCGAATATCTGCACCGGCTGTTCCTGGCCAACGACCTGTTCGAGGGACGCTACGAAGTCGACGGGCGTCCCGTCGTGCTCGGCGACATCCGGGCCCCAATCTTCGCCGTCTCAACGGAACGGGATCACGTCGCGCCGTGGCGCTCGGTCTACAAGATCAATCTCGTCAGTGAAACCGATGTAACCTTCGTCTTGACGAGTGGCGGTCACAATGCCGGGATCGTCAGCGAGCCCGGGCACAAGGGCAGGCATCACCGCATTTCGCATCGTGCGGCCGGTGCCCGATATGTCGATCCCGAAACCTGGTACGCCGCAACCAGGATCGAACCGGGATCGTGGTGGCCGGCATGGCTGTCTTGGCTCGACGAACGATCGCAGGGCTGCACGCCGCCGCCTGCCACGGGTGCGCCCGAGCGCGGATATCCCCCCTTGGAACCGGCGCCGGGCCGATATGTCCTCGAACGCTGAACGTTATCACTGCTCAAGAAGGAGGTGAAAATGAGCAATCCGTCGACAGTCGAGCAAAAACTCAGGAGCAATCTGGCCATTTATCGTGCCGAACGCGGCTGAAATGTTTCAGGCGCAAGTCAGGATTTTGATGGAAGGCAACGACCAGCTGCTCGACGCGACAGAAAAGGCGATGACGACCTGGACGAAAACGCGGTCAAGAGGCGATGGAGACCAGTTTCCGCACTTTTGAGGCGGCGTGCGGCTGCAAAGATGCCGCCGCCGTTACGGCGCTTTACCGCGACTTGCTGGCCAACGGCATGATGCGGGTCTTCGCCGATCTCGACGCCGCGCATGACGAGGCCTTCCGATGGGCCGAGATCGGGCAGAAATCCGTAACGGCCTTTCTGCGGGCGAGCGCCGATGCGGCAAGCCCTCCGTCTTCGGCCGCCGCCGAAAAGGAAGGCGGAAAGACCAAGGGCGCGCCGCGGATCGAAACCGCCCACGAAGATCGCGAGGATGCGGCGGCCGCTTAGACGACGCGCCGCCCGTTCTCGCCGGCGCGCGGCGCAGCGGATGTTGGTCGACGGCAAAAGGGGCCGGTCGCCAGCATCGCCAAATGAGCGCAGCGTTCGCTATGGCTGCGCCGAGGCTATCCGCCCCGCCGGCGCGTCACATGCCTGAACGCGAAAGCGGAGCCTTATGTCGCATTTCTTGCGGCGAATGGCGGAGCCGGTGATGCCGCAGGACGGCTGTCTTCCGACCGTCATTTTCTACGGGTGGGAAAAGGTCGTCGAGGTATACAACCCCATGGGACCCGTTAAGGCCGCGCGCGAAAGCACCATCCGATACATGGCGGCTGAACTCGGAGCAAAGCGCATTCGGATGCACGCAGTGTCTCCGGGTCCCCTCAATCGATCGGAGGCGACGGATGGATCGGATCGAGAACCGGACCTTTGATGAATTGCGCCTCGGCGATGCGGCGAGCATCGTCCGGACGCTCACCTTCAAGGACATTGAACTCTTCGCCGTGATGTCCGGCGACGTCAACCCGGCGCATGTCGATCCCGAATTCGCCAGGAGCGACATGTTCCACAAGATCGTCGGGCACGGCATGTGGGGTGGCACCCTGATCTCAACCGTCCTCGGCACCGAGCTTCCCGGACCTGGAACGATCTATCTCGGTCAGACGCTGCGCTTTATGAAGCCGGTCGGGCTCGGCGACACCCTGACCGTCACGGTCAAGGTCGCCAAAAAGGACAGCGCCCGGCATCGCGTCACCTTCGATTGCGCGGCAACCAACCAGCGGGGTGAAATCGCCATCGAGGGCGTCGCGGAAGTGATAGCACCCACCGAGAAAATCTCCCGGCCGCGGGCGATTTTGCCGGATGTCGAGCTCCGCGAGAAAGGACATCAATACCAGCGGCTCGTTCATCAGTCGCAGGGGCTGGAGCCGATCCGCACGGCCGTCGTGCACCCGGTGGACAGCGTCTCGTTGCTGGGGGCGATCGAAGCCGCCAAGGCGAAGCTCATCGTCCCTGTCTTGATCGGTCCCGAGGCCAGGATCCGGGGTGCCTCGGAACAAGCCAGGCTCGACCTCGCCGACTACGAACTCGTGGCGACGGAACATAGCCACGCCGCGGCGGCCCAAGCGGTGGCGCTCGCCCGCGACCACAAGGTGGCGGCGCTGATGAAGGGGAGCCTCCATACCGATGAATTCATGGGTGCGATCTTAAGCGAGGAGAAACTGCGTACCGCGAGGCGGATGAGCCACGTCTTCGTGATCGACGCCCCAGGCTATCCGCGGCCGCTCTTTCTCACCGATGCGGCCATCAACGTTTATCCGACGGTCGAAGACAAGGCCGACATCGTCCAGAATGCAATCGAGCTCGCTCACGCCCTCGGCGTGGAACGCCCGAAAGTCGCCATCCTGTCTGCGGTGGAGACCGTATCGCCCAAGATCAGGTCGACGCTCGACGCCGCCATTTTATGCAAAATGGCCGATCGCGGACAGATCACCGGCGGCATTGTCGACGGCCCGCTCGCCTTCGACAACGCCGTCTCGGAGGAGGCCGCAAAGACGAAGGGCATCGTCTCGCCGGTCGCCGGTTGTGCCGACATCTTTGTCGTCCCCGATCTCGAAGCCGGAAACATGTTGGCGAAACAGCTCGAATATCTCGCCGAAGCACAAGTCGCCGGCATCGTTCTCGGGGCACGGATCCCGATCATCCTGACCAGCCGTGCCGACAAGACGATGGCGCGCCTCGCCTCCTGCGCGATCGCGCTGCTGCTGGCGCGCCATGGAGCGGGAGCGGCTGCATGAACGGGCAGGTCGGCGCCCCTCGCTCCGACGATGCTGGTGTAAAGACGTCAGCGCTAACCTTGGACGGGCGGGTAATTTGACGAAGTATCGGCGGCATTCCCTGTTGCTCCTGGTTCCGCCGCCACTGCAATACGCGGCGTTTTTCGGAGCGGGTATGCTGCTCGACGGGCATTTCCGCTGGTCGCCCGATTGGATGCATGGCGGGACGGCGTGGTGGGTTGGCTGGCTTCTTATTGCTTCGGCTGCGATCCTGGGTCTGGTCAGCCTCGGCTTCTTCCTCGTCAACAGGACGACCGTGATCCCCCATGCTCGGCCTTGCCGGCTGATCACCCAAGGGCCATTCGCGATTTCGCGCAATCCCCTCTATATCGCGCTCACCGCCGCCTATTGCGGCACGGCCCTGCTGGTCGCTTGCCCGTGGCCATTGCTGCTCCTGCCCGGACCCGTGGCTATCCTCAACTCGGTGATCATCCCCTTCGAGGAAAGCCGGCTGCGCGAAATCTTCGGCGACGCTTTTGCCGGTTATTGCCGCCACGTGCGGCGGTGGCTCTGACCATCGTTGCGGCTTTTCCGGGCTGGCGCGGTCCGGGTCTTAGCGGCTCGGCTTTGACGCAGATCAAGGAAGGATCGCGAATCCTCAGGTCAATCTTGCCGGCCTGCTGGTGGGCGACTTACGCGGCCAAAAGGGCCCAGACGGGACACCACCCAACTCCCCCGTACACGGCTGCAGGTGCTGGCGACGCCATTGAAGTCCAGGCACGGAGATGAGTGTGGCACATAATGCGGCAATAGCCGAGGTTCTGCCAAAGACGGGTGCCACTAGCCCGACCGCTGACGAAGCCGCCGGTCTGAGCGAAACCGAGGCGGCGCGGCGCCTCGCCGAGTTTGGCGAGAATATCCTGCCGGAAGCTCACGTCAGCGGACTTGTTAGACTTCTCTCGTATTTCTGGGGACCGATCCCGTGGATGATCGAAATCGCCGCGGTGTTGTCGGCCGCCGTGCAGCACTGGGCCGATTTCGCGATAATTTTCGTCATGCTATTGCTCAACGCTGGTGTCGGCTTCTGGCAGGAGTTCAAGGCCGACACCGCGATCGCCGCGCTGAAAGAGCGTTTGGCGCTCAACGCTCGTGTGCTGCGCGACCGGCGCTGGCGCGACATCCCGGCGCGCGAACTGGTGCCGGGCGACGTGGTCCTGATCCGCCTTGGCAACATCGTCCCCGCCGACCTCCGGCTGGTCGAGGGTGATTATTTGAGCGTCGATCAGTCGGCGCTGACCGGCGAATCGCTGCCGGTCGACAAGAAAGCGGGGGATGCGGCCTATTCCGGATCGATCGCCAAGCTCGGCGAGATGAAGGCCGTCGTCACCGCGACCGGAATCGCGACCTACCTCGGCAAGACCGCGCGCCTCGTCGCGAGCGCCGGAACCGTCTCGCATTTCCAGCGCGCTGTCTTGCGCATCGGCAACTTCCTGATGTTGTCGACGCTCGGCCTCGTCGCGTTGATCCTGGTTGTTGCACTGTTCCGCGGCGACCCGCTCGTCGAAACCGTGCTGTTCGCGCTGGTCCTGACGGTGGCAGCGATCCCTGTGGCGCTCCCGGCCGTGCTGTCCGTTACGATGGCGGTCGGCGCCGAGCGGCTGGCGCGGTTGAAGGCGATCGTTTCCCGGCTGGTTGCGATCGAGGAGCTCGCCGGCGTCGACGTGCTGTGCGCCGACAAGACTGGCACCTTGACGCAGAACCGCTTGACACTTGGCGAGCCGGTTGTCATCGGCGCAGAAAGTGCCGACGAGCTGCTGCGCGCCGCGGCGCTCGCGGCGCGGCGCGAAGGTGCCGATGCGATCGACCAGGCGATCTTCGAAGCACTGGGCCCGGTGGATCCGTTAGCCGTCTATGTCGTCGCCACGTTTCACCCATTCGACCCGGTCAGCAAGCGCACCGAGGCAACTGTCCGACATAGCGGGACGGAGATGCGGGTCACGAAGGGCGCGCCGCAAGTGATTCTGGCCATGACTGAGCCCGATGCGGCGCTCCGGAAGCGTGTACACGACGCGGTCGATGTCCTCGCGGCCAAAGGCTATCGCACGCTCGGCGTTGCACAACAGGATGCCGGCGAACCGGGCTGGCGTTTTCTCGGCCTCTTACCGCTTTTCGATCCGCCGCGCGAGGACGCCGCCGCGACGATCGCGCGTGCCCGAGACATGGGCCTTGACGTCAAGATGGTCACCGGTGACCACCAGGCGATCGCGCGCGAGATCGCGGGCGCGCTTCAGCTTGGACAGAGCATCCTGCCGGCCGACCGGGCCTTTGCCCAGTCGGGAGAGGCGCTCGACCCGGCCGCGATCGAGACGGCTGATGGCTTCGCTCAGGTCTTCCCGGAGCATAAATATTCGATCGTCAAGGCCTTGCAGGCGCGGGGCCACATCGTCGGGATGACCGGCGACGGCGTCAACGACGCGCCGGCCTTGAAGCAGGCGGATATCGGCATCGCCGTCAGCGGCGCCACGGACGCGGCGCGCGCCGCCGCCGATTTGGTGCTGACGGCGCCGGGCCTTTCGGTCATCACCACCAGCATCGAGGAAGCGCGGCGCATCTTCGAACGCATGACGAGCTACGCGATGTATCGGATCAGCGAGACGATCCGCGTGCTCTTGTTCATGACGCTGTCGATCCTCGCCTTCAATTTTTATCCCGTCACCGCCATCATGATCGTGCTGCTGGCGCTGCTGAACGACGTGCCGATCATGATGATCGCCTATGACAACGCGCCGGTGGCCGAACGGCCGGTACGCTGGGACATGCCCTTGACATTGGCGATTTCCTCGCTCTTGGGCATGCTCGGCGTGATCTCGTCCTTCATCTTATTCTGGGTCGCCGCGCGCTACCTCGGCATTGGTCGCGCCGAGCTCCAGTCGGTGATCTTCCTGAAGCTCCTCGTCGCCGGCCACCTGACGATCTATCTGACCCGCAACAAGGGGGCAATCTGGCAGCGGCCCTGGCCGAGCTGGAAGCTGTTTACCGCGACCGAGGCGACCCAGCTCCTCGGCACGCTCGCCGCCGTTTATGGCTGGTTCATCACCCCGATCGGCTGGCGCTATGCGGGGCTCGTCTGGACCTATGCACTCGCCTGGTTCCTCGTCAACAGCGGCTGCAAGATGATCGCCTACTGCCTGCTGGAGCACCGCGAGCCGCGGCAAGCAGCGCACCTTGCGCGCGTCGAACGCTGGCTCATAAGCCATCTCCCGCATCCAAAAGGTAGATCATGAAACGCATCCTGGTGGCGACGGACGGGTCCGAAGGCGCAGATTATGCCGTTGATTACGCGGCGCGCTGGGCAAGAGACCAGGCCGCCGATCTGTTGATCGTCAACATCATCGGCGGCCTACCGGACAGGCTGCTCCGGAGCTTCACGCATGCGCAGCATGCCTGGCTCGACGAACTGCTCGAATCGCTCTCCGCCGAGACGCTGACGAAAGCGCGAGATCGCGCCCGCGGCTTCGGCGTCGCGACAATCCAGCTCGAATCGCGCAGCGGCGAGGTCGCCGCGACGATCATCGATATCGCGCAGGCCACACCGGGTCCGGCGAGCTCGCCGAGTTCAGCCTCGCGCACCGAGATGACGCCATTGAACGGGCTCGCCAGCACGGTGTAGGAGAGCGTGATCGCGTCGAGCTTGAGCTTGGCCGCGGCAGCGGCGCCATTGGCTGCGGCGAGCGTCTCGTTGTTCTTTGCCACCTCGACCATCGCCTGATCATGGGCGAGGGTCGCGGCCGATTGCTGCGCTGCGGTATAGGCAAGATCGCGCGCCTGGATCGTGCCGGCCCCCGTCTTCTCCAACGCCTCCGCCCGCGCGTCGTCGCGCTCTTTCTCTGCGAGGTCGAACCGCGCTGACGACGCTGTGCCGCGCGGCGGTCCACGTGCTCTGATTGGCCGCGAGTTGGGCGGCCGCGACCGCCAGATTGGTGCGGTCGATCGCCAGCTATTGGCGATAAAGGCGGTCATCGACGCGGGCGAGCACCGTACCGCGGGTCACGACCGCGCCCTCGTCGAACGGCAGATAGACGATCGGCGCCTCGATCTGCGTGAAGCTCAGGACGCTCTGATGCGCCTCGATATTGCCGGACACCTCGACGAGGTCGGCAGCGGCGGGCGGCCCGGAAAGCAGCCGCACGACAAAGGGCGCGCCACGCCAGCTTCCGTAACTGCCGGCGATGGCGACAAGAACGGCCAAGATGAGCCAGCCGAGACGGTACCGTCTGCCGACGCCCCGTCCGACATCGGGTGCCCGGCGAAGAAAGGCCGTGGCCGAGCCGCCGGAAAGGACGGCGTCAGGCTGGGGGCGAGCCGCCGACGAAGCCGAAACGCCGGTCGGCGAAGCAATGCGGTTCTCGAACACTGATCCCGGACCTCTCACTCCGAGACCATGCATCGTCCACCGCGCCCGCCGCGGCACTGACGTGGATCAACGCGGCCGGTGTTCTCCCCACTTTTTTCGGCTTGCAGCAACCGCCTGGGCGATGGTTTACCTTGGAACAGAAAAACGACCCAAAGAGATGATGAAGTCGCCACCCGACGGCAGATCCTAGCTTCGCTTTCCAGGGCGTCATTTCCGGAGGACTAATTGGGACGGCTTCGTAAAGCTGCAGGATTGGTGGGGCGGCCAATTGCATTCCTGCAGGCGGTCCGCTATCGACCGCAGGAGGTGACAGGCATGCTGCCGGTCTATGCTCCTGCCGTCGATAACGACTTCGACGGGCGACGGGTCTAGTCCGCGACGCCTATTCGGAAATAGGGCTTCCTGTCCCCCAGGTTGGCGCTGATCGAAATAAGCCTGCCTGCCTTGCGCCAGCCCGAGGTCAAGCGATGAGGATGGCGATGACCGATCACGTGATACGCGAAGCGGTCGCGGCATTTCCCGATTCCTCCCGACTTGAAGTCGCGGCCGATGAGCCCTTGCTGCACGGCTTCGATCGGTCGCAGTTGAGCCTGATGGCAATGAGCGAGACCGTGTGGCGGCAATGGGGCGCTCCTCCTGACGCTCGCCGCCCGCGAGGCAAATGGGATATTCACGAAATACAAAATGGCTCCAAGGTCACGCATGTGACGCTGCACGCCGTCGTAAGCGCCCGCGTAACCCTCGGCGCGCGGCAGCTCGAACAACCGGCGCGCCTCAGTCGCTCACGTGTAGGCCGCTTGCTGTTGAGCCTCCATCAGGCCATCGAGCCGGGCGATGAACTCACCCAGCCGAGGCTGCGGCTGAGCCCGACGCTCGCAATAAAACTCGGTCACGATCCTCGGATCGCCTCAACCGTCTTCCGCGAATTCCACCGCTCGCGCACGATCTGGCGGATTGGCTTGTGATCAACCCAAAACGCCCGCCTGATCCGGCCAATTGTTTCCACCGTCACCATCCCCGGCCACGCCCCCAGCACAACCAAAGGGAGCATTCGATGATTCGCGGGGTGGGTCCCTATTCGACGCTGATCACCCCAATAGCCGGGGCACTCTTCCACGCTGTTTTCCAAATCTGGCGAAACAGACTGCCGGCGGGGCGGCGGTCGGAGGCGCGGTCGGCGCAGTTGTCAAACCGCTCGCCAAGGCGCTCGCCAGGTACACGCCCGAGGCGCTTGATAAACTCATCGGCGATAGCTTCAACCGCGCGATCAAGCCGAGCGTCGCCGGCAAGGGAACCGCTTCCCAGCTCGACGCTTACAATCCAAAAGTTGCCAGCGTGATCAACAGCATCGTCGCGAACAAGGGCGCCCTCCGGCTACTTGACGAGCACGGCCAGCCGGCGGCGGGGCTGCCAAGGAACCTCGACCAATTCGCGCAGGCGATCAGCAGACCAAGCAAAGGTGTTCGCGCAATACGATCAGAAGGCGCGGCCGGCCGGGCAGCGGGCCCGAGTGTCGCTGCTCCCTGTCGTCGACGAGCTCGAAAAGGCCGCAGACAGCACAATCGTCAAAGACCTGGATCCCGCCACGGCCGGCTATGCTAGGGCCGTGCGGCGGCATTGCGGAAGCGCGGTGGCTACTCGACCGAAGAGGCGCAGGCGGCCGTGCAGCACCTCAACGCGTCATTGTCGGCTTTTTACAAGAGCCCGACGCGCGAAACGGCCTCGCGAGGCGGACCCTCCCATCCGAGATTTTTCTTTGTCTGCTGATGGCATTGGCCACACGGCACGTCGACCTCAAATTTCATTGATAACTTGTTCGTTTATGATTTGCACGCTGCATCGGTTGGCACCTAGCAGGATAGCGAAAGGCGGGCGGGGCGCTAAGCCTCGCTCGCCGCCTTGACAATGCCGGGCACCCGGCGCGAGCATGCCGCCGGCGCCTGAAAAGGCCTTCTGCCCAGCAGGGGGTCCCCCGCCCCGGTAATTCCGGGGCGCAGGAAGCACAGCCAATGATCCTGATCTTTGAAATCACCGCGGGCGTGTTCTTGGGGGTGTGCTTCTTGCACGCCGTGCTCGGGGAGCTGCCCGATTGGCTGCGATTCCATAGCGAAGAACGGCGATATAAAAAAGCCATCGCGCGGGTCGATTATCCGAATCATTGGGGCTGGCGCGCCGGCAAGCCTGTGAGGCGGCTTCACCAAAGGTCATGACCATCGCAGCCTGCGCGAAGATTTGCCGAGGAGCCTGGTCACGAGGCCGGGCTTTTTCTTTTTCACCGCTCGGCAGCTGGGGATGTGGCGCTCATCCGACGCGATACCATACGGAGCATAATTTCCTCCCTACCTTGCCCCGCGTTCCCTTGGCGGGGCTTTTTATGCCCGCGGCCGGCTCGCCCTCGCCCGGCGGGTGCGGCGGGATGCCCAGTCGTCGCGGGCCTTGACCAACGGAAATTTAATGCGACATATTGCGACCGCTCGGAGAAAACCGGAACTAATACCCGCATAGGTCGTCGCTATGGCGAAAGTGCGCAAGCGGACGTGGCGGAACAGCAAGGGCGAGCAGACCGCGTGGATCGCGGACTATTTCGACCAGGCCGGCAAGCGGCATATCAAGACTTTTACCCGCGAACGGGAAGCGAAGGCTTGGCTGGTAACAGCACAGGGCGAGGTTGCGCGCGGCGCCCACACCGCAGACAATGCCAGCATCACGGTCGCCGAGGCGGCCGAGCTATGGATCGAGAAAGCAAAGCTCGAATGCTTGGAGCGCTCGACTCTGCGGCAATACCGCAACCACGTCGATCTGCATATCAAGCTATCCCGGATCGGCAATGAGAAGCTCGCCCGGCTATCGGCGCCGACTATCGAGACGTTCCGCGATGACCTGCTCCGCAAGGGCTCGCGGCCAATGGCCCGCAAGGTGCTGGCCAGCCTGAAGGGCATTCTCGGCGAGGCGCAGCGCCGAGGGCTTGTCGCACAGAATGCAGCGCAGCCGGTCAAGGTTGATGCGAAAAAGCGCGATCAGGCCAAGCTAGCGGTCGGGCGTGATATCCCGAGCAAGGAAGAGATTCAGACGATCCTCTCGACGGCGGAGGGCCGCTGGCGGCCTCTGCTTATTACCGCGATCTTTACCGGGATGCGGGCATCCGAGCTGCGCGGGCTCACCTGGAATGATGTTGATTTCGAGCGCAAGGTGATCAACGTTCGGCAGCGCGCAAATCTATGGGGCGAGATGGGTTCGCCGAAATCGGCCGCCGGCGAGCGCGAGATCCCGATGGCTCCGATGGTCGTCAATGCGCTGCGGGAATGGAAGCTAGCCTGCCCCAAGGGATCGCTCGGGCTCGTTTTCCCGAACGGGAATGGCAACGTCGAGAACCACGCCAACATTGCCAATCGCGGCTTTTATGCCCTACAGCGGTCGGCCGGTATAGTAGACTCGCAGGCCAAGCCGAAATACGGCTTCCATGCGCTGCGGCATTTTTTTGCTTCGTGGGCGATCGATCGCGGCTTTTCGGCGAAGCGGGTGCAGGCCTTGCTTGGCCACAGCTCGATCCAGATGACCTTCGACGTCTACGGCCACCTATTCCGGAGCCTGGACGATGATCACGCCAAGTTCGCGGCCGGCGAGCTGGCGGTGGTCGGCTGACGGCCTTGCGACAAAAACCCGGTCATTTTGCAACATCGCATCAGTAAGATTTTGATATAGCGCGGAAAATTTCGCGATTACACAGACGTAAGATCCGTGTGTCGGTGGTTCAATTCCGCCCCTGGGCACCATCACTCAGAGAAGATGACCGCTGCGGGTTGCCTTGGTGCGCAGGTAACGTTCGTTGTGGCCGTTCGCCGGGAACACGTGCGGCACCCGCTCGGCGACGCGGATGCCGTAGCGCTGCAATGCCGCCATCTTTTCGGGATTGTTGGTCAGGAGGCGGATCGTCGCGAAACCGAGCTGGCGCAGCATCTCCGCGGCCGGAAGGTAGACGCGCTCATCGGCGTCGAAGCCGAGCTGCTCGTTGGCGTCGAGCGTGTCGAAGCCGGCGTCCTGCAGCTGGTAGGCCCGGAGCTTGTTGACCAGGCCGATGCCGCGGCCCTCCTGCGCCAGGTAGAGAAGCACGCCGCCGCCGGCCTGAGCGATTGCCGCGATCGCGCCGCGCAGCTGGTCGCCGCAGTCGCAGCGCAGGCTCGCCAGGAGGTCGCCGGTGAAGCATTCCGAATGCAGCCGCACCAGCACCGGGACCGCCGGATCGGGTGCGCCGATCACGATCGCCAAATGTTCGACGCCGCCGTCACCCGGCCGGAACGCGATCAGGCGGGCGTTCTCGGCGTCGGCAAGCGGCACCCGCGCCTCGGCGACGCGGGTCAATCCGGCGCTCGCGGCGTCGCGTTTGAAGACGCAGGCGGCATCGATCGTCGCGAGATCGCCGCGCCGCGCCAACAGCGCCGCCTCGGCGGCACCGACCCGCAGCACCAGTGCCGCCGGCAACAGCGAGGCGAGCTTGGCCAGAGCGACCGCGGCCAAAGCCCCGCCCTTGGCCCTCAGCGGTTCCGGGCCGAACCCGGGTGGCTCGGCGCCGAGCGACGCGCCGGGCTCCGCCAGGTTGCGGATCACCGTAGCCGGCATCTCGGGCGAGACCGAAATCGTCAAAGCGCCCGACAAATCTTGCCGCGAGGCGAGGCCCAGCGCCACCGCACGCCGGCGGGTCAGCACAACCCGCGGCGAGGTGGACGAAATTTGACGGAGGCGGCGCAGATTGTCCTCGGTCACCAGCTCGGCGGCGATCGCCAGCACGCTCAATGCTTCGTCCCGGATCAGCACCGGTTCGCCGCGGCGCAGCGCGGCAATCGCCTCGCCGAGAGCTTGCGCCCCGCTTGCCGCCCCCGGCTGGGCGACGCGGCGTTCCGCGGGCGCTAGGGTCCTGAACTCGGGCACGCGCTTCTCCTTGCCGCCGCGAGCATCATATGGGGCGGCGGGGCTTGCGCCAGCAGACTCTTTGCAACGGAGACCTACGCGCAGGCGAGGTCCCTACGCGGCGAATGCGGCGAAGATCTCGCGCAGCGCGATCAATTGGTTGCCATTGACCGAGTTCGGCACCAGGACCGGAGTGTCGACCCCGGCGGCCCGCCACGCCGCCACACCGTCGCGCACTTTTGCCGGCGGGCCGGAAAGCGTGTTGTCGGCGATCCAGCGGTCGGTTAGGTATTTCGGGATGTCGTCCCGGCGGTTTTCGGCGATGGCGCGTTCGATTGCCGTCATCTCGTCGACGTAGCCCGCTTCCTTCCAATAATTGCGGTAGTTCGGCAGCAGCGTGTAGCGGACCAGCCGGTCACGGTGCAGCGCGATTGCCGCACCCTCGTCGTCCGAAATGCACACCGGCAGCATGTTGCCGACCAGGAAATTCGGGTCGCGGCGCTTTTCGGCCGGGACGACGGCGAGTGAATCTGACATATGCGACAGGCTGGCATTGGCGAACAACACACCCTGGGCAATCTCGGCGGCGAGCGCCACCATCCGCCGGCGCAGTGCCGCAAGCACGATCGGCGGCAGCGCGCCGATGCCCTCGTAGGATTTGAGCTTATCGACAAAGGCGCGGGTGTCGGCTAAGGGCTTGCCGACGGTGATGCCCAGCCGCTGGTGCGTCGGCCCGTGCGCGACCCCGATGCCGAAGCGAAAACGCCCGCCCGAAACCTCATGGATATAGGCGGCATTCGCCGCGAACTCCTCGGCCGTCTGCGCGTAGATCGGCGCGATCGCGGTGCCGAACCGGATCTGCTCGGTAGCGAGCGCCAACGCGGTGCATTGCGCCATGTTGCCGAACCGGCTCGGCATATAGATGCCGCAGAAGCCGCGCCGCTCGATCTCGCGCGCAATCTCCAAGGTCTGCCGCCGCCGCCCCGGCACGGCGACAAGGCTGATCGCGGGAAGCGGGTCGGGCATGCTCTCTGCTCCATCGCTGTAGCTCGGATCGGCAGCCTATGCGAGCACGATGCGCTCGCGCAATCAGCCGGCCTGCGTTGGCGGCTTTGTTCAGCTTAGGAGATCCTTGATATTGATTTGAAAGCCGGCTTCCTGAAGCTCAGCCCCAGCACGTTTCTTCACCTCATCCACACAACTCGACTGATAAGAGGGCAAAGACCTCAATTGCACAGTCGTAACGCTGCCTGCCGCAGCTCGGCAAAACCGACCCAAGTTTCGGACGGGAGTTGACCCAAGCCGGAACGGCTATTCCGCCGCCTGGGCGCGGGCGACCTGCACCGAGTTGGGGCCGTAGCGGTCGCGATAGGGGGCGGTGTCGATCTCTTCGAGTTCGATCTGGCGGGTCAGTACCTGCTGTTTCCAAGCCTGTTGCTCGGGTTCGTGGGCGTGGAATTCGGGCATGACCTCACGGGCGAAGAGTTCGAGGCTTTCGCAGATGTGCTCGTGCGTGTTCTTGCCGGCCTGGTTCAGAAAGATGACCTGGTCGATATGGGAAGTCTCGAACCGCCGGAGCTTGCGCCGGATCGTCTCTGGCGAGCCGATCAGCCCGCCGGACAAGGCGCGCGCGAGGCCCTCGGGGTTGGCGCGCTTCCACTTTTCGTATTCGTCCCACAGATTGACTTCGCCCGGCTTGGGCCGCTCGCGGGTCGGGCTGAGGCCATAGAAGCGCAGCGCAAACTGAAAGAACGGGATGCCGTCGGCGCGGCGCCGCGCCTCCGCGTCGGTCGGCGCGCACATGAAATAGCTGGTCAGCGCCAAATTCGGATTCGTAACGTAGTCGGCGAGCTTTTCCTGGCGCTTGGTAAAGGCGTTGTAATAGGCGTGAACCCAGGCATGGGCCGCCTCGGCGGAGAGGAACTGAAAGGCGAGCGCGCCGAGCCCGCGGCGCCCGGCCATCTCGATCGTCTCCAGCTGCGAGCAGGCGCACCATAGTGGCGGGTGCGGCTTTTGCACGGGCTTTGGCACGACGTTGCGCAACGGGAAATCGAAATAGGGTCCGTGATATTCACAGCCGCCATCCTTGAACATCGGGATGATCGCGCGCACCGCGTCCTCCCACACCGCGCGTTTTTCGTCGAAGGCGCGGCCGAACGGTTCGAGCTCGGTGCTGCTCGCACTCTCGCCCATGCCGAATTCGACCCGCCCGCCGCTCACGAGATCGAGTGCGGCGATGCGCTCGGCCACCCGCGCCGGCGGGCTCGTGGTCAGTTGCATGATGCCGTGGGCGAGGCGGATCTGTTTGGTGCGCTGGCTGGCGGCGCCGAGAAACACCTCGGGGGCGGGCGAATGCGAATACTCTTCGAGAAAGTGGTGCTCGACTTCCCAGGCATAGTCGTAGCCGAGCCGGTCGGCCAATTCGACCTGGTCGAGCGCGTTCTGGTAGAGGCGCAGTTCGCCGCCCGCCTCCCACGGGCGTGGCAATTGCAGCTCATAAAAAATGCCGAATTTCATCGTTTTCTCCTCGCCGCTGACCGGGTCAGCCGGCCCCAAACTAGCGCGACCGGATGGACCAGTGGGGCGCAATCTGCTACCCCCTAGCCATGTCGCTCACTTTGTATAACACGCTGACCCGCCGCAAGGAGGCGTTCGAACCGCTCGATCCGAAGCTGGTGCGGATGTATGTCTGCGGGCCGACGGTCTACGACCGCGCCCATGTCGGCAACGGCCGCGCCATCGTTGCCTTCGACCAGCTCTATCGCGTGCTGCGCCACACCTATGGCGCCGTGCATGTGCGCTATGTTCGCAACATCACCGATGTCGAGGACAAGATCATCGCCGCCGCCCGCGGGAACGGCGAGCCGATCGCGGCCTTGACCCTGCGCACGACCACCCAATTCCACGAGGATATGGCGTCGCTCAACGCCTTGCCGCCCGATGTCGAGCCGCGCGCGACCGAGCATATCGCACAGATGATCGCGATGATCGAGCGGCTGATCGCCTCGGGCCACGCCTATGTCGCCCAAGGCAATGAGGCTTCGGGACATGTGCTGTTCGCGGTCGCGTCCGACCCCGGTTACGGCCAGCTGTCGGGCCGCAGCCGCGACGAGATGATCGCCGGCGCCAGGGTCGAGGTCGCCCCCTACAAGCGCGATCCCGCCGATTTCGTGCTGTGGAAGCCGTCGGAGCCGGATCTGCCCGGGTGGGACAGTCCGTGGGGGCGCGGCCGTCCCGGCTGGCACATCGAATGCTCGGCGATGAGCGAGGTGCATCTCGGCGAGAGTTTCGACATTCACGGCGGCGGCCTCGACCTGATCTTTCCGCATCACGAGAACGAGATCGCGCAGAGCGTCTGTGCGCATGGCGGCCGCACCTTCGCCCGGGTGTGGATGCACAACGAGATGTTGACCTTGGGCGGGGTCAAGATGGCGAAATCGCTCGGCAACATCCTGACCGTGCGCGAATTGCTCGACGCGGCGCCGGGTGAGGCGGTCCGTTTGGCGCTGCTGGGCACGCATTACCGCGACCCGCTCGACTGGACGAGCGAGAAGTTGCGCCAGGCGCGGCAGAGCCTCGACCGCTTCTACCGCGCGCTGACCCTTCCGCGCGACCCGGTGTTCGAGCGAGCGGGCGAGGCCGACGATGCGCTGAAACCGGTGCGCGAGGCGCTCGACGACGATCTGAACACGCCGCTGGCGTTGACCCGGCTGCACGAACTGACCGGCGCGATCAACCGGACGAGTTCCGATTCCGAGCGCTCGGCCTTACAGCGGGCGCTCGAGCGGGGCGGCCAACTGATGGGGTTGCTCGAGCAAAATCCGCTCGACTGGCTGCAAGGCAGCGCCCAGGCTGACGCCAAACACATCGAGGAGCGCATCGCCGCGCGAGCCGCCGCCCGCCGGCAGCGCCGGTTCGGCGAGGCCGACCGCATTCGCGCGGGGCTGGCGGCCGAGGGCATCATCGTCGAGGACAAGCCCGACGGCACCACCACCTGGTGGCGCAAGGACTGAGCATGGCCGGCACCGATCATCGGCGCCGTGCCGAAGCGAGCGGGCCGGCGATCATCCTGGTCGAGCCGCAGCTCGGCGAGAACATCGGCACCGCGGCGCGGGCGATGATGAACTGCGCGCTCGAGGATCTGCGGCTGGTGCGGCCGCGCGACGGCTGGCCCTCGGACCGGGCCATCGCCGCGGCGAGCGGCGCCGACAGCGTGCTCGACAAGGTGCGGTTGTATCCGAGCGTGCCGGCCGCGATCGGCGATCTTGTTCATGTCTACGCGGCGACTGCGCGCGACCGCGGTATGGTCCGGCGCGAGGTGACCCCGCGGCGCGCGGCTGCGGAGATGCGCGCCCATCTCGCGGCCGGGGAGCCGTGCGGCGTCTTGTTCGGGCCGGAGCGCACCGGGCTCCTAAACGATGATCTGACCCTCGCCGACACGATCTTGACGGTGCCGCTCAACCCCGGCTTTTCGTCGCTGAACCTAGCCCAGGCGGTAATGATCGTCGGCTACGAATGGTTCGCCGCGGGCGCTGCGGCGCCGGCCGAAACCTTGCACACCGGGCTGAGTCGGCCGGCGACAAAGGACGAGCTCCTGAACTTTTTCGCGCACCTTGAAGAAGAGCTCGAAAGGAACGGCTTTTTGCGCAACCGCGAGAGCCGCCCGAGTATGGTGCGCAATTTGCGCAGCCTATTCCAGCGCGCGCATTGCACCGAGCAGGAGCTGCGCACGCTGCACGGCGTCGTCACCGCCTTCGCCGGCCCGCGCGAGCGCGGCGGAACGAGCGGGTCGAGTTAGAGCACACCGGTTCCTCCCGCCATGACGTAATCGCGTGGCGTGCTAACATGGCAAAAGGAGACGGGACGATGCAGCTGCACTTGCAGACTTGGCCGGAAGTTGAGGCCTATCTCGAAAAGAGCCGCGGAATCATCCTGCCGATCGGCTCGACCGAGCAGCACGGACCGGTGGGGGTGATCGGCACCGATGCGATCTGCGCCGAAGTGATCGCGCGTGGCGTCGGCGAGTCGGCCGGGGCGCTGGTCGGGCCGACTATCGGGGTCGGGATGGCGCAGCACCATATGGGCTTTCCCGGCTCGATCACCTTGCGGCCGAGCACGCTGATCGCGATGCTGCGCGACATCGTCGAGTCGTTGGCGCATCACGGCTTCGAGCGCTTCTATTTCATCAACGGGCATGGCGGCAACATCGCCACCGTCGCCGCCGCCTTCTCCGAGATTTATGCGGCGCGCAGCCTGTCACCGCCGGGAACCGTGAGCCCGGTCAAATGCCGCCTCAGAAACTGGTGGCAGGGCCAGGGCGTCGGACAATTGGCCAAGGAGTTGTACGGCGACGCCGAGGGCAGCCATGCGACGCCGAGCGAGGTCGCCGTCACGCAATTCGCCTATCCCGAGGCGATCAAAACGGTGCCGCTCGATCCCACAGTCGCGCCGCGCGGCGATTTTTCCGATGCCGCCGACTATCGGCGCAACTTTCCCGACGGCCGGATCGGCTCGAACTCCGCCTTGGCGACCCCTGAAGCCGGGCAACGCCTCTACGACGCCGCCGTCGCCGCGCTCGCCACCGACTATAGGAGCTGGGTCGGCGGCGGCCCCGTATCCTGACATGCAGCGCCAGCCATAAAAAAGCCTTGGGCTCTGCGACATCTTGGGAGCGACGCTGGCGATCGCGAACTGGTCCCTCCGGCGGCGTCCTGCTAGAGTGCTGCGATGCGCTACCGGATTGAGATTCCACCGCGGCAGGCCATGCTGATCGCGTGCGCCATGGCGCTTGTCGGGCTGGTCTATGCCGAAGGCTGGGTCTGGCCATTGAAGGCGGCGGCGGTGATGATCCCGGTGTCGTTTCTGGTCGGCTGATCGCTCGCTGGCGCTGGACCGAGGCGCTCAGCCGGTTCTGATCGGCTGCCACTGCAATTCGAGAACACCGGCGCGGCGGGCGAGCCGACCGGTAAAATCGGGGACCGGCAAACGCTCGCCCGCTTGCCGCCAGCGAATGTCATAGCGGATTTCGCAGCGCCCGCCTCCGGCGGTGAACGCGACCGATTGGCCGGCGATTGTGAACCCCTCGGCGGCGAATGCGGCGACGGCGTCCTGGTCGACGGCATTGCCGGTGTCGAAGGCCACCGTCAGGGTCGCCCGGCGTTCCCGGCCAATGCGGCGTTCCGCCCATTTCAGGAACCACAGAATGAACAGTGCGAGCGCCAAGGCCGCCAGCCCGAGCGCGATCTGGCCGCCGCCGAAGCACAGCCCCATCACCGTGACGTACCAAATTGTCGCCGCGGTCGTGACCCCTTCGACCAGGTCCGCCCGCCGCACGATTGCGCCGGCGCCAATGAACCCGATCCCCGACAGGATACCGAGCGGAAGCCTCATCAGATCGAGGGCCACATAGGAATCGGCGACCTTGCCGCGCATCGGCAGCAACAGGTTCACCTGGATCATCGCCACGGTGGCGGCGAGGCAGACCAGCATCGTCGTGCGCAGCCCAGCCGGCCGCCCGTGCTCGCCGCGATCAAAGCCGATCAGCGCACTGGCAGCCGCAGCGATCGCCAGGCGCACTGCGATCTCGGACCATTCGAGGTGTTGCGGCATCGCACCCGGCGCTCAAATTGCAACGGCTCGGCCGGCCGCCCCCCACCATCACGTTGGGGAACCGGCCCGGTCCCGGAGATTGAACGCGGGCAGCGGGTTCGTGGTTGCGTCCAGTCGAGGTGAGCGGGCTCGCCGTCACGGTAAGCTGCGGCCGTACTCGTTGACGGTTTCAAACCACCGCGTCCCAGATGCCCGCCACCACGTAGGCTTCGTCCTCGCCAGGCCAGGGCGGCATGGTGGCGCCGAGCACGCTCAAGGGCTCGGGACCGTCGCAGCGAAATTGAAAATGTGTGCCGACCGGGATGCTGAGAGACAGGCCGGGGCGCATCTCGACGATCTCCTCCTGGCTGGCCGAGCTTGCGCCATATCCGCCCAATGCCCGAGACGACGTACCAGATCTCTTCGACGGTATGGTGGGCGACCGCCTTCGACACGGCGTCGGGCGGCAGTAAGAACACTGCGAGGCCACCGCGGGACAAAGCGCACAGCACGCGCACCTGCGAGCCGTCGGGAGCGATCGCGTCGGGTGTGGAGGCGATCTCTTTGGTGGCGAAACTCATCCTCTCAACCTCCGTTGCACGCGTTGCCCAAAGCACAGTCCGGGCGGATTGACAAAACCGAAGGGGGCCTCGACAACCAACCGGACGAAGTAATAACCGGAGGGGCGGAGACCATGAGCATGCTCGAGGGACGGGTCGCAATCTGCGCAGGTGCCGGTCGCGGGGTCGGGGCCGAGGTCGCCAAGCTGATGGCGGCGCACGGGGCCAAGGTCGTGGTCAACGATCCCGGCACCACCGGCAGCGGCGAGGGGTCCGACCGGACACCGGCGCAGGAAATCGTCGATCAGATCGAGGCGGCAGGGGGGGAGGCGGCCGCCAATTACGGCTCAGTCGCCAAATTCGACGATTGCCTCGCTATGGTCCAACAGGCGCGCGACACCTTCGGCGGCCTGCACATCGTGTTCGACGCCGCCGGTATCCTGCGCGACAAGATGTTCCACAACATGTTCCCGGAGGACTGGCAGGCGGTCATCGACGTCCATCTGACCGGTCATTTCAACATCAACCGCGCGGCAATAAACCTGTTCCGCGAACAGAATTACGGCCGCATTATCATGGTGTCGTCGACCTCGGGCCTGCTTGGCAATGTCGGGCAGTGCAATTACGGCGCGGCCAAGCTCGGCATCGTCGCCCTGGCGCGCATCGTTGCGATGGAAAACGCCTCGCGCGGGATTACTGTCAACGTGATCTGCCCGTCGGCCGACACTCGCATGACCCGCTCGGTGCCGACGCCGAAGGACCCGGCGGCAGCGGCGATGCGCGAGGAGCGCCTGCGCCGTAGCCGGGCCGATGCGATCGCCCCGCTCTGCGTCTTTCTCGCCTCCGAGCAGGCCGCCCAGGTCAACGGTCAGGTGTTCCACCAACGCGCCGGCGAATTGTCGCTCTATGGCCATATGCGGCCGGTGCGCATGGTGCACCGCCAGGGCGGCTGGACGCCGGAGACGCTGGCCGAGGTCGCGATCCCGGCATTGGCGCCGCAATTCACTCCGCTCGACAGCCGCGCCGTTCACCCGGGCCTGCCGATGGAGTAGGCGCCGGGTCAGCCGCGGGGGGCCGAACAGCTGTACTATTGTCTAATTCTTCGTCTCTGGTGTGTAGAAACGACTGATTCGGCACGAGACCGAGGATTTACGAGGCAGAGCCGGGCGCCGGCATTACAAGCTGGCAACTTGGGCAAAATCGTGATTTGGTCGTTACCTGGTTCGGCAGAATTGCTGTCGCCGTTTGCACGAGACACAGAGGAGGTCATTGAGATGGGATATAGCCTCGAACAGTTTTCGGCCGAATGTCACCGAATCCTGCAGCGTGATCCCGGCGTCGAGGGACGCAAACAGGTATGCGCTCTGGTGCGCGAGGTGCTGAAAGACCAGGAATTCGTCGCGGCGCATCTGGGTGACGAAGTGCCCGAGCGCAAGGTGTTGTACGAAGACCCCGAACTCGGCTTCTGCATTCTCGGCCACGTCCACCACGGCGCGGCCAATACTAGCAAGCCGCACGATCACGGCCCCTCATGGGCGATCTACGGCCAGGCGCGCGGCGAAACCGTGATGACCGATTACACGCCGGTCGCCCGCCCCGGCGAGGGCCGGCCCGGCCAGGCGCGCCCGATCAAGGACTACACGCTCACCCCCGGCATGGCTTATCTCTACAACGAGGGCGACCTGCATTCGCCGCGGCGCGACGGCCCGACCCGGCTGATCCGCATCGAAGGCAAGAACATGGAAAAGGTGCAGCGCTTCCCCTACGAGCGCGTGGCCTAGCACGCAGGGCGGCTGCCCGGCTCACCAACGTCCGCCGGCGGCAAACAGGGAGGAGGATCATGCGCAAATACATCATCGAGCGCGAATTGCCGGCGATCGGCAGCGCCGAGCGGCAGGCGTTGCGCGAGGCGGCGCAGAAATCGAACGCAACCTTGAAGGAACTCGGCCCCGACATTCAATGGGTCGAGAGCTACGTCGCCGGCGACAAGACCTTTTGCGTCTACCTCGCCCGAGACGAGGCAATCATCCGCGAGCACGCGCGCCTCAGCGGCTTCCCGGCCAACAAGGTGACCGAAATCCGCCGCATGATCGACCCGACCACCGCGACCGAGGCCTAACAGGCTCCCCATCGTCCGCAGATTAGTCCAGCGGCGCCGGGGTCGGGTTTGGTTTACGGCGCACCCGCCGGCTCGGGCGCTATCGGCGAGGTCTGTGGATCGCGGTCACTTGCCGAAGATGTCGAGCGGCAGAAAGGCGCTGACGACGATATTCGGCACGTCGACCAGTTCGCTCAATTTGAGGTCGACCGCAACCGAGCAGATCGCATAGGCCTGCTGACGGCTCCAGCCGCGCTCGACCAAAAGGTCGATCATCGACAGAAGCGCGTTCCTGGCGCTCAGCGTGGCGTCCTCGCTCTCGTTGACGTCGTCTGCGCGTACCGACATCCCGGTGGTGGCGAGAAAGCGCTTGGGTGCGGCAAGTTCCGGCGGAAAGTAATAATCGTCGCGGGCAAAGCGCGGAAAGCGGACGCCGCGCCGCTGAGCCTCGCCCTTATGCAATGAAAAACGCACCAGAATCGAGCCGCACATCTCGATCGCGGTGCCGCAGGCCTCGCCGTCGCCTTGCGCGAAATGCGCGTCGCCGACAGAGAACAAGGCGCCGTCGACAAACACCGGCAGCATCAGCCGGGCGCCCTTGCTCAATTGCTTAATGTCGAGATTGCCGCCGTTTTCGCGCGGCGGGATCGTACGCAGCGCCTCGGCCGCAATGGCTCCGCCCGGCACCGCCCCCTGCGCCTCCGGCGGCAACGCCACGCCGCCGCGGGCGGCGAGAACGGCTTCGCGGCGCTGCATTTTTTCACGCAGCTCCCTGGAGGGGGCCACCCCGATCACGCCGACGAACGAGCCGTCAGGGATGCGCACGCCGGGCAGGTCGGCCGATTCGGCGTACCCGTCCTTAATGGTCCATTTGGCGATATAGGGCTCGGGAAAGGCGTCGCGCAGAAAGCCGAAGCCCGGCACCTGAACGGTGTAGGCAAAGGACGCCGGCTTCATATTGCGGATCTCGACTTCGAGCAGGTCGCCCGGTGCGGCCCCGGCGACAAACACCGGACCGGTCAGCGGGTGGACCAAGTTGAGGTCGCATTGCCGCAAATCCTCGGCCGTCGTCGCCGCGGTGATCTGGCCGTCGAAGGCGTCACGGGTCTCGATCTCGACCTCTTCGCCGAGTGCCGCTTCGACCACGGGTGGGATCGCCTCGTGCCAGCGGTTGTGGCCCTTCTCCGGCTCCTGGGCCAGGCGCTTCGTATAATCGACCGTGATGCTCTTCATGCCGCCCCTCCTCGTCCCCTCTGCTGCGAGGCGAAGCTATGCAGGCGGGCCTTTGGTGGCAAGCATGCGCAAGGTCGACGGCCCGGATCCAACGAGAAGATGGTTTGCCGGACGGATTTTGGACGCGCGTATGGAAGGGTGGCGTATCGACATAGGCGAGGATGCGCGTTGGCAATCGACCTTGGCTGGAGAAGGTATCCCATCGGCATCCAGCCTACGCGGCAGAACCATAAATTCGGCCGACTTACCTCCCGATACATTTCATTTACATATCGACACGTCATCGACGATCATGCCGCTGGAAATTCGCGATCCGCACCGTCGCCTGCTTAGCCGCCGGCGAGCGGCTGCCGATCGGCGCGCTGCGGATCGGTTCTCAGGGGACGGGACTAAGCTGGTGGGGCGCGTGGTCAGCATAGCCGGTTCGGCGGCAGCGCGGGGGTTTGCCGACTTTTTGGGCACCGGCATCGGCCGACTCTGGGCGCGCTGCGGCGGTGGCCCTGCCGCTGATTGTCGGCGGCTGCATGGTCGGTCCGGATTTCAAATCACCGCCGGTCTCGGTCGCCGCCAGGTTTCTCGAAGCCGACAACCCCTCGGTCGAAACCCGGCGCGAGGAGTATCAGGACTGGTGGACGGTGTTCCGCGACCCGGTCCTCGATCGGCTGATCAGGATCGCCTACGACCAGAACCTGACGCTGGTCGCGGCCGGGACCCGCGTGCTGCAGGCGCGCGCCGAACTGGGGGTGGCGATCGGCGACTTTTACCCGCAGTCGCAACAGGCGACGAGCTCGCTGATTTATGACCGGCCGAGCCATGCCGATCCGACCGCTCCCGTGACGAGCCAGGTTTCCGGCTTCTGGCGCGCGACACTCGGAGCCTCGGTCGATTGGGAGCTCGATTTCTGGGGCAAGTTCCGCCGCGCCATTCAATCGGCCGACGCCGCCTATCTCGGATCTGTCGCCTCCTATGACGACGTGCTGGTGACCTTGCTCGGCGATGTCGCCACGACCTATATCGGCATCCGCACGCTCGAGACCCAGATCGACATCGCGCAGGACAATATCGTCAAGCAGAAGAAGGCGCTGGCGATCGCCGAGGCGCGCTATCACGGTGGCGTTGCGACCAAGCTCGATGTCTACCAGGCGGAAAACGTGCTCGGCCAGACCGAGGCGACGATCCCGCAGCTGACCGCCCAGCTGGACCAAGGGCTGGACGCGCTGCGCGTGCTGTTGGGCATGGCGCCGCAGCCGCTCGACGCGATCTTGGGCGGGTCCACCGCGATCCCGGTGCCGCCCGAGGGCGTCGCGGTCGGCATTCCCGCCGATCTGGTGCGTCGCCGACCGGACATCCGCGCGGCCGAACTCGCGGCGGTGGCGCAGAGCGCGCAGATCGGCGTCGCCGCGGCGCAGCTCTACCCGGCTTTCAGCTTGCTCGGCAGCTTTGGCACGGTCTCCAGCAATATCGCCGGCCACAAGCTCAGCGATCTGGTGATGGGCAAGGGCATCACCTTCGGCTTTGGCCCGAGCTTCGCGTGGAACATCCTGAATTATGGGCAGATCACCAACACCGTCCGGGTGCAGGACGCAAAATTGCAGGAATTGCTGGTCGACTATCAGAACACGGTGCTGACCGCGCAGCAGCAGGTCGAGGACGGGCTCGCGACCTTTCTGCAGTCGCGCCTGCAGGTGGACGATCTGCGGCGCAGCGTCGCCGCCGCGAATGCGGCACTCGGGCTGGCCTTTCTGCAATATCAGCTGGGAACGCGGGATTTCACGACCGTCCTGACGGCCGAGCAGAATCTGTACACGGCGCAGACCGATCTCGCGACCGCCGAGGGGAATGTCTCGACCGGGCTCGCTTCGGTCTACCGCGCATTGGGGGGCGGATGGCAGATACGCGACAACAACGATTTCGTGCCGGTCGAGACGGTCGAGGAGATGCGCGACCGGACCAATTGGGGCGATCTGCTGCCGCCCCCCGGCAGCCAGGCGCCGCCGCCGGCTCCGGGTTTGCCGACGCCGGGCAATGTCAGCGCCAAGCCCCGGCTGCCGGAATGGTGAGGTCGTCGTGAGATGGCCCTCCACTCGCGACGCGGCGCGGGCGCGCCGGTCGTGGATTGCCGCCGGATTGGCCGGGCTCGCGGCACTCGGCCTCTATGGAGCGGCGCAGATGCGGGCGGGATGGCCGCTCGCCGCGGCGACCGCAGCCGAGCCGCAGGCATCGGCGGCCCAAGCCCCGGCCTCGGGGAGCGCGCCGGCGCAGTTTTCGCCGCAGAGCACGCCGGTCCCGGTGGTGCTGCCGCGGCTGCAATCGGTCACCAATTACGCCGAAATCACCGGCAACGCGGCGGCGGTCAATGCGGTCAAGCTGGTTGCTCGGGTCGAGGGCTACCTCGAACAGTTGCACTATCAGGACGGCGCTTTCGTCAACAAGGGCGATCTGTTGTTTACAGTGCAGCAGGACCCCTATAAGGAGCAATTGCAGCAGGCCCATGCCCAGGTTCTGACCGCACAGGCGGCCCTCATCTACGCCAAGACGGAGCTGGTCCGGTACTCGGCATTGGTCAAGCAGGACGCGGCCACCCAGACCGAAGTCGACCACTGGAACTTCGAGC
The DNA here is from genome assembly GCA_963832875.1 of uncultured Alphaproteobacteria bacterium. Taxonomy (GTDB): domain Bacteria; phylum Pseudomonadota; class Alphaproteobacteria; order ATCC43930; family CGMCC-115725; genus AP-15. The sequence goes on along the minus strand of CAWHWB010000003.1, from coordinate 420,222 downwards.
GCGCGAGTGCGGAGGCGCAATTGCTCAGCGCCAAGGCCCAGGTCGCCATCGACCAGGTCAACTTGGGCTATACTGAAATCAGGGCGCCGTTCGACGGGATCGTCGGCAAGCATCTGATCGACCCCGGCAACGTCGTCGGCGGCGGCGGCCAGCAATCGGCGCTGGCCGAGATCACCCAGCTCGACCCGATCTATGTGGTGGCCAATTTGAGCGAGCAGCAGGTTCTGCAAATCCGCAAGAATTTGGGCGAGCACCGGCTGACCCTGGCCGACCTGCACAGGGTTCCGGTCGATGTCGGCTTATCGAACCAAACCGGGTTTCCCTATCGCGGCACCATTCAATATGTGGCGCCCGCGCTCGACCCTCAGACCGGGACCCTCTTGGTGCGCGGCATCCTCGCCAACCCGGACCGCGCGCTCGTGCCCGGCTTTTTTGTGCGGATGCGCCTGCCGATGGGGCCGGTCGACCGCAACGCGCTGCTGGTGCCCGATCGCGCGCTGCAGACCGACCAAGGCGGCCGCTATCTCTTGGTCCTCAATGACCAGGACGTGGTCGAACAGCGCTATGTGCAATTGGGCGAGCTGGTCGGCGCGCTGCGGGTCATCACCTCGGGGCTGAAGCCCGTGGATCGCGTCGTCGTCGGCGAGCTGTGGCGCGCCACCCCCGGCACCAAGGTGACGCCGCAGCCGACCTCGATCGATGCCGTGATCGGGTCGACCGGGGCAGCAGCTCCGGGAGCACCGGGGGCGCAGCAATGATCTCGAAGTTTTTCATCGAGCACCCGGTTCTCGCCAATGTGCTGGCAATCGTGCTGGTTCTGATCGGCGCCATCTGCGTGTTCCGTCTGCCGGTCGCTCAGTACCCGAATGTGACGCCGCCGACAGTACAGGTGACGACCCGCTATCCGGGCGCCAGCCCGCAGACCATCGTCAACACCGTGGCATTGCCGATCGAGCTGCAGGTCAACGGCGTCCAAGGCATGCTCTACATGGAGTCGACCAGCGCCTATGACGGCACCTACACGCTGACGGTGACGTTCCAGATCGGCACCGACCCGAACATGGACCAGGTGCTGGTGCAGAATCGCGTCACTAACGCGCTCGCCCAGTTGCCGCAGGCGGTGCAGTCACAGGGTGTGGCGATCCGCGCCAAATCCTCCTCGATTCTCGAATTCGTGACCCTCGATTCGCCGGACGGGTCGCGCAACGCGCTCTACATGTGGAACTACGCGACGATCAATCTGGTGAACGAGCTGGCGCGGCTGCCTGGAGTCGGCAACGTCACCGTGATGGGTGCCGGCGAATACTCGATGCGGATCTGGATGGACCCGCAGAAGCTCTATTCCTATGGCCTGGCTCCGGACGACGTGATCCGCTCGATCCGCCAGCAGAGCCAGGAGGTCGCGGCCGGGCAGGTCGGCATGCCGCCCGCACCCAAGGACCAGCAGTTCCAGTACACCGTGGACATTCAGTCGCGGCTCGACGATCCGAAACAGTTCGCCGACATCGTCGTCAAGGACCAGACCAACCAAGGCGGCAAGCTGATCAAGCTCAAGGACGTGGCCCGCATCGAGCTGGGCGCGCAGACCTACGCCCAGGATTTCAAGCTCGACGGCAAGCCGGCCGCCGGCATTGCTATCTATCAGACCCCGGACGCGAATTCCCTCAAGGTCGCGGCCGAAGTCGCGGCCAAGATGACCGAGCTGGCGCGCCGCTTCCCACCTGGCCTCCAATACAGCATACCCTACAATACGACGATCTTCGTCAAAGACTTCGATCGCCGAGGTCTACAAGACCTTGTGGCAGGCCGGGGTGCTGGTGCTGATCGTGATCCTGATATTCTTGCAAAATTTTCGCGCGACCTTGGTTCCGGCGACGACGGTCCCGGTCACCATCATCGGCGCGTTCGCCGGCATGGCGGCACTCGGCTACACCGTCAATTTGTCGACCCTGTTCGCGCTGATCCTAGCGATCGGCATTGTCGTTGACGACGCGATCGTCATCGTCGAGGGTGTGTCGAAATATATCGAGCAAGGCATGTCGGGGCACGACGCCGCGATCCGGGCGATGAACGAATTGTTCGGCCCGGTCGTCGGCATCACGCTCGTCCTGATGGCGGTGTTCCTGCCGTCGGCTTTTGTCCCCGGCCTCAGCGGGCAGATCTTCGCGCAGTTCGCGCTCGTTATCGCGGTGACGGCACTGATCAGCGCGGTCAACGCCGCGACACTGAAGCCGACGCAATGCGCGCTGTGGTTGCGCACGCCAAAACCGGTGGCGCAGCGCAATTTTTTTTATCGCGGCTTCAACCATGTCTACGACCGCATGGAGCACGGCTACACCGGGCTGATTGGCCGTATGGTACGGCACAGCGGGATGATGGTGCTGATCGGGGTGACGCTGGCGGTGGTCGCGGTCTGGGGGATCGCCCGGCTGCCGACCGCCTTTATCCCGAACGAAGACCAGGGCTATCTAATGATCGCCGCGCAATTGCCCGACGGTGCCGCACTCGGGCGGACGACCGCGGCGCTTGAAGGGGCCACCAAAATCGCGATGGCGACGCCCGGCGTCGAGACCGTCATTTCGATCGCCGGAATGTCGGTGCTCGATAATAATGCCGATCTGGCCAATGCCGGGGTTAATTTTGTCGTTCTGAAGCCGTGGGACGAACGCAGCAAGGCCAAGGGCACCGACATCCTGTCGATCGCCGGGCATCTGCAGCAGGCCCTCAACCGGGCGCCCGACGGAAGGCTGTTTGTACTGGCGCCGCCACCGATCCAGGGAATCGGCAATGCCGGCGGCTTTCAGATGCAGACCGAACTGCTGGGCGGCAGCTTTGATTATCAGAAGCTCAACGACGTGACCCAGGCGATCGTCAAGAAGGCGGGCGCCGACGCCGGGCTGCAGCATGTGCTGACCCCGTTTCGGCCGGACGCGCCGCAAGTCGCGGTCACGGTCGATCGCGACCGGGCGCAAACCCTGCGAGTTTCGGTCGGCGACGTGTTCTCGGCGCTGACCGCCTATCTCGGCTCGACCTACGTCAACCAGTTCAACAAATTCGGCCTGTCATTGCAGGTCTATGTGCAGGCCGATTCGAAATACCGCCTGCGCCCCGACGATCTCTTAAATCTCTACGTGCGCAGCCAGGACGGCAATATGGTGCCGATCGGCGCGGTCGCGCATCTGAGCTCGGTGGTCGGGCCGCCGCTGGTCACGCTGTACAATCTTTTCCCCTCGGCGACGATCGTCGGCGACGCGGCGCGCGGCTTCAGCTCCGGCCAGGCGCTGACAACGATGGAGGAGATCGCCAAGAAAACCTTGCCGCCCGGCGTTTCCTACGAATGGTCGGCGATGTCTTATCAGGAAAAGCTGACCGGCAATCAGCTTTATTACCTGTTCGGGCTGTCGGTATTGTTGGTTTACCTGTGTCTCGCCGGCCAGTACGAAAGCTGGATTCTGCCGTTGGCGGTGCTGTCGGCGGTGCCGCTGGCCTTGCTGGGGCCGGTCATCGCGTTGACCAGCCTCGGTGTCGCCAATAACCTCTATACCCAGATCGGCCTCATCTTGATGATCGCGCTGTCGGCCAAGAACGGCATCCTGATCGTCGAGGTGGCGCGCGAGGGCCGCATGGTGCACGGCAAGCCGATTATCGAAGCGGCGGTCGAGGCCTCGCGGATGCGCTTCCGGCCGATCCTGATGACTTCCTTCGCCTTCGGCATGGGCGTTCTGCCTTTGTTGCTGGCCACCGGCGCCGGCGCCAACTCGCGCAAATCGCTGGGGCTCAGCGTGTTCAGCGGCATCGTCGCTTCGACCTGCCTGGCGGTGCTGTTCGTGCCGTCCTTCTTCGCCGTGCTGCAACACCTCGACGAGGCCCGTAAGGCCCGCAAGCAAAAGAAAACGCTGCGCCCCGTCGCCGCCGAATAGACGACTGCTCGACCCGAACGCGATGGCCGTGCGCCGCTCGCGATTTAGATGACCTTCTCCTCGCGTAGCGCGGCGATCTCGGCCGCGCCGTAGCCAACGCCCGCCAGGATCTCGTCGGTATGTTCGCCGAGGAGCGGCGCCGGGCGGCGGTAGGCGCCGGGAGTTTCGGAGAGCTCGATCGGGGTCGGAGCGAGCGGATAAGTGCCGGCGAGGGTCGGGTACGATACCTCCTCGAGCAAATGCGCGGCACGGATGTGCGGGTCGTCGAGCGCCTGTTGCGGCGAATAGACCTGGCCGGCGACGACGCTCGCTTGTTCGAGCGCGGCCAGCGCCTCGGCGCAACTGAGCTCGCCGCACCATCGGCTCATCCGGGCGGCGATGACCGAGCCGTGGTCGGCGCGCGACTGGTCATCGCGAAAGCGCGGGTCGGCGAGCCAATCGTTTTCGCCGATCATCTGGGTCCAGCGGCGGAACATTGCCGGCCCGATCACGGTGGCGACGATCCAGCCGTCCTTGCAGCGGTAGAGGTCGGCCGGCGCCGAGTTGAAGCCGCGATTGAGCGTCGCCACCCGATCGACCGCCGGTCAGCGCCTGCTCGATCAGGCTCGCATTGGCAAAGGCGATCGCGGTGCGCAACAGAGCGCCCTCGACCTTTTGACCCTTGCCGGTCTTGCCGCGCTCGATCAGGGCCGCCAAGGTGCCAAAGGCGGACAGGCAGGCGGTGCCGAAATCGACCCACGGCAATTTCGCTTGGATCGGCTGCTCGGGCGTGCCGGAGAGATAGACCGCACCGCTCATCGCTTGGCCGATGCCGTCGAAACCGTGCTTGTCGGAGAGCGGGCCGCCGGCGCCGAACCCACTGACCGTGGTCAGGATGATGTCGGTCTTGACTTGCCGCAGGCTGTCGAGGTCGAGCGCCAGCGCGCGCAACACCTGCGGCGGCAGATTGGCGACGACGACGTCGGCGGTCGCGACCAGCCGGCGGACAATCTCGCGCCCCTTGGGTGCAGCCGGGTCCAGGGTCATGCCGAGCTTGTTGCGATTCATTGCCAGGAACATCGCACCGCCGCCATTGGCTGAATCCATCTCGGGGGCGGCGCCGACGGGGATAAAGCCACGGTCCTCGCCGCCGCCCAGTCGCTCGATGCGGATCACCTCGGCGCCGAGATCGGCGAGCAGTGCCGCACAGAACGGCCCGGCGATATAGCGGCCGAAATCGAGAACGCGAATGCCGTCGAGCACACCGGACACCAAACCCCTCCCCGCTTGCACCCACCCGCTCGGGAACGCAGCAGCATACCGTCGGCGGCGAATCGGATGCATACTTTCCGCGGCGGATAGGCTGCCCTATCGGACGGATGCCCCGGTTTCAAGCGAAAGGAATGATCATGGCCAGACTCCCCTCTATTACCCGCAAGGATCAGGTCGCCGCCAAGGACCATGCCGTCTTCGACAGCATCGTCGCCAGCCGTGGTGCAGTTCAGGGACCGTTTACGATGTTCATGAACAGTCCGGCGCTGGCCGAACGGGTGGCACATTTGGGCGCCTACGTGCGGTTCGAGGGCTCGCTTGATATGCGGGCGCGGGTGCTCGCGGCGATGACCGTGGCCCGCGAATTCGAGGCGGTCTATGTATGGGGCGCGCAAGCGGGCGGCGCCCGCCGGCAGGGCGTGCCCGAGGCGACGATCGCCGCGATCCGCGAGAACCATTCGCGCGATATCGCCCCCGCGGACGCCGAGATCGTCGAATTCACCCGGCAACTGCTGCGCCGGCACCGGATCGACGACGCCACCGCCGACCGGATGCGCGCGCGCTTTGGCGACGACGGCTTTATCCAGCTGACCGGCGCGATCGGCTATTACAGTCTGCTGGCGATGACGGTGAACGCCTGCGAACTGGAGGCGGCGCCAAACGCAGAGGTGCTGAAGGTTTAGCCGCCCGGGGAGGCTGCGGCCGAGCGCTGGGCTGGCGGCGGCCGGGCCGGGCGGCTATAACCCGCCGCCATGCGCCGCTCGACGCGTCTCGGTTTCGCCGCCGCCGTTTTGCTGCTGGTCTTGTGCGGCGCCTACGCCGCCTATTGGCGGATCGTGGCCGGCCGGATCGGCGACGGCGTCGTCGCCTGGCAGCAGTCGATGCAGGCGCGCAAGGTGGACGCCTCGTGGCGAAAGCTCCGCGTCGCCGGCTTCCCGTTCCGTTTCCGGGTCGAGATCGAGGGTGCCGCGTTGCGCGATGCCGCGCTGAGCCCGGCGCCGGTACTGCACCTGCCGGCGCTGACCGGCAGCGCTCGACCGTGGGACTTTGACGACTGGCGGCTCGCCGCACCGGCGGGTCTCTCTGCCGAGTTTGCCGCCATCGGCCGCCGACCGCCGCTGAAGCTCGCGGCGCAGACCGCCGCAGGGACCGTGTCGCTCGGCCGCGCCGGCGTGAGCTGGCTATGGCTGAACTTCCAGCACGTCGATGCCGAGGCCGGCGATCGAGTTCCGATCAAAACCGTCGAGGCCTGGGTCACCGTGCCGGCAACACCGGCCAAAACCCACGCCGATGCGAGCCTCGGGTTGGCGCTCGATCTGCGCCGGGTGCGCCTGCCCGCGGCGCCGGCGATGTTGAGCGCCACGATCGACGATTTGGCATTCAATGCCACGGTCAAGGGCGCCGTGCCGGACGGGCCGCTGCCAGAGGCGATTGGCGCCTGGCGCGATGCCGGCGGCACGGTCGAATTGGATCATCTGCGCCTCAAATGGGGCGGCCTCGGCGCTGTCGCGACCGGCACGATCGCCCTTGACCAGGATCTGCAGCCGATCGGCGCCTTTTCCGGCGGGATCGAGGGGTTTGGCACGGTTCTGTCGGCGCTGGTCGAAACGGGCCGCCTGGATTCAGAGCAGGCCGTGCTGGCGCAGATCGCGCTGTCGGCCCTGGCCAAGCCCGGACCAGACGGCAAGCCGCAGATCATGACGTCGTTCTCGATCGAGGACGGAAAGATGTACCTCGGCCCGGCAAAGCTCGGCCCCGCGCCGCGGATCGTCTGGAACTAGCGCTTAAATCGGGATCGCCAGCAGGGTGTCGATCTGGCGGCTGTCGAGGATGACGGTCTTGCTCGCGAACTTCCAGCTTTCGCCCTCGCGCCTGATTTGGTCGACATAATGGCCGGCGGCGAAGATCGTCATGTCGCCATCCTGCATCGTGCGCACCACGAGGAAATTCGCGCCGAGGTCGAGCGATAGCGATCCCTGCGTCTCGGCGACGAGCCTGATCGACGAGACCAGGTGCCGGTAGCGTTGCGGCTCATAGATGTTTGCCTCGCGCAGCGCGCTGACCCGGTCTTTCAGCATATTGCGCGAGGTCGCGTAGATCAGCCCGAGCGGCAGACCCGCCTCGTAGTTTTCGGCCGAGGTGATCCGGTAAAAGCAGTCCTCGGTGAAGAAGTCGGGCCAGCCTTCGAGCGCGTCGCTGTCGAGACAATGAACGTAATCGGCGTAGAGCTGCTCGAGCTCCAGCCGGCGAGCCACGGCCTCGAATGTCGTCATCGCAATACCCGCTTATCCGTCCGTTCCCGCGAAAGCGCCAACCCAGAGAGCCTGGCCCTGCTTTGACAGAAGCCGCGTGCGCTGAACCGTCGCCCCTGGACCCCCGCGTTCGCGGGGGCGAGGGTGATCTTCCGAAACAGCTCGTCTCATTTTTGGCAGGCCGTCTCAGAAGCCCATCAATGGGCGATAGGCTTGCCAGAAACTGCGCACCGACGCTTCGGTCGTGCGGTTGGCTTCGGAGACGTGGCCGGAACCACCCATTTCAAGCACCGAACACTCGTCCTCGGAACCGTGGATCGCGCGCTGGATAAAGTTACCGACCGCGCCATCCTCCATCGAGACGTAGCCGGCAGGCCCGACCAGGTTGGCCTGCGCTAGGCGCAGCGCGGTCATCTCGGCGTCGTCTTCCTCGAAGCCGAGATAGATCCATTGCAGTTCGGTCTTGTCCGGCCCTTTCGGCAGGACCAGGCGGAGGGCGATAGAGTTCTGGATCTGTTGCAACACGAAATTCGGGAACAGCGACAGGATCTGCGTCGTGGTGTCGTCGCCGAACTCCTCGGTCATCGACAGAAAGCCGGGCTCGGCGAGCCGGAAATTCTCTCGCAGGGACGGGATGCCGGCATAAAGCTGGTCCGAGGTGGCGGCATCGACGCGATCGACCTTGTTGCGCGTGTAGCTCGCATGATGCGCGCCATTCTCGGCGATATCGACGCCGCCTTCGGAGGTCAGGCGCGACATGCGGAATGTCGTGAAAAAGCTGTGCAGCAGGGTCGCGTGGTAGGTATCGCGCACATTCTCGAAGTAGAGCTTCCAGTTGTTGTGCAAGATCTGCGAGGTCGTGCCGAGGATCTTCGGTGTCCCGTGCATGACCCGGTGGATGCGTGAGCCGATCAGATTTCCGATGTAGTCGCCCAATGGCGGCGCCTCGGGCGACAAGGTGCCGAAGACGAGGTCGCCAAAGCGATCGACGCGCAGCTGTTTGAGCCCGTGCTGTTCGAGGCGAAAACTCTCCGGCATCCCGCCCTTGCCGGCGATGCCGCGGCGAAAGGCGACGCTGTCAAGGTTGCCCGCAAGGTCGTAACGCCAGGCGTGATAGACGCAGGTCAGATTGTCGGCGTTTCCGCGCCGCTTCAGGCAGACGAGATTGCCGCGATGGGCGCAGCGGTTGACCATCGCGTGGATCTCGCCGTCGTGCCCGCGAGTGACGATGACCGGAGTCTCGCCGACAAAAGTGGTCTGATAGTCGCCCGGCTGCGGCAATTCGCCGGCCAAGGTCAGAAACTGCCAGGTTGGCCCGAGGAAGATGCGAGCCAATTCCTCGCGGTAGACGTCCGGGTCGGCGAACACCCGATAAGGAACGCGGGCGTTACCCTCGGCCGGCCATTGCAGCGTAGATCGATCCAACATCGGGAGTGACCTCGTTTGGGTTGCCCTCACCCACCCAGACTGTCGGCTGGGTCCCCCTTTCCCGCAATGCGGGAGATGGGGCCGAGCGCAGCAAGTCGGGTGAGGAGATTGCGTTGGCGGGACGGATCGAGCAAGCCGCTTTAGCCGCCGTAGAACACGTTGTCGCCCAGATCCTTCATTTCGAGGATGGCGGCGTCGGGGCGGCCAGTGACCGGCTTTGGCAGGTGCGCCTCGACGACCTCGCCGACGACGATATGGTGGTCGCCCTGCTCGACGATGCTGGTGACCTTGCACTCGACCGCGGCCAATGCCGCGTCGAGGATCGGCGCGCCGGTGGCGCCCTTATGGATCGCCTGGCCGGAGAGCCTGCCGTCTTCGAGCTTGGTCGGCTTGAAAAAGGTGAACGCCACCCCCTTGTGCTCCTTGCCGAGCATGTTCAGGGCAAAGTTCCGGGTGTTCTTGATCAGTGGATAGGCGCCGGAATTCGGTCTTGACCCCGACCACCACCAAGGGTGGCGCAAAGGCGCTCTGCGTCACCCAGTTGACTGTCGCGGCGGCGACGTTGCCCTTGCCGTCATCGGCGGTCAGCACATAGATCCCATAAGGGATCATCCGCAGCGCGGTCTTCTTGGCGTCCTGGTCCATGTCCGGTGGTCCTCCGCGATCGGGTCCGCTCGGAGGTGAGCATAGCCAAGAACTGCCGTGCGATGAACCGCCTTGCGCGGGGGCGTATCTTACTCGCCGACCAACGACGTGAGACGGTAGAGGAGGTCGAGGGCTTCGCGCGGAGTGAGTTCGTCGGGGCGGGTCTCGCGCAGCAAGGCTTCGGCCGCAGAATTGGGCAGCGCTGCCGCGTTCGCGCGGCTGTGCGCGGCGGTGAAGAGGGGGAGATCATCGGCGAGGCGGGCGAGCGCGCCGCCCTGTTCGCCCTTTTCGAGGACTTCCAACACCTCTTCGGCGCGCGTAGTGACGGTCTTCGGCAGGCCGGCGAGCTTGGCGACATGGATGCCGTAGGAGCGGTCGGCGGTGCCCGGTCCAACCTCGTGCAAAAAGACCACATCGCCTTTCCACTCCTTGACCCGCATCGTATGGCAAGCAAGCGCCGGGAGTTTGGCGGCGAGGGCGGTCAATTCGTGGTAGTGGGTCGCGAACAGGGTGCGACAGCAATTGACCGCGTGGAGGTGCTCGAGCGAGGCCCAGGCGATCGACAGCCCATCGTAGGTGGCAGTGCCGCGGCCGATCTCGTCGAGGATGACAAAAGCGTTTGTGCCGGCCTGGTTCAGGATCGCCGCGGTCTCGACCATCTCGACCATAAACGTCGAGCGGCCGCGGGCCAAATCGTCGGCGGCACCGACCCGGCTGAACAGGCGATCGACGATGCCGATCCGCGCCGAGCGAGCCGGCACGTATGAGCCGATCTGCGCCAGGATCGCGATCAGCGCGTTCTGCCGCAGAAAGGTGCTCTTGCCGGCCATGTTGGGGCCGGTGACAAGCCAGATCCGTTCCCCGGCCAAAACGCAGTCATTGGCGACAAAGCTGCCGCCATTGCCGGAAGCCGCCAGCCCGGCCTCGACCATCGGGTGCCGCCCGCCGCGGATCTCGAACGCGGTTCCTTCCTCAACTGCGGGACGCACCCAGCCGCCCTCCGCCGCGCGCTCGGCCAGCGCCGATGCGAGGTCGAGCGTGGCGAGGGACGCCGCCGCCGCGGCGATTTCGGCGCGCCGGGCCGTGACCTCGCCGACGAGGTCGTCGTAAAGCCGCAGCTCCAACGCCAAAGCCCGCTCGGCGGCGCTGGCGATCTTGGTTTCGAGCTCCGAGAGTTCAGCCGTCGTATAGCGCTGCGCCCCGGCCATCGTCTGGCGATGGATGAAATGCGGCCCGAGCTTGCCGGCATGGCTGACCGACACTTCGACGTAATAGCCGATCACGTTGTTGTGGCGGATCTTGAGCGCTCCGACCGCGGTCTCGGCGGCGTAGCGCGCCTGCAGCGCCGCAATCGTGCGGCGGCTCTCGTCGCGCAGCCGGCGCCATTCGTCGAGCTCGCCGGAATAACCGGCGGCGACAAAGCCGCCGTCGCGGGCGTAGAGCGGCAATTCGTCGGCCAATGCCCGGCTGAGCCGATCGACCAGGATGCCGTGCTCGCCGAGCCCGCGCCGTGCGGCAGCGAGCCGCTCGGGCAGGGGCACGAGGCCGGGTCCGGCCAGTCCCGGCTCGGCCAGCATGTCCCGCAACACCGCGGTTTCGCCCAAGGATTGGCGCAACGCCGCGAGGTCGCGCGGGCCGCCGCGGCCGAGGCTCAACCGCGTCAAGGCGCGTTCGAGGTCAGGGCAGTGGCGCAGCCGCTCGCGCACGGCGGTGCGCGTGTCGGGGCAATCGATGAAATATCCGACCGCGTCGAGCCGGGCGGCGATCGCCGCAGGCGTAGTCAGCGGTGCCGCCAGATGGTCGGCCAAGAGCCGCGCGCCGGCCGCGGTGACGGTGCGGTCGATCGTCGCCAACAGGCCGCCGCGGCGCTCGCCCGCCGCATTCGCGACCAATTCGAGGTTGCGCCTGGTTGCCGCATCGATCTGCATGACCGAGCCCGGCATCACCCGGCGCGGCGGTTCGAGAAAAGGCGCCCCGCCCTGCTGGGTCAGGCCGACGTAATCGACCAGCGCGCCGGCCGCGGCCACCTCGGCGCGGCTGAAACTGCCGAACCCGTCGAGCGCGCCGACCCCATAAAAACTTTCGAGGCGCCGGCGAGCACCGTCGCTGTCGAAGCGGGGGTTGGGCAACGGGGTCAGCACCGGCCTCCATTCGGCGAGGAGTTCGTAGAGCGTGGGCCGGGTCAGCAACCGCTCGGGTAGCAGGATCTCGCCGGGCGAGAGGCGCGCGAGCTCGCCCGGTAGTGCCGGCTCGCTCGATGGCGCCGCGGCAAAGGCGCCGGTCGACAGATCGACCCAGGCGAGGCCGATCTCGCCGCCGGCCTCGGCGAGGCCGACGAGGTAGTTGTGCCGGCGGGCGTCGAGCAGCCCTTCCTCGGTCAAGGTGCCGGCGGTCACAACGCGCACCACCGCGCGCCGCACCGGCCCCTTGCCACCACGCTTTCGGGCCTCGACCGGGTCCTCGATTTGCTCGCAGATCGCGACCTTGAACCCGGCGCGGATCAGGCGAGCGAGATAGGTTTCGGCGGTGTGGACCGGCACCCCGCACATCGGGATGTCGGCGCCGTCGTGCCGGCCGCGTTTGGTCAGGGCGATGTCGAGCGCGCCCGCCGCGGCGACCGCATCGTCAAAGAACAGCTCGAAAAAATCGCCCATCCGGAAAAACAACAGGCAGCCCGGATTGGCCTGTTTGATCTCGTGGTACTGGACCATGACCGGCGATGCCGCCCCGGCGGCGTATCGGGTCGCGGGGACGCTTGGCTCAGAGAGGGAAGGTTCGGTCATCGGCGGGATTGGCGAACCGCATCGGCAACGGGCGCGAAGGGGCGGACAGTCGTGGGCGTTTGACGGTAGCATGGGTGGCGCGGCGAGCACGAAAGAGAGAGGATCGGCATGGTCGAGGCCCCGGCGTCTTTCCCGGTCATTCGCGAGGCGGTCGCCTCGTTCCCCGATCGGAACCATTTTCATCGCGCGGTGTCGGGCCTGCTCGCGGCCGGGTTCGCGCCGAGCGATCTGTCGGTGCTGGCCTCGCACAATTCGCTCGCTGCGGCGGGCGAGCCGGCTGGCGCCGAACGGGCGGTCGTGCCCGCCGGCCTCAGCGACGAGATCAAATATATCGCGCCATTGACGTTGGCCGGGTTCGTCCTCCTGTCGGGCGGCCCGATCGCCGTGGTCGCGGCGGCCTTGGTCGGTGCCGGGCTCGGCGGTGCGGCCTTGAAGGAGCTGTTCGACGATTACACCGCACCGCGCCACAGCGAGAATTTCCGGGCGGCGCTCGAGGCCGGCGCGGCATTGTTGTGGGCGCGCTGTGAAGACCCCGACCGCGAGCTGACCGCGACCCGGATTCTCGAAGAGGCGGGCGGGCAGCACGTCCATATCCACGGCCACCCGGTCCAACCCGCCACCGGCGAGGGCTGATCCGGCAAACCCCGGTTCAGTCGAAGCGCCGCGCCAGCGCCACCTCGGCCTCGCGGACGACCCGGTCGAGAATGGTCCCGGCGGGCTCGACCGCATGGATCAGGTCGATGCCTTCGCCTGCGAACATGACCCCGGTGTCAACATCGCCTGCTGCCGCCGCGGCGGCATAGCGTGGGTTCTCGCTCCCGGCCGCCTGAGCTAGCGCTGCCTCCCTGCCGTGCCACGCCTCGCTGAAGCGGTTCCGCAGCGCGCGGCCGGTATATTCGCGCGGCCAGTCGCGGCCGCGCACGATATCGAATATCCGCGTGCGCAGGGTGTCGTCGCCGCTGCCGGCGACAATGCGCGCCTTTCCGGCGGGCGCAGCCAGGGATTCTTCGGCGGTGTAGAAGCGCGAGCCCATCAACACGCCGTCGGCGCCGAGCATCAGCGCGGCGGCGAGACCGCGGCCGTCGGCGATCCCGCCGGCGGCGACGACCGGAACCTTCTGCCCCGACGACGCGACCAGGTCGACGACGGCCGGCACCAGCGGCAGGGTGGAGCGCGCCGCACCATGGCCGCCCGCTTCGGTACCCTGGGCGACGATGATGTCGGCCCCCTGGTCCAGAACCTGGCGCGCCTGACGCACGCTCTGCACCTGGCAAATCACCGGGTGGCCGGCACTTTTGATCAACCGGATGAAGCCCGATGCGTCGCCGAAGGACAACATGACCGCCGCTGGCGCGCGGCCAAGCGCCAGATCGAGCACCGCCGGCCGCTCCGCCAACGCCCAGGTGATAAAACCGCAGCCCACTCGCTGATTGCCGGTCGCCGCCAGCTCGCGTTCGAGCCAGTCGGCCTCGGCATAGCCGCCGCCGATCAAGCCGAGCCCGCCGGCGGCGCTGACCGCCGCGGCCAGCGCCCCGCCCGAAACATAGCCCATCGGCGCCAGCAGCACCGGGTGGCGAATGCCGAGCTTTTCGGTCAATCTGGTGCGCAACGCCATTCGGGTTCCCTTCCACGATCAGTCGGGGCCGCCCGGGAACCAATCGCCGAGAACCTGCTCGGCGGTGAACCCGCCCTGCTCGACCCGCGCCCGCACCGCCTCCACCGGCTCGCCGTGCTCTCCGAGATCTTCCGTGGCCAATTCCGCTGCCGTAGAGGCCTCATCTGCGACCATGCCATCGATCTCTCGGCGCAGGCTCGGGCTATCGCGCAGCACATCTGCGATCTCCGATCGAGCGTCGCGGATTGTCGCGCGCCATCCGGCTCTGGGTTTCCTCGCCGACGAGGCTTCGAGCTTGAAAAAATGGCGGAGAAGTCCCCGGATTTGCGATCTCAATGCCCGCCGGTCCGATTTTCCCAAGCTCTCAATCTCCTCGGCGAGGTTCTCCCAGTCGAGCGGCAGGTTTGCGCCCTTAGCCTGGCGCAGCGCCGCCGCCTGCTCCTCGGTCCACAGCACGAAATCCCGGTCGTAAAGCTCACCGAGCTTGGTCGTCGTCGCCATTGATCTCTCTCAGTCCATCAACAGCCCGCCGGATAGGTTGATCGACTCGCCGGCAATATAGGCAGCCTCGTCCGAGGCCAGAAAGGCCGTGACCCGGGCCACGTCGTCAGGCACCGAGACGCGCGCCAACGGGATCAGCTTTTCCCGCTCGGCGGTCTGCGGCAGCCCCCACTGACGCTGCTGCGCTTCGAGAGCCGAGCGCATCGCGGTTGCGACGACGATCCCCGGGCAGACCGCGTTGACCCGGACGCCGTGCGGCGCCATTTCGCGCGCCAAGGCCTGGGTCAGGCCGATCACCGCAAATTTGCTGGCACTGTAGCCGGCGAAATACGCGGCACCTGTCTTGCCGGCCCAGGAAGCGAGATTGACGATCGAACCCGAGCGCCGGGCGATCATGTGCGGCAGCACCGCCCGGCTGGCGATGAACACGCCCTCGACATTGACCCGCAGCATTGCCTGAAAGGTGTCGAGCGGCATCTCCAGCGCCGGTCCGGTCCAGGCAATCCCGGCATTGTTGACCAAGAGATCGATCCGACCGAAGCGGGCGAGGGTAGCGTCGACCGCACGCGCGACCTCCTCGGGCGAGGCCACGTCGGCCGAGAGCGCGAGCCCGCCCACTTCCTCCGCAACCCGCTGCGCCGCCTCGCCGTCGCGATCGAGCACAGCGACCGACATTCCGTCGCGCGCGAGCCGCCGCGCAATCTCGCGGCCGATGCCGGCGCCACCGCCGGTGACCAGACCGACCCGGCCGTTCAGCGCGTACATGATTGCCTCCTGAGGGTTTCGATCACTGGGGGAGCCAGCGCGGGTCGAGCACCACGGTGAGGTTGAACGGACAACGTTCCGGGAACGCATCTTCGGGGAGCCGCGTCTCCAGAGCGGCGCGCGATCGTGCGGCAGCATAGCACTGGTCGAGTATCGATCCGGGGAACGGTCGCAGGCTCGGACTGTCGTCGATCACGGTCGCGATCTGCATCCGCTGCTCCGCGATCGTCCCGAGCCAGCCGGACGAACGTCGTCTCGGCTGAAAGACGTATTTCAGAAGATGAGTAAGGAGAACGATCAAGCGGTTTCTGATTTCCCGGCGGTCGCTGCGCGCCATGCCTTCGAGTTCCTCGGCGATGTTTTCGAGATCGAGGGCGTCGATATCGCCGCGCCGCGCGTGCTGGGCCTGATCCTCGAGCCACGCGACGAAATCGTCTTCATAGGCGGATGCCTTCGCCGGCCGCGTCATCGCTGTCTCCTCTCACGCGCCGAAATCCAGCGCATAAATCTCCCGTTCCTCGCGGACGCCACGCAGCCGGTGTCGGCCGAGCGGCTTGAGCCGGGCACCCTCCGCTGCGGCGGCGACGAGTTCGGCCGAGACCAGGACGTTGTACCCCAAGGGCTCGCACAAGGCCTCGATCCGGGCGGCTTCGTTGACCGCCGGTCCAATCACTGTGAAGTCGAGGCGGTCGGCCGCGCCGACATTGCCGTAGAGCACCTCGCCGACATGGAGCGCGAGGTCGACCGCAGCGCAGGGCTTGCCGCCGGCGCGCCGCGCCTCGTTGAGCCGGCCGATTTCCTGGATCGCCTCGCTCGCCGCGTCGAGGGCGCGCCCACAGGTTTGGTCTCGGGCCGCATCGGCAAACGGAAAGATCGCCAGCATCCCGTCACCCATGAATTTGAGCACCTGGCCGCCGCGCGTCCGCAGCGAAGCGGTCAAGGCCTCAAAGGTCTCGTCCAGCATTTCGATGACGGCGATACCCGGCGCGCCGTCGGCGATGGTGGTGAAGCCGCGGATGTCGGCGTACCACAAGACGGCGCGGATATTTTCCACCGAGCCGCGCGCGACCGCCCCGGCGTGAACCCGGCGCCCTGGGTCGGCGCCCAGATAGGCGGTGAGCAGCCCGGCGGCGATGGTGTGGCTGGAATGCGCCATCATCGCCAGGGAAACGGCCGGCAATGCCGCCTGCAAGAGCATCAGCTCATCGTCGTGGAAGCCGCCCGCCCGGTCGGTTGTGAAGGAATAGCCGATGCCGGTTCCCCGCGACGGGTCGCCGCCCTCGCCAAAGCTGACGACCTGCGCGAAGTAATCGGTGGCGCCGGCGGCGGCGAGATCGCGGAGCACAGGAAAGTCGAGCTGGGCCTCCGGTCCGGCGAGACGGCGACGGATGTCCAGCCACAGTTCCTCGCGGCTCGAGGTTTCCAATCGATGGATCAGTCGGCCGAAAGGGCTATTCGCGACGACCTTGTCGTTTTCGGCGCCGCGCTCGAACTGCGCGGGCTCAACGACGTTCGCCTCGCGCTGCCAGGTGTAGCCGTAGGTGTCCCATTGCGGATGCAGGGTGCGCAATCCGGCAAAGGCGCGCCACAGCGGGACGCCGGCGTCGGCGAGGCGCCGGCAAAAGCCGGCGAGCAACAGCTCGGCCGAGGCCCCGCGCAATCCCTGGCGCACCGCCCAGACGTTCAGCTCGATGATTTTCTGGCCGAGCGCGCTGTCGAAGCTCGCCGGGCGCGACGGCGGACGGGGCACGGGCTCGTCACTGATCAAAGGTCGCCCCCGGTTGTTGGATCCAGATCATACTTATGGAGCAGCGGCGAGATCTGCAAATCGCTTCCCTGGGCACCTCGATTTCGGCGGGCGTCTCGATTTCGCCGCCGCATGATGCTAAGCCCCGGCGACCGCAAAAGCCGGAGGCGCCGCGTGCTCGACCGCATTCTGCTGACCAATGACGACGGCATCGACGCCCCCGGCCTCGAAGTTCTCGAAGGGATCGCGGCGCGGATTGCCCGCGAGGTGTGGATCGTCGCGCCCGAACACGATCAGAGCGGCGTCTCGCATGCGGTCAGCCTGCATCATCCGATCCGCATCGGCGAGCGCGGGCCGCGACGGTGGGCCGTTACCGGCACGCCCGGCGACTGCGCGATTATGGCGCTGAGCCATCTGATGGCGCGGACGCCGCCGCAACTGTTGCTGTCCGGGGTCAATCGCGGCGCCAATCTCGGCATCGAGACGGTATTCTCCGGCACCGTCGGCGGAGCGATGACCGGGATGATGCTGGGCATTCCCTCTATCGCGCTGAGCCAGGCCTGGACCGACCGCGCCCGGGTCCGCTGGGACACCGCGGCCGCGCTCGGCCCGGACATCGTGCGCCGGCTGATGGAAATCGGCTGGGGTGCGGCCACCTGCCTCAGCGTCAACTTTCCCGATCTTCCGGCCGCCGAGGCCGGGCCGCTGACCCTGGCGCGCCAAGGTGCGGGCACGGTCCAGGGTATGGAGGTCGAGGCGCGCACCGATCCGCGCGGCCTGACCTATTACTGGGTCGGATTTCGCCGCGGCGAACGCGACCAAGGCCCGGAAAGCGACATCGAGGCGCTGAACGCCGGCCGCATTGTCGTTACCCCGTTGCGCTACGACCGCACCGACGAGATCGCCTATGCGCTGCTGGCGCGGTCGCTGCCGCGATGACCCGATCCAAAGCGCCTCGCCGCGGTTCAGAAATGGCGCTGCAAAAAGATCTGGTGCGAGGGATAGGACAGCCAGACCCGCTGCCAGCGCAGAAAATCGCCGCCGAGCACGAGGTCGGCGTCCTGCAACCCGAGCCGGGTCACGACGATCACCTGGTCGCGCAAGGTTTCGCCGTCGATTTGCAGCTGGGGGAAACGGTGGGCTCGCGCCTGGACCATTTCGGCCGCGGCACCGCGCAGATCGGCGACCGGATCGCGCGCCAATTCCGCCCCGGTCACGCCGCTCGCCGCCGCCGCCTCGGCATCGAGCGCCGTCAACTGCGCGCCGGTATCGATCAACGCGTCGATCTCGTGGCCATCGAGCGCGACCGGGAAAAATAGCCGTTCGTGCAGCGACAAATTGGCTTTTATCGTCGCATAGGGCGTACTCCAGACCGGTGCTTCGATCGGGCACGGGGCCGGCTCGAACAGCGTCACGCGCCGGTGCTCCAGATCGAGGTCCACCTCGAAGCTGGTAAAGAAATCGGCGCCCAGGAGGCCGTCGAGCGGCTTGCCGGCCAAATTCGGCAACGACACCGATCCGACCAGAATCCGGACGTCGCGGAAAGCCGTGCTGCCGAAGTCGAGGCTGCGCAGCTTGGCGTCGCCGCTGGCAACCGCGCTGTCTAGGCTGCGCATCTGCCGTGCGTATTCGTAATGCAACTCGACCCCCAGCCGTTTTGCCGCCGCCGCGGTCAACACGGTTCGTTCGGCTCCGGTATCGAACAGCAGGTTCGCCGGCGAGCCATTGACCCGCACAGTGACGATCGGGACATTACCCATCAAGCTAACCGCGAACTGCGCCAGGCGCGCGGGCCGGCAGCCCTGGGCGGCGGCGCCGGCAGTCGCCGTCATTGTCAGCAGCAAGGCGCAGAGGAGTTTAGCGAAATTCGTCACGCTGCCCCGCCGCCGCATTCGAATCGGATAACGGCCCGCGCTAGCCGATAACGGCCACGCCCTGCACCTCGACCAGCATTTCCGGATGGGCGAGACCGGCAACAGTGATCAGCGCGCTGGCCGGGAAGTCGTCGCCGAAGATTTCCTTGCGCAGTTCGGTAAAGCGGTCGCCATAACGCGGATCGGTGATGAACACGGTCATCGTCACCATGTCGCCGAGCGCGCCGCCCGCCTCAGCCAAGGTCTCGGCCAGCCGGGCGAACACCGCACGGACCTGACCGTCGAAATTGCCGGCGAGAGATTTTCCCGAGGGATCGGCGATCCCGACCTGCCCGGCGAGCCAGACCGTTTTGCCACCGACGGTCACGACCGCCTGCGAATAGGCGCGCGCCTGCGCCGGTTGCCGCTTCAGGTAACGCCGAAAGCGCTGCCGCACGGTCTCGTCGGTCATCTCCCGCCCCTCCTCCCGCTCCACGGCGAGCTTGACCCAGGCGGCATCGCGAGTCCAGGGCCAGGGCGCCGCGCCGCATGGGGCCGAGCCCGGCTATCGGCTTGGCCGGGCCGGGGACGCATGGCAGAGTCCGGCGCTCCGCCCCCACGCCGGCCGCGATCCGGGCGCATGGAGCAGCGCATGCCGTTTCTCGACAAATTTAAAAATGAGGCGAAATTTCAAGCTGTCTACGCTCACTTTGAGATGACAGTTTCCGGAATATTGCTGATCATCATTTCTATAATCATCGTTTACTCTCTTGTACTGGTCGTGATCACCATTATCGAGAGTTTCCACGCCGGTGTCTATTTCGCCCAGAACGATGCACTCAAGGACACATTCGGCCTGATCCTCTCATTGTTGATCCTGGTCGAGTTCAATCACTCGATCGCCTTGGCAATGCGGCGCAGATCGGGGGTTTTGCAAGTCCGCGTCATCATCCTGATCGCGATCATCGTGATCGCGAGAAAGCTGATCCTGCTGGATTACGCGAAGACGGGGATGGAGACCTTATTGGGTCTGGGCGGCTTGGCATTGTCCTTGGGCGCGTTGTACTGGCTGTTGACCGACGTCGAGCGTCGTCACCGCCCGTCCGCCCCGACCGAATGAACGGCTGGCTGGCGGAATGAACGGCGGGGCTGGCCAAATGCCGCAGAAAATAGTTTAGTCGCCGCGCACGGCAAGCCGCCTCGGGAAAGGTCGGCGCCGTCGGGTGACGGCCACGCTCGAGCGCGTGGCGGTGGGCCCATCAGGGGAGGCTCCTTGATCGTCGCGCGCTGCGGTTGCGGGCGCCGGCACAAAGCGAACGAGGAGCGCATCGATGAAGACGACCCGGCGCCGCTATTGGGTGTTTTTCCTGCTGTTCCTGTTCAACGTCATCGCCTATGTCGACCGCGTCAACATGTCGGTCGCCGGCAAGCCGATTGCGCATGAATTCGGTCTGTCGCCGATCGCGCTCGGCTATCTGTTTTCGTCCTTCTTGTGGGCTTATGTGCTGATGATGCTGCCGGGCGGCCGGCTGATCGACCGCTGGGGCACGCATGTCGTGGCCTCGGTCGCCACCGCGGTGTGGTCGGCGGCGCAGATGGCGACAGGGGTCGTCGGCAGCTTTGCGACGATGCTAGTGGCGCGGCTCGGTCTCGGCGTCGGCGAGGCGCCGTTTGCCCCGGTCACCTACGGCAGCGTTCGGTCGTGGTCGCCCTATCGCGAGCGCGGCACCGCGATCGCTGCGATCTCGGCTGGCCCGCCCTTGGGATTGGCGCTCGGCGCGCCGGCCGTGGGTTGGCTGATCGAAACGCTGTCGTGGCGCTGGTCGTTCATCATCACCGGCGCCGTCGGCTTTGCCTGGGTCGCAGGCTGGCTCAGCCTGGTATCGACGATGGAAAAGACGCGGTGGCTGCCGCACAGCGAGCGCCAGCATATCCTCGCCGAACGCGACGCCGGGATCGAGCCGCCGCGCCATGGTGGCGTCGGTTATCTGGGGCTCATCCGCTGTCCCGCGATGTGGGGGCTGTTCATCTCCCAGGGCTGCCTCGTTTATACATTTTATCTCTACATGTCCTGGCTGCCGAACTATCTGCAAACGACGCGCGGAGTGTCGATTGTCGGCTCCGGCCTCTACACCGCGATCCCTTTTGTTTTTGCCGCGGTGGTCTGCATTATCGCCAATTGGTTCGGCGACAGGCTGCTGTCGGTGGAGGCGGTGCGCGCCGGTAAGCGGCGCTATCTGGTGGCGCTGTGCCTGCTGCTGACCGCGGCGGGCTTGGCGATCCCGTTGGTCCGCTCCCTGACCGGGGTCATCGCGCTGGTAGCGGTCGCGGTATCTTTCGCCAATGTCGGGCCGGCAGCGAACGGCGCGCTGGTCGCCGATATCCTGCGCTCGCCCGGCGATGCGGGCCGTGCCTTTGCCTTTCTGGTCCTCGGCGGCAACACCTTTGGCCTATTGGCGCCAATCGTGACCGGCTACATCGTCGCCGCGACCGGCAGCTTCAATTCGGCCTTTATCGCTGCCGGCGTGCTGGCGCTGATCGGCGCGGTGGCGGCGTTGGCGCTGTCGCGCGGGACTCTCGGCGAACACCCGGCGCGCCCCCTCGCCGCCGCGCGGCTCGCCGACTGAGCAGGTAGACCCCGGATCAAGCGGTCTGGCGCAGCCGGGCGGCGCGGGCGAGATCGACCGAGACCAGCTGCGAGACGCCGCGCTCGGCCATCGTCACCCCGTACAGGCGATCAGCCCGCGCCATCGTGATGCGGTGATGGGTGACCAACAGGAAACGGGTGCCGGTGGTGTCGGCGATCTCGGCCACGAGGCTGCATAGCCGGTCGACGTTGGCGTCGTCGAGCGGGGCATCGACCTCGTCGAGGACGCAGACCGGCGCCGGTTTGGTCAAAAACACCGCGAACAGCAGGGCGAGTGCCGTCAGCGCCTGCTCGCCGCCCGACAGCAGCGACAGGCTTTGAAGCCGCTTGCCGGTCGGGCTCGCCATGATCTCGAGCCCGGCGGCGAGCGGATCGCCGTCCTCGGTCAAGGCGAGTTCCGCCCTGCCGCCGCCGAACAGCCGGGTGAACAGCGCCACGAAATGCCGGTTGACCTGCTCGAACGCGGCCGAGAGGCGCCGCCGCCCTTCCTCGTCGAGTGCGGTGCCGCCCCGGCGCAGCCGGGCGATCGCCTCGGTCAGATCGGCGCGTTCGCGCGCCAGCGCCGCGACCCGCGCGCCGATTTCGTCGGCTTCGCTCTCGGCCACCAGATTGACCGGCCCGACGCCGTTACGCTCGCGCCCGAGTTTCGCCAGCCGCGCTTCGATGGTGCCGATCTCGGCCGGGGTCTCGCCCGCGGCGCGGCCGGCGAGATCGGCGAGCGCCGCGGGAACGACATCGAACCGCTCGCGGATATCGCGGGCAAGATCACAGAGGCTGGCTCTGGCGCCCTCGCTCTGCACCTCCAGCCGGGCGCGCCGCTCGCGCGCCTCGGCCAATGCCCGATCGGCGAGGTGCGAGCTCTCGACCGCCTGCCGTAGACGGCTTTCGCCCCGCGCCAGGCGATCGGACGACTCCCGGCAGCGCTGTGCCGAGGCCTCAGTCCTGGCGCCGAGCGTCGCGGTTTCGGCCGCGATCGCCGCCGGGCGCAGGCCGAGGGTGGCAATCTCCCGGTCGAGCGCGCGCTGCCGTTCGACCAGGGTTAGGCACTGCGCCGCCGAGCCGGCCGCGCGGTTGCGCCACGACCGCTCTTCAAGATCGATCGACGCCAGGCGCTCGGCCTGGGATTGAGCGGCACGCGCCAACCGCTCGACCTCGGCGCGGGTTTCCGCCTCCTCGCGCCGCGCCTGGATCGCCGCTGCGCGGGCCGTGTCGAGCGCCGGGTCGGCCGGGGCCGACGGTTCGGACAATGCGGAGACCGCGCGCGCGGTCTCCTCAGCCTCGGCCCGCGTCTCGGCGAGATCGGCGACAATCTTCTCCAGCCTGTCGTCGAGCGCCGCGAGCTGCGCCTGAGCGCTCAGCGTACGCCGCGCGATCTCGGCCTCGGCCGCCCGGTCGCGGGCGAGTGCCGCCTCGGCTTCGGCGAGCTGCTCGCGTGCCTGCCGCTCGGCCTCAGCCGCCTCCCGGCGCGCGGCGGTTGCGGCATCGGCATCTCCCGCGGCGGCGCGGGCAGCGGCCGCGGCCGCGGCAATATCGCCGGCGAGTTCAGCACGGCGGTTCCGGTGGCCCAAATGCTGGGCCGCCGCGGACGGGCCGGCGGCATGTCGGGTGAAGCCGTCCCAGCGCCACAGCCGGCCGTCACGATCGACCAGCCGCTGACCGGGCATCAGATGCCCTTGCAAGCGGCAGCCATCGGCCTCGCCGTCGACCCAGCCGGCCAACGCGAGGCTGCGGCCGAGGGTGGCGGGCGTGCTCACCGCTTGGGCCATCGGGTGTGCGCCCTCAGGCAATGCCGGGACGGCGTCGAGGGAACCGAGATCGGCCCAGAAACACGCGGCGTCGGCCGCTGCATCCGCGCCGAGCGGAGCGAACAGCTCGTCTGCAAACAGAGCCCCGAGCGCCGCTTCGAACCCGCGGGCGACGCCCAGCGCCGACAGCACCGGCGTCCCGCCACCGGCTTTCGGGGTGAGAGTCGAGCAGCCCGTCGAGCGCCCCGGCCTCGGCCTCCAGCCGGGCCAGCCCGGAAGCCGTATGGCGCGCCGCGTCGTGCGCCAGGCCTTCGCGCTGCTGGCCGGCCTCGACCTGTTGCCGGGCGTTTTCGACCGCGGCGAGGCAGCGTTCGACGAGGGTTGCCGACGCGGCGATGGCGGCACCCGCCGCGATCACCGCCGCGTCCGGCAGCGCCGAGGCGGCGAGGCTCGCGCGCTGGCGCTCGGCCTCGGCCAGCCGCGTTCCCAGCCGGCTGCGGCGGTCGACGATCTCGCTCTGCCGCCGGTCGAGTGCTGCGCGGCGGGCCGTGGCGGCGGCCGCCAACTCAGTCGCGCGCTGCAGATCGGCCTCAGCTTCGGTCAAGCGCGCCGTCGCATGGTTAAGCCTCGCCGCAGCCGGCTCCCGCGCCGATCCAGGATCGGCGGCGGCAAGGGCGTGGCGTTCCTGCGCCAGCCGGGCGAGAGCCGATTCGCCGTCGGCGCGGTTCGCCTCCTCGCGCCGGCGGTCAAGGGCCAGCTCGGCTAGCCGCCGCTCGGCCTCGCTGCGCGCCGCGACCACCCGCGCCAACTCCTGCTCGAGCGCGCCGCGCGCCTGGGTCAGCTGCTGCAATTCAGCCGCCGCCGCTGTGTCCTCGCGGCGCAGCTCCGACAGGGCCGCTTCGGCCTGCTCGCGGGACAGCCTTTCGGTGGCGGCGCGGCGCTCCGCCTCGGCCGCCTGGCGCTCGGCCGCGCGCAGCTCAGCGCCGCGGCTCTCGGCCGTGGTCTCGGCGGCGTGCCAGCGGGCGTGAAACAGCAGCGCCTCGTATCGCCGGATTTCCTCGCCGAGCCGGCGATAACGCTGGGCCTGATGCGCCTGCCTGTTCAGGACTGCAAGCCGCGCCGCCAGCGTCGAGATCACGTCGTCGAGCCGGGCGAGGTTGTCGGCGGCGGCGGCGAGCTTGAGCTCGGTCTCATGCCAGCGGGCGTGCAGCCCGGCGGTGCCGGCGGCCTCTTCGAGTAGAAACCGGCGCTCGGCCGGCTTCGCCTCGATCAACGCGCCGACGCGCCCCTGACTGACGATCGCCCCGGACGGACCGCCGGTCGCGGCATCTGCGAACAGCAGCTGCACATCGCGCGCCCGCACCTCGCGCCCGTTAACCCGCCAGGCGGAGCTCCCGCCCCGCTCGATATGGCGGACGATTTCAATGTTTTCTCGGTCGTTGAACGCGAACGGCGCATCGCGGGCGCTGTTATCGATGGTCAGTACAACCTCGGCGATGTTGCGAGCCGGCCGGCCCGCGGCACCGCCGAAGATCACGTCGTCCATCGCCCCGCCGCGCAGGCGCTTCGCTGACGTCTCGCCCATCACCCAGCGCAGGGCTTCGGCGAGGTTTGACTTGCCGCAGCCGTTCGGGCCGACGATGCCGGTCAGACCGGGAGCGATCGCCACCTCGGCGGCGTCGGCGAAGGACTTGAACCCGACTAGGCGCAGCCGGTCTACCTGCATCGGTTCTGCCGCCGCCCGCGATCACGATTTCTGCGCAAGGCCCGAAAGCAGCTGGTCGAACGCCGCGACCGTCGGTTCACCGGTAAACTTGGTTCCGTTGATGAAGAATGTCGGGGTTGCGTTGACCCCGAGCTGGTTCGCAGCGGCGAGGCGGCTGGCCAGGACCTGGTTTTCGAGCGCTTTGTCGTTCAGGCACTTGTCGACCTGGGCCTTGCTCATGCCCCCGAGCTCAGCGAGCCGGGCGAGTTCGGCCTGGTAATTGGAGGCCTCGACCCATTGGGCCTGGTCGGCAAAGAAGGTGTCGATATAGGCGTAAAACCGGTCCGGCGGGGCGCAGCGCGCGATCATCGAAGCGTGCACCGCCTCGTCGTCGAGCGGAAAATCGCGCAGCACCAGTTTGACCTTGCCGGCGTCGATCCACTTTTTCTTGATCGCGGGCAGAACGTCGTCGGTGAAATGGGCGCAGTGCGGGCAGGTCATCGAGGCGTATTCGATGATGGTAATCGGCGCGTCGGGGTTCCCGAGAATGCGGTCGTTCCGGTTGACCGCCAGCAGGCTCTGCGCGTCAGCCGAGTTCGACTGCTGAGCCGTCGCCGGCGTCACGGCCGGCGAGAACACGACTGCGCCCAGAAAACTCAAAACAGCAAACCATATCTTCCGCATCTTGCGCGTCCTTCCACAATATGTTGATGGTAACGGCTTCTCCGCGGTTGCGCAACACCGCCGATGCGCTAAGCCCCCGATGCGCAACGCCCTGGGCCGCCTGTTCATCTCCGATTGGCGATGACCGCCCGGCCGAGCCGGTCGAGTGCCGCGCGCAGGCCGGGGTCGGCAACATCGGCGAGACGCTCGTCGATCGCCTGAGCGTCGCCGGCCGCGAGCGCCGGAACGGATGCGGCGGAGGGCAGCGTCGGATAGGGCAGCGGCCCTTGCACCAGAACCAGGCGGGTCACGGCCGGACGGCCGAAGAATAGGTTAATGCGCTCGATCAGCAGCGGCGCGCGGTGCTGCAGCTCGAGCGCTGCCGCACAGGCGGTGCGCAGCTTCAGCGCGCCATCGCGGCCGAGTGCTGCGGGCCAGGAGACCGTCGCCCAATCGGCGCCGACGATCGCCGGCCAATTGGCCTTAAGCCGGCCCATAGTCCCGCCGCCGCGCTTGCCGACGATCGGCTGCGCGAGCTTCGACACCGCCATGCCGACGGCGCGAAACCCAGGGCGGCGCTCGCCGCCGGCCGGCGAACCGGCTAGGCTGCGCTGCCGATTCGCCGCGCTCATGACATTGCTCCGATCCGCTTCCTCATCGCCCGCAACCGCACCCGAGCCCGAGCTGCTGCTCCGCTGGTACGACCGTCATCGGCGCAGCCTGCCGTGGCGCGCCGCCCCCGGCGCCCCCCCCGATCCGTACCGCGTGTGGCTCAGCGAGATCATGCTGCAGCAGACGACGGTCGCCGCGGCGGGCCCCTATTTTGACCGATTCGTGGCGCGCTGGCCCGATCTTTCGGCGTTGGCCGCCGCCTCGCTCGACGAGGTGCTGCAAGCCTGGCAGGGGCTCGGCTACTATGCCCGCGCCCGCAACCTCCACGCCTGCGCTCGCGCGGTGGTCCAGCGCCACGGCGGCGCCCTGCCGAGCGAAATCGCGGCGTTGCGAGCGCTGCCGGGGATCGGCGACTACACCGCTGCGGCGATCGCCGCGATCGCCTTCGACCATCGGGTGGCGGCGGTCGACGGCAATGTCGAGCGGGTCGTCGCTCGACTTTACGCGATCGGCGAGAAGCTGCCGCAAGCCAAGGAGCGGCTGAAGGCTCTCGCCGCAGCTTTGGTGCCAAGGCACCGGGCCGGCGATTTCGCTCAGGCGATGATGGATCTCGGCGCCACGATCTGCACGCCGCGCCGGCCGCGCTGCGTGCTGTGCCCATGGCGCGGCGCATGCGCCGCGGCGGCGAGCGGGTTGGCCGAAGACCTGCCGGTGCGTGCCGAAAAACCGGATCGGCCGCTGCGTTACGGCGTCGCCTTCTGGCTGACCCGGGCCGACGGCTCTGTGCTGCTGCGCCGCCGACCGGAAAAAGGTTTGCTCGGCGGCATGGTCGAGATCCCTTCGACTGCGTGGCGCACCGCCCCCTGGAGCTTTGCCGAAGCGGTCGCCGCGGCGCCAGCGGCGGCCCGATGGTTGCCCTTGCCGGGCACGGTCCGCCACGGCTTCACCCATTTCCGGCTCGAGCTCACGGTGGTGGCGGGACAGGGCGACGGCGATGGGCTATGGAGCCCGATCGCCCGGCTCGGCGACCATGCGCTGCCGAGTTTGATGAAAAAGCTCGCCCGTCACGCGATTTCGGCGCCAACGCCAGGTGTCGCCGACAGCGAATCGAACAGCGGCAGCCCGCCCGCCAGCGCCAGCCGAACCGGGGCGAAGGAGCGGCGATGATGCGGGGTGGGCCCGAGTTCGACAATCGCTGCACCATGCTCGCGCGTGGCATAGCCGACATTGGTCTCCCAGCCATAGCCCCGATAACGCCGGGCGAGAGCGCGCATGATCTGGTCGCGCGTGACCTTGGCGACGACCGAGGCGGCGGCGATAGAAAAGCTGAGCCCGTCGCCCTTGACGACGGTTTCTACCGCGCAAGGAAGCGGCGGCGCGATGTTGCCGTCGACCAGCGCCAAGTCGGGGCGAACGCCGAGCGCCGCGGCGGCGCGCGCCATCGCCACCAGCGCCGCGCGCAGGATGTTGATGCTGTCGATCTCGCGTGCGCTCGCGGCTCCGACGCCGATCCGGACCGTGCCGCGATCGACGCAGTGCCGCAATGCCCGATAGCAAGATTGGCGCTGCTCAGCTGTCAACACCTTCGAATCGTCGAGCTCGTCGCGCAATATCCGGGGGAAGCGGCGCGGGTCGAGGATCACCGCAGCGGCGACCACCGGGCCGGCGAGCGGCCCGCGCCCGGCCTCGTCGATGCCGCAGACGATCCCCTTGCAGCGCCGCTCGATCGCGAAATTCGGCATCGCCCCTCCGCGGCCCTGCTTGTGCCACGCGTTGATCCCGGCGGGCAAGCCGAGCCTCGGCAATTTGGCGCAAACGCCCGCGCGCGCTATGTTAGAGGCATGTTTTCCGTTGGCTGCCAGTGGCCCCGATCGACCGCGCTCGTGCGGTGGGCGGGCGTTGCTCTGCTGGTCGCGGCGGGTTGCCTGGCGCGAATTGCCCCGGCGCACGCCTTCGACCTGTTCGCCGCTCACGAAGTCACGGCCCAGTTCGCGACCGCGGACGGCAAGCCGATGGCCAACGCGGCGGTGCGGGTGTTTGCGCCCGGCGCTCTGACGACACCGGTCGAGACCGGCCATACCGATGCGCAGGGCAAGTTCGTCTTCGGCGCCGACCGCGACGGGATGTGGACCGCCGAAGCGCGCACGTCTAGCGAGGTCGCCCGGGTGACGATCCGGGTCGGCGCCGGCGCCGGCGCTCAGCAGCAGCGAACCCGGCTGCCGCCCTATGTCGTAATCGGCGGCCTCATCCTGCTCGATGGTGCTGGCCTGGTGGTATTTGCTTTTGCGCAGGCGCAGCCAGCGGCGCGAGCCTTAGCCCCCGATTTCCCTCATCGCTGCCGCCCAGCTTTGCCGCGCAGCACGACCGGCGAGCAATCGAAACCAGTAGATCTTGTCGAGCGCGGCGCGGAAGCGCTTCAAGATCGGATTATCGATCGCAGTCACCATCCGGCAGTCGGATTGCTAGCGCACGCCAAGGATCGAGCCGGTCACGGCGCGGGGGTCGCGGCCCGGCCAGCGGCCGCGTTCGACCTGGTGGAAGAACTGGTCGAGGCTGCGGTTGAACAGGTCAGGCTCTTCGAGGTTGAGAGCGTGCCCGGTGTTCGGAAAAACGACGAGCGCCGCGCTAGGGATCGTCCGCTTCATCAGAATGCCCGGTTCGAGGCAAGGGTCGTCCTCGTCGCCGGTCATGATCAGGGTCGGCACTTCGAGACGGCGCATCGGCTCGACCAGATCCCATAGTGAGGGCCGCTTCGCCTGCACCCCTCGCATGGTCAAGGCGGAGCCCTGGGTCGAGTGCTGGGCGAGGTTGGCGGCGAATTCGCTCCAGCCGCGCGGGTCTTTGTTTTGGAATTGGACCCGGCTCGGGCCCTGCGCATAGGTCTTGCTCGCCTCGCCCATGCCTTTGCCTTCGATCAGCGCGATGGTCTTGGCGGTTTCGTCGTGAAACTGCTGGCGTTTGCCCGGCTCGGCGCCATAGCCGCAGCCGGCAACCACCAGGGACAGCGCGCGGTCGGGATAGGCGAGCCCGAAGTGCAGCACGGCAAAGCCGCCCATCGAGATGCCGACGATATGAGCTTTGTCGATCTTTAAGGCGTCGAGCACGGCGCGGATGTCGTCCCGGGCGCGGTGCTGCGAATAGCGCGCCGGGTCTTCCGGCACGTCCGAGGGCGGGTAACCGCGGGCGTTGTAGGCAATGCAGCGGTAGCACCTCCCCAAATAGCGCACCTGCCCTTCATAGCCGCGGTAATCGTCGGCGAATTCGTGGACCAGGACGATCGGCGTCCCCGACCCGGTCTCTTCATAATAAAGCCGGATGCCGTCATCGGTCGTCAGCTGCGGCATTGTGGTCCCTCCTCAAATGCGGCAGGCGCCGACCTCACCATTTGTTGCGCAGCTCGCGCAATTTGAGGAACACGGTGCGCGCGTCGGGGTCGTCGGGCAGGTCGGGAAAGGCTTCGCGCAGGCGGCGGATCACGCTCGGGCTCGACAGCCGGAAAAAGGTGTTGATCTCTCGCTCCTGCGCCAGCGTTGTGACGAGCGGGTGCGTCGTGTCCTGCTTCTCGACCTGCGGCAATACCGCCTTGGCGCGCGCGTTGTCCGGCTCGCGGTCGAGGGTGAAGGCGAGATTGCGCGCGATGTAGTCGTGCCCCGGATAGATCAGCGTCTCTTCCGGCAATTTGCCGAGCTGGCCGGCGAAGGTGTTGTAGAGCTCGTTCGGGTGGCCGCCGTTGTGGCAGTTGCCGGCGCCGGCGTTGAACAGGGTGTCGCCGCAGAACAACGCCGGCGTGTCGCCATGCGCCATGATGCAGATATGCGACATCGTGTGGCCGGGCGTGTCGAGGCATTCGAGCTCGACCGTCTTGCCGACCCGGATCACGTCGCCGGCGCCCAGACCCCGACTCATCTCCGGGATCTTGTCCTTGGCGTTCTTGTGCGCGAGCACCGGGGCGCCGGTCGCCGCCACCATCTGCGGGTTGCCGCCGGTATGGTCGCGGTGCTCGTGGGTGTTGAGGATCTGGGTGATGGTCCAGCCCCGAGCCTTGGCGGCGGCGAGGCATTTCTCGTGGTCAAGCGGATCAACCGCCAGCGCTTCGCCGGTCTCCCGACAGGCGATCAGATAATTGAAGTTGCGGCCGGCATTCGCGGTCCAGATCTGTTCGACGATCATTTCTCGTCCCTACAGTGTTGATCTGCGAGAGTGTAGAGGCTTGGCGCGCGCTTCGCCATCCTCGGCATCTGCGGTTTCGGGAGGACGATCAGCATGCCGGACGCCATGAACCCGCCGGAGCCCATGGCGGCGCCGGCACCGCCAGCCCAGGTCCGGGCGGCAGGCGCACCCGGCACGCCGGGCCTGTCCATCGTCGTCGCGGTCGTCCTGGTGGCCGCCCTCTATTTCGGACGCGAGGTGCTGATCCCGATCACCCTCGCGGTGCTGCTGAGCTTTTTGCTGAGCCCTCTGGTCGAGCTGCTGAGGCGGGCGTGGCTCGGCCGCGTGCTCTCGGTCATTCTCGCCGTGGTGCTGGCGCTCGGCGTCATTCTCGGCCTCGGCACCGCGATCGGCTCCCAGGTGGCCGAGCTGGCCCGCGACATCCCGCAGTACCAGACCACGATCGAGCACAAGGTCACCAGGCTGCGCGACGCCACCCTCGGCAGGCTCGCGGACAAGATCAAGAGCCTGGGCAATCAGATGATCGGCTCGGGCGTCGGCGCCGGCGCTGCCCCGCCCCAGGCATCCTCGCCCGCCCCGGCCGGCGCCGCACCGCATCCGCTCCAACAAAAGCCGGTGCCGGTGGTGGTCACGCAGCCCACGATGTCGGCGCTGCAGATAGGGGAAAAGGTGGTCTCGCCGGTGCTGAGCCCATTGGCGACAACCGGCATCATCCTGGTCGTGACCATCTTCACCCTCTTGCAAAAAGAGGATCTGCGCGACCGCGCGATCCGGCTGTTCGGGTCGAGCGACTTGGAGCGCACGACGGTGGCGCTGAACGACGCCGGCCGGCGGCTCAGCCGCTATTTCCTGACCCAACTCGGCATCAATACGAGCTTTGGCGTGATCGTCGGCCTCGGCCTCTATTTCATCGGCGTCCCCAACCCGGTGCTGTGGGGCGTGCTCGGCACTTTGCTGCGCTTCATTCCCTATATCGGGTCCTGGATCGCCGCCGCCTTGCCGATCGCGTTGGCCGCGGCGGTCGAGCCCGGGTGGTCGATGGTGATTTGGACGGCGGCGCTCTACGTCGTCACTGAGCTCACCATGGGCCAGGTGGTGGAGCCGCTGGTCTACGGTCATAGCACCGGCCTCTCGCCGCTCGCCGTGATCATCGCCGCGATCTTCTGGACCTGGATCTGGGGACCGATCGGGCTGATCATCTCGACGCCGCTCACCCTGTGCCTCGTGTTGGTCGGGCGCTACGTCGAGCGCCTGGAGTTTCTCGACGTGCTGCTCGGCGACCGCCCGCCGCTGACTCCGGTCGAGAGCTTTTACCAGCGCATGCTCGCGGACGACCCGGACGAGGCGGAGGAGCAAGCCGAGCGCTACCTCGCCGACCGGCCGCTTTCGTCCTATTACGACGAGGTGGCGCTGAAGGGCCTGCAGCTCGCGGCCAACGATGTCGCCCGCGGGACGCTGGCGCCCGCGAAACTCGATCACCTCAAGGAGTTGATCAAGGCGCTGGTCCGCGAGGTCGCAAAATACGGCGACGCCCCCGAGCCCGCCGACAAGGAAAACAGGACCGTCGCAGGACCGACGGCCGACCAGAAGGCAGTCCCCACGCGGCCGCCGCCGGCCGGGGACGCCTTCGACAAGAGCCGGCTGGCGCCGGAGTGGCGGGGGGACGCGCCGGTGCTGTGCATCGCCGGGCGCGGGCCGCTCGACGAGGCGGCGGCGAGCATGCTGGCCCAGTTGCTCGGCAAGCACGGGCTCGGCACGCGGGTGGTGCCGAACCACGCAGTCACCCGCACCAGGATCGAGACCCTCGACCTGCCGCATGTCGCGATGGTGTGCGTCTCGTATCTCGACATCAGCGGCAACCCGGCGCACCTGCGCTATTTGCTGCGGCGGCTGCGGGCGCGGCTGCCCGAGGCCCCGCTGCTGGTCGGGCTGTGGCCGGCAGGAGACCCAATCCTGACGGATCGGGATCGGAGGCGCACGGTCGGCGCCGACTATTACGTGAGCAGCTTGCATGACGCCGTGGAAGCCTGCCTCGCCGCCGCGCACCAAGCGGACCGGCCGCCGCAGCTCGCGGCGGCGGCGGAGGAAGCCGTGCCCGACTGATCGCGCCTTCGCCCCAATCCGTCCCGCTGCTCGCCTGCGGCAATTTTACCCCGCCGGCTTTTCAATTGCGGGGATACGCGTTCGAGGCAGCGTCGTAATTGATCGGCACGTCCAACCTCCGGATGACGTCTTTTGGACGCCGGCTATTTAGTTTGCGGGGATGCGGCCAAAGTTTCGCGTCGTAGTCATTACCGGGGCCTCGAGTGGGCTCGGCGCCGCTTTGGCCGAGGCTTACGCCGGGCCGGAGACGGTTCTAGGTCTATTGGGGCGCGATCGGCAACGGCTGGCGGCCAGCGCTGACGCGTGCGAAATCAAGGGGGCGAGCGTGCGGATAGGGGCGATCGACGTGGCGAACGCGCCGGCGATGGCCTCGTGGCTGACCAGCTTCGATCGCGACCATCCGGTCGATCTCTTGGTCGCCAATGCCGGCACCTCGGCCGGGCCGGACCCCGACAGCCCCTCCGAGGGCACCGAAAGCGCCGCGCGGCAAATTCGGGTGAACCTGCTCGGCGCGATCAACACGGTCGAGCCGCTGCTGCCCGGCCTGTGCGCGCGCGGCCGCGGGCGTGTCGCCGTGGTCGCCTCGATCGCGGCCTATCGCGGACTTCCATACAGTCCCGGTTATTGCGCAAGCAAGGCCGGGCTACGCGCCTATGCCGAGGCGTTGCGGCCGCGTCTGGCGCCGCGCGGTATCGGCGTCACCAGCGTGTGCCCCGGGTTTTTCGATTCGCCGATGACCGATCGGTTCGATGGGCCGACCCCGTTTTTGCGCGAGGGCGGCAGTGCCGCGCGGATCGTCAAGCGCGGTATCGATCGCGGCCGAAGGCGGGTTGCCTTTCCCTGGCCGCTGGTGCTCGGCCTGCAATTCTGCGACATCGCGCCCGCTGTTATCGGCGATGCGATCCTGCGTCGCTTTCACTTTCAGATCCGCCCGGGGTGACCCGCGATGAGCGGCGCTTTCGAGATAGCGGCCGGCGCCGTGCTGGCTTTGGCGGCATGGTTGATCCCGCGCCGGGTCGCCGGGGCCCACAGCCGCAGCTTGTCTGCGCTCCTGCTCGATTTGTTCCCGGTGGTGCTCGCCGCCGGTCTGCTGTTGATCGCCACCGGGCGGCCGATTTTTTCCGGCCTGGTCCTGTTGTCGCTCGGCGCCGGGTTCGCGCTCGCCGACCGGACCAAGCGCGAGGCGGTGCGCGAGCCGGTGGTGTTTTCGGACATGTCCGAACTTCCCCATGTCTTCACCCATCCTCAGCTCTATCTGCCGTTCGCCGGGCCGGGCCTGGTCATCGGTGGGGCGCTGGCGACGCTCGCTGTCGGCTCAGCGCTGCTCTGCTACGAACCGCCTCTAGGGGCGGCCGATCCTTGGCTGATTGCACTCGCCTGGCTCGGCGCCTGCGCCGCCGGCTGGGCGATGTCGCGGCAACCAACGCTCGGCGCCGCGGCAGCATTGCTGCGGCGGCTCGAACCGATCGGCGAGCCGTTCGCCGACGCGGCGAGGCTCGGCCCGTTCGCGATGCTGCTCGTATATGGCGTCATTGCCCGCGCCGAGCGCGCCGGGCGCCGCGCCCGGCACGCGGCGTTGCCGACCCCGGCGCTGGCCACCGCCAACCCGGCGGTGCCGCTCGTTCTGGTGCAATGCGAATCGTTTTTCGACGCACGCCGGTTGTCGCCTTCCGTGCCGCACGATTTGCTGCCCGGCCTCGACGCATGCCGGGAAGCGGGAGCGACGTTCGGCCGCCTCGATGTCGCCGGCTGGGGCGCCAATACGATGCGCGCCGAGTTCGCGGTGCTGACCGGCATCCCCGAGCGGGATCTGGGCTACGACCGGTTCAACCCCTACCACGCCTTTGCCCGCACCCCAATCGGCTCGCTCGCGTGGCGGCTGCGCGCCGAAGGCTACCGAACCGTGTGCCTGCACCCGTTCGACCGCGGTTTCTTCCGCCGCGATCAGACCATTCCGGCGCTCGGCTTCGAGCGTTTTCTCGGCAGAGAGAGCCTCGGCGGATCGAGCCGACCACCCTATTGCTCCGATCCCGACCTTGCCCATCGGGTGTTGCGGGTTCTCGGCGAGGCCGGGCGGCGCACCTTCATTTTCGTGATAACGATGGGAAATCATGGTCCATGGCTCGAATCCGGACCGGCGATCGATCCCGATCTGCGGCGGAGCTTCGATCCCGCGGGCCTGCCGCAGGGCGGCCAATTGCTGCGCTATCTCGACGGGCTGACGCAGTCGGACGCCATGTTGCAGATTTTGCTGCAAGGCCTGGGGCAGCGCCGGCATGATTGCCTGTTCGGCTTTTATGGCGATCATGTCCCGAGCCTGCCCCAAGCGTTTCGCCATTTCGGCTTCGACGAGTGGGCGAGCGACTACGTCCTGCTGGACGGCACGGTGCGGCGCGCGCAGCGGCTCGATCTGACCGCCCATCGTTTGCCCCAGATAATTCTCGACCAGCTGCAGCAGAGAGGCGCGATCGAGGGGAACCGAACGGCGGCGCTTGGGGCGGCTTGACACCGGCCGCCGCCTGCGCGGAACATCCACCGCCTGCCGCGAACCTTCGGGGCAAGACGACGCCGGCGCAGGATGGCAGCGATGGATCTGCAAGGACGAAGCATCATCGTCACCGGCGGCGCCTCCGGCATCGGCAGAGCGACGGCGCTGTTGCTGGCCGGCGAAGGCGCCAAGGTCTTTATCGGGGACATAGACGCGGAGGGCGGCCGGACGGCGGCGGCCCAAGGCGGCACGGACGGCGCCGTCGATTATCTGCCTCTCGATCTGACCGACAAAACCTCGGTCGACGAATTTGTCGCGGCGGTGCATCGGCGGGCGGGCCGGGTCGACGGCCTGGTGAACGCCGCCGGCTGGGACCAGATCCAGCCGTTCCTCGAAAACCCCCCGGAGATGTGGGACCGCCTCATCGCCGTCAATCTGATGGGGGCGATCCGGCTGACCCGCGGCGTCCTACCGCCAATGGTCGAGACCAGGACCGGCAAGATCGTCAACATCTCAAGCGACGCCGGACGGGTCGGCAGCACCGGCGAGACCGTCTATGCCGCGGCCAAGGGCGGGCTGATCGCCTTTACCAAATCACTCGCCCGCGAGCTCGCGCGTTACCGTATCAACGTCAATTGCGTGTGCCCCGGCCCGACCGACACGCCATTGTTCCAGCGCCAGCCCGAGCGGATGCGAGAGGCGCTGACCCGCGCCATCCCGTTCCGCCGGATCGCCCAGCCGATCGAGATCGCGCAGGCGGTCCTGTTCTTTTTGAGCGGACGCTCGGATTACATCACCGGCCAGGTGTTGAGCGTCAGCGGCGGGCTGACCATGGCCGACTGACCCAGGATGAGGAGGAGCAGCAACCCATGCCGAGCTATGCAGCGAGGATACTGGCCGCGGCGCTGATGCTGGCGGCGGCCGGAACCGTCTCGGCCCAGACCATGCCGCAGCACAACCCGGCCGCCGAGGCGAACGTCAAGCAGAGCGAGCGCTATTCGCAGATGGTGCACGGCAATTCCGCGTTCCGCGCCAAGCGCATGAAGGAAGAATGCGGGCCGATCACCGATCCGCAGCTGCACGCGCAATGCGTCGCCTCGTTCAACAGCGAGGGCGCCCCGCAACATTAGCTCGCAACCGTGAAATTGTCGTTGGAGGGAACTCTCATGCCGAATTCTGCGCCCGGCTTCGCCACCAACCCCGAGCACCGCGTCGACCTCGTGCCCGATCGGCAACGTATTAAAGTCGTCTTCGCCGGAACCACGATTGCCGACAGCGCCGCGACCTTGCGGGTCGAGGAGACCGGCCACGGCCCGGTGCACTACTTTCCGGAAAAGGATGTCCGGCTCGACCTGATGCAGCGGACCGACCATCACAGCCGCTGCCCGTTCAAAGGCGAGGCGTCATATTGGACGATCGAGGTGCCGGACGGCGGGGAAACCCGGCAATCGGAAAACGCGGTCTGGGGCTATCCGACGCCTTACGATGAGGTGGCCGGAATTGCCGGATATTACGCATTCTATCCGAATCGGGTCGACTCGATCGCCAAGGCTTGAGCGGGCCGGGGGCGATGCATCTGACCCAGAATTGGCAGATCCGCAAGCCGGGTGCCTCGTCGAAGGGCGGCATCGTCGCCGCGCAAAGCCGCACCGCCGCTATTGTCGGCGCCGAGATTTTGGCCGCAGGCGGCACCGCGGTCGACGCCGTCGTCGCCACCGCGCTCGCCTTGGCCGCGACCGAGCCCTGGAACAGCGGGCTCGGCGCTGTCGGGTTCATGGTCGTACACCGCGCTGGCGCGAGCCGTGCCGAGACTGTCGATTTCGGCCCGGTGGCCCCGCGCGGCCTCGATCCGGCCGCTTACCGACTGACCGGCGCCAGCAAGGCAGAGCTGTTCACTTGGCCGCAGGTCGAGAGCGACCGCAACATCCATGGCCCATTGGCTTTCGCGGTCCCGAGTGCGGTGCGCGGCTACGCGGCGGCGGTCGAGCGCTTCGGCCGGATGCCGTGGCGGGAATTGGCGGCGCCGGCGGCGGCATTGGCGCGACGGGGCCTGCCGGTCGACTGGTTCGTCACCCTCAAGGTCGCGGCTGGGGCGGCGGAATTGCGGCTCTACGACGAGAGCCGGCGGATCTGGCTGCGGGATGGCCTACCCCCGGTCTGCCCACCCGATGATAATGTCATAGAGCTACAGCTTGGGCGTCTCGCCGACACCCTCGACCACCTCGCCGCCGCCGGCCCGGACGATTTCTATCGCGGCGACATAGCGCACACGATCGCTGCCGATCTGCACATGGCCGGCGCTTTCTTGTCGGCCGAGGACCTCGCCCTCTGTCGCGCCCGGGTCGTGCCGGCGCTGGCGATTCCCTATCGCGGCGCGACCCTGCAGGCGGCGCCGGGGATGACCGCCGGGCCGACCCTGTCCTTTGCCGTCCAGCTTCTCGCCCGAGAGCGCTTCGCCGCGGCCCCCGACGCAGCCTATTTCGCCTCTGTCGCCGAGGCGTTGCGCGAGGCTTATACTGATCGACTGGAACACGCCGGCGATGCCGACGCCAACATTCCGACTTCCACCTCTCACATCACGGCGATCGACCGCGAGGGCACGATCGCCGCGCTGACCACCACCCTGCTATCGAGCTTTGGCAGCCGCTATGTGATGCCCGGTACCGGCATTTTGATGAACAACGGCATCATGTGGTTCGACCCGCGTCCGGGGCGGCCGAATTCGATGCTGCCGGGCAAGCGCGCATTGACCAATATGTGCCCGCTCGTCGCCATGCGCGACGGGCGGCCGTGGTTCGGCGTCGGCGCCTCGGGTGGGCGGCGCATCCTCGCCGCGGTGCTGCAAATGGCCAGCTTTGTCGTCGAATTCGGCATGGACCCGCAGACCGCGGCGCATCACCCGCGCATCGACGTCAGCGGCGGCGATGGGGTCCACATCGACCACCGCCTGCCCGCGGCAATCGTCGAACCGCTGTCGGCCGTTCGCGGCGCGAGCTTGGTCGAGCACGGCGTCTTCCCGACCCGGTTCGCCTGCCCCAACCTGGTGCTGCGGGATGCCGACGGGGTGAACTACGGCATCTCCGACGTGATGTCGCCCTGGTCCGCTGCAATCGCCGAACCCGAGGGATTTGTCGTTCCGGAGCCAGGCGCAGCAAAGAGCGGGGAACGAGGCCTGCCGGCCGGTTAAATTCTCTCACGCGCCTTCTCGCGGGAACGACGAGCAGGATTGGCTGCAACGCGGCCGAGCCGGCGCTTGGCCGGGCGCGCCGTTGCCGCGCGCACGGCGCCGGCGGCGGTGACGGCGAGCGTGATCGCTAGCACCACCATCGCCGGACGGATACCGGTCTGGAGCGAGAAATCGGTCGCCATTACCCGCAGCATCGGGGCGTGGAAGGCGAGCCGGAAATAGACCGCCTCGCCAAAGGCGGCGGCGAGCGCCGCGGCGAGGCTGAGCCCGGCCACCCACGCCAGCGCCAGATGCCCGCGTCTGCCAAGCCACCACAGCAGCAGCCGATAGCCGAGCAGCCAGAACAACAGTCCGGCCATGATTGTCGGCTGCCACAGGTCGAGCTTCGACTGAAAGCAGTAATGGATAACCGCGAGCACCCCGATCGCGTAGACCAGCCGATGCAAAAGCTGCCAGCGCCGGCCGCCGAGGCGGCGGACCATGCCGTCGGTCGAGGTCGCCGCCAATGCCGCCAGACCGAGCAATGCGGCAAAGCCGATCGTCAGATAGATCCGCAGCACGATCTCGCTGGCGACTTTTTCGAGGTCGAAGGCCTCGCTCGCCGTATAAAGCGAGAAATGGATCAGTACGTACGCGAAGGCGGCGACCCCGACCATTCGCCGCACCAGGATCAGCCGCGGCCATTGCAGGATCTGGCGCAGCGGGGTCACCGCCAGGGCCAGGAAGATCAGCCGGATCGTCCACAACCCGATTTGGTGGATCGCTTCGTTGAGCGGGCGGGCGCCGAGCAGCCCGAACCCATAGCCAAACGCCACCCAGCCCGCAGGCACGAACAGGGCCACAAAGACGGCGAGCTTGAGCGGCGACAACCGGCCGCTGTAATCGTTCCAGGGCAACACCATCGGCAGGCTCGGGCTGCGGCGCAGCCTCCCTTACATCGGCGGTTTGACGCCGTTCTTCTCGGCGTAAAGCCGGTTCGAGGTCAAGCTGCCGTCAGAATGCTTCTGCGCGAGAACGAAGACCGCGGCACCCGGCTTCAAGAGGCTGATGTCGCCCGGGGCCGCGGCCAGCACCGGCACACCAGGACCGACGATGTATTCGGACTTCCCGCCTTTGAAGGTGACGTGCAGCACCTCGCCCGCTGGCGCCTTGGTGACCGTGCCGACCGTGGCGTTGGTCATCACGCTGTCCGGCGAGAGGTCCCAAGCAAATTGCCGGCCGCCATTGGGCTCAGCCTTGGGGAAGATGCGCACTTCGATCGCGTGGATCTCCCCATCCTTGGCCCGGATTCCGGTCGAGGCAACGAAATCGCCGGGCTTGATGTCGGCAAGGCTTCTCTTGACCAGAGTCTCGATCGCGGCATTCGGCGCGAGCGCCACGGTCGCGATCTGACCATCGCGCTCTTTGACCGTCAGGGTATGGCCATCGAGCTGGTCGACGGTGCCGCGAATGCGCTCCGGGGCACCAGCCGCCGGCGCCAGGGCAAAAGCGGGCAGCGCGACGAAGGCGATGACGACAGCGGCGGGAAATGATGTCCGGCGCATGATCGATAACCTCCCCTGAAACGGTTGATGATTGCACGGATCAAGAGGTGCCCCCTTTCGGCGCGGCGCGCACCTCACGTTTAAGTGACCGGCGCGCGGTCGGCGACCGCCGATGGATCGGGCGACCGGCGGAAGGCGACCGCAGCACTCCGCCCGTCATCTGCGCAGGAATGCGCGGCGCGCGCGGCTGACGCGCCCACACGGTGGCTTGATCCGCCTCGATCGTCCCGAAAGAATGAATGAAAATCGGAGGAGACTGCATTGGTCGACGAAGCCGTTACCCCGTCCGCGGGCCGCTCCGCAACGACGATCGCCGCGCGCATGGATCGGCTGCCGCAGAGCCGCTACATGGTCGGCTTCGTCGTGCTGCTGGCGCTCGGCGCCTTTTTTGAAGTCTTCGACAACGGGCTGATCGCCTATATCGCCCCGGGCCTCTACCGGGCCGGGATCATGGTGCCGACGACGCGGGGATTCTTCGACATCCATGGGTTCGCCAGCCTGGTCGCGGCGACCTTTATCGGCATGTTCATCGGCACGATGCTGCTGAGCCCGCTTTCCGATTTCTTCGGGCGACGCACCATCTTCACCTTCGCCCTGGTCTGGTACTCGATCGCCACCTTCGTTATGGCGTTCCAATCGACCGATGTCGGGCTGGTTG
The DNA here is from genome assembly GCA_963832875.1 of uncultured Alphaproteobacteria bacterium. Taxonomy (GTDB): domain Bacteria; phylum Pseudomonadota; class Alphaproteobacteria; order ATCC43930; family CGMCC-115725; genus AP-15. The sequence goes on along the minus strand of CAWHWB010000003.1, from coordinate 379,940 downwards.
TCTGGCGTTTCGTCGCCGGTATCGGCATCGGGGTCGAGTTCGTTACGATCGACACCTATTTGTCCGAGCTGGTGCCGAGAGATCGCCGGGGCGCCGCCTTTGCATTCGTCGCGACGATTAGCCTGTGCGCCTACCCGATCGCGGCATTTCTCTCCTGGCTTCTGGTGCCGCGCACGGGCTTCGGCCTCGAGGGCTGGCGCTGGGTCACGATCATTGGCGCGGCCGGCGCGATCATCGCCTGGTGGCTGCGGCTGCGGCTTCCCGAATCGCCCCGATGGCTGGCGCAACGCGGGCGCCATGACGACGCGGACCGGGTCGCCCGGATGATCGAGGCGCGGGTCGAAGCCGAGACCGGCCGGCCGCTGCCGCCGCCGCAGACCCTGGCAGGCGAGATCGAGGAGGCCACCGGGTCGCTGGGGGAGGCTTTTCGCCCGCCCTACCGCAACCGCACCACCATGCTGGTGATCTTTCAGCTGGTGCAGACCATCGGTTATTACGGGTTCACCAGCTGGGTCCCGACCTTGTTGGTGGCGCAGGGAGTCACCTTTACCAAGTCGCTCGCCTATACCGTCGTCATCGCCATCGCCTCGCCGGTCGCGGCGCTGGTGGCGACGCAAATTGCCGATCGGATCGAGCGAAAATGGCAGCTCGCCTGCTCGGCGCTGGCGATCGCCGCTTTCGGAATCCTGTTTTCGCAGCAGAGGATGGCCGCCGGCATCATCCTCGTCGGATTACTGATCGCGTTTTCCAACACGATTCTCGCCTATTCGCTTCATGCCTACCAATCCGAGCTGTATCCGACCCGGATCCGCGCCCGCGCCGTCGGCTTCACCTATTCCTGGAGCCGCTTCAGCACGATCTTTGTCGGCTTTTTCATCGCCTATTTTCTGCGCCATTACGGGACGCTCGGCGTGTTCCTGTTCATCGCCGGCGCGATGCTGATCGTGTTCGTGGTGATCGCCTCGATGGGGCCGCGCACGACCCGGCTGCGGCTCGAAGCGATCTCGCGCTGAGCACCCGGCCGGAAGCGCCGGCCCTCGCCCACCCAGCCCCCTTCAATTCCCTCCCCCGCACTCGGGGAGGGATAGGTCGGGGCCGAACGCAGGCTCAGAACTCCATATCGAGCTCTTCGAACTCGTCCGGCTCGACCAGGGCGGCTTCCCGCCAGGCGATCATGTCGGGCAACGCCGAAATGCGCTCGCAATAGGCGGCGCAGTCGCGGTCGAGCCGGACCTCGTAGGTGCTGAACCGGGTCACCACCGGGGCGTACATCGCGTCGGCCATCGTCAAGGTCCCGAACAGGTATGGCCCGCGATGCTCGGCAAAGCACTCGCGCCAGATCACGGCGATCCGGTCGATGTCCGCCTGCGCCCCCGACCATACCTTGAAGCCGGGGTGGCGCGCCTTGAGGTTCATCGGCAAGGCCGAGCGCAGATTGGTAAAACCCGAATGCATTTCGCCGCAGATCGAGCGACAGCGCGCCCGGGCCGCGCGATCGGCCGGCAGCAGCCCGGCCTCGGGATGCAATTCGTTCAGATACTCGGCGATCGCCAAAGTGTCCCAGACGCGGATCCCCTGATGCGTCAGACAGGGCACCAGAATCGACGGCGACAGCAGCAGCAGCTCGGCGCGGTTTGCCGGGTCGTCGGCCGGCACCACTTCCTCGACGAATTCGAGCCCGGCCATCTTGCATAGCAGCCAGCCGCGCAGCGACCAGGATGAATAGTTCCGGCTGCTGATCGTCAATCTGGCCTCGCTCATCGCCGCGCTCCCTTGATGGCAGGCACCCTGGTCACGGCATGCACGCCGGCCGTTGGGCCATTGTCCCACACCGGCGATTGCAGCGCCAAACCTTCTCGCATGTCGGAGTCAAACCCACTAGTTTGCGTCGTTGGGCCGGAGAGCGGATGGCGCGCAATGATTTACCAGAACTTTCAAGCCTATGCCGACGCGCTGGCGCCAATTCGCAGCTTCGCCAATATGGCTGCCGCTGCGCTGATGCCGCCACCCGCCGGCTCCCGCAGCGCAATGCAGCGCGCGGTCGCCGCCCTTTATGAGCTGATCGCGCGCGCCGGGTTGAGCCATCGCCGCCCGGCCTTTGCTATCGACCGCGTCGAAATCGCCGGTCGCACGGTCGCGGTGCGCGAGACCGCGGTTCACCGCACGCCGTTCGGCACTTTGTTGCGCTTTGAAAAGGAGATCAATGCGGCGCAGCCGCGGGTGCTGCTGGTGGCGCCGATGTCGGGCCATTTCGCGACCCTGCTGCGCGGTACCGTGCGCACAATGCTGGCCGAGCACGACGTCTACGTCACCGACTGGCACAACGCTCGCGATGTCGGCTTGCGCCACGGCCGCTTCGGTTTTAACGACTTTATCGATCACGTTGTGACCTTCCTTGAAGTTCTCGGGCCCGGCGCGCATGTGGTCGCGGTTTGCCAACCTTGCGTCGCGGTCCTGGCCGCGGTCGCGATCATGGCCGAAGACGGCCATCCGGCACAGCCGCGCAGCATGACCCTGATGGCCGGGCCGATTGACACCCGCGTCAACCCGACCGCAGTCAACCGACTGGCGACGAGCCGACCGATCGGCTGGTTTGAGCGCAACCTGATCGACTGTGTGCCGATGCCCTTCAACGGCGCCTGGCGCCGCGTCTATCCGGGCTTTACCCAGCTGGCCGCGTTCATGGGCATGAACCTCGACCGGCACGTCAAAGCCCAGCTCGATCTGTTCTGCCATATCGCCAATGGCGAGGCGGACAAAGCGGCGGCAATCCGCAAATTCTACGACGAGTACTTGGCGGTGATGGATCTGCCGGCCGAATTCTACCTGGAAACGGTGCGTCGCGTGTTCCAGGAGCACGCGTTGCCGTTGGGCCGGCTCGAATGGCACGAGCGGCGCGTCGATCCGCGAGCGATCCGGCGCACCGCACTGTTCACCATCGAAGGCGAGCGCGACGACATTTGCGCGGTCGGCCAGACACTGGCCGCCCAAGATCTGTGCACTGGGCTGCGGCCGTCGATCAAGCGCCATCACGTGCAGACCGGCGTCGGCCATTACGGCGTCTTCAACGGGCAGCGCTGGAACAGCCTGATTTATCCGATGCTGCGCAACGTTGTCTACGCCAGCGACTGAGGACGTCGCGGCAGCGGCGCACCGCTCGACTAGGAGGGTGCGGCGATGGCTGCCGGCCGGGTGAACTCGGTCGTGGCAAAGTGGGCCGGGGCGATAATCTCCATAAACTCCATGTCGTCCGACCAGTCATAGAGATTGTGGATGATGCCCGGCTGCTGATGCACGCAGTCGCCGGCCTCGACCAAGGTGTCGACACCGTCATAGTCGAATTTGGCCCAGCCGCGGACCATGTAGACGACGTGCACATCAGCCGTGTGCATGTGGAACCCGGTGCCGCCCTTAATCTCCGAGGCTTTGCGAGCGGCGCGAACCAGCTGCACCCGCAGGCGGCCATGGGTCGCGGCGATGATCCCCATGTCGCGATAGGCGAAGAAGGCGCGCAGGCCGTCCTCGGCATAGCAGGCTTCCGGAGCATTGGCCTTCTGATGGGTGAACAGCGTGTCGGTCATGGCGGACCTCAGAACTTCCTTGTCCCATTATCCACCACGATTGCTGCACCGCAATAGCTAATTTATTACTATTTAACAATGTGATAAATAATTTACGGCTGCATTGCACAAGAAGTGGGCACCGGTCCCCGCGAGAAGCGGCCGCCTGAGCCAGAAGACAATCGCATTTGTCTGGCGCCCAATGCGCCGCGATCGTACGATGCATGCCTCAGAAGACTCGTCCGAATCCCACGGAGGAGCGAGAGGAGCCTATCGATGCAAGAACAGCTGATTTCCGGGGACAACCACATCGACCTGACCTATTGCCCGCCCGATCTGTGGTCGTCGCAGGCGCCGCAGAAATGGAAGCAGACCGCGCCGCGCGTCGAGGAGATGGAGGACGGCCTCCATTGGTTCGTCGACGGCCAGGACAGGGGCATGTGGAACGGCATCGGCCCGGGCTTTCTCAAATATCAGCGGGGAATGTTCAATCATATCGACGAGATGAAGGATCTCGGCTTCGAGTGGGGCAACACGCGCAGCGTCAAGCCGCGCCCGACCACTCCCGAATTGCGGCTTGCAGACCTCGACCGCGACGGTCTCGCCGCCGAGGTCGTCTATGGGTGCCTGATGGTCAACGACCTGATCGCCGACGCGCCATTGCGCGCTTGGACCGACAAGACTTACAACGACTGGGTCGCCGATTTTGCCAAGCGGGCCGATCGGAACCGCGTCTTTCCGCTCGCCATCATCCCCAACACCGACCCCATCGAGGCCGCCGCCGAGGTCCGGCGCTGCGCTAAGCTGGGGCTCCGGGGCGGCGACCTCGCCTTCAAGCGGATGACCCCGCCACTCTACACCGACATGTGGTTTCCCTTATGGGAGGCCGCGGCCGAGTGCCGGTTTCCGATCTCTTTCCACTCGACCGGCTTCAAGGCGTTGCGCGCGCCCGACACGCCCGAGCAGGAGCAGAAGTATTTGGCCCAGTGGCGACTGGTGCGCTCGGCGCTATTCCAGCTCGACACAATGGAGGTGCTGGTCTCGCTCTTGGCCTCCGGCGCCTGCGAGAAATACCCAGATTTCAACTTCGTCCTCGGCGAATCGGGGGTGACCTGGCTGCCCTATGTGTTCGATCGCCTAGACACCGAATATGCCGACCGGGCGAGGAGCCTCAACTTCAAGCTGAAGCCCAGCGATTATTTCCGGCGTCAGGGTTATGTCACCTATCAGCAGGACCAATATCTCGAACCGATCATCCCGCTGATTGGTGAGGACAACATCATCTGGGGCGCCGACTACCCTCACCCCGACTGCATCTGGCCGGGCTCGCACGCGACGCTCGACCGCAACCTCGCGGCGATCTCGCCCGCTGTGCGGCGCAAGATCACCTCAGAGAACGTGACCCGGCTCTACCAGCTGCACCAGTAATCCGCACACGGCGGGGCGGCGCCGAGCCGCTAGGCGGGAGTTTCGTAGGGAGAGGAGCGAAACCCCGCTGCCGGCAAGAATGTGCCGGCACCATCCGACAGAATCATTCGGTGCTCGTTCAGTGCGAAAACGCGTAGGCCGTTGTCGGGCCAGCTTGTGGATGCATAATTCGATCTGCCGCGGACGCCCTAGACGTGTTGACCCGCGGAAACGCTAGTTTTTAGTCAGCGCCGCCGCGGGGAGGACGATTTCGAGCCAGCCGCGGGGCGTGATCGTGGCGCGGTCGCCGGGGCGCAGCAGTACCGTGGTCATTGCCAATTCGATGATCGCCGGGCCGGCGATGGTTTGGGCGGGCGAGAGCGTGTCGAAGTCGTAAACGGCGGCGGATCGCCGGGCGTCAAGCCAGATTTGGCGCTCGCCGCGGGGTAACGCGGGCGGGCCATCGGGCAACCCCGGCTGCTGCGGCAGGGCGGAGAGGATGCCGGCGACGGCGACCCGCGCGTTGACCAGGACCGTCTCCTGATCGGGCAGCGAATAGGTGTAGAGCTCCTGGTGGCGACGGTAAAAACGGTCGACGATCTGCGGCAGCGGGTCCGGCGCGGTCCAATCGATGTCGTCGAGCGGCACCGCGATCTCGAACACCTGCTCGCCGTAGCGCATGTCGACCGAGCGCATGATCCGCGCCGGCCCGGCGAACGAAGCGCGCAGCCGTGCCAGGGCCTCGGCCTCCAGCTCGCCGAACAGGCGCTTGACCGCGCCGCCGTCGAGCGCCCGCGCATCGCCGATATGGGTGCGCGCGACCTCGAAGCGTAGATCGGTCGCGAGCATGCCCCAAGCCGACAATACCGCGGCGACCCGCGGCACGATCACCCGCGCCAAGTCGAGCTGCCGCGCGATCTCGGTCGCGTGCAGCCCCGAAGCGCCGCCAAACGCGAGCAGCGCGAAATGGCGCGGGTCGACGCCACGGCGGACCGAGACGAGCCGCACCCCCTCGGCCATGTTGGTGTTGACGACGCGATGGATGCCTCGCGCCGCGGCGAGCCGGTCGATGCCGAGCGCCTGTGCGACCCGGTCGATAGCGGCCTCGGCGGCGACACGATCGAGCCGCCGCCGGCCACCCAGAAAATTCTCTGGGTCGAGATAGCCCAGCACGAGGTTTGCGTCGGTGACCGTTGCGTCAGCGCCGCCGTTGCCATAGCAGGCCGGGCCCGGAACCGCCCCGGCGCTGTGCGGGCCGACATGCAGGATACCGCCATTGTCGACCCGGGCGATCGAACCGCCGCCGGCGCCGATGCTGGCGATGTCGAGGCTGTTGAGCGCGATCGTGTGGCCGGCGATGCGGCGCCCGGCGGCGAGGCTCGGCTGGCCCGCGACGATCAGCGATATGTCGGTGCTGGTACCGCCCATGTCGAACGGGATCAGATTGTCGGCGCCGACCAAACGCGCCGCGTAGACGCTTCCGGCGACGCCGCCGGCCGGACCGGAGAGCACTGCACCCGCCGACAGCCGGCCCGCCTCGGCGATTGGTGCGACCCCACCATGCGACTGGATGATCAGGACCGGCCCCGAATATCCAGCTAGCGCGAGGCGCCGCTCGAGCCCCGCCAGATAGCGCGCTACGGCCGGGCCGACATAGGCGTTGACGATTGTCGTCGAGACCCGCTCAAATTCCTTAATTTGCGGCAATACCTCGGCCGAGAGGGAGACATAGACGCCGGGCAATTCGCGCTCGACGAACTCGCGAGTGGCGCGCTCATGGGTCGGGTCGCGCCAAGCGTGCAGATAGCACACCGCCACCGCCTCGACGGCTTCGCCCTTGAGCATCGCAATCGCGCAACCGAGCGAGTCCCAATCGAGCGGGATCTCGACCCTGCCGTCGGCGCGCAGCCGCTCGCGCACGCCGAGCCGCAGCCGGCGCGGCACCAGCTGCTCGGGCGGCGGCAGGCGCAGATTGTAGCGGTCGTCCTTGAGCCCCTCGCGCATCTCGATCACGTCGCGATGGCCTTCGGTGGTCAACAGGCCGACCCGCGCACCGTTGCGTTCCAGGAGGGCGTTGGTCGCAACCGTGGTGCCGTGGACGATCCGCTCGGTCTGGTCCAGCAGCGCCGCGCGCGCGCAGCCGAGCCGCTGCGCCAACAAAGTGAGCCCGTCGAGCACGCCGAGCGAGGGGTCGTCCGGGGTCGACGGGACCTTTTCCAGAGTCGTGCCGCCGCGATCATCGACCGCCACGAGATCGGTAAAGGTGCCGCCGACATCGATGCCGATACGGTACATTCCTTACTCCGGATGGCCGGCGCGATGATAGGGATGGCCGGCGAGGATCTGCTGTGCTCGATAAAGCTGTTCGAGCAGCATGCCGCGGACCAGCAGGTGCGGCCAGGTCATCGGCCCCAGCGACAGCGTTACGTGCGACTGTTCGAGGATGGCAGCGCCGAGCCCCTCGGCCCCGCCGATGGCGAAGGCGAGTTCGGCAACGCCCCGGTCGCGCCATCGGGCAAGGCGGTCGGCAAAATCGCGGCTCGACCACGAGGAACCCCGCTGATCGAGCGCCACCAGCGGGACGCCCGGCGGCAGCGCCTTGAGGATCAGCTCCGCCTCTCGTTCTTTGAGCAGTGCAGCCGGCAGGCGTTGGCGGACCTCCAGCTCGACGATCGCCGGGGGCGGCAGGATTCGCGCGGCGTAAAGCTCCTGGAGATCGTTAAAGGGGCCGCTGCGCAGCCGGCCGATGGCGAGAAGGCGGTAGCGGATTGGCCGGGTCCCCTGCGGATGTCGCCGGCGCTATTGGCGAGCAGCTTCGGCGTCGGGCAGCGCCTCTCTCCACAGCTTTTCGAGGTTGTAATAGGCGCGGATCTCGGGCCGGAAAAGATGCACGATCACATCGCCGGCATCGATCAGCACCCAGTCGCCCTGCGCCTTGCCCTCGATCGCGATTCGCGCGCCGGCCGATAGCGCCGCTTCGAGGTGCTCGGTCAGCGCCGCCACTTGCCGCGCCGACCGGCCGCTCGCAACCACCATGAAGTCGGCGATCGTGGTCTTGCCGGCGAGGTCGATAGTGACGATGTCCTCCGCCTTGCCGTCGTCGAGCAGCTCGAGGACGAGATCGAGGAGTTGCCGCGGCGAACTGCGGGGGGTCTGGCGCGGCCGGGTGCGCGCTGTCAGCGCGGTGATCGTGGCCAATTCGAGTCCTTGCTCCGTTGTGGTTTGCGGCGAGCCTGAGCTGCGCTCGGCGCGAATCCGGGTGGCCGAATGCGGGTCGAGCCGGGTATGAAAGAACGCCCAGGCCGGCGGTTTTGTCTCGGCGAGCCGGCGCACCGCGGCGTCCCTTAGCCGGTATCGGGCAAACCGCCCCGCAGCGAGCCCCGCCAGCGCCTTTAGAGAATAGGAAGGGCGGTCGAACACGGCAATCGGGATGGTGTGAAAGATCTCGGTCCAGCGCTGCCAGTGGCGCAGCTGAACCAGATTGTCGGCGCCCATCAGCCAAACGAAGCGCAGTTGCGGAAAGCGCCGGCGCAAGGCACGCAGCGTGTCGGCAGTATAGCGCGAGCGGCCGAGCCGGCTTTCGAGGTCGGTGACGCGGATGCGGCGGTGCCCGGCCGCGAGCCGACGCGCCTGACCGAGCCGGTCGGCGAACGCACCCATGCCGGTCGCCGGCTTCAGCGGGTTCTGCGGCGAAACCAGCCACCACACTTCGTCGAGATCGAGCCGTTTGAGCGCGTTAAGGCTCAGGTGCAGGTGACCCTGATGGGCCGGGTTGAACGAGCCGCCCAACAGCCCGATGCGGCGATGGCGAGCGGCTGTCACTCCTGTACCCTCACCCACCCGTCCCCGCGGGCCGGGTCCCGCCTCTTTCGCATGCGGGAGAGGGTGCTGAGCGCAGCGAGGCGGGTGAGGGTCAGGGGCGCACCTGGCCGCTGCCGCGCACTAGATATTTGTAGGTGGTCAACTTCTCGGCGCCAACCGGGCCCCGCGGCGGCAAGCGCTGGGTCGAGATGCCGATCTCCGCACCCATGCCGAACTCGCCGCCATCGGCGAACTGGGTCGAGGCGTTGACCAGCACGATTGCGCTCTCGACTTCGCGCAGAAACCGCTCCGCGGCGTCCCGGTCTTCGGTGACGATCGCATCGGTGTGGTGCGAGCCCCAGCGGTTGATGTGCTCGATCGCCTCGTCGATCCCGCTGACGACGCGCACTGCGAGGATGGCGTCGAGGTATTCGGTGCGCCAATCCTCCTCGGTCGCCGGCACCGCGGACGGGTCGAGCGTCACGATTTCCGGATCGCCGCGCAACTCGCAGCCGGCGGCGCGCAGATCGGCGAGGATCGGCGGCAGGATGGTGCGGGCGACGGCCCGATTCACCAGCAGCGTCTCGGTCGCACCGCAGATCGACACGCGCCGCATCTTGGCGTTGAGCACGATCGCCCGCGCCTGCTCAGGGTCGGCGGCGCCGTCGATATAGGTGTGGCACAGCCCTTCGAGATGAGCGATCACCGGAATCCGGCTCTCGCGCTGCACCCGCTCGATCAGCGATGAGCCGCCGCGTGGCACGATGATGTCGATGACCCCGTTCATCTTCAGCATCAGCCCGACCGCGGCGCGGTCGCGGGTCGGCACCAGCTGGATCGCGGCCTCGGGCAGGCCGGCGGCGCGCAGACCCTCGACCAGTGCCGCGACCAGCGCCCGCGAGGAATAAAAGCTCTCCGACCCGCCGCGCAGGATCGCCGCATTGCCCGATTTTAGCGCCAGCCCGCCGGCGTCGGCGGTCACGTTCGGCCGGCTCTCGTAGATGATCCCGATCACCCCGAGCGGCACCGCCACACGCTCGATGTCGAGGCCGTTCGGTCGCGTCCACCGGGCAAGGCTGCGGCCGACCGGGTCGGGCAATTCGGCAATGGCTTCGAGCCCGGCGGCGATCGCCTCTACCCGCTTCCCATCGAGCGCCAGGCGGTCGCGCTGGGCCGGGGTGAGCCCCTCGCCTTCGGCCTCGGCGAGGTCGCGGGCATTGGCCGCGAGGATCTCGGTCGCGCCAGCGCGCATCCTCCGTGCGGCAATGCGCAGCGCAGCGGTCTTGGCTTCGGCTGGCGCTAGCGCGAGGGCGCCGGCAGCCGCGCGGGCGCGCTGCCCGATCTGGGCCATCTCGCTCGCCAACGCTGGGGCCGGCGGCACAGCACGGTTGATTCCCTGGGTCTCTAGCGTCATGGGCGTTCGGTCACCACCAGGTCGTCGCGATGGATCGCCTCGTCACGCCCACGGTAGCCGAGGATGCCGGCGATTTCACCACTCTTGTGCCCGGCGATGCGGCGAATGTCGGCGCTCGAATAGGCCGAGAGCCCGCGCCCGGCCTCGGCGCCGGAGCGGCTGCGCACGATCACCGCGTCGCCGCGCTCGAAGACGCCCTCTACCGCGACGATGCCGGCGGGCAGCAGGCTGCGGCCGCGGCGCAGCGCCAGCACCGCGCCATCGTCGACAACGATGACGCCGGAAGGATCGACGGTCCCGGCGATCCACGCCTTGCGCGCCGAGCGCGGCTCCTCCCGCGCCAGAAACAACGTCGCCCGCGCGCCGGCCTCGATCGCCGCCAGCGGTCCAGGCACCGCGCCCTCTTCGGGCACGCCGCGGGCGATCAGCATATGGCAGCCGGCATTCATCGCGATGTGCGCGGCGGCGAGCTTGGTCACCATGCCGCCCGAGCTGTAGCCGGGTGCGGCCTCACCGGCCATCGCCTCGATCTGCGGACCGATCTCGCGCACGCTCGCGAGATGGCGCGCGTCCGGGTGCCGGCGCGGATCAGCAGTGTAAAGCCCGTCGATGTCGGACAGCAGCACCAGCATGTCGGCGCTGGTCATCTGCGCGACCCGCGCGGCGAGCCGGTCGTTGTCGCCGAAACGGATCTCGGCGGTCGCGGTCGTGTCGTTTTCGTTGACGACCGGCACTGCCCCCAGCCCCAGCAGCTGGGCAAAGGTGGCGCGCGCGTTCAAGTGCCGCCGCCGCTCCTCGGTATCTTCGAGGGTTAGCAGGATCTGGGCGACGGTGATGCCGTGATGGGCCAATGCCTCCTGATAGGCGTGGGCAAGGCGGATCTGCCCGGTGGCCGCGGCGGCCTGTTTTTCCTCGAGCCGGAGCCGGCTTGCGGCGAGGCCCAAATGCCGGCGGCCGACCGCGATCGCACCCGAGGAAACGAGGATCACCTCCTGTCCCTTGGCGCGGCAGTGCGCCACGTCGTCCGCCAACGTGCCGAGCCACCCATACCGGATCTCGCCGTCGTCGGCGACCAGCAAGGCCGAGCCGATCTTGACAACGAGCCGCCGCGCAGTCGCCAGCGCCTGGGCCGCATCGCTCACCGAGCGCCTGCGAGAGAGAGCACCCCCACCCCCGCACCCTCCGCGAACGCTCGTCCTTCGGCCAGCGCCGCGAACAGCGCGCCCAGCACCGTCGGCACCCCAGCACCGGAGGCGCCGGACAGCGGCAGCACCGCCGCGCCATGGCCGGCGACGCGCCGTAATTGCCCGATCTTCTCCTTCACGGTATCGGCGTCGAGCGCGTCGGTCTTGTTGAGCCCCACGATCTCGGGCTTGTCGGCGAGGCCGTGGCCGTAGGCGGCGAGCTCCTGTCGGATCGCGCGATAGGCGCCGGCGACATCGTCGATGGTGCCGTCTACCAAGTGCAGGATCACGGCGCAGCGCTCGACATGGCCGAGAAAGCGGGTGCCAATGCCGACGCCCTGGCTGGCACCCTCGATCAGCCCGGGCAGGTCGGCCAGCACGAGCTCGTGATCATGCAGCCGCACCACGCCCAGTTGCGGCTTCAGCGTCGTGAACGGATAGTCGGCGATTTTCGGGCGGGCATGCGAGACCGCGGAAAGAAAGGTCGATTTGCCGGCGTTCGGCTGGCCCACGAGGCCGACATCGGCGATCAGCTTGAGGCGCAGCCATACCCACGCCTCCTTGCCCGACCAGCCGGGATCGGCGCGGCGCGGGGCCCGATTGGTCGAGCTTTTGTAGTGTGCGTTGCCGAACCCGCCATCGCCGCCATGCAGAAACACGAGGCGCTGGTCCGGCCGGGTCAGATCGGCGAGAACCAGCCGGTTGTCCTCGTCCATGATCTGGGTCCCCACCGGCACGCGCAGCACCAGATCACCGCCATTGGCGCCGGTCTTTTCGCGCCCGGCGCCGCCGCGCCCGTCGGCCGCCCGGAAGTGCTGGCGATAGCGGAAGTCGATCAGGGTGTTGAGATTGTCCGCCGCGGCAAAGACGATGTCGCCGCCTTTGCCGCCATTGCCGCCATCCGGGCCGCCGAACTCGATGAACTTCTCGCGGCGAAAGCTCGCCGAGCCCCGGCCGCCGTCACCGCTCTTCAGGTAGATCTTGCACTGGTCGAGAAACTTCATCGGTCATTGCCCCTCACCCGCCTCACTGCGCTCGGCACCCTCTCCCGCAGTGCCGGCGAGGGGGACCCAGCGCGATGCGCTGGGTGGGTGAGGGCGACCCGCTATTCGGCGGCTTCAGCCGGGGCCGGCGCGGCCGGCGTCAGCACCGATACGTAAGTGCGCCCTGCGAGGCCCTTGTGAAAGTGCACCGCACCGCCGGCGGTCGCAAACAGCGTATGGTCACGGCCGATGCCGACATGCGGTCCAGGATGGAACTTGGTACCGCGCTGACGCACGATGATATTGCCGGGAATGACGACCTCGCCGCCGAACTTCTTGACTCCGAGCCGCCGCCCGCGGCTGTCGCGGCCGTTGCGCGACGAGCCGCCCGCTTTTTTATGCGCCATCCGTCACTCCTTCGCCCAACTCGGCCGCGCCATCGTCCGCATCCGCCGGCCTGATTTCGGTGATCCGCAGTACGGTCTGGTACTGGCGATGACCTTTTTTGCGCCGGTAATTGTGCCGCCGCTTCTTTTTGAAGACGATGATCTTTGCGGCGCGGCTCTGCTCCACGACGGTGGCGCTGACCGCCGCACCGGCGACCAGCGGCGCGCCGGCGGCGATTTCGGCCCCGTCGCCGATCATCAGCACCTGGTCGAAATCGATGACCGCGCCAGGTTCGCCAGCGAGCTTCTCGACCGCGATCACGTCATCTTTGGCGACTTTGTATTGCTTGCCGCCGGTCCGGATCACTGCAAACATAAGATCTGCCGATATGGGTTGCCGCGCCCAGGAGACAACGGGGACAGCGACACCGCCGCCGGCTCTGCCGCCCGCGAGCGGCGCAATATAGGGGTGCGCCCGAGGCTGTCAACCGAAAGCCGGGACGGCGGGAAGGGGCGGCAGAGGCGGCAATGGCCGGTCGCATAAGGCGCGCCGCGCGTTGGGCGATCATGGTGCTGGTCTCGGCCGCGGCCGTCTCGGTCGGCGCGGCGTCGGCGGACGAACTCGCCGTGCCGAAATCGGCCGAACGCGACCGCCAGATCAACGCCGCCTATCGTTTCGACACGCCTGCAACCGGGCGCGGCTCTCTTGCCATCGAATGGACCGATGCCGACGGCCGCCTTGTCGAGCGGCGTCAGATCCCGCTCGACCTGGCCGGCGCTGCACAAGTGACGTTCCCCCTCGACATGCGGCGCGCGGTCACGGTCGTGAACCGGCTCGCCGCACACCTGTCGCTCGACGGCGACGATCATGGCGGCGCGCCGGTCCGCCGCACCGACCTCACCGCGTCTTTCGTCACCTCGCCGCCCGATCAGGGATGGTGGGATTACCAGATCATCATGTGGCAACCCCAGAGCCCGGCCGCCTACCGTGCGCTGAAGCGGCTCCGCGTGACCGCCGGAATGGTCGAGGCCGACCACCGCGCCCACGGGACCTATGTCGCGGCCGAACTCGCTCCGCTGCTCGACCAAGATCTGCGCTTTTATCTCGAAAACATCGCGACCGATTTCTATTCGCCCTATCATCGCTGGTCGGGCGACCGCCCGGTCAACTGGCGTTTTCTCGCCGCCGAGGCGCTGCATCGCCGCGACCCCGGGGACATCGCCGCCTTTATTCGCGACCCCAGCCTGTCCGACCCGCAATGGCTGGCGAAAATCCGCGGGCGCCTGACCCGAGACGTGCAGTCCTTGCGCCCCTATCGGCCGCTTTTCTACAACCTTGGCGACGAGACCGGAATTGCCGATTTGGCGAGCTTCTGGGATTTCGACTTCTCCAATGATTCGCTGGGCGCGATGCGTGGGTGGCTGCAGCAGCGCTATGGCTCGCTGGCCGCACTCAACCGAGAGTGGGGCACTCATTTCGCGCGGTGGGCGCAGGTCGCGCCGATGACGACGCGGCAGGCGATCCGGCAATCCGGCCCGGATTTCGCAGCGTGGGCCGATTTCAAGCAGTGGATGGACGTCGCCTTCGCCCGCGCCCTCGCGGCCGGCACCGCGGCGGTTCATGCCGCCGATCCGGACGCACTGGCGGCAATCGAAGGCGTGCAGGTCCCGGGCTGGGGCGGCTATGACTATCCCCGCCTGGCGCACAGCGTCGATGCGCTCGAGCCCTACGATTTTGACAACGACATCGAGATGCTGCGCTCGTTCAATCCGAAGCTGGTATTGCTGACCACCTTGTTTGCGAGCGGTGAAGACGCGGCTTATCTGATCTGGCGCGAGCTGCTGCGCGGCACCAGCGGGCTGATTTTGTGGGACCAGCCGAGAGGGTTCGTGATGCCGGACGGCAGCCTCGGGCAACGCGGCCTGGAGGCGGCCCCCGATTTCGCCGAGATCCGCGACGGTCTCGGCGCCCTATTGATCACCAGCCGGCGGCACACTGACCGGGTGGCGGTGCTCTACTCCCAGGCGAGCCTGCGGATCCAGTGGCTGCTCGACCGGCGGCGGCGCGGCCACGCAAACGGCGCCGGGGCTGCCGATGCCGAGATGTTAGGGGCGGCGCCGCGGACTTCCTCGAGCAACTTTGTGCGGGCGATCGAGCATTTGGGCATCGAGCCGCGGTTTATCTCGGCCGAAGCGCTGAAAAATGGCGCGTTGCGCGCCGGCGGCATCCGCGTCTTGATGCTGCCCGACACGATCGCGTTGTCGCGCGATCAGGCGACCGAAATCCGCGACTTCGTCGCGCGCGGCGGCATCGTCCTCGCCGACGGCGAGCCGGGGCGGTTCGATGAGCACGGCCGCAGGCTCGGAAAGCCCTTGCTCGCCGATGTTTTTGCCGGGCCGCCCGGCGGCACGACGACACGCATCGCCTTTGGCAAGGGTACGGCAACCTATGTTTCGTTCACCCCAAGCGCCGATCGGGCCGAACTCGATCGCGCAGCGGAGATCCTGGCCGCTGCCGGCGTCAAAACTCGGTTCCGGGTCACCAGCGCCGGGGGCGGCCAACCCGGCGATGTCGAGACCCGCAGCTTCGAGAACGGTCCGGCGACGATCCTCGCGGTGCAGCGCGACCGGGCGCCGCCCGTCGCCGGCGCCCGGGAGGCGGTGATCGTCACGCTGCCCCGGCGGCTCGCGGTCTATGATCTGCGCAGGCGCCGCCGGCTCGGCGAAAGCGACCGAATAGCGCTCGACCTCGGACCCGGCGAGGCGGTCATCCTCGCCCTGTGGCCGACGCCGCCGAGGCCACCGGCGATCGCCGGGCCCGCTGCGGCACACCCCGGCGACAATGCCCTATTCCACATACGTCTGGATTTGCCGCAGACGTCGGGCATTGTTCATGTCGACATCGTCGACCCGCGGGACCGGGTCGTGCCGGCCTATTCCGGGAACCTCATCGCCACGCATGGCGACGCGCTGGAGCTGCTGCCGCTGGCC
This sequence comes from uncultured Alphaproteobacteria bacterium, assembly GCA_963832875.1. Lineage (GTDB taxonomy): Bacteria > Pseudomonadota > Alphaproteobacteria > ATCC43930 > CGMCC-115725 > AP-15. The sequence continues at coordinate 364,214 of CAWHWB010000003.1, read as the reverse complement.
GTCAACGACCCGTCCGGGACGTGGCAGATCCGCGCCACCGACGTGCTGAGCGGCCAGACGGCCACGGCGCTGTTCAGGGTCGGACCCTGAGATCAGCCAGCCTGGGATGAGCCAGCGTCGACCAGCACCAGCTCGGCGTCGTCGATCGCGCGAACCCGTAGCCCGGCTTCGTCGCGGATGGCCGCGCCGTCGCGGGCGTCCAGCCGCACCCCATTGACCTCGACCGCGCCCTTGGCCGGCACCAGATAGCCGCGGCGGTCCCGGCCGAGCGGATAATCGACGGTTTCGCTGGCATGCAGGCTGGCGCCCAGCACCCGCGCATCGGTGCGGATCGGCAAGGCCTCACGATCCTCGGAAAAGCCGCTGGCCAGGGCAACGAAACGGCCCGAGCGGTCGCCTTTCGGAAACGGCCTTGTACCCCAGCTCGGCGCCGCACCGCGGCTGGTCGGCAGGATCCAGATCTGGAACAGTTTCGTCGTCCCGGGTTCGCGGTTGTGTTCGGCGTGACGGATGCCGGTACCGGCGCTCATCACCTGCACGTCGCCCGCCTCCGTGCGGCCCTGGTTGCCGAGGCTGTCCTGGTGGGTCACCGCCCCCTCGGTCACGTAGGTGATGATTTCCATGTCGGCATGCGGATGCGGCGGAAACCCGGTGTCAGGGGCGATCGTGTCGTCGTTCCACACCCGCAGCCGGCCCCAGTTCATCCGGGCGGGGTCCTGGTAGTCGGCGAACGAGAAATGGTGCCTGGTGTCGAGCCAGCCGTGATTGGCGCCGCCGAGGCTGGCAAAGGGTCTGCGTTCGATCATCAGAGAAAGCTCCGGTTGGCGAGGCGCTCTACACCCCGGTCATGCGCCTCGAGATTGGGTGTGATGGCCTGATTTGGAAGGATTGCAGACCAGCCCCGCACCGGACCTGTCGCACTCGGGCGGCGCGCGAAAGCGCCGGTGAGGCCGAGGCGCTCGATCGCGTCCGGGGTTGATCCCGACCCATTGGGGAGCGATGGGTTCCCCTGCGCGCTATGGGTTTCGCTCCGCGCAGCCGATCCCAAGTGTTATGGGTAGCGGCGGAGAAAAGTGGCGATGACCGATTGGGTCGAGTTGAACAGCAGACGGTACCGAAAGCCCGACCGCCCCGTCGTGGTGATTTGCGTCGACGGGTTCGATCCGGCCTATGTCGAGCGCGGAATCGCGGACGGAGTGTTGCCGACGATCGCCGGCTTTGCCCGCAACGGATGGCTCGGCCGCGCCGACGCGGTGATGCCGACCTTCACCAACCCTAACAATATTTCGATTGTGACCGGGGCGCCGCCGGCGGTGCACGGCATCGCCGGCAATTATTGTCTCGACCGCGAGACCGGCCGCGAAATCATGATGACCGACCCGGCGCTGATGCGCAGCGAGACGATCCTCTCGCTGATGGCGCGGGAGGGGATCGCCACCGCCGCGGTCACCGCCAAGGACAAATTACGCCGGCTGCTCGGCCGCAATCTCGATGGCCTCGCAGCCTCGTCCGAATGCGCCGATGCGGCGATTGAGGCCTTGGTCGGGCGCGCCCGCCCCGACATGTATTCGGCCGACCTGTCGCTCTTTGTGCTCGATGCCGGGCTGAGGCTGCTCGAACGCGGGGCGGCGCGGCTCCTCTATCTCTCATTATCCGATTATGTCCAGCACGCGCACGCGCCGGGCGAACCGGCAGCCGATGCGTTTCATCGCGCGGTCGACGACCGAGTTCAAACGCTTTGTCGAATTGGACGCGGTCGTCGGCCTCGTCGCCGATCATGGCATGAACGACAAGCCGCAGGTGATCTTTCTCGAAGACCAGCTGAACGAATTGTTCGGTGCCTGCGCGGCACGGGTGATCTGCCCGATCACCGACCCGTTCGTCCGCCATCACGGTGCGCTCGGCTCGTTCGTGCGGGTCTATGCGCGCGACCGCGCCGATCTGCCGGCGATGATGACGGCGAGCGAGGCTTTGCCCGGCGTCGCCGCGGTTCTCGACCGCAGGGAGGCAGCGCGGCGTTTCGAATTGCCGTTCGACCGCGAGGCCGATCTGGTCGTGCTCGGCGACGCCGCGACCGCGATCGGTGCCGCGCGCGCCGACCATGACCTCTCGGGATTGGCGGGCCATCGCCTGCGCTCGCATGGCGGACAGGGCGAGGAGCGCGTTCCGTTCATCCTGTCACGGCCATTGACACCTCAGTATCAGCGCCGCGCCGAAGCTGGAGGTCTGCGCAATTTCGACATCTTCGACTTTGTACTGAACGGCATCGCTTGACCAGGCTCGAAGACCGGGCTGGCGGCGTCCAGACGCTTCCCGCAAACGGCCCTCGTCCCGCTGTTTTCGCAGTTATTTGGAGCGAATTCTGCGGCCGTTCCTATTTCCGCGCGGCCAGCCCTCTCGGGACCACGCAAGGGCGGTACAATGCGATTTGCGGCGTGGCAATTCTGCCGCCGATCGCACGGGAGCCCACGGTCAGCAGCCGTAGCGGCGCTGGCGCTCCTGGAACGAGCGGATCGCGCGCAGGAAATCGATCTTGCGAAAGGCCGGCCACAACACGTCACTGAAATAGAACTCGCTGTGCGCGCTCTGCCACAACAGAAAGCCGGAGAGCCGAATCTCGCCTGATGTGCGGATGATCAGATCCGGGTCGGGCAAACCGGCGGTATAGAGATGGCGCGCGATTGCTTCCGGGGTGACCTGCTCGATCGCCTCGGCAAAGGTCGCCTGCCGTCCGGCGAGGCAGGCGAGCAGGGCGCGCACCGCATCGGCGATCTCCTGGCGGCCGCCATAGGCGACGGCGATGTTCAGCTCGAGCCCGTCATAGCCGGCGGTGGCCCGCTCGGCCGCGGCGATCGCGGTGAGAACCGGCTCGGGCAGCATTTCCATGCAGCCGATGGCGCGCACCCGGACCCGCCGGCGGTGGATTGCGGGATCGCCGGCGAGGGCCGTCAGCTTCGCCTCGACCGAGGCGAGGATGCCGGAGACCTCGGCCGCCGGCCGACGAAAATTCTCGGTCGAGAAGACCCACAGGGTCACGGTTGGGATGCCGAGCTCGGCGCACCATTCGAGCACCTCGTCGAGTTTGTCGGCGCCGAGATCGTAGACCGCCCGCGGCTCGCTGATGCCGAGCGAGCGGCCGTGTCGACGGTTGCCGTCGAGGATGATGCCGACATGGCGCGGCCGCGGGCGCCGACGGAGTGCGCGGGCCAGTCGCCTGGCATAGAGGAAATAGAGGAGCCGGGATATCGGCCGCAAAAAGGAGCTTCCCCCGCGGCGGATCACGGACTTGCGCGCCTGCGCCACCGCTGCCGGCCATGGAATTCCTGGAAATTACGGCAAGCTTATGACTAATCGATTAACCCTTCTAACCCTTCGACGCGGAGGGGCGCCCCTAGAGACAATTAGGGGCCGCGCAGCTTTTCTCCATCGCTCATGGCGCCCTCAAGCAGTCAGGCCGATCCGCCCTCCCCGCTTGCGGGAAAACGCGCGCGGGCTCCGGCAAAGTTCACCTGACCGGTCACTTGTTGCCGCAATTGCGGTCGAGCACATTCGTGATTTCGATGCCTTGAACGAACTGATTTTCAGCAAAGATCTGCCCCGGCGCCAGTTTCATCTCGACGCCCTGCGGATGAATCGTGGTCGGATGCAGGACGGTCCAGGAGCCATTGGAGCCGCGGTGGAAGTCGGTGCAGGCAATCGGGCCGTCGGGCAGGTTGGCGTTCTGCGCCATGCTCGCACGCGGGACGCAGCCAAGGAACAGTGCTGCAACCGCCGCCGTGAAAGCCAGGCCGATTTTCTCGTCGCGAAAATTCATCGGATCGTCCTCCGTCACCCGGTAGCGGACGGCGACCCGGCTTTAGATGGCCCACCGCCGCTCCAGCCAAGGCAACGCAGCCAAGGCAACGCCCGCCGACGCGAGGCTGGTTCCGCGCCGCCGAGCGAGTTGCAAATCAGCGCGGCACGACGTGGCGATAGAGATGCCAGGTCGCGTGGCCGAGCACCGGCATGACCACAACTAGGCCGAGCAGACAGGGGATCGAGCCGAGCACCAGCCCGCCGGCGACGATCAATCCCCACAGGGCCATCGGGCCAGGGTTGACGGCGACCGCGCGCACCGAGGTCATTATCGCGGTGTCGAGCCCAGCCTGTCGGTCGAGCAGCAGCGGAAACGACACGACGCCGATCGCCAGCACCAGGAGGGCGAACAGGAAGCCGACGCCAACGCCGGCGCCGATCAGGGTCCAGCCGCAAGGGGTGGTGAACACGTCGCGGACAAACCCGACGATCGAGACCGGCGGTTCGGGGCCGAGGGTCAGCGCCCAGATCCCCAGGGCCGCGGCGAGCCACAACAGAAAGAGGGCCATTAGCAACAGGCCCAACAGCACGATCGCGCCGAACGCCGGCGAGCGGACGACGCCGAACGTATCCGCCCAACCGATTTCGCGGCCCTCTTCGCGGCGCCGGCTCATCTCGTAAAGGCCGACCGCGGCGAACGGGCCGACCAGGGCAAAGCCCGAGGCCAGCGGGAATAGCAAGGGCAGCATCTGATAGCCGAAGGCGAGCCGGACCAGGATCAGGCCAGCGAGCGGATAGAGCATGCAGAGAAAGAGGACGTCGGTGCGGAAGGCGGCGAAGTCGGCAAGGCCCGCGGCCAATGCCCGGCGCAGGTCCGCCGCGTCGATCCGGGCCACCGCCGGCGCCGGCGAGTGCAGGTTTTCCCGGGTCCGCCGCCTGGCTCGGCCGACAATTTCGACCGCACCGGCGGCATGCTTCAGCTGGTCGACGCCCCATTCAACGGGGTTTCGGATCGTCAACATGACCGTTCCTCCCGAACCTGATGTTCGGAGGGCCGCAAGCAGCCCCTTGACGGCATCCCAACCGGCTGCCGGCCCCGAGCGAACTCGCGACCCGCCAACCATGAAGAAGTGTGTATCCGCCGCTCGGCGCGCTACTCTCGCGCCGTCGATTTATGGGCGGCTCGACTGCTCGGTCAGGGGAACCAGTCGAACTGTGCGTCCGCCGCGGCCAGGAGGTCGGGGCCGCAGCGCTGCGCGATCTGCGCGTGCTGCACCGCGGAAGGCTCCACCCGATAGCGGCGCCGCAGAATTGCCGCGGCGGCGGGATCGGCCCCAGCCACACGGCGCGCGATCAAGTCCCCGACCCGACGCGAGAACGGACCGGTCTGCTGCTCGATATAGACGACCCGCAGCGCCCCTTGGCGCTCGGGCTCGGCAGCCAGCCGTTGGCCGAGCCAGCGATCGATTGTCTCCAGCCCGCGAATTGGATCGCCGGCGGCGGGATCGCGGCCGTAGAGCCCGTCGAACACATGAAGCTCGTCCGGAGCGCGCCACGCGCCCTCGATCGCGTCAACCGCCGGCATGCCGCCGCCGGAATGGGCGGTCAGGATCAGTCGATCGGCGGCGAGCGCGGAGAGGGTGAGCGCTGCGGCGAACCGCTGCAGACCGTAATCGATCAGTCGATCGATTCCGCCCTCGAGCAGCGCCGGGAAATCGTACCAGCTGTAGCGCAGCCAGTTGCCGCGCGGCAATATCGCCAGGGTCGGCCGGGTTCTGCGCGACAGGTCGAGACCGCTACGCACGACCTTTTCGGCGAGCGGCATCGCCGCACCCTCCCGCGAAAACCCGTGCAGATGGATGACCACATCGACGCCGGCGGCGTCGAGCGGGATCGCGTTCCAGCGTAAGAACAGATCGGGCTGGGTCCCGACATGCGACTGCAGCACCGGCGTGTCGCGGAGGTAACCCTCGCCCGGCGCCACGGTTCCAGCCGACGGCACGACCGCGAAATCCGGCATCGCCTCGCTCCTTTCTCGCTTTATCGGGCGGCGGGCGCGCTCGCGCGATCAGGCAACGGGATCAGCGACAGGATCAGGGTGATGACAAACAGGATCGCGAGCCCGCTCATCACCCCAACCAGGCGCTCGAAGCCGGGGCCGATCCAACGGGGTGGACCCTGGCTCTGGACCAAGCTCATCAGAAACGCGAACATCGCCTGGGTTCCGACATAGCTGACGCCGGTGCTGCCGGTCTGGATCTGCGAGCAGAGCCAGACTCCGGCGACCAGCAGCAGCATCCACAACGCGAAATTGCTGCCGACGAAGGCCAGACAGGCGAGCCCAAGCAATGCGCCGAGCAGGCAGCCGATGATCCGATGTGCCGCTCGCTCGATGATGAACCGTGAGTTGGATTCTAGGATCGCCGTTGTCGGGATCGACATGACGATGACCACCGTGACGCCCATCGTGACCGGGCTTACCGGCGCCAGCCAGTTCGCCAACCCCGGCAGCAGCATGACCGTTAGCCCGCCCGAGCCGGCGTGCATCACCAGCGGCCATTTCCCGTCGAGCCAGCTTTGGAGTTCCGCGCCGTAGCGACGGCGCCAGAAGATCAGTGGCGGAGGGCTGATCTGGCCGGCGGTGGGAAGTCCCCCCTCATCGGCCGGCGCCGGCATAAGTGCGCAGACGATCAGCGAGGCTATCGTCCCGATCACAACTTCGGCGACGCGGTTGACCGCGATGGTAAACGCTCCCATCGGCTCGGTGAATGCCATCAGGATCACCAAGCTACCGGTCACCGCGCCGACCAACCAAGCATAGCCGAAGCGCGAGGTCGCGAACCCAAAAAACCCGACGAATGCGAGGGCGAAGAGGCAGAGGCAGAACGGCAGCGGCTGGTACACGAATAGGCCGAGGACGATGACGCCGATGGCAGCGCCCGCAATGCTGCCGGCGACCCGCATGACGCCGCGCGACAAGGCGACCGCGAGCGAGGCGCGAGTCACCATGAACGCGCTGATCCCCGCCCACCAGGGATCGTCGGAATGCAGTGCCAGTGCGGCGAGCACAGCCAGCGAGACCGACAACGCAGCCTCGGTCGCCTCCATCCCGCGGAGGCCGCGAAAATTGAACGAGCGCAGTTCGGCGGCGAGCGCGCGGGGGATCTCGCGCAGCACCGGCCGGCCTCAATAAAAGATCAGGGTGCGTGCGTCGGAGCCCATGTGCAGAGTGACGTCCGGGCTCGAATCGCGCAATACCAGGGTTACCGGAAAGCGCCGTTCGAGACGGATCCAGTCGGTCGTCGGCTCGACATAAGGCAACAATGTATTGGGCGTCTCCCTGCGATTGATGCCGCGGGCGATGCCCTGGATCACCGCGCGGTGGATGTGCCACGGATAGGTGTCAAGCCACACCCAGGCGTTGTGCCCGACCTGCATATGCCGAATGACGCTTTCCTTATAGTTCGCCAGGATGCGCCAGGCATGGGCATCGACCACGCCGACCAGCGGCTTGTTCGCCACCGCCTGGTCGCCGATGCGCAGGGTGAGATTAGTGATCGTGCCATCGACCGGAGCCAGCACCCGGGTCTGGTCGAGCTGCCATTGCAGATAGGCGATCTGCGCCGTGATTGCTTTGACCGTCGCCTCGTGCAGGGCCCGCATCTTACGAGCCTTGGCGACGGCGTCTTCGGCGTCCGCCAGCGCCGCCACTGCGGCTTGCGCGTGCGTGCTCGCGTCTTCGAGTGCCTGGCGCGAGAGGAATCCGCTTGCCGCCACCGGTGTTGCGCGGCGCAGATTGTCGCTCGCCAGCCGCTCCTTGACCGTCGCTTCGTCGCGTGCCGCCTTGGCCGATTTGATCAGGTCGTGATCGACCGCGAGCTGTGCCTCGGCCTCGACGCGCTTGGCCTGCTGCTCGGCGAGCGCCAGCTGGAACGGTTGCGGATCGACTGCCGCCAGCAGCGTGCCTTTCGTCACCGTCTGATTGTCGACGATGGGCACGGCGATGATGCGACCGGTGATCTGGGGGGCGACCGCGACGAGATCGGAAGTTACATAAGCGTCGTTTGTGTAGGCGAAGATATAGCTCGACGCCCAATAAAGGCCGAGCGCCAGCACGATCGCCGACAGCACCAGCAACACGCGCCGCCGATAGGCCGCTGCCGCCGCTTTGGGGTCGCGGGCGGTCTGGTCCGGCGCAATGTGGGGCGGCAACGCGGGTGCTGGCGCCAATAGATGCAGCGCGCCTGCCCCGTCGCCGCGGGGCGGGATTGGCGGGTCGCTTACGGGCATCGTCTAGGCTCGATCCGGCAAGTGGGCCCCGGCGGCATGGATTTTCCGCCGCCTGTCACCGCCATTCTACCTCATCCGCAGCCCATCTGCAGCGACGACGCGCAGCTTGCCGCCACCACAGGGCCAGCCGGGGAAAATGTGCAGCACAGATCATCCCCGGACCGCCCTGCGTTCCGCCGCGGCGATCGAGTGCCTCGACCGGTGCGGTATCGATGCGGCACAATCGCCCGCGGCACGGGAATCCGCCGGCGCTGGCGCGGCGCTTACCGACGCTTCCCAGCCCCGTGCAACTCGCCGTGCCCGACAGCGTTCTTGCGAATATCCCCCACCGAGAGAAGGCCACCCGATGACCCTCGACGTCGTCGCTATTCAGCCATTAGTAGCACTTATCGCTGGAATCCTGATCCTTCTGGTTCCGCGTCTGCTGAATTATGTCGTCGCGATCTATCTGATCCTGATTGGGCTAATCGGACTGTGGCCGCATCTGGTCCACGTCCCGCATTGAACTGAAACCTTCGCGCGCCGGTTTTGGTACGTTAATGTCTACCCCAGCGAGGCGGCCCCCGGGGAGGAAGTCATGGCGCAAGAGACCGTTCGGCTGGCGCGTTATGCCGCGGCGCTCCGCTGGGAGGACCTGCCGACGGAGGTCATCCGCCGGGCCAAAGAGTGCATCGCCGACACGGTTGCAGCGATTGTGTGCGGCTCGGCGCTGCCGTGGAGCCGGATCGTCATCCGGTATGCCGAGCGCACCGGCCCCGGCGGCAGGTGCCGCATCCTCGGCAGCGCCGGACCTGCGGTGCAGGCGCCAGCGGCGGCGCTCGCCAACGGCGCCCTCGCGCACGCCTTCGAGCTCGACAGCCTGACGAGGCCGGGGGCGGGGGTGCATCCGGGCGCGACGCTGTTGCCGCCGGCACTGGCGGTCGCGCAGCAGCAGGGGCTCGGCGGGCGCGCCTTGATCGTCGCCTTCGTCGCCGGCTGCGAAGTCATGGTGCGGATCGGCCGCGCCACCGGCCACACCAACGAAGAACGCGGGTTTCACGCGCCCGGCAACACCGGGCCGTTCGGCGGGGCCGTCGCCGCCGGGCATCTCCTCGAGCTCGACGCGACGCGGACGACCAATGCCCTCGGCATCGCCGGGTCGCTGGCCTCGGGCCTCTTGGAATTCGCCCGCGCCGGCAATGGCGGCATGATCAAGCGGCTGCATCTCGGCCGTGCCTCCGAAGGCGGCGTCCTGGCCGCGAGCCTGGCGCAGGACGGCTTCACCGCGCCCGACACGGTGCTCGAAGGCCCGTTTGGCTTCTTGGCCGTGTTCTGCCGCGAATGGGAAGTGGCCGAGCTAACCAAGGGTCTCGGCCAACACTGGGAGACGACCAGCATCGCCCTCAAGCGCTATCCGTGCCACATCAACGCGCATGCCGCGGTCAAGGCGTTGTCGCAATTGCAGGCCGAGCACGGCTTTGCGGGCGGCGAGGTCGAGGCGGTCGCGATTTGCGGCAGCGAGCGCATGGCCACCCTGCACAACATTCCCGAGCCCTCCGATCTGATGATGGCGCAATACAGCGTGCCATTCTGCGCCGCGCTCTCGCTCTACCGCGACCCGCGCAACCCCGAATCCTTCGCCGACGGCGCGCTCGACGATCCAGCGATCCGCGCGCTCTGCCGCCGGGTTACGATTGATGCCGCGCCGCCCACCCCTGGTCAGGGCATCGCCGCGACGACGGTGACGGTCGATCTCAAAGGCGGCCGACGCCTCGCCAACACCGCAGAGGATGGCACCCTCGCAGCCGCTGATCTCGGCGACAAATTTACTCGCCTGACCCGCGCCGCGCTTGGCGACCGGGCCGGGCCCTTGTTCGAGCGCCTGCAGCATCTCGAGCGCGAAGACAGCCTCGATTGGCTCGGCGCCGGTTTCGGGGCCTGAGGACGATGTTCCACAGCGTACGCATCGCCGCTCCTGAGATCCGCCATTAGAAAACTGGCCCGGCCATGGGCCGCCTCGCATCTGCCCTTCCCCAGTTCGCCGCGTCCGAGTAGGCTGACGCGCTGGGCTCGGAGATCGGAGGCGCTCTTCGTTCGCTCTCCGTGCGCCGCAACGCTCGCAACTCCGGGAGGGAGTTAGAATGCCGACCCATGAAATCACCACCGAAGACGTCGAGTATCTGCGCCACGGCGACAAGAAGCTGATCGCCCGGCTCTATAAGCCGAAAGGCGACGGCCCGTTTCCGGCGGTCGTCGATCTGCATGGCGGCGCCTGGACCAGCGGCGATCTCTCCGGCACCAAGGGCCTCGACGAGACCCTGGCGAAAAACGGCTTCGTCGTCGCCTCGCTCGAGTTCCGCCATAACGCTGACGGCTACCCAACCTCGCTGATCGACATCAATTACGCGGTCCGCTGGGTCAAGGCGCATGCCCGCGAGCTCAAGGTCGATGCCAATCGGATCGGCATCGGCGGCGCGTCGAGCGGCGGCCATCTGGCGATGCTGGCGGCGATGCGTCCGAACGACACCCGCTATGCCGCGGCGCCGTTGCCGGCGGGCTCGCCCAAGGTCGACGCGACGGTGCAGGCGGTCGCGATGTCATGGCCGGTGATTAACCCGCTGTCGCGCTATCGCAACGCCCAAAAGGCAGCCAACAGCCCGAACCCGCCGGCCTATTCGCTCGGCATGAAGGAAAAGCACGACCTCTACTGGAAGACCGAGGCCGCGATGGCCGAGGGCAACCCCATGCTGCTCCTTGAACGCGGCGAAAAAGTGCAGATGCCCCCGGCATTGTGGGTCCAGGGCCGGCCCGACATGGTCCACGACTACCATGACGATGATTTCGAGCTTCCCCGGCAATGAGCCGGAGCGGTTCATCTCGAACTACCGGAACGCCGGCGGCGACATCGAGATCGTCTATATCGACAACGAGAAGCGGCAGACGAACGCCTCGTACGACCCGATCACCGCCTTCTTTAAAAAGCACCTCGGGTAGGAAGGGCGTCTAGTCTCTGCCTCGACGCTACCCCCTCTCCCCGCCCGCGGGGAGAGGGGCGGCGTGAGGGGCATCTCCGGGGAACCAATCGCCCAACACCTGTTCCTCGGTGTAGCTCGCTGCTTCGAGCTTCGCGACGACCTCCGGGGTGGCTTCGCCGAGACGGCGGAAAGCCTGGATGGCATATCGTGCCGCCCGAGCCATTTCTATCTGCACCAGCGAGAGCACCTCACCCGAGCTTGAGCAGGTGCTCGATGATGACGAGGATGCGGCTGCGCAGCTCATGTCTTAGGGACCGGCCCAAGCTGTCGATCTCCTCGGCGAGGTTCTCCCAATCGAGCGGCAGGTTGGTGCCGAGCGCTGCGGCCTCGCGCAGCGCCGCCGCCTGTTGCTCAGTCCAGCGGACGAAATCCTTCTCGTAGAGCTGCGCCGGATTGCCGGACATCATCGGTCCTCCCCGGCATCAACATGACCGCTGCGACGGGCCGGATCAATTCCCGGTGGTCAGAACAGCGCGAAACCGGGCGCTGCCGCTGATCATGCGCTGGTAGGCTTCGGCTGCGCGCTCCAGCGGGAAGATTTCGTTCATCGAGCGCACCCCAGTCAGCGCGCTGAACGCCAGGGTGTCCTGCGAGTTGATCGAGGTACCGGCATACCACCCCTTGATCGACCGCCGCTCGTTTAGGAGTTGCAAGGCGTCGACTGCAAGCGATTGGACGGCGCCGATCACCAACAGCGTGCCGTTGACCCCCAGCCCGCCCTGGACCGAATTCATCGCCTCGGCGCTCGTCGCCGTCGCGAGGATCGCCTTGGCGCCGCCGAGCTTCTGGAGCGCCGCCGCCGGGTCCTCGGCGGCGTTGTCGATGTAGTGATGAGCGCCGAGCTGGCGGGCGAGCGGCGCCTTATCGGCGCCCCGGGCAATGGCGACAGTCGTGAAGCCAAGCTTTGCCGCGAACTGCACGCCGAGATGGCCGAGCCCGCCCAGACCCAGCACCGCCACGACCTCGCCGGGGCGAGCGCCGCTATGACGCAACGCGTTGAAGGTGGTAATGCCGGCGCACATCAAGGGTGCCGCCTCGATTGCCGACAGCCCGTCCGGAACCCGAGCCAACGCTTCGGCCGGAGCGATCATGTAATCGGCATAGCCGCCGTCGGAGGTGACCCCAGTCACCAGGGATTCGGTCTCGCAGGCGAAAGCGTCGCCGCGCCGGCAGGCGTCGCAATAGCCGCAATTGCCGCCATGCCAGCCGACACCGACCCGCTGTCCGGCACTCCAGGCTTGGACATTGGCGCCCAACGCATCGACGAGCCCGATCACCTCGTGGCCGGGCACCCGTGGATACCGGATGCCGGTTATGAGACCGTCCTTCGTGAAACTGTCGCTGTGGCAGACGCCGCAGGCCTGGACCTTGATTCGGACCGCGCCGGGGCCGGGGTCTGGGACCTCTCGTTCAACCAACTCCAGCGGCCCGCCAGGCTCGCGCACCTCGACCGCACGCATCCTCGCCATCTTCCGATCTCCCAGATGATACGCGCATGTCGCGATGGCGAGGCCCCGTGTCAACACGCGCCGGCAGATCCGCTTTTTGAGGGAACGCTCGCCGGTAGTTCGGGCGCGCTTGGGTCAGCGCCTGAACAAGGCCTCGGCTCCGCGGCCATGGCTGCGCTTGGCGGCAATCTCGCCCCGGGCGCGGGCGATTTCTGCCTCGAGCTCGGTGATATAGGATTCGAGCTCGGCAATCCCCATCAAGCTCAGGTCCTTTGGCGCCGCCGGCTTGCGCCGCGGTTCGGGTTCAAATTCGTCCATCGGTGCCAGGTCCTGTTGGCGTCTTCCCTCGGTCGGTCGCCGGACTATATAATATCTGAGTTTTTTGTGCTCGCCCGCGCGCCGCATTGCCGGCGGCGGTGCGTTGTCGAAATCGGGACCTCACCATGCCTGCTCCGTTGATGCCAAAGGCGACCGCCGTGTGGCTGGTCGAAAACACATCGCTCACCTTCGAGCAGATCGCAGATTTCTGCGGGCTCCATCCGCTCGAAATCCAGGCGATCGCCGACGGCGAAGTGGCGAACCAGATGCTGGGCCTGGATCCGGTAGCCAACGGCCAGACCACGACCGAGGAGATCGCGCGTTGCCAGGCCGATCCCGAGGCTCGGCTCGCGCTGTCGCCGCAGGCGATGCCGCCACAGGCGATCCGGCACAAGGGACCGCGCTACACCCCGATCGCCAAGCGCCAGGACAAGCCCGACGCGATCGCATTTCTGCTGAAAAGCCACCCCGAACTGTCGGATGCTCAGATCTCGAAATTGATCGGCACGACCAAGCCGACAATCGCCGCGGTGCGCGACCGCACCCACTGGAACAGCCCGAACATCAAGCCACGACATCCGGTTGGTGTCGGTCTGTGCACGCTTGACGAGCTCGAAGAGGCGGTCCGTCGCGCCCGGGCCAAAATGCCGACGGAAGAAGCCGCTCTCGACGGCGAAGAGCCGGCACGTCTGGAAAACTGAACTCCGGCGGCTTCGAGCTAAATCCCGGTCGACGCACGGGCCCGAGAGCCGCTGAAGAACGCGGTCACCGCCCGGTTTACGGATGCGGCTCCTCGGCGGCCACGCCGTCCGGGCGCGGTTGCGGTGTCGTGATCTGGTCGGCCGGCGCCGTCGGCTCTCGGAACCGCCACACCAGGATATAGCGCCCGACCGGATTCTGCGCGACCGGCGATCCGAGGGATGCGAGCGCTTTGCGGTAATCTTTCGGCGACTTTTTTTTAGCGGCCTGTCCGGCCCGCCCATAGACGGCCCATAGGTCGTGGCCGGCAGCCTCCTTGATCGCCTGCGGCGGGCTCCAGCTCAGCTTGACCCCGTGATCGGCAAGGCCGGCGCGGGCAGCAAAGACCGCGAGCACCGAATAGGAATAATAGCTGTCGAGCAGCACCACGTCGCCTGGCCGGGCAGCGGCCGCGAGCTGCGTTGCCAACAAGTCCCAGCGGGGCTTGGTTTCGTCGCCGTAATAGGGAAGCAAATTGGCCAGGCACGCCGCCGCCAACACCGCCGCCGCCGGAGCGAAGCGCCGGAATGACAACTGGCCCAGGCCAGCCCCAGCAAAGATAAAGAACGGCGCCGCACTCCACGCGAAATAGCGCGGCACCAGCACCGGCACGAACAGCGAGACGACCAGCAAGCTCACCGGCAGCAGCAATGTGGCGCTGCCGAGCACCGCCAGCAGCACAGGCTCGCGGCGCAACCGCCACGCGCCCAAGGCGGCAATAATCGCGACGACGAAGGCGAGCCCGGGGACCGCGGCCGGCATCATGCCGAAGGTGATGAAGCGTGAAATCCGCAGCAGATAGACGGGTGCAAAGATCGACCAGATCGCCCCGGGGGTCGCTGCCGGCGCCCAGCCCGCGCCGTCGAGAACGGCACCCTCGCTGGCGACATAGATGCTGATGGCCGAGGGCACCCAGGTCACCAGGATCAAGGCTTGGGCCAGCCCCCAATTGCGCAGAAATGCGCCTCTGCCGGTGCTGCTGCGCGGGGCGCGCCAGACGATCGCGGCGGCGCCGAGGTTGGCGGCGAGCAGCCACGGCACGGCAACGTTGAGCACATTGAGCGCCGCCGCCGTCCCGAGAGAATAGGCGAGCCACGGACCGCGCAGCGCGCCCTTTCGGTGCAGCGGCAGCGCGGCGGCGGCCGGCTCCTGAGCCAGCCGCACGAGCCCGAGCAGTGCCGTCAGGATCAGGCAAGAGACCAAGGTGTAGGAGCGCGCCTCCTGACCGAACTGGACCTCGAACGGCGACACCGCCATCAATAGGCCGGCAATCAAACCGCTGCGCGGGCCGCCCACCCGGCGCCCGATCGCGCACGCCAACGCCGCGCCGAGCGCGCCGAACAGCGCCGACGGCAACCGCAGCAGCCACTGCGAAGTGCCGATCTTCGCGACCAGCCACAACAGCAGGAAATAGCTCGGGTAATGATTGTTGTGCAGCGAGTTGGCGACGAGGTGGCTCACGCTCGACGTGGCCCGCCGCAGGCTGGCGACCTCGTCGAGCCAGAATGGCTTGTCGCCGAGACCGTGGAGCCGCAATGCTAGCGCAAAGGCCCCGATGGCCGCCGGCAATGCCCATGCCGGGGGATCGGCCCACGCCCGTTCGAGGCCGCGGCGCAGCGGCAACGTCATTGCGGTGAGTCGGCGCATCCCCCGATCCGAACCAGAGCCGCCACAGCGGCGCACCCGTGGTCTTAGGCGCAAGACCGCCGGGCCATCCCTCCCGCATCGCCGCAGTTACAACTCGCCGCGCCGGCCGCCTCACCCGATAGCGGCACGCGATCTCGCACGGTGCCAATCGACAGCGGCAGTCCCGGCGGCCTCTAGAATGCTCTCAGCCGAGCACCTCCCGGTTGACGACGTTCTCGCGGTTGGGCTTGCCGTCGAGCACGCTCAACAGGTTTTGCACGGTGGTGACCGCCATGCGCTCAACTGCTTCGCGGGTGACCCCGGCGACATGCGGCGCGGCGACAAAGTTCTTCAGGGTCAGCAGCGGGTTATCCTTCGGCGTCGGCTCCTCGACAAAGACGTCGAGCGCCGCGCCGGCGATCCGATTCGTCTTCAGCGCGTCATAAAGCGCCGCTTCGTCGATGATGCCGCCGCGCGCGGTGTTGACGATAAAGGCGGTGCGCTTCATGTGCGCGAGCCGGGCGGCGTCGAACAGGCCGACGGTTTCCGGCGTCTTGGGGCAATGGATCGTGATGAAGTCGGCGCGCGCCACCGCGGCGTCGAGATCGCCGACCGGGTCGTAGCCCATGCCGCGGATCGTCTCGGAATACATGTAGGGGTCGTAGACCAGGACGTTCATCTCCATCGCGCCCAGCCGTTTGGCCGAGCGGGTGCCGATCTTGCCGAAGCCGACGATCAGCACGGTCTTGCCGTAGAGATCGACCGGCATCTCGTGATAGCGGTCGTGCCAGCGGCCTTCCTTGACCATCGCGTCCATTGCGGCACCGCGCCGGGCCAGGTTCATCAACAGGTACACCCCGGCCTCGGCGACGCTGACCGAATTGGCGGTGCCGGCGATCATCAGCGGGATATGGCGCCGGGTCAGCGCCGGCACGTCGACCGCGTCATAGCCGACGCCGATGCGGGCCACGACTTCGAGGCCGGGGCCGGCATCGAGTTCGGGGTCGCTGAACGGCGTCACCGACAGCGCCACCCCGGCGACATCCTCGAGCAATTTGTGCAATTCGGCCTTCGGTGCTGTCGTCTGATAGGGAACGCCTTCGACATCTTCGCGCGCCTCGACAATCGCCCAACCCGCCCGGGCCAAGGTCGTCGGCAGCAGCAGTTTCTTGCGGTTGGTCTGTGTTGTCGTGGCGGCCATGGGTTTACCTCTGTCGGTCGGTTGAGAGAGCGCAGTCGGCGGCGTTTAGGCGCGACGGTCATCGATCATCATGGCGTCTCCGACGCGCGTTAGAAAGGCGGCAAGAAATCGCCTTTCCAGGTGAGCTTCCCCTCACCGCTCCTAGCCGATAACTTCTGACGGATAGCACCCAGTTTTCCGCCACGCCGGCGAAGGTCGGTGCCCAGGGCCGGGATGGGTCCCGGCCTGCGCCGCGATGGCAGCAGCAGTGGCGGCAAGTGCCAGGTTCGCGCCACTAGCGGCGATGCGGCGGACCGACGGCTTCTCGGAAAGGAGCGGCGTGAGGGCGGCGACGCTATGCCAGATCGAGGCCCAAGAGGCGGCGCGCCAGGGTCAGGTGCGGGCGGTCGACCATCTTGCCGTCGAGCGCAATGGCGCCGGCCTGCGGATGGTCCGCGAACAGGGTGACGACCCGGCGCGCCCAGGCGAGCTCGTCCTCGCCGACTGTGAACGCGCGGTTGATGACCGGGATCTGCGCCGGGTGAATCGCCATCTTGGCGGTGAAGCCCGAGCGGCGAGCGGCGGTGCATTCGGCGGCGAGCCCGGCCTCGTCCTTGAAATCGGTGTAGATCGTGTCGATCGGCGTAACCCCGGCCGCGGCCGCCGCCAACAGGCACAGCGAGCGCGCCAGCCGATAGACATCGTCATAGGCCCCGTCGGCGCGGCGGTTATTGCCGCCGATTGAGGCCGCGAGATCTTCGGCCCCCCAGGTGATGCCCTCGAGCCGCGGCGACACACCCGCGTAATTGCCCAGCGCGAACATCGCCGCTGGGGTCTCGGTCGCGATCGCGATGACCCGGACGCCGCCCTGGGGCAACCTGGAGGCGGCCTCGAATGCCGCAAGGTAATGATCGAGGGTTCGTAGATCGTCCGGGACGCATTTCGGCAAGAGGATGCCATCGGGCCTGCCGGTGATGGTCGCGGCCAGATCGTCGAGCGCTGCACCGCTCGCCAATGGATTGATCCGGACCCAGCGTCGGTATCCGGCGGATTCGGTCGCCTCGAGGAAATTGCGCGCCCGGGTTCGCGCCGCCGGGCGGTTCGCCGGGACCACCGAATCCTCGAGGTCGAGGATCAGCGCGTCGGCACCCGATTCGGGGCTGCGGGCGAGCTTGCGCTCGCTGTCGGCCGGAACGAACAGAAAAGAGCGCATTCACCCCTCCCCCTGCTCCGACGGCCGGCATTTCATCAGACCGGCACGGCGGCAGATCGCGACGGTCTCGCCGCGCTGATTGATGCCCTGATGCTCGAACTCGACGATCCCGGCGTCGGGCCGCGACCGGCTCTGGCGCTTTGCCCGCACGATCGTGCGCGCCCGCAGGGTGTCGCCGTGAAACACCGGCTTGGGAAATCGCGCGTCGCTGATGCCGAGATTGGCGATCGTGGTGCCGAGCGTCGTCTCGCCGACGCTGATGCCGATGACCAGGCCGAGCGTGAACAGGCTATTGACCAGGCGCTGGCCGAACTCGGTCGTTTTCGCGAACTCCGCGTCGAGATGCAGCGGCTGCGGGTTCATCGTCAACGTGCTGAACAGCACGTTGTCCATCTCGGTGACGGTACGGCCGATCGCATGTTCGAAGACCTGCCCCTCCTCAAACTCCTCGAAATACAACCCTGCCATCGTCCCTCCTCGTCGCGGCTCGCGGACCGGCGAGGCCGGCGGCCGATGCTGCCGATGCTGCCGATGCTGCCGATGCTGCCGATGCTGCCGGGTGGCGCAGGCTGATCTTGTCGCGAGGGGCCGTCAATGCGGTCCGCGGCGTCGGCCGAGCAAGATCATCGGCAATCATTCCTTCGCGGTTGGTATGTTAAATTCCCGAGGCAGCGGCAATTCCGCTCGACCGTCGGCGCCGAAGAAACTAGCATGACGCCGCGCCAGAAGGGGATCGCGCTGCCGGGGTAAGCAGGAACGGTTGAGGAATGCAGATTGATCAGCTCATAGCTGAGCACGGTGCCTGGTTTTATCTGCTCGCGTTTATCTGGACTTTTCTCGAAGGCGAGACAATCGTCGTTTTTGCCGGTTTTGCCTCGGCACAGGGGGTGCTCGATCCATTCCTGGTCCTTGCGGCGACCGGGCTCGGCAGCTTTGCCGGAGATCAGAGCTGGTTTTGGATCGGTCGTCATTTTGGGTCGAAACTGCTCGACCGGTTTCCGCGCTGGCGGGCCGGTGTCGATTCGGCGTTGCGCTGGCTCGAGCGCTACGATACCGGCTTTATTCTGTCGTTCCGCTTCATCTACGGGGTGCGCAACTTCTCGTCTTTCGCGATGGGGATGAGTGCCGTTCGCAGTCGGCGCTTTCTCGCGCTGAATTTTCTCGCGGCCGCGCTGTGGGCCGCGAGCTTTGTGGCCATCGGCTATTTTCTCGGCCATGCGCTCCGCGCGGTTCTCGGCGACCTGGCCCGCTCGCTCAGCCTGGTGATGCTCGGCGCGTTTGTGGTCGTCGCCTGGGGTATTGGGCTGATGCATCGCTTCCAGCGGCGACGTCGGCCGAGGGGACCGCCCGGGATTGAAATCGCCGCCCCGCCGTCGTAACGGCCGGCTCCGGCATTGCCCAGCGCCGCTCACGCCAGCGTCGCGACCGAAGTTCCGACAGAAAGGCCGAGGATGCTCTCGGCGCGGCCGGCATTGACCGCGATCTCGGCGAGCCCGTTCGAATTCTCGTACCAGAACGCCCGGCCCGGCGGGAGATCGGAAAAGGTGCCGGCGCGGGTCAGCTCGTGCCCGCCGGCGCAAAGCCTCGCCGACGCGGGCAGTGTCGCGGCGCGCAGCCCAGTCATGGCGTTGCCGTAGCCGTCGATGTAGACGATCTCAGGCAAGTCGTCCGGCCAGTCCGGACAACGGCTGATCTCGGTCCCCCGCAGGCTGCCCGAGGACAGCTCGCCGATGGCGAGCCGCGCCGCCACCGGAGCGAACAGGTCGCGCCCGTGAAAGCTCGCCGACAGCGGTTCGGGACGCCATAAAATTTCGGACGCGCGGGCGTCGCCGGCACGGCGCAGCACCAGCTCGAACAAGCCATTGTCGGGACCGACATAAAATCGCCCGTCGGCCTCGACGACGACGGCGGCGCGGGCCCCGCCAACACCGGGGTCGACGACCGCGAGCAGCACGGTCGCGGGCGGAAACCACGGGCCGTAGGTCGCCACTAGATAGGCCGCCGGCTTGGGCTTCGCGGCCGGCAGATCGGCAAACAGGTCGATGACCGGGACCCCGGGCGCGATCCGGTGCAGCACCGCCTTGACTTGGCCCGTATACGGTCCGACGAGACCGAAATCGGTGCATAGCGCAATCATCGACCGCTCCATTTTCTCGATCGTCCGGACCGTCGGGCTGAGCTTACCAATCAAAGTCTCCGCCGGGCCTTCAATTTTGCCGTGCGGCCGGGCTTTGGGCCGATTCCGTGCCTCCGGAGATCAATCACTGGATGAGAACCATGCTGCATTACACTATTTTTAGGACAGAGCCTGCCGCAGATTGGCGAGGCAACGCCCCAGGGCGCGAATGGTTTCTCTTGAACATGCGCAACAGGCTGCGTATGCTACCCAGCCGTAGGGGGATATTGGGGGAATCCGATGAGAAAGGCCGTTTTCGCTGCGGCGATTTTTGCCGCCGCCTCGGTTCAGGGTGCTTCCGCCGCCGACCGGCACTGCTACTCCGCAACGGACATGGAGGCCGAGCAGGCGATCCGGTTCCAGACCAACCTGATGGTGATCAGCTCGGCGTGCCGCGACCCCGTCTATGGCGAGTTCCGGGCGCGCAACAGCAGCGCGATCATTCGCTACCAGCGGATCATGATCGCCCATTTCCGCCGCGAGGGTTCGCGCAACGCCCAGAGCGAATTCGACTCCTGGAACACCAGCCTCGCCAATGAGATTTCAATGAGCGAAGGCGTCCAGCCAACAGTCTTGGTGTGTCAAAAAGCGGCCGGTCTGCTGAAGATGGCCAGCACCCTCGACCCACAGGGGCTGCACGACTACGCCGTAGCGCAAGCGGCTGGCCCGGCCGAAACCCATCTGAGATGCTCCAGGTGAGGTGATGCGCCGGGCCTGCGACGCCAGCTCAAGGCGGAACTGCGTGCCGTAGCCCAGAGCGCCGAGCAGGCCGGCGGCGGACGGCAGCGCCATGAACGGCAGGCGTGACCGCCCAATTCGGCATAGAGCGCGCCCGCCGCGATCATGACGAGGCCATCGATTCCCAATGATCTCGCGGTGAACAGCGCCTGGGCGCTGACCGCGGCCGAAGGCGGGACCGTCCACGACACAAAACGCATGGCCCCAAGATAGCTCGCTCCCGAAGGTCATGACGTGCAGCCGCCTGCAACGCGGCGATCGCAGGCAGCGAGACGACCAGCCCGGCAGGACTCCAGCGGATCACGCCGGCAACGTAGGGCCAAACCCGACGGTCGGCCATAACCCCCGATAGGTGGCGAGCGCGATCGCGGCGAGCGCAACCATGACCCGTGGATGGCCGACGCTGTCGGCGAGCGCGCCGATTGCCGACGTCGCAATCACCTTCGCCGAGATGGCGGCGGCGAATATGCTGGCCATCTGTGCCGTACCGAGGCCCGCGTGCTGAGCCAAACCGGCCAGAACGGCAGCTGGGCGCCGGTCACCAGGAACGCCGCGGCGTAAAAGACGGATAGGCGTGCCACCGGTCGCGAAACAAGAAGTCGCGGCATCGGGCCGCCCTCGACCTTGGACGAAGACGTGCCTATCTCGCCAAGGTGCTGATCGGCGTCACTCAACTCGGCGCACTGGTGTCGGTGGTCATCATCGACGTGGTGCTCGCCGGCGACAACGCGATCGTCGTCGGGATGGCGGCTTCCGGCCTGCCGGTCGAGCAGCGGCGGCGGGTGATCATGCTCGGCATCGCCATTGCCACCGCGCTGCGCATCCTGTTCGCGTATTTCGCCGCCGCAGCTGCTCGCGATCATCGGGCTGACTCTGGCCGGCGGCGTGCTGCTGCTATGGGTGTCGTGGAAGATGTACCGCGAGATTGCGCGCGACGCGAACCCACGAACGGCATGCGGCAGCCGCGGCGGAGCTGCCGCCCGACCCGCGCCGGTTCGGCAGAAAAGCGCGGCGACAGGCGCTGGTGCGGATCGTGCTGGCCGACGTCTCGATGTCGCTCGACAACGTGCTTGCGGTGGCGGGGACCGCACGGGCGCATTTCTCGGTACTGGCGTTTGGGCTGATCCTCTCGGTCGCGCTGATGGGGGTCGCCTCGAATTACGTCGCGCGCCTGCTCGAACGCCATTTCTGGATTTCGTGGATCGGTCTCGGCATCATCACCTTTGTCGCGCTGCGCATGATCTGGGACGGCTCGACCGAGGTCATCCAGCAAACGACGGCGATCAGCTTATCGTTGGTTTAGATCGAGGGGTTCTGAGGCGCGGGGCGCGCCATCAAAGATCGAGTTCCCAGGTCTCGCCGATCAGCTCCTGGCCAAAGCTGTGGTGCGGCTGCGCGGCGACCAGGCGAAACCCCGCTGCTTCGTAAATGCGTCGGGCGGCGATGAGCACGCTGTTAGTCCATAGGCCGACCTGCCGGTACCCCGCCTGCCGGGCAAAGCGCAGGCATTCCTGCACCAAACGTGCGCCGATCCCGAGCCCGCGCGCCTGCGGCTCGACTAGCAGCAGGCGCAGCTTGGCCTTTGTCTCCGATGCCTTTACCAGCATTACCGAACCGACGTTCTCGCCATCCTTCTCAGCAATCCAGCAGCATTCCCGCCGCGGATCGAAGGTCCGGATGAAGCCGGCGACGATCTCGGCGACGAGCGCCTCGAACCGGATGTCCCAGCCGTATTCCTGCGCGTAGAGCGCGCCGTGGCGCTGAGTGATCCAGCCCATGTCCCCCGGCCGATGCGGCCGCAGCAGATAGATCGCCTGACCGTCCGGCTTCGGATCGAGCAAACGCTCGATCGTGCGCACCGCCGCCGCGAGGCGGCCCTGCTGATCTTCGGAGAGATCCTGCAAGATTGCGCCGATCTGAGCGCGTGAACGCGTGTCAAGCGCGGCAAAGGCGGCCCGTCCTTGCGGCGTCAGCGACAGCAGGCTGAGGCGCCGGTCGTTTGGCGCAGGATCCCGGCGGATCAACCCGCGACGCTCGAAGCCGCGCAGAATTCGGCTCAGATATCCGGCATCCAGCGCCAATTCCTTGCCGAGTTGGGCCGCCGCGCGCGGCTCCTCGCCGGCGAGCTCGTAGAGCACGCGCGCTTCGGTCAGCGAAAACGGGCTGCTCAGCAGCCCCTCCTGAAGCACGCCGATCTTCTGGGTATAAAAGCGGTTGAACCGACGCAGCCCGGCAACGCGCCGATCGAAGGCGGTTTCGACCATCCCCGGCCTCGCATCGGATTGCAGATGAATGCGATTGTCAACGAATTCGTTGAAAGCGTCAATCATTTCGGGCGCGAGGCTGGGACGCCGCGCGAGATGGGGGCCTTCAGCCGCGGCTGCAGGCGCCGCCGCCGAGCACGCAGAACTTGGCGCAATGCGGATGGTTGAGCGGGACGGCGCCGCTCGCCTCGGCCAGGGTTGTGCCAAGCTCGAAACGCTGGTCATAGGGCAGGAGCGTGCAGGCGAGCACCGCCGGGCGCGCCGCGCCCTTGCGTTTGACCACCATGCGCGCGGTCGCGCACATGACGCTTTGCGGCGATTTGCCGAGAATGCCCCAGCACGCCTCGGTGATCTCCGGCACGTCGACCGCGGCGTCCATCTCGGGAAACACCATCAGTGCCACCGGATCGTCGGCGTCGATGGCGATGCCGAGATCGGAGAACAGCCGGGCAAAGCCGGCGCGGATCGCGGCCTCCACTTCGCCCGACAGCCGGCGGCTCGCGACATGCAGCCCAAACCCGTTGTCCGCGAGCCACATCAGCCCGTCGATCGTCGGCTGCCAGCTACGCGGGCCGCGCTCTTCTTCGTGGACGCGGCGACCGTAGTGGTCGATCGAGACGCGGATCGTCAGCCGCCTGCCGTAGCGCCGGTTGAGCCGCAGCAACGCCGCTCGGCACTTCGTCATCGGCTTCATCGCATTGGTTAGGACCAGGGCGTGAAAGCCGCGGCCCAGGACATCCTCGAGCATTGCCGGCAGCTCGGGGTTAATGAACGGCTCGCCCCCGGTGAAGCCGATCAGCGAAGTCGGCAGCCCGCCGCATTCTATTTCGTCGAGGTAGCCGGCCACCTCGGCCGCGGTCAGATAGACCAGTCGGTCGTTCTTCGGCGACAATTCGATATAGCAATGCCCGCAGGTCAAATTGCACAAGCTTCCGGTGTTGAACCACAGGGTCTCCAGCCCCTTCAGCGCCACCTGCGCGCGCTTCTCCCCCGCGGCAGTCAGAAACGGATCCTCGAATTTGCGCGGGCCCATTGCGATCAGCCCCATCGCGACCGCCGGGGTGACGGCCGATCTCCGAGCGCGCAAGCTTAAACCGATGCCGCCCGGCTGGTCGCCCAAATCGTGATCAAACCATTGTGATTTCGGGGGTCAGTGCCCCGAGTAGTTTGAATCGCCCGGGTTGTCGCTGCCGTAGCCCTGCTGATGCTGCTGAGCTTTTTCTTCCGGCGCGTGCTTCGTCGCCAGATGGTGGCCGACAATGCAGCCGCCCACGGCACCCAATATGGCGTGATGCCCGGCGTAATGACCGGCGACGCCGCCGACTACGGCGCCCTTGATGCAGCCCTTGGCCTGGGCCGGTGGCGCCGTGGCGGAACCAGCTGCCAGCAACAGGGCAAAGGCGGCCGGCAATAGCATGAATTTCATCTGAGCTCCCTTCCTAACTGTGCGGTGCTGGTCCCTTGAGAACGCCCGGCAGGCCGCCAGGTTCAATCGCCGGTTTCGCCGGGCGTTTGGCGCGCGAACCAACGATCTGGCAGTGACATTCGAGTGAGTCGATTGCACCAACGATCTCGTGGAGTTGCGGTGGCTGCACCAACGATCTCGTGGAGTTGCGGTGGCCGCGCGGCGTAACTAACTTATGCTGTTTCGGCGGTAGCCGGCAGAAAGCAATATGGAGCACCCGATCCCTCGCCACATCCGGCTCACCTCCCACCCGGGAGGCGCCGGCCAGGGTGCAGTCCCGCTGCGTTGGGGTGCGGCCGGCCCAGCCGAACGCGGACCCGTGGTGGCGAGCCCGGCCGAACCCAGCCGGCGCAACGCGATCGGCTCCTATTCCGGCGCTTACGGCCTCTATCGCGCGCTGGCGGTGGCGACTAAGGCGTTGGCACGCGACCACCGCCCCGATCTGACCGACACCGCGCCGGCAGCCTTGATCGCGCCCCGCTCAGCATGGGGCGACCCGGCCAAGATCGTTTCGCTCGATCCGTGGGGCCACCTGGTCGGCGAAGTGTTCGCCGAGATGATAGGCGCCGGCATCGATGTGCGCCCGACCATCGCGATCACCACCGCGCGCATCGCCATGCCGGAGATCCGCCAGCTGATCGCCGAGGGCGGCCTCGTGCCCGATGGGCGTGTACTGCTCGACAACGGCGAGATTCGCGTCACCAAGGCGGCGATCGATCCGGTCTGGCATCTACCGGGTCTCGCCGCCCGGTTTGGCGTCGCCGAAAGCGATCTGCGGCGCAGCCTGTTCGAGGAAACCGGCGGCATGTTCCCTGAACTTGTCACCCGGCCGGACCTTGAGGTGCTGCTACCGCCGATCGGCGGGACCACGGTCTATCTGTTCGGCGAGGTCGAACGAATCGCCGCGCCGGAAACGGTGATCGCCTGCCGCGTCCATGACGAGTGCAACGGCTCGGACGTGTTTGGTTCAGACATCTGCACCTGCCGCCCCTACCTGGTGCACGGCATCGAGGTCTGCGCGGCGACCGCCCAACAGGGCGGGGCCGGGATCATCGTCTATAACCGCAAGGAGGGGCGTGCGCTCGGCGAGGTCACCAAGTTCCTCGTCTACAACGCGCGCAAGCGCCAGCCCGGCGGCGACCGCGCCGACACCTATTTCCAGCGCACCGAATGCGTCGCCGGGGTGCAGGATCTGCGCTTTCAGGAATTGATGCCCGATGTGATCCATTGGCTCGGTATCCGCCATATCGACCGGTGGGTTTCGATGTCGAACCTCAAAAAGGCCGCGCTCGAAGCGCAGGGGATCGAGGTGGTCGAGCAGGTCGCGATCCCCGACGGGTTGGTGCCGCTCAACGCGACGGTCGAGATCGAGGCCAAGAGGGCGGCCGGGTATTTTTCCCCGTCTGGCATTCCCGACCCCGAGGAACTGCACCGCGTCAAGGGCCGTGCGCTCGGCGAATGACGATGCGGCTCCTGAGGTGGCGTTGCTGAGCGCTGCGGCGGTGCGCGAGCGCTGCGAAATCGTCTTTGCCGCGGCCCGTCGGGGCGAGACCCCGCATTTCCGGCTCGATGTTTCCCGGCTCGAGGCGGCCGCGGACCGGGTTGCGGCGATCACCCGGCGGCGCCATCCCGACCTTGCCGTCCCCTATCACAGCCGCTGGCGTCATTTTTCGGCGGGCGGCGTCGACCGCGCGGCGCTGGTCGCAGCCGATGCCGATCCGGCCGAGCGGGCGCGGGCATGCGTCGATCTCGCCTTCGTCTCGGTCCTGCTCGATGCCGGGGCAGGTCACGACTGGTGCTTTTGCGAAGCCGAGACCGGGCAGGTCCATTCGCGCTCGGAAGGCTTGGCGGTGGCGAGCCTGCGGGCGATGCAGCGGGGCGTGTTCTCCGAGAACCCAGACAAACCGTGGCATGCCGACGCTGGGGCGCTGGCGCGGATGACGTCCGAGCGTCTGGCCGTCGCATTGCAGCACGGTCCTGGCAACGAGCTCGCGGGGCTCGACGGCCGGGCGTCACTAATGCGCCGATTGGGCGAGGTCTGCGCCGCCGACCCGGCCAGGTTCGGGACGCCAGCCCGTGCAGGGCATCTCTACGATTTTTGGCGCGCACGCGGCGAGCCGCTACCGGCAGCCGAGATCCTGCATACGCTGCTCGATGCGCTCGGACCGATCTGGCCCGGCCGGATCACGCTCCGCGGCGTGCCGCTCGGCGATTGCGGCCGGCACCGGGCGGTCCCCGGCGACGGCTTCGTGCCGTTTCACAAGCTTTCGCAATGGCTCGCCTATTCGCTGGTCGAGCCGCTCGCGGCCGGCGGCGTGGAGGTTGCCGGGCTGGACGGGCTGACCGGTCTCGCCGAATACCGCAACGGCGGACTCTTCCTCGATGGCGGCGTCATCGTCGCCCGCGATCCCGCCCTGCTGCAACATGCTCTGGACGCCTTGAGCGAGCCGGTCGTCGAATGGCGGGCCCTGACCGTGGCATTGCTCGACCGCCTGGCGCCACGTTGTGTGCGAGCGGCTCGGCAAGGATTCCGACGAGTTTCCGCTCGCCTGCGTGCTCGAAGGCGGCAGCTGGGCGGCGGGCCGCGAAATCGCCTTCGAGCGCCGCCCGGACGGCCGCGCGCCGCTCACGATCGTCAGCGACGGCACCTTGTTTTAGCGCGCGAACGATCGCCTAATCCAGGCTCTGGAAGATGCGAAGTGGGGCACATGCGAGCGATCCGGGATCCCCGGCCGCCGCCGAATTCGCCGCCGAGGTGATACGGCGTTGCCGAACTGCACCTACCGCATATTCCTGTTCGGCTCGCGCGCTTCCGGATCTGCCGCCGAGCGCTCGGATATCGACATCGGCATCGAAGACCGGCTCCGGTACCGCGCGCGGCGCTTGCGGCGATACACGACGAGATCGAGGACGCGCCGACCCTCTATACGATCGATGTCGTCGATTTCACCCGCGTGCTTGAGAAATTCCGCAGGCTCGCGCAAAACCGCATCCCTCTGTGACCAAATCTCAGTCGCTGCGGACAGCCGGTGCCCCGATCCAGGCTATGGTAATGGCGGCGAGCCGCACTTTTCGAGGTGACCTAATCATGCAACGACCCAGGGCGGGGTTGACCGTCGTCGACCATCCATTGGTTCAGCACAAGCTGTCCTTGATGCGCGACCGGGAGACCTCGACCGCCGAGTTCCGCCGTTTGCTGCGCGAGATCAGCCTGCTGCTGGCCTATGAGGCGACCCGCGAATTGCCGCTGGAACCGACCGAGATCGACACCCCCCTCGAGCGCGGGGCATTCCCGCTGCTCGCCGGCAAAAAGCTGTGCCTCGTATCGATCCTCCGCGCCGGCAACGGAATTCTCGACGGCATGCTCGACCTGTTGCCCTCGGCGCGGGTCGGACATATCGGCATCTACCGCGAGCCGAAGACCCTACAGGCCATCGAGTATTATCTGAAGCTGCCCGACGATCTGGCCGAGCGCGACGCGATCCTGGTCGATCCGATGCTGGCCACCGGCAACTCAGCGGTGGCGGCGGTCTCGCGCCTGGTCGAATTGAAGGCGCGCTCGATCAAGATCGTCTGCCTGGTGGCCGCGCCGGAAGGGGTGGACAAGGTGTTTGACATATTCCCGGAGGTGACGATCGTCGCGGCGGCGCTTGACCGCTGCCTTGACGATCACGGCTACATCCTGCCCGGCCTCGGCGATGCCGGCGACCGGCTGTTTGGCACCAAATAGGGGTGCGTCTATTTCACGCCGCCGCACCAGCATCGCTCGAAATCGGCCGAGCGGACGTGCCCGGTGGCGCAATCGTAAGCGCGCAAAGTATGCGCCGTGTCGCCGCCCCCAGCGAGACTCCAGTAAACCGGGCTCGACACTGGATAGAGCCGGTGCCAGCGCGCGCGATCCGCGGGCACCGTTGTGATCATAGCATAGAGCCGTTGGAGGCCCGCCAGATCGACGCTCGGCAGCCCCCATTCGCGGCTGAAGGTATATTCCGCCTGCCATTTGGGCGGAACGCCCGGGCCGGCTTCGGCGAGGTTGGCGAGGTCATAGGTGGTCTGATCGAGGATGCGGCCGGACGTATCGAAGACAACGGTCCGGAAAGCCGGGTTCTGGCCGAAGATCGGGCTCAGCGCCGGCATGATCAGGGCGAAAGAGAAGTCGCCTTTGCCGTCCCCGATCAGACGAAAATCGTCCATATGAGTATGCCCGGCAAAATTGGCGGCAACGGTAGCGGAATAACGGCGCAGCAGGGCGAGAAAGGGCCGGGCGTAAGCCTCGTCCCACATCGGAATAATCCGGTCAGGGCACGCGCCCTGGCGCCAGGTCCGATAGCCGTCGATTCCAGGCGGGACGTGATAAACGAGCCAGACGCGCTGTTGCGCCCGCTGCGCGGCGGCGAGTTCGGCGGTGAGCCAGGCGAGCGTTTCGCGACCGGGATCGCGGCCGCCGCGCGATCCGCAGATATTGCGATAATTCTGCGAAAAAAATACATCATTTAAAAAAATCGCCCTGACGCCGGGCGTATCCGGCAGGATCGCGCTGTAATTGCCCCAGCTTTTCCAGCTTTCGGCGACGTCCGGTGTCGCATGGCCGCCGACGAGGCCGCGCAGGATCGGTAAAGTGTCGGCAAGAAACGGCCCGTTTGGCTGCAGCCGAAAATCGCCGCACTCCGCGTCGTTGTTGCCGAGCGTCGGCAGGATCGGCGTATCGGGAAATCCGCCGGCGATCTCGTCCGCAAGGAAGCGCATGGTTTTGACCACGAACCTGCGGTAGGCGGAATCCGAATGGTCGCTCGCCGCGGCATCGAATTGGGCGCGAAAATGATGGGCGAGAAAATCGCCCGGCAGCAGCAGGAAAAGCGGGTGCGGCAGCGTTGCCTTCATTTGCCCGAGGGCGGAGCGAAGCAGCGGCCAGTTGGTGTCGGCGCCGTAATGGCTCGGGCGTTGTTTCCCGGCGCTCTCGAAAATGGCCCGCCAATCGCCGGGCTCGGCCGCGGCCAGCCGGTCGACCAGAGCCGGCTCGGCCATCGGGTCGAAATGGATGTCCGAGACCATCAGGAAGGATTGGCCCGCGGCCTCTGCCTGCGGCATTGCCGACAGGGCAAAGGCAACAAACGCCGCGATGCCGAGGCGGACGATCCGAACCCACGCCTCGCGCGCGCGTCGCGATATCACACCGGTCCCCTCCCCCAGTCCCCGAGTTGACAGGATTGGGGCGGAATATCAGGCGTGGCCGCCGGTACGCAAGGCTGCGGCGTCGACCGACAGCAATCCGGCTTCCCGAGCCGCCTGCGCTGCACCCAGCTGTTCCTGTCCGCGCCCGAGCCATAGCCCGTTGACGAGCCACAGAGCCGCGATCGGGATCGCCACCAACGCCACCCCCGAAGCGCCCAAGCCGAGAACGCGCAATAGGGCGACAGACCAGGCGCCGACTTGATCGCCGGTGCGATAGACCACCGTGTCGATAAAGCTCTTCGCCTTGTAGCGGTCCTCGCGCGAGACGACGGTGAACAGCACCTCGCGGGTTGGTCGCGCGATCGCGTAGTCGCCCGCGCGGCGCAGCACCTGGAAAATCGCCACCGCCGCAATTGTCGGCATCAAGGCGATCGCGCCGAACCCGATGATGGTGAGCGCCGGCAGCAGGGCAAGGGTCAACGCCACGCCGAACAGCAGCACGATGCGTCCGGTCAAAAACAGTTGCACCGCGAGCGTCAGGATGTTGACGATCAGATCGACGGTCGCGAAAAACGCGGTCTGCGCGCCTCGACCGCTGAAGCTGCGGCTGACGATCCCGGCCTGCTGAAAATAAAGGAAGGTCGAGGTGATCGCGAACAGCAGCACGAACAGGCTGACATTGGCAAGATAGGGCGAGCGAAAAGCCCGGGTAATCCCGGCGAACACGCTGCCGCCGATCGGCGCCTCGGCGCTGTCGGCCGTCGGTTGCCGATGGAGCGCCGGCGACAGGCGCGACAGCCGGCCGACGCTGAACACGGCAACTTCGAGCAGGATCGCGGCCCCGAGCAGCAGAAATATCGGCGACACGAAACGTGCCAGGGAAGCGGTCACGCTGGAACCGACAATGGCGCCGACCGACGCTCCGGCGGCGATCAGGCCAAACAGTCGTTTGCCTTGCTCGGGGCTGAACAGATCGACGTTCATCTGCCAGAACACCGAGACGACGAACAGGTTATAGACCGAGACCCAAATAAAAAAGATACGCCCGACCCATACCGTCTGCGACGGGTCCGCCCGATGGAGGGCCACGGCGAAGAGCAGTATATTGACGGCGAAAAAATGATAGGTGATCGGAATAAAGCGGCTGCGGGGAAGCTTTTTGACCAGGTAGGCGAACGGGATGTTCAATACCAGCATGCCTATGAGGGTGCCAGTAAACAGCCACTGCAGGTTGCGCACGCCGCCGGCGACGCCGGCCTGATCGCGGATCGGCCGCATGATGTAGTAGGACGAGAGGACGGCGAAGATGTACAGCCAGCACCAGCCGACGACCGGCACTTCCTCGCGTCTGACATCGATGAATCGGCGCAGCAGGCGAAAGAGACTGCCGGCGGCGCCTGCCTCGGTGTCGGCGGCCGGTGGGTGATCGGTCAAGCGTGGCTCAGCTGAGGCCAGCGGCGATCTGGCGGATCTCCGCCGGTGTGTGCTCGCCGCCGAGCGGCGTTCCCGGGACCAGATACTTGCCCTTCGTTAGCCCGCCGATCAGGACCGGCTCGTAGCCGATCTGGCGAATGAGGCTCGAGGCGATCGCGATCGCGTTCGGGTCGTCGCCGGCGATCGGGATTCCGATTGGGCCGCCGGGTCGGTGCGCGTCGGCCGACAGCTTCGAGTAGCCGATCGCATTGAAGCCGCGGACGAGGCGCGCGCCGGGCAGGAGCTTTGCCGTCGCGAGCCCGGCGCCGCCCTGCTGGTTGACCCATTTGACGCAGTCGTCGCCGTCGCGCCGGGCGATCGGGTTGCTGACATCGATCACCAGCGCCTTTTGCGCGAGCCCCGCCGCGTAATCCTTGCCGATCTGCCGCATCGCGGTATAGGGGACGACAATTGCCACGACCTCACCGAAAGCGATCGCCTGCGGTACCGTGCCGGCCCGCGCCAACGGGCCGAGACTGGCGACAAGGCCCTTCAGCTCCGCGGGATGGCGGGAGGAGAACATCACCGGGTGACCGGCCTTGACCCACAGTGAGCCAAGCGCGCCGCCTTCGCGGCCGGAGCCGATCATGCCGATCTTGAGCGGTGCGCCGCCGGCTGATTGCGCGACCGCCGCAAGCGGCCAGGAAGCCAACGCGAGCAGTGCAGGGCCGGCAGCGGCGGCGCGCAGAAATTCGCGGCGGCTGCGATCGCTCAAATCGTCCCCTGCCATCATCGGCTCCTCGACAAGATGCAGCAATTCGCGCACCGCCGACGGGGCGCCAGCGGCCAGTTAGTGAGACCCGTCGTGATCGTGCGGCGGCGACCAGGGTCGTGGCCGCTGATGGGCGAGCTCGACGAACTTCCGGCGTTGCTCGGGCGACAGGGTCGCCAGGAACGACAAGGTCGTGGTCGTCAGCTGGCCGACGGAGTCGCGCCGCTGTTGCCCGGCTTCGTCCAGCAGCTGCATGATCCTGGTCTCGTTCGCCTGCGGTTTAGCCACTTCCGTCCAGGCCTGGGACACCAGCGGCCGGATCGCCTGGTGCATCGCCTGCAGGCGCTCGCTCATGACTTTCGAATACGCCGCAAACGCCCGGCTCTGTTGGGCGTCGAGCCCGAGCTCGCCGGCCATTTGCTCGAGGCGCTGTTGCGGGGTCATCGGCGGGACCGGCGGGTGGACGCGGATCCACAGCGCGCCGATCACAAAAAACAGGTTCAGCGCCAGCGACAGCGCCAGCACCACCTGCAAAAAATGCCGGCGCGTTGCGCTCCGCGCCACGGTATGGGCGAGGGTCACGTCTGTTGGCCGGTGGCTAGATCGCGCAGAAAGCCGGTGGTCGGATCGAGCAGTTCGGGCAGGAAGCCCGCCTCGCTGAACGGGCTGGTTTGGTCGGGCGGGCCGGTCAGCGCGGGCTGGCTCAAGGTCAGCGAGGCGCCGCTGCCCATGGCAAAGCCGAGCCAACTCGCCACCACGAGCGCAGCGGCGAGGCTCCCCCATTGCGCAAAGCGCTGCAAGAGCGGGCGAACCGGCAGCAGCCCGAACCGCAGTACCTGCCCGCGCCCGGTCGCCGCTTCGACGACGAGCGAGGCCGCGCGGACGATGACATCGGCGACCGGCTGCGCGAATTCGGTGGGTGCTGCGTCACCGCTGGAGCAAAGCATCCGCGCCGCGGCCACATCGGCCGCAGAATCCGGGTCGCTGGCGAGCAGAAAGTCAACGCGCGCGCGTTCCTCCTCGTCGAGCCGGCCGTCGGCGAAGGCGGCGAGATCGAGAAAGCGCGCCGCCTCGTCAAAGGGCGCGTCGGCGGCGCGGCAACGCCGCCATAAGGCACGGCTCGACGCAAAGTTCGCCGGGTTGCTCATTTCGTCGTCGGTTCGACTCATCGCACCGCTCTCTTCGAACATCTACGCAGGCTGCGATCCGGGCATCCCCGCAACCTTTTGGTTTGGGTGCTCATTTCGCCCCAGCCTTGAAATGGGCGCGCAGCTTGATCATCGCCTTGTGGTGGGCGCTGCGGACAGTCTGCGGATCAATGCCGAGCAGGGCGGCAATTTCCGCAACCTCCATTTCGCGATCGTACAGCATGGTCAGGATTTCGCGTTGCCGTGGCGACAACAGCGCCTCCGGTAGCTTGAGCCTAGTGACCGGCTCGATCGGGTCTACGGCGAGCAGTCCCTCCGGCACCGCCTCGATCGGCACCGCCACCGGCCGGCGCCGGCGCAACGCATCGCGGGCGGTGCTGCGCGCGACGATCGTGATCCAAGTCGACAGCCCGGCGCGCGCCGAATCATAGGTGCGCAGCAGGCGGAAATCGTTGCGGCACAGCCGCAGAAAAACCTCTTGCGCCAGGTCTTCGATCTCGTTCGGCTCGCGCGCGACGCCGCGCACGGCGGCGGTGACGAGCCCGGCGTAGCGCCGCACAAAGGTCTTCCAGGCGCCCTTTTCGCCGCGCGTGAGGGCATCGACCACGTCGTCCTGCGGCACTCCTCCGTCCTGCGCCAACCAGGAGGCCCCCACATCCTGCTGATCCGCTCCGTGCTCAAGCGAGCGCGGAGAAGAAATCGTTTCCCTTGTCGTCGATAACGATGAAGGCGGGGAAATCTGCCACCTCAATGCGCCAGACCGCCTCCATCCCCAGTTCGGGATATTCGAGAAGCTCGACCTTGCGGATGCATTCGAGCGCCAAGCGCGCCGCCGGGCCGCCGACCGAGCCGAGATAAAAGCCGCCATGCCGGCGACAGGCCTCGCGCACTTCGGCACCGCGATTGCCCTTGGCGAGGGTGATAAAGCTGCCGCCCGCCGCCATGAAGGCGTCGACATAGCTGTCCATCCGGCCGGCGGTGGTCGGGCCGAACGAGCCCGAGGCGTAGCCATGCGGCGTCTTGGCCGGACCAGCGTAGTAGATCGGATGGTTTCTGACATAATCGGGCAGCCCCTCGCCGCGGTCGAGCCGCTCCTGCAATTTCGCGTGGGCGATGTCGCGCGCCACGATCAGGGGTCCGGTGAGGCTGAGCCGTGTCTTGATCGGATAGCGTGAGAGGGTGCGGCGGATCTCGTCCATCGGGCGGGCAAGATCGATCGGCACCACCTCGCCGCCGAGGGCGGCGTCCTCGATCTCGGGCAGGAAGTGCGCCGGGTTCTCCTCGAGCTGTTCGAGAAAGATGCCCTCGGCGGTGATCTTGCCGAGGATTTGGCGGTCGGCGGAGCACGAAACGCCGATGCCGATCGGCAGGCTGGCGCCGTGGCGCGGCAGCCGGACCACCCGCACGTCATGACAGAAATACTTGCCGCCGAATTGCGCGCCGATGCCGAGACCGCGGGTCAACTCGAGCACCTCCGCTTCGAATTCGCGATCGCGGTAGGCCTGGCCCCAGCGATTGCCCTTGGCCGGCAAGCTGTCGAGATAGCGACAACTGGCGAGCTTGACCGTCTTCAAATTCATCTCGGCCGAGGTGCCGCCGATGACGATGGCGAGATGGTAGGGCGGGCAGGCGGCAGTTCCGAGCGTGCGGATCTTGTCGTCGACAAATTTGCGCAGCGCTTTCGGGTTCAGCACCGCCTTCGTCTGCTGATAGAGGAAACTCTTGTTGGCCGAGCCGCCGCCCTTGGCGATGAACAGGAATTTGTAGGCGTCACCGGGCTCGACATAGAGATCGATCTGGGCCGGCAAATTGTCGCCGGTGTTGACCTCCTCATACATCGATAACGGCGCCACCTGGCTGTAGCGCAGATTGGTCTCGGTATAGGTGCGGCGGATGCCGGCCGAGATCGCGGCCGCGTCGTCGCCTTCGGTCCACACCTGCTGGCCCTTCTTGCCCATGACGATCGCGGTGCCGGTGTCCTGGCACATCGGCAGCACGCGGCCGGCCGCGATGTTGGCGTTTTTCAACAGATCGAAAGCGACGAACTTGTCGTTCGCGGAGGCCTCGGGGTCGTCCAGGATCGCGCGCAGCGAGGCCAGATGACCAGGGCGCAGCAGGTGCGCGCTGTCCGCGAAGGCCTGCGCCGCGAGCAGGGTCAGCGCTTCGGGCATCACCTTGACGATGCGCCGCCCCTCGAAACTGCCGGCCGACACATGGTCGCCAGTCAGCTTGCGATAAGGCGCATCGTCGGCACCGAGCGGAAACAACTCATGGTAGCCAATGTCGCTCATGCTTCGCTCCGCATGCGGTCTGGCGGCAAGATCGCCGTTTCCGCCCCGGCGTCAAGCGAGCCCTAGCGTTTGCGGAACCGGTCGAGGGTAACGATTTCGGCTTCTTGCCGCGCTGGCGCCGCCGATTCGGCGACGGGGAGGACCGCCGGGGCCGCTGCAGAGTCGGCCGGCGGGGCCGTGGGAGTTCCAAACTGCAGTCCAAATTTGACCGAAGGATCGGCAAAGCTGGTAATCGCGGCAAACGGGACAGTCAGCCGTTCCGACCGGCTGCTGAAGCTCAGCATAACCGAAAAGGCTTCTTCACCGACTTTGAGGTCCCAGAACTGGTGCTGGAGCACGATCGTCATTTCTTCCGGGTATTTGGCCAGAAGCTGCGGCGGCAGCACGACCCCGGCGGCGCCGGTGCGGAAGCCGATATAGAAGTGATGCTCCCCGCGCAGACCGTCGCTGGCGGCGATCGCCAGCGCCTGACGCGCGACGCCGCGCAGCGCCGTCTCGACCATCTTGTCGTATTGAAAAAGATCTTGGGCCATCGGTAGCGGCTCGCTCTTGGGTCGGGCGGCAGGAAGGCAAGCGGTAGTAACGACGGGTCGAGTGAGGGGCTTCTGTTGCCCGGTGCCCCTCGAACCGCGATTTGCTCTAGGCTGTTACCCCGCTAGGGGTTAGGCCGCAAGCGCCTCTGTTGCGAAGTTGTCGTTCGCAGCTAGATTGCGACCCGATAACGGTGGTATCATGCCGGGCGACGGATCTTACCTTTACCACGCGCGTCGAGCCTGTTTCGCCCCCGATGAAACGATCCCCCGGACGCCCGGGGCGGTAGTGGTGGAGGCGCCGGGTACCGCCCCCGGGTCCGCAACGCTTATTTCGCAAGCCGTGTATCGCCATAGTCGGTAGACCGACCGCGCAGATATAGGGCGGCGGCCGAGGGAACGCAATCCCGGCCGCCGGGTGTTAGCGACCGAGCGCGCAACCCGAACCTTCGCCAGACGCACCTTCGCCCTGATGACAGACACCCTCCTCGCCTGCCGCGACTGCGGGCAGATCCATCGTGCCGATGCCGGTCTGCTGCGCCGCGGTTGGCTGTTGTGCCGGCGCTGCGGCGCCCGGCTGTGGCGTCTGCCGGCAATCGGCCTCGCCGCTCCGCTCGCCTTCGCCGCGACCGCGACGATCCTCTTGGTGCTCGCCAACTCCTTTCCGCTGTTCGAAGTCAACCTCGCCGGCGACCAGCGCAACGGCCTGATCGCGAGCGGCGCGGTAGCCCTCGCCCGCTACGGCGGCGACATCTCGGCGGTCGGCGTGCTGGTGGCGATGATTTCGCTGGCAATTCCGGCGCTGAGCCTCGTTCTGATGGTGTCGACCCTCGGCTGGCTCAACGCCGCCGAACACAACATTCGGCGCGGGCGGCTGGTGATAGCCGGACTCTGGCGCGCCGTGCTCCGCCTGCGCCCGTGGAGTATGCTCGACGTCTATCTTCTCGGCGCGGTGGTCGCCTATACCCGGCTCGGACAATTGGCCGGGGTCGCAGTCGCCGTCGGAGGGTACGCCCTGGCAGCCCTGGTCCTGGTGCAGGTGGTGATCGAGCAGTCGCTCGGCCGCCAGCGGGTGTGGCACACGCTCGCCGACGCGGCGCCGTACACCCCGGCGCCCGGGCAGCCTTGGGTCCTCTGCCTCGAATGCGAGCTGGTCGTCGCGGTTCGCGCCGCCGACGGGGAAGAGCGCGTTCGCTGCCCGCGGTGCGGCGCACGGCTGGTTTCCCGCAGGCCGGGAAGCCTCGCCGCCGCCACCGCGTTCACCGCCGCCGGCTATATTCTCTATCTGCCGGCGAACCTGCTGCCGGTGCTGACCATGACCCGCTTCGGCCGCATCGATTCGTACACGATCCTGGGCGGGGCACGTGATCTGGCGTCCGCCGGATTGTGGCCGCTGGCGCTCCTCGTCCTGGTCGCCTCAATCGTCGTCCCGGTGCTGAAGCTCGCCGTGCTGACCTGGTGTCTGATCGCGATTCGGCTGGGTTCGGCCCGGTTGCTGCGACAACGCACTGCCTTTTATCGGTTTATCGATTTTATCGGCCGGTGGTCGAACATCGACGTGTTCGTGGTGTCGATCGTGACGGCACTGGTGCAGTTCGGCACCCTGACGACGATCGAGCCGGGACCGGGCATCGCCGCCTTTGCCGGCGTCGTCGCCTCGACGATGATCGCTACCCGCGTCTTCGATCCGCGGCTGATGTGGGATATGGCAGGGGTCCGGAGGCCAGCGGCCCCAGCAGCCCAGAGGCAAGCTACAAGGGGGCTGAGTTGAGCGGTTCCGACCCGTCGGGCCCGGTCCCCGAGGCGCTGCCGCCACCCGAGCCGAGCCGTTGGGCCGGCCTGCCCTGGGTGTGGGCGGTGCCGGTGGTCGCGCTGGTCATCGCCGGTTGGCTCGGCTACCGCGCGCTGATCGAGCGCGGGCCGACGATCACGATCCGTTTCGAGACCGCTGAGGGGATCGAGGCGGGCCGCACCACCATCCGCTACAAGGATGTCGAGCTCGGCCACGTCGCCAAAGTCGGGCTCACCCCGGATCGCAAGCAGGCGCTAATCACCGCGACAATGACCCGCGCGGCCGAGCCGCTGCTGCGCGCCGACAGCAAATTCTGGATCGTTCGGCCGCGCATCGGACTGAGCGGGGTCTCGGGTCTGACGACGGTCCTCTCGGGTCCCTATATCGGCCTCTTGCCGGGCAAGGGCGCGCATGGCGCCCACTCCTTTACCGGGCTCGAGACCCCGCCGCCTAAGGAAGGCCTGGTCGACGGCCGGGTCTATACCCTGATCGCCAAGCGGCTCGCCGAGATCAGCGACCAGTCGCCGGTCTATTACCACGGCGTTCAGGTCGGAGAGGTCACCGATCATAAGCTCTCGGACCGCGACGGCACCGTCGCCGTGCATATTTTCATCTATGCGCCGCACCAGGCGCTGATCCATCCCGACAGCCGTTTCTGGGTCGCCTCTGGCCTGAATGTTTCGATCGGGGCGGAGGGAGTGAAGCTCGCCACCGCGCCACTGCTCGCGATCGTCGCTGGCGGCATCGTCTTCGACACCCCCGACGAGGCGCTGGCCCGGCCGCCGAGCCTGCCCGGTTCGACCTTCCGCCTCTATGTCGACGAAAAGGCCGCCGACGAGGCCGCCGAGCCGGTGCGCGTCTCCTATCGCCTGTACTTTCCGGGGTCGATCGAGGGTGTGGAGGTCGGGACTCCGGTCGATCTGCGCGGCTTGCCGGTCGGCGAGGTCACCAGGGTCGAACTTGAATACGATCCGGCCGCGAACCGGATTCGCGAGCCGGTGACGATCGAGGTGGCGCCTCGCCGCATCAGGGTCGGCGGCCGGCATCTCGACGCGATTTCGCAAGACCCGGTCGCCGCCACCAACCGGATGCTGGCGCAGCTCGTCGCGCAAGGGCTGCGCGCCCAGCTGGTTAGCGCCAACCTGTTGACCGGACAGCGCGCGATCGAACTGGATTTTGTCCCCAATGCGCCGCCGGCGCAGATCACATGGGTTAAGCCATATCCCGAGCTGCCCACGGTCGAGGCCAGCGGGATCGCCCAGGTCACGCGCTCGGCGAACCGGTTGTTGACCAAGCTCACAGCCTTGCCGCTGGCCCAGCTGGTGGAACAGGTCCGCGCCATGGTCGGCCACGCCGACCAATTGGTTGACCGGCCCGAGGTCAAGCGCTCGCTGCACAATCTCGACCTAACCCTCTCCAACACCGCGCGGCTGACCAAGACCGCCGATGTCCAGGTCGGCCCGCTGCTGCAGCGCCTCAACGGCGCCGCCGAGCAGCTCCGGGCGACTTTGACGATCCTCGGCAACGACCCGGCTGCGAGCAACGATCTCGCGCGGACCATGGCCGAATTGAAAGACGCCGCCCGCTCGATCCGGGTGCTCGCCGATTATCTCGAACGCCACCCCGAATCGCTGATCAGCGGCAAGCCCAGCGAGGCCCTGCGGTGAGGGTGCTGCTGGCGCCGGTGGTGCTGGCGGGAATGCTCGCAGGGTGCAGTTCGGCGCCGAGCCATTACTATGTGTTGAGCGCGCAGACGCAGGCGACCAGGCCGATGCCGGAGGGGCGGACCGGGACCACGGTCGCGGTCGGCGAAGTCAAATTGCCGGGCGCGCTCGATCGCCCGCAGATAGCCCGCCGCCTCGGCCCCAACCAGCTCGAATACAGCGAAAACGAGCGCTGGGCCGGACCGCTCGACGACATGGTGCGGCGGGTGCTGGCGGCCGACCTGCGCGCCCGGCTCGGCCCCGGATACGTCCTGGTCGACAATGATTCGGCGTCGCCGGCGACCCTGTCGATCGCGATCGACATCACCCGCTTCGATGCGGACAAGGCGGGCAAGGTGACGCTCGAGTCTAGGTGGGAGAAGCTCGGCCGGAATGGCGCGGTCATCGGCGTCCCTGGCGGTGCGACGATCACCGAGCCGGGACAAGGTTCCGACGCCGCCGCGGTGGCGGCCGCAATGAGCCGCGCCGTCGCCGCTCTCGCCGACCGCATCGCCGCCGGCCTCGGCGGCGAGGCGCCGACGGCAATTCGTTGATCGACGATCCGTTGCCTGCGATGGGCGGGGCCGCCTAATCTCGCTGCCGGTCAGGGAGGGCAGGATGCCGCTCACGCAAGACCAACGGGGCGAGATCACGGCGCAGCAGGGCGAGGAGCGGCCGACGCGGCGCGCCACCGTGGCAGCGCTCGAAGAGATCCTCTACGAGCCGGTGCCGGTGCTCGACCACGGCTTTGTCCGGGTGGTCGACTATATGGGCGACGACGGCGCGGTGGTGCAGGCGGCGCGGGTCTCCTACGGCCGCGGCACCAAGCGCACCAGCGAGGACCAGGGGCTGATCAATTATCTGATGCGGCATCGCCACACGACGCCGTTCGAGATGTGCGAGATCAAGTACCACGTGAAACTGCCGATCTTTGTCGCCCGGCAGTGGATTCGCCATCGCACTGCCAACGTCAACGAATACTCGGCGCGTTATTCGATCCTCGACAAAGAATTCTATCTGCCTGAGCCGAGGCATCTGGCGGCACAGACGACGGCGAATGCGCAAGGCCGCGGGACGGTGCTCGACGCCGACGCGTCGCGCCGCGTCCTCGATCTGCTGCGCGAGGATGCCGAGCGCGCCTATGCCGGTTATGCCGAGCTGTTGAACGAGGATATCTCGGGTGCGGCGCCCGATCCCGGCCGGCCCGGCCTCGCGCGCGAGCTTGCCCGGATC
The DNA here is from genome assembly GCA_963832875.1 of uncultured Alphaproteobacteria bacterium. Lineage (GTDB taxonomy): Bacteria > Pseudomonadota > Alphaproteobacteria > ATCC43930 > CGMCC-115725 > AP-15. Next base: position 323,895 of record CAWHWB010000003.1, on the reverse strand, counting down.
AATCTGACGCTCGGCTTCTATACCCAATGGTACTGGAAGACCGATCTGCACAACCTCCTTCATTTCCTGTCATTGCGCGCCGACCCACATGCGCAGTACGAGATCCGCGCCTACGCCGAAATCATGCTCGACACCGTTGCGCGCTGGGTCCCGATGACTTATGCGGCGTTTCTCGAATACCGGATGAATGCGGCCACAATCTCGGCAAAAGGACTGGCGGTCATCCGTCAGCTGATCGCCGGCGAAACGGTAACGCCGGAAGAGAGCGGGCTTTCCGCCCGCGAGTGGCGCGAACTGACGGCATTGCTCGACCGCCCCGCCTAAGACCCCGACCCGAAAAGAAATCCGGAAGATCACACCTGCGTCATTCTGGCGAATGAGTTGGTGATCCATTCGGCCTGAGACGGGTCGAGCTCGCTATCCAATCCTCCGTACCGGCTTTCCCGGCGAAAGCCCACCTTTGGCCCGAGAGCTGGGACACTCCGCGGTCGGCGCCATATTCGCGACCCGGCGAGCGGCCGTGGTCAGAGGCTTCCCGGCTCGCCGGGTGGGTCGTCGTCGGGGTTAGCGACTTTACGCGACGCGGCACGCTCCTGTTGCTGCTTGATCTTTTCTTCCTTCTTCGCCTTTTTGAGGCGGTCGCGCTCGGCGCGTTCCAGTCGATAGTTGGGTCTGTATGGCATCAGGCAAAGCTCCTATCGGTTCGTCGGCGGGCGGCGAGCAACCGCGGGTGAAGGCTTCGGCAGATCGTGTCGATCCAATTGTGGTGTCGGTCATCCGGCATCGCCTGCTGGCAATCGTCGAAGAGATGGGCGAGGCGATGTTGCGCACATCTTATTCGCAAATCCTAAACTCGAGCCGCGACTTTTCGACGGCGATCTGCGACCTCGACGGCAGGCTGGTCGCCCAGGCCGAGCATGTCCCGATCCATGTCGGCGCCCTGCCCTATGCGGCGAAGGCGGTGAGCGATTCCTTTGCCGGCGACATCCACGAGGGCGACGTCTTTCTGCTCAACGACCCGTATCATGGCGGCAACCACCTGCCCGATTTGACCGTCTTCGTGCCGGTGTTTGCCGGGGCGCAGCCGCGCTTCTGGTCGATCAACCGCGCGCACCAGAGCGACATCGGCGGGGCGACGCACGGCGCCTACAACGCCGCCGCCACCGACATTTGGCAGGAAGGGATTCGGATCACGCCATTGCGGCTTTATGACGGCGGCCTCGTACGCCGTGACCTGTTAGAGATGATCGCGACCAATGTGCGCCATCGGCGCGATTTCTGCGGCGATCTCGCGGCGATGATCGGCTCGGCGCATGTCGGCGAGCGCCGGCTGCTGGCCCTGGCCGGCGAATTCGGCTGGCCGGTTGCCGACGCCGCGATCGAGGCGGTCCTCGACGGCGCCGAGCGGCAGGCGCGGGCGGTTATCGCGCGGTGGACAGACGGCGTTTACCGCGGCGAGGCTTTGCTCGATGACGACGGACGCGGCAACGAGGATATTTATATCCGCGCCACCGTCGAAAAGCGCGGCAGCGACCTCGTCATCGACCTCTCTGATTCACACCCTGAGGTTGCGAGCTTCGTCAACTCGTCCTATGCCAACATGCGCTCGGCCGTGGTCGTCGCGTTGTCGTATCTGATTGACCCAGACACGCCGAAAAACGACGGCACCTTTCGCCCGGTCACGGTGCTTGCGAAGCCGGGGACGGTGGTATGGGCGAACCCCGGCATGCCGGTGACCCTCGCAACCAACCATTGCGGGCAGGAGATCATCGAAGCGATCGTCAAGGCGTTGGCGCCGGCTTGCCCCGAGGCCGCAATGGCCGGGTGGGGCCGCCGCTTTCGCATCGCCATTCAAGGCCGCGATCCGCGGGCCGGAATTCCGGGGGGCAAGCCCTTCATCTGGCATTTCTTTCAGGCGCGGCCGGGCGGCGGCGGGTCGCCGGCCGGCGATGGCTGGCCCGGCGCCGGCGAATGGCAGGCAGCGGGCGGGATCAAGTTCGGCAGTCTCGAAGTGACCGAGGTGCGCTTTCCGCTGTTTTTTCGCCGGCACGAATTCCGCTCGGATTTGGGGGGCGCCGGCAAATATCGCGGCGGGCCGGGCGGGGTGGTCGAGATGGTCGTCGAGACCGCTGAGCCGGCGCTGGCCAACACCGCCGGCGACGGCGTGCGCCATGGCGCGTGCGGGATTCTCGGCGGCACCGACGGTGTGCCGCACCGCTACACGCTCTATTCGGAGGGGGCGCCGCCGCGATCGATCAGGACCAAGGAGACCGGTCTGGTCATCCACCCCGGCGATGTTCTGCTGCTTGAATCCGGGGGCGGCGGCGGCTGGGGCGATCCGGCCGAGCGCGACGCGCGGGCGATCGCCAGAGATGTCGAAAACGGATTTGTCAGCGCACCGGCCCGCAGCGGCGACGGCTCGAGCGGTTCCTGACCAGGTCGAACCGCCAATCCCGTTGGGTCACCGCGAGCGAAGCGAAGCAATTTCCGGCCCCTGAGCTTCCTGCGTTCGAGCAACTGTGTTTGAGGGGGGTGACGAGGTCCTCCCGACCTTTGGGCAGCATGGCGCCGTGCTCGCCGCCCGGCGCAGTTTGCAGCTCGGGACGAAGAAACGGTGCCCGATCGAACACAGAAACTGCCCTCAAGGGATCGCGGCGGCGGCCAGCTGATCTCACACCCGGCCATTGAGCATCACCAGCATCTTGCGCATGCAGGCCACCAGCGGCACCTGCCCGCGCAGGGGCAGGCTAAACCCAACTTTGGCACATCGATGCGGTGAGGGGCCATCCACCCCATCAAGCCCGGCCAAGACGGGTGGGATGAGCTAAAATCATCGATTTCGAAGCCAAGAAATTTTGCGCTTGGCAGCCCTGCTGTGTGCGGGAGAGGGCTTAGGAGGGACCCTCAGGCGATCGGGAATTGGGGCGCGATGATGCAGTTTTCGAGGATGCCGCGGCCGCGGTCGGGCGGGTTGCGCTCGCGCACGAAGCGCGCATGGACCTCGGTCATGGCTTCGGCGCCGATGCCGGGCTCGGTCGGCACAAATTGCACGAGGTTGTCGCGAAAGCCGCGCCGGGTCACGTAGATCGGCGCGAGCCCGCGGCCGCGGGCGACCGCGTCGAGCGCGTCCGCCATCGGCCGCACCGCATCGTTGACTGAGAAATCGGCCCAGTTGTTGGCGAGACACCCGCCCGGGGCCAAGGCGTCGAGGCAGCGCGCCCAGAACGCCTCGTTGGTTTCGGCCGGCCCGGACGAGTTGTAGAGATCAACGAGGATCGCATCGAACCGGACCTGGGTCGCAGCGACGAATTCTTGGGCCGGCTCGATCGTCACCGGATGTGCCAGATAGAACCAGCGGCGGGCAATCGCGGCGACGCTCTCGTCGGCGTCGACCAGGGTTGGCGCGCAATCCGGCAAATAGGCGCGCATAAAGCGCCACATCGCCGCACCGCCGACCCCGAGCAGCAGGGCGGTGACCGCCTGCCGGCTCATCGCGAACGCCAACGACATCAGCCGCTCGTAGTGAAAGACGAGGCGCGCCGGGTAGAGCATGTCCATGCACGACTGTTCGGTCACCTGGATGCTGCTGCCGAACGAGCCGAGGGTGCGGAAATGGCGCTGGCCGCGATCGAAATCAACGACGAAAATTGGCGAGCCGAAGGTCGGCGCGCGGCGTAAGAGGCGCACCCGCGCATTGCCGCCGAAATAATCGAGAATGAGCCGGCGTTGCCGCTCTTCGCCGAATTCGGTGATCATCTGCCGTGGGTCAGCCGGCCGACGAGCCTGTGAAGAAATTGAAGGCGGGCTGGACTGGCGAGCTGCGTCCTTGGAGACAGCCGCTCCGCGGCTTCCTCAGGATGAGGAGCTTCGCTAACATATTCAAAAGCCTGCCTCATGCTGAGGAGCACCGAAGGCGCGTCTCGAAGCACGCAGGACTTCGGTGCAGCCGCTTTTTCCCGCCGCTCGCCAATTTCTTCACAGCCACCGCGACCGGCGGGCGAACCCCGCGCTCGGCCGCACCCGGCCGGCGCCGGCGCGCCGCGAGCGCCGCCGAACCGCTGCGTGGGGCATCCTCATTCCCGATCACACCCGGCAGTAACCGCGATCCGCGTGGCGATTTCAAGCGCCGCGACCCGCGTTCCGCGCGCGCCGCCGAGCGTCGCTTTGACGCTGGCACAGGCGATCCTTAAAATGAGGCATGCCAACACGCCGCGGGCCCGCGCCGAATTCGCGCCCGAGCGGACGAGGAGCGTCGATCAGCATGGATACCGGCACCATTCGCGCGACCGAGGACGAAGCCCTGTCGTTCCATTCGACCGGGCGTCCCGGCAAGCTCGCCATCGCGCCGACCAAGCCCTTGACCACTCAGCGCGACCTGTCGCTCGCCTATTCGCCGGGGGTGGCGTTTCCGTGCCTGCATATCGAGCGCGATCCAAGCGCGGCCTACGACTACACCTCGAAGGGGAATTTCGTCGCGGTCATCTCCAATGGCACCGCGGTCCTGGGCTTGGGCGACCTCGGCGCGCTCGCCGCCAAGCCGGTCATGGAGGGCAAGGCCGCGCTGTTCAAGCGCTTTGCGGACATCGATTCGATCGATCTCGAAATCGACACTCGCGACGTCGACGAGTTCGTCAATTGCGTGCGCTACCTGCACCCGGCCTTTGGCGGCATCAACCTCGAAGACATCAAGGCGCCGGAGTGCTTTATCATCGAGGAGCGGCTGCGCGAGCTGTTGGACATCCCGGTGTTTCACGACGATCAGCACGGCACCGCGATCATCGCCACGGCGGGGCTGATCAACGCACTGCATCTGACGGGGCGCTTGCTCGACCAGGTCAGGATGGTGATCAACGGCGCCGGCGCTGCCTCGATCGCCTGCGTCGAGCTCTTAAAGACGATGGGGCTGCCGGCGGGGAACGTCGTGCTGTGCGATACTCGCGGCGTCATCTATCGCGGCCGCACCGACGGCATGAACCAGTGGAAGTCGGCGCATGCGGTCGAGACCCAGGCGCGCACCCTCGGCGAGGCGATCGAGGGGGCCGACGTATTTTTCGGCCTCTCGGCCAAGGGCGCGGTCGACCGGGCGATGGTCCGCTCGATGGCCGACAAGCCGATCGTCTTCGCGATGGCCAATCCCGACCCGGAGATCACCCCGGAAGAAGTGCGCGCGGTCCGCTCGGACGCGATCATCGCCACCGGGCGCTCGGACTACCCGAACCAGGTCAACAATGTCCTCGGATTTCCGTACATTTTCCGCGGCGCGCTCGACGTGCGCGCCTCGACGATCAACGAGGCGATGAAGATTGCCGCGGCCGAGGCCTTGGCCGGGCTCGCCCGCGAGGACGTGCCCGACGAAGTCGCCGCCGCCTACTCCGGCGAGCGCCTGACCTACGGGCCCGACTACATCATCCCGGCTCCGTTCGACCCGCGGCTGATCTGGGCTGTGCCGTCGGCGGTGGCCAAGGCGGCGATGGATTCGGGGGTCGCACGTAAGCCGATCCTCGACATGGCGGCCTATAAGCGCTCGTTGCGCGGGCGGCTCGACCCGACCGCCGCCGGGCTCGAGCTGATTTTCGAGCGGGTGCGCGCTGAGCCCAAGCGCGTCGTCTTCGCCGAGGGCGAGGAGGAAAAGACGATCCGCGCGGCATTGCTGTTCCGCGAAAGCGGCTACGGCACTCCGGTGCTGGTCGGCCGCGAGGAGCGGATTCGCGCGACGATGGAAACGATGGGCTTGAGCGCGCCCCAGGGGCTCGAGATCCACAACGCACGGCTGTCGCACGACAACAAGCGCTACACCGATTTCCTCTACGCGCGCCAGCAGCGCCACGGCATGCTCTATCGCGACTGCCAGCGCATGGTGAACCAGGACCGCAACGTCTTTGCCGCCTGCATGGTCGCCTGCGCCGACGCCGACGCGATGGTCACCGGCGTCACCCGCAACTCATTCGACGCGCTCGACGAGGTGTCGCGGGTCATCGCGGTCAAGCCCGGCTGCGAGCTGTTCGGGCTGACGGTGCTGCTCGCCAACGAGCGCACCGTGCTGCTCGCCGACACCCTCGTCCACGAAATGCCTAGCTCGGCGCAGCTCGCCGATATCGCGATCCAGGCGGCGGCTAAGGCGCACGAGCTCGGCCTCGAGCCGCGGGTGGCGCTGCTGTCCTATTCGAATTTCGGCAACCCGATGGGCAAGGACGGCCAGCGCGTGCGCGACGCCGTGGCGTTGCTCGACGAGCGCGCCGTCGGCTTCGAGTATGACGGCGAGATGAGCGCCGACGTGGCGCTCGACGAGCGGTTGATGCGCCAGCTCTACCCGTTCTGCCGGCTCGGCGGGCCGGCCAACATCCTGGTCATGCCGGAATTGCACAGCGCCAACATCGCCGCCAAATTGCTGCCGCGGCTCGGCGGCGGCACCGCGGTCGGGCCGCTGCTGCTCGGACTCTCGCACCCGGTGCAGATCGTCAACATGGGAGCGACGGTCTCCGACCTGGTTAATCTCGCCGCTTTGTCGGCGCACGACGCGATCCGCTGAGCGGCGCCGGCGGCGTCGCGGCGCCCCATGATTGGGCGTCGGACCGGAAGCCTCGGCCGCATCCTGGCGCTGGCGGTGCTGGCCGCGGCACCCGGCCTTGTGGCACTCGCGTGGCTGAGCTGCGAGGGGCTCCTCGCCCCGGTGCTGGCGATGATTGCCGCCGCCGCCACCTTGTTGACGATTTCGCTGGTCGTCGGCCGCTTCGTCACGGCGGTCGCAATGTTCGGCGACACGATCGACGAGCTCGCCGCCGAAGCGACGGGCCAGACGCCGCCGCGTCGGACAACAGCCGGCGTGGGTCGCGACGCCGATCGGCTGCGGCTCGCGGTGCTGCGCCTGGCGCGGGACTGGCGCCGGCAGATCGAGGGCGCGCAGGCGCGCCTCGGCGCGGCCGAAGCGATCGTCGATGCGGTCCCCGACCCGCTGATCCTGATCGACCACCGCCGGAGGGTCGTGCGCGCGAACGCGGCCGCCGCCGGTTTCGTCGGCGCCGTCTCGCCGCCGCGCGACCTCGCCGCGGCGTTGCGCAACCCGGCGGTGCTGACGGCGGCGGATGCGGTGTTGCGCGGCGAGGCGACGCGGGTCGTCGACTTCACCCTCTCGGTCCCGGTCGAGCGCCAGCTGCGCGCCCGCCTTGCCCGCATCGAGCGGGCGTCGCCCGAGGGCGCGGTCGCGGTGCTGAGCCTGCACGACATCACCGAATTGAAACGCGCCGAACAGATGCGCGCCGACTTCATCGCCAATGCGAGCCACGAGTTGCGCACCCCGCTCGCCACCCTGAGCGGCTTTATCGAGACCCTGCGCGGTCCGGCGCGCGATGACGCCGAAGCCGGTGCGCGGTTTCTCGCGATCATGAGCGGGCAGGCGGCGCGGATGAGCCGTCTGGTCGAGGATCTGCTGTCGCTGTCGCGAATCGAGCTCAACGAGCACGTCCCGCCGCAGGGCCGGGTTTCGCTGGCGCCGGTGCTCGATCACTTGGCTCAGGCGCTGCAATTGCGCGCCGGTGAGCGCGGTATGCAGATCCGGCTCGACCTGCCCGCTGATCTGCCCGAGGTGCAGGGCGACCGCGACGAGCTCGTCCAGCTGTTCCAGAACCTGCTCGACAACGCGATCAAATACGGACGCGCCGCGAGCGAGATCACGGTCGGCGCCGAGCGGGTGACTCGCGCCGCGGCCAATGGCGAGCGAGTTCCGGGCGATTTTGTTGCAGTCGTGGTGCGCGACCGCGGCGACGGCATCGCTCGCGAGCACCTGCCGCGCCTGACCGAGCGCTTCTACCGGGTCGACACGGCGCGCTCGCGCGAGATGGGCGGCACCGGCCTCGGACTGGCGATCGTCAAGCACATCGTCAGCCGCCATCGCGGTTTTCTCGAAATCGACAGCCGGGTCGGCGAAGGCTCGGTCTTCACCGTGTTGCTGCGGCCCGATCCGGCTGCGGTATCAATACACAGCCCCAGTGCGTTGTCATAAATGCGTAATATTACCGTCATAAAAGCTTGTTGCTGCGCGGTTAACAGAGGGTCTGTCCCGGTTACCTCCTAGAGCAAATCTTGAACCCCAATCGACCTGCGTTGTTAAGGGATGGCCGCGATGGCCCTCGCTTGCGCGGCGTGGGTTGCGGAAACCGCCGGGGCCGGAGCGATCATCTCGACCCGACCTACGCTCGGTCGCGTGTTGAAGCCGGTGGAATTTGTCCGGTTCATCGACGCGCAGCAGCTACGGCAGATCAAAGCGCCCGACAGCACGCCAATTCCCGCGTCGGAAGCCGACAGGACAGCGGCTTCGCACGCTCCGAACCGCCATCCATGCAACCGCAGAATTTAGGAGATTTCGATGACACCGAGGGCAACACGCTGCGCCCGGGCTCGCGCCAGCCGGCTCACGACGACCAGGCTCCTGGCGGCCTGCCTGGTAGCGGGCGGCTTGGCAGCCGCGCCCGAGGCCATTGCCGCGACGCAGATCACCGGCGCCGGATCGACCTTCGATTATCCATTCTTTTCAAAGGCCTTCTATGACTATAGCGAAAAGCACCCCGACGTGACCGTGAACTATCAGTCGATCGGCAGCGGCGGCGGCATTCAACAGTTCACGGCAGGAACCGTCGATTTCGGCGCCTCCGACGTGCCGATGAATGCCCAGGAACTGGCGCGCGCCAAGTCGCCGGTGCTGCAGATTCCGATCACGCTCGGCGGCGCCGGAATTGCCTACACCTTGCCGGGCATTGCCAAGGGTCTGCATCTGACGCGCGAAGTGGTCGCTGACATCTATCTGGGCAAAATCACCAAGTGGAACGATCCGGCCATTGCCAAGCTCAATCCCGGGACCAAGCTGCCCGACATGGCGATCACCGTCGTGCACCGGTCCGACGGTTCGGGCACCACGTATATCTTCACCGATTTCCTCAGCCACGTTTCGCCTGAGTGGAAGCAGAAGGTCGGCACCGGCAAGAGCGTCCAGTGGCCGGCGCCGAGCAGCATCGGCGGCAAGGGCAACGAGGGCGTAGCCGGCCTCGTGCAGCAAACTCCCGGCGCGATTGGCTATGTCGAGCTGGCTTATCTGCTGGAAAACCACATTCCCTACGCTCAGCTCGAAAACAAAGCAGGCCAATATTTGTACCCAACGATTGCAACGGTGGCGGCGGCGGCGGCGACCAAGCCGAACGTCTCGTCGACCGACTTCTCGATCGTCGACACGTCGTGCGCCCAATGCTATCCGATCAGCGGCTATTCCTGGGTTCTGCTCTATCAGAAACCGCAAAACCAAAAACGCGGAGCCCTCGTCAAGGAAATCATGTCCTGGTTGGTCACCAAAGGTCAGCCGATCGCCAAGACCGTCGATTACGTCCCGCTCCCGGCCAATGTCCAGCAGCAGGCGCTTCATGTTCTGGGGCAAATGCAGAATATAATGGCGCAAACGAAGGAATAGTGATGCCCGCCTCCCGCTGGCGGAGAAGTCCGGTGGCGATCGGCGCTCCTCGACCGGAGACCTCGAGTGGCTGACCAGGCGATCATAAACGGAATGCCTCCCGCATCTGGTCACCCTCCTCGACCGCTCCGCCGGAAGGACCGGGTCCTGTCGGCGCTGTTTACCGGCGGCCTCCAAGGTTTCTGCTTTCTGTTCCTGGCGGTTCTAGTTGGGCTGGCTCTGGAGCTGGTGTGGGGCTCTCGCCTCTCGGTGCGCGCTTTTGGACTGGGCTTCCTGTGGAGCACCGAATGGAACCCGGTCACCAGTGAGTTTGGGGCGGCGCCGTTCCTCTACGGCACGTTCGTCAGCTCGACGATCGCGCTCGTGCTCGCCGCCGGCATCGGGGTCATGGCCGGGGTGTTTCTCGCCGAGTTTGCCCCGCGCCGATTGGGGATAGCGCTCGGCATGCTGATCGAGCTGCTGGCGGCGGTGCCGAGCATCGTCTACGGACTGTGGGGATTATTCGTCCTGGCGCCGATCGTCAGCAACTGGATCGGCCCGGCTCTGCAAGCGGCGTTCGGCTTTCTGCCGATCTTTCAGGGCACGATCTACGGCGTCAACATGCTGACCGCGTCGCTTATTTTGACCCTGATGATCCTTCCGACGATCACCGCGATCACCCGCGACCTGATCGCCGCGATGCCGATGCGGTATCGCGAGGCCGCTTTGGCTATGGGGGCGACTCCGTGGGAGATGGTTTCCAAGGTCGTGCTGCCCTTCATCCGCCGCGGAATCTTTGGCGCCTGCATGCTGGCTTACGGCCGTGCGCTCGGCGAAACCATCGCGACCACCATGGTGATCGGCAACCGCCCGGTCATCTCGGCGTCGCTGTTTGCGCCGGGCTACACCGTCGCCGCTGCCATCGCCAACGAATTCACCGAGGCGACGACCGACCTTTATCTCAGCGCGCTGATCGAGCTTGGACTGATCCTGCTTATCATCAGCCTGATCGTCATCGGCATCGGCCGTCTGATGCTGCGGCTCTTTCTCCGCTGACAAGTGCAGGCTGACATAATGATCGGTCTTTCGATCCCGGCAAGGCGGCGGCTGAAAAGCCTTCTTTGGACCGGGGCGTCCGCGCTCTGCGCTACAGGCGTATCGGTCGTTCTGCTGCTGATCATCGGCTATATCGTCCGCGAGGGGCTGGGCGCGCTTTCATTGCCGTTCCTGACCCAGCTGCCGCGCCCGGTCGGGGTGCCGGGCGGCGGCGTCGCGAACGGCATCGTCGGCACCCTGATCATCGTCGGGATCGCCGCGGCGATGGCGTTCCCGGCCGGGATTTTCGTCGGCATCTACCTCGCCGTCTACAGTCATCGCCGGATGGCGAAAACGCTGAGCTACCTCGCCGACGTTCTGGCCGGAGTGCCGAGCATCGCGATCGGGATATACGCCTACACCTTGCTGGTCGCACCGTTGCGGCATTTCTCAGCGGTTTCGGCGTCCTTCGCCTTCGCCGTGCTGATGGTTCCGCTGGTGATCCGCACCACCGAGGGCGCCGTGGCGCTGGTGCCGCGCGAGCTGCGCGAGGCGGCGACGGCGTTGGGGGCGATGGAATACCGGGTGACAGGCAAGGTTCTGCTGGTCGCTGCGAGGCCCGGCATCGTCACCGGCTTACTGCTTGCGCTGGCGCGGGTCACCGGCGAGACTGCGCCATTGCTGTTCACCGCGTTCGGCAGCCAGTTCTGGGAGCTCAATCCCACTCGGCCGATGGCCGAGCTGTCGCTGCAGATCTTCACCTACGCGATTTCGCCGTATCGCGACTGGCATGAGCAGGCATGGGGCGGGGCCCTGATCCTGATCGTCGCGGTGTTCCTGCTCAGCGTTTTCGCGCGCCTGTCGTTTTTATGGCGGGGAGGCGTTGGCGCCAATGGAGGAGCCGATTGAAAGACTCCAACCGATTCGCCTAGCCTTCCGAAAAGGGCGGTGTCATCCACGACCTACAGAGCGGCTTTGAGAAATGATCTCATCCTTGGCGAAATCGTTTCGCGCCGAATTTGAGCCGTCGCCGCCTCCGGCGCCGGATCGGGCGACTACACCCGTCGCCGAGCTGCCGGTGAAGGCGCAAATCCGCCACGTCGGCTTTCACTACGAAAAATTCCAGGCGCTAAAGGATATCAGCTTGCCGCTTTACGACCGCCGGGTGACCGCTTTTATCGGTCCCTCCGGCTGCGGCAAGTCGACCCTGCTGCGAACCCTGAACCGGATCTACCAGCTCTATCCTGGCCAGCGCGCTACCGGCGAAGTGCTGGTCGATGGCGAGAACATCCTGGCGCCGGGCATCGATCTCAACCTGTTGCGGGCCAAGATCGGCATGGTCTTTCAGAAGCCGACGCCCTTTCCGATGTCGATCCGCGACAACATCGCCTTTGGCATCCGGCTTTACGAGAAGCTGCCGCGCGCCGACCTCGACGACCGCATCGAGTCGGCGCTGCGCCGCGCCGCGCTGTGGGAGGAGGTCAAGGACAAGCTGAAACAGAGCGGGCTCAGCCTGTCCGGGGGCCAGCAGCAGCGGCTGTGCATCGCCCGCGCGATCGCGGTCGAGCCCCAGATATTGCTGCTCGACGAGCCCGCCTCGGCGCTCGACCCGATCTCGACCCAGCGCATCGAGGAGCTGATCGCCGAGCTGAAGTCCGATTATTGCATCGCCATCGTCACCCATAACATGCAGCAAGCGGCGCGCAGCTCGGATTACACTGCTTTCATGTATCTGGGCGAGCTGGTCGAGTTCGACGAAACTGAGCGGATCTTCACCCATCCGAAAGAACGGCGGACCGAAGACTACATTACCGGCCGCTTCGGCTGAGCCCTGGGAGCACGTCGCCGATGTCGTCCGAGCATCTGGTCAAGGGCTACGACGAGGAGCTGCGCAAGCTCAACAACATCATCACCGAGATGGGCGGCCTCGCCGAAAGCCAGCTTGCCGTGGCGATCGATGCTGTGGTCGAGCGCGACAGCGATCTCGCCGCCAGCGTCGTCGAAGGCGATGCCAAGGTCGACCAGCTGCAGCGCGATCTCGACAATCTGGCCTTGCGGCTATTGGCCTTGCGCCAGCCGGTCGCACGCGATCTGCGCGAGATCTTCGCCGCGCTAAAGATCGGCAGCGATCTCGAACGCATGTGCGACTATGCCGCCAATGTCGCCAAGCGAGCGATCGCGCTCAATCAGGCGCCGCCAGTGCAGCCGGTCTACTCGCTGCCGCGGATGGCCCGCCTGGCCGAGGCGCTGGTAAAGGATGTGATCGACGCCTATGTCGCGCGCGACGCCGACAAGGCCTATGCGGTGTGGATGCGCGACGAAGAGCTCGACGAGATGTATGCGAGCCTGTTCCGGGAGCTTTTGACCTACATGATGGAGGACCCGCGCAACATCAGTGCTTCGACCCATCTGTTGTTCATGGCCAAGAATATCGAGCGGATCGGCGACCATGCCACCAACATCGCCGAGGATCTCTATTACCTAGTCCATGGGACGCCCTTAACCCAGAAGCGGCCGAAAGGCGACAATTCGAGCATCGAAGTGATTAGGCCGGAGCGGCCCCAGCCATGACCAAGCCGCTGGTGCTGATCGTCGAGGACGAGGCGCCGCTCGTCACCCTCCTGCGCTACAACCTCGAAAAAGACGGCTTCGAGGTCGGCGATGCCGGCAACGGCGAGGAGGCCCTGACCCGCATCGCCGAGCGCCGGCCCGATGTCGTATTGCTCGACTGGATGCTGCCGTTGATCTCCGGCATCGAGGTGTGCCGCCAGATCCGGCGCTCGCCGCAGACCCGAACCTTGCCGGTGATCATGCTGACCGCCCGTGGCGAAGAGGCCGACCGGGTGCGCGGGCTCGACAGCGGCGCCGATGATTACATCGCCAAGCCGTTCAGCCTGCGCGAGCTCAGCGCCCGGCTGCGCGCGGTGATCCGCCGCGCCCAGCCCAACGCCGCGGAGGAAACCTTAGAGTTCGGCGAAGTGGCGATGGATCTCGCCGCGCATCGCGTGGCGCGGGACGGCAAGCCCATTCATCTCGGCCCGACCGAGTTCCGCCTGCTGCGCCACCTGATGCAGCATCCGGGCCGCGTGTTCTCGCGGGAGCAGCTGCTCGATGCGGTCTGGGGTCACGACGTCTATGTCGAGGCCCGCACCGTCGACGTGCACATCCGCCGCCTGCGCAAGGCGCTGAACGCCGATGGCGGCCCCGATTTCGTGCGCACCGTCCGCTCCGCCGGCTACGCCCTCGATCGCGCCGAGGATTAGACCTTCCCTCGCTTGGCCGGCCTACTGAGGGTGCGTGCGGCCCCCGCCCGCTATTTGACGGCACCGCCGGTGATGCCGGCGATAAAGCGGTCGAGAAACAGATTGAAGGCGATCGCCACCGGGATGCTGGCGATCAATGCTCCGGCCATGATCTCGCCCCAGAAAAAGATGTCGCCGCGCACCAGATCGGTCGCGACCCCGAGCGTGATCGGCTTTTGCGCAGACGCGGAGATAAAAGTCAGTGCATAGACGAATTCTTGCAGTGTCAATGTAAAGGTGAAGATAACAACCGTCAGGATGCCAGGCAGCGACAGCGGCAACACCATCTTGACAAAGCTGCCAAACAGGCTGCAGCCGTCGACGATCGCCGCCTCCTCGATCTCGCGGGGCACCGTTTTGAAGAATCCCATCAACAGCCAGGTGCAGAATGGAATTGTGAAGGTCGGATAGACCAAGACCAGCGCCCACATCGAATTCTGCAGTCCGAGATCGCTGATGACCCGCGAGAGCGGCAGGAACAGCAGGGTTGTCGGCACCAGATAGGTCAGGAAGATGCCGATCCCGACGGTTTCGCCGGTGCGACCGCCCATCCGCGCCAGGCTGTAGCCGGCAGGGAGCGCGGTGACGAGGGTAATGGCGACGACGCAGACGCCGATGATCAGCGAATTCAGCAGCCAGCGCAGGAACAGGGTCTGTTCGAACAGATAGCGGAAATGCGCCAGCGTCGGCGGTGCGTTGAACCAAAACGGAATGTTGGTGACGTTATAGAGATCGGCATTGGTTTTGAACGCGGTAATCAGCATCCAATAAAACGGAAAGGCGGCAATGATGACGAAGAATGCGACCGCGCCGTAGAACGAGATTTCCCGGGCGGTGCTGGCGACGACACGCGGCACGTCAGATCTCCTGTCGCCGGATGAAGCGCAGCAACACGATCACCAGGATGAACAGCACCGGCAGCATGAACAGCGAGATAGCGGCGCCATGCGCTATATCGCCGGAGACGATGCCGACCTGGAAGCCCTGAAAGCCCAGAACCGAGGTTGCGTTGACCGGGCCGCCCATCGTCAAGAGATAGACGATGGAGAGGTCGGTGAATGTAAATACGACGCCGAATACCAGCCCGATGACGACGATTGGCATGATCATCGGCAAAATGATCTGGTAGTTGCGACGCCAGAAACCGGCGCCGTCGACCGTCGCGGCGTCAATCACGTCCTGCGAGATCGCGGTGATGCCGGCGAGAAAGATCACAATCGCAAACGGGAAAAACCGCCACGCGTTGACAATAACCACGCACACCATCGCGAGCGTCGGATCGCCGAGCCAATTGGGTGCATCCGCCCAACTCATGAGCCCGAGCGCGATCAAGGTCCAATTGATCACGCTATAGAGCGAGTCGAACATCCATTCCCAGGCGACGGTGGCGAGCGCTATCGGGACTACCCAAGGCAGGATGATCAGCGCCCGCACGATCCGCCGCCCCGGGAACGGGCGCAGCAGCAACAATGCCCCGAACTTGCCGAGGACCAGGCCGATGATCACCGAGCCGAAGGTAAAGATGAAGGTGTTGGCCAGCGTTCGCTGAAACACCGGATTCTGCACGACCTGGATGAAGTTTCGCAGCCCGACAAAATGGTAGCTCGGATTGTAGATCGTGTAGGCGCTGAGCGAATAGTAAACGGCAAGTAGAAACGGAATCGCGACAAGCAGGAGAATGTAGAGGGTCGCCGGGGCGAGCAGGATCGGCCCGAGCACTTCCGCCCGGTCGAGGACAAATCGCAGCGGCGAATATGCTCTGCGCTGTCTTTCGGCGACCGCAACCATGATTGCCCTCTCATACTAATGGCGGCGCACGCGATTGCCATCGCGGTCGAAGTAGCACAGAGCCCCGTTGCGAACCGCGAAAGCGTGCAGCTCGCCGGGCCTGATGGTTTCGAGCGGGACATGGGCCGGCGGCAGTTTCGCCGACACCTCCCCGGCCGACGGATGACCGTCGATCTCGCCATAGGCGATCCGCTCGGAGCCGAGATACTCTGCCCGGTGAACACGGAACGAGAACTCGGTCATGTCGCCATACTCGATCAGCACCCTGGGCAAGAAATTCTCCGGCCGGAAGCCCAGCTGTCCGCCGTTCCAGCCGACCAGGTTCATCGGCGGCGTTCCGACAAAGGTGGCGACGAAGCGATTGGCGGGATCGTCGTAAATCGCCGTCGGCGTCCCGACCTGCCGGACCTCGCCATGGTCAATCACGGCGATACGGTCGCCCATGCCCATCGCCTCGACCTGGTCATGCGTGACGTAGATCGTGGTGGTCGCCACCCGCTGCTGAAACTGCTTGATCTCGTTGCGCGCCGAGGCGCGCAACTTGGCGTCGAGGTTGGAGAGCGGCTCGTCCAACAGGAACACGCTCGGGTCACGCACCAGGGCGCGGGCGAGCGCCACGCGCTGGCGCTCGCCCCCGGACAGCGCGCGCGGCCGGCGGTCGAGCAGATGCCCGATGCCGAGCAGCTGCGCCGCCCACGCAACTTTCTCCTGGATCTCCGCCTTCGGTGTGCGCTGCGTGCGCAACGGGAAGGCGATGTTGTTGCGGACGGTGAAGTGCGGGTAGAGACCGTAGCTCTGGAATACCATGGCGATTCCGCGGGCGCGCGGCGGCAGCGTATTGACCACCTCGCCGTCGATCTCTATGTCGCCGCTCGTTTGCTTCTCCAATCCTGCGATGATACGCAGAAACGTGGTCTTGCCGCAGCCCGACGGCCCGAGAAGGACCATAAATTCGCCATCCCGGACCGCCAGGCTGACGCCGTTGACGGCGTTGACCTCGCCGAAGGTCTTTCGTATGTCGATCGTGGCCACTGCACCCATCGAAGCACCTCAAAGCACGCCGGAGACGATGCCGGACCCGGCCCGCCTCGACAGATCGGCCGCAACACCCGCACCGGAAGGTTGCCGCCGGTCCGGGCGCGACATCACGCCTGCCACTTCTTGAAGATCTGCTGTGACTGCTGGGTTGCCCATTTGACCGCGTCCGCGGGCGACAATGCGCCGGTTGCGGCCTTGGTCATCATGTCGCAGATGACGAAATCGTTGTAGACTTCGTCGGTCGCCGCCCAGGCGGGACCCGGCCAGCCCGCGACCGCGCTCCATTCATCCGAAGTCTGGAGTATCGCGAGCTTAGTTGGCGGGTGCGAAGTCGGGTCGTAGCTCAGGATAGGCATCGGCTTGGGCACGATATTGGCGTAGATCGGCATGTTGTACCCGGTGCTCGCCTTGAAGGCCTCGACCCAGTGATCGGCGTAATATTTGAGAAATTCGAGCCCGGCCTCCTTGTTCTTGGCGAATTTCCAGATGCCGTAAGCATTCGATGCAGCCCCCACCAGCTGGCGAACCGGGCCCTTTGGCGGCTTCATGACAAAGATGTTGTCCGCGACTTTCGGGTTGATCTGCTGGGCTGTCCGGTAGGCAGAAATCGGGTTGACGATGAACGAGCCGACGCCCGAATCGATGTATTGATTGTTGCTGGCGTCATTCCACGAGAGGACCTCGTCGGTCATCGCCTCCTTGTAGAGAGCGGTCACGAACTTGACCGCCTCGACCGCTTCCTTGCTGTCGAGCACGACATCCTTTCCGGTCTTGTCCTGGAGGCTGGCGCCATAGCTCCACAAGACGCCACGCCAGCACAGATTTGGATCATTGCTGCGCGCCAGCGAACATCCGATCGGATGGCCTTTGGCCTTCAGCTTGGCGCCGCCGACCCGCACGTCGTCCCAGGTCTCGGGCAGCATCCCGATTTCGCCCCACAGATCCTTGCGATACATGCCTGGATTGTTGATGTAATAGTCGGGATAAGCTGACCACGTCTTGGTATCTTCGTTAAAGGCGATTTGCCGGCCGATAACGCTGACCTTGCCGTATTTTTTTTCGACATAATCGACAAGCTTGGTCATGTCGATCAGATAACGACGGTAAAGATGGGGCCCGCCGGCGCCGTTCCACATAAACAGGTCGTGCCCGGACCCCGCGGCGACTTCCGCAGCGGCGCGTGCCGCGATGTCCTGTTCCGGGATGTGGTCGACGGTCACGCTGAGGCCGTTCTTCGTTCCCCAGTCGTGAGCGAACTTGTCGAACCAGGTGTCGAAGGCCGGAACAAAGTGACTCCACTGCACAATCGTCAGCGTTTTCGTTTCGGCGAAAGCATTGGAGACAAACGGCGCGCCGAGCGCCGGCGCAGCACCCGCGGCCGCGACGATGGCGCCTGTCCTCGCCAGAAAACCCCGCCTGGTAAACCCGCGCCCGGTGACTGGCTGCGCGGCCCGCGTTCCTCCCGATGACATGTTTCGCCCTCCTATTTGGGTTTAGGTTCTGTCCACCCTAGGTTCTGTCCGGTTTTAGTTCTGTCCATTTTTGGTTCTGGCCGCCCGGATCTCGGTCAGGAAACGCTGCCGGGACCCGAAAGTTGCCTCGCGGTGTACGACGATAGGGGGCGATGTCTGGCTGACGGTTCGCGTTTTGCGATGGGCGGGTTCCAATATCTGGCGCTCGCAAAACTGTCACACACCAGAGCTAGAATCCGCTCCCAAAACGAAAACAGGGGGCCGGGTGGGCAGCGACAACAGCGTGCGGTTTGGCTGGCGGCGGCGGCAGCTGCGGCATTTCGCCGCCAATTCCGGCAATTGCCGAGCGGCGGCATGAGCCGGCTGACGCCAATGCAGCGCTATCGCACGATCTGGATTTCCGACGTGCATCTTGGCACCCGCGGCTGCAAGGCCGAGTTCCTGCTCGACTTCCTGCGTCACAATAATGCCGAGACGATCTACCTGGTCGGCGACATCATTGACGGCTGGCGCCTGAAAAAATCCTGGTATTGGCCGCAGACCCACAACGACGTCGTGCAAAAGCTGCTGCGCATGGTGCGCAAGGGTACGCGCGCGATCTACGTCCCCGGCAATCACGACGAGTGGCTGCGCGGCTATACGCGGCTGCAGTTCGGCGGCGTCGAGATCGTCAAGGAGGCGATCCACGTCACCGCCGATGGTCGCCGCCTGCTGGTGCTGCACGGCGACGCGTTCGACGCGATTGTCACCCACGCGCGCTGGCTGGCATTGCTCGGCGACGGCGCCTACACGGTCGCGCTGTGGCTCAACCGCCACTTCAACACCGTGCGCCGCCGGCTCGGCTATCCCTACTGGTCGCTGTCCGCCTATCTCAAGTATCGAGGTCAAGAACGCCGTTCTATATATTGTATCGTTTGGTGATGCGATCACCGACGAGGCACGCCGCCGCGGTGCCGACGGGGTCGTCTGCGGTCACATCCATCATGCCGAGATCCGCGCGCTCGGCGATATGCTCTATTGCAACACCGGCGACTGGGTCGAGAGCTGCACCGCTCTGGTCGAGCATTTCGGCGGCCGGCTCGAACTGGTGCACTGGGTCGAGCGCCGGGCATTCGACCCGCTGGGGACCGAAGCCGCGGCCCAAGCGGAACAGGACGAGGACGCCCTGATGCTGGCGGATCTCGACCGATAGCAATCGGTAGCCCCAGGGCCGTCGAGCACAGCAACGGGGGGGGGGACGATGTCGGATGTGTTGATCAGCTTTGTGGTACCTGCCTACAATGAAGAAGCACTGATCGCCTCCTGCCTCGACGCGATCGACGCCGAGATCGCCCGCGCCGGGCATCCGGCGGAAATCATCGTCGTCAACAACAACAGCACCGACCGCACCCGCGAGATCGCGTCGTCGATGCCGGGCGTCGCCATCGTCGACGAGCCACAGCGCGGGCTGGTTCCGGCCAGGCGCGCGGGCTGCCTTGCCGCCCGCGGCCGGCTGATCGCCAACGTCGACGCCGACACCCTGTTGCCGCGGGGCTGGCTCGACACCGTGGTCGAGGAGTTCGCGCGCTCGCCCGGCCTGGTGGCGCTCAGCGGCCCCTTCATCCACTACGACGCGTCGCGAACGGTGCGGATCGTCGCCGCCGTCTTCTATCGATTCGCCTTTACAACCTACCTGATTGTCCGCTTCGTCTTCCGCGCCGGTTCGATGATGCAGGGCGGCAATTTTGTCGTGTTGAAGAGCGCGCTCGACGCCGCCGACGCCTTCAACCCAGATTTCAGCTTTTTCGGCGAGGACACCGAACTCGCGCGCCGGCTGAGCAAGGTCGGCTCGGTGAAGTTCTCGTTCGACCTGCCGGCGTACTCGTCGGGACGGCGGCTCGCCGCGGAAGGCCTGTTTCGCGTCGCCTTCCAGTACAGCGTCAACTATCTGTGGGCGGTCCTGTTCAAGCGCCCGTTTTCCTCGACCTGGCTCGACTTCCGCCACCCCGCCGACCTGAGCGGCGCCGCGACCCTCGCTCCCGTGACCCCGACACGCAACACCCCGCCTGCGCCATAGAGAAAGCCTTCATTCCGGGCCTGCCCCGACGGGTATCCCGGAATGAGGACGTCCTATGAGCGAGATTCCGTGCGCCCGATTAGCGGGAACCCAGGGGCGAGCGCTCCGCGGTTGCCGCTGTTCCAGGCCAGGGCAGGGCCTGGACCCCCGCAGGCTGAGGCTGTAACGCAATCGGCCAGGGACTGGACGCGGTCGCTATGAACGGCGCCAAACCGGCGTGGATTGGCGATAGCCGCCTTCGCGAGGGCGACTTGAATGATGCAAACCGGCCGGATGATGCTTTTTGTCAGTCCGACCGCTGCCGGCGCTTACTTGCCGGCCCGGCGCAGCTGACGGTAGAGCACGCTGCGTTCCCTCTCCTCCTGCTGTTGCCGGGTGCGGACCCGCAGCAGGTCCTTCCAGCTCAGATATCCGACCAGGGTCGCATCCGCGCGCGAAACAACTGCGAGGTGGGCGACGTTAGACCGCATCATGCGGTCGATCACCCCTTCCAGATACTCGTCCGGATAGACCGAGGGCACTTCGGCGCCGTCGAGCAGCGCAGAGAGCTCCGCCCGGCGAGGCTTGCCGGCGCGTCGCCAGGCCAGCACCGCCGGCGGGTCGACGATCCCGAGGACGCGGCCCCCGGCATCGGTCACCGGAAAACTCGGATGGGTCGTGGTCGGGCTGGTTAGAAACGCCGCGGTCTGCTGTAAAGTCATGGTATCGGGCAGGGTCTCTACCTGCGTCGCCATCACCTCGTTGACTCTGGTCAGCGCGAACGGATCAACGCGATATTCGCGCAGCAAGTGATGCCCCCGGCGCGCTACCTTTTCGGTCAGGATCGAGCGGCGCATGAACAGCACGGTCAGCAAATGCGCGGTAACGCAGGCCGCGATCAGCGGCAGCAGCACGTGGGTGTTGCCGGTCAGCTCGACCGCGAAGAACGTCGCGGTCAACGGCGAGCGCATCGTGCCGCCCATCGTCGCGCTCATCGCCAGCAGGGGCCAGAAGCCCGGGCTCGCCGCCGGCAGTACATGGGCCAGCGCCGCACCCATGCCGCCGCCCATGATCAAGAGCGGCGCCAATACCCCGCCCGAGGTGCCCGAGCCCAGTGCCACCGCCCAGATGATTGCCTTGACGACCAGCAGCAGTGATGCCGCCATCGGCAGCGTTCCGCCGCGCAGCATCTGAGCGATGTTGTCGTAGCCCACACCCAGCGCATGCGGGTCGATCAGCCCGCCGATGCCGACGACGAGACCGCCGAGCATCGGCCACCACATCCAGTGGATCGGCAATTTGAGAAACAGATCCTCGCAGGCATAGACGAGCTGGGTCAGCACGCAGGACAGGAGGCCCGACAACAGGCCGATCAGAACCCAGCACGACAATGCCGGCAGCGACGCCTCCATCCCGCCGCCGAACGGGAACAGCGGCGACGGCAGACCGAGCCAGGCGCGTTCGAGCTCGGCGGTGATCGCGGCGACGGCGACCGGAACAAAGCTGCGCGGCGTCCACTCGAACAGCAAGAGCTCGACGGCGAGCATGATCGCCGCGATCGGGGTGCCGAATACCGTGGTCATGCCGGCGGCCGCACCCGCCACCAGCAACGTCTTGCGTTCGCTGTCGCTGACCGGCAGCAATTGCGCGATCAGCGAGCCGATGGCGCCGCCTGTCATGATGATCGGCCCCTCGGCGCCGAACGGGCCGCCGGTGCCGATGGCGATCGCCGAGGACAGCGGCTTCAGGATCGCGACCTTGACGTCAAGGCGGCTGCGGCCGAGCAGGATCGCCTCGATCGCTTCCGGGATCCCGTGGCCGCGGATCTTCTCGCTGCCGTAGCGCGCCATCAGCCCGACGACCAGCGCGCCGGCGACCGGAACCAGCACGGCGGCGAAGCCCCACGGCGAATGGCCGAGCGGCAGGTAAGCCAACGTAAAATGCCCGAAATAAGCGAGGTTGGTGCACAGCCGGATCAGCTTCAGCAGCGCTACACCGGCAATCACACCGCCGGTGCCGACAACGAGCGCGATCGCCGAGATCAGCAGCACCCGCGGCCGGGTGGTAAAGTCGCCGAGCCGGTTCACGCCTTCGGCGGTGAAACGACCACCCTGCCGCCCCCCAGCGTTGAGCGGTTCGACCTTCTTCACCCTCATCCTCCGAGATCACCGGTTTTCAATTGTATCGTAGAACGACCGAAAAATTACAAGACAGGCGACGCGCATGGCTGATCCGATTTCGCGCCGATCCCGCGGGCGGCCGGCGCGGCTCGACCGCGACGGCTACCGCATGCTTTCCGATTTCCGCTACCTGATCCGGCGGTTTCTGGAGTTCAGCCAGTCGGCTGCCCGCCGTGCCGGCCTGACCCCGCGGCAGCACCAGGCATTGCTGGCAGTCAAAGGCTTTGTGGGGACCGGCGACCCGACCGTCGGCCAACTCGCCGAGCGGCTCGGAATCCGCCATCACAGTGCCGTTGAGTTGGTGGACCGGCTGGTCGAAGCCGGCCTCTTACTGCGCAGCCACGACCCGGCCGATCGCCGCCGGGTGTTCCTCGCCCTGACCGAAACGGCGGAGGAGCGCCTGGCTGGTCTGTCGGCAACTCACCTCGAGGAATTGCGCTCGCTGCGGCCGGCGCTGCTGCAAATCCTCGACCGACTGGGCGTTGGACCGGAACCCTGAGCTCTTCGTCGAGCCCGTGCGAAGACGATCAGCGCCGCGGCACGACGCCACGGCAGGAGACTGCCACGGCGGCGAACGAGCGCTCGCCGTCGGGCCGCCCGCATAGATAGGCCGAGCGCAGCTGGCGCTCGAGCCGGTCGCGCCGGGCAGCGTCGAGGCTGGCGACGTATTCGCCAAGCATGCCCTCGCCGCTGGCGTAGGGTTCCCAGTAATCTGCGAAAGCGGCGAAATCCATGCGGATCATCAGCGAGCGCTGGTCGATCTCGACCAGACCGGCCCCGGCCCAGATCCGCGGCAAGGCGCCGGGCATGTAAACCGGCCGCCCCAACGTGCGGTCGCGCGCCATTGCCGCAGCCTCGTCGAGCGCCGCCGCAGTATCCCAAAACATGCGGTTGGCGGCGGCCCCGCCCGGCGAATCCCAGAACGCGGCGGCGACCACCCCGCCCGGGCGGGTGACCCGCCGCATCTCGGCGACCGCCGCCTCCGGGTTGGGCAGCACCGAGGGCAGCACCAGCATCGACACCGCCCGGTCGAAGCGCGCGTCGGCAAAGCGCAGCCTGGCGCCGTCGCCGTGCTCGATGGTGATCCGCCGATCGCGGTTCTTGGCCTGCGCCGCGGCGAGGTAAATTTCGGAATGGTCGATCGCGGTCAGGCTCGCGATGTTGGCAGCCTGCGGCAGGGCGAAGGTCAGGCTGCCGGTGCCGCAGCCGACCTCCAGCACGTCTTCGCCATCGGCAATGCCGGCGTGCTGGATGAACAAGGGCGCCAGGCGTCAACTCCAGCGCCCCATCAGCCGCTCGTAATTGGCCGCGTCGCGGGCGTTGAAGAGTGACGGCATGGCCTGGCTCCCTGGGTTCTCGGCCGGTGCGGTCCGGCCGCCGCAGCGCGGTCGCCGCGAATTTAGCCTTTACTGCCGCAGATTGGAACATACGCGGCGCTTTGCCGACGACATCCACCCGCCGCGACGGCGCGCTGGACTTGCCGCGGATTCGCTGCCAGACAGGCGGCGGACCCTTGCAGCCGATGCACGATCGACCGGCTGCTTCTCCTTCCTCGGCTGATGCGGCGAACCGCGATCCACACCTGGCAGGACCGGCTTCGGGATCCGAGCCTGACCGTGCTGCTGATCCTCGAGCTGTGCGCCTTGTTCGTCGCGGTGCCGCTGGCCGCGCAGGGACTGCCGATCGCGCGGTGGGTCGCTGAAACCCTGGAACTGGCGGTGGTGCTGATCGTCGTCCTGGTGTCGCACCGGCGCGGCGCTGTCCTCGCCATCGGGCTTGGATTGGGGGCGACCTTCGCCAGCCTTTGGCTGCCCCCGCGATTTCCACCATTGGCGGAAAGCCTGCTCAGCCGAGGCGGCACCATCCTGACCTTCGCGGCATTGAGCTGGGTCGTGGCGCACGCCGTCTATGCCCCCGGCCGCGTCACCCGGCAGCGGTTGCAGGGCGCCTTCGTGCTGTATTTAAACCTGGCGATCATCTTCGCCTCGGCCTACCATCTGGTCTGGGATATCATGCCCGGCGCTTTCGCCAACCTCGGCGCTCCGGCGGCCGATTTCAACGGCCCCGGTCGCGGTCCCAGCGAAATTGCGCTGATGCTCTATTTCAGCTTTACCACCCTGACCACGACCGGCTTTGGCGACATCGTGCCGGTCAACCCGTTCGCCCGCAGCCTCGCTAATCTCGAGGCGGTGCTCGGCCAAGTCTACCTGGCGACGACGGTCGCCCGCCTGGTGACCCTCGAACTCGAAGACCGGCGGCGCAGGCGACCGTGACCCGCGCCTTCAGAACGCCCGGCTATAGGCCCAGGCGCGGCCAGCACCAATAAAGGGATCGGCGCCCGAAAGCCTCGCGCATGGCACCTTTGCCGAATTGACGGGCATTTGGCCGAATTTTTGGGCATTGCCAAGGAACATTCCCGCGACATTGTTGTTATCAGGCGATCTAGCTCATGGAGGCTCAACCGTGGGTCTTATCCTGCTGTGGCTGCTCGGCATCCCGCTGCCGATCATCATCATCCTGCTGCTGCTTTGGCATTAGACCGCGTAGGAGAATTCCAATGCAGAACTCGTCAGTTCGAGTCGGCGACGAACGGGTCGTCGCGACCGGCGTCCTGCCGGCGGAAAGTCCTGTCTCGGCGATATCGTGGGCGGCGATCATCGCCGGCGCGTTTGCGATCGCGGCGATCAGCCTGATCCTGCTCGCCCTCGGCGCCGGCTTCGGCTTCGCCTCGGTCTCGCCTTGGTCGAATTCGGGAGCGTCGGCGACGACCTTCGGCGTCGCCGCGGCGGTGTGGCTAATCGTCGTGCAGTGGTTGTCGGCGGCGTTCGGCGGCTATCTGACCGGCCGGCTGCGCACCAAATGGGTTTCGGTACCCAGCGACGAAGTCTATTTCCGCGACACCGCGCACGGCTTCCTCGCTTGGGCGGTGGCCGCGGTGATCACCGCTGCAGTGCTGGGTTCGGCCCTGTCGTCGGTGATCGGTGCGGCCGCCCGAGTGGCCGGCCCGGCCACCGCGGCGGCGGGGCCCAGTGCAGCCGCAGCCGCAGCCGCTCCATCGGGCTCGTCGGCGCTCGATCCGACGGCATATCTGGTGAACGAACTGTTCCGGACCGACCATCCGGATGTCAACGGCAATCCCCAGCCGGCGCGCGCCGAGGCCAACCCGATCATCGCCCGCGGGCTCGGCACAGGGGACGTTCCGGCTGCGGACCGGGCCTATCTGACCGAGCTCGTCGCCGCCCGCACCGGGCTCAGCCAGCCCGACGCGGCCAAGCGGGTCGACGATGTCGTCGCGCAGACGAAAGCCGACAATGTGAAGGCGCGCCAAACCGCCGACAAGGCGCGCAAGGCGGCGTCCTACCTGGCGTTCTTCACCGCCTTCTCGATGGTCGTCGGCGCGTTCATCGCGGCGGTCGCGGCTACCGTCGCCGGTCATCGCCGCGACGAGGTGCTGGCGCGGCGCGCCCGTATCTGAGGGTTCGGACCGAGGTAGGGTTGGGGCGACGCAGGGGTTACAGCTCGCCCCAGTCTGGGCCATGGCTCAGCGGCGGGTCGGGGTCGGCGACGGAGTATTGGCAGTCGCGGGTCCAGGGACGCGGGGCCGGACCACCGGGCAATGGCTTTTGCGTCAATGTCTGACAGACGGTCAGCCAGCCGCGGTCGAAGGCATGGGCCATACCGGCCATGTACATCCGCCAAATGCGGTAGCGCTCGACGCCGGCGGCGGCGATCGCCGCGTCCCGCGCCTGTTCCAGGCGGCGCACCCAATGCAGCAGGGTCGGCGGGTAATGCGGCCGCAGGTCCTCCACATCCAGAATTTCCAGCCCGGCGCCGGCGGCCTCGTACAGCACCCGTGAGATGTGCGGCAGCTCGCCGCCGGGAAAAACGAAATTGTCGATGAACTCGCCGCCCGGCGGCCCCTGCACCTGTCCGTCGCGCTGGGCGGCGGCGATGCCGTGGTTCAGGAACAGCCCGCCCGGCCGCAACAGCCGTGCCGCGGTCGCGAAATAAAGCGGCAAATTGGCGATGCCGACATGCTCGTACATGCCGACCGAGACAATCCGGTCATACTGCGCCTCGCCCGCCGCTTCGCGGTAGTCCTCGCGGCGGATCTCAATCCGCCCGGCGAGCCCCTGTTCGCCGACGCGCTCCTTTGCGTAGGCGAATTGCTGGTCGCTCAAGGTGATGCCGACACCCTCAATCGGGTAATGCGAGGCCGCCCAGCATAGGAGGCCGCCCCAGCCGCAACCGATATCGAGCAGGCGCTGACCGGTCCCGAGACGCAATTTGCGGCAGATATGGTCGAGCTTGCGTTGCTGCGCGGTGTCAAGGTCCTCCGCTCCGGTCACAAAATAGGCGCAAGAATAAATCATCTGCCGGTCGAGCCACAGCCGGTAGAACTCGTTCGACACGTCGTAATGGTAGGCGATCGCCGCGGCGTCGCGCCTGCGGCTGTGGCGGAAATGGCCGAGCCGCGCCAAGGGGGCGAGGCGGCGCAGCAGCGGCGATTTGCCGAGCCGTTCGGCCAGTGCGATGCCGATTTGCAAGACATCCTGCAGCCGGCCCTCGACCTCGATCTCGCCCTCGACATAGGCGCGACCCAGCCGGTCCATGTTTCCGGTGAGAAAAAACCGCAGCAGCCGCGACGTCTTGAGCGCGATCGTGACCCGTGGCGCGGCGGCGAAATCGAATACCGCGCCATCCCAGAACTGGATGCGCAGCGGCGGGGGCTCGCTGCCGAGGCGGTCGCGCATGAACGAGAGAAAGCGGTCGCGCAACGAACTTCGAGGATGCGAGCGCAACTGGCTCCTCCCTGGGCGGCGATGGCGAGCGGCGCGGGCTGCGCACCGTGATCTGGCAAACGCTGGCGAAGCGGCGCATGATCGTCGGCGAACGCGAACAAATTGGCGATGTCGCCGACCATTAAGGAAAGCCGTCGATGAAGATCGTCAAGGTCGAAGACTTGCATTGCGACGCCGGCTGGCGGGTCAGCTCGTTTCTGAAGATCACTACCGACGAGGGCCTGGTCGGCTGGTCGGAATACATGGAGGGCTACGGCGCGCAGGGGCTGACCGCAGTCATCCGCAAAATGGGCGAGCGGCTGATCGGGCAGGACCCGCGCCCGGTCGAACGCCACAGCGCCTATCTCTACGCCGCGACCAGGCAGGCGCCGGGCGGTATCAACCAGATGGCGATCGCGGCAATCGAGAACGCCCTCGTCGACATCAAGGCGAAAGCGCTCGGGATCCCGGTCTACGAGATGCTGGGCGGCCCGGTGCGCGACCGGCTGCAGCTCTATTGGTCGCATTGCGGCACCTACCGCGCGCGGCACGCCGATCGGATAAAGGAATGGGCCGGCGTAGAGCCGGTGCGTTCGCTCGACGACATCGTGGCGCTGGGCGAGGAGGTCAGGCGCAAGGGCTTCAAGGGGCTCAAGACCAACCTGATCCGCTTCGACCGCGACAAGCCCTACATGTACGGCCCCGGCACCGGCAACCCGCCGGGCTTCCCCGAGCTCAACGCCGACCGCCATATCGCCGATGCCGCGGTCGCCCAGTTGGAGGCGTTCCGGCGTGGCGCCGGCCGCGATGTCGGGCTCCATCTCGACACCAACTTCAACTACAAAATCGACGGCTACATCAGATTGGCGCGGGCACTGGAGCCGCTCGACCTGGTGTGGCTCGAGATCGACCTCTACGACCCGAAGGGGTTGGCGTTGATCCGCCGCTCCGCCCGCACCCCGATCTCGTCCTGCGAATCATTGTACGGCCGACGCCAGTTCCGGCCGTATTTCGAGCAGCAGTCGGTCGACTACGCGATCATCGATGTGGCCTGGAACGGCATCCTCGAATCGCTGAAGATCGCGGCCATGGCCGACGCCTACGAGGTCAATATCGCACCGCATAATTTCAACGGCCATCTGGGCTCGCTGATCAGCGCGCATATGTGCGCCGTGGCGCCGAACTTCAAAGTCATGGAGATCGACATCGACGACGTCACCTGGAAGGACGACATCGTCACCCTGCCCCCGGTAATCGACAAGGGCGACCTGATCTTGCCGACCGGCCCCGGCTGGGGCGCCGACGTCAACGAAGCGTTCGTGCGCGCGCATCCGCCGAAGCGGTAATAGGGGGTGCCGCGCGCTTCCGGAATGGGGGCGGCAGCCGATCACAGCCCGGATCGGCGAAGTCCGGCGTTATGCCCACTCGGCGGGAGCGCCAACTGCCCAGGCCGCCAGAAACACCCGGCCGTCGATCAGTTGCACCGCGACCTTCCCCGCCGCTCCCTCGTCGGGAGCTTGCGCTTTGCCGCTCTCCAGATCGATGACCCAGCCATGCAGCGGGCACATGACGACGCAGCCTCGGACGGTGCCCTCTGACAGCGGCGCACTTTGATGCGGGCAACGGTTGACCAGGGCAAAGATGCGGTCGTCGGCGCTGCGAAAAACCGCGACCGGAAATGGCTTGCCAGCCGATCGCTTCACCCGCCGCGAGCCTTCGCGGGGGATGTCCTCGATTCCGCCCACTTCGACCCAGCGCTCGTCCGGCATAGCTCAGCGCACCTCTGCCCGACGGGGATGCACCAGATCGGAACGCACCAGATGCTTGGTCACTCTAAACCTCGCTGCCATTGACGCCTGCCGCGGCATCATAGCGAACCCGGACGAGAGCGTAACCGCTCAGCACACATGGGGCCGATGCCAATCCGCTGCCTGCGCCATGATCGGCGCCGCACGTTTGGTCAGCGAGGGACGGCGTCAACCGACGATTTCATCGTGCGACAGGTATGGCACGCGAGAGAGGCGGATTGCCTCCGCCCGACGCGTGCCGACCTGATGCGGTCGTCGATTGCTTAGGCGGTTCAATCGGAGAGCGCGGAGATCAGGTAGAGAGTCTGCAGCATCGCGCTCGGCTTGGTCCCTTTACCAAAGGTTTGCGTAAAGATTGCTGCGATTTCCCCCGAACGATAAATAGTGCTCAATGCGCGGTCGACCGCGAGGCGAAAATTCTCGTCGCCCCGCGGCAACGCCAAGGCATACGTCTCGACCGTCAGATAGTTGTCGGCGAGCAGCAGCTTTCCCGGCGCTTTGCTTTGCTGTGCGAGAGACATCAAGATCGCGCGATCGGCGAAATAAGCCGAAATCTTGCCGTCGTCGAGCATCGCCAGTCCCTCCTCGTGGGTCTGCGCCGGGATGATTTCGGCAGCGATGCTCTGGTCTTTCAGCGATCCGCGCAGCTCGTCTTCGGTGGTGGTTCCAGCGAGCACGCCGATCTTATGCCCGGCCAGCGCCTTCAGGCTCTTCGGCCCGTCGCTGCGGATCATCAGCCCGGCGCCGTCGACAAAAGTCGGGATCGAGAAATCGACCTGCTCACGTCGCGTCAAGGTCTGGCTCGTCGGCTCGCACAACAGATCGGCCTTGCCCTGGCTGATCGCGTCGAAGCGATCTACCGCGGTCACCCGGACGTATACGATGTTCAATGGCGGCAGCTTCAGCTGTTGCGCGAGGCGCTTCGCGACGGCGCGGCAAAGATCGACCATGAAACCGGCGGGCTGATCGGTTTTGCCCTCATGGGTTTTGCCATCATAGGAAAAAGGCGGCGCGTCGGCGCGATAGGCGATACGGATCGTCTTGTCCTGACGGATATGGTCGAGCACGCCCGCCGACGCCGCCCCGGCAATAAACACCAGCGTCGTCAACACGAGCGCAGCCAACACCCCGCTGCAAAGCCCCCTCGCCTCCGCCCAGCGCATGATCTCCGTCTCCCCTTGTCGCTCTTGGCGCGCGTGCCGGCCGCAAAGCCCGCCTTCCAACACCCGCCCCAGCGGGCGATGGTCCGCCTTTTTGTCTTTCCCTGGCAACAAAATTTGCCCGCAGCCGGCACGCCTGGGGCAGATGCAATGCGCCATCCGGGGCATCGTTGGGCGCGGGCCGTTTCATCAGAGAGATGCGTCGATGGACGATCCCACCGTACGACCTCTGCGGCACACGTGAAGGCGGCGGATTGCATCCGCCCTACGTTGCTGATCACACGCTCCAATCCTATGTAGGTCGGAGCACCTCCCAGCAACTTGGAAAGCTCCTTGTCTTGCATGGTGGGCCCACTGCGTCGTATCTCGACAATATCCCAATCCAGCTAAAGCAGGTTGCCCAACTGTAGCGGGAAACCGCCGGATGCGGTTGGCGCCGCCCGGGATGGAGCCGGCTTTGAGCTGGTCGTAGGTGATGGTGGCGCCTTCGACGGCGCGGCGGATCAGATAGCTGTCGAGCCCGTCGGGCAGGTTGCGGTTGAAACGGTAGGACCATTCGCGCAGATAGCGCGGCAGGTGCTTGGCGCTGACGCCATGGTGGGTCCCGACGAGCCAGGCTTTGATGTTGCTGAACAGGGTGTGGATGATCGGGAAGAAGGCGCCGGCATTGGCGGGCTCGTCCTGGACGACCGTCGTGTGCTTGAGATGCTCGCCGAGATCGGCGCCGCCGCCGTGATAGCCGGCAAACCCGTCGGTCAGCAGATGCGATTGGGCGGCGATATTCGCCTTGAGAAAACCACCCAGTTCAGCGCCGGTTGCGGTCGGCAACACGGCAATGCGGGCGTCGCCAGCAAAAAAGCCGTGCTGACGCTTGACGGCATGCCCGTGCTTTCCCTTGCGGTTCCTTGGCGCCGGCACTTTCTCGACAGCGGCGACGACGAGGCTCTTGTCGGGGTTCTTGGTGCTGCGGCCAGGACTGCTCGGATCGCCGCGGCCGCCGATGAAGATCTCGTCCGCCTCGAGCAAGCCGCGCAGCGGGCGGGCCGGGTCCTCGCTCAGCCCGTGGCGCAGCTTGTGCGCCATGGTCCAGGCCATCTGATACGCCACTCCAAGCTCGCGCTGCAGAAACTTGGCCGAGACGCCGCGCTTGTCGCGGCCCATCAGGTAGGCGGCAAGAAACCACATGCGAGATCGGTGCGCGTGCGATGAAACACCGTCCCCGCGGTCACCGATTCCTGCCGGTGGCAGCCGGTACATTCGTAAAACCCGCGGCCGCGCCTTCAGCCGCCAAGCCTGCCGTCCGCCGCACCCGGCACAGACAAACCCACCCGGCCAGCGCAGCCCCGCCAGATGCTCGAAGCCGCTCCTCCCTCGCAAAGCGCGCCGCAAACTCCAGCAGCCCCGCCATCCGATCCCTCAATCGCCGACCGGTGCTATGCTACCCTGAGGCGAGGCCAATCACAAGAACATTCAGCGAACCTGCTTTGCCCAGACAGGGAGATAATTTCATGCTTACATTGGCAATAATTACTGATGAGCTGAACATCAGTAACCAGAAATCTCCTATTAAAATCGACCATACGAAGCTCGTAAAATGTGCCGATATTCCAGTCTTGCGGGGCGTTGCCTATAAAATGGGAACAAAAGTACTTTCGCGAAATTGCCAAATCTGAAATTACCCCGCCTTGGGGCACCGTCATTGGACCTGGTGATACTGCGCGGATGATATAATCCATAAATGTAACAGCGGCGTGCAGGACGACGAATGACAATGCTAACGAAACACCAGCAGATAAGAATAGTGTCATGGCTAGCCGGTGGATAGTTATGGCAGGTCCCGCAGATAAATGTTTCAACGTTATCTATATAAAAATTAACACAAAGAAATCTGCAAGAAAATATAAAAGAACGGCAGCAAGGCGAATGTATCAAGACGAATTACACTCGTAGCTTCCGCATAGCGATTTCCCTTAGCGAAGACCACATGCGGGTTCACGTTGAGGTCGCCGTGTAAATCAATATCTATCCCGAATCCATGCACGTCTTTGAGAAGCCATGTAGATGAGGTCGGAACATGAGCGTTTTTGAGAGTGACAATTCGAAGATGCCACTCGGTATGCTCGATTACCAAACACAAAGAAGGGAATGTTACTACGACGACGGAGGCAACGCAGGAGCGCCCGAATCCACGTACTGACCACAGGTTTTCTGTGAAAATGACTTCAAAACGCGTTCACCCAAAATTTGGGAAGGTATGTACCCACAGTAAAAAAGGCTATGTAGCGATAATCTTTGCAAGTAGCATCTAAATTGTTTCTTACTTAATTTTCCCGCGGCGTTGAAACACTTCCATAGAATAACTGAGAAGCCGGCGCATATGAGTAAAGGTATCATTCAAAATTGTAACCAGCTACGCTTTCAGACGGCGCCGGCTTAAGCAATGGGAAGCGCGGCAATGCAGTCGATGAGCCGCCGGCGCTGTCGATCGCAGAGCGCGCATCCTCGGCCGTGGTCGCGGGCAACGTGGAGCCGACACCGCAATCCGCGATCGATTTGTATTCGTAGGCTTCGGCAAGAAAGGTCAGGTACTCCCGGTCGATGCGCTGCTCGCTGCGCGCCAATCGGCTGAACTCGCTCCGTAACCCCCAATGCGTCTTCGCGGCCTTGCCGGTGCGCTCGAACAAATATGCCTCGGCGGAATCGCAGACCGTGGGCCTCAACCCGGCCATTCATAGACCTTGGGTCGAGTCGGCGGCGACTGTCTCGCACGATTGCGCCGAGATCGCGGAAGCCAGCCCTAGCCCAGCAGCTTTCGCGCCTCGGCGGCCTGCTCGCGCAGCGACTTCAGCAAGCGCGCTTCCGGGGTCGGGGCGCAGTTGGTGTAGCCGGCGCCGAGTTCTTTGAGCTGGGCGGCGTTGCGCGGAAAGGCGGCGTGGTTCAACGGCAGGGCGAGCTTGGCGCCGGCGCTTTTTTCGTCGCGGCGCGCACCCGGTCGATCGCCGCCACCAGCCGCGGGTGGTCAGGGGTGCCGCTGACGCCGAGCGAACGCGACAAATCCGATGGCCCTACCGCCAACAGATCGACGCCCTCGACCGCGGCGATCTCGTCGATGCGTTCGATCGCCGCCATGTCCTCGATCATGCAGGCGAGCAGGATCTCGCGGTTCGACTGCGCCATATGCTCGACCAATGGAATGCGCCCGAATTCGGCCGCCCGGCTGCCGGCCGCCATGCCGCGCTCGCCCTGCGGCGGATAACGCACCGCGGCGACCGCCTGCCGCGCCATCTCGGGACTGCCGACATGCGGCACCTGGATGCCCTGCACCCCCATGTCGAGGAGGCGCAGGATAAAGGCCGGATCGAACCCTGGCGTGCGCACCAAGGGCGTGATGCCGACATGTTCGGCTGCCATCACCATCGCCTGCACGTCGTGCAGGTCGAAGCTGGTATGCTCCATGTCGATAAAGGCGGCGTCGAACCCGGCGAGCCCGATTATCTCGACGATTTGCGGGTCGGGGATGCCGCCCACATGGGTCCCGAGCGCCAAGCCGCCCTCGCGCAGGATGCGCTTCACCCGATTTTCTCTCATGATGTCCTCCCTTGACGTCCGATGCCGAGGCTAGGCCGCACGCGCCGGTTTCGCGCGCCGCAGATTGGCGACGATCATGTCGGTGTCCATAACGTCGCCGAAGATGTTGTAGAAGGCGCTGAGCGAGGCCTCGTGCTCCTCCTGCGTCGCGGCTGCGTTGCCGTCGCTGACCATGATCGTGCGGAAATTGGTCATGTTGGCGTCGCGCGCCGAGCTTTCGCAGCACACATTGGTGACCGTGCCGGTGATCAGCACCGTGTCGAAGCCGCGCGCCCGCAGCCGGTCGGGCAATTCCGAAGTCCCCGGCATAAAGGCGCTGTAGCGATATTTCTTGACGATCTCGTCTTGCGGCCGGATTTCGAGATCGGGCCACAGCTGGTGGCCGAGCCCGTCTTCGCTGAGGGCGGCCACGCGCTTCTCGCGCATCGCCGGAGAGGCCATCTCGTGCGCCACCGACCATTCGTCCTCGGAGCGCGCGTCGTGCGTCATTTGCACCCAGAAGACGCCGCCGCCGGTCTCGCGTACCGCTGCCGCCAGCCGGTTGACCGCCGGCACGATGTCGCGCGCCGCCGGGCAGACCGCATGCCCGACCGCTTCGTTCATAAAGGCGTGTTGCAGGTCGATGACGACAAGTGCGGTGCGCGCCGGGTCGAGATCGGCAAAGCAGTGCTCGGCGCCGCGCCGTTGGATCACCCGCTCGACGATCGCCTCGGGAATAGTGGCGCCTTTCAGGTTCATCGCGATGCTCCTCAATCGGCCATCGGCAACCATATCCGATCGGTAGCGGAGGCTGAAAGGGAGACCGCCCGATGATCGTCGTCTTCGGCTCGATCAATGTCGATCTGGTGTTCCCCGTCCCGCAATTGCCGGGCCCGGGTGAGACCGTGCTCGGTGGCGATTACGCGCTCTTGGCCGGGGGCAAGGGCGCCAATCAGGCTCTGGCCGCGCGCCGCGCCGGCGCCGAAGTGAAGCTGATCGGCGCCGTCGGTGCGGACGCCTTCGCCGCGGCCGCACTCGACCCGCTGCGCCGCACCGGGGTCGATACTTGCTTGGTGCGGACCGTCGCCCAGCCGACCGGCTGCGCTGCAATCATGGTTTCGGCGAGCGGCGAGAACATGATCGCAGTCGCATCGGGCGCCAATGCGGAGGTGCGCCGCGACCAGGTGCCCGACCAGCTGCTCGGGCCTGGCACGATCCTCGTTGCCCAGCTGGAGGTTCCGCCCGGCGAAACCGCCACGGTGATCCGACGAGTGCGCGCGAGCGGCGGTCGCAGCCTGCTGAACCTCGCGCCGGCGCTGCCGATCGAACCCGAGCTGCTGCGCGAGGTTGATCTCGTTGTCGCCAACGAGGGAGAGGCGGCTTCTCTCGGACCCGATCCGGCGCGGGTCGCCGGCCTGCTTCGCCAAGGGCTCGTCGTAACCCGCGGCGCTGCCGGTGTTGTCGCCTATCTCGCCGACGGCCGGACCTTGTCGGTGCCGGCATTGCCGATCGTGCCGGTCGACACCACCGGCGCCGGCGACACGTTCGTCGGCGTGCTGGCGGCGGCGGTGGATCTCGGCGCGCCGCTCGAAGCGGCGTTGCGGCGGGCAAGCGCCGCCGCCGGGCTCGCTTGCCTCGCGCGCGGCGCGCAGACGGCGATGCCCGACGCGGCGGCGATCGACCAGGCAACCGCGCGGCTGCCGTCCCGGTGAGCAATGGGGCTCGCGGGCCGTTCCACCCGTTAGCCGCGGTTGAAGGCCGGCATCACGTCGCGGGCGAACCAGCGCAGCTGGTCCTTGAACTCGTCGGGCGTGAGCCCCTCGGCCCAATGGATCATAAAATCTTCGAGCCCCGGGTATTTCGCCTCGATCGACTTGATGCCGTCGATGACCGCTGTGGGGGTGCCGCAGAACCACGCCTTTTGCGCGACGCCGTCGGCCAGCGAGGGCACCCGCACCGGCGCGCCGGGAGTGCCCCAGGTGCGGCCCTCTTCATCGGCATAGCGCACAAAGCCGAACGGAGCGAACCATTTGTAGCGCTCGTCATGCGACGGCTCGACCCGGCGCATCGCCTCCTCGCGGCTCTGGGCGAGATAGAGGCCCGCGCCCCAGATCATGTCCTGCCCGAGCCTGACGTCGCGGCCGTGGCGCAGGCAGGCGGCGTGATAGGCGCGCACCACGTCGTCGAGGATCTTTTCGCCGTTCAAGGTCACCATCGCCTTGATGCCGTACTGTGCCATCATGTCGATGGTCCGGCCGCTGGCGATCGGCATCCAGATCTCGACCGGCAAATGCTTCGGCCGCGGCACGCAGGTGATCTCGTCGAGCTGATAGCCGCGATAGGGCACGCGGGGCGGGCACTCGAAATATTTGCCGTGGTGACTGAACGATTCTTCGTTGAAGCATTTCAGCAGAAGCTGCAGCCCCTCCTCGAAGATTTCGCGGTTGGCCTCGGTGTCGAGCAGCGGGCCGCCCAAGGTCTCGACCTCGCGGGTGTGATAGCCGCGGCCGACCCCCATGATCACCCTGCCGTCGGTGACGATGTCGGCCATCGCATAGTCTTCGGCCAGCCGGATCGGGTGCCACATCGGCAGGATATTGAAGCCGCAGCCGAATTTGAGCCGTCGGGTCTGCGTCGCCAGCCACAGCCCGAGCTGGATCAGGTTCGGCAGGC
This sequence comes from uncultured Alphaproteobacteria bacterium, assembly GCA_963832875.1. Lineage (GTDB taxonomy): Bacteria > Pseudomonadota > Alphaproteobacteria > ATCC43930 > CGMCC-115725 > AP-15. The sequence continues at coordinate 287,623 of CAWHWB010000003.1, read as the reverse complement.
ACTCGTAGCCCTCGCGCTGAAAATGGTGCTCGGCGGTCCACAGCGCGTAATAGCCTTCCTCGTCCATGACCCGGGCCACGTCGCGCGCGGTCCAGAACACCTCGGACAGGCGCTCGTTCGAATAGCGGCGGTCGTTTGCCGGGGTGCCGTCGGCGCCGATGTTGTCGAGCGCGATCTGGCCGACATAGAGGGAATGGAAGCGCTTGATCATGGTGTTCTCAAACCTCCGTCGCAAACCCCGAATGATTCGGGCAATCTCGTTGGATTAGCAAGCCGAGGGTGCGCAGAGCGCTGCAATCGATCGCCAACGTTGCCGGCCGGCGTTTTAAGTTCCACCGTGCGCAACTTCATGTCTTCAGCGCCTTCGGATCCGCGCTGGAAAGGGGCTCGAAACTTGGTGCGGAAACGCGACCGGCGCCGGCTGCGTATGTCGTTGGTCGGGGTCTGATGCCGGCTTCTCCGCCGCAACCCAACCTGTTCGCCGGCGGCGGGATCGGCACGCTGTCGCTGCGGTTTTGGCTGCTGGTGCCGCTGACCGGGATCGGCACGGGGCTGGGCGGCGGCGCGTTGATGCTGCTGCTGCGGGTGGTGCAGCATCTGTGCTGGTCATACCGAGCGGGCACGTTTCTCGCCGCGGTCGAGCAGGTCGGGGTAGGTCGGCGGGTGGGAGTGCTGGTCGGCGCCGGGCTGATCGTCGGCCTCTATCGGTGCTTGTCAAAGTCGAACCCGGGCGGTCACGGTGGCGAACTCGCCGAGGCGATCTGGTTCCGCTCGGGTCGGATGCCGGCATTGGCGACCAGCCTGCGCGCGGTATTGTCGATCGTCATCGTCGCGATGGGCGCATCGCTCGGGCGCGAAGCGGCGCCCAAGCAATTGGGTGCGGTGGCCGCCAGCACGCTCGCCGGGCGGGCCCGGCTGTCGCCGTCCGAGCGCCGGCTGCTGGTCGCCTGCGGCACCGGCGCCGGCATGGCGGCGGTCTACAACGTCCCCCTCGGCGGCGCCCTGTTCGCGCTCGAGGTGCTACTCGGAACCCTGACCCTGCCATTGGTGCTGCCGGCCCTCGCGGTCTCGCTGGTCGCCACCGGCGTGTCGTGGCTGATGTTGCCGGACATGCCGACCTATGCGATCCCGGCCTACGGCGTTTCGACGGCCCTCACGGTGTGGGCGATCCTCGCCGGCCCGCTCGCCGGCTCGAGCTGACCCATCGCGTCGATGCGATGATGGTGCCGCTGTTGCTGGCGGTTAGCGGTGCGGTGCTGGTGGCGCAGCATCTCGATCCGCGCTCGATCTATTCCGCCCGCATTCACCGCGGCCGTGCGCACGCCCGGGATCGGCCGCCGTCCGAGCCGACCCGTTTCGAGGACCTGCTGTCGCACCGCTACGATGTGGTTTCGGCCGCCGCCCCGTTGGCCGAGATCGTCGCCGAGCGGGTTCGGCACGGCGACCGGTCGCGGCCCCTTTATGTCGTCGACCAAGACGGCCGTCTCGTCGGCACGATCCCCACCGAACGACTAGCCCGGTATGGCGGCGACCGCCCGCCATTCGGGGTCGCCACCGCCGCCGACCTGGCAATTCCGGTCGCCGCGGCCGCGTCATCGGCGGGCCGGGCCGAAATCCTGCGCCGCCTTGATGGCCTCGATGGACAGAATGGCGGAATGCTGCCGGTCATCGACCCAGGAAGCGGGCGGCCGGTCGGCGTCGCCCGCTCGCCCGACAGCTGCCCCCGCGGCGGCTGAACCTTCCGCGCGGTAGCACCATGCTGCGCCGGTGGCGCGTTCCCGATGATTGTCAATCCGCGGATTTGGACAGAAGCTCTTCGTAACCGAACGGATTCGCCTTTGCGCCGCCGCGGCGGCGATGCTGAGAATTGCCGGGTGCGTCAGCCAGCAGGCCCAATCGGGCAGAAGGAGGACCTGCTCGCCGCCGCCGGATCTCAGACGAGCCGGCCGGGCGTCACCCGGCTTTCTTGAACCCCTTGCTCTCCATGCAGCTGTCGAAAACCTGCCGGGCATAATCGGCGGCTTGGTTCCGCATCGACTGGTCGACAACGCTGGTTGTGCGGGCGAGCTGCCAATTGCCGCCGAGCGTGGCGCTGATGTCCTGGTTGATCGCGCGCTGGTTGGCGAGGGCCGCATTGGCCTGGCTCCGGCAGTTGCCGGCCTCATGCGCGGTTGTGGCGTCGTCGACGCCGGCCTTGACCCAGCCGGGCCGAGGTAGAGAGGCCGCGCATGCCGCCATCAGCAAGCAGGCAGACGCCGCCGCGGCCGTTCTCGCAGCGAGACCCGTGCTGCGATCGGAACGCCGAACACCCATCCAGGTTTCTCCGCCATCCGAGGCGCGGTCAACGCTCGGTCAGCTTCAGCTCGATGCGTCGGTTGCGGGCATAGGCCGCCGGGGTGTCGCCCGGATCGATCGGATCGGTGTCGGCGAAGCCCGCCCCGGAGAGCCGGTCGGCGGGAATGCCCTGGCTGATCGCGTACCGCACTACCGACAGCGCGCGCGCCGTCGACAACTCCCAGTTCGACGGGAACTGCGTCGTGTCGATCGGGCGCTTGTCGGTATAGCCGCTGACCTGCAGCACCCAGTTGATGTCGGGGGGGATTTCGCCGGCGATCTGCTTCAGCGCGGCGATCACCGGCTTCAGCTCTTGCTTGGCGGCGTCGGTCAGATCGGCGCTGCCCGGCGCAAACAGCACCTCGGACTGGAACACGAAGCGGTCGCCGACCACGCGGATATCCGGCCGCTTGCCGAGAATTTCACTCAGCCGGCCAAAGAACTCGGAGCGATAACGGGCCAGTTCCTCGACCTTGCTGGCCAGAGCGACGTTTAGCTTTTGGCCGAGGTCGGCGATTTGGACCTGCTGCGTCTTGACCTTGGCTTGGGAGAGGTCGAGCGCCGCCGCGATTGCCGAGAGCTGCTGGCGCAATGCCGCGATCTGCTCGTTCAGCTGGTCGACCTCGGCGAGCGCGTTGCTGCTGATCTCTTTTTGTGCGGCGAGCTGGCCGGTCGATTGCTCGGCCTGCGCGGAGGCTCGGCTCGCCTTCGCGCCGAGGGCGGCGAGCTGAGCGTTCAGCCGTCCGCGCTCGGCCTTGGCGGTCGTGAGCTGCGCCGTGAGCCGGGTAGTACCCTGGCGCAGAGTGCTGTTGGCAGTTTTCTCCAGCGACAACAGATCGGCGAGCTCGTCGACCTGCCGTTGCAATTTGTGCAATGCCTGGTCGCGCCCCGACAAGGCCGCCGACAGATAGAACTGGCCGGCGGTGAACACCAACAGAATGAAGATGATCACCATCAGCAGTTGCGATAGCGCGTCGACAAAGCCCGGCCAGATGTCGATGCTCGGACGGCGGGAAGTTCTGCGGGCGAGGGGCATGGTTTCGCCGTGCGTCCGGGCTCAGCGCCGGCCTTCTTCGGCCAAGGCGGCGATGGTGCGGGCGAGGATGCGGATCTCGCCGCGCAATTCCTGCACGCTCTGCGCTCGGCCTTGCGCCAAATCCTCGGTCAGCCGCGCCGTATAGGCCTCGATGTTGCGCAGATGCCCGCGCAACGCGTCGTCCTGGTTGGCCGAATTGTCGACGATGTCGGCGAGGCGGCCCAATGCCGGCTTCAGATCGAGCTGGTTTTCGGCGAGCCGCAGCATCAGCATCTGCCCGGCCTTCATCTGCTCGCCGAGGACGCCGAGGCGGTCGGCGAGGTTGGTCAAGGTCGAATTGGCGCCGATCCGGCTCTCCTCGCCGCGGGCGATGATGCGCTGCAGGCTTTCGAGGCTGTCGGCGGTTTGCTCGAGCAAGGCCTGGATATAGGCCGGCACCGAGGCGTCGCCGCCGTCGCCCAAGCCGCCGCCCGAGAGCCTCGTATAGGTCGACAACCACTCTTCGAGATCGTTGTAGAAACGGTTCTGCGCCTGGCCGGCCTGGAGGTCGAGAAATCCTAGAACGAGACTGCCGGCGAGCCCGAACAACGAGGAGCTGAACGCCGTGCTCATTCCGGCCAGCGGCGATTCGAGCCCGGATTTTAGGTGGGCAAAGGCGCGCGCCAGATCGTTGCCGGCGACGTCCAACCCGCCGATCACGCCGCCAACCGAGCGCACGGTTTCGAGGAGGCCATAGAAGGTCCCGAGCAGCCCGAGAAAGACCAGTACGCCGATCAGGTAGCGCGAGGTTTCGCGGGTTTCGTTGAGGCGCGAGCCGATGCCGTCGAGCAGGGTCTGCAGCGAGCTCGCCGACAGGCTGACGCGGCCAACCTGGCGGGCGCCCAACATGCGCGCCATCGGCGCCAATAGCCGCGGCGCCGGACGGCGACTGGAGATCGGCTCCTCGCCGCCCGCTTCCCGGTGGCGAAAACTTTCGATCCAGTCGATCTCGGGGTTGAGCAGCAGCACCTGACGGAAAATATAGATAATGCCGGCTAAGAGGATGCCGACGATCACCCCGTTGATGCCGGGATTGCCCATGAAGGCGACCGCTAGCGAGCCGCCCAGCACCGCCGCCAGCGCCGCGACCAGCACGAGAAAAACGGTCATCCGCACCAGGAAGCGGCGCGAGCGGTTCATGCGCGAAACCCGAGCGAGCCGGTCTGCAGCGAGCCAGCCGGTCGAGCACGATCCATCTTTGCGACCCTACCCCCGAACCCCAGTCCGCGCACAGACTATCACAGATTTTCGGGCTGCACCGACTTCGCCGCGCCGGCGGCCCGGATCGCCTCGCGGATCAGCGCCGCGAGCGAGAGATGAAGATGATCATTGGCCGCCAGCACATCGCCGCTTGTCATCATTGCGTGACCGCCCGACAGGTCGCTGACATAGCCGCCCGCCTCGCGCACCAACAACAGACCGGCGGCGATGTCCCACGGCTTGAGCCCGAATTCCCAGAACCCCTCATACCGGCCGGCGGCGACGTAGGCTAGATCGAGCGCGGCCGCACCGATGCGCCGCACCCCGCTGGTCGCGGCCATGACCGCGGCCAGGCTCGCCATATAGACCGGGCGATCGCCGCGCTCGCCAAACGGCATGCCGGCGCCGATCAGCGCGTCGCCGAGCCGCCGTCGCGCCGACACCCGAAGCCGGCGATCGTTAACGTAGGCGCCCAGCCCCTTTTCCGCCGAGTACATCTCATCCCGCGTCGGGTCGTAGACGAGACCCGCGACGATCTCGCCGTCGCGCTCGAGCGCGATCGAGATCGCAAAATGCGGGATGCCGTGCAGAAAGTTAGTCGTGCCGTCGAGCGGATCGACGATCCAGCGGTGGCGCGGGTCGGATCCTTCTTCAGCCCCGCCCTCCTCGAACAGCAGCGAGTAGCCGGGGCGGGCGCGGGTCAGCTCGGTTCGCAACGTGCGCTCGGCCTTGAGGTCGGCGGTCGAGACGAAATCGCCGGGGCCTTTGACCGAGACTTGGAGCTGCTCGACCTCGCCAAAATCGCGCAACAGGCCGCGCGCCGCCTTCAACGCGGCGTTCGCCATGACGTTCAGCACCGGCGAGCGCATCACCATGGCACACACCTATTGCCGCTCGGCCCGACCCTCAACCGCCTTGCTGCGCGCAGCACCCTCTCCCGCATTGCGGGAGAGGGTGGACCCAGCCCGCAGGGCTGGGTGGGCGAGGGGACCGCTCCGCCCGACACTCCTGACCCCCAATCGCCGCTCAGTCTTTCGCCCGTTCCATGTAGCTGCCGTCGGCGGTGCTGACGACGATGCGGGTGCCGGCCTCGATATAGGGCGGGATCAGCACCCGTCGGCCGTTTTCGAGCTTGCCAGGCTTGTACGAGGAGGACGCGGTTTGGCCGCGCACCACCGGGTCGGCCTCCACCACTTCCATAACCACGCTCGGCGGCAATTCGACCGAGAGCGGGGTGCCTTCATGCAGCATCACCGTGCACACCATCCCGTCGCGCAGAAAATCGGCCGGATCGCCGATCATCTCGGCCGGGATCGAGATCTGCTCGAAGCTGTCGTTGTCCATGAAGGTGGCCTGCCCGCCCTCCATGAACAGAAACTGCATCTCGTTCTCGTCGAGACGGACGCGCTCGACGGTCTCCTGGGTGCGGAACCGGTCGTTGAGCTTGGTGCCGCCGCGCAGATCGCGCATCTCGACCTGGGCAAAGGCGCCGCCTTTGCCGGGCTGGACTAGTTCCCGCTTCAGCACGATCCATAGCTTGCCCTGATATTCGAGGACGTTGCCCGGCTTGATGTCGATAGCGTTGATCTTCATGAGATGGGTCCTGGAAGGGCGCCGCTGTCGAGAAATTAGCACGGGGTAGCCCCACGGCAAGAAGGAGGGCGGTCAATGCCGGAATGGTGGCGGCCGGAGCGGTTTGCCCGGCGGCGCGAGCGGCTCGAGCAGCGCGGCCGGATGCTCGGCGCGGTGCGCGCGTTTTTTGCCGCGCGAGGTTTTGTCGAGGTCGACACGCCGGCCTTGCAGCTGAGCCCCGGTCTAGAACCGCACCTGAAGGCCTTTGCCACCCGGTTGCACGATCCGCGCGACGGTCGAACCTTGCACCGCTATCTTCACACCTCGCCGGAATTCGCGATGAAAAAGCTGCTGGTCGCCGGCATGCCGCGGATCTGGCAACTCGCCCATGTGTTTCGCGACGGCGAGCGCGGCGCCGCCCATCATCCCGAATTCTCGATGCTCGAATGGTACCGGGCCGGAGCTTCGTGGCGCGAGTTGATCGCGGATTGCATGGGCTTGCTGCGCGCCTGCCAGCACGCCGCGGGGGCGGCCGCGCTGAGATGGCGCGGTCAGGAGGCCGACGCCCGGCTGCCGTGGCGCGAAATCAGCGTCGCCGAGGCGTTTTTTGAGCATTGCCGCATCGATCTGTTGGCGACCGCCCCCGACCCGCTGCGGCCCGATGCCGATCGCCTCGCCGCGGCGGCGCGCCGGGCCGGCGTCGAACCGCATCCGGGCGACGATTGGGAGGCGCTCTATTTCCGGATTTTCCTCGAACGGGTCGAGCCGCAGCTCGGCCTGGGAGCGCCGACCTTGCTCATCGATTACCCGCTGTCGATGGCGGCGTTGGCGCGTCGCAACCCCGGCGACCGCCGCGTGGCCGAGCGCTTCGAGCTGTTTGTCTGCGGCCTCGAACTCGCCAACGGCTTTGGCGAGCTGACCGACGCCGACGAGCAGCGCGCCCGGTTTCTCGCCGAGCAGCAGAAAAAACAGGCGCTCTATGGCGAGGTCTACCCGATCGACGAGGATTTTCTGGCCGCCCTCGAATACGGCATGCCGCCCGCTGCCGGGATCGCGCTCGGCTTCGACCGCCTGGTCATGCTGGCGACCGGCGCCAAGGACATCGAGGACGTGCTGTGGGCGCCGGTGCGCTGAATCCGCGGGGGGAGCGCGAACCGGTTGACCGCAAGCCGATTACGACCGAGAGTTCCGCGGCTTCCCCCGCGGCCGTGGGACCAGCGGCGGACAACGCCAGTAAATCAAGAGACGGGCCGGACCACCGGCCCCTGAACAGGAGGCAATGATGCAAGAAGACGCCCTTATCGGGTCTCCGCCCTGGTATCGCTCCCTCAATCGCGAGCAATGGCGGGTGCTGATCGCGTCAAACCTCGCCTGGCTGTTCGACGGGTTTGAGATCTATGCGCTGTTTCTGACGGTCGGCTTTGCGCTCCACCAACTGCTCAGCGTGTCCGAATACTCGCAGATCCCGCGCTACGCCGGCTATGTCCTGGCGACGACCGTGTTCGGCTGGGCCACCGGCGGGGTGATCGGCGGCATCATCGCTGACTACATCGGGCGCAAGCGCACGATGATGCTGGCGATCCTCGCCTATTCGCTGACCACCGGCCTCTCCGCCCTCGCCTGGAATTGGGAATCTTTCGCGATACTGCGGTTTCTGGTCGGCGTCGGGATCGGCTCGGAATGGGCGACCGGGGCTTCGATCGTCTCCGAATTGTGGCCCGACCACGCCCGCGGCAAGGGAGGCGGCCTGCTGCAATCGGGGGCTGGGATCGGCAGCTTTATCGCTTCCGGCGTGTGGCTGCTGATCGGCGGGTTGGGGCCGCATTCCTGGCGCTTTATGTACCTGGTCGGGATCCTGCCGGCGCTGCTCGTGCTGTGGATCTGGCGCGGCATGCCGGAATCCTCGCGCTGGGAAGAGGCCGACCAACGCCGCCGCGCCGCCCGAGAGCAGCAAAAGAGCGGCGCTGAGCTCGATGCTCTGGACACGGCGCTGACGCGCTCCACGATCACCGATATGTTTCTCGACAAGAGTGTCCGCCCGAGGCTGATCCTCGCGTTCTTGATGATGCTGTCGGTGACCTTCGGCTTTTGGGGAGTGGCCACCTTTGTTCCGACCTATGTCGGCATGGTCGCCCACAAGGCCGGGTTGTCTGCCCCGTTTTACTCCGCAGTCGCCGGACTGCTCGGTACCGGGGTGGCGATTTTCGGCTTTATCACACTCGGCTTTCTGTCGGATGGGATCGGCCGCAAGCCGACGGCGATGCTTTATTACGCGATGTGCCTGATCCTGACCCCGGTCGTTTATCTGTGGGCCCATGGCATGGGAGCATTGCTGGCCGCGGTGACGGTTTTCGGTTTTTTCACCGGCGGCATCTGGGCGTGGGCCCCCGTTTGGCTGCCCGAGCTGTTCCCGACGCGGATGCGCGGCACTGCCGTCGCCTTCTGCTTCAACGCGCCGCGCTGGATCTCCTGCATCGGCCCGCTGATCGCCGGCACACTGATCGTGGCGCTCGGCGGCTATGGCAAGGCGGCGACGATCGTTGGCCTGTTCTTCATCCTCGGGGTTATCGTCGCCCCGTTCCTGCCGGAAACCCGAGGCAAGCCGCTGCCTCACTATGTTTAGCGACGCTGGCCGGCAAGGGCTGCCGCGCGGGTCGTGTCAAGGCTTTCGGCGACAATCGGGAGCGTGACGACTTAGTCGAGGGGGTCGGCGATACGGGAACGCTATGAGGACGGGATCGGTTTCGCGTATAGAGATCGTCCCATCGCTCGAGGCCCGCCTGAGATGAATTCTCGTTCTCGACCGCGTCCGCTGGTGTTGTGCATTCTTGACGGCTGGGGCGTGCGCGGCGCCGCCCCGGACAACGCGATCGAGAGCGCGCACATCCCGGTATGGCGCCGGCTGACGGCGCGGTGGCCATATGCGCAATTGCAGGCGAGCGAGCACTTTGTCGGGCTTCCCGACGACCAGATGGGCAATTCCGAGGTCGGCCATACCAATCTTGGCGCCGGCCGGGTGGTCATGCAGGACCTGCCGCGCATCGACGCGGCGATCGCTTCGGGCGAACTGGCGCGGATGCCGGCGCTGAGCGATTTCATCGCGGCGCTAAAGCGGACCGGCGGCGCCGCCCATCTGCTCGGGTTGTTGTCGCCGGGCGGCGTGCATTCCCACCAGCACCAGATCGCGGCGCTCGGCCGCATTCTCACCGACGCCGGGGTCCCGGTCGCGGTCCATGCCATTCTCGACGGCCGAGACACCCCGCCCAAATCCGCCCTCTCCTGGCTCGCAGCTTTCGAGCGCGAAGTCAGCGGCCTGCGGGGGGATGGCACGGCGGGGCTGCGGATTGCGACCGTCGCCGGCCGTTATTATGCGATGGATCGCGATCAGCGGTGGGATCGGGTGGAAAAAGCCTATCGGATGGTCGCCGGGGGCGAGGGTGCGACCGCCGCTAGCGCGTCCGACGCGGTCGAGGCCGCCTATTCCCGCGGCGAGACCGACGAGTTTGTGCCGCCGGTCGCGATCGGATCGTATCGCGGCATGCGCGACGGCGACGGCGTTCTTTTCGCCAACTTCCGCGCCGATCGGGTGCGCGAGATCGCCGCGGCGCTGCTCGACCCGGATTTTTCGGGGTTCGCCCGCGATCGTCGCATCACCTTCGCCGCTGCGCTCGGACTGGTCGAGTATTCGACCGAGCTCAACCCTTATCTGGTGACCCTGTTTCCGCCGGAACAGCTCGACGACACCTTTGGCGAGATCGTATCGAAAGCTGGGCTGACCCAGCTGCGCATCGCCGAGACCGAGAAATACGCGCATGTCACGTTCTTTTTCAACGGCGGCCGCGAGACCGTGTTTCCCGGCGAGGAACGGATATTGGTGCCGTCGCCGCGCGTCGCCACCTACGACCGACAGCCCGAAATGTCGGCCCCGGCGGTCACCGACAAGGTCGTCGAGGCGATCGAGGCCGGCCGTTTCGATGTGATCGTGCTGAACTACGCCAACGCCGACATGGTCGGGCACAGCGGATTGTTCGCCGCCGCGGTGGCGGCGGTCGAGGCCCTCGACCGGTGCCTTGGGCGGCTGGCTGGCGCGGTTGAGCAGGCCGGCGGCACTCTCGTCGTGACTGCCGACCACGGCAACGCCGAGATGATGCGCGATCCGCAGACCGGCGAGCCGCATACCGCGCATACGCTGAACCCGGTCCCGCTCGTGCTGATCAACCCGCCCGCCGCCATCACGGATCTGGAGGACGGCCGGCTCGCCGATGTCGCCCCGACCCTGCTGGCGCTGCTCGGGCTGCCCCAGCCGGCGGCGATGACCGGGCGCTCGCTGATTCGGCCGCCGGAAAGCCGGCGGAGTGCGGCCGACTGAGCGCTGCCGGGCCGAACGCAGGCCGGGCGCCCCTCCGCTCCGATCTTGATCATTGCGCCCCCGGCCGGATATCATCGCCGACACTCCGGCTCGGAGCGACGGACCGGAGCGATTTAGGGGTGCATGGATGAGACGGTTGGGGTTGATCGCGGCGGCGGTGGCGACGGTGTCGGTGTTTTCGCTGCGACCGGACATTGCCGCGGCGGCGAATTCTGCGGAGACCTACAAGGAATTGAATTTATTTGGTGAAGTGTTCGAGACCGTGCGCGCCGACTATGCCGGCAAGGTCAGCGACGAGAAGCTGGTCGAATTGGCGATCAACGGCATGCTGACTTCGCTCGATCCGCACTCCAACTATTTGGACAAAAAGAACTTCGACGATATGAAGGTGCAGACCCGCGGCGAGTTTGGCGGGCTCGGCATCGAGGTGTCGATGGAGAACGGCCTGGTTAAGGTAATCTCGCCCATCGACGATACCCCGGCGGCCCGCGCCGGGTTGAAGCCCGGCGATCTGATCACCCAGCTCGACGGCAAGCCGGTACAGGGCATGACCCTGCCGCAAGCGGTCGAGAAGATGCGCGGGCCGGTCAACAGCGACGTCAAGTTGACGATCCGTCGGAAGGGGCGCGACCCGTTCGACGTCGATCTGACCCGGGCGACGATCCATATCCAGTCGGTCCGCTCGCACCTGGTCGGCGACGATATCGGCTATATCCGGATCACCTCGTTCAACGAGCAGACCGATGTCGGGCTCAACAGCGCGATGAAGAACCTCAAGCAGGAGGCCGGCAACAAGCTGCGCGGGATCATCCTCGACCTGCGCAACAATCCTGGCGGCCTGCTCGACCAGGCGGTGGCGGTATCGGACGCGTTTCTCGACCGCGGCGAGGTCGTCTCGACCCGCGGGCGCAACCCCGACGACGCGCAGCGCTATGATGCCCGTCCCGGCGGCGACATTGCCGCAGGACTGCCGGTCGCGGTGCTGATCAACGGCGGATCGGCCTCGGCCAGCGAGATCGTCGCCGGCGCGCTGAAGGACCATCACCGGGCGATCCTGCTCGGCACCCGCTCGTTTGGCAAAGGATCGGTGCAGACGATCATCCCGCTGCCTGGACACGGCGCAATGCGGCTGACGACGGCGCGCTACTACACTCCGTCGGGACGGTCGATCCAGGCCAAGGGGATCGAGCCCGATATCGTCGTCGAAGCGGCCAAGATCGAGGCCCCGCCCGCAGCGCCTGGGGCAAAGATCGCCGCAGTTTCGGTCACGAAGAGCGACGATGCCGATGATGATTCGGAAGGGTCGAGTTCGGTCGATCCGTCGATCATGGGTACACCGGCCGATTACCAGACGATGCGCGCCGCGGACATGCTGCGCGGCATGTCGCTGTTCAACCGCCGCCTGGTCAACTGAAACCCGGCGACCCATAGATCCGTTAACGCAGACACGGGGCGTTCGGGTCGCGGCAGTTCGCAACGGCGGTTGGCATGACAGGATCCGACAGCGCGAGCGGGGCCTACCGGGTGGCGGTCGGCATCATGCTGGTGAACCGCCGAGGACAGGTTTTCATCGCCCGGCGCAGCGACAGGGCCGCATTGCCAGCGTGGCAGATGCCGCAGGGTGGGATCGACCCCGGCGAGACGCCGCGGCAGGCGGCACTTCGCGAACTCGAAGAAGAGATCGGCACCGGCAAGGCCGAAATCGTCGCCGAGAGCAGCACCTGGCGGACCTATGACCTGCCGCCGGGGCTAGCCGGCAAGGTGTGGGGCGGCCGTTACCGTGGCCAGCGCCAGAAATGGTTTGTGATGCGCTTCACCGGCTGCGATGCCGATATCGACCTCGCCGGTGAACACGCCGAGTTCGACGCCTGGCGGTGGGCGGCGCTAGACGAATTGCCCGAACTGATCGTGTCGTTCAAGCGCCAGCTATACATCGACATCGTGGCCGAGTTCCGCGAGCATTGCCGCCGGTTCTTCGCACCGTGACGCGCCCGCGGCTGAGCCTGTGAACGGCGAGAGCGTCTAGACCGCGGGGGCGCGCAGCGGCTTCAGGTCGGGGGCGGCGCGCAGTGTGGCTTCGGTTTTGGATTGCAGCGCGGCGAAATCGATGTCTTCAGCCATTTCGCGGACCACGAGGCCGTCGCCGGTCACGTCGATGACCGCGAGGTCGGTGTAGATCCGGCGCACCGCGGCGGCGGCGGTCAGCGGGTATTCGCAGCGCCGTCGGATGCGCGGCATGCCGGATTTGGTGGTGTGCTCAAGCATGACGCGGATTTCCCTGGCGCCGACCGCGAGGTCCATCGCACCCCCCACTCCCGGCGGAAAGCCCGGATCGTCGGTGGTCCAATTCGCCAGATCGCCGTTCTCGGCGACCTCGAAGGCGCCGAGCAGGGCCAGATCGAGATGGCCGCCGCGGATCATCAGGAACGAATCGGTGTGGTGGACATAGCTGCCGCCGGAAACGAGGGTGACCGGCTGCTTGCCGGCGTTGATCAGGTCGAGATCGACCTCGTTGGCGCCGGGCGCCGGGCCCACGCCCAGGATGCCGTTCTCGCTGTGCAGGACGATCTCGCGGCCTTCCGGGATGAAGTCGGCGACCAGCGTCGGCAGCCCGATCCCAAGATTGACATAAGCGCCGTCGGCGAGGTCCTGCGCGGCGCGCCAGGCGATTTGGCGACGTTTGAGCGGCATCGGTTCTCTCCTCGTTTTATGCACAATGAGACGGCGAGGCAGTGAGGAGAAAAGAAACACCTTAGCGCAGAGACGGCAAAGGATGTGCTAAGGGCGCGCTCTGCTATTTCCTTATCTCTCACGTATCTTGCGAGCCCTTTGAGTTGTTTGCGTTATAATGATTTTCTCTCACCGCCGCATTGTGAAGTAAGCTAAAACGCGACTTGGACGACGCGGTCAACGAAGATGCCGGGGGTAACGATCATCTCGGGGTCGAGCTCGCCCAGTTCGACGATATGGCGCGCCTGTACGATCGACAGGTCGGCGGCCATCGCCATGGTCGGGTTGAAGTTGCGCGCGGATTTGCGGTAGGTCAAATTGCCCCAGCGGTCGGCGCGGTCGGCGGCGAGCAAGGCGACATCGCCCTTCAGCGGTTTTTCCAGCACATACATTCGGCCGTCGATCTCGCGGTGCTCCTTGCCCTCAGCGAGCCGGGTCCCGACCGAGACCGGCGAATAATAGCCGCCGAGCCCAGCGGCGGCGCAGCGCATCCGCTCGCTCAATGTCCCCTGCGGCAACAATTCGAGCTCGATCTTGCCGGCGGCGTAAAGTTCCTCGAAAACGACGCTGCCGGAGCTGCGCGGAAACGAGCACATGATCTTGGCGACCCGGCCGGCGGCCATCAGCGCCGCGAGCCCGGTCCGCCCGGTGCCGGCATTGTTGGCGACGACGGTCAGATCGCGCGCTCCCTGCTCGACCACCGCCTCGCACAGTGCATCGGGCAGCCCGGCGCCGCCGAACCCGGCGCACAGCACGACCGAGCCGTCCTTGATCCCGGCCACCGCCGCAGCGAGATCGCGAACTCGCTTGTCGATCATTCGTCGCGTCCAGATCAAAAGGCGACGGCGTCGCCGCCCTTCAGCGCCAGCATCGTGCGCGCTTCTTCGGGGGTGGCGATTTCAAGCGACAAATTCTCTACGATCGCGCGCACCCGGCTGACCTGGTCGGCGTTGCTGGTGGCGAGCTTGCCGCGGCCGATCCACAACGAGTCTTCGAGCCCGACCCGGACGTTGCCGCCCATGATCGCACCCATCGTCACCAGCGGCAATTGATGCCGGCCGGCGGCGAGGATCGACCAGGCATAGGCGTCGCCGAACAGCTTGTCGGCAATGTGCTTCATGTGGACGAGGTTGTCGGGGTCGGCGCCGATCCCGCCCAAAATGCCGAAGATCGTCTGCACGAACAGCGGGGGCTTGACCAGTCCGCGCTCGAGGAAATGCGCCAGATTATAGAGGTGGCCGACATCGTAGCATTCGAACTCGAACCGGGTGCCGCAGCCTTCGCCCAGATCCTTCAGGATTCGCTCGATGTCGGCGAAAGTGTTGCGGAAGATGAAGTCGCGGGTCATTTCCAGATGCTGCGGCTCCCAGGGATGTTGCCAATTCTTGTAGCGGGAGAGCATCGGATACAGCCCGAAATTCATCGAGCCCATGTTCAACGAGCACATTTCCGGCTGGGCGCGCAACGGGGCGGCGAGCCTCTCGTCGAGCGACATGCCGTGGCCGCCGCCGGTGGTGATGTTGACGACGGCGTTGGTCGCCTGCTTGATCCGCGGCAGGAATTGCATGAAGACAGCGGGGTCGGGGGTCGGCCGACCGTCCCGGGGATCGCGGGCGTGCAGGTGCAGGATCGCCGCCCCGGCCTCGGCCGCAGCGATCGCATCGCGGGCGATCTCGTCCGGGGTCAGCGGCAGATAGGGACTCATCGTCGGGGTGTGGATCGACCCGGTGACCGCGCAGGTGATCACGACCTTGCCGCCCAGAGCCATGTTCCTCCTCCCCTAGCACTTACCCCGTTATCGGTCGGGGAGCGGGCGCGCCGCCGCGGGCCTAGCCCTGCGCCCAGATGAACGACTTGACCTTGGGATAGGTCTCGGTCTGCCACCGGCGGCCATGGAAGACGCCATAATGGCCGACTTTGAGCTGGAGGTGTTGGGTCTTTTTTGCCGGCGCGATGCCGGTGCACAGGGCGTGCGCGGCAACCGTTTGACCCGGTCCGCAAACGTCGTCGCGCTCGCCTTCGACAGTCATCAGCGCAGTGCGCTCGATCGCCGCCGGCTCGACCAGGGCGCCGCCCACCCGGAACCGGCCCCGCGGCAGGTCGTGGCGTTGAAACACCCGCTCGATCGTCTGCAGATAGAAATCCGCCGGCAGGTCCATGACCGAGCTGTATTCGTCATAAAAGGCGCGGGTCGCCGCCGCACTCTCGCCGCTGCCGCGGGCGAGGTCGCGGAACATCGTCCAATGCGCCGAGACATGGCGGTCGAAATTCATGCTGAGAAACCCGGCGAGCTGCAGGAACCCGGGATAGACCCGGCGAAATGCGCCGGGAAATCGCGCCGGCACGGTCGTAATTACGGTCCGCTCGAACCAGTCGAGCGAGTGCGCCTCGGCGAAGCGGTTGACCGCGGTCGGGTTGACCCGCGTGTCGATCGGACCGCCCATCAGGATCATCGAGGCGGGCTGGCACGGGTCATCCCCGGCCGCCAGCAGCGAGACCGCGGCCAACACCGGGACCGATGGCTGGCAAACCGCCATCACGTTGAGACGCGGCCCGAGCAGGCGGATAAAGCGGATCACCAGTGCGACGAAATCGTTGAGATCGAAGCGGCCATAGAGCAGCGGAACGTCACGCGCGTTTTTCCAGTCGGTCAGATAGACGTTGTGGTCGGCGAGCAAGGTTTCGACGGTGCCGCGCAGCAAGGTCGGGAAATGCCCCGAGAGCGGCGCCACGACCAGCACGGTCGGTTCGTCGCGGGTCGAGTCCTTGCGGAAATGCAACAGGTTGCAGAGCGGGTGCGAGGCCACGACCTCCTCGCGGACCGCGATCTCCTCGCCGTCGATGGTGACCGATTTGATGCGGAAATCCGGCCGCTCATGCGACATCCCGGCGTGGGACAAGAGCTCCATCGCGGCAGCGGCGCCGCGCACGCAGGGCATGTCGCCGATCGGCAGCCATGGCAGCCCGAGCCAGCCGCGGGCGGTTTCGGCCAAGACCCGGATCGGACGCAGAATATCGTTTTGTGCCTGGTAGGCGTCGTAAAGCATATACCCTCGAAGCTACGGGCTGCTCCCGATTGTGGAAGCGTCCAAACTGTCGAAACGGCCATCCGCTTCGATCGATTATCAGGCGAAAGCATCCCATATCAAAAGCCCTTTTAATTCAACCCTATATTTGCGTTGACAAGCGTTTAGGCAAGGTGTCGCGTGCGATCCCTGTCTCCAGTTGAAGACCGCCGGATGTTACCGGATTGTTTCTACGACACTAACCCTGCCTGCCGATTTCGCGGGCATCAGATGCAGATTGCCGCTTTTGCAGCCGGCTCGGTCCGTTCAGCGCGGCGGTGCGACGACCCCGCCTCGGACCTCGTGGACGATGACTCCGGACAGTCGCGGCGGCGGCGCCAGCCAGCGCGGATGCGCAAGGCTGGTCGCCGCATCGCTCTCCCCGGCCTTCCATCGGCGGGCGACCGCGCCGGCCGAAAAATCCGCCATCTTTGCCGCGAGGTCCGCCGCACTGCCCTCGTGAACCAAATGCAGGATGGTCATCGTCGCGTCGCTCGCCTCGGCAAGACAGCGGCGGACGTCGACCTCCCCGCGCAGCGCGGGCGGCAGATGCTCGCCGAGCAGGGCGATCATGCGGCGCAAATCGTGGGTGCGACGCATCGCGGCGATTTCCCGCGCCGAGCGGCTGATCCCGCCGTGCCCGCCCGGCGCCGGATCATACCCGTCGATCGCAAAACACAAGGTATCGGCCGGCCGAGCCTGGTCGAGCGCCGACACCGAGACGGCGGCGCCGGCGAACAGTTGCCGGCCGATCGCGGCCGGCGGCAGACCTGAAAACGGCGTGCCGGCGAGCACGTGGTCGAGGCCGAGCGCATGCCGATCGTTATCGAAGAACGTCTCGGCCCCGGTCGCCAGATTGACCGCGCCTAGCACGAGGCGGACATTGCCCGAATTGACCCGCTCGAAATCGACGGCCCCGCCGATCAGCTCGCGCAATTCGCCGGCCGAGACCACCGGCTCTTCCAGGGCGGGTGCCGCTCCGGCCCCACCGCGGACCAGTGACAGGCAGCGCCCGGCGGCACGCTGCGCCCAGCCGCCGAATCCCCCGCCCCGCCGCAATGCGGCAAGCCGGCTGATCTCGTGCCAGAACTGGCGCAAGCGCGATGCCCGCTGATGCGGCAGGTTGCCGGCGATGATCGCGGCGTTGACCGCGCCGATCGCGGTCCCGGCAATCCAGTTCGGCCGCACCCCGCTCTTTTCGAGCGCGGCATAGGCACCCGCCTGGTAGGCCCCCAGCGCCTCGCCGCCCGACAGCACCAGTGCCACCCGCTCGAAGCGGGCCAAGCTCTTATCCGGTCGCCCTCGCGCCAACACCCGCTCCTACCGCCAGCTGCCGACCGGACGCCGACGACAGGCCGCGCCAGGTTCGGTCCGCTCCCAGGCTGGGCCGCTCATCGACCGCGCCGGCAGCGATGCCGGCTTGGTCGCTGCTGCTCTCTGTCGGAACGCCCGCCATCATAAGACGTCTCGACCGGGCGTCCAGTGCCGAAACACCCTCGCCGCTCAGTCTTTCGTTTGCCCACGCGTGGGCCTTTGCGAACGAATCGGCCGCAGCGATTTCAGGTAGATGGCGATCGCCCGCCGGTCGGCCTCGTCGAGGCTCGAGGTATCGTCGACGATCTCGCGCATCGATCCGCCGACGAAGTCGAAATCGGGCGTCTGCCCGTCGGTCAACAGGGTGATGATGTCGGCGACGCTCCACCGCCCGATCCCGGTTTCTAGGTCTGGGGTGATGTTGGGCGCGGCATGGCCGCCGCTTGCGGCCGCAGCGCCGGCGAGCGCGCGGTCGGAATCGGGGGCGCCGAGCCAGGTTCGCGGGGTGTGGCAGTCGCCGCAGCGGCCGACAGTCGCGACAAGATAGGCGCCTCGGTTCCTCAAATCGTCCTTGGAAAGGCCGGGACGCCATGGCCCCCGAAACGGCGTGGCGGCGACGCCGAGGGCGGCGCGGGCGGCGGCAAAGGGCGCCCGGCCGCTGACGTCGTTCCTCCGCGACACCGCCGGGACGGTGGCGAGAAAGGCCCAAAGGTCGCCGAGATCGCGTGCGTCGAGCCGGTTGTAGTACGGGAACGGAAAGGTCGGAAGATAATGCGAATCATCCGGTGCGATGCCCCAGCGCATCGCTCGGGTGAAATCCGCGGACCGCCACCGGCCGATCCCGGTTTGGCCATCGGGGGTGATGTTGGGCGTGATGATGGTCCCGAACCGGGTTTCGAGCGCCCGTCCGCCGGCATAGCGGGCGCCGCCGTGCTTGCCGTCGGTATGGCATTGGCCGCAACCAGCGGCGGCGGCGAGGTAGGCGCCCCGCGCGGCACTGCTCCCAGCCGCGGCAGCCGAATACGTCCCTTGCAGCGGGCCCATCAGCGCCAGCAGGATCGCCGCCGCCCTCAGGGCTTGGACCTCAGGGCTTGAGCTTTTCGCGGAACGTCTGGTGGCAGTTACCGCAGCCGTTTTTGCCGAGATCGATAAAGGCGGTGTGAATATCCGGCTTGTTGCCGGCCTTGACCGCGACAAGCAGCGCGTCGGCCTTGGCCGCGGCGGTCTTTTGGGCGTCGAGAAATTTGGCCGGTTCGGACCACACCGCCGGCTTTGGCCGGTAGTCGCCATCGGGGCTCGCTGCGTCGGTGCCGGGCGGAAACAGGCTGGGAATTTTCCTCGTCGTCTCGGTCAGGCTGGTGGCGGCGGCAACAGCCGCGGCCTGGTCGGCCTTACCATCGAGATAGGCCTTGATGTTGCCGAGGTCCTTGCCCTGCTGCTTCATCGTCGCCTGGCGCTCTTTCAGGATCGCTTCCTTGTCCTGCGCCGGCGCTGCGGCGGCCGAGCCGGCAACGACAATGGTCACCACGATACCCAGCACCCGCCGCTTGATCGACGAAGTCATCAGATCCCCCTACCATGCCCGACCGCTCGAGACCCCGGCGACCCCACCCTAACTCGCCTCAGCGGCGACGCAATATCCCGAAAACGGGCTCACGATCACGTGATCGGAATTTCGATGTAGGTTTTGAAGGCGGTCCGCTCGCGCATCCGCTCGTACCACGATTTGATATTTTTCAACGGCGGCCGCTCCAGCGGAAAAGCGTGCCAGCGATAGACCTGGGTGCCCATCACGATCTCGGCCAGGCTCAATTTGGAGCCGGCGAGAAAGGGCGGGCCTTCGAGCGCTTCCTCGACGATCGTCCAGGCGACAATCGCCTTGCGCCGCGCCGCCTCGATCGCGGCCTGGTCGCGCTGTTCGGGCTTAGTGCGGATCAGTCCGTAGAGCAGCGCCCCCATCGGCGGCCCGAGGGTCGAAAGCTGCCAATCCATCCAGCGTTCGACGAGCGCGCGCGGCCCTGGCGCCGCCGGGTACAACCGTTCGCCCCGGTGAGTGGTGGCCAAATAGCGGCAGATCGTGTTCGATTCCCACAGCACCAGATCGCCGTCCTGCACCGTCGGCACCAGCCCGTTCGGGTTCAGCGCCAGGTATTCGGGGTTCTGGTTGCCGCCGAACGGGCCGCCGAGATCGATCCGCTCGAACGGGATCTCGAGCTCGCCACAGCACCACAGGACCTTCTGCACGTTCGACGAGGTCGCCCTGCCCCAGATCTTCAACATCGCCGCTCCTGACCGCTCGCCCCAAGTTTCGCCTTATGGAGCCTCAGTTTGGCGTGCGACGCAACAGCGGCTTCGGCGCGTGTGTATAATTGCCTGTCGGAGATCTCGTCCGACGCCCTGGCCGAGGAGGCGGCGGATCATGCGGGTCGTTTTATGTTGGATCGTGGCGCTGGCGCTCTGTGCCGGCGCGGCCGAGGCGAGCCAGCCGGGGGTGGCGGCACTCGCCAAATGGAAGACGATGGATGCCTGCGCCAGGCAGGCTCAGGCCGCCTTTCCCGACTTTACTCCGCAATCGAATGCCCAGCGCGACGCCAAGCTGAACGCCTGCTTGAGCGCCAACAACCTGCCCCCGCGGCAGCCGCAGTCGCAGCCGACCCCGCCCTGACCCGACCGGCGCCGTGCGAGGCTCAATCGGCGTGGCCCTCGCCCCACCCCTCCGCCATTCGCGGCAAGCCCGGCCGGCGCGGCAAGGCATTGAGGACCGGGCGCGACCCGGCGCGGTCGAGCAAGGCCAGCTGGGCATCGATGTCGATCTCGATGCCGGAGACGACTTCGAGGCGAATATCCTCGAAGACATTGGCCCGGCGGCGCCGGCGCCAAGCCATCATCGTCTCGTCGCGCGCCCGCAGCAGTGCCACGATCTGCGGGCGAAACAACGCGACCATCGCGACGATCCAGCGGCTGAGGAGGGCCGTCCGCCCGACTTCGCCGATCGCGAAATGGTCGAGCATGCGGATGACATCGTCGGCGCGATACCAAGTCTCGCCGGTAACCCAGCGGTTGGTCGTGAACAGACGAATGGGCTCGCCCATCGGATCGAGCGTGATCGCAACCAGATGGCTGACCTCGTCGCGCGCACCCTGCTTCAGCGGGGCCGCCTGCGGCGGGGGCCGCGCAGCATCGGCGACCGCGGTCTCGGGTAGGACCAGAGGCGCCACCCCGGCGGGGATGCCCTCAGCGCGTAAAAAGGTGTGAAAATGGCCGTGCTCCCGAGCCGCCCGCGCGGAGGCCGGGTGGATGTGATAAAAATACTGAGCATGGGTGTGCGGATCGAAGATTTCGCCGGCCGGATAATGCTGCCACTCGGCGAGCGGCGTGTCATCGTCCGCGATCTCGCCGAGGAGGCCGGCGGGGTTCGCTGCTAGCGAGCGGCGACACTCGGCGAGGACCGCGGCAGCCGCCTGCATCGGCGCGAGCTCAGCCGGGTCTGCCGGCCATTCGATCATGCTGTGCGCAACCGCCACGCAACCACCCCCCGCGAACGAAAGGTGGCCATAATAGCTAGCCGCGCGGCGCAGATAAAGCGGCATTGGCGAGGGTCCACGAGACCACCTCGCCGATCACCGCGTCAGTTGCCGCATTGAAGGCGGCGACCACGTCCGGAATATTGTTGGCCGCGGCCGGGAGGCGGCGTTCGAATGTCGTCTGGGCGACCAGCGCGCGCCGCGGCGTCGCCACCAGCCGGACGACGACCGCCACCCAAACCCGGGGCGGACCGCCGCCCGCGGCGTATTCCGCTTCGAAATGGCGAAGCTGGGTCTCGAGGATAAAGCTCGGGCGCAATCCGACCGATTCGCGGTCGATCGCGGTGATCGCGCCGCTGTTCTCGAACGAGGCCAGCGTGACCCCCTGCAGCAAAGCCGGGAGACGGTCGGTCCACTCCGAACCAGCGAAATAGTCGAGCGAGATCGGCGATCGGCTCAGCGCGATCCGGCTGGTGTCGATGCCGGCCGGGGCCTGCGGCATATCGATCAGCAGCACCCCGCCGACATGCGGCAGGCCGGCGGGAAAGCGACTGTCGGCGGTCAGCCGGTAGAGGTGGCCGGGCGGCGACACGCCCAACAGGCTGGCGCAGCCGGCCAATTCCAGCACGGACCATGCCAGCACGGCCGCGCCCGGCAGGAAGCGGCGCGCGATGCGCCGGGGCGATCGGCTGGGCGCCCCGGTCATGGCGGCTGATATCCCTGCCGACGGTCGCCGAACAGCAACCGGGTCGGATCGCGCTCCAGCTGTTGCGCAAAGCGGTTCAGGTTGGTCGCCAGCTGCTGCGCGTCGCTGACGAAATCGGCGACCCCGGGCAGGGTTTCCTGGGTGAAGTTGCGGATGCCCGGCCGGTTCTCGGCCAGTATCAGCTGGAGCTGATGGCTGGTGTTGACCAGGTTCGCGGCCACCCGGTCGTAATCCTTCAGGGTTTGCGACACCTGGTCCTTCAGCCCGCCGCGCCCGGCGTAGCTCTGGTCGACATGGTTCAGCAGCGTCTTGAGCGCGATCAGCGAATCATCGGCGTTGTCGAGGATCGGGCCGATGTCCTCGCTGTGGGCCGCAAGAGCCCCGGTCAGGGTCCGGATATTCTGCAGGCTGTCGGCCACCGCCTGGCGGTTCCGCGCGTTGAGCAGCGCATTCAGATTGGCGGCGGCGGTCTTGAGTTCGCCGGTCACCTCGGGAAGCGAGGCCTTCACTTCTTCGATCTCCGATCGCTCGGGCCGGATGACCGGGTAGCGGTGGCCGGCTTTGGCTTCTAGAACGGGTGCGTTTTGCGTGCCGCCGCGGATCTGGACCGTCGAGACGCCGCTCAGGAGATTGGTGTCGAGTGAGGCGCGGGCGTTCTCCTTGATCGTGACCAAATCGGTGTCGATCTCGACCGTCACCTCGATTTGTCCGATGTTGTAGGGATCGACGCGGATGTCGGTCACCCGGCCGACCGGGATGCCATTGTATTGGACCGCCGAGCCCTTGCTGAGGCCGGCCACCGATCCCCTGAAAAAGATGTAATAGGGCTGATGCGCTTCCGAGAGTTCGACCCGGCCGAGCCACAGCACCGCGCCGAACGCCAGCAGGATGACGACGAGCACGAACGCTCCAACCGCGACGTAATGGGCTCGCGTCTCCATCCGTTCTCTCCGCTGCAGGACGGTTCAGGCAGATGCCGAAACCGAGGGCTCGGGCGCCGCCGACTCGACGCCTACGGCGTGCAGCGCCGCGCGACCCCGCGGGCCGTGGAAATAAGAACGGATCCAGGGGTGGTCGTCCGCCAGCAACTCAGCCAGCGTGCCGACACGGAGCCGTTTGTCGACCAGCACCGCCACCCGGTCGCAGATCGCGAACAGAGTGTCGAGGTCGTGGGTCACCATAAACACCGTCAGACCGAGGCTCCGCTTCAAATCGCGGATCAGGTGGTCGAAATCGCCGGCGGCGATCGGGTCGAGACCGGCCGTGGGTTCGTCGAGAAAGACGATTTCCGGATCGAGCGCCAGTGCGCGGGCGAGCCCGGCCCGCTTGCGCATGCCGCCCGACAGCTGCGCGGGATATTTCTCCGCGGCGTCCTCGGCGAGGCCGACCATGCCGATTTTGCACGCTGCGATCTCGTCCATCAGGTGCTGCGGCATCTCGTAGTATTCCTCAATAGGCACCTCGATGTTCTGCGCCACCGTCAGCGAGCTGAACAGCGCGCCGTCCTGAAACAGCACCCCCCATCGCTTTTCCAGCTCGCGGCGCTCGGCGTCGCCGATCCCCAGGATGTCGTTGCCGAACACCCGGACTTCGCCTCTGGCCGGCCGGTTGAGCCCGACGATCGTCCGCAACAGGACCGACTTCCCGCTCCCCGAGCCACCGACGACGCCCAGCACCTCGCCGCGGAACACGTCGAGATCGAGACCGTCATGGACCGTTTCGGCGCCGAAACGGTTGACGAGACGGCGAATGCGGATCACCGCTTCGCCCCCATCCTGCGGCACGCTCATATCCCTAAAATCGAAAAGAATATGGAAAAGGCAGCGTCGATGACGATCACCAGAAAGATCGCTTCGACCACCGAGAGCGTGGTCTGGCGGCCGACACTCTCGGCGCTGCGCGACACCTGAAAGCCCTCATAACAGCCGATAGTCGCGATGGTCGCCGCGAAGAACGGCGCCTTGACCACCCCAATCCAAAAGGTCCTCGGGGCGAGCGAATTCTGCAATTCGTGAACAAATTGCGGGATCGTGATCCCCAGCACCCCTCTGGCCATCAGGCAGCCGCCGAGCAGCCCCATCACATTCGCGAAGACGGTCAGCATCGGCAGGCTCAGCAGCAATCCGAACAGACGCGGCATCACCAAGACCTCGATCGGATCGAGGCCGAGAGTGCGCATCGCATCGATCTCTTCGTTGACGCGCATCGTGCCGATCTGAGCGGTAAAGGCGCTGCCCGAGCGTCCGGCGACGATGATCGCGGTCATCAGAACGCCGAGTTCGCGCAGGATGCCGACGCCCAAGAGATCGACCGTGTAGATCTCCGCGCCGAAGCGACGCAGCTGGTCGGCGCCCTGATAAGCAATGACGACGCCGACCAGAAACAAAAGCAGGCCGACGATGGCGAGCGCGTTGACCCCGGTCTGCTCGATCTGCGCCACCATAGCCGTCAGCCTGAGCCGGCCGGGGTGCCGAATGAGGCGCAGCGCCGTCTCGCAGACGAGGCCGACAAATCCGAGGATGCGCCAGGCGCGCGTGAAGAGACCGAGCGAAATCTCGCCGATTAGCGCCAGGAAGCCCGCGAGCGAATGGTGCACCGGACGCGGGTGCGAGATCGGGGACGGAAACCCGCCGGCGCGGACCTGGTCGAACAGCGGCGCGAAGGCCGGCCGCAGATTGCGCATTTCGACGGGGTTGCCGGGGGTGGATAGGTCGCGCGCGGTGCGCATCAGGAGCCAGGCGCCGGTGGTGTCGATCCGGTCGATGCCGGCGAGGTCGATGCTCACCCGCCCCCCCGCCGACAGCCGCAGCGCCCGCAACCGACGGTCGAGCTCGGCCGCCGAGGCCACCAGCCATTCCCCGGCGGCGACCAGCACCACGGACCCGGCATCCTCGGTCTCGATAAGGGTGGCCGCGTTCGACGCCATCATGCCCATCAAATCTGCGCGCTTGTCGAGGCCTTTCCAACGCCGGCAAAAGCGGCTATGCCGCCCGCCGGTCGATCAGCGCCCAAGCTCGAACCTCGCCCGCGGTCAAACGCCGGGGCATGCTGATCGTCGAGGACAAATGGTCATGGATCTCAAAGAGCACATCCGCTCGATCCCCAATTTTCCCAGGCCGGGGATCCTGTTCTACGATATTTCCACATTGCTGGCGCATCCGCTCGCCTGGCACAACACGGTGGTCCGCTTGGCCGAGCAGTTGCGTCCGCATCGGCCCGATCTGCTGATCGGCATCGAATTCCGCGGATTTCTCGTCGCCGCCCCGCTGGCCTACGAGCTCGGCCGCGGGTTCGCGATGATCCGCAAGCAAGGCAAGCTGCCAGGTCCGACAGTGCGCTTCACCTACGACCTCGAATACGGCAGCGACACGATCGAAATCCAACAGGACGCCATCGCCCCCGGTCAGCGGGTGGTCGTGCTCGACGACTTGCTGGCGACTGGGGGCACCATGCAGGCCGCGATCGACCTGGTGCGCCGGCAGGGCGGCCTCGTCGTCGGCGCCGGTTGCATCATCGAGCTAAGTTTTTTGCAAGGCCGCAGCCGCATCGACGTCCCGTTGACGGCGATAATCGCGTATGACGCTTGATTAATGGTTGACGATCACCGGCAACCAGCTCCGCGTCCAGCCGTGGCTTGATCAATCGTCGCTGCTGGGGGGCCAAGGACCGAGGCTGCGGCCGATCACCGCGTAAAGCGGCGTGCCGCCGCCGGACGGGGTGCGGTCGAGGCAGCGGATGTCGCCCCAATTGCCGGCTTCGGCGAAATGCTGCGCAATCAGGCACAGATGCCCGGCGTCGTCGAGCAGACACCAGCAGCCGATGGCGCGGGCCGGCCGGCAACGCTCCGAAAAGGTCACCACCAGCGGCGCGCCGGGTTTCAGCACCCGGCCGACTTCGCGAATGACCTCGGCCGGCCGGGTCAGATGCTGCACCGAGACGCACAGCGCCGCGCCATCGAACTCGCCGGCGGTGAAGGGCAAACGCGGCGTGCGGTTCAAATCCTGCAACCGCCATTCGTCCAGAAACGGGTTCTCGGCCAGCTCGCAGGCGTTGAGCCCGACCCCGACCACGCGCGCATAATCGATTTCAGGAGGCAGATGGCTCACCCAGCCCGACATCAGGTCGAGGATGGCTCCGCCGGTCGGCAAGACTTGGCGATAAAGATCGGTGATTGCGGCGAGAGCGGCGTCATCGATCTGCGACAGGTGCGGCAATTCCATCCCGCAAGCAGGATCGAACATCTCGTCGACACGCCCTCTGGCGGGCATCGGAAGGAGCGGCGTCATTTCCCCCGTCTCGTGCGTGTTTGATGTGAGATAGGGAGCGGTGCCGAGGCAATCCATAGCGGAAAAACCGGCCGAGGAAAAATCGAGGGTGGAAAATTCGATCGGGGTCGGGTCGCGACGGCCGCGCGGCGAGCCCCGGCTGGCATGGCGAAGCCTCCTCGGCGAAGCCCGCTCGGAGATTGTTCGAGGTCAATCCGCCAGCGCCTGATCGGGCGGGGTCTCCGGCAAGCCGAGCGCGTGCGCGACCGCCGGATGGGTGACCCGTCCGCGGCAGATGTTGAGCCCCTGGCACAGATGCGGATCTTGGCCGAGCGCGCCGCGGCAGCTGCGATCGGCGATCGCCAGGATAAACGGCAGGGTCGCGTTGTTGAGGGCGACGGTCGAGGTGCGCGCCACCGCTCCCGGCATGTTGGTGACGCAGTAATGCACCACGCCTTCCTCGATATAGGTCGGCTCGGCGTGGGTGGTCGGCCGGCTGGTCTCGAAGCAGCCGCCCTGGTCGATCGAAATGTCGACTGCCACGGTTCCTGGCCGCATCGCCCGAACGAGTTCGCGGCGGACGAGCTTTGGCGCCGCCGCACCGGGAACCAGAACCGCGCCGATTACCAGATCGGCGGCGGCGACCTCGTGTTCGATGTTCTCCATCGTCGAAAAGAGCGTGTGCAATTGCGCGCCGAACTGCAGGTCGAGTTCGTAGAGCCGCGGCAGCGAGCGGTCGATGACCGTGACGTAGGCCTCCATCCCCATCGCCATGCGCGCGGCGTTGGTGCCGGCGACGCCGCCGCCGAGGATCACCACCTTGGCCGCCGGGACGCCGGGAACGCCGCCGAGCAGCACGCCAATCCCGCCCTGCTCCTTTTCGAGGCAGTGCGCGCCGACCTGTATCGACATTCGTCCGGCAACCTCGCTCATCGGCGCCAGCAGCGGCAGGCCGCCACGCGCGTCGGTGACGGTCTCATAGGCGATCGCGATCACGCCCGAGCGGATTAGGCCCAAGCTCAGCTCGCGGTCGGCGGCGAGGTGCAGATAGGTGAACAGGATCTGGTCGCGACGCAGCCGCGCCACCTCTTGCGGCTGCGGCTCTTTGACCTTGACGATCAGCTCGGCCGCGGCAAAGACCTCGTCGGCGCTCTGGAGGATGCCGGCACCGGCCGCCTCATACGCCCGGTCGTCAAAGCCGATCCCGGCGCCGGCCCCGGTTTCGATTACCACCCGATGCCCGTGATGGGCGAGTTCGCGCACGCTGCCGGGAACCAGGCCGACGCGGTACTCATGGGTCTTCACCTCTTTGGGCACACCGATCAGCATCGCACCACCTCCGCCGCGGCAGGCGAACCGCTCGACGAGGCCGGAGCCGTCGATCGGCGCCTGCTTCCACGACAGCCCGCCCGATAATTGCTCCAGGACTGCGACGATGCGCCGCAACCCTCCGAGCGTAGAGGACGAGCGGAAATCTGGGGATACTCGGCGCGATTGGTAAGGTCGGTTTGGCCGACGGGCGGCAGCGTCGCCGCCCGAACCTCGCATTTCACGGCGGGCAGCGATGGCAACCATAATTACCTTGATGATGGTTTACCTGGCGATTGGCGCTGTCCTGTTCGCTCATCCGCGCTCGCCGGCGGTGCCGAACGACTTCGATTGGCGCGCCCAGGTCGGGGTGTTTCGCGACAGCCTGCCCGAGGTGCTGGCTTGGCCGCTCGCTCTGTGGCTCTGGTGCAGCGACCGAAGCTGACTTGACGTTCGAGCGGGGTCGTCTGGTTTGACCCGGCCATTGGTTCAGTTCCGACATAGCATCAGCACCCTTTTCGTTTAGCGTTGTTTTCATCGCGTCCGTGCCGACTTGGGTGGCCGGAGGACGAGGAGGCACTGCTGCGGTAGTAAGCGTTAGATGCCTGTTACTAGGAGCCGCGCGACCACCTCGTCGGCCAGCGCCAGGGACGCGGTCAGCCCTGGTGATTCGATGCCGTAGAGGTTGACCAGCCCCGGAACGCCGTGGGCAGCCGGTCCCTGCACCACAAAGTCGGCGGCGGGTTCGCCGGGCCCGCTGATCTTGGGGCGGATGCCGGCATAACCCGGCTGCAACGCCCCGTCGCGCAAATCCGGCCAGTAGCTGCGGACCGCGGCATAAAACGCCTCGCCGCGCGCCGGGTCGACCGTGTAGTCGATCGCCGAAATCCATTCGACATCGGGTCCGAAGCGGGCCTGACCGGCGAGGTCGAGGGTGATGTGCACGCCGAGCCCGCCCGCCGGCGGCACCGGGTAGACCAGCCGGCGAAACGGCGAGCGTCCGCCGAGGGTGAAGTAGACGCCGCGGCAGAAATAGGCGGGTGGCACCGTCTCGGGCGGAACCCCGGCGATGGCGCGGGCGAGCGCCGGCGCGTGGAGCCCGGCGGCGTTGACCAGAAACCGGCAGCGGATGGCGCCGGGTGCGTCGCCGCCGGTCGCCAGCTCGAAGCCGTCCGCGCGCACCCGACCCGAGAGGACCGGCGTGCGCAGCACGATCATGCCGCCGGCTGCCTCGGCCTCGCCCTGATAGGCCAGCATCAGCGCGTGGCTGTCGATGATCCCGGTCGACGGTGACAGCAGCGCCGCGACGCAATGGAGCGCCGGTTCGAGATCCTGCGCGCGCGAGGCGCCGAGCCATTCGACATCGTCGACGCCGTTGGCATACGCCGCGGCGGCGATCTTCTCCAAGGTCTGGATCTCGCCCTCATGCGCGGCGACGATCAGCTTGCCGAGCTGTGCATGCGCGACCCCATGCTCGCGGCAATAGGCGTAGAGCCGCCGGCGCCCGGCGACGCAGCTCGTCGCCTTCAGGCTGCCGGGCGGATAGTAGATTCCGCTGTGGATGACCTCGCTGTTGCGCGACGAAGTTTCGAAGCCGATCGTCCAGGCGCGCTCCAGCACCAGGACCTCATGGCCGGCGAGCGCCAAGGCCCGCGCCGCAGCGAGACCGATCGCCCCCGCCCCGACCACCACGCATTCGACCTCGTCCACTTTGTTGCCCCCCGGTGGTCGCTGGCCGCGCAACGGGAGCGGCTGCCGGCCTTGTTGTTCCCAGCGAAGGGCTCCGTCAAGCGCGCGCACGTCCGGCACACCGCTGCAGGCGAACCGACGGATGAGACCCCGCGCGAGACATTCTGCCGCATGTGCCGCGTTGCACCGGTGCGCGCCGCGCGGTCGGCGGCCGGCGCCGCAGGTCCCCGAGCGAGGTAGGAGTGTCGTGCAAGGCAGCTGGACGCCGCTTGCGAAATCGCCGACACTCCCCGGTTGCGGCAATGGGCGAAGGGCAGCGATGAGCCGGAAGACTGCGACCGTGCTGGCGCTTGGCGACTATCGGGCGCGGCAGCGCACGGTGTATTTCACCCGCTCCGAGCTGAACCAGCTGCTCGGCCTCTACAGCCGCTACGTAATCCGCGGCGAGTGGCGCGATTATGCGATCGACCACGGCGCCGGCATGGCCCGCTTTTCGGTATTCCGCCACACCCACGAGGCGCCGGCCTTCACCATCCTCAAACTGGTGCCGACACCGGCCAGACCGGCTGAATTCATGGTGCAGAGCGGGCGGCAGAGGTTGCGCAGCGGGCGCAGCCTCGCCGAGGCGCTGGAATATTTTCGGACCATTCTGAGCCTCGTCACGGCGTAGCTTGCGAGCATCGGCTCGTTGGGAATCGCGCTAGCCCAGAGCGCCCGATCGGCGCAGCGCCGCGATCTCCCCCGGCGCCAGGCCGAGCACGCCGGCGAGGACCGCATCGGTGTCGGCGCCAAGTCCTGGCGCTGCGAGCAATCTCCGGCCAAAGCTCGCGCGCCACGGCAGCCCCGGCAGAACGCCGCGATCATGCGCGTCCCAAAATCCGCGCTCGCGCAGATGATCGCCGGCGACGAGGTCGAGCGCATTCGCGAGCGCCTCTGCCGGGACGCCGGCATGCCGCAGCTCGGCCGCAGTGGTCGCGGCATCGCGCTGGCCGAGCCAGACCGAGAGCGCTTCGTCGATCGCGGCGCGCTGCTCCCTGCGCTGGGCAAGCCCAAACTCCGCCATCGGCATCAAGCCCGGGACCGTCGCGCACAGGCCTTGCCATTCCTCGTCCGTGGCGACCGCGAGGCCGAGCCAATCGTCGGCGCCGGCGCAGCGAAAGACGCCGTGCGGCACACAGCGCTCGGAACCATTGCCCCGAGGTTGCGGCGGTCCGTCGAGCTGCGTCGCCAGCAGCGGCTCGGCCATGGTCCACAACAGGGCCTCGATCATCGAGAAGTCGATCCTGGCGACGCCGCCCTCCCGTTGCCGGTGCCGCAGCGCTGCGGCGACGATAAAGGCCAGCATCAGCCCGCACATCGGGTCGAGCCAAGCAAAGCCGACGCGCGGCGCCGCCTCGGGGTGGCGATTGAGCCCGGCGAAACCGGCATAGCACTGGAGCAACGTCCCATAGGCGACGGCGTGCGCCTCCGGCCCGGTCCGCCCGAGCCCCGAGGCCGAGACATAGATCAGATCGGGGTTGACCCCTTGCAGTTCTTCCGCGCCGAGCCGCAGCCGGTCCATGACACCGGTCGCGAAATTCTCTATCAGCACGTCGGATTTGGCCGCGAGCGCGCGAGCAACGGCGACCGCCTGCGGCTGCTTGAGGTCGAGGACGATGCCGCGCTTCGCCTGACCGAGGACTGTGTGCAACTGGGAGGTGCGGCCTGGGTCGCCGCGGCCGGGAGCCTCGACCTTGATCACCTCGGCGCCCATCGCTGCCAGATAGCGGGTCGCCGTCGGGCCGGCGATGACCCAGCTGAAATCGAGGACGCGCACGCCGGCGAGCGGCATCCTCCCGCGGTTGCGCACGGGGTTTCCCGCCGGGCGCTCGGCGCCTTTGATGCTCAACCCAAAGGGCGGGCCGGGCACTTTGATCGCGCGCCCGGCGATTTCGAACGGCCGGTAAAATTGCCGATGCGCGAGCTGCGGCGACCCCAGCTGCTCGGCCGGCTCGCGCAACGGAAAGCTCGGCACATGAGCGGCCTGGGCCCGATCGGCGATCCATTGCTTGCCCTGTTGCCGGCTCCAGGCCGACATCAGCGCGTGGAGCGCGTCCCAATTGGCGACCCGGTCAGGCTTCTTGGCAAAGCGCGGCTCGCCGCCCCACGCGGGCGATCCCATCACCTCGAGCCACGCCGCCCATTGCCGGTCCTCGCGCGGCGAGATCGCGACATACCCGTCCGCTGCCGGCAGGATTGTGACCGTCGCCCCATTGCCGTCGCCGACCCGCCGGCGCGACCGGCTGACGCCGTCAATCCCGGCATTGGCCAATTCGCCGACCGCCATCGTCGCCAGCGCTTCGTGCATCGATATGTCGATCACGACGCCGGGCTCGACTGCGCCGGGCTCGGCTGAGAGCGCCGCGTGCATGCCGGCGACTGCCGCGGCGAGGCCGCCAATAAAGGCGGATTGTCGGCCGATCGGGCGGATCGGCGCTTCGTCCAGATCGTCGACCTGGCCGGTCAGGAGCCGGGCGATGCCGCTGGCGAAAATGAGGGTGAGATCAGTCGCCGGGTCGTCCGCCTGCGGCCCGGTCTGGCCGAAGGGCGAGATCAAGACCAGAGCCGCCGTAGGGTTGAGCCGGCGCAGGCTGTCGGCGTCGCAATGGCGGGCGCGCAGCTCGCGCGGCCGGCCTTCGCACACGATCAGCCGGGCGTTGCCGAGCGCCTCGCGTGCGGCCACCGGATCGCCGGCGACAATCGGCTTGCCGTGGTTCAGGTATTGCGCGAGCGGCGACGAACGGTCGGGGTCGATCGCGGTCACCTCGGCGCCAACATCGGCGAAGAGCCGCCCGCACACCGCCGCCGACAGCCCGTCGCCGCTCTGCACCACCCGAAACCCCGCCAGCAGCGACGCTCCCAAGCTGTCCATCGCCGGGTAGTGGCCTCAGCCTTGGCCGACGGCCCGGCTGCGGGCGGCGGGGGCGGGAATGCGAGCGAGGCCGAGATGGTCGCGCAATGTCGTGCCCGCGTAGTCGCGGCGGTAGAGGCCGCGGCGCTGCAGTTCGGGGACCACCAGATCGACAAAATCGGCAAAGGCGCCGGGGAAATAGGGCGGCAGGATGTTGAACCCGTCGGCGGCGCCCTCGACAAACCATTCTTCGAGCGTGTTGGCGATATGAAGTGGGGTGCCGCAGACCACCCAATGGCCGCGCGCCGCCGCGGTCAGATTGTAGAGATCGCGCAGGGTCATGTTCTCGCGCCGCGCTTTTTCAAATAGCACGCGGGAGAAAGTGCGGCCCCCCTCGCTCGCCGGCGGCGCCGGCACCGGCCCGTCGAGCGGATGACCCGACACGTCGTAGCCGATCCGCCCCGACACCAGGATCGCCGCGTTGGTCGGGGTCAGCCAGCTCTGCAACAGGGACAGCTTGTCCCTGGCCTCGGCCTCGGTCGCGCCGATGACCGGCATGACCCCGGGCAGCACCGCGAGCGCCTCCGGCGGGCGGCCGTATCTGCCGAGCCGTCCCTTCAGCTCGGCATAGGCGGCCCTGGCGCTCGCCAATTCCTGCACCACCGAAAAGACCATATCGGCGGTGCGCGCCGCGAGTTCCAGCCCCGAGGGCGAGCCGCCGGCCTGGATGATGACCGGATGACCCTGCGGGCAGCGCGCGATGTTGATTGGCCCCGCGACCTGGAAGAACCGCCCCTTGTGGCGCAATGGCCGGACCCGCGCCGGGTCGATGTATGTGCCCGATGCCTTGTCGGCCAAGATCGCGTTGTCGTCCCAGCAATCCCATAGCCCCCTGACGACATCGACGAATTCATTGGCCCGCTCGTAGCGCAGCTCGTGGTCCATATGCTGCTCGCGGCTGAAATTGAGCGCTGCCTTGGCGGCGGCGCTGGTGACCACGTTCCAGGCGGCGCGGCCGTTGCTCAGATGGTCGATCGAGGCGAAGGTGCGCGCGACGTGGTAGGGCTCGCCAAAGCTGGTCGAGACCGTGGCGCCGAGCCCGATATGCCGGGTCGCCGCACTGAGCGCCGAAATCAGCGTCGTCGGCTCGAACCGGCACAAGAACGATGGATGGTCGCCCGGGTCCATGACCAGCCCGTCGGAGATGAACAACAGATCGAATTTGCCGCGTTCGGCGATGTGCGCGATTTCCCGCATGACCGCGAGATCGAGGTTGCTGGTCGCCGCCCCCTCATACCGCCAGCCGGCCGAATGGTTGCCGGTGCCAAGCACAAAAACCCCGAGATGCATCTGACGGCTGGCGGCACTCATTCCACTTATCCTCCTGCCCTCAACACGGCAAAACTGTCATTGCGAGCGCAGCGAAGCAATCTCGATGGCGGAACGCCCTGGCACGCTATTATCTCGACGAACCGGACTGAGGAGCGTCGGGAAATGGCGGCATCGCGTCAACTGCGTCTTGGCGCCTTTATGCGCCCGGTCGGTATCCACACCGCCTGGTGGCGCTACCCCGGCGCCTACCCGGACGCGAACTTCAACCTCGATCATCTGGTCCGCTTCGCGCAGACCTTGGAGCGCGGCCGGTTCGACGCCTGGTTCATGGCCGATCATCTGTCGGTGCTGAACATGCCGATGGCGGCGTTGAAGCGCAGCGCCACGGTCACTTCGTTCGACCCCCTAACCCTATTGCCCGCCCTGGCGATGGTGACCCGGCATTTGGGGCTGATCGCCACCGCATCGACCACCTTCGAGCCGCCCTATCTGGTCGCCCGCCGGTTCGCCTCACTGGATCACATCAGCGGCGGCCGCGCCGGCTGGAACCTGGTCACCACCTCGAACCCCGATTCCGCGCTCAATTTCGGCTTGACCGAGCATATGGAGCATGGCGAGCGCTACCGCCGGGCGCGCGAGTTCTTCGATGTCGTGACCGGGCTCTGGGACAGCTGGGCCGACGACGCCTTCATCCGCGACGTCGGGAACGGCGTCTATTTCGATCCCGAGCGGCTGCATGTCCTCGACCACAAGGGCGAATACCTCTCGGTGCGCGGGCCCTTGAACATCGCGCGGCCCGTCCAGGGCTGGCCGGTCATCGTCCAGGCCGGCGCGTCGGAGGCCGGCCGCCAGCTTGCCGCCGAGACCGCCGAGATGATCTTCGCCAGCGGCGGCAACCTCGTGGACGCGCAGGTTTTTTACGCCGATGTGAAGCGCCGCATGGCCGGGCTCGGCCGCGACCCCGAGCATCTGAAGATCATGCCCGGCGCCCTCGTCGTGGTCGGCGACACCGTCGCCGAGGCGCGCGAAAAGCGCGCGCTCCTCGACAGCCTCGTCCATCCCGACAGCGGCCTCGCCTCATTGTCGATCGCCCTCGGCCACGACGCCTCCGGGTTCGACCTCGACGGCCCATTGCCCGAGATCCCGGAATCGAACGCCAGCAAGAGCGGCCGTCAGCGGGTCATCGACCGCGCCCGCCGCGACAACCTGACCGTCCGCGACCTCGCCCGCATCGCTGGCAGCTATGGCGGCCTGGCACTGGTCGGCACGCCCGCGACGATCGCCGACCAGATGGAGGAATGGCTCTACGGCAATGCCTGCGACGGATTTAACATCATGTTCCCCTACGTACCGGGCGGGCTCGACGATTTCGTCGACCGCGTCGTCCCCGAACTGCAGCGCCGCCGCCTCTTCCGCCGCGAATACGAAGGCCGCACCCTGCGCGAAAACCTAGGCCTCCCCCGCCCCCAAAACCGCTTCTTCGCCCCCCGTGGCTTCTGACCGGTAGACCAGCGGCCCCTCACCTTACTTTTTGCGGGTCCAGTCGCGCGCGCTTAGGTCCAAGTCGCTTGCGAGCGACGATCTCCGGCCATCGGCGCGTTTTTCGGTCGGATAGCCTGAAGGCCGACGTGCCGTTGAAACCGCCGAGGATCGACCGCCTGGAATCGCTCCGCGCTTCTCTCTGCGGGCACCGGAAAATATTTGTGTCGGCTTAGCGCGACACAAAGACGCGATACTCGCAACCGAAGATCCCGGTGGATTCCTCAGGACCAAGATTGGTGATTTTGGCACAGCCTGAGGTCGCCGATATGAGCGCTCCGGGGCTTCGAGGCACAGTGCGGCTTTAGCGGAACGTCGCATTTGGCTCGCGGTGGTTTAATCCTAATGCCTGACCTCGATCATTATCTCGACGAGATCGATACCGCGCGCATTCGAAGGGTAAAGAGGCTGCCGCGCCGTGGCAGCATCGATTGCTGGCCGATGGTTCGGCTTTCGGAGGCCGATTTGCCGCGACACGCGATCGTGGCGACCAGCGCCGCGAACGCCAGCGCGATCAACGAGCCGAACGGCAGATGCCAGGCAGCGCTGATCCCGCGCGGGTTGAGGCTCAAAACATAGAGCCCGGCGAGCCACAAACCGCCCCATTCGGGCAGACGATATTTCCCTTCGCCGCGCAGCAGCCAGGCAGCGGCAATCCCGCCCAGCACCAGATCATAGAACAGCGCCAATGGGACGGCGACGAGCGTCGCCGAAGCGAGGCTCGCGGCGCGGATCGGCAATGGCAGGCCGCGGCGCCAGACCCCGGCGACGAACCCGGCCGCGGCCAAACTCGCGCCGACCTGCACCGTGTAGGACACGACCGCAGTGGTGCCGAGCAGCCGCGCGGCGCCGAATGGGGTCACAAAGCCGGTGAACGGGATCCGACCGGAGACGTAGACGGTCCGGGAGGCCGCCAGCGCCACCAAGAAGGCACGCCATGTCTGCGGGCCGAAAATGGCCAGCGACAGCAGGCAGAGGGCTGCGGCGCAGGCGAAGGCCGCAGCAAAGGCGCGCCATCGGCCGCCGGCGGCGAGCGCTATCGGGACCAGTAGCGCGAAATGCGGCTTGCAGCACAGCGCGCCGAACAACAATCCCGCGAGCCACGGCCGCCGGTCGACCAGCAGGGTCGCTGCCCCGAACAACCCGGCGGTCAAAAACCCGTTTTGGCCCAGCCCGATGGTCCACAGCACCGGCGGAAAGGCGATGACCGGCACCAGCATGGCCCAACCGCGGCGGTCGAGGATATGGCGGATCGCGAACAGATAAAGTCCGAGGGTCGCCGCCTCGAACGCGACGAACGCCTGGAGATACGGCAATCTGGCGAGGCCGGCGCAGAGCAGCAGGAACACCGGCGGGTAATAAAAGAAATTGTAGACGATGCCGGGCTCTGCAGCGCGTTCTTCGGCGGCGTAGTGTGCAGCCCTATCATAGGCGAGCTCAGGTTTTCCAGCGTCCGCCAAACTCCCGGCCGCATAAAAGCTGACGAAGTCGGTGCTGGTCGGCTTGGCCAATGGCACGATCAGCCCATGGGTCCCCGCCGCGATAAATCCGAAGCCGGCAATTTCGAGCGCCAGAAAGATGCTGCATAGCGTCAATACCCGGCGCCGGCCAAGCAATCGGCCACCGTGTCGCGAGGCCGATCCGCATGGCGCCCCCGCGGCCTCTTCAAGGGTAGCGGTCACGGGTGCGACAACCCGCGGCAGATTGGGTGTCCGGCAGCGCGATCAGAGATTGCTGCCGCGACCCAGCACACACGGCCACCCGCCGCCGCCCGAGAGCTTGAGGACATGCCGTCGGGCGCCGGCGGGTTCGATCCCACGGCATTCCTTCAGACGCTGCCGGCAATGGTGCTGAACTGGCTGCTGAGGCTGGTGCCGAGCAATTGCCACGCGACGATGCACACGACGGCCACGAGCGCCGCGATCAACCCATATTCGATCGCAGTCACCCCGCAATCATTTCCGACCATCCGCAAGAGTATGTGAGACATCTCAACCCTCCGGTGTGTGAATTCGTTTTGATGGTCCGAGAAATTCCTTACATGTTTCTTAATTTTGGAAACTTAAACAAAGTGAATTGCAATACCATCTGAGATTTTTCCGGATCAAATCTTTAAAATTGGCGGAAACGATGCGGCACCGGCAGCCTAAGCCGCGCGGCGCCAGACCGGAGCGGTGGTCGATGCATCGCGAAGATGACCCGGACCGGCTCGCGCTGCCCATGCGAGCCCCGGCCCGGTGCGGCGGGAAGCGCTCGGCCAGATCAGTCTCAAAACCCGGTGAGCACCGAGCTGAACAGGCCGCTCACCGAGGTCCCCAAGGCCGTCACCGCGCCGACGATGACGATCGCCACCAACCCGGCAATCAAGGCATATTCCATCGCCGTGACGCCGGTTTCGCTCGCGGCAAGTTTCGCCAGTGGCGCGAGGATCCGGCGACGGGGCGGATGCCGCGAGGATTGCGCCCGCCGACCGGGCTTCCCGCCGCTATCCCCACCACCTTCAGGTTCGGGAGCGATGCGGCGGGTCAATGCTCGACGCCGCGACCGGTGCCATCGAGCCGAGCGAGGACGTTTGTGGTGCGCTCAGACGCTGCCGGCAATGGTGCTGAACTGGCTGCTGAGGCTGGTGCCGAGCAACTTCCACGCGGCAATGCACACGACCGCCACGAGAGCCGCGATCAGCCCATATTCGATCGCCGTGACCCCGGCGTCATCCTTGATGAGAAAATCCTTGGTGAGGAACCTGACATAAAGCGCAAGCATCGCATTCTCCTAGGGGGTTAGTCGCGCGCAGCTTGCGATCGAATGCTTGATGAGCCGTTAAGTCGGAGCAGAATTTTCCCGACCGGGCGCGGTGACGACGCCGATGACGGCTTGGCCG
The DNA here is from genome assembly GCA_963832875.1 of uncultured Alphaproteobacteria bacterium. Taxonomy (GTDB): domain Bacteria; phylum Pseudomonadota; class Alphaproteobacteria; order ATCC43930; family CGMCC-115725; genus AP-15. The sequence continues at coordinate 249,830 of CAWHWB010000003.1, read as the reverse complement.
TAGCGGTTGAGCTTGCTGCGGCCGATGCCGGGGATCTCGGCGAGGGCGGGGAGCGTCGCCGGGCGGCGACGCGCAATCTCGATAAGGGTCGCGTCGTGAAAGATCACGTAGAGGGGCAATTGCTGCTGGCGCGCCTCGGACAGACGCCAGGCGCGCAGCGCCTCCCACAGCTGCTGCGCCGCCGGATCGAGACCGTCGCCGGCCGGCGCCCCTTTGGGGTCGCGCGCACGGGGTCTCCCGGGTCCCTGGTGCTCCGGGTCGAGGCGGAAATGCACTGTCCGGGTGCCGCGCAGGATTTCCACGGCCGACGGCGCCAAGGCCAAGCCGCCATGCCCGGCCAAGTCGGGGGTGAGGAGGCCTTGCGCCGTCAGCTGACGGAAGACCGAAAGCCAGCCACGGCGATCGAGTTCGCCGCCAACGCGAAAGGTCTTCAGCCGGTCATGCCCGAGCCGCCTGATCCGCTCGTTGTCAGCGCCGAGCAGCAGATCGACGAGGTAATGGGCGCCGAAGCGCTGCCCGGTGCGGTAAACGGCCGACAGCGCCTTTTGCGCGGCGACGGTGCCGTCCCAAGTTCGGGGCGGTTCGCGGCAATTGTCGCAATTACCGCAGGGTGGGTGGTCGGGCTCGCCGAAATAGCCGAGCAATACCTGGCGCCGGCACGAGACCGTCTCGCAATAGCCGATCAGCGCCTCGATCTTGCGCCGTTCGATGCGGCGCTGGGCCTCGCTGGCCTCGCCATTGTCGACCAGGCGGAGCAAATTCATCATGTCGGCAATGCCGTAGGTCATCCACGCATCGGCCGGCAGCCCGTCGCGCCCGCCGCGGCCGGTCTCCTGATAATAGGCTTCGAGGTTTTTCGGCGCGTCGAGATGGGCGACAAAGCGGACATTGGGCTTATCGATGCCCATGCCGAAGGCGATCGTCGCGGCGACGACAACGCCCTCCTCGCGCAGAAAGCGCTCCTGGTTGCGCTCCCGCACGGCGCTGTCGAGACCGGCGTGATAAGGCAAGGCGACGCGCCCACGCGCGGCCAGCCAGGCCGCGGTCTCCTCCACCGCCTTGCGGGTAAAGCAGTAGACGATGCCGGCGTCGCCCGGATGCTCCGCGGCCAGAAAGTGCCACAATTGGTCGAGCGGGCTGCGCTTCGCGACGACGCGGTAATAGAGGTTCGGGCGGTCGTAACCGGCGGCAAAGACCGGGGCTTGGCCGAGCCCGAGCTGGGCGATGATGTCGCGCCGCGTCGGTTCGTCCGCGGTCGCGGTCAGCGCCAGCAGCGGGACCCTGGGAAAGCGCTGTTTGAGCACCGAGAGCTGCTGGTATTCGGGGCGGAAATCGTGGCCCCATTGCGAGATGCAATGGGCTTCGTCGACGGCGAAGAGGGCGAGCCGGCAGCGCCCGAGGAGGTCGAGGCAACGCGGGCTCAACAGCCGCTCGGGCGACACATAGAGGAGGTCGAGCGCACCATCGCCCACAGCATCTTCGACCGCCGCCGCCTCGGCCGGGGAGAGGCGCGAGTTCAGCGCGGCGGCGTGCACCCCGGCCTGCTTAAGCGCATCGACCTGGTCCTTCATCAGCGCGATCAGCGGCGAAACGACGACGCCGAGGCCCGGGCGCAGCAGGGCGGGAACCTGGTAGCACAGGGATTTGCCGCCGCCGGTCGGCATCAGCACCACCGCATCGCCGCCGGCGACGACCTGGTCGATCACCGCCTTCTGTGAACCGCGGAAGCTGTCAAAGCCGAACACCGCGTGCAACACGCTCTGCGGGGTTCGCTGTCCGGTTTCTGCGCCGCTCATGCTCCTCTCGTCCCGCAAGCCGCAACCATCGGCCCTGCCGCGCCGTTCTCGGTATGCGTTAGGTGCAGAACGGGCCTGCGCGTGATAGGCTCACGCCCGATCACCGACACGCCAATTTCTGTAGGGGGAAAGCAATTCCTATCGATCGTCTTCGTGCTGACGGCGTCTTCACGGCCGGAAATCCGGCAAGCGAGGCCAGGTGCTGAGACCCCCGACGGTTCGGCGCGACGTGGCGCGGCGCTTGGCCGCGAGCGGATTGGCGCTGGCCCTCGCTGCCGCGGGCCTGTCTTTCCGGTCGTCGCCGGCGATCGCCGATCCGCCGGCGTCGGTTCCGGCGACACTCGCCGGTGTGGCCTCGACCGATGCGGTGGCCGGGCCGGCAACCCTGACCCCGTTCGAGGGCAATCTCGAGATCGAGGACCGGCTCGACCCGGCCTCCCGGCTGACGCTCGCCGGCGAGCGGCTGAACGAGCATCTGCTGCGCCGCTTTTACCTGGCCCACCAATACAAGACGGTGTGGGACAAGAATGCGGCCCAGGCAGCGTCATTGTGGGAGACGGTCCGGCACGCCGGCGATCAGGGCCTCGATCCGGCGACGTTTCATACCGCTCTCCTCTCCGGGCACTGGGCGGCCTTGTCGCCGGTCGAGCGCGACCTGCTGCTTTCCGATGCGTTTCTCTCCTATGCTGATGCGCTGGCGCAGGGTGCGGTGCCGATCCGGGATCGTAGCGGCGAGGAAGCTCTGCAGCCCAAGCCGACCGATATCGTTGCGGTGCTCGATGCGGCAATAGCCGCACCCGACCCGGCGAGCGCGATGGAGGCGCTTGCCCCTTCCTCGTCAGAATATTCGGCGATGCGCCGGGCCTATATGACCTACCGCGCGGTTGCCAGCAACGACCGCGGGACCAGCCTGGCGCAGAGGCGGGTGCGGCAGCTCGCGGTCAATCTCGAGCGGCTGCGCTGGCTACCGCGAAAGATGCCGGCCGACCGCATCGTCGTCGATACCGCGGTCGCCCGGCTCCAGCTGTTTCGCGATGACCGGCCGGTCTTCACGACGCGGGTCGTGGTCGGTGAGGTCGACAACCAGACACCCGAATTTCAGTCGGTAATCAGGGATATTCTGTTCAACCCGCCGTGGAACGTCCCGCGCTCGATTTTCGAGAAGGAGATCCGGCCGAAGCTGGCGAGCGATCACCATTACCTGGCCGAGCACCATATGCGCTATCGCGGTCCGATGGCGGTGCAGCAGGAGGCCGGGCCTTACAGCGCGCTGGGGCGGCTCAAATTCGAAATGGCGGACCGCTTCGATGTCTATCTGCACGACACGCCCGAGAAATGGCGCTTTCAGTCGGCTGAGCGAACGATGAGCCATGGCTGTGTGCGCGTCGAGACCCCGCAGGTGCTGGCCAGTCTGCTGCTCGGGCAAAGTCCCGAAGCGATCGCGAGAGCGATTGCGGTCGATTACACGCACGGCCGAGCACTGCCAAAGCCGATACCGGTGTTCATCCTCTATCGCACCGCCGCCGTCGAATCGGATGGCTCGATTGCATTCCGCGCCGACCCTTATCAGCGCGACGGCAGGATCTGGGCTTATCTGGATCGAGCGCAACACCCGCCGTTGGCCCAGGATTCGCGGCTTGGCCAACGTAAAGGGTGATTATTAAGCAGTGAAATTAAACTAATTAACAAAAAGTCGGGCCGGTAATCGGCAGAACGCGGCGATTTCAACCGATCGGGGGTTGTTCGGCGGGATTTCCGATGTTATGGCGCCTCCGGGGAATTGGGGGGAGTCACCATTGCAACCATCTACACTGTTGAGCCGGCGCCGGCTTCTCGGCGCCGCGGCTGCCGTTGCTGCCGTTGGCCTGGTCAAGCCCGCCACGGCTGTGTCCTTCGCACCGCGATCGGTATCGCTCTACAATGTCCATACCGGCGAGTGGCTGCGCACGGTTTACTGGGCCGACGGCCACTACATCCGCGAGGCGGTGCGCGACATCAACTGGATCCTGCGCGACCATGACACGGACGAGATCCGGCCGATGAATGCCGGCGTCCTCGACGTACTCGGGATGTTGCGCAACCGTCTCGACACGCCCGACCCGTTCCTGGTGGTCTGCGGCTACCGTTCGCCGACGACCAACCGGCGGCTTTACCTCGAACGCGCCGGCGTGGCCAAGAACAGCTATCACATCAAGGGGATGGCGGTCGATTTGCGCAGCGAGCGGCGTAGTCTGGACCAGGTGCGCGATGCCGCGCTGAGCCTCCGATGCGGCGGGGTGGGCTACTATCCGCGTTCCGACTTCGTACACGTCGATTGCGGACCGGTCCGACAATGGGCATGGACCCGGCGCACTTAGTCTAGCCGGGGCATCATTGGCGGTCGCCGGCTGGTTGCCGGAGTGGCGGGCTGCGCATCTTTCCGAAACAAAACGCGGAACTAGACCGGCCCGCCGGGGTTTCTACCGGCAGTGACAACCACACGCGCAGGCTGCCATGCTGGGCACAATCCTCTTGATCATCCTGATCCTGCTGCTGATCGGCGCCCTGCCGACCTGGGGCTACAGCGGCGGGTGGGGCTATTACCCGAGCGGCGGGGTCGGCCTGTTGCTGATTATCGTCGTTGTCCTGCTGGTGGCGGGCCGAATATAGGGGTCCGGCATTACCCGGCGCCGGTCGCGCGGCGCAGGGCATCGAGCCGCAGCGGCAGGTCTTGGCCGAGCCACATCGCAAACCGCGTGTGGTCGGCCAGGCTGTCGCCGGACAGCGGGTGCACCAGGACATCGAGCCCGTCGCGGTTCAGCATCAGCCACGGGACCAGTTGCGAAAACGCCTCGGCGGCGAAGACGACCTGATACATCGACACCGGATGCGGACCAACCGGCTCGTCATGCCAGTTGCCGAGCTTGGCCGCGAAGCGCTCGCCGATCCCCTGGCGCAGTCGCTCGGCCTTCGCCCGCGTCGCGGGATCGTAATAGATGTGCGCGTGATAGCCTTCGATCCGCTCGGGATCGGCAAATGCGTCAGCCATGCTCATCTCCGATTTTGCCGGGGAGTGCGTCCGCACCCGCCCCCAACGCGCGCTGCATCAGCACGATATCGACCGAGCCGCCGAATTTGAAGCCGACCGCCGGCAGGAATCCGACCCGGTCGAAGCCGAGTGCGGTGTGGAGGCGGATCGATGGCCATTGATCTTTGCCGCCGATGACCGCCACCATCTGCCGATAGCCCTGCGCGGCGCAGCGCGCGATCAATTCGCGGAGCAGGGCTCGCCCGATCCCATGCCCGACCTCGCCGGCCTCGACATAGATCGAATCTTCGAGCGTGAACCGATAGGCCGAACGGGTCCGATACGGGCTGGCATAGCAAAAGCCAAGAACCCGGCCTGAGCGCTCGGCAATAAGATAAGGCAGCCCGCGGGCCAAAATCTCGCCGCGACGGCGGACCATCTCGTCGAGGTCGGGCGGCATCTCCTCGAATGAGGCGACACCGTGCAGCACGTGGTGGCGATAGATCGCCGTGATCGTCGTGAGGTCGCGGTCTTCCGAGGGCCGGAGCGAAACGCAGCTGCTCATCCGAGCGGAGGCTCAAATCACCCGGATCGGCTTGCCGTCGAGAAAGGCGGCGACGTTCTCTACGATCTGCGGGTAGGAACTGCGGTAGTTCTCTTCCGTAACATAGCCGATGTGCGGCGTCAGGATCACGTTCGGCGCGGTGCGCAGCGGATGGTCGATCGGCAGCGGCTCCTTGTCGTAGACGTCGAACCCGGCATAGGCGAGGCGGCGCTCCTTCAGCGCGGCGATAATCGCGTCGGTATCGCAGATCGGCCCGCGCGAGGTATTGACGAGGATTGCCGAAGGTTTCATGAGCCCGATCTCGCGGGCGCCGACAAGGCCGCGGCTGCGCGGGCTCAGTACCAGATGCACCGAGAGAATGTCGGAGCGGCGGAACAGTTCGTCCTTCTCGACCCGCTCGACGCCTTGCTCGCTAGCCCTCTCGGCAGTCAGATTCTGGCTCCACGCGATCGCCTTCATGCCAAAGGCGATGCCGACGCGGGCAACCGCGCTGCCGAGCCGCCCGAGGCCCAACAGCCCGAGCGTCTTGCCGGCGACGCGGTGGCCGATGCGGGTCTGCCAGCCGCCTAGTCGCATGAATTGGTGATCCTCGGCGATGCGCCGGGCGGCGGCGAGGATCAGCCCCCAGGCCAGCTCGGCGGTATCCTCGTTGCCGCCGCCGGGACCGCCGGTGCCACACACGGTAACGCCGCGGTCTCTCAGCGCCGCCATGTCGAACGAGGCGTTTCGCATTCCGGTGGTGATCAGCAGTTTCAATTTGGGCAGATGGTCGACGATTGATTTCGGAAACGGCGTGCGCTCGCGCATTGCTGCCACCAGCTCCGAATCGGCCAGAGCGCGCACCACCGCGTCCTCATCGGAGAAGGGATGACGCTCGACGGCGATCTCGACACCGCGGCTCCGCACCGGTGCCCAGTCCGCCATATCGAGTGCCACACCCTGGTAGTCGTCGAGAATGCTGAGCCGCATCGTCGCTTCCTCCTCCCTGGTTGATCAGGCCGGCCTAGCCCATTGCCTTCTGCAAGTTCGTGTCGAGCTCCACCTGACGCCGCATTAGAGAGCGGCGAGCGCAGCGTTCAGCGTCGCACTCGGCCGCATCGCCGCCGATGTCTTAGCCTGATCGGGCAGATAATAACCGCCAGTATCCACCGGCTTACCCTGCGCGGCGATCAGCTCAGCATTAATCTTGGCCTCGTTGGCCGCCAGCGCCTCCGCCAGCGGTTTGAAGCGGGCTGCCAGTGCCGAGCTGTTGTCCTGCCCGGCCAGCGCCTGTGCCCAATACAGCGCCAGGTAGAAATGACTGCCACGATTATCCAGTTCGCCAAGCTTCCGCGCAGGCGAACGGTTGTACTCAAGGATCTTGCCGTTGGCCTCATCGAGCGTCTCGGCCAGAACCTTCACGTCCTCATTCCCACTTGTCTGTGCCAGATGTTCCAGCGAAGCGCCAAGCGCCAGGAACTCGCCCAGCGAATCCCAGCGCAGATAGCCTTCGTGCTGGAACTGCTCCACATGCCTGGGCGCCGAACCGCCGGCCCCGGTCTCGAACAACCCGCCGCCCGCCAGCAGCGGAACGATCGACAGCATCTTGGCCGACGTGCCCAGCTCCATGATCGGGAAAAGATCGGTCAAGTAGTCGCGCAGCACATTGCCAGTGACGGAGATGGTGTCGAGCCCCTTGCGGATGCGGTCGAGCGAGAACTTCATTGCCTCGACCGGCGCCAGGATGCGGATGTCGAGACCCGATGTGTCCTCGTTCTTCAGGTATGTCTCGACCTTGGCGATCAACTGCGCGTCATGCGCGCGTTTGGCGTCGAGCCAGAACACCGCTGGGATGCTGGTCAGGCGCGCGCGGCGCACCCCAAGCTTGACCCAGTCCCGGATCGGCGCGTCCTTGACCTGGCACATCCGGAAGATGTCACCGGTCTCGACCGGCTGTGACAGCAGAACCGTGCCGTCATCAGCGACCACGCGCACCGTTCCGCCCGTGGCGACCTCAAACGTTTTGTCGTGCGAGCCATACTCCTCGGCTTGCTGTGCCATCAACCCAACGTTCGGCACATCGCCCATCGTTTTCGGGTCGAAGGCGCCATGCGCCTTGCAGTCCTCGATGACGGCCTGGAACAGCGTCGCGTAGCAACGATCGGGAATCGCGGCGATCACGTCGTGCAGCTTGCCGTCAGGCCCCCACATGCGCCCGGATTCGCGAATCATCGCCGGCATCGATGCATCGATGATCACGTCGCTCGGCACGTGCAGATTGGTGATTCCACGGTCGGAATTGACCATGGCTAGACCAGGCCGCTTCGCGTAGGTGGCCTGGATATCCGCCTTAATCGCCGCCTTTTCAGCCTCCGGCAACGTCTCGATCCGGGTCAGCATGTCGGCCACGCCGTTATCGGGATCGACGCCCAGGCGCGCCAGCGTGGCGCCATGCTTCTCGAACACATCGGCGAAGAACACGGAAACACAATGACCGAAGATGATCGGATCGGAGATCTTCATCATGGTTGTCTTGACGTGCAGCGAGAACAGGATGCCGTCGTTCTTCGCGGCACTGATCTGCTCGCCGAAGAAGGCGCGCAACGCCTTACGGTTCATCACCGACGCAGTCGATGATCTCGCCGGTCTGAAGCGGCGTCTTCGCCTTCAGCACCGTGACCGCGCCCACTCGCTCTGGCCGACCAACTCGATACGGGCATTGGTCGGCGCTGCGATGGTCGTCGCGGTCTCTGAGCCGTAGAAATCGCCGCCCGACATGTGCGCCACGCGCGATTTCGAGCCTCTGGTCCAGGCGCCCATCCTATGCGGATTATTGCGCGCGTACTGCTTCACGGCGCCGGCGGCGCGGCGGTCGGAATTGCCCTCGCGCAGCACCGGATTGACGGCGCTGCCGAGCACCTTGCCGTAGCGGGCGCGGATTTCCTTATCCGCTGGCGTCGCGTCGCTGTCCGGATAGTTCGGCACGTCGTAACCCTTGCTCTGCAACTCGTTGATCGCATCCTTCAACTGCGGGATCGAGGCGGAGATGTTGGGAAGCTTCATGATGTTGGCCTCGGGACGCATCGCAAGTTGGCCAAGTTCGGCGAGCTCGTCGTTAATCTTTTGCGCCGGCGTCAGTTTGTCGGGGAAGTTGGCGATGATGCGGCCAGCCAGCGAAATGTCCTTCAGCTTGATCTTCACACCGGCCGCCCCGATGAAGGCTTCGACGATCGGCAGAAGGGAAAACGTAGCAAGCGCAGGTGCTTCATCAACCTTCGTCCAAACGATTTCGAGATCTGACATGCTTGCACCTCCGCGGGCCGCTTTCGTTTCGGCTAAGTTGATCTATTGGATACAATTATGGGCTGTCTTGTCGCACTGACGTGAGGCGTCGCGGCTCTCCATCCCGAGGTCGTACTATTTCAGGTTGATGTCGAGATGGGGCAGGATCAATTTGTTCTTGATAAAGCTCCACATGATCCGCGCCATCTCGTCGCCGTCGAGCTCGAGACCGGCCGAGCCACCTGGATTTTTGCCATGCTTGCTATCCTCGCATACGGCCGTAGCCGACCAGCCAGAGCCTTCGCCAGCGCGCGAAGATAAAGGCCGCAGCCGACCGCGACAAGCCGGCAAAGGGCGCCGGCGCTTCGCGATAGCTGCAAGATGGATCTGTGGTTTTGTGCACAGCGGCGGTGCAAAGGGCGGAACGAGGCCGAAATGCGGCATTGTTTCAGCCTGTTACAGATGGTTTACCGACCGAACCACGGCTCCACCCGGCCATCGAGGGATTTATGAGTGATTACAAGGCCTTAGAGATCTGCCTATTATCTAGGCAGATAGTTCCGGTGGTTGAAAATGTTGGAGAGCAGCCACCTCGTTCCCCGGTTTTCCACTAGTTTATCCACGGTCGTCGTGGATAGCGCTGCCGCGAACGCAATCGCTTTGCCGCGTCAATTGGATGCGGTTCGCGCAACCCCGGTTCGGGCCGCTCAGAGCAGCTCCCCCCGAATGTCGCGGCTCGACGCGGGTGCTGCGGCGAGTGCGGCCGTCAAGCTCGCGACCGATGGGACGACGCTCATCAGGCGAAGGGTCTCGCGCCGGGCAAAGCCGCTCTCGACGATGTCGTCGAGCAGCGCGCGCAGCTTCGCCCAGTAGCCGTCGATATCAACCAGGAAGATCGGTTTGTCGTGCAGCCCGAGCTGCTTCCAGCTGAGGATCTCGAACATCTCGTCGAGGGTGCCGATGCCGCCCGGCAGCACCGCGAAGGCGTCGGCCCGGTCGGCCATCTGCCGCTTGCGCTCGTGCATGGTATTGACCACCACCAGCTCGCTGATGCCTTGATGGGCAAGCTCGGCGTCGCGCAGCCGGGCGGGGATGATGCCGGTCACCCGGCCGCTCGCGGCGAGCGCCGCATCGGCGAGCAACCCCATCAATCCGACCCGGCCGCCGCCGAACACGACCTCGATCCCAGCCGCAGCGAGCCGCGCGCCGAGTTCGCTTGCAGCCTCGCGATAGGCTGGGGCCACCGCCCCGGAAGAGCCGCAATAAACGCACAGCGCCCGGATTTGCGGCATTTGATCACTGCTTTCGAAAGGTCAGGCGTAGAGTTCCGGCGCCAGCATGGGCGGGGCGCGGCCGCGGTCGTGCAGGTAGGATTGCCAGAACAGGCAGGCGGCGACCGAGCGCCAGGGCCGCCAAGCTTCGCCGATATGGCGCAATTCGGGTTCGCTCGGCCGTGCCGCGAGACCCAGCCGCTCGCCGACCGCGAGCTGCAGGCCGAGATCGGCGGCGGGCCAGATGTCCGGCCGCCCGAGCACGAAGATCAGGTAGATCTCGGCGCTCCACCGGCCGATCCCCTTGAGCGCGATCAGCGCCGCTTGGGCTGCTTCGTCAGCGGCCCCGGCAAGCCGGGCAAAGTCGAATTCGCCGCTGCGCACCTTTTCGGCGAGATGGCGGGCGTAGCCCGTCTTCTGCCGGCTGAAGCCGCAGGCGCGCAAGGTCGCGTCGTCCAACGCCAGAAACGCCTCCGGTGCGAGCGGTCGGCACAGCGCGCTCAGCCGCCGGTGCATCGCCGCCGCCGCGTCGATCGACACCTGCTGTTCGAGAATGATGTGCAGCAACGTCGCAAACCCGTTGCGCCGCCGGCGAAACCGGGGCGGCCCGGCCCGCTCGAGGATCGCGGCAAAGACCGGCTCGGCGGCGAGCGCAGCGATCCCCTCGGTCAACCCGTGGGGCGCGTAGCTCGGTCCATCCGGCTCCGGCGAAGACGGTACGAGGGCGGCTCCGATCCGATCCTCGGCGATGGCTGCCTGCCAAATACCCCGCGGCGGCGCGCCATCTTTTGGATTCGCCCTCTGCTCCATCCCGCTCCGCCCTCCGTTGGCGGAAGTGTTATGGCATAGTCGCGCCGGCGCCTCCAACCGGGGCGCCGTGGAGGCGAGGAATGCGGGCTCGTCCGATCGTGGTCGGAGTGTTCGGCGCCGGGCTGGCGCTGGTCGCGCTCGCCACGGCAGTGAGGGTGTTCATGAGCCGCCCGGACCAGGATCGCCTGATGCCTCGAGAGCGGGTCGACATCGCGGCGCTGCGCCTGCCGCTGCCGCAACCGGGCTTTCTCGCTTGCCCACCGAGCTATTGCACGGCGCACCCCGAAATAACGACCCCGATCTTTGTATTGCCGTGGCGGCAGCTGCGCGACGATTGGACAACAGCAATCGCGGCTGAGCCGCGGGTGGTGCGGGTGGAAACGCGATCGCAAGGCCGCCGCCTTGTCTACATCCAGCATTCGCCGGTGTTCAGCTTCCCAGACATCGTCACCGTCGAGTTCGCGGCGCTCGGCCCCGATCGGTCCGGCATCGCCCTCTACAGTCGATCGCGTTACGGCCGCAGCGATTTCGGCAAGAACCGAGAGCGCGTCGAACGCTGGCTGCGTTTGTTGGAGAAGATCGCGCAACCGACGGCCGACCGCCGCCGGCCGCGGGGCCTCGTGGAGCGAGCGGGTTGAAGGTTGAGGTCAAACTGATCGCTGCCGGGTTCGCGGCAGTCGTGGCTTGCGCCGCGCCGACGATGGCTGCTCCCGCAGACAGCGGGTCTGGGCCGATCGCGGCGCTTCAGGCCCGGCTCGCCGGGCTCGGTTATGATCCCGGTCCGCTCGATGGGGTGATGTCGGCGAAGACGCAGCAAGCAATGCGCGCCTATCAGCACGCCACCGGCCGGCCGATCGCCGCCGGCTCGGCGGGCAACCCGATTATCGCGGCGCAGATGGCGCTGCAGCGGTTGGGTTTTCTGTCGGCCGCGGCGGATGGCGCGATCGGGCCGCAAACTCGCGACGCGATCATCCGCTTTCAGGCCGCCCAACACCTGCCGATCGACCCGCGGGTCAGCGATCCGCTGCTCGCCGCCCTCGGTCGACCCGAGACCCCGTCCGCCGGCCAACCGCCGACGCCGGCAGCGCCGCCGGCCGAACCCGAAGTCAGCGGTCGACAGCCGTTGCCGCCCGGCGTTACACCGCCGCCAATCCGCTGAAATAGTACGGCAACGCGGATCGAGCCGGCAGCCGTGGACAGCCGCGTCGGGCCAAAAAAGCCGAGCGGGATCAGCCAATCCAGACCTGGAGAGCCAGCGTCTGCCTGACTCGGCGGAGATTATATAGGCCGCGACGCCGTCAAGAACCGACGAGACCCAACTGCGGGCTCGACGGCTCGGCAAAATTGCGCTTGGGAATGCGCCCGGCGAGGCGGGCGAGGCGTCCGCCCTCGACCCCGGCGCGCATCGCCGCAGCCATGCGAACCGGGTCGTGCGACTTGGCAATCGCGGTGTCGACCATGACCGCGTCGCAGCCGAGCTCCATCGCCTGCGCCGCATCGGAGGCGGTGCCGATGCCGGCATCGAGCACGACCGGCACCGGGCTGCGGCGGCAGATCAGCTCGATCGCCGCCGGGTTGGCGATGCCGCGCCCGGAGCCGATCAGCGAGCCCAGCGGCATCACCGCGGCGCAGCCGACATCGGCGAGCTTCTGACACGTCACCGGATCCTCGTTGCAATAGGGCAGCACGACAAAGCCCTTTCGCACGAGCTCGTCGGCCGCAGGCACGAGCTGCTCGACATCGGGGTACAGCAAATCACGGTCGCCGATCAGCTCGAGCTTGACCCAATTTGTGTCGAGCGCCTCGCGCGCCAGCTCGGCGGTCAGGATCGCATCACGCGCGGTAACGCAACCTGAGGTGTTGGGCAGGATCGGATAGCGACCGCCGAGCAAGTCGACCAGGCTCTCGGCATAACCTTCGAGGCTGATGCGACGGATCGACATCGTGACCATGGCGGGATCCGCCGTGGCGAGAGCGTCGAGCATGACCTGCTGGTTGGGATAGCGGGCGCTGCCGACAAAGAGCCGCGAGCCGAGTGCGGTGCCGGCGATTGTCAGGGGATCGGTCATGGCGTCATCCTACCGCAAACCTCGCTCAACCGCCTTGCAACGGCCGCACGATTTCAACTTCGTCGTCCGCATTGAGCGGCGCCGCAGGCCATTCGGCGCGGCGCACCACTGCGCCGTTGACCGCGACCGCAAGAAACCGCGCCCCGGGATCGATGCCGCGGGCGGCGAGAAGCTGGGAAACTGTCGTCGCCGCGACCTCCTCGTCGACGCCATTGATCTTGAGCCGGGTCATTGCGCCGCTTCAGCACAGGGCTGGCCAAAGCGGCGCGGTGAGAACGGCAGCGCCAGCTCGGGCAGCCGGCCGCTGAGCACATAGGCGCTGACCAGCGCCGCGGTGACTGGGGTCAAGAGGATGCCGTTGCGGTGATGACCGGTCGCGATGACAAGGCCTTCGATCCCGCTCGGCCCCAGCATCGGCGCATCATCGCGCGAGCCGGGGCGAAAGCCGACCCAGGTCTCGACGACCGACAGTTCCTCGATTGTCGGCACCGCGCGCCACGCGCCTTCGAGCAATGCCAGCAGACCGCCAGCGGTCAGCGAGGTATCGAAGCCGCGCTCCTCGACCGTGCCGCCGATGATCAGCCTGCCGTCATCGCGTGGCACCAGATAGCCGTTCGGCAACCAGATCACATGACGCAGCAGTGGCGCTGCCGGGTCCATGCGCAAGGCCATCATCTGGCCCTTGATCGGGCGCACCGGCGGCAGGACCGCCGATGGGATGCCGCCGATCTCGCGTGACCAGGCACCCGCCGCCAGCACGACGATGTCGGCGGGCTCGCGGCCCTGATCGGTCACGACGGCGCGGACACCGCTATCGGCAATTTCGACCTGATGGACGCGGCAGTGCTCGTGCAGCAAAGCGCCGGCGCGCCGCGATGCCACCGCGAGAGCATCGGCGACCAGGCGGTTGTCGACCTGATGGTCGCGCGGGCTCAGCACGGCGCCGGCGATGCCGGGGCGCAGATGCGGCTCGCGGCGGCGCGCCTCGGCGCCGGACAGCCATTGGAGATCGAGGCCAAGGCCCGTCTGGAACCGATAGGTAAAGTGCAGCTGCTCAGCGTCGTCGCGGGTCAGGGCGACGACGATCGTGCCCTCGTCCCGGTAGCCGACCGCGATCCCGGATGCGGCCTCGACCTCGCGCGCGAAATCCGGCCATGAGCGCTGGCTCTCCAGGGTAAGGGCCAGCAAGGATTCTTCACCGGGTTCGGTCTCCACCGCGGCGGCGAGCATTCCGGCGGCGGCCCAGCTGGCGCCGCGGCCGGCCATGCCGCGATCGTAGACGGTGACGACACAGCCCGCCTGCGCGAGGCGCCAAGCTATCCCCAGCCCGATGACCCCGGCACCGATCACGACGGTTTTCGGACGATTTGGCGAAACGGACAGCGGCGCGGCGATGACGGACTCCCTTCGCCGGGCGAGCCCGGCCAGGTTCATTGGGTCTGTTCTCAGCCGTCGCCGCCGCGTACCCACGACGCAGCCCAACGGCACCCCAGCCTCGCCGGCAATGTCGGACGAGGGGGTTGCCGATGCAAGAATAATCTCGCGAATCGCCTACCGTCGACCGAAGGAAGGCGCCGTACCGCGGGTTCGGCGTCCCCCTGCAGTTCCCGTGCGACGTTCTGCGTTGGTGAGGCATCGCTTGATGATCGTTCCCCAGGTATGTATCCTATGTATCCTATGTATCGTCCGCGGAGCTGCCCGTGCCTCGCATTCTGGTGGTGGAAGACGATGTAGAAGTCCGCGAGGTCGTCTGCGAATTCCTGCGCGACGGCGGCCACCACGTCCTGGCGGCCGGTTCGGCGCAGCAAGCGCGCGAGCTGCTTGCGCGCGAAAGCATCGATCTGCTGCTGATCGATTGCGTGATGAGCGGCGAGCAAGGTGGTTCGCTTGCTGAGCACGCCAGAGCCTCGGGGGTTCCGGCAATTCTGACCTCGGGCGATCTGCGTTATCGCGAGACGATCTCGCAATCGCGGGTGCCGTTCCTGTCCAAGCCGTTCCGGTTGAGCGAATTGGGCGAGCTGATCTCGCGCACGATGACCGCGCCGCCCCGCTGATGCCTTCGCGCCGGGCGCGCCGCTGCAGCGTTGTGGCGCGCGCTGCTACAGAATCACCCGTCTCCCGGCGGTGACCCGCGGCGGCGCATAGCCGCAGAGGTCGGCGAGCCTCGGCCGGTCGAACAGCACGAGAACCCCATGCTGGACCTCGGCCAATCTTCCCTCTCGCAACCGTTCGAGGGTGCGCGCGACATGGACGCGAGAGAGGCCGACGGCGTCGGCAATGTCGCGCCGTTGCAGCGGAAATGGGCAGGTCGAGCCGCCATTGACCATACCGCGCTGACGCAGCCGCTCGAAGGTTTCGAGCATCAGATAGCCAATCCGCTGCTCGGCGTTGCTGCGCCCGAGCAACGATACCCGCACATCACCCCGTTGCTCTTCTTCGATCCGAGTTTGCATCATGTTCAGCGCCAGCCCGGGATGATGGTCGAACAGCTCGGAGACGTTTCGACCCGACAGAACGCACAGCGTCGCGGGGGTAACCGCCTGCACCGAGTGCTTGATCGTGCCGAGGAGCGCCGAAGAGAGGCCGATCAGATCGCCGGGGAGGACAATGTCGAGGATCTGGCGGGCGCCCCTCGGCAGCCGGTGATAGCGGATCGCCCAGCCTTCGAACAGCGTGTAGATGGGCCCGCCGACTTCGTCCTCGTTGATGATGTCCGAGCGGGGCGCCACAACGATGTGGTCGGTCTTCATTGCCGCAACAAAGGCCAGTTCTGGATCGGCGAACGGCCGGAACAGCGGCCTGCGTCGAAGAGGGCATCGCTCGCACAGTACGAACATCGGCTGGCTCATCCTCCCCACTCCGGCGTTCATAATCTTACGAACCCTCCGGGGACCAGCTAAATTCCGCAAGAAAATCAATGTTTTCACAATCGTAACCAAGTTGCCCGCAAAAGTCCGGCGGACCGCGCTCAAACTCTACGACCTTGTCTCAAATGTTCCCTAGTCCCAACAGGATCATTTACACGGCGGCTTAATAGGCGGCGCACCGCCCCCAAATCGCTGGCGAATCTGCGTGAACGCAGTCCGCCGAACCTACTCATGGCGCCGCGCGCGAGACCTCGCATGCGTAATCGAGCAGTTCGCGCCCGAGCGCGCCAAAACCGGCGCACTCGGCATTCGGGCCCGGAGTGTGGCGCCAGCGCTCGAACAGCTGCAAAAAGACGATCGCCGAGCGGAACAGCGCCAGCACCCGGTAAAAAGCGAAATCGTCGATGGTCCGGCCGCTGAGGCGGCTATAGGCCTCGACGACCTCGTTGCGGCGCCAGAAGCCTGGTTCCAGCGTCGGCATTTGGCGCAGGCGTCCCATGCAGGCCGGATCGCCGGGGTCGGCCCAGTAGCTCAGCAGCACGGCCAAATCCCACAGCGGATCGCCGTGGGTCGCCATGTCCCAGTCGATGACCGCGACCGGAGCGAGCGTCGCGGGGTCGAAGATCATGTTGTCGAGCTTGAAATCGGAATGGACCAAGCTCGGCGGGGCGTCGGCGGGAACCCGACGGCGCAGCCAGGCGACGATTTCGGCAAAGGCCAGCGGATTTGCCCGATCGTCGACCGCCGCCGCGCGCGCCGCCCAGCCATCGATCGTGCGGCCGAGAAACCCCACGGGGCGACCGAGCGTATCGAGGCCGATCGCCGCGGGCGCGACGGCATGCAGGCTGACCAGGCTCTCGACCAGATGGCGGCTCAGCGCCGCGCCGGTTTCTGGCCGGCCGGCCAGACCGGGTGGCAGGGCGTCGCGGATCACCATGCCGGCGCGATGCTCGATGATTTGGAACGGCGCGCCGACCACGTTACGCTCGGGGCAGAACCACAGCGCGCGCGGCGCCAGCTTGTAGGCCCGCCACAGCGATGACAGAACCCGGTATTCGCGCGCCATGTCGCTGGCGCCGCGCGGCAGCGGGCCGTCGGGCGGCCGTCGCAGCACCGCGGGTCGGCCGTCGACCTCGATCAGATAGTTCAGATTTCCGAAACCGCCGGCGAATTGCCGTGGCGCCGCGGCACCTAGGCCAGCACCGCGGGCGGCGAGCCAGCGCCCGAGCGCAGCCCAGTCCTGCGCGACCATGGATTGCGGAGGTTTGAAAGCGGTCGACACCGACTTTCCTGACGCCGATGACAAATCCCGGTCCCGTTGTAGAATATTGGCGACGGGCACGGGATGGCGATATCGATCAACAAACCGTCCAGCCGGCGCTGGCGCAGGAGCAGCCGATGAACAAGCTCTACCCCGATGCCGAGGCGGCGCTCGCCGGTCTGTTGCGCGACGGCATGACGATCATGGCTGGCGGGTTCGGGCTTTGCGGCATCCCGGAAAAGCTGATCGGCGCGATCCGTGCTTCCGGGGTCGGGGGGCTGACGGTGATCTCGAACAATGCCGGGATCGACGGCGCCGGCCTCGGCCTGCTGCTCGAAAGCCGCCAGATCCGCAAGATGATCTCGTCCTATGTCGGCGAGAACAAGCTGTTCGCTGATCTCTATCTGAAGGGCGAGCTCGAGCTCGAGTTCAACCCGCAGGGGACGCTGGCCGAGCGGATCCGCGCCGGTGGCGCCGGGGTTCCGGCGTTTTTCACCAAGACCGGGGTCGGCACCCTGATCGCCGAGGGCAAGGAAACCCGCGAGTTCGACGGCGAGAGCTATGTGATGGAGCGCGGCCTCACCGCCGACCTCGCCATCGTCCACGCCTGGAAAGGCGACCGCGAAGGCAATCTCGTCTACCGCAAGACGGCGCGCAACTTCAACCCGGTGATGGCGACCGCGGGGCGGACCACCGTCGCCGAGGTCGAGCATCTGGCCGAACCGGGAGAGATCGACCCCGACCAGATCCACACCCCCGGCATTTTCGTCCAGCGGATCGTGCATCCCGCATCGTTTGAAAAGCGCATCGAGCAGCGCACAGTGCGCCAGCGCGGCGGCTGAAGGAAAGGGAGCGGAACATGCCCTGGTCACGCGATGACATGGCGCGCCGCGCCGCGGCCGAACTCAAGGACGGGTATTACGTCAATCTCGGGATCGGCATTCCGACCCTGGTTTCGAACTTCATCCCGCCGGGGATCACGGTCCAGCTGCAGAGCGAGAACGGCATGCTCGGAATGGGACCGTTTCCGTTTGAGGGCGAGGAGGACCCGGACCTGATTAACGCCGGCAAGCAGACCATCACCGAGCTGCCGACCACCAGCTATTTCGACAGCGCGCAGTCCTTTGGCATGATCCGCGGCGGGCATATCGACCTGTCGATCCTGGGGGCGATGCAGGTGGCCGAAAACGGCGACCTTGCGAACTGGATGATCCCGGGCCGCATGGTAAAGGGCATGGGCGGGGCGATGGATCTGGTCGCCGGGGTCAAGCGGGTCATCGTCTTGATGGAGCACACCGCGCGCAACGAGCCGAAACTGCTGCACCGCTGCACCCTGCCGCTGACCGGCCAAGGCGTCGTCGACACGGTGATTACCGATCTCGGCGTGTTCACGATCGACGATGCCGGGATGACCCTGGTCGAACTAGCGCCGGGCGTGCCGCTCGACGAGGTGCGGGCCAAGACCGAAGCGACCTTCGCCCTCCGCCCCGGCCTCGGCTGAACGCCGGTTCGGCCAAGCAAAGCGGGACGTCCGACCCTGCAGAGTACCCTATTTGTTCTCATAAGTTAGATAACTTAAGGCTAACGTTTTGGTTGCTCGGGGTGAGACCACCTGCCGGCATGCGGCAGAACGCCGCGGACGGGCGCATGCGTGGCGCTGCAGCGGACGCCACGACACACATTGGCCGATGACAATCACCGGAGTTAACCTACATTTTTATTGGGATTTCCTGAGACCCAATATATGCTGATTGGGATTGGGAAGGTGGCCACAAGATGTTGTCCGAATCCCGCAGGGGGGCGCATCAGCAGGATCGGCCGGCGAGCCGGTCCCAGCGCCTCACCGAGTGGCGCCGAGGGTCCGCACTCTCGCCACAAAGGCTTGGCATACTGGTTGCTTTGGTGAGGCAGGCGGAACGATCCGTGGCCGCGGGCGATCACGGTCTGGCTGCCGAGGCCGGGTGCCGGGTGGCGCACCGGAGAATACGGTCGCGGGTTGCCGAACCGCGACTCGGACCGGCTGCGGATTTCGGCGAATGGTTTTCAGCGCGCGGCGTTCTCTAATTGGGACCCGCGCGGGGTGGCTGAGCAGGCGTTGACGCCCTTTGAGGTGTGACATGAGATTCGACGACGACGGAATTTTCGGACTTTATTCACGGTTGTACGACAACCGCCGCGAGGTCGAGCTTTCGATCGAGGATTATCTGAGGAAATGCTCGGACGATCCCTCCTTCTATGCCGGCGCCGCCGAGCGCATGCTGCGCGCGATCGGCGAGCCGGCAATGGTCGATACCAGCCAAGACGGACGTCTTGGGCGTATCTTCATGAACCGAACGATCAAGGTCTACCCCGAGTTCGCCGACTTCTTCGGGATGGAGGAGACGATCGAGCGTATCGTCGGGTTCTTCCGGCATGCCGCGCAGGGGCTCGAGGAGCGCAAGCAGATCCTCTACCTGTTGGGTCCGGTCGGCGGCGGCAAATCCTCACTCGCCGAGCGCCTGAAGCAGCTGATGGAGAAAGAGCCGGTCTATGTGCTTAAGGCCGACAAAGAGGTAAGCCCGGTGTTCGAAAGCCCGCTCGGGCTGTTCGATCCGCTCACGCTCGGCGACGAGCTGGAACGGCGTTATGGGGTTCCGCGGCGGCGGCTGACCGGCACGATCTCGCCTTGGGCGGTCAAGCGGCTTGAAGAGTTCGGCGGCGACATCACCAAGTTCACTGTCGTCCGCCTGCAGCCCTCGCGCCTCAAGCAGATCTGCATTTCCAAGACCGAACCCGGCGACGAGAACAACCAAGACGTCTCAAGCCTGGTCGGCAAGGTTGACATCCGCAAGCTTGAGTTTTTCAGCCAGAACGATCCCGACGCCTATTCCTATTCGGGCGGGCTCAACCGCACCACACAGGGCCTGCTTGAATTCGTCGAGATGTTCAAGGCGCCGATCAAGATGCTGCACCCGCTGTTGACCTCGACCCAGGAGGGCAATTACGTCGGCTCCGAGAATATCGGCGGCATCCCTTATCAGGGCATCGTGCTGGCGCATTCGAACGAGGCTGAATGGCAGACCTTCAAAAACAACAAGAACAACGAAGCCTTCATCGATCGGATCTCGGTGATCAAGGTGCCGTACTGCCTGCGCTCCACCGAAGAGCGCAAGATCTATGAAAAACTGCTGCAAAACAGCGAGCTTTCGACCGCGCCATGCGCGCCGTCGACATTGGATATTCTGTCGCGGTTCAGCGTGTTGTCGCGACTTAAGCCGCACGAGAATTCGAATTTGCATTCAAAGATGCGGGTCTATGACGGCGAAAGTCTGAAGGACACCGATCCGCGGGCCAAGTCCGGACAGGAATACCGCGACGCCGCCGGGGTCGACGAAGGCATGGACGGGATTTCCACCCGATTTGCCTTCAAGGTGCTGTCCAGCACCTTCAACTTTGATACCCAGGAGGTGGCGGCCGATCCGGTGCACTTGATGTATGTGCTCGAGCAGGCGATCTGGCGCGAGCAGTTCCCCGACGACGTTGAGAAGAAGTATCTGAATTTCATCAAGGCCGAACTCGCGCCGCGCTACGCCGAGTTCATCGGCCACGAGATCCAGAAGGCCTATCTCGAATCCTATTCCGATTACGGCCAGAACCTGTTCGACCGGTATGTCGCCTACGCCGACGCCTGGATCGAGGATTCCGATTACAAGGATCCCGATACCGGCCAGCTGATGAACCGCGAGCTCCTAAACCAGGAGCTGTCGAAAATCGAGAAACCGGCCGGGATCGCCAACCCCAAGGACTTCCGCAACGAGGTCGTCAAGTTCGCCTTGCGGGCGCGGGCCGCGAATTCCGGACGCAACCCATCCTGGACCTCGTACGAGAAGTTGCGCGAGGTCATCGAACGGCGCATGTTTTCTCAGGTCGAGGATCTGTTGCCGGTGATCAGCTTCGGTTCCAAGAAAGACAGCGAGACCGAGAAGAAGCACGCTGACTTTCTTGAGCGAATGGTGGCCCGCGGCTACACCGAGAGGCAGGTGCGCCGGCTGGTCGAATGGTACATGCGAGTGAACAAAGCCGGGTAGGCGGGTATGATGCCCGCTGTGGAGGCAAGACGATGAACATTGTCGACCGCCGGCCCAACCCTAAGGGCAAGAGCCTCAGCAACCGGCAGCGTTTCCTGTCTCGCGCCCGCGCCGAGGTCAAGTCTGCGGTGCAAAATGCGCTGCGCAAACGCAAAGTCGCCGATGTCGAGCACGGCGAAAAGGTGGCGATCCCGATGCGCGGGATCGTCGAGCCCAACTTTCACCATAGCCGGCGCACCGGTCGCAACGAACATGTCGTGCCGGGCAACAAGGAGTATGTCAGGGGCGACGAGATCCCGCGCCCAACCGGCGGCGAAGGCCGCGGCGGCGCACAGGGCAGTCCCGACGGGTCTGGCGAGGACGCGTTCGAATTCACCCTGTCGAAGGACGAATTCCTCGACATGTTTTTCGAGGATTTGGAACTCCCCGACCTAGTCAAAAAGAGTTTGCGCGAGACCTTTGCGGTCGACCTGCGTCGTGCCGGCTTCACGGTGACCGGCAGCCCGGCCAATCTCAGTATCCGCCGCACCATGCGCAACAGCATGGCCCGGCGCATCTCGTTGCGGCGGCCCAAGGCGTGGGAGGTCGAGGCGCTGCGCGAGGCGCTCGCCGAGGCAAGGGCCCGCGGCGACGAGGACGAGGTGCAAAGCCTAACGCTCGAGCTGGAACGCCTCGAGTTCCGCACGAAGATCATCCCCTACATCGATCCGCTCGATGTCCGCTACAATCGCTTCGAGCGGGTGCCGCGGCCCAATACCGAGGCGGTGATGTTCTGCTTGATGGACGTGTCGGGGTCGATGACCGAAGCGATGAAGGACCTGGCCAAGCGGTTCTTCATGCTGCTGCACGTATTTCTGATCCGCCGCTACCGCCATGTCGACGTCGTCTTTATCCGTCATACCAGCACGGCGGAAGAGGTCGACGAGGAGACATTCTTTTACAGCCGCGAGACCGGCGGCACGGTGGTGTCGACCGCACTCGAAAAGATGCTGGAAATCGCCCGAGCGCGCTATTCAACCGACCGCTGGAACATCTACGCTGCTCAAGCCTCGGACGGCGACAATTACGGGGCGGACAGCGGCCGCTGCGTTTCTCTGCTAGGCGGCGACGTGTTGCCGCTATGTCAATATTTCGCCTATGTCGAGGTCGGTGATGGGATGGGCGGCAGCTTGACCGGCCTCGCGCGCGACAGCGATCTGTGGCGCGCCTACAGCGAGGTGGCACCGGCGCACCCGCATTTCGCGATGCGCCGGGTCGGCGATCCCTCGCAGATCTTCTCCGTTTTCCATGAGCTGTTCGCGAAAGGGGGCGTCCGTGCCTGACACCGGCTTCGTGCCTGACACCGCTTCCGTGCCGATGACGCGGCTCGAAGCCGCGGCCCCGCTGTTCAACGGGCCCAACTGGGATTACGGCTCCCTGCGCCAAGTCTACGAGGCGATCGAACGGATCGCCGTGGACGAGATCGGGCTCGACGTCTACCCGGTCCAAGTCGAGGTCATCACCTCCGAACAGATGCTCGACGCCTACGCCTCGGTGGGTCTGCCGCTGATGTACCGCCATTGGAGCTTCGGCAAGCGCTTCGCCTTTCACGAGACGCTCTACCGCAAAGGGCTGCAAGGCCTAGCATACGAAATCGTGATCAATTCCAACCCGTGCATCTGCTATATCATGGAAGAAAACTCCATGACGATGCAAACGTTGGTTATGGCACATGCCGCCTTTGGCCATAACCACTTCTTCAAAAACAACTACCTTTTTCGGCAATGGACCGATGCCAACGGCATTTTGGACTATCTGAGTTTTGCTCGTGACTACGTCGCCCAATGTGAGGAACGGCACGGGGTCGAAGCTGTCGAACGCGTCCTCGATGCCGCGCACGCGCTCAAGGACCATGGCGTCAACCGCTACGCCCATCGCACCAAGCCGAACCTTGCCGAGGAGCAGCGCCGGGCCGAAGAGTGGCAGGCTCATGCCGAGGCGACCTACAACGATTTGTGGCGCACCGTGCCCGGCAGCGGCAAGGACAAGGAGGATCCGGACGCCGCCGAGGCGCGGCTGCAGGAGATCAAGCGCGAGCTTGGGCTCCCCGAGGAAAATCTGCTGTATCTGATCGAAAAGCGGGCGCCGCGGCTCGAGGATTGGCAGCGCGAGCTGATCCGCATCGTCCGCCTGATCGCCCAGTATTTTTATCCGCAAAAGCAGACGCAGATGATGAATGAAGGGTGTGCGACCTTCGTTCACTACGAGATCATGCGGCGGCTGCACGACAAGGGGTTGATAACCGAGGGCTCGATGCTTGAATTCCTGCACTCGCATTCCAGCGTCGTGTTTCAGCCGGATTTTGACGACCCGCGATTCAGCGGGCTCAATCCCTACGCGCTCGGCTTCGCTATGATGTCGGACATCCGCCGTATCTGCGAAGAGCCGACCGAAGAGGACCGGGCCTGGTTCCCCGACATTGCCGGCAACGGCGACGGCTATGGCGTGCTGCGCCATGCCTGGGCCAACTACCGCGACGAGAGCTTTGTGCTGCAGTATCTGAGCCCGGCGATGATCCGCAAGTTCCGCCTGTTCCATGTCTCCGACGACAGCACCAAGCCATCGCTGCGCGTCGAGGCGATCCATGACGATGTCGGCTACCGCAAGATCCGCACGGCCCTGTCGCGGCAATACGATCTGTCGCGGCGCGAGCCCGACATCCAGGTCGTCGATGTCGATCTCAGGGGCGACCGCTGCCTAATTCTCGCGCATTATGTGCACAATGGCGTTTTGCTTGCCGAAAAAAGCTGCCGTTCGGTGTTGCGTCACGTCGCCGTGCTATGGGGCTATTCGGTCAAGCTGCTCGAGATCGATGCCGCAACCGACAAAACCCTGAAAACCTACGAGGTGGCCCAGCAAGGCTGAAACACCTCGGGCAACCCTACCGGGGCCGCATGAGGTCGGCCCGTCGGGATGGCGGTGTGGGCCCCCGGATGATCGTTCTTGGCATCGAAACCAGCTGCGACGAAACCGCTGCGGCGGTCGTCGAGGAAACCTCGTCGGGTACGCAGCTCCGGTCGAACCTGGTCCATTGCCAATTCGCCGAACATCGGCCCTATGGCGGGGTCGTGCCTGAGATTGCGGCGCGCGCGCATCTCGACCGTCTCGATGATCTGGTACTGCGCGCCCTCGCCCAAGCGGCGACCAGCCTCGCTGAAATCGATGGGGTCGCGGCCGCCGCCGGCCCCGGGCTGATCGGCGGCTTGATCGTCGGCACGATGATGGCAAAGGGCATCGCTTGGGCCGCGGGCAAGCCGTTTATCGCGGTCAACCATCTCGAAGCGCATGCCTTGAGCGTTCGGCTCAGCGATGCCGCCGCCTTCCCCTATCTGTTGCTGCTCGTCTCCGGAGGCCATTGCCAGTTGCTCGCCTGTGCGGGCGTCGGCGATTACACCCAGCTCGGCACGACCCTGGACGACGCCGCCGGTGAAGCATTCGACAAGACGGCGAAGCTGATCGGGCTCGGATACCCGGGCGGCCCCGCGATCGAGCGCGCCGCGCGGGACGGAGACGAGCGTCGGTTTCCCCTACCCCGGCCGCTCGCCGGCAGGCCCGGCTGCGATTTTTCCTTTTCCGGACTGAAGACCGCGGTGCGCCGTATCGTCGGCGAGCACGGCCCGCTCGATGCGCGCGATCGGAGCGATCTGGCCGCTTCGATCGAGCTCGCGATTTGCGATGCGCTGTGCGACCGCACCGCCCAGGCGATCGCCTGGTTCCGCCGCTACCGACCGGAGGGCAGGAGCCTCGTCGTCGCCGGCGGGGTCGCCGCCAATCTCCGGCTGCGCGACCGCCTCGCCGCTCTCGCGGGTTCGGCCGGGCTCGTCTTCGTCGCGCCGCCCGCGGCGCTCTGCACCGACAACGCGGCGATGATCGCCTGGGCGGGCTTGGAGCGGTTGCGCCTTGGCCTCGTCGACGGTCTCGATGCGCCGCCGCGCCCGCGCTGGCCGCTCGATGCCAGGGCCGCGCTGCGGCCGGGAGCGGGGATCAAGGCATGATCCCCCGCATGGCCCCGCGGAGCATGGCTTTCGGGAACATGGCGCCCAAAGAGCCGGCTCGATGAAGCGGCTCGCGATCATCGGCGCGGGCGCCTGGGGGACGGCACTCGCCATCGCCGCCCGGCGTGCCGGAGCAAACCCGGTTCTGTGGGCGCGCGATCCCGATATTGCCGCCGCCATCAACGAGCGCCACGAAAATCCGTCCTATCTCCCCGGCATCTCGCTCGATCCGGCGATTGCCGCCAGCGCCGACCTCGAAGCGGCGGTGACCGGTGCCGATGCCGCGCTGCTCGCGGTTCCGGCGCAGTTTCTGCGCGGCGTGCTCGACCGTCTGCGCCGGGTTCTGCCGCCGGGCCTTCCGGTGCTGCATTGCGCCAAAGGGATCGAGGCGGGTTCGCTCGCCATGATGTCGCAGATCGGGTCGGAGATATTGCCGAATTCGCCCTATGCGGTGTTGTCGGGACCAAGCTTCGCCATCGAAGTCGCCCGCGGCCTGCCGACCGCGGTGACCATCGCCAGCGCCGGAGCGGTGCTCGCCGAGCGCTTTGTCGCGGCCCTCGGCAGCAGCCGTTTTCGCCCCTATCTGTCGTCGGATTCGATCGGCGCGGAAATCGGCGGGGCGGTCAAGAATGTGCTGGCGATCGCCTGCGGGATCGTTGTCGGGCGGGGGCTCGGCGACAATGCCCGAGCCGCGCTGATCACCCGCGGCCTCGCCGAAATGATACGGCTCGGGCGGGCTCGAGGCGCGCGGGCGGAAACCTTTCGCGGCCTCTGCGGTCTCGGCGACTTGGTGCTGACCTGCAGCGCCGGGCAGTCGCGCAATTATGCCCTCGGGCTGGCGCTCGGCCGCGGGCTCAGTCTTGACCACGCACTCTGCGGTCGCCGCTCGGTCGTCGAAGGGATCGCGACCGCGGGTGCCGTCGGCGAGCTGGCTGTCAGGCTCGGGATCGAAATGCCGATCAGCGAGGCGGTCGACGCGGTGCTGCATCGCGGCGCGCCAGTCGACGCGATGACCGACCGGCTGCTCCGCCGGCCATACCGGGCGGAGTAGCAGGCGGTGTCGCTGGCTGGCGCGGGCATTCGCTCCAGGGGGCGGAAAATCCTTTTCCGGGCCGGCGGAAAACCAATATCATGAGGGCGAGCGAGGCGATCGGTCCGGATCGAGATGAGCGATAACGGAAAGCGCAACGAGGAAGGACCGGGTACGGGCGTCGTCGTCAAGGCCAAGCCGAAGACGAAAAAGCCCTCTATGTACAAGGTATTGATGCTGAACGACGATTACACTCCCATGGAGTTCGTCGTCCACACCCTGGAGCGGTTTTTCGGCAAGAGCCGACAGGAAGCCACCCGCATCATGCTGCACGTGCATCGCCGCGGGGTCGGGATTTGCGGCGTATTTACCTACGAAGTGGCCGAGACCAAGGTCACTCAGGTTATGGATTTCGCCCGGCAGCACCAGCATCCGCTGCAGTGCACGCTGGAAAAGGACTAGCCAAGGAAGGAAGGGCGGGAGTGCTGTCACGCAATCTCGAAAAGTCGCTGCATCGGGCGCTCGCCCATGCCAACGATCGCCGCCACGAATACGCCACGCTCGAGCACCTGCTATTGGCGATGACCGAGGACCAGGATGCGGTCGCCGTGCTGCGGGCCTGCAGCGTCGATCTCGACCGGTTGCGTCGCGAGGTGCTGAACTACATCGACAACGAGCTCGGCAATCTGGTCGCCGTGCACAAGGACGACGCCAAGCCGACGGCCAGCTTTCAGCGCGTCCTGCAGCGCGCCGCAATTCATGTCCAATCCTCGGGCCGCGAAGAGGTCACCGGCGCCAATGTTCTGGTGGCGATGTTCGCCGAGCGCGAGAGCCACGCGGTCTATTTTCTGCAAGAACAGGACATGACCCGGTTCGACGCGGTCAACTACATCTCCCACGGCATCGCCAAGGCACCCGGCCGCTCGGAAACCCGGCGGGTCCAGGGGGCGGACGAGGACGAGCGCAGCGACAAATCGCAAAAGCGCAGCCATGACGCGCTCGACGCCTATTGCGCCAATCTGAACAAGAAGGCCAAGGGCGGCCGCATCGACCCGCTGATCGGCCGCGAAGCCGAAGTCGAGCGGACGATCCAGATCCTGTGCCGGCGCTCGAAGAACAACCCGCTCTATGTCGGCGACCCCGGCGTCGGCAAAACCGCGATCGCCGAGGGGCTGGCGCGCCGTATCGTCCAGCGCGAGGTGCCCGAGGTGCTGGTCAACGCGACGATCTATGCGCTCGACATGGGGGCATTGCTCGCCGGCACGCGCTATCGCGGAGATTTCGAGGAACGGCTGAAGGCGGTCTTGTCGGAGCTCGAGGCGCAGCCCGGAGCGATCCTGTTCATCGACGAAATCCATACCGTGATCGGCGCTGGGGCAACCAGCGGCGGGGCGATGGACGCCTCGAACTTGCTGAAGCCGGCACTGGCCGGCGGCGCTATCCGCTGCATCGGCTCGACTACCTATAAGGAATACCGCAATTATTTCGAGAAGGACCGGGCGCTGGTCCGCCGCTTTCAGAAGATCGACGTCAACGAGCCGACGGTGGAGGATTCGATCAAGATCCTGCGTGGGCTCAAACCCTATTACGAGCGGCATCACAAGGTTCGCTATACGACCGACGCGTTGCGCGCTGCGGTCGAGCTGTCGCACCGCTACATCGGAGACCGCAAATTGCCGGACAAGGCGATCGACGTGATCGACGAGACCGGTGCCGCGCAAATGCTGGTACCCGAAAACCGACGCCGCAAGACCATCACCGCGCGCGAGGTCGAGGCGGTCATCGCGACGATGGCGCGGATCCCTCCGAAGAGCGTTTCGCGCGACGATCGCGAGGTGCTGCGCAACCTCGATCGCGATTTGAAGACCATGGTGTTCGGCCAGGATAGCGCGATCGAGGCATTGGTATCGGCGATCAAGCTCGCGCGCGCCGGGTTGCGCGACGCCGAAAAGCCGATCGGCAGCTATCTGTTTTCCGGCCCGACCGGGGTCGGCAAGACCGAAGTGGCGCGGCAGCTCGCCCGCACGCTCGGCATCGAAATCACCCGCTTCGACATGTCGGAATATATGGAGCGGCATACCGTTTCGCGGCTGATCGGCGCGCCGCCGGGGTATGTCGGCTTCGACCAGGGCGGCTTGCTGACCGACGCGATCGACCAGCACCCGCACAGCGTGCTGCTGCTGGACGAGATCGAGAAAGCCCATCCCGATCTGTTCAACATTCTGCTGCAGGTCATGGATTATGGGAAATTGACCGACCACAACGGCAAGAATGTCGATTTCCGCAACGTGATTCTGATCATGACGACGAATGCCGGCGCTTCGGATCTGGCCAAGCCGGCGATCGGTTTTGGCAGCGGCATCCGACAGGGCGACGATCACGAAGCGATCAACCGCATGTTCACGCCCGAATTCCGCAACCGGCTCGACGCGACGATCTCGTTCGCGCCATTGTCGCCCGAGACGATCGGGCGGGTGGTCGACAAGTTCGTGCTGCAATTGGAAGAGCAGCTGGCCGATCGCAACGTCACGATCGAGCTCGACCCGTCGGCCCGCGCCTGGCTCGCCGAAAAGGGCTACGATCCGCTGTTCGGCGCCCGCCCGCTCGCCCGGGTCATCCAGGAGCACGTCAAAAAGCCGCTCGCTGAGGAGCTGCTGTTTGGGCGGCTGGCCAAGGGCGGCACCGTCCGGGTCACCAAAAAGCCCGAGGAAGACGTGCTCGGCTTCGCCTTCGAGGAGGGACCGGTCGCGCCGGCCGCACCCAAGGAGCCAGCGCTGGTCGAATAACGGCGCGGCGCGTCTGTTGCGAGGAGAGAGGCAGGGAGCTCCGGCCTCCGCCCGGCTAGTCCGGATCCATCAGCCGAACCCGAGTCCCTCATCGAGGACGATGCGGGCGTCGCCCACCCGGCGGGTGGCGCCGAGTCGATCGAGATATTCGAGAATGCTGATCGTCAAATTCCGACCGACGCCGGTGCGGTCCTTAAAGGCTGTTGCGGTAAAGGTGCCATCGGGTGACGCGTCGGCCAATTCTTTCGCGATCTCGGCGAGGCCCGCCAAGGTTTCCGGCAGAAAAAATCGATTGTCGGCGACTTTGGCGACGCGACCCAGGCTCTCGGCGCGCTTCAGGAAACGGTCGACCGCCCCGGGGTCGAGCGCCAGCGCTCCGGCGATCTCGCGCACGCGCGGCGGGCGCAACTTGGCGACGGCGAGCATCGGGCGAACACGCCGCCACAGCTTCTCGTCGGCGTTGGTCAGTCGCGGCTGGTGCTCGGGCAGGCGCCACAGCGCCCCCTCGCGCACGACCCGACCGGCGCCGGCGAGGACGGAGAGCGCAGCATCGAGCGCCACTGCCGGCGCCTCGGCGCGCAATCTTTCAAAGAGGGCGGGGCGCGGCGGCCCGATCACGTCCGGCTGTGCCTGATGCCAACCGGCGAGCGCCGCCACGATGACCTCGCCGAGCGCCGTCAGCCGCTCGGCGGCGACCGCGACCGGCGCGCGTTGGGGCCCGAGCCGCAAGAATCGACTGTTCTCGGTCAATGCGTCGACTTCGCCCGGCGCCAGATTGCGTGCCAGCGCGAAATTCGCCAAGTCGACTATCCCTGCCACGGCCAGCATACCGGCAAGCGCCGCCGCCGGGTCGGGCGCGGCCATCGCGTCGAGCAACGCGAGCCGGGCCGGGAGCCGGCGGCCGCGCCGCGGCGCGAACGGGTCGACGACATGCCCGCCGGCCAAGGTACGGCGCGCCGCATGGTCGCGCAGCACGACGCGATCGCCGCAGAGCGCACCCAGCGTCTGATTGAGGTCGATCTGGACGAGGCCAATTTCACCGGGGGCGATCGCGGGTCCGCTGAGCACCGCGGCGCGGCCAACCGCGTCCTCGGCGCCGAGATGCAGGTGGACCGGCAACCCGTCGCGCAACGGCGCCTCGGCATGGCGCGAGGCGCGCACCAACAGATCGAGGCGCCGCGCCGGCGCGTGCCGCTCGGGCGCCAACAGCCAGTCGCCGCGCCGCGGTTCGCCGCTCTCGGGGAAAGAGCCGACGATGTTGACAGCGCAGCGCTCGCCGGCGGCAGCGGTCTCGATCGACCGGTTCTGGGCGTGCAGCCCGCGCACTCGGACCGGATCGCCACGCGGACTGATCATCAGCCGGTCGCCGACTGCGACCCCGCCTGCGGCCACAGTGCCGGTCACCACTAGTCCGATCCCCGGCAGGGTGAAGGCGCGGTCGATCGGCATGCGGAACAGGCCCGAGCGACCGCCCGCCGGCCGGGTGTGCAGCGCAACGGCGGCGCTCCGCTGCAGATGCGCGGTCAGCGCGGCGATGCCGTCGCCAGTGCGGCTCGACACCGGAAAGACCGGGCTCTCGGCGTAACCGGCCGCGGCGAGCAATTCCGCGATCTCGGTTTCGACCGCTGCGGCGCGCTGCGGTTCGACCCGATCAATCTTCGTCACGATTCCGGTGATCTCGGCCACCCCGATCAGTTCGAGGATGTCGAGGTGCTCGAGCGTCTGCGGGCGCGCGCCATCGTCGGCGGCGACGACCAGGAGCACCCGGTCGATCGACAACACCCCGGCCAACATGTTGGGCAGAAACCGCTCATGGCCCGGCACATCGACAAAGCCCAATTCGGTGCCATCGGGCAAATTTGCATAAGCGAAGCCGAGATCGATCGTCAGCCCGCGCCGCTTTTCTTCGGGCAGGCGGTCGGCGTCGACGCCGGTCAAGGCGCGCACCAGCGCGGTCTTGCCATGATCGATATGCCCGGCGGTCGCAAGGATCATGTCGCCACGGCGGGGAAATCGGCGAGCTGGGCGAGGAAGGCGGTCTCGTCTTCGAGGCAGCGCAGATCGAGCACGACATTGCCGGATTCGATCCGGCAGATAACCGGGATCGGCAAGCCGCGCAAGGCACGCGCCAACGCCTCGACCGCGGCGCCCGATTTCGTGCTGCCGAGCGGCCGCAGCGCCAGTGCCGCGCTCGGCAGCAATGAGACCGGCAAGGCGCCGCTGCCGATCTGGCTGCGGGTCTCGATCAGGCAGATTTCAGCAGTGCCGGCGAACGCGCGCCCTACAGCGGGGAGGAGACGCCGGCCAAGCGCTTCGATATCGCTGCGGGAGCGGGAAAGAAGCCGCAATGTCGGCAGCCGTTCGGCGAGGCGGTCCGGATCGGCGTAGAGCCGCAGCACCGCTTCGAGCGCCGCGAGGCGGATCTTGTCCAGCCGCAAGGCGCGCTTCAACGGGTTGCTCGCCAGCCTGGCAATCAGATCGGCGCGGCCGACGATAAGCCCTGCCTGCGGGCCGCCGAGCAATTTGTCGCCGCTGAAAGTCACAAGGTCGGCGCCGGCGCCCAAGGCCTCGGCCACGGTCGGCTCGTGCGGCAACCCCCAGGCCGCGAGATCAATCAGCGAGCCGCTGCCGAGATCCTCGACAAA
Organism: uncultured Alphaproteobacteria bacterium; assembly: GCA_963832875.1. Classification (GTDB taxonomy): domain Bacteria; phylum Pseudomonadota; class Alphaproteobacteria; order ATCC43930; family CGMCC-115725; genus AP-15. Next base: position 218,361 of record CAWHWB010000003.1, on the reverse strand, counting down.
CGGGATCGCCCGCTCGTGCGCGAGAGAAGCCAGCTTTGTGGCCGGGACCGCGGCGGTAAAGCCCTCGATCGCGTAATTGCTGGTATGCGCCTTCAGGATCAGCCCGGTCTGCGGCCCGATCGCGGCGGTGAAATCGCCGAGATGGGTGCGGTTGGTGGTGCCGACCTCGCGCAGGCGGGTCCCGGCGCGCGCCATGATGTCGGGCAGCCGGAACGAGCCGCCGATCTCGATCAACTCGCCGCGCGATACGATCGTTTCCCGCCCATCGGCCAGCGCGTTCAGCGCCAGTACCAAGGCGCCGGCATTGTTGTTGACGGCGATCGCCGCCTCAGCTCCGGTAAGCCGCTTCAACCACCCCGAAAGATGGTCATCGCGCTCGCCGCGCCGGCCGGTTTCGAGGTCGTATTCGAGGGTCGAGGGGTCGCGCATCGCTTCCGCGGCAGCGGCGATCGCCTCCTCCGGCAGCGGCGCTCGGCCGAGATTGGTGTGCAGCACGGTTCCGGTCAGATTGAAGACGCGGCGTTGCGATGGCTCGACCAGACGCGCGAGAGCCTGTGCGCTCTGCTCGACGATCTCCGCGATTGAAGCGGACGCCCCGAGTTGCCGCCGCTGCGCCAGCTCCGCCCTGACCGCGTCCAGTACGAGGGCGCGTCCATGTTGCGCAATCAATCCGCAAGCCCGCTCGGCTCGCAGGACCTTGTCGACAGCGGGCAGCGCGGCGCGGCCGTGGCGCGGTGCGATGGTCACGACGCGGTCGCGGGTTCGGCGCTCAGGAGAGCTGCGGCGGGTTCAAGGCGGATGCGCGGCTCCGCGCCGCTGGCCCGCGCGACCCGGCCGATCGCGGCAGCGCGATAGCCAAGCGCCCCGAGCCGGTCGAGACAAGAGGCGGCGCGCGCGGCGGGGACCCCGGCAAGCAGCCCGCCGGCGGTCTGCGGGTCGATCAGAAGCGCCGCGATCGGGTGCGTGTCGCCGGTTTCGAGCGCCGCCAGCGCCGCCAGATTTTCGCTGTGCAGCGAGCTGGTGACGCCGCGCGCCAACAATGCCAGCGCACCCTCGAGCGCCGGGACCGCCTCGGGGTCGAGCACGGCGTCCCGGTGGGACGCGCGCAGCATTTCGAGAAGGTGCCCGATGAGCCCGAACCCGGTCACATCGGTGCAGGCCGTCGCGCCGTGTGCGACGAGGCAGGCGGCAGCGTCGGCGGCGGGTTGCAGCATCGTCGCGATGGCACCCTCGACGACCCGGGCCGGCGCCAGCCCGCGCCCGTCGGCGGCGAGAATAACGCCGGTGCCGAGCGGCTTGGTCAAAATCAGCCGGTCTCCCGTCCGCAGCCCGCCCTTGCGCAGCAGCGTCCCGGAGGGCCCGCGTCCGGTCACGGCGAAGCCGAGCGCCAGTTCCGCCCCCTCGGCGCTGTGACCGCCGACCAGCACCGCACCCGCCGGTTCGAGCACATCGAGCCCCCCGCGCAGCATATGAAAAAGATCGTGCTCGACGATCTCCGGGCTCGCCGCCGGCGATGTGGCGATGGCGAGCGCCGTGTCCGGCTGGCCGCCCATTGCATAGATGTCGTTCAGCGCATGGGTCGCGGCGATGCGGCCGAACAGATACGGGTCGTCGACCATGGCGCGGAAAAAATCGACAGTCTGCAGCAATGGCGGCGCGCCAGGGAAGGCGATTAGGGCCGCGTCGTCGGCGCTATCGAGACCGATCGCGACGAGATCGCTCGCGGCCGGTCGCAAACGATCGATGACCCGGCCCAGGATTGCGGCCGGGACCTTTGCCGCACAGCCGCCGCAGCGCATCGGGTCCTCGCCCGGCTCGGGCAGCATCTCGGGCAATTCGCGATAGCGCCGCATCCAGCGCCGGTCGATCCAATCCTTGAGCCGCCACCAAGAGGCGCCATGGGCGGCAAAGGGTCCGCGCGAGGCGACGGCATGCCGGTCCCCGGTTCCAATCAAGGCCAGCCCGCGGCGCTGCGGCACCGCCCGCGCCAGCCGCCTGCCGGCGAATGCCCGGCGCAGATTGGCGACAAGCGGCGGCCCCTGGCGGACGGCGTAGACCCCGGCCTTTTCGCGCGGGTGGTCGGTCATCGTCGCGACGTCACCGGCAGCGAAGATCCGCGCATCACCGGGCGTGCGCAGGGTTTCATCGATCGCCAGAAAGCCGTCGGCGGTCAGCGGCAGCCCGGTCTCGGCCAGCCACGGCGCCGCCCCGGCCTCGGTGACCCACAGCGCCTCGTCAAATTCGACGCACCGGCCGTCGTCACAGACCAACCAGCCCGGCTCGACCCGAATGACCGCATTGCCGGTTATGGCCGTGATCCCGCGCTCGGCAAAAATCCGCCCGAAACGCTGACGGACCCGTCGATTGTGCGACGGCAGCAGCCCGTCGCGGGTGACGAGGGTCACCTCAAGCGGCGCCGCACCCGAGGCGGCGAGGCGATATTGCGCGCACAGCGCCAACTCGACGCCGGCTGCCCCGCCGCCGACAACAGCGAGGCGCAGGCCCGGCATTCGCCGCGATCGGGCCAGGAGCCCTTCCCAGCGGCAAGCGAATTGGGCGATCGGCTTTACCGCGACGGTGTTCTCGGCGGCGCCGGGGACGTCATGCGCGCGGGGAGTTGAGCCGATATCGAATGACAGCAGGTCATAGCGGATCGGTGGGTGAGCCCGGCTGATCAGCTGGCGCTTTTCGCGGTCGATGCCGATCGCCTCGTCACGGACCAAGCGCGCGCCGGCAAAGCGGGCCAGCCGGCCGAGATCGATGTGGCATTCGTCGAACGCGTAGTGTCCGGCGACCCAGCCCGGCAGCATGCCCGAATAGGGCGTCGCGACCTCGCGGGCGACGAGGGTCACGCGCACCCCCGCGATCGGCCGCATGCCAAAGCTCTTCAGCACATGCACATGGGCGTGCCCGCCGCCGACGAGCACGAGGTCTTGGACGATCATCGCCTGCTGCCGCATCCAACGGACTATGCCGCAGCCGCGGCGGGAAGGCGAGAAATCGGCAACAGCCGCAGGCCGGAGCTTCCGGTTCAGATGCCGTCGTCGGAAATCGGGACCGGATCCTCCTCCAGCCACGCCTGTAAGAGGGTGTAGGCGACCGCCAGCACGACCGGACCAAGAAAGATACCGACGAGGCCAAAGGCGATCAGGCCGCCGATCACCCCGGCCAGCAACAGCACCAAGGGTATGTGCGCGCCCTTCCGGATCAACAGCGGGCGCACGATGTTGTCGAGGCTGATAACGATGATCGACCAAACCAGCAGAAAGGTGCCCCAGCCCGCCGCCCCGCTCCAATAAAACCAGACGACCGCCGGGATCAGCACCAGGCCCGGCCCGAGCTGGGCGATGCACAGCATGAACATAACCGCAGTCAGCACCGGGGCGAACGGGGTCCCGGCGATCGCCAGGCCGATGCCGCCAAGGACCGATTGCAGCAGCGCGGTCACGACGACGCCGAGCGCCACGCTACGGATCGCCTGCCCGGCCAGCCGCACCGATTGGCGGCCCCGCTCGCCGGCGAGCCGATGGCCGAAACGCTCGGCCAGATTGGCCGCGTGCTCGCCGCTGGCATACATCACCGCGGCGATGACCAGGGTTAAGAGAAATTGCACGATGGCTATGCCGAAGCCGCTTAACAAGCCGGCAAGCCAGCCGGCGGCGCTTCCTGCGTAGGGAGCCGCCTTGGCCGCCAATTCGTCGATGCCGCTCACCTCGATCCGCTGCCACAACACAATGATCTGGCTGCCGAACAGCGGAATGTTGTCCAGCCATATCGGTGGCGGCGGCAGCCGGAACGACGCCAGCGCGTTGGCCCAGCCGACGATGCGCTCGAAGTTCTGGGTGATGGTCGCGACCGCGAGCCAGAACGGCCCGATGAAGACCAGCAGTAGGGCGAGAGTCATCACCGTGACGGCGAGCCAGCGTCGATGCCACAGCCGGCGCTGCACCCGCAGCATCAGCGGCCAGGTCGCGACCACCAGGGTCGTCGCCCAGATCGTCGCCGGCAAAAACGGCCAGAGAATCCAGAACGAGGTCGCGAGCAGCCCGGCGACAAACAAGACCGCGAGGATCAGCCGTACGAGGTCGAGCGGGTTCGCCGGGGGGGCCCGCTCGGGGATCGGCTCGGACCAACGGCGCGCCGGCGGCGGCCCCTGGATTCCAGTCAGACGTTGCGAGAGCGGGATTTTGGCACGCATCAAAGGCCGCAACAGGGCAGCATCGCGATCACATTACCGCGCAGTCATGGCACATCGCCTGGTGGCACATCGCTCCCTGGCCCAGCGCATCACCCGGTTGAGCCGAGCGCCGCGCGACGTCCCGTCAGCCGTCGGTCGCCGATCAGCGCCGCGACCACGGTCAACAGCATAAAAACCGCGCTGCTGCCGAAAATCCAATGCGGCATGCCGCGGTCCATGATCCAGCCGAACAGCATCGGGCCGATCGTGCCGCCGATGCTGAAGCCGATGGTGACGATGCCGAAGGCGCGCCCGATCGCCCCGGCGGGTGCTGCGGCGCGCACCAGCATATCGCGCGACGGCATGATCATGCCAGACAGAAAGCCCGCAAGAGCCATCGCCGCGACCAGCAAGGCCGAGCCGAGGCCGATCGTGCCGATCAGTAGCACGAGAATCGCGTTTAGCCCAAAACCGACCGCGGCGACCTCGCCGTGACGGCGGGTGATGTCGGCGACAAAGCCGCCGCCCAGCACGCCGAACGCGCTCGCCGTCAGATAGGCGGTCAGCGCCAGGTTGGCGGTGGCGAAATGCAGGCGATAGGCGCCCATCAGCGCCGGGACCGAGAAGTTGGTGATGCCGCTGGTGGATAGGCTGAGCAGGATGAAAAACACCATCATGCCAAGGATCGCCGGAGTGAAAGCCGAGCCGGATCGGCCCGGCACGGGCTTGTTCCGGCGCGCCACCGCGGTCTTGGCGAGCGCGTCGCCTTCAACCGAGGGGGTGCAGATCAGCGGGATCGCCACCAGCGGCCCGACCAGACCGGCCATGATCAGCGCCGCCCGCAATCCGATCATCGGGGCGAGCACCAGCATCGCCACCGGGGCTGCGGAATTGCCGAGCATGCCAGCGAAGGTGTGGACCGAAAAGGCTCGGCCGATGCGCCTCGGCGCGATCCTCGCCGAGAGGATCGCATAATCGGCCGGATGATAGACGGCGTTGGCGATGCCCGAGAACCCAGCTGCCACCAGGAGCCAGGCGTAGCGGTCCACGACGCCCACCGAGGCGAGCGCAAACCCGCCGAGGCACAGCGCGAAAATCAGCAGCTTGCGCGAGCCGAAGCGATCGGCGAGATAGCCCATCGGCAGTTGCGCCAAAACCGAGACGATGGCGTAAACCGTCAACGCCAGCCCGAGCTCGATGAAGTCGACCCCCCAGCGCGCCTTCAGCAGCGGAAACAATGGCGGCAATACCAGGCCTTGGAAATGCGCGACGAAATGGGCCGAGGAGACCAACCCGATCGTTTTGAACGCGTCACCTCTCGCAATCTGCGGCGCGGCGATCGTCTCGCTCACCATTTTGTTGCCCTTGAGCGGCTTTGTTGTCGCGCAAACATAAGCGGCAGAGGTGCGAGCGGCAATCGCTGCCGCTAATTTCGGCAAGCTGGCCTGGCGAGGGGCAGGTATGCCGATTTGAGTCGGTCCAGTCGGCGCGGACCGCTCTGGCGCCGCGGATACGCTGCGGCTCGTAGTCAGCTCTGCCGCGCTTTGCCGCACCCGCATCGCGGCAGCGATCGGCCGCGTTACGGTGCTTGGTGCGCATGCTCTTTGCGCGGCGCCCGCTCAAACCGGCGCGGCCGGCATCAAGGAACAGCAGACTCGGTCTTGAGCCGATCGTATTCGGCGCGCACAGATGCGGGGCCATGGGCCCGTTCGAGCCGGCGCACGGTGAAATGACCGCGCGCCAAATCTTGGAAATGCTCGATGAAGGCGAGATTGACCGCGGCCCCGCCGACCGCGCCGACGAACGCCATCGCCTGGGCGGCGATCTTCTCTGTGACGACGGCGCCGAAGCGCGAGGCGATCGGCGCCAACATGCGCAGGGCGACGGCCGAGCCGCCGCGCAGCGCCCGCTTATCGAAGACGATATCGGCGGCCTCGGCCAAACCACGAGCGAGCAGCGCGCGGACCGCGAAATAACCGCCCTCGCCGCCTTCCCCATCGATGGCTGCCGGGCCGCCGAGGGCGAACACTTCGAGGCAGGCGAGCCCGGTGCGCGGGTCCGCCAAATCCTCGCCCTCGTCCTGCGCGATCGCCGCGATCGCGCGCAGCATGATCGTCGTCGACACCGGCAGCTCGATCGGCAACGCCGCAAGGCCAAAGGTGCCGCCGATCGCCCCCGAAGCCGAAGCCAACACAGAATGCAGCCGCCGCCCGCGCCACCTCCCGGCAAACCATCCGCCGGCAAACCGTCCGTCGCGCAAGCTGAACAGCGCCACCTCGAGCGCTCGTTCGAGCGCCCGCTCCGCGACTCTGGCGACTACGGCCGCCGCCGGCCCCGGCAACGCCTGCGCCACCAGCCTCGCCGGCTTGCCCGCGAGGACCGCCACCCGCCCGGCAAAACCCGGCCGCTCCAGCCTGCGCACCGCCACCGCAAGTGCGGCCAAATCCGCATCCGAGAGAATCATTCCCCGTAGCTGACCCCGCAGCCACTTCGGCGCAAGGCCGTCGATCTGCCCGCTGACGCCGAGCCAAGTTTCCCGCTGCGCTCCCGCCGGCTTGAGGTAAGAAGCCTGGTGCAGCAACGAGGCCGCATGACTCGCCAGTTGACCCCCGACCTCTGTGTCATCGGCGCCGGTGCGGGCGGACTGGCGGTCGCCGCCGGCGCCGCACAGCTCGGAGCCCGGGTCGTGCTGATCGAGCGTGGGGCGATGGGCGGCGATTGCCTGAATTTCGGCTGCGTGCCGTCGAAGTCGCTGCTCGCCGCCTCTCGGCTCGCCGATATATGGCGGCGCTCGCCGCGGTTCGGCGTCGCCTATGCCGCGCCCGAGATCGATTTCGCGGCGGTCGGCGACAGCGTTGCGCAGGTTGTCGCCACGATCGCACCCAACGACTCGGTCGAGCGGTTCGAGCGACTCGGCGTGACTGTTTTACGCGCCGAGGCACGGTTCGCCAGCGCGCGCACGGTGCAGGCCGGCGAGGCCCTGATCCGGCCGCGCCGGTTTGTGATCGCCACCGGTTCGCATCCGGCGGTGCCGCCGATCGCGGGGCTCGACCGGATGCCCTATCTGACCAACGAGACGGTTTTTGCCAATCGTCACTTACCCGAGCAGCTTATCGTGATTGGCGGCGGGCCGATCGGCATCGAGCTAGCGCAGGCGCACCGCCGGCTCGGTGCTGGGGTCACCGTGCTCGATCTTGGCCCGCTGCTGCCGCGCGACGACCCCGAACTCGCCGCTCTGCTCGGCCAGCGGCTCGCCGGCGAAGGGATTGCCTTGCGCCCGCAGGTGCGGATCGTCTCGGTCGAGCCTGACGGCCGCGGTGTCGCTGTTGCGCTCGAAGGCGGCGAGCGGATTATCGGGTCGCATCTGCTGGTCGCCGCCGGCCGGCGGCCGAGCGTCGAGGCGCTCGACCTCGCCGCGGGCGGGATCGCGGCTGGGCCCAGGGGCGTCACCGTCGATGCGCGGCTGCGCACCACCAATCGCCGCGTCTTTGCGGTCGGCGATGTCGCCGGCGGGCCGCAATTCACCCACGTCGCGCTCTATCACGCCGGAATCGTGATCCGCAACGCGCTGTTCCGCATCCCGGCTCGGGTCGATTACCGGGCCCTGCCGTGGGTCACTTATACCGATCCCGAACTCGCTCAGGTCGGGACGACTGACGCAGCGGCACAGCAAACCGGCGGGTCGGTGCGGGTGCTGCGTTGGCCCTTCGCCGAAAACGACCGCGCTCAGACCGAGCGCGACACCGAAGGCTTGCTCAAGATCGTCACCCGCGGCAACGGCCATATCCTCGGCGCTTCGATCCTCGGGGCCGGCGCCGGCGACCTGATCATGCCGTGGGCGTTGGCGATCTCCAAAAGGCTTAAGATCGGCGCTCTCGCCAATCTGATCGTGCCCTATCCGACCCGCGGCGAGGCCGGCAAACGCGCCGCCGGCAGCTTTTACACACCGTCATTGTTTTCGCCGCGCACCCGCCGCATCGTGCGGTTCCTGGCGCGGTTTGGCTGAAGCGGACGATCCCCGTGCTGCTCCGGAGCCTGTCGGCCCGTCTGCTGGTGCTGACCATCTTTTTCGTGATGGTCGGAGAGGTGTTGATTTTCGTGCCGTCGGTCGCGCGATTTCGCATGACCTATTTCGAGAACCATATCGCTTCCGGCGAACTCGCAACCTTGGCGCTCGAGGCGAGCCCGACCGGGCGCCTCGACCGCCGCCTCGTCGACCGGCTGCTCGCCGAGGTTGGCGCCCGCGGGGTGATCCTGCACCGCGCCGACGGAATGGTGCTGATGCTCGACCGCCCGGTGCCGCCAAAGCCGGACGCAACCATCGACCTGACCCGTCCCAGCATGATCGGCGCGATCCGCGGCTCGCTCGTCGCACTGTTCCACGGCGGCGATCGCCTGCTGCGGGTGCTCGGCCCGTCGTCGAACGGCGGTGGCGAGACGGTCGAGGTGCTGCTCGACGAGGCGCCGTTGCGGGCCGAGATGTGGGGCTTCGGCGTCCGCATCCTCGAACTGTCGATCGTGATCTCGCTGGTCGCCGCAGCGCTGGTCTATCTTAGCCTGCAATGGCTTCTGGTGCGGCCGATGCGGCGGTTGACCGCGAGCATGATCGAATTCCGCGAAGATCCCGAAGACGCTTCACGGATGATCGCGCCGAGCCGCCGAAAGGACGAGATCGGCGTCGCCGAGCGCGAGCTTGCGATCATGCAGGAGACGGTGCGCCGCGCCTTGGGCCAGCGTGCGCGACTGGCAGCGCTCGGCACCGCCGTCACCAAGATCAATCACGATCTGCGCAACATCTTGGCGACCGCCCGTCTGGTCACCGACGGCCTGACCGCGAGCGCCGCCCCCGAGGTGCGCCGCATCCTGCCGCGGCTGATCGAAGCGATCGACCGTGCCGCGGCGTTGTGCACGCGCACCCTCGATTTTTCGCGCGAGGGTGCCGCACCGCTGGCGCCGAGCCGGTTTTGCCTCGGGGTGCTGATCAACGAGATCGGTTCCGGCCTTGCGGTTTCGGAGCACGATCTCTCAGTCGAATGCGCGATCCCAGCCGATCTGGAGGTCGATGCCGACCGCGATCAGATCTATCGGGTGCTGTTGAACCTGGCGCGCAACGCGCTCGAGGCCGGGGCGCAGCGGCTGCGTTTCACCGCGGCGCGTGAGAACGGGTCGATTGCCATCGATGCGGCCGATGACGGCCACGGCCTGCCGCCCAAGGCGCGCGAAAACCTGTTTCGTCCGTTTTTCGGTTCGGCCCGGCCCGGCGGCAGCGGGCTGGGTCTGGCCATCGCCCGCGAACTGATGCGCGCGCATGGCGGCGATCTGACACTGGTCGGCAGCACCGGCGCCGGCACCGTCTTTCGCCTGACCCTGCCGGCTCCCGCCGCCCACACCGCCCCGATTAGTCGAGCGCCAGCGTCATCGCCTTGAGATAGGCGGTTTCGGGCAGTGCGGGGTGGACCGGATGGTCGGGGCCGGCCCCGGCATGGCGCAGGATGCGGAAGCCGCGGCCGGCATCGGCGAGCCCGCGCCGCACCGAGTTCGGCGAAATCCGCGCCGTTGACATTGTAGGAGCATGAAGCAAGGAACAGGATGCCGTCGCGGGCGGTCAATGACGCGGCCATCCGGGCGAGCTTGCGATAGCCCCGCAATGCCGCCGGCGCCTCCTTACGCGATTTGGCGAAGGCCGGCGGGTCGGCAATGACGATGTCGAAGCGTTCGCCGGCAGCGGCGAGCCGGGCCATTTCGTCAAACACCTCGGCGCGGCGAAATACGCAGACGCCCTCGACCGCGTTCAGCGCCGCCGCCTCCGCCGCCAGAGCGAGCCCCGGCTCGGATCGATCGATGCCGAGCACCGCGGCGGCGCCGGCATATGCTGCCTGAACCGCGAACCCGCCGGTGAAACAATAGAGGTCGAGGACACGCGCGCCGCGCGCCAAGCCGGCGATCGCCCGGCGGCTGTCGCGCTGATCGAAAAACCAGCCGGTCTTTTGCCCGGCGAGCGGGTCCACCGGGAATACGGCGTGGCCCTCGTGGACGAGAACCCGTTCGTCGAGGGCGCCCAGCGCCACCCGTGTCTCGGACGGCAGACCCTCCTGCGCGCGCACCGGGCTGTCGTTGCGCAGCACTATCGCCCGAGGCTGGAGCAGTGCGGCGAGCGCCTCGACGACGAGCGGCTCGATCCCGGCGCTGCCGGCGGCGTTCGACTGCAAAACGAGAACCTCATCATAACGATCGACGACTAGACCCGGCAGGCCATCAGCCTCGGCGTGAACAAGCCGGTAATAAGGTGCGTCGAACAGACGCTGACGCAGGCGCAGCGCGCGCTCGAGGCGGCGAGCAAGAAAACGCCGGCCGATCGCCCGGCCGGCGTCGCGGTCAAACAGGCGCGCGGCTAACAGACAGTGCGGGTTGAACATCGCCACCCCGAGCGCGCTGTCGTCGGCGCGACGCAGGGTCACGAGGGTGCCGGGAGTCAGCGCGCGCGCCGCATCGTCCATCTGCACCTCGTTGGCATAGATCCACGGATGCCCCAATTCGGCGCGCTTGTGCCGGGACGGCAGCAGCCTCACCGATGGTCGGGTTGCCGGGTCGTCGCCGGTCCGCTTTTCGACAATGGCTGTCTCGGGGTTCATCTCTCGATCGCTTCCGAATAGCCGACACCGGGCGCGCCACTGTCGGTCCGCGCTGATCGCCTCGTTGCGGACCGACCCGTGCTCCCGATCTGGCTTGCCTTTTCGCGCGCCGCCGGAGTAATTGTCCGAACCACTCTTGCCGGCTCCGTTGCCGCATGCGCCCGTAGCTCAATTGGATAGAGCACCAGACTACGGATCTGGGGGTTAGGGGTTCGACTCCTCTCGGGCGCGCCACTTTAGCAGAGCTGGAGACGAAACTCCTGCGGTTGTGGGGATCCAGGGTTGTGCCGAACTCCAGTTATCGCCCCCGCTATGGCTCTGCAGCAAAGGGCTTAGCCGCTGCCGGCTAACCCTTCATTAATATGTGGATACCTGCAATTAGCAACCTCCCGAAGAGCCGGATCAGAACCCGCGAAGGGGCTTGAGACGGCGGTAAGCGCCGGCATCATCGACGTCTTCGAGGGCCTCGACAAAGCCGACCGCGATCCGCCGCGGCAGGCCGGCGAGCGTGTCGGCGAGCGCGTGCGGACCTGACCATCGCACCCGTTCGAACAGAAGCGGCAAAAGCCGAGGGTGCCGGGCGCCAACCAGCCAGAAGCCGCCATCGGCGGCCGGTCCGAAGACCAGGTCGCGACCGCCGAGCACGCGGAACGCGGCGGCGACATGGCTGGCGGCGAGTGCCGGAATATCGCTGCCGACCAGCACCGCCGGGCCGGGCGGCACGTCGGCAAGCGCCCGGCGCATTCGCAGACCGAGATCGCCGCCGCCCTGGCCGAAAACTGTTGCCGCGCGGCGCCAATGCCGCGCCTGGCGGCAGGCCCGATCTGGGGTGACCGCAATTCGCAAATCCCAGCGCGGATCGCCCGCCAGGCGGCGCAGCAGCAGGGCGATCATCAGCCGCTCGAACCGTACCGCCGCGAGGCTGCCGATCTGTTCGGCAAGCCGGCGCTTGCCGCACCCCAACGCCGGGGCGCGCACAAACAAGATCAGATGACGGCACATCAGCCGTAGAGCCGCGCGATCCCTTCGGGCGGCAGTCCGGCGAAATAGAGCGACAGGCAAAAGAGATTGCGCAATGGCCGTCGCCAATAGCCGTCGCGGCGGTAGCGGCGCGCCGAGGCGATGCAGTCGGCGCCGATGCGCGCAAGCCGATGGCGGCCGAGGCGGCGCGCCAGATCGACATCCTCCATCAGCGGCAAGGGCGCGAAGCCGCCGACCATATCGTAGAGGCTTCGGCTGATCAGCAGGCCCTGATCGCCATAGGGCAACGCCAGAGCCCGGCAACGCCAGGCGACTATCCGCTCCAGCCGACGCGCGGCGGGCGCCGGGTCGTCGAATGCCAAATCGAAATAGCCGGCGCGTCCCGCTGCCTGCGGCGCCCTGATAAAGGCGGCGACCGCCTCGGTCCAACCCGGCGCCGGAGCGCAGTCGGCGTGCAGAAACAACAGCCAATCGCTCGATGCCGAAGCCGCGCCCGCGGCAAGTTGGCTGCCCCGCCCACGTTGGGCGGCGACGGTCCGCATGCCCGCTTCTTCGGCGATGGCCATGGTGGCGTCGACGGACCCGCCATCGGCGACGACGATCTCGGCGATCAGCGACGCGGGGCGCAGCGCGGCCCAGACCTGCGGCAGCGTCTCGGCGGCATTCAAGGCCGGAATCACCACCGAGACCAAAGATGGTTCTTGAACTGTTCCCATTGTCGGAGCATGCTGGGAGGTGATGGATATGACGGGCACAAGGGGCCCGCGCAAGGGGCGCGGTGCGGCGAGCAACGACAGCGGTCGGTTTGAAGCCGAGAAGCGCGTGGCCTTCGACGACGGCTGGGCCACGGGTGACGACGAACCAATGCCCTTGGCCACGACGCTCTCCGTCGATTCGACGCGTATTATCATCGCCCGCAACGACTCGCCCGATATCGGTTTCGACCGCTCGATCAACCCGTATCGCGGCTGCGAACACGGCTGCATCTACTGCTATGCGCGGCCGAGCCACGCCTATCTCGGCTTGTCGCCCGGCCTCGATTTCGAAAGCCGGCTATTCTACAAGCCGCAGGCGGCGGCTCTGCTCGCGGCCGAATTGCGCAAAAAGAGCTATGCCTGCCGGCCGATCGCGCTCGGCAGCAATACCGATCCCTATCAGCCGATCGAGCGCCGGCTCGGCATCACCCGCTCGATCCTCGAAGTGCTGCGCGATTTTCGCCACCCGGTCACGATCGTCACAAAGGGGGTGCTGATCCGTCGCGACCTCGACATCCTCGCCGAGATGGCGAGAGACCGGTTGGCGATCGTTACGGTTTCGGTGACGACGCTCGACCGCGGTTTGGCACAGGTGATGGAGCCGCGCGCGGCCACCCCAGAGCGCCGGCTTGAAACCATCGAGGCGCTGGCCGCTGCTGGCGTCCCGACCGGCGTGCTGGCAGCGCCGATGATCCCGGCGCTCAACGACAGCGCGATGGAGCAGATCCTCGAACGGGCGCGCGGCGCCGGCGCTGTTTCGGCCGGGTATACTTTGCTGCGCCTGCCGCTCGAGCTAAAGACCCTGTTTCGCGAATGGCTCGAGGAGCACTTCCCGGACAAGGCGGCGCACGTGCTCTCGCTCGTCGCCCAGACCCATGGCGGCAAGCTCTACGATTCGGCCTGGTCGACGCGGATGACCGGCGCCGGCCCCTATGCCGACATGCTGCGGGTGCGCTTCGACCGCGGCTGCCGTCGGCTCGGGTTCAGCCAGCGCTCGACCGCGTCGCTCGACATAACCCACTTCCGCCCGCCGCCGGAGAAGGGCGATCAGCTGAGCCTGTTCTGAATCGACTGAAGCGGAATATGTTTCCGGCAATCATTGTATTGTTGGGGTTGCCGAACCAAAGCTTGGCACGCACGGCCTCTGCGATAACCGGATCTAGCAGCGAGGAAGTGACGGCATCAGCGAGACCCTCGAGGCTCTGCCAGCTTTCAAGAGGGTCGGCCGTATTCGATTCGGTCCGGTTCTTGCCGATCACGGACAGATTCTTACGAGATTCGGCTGGGTATGCCTTCGTGGTCGATGGGAAGATTAGATATATCCGTTCTGCGGCGCATTTTTCGAGTCGAATGCGTGAGTATCGCCGTCGTCAACACAAAATATTATGTCACGGCGGGTCCATCGAGAGATGAAGGCAATCCTTTCAAGGAACGGCGAAGTGGTCTTGTTTGCATACTTCGCCAACCAGCATCCGATTGATCACGGCGGCCTTCCGGTAGACCTCTTAGCGGGAATCGAGGCGGGGTTGATCCTGAGATCGAAGCCCGAATGGAACCTCCGGGCTGCGGGTCTGCACAAGCGACAGGGAAGGAAAGCGGTAGCGGCGGCTACGGCAATTTCTGACCGACCCGGCCGGCACCTTGCCGGAGCGCGTGTCCCCAGCTTACCCTAGGAGCGCAACAAACACCATTCGGCGGAAGGGATTGCCACGCCATGATCGTCGATGTCCACGCTCACTACACGCCAAAGAATTTCAGCGAGTTCATGGGCGACCGCTTTGCGTCGCCGGTTCATCTGTCGGTCAAGCGCGGAATGGCCCGCCACCCGTTCTCAGATTCGCCCGAGGATATCGCCGGGCGCTTCGAACTGATGGACGCAGCCGGTGTCGAAAAGCAGGTATTGTCGCCGAACCATCCGCCCTACCTGCCGGACGAGGCGGAGTGCGTCACAGCCGTCCAGATGCTGAACGATGGCTATGCCGACCTCGCCCACCGCTATCCGCGGCGCATCGCCTCCTATGTCATGCTGCCGTTGCCGCATATCGACGCCGCCTTGCGCGAGATGGAGCGCGGTTTCGACCAATTGGGCTGCGTCGGCGTCAATATGAATATCATCTGCCTGAACCGCTCGGTCGCCGAGACCGAGTTCGAGCCGATCTACGAGGAGATGAACCGGCGCGGGGCCGTGCTGTTTGTCCACCCGGCCGGCACCGGCATCTGTTCGCCGTTCATCACCGAATACGGTTTTCGCGCCGCGGTCGGAACTTCGCTAGAGGACGCGACCTTTGTTTTGCACATGATCGCCAAGCAAATCCCGCACCGTTATCCGAACATCAAATTCATCGTTCCCCATCTGGGCGGGCCTATCCCGATGCTTTTGAACCGCCTCGACCAGCAGGGTCAAAGCCAGAGCGGCCATCCCAACCTCGCCGAGGCGCCGAGCGTGACCGCGAAGAAATTCTATTACGACACCGTGTGCTACGGCTCGAAGGCCGCTTTTACCTGTGCCCTCGAAGCCTTTGGCGCCGACCATCTGGTGACCGGCAGCGACTACCCGGTGCTGCAGGATTATGAAGCGTATAAGGAGACCTTTGCCTATATCAGCCGGCTCGGGCTGCCCCCGGCCGACCTCGACAAGATCCTGCACCATAATGCCCACCTGCTGTTTGGCTTTGCCCATTAACGCTCTCGACGGAGTTGAAATGAGCCAACAGGAATTCGGCTTCGCCCCCGATTGCGACGCGCCGATCCCGTATCTGCAGCGGATCCGGGACTATTACCAGGCGCTCGGCTACGGCGCGCCCTATCGCTGGGCGCACTATTCCGAAGCGCCGTTCCACCCTTTGACAAGACCACTCGGCGAGTGCCGCGTCGCGCTGGTCACCACGGCCGCACCTTATCGGCCCGGTAAAGGCGACCAGGGACCGGCCGCGCCATACAATGCCGCCGCAAAGTTCTACCGGGTCTATTCCGGCGATGCGGCGAGCGACCACGATCTGCGGATATCACATGTTGCATATGACCGGGCAAATACCACGGCCGAGGACAGCAACACCTGGTTTCCGCTGCCGCAATTGCGGCGGGTGGCCAAGCTGAGACGGATCGGCGCGTTGGCGCGGCACTTCCATGGGATTCCGACCAACCGCAGTCACCGGGCGACGCTCGACCAGGACTGCCCGGAGCTTCTGGCGCGGTGCCGTGCCGACCGGGTCGACGCCGCAATCCTCGTTGCCAATTGACCGGTATGTCACCAGACCGTGAGCCTGGCCGCCCGGCATTTGGAGGAGCACGCCATCGCCACGGTGGTGATGGGGTGTGCCAAGGACATCGTCGAATTTTGCGGCGTGCCGCGCTTTCTATTCAGCGATTTCCCGCTGGGCAACGCGACCGGACGGCCGAACGACCTGGATTCGCAGGTTTTCACCCTAGAGCTGGCGCTGCGCGTCCTCGAAACGGCACCCGTGGCGCGGACCACGGTGCAGTCGCCGCTGCGCTGGAGCGACGATCCCTCGTGGAAACTCGATTATTGCAACATCGAGCGCCTGTCGGTGGCGGAGATCGAGCACCGGCGCCGGGAATTCGACCGGCAAAAGGAGGTTGCCAGGGTGCTGCGCGATCAGCCTTCCACGGTGCGGCGATCCAAGCCGTGAATAGCGTCGATGCGCCCCCTAGGATCTGCGGCGCGCAAATTTCGCCCGAGATCGACCTCGCGCCTGGCGGATCGACCCTCGAGGGTGCCGCAGACGAGACTGCCGCGAGCGGCGAGGCGGTCTGGCGACAACTATTGCGAATATTCGACGGCAAAATTCGTCCGGCGCCCAGTCGTGGTCGCAATCTGCATCGTTTACTTCAAACCGGAACGCAACCTTCTTGCACAGCTCACCTCGCCACACTTTGTTCAGGGCGAAGCCTGTCCCGATATTTTCTTTTGGAAGGAGGGCCAGGGCTGTATGCTCCCGGCAGCGCTCCTGGCCATTGGGGGGAGAATCATGACCGAGGGCAACATCGCGGTAGGGAAATGTTTGGCGCCGCACCGAGTTGCGGCCTCCTCGGTGGCCACGATCTTCGCTTTGCTCGCTTTTGTCGCCGCCATCAGCCCCGCGGCTCGGGCGGCGGCTGCGATGCAATTGACCTACAATGTGACGCATTCGGTCTTCGGTGATATCGGAACCTATATCAACACGATCGAGCCGACGAATTCCGGAACCACGGTGCTGACCCGGGCGCATTTCCAGGTCAAGATGTTGGGCGTGCAGCTCTACAGCGAGAACGCCGAGCGGACCGAGCATTGGCAAGGCAACCGGCTGGTCTCGTTTCAGGGCGTCACCAGCAAGGGCAGCCAATCGACCGTGGTCCGCGGCCGGGCTGAAGGCAACGGTTTTGTGATCTCCTCCCCGCAAGGCACGATCACTGCGCCGGCGACAGTGCACCCAGCCAACCCATGGTCGGCGAACTTTCTCGACTCGCACACGATGATGCGCCCCGACACCGGCCGGTTGGAACGGGTCAGCGTCAGCGGCGGCGCGGAAATCTTGGTCACGATCGACGGGGTTCCGGTGCGCGCCCGCCAATATGAGGTCGACGGCAGGACCCGTTACACCGTCTGGCTCGACAGCCAGGGCGTGCCGGTCATGTTCGTCGTCGACGACAACAGCGGCAAGGTCACCTTCACGCTCGCCCACTGCCTCGGCTGCGAGCCGCCCGCTTCCCAGCTGGGGATGAGATAGCGGCCTCGGTTCGGCCTCGGCGGTTCCTGCTGCGGCAGTGCTCCGCGCGGCGTGGCAAGCCGATGCCGGCGCGTTTCCTGCCGGTCGGCGATCGCGCGTTGGTGGGGGGGTTAGGCGACCGCGTCGACCGCACTCTGAACCTTGAAGTATTGCGGCTCGATGCGGTGCTGAGCGCCGAGCGGCCGCCGGCATCGTCGAACCCTGGCGACCTTTCGCTCGCTGATGATCCATTACGATTTGTTGGCAACCTCACGGGCCGATCTCGAATGCGCGATCGCCAGCCTCCTCGATAGCCGCCGGGGCGGGCATCGCTATGCCCGGCGCTGGCGGGTGCCGGTCTGCTACGAGGGCGAGTTCGCGCCCGATCTCGAAGAGGTCGCGCGTTTGACCCGCCTCGCGTCGGCCGACATTGTCGCGCTGCACCGTCGGCGCGTCCCGGCCGGTTCGATTTCGATCACGACCCCGTTGACCGCCATCTATCCTGATCGGAACGGCGCCCACCCGGTTTTTCAACGCCGGGCACACACCGCCGGCACTTCCAGCGCCGGGCGACTGCCGTCCGGTTCGAGCCGGTCGACACCGGCCGCTTCGCCGCGATCCGCTGCCCTTATCGGGGTGACCGCACTTCAGCAGTTCGGCCTCCTGCAAGCCGCGTGATCGCCTGCAACGGCCGACAACATGCCGACGGCCATCGGCAACAGCTGTGTCGTTGGCCAACCTACGCCCGCCGCGCCACTTTGCCTTTGACCAGATCCAGCGTCGCGGGCGACACCGCGACGGCCGTTTCCGGCGGGGTGGCGCGGGCGATTTTGACGAGCGCCTGCAATAGGCGAGCGACGCCTTTTAGGCGTTCCTTCTCGTCTTCCCAGTTGCGCAGGTAAACGAGTTTTTGATCGGTGCGCAGCTTTAGCGAGCCGGCGTTGCGCTGGATCAGATCGACTAGGCCCGCAGGGTTGGCGAAGCGATTGCTGCGGAGAGTGATGACGGCACCCTTTGGCCCCGCCTCGACGCGTTCGACCCCGGCCTCGCGGCACCACCGCTT
Organism: uncultured Alphaproteobacteria bacterium; assembly: GCA_963832875.1. GTDB lineage: Bacteria > Pseudomonadota > Alphaproteobacteria > ATCC43930 > CGMCC-115725 > AP-15. The sequence goes on along the minus strand of CAWHWB010000003.1, from coordinate 200,047 downwards.
GATCGCGATGATCTGCAGGAGGTTATCGACCTCCGCCGGCAATGGGCCGAAGCGATCGATCAGCTCGGCGGCGAAGGCGTCAATCTCGCGCCGATCGGTCAATGCCGCGATGCGCCGGTAGAGCCCGAGCCGCACGCCGAGATCGGCGACATAGGTTTCCGGTATCAAGACCGGCGTGCCGATCGTGATCTGCGGGCTCCATTCTTCGGCCGCCGGCGTATCGCCCTCCTGGGTGCGGGCGGCGGCGACTGCCTCTTCCAGCATGTGCTGGTAGAGCTCGATACCGACCTCTCGGATGTGACCCGACTGCTCGTCGCCCAACAGGTTGCCGGCGCCGCGGATGTCGAGGTCGTGGCTCGCCAGCTGGAACCCGGCGCCCAGATTGTCGAGCGTTTGCATGACCTCGAGCCGGCGCTGCGCTGTCGCCGACAATTGCCTGCGCTCAGGCAAGGTCAGATAGGCGTACGCGCGCACCTTGGCCCGGCCGATGCGGCCACGCAGCTGGTAGAGCTGGGCCAGCCCGAACATGTCGGCGCGGTGAACGATCAGGGTGTTGGCCGAGGGAATGTCAAGACCTGATTCGATGATGTTGGTCGACAGCAAGAGGTCAAAGGCGCGCTCGTCGAACGCGGTCATCACCGCTTCCAGCTCAGCGGCGCCCATACGGCCGTGCGCCATCGCGAACTTCATCTCGGGCGCGATCTCGCGCAGCCGTTGCGCGACCTCGTCGAGATCGGCGATCCGCGGCACGACATAGAACACCTGCCCGCCGCGGTCGCGCTCGCGCATGATCGCCTCGCGGATCGTGACCGGATCGTAAGGCATCACAAAGGTCCGCACAGCGAGCCGGTCGATCGGCGGCGAGGCGATCAGGCTCATCTCGCGTACCCCCGAGAGCGCCAGTTGCAGAGTGCGCGGGATCGGCGTCGCGGTCAGCGTCAGCACATGAACATCGGCCTTCAGCTGCTTCAGCTTTTCCTTTTGCGAGACGCCGAAATGCTGCTCCTCGTCGACGACCAGGAGGCCGAGATGGGCGAAGCGCACATCCTTGGCCAACAGCGCGTGGGTGCCGATGACGATGTCGAGGCGGCCCTCGGCCAGTTCCTGTTTGACCGCGCGCGCCGCCTTGGCCGGGACCAGCCGCGACAATTGGGCGATATGCAATGGCAGCCCGGCAAAGCGCTCGGTAAAGCTGCGGAAATGCTGGCGCGCCAGAAGCGTCGTCGGCACCACGACCGCGACCTGGCCGCCGGCCATCGCCGCGATAAAGGCGGCGCGCAACGCCACCTCGGTCTTGCCGAACCCGACATCGCCGCAGATCAGCCGGTCCATCGGCCGCCCCGAGGCCATGTCGGCCAAGGTGTCGGCGATCGCGTTCAGCTGGTCCTCGGTCTCGGGATAGGGAAAGCGGGCGGCGAATTCCTCGTAGACCCCTTCGGGCGGCGTCAACGGTTCAGCCGGCCGCAGCTGGCGCTCGGCTGCGATCCGGATCAGCTCGCCGGCGATGTCACGGATGCGCTGCTTGACCCGCGCCTTGCGCGACTGCCAAGCGACCCCACCCAAGCGGTCGAGCTGCACCGCGGCATCTTCGGCGCCAAAGCGCGACAACACTTCGATGTTCTCGACCGGAACATAGAGCTTGTCGTCGCCGGCATAGAGCGAGCGCGCAGCGCAATCATGCGGCGCACCGCCGACATCGATCGTCTCCAAGCGCCTCGTAGCGGCCGATGCCGTGGTCGGCGTGGACGACGAGGTCGCCCGGCGAGAGGTTGGTCGCCTCGGCGATGAACTGGTCGAGGTTGCGCCGCCGCCGCGGGGTCCGCGCCAGCCGGTCGCCGAGAATGTCCTGCTCGCCCAGAACCACGAGCGCGTCGGTCTGGAACCCCTGCTCGAGCGGAAAGACTGCGAGCCCGACCGATGACCCCGGCAATGCCGCGAGTGCTGCGCCATCGGCGACCCGGCGCAAGTCGGCGACCCCACGCTCGCGCAACACGCCGATGAGGCGCTCGGCCGAGCCCTCGCTGAACGCCGCGATCGCGGTCTTTCGGCCCGATTTGCGCTCGGCTTCGAGGTAGTCGCGCACCGCCTCGAACAGCGCCACCTTGGGGTCGGCGCGCTCGATGGCGAAGTTGCGGGCGGGGCGGGCGCCGGCGTCGAACCGGTCGGGTCCGGTCTCGGGTGCGGCAAACGGCGACATCTGGACGACCGGCCGCCCGTGCAGCGCCTGTCGCCATTCTGTCTCGCCGAGATAGAGCTGGTCGGGACGCACCGGGCGGTAGACCGGCGACCCGGCGCGCGCTGCGGTCGTGACGTTGCGGCGCGCCCCATAGAAATCGGCGATCGCATCGAGCCGATGGCCGCGGACCTCGTCCGCCTGGTGATCGAGCGAGACCCCGGCGCCCGGCAGATAGTCGAACAGGGTCTCCAGCCGCTCGTAATAGAGCGGCAGCCAGTGCTCCATGCCGACATAGCGGCGCCCGGCACTGACCGATTCGTAGAGCGGGTCGTCGGTGCCGGTGGCGCCGAACTCTTCTCGATACCGCTGGCGGAAACGGTGGATCGCCGCGTCGTCGAGCAGGACCTCGCTGACCGGTCGCAGCACCGCCTCCTCTGCGGCGCCCGTCGAGCGCTGGCTCAGCGGGTCGAAGGTGCGGATGCTTTCGACCGCGTCGCCAAAAAAATCGAGCCGCAGGGGCTGGGCGGCCCCGGCCGGGTAGAGGTCGACGATACCGCCGCGCACTGCGAACTCGCCGGGCTCACGCACCGTGTCGGTGCGGATATAGCCGTTGTTGCGGAAAAAACTCTGCAGCCGGTCGAGCCCGATCCGCCCGCCGGGGCGCAGGGTCAGCACTCTTCCGTCGAACAGCCGCCGCGGCGGCACCAGCTGCACCAGCGCGTTGACCGTGGTCAGCAGTACGAGCGCGCCCTCCCTCCGCTTCCCCGCCTGCGGGTTCGGGTTGGGGTCGGGGGCTGCCGCCAGCCGGGTCAAGGTGTCGATGCGCCGGCTGAGGATTTCGCTGTTGGGCGACACCCGGTCATAAGGCAGACAATCCCAGGCCGGAAAGGTCAGCGTCTCGATCTCGGGATGGAAGAACGTGAGCGCCGCGGCAAAGCGCGCCATCCTGCCGTCGTCGCGGCACACATGGAGCCAGCGTTTGGCGTCGCCCTCGGTGACGATCCGGCCGACGGCCGCGGCGTCATAGCCTTCGGGCGCCCCGAATAGGGTCACCCGGCGCGGTCGCGCCTTTAACGAGCGGGCGAATTCGTCGAGTGCGGTCATTTCTACCCTTGCCGCGGCACCCTCACCCTCCCTCCCGGATTTAGTCCGGGGTGGGCACCCTCTTCCGTAGCACGGGGAGAGGGACCCACCCTCGATGTCTGGCGAGGACTGGGCGGTGAGAGCGATCTTCGCATTCGGAGAATGATAACGGATCGCGGTCAGATGGCGGGCGGCGCGGCGCGGAAAGCGAGCAACAGGCGCGTCACGTCGTGGTCGTGCGCGGCGGGCGGCGCCGCCTGGCCGCTGACCCAGTCGAACAGATCGGCGTCGGCGCATTCGAGGAGCGCTTCATAGCGGTCGAGCTGGGCCGCGTCGAAGCCGGCAAGATGAGCCTCGGCAAAGCGGCCGAGAATGAGGTCGCTCTCGCGCGTCCCACGGTGCCATGACCGGAACAGGAGGCGCTTGCGGCGGATATCGCAGGAAGGGATCAATCAGGCGCTCTTGGCGGTGTCGCGAGAGGGATATAGAGATCCCCGATCGTAGTGTCAGCCCGAACTTGGGTCAGCCCGAACCCGCGCAGCTCAGACCCGATATGCGTCCCGCCATCCTCGACCGCCTGTTCGCCCCGGTGACGGCGCTGCCCGGCATCGGGCCGCAGCTCGCCCGGCTGTTCGAGCGGCTGGCCGGGCCGCTGGTCGTCGACCTGTTGTGGCACCTGCCCGGCGGCATCATCGACCGGCGCGCCTCGCCGCCGATCCGCGATCTCGCGCCGGACCAGATTGCGACGCTGCAGGTCCGGGTCGAGGCGCATGAGCCAGGCACCGGGCGCCGGCCCTATCGCGTGTTCTGCGCGGACCGGACCGGGACCCTGGTCCTGATCTATTTCAACGTCAAAAGCGACTATCTGACGCGTCTCTACCCGATCGGCGCCGAGCGGATCGTCAGCGGCCGGGTCGAGTTCTACAACGGCATGGCGCAGATGCCGCATCCCGATTTGGCGCTGCGGCCCGACGAGCTCGACCGGCTGAAGCCGATCGAGCCGGTGTACCCGCTGACCACCGGGCTGGCGCCGCGCCTGGTGCAGCGCTCGGTCGCGGCGGCGTTCGACCGGCTCCCCACCCTGCCCGAATGGATCGATCCGGCTCTGATCAAGCGGCGCGGCTGGCCCGGCTGGAGCGACGCACTGCGCCAGGCCCACGCCCCCGGCGCCGAAGCCGATTTGTCGCCAAGCGCCCCGGCGCGCGAGCGGCTCGCCTATGACGAGGTGTTCGCCAGCCAGCTCGCCGTGGCCTTGGTCCGCGCCCGCCGCCAGCGCCGCCGGGGTCGCGCGATCCTCGGCTCGGGTGCGCTCGCCGTCCCGGTTGAAATGGGGCTCGGGTTCAATCTGACCGGCGCGCAGCGTTTGGCGATCGCCGAGATCAGCGCCGAGATGGCGCAACCCCGGCGCATGATGCGCTTGCTGCAAGGCGATGTCGGCAGCGGCAAGACCGTCGTGGCGCTGCTGGCGATGCTGAGCGCCGTCGAAAGCGGCGCGCAGGCGGCCTTGATGGCGCCGACCGAGATCCTGGCGCGCCAGCATCAGGCGACCCTGCGCCGCCTCGCCGATCCGGCCGGGGTCGAGATTTGCCTGTTGACTGGGCGCGAAAAGGGCCGGCCGCGCGACGCGGCATTGGCCGGACTCGCCTCCGGCCTGACCCCGATCGCGGTTGGGACCCACGCGCTCCTCCAGCCGGATGTCGTCTTTCGCGACCTCGCCCTCGTCGTCATCGACGAGCAGCACCGCTTTGGCGTCGAGCAGCGCCTGGCGCTCGCCGAAAAGGGCCATGACGCCGACACCCTGCTGATGAGCGCCACCCCGATCCCGCGCACCCTGATGATGACCGCCTATGGCGATCTCGACGTCTCGCGCCTCGACGAAAAGCCGCCGGGGCGGCAGGCGATCGATACCCGCACGGTGGCGCTCGAACGGCTCGACGAGGTCGTGGCGGCGGTCGGCCGCGCGCTGGCCCGGGGTGCGAAGGCCTACTGGATCTGTCCGCTGGTCGAGGAATCGGAGGAGACCGATCTCGCCGCCGCGCGCGAGCGCCGTCAGAGGCTCGAAGCCTTAATGCCCGGCCGCATCGGGCTGGTCCACGGACGGATGAAGACGACCGAAAAGGACCGCGTCATGGCCGGTTTCGCCGGCGATGCGATCGATCTCCTGGTGGCGACGACGGTGATCGAGGTCGGCGTCGACGTGCCGGCCGCGACGGTGATGGTCGTCGAGCACGCCGAGCGTTTCGGCCTCGCCCAACTGCACCAGTTGCGCGGCCGCATTGGCCGCGGCGACAAGCCCTCGACCTGCCTGCTGCTGTACCAGCCGCCATTGGGCGAGGTGGCGCGGCAGCGGCTCTCGACCCTGCGCGAGACTGATGACGGCTTTCGCATCGCCGAGGAGGATCTGCGCCTGCGCGGCGCCGGCGAGGTTCTCGGCACCCGCCAGAGCGGCCTCCCGACCCTGCGCCTCGCGGACCTCGCCGCCCATGCCGCGCTGGTCCCGATCGCCCACGATGCCGCCCGCCTCGTCCTCGACCGCGACCCCCATCTCGAAACCCCGCGCGGCCAGGCGCTGCGCACCCTCCTCTACCTCTTCCGCCGCGACGAAGCCGTGCAATACCTGCGCGCCGGGTAATTCCCGTCGGCTGGGAAGATTGCCGGGAATTTTATCGATGCGTGCTCTCGACGCCTGATTTAAGCCTTCCTTTTCAATCGGTTACCGACAAATTACCGCGCGCCAGAGCAGGGAAAGGGCGCGGGTCCAGCAGGGAATTTCCGCCGGTGAACAGGGAAATCAGCAGGACTCGACCCGCAGAGACAATCGATCGTTGACCACGAGGCTACGCCACCTTTGTGGCGAAAACCTATGCCCCGCGGCCGGCTGAACTGATGGGGATTGGATTACAGCCTCTTTCGCGGTTGCAGCCCGATCGGCCCGGGACTGGTCGCGTTCGCTATCGAATTCTCCTCCCCCGCTTTCCCGGAAGGCCGGGATCTACGGTCCCGCAAAGGCCGCGTTTCCGGCCATTCTCTGGGCGAGTCGCCCCGAATCGGCGCGAAGACCGAGAGGTGGAAGATTGGGTCCTGGCCTTCGCCGGGAAAGGGGACGCAGACGGTGCTGACCGACGAGGATTGGATTAGAGCTTGGAAGGGCGGGAACCCAGCGGCAGGCGACTTAACGGTTGCCCCCGGATTCGGTCCGGTGCAGGCTCCCCCGCCTCCCTGCCGTCGCGGCTAGTCGAGGCGTTTGTCGTCGATGTTTTTTTCGGCCTGCTCGCGTTCGCGCAGGTCTTTGGCGCGAGTGGCTTTGCTGCGCCCGAACTTGACCCGGTTCTCGGCCGCGCGACGGGCGGCCTCGGCGCGCTCGCGCTCTTTTTTGTACTTGTTGAGATTGACGATCATCGCCCTCGCCGATCCTCGTTGCCGCAGGTTCATACACCAGAACGATGCGGTCCGGAATGACAGCGTGTTGACGGCGGCGCGCTGCTGCGAGAAGAGAGGCGACTTAAGACGCCGCAGGCAGGCAGGCGACGCTCGATCGGATCATTGGCCATGAACAGCCTCGACACCCTTATCCAGGATCTCGTGATTGCCAATCGCATCCTCGCGAGGGAGGAAGTGGTCGATGCCTACGGCCATGTCAGCGTCCGACACCCGCAGGACCCGGGCCGGTTTCTGATCGCCCGCTCGCGCGCCCCGGACCTGGTTGGCGCCGAAGACATCGTCGAGCTCGGCCTCGACGGGCAGCCGATCGGCGACGATAAACGCACGCTCTATCTCGAGCGGTTTATTCATGCCGCGATTTTCGAAGCGCGGCCGGACGTCATGGCGGTGGTGCACGCCCATGCCGAGGACACGCTCGCCTTCGGGGTCGCCGATGCGACCAAGCTCAAGCCGGTGATCCACTCGGGAAGCTTTATCGGAAGCGAGGTGCCGGTCTGGGACATTGCCGACAGTTTCGGCGAGACCAACCTGCTCGTGACCAATTTGGCGCAGGGCCGCGATCTCGCGAAGCGTCTCGGCGCCAACAATGCGGTGCTGATGCGCGGTCACGGTTTTGCCTCGGCCGCCCGCTCGCTGATCGAGGTGGTGCGGCTGTCGGTCTATCTGCCGCGCAATGCCCGCATCCTGATGCAGGCGAAGCAGCTGGGCGGCCCGATCAAATACCTGTCGCAAGGCGAGATCGACGCCCGCAACCGCGGCTACAGCCCGTATTCGACCGAGACCTGGCGCGCCTGGGAATATTGGGCGAACAAAGCCGGCTGCGGCCATCTGCTGACCCGGCCCGAGGCCTGATCACGGCGGCGCCGTGAGGCCGGGCCCTGGGCGATCAAAAAAGCTTTTCTCCCGGTCAGAGTGCGGCGGCGACGGCCGAGTGGTAACGCCGCAGCGCGGCGAGGTGGTCGGAGAGGGTGTGGCCCGGGATGCGCTGGTGGTGGCGGCGGTTGAAGGTCGTCGTCAGGCAGATATGCGAGGCGCCGGCGGCTTTCCAGAAGCGGGTGTCGCGCGCCCAATCGGCCTCGTTACCGGTACCCATCGACACCCAGGCCTCGATGCCGATCTTGGCCGGGTCGCGGCCGGCGGCCTCGGTCAGACGGCGCAGGCGGTCGAAGATTTCGGTCGCGCTATGGTCGGGCGGATAGGCGTTCGGCATCCAGCCGTCGCCCCATTTGGCGATCCTCTCCAGGGTGCGGTCGTGGTGCCCGCCGAACCATACCGGCACCTTGCCCGAGGCGGGCCGCGGGTTGATGCCGGCGTCCTCGATCGTGTGCCAGCGGCCCTTGAAAGTGACGTGTGGCTCGGCCCACAGCTGTTGCATGACCTGGACCTGCTCTTCCGAGCGGCGGCCGCGGTTGTGGAAATTTTCGTTCAAGCCGGTGAACTCGACCTCGTTCCAGCCAACCCCGATGCCAAGCCGAAAGCGCCCGCCCGACAACACGTCGAGCGAGGCCGCCTGCTTGGCGACCAGCACGGTCTGGCGCTGCGGCAGGATCAACACACCGGTCGAAAAGCCGAGCTTTTGGGTGGAGCCGGAGAGATAGCCGAACAGCACGAACGGATCGTGGAACAGATCTTTGTTGTCGTTGCGATCCCAGCCCGGCCGGCTCGCGGCGTTGACGCCCAGCACATGGTCGGGAGCCTCGACAAAATCAAAGCCGGTCGCTTCCGCCGCCTGCGCGTATTCGCGCACCGTCGCCGGATCGCCGCCGATATCGCCCAACGGCAGCAAGGTGCCGAGTTCCATTGCATCCTCCTCGAATTCGCTTCTTGCCGAAGCTACACCACGCGCCGAGCGGCGGCTACGCGCGGCCGGGCAACGCACGAAGGCGATCAATGATCGGCTGCGGCAAACGGCGCTCCAAAGCAATGTCAACTGCGGTGCGGCCCTGCGCGTCGGCGATGCCCGGGTCCGCGCCGGCTTCGATCAGAAGCTCCAGGGTCCTGAGCCGCCGCAGTCGAGCCGCGTAAACGATCGGCGTTTCGCCATGCGCTCGCAGGTCCAGTCGCGGCTTAGCGTCGAGCAACGCGCCGCACAGCACCGCGTCGTCACGCCAGACCGCAGCCCACAAACAAGTGCTGGCGTCGGCGCCGCGCCCGAGCAGGAACTGCACCAATTTCGGATTTTCGCCTCTGGCGACCGCGTACCACAACGGCGTCGCGCGAAAGTCACCTTCGTCCTCGTCCATCGGCACTTCGGTTTCGAGCCCGGCGCCGGCATCGAGAAGTGCTGCAACCGTGGCGATCCCGTCGGGCTCACCCAGATCGGGCCCGCCCGGCCTGACCGCACAGGCGAGATGGATCGCAGCGCGCCCCTTTGGGTCGGTTGCCGCGACAAGCTCGGGCGCCGTCGCGAGAATTGATGCAATCGTCGCCGCGGCCCATCGTTTCGCCGCGGCGAATAGGGCGGATTTCGACGGCCGGCTCATCGGCGGCGTCCGATAACCGCGATCATCGGATCGCTCTCGTCTTCGATCGATTCCGCCAGGCGATGGGTCTCGATCCGGGCGAAGCCGGTGTGGCGCAGATAATGCTCGACAAGGTTCGCATGGCCGTCGTCGTCGAGGGCGCGCCAGACCGCCACCGCCTTGGTCCAAAAGCAGCGGTTTGAAAAACCGACGACCAGCGGCGCCCCCGGCCGCAGCACGCGGGCGACCTCGCGCAGCAACTCGACTGGCCGCTGGAGGTACTGGATCGACACGCAGATCATCGCCGCGTCGATGGTCGAATCGTCGAGCGGCAAAAGCGGGTCGCGGTTGAGATTCTGCACAAACCAGCGGTCGAGGCGCGGGTTGGCGGCCAATTCCTCCGGGTTCATGCCGTGGCCGATCACTTGCGCATAAGCGATCTCAGCCGGAAGGTGGCTGACCCAGCTCGACATCAGGTCGAGCAGCACCCCGCCGGCAGGCAGCACGGTGCGGTAAAAACCCGTTAAGGCGGCGATCGCACCGTCGTCGATATGGCAGACGAGCCGCGCCGGCTCGTAGAAGATTTCGTCTTCTTCCGCGTCCAGCTTGGCGAAGGCGCCTTGGGGCAGTCCGAGCCCATCTTCGTCCATTCGGTCGCCCCCGATATGTTCACGACGGCATGTTCACGACGGCATGTTCACGACGGCAGGCCGAGCATGACACGGCCGCGTGCGCGGAGCCAGCCGCGCCGTTGCCCGGCCGGGCATGTAAACGATGGTTCCCGGTCGCTATTTGGCCGCGCCGGCGCTAGTCTGCGGCGACGCGAACGACAGGAGGAAACGTGAATGTTGCAGATGGCCGGGCGGATGGGCGTCCTCGGCACCGAGACCGCCTTCGAGGTATTGGCGCGCGCCAATGCGCTGGCGGCGCAGGGCCGCAAGGTCATCAATCTCGGCATCGGCCAGCCCGATTTCCCGACCCCGGAGCACATCGTCGAGGCCGGCCGCAAGGCGCTCCGCGATGGCCATCACGGCTATACCCCGGCGAACGGCATCCCGCAGCTGCGCGCGGCGGTCGCGGCCGACCTCTACCGCCGCCACCGGGTCGAGGTGTCGCCCGATCGGGTGCTGGTCGTTCCCGGCGGCAAGGTCACGATGTTTTTCGCGATCCTGATGTTCGGCGAGCCCGGCGTCGAGATCCTCTATCCGAACCCAGGCTTCCCGATCTACGAGAGTGTCATCCGCTTTTCCGGGGCGACGCCGGTGCCGATCCCGCTCTACGAAAGCGCCGGCTTTTCGTTCAGCGCCGCCGAAGTTTTGGACAAGATCACCCCGCGCACCCGCCTCTTGATCATCAACAGCCCGGCCAATCCTACAGGCGGCGTCGTGCCGCGCGAGGAGCTCGATCGCCTTGTCGCCGGGCTCGAGCATCACCCGCAGGTCGCGATCATGAGCGACGAGATCTATGGCGAGATTCTTTACGACGGGGCCGAGCATGTCAGCCTCCTCGGCTATCCGTCGATCCGCGACCGGCTGATCCTGCTCGACGGGTGGAGCAAGACCTACGCGATGACCGGCTGGCGCATGGGCTATGGGGTGTGGCCGCAGGCGCTGTTCGCCGCGGCCGAGCGGCTGGCGATCAACTGCCATTCCTGCGTCAACGCCGCCGCCCAGTTCGCCGGGATCGCGGCATTGACCGGGCCGCGTGAGCCGGTCGAACGGATGGTCGCCGCCTTTGCCGAGCGCCGGGCGATGGTGGTCGCGGCGCTGAACGGATTGCCCGGGTTTCGCTGCGCCCGTCCGGGCGGCGCCTTCTACACCTTTCCCAATGTGACCGGGACCGGGCTCGACGCCCGCGCGCTGCAAGGGCGGCTGCTCGAAGAGGCTGGCGTGGCGACGATCGCCGGCACTAGCTTCGGCGAATTCGGCGAGGGTTATCTGCGGTTCTCCTACGCCAACAGCCGCGAGGCGATTGCCGAGGCGATCGAGCGCATCGGCCGGCTGCTGGGCGACCTGACGATGCCCGACCGGTCCCGAGCGGCATCGCGTTGACTATTTTTTAGGCAGCCTTATGCTTGGTTCACCGGCAGTTGCGGGCGCCGCCGCCGTGGCGATCGTCTCCGTTCTGTGGAAAACGGTTGGCATGGGTTATGCTGAATCACCAGCGACGGAGACGGATGCGCGCCGGGGAGAGATCGAAATTCGATGAAAAAGATCGAGGCAATCATCAAGCCCTTTAAGCTCGACGAGGTTAAAGAGGCGTTGCATGAGGTCGGGATCAAGGGGATTACCGTCACCGAGGCCAAAGGGTTCGGCCGGCAGAAAGGCCACACCGAGCTGTACCGCGGCGCCGAATACGTCGTCGATTTCCTGCCCAAAGTAAAGATCGAAGTGGTCATGGAGGATAGCCTCGTCGAGCGCGCGATCGAGGCGATCCAGCAGGCGGCCCACACCGGCCGGATCGGCGACGGCAAGATCTTTGTCACTAATATCGACGAGGCGATCCGCATCCGCACCGGCGAGCGCGGCGGTGACGCGATCTGAGGATTAGCGGTTGGTCCCAACCTTGCACCCTCCAAGCCTCGTGGGGCCAAGCCTCGTGGGGCCAACCATGGTGGGGGCTGCCGCGTCGGCCGCTATCGCTTGCTACGGCTGTTGTTCATTAACCTGAGAACGGAACCCCGAAATGTCCGACACCGGCAAAGTCATGGATATGATCAAGGAGCACGAGGTCAAGTATGTTGACTTCCGCTTCACCGACCCGCGCGGCAAGTGGCAGCATCTGGCGCATCATCTGCGCACGATCAGCGACGATTTTCTGAACGAGGGCGTGATGTTCGACGGTTCGTCGATCGCCGGGTGGAAGGCGATCAACGACAGCGACATGATGCTGGTGCCGGATTGCTCGACCGCGGTCATCGACCCGTTCGCGGCGCAGACCTCGCTGGTGATTTTTTGCGACGTGCACGAGCCGCTGACCGGACAGCCCTATGGCCGCGACCCGCGTTCGACCGCGAAAAAGGCCGAGCGGCACCTGATTTCGACCGGGATCGGCGACAAGGCTTATTTCGGGCCCGAGGCCGAGTTCTTCATCTTTGACGACGTGCGCTATTCGGTCGGCATGAACGGGGCGATGTACGCGATCGACAGCGAGGAGGGTCCCTACGTTTCCGGCAAAGAATTCGCCGACGGCAATTCCGGCCATCGCCCGCCGATCAAGGGCGGCTATTTCCCGGTGCCGCCGGTCGACAGCCAGGCCGATCTTCGGGCCGAGATGCTCTCGGTAATGGCCGATATGGGGCTCTTGGTCGAAAAGCACCATCACGAGGTGGCGCCGGCGCAGGCCGAGTTGGGCTTTCAGTATTCGACCCTGGTCAAGACCGCCGACAACATGCAGATCTACAAATACGTTGTGCAGAGCGTCGCCCAGCAATACGGCAAGACCGCGACCTTCATGCCAAAGCCGGTCCTAGGCGATAACGGCTCGGGCATGCATACCCACCAGTCGGTGTGGAAGGGCGAGAACACGGTGTTCGCCGGCAACCTCTATGCCGACCTCAGTGAAACCGCACTCTACTATATCGGCGGCATCATCCGCCACGCCAAGGCGATCAACGCCTTCACCAACCCGACCACCAACAGCTACAAGCGCCTGATCCCCGGCTTTGAGGCGCCGGTGCTGCTGGCGTATTCCTCGCGCAACCGCTCGGCCTCGTGCCGCATCCCCTATGTTTCGAACCCCAAGGCGAAACGCGTCGAGGTGCGCTATCCCGACCCTGCCGCCAACCCTTATTTGGCTTTTGCCGCGATGCTGATGGCCGGATTGGACGGCGTCCAGAACAAGATCCACCCCGGCGACCCGATCGACAAGAACCTCTACGACCTGCCGCCCGAGGAATTGAAGGACGTGCCGGTGGTGTGCGGCTCGCTGCGCGAGGCCTTGGGCGAGCTCGCTCATGACCACGCGTTTCTGCTAAAGGGCGAGGTCTTCAACAAGGACCAGATCGAATCCTATATCGAGTTGAAATGGGAGGAAGTGTACAATTTCGAGCACACCCCCCACCCGATCGAATACCAGATGTATTATTCGGTCTGACCCGACCCCGGCAGCCGCCGGCACGGACGCGCCTCTCGGGGCGCGTCTTTTTTTCCTTCTTGCCTCATCTGGGAGGAGAAGGCTTCCAATACTTGCCGTCGCCCCCGCTCAGGCGGCGGTCGACCGAAGCCGACCCGATGTGAATTAAATTCGAGCCGCGAAGGGCCGGGCCGACGGCCCGGTCAATTCCGGCTCTTCCGCAGCTGCGGCAGCGCCGGTTTCTGCGGACGAAAGCAGACCGAAAATGTTGGCTTATGCGGGTGGATAAAGAATAGGGTCGGGCTGGCTACGCGCTGGAGGCTTCCGGGTGCTCAATCTTCCGATCGTCGGGATCGGCGCCTCGGCCGGCGGGGTCGAGGCCCTCGAAGCCTTCTTCCGGGCGGTGCCGGTCGAGAACGGCATGGCCTACGTGGTCGTGCCCCATTTGGCGCCCAATCACGAGAGCATGCTGGCCGAGATCCTCGGGCGGGCGACCGCGATGCCGGTCGTCGGTGCTTCGGATGGGGCCGCGGTCGAAGCCGAGCACGTCTATGTTTTGCCGCCCGGCGCGGTCCTGACCATCCGCGAGCGGCGGCTACGCCTGCGCCGCACCGGCGCCGCCAACCGCGAACGCGCCCCGATCGACATCTTCTTCACCGCACTCGCCGAAGACCAGGCGGAGCATGCGATCGGCGTCGTGCTCTCCGGCGGCGGCACCGACGGGACCCTCGGGCTCAAAGCGATCAAGGAGAATGGCGGACTGACCGTTGCGCAGGGAGTGGACACCACGCGGCCGCGCTTCCCCGAGATGCCGGCGAGCGCGGTCGGCTCGGGCTTTGTCGATCTGGTGCTGCCGGTTCAGGACATTCCCGAGCGGATCCTCGCCTATGTGCGCAATTGGGACGGTTTCGACGCGGGGCGGCCGGACGACGCGCTTTCCGAGCTGCACACCCTCCTCGAGACGCGAACCGGGCACAATTTCAGCGAATACAAAGACCGCACGTTCCAGCGCCGTGTCCAGCGCCGCATGCAGGTGGTGCAGACAACGGCGCTCAAGGATTACCTCAAGCGATTGCAACAGGACCCGGAAGAGGTCGGTGCCCTGTTTCGCGACCTCTTGATCGGCGTCACCGGATTCTTCCGCGACCCGGCCGCGTTTGCCGCGCTCGAATCCCTGGTGATCCCCAAGCTGTTCGAGAACAAGCGGGCAGCGGACGAGGTGCGCGTTTGGGTACCCGGCTGCGCCACTGGGGAGGAGGCCTATTCGATCGCGATGCTGATGCGCGAGCACGTCGACACGCTCGCGGCGCCGCCGAAGGTGCAGATTTTCGCCACCGATATCGACGAGGCCGCCCTCAGCGTCGCCCGGCAGGGGCGCTATCCGCTGGAACTGGTCAGTGAGGTTTCGCCCGAGCGGCTGCGGCGCTTTTTTGTGCACGAAGCGAGCGGATCTCGGGTGACGAGCGGATTGCGCGACATGTGCACTTTTTCGCTGCACAGCGTCAGCCGCGACCCACCGTTCTCGCGGCTCGATCTCATTTCCTGCCGCAACCTGCTGATCTATATGAAACCCACATTGCAGGCGCAGGTCGCCCCGGTGTTCCATTTCGCGCTGCGGCCGGGCGGCTACCTGTTTCTCGGCCAATCCGAGAACGTATCCCGGCATTCCGAATTGTTTTGCCCGCTCGACCCGAAAAACCGCATCTTCCAGCGCCGCGATGTCGCCGCGCGACACCGTCTGCCGCTACGGCAATTTCTGCCGCGCGGACAGCGAGAAGATTTTCCGGCCGCAAGCCAAAATCTGTTGCTGCGACGATCGGACCAGCTGCGCAATGTCGCCGATACCGTCCTGGAGCGCTTCGCTCCGGTCCACGTCATCGTCGACGAATTCGAGTGAAGCCCTGTTTTTCTCGGCCGGCACGGGCAAATATCTGCAATCGGCCGAGGGTCCGGCGAGCCGCGACGTCGTCGCCATGGCCCGCCCGGGTCTGCGCGCCGAATTGCGCGCGATATTGCACCGGGCTAAGGAAACCGGGCGGCGGGCTGTGCGCGAGCGCATCGCCGTGCAGATCAACGGCGGCGCTCAGCTGATCGGCCTCACGGTCGAGCCGATCGTCGCCGGCGACGAGACGCTCTATGCGGTCGTGTTCATCGACAATGGCCCGGTCCGCACACAGGACGAAAACGACACCGACCAACGCGTCGGCGAGGCCGCGACGGTTCGGCAGATCGAGAAGGAGCTGCAGGAGACCAAGGAGCGCCTGCACTCGACGATCGAGGAGCTCGAAACCGCCAACGAGGAATTTCGCTCGGCCAACGAAGATCTGCTGTCACTAAACGAAGAATTGCAATCGACCAACGAAGAGAACGAGACATCAAAGGAGGAATTGCAGTCGCTGAACGAGGAATTGCAGACTGTCAACGCCGAGCTAGGTTATAAGATCGAAGAGCTGGATCGGGCCAATAGCGATCTGAACAATCTGTTTCAAAGCACTGAGATCGCGACGATTTTCCTGGATCGCGATCTGAAAATCCGCAATTTCACGCCGTCGATCACGCAGATCTTCAATCTCATTCCGGGCGACCGCGGCCGTCCGCTGAGCGATATCGCCAGTCGGATCGGCTACCCGGACATTGAAATTGACATGCGCGCCGTGTTCGGCGTCGGCGCGGTGACCGAGCGCTCGGTGAGCCTTGCCGATGGAAGGGTGCATTATCTCGCCCGCATCCACCCCTATCGCCACAGTTCCGGCTATATCGAGGGGGTGTCGTTGAGCTTTGTCGATGTCACCAACCTTGTCGCCGCCGAGGAGCAGCAGAAGGTGCTCGCCGCCGAGCTCAGCCACCGGGTCAAGAACACCCTCGCCGTGGTTTCGTCGATCGCCGAGCGCACCTTGGCGAACGACGAGGCCAAACGCGACCTGATCGGCCGCTTTCACGCCCTCGGCCATACCCAGGACGTATTGTCGCAAGCCGGCTGGACCGACGCGCCGCTGCGCGACCTGGTGCTGGCGGAGCTCACCCCACATGTCTTGGGCGACAGCGTGACGGCGAGCGGACCGCCGGTGCTGCTGAAGCCGCAGGCCGCGCTCTTTCTGACGCTGGTCATCCACGAATTGTCGACCAACGCGGCAAAATACGGCGCGCTCTCGGTGCCCGGCGGCCGGGTCGAGATCGGCTGGAGCATTGCCGGCGACCGCCCACCGCGCCTGGAGCTGGATTGGCGGGAGAGCGGCGGCCCGAAAATCAATGGTCTGCCGAAACGCGGCTTTGGCACCGAATTGATCGAACGCGGGATTCGTTTCGAATTGCAGGGCGAAGCAAAGCTGGAGGCGGCGGATGGCGGCCTCCATTGCCGGATCGTCATTCCGGCCAATCCGGGATACTTTGCCATCGGAGCGGCGCCCGGCAGCCCCGAAAAAACCGACCAGCCAAAAATAGAGGATGCCGCGTCATGACAGCACTACTTCAAGGCATCAAAGTATTGGTCGTGGAGGACGAATTTCTGGTCGCCACCTTGATCGAAGACATGCTGGAGTCCGCCGGGTGCACCGTGTGCGGGCCCGTCCCGAGACTTGCCGAGGCGATTGAGGCAGCAAGCCGCGAGGCCTGCGACATGGCGGTGCTCGACGTCAATTTGGCGGGCGAGCGGATTTTTCCGGTCGCCGAGATCCTGGCCCGGCGCAATCTGCCGTTCGTCTTCGTTACCGGCTACGGCGCCAACACGCTGCCCTCCGAATATGCCGCCTGCCCGCGCCTCCACAAACCCTTCAAGCGGGCGGATCTGCTAGCGGCGCTGTCGAGCCTGGTCTCCGGCTTGCCGCCGAGCTGACCCGCCGGTCCACCCCCCCCGCGATCCACCCAGACCATCGAGACAGTCAGGAAGTGTCTGCTCGGACTTGATCCAAGCATCCAGTTCAAAGAGACCGGCACGACCGCGCCGAAGAAAGGCGTAGATACGCGGCTCAAGCCGCGCAAGACGATGTTTCGTTGTCTGATACGAGACGGCTACTCGTGTCCCTTGCGGACGGAATTTTCCCGGACAGCGGGTGATGGAGGGCTCTCCGCTCCTTCGGAAGTCCGCGCCCATTGCGCATCCTTTGCGGCCTCCGCGCCGAGGCGTTAGTCTATTTCCGCGCCGCGGCTGGCTGAGGAAGAGAATGAAGTTCGCCATCGCCATACCGACCGACGCCGAATCGTGGCGGCTGGTGCGTCGGGCCGAGGAGCTGGGGTTCGGCCGCGCCTGGTTCTACGACACCCAGATGCTGAGCGCCGACCCGTTTGTGGCGATGGCCGCGGCGGCGTTGAAGACCACCCGCATCCGGCTCGGCACTGGCGTGCTGATCCCATCGAACCGTCTTGCCGCGGTGGCCGCAAACGCCTTCGCCTCGTTGAACAAGCTGGCGCCCGGGCGGATCGATTTCGGCATCGGCACCGGCTTTACCGGCCGCCGGGCGATGGGGCTCGGCGCGGTTCGGCTCGCCGACCTGGAGGACTATGTCCGTGTCGTCAGGGCGCTGTTGCGCGAGGAGACCGTCGAAGCCGAGATCGAAGGCAAGACCCGGCTGATCCGCCTGCTCAATCCCGAGCTCGGCCTGATCAACACCAAAGACCCGATCCCGCTCTACATCGCGGCCACCGGCCCTCGCGCGCAGGCGTTGGCGGCGCGGCTCGGCGCCGGCTGGATCAGCACGATCAGCGATGCCGCGGCGGCGAGTGCGGCATTGCGCGAGATGCGCTCGCGTCGTGACGCCGCCGGGCACGGCGCCGAGCCGCTCGAACTCGGTGGTGCTGACCGGCGGCGCGATCCTCTCGGAGGGCGAGCCCGCCGACAGCCCGCGCGCGATCGCCCAAGCCGGCCCGCGCGCGGCGATGCTGCTGCACCGCGCCGCCGACCAGGCGTTGGCCGGTTTTCCGAACCCGAATCCGGTCCCGCCCGCGATCGCCGACACGGTCGCCGGGTATGTCGAACTAGCGCGCAAGTTCCGACCGCAGGGCGCGCATTATCTGGAAAACCACCGTGGCCATCTGATGTTCGTCAAGCCCGAGGAGCGTCCGTTCATCACCGCCGAGCTGATCCGCCTGACCACGATTACCGCGACCGAGCCCGAGATCAGGGAGCGGATCGCGGCGCTGTTCGCCGCCGGCTATACCGAAATCGCGATCCAGATCGTCTCCGGCCAGGAGCACGCAATCGAAGATTGGGGTCGCATCCGCCGCGCGTTTGCTTGAGCGCAAGCTTTTGCTTGAGCGCAAGGCTGCCGGAACGACGGTCCAACCCGATCGGATAGCGCCATAGTATAAATTCGAGGATATTGCGCCGATGGATTTCTCGGGAACGACGATTCTGTGTCTGGGCGACATCATGCTCGACCGCTTCGCCTATTGCGAAACCGAGCGGATTTCGCCGGAAGCGCCGGTCCCGGTGCTGCTGCTGAAACGCATTCAGGGCATGCTCGGCGGCGCCGGCAACGTCGCCCGCAACATCGCCTCGCTCGGCGGCAACGCCATCCTGGTGGGGCTCTTGGGCCGCGACCCCGCCGGTGCCGAAGTTGCCGCGCTGGTCCGCGGCACCGCCGGGCTGGTCGATGCCCATGTTGCGAGCGCCAGTCGCCCGACGATCTGCAAGACCCGCTACGTTGCCGCGCACCAGCAGATCATCCGAGTGGACGAGGAGACCGTCGGCGAACCGGACGAGGCGGAGGAAGCCCAGCTGCTCGCCGCATTCGAGGGCGCCCTCGCCGCTGCCGACGCGGTGGTCCTGTCCGATTACGGCAAGGGCGTGCTCAGTCCGAAAATCCTCGGTTTCGCCATCGAGCGCGCGCGGGCGGCCGGCATCGCAGTCCATGTCGATCCCAAAAGCGAGGATTTCCGGCGCTATCGGGGCGCCACCTGCGTGACCCCGAACTTGAAGGAGCTGGCCCTCGCCGCGCGCTTGCCGGTCGGCAGCGATGCCGAGATCATCGCCGCCGCAACCAAGGTCATGCGCGATGCCGAGGCGGCGGCGATCCTCGCCAAGCGCTCCGACAAGGGCATGGTGCTGGTCGAAGCCTCAGGTGCGGTGCACGTCGAGTCGAGCCGGGCGCGCGAGGTTTACGACGTGACCGGCGCCGGCGACACGGTGATCGCGGTGCTGGCTCTGGCGCATGCCGGCGGCGAGCCGCTGGCCGCCGCGATGCGCCTGGCCAATACCGCGGCCGGGATCGTCGTCAGCAAGCTCGGCACCGCGACGGTCGAGCTCGACGAATTAATGCTAGAGCGCGCGCGCGATGTTCGCGACAAGGACTGGCACCAGGCAAAGCATTACAATTTTGGCGAACTCAAAGCCCTGGTCCGCCGCTGGCGCGAGCGCGGTCTGACCGTCGGCTTCACCAACGGCTGCTTCGACATCGTGCATTCCGGCCATATCGCGCTTTTGGCCGCGGCGCGCGCCGAGTGCGATCGCCTGGTGGTGGCGCTCAACAGCGACGCCAGCACGCGGCGGCTCAAGGGGCCGCAGCGTCCGGTCAATCCGCTGCGCGACCGCTCCGCGGTGATTGCCGCGGTCGGCTCGGTCGATGCCGTCATCAGCTACGACGACGACACCCCGATCGAGCTGATCCGCCGGCTGAAGCCCGATGTGTTGATCAAAGGCGCCGACTATACGATCGCGACCGTGGTCGGCGCCGACGACGTCAAGGCTGCCGGCGGTCGGGTGGTCCTGGTCGATCTGGTCGACGGCCACTCGACGACCGCGACGATCACCCGGCTGCGCGCCGAGGATCGGTCGGCGCCCACCGCCGCCGGTTAGCGCGACGCAATCGGGCAAGCGGGACAACTGGGCGATGCTGGTCATCACCGGCGGCGGCGGGTTTATCGGCTCGGTGCTGGCCGCCCGGCTCAACGAGACCGGCCGCGGCGACCTGGTCATCGTCGATCGCTTCGGCACCGGGGAGAAGTGGCGCAATATCGCCAAACGCGACTTCTTCGAGATCGTGCCGATCGACGGGTTGTTCGGCTGGCTCGACCGCTTCGGCGCGGAGGTCGAGGCGGTGTTTCATCTCGGCGCCAACTCGTCCACGACCGAGCGCGACGCCGACAAGATCATCGCCACCAACCTCAATTACTCGGTCGGGCTGTGGCGCTGGTGCGCGGCCTACGGCAAGCGGCTGATCTACGCATCGTCGGCGGCGACCTACGGCGACGGCACCGCCGGGTTCGACGACCGCGGCGGTGCCGCGGAGCTCAAACGGCTGCGGCCGCTCAACCTCTACGGATGGTCGAAGCACGCTTTCGACCTGTGGGCGCAGCGCGAGGCTATGGCGGGACGGGCGCCACCCTTGTGGATCGGGCTCAAGCTGTTCAACGTCTTCGGGCCCAACGAGCATCACAAGGGCGAGATGATGAGCCTCGTCGTGAAGAACTATCGCCGCGTCGCCGAGGGCCAACCGGTCCGCCTGTTCAAATCGCACCACCCGGATTTCGCCGATGGCGAGCAGTGCCGCGACTTCGTCTATGTCAAAGATTGCGCCGCCGTCATGCTGTGGCTGCTGAGCCATGCCACCGAGAGCGGCCTGTTCAATCTCGGCACCGGCGAGGCCCGCAGCTTTCGCGACATGATCCTGGCGCTCGGCGCCGCCTGCGGGGTGGCGCCGGTCATCGAATACGTCGACACGCCGCCGGCGATCCGGGCGAATTACCAGTATTTCACGCAGGCTACGATCGGCAAGCTGCGCCAGGCCGGCTATACCGCACCCTTCACCCGGCTCGAAGAGGCGGTGCGCGACTGCGTCACCCGGCACCTCGCAACCGCCGACCCGTATTTGTGAGCGGCGGCCGGCCGAGGTTGGTCCGATCGCGACCAATGGGCGCTTGCGCCAGAGTGCAGAATTCGGCGGATTTCGACTCGGGCTTGGTCCATCGTTTGGTACGGGCGGTCGGAATCGAACCGACACTCTGTCACCAGAACTGGATTTTGAGTCCAGCGCGTCTACCAGTTCCGCCACGCCCGCGCGAGCCGGGGGCAACTATAACCGCGCCTGGCAGCGGGTCAACGGGGCGACGCATTGGAGGTCGAATCAAAGGAGGAATCATGACCGGCCGGATCAATCGGGCGATCGAGCTGTTGGCGCAGAACCAGGCGATCTATTACATGGGCGGCCACAGCGGGCATGTGCTGAGCCGCGCGCAGGGGCGCGAGGACGCGCATACCTGGGCCGATTACATCAATGTCGGGATGGAGCACGGCGCGTTCGACATGGCCGGGCTCGCCGAGTACATGGGGGGCCTCGCCGAAGCCGGCCCGACCCGTTCGGGGCACCGCACGCCCACGGTCGTGGTCGAGGCGCCGGTCAATGGCACCGACGCCGCCAATGTGCGCTTCAACGCCTGGCAGTTTCGCCAGATCCTCGGCCGCGGCGTGCACGGGGTCTTGTTGTGCCAGGCCGAATCGGCCGACGCGGTGCGCGCCTTTGTCGAATCATGCCGCTATCCGCACCATATGGCCGGGGTCGATCCGGCGCTGCCGTCGCCCATCGAGCGCCTGCGCGGCGCGGTTCGGGAGGCCAAGAGCGGGCTGCTCGGCATCGGCACCCGCGGCCGCGGGTCAGAGGCGACCGCGGCGCCCGTGTGGGGGATCTCGGCCGAGGAATACATCGAACGCTGCGACCCCTGGCCGCTCGACCCCAACGGCGAGCTCTTAATCGGCGTCAAACTGGAATCGCCCGAAGGCATCGCCCATTGCGACGAGATCCTGGCCGTGCCCGGCCTCGGCTTTGCCGAATTGGGGCCGGGCGATCTCGGCCTGTCGCTCGGATATGTCGCGGTGCCGCGCGAGCCCTACCCGCCCGAGATGCGCGAAGCGCGCCGGCGCGTCTTCGCCGCCTGCCGCAACCACGGAATCGCCTTTCTCGAAACCTGCTCGCCCGAGAACATCGCCGCCAAGCTCGACGAGGGCGTGCGCGTCATCGCCGGCCACCGCGAGGAAACCGCGAAAATCGGCCGCGCCCACCAGCGCCGCGCAATGCCGGGTTGAGTGCCCGTGGCGTCGTCCGGCACACATTGGAGGATACCGTATTTAGGGAGAGCGCGCAGCTCGGCGGCTAGGAGAGAAGCTGGCGTGCCGCGTTACTGCACGAGGGCGGGGCGATCGCCTTCGACGCTGATCCGCCACAGCAGCCGGCTCTCGCTATGGTCGTAGTCGTCGTGGGCCCGCTGCATCGTGGCGCGGTCGTCGATGACCAGCACGTCGCCCTTGCGCCAGCTGTGATGATAGACGATTTCGGGCTGGATCATCCGCTCGACAAGGTCGGCGAGATAGGCTTGGCTCGCCGCCGGCGTCATGCCTTCGATTAACGTCGTCTTGCTCGGATGAAAATAGACCGCCCGCTCGCGACTGACCGGGTGGGTGCGCACCATCGGGTGGATGACCGGTGCGAGATCCTCGGTGGGCGCGTCGGTGCGTTCGCCGTCGAGGCGATTGACAGTGCGCAAGGTTGCGAGATGGCTGCGTTCGGCCTCAGTCAAGGCCCAATAGGCGGCGCGCATGTCGGCGATGCTGGTGCCGCCGCCGGCTGAGGGGATCTCGGCGCCGTAGAGCATGGTCGCTGCCGGCGGGCGTTCGCGGTAGGTGTGATCGGTATGCCAGGTCTCGGCCGCACGCTGGCCGTCTTGGTGCCGAACCATGCCGATATCGGGAAAGCCCGGCATGGGATGCTGCGAATAGTGCTGGCGCATCGGCGGCCCGAACGCCGCGGCGGCGGCGAGGTATTGGGTCGGCGTTAGCGACTGTTCGGGAAATACCAGCACCAGATGCTCGGCCAACAGGCGCGACAGGTTATCGCCGGTCTCGGCATCGATCGGCGCGCTCAGGTCGACGCCGATGACGGCGAGTCCGAGCGATTGGTGAAGCGGCATCAGCGTGTAAATCGACATGGCGTCCGACCTTTCCGTCGCAGGAGAGCAGCCGCGACGCCCTGATGTTACCCTAGAAGCCGGTGTCGCGCTCCATCATGTCGAGCACCGCCGCCGCCAACAGCGCGGTCTGGTCGGTTTCGCCGTCACCGGGGCGGCGCAGCTCGACGACCTGTCGCTGCAGCTCATAGGCCTCGGCCCGTTCGCCCTCCTGCCACAGGATAGCGGCGAGATTGCCCATCGCCGCGAGGCTGTCCGAATGTTGTTCGCCATATTCGCGAACCAGCGCGGAAATGACCGATTGCAGCAGCTCGCGGGCGCCGGCGAGGTCGCCTTGGGCGGCGACCGTCCCGGCGAGATTGTTGATCGCCCGCAAGGTGTCCCGGCCCGTGTCGCCGCCTTGCGCCCGCATGCCGGCGACGACCTCTTCCTGCAAGCGACGCGCCTCGGCAAGCTCGCCCTGCGCCGCCATCGTCACCGCCAGCTTGCCGAGCGCCTTCAGGGTATCGGCGTGACCGTCGCCCAACAGCTTACGGCGGCCGGCGACGACCTGCTCTTCGAGCTTTCGCGCGGCAATCAGCCGGCCCTGCGCCCACAATGCCTCGGCCAGATCGAGCATCGCCGTCAAGGTCTGCGGGTTCTCGTCGCCGAAAGCCTGGCGCGCATTGGCGAGGGCGCGTTCCTGCCCCTGCGTGACGCTTTTTGCGGAGTCTTCGTCGCTCATCGCACCGGCATTCCTCGGAGCTAGCCGAAATCCTCGGCCAGCGCCCCGCGCACCAGGTCGGAAATCGCCGCCAAATGGGAATAATTCGGGTGGTCGAAGCCGAGGATGATTTGCGCCTCTGGCGTCTTGAAGCGTGCGATCGTTTCGGGGGCGAAGCGAAACCTGACGAACTGGACCGCGGAGGCCTTGCCCTTGGGGCTGGAATGATCGCGCGTCGGATCGGGCTCGCCGGGCACCCGGCATCCCTCGACCTCAATGAAGGCGTGGTTTTCGATCCCGCCCAGCCGCCTCAGCGCCGCGGTGCGGCGCACCGGGTCGTCGATTTCGAACATCACCGCGGCGACCAACTCGTCGCCCTGCGGGATCAGCGGGTTGTAGGTGTCGAGCTCGTCCTGGAGCTGCGCGTCGCCGCCCTTCTCGATGTACAGCATTTCTTGGACCTGCTGCCGCATCGTCGCGAAATTTTCGAAATTGAAGGTGGCAAACGGCCCGACCTCGACCCGCCGGCGCCGCTTCAGTTCGCTGAGCTGGCGCCGCCGTTCACGCCGTACCGGCAAATAATCCGAGCGCGGCAGAATGTCGGCCGGCGTCAGTTGGCGGGTTTGCCCCCAAACAAGTTCGGTCATCGACTCCTCGCATCCGGGTCGAACCGCGTCCCGGCGATGCCGTAGGCGCGGGCAACCAGCCCGATCGGGTGCAACTGGCGCGGCCGCAGCGGCCCCGCGCCGGCGCCTCGATCTTTGCGCCGCCATGATTGCTCCCGATCCCCGCCGACAGTCCAGAGCGGGTGAGCGCCGATCCGGCTCAGCAAGCGGCGATTGGACGATTTTTGTGCGAAACGCCGCTCCCCGAACTGTTCCGACTTGGGATCAGGCTTCCGAGCCGTGACCCAGCCTTGGGGTACGGCGCGAGATCTCGGCGGCGACGGAACGCGCCGCGATATCGATTTCGGCGAGTTCGCGGATCGCCTGCGCGGGCAGCCGCTCGTTTAGCGCAAACGCGCCCTTTTCGGCGAGAATGCGCCCGCGCTCCAGCGCCAATCGTTCCTGCAATCGAACCAGCTTTTCGCGATCCATTTTCACGACAGCAACCCTCCTGTTTATGGTGTCTGCGACCTATACCGAGCAACGCATGGTCGGGCGGTCCTCGACACTGACGCC
Organism: uncultured Alphaproteobacteria bacterium; assembly: GCA_963832875.1. Taxonomy (GTDB): domain Bacteria; phylum Pseudomonadota; class Alphaproteobacteria; order ATCC43930; family CGMCC-115725; genus AP-15. The sequence continues at coordinate 175,036 of CAWHWB010000003.1, read as the reverse complement.
ATATGGGGAGGCGGGAGATCCGGTCAATAGATTAGAATCAATATAATTTGTTGGATAAGCGCGAGAAACCACTGCCATTGCGACCAGGGACGAAGGCTTGCGCCGGCTCCTGGTGCCGGGCGCGGCGACGCGCAACTTGCGGAGTGCGGGCCGCCAACATATGGGTTCCGCGCGCGCCGGCCGTTCTGAGAAATTCCGGCGATCGGGACGCACGCGGTCAAAAGCTGTCATGCCGGACTGGATTGATCGACCCGGCTGGATTGATCGACCCGGGTATGACGCTGAGGGGATATCAGGCGGCGGATATGGCGGCAATGGCGCGCACGCAACAGCGCTTGAGGCAGGGTTGGACGACCGGTGCGTGCGCGACGGCGGCGGCGGCGGCGGCGTTCACCGGTCTGGTGACCGGCCGGTTTCCCGACCCGGTGACGATCGCATTGCCGCGCGGCGGATCTGCGGCTTTTGCCCTGCACTGGACCGAGCTCAGGGACGGGTGGGCGACGGCCTCGGTGGTCAAGGACGCCGGCGACGACCCTGACGTCACCCATGGCGCGATCATCGAGGCCCGAATTGCCTGGGGACCGCCGGGAAGCGGCATCGTCTTCAAGGCGGGCCGGGGCGTCGGCATCGTGACCAAGCCGGGACTGCCGCTCCCGGTCGGCGAGCCGGCGATCAACCCTGCCCCGCGCAGAATGATGATCGACGCCATGTCCGGCATCGCCGCCGCTCACGCAGTGGCGGCGGATATCGCAATCGAGATCGCGGTGCCCGACGGCGAAAAGCTGGCCGAGCGCACCTGGAACCCACGGCTCGGGATCGTCGGCGGCATCTCGATCCTCGGCACCACCGGCATCGTCGTGCCCTATTCGTGCTCCGCCTGGATCCACTCGATCCAGCGCGGCATCGATGTGGCGCGTGCGACCGGCATCCGGCATGTGGTCGGCTGCACCGGCAACACCTCGGAACTCGCCGCTCGCGCGCTGCTCGGCCTCGGCGAGGAGGCGATCATCGACATGGGCGATTTCGTCGGGGGCATGCTCAAATACCTGCGGCGGCATCCGATCGAGCGGGTCACCCTTGCCGGTGGCTTTGCCAAATTGTCGAAGCTCGCCGGCGGCGCGCTCGACCTCCATTCGAAACGCGGCGGCGTGAGCATGGCTTGGTTGGCCGGGCATTTGGCGGCGCTTGGCGCGCGCCCCGAAATAGTACGCCAGGCGGAACGCGCCAATACCGCGATGGCGGTGCTGACGCTGGCCGAACAGGAAAACATTCCGCTCGCCGACGCGATCGCAAACGAGGCGGAGGTGGTGGGCAGACTGGTGCTGGGCGATGCGCCGATCGCGCTCGACGTCCTAATCTTCGACCGCCAAGGCCGCCTCGCCGGCCGCAGCTCTTGATTGCGGAACCGGATTTTATCCTGCTGATATGCCTTCTCGTAGCAGCGACGCGGTGACGAAATCGGCGCCGCGGCGCCGCGGATTGCCGCAGTTGCTCAGCGCGCGGCTGCCGTTTTTTTATGGTTGGGTCGTGCTCGGGTGTTTGTGCTGCGCCGGGTTTTCGCGTCAGGGCGGAGCGGTCGCCACGCTGTCGGTTTTTGTCGAGCCGCTGACCCGCCAGTTCGGCTGGTCGCGCACCGCCTTGTCGGGAGCGGTCTCGCTCGGCGGAGTATTGGCGGCGGTATCGTCGCCGCTGATCGGACCGCTGCTCGATCGTCACGGTTCGCGACTGGCATTGTGCCTGGCCGTGCTCGGCACCGGGGCGGCGATGCTGCTGCTGTCGCTGACCAATTCGCTGTTGGTCTTCTATCTGCTGTTCTGCGTCGCCCGAATGAATTGGGCCGGGCCGTTCGAGCTCGGCATCTACAGCGCGCTCAACAACTGGTTCGTCGCCCGTCGCGCCTTTGCCACCTCGATCGCGACGGTGGCGCAGATGGCGGGGCTGGTGGCGATGCCGCTGATCGCCCAGCTGGCGATGCGCCATCATACCTGGCGCGCCGGATGGCTGGCCCTCGGAGTGAGCGTGCTGGCGATCGGCTTTGTGCCGGTGTGGCTCGTCATGGTGCGCCGGCCGGAGGATCTGGGGCTTCAGCCCGACCGCCGGGTAGAGCCGGTCCGCGACGGCGATGCAGCAATCGCGCAGGCCGAGCCGAGCTTCACTCGGGGCCAGGCGGTGCGCACCTCGGCGTTCTGGCTGCTGTCGCTCTATACCGTACTGGTCTACCCGGTGCAGGCCGGGGTCAGCCTGCACCAGGCGGCCAATCTGATCGAAAGGGGGATCTCCGCCACCACCGCGGCGGCGATCGTCAGCCTGTTCTCGCTGATGTCGGGGGTCGCGAGCGCCGGCTGCAGCCTGCTGCCGCGATCGCTACCGATCAAGTACCCGCTGGCGTTGACCGGGGCGATGCTCGCCGCTGGCACGATGCTGATGATCGGCATTTCGTCGGCGTTTGCAGGGGCTCTGGCCGCCGCCGTCTTCGGTTTCGGCATCGGCGGCATGCTGACCTTGCTGCCGATCTCCTGGGCCGACTATTTCGGCCGGTCCAATTACGGCGCGATCCGCGGCCTCTCGCTGTCGGCGCAAGTGCTGGCCCAGGCCGCAGGCCCGCTACTGTCGGGCGCGTTGCGCGACTGGACCGGGAGCTACGTGCGCCCGCTCGAGTGCTTCGCGGCGCTATCCGCGCTCAGCATCCTGGCGGCGCTGATCGCGCGCCCGCCGCGTTTGATCGCCGGCTGAGCCCGCCCGCCGCGCTTAGCTGCGCCGCGGTGCGCCCGCCTTGTCGAGCAACTGCTCCAGTACCTCGTAGGGCTGGGCGCCGACGACGCCGTAGCGCGCCGCGACAAAGGTCGGGACCCCGGTGACGCCGTAGGCGTGAGACTTTGCCCAGTCGGCATCGACTGCATCCTTGAACCGGCGTTCGCTCAAGACGGCGCCCGCCTCTTCGCCGGAAAGCCCGACCGACTGGGCGATCTCGACCAGGATGTCGGGGTCGCCGATGTTGCGCGCATCGACGAAATAGGCCCGGTAGAGCGCGTCATGGAGCGCTTCGCCGCCGGGCTGCGTATCGGCCCATTTGCCCAATTCCTGGGCAAGGCGGCTGTTGTAGGAATGGGTGCGACGGCCGTAGGGCAGCCCCTCAGCGTCCATCAGGGTTTTCATCCGAACGTACATCGCCTCCGGGTCGACGTTGCGCCCGGCGTAAAGCTCCGCCATCGAGCGACCCTCGGCGGGCGTTTCGGGATGCAGCGGAAAATGCACCAGCTTGGTCTCGACCTCGAACGCCCGCTTCAGCTTTTCAATACGCACGGTACTGAGATAGCACCACGGTCAAACGTAGTCGGTAAAGATCTCCAGGGTGATCGGCTCTGCCATCGATGGCCCTCCAGTCCGGCTGTCAGCGGCACCTTAATCCCCCGGCGACAAAGCGGCAAAGGGGGAGACGCGGCAGCGCGGTTTCCCGGCCCATGGTGCCGAATCCGGTGCCGAGCCCGCCGGCGAGGGCGTTAAGCTGTCGGTGCGCAACATTTCGGAGGAAAGCCGATGCCGACCGCGGCCGAGGACAAGGATGCCATTCGCGAATTGATGGCCGAATATTGCTTCCGTCTCGACGAGGGCCGTTATGACGATATGGCGGCATTGTTCACCGAGGACGGCACCTGGGACACTGCTTTCGGCAAGGCGACCGGGCGGGCGGCGATCGCCGATTTGGCGCGCGGGATTCGGACGCGGGCCGGGGCGGAGCGGCCGCGCGCGGCGCACCTCGTTACCAACATCATCATTTCGCTCGACGGCGCGCAGGCCGAGGCCTGCTCCAACTGGGTGGTCATGCAGAACAGTCCACAAGGGCCGAAGATCGGTTCGGGCGGCGCCTATGCCGACCGGATCGTGCAACTTAATGGACGCTGGCTGTTCGATTACCGCAAGATCGACCGCTTCATCGCCGGCTGAACGTCCTCCCCCGAAGGAACTGCGGCGGCGCCGCATCGGCAAAAGCGGCGGCCGGAGCTGCCGCGCCGCCTCAGATTGCCTGGATATCGATGTCCTTGGTCTCGCGTAAGAACAGGACGCCGACGCCCAATGTCGTCGCGGCGATCGTGATCGGATACCACAACCCGATATAGATGTTGCCGGTCGCGGCCGCGATCGCAAAGGCGATCGCCGGCAGAAAGCCGCCGAGCCCATTGCCGATATGGAGGGGCAGCGATACCGAAGGATTGCGGATTCTGGTCGCGAACAGCTCGAGCAGCATCGCCGCGATCGGTCCGCTAACGAGGGTCACGTAGCTCATCAGGATGATCAGAAGGATGACGACCCTGCCGCGATTAATCCGGGCCGGATCGGCTTGGGGCAGATAGCCAGCGGATTTGAGCGCATCCGCCAGGGCCCGGGCGAACGCCGGGGCCTTTGCTGCGGCATCCGGCGCCTCGGGGTCATAGCCGGCAATCGCCGTCGCTCCGATTTTGATCTGTGCCGAGCTGCCGGGCGGCGCCGCCTCGTTCCCGTAGGGAATGCCGCGGGCGACCAGCGCATCTTTGGCGACATCGCATGGGCTCGCGAATTTTGGGGCCGCAACCGGATCGAACAGCCGCGGGCATTGGTGCGGATCGGCGATGACGACGACCGGAGAAGAGGCGATCGCCGCTTCGAGCGCCGGGTTGGCGTAATGGGTGATCGCCTTGAACAATGGCAGATAGGTCACGACCGCGAGCAGGCAGCCCAGCATGATGATCGGCTTACGGCCGATCCGGTCGGACAGCCAGCCGGACACGATGAACCCGGGAATGCCGATCGCCAACGCTGCGGCAATCATCAAAATCGCCGTGCTCGGATCGAGCTTGAGCGTCCGGGTCAAAAAGAACAGCGCGTAGAACTGGCCGCTGTACCACACCACGCCTTGTCCCGCGGTCGCGCCGAACAGGGCGATCAGGAGCAGCTTCAGGTCGCGTTTCTCGGCAACCGACTCGATCTTCGCCGCCGAGAATTCTCTGTCTTGCGCTCTCATCTGCTGGAATAGCGACGATGCGCCGGGGCGCAGGCGGATCGAGACCGAGATCGCCAGCGGCACGATCGACAGCAGGAACGGAATGCGCCAGCCCCAGATGTCGAGGCTGTTGGCGCCGATCCATTTGCGGCAGCCAAGAATGACCAGCAGCGATAGCAACAGCCCGAGGGTCGGCGTCGTTTGAACCCACGAAGTATAGAGCCCGCGCTTGCCGTGCGGTGCGTGCTCGCCGGCATAGACCGCCGCATCGCCATATTGGCCGCCCAGCGCCAGCCCTTGCAGCAGGCGCAAGAGGATCAGGATCATTGGGGCGGCGATGCCGATCGCGCGATAACCCGGCAGCAGGCCGACCAGGAACGTCGACAGGCCGATGATCAGGGGTGCGAGGGGAAAGGCGTACTGGCGGCCGACAAGGTCGCCGAGCCGGCCAAAGATGCTCGAGCCGAACGGGCGGACCGCGAACCCCGCGGCAAAGGCGAGCAGCGCGAAGATCCAGCTCGCCGAGGGATTGACTGTGGGAAAAAAGACTTTACCGATGGTCTCCGCGAGCGAACCGTAAAGGAAAAAATCGTACCATACGAAAATGGTGCCGAGCGCGGAGCCGAGAATGACCGTCCGCGCCGGACGGGTCATGCCGCCGATCAGGCCGCCCCCCGCCGGGACGTTGGCCATCGTTCCCCCTTTACGGCTGTCGTCACTCTGGGCTGCGGTCGCCACCGCCCCCCAGGCGCGCAACTCGATCGGGAGGGAAATAACCCAAAGAGCGACGCGCAGAAAGGGTTGCGCGCCGCGTGTGGCTACCGCAGCCGAGATAGAAGTGCCAACGGTCGGCGCCCGGAGGAAGTCGCCTGTCCGGCGGTCTATCGTCTCTCTATTATCGCGAGTGCGGCCATCTCTCCGGCGGAACGCTCACCTGCCGAGCAGCGCCAGCATCGAAGGCGGGATCGGTTCGTCGAGCACGTGATCGTACAGAGCGTGGAGCAGCTCTCCGCCATCCGATGTTCCGGCGAGAAACGCGGCGATCCGACCCTCGACGCCACCCGCTTCCGGCTGTGCCCCCGGCAGCCCGCAGCGGTGGCTCGGGGCAAACATTACCGGCTTTCTGCATTCGTTCATCATGTCGCACTCTGTAACATCTGTGGTCGGATCGGCAAATTTGTAGGGCTCGCCGCTCGGTATATGACCATATGCCAACATATTGTAACAAAAATCGATCCCTTCATTGTCGCAGTTGCGATATGCGGTATTTGCATGGAACCCGCCTCGCTAACGGGCTCAGTCGAGAGCGCTTCAACACGGGTGTCGCCGATCTCTAATTTGCGGCCAAACAGGGGGACCAATGATCATGACCAGGATGGGGTTGGCTGTTGCGCTTGGCACTGTCCTGCTCGCCGCCTGCGGCTCGGCAGCGCAGGCGGCGCAAACTGTCCGGTTCGGCACCGACTGGAAGGCCGAGGCAGAGCATGGCGGCTACTATGAGGCGATCGCCACCGGCATCTACCGGCGCTACGGCCTGAATGTCCAATTGCGGCAGGGCGGCCCGCAGGTCAACCACGCGCAATTGCTCGCCGCCGGCAGGCTTGACTTCAACATCGCGACAAATTCGTTCGTTCCGCTCAATTACGTACGCGAAAACATCCCGATGGTCGCGGTCGCCGCGATGTTCCAAAAGGACCCTTCGGTGCTGATCGCGCATCCGGGTCAAGGCGACGACAGCTTTGCCGCGCTCAAGGGCAAGCCGATCATGATCGGCTCCGACACCAGGGTCGGCAGCTGGATCTTTCTGAAGAAGAAATTCGGCTATACCGACGCGCAGATCCGGCCCTATGCGTTCAGCGTGGCGCCGTTCCTCGCCAACCCGCAGGCGATCCAGCAGGGCTATCTGTCGAGCGAGCCGTTCACGATCGAGCAGCACGGGGTCAAGCCGGTGGTGCTGCTGCTCGCCGATGCGGGATATTCGAGCTACAGCTCGCTGATCGAGACGTCGCAGAAGCTGGTGCACGACGACCCTGGTCTGGTGCAGCGCTTCGTCAACGCCAGCATCGAGGGCTGGCAACAGTATCTCTACGGCGATCCCGCCCCGGCGAACGCGCTGATCAAGCGCGACAACCCGGAAATGACCGACGCGCTGTTGGCCTACGGCATTGCCAAGATCAAGGAATACGGCATCGTCGACAGCGGCGACGCCAAGAAGTATGGGATCGGCGCGATGACTCAAGCGCGCTGGCGCGATTTTTACGACACGATGGCCGACGCCGGGGTCTATCCCCAAGGCATGGACTACCAAAAGGCCTACACCCTCCAATTCGTCGACAAAAAATTCGGGATCAAGCCCTGAGCGAATCCCCGACCGAAGCTTGGAACCGGGCCCGCGCCGCGGCGACAGGCGCGGCGATTGTCTCGCTGCGCGGCATCGCCAAGCGTTTCGGCGCACGCCTGACCGCACTCGATCCAATCGACCTCGAAATCGGCCGAGGTGAGTTTTTGAGCCTGCTCGGCCCCTCGGGCTGCGGCAAGACGACGTTGCTGCGGATCATCGCCGGGTTGAGCGAGCCAAGCTCCGGCGAGCGGCGGCTGGCGCTGAGTCCAGACCAGCACGGTCGCGTCGCGGCAGGCCGGATCGGCTTTGTCTTTCAGGACCCCACCCTGATGCCGTGGAGCACGGTGATCGGGAACGTGCTGCTGCCGTTTCGCCTCGCCGGTCGGGTCGGGCCGGCCCAACGCCGGCGCGCCGCGGCCGAGTTGCGCGCGGTCGGGCTCGCCGGCTTCGAGCGCGCCTATCCGCGTCAGCTCTCGGGCGGGATGCGCATGCGTGTGTCGATCGCCAGAGCGCTGGTCACCGACCCCGATTTGTTGCTGCTCGACGAGCCCTTTGCCGCACTCGACGAAATCACCCGCATGGCGTTGAACGACGATCTGATGCGGTTATGGGCGAGCCGCCGGCCGACCGTCGTGTTCGTCACCCACAGCGTCTTCGAATTGGTCTATCTGTCGACCCGGATCGCGGTGATGACGGCGCGGCCGGGGCGGATCGCCGCCGAGCTGACGGTCGAACTGCCGCAGCCGCGCGAACGCGCCCTGCGCACGGCACCCTCTTATGCCGCAATCTGCGCCGCGACATCGGCGCGTCTCGCCGAGGCAATGACCGCGGAGTTGTCCGCCGGAAGCGCTGCGCCATGAGCGGGCCGTGCTGCCATCACCCACCCGATCCTGCGGGCCTGGTCCCGCCGCTCCCGCATTGCGGGAGAGGGTGCCGACCCGCGGACTACGATCCGGGGGGAGGGGGGTGAGGGTCCCGAGCGCAGCGAGGCGGTCGCGGTCGGTGACGAGCGTCATGCGAAGCGGACGGCTTTGGCGGGTCGCCGCCCCATTGATCGTCGGCGCGGCGCTGCTCGCGTTGTGGGAGGGGGTGGTCCGGATCGAGAACATTCCGGTCTATATCCTGCCCGGACCGGTGGCGATCGCGAAGGCGCTGTGGACCGACGGCCCGAGCCTCTTGGGCTCGCTGTTGGTGACCTTGCGCATCACCTTGGCGGCGCTGGCCGCGGCGGCGGTTCTCGGCGGCGCGATCGCCCTCTTGTTCTCGCTGTCGCGGCTGCTCGAGATCAGCCTTTTCCCTTATGCCGTCATTCTTCAGGTGACGCCGATCGTCGCGATCGCGCCCTTGATCATTATCTGGGTGCAGCAGCCGTTTCTGGCGCTCCTGGTCTGCGCCTGGATCGTCGCTTTTTTCCCGATCGTCTCGAACACCACGATCGGGCTCAACAGCGCCGACCGCAATTTGTTGGCTCTGTTCCGGCTCTACGGCGCCTCGCCGGCGCAGACTTTGCGCTATCTGAGGCTGCCGACCGCACTGCCGTATTTTCTCGCTGCGCTGCGGATCAGCGGCGGGCTGGCCTTGATCGGCGCCGTCGTCGCCGAATTCGTCGCCGGCACCGGCGGCGCCGAGACCGGGCTCGCCTTTCGCATCCTCGAAGCCGGCTATCGGCTCGCCATTCCGCGGCTGTTCGCGGCGCTGTTTCTGCTGTCAATGACCGGCATCGCGATCTATCTGGTCATCGACGTCCTGTCGCGGCTGGCGCTGCGGCACTGGCACGAAAGCGCCGTCGCCGAGGAAGAGGAATGAGCCGATCAAGGCGAGCGCGTCGGCCGCCAGCGGAGCGATGCGGCGTCGCGCTGCGCCGATGTGCCGCGGCAACTCGCCTTTGGATATCTCAGTTCCCTGGAAGAAGAGGAAGTGCGCGCAGGGGATGGAGCGCGGCGATGCAGCGAACCATCTCTCCCATGCCGCGTTGATGCGGCTCTCGTTGAGGGCAGTCCAAGGAGGTGCTCCTTGACATTGAAAAAGCTCTCGAGCGATGCCGCCGGTGCTCTTACCAAGGTGCCGGAAGTCACGCTGGTATTCTGGATCATCAAAGTCGCCGCGACGACCCTGGGCGAGACCGGCGGCGATTCGGTGACGATGACCTTGAACTGGGGCTACCCGGCGGGAACCGCGATATTTCTCGCGATCCTAGTGGTCCTGGTCGGCGTGCAGATTGCAGCAAAGGAATTTCATCCTTTCCTCTACTGGGGCACGATCGTCGCCTCCACGACCTTCGGGACTACGATGGCTGATTTTGCCGACCGTTCGCTGGGCATCGGCTACGCCGGCGGCTCATCGCTGTTGTTTTGCTGCCTGATGGCCGTGCTGGGCCTGTGGCATTTGTCGCAGGGCTCGATTTCGGTGGAAACCGTCAGCACGCCAAAGGTCGAAGCCTTTTATTGGGCGGCGATCACCTTTTCCCAGACTTTGGGGACGGCGCTCGGCGACTGGACCGCCGATTCGACAGGCCTCGGCTATGAAGGCGGTGCGCTCGTGTTCGCCGCCGGACTGGCGGTGATCGCCGCCGCCTATTACCGGACGAACATATCGCGGGTCTTGCTGTTCTGGGCGGCGTTCATCCTGACCCGGCCGCTCGGCGCGACCGCGGGCGATCTGCTCGACAAGCCGGTTCATGACGGCGGGTTCGCCCTCAGCCGTCCGATTGCCTCGGCGGTCATCGCAGCCTTCATCGTCGGCTGCATTCTCGTCCTGCCGCAGCGAGCCGGCACCCATCCGGGGCACCCCCGAACCGCGTCGTGAACCCCGGCGTTCGACAGGCGGCACGCCGATGCCGTATGCGGAAATCGGCAGCTGAAGCGTCCAAGTCCCGAGCCGAGTTGCGAATATTCTCCGCGCTGTTCTGGAAACTGCGTTTGTCGGGTAATGCGACGGGCCGGTTCCAGCAAAATTCTCTTCTGGTGTGAACCCGATCACATGCTCTCCGGACGGGCTGGCGACATACTCGCTCGGCTGAAACCGACGCTGCCCTCCCGACTACGGCGATAATGGCCGGTTCCGGTGATCTCCTGCAGGCGGCAACCGCGCTGTAGGATCCCTCTAGCAAGGGAGCAAGAAATGAGCGACGGTCAGCGAGCGCACACCCGGATCCCGTCGGTGCGTATCAGCCCGGACAATGTAACGGCGTTGCAGGAGTTGGGCCTTCTGGGGCGACCTCGCCGGTACATGGCGTGGCGAGGGGTTTAACCTCGTCGCCCGGCCAGATTTCGAGGACCATGCAAACTTGTTTCTCGAGCTCAACCTGACCCGCGAAACCTTGAAATTTGAACCGATATCCTCCTCGATCCCCAATCGCGGCTTTGCGCAACCCGATATCGCACTGTTCGGTCTGACATATCTGCCCGCGCGCGGCGTGACCGAGCGACCCTAGCCGCGGCCGACAAACGGCATCTTGGTCGCCATCACGGTCAGGAACTGAACGTTGGCTTCGGCGGTCACGGTGGACATGAAGACGACCGCGCGGGCCACGTTGGCCACGTCCATTGTCGGTTCCTCGATGACCGTGCCGTTCGCTTGCGGCACGCCGCGCTGCATACGCTGGGTCATCTCGGTCAAGGCGTTGCCGATGTCGATCTGGCCGCAGGCGATGTCGTATTTGCGGCCGTCGAGCGAGGTCGATTTGGTCAGCCCGGTGATCGCGTGCTTGCACGAGGTGTAGGCGACTGAATTCGGTCGCGGCACGTGCGCCGAGATCGAGCCGTTGTTGATGATCCGGCCGCCCATCGGCTTTTGGTCCTTCATGATCTTGAAGGCTTCCTGGGTGCACAGGAACGAGCCGGTCAGGATCGTATCGACGACCGCCTTCCAGCGCTCGAACGCCAATTCCTCGATCGGTGCTGAGGCGCCGAACCCGGCATTGTTGAACAATACGTCGAGCCGGCCGAAGGACGCCTTGGTCCGGGCGAAAAGCGCGCGCACCGAATCGGGATTGCCGACATCGGTCGGCACCCCCAATCCCTTGCCTTGCATGCCTTCGATCTCGCCGACCACGGCCTGCAATGGCTCCGCCCGGCGGCCGGCGACAACGACGGCAAACCCCTCGTGGGCCAACGCCAACGCCGACGCCTTGCCGATACCGCTGCCGCCGCCGGTCACGAGCGCGACCTTGCCGTTCGAGTTCATCTTGCCATTCTCCTGCTGCGGACGCCCGATGTTCCGGCGCACGATATCAGCTTATCGCGCGTGCGCTCCAGCGGGTTCCAGGTAATAATCGGCCGACCGGGAGAGGGCCGATGGATGTCGCCGATTGGCTGAGCAGGCTCGGACTCGCGCAATACGAAGCGGCGTTCCACGAACACGCGATTGACGGCACCGTGTTGCCGAGCCTGACAACCGAGGATTTGAGAGAACTCGGCGTCACCCTGATCGGTCATCGCCGCCGGCTCCTCGACGCCATTGCCGCGCTCGGCACCGCTGAGACCGCCGCTACGGTGACGGCGGCACCCTCCGATGCGCCGGTGCAAGCCGATGCCGAACGTCGGCAGCTGACGGTAATGTTCTGCGATCTGGTCGGCTCGACCGCGCTCTCGACGCAGCTCGATCCGGAGGATTTGCGCCAGGTCATCGGTGCCTATCACAGCGCCGTCACCGAGATGGTCGCCAGCTTCGATGGCTTCGTCTCGAGGTATATGGGCGACGGTGTCTTGATCTACTTTGGCTATCCCCAGGCGCATGAGAACGACGCCGAGCGGGCGGTGCGGGCGGGGCTGGGGGCGATCGACGCCGTCCGTCGTCTCAATGTCAAATCGATCAAGCTGCAGACGCGCGTCGGGATCGCCACCGGGCTGGTGGTCGTCGGCGATCTAATCGGGGAAGGTTCGGCGCAGGAGCAATCGGTTGTAGGCGTGACGCCGAACCTCGCCGCCCGCCTGCAAGCCTTGGCCGAGCCCGATACTGTCGTGATTGCCCCGAACACGCGCCGGCTGGTTGGTGATCTCTTCGAGTACCGCGACCTTGGCCCGGTCGAGGTGAAGGGCATCGCCGGGCCGGTGTCGCCGTGGCAGGTGCTGCGTCCGAGCGTCGTCGCGAGCCGGTTCGAGGCGTTGCGCGGAGCCTCGCTGAGCCGGCTCGTCGGCCGCGACGAGGAAATCGACCTCTTGCTGCGGCGCTGGGCGCGCGCCAAGGCAGGCGACGGCCAGGTCGTGCTGGTCTCCGGCGAAGCCGGAATCGGCAAATCGCGCATCATCGCGGCATTGACGGAGCGCCTCCACACCGAGCCGCATCTCCGTTTGCGCTATTTCTGCTCGCCCTACCACCAGGACAGCGCCCTCTATCCCTTTGTCGAGCAGCTCGGCCGGGCGGCCGGGTTTGCTCGCGAGGACCCGCTGGCGGCCAGGCTGACGAAGCTGGAGGCCCTGCTAGCTCGCGCACAACCACCCGACGAAGATGTGGCGTTGCTCACTGATCTGATGTCAATGCCGGTTTCGGAGCGCCACCCTCTGCCCAACCTCAGTCCGCAGCACAAAAAGGAGCGGACATTGGAGGCGCTGATCCGCCAGCTGGAGGGCTTGGCGCGCCAACAAGCGGTGGTGATGGTCTTCGAGGACGCGCATTGGGTCGACCCGACCTCGCGCGAGTTGCTGGATCTCACCGTCGAGCGGGTGCGCACACTGCCGGTGTTGCTGATCGTGACGTTCCGCCCCGCGTTTCAGCCGCCTTGGACCGGCCAGCCACAGGTGACGATGCTGGCGCTCAATCGATTAGACCGGCGCGACCGGACGGCATTGCTTGGGCAGATCGCCGGCGGCAAGGCGTTGCCCGACGAGGTCGTCACGCAGATCGCCGACCGGACCGATGGCGTGCCGCTGTTCGTCGAGGAATTAACCAAGAGCGTGCTGGAGAGCGGCCTGCTGCGCGAGGAGGGAGATCGTTACGTCCTCGACCGAGCGCTGCCGCCATTCGCGATCCCGACCAGTTTGCACAACTCGCTGATGGCGCGGCTCGACCGCCTGGCGTCGGTGCGGTATGTGGCGCAGATCGGCGCGGCGATCGGGCGCGAATTTTCCTACGCGCTGTTGCATGCGGTCTCCCGCCTTTCCGAGGGCGAGTTGGAAGCCGCACTCGCCCGCCTCGTCGCTTCCGAACTGGTCTTGCAGCGCGGGACGCCGCCCGACGCCGTGTACGCCTTCAAGCACGCTCTGGTGCAGGATGTGGCGCACGGCAGCCTGCTGCGCGGCGTACGGCAGCAATTGCACGCGCAGATCGCCGAGGCGCTCGAAACCCTTTCCCCCGAGCTGATGGACAGCCAGCCCGAGCTCTTAGCGCAGCATTATGCCGAGGCCGGGCTCGTTGAAAAATCCGTTGCCTATTGGGGCAAAGCCGGACGGAGATCAGCCGCCCGATCGGCGATGACGGAAGCGGCCGCGCAATTGCAAAAAGGACTGGATCAGCTGGCCTTATTGCCCGAGAACCGCCAGCGCCAGCAGCAGGAGCTTGAGTTTTGGAGCGCCCTCGGCGCGGCGTTGCGCTTCGTCAAAGGCCAGGCTACGCCGGAGCTGGGCCATGCCTTTGCCCGCGCACGAGAGTTGTGGGAGCTGCTGGGCTCTCCCTCGGAGTTCCTCTACGTACCCTACGGGCAGTCTCGATATCACATGTACCGCGGCGAATTGGATGTCGCGCAGCGCCTGAACGAGGATTTGCTTCGTTTGAGCCGCGAGCGCAGCGATTCCGCCGGCATCGTCTTGGGCCACGACTGCTCCGGTCGAGATCTGTTGCTTGCCGGCAAGTTTGCCTTGGCCCGCTCTCATCTGGAGCAGGTCCTTGCGCTTTATGATCCGATCGCCCACCGCTCGCTTGTTCATCAGACCGGCACCTATTCCCGAGTGGTATCGCAGGGATATTTAGGGATTGCATTTTTCTGTCTCGGCTTTCCGGACCGCGCATTGCTTCAGAGTAACGTGGCGATTGCCGAGGCGCGGATGCTGGCTCATCTGCCGACCCTCACTGTGAGCTTCTCAACTGACAGCAGGCTGCTTTCCCTCTACGGAGATAACGCGGCCCTGGATGAGCGGGCGAGCGAGCTGCTAGCGATCGCGACCGAGCAGGGTTTTCCCTTATACCGCGCGCTGGGGACGCTCTATCTCGGCTGGGTCAAGGTCAATACGGGCAATGTGGCAGAGGGCCTATCTCTGCTGCGCAGCGGTTCGAGCGCTTACCGCGCCTTGGGTGCGGAAGCTCGGACACCGTATCATATAGCCCTCCTGGCCCACGGCCTTGAGATCGCGGGGCAGATCGATGACGCTTCGATTCATCTGGAAAATGCCTTGCAACTCGCAGAGCGGATCGAAGAGCGCTGGTTCGCGGCGGAGATGTATCGGCACAAAGGACAACTGCTGCTGCGGCGAGGACATGCCGAAGCCGCCGAGGGACTTTACCGCAGAGCCCTGAGCATCGCCGCAGAGCAGGGGGCCAAGCTCTGGGAATTGCGCGCCACCGTCAGCCTCGCCCAGCTCCGCCGCGACCAGGATCGCCGCTCCGAAGCCCACGACCTTCTCGCCCCGGTCTACGGCTGGTTCACCGAGGGATTTGGCACGCAAGACCTCGCGGACGCAAAGGCGCTGCTCGACGAACTGAGCTAAGCCGCGGATGGCTTGAGCAGCTCGTGACCCGGGTTCCGGGCGGCGCGCCGGTGAGCTCGCGTTCGGCTAGGCCGCTCAGCGCCTTCAGACCGGACCTGCGAGAGCCGCCGGGTCGAAGGCGGCAGATCGGTGCTGATGTTCACTCGACAACCGCGAGCATATCGGGGCGGCGTCGCCCGCTTCGGATGCCCAACCCCAGGTTCAAGGACGCTTGCTGTGCGGACAACAGCTGCTAGAGTGGCGCTTGGCGATCGGCTTAGCCGATCCCCTATTGGCAGGCGCTAGTCGGGGCAGGGTCGATAGCATCGGAGGGAAACGATGGGATTTGCTGTAACGACGGGCAATCGCCACCTTGTACAAAAGTGCACCTTAGACAGGCAAAAGCTCGAGCAAATCGCCGACGTTTTGGGGATCCCGCAGGCTGATCGCGATGATCTTCTCTACGGCGGTGTCTCGATCCATATCTATGCCGGCCCCCGGCCGGCAACAGGCGCCGCGCCAACGCCCGGCGCCGCGCCAACGCCCGGCGCCCCGCCCGGCACCCCGCCAACACAAGGCGCCCCGCCCGGCACCCCGCCAACACAAGGCGCCCCGCCCGGCACCCCGCCAACACAAGGCGCCCCGCCCGGCACCCCGCCAACACAAGGCGCCCCGCCAACACCTCCGGTCGGAGGCAGGCGCTAACGCAAATGAACGGCGGAAATCTTCCCGCCGATATTAAGCGCACTTCAGCCCTCCGGCGCGTGCCGTGGCACGAGGCGATGCGATTCCGACCGCAATGCGGCACCGAGGGCGATGTCTGCGCCTTCGAGTTGCCGCGCGATGCCTTCCCGATCACAGTGGAGGCGCCCGGCGGTCGCGCTATGACCATCGCGCCCGGCGATATGTTTCTCGCGACACCGGGGTATCGCGAATCGACCCGCTGGGTTTCGGGCGGCATTCCCGCTGGTGGGCTTGTTCCAGGCAACCATTACTGGGTGCTCGCCGACTGCGGGGTGGTCGGTGAACTGTTAGCCGACTCGCCCGCTGAAAACGGGCACCTCGGGTGCGTACGCTATCTCGGGGCGGTGTGCGGGGATAACGGCGAGACGCTGAACATTCGGCAATTTGCCGTCGTCCGCCCCGCGGAAACAAATCACAAACTGCCCGTCTACCTCTTGCTCGGGACTTCCGGGGATGTCGGCAAGACCACCGCTGGGGTAGCCGTTCTTCGGGCGCTGCGCATGAAGGGCCATAGGAGCGTGACAGCCTTCAAGGCGACCGGCACGTCATCGTTCCTCGAGATCGCAAGATACCTGGATTTCGGCGCGGCGCAGGCGTTCGATTGCGTCGATTTCGGTCTGCCCACCACCTATCCGTCGAACCGCTCGGGGATCAGCGTTATCTTCGCCAGCGCGCTCGAATTCTGCCTCTCTCTGTCGGCCGCAGCCCTGGTGGTGGAATGCGGCGGTGATCTGTTCGGCGCCAATGTGCCAAAGCTGCTTAGCTGTCTGAAAGCGCGACGCTCCGATCTCAAGATCATCCTTGCCGCGGCGGACGCGCTTGGCGCGCTCGGCGCGAAGCACGCGCTCGCCGAAATCGGTTTCGAGATCAGCCTGATAACGGGCCCGTGCACCGATACGCCGGTCATGCGCGAGCGCACCAAGGCGCTGTGCGGCATCCCCGCAATAAACCTGCTCCGCGGCCCCGACCGGGGAGCGCAATCGTTTTTAGCGGGCGCCGCCGCCACCGAATGACCCTGCCCGCGCCGACCGAGCCGACTTTACCGTCGAGGTCATTGCGTCCTTTTCATGGGTATCGACAAGGCTCTCGAGGCTCGTAGAATCGGCGATACGGTTCATCGAAGAAATTCGTCGTCGAGACGTCACAAAGTGACAAAGATGCCTGCGGCACGAGCTGCGGCGGCTCACCGAAGAAGCGCGCCGCGACCGTCGGCATCCGATCGAAAGCTGGAGAGCAGAATGGCTGACCCGCATCTGGATACTATCCGCGACGTCACTCCGAGCGCCGAGGGCTGCGAGGATTGCTTGAGGATCGGCAGCGGGTGGGTGCATTTACGATTGTGCCTGAGCTGCGGTCACGTCGGCTGTTGCAACTCCTCGCCCCATCGACACGCGAGGCGGCACTTCCACGACAGCGGGCATCCGATCATCCGGTCTTTCGAGCCGGGCGAGGATTGGCGCTGGTGTTATGTGCACGAGGCGATGGCTTGAATGGGCTGGAACAATCCTCTGGTGCAGGCCGGCGCCAAGGCAGATCGACCCGCTCAGTCACGGTTTCGGCCGCGAGACGCAAGGCGTGGATGCGCGGGGTAAGCCCGCGCCGGACGATGTTGCGTTGCGAGATGACGAATGCGCGTTTTTTTGAGCGTTGCCGTCGGCGTGGCTGTCCTGCTGATCCAAGGGCCGCAAGCCACGTCGGCCCCGGCCGCGGCGCCGGTCGTGGTCGCCTCGAAGATCGACACCGAGGGGGCGCTGCTCGGTAACATGATCCTCGACCTGCTGTCTTCCCACGGCATCCCGGTGAGCAACCGGCTCCAGCTCGGGCCAACCAATATCGTGCGCGCCGCGATCCTCGCCGGGCAGATCGACATCTATCCCGAATACACCGGGAACGGCGCGTTGTTCTTTCACATGGAGAAGGACCCGGTATGGAAGAGCCGGACGCGCGGCTATGCCGAGATCGCCAAGCTCGACCGCGAGAACAATCATCTGATCTGGCTCGCTCCGGCGCCGGCCAACAACACCTGGGTCATCGCCGTGCGCCGCGACCTCGCCCGGCGCGCTCACCTCGCGACAATGACCGATTTCGCCCGCTACGTGAGTGACGGCGGCTCGATCAAGCTTGCCGCCTCGGCTGAGTTCGTCGAAAGCCCCTCGGCCCTGCCGGCGTTCGAGGCGAGCTATCATTTCCGCCTCGGCGATCGGCAATTGCTAACCTTGTCGGGCGGCAACACTTCGGCCACCCTGCGCGCCGCCGCCGAGGGCATGTCCGGAGTCGACGCGGCGATGGCCTACGGCACCGACGGCGCCATTGCCGCGCTCGGCCTCGTCGCCCTCAACGACGACAAAGGCGCGCAGATCGTCTATGCCCCGGCGCCGGTGGTTCGCGAGGCGGTATTGCAGCAATACCCGCAGATAGCCCGTCTGCTCGACCCGGTCTTCACCGGCCTGACGCTCGCGAGGTTGCAGCGGCTCAACGCCCGGATCGCGGTCGACGGCGCGGGTGCCGCCGCGGTTGCGGCATCCTATCTGAAATCGCAGCATTTTCTGCCGTGACCGCCCGAGCCGATCCCGCGACCGGGCGCGCCGCTCTCCCGTTCCCGATCGGCGTCCATAACCAGGTGCTGCTGGTTCTGGTGGTCGTGGCAACGGTCGCGGCCATGGCGTCGGGGTTTGTGGTCCTGGCCCCGAACCGGCTGGTCTCCGGCCATTCGATCGCGTTGTGGACCGCAGCCGGTGCGGTGCCGACCGTCGGGATCGCGGTCATCGGCGCGCTGCTGCTGACGGCCTCGCTGTCGCCGCCGGCAAAGGCATTGCATGGCGGTGTCGCCGTGCTCGCCGGCCTATTGCTGCTGCTGGCGCTGGCGACGCTCGGCGAGGCGGCGCACTGCATTGCCGCCGGCGCCGGCCCGGCGGCGCGGGTCTCGCCCGGGGCGGCGTTCTGGATCATCGCCGCCGGCGCGGCACTCGCCGGCGTCGACGCGTTGGAGCGGTTCGGCGCCGGCCCGGTCTTGCGGGTGCTGGCAGTCGTTGCCATTGGCAGCGCGGTCGCGGCCTTGGCGATGGCCGGGAGTTTCGATCAGCTGTCGATCGCCCGCGAATATGCCACCCGACATCAGCTCTTTGCCGAGGCGCTGCTGCGCCATGTGGCCCTGGTCGCCGGGTCGGTCGGGCCGGCCTTGGCGATCGGCTTTCCGCTCGGGATCGCGGTCCTGCGGGCTCCGCGCTTGCAAGGCCCGACATTCGCCGTGCTGAACACGTTGCAGACGGTGCCCTCGATCGCTCTCTTCGGGCTGTTGATCGTGCCGCTCTCGGCGCTGGCGGCGGCAATGCCGCGGCTCGCTGCACTCGGCATCGGCGGCATCGGCCCGGCGCCGGCGATCATCGCGCTGGTGCTCTATGCGTTGTTGCCGATCGTGCGCAGCACTACGGCGGGGCTCGCCGGCGTCGACCGAGCCGTAATCGACGCGGCGCGCGGCATGGGCTTGGCATCGCGGCAGATCTTCTGGCGGATCGAATTGCCGCTGGCGCTGCCGGTGCTGCTCGCCGGACTGCGCATCGTCGTCGTGCAGACGATCGGGCTTGGGGTCGTCGCCGCCCTGATCGGCGCCGGCGGGCTCGGCACCTTCGTCTTCGAGGGGCTTGGCCAGTACGCGCTCGATCTGGTGCTGCTCGGCGCCCTGCCGGCGATCTTTCTGGCCCTCGCCGCCGATTTTCTGCTGCGGACGCTGGCCGCTTTTTTACCCGGCCGCACCTTGCGATGATCGCACTCGATCATGTCGTCAAACGCTACGACGGCCGCGCGGTGGTCGACGATCTGTCGCTCGACATCCCCGCCGGCGAATTTTGCGTATTGCTCGGCTCCTCGGGCTGCGGCAAGTCGACGACGTTGCGGATGATCAACCGCTTGGTCACCGCCGATGCCGGGACCATCCGGGTCGACGGCGAGGACGTGACCTGCCTTCCTGCGGAAGCGCTGCGCCGGCGCATCGGCTATGCGATCCAGTCCAACGGCCTGTTTCCCCATTGGAACGTCGCCGACAACATCGCCACCGTGCCGCGCCTCTTAAAATGGCCGGTGGCGCGGGTCGGTGCGCGGGTAACCGAGCTGCTCGAACTGCTGCGGCTCGATCCTGCTTCCTATCGAGGCAAATACCCGCACCAGCTGTCGGGCGGCGAGCAGCAGCGCGTCGGCGTCGCCCGCGCGCTCGCCGCCGATCCCGAGCTCCTGCTGATGGACGAGCCGTTTGCCGCGGTTGATCCGATCACCCGCGACGCATTGCAGGGCGAGCTCGCGCAGATCCACCGGGCGACCAAAAAGACCATCGTGTTCGTGACCCACGACATCGAGGAGGCGTTGCGGCTGGCGACCTCGGTCGCGATCATGAACGAGGGCCATATCGCCCAGCTCGGCACCCCGCTAGAGCTGCTCGAGCATCCGGCGAGCGATTTCGTCAGTGAGTTCATCGGCCATCAGGGTCTTGGCCTCAAGCTATTGTCTCTGCGCAAGGTCGCCGACCGCCTGCGCCGCGGCGAGACTGCCGTAGGCGAGCCCTTACCACCCGACGCCAGCTTGCGCGACGCGCTGTCGGCGATGACCCAGCGCCATACCGACCGCCTGCCGGTCGCCGACGCCGAGGGCCGCACCCTCGGCGTCATCGCCTTGTCCGACCTGGTGCGGTGAAGCGGCGTGCGTAGGGGCAACGGGATGCTGACGAGCCCGGTCCTCTGGGTCGGGCTGCTGTTTGCGGCACTGCTGCTGCGGATGGACGCGTTGCGGCCGGCTTTCCATTGGGCGTTTCCCGGGGTCGAGCCGGTCGTCTATGACCGCGCCAGCTTTCTCGAGCTGTTCCTGTCGCATCTGCGGATGGTGGCGACCGCGAGCCTCGCCGCCATCGCGGTTGGAGTGTCGCTCGCGATCTTTGTCACCCGCCCGGCCGGGCGCGACTTTCGCACGATGGTCGATCTGCTCGCCGCAATCGGTCAGGCCTTTCCGCCGGTCGCCGTGCTGGCGATCGCGGTGCCGTTGATCGGCTTTGGCGCGCGGCCGACGGTCATTGCCCTCTTTGTCTACAGCCTGCTGCCGATCATCGAAAACGCAGTGGCTGGCCTCGAAGGCGTGCCGCAGGCGGTGCGCGACTCCGCCGACGGCATCGGCCTCTCGCCCTTTCAGCGGCTGCGCGCGGTCGAGCTGCCCTTGGCCGCGCCGGTCATCCTCGCCGGGATCAGGGTGTCGGTCACGATCGCCATCGGCACCGCGACGATCGGCTCGACGGTGGGTGCCCTGACCCTCGGCACGCCGATTTTCGACGGCCTGGTCGCGAACAACCTGCCCTTTGTGATCGAGGGGGCCGTACTCGTGGCGCTTTTCGCGATCCTGACCGACATGCTGTTCGCCCGCCTCGACCGTCGGCTGCGGCGTCATGCAGTTCCGTAGAGCTGGTGTCCTTGACTAAAGGTCGGCCTCTTGTTAAGCTTATTGTAAGGAAAACAGGGAGGCAAAACATGGTGTCGACCGATTGGGCCATCAAGGGGTCGGAATTCGTCAACTGCAATTGCGCCTATGGATGCCCCTGCCAGTTCAATGCGCTGCCGACTCATGGCGACTGTCGAGCCGCATGTGGTTACCAGATCGACCAGGGACATTTTGGCGAGGTTCGGCTCGATGGATTGCGCGCGGCGCTGTTCGCGGCCTGGCCTGGCGCGATCCACGAGGGCAACGGCACGATGCAGCTGGTCATTGACGAGAATGCCGACCCGCGCCAGCGTGACGCGCTGGCGAAAATCCTCTCGGGTCAGGAAACCGAGGAGATGGCGACGATCTGGTGGGTCGTCGGCGCGATGTGCCCGACCAAGCTCGAGCCGTTGTTTAAGCCGATCGCGTTCGAGGTCGACGTCGAAGCGCGCCGCGCGCATCTGGCGATACCCGGTGTCGTGGAAGCGTCGGGTGAGCCGATCCGCAATCCGGTCACCGGCGCCGAGCACCGGGTTCGCATCGACCTGCCGGATGGGTTCGAGTACCGCATCGCGGAAATGGGCAGCGGCACTGCCACTGCCGAGGGAGCCATCAAGCTCGACTTGAAAAACAGTTACGGCCAGTTCGCGCACATTCGCCTGAGCAATCGGGGGATCGTCGACTAGCGGCGCCGCCCTCAATGCCGACCGATTTGCTGTACCGCCTGTTGCGCCATGACCGCGCTTTGGTGTTGGCGGGCCTCGCCGTCACCGTCGCCCTCGCGTGGCTCTATCTGCTGCTGGGGGCTGGCCTCGGGATGAACGCGATGCCGATGGGCGGCGGTGCGATGATGACAATGATGCCGGCCTGGACCCCCTTCTACGCGGTGCTGATCTTCCTGATGTGGGCGATCATGATGGCGGCGATGATGCTGCCCAGCGCCGCGCCGACGATCCTGCTGGTTGCCAGATTCACCCGTAAAACCGCGGCGCGCGGCGCACCGAGCGCGGCCGCCTTCGCGTTCGGCTATCTCCTGGTCTGGGTCGGGTTCAGCCTGGCCGCGACCCTGGTGCAATGGGGTCTTTCTCGCCTCGGAATGCTGTCGCCGGCGATGGCCAGCCGCAGCACCGTCGTTGCCGCCCTGATCCTCGTTGCCGCCGGCCTCTACCAATGGACGCCGCTGAAGCAAGCCTGCCTCGTCCGTTGCCGCTCGCCCTTGGAATTCCTGATGCGTTATTGGCGCGTCGGCTACCGGGGAGCGGTCGGCTGCGGCATCTGCCACGGCGCCTTCTGCCTCGGCTGCTGCTGGATGCTGATGGCGCTGTTGTTCGTCGGCGGGCTGATGAATTTGTTGTGGATCGCCGGTCTGGCGTTGCTCGTGCTGATCGAGAAGACGCTCCCTTGGGGGGTTTGGGCCTGCCGGCTGACCGGTGCGGCACTCGCTCTATGGGGGATGGCGATGCTGGCTTTTGAGGTTTACCCCTAGCGTCGATCCAACCCTCGCGAATTTACGCCGCGTCATTTGATCCGCGGTGCCATCGTGCGCGCCGCCAGCGCGGTCATGATCAAGGACAGCCCGAGAAATACCATGTTAATCCCGACCAGGAGGCCAATCGCCCAGGCGGCCGAGCTCGGCCAGCCGTCCCAGATCAGATAGGCGAGAAAGAGGTCGACGAGGCCGCTGAGCAGGACCCACCCCCAGCTCGGCAGGTGGCGGCGGTGCTCGATCGCCAACAGGATCGCGGCGATTCCCTGGATAATGAAAAATGCGATCAGCCAGATCGTCAAGGTCAGCACCCCGGCGACCGGCCGCAGCAGCAGCACCAGGCCGAGCGCCACCGCCAGCAGAGAGGCCAACAGCGACCACGCGAAGCCCGGCATTCGGCGATGCTGCAAGACCGATATCGTGCGAAAGATCCCGCCGATGAAAAACAGCCAGCCGATCAGGATCGTGATCGCCAGGCTGGCGAATTCGGGCACTGCGATCGCGACGAGCCCGAGCACCACCATGACGATGCCTTCGGCGAGGAAGAGCTTCCAATGCGCATGGATTGCGTCGCCGAGCCGATGCCGGATCCCGTCGAGATCGGGAAGGGTCGAGTTGCTCATCAGCTTCACCTCCGGACCAGGCGCCGGCCGCAGCGCTTCGGCCCGACCTGGACCAAGCCACCGCGCCTACCCATCGTTCTCGGCGGCCCGGGCCGCGGCCCTGGTGAACAGATCGATCCGTTGCTGGTCGGACCCGGCCACAGCGCCGCCGGTACTGCTGCCGACCACGGCAAATACCACGAATCCGCCCTGACGGCGCGACGCGATAAAATATTGCGCGCTGCGTTGCTCGTTGCCTTCGGTGCAGGAGAGGACGGCGCTGAACACGACCTTGCCGTCGATGATGGCGCTCGATCGCGCCGTCGTGAAATCCCCTTTGCACATCTGCGGGTCGACCGCGATCAGATTGGACGCGATGCCGATGCCGCTCACATCGGGCCCGGGCGGGATGATCTTGACCGCGCCGTCGGCATTGTCGGACCGCCACACCGCGGTAAAGCTGGCGAGCGCGGCCGGCTTATCGGTCACCACCAGGCGAGCATTCGGCAGTTGCGCGGTCGTAAGGAAATCCGTGGCGAGCCGCACTTCTTCGAGAGCCGTGGGTCGGACCGACAGAAGATTCTGCGGCAGCGGCGCGACCAGTGATCCCGCAGCGGCAGCCGGCGCGTCCGACATTTTCGGCGACGCGGCGACGAAACCCGGTGCGGCTGGCGCGGGCGGTGTCGGGGCTCCCTCGGGCGTGGCGGCCGTGACCGACAGCATCGCACTCGGCGCCGCCGCCGCAACTCCCGCAGAGGCCGGGGCCGGCGTTTCCGGCAATGCGTGCACATCAGCCGCAGTAGCCGTGCCGTCCGGCGCGGCAGCGGCGCCGGTGCCGGGCGGGGTCGCGCCGGGGGACGCGGTGTGGGACGGAGCGGCGGTGCCGGCGGGCGAGAAGTTGGTCTGCGAAGACGCCGAGGCCGCGGTCGGCACCGGCCGCGGCGAATTGCGCGCGGCGAGCGCAACCGAACTGCGCACGCAGCCGGTCAGCTCGTCAATCACCGCCGAGGTGTCGCTGAGCCGGAACCGGAACCCCTCTCCCTGCGCGATCAGGCTCAGTTGCGAGCTGCGGCGCAACGTGTCGATCAGCCGCGAACTGTCGGGCAACGGGACGAGCAGCAATTGGCCGCTCGGGACGGTCGCAAATCGCGGAAACGGCGCGCCGCTGTCCAGGCGCAGCTCCACCTGGAGCTTCGACTTGGGGGAAAACGCCCAATGCGGGTCGATAAACCCGAGCCACCAGCGGTAATCGGCGGTCACCAGCACGAACATATCGATCCCGCTGTCGTAGGCGACACCCGCCGAACAGTGGGTAAAGTCACCGGTGCGGTCGTCTGTGTAGGCGCCGCCGGACCAAAATCCGAGCTTGAACGCGTGCAGCGGGCCGGCTGCATCGACCGGTCCCCACCCCAACAGCAACGCCGCCCCCGCAGCGGCGACGATACGGGCAAAAGCCATCGCACCCCTCAATTCCCCGCGAATTTAACACTTTTTTGACCGATGTCGAACGCGCCGGCAAGCTCGCCGGATCAGCCGGAACGGACGCAGCGCAACCGCCGGCGCCGACTTATCTCTGGGACCCTGGCCTCTGGTCCTGGGAGGGCGTCCGATTTTCGTGGGAACCCCCGAAATATCTCCAGCGAACGCCGCGCCCGGCATCTTGCGGGGCGTTGGCCGTACCGGTGCCCCTCGCCGCCAGGTCGCGGCCGCTGAAGGGCGTCGGTCGAGGTCCTCGCATCGGCAGCCGGCATCAGCCTCGACACTCAGTCCGCACCCTAAGACTAGCGGACGCCCAAGCTGCGAAATTCGGCATTCAGGGAGCTATACGCGAGGATGCAGTACAGGCACCCGGCCAACCCGATTGCGATGGCGGCGGTGATGGCGATCGATTTCATGTTGCTTCTTCCGCGCGTCCCGATCTCACCCTAAACTACCGGCCGGGTACGTACTTCTTCCGGCACTTTGCGCGGAAGAAATTGCCCGTCTTTGAGGTCTCCGGCGAAGGCGCCGCCCTCGACGACGATCTTGCCGCGCAACATCGTCATCGACGGCCAGGCGGCGAGGTCGCGTCCTTCCCACGGGCTGTAATCGGCTTCGTGCATTTCGGCGGCGCGCACGACATGGCGCCGGCGCGGGTCGAGCAGGACGATGTCGGCGTCGGAGCCGACCGTCAGGGCGCCCTTCCTCGGGTAGAGGCCCATGATCCGGGCGGCGTTGGCCGAGACCAGGTTGACGAAATCGACGAGGCTGCGACCGCGCTTTTCGACGGTTTCGGTATGGATCAGGGACACCCGCGGCTCGACCCCGGCATTCCCGCCGGTGGTGTCGTCGATCCGCCGCCCCTGCAATTTGATCCGCAACGGACAACAGATCTCGTCGGTGGCAACGGTCTGGATCGCGCCATGGTCGGTCGCCGCCCACAACGCTTCGTGGTCTGCCTGGAATTTCAATGACGGATAGGTATGGTAGATCTGCCCATTCGGACGCTTATAGTCCTCGGCCGTGTACATCAGGTACTGGTGCAGGGTTTCGCCGTAGATCGGTACGCCGTTGGCGCGCGCCGCGGCAATCGCCTTGACGCCGGTCGCGGCCGAGGTGTGCATCATGTAGAGTGCCGCACCCTCGACATTGGCGGCGAGCCGGATTACCCGGTTGAAGGCCAAATCCTCGCTCAAGGTGGTATGCACCTCGGCCATGTTCTCGAAGCCCACGCGGTCTTCGCGGATCAGCTTCTCGTACATGTGCATGACCAGGTCGTTGTCCTCGGCGTGGATCGCGGCAATGCCGCCGGCCGCGGCCAATACCTTCAGCACCTCCCAGATGTCGCCGAAATCGACCATGCGGCCCCGGCGGCTCGGAGTGATGTCGGTGGTGAAGATCTTGACGCTCGGGTGCCCGGCCGCAACCGCCTCGGCCAGCTGCGGCAGGATTTCGGGCGGCAATTTGCCCTGCACCATGGTGTGAAAGGCGTAGTCGCAATGGCAGTCACCGCCCCATTCCCGTTGCCGGCGCTCGATCGCTTGCTGCACCGTGTCGCCGTCGCCGACCAGCGCGAAATCGAGGATCGTCGTGGTGCCGCCGTGCAACGCCGCCTCGCTGACCCGCGCCGGTCCATCGGTCATCTGGTGCTGCGTCGTGCCGGGCACGACGATCGGCCAGCGGCAATGGACATGCGGGTCGATCCCGCCGGGAATGACGATCTGCCCCGAGGCATCGACCGTCCTGCCGGCGCCGATCGCCCCAAGGCTGCCCGCGGCGCCAATGGCGGCGATCTTGCCGCCGGCGACGCCGATATCGGCCGTTTGCGGCCCGGTGGGAAGGACGGCGAGCCCGCCCGAAATCACGACATCCAGCATTTGAACCTCCTCCGGTTCGGCTTCGTGCAGACCGCCTCCCCTCTTTGCCTCACCGGCGCAGGCCGGTACCCACCGCAGACGCGGATCCCGGCCTGCGCCGGGATGGCGAAAGAAGAAACAGCCGCCGCATAGTCGTGTTGGTTCGTGAAATCGCTAGGATGGTATTCAGGCGACGCGGTAACGCTCGATCGTGGCGTGATCGAATTTGAGCCCGAGACCGGGAGCGGTCGGCAACGCCAGCTCGCCATTCTGCTGCAGCGGCACTTCCTCGAACAGCGGCATCAGCCACGGCATGTATTCGACGGTCAGCCCGTTCGGGATCGCCCCGATCAGGTGGACATGCACTTCGGGGATCAGATGGCTGACCACCGGCAGGTTGAAGGCCTCGGCCATGCCGGCGACCTTGAGCCACTGGGTGATGCCGCCGACCCGCACCAGATCGATCATCACGACATCGACCGAACGCGCCTCGACCATGTGGCGGAACGGCACGATGCCCCAGACGTATTCGCCGCCGGCGACCGGCGTCGATAACGCCGCGGTGACGCGGGCGAGGCCGGCGAAATCGTCGGCCGTCGTCACGTCTTCGAGCCAGAACAAGCCGACGCCGGCATCCTCGACCCGCCGGCCGATGTCGATAGCCTGCTCCGGGCGCCAGCGCTGGTTGATGTCGCACATCAGCTTGATGTCGGGGCCGATCGCCTCGCGCACACGGCGCATGCGCTCGACCTCCTTAGCCGGATTCGTCTCGCCGGGCAGGGCCAGCTGGGTCTTCATCTCGCGCCAGCCTTTGTCCTTGAGGGTGGCGGCGGCCTCGACCACCCGGTCGAGCGTCAGCCCGCGCATCAAGGCGCCGCTGGCATAGGTCGGGACCCTCTCGCGCGCGCCGCCGAGCAGTTTCCACAACGGCAGGTTCACCGCCTTGCCGCGCAGGTCCCACAACGCCGTGTCGATCGCCGAATGCGCCAGGTTGAAGATGCCGCCCGGCCCGGCCGAGCCTGCCGCCGCGCGCAATTTGGCGGTGACCGCCTCGACCCGGACCGGGTCCTCGCCGATGCACAGCGCCCCCAGTTCCTCGACTGCGCTTTTGAGGGTACCGGTCAGCGCGCCGCCGAAATAGGTCGCTCCGACCCCGACCGCGCCGTCGTCGGTCTCGACTTCGAGGGTGACGATCGGCCGCTTGCCATTCGGGTTTTCCGCGGCGCCGGCGAGCGGCTCGTCGGCCGGGAGGGCGACGATATTGGCGCGGATGCCGGTGACTTTCATCGGGCGGTCCTCCGGCGTCAGTTCTTGTAGCTGGGATCGAGCCGGTCGCACAGGCGCAGCAGCGCCGGCCATTCACGCTGGCCCTGGAGGCGCGGCATGTTGCCGGCGAACTGTGCGGCCTGGCGCTCGCAGGTGTCGGGCGACGGGATCACCATCTTGGCGCCGGCCGCAACCGCAGCCTGGATCTTCAGCTGCGCCTCGGCGGAGCGCTCGAAATGATACGTCGACGAGAACGCCTCGGCCACATTGCGCCCGGTCGCCAACAGGCCATGGTTGCGCAACACCAGCACCGGATGATTGCCGATCGACTGCTGCAGCCGCTCGCGCTCGTCCATGTCGAGCGAGACGCCCTCGTAATCGTGGTAGCCGAGCCGGTTGTAGAACCGCATCGCCCATTGCGACAGCGGCAGCAGTCCCTCCTCCAGCGCGCCGACCGCGATGTCCCCCTCGGTATGGGTGTGGACGACGCATTGCACGTCGGGCCGGCCGAGATAGATGGCGCCATGGATGACGACGCCGGCGTTGATCGGCTCGTAGTCCGAGGGCTCGATCAAATGGCCGTCAGAAATGTCGACCTTCAACAAGTTCGAGGCGGTGATCTCGTCGAACATCAGCCCCGACGGGTTGATCAGCATCTGCTCGGGATGGCCCGGCACCCGCGCCGAATTGTGCGTCAGGACCAGATCATCCCAGCCGAAATGTGCAATCAGCCGGTAGCACGCGGCAAGATCGACCCGCACCGCCCACTCTTCCGGGCTGATGTGCGCCGGGCGATGCGAGATGTTAGCTTCGAGTGTGTCCATATATTTTTCTCCTTGCTTGTTCGTCTTTGCCGCGAAGCCGGGATTCCGGGGTCAAGCTTTCTCGGCCAGCTGGGCTCCCGCTTCCGCGGGGCGACGAGGTGGGAACCAAGACACTGTAGGAGAATTTGAGCCTACGCGAAAGCCATTGCCTGGGTGTCATGCAATTCTCGATGGGTTGCGCTGTGCTTAATTCATCCATTATTGGTCGATCTCGGGCTCCACAAGTCTTGCCAAGTTTCGCAAAGACTGTTGCCAACCGAGATAACAAGCCTCCGTAGGAATGATGTCCGGAATGCCTTCCTGCACGATGTTGAGCTCGGTGCCGACCGCTACCTTCTTCAAACTCACGGTCACTTGGATGGTGCCCGCTAGTTTGGGCTCGTCGAACTTGTCAGTGTAGCGCAGGCGTTCGCTCGCAAGGAGCTCAACATATTCGCCGCCAAACGCGCGGCTGGTGCCGGTCGTAAAGTTTCGGAACGACATCTGGAATGTGCCGCCGACTTTCGGTTCCAAGTGATGCACGGTGCAGGCGAAGCCGTCGGGCGGTAGCCATTTCGCGAGGGCATCTGCCTCAAGAAACGCTCGATAGACTTTTTCCGGCGTGGTTGCCAGGATGCGGTGCAAGCGCACGGTATTGGGCATCACCGCCTTTTCCTAAAGCCATGGACCCGTCAGGATCTGCTGCATCTCACGCCGGGGTGAACATCGGCACCGGCGGGCCGCCTTCGCTCGGTTTGAACACCAGGCGCACGGCTTGGCCGATGCGGATTCGGTCGAGGTCGCAATCGACGATGTTGGTCATCATCGTCGGCCCCTCGGCCAAGGTCACATAGGCGATCGCGTAGGGGATCGGCGCGCGGCGCATCACGCTGTAAGTGTAGATCGTGCCGTTACCCGACACTTGCTGCAACTGCGTCTTGTCGCTGAAGCAGAATGGGCAATGCGCGCGCGGGTAATAATGCGTCTTGCCGCAGGCGTTGCACTTGCCGACCATCAGCTTGCCCTCGGCGGCGGCGTCCCAAAACGCCTTGGTTTCGAGGTTGGGCTGCGGCGCCTGGATCTTGCGCTCCTGGCTCTGCATGAGTGTCACTCCCGCTCCATGATCACGGTCGCCGAGCCATGCCTGGTGCCGAGCGAGCCGCCGGTGCCGTGCGCCAAGGCGAGATCGCAGTTCGGCACCTGCACCTTGGGGTGCGCCTCGCCGCGCAATTGCCGAACTGCCTCGACCACCTTGGTCAAGCCGCCGCGGTTCGACGGGTGGTTGTTGCACAATCCGCCGCCGTCGGTGTTGAACGGCAGTTTGCCGGTGCCCGAGATCAGATTGCCGTCGGACACGAACCGGCCGCCCTGCCCCTTCTCACAAAAGCCGAGATCCTCGATCTGCATGACGACGGTGATCGTAAAGCTGTCATAGATCGAGGCGTACTTGATGTCGGCGGGCTTGATCCCGGCCTCGGCGAAGGCCGTCGGCCCCGACCACACCGCCCCCGAATAGGTCAGGTCGATCTGCCCGCCCATCTGGTGCTTCGGCGCCTCGCCGGCGCCGATGATCTTGACCAATGGCCGCTTCAGGCTGCGCGCCACCTCGGGCCGGGCGACGATGATCGCGCCGCCGCCATCGCTGATCACACAGCAATCGAGCCGGTGCAACGGATCGGCGATCATCGGCGAGTTGACCACGTCCTCGACCGTGACCACGTCGCGCAGCATCGCATGCGGGTTGTATTGCGCATGGTGCGAGGCCGCGACCTTGACCCAGGCGAGCTGCTCGCTGGTCGTCCCGTACTGGTGCATGTGGCGCATCGCGCACATCGCGTACATATTGGCGGTCGCCGGCGCGTAGGGATTTTCGAACGCGGTCTCGGCCGACTGCACGGTCGCGGCGCGTGGTGCCGTGCCGGTCGCCACCCCCTCGGTGCGCGGCCGTCCGGCCAGCGTAATCAGCGCGACCGAGCATTTGCCCAGCGCGATCGCCTCGGCCGCATGCTCGACCTGCAGCAAATAAGACGACCCGCCGGTGTCGGTCGAATCCCAGTGGCGCAGCTTCAATCCGAGATAGTCGATCATCGACAGCGCGCCCAAGCCCGGTGTATCGCCGGAGGCGCAGAAATAGCCGTCGATGTCGTCTTTCGTCAGCCCGGCATCGGCGAGCGCGCCCGCCGCACATTCGGCATGCAGCTGGAACAGCGATTTGTCGTCGGCCTTGCGCGTCGGGTGCTCGAAAATCCCAACGATATTGGCCTTGCCCTTGATGCTCATCGCCGGCGCTTCTCCCCTTCGAGGCGAATGTGTCGCCGGGGCGATGGGATACCGTTCGGCCGCCTTGGTCAATCCCGGATCGCGCCTGTCAGACCCACGCTTGCGCGACATCCGCTTTCGCCGGCATCAAGACTGAGGGGTCTTTTGCCGCGGTGCATGTCGCGCCATATCTTGGTCAAGTAGACCAACATGCGGAAGGCCTCCGGGTATGAACAAAGTGGTGAACCTCTACGAAGCAAAGACGCACCTGTCGCAGCTTGTCGATCGAGCCGCGAGGGGCGAAGAGATCGTCATCGCGAAGGCCGGCAAGCCGAAGGCCAAGCTGGTGCCAATTCGGGAGGCGGACACCGCACGCGAGCCGGCTGATCTCCTCGGGATCACCTTCATCGCAGATGATTTCGACGAGCCGTTGCCGACGGAAGTTCAGTCCACATTCGAGACGGACCAGTGAGGCTCCTCCTCGACTCTCACGTCTTCCTGTGGTGGAACAGGCACTCTGATATGATCGCCGGCCCACTGCGGGAGGCCATTGCCAATCCGCGCAACGAGATATTCGTCAGCGCTGCCACCGTATGGGAAATCGGCATCAAGCGGGACATCGGCAAACTCGGCTTCACGCGCCCGATCGTCGCGGCGATCGTCGCGCACCGTTTTCAACTGCTGCCGATAACCGGCGAGCATGCCGAACACGCCGCGGAGTTGCCGCGTCATCACGCCGACCCGTTCGACCGCATGCTCGTCGCGCAGGCCGATCTCGAACGCATGGTTTTGGGCACGCAAGACTTGAAAATCAGGGTCTATGGCGTCGCCCTGCTCGGCCTCGCTGCGAATTGAGCCGGCTGAAGCCGCCTGGTCGTCCGCTGCGCCCGATTCGTAGGGCGGGTGGACCGCAGCGCGACCCGCCGCTCGCGTCGTCGCGGATGCCGGGTTACTCCGCCCTACGCTCTGAAGGCGTATCGCCGCGCTTGTCCGCCCCGCTTACGCGTAGGCGATCAGCCGGTCCCCGTCCCAGATGCCGAGGATCACACGGGCGTCGCCGTACTCGGCGAGCAAGTAGGGATCGAGCCTGATCCGGTCCTGATAGAGCTCGCCGACGACAAAGCTGACTTCGGGCAGCCGGCGCTGCAGCCGCAGCGCGGGTTCGCGGATCGCCGGCGGCACCTCGCGCAGATCGTCGAAGATCCGCTCCCGCCACCGGGGCGGCCCTTTCACTGGCGCCAGCAGCGGCAGCAGCCCTGCTCCGAACGCCGCGAGGGCCGCTGCCGACCCCCAGGAAACCCGATCGGCCGCGAACAGGGCGACGAACGCCACGACGCCCGCCATCAAGACCGCGACCTGCCCCAGTTCGACCGCCCGCTGGTGCCGGTACCCCCAGCCGGCGGGGTGCAGGCGGATCTGCTCGGCCATGTGCCGGGCGAGGAAGCGGGGCTCGATCGGTTCGAGCCCGCCGGCCGACAGAGCAGAGTCCAAGATCTCTTGCGCCGAGAGTACGAGATTTGCACCGTCGAATGGCATCGGAGCACCTGTGGAATGCGGTTGTGGCGTATCAACAACGCCGCTGGGCGCAAACCGTGCCATCCCGGCGCGAAGCTGACGTTAGGGACGAAAGAGGATCTCACAACGGACGCTTGCGTTGCGCTCGAGCGAGCGGCCGGCGCCACTCCACACCACCTCGCTTCCGGGCCTGATCGTTCAGCACGAGTTCCCAAAGCCGCATTTCGCCGGCGTGGTCAGCCTCGTTGTTGCCATCAATCAGTTCAGCTTCGCATCCGGTCCCACCATCCTCTGCCTCTTGCAACATCCTCGGGGCAGCTACACCCCGGGGGCGTCCTCGCCTGCCTCGCGATGGAGGCGTGCGCGGCAGCATCGTCGTCCTCCGAGTTGTTGGGCGATGCCGGAAGATGGCGGCTTGACCCGCAGCACCGCACCTCGCAGGCTTCGCGCCAACAGCTGTGGAGTGTGGCCATGGGACCGCTTGCCGGGATCAGGATCGTCGAACTGGCCGGGATCGGGCCGGGGCCGATGTGCGCGATGCTGCTGGCCGATATGGGGGCTACCGTGCTGCGCATCGAGCGGCCGGGGCCGAACGATCTCGGCCTCGAGCGCCCGCGGCGCTACGATTTGCTGCTGCGCGGCCGCCGGGCGGTGGTCGTCGATCTCAAATCCCCGGACGGAAAGGCGCTGGCGCAGCGCCTGGTGGAACGCGCCGACGCGCTGATCGAGGGCTTTCGCCCCGGCGTCACCGAGCGGCTCGGCCTCGGCCCCGACGACTGCCTGGCGCGCAACCCGCGCCTCGTCTACGGCCGGGTCACCGGCTGGGGCCAGGAGGGGCCGCTGGCGCAGGCGGCCGGGCACGACATCAACTACATCGCTCTCGCCGGCGCATTGCATGCGTTTGGCCGTCGCGGCCAGCCGCCGACCCCGCCCTTGAACCTGATCGCCGATTACGCCGGCGGCGCCCTCTATCTCGCCTTTGGCCTGGTCTGCGGCATCCTCGAAGCGCGGCAATCGGGGCGGGGGCAGATCGTTGACGCGGCGATGGTCGACGGCGCGGCGTCGTTGATGACGGCGTTCCATGGTGCAGTCGCGGCCGGACTTCGCCAGCCACGAGCGCGGCAGCAACCATCTCGACGGCGGCGCCCATTTCTACAACGCCTATCAATGCGCCGACGGCGGCTGGATTTCGGTCGCCCCGATCGAGGGCAAGTTTTACGCCGAATTGCTCCGCCGTCTCGACCTCGACCCGGCGACGCTGCCGCCGCAGATGGACCATGACGGCTGGCCGGCGGCTCAGGCGCGGCTCGCCGCCCTGTTCATGACCCGCAGCCGCGAGGAATGGTGCGCATTGCTCGAGGGCACCGACGCCTGTTTCGCTCCGGTGCTGACCACCGACGAAGCCCCGCTCCACCCGCACAACAAGGCGCGCGGCACCTACGTCGAGATCGACGGCATCGTCCAGCCGGCCCCGGCGCCGCGCTTTTCGCGGACCCGGCCCGGCCTGCCGATCCCGCCGCAGCCAAGCGATCCCGACGGGGCCGAGGCCGCGCTCGCGCCCTGGCTCGACCCTGCCGAGATCGCGGCGCTCAAAGCCGCCGGCACCCTGGGGTGGACGCAGGAACCATAAGCAAATTCGTGGCGGAGAAGAGGGGGCGCGGTTTCGCGACATCGACCCTGCGTCCCCACGCGCGCGATCTCGATTGAGAGGAACGAGACATGCCTGATGCGAAGCGGCGGATTATCGTCGGCGTCAGCGGCGCGACCGGCATTGTCTATGCGACCCGGGCATTGGAAATCCTGCGGTCGATCGATATCGAGACGCATCTCGTCGTCTCCAAGCCCGCCGGATTGATGCGCGGTTATGAAAGCGCCCTCAGCCGCAGGGACCTGGAGGCGATGGCCGACGTGGTCCATCCGATCCACGATGTTGGCGCGACGATATCGTCCGGCTCGTTCGAGACTATGGGAATGCTGATCGCACCCTGTTCGATGCGCAGCCTCGCCGAGATTGCCACCGGCGTTACTTCGTCGCTGCTGACGCGCGCCGCGGAAGTCGTCCTCAAGGAACGCCGGCGGCTGGTGCTGATGGTCCGGGAGACGCCGCTCACACTGATCCACATCCGCAATATGGCAACGGTAACCGAAGCCGGCGGCGTCATTTTCCCACCGGTGCCCGCCTTCTATTTCGGCCCGACGACCATCGCCGAGCTGGTGGACCATTCGGTCGGGCGAGCACTCGATCTGTTCGGCCTGAAGATCGATATATTCCCTAGGTGGAACGAAGAACTGCGACAGAAGCAGCTGAAAAGCGAGCCTGCCGGCGATTAGGGGTGTTGCACTACTGGCAGCCGGTGGCGTTGTTCAGAAGGCATATGCACGCAACGCCGCCACGACCTTGAGCGCGTCGGCGAGGGCGCCGGAGTCGTGGGTGCGGATGTAATCGGCGCCTTGCTCGACGGCGTACAGTTCGGCTGCCAAGCTCGCGGCACCGAGGGCGGCAGCGGTGAGATGACCGGCCACCGCGCGCAGAAAGGATTTGCGCGACACCGAGACCAGGATCGGCAGCCCGAAAGTGCGCTTCAGGCAAGCAAGCCCGGCTAGGACGCGCAGCGACGCCTCGGCCCGGCTGCTCAGGAAAAAGCCCATCCCAGGATCGAGGATCAGCCGCTCGCGCGCGATCCCGGCGGCTTCGAGCGCCTTGATGCGATCGTTGAAAAAGGCGTGGATGCGGTCCCACACCTGCTCGGCGGACAGCTCCACCTGTTGCGCCCGGCCGCGGCCGCCGACCGCGTGCATGACGACCAACCGGCAGCCGGCGCCGGCGAGCTCGGGATACAGAGACGGGTCGGGAAAGCCCCGGATGTCGTTCAGATAGGCCGCACCCTGGGCGATCGCCCAGCGCTGCACCTCGGGCGCGAAGCTGTCTACCGAGACGGGCGTGCCGTCGGCGGCGAGTGCCGCGATCAGCGGTTCGAGGCGGCGGATCTCCTCGGCGGCGGCGACCGGCTTCGCCTCGACGTTGCTGGCCGCGGCGCCGAGATCGACGATGTCCGCCCCGGCGGCGACCAGCGCCCGGGCATGAGCCAGCGCCGCCGCGGTATCGAGAAACCGGCCGCCATCGGAAAACAAATCTTCGGTAATGTTGACGATCCCGAAAATCGCGGGCGCTTGGATTGCCGGCTCCGACATGGCTCAGCCGGCGCCGGACGGCGCCGGGCGGGTGCGCTCCAGGATCGCGCCGACGCCGTCGGCATCGGGAAACACGTCGAGCTTTTCGATCCAGACCCTGACCCGATCGACCCGCGGGTCGGCAAAGCAGGCGTTGGCAATCCGCTCAGCAAAGCCCTCGCACAGATCGATGTGGCCCGATCCGGCGATCTCGCGGATCGCAGCGACGATCTTCTCGTAATTGATGATGCGGCGACGGTCCTCGCCGGGGATCGCGGCCTCGCGCGTCGACGCCAAGTCAACCGAGATTCGGACCCGCTGCTTACGCTCGCGCTCCTCTCGGCGGATGCCGATGCTGCAAAGCAACACCAAGCCGCGCACGGTGACGGTATAGCTGGCGACGTTCCCCGCGGCCGCAGCGCAGCGTTCCTCGATCATGCCTCACCATGCCCGGCGCGGCCGCCGCCCGCAATCCCGATCGGCGCAATCCCGATCGGCGCAATCCCGGTCGGCGCAATCCCGGTCGGCGCAACGCCAATCAGGCCCGAGGCCCAGAGCGGCAGCGGCTCAGCCTTTGACCAGCGAGGGATCGTGCAACGTGGTGTCCTGGCCGCGCACCGGGTCGGCCAGCGCCTCGGCGAGGCTGCGGGCGCCCTTCCATTCGGCGGCTGGGCGAACCCGTCCGTCGCTGCCGATCTGGTCGATGCCCCAATAGATTTCGAGCCGGTGATTGTCAGGGTCACGGAACTCGACCGCGAGCTGGCAGCCGGCGCGCCGACGGCCCTCGAAATCGATCCTGACCCCATGCCGGCGCAGATGGTCGCGCGCCCGCACCACTTCGTCGAGGCTCGCAACCTCAAAGGCTAGGTGGTTAAGCTCGAGATTCGGCGCCTCGCCGGTCATCCCGCCGACCAGTGCGATGCCATGATGGTCCGGGTTGCAGCGCAAAAACGCCATGCCGCCCGGCACCATTTCCTCCGGATAGACGTCGGAGATCTGAAATCCGAGCACCTCGGTATAGAACCGCGCCGAACGCTCCACATCGCTCACATTGAGCACGACATGGCCGATCTTGCCGATCTGGAACGGCAGGCCCTTTGGCCGCCGCAGGTTTCTGACCCGGTCGGGATCGTAATCGCCCATCCGCATTCTCCCTTGATCTGCAGCCCGCGGCGGAACAGCCTTGCCGGCAGAGCCGCCTTGCTGGCCGAAAAACCTTGCCTGGCCGAAAAACCTTGCCGGCCGAAAAACCTTGCCGGCCGAAAAACCTTGCCGGCCCTGGGCATTCTCCAATAAAGCCTGAGCCCGGACAATCCACCGCCGGAGGGACCCCCGATGCCGCGCCTGCCAGACCGCGCCGATCTCGAGGCGTTGAGCGCGTTCGACACGCCGACGATCTGCAATGCCCTCGAACTCGTCGTGCCGGCGCGCCGGGCGATGGGCTTTATCCGCCGGCCGCTGCTCGCACCCTTTCCGGAATTGAAGCCGGTCGTGGCCTTTGCCCGCACCGCGATCATTCGCGCCCGCGAGCCGCATCCGCGCGGCCGCGACGAGGCGAAAGAGATGCGGCTCGGCTATTACGCGCACATTGCCGCCGAACCATTGCCGAGCATCGCAGTGATCCAGGATCTCGACGCGCCGGATTCGGGCTTTGGCGCATTCTGGGGCGAGGTGCAGACCAATGTCCATAAGGGACTCGGCTGCGTCGGCGTGGTCACCGACGGCTCGGTGCGCGACCTCGACGCGATGGCCGCCGGCTTTTTCGTGCTCGCGGGCTCGGTCATGCCGTCGCACGCGCATGTGCATCTGGTTGATTTTGGCGGAACGGTCAGCGTTGCCGGCATGGTGGTATCGCCCAACGACGTGATCCATGCCGACCGCCACGGCGCGGTCGTGGTCCCGCCCGAGGCGATCAAGGAATTGCCGGCGGCGGTGGCGCTCTTGACCCGCCGCGAAAAGGTCATCATCGACGCCGCCAAGGCGCCGGGGTTTTCGGTCGCCCGGCTGCGCCAGGCCTTCGACGAGCAGGAAGACATCCATTAGAAGGCGACGGCGGAAGCGCAGCCTAGGGGCGGCGTCGACAGATCGCGCCCGCCGGGATCGGCGGCCGGGGTCAGCGGCCGGGGTCAGCGGGGGTCGGGCGCGGCCGCGATCGCGTCGGAGCCCTCGATGCGGGCGGCAAGGGCGGCGGCGAGAAAGCGGTCGATGTCGCCGTCGAGCACCGCGCCGGTGTTGGCGGTCTCGACGCCGGTGCGCAAATCCTTGACCATCTGATAGGGTTGCAGAACGTAGGAGCGGATTTGGTGGCCCCAGCCGATATCGGTCTTGGTGGCGTTCTTCGCGTCGGTCACCGCTTCGCGCCGTTGCAATTCGGCTTCGTAGAGCCGGGCGCGCAGCATGGCGAACGCGTGGGCCCGGTTCTGATGCTGCGAGCGCTCGCTCTGGCACTGCACGACAATGCCGCTCGGCAAGTGGGTGATGCGCACGGCACTGTCGGTCTTGTTGACGTGCTGGCCGCCGGCACCCGAGGAGCGGTAGGTGTCGATGCGCAGCTCCTTGTCGTTGATCTCGACCTCGATCTTGTCGTCGACCACCGGATACACCCAGACCGAGGCGAAGCTGGTATGACGGCGGTCGTTTGAATCGAAAGGCGAGATGCGCACCAGCCGGTGGACGCCGCTCTCGGTCTTCAGCCAGCCATAGGCGTCGGGGCCACTGACCCGGATCGTCGCCGATTTGAGCCCGGCCTCCTCGCCGCCGCTCTCTTCGAGCCACTCGCTCTTATAGCCGCGGGTTTCGGCCCAGCGCACGTACATGCGCAACAACATCTCGGCCCAATCCTGCGCCTCGGTGCCGCCGGCACCGGCATGGACCTCGAGATAGCAATCGTTGCCGTCGGCCTCGCCCGAGAGCAGGCTTTCGAGCTCGCGGCGCGCCGCTTCGGCGCGCAGCTTGTCGAGGCTCGCCTCGGCCTCGGCGACGATCTGCGCCTCGCCCTCGGCTTCCCCCAGCTCGATCAGCTCGAGCGTCTCGTTGACCGCGCGTTCGATCCGCCGATAGCTGCCGATCGCCTGGTCGAGCCGGGTGCGCTCGCGCAGCAGCTTTTGTGCCGCAGCCGGGTCGTCCCACAGCCGCGGGTTTTCAACCACCGCATTCAATTCGGCCAGGCGGCGGGTTGCGGTGTCCCAGTCAAAGATGCCTCCTCAGCAGCGCCAGCGACTTTCTGATGTCGCCGGCCGCCGCCTCGATTTCGGCGCGCATGCTCGCTCCGCCCGTCGGTTTCGGTGTTCGGTTTCGCTAATATAGGCCGCCGGTGCCGCTGGCGGGAGCGCCGCGCGGCGGCAGCATCGCGCTATTGGCATCGCCGGGCCTGACGCCGGCGCCCGCCGGACTGGCGCTGGCCCCGCCGGAGTTGGCCGCGCCGGAGTTGGCCCCCCCCGAATTGGCTTGGCCCGAGTTGACGTCGCTGCTGTCGGGATTGTCGGCGGCGCTGTCGCTGGTCTCCGCGTCGCCAGTCCCCGCAGCGCCGGCCGAAGCGACCGGCGCCGCGCCTTCCCCGGGCGAGCCCTGATGGTCGGGATGCCGGCTCTGGCCGGGCTCGGTCCCGGGTTTGTAGGCCTCGTAGATCGCCGGCCCATCGCCGGAGACCGGCAGGCCGGTAGCGGCGCTGACCCGGTAAACCCGCAGGCCGGGCGGGATGCGGAAATCGGTTGCCGGGGTATTCTTCAGCGCGGCGATCATGAAATCGCGGAAGATCGGGGCGGCGACGTGCCCGCCGGTCTCGTCCTTGCCGAGGCTCCTCGGATCGTCGTAGCCGACATAGACGCCGGCGGCGAGGTCGGGGGTGAAGCCCTCGAACCAGGCGTCGCGGTAATCGTTGGTGGTCCCGGTCTTGCCGGCGATCGGCCGGCCGACCGCCTTGACCGCATCGCCGGTGCCGCGTTGCACCACCCCTTCCATCATCGTGACCACCTGATAGGCCGAGCCGGGATCGGCCACCTGCTCGCGGGTGTCCGGGATGACCGGCACCGGCTGGTGATGCCATTCGACGTCGGTGCAGCCGGTGCACGGCCGATCGTCGGCGCGGAAGATGGTCTTGCCGTTGCGGTCCTGGACGCGGTCGATCAGCGTCGGGGTGATGCGCTTGCCGCCGTTGACCAACATCGCGTAGGCGGCGGTCAGCCGCAAGGGCGTGGTCTCGCCGGAGCCGAGCGTAATCGAATATTCGTGCGGCACATGGTCCATGATGCCAAAGCGTTCGATGGTTTTGGCGATCGGGTCCATGCCGACCATCGTGGCCAGCCGCACCGTCAGGGTGTCGATCGACTGCTCGAGGCCGATGCGCAGCGGGGTCGGCCCGCGAAACTCGTTGTGCTCGTAATTGGTCGGCGTCCACATCGGCAGCCCGGGGCCCTGCGGCAGCGAAATCGGCGCGTCGCTGACCCGGGTCGATGGCGTGAAGCCGTGGTCGAGTGCCGTCAGAAAGACGAACGGCTTGATCGCCGATCCGGTCTGCCGATAAGCCTGGGTCACGCGGTCGAACTGGCTGATGGCAAAGCTGAACCCGCCGCTGATCGCCAGCACCCGGCCGGTATGCGGGTCCATCACGACCAGCGCGCCCGACACTTCCGGCACCTGACACAGGGTGAAACCGGCAGCCGCGCGGCCCCTCGCGCCGCCCCGGCTGTTGACGGTCTTGCCGACCCCGCCGGTCGCCGCGGCCTTGCCGGCCGCATCGGTCTTGCCGGCATCGCTCTTGGACGGCGGCGGCTCGATCGGCGTCACCATCACCACATCCCCGGCCTTGACGACGTCGCCGGCGCCGCGCGGGAATGGCCCGAGGCCGCCGTTGCGATAGCGCGGCCGGGCCCAGCGCATCTGCGAAAACGGGACGTCCGAGGTGTCGCCGTCGGCGAGGCCGATCGCCGCCTCGCCCGGTGTCGTGCGCAGCACCACCGCCAGCCGCCAGCCGACATCGGTCGCTACCGCGGGGACCGCGACGGCGCTCAAATGCGCCGCCCAATCGCCGTGCGGGTCGATATGGGCGATGGCGCCTCGCCAGCCTTCATGGGCATGGTCATAGGCAATGAGCCCGTCGCGCAACGCCCTGTCGGCATCCGCCTGCAAGGGTGGATCGAGGCTGGTGCGCACCGACAAGCCGGCTCCGTAGAGTTTCTTTTCGCCATAGCGTGCGAGCAGTTCGCGCCGCACCTCCTCGGCAAAATAAGGCGCCTTGACCTCGCTCGCCTCCTGCCGATGGTGCAGGACGATCGGCTCCGCCTTGGCCGCCTCGGCCGCGGCGTGGCTGATGAAGCCGTCATCGGCCATGCGGTCGAGCACCCAATCGCGGCGCGCCGTCGCCGCCAGCGGCGAGCGCACCGGATTATAGCGGTTCGGTGCCTTTGGCAGTCCGCCGAGGAAAGCGGCCTCACCCAGGCTCAACTGGTCGAGCGACTTGTCGAAATAGGTCAGCGCTGCGGCCGCGACGCCATAGGCGCCCGAGCCGAGATAGATCTCGTTCAGATAGAGTTCGAGGATGCGGTCCTTAGGCAAGGCCGATTCGATCCGGGTGGCGAGCAGGATCTCCTTGATCTTGCGCGAGATCGAGACGTCGTTGTTCAGCAGCATGTTCTTGGCGACCTGCTGGGTGATCGTCGACGCCCCGATCGGGCGGCGACTCGCCGCGCAGCCGCCCGACATCGGTGATCCCGGCACGCAGGATCGACAGCGGGTCGATCCCGTGATGGCGTGTAAAAGTTCTTGTCCTCGGCCGAGATGAAGGCGTCGGCGACCGCGCTTGGGGATCGCCTGGATCGGTACGAAAACCCGGCGCTCGGTGGCGTATTCGGCCAACAGCCGCCCGTCCCCGGCCTGGACCCGGGTCATGATCGGCGGCTGATAATTCGCCAGTTGCTGATAATCAGGAAGGTCGCGGCCGAAATACCAGATCGTGACGCCGACAAATCCGCAGCCGGCGATCGCCAGGATCACCGCGCAGACGAAAAGAAACCGGATCAGTCTGACCATTCGTTCGAACGCGGCGAGACGCGGGCGCCCCTGTTGCGACAACGCCGCGACCACCCCGGTCCCGCGCGGCACCGCCTTATATGCGATATCGCGGCCGGCGGTCCAAGGGAGTTTTGCCGGCCGGCGCCGGCGCGCTCGCAGGAGCGGCGATCAAAGCCCCGCCCGACGATAGCTCACCCGACGAAAGCTTGCTGGACGAAGGCATTGTCGCGGGAGGTTTCGCTATATACATTGTCAATCGCGAGAAACCGCCGTCCGCCTGACGGGCGCCGCGCCCGGCAGGATGTCGCGCGATGAGTCCGCATGATCGGCGGCATGCCTGCCGCGGCGGCGGGCCAAAGCGCTGGACGGCGCGGATTGTCGGAACCCGAAGCCGTCCCCTGACGAAGATTTCGCCATGGCCGATCCCCAATCGTACCCAGCAGGCATGAGTTCAGGCGTGGCCGGCTTCCTTGCACACGGGATCGCGCCGCCGGCCGAATTTCGCGCGGCCGCGGCAGCGCGCCTCGGAGTTATGCCCGAATGGCAAAGCGCATGCTCATCGACGCCACCCACCCCGAAGAAACCCGGGTGGTGGTGCTAAATGGCACTCGGCTAGAAGAATTTGATTTCGAATCGTCCACAAAGCAGCAGGTAAAAGGCAATATATATCTTGCAAAAGTGACGCGTGTCGAGCCGTCTCTGCAAGCGGCTTTTGTCGAATACGGTGGCAATCGACACGGTTTTCTTGCTTTTAGCGAGATCCATCCGGATTACTTCAGAATCCCGGTCGGGGATCGCGAGAGGCCTGGAGGCGGGTATCGGGCCGATGCGACCGGACCGGAACCCAGCGCCGAAGACGCCGGGGTGCCGTTGGCGGCGGCGTTGCCCGAGCCGGTCGCGGTCGCCACGGCGCCGAGCCGCGCCGACGACGCCGCGGCAGAAGAAGCGGCCGGTGCCGACGATGCGGTCGACGAAGTTGCGGCGGCCGACCAAGCGGATGGCGACGAGCGCGCCGGGGTCGCGGCATCCGCCATCGAGCGGCCGTGGGGAGCGGCGGGCGGCGCCGGCACGGAAATCGACAGCGCGGAAATCGACGGCGCAGAAATCGAGAGCACAGCAGCGGAAAACCGAGAGGGTGCTTTCGCCGAGGCGGCGGTGCGCGCCGAAGCGGCCCAGCGAGAGCTGCCTTGGGAAGATGTGACGCCGTTCGTCCCAGTCGCCTCCGACCCCGATGCAGACCGGCCCGGCTCCGCGCCGATTTCGTCCGAACCGGCGGAGTCGCCGGGCGAGCTGGTCGGCTACGCGGCGTTGCGAACCGACGACGCGCTGGCCGAGCTGCGGAGCATGTCCGCCGCAGATTGGGCGGCGGCGCCGGACGATAACGTCGTCGAGACGGCCGAGGCAGCAGCGTCAGTAGAGTCAGCCGAGACGGCGTTGCGGACACAGGGGCACGCTCCGCTCGAGGGCGAGAACGGCGAGCCCGAAATCATCGAGATCCTCGGCGGCGACGAGTTCGAAGAGGCCGAGCGCCAGCGCTCGCGCGCTCCTCGCCACTATAAGATCCAGGAGGTGGTCAAGCGCCGGCAGATCATGCTGGTCCAAGTCACCAAGGAGGAGCGCGGCAACAAGGGCGCGGCGCTGACGACTTATCTGTCGCTCGCCGGGCGCTATTGCGTGCTGATGCCGAACACCGCGCGCGGCGGCGGCGTGTCGCGCAAGATCACCAGCATCGGCGACCGCCGGCGCTTGAAGGACATTCTCGAAGAGCTCGACATTCCCGAGGGCATGGGGGTGATCGTGCGCACCGCGGGCGCCGAACGCTCGAAAGCCGAAATCAAACGCGACTACGAATACCTGCTGCGGCTGTGGAACGAGATCCGCGAGCTGACGCTGCGGTCAACCGCACCGGCCCTGATCTATGAGGAAGGAAATCTGATCAAACGGTCGATTCGCGATCTCTACACGCGCGACCTCGACGAGGTGCTGGTCGAAGGCGAGGAAGGCTACCGCACGGCCAAGGCCTTCATGAAGATGCTGATGCCGAGCCACGCCAAGCGGGTCCAGCCCTATCGCGACCCGCAGATCGGGCTGTTGCACCGCTTTCAGGTCGAGAGCCAGATAGACGCGATCCATTCGCCGATCGTTCAGCTGCGCTCGGGCGGCTACGTCGTGATCAACCAGACCGAGGCGCTGGTCGCGATCGACGTCAATTCCGGGCGCTCAACGCGCGAGCGCAACATCGAAGAGACGGCGCTGCGAACCAATCTCGAGTCGGCCGAAGAGATCGCGCGCCAGTTGCGCCTGCGCGACTTGGCTGGGCTGATTGTGATCGACTTCATCGACATGGAGGAGCACCGCAACCAGGGGGCGGTGGAGCGCCGGCTCAAAGACGCGCTCAAAAACGACCGCGCTCGCATCCAGGTGGGGCGGATCAGCCCGTTCGGCCTGCTAGAAATGTCACGCCAGCGGCTGCGTCCGTCCTTGGTTGAAGCCTCGACCCAACCCTGTCCGCATTGCGGCGGTACCGGGTTTATCCGCTCGACCGAGTCGACGGCGCTTTATGTGCTGCGCTCGATCGAGGAAGAGGGGATGCGGCGGCGTTCCGCCGAGGTTTGCGTTTATGTGCCGACCGCCGTGGCCCTCTACATCCTCAATCACAAGCGCGATTCCTTGGCGCAGCTCGAAGCGCGCTATGGGGTCCATGTGCTGGTGGCGCGCGACGACGCGCTGATCCCACCCGCCTTCCGACTCGAAAGGCTGCGCGCTTACGAACCCGGTGAAGCAGCGTCGGCGGTCCCGCTCCCGTTGACCCAGGCGCCGGAACTCGAAGAGGAGGAGCCGGAGGAAGACGATGGCGACGCGACTGGGGCGGCCGGGGCCGAACCGCAGGGCGGGGACGACGACGAGG
Organism: uncultured Alphaproteobacteria bacterium; assembly: GCA_963832875.1. Taxonomy (GTDB): domain Bacteria; phylum Pseudomonadota; class Alphaproteobacteria; order ATCC43930; family CGMCC-115725; genus AP-15. The sequence continues at coordinate 130,546 of CAWHWB010000003.1, read as the reverse complement.
AACGCGGCCGCGCCCGGCGGCGCCGGCGCCGGCGGCGGCGCCACGACGATGAGCGGGGTGCTGCAACCTCGGAGCGCGCCGCCGAAGACGGCGGCGAACAAGCCGCAGAACCGGTCGCCGCTCGCGCTCGCGCGGGCCGCCGGGAGCGCAACGGCGCTTCGCCTCGGGACGAGGCGCATGAGGCTGAGCCGAGCGACGGCGGCGCGCCGGACGGCGAGGCCCAGAACGGCGAGGCCCAAAGCGGCGAAACCCAGAACGGCGAAGCCCGGAACGGCGAGGCCCAGAACGGCGAGCTGCGCGAGGACGACAAGCTGCGCCGCCGCCGCGGGCGGCGGGGCGGCCGTCGCCGCGGGCGGCGCGAGGAGGTTGGCGGCCCGAGCTTTGACGATCCGCGCCCGGTATCCGAAACCATCGAAGTCGAGCTGATGCCCGGCGATGGCGAAACCGCCGGCAACAGCGAACCAGCCGGCGAGAGCGAACCCTCGGCCGGCGAATCCGCCGACCAAGGCTTTGCCGCCGAGGACGCAGGGCGGGCGAGCGCGCCAGCGGCGTGGCCGGCGGCCGAGCCGATTGCGGCCGCGGAGATCGAGACCGCGAGCCTGCCGGCGCTGGCCGGCGAGGCTGTACCGAGCGAGCCCGACCCGTCCGCGGCGCAGCCGATAGAGCCGGCCCGAACTACGCTCGCCGTCGACGAGGCAGCGGCCGGACCGTTCTGGCCGCCGGCCGGCGGCCCAGGAGCGGCGCCGGAGAGTAGGGTCGAGGCCGAGCCTGCCGGCTCCGAGCGGGAAGACAGCGCGCAGCACGAGAAGGGCACGGAGAGTGCCGCCGCGACGGCGGCCGTTCCCCCATCCCCGGCCGTGGCCGAACCGCAACCCGCACCGGCGAGCGCCGTGCAGACGGTCACCGAGAAGCCGGCAAGCCCGCGCCGGGGCTGGTGGCAGCGCCTGATCCAGTCCTGAGACGGCGCCGGCGCGCCGGCGCCGGGCTGGCCCGCTTGCCGCCGTCTCGTCGCAATCCTATCCTGCGGGCGCGCCTGGGGAACGCCCGAGCCGATCCCGCAGGCTCGTCCGACAGGCTCTTGAAGGCGTCGCCAATGTCGCTTCGCGCTGTTCTGAGAACCATGATTGCGTTGTCGTCGCGGCGCTCGCCCCCGCTCGGGCGGCGGCCGCGCACGAACCGGGAGCCGGCAGCAGCGTCAACCGGTTGCGCGATACCGAAATCGAAGGCGACATCCGCACCATGATGTGCCCGGTCCGGAAGGCGGCCGGGCTCGACCCCGACGCCGTCCAAATCTTTCTGGTGGGGATGATCGCAATCAACTCGTTCGTCGCCGGCGGTCAGAATATTTTAATCAATTCCGGTCTAGTTTTGCATGCAAAGACGCCGAGCCCAACTGATCGGCGTTCTCGCGCCCGAGACCAGCCATATCGCCCGGAGCCCGGGATCCTCGGAGCCGGTCGGATTTGCGCCGGTCGGATTGAGCCGAGCCCGGCATCCCGCCGCGGCTCACAGCGAAGGAGCTTGTGTTGATGCTGGTTCTCGCGCGATCGGCGCTCTTGGCGCTCGCCTGTGCGGTTGTTGCCGCGGTGCCGCTCGGCAAGGTCCAAGCGGCCGAGACGATGACACCGGCGCAACGCCACGACGTCGAGGCGATCGTCCACGACTATCTCTTGCAGCATCCCGACGTCTTGATCGCCGCGCTGCGTGCGGCCGAGGACAAGCTGAGCGCCGATAAGGACGCCAAAGCGACGCAATCGGTAGCGCAGAACCGGCGCGAGATCTTCGACGACCCGGCGACGCCAGTCGCCGGCGACCCGCACGGCACGGCGACGATTGTCGAGTTTTTCGACTACCGTTGCCCCTATTGCAAGCAGGTCCAGCCGGCGCTCGCGGCGCTGCTGAAGCAGGATCCCAAGCTGCGGCTCGTCTATAAGGAGTTTCCGATCCTCGGGCCGGTTTCGGAGACCGCGGCACACGCGGCTCTGGCGGCACGCCAGCAGGGCAAATACGACGCATTTCATGCCGCAATGATGGCGGCGCGCGGCAACATCACCGACGATACGGTCTATCAGGTGGCGGCTTCGGTCGGGCTCGATGTCGGCCGTCTCGAGCGCGACATGGCCTCGCCCGAGGTGGCGCAGCAGCTGAAAGCCAATCTGGCGCTCGCCGACGAGCTGGATATCCACGGCACCCCGGCCTTTATTGTCGGCGATCACGTGGTGCCGGGCGCGGTCGACTTGGCCGCGCTGAAGACCATGGTCGCCGATTCGCGCAAGCAATAGCGGCAAATCCTCCGGGCGCCGCCGCCAGCGATGACTTTTTCGGTGAAACGATTGCAGGTGGGCGGCCTCGATCTCGAAGTGTTGCGTCGCGGAAGCCCCGGCGGGCCGCCAATCCTGCTCGTCCATGGGATCAACAATATCAGCCCCGAGGCACCGTTTCTCGACCAGCTCGCCGAGCACGGCGAGCTCGTAGCACCGTCGCATCCGGGGTTCGGCAATTCGCCCCGGCCGGCCGATTTCGACACGATGTACGATCTCGTCCATCTGTATCTCGCCGTGCTCGACGCGATGACCGGCGAGCGGGTCACCGTCATCGGGTTTTCGTTCGGCGGGTGGGTCGCCGCGGAGATCGCGGTCTGCATGCCGCGCAAGCTCGACCGGCTCGTCCTGGTCGATCCGGTTGGCATCAAGCTCGGCGGGCGCGAGGAACGCGATATCGCGCATTTCTTCAACACCGCGCCGCAGGAGCTGAACCGCCGCGCCTGGCACGATCCGGCCAAACGGCCGGCCGGCAATTACGGGCTCGGCTGGCAGACGGCGATCGACGAGGCAATCAGCGACGATGACATGATCGGCTTGGCGCGCAACTGGGACGCGCTCTGCCTCTATGCCTGGCGCCCGCACATGTACAATCCGCAGCTCAAAAACTGGCTGCCTCGGATCGCGGCGCCGACCCTGGTGCTGTGGGGGGCCGGCGACCGGATCGTGACGCCCGATTATGGGCGCGCCTATAGCGCGCTGATCCCCGACGCTCGGTTCGAGATCATCGAGGCGGCTGGGCACCATCCGGAGCTCGAACAGCCGCGCGCCTTTGGCGATCGGGTCGCTCGGTTTCTCAAAGAGCAGAATGAGAGAGCAAAGCCCCGATGATGTTCATCCTGCGCGGCATCGGTGACATGCCGAAGCCGACTTCGGTCCAGATCAAACTGGCGCGCAAGACCCCGGCGATCGTGCCTGACGCAGCGGGCAAGACCGATTATTTCTGCGTCGGCGACGCCGCGGCTATGGCGGCGCTGCGGGTCGCGGGTCGCGAGATCGTCGAATTGCGCGACGGCTGGTACGAAGACGATGCCGGCGGCGGCGTCGCGATCTCCGGGCATGGCAAATACTGGGAAGTTCGCGACACTCCGTTCACCGTCAAGGAAGCGGTGGGCACCGCGGTCGAAACCGACCGGCCGGACTGCGACGGCGACCACGTCAACGTGCGCGGCGCAATCTTCGGCGTATAGCGGTAGTCGATTTCCGCTGCGTTCGGGGCCAGGCCCAACCCGCAGTGATATTCCGGCCGCCTCTCGGTGCGCCCGCTATCGGCGATTTCGCGACGCCCGGGATCGCCGGCGGGCCCGGCTTATGCGCTACAGCCGAACCGCCTCTTCGTTCCGTTAGGGCCGCGCCGCCCACAGCTGTCTTCGGGCGGCGGTAAAGAGCTCGAGCGCGCCGCACATGTAAGCCTCGAATTCGGCCTGGGTCACCGAGCGGCCATCGAGGAAGCGTCGCAGCGCATAAGGGTCGGAGCCTGCCAAGTTAAGTCCGTGGTCGGTCAGCACCGCTGATCTGATACCGGCATTCACCAAAACGTTAGCGGCTGCTGCGTCATATCGCCCATTGGGGTAGGCAAAATGGTAGAATCGGTCAGATCCGCAAACCTCAGCAAGAAAAGATCGATTATCAGACAATTCGCCTGCAAGCACATCATCATCAGCCACAACCACCTTATGGCGATGCGTATGGAGCTGAATATTCAGTCCGCGGTGTTGAGCATGTCTAAGTTGTTCTCTGTTCATCAAATGAAACTGGCCCTCGCTCCACCAGGGTTCCGTGGGAACGTCGGCTAGCCGACAGATTTCTCGCAACTCCTGCAGCCGTTCGGCTGTTGACGGGAGTTGTTGAAGCACTCGATTGACCTCTAGAGCGGCAATCCTGCGGCTCTGCTCGTCTCTTAATTGTACCTCAAATTCAGTGTGCCCAGGGACGCGCCAGGCAAAATTCGGCACAGTTGAGCGCTGAAAGACGTAGTTTAGCGCAACATTCAGGATCGGCGATTGATTGTCCACATACCAAGTCGTGACATATACCGTCGCAGTAAATCCGAATTGTTCTAATATAGGAAGCATATGAGTGTAAGTAGATCTCCATCCATCGTCGATGGTAATGACAACCGAATTTTTACAAATCTTTTTGTTCACGAGCGCATCGACTGCTTCATCAAGATCAAGGATAGAATAACGACTTCGCTTCAGCCAATGCATCCGCTGCTCGAACTGCTCAGGACTAATAAACAGGCGGTCGCCAAATTGAAAGCCCGGAGTTGTCCACAAGCCATGGTAGGCGAGAATGCGCAGATGCCTGGGCAGGGCGAGTCTCGCAAGGGCAAAGCCCCCGGTTATCCTCGCCAGCCTCAGCAGATGTTGCTTGATGAGGTCCTTGGCACCGGTGCCGGTCATCCACCTCCGCGAGAACAGCGGGCCCGAGAATAGGGCTCCGACACTATGTTCTCTCAGGGGCCGTCCCGCGGCCGCGCAAGGATCACCGTTGCCATTGGAACCCATCTTGCCCATCAAGTAACACCATCGGCACTGCAGAGGAATAGGATTTTTGCGGCGACAGCTACTGAAATTGCGGGCAAATATCGGACATTCCACAGATGTTGGCACAAAGAACTGAATAATCAGAGATTTGTTAGTTAATCCAAGTCGGCTGCATTTTAGCCGCTAGAGGACTTGGACGACGGCACGCGTCAGACGATTACCCCAATGCCGCTCGCGCGAGGGCACGGCGAGTTGAGCAGCCGTCAGCGGGGAGAATTCGTAGGGCCGTCGATACGGGTCCCGGGCGGTAAGCGTGCTAATGCGCGCGCTCAACCCAACCCGCGCCCCGGGGTTCGGGCGGTTAGCGGCGGTGCGGGTCAGAGGAAATCGCGCGCCCGTTCGATTTCCTCGAGTTCAAGGTAATGGGAGACCAGCAGGACCTCGTCAAAGCCCAGCTGGTCGATGCGTTTCAGCCGCCGGCGGGCTTCGTCCGGAGGACAGACCAGCGCCACGTCGGTGGCCGCGGCGAGGTCGCTAGACTGAGGTCGCTCGGCGAGATCGACGGCGACGTTGGCTAGGACGGCGTTGGCGCCGCCGGCGTCGCGGTAGATGCGCTCCGGCTTCGAGGTCGTCCCAGCTGCTGTACCGGCCGGACGGGGTCCAACCCTGGCATTCCTTGGCGGCATAGGTGATCCAGCGCGGGCTGCGCCAGGCGCCTATCAAGATCGGCGGCCCGCCTTCGCATCCGGGCCAGGTGGACAAGGACCCTCCACCGTTGACCGGCTCGCCGCGCCAGCGTCGTCAGCGGGTCGAGAGTGGGCCGGCCGCGACCGAGCAAATCGCCGACCCAGATCGCCGGAAAGCCGCCGGCTTCGATGCGGCGGGCGTAGTCCGCCATGTGGCGCATCAGGCCGCCCTCCGGCTCGGCGCCGGGGCTGAGCCGGATCATTGCGCTGACTTTCACAAACTCCCCCTATCTCAAAACCGGGTCGAGGCGACCATGCAGCATGTTCGCGGCCGGTGCCATCCGTCGAGCGCCAGCGCCACGCGTTTCAGGATTGCGCGCCGCGGCAGACAACGTCGGCGGTCGAGCGGCCGAGATTTTCGTGCTATCGTGGCGCAGCCGAACCAGGGAGGACCGACATGGATACGATCGAAGCCGCACGCGCACCGAGGATCGAGGGATTGTTGGCTCGACTGCCGTCGCGGCTGCACCACAACGCCTTTGTGGTCAAGGACCACGAGGTCAACCGGCGGTTTTTCGAGGATCTGCTCGGCATCCCGCTGGCGGCGACCTGGTGCGAGAAGAATTTCAGCGCCGAACTGCAGCGCGAGGTCGAGTTCTGCCACACCTTTTTCGCCATGGCCGATGGCGGCGCGCTGGCGTTTTTCCAGTTCGCCGACCCTGAGCTGTACGCGATGACTCAGGCCGAGAAGCCGGCCCGGATCGGGCGTTACGACCACATCGCCTTCAAGGCCGAGCCCGAAACCTATGACGAGCTGAAGCGGCGGCTCGAAATGGCCGGCGAGAAATACCGCGAGACCAATCACGGCTACTGCAAATCAATCTACGTCGCCTCGCCGGACGGGCTGATCGTCGAGTTCACCCAGGACCCCGAAGACGCATCCGAGATCGACGCGATCCGCCGTGCCGACGCGCACAGCGAACTCGCCCGCTGGCTCGCCGGCGATCGCCACACCAACAACGATCTGCGCGGCCGTCACATCTGACGCGCTCGCCCCTCACCCAGCCCTCTCCCGGCGAGTAGGGAGAGGGAACCTCGCTTGATTTTCCCACGACATAGGCGGCCTTGGCGATGGTCACGGGATTGTCGCCCGCCATTTCCAGCGCCCGGCGAGCGAGATCGATGCCCTTTCGCCGCGCTACTTCTGGATCTTCCGCACAGCCGCCCAAGCAGGCCCGGAGGCGGAGACAAGCGAGCGGCTGTGGGAGAGCTAGGCCGGATCCCGTGTGGTGCTGATCGGGCGCGATGAGTTCGTCGGCGAAGTTGCAAGTGAACGTGCTGGGACAGGCGCTGATCCAGCATGATCTGCGCGCCGAATGCTGGCCGGATTTCGCGGAGCTGGCGGCGATGATGGCGCGGGCCGATCTGTGCTGTACCGATCTGGAGACGGCGATCCACAGCCCGTCGGCCGAGGCGGCGACGCGCGACGGGGTGTTTCTGCATGCCGCCGATCCCAGCGTGCTCGATTGCCTGCGGGAGCTATCGGTGTCGCTGTTAGCGACGGCGAACAACCACGTTTGGGATCTCGGGACCGGCGGTATCGTTGGGATGCTCGCCGAGCTCGATGTGCGCGCTGTCAGGCATGCCGGGGCCGGCGCCGATCTGGCCGCGGCGGCGGCTCCGGCCTATCGGCAAACCGCGAACGGCACGGTCGCGCTCGCGGCGATGGCGAGCGGTGCGGTTCGCGCTGGCGCCGCGGCGACCGCGACGCGGGCCGGGATCAACGAATTGCGGCTCGCCGCCGATGGTCAGCCCGAAACGGCCGACCTCGCGCGCATTCTCGGCGCGATCGCCGAGGCGGCCGCGCGGGCGGATGTCGTGATCGCCTGTCACCACAACCACATCCTCGAAGAGGGAGGGCGACGGACGCCCCAATGGCAGTGCGAGTTCGCACATCGTTGCATCGATGCGGGTGCGTCGCTTTATGTCGGCCATGGGGCGCCGCGGCTGCACGGGATCGAGATCTATCGCACCCGGCCGGTTTTTTATGATCTCGGCAATTTGATTTTTCAGACCGCGACCGCAGACGGCTTTTACGACGCGGCGGTCTGGCAGAGCGTCGTCGCCGAATGCCGTTTCGCCAGCGGCCGGTTCCGCGGCATGCGTTTGATTCCGCTGCAGCTCAACGCGCTAGGGGTCGCCGGGCCGGGAGACCTGGCGACGCGCGGGCGCCCATCGATCGCGCGCGGCCCCGCCGCCGACGCGATCCTCGACCGTCTCGCCGAATTGTCGCGGCCGTTCGGCACCGTGTTGGAACGCGCGGACGGGACCGCGACGATCCGCCCCGGGTGAGGCCCGCGTTTGAAACCATTGCTTCTCCGGAGGTAAAGATCCGGGGCGCCCCGCTCAATCGACTGATCGCGCCCACCGTCGCCCGCGCGCCGAGGGCGCAAAGGGCAGGCTACTGGGATCGCTCGTGTCAAATTCAGGTCGGATATTGGTCTCGGCTGGGCAGGCCCGAGGCGGGCCCCCGGCTATTGCGGCGGCGGCAGCGGGGTTTGCTGGACCGGCGCGTTCGCCGCCGGCGGAATGCCGCTCGCCGGGTTCGGGCCAGCCGGCGGCGGATATGGATAGGGCGGACGGTAAGGATAGGGCGAGGGGTAGGGCGGGTACGGGTAATAGCCGCCGGTATAGGGGTCGTAATAGCAACCCGACAACCCACCCGCGCTCGCCAGCACGATCAGCATCACCCGCCACAATCGAAGCCGTCGCATCGCCCACCTCATTCCCGGCCGGTAAAAACTGGGCGGCGCTTTTCGAGAAAGGCGCGCACCCCTTCGACAAAATCTTCGCTTGCCGCACAGGCGGCGAAGCTTTCCGCCTCGCGCCGCAATTGCGCCTCGAACGCATCGCCGATCGTCTGCTGCAGCAGCGCCTTGGTGCGGGCATAGGCCATGGTCGGGCCGGCGGCAAGTTGCGCGGCCAGCGCTTCGGCCTCGATGGCGAGCCGGTCGGGTGTGGCGAGACGGTTGATGAGGCCGAGCGACAAGGCGCGGCGCGCGTCGAACCGCTCGCCGAGCATCGTGAGCTCGCTCGCCCGCTTGAGGCCGACGATCGCCGGCAGCAATGCCGTCATGCCGCCGTCGGGGCTGGTGCCGAGATGAATATAGCCGCAGGCGAAGACCGCATCCTCGGCGGCGATGGCGAGATCGGCGGCCAGCACCAGGCTGAGCCCGAAGCCGGCCGCCGCCCCCTGAACCGCGGCGACGACCGGCTTTGGCATGTGCCGCAGCCGGATCAACAGCGGGTGCAGCGCGTCGACGGTGTGGTAGAGCGCCTGCCGGCGCTCTTCGGGCGGCAGGCCGATCAGGTCGCCAAACATGCCGATATCGCCGCCAGCGCAGAAATGGGCGCCTTCGCCGCGCAGCAAGACGGCGCGGGCGGAGCGGTCCTCGGCGGCTTCGGCGGCAGCGTCGGCGAGGGCTGCGATGGTCGCACGGTCGACGGCGTTGAGCAGCTGCGGCCGGTTGAGGGTAATCTGCAGCACCGCGTCGCGTCGTTCGACGATCACCTCCGGCATCGCTCGGCTCCTCGCCCGCGCAGGCTTGTCATTCGATTGGGGCTGATCATTCGCGCGGGGTTTATGATGGGCTGCCTTTCGCGGAGACGATAGCATGACGCATACGATCCTGCGCGGCGGCCGAGTGCTCGACATTGCCGCGGGCATCGCCGAGTTCGCCGACGTCCTGATCGACGGCGACACGATCCGCGAGATCGGCGCTCCCGGCTGCGCCGCACCCGAGGGGACGGTCGAGGTCTCGGCGGTCCGCCGGCTGTTGCATCCGGGCCTGGTCAACGCCCACACCCATGGCCACGGCAATCTCGCCAAAGGGATGGGCGATCGCTGGACGCTCGAACTGCTGCTGACCGCGGCGCCGTGGATTACCGGCAACCGCAGCCTCGATGACCGCTATCTGTCGACGCAGCTGGGCGCGGTCGAGATGGTCATGAAAGGCTGCACCGCCTGTTATGATCTATCCTTCGAATGGCCGTTGCCGACGGCCGAGGGGCTGGCGCTGGCGGCCCAGGCTTATGCCGAAATCGGCATGCGCGCGGTCGTTGCGCCGATGGTCGCCGACCGCAGTTTCTACGAGGCGATCCCGGGCCTGCTCGAGGCGATGCCGCCGGCATTGCAGACCAGCGTCGCCGAATTACGCCTGCCGCCGGCCGAGGCGACTCTCGGGGCGATCCGCGCCGCATTCGCGGCCTGGCGGTTCGATCGCGAGAAGGTATGCCCGGCGGTGGCGCCGACGATCCCGCATCACTGCTCGGACGGGTTCATCCTCGGCTGCGCCGAAATCGCGCGCGAGTTCGATGTCGGGCTGCACAGCCATGTCGCCGAATTCAAAGGTGCAGGCGGTGACCGGCATCCGGGTCTACGGCACGACCCAGACCGCGCACCTGGAGGCGCTCGGCGTGCTCGGGCCGCATTTCACGGTGGCCCATGGCGTTTGGCTCGACGATGAGGACATGGCCCGGCTCGGCGAACACGGCGCCTCGGTCGCGCACAATCCGGGCAGCAACATGCGCTTGGGCGGTGGCCTCGCCGACTTGCGGGCGATGCTCGAGCGAGGGGTCAATCTCGGGATCGGCACCGACGGCGCCAGTTGCTCGGACAATCAGAACATGTACGAGGCGATGCGGCTCGCCTCGTTCGTCTCAAAGGTGCGGGGACCGGATCGAGAGCGGTGGCTTTCGACCCGCGAGGCGGCGTTGGCGGCGACCGAGGGCAGCGCCCGCGCGCTCGGGTTCGACGGCCGGATCGGCCGGCTGGCTGCGGGCTACAAGGCCGACATCGTCATGCTCGACCTCGACCACCCGAACTGGCTGCCGCTCAACGACCCGGTCAATCAGCTGGTCCACACCGAAGACGGCACTGCGGTGGCGAGCGTGATGATCGGCGGCCGGCTGGTGGTCGACAATCGGCGGCTGGTCGGCGTCGATCTCGACCGGCTGCGCCGCCGAGTCGAGGCGGCGCGCGACCGGCTCGCCGCCGCCAACGCCGACAACCGCCGCCTCTACGACGCGCTGGAGCCGGTGGTCGGCAGCCATTGCCCGGGCCTCGCCCGCGCCCCCTATCACATCGACCGCTACGGCGCGCGGCCGGGCTGAGGATGCGGCGCCAGCGAGGAGGGCTGCGATCGGTGCTGCTGGTCGCGGCGGTCGCCTGGGCCGCGGCGCCGGCGGGGGCAGCCGCGCGGATCGACTGGGCGAGGGCCCGGCGCGTCACCGTGACGGCCGTCGATTATCGTTTTGTGCCGAACCATCTGGTGTTTCGCCGCGGCGTTCCCTATCGGCTGCACGTCGTCAACCGCGGTCATGAATTGCACGAGCTGAACGCGGCCGCTTTTTTCAAGACGGTCGCGATCCGCAACCCGGCGGCACTGGATCAGGACCGTGCCGAACTCGTGCTGCAGCCGGGCGAACAAAAAAATCTCTTTTTTGTCGCGAAACGGCTCGGCCGTTACGACATGCGCTGCCCCGACCACGACTGGGCCGGCATGACCGGCGACATCACCGTTAAATAGACGTGCGGATCGCGGGGGCAGGCGCCTCAGGCGGCGACGTAGCGGCGCTCGCCGGTCGCCGGGTGATAGTAGACGGTGACCAGCCGGCCGCTTTCGGGATCGACAAAACGCTCGTCGGTGGCGACCCATTCGGGCCCGGGCCGGTCGCCGGCCAGGCGTTTGTAGCGCCAGCGCTCGAAGAGCGCGGCACCGACCAGAACGAGGCCGGGAATGGCCAGGCGCAAGGCGGCGCCGAGCCCACACCCGGCGGTTGCGAGCACCGCGCCGCCGGCCAGCATGGCGAGGCCGATGACCAGCAGCGCCGCGCGCAGCACGCCCAGGCTCATCCGGGCTTGCTCATCCGGGCTTGCTCATCCGGGCTTGCTCATCCGGGCTTGCTCATCCGGGCTTGCTCATCCGGGCTTGCTCATCCGGGCTTGCTCATCCCGGCAGGCGCTCAACCACCGCCGCCGTGCCGTAGGCGACGATCTCGCTCATCGTCTGGCCGATCTCGGCTGAGTCGAAACGCATCATCAGGATCGCGTTGGCGCCCATTGTCGTGGCGTTTTCGACCAAGCGGTCGATCGCGTGGCGGCGCGCCTCTTCGAGCAGCAAGGTATATTCGTGGATCTCGCCGCCGACGATCGAGCGCAGCCCGGCCATCAAATTGCCGCCGAGCCCGCGGCTCCTGACGACGACGCCAAAGCATTGGCCCTTGATCTCGGTGACCTGGTGTCCGGCGAGGTTTTCGGTGGTAACGACCTGCATGAGGTTCTCCATTCCGGATGAATATGTGATCGGGTGGGAGGATTCCGCTTGCGCGCTGCCGCCTTCACTTGCGCTGTCCGGTTCGCCGCACCGTTGTAAGCATACTTATGATCTCGTAGGCTTACTATGATGCAACCCTGCAATGACCAAACGCTCGGTTGCGGGCGCAGCCGCCGAGGCGGTAGGCTGAGGGGCGAGGCATCGGAAGAGGAGCGGCGATGGCGGCGGGCACGGACTGGACCCGGAGCGAGGTCGAGCTGGCCGGGGGAAAGCTGCATTTCGCGCGCGCCGGCAGCGGGCGCCCGGTGGTGGTCTTGCATCACGATATCGGCAGCCCCGATCGGCTCGAGTTTTACGACGCGCTGGCGCGCCGCTTTGACGTGATCGTCCCGCACCACCCGGGCTACGGCCAATCCGAACGCCCGCAATGGCTGCGTAGCGTGCGCGATGTGGCGGTCATCTATCAGTGGCTGCTGGCCGATCTCAAGATCGAGCGCCCCTCGCTGGTCGGGTTGGGTTTTGGCGGGTGGATCGCGGCCGAGATGGCGACGATGGCGCCCACCGCGCTGCATCGGCTGGTGCTGGTGGGTGCCATGGGGCTGAAGCCGCCCGAAGGCGACATCTTCGACCAGGCGATCGTCAGCTACATCGACTATGCGCGCGCCGGGTTTCACGATCAGGCGGCGTTTGCCCGCGTCTATGGCGACGTGTCGACCGACCAGCTGGTCGATTGGGACATCTGCCGCGAGATGTGTTTTCGGATCGCCTGGAAGCCCTACATGTACAGCCAGACCTTGCCGCATCTGTTGGGCGGGGTGCGGGCGCCGGCCTTGGTGGTGTGGGGCGACGACGACAAGATCGTGCCGCGGAGCGCGGGCGAGCTCTATGCCGCGGCGTTGCCCAAGGCGCGGTTCGAGATCGTGCGCGCATCCGGGCATTGCGTCGATATGGAGCAGCCCGAGGCGCTCGCCAGGCTGGCCAGCGGCTTTATCGCCGAGAATTAGCGCGCAACCGCGTCGCGTCAGCGCGGCGCGGGGCGAGAGGGACAGGAGGAAGCCATGCATGTGATGTATTTCACCGAGCAGCCGATGTCCGCCTATCCGGCCGAGATTGGCCTCGAATTCGGCGCCACCGCGTTGATGTTCTCGAACAAGTATTACGATCCGGTTGCCGGCAGCCGCCTCTACAACGAATATCTTGAACAATATATCTACGCCGAGGAAATGGGCGTCGAAGGCTTCATGCTGAACGAGCACCACAACGCGCCGTTCTGCATGCAGTCGAAGTGCAACATCTTTGCCGCGATCCTGGCCGCGGTGACCAAGAAGGCGAAGATCGTATTGCTCGGCAATCCATTGCCCTTGGCCGAGAACCCGGTGCGGCTCGCCGAGGAATTGGCGATGATCGACATGATCTCGCGGGGCCGCCTGGTCTCGGGCTTTGTCCGCGGCGGCGGCCAGGAGCAGCTCGCCAACGGGGTCAGCCCGGCCTACAACCGCGAGCGCTTCGAGGAGGCGCACGATCTGGTGGTCGCCGCCTGGACCCGGCAGGGACCGTTCCGCTGGGAGGGCACCCATTACCAGCACCGCGTCGTCAACCCGTGGGCGGTGCCGTTGCAGAAGCCCTATCCGCGGGTGTGGATCCCCGGCGTGTTGAGCAAGGAGACGATCATCTGGGCAGCGAAGCAGCGCTATCCCTATATCGCGCTGAACACCTCGATCGAGGCGACCAAGAACATTTGGAAGCTTTATGACGAGGTGGCGCGCGAGGTCGGCTATGAGGCCGGCCCGCAAAACCGCGGCTATCTGCAGCAGGTCCATGTCTCGGACAGCGAGGAAAAGGCCGAGAAGAACGCCCGCCAGTTCCTGTGGATGCAGGGCGAATTCACCGGGCTCGCCCATCCGGTGTGGTCGAACCCGGCCGGGTATTTTTCGCCCGAGTTCCGGCGCCAGTTCGTCGAGTTCGCGGTCGGGCGGGCCGAAAGCCCGCGCGGACGGCCGACCTTCGAAAAGCAGGTCGCTGATGGGAGGGTCATCTTCGGCACCCCGACGACCGTGATCCCGAAGCTGCGCCGCGTCCTCGAAGAGACCCGGCCCAGCATTTATGGGCTGTGGGGCAATGACGGCAATGTCAGCAACGAGGATGCGCGCACCTGCATTCGCCTCCTGGGCCAGGAGGTCATGCCGGCGATGCGCGAATACGGCAAGGAGCTCGGCCTGACCGACCCGTTCGAGGCCGACGCGCCGGTGCATCTCAAATACTCGACCGACATCAAACAGGTGCCGCAGGCCGCGGAGTAGGGAAACGCGGTCCGCAAAGTTCCGCGCTAGCGATCTCTTGCGCTAAGGTTCGAGCGCGCTCGCCGCATCGGGTCGAGCGCGTGGCGGAGGCTGAGCGATGAGCGACGATTTTTCCGGCAAGATCGCGATCGTCACCGGCGGCGGCAATGGGATCGGTGCGGCGACCTGCCGGGCCCTTGCCCTGCGGGGGGCGCGCGTCGTGGTGCTCGATCGCGACGCCGCGGCAGCGGAGCGGGTCGCGGCCGAGATCACCGGGCAGGGCGGCCGGGCTGAGGCATACCCGCTCGATGTCAGCGACCGCGAGGGCTTCGCCCGGCTCGCCGCGGCAATCACCGAGAGCGCTGGCGGCATCGACATTCTGGTCAACGGTGCCGGGGTGACCGTGCGCCGCATGATCGGCGAGATGGGTGCCGAGGATTGGGACCGAGTCATAGCCGTCAACCTGACCGGCGCCTTTAACGGCATCCGGGCTGTACTGCCGCATATGCGGGCGCGTGGCGGCGGCGCCATCGTCAACGTCGCCTCCATCGCCGGGCAGCGGATTTCGTTCGGCGGCACCGCGAATTATTCGGCGTCGAAGGCGGGTCTGCTGGGGTTGACCCGGCATGCCGCCTACGAATTGGCGCCCGATCGGATCCGGGTCAACGCGGTGTGCCCGGGCCCGACCGCGACGGCGTTCGGCGGCACCGTCCCGAGCGAGGAGAGCAAGGCCGCGCGCTCGAAAAAAATCCCGCTCGGCCGCATGTGCGAACCCGAGGACATCGCCGACCCGATTCTGTTTCTGGCCGGAGACATGGCGCGTATGGTGACCGGCGTGGCGCTGACCGTCGATGGCGGCGTGCTGATCAAGAACGACACGCCCTACGAGGAATATTTCCGGAGGAGATAGCGGGCGGCGAGTGTATGGCGGCGCCGCTCGACATCGTTCCTCACTCCGCTTTCGGGCGCGGGCTGCACGCGGCGAGAACGTGGGCGTGGACGCCGGCGGGCGGGTTGACCCTGCTGATCTCGGGCACGTTGGCGGCGCGACTGCTGTTCGCCGCATCGCTCGGCCTCGGCATCGACGAGAGCTATATGGTGGCCTCGGGTCGCCATCTTCAGCTCGGTTATTTCGATCACCCACCGATCGCCTGGTGGCTGGCCTGGGCGTCGGCACATCTTGCCGGCAGCGATACCGCGATCATCGTGCGGCTGCCGTTTATCGGGCTGTTCGCACTGACCACCTGGCTCTTGTACGGGCTGACGGCGAGGCTGTTCGGCGCTAGGGCCGGTCTGTGGGCGGCGGCATTGGCGAATTTGTGCCCGGTCATCGGCGTCACCGCCGCCAGCTGGGTGTTGCCTGACGGGCCGCTGTTCGCCGGGCTTGCTGGGCGCCGCCCTGTGCCTGATTGCGGCGTTGCCGGCGGACGGACGGGCGGCCTGGGGCTGGTGGCTCGGCGCAGGGATCTGCGCGGGACTGGCGCTGTCGTCGAAATATTCGGCGGGCCTGACGATCCTCGGCGCGATCGGGTTTCTGCTGACGGAGCACGCCGGCCGGCGTTGGCTCTTACGCCCGCACCCTTATGTCGCCGGGCTCGCCGCGCTCCTGATGTTCGCGCCGGTCCTGGTGTGGAACGCCGAGCATGGCTGGATCTCGTTTCTGTTCCAGAGTGGAAGGGCGGAGGGCCGTTTCGACCTCTTCGGCCCGATCCGCACCCTGGCGGGCAACGCCTTGTTTATGCTGCCGTGGCTGTGGCTGCCGTTGATGCTGTGCGCCTTCGGGGCGCTGCGCCAGGGTCCAGCCGACCGGGGGCGTTGGCTGCTGCTTTGCCTGGCGGCGCCGCCGATCGTCTTTTTCACGCTGATTTCGCTCTGGAGTCGTGTGCTGTTTCACTGGGCCGCACCCGGCTATCTGCTGCTGCTGCCGTTGCTCGGCGACGCCATCGCCCGCCGGGAAGCGCTTCGTCGCCGCATCGGGGGGTGGCTGGCGGCGACGGGCGCGCTGGTCGTTTTCGGCGTGGTGATCGTCACCACCGACGTTCGGTTCGATTGGCTGCCGGCGATCGGCCGGCTCGACCAGGACCCCACTCTGGCTGCGGTCGACTGGACCTCGCTGCGCCAGGAACTCGCCGAGCGCGGCCTCATTGGCCGGCCGGGGCTGGTGGTCGCGGCGACGCGCTGGCTCGACGCCGGCAAGGTCGATTATGCGCTCAACGGCCGGGTGACGGTCATCTGTCTCGGCGACGATCCGCGGGAATATGGGATCGTCGCACCGGTTGCCGACTATGCCGGGGCCGATGTGCTGATCGTCGCGCCGCGTCTGTCGCCCTCCGACATCGCCGCCCGCTTCGGCGGGCTGTTTCGGTCGATCGACACTCTCCCGCCGGCGATGCTGATGCATGACGGGCATCCGGCGCTGACCTTGCCGCTTTATCTCGGGCACCGTCTGCGAGCGCCGGAAGAGACTGTTAAGGCTGCCGGCGGTACTGCGGATAGCCTTTGAAATCGTAAGCCAGGTAAAGCGAATAGCGGCGCGTCTCGCCCGGCCCGAGCGGGATCCTGATCGCCGGCAGCGGCTGCATCGCGGCAAAGCTCGGGCGCATCTCGTGCGCGAGGTGCTTGACCGACACCAGCAGGAATTTGCCGCCGCGATGCTTTCTCATGTTGTTGGTCAGGTCCCACTGGTCCTTGACCCGGTCCATCAATTCCCATTTGACCGCGCCGAACGGGTGTGGGTGGACGTAATAGATCAGCGCCGCCAGCAATTCGCGGTCGTCGGTAAAGAGGGTAAAGCCCGGATGGCGGGCGAGCGCGTCGCCGACCTGCGCACCGAGCTGGCGCCAGCCGTGCAGCCGGTCAAGCGGGTCGTATTTCGCCGGCAATTCGATGCCGGCGGCGGCGAGCGTCTGATAGCCGGTGAACAACACGATCGCGGCGGCGAGATCGATCGCGATCGACCACGCGACGAAGCGGCGGCCGCCATACCGCAAGGCCCAGCCGACGACCAGCACCGTCGCCGAGACATAAGCGGGCGCTGCCCAATTGGGTTCGGCCCGCGACAAGAGGCTGACCACCAGCATCATCGCGAGCGTCGGCAGCGAGAAGGCCGCGAGGAGCCGCGCACCGGGATCGCGCAATGCCCGCGGCGTCGCCGCGACAACCAGCAGCGCGGCGAAAAACAGCGGGCCGAACACCGCGAATTGCGAGCCGAAAAACCGGAGGGCGGCGCCGGGGTGGAACAATCGCCCGGCCAGGTCGGCATCGTCGCGGGTATGCAGGTAGCTGACAAAGCCGTTGCTCCAGTTCCACCATAGATTGGGCGAATAGAGCAGAAAGGCGATCCCAAACGCCGCGAGCAATGCCGGCAGATGGCGTCGTTCGGCGCGGACCAGCAGCACAAAGCCCAGCGCCGAGATCATCCAATAGGCCATCGCGTATTTGGCGAGGAGCCCGAACCCGGCCGCGGTCCCGACGGCGAGCCACCAGCCCCAGCCGCCCTCCGCTCGCGCTCGGATCAACGCATAGAGCGCCGCCGCCCAGCACAGCATCAACGGCGCGTCGGTCGACATGATAAAGGCCGAAACCGACACCCCCGGCAGGCTCGCATAGGCGAGAGCCGACCACAGCCCGACGCGGCGGTCGTAGAGCCGGGCGCCGATCGCATAGAGGAATACGGCCGTCCCAGCATGCAGCAACGGCGCCGACAGGCGAACCGCGAACTCGCTGTCGCCGAAGAGGCCGGTGGTCAGCGCGATCAGCCAGGCGACCAGCGGCGGCTTCGAGTAATAGCCAAACGCCAAGTGCTTTGCCCAGAACCAGTATTGCGCCTCGTCGGGATAGAGGTCGGCCGGCCGCAGCGACAGCCAAAGGAGCCTGAGTGCCGTGATCGCCGCGACCCCGGCGAGCATCGCCGCGGCCGGGGAGCGCACCAGCGACAGCCGCAGATGCCCGATCTCGGTGACGGGTGACGCCCGCCCAATGGTCATCTGCCGCCGGTCGCTGCGGTACGACATTCGCTCTGCGCCCGCCCTGTTTCCACATATTGCCGGATCGGCAAGCCAGTTCGCCGGTCGCGGATTGCCTGGCAGATGGCGCCCCGAAGGATCGCGGCACGCGCCCAGACCATCCTCACCCTCGATCCGACCCCTGACGGCTTTCTGCCAGGCTGGCTACAGCAGGCCGCGCAGCAGGGCGATGAGCGGCTTGTCGGCAGGCGGCATCGGGTAATCGGCGAGCCGCGCCGGCCGCACCCAGTCGAGAATTTGGCCCTCGCGCGGCACGACGATGCCCGACCATTTGCGGCAGACGTAGAGCGGCATCAAGAGATGAAAGTCGGGGTAGGCGTGCGAGGCGAAGGTGAAGGGGGCGAGGCAGCTCGCCGTGACATCGATGCCGAGTTCCTCGGCGAGTTCGCGGATCAGCGCCGTCTCGGGCGTCTCGCCCGGATCGACCTTGCCGCCCGGAAACTCCCACAGCCCGGCCATCGGCTTGCCTTCGGGGCGGCGGGCGAGCAGCACGCGGCCGTCGGCGTCCACCAGCGCCACCGCGGCGACAAGGACGAGCGGGGATGCAGGCTTAGCTGCGGTAGCTGCCATTGATGTCGATATAGCCGTGGGTCAGGTCGCAGGTCCACACCGTCGCCTTCCCGCGGCCGATGCCGAGATCGACGGCGATGGCGATTTCGCGACCCTTCATGTGCGCGGCCACCGGGGCTTCGTCATAGCCGGGCACCGGGCCGCCCTGCGCGGCGATCCTGATCCCGCCGACCGAGATCGACAACAGGTCGCGGTCGGCCTTTTCGCCGGCCTTGCCGACCGCCATGACGATGCGACCCCAATTGGCGTCGCCGGCCGAAAGGGCAGTCTTGACCAACGGCGAATTGCCGATCGCGAGCCCGATGCGGCGCGCCGCCCGCGCCGTCGAGGCGCCGGTCACCTCGATCGTCACGAATTTCTGCGCCCCCTCGCCGTCGCGCACGACCTGCTGGGCGAGGTCGATCATGACCCGGTCGAGCGCGCGACGGAAATCGCCGAGCCGGCGGTCGCGGGGGCTGGCGACCGGCCGATGCTGCGCCTGCTGAGTCGCGCACAACAGCAGCGTGTCGCTGGTCGAGGTGTCGCCGTCGACGGTGATGGCGTTGAACGAGCGGTCCGCCGTGGCCTCCAGCAGCGGCTGCAGCACCGCCGGCGGCAACGCCGCGTCGGTAAACACATAGGCCAGCATCGTCGCCATGTCGGGAGCGATCATCCCCGACCCCTTGGCGAACCCGTTGAGCCGCACTGCGACGCCGTCGATCTCGGCAGTTGCGGTCGCCCCTTTGGGAAAGGTGTCGGTGGTCATGATCGCCCGCGCCGCCTGCTCCCACGCCTCTTCCGACAGCAATGGGAAGAGCTGCGGCAGCGCCCCGGTAATCTTTTCCCCGGGCGGCGGCTCGCCGATCACCCCGGTCGAGGCGATGAAAATCTCCTTTGGATCGCACCCCAGATGTTCCGCCGCCGCGCGCGCCACCGTCTCGACGATCTCCTTGCCGGCGCGGCCGGTGAACACGTTGGCGTTGCCGGAATTGCCGACAATGCCGCGAATCCTGCCGCCCGGCAGGCACTCGCGGCACCACAGAACCGGCGCCCCGGCGGTCAGGGATCGCGTGAAAACGCCGGCGACCGCGGTGCCAGGCGCCAACTCGGCCAGCATCAGATCGTCGCGGCCGGTATAGCGGATGCCGCAGGCCAAGGCGGCGAGCCGCAGGCCGGCAATCGGCAACAGCCGGGGAAAGCTCGCGGGGGCGAGCGGAGAAACCTCAGGCATCGTTCTCTTCTTGATTGTCGCCCGTTTATTTGGCCGGCGGCAGTGGCTTGCCGTCGAGCCCATAGGTCTCGATCTTGGCGCCGCTGCGCAATTCCTTCAGCTTCGCCTCGATGATGTCGCGCGCCGCAAGGTGCGTCAGCTGGGCGCGCGCTTCCTCAAAGGTTGGCGGCTTCTTGACCCGGCGGTCCTCGACCAAGATCACATGCCAGCCGAATTCGGTCTTGACCGGGGTTTCGGTGTATTTGCCGACCGGCAGCGCAAAGGCCGCTGCGGCAAAGGCCGGCACCATCTCGTCGCGAGTGAAATAGCCGAGATCCCCGCCCGAGGCGCCGCCCGGGTCGGTCGAATATTTCTTGGCAAGCGTGGCGAAATCCGCTCCTTTGTCGAGCTGGGCGATGATCGACTTGGCTTCGGCCTCGTTCTTGACCAGGATGTGGCGGGCGCGGACCTCCTCCTTCGGCGTCTGGTCTTGCAGGAGCTTCTGATAGCGCGCCTTCAGCTGGTCGTCGCTCTGCGCCCCCTTCAACAGCTGAGCAATATAAGCCTGCTGGATCAGGTGGTCCTCATAGAGCTTCAGCCGGTCCTGCACCGCGGGAGTTTGGCCGAGATGCTCCTTGCGCCCGGCCTCGGTGACCAGCGCCCCGTCGACCAGCCGGTCGAGCAGAATCGGGTAGATCTGGGCGAGTGGCAGCCTCTGCGCCTGAGGTGGGAGGCTCTGCTGCGCAGCCTCGACATCGGCCAGATGCAGTTCGACCCCGTCGACGCGGGCGACGACGGTGTTTCCCGGCGGCAGCACGCTCGCCGGCGCCGCCGCGGGAGTGATTGCCGCGGCCGGCTCGGTGGCATGCGTGGGCGCGGACCCGAGGCCGGCGGCTAGCGCCAGACCAAGCGCCGCGACAAACAAGGAACGGGACAGCATGTCGATACCCCCCGGTACAACCGCAGCCGCCGCTTTCGCCGCGGCTGAACCGGACCATCAATGCATATCGGCGGCGAGCGGACAAGCGAGCGGATGGCGGCGCGCGGGTCGGGGCCGGCGGATTGCGTCGGCGGCCGGGCGGGGTGCGGCGGCGCTGCCGAATTGACAGCCCCGGCCGGTCCGCCTATCTCTCACTCGGTCGCCGTGCGAACATACCCAGCCATTCGCCTCCGTTTTTCGAGGGTTCCATGCTTGGCGCTCTAGCCCGGCGGCTGTTCGGCTCCGCCAATGACCGCTATGTCAAAAGCTTGGGGCCGATCGTCTCCGCCATCAACGAGATCGAGCCGCAACTCGAGGCGCTGTCCGACGACGAGCTGCGCGCGCGCACCGCGCAGTTCAAGCAGCAGCTCGCCGACGGAGCCGAGCTCAACGACATTCTGATCGAAGCCTTTGCCACCGTGCGCGAGGCCGCCAAGCGCACGCTCGGCCAGCGCCATTTCGACGTGCAGCTGATGGGCGGGGTCGTGCTGCACCGCGGCATGATCGCCGAGATGAAAACGGGCGAGGGCAAGACCCTGGTCTCGACCCTTCCGGTCTATCTCAACGCGCTCACCGGAAACGGCGTCCACGTCGTCACCGTCAACGATTATCTCGCCCGCCGCGATGCCGAATGGATGGGCCAGATCTATCGTCTTCTCGGTCTTTCGGTCGGCTGCATCGTCCACGATCTCGACGACATGCAGCGCCAGCAGGCCTATCTGGCCGACGTGACCTATGGCACCAACAACGAGCTCGGCTTCGACTATTTGCGCGACAACATGAAATTCCGGCTGGAGGACATGGTCCAGCGGTCGTTTCATTACGCGATCGTCGATGAGGTCGATTCGATCCTGATCGACGAGGCGCGCACGCCGTTGATCATTTCCGGTCCGACCGAGGACAACTCCGAGCTCTATATCCGGGTCGACAAGCTGATCCCGGCGCTCGAACCCGACGATTACGAGAAGGACGAAAAGCAGCGTACCGTGACCCTGACCGAATTGGGGGTCGAGAAAATCGAGGCCATGCTGCGCCACACCGAGCTGATGGCGACCGGCACGCTCTACGACATCCACAATGTCGGGCTCGTCCACCACGTCAACCAGGCATTGCGCGCGCACAAGCTGTTCGCCCGCGACACCGACTACATCGTCAAGGATGACAAGATCATCATCATCGACGAGTTCACCGGCCGGATGATGGAAGGACGGCGCTATTCGGAAGGGCTGCACCAGGCGCTCGAGGCCAAGGAGGGCGTCACCGTGCAGAACGAGAACCAGACGCTCGCCTCGATCACCTTTCAGAACTACTTCCGGCTCTATCCAAAGCTCGCCGGCATGACCGGGACGGCGATGACCGAATCGCAGGAATTCGGCGACATCTACAAGCTCGAGGTCATCGAAATTCCGACCAACGAGCCGGTGCGGCGCGAGGATACCGACGACGAGGTCTACCGCAGCACGCGCGAGAAGTACGACGCGATCGCGCAGCAGGTGCTCGAATGCCGAGAGCGCGGGCAGCCGGTGCTGTGCGGCACGGTCAGCATTGAGAAATCCGAGGCGCTGTCGGTGCTATTCAAAAAGCACAAGATCCCGCACAACGTGCTGAACGCACGCTATCACGAGCAGGAAGCCCACATCATCGCCCAGGCCGGGCGTCCGGGCACGGTCACGATCGCGACCAACATGGCCGGGCGCGGCACCGACATTCAGCTGGGCGGCAACCTCGAAATGCGGCTGCGCACCGAGCTCGCCGCGGTCGCGGAGGAGGACCGGCGCGAGGCGCTGGCCGCAGCCATTCGCCGGGAGATCGGGTCGGCGCACGAGGATGTGGTCGGGTCCGGCGGGCTCTTTGTCGTCGGCAGCGAACGCCACGAGAGCCGCCGCATCGACAATCAGCTGCGCGGCCGCTCCGGGCGCCAGGGCGATCCCGGCGCCTCCAAATTCTTCGTCTCGCTCGAAGACGATCT
This sequence comes from uncultured Alphaproteobacteria bacterium, assembly GCA_963832875.1. GTDB lineage: Bacteria > Pseudomonadota > Alphaproteobacteria > ATCC43930 > CGMCC-115725 > AP-15. The sequence continues at coordinate 107,704 of CAWHWB010000003.1, read as the reverse complement.
GATGCGGATCTTCGGCTCCGAGCGGATGGATTCGATGCTCCAGCGCCTCGGCCTCAAGGAGGGCGAGGCGATCATTCATCCCTGGGTCAACAAGGCGCTCGCCAAGGCCCAGCAAAAGGTCGAGGCGCGCAACTACGACATCCGCAAGCAGCTCTTAAAGTTCGACGACGTGATGAACGACCAGCGTAAGGTCGTCTATGAGCAGCGCCGCGAGATCATGAATTCGCGCGAGGTGGCGGTGACCATCGCCGACATGCGCAACGAGACGATCGACGAGATCGCGGCGGCGGCGATCCCGGACAATTCGCTCCCCGAGCAGTGGGACGTAGTCGGGCTGCACGCGGAATGCCTGCGCTTGCTGGCGGTCGACCTGCCGCTCGCCGAATGGGCGAGGGAGGAGGGGATCGACCGCGACGAGGTGCGCGAGCGGATCATGGCGGCGGCCGACCGCAAGATGGCGGAGAAGACGGCAAATTACGGGCCGGAGCTGATGCGCATGGCCGAGAAGAGCCTGCTGCTGCAGCTGTTGGACCAGACCTGGAAAGACCATCTCTTATCGCTCGACCATTTGCGGCAGGGGATCAACCTGCGCGCTTACGCACAACGCGATCCCTTAAACGAATACAAGCGCGAGGCATTCGCGCTGTTCGAGGGCATGCTGGCCAATCTGCGCCAGCACGTCACCTCGGTGCTCTCGCATATCGAGCTGCGGGTGCAGCAGCCGGCCTTCGCCGAAATGCCGGCGGAACCCGAGGAGGCGATGGCAGGCGGGACGATGGCAGGCGGGACGATGGCAGGCGGGACGATGGCGGGCGGGACGATGGGGGTCGGGGAGATGCATGCCACCGACATGCGCGCCACCGACATGCGTGCCGCCGACATGCGCGCCACTGGCACGAATGGACGGCCGGCGGCCATGCGCGCGCGCGCCGCGCGCCGCGGCGGTCCGGCGAACGGCGCCGATCCGGGCGAACTGCAGCGGGTGGCGGGACCGCGCTCACCCTGGGCCGGCACCCCGCGCAACGCCCCCTGCCCGTGCGGCTCGGGCCGCAAATTCAAGCACTGCCACGGGCGGGTGTGACGCGGCCCGGGCGAGCGGGCCCGATCTCTCGACAAGCCGGCGGTGCTTTGCTATAGAGCGCGCCCCTGGCGGGTGCATAGCTCAGTTGGTAGAGCAGCTGACTCTTAATCAGCGGGTCGCAGGTTCGAGTCCTGCTGCACCCACCAATAAAATCAATGGCTTGCCTAGACTGGTCCGTGAACAAAACGGGAAGGCGTTCAACAGGCGTTCAACATCAAATGTTGAACGTCTGTTCTCCCACACAAGAGCAGCGGCGCAAGCTCAGCGGGATTCCGAATGACATCCGCGGGAGGATACCATAACTGAGTCCAAGTCCGAACCGCCTGTTACGTACCTGGTCGACGCTAGGACCTCGGCGCCGACAGAGCATTTGATGGACTGATGGGCAGGATGGCCACTCGAAGAGCTGAGAACCTCATCGGGATGTTCCGAGAATGAACCGCACAGCGGTTTTGACCGTTTTGAAAGCGGTTACAAATCCAGAAGACGAACTCTACAAGACAGCGATACAAACCCATCGCGGTCTTCCATCGCAACAAGCAGATCAGATGATAGCCATGGAGTTGGCGAAGCCTATCATCGCTACTCTGGCAGAACAGCCAGAATATGTTAAATGTCCCAACATGATGATTCAACCGGCTGGCGGTTTTCGCCTCGGATTTCAACCATCCAGGGCAGCTTTTCTTCTAGCATCAAGAGCAATGAAGGGAGAAGCTGAGGCTGCTGTAGATTGGCTAGCGACAGTATTGGAGAGTGGAAAAGCAAGTGGCCTATATATTATGCCCCTTTGGCGCCCGGCCGTGGATAAGGTAATAACCATAACGGAACGCATCCGCTTGATTCCATTTTCGGAGGTGCCGGAACCATTGCAGAAATCATGGGTAGAGCGTCCCTTCGAGCAGTATTTTGGCGCAGGGGTGCTACCAAGGCCCTTAAGCGTGGTGCCGCCCACTGCAGCAATTATCGCGCGAAAGATAGTCGATCCGCTATTTGTTCCCGCGGAGGAGCCAACGCGTCCTGATGCCGATCCTCTACCAAACCTGATGAATGACGTTCGCGATTGCTTGGGCGCATTGAGTGCCGACCCAATTATCGGGCCAATCCGCTGGTTTCAGTTCGAGGACCCCGAGTTAAATACGGCCACAGGAGCCAGTTTTGTTCCTACCCCGCTGGAAATCGCGCCGCAGTCGATACCTCCTCCAACGTCGCTCGATGACGAGGCCGTGCGGACCATCGTCGTTAAATTTTTGTCTCTCACGAGCGACACGCGAGACCGCGTAAGAATATCGCTGCAACGGCTTTGCCAAGCTATGCTCCGCAGCGACCCGGGGGACAAGGCAGCGGATCTCTCCATTGCGCTAGAGGCGTTGCTGAGCAGCGACCAGGCAGGCGAGCACACATGGAAGGTGAGCACGAGAGCAGCGGTGCTTACCGGCTGGGACTTACCCTCAAAGCTATACCGACGAAGAATGATTGCTGCCGCGTATGGAATGCGGAGCTCTATGGTGCATCGGGGCTCGACGGGCAATACAGTCCGAATTTCGGGACAGGGTCAAGTACCTGCATTAACAGTTGTAATGGAGGCGCGCAATATCTGCTCGTCCGTAATACGAGCCATTATTGAGCGTGGCGGAATACCTTCGTGGCCCGAATTCGATGTTTCTGGGGGCGTGTTTGGATGGTCATGATGTTCGAGAAGGGGAAGAATGCAAAATGGCCGAGGTCAAGATCCAGCGCTCCTGCATTACCAGTTAAAGGACATCTCCGTAGGCATGCGCGGGAAGACCGGTCTCGGCGCCGACCTTGGGCGTTCGCCACGGGATTGGCGAAGGTGGGCTTTTCCGCCGACAGTTGCCGGCCCTTGAACCAGTTCCGGGGCCTAGCGCCCACGCTCGTGGTGGAATTCTCAGGATACACAAGAACCGGTAGCTTAGGACACTCCCGACCACTTGTACCGACGAGACTTCAAAGCCAACTACAGACGGTATTATGGATGAGACCACGTCTTCAGGGAGTATCATGATTGCCTAAGATTGGCCGCTACAGACTTAAATTCGATCCGATAAGCCTGACCGAATTTCCATTCCTTCGGACCGCGGTCGAAGATTTTGTCGCATTACAGTACCATATTGATGATAACACAATCAATCGGCGCCATATTATAAATTTGATGTACGATACTCTGAAGTTTACGTTCTTCTATGAAATTTTACTACTACATGAGCAAGATATTTATCAGAATGGACAAAACACGATCGGTTTGATGCCGCTTTATCGATATGTAAGAAACTTGGCGTCGATATTCCGCTAAGTGGAATTGTACGAAACATTCAAAAGCTCAGGGGCGACGCCAAACACCACGCACAGTCACCCGACGATGCATCTTTTCAACTGGTGATGCGAAATTTTCCTATCATCATTTCTAGGCTTGTATATGAGCATTTCCACGCACCCCTCGGCGATACAATCGATCAGCTGCCGCTGCTTGCGCATCACGAAGCATTGTTTGAAACTCACCGTTGAAGACGCAATCACAATTGGTCACTAGCTGCAAAATATGCGCTGGCAGCTCTACTACAAAAGCATCGATCGCTGTTCGGAAAGCAAAGTCAACAACAATTGCCGCACGTCATGTCCGTTGAGATGCTCGTCGCTATCCTGAAAAAAGAAATCGCCGCCAAACCTTATATGGTAGCTCCAGCAGAAGCTGGATGCGATACAGCAATTGACAGTTAATATAGAACCACACATTCAGACGAGTGCCTGGGAAAAGGTTACAGATATAGTGGTCAATGCCTATTCCACAATTGACAAGCTACTGCCTGACATTTTTGATCCGGCAGACGCAGTGAAACTGACAGACAATCTGTTTCGCCCACGAGCGCTGCGAATCCGAGGAAGAGCAATGATATGGGGCAAGGTCTTGGGTGCGATAGGGTCAAAGGAAGAAGAGATCATCAATCAGATAGCTGTACATTTGCGAGAGCATCTAGGAATAGTAAAAACGTTTGGGCAACCACGTTATGAAGAAACGGACGAGCGCTGCTGGCGATGGTGGGAATTCGCCCTATTCGACGGAAATAGGTGGCATTCTTTCTGTCTCAATACGGCGTTCGAGGTTTCTCTGGAAGTCGCCATAGATGGGAGCCGGCCCGGCTCGACATCAGTCAAGCTGCTGGAGCAAATTCGAGACGAGTTTAGACAGATTATTGTGTCTACTGGTTGATGAGGCTTCTGGCCTCGGAGAAACAAAAACTAGGCGGTCAAAATCAACCGCATAAGGGGAACTCGGATGCCCTCCGACATTCGCCGCTTCAGCGAACAACTCTGCTCGTTGGCGCGGGCTTTTCGTGGAATTGGGGAGGACGCCTCGCCAGAGAGGTCTGGGAGGAAATCTTCAGCAATCCCGAAGTCCAAAAACGTCCTAGCCTACGCATGCTGCTGCTTCAGACGCCAATGTTTGAGGACGCCTTGGCCCACATCACCATCCAAGGACGTATGACGACCAGGACCGCTCGGTGATGAACCTAGCGATCAAGCAGGTCTTTCAACGGATGGACGATGAACACGCTGCCGCGCTCAGCAACCCCACACCTAAAATCAACTCCGGGGGTGGGATCATGGAGTTTTTCGCGCGGTTTTATTCCTCCGCCGATCGTATCGGATACATATTTTCACTTAACCAGGATGCTCTCGTAGAACGGCTTGCTAGCTTCTCGGTTGGCCTTCCGTTGGCCGTACCGGGTATCCAGTATTTGCCTCCCGAGTTCCCGCGCCCCCTTGGCATCCCGCCGCTAGTGGCTCTGGCAAAGCCCGACCCTCAAAACATGCGGCTCGACGGCCAACTCAATTACATCAAGCTGCATGGATCATTTTTGTGGCGTCCAGAGGACGGTGCGCCCGGCATGGTACTCGGTGGCGGAAAGCAAATCGCCATCACGCGCTCGCCTCTACTGACGGCGTACCACAAGCTGTTTTATCAACTGCTCTCCGCGGGGGATGTGCGGCTCTTTGTGATCGGCTATGGCTTTCGAGACGACCACATCAACAAAACCATTGCAACGGCGGTGCAGAGCTTCCAGGCGAAAATCTTCGTCTGGGATAAGCAAGATCCTCTTCAGCTTTTGAAAGCCGTGCCCATAGGCGAACCAGCCTACCCGAAAAGAACCATCGACCTCAGGCCATACCTTTGCGGTGCGGCTTCGCGGTCAATGGCCGACGTATTTCCATGGGCCGGGCATCCAACGACTGAATATACCCGGATAGCTTCGAGCTTCTTTTAACTAGGGCACGTTAATATATTGACCACGATAACTTGTTATCGTGCATCCAGGCCTCTCGGCCGTTCACCTGCATCATAGGTGCGCACCGGCTTGCGTTAATTGCGTGCCATCAGCGCTATTACCGCCCCTTTTCGCTGGCATCGGCCTCCCCGGCGGGCTCGCGCTCGGCGGCGAGGCGGCGGTCAAAGGCGAGTGCGGCTTGCGCACGGGTGCGCACCAGGTAGCGGGTTATGATTTCCTGCACGCTCTTGGGGCTGTGACCGGTAACCGCCGAGATCAGCGGGATTTCGCAGCCGGCTTCGGCGAGGCGGGTGACCGCCGTATGGCGTAAATGCAGAAATTGCAACGAGGTTGTGGCGATCCTAAAGGCGGCAGGGTCCGCCATATCGCGGCCCGGCGTCAGGTAGTCGACCTCGAAATACGGAGTGGCGCGCGCCAACTCGGCGCGGATCGCCGCGAACAAGTGGCGAAAATGATCGGCGCGATAAGCGCGGCCCTGCAATTCATCGACGATTAACTGCGCCGGCGCCGGCGACCAACCGCGCGACTCGATGCGCGCGATCTCTTCCTCGATGCGCGCGGCGATCGCAGGCACCCGCGAGATGGGCAGGCTGACGCCGGCGCCGGTTTTTGATTGGCGGATCGCAAGATTGCCGGAGCGCCAGATCGAGCGCGGCAAGCGCAGGACATCGCCCTGGCGCTGCCCGATCCACTCGTTGAGCATGACCGCCGTGCCGATCGAGTGGCGGCCGAGCCCATCCGCGACCGCGACAAAGCCGGCGACCGCTTCACGCGGCCAGATCAGCCCCGAGGGCGGCAATCCCTGCCGCTCCGCCGGGTTGCGCAGGAGCCAGCCGAGCTTGACGGCAAAGCCGAGTATGATCCGCAGCACCCGCACCACGGCGTTGCAGAAGGCGGGGGTTGCCGATAGTGCGGCCATCAGCTTTTCGATGCGCGCCCAGTTGATCGAAGTGACCGGCGCCGGCCCGGCCCAGGCACGGATTTTTTCGAGGCACTGGTCATAGCCGCGGCGTGTCGCCGGCGCCTTTGAGCGGAACAGATCAGAAGTGCGATAACGCAGGATCAGCGCGTCAACGGTACGCGGTTCGGCAGCCGAGCTTGCCGCCGGCCGCGGTGCTGTTTGGGCGCGGGCGCCGTCGACCTGGGCGTTGAGGGCTTCGGCAGCGGCGATCGCCGCCGCCGGGTCGTCGGGCAGGCGTCGCAAGGTCCAACGCTGCGTCTCCGCCGCTGTCGCCCTCGCTCAGTCGCGCTACCAATCAGCAGGGAGCTGGAGCCGGAAAATGCTTCACCTTGATCGCGTCAGATCGCTGCTCCGCCTCCCACAGATCATATTGAAGCTGTAGTTGCAGCCAGCTTTCCGGCGACCGGCCGAATGCCTTGGACAGCCGAATTGCCATGTCCGGGGAAATCCCCGCGTGACCGTTGAGCAGCGCCGAGAGCGTGCGACGGGCGACGCCAAGGCCCTCGGCGGCAGCCGTCACCGTCAGGTCCAAGGGATCAAGGCACAGCTCCTTGATGACCTCGCCCGGATGCGGCGGGTTGTGCATGCGCGACATCGTTTTCTCACCTCCTTTCGGCTCAGTGGTAATCGACCAGATCGACATTCGTGACATCCTGACCCTCGAATTCGAAGATCACGCACCAGTTGCCGGAGATCGATACCGACCATTGACTTGCGCGATCGCCGCGAAGGGATGCAGCCGCGCGCCCGGCAGCGCCATGTCGGACGGCACCGAAGCCGTCGCCAGCGCCGCCAGCACCGCGCGCAGCCGTTTCACGTGCTGCGCGAAACGCCGCTTGTGTCGCCACGTGAATACAGCCGCTCCCGCCCCCTATGCCGAAAGTGCAGGATCATAGGTGAGAAGTGTAACGTATCACATCACAGTTTGTCAGCCGTCGCACAGAGGAAGGATTTCGCGCCTGGCACCGCGCCAAGCCGGTTCAGCGGCTTAGTCGTCGCACAACTCAGTCTCGAAATCGCCAACGGCGTGTTGCATTAATCGACACTTTCGGTGCGTTGCGCCAAGCCTGCTTTCTCAATCGGTTACGATTTTCAAAAGATACAACCAAAACTGCCCCGGGGAGGAACGGCTATTCCCGCACATCGGCCGCCATTTGATGATAGGCGAAAACCAGGGGAAGGTGAGAGACTGTGCGCCGCGCTTTTGCAGGCGCCGAACGGCGAGCGAGGGGATGCGATGACAGAGACGAAATCCGGCCGGGCGCATCTGATTGCCGGCGGTTTTCCGTCGGGTTCGATGGCCGGGCACGACCACGACTATGCCCGCCTGCGGCTGTTGAGCCTGTTGGCGGAACGGGAGGTTCCGGCCTCGGTCGCCAACGATTTCGCCGATGTTGAGAAATGGCTGCCCGTCAGCCGGCTGCTGATCACCTATGTCGCCGGCCCCTACCCCGACGCCGCGCAATGCCGCGCGATCCGAGGCTGGCTGGAGGCGGGCGGCCATTGGCTGGGCTTGCACGGGACCAGCGGCGGCCGCGCCGAGCGGGTCGAGGGCACGCGCCAGCGCCGCACCGTCAAGACCGAGCACCACGCCCTGCTCGGCAGCCGCTTCTTGACCCATCCGCCGATCCGCGAGATCCGGGTCGAAATCAGCGCCGGCGATCACCCGCTCACCCGCGGGCTCGGCAGGTCTTTCGTCGTCGAGGACGAGCCCTACTTCATCGAATTGCAAGATCCGGGTTCGACGCAAATCCTGCTGACCGCGGATTACGGTCCGAGCGCGGTGTCGCCGGCCATCGCCGCCCTCTACGCCTCGGACACCTCGCTGCAACCCGACGGCAGGACCCGCGTGCTCGGCTACACCCTCCCGGTCGGCAAGGGTGGCGTGACCTACTTTGCCCTCGGTCATTGCCACAATCCGGCGATCCGCGCTGCCCGGGCCTTTGTCGACCCGGCGGATACGACGCCCCCGACCTTTCACGGCCCGTGGGAAACCGACGCGTTTACGACGTTGCTGCGCAACGCCATCGCCTGGGGTGTAGGCCACTGATCGCGGAGAATGCTCGCTTGTTCACCGGAATGACTGCGGCGCCGCTCAGGATCGCGGTGATCGGCGGCGGCATCGGCGGGCTCAGCGCCGCCCTGGCGCTGCGCCAGGCCGGGTTCGAGGTCGAGGTTTACGAGCAGGCGCCGGAGCTGACCGAGGTCGGCGGCGGCATCAATATGGGGCCGAACGCCGTGCGCATCCTGCAGCGGCTCGGCCTCGCCGCAGGGCTCGCCCGCGAGGGTGTCCGCCCGATCGGCACGCATCAGCGGCGCTGGCAGGACGGGCGCACGTTACAGCGGGCAGCGCTCAATCCTTTGTGCGAGGAGCTCTACGGCGCGCCGCACATGACCCTGCACCGCGCCGATCTGCTGGCGATCATCGCTTCGGGCTTCCCGGCCGAGCACATTCATCTCGGCCATCGTCTCGTCGGCCTTGCCGAACGCGGCGACGGGGCCGAGGCCTGGTTCGAGAACGGCGCCCACATCGCCGCCGATGTGCTGGTCGGCGCCGACGGCATTCATTCGGCTGTGCGCGCGGCATTGTTCGGCGAGGAGGAGCCGCGCTTTGCCGGCTGCGTCGCCTATCGCGGGCTGGTGCCGGCCGAACGCCTCGCCGATCTCGGCCTCGAAATCGGCTCGCAATCCTGGGTCGGACCCGGCGCGCATCTGGTGCATTATTTCGTCTCGCGCGGGCGGCTGCTGAATTTCGTCGGCTGGACCGAGCACGACAGCTGGAACCGCGAAGACTGGACCGACCGCGCCACGATCGAGCGCGCGCTCGCCGCGTTCGAGGGCTGGCACGGCCAAGTTCGGCAGATCATCGCCGCGGCCGAGACCTGCTTCATCTGGGCCTTGTTCGATCGCGACCCGCTGCCGCACTGGTCGGTCGGGCATGCGACCCTGCTCGGCGACGCCTGCCACCCGATGTACCCGTTTATGGGCCAGGGCGCGGCGCAGGCGATCGAAGACGGCGCCACCCTCGCCGCCTGCCTCGCCGACGGCGCCCGTGACCCGGTCGAAGCGCTGCGGCATTACGAACGGCTGCGCCTGCCGCGCGTCACCCGGCTCCAGGAGATGTCGCGCGCCAACAAGACCCGCTTCCACCTGCCCGACGGGCCGGCCCAGCAGGCGCGCGACCGCGAATGGGAGAAGGCCGCCGACCGCTCGCCGGACGCCCTGCGCTGGCTTTATGCGTTCGACGCAGGCCGCCTCGATCCGGCGCCCGCCTAGCCAAGAGCCGTTTTCCATCATGTCGCGTCTGAGACAGAGCAGACCGAACTCGGACGGAGATTGCTCTAAGGCACCCAAACTGCGGGTGAGGCCGGACCGGACTCACTGGGGTGTGTTTGGCGCGGCGAACAGACCGGCCGCGAGGTGACGCGATCGCACCGCATCGATAAAGAACCCGGCGCGATCGCCGGAGGGGCTGGCAGGCGGTACGATCAAAGTCCATTCACGGCAATCGATCATGGCGAAGCTGGCGCCCCCGCCCGGCATGTCGGCTTTGCTGCAGCGGCTGGAGGCGGCGAGGTCCGCGGCCATTTTTGCCACCTGAGCGGCGCTCAGACGGCGGTCGCCCGACACATTCTGCCAACGTTCCCAGCGCGTCGAGCCAAGCTCGCGGGTGAAATAGAAGCGCTCGACATGGTCTGCCCGATCCGGGCGCTCGCCGCCGTAATGCTCGGAGACCAACGTCGTCAAGGTTATCGGGGCGCCCTGCCCTTCGACGGCACGATAGCCCATCGGCCGGACGTACCACCGCGTGAAGGCGGTATTGAGGCGCGCCGGGCAACTCTGCTGGCGGCCCACTCTCAGATCGTCGAGATGGGCCATCGCCTGACCTTGCAGCGGCGCGGACGGGATCGAAGCGACCCGGGCGATCAGCCAGGAATCGGTCAGCGCCGCCGCGTCGACCCGACCCGCACAATTCGGTCCGACAAACAGCTGAAATCCACCCCCGCCGTCTTCCGTCGCGGCGATCGAGGCGGCGTCGGACGACAGCAGGGTGATATCGCCGCCATCGCCCTTGCCGGCGTCAAAGACCCCGAACCGGCGTCCCTCGCCGACCCCAAAATCATAGGAATGCTCGACCACCGTGCCGAACGCGGCAGTCTCGACCGGAAACGAATCGTGCCGCTGATAGCCAAGCGGCGCGGTCGTCTGCGCGCCCAGCGCCGGATGGTCGTCCTTATGATAAGGCAGGCGCTCGCCGGGCCTCAAATCGCGCTGAGCAATGCAGCGCCGATCGCCGTCGATCGGACTGACCCCCTCGACCACCGCTCCCTTGGCGTCGAGGCAGACATTCTGGATCATGAAGTCGCGCAGGATCGCCGGCGAGGCGAACTGTGCGGCGCCAGGCGCCGGCGGCTCCGCGCGTCCGGCCGAGCCGCCGAGAACGAGGGCGGCGACCACGCCCGAGACGAGCACCGCCGCGCGCAGAAAAGTCGGGTAGCTCATGTGATCTCCGATCAGCCGGCGACCCTTGTCATCCCCTCGGCCTCAAACCTGTTTGCCACGAACTCATACAATTGGTCCTCGGTCGCGTTGATCGATCGCAGCAGATCGAGCGAGTTGTAGAATTCGGCGATGTCGGGCGACTGTGATGCATAATCGGTATCGTTGGTTGCTGTCGCATGTGTTCTCGTGAGGTGATAAGTTTTCTTCATCATCTTAAAAAATTCGGACGATCGGGTGCAGGGCGCAAACACCACCCGTTCCGATGACAAGAATTGTTGAGCACGATCGAGGTAGGCCTGCTGGTCGAACCAGGTTTTTTCGACCCCACGATCGCCGCCGAGCATGATCAGCTGCTGTTGCGCTTCAAGTTTACCACTGTCGGTCTGAATAAAATCTCGAAACGGCAGGTCGCGCATCGCGCGCATCGTGGCCGTAAAAGTCGATGGGTCCTCGGTCGCACGGCGGCTGTGGAGAAAGGCTGAAAGCAAGCGTTCGGTCGGCTGGCGCATCATCCCGACCACTCGATCCCTATCGCCCAGGTATTTGGCGATGAACGAGAGCGGCAGATGCCCCCCGATCAGGTCGTATTCCTCGACATCCGGAGGGTAGGCGAGGAACGGCGCAAAACTCGGATAATAAATCCGGGAGGGAAAGGAGCGGGAGAATGCATTCCACATCCAGGTCCCGGCCGCCTTTGGCAGATGGATGTACCAGAGGCGCGAGTTGCGGCGCCGCAGCCGCTTCGACTGCAAGAATCGGCCGAGAACCCCGTAATGGATCCGGTTTCTGCCGTGGCGAAGATCGTCCGCCGCACGAAATTCCTTGCTGAAGCACAAGAATACATCGTTTCCGAACACGCATTGCCATCTATCGGAGATGTTTGCGAGAACGGCTTTGTCGATGGAACCGAACCGCCCCTTATGCAGGACGAACACCGTCGCATCACCAACGTCGATAATATCGTCATAGAAAATTGCTCGACATGACAGCTCCGGCCAATCGCCATACGGCAGCAACAGGATGTCATCTAAACGGATGACGCGACACAGCTCTCGATAGACTTCCTCCCAACTGGGGTCTTTCATGACCAAGAGGTCTCTAATGCCGTTGCCGGCGGCAGGCGCCACTTCGCGGTCGGCCAGCGCCGGATTTCTGGTTATGGCGCGGCCTGTTGTTTGATGACGGCGCCGGTCACGATCGGCTGGGTTAACGTGCCTATGAGTGCAAAGAATTTCTGCAGCTGGGTCAGCGGCGCGTTGGCGACATAGATGACATCCTTATCCTCGATCGGAAATTGCTTTGCCAAAAAATAGCTGTTCGCGTCGCCGAGATCAAACCGGTAGACGATCGGCGAGCTCCCGCCGGGACCGATCGGCAAGGGCCGCGCATCGAGATCGCCCACGACCCTGGGGGGCTCGAACCGGAACAGGAAGACCCCGGCCGGGTCGGCCCGCTGATCTTGCAGGCCGCCGGATTTGGCCAACGCGTCGGCCACGGTGATGTTCTGCGCATTGAAGTCGACCAGGTTGTTTTCGCCGGACGCGCCAAATACCGAGAAGGTCTGCGGCACCTGTACCAAAGTCAACACGTCTCCCGGCCATGCATAAATATTCTCGGCAGGGTCCGACACCAGTTTTTCCAGCGGGATCGTCACGGTCACGCCGCCGCGGGTCAGCCGGACGAAGGTCTCGTAAATCGGCGCTTTCGCTCCGCCGGCCTCGGCGATCAGATCGAGCAGATGATCCCCGGCAACCGAGAGCGGCACCCTGGCGCCACTGACGACCTCGCCGGACACGGTTGCGCTGTCGGTCTCAGTTTTGATGACGGTGACGATGACCTGCGGTTCGATGGTTTTCGCAGCCAGGCGTTGCTCGATGATCTGTTGCGCTTCGAACGGCGTGTGCCCGGCGACCGGGATGCGGCCGGCGAACGGCACGCTGATGCCGCCGTCGGGGGCGACGATCTGATCCGGGATCCCGACCTTTTGCGAACCGGCGCCGGGCAGGGTCGTGGTCGGCGTCGGGCTGAACAGTCCGCCTCCCGCGGCCTCCCAAATCGAAACGTCGACCGTATCGCCAATGCTGATCCTCGGATTGGGCGGTTTGCCGTATCTCCAAAACTGCGAGCGGAAGCTTTGCATCGGTTGAGCCAAAAGGGTTCTGACCACATGTTCGTTGACATCGACCAAGTCGAACCGTTGCCGGCCGTCTTGCACCGACTGATCCACGACTTGGTTCGCACTCGGCCCGGCGGTCGGCAGTGCGGAACATCCGACGAGCGCCGCAGCGGTCAGGCAACCAAAGACGCTAGCGAATTTCATCAGCGCGCACGGTTTATTATAGCGAGCAATGTTCTACCATTGCGAGGACCGAGGCAACAACTCACCGCGATCGGCAATCGGCGCCGAACCCGCCCGCCCGACATGCACCGCATTTGCTGTCGAATATCCCCACCCAGCCGGTCGCGTTACCTTGATACGGGCAAAGCCTCGATCGCAAGCGCGCTCCGCACTCGGCCGCCCCGCGGCGACGACCTCACGGTGCTGTCATGGCGGCCGCGTCGGTCATCCGCTCGATCCGTTCCGCGGTCCAGCCGAGGCCGATGAGTTCGTGACGAGCGTGGGGTTGCAGGCGATCGAGCCGCGCCGAGCGTAGATAAGCCTCGCTCGCCTCATCCATTCTTCCCTGCAGCTTCAGCACATGGCCGAGCTGGAGATAGGTGTCCGCCGTGTCCGGGCTGAGGCTCGCCGATCGCCGATAAGCCTGCTCCGCTTCAATGAAATCTCCGGTCTCCTTCAGGGCGTGCCCGTATTGGACCCAGATCGCCGGCGCGTTCGGGAACACCCGCAGCGCATCGCGATAATGGCGCGCGGCGAGGTCCCATTCGCCGGTATTGCGGGCGCGATTGGCCCGAGAGACCCGCGCCGCCCCGGGCTCGCCGGCACTCCACCACAAACCCCGCCGGCGAGCGACAAAGCGACCGAGCGCAAACCAGGGGCGGCGGATCTCATGCGCCAGAAAGCCGCTGGTGGCGTCTGGTCCTAAGGCACGCGGCCGCACCGTCGCGGGGTCGAACCCGGCCGTGCGCCAATCCTCCCACAAGACCTGGTCGAGGCCATGATGCACGCGAATGGCCTCGCGCGTCGCTGGCGACAAAGCATCGGCAGTGACCAACCGCCATCCAGTCTGCGCCTGCAGCTCGGCCGACGTATTGCGCGGTTTGGCAAGCGGCGGAACCCCGAGCTCGGGACCGATCGCCTCGATCAGGCGATCGCAGTCGGCGTGGGCGCCGACGAACCAGAACCTGGCCAGTGTCCGATTGAGAATCCGGTATTTCTGCTCGTCACGCATCAGCATCAGCCTTGGCCAAGGAATCTCCAGCCAACGCGACAACAGGAAATGAACTATGAAATTGCGCGGCAGGGCCTGCAAATGAAGCTCGAAGCTATAGGTCCCCAGCCCCTTGGCCAGATGGTCCATCATCTGCCAATTGTAGAGCGAAATTTGTAGCTCGAGCGGATCGCGCAGCAGCAGAACGCGGCGGATCGGGCGACCGCAGAATAATGCCTCGAGCGAGCGGCCAATATGGTGCCCGGATATCACCCGCGCCCGATCGGGATCGGGCAGGTCGCCGGGGCGGGCGCCGCGCTCGAGCCGCAGCCGGCTGCGCGATTGCCAGAACACGCCCGGCGCACAGTGCTCGGCGAGGTGGACCTGGATCGTCTGCCCGGCGGTCTTCGGGATGTGCAGCAGGAAATAAACGGGCTCGTCCCGGCGGGGGTCCGATTGAAGCGGCATGGTCAGGCGAATGAAGGGTGCGCAGAGCCGACGCGATTATCCTAGCATCCGCGCCGCGGCATGCAAATTGCCGCGAGATCTTGCCGACATCGAGAGGTTAGCGACGCGCGTCGCCGCCGGCTCGTGCGAACGCACGCCATCGGCGCGCCAGCATTCCTTGGAGCCGGCGCGCGACAACGAGGAGACCAGGCCGCCACAGCTCGGGGTCGTCGAGGCGCTCGATGACGATTTCGGGGGCGCAGGGCAGCCGAGTCACTGGATCGAGATAGCGCGGGTAGAGGATCAGCGCTCCGGCGACCAGCTCTTCGAGAGTGAGGCTACGGCCGCGATCGACCGCCCCAAGATCGCTCGTCAGCCCCCAGCCGGCATAAAACGGCCGGCCATAGACCACGACTAGGCGGCGGCGCAGCAGCGCCTCAAACCCGGTCAGCGAGGTTAGGGTGTGCACCTCGTCGATCTCGGCGAGAAGTGCCGCCGGGGAAATCCCGCGCACGATGATGTTGGCGAATTCCCTGGCGACCGCGTCGGGGATGGCGCCCGTGCGATGGCCGGCTTCGACGTCGGGATGCGGCTTGTAGAGGATGAAAGCGTCGGGATTGGCGGCGCGCACCCGGTCGAGAAGATCACGGTTGCCGCGAACCCCGCCGCCGCCGAGCCGCACCGAAAGATCGTCCTCGACCTGCCCCGGAACCAGGATGCGGCGCCGGCCGGGGGGAAATTCGAACGCCGGGGCTGACGCGCCGAGATTATATTTGGTGATCCCGCGAGCCACGAGCCGCTCGATCAGCTTACCGGCGCGCAAGGTCAGCTCAGGGCCGAATTCGGTTTCGCGGAGCAAGCGCTCGAGATCGCTGCGAACGCGCGGGTCGTAGTGCATGCCGTGGCGGTCAAGCACCAGCGACGCGGCTGGCATGAAATCCGAACCGAGCCCGACCGAGCGCAGAAAGCCGTCCTCGACCTGGACCAGCGGGGTCTGTTGCCGCGAAGCGGCGTCGGCGAGTCCTGGCGGCGCGCGCGAGGCCCACACCGCGATCGCACTCCCCGGCTGGCGCCTTGCCACTGCGAGCGCTCCCCGCGCGCTGCGGTGAAACGCCGGTGGACCGGCGGCCGAGCGAAAGAAATCCGCGACCCTTCGCCGCTTCCAGAACGACATGCCGACCAGAACGGCGATGCGCCGGTTGGCCTCCTCGATCCGCCGCCAGTCGGCGAGGGTCGCCAGGACATCCTCGAAGGTCGCGGCAGTGTTGCGAAAAGGGTCGCGGCAGCGCGTTGCGAGCAGGCACGCGGCAGCGAAGATCTCGTCGATCGTGCGACGGAACGGCTTCCGCGGCGCGGTCCGGTCATCGGCGGTGACGCCCCATCCTGAATAGAACGAATCGCCGAAAGAGCGAACCTCGCGGCCGGCGAGCAGGGCCAGAAAGCCAGTCTCGCCGCCGGCCGAATAGATCCGACGGGCCTGCTCGACGATCCGCCACGGATCGATCCTGCGGCTGACGAGGGCGCAGCCGCGCGCCGTCGCAGCCGCGAACAGGCCGTTCGCCCCGATTTGGCCCGGCGCGAGGACGACGATCCGCCCCCGCGGGTTCTCCGCCAGCGCCGCGGTCAGCATCGCGCGACAAAGCTCGGGGGAAGTTGCCTCGTCCGCGGCGAGGATGGCGACGTCGCACCGGTCCGGCGGCAATTCGCCACCGTGCCACCAGCCGCCCCCGACCCGCTGCGCCACCAATTCGCGCCGTGCCGCGGCGGCGCGCCGCAACAGCTCCGGCGTCTCCCACCCGCGGGTCGCGAGCAACCGATCGGCCGACAGGATGTCGGCCGGCGACGCCGGTCCGTCGATTGAGAGCGCCGTCAGGCTCAGTAGCGGGGTACGATCGCCGCGGCGGGGAGGAGCGCGCAGCACCCCGCTGTCGAGCCGCAGCAACGGGACCCCGAGCGCCGCGGCGCGACGCGACGGAGGGCCCCGCCCCCGCGCCCCCGGCCATGTCGCAATCGCCGTCGGCGCCGCTCGGATCGGGACGATCGTAAAGTCCGGAAGCAGCGCCGCGAGCGAGTGCCGATCCACCGGGCCGCCCTCGACCGCGAGCCGCCCGACGTTCGGGCCCGTCGGGGAGCGATCGAAGTCCTGCCGCTGCGACGCGGGCGCCGGGGCGCGGGTGCGATCCGGGCTCAAATCGGACTGAATTCGTCTCGCCTCCGGCTGCAGTGCCCCGATAAACTCCGCGCTGACCGCCCACTCGTACAAGCGCACGACCGCAAAGTCCAGGTGTGGCGCCAAGTCATTGGTGCTCGTCGTCCAGGCGACGCATCGCTTGGTAACTGAGCGGCTGACGGAGATCTCCGCAAATGATAAATTTATCGGTGCGGGCTGTCGCCTGAGCCTCCTTGGAGACGAGAATGCCGTCGCAGCTGCGCCGAGCCTTAATGATCCCCTGGTGGATTGCGCAGCTCGGCACCGGGACAAAATCGTTTGAACGAAATCTCGTGATTGGCAGCCGGCGTCTGAACCAATGGGGCCTGCATGCCACCCGCGTCAAGCTCGCCCATCGGCTGGCGGTCGCGCGACGGCAGAGGCTCGGCCGGCTGATCGGCGAGGCCGACCGCGAAGCATTCGATCGAGACGGGTTTGTGGTTCGCGGCAACTTTCTGCCGCCCGAGGAGTTCGCTGCACTCGTCGCCCAGCTCAAAGCCTATCGCGGCCCACTGCGGGAAATCGGCGAAGGCGACACGATCATGCGCAAGATCGCGCTCGACCGGCATGCCCTCGCCCGGCTGCCCGCCCTCGGCGCGGTGCTGCGATCGGAGAATTGGCGCGGGCTGATCCGCTATGCCGGCGCTCGCGACGCCGAGCCGGTCGTCTGGGTGCAGACAATTCTGCGCCATGCCCGTCCGGGTCCGCGCGACCCGCAGACTTTTCTCCACGCCGACACCTTTCACCCGACGGTCAAGGCGTGGCTGTTCCTGACCGACGTCGCCGAGGACGCTGGTCCGTTCACCTATGTTCCGGGCTCGCATCGGCTGAGCGCGCGACGCCTAGCCTGGGAACGGCAAATGAGCCTCGACGCTCGCCATTCGCCAAACGCCGACACCCGCCAAGGTTCGTTCCGCATCGACGAGGCGGCGCTGGCGGGGCTCGGACTGCCGCAGCCGCGCGCTTTCGCGGTGCCGGCCAACACCCTCATCGTCGCCGACACATTCGGGTTTCACGCGCGCGGGCCCAGCGCCGGCGCCTCGTTGCGCGTCGAGATCTGGGCCTACGGCCGGCGCAGCCCGTTTTTGCCGTGGTCGGCGCTGCTGCCGTGGACCACCGCGGGGCTCGGTCGGCGCAGCCTCCTGTCGTGGAAACTCGGCGATCTGCGCCAAAGGGCGGGCTTCGGCAAAAATCCCTGGCTCGCACGCACTGGCATCTCGGCGTTCGACCCGCTCTCGCACGACGCCGAGACGCTCGACTGGATTTCGGACGATGCCGCTCAGCCCGCGCTGTAAACCCGGCCGTAGCGGGCGAAGACTTCGTTGAAGGCGGCTACTGCGGCGCCGGGGCCTTTGGGGTGCGACCAGATGGCGCCGATCACCGCCAGAAAATCGGCGCCGGCTTCGACCAAAGGGCCGCAATTCTCAGGCGTGATGCCGCCGATCGCGCAACACGGGACCACCGTTGTTTCGCTCCAGTCGCGCAGCAATTCGGGGTCGGCGCGGTGCTTGGCGGCCTTGGTGCCGCTTGGGAAAAAGGCGCCGAAAGCGACATAATCCGCGCCGGCCTCGGCGGCGGCGATGGCGCGGTCGCGGCTGTCGCCGCAGGTCACCCCGACGATCCGGTCGGGGCCGAGCAAGCGCCGCGCTTCGGCGTAGGGCATGTCCTCTTCACCGACATGGACGCCGTCGCAATCGAGCTCGGCGGCGAGGTCGGGCCGATCGTTCATGATGAAGGCGACGCCGCGCGCTTGCACGATCGGCTTTAACACGGCGGTCGCCCGCCGCACCGCGGCGTCGTCGACCTCCTTCAGCCGCAATTGCAGGCAGGCGACGTCGCCGCCCGCGAGCGCGTCTTCGAGATCATGCGCAAAACGGTCCGGATCCAGCGCCGGCGGCGTCACCAGGTAGACCCGCGTCGCAGGCGCCGTCTCCGAAACCGGCGGAGTGCGAGATAAAGCCATTCGCGCTCCCATCTCCTCGCCATTACCACTACCGCAGGGCGATCTGCTCTACGGCCGCAGCACCGGGCCGCGCGTGTCGGGAAGGGTATTCGCCTTTTCCTTCCAGTCCTTCGACCATGGGGTAACCGGCCGCGGCTGGGCCTTGCCGTCGATCCGGATTTCGTCGACATGCTCGTTGTAGAAGCACAGATAGCCCTTGATCTTCGGGCATTCGGGGATCGGGTCGGGGTAGCTCCAGACCAGGTCTTCGAACAGATGGTCGCCGATCTTGGCCGAGTAGTAGCGCGCCCGGCCCTTATAGGGACAGGCCGTGGTCTTGTCGCTCGGGACCAACAGATCCATCCGCACATCCTCGGGCGGGATGTAATAGCGGGTCGGCAATCGGGTCTCGAACAGGAAGCGCGCGCGACGGGTCTCGGCGATGATCTCGCCGCCGACCGTGATCTGCACTAGGCGCGAGGACTGCACCACGTCGATCCGCTTATAGGGGTCGCGCGGGTGGACGAAGATCTCCTCGTCCTCCTCGTACCAATGATCGACCCGGTCCCAATAAAAAGCGACGAAATCGCCGATCGCGGCCACTTCCTCGAACGGCTGCGGATAGCCCCAGACCGCGTTTTCCGCGGTCCGCTCGCCGACCCTCACCGTCCAGTATGACGCGGTCCCCTTATAGGGGCAAAAGCTGTGATGATCGGTCGGCGTCATCAGATCCATGCGCACGTCGCCGCGCGGAAAGTAATAGACCGGCAGGTGACGGGTCTCGAACAGCAGGTGCGCATCGGTGCTGTCGGCGATGGTTTGGCCGTTGAATTCGACCCGCACCCGGCGTGGCGAGCGCTCAAAGGTGATCCGGTAATCGGGGTTGGTCTTGAACCCGGATTCGCGCGCCGCGGATTTAGTTGGCTGCGGGGCTGCTGTCATGGTCCGATCCTCCGTCCGTTCACCGCGAAAATGAGCGCCTCGAGCGCAGACCACAAGTCCCGACAATCGCCCGCGCTTCAGTGCCCGCACTTCAGTGGCCGGCGATCGCCGCGGCGTCGATTTCGGCGGCGTGCTCGATTAGGTTCGCCTTCATCTCGATCAGCATGTCGAGCAGGCGAATGCGATCGGGCTCGGCGATCCCGGCCAGCGCCTCTTCGCGCACCTCGGCGGCGAGCGAAAAAATGCGGTCGAGCAGCGGATACGCGGCCTCGGTCAGGTAGAGCAGGTGGGCCCGCCGGTCTTTCGGGTCGGGCCGCCGCTCGATCAGCTCCGCCGCCTGCAGCCGATCGAGCAATCGGGCCAGAGTAATCGGCTCGAGGTCGAGGATCTGCGCCAGCGCCGCCTGGTTGATGCCCTCCTGGCGGACGAGATAGGCGAGCACCGAAGATTGCGCGCGGGTCAGGCCGAGGGCGGCGGCGCGGGCCCGCTGCTCGAACCGCTTGCGCAGCAGCCGGGCCACGTCGTTGAGGACAAAGCCGAGCGTGCGGCTCGGGATTTCGTGGATCATCGCAACACCAGCCAGCAGCCGCACCGACGATTATAGACACACCTGTCGCGACCGTCTCGCCAGCCGCGCATGCCAGACATGTTCCCCGATTGACACCGCCGGCCGGCGGTGGTGCAGTCCGCGACAGGTAGAAGGGCCAACAATGGCCTTTTCGCCCACGCGCCCAGGAGCCAGGCGGCCGACGATGAAAGCTCCGGCCTTCGATTATGTCCGGCCCCGGAGCCTCGGCGAGGCGGTTGGTCTGCTGGCCAAAGCCGGCGGCGAGGCGCGGGTTATTGCCGGCGGGCAATCCTTGCTGGCAATGATGAATTTGCGGCTCGCTTCGCCCGCGCTGCTGATCGACATCGCGCGATTGCCGGAGCTGGCGGCGGCCATGGAGGACGATGACGGCGTCACCCTGGGCGCCGGCGTCACCCATGCCATGATCGAGGACGGGCAGGTGCCCGATCCGTCGCACGGCTTGATGCCACAGGTCGCGGCGAGCCTCGCCTATCGCGCGATCCGCACCCGCGGCACGATCGGCGGCAGTCTCGCCTTGGCCGACCCGGCGGCGGAATGGCCGGCGGTGCTGGCCGCTCTCGGCGCCGAGGCGACCGTCTACGGGCCGAACGGCCGGCGTTCGCTCAAATGCGCCGAATTCGCCACTGGGATCTATCAAACCCGGCTCGCCGACGACGAGATCGTCGAGAGCGTGCATATCCCGAGGCTTTCGGCGGATGCTCGATGCGGGTATGTCAAGCTCAGCCGCAAATCGGGCGAATTCGCCAACGCGCTCGCCGTTGTCGTCATCGACTTGGCGCGCGGCCATTGCCGGATAGTTCTCGGCGCCGCCAGCGGCGCCCCGCTGCCGCTCGAAGAGACGTCGCGGTCCCTCGCCGGCGGGCGCCACGATTCCGAGACGCTGCGAGGCGCCCTCGCCGCCGATCTCAACCGTGCCGCCGACCGCCATTTCGACGAGTTCGAACACAATCTGCACACGGTGGCAGCGATGCGCGCCATTGGGCAAGCGGCGGCATGACCGCGATCCGGCTGCAGCTCAATGGCGCGGAGATTGCCGACGAAGTTCCGGCGCGCCTGTCACTCGCCGATTTTCTGCGCGAGCGGCGCAATCTGACCGGAACCCATCTCGGCTGCGAGCACGGCGTGTGCGGCGCCTGCACCGTGCTGGTCGATGGCGAGCCGGCGCGCGCCTGCTTGGTGTTGGCGGCCGGCTGCGACGAGCGTCGGGTGGACAGCATCGAAGGGTTTGCCGATGACCCGCTGATGATGGCGCTGCGCGACAGCTTTCACCGGCGTCACGGGCTGCAATGCGGCTTTTGCACGCCGGCGATGCTGATCACCGCGCGCGACCTGATCCGTCGCGGCCGCGCCGGCTCGCAGCACGAGATCCGCGCCGGTCTCGCCGGCAACATCTGCCGCTGCACCGGCTACACCAATATCGTCGCCGCTATCCTCGATGCCGCGGCGGCATTCGCCAAGGGGCCCAGCGATGCCGGATGATGCCTGGGGAGTGGGCGCCTCGCTGCTGCGCCGCGAGGATCAGCGCCACCTCGACGGCCGGGGCGAGTTCGTCTCGGACATCAAATTGCCCGGCATGATGGAGGTGGCGTTTGTCCGCAGCCCGCACGCCCATGCGCGGATCAGGTCGATCCTGAAGCCGCCCGACGCGACCCGCCGGGTTTTTGCCGCCGCCGATCTGCCGCGCATCCAGCCGATCCGCGTCGTGACCCAGGCGGCGGGGGCCAAGTCGCCCTCCTGGAGCCCGCTCGCCACCGACAAGGTGCGCTATGTCGGCGAGGCGATCGCCGCCTGCATGGCACCCACCCGCGCCGAGGCCGAGGACCTCGCCGCCGCGGTCACGGTCGATTTCGACGTGCTCGACGCGGTCGTCGACGCCCCGCGCGACATGCGCGGCAGCCGCCACCCGGTGCATGAAAGCTGGGGCGACAACCTCTACAGCGAGCGGGTGTTCGAGGGCGGCGACATCGACGCCGCCGCGCGCGCCGCCGAGGTCACGATCCGCCGCGAATACCGCATGCACCGGCAGTCGGGCGCCCCGCTCGAAGGCCGCGCCGTGCTCGCCTGTCGCGACCATCGGCTCGACGAGATCGTGGTCTACGCATCGACCCAGACGCCGCACACCGTGCGCGTCGCTCTGGGCGAGTTCCTCGGTCTCGAACTGCGCCGGCTGCGCGTCGTCGCTCCCGATGTGGGCGGTGGGTTCGGGCCCAAGGCGCGGCTCTATCCCGAGGAGATCATCCTCGCCGCCTTGGCGCTCGAGCTCGACCATCCGGTGCGCTGGGTCGAGGACCGCGGCGAGCATTTGCTGACGTCGGCGCATACCCGCGACCATCATTACAAGGTCACCGCCTACGCCGACCGGCAGGGCCGGATCCTCGGCGTTGACGCCGAGATCGTCGTCGATGCCGGCGCCTATGGGCTGTGGCCGCAGGGACCCTACCAGGAAGCGGCGATGGCGGCGCGCAATTTGCCGGGGCCGTATGCGATCCCCAACTACCGGGCGCGGGCCGCGACGGTCGCCACCAACAAGGCGCCGCTCGGCCCCTATCGCGGCGTCGGCCGCCCGGGCGCGTGTTTCGCGATCGAGCGCACGATCGACGAGGTCGCCCGCGCGGTCGGCCGCGACCCGGTCGAGGTGCGGGAATTGAATATGGTGCGGCCCGAAGAGATGCCGTTCACCACGGTCGGCGGCATGCGCTTCGACAATGGCGACTACCCGCGGAGTGTAAAGCTGTGCGCCGAGTTGCTCGACATGCGGGCGGTGCGCGCGCGCCAGCAGCGGGGTGAGCCCGACGGGCGGCTCGTCGGCATCGGCTTTGCGTCCTTTGCCGAGCAGACCGCGCATGGGGCAGCCGAATTCGTGTCGCGCGGCGCCTCGGTCGTGCCGGGCTTCGAGAGCTGCACCGCCCGCATCCTGACCGACGGCACCGTGGTGCTGATGGTCGGCATCCAGTCGCACGGGCAAGGGCTCGAAACCACCTTGACGCAGATCGCCCACCAGGAGCTCGGCATAGACCCGGCGCGGATTTCGGTGCGCCACGGCGACACTGAGAGCACGGCCTTCGGCTTTGGCACCTTCGCCTCGCGCAGCATGGTCATGTCGGGGGGTGCGGTGGCGCGGGCGAGCCGGATGTTACGCGACAAACTGTGCCAAATCGGCGCGCACCTGCTGCAATGCGATGTCGCTGCGGTGCATTGCGCCAATGGCGGCGTGCAAGGCCCGCAGGGCTCGGTCACGATCGCCGAAATCGCCAAGGTCGCACACCTGCGGATGGACGGATTGCCGCCCGGCGTCGACCCCTTGCTCGACGCGACCGCGACCTACGAGCCTTCGGTCGGCACCGGCGTCTTCTCCTACGCTACGCACGGCGCGGTGGTTGCAGTCGACTCGGAAACGGGTTTCGTCGAGTTGCTCGATTTCGCGGTCGCCGAGGATTGCGGCACGATGGTCAACCCGATGATCGTCGAAGGCCAGATCAGGGGCGGCGTCGTGCAGGGGATCGGCACCGCCCTCTACGAGGAAATCCCCTACGACCAGCAGGGCCAGCCTTTAGTCGGGACCTTGGCCGACTACCTGATGCCGGGTGCGGCCGAACTGCCGGCGATCAAGATCGGCCATCTGCACACGCCCGGCCACCGCCACCGAATACGGCATGAAGGGCATGGGCGAAGGCGGTGCGGTTGCCCCGCCCGCGGCGATCGCCAACGCCGTCCGCGACGCCCTCGCCGCCATCGGCGGCGAACTAAACGAAACCCCGATCACCCCCCGCCGCGTCCTGGCTGCGATCAAGAGGGCAGTCAAATAAGCAGCGTGTCGGGTAGTCGAGCAATATAGCGAAACCCGCCGTTCTGCGCAGAAGACGATGGGGTTCGCGCCGCTCAATCCATCCTGATGAGGTGTTGGTCGCGCCGATAATCCTGGACCTGCAAACCAGAGGGTCGGAGCGCTGCGCGGCGCTCCCCGCCTTGTCCGCGTCGGGGATTCGGGTTAAGACGCGGGCCGTCCCGCGCCCGCAACCCGGCGCCCGCAAAACGAGGAATTCCCGATGGCACGCAACAAGATCGCGCTGGTTGGCGCCGGACAGGTCGGCGGCACCATTGCGCTCCTCGCCGGGATCAAGGAATTGGGCGATGTCGTGCTGTTCGACATCGTCGAAGGCGTGCCGCAGGGAAAAGCGCTCGACATCGTCCAGGGCTCGACGATCGAGGGCTACGACGCGGTCGTCAGCGGCAGCAACGACTACGCCGACATCGCCGGCGCCGACATCGTGATCGTCACCGCCGGAATCGCGCGCAAGCCCGGCATGAGTCGCGACGATTTGATCGGGACCAACGCCAAGGTGATTTCGACGGTCGGTCAGGCGATCAAGCGGCACTGTCCCGAGGCGTTCGTGATCACCATCACCAATCCGCTCGACGTCATGGTGTGGGTCATGCGCGAGGCTTGCGGCTTGCCGGCCCATCGGGTCGTCGGCATGGCCGGAGTGCTCGACAGCGCCCGCTTCCGCTATTTCCTGGCCGAGGAGTTGGGCGTCTCGGTCGAGGATGTCAGCGCCTTTGTGCTCGGCGGCCACGGCGACATGATGGTGCCGCT
This sequence comes from uncultured Alphaproteobacteria bacterium, assembly GCA_963832875.1. Lineage (GTDB taxonomy): Bacteria > Pseudomonadota > Alphaproteobacteria > ATCC43930 > CGMCC-115725 > AP-15. Next base: position 82,803 of record CAWHWB010000003.1, on the reverse strand, counting down.
GGTACGCTATTCGACGGTCGCCGGCATCCCGCTGCCCGATCTGGTCAAGATGGGCTGGACCACCCAGGAGCGGCTCGACAAGATCGTCCAGCGCACCCGCGACGGCGGCGCCGAGATCGTCGGCCTCTTAAAGACCGGGTCGGCGTTCTACGCGCCGGCCAGCTCGGCGATCGCGATGGCCGAGGCTTATTTGCGCGACAAGAAGCGGGTGCTGCCCTGCGCCGCATTGCTGCAAGGCCAATACGGGGTCAGGGACCTTTACGTCGGGGTGCCGGCTGTGATCGGCGCCGGCGGCGTCGAGCGCATCGTCGAAATCTCGCTCGACCGCGAGGAGCAGGCCGCTTTCGACAAATCGGCCGCCGGCGTGCGCGAGTTGATCGAGGTGGTCAAAGGGATGAAGGTGCTGGGCTGATCCGAGTTGGTGGGCTGATCCGATGAACATCCACGAATACCAGGCCAAAGAACTGCTGGCCAAATTCGGCGTCGCGGTGCCGCGTGGTGCGGTCGCCTACACCGCGGCCGAGGCGGTTGCCGCCGCACGCCGGCTCGGCGGGTCGATGTGGGTGGTCAAGGCGCAGATCCACGCCGGCGGCCGCGGCAAGGCCGGCGGGGTCAAGCTGGCGCGCTCCGAGGATGAGGTCGCGTCGGCGGCCACCGCATTGCTAGGCAAGAACCTGGTAACCCATCAGACCGGGCCGGGGGGGCGCGAGGTCAAGCGCGTCTATGTCGAGGAGGGCTGCGACATCGCTCGCGAGCTCTATCTCGGGCTGTTGATCGACCGCGAAACCGGCCGGGTGACCCTGATCGGCTCGACCGAGGGCGGGGTCGAGATCGAGGAGGTGGCCGAGCATTCGCCCGAAAAGATCCTCAAAGTGGCGATCGACCCGGCGAGTGGCATCGAGCCGTTCCATGCCCGCGAGATCGCTTATGGAGTGGGCCTCGAAGGCAAACAGGTTGGCGTCATGGTCGATTTCGTGACCGCGCTCTATCGCGCCTTCACCGAGCTCGATGCGGGGGTCGCCGAGATCAACCCGCTGGTCGTGACCGGCGCGGGCGATTTGGTGGCGCTCGACGCCAAGATCGGGTTTGACGACAATGCCTTGTTCCGTCATCCCGAGATCGCCGCGCTGCGCGACGAGGACGAGGAGGACCCGAGCGAGGTCGAGGCCGGCAAGCACGCGCTCAACTACATCAAGCTCGACGGCAATATCGGCTGCATGGTCAACGGCGCCGGCCTCGCGATGGCGACGATGGACATCATCAAGCTCTATGGCGGCAGCCCGGCCAATTTTCTCGATGTCGGCGGCGGGGCGACGCGCGAGCGGGTCGGTACCGCGTTCAAGCTGATCCTCTCCGACCCCAACGTCGAAGGCATCCTGGTCAACATCTTCGGCGGGATCATGCGCTGCGACGTGATCGCCGAGGGGGTCGTCGCCGCGGCGCGCGAGGTCAACCTCCACGTGCCGCTGGTGGTCCGCCTCGAAGGCACCAATGTCGATCTCGGCAAAAAGATCATGCAGCAATCGGGCTTGCCGATCCTCGCCGCCGAAAACCTCGCCGACGCCGCGCAGAAGATCGTGACCGCGGTCAAGGAGGCGCGCTGATGTCGATCCTGGTCAACGCCGGGACCAAGGTCTTGTGCCAGGGCTTCACCGGAGCGCAGGGCACGTTCCACTCCGAGCAGGCGATCGCCTACGGCACCAAGATGGTGGGCGGCGTGACGCCGGGGAAGGGCGGGACCCGCCATCTCGACCTGCCGGTGTTCAACACCGTGCACGAAGCGCGGGCCACGACCGGGTGCGACGCCAGCGTCATTTATGTGCCGCCGCCCTTTGCCGCCGACGCGATCCTCGAAGCCGCCGACGCCGGCATCCCGCTCGTCGCCTGCATCACCGAAGGCATCCCGGTGCTCGACATGGTTCGGGTCAAGCGTAGCCTCAGCGGCGGCAAGACCCGGCTGATCGGGCCGAACTGCCCCGGCGTCATCACCCCAGACGAATGCAAGATCGGCATCATGCCGGGGCACATCCACCGCCGCGGCCCAATCGGCATCGTCTCGCGCTCGGGCACCCTGACCTATGAGGCGGTGGCGCAGACGACCGCGGTCGGGCTCGGGCAATCGACCTGCGTCGGCATCGGCGGCGATCCGGTCAACGGCACCAATTTCGTCGAAGTGCTGGAAATGCTGCTGGCCGACGACGAAACGCAGGCGATTGTGATGATCGGCGAGATCGGGGGCACCGCCGAAGAGGACGGCGCCGCGTTCTTGAAGGCATCGCGCAGGAAAAAGCCGGTGGTCGGCTTTATCGCCGGCTCGACCGCGCCGCCCGGCCGGAGGATGGGCCATGCCGGCGCCATCATCGCCGGCGGCAAGGGCGGCGCCGAGGACAAAATGGAGGCGCTGAGGAGCGCGGGCGCCACCGTCGCACTGTCGCCGGCCGCGATCGGCACGACGATGCGCGACGTGCTGAAGGGCTGATGAGGAGCGCTTGGGTCATAACCCAGGAAGGCACGCGCCATCAGACGGAGGTGATCGGTTTATTATCGGCTCGGAAAGCCGATCGCAAGGTTAAGCAGTATATTGAGTGGCTATACGCGCTTTGCATTGCAATCCTGATCAACATCTCGCCTTCGCGCGACACCTAAATCCCATTATCCCTTTCGAAGCTGAATATGACCAAACCAACACAGGCACACCGGTGAACTCTTTAATGCGGTGTGGCGGCAATCCTTACCTGGTGGCGTGCCTTGCGAAGAACGTGACAATAGTCGATGAGGAGGATGTCTCTATTCTAAAATGGACTATTCCGGATAGGCTGATTTGCCATCCCAAATGGCCCCACCATATCGTCAAAAAAATATCTGGAGCAAAATGCGAAGCTCCGATCCGCCTGCCGCTATTGGCGCACCGGTGACCGATTGTGGTAAGGAGCGGGCCATGGCGCAACGAGCGGAAGTGATCGAGACCACGGTCGGCGAGGTCGCCGCCGAGCTGGCGCGACGTGGCCTCGACCCGAGAGCTCGCGTTACGGTCACGATCCAGCCCGACGAGTTGATCCCCGGCCGCCGCGAGGCGCGCCTGCGGGTCATCGCCGCGGGTCTGAGCGACGACGATATCGACCGGCTGATCAAGCAAGCGCAGCAAGAGGCCGAACCACCCGCTTGATAAGGGTTGACGGTGCTTTCACCCCGGTCAATAAGGGTGGCATCGGGCTCAGCTCAGCGGATCAGATATGAGTGAGGAGAAAGTAACGCTCGACTTTCTGGCACGTCAGATCCGGGGAATGCGGGACGATGTATTGTCGCTGAAAGATGATATGGCGGTTCTGACCACGATGGTGGTCCGCCACGATCAGGAATTTAGCCGGCTGAACGCGAAGCTTGACGATATGTTTAATCAAATGCGCGCGATGGTCAGGCAGCATCAGCGGTTCAGCGAGCGGCTGCGCGTCCTCGAGGAGGAGCGGCCCTAAACCGGGCGGAGTTGCCTCTCTTCCGGAGCAGAGCGACCCTGGCGTGCCCCAAGCGCGAGCGGGCGGTTGCGTGCGGCCGAACCGGCTCCGATTTAATTTCAGTCATGGCCGGGCGGCGGCAGCGACATCACGGGACGAGAATGGCTGATATCGACGGCACGAGTTTTCTGACTGGCGCAAATGCCGGGTTCATTGCCGATCTCTATACGCGCTTTCTCGACGATCCCGCCTCAGTCGACGAGAGCTGGCGGCGGTTTTTCGCGGAGATCGGCGATGACGGCTCGGCGGCGCTGGCTGAATTGCGCGGACCGCCTTGGGCGAGGCCTTGGCCCGCGAGCACCAACGGCTCCGCGGCAGCACTCGATGCCGAAGCATTGCGCCGGGCTACGTCCGACTCGATCCGTGCCTTGCAATTGATCCGCGCCTATCGGGTGCGCGGCCATCTCGAAGCCGATCTCGACCCGCTCGGCCTCGACCGGCGCGGGCCCTACCCCGAGCTCGATTACCGCAGCTATGGCTTCGCCGAGGCCGATCTCGACCGGGAGATCTTTCTAAACGACATTTTCGGCCGCGAGCGCGCCAGCCTGCGCGAGATCGTCGCCATCCTCCGCCAGATTTATTGCGGCAAGATCGGCATCGAATACATGCACATCCAGGTTCCGGCCGAGCGCGTCTGGATCCAGCAAAAATTCGAGGCCCGCGACCGCCAGCCGGCGCTGTCTGCCGCCGACAGGAAGGAAATTCTGCAGATCCTGACCACCGCCGAGACTTTCGAGCGGTTTCTCGACCGCCGCTATACCGGCACCAAGCGGTTCGGCATCGAGGGCGCCGAATCCTTGATGCCGGCGCTGGAAGCGATCTTGCGCCGCGGCTCGGCACTCGGCGTGCGCGAATTCGTGATCGGCATGCCGCATCGCGGACGGCTCAACGTGCTGGCCAATTTCGTCGGCAAGCCCTATGCCGCGATCTTTTCCGAGTTCCAGGGCAATTCGACCAACCCCGAGCACGTCCACGGCTCGGGTGACGTCAAATATCATCTCGGCACCTCGGCTGACCGCCAGATCGGCGGAAAAACCGTCCATCTGTCGTTGGCCGCCAACCCGTCGCATCTCGAGGCGGTCGACCCGGTCGTGCTCGGCAAGGTGCGGGCCAAGCAGCAGCAGAATGGCGACAGCGCGAGGAACCAGGTCGCCGGCATCCTGATGCATGGCGACGCCGCTTTCGCCGGTCAGGGGCTCGTCGCCGAGTTGCTCGAATTGTCCGAGCTGACCGGCTTTTCGACCGGCGGCACGATCCACCTGATCGTCAACAACCAGATCGGCTTCACCACGGCGCCGTCGGCCGCCCGTTCGAGCCCTTACCCGTCCGATGTCGCCAAGGGCGTGCAGGCGCCGATCTTTCACGTCAACGGCGACGATCCCGAAGCAGTCGTCGAGGTCGCCCGCATCGCCGCCGAATACCGGCGCGAATTCAACAAGGACGGGGTCGTCGATTTGTTCTGCTATCGCCGGCACGGGCACAACGAGGGCGACGAGCCGGCCTTTACCCAACCCTTGATGTACCGTGCGATCGCGCGCCACCCGACCACCCGGCAGCTCTACGCCGCGCGCCTGGTCGAGGAGGGCGTCGTCGGCGAGGGCGAGCCCGAAGCGATGGCGGCGCGCTTTGTCGCCCGGCTCGAAGCCGACTTCGCCGCGGCTCCAAATTATCGCCCGAACAAGGCGGATTGGCTCGAAGGCGCTTGGGCCGGGTTCGAACCCGCACCTCACGACGATGGCGGCGGCGACACCGGGGTGGCGCCCGGACTGTTGCGCGAATTGGGCCAAGGACTGGCGAGCGCGCCCGAGGGCTTTCGCCTGAACCCGAAAATCGCCCGCCAGCTCGACGCCAAGCGCAGCGCTCTTGAAAGCGGCGAGGGCATCGATTGGGCCACCGCGGAGGCTTTGGCGATCGCCTCCTTGTGCGCCGAGGGGACCCATGTGCGCATGTCCGGCCAGGACAGCGGGCGCGGCACCTTCTCGCACCGCCACGCAATCCTGGTCGACCAGGAGAGCGAGGCGCGCTGGGTCCCGATCAACCACGTCCGCGCCGGGCAGGCGCCATTCGAGATCATCGACAGCCCGTTGTCCGAGGCGGCGGTGGTCGGCTTCGAATACGGCTACAGCCTCGCCGACCCCGCGACCCTGGTGCTGTGGGAGGCGCAGTTCGGCGATTTCGCCAACGGTGCCCAGGTCATCATCGACCAGTTCCTCTCCGCCGGCGAAGCCAAATGGCTGCGCATGAGCGGTCTCGTATTGCTGCTGCCGCACGGCTATGAGGGGCAGGGACCCGAGCATTCCTCGGCGCGCATCGAACGTTATCTGCAGCTGTGCGCCGAAGACAACATCCAGGTGTGCAACCTGACCACCGCCGCGAATTACTTCCACGCACTGCGGCGCCAGATCCATCGCAATTTCAGGAAGCCGCTGATTGTCTTCACCCCAAAATCGCTGCTGCGCGGCAGAGAAGTGATGTCGCGGCTCGACGAGATGGGGCCGGGCAGCGGGTTTCGCCGGGTGATCGCGCATACCGGGCCGATCGCGGCCGACGACGCGGTGCGCCGGGTCGTCCTGTGCAGCGGCAAGGTCTATTTCGACCTGGCAAAAGCGCGCGAAGCAAGCGGCGACGACCGCGTGGCGCTGGTCCGCTTGGAGCAGCTCTATCCGTTCCCGTCGGATCCGCTCGCCAAGGTTTTGGCGCGCTGGCGCAACGCCGAGATCGCGTGGTGCCAGGAAGAGCCGCAAAACATGGGCGCGTGGAATTTCGTCGATCGGCGCATCGAAGGTGTACTGGCCGGGCTCGATGTCGCGGCTAAGCGGCCGCGCTTTGCCGGGCGGACGGAGGCGGCGTCGCCGGCCACCGGCCTCTTCAAGCGTCATGTCGAAGAACAGGTGCGGCTGGTCGCCGCCGCGCTCGCCGCTTGAGGCGAGCGATGGCGACCGAGATCAAGGTGCCGAGCCTCGGCGAATTGGTGACCGAGGCGACGGTGGCGAGATGGCTGAAGCGGCCGGGCGAGGCAGTCGCGCTCGACGAGCCGGTAGTCGAGCTCGAAACCGACAAGGTGACGCTGGAGGTGCCGGCGCCGGCGGCCGGGACGCTCGCCGAGATCCTCGCCGAAGAGGGCGCCAATCTGCCGGTGGGCGCGGTGCTCGGCCGCATCAGCGAGGGGGTTGCCGTTGCTGCGGCGGCAGCCCCTCACCCTCCCATCGCTGCCGCGGTGGGCCCCTCCCGCTCCCGCATTGCGGGAGAGGGTGCCGAGCGTCGCGAGGCGGGTGGGGGCGAGGCCGCACTGGCGCTCGAGCGTTCCGGCCCCGCCGTGCGCAAGCTGATTGCAGAGAGCGGGTTCGATGCGGCTGCAATCGTGCCGACCGGACCCGGCAATCGAATCACCAAAACCGATGTGATCGAGTTCGCGGCGCGTCCGGCGACGGCTTCGTCGACGACAGCTCCGGCGCCTGTGCCGTCACCGCCACCATCGGTGGGCGACCGCGAGGTGCGGGTGCGGATGACGCGGCTGCGGCGGCGCGTCGCCGAGCGGCTAAAGGCGGCGCAGAACGCGGCGGCGATGCTGACCACGTTCAACGAGATCGACATGAGCGAGGCGATTCTATTGCGCGAACGCTGGCGCGATGCTTTCGAGAAAAAACATGGCGTGCGGCTCGGCTTCATGTCGATCTTCGTCAAGGCGGCGATCGTCGGCCTGCGCGAGATCCCCGGGGTCAACGCCGAGATCGATGGTGACGACATCGTCTACAAGAACCATTACGACATCGGGGTCGCGGTCGGTACCGAGCATGGTCTCGTCGTGCCGGTGGTGCGCGACGCCGACCGAATCAGCTTTGCCGAGATCGAGAAAACCATCGCCGCGCTTGGCCGTAGGGCACGCGACGGCAAATTGTCGATCGAGGAACTCTCGGGCGGCACCTTTACGATCTCGAACGGCGGCGTCTACGGCTCGCTGTTGTCGACCCCGATTCTGAACCCGCCGCAATCCGGCATCCTCGGCATGCACAAAATCGAACGGCGGCCGGTCGTAGTCCCCGGATCAAGTCCGGGAACCGACAAGATCGAGATACGGCCGATGATGTACGTGGCATTGTCCTACGATCACCGGATCGTCGACGGGCGCGAGGCGGTGAGCTTTCTGGTGCGAGTCAAGGAATGTGTCGAGGACCCCTCGCGCCTGCTGTTCGACCTCTGAGACCTCGGCCGCTTTGGCCGCTTATCCAAGATCCGATTTTTGGCGGCCGGCGCCCTTAACTATTGCGGCTGATCGCGATTCCAGTCGCCGCTGAGCATGGCGAACAGCAGGTGATCCTGCCATTTGCCTTCGATGCACAGATATTGGCGGGCGTGGCCTTCCTGACGAAAGCCAGCCCGGATCAGCAAGGTCCGGCTTGGGACGTTGGCCGGCAGGCAGGCCGCCTCGACCCGGTGCAGGCGCAGCCGGGCGAACGAGAAATCAAGCACCAGCGGCAAGGCCGCCGTCATGTAGCCCTGGCGGGCGTAGGGCTCGCCAACCCAATAGCCGAGGCTGGCGGTCTCGGACACGCCGCGGCGCACGTTCGACAACCCGATCCCGCCGACCAGCGTGTCGTCGTGGGCGTAGATGAAAAAATTATAGGCCTGGTCGGTGCGCCAATCTTCGGCATAGCGGGCGACGCGCCAGCGGAAGCTCAGCCGCGACAGCGCGTCGGGCGGCCAGCTCGGCTCCCAGGGTTCGAGGAAGCGGCGGGAGCGGGCGCGCAGGCTGGCCCACCCCTCCCAGTCGCCGCGTTCGGGCGCGCGCAGAAAAACCCGCTCGCCGACCAGCCGGAACGGGTCCGAGCGGCTCAGGAAGAGGCGCGGAAAGGATTTGCGCTGCGGCGCCATCGCATCAGCGGGCTCAGGCGGCGAGCCGCGCCTGCACGCGGCCGAACTCTTCCAGGCGCGAGAGCGGCCCGAGCGCCGTCAAGGTCGGCGGCCCGGTCCGCCAGCGCGCGACGACGCGCCGGATCGCGGCATCGTCGACCGCCTCGATCCGGCGCACGATTTCGGGCGGGTCGAACGGGGAGCCGTGGATCAGCAGATGCTGGGCCAGTTGCTCGCAGCGCGCCGAGGTGCTTTCGAGCGACATCAGGAGGCCCGCCTTCATCTGGGTCTTGGCGCGGGCGAGCTCGACCGGGCTCAGACCATCGGCGAGCTTTCGCGCCTCATCGCACAAGGCCGGCACCAGTTCCACCGCCTCCTGCTCGCCGGTGCCGGCATAGATCCCAAACAATCCGCCGTCGCGATAACTGTGGGCGAAAGAATGGATCGTGTAGACGAGGCCGCGCTTTTCGCGGATCTCCTGAAACAGCCGCGACGACATGCCGCCGCCGAACGCCGTCGACAGCACCGAGGCCGCGTAAAAATCGGGGTCCTCCAAAGTCACCCCGGGAAAGCCCAAGACCAAATGCAGCTGCTCGAGGTCGCGCTCCTCGCGCCGGTCGCCACCGGCGTAATACGCCGGCTCGGTCGTGACCGGGCGTTCGGCAGGCACCTCGCAGAGCAGCGTTTCAGCCAATGCCACCAGCCGGTCGTGATCGAGATTGCCGGCCGCGGCCAACACCATCCGCCGCGCCCCGTAATGGTCGCGCAGATATCGGGTGACGTCGTCGCGCCCGAGCCGGCGGATGATCTCGGGCCGGCCCAAGACCGGCCGCCCCATCGCCTGGTCGGGATAAGCGCATTCCTGAAAATGATCGAAGATGATGTCGTCGGGAGTGTCGTTGGCCTGGCCGATCTCCTGCAGGATCACGGTGCGCTCGCGCTCCAGCTCCTCGGGCTCGAAGGTCGAGTGCTGCAGAATGTCGGCGAGGATGTCGAGGGCCAGCGGCAAATCCTCTTTTAGCACCTTCGCGTAAAAGGCAGTGCTCTCGCGCGAAGTATAGGCGTTGAGGTGGCCGCCGACCGCCTCGATCTCCTCGGCAATGGCGAGGGCCGAGCGCCGCTCGGTACCCTTGAACGCCATGTGTTCGAGAAAATGCGCGACCCCGTTGACCGACGCCGGCTCGTGCCGGGTCCCGACATCGACCCAGATGCCGAGCGAGACGGTGTCTACCGTGTCGATCCGATCGGTGGCGATCCGCAACCCGTTCGCCAGGGTGGAAACCCGTACCGTCATATTGCTGCTCCCGCGCGCCGTGCATGGGCGCGAATGAACCTTCTCACTGCGTCGACATCGTTCGCCAGAACCGTCACGCGCTCGCGTTTGTCGAACAGCTCGGCCAAGGCCGGTGGCGGCGGCGGGCGGCGGCCGGTCGCGCGCTCGACCGCGTCCGGGAACTTGGCCGGGTGAGCGGTGGCGAGCGCCACCATCGGCGCCTCTCCGGTCGTCCTCGCGCCTAGTTCGGCACGGGCCGCCGCGACCGCGACCGCGGTGTGCGGGTCGATCAGCATTCCCGACCGGGCATAAGTCTCGGCGATGGTCTGCATCGTCAGAGTGTCGTCGATTTTGTGGGCGGAGAACAAGCCGCGCGCCGCGCGCCACGCCTGCTCGTCGGCGGGCAGGCTGCCACGGCTGCGAAAGGTCCGCATCGCTTCGGCGATCGCGGCGCCGCTGCGGCCCTTCAATTCGAACAGCAGCCGCTCGAAATTGCTCGACACCTGGATGTCCATGCTCGGGCTCAGGCTCGGCTCGACCGCGGCTATCGTCATCTCGCCGTTTGCGAGATAACGGGCGAGGATGTCGTTGCGGTTGGTGCCGATCACCAGGCGATCCACCGGCAATCCGATCCGGCGGGCGATATGCCCGGCATAGACGTTGCCAAAATTGCCGGTCGGCACGCTGAACGAGACCCTTCGCGCCGGGCCGCCGAGTGCTGCGGCGGCGGCGAAATAATAGACGCTCTGGGCGGCGATCCGGGCCCAGTTGATCGAGTTGACCGCGGAGAGGTTCAGCGCGCCGCGCAGCTCGGCGTCGGCAAACAGCGCTTTGACCAGGTCCTGGCAATCGTCGAAAGTGCCTTCGACCGCGACGGCATGGGCGTTGGCCGATTCGACAGTGGTCATCTGGCGCCGCTGGACTTCGGAGATCCGCCGGTGCGGATAGAGGATGAAAATGTCGATGGCCTCGCGGTCGCGGCAGGCTGCCAGCGCCGCCGAGCCGGTGTCTCCCGAGGTGGCGCCGATGATCGTCACCTGCTGATGCCGCTTGGCCAGCACCGCGTCGAACAGCCGGCCGACCAGTTGCAGTGCCAGATCCTTGAAGGCGAGCGTCGGCCCGTGAAACAGCTCCAACAGCCACAGCCGCTCGTCGAGCTGCACCAGCGGGGCCACCGCCGGGTGCGCGAAATCGCGGTAGGCGGCCGCCGTCAGCGACCGCAATTCCGCCGGGGAAAACGCCTCCCCGGCGAACCAGGCGATGATGCGGGCGGCCAGCTCGGCATAGGGCAGGCCGGCGAAGTCATGCACCGCGTCGGCACCGGGAGCCGGCAGATGGTCCGGCACATAGAGCCCGCCATCCTCCGCGAGGCCGGCGAGCAGCACATCTTCGAATGAATGTGTCCGGGGCTGCCGCCGAGGGTCGCGGGTGCTGATATAGCGCACGGGGTCGGGTGCGGACGGCATGGCCCTGAGCCTATCGTTCCGCCGGCGCCGTCGCAACCGGATGCGCTCGCAGGCCCCGAGACGTGGGGTTCCCGATATCGCGAAATAATGTTGCGCGATCGTGCCGGGGCTATTTCGGGACATAGAAGGTGCCGTCCTGAGAGCGCCGGTCGATCTTGTAGTAGCGCGCCACCGCGAGCAGGAACTGGTGGGTGAATCGCTTGAATGTTTGCGGCTGCAGGCGACACTGAGCGGCCTGCTGGCCGTCGCAGATATCCTCGCGCACCTGGACCACGGAAAACTCGTGCATGGCGATCTGGCGGATCAGCTGGTTCTGGTCGAGCCTGCCGGCGAGGATGTATTGGCGCGAATTGAACGGGTCGAGGATGAACGGCTTGCCGGCGCGATAGCACAATAGCAGGCTCTCGCAGATCGCCGGCCCCGGCCGTTCCGCCAGGTAGCGGACTTCGCCGGCAAATTCGCTTTGCGCTCGGCGGTCGGCGGCGAGCAGGCGGCCAAGGTGGTGGATCTGGTCAACGGCTTGGGTGCTCGTCGCCAGAATCGGTTGCGCGAGCAACAGCGGCACCGCCGCGAGCGCCGCCGCGGTCGCCCATGCGCCGGCATCGGCCCTGAGGGTCGCGCGCCGGCGCAGCTCGTGCAGCAAAACGCCGGCGGCGATGCCGAGAAACACCGCCGGATCCTGGAACAAATTGTAGGAAGCTCCTTCAAATCCGGCAAAAATCGCCGCGGTGACAATCGAGATCAAGCCATAGGCGCCGAGCACCAGGCGGCGGTCTCCCGAAAAAATCGCACGTGAAGACAGCAGGACCGCCAGCAACGGGAACTTGAACAGGCGGAGATACTTCATCAGGTGGTAATGGACGCCGTGCCAGCTGAACACCCGCGGCGACAGCAGATGATCGAAAAAGCTGCCGCCGGCGACGAGATGGGTGACGCCGAGGAAGGCCGCCGCCGCTCCGGCGCAGCAGGCGAGCCAAAACATCAACCGCCGCGGCGAGCGGACTGCCAGGTCGACGCTGATCGCCAGGGGGATGCCGACGAGGTTTTGCTTGACGAACCCGGCAATGGCGACGAGCAGCGCCGTGCGCAGCAGACCGACGCGGTCGGGTTCCCGTGATATGTAGCTGACGAGGCCGCCGAGCATGATCGCTTCGGCCAGGCTCTGCGGATCGTCGACCGCAATCCAGGCAGGCGCCATCAGATAGCAGAAGCCCGCCGCACAGGCGCCGCCAAAGACCGCGTCGACCCGGTCGCCACCGAAACTGCGGGTGGCCGCCGCGGCCAGGACGCCGATCGCGAGGAACGCCGCCGCCGCCACGATCCGCCCGCTCAACAGCAGATCCCCGGCCGCGGAATTCAGGGCGGCGACGATCAGAAACGAACCGATCGGGTAATTATTTACTCTCCATAAATTGCTGTCGTAGATCACCTCGTGATGAATAAGCCTGAGCGTGTTGTAGACGTTCCAACCTTCATTGTAATTGCGCTCATAGGTGAAGCCGAGCGAGACCAGCGAGGGGATACACAGGCAAACCGCGCCGGCGGCGACACAGCCGACGAAAACCCACAGCACGAGCCGCGCCGGACGGGACCACGGAAACGGCGGCACAGCCGGAGAAGTACGATCGCAGTCGTTCTCGGCCGGCCGGGTCACTTTGGCTCCTGCGTTCTGCCGTTCGGCGACTGCGTTGCGGGCGACGCCTGAGGGCCCAAGCCCCTGCCTCACTTAGGGGTTGCATTCAGCGGCCGGAACCTGTTCCGTGGCGCGGGCGTCGGGGCCTGACCCGCCGCTCGGCTCGGCTTGGTCGGCTGCTCAGAGAAAACCATGCGGGTGTTGGTCGGGCTTTATCTGGTCATCGGAATCGTGCTGCTGGCGATCGGGTATCTGTTGCCCGGCGCGTGCCCGAACCGGAATACCGACATCGTCAGCGACGTCGTGTTCGTGCTGACCTGGCCGGTCGGGCTCTATGCCGAAGTTTATCACGGGCAATTGTCGGTCGAGAACTGGCTGCACGCGCAGGCCTGCCAAGGCGGCGACGGGTTGGGGACCAAGAAGATCTAGGCGCGGCCGAGACCGAAGGCGGGGCCGGCGCGGCGCCGCAATTCCTCGCCGAGGGCGGCACCAAGCGCGGCGGCCTCGACGATCGGCCCCGATCGCCGCGCGCGGAGCTCGGCACGCCCGTCCGGGGTCAGCAATAATCCGTCGATCGTCAGCCGGTCGCCGTCGATTTCGGCGAACCCGGCGATCGGGGTGTGGCACGAGCCGTCGAGCACCGCCAGCATCGACCGCTCGGCGCCGGTGCAGGCAGCGCTTTGCCGGTCGTGCAGCGGCGCCAGAAGCTGGCGCACCCCCTCATCCCCGGCGCGGCATTCAACCGCGAGCGCGCCCTGGCCGACCGCCGGCAGCATGATCTCGGGCGCCAGGATCTCGGTCGCCAGATGTGCGAGGCCGATGCGTTCGAGCCCGCACAATGCCAACAGGGTCGCGTCGACCTCGCCCCCTTCGAGCTTGGCGATGCGGGTGTTGGCGTTGCCGCGCAACGGCACGACCCTGAGATCGGGCCGCCGTCGCAGCAGCTGCGCCTGCCGCCGTAGCGAGGCAGTGCCGACGACCGCACCCTGCGGCAGCGCGGCGAGGCTCGCGGCGCTCGGCGACAGGAATGCGTCGCGCGGGTCGTCGCGCGGCAGGACGCAGGCGATCTCGACCCCATCGGGGAGCCAGGTTTCGAGGTCCTTCAGCGAATGCACCGCGAGATCGATGCGCCCGGCGAGGAGCGCCTCGTCGAGTTCCTTGGCGAACAGCCCCTTGCCGCCGATCTCGGCCAGTCGCCGGTCCTGCACCCGATCGCCGGTGGTGCGGATGGCGACGATCTCGACCGCACCGTCGGCCGCGAAATCGGGATGCGCGGCAAGCAGCCGCTCGCGCACGACCCCGGTCTGGCGCAGCGCCATCGGGCTGCCGCGGCTGCCGATGCGCAGGGGGCGGGGGGCGGCGGGCATGTGCTTGCCCTTCTTTTAGCCTGAACGAAAGCTTCGTTCCATCCGGCGCGGGACGGCAATTTTCGCGGTAGTGTGAACCCGGTCACATCGGGACCGCGGTTGCGATGCTGAGATGTGCCGGCCGCAATCAGCGATCCACGGATCGCGCGGGCTCTGGCTCCATGGGGGGCATATGCGTCTTCTCTCCTCGCTTTGGCCGCCCAGCATTCTGCGACAGCTCCGCCAGGGGCAGGAGTCCTCCACCTTCGAGAGACTCGGCCGGTCGCGGCATGTCGCGGATTTGCGGCTGATCTTTTCGGTCACGGTCATCATCATGATCGCGGCGTCGATCCTCGCTCTCGCATTCTGCTTCGAGCATGAGGTCATCGGCAATTGGCAAAACATCAAATCGAGCCGCAGCGGCTGGATCTGGCCGCAGCTGGTGTTCTCGGCGATCGGCGACAGCGGAGCCTTTATCGGCGCGGTCGGGGCGGTGGGCTGCGGCGTGCTCGCCTGGACTTATCAGACCGGCAGCGCCCGTCTGGGCGTGGTGGACCTGTTCGCCTGCGAGATCGCCACCCTCTGCCGCGTCGCCGCGGTGGTCGATATGGTGCGGCGCTACATCGTTCTCTTCGACGGCGGACCGCAGACCTTGCAGCCGCACGATTTCGACGGCGACATGCCAACCGATAGCGGCCATTTCACCTCGCAGGAAAGCTACTTTCCGGTATTCGATTTCATCGGTGACGGACCTGCAGCCGCTGGAAGCGGACGTGGTCGACAACGTCACCGCGTTTTACACCTATATGAAGGTGATGCGGGATTCGCTGCGAAAACTCGCCGACATTCGCCCGTCGCCGCATCCAGGTCCCGGCGACGACGATTGGCATCGCGCCCTGGTCAGCGTGATCTACATGCAGTTTTTGGGGCTGGAGAGCGCGCGCAAGGCGATAAAGGGCCTGGTCGAGTACGAACCGGCCAAAGCCGAGGGTATTTTCACAATTCTGCTGAGCGAGATCGTGGCCTACGGCTTTCTGCGCGAACGGTTCGAGGGCGATTTGAGGCAGCGGCGGCTGGCGGCTCGGGAGGAGAAGTACCGCCGCGAGATCCCGGAATTGTACCGGACTTTGAATGGACGGACCGGCAAACAATGGGCGAAAGCACAGGATGTCGCCGAGGAGGTCATGAAACGCTATGCCGTGGTCTTTGCGGAACCCGGGCGTCAGCCCGTTCCGCTGCCGGAATGGGCCTAGGCATCAGGATGCGCCCACGCGGAGCACGCATCCGCGAGGCCTAACCACCGGTCAATACGGCAGCCAAGCGATTCGCCCGGCGGCCATGCCGGCATAGGTCAGGATCAGGACGAGCACGAGGATCGCGGCGCGCATCGGGGGGAGCAGGCGGCAGGCGCGGCATCATATCCGCCATGCCCGTGCCGAGCGCCAGCGCGCAAAACCGCGACGCCGCGCTGCATCGACGCCGTCCGTTTGCTATATGATCAGACCATGTCCGATCCCGCCGTTCTCACTTATCCCTCTGCCGGAGCGGCCTCGTACCTCGCTTCCCTCAACGACGCGCAGCTTCGCGCGGTTGAAGCCGTTGACGGGCCGGTCCTGGTGCTGGCCGGCGCCGGCACCGGCAAGACCCGGGTGCTGACCGCACGGCTGGCCCATATCCTCGCCACCCGCCGCGCATTTCCGTCCGAATTGCTGGCGGTCACCTTCACCAACAAGGCGGCGCGCGAGATGCGCGAGCGGCTCGAGGCGATGATCGGTCGCGCCGCCGACGGGGTGTGGCTCGGCACCTTTCATGCGATCGCCGCGCGCATTCTGCGCCGCCACGCCGAGGCGGCCGGGCTCAAATCGAGTTTCACGATTCTCGACAGCGACGACCAGATCCGCTTGCTGAAGCAGATCCTTGCGGCCGAGGACATCGACGAGCGGCGCTGGCCGGCCCGCGTGCTGCTATCGGTCATTCAGCGCTGGAAGGACCGCGGCCTCGGCCCCGACAGGGTCCCGCGCGGCGATGCCGACAGCTTTGCCGACGGTCGCGCGATCATGCTTTACGAGCGCTATCAGGAGCGGCTCTTGACCGTCAACGCCGTCGATTTCGGCGATTTGCTGCTGCACAATTTGACCCTCTTCACCCAAAATCCCGACATTCTGGCCGAGTATCACCGGCGCTTTCGCTATGTGCTGGTCGACGAATACCAGGACACCAACGTCGCGCAGTATCTGTGGCTGCGCCTCCTGGCCCAGGCGCGGCGCAATCTGTGCTGTGTGGGCGACGACGACCAGTCGATCTACAGCTGGCGCGGTGCCGAGATCGGCAACATCCTGCGCTTCGAGAGCGATTTTCCGGGGGCGGCGGTGATCCGGCTCGAGGAAAACTACCGCTCGACCTCGCGTATCCTGGGTGCGGCGGCCGGGATGATCGCGCACAACCGCGGCCGGCTCGGCAAGACCCTGTGGACCCAGGCCGGCGACGGCGACAAAATCGTGGTGCGCGCGCTGTGGGACGCCGAGGACGAGGCGCGCTGGGTCGGCGACGAGATCGAGGCGTTGCAGCGCCAGGG
Organism: uncultured Alphaproteobacteria bacterium; assembly: GCA_963832875.1. Taxonomy (GTDB): domain Bacteria; phylum Pseudomonadota; class Alphaproteobacteria; order ATCC43930; family CGMCC-115725; genus AP-15. The sequence continues at coordinate 66,147 of CAWHWB010000003.1, read as the reverse complement.
CCACGCGCTCGGCGAAATCGCGATCCTGGTCCGCGCCGGCTTTCAGACCCGCGAGTTCGAAGAGCGGTTCATCGCGCTCGCCCTGCCTTACCGCGTGATCGGCGGCCCGCGCTTTTACGAGCGGCAGGAAATCCGTGACGCGCTCGCCTATCTGCGCCTCGTCAGCCAGCCGGCCGACGACCTCGCCTTCGAGCGCATTCTCAATACCCCGCGTCGCGGCATTGGCAGCGCGACCGTGCAGCAGCTCCACGGCATGGCGCGGGACCAGCGCGTGCCATTGGTCGAGGCGGCGCGGCTCCTGATCGCCGGCGACCGGCTGCGACCGGCAGCGCGCAACGCGCTCTCGGGTTTTGTCCGGGCGGTCGACCGCTGGCGCGACGAGGCCGGGCGGGTATCGCACACCGATCTGGTGCAGAATGTGCTCGACGATTCGGGCTACACCCAGATGTGGCAGGACGACCGCTCGCCCGACGCCGCCGGCCGGCTCGAAAATTTGAAGGAGCTGGTGGTGGCGATGGCCGAGTTCGAAAACCTCGGCGGCTTTCTCGAACATGTCAGCCTGGTCATGGACAACGCCGCCGATTCGGCGGGCGACATGGTCAATCTGATGACGCTGCACAGCGCCAAGGGACTCGAATTCGATACGGTGTTTCTGCCGGGCTGGGAGGAGGGGCTGTTCCCGAACCAGCGCGCGATGGAGGAGAACGGGCTCGCCGCGCTCGAAGAAGAACGCCGGCTGGCCTATGTCGGGCTGACCCGCGCGCGCCATCGCGGCTATGTCTCGTTCGCCGCCAGCCGCCGCATCCACGGCCAGTGGCAGAGTGCGATGCGCTCGCGATTTGTCGAGGAATTGCCGGCCGAGCATATCGAAATGGTGGCCGAGCCGGGACTGCAGCCGGGGGCGGGTCGCGGCTTCCCTTCTACCGCGGGCTATGCCGCGGGAGGATGGGGCGGCGCGGTCGATCCACCGAGTGGCGGGGCGGCGGGGCCATGGGCCGAACGGCGGCGCCCGCTGCTGATCGAATCCGGTCCGGTCCCCCGTCGCGGCGCCGAGATCCGCCGGGTCGGCGGATTTTCGGTCGGCGACCGCGTCTTCCACCAGAAATTCGGCTACGGCGCGATCACCGCGGTCGAGGACAACAAACTCGCGATCCGTTTCGAGCACGCCGGCGACAAAAAGATCATGGACGCTTTTGTCGAACGCGCCTGAGCGGGCGCAAGCCGCCCAAGTTTCAGCGGACGCTCTCCAGCGCACATCTCTGGCGCACCATTCTCCGGATGGAAAAATCGAGGCGGGCGGCACACCTTTGACGCTGCGGCTTTCGAAGGAAAATCAATGCCGAGGCTCGACTGGCTCAAGAGCGCCTACGAATCCGGATACAGCAGCGGTAACGTCGCGTCCGCAATCCCGAATTTGCGGCGCTTGCGCGAGGAACGCAAAATCGGGGGCTCGTACCGTCGCGTATTCAAAGAGGCCGCGCTTCCTTATCTGCGTCCTGACGCGCGCGTGCTGGAATTGGGTCCAGGCAGCGGCTCGTGGTCGCGGGCGATTTTGCGTTATCTTCCTCAAGGTGAATTGCAGACAGTTGACTTTCAAGATGTCACCCCCTGGCTCAAGCCCGCGCTGTACGGAGGTCGCCTGATCTGTTACCAGGTAGAAGACAATTCGCTTGAAAAGCTCCCGAGCGATTACTTCGACTTCTTATGGTCTTTCGGTGTGCTCTGTCATAATAACCGGTCCCTCATTGCGGAGGTGCTGGCGAACAGCTGGAAAAAAATGAAACCCGGAGCCTATGCGGTTCATCAATTCGGCGACTGGGAGAAATTGGAAGCGTTCGGGTGGGAGCGCGGGAAAGTGCCTATCAACTTCAAGAATCTGCCGGACGATCAGATTTGGTGGCCACGCAACGATAAAACCTCGATGCGGAATCTCGCCGTGGCGGCGGGTTGGGAAGTGGTGAGCGAAGACCTTGGGCTCGTCCGCCGTGACTTGATCGTTTTGTTGCGCCGCCCTGCCTGAAGCGCCACCAATACGCGGGAACCATTCGCTCGATTTACCATCGCCGATGCGCAGCGGTGCGTCCAGACGATCCAAAAGACCCGGAACACGATGGTTAAGAGACGGGCTTCAGCGGCCGCGCAGGCAAGTACGAATATAGGCTGGGGCCCGTCCCGGCATCATCCCTTGAACATCTTCGGCAGATCCAGCCAGCAGGCATCGTAGTCGCGCTGCAAGGCCGGCGTTTCGAGCGCAAAGCGGGTCGGGCGGATCGGAAACCGTGTCTCGAACATGAACGCCAAAGTGTCTTCGATCTTTTGCGGCTTCAGTTCGGCGGTGCTGGCCCGCTCATAGGTCGCGGCGTCGGGGCCATGCCCGGCCATGCAATTGTGCAGCGACATGCCGCCCGGGACAAAGCCTGCGACCTTTGCATCGTAGACGCCGTGAACGAGGCCCATGAACTCGTTCATGACGTTTCTATGATACCAGGGCGGGCGAAAGGTGTGCTCGGCCACCAGCCAGCGCGGCGGGAAGATCACGAAGTCGCAATTGGCGGTGCCGGACACCTCGGAGGGTGCGGTCAGCACGGTGAAGATCGACGGGTCGGGATGGTCGAAGCTGACGGTGCCCAAAGTGTTGAACAGCGCCAAATCGTATTTATAGGGCGCGTAATTGCCGTGCCAGGCGAGCACGTCCAACGGCGAATGGTCGAATTCCGCCGCCCACAGGTGTCCACCGAATTTGGTGACGATTTCGCAGGGTTCGTCGCGGTCCTCGAAGGCGGCGGCCGGGGTCAGGAAATCACGCGGATTGGCGAGCCCGTTGGCGCCGATCGGTCCCAGTTCCGGCAGTCGGAACAGCTGGCCGTAATTCTCGCACACATAGCCGCGGGCGCGGCCCTCGGGCAGTTCGACGCGGAACTTGACCCCGCGCGGTATCAGCGCGATTTCGCCTGGACCGGCCTCGATGACGCCGAATTCGGTGCGCAGCAACAAGCGGCCCTGCTGGGGCACGATCAACAGTTCGCCGTCGGCATCGTAAAAGAAGCGGCGCTCCATCGATCGGGTCGCGCGGTAGAAGTGGACGGCGATCCCGGCGTGCAACCCGGCGTCGCCGTTGCCGCCGATCGTCGCCAGTCCATCGACGAAATCGGCGGGCGTCTCGGGAAACGGCAGCGGACCCCAGCGCAGCCGATTGGGCGGCGGCGCCATCTCGTCGAACGGCGCGCCGCGAACCAGGCCGTTGTCGATCCGGCGAAACGCCGGGTGCGCCGCCGACGGCCGGATGCGATAGAGCCAGGAGCGCCGGTTCTCAGCGCGCGGCGCGGTGAACGGCGTCCCCGAGATCTGCTCGGTGTAGAGGCCGAGCGGATGGCGCTGCGGCGCGTTCTGCGCTTCGGGCAGGGCGCCGGGCAACCCCTCGCTGGCGTGTTCGTTGCCGAAGCCGGAAAGGTAAAGATAGCGGGTCATCGCGCTCACTCCGGCGATACCGGGATGATCACCTTCTCCTCGACGACGAAGCTCTTGATCCGGCCGATGAACAACGCACCGTCAGCGTGCAGCCGCTTGGCTTCGGGCGTCGCGTTGGCGCGCTCCATCGCCGCCCGATCGTCGTACCACAGCTCGGCGATGCCGTCGATTTCGACCTCGATCGTCGGGATGTCGGGCCGGGTCCGCTCGCCTTGGATGTGCGACTGCACATAGCGCCGCACGCCGGGCACCGCATGGGCCAGCGGACCATGCACCTCAAACCAGTGCTTGACGAAGTCCTCGTGGCTGAGACCGGCCTTGCGGGTCAGCAGTCCGATGCTCTTGATCACCTACCTCTCCGTCTCTCGCCTCGCCATTGCCGATCATGATACGGTCGCAGAAGCGGGCAAAGAGCAAGGATCAACCCCATGGATCTGAAGCTGGTCAGGGAGGAGGCGATCGAGGGGACCACGCGCTTTTTCTGGGATAAGCAGGGCTTTGTGCCCGACCAGGACAGCGAGGAATGGGAGGCGGAATACCGCCGCCAGTTCGGGCTGGCAAAAGCGCGCAACGCCAACGCCGGCCCGCGCCCGGCGGGCGCCGGCGCGCCTACAGCGCCACCGGCAGAGCCGACCGGCTGGGCCGAATTGAGCGGGCCGCCCACGCAGATCCGCTGGGCCGAGGCACTGCGCGCCGAGCGGATCAGCGAGGTGCGCGATCCGGGCATCCGTGACTGGCTCTCTACGACATGGACCAGGGCCAAGGGCTGGATCGACACCCGCGAGCTGCCGACGCCAGTGTTTCTGCAGCGGATCGCTCCGCATTACGCCGAATACCGCAAAGGGGCCGACGAGCAGGCGCGGGTGCTGGCGAGCCAGCGCCAGGCCAAGGAGGCGGCCGCCGATCAGATCCGCCGCGAGGTCGAGGATGCCGGGGTCACGGTCGAGGGACTGGTCGAGCTGATCGACATCTGCGACCGGCTGCCGCCGGCGCCGCTCGGGGCGAAACTCGCCGAACTTACCTGCGACGGCCGCAACCTGCGCGTCTTCGAGACCGCCGACCCGGCCATGCTGATGGTCCTCGAAAAGGGCGCGCCAGGGGGCAAGGGCGAAACCGGGCGAAGCGAGTACGGAATCGAGCGCGATCCGGGGCTGGTCGCCGATCTCGCGCTGTTGATGCGGGCAATGGCGCTCTCATAACGGAAGGAAGGGTCATGACCATTGCGGCTGGCGCGCAAGCCATCGATGCACGCGAAGCGATGGAGCGGCTCAATGCCGAGGCGGCGCCGCTCAACATCTGGCTGCGCACCCAGGCGAACGCGCCGGCGCAGCGCCCGTGGTTCCGCGAAACCGGGCTCGGTGCCAGCGGCCGGGTCGCCTCGGGTCGGGTCGGTGCGGCCCAACTCAAGCCCGTCGCCCATCATTGGCGCTGGCGGGAGATCGGCCCCTATCTCGACCGCATCGCCGCGATCGCCCGCGATGCCGAGGTGTCGCCGATTGAATTTGCCGAGCGCCAGCAGTTCTTGTTGACCAATCCGGGGCTCGGTGGACGGTTGCAGGTCACCTCGACGATGCGTTGCGCGGTGTCGATCTACAATCCCGGCGATGTCGCCCCGGTGCACATCCACACCCCCAACGCCAGCCGCACTATCCTTTCCGAGAACGGCGGCTACACGACGATCGAGGGCGAGCGCTGCCGGGCGGCGCGCGGCGATCTGATCCTGACCCCCAACGGCACCTGGCACGACCACGGCAACGATGGCGCCGAGCCCGTGCTGTGGATCGATGTCCTCGACTTCCCGCTAATGGAGTTTCTCGACTGCGTGTGGCTCGACGAGGAATTCCCTGGCGAGACCGAAGGCAACGCCCGCGCCCAGAGCGCGACCCATGACGGCGGCTATTCGCACCGGCTCTATGGGCAGGGCGGGCTGGTGCCGGGGTTTGCCTCGCACCGCCGCGGTTTCGGCCGTGAAACATCGCCGATGTTCCATTACCGCGGCGCCGATGTGCGCGCGGCACTCGACGGAATGCGCGACGAGGTGGGCGATCCCTACGAGGGCGTCACCCTGCGGTTTGTGAACCCAGCGACCGGCGCTGCGGTGTTTCCGACCCTCGACTACCGCGCGATGCTGCTGCGCCCCGGCGAGGACACCCGGTTCAAGCGCGAGACCGCCGGCACGCTCTACCAAGTCATCGACGGCAGCGGCGCGACTGAGATCCCCGGCGGCCGGCTCGATTGGCAGCAGAACGACATCTTCGTGGTGCCGGGCTTCACTTGGCGCCGCCATGTCAATCGCGGCGACGCCGACGCCATCCTCTACGCCGTGTCCGACCTACCATTGCTGGAGAAGATCGGCCAGTACCGCGCCCAGGGCCGGCTGCCCGACGACACCGTTGCGGAGCTCGCGCCCTAGCCGCCAGCCGGCGGCGGGGCCGCGACGGCTCGCAGAACACCGCCTCTGCGGCCGCCTTGGGTACTCTCTCTCTCAAGGATGGGTGAAGCGCAGGATCAGGCCGGCGGCGCCCTTGGTGTGGCCGTTGAGCGCGGCGAACAGCTGGTCGCGGGTGAGGCCCGGCTGCAGCGCCTTCGTATCGAGGTCGGTCGCGATCAGGATCAAAGTGTAATGATGCCAATCGCCGACCGGCGTGCACGGCCCGGAATAGGTCGCCTTCCCCATCGTGCTCTTGCCGCCGACGAATTTGTCAGACGGCTTGCTGGCCTCGCCCTCGGCAAACCCGGTTACCGATGCCGGGATGTCGTATGCGACCCAATGCACCACGCCCAATCCGCCGCGCGCCTCCGGATCGGTCATCACCAGCGCGAAGCTCTTGGTGCCGGCCGGCGGGTTCGACCAGGCGAGCGGCGGCGAAACGTTGTCGCCGACGCAATTCGGGTTCGCCTTGTTGTTGCCGGCACTCTTGATCGCCAGCTTGCCGTCGTCCTGGTATTCCGGGGATGTCAGCTTGAACGGTTCGGCCCCGGCCGCGGCGTGTGCCGCGTAGGACAGGCACAGAGCCACTCCGCCGGCCAACATCAGATTTCCGAGACTCTTCCTCATCGCGCCCCCCCACTCGTCTTCGGTTCGATCAGGCCTTCTTCTTCGAGATGCGGATAGGGGCCGCCCGGCCGCATCGGCTCGCAGAGAGTAGCCAGTGCCGGCGGCGCCTTCAACAGGGCCCCGGTTTCGCGGCGGGCTTGGTCGCGGACAACATGGTTACCGGCATGGCGGGCCGCCAGCCGTCGAAACGCCCGAGCGGGGCGGCGTGGGCGACCGAGATGCGGACGAGCTCACCGCCGGTGCGGTGGCGCCAGGCGGTCAGGATCGCCTCGCTCTGCAGGGTCACGGCATTGGCGACGAGACGGCCGTCCGGCGACAGCGCCTCCCAGCACCGCGCTAAGAGATCGGGTTCGCTCATCCCGCCCCCGACAAAGATCGCGTCGGGTCGGTCGAGGCCGCGCAGCATTTCGGGGGCGCGACCGTGGACGATCTGCAGACCGGGGACGCCGAGCCGCCGCCGGTTCCGGTCGATCAGCCCGCAGCGTTGCGCATCGGCCTCGATCGCGACCGCCCGGCAGGACGGATGGCAGCGCATCCATTCGATGCTGATTGAGCCGCACCCGGCGCCAACATCCCACAAGAATTCGCCCGGCGACGGCGCCAGATGCGCGAGGGTCGCAGCCCGCAGGTGGCGCTTGGTCAGCTGGCCGTCATGCGCAAAGGCCGAATCCGGCAAACCGGCGAGGGTGGACAGGCGCACCGCGTAAGAGTTCGGGCAGACAATGCGCGGCGACCAGATTGAGATCGGCGGTGTGATCGAACGGCCAATCGGCGGCATGGCCGTCGAGCCGGCGCTCGCTCGGGCCGCCGAGATGCTCGAGAACGCAGAGGCGGCTCGGCCCGAACCCGCGTTCGCGCAACAGTCGGGCGATCGCCGCCGGGGTATGCCCATTCTCGCTGAGGATCAAGAGGCGGGCCCCGGGATGGATCTGGGGATGCAGCGCTTCGAGCGGCCGCCCGTGCACGCTCAACGCGACCGCGTCCTGCAATGGCCAGCCGAGCCGTGCCGCGGCCAAGGTGAAGGATGACGGGTGGGGATAAACGCGAAACTCCTCGGCCGGCACCAACCGGGCAAGGCTGGCGCCGACCCCGAACCACATCGGGTCGCCGCTCGCCAGCACGCAGACCGGGGTCCCGCGCCGCCCCAGCAGCATCTTGACGGCAGACGCAAAGGGGCTCGGCCAGAGGATGCGTTCCTGCGGCCCGGTGGGTAGAGAGGGGTCCGACAGCAGCGCCAGATGGCGTCGGCCGCCAACCACGATGCGCGCTTGCAGCAGCGCCTCGCGGGCCGGTTCGCCAAGCCCGGCGACCCCGTCTTCGCCGATCCCCACCAAGCTCAGCCATAGCCGCATCTGCGTGCTCATTCGAGGGAACCGCGTCGGCGCGCTCCAGGGCGCAGCGGCCAGATAAAAATCCGACCGCTGATGTGTACGACAATCGGCGCGGTCATGTTACTGTGCGCCGATCGGCGGTGCCTGCAAGGGCCCGAGAGGGAACACGGTGCGGCCTCGCGCCAAGGCCGTGGCTGCCCCCGCAACTGTCAGCGGCGAGCCGTTCGTCGACAGCCACTGGCGGCCCCGGCCGCTGGGAAGGCGACGAAAAGGGCGACGACCCGCGAGCCAGGAGACCTGCCGCCGGTTAGGGTCACGTGCGAACCCGCCGAACGGGGCGTTGCGGCGGGCGATCGGGTGGTCAGCCAGCCCCCGATCCCGCTCTGGCCGGCGATGCCGCGGGAGTGGGGCGATGGCGGACGGTTCCCTCGATATCGGCGATGAGCGCGCCGGTGCGCGGCTCGGCCTCGCCCGCTCCGCCTGCCCCGGCCTGTTCCGGATCGTTCCCGCCCGTGACGGCGGCCTTTGCCGCATCAAGCTGGCGTTGGGACAGCTTTCCGGCGCCGGGGCACGCGCCGTTGCCGAAGCCGCCGCCCGCTTCGGCAGCGGGATCGTCGAGGCGACCAACCGGGCCAACCTGCAAATCCGAGGAATTCGCGAAGGTTGCGAAGCCGGCTTGACCCGCTTCCTGATCGATGCCCGGCTCGGACCGACGCGGCCGGAGGCGGACGATCTCGGCAACGTCATGCTCAGCCCCACGGCCGGCATCGACCCATTGCAGCAGATCGATGCACGGCCGATCGCGCGCGATCTTTTGACGTTGCTGGGGAGCGGCGACGCGTGCCGCACTCTGTCGCCGAAGTTTGGCGTTCTGGTCGATGGCGGGGAGAGCGTCGCCGCTGTCGCGCATCCGCATGATGTGTGGCTGGCGAGCATGTCCGGCGGCACCCGGATGGCGTTAGGGTTTGCGGGAGTTCCGCCGACCGAAGCGAAGGACGAGACGCCCTTCGCCGCCGTCGGTGTGGACCGAGCGGTCGAAGCCGTCGCGGCGGCGCTCGCGCTATTCGCAGAAGTGGCGGGGCGCGATCCCGAGGTGACGCGCTTCCGGCATCTATGGGCGCGGATCTCCCGCGCCGGGTTTATCGAGCGCCTGGCGCAACAGCTCCCCGGAGAGGTCGAGCGCGGCGCGGGTGTTGCGGCTTGGCGGCGCCGAACCCCGTCCCCGCTCGGCCATGTCGGGGTCAAGCAGCAGCGTCAGCAAGGGTCGGTGTATATCGGTGCGGTCCCACCGCTCGGCCGCCTTTCGCCTGTGCTTCTGGTACGGCTGGCCGAGATCGCCGAAGAGTTCGGCGACGGCGGCGTCCGCCTGACCCCGTGGCAGAGCGTGATCCTCCCCTCGGTCCGGTGCGAAGCTGCGGCGAGCGCGGTCGAAGCCCTGGAGCGATTGGGACTGACCTGCGATGCGGATCATCCGCTGGCTTCGATCGTCGCCTGCGCCGGGATGACCGGCTGCGCGCGGGCGCGGTCCGACACCAAGGCGGATGCGCTGGCCCTGGCCGAGGCGCTCGGGGCCACCGCGGGGCCGCGGCGCGCGGTCCATCTGAGCGGCTGCGCCAGATCCTGCGCCTGCGCCGGCATCGCGCCAGTGACCCTCCTCGCCTCGGCTCCAGGACGTTACCGGATGTTCGTCAAAGCCAGCGATCGGAGCAGCCGCTTCGGGCGTCAGGTCTCCGGCGATCTGACTCTGCCCCAGGCAGCTGCACGCCTGCACCGACTGATTTTCGCACCACCCGCCGCCGGTGGAGGAGGCGGATGATCGACTACCTTCGCGACGGCGCAGAAATCTACCGCCGCTCGTTTGCCGCGATCCGCGCCGAGGCCGATCTGAGCGGCATCCCCGCCGCCCTCGAAAAGCTCGCGGTCAGGGTGGCCCATGCGAGCGGCATGGTCGACGTGATCGCCGATCTGCTGTTTTCGCCGGATGCCGCCGAGGCCGGTCGGCGGGCCCTGTCCTTGGGTGCGCCGATCCTGTGCGACTCGCGGATGGTGGCGGCGGGGATCACCCGGGCGCGGCTGCCGGCGGACAACACCGTCCTGTGCACGCTCGGCGATCCGCTGGTGGCCGATCTCGCCAGACGCATCGGCAACACGCGTTCGGCCGCGGCGCTGGAGTTGTGGCGGCCGCACTTGGATGGATCAGTGGTGGCGATCGGCAACGCGCCGACGGCACTCTTCCGCCTGTTGGAGATGCTGGACGAGGGCGCCCGCAAACCGGCGCTGATCATCGGTTTTCCGCTCGGGTTCGTCGGCGCGGCCGAAGCAAAGGAGATGCTGGCCGAGGACAGTCGCGGCGTGGCGTTTATCGCGATCCGCGGGCGGCGCGGCGGCAGTGCCGTGGCCGCCGCGGCGGTCAATGCGCTCGCCTTGGAGCGCGAGTAGGTGGCGCCTAGGGGGCGACTGCTGGGTCTGGGCGTCGGCCCCGGCGATCCCGAGTTGATTACCCTCAAGGCGCTTCGCCGGTTGCGCGCGGCGCCGGTCGTCGCCTACCTCGCTGCCAAGGGCAAAAAGGGCTATGCCTTCGCGATCGTCGAGGAATACCTGCGCCCCGATCAAGCCGTCGTGCCGTTGGTCTTCCCAGTGACGACCGAACATCTGCCACCGCCATTGTGTTATGAAAAGATCATCTCGGATTTCTATGACACGGCGGCCGAAGACTCGTCGAATATCTCGACCAGGGCCTCGACGTCGCCATCATCTGCGAGGGTGACCCGTTGTTCTTCGGCTCGTTCATGTACCTGCACGACCGGCTGGCCGAGCGCTACCCGACCGAGATTGTCCCCGGGGTGTGCTCGGTCGTCGCCGGCGCGGCGGCGCTGCGCACGCCGCTCGCCTACCGCAACCAAAGCCTCGCCGTGCTGTCGGGGGTGCTTTCCGAAGCGGAGCTGGCGGCGCGCCTGGCACAGGCCGAAGCTGCAGCGATCCTGAAGCTCGGCAGCAATTTCGAGAAGGTGCGGCGCGTCGTCCTGCGCCTCGGCTTCGGCGATCGCGCGCGTTATATCGAGCGGGCGACGATGTCGAACCAGCGCTCGCTGCCGCTTTCGCAGATCGACCCGCAGACCGTCCCGTATTTCTCGATGATCCTGATTCCCGGACACAGATGGCCGGGCTAAGCAGGCCGTCCGCGGCCATCCTCATTCTCGGCGACGGCAGCTTCGGCGCGGCGCGCCGCCTGCAGTGCGTCTTGGAAGGCGCAGTGATCCACGGCCTCTCCGGTCGGGTGACCGGCGCCGACGCCGTCTTCACCGATTTCGGCGCCGCCCTGCGGCAGCTGTTCGGCGACGGCGTGCCGATCGTTGCGTTTTGCGCCGCCGGGATCGTAATCCGCGCGCTGGCCCCGCTGCTGGCGGACAAGCGGGCGGAGCCGCCGGTTCTCGCGGTGGCCGAGGACGGCAGTGCCGTCGTGCCATTGCTCGGCGGATTGCGCGGCGTCAATGCGCTCGCCCGCAGGATCGGCGCAGCTTTGAACACCGTACCGGCGATCACCACGACCGGGGAGGTCCGCTTCGGGGCGGCATTCGAAAATCCGCCCGAAGGGTGGGAGCTGCGCAATCCTGGAGACGCAAAACGCTTCATGGCGGATCTGCTCGCCGGCGAACGGGTCAGGCTGTCGGGCGATGCGCCGTGGCTCTCCCGCACCCGCCTGCCCTTCGCCGCGGACGGAAATCTGTCGATTGCGATTACGCCCGATGATCGGGAGCCCGGCGAACGCGAGCTGATCTTCCACCCGCGCTCGGTGATGGTGGCGGTCGTCGCCGGACACGGCGATCTGCCGCACCGGGTCGGGGAGGCGCTCAGCCGGCTGGGGTTGTCACCCCGCGCGGTCGCCGCGGTAGTTGCCGTCGAGCGCCACGCCGCGACGCCCGAGATCCATGCCGCTGCCGCCATGCTCTCCCGACCGCTGCGGCTGCTTGCTACGCCGGCGGCGGGCGACGATCGCGAAGTTATCGCCGATCTATTGGATCGCGCCGTGCCCGATGCGATCGCGACACCGATAATCGACGGGCCGGTCGGGGTGTCGATCGCCGCCTCCCCGGTCGCGATGACGGCGCTCGGCCGCAGCCGCGGGCATTTGGCGGTCGTCGGGCTCGGTCCGGGCGGCGGAGAATGGATGATCCCGGAGGCCCGCAGGGCGCTCGCAGCCGCGCACGACATCGTCGGCTACGAGACCTATGTGCGAATGGCGGCCCCGTTTTGCGACGGACAGACGATCCATGTCTCGGACAATCGCGCGGAAATGGGGCGGGCGCGCCACGCTCTGGCGCTGGCGGCGCATGGCCGTAGGGTGGCGGTCGTGTCGTCCGGCGACCCCGGGATCTTTGCCATGGCCAGCGCCGTCATGGAGGCGCTCGACGGCTCGGACGATCCGGCCTGGCATGGCGTCGAACTGGTGGTGATCCCAGGCGTTTCGGCGGCGCACGCAGCGGCGGCTCGCGCCGGTGCGCCGCTCGGGCATGATTTCTGCACGCTGTCTTTGTCCGACAATCTGAAGCCGTGGACGGTGATCGAGCGGCGACTGGCACTCGCCGCGGAGGCTGACCTGGTCCTGGCGCTCTACAACCCGGTCTCGCGCGCGCGCCACTGGCAGCTCGGCCGCGCCGTGGAGATCGTTCGCCGCTATCGATCGGCGGATACGCCGGTGGTGCTGGGGCGCGACCTTGGCCGTCCTGGCGAGACCACGCGGGTTCTGCCGCTGGCAGAGCTCTCGCCGACGGACGCCGACATGCGCACCGTCGTCATCATCGGCTCTTCGTCGACGCGGGTCTTTCCGCGTGTCGACGGAGGAATGTGGGTCTATACGCCGAGACGGCACGAAGACCCGGCGCCGGACATCAGCGGACCCGCAGCGAGCGCACCCAAGCGACCGCCTCGCTGACCGAGGCGGCATGCGGCAGATCCGGCCGCGCCGGTCGCCGCTTCATCACCACCGCAATGCCGAGTTCGCGGGCGGCGGCGAGCTTCGCATCCGCGGCCGACCCGCCGCTGTTGCGGCAGACGAGCGTGTCGATGCGGTGCTTCGCTAGGAGGACGCGCTCGCCGTCTAGCACGAAGGGCCCGCGGGCCAGCAGGTATTCGGCCCGAGCGAAACGCGGCATCGGGTTCGGCGGCTCGACCGAGCGCACCAGGAACCAGATATGGTCGAGCGCGGCAAAAGCCGCGAGCTCGCGTCGCCCGAGCGCGAGCAGCACCCGACGGGACCGCTTCGCGACGACACCGGCGGCCTCGTCCCAATCATCGACCTCAGTCCAATCGTCGCCGTCGACCGGGCGCCAAGCTGGCCGTTCCAGCCGAAGCAGCGGCACGCCGGCCTGCCCGCAGCCCCTCTCGGCATTTCCTCCCATGATCGCGGCGAACGGGTGGGTCGCATCGATCACGATGGCTATCCGGTTTTGGAGCAGATAGCCGGCGAGACCGTCGGCGCCACCGAACCCGCCGATCCGCACCTCGCCCTCCGGCAGTCGCGGGTTGGTCGTGCGGCCGGCGAGCGAGCTGACGACGCGAATCCCGGGCTCGTTGGCTAGCACCCGCGAAAGGTGATTTCCCTCGCTGGTCCCGCCGAGCACCAGGACGGTCAGATCATCGCCGGCCGCAGCGGCGCTGGGAATTGTCGAGTTCGGCATGGCTCGGAGCGCCGCATCCTCGGACATCATCGACGATCGAGATTGACGCGGGCCTTGTTGTTCGTCCAGCGGCCCGAAACCCCACCGGAAAGGCGTCGGGTTTTCGGCAAGGGCGTTGAGTTTCGGGACGTGCCGGGGGTAAGGATGCAGAAGCGTGCCGATCCGCACAGTGGCGGGAGAGCCGAGGATGACCGCTACCCTGACCTTGCTCGACCTCGCCGGATCGATCGCCCTCTTGCTCTGGGGCGTGCACATGGTCCAGAGCGGGATCCAGCGTGCATTCGGACCGAATTTGCGGCGCCTTCTTGGAGCGGCGCTGGGTAGCCGGGTCAAGGCGTTTCTCGCCGGCCTCGGGATCACCGCGGTGTTGCAGAGCAGCACCGCGACCGGGCTGATGGTGACCGGGTTCGCCGCCGGCGGATTGGTCGACCTGGTGCCTGGGCTCGCGGCGATGCTCGGCGCCAACGTCGGCACCACCCTGATCGTGCAGCTGCTGTCGTTCGACATCACGCGGGTGGCGCCGCTGTTCATCCTGATCGGGGTCATGATGTTCCGCCGCGGCGGCCTGACCCGCACTCGAGATTTAGGGCGCGTCGGGATCGGCCTCGGGTTGCTGCTGGTGGCGCTCGGCCAGCTGCTGACGATCCTGACGCCCTATGAGAATGCGCCGAACCTGCAGCTGCTTCTCGGCACGATCGCGACGGCGCCGGTGATCGGCGTGATCGTCGCCGCGGCGTTCACCTGGGCGGCGCATTCGAGCGTCGCGGTCGTATTGCTGATCATGTCCCTTGCCGCGCGGGGGGTGGTGCCGCCGGAGGCGGCCTTTGCCCTGGTCCTCGGCGCCAATCTCGGCACCGCCCTGAACCCGCTGTTCGAAGCTGGCGCCGCGAACGGCGACCCCGCGGCCAAGCGGCTGCCGATCGGCAATCTCTTGAACCGGGCGGTCGGTTGCATCCTCGGATTGGCGTTGCTCGGCACGCTCGGTCCGTGGCTGGTCTCGTTGGAACCGAACGCCTCGCGCGCCGTCGCCGATTTTCACACCTTCTTCAATCTGGCGATGGCGGCGCTGTTCTTCCCGGTGCTGGGGCCGCTCGCCCGCCTACTGCGGCGGATGTTGCCGGCGAGCGCCGTCCCGGCCGATCCGTCCCGGCCGGTCTATCTCGAGTCCTCGGCCCTCGAAATTCCCGCGGTCGCGCTCGCCGCCGCATCGCGGGAGGCTTTGCGCATGGCCGATGTCTTGGAGACGATGCTGCACGCGGCGCTGGAGGCTCTCGATCGCGGCGATCGCAAGCGCATCGCCGAAACCAGGCGGCTCGACGACGTGCTCGATCGGCTCAACGGAGCGATCAAAGCATATTTGACCTCGCTCGATCACGAATCGCTCGATGCCGAGGACGACCGGCGGCTGTCGGAGATCCTCGCTTTCATCACCAATCTCGAACATGCGGGCGACATCGTCGAACGTGGCGTGGCGGCAAACCTCGCCAAGCGGGCGAAGCGCAATCTGGCGTTTTCCGCCGAAGGGGCGGCCGAGATCCACGCGATGCTGCACCGCCTTGCGAAAAATGTGCGCACCGCCGCTGCGGTGTTCATGACCGGCGATGTGCGCGCGGCTCGTGAATTGCTCGGCGAGAAGGAGGTGTCCCGCGATCTCGAAACGCGTGCGACCGAAGCGCATTTCGCCCGCATCCGTGCCGGCCGGGTCGAGAGCGTCGAGACCAGCGGACTGCACCTCGACATGCTGCGCGACCTGAAGCGGATCAACGCCCACATTGCCGCCGCCGCCTACCCGGTCCTCGAGCAGCGCGGCGAATTGCTGCCGAGCCGACTGCGGCAAGAGGGGTAGGTGTTCGCAGCAAGTTCGATCTAGGGTAAATGCTGCGCCGCCGCATTGACGCAGTCCGAGCCCGACCATAAGTTCCGCCGCGGATGCGGCCTCCGACCGGCCGGCGCGATTAAATCAGGAATGGTGCGATGAAGCCGACGCGGCGCCCGCGCAACCCGTGTTTCTCGTCGGGGCCCTGCGCCAAGCGGCCGGGATGGTCGCCGGCGGCATTGCAGGCCGCACTGGTCGGCCGCTCGCATCGCTCGGGGGTCGGCAAGGCACGGATCGTCGAGGTGGTCGAGCGCTCGCGCGCGATCCTTGGCGTCCCGGCCGACTGGCAGGTCGGCGTCGTCGCCGCCTCGGATACGGGCGCGGTCGAGATCGCGCTTTGGTCCCTCTTGGGTGCGCGCGGCGTCGACATGCTGGCCTGGGAAAATTTCGGCGAGGGCTGGGTCGAGGACGTGAAGCAATTGAAGCTCGCCGATATGCGGGTTTTGCAGGCTCCTTACGGCCGGCTGCCCGACCTGCGGGAGGTCGATTGGGCGCGCGACGTGGTGTTCCCGTGGAATGGCACGACCTCGGGGGTGCGCATCCCGAACGGCGAGTGGATCGCCGCCGACCGCCGCGGGCTGGCGATCTGCGACGCGACCTCGGCGGTGTTCGCGATGCGCCTCCCTTGGGGCAAGCTCGATGTCGTCACCTGGTCATGGCAGAAGGCCTTGGGCGGAGAGGCGGCGCACGGGATGCTGGCGCTCTCGCCGCGCGCGGTTGAACGGCTCGAGAGCTACACCCCGCCCTGGCCGTTGCCCAAGCTGTTCCGGCTGACCTCGAAGGGCAAGCTGATCAAGGGCGTGTTCCAGGGCGAAACCATCAACACGCCCTCTATGCTGTGCGTCGAGGACGCGCTCGACTCGCTCGAATGGGCCGAAGCGGTCGGCGGGCTCGACGGGCTGGTTGCCCGCTCCGAAAAGAACTTGGCCGTGGTCGCCGGCTGGGAGCGGCGCACCCCCTGGATCGCATTTCTGGCCGAAGATCCGGCGACGATTTCCTGCACCTCGCCGCAGCTCAAAATCACCGATCCTTGGTTCACCGCGTTGTCGCCTGATGAGCGCTTTCAGAACGTGCGGGCGATGACCGGGCGCCTCGAAGAAGAGAACGCGGGCTATGACATCGCCAGCCACCGCGCCTCGCCGCCGGGAATCCGCATTTGGACCGGCGCCACGGTCGAGGCGAGCGACGTCGAGGCGCTGCTGCCCTGGCTCGACTGGGCCTGGGACGAGCAGCGCGCCGCTGCCAAAGCCCTATGAAAAACTAAAGCTTTAACGCGGAGGTCGCGAAGGGATGCGCGATGGACGCAAAGCTGCCGGCCACAGCTGCGCCCTTCGCGTATCCTTATCGCCTTTGCGTTAAACCCTTATTCTCTTTGAGAAAGAAATAACATGCCAAAAGTGCTGATTTCCGACGATTTAAGCCCGCGGGCGGCCGAGATCCTGGCGGCGCGCGGAGTGGCGGTCGACATGCTGCCGGGCATCGGCGGCGACGAGCTGAGAGCCCGGATCGCCGATTATGACGGGCTCGCGGTGCGTTCGGCGACCAAAGTCACCGCCGAGCTGATCGCCGGCGCGCCAAAGCTCAAGATCGTCGGCCGCGCCGGGATCGGGGTCGACAACATCGACCTGGCCGCAGCGACCCAGCGCGGCATCGTGGTCATGAACACCCCCTACGGCAACTCGACCACCGCGGCCGAGCACGCTATCGCCATGCTGTTCGCGCTGTGCCGGCAGATCCCGGCGGCCGATCGCTCGACTCAGGCCGGCAAATGGGAGAAGTCGCGCTTTATGGGGGTCGAGCTGACCGGCAAGACGTTGGGCGTCATCGGCTGCGGCAATGTCGGCGCGATGGTCGCGGCGCGCGCCTTGGGGCTGCGCATGAAGGTGCTCGCTTACGACCCATTCTTGTCGGCCGAGCGCGCCATCGATCTCGGCGTCGAAAAGGTGCCGCTGGAGGCGCTGTTGGCCGGCGCCGATTTCGTCACGCTGCACACGCCTTTGACCGACGCGACCAAAAACATTATCGACGCCGCCGCGATCGCCCGCATGAAGCGGGGCGTGCGCCTCGTCAATTGCGCCCGAGGCGGCCTCGTCGTCGAGGAGGACCTCGCCGCCGCCCTCGACAGCGGCCATGTCGCCGGAGCGGCGATTGACGTCTTTGTCGAGGAGCCGGCGCGCAAGAACCCGCTCTTCGGCCGCGACAACGTCGTCGCCACCCCGCATCTCGGCGCCGCCACGGCCGAGGCGCAAGAAAATGTCGCGATCGAGATCGCCGAGCAGATGGCCGATTTCCTGTTGACCGGTGCGGTCTCCAACGCCGTCAACGTGCCCTCGCTGTCCGCCGAGGAGGCCAAGCGCATCAAGCCCTACATCAAGCTCGCCGAGCAACTCGGCAGCTTTGCCGGCCAGTCGACCGAGAGCGGCATCACCGCGGTCGCGGTCGAGTACGAAGGGGCGATCGCCGAGCTCAACGTCAAGCCGTTGACCGCGATCGTGCTGACCGCATTGCTGTCGCCGCAGCTGGCCAGCGTCAACATGGTCAATGCGGCGGTGATCTGCCGCGACCGCGACATCCGCATCAGCGAAACCCGGCGCGCCGAGCCCGGCGATTACCAGACCTTGATCCGGGTCGTCGTGACCCCGAACGGCCCGCCGGCCGAGCGCCGCCCGCGCGAGGTCGCCGGCACCCTTTTTGGCGGCGATAAGCCCCGCCTCGTCTCGGTCGAAGGCATCCCGCTCGAGGGCGAGCTCGGCGGCAACATGCTGTTTGTACGCAATCTCGACAAGCCGGGGTTTATCGGTGCGCTGGGCCAGGCGCTGGGCGCCGCCTCGGTCAACATCGCGACCTTTCATCTCGGCCGGGTGGCGCCCGGAGGGGATGCAATCGCCCTCGTCGAAGTCGATCAGGCACTCACCCCGACGCTGCTCAACACCGTCCGCGCATTGCCCAACGTGGTGCAAGTGAAGTCGATGCGGTTCTAGAGCCGAGACCTTCTCGTTTCTCCGTGTGCTCCGCGCCAGCGTGGTGCACACTGCGAGGATGAACGACCTTCCGCACCCGGCTTTGTTGCCGGCCGGCATGCACGATCTGCTGCCCCCCGAGGCCGAGATCGAGGCGCAGGTCGTCGCCCGTCTGATGGCGACTTTGGCTGCGCATGGCTATCAGCGGGTCAAGCCGCCGCTCGTTGAATTCGAGGAAACGCTGCTGTCCGGCGCCGGCGCGGCGATGGCGAGCGCGACCTTTCGCACGATGGACCCGGGCTCGCACCGGATGATCGGGGTCCGCGCCGACATGACCCCGCAGATCGCGCGCATTGCCGCGACCCGGCTCGGCACAGCGCCTCGGCCGCTTCGCTTGAGCTATGCCGGACAGGTACTGCGGGTCAAGGGCTCGGAAATCCGTCCCGAGCGCCAGATCGGCCAGGTCGGCGCCGAACTGATCGGCGCCGCGGGGGCGGCCGCTGATGTCGAAGCAATCGCCACCGCCGGCGAAGCTCTGGCGGCGCTCGGTGTGCGGCATTTGTCGGTCGACATTACGTTGCCGACCCTGGTCCCGGCGGTGACCGAGGCCTTTGGCATCGAAGGCGAGCGCGCGGCGGCGTTGCGGGCAGCGCTCGATCGCAAGGACGCCGCCGCGGTCGCGGACACCGCCGGAGATGCCGGAGAGCTGCTGGGGCGGCTGCTGGCCGCCGCCGGTCCCGCCGGCGTGGCGCTCGCCGCCCTCGACCGGTTGGATCTGCCGCCACGGGCGCGGGCCGAGCGCCTGCGACTCGGCACCGTGCTCGACGGACTCGCCGCCGCAGCACCGCTGCTCAAGGCGACAGTCGACCCGGTCGAGAACCGCAGCTTCGAATACCAAACCGGGATCAGCTTTACCTTTTTTGCCGGCGGTGCTGCGGCCGGCGGCTCGACCGGCGAGCTCGGCCGCGGCGGCCGCTATCAGGCCGGCGACCCGGCCGTGGCCGAGCCGGCGACGGGGTTCACGCTCTATACTGACACGATCCTGAGGACCCTGCCGCAGATGCCCGTCCCTCGCCGCCTGCTGCTGCCGCTCGCCGTCGATCGCGGCCGCGCCCATCTGCTGCGCGAGCAGGGCTGGATCACTGTTGCCGCACTCGAACCGGTCGCCGATTGGCGGGCCGAGGCGCGTCGTCTCGGTTGCAGCCATGTCCTCGTTGGCGGCGAGCCTCTGGCGCTCGGCTGAGGGAGGAGCCCGATGGGCAACGTCGCCGTGGTCGGCGCCCAATGGGGCGACGAGGGCAAGGGTAAGATCGTCGACTGGCTGTCGGAGCGGGCCGATGTGGTCGTGCGCTTTCAGGGCGGACACAATGCCGGCCACACCATCGTGATCGGCAATGTCGAGTACAAGCTGAGCCTCTTACCTTCTGGCGTGGTGCGGCCGGGCAAATTGTCGATCATCGGCAATGGCGTCGTCGTCGATCCCTGGGCGTTGCTCGACGAGATCGACGCGATTGCCAAGAAAAGCGTCGCCGTCACCCCGGAAACGCTGAAGCTCGCCGACAACGCAGCACTGATCCTGCCCTCGCACGGCGCACTCGACCGCGCCCGCGAGCAGCGTCGCGGGGACAAGAAGCTCGGCACCACCGGCCGCGGCATCGGTCCCGCCTATGAGGACAAGGTCGGGCGGCGGGCGGTCCGGGTCTGTGATCTCGCCGATCCGCAGGCGCTCGAATGGCGCGTCGACGATTTGCTGCTGCACCACAACGCGCTGCTGCGCGGGCTCGGCGAGCCCGAAATCGATCGCGGCGGGCTGCTGGCGGCGCTGCGCGCGATCGCCCCGCGCATCCTACCTTATGCCGGACCGGTCTGGCGCCTGCTCGACGAAGCGCGCAGTCAAGGCCGGCGCATTCTGTTCGAGGGCGCGCAAGGGACGATGCTCGACGTCGACCATGGCACCTACCCGTTCGTGACCTCGTCCAACACGGTCGCCGGCCAGGCCGCGGCCGGGTCGGGAATGGCCCCGTCGGCCGTCGGCTTCGTTCTCGGCATCACCAAGGCATACACCACCCGGGTCGGCACCGGACCCTTCCCGACCGAGCTCAATGATGCCATCGGCGAGACGCTCGGCGAACGCGGCCGCGAGTTCGGCGTCGTGACCGGGCGCAAGCGCCGGTGCGGCTGGTTCGACGCGGTCGGGGTGCGCCAGGCGGTCAAGACCGGCGGCATCAGCGGCATCGCGCTGACCAAGCTCGACGTACTCGACGGCTTTGACCAAATCAAGATCTGCACGGCCTATCGCCGCGGCAGGGACATCTACGATTACGTTCCGGCCGGGATGACCGTCCAGGCCGAGATCGAGCCGATCTATGAAACCGCCGAGGGCTGGCGCGAGAGCACCCGCGGAGCACGCTCCTGGGCCGACCTGCCGGCGACCGCCATCAAATACATCCGCCGGCTCGAAGAACTGATCGGCGCGCCCGTAGCACTCCTCTCGACCAGCCCCGAGCGCGACGACACGGTGCTGGTGCGCGACCCGTTCGGCGATTGAGCCGCCGCTGCCGCCAGATCAGCGTACGCCGCGCCCTTGCGGGACGGCGGGCGCTTTGCCGGGTTGGCGGAGGTGATCACGGATATAGCCGTCGACGTGGTCGGTGATGGTCTCGAGGCTGTCGGCGAAATAGTGGTCGGCGCCCGGAATCTTGCGAAAGTCGATCTTGATGTCGCGCTGGTGCGACAGCTTGGTGACAAGCTTCTGCACCGAGTTGACCGGCACCACCGTGTCCTGGTCGCCCTGCAGGATCAGCCCCGATGACGGGCAGGGTGCCAGAAAAGTGAAATCGTAGATGTTGGCGGGCGGAGCGATCGCGATAAAGCTCTCGATCTCAGGCCGCCGCATCAACAACTGCATGCCGATCCACGCGCCGAACGAAAATCCGGCGACCCAGCAGGTCCCAGCATTGGGGTTGTAGGTTTGCATCCAATCGAGCGCCGAGGCCGCGTCGGACAGTTCGCCCTCGCCGCGATCAAAGCTGCCCTGGCTGCGTCCGACCCCGCGAAAGTTGAAGCGCAGGGTGGAAAAGCCGTGCCGCACGAAGGATTGATAGAGCGCGTAGACGATCTTGTTGTTCATCGTGCCGCCGTGCTGCGGATGCGGGTGCAGCACCAGCGCCATCGCCGAGAGCGGGGCGCGGCTGTGGTGATAGCGCGCCTCGATCCGGCCCTCCGGCCCGTTGATGATCACGTCAGGCATGATTGTTCCAACCGATATCCGCCAACCGGCAGCCGAGCCGACATCGCAGAATTCCGCTCGGTCACCGACACCCCGTGGGGCTGTCTCCGCGTCCGCAATTCTTGATCATTTTTGTCGGACAATTATATGCTCGTTCACGGCGTCCGCGCGGCGAAATCCGCTGCGGCGGGCAGCGCCCCAGAGACGTTAATATAGTGGCAAGGATGCTGCTGAAAAACCTGCGCGACGAAATAGACGCGACGCTCGCCCGCGATCCCGCCGCCCGGTCCCGGATCGAGGTGGTGTTGTGCTACCCAGGGTTTCAGGCTCTCTTGTTCCACCGTCTGGCGCATTGGCTGTGGCAGCATCGATGGCTCCTCGCAGGCCGGTTCGTGTCACATGTCGGGCGGGTACTGACGGGCATCGAGATCCACCCTGGGGCTCGTATCGGCAAACGCCTGTTCATCGACCATGGCATGGGCGTAGTCATCGGCGAGACTGCCGAGATAGGTGACGACTGCACGCTGTACCATGATGTGACCTTGGGCGGCAGGGCGCCGCAGCGCGGCGAACATGGCCGAAAGCGGCATCCGACCCTTGGCAACGGCGTCATTGTCGGTTCCGGTGCGCAGATCCTCGGCCCGTTCCGCGTCGGCGATGGCGCGCGGATTGCCGCGCAGGCGGTTGTGCTGTCGGAAGTGCCCGATCGGGTGACGATGGTCGGTCCCCCCGCCCGTCCGGTCGTCAGGCGCAGCGCTGAGAAGCAATCCGAATCGGTGTTCCAGGCTTATGGCATCCCTGGCGAGGAAATCCCTGATCC
Source organism: uncultured Alphaproteobacteria bacterium (assembly GCA_963832875.1). Lineage (GTDB taxonomy): Bacteria > Pseudomonadota > Alphaproteobacteria > ATCC43930 > CGMCC-115725 > AP-15. The sequence goes on along the minus strand of CAWHWB010000003.1, from coordinate 43,727 downwards.
GATCGCGCGGGCGCTGAACGGGCTGCTCGACGAGGTGACGAGCCTGCGGGCGCGCCTCGCCGAGCTCGAACAGGCGGATCTGCGGCGCGGTCGCCCGCACACGGTCGACATGGCTGAGCTGCACCACGGCAACGGCGCCGACGACAACGAGTGCGTACCCTGAGGACCGCGCCATGAGGCTCAGCACCCTATGAGGCTCAGCACCAAGGGACGCTACGCCGTCATGGCGATGGTCGATCTGGCCCAGCACAGCGCCGGAGATCCAGTGTCGCTCGCCGAGATCGCCGACCGGCAGGAGATTTCGCTTTCTTATCTCGAGCAGCTGTTTGCGATGCTGCGCAAGGGCGGCCTCGTCAAGAGCGTGCGCGGACCGGGCGGCGGCTATCTCTTGGCGCATGACTGCGGCGACATCCGCATTGCCGACGTCATTCTCGCGGTCGACGAGCCGATCCGCGCCACCCGCTGCGCGCCCGGCGCTCCGGTCGGCTGCCGCGGTAACCGGACCCGTTGCTCGACCCATGATCTATGGGAAGAGCTCGGCAATCAGATTCACCTTTACCTGAGCTCGGTCTCGCTCGCCGATGTCTGCGAGCACCGGGTGCTCGGCACCAGCGGTCGAGTTCATCGCGAAGCCTTCGGCGGCGCCGGCGCCGCGACCGGAATCTCGATGAGCAACCGCACTGCGTCCGGCAGGCAGACCTATCTGGACTGGAACGCTACCGCCCCATTGCGGCCCGCGGCGGCGGCGGCGGTTGCGGCGGCGCTGGCGCGCTGCGGCAATCCCTCCTCAGTCCACCGCTGGGGCAGGGCGGCGCGGGCCGAGGTTGAGCATGCCCGGGTCGCGGTCGCAGCGCTGGTCGGGGCGGCGAGTGACGGCGTCGTCTTTGTCAGCGGCGGAACCGAGGCGAACCATCTGGCCCTCACCGGAACTGGGCGCCGGCGCGTCCTGGTCTCGGCCGTCGAGCACGATTCGGTGCGGCGCGCGATCCCCGAAGCCGAAGAGATCCCGGTCGACCGCGACGGCATCGTCCGGCTCGACGCCCTCGAATTCCTGCTGCTCGCGGACCCCCGGCCTGCGCTGGTCTCGGTCATGCTCGCCAATAACGAGACCGGGGTGATCCAGCCGGCAGCGGCGATCGCTGCGACCGCCCACGCCGGCGGCGCGCTCTTTCATTGCGACGCGGTGCAGGCCGCGGGCAAGATCCCGCTCGATATGGCCGCTGTTGGCGCCGATCTGATCACCCTGTCGGCGCACAAGCTGGGCGGGCCGCCCGGAGTGGGCGCGCTGGTGGCGACCGGCGGGATCGAACTCTTGCCGATGTTGCGCGGCGGCGGGCAGGAGCGAGGACGCCGCGCCGGCACCGAAAACCTGCCGGGGATCGCCGGGTTCGCCGCGGCCGCCGAAGCCGCCGCCGCCGAACTCGGGGTCTATGACCGGGTTCGCGAGCTGCGCCACGGTTTGGAGGCCGAAATCATGGCGACGATGCCCGAGGCGGTGGTGCTCGGCGGCGCATCTCCGCGCCTGCCCAATACCGCGGCGGTCGCGATGCCGGGCCTCGCCGCGGAAACCCAGGTGATAGCGCTCGATCTCGAGGGCATCATGGTCAGCGCCGGTGCGGCCTGTTCGTCGGGCAAGGTCGGACCGAGCCATGTACTGGCGGCGATGGGAGCGGCGCCCGACATCGCCCGTTCGACGATCCGGGTCAGCCTCGGCTGGAGCACAACCGAATCCGATGTGGCTCATTTCCTACGATCCTGGTCGGCGCTCTGCCGTCGCCGGCGCGGCCGTGCCGACGAGGCGCGTGCCGCATGAGCCCGATACCCGGCCCAGCGCTCCGACGCGACGGCGCGAACACGCCCCCGATCTATCTCGATAATCAATCCTCGACACCGCTCGATCCGCGCGTGCTGGAGGCGATGCTGCCTTATTTCACCAAGCATTTCGGCAATCCGCACAGCACCAGCCACGTCTATGGCCAGACGGCCGCCGAGGCGGTCGAGCGCGCGCGGGCCGAGCTGGCGGCGCTGATCCATGCCGATCCGCGCGAGATCGTGTTCACCTCGGGGGCCACCGAAGCCAACAATCTCGCGATCAAGGGTGCGGCGCATTTCGCCCGCGCCCATGCGCGCGGCGGTGCGGTCCGCGACCATATCGTAACCCTGGCGACCGAGCACAAATGCGTGCTCGAAAGCTGCGCGCAGCTCGCGCGAGAAGGGTTCGACGTTACTTATCTGCCGGTCGAACCTGACGGATTGGTTGACCTCGGCAAGCTGGCCGGAGCGCTGACCGAGCGCACCCTGCTGGTCTCGGTCATGGCGGCGCACAACGAGATCGGGGTGATCCAGCCGCTCGCCGAGATCGGCGCCCTGTGCCGCGAGAAGGGCGTGCTGTTCCACAGCGATGCGGCCCAGGCCGTCGGCAAGATCCCGCTCGACGTCGAGGCGATGCGGATCGACCTCCTGTCGATTTCCGGCCACAAGGTCTACGGGCCGAAGGGTGTCGGCGCCCTCTATGTCCGGCGTCGCCCGCGGGTGCGCCTGTTGCCGCTGATCGACGGCGGCGGGCAGGAGCGCGGGCTGCGCTCCGGCACCCTACCGACGCCGCTGTGCGTCGGGCTCGGCCGGGCGGCGGCGATCGCCGGGGCCGAGATGGCCGAGGAGGCGGCGCGGCTGCGTCAGCTGCGCGATCGGCTGTATCGGGGTCTGGTGCGGCGGGTTCCCGGGCTCGGCCTCAACGGCAACGCCGAGCGACGGCTCGCCGGCAATCTCAATTTGAGCTTTCCGGGGATCGAAGCGCCGGCGTTGATCGAAGCGTCTCCGGCGATCGCGATCTCGACCGGCTCGGCCTGCACCTCCGCGACAGTCGAGCCGTCCTACGTGCTGCGCGCCCTCGGGCTTCCCGACGCGCTCGCCAATACCGCGGTCCGCGTCGGCCTCGGCCGGTTCAACACCGCAGCCGAGGTCGATTACGCGGTCGACGCGCTGGCCGCGGCCGCGGCCCGGCTCGCCGCTGCAAATCCGCTGCAGAAGCAGCGAGACGCACCCACATAAGCATCATGAGCATGGGTTGGAGACGCGCATGAGGACGAGAACTCAGGCCCTGACGGTCACGGATTCCGCAGCGCAGCGAATTCAAGCGCTGCTCGACAAACGCGGCAAACCGTCGGCCGGGGTGCGGATCGGGGTGCGTGCGCGCGGCTGCTCCGGGCTCAGCTACACGCTCGAATATGCCGATGAAAAGGGCAAATTCGATGAGGTCGTCGAAGACAAGGGCGTTACCGTCCTGATCGATCCGAAGGCGGTGATGTTCATCCTCGGCACCGAGATGGATTACGTCGAGGATAAGCTGCAGAACGGCTTTACGTTTCGCAATCCGAACGAAAAAGGCCGCTGCGGGTGCGGCGAGTCGTTCCACGTGTAGGTCGCTCCCGGTCGTTTCGCGTGAAGCTGTTTCAAATCGAGGAGCCGGACGGCGGGCCCGGCGATTGGGGCGCGCCGGGCATAGCGATCGGCATCGACATTAGCGGCGTCGCCGCGCAGGTGGCAGTGTCGGTTGGCGGCAACGCCGTGGTGCTGACCGATCGGGAAGGCTTTGAGCAGATGCTGGCGGTTCCCGGCGTTGATGCCGGCACTGAGCGATGGGAGGAGCTGTTCGCCGGGGCGCGGTTGCGGGCCGAGCGGGCGCTGGCCCGGCCGGCGACCCATGCCGTCATCGTCGTCGCCACGGCGGCGGACATTGCTGGAGCCGCAGGTTTGAGCGAGGCCGCGGCACAAGCAGGGTTGGCGGTTTTGCGGCTGGTGGCGGCGGCCGAGCTGACGTCGGCTGCGGCGCCGGTGCTCGCTGCGGCCCTGCTCGCCGAGGATTTGGCGCCCCGGCCGGAGCCGGGCGCCGAGCCGGGCGCAAATTTCACCTGATGCCGAAGATGGTTTTCATCGAGCGCGACGGAAGCCGCCGCGAGGTCGAAGCACCGCTCGGGCTCTCGGTGCTCGAGGTCGCCCACCGCCACGGCATCGACATCGAAGGTGCATGCGAAGGCTCGCTCGCCTGCTCGACCTGCCACGTCCTCGTCGACCCCGAATGGTACGATTTGCTGAAGGAGGCGAGCGAAGACGAGGAAGACATGCTCGATCTGGCCTTCAATCTCAGCCGGACCTCGCGGCTCGGTTGCCAGATCATCATCACCGAGGAGCTCGACGGGCTGACGGTGCGGCTGCCGGCGGCGACCCGCAACCTGCTGCTCGGTTGAGCCGGCGGATCGGCCTATGGCGGACCGGCTGTTTTCCCGATTGGTTGCGGCCTCTGCCGACGCATGGCGCGGCTACACTCGACACGAATTCGTGCTGCTGCTGGCCAGGGGCGAGCTGCCGGAAAGTTGTTTCCGGCGCTATCTCGTCCAGGACTATCTCTTCCTGATCCATTTCGCCCGGGCCTGGGGCCTGGCCATCTATAAATCCGACACACTCGCCGAGATGCGCCGGGCGCAGCGGCTGGTGGCGGCGACCCTCGATGTCGAGATCGGCCTCCACATCGACTATTGCCGGGGCTGGGGCCTGTCGGAGGCGGCGATGGAGGCCGAGCCCGAGGCGCCGGAGACGATCGCCTACACTCGCTTTGTGCTCGACCGCGGTGTGGCGGGCGACCGCCTCGACCTCGAAACGGCACTCGCCCCATGCATCCTCGGCTACGCCGCGATCGCGGCCGAGCGCATGGCCGATCCCACGACCCGGCTCGACGGCAACCGCTGCCGCGAATGGCTCGAAATGTATGCCGGTACCGAGTACCGGGATCTTGCCCACGAAGCCGAGACGGCGCTTGACGAGCAGTTCGCGCGCCGCGGCGGCGATGGGCGCTTCCCGGCTCTCGCCGCCATCTTCGCCACCGCCACTAGGCTGGAGGCCGATTTCTGGCAGATGGCGCTCGTGGCGGAGCGATAGCTCCTGCCCAGCCTGCACCCCCGGCATGTCTCGATCCGGAATTCGCGCGTGATCCCAGTGTTGACAAACTGTGGCGTAACGGCGTCACCAAACGGAGGGTAGGGTGTCAGAGGCTCGGGTGCGCAAAACAGCGGGGGCGGTCCGCGTCCTCGTCGTCGAGGACGATCCCGAGCTGCGCGACCTCGCCGCCGATCTTCTCGAGTTTCTCGGCTATCGGACGATGGTGGCGGCGAGCGGGGATGCCGCCCTCGCCATTCTTAAGGCCGAGCGCGAGATCGATCTGGTCTTTACCGATCTGGTAATGCCTGGAGCGCTGGACGGTTTGGCCTTGGCCGAGGAGGCCCGGCGCCTCGATCGCGGGGTCAAAATAGTGTTCACCTCGGGCTATGTCGGCCACGCCGCCCTGAAGGAACGGCTGCCAGGCCGGCAGGAAGTCTTTGTCCACAAGCCCTATCGGACCCGCGAGCTGGCGGCCGCGATCGAGCGCGCTCTCGACGGGTGACGGCCGGAGACGGCTGAAACAAGCCTCAGGTAAAACAAGCCTCAGGCCCGTTGCAACGCGTCCGGGCGGCTCTATAGTCCGACCATGAGGGACGTTCTGGAAGACATTGATCTCGCCGGCAATCCGGCCGACCAGCGGGTCGTCGTCGCCATGTCGGGCGGGGTCGATTCATCGGTGGCCGCCGCCCTGTTGGCCGAGCGCGGCTTCGAGGTCGTCGGCATCACCTTGCAGCTTTACGATCACGGCGCGGCATTGGGGCGTAAGGGAGCGTGTTGCGCCGGGCAGGACATCCGCGATGCCGCGCGCGTCGCCGAACGGCTCGGCATCGCCCATTATGTGCTCGACTACGAGCTCCGTTTTCGCACCCAGGTGATCGAGGATTTCGCCGAATCCTACCGCCGCGGCGAAACACCGGTGCCGTGCGTCCGCTGCAATCAGCGGATCAAGTTTCGCGATCTGCTGACAACCGCCCGCGATCTCGGCGCCGCGGCGCTGGCGACCGGGCATTATGTGCGGCGGGTGACCGGGCCCGCCGGGCCGGAACTGCACCGCGCCCGCGACAATGCCCGCGACCAGAGCTATTTCTTGTTTGCGACGACCCGCGCCCAGCTAGATTTCCTGCGCTTCCCATTGGGCGGGCTCGCCAAGACCGAGACCCGGGCACTCGCCCGGCGTTTCGGACTCGAAGTCGCGGACAAGCTGGACAGCCAGGACATCTGCTTTGTCCCGCATGGCTCCTACGCCGGGGTCGTCGAACGACTGCAGCCCGAGACCGCAGAGCCGGGCGAGATCGTCGATCGCGACGGGCGCCTGCTCGGTCGTCATCGCGGCATCGCCCGCTTCACCGTCGGCCAGCGAAAGGGGCTCGGGATCAGCGCCGGAGAGCCGCTTCACGTGCTGTCCATCGAGCCCGGGCGTCGTCGGGTCGTCGTCGGGCCGTTCGCGGCGTTGGCTGAAACCCGGGTCTTGGTCGGCGACCTCAACTGGCTGATGCCGCAGCCGCCGAGCCCGACCGGGGTCCGGCTTGCGGCCAAGCTGCGCTCGGCGCAGCCGTCAGCGCCGGCGACGCTCTACCCCGGCCCCCGTCCCGGCGAAGCTGAGCTCGTTTTCGCCGCTCCGGCCTATGCGGTGGCGCCCGGCCAGGCCGCCGTTTTTTATGACGGCGAGCGGGTGCTCGGCGGCGGCTGGATCCGGCGGCGGGCAGAACAGGCGGCGGCTTGACCCTCACCAGCCCATCTCCTATATCCGAGCCCGCGCGGCGGGATAGCTCAGCTGGTTAGAGCAGGGGAATCATAATCCCAAGGTCGGGGGTTCAAATCCCTCTCCCGCTACCAAATTCCCAAACGATCCCAGAAGGTTAGGGACTTCACCCGTGAACGGCTCGGCTGACGAACCGACGGCGGGCTAACGGACAGGCTAACAAAAAGCCCAGTCTCGACGCCGAGCTTGGGGTCATGCGGCGCCGCCGGCCCGCGGCATCCCGCCGCAACTGCGGCTTTTCGCGCGGGCCGCAACCAAGCTGGGCCTAAGCTATCGCGGAGATGAAAAGGCGCGGGCCGAGAAGCCGCGCGCCAAACGGGGGGGCTCCATGATGCGTCGCGTCGCTTATTCGCTATCCGCTGCCCTTTGCTGTGCCGCCCTTACCGCGGCCCGCCTTTAGCGGGGCCTCTGGTGACCTATACGTGCTCTACAGGCTCAGGTCCCTCCCTGGGGCGGCTGGAGCTTGCTGCGGTAATTCGTAAATTTGGTCATGCAACGGGCGGAAACGTTATTTCCCTAATTACTTCGGCCAAATATCGTCTGGTTGCAGGACCGACCCACTTGCGTCCAATCGGTTAAGCTAAATGATCTCAGGGAGGAAGAGCGGCATGCAGAGCATTATCGACGTGGCGAGATCCGGGCTTCGAACGATGGCAAGGCGGGATGAGCGCGTGAAGCGGGCACTTCGATCTGTGGAGTCTCAACTCGGTCTTGCTCAACATACCCTGGCACAGGTCTTACCTCAGATTATTCGACCGTCTCCCCGAAAGCTGACGATAGCGGTGACCGCATACTGCAATTTGCGCTGTAACGGCTGCCGTTACGGCCGCGATTTCATGCCGGGTCAGCAATTGTCCTTGTCAATGGTTAGAACGCTGCTGGACGACGGGAAGGCAGCGGGCGTCGAAACCGTGCGCCTGTATGGCGGTGAGCCCCTGCTGCACCCCGATCTTGCGGCGATGGTGCGGCACGCGATCGATATTGGGCTCTCCCCGTACATTACCACGAACGGACTATTGCTTCGACAAAAGATAAAGGCGTTGTATGAAGCGGGGTTGCGCAATATAACCATCGGATTTTACGGAGTTGGTGACGACTACGACGCCTACGTGCAGCGAGACAAACGTTATCGCCTGGTAGAACAGAGCATCGCCGCAGTGCGCGATCGCTACGGCAGCTCGGTTTCGATACAGCTCAACTACCTGCTGATGCGGCCGTCATGCAATCTCGCATGGCTCGATAACGCGTGGAGCTTGGCGAAACGCCACGATCTTGAGTTCCAGACCGATTTGATCCATTATTCGCTGCCATATTTCACCGATGGCCCAAATCATGAACTGCAGTTCACCGAGGCAGATCGTCCAGCGATCATATGCTGGGTAGAAGAGCTGGCGCGTCTAAAAATTGCTAACCCACAACGAATTAGAGAATCTTTGATCAGTATTTATTCGATCCCAGACTGGCTTCTTAAAGGCCCCCAGATGGGGGTGCCATGTGATGCGCACAAGCTGATCTGGGTGGGCGCCGACGGCACCGTCCAACTCTGCTACGCGTCATTCAGGCTAGGGAATTTACACGAGCGCCGATTGCGGGAAATGTTGTTCGGAGCAGAGCATCGGCAGGCGGCGCGAGATGCATTTTTATTGAATTGTGCGCACTGTCACTGCGAGCGTGAATCTCGCATTCTGAAGCATTTACAGAGTTGACGTCATTACCGTTCGTTGCCCGAGGCTGAGCTGCTTGCTGAACCCCGAGACACGGTCAAGTAGCGATTTGAATATTCAGCCCATTCGCGATCGAACGAAAACACTTCCGCCCGCCGCCGCGCCAGCTTTCCGAGTTGGTTGCGTAATCCAGCATCTTCGGCCAGTTCGATAATCGCTGTCGCCAGGCGGTCCGGTCGCAAGGGAGGGATAAATCGCGCAGCCGGGGCAGGCCCCTCTTCGTCAAGTATGTATGGGATTCCGCCGACCCGCGTGCTGATGATCGCCCGCCCGCAGGCCATCGCCTCCAGCAACGCTTGCGGTGCGCCTTCGTGTGCCGAGCACAGAACAAAGATGTCCAAGCTGCGCAAAAATGCCGCGATGTCTTCGACATTCGACAACATAATTATTTTAGGATTCCCGGACGCGCGTGTTTGAAACATTTCGAAGAGTGGGCCGTCGCCGGCGAACACGAAATAAAGTGGGCAGTTGGCCAATTGCAGCAGCGACGCGGCGTCGAAAAGGTCCACATGCCGCTTTATCGGAGCAAACCGGCCGACATGGCCGACCACGACAGCGTCTGGCGGAATGCCCCGCGAGTCCCGCCATCGATGAACGTGGCCAGCCGGGCGGAACTCCGCCAAATCGGCACCGTTCCAAATCGTCCTGCACCTGCGCGTCCAGCCGGACTGCACGAGCCAGTCGTTCAGTTCTTGTGAGACCGCGGTAATGTCCGCGGCGCGGGCGCAAGCCCAACGCGTCGCCAGCCGTCCGCCCTTGGCCGCGGTCGGCCGCGTACGGAAGGTGGAGATCAACGCCGTCTTGCGCAACCGCCCAATGATCAGCGCCAGCGCGCTGTAAAAGATGGCCGTGTCGTTGTGGGCATGAACGATGTCGGCCCGTTGTAATTGCAACGTCTTCGCGAGCTTTGCAGCGAAACGGAAATCGACGCCGGGCCGGCGCTCGACAAATATGGTTTCTAGGTTGCCGGGATCGAAATCCACCAGCTTCGAGCGAAATCGATGGTCGAACAGGAGCAGCACCTGATCCATCCCCTCGCGCAAACCGCGCGCGGCGAGCCGAATGACCGCGCGCTCGGTGCCGCCAATTTCAACCCCGCTGAGAACGTGGGTAACCTTCATGAGCGACTCCGCTGCGTCCCCGGATCATAATGCAAAGGACGATATCTCTGGCGGTGTTGTCGGTGGTCGTGGTAAGGGGGACTGACCACCAGATCACCACGCATCGCTCCGGCCGACCGGCGCATTCTCTTAAAGCGGCGTAATAGCCATGCATGGCGCACTGATCACCCTAGCCTCGGATCGTTCTCGGCGCCTACCGCAATTACGGGCACCAGAGTTTAACCATCAGCCACCGGTCGGCGATCCCTTTCGTCTTGCCGCCTGTCGTGGCGACCTAACGCTTCTGCCGCACATCTCGGAAGAGCGCAACACCACCGCGCTCTTTCTTCGCGGCTCGGGACAGTGATCTATGGACGACCTATATATCTTCTACCATGTCTCGAAGTGCGGAGGAACGACGGTATCGCGAATTATCGACAGAATGTACCATCCGTCCGTCCTATATGCAGTGAACTCCACGACCCAGGGCTTTCCGCCTTCAATGCATGCGCTGAGACACCTTGACCATGCGTCAATATCAAAACTCCGCATGATTTGTGGTCTTCAAACCTACGGTTTGCATCGAATATTTAAACGACCGTGTAAGTATTTCACGATACTAAGAGAACCTGCGCTACGATTTGTCTCAGCTTATTTTCAAGCAGCTCGTGAAACCGATCTAGCTCTAAACCGACGGATACGCGAGAATGGATTAACATTGAAACAGCTCGCGGAAGCAGACGATACTGAGTACGGCTGCGATTATCTTGTGAGGAGCTTCGCCGCTGTCCCGGAGGCAGCGCACTCCGCCGACGGCGCCTTGTTTCTCGAACTGGCGAAGAGCAATCTACGCCGATACTTCGTTGCCGTGGGCATTACCGAGAAAATGGACGAATTAGTGCTGCTGTTCTGCGAAATGTTTGGTTGGAATATAAAAGGGTATCGAAGTCACAATGTTAATAAGAAATATCGTATTGAAGATGTAGACCCAGAAGTCCTCACAATATTTAGGCAGCGTAATCCTAACGATGTGGCTTTTTACGAATTTGCGGTTTCCTTATGGGAAAAACAGGTGCACGAGATATCATCGTTCGCAGAAAAGCTGAAGCATTTTCGTTCCACAAACCACGTCTACAATCGGTGGCAAGATGTAATTGACGGATTCAAGAAGCCGGTGCGCCCCGTATACCAGCTGCTGACGAGGAGGAACAATTGAGTGCGTTCGCCGCCAAGTTCGCCGGGGCGCATTTCGCGGTTACCAGCTGGCTTGCCCGGCGGCGTCTCGAGGGGGGGATCGTCGGTCCGCACCGCCTCCTTGCCGCCTTCGCTCATCAATTGCCTCCAGCGGAACACCAGGCTGGGCGAGAGCCCGTGGCGGCGAGCAACATAGCTGACCGACATGCCGGGCTGCATCGTCTCGGCAACCACGGCCAGCTTCAGTTCGGTCGAGAAGCGCCGCCTGCGAGCGACGCCGGTAATCACTTCGACTTTCGAAAACGTGTCGGACATAGGCGTATCCCTAGGCTTGTCCCTAGGTCCTCCGGGCTATCGCCCGTGTCCGGTCCAAACGGGGTGCAGTTCAGGTGGACAGAATGAATTTTGACAGCGTTAGCGCAGGTGGCGCAGGATGCCTCCGTGCAAAAAGAAGCGCCCCTCCGGGGGTGAAGGGGCGCAAGGCTGTTTCTGTCCACTTACGTGTTATGGCCTTGGTTGATCAGAACCTCGGCCAGTTGCGGTAATGGGAGCGCACTGTCTCCCAATTCCCGAAACGGCACCGGAGGTATTGCCGTACAAAGACAAGTGCGGCACCTCCGGCAACTCGGCGGATAATACTCATAGCACTCACCCCCTTTCCGGGGCAGTTGCCCCGCCGGTAGAGGGGCTGCGCCGGTTTGGCTCATGGAGATGGGCATGGGAGGCCGCAGGCTCGCTCGGCAGGACGACGTTTCGAAGACCTCATCGACGTTCGCGACCGCCAGGACCGGCTCGCCCGACGGCTCGACCTGCACGCCCCGCCCAACATCACGCGGTTGCGCGAGGCTACGGACGTGCGCTCGCGGTACGCCGAATTATTTCGCGATTTGGCTGCGGGCGTCGATCGGCCTCGGGAACCGATCTCGAACCGGGCCTACGGGCGAAGCGGAGCCCGCCGGTATCCGGGTGCAGCCGGGCTGCACCCGCAGGTCTTGAGCTTCGCGACGCGGCGCGGTTCCAGCAATCCATCGTCTTGATGGCATCCTCGTCCGCATCCGCGACCTTCTTATCAGGTGGGCGCAGCCACCGCCATCGACCTCGCAGTCGATCAGGTCGCCGATGCGCAGCCCCATCCTGTGCGCGCCGTGGTAGGTTATCCCGATGGACGAACAGCCGCAGCCGCTGTCGGGCAGCGGGACCGCCACCTCGCCGTCGCGGGCGGCGCAGATCGTTCTTCAGTTTCGGATGCCCGATCAGCACGACGGAAAGCTGGCCCCCGCCCTCGGTGACCAGCTCGATCAGGCGCTTCAGCGCGACGAGCGTCTTCGGGTGCAGGTCGTGGGCGTCGTCGATGAACAGCGCCACGGGCTTCTTGGCCCGCCGGAACAAATCCTGGAGATCGCGTTCGCGCCGCTCGGAATTGTTCGAGATCGCCACGTTCTTCTCGGGCGAGAGATCGTAAAACAGGGCGGCCACGAGCAGGGGCATCGCGATCCTGGCCTTGTCCAGGGACAGCGAGCGCGACACGATCACCGTGTCTTCCCGCTCGAGTTCGGCGCGCAGGCGGCGCGACAGAACGGTCTTGCCGGCGCCGATGATCGCGGTCAGCGCGATCAAGCCGCCGCGCGTGATCGCGGCCTGGATGTCGCGCGCGACCTGCGCGTGGTGCTCGGTCTCGAAGAAGCCGGCGTCGACCGGCGGACGAGCCAAGCCGTAGTGCCGCATCACTTCGGTCAGCATCAGAGCTTCCTGCGGGTCCCCGGCGGAAAATGTTCGCGGACCGCCGCGAGGACCTGGGGACGGGCCAGCGTTCTGGCCAGCAGCGCATCGATGAAGGCGCGATCCTCATCCGACAGTTTGGCGAGCGGCAGCCTGATCTCGTCGGCAATGGCGCGGCGGGCGGCCAGGGGATCGGCAAAGGTCAGTTCGTGAAACGGGTCGGGGTCGCGAAAGGGCTGCATGGTGAGCGCCGCGGCGGTGCGGACCTCGATCACACCATCCTCGCCGGACACCGCCGCGCGCGGCAGCACCAGCTTGTCGGCGAGTGCGGCAACCTGGTCGGCGCGCATCTCCCGCCGCGACTGCCGGTGCTTGCGATAGCGGTGCAGCGGGATGGGGCCGCCAACTGGCTGGAACGGCCCGAAGCGCTCCTCGCCATGCTCGACCCAGAGCTCCTGATCGAACAGGCCCCACCAGACCACGACGCTCTCGCCGGCGAGTTCGGGATCGACCTCATAGGCGACGCCGGCGACGGTCAGGCGACAATCGATGCCGACCAGGCGCCGTTCGGGCTCGCGCGCAAAGGCGCAGAACCGCTCCCAGGCGCACATCTGGCGAAGGCCCTCGGCGGGCAGGTGCGCCAGCCAGTCGTCGATCCGCGAGTGCGGCTCGCTGCGATGATCCTTGGCGTTGTAGGTGGCGACAAACCGCGCCAGCCACTGGTTCGCCTCTTCCTCGCTTTCGGGCTGATGAAAGTGATAGAGGGTCTCGTGGGCTTCTTTGACGGTTCGGAACGGCCGCTCAACCCCCGGGTCAAGCCCGAGGGCAGGCTCTTGCCCTTGGCAAGCGCCGTCGTACGGCGGCCGTCAGACCCGGCTGGCATGTGCGGGATCACCGCGACACCGAGGCTTTCCATCACCCGTTTGAAGACCGCCGATTTCGCGACTGGGCCGTTGTCGAGGTGGAGCGTGGCCGGAATGCCCTGGAAGGGATCGCCGTCGTTCGCCTTGGGCGCCATGGCGTTGAACAGAAATTTGAGGGCCGCCTCGACCTCCTCGCCATAGACGCAGCGGTATTCCTGATAGGCCACGCCCGAACGGTCATCGACGACGGAAAACAGCATCAGGATCGGCGCACCCTGGCGCTCCGGATCGATCCACGGCGGCGCCTTCAGTTGCTTCAGATCCGACGGGCTCATGTCGAAGTGCCAGAGCGCGTTCGAATGCTCCGCCTGGAAGCGAACCGCCGGCGGTTCGCGGATCATGCGCTGGTGATCATAGCCAAGCCGGCTCAGATGCCGGTTGAGGGTGGAGGCGGTGATACGGCCCTTGTCGAGCTTGACGAACCCTTCCGGGGTGTCGACCCCGTGCTTCTCCAACAGTTCCAGAACCCGCACCGTCGACAGATGGCGGCCTTTTCGGTTGGTGGTCTTGATCTTCATCGCCGCGACGACGGCGCACAACCGCTCGATCTCGTCGGCCGCCAGGATGCGCGGGCGGCCCCGGTCGGCGCGGTATGCCTCCTTCGGGCGGCGACCTTCGCGCAGCAGCCGATAGAGCGTCGCGCGGCTGATCGCATAAAGTTGCGCGGTCGACTCCATCAGCCGCCGGCGCTCGGGATGCCGCGGCGAAAGGGCGGCCAGACGGCGGCGCAGACCGGCCAGCGCCTCGATCGGCACGGCGCTCGCCGGGGGCGCCATCGGCGTCAGCCGCTCGTTTCCGGTGCTTGGGGTTCGCAGGCGACGAGCGTGCCCAGGCGCAAATACTGGTAGACGGTTTCGCGGCTGATCCCCATGTCCCGCGCCACCCGCGCTTTTTGCTCGCCGGCCGCGATCCGGCGTTTGACCTCGCCGATCTGTTCCGCATTCAGCGAGCGCTTGCGGCCGCGATAGGCGCCGCGTTGTTTGGCCACGACAATCCCCTCGCGCTGGCGCTCCCGCAGCAGGGCGCGCTCGAACTCGGCAAAGGCCCCCATCACCGACAGCAGCAGGTTGGCCATCGGCGAATCCTCACCGGTGAAGGTCAGGCCTTCCTTGACGAATTCGACCCGCACGCCGCGCCGGGTCAGGTCCTGCACGATCCGTCGCAGGTCGTCCAGATTGCGCGCCAGCCGGTCCATGCTGTGGACCACCACGGTGTCGCCGTCGCGCGCAAAGGCCAGCAGCCGATCCAGTTCGGGGCGCCGGGTGTCCTTGCCGGAGGCCTTATCGGTGAAGGCCCGGGCCACGGGGACGCCGTCCAGTTGCCGATCGGGGTTTTGGTCGAAGCTGCTGACCCGGACATAGCCGATGCGTTGTCCGTCCATGATCCCCCGACCCCGAAAGTGTCAGGGATAGCTCTATGAGCCTCGGCGGGGCGTGTCAATCAATCGAATTATCAGCCCTAATCTGACGCGGGTGCCCGCCCCCGCCTGACGTGATGGTGGGGTATGCTCCACCCTGACGACAACGGCAGTTGCCTGAGATCCAGCCCCTGCACAGTCTCAATCATCGTGCGCCGAACCCGGATGATTGCGCGTCCGTCTCACCGAGCGTGCGTTCAATCTCAAAGAACGTGCGTCGGTCGCCCCCTACAGTCTCACATAATGTGCGTCGAAAAAGGCCGATAATTGCGCGTCGGGCCGTGCATCATTGCGCGCCGCTACATATAGCGGTCGAATAAAGCGATGAATGGAAAGCGCATCATCCGCTCGCGGCGGAAGCCGGCGGGGGAAGCTAGACTGGGAGGGGCAGAGACCCCTGATCGCGCGGAGCCGTCCGGCACGGCCGTTCCGGCGGCGATCCTCGAGAAGCGGCATGCGGAGACCTCGGAATGGTCGATCGGGTATCGCCGCCGCCATTCTGGCGAACGCGTTATTTTGCCGAGGTTGTCGTCACCAAGCCCGATCGCGATATGACGCCAATCGAGATCGCGGCGACTTTGGCGGCGCCGGCTCGTCGCGAGGTGCAGTCCGATGGGCGAATCCGGCATTGGCGCTGGTTTCCCCCTCGCGGCCGCTGGCTGCGGGTGGTCACGCTGGCCGATGGTGAAACTGTGCACAACGCATTTTGGGATAGAGGGTTTCGACCATGACAAAGCCATGGAAACCGATCCGCTATAGCGTCGACAGCGATACGATGGCAATCGAAATCCGCCCTTGGCCCGGCGGCAAAAGCGACGCCGGCGGCGGCTACGATGCCGGCCCCGACCTTGTCATCCATGACGCTCCCGATGGTCAGCCGTGGCTCTGGGAGATCGAGCATGCGTCACGGCACCCGGAGCATATCGCCGCTGCGCTCGCGGCGTTGCGCAAAGCCCTGCCCGCCGTGGCGGCGGAATGACGCCGCGCGACCTGACAGATGAAGAGGAGCTGGTGCGATCTGCATGTTCCAGGAGAGGCACGACCACGATCGCTCCCTGTTTGGACCGCGGCCTGCCCGGCGCGACGGTGTTCGGGGCACCTGGTCGAGCGGAACCCTCGATGGCAATGAGTCGGGGCCCGGCGGCCTGAAAGCGCCGGCCGGTTTTTGGCGCTGCCGCGCTCCTTAGAAATAGGAAAAAGAAAAGGGCCAGCGAGGATGCACTGCCCGCCGGCCCCATTTCCTTGACGGTCATCGCCGCTCCCGGCTGTACCGTGCCGCGATCATAAACCCGAATTGCTGGCCGGCGAAATCCACCTCACAAAAACAGATAGATTTCCTTGTTCAACTACTCCGGAGAGCGCGAGAGGCAGAGCCTCTCGCCGGCGCGCAGCGCCGCTGCAGCGTCTGCGGTCCGAATGGTTGTGATTGTCAGGGCGTCGGCGAGGGTGATTCGGTTTCGGGACCGGTGCGGGTGAATCCATTGCTGGCATCACCGTCCGGTCCTGCGGAATGGGCGCCGGCCTCGTCGAGTTCGGGGAAGAGCGCGCGGTCATGGGGGCGCACGACATATTCGTCGAGCAGCCGGAAGATGATGCGGTGAAATTCGGATTTGGGGTTTTTCTCGTAATGTTCCAAGGCGAGGGCGCCGGCGATGACCTTACGCCTGGTGTCGGCCTTGCGTTCGGCCTGCTTGTTGCGGGCTTCGAGGGCGCGTAATTGGGCGTCAAGCTGCTCGCGTCTTTCGCGGAGGGTTTTGAGGCGATCGGCGGCGGATTTGCGCGGCATCGGTCTTTGTGTGATGGTTAATGGAGCGGAAATTCTGTGGCAGGATGGGATTTGCCACAATCGCCGGTTAGCGGGATCTGGGATGAAATAATGGTTCACAGTAAATGCCCTTCATTGCAACAAACCGCCGCAAGGAGACGGACAGAAACAACAATATTATACGAAACGATCCTCCATTGAGTATTCGACGACTTTTTCAACACAATCGACCCTCAACGGTCATTCGGGGCTGCGCCACCGGATCGTCGGATTGCACAGAAAGCGGTCATTCACGCCAGATTGTTAGAAATGCGTTCCGCCCTGCACCCCGGTGAGTCGATCGGCAGCAACCCGGGTAGGCCAGGCCAGGCGGAACCGGGGGCGTCCACGCTCTTCACGTTTCCCGAAGACGCCTAATGGAGCAGCGACCGGCAGGCCCTTGAGTTCGGCGTCATCATCCGCGAGTACGAAGGCGTGGTCCGGGTCGGTCGGGCCTATTTATGCGCCCTTTATAGCGCGGGTCATAGTTTCGTCTCGAAAACTTATCGGGAAATCGCTTTCTTAGAGAGAGCGCCGCGCTCGGCGAGCTACTGGGTTTGGATTATGGCCCTATTGGATTTAGCAAAGCGTAGACCGGCGAGCTTATCGCGCGCACAACGCCTGCCGAACCGCGCTGTTGGCACCAATCGGCAACAAAGCCGAGGCGAAATTGCGGTCGAGGTCGGCAAAACAATGTTGATCCTGATGCTAGTCGCTCTCGGCATCGTGGCACTGCGATACGTCCTCGTCCTGGCATATGGCGTCTTGCACTGAGCGGTGGCTGCTGTGACCTTGCGCCTGCAAATCTGCTATGACCTTGGCGGCAGTTGGGGCGTGCACGGCCTGTCGGCACAGTCGGCAACGCACCTGCCGAGCCTTTCGGCAAGCGTCGACTATGCGCGTCGGGAATGTCAGGGGGCGCCGGCAACGATCGAGCTTATGGTCGACGGCTTCTATGCCGTGGTCCATCAGGAGAATGGCTGGCCGCGGCAGCTCGTTGCTCCTGAGGCCGAGCCGCTTGGGCCCGGAGATGGTGGCGGAGACCGTTCCCACTTCAGCCGGTTGTGCGACTGGGTAACGGGAAGGCGGTTAGGATGAGCGCGGCGTACTCTCAGGAGGCCACCTCGGCGGCCCGATCGTGGTCATCCCGATTCATCGCGAGCCGCGCTTGCGCAACACGGTTGATGACGGCTCCGGCATCGGGATTCGCCGTGACGAAGCGGTCGAAGTCGGCCTTTCGCAGCACCAGCAGTCGGCAGTAGCTCAAAGCCACTACGTCGGCTTGGCGCGGCCGGCCCGTCAGCAAGGCCATTTCGCCGAAGAATTCGCCGGTTCCGAGCCGCACGTGCCGCACCGGCAGCCTGACCTCGACCGCCCCCGATGCGATAAAAAAGACAGCGTCGCCGCGGTCTCCAGCACGGACGACCCGTTCGTTCGGCACTGTAAAACGAGGTCGTAACAGCCTGGCCACACGATCGAGCTGCACACTGTTCAGGGCCGAAAGGAGATCGAGCCGTTCAATCAGACGGCGGGTGTCCAAACCCATGTCGAAACGCGGGCGTGGTTCAGCGGCGCGCGTAGCGGTAACACCGCGCCTCAGATCCTCAAATAGCTCCTGCGGGATCAACCCTTCCTCAAACAGAGCCTGATATCGCCCGGTTTCCTGGCGTACCGCCGATTGGCGCAGAAACCTGACTTCGAGAGCTGCGACATAGTCGGGGTATTGCCGCTGCAGGGCGTCAAGCGCACCACCCAAATCTCCCCGGCGGCGTTCTACGATCTCGCCGGCGAGTTCGCTAATGCGCTCGCCAAAAATCGGGCCTAGCCGCTCGTTGTTGAAATCGATGAGCCGGTCGACGAGTAGCTTCGTCACCAACAGCAATTCAACGCGGTCCACCAGCCTGTCGGCGAGCAAACGCCGAATCCCGAAATGCCGATAGAGGAAAAAAGCGATTCGAAATGCCACCGGAAACGACAGTATAGCGTCGGCGGCTCGTTGATAGCCGAGGCGGCCCTCGGTTCGAGCTCCGTCGAGCAGGGTGTCCGCATTGTGCAACAAGGTTTGCACGGTCGCCGGCGGCGCAATCCGGGCGGCGCGGGTCTCGAGGGCGACCGCACGCTCCTGGTTGGCCAGAGCGACAAGGGCGATGGCCAACCGGTCACGCTCGGTTAATCGCTCCGCCGAGTCGCGGGCATTCGCTGCGGTGATCCAAGCCTGATAGGGTTCGACGATCTGCTGGACCGTGGCGGGCGCCAGTGCATGTGCTTGCGCCAGACGGCGCACCGCGTCACAGACCTCGGCGTATGACAGGGCGAGGACCCGGTCGCGCAAGACCTCGTTTCTCGGCGATAGCCGATCGAGCCCGAGGAAAGCGATGACCAGCCGCAATGTAGTGCCGTTGACGAACAGCGTGAACAGCACGAGCCCTGTGGCGAGCACCGCAACAAAGCGCTGGACCTGCGGATCGAGCGCGCGGTTCTCGGTCACCGCCAGCGCCAGGACCAAGGTCAGCGCACCGCGCAATCCGCCCCACGCCATTGCGAGTTTATATGCGGCGCTGATCGGCCGGGTCAGCTTGAGGTATTCGAGCGGTGGCATCAGCACGAACAGCACCAGGAGGCGGGCCACGAAGGCCGCCGCCACCAGGACGGCCAGCAGGCCCAAATCGTGTAGATCGATATGGCCGAGCAGCCTCGGCACCAGGATCGAAGCAAGAACGAACACTAAAGACCGCGCCCAGAACGCAATCTGATCCCATAGATCGGCCAGAAACGACCAGTTGTTGGGGGCGATCCGTGACCGGCCGAGAGCGCTGACCGTCAGCCCCGATCCCAGCGCCGCGACAACGCCCGATACGTGAAACAGACGGTCGGCGGCGATGAAGACACTGTAAGCGAGCGCCAGGGTCAGCGTGCCTTCCGCAAGGCGGTCCTCATTGAGCCAAGGGATTACCCAGAGCAGCGCCCGGCCTGCAATCAGCCCGAGTAGGCCACCGCCGACAAACGACAAGAAAAACTCGCTAAGCCCCGAGCCGATATTCGGCTCACGAGCGGCAACGATCATCCCAAGCAGGACCGCAAACAGCGCGATCGCCGCCGCGTCATTCAGAAGCGCCTCGCCTTCGACAAGCCGGGTCAGGCGGCCCGGGGCGCCAACACCGCGAAAAATGGCGATGACTGCGGCCGGGTCCGTGGTCGCGACGACGGCGCCGAGCAGCAGACAAACGACGAGCGGAACGCCGGCGAGCGGCCACAACGCCAGACCGATCACCGCGGTCGTGATCAGGGTCGCGATGATCGCAAGCAGCAGGATCGGTGCGGCGTCCTCGATCACCCGGCGCACATCGGTCGCGATACCCGCCTCGAAAACCAACAGCGGCAGAAACACGTAGATAAAGGTGGCCGAGCTGACCGGCAGTGTGGCAAACACGTCGCCGAAACCATCGGCGCCGCCGGACCAGCCGAGTTTAGTCATCAACAACGGGAAGCCACCTAAAGCCACCCCGACCACGCCGAGAAGAACAGGGGGCGGCAGCTTCAGATAAGCGGCGAGCGGCTGGCACAGGCCGATGACCGCCAGCAGCACGGCGATGACCAGCAAGACGAACGCGGTGTCGAACATCGGCGGCGTGATGGGTGGAAGGCCGTCGATCTTACCCCACGACAGCCGATAGGAATTGCGCCAGATATTTTAGGGCGAAAAAGGCCAGCACCTCATCCCATCCGTTTAAGGAGGGCCCGGCAACTTGCTCCCGGCGAAATAAGGCCACTACGCCTGAGAAGAGGCCGTACCACAAGGCGAACGAAGAAATCGTATCAAACAGGGGTTGGCGATATCGCACCGCCAACAATGCGGCAATGGGAAATAACACAAGGAGCTTGAGGCTGAAGACGCGAATGCGCGCTCTCGATGCCGGGTCAAGAGCACCCAGGAGCCCCAACTGCGTCCTCGTAGACATGTTGCCATCACCGCTAAAACTGGAGCCACGGCCGGCGCACCAAAATCGATGACTTTTCGGCCCCGGAGGTTTCTCGAACCTGCGCAGCTGATCGGACCGGTCCGATCAGCGAGCGACGGTCGAGGGATCACACTATCGCGCCGCCATCGGGCGGGAGGGCGCAGCCCGGGCGAGCTCAGGCCGCAGCCGCTTCTCCCCCAGAAACAGCAAGATTGGCGAAGCAATAAAGATCGACGACGAGGTGCCGACGACGATCCCGAACAGGATCGCCAGCGCAAAGCCGCGCATAACCTCCCCGCCGATCACCGCGAGCGGCAAGATCGACAGGAACACCGTAAGCGACGTCACCACCGTACGGCCGAGGGTCTGGTTGATGCTGAGATCGATCAACTGCCGCAGCGGCATCGTGCGATGTTTGGCGAGATTCTCCCGGATTCGATCGTAGACGACGACCTTGTCGGTGACCGAATAGCCGATCAGGGTCAACAAGGCCGCGACCGAAGTGAGATCGAACTGGAACTGAGTGACCCCAAAAAAGCCGACGGTCTTGGTGACGTCGAGGATCAGGGTGGCGACGACGCCAACGCCGAACTGCCACTCGAAGCGAAACCAGATGTAGATCAGCACCGCGGCCAGAGCGAGCCCGGTCGCGAGCAAGCCGTTGCGAAACAACTCGGCGCTGACGGTCGCGCCGACGACTTCGACGCGGCGGATCTGGACATCGGGCAGCGCCCTGGCTACTTGGCTAGCGATCTTTTGTTGCGCGTCCTGTATTTTCGTCTTGTTTTCAAATCGCACCAGAACATCTTGCGGCGAACCGAACTCCTGCACTCTGATGTCGCCGAAGCCAAGCGGCGCGAAGGCGGCGCGGATCGAGTCGGTCTGAAGTGCTTGCGGCCCACGGAGCTCAACCAGGATGCCGCCGCGGAAATCCACCCCGAGATTGAGGCCAGGATAGAAAAACAGAATGACCGAAAGCGTGCTCAGCACCGCGGAGACGATGACCCCGGCGAAGCGGCCGCGCATGAACTGGATCGTGGTGTTGTCGGGCACGAGGCGAAGTAACCGCAACGGGGACTCCTTTTGATAGCGGCTAGCAATCCACGGTCAGGATCGGAGGCCGAGAGGGCTCTTCCGGGGATTGCCTCGGCGCGCGCCCTTCACCGATCCTGTGGCTCAGAGTTTTGATCTTCTTGATCAGATAGGGCAGGACGACGAACGCGAACGAGGCGATGTAGAACCAGGCAATGGCGTCTTGGTCCACCCACGAATATCCTTGGTGGCACCACGAAACGGATTCGCCTCGGAGCACATGCCGCTGAATTGCCTCTGCCTCCCCGATGTTGCGGGCGTTTCTTAGCAGGCTCGCGTCGACGGCCCGGCCGTGGACAGCAGCACTTGCTCCGGGGACGGAGAAGGCCGGATCGGGCGGACCGTAATCGCCGTGAAACAGGCAAACCATCGAGCACCGGAGGAACGTAGGCCGAATGCGACCGGTTATGCGCCGTCTATCCTCAGATTAAGGGCATCGCAGCCCCATGCGGCCAACGGCGCAAAGGGAACGAAGCCCTCATATTTTTGGGGGGTCTCGACCTCGATCGTCGGAGGGTCGAGCGCCACAACGGGAAACGGCCGACGCAGTCGAGGGCTGCGGCGATAACGCACCGAGCGTTGTCGAGATAGGCGGTGCAGCCGACGAAATAGCCGGTAAGAGCGCCTTCCCGAGATCTGATGTGCGCTCGGCTGAGATTCCGGGCCGGAGCTGCTTGTTCAAGGAAGTCTCATCACTGCGCGACCGGTGTAGCGCCGCGTTCCAACGCAGGTCGTTCTCGATGCGCGTCCTCCACGATGCGGGCGGTGACACCCCAATCGCGAAGACACTCGACTGCGATCTCGGCTTCTTCGCGCGTTATCTGGCGAACCCGCGCACCGGTGGTAACGCTGCGATGAACCTTGAGCCCCAGAGCCTCTGCGGCTGTTTGGCCGTTGGCGGGGATGACAATGTCGACGAGATCGGCCATGCGGATCTCACCATTCCGGATGTCATTAGAGAACTCCGTGCGCCATCGCATCGGCAGCAACCCCATTGGTGGCAAATGCGATCACGCCCGGTAGTCCCTATATCGGAGGCACCCGCATAAAGAATCCATATGAATCGGAGCAGCCCGATCGCTTTTGCCGCGGCCCGCGGGGCTGGTTAATAGAGGCGGGCAGTGTGCATCGCCAATTGCTCGGCGACCGGGCCGAGGAACAAGGCGGGGAGGAAGGTCAGGCCGCCGACGATCACGATGACGCCGATCAGAAAGAAGACAAATAGGAAGCGATTGGTCGGCAGTGTCCCGGCCGAGCGGGGCACGATCTGCTTGGCGGCGAGCGATCCGGCGATCGCCAGAACCGGCACGATCACAAAGTAGCGGCCGACGAACATCGCTAGCGCCAATGTCAGATTATAGAATGGCGCGTTGGCATTGAGCCCGGCAAAGGCGCTGCCGTTGGTCATCGCCCCCGAGGTGAAGGCGTAGAGCATCTCGGAAAAACCGTGCGGGCCGCTGTTTCCCAACCCGGCGAGCCCGGCGGAGACGACACTTGCCGTCGCAGTCAGCCCGAGAATGACGAGCGGTATGCACAAAATCGCCAGCACGGTCATCTTGACCTCGCTCGCAGCGATCTTCTTGCCGACATATTCAGGCGTGCGGCCGATCATCAGCCCGGCGATGAATACTGCGACGATCGCGAACAGCAGAATGCTGAACAGGCCCGAACCGGGAGCGCCGACGATGACCTCGTCGAGCATCATGTTGGCCATCAACACGCCGCCGCCAATTGGCGTGAAGCTGTCGAGCATCGCATTGACGGCGCCGTCCGATGAATCGGTGGCCACCGTGGCAAAGAGGGACGATGCTTCGGCCCCGAAGCGGACCTCTTTGCCTTCCACATTGCCGCCGGCCTGCAATTCGGTTGGCTGCTGGTCGATGCCGAGTGCCGCGAATACAGGGTTGCCGTGGGCCTCGGCGGCTATAAACGGCGACGACGCCGGCGATGTAGAGAATGCCCATTGCAGCGAGCAGTGCCCAGCCGTGGCTTTCATTCCCGACCATCCGGCCGAAGGTGTTGGTCAAAGCAGCGCCGACCACAAAGATCAGCAGCATTTCGACAAGATTGGCCGCAGCAGTCGGGTTCTCGAACGGATGAGCCGAATTGACGTTGAAAAAGCCGCCGCCGTCCCCGCTCAGCAACTTGATCGCGACTTGCGAAGCGACCGGGCCGCGAGCGAGCAATTGCTGTCCGCCGTCGAGCGTTGCGGCGCCGATCGTGCCGCCCAAAGTCTGCGGGACGCCCTGCCAGACCAAGAACAGGGTCGCGGCAATGCAAATCGGCAACAGCACATAGAGCAATGCCCGGGTCATATCGACCCAGAAATTGCCGACCGTCGAAAAGCGCCTGCGAGCAAACCCACGGATCAAAGCGATCGCTACGGCGACGCCGGTGGCGGCGGATAGAAAGGACTGGACGGTAATTCCGGCCATCTGGCTCAGATAGCCGAGGGTGGTTTCCCCGCCATAGGATTGCCAGCTGGTGTTGGTGGTGAAGCTCACCGCCGTATTCAGCGCCAGCGCCGGATCGACCGCGTCAAAATGCTGCGGGTTCAGCGGCAACAGACCTTGGAGCCGCAGCAACGCATAGAGCGCCACGATCCCGATCGCATTGAAGGCGAGCAGCGCCAGTGCGTAGACGTACCATTCTTGCTCGGCTGTCGGGTCGACCCCGGCGATGCGGTAGATGCCGCGCTCGACCGGGACTAAGAAACGTCCGAACGCGGTCTCCTGTCCGGTAAAGACACGCATCATGTAGCCGCCAAGCGGCCGCACCGTGATCGCGACAACGACTGTGAACAGCGCGATCTGTAGCCAGCCGATCGAGGTCACCTGTCTTCCTCGCCGGGCATGTCCGGGGGGCGGCCGAGCTGGTTGCAGAGCCTGACATAAGCGGCGGCGGCGGCAAAAGCTGCGATGACCAGCGCCAACATCAGAACATCCAACATCTTCTCATCCGCCTCGGACCCGCTATCCCGCCCCTTGCAAGTGCCGGTTGCGACGCAAAAATTCGAGAGAGATTTCTGCCTCGTCACGTAAAGACCGAATAAACGATCTCGCCGAACAAAGGGCAAAGCGGCAAGCGTCCCCGCCGCTCT
Organism: uncultured Alphaproteobacteria bacterium; assembly: GCA_963832875.1. GTDB lineage: Bacteria > Pseudomonadota > Alphaproteobacteria > ATCC43930 > CGMCC-115725 > AP-15. The sequence continues at coordinate 18,998 of CAWHWB010000003.1, read as the reverse complement.
TCAGGGTCCGCCGATGGAACAGTGCCGGGCTCCCGCTCTTCATCCGCCGGGCCCCTCTTAAAGGCGAGGACGTAATAGGTCGTCGCACTCCCCCGGCCGGGGCGGTCAAGAAGCAGTGCGAGGACGGGCAGACCGATTAGACTGGCTTGCCCTGCGTTCGTCACGCGCCAACGCCGGCATCAGACCCTCGATCGCCGCCAAACGCAGCTCCAGCCGCGCCAAGTCCTCCGACGGCAGCCGCCCCCGACAGCCTTCGACGACATGCGCACCGCGCTCGATGATCCGCAGTCGCATCGCGTCGTTTTCGACGGTGGCGGCGAACATCGTGCAGCAACCGCAGCAGCCGCAGGCTGACCGGCACATCGTTCGTGGCGTAGGCGCGAATCTGCTCGATCGCGGTGTCCAGCATTCCGTCCAGGTCGATCCATGGCAGCACGACGCGCAAGCACGTGCGGCGGTTGATACAGGTCGAGACTCCGGTGGGAAGCGGCCGACCCAGCGGATCAGGATCCGGGAGAGCTGGTCGATGCAACTGATCGCCGTGCTCGGGTCGTTCACCGCCGGCGAGATGGCCCGCAACGCGATGTCGACGATCTGGATGACGCCGAACTCGACGTCCTGCTGCAGCGTGCGCATCGGGCCGATGTCGAACGCCCCGGTCAGTTCTACGGCCCGGTCGCGGTCGATCCTCGCTGCGCCGGGAGACCATCAGCAGCGGCACGCCCGCCGGCACGAAGTGGCCGACCTGTCGGGTGACGCGCACGTGCAGGCGGTGCGTCCGTGCGAACTCCACCAGCCGCCGTGTATCGATGAAGCGGATGTAGCCGGACACCTCGTTCAGCATCGGGAACTCCGTGCGCGACCGGCTCCTGCAGGACCGGCGGCTCCGGCCGGTAGTAGCGCCGCGCGCGGATGCGGCATCAGCTCGTCGATCACCAGCTCGGTCTCGCGCGCGATGCGGTCGACGATGTGGTTGACGCTGATCGCCTGCGAGATGTGGTGGATGAAGAACAGCAGCCAGCCGACGCAGACGCAGCGCCAGCAGCATCGCGCCGCAGGACCGTCACCACCGGCGCGAACGGATGCGGCATCGAGCGCGCAGCGGGCAGCGCCGCCACGCAGTAGGAGAAGGTGCCGAGAAAGATGCCGAGCGTCCACTGCGTGCCGCGGTCGCGCACGAAGCTGATCAGGATGCGCGGCGAGAACTGCATCGAGGCGAGCGTGAGTGTCATCAGCAGGATGGCGAAGACGATCGAAACCACGGTCATGATCGACTGGGCGATGACGCTGAGGATCACCTGCGCGACCTGCGGGTCCTCGTGCGAGGGGAACAGCGTGGTCGGCACCCAGGTTGCGGCGATGGGCGCGGCCTCCTCCAGCGAGGACAGCACGGCGCCGCACAGGCCGAGAGTGACGGCGATCACCAGCGGCCGGATCAGGAAGCCGCCGCGCAGCGCATAGGCGGCCGCGCGCAGCCGCAGGGGCAGCTGTTTCAACACGGAATTCCTCTCGGCTACCTCAGTAGTGCGTTCGGGCGGTCGAGGGAACCAATTCCGGAGCGGCCACAGGACGGAGTTCCCCGGTTCGGCGCCGCCTTCAGCTGAGAACGATCAGTGGTTTGAATTCGCCAAATACCTGAGGAATATCCCTACCGCCGGCGAGCTGGGGCACCAGAACAGAACATTCAGCGAATCTGTGATGCCTGGATTGGAAAATGGATCAATTTATAAGACCCAGGATGTCCGTTAAACGCAGATATTGATCGTCTCTATCGGATCATGACTCTGTGCCTCGCGCCAGACGACTTTTATGCAGGCTTTATAGATTCGGCCTAAAGTCGATATAGAGCATAATGTCGGATTACGCATTCTTATCCAGCAGCAACAGCAAGCAAAGGAGGTCCGGTCTTTCCTGGACCGGAAAGCTCCTGAAAATGCCACGACGCCCAACCATCCTCGTTATCGACGATGAGCCCCAAAGTCGGCATGCCCTGCGCAAGTTCTTAGTGAAGGCCGGGTATAAGGTGGTGGAGGCGAGTACCGGCGTTGGGGCGCTGGAACGGATAAACACAGACGAGTGCGACATGATCGTCGTTGATCCTGCGCTCCGCGACATGGATGGGCTCGATATTATTCGCCGGGTTCGGCACCAGTCGTCGATGCCGATCATTATTCTCTCGGTCCGCGATGATGAGCAGTCGAAGATTCGTGCCTTCGACCTCGAAGCGGATGATTATGTGACGAAGCCCTTCGCGGAGGGCGAGTTGCTCGCCCGAATTCGGGCGGCGTTGCGGCACCGCTTCCAGGCAAAGGGCGAGAAGCCCAATTTCGTGTCGGGTGACCTCGTCGTCGACCTGGTTCGCCGCGAAGTGCGGGTGAGCGACCGACCCGTGGCGCCCTCCCCTATCGAGTACCAGGTCCTCTCGTTTCTTGTCCGACATGCCGGCAAGGTGCTGACCCACCCTCAACTGACCGGCGAAATTTGGGGCGATAACGGAGCGGAGAGCGTGCAGCGGCTGCGGGTTGCCATCCGCGGCCTACGCCGGAAGATCGAACCAGACCCTGCTCGGCCGATCTACATCCTGACCGAGATCCGTATCGGGTATCGCCTATCGATCCACCAGCCGACACCGTGAACCGAAATTCTCGTGGGAGTTGGCCTAGATCAATATTCCCGGGCGACGGTATCAGATAGCCAGACGAGGAAGTCACCTCAGGATCTTTATGATGTTTTTATGCAGAGCTAGATCAATACCTCTCGATCCTTAATGCTACAACGTGCACTTCATGGGCACAGGCTGATCCTGACGTGGGCTCGGCGCGATGGGCGCGCCCGTAGCAGTTAAACTCGTGGGTAATCGCAATGCTCGATTTCCTGATGGTCGCCTATGGAGTCGGTTTCTTCGTCCTCGCCATCCTGTATGTGCTCGCCTGCGAGAAGATGTGAGAGAGACATGCTGATCGACTATATCCTCGGCGGGATCGTGACGGTGGTGATCATGGTCTATCTTGTCTACGCGCTGATCAACCCCGAGCGGTTCTAGGAGAAGCGCTGTGACCGCCAACGGATGGATCCAGATCGCGCTGTTCAGCGTGATCATCATCGCCATCACCCGGCCGCTCGGCGGCTACATGACGCGCGTCTTTGCCGGCGAGCGGACATTCCTGTGGCCGGTGCTGCGCCCGGTCGAGCGCGCGGTCTATTGGTGCTGCGGCGTCGACGAGAAGGAGGACCAGCACTGGCTGACCTATGCGGTCGCGATGCTGTTCTTTAGCGTCGCCGGTTTTGTGACGCTTGTACGCATTGCAGCGGCTTGCAGGGTGTGCTGCCATTCAATCCGCAAGGTCAGACCGCGATTGAACAGAGCCTCAGCCCTCAACACCTCGGTCAGTTTCGTCACCAACACCAACTGGCAGTCCTACGTGCCGCGAAACCACGATGAGCTATCTGGCCCAGATGGCGGGGCTCGCCGTGCATAATTTCGTCTCGGCGGCGACCGGCATCGCGTATGGCACTGGCGCTGATCCGCGGCTTTGTGCGGCGCGAGGCCAAGGCTATCGGCAATTTCTGGGTCGATCTGACCCGCTGCACGCTCTACATCCTGATGCCGATCTCGATCGTCGTAGCGCTGGCGCTGGTCTGGCAGGGGGTGCCGCAGAACCTCAGCGCCTATACCGAGGCGACGACGCTCGAAGGGGTGAAACAGATCATCGCGCAAGGCCCGGTCGCCTCGCAGGAGATCATCAAGGAGCTCGGCACCAATGGCGGCGGATTCTTCAACGCCAATTCGTCGCATCCGTTCGAGAACCCGAACGCGATAACCAATTTGATCGAGCTGGTCTTAATTTTCGCGATCGGCGCCGGGTTGACCAATGTCTTGGGCCGCATGGTCCGCGACGAGCGCCAAGGCTGGGCGCTTTTCGCCGTGATGGGTCTGCTGTTCCTCGCCGGCGTCACCGTCTGCTACAACTCCGAAGCCCATGGCAACCCTGCCCTTGCTGCTTTTGATGTCAATTCGTCCCCGAGCGCGGTGCAGGCCGGCGGGAATATGGAAGGCAAGGAAGTACGGTTTGGCCCCGCGCTTTCGGCCTTGTGGGCCACGGTGACGACCGACACTTCGTGCGGTGCGGTCAACTCGATGCATGACAGCTACCTGCCGGTTGGCGGCATGGTGCCGATGGTCAATATGCAGCTCGGCGAAGTGATTTTCGGCGGCGTTGGGTCGGGCCTCTATGGCATCCTCGCCTTTGCCATCGTGGCGATGTTCGTCGCCGGGCTGATGGTCGGGCGCACGCCTGAATATCTCGGCAAGAAGCTCGAGGCGAAGGAGGTCAAGATGACCATCCTGGCACTCCTCAGCCTGCCCTTGTCGATCCTCGGCTGGACTGCGCTGGCGACGGTCCTCCCGGCGGGGCTCGCCGGCATCGCCAATGCCGGGCCCCACGGTTTCTCAGAGATCCTTTACGCCTACACCGAGGGCACCGGCAATAACGGCAGCGCCTTTGCTGGACTGTCGGCCAATACGCTGTTCTACAATACGACGATCGCCGGAGCGATGCTGATGGGGCGCTTCATCTTCGTCATCCCGATGTTGGCGGTGGCGGGCTCGCTGGCGCAGAAGAAATTGCTAGCACCCTCGGCCGGTACCTTCCCGACACACAGCCCGCAATTTGTCGGGTTGTTGGTCGGCGTCATTCTGATCATCGGCGGGCTGACCTATTTCCCGGCGATCTCGCTGGGGCCGGTGACCGAGCAGGTCGCGATGAACCAGGGCAAGCTCTTTGCCGGACCGTGAGCGGCTGAATTCCCAAGGAATACCAGGATGACCGACATCACTCCCATCATCAGCCTGCCGCCAACTGAGCTCGTCAGGCGTCATGTGCGGCCGCTTGCGATTCTTGATCGCTCGCTGATCGTGCCGGCGATCTGGGCCGTCGTTCCGCAAGCTCGACCCGCGCACCCTGGTCAAGAACCCGGTCATGTTCTGCGTCGAGATCGTCTCGGTGCTGACGACCGTGTTCTTCCTGCGTGACCTTTTCGTTGGCGGCGGCAAGGTGGTCGGCAGCAGCGCGCTGTTTTCCGGCCAGATAACCGTTTGGCTGTGGTTCACGGTGTTGTTCGCCAATTTCGCCGAAGCGGTGGCCGAGGGTCGCGGCAAGGCTCAGGCCGATGCACTGCGCCGGACCCGGACCGAGACCAAGGCCAAGCGCATCGAGAGCGCCGCAGGCGCGCAGCTTCGACCTCGTCGACGCCGCGGCGCTGAAGTCGGGCGATCTGGTGCTGGTCGAGACCGGCGATCTGATCCCGAGCGACGGCGAAGTCGTCGAGGGCGTAGCCTCGGTCGACGAATTGGCGATCACCGGCGAATCGGCGCCGGTCATCCGCGAGAGCGGCGGCGACCGCTCGGCAGTGACCGGCGGCACCCGGGTGACCTCGGACTGGCTCAAGGTGCGGATAACCGCGGCGCAGGGCTCGACCTTTCTCGACCGGATGATCGCGCTGGTCGAGGGGGCGGTGCGGCAGAAGACGCCGAACGAGATCGCGCTGAACATCCTGCTCGCCGGCATGACCTTGATCTTTGTCTTCGCCACCGTGACGATCCCGAGCTTTGCAGCGTATGCCGGGGGAGCGGTGTCGGTCGTTGTGCTGATCGCATTGTTCGTCTGCTTGATCCCGACGACGATCGGCGCGTTGCTGTCGGCGATCGGCATCGCCGGCATGGACCGGCTGGTGCGCTTTAACGTGCTGGCGATGTCGGGCCGCGCGGTCGAAGCCGCGGGCGACGTCGATACTCTGCTGCTCGACAAGACCGGCACAATCACCCTCGGCAACCGTCAGGCGACCGAGTTCATTGCCCTCCCGGGGATCGACGAGGGCGAACTCGGTGACGCAGCGCAGCTCGCCTCGCTGTCGGACGAAACCCCTGAGGGCCGCTCGATCGTGGTCCTGGCCAAGGAGAAATACGGCCTGCGCGGGCGCGAAATGGCGCCCCTCGACGCCCGCTTCGTGCCGTTCTCGGCGCAGACCCGGATGAGCGGCATCGATGTCGGCGGCGTCTCGATCCGCAAGGGCGCAGTCGACGCAGTGATCGCGTTTGCCGAAGGCGGCACCACCGGTCCGGTGTGGCGCGGTGCTGCATCGGGAGCGCAAGCGGCACTACGCGCGGCGCCGGTCTCCGAGGCAGTTCGCCAGATTACGGTTATCGCCGAGCGCATCGCCAAGGAGGGCGGCACGCCCCTGGCCGTCGCCAAGGACCAGCGGCTCTTGGGCGTCATTCACCTGAAGGATATCGTCAAGGGCGGCATCCGCGAGCGTTTTGCCGAATTGCGCCAGATCGGCATCCGCACGGTCATGATCACCGGCGACAACCCGCTGACCGCGGCGGCGATCGCCGCCGAATTGGGGGTCGACGACTTCCTCGCCCAGGCGAAGCCCGAAGACAAGCTTGCACTGATCCGCGAGGAGCAGGCCAAGGGCAAGCTCGTTGCGATGTGCGGCGACGGCACCAACGACGCGCCGGCGCTGGCACAGTCGGATGTCGGCGTCGCGATGAACACCGGCACGATGGCGGCGCGCGAAGCCGGCAACATGGTCGATCTCGACAGCGATCCGACGAAGCTGATCGAAATCGTCGAGATCGGCAAGCAGCTCTTAATCACCCGTGGTGCATTGACCACCTTCTCGATCGCCAACGACGTGGCGAAATACTTTGCAATCATCCCGGCGATGTTTGCGGCGTTCTATCCACAGCTCGGCGTGCTCAACATCATGCGCCTGCACAGCCCCGAAAGCGCGATCCTGTCGGCGATCGTCTTTAATGCGCTGATCATCATCGCACTGATCCCGCTGGCACTGCGGGGCGTCAAATTCCGGCCGATCGGTGCGGCCGCGATCTTGCGCCGTAACCTGATGATCTACGGGGTCGGCGGGCTGATCGTGCCGTTCATCGGCATCAAGCTGATCGACCTCGCCGTCACCGCCATCGGCCTTGCCTGAGGAACCCATCCCATGCTGCGGCAAATTCGTCCTGCCATCCTGATGATCATCGTCATGACGGTGATCACCGGGCTGATATATCCGCTCGGAATGACCGGGCTCGCGCAACTGATCTTTCCGCATCGCGCCAATGGCAGCCTGATCGAGAAGGACGGCAAAGTGATCGGCTCCGAGCTGATCGGACAGAACTTCACCTCCGACAAATATTTCCACCCCCGTCCGTCGGCGACGACCGAGCCCGACCCCAAGGACCCGACCAAAACGATCCCGGCGCCTTACGCCGCCGACAATTCAGGCGGATCGAACCTCGGGCCGACAAATCAGGCATTGATCGACCGGGTCAAGGGCGACGCCGCCAAGCTCGCCAAGGAAAACCCTGGAACCCCGATCCCGGTCGATCTCGTGACGACCTCGGCGAGCGGCCTCGACCCCGATATCACTCCGGCGGCGGCCCTGTTCCAGGTGCCGCGCGTCGCCAAAGCGCGCCACATGGACCTCGGCAAATTGCGCGAGCTCGTCGACGAACAAACTCACAGCCGGTTGCTCGGCATCCTCGGCGAAGAGCGGGTCAATGTCCTCGAATTGAACCTCGCCCTCGACCAGCTGCACTGACGCGCGCTTTGATCAATGCCGCTGGGAACGGCGGAGCCGGCAATGGCACATGGCTAAAGCTGTCACAGTTCTCGTCATCGACGACGAGCCGCCGATCCGCCGGTTCCTACGAACGACCCTCGCGGCCTCAGGCTACCGTGTGATCGAAGCCGAGGATGCAGCCGGTGCCCTCCGACTGCTCGCCGCCGAGAAGCCTGATGTGATCATCCTCGATCTCGGGCTGCCTGATCGCAGTGGGCTCGAGCTGATCGGCGAGATCCGCAAGGCGTCAACGGTGCCGATCGTGGTGCTGTCGGCGCGCCATGACGAGCGCTCAAAAGTCGAGGCGCTCGACCTTGGCGCCGATGATTATGTCGCCAAGCCGTTCGGTATGGCCGAGCTGATGGCGCGATTGCGCGCCGCGCTTCGGCACGCCTTTCAGGTTCAGGGCGACCTACCCGTCTTCTTATCAGGGGATCTTTCGGTCGATCTGGTGCGCCGCCATGTCACCCGAGGTGGCCACGAGATTAAATTGTCGCCAAAAGAGTTCGATTTGCTGCGCCATCTCGTGACCCATGCCGGCAAAGTCCTGACCCACCACCAGCTCCTGCGCGAGATCTGGGGTCCAGCGCATTCTGAAGACGTGCAATACCTCCGCGTCCTTATCCGCGGGGTACGGCACAAGCTCGAACCCGATCCGACACGGCCGACGCACGTGCTTACGGAAACGGGCGTTGGCTATCGCCTTCAGCTCCCCTCCGAGCAGCGAATGTGAGGAAGCGGGAATCGCTTATCGGATGCGGAAACTGTGCTTATTGCTCGTGCAGTGGGGAGCCACATCCAATACGGAGCGCCGCTCGGTCTGATCAGCGGGATGCGAATTCTGCGAACGCAAACAGCAAGATCAACGCTGCCCAAAAGCAAGGACCCAATACCTCCATTAACCCGCCCGCCAAGATATTCGCAATCGCGACTGCCGGGTCATTCTCCAAATCGCGTAGGGCAGGCGCGCGCCCCGCGAAACGGAGCTCTTCCTCGTCAAAGTACCAATCCGACATGATAATCCGCCGCCTTGCTGCACCGACATGCAAGACCCTCGGCGCATTAAATTTCGAGATGACTCTGTGGTCGCCTTCATTAAGGGCGCATAAAACCTCTGAATTGCCTATGCTCCACTCCGACCGGTGGGCGGCCATTGCCGGGCTAGGGATAATAGGGGCTCGATCAGCGCGCACAGCGCCGACCACGGCAGCGCCGCCGCAGCCTGGCCTTCTTGTGTGATTCACTGCCCTACCACAGGATGGGGCCGGCCGTGCTGTCGTTCTTAACTCCGGCGCTCACACCGCCGGCAGCGACGGAGGCGCGCGCAATCGGCTTCCGGGGGCATATTGCTTGGCGCCACCGACCGGAGGATCCCGGGGATTGAGCGGTCCGCCGGGTGCTTCACGAACTGTCCCGCCGCCGATCTGATCGAGCATACGCTGCCGCCCACCTGGTCGGTCGGCGAATGTTTGGCCTGGCAGTTGGCTACGGGGACCTGATCGGCCATGACGCGCGGCGCCACGATCCGGTGATGGCGATCTAGTACGATTCACTCGGAGTGGGTTAGGGGAGGCCCGCGTCGGAAATCGTCGAGCGCTGCAGCAATGATCGATGTCATAATCTCCCGGATCACCAGGCAAATGGGGCTGATCAAGATCAATGAAATCATCTACTGCATCGAAGACGATTGCTCGACATCCGCCAAGTGGGAAATGCCGTGGAACACCATGCCGAAGTACTGAGAGGAGGGGTATGGCACCCGCGGGTTTCGGACTGGCAGGATTTGGCTGCGATACTGCTGGTGCTGGGCGTCGTGATCCTAGTCGGCGCGTGCGCGCACCAAATGATAGGCCCGTTCGTCCCTGAGCATCAGCCCGAAATCTCGCTTTCGCCGGCGGCGTTGCCGCTCTACACGCTCCGCACCGTAATGCGGATGCTGGCGGCACTGGTAGCATCGCTGACCTTCACTTTCACCTATGCCACGCTCGCAGCCAAGAGTCGCCGGGCGGAGATGGTCCTAATCCCGTTATTGGACGTGCTCCAATCGGTGCCGATCCTGGGCTACCTCTCCTTTACTGTCGTCTTCTTCGTCTCACTGTTCCCGGGCCACGTCCTGGGACCGGAGCTCGCGGCGATCTTCGCGATTTTCACCAGCCAAGCCTGGAACATGGCCTTTAGCTTCTACCAGTCGCTGCGAACCATCCCGACCGATCTTGATGAAGCGAGCCGCAGTTTCCGCGCGTCGGGTTGGCAGCGCTTCTGGCGCCTCGATGTGCCATTTGCCATGCCGGGACTCATCTGGAACATGATGATGTCGATGTCGGGCGGATGGTTCTTTGTCGTGGCATCCGAGGCGATCTCGGTCGGCGACGTCCAGATCAACTTACCGGGTGTCGGCTCTTATGTCGCGAAGGCCATCCAACACCGCGATCTCGCCGCGGTCGGTTGGGCGATTGCCGCGATGACCGTCGCGATCCTTCTCTACGATCAGCTGCTATTTCGCCCGATGGTCGCCTGGGCCGACAAGTTCCGATTCGAGCAGACTGCGGCCGTGGTGACTCCAAGGAGCTGGGTCCTTGAGCTGTTTCGCCGATCAAGGCTACTCACGCAATTAAAGAAACCGATCGGTATGGAGCTGCACAGGGCCGCGCGGGCCCGGCTCACCCTTCCTGGGCGCATGCGGCCCCCAACAAGGTGGTCGCCGTCCCGTCGGCTCGTCGACGTCGTGTGGTACGGCCTGCTCATCTGCGTTATTGGCTATGTCGGCTGGACACTTGTGCGGTATGCCCGATCGACACTCTCCTGGGACGATCTGCGAACTGCCGCGAGTAACGGCGGTCTGACCCTGTTGCGCGTCGTCATCCTGGTCGCACTCGCATCGATGATCTGGGTTCCGATCGGCGTCGCTGTCGGATTGCGGCCGAAGCTGCGGGAAAAGATCCAACCCGTCGCGCAGTTTCTGGCCGCATTTCCGGCTAACCTCTTTTTCCCGGTGGCGGTCTTTTTGATCCTGCGGTTCGACCTCGCACCCAAAATCTGGCTCTGCCCGCTGATGATCCTTGGCACCCAGTGGTACATTCTGTTCAACGTCATTGCCGGCGCCAGCGCGTTCCCTAGCGATTTCAGAGAGGCGGCCGCGAGCTTCCGGGTCAGGCCCTGGCGCTGGTGGCGCGAGGTCATGCTGCCTGGGATCTTCCCATATTACGTGACGGGTGCACTCACCGCCTCCGGGGGCGCCTGGAATGCGAGCATCGTTTCGGAGGCGGTCAGTTGGGGGCCGACGAAGCTGAGCGCGGGAGGACTCGGCGCCTACATAGCGCAGATGACCGCGGCCGGCGACTATCCGAGGATCGCGCTTGGCGTTGCCGTCATGTCGGTGCTCGTGATCGTGATGAACCGGGGCCTGTGGCGGCCGCTCTACGCCTTCGCGGAACGTCGGACGCGGCTCGATTAAGACACCATGGCGACGCAAAAAGAGCCTCCGATCATCGAGCTCCGCAATGTCTGCAAGGCTTTCGCCAAGCCTTCTGGGGAACCGTTGCCGGTGCTTAGAGACATCCGCATCGCCATTAAGGAAGGAGAAATTCTCGGCCTTCTCGGCCGCTCCGGGTCGGGAAAATCGACATTATTGCGCATTGCCGGCGGCCTGATCGAGCCAACTTCCGGCGAGGTGCTCTACCGTGGGGTGCCGCTTTCCGGCCCCGCCGAAGGCATTGCCGTGGTGTTTCAGACCTTCGCTTTGTATCCCTGGCTCACCGTCCTCGACAATGTCGAACTCGGCCTCGACGCACTGAGACTGTCGGTGAACGAGGCGCGCCGTCGAGCGGTGGCAGCGATCGATCTGATCGGCCTTGATGGTTTTCAAACCGCCTATCCGCGCGAGCTTTCGGGCGGCATGCGCCAACGCGTCGGCTTTGCCAGGGCGATCGTTGCCGATCCCACTTTACTTTTGATGGATGAGCCGTTTTCAGCCCTGGACGTGCTGACGGCCGAAACCCTGCGAACCGATTTCCTCGATCTTTGGATCGCGCAGAAGCTCCCCACCAAGGCCGTGCTCTTGGTCACCCACAACATCGAGGAAGCGGTCGCGATGTGCGACCGGATTGTCGTACTCGGCTCGGATCCCGGACACATTGCGGCCGAGATACCGGTGTCCTTGCCGCAGCCACGCAACCGGCTCGACGCGACGTTCCACGCCATCCTGGACGAGATCTATGCAATCCTGACCTCACGCATGACGGCGGCGATCGGCGCGCAAAGCCAGATCCATGGCGGGCTCGCGCAACTTCTGCCGTCGGTTTCGATCGACCGGATCGGCGGCTTCCTCGAAACTTTGGCCTCCCCGCCTTACGAAGGGCATGCCGAGCTGGCTAAGATTGCCAGGCCACTCGCGCTTGAAATCAACGATCTCTTTCCGATTGCCGCTGCCCTGCACATCCTCGAGTTTGCGGAGCTCAAGGACGGCACAGTCGCATTGACCGCCGCCGGGCGCATCTTCGCGGAGAGTGATACAGAGGGGCGGAAGCGGCTGTTCCGCGAGCATTTCATCCGCTTTGTGCCGCTCGCCGCCCACATCCGCCAGGTGATCGACGAGCGGGAAGATCACCAACCACCGCGGGAACGGTTCGAGCTCGAGCTTCAGGACCATCTGAACCAGAACGACGCCGCCAGCACTATGCAAGTCGTCATCAACTGGGGGCGGTATGGCGAATTGTTCGCGTACAACGACCGGACGCGGACATTTGGCCCCAACCAGTCGCAGGGGTGAGCGGCCGATGTCGCCGTGGACGCGGGACGTCGCACGCTTCGTGGCTGTGTTTCGCTAATTCTAATCGGGTCGGTAGCGGCCAATTCGTATCGCTATCGGCAAGCTCGTGCTGGCGTTGAATCATGCCCGACTTCAACAGTGCCGTAAGCGGTGCGCTGCCAGCACAGGCGGTGCGGCTTGACCGGCAGCGGGACGCCTTGTGAGCGCTATCGGCGCGTGCGGCTGGCGCGGCGGCGTTTGACCGGTTGCCGGCGGGCTTCGGCGGCGCGATGGGGATTGCAGATGGCGCGGGCGGCAGCGACGGCCTGGGCGATCTCTGAGTGGGCGGTGGCTTGCCGCCGGCGCTGTTCCGCAACCGGCATCTCCGGCAACAGATCGAGCTCGCCCTCGCAGTAGAGCAGGATCGGCACCAGCGCCTGGCGGTGCTCGGTGAGCAGGATGTGCTTCCCCCATTCCTTGGCGCGCAACCCGATCCCGAGTGCGAAGCCGACCGCCCAATCGCGCACAACGATGCTGCCGTCGTCATCGACCATGAAGATCGGCCGATATGCCTGGGGCCGATCGGCGAGGATGTCCGACACCTCGTTGTAGCGATTGAAGATCGTTTTGACGACGCGCAGTTCGGGGCTGTTCTCGTCCAACGCCGGCTGGCGGCCGCCGAAGACCAGCGGGACCCATTCGTCGGGGTGAACAAAGCTGGGGGCGACGACGAGCGCAGCGATCAACCCGTCGATCGCGCTCATGCCGATCGCGTCGGAGTGACCGGGGCCGCGCAGGATTTCGTCGAGCTCGACGTAGGTGAATGCGTCCGTCATGGGCCAGTCCGCCGCCGCTGTCGTCGCTAGCCCACGCCCACGGCATCAGCTCGTCGATCCGCGCCAACGGCCATAGGTTGACGAGCCTGGTCAAGACGTTGGTCAGATAGGCCTGTGGATCGACACTGTTCAGCTTGCAGGTTTCGATCAGCGAAGCCAGGCAGGCCCAGTTCTCGGCGCCGGAATCGTGGCCGGCGAAGAGTGCATTCTTACGATTTAGGGCAATCGGCCGCATCAAACGCTCGACCACGTTGGTGTCGATCTCGATCCGACCGTCCTCGAGGAAGCGTTCGAGGCCCTCCCAGTGGTTGAGGCCGTAGCCGATTGCGACGGCGATCGCCGATTTGCCGGAAGCGCGCGCGAGCTGGGTTTGCAGCCAAGCCTTCAGATCGGCAACCAGCGGCTTGCTTTCCGCCTGGCACCGTCCGCCGCTCCGCAGCGCTCCGGCCGCGGATCTGCGCCTCGATCTTGTACAGCTCGGCGATCCGCCGCAGCGCTTCCTCGGCGATCGGCGCCGCCCCGGCCTTGGCGATCTCGTAGAAGCGCCGGCGCCAGTGAGACCAGCAGAAGGCCAAGATCACGGCGTTGCCGGCACGACCGCGACGGGCGACCTGCTTGTAGGCGGCATAGCCGTCGCACTGCACGATGCCGCGGCAGCCGGCGAGCAAAGTGGCGGCATGTGCGCATTCCGGTGAACGTGATCAGCCATACCGGCCGAAGGTGATCACCGATTCCGGTGATCGTGATCACGCTGATCACGAGCGATTAAGAGCCCGGCGTGATGGTCGCAGCGCGCCGCGCCGCCGACATAAGCGTAGGTTGCATGGACATGGTGGGGCCGGTCAAGTCGGCGGCGGATCGTCCACGGAGTCCATGGAGGGGACCCCGCGCGCTGCGCAGTGCCTTGGCGAGCGACGGAGCGGGGCGCGCGGGGAGGCGCTGTGGACCCCCGTGGGCGATCGGAGCACGGGCGGTCATGCAGCGGGGCTTTCGGCGGCGACAAGCTGTCGGCGCAAGGATGGTCGCTTGAGTTCGATGCGATGAGCGCGGTGCACGATGCGGTCCAGCGTCGCGTCGGCCAGGGTGGGGTCCCCAATGACCTCGTGCCAGCGGCTGACCGGGACTTGGCTGGTGATCAGCAGCGAGCCTCGATCGTAGCGGTCGTCGACGATCTCGAGGAGGTCGCGACGCTGCTCGGCATTGAGCGGCTCCGGCCCCCAATCGTCGATGATCAGCAGCCGGAGGCGTTCGAGCATGGTCAGCAACCGCGGCAGGCGGCCCTCGCCGCGTGCCTGGCTGAGGTCGCCAAACAGGCGGCCGGCGCGTTTATAGAGCACCGAGAAGCCCTCACGGCAGGCCTTGTGGCCGAGGGCGCAAGCCAACCACGACTTGCCGATGCCGGTCGGACCGACGACCAGCAAATGGTGATGATCGCGGACCCACTCGCAGGTGGCGAGCTTTTGGAATAGGGCGCGGTCGAGGCCGCGCGGCGCGCGAAGATTGACGTCCTCGACGACGGCCGCCTGGCGCAGCTTGGCCTCGCGCAATCGGCGGGCGAGGCGCTTGTTCTCGCGGCTGGTCGCTTCGCGATCGACCAAGAGGCCGAGCCAATCCTCGCGGGTCAGTTCGGCGGCCTCGGGCGCGTTCTGCATCTCGATAAAGGCGTCGGCCATGGCCGAGAGGCCGAGCGCGCGCAAGCGCTCGACCGTGGGATGGATCAGCATCCTGTCTCCTTTCAATGCCCTGGGTCAGTGGTAGTAACCGGGACCGCGAATGTTCTCGTGGATCAGGATCGGCGCCTCGCCGATTGGCGCCGGCGCGTTCTCGCGATGGTTCTTCAGGATGGTGGCGACGGAGTTGTAGGAGCGCGTGCCGAGCACCAGCGCACGGGCGCAGGCGGCGTCGACGCGCGCGGCGCCGAAACGTTTGACCAGGCCGAGGATGCCGATGCAGGAGCGGAACCCCTGCTCCGGGTGCGGCCGCGAGCGCAAGATCACATCGGCCAGGATGACGGTGTTGTCGCCGACCGCAGCAGCCTCGCGGCGGATGCGTTCATGCGTCCAGTCGCGATAGCGCCGGTGCGAACTCGGCATGTGTTCGGCGACGGTCGTCGGCCGATGCGGCCGGGTGCTGCGACGATGACTGGCAACCCGCTTGCCGCGATGGAAGATCTCGACCGTGGCGGCGGTGATCCGCGCTTCGACTTCCTGGCGGATCAGCTGGTGCGGCACGCTGTAGTAGTGCTTGGCAATCTCGACATGGTAGTCGAGGTTGACCCGGCAGCGCTTCCACTCGGCGTATTCGTAGGGTTCGGCCGGCGGGGGCTCCAGCGCCGGCCGGTCGAGTTGGTCATACAGCGCCCGCCGGCTGGTTCCCCAGCCGCGCATCGGCCGGTTGTTGAGATCCTCGAGCAGCGCGCGGATCGCGGCATTCAGATCGGCCAGCGAGAAGAAGCGCCGGTGCCGCAGCCGTGCCAGGATCCAGCGTCCGACGACCTGGACCCCGACCTCGACTTTCGCTTTGTCGCGCGGTTTGTACGGCCGCGCCGGGACAATCGCGGTACGGTAATGCCGCGCCATGTCGGCGTAGGTCCGGTTGACCATCGGCTCGTGGAAGGAGGCCTTGGTGATGCCGGCCTTCAGATTGTCGCTGACGGTCTGTCGCGCGGCGCCGCCGAAATAGGCGAAGGCGCGGACATGCGCGGCGATCCAGTCCGGCAGCTTCTGGCTCCATACCGCCTCGGCATAGGTGAAGCTAGAGGCGCCCAGCACGGCGACGAAGATCTGCACCGGGATGATCTCGCCGGTATTGGCGTCGGCCACCTCGCCGGTGCGGCCGGCGAAATCGACGAACATGCGCTCGCCGGCGACATGGACCTGACGCATCGTCGGCTTCAGCCGACCGGTCCAGGCCCGGTAGAGATCGCAGAACCAGGAATAGCTGAAGCCGTCGACGGCGGCGGCGCGATACTCCTCCCACAGCAGCGCCAGCGTCACATCGGGACGGCGCAGCTCGCGGTGCACCCAGCCCCAATCGGGCATCGGTCGCTGATCCGCCGGTGTTCCAGATGGCGGCGGAAATAGCAGCGCTTCGAGCCGCACGTCGTCGAGATCCTCGGACAGCGGCCAGGCTACGCCGACCGCCCGTGCCCGGCTCAGATAACCGCTCACCGCTCCTTGGCTCAGCCCGAGGCTGCGGGCAACCGCCCGCTGCGGCAGCCTGCTCTCGAAGCACAGTCGCAAAACTTCCCGGATCTGGCGCATCGACAGTCTCTCGGCCGGCATCCCGTCCCCGCTTTCGACAAAGAGGGCGAGGCTACCTTCGGTTGAGAAGCGTCAGCGCCGCGAAGCGCTAAACCATCGCGCCGGGCTGATCACGATCACCGGATTGGGTGATCACGTTCGACCGGAATCCGTGATCACGTTCCCCCGGATTGAGTGATCATCTTCGACCGGAATCCGTGATCACGATCGACCGGAACGCGCAATCCCGGCCGCAGCGCGTTGTGTACGAGCCGACCAGGAAGTTCACCGGCAGCATCGGCACGGCGCTCTGGGGCTGCTGGCCTGTATCGTCGTCTACTGCACGCCCTGCGCCGGGCCGATCTGCGGCGCGCGCACGGGCTTGGCCATGCCGTAGAAGATCGACGACGCCCTGGCCGCCGCAGCGGGTCGAAAGCGCCTCGTCGGGCGTGCCGATGCAGCTGTCGATGTCCTGCCAGTTGTTCATCGCCCAGACGTTGCCGGCCGGATCGACGGCGATATCGGTCTGCATCTGCAGGCCGCCGCCGACGTAGCCGCCCGGCGGCGAAATCTGGTCGCCGGTCTTCATGCCGGGCGGACAGTTCTCGGTGCGCACGCCGCACAGCTGCACGATCGGGCTGTTCGGCATGGCGAAGTTGGAAATCCAGACGTTGTCGTTGCCGTCCACGACCACCGCCCACGGCCCGGGCAGGCCGCCGCCCGTGAACGGCGAGCCGGGATACGGCGTGCCGTCCGGCCGCAGCAGCGTGACGCTGCCGCCGTAGCTGCCTCCCTTCTGCTGCGGACATGGTCGTCGTCAGGTAGTCGGAGGCCGCCGCGACACCCGCCAGTTTCAGGCGCACCCCCATGTCGACCAGATGGGCCATGCCCAGCAGCCCGCTGCCGAACCGGTTGGTGACCCAGACGTTGCCCTGGCTGTCGATGGCAAGGCCGCTGCTGTTGAACCCGACCTTGAAGTTCTCGGCCTTGCTCGGATCGGCGGCCGGGAAGCGCGTGACGTGGTCGATGCCGCTGTTGGACACCCAGATCCGGTCCTGCTGGTCGATGCCGAGATGGAACGGCGCCATGAACGACTTGCACGGCTCCGCTGAGTCGCCCTCGCAGACGATCCGGCCCTTGGTCAGGTCGCCCTTGGGAAAGTAGACGAGCTGGCGCTTCTCGATGCCCAGCACCCAGACGTCGCCGCTCGGCGTGACGATGACGCCCTGCATCAGCCCGAGCCGGCCGCCGAAGGTGATGCCCTCCGGCGGCGTCAGCGGCTTGCCGTTCTTGTCGAACACCGCGATCGACTTGCTGCCGTAGCTGGTGAGCCAGGCGTTGTCGTGGGCGTCGACCGCCGCACCGAATGTGCCGCCCTCCATTCCGCCGCCGGTGAAGCCGGTGGTGATCGGGCGACAGCGGCTCGCCGTTCGGCGCGAACTTGGTGGCGTTGCCCTGCCACAGCGAGTCCTGCCCCTGCCAGCCGACGGTGAAGTTGTCGCCGACCCAGAGGTTGCCCTCGCTGTCGAACATCGCCTTGCCGCCCGCGCGATACCCGCCGCCGTCGAACTTGAGCGGCAGCACCCAGGCGCTCGGCGCCCAGTTGAGGTACGGCATGAACGGAACCGGCCGCAGGTTCTTGCCCTTCGGGACCGGATAGAACTCGTCGAGCAGGGCGAAGAGCCTTTCGGGCTGGTACCAGGGATAGCGGGCGATCGCCTCCGCCGCCGTCAGCGTGTCGGTCGGTGCGCCACCCGTCGGCGGCGTTGCCGCGGCGAACAGCTTGCTGCACGCGTCGCTCGATCACCCGCGTGACGCAGCCGGCCAGCACGTCGGCCAGCGTGGCGAAATTGGCCATCGTCGGCGTCTGGCCGCTGTTGAGCGGATCCTGGATGGCGCCGCCCCAGCCGCCGGTCGCGAGATCGACGAAGTTGGGCACGTTTCCCGCGGCGATCTTGCAGGCCGAGAGCGTGACCCTTGAGCGTGGCGCCTTCGAGGAACTGGGCGTTCGTCCAGACCGAGGCGACGGTCGTCATTTCGTTGATCACGACCTTGGCCGGAGGCTTGCCGCCAAGCACCGCCAGGAGGGCGATGGCCGGGTTGTTGCCGCCGGCTTTGTCGACGGCGGGTACCCCGCCCGTTGCGACCAGGTACAGGCTGACGGCCCGGAGTGTCCGATTGACGGAAATCACGTATCGACCATCAACCCCGGTCTCGGCTTGCGCCAGTCGCGTTGGTGCATTCGAACTCCCGCCCATAGTGTCACGGTGGACCTCGCGAGCGGAGCACCGCCGGCCTGGACCTGCCCCTCGATGCGAACGGCGGCGGCCGCAGCCGGGCCAGATATCCAGCAGAACAAAACCATGGCCGTCAGCGCGGCGACACCGCCGCCTTTGCCCGTGCTGCGCATGTGTTTCGCACTCCCCCAAAGCCGCGTCCCAACAATCAACACATACCGCGCGTGGGTGAATGGGCCACAATTTCGAACGAACCTCAGCCGGGCGGCGGGTCGCGGCCTTGCGTTAGGTCAATGTCCCGTCGCCG
>CAWHWB010000002.1:0-619396 GCA_963832875.1 uncultured Alphaproteobacteria bacterium | reverse complement strand
ATTAGCTAAGACTTGATCGGACAGACGGTGTTGGCTGTTTGAACCGATATGCCTGTTGCCCGTGGTTATGCCGCCATGAGTTTTTCCTTTGCCAGTGGAGCGCGTCAAGAAAGGTCTGCATCGGTGTCTTGCCAAAGCACCAGCGGCCCTGATGCGGCCGGTGCTGGTTGTATTCGGTGATCCACGCATCGAGGTCGGTCTGCAGCTCTCGATGGTGCGGTAGATCTTTTTGCGGAACGCCACCCGATAGAATTCATCCAAGACGGTGCGATGGAAGCGCTCGCAAATTCCATTCGTCTGCGGGCTCTTGGTCTTGGTGCGGCTGTGATCGATATCCTCGACGGCCAGGTAAAGCTCGTACTCGTGGCTCTGGGTGCCACAAAATTCGGTACCGCGATCGGTCAGCATCCGCGACAGCCGGATGCCGTGCTCGTCAAAGAACGGCACCACCCGGTCGTTGAGGATCTCGGCGGCGGTGATCGGGGTTTTGCGATCATACAATTTGGCAAAGGCGACCTTGGCATAGGTGTCGATCACCGTCTGCTGGTAGACCCGGCCGACACCCTTCAAGGTGCCGACGTAGAAGGTATCCTGGGCGCCGCAATAACCGGGGCATTCGCTCTCGAACTCGCCGTGCGCTTCCTTGTCGGATTTGGCCTTCTCGAGAGCGGCGATCTGGGCTTCGGTCAACAGGATGCCGTCCTGGGCGACCTTGGCTTCGAGCGCCTTAAGGCGGTGTTTGATCGAGGTCAGATCGTGGCGCTGCCACACGCAGCGCACGCCCGCCGGCGAGATCGACAGACCTTGCTGTTTCAGCGCCTCTGACACCCGAACCTGGCCCCAGGCCGGCTGTTCGATCGCCATGTCGACCACCGCCTGTTCGATTTGCGGTGCGGTGCGGTTTTTCAACACCGGTTTGCGCCGGCTGATCTCCTGCAACGCCAGCTCACCGCCTTTGTCGTAGAGCTCCTTGAAGCGGTAAAAGCTGTCGCGGCTGTAGCCCATCATCTTGCAGGCTTGGCTGACATTGCCGAGTTGCTTGGCCAACTCCAGCAAACCGAGCTTGGCTCGGATGATCTTCTGCTCCTGGGTCACGCGTGATCTCCGTCCCGCCGCACGGGCGGGTCGCGGTCCCAGCTCGAGGTGAGAACCGCGCCCCGCCCTCCGGCTCTGTTTCGGAAACCAACAACGAATGTCAGATTAAGTTCGAGCTATTACACTGGCCGTGGTGCTGCACAAGCTCTGGACGTCGGGAGAGGATTACCGCCGGAAGGCCGCGTAGTCAGCGCACCAGACAGGTTGGCCGCGGCGATCACTGCGGCCCGTGAGGTCCCCTCGGGGACGGGGCTGAGGTGAGTGCGTCCTCGCTTTTCTTTGGCGGCCCGCGCCGACGGCGCCGAGCGTTAACGCCGCAAACAAGGGAGCACCCCTCGGTTCCTGCCCATACCCCATCCTGAGCCGGCCACGAGCCGAGCTCGTAGAGAAGGCTGCCCCCGGGAGACACCACCAGCAGACGCCGCGACCGCGATTGACCAAGGGAGGTGCCATGGCACGTTGACGACGATGGCCGGGATAGAGAAGGGCGAACAGCGCCATTCCCTGGCGCAGGTCATCTGTACCTTCAAACAGGGCCGGATCGCCGACCGCGGCAGCGAGGCGCAGCAATTTCGCGCCTCCGGCCTCAACCTCGTCATCGCCGCAATCGCGTTCTGGAACACCACCTATATTGCCGATGCCGCGGCTCACCTGCATGAGATAGGAGAGCCAGCGCCCGATACGTGGCTCCCCCATACATCGCCGCTGAGCTGGGAGCATATCAGCCTGTCCGGCGATTTCCTGTGGGAGCGCGCCGCCGCAACCGCAGAAAAGCGCCGGCCGCTCAATTCCGGTCGCGTCAGAATTGCAGCATGAGGCCTGACGTTCCTGGCCTGTTCCATCTTAGCGTTGTTTAGACAACAACCGACGCTAGGCCCTCAATCCGACGTGCCCTTGTCGTAACCGAGGAGCCAAAAGTGACGCTAAGGAAAGTAAGTTATTTCAAAGTATGTTATACTCCACTAGCGTAGGCCATTGAAACATCTGCAAACTCAGCTTTTGCGGGGTGAGGCCTGATGGCACCCCTGGACTAACGCGGCACCCGTCCTTGCCGGGACACGTCGAACGACAAGGAGGCGCGGGGAACGGTCATCGGGCAAACGCGGTCGACACGGGCAGTCGTGACCCACTGGGGCTTGTTACGGCGCAGGTCCTTGCCAGATAACGCATCGCATGGCCCAACTCTACCCGCCGATCGACCCGCACGAGCAGGGCTTGATGGATGTCGGGCACGGTCATCAGGTGTACTGGGAGGAGTGCGGCAACCCGCGAGGAAAGCCCGCGCTGGTGATCCACGGCGGTCCGGGCTCAGGTGCGACGCCCTGCTGGCGGCGCTACTTCGATCCAGTGCAATATCGCGTCGTCCTGTTCGATCAACGGGGCTGCGGGCGGAGTATCCCGAGCGCAGCGGACACCCTCTCGGCACTTGAAGCCAACACCACCTTCGATTTGCTTGCCGACATCGAACAGCTAAGGGGGCTTCGGCGGATCGGGCGCTGGCTGCTGTTCGGGGGCTCTTGGGGCGTAACTCTTGGCCTGACCTACGCTGAGACTCATCCGGAACGGGTGAGCGAGGCGATCTTCTTCAGCATTACCGCCGGACTGCGTAGAGAAATCGACTGGATCACCCGCGACGCGGGGCGGTTCTTCCCAGACGCGTGGGAAGCCTTCCGGAAGGGGGTTCCGCCCGAGCACCGTGATGGAGACCTCGCGGATGCCTATGCCCGCCTCCTTGCCGACCCCGACGCTGAAATACGCGAGCAAGCCGCGAGCGACTGGTGCGCGTGGGAGGCGGCTCACGTCTCCGTCCGTGCCGATCAGAAGCCTTCAGCGCGCTACCAGGACCCACGGTTTCGGATGGCGTTCGCGCGGATCGTCACCCACTACTGGCGTTACAATTGCTGGATGGACGGTACCGATCTCATCGGCGGGACCGCGAAACTCGCGAACATCCCGGCCAAGCTCTTCCACGGGCGTCTCGACGTCTCCGGGCCGCCAGACATCGCCTGGCGGCTCAGCCGTATGTGGTCAGGCTCCGAGCTAACACTCCTGGACGATGCGGGGCATGGCGCTGGCGAGCCCGGCATGACCGAGCGGCTGGTCGAAGCGACCGAAGCCTTCGCCGCCTAGCGTCTATTGTCGACCCAATTCAGTGGGGTGTGCGCTGAGCTTCAGGATGGCTCGATAGGGGCATGGGCTGCCGGCCCAATCGCCCGTCGGGAGGGTCAGCAAGACGGTCGCCGGGGTACCCGGCAGCGACGGCCGCGCGACCACAAGGGTCCTTTGCTGGCGCGCCTTTGGTGCTACGCCGTCGTCAGCACCATCCGGAAGCGAACGTCGCCGCGCATCATCCGCGCGTAGGCCTCCGCTGCGCGCGCGAGCAGCACTGTCTCGATCATCGGACGCACGCCCGACAGCATGCCGAAGGCGAGCGTGTCCTGCAAATCCATTGCTGCGCCGGCGGCATGACCCACAACGCTGCCGCTCGCGCCAATCAGCTGCAAGGGACGAGGCCTGGATTGACTCAGCATCGACACCTACACTATCGCCTTCATGGGAATTGTCTTCTCGGTCATTTGTCTCTTCGGTGGAAATGTTGCGAGGATGAAGAACCCGTTCGACATCTAATGCCAGGGGCATGGGGTAGTTTCCCAGGTTTGCCCTCGGCGGGGCTGATTGGACGCAGCCGGCCGATCTGAACAGCGCCGACCCGCCGCGTGGATCGATGGCCGTGTGTTGCTCACAGACGAGCGCGGATGACCGTCTTCCCCCTGCGTCGCTCGGTCGGGTTTAAGGATCGCGCCCATCGTGAAGTCGACGTCGCCCGTGAACCGCACCGGGTTTCCCGGAGGCTCCAATCCTTGAGAGGATGGAGCGATGGAGAAGCAGAAATCGTCGGTTCGGTATGCAGCTGAGGTCCGCGAGCGGGCGGTGCGGATGGTGCTGGAGCACGCGGGCGGTCATGCCTCGCAAGGGGAAGCGATCGGCTCGATCGCGGCGAAGATCGGCGGTTCGGGAGAAACGCTACGCAAATGGCTGCGGCAGGCGGAGCGAGACCACGGCCTGCGGGCTGGCCCGACGAGCGCGGAGCAGGCGCGGATCAAGGCCCTGGAGCGGGAGGTTCGAGAACTGCGCCAGGCCAATGAGATCCTGCGCAAGGCGTCGGCCTATTTTGCCATGGCGGAGCTCGACCGCCGCTCGAAGCCATGATCGCCTTCATCGACGCGCACCGCCCGGTCTATGGGGTCGAGCCGATCTGCCATGTGCTGCCGATCGCCCCGTCGACCTATCACGCCCATGCCGCTCACGCCATGCCGCCCGGCGGCGCGACCCCGCGCGCCTGTCGGCGCGGGCGCGGCGGGACGCGATCTTGCGAGCCGCGATCCGCCGTGTGTGGGAGGAAAACTTCGGCGTCTCCGGCGTGCGCAAGGTCTGGCGGCAGCTCGGCCGGGAGGGAATTGCGGTGGCGCGCTGCACGACCGCCCGGCTGATGCGGCAGATGGGGCTGTCGGGCGCAATCCGCGGCACAGCAGTAAAGACGACGATCAGTAACCCCGCCGCACCCTGCCCGCGCGACAAGGTGAACCGCCAGTTCCGGGTACCGCGGCCGAATGCGCTGTGGGTGGCGGACTTCACCTATGTCGCGACCTGGCAGGGGTTTGTCTACGTCGCCTTCGTCATCGATGCCTTCGCCCGCCGCATCGTCGGCTGGCGGGTCTCGCGATCGGCCGAGACCGGCTTTGTCCTCGATGCTCTCGAACAGGCGCTCTACGACCGGCGCCCCTTCCTTCACGGCCTGGTGCACCATAGCGATCGTGGCAGCCAGTACGTCTCGATCCGCTATGCCGAGCGGCTTGCCGAGGCCGGCATCGAGCCGTCGGTCGGCAGCGTCGGCGACAGCTACGACAACGCCCTGGCCGAGACGGTGATCGGGCTCTTCAAGACCGAGGTGATCCGCCGGCGTGGCCCCTGGCGCCATGCCGAGGCGGTGGAGTTCGCCACCCTCGAATGGGTCGACTGGTTCAACCATCGGCGCCTGCTCGAGCCCATCGGCAACATCCCCCCCGCCAAAGCCGAGGCGCGTTACTATGCCCAGATCGCCGGTCAGGCCATGGCCGCCTGACTCGAGCAAAATCGCCTCCGGAAAACCCGGTGCGGTTCACATCACGTTGCACACAAACAGGAGGAAGTTTTGAAATTGTCACGTCGTCACCTCGCCGGTGCAGGCGCGCTCGCGCTCGTCGCGCCGACCCTGATCCGATCGGCACACGCCCAATCGGCTGATGAAGCGGCGGTAAAAAAAGCCGTTGAGGAACTGCGGATGGCCTTGATCAAACAGGACAAAGCGCAACTCGAGGCGCTCACCGCGGAGCAGCTGAGCTATAGCCATTCGAATGCTCGGCTCCAGAACAAGGCCGAATTCATCGACGGGGTGATGACGCGAAAGGGCACCCTCAAGTCGCTCGAATGGCCCGTCATGACGGTCCAGGTCGTCGGGAATAACGCCGTCGTGCGACACCTTTGGGTCTCGGAAAGCGAGCTCGGCGGCAAGGTCACCAACACCAAGATCGGCGTAATGCAGGTCTGGCAGAAACAGGACGGCACCTGGAAGTTGCTGGCGCGTGCGTCTTGGAGGCTGCCGTCGCCGTCATAGCGACAGGCTGGGTTGGCCATGACGTGACCCCCGTTTTTCATCCGGTCGGAGCGAGAGACCGGGGTGGATTTGAGCCTTCCGTTTTGTGGGTGGCAAGAGGCCGGGGCGCGGAGCCCCAGCGAAGCGCAGCGTCCCGGCCGATCTCGCCGCGAAGGGCGCTGGCGTAGCCCCGAGGCGTCATCCAGCCGAGCTTGGAATGCGGTCGCTCTTCGTTGTAATCGCGCCGCCATGTCTCCAGCACGGCACGGGCATGCGGCAGCGAGCGGAACAGCGTCTCGTTGAGCATCTCGTCGCCCAGGCGGCCGTTGAAGCTCTCGATAAACCCGTTTTGCTGCGGCTTGCCCGGCGCGATGTAGTGCCAGCCGACGCCGGTCTCGTCCGCCCAGCTCAGGATCGCGTTGGAGGTCAGCTCGGTGCCGTTGTCGCTGACGATCGTGTCCGGACGTCGCCCGCGCCGGCAAAGGGTGTCGTCCAGTTCCCGCGCCACGCGCCGGCCGGAGATCGTTATACAAGTGGAAGGCCAAATATGGCGGTCTGGACGTATCCGAGGCCAAGCGGCTGCGGTCGCTTGCGGATCCTCCAGGTGCGGCTAGAGTCCGGCCCCACGAAGGGGACGGACGCAGATTGAGATACTTCGGTCGGTACATTGAGTGCACTCAAATCGACAGGGCCTGCGATACCGGATTTTTGCTTGACCACGCGTTCAGCACAATCCCGACCGGATGGTCACTTCAAAAGTGGTCTGCTTCCATCAGCTTGTGACCCCTCTGGAAGAGATCTCCGTGGCGGTATTCGGCCTCGACCTTGTCGCCGACAGTGCGGCGCCCTGTGCCACTCCGCGACCACGCCCAGGAATTCGTGCGGTCGGCGAACCAACTAGCGGAACCCCAAGCAAAGCACCTGGTGCGGTGTGTTCATTCCCAGGGGGCAAGACCAGCATCACCTCAGCGGCAGACCTCGCAACGGGGGATCGAACGCTATTGGCCGCCTAGCAGAGGGGCGACGTTCGTCTCGGGGGCGAGATCGAAACGCGGCGCAGCCTTTCGGATCTCCTTTGCGATATAGCCAACAGCAAGATGGCTGTAGTGCTTCTCGACCATCCGTGTGTCCGAGTGACCCAAGTTTGTAGGACCACAAGGAGCGGAGCTCCGGCCATGATCGACAGGCTCGCGTAGGTGTGTCGCAGGGTGTGGAAACAGGCGAGGGGGTGATCCCC
Source organism: uncultured Alphaproteobacteria bacterium (assembly GCA_963832875.1). Classification (GTDB taxonomy): domain Bacteria; phylum Pseudomonadota; class Alphaproteobacteria; order ATCC43930; family CGMCC-115725; genus AP-15. The sequence goes on along the minus strand of CAWHWB010000002.1, from coordinate 612,431 downwards.
TGCCTGAAGGCAGGCTTCGCGCATCGGCCGGGTCTGGTGCGGCTTCAGCCACTTGCCGCTATCCCGTTTGACGAGGATCCATTCGGTTGGGGCCCGACCCGCGCACAGCTCTTCAAACTGCCTGATGCCCTCTTCGGTCAGCACGATATGTCGGCCTTTGCCACTCTTGCTCGCGCGCACGTGCGCGGTCCCGGCATCGGGGTTGAAATCGCCGACCCTGAGATTTGCGAGTTCGCTAAAGCGAGCGCCGGTCGCCAGAGCTGACCGTACAAGGGCTCTGAACTTTGGCTCACTCGCGTTGATCAACCTTCGTGCTTCGTCAATCTGGAGGTAACGAACCCGAGCGGCGTCCGCCTGGTCAAACGGAGTAACGCGGCGCCAAGGGTCATCAGAGGCAATTTTGCCCTCGCGCCAAGCCATGTTCAGCGCAGCCTTCAGGATGGTGAGCGTGCGGTTCGCCAAGGCTCGCCGTCGCCGAACCGCCTCCTCATCCTTGACGTCGATCGCGCGGAACCGCGGGGTGTTGCCCTTCTTTCGCCGAATGCGTGCCGGCGTGTTCGCGCCCTCCTGCAGCCAGCCGCGAAGTTCGCCCGTCCTGAGCTTTTCGCATTCAATCGCTCCGAGCTTCGGAACGATAAGGGCCTCTGCCCGATAGCAGGCATCCTTCGCGCTCTTTCGGTTCTGCTCCATCCACGTCAGATATTCAGCGACGCATTGATTGACGGTGTACGGCCCCACCTCGATCGGCATGCCAGCTGCGATTCGCGTCGCACCGGCGCGCATCTCGCGGGCGACCCCCTGAGCCTGGGCGAAGTTCAGGATCGCAACGAGCGGCGGTGCGACGCGTTGTTCACCCTTATGGGGCGTGCGCCGGACACGATCCACAGCGGGGCCAGAAACACCAGAGCGCCGACTATCCAATGGTCCCAGCTGGCCCTCGGTAGCGCGGTAAAGTCGAGCACCCAAGGCGCCACGAAGATCCATATTCAGAGCACCAAGGCGGCCCATTCTTGCCGCACGTCCATGCGCCCGACCGCCGACAGCGCGACGAGAAAGACGATGATGCCGAGAATCCACGCGTTCCACGCGGCGCGGTTGGCCTCTACGGCGGGCCCGTGCTCCGGGGCGGCTCCGACCGCCAATAAGCCGCTGCCGAATTGCAGCACTCAGGGCGGGATGGACAGCCAGATCGCCAGGACCAGAATGATCCAGTCCTGTTTGCGATTTCTGGCTCTCCTGCGGGATAATCCAAGGGATTGAGAGACCATTTCCCTTTCTCTTCAGTCGAGATCCATTTCTCGGTCGAAAAGGGCGATGGCCGCGCGCCTTACGGTCATCGCCGCGCGTCGACGGTTTGGCCGATCGCCGACGAGCGCGAGCGTGGGTACAGGTCATGCGCGGACGCGCTGCATGAGGATGCCGCCGCCCGCTCCTCGACCCCGATCGGGCACAGGAGGTCGCCGCCGCTGACCGGCTGGTCGCCGGGCAAGATGATGCGCAGCGCCTCGACCAGTTTGCGGCGCCATGCTCGCGGTTCCTGCGCGGCGGAGATGTCGAGGATGATGTTTTCGCGCGCCCGCTGCAGCGCGCGCAGAATATCCCGATGCGTTGTGCACGGGTCGTCGTTGAACGATTCGATCCGCCAATAGCGCTTGCCGCCGACCTCTCTGACGGCGCGAATGATCGGGCGGGTCAGTTCTTGCCGTCCGTCGACTGCGGTGATGGCTTCGATCAGGCAACGCCGGCCGTCGGCATCGCGCAGCCGGCCCTTGCACCAGTGCTGCTCAGTCGCCAGCAGGCACTGCACCCGGTTGAGTTTGGCGAGTGCCGGATTTTCGAAGAGGTCGGTTCCGTCGAGGGGCATCCTGGTTCCTCCAGCTTTACGGCCGCCCGCCGCCCGATCGGAACGGGATTTCGAGCGTCGGCAGTCCTACTTAGCTAAACCGCCGGCGCGGCGCGCCATTCCAACGTTGACGTTAGGATTGCGGGCGGCGCGGCAGAGTTGCTCAACCGGGTAAGCGACCGCGGCGGCGCGGCCATGCCGCGGCTCTCGGCCGGGCTTCCGTGACAATAGGAAGGGCAAACGACCCCGCTGTTGCGCCGGCCGGAGCGATCGGTTTATCCCTGCCGAGGACGCGATCGAGTTCGCGCAGCCGGGGAGGAGGCGATGCACTGGCTCTGGGTCATCATCATCGGATTTCTGGCGGGCGCGATCGCCAAGCTGTTCATCAGCGGGCCGGGCGGGTTCATCGTCACCACCCTGCTCGGCATTGTCGGCGCGATTTTTGCCTCCTGGCTCGGGCAGCGCATCGGCTGGTATCCGCCGGGCCGGAGTGCGGGGTTTATCGGCGCCATCGTCGGCGCCGTGCTGATCCTGGCGATCTACCGGGCGATCGTCGGCCGGCCGCCCTGACGCGGCGCCGTCACCTGCGCCGGCCGGCTGGTCAGGTCTCCCCGCCGATCGGCAGCAGCACGCGCCGCCAGGCGGTGTTGACCAGAATTGCGGTGCCGCCGTAATAGGCAAAAAAACCGGCGGCGAACATGAAGTAGCCGCCGATCTCGCCGGCATAGGACCAGGCGTTGCCACCCATCTGGTGGATCAGGAAATAGAGGCCCGCCAGAGCATAGCCGAGAAACGTGCAGCCGAGAACCAGCACCATCACGACGTTCATCCGCGCCGCCCCGAACAGCAGCGACAGCGCGATATAAGCAAAGGATTCGAGCAGGCAGCCTTGCAGGACGTCGGCGGTGGCGCCGCTCGGCAATATGCCTCGATTCTGGCAGATCAGCAGCACGGCCCGCGTAATATTTAGCGAGGCGAACGAGCAGAACGAGCTGCCGAGAAAGGTGTCGTTCCGCCGGTACAGGAACAGCCCGGCGATGAACAGCACGATCCCGGCATAGACCAGCATGCCCGGGAACAGCAGCACCATTTGCGGCAGCGGCAAGAGGTTCGACTGGAATAGGCCGGTCGTCCAGATCCCGGTGGCGAAGGCCCACATGCCGAGCGTCGCCGCATCCCCGAACGACGCCATGGCCTGGCCTTCCACGCCGCGAACGGTATCGTCGGGGAGGTGCGAGAAGACCGGGCCGCCCTTAGTCCAAACCCGATGAGCCGGCGTTGCCGCAGCCTCGCTGCGAAGCTCGGAAATATCGTTCATCGGCACGCTTCCGATCGTTCTGATCGAGAACCCTTGGAGTTGGCGCCGGGTTCCGCCGTGAGTAGCGCACCGACCCGCACAGTCGGCTCGCTTGGATCGGTCAAATTGTTTGTTCGCACCTGCGAAATGCGGTAATCAGACCAGGAATTCCTATATTTAGATCAGCGCGCCGGGGCGGCTCGGCCCGCCCCGCGCGCCAACCCTTCACCATCGATCCGAGATCCCTTGGCCGTCACCTCCTCACCGACCCCGCCTTCCGCCCCCGACATCACTGCCGTCACGATCGAGGACGAGATGAGACGCTCGTACCTCGATTACGCAATGAGCGTGATCGTGGCGCGCGCCTTGCCCGACGTTCGCGACGGTCTGAAGCCGGTGCACCGACGCATCCTTTATTCGATGAAGGTCAACGGCAACGAGTGGAACCGCGCCTACCGCAAATCGGCCCGCATCGTCGGCGACGTGATCGGCAAATACCATCCGCATGGCGAACTGGCGATTTACGATGCGATGGTGCGGATGGCGCAGGATTTCGCAATGCGCCTGCCGCTGATCGACGGCCAGGGAAATTTCGGCTCGATGGATGGCGACCCGCCGGCAGCCTACCGCTACACCGAGGCGCGGCTCGCCCGCGTCGCCGATTCGCTGCTCGACGACCTCGACAACAACACCGTCGACTTTCAGCCAAATTACGACGAGACCGAGCGCGAACCCAAAGTGTTGCCGGCGGGTCTGCCGAACCTCCTGGTCAACGGCGCCCAGGGGATCGCGGTCGGCATGGCGACCAACATCCCGCCGCACAATCTGGGCGAGGTCATCGACGCCTGCTGCGCCTATCTCGACAATGGCGCGATCACCGTCGAAGAGCTAATGGAGTATGTGCCGGCGCCGGATTTTCCGACCGGCGGGATCATTATGGGCCGCGCCGGGACCCATGCCGCCTTCAAGACCGGGCGGGGTGCGGTGATCCTGCGGGCGAAATCCCATGTCGAGGAGGTCCGCCGGGACCGCGACGCGCTGGTCTTCACCGAGATGCCCTATCAGGTCAACAAGGCAAAGTTGATCGAGCGCATCGCCGAGTGCGTCCGCGACAAGTTGATCGAAGGCATTTCCGAGCTGCGCGACGAGAGCGACCGCGACGGCGTGCGGGTCGTCGTCGAATTGAAGCGTGACGCCGAGCCCGACATCATCCTAAATCAACTGTTTCGCCATACTGCGCTGCAGACGAGCTTTGGCGTCAACATGCTGGCCCTGAACGGCGGCCGGCCCGAGCTTCTGACCCTGCGCGACATCGTCGCCGCCTTTGTCGCGTTCCGCGAGGAAGTCGTCACCCGGCGCACCAGCCATCTCTTGGGCAAGGCGCGGGAGCGGGCGCACACCCTTCTTGGCCTGTTGATCGCGGTCGCCAATCTCGACGCGATCATCGCGCTGATCCGCGCCGCGCCCGATCCGGCGACGGCGCGCGCCGGCCTCACCGGCCGGGCCTGGCCGGCGGCCGATGTGGCGCCCTTAGTGGCGCTGGTCGGCGAACCCGGCCGCGAGGTCGCCGCCGACGGAAGCTACCAGCTCTCCGACGAGCAGGCGCGTGCGATCCTCGACCTGCGGCTGCAGCGCCTGACCGGGCTCGAGCGCGACAAGATCGCCGAGGAATTACGCGGGCTGATCGGCGAGATCGGCGGTTATCTTGAAATCCTGGGCTCGCGCGCGCGGCTGATCGAGGTGTTACGCGGCGAATTGCTGGCGATCCGCGAGCGCTTTGCGACCCCACGGCGCACCCAGATCGAGGATGTCGAGTTCGAGGCCGACATAGAGGCGTTGATCCAGCGCGAGGCGATGGTCGTGACGGTCAGCCACGCCGGCTACATCAAGCGGGTGCCGCTGTCGACCTATCGCGCGCAGCGCCGCGGCGGCCGCGGCCGCGCCGGCATGGCGATCCGCGAAGAAGATTTTCTGAACGAGGTGTTTGTCGCATCGACCCACGCGCCGGTGCTGTTCTTTACCTCCTCCGGCCGGGTCTACAAGCTCAAAGTCCACCGCCTGCCGCTCGGCACCCCGCAGGCGCGCGGCCGGCCGATGGTCAATCTATTGCCCAATTTGGTGCCGGGCGAGACGATTTCGACGGTCATGCCGTTGCCCGAGGACGAGGAGAGCTGGGCCGATCTGACGGTCATGTTCGCGACCGCCAATGGCTATGTGCGGCGCAATGCGCTCTCCGATTTCGGCGATGTGCGCGCCAACGGCAAGATCGCAATGAAGTTCGAGGGCGAGGACGCCGACGACCGGCTGATCGCGGTCGCAACCTGCACCGACGCCAACGACGTATTGCTCGCCACCCGGAACGGCAAGGCGATCCGCTTTCCGGTCGGCGATGTTCGGGTCTTCACCGGCCGCTCCTCGGTCGGGGTGCGGGGCATACGGCTGCTCGGCGACGATCTGGTCATCTCAATGTCGATATTGCGCCACGAGGAGGTCGCCCCCGATGTGCGCAACGCCTATCTGAGCCTCGCCGCGCGGCGGCGGCGGCCGGTCGGCGAGGAGGGCGAAGCGGCGAGCGAATCGCCACCCGAACCAGAGGAGGCGGATGCCGAGCCGGGCGCCGAAGACGGCTCGATCTCGGAGGAGGTTTACGCCGATCTGGCCCAGCGCGAGGAATGCGTGCTGAGCGTGACCGAGAAAGGATTTGGCGTCCGGACCTCGGCCTACGATTACCGCATCACCGGGCGCGGCGGCCAGGGCATCGACAACATGGACCTGCGCCGGCGCGACGACGCCGTCGTCGCGGTCTTTCCGGTCGGCGGCAACGACCAGATCATGCTGGTGACCGATGGCGGAATGGTGATTCGTTGCCCGGTGCACGACATTCGTATCGCCCGCCGGCGCAGCCAGGGGGTGGTGATCTTCAAGATCGGCGAGGGCGAACGCGTCGTCTCGGTGGCGCGGCTGCCGGAGGTCGCTGAAGAAAACGGCGAAAACGGCGATGTCGCGGCCGATGACGGAGCGGCAGATCAATCAACCAATCAAGGTCAAGAGACCGATCAAGGTCGAGAGACCGATAAGGGGGACGCATGATCCAGCCGCGCGTCGGGATCTATCCCGGCACCTTCGACCCGATCACCAACGGTCATTCGGACATCATTCGGCGCGCCCTGCATGTCGTCGACCGGCTGGTCATCGGTGTCGCCCGCAACGACGCCAAAGGTCCGCTGTTTGCCACCGACGAGCGGGTCGAGATCGTGCGCGACGAGGTGGCGCATCTCGAAAACGGCGATCCCGGCCGTATCGAGGTGCGAGCGTTCGATACGCTGTTGATGAGCTTTGCCGAATTGATCGGGGCGAGCGTCATCGTGAAAGGGCTCCGGGCGGTATCCGATTTCGAGTACGAATTCCAGATGGCCGGCATGAACGCGCAGCTCAATCCGAACATCGAGACCGTGTTTTTGATGGCCTCCGACCGCTACCAGTTCATCTCGTCGCGCTTCGTCAAGGAGATCGGCGCACTGGGCGGCGAGATCTCGCATTTCGTCAGCCCGCGCGTCGCGATGCGCCTGCTCGACCGTTTCGCCAATGGCCGCGGCAAGAAGCCCGGCCGCCGCGCCGTCGCCGCCGGATAGCCGGCAGTTTCCAAATCTCGGCGATCGCGTTATTTCAATAGCCTTCGCGCTCGAGGCGCTTGCGCATCAGCTTGCGGTACCGGCGGACCGCCTCGGCCTTCTCGCGGACCCGGCGCTCCGACGGCTTCTCATAGGACCGCCGCCGCTTCATCTCGCGAAAGGTGCCCTCGCGCTGCATCTTTCTCTTCAGGACCCGCAACGCCGAATTCACATCGTTGTCGCGCACAAAAACTTGCATCGACGACTTTTCCTTTGGACCGGGTTTGGCTGTGGCTCGTTGTTGGCCTTGCCACGGGCAGCGGGAGAGGCGGAGGGAGCGCGCCTCGAGGCGGCGGCGCTCCCCGGCAAGCTAGGCCTGCTTCAGATTGACCGCCGAGGTCTTGCCGCGGTCGCCGCGTTCGAGCTCGAATGTCAGCTTCTGACCTTCGTGCAGGTTGCCGATGCCCGAGCGCTCGACCGCCGAGACGTGAACGAACACGTCCTGTGAGCCGTCTTCCGGCTGGATGAAGCCGTAACCCTTTTGCAGATTGAACCACTTCACGGTTCCGCTCGCCATTGTCGTCCTTCCGACACGGAATGGCCACCGCTCGGAAGCGAGCGGCGGGTCAAACTACAACACGGTAAGGAGCGCGGGTCCGACGCTCGAATCCGAGCAGCGGCAGCAAGCCCGACCACGGGAGCCGACAGCGCCGACCATAGGCCCTACGGACCCCCCGCACAACCCGGTCCCTTGCGGCGCTGGGCGGCGGGCGGACGGCCAGACTGGTTTCCGAACTCGCCTCTGAGCTTGCACGGCCTAGCCATTGGCGGGAACTTGCGCGAGCATGAAGGCCGCTGGCCGCTCGCGGCCACAGCCCGAGGATCCAGCCATGTTAGAGGGGAACAAGATCGCTGCGGCCTTGCTCGCCTGCGAGGCGTCACGCCAGCAGCAGGAGATGGTCAAGGCGGGGCCGGGCAGGCCGCTCGCAGCGCGGGACGTCACCGCCGAGCTGTGGGCCTATTTCAAGGGTTTTCTCGATCAGCTCGAGCGGGACCCCGGCAAGGTTGATTGATCGTCAATTCTGCTCCCTTGGGGCCGGCGCAAACCGGCCTCGATCCACCGCCCGATGCATAAAGGTAATAGATGCCCAGACGCGAGAGAGCCGCCACCAGCGGCGGTTTCACCTTCTTCGATGTCCTCTACGAGGACGATGCGCGCAGCTCGAACCGCAAGATCCCGAATTCCGAGCTCGGCGGCATCGACGGGGATGCCGTCGCCAAGCCTTACCTCGAGGCCGAGGACCGGAAGATCGCCTCAGTCTCGGGACGGCCGCGCGGCGCGATCAAGTCAGTCACGCGCTCGCCGCCGCGCTGAGCCCGCGGCGACCGCGAAGCCCGCTTACTCCGCCGCTTCCTGGGCTTCGACGCCGAAATCGTTGATCGACACCCGCCAATGGATGCGGTCTTCCTCGGGCGGGTAGTCGCCGGCCGCCTTGTGGTACGAGCAGCGGTTGTCCCAGATCACGATGTCGCCCTTGCGCCAGACATGGTGGTATTCGGCATCGGGGGTGATCATGCGCTCCTTCAATTCGGCGATCAGCGCGTCGCTTTCCTTTCCCTCGAGGTCGACCAGCCAGCAGATCTTGCCAGGATCGAAATAGAGCGATTTGCGCCCGGTCTCGGGGTGGGTGCGGACGATCGGGTGGAACACCGGGGTCCAGTCCTGGTCCTCCGGGTTCAGGAGCCGGGCCTTGCCGCGCCGCCCGCCATAAGAAAAGGCGCCGGTGACCCCGTCGAGCCGGTCCTTCAATCGCTGGGGCAACGCCTCATAGGCGGCATAGCCATTGGCGAACAAAGTATTGCCGCCGCGGCTCGGCACTGCCAGCGCGTAAAGCTGGGTCGCCTTGAACGGCGCCTCATTGTAGGCGCCATCGGTATGCCAGCCCTCGGCGCCGCGGCGGTAGATTTCGTCGCGCAACTTGCCCTCGGCATCGAATTTGTTGACGCCGAGCATCGTGATCTCGGGAAAGTCCGGGTTGCGCGTCGATTTCGATGGATGCGGCACGACCGGGCCAAAGCGGCGGCTGTAGCGCACGAACTCCGGGATCGTTAGATCCTGGTCGCGCACCACCATGACGTTGGCGTCGAGCCAGGCCTGATAGATCGACGCAAAGCCTTGGTTGTCGAGGGTCTTGACGTCGACGCCGGTCACCTCGACGCCGATCTGCGGTCCCATGCGGCGAATTTCCATCGCTCTCACCCGTCCGTCGTGCTCGCTAGACGTTCGTCCCGCGCGCGGCGCGGCGTCAACCCGGAGAATGGCGATGGTTGCCATGCACCGGAGCGGCTAATCTCGTCCGCAGCTATGGGGAGAAGATCATGAAGCTGGTGCTGTTCGAGGCGGCTGAGCACCGCGCGCCGACGGGTCAAAGCGAGCCTGCGCCGGGGCTGTTGACCGGGCGCGGGGTGGTCAGCCTCGCCGATACGGTCGAACGCGGGGCGACGGCGCAATCGACGATGCAGAATCTTATCGACGGGTTCGACCGGCTGCGGCCGGCGCTTGAAAAGCTCGCGGCGGAGGGCAAGGCGGTGCCGCTCGACAGGGTCAGGCTGCGCCCGCCCCTGCCGCGGCCTGGCAAGATCCTGTGCTGCATCGCCAATTACTGGGAGCACGCGCAGCGCGAGGCGCGCCCGCTCAACATGTTCCTGAAAAACCCCGAAGCGGTGGTGGGGCCCGGCGACACGATCCGCCTACCTGAATTCACCGAGCCGTGGATATTTATGCACGAGGCCGAGCTGGCGCTGGTGATCAAGGGGCCGGCCAAAAAAATCTCCAAGGCGGATTGGCGGCGCGCGGTGTTCGGCTATACCTGCCTGATCGACGTATCCGCGCGCGGCGAAGGAAGGCGGACCTGGAAGGCCGGGAGCTGGCTCGGCAAATCCTTCGACACCTTTGCGCCAATCGGCCCGTGCATCACCACCGCCGACGAGATCGCCGAGCCCAACGATTTGGTCGTGCGCTTCTGGAACAACGGCCAGCTGCGCCACCATTACAACACCGACGACATGGAGCACCGGGTGCCGGAGCTGATCGAGTTCGCCTCGACGGTGATGACCTTGAACAGCGGCGACCTGATCGCCTGCGGCACCAATCACGAAGGGCTCGGCGCCTTGCAGGACGGCGAGACCGTCGAGATCGAGATCCAGCAGATCGGCCGGATGGCGCTGAACGTCGTCGATCCCTTAAAGCGGCAATGGGAGCGCGGCATTTACATGGGCGCCGATTCGACCAACCCCGAAGCCGTCAAGCGCCACCGCCCGCAGGGTGCCGCATGAAAGGATAGTCCATGACCGACATCCGCAAGCTCGTCACCCTGCGCGAGGTCGTTTTTTCGGAACTCGGCATGCCGGCGCCACGGCCGATCGTGCGCGCGGTTGGGATGGCCGTCATCCGCAACCCGTTCGCCGGTCGCCGGGAGGCCGATTTGCGGCAGCTTTTCGAGATCGGCGCGGCACTCGGCGAACGGATCATGCCCGAGCTCGTTGGATTGCTCGACGGGCCGGCGGTGTCCTATGGCAAGGGCGCGGTGGTCGGCGTCGACGGCGAGATGGAGCATGGCGGCGCCTGCGTGCACCCGATGCTCGGGCGGCCGATGCGCGCCGCGGTCGGCGGCGGCAAGGCGGTCATCTCCGCGAACGTCAAGGTCGCGGCGGCGGGCGCCACCCTCGATGTCCCGCTCGGGCACAAGGACGATTCCTGGTCGTTCGCGCATTTCGACACGATCACGGTCTCGCTGGCCGACGCGCCGCGGCCGGGCGAGATCCTGGTGGTCATGGCGATCGCCGATGGCGGCCGGCTCGACAACCGCTGCGGTTCGGCGCCGATCCGCTGATGCCGCGGCGGGAGCGCGGCCGTTCGATCCATTTCCGCAGCGGTCGGGGCGCGCAGCGGCCGGGGCGCGCAGCGGTCGTTGCGACACTGTGCGCAGCTCAGGGGCAAGCTCGCGCCCAATGATGATTTTGTTAACACCCTAAAGCAGCCCGACCGGGTGAATGCGTTAATAGCGCAGTGCTCCGGCCGAGCTGCCAGCCCCCCAATACTATTGCCTAACCTCTCGAATTGTGCGATTATCACGCTTTGCGTCAGGTCTGGACTTAGCTTGGTTGGTTAAGACCAAACCCGGCCAAACAGGCTGGGTAAACCCGATTGACGCTTGATTTGGATTGGGGAGTGCAAGAACATGCTAAAGACCATCGAGGGGAAACCGTCGCGCGTATGCCGGCCCGCAGTAATGGCCGTGGGAGGCGCATCTCTGGCGCTGGTCTCGCTGGTTTCCCTGCCGGGCACGGCCCTGGCCTTGGACACTCAGGCGGCATGGCAGGGAATTGCCACGGTCACCGCGTCGACCGCCGCGCAATGCGCGGGCGTTGGCGGGACGGCCGTGGGCGACGCCAATGTTTCTATTTTCCGTCCCAAGATCGCGAGCACCGACACCAACACTTATCTATCTTTCGCCTTTCTGCGGGCGGCGTTTACCGTGGAAAACGCCAGCGAGCCGACGGTGCGCCAGATGCACGGTACCGGTAATGGCGATATTTATGGGGTGAATGGCCGAGCGAGATTTATCGACGGCCTTGGAACCTATAGCCTCACGATTAGCCCCGCAGCGGTCGTTGCTTCGACGCCGGTCGTCACCATCACCGGCAAGATCAACAATTTCTTCGACGTCGCCGGGCTGTGACGTGACCTTCACCGGGATGTACGCGAAACGCATCGATTGACGCGTTGCTAAGACGGCGCGGCTGCTGTCGCTTTCTTCATTCCGAAGGTCAGGGCGGAACCCCGCGGCGACGGATCTGTTTTTGGTTCATCTGCGGCCCATCGGAGACGGCGAGATGAACTATACGACAAATGTCGGCGAACGCGGCGTGGCGACCGAGGAAACCGAACGGCTGATCGCCTCGGACAAGGTCGAGGGGACCGCGGTCTATGACCGAGAGGGCAAACATCTCGGCCGGGTTCATCATTTGATGATCGACAAATATACGGGCCAGGTGGCCTACGCCGTCGCCTCGTTCGGTGGCCTGTTCGGCATCGGTGAAAACTGGGTCCCGCTGCCGTGGAAGGCGCTCAATTACCAGACGCGCGTCGCCGGATACGTCATCGACATCGATCGCGGCAGACTGGAGAAAGCCCCGCGCTACGCATCGGGCGAAAACCCGGACTGGTCGGACCGGGCCTATACCAACGAAATCGACCAATACTGGTTTCCGGGCGTCTGATCACCATCGCCAGCCGGTCTTCGAGGGGCTCGCCTACCGCCTGACAAAGAGCGTGTCGCCGTCGACTCGTACTTCGTAGGCCGGCACCGCGGTGGAGACCGGGCCACTGACCAATGCGCCGGTGCGCACGTCGAATTGGGCGAAATGCAGCGGGCACTCGATCAGGCAGCCACTCAGCCGGCCGCGCGACAAGGGCGCGTTCTTGTGCCCGCACACGTCGCGCAATGCGTAAAAGACGCCATCGACATTCGCCAGAACGACGCGTTCGCGCTCGACTGCGACCCATTTCATCTGGCCCGGCGCCAGCTCCGACGCCTTGGCTACCGCGACGAATCTCTCCCTCTCCCCGTCACACGGGGAGAGGGAGAGGGTGAGGGGCATCCTCTCTAATTCGGGTGGAAGCCAAACAGCTTGGCGGCGTTGTCGGCGGTAATCTTGCGCCGCTCCTCCTCGGGGACGCCCTCGAAGATCCGGTCGAGAAACTGTTTCGATTGCGGCCAAGTCGATTCCGCGTGTGGGAAATCGCTGCCCCACAGCATGTTGTCGACCCCGATATGTTTGCGCAATTCGACGCCGAGATCGTCTTCCATGAACTCGACGAACATGTTGCGCAGCCAATAATCGCTCGGCAACATGCCGTCGCTCGACTTCCAGCCCTTGGTGAAGACCGGGCGTTCGCGATAGGTGAAGTCCATCTGCTTCAGCCAATGCGGGATCCACGCGGTCTCGTGCTCGACTGAGCCGACTTTGAGCCGCGGAAAGCGGTCGAAGACGCCGGCGAACACCATCGCCGACAGCGAGTAGCGCACCCAATGATCGGTGGTCGAGCGGCCGGCCCCGGTTAGCTCACCGACGTTCATCGTGAATTCGCAACCGGGAACCCCGGAGCGGTTGGTGGCGATGTGCATCAGGAGCGGCATGTCGTTGTCCTGCGCGGTCGCCCACAGCCGATCGTAGGAGGGGTCGCGATAAGGTTTGTCGGGCAAGGGCGACACCGGGATGAAGGCGCCGACCAGCCCCAGCTTTTTAACCCGTTCTAGTTCGCGGCAGCCCTCCTCGACATCGTCGACGTTGAGCATCGCGATGCCCTTCAAGCGCTCGGGATAGGGCTTGCAGAAATCGGTGATCCAATCATTGTAGACCCGACAGATCTCGGTCAGCAATTCGCTGTCCGGCACGCGGTACCAGAAGAGGCCCTGGCTCGGCTGCAGGCACGAGCCCCAGACCCCGTCCTCCTCGTTTTCGACGATCATCGCATGCGCGTCGTAGCCGCCCTTGCGGACATCCTCCCAGACGCCGAGAAAATCGATCTGCGAGGGGTCCTCGAAGCGCTGGCCGGCCTGCATCACCGCCCCCAGCGTGCCGACCTGCACGCCGTTGATCATCCAAGCGTCGTATTCCCGGCCGGCCTCTGTCTTGCGCCGCTCCATTTTAGGTGCGCGGTCGCGGAATTTGGGCTCGATCCGGGTCGCATACATGTCCGGCGGCTCGACGATGTGGGAATCCGCCGAAATCAGCTTGTACGCCGCCATTGGTGACCTCCTCTGTTGCTGCCGGGTGTTTTCTCCGCCCGGCCCGACACAGTTTGCTTCGGGCTATTTGGTCAATCAGAACGGTATTCTGAGCGACGAAAGCAGTCAAGCGACCAAGGCTCAGAGCACCGCTCCCATCACACGGCCCTCGTGAAGAGAGGAGCGCGAGGCCACAAACCTCTAAAAATTGGCTAGAAAACGGCAGCTGCGCGAAATGCGAGATAAGCGTTTCGCGGCTGTAGCAGGTTGACCAAAATCACGACGGCCGGAATAGACTGTACGAAATGCATGCACCACAACAGCGGTGGGCGGCCGGGTGCGCGATTTTGGCAAACCTGTGTCGCGCGCGCGACGGGGCAACCCATAGTTTCGGTACTCGACCGCGCGCCGAGTTTATAGCACGATGGCGGATGCTCAAATTTCCGGCATTCGGTCGCGACACAAGGGTCAACGCGCTGCTCGGCGCCGGCCATTTCCTGTCGCATTATTATCAGCTCTGCCTGCCGCCGGTGTTCATCGCCTGGCAGAAGAGCTTCGATGTCTCGTTCGCTGAACTCGGCCTGGCGATGGCGGTGATGTCGGGCGCTGCGGCTCTGTTGCAGACGCCGATGGGGTTTTTCGTCGACCGCTACGGCGCCCGCCCGTTCCTGGTCGGCGGGACCTTGACGATGGCGTTGTCGGTCTCGGCGATGGGGTTCGCCACCAGCTATTGGCAGATCGTTGGATTGGCCCTGCTGTCGGGCGCCGGCAACTCGGTCATCCACCCGGCGGATTATTCGATCCTCAGCGGCTCGGTCGATCGAGCCAAGCTCGGCCGCTCCTTCGCCTTTCACACCTTTGTCGGCAGCATCGGCTTTGCCGTGGCGCCCCCAGCGACCGCGGCTTTGACCCTGCTGATCGGCTGGCGCGGGGCATTGACCTTGGTCGGGCTTCTCGGCGTGCCGGTGGTGCTGACGATCCTGTGGCAGAGCCGCATCCTGGTCGACCAGCGCCGCGCGCCGCGCGAGCGGGCCCAGCCGGCAATCTCCGGCGCGCGCCTGCTGCTCGGCCGGTCGGTGATGATGTTCTTCGCCTTTTTCATGGTGTCGTCGATGGCCGGGGCCGGTATCCAGTCCTGGCTGATCACGATCCTGCACCGTGCGTATGCGATGCCGGTCGAGGCGGCGTCCTCGGCGCTGACCGGCTGGATGGTGGGCAGCATCTGCGGCGTGCTTGGCAGGCGGCTGGCTCGCCGACCGCACCGACCGCCATCTGCCGTTTGTCGTCGCGCTGACGGTCGGCGCCGCGGCGATCCTGTTATGGGTCGGGATCGTGCCGATGGCCGAGCTGACCACGGTCGCGGTGCTGTTCGCCGGCGGTCTGATGACCGGGGCGAGCCGCACCCCGCGCGACGTGATGGTCAAGGACGCGGCCCCGCCCGGCCAGATCGGCAAGGTGTTCGGCTTTGTCAGTTCGGGCATGTCGCTGGGCGGGGCGATCATGCCGGTGCCGTATGGCATGATCATCGATTCCGGCCGGCCGCGCCTCGTGCTGGTCGTCGTCGCGGCGCTGCTGATGGCGAGCCTCCTCTGCGCCGGCGGGGCGCGCATTCGCTTCCGACGCCCGGTCGTGCCCGCTCCGGCCGAATAGCGGTTCCGCGCCGCCTCTGCGCCTTGCCGACGGCCCCAGCCCCGAGCGCTGTTGCGGGCGAGAGCTTCTCGTCCGCCCGGCCGCGATCCATGCATCGAGCAGCCGTACCGGACCATCGGCAAAGCGATCGCTCGGCTGGGAGCGGCTTGGCCCCGAATGATCTTTTGTCAGCTTTTTTTACAGGCGATTGTGCACGCCCGGCTTTAGCGCCGCTCGATTTTGGGTTCCGGCGGCGCTGCGCGACCTGCCGGATTTAGAGCGTAACCAACGGGAATAGCGTACTTTTTTCAACGGCGACGCAAACGACCCTGGGATCTATTCGGCCTCGCTGTGACGGCTAGCGATGCGTCGGAAAAGCTTACACGTATTCCGGTAAGCCATTAGGCATTAAGCAAAACTGGGAAAAGTCGTTCTATAAATCAATACCGTTTTTGGTTGGCACGCCGATTGCTCATAGAAAAATACCCGCGTTCCGGGACGAGGTCCGTCCATGGATCGCGGAGAGGTTGACCCCTTATCGCGTGATGCAAAGGAGTTTTCGATGCCGTTGCGAAAATCAGCCATTATCGGCGTCTCTGCCATTGCCCTGTCGCTGGGCTTGGCATATTCGGCCCAGGCGAGCGTGGTGCTGCCGGTGACAAATCTTACGTTCAACACGTTCACCGGCACGTTCACTCCGCCTAAGGATTTTTTCACGCACGCAGATCCGACCGGCTGGTCCATCGGTGCGGCTGCGGAAGAAAGCAACCTGATCTATGTCGGTCAGCAAGGCTCCGAGGGTTATTCCAATCAGACGAACGGAAATATTTACGGAGTTTACGGCACCTTTTCCAATACCGTTCCGGCCGGCTATAATTTCTATCAAGCGGACGGCAATCCGCAATACGAGAGCACGATCATGCAGACCATTACGGGTCTGACGGCGAACACGACGTACACCCTTTCGTTCCAGCAGGCCGCCGGTCAGCAAATCGGATTTAGCGGCACGACCACCGAGCAGTGGAAGGTGTTTCTCGGCACGGGCGGGATCGGTGTTGACTGCACCTCGTCACCCTGCACGGTTACCGACACCGGACATAATGTCGAGGATGATTCGTCGCTGATGACCACCCCTTCGGAAGGGAACACCAATTGGGAGCTTGCGAATGTGAGCTTTACCCCAACTGCGGCGGACCTGACCGATGGGAGCGCGGTATTGACGTTCCTGGCGTGGGGTGACGGCGGCAGCACCACGAATCTGCCGCCGACGGTGTTCCTCGAAGGCGTGAATACGACGCCGACGGTGCCGGAGCCGACGACGCTGTCGCTGCTTGGCGTCGGCCTTATCGGCCTCGGCGGAATCATGATGCGTCGGCGCACCCGGAGCAACGCCGCTATCTGATCAGCCTATCGGTTGACGCGCCTGGACGGGACCCGGTCTCGCCCGGGCGCGGAGACCGGCCCGGCCTTCGCACCGGCCATTCAGGAGAGCGCCGTGGCTGCATTTCTCGACCATCAGCATCTTCCCGCACTGCTGCTCAGCACGATCCGGCTTGGGGCGTGGCTGCTGCTGCTCGCCGTGGTCTTCCTGCCGCTGGAGCGCCTGTTCGCGCTGCGTCAGCGAAAAATCTTCGGCCAGAGCCTGGCCGGCGACATCGGCTTTTTTTTCATCAGCGGCCTGGTGCCCAGCCTGCTGCTGAGCCCGCTGCTGGCGCTGGTCGCTGTCGGCGCACACTTCGTCGTGCCGTGGCGCCTGCACGCGGCGGTCGCGGCCTCGCCGATCTGGGCGCGCGCAGCGGCAGCCTTGGTGGTCAGCGAGATCGGCTTTTATTGGGGCCATCGCTGGACCCACGAGATCCCGTTGCTGTGGCGTTTCCACTCGGTCCACCATAGCCCGACGCAGGTGTATTTCCTGATCAGCGCTCGCGCTCATCCGATCGACAACGTGTTCACCCGGCTGTGCGGGCTGATCCCGGTCTACATTCTCGGGCTGGCTACGCCGCTCACCCCCGCGGGGGGCGCCGTGTCGGCGCTCTTGGTGCTGCTCCTGACCCTGTGGGGCTTTTTGATCCATGCCAATCTGCGCTGGCGGCTGGGCCCGCTCGAATGGCTGATCTCGACCCCCGCCTTTCATCACTGGCACCACACCCTGGCCGAGCCGCGGGACCGCAACTTCGCCTCGATGCTGCCCTGCATCGACCGGATCTTCGGGACCTACTACCTGCCGCGGGACCGATGGCCGGCGGCCTATGGCATCGAGGCGGCGCTGCCCCGCACGCTGGCCGGGCAGCTGGCCTATCCGTTGCGCGCGCCGCCGCGCCGAGCAAGCTTACCCGAGGTCGCAGCGACGGACTCCCAGCCGCCGGCGGGATGGCTTCCAGCCGTCGACCGGCGGGCGTGAAGGACCCCTCCCCCATCGTCCCGCGATCAGGAGCGTTCCGGCTGGACGACGACGCAGGGCAGTTGGCGCTGGTTGAGGCGCCAGCAAGCATCTGACGCGGCACTCGCCGACAGATTGACGAGGCGGGCGCGATAGAGGAGCGAACCGCCGTTGGGTGTCACCGGCAGCGAGAGGGCGGCGGAGCGGAGCTGCCCCGGCGCCTGGGTCCGAGCATTTTCCGCGACCGCGCGGGCGAGCCTCGGGTTGGCGAAGGCGCCGACCTGGATCGCCCAGTCACGCTCGGGGATCGCGAGCAGGTGGGACTCTGCCGCACCCGGCACAGCCGAGAGGCTCGGCAGGTTTGGCAGCGACGACGGGGGCTGGTATTGGGCGAGAATCGTCGGCGGCGCAGCGGGCGGGGCGGCGGTCACCGGCGCAGACATGCCAGTGCCGGCTGCGGATTGGGCGCGGCACGGTCGATCCGGGTCGAAGGCAATATCGGGGTCGCAGCCTGCAGCCGCTGCCTGTTGCTCCAAAGCCGATTGCGGCGGCCCTGACGCCGCCGCCTGTTGCACGAAAGCCGGTTGCGACTGAGCCGACACCGCCGCCAGCTGCACCAAAGCCGGTTGGGGCGGGGCCGATGCTACCTCGGTCTCCCCCAACGAGGTGCAGGGATGGCCCGGATCGTAGGCCATATTCAGGTTGCAGCCGCCGGTCCCGGTTTGTTGGACGAATTTCGGCTGGGACTGGGCCGGCATCACCGCCGCCTGCTCCAGCGAACTGCACGGATGGTTCGGATCATAGGCGATGTTCAGATTGCATCCGGCCGCTAAGCTGGCGACGCTGGCGCTGGCCCCGACCCCCCCGTTCGAGCGGGCGGAGGCATACGTCGCGAGCGGCCCGGACATCGGCACGGCGTCCCCGAGGTTCGGGGTAACCGCGGCCAGGTAATTCACCGTCTCGTCCGGCAAGTCGGCGCTGCCGGCGAGATAGCTGTCGACCCGATCCGGACCGGCGTTGTAGGCGGCGAGGAAACCGGGCGCGCCAAAGCGGTCGTACATCTCGCGGATGTAGGCGGTCCCCGCCAAGATGTTGTTGTGCGGATCATAGGGGTCGCCGCCGAGCCCGTACCGCGCCTGCAAGCCCTGATAGGTCTCGGGCATGACCTGCATCAGGCCCATCGCGCCGACCGGCGAGACGGCCTGCTCCTGGCCGCCCAATTCCTGCTGCATGACGGCGCGGACCCACTGCTCGGGCACGGCATATCGCGCCGCCGCCTCGCGGATGTAGGGACCCCAAGGATCGTCCGGCGGACCCGGCGGCGGATAATAATGTTCCGGCGCCTCGCCGATCGGCGGGGCGCCATAATATTGGGTGCTGTACCCATATCCGCCTTGCTGGCCGCACGCCGCAAGCAGGAAGACCGGCAGCACCAACAGCGCCAGTTCCACCATAGGTCGTGCGCGGCACGATCCACGAGATCTGTTTGAGAACCGCATTCGGCACACCGAAACGTTGCTATGGGCCGGGCTGGTTTTGACGCCCTGGCTTTGGTAACCGCGGCGCGAATTACATGCAAGGCCAGCGACCGCCAGCTGTTCTAGAGCTGCTTCAAATGGCCGCGGCCCTCTAGGGATAGCGCGCAGCATCGCCCCCGTGGAGCCGAGGGTCGGCAATGGTCGAAAGCGAGGTTGGACCAGGAGACTGCGCCCCCTTCGTGGGGCTTCGGCGAATTGGTGTGCGGCGATGACCCGGCGCTTGGCGGCGACCCGAAATTGCCTGCTGCGCCAAACGGGCGGCTACTGTATCCGCTACGGATGCAGCCGCCGCGAGCCGGTTTAGCGCAGGCCGTTGCGGCGCGCCTGAGGCGAGGCCAACAAGCGCCGTGAAAGACCTGGGCTCAGCGAGGCGGAATACCCGGCTCACGCTCTCGGTCGATTTGTCGGCCGCGGAGTTGAGGCAGGCCGGCATCAGGCAATCGGGAGGCTGCGCAGATCGCTGGCCACTTGGGCCATGACAGAGTCCCAGTCGCCGGGTTGTGGCTGAGGGTAGAGGCGCAAACCGGGATACCACGGGCTGTCCCGCCGTCCGACGAGCCAGCGCCAGCACGGATCAAAGCAGTTCAGCAGCCAGACCGGCTTGCCCAGCGCCGCCGCCAGATGGGCGCCCGAAGTATCGACCGAGATGATCAGGTCGAGATTGGCAGTCAGTGCCGCAGTATCGGCAAAGTCCTCCATCTCACCCATAAAGTCGGTCAGCGGATAGTGCTCGGGCGCCGCGGGGCCATCCTTCTGCAAGCTGAAGAAGTGCAGGCCGGGGACCTCGAATAACGGCGCCAGCCGATCCGGCGCGATCGAGCGCTGACGGCAGATCGCCGAGGCGGCGAGCAGTTGTTTGCGGGGATTGCCCGACCACACCAAACCGATCCGGGGACCCGGGGTCGGCAGCGCGGCGAGGCGTGCTTGCCAGGCCGCGGTCTGCACTGGGTCGGCGTACAGATAGGGGACGTCAGCGGGAACGGTCGTGATTGAGGTCCCGAGCGCCAGCGGCATGCTGAGCATCGGGCAGTGCACATCGAATTGCGGCAACGCCTCGCCGCGCACTACCAGCAGGTCGATTCTCGGCAGACTGCGGAGCAGCCGGACCAGCGGCCGGGGCACCTCGAGAATGACCCGCAGCCCCCTTGCCGCCGCCAACGGCGCATAGCGACAGAATTGCAGGGTATCGCCCAATCCCTGCTCGGCATGGATTAGCAACGTCCGCCCTGCCGCCGCTTCGCCACGCCATTGAGGCTGCACGAACTCACGACGGGTGTTGCGTAATTGAGGCGTCTGCCAGCGCCATTCGTGCTCCTCCCATCCCTCCGACATATGCCCACTCGCCAGCAGCGCCATCGCTAGATTGTAGTGCGCCTCCGGATCATGCGGCCTGAACTCGAGAGCTTTGCGGTAGCTGGTAACCGCCTCGCCCAGTCGCTTCTGTGCCCGGAGCACGTTGCCGAGATTGTTCAGCGCCTCCGAGAAATTCGGCCTGAGCGCGACAGCTTTGTGGTACTCGGCGATCGCCTCGTCCAGCCGCCCCAGCTCCAGCAGCAAATTGCCGAGATTGGAATGGAACGAGGCTTCGCTAGGATTGATCGCAATCGCCTTGCCGATCAGGTCGGCCGCCAAATCACGGCGTCCGGTCTGATAGCCGATCACCCCGAGCAGGTGCAGGCTGTCGGCATGACCGGGATCAGCCGCCGCGATCTGTCGCAGAAGCCGCTCGGCTTCGTCCAGATGCCCAGCCCGGTAATGTTGAATGGCAGCGGCCCACATCTGCTGCGCGGCCGAGAAGGCGGCCTGCGTTGCCGGCCGGGCCTTTTTCGTTGCTGCTCGGCGTTGCTTGCGATTCACTTTTTTGCTGCCTTGGCTGGCCCGGATATAGCTGACGCATGGTTAGCATCGCGGGGTCGGAGGTCGGATTGTGGGCACGATTTCTGAGCGGCGCCTTAACAGCCGGCGGGACGGGCAATTCAACGAGCCGGGGCTTTGATCTTGCTTGCCCTTGTGCCCTAACGGCAGATCGGGGAAAATTGCCGATATTGCGAACAATAGGAGGCGGCGATGCGCAGGGTCGGGCCCAACAGCCACACCGAAATCTATTTCGCCGGCTGCAATCCGAGCTTTGTCGAAACCAGCGACGGCTATGTGATGATCGATTCGCCGCAGCAGCCAATCGACGCGGTGCGCTGGCGCGAGCGCATGGAAGACAAGGCGCCGATCCGCTACCTGATCAACACCGAGCCGCACGGCGACCACATCTCCGGCAACGCCTATTTCACCAACACCAAGATCGTCGGCCAGCAGAAGCTCCAGGAATGTTTCGAGCGCTATCTCTACGCGTTCGGCTCGCTCGACGAGAAGCGCGAGCGGTTCAAGCAGAGCGATCCCGACAGCGTGTGGCTAGTCGGCCACCCGGACTACCCGGCGGCCAACCCGCCGACCCTGACCTTTGACGAGACACTGACCCTCAATGTCGGCAACCACACCTTCAACATCCTCCATATGCCGGGTCACACCGCGCCGCAAACCTCGGTCCATGTGCCCGAAGAGGGGGTCGTGTTCACAGGCGACAATGTCTTTTACAAATGCCGCAGCTGGCTCCAGGAATGCGACCCGTGGGAGTGGCTGGCGGCGCTCGAAAGGATCGCGGCGCTCGATGTCGAATTAATCGTGCCGGGGCATGGCGATCCCTGCACCAAGGCGTATCTGAAGGAACAGGGGCAGATCGTCGAGAACTGGGTCGGCTATGTCGAGCGCTTTGTCGACCGCGGCATCGGCCCCGACGAGGCGCTAAGAGGCCCGATCGAGGTCGAGAAGCAGGACCCCTATCCGATCGGCCAGCGGCTGTTCATGCACAATGAGCGGCTGACCGACATGATCGTGCGCAACCTGCACCAGCGCATCCTCGACAAGAAGGGGCAGGCCGGCGCCGCCTAGCCCGGCCGCGGTGCCCGGCTGGGGATCTCCGGCGGCGCGCAGCGCGCGCCTTTTGGCCGGCGCGATGCGCACCGAGCGCTAGCGAGGTAGAAAGGAATTCTCCTCACCCCAACCCTCTCCCGCCCGCGGGGAGAGGGAGCAAGAACGCATTAGGGGAGGTTGCGCACCTTCGGCTCGCGGTCCCAAACCCGCATTTTTTTGGCGGCGGCGACAAATCCGGCGACCGCCCCGGCATTGGCCAACGGCACAACGCCGTGATCGACGAGTTCGGCGGTGATTCCGGCCCGGCGCAACAATGCTTCGGCGGCGGGGACGTGGCCGATGACCTTCAGGTGATTGAAAGCGTCGGCGACGAAATCGATCGCCGCGGCCTCGCGCGTCAGCTCCTTCGCTCCGGCCTCGGACACGATCAGTGCCACCGCGTCGAAGATGATCGAGGGCCCGCCGGCGAGTTGCATATCGGCCTCGAGCAATTTTCCGTCGGCGGTCTTGGCCCCGCCGACATGCGGTGCCACGATCTTGAGCTTGCCTCCTTCCTTTTCCACCGCGGTCCGCACCGCCTCCACGAGGGCGCGGTCGACGCCGTCGCTGACCACGCAGCCGACCACCCGCCCTTTCAGGGTTTGCGGCATCTTGCCGATGATGCTGAGCGCCGGCGAGGGCCTGACCTCTTTACGCGCCGGCACATTGGTCGCGGCGGGTTCGATCTTACCTTCGAGCCGCAGCCCGGCAGCCACCCGTTTCGCCATGCCTTCGTCGACATGCACCAGCTGTCCGACGATGCGCTCGCGGACGGCGGGTGTCTCCACCTTGCTCAGCTCGAAGACCAGCGCCGAGACGATGTGGTTGCGCTCGGTCTCGGTCTGGCTCAGGAAAAACAGCCGGGCCTGGGTGTAATGGTCGGCAAAGGATTCGGGCCGGATGCGCATCGTGTCGCCGCCTTCCGGCCGGGTCAGGCCGGCAAAGCCTTTGTCCGAATTCGGCGCGCGGCGCCTCGGGCGCCAGCGTGTTCGGCTCGTACGACACCCGGCCTTTCGCCACCCGCATCCGCATGTGGCCATCGCGCTGCAGGTTGGCCCACGGGCATTTCGGCTGATTGACCGGGATCTCGTTGAAATTGGGACCGCCGAGCCGGATCAGCTGGGTGTCGAGGTAGGAGAAGAGCCGGCCCTGCAACAGCGGGTCGTTGCTGAAGTCGATGCCGGGCACGACGTTGGCCGGACAAAATGCGACCTGTTCGGTCTCGGCGAAGAAATTGTCGGGGTTGCGGTCGAGCACCATGCGCCCGACAATCTTCAACGGGACGAGCTCCTCGGGAACGAGCTTGGTTGCGTCGAGCACGTCGAAATCGAAGCTCGCCGCCTGTTTCTCGTCGAACAGCTGGACCGCGAAGTCCCATTCCGGGAAATCGCCGGCGGCGATCGCCTCGAACAGGTCGCGGCGGTGAAAGTCGGGGTCGGCGCCGTTGATCTTGACTGCCTCGTCCCAGATCACCGACTGCATGCCGAGCTTGGGCCGCCAATGGAACTTGACAAAAGTCGGCTTGCCATGGGCATCGACCAGGCGAAAGGTGTTGACGCCGAACCCTTCGATCATGCGCAGCGAGCGCGGGATCGCCCGGTCCGACATCGCCCACATGATCATGTGGATGCTTTCGGGCATCAGCGACACGAAATCCCAGAACGTGTCGTGCGCCGAGGCCGCCTGCGGGTAGCCGCGGTCGGGTTCCATCTTGACCGAGTGGATGAGGTCGGGGAACTTCATCGCGTCCTGGATGAAAAAGACCGGGATGTTGTTGCCGACCAGATCGAAATTTCCCTCCTTGGTGTAGAATTTGGTGGCGAAGCCGCGCACGTCGCGGGGCAGGTCGCCCGAGCCCGCGCCGCCGGCGACGGTCGAGATGCGCACGAACACTGGAATCTTTTCGCCCGGACGTTGCAGGAAATCAGCCTTGGTGTACTGGCTCAAGGACTGGGTCAGCTCGAAATAGCCGTGCGCGCCCGGAACCGCGGGCATGGACGATGCGCTCGGGGATCCGCTCATGGTCGAAATGGGTGATCTTCTCGCGCAGGATGAAGTCTTCGAGCAGGGTCGGCCCGCGCGGGTTCCCCTTCAGCGAGTTCTCGTTGTCGGCGACGACGACGCCCTGATTGGTGGTCATCACCTCGCCGCCCTCGGCGGGCGTCTGGTGGAATTCACCGCCGGCGCCGGTCTTGGTGGCTGGCGGCGGTGGGGTCTTGCTTCTGGCCATATGGAAATCTCCCTCGGCGTGTGACGAGGGAAACGCCGGAACGGTTCTAAAGTTGCCGGCGGGGTGGCGACGCGCGACGGCCCAATCAGCGACTACCGGGGTTTCTGATCAGATCGAACCGCCACTATCGCGAAATCGAAGGGCTGACCGGGAAAATTCTATCTGGGAGGAACGCGCCGTCTCGCATCGCAGGAAAGATAGTCTTGCCCGGGCATGACTCGCGCATGCACGTTTTGCCTCGGGCGCGCGACACCGTGGATGATCGGGTTACGCTCCTAGGGCCGGAACAGGGCGAAGCACTTGTCGGAGTTGAACAGGTAGGATTCGACGTAGTCGACGATCTCCGGCCGGCGCCCGAGCGCGTCCATCGCGCCGGCGAGGCACACCCAGTTCAGAAACTCCTGCTGGCCGGCATCCTCGATCTGCTCCGTGGTCAGTCCCCGCCAGCGCGCGGCGTTGCCCGAGGCCAATTCGTCGAAGCGGGCCCGGTCGCTCGCGACGTCGGGATAGAGCCAATGGTGCTTCGCGGTCAAAAACGCGTGCGACCAACTCGACGAGGCGACGAGCGCCACCCGCCATGGACTGTCGGCGAGTATCCGCGCGACCGCTGCGCCGACGTCAAAGCAGCGCCCAGGGTTGGGTCCGGGCGGATCGACCGCGTTCGGGTCGGCCTCGCCGGTCAGGTGCGCGCTCGAGCCGCGCTTGGCGATCACCGAGGAGCCGTAGCAGTTGACGTGAAAGGGCACCACAGGATAGGGGAACCCGCGCCGGTCGTAGTCGAGATAGAGGATCGTGTTGATAAAGGCGTGCGGCAGCCCCAGCTCGTGGCGCATCCGATAGGCGTAGCTGACGTCGTAATCGGCCTTGATCAGCTGGGCGGCGAGAGTGGAGCCGGCGGCGCGGTGCCCGGTGACATGCACCACCTTGTCAGCCGGATCGCCCCACACATTGCCGAGCTCGGAGCGGCCGGGGCGCCCGAACGGGCGACAGTCGATCGCATCAAGGGCGAACACGCAAAACGACGGGACCCCGTCCTCGCGGAAATTCTCGTACTGGTCGTCGCCCCAGATCAGCACGAAGTCGGGCGCGAACGCGTCGAGTGCCTCGCGCACCTCGCGGAAGCCGCCGGCGAGCCGGCGGCGGTGCTCGGCCGCGGCGGCGCCGTGCGCGTTGGCGGCCAGTTCTTGGCGCAGCGGCTCGGGCCACCGCGCCGGGTCTTTTAGCTCCGCCGGCACCCGCTCGCTCTGCAAAGTGCGGGTCAGAAACGAGCTCATATATCGGTCGGGCAGCATCAATCCCGGAAAATGAGTGACGCCGATGCCGAGAATGTCGCCCATGATCTCCTCCCGTTCGCTCGTGAAGCCGGTTCAAGTCCGGCATCATAACAAAAAAGCGGCCTCCGGGCGCGCCCCGATTCGCGCGGGGTGCTGAACCTTGCTCGTCGGCGGCTCCGAGAAACGACACCAACCCGATTATCGCCCGGCTTCGGCATCGAGCCGGCGGGCCGCTTCTTTGGCGAGGCTGAGATCGGCGTATTTCTCGACATCGAGATCGGAGCGCAGAAAGCCGAGCTTGTGTTGCAGGTCGATATTGGCCTGCAGCGCCTTGAGATCGGGCAGCGCTTGGGGATCGCGGTAATAGTCCTGTTTGGTAAAGACCCAGCTCGCGTAGAGCGCCGGCTTCTGCTTGGTCGCCTCGGCGATCAGCGCCACAGCCGCGTCGTGATGGGCCGGATCGGTCAGCCAGCGCAGCGTATGAAGGTAATCCTCGAGGAAGTCGACCATCATCGCCCGGTGCTCGTTCAGAAACCCGGCGCGCGCCACCTGCACGATCATCTGGGTGCGGCCGATCGCTTCTTTCTGGGTGAACAGAGTGCGCGAGAAGGCTCGCAACTCGGGGTCGAAGCCGAACGGCGCCACTGCGCTGATCAGATCGACCTTGCCCTCCTTGAGCATCGCCTTCTGATCGGGAAAGTGGACCTCGATGATGGTCACGTCACGCTTATCCGCGAGGTGGTGCTCGGCCAGCATCGCGCGCAACGCCATGTCGATGGCGCTGCCGGTCTCGTTGGTCGCCAGGATCTTGCCCTTCAGATCCTCGACCGAGTGGATCGGGCTGTCCTTGCGGACGAGGAAATCATTGGTGTGATAGCCAGGCACCCCATCCTGGAACGTGTCGGCGATGACCCGCAGATCGGCCATCCCGGCATTTTCGATGCCGAGCCCTAAGGTCGAGTAGGCCAGCGCTCCGCAATCGAGAGCGCCGGTGGCAAACGCCGTCATTTCCGTCGAAGTGCCGGCGAAATGGGTCAGCTCGGGGACGTAGGTCTCGCCGGCGTGAGGAGCGAGGCCTGGCTTGAGGAACATCAGCGGCACGATGTCAGAGGGCACCACCACCCAGCCGATGCGCAGGTGATAGGGCTCGGCGGCCTCGGCCCGCATCATCCCCAATGCGAAGAGTGCGGCGGCCGCCGCGATCCCGACCAAACCCATGACGCCATCCTGTCGTTCATCTTCCGCGGCCAACCTGCTTGGCCTACCCCGGGCCCGACCCGGCGGCCGAGCATCGCATCGATCCCAGGGAAATGAAATCGCGGGTAGGGTAAGCTCGGCTCATGCTGACGTTCTACCGCAGCCGCGCCGAACGCGGCGAGCAGCCTTCCGACCTCGCCGGTGGATCGCTCCCGCCCGAGGCGGTGTGGATCGACCTGCTTCGGCCCGAGCCCGACGAAATCGAATATGTCAAACGAACTACCGGGCTCGAGGTACCGAGCCTCGAGGAGGTCAGCGAGATCGAGAGTTCGAGCCGGTTGCGCAGCGAAGCCGGAACCCTCTACCTGAGCGCGCCGCTGGTGTACCGCGGCGAATCGGATCAGCCGCTGTCGAGCCCGGTCGGCTTCGTGCTGAATCGCAAGCGGCTGGTCACTGTGCGGTTCGTCGAGTTGCCGTCCTTTACCGCTTTCGCCAGCAACGACCTCAGAGACGAGACCGATCCCTTGAGCAGTGCCGCAGTCTTTTCCGGCCTGATGGACGCAATCGCCGATCGGCTGGCCGATATCCTCGAAAACATCGCCGCGGAGCTCGACCAACTGTCGCACCGGCTGTTTCGCAGTCCGGCGACGCAAGCCAGCGGGCGGCGCCCGCCGGCGCGGGAAAGCGCCGATCTGAGGATCATCTTGCGGCGCATCGGTCACAGCGGCGATCTCGCGTCAAAGATCCGCGACAGCCTGCTTGCGATCGGCAGGATCGCGCCTTTTGTGGCCGCCCACGCCGCCGAATGGCTGCCGCCCGAAGTCAAGCCGCGTCTCGACACGGTGCGTCTCGACGTGACTTCGCTCAGCGATTACGACATGCACATCGTCACCAAGGTTCAACTGTTGCTGGATGCCACATTGGGCCTGATCAATATCGAGCAGAACAACATCATAAAGGTGTTGACAATCGTTTCGGTGGTCGGCATCCCGCCCACTCTGGTAGCCAGTCTCTATGGCATGAACTTCAAGGACATGCCGGAGCTGAACTGGGCCTGGGGGTACCCCTATGGACTGGCGGTGATCGGGCTGAGCGCAATCCTGCCGTTGGTGTGGTTCAAATTGCGCGGCTGGCTCTGAGCTGCCGGCCGACAGCAAAACGCCCCCGATGATCGGGGGCGTTCGCACAACGAGCGGGGTTGGGACAGGCCGATCAGGCCGCCTGCTGGTGCTCCACCACCTGCGGCTGTCCGCTGGCGATCTCGATTTTGCGCGGCTTGGCTGCCTCGGGCACCTCGCGCACGAGGTCGACATGCAGCATGCCGTTGTCGAGGCTGGCGCCGACGACCTTCATATGGTCGGCGAGGCTGAAGCGGCGCTCGAACGCGCGGCTGGCGATGCCGCGGTGCAGATAGCGGCCCTCATTCTCTTCCTTTTTGGTCTTGCCGGCGACCAGCAACGTGTTCTCGTGAACCGTCACATCGACCTCGTCGGGCGAGAAGCCGGCCACCGCCATGGTCAGGCGATAGGCATCCTCGCCAGTCTTTTCGATGTTGTACGGGGGGTAAGCGAGGGAAGCGTTGTCGACGCGGCTCGCCGCATCGACCAGACGCGTCAGACGGTCAAAGCCGATCGTCGAGCGGAACAGCGGAGAGAAATCGAAACGATCCATGACCACATCCTCCATTGAGCAATATGGATCTGGGCGCCCGCATCAAGGCCGGACGCCAACTACTGATGCGCAGTCCCGAATGGCGACTGCGCATGACTTAGATAGGGATTGCGGAAGCGCGGTCAAGGGGCGGTTTGCCCCTATATATTCTCAGGGCTTGATGCCGAAACCCTGGAAGCGCTTGTTGAAACGGGCCAGCTGCCCGCCGGTGTCGACCAGCCGCTGCTGCCCGCCGGTCCAGGCCGGGTGCGATTTCGAGTCGATGTCGAGCCGCAACGTGTCGCCCGCCTTGCCATAGGTCGAACGCGTCTGATAGGTGGTCCCATCGGTCATTACCACGGTGATTTCGTGGTAATCCGGGTGAATTCCTTGCTTCATGCCGCCGCCCTCGAAAATCGGGCGGGGTTATAGCCTGCGTCCGCCGGCCGGGCAATCTACGCGCGCCGACAAAAACGGCGGGCCCGGCGGTTTCACCCGTCGACCCGCCGCGAAGCTGCCCGAAAACGCTATCTATTGGTGCCGCTGGCGGAACCGAGATGGCCGCCCGTCACCGGCGAGGTCGTACTGCCGGCCCCGGTGTTGTTGTTCGTCATATGGTAAGCCTGCGCCTGCTTCAGCTGCGCTTTGGTCATGTCCAGAGTGAGGCGGTTGTTGTCGCTCTTGATGTCGCTCAGCGGCACCGCAACGTTCTTTCCGCCGCTGTCGAGAAAGCCGCCGCCGACGCTCACGACTGCCGCCGCGACGCGGCCGTCACGATCGATTATCAAATCTTTGACCGAGCCGATGTTCTGGTTCTGCACGTCGTAGACGTCGCTACCGATCATCTTGCTGGCGCGGAACTGCGTGCTCTCAATCGTGCTGCCGGTCGGGTTGGTCATCCCAAGATTGCTGTGGCGCACGGCGCTCGTCTGTGCATAGGCGAGCGGCGCCGTCGCCATCAGGATCGCCGCCACCGCGGCGGTCAGGTTCGAGTTCTTCAAGGCATTTCTCCTAAGTAGTGAACGTGGACGTTGACGGAACAACGTTTCCTTCCTTTCGGTTCCGCGGAAAATGTTCAGACGACATGAAACAGAAACAGAAGGATGATGATCGGGATTGGAATTCCCAGCAGCCAAAGCAGAATCCCTCGGCCCATCGGCGGACTCCTCAAACACTTTAATTGCGTTCAGAGACTAACAGGCGCCGCTATTTTTTCCCGGCGATCTCGCGAATGGCGTCTTTCGCCTGACCGACGGCACTCTGCACCCGGCCTTCGGCCTGCTCCTGCTGACCCTCCGCCATGGTCTGGGGCTCGTCTGCCGCGCGGCCGACGCCTTCTTTGATCGCGCCGGTGATTTTCTTCGCAGCGCCGGCGATGCGGTCCTTATCCATCTTAGGCATCCTTGCTGGTAAATCATTCGCCTTCTGGAACATGTCCGCACAGCTAAAGGTTCCGGGAAAAACCCCAAGCTCTGCGGGGCCGGGCATCATAAATGGACCTAATTCACATTCGCGTCGTTTGCGCTTTTGGGATCTCCCGAACGACCTGGAGCAACAAGAGATGGACGGACAATCGATGGCCGATGCGGCGGGACAGTTTGTCAACGATGCGAGCACGAAGCTGAAGGAAGCCACCGACCGTGCGGCGGCGGGAGCCGCGACAGTCGCACAAACCGCAAGCGCCATTGCCGATCGCAGCCGCGCGGTCGGCGCCGAGGCCGGCGCCAGGATCAAAAAGGCTGGAGAGCAAAGCGGCGAAGCGCTGCGCGATGTGTCCAAGCGCGGCTCCGAGATGGCGCGCTACTTGAGCGAGACCACTGCGGCGCACCCGATCGCAGCGGTGCTGATCGCAGCCGCAGCCGGTTACGCAATCGCGCGGTTGACGCTGCACTGACGAGAACCGCGCAGTGGACATCGGCCGGGGCCCGGAGTTAAAGAGGCGGGCCCTCTGGCCACTCAAGCAAATACCTGGTCAGCGGCGGTGCGCAGCGCCACCGCTTGGAGATCGCGTCAACCGATTATGGTTCGGTGAGAGATGGCCGACCCGTCGCCGAGCCTCGGGCGCGGCCGAGACGACGCCGTGCCGGTCGGCGTCTCCGGCGTGTTGACATTCTTGACCTTGGGGCTGGTGGTCGGGGCGCTCTATTTGGCGCGCGAGGTCCTGGTTCCGTTCGCGCTGGCGGTGCTGCTGAGCTTTTTGCTGGCGCCGGCGGTTCGCTGGCTGCGGCATCTGCGGGCGGGCCGGGTCACGGCGGTCGCGATCACCGTGCTGGTGGCGTTTCAAATTATCCTCGCCTTCGGCCTGATCGTCGGCCGGGAGATGTCGCTGCTGGCGCCGGAGCTGCCGGAATACCGCCTGAACATCGAAGCAAAGCTGCACTCGCTGCCCAAGGCCATCCCGCTCGGTCGCGTCGCCGCCGTTCTGCACCAGGCGACCCTCGAGCTCAAACGTTCGGAACAGCCGAACCCGGCGCCGGCAGCCGCACCCAGCGCCGCCGGTCGCACCGCGGCCGAAGCGGCCAAGCCGCTTCCGGTCGTGGTTCAGCAGCCGGGAATGACCCCCCTGGAGATCGCCGAGACCATCATCGGCCCGTTGCTCCAGCCGCTGGCGATGGCCGGTCTGGTCATTGTGCTGGTAATCTTCATCCTGCTCGAGCGCGAGGAGCTGCGCGACCGGCTGCTCAGGCTGTTCGGCGGCGGCGATTTGCACCGCACCACCGAGGCGATGAACGAGGCGGCGCACCGGGTCAGCCGATATCTGTTGTCGCAGCTTTCGATCAATGCCGTCGAGGGCGCCCTGCTCGGGATCGGTTTGGCGGTCATCGGCATTCCGAATGCGGCGTTGTGGGGCATCCTGGCGATGCTGCTGCGCTTTATTCCCTATCTCGGCATCGTCATCGCCGCCTGCTTCCCGTTGGCATTGGCCCTTGCGGTGGCCCCGGGATGGTCGCTGCTGCTGTGGACCGCGCTCTTGTTCATCGCGACCGAGCTGATCGTCGCCAATCTGGTCGAGCCGCGGCTCTACGCCGGCAGCACCGGCCTCTCCTCGGTCGCGGTGATCGGCGCAGCGGTGTTCTGGACCTGGCTGTGGGGTCCGATCGGGCTGTTGCTGTCGACGCCGCTGACCGCCTGCCTCCTGGTGCTCGGGCGCCACGTGCCGCAGCTGCGCTTTCTCGACGTGATCCTCGGCAGCGAGCCGGTGCTGACGCCGGACGAGACCTTTTATCAGCGGCTCTTGGCCGATGACCCGGAGGAGGCGACCGAGCAGGCCGAAGCGTTCGCCAAAGAGAAGTCCCTGGACGCGTTCGCCGAAGAGGTCGCCATCCCGGTGCTGGCGCGGGCCCAGGCCGACAGCGACCGCGGCATCCTGCCGGCGGAGCGGCGGGCGACAGTCAAGGAAGGCTTCGCCAAGATCCTCGAAAATCTGTTCGAGGACTCGGTCGTCGACTTCGACGCGACGGCCGAAACCGGCGAGAGCGGGTCGACGGACACACGGCTGATCATGTGCGTCGCCGGGCGCAACGAACTCGACGAAGCCGCGGCGATGCTGCTCGCCAGCCTATTGCGGGCGCGCGGCCACGCCGCCTTTGTCTTTCCGGCCGATTCGGCGGCGGCGCTCAGCGGTCAGCGGGTATCGCTGCGGGACGCCGCGATCATCTGCCTGTCGCTGATCAGCACCAGTTCGCCGGCGCGGGCCCGGCACATCGTGCGCCGGCTGCGGCGACGGGCGCCGCGCGCCCGCATCGTGCTGGGCTTCTGGGGAATTGCCGCCGGCGATGCCGCATCGACCGATGCGCAGGCCGTCACTTCGGCCGATGTCGTGGCCACGACGCTCGCCGAGGCGATTGGTGACATCGAAGGACGGGGCGCCGATCTGCCCGGGTTGGCGGCGCCGGCGATCGTGGCGGCGGTCGGCGGCTCGGACCCGTTGCCGGCCGAAGCGGGGCTGCGCGCTCAACTCGGCTGATCGCTCCCGAGGCGCCGCTGCAAGGCCGACGCGGCGCTGAAGGCGGCGGGGTTCAAGCTGATCGACAGCAATGCTCCGGCGAGGAGCAGATTGCGCCCCTCGCCGCTCAAGAGGCCGTGCGCGATGCCGAGGTCGGCCAGGATGAACGAGAATTCGCCGATCTGCGCCAGGCCTACCGACACTGTCAGCGCGGTCGCTGACCGGTACCCGGCGGCGCGCACGATCGCGAACGCCGCCAGCGACTTGCCCAGCATAACGATGGCGAGCACGGCCAGCACCTGAAACGGGTGCCGGATCAATATGCCCGGATCGAACAGCATCCCGACCGACAGGAAAAACAGCACGGCGAAAGCGTCTTCGAGCGGCTTCGCTTGCTCGGCCGCCCGATGACTGTGGTCGCTTTCGCCGACCACGATCCCGGCGAGGAAGGCGCCGAGCGCCGCAGAGCCGAACAGCTCGGCCGCGGCAAAGGCGATCCCGAGTGCCGCGGCGATCACCGCCAGAGTGAACAACTCGCGCGAGCGGGTGCGCACCACCTGTTCGAGCAGCCATGGCAGCAGACGCGCGCCGACGATCAGCATCACCGCGACGAAGAGGGCGACCTTGCCGAAGGTCAGCGCCACCGCCAGCACGAGATTGCCGGGAGCGGCTTCGCCGCCGCCGAGCGACGGCGCCAGCGCCGGCAGCACGACGAGAGCAACCACCGTCAACAAATCCTCGACGATCAGCCAGCCGATGGCGATCCGCGCCGCGGCGAGACCGAAGAGGCCGCGTTCTTCGAACGTGCGCAGCAGCACGACCGTGCTGGCGACCGAGAGCGCGAGCCCGAAGACGAGGCCGGCGCCGAAGCTCCAGCCCCACAGCCGGGCGGCGCCGATCCCGAGCAACGTGGCGACCGCGATCTGCGCCACCGCTCCCGGCAGTGCGATCCGGCGCACGGCGATCAGATCGCGGATCGAAAAATGCATGCCGACGCCGAACATCAGCAGCATGACGCCGATTTCGGCGAGCTGCGGCGCCAGATGGGTGTCGGCGACAAATCCCGGCGTGAACGGCCCGACCGCGACGCCGGCCAAGAGGTAACCGACGATCGGCGGCAGGCCGAGGCGCACCGCGGCAAAGCCGCCGACGAAGGCGAGCGCCAGCCCGACTGCGACGGTCGAGATCAGGGAGACGTCGTGCGGCACTCAGCCGGCGCGCACGGCGCGGAACCGCAGGCGGACGTAGTCGGCGATCCAGGCGCCGGTTTCGTCCATTAGCACCGGCCGCAGCAGGTCGGCGATTTCAGCGCGCGCCGGCAGGCGGTCGGGCGCGGGCAACGCTCCGAGAAAATCCTCGGCAAAGGTGTCGAGCCAAGCTTCGATCCCGGCCGGCAGCGGGGTCGGGCGCGGGTGGATGCGAATCTCGTCGACCCTGAACCCGGCGGCTTCGAGCTTGGCGCGATAGGCGGCGGCCGAGGGAAACCACCACGGGCTGAGGCGCTGCGCATCCAGCCCGCGGCGAGCCAGCACCGCGCGGATCGCGACCATAATCGCGGCGGTATTGTTGTGGCCGCCCATCTCGCCGACGAAGCGGCCGCCCGGCTTCAGCGCGCGGCGAACCCCGGCGAGGACCCGCTCCGCCGGGCGCATCCAGTGCAGGGCCGCGTTCGAGAACACCGCGTCGAACTCGCCGTCAAAGGCCAGGTCCTGACCCGCCATCACTCTGGCGTCGAGCCCGCGCGCCTGGGCCGCCGCGACCATATCGGGAGCGGCGTCGACCGCGACCACCGCGGCGCCGGCGGCAGTGATCTTCTCGGTCAATAACCCGTCGCCGCAGCCGAGATCGAGGACATGCTCGCCCGCCTTTGGCGCCAGCAATTCGAGCACCGCCGAGCCGAGCGCCGGCACGAAATGCGCAGTCTCGGCATAGCGCTGCGCCGACCAGTGCTGCCGCGAGATTTGCCCCATGCTCACCGCCCGACTGGAGAAGCATTCTGAAAAATCAATTTCTTGTCCGTCATTCCCGCGAAAGCAGGAACCCAGGGCGAGCGACGTGCGATCGCCCCCTGTTCAAGCCAGGGGCAGGCTCTGGACCCCCGCTTTCCCGGGGGCGACGATACGGTATTGGGATCGTTCGGTTCATTTCAAGCTGGACATTTTGGCTTCTGACCGATGCCGATGGCGATCGCCATCCATCCTGCCGCTGCTTCAGCAGCAAATCAGCAGCAAAAACGTCGCGCGCCGGTTTCTTCGGCCGTTCCTCTGGTCATGGACGGAGCGCTTTGCAGGCGCTCGAGGCACCAGGCCAGCGCTTCGGCGAGCGAAGCCTGGGCGAAGTCGAGGCCGGGCCGATCGCGGCAGCGCCGCATCGATCGCGCGATGCGGGCACCGAATGCCTCGGCGGAAGCATCATCTCGAAGATCGCCGGCGGGCGGCGGCGCACCCGCTTCGAGCGGTCCCGGGGAGAGGGCGAGCTCCCGCGCGGCGTCGTCGCAGATGCGCAGCATGGCGATGGCCGCCGGATCGATCCCAATTTGCGCGAGGGCCTGGCGGAGTGCCGCGCCGATTTTGACGCGCGCCTGCAACGCCGCGCCCTGCCACGCCGCGGCATCATCGGCCGCCGCAGCGCGCGCCGCCAGCCAGGCCATCCGCCCCTCACGCGCGCGCAGCACTGGCCTCCAGCAACTGCAGCCGGCGGTCGAAATCGCTGGTCTCGATCGCGCGCACAAAAGTGTCAACGATTTGCGCGAGCGCACCAGCCTCGCCCGGCGTCAAGGCACCCGCGGCGACCGCGGCGGCGACCGCACCCATCGCGCGGGCGATGTCGGCGGCGCTGTCGATCGGCGGCAAGGAGAAGCGCACGACCCGCTCGCGGCGTGGTGCGAGGATGCGCTCGAGACAAAGTTTAAGTGCGGTCGGATCGCCAGCGATGGCGAGCTCCACCGCCCGCCGGGTCAGCGCCTCGACTTCCCCGTCGAGCAAGGCCTCGGCGGCGAGGCTTGCCCGATTGCGGCACCCCGGCCGCCGCCCTCCAGGATTGCCGGACCGCCCTTTTGCGAATGGCTGTCCGCGCGTCGCCCCACGCGGCTTCGGTGTTACGATTTCCGACATCTCTCCTCCTAACCACGGCGGACATCCGCAAGAATCTGATGTGGGGAGGATACGATGCGATTATGGCGATTGTGCAGATGTCAAGGATACGGTGTTGCACGTCGTCGCCTCCATCGCGGCTCAGCGCGATCATGAACGGCCACGGCTCCCGATCCTTTGCGGTCGTCCAAGCAGACCGTAGGATGCTGTGGTGAGCGTGAGTGAGCCACCGTGCAGCACAATCTTGACCTGATCAGGGCCCTAGAAGAGGAACTGTTTAAACAAACGGTCCGGGGTTCTCCAGAGTCAGTTGGCAACCTGCTGGCGGACAGTTTTGTCGAGTTCGGACGTTCGGGCCGCATGTATGAAAAGGAGGGGGTTCTCCGAAGCTTGCCCGCAGAAAGTATCGAGACACGAGAAACGCTGACTGCCAGCGACTTCGTTCTGCGACCGCTGGCCGATGACGTCGTTCTGCTTACGTATCGAAGCTTTCGCCTCGCCGAAGGTAAGGAAGATCGTCAGACCTTACGAAGCTCCATCTGGAAGTTCATAAGCGGGCGGTGGCAGATGGTATTTCATCAAGGAACACCTACAGATCGGTGACGCCTGGGTTCGCTGTCCACCAGTAGCGCACCCCGTGCGCCGATTGATGCGGGACGCCCGTAATGCGCTACGAACCCGGCCTCATGCTTCGCCTCTCACGGTGCTTTGCGCTTCGGCTTGGTGGCGGATTTGGGAGAGGGTGGTGCGGGAGGCTCGCCGGCGCGCGCCGGAGCCGGAACGCAAAGAATTCGCGGGATGCGGAAGATGCCGGCGTTGCCGTGGTCACGTGGCCCTATGCCGAACACCGGGATCGGGGCCCGGATCGCGGCCTGCGGCGGCCGTGGCCAACCGGCCGAGATAGTGCGCCCAACCTTCGTTGTGGCCGGCGCATTGCGCGGCATCCGGCAGGCCGCTATGGGTCATGCGCAGCAGCGTGCCCCCATCCTGGTCGACAAGGTCGATCTCGACTAGGCTCGATCCCGGGGGCACAGCCTCGTCGCCTTCCCAGCCAAAGCTGTAGGCGAGGCGGTGGACCGGCACGACTTCGCGGAACGCGCCGCGCGCGGTGCGGCCGCCAATGCCGCCAATGCCTTTGAGGAGGTACAGCCCGCCCGGATGCGCCTCCGAGGTCGCTTCGGTCCCCATCCAGCGCAGGATCTTCTCGGGATCGGTCAGGAAGGCGAAGATGGCGGCAGGCGGGGCCGCGATCATCGTTTCACGACGGACGACCAGCGGTTCGGTCATCGGCAGCCTCCTTGATTACCGCTATCGCGAGCTCGAGCGCGGCCCGTCAGCAACAGCGCAGGGCGATGGCGGATGGCGTGCATCCCTGATCAAAGCACATCCATGCATCGGAGTTAAGCCGAGGTGAGGGCCGCTGGTGACAATGGGCTGCCTCGGCCGCATCATCGATCCATGCAGCTGTTTTCGACCCTCGCCTGGCTGGTCGACGCGGCGGCGGCCTCGCCGAGCGCCGACCGGTTTCTGGCCGAGCTCGGCGGGCACCTGATCGGGGACGGCGTGCCGCTGGCCGGCGGCGCCCTCGCCCTCGCCGTGCCGGACCCGATCATCGCCCGCCGCACTTGGCTGTGGCGGGCCGACACCGGGATCGTGATCGAGGCTCTTGGGTTCGCGCCGGCGAGATTCGCTGGCGCGGGGCCGGCGGGCCCGACCGGCGTTCCCGGTCGGGACTGGCTCGCCACCCTCGCGCCGGGGCCGGTGCACGAGGACGCCGTCAAGGCAGGGCCGGACCGACCGGTGCTGAACTGGATCGGACCGCGCCCATTCACGGCCGTCGAGAGCGACCGGTTGCGCGAGGCCGCGCGGTTCGCCGTGGCGCCGCTCGCCGCCCTCGCGACGCGCGCGACGCTCACCGCCGCGCTCGAGGCCTATCTCGGCCGACGCAGCGCCGCTCGCGTGCTTACGAGACCGCTGCGGCGCGACGTCGGCGAGACCATTCGGGCGGCGTTGCTCGTCGCCGACCTGCGCAGCTTCACGGTGCTCTCCGAGGCGGCGCCTCCGGCCGCGGTGATCGCCATTCTCGGCGCCTGGTTCGACCGTATTGCGGGTGCCGTCCATGCTTTCGGCGGCGAGGTGCTGAAATTCATCGGCGATGGCGTGCTCGCAATCTTTCCGGTCGGCGGAGAGTCGCCCCGCGCTGCCTGCGAGGCTGCGCTGCGTGCCGTCTCCGCCACCGAGGCCGGCATGGCGCATCTCAACGCGGCGCGGCGAGAGCAGGGGCTGCCGCCACTGGCCTTTGGCGCGGCGCTGCACCTCGGCGAGATTCTGTGGGGCAACATCGGCGCGGCCGACCGCCTCGATTTCACGGCAATCGGTCCTGCCGTCAATCTGGTCAGCCGTCTGGAAGGCCTGTGCCGGCCGCTCGATCGGACGGTCCTCGTCTCGGGCGCAGTCGCCGCCGAGATCTCGGCGCCGCTGGTTCCGCTCGGAACGCACGCACTGCGCGGCATCGCGTCTCCTTGCGCCGTCTATACGATGCCGGAGGGTTGAGCCGGTGCGAGCGCGGCCGTCGAACGGCCTCGATCGGCGGCGGAGGAGACTGCAGGTGCGTAGTCAGGCTCCGGCTTTCGCGGACTGCTGCGCTTCGGCTTGGCGGCGGATTTGAGAGAGGGTGGTGCGGGTGGTGATGGTTTCGGGGTCGATCGCGAGCTCGATGACCGCGGCGCGATTGGCGGCGGCCGCTTCCTCGAAGGCCGGGGCGAAGTCTTCGGTGCGCGCCACTCGCGCGGCGAAGGCACCGTAGGCGCGGGCGAGCGCGGGGAAATCGGGGTTGGCGAGCGCGGTGCCGACGACGCGGCCGGGGAAGCGGCGCTCCTGATGCATGCGGATCGTGCCGTACATCGCGTTGTTGAAGAGCAGGATGATCGGGCCTACGCCGGCGGCGAGCGAGGTCGCCAATTCCTGGCCGGTCATCAGAAAGCCGCCGTCGCCGCAAAAGCCGACGACCAGGCGGCGCGGATGGACGAGCTTGGCGGCGACCGCGGCCGGGACGCCGTAGCCCATAGCGCCGCTGGTCGGCCCGAGCTGGCGTCCGGGGCGGCGGTATTGCAGAAAGCGGTTCGGCCAGCCGCTGAAATTGCCGGCGTCGCTGGTGACGATCGCATCGTCCGGCAGGCGCTCGCGCAGCCAGGTCATGACCCGGCCGAGGTCGAGCGCGGCGGCGGGTGAGGGTGAGGGGACGAGCCCAGCCTCGTATTCCGCGCGGACCGCGGCGCGCCAGCCCGACCGGGAGGCGGCCGGCACCGGCGCCAGTGCAGCGGCGGCGGCGGCAAATTCGGGCATGCCCGCCTGGATCGCCAGGGTCGGGCGAAAGACCCGGCCCAACTCCTCGGCCGAGGGATGGATGTGGATCAGGGGCTTGCCCGGATCGGGAATGCCGAGGAGCGAATAGGATTGCGAGGTGATCTCGCCGATGCGCGCGCCCACCGCCAGCAAGAAGTCGCTCTCCTTGACGCGCGCGACCAAGGCCGGGGCTGCGCCGGTGCCGAGATCGCCGACAAAGCACGGCAGGCGGTTGTCGACGATATCCTGGCGGCGAAACGAGCAGCAGACCGGCAGGTCGTTGGCCTCGGCAAAGCGCGCGATATCACGGCAGGCGGCGTCGCTCCACCCGCCGCCACCGACCAGCATCATCGGGCGCTCGGCCGCCGCGAGCAGGCCGCGCAATTCGGCCAAATCTGCCATGCCCGGATGGGCGCGCACCGCGCGGTAGGGGCCGGCCACCTCAGCCGATGCCAGGTCGCGCAGCATGTCCTCGGGGAGCGCCAGCACCACCGGCCCGGGCCGGCCGGAGGTCGCCACCTGGAACGCCTGGTTGACCAGCTCGGGAACGCGTTCGGCCAGGTCGATCTGCGCCACCCATTTGGCCAGTGGCGCCATCATCCGGCGGAAATCGACCTCCTGAAACGCCTCGCGGTCGATCTGGTGGCGCGCCACCTGGCCGACCAGCACGACCATCGGCGTCGAATCCTGAAACGCAGTGTGGATGCCGATCGAGGCGTTGCAGGCGCCGGGGCCGCGGGTCACCAACAGCACCCCGGGCTTGCCGGTCAGCTTGCCATAGGCCTCGGCCATGAACGCGGCGCCGCCCTCCTGGCGGCAGGTGACGAGGCGAATTTCCGGGGCGTCGTAGAGCGCGTCGAGCACCTCGAGATAGCTTTCGCCGGCGACGCTGAAGGCGATCTCGACGCCATGTGCGCGCAGCGCCGCGACGACCAACTGGCCGCCGCTCAGAAGCGCAAGGTTTGTTGCCATGATCCGACCTCGGGCCCGGTTCGATAAGGCGCCATATGAGGCGATGCGCGGGGGCGACGGAAGCGCTTTGCGCAGGGCCGGGATGCCGCGGCCGAGCCCGGCCTATAATCGGCTGACCGGGCGGTATGTCTCAGCACGACAGGCGACGCGCGGGCGAGAGATTGCTAAGCTCGCATTGGGGAATTTGCGGGGGATTTGCGGCGGGCGATTATGGACGACCAGCGCAGCGACGTACTTGCACCAGTGGGGCGGGCGGCTGAGGGGCGAGCATCGGAGGGGCGTGCGCCAGGGGAGCCGGCCGACGACCACGGCGCCGTTCGCCCAGACACCGGGGACCAGATCGCCGAGCCGCGGCATGAAGGGCCGACGCCGCCGCGCCGGTCGCGGCTGCGGCCGATCCTGTGGCTCTTGCTGCTGGCGGCGGCGGCGGTTTTGGCGGTGGTGTTGATTTTGCCGCGGCTGCACCATCAGCCCCGGCCGGGCGGCCGGGCGGTTTCCGGCGGACCGATGCCGGTCGGGGTGGCGTCGGCCAAACGGGGCGACATGCCGGTGACCTTGAGCGGG
The DNA here is from genome assembly GCA_963832875.1 of uncultured Alphaproteobacteria bacterium. Lineage (GTDB taxonomy): Bacteria > Pseudomonadota > Alphaproteobacteria > ATCC43930 > CGMCC-115725 > AP-15. The sequence continues at coordinate 572,105 of CAWHWB010000002.1, read as the reverse complement.
CTTGGCACCGTCACCCCCTTGGCCACGGTCACGATCCAGACGCAGATCAGCGGCTATCTGATGACCGTCGGGTTCGAGGAAGGCCAGCACGTCAAAAAGGGTGACTTTCTCGCCCAGATCGATCCGCGTCCGTACCAGGTGGCGCTCGAGCAGGCCCAGGCCCAGCTCGCTAAGGATCAGGCGGCATTAAAGGACGCCGAGCTCGACCTGAAACGGTACAATACCCTTGTCGCCCAGAACTCGATCGCGACGCAAACGCGCGACACGCAGATCGCGACCGTCGGCCAGGATCGGGCGCAGATCATGCTGGACCAGGCGGCGATCGACACCCAAAGATTAAACCTGACCTATTGTCATATCATTTCGCCGGTGACCGGTCGGGTCGGGCTGCGCCAAGTCGATCCCGGCAACTACGTGACGCCGACGAACCCGGCGAGCGGCATCGTCGTGGTGACCGAATTGCAGCCGATCTCGGTCATCTTCACGCTGCCCGAGGACAATCTGCCCGACGTGCTGAAACAATGGCACGCGGGGGCGACACTGCAGACCACCGCCTACGACCGCACCGGGACGACCAAAATCGCGGTCGGCAGGCTCGACACCATCGACAACCAGATCGACACCACGACCGGAACGGTCAAGCTGCGGGCAATCTTCGACAACTCCGACGAAAGCCTGTTTCCTAACCAGTTCGTCAACATCAAGCTCTTGGTCAACACCCTGCGCAACACGGTGCTGATCCCGACTGCGGCGATCCAGCGCGGCGCGCCCGGCATCTTTGTCTATCTGGTTAAGCCGAACAAAACGGTCGCGGTGCAGACGGTCAAGCTCGGTCCGAGCGACGGCCAAGAGGTTGCGGTTCTCTCCGGACTGCAGCCGGGCAGCGAGGTCGTCGACGACGGCGCCGACCGACTCAAGGACGGCGCCAAGGTCACGATCGCCCCGCCCGCCGGGCAAGTTGCGCAGGCGGGCGGCAAGGCCAAGACGGCGGGCCAGACCGCGTCAGCCGGCACCGCGCAATCCGCGCATAAGGGGTGGAAGCACCACGGGCGGAAGCCGGTCAGCGCGCAATGACTCGTTTGGCGGCGAAGCACTGCGCCCTCACCCGCCTCGTTGCACTCGGCACCCTCTCCCGCACTGCGGGAGAGGGTGGACCCGGCCCGCAGGGTCGGGTGGGTGAGGGTGGCGCCGAACCGCGCCAAACCGGCGGATGAGCCCGTCGCGTCTGTTTATCCTGCGCCCGGTCGCGACCACCCTCCTGATGGCCGCGATCATGCTTGTGGGTCTGTTCGCCTATCGCTTTCTGCCGATCTCGGCCCTGCCCGAGGTCGACTACCCGACGATCCAGGTGCAGACCTTTTATCCGGGCGCCAGCCCCGACGTGATGACCTCCTCGGTCACCGCACCGCTCGAAGTGCAGCTCGGGCAGATGCCGGGGCTCAACCAGATGTCGTCGGCCAGCTCGGCCGGCGCCTCGGTCATCACGTTGCAGTTCAGCCTCGACCTCAGCCTCGACGTGGCCGAGCAGGAGGTCCAGGCGGCGATCAACGCCGCCGGCAACCTGTTGCCGTCAGACCTGCCGGCGCCGCCGATCTACGCCAAAGTCAACCCGGCCGACGCGCCGATCCTGACGCTGGCGGTGACCTCGAAGACGATGCCGTTGACCGAGGTCGAGGACCTCGCCGACACCCGCATGGCGCAGAAAATCTCCCAGCTTCCGGGTGTGGGTCTGGTCAGCATCAGCGGCGGCAATCGCCCGGCGGTGCGGATCCGGGCGAACAATCTGCAGCTCGCCGCCTACGGGCTCAACATCGACAATCTGCGGACCACGCTTGCCAACGCCAACGTCAACACCCCCAAGGGCAATTTCGACGGGCCGAGCCGCGCCTACACGATCAACGCCAACGACCAGATCCAGAAGGCCAGCGAGTACGACGATCTGGTCGTCGCCTACCGCAACGGCGCGCCGGTCCGTCTCGCCGATGTCGGGAAGGCCACCGAGGCGGCGGAAAACACCGAGCTCGCCGCCTGGGTCAATAGCGAGCCGGCGGTCATCGTCAACGTCCAGCGCCAACCCAACGCCAACGTCATCGCCGTCGTCGACAGCATCGAGAAGCTGCTGCCCGAATTGCAGGCGGCCTTGCCGAGCGCGGTCGACGTGCAGGTCGTGACCGACCGCACGACGACGATCCGCGCCTCCGTCGCCGATGTCGAGTTCGAGCTCGGCCTCGCCGTGCTGCTGGTGGTCGCGGTGATCTTCCTGTTTCTGCGCAGCCCGTCGGCGACCCTGATCCCGAGCCTGTCGGTACCGTTGTCCCTGGTCGGCACCCTCGCCTTCATGTACCTGGCCGGGTTCAGCCTCAACAATCTGTCGTTGATGGCGCTGACCATCGCCACCGGGTTCGTCGTCGACGACGCGATCGTCATGATCGAAAACATCTCGCGCTACATCGAGGCCGGCGAGCCGCCCGTGCAGGCGGCGCTGAAGGGCTCGGCGCAGATCGGTTTCACGATCATCTCGCTGACGATCTCGCTGATCGCGGTGCTGATCCCGCTGCTGTTCATGCCCGATGTGGTCGGACGGCTGTTCCGCGAGTTCGCCATCACCCTCGCAGTCACCATCGTGATCTCGGCGGTGGTGGCGCTGACCCTGGTGCCGATGATGTGCGCCAAGATCCTGCGCCATCAGCGGCCGTCGGAAATGTCCTGGGTGGCGCGCAAGAGCGGGGAATGGTTCGATGGGCTGATCGCCCGCTACGCAAGGCTGCTGACCTGGGTGCTGGACCATCAGCCGTTGACCCTGCTGGTCGCGGTCGCGACCCTGGCGCTGACCGTGGTGCTCTACATCGTCATCCCCAAGGGGTTTTTCCCAGTCCAGGACACTGGGCTGATCCAGGGAATTTCGGTGGCCGCACCCTCGGTGTCGTTCGCGGCCATGTCCGAGCGCCAGCAGGCGCTGGCGAGCGCCATCCTCGACGATCCCGCGGTCGTGAGCCTGACCTCGTTCATCGGCGTCGACGGCACCAACACGACGCTGAACAGCGGCCGGTTTCTAATCAACCTCAAACCACGCGCGGAGCGCTCGCTCACGGCCAGCGACGTGATCCGGCGGCTGGAGCACGAGACCGCCAAAGTCGACGGGATCATGCTCTACATGCAGCCGGTACAGGATTTGACCATCGACGCGACGGTCAGCCGCTCGCAATATCAATTTGCGCTCGAAGACGCCAATGACAGCGAATTTGCAGTGTGGGTCCCGAAACTGCTGCAGCAGCTCGATCAGCTGCCCGAGATCGAGGATGTCGCCAGCTCCTATTCCGAGAACGGCCTGTCGGCCTATGTCAACATCGACCGCGCAACCGCCGCGCGCTTTGGCATCACTCCGGCCACCGTGGACAACGCGCTCTATGATTTGTTCGGGCAGCGCATCGTCTCGACAATCTTTACCCAGTCGAACCAGTACCGGGTGATCCTCGAAGCCGACCCCTCAATGCAGCAATCGCTGAGCTCGCTCGGTTCGATCTACCTGCCATCATCGACTGCGGCCAATGGCCAGGTGCCGTTGTCGGCGATCGCCCAGGTCGAAGAGCAGACCGCACCGCTCGAAATCGACCATCTCGGGCAATTCCCGTCGACCATGGTGTCGTTCAACCTGGCGCCCGGCGCCTCGCTCGGCGCCGCCGTCACCGCGATCCAGCAGGCCGAAAAGCAGATCGGGCTGCCGGCCAGCATGATCACCGTGTTCCAGGGCGCGGCCCTGGCGTTCCAGGCCGCCCTCGGCAACGAGCTGATCCTGATCCTCGCGGCGATCGTCACCGTCTACATCGTGCTGGGGGTGCTGTACGAGAGCTTCATTCACCCGATCACGATCCTGTCGACCCTGCCCTCGGCCGGGGTGGGCGCGCTGTTGGCGCTGATGATAAACGGCAGCGATCTGTCGGTGATCGCGATCATCGGCATCGTGCTCTTGATCGGCATCGTCAAAAAGAATGCGATTATGATGGTCGATTTCGCGCTCGACGCCGAGCGTCACCAGGGCAAGACGCCGCGCGAGGCGATCTACCAGGCCTGCCTCCTGCGCTTTCGCCCGATCTTGATGACGACGATGGCGGCCCTGTTTGCCGCACTGCCGCTGATGCTCGGGACCGGGGTCGGCTCCGAGCTGCGCCGCCCGCTCGGGGTGACGATCGTCGGCGGGCTGATCGTCAGCCAGCTCCTGACCTTGTTTACGACGCCGGTCATCTATCTCGGCTTCGAGCGGCTCGGCAGCTGGGTGCGCCGCCGCCCGGGCGGCGGGACTGCGGCGGAGAGCGCAGCGCGGTGAGCCCCTCGACGCCGTTCATCCGGCGGCCGGTCGCGACCACTTTGCTGACGATCGGCATCGCTCTCGCCGGGTTCTTCGCTTTTTTGAAGCTGCCGGTGGCGCCGCTGCCGCAGGTCGATTTTCCGACGATCTCGGTGCAGGCGACGATGCCCGGCGCCAGCCCCCAGACCATGGCGACGACGGTGGCGACGCCGCTCGAGCGCCATCTGGGGGTGATCGCCGACGTGAGCCAGATGACCTCGTCGAGCACGGTCGGCTCGACCCGCATCGTCTTGCAATTCGATCTCAGCCGAAACATCGACGGCGCCGCGCGCGATGTCGAGGCGGCGATCAACGCGGCGCGCGCCGACCTGCCGACCAGCCTGCGACAGAACCCGACCTATCGCAAGGTCAACCCGGCCGACGCGCCGATCGCGATCCTGGCGATGACTTCCGCCACCTTGACCCGTGGGCAGATCTACGACGCGGCCTCAACGGTCATGCAGCAGGCCTTGTCGCAGATCGACGGCATCGGCCAGGTCGTGATTAGCGGCAGCTCGTTGCCGGCCGTGCGGGTCGAGCTCAACCCGATGGCGCTGTTCAAATACGGGATCGGGCTCGAGGACGTGCGCGCCTCGCTGGCTTCGGCCAACGCGCACAGCCCCAAGGGTGCGATCGAGGCCAATGGTCGGCGCTATCAGATCTACACCAACGACCAGGCAAATCATGCCGCCGACTATCGCCCATTGATCGTCGCCTATCGCAACGGGTCCGCGGTGCATCTGACCGATGTCGCCGAAATCGACGATTCGGTCGAGAACCTGCGCAACCAGGGCCTTGCCAACGGCCAGCCGGCGGTGCTGGTGATCCTCTACCGCCAGCCCGGCGCCAACATCATCTCCACCGTCGACCGGATCAAGGCGATCCTGCCGCAACTGAGCGCGTCGATCCCGAGCGCCATCAACGTCGCGCTGACGATGGACCGGACGACGACGATCCGCACCTCGCTGCACGACGTCGAGCGCGCGCTCATGATCGCGGTCGCGCTGGTGATCCTCGTCGTCTTCGTGTTTCTGCGCAACGGCCGCGCCACCCTGATCCCGAGCGTCGCGGTGCCGGTGTCGCTGATCGGCACCTTCGGGGCGATGTACCTCCTTGGCTACAGCCTCGACAATCTGTCGCTGATGGCGCTGACGATCTCGACCGGCTTTGTCGTCGACGACGCTATCGTCGTCCTCGAAAACATCACCCGGCACATCGAGGCCGGGATGGGGCGCATGGAGGCGGCCCTGCTTGGCGCGCGCGAGGTCGGCTTTACGGTCTTGTCGATGAGCCTGTCGCTGATCGCCGTGTTTACACCGATCCTCTTGATGGGCGGCATCGTCGGGCGGCTGTTCCGCGAATTCGCGATGACCCTGTCGGTGGCGATCCTGATCTCGCTCGCGATCTCGCTCTCGACGACGCCGATGATGTGCGCCTACCTGTTGTCGACCAAACCGCACGGATCGCATGGGCGCCTCTACCGCGCTGGCGAGCGCGCCTTCGACGCGGTGCTCGGCGTCTACGACCGCTCCCTGCGCCGGGCCCTGCAACATCCGGCGCTGGTGATGCTGAGCCTCTTCGCGACGATCGTCCTCGCCGGGTACCTGTTCACGATCATACCCAAGGGGTTTATTCCGCAGCAGGACACCGGGCGGATGATCGGCGGCATCCAGGCCGACCAGAGCATCTCGTTCCAATCGATGCAGAAAAAGCTGACGGAGTTTGTCAACATCATCCGCCACGATCCGGCGGTTCAGAACATCGTCGGCTTTACCGGCGGCGGCCAGACCAATTCCGGTTTCGTCTTTGTCGTGCTGAAGCCGCTCTCCGAGCGCAAGGCCTCGGTCATGCAGGTGATCGGCCGGCTGCGTCCGAAGCTCAACCAGGTCGCCGGCGCGCGGCTCTTTCTGCAGGCGGTCCAGGACATCTGGGTCGGCGGCCGGCAGAGCAATGCGCAGTACCAGTACACCCTCCAGGGCGACAACTCCCAGGACATCTACAATTGGGCGCCAAAGGTCGAAGCGGCGCTGCAAAAGCTGAAGGGGCTGACCGAGGTCAACCTCGACCAGCAGCAAAAGGGTCTGGAGACCGATCTGGTCATCGACCGGGCCACCGCCGCGCGCCTCGGATTGAACGTCGCCGAGATCGACAACACGCTCTACGACGCCTTTGGTCAGCGCCAAGTGTCGGTGATCTATGCCGCGCGCAACCAGTACCACGTGGTGATGGAGGTGGCGCCGCAGTTCTGGCAGAGCCCGGAAATCTTGAAGGACGTCTACGTCAGCACCAGCGGCGGCACGGTCAGCGGGACGCAATCGACCAATGCGCTGGCCGGAACAGTAACGGCGACTTCGACCGCCGACAACGCGGCCAGCACGATCGCCAACAATGCGGCAACCCGGACCACCGCCAATGCCGCGTTATTGACCGCGGCGGTCAATAACGCGGCGACCGCGATCGCCAACAATGCGGCGAGCGCAACCACCAACAATGCGGCGGCCGGCACCGCAGCGAGCACCAGCGCCAGCGCCATCGCCAGCGATACCGAGCGCAACCAGGAGAACAATTCCCTTGCCAATACCGGGCACGGCGTCACCTCCGCCGGTGCAGCGGTCGCAACCGCGGCCGAAACTATGGTGCCATTATCGGCCTTCGCCCATTTCGGCCCGGGTAACACGCCGCTCGCGGTCAACCACCAGGGCCTGTTTGTCGCTGCAACGGTGTCGTTCAACCTGGCGCCCGGCGTGTCGCTGGGCCAAGTCCAACCGGCAATCGACCAGGCGGTGCGCAATCTCGGCATGCCGGCGACGATCCACGGCAGCTTTCAGGGCACGGCCAAGGTCTTCGAGCAATCATTGGCGAACGAGCCGTTCCTGATTGGCGCGGCGCTGCTCGCCGTCTATATCGTCTTGGGCGTGCTTTACGAGAGCTACGTTCACCCATTGACGATCCTGTCGACCCTGCCCTCGGCCGGGGTCGGCGCGGTGCTGGCATTGATCGTGACCGACACCGAATTCAGCCTCATCGCGCTGATCGGTGTCATCCTCTTGATCGGGATCGTCAAGAAAAACGCGATCATGATGATCGATTTCGCGCTCGACGCCGAGCGCAGCCAGGGGTTGAGCTCGCGCGAGGCGATCTATCAGGCCTGCCTGAAGCGGTTCCGGCCGATCATGATGACCACGCTGGCGGCGATGCTGGGTGCGGTGCCATTGGCGATCGGGTTTGGCGAAGGTGCGGAACTGCGCCGCCCGCTCGGCATCTCGATCGTCGGCGGGCTGATGGTGAGCCAAGTGCTCACCCTCTACACGACGCCGGTCATCTATCTCTACCTCGACCGCTTCCGGTTGTGGGCGCAGCGGCACTTGCGAACCAGCCATCCGCGGTTCGGCGCTGGCCACGTTCCCGAACCCGGCGAATGAGCGTCAGCAGGGGGATTCGGCGCCTGTCATGCGCGGGCGCGCTCACCGCGGGTGCGGCGTTGACCGCCTGCACGGTTGGCCCCGACTACCACCGCCCGCTCGCCACCGTTCCGGCCCAATACAAGGAGGCCAGACCGCAGCCGGGATGGCAGGTCGGGCGGCCGGCCGATCTGATCGACCGCGGCCAGTGGTGGGCGATCTACAACGATCCGGTGCTCGATGGGCTGGAGCAGCGGATTGACATCTCGAACCAGAACCTCAAAGCCGCCGAAGCGGCGTTCCGTGAGTCGGAAGAGATCGTTGCCGAGGCCCGCGCCGGGTTTTTCCCGACCGGAACCGTGAACCTCGAGGCGCAGCGTTCGCGCAGCAGCGGCAGCGCCTCGAGCGGCACCGGTTCGTCATCCTTCGTGGTCGGAAGCGGCGGCAGGATCGGAAGCTTTTTCAACGACGATGTGGCGGCGAGCTGGACCCCCGATTTCTGGGGCCAGATTCGTCGCACCGTCGAGGCCAATGTCGCGACGGCCCAGGCGAGTGCCGCTGATATCGCCAACGCCCGGCTCTCGGCGCAGGGCACGCTCGCCGGCGATTATTTGCAATTGCGCATCGCCGACGAGCTGAAGCGACTGCTAGACGCATCGGCCAAGGCCTACGCCGAATTGCTGCGGATCACCCGAAACCAATACGCCAGCGGCACGACCGACCAGTCGGCGGTCTCGCAGGCGGCGGCCCAGCTGCAGGCGACCCAGGCGCAGGCGATCGCCACCGGCGTCACCCGGGCGCAGTTTGAACACGCGATCGCGGTCTTGATCGGGGTGCCGCCGGCCGAATTGTCGATTACGCCGACCGATGTCGTCATTCAAATCCCGGATGTTCCGCCGGGCCTGCCCTCGGCCCTGCTCGAACGCCGTCCCGACATCGCCGCCGCCGAGCGGACCATGGACTCGGCCAATGCCGAGATCGGAGTCCAAGTCGCCGCGTTCTATCCGACAATCACGCTGTCGGCCGATGCCGGCACTTCCGCCGCATCGTTAAACCATCTGATCGCTGAAGCCGGCGAATTCTGGTCGTTCGGCGCCACCCTCGCCGAGACGGTATTCGACGCCGGACTGCGCAATGCACAGGTGCAAGCCGCAGTGGCGGTCTTCAACGCGGATCTCGCCGATTATCGACAAACGGTATTGACCGCGTTTCAGCAGGTCGAGGACGAGCTGGCGGCGCTGCGCATCTACGCCGCCGAAGCAACGGTGCAAGACGCTGCGGTCTCTGCGGCGCGCGAGGCCGAGCGCATCATCAACAATCAGTACCTAGCCGGCACCGTCGCCTACACCAGCGTCATCGTCGCCGAGCAGACCGCGCTCGCCGACGCCGAAACCGCGCTGACCATCCGTGAGGACCGCCTCGTCGCCAGTGCCAGCCTAGTCCAGGCGCTGGGCGGCGGCTGGAACGCGGTGCAGCTGCCGAGCCGTGGGCATATCGAAAACGAAGCCCCGCTCAACTTCAACCCGCTGCCGCCGATCCTGCCGGTGCAGGGCCAGGAGCCCCAAAGCTCGGACATTCGCGGCCAGGATCCCCGCAGCCAGGTGAATTCGCCAATGGCGAAATGAGCGGCCGACGGTCAGCTTGGTCCGGCGAAGGGAAGGCGCCGGAACAGCCGCCGGTAGAGCGCCAGATAGGCGCCCTGAAACAGCGCGGCGGCGAAGAACGGCGCCGCCAGCAGATCCGCGTCGAGCAGAAATCCGCCGAGCAACGGCCCGACCGCGCGCGGGATCTGGCTCGAGACGGCGCCGAGGCTGACGGCGAGGCCGCGGCGCGCGGGGCTGACCAGCTGCACGGTCACCGCCTGGCGCGCGCCGGCGGTGGCGCGGCTCAATGTCGAGCGCAGGATGTGCAGTGCCGCGGCCACGGCAAAACTCGGCGACAATGGCAGCAGCACCAGGAACACCAGGCCGAGGAGCCGCATCGCGACGACGGCATCAACGAGCCCGAGACGGGCGACCAGCCGGCCGCTGGCGAGCGTCGACAACCCGGCGAGCACGAAACCTGCGCTCATGACCGGGCCGATCGCTTGCGGTCCCGCGCCAAAGCGCAAATGGAACCAATAGGCAAGAAACGGTCCGACCATGCTGATACCCAGACCATTCAATAGGTTGACGCCGATCAGACCGGTCAGTCGGCGGCGCTCGTCGCCCCGCTGCAGCACCCCTTCGTCCGGTTCCGGCGGGCGGATCGCCGGCTCCGCCGTCGAGCGCAGCAGGACGAAGCAGGCGGCGGCGCCGAGCCCGGCGACGGCGAAGCTCGGGCGGTAGGCGGCAGCGCCCGGCAGCCATGCCGAGAGCCAGCCCGGTAATCCGGCGAGCAGCGATCCCGCGCCCATGGCGAGAAACCCAACCGCCATGTTGAGGCGAAAGGCATGGGCGATCTGGGCGGAGGTCAACCCTGCCGCCAGCCATGACTGCTCGATCGGGCTGAACGGGCCGGTGGCACCGGTGGCGCCCCGCCCATAGCCGCCGACGATCGCGGCGAGCGCCAGCCACAGCGGCTCTCTGGCGAAGAACGCGATGAGTGCGGCGGCGATCTGCGCAGCCTCGTATCCCAACAAGAAGCGCCTGCGTCCAAAGCGGTCACTGAGCGGGCCCAGCAGCAGGGTCAAGGCGATGCTGAACGCCATCCCGGCGGCGAACAGCGCGCCGATGCTTGCGGCCGACCAGGAGAGCGCGTGCAGGTAGAGCGCGAAATCGACCACCAGCAGCCCTTGGGCGATGCCGCGCAGGCCGCGTGCGGCGATCAGCCGCCGCGCTTTATGGTCGAGGCCTGGAATCACGCCCCTCCCGCCTTGTTGGCGAGCCAAGCTCATCGCCATGCCGGCACCCTGCTGCGTTCCGGACGCGCTCGCATCACCGTAACATGGAGGCTCGGTTAAATCGCTGTAATGCGACGGTTTGCGGGTACGCGTCGGTGTGCCGCGCCGTAGGTGATGGTGAGGGGCCCGCGTTGCCCCGTTTTGTCATCGAGGTTTTGAGATGAAGACAGTGCGTACACCGCTCCTCGCCGCTGCGCTGTTCACCAGCGTCGCCGCGTTCGGTCTGGCTCCGGCCTTTGCGCAGGCGACGCCGGCGCCGGCCAACGCCGCCGCAGCGCAAACCGAGGCTCATCACAACCAGCGGCCGTGGATGCTGCCGGGGCAGCTGGTCGACGGACGGATCGCGTTTCTGCGCACCGAGCTCAAGATTACTCCGGCCCAGGAGGCGGATTGGCGGCAGGTCGCGGCGGCGATGCGCCAGAACGCCAACGCGCTCGACCAGCAGATCACCGCCATGCGCCAGCAACATCGGAATATGGACGCGGTCCAGCGGCTGACGGTCCGCAGCCAATTCGCCAAGCTGCGCGCCGACAACGATGCGCGCCTGCTCACAGCATTGAAGCCGCTCTACGCCAGCCTGTCGCCGCAACAGCAGCAGATGGCGAACACCCTTCTCATGCCGCAGCATGGCTGGCATCGCGGCTGGCGCCACCGCGCCTGAGCCCGCCCGAGCCAGGTTTGCACCACCAGCTCGCCTGGGGAAGCCGCCGGGTTCGCCCCGACGGCTCTCCCGCCGCCATTTCCGCCCGGATCGCAGCAGCGCCGGGCGCACCGATTGACAGCGCGGCCGCGCCTGCGAAAACTCCGGCTGTGATCGTTCGAGGGGCTGGCGAGTGGCAGAGGGCGGCAGACTGGGCGTCGACATTGGCGGCACCTTTACCGACGTGGCGCTCGAACTGGGCGGGCGGCGGTGGAGCGCCAAGATCCTGACCACCCCCGATGCGCCCGAGCGCGCGGTCATCGAGGTGATCCGTCGGGTGTTGGGCGAGGCCGGCCTCGGCCCGGCCGACCTCTCGATCATCATCCACGGGACGACGCTCGCGACCAACGCGCTGATCGAACGCAAGGGGGCGAAGACCGCGCTACTGACCACCGAGGGCTTTCGCGACACGATCGAGATCCGTCACGAGAACCGCTTCGAGCAATACGACGTCAACATCGACCTGCCGCCGCCCTTGGTGCCGCGGCGGTTGCGCTTGCCAGTGCGCGAGCGCATTGACGCGCAGGGCCGGGTACTCGTTCCGCTCGACGAGGCCGGGGTGAAGGCACTCGCCGAGCGGCTGACGGCCGAGGCGATCGAGGCGGTAGCGGTCGGTTTCCTGCACAGCTTCACCAATCCCGCGCACGAGCGCCGCGCCGGTGCAATCCTCGCCCAACGCCTGCCCGGCGTGCCGATCACCCTGTCATCGGACGTCTCGCCCGAGATGCGCGAATACGAGCGCTTCTCGACCGCCTGCGCCAACGCCTATGTCCAGCCGTTGATCGGGCGCTATCTCGGCAATCTCGAAACCCTGCTGCACCGCGAGGGTTTCGCCTGCCCATTGTTCCTGATGCTGTCGGGCGGCGGGCTGACCGCGGTCGAGACCGCGATCCGCTTTCCGGTGCGGCTGGTCGAATTGGGCCCGGCCGGCGGGGCGATCTTTGCCGCCGACATCGCCCGGCAGTGCCAACTCGACAAGGTCTTGTCCTACGACATGGGCGGGACCACCGCGAAGATCTGCCTGATCGACGAATTGCAGCCGCAGACCAGCCGCGCCTTTGAGGTCGCGCGCGTCTACCGCTTCAAAAAAGGCAGCGGTCTGCCGTTGCGCATCCCGGTCATCGAGATGGTCGAGATCGGCGCCGGCGGCGGCTCGATCGCACGCGTCGACCGGCTGAAGCGGATCACCGTCGGGCCGGACAGCGCCGGGGCCGATCCGGGACCGGCCTCTTATGGCCGCGGCGGGACGGTACCAACCGTGACCGACGCCGACCTCGTGCTCGGACGCATCGACCCGGCCGGGTTTTCCGGAGGCCGGATGGCGCTCGACCGAGAGGCGGCCGAGACGGCGCTGCGGCGCGAGGTGGCCGAGCCATTGGCCTTGGCGTTGGAGCTCGCGGCGCTCGGGGTCAGCGAGATCGTCGACGAGAACATGGCCAATGCCGCCCGCGTCCACGCGATCGAAAGCGGCAAGGACGCCCGCGGCCGCACTCTCGTCGCGTTTGGCGGTGCCGCACCCTTGCACGCGGCGCGGCTCGCCGAAAAGCTCGGCCTCGACCGCGTATTGGTGCCGTCTTATGCCGGGGTCGGTTCGGCGGTCGGCTTTTTGCGCGCGCCGATCGCCTACGAGATCGTGCGCTCCGGATTGCAGCGGCTCGGCGCCTTCGACCCCGCCGCGGCCAACACCCTCCTCGCGGCGATGCGCGCCGAGGCCGAAGCGGTCGTTCGCCGCGGCGCCGGCGACGCCCCCCTGACCGAGACCCGTTCGGCGTTCATGCGCTACCGCGGCCAGGGCCACGAGATCGCCGTGCCGCTGCCGACCAAGCCCTACGCCGCTGGCGACGCCGCCACCCTGCGGGCCCTGTTCGAGGACGCCTACCGCCATCTCTACAGCCGTATCATCCCCGGCGTCGAAGTCGAAATCCTCAGTTGGGTCCTGTTGTTGAGCGCCCCGCCCCCTGCCGAACCCGCCGCCGCGCCGCCGCCGCCGACGGCCTACACCCCCGGACCCGCCCGCCGCCGCCCGGTCTTTGACCCCGAATTGGGCGAATTCATCACCGTCGCGATCCACGACCGGCTCACCCTTTCCCCCGGCGCCCAGATCCCCGGCCCGGCGATCATCCTCGAAGACGAAACCTCGACCGTAATCACCCCCCTCTTCACCGCAAAGATCGATGCATTCGGCTACATCGAGCTGAGCCGTCGGGAGAGTTGATTGATGGTCAACCGGTCAGCCGAGGAGGTAAAAGAATATCACTTAGAAAAAATGAGGTAGGCATTAAGAACGCAGTTCGACGCTCTCTGGCAGCAAGTTTCCCGGCTGCATGTGAATTGGACAGAGTTCAAGGAATTGTTCGCGTCCAGACCGACACGAATAGACTTGTTAAACCAAGCTGCGCCTGCATTTTTTGGAGGTTCAAGGCGTCCTTTTCGAAGAAACGCTACTACATATTGCGCGGCTCACAGATCCGCCGAAATCCGTCGAAGTGCGTTTGGGGGTGTTGCGTTATTGTGCGGGCTCTTGCGCGGATGGGTCATCATCCCGCCGGAGATCGAGTTGACGGCACCCATTGCGGACGAACTTTTCGCGGCGGACGCGGGCGAGGCCCCGGCGCCCGCCTGATCGTGATCACCCCGCCCCTCTCCCCGCGACCGGGGCGAGGGAGGCGATAGTCTGCTCCATCACGGGTCCGGGGGAATTAATAGCAGCGGACCGGCGACCGGGTCCCCTCAGCCGGCGGCGTAGGGGTTCTTGCCGTGACGCAGCATCAGGCGGATCGGCGTGCCAGGCAGGCCGAACGCCTCGCGCAGCGCGTTGACCAGATAGCGCCGGTAGGAAAGCGGCAACTCGCTCGGCTTGGAGGCGAACAAAGCGAAGCTCGGCGGCCGGGTATTGACCTGGGTCATGTAGCGCAGCCGCAGGCGGCGGCCGGCGACGAGCGGCGGCGGATGGCGCTGTTGGGTCGCGGCGAGCCAGCGATTGAGCTCGCCCGTCGGCACCCGGCGGTTCCAAATTTCGTCGGCAGCATCGACCGCTTCCATCATCCGGTCGAGGCCGCGGCCGGTCAGTCCCGACACCGGCACGACGGGGACGCCCTCCAATTGCGGCAGCGAAATTAAGAGCCGCTCGCGCAGCCGTTTCAGGGTCGCGGCGGCGTCGGCGACGATGTCCCATTTTGTCGCCGCGATCACCAAGGCCCGCCCCTCCTCGGCGACCAGCCGGCCGATCGTCAAATCCTGCCGCTCGAGCGGCTGCAAGGCGTCGAGCACCAGCACCACGGTTTCGGCGAAGCGGATCGCGCGCAGCGCGTCGGCCACCGAAAGCTGCTCGATCCGGCCCTCGACGCGCGGCCGGCGGCGCATGCCCGCGGTGTCGACGAGGCGGATCGCCCGGCCGCGCCAAACCCAGTCGACGCCGATCGCATCGCGGGTGATCCCGGCCTCGGGACCGGTCAGCAGCCGCTCTTCGCCGATCAGCCGGTTGACCAGGGTCGATTTGCCGACGTTCGGCCGGCCGACGATGGCCAGTAGCAGCGGTTTTGTCGGCTCGGCCTGCTGCGGCAACGCGTCTAGCCCTGTTCCATGCGGCAACGCCTCGGGCGACAAACTCTCGCGAGCGAACGGCGCCAGGCGCTCGTAGAGCCCGGCCAGTCCTTCGCCGTGCTCGGCCGAGATCGGCACCGGATCGCCGAGGCCGAGCCGATAGGCTTCGCCCACGCCGGGAAGCGTGGCGCGGCCCTCGGTCTTGTTGGCGACCAGCACCACCACCTTGCCGCTACGCCGCAGCCAATCGGCGAAATGGCGGTCGGCTTCGGTGACGCCGGCGCGGGCATCGATGACCAGCAAGGCCACATCGGCGGCGGCCAGGGCACGCACGGTCTGCGCCTGCATCCGGCCGGCGAGCGAGGCGGGTGCCGCCTCTTCGAGCCCGGCGGTATCGATCGCGCGGAATTCGAGATCGGCGATCCGGGCCTCGCCCTCGCGCCGGTCGCGGGTCAGACCGGGAGCGTCGTCGACCAGCGCCATGCGGTGGCCGACCAGCCGGTTGAACAACGTCGACTTGCCGACGTTGGGGCGTCCGAGGATGGCGACCGAAAGGCTCATCGGGCAGCCGGTCCGCAACCTTCAGCGATATGCGGAAAGCTCGGCGTTGTCGGTCAGAATATAAAGGGTGTTGTCGGCGATGATCGGATCGACAAACGCGCCGGCCGGCATCTGCTCGCGGCCCAACGGCTTACCGGTATAGGGCGACACCGAAAGCGCCCAGCCGTCCGAGGACACCAGGATCAGCCGGTCGCTACCCAGCACCGGCCCGGCCCACTGGATCGGGTCTTCCTTGGCCTTTTCGTCCTCATAGCTCGGGAGTTGCCTCAGCCAGCGCACCTTGCCCTCGTTCCGGGTCAGGCAGAGCAGCTCGTTGTCGTTGGTCAGGATGTAGACATAGTCGCCGGCGACCCAGGGCCCGTGGGTCGAGCCGATATCCTGCTCCCAGTCGCGCTCGCCGCTGCGCAGATCGATCGCCACCATGCGCCCGCTGTGGCTGGCGGCAAACACCCGCCCGCGGTCGATGACCGGCCGGCCGCGGATATCGGCAAGCGCCGAAACCGCGTCGCTGGCGCGGGCGGAGGCCAGGTTGTCGGACCACAATGGCCGCCCGTTCTCGACCGTCAGCGCATAGATCTCGCCCGACGAATAGCCGACGACGACGACCTCTCCCTCGACCGCCGGGCTGGCGCTGCCGAGCAGTCCCGCGGTCTCGGGGATGCCGTTGTGGCTCCATAGGCGCCGCCCGTCATCGGCAGCCAGCGCTACGAGCTCGTTTTCCACGGTCACGACAAAAACGCGGCCATCGGCCACCGTCGGCCCGCTCTGCACCGGGGTGCCGACGGCGGTTTTCCAGATCACCTTGCCGTTGGCCGGGTTGAGCGCGAACACCTGGGCGTAGCCGGTCGAGACGAACAGACGGCCTTTCCAATACGCGACCCCGCCGCCGAAAGAATTGCCATAGTCTTTCGACGGCTTGAGGTTCACCTGCCAGATCTGGTTGCCGTTGGCCGGGTCATAGGCGCCGACCCGCACCGCGCCATCCATCGCGTAAATCCGCCCATTGGCGACGACCGGCTGCGCCAAGACCTGGGTATAGCGCGAGGAACCCTCGCCGATGCTGGTCTTCCACACCTGGGTCAGATGATACGGCAGCGCCAGATGCTGCATCGCGTGGTTCGGGTAGCCGCCGGGCTGAGGCCAGTCCGGGTTGACCACCGGCTTTGGCAGGGTAATCGGAATGCTGGCGAGTTGGCGGTCGGGCTCGAGCTTTGGATCGAGGCTCAGCACCGAAATCCGTTCCCCGGGCAGCGGCTGCTTTTTGGTTTCGATCCAGCTGCATCCGGCGAGGGTCACGGCGACGAGCAACAGCGCTACAGAAGCCGGTCGGAACATCGGAGGAGGTGTGCCTCAACTGCTATGGAGCAAGCGCCGCGACCATTTCGGCGGCTCGGGCGCGCAGGTTCCGCGGCGTCGCCGGATCATCGGCGAGATTCTTGTACAGCGCCAGCGCACGCTTCCGTTCGCCGAGCTCGAGCCGCGCTGCCGCGGTCAGCTCGATCGCGGTCGGGCGCCACGGGTTGCCGGGCGCGGTCAGCGGCGCCAGGCGGGTGATCGCCGCCTTCGGATCGGCCGCGGGCGGGGTCGCCATCACCCGATCGAGGATGGCCAAATCGCGGAAGGCGGAATTGACGGCACTGTTAGCGGCAATGCGGTCATAGGCCGCGACGGCACCTTTGCGATCGCTCAACTTCGCCAGCAATGCCGCGTCCTCGAACGAGGCGAGGACCGCGTAGCCGCCGCCCTCCCGCGCGATCGCCGCGAACACGATGGCGGCGTCGGCGGTCTTGCCGGCGCGGGCCAGGCCCAAGGCGCCGGCATAGCGGGCCGATTGCTCGAGGCGCTCGGAGCGCTGATGATCGCGCCAGGCCACCACCCCGCCGGCCAGCATCAGGGCGACCACCGCCAGGGCCACGATGTAACGCCCGTAGCGCGACCACAGCTTGAGCAGATTGTCGCGCCGAAGCTCCTCGTCGATCTCGCGGAAGATGTCGCTCACACGAACCCCGGCCGGCCCTCGCCGCAGCGGCGGCTACCATAACCGCTCGTCGGGGGGAGGCAAATCGCACCCATCCGGTCGGCGGCGCGCCCTGCTCCCTCCCCTCCCCCCGGGGCCCGGCTTGACAAGCATCGGCGTTCCGTGCCGTGTACCCCCTCGCCTGCAACGCCGCGCCGGACCTGACGCCAATGCACGTTTACCGAACCCACACCTGTGGAGCGCTGCGCCTTGCCGATGCGGGGCGGAATGCGCGGCTGTCGGGCTGGGTGCACCGCAAGCGCGACCACGGCCACCTACTGTTCATCGACCTGCGCGACCATTACGGCGTCACGCAATGCGTGATCGACGCCTCGTCGCCGTTGTTCGCGGCCGCCGATGCGCTGCGGCTCGAAAGCGTCGCGACCTTGACCGGTCGCATCGCCCCCCGTTCGCCCGACACCGTCAACCCCAGGCTCGACACCGGCGAGATCGAGCTGGCGATCGCCGAGATCGAAATCCAGTCGGAGGCCGAGCCGCTGCCGTTTCCGGTCAACAGCGATGCCGAATACCCCGAGGAGATGCGCCTCACCTACCGCTTTCTCGATTTGCGGCGCGAGCGCATGCACGCCAACATCATGCTGCGTTCACGGGTCATCGCCGCTATTCGGCGGCGGATGATCGCGCAGGGTTTCGCCGAATTCCAGACGCCGATCCTGACCGCGGACTCGCCCGAGGGCGCACGCCCCTACTACGTGCCGAGCCGGCTGCATCCGGGTGAATTCTACGTGCTGCCGCAGGCGCCCCAGCAATTCAAGCAATTGCTGATGGTGGCCGGGTTTGACCGCTATTTCCAGATTGCCCCGTGCTTCCGCGACGAAGCCGGCCGCGCCGACCGCGCGCCGGGCGAGTTCTACCAGCTCGATCTCGAAATGTCATTCGTGACCCAGGAAGACGTATTTGCCGCGGTCGAGCCAGTGCTGCACGGCATCTTCGAGGAATTCGGCGGAAGGCGGCCGGTCACCGCGCCGCCGTTTCCGCAAATCGCCTATCGCGACGCGATGCTCAAATACGGCACCGACAAGCCCGATCTGCGCAACCCGCTGGTCATCGCCGACGTCTCGAAACTGTTCGGCGGCTCGAAATTCCGAGCCTTCCGGCGCATTGTCGAGGGCGGCGGCGTGGTCAGAGCGATTCCCGCTCCTGGAGCCGCATCGAGACCACGCTCCTCCTTCTTGGACAAGATGGACGAATGGGCGAAATCAGAGATGGGGGCCCCCGGTCTGGGCTACGTCATCTTCGACACCGGCAACCCGGAAGCTCGTGGAAGCTCAGACGCTCGGACTGAAAGCGCAGCGTACGAACCGATGCTGCTCGGGCGCGGCCCGATCGCGAATAATCTCGAACCCGAAGAGATCGCCGAGCTTGCCCAACGTACGGGGCTCGGCGGCGGCGATGTGGTTTTTTTCGCCGCCGGCGACAAGGCCGACGCGGAACGGCTCGCCGGCCAGGCGCGCACCCGCATCGCGGGCGAACTCGGCCTCGCTGAGGAGAGCACGTTCCGCTTCTGCTGGATCGTCGATTTTCCGATGTACGAGCTCGATGAGGAGACCGCCAAGATCGGGTTCAGCCACAACCCGTTCTCGATGCCGCAAGGCGGGCTCGCGGCACTCGAACAGCAGGATCCGCTCGATATCTTAGCCCATCAATATGACATCGTGTGCAACGGGGTCGAACTGGCGTCGGGCGCCATCCGCAATCACAGCCCCGAGATCATGTACAAGGCCTTCGCCATCGCCGGCTATTCGGCGGCCGAAATCGAGACCCGCTTTGCCGGCATGCTCAACGCCTTCAAATACGGCGCGCCGCCGCATGGCGGGCTGGCGCCCGGCATCGACCGCATCGTCATGCTGCTGGCGGACACGCCGAACATCCGCGAAATCATCGCCTTCCCGATGAACCAGCAGGCGCGCGACCTGATGATGCAGGCGCCGGCGCCGATCCCGCCCGAGCGGCTGGCCGAACTGCATTTGCGGCTGGCCTTGCCGTCGGAAAAGGGGCCGAGGTCCTGAGCCGCCGCGGCACCACGCCGCTATGCTCGTTCTCGCGCAGCCTGAATCACGTTTTACCGAGAGCACGAAATGAACACCGAGCGGAGGGTATCGCAGCCGTCGGCCGGCGGCGGGGGGCCGGGGGAAGATCGTCGATGAATCCGCGGCGCATCGGCATTCTGCTGTTCGCGATCGGGCTGGCCGGCGCGTCGGCGCCGATCGCGCGCGGGGCGGAGATCACGCCGCATCGCGCGCTCTACACGATGACCTTGGGATCGGCGCGCACCGATTCGGGGGTGGTCGATGCGAATGGCACGATGGATTACGAGTGGGGCGAGACCTGCAACGGCTGGACCATCGAGCAGCGCTACCGGCTCAAGATGCGCTATGCCGAGAGCCGTGACGTCGACATCACCTCGAGCTTCGTTACCTGGGAAGCGAAAGACGGGCTGCGTTACCGGTTCAATCAGCGCCAGACCCGAAACGGCGAGCTCGACCAGGAGATTCGCGGCACGGCACGGCTCGACGGGCCGGGACAGGGCGGCGTCGCCCAGTTCACGATGCCGAAGCCGCACACCATAAAGCTGGCGCCGGGCGTGCTGTTTCCCAGTGCCCACACGATCCTGTTGATCGACAAGGCCAGCGAGGGCAAGACCTTCCTCTCGCGCCAGGTGTTCGACGGCGCCGCAGACGAAAACGCGGTTCAGGTCTCCGCGGTGATCGGGAACAGGGTGACCGCCGATCCCGCTTCGGCAAAGCTGAGCCCACTGTTGGAGCGGCCCGGGTGGAATGTTCGGCTTGCCTTCTTTCCGGCCGACGCCACCGCCGAGGAGCCGGATTACGAGCTCGGGATGCGGCTTCTCGACAACGGGGTTTCGACCGACATGGTGATCGACTATGGCGACTATTCGATCCGCGCCAAGCTCGTAGACATCGAGGCTCTCGGCAAGCCGCACTGCTGACCGGGTGGTTACGCCATCGGCAGCGTGCGCACCATGACAGCGCCGGCGAACACGTCGTGCAGCGTGCGGCGCCGCCGGTTGAACAGCGCAAACAACAGGATCAGCGAGCAGGTCATCGCGACGGTGATGTAAAACAGCGCGGTCTGCACCAGCGCCTGCAACAAAGTCGGCCGCTCCCCCGAAACCGAGCGCAGCTCGAGGTCGAACCAGCGCATGCCGAAAGTGGCCGAACGCCGGCCGCTCAGCAAGAGGGTGTGGTAGGCGAGCGGCAGCAGCCCGAACAGAAGCCACAACAGCGGGCCCAACAGGCCAAAGCTCAACAGCCACAAAACCGCGAACCCGCACCAGAGGGCGATAGCGAGCCCGCCGATGCAGAACAGATCGACGAGGTAGGCCGCGACCCGGCGCCACAGCACGCCCTCGTAGATTTCCGGAAACGCCGCAGGGTCGGGCATTCCCCAATCGCGATCGGCGCGCGGAGAAAAATCGTATCCGGCGGTCACTGGCAGCCCCCAATTTCGGATCGATGCCCCGGCATGTGGGGATTGCTCGCGCCGCGGCAAGCGGTCGTTGTGGCGACGCGGCATGCTAGGCTGCGGATGCTGCAGCCCGGAGGAGAAGCCGATGCCCGCTTATGTCATCGCCGATGTCCAGGTGACCGATCCCGCCGCCTACGAACCCTACCGGCCGCTGGCCGCGGCCAGCATCGCCCGCTTCGGCGGCCATTTCGTCGTGCGCGGCGGCAACGCCGAACTGCTCGAAGGCACGCCCGCGCCACAGCGCATCGTCGTCATCGAATTTCCCGACGCCGACGCCGCGCGGCGCTGGTATCGCTCGGACGAATATCAACAGGCGCTGAAGATCCGGCAGAGCGCTTCGAGCGGCCGGCTGATTCTGGTCGAAGGCGCGGGCTGAAACACCCTCACCCACCCGACCCCCGGACCACGACCCGGGAAGCGCGTGAGGGGAAGCCGGGTAGGACCGATCTTAGGCCGGTTCATCGGCGGCGCCCAACAGCAGCCGGGTCGGGAAGCCGGCGTCGTTCAACGCCGCGATCAGCGTCTCGACGTGCCGGCGGTTCTGGGTTTCGACGACCACGTCGAGTTCGGCGCGCTTGACCGAGGTGTCGTGAAACAGGCGCTGATGATGGACCTCGACGATGTTGCCGGCATGCTTGCCGATGATCCCGGAGACGCGGGACAAGGCACCCGGCAAATCGGGCAAGTCGGCGCGCAGCCGCACCAGGCGGCCCTCGCGCACCAGGCCGCGCATCAGGATCGAGGCCAACAGCCGCACGTCGATATTGCCGCCGGATACGACGATTCCGACCCGCTTTCCGGCGAACCGTTCGGGAGCGCCGAGTATGGCGGCGAGGGCGGCTGCTCCGGCGCCCTCGGCCACTAGCTTTTGGCGATCGAGCAGGATCTCGACCGCGTCTTCGAGCCTCGCATCGTCGACCAGCAAGATGTCGGACACCAGCGCCTCAACGATCCGGCGGGTCAGCCGACCCGGCTCCTTGACCGCGATCCCTTCGGCCAAGGTCGCGGCCTCGGCGGGCGGTCCGGGGTCTTTGCCTTGCATCAGGCGCTGCATCGAGGGGTAGAGCGTCGATTGGACGCCGACGATCTCGATTTCAGGGTTCAGCGCCTTGGCGGCGATCGCGATCCCGGAAATCAGGCCGCCGCCGCCGACCGGAACAATGAGCGCTTCGAGGCCGGGGCAGTCGGCGAGAAATTCGAGCGCGATCGTCCCTTGGCCGGCGATGACCGCAGGATCGTCATAGGGATGGATAAAGACGAGCCCGTTTTGCCGGGCGAGCGCCTGGGCCGCTTCGCGCGCCGCAGCGAGGCTCTCACCCTTCAGCAGGACGACGGCGCCAAGCGCCTCGGTGCGCTCGACCTTGATGAACGGCGTGCCCCCGGGCATCACGATCGTCGCCGGGACGCCGAGCCGGCGGGCATGATAGGCGACACCCTGGGCATGGTTGCCGGCGGACATTGCGACGACGCCGCCGCTGCGCTGCGCCGGGGTCAGGGTCAACAGCTTGTTCAGCGCCCCGCGTTCCTTGAACGAGCCGGTGCGGTGCAGGTTTTCGAGCTTCAAATGGATTTCGCACCGGGCGAGCGCGGAGAGTGCCGGCGCCACGATGGTGGGGGTGCGCGCCACCGCGCCCTCGATCGCCGCTGCGGCCCGGCGGATATCGGCGATCGTCACCGGCAGATCATTCATTCATCATGGCCCGATGGGTTTTGCAGCAATATTGCAGCGTCACAGCAGCGCCACGAACTCCGCCACGGTCAGGCCAACCTGGGCGATGATGCTGCGGAGGGTGCCTCGTTTGAGGTCCTCGCTGCCCTGCAGGGCACCGTGACCTTTCGCGCCGGGTCGCTCGTGAGTCCAAGCCGGCAATGACTGCCTCAAGTCCGGGAAACCGCAAAACCGGCGCGCTCCAGGGCACGAACGACTTCTCTCTCCCTCAGCGAAGGTAGCCGCTCGCTCACGCCGCGAGGATGACCGTCACCGCGCGAATTTGCGAAGGTTCGCCGTGGCGGATGGGTTCGCCGCGCGCCGCACAGTCTTCGATAACCAACCGAATTGCGTCCGCAGCCATCGCCAGCGCCTCGGCCTCGTCATTTCCGTAGGGAACGATCTCTGGGAGCGACGGAACTCTTACCGTAAAGCCGCACTTCTCCACAGGTTTGAGAACCACTGCAAATTTCTGTGTTCGTTGCACTCGACGCGTTCCTTTGATTTCCGCTCTAACGTTAAAATATTTCGTCGTATGTCGCCAGCCGATCGTTCAACGTGAAGGCTCCAGTTCCAAGGTGGATACGGCGGCGGCGCGGCCGGGAAAGAGCCAGGCGAAATCGCGCCAGCGGCGGACGAGATCGGCGAAACGAGGCGACAGGGGATTGCCGGACTGGCCGGTGGTGACGATCATTCGCGAATCCGCTGGCGCGGCAAGGTCGGTGATGATGCGCAGGCCGGCGCCGAACACCTGCTCGAACGGGCGCCGGTCGTCGCGGATTAGGCTCGGGCCGCGATTGACGGTGTCGTAGGCGCCGGGGGTGGAAATCGACGGATCGACCCAGTCGCGCAGCACCGGGACCTGGCTGAAGACCGGGTTGGCGAAGACCGCAATATGCGCCCTGCCCCATCGCCATGTCGTCATATCGTCGCCATAGGCGCGGCGCAGCTCGGCGAGCGTCGCGCGAAGCGATTGGGCGAGCCGGGTGACACAGGTCTCGGCTCCTGGCCGCTTCGGGTCGGCGCACCAGTCCGGGCGCCGGGTCAACACCGCCTCCATGACCCGCGGCTTCAAGTCCCAATACCCCGCCACCGCGTCGCCAAAGCGGCCGAACAGGGTGGTACGGCTGAACTGGCGCAGCCAGGCGGTGAACAGCAACGGCGCCACCTGGTCGCGGTCCATGTGAAAATTCCAGTGGCGCAGTCGCCGCAGCACCTCGCGCGAGGCGGCGTCGGCCGGGGCGCTCCGGATCATCAGCGGCACCAGCCGCTGCGCCATCAGCGAGAGGGTGTCGGCCTCGATTGCCGCGCTCGACGCCGGCGTTTGCAGCGGGGTCCGGTCCAGCAACATCTCGATCCGCTCGGCGCGGTTCGGCAAGTCCCAGTCGCGGCTGATGAAGTAGGGATAAGCTATCGGGGACGATCCTGTTGTTGGCGCTGACGAAACGGCCCGAGGCCGGGTTGGTCGCCTGGGGCAGCGCGTCGAACGGGATGAACCCCTTCCAATCATATTTCCCGGTCCAGCCCGGGGCCGGCATCCAGCCCTCGCCCTTGCCGCGGATCGGCACCAGCCCCGCCGCGATAAAGCCGATCGTACCGCCGTCGTCGGCATAGACGGTGTTCTGCATCGGCCCGACAAAGCCCCGCCACGCGGCGCGAAAGCTCGGCCAGTCGGCGGCGCGGTCGACCCGCCACAGCGCCTCGGCGCTGAGATCCCGCGGTACGAGGAAGGTCGCCGACAGCGCCAGCACATAGCCCGGATCGGCGGTGCCCGGCGGCAACACGTCGGACAAGACCGGCCCGTGCCGGGTCGCGCGCACGATCAGCCGGACCGGAGCAGCGCCGCGAACCCGGATCTTTTCATCGCGCGTAACGAACGGCGCGTCTCCGTCTGGGGTCAGATAGCGGTCGGGATCGGCGGGATCGACCTTCTCGACAAAGAGGTCTTCGACATCGGCGGTGGTCGTCGTAAACCCCCAGGCGATATGGTTGTTGTGGCCGATCACGACGAGCGGTACGCCGGCGGCGGTGGCCCCGGCGATCTCGCGGCCGGGCGTCTTCAGCCGGGCGAGATACCAGAAGCCCGGCGCGCCAAAGGCGAGATGCGGGTCGTTGGCGAGAAGCGGCTTGCCGCTGGCGCTGTGCTTGCCGTCGACCACCCAATTGTTCGAGGCGTAATGCGGGCCGGCCGTCGGCGGCAGCAGATCATAGAGCCGGCCGAGCGCCAGCCGGCGGTAGATCGGCAGCATCGCGGCCAGGGTGGTCGGCGCATCCTTCGGGTATTCGGGGTAGAGAAAGCCATGTCGGCCGGCGGGATCGTCCGCGCCATCTGCGCGCGCAGCAGCTCGCCGCGATAATTGCCGTCGAGCTGCAACGACATCAGCTTGCCCCAGACCAGGCTGTCGGCCTCGTGCCATGGCTCGGGGCGAAAATGCAGCAGCAAGAATTCGGGCGGCAACGCGGCGCGGCGCGAGGCGAGAAAGTCGTTGACCCCGGCGGCATAGGCCCGGAACGCGCGGTTGACTTCGGACGACAGATACGGAATCTCGGCCTCGGCGGCGCGGTAGAGCCCGAGCACCCGCATCTGTTTGTCGAGCGGCACCGCTTGCGGGCCCAATGATCTCGGCCAGCCGTCCGGCGGCATAACGCCGCTGCAATTCCATCTGGAATAGCCGATCCTGGGCATGGACAAAACCGAGGCCGAAGGCGGCGTCGTCATCGTCTTGCGCGGTGATGGTCGGAATGCCGTTGGCATCGCGGGCGATACGGATCGTAGCCTTTGGCCCGGCCACAACCAGTCGGCCGCTGGTCTGCGGCAGGGACGAGCACAGATAGAGGTAGAACCCGCCGGCGAGCACCAGCAGCAATGCGGCCAAGCCGACCAGGATGCGACCGATCATTCCCCCACTCTGGTCCTTCCGCACTCACGGAGGAGAGGATGGGGAGGAGGGTGCATCAAAGACCCAATTCGCGTAGGATCCGGTCGCGGTCGGCGTCGAGATCGGGGGCGGGCGCGCGGGTCGGCGGGTCGGCAAAGGCCGACAATTTCATCGGGTTGCCGGCGAGCTGCAATGGGCCGATCGTCGGGTCGTCGACCGCGACCAACATGTTGCGCGCCGCCGTCTGCGGGTGGGCCAAGGCCTGAGCGATGTTGTTGACCGGTCCGCACGGCACGCCGGCCGCTTCGAGCACCGCGATCCAATGCTCGGTGCCGTTCCCGCGCAGCACGCCCTCGACCTCGGCTTTCAGCGCCTCCTGATGCTGGTTGCGCAATGCGTTCGTTTTGAACAGCGGGTTGTCCGCGAGATCGGTGCGCTCGAGCGCATGGGCGAGCTTGACGAACAGTCCGTCATTGCCGGCGGCGATGATGATGTTGCCGTCGGCGGTGGCGAAAGCCTCGAACGGGGTGATCGAAGGGTGGCGCGCGCCCATCGGCCCGGGGATCTCGCCGGTCGAGGTGTAGCGCATGATCGCGTTTTCAAGGAGCGCAAGCTGGCAGTCGAACAGCGAGACATCGACCTTCTGCGCCTCGCCGGTGCGCTCGCGATGCAATAGCGCCGCGTTGAGCGCGATTGCGGTGAAGAGGCCGCCGCCCAGATCGCCGATCGAGGTGCCGACGCGGGTCAACGGCATGCCCGGATGCCCGGTGATGCTCATCACCCCGCCCAACCCCTGAACCACCATGTCGTAGGCCGGATAGTGCGAGTAGGGGCCGCTGTGGCCGAAGCCTGAGGCGGCGGCATAAACGAGGCGCGGATAGCGCGGGTGCAACGTGCCCCAGCCGTAGCCGAGCTTTTCCATCGTGCCCGGACGAAAGTTCTCGACCAAGGCGTCGGCCTTGTCCAACAGATGCTCGAAGATGTCGCGCCCCTCCGCCGATTTGAGGTCGAGCGAGATCGATTCCTTGCCGCGGTTGACCGACGCGAAATAGGCCGATTTGCCGTTTTTGAACGGCCCGTAATGCCGCGCGTCGTCGCCCTGAAGCGGCGGCTCGACCTTGATCACCCGCGCCCCCAATTCGGCCATCAGCAGGGTGCAATAGGGGCCTGCCAGGATGCGGGACAGGTCGACGATGGTGATGCCGGAGAGCGGGCCCTGCTGCGCCATGCGTGATGATCCTTTCGCGACGAGGCCAGGGGTCAATAGCGCACCCTGGCGCGCGCTCGCAACCTGATGCGTCGGACCGCACGCGGCGAAGGCGGGCGTCAGCAACGCATCCGCGGTATAGGTGCAGCCGATTGGCAGACCCTCGCATGCGGCGAAGGAGCAAGCGAATGAGCGCATCGAACACCATCGTCAACGGGATTGGTCAGCCGGTGCGGCGCAAGGAGGATTTTCGCCTGCTGACCGGCAGAGGCTGTTTTTGCGACGATATCGCGCCGCCGGGACTGACCCATGCGGTGATGCTGCGCTCGCCCCATGCGCATGCGCGGATTGTCTTGGTAAAGAAGGCGGCAGCGCTCTCGGCACCGGGCGTTCTCGCGGTGCTGACCGCCGCCGACTATTTCGGCGACGGGTTAGGGCCGATCCCGCATAATCCCGGGCTCAGCGCGCCGCCCGACGTGCAGGCTCGAGTGCTGGGGCCGGAGCCGATCGCGACGGTTCATTTTCCGTTGCCGGCGGAAACAACCCGGTTTGTCGGCGAGCCGGTCGCGATCATCGTCGCCGAGACCGTGGCCCAGGCCAAGGACGCCGCGGAGCTGCTCGACATCGACTATGAGCCGCTGCCCGCGGTGGTCGTCGCCGCTGACGCGCTGAAGCCCGGCGCTCCCGCTTTGTGGGAGATGGCGCCAGGCAATCTCTGCATCGACGTCGAGGTCGGCGACGAGGCCGCCACCGCCGCCGCCTTTTCCCGCGCCGCGCAAGTCGTGCGGCTCGAAACCCGCGCGCAGCGGGTCACCGGCGCGCCGATGGAGCCGCGCACCAACGTCGCCGAATACGATCCCGCGAGCGGTCGATACACGCTTCACACCGGCAGCGGCCGGGGCGTCGCCAAGGTCAGGCTCGACTTGGCGCAGGTGCTCGGCGTGCCGGCCGAGCGGGTGCGGGTTCTGTGCGGCGACATGGGCGGTAATTTCGGCACCCGCAACCTCTTCTATCCCGAATATGCGCTGCTCGCCTGGGCGGCGCGCCGGGTCGGTCGGCCGGTCAAATGGACCTGCGAGCGGAGCGAATCCTTTCTCAGCGACTGGCAGGGCCGTGACCTCACGGTCGAAGCCGAGCTGGCGCTCGACGGGCGCGGCGATTTTCTCGCCGTTCGCGGCGCCAATCTGAGCAATCTCGGCGCCCATGCCGTCGCCTTCGGGCCCTTGCAAAAAGGCCTCGGGCTGATGTCGAGCGTCTATCGCATCCCCTTTGGCCATTTCCGCGGGCGAGGTGCGGTCACCAATACCGTCTCGACGACGCCCTACCGCAGCGCCGGCCGGCCCGAGGCGATCTTTGCGGTCGAGCGGCTGGTCGATCTGGCCGCCGATAAGCTCGGGGTAGACCCGGCGGCGCTGCGCCGGCAGAACATGATCCCGCCCGAGGCGCAGCCCTACGCCAACCCGCTCGGGGTTACTTATGACAACGGCCGATACCGGGAGGCGATGGAAACGGCGCTGGCGCTCGCCGATTGGGCCGGCTTTCCGGCGCGGCGCGCGGCGGCCGAGCGGCGCGGCAGGCGGCGCGGCATCGGCATCGGCAATTATGTCGAGATCACCTCGGGTGCGCCGCGCGAACGCACCGAGATCACCGTGCTACCCGAAGGCCGGGTCGAGCTGGTGATGGGAACGATGTCATCCGGACAAGGCCATGAGACGAGCTTCGCCCAGCTCGTCACGGAATGGCTCGGCGTGCCGTTCGACAGCATCGACTATGTGGCGCACGACACCGCGCGGGTCGAGGCCGGCGGCGGCTCGCACTCCGGGCGCTCGATGAAGCTCGCCGCGACGATCGTCGGCCAGGCGACCGACGACATCATCGCGAAGGGCCGCAAGATCGCGAGCTTCCTCCTCGAAACCGGCGAGGTCGACATCGAGTTCGCTCATGGCCGTTACCGGGTCGCCGGCACCGATCGCGAGATCGGCATCTTCGAAGTGGCCGCCGCCGCGGTCGCCCGCGCCGACCTGCCGCCCGAGCTGCAAGGGCTGCTCGCCGGGATCTGCGACCGGACGCTCCCAGTCGCCAGCTTCCCTTACGGCACGCAGGTTTGCGAGGTCGAGGTCGATGCCGACACCGGAGCGGTCGAGTTGGTCGGCTACGTCGCGGTCGACGATGTCGGCCGGGCGGTCAACCCGCTGATCCTGCACGGCCAGACGCATGGCGGCATCGCCCAAGGCGTCGGCCAGGCGTTGCTCGAGGAGAGCCATTACGACCCCGAGAGCGGGCAATTGCTGGCGGCGAGCTTCATGGATTATGCGATGCCGCGCGCCGACACCTTTCCGCTGCTGAGGACGGCGCTCAGCGAAGTGCCGGCGCCGACTAACCGGCTCGGCGTACGATCCGGCGGCGAGGGCGGGACCACCCCGGCGCTGGCGGCGGTGATCAATGCGATCGTCGACGCGCTCGCCGAATTGGGGGTGCGCCACATCGAAATGCCAGCAACCCCCGAGCGCGTCTGGCGGGCGATTCGGAAGGCGCGCGCCGACGCCGCAGGCACGTCCTGAACGGCTCCGGGCCGGCTGGGTGGCCCAATCGTCGGCGCGGCGGTCGTCAGCTGCGGGCGCGGGCGATGGCCTCCTCGATCAGCGAGGCCGCCTCTTCGACATCGGCCCAGCGCTCGATATCGACCCATTTGCCGGGTTCGAGATCCTTATAGTGGCGGAAGAAATGCGCGATCTGACCGCATAGGTTCGGCGGCAGGTCCCGGTACGAGCGTACCCCGCGGTAAAACGGATGCAGCGCGTCGACCGGCACCGCGATGAGCTTCTCGTCGGGCCCGTGCTCATCGGCCATCAACAGCGCGCCGACCGGCCGGCAGCGCACTACCGCCCCCGGCACCACCGCCACCGGCCCAACGATCAGCGCGTCGATCGGGTCGCCGTCGCGCGCCAGGGTATGCGGCACAAAGCCGTAATTGCCGGGATAGAACATCGCGGTGTGCAGGAAGCGATCGACTACCAGCGCGCCCGATTCCTTGTCGAGCTCGTATTTGACCGGTTCGCCGCCCTGCGGGATCTCGACGATCACGTTGACGTCATAGGGCGGCGCACGGCCGACCGAGATCTTGGCGATGTTCATGGTCCCTCGCGACGCTCTGTCGGCCGGGTGAGGAGGTACGCCCCGCGAAGGCGCCTGCCCCCGGCTAAGACCTCATACCCCCTAAGGGGCCATACCCTTGTCGGCGAGCTCGCGCTGCGCCTTCTCGGTCTTGCTCGGGTCGAGACCCATCGCGCGCATCACATGGGTCGCCTTGGTGAACTGAATATCGGCGTATTCGACAATTTCGAACCGGTTGCCCCAGGGATCGAGAAAATCGAGAAACGGTCCCGGCAGCAATTCGCCGCCGGCTTCCTCGACCAAGGCGCGCACCTCGGAACGGTCGTCGACGACGAGGCCGAAATGACGGCGCCGGTCGTGGTGCTCATCGCCGCTTTGGATCAGGTTGATGAACTGATCGCCGAGCTCGATGAAGGCATTGCCGGGTCGTTTGGCGCGCAAGGTGAATTCAAAGATCCGGCCGTAAAAGGAGAGGGCCTGTTCGATATCGGCGACTTCGAGGGCAATATGGTTAATCCCGACGAGGCGGGGTTTGCCACCGTCGGATCGGCGGTTCTCGGTCTGACTGGTTGCGGTCATCGGCTGCTCCCTCCTGGTCGATCCGGTGCGCAGTCACTATATTGGTGTTAATATCCTGGGGTCGATGCCGATGGGTGCTGCGATCCGCTCGGATCAGCACGGGATTCGGCCTTTTCGAGGCGAAATTCGCCCTTCGCCTGGCGTAACGGGCGTGGTCTTGTCGCGGGCGCCCGGTCCGGATGCTAAAGCCATCCGGGAGCTCAGGAAAGCCATCATGGATATGATTACCAAGCTGCCGGAGATGTCGGATGACGCGCTCGCCAATCTTCGGACCAACGCCAAGCGCCTGCAGCACAGCGGGACGCCGAGCCAGCGATCCGAGGCGACGGTGTTGCTTCCGGCGGTCGAGGCCGAATTGGGCGCGCGCCGGCTGGCGCGGGTGAAGGCGACTCGAACCGCCGCGGTGAAGCCGCGCGCGCGGCGTGCGCGGGCGGCCAAAGAGCCGGCGGAAATCGTCGGCGAGAAGAAATGAGCGCGGAGGCGGCGTTCTCCAGGGTTTGAGCGGACGGGCAAACGATAAAATCCGCGCGATCTGGTCGGGGGTGCATGAAATGCCGGTGGATTTGACGGTAGAGGGTGCGGTCGCCAAGATCGTGTTGAACCGTCCGGAAAAACTCAATGCGCTCGACCTCGAAATGCGCGAGAGCTTGGGCGAGTATTGTACCCGGCTGCGCTACGATGACGCGGTTCGGGTGGTGGTGGTCAGCGGCGCGGGGCGCGGGTTCTGTTCGGGCGCGGACGTCGACCGGATGGCCGGGCAGCAGCACGATCTGCGCGGCGGGCGCCAGCGGCTGCAGCAGGGCGGCCATAGCTTCATCCGCGCGCTGCACGCGATCGAAAAGCCGGTCATCGCCGCGGTGCGCGGCCCGGCGGTCGGCATCGGGTGGAGCATAGCACTCGCCTGCGATCTGGTGGTGGCGTCAAGGACCGCGCGGTTCTCGCAGATTTTCCGGCGGATCGGTCTGGCTCCCGACGGGGGTGCCATCTGGTTCTTGACCCGGCGGCTCGGCATGGCCAAGGCTAAGGAACTGGTGTTTTCGGCTCGCTTTGTCGAGGCCGAGGAGGCCTTCGCCTTGGGTCTCGTCAACCACGTTGTCGACGACGACCAGCTAATGGCCAAGACCGAGGAACTGGCGGCGGATCTCGCCGCGGCGCCTACTTTTGCGCTGGGGCTGGCGAAAAAACTGTTCCACGTCGCGGTCGGCCCCAGCCTCGACGAATATCTCGAAATCGAGAGCCTGGTGCAGCCCCAATTGCACATGACCGCCGACAACGCCGAGGGTGTCGCCGCCTTCCGCGAAAAGCGCACCCCCAACTTTACCGGCCGCTGACCCGCCAGGTTTGCGACCTGATGCGCTGCGCCGCGCCGGGATCGACGATCCGCGGTCAGCCGTGTTTGGGATCGTCCTTTGAGGGAGGGTCGCGATCGAGCGCTTCCTTCAGACGCTTCTCATCGACCCGGATCTCGATCCCGGCGCGCTCCTCTTGCAGCAGCATCGGCGAGCGCGAGTCGCGATGGCCCCAGCCGCGGTTCATCGCCTCGGAGAGCTCGGCCAACGCCAGATTGGCGACCCGCATCGGCACGTTGAAGTCGCGACCGAGCTGGGTGGCGAGCGACATGTCCTTGTGCGCGAGACGCAGGGCAAAGGCGGCGGGCTCGTATTTTCCCGGCAGAAACTGGTCGATCAGCCCGTCGAAGGTCCGCCTGCGGCCACTGGCCCCGTCGCGCACTGCCTCCCATAAGGCGAGCGGCTCGACCCCGGCTTTGACCCCGACCGTGAACATCTCGGCGAGGGCGGTCTGAATGCAGTAGCCGGCACCATTGTGGACGAGCTTGGCGACCGAGCCCGCGCCGATCGGACCCACATAGCGCGCCTTGTCGCCCATCGAGTCGAGCACGGCCTTGTGGCGGTTGAAGATCTGCTCGTCGCCGCCGACCCACAGCGCGAGCTTGCCGGTGCGCGCCCCGCGCGGGCCGCCGCTGACCGGCGAGTCGAGCATGTACACGTCACGCTCGGCAAAGGCGGCGTTGATCTTGCGCACCATCGTGGGCGAGTTGGTCGACAGGTCGAAATAGGCCTTGCCGCGGGTCATCCCGCTGAGGAGGCCGTTGTCACCGAGCGCCACCGCTTCGACCTCGGGCGGCCCGGGCAGCGAGGTGAAGACGATCTCGGAGGCTTCAGCGACGGCGCGCGGCGTCTCGGCCCAGACCGCACCGGCAGCGAGAACGGGCTCGGCCGCAGCGCGCCGCAAATCGTGGACGACCAGTTGGTGCCCGGCTTTTTGCAAATTGGCGGCCATCCCCGAACCCATCATGCCCAAGCCGATAAACCCGATCTTCATCTCGCCCTCCCGCGCTGTCTTTCCGCCGTCTGCCGCTATTTCAGCACGTCCTTGGCGACCAAAGCGGCGGTCATCGCCGCCGGCCAGCCGGCGTAAAACGCCAGATGGGTGATAATTTCGCCGATCTCTTCCTGGGTAACGCCATTGTCGAGCGCGCGCTGCAGATGGCCGACCAGCTGCTTTTCGCGGCCGAGCGCGATCAGGGTCGCGCAGGTGATCAGGCTGCGGTCCCGCTTCGACAACTGCGGACGCTCCCAGACGTCGCCGAACAGGACTTTTTCACTGAGATCGATCAGTTTCGGAACAACGTGGCGGACCTGGTCGCGGGCCGGCGACGGTTGCGATTGCGCCATGGTTTTCTCCTGTTGTTGGACCGAGCGGTTTTGTTCCGCGCGCACCGTAGCACGCGTGCGCCGGGGACAGCCAGAGCCACGGGCGGGCGGGCCGGGCGGTGGCCCGGCTAGCGCTCAGCGGCCGACGGCTGCGCGCGCTCGGCCGCCAGCTCGCGGTAATGTGCTCGCTGCCTCGCGCGCCACGCCGCCCGTTCGGCGCCGTCGATCGTGCCGTCATGATCGGTGTCGATCTGGTCGAAACGGCCGCGGAAGAGTCCGTCGCGCTCCGCGGCCGACATCGCCGCCTGCCGGTCGTAATAGGCTTTGCGACGTTCGAGGCTCGCCTTCTGCGCCGCGGAGAGGTCCGTGGCCGACAAATCCCGAGCGAGCGCGGTCCGGCGCTCCTCGATATATTGCATGCGGAAGTCGCGATACTCGTCAAAGGTGATCAATTCGGGTGCAGCTCGAACAACGGCTGGCGCTTTGGGCGCTGCCGTAGCGGCAGCTGGAGCCGCAGCAGAAGTGGCGGCGGTCTGAGCGGCGGCCACCGGAGCCGCGGATGCGGTGACCGCCGGTGCCGGGGCCATCGGTGTCGCGGCGCGTTGCGCGATTGCCGGCAGATGCCACAGGGCGGCCGCCAGCAGGGCGGCAGCGGCGGCGGCGAGGGTCCATTGTCTCATCGAAGTCTCCCATCAGTGTCGTTTGGTTAATAGAACAAAAGGTGATCCCAATAGCAAGGGATTTTTTCACGCAAAACAAAAAATTTCCTATCTTGCGCAACCATTAGGAGGGAGAAATCCGAAGGCAGGGCAACGAGGCTCGGGTGATCGCCGGGCGAGAGGTGCGCCTCGGCCCGGCGTTTGCCATAACGGACGGGACGGTCCGCGGGAGATAAAGTCATGGCTGACGAGGGCTTTCTTGCAGATTTTCGCGGCGCCACGGCGCGCCGGGATGCGGCGTCGCCGAGCCCGGCGGTTGCTCGCCATTACCGGCGCCGCGGCTCGGATCGCGCCGGCTTCGCCGAGGGCGGCTGAGGCGGGCGCAGGAGCGCGCCAATGGCCGCAACCAGTCCCCGAGCACGGGTGGTCATCGTCGGCGCCGGATTCGGCGGGCTCGCCGCTGCCCGCGGTCTGGCGCAGGCGCCGGTCGAGGTGACGGTGATCGACCGCCACAATTATCACCTGTTTCAGCCGCTGCTCTATCAGGTCGCAACCGCGGCGCTGTCGGCGGAAGATATCGCTGCGCCGATCCGGGGGGTGCTGCGCCGCCAGCAGAACGCGACGGTGCTGCTAGACGAAGTGACAGGCATCGATCCGGCGGCGCGTCGGGTCGAAACCCGCATCGGTCCCGGGCAAAGCTACGATTGGCTCGTGCTCGCAACCGGGTCGCAATACGCCTATTTCGGCCATCCCGATTGGCCGCGCGTGGCCCCGGGCCTCAAATCGGTCGATGATGCGACCTTGATCCGGCGCCGCGTGCTGCTCGCCTTCGAAGAGGCCGAGATGGTGACCGACCCGGCCCGGCACCGGCGCCTCTTGACCTTCGTCCTGGTCGGCGCGGGCCCGACCGGGGTCGAGATGGCGGGGGCGCTGGCCGAACTCGCCCATTCCACCCTGTCGCGCGACTTCCGCCACATCAACCCGCAGACCGCCCGCATCCTCCTGGTTGAAGCCGGGCCGACGGTGCTGGCGGGTTTTCCGCCCAGGCTCTCGGCTTTCGCGCGACGCTCGCTCGAGCGGATGGGGGTCGAAGTGCGGGTCGACACCGCGATCGAGGCGATCGACGAGAGCGGGGTGACTGCCAAAGGGCGGCACATCGAGGCCGCGAACGTGATCTGGTGCGCCGGCGTCGAGGCGACCCCGGTGGCGCATTGGCTCGACCTGCCGAGCGCGAAAGGCGGCCGGGTCGCGGTCGCCGCCGACCTCTCGGCGCCAGGCCGCCCGGAGGTGTTCGTCATCGGCGACGCCGCCCTCGCCGTCGGAGCCGGCGGCGAACCATTGCCCGGCGTCGCTCCGGTTGCCGAGCAGCAGGGGAAATACGTCGCCGCGTTGATCGCCGCGCGGCTTCGCGGCGAGGCGCCGTCGCCGTTCCGCTATAGGGATCAGGGCATGCTCGCGACTATCGGCCGCCACTCGGCGATCGCCGATCTCGGCCGGGTCAAACTCACCGGCGGGATGGCCTGGGTGCTGTGGGGCGTGGTCCACATCTTTTTTCTGATCGGGTTCCGCAATCGCGTCGCGGTTTTTCTGAATTGGGCCTGGGCCTGGCTGACTTACGGCCGCGGCGCGCGGCTGATCACCGGCGACACCACCCCGCTCACCTGAATGCGCTTCTAATCTAACGCGGAATTCTCACACAAGCTGGTAGACTAGGCCGGCGCCCTTCGGATCAGCCGTCGACCACCCGCGATCGCCGATCGCCAAGGCGCGGCGGCGTTTGCGCGAAAAATTGCAGCCGACCTTACCCGGCCGGCGCCGGTTTGGCCTTGACCGCACCGGCGCCAGGGTCGTTGTTCCGGGCCGGTTTCTCCAGATATAGGGGCAAGGGCTCGCTGGCCCGAAGAAAGCGGCGCAGCTGATTCTCGGCACGGTCGTCGGGATCGTCCATGCTCGCCGACACGGCGACAAAGGCGGCCAGCGGCGAGCGCCGCAACAACACCGCACGGGCCTGCAGCAGCTTGGTCCGCAACAGCCCGGCGGCGATTTTTCCGTCGACGAAATAGAACGACCACACCAGCCGACGGTAGGGCCCGTGAAGGATTTCGGTGCTGGTCACCCGGACCTCGGCGCCATCAACCGACACCTCGGCCGGTCCTTGTCGCGCCACCCGCCAGATATGATCGTCGGCGATGCGATTGTCGGTGTTGGTCAGCGCGTTGCCGACTGCGCGCAGGCGGTAGAGCGCGACATAGCGGACGACGACGCCGGAACCGGGTGCGGCAAAGCTCTGCAGAACCCGACGATCGGCGCCGTGCACCAGCGGCCGCCAGTTCACCCCCGAACCGGTCACCACCCGCCACGGGGCAGCGACCGCCGGGCTGCCGGCCGGCGGCAGCGCCGAGGACGAGAACCAGCTGTCCAGCTGGGCTGCGTAGGCCGGCCCGGCGACCGCAAGCAGCACCGCCGCCGGAACCGCCAGGGTGAACCGACGCGGCGCCGGGGGTGTCGCGAAGCTTAGAGGCGGCGGCGGGGGCCTCTCGCCTTTTTCGACAAAGGCCATGCCGATCGCGATCAGCAGCAGGATCACCAGTGAGAAGAACAGCCAGCCATAGAGAACATGGTCGGCCTCGACGGCAGTGGCGCTCCCTTCAAGATGCGCCAGGTAGATGATCCCCAGGGCGCGCATGCCGTTGGCGCCGATCGGCACGGCCAGCGACAGGGCGATGAACAGCGCGCGGCGCAGCCAGCTGCGGTACATGACCACGGCAAAAAAGCAGCCGAACACGGTCGAGGCGATCAGAAACCGCAGACCGGCGCAGGCTTCGGCGATCTCGAAGCTGCCTTCGGGGATTTCGATCATATAGCCGTCGGAAAACACCGGGATGTGCAGAGCATGCAGCCCGGCGACCGTGATGTTGGCGGTGATCGTCTGCAACGAGGGCACGAGAAACGCGCCGGTCGGCACCAAAAAGAACAAGAACAGCAGCGGCGCCAATAACCTGCGGAACAGCTGAGGGCCGAGCGCCACCAGCAGTACGATTTCGAACATCGCGACGACCGCCAGTTGTCGGCCCTCGTTGACGTCGAGAATTGCGGCGACGAGCCAGACGCCCGACAGCAACGGCATCAGCACCAGCGGCCAGAACGCTGGCGTGGGCGACGCGGCGGCGATCGTCGCTCGCCGCTCCCACAACAGAAACCCGACGAGGGGCAGGATCAGAAAACAGTGATTGTAGGCGGTGGAGCCGATCCACACCCGCACCGCGTTGGCCATGTCGTGACCGAAAACAAGGCCAAAGACGAGGCTCGCCGACCCGATTAGAGCCAGCGCCGTCCACCATCCATAGGCCGGCGACGCCAGACCGATCGGCCGGGCATCGGCGGCGGTGAGAGGTGCGGCCGACGGCGCTGTCCGATGGTGCGGAACGCCCGAGCGCGGCGCCAAAGCCATGTTCAACCGATTCCTTTGACGATCGATGGGCCGAGCCGGTTGGCGAGCGGCAGCGGCAATCGCTTCCAGAGGGCCACCAGCAGCCGCAGCTTGGGATTGAGCGGGTTCAGATCGGGCAGTCGGCGGCCGGCCGCTAGCCGGAATTGATAGACCAGCGGTGTCGGCTCGAACCCCCAGTGACCTTTGAACGCATAGGCGCCGGTACCGAGCTTGCTGCGTCCGAAATCGAACACGCGGCAGCCTCGCTCGCACGCCCGGCGCATGACCTCCCAATACATAAAGTCGTTGGCCGCCAGCCGGCGAGCCGCGCCGACGCCGCCGCCGTAAAACGGCAAAACCTCGTCGCGAAAGTAGAAATTGAGGACAGAGGCCACCGCCGTGCCGTCGGAGGTTACGGTCACGACGTCGCAGCTTCCGGCAAATTCCTCGAGCAGGATGCGAAAATACGATTTGGCGAACACCGGCGTTCCGAGATTGCGGACGCTTTCGGCGTAAACGCGATGCAGCCGATCGACGTCGTCATCGATTTCCGATTGCAGCCCATTGTCGATGCCCTTGCGGATCATCGCTCGCTGCTTGCGCGGGACGGCTTTCAGATTGGCCGCGACCGAGGGGTCGATCGGCCGGCGGAAGGTGGCGTACAGGCCCGATTTCTGCGGCCAGTCGGCACGGCTCTGCGAATGGCCGCGTAATTCGAGCACCGGCGCCCCGATCGTGTCCGTCAGCAGCACCGCAGCACTCTCCAGCGCCCGCAGGCTCTCTTCATCCGCGCCGATCGGGCCGCCATGAACGGCGAACGCGTTCGAGATCAGCGACGAACCGAACAGCGCCGATTTGACGTGGGTGAGCGGCAGCACGCCGGTGACCGCGCCGGCGCGCTCAGCCAACAAATAATGCGTGCGGTGGCCAAAGGCGCGTTCGATGACCCGACGCCACGGCGAGAGGTGAAAAAAGGTGCCGGCGGCGCAAGTGCGGACGAAATCGTCCCAGCGCCCGGCGTCATCGGCGCGGAACGGCCTTACCGCGACCGCGAGCGATGATCCGTCCATGCCGTGATCAGTGGAAACGGTCCCGACTCCGCGGTCAGAAACAACCGGTCCATTCGCGTCCATTCGAAATTCCGGAGCAATCGCCGCAGCCGCGCCTCGGTGCGACCGAGATTGAGAT
This sequence comes from uncultured Alphaproteobacteria bacterium, assembly GCA_963832875.1. Lineage (GTDB taxonomy): Bacteria > Pseudomonadota > Alphaproteobacteria > ATCC43930 > CGMCC-115725 > AP-15. The sequence goes on along the minus strand of CAWHWB010000002.1, from coordinate 533,708 downwards.
AATGGCGAAAGCGCGAACGCAACGGCGCCCGCTGCTGACGCGGTTGCTCCGGATCAATCTCCCAAGGATGGAGGTAAAAAATCGGCGGGCGCCCTTCGGCCCGGCGCGCGCGGGTCAATAACCATCGCGTGAGCGGGTAGGGATAGAGGCGGAAATAGCCGCCACCCGAAGCCGGAACGTCGATCCCCATCAGCCGCACCGCGGTGAGCGGGATTTCGATCATTCCCGGGCAAGGCGCGAAGGCCGCACGCGGAGCATCTGGGCTGCCATAGAGGTCGTGACTGACCGGATAGACGCTCGAGCTGTAACAATAGCCTTCCTCGGCCAGGATCGCATGCGCCCAAAGGGTTTCGCGACCGATCGAAAAGGTCGGAGCGCGATAGCCGCGGACCGCGACCCCCGCCGCATCCTCGAGAATCTGCTTGCTATCCCGAACATCGGCCCGGAACGCGGCAGGCGACTGGTGATCGGCCCGGCCGTGATCGGTCCCGTGGCTCGCCAACTCGTGACCCTCGCCGACGATGCGCCGGGGCAACCCCGGATGCTGTCGCGCGATGCAGCCCAAGGTGAAAAAGGTTGCCTGCGCCCCGGCCTCGGCGAGAATGTCGAGTATGCGATGGGTGTTGCGTTCGACCCGCGAGGGCAGCCGGTCCCAATCCCCGCGATCGATCGACGAGGCAAAGGCTTCGACTTGGAAGTAATCCTCGACGTCGATGGTCAAGGCGCCGGCGGCGCCGCAGCGGCCGGCCCGCACCGCGCCAAGGTCCGTCCCTGGAGCTGCCCGAACCTCGCCACCCGCCGCAAATGCGAGCGGATCCGCCGAATTGCTCACTGCCGTTCACCCTGGAAGTAATGCGCCGCAATCTCGATGGCCCGCCGGATCAGGCGCTCGTGCCTGTCGACGCTGCGTTCGAGGACCGCCAGGCGCTCGGGCAGCCCGGGGAGCGCCTCGGCCAGCCCTCCCTTTCCGTTGCTCCATGCATCGGCGGCGGGATCAGCGGCCACCACCGATATCTCCCCGCGCAGATCGTTGGCGACCTTGTCGACCGCATCTGCGGAAAGAGTGTGGAGCTGCTCCAGAAACCCGTAGAGGAGCAGCCGCGAGCACAGCGTGTTGATCCGCCGCGGTACCCCCGCGGTGTGCTGATAAATCACCGGAAATGACGATTCGGCGAAATGCGGGTCATCCTTCCAGTCGGCGCGGCGCAGGCGGTGCTCGATATAGGATCTGGTTTCGGCTTCGTTGAGCGGGCCCAGATGATAGGCCGCTGTCACCCGCTGGCGCAGCTGCTCGAGTCCCGGACTGCCCAAGATCGCTCGGAACTGCGGCTGGCCGAGCAGAAAGCTCTGCAACGCCATCGTCTTGTCGACGACGATGTTGGACAGCATGCGAAGTTCCTCCAGCGCCTCGAAGGACAGGTTCTGCGCCTCATCAACGATCAACAACACGCGCTTGCCGTCGCGGTGCTTGGCCAGCACGAAATCGCTGATCCGCTGCAGCAGCGCTCCCTTCGCCAGCCCCTCCTTGGCGATTCCGAAACCGGCGGCGACCATGTGGAGAAGATCGTCGCCGCCCAGTTGGCTGGTCACGATCTTTGCCGTGACAAAGCTGTCCTCGCTAATCGTCGCCAGGAGATTGTCGACGAGGATGGTCTTTCCCGCCCCGACTTCGCCGGTGATGATGATGAAGCCCTCGGCGTGATGCAGGCCATAGACCATATAGGCCATGGCCTGCCGATGCACGGTGCTCTCAAAGAAGAAGCGGGCATCGGGCGTCAGCTGGAACGGTCGGGTGGCGAGCCTGTAGAATTCGGTGTACATCGGCTCAGAAAGCCTTGGTCAGCAGCAACTGCAACGTGTTGACCAGAATGTCGCCGCTGTGCCCGGAAACAACCACGCCGCCGTTGGGTTCATAGGTAAAGGTATAGAGGACCGACCCAGTCAAGTTCCTGCTGAGCAGATAGTTGACGCCGATATTGGCAGACACGCTGCTGATGCTGCTGACCGAGGTCAGCGTGGTCGGGCTGACGGCATTGGCCGTGTTGGCGTAGCTGATCGACGTGTAGCCGTTGAGGTCGGGCCTGATGTCGCGGCTCCAGGAGAGGGATGCGCCCTCGCTCGTGGTTGGCGCGGTGATCGGCGGCGTCAACGAGGTCTGATTGGTGTAATAACCGTAGAGCCCGTAACTGTTCGGCCCGATCGTGTCGGTGATTTGGGCGTTGAACAGGTGCTGGCGGTAAACGCCGTTGGTCAAACCGGAACCCGGCACGTAAAAGCTGGTCGGCAGTCCCGTAGACTGATTGACGATCCCGCCATAGGGGCTCAGCGTCGAGGTCGCCAGCGAGGATTGCAGGAATTCCGCCGGAGAACTGACCCCCTGCACCAGGCTGGCGGTCACGGTAATGGTCGGCGTCAGCTGATAGAGGGCGGACCCGGTGAAGCCGGGAACGCCCTCCTGCACGCCATATTCCAGGCTGATATAGTTGCCGTTGGGGCCGAGCGTGAGCCGCCCGCCGACCAGCCAAGTCGGCCCGACGAACGTCGCCGACGGGGCGAGCGGGTAGTGGATGCTCTGATAGCCGACCCGGCCCAGCGCCGCGATATCCGGCGTGATCTGATATTGGAGATCGTCATACGAGCTGAACTGCGTGTTGCGGCTGGTCGAGCTCGAGTTGAAGCTCGAAGCGTCGATCGTCAGCCGCGACTGCGCGCGATCGAAATCCCGCCCGGTCCCGGCGGTGAACGTGCCTTCGTTCAAGATCCCGTTGGCGAGATTGGTTTGGCCCGGCGTCAAGGTTGGCGAGGTAAAAGTATTACCGCCGAAATTGGTCGAGCCGAACCGATAACGCAGCTCGAAATCAACCTTGCCGTCATATGATTCCCTCAGATACGGGGAGATCGTATTGGTGAATATCTGGGTCTGCTGGGTGCGCGGCAATTGGCTCGGATTGATAAAACCGAGACCCGGCAGTGTCGACCCTTGGCTGATGCTGCTTTGGAGGTCGACGAACAAGTGGTCCGGCAGGATCGTGGCGGTGCCGTTCGCGTAAAGCGAGGCGAACAGCTGGTCCAGAGTGCTGGTTGGTATGTAGGCGTCACCCTGGATCTGGGCGGTCATCACCCCTTGCAGTCGCGGCGTATCCGCCGAAACCGAGACACCGGGAATGAGCAGCGTTTCCGCCGCCGCGGTCCGATCGGTCGACGAGTAAAAGACGTTGTCGGTCAGGGTTTCGCCCAAGGACAGGGTCGGCTGGATCAGCACCGCCGGCGCATTCGGGTCGTATTGCTGCAGCGTGGTGATCCCGGCGCCAGGCGACGGCAGCGCCAGCGAATACGCCGGCTGCTGGGCCGCTGCCGGAGCGATGCCGTTGGGCAGCGCGTTGGGCGGCGTTAGCGGGTTCGGCAGGCCGAACGGCCCGGATGGCACCGGCGGGAGAATGGTGGGCACGAGGCCGCTGGGCGCGAGACCGGTCGGAGCGAGGCCGGTCGGAGCGAGGCCGGTCGGGGTGGTGCCGGTCGGGGTGGTGCCGGTCGGGGCGGTGCCGGTGGTCGGCTGCGCCGTGGCCGGCACGGCACGGGTGAGACCGGCAATGGCAAGGAGCAGGAGGGTCGGACCATGACGCCGCTTGCGCAACGGCCCGCCCGCGGGGCGTTTAGGCCGGCGCCGGCGCATCCGAGCGCACTTCATCGCCCTCGCCACCCGGGTAGTGATAACCGTAGCCGTAATTGCCGAAATGAGCGCTCGCGAACTCGCCCTTGTTCAGCAGCAGGCTGATTCGGGGGCAGGAGCTGAGCATGCTCAGGCCGGCTTCGATCTCCTCCTGCTGGGTGCGATGCGCCTCGACGACGAACACGGTCTGGCTGACCAGCGGGGCCAGCGTGGCGGCATCACTGCTCGCCATGCAGGGCGGGGTATCGAGAATGATGAAGCGATCGGAAAAGCGCCGGGTCAATTCGCCCATCAGCGCCGCCATCCGATTGCTCGAAAACAGCTCGGGCACCAGCGGTCCGCCGCGGCCCGACGGCAGCACCAAGAGGTTCGGGTTGCTGGTGCGGACCAGCACCTCGGTCAAATCGAGATCGCCGGCCAGGACATCGACGATCCCCGCTTCGCCCCGGATCCCAAGGATCGTGCGCAAGTTGGAGTGATGCGTGTCGACATCGACGAGCAGCGCCTTCACATCTCTCTCGGAGGCGAACGCCAGCGCCAGGTTCAGCGACACGAATGTCTTGCCCTCGCCCGGGCGAGCGCTGGTGACCATGATCAACCGGCTCTCCGTCCGGTCGTGGACCCCGTTGCTCGGCGACCACGCGGCCATCAGGTTGCGCTTGACCAGGCGAAACTCCTCGACGGTCCGCGATCGCTGCGAGGATGGAATCTGGACGCCGTAATCGGCGAGTCGGCCGCGGTCGAGGATCAGCTCCGGGCCCGCGCCGGGCGCATCAGGCCGAGGCGCGGCGGGATGCGGGGCGATTGCGGGCGCAGCCAGGGGGGGGGCAGCCGGCGGGGACGAGGCCGGGGACAGCGGCAATCCCGTCTCTGCCGCCTCCCGCTGGCGCAGCAGTGCCGCCGCCCGTTCGATCAAGCCAATCGATTCTGCCATCAAGAAACGCTCACCGAATGGAGGCCGAAGCTGATCGCCAGAAGGGTGCCGTAGACCGCGATCAGAACAATGGCGCTGGCGCAGACCCCGGCCAGCTGGATCGCCGCTCGTCGCCGCGCCGCGCCGAGCGAAAGCCGGGTCACGCTGCCCAGGATCGGGATCCCGAGATTGCGCAATTGGCCGAGCGTGGCAAAGGAATGGTCGAGCTGGGTCATCGCCAAGGGTGCGGCAAAACCCGCGCCAACTCCTAACAGCAGCACCACCGAAACCAGGAACGGACGACGCGGTGCGACCGGGACCAACGGCACCCGCGGCGGATCGACGACACGGAACTGGATCTTTTCGGTCTTGGTGTCGGCGGCATCCGCGATCCCGGCGGATTCGCGGCGCGCCACCAGCGCCTGATAATTATCCCTCAGCACGCCATAATCGCGATCCATGTCCCGCACTTTTTCCAGAATGCCGGGCGCCGATTGGATGATCGCTTCGATCCGGGCCTGGTCGGCCTCCGCCTCGGCCAGACGCCGCTGGTTCGTGGCAACGGCACCCTGGGCATCGACGAGCTCGACCTTGAGCTGGTCATAGACGGTATTGGCGATCTGGGTTTTGTCGTTCGCCCGCGCGCCGCCCGAAGCCGCCGTGTGCTTCACCTCGGTTTCGAGTTGCGCGATCTCCTGTCGGGTGGCGATCACGTCGGGGTATTTGTCGGTGTATTTCAGCCGCAGCGTGTCGAGATTACGCCGCAGCTCCTCGAGCCGCGCCTCTTCCGGGCTGGCCGACTGGCCGGTGACGATGACCTGCGGCGCGCGCTCGACATCGAGCACTGGCGGCACCGAAGCGAGCGCCTTCTGCAACGCGTCCCGTTTGGTGACCGCATCGGCGAGGTCATCCTTCGCCTGGCGCACGGCAGCGCGGGCCTGGTCAAGTCGGCTGCCGCGGTCGACGTCGGGCGCCCCGGACCCGGGGAGCACGTCCGAAATCAGGTCGGGATATTGCCGCGCCAGGTCTCCCCGGCGCTTCTCGGCGGCGCGCAGTTGATCGCGATAGGAAAGGATCTCCTCGTCGAGAAAGCGCTGGGCGCTGTCCATTTCGCTGCGGCTGCTGCCCGAGGTTTTTTCGTTGAATATGGTTAAGAGCGACTGCACGACATTCTTCGCCACCTGCGGATCGTGGTTGCGGTAGGCGATGGTCATCAAGTTGCTGGTGATCGGAATGACCTCGATATTCTGCGCCAGCCCCGTGAACAGGGCTTCGCGTTGCGCCGGTGTGGTGATTCCGACGTCGAGATTGGTCAGCCGCACCAACTGCTCCAGATTGGGCCGGCTCAACAATGTGCGTTCCATGAAGTCGAGGTGTCGAGCCGGGTCGGTGTTCGCCGCCAATCCGGCCAATAGCGGGGTCAGCACCGGGTCGGCATCGAGATAGACGCGCGCGGAGGATTCATATTCCGTCGGGATAAACGCAATGGCGATCCATCCGACGGTGCAGACCAGCCAGGCTAGGCCCACTCCGAGCCATCGCTGCCGCCACATCGCTTGCAGGATCGGCACGGCTTGCAATCGGATCCAATTCATCTGCGGCTCCACTCCGATCGAACGGGTTCGGCGGTCACCGATAGTTCGACCCGTCGCGATCGATCGGGCTGGCGACGGCCACCCTTGATGACGCGCTCCGGCATATTCAAAACAGGCGTTGCGGAATGATCAGAATATCACCGGGCTGGAGCGCGACGTTGCTCGCGACGTCACCGTCCTTGATCAAATCGTCGAGATGCACTGAATAGGTCACCTGCCTACCGGCGACGGTGCGCACGATCACGGCATCGTTCCCGGCCGCATAGCGCGTCAGTCCGCCGACCTCGATCATCGCGTCGAGCACCGTCATATCGGTGCGATATGGCAGTGCGCGGGGCTGCGCGGCTTCACCAACGACGCGCACCTGCTCGGTGAACGGACCGACAAATCCTTCGGCGATGACCGTGACCGTCGGCTCCTTGATGTATTGAGCCAGGCGCTGCTCGAGCTCGGTGCCGAGCTGGGTCGGGGTCTTGCCGATGGCCACGACGTCATTGACCAGCGGGATCGAGATGCGCCCGTCCGGTCGGACCGGGACCGTGACCGACAATTCTGGATTGCGCCAAACGAAAATGTTCAAACTGTCGCCGGGGCCGATGATGTATTGGCTCGACGGCAGCGAGGAGGCCGGCGGGGCGGAGGGCAGCGGCGGCGCATTGTGACATCCGGCGATGATCAACACGACAATGGTCCCTGCTGCGCGAAGCAACGTGCGATGCACCCCTGCGCTCCTCTACAGCGTTCCCGGTCCGGGATAGGCATGGACACGCGGCAAACGTGCGCCGCCGAACGCCGCACCCCCCATTATCCGCGCATCGCCGCAAGATACTTGAACCCGCGAACCGGCTATAGCACCAAGCCGTTCGACGCGCAATAAAGTTGTCGTTCGCGCTTCGCCTTGTTAAGCGACAACAGAAACAGCAAAGACGAGTTTCGCAAGCGAACCCATTCCTCGGCGGCCAGCATCGAGCGGGCAAAACGCCGGTTGCCGATTGCCGCGCCAAGCCGGGTGCGGCGTGCCGGCGCGGCGGCCTGCCGGTGCGGTGCGGTGGCCACGGGCCAGTTTGCCGAGCCGCCGATTTCGGCGGCCAACGATTGTGCAGCATTCCCGATCCTGATCGCCTGGCTGTCGGAAGCTATCCGGCTCGCAGCAGCGAATGGTCGATCATTGAGATGAATAAATGATGAAGCCCAGCGGCTCCCCGAGGCGGCCCCCGCCGACAGCGGGCCGCGCCGACAGCGGTCTGCCTTGCGTCGGCGCGGTGGTCAGGCCGCCAGCAACCGCGCCAGCTCCGCGGCGCCCGGCGGCGCGCCCGGGAACACCAGGTCCAGCTGGCGATCGGCCAGTCGCAGATGCGGGCCGAGGATCGCGGCCAGCACCGCGCGAAAATCGGTCGTGATTGCCAGGTCACGTCGTTGATAGAGCTGGGCCGCCGCCAATCCCGGCCAGTCGCTATAGACCCGACCGCCGTTGACTGCGCCCCCCGCGACCCAGATGACATTGCCGTGGCCGTGATCGGTGCCGCGATCGCCGTTCTCGTGAACCGTGCGGCCAAACTCCGACAACACCACGATCACAGTCTCGCGCCAGGCAGAGCCGAGCCCCTGCGCCAAGGCGGCCAGCCCCTCGCCCAGGGGCCGCAGCCGGTTGGCGAGCTGCCCCTCGGGGCCGCCCTGATCGACATGGGTGTCCCAGCCGCCGAGCGCGACAAAGGCGAGGCGTATGCGCGGGTCACCGCCGATCAGATGCGCGAGCTGAGCAGCCCGCGCGGCAAAGCTCCGCGGCGGCGGAGCGCCGGCATAGGCAATCGCTTGCTCGCGCGCGAGATCGCCGACCAGTTCCGCCCGCGCGCGGCGCCCCTCGCGATAGGCTTGGTCGAGCGCGTCGTTCCCCGAATAAAGCCGATCAAACGCGGCGGCGATCAGCGGCCGGTCGATCGGCAATGTCCGATCGGCATTGGGTCCGAGCGGCAGATTGCTGGCCGGCGCAGCGCCGGAGAGGATGCGCGGCAGGGTCGGGCCGACGCTGAGCGCGTCGGCCGGATCGCGCGGGCCCGGCAATGCCTGCAAAAGCCGGTTCATCCAGCCGTCGGCGGTGGCGCTGCGGCCGGGCGTGCCGTTCTCGATGTAGCGCTGCGCCTCGAAATGCGACCGGTTCGGGTCGGGCGAGCCGGCGGCATGGATAAAGGCGAGGGTTCCCGCCCGCCACAGCGGCATCAAGCTCGCCAAGGCCGGGTGCAATCCGAAACGGGCGTCAAGCGCCAGCGCGCCGCCGGGCTCGCCCGGGCGACCGATCGCGATCGTAGGCCTCGCCGCGTAGTAGGCCTCCTCGCCATAGGGCACGACGACGTTGAGGCCGTCGACGGCGCCGCGCAGCAAGATCACGATCAGACGCTGCGGGCCGCCCTCGGCGCTCGCCGCCCAGGCCCCAGGGCCGAGCGGCAACACAGCCGCCCCGACCGATGCCTTCAAAAGTGAGCGCCGGGACCAGCCAAGCCGTCGGGTCATCGCCGCCTCCTATCTGCGCATAAAATCGGGGCTGCCGAGAATCATCGCGGCGCGCAGCACTGGCGGCGCCGACGCGACCGCCGCACGCGTCGGGCTGGACAAGGCCGCGCCGAAGATTTCCTCGAGGTGCGAGGCGTCGACCGGATCGGGCCGCTGCAGCGACAGCGGCGCACCCTGTTCATCGCCGAGCGGCGCCGTGCTGATCCGCACAAAGCCGCGGGCGAACGCCGTGGCAAAGCTGATCCGCTGGATCGCGGCATCCGGGCTCAGCCAAGCCTCTTGCGTGTTCTTGTAGCCGTCGGGCGTCTCGCAGCCGTAAAGCGGCATGCCGAAGCGGTCCATCCAACCGATCAGCGGACGCAGATTGTTGACCGGGACGCCGGCCGCGCGCACCGCCGAAATCACGTATTCATAGGGCGTCTTGTATTTCTGTCCGATGCTGTCCCAGAATTCGCGGCTGTCGAACAGCGTCTGCAAAACTTGGCGGATGTCGCCGCCGCTGGCCAAAAAACGAGCGGCGAGCCGGTCCACCAATGCCGGCGGCGGCGCGTCGGCGACAAAATATTGGGCGAGCTCATAGGCGATGTGGCGGGCGGTGGCTGGGCTCCCGGCCAGAATATCGAGCGCCTCTTCGCCCTCGGCCCGACCCCGCGCGCGCAGCTTCTGCCCCAAAAAGACCTTGGGGCTGTCGTCATGGCGCAGCCCATCGAATATTGCCGCAACCCCGGGAAATCTTTGCGAATTGGGCGGATTGACGCGCCAGCCGGTGAACACCCGCGCCAGGGTGGTGACGTCGTCTTGGGTATACCCGCCATCGACGCCGAGGGTGTGCAGTTCCATGACCTCGCGCGCAAAATTCTCGTTGAGCCCGCTCGCTGCGCCCCGCGCCCCAGGGCTCCCCGGCGCCGCATTCTGGGTGTTGTCGAGATAGACCAGCATCGCCGGATGCTCGGCCACGGCGAACAACAGGTCGCGGAACCGGCCGAGCGCATGCGGACGGATCGCCCGCTCCTCGTAATTGCCGATCCACACCCGATCCAGGCCCTTGCCGGAGAAGATGTTGAAATGGTTGAACCAGAAATTCACCATGACTTGCTGGAGCTGCCGCCGGCTCAGCACCGCTTTGAGAATGCGCGCCTCTTGGGCCTCGCGGACGACGAGCCGAGCACGAGCCTGCTGCTCCTTGATCTCGCCCGGGCTCGGCTTCACGCCGAGGACCGGGCGCAGCGGACCGTAGAGCTGCCGCAGCTCGTCGGCGTGGAGGTCGAGGGTGGGAAGCTGGGCGAGGCGATAGCGCAGCTCGATCGGCTCGTCGATAGCGGCGGGATCGAGCTGCTCGGCGATGTAGCGCTCGACGCCGATCGTTTTCACATAATTGACGTCGTCCAAGGTCGGGCCGAAGGCCAGTCGGTTCAGCAGGTGGACCACCTGGCGGTCCGAAATCGGCAGCCCCGGCTTGCCCCGGCAGCAGCAACAGCAGCAGACACGCCGCCCCCAGCAACCCGGCATATCGGCTCGACATGGCTCTTCGAGGCTCTGACCGTTGCCGCTGTCTTAGGAAACCGAACTCGATTATATCCCCGTCCGCGGCGACCGTCTGCGCCTGCTATGCGGGCGGCCGCGTCGAACCGCAGCCGGGAGCGGCAGGCTCGGCGCTCGAGCTAATCGACGATCTGCGGGATCAGCAAAAACAGGTCGGTGTCGCCGGTGGCCTCGCCGGCCGCGGTCAACAGCGCGTGCGCCTGGCCGCGGTGATGGGTCTGATGATTGAAGAAATGCGACACCAACAGCTGCTTCGGCGCGCGAATCTCGCGGTTAGCCGCACCGCTGAACCAGACCAGATCCTCGCCGAGCCATGCCTCGTCGAGGTTGTGGGCCCACCGGGCGATATCGGCGTCTGCTTGTTCGCGCGCCGCGGCGAGCTCGACGAAATCGTCGATCATCTGCGCGCTCTCTTTGATCGGGGTCGTGGGCCTCGGCCAGTTGTCGAACCGCGACATCCATTGCCGGTCGCCCCATAGGATGTGGGTCAGGGTGCCGTGAATCGAGCCCCAGAACGCGCCGCGCGGCGCCCGGCGCTCGGCCTCCGGCAGACGCGACGCGGCAGCGTAGAGGCGGCGGTTCATCTCGGCGTTGTAGGCGGCCATGGTGCGGACATAGGCGGCAGTGATCATGGCAAACCCCTCATCTCTGCTTTCGAGCCGTTCAGCGGCCCTTGAACGGCCCTGGTCGACGCTTTTCGGCAAAGGCGAGCGCCGCCTCGTGGAAATCCTCGCTCAGATAGAGCTTCAAGGGTGCAGTCTGCATCGCCACTTCGCGCGCGATCTGGTCCATGTACCAGCGCCGGGTGCGCACCGTCGCGCGCACCGACAATGGCGGGTTCCGGGCGATTTCGGCAGCGAGCTCGCGCGCCACATCGAGATGGCGACCCGCCGGCGCCACCCGGCTGACGATCCCGGCGGCCAGCGCCTCCTCGGCGGTGAAGAACCGGCCGGTCAGCGCCACCTCGGTGGCGAGCGCCGCGCCGCCGCGGAAATTCAGCAACGCCCAGTATTTCGAGCCGCCGAGCCCGCGCGAGGTCTCGGTCACCTGAAATTTGGTCCCGGCTTCGGCGACGATCAGATCGCATTCGAGCACGATGCCGAGGGCGAGACCCATCGCATAGCCGTGCGGTGCGGCGATCACCGGCTTCCAGTTGACTGACCGGGTCAACAGATCGGCGGAGTTGGCGCCCCAGCCCTGCGGGCCGCCATGCTCGAGGAATTCCTCGCGGCGGCGCAGCTGGCGCTGATGCACGTCGGCGCCGCTCGAAAAAGCCCGACCGGCGCCGCAGATGATCGCCACCTCGGCCTCAGGGTCGAGATCGAAGCGACGCAGCGCGTCGGCCAAATGGCGCACCAGTTCGTCGCTGAAGGCATTGAGTTTTTCCGGCCGATTGAGGGTCAGGGTCGCAATCTGGTCCCGGCAATCATACCCGACCAGACCATCGGCGCTCGTCTCGGCGGCCATGCTGTTTTCCCCTCCCGTGCGGACGCGGGGGGAACATAGCGCCGGACCGGGGCGCGCCGCCAGCGGCGAAGTGGCGGCCGCCGCTTCCCGGCGGGCGGCCCCTGCCCGACGGCGGCTCCTCTCGGTTGAACGGCTGTCGGCGGCTATTTGGCGTTGTCCGCGGGGTTGGCGCCTTTCCAGTTGCCGCCGCTGGCGTTGGTCCCCGCGGCACTCGACGGCGCCGTCGAGCCCGGCATGCTCGATCCCTGGCCGAGACCAGCGCCAAGCAGGCTGTTCAACGTATCCTGATCGAGCCGGGCGGTCGTCTGCAGGCCGTTCTTATGCTGATAGCGGCGCAACGCCTGGCTGGTTTCAGCTCCCATCAGACCGTCAATCCGGCCGTGATAGAGGCCGTCGCCGCGCAGCTTTTCCTGGACTTGGCGAACCTCGCCGCGGGTGACCCGCCCGGCGGTCATACCCGGCGCCGAGGCATTCGCCATATAAGGCTTGCTGTATTGCGAGCTGCTGCCGAGCGACGGGGTCGCCGGTTGCGCTGCCGCGGCGCCTAAGGTCGCGCCCGAATTTGCCGCCGGCGGCGTCGCCGTGGCGCCCGGCGGGGTCGCCGGCTGGGTAATCGTCGAGCCCGGCGTCGGAGTCGCGGTGTTCTGGGCATAGCTCGGGGCCGCGCCGGCGATCCCGAGCGCAATCGCCGATACCGTAGCAAGGATCAGGGTTCTCATCCGTACTTCCTCCGTTCGGATGTTTCGGCGCATAGCGCGCACGCCGGGCAAACTCCGCCTCGCGCGGTGCGTTCCCGACTATCCAATGAGAAGTCGATACCGGCACCGCAGCTATCGCATCGTCGCCGAGGACAAGGGCGGCCCCCGAAAAGCGGACATCAAACTCGGCAGGTCCGTCCACGGACCGCGACCGTGATTTTCGCAGCGGGCGGGGTGTCCGCGCCGAAATCTCGGGCGCCGCGCACGATGGTTCGACCCGGCGCTTTTGCGGTTGACACGCCCGCCCGGGGCGCCTAACTGCCGGTTTGGCCTCGGGCATTCCGCCCGTGGCGGTGGAGCGACAAACCACACGATGGGACCTCGATCTAGCAGAGCATCCGCGGAGCCTCCCAGTCGCCTCGTCGCGACCGGTTCCTCGGACCGCCCGCCCCGGGTGATCAAACGGGGTCCCCCGCAGGGACCGGCGTCGCCAACGCGATAGCCGCCCGCCGGTAGGGGCGCCCCTTTCTCCGCCCGGGTCGGTTTGATCACCGCCTGGGAATGGAGGAAGGAACATGGCCGCCCTGGTAAGGCACGAGAGGCATGTGGCGCACCCGCAGTCGGTCGCCGCCGCCGATGCCGGCGCGAGCGAAATCGCCCGGCTCTATGATGCACTCGACCGGGTAAGCGAGGCCGACAATCCGCGCACCGCGCGGCTCCTGGCCAGCGGCCGCCGCAAAATCGCGCAAAAATTGATGGAGGAAGCCGGCGAAGTCGCGCTCGAAGCGGTGCGACACCGCACCCACGCCATCGTCCGGGAGAGCGCCGACGTCGTCTATCAGTTGGTCGTGCTGTGGCACGTCTGCGGCGTCAGCCCAGAGCAGGTATGGGCTGAGATGCGGCAGCGCGCCGACACCTTGGGCATCGCCGAGAAATTACCCAAGCCCGTCGCGCATGCCTCCGCTCCGCAACGCGCGGGCGGGAGGCCCGAATGACCTCCGTCAACGAATTCGCCGCCCCGCCGGTCAATTCGGCGGTGCTCGACGAGGCCCATCTCGGCGACATCAAGGGGGCGCTCGGCACCATCCTGCGCGGCGACATCGCCCCGCGGGCCAGCTGGGCCGCCCGGCTGCGCACCCTGCTCGCCATCGTCGGGCCGGGGCTGATCGTCATGGTCGGCGACAATGATGCCGGCGCCTTCAGCACCTACACCCAGGCCGGCCAGAACTACGGCACGACCCTGCTGTGGACGCTGCTGCTGCTGGTCCCGGTGCTCTATGTCAACCAGGAGATGGTGCTGCGGCTCGGCGCGGTGACCGGGGTCGGCCACGCCCGGCTGATCCTCGAGCGCTTCGGCAAATTCTGGGGCGCTTTCAGCGTCATCGACCTGTTTCTGCTGAACGCGCTGACCATCGTGACCGAGTTCATCGGCATCAGCCTGGCGCTCGGCTATCTGGGGCTGCCGCGCGAATTGGGCGTCCTCGCCTCGGCAGTGCTCGTCATCGCCGCTGCCGGCACCGGCGATTTCCGCCGCTTCGAGCGGTTCGCGCTGCTGCTCGTATTCGGCAGCCTGCTGCTGGTGCCGATTCTGTTGTGGGCGCACCCGCCCTTCGGCCAGATCGCGCGGGATTTCGTAGTGCCGCAGCTTTCCGCCGGCGGCAAGCTCGGAGACGTGATGCTGCTGATCATCGCCGTCGTCGGCACCACGGTGGCGCCGTGGCAGCTGTTTTTCCAGCAGAGCTATGTCATAGACAAGCGCATCACCCCGCGCTTCATCCGCTATGAGCGCGCGGATTTGTGGATCGGCATTGCCCTCGTCATCATCGGGGCGGTGGCGATGATGGCGTTTACCGCCGCCGCCTTTTCCGGGCGGCCCGAGTTCGGGAACTTTCAAGACGCGGGCACGGTCGCCGCCGGGCTCGGCAAGTATGTCGGGCACCTGGCCGGCATCTTTTTTGCGATCGCGCTGATCGACGCCAGCGTGATCGGCGCGATGGCGGTGTCGTTATCGACCGCCTATGCGATCGGCGACGTCCTGTCGCTGCGCCATTCGCTGCACCGCAAACCCAGGGACGCAAAGGCCTTTTACGCGGTCTATGGCGGGCTGGTGGCGATTGCGGCGGCGTTGGTGCTGACCCCCGGGGCGCCGCTCGGCCTGTTGACCAACGCGGTGCAGACGCTGGCCGGCGTGCTGCTGCCGAGCGCCACCGTGTTCCTGCTGCTGCTGTGCAACGACAAGGCGGTGCTCGGGCCGTCGGTGAACGGCCGCAGCGTCAATCTGTTCACCGGGGCGGTGATCGCAGTGCTGGTGGTGCTGTCGGTGATCCTGACCGCGGCGGTGCTGTTTCCGGCGATCGGCGCCCACACGATTCTCGGCATCCTCGCCGGCGGCAGCCTCGGCGCGGTCGTGGTCTGGCTTCTCGCCGGCGGTCTGCGCCGTCGCAGCGACGGGGTCGCGGCGCCGGCTTTCGACCCGGCATTGCGGGGAACCTGGCGGATGCCGTCCCTCGCCCAATTGCCGCCGCGCCGCCTTGGCATCGGCGAGCGCATCTGGCTGATCGTGCTGCGCGCCTATCTTTTCGTCGCGGCGGCCCTCGTTCTGGTGCGCATCGTCACCCTCGCGAGGGGCGGAAGTTGACGTCGAGAGAAGCCCCTCCCAGCTAAGCGCGATCCTCGATCATCCGGTGGTGGGCAGTCGGTGTTGCGCGCGCCGATTGGGAAGCAGGGTTGTTGACCAATTATCGATAGAATTTAACCGGAAAATATGCCATATTTGCCACATTCTTTCCTGAAGGATCATGCAGAGGGCGTGCCATGGCCAAAAATTGGTGCAATTTTGTCAAGCAAGTGTTGAGACGCAAGCCATTGACATGGACGATCTCCACCGGGCTGGGGCTTGGCGCGGTCTTCGCATCGCCGGCGATCGCCGCGACGCCGACGCCCTATCTGCAGGATTCGACGATCGTCGGCAGCGGCGGGACGATCACCGCGACCGACGTGCCGGTCGAGACCTCGACCGGCAGCCTCGTCTACAAGGATGTGACGATCCAGCTCAACGCCGCGACCAGCGGCAACCTGACAATCGCCCCCGGCTACCCCAAGGTCGTGGCTGCAATCAACCCGATCCTGAACCAATTCGTCGCCGGCCACTACGTCGGGCCGCCAACTCTTGGGAGCGGCAAATTTCTGGTTACGGTAAACGGCCCTGGCGTCAGCACCGGAGGAGCGACCGCGTGGTCGCTGACGCCATCGAGCGGAGCCAATTGTGGAACCTACCCTCAATCCGTTACCTGGTACACCGGCGCGATCGCCAGCAGCCCATTGGCGGCGCGGTTGAAGAAGGCTGGGATCACCTCGAATTTCTACAGCTACGGGATTGTAGGCTTTAGCCCTTCTTGCGGGGCCGGCGGCAGCCCCGGTTATTTTGAAAGTGGGGCGATCGTTGGGGTTTCCCAGATCGAAGGCTCCCTAACGTTTGTATCATTTACGCCCCTTGATAGTCCTAATTCGCCGATCCCGGTTGATGAAATTACTTACAGCCTTTTGCCGTAGGGCATTGCCGGCACTCCGCAAAGAAGACGTTGGTTCGCCGTTTCGTCTTGGCCAAGCTTGGCCCGGCCATCCACGGCTTCCGCACCGAAGGTAAAGACATGGATTTCGCGGGTCGAGCCCGCGGAAGGCGGTGGTACAGGCGACGGCACATGGCCTGGGTCGGCCGTTGATGTACCGGAGGCGGAGCGTTTCGGCGGGGCGAACGTTTTCCGACATGATCTCGGTTGATGCAACCTTATGAGGAGAGGGCGATGTCGGAGGATAAGCGCGAGAGCGGCGGCAACGGCAGTGGCGGCGGGTTCGGGTTCAGCCAGGCGACCGAGGCGGTCGAGAAGCTGCGGTCGGTGGTCGAGCAGGCCTCGCAATCGATCCGCGACTTGACCAAGGCCAGCGAAGAGTGGGCGCAGACCGCGCAGCAGCGGGCGACCGAAATGGCAAAGGAGTTCCGCGCCCAGAGCGAGCGTGCGGTCGGCACCGTCTCGGAGCAGGTCGAGCACAACCCATTGAGCGCCTTGGCGATCGCCTTTGCCGTTGGCTTTCTGGTCGCGACCGTGGCCCGGCGCTGAGTGGCCGGTGTGGCTGCGCCCGCGGTTGATCGCCGCTGGCGCAGGCGCTATCTCGTAAGCGGTGTCCGAGGACCAGCGCCACACCGCCGATATTCGCCGCGACAGCGCGCTCGTGCTGTTTTCGGGCGGCCAGGATTCGGCGACCTGCCTCGCCTGGGCGCTCGAGCGCTTTGCTGCGGTCGAGACCGTCGGCTTCGATTACGGCCAGCGCCATTACGTGGAGCTCGACTGCCGGCGGGTCGTGCTCGCCCGGTTGCGCCATGAGTTTTCGCAATGGAGCGATCGGCTCGGCGCCGATCATCTGATCGATTTCGCGGTTCTGGGACAAATCAGCGACACCGCGCTGACCCGCGACAGCGCCATCGCCTTTGACGCCGGCGGATTGCCGAACACCTTTGTTCCCGGCCGCAACCTGATGTTTTTCACGCTGGCCGCCGCGATCGGCTACCGGCGCGGCCTCCGCCACCTCGTCGGCGGCATGTGCGAGACCGATTATTCGGGCTACCCCGATTGCCGCGACGACGCGTTGAAGGCATTGCAGGCGACCCTGTCGCTCGGCATGGATCATCGCTTTGTGATCCACACCCCGTTGATGTGGCTCGACAAGGCCATGACCTGGCGGCTCGCCAGCGATCTCGGTGGCGACCCGCTGGTCGCGCTGATCCGCGACGAAACCCATAGCTGCTATCTCGGCGACCGCACCCAGCGGTACGAATGGGGCTATGGCTGCGGCCAGTGCCCGGCCTGCGCGCTGCGTCGGACCGGATGGGAAGGTTTCGCCGGTCGGCCGGCTGCGCCGTGACGATTCACGGCCGGTTCAGCGTCGGGCCCCGATTTTCGCGGCTCCGGCCATCCCGGCTCCTCCCGTCAAGTCTTTGACGATGCCAAGCCCTATGGAAAGTCTAACCGCGGGCGCGGCGGCGATTCTCGGCACCGCCGACCCAGCGGCCAAGGCGGCGGCCAGCCGCGCGCTGGCGGCGGCCTGGGGCGCGGGCGCGCTGCCGGTCGGCGAGGTCCCGCCGCCGTCGCGGCCCGCCCGGCCGCGGCACCCGTTGCTGCGCCCGCCGCGCGAGATGCCGAGGCGGCGGAACTTCGGCTCGCCGGCGGGCCGGACGGCGCTGCTGCACGCGCTCGCCCATATCGAGCTCAACGCGATCGATCTCGGCTGGGACGTGGTCGCGCGCTTTGCCGGCGAGGGCCTGCCGCTCAGCTTCTGCGACGACTGGGTCCGTGTCGCCGCCGAGGAGGCCGGCCATTTTGCGCTGCTGGCGGCCCGCCTCGCCGATTTCGGCGCGCGCTATGGCGACCTGCCGGCTCATGACGGGCTATGGGAGGCGGCCGAGGCGACCGCCGACGATCTGCTCGCCCGTCTCGCGGTCGTGCCGTTGGTGCTCGAGGCGCGCGGGCTCGACGTGACGCCGCGGATGGCCGAGCGGCTCGAACGCGCCGGCGACGCAACGAGCGCCGCGATCCTGGGCCATATCTACGCGCAGGAGATCGGGCACGTGGCGGTCGGGGTGCGCTGGTTCGAGCGCCTGTGCCGGGAGCGTGGCCTCGTCCCGCAAGAAGCCTTTCGCGACCGAGTTCGAGCGCTGCTTCAAGGGCGAACTGAAGCCGCCTTTCAATCATGCGGCGCGGCGTGCCGCCAACTTTCCGCCCACATATTACGAGCCGCTCGGCGCGCCCATGGCGGGCGAGGGCTGATCACCCGGCGCGATCGGGCGGCTTGCCGCCTCGCGCGGCGGCCTTGCACCGACCTCGTTGGCGTGAAGCCGGCGCTCGGCTTCCTCGCTGACGACGCGGGCGAGATCCGGCTGACGCCCGAGCAGCTGGCGAAAATCGACGATGTCGAGGGTCAGCAGCGTGCATGGCTGCAGCGCCACGACCGTCGCGCTGCGCGGTTCTCCGGTCAACAGCGCGATCTCCCCGAAGAATTCCCCCGGTCCCAGCCGGATCGTTCCCGGCCGCAGCCGCACCTCGACCTCGCCCGAGGCGATAAAGTACATGCAGTCGCCGCGTTCGCCGCGGCGCATGATGGCTCCGCGCGCTGGATAATCCCGCGCCCGCAGCAAACGCGCCACATCGGCGATGACCGAAGCGCCGACGCTGTGGAAGAACGGCACCTTGGCGACGAGGTCCCAGGTGCGCAGGAATTCGCGCCGCCGTAGCTCCTCCGCATAGCCGGTCGCCAGGATGCCGGCCCACAGCGCAAAGACCAGAATGCCCGAAACCATGACGAACCCGGCCAGAATCCGCCCGAGCGGGGTGATCGGCGTCACATCGCCGTAGCCGGTCGTGGTCAAGGTGACGATCGCCCACCACAGCGCCTGGGGGATCGAGCCGAACAGCTCGGGCTGCGCGTTGCGCTCGAGCAGATAGGCGAGGCTGGCGGCGGCGAGCAGGACGATCCCGAAACCTAGGAGCACCGAGAGCAGCGCGTGGCGGGCGCGGCTGATCACCCGCTGCAGGCTGGCCAGCCCCGGCGCATAGCGGACCGGCTTGAACGCCCAGATGAAGCCGTAGAGGCTGGCGTATTTCGGGCTGAGGGCGACGTCCAGGATCCCGGGCAGCGCGCCCAGCAGATCGACGATCCCGCCGGCCGATACGGCCCATGCGAGCCTTGCCCGCCAGCCGCGGCGATGGGCGGCCGGCGCGCCCGGGGCGGCGGCCAGCCGCGCCACGTACTCGGCGAAAAAGAAGGCGCAGACGATCGGAAACCCGGCGTCGAGCAGCCCGCGATAGGCCTGTCTCCATTCCGCCACCGTGTCGGCGAGCATGATCGCGATGCCCACCGTGACCATCGTGTGATGGACCAGGCGGAAGATTCGCGCCGCGGTACCCTCGCTCTCGGGCTGAAGGACCCGGTAGAGGCGCTCCCAGCTGATGCGACCCCAGCTCATGCATCATTCTAATGGCCGCACACCGCGACTGAAATAGGGCGGCGGCTCGCGGACTGCGTCATTGTCGGGACGCAACGGATCGGCTGGCGGAAAGCAGCCGTCGGCTGCGAGCCGCCGCGCGCGATCTTTCACGTTCCCGGCGTTTCCTGTTATAGCGGCACGGTGGTGATCTTTCCCAACAACCGGCGGGCCCTGTTCGCCTTCGCTCACGACATTGCGATGGCCGCGCTGGCGTTCGTCCTCGCGCTGTATCTGCGCCTCGGCACCGGCATCATCGGCTACCAGCCGCGGCTGATGGCGGTCTATGTCGCCAGCTTTACCCTGGTCGCCGCCGGCGTGTTTCTGTTGACCGGACTTTATCGCGGCATCTGGCGTTATGCCTCGCTGCCGGATCTGTTCAACATCGCCCGCGCGGCGAGCTTGACCTTGCTGGTCTTTTTGCCGGCGATGTTCGTTGTGACCCGCCTAGCGGCGCTGCCGCGCTCGACCCTGATCATCGACTGGTTCGTGCTGGTAGCCCTGTTGGGGGCGCCGCGCCTCGCCTACCGGCTGTTCAAGGACCGCGGGCTCGACCACGTGCTCGAACGGGCCAGGCACCAGAGCGTGCCGGTGCTGCTGATCAGCGCCAAGGACGGGGCCGATACCTTTATTCGCGAGATGATACGCAACCCGCGCGCCGTTTATCGCGTGGTCGGCGTCCTCGCCGACACCCCTTCGCGAGTCGGCCGCGAGATCTATCGCGTGCCAGTGCTAGGCACGATCGATTCGCTCGAAACCGTGGTCGAGCGTCTGGATCGCCGCGGCCGGCGCCCGCAGAAGCTGATCATCACCGCGCAGAACCTGCCCGGCGAACAGGTGCGCGGGCTGCTCGACCGGGCCGAAGCGCTAGCCATCCCGCTGGCCCGCCTGCCCAAGCTGACCGACTTTCAGCGTCATCTCGGCGATCCCGAGCACGGTCCGGAGCACGCGCTCGAGCCGATCGCCCTCGAAGATTTGCTGGGCCGCCCACAGGCGGTTCTCGACCGCGAGGGAATGGCGCGGCTGATCCGCGGGCGGCGGGTGCTGGTCACCGGCGCCGGTGGCACGATCGGCGCCGAGCTCGCCCGCCAGATCGCCGCCTCGGCGCCCGGCCGCCTGGTCCTGATCGACAACAGCGAGTACGCGCTCTACGCGATCGACATCGAGCTGCGCGAGCGGTTTCCGGCGTCGGCGCCGATCCCGCTGCTGCGCGACGTGCGCGACCGCGACGAGGTCGAGGCGGTCATCGCCGCCGAACGGCCCGAGATCGTGTTTCACGCCGCGGCGCTGAAGCACCTGCCGATGGTTGAGGCCAACCCGATCGAGGGGGTTCTGACCAACGTCGCCGGCAGTCGCAACGTCGCCGAGGCGTCGCGCGCCTTCGGCGTGTCGGTCGTGGTGATTGTCTCGACCGACAAGGCGGTCAATCCGACCAGCGTCATGGGCGCCACCAAGCGCCTCGCCGAAAGCTTTTCCCAGGCGCTCGACCTCCACGAGGCCCGGCGCGGCGCGGCGGGCACGTGTTATGTCACCGTGCGGTTCGGCAACGTCCTCGGCTCGACCGGATCGGTGGTGCCGCTGTTTGCGCGCCAGCTCGCCGGCGGCGGGCCGCTGACCGTCACCGATCCCGAAGTCTCGCGCTTTTTCATGACCGTGCGCGAGGCGGTCGAGCTGGTATTGCAAGCGGCGGCGCTGTCTTCGTCGCCGCAGTCCTCGCCCTCGCTGGCGCCCGAAGACCGCGGCAAGATCTGCGTTCTCGACATGGGCGAGCCGGTCAGGATCGTCGATCTGGCGCGGCAGATGATCCGGCTCGCCGGGCTGCGACCCGACCGCGACATCAAGCTCGAATTTATCGGGTTGCGGCCGGGCGAAAAGCTGCATGAAGAGCTGTTCCATCCGGCCGAGCCGCTGATGCCGACAATGAGCCCGGCGATCCGCCTCGCCGCACCGCGCACTGCCGATTACGCGGTTCTGGCGCGCTCGATCGACGAATTGGAAGAAGCGGCGCACTCCCGCCGCGAAGAGCGCATGCTCCAGCTTCTCGAGCGGCTGGTGCCGGAATACCGCCGCAGCGCCTCGGGGCCGAGTGCGGCGGTCGCCTCCCGCGGCTGACCCGCAAACGGCGCATCGCGTCATGCGACGCGAAGGAGCCATTCTGTCGTGCCCTGGAGTATTTGAAGCAAGGAAATTATTTGGTGTAAAATGCTTCCGCGGTGCGGCCTGGAGCGCCGAGGACTGTTAAGGGAATCGCGAGCGGCGCGGTCAACTGCTTCGGCCCTTTTGTGTGACGTATAATCTGCGTTCCTGGAAATTCACGCCACTTCGGTCAGCTTCGCACCTTGTTCGGCGGCTTAATCCCTGTGCTAGGCACTCTGGCTGGCGCACTTCTCGGCAGCGGTGTATCGCTGCTCGCGCAGCGGCTCAGCGCGCGATACGCACGTGAGACGCAGCTGCGGAATATCACTGAGGAACGCGCGCGCTGGGCAGCGGAGAAAAAATTTGCTGAGCTGAAAAAACTTTATGAGAAAGCTACGGATTTTTTCGATTCTACTGGAGAGTTTCGGATGCGCCAAGCGCGCATTCTATCTGGCCAATGATAAAGAGGTGTCCCATGCCACCTTAAAAGCCGAATATGACTCCGCTCGTGCAAGATGGGAGACGGCGTTAACTGCATTGCTCGAAGATATCCTCATTTTCGATATCGATTTTTACACGATGTTTCTCGACGCATTGAAACCGCGTCGGGAGTGGTTTGTGGCCAAGACCGAGGAGGAGGGGATAGAGCGCCTTCTGTCCTTGGAGGAAAATCTCAGAACCTTTGCGCGACAGATAGCTGAACACTACCGACAGGTATTTTTAGATCGTCAGAGCGGCAGGGATGTGTGAATGTGGGGAGGCTGGTACAACGTTTCCCCTTCTAGGTCTTGCGTCTGCGCCGCCGCCCTATGCTTCGAAGACCACATAAACGCCATCGCCATTTGCCATCCGCCGGACACACACACAGACTCAGCGAGCCGATCTGTAAACCTCTATGCGGCGATCTCCCGGGTTCGCGTATCGGCCGGTCACGCCGAAATTAGCCGGCTCACGATCGTCGCGGCTCGCGGCTCAGCCCGTTCGCGGCCAATCCTTCAATATAGGCGCGCCAGCGCTGGTCGTGCTCGACGCCGAGCTGGTGCAGATAGCTCCAGGAAAAGATCCCGGTGTCGTGCAGGTCGTCGAAAATGATCCGCACGGCGTAATTGCCGACCGGCTCGAGCCCAAGGATCCCGACATGGGCGCGGCCGGCGACCAGCGTCTTCTGGCCGGGACCGTGGCCCTGCACCTCGGCCGACGGGCTTTCGACCCGCAGGTACTCAGCCGGCAGGCGAAAATGGCTGCCGTCGTCGAAGCTGATTTCGATCAGCTTTTCGGCCTGCTTCAGCCGCAGCTCGACCGGCCAGCGCGGGCTGCCGCCGGCGCTCACCCGGGTTCTCTCAAGATGGCGGCAACCGCTTGGTTGCCGCTTCGTCGTCGCGCAATGGCCGCGCCTCGTCGACCAGCATGATCGGAATGCCGTCACGGATCGGATAGGCGAGCCCCGCCTCCTCGCTGATCAGCTCCTGCGCCTCACGGTCATAGCGCAATGGCCCCTTGGTCAGCGGACAGACCAGGATCTCGAGGAGCTTGGGATCGATTTCCGACGAGCCTTCCATACCGATCCTCCGTGCTAATGCCGGTCCGAGCCCCGCTCAATGCCGCGATTCGCCGCCGCCCGGCCGGTCGAGCACCGCCATCTCGACGATCGCCGTCAACAGCTGGGCGCGCGCCGCGAGATCGGGCGCTTCCAGCAAAGCCTGTTTTTCGCTTGGATCGAATGGACAGACCATCGCGATCGAGGTGATCAGCCGCTCGCCCGGCACCGAGCTGATCGTGTCCCACTCGGCTTTGATCCGATGCCGGTCGAAATAGGCCCGCAGGCCGCGGATCAGCCGTTCGCGGTCGAAGCCAGGCTCGCGTTCATTGCGCAGATCGCCGGCATATTCGTCCCATTGCGGCACCACCCGCCGATAGCCGCTCAACAGCGGCAACTCCTCGCGGATGCGAAAGCGGCAGAGCCCGGTTAGCGTGATCAGGAAGCGCCCGTCCTCGGTCTCGGAAAACGAGGTGATCCGGCCGGCGCATCCGGTCGGATAGACCGGCGGGTTGCCCGCCGCCGGCTGATGCGGATCGCTCGGCTGGACCATGCCGATCAGGCGGTCGCCGGCCAGCGCGTCGCGGGTCATCGCCAGATATCGCGGCTCAAAGATGTTGAGCGGCAGCTGGCCGCGCGGCAGCAGCAGCACCCCCGCCAGCGGGAAGATCGGCAGGGTCTCGCACAGCGACGTTGCGCCCGGCCGCTCGCTCATCCGCTCCTCCCTTACGAAAACATCCGTCACGAAAACATTAGCGAAGACAGCCGCCGCCGCCCGCTCAAGGTCAACGGATCGGTGCCGCCCATCGCCTCGAAAAACTTGACGAGCTGCTTGCGCGCGGCCTGTTCGTTCCATTCGCGGTCGCGCTTGAACAGGGTCAGGAGCTGGTCGATCGCGGCTTCCCGGTCGCCGCTGCCGAATAATGCCGTCGCCAGCTCGAGGCGGGCTTCGTGGTCATCGGGGTTCTGCGTGAGGCGCGCGCGCAGCTTGCCCGCCGACGCCATCGCCTTTGCCGCCTGCTCGGCCAGTTCGAGCGCCGAGCGCGCCGCGGCGATCTCGGCATGGCCGGCGTTCTCCGCGGCGACCCGGTCGAGAGTTCTGGCGCGCCTTGGCGAAGTCACCCTTGGCAATCATCGCGCGGGCGAGGCCGGCCTGCGCCTCGACATGGCCGGGCTCGCGCTGCAGCACCTGCGCAAAAACCCCAGCGGCGCTGGCGTGGTCGCCGGCCTGCAAGGCCTCCTTGGCCATCGTCATCGCCTCCTCGACCGGCGAGGGGCCGCCGACCTTGCCGCCGCTGACGCGCTGGATGAACTGCTTGACCTGGCTTTCCGGCAATGCGCCGACAAAGCCGTCAACCGGTCTGCCATCCCGGAAAGCGTAGACCGCCGGGATCGACTGGATGCGCATCTGCTGTGCGATTTCGGGGTTCTCGTCGATGTTGAGCTTGACCATCCGCACCGCGCCATTGGCGGCGCGGACGGTTTTTTCGAGGATCGGGCCGAGCTGCCGGCACGGCCCGCACCACGGCGCCCAGAAATCGACAATGACCGGGGTTTCGAACGAGCCGTCGACGACGTCGGCCATGAACGTCGCCGTGGTCACGTCCTTGACTGGGGTGGCAGCCGCGCCGCCGATCAAAGGTTCGCTCGGCATCGCTTTCCTCTTGCGGTTTACCCGACAACATGGCCGCACGCCGCGACGATGACAAGCGCCCCCTAAGCGATGGTTGGCCGAGGTGATGCCGGCGACGCAAAGTCTTCCGGCGTCTGGACCGGGGCGGCGCTAACGTTCGAGCTCGGCCAGGTCGATGATGCGCGGCCGGTGCCCGCAGGCGGCAATAAAGCGCAGCAGGTCCGCCGATGCGATCGCGGTGGTGCGGTCGTTCGCCAGCGGGTGATAGTTGAGCGGGTCATGATCGAGCATGGCGCGGTCGAGCACCGGCGTCACCCGGTGCGCCGCGTCGTTGACCAGCGCAAAGGGCGTCACGCTGCCCGGATGCACCCCCAGCAGCGCATAGAGCTCGTCCGCGCTGCCGAACGAAAAGCGCGTCGCTACGAGCCGGGCGGCGAGCTTGCCGAGTGCGATCCGGCGCTCCTCGAGCATCACCGCGAGCCAGAACCCGCCTTTTTTGTCCCTGAGAAAGAGGCTCTTGCAATGGCCCCCCGGCATGTCGCGATAGACCATGGCGGCCTCGGCGACGGTGAAGATGGGCGCGTGCGTAACGGTGCGGTGCGCGATCCCCAGCGCATCGAGATGGGAGAACAATTGGTCGGGCGTCAACGGCACGGCGCTCATGACGCCGGACCATGGCCCGCCGCGCCCGTCGGGGCAAGACCGGGTGCCGGTTGCGACGCCTGTGCCGATAAATTAGCATCCCCAGTCGACGCTTCTCGCGCAGGAAGACGATGATGGTGACCGCTGCGATGTGGCCGGCGCGCGACTACAGCCGGGTGCCGTACCGTCTCTACCACGATCCTGAAATCTACGAGCACGAGCAGGAGCGGATCTTTCGCGGGCCGGTCTGGAGCTTTCTCGGGCTCGAGGCCGAGATCCCCGACCCCGGCGATTTCCGCACGACATGGGTCGGCGAGACGCCCGTCGTCGTCAACCGTGACCAGACGGGTGCGGTCAAGGCCTTCGTCAACCGCTGCGCCCATCGCGGAGCGATGGTGCGGCGCGAGCTGTCCGGCAACGCCAGCGAGCATGTCTGCATTTATCACCAATGGTGCTACGGGTTCGACGGGCGACTGACCGCGATCCCGTTCCGCCGCGGGATCAGGGGCAAGGGCGGGATGGACCCGGGCTTCGACATGGGCGCGCACGGCCTGCGTCCGCTACGGGTCGGCATCGTCGCCGGCGCGGTGTTCGGCACCTTGGCTGAGGAAGCCGCGCCGCTGGAGGATTATCTCGGCGCACCGATCCTGGAGCAGCTCGAGCGTCTGCTGGGCCGGCCGGTTCGGGTGCTCGGCTACAACCGCCAGCGCATCCGCGCCAACTGGAAGCTCTACGCCGAAAACACCCGCGACAACTACCACGCCAGCCTCTTGCACGAGTTTCTCGTCACCTTCGGGCTCGACCGCTCGACCCAAATCGGCGGGGTCAGGATGGACCCGCGCCATCGCCACAGCATCACCTGGGCCGAGGCCGACAGCGACACCGCCGAATTCGCCCGAGAGGCCTATGCCGGCGCCCGGGTGCGCGCCGATTATCTGGCGTTGAGGGAGCCGGAGCTGGTGACGTTCTGGCCCGAGCGCAACGACCGGCTGAACCTGGTCGTAACCTCGGTCTTCCCCACCGCGGTCTTCGTGCAGATTTCGAACAGCCTGGCGATCCGTCAGATCCGGCCGCGCGGGCTCGACGAGGTCGAGGTGTTCCAGACCATGATCGGCTATGCCGACGATCCGCCGGAGATGGTCTTGCACCGCCTGCGCCAGGCCAATCTGGTCGGTCCGGCCGGGCTCGTCTCGATGGAGGATGGCGAGGCGATCGAAATCGCCCATCGCGCCTCGAAGCCGGACCGGGACAGCGCCACGGTCATCGAATTGGGCGGCGGCGGGGTCATTTCCGACCGCGACTACCGGGTCCACGATGTGCCATTGCGCGGCTTCTGGTCGTATTACGCCGAATTGCTCGGGATCGAGCCGGCGGGCGCGGTGCGATGATCTCCGACCGCAGGCCAGCCCTTGGGCCCGACCGCGCCGCGATCCACGAACTCTTGGCCGAATACGGCGCGTTGCTCGATCTGGCGAACTACGACGCGTGGCTCGGTCTCTTCGCCGCGGAATGCCGCTACAACGTCGTCTCGCGCGAGAATTTGGATCGCGGCCTGCCGGCGGCGCTGATCTTCTGCGACAGCCGGGCGGTGCTCGAAGACCGCATCCGCGCCTTGCGCGAAGCCAACAAGTACAACATCCACACCGACCGCCATATCATCGGCTTACCGCGCCTGCTCCCGGCCGGAGCCGAGGGGCCTGTGGTCGAAGCCCCGTTCGCGGTGTTCCAGACCGACCAGGAAGGCGAAACGCGCCTCTTCGCCACCGGCCTCTACCGCACCCGGCTGGAATTCACCCCCGCCAGCCTCAAAATCCGCGACAAGCTCGTCCTCCTCGACACCTTCGCCGTCCCCACCCTGCTGGCGACCCCACTTTGAAATGGCCGCCGCGGAGCAGTCGCGCCGGGGAGCGGGGTGGACCCGCCCCCGGACAGCTCTCAAAATTGACCTCTCTTCCGCATGGCGGCGACCGGGCAACGGCGCCGCGCCTAAAAGGCTTTTGGCAAGCCCGCGGCCCTTAGAACCCGATTCGCAATGTGCCGCGACTTCATACCGTCGTCGACGACTAGCACCGCACCGGTTTTCGGGCTCCGCCAGATTTCGTGGTCGCCCCGTCCATGGCGCACCAATTCGCAGCCGGCCTCGCGCAGCAGTCAGCGCAGCTCCTCCGAGAGCTTCACCGCAGGTCAGCCGAGATCGAGGTCGTCGATCGACGGGTATTCATCCAAAACGATTGCGAGGCCTTCTGCGCCCAGCCCCGCTGCGAGCGCGAAGTCGGGAACGATCGCGATAGCACGGCGCATCGCATCCGCGAAATCTTCGGCTTCGAAAGCAAGCCCGGCATGAGTATAGGACGTGACAAGCAACCTTCCGCTTTCCGGATCTCGCGCCGCGCGCAACAGAAACACGGCGCGAATTTCCGGCACATCCCCATGGAAGGCGACGGGGCGATGAATCCAACTTTCAGTTCGCAAAACGAGGCTGCTGCGATCCGAGTGGGGGCGTAGGGCGGCAGGGTCGATCGCGGCTAATGCTGACGGCATGATCAGAACATCGTAGTCGGGCGGCGGGATGTCAAATCCCGAAGCCGGAAGGATCCGCAACCGGTCTTAATTATCGATCGGAGACTGTGTCGTCGCCGATCAGGGTCAGGATCAATGAGCGGTGATGGCGGGAGGCGCGGTGCTCGAGCAGGAAGATCCCCTGCCAGGTGCCGAGCTGCATGCGACTGTCGGCGACCGGGATGGTCAGCTGCACCTGGGTCAAGGCGGCCTTGATGTGGGCCGGCATGTCGTCCGGGCCCTCGTCATTGTGACGGTATAGCGCCATGTCCTCGGGGACGATCCGCCGCAGAAAGGCGTCGAGGTCACGGCGAACGTCGGATGCGGCGTTCTCCTGGATCAGCAGCGAGGCCGAGGTGTGTGGAATGTAGACCGTCAGCAACCCGCAGCCGATGCGCTGGTTCCCGACCCAGCGCGTGATGTCGGCGGTAATCTCCCTGATCTCGCGGGGCTCGGTCTCGACCGTCAGGCGGGTTTGGGCGATGCGCATGTCCAGGGCTCCTGTTCCCAAGATATGGGAGGCGGCAGGCGCAGCGACACCCGAGCAGGCTTCTCGGCGACGGCTCGCCAATTTGGCCGCGGCCGCGCTATAGAATGGAAGGGCAGGCAGGAACCTCGAACAGCGGCCTTTGGTCGATGCACAACACCCGGCTCCCTTCGTTGGATTTCGATCTTGGCCCCGAGATCGACATGCTGCGCGCGACGGTGCGCGGTTTCGCCGAGGACAAGGTGGCGCCGCTCGCCGCCGAGATTGACCGCGCCGACCGCTTTCCAGTCGAGCTGTGGCCGCAGATGGGCACGCTCGGCCTCTTCGGCATCACCGTGGAAGAGGAATATGGCGGCGCTGGCATGGGATATCTCGCCCATTGCGTGGCGATGGAGGAACTGAGCCGCGCCTCGGCCTCGGTCGGGTTGTCGTACGGCGCGCATTCCAACCTCTGCGTCAACCAGATCCGCCGCAACGGCAACGAGGCGCAAAAGCGCAAATACCTGCCGAAACTGCTTTCCGGCGAGCATGTCGGTGCGCTCGCGATGAGTGAGCCCGAGGCCGGCTCGGATGTCGTCGCGATGCGGCTGCGCGCCGACCGGCGGGGCGACAATTACGTCTTGAACGGCACTAAGCTGTGGATCACCAACGGCCATGTCGCAGACACGCTCGTCGTCTACGCCAAGACCCGGCCCGATGCCGGCACGCGCGGCATCACCGCCTTCCTGATCGAGAATGAGTTTCCTGGATTCCGCCCGGCGCAAAAGCTCGACAAGCTCGGCATGCGCGGTTCGCCGACCTCGGAACTAGTGTTCGAGGATTGCGCGGTGCCGCAGGAAAACGTGCTGGGCGCCGAGAACGAGGGCGTGCAGGTGCTGATGAGCGGGCTCGATTACGAGCGCGCGGTGCTCGCCGCCGGCCCGCTCGGCATCATGCAGGCCTGCCTCGATCTAGTGATCCCTTATGTCCACGACCGCCGCCAGTTCGGCCGCCCGATCGGCGAGTTCCAGCTGATCCAGGGCAAGATCGCCGACATGTACACGGCGATGAACGCGTGCAAATCCTATGTCTACGCGGTGGCGCGGGCCTGCGACCGCGGGCAGACGACGCGCAAGGACGCGGCCGGCGCAATCCTTTATGCGGCCGAAAAGGCGACGTCCATGGCACTAGACGCGGTGCAGATTTTGGGTGGCAACGGCTATATCAACGATTTCCCGGCCGGGCGCCTGTTGCGCGACGCCAAGCTGTACGAGATTGGCGCCGGCACCTCGGAGATCCGCCGCATGCTGATCGGCCGCGAAATCTTCGCCGAGACCGCGTGACATGCGCCGATTGATTTCGTCGGGCTCACCGTTCGAGGCCGCGGCCGGATACAGCCGGGCGGTGGTCGACGGCGAGTGGGTGTTTGTCGCCGGCACCACCGGGTTCGATTATGCGCGGATGACGATCGCCGACGACCCGGCCGAACAGGCGCGCCAAGCCTTGCGCAACATCGAGCAGGCGCTGGCCGAAGCCGGCGCCGCGCTCGCCGACGTCGTCCGGGTGCGCTATTTTCTGCCCGACCTCGCCGACTGGCCGCGGGTCGTGCCGGTGATCGGCGACGCATTCGGCGCGATCCGGCCGGCCGCGACCGCACTCGTCTGCGACCTGGTCGATCCACGCATGAAGATCGAAATCGAGGTGACGGCGCTCCGCCGCGGGCCGGGGTGAGGCCCGGCGAACCGCACCGCTGCGTTGGCGCCCAAGCAGCCCCACGCAAAGGAGCAGATTAAGGCTGCGGCGGGATCTCGATCGGCGCGCAGTTGGTCCGTCCCGACATCAGGCAGTCTTCGAGCTTCGATTCCCGACCGAGATCGCGGATCAAAACGATTCCGGCAATCGCCAACGCCAGGCAGATGATCAGGCCGATCAGCGCCGACGTTCGCCTCTCGTCGGTTTCGCGGTCGCTGTCGCCCCATTGGTTGTTCATTGGAGCGCCGCAGAGCCTATATGAATGTTCCCCCGCATCGCCGCCATCATCGCGATGCGGTGGCGCGAGCGCCGGCGCGGTCGAGCGCTCTCTCCACCGCAGCGGCGGTCAACAGCTCGGGCAGGACCTCGCCATTCGGCCGGCCCGGGCCGTAGACCGCGTTGAACGGAATGCCGTAGCGGCCGAAGCTTTGTAGGTAGCGGGTCAAGCTCGGGTCGGGGCGCGTCCAGTCGCCGCGCATCGCCACGACACCGGGCCCCCACAGCCGGCCCGCGACCGGGGCGCGGTCGAGCACCGCCGCTTCGTTGACCTTGCAGGTCAGGCACCAGGCGGCGGTCACGTCGACAAAGACGGTCCGGCCCTCGCCAACCAGCCGAGGGATCGCCGAACCGTCGAAGGCCCGCCAGCGCCCGTCTTGCGCGGCTTCGGCGGCGGGCTCGACCCCGGCAAAGGCCGGCCACAGCACCGCGGCGGCCACCAGCGCCGCGGTGGCCGCCGAAATGAGCCGCATCGCCGACCCCGGCAACCCGCGCCGGCTCCTCAGCGCCAACAGCACCAGCACGATCGCCAGCGCGGCCGCGGTAACGAGCGCGACAGGCCCGCCGGATAGCGCCCCGAGCACGAACAGCAGCCACGCCGCGGTCCCGGCCAACGCCAACCCCAGCGCCGCGCGCAGCCGGTCCATCCAACGCCCGGGCCGGGGCAGCAGACTGACCAGCCGCGGAAACGCGGCGACCGCGAGATAGGGTGCCGCAAAGCCCAGCCCCAGGGCCGCGAAGATCAGTACGATCAGGCGCGGTCCCTGGGCCAGCGCGAACCCGACCGCGGTGCCGACAAACGGCGCCGAGCACGGGGTGGCGAGGAGTGTGGCAAAGGCGCCGGTCAGAAACGCATCCACATTGGGCCGGTGGCTGCGGCTCGCCGCGGCGACGTCGTAAGCAAAGCGCGGCAAGCCGATCGGCACCCATCCCCAGAGGCTCGCCGCAAACAGAATCGTCAAGGCCGCCATCGCGGCGATGAACCACGGCCATTGAAACTGGATGCCCCAGCCGATCGCCGCGCCGGATGCCCGCGCCGCGATCAGCCCCGCCGCGATCAGCGCAAACGAGGCCAGTACCCCGAGCGCGATCATCGCCAGCCCGATCCGCACCCGTCTCCGGTCGGCCCCGGCATAGCTCGCCAATGACAACAGCTTCATCGACAGCACCGGCAGAACGCACGGCATCGCGTTCAGGATGAGCCCGCCCAAGAGGGCAATGGCCAGGATCGGCAGCAGCCGTGCGACGTTGCCCTGCGGTGGCGGGGCGGGCAGCGGCATGACGGCGAACTCGGCGGCCCTGGCGCCGTCGACCAATGTCAATTTCAGCGATTTGCCGGCGATGCCGGAAGCGCCGGCGTCGCGGATGGGGATCGTCAGACGCGCCATCCGACCGGAATCGGAGAGCTCGATTTCAGGGCGTCCCGGCGATCCTTCAGGCAGGCCTTCGACAAACAGGTCGGGCGTTTGAAAAGGCGCCCCGGCGGCGCGCAGCCGCACCACCAGCGCGGTGTTGTTGCCGCTGCCGGCGGCATTGGCCGAGACCAGTTTGATCCGGTCGGCGGCGAGGCTCTTCGGGACCCGGGCACGCGCCGCCGCGATCAGCCCCGCCTGCGGCGAGGTTGAGGCCGTGCCCGCAGGCAGATCGAGAGCCAGCTTTACCGAATAGGGTACGCAGATCTGGGCGCAGGCGGCGTAATCGACGGCGGCGTGCAGCGCCAGCTTCTCGCCAGGCCGGGTCAAGGTCAGCGCGACCGGCAGCACGACATGGTGCCGATACGCGGCCGTCTCGAACCCTTGCAGCGAATAGCGCTGCGGCGCCGGCCAGGCGATTCGCGCCTGCGCCAGATTGTCCGACCCTGCCCAATCGACGCTCGGCGGTATGCCGGCGTCGCCCGGCGAGCGCCAATAAGTGTGCCAGCCCGGTGCCAGCCTGATCTCGATCCCGGCCTCGACCGTCGCCGCCGACCCGGTCGCCCCGGCCGCGGTGATCAGCCGGGCCGCGGCATGAGCGTCGCCAACCCACCCGGTCGCCGCCGCCAACGCGTGCGCGGGCGAGCCCAGAGCCAGCACGGCCAAGGCCGCGGCAATCAGCCGAAGTCCTGACCGGGGGTGTCGGTCCTTGATCCGCACAGTCGCTGCACCGTCTCGATCCATCCTGCCGCCACCGCCAATCTCCGACCCGCACACGATACTCCGAATTTGCGAGAGCATCATGAACAGCTAGGACCAGACGTTTCCGCCGCCACTCACGCCAGCAGCGACAGGGCGAGCTGCTCCGGCTTGATCGGGGTCGCGTTGATCTCCACCCGGAACGGGGCGAGCGCGTCGCAGACCGCGTTGGCGATCGCCGCCGGCGGGGCGACCGCACCGCCTTCGCCCACCCCTTTGACGCCGAGCGGGTTGAGCGTCGAGGGCGAGTGCTGATGAACGATCCGCAGCGCCGGGATTTCGGCGGCGACCGGCAGCGCGTAATCCATCAAGGAGCCCGAGAGCAACTGCCCGTTGGCATCGTAGACGATCGCTTCGCACAGGATGCCGCCCAGTCCTTGCGCGGTGCCGCCCATGATTTGGCCCTCGACCAACATCGGGTTGACGACCACGCCGCAATCGTGCGCCACCGCATAGTCGGCGATGCCGACCCGGCCGGTGTCGCGGTCGACCTCGACGATCGCCGCGTGCACCGCATAGCTCCAGGTGACGGTCGGCGGCTGCCAATAGCAGATTTCCTCGAGGCCGGCCTCGACCCCCGGCGGTCGGGTGATCTCCCAGCCGGGCCGCGCCGCCCGAGCCACCTGGGCAAGGCTCACCTGCGCCCCCGGCACGCCGACCACGCCGACGCTGCCGCCGGACGGTCCTGCGCGCAATTCGAGATCGGCCGGCGCGCACTCCAAGAGATTGGCGGCGATCGCAAACACCTTCTCCCGCAACCGGCCGCTCGCGACATGCATCGCCGCCGAGGCGGTGACCGTGCTGCGGCTCGCCATCGTGCCAAAGCCGATCGCGATCGCCCCAGTGTCGGCAAAGCTGAGGACGACATCTTCGGGCGCGACCTTCCACAAATCGGCAACCACCTGGGAAAAGATCGTCTCCATGCCCTGGCCCTGCGGGGCGGCGCCGCACGAGACGTAAACCTTGCCCGTAGGCTCAATGCGGACAAAGGCGCTTTCGAACGGTCCGACCCCGGTCCCTTCGATGTAGCAGCCGATGCCGAGGCCGAGATAGCGGCCCTCGCGGCGCGCTTCGGCCTGCCGGCGGCGGAACGTGTCGAGGCCGCCGAGCGCGGCAAGCGCCTTCTCCAGCGCGGCCGGGTAGTCGCCGCTGTCGTAGACGATCGGCTCGCCGTCGCGATAGGGGATACCGACCCGGTAGGGCATCTCCTCGGCCCGGATCATGTTGCGCCGGCGCACCTCGGCCGGCTCCAGGCCCAGAGCCCGCGCCACCAAATCCATGGTGCGCTCCATCGCGAAGGCGGCTTCCGGGCGGCCGGCGCCGCGATAGGGGGCGTTCGGCACCTTGTTGGTGACGACGATCTTTCCGGTGGCCGCCAGATGCTCGATCTTGTAGGGGCCGGTCAGGTGGACGGCGGTGTTGTAGGCGACCCCCGACCCGATCGGGTTCCAGGCGCCGCAATCGACGACATAGTCGTCGCGGATCGCCAGGATCCGGCCGTCGTCGTCGAACCCGACTTCGAGATCGTGCAGCTGGTCGCGCGAATGCGTGGCGCTCGTCAGATGCTCGCTGCGGCCTTCGATCCAGCGCACCGGGCGCCCGAGCTTGCGGGCGAGAAAGGTGATCAGCAGATCCTCGGGGTAGACATGGCCCTTGCCGCCAAAGCCGCCGCCGACATCGGGTGCCACGCAGCGCACCCGCGCCTCGGGCAGGCCGAGCAATGCCGCGGCCTCGCGGCGCACGAAATGCACCACCTGGGTCGAGGACCAGATCGTCATCCCGTCGGTGCGCGGATCATGGGCGGCAACGACGCCGCGGCACTCCATCGGCACGGCGG
The DNA here is from genome assembly GCA_963832875.1 of uncultured Alphaproteobacteria bacterium. GTDB lineage: Bacteria > Pseudomonadota > Alphaproteobacteria > ATCC43930 > CGMCC-115725 > AP-15. Next base: position 499,270 of record CAWHWB010000002.1, on the reverse strand, counting down.
CATAGCGGTGATGGTAAAAACGGCGCTTCAGCCGGTGCGGCGCACCGGCCAGCACCGCCTCGGCATCACCCCGCCCGACCGAAAAGGCCCCAATCAGATTGGTGTGAAAGCGGTCATGGACGATCGGGCTCTGCGGCCGCAATGCCGCCTCGGGGTCGACCACGGCCGGCAATTCTTCGAGGTCCGAGATTACCCGCTCGGCGGCGTCTTCGGCCTGGTCGTGGCTCTCGGCGACGACGATTGCGATCGCCTCGCCGACGTGGCGGACCTTGTCGTGCGCCAACAGCGGCTGCTGCGGGTTGAGGAATTGGTGCTGGATGACCGTGGCCCACTTGCTCGGCATCGAGATCTGGCCCTCGGGCACCGGCGGCAGCAGCCGCAGCAGATCGGCCCCACTGAGCGCCGCCACGACGCCGGGCATCGCCGCGGCGCGACTGAGATCGACCGCGCGGATATGGGCATGCGCTGCCGGACTGCGCACCAGGACCGCGTGCAGCATGCGCGGCAGCACGAGATCGGCGATGAACTGCCCCTGGCCGGTCAACAGCCGCCGGTCCTCGCGCCGCAGCAGCGAGCGCCCGACATAAGGAGGTCCGAAATCATTCATGGGTCCATCCCCTGCCGCCGGGGCCGCGAGTTTGCGGGATTATCGGGACCAGGTCCAGCGGGCGGCGTCGCTTGCGGCCGATCCGGCGGCCGGACGGCGCTACAACGACAGCAGGCGATCGACGAGCGCGGCGTCGGCGCGCAATGCCGCGGCGGCGCCGGAGAAACGGACCATGCCCTTTTCCAGCACATAGACCCGGTCGGCCAGCGCCAGCGCGAATTCGACGCGCTGCTCGGCCAACAGGATGGTCAGGCCCTGCGCCTTCAATTCGCCGATTTTGTCGCGCAGCACCTCCACGACCAGCGGGGCCAACCCCTCGGACGGCTCGTCGAGCAACAGCAGTTCGGGGTTGCCCATCAGGGTGCGGGCGATCGTCAGCATCTGTTGCTCGCCGCCCGACAGAAAGCCGCCGGGCTGGTCGCGCCGCTCGCGTAGGATCGGGAACAATTCGCCGACCGCCTCGATAGTCCAGCGTCCCGGCCGGCGCGCGGCGCGGGCGCCGACTTCGAGGTTCTCGCGCACCGTCAGCTCGGCGAAGATGCGACGGTCCTCGGGGACAAAGCCGATCCCGGCGCGAGCCACCTTGTGCGGCGCCCAGCCGGCGATGTCGCGCCCTTGCCACAAGACGCGGCCGGCGCCGGGCGGCGTCAGACCCATCACCGCGCGCATCGTCGTCGTCTTGCCGACGCCGTTGCGACCCAAAAGCGAGACACATTCGCCGGCCTCGATCTCGAGCGAGATGCCGAACAATGCGCGGCTCAGGCCATAGGCCGCGTGGATCTCCTCGAGCGCCAGCAGCGGCATCAGCGGTGTTCGCCCAGATAGACGCGGCGCACCTCGGGATCGGCGCGCATTTCCGAGGGCGTTCCCTCGGCGAGCAGCCGGCCCTGATGCAGGACCGCGATCTTCTCGGCGATCGCAAACACCACTTCCATGTCGTGTTCAGTGAACAGCAAGGTCAAGCCGCGTTCGCCGGCAATTCGCCGTAGCAGGTCCATCGTCTCGTGAGTTCTCGCTGGCCGACATGCCGGCAGTCGGCTCGTCGAGCAGCAGCAGCATCGGGTCGCTCGCCAGCGCGATGCCGAGCTCGAGCTGCTTTTGGTTGCCGTAGCTCAAGGTGCCGGCGACCGCGGAGGCTTCCCGGTCGAGACCGATCGAAGTCAGCAAGTTCTCGGTGTCATCACGGTAGAGATCTTCGGCATTCGACCAGAAATTGCGCCCGCGGCCGCGATGGGCGAGAAAGGCGGCCTGCAAATTCGCAAACACCGACAGCCGGGCAAAGATATTGGCGCGCTGAAACGAGCGCCCGATGCCCATGCGGCAGATGCGATGCGGGGCGGCGCCGGTGATGTCGCGGCCGTCGAGCAGCACCTGCCCGCCATCCGGACGCAGGTGACCGGTGATCAGGTTGAAGAACGTCGACTTGCCGGCGCCGTTCGGCCCGATCACCGCGGCGATCTGGCGGGTCGCGACGGTCAGGCTGACCCCGCCGACGGCGACAAAGCCGGCAAAGGATTTGCGCAATTCCCGGACTTCAAGCATCGCGCGGGGCCAGCCACCGTCTGGCGAGACGAAATCCGGCGACGATGCCGCCGACGATCCCGCCGGGAAAGACGAACAGCAGCACCAGCAGCATGACGCCGAGCACGAACGGCCAATACTGGGTGTAGTCGGTGATCTGCTGGTTGAGCCAAACGAGAGCCAGGGCCCCGACCGGCGGTCCCCAGAAATAGTCCATGCCGCCGAGGATCGTCATGATGATGACCTCGGCCGATTTCGACCAGAACACATAATCGGCGAAGACGCCGCGGCTGAAGATGCCGTAGAGCGCTCCGGCGAGCCCGGCGAAGGCGCCGGCGACGACAAAGGCGGCGAGCTGGTAGGCGCGCACGTTGAGGCCGATAAAGGCGGCGCGCTCGGGGTTGTCGCGGATCGTCGTCAGCATGCGCCCGAACGGCGAGCGCACGACCCGGTGCAGCACCGCCAGCGAAATCGCCACCAGTATCAGGGTAAGCAGGTAAAACCGGGCGCCGATGCTGAGGTCGCCGAGGCCGGGGATCGCCGACATCCAGTCAAGATTGGGATAGGGGATCTCGGGCAATCCCTGGTCGCCCCCGGTCACTGCATTCCACTTGTAGGCGACAGCCCAAGCGATCTGCGAGAACGCGAGGGTCAGCATCGCGAAGTAGAGCTTGGTCAGGCGGACGCAGAAATAGCCGGAAACGAGAGCGAAGGCGCCGGCGCCGATCCCGGCCGCCGGGAAGGCGACGACGAACGGCACCCCGTAGGTCTTCATCAGGATGCCGCAGACATAAGCGCCTGCGCCGAAATAGGCGACATGGCCAAACGAGACGAGTCCGGTGGTGCCGAGCAACAGGTTGAGGCTGACCGCAAAGAGCGCGTCGATCGCGATCTGCGCGGCGAGAAAGGTGTCATAGCGCGAGCCGAGCCACGGCACTGTGCAGGCCGCCAGGAAGACGATCAAGGTCCAGGGAATGCGGCCGGCGAGAGCGGAGCGACGGGTCATCGAAGCGGCCGGCCGAAGAGACCCCACGGGCGGATGACGAGGATCACCGCCATCAGCGCATAAACCGAAAACAGCGAGAAGCCGGGAAAGATCAGGATGCCGAAGGCCAGCACCTGGCCGTAGATCACCGAGCCCCAAAAGGTACCCCAAATAGAGCCCATCCCGCCGATCACCACGACGATAAAGGCCTGGACGATGATCAGCACATCCATTCCCGGCACGATGCTCTCGATCGGCGTCACCAGCGCTCCTGAGAGACCGGCGAGAAACGCGCTGACCACGAACATGGCGGTATAGATCGTGCCGACATTGGCGCCGAGCGCATCAAGCATCTCGCGATCCATCTGGGCCGCACGGACCATCCGGCCGGCGCCGGTGCGGTTCAGCAACAGCCATCCGGCGAAGGCGATGGCCGGACCGATCGCGATCATGAACAGGCTGTAGAGCGGCTGCGTCGTGCCGAAGATCTGGACGCTGCCGCGCAGCGCCGGCGGGCCGTTGACCGAGAGCTGATCGACGCCCCAGATGAATTTGGCGACGTCGCCCAGGATCAGCACCAGCGCGTAGGTGAACAGCAGCTGATAGAGTTCTTCGCGGCCATAAAGCGAACGAAAAAACAGCCGCTCGACAAAGGCGCCCAAAATGCCGATGCCAACTGCGGCAAACAGCGCCGCCAGCCAGAACCCGCCGCCCGACGGATGCACCCATTGCACCGCCTGCCAGGCCAGGTAGGCGCCGAGCATGTAGAACGAGCCATGCGCGAAATTGATCACCCGCATGACGCCAAAGACGAGCGACAGGCCCGAGGCGATCAGAAACAGGAACATCGCGGTGGTCAGGCCGCCCATGAACTGGCTGAACAGGAACGACGCCGACACCCGCGGTCAATCTCCCAAGGTTCTCGCCGCCCCGCGCTCGGAAACCGGCCACCCCGTGCTGCGGCCTAGGCGGTCGTCAATTGGTTTCCGTTGTCGGCGGCAACAGCTCCGGATTTTTCATGATGGCGAACGGGTAGGCCGCTTCCTTGACCATGACACCCCAATATTCCGGGGCGAAAGTCTCGTGGGATTTGACGCTGAACGTCCGCTTTCCGACCGGCGTATCAAACGTCAGGCCTTGCAATGCCTTCGACACCGCCAGCGATTTCGTGCTGTCGGCTTTCGTGATGCCCGCGGCGAGCGCCTCGATCGACTGGTAGCCGACGATCGACCAGCCGGAAGCGTATTTCGCGTGGGTGAACGCCTTCAGATCGGCGATGAACTTTTTGTGAGCGGGCGGCTCGTTGCCGACCCAGATGACCGGATCGTAGCTGTCGCCGATGATGCCATAGGGATATTCGCTGCCGAGCGCCTGCGCCTCGTCGGTAGTGCCGACTTCGGCGCCGTCGACCAGGCGATTGTCGATCGCCTTGAAATAGCCGAGAGGCTTTGCCTCCTTGGTGAAGGTGACAAAATCGCCGGCGAACAGCGAGCAATAGATCGCATCGGGCTTCTTGCCCATCTGCGCGGTGATGAACGAGGTGAAATCGGGCTCGCCCAGTTTCGGCCACTCCTCATCGACGATCTTGATGTCGGGGCGGACCTTTTTGAGCGCCTTGATAAAAGCGTCGATCGAGTCGTGCCCATAGGCGTAATCAGGCGCGATCGTCGCCACTGTCTTGACGGTTTTGTAGCGCGACATCTCGGTCGCGCCGGCCAGACCCTCGACATCGGTATTCGAGGAGATGCGGAAAATGTAGGGGTGGATGTGCGCCGGATCGGTCAGGATCGTGCTCTTCGCCGTCGGCGCGATGAACAGGATCTGGTTTTCTTTGGCGACGGTCGATACCGCCGGCGCCTCGGCCGAGGTCAGGGTGCCCACCAGGAAATCGACATTGTCTTTGATGATCAGTTCGCGGGCAAGGCGCACCGCTTCGTCGGCGTTTGCTTTGCTGTCGCGCGGCAGGATTTCAAGCTGGCGACCGAGCACGCCACCCTTGGCGTTGATCTGGGCGGCCGCCAATTGGGCGCCTTTCAGCACCGGCACGCCATAGACCGCGGTCGGGCCCGACAGCGGGATCGGGAACCCGATCTTGATCGGTTCTGCGGCCGACGCGGCCACTGGCGCCAGCATGATGCCGGCGCATCCCAGCGCCAGGATATGACGGCGGAACATTCTTGGCCTCCCATTCATGAGCGGGTGTTATCGTTGTGCGTCGGCCATATGGTTGGAGCCGCCGGCCGCTGTCAAGCCGCCCCGTGCGGCCGCCGCCACAGCTGGCGCCAACTCGGCACTCCGCCAAGCGGCTCCGCCATCGTCAGCGCGCGCATGACCGCTCGCGTGAGGCAATCCGCCGCGGCGCTGCCGAGCCGCAGCAGCATGGCTGGCGGTCCCGTCGCCCCGGCTCCGGTCGAAAGCGCAAACACGATGTCGCCGTCGAACGGGGTGTGGATCGGGCGGATCGCGCGGGCGAGCCCGTCCTGGGCCATGATCGCCAATCGCCGGCAACCGGCCTTGTCGAGGACCGCGTCGGTGGCGACGACCGCAATCGTCGTGTTGGCGCCGGCGACCACGGCCTTGCACTCCGAGAAATCTTCCGGCTCGAAGGGGGCATCGGGGGCCGGCAGCTGCGGATCGATATCGCCGGGCAGCGCCAGTTCAGCCCCCCAGAAACGCCCGCAACCGGGCCGCACCGCGGCACCCCAGCTGTTGACCGCGACGATGGCGCCGACCGTGGCGCCGCCGGCCAGCACGAGGGACGCGCTGCCGATCCCGCCCTTGAGCCGTCCGGCGGTGGCGCCGAGGCCGGCCCCGGCATTGCCGAGCGCGAACTCGTTCGCCGCGGTCGCGACCGCGCTGCGGCCGAGCCCGCGATAGGGCGGCTCTCCGGTCCACGCCCGGCGTCCGGGAAAGGTCAGGTCGAACAAGACCACGGCCGGGACGATCGGCACCCGGACGAGCGGGGAGCGCTGCCCCGGCCCGACGGCAAAGCCGCGCCCCGCCGCGGCGAGCCATTCCATGACCCCGGCGGCGGCATCGAGGCCAAAGGCCGAGCCGCCCGACAGCACCACGGCGTCGATCCGGTCGACCAGCGCGTCGGGGGCAAGCAAGTCGGTCTCGCGGGTGCCGGGAGCGCCGCCGCGGACATCAACCGAGGCGCTCGCCGGGGCTTCGGCCAAGACCACGGTCGTGCCGGTGACGCCGCCTTTATCCTCGGCCTGCCCGACCAGGATCCCCGGCACATCGGTGATCAGGTTGCGCGCTCCGGATGTACTCTCCATCGCCTTCTCGCAAAAATCCAATGCGCCGCACGCGCTGCGCGCGCGGATCGTTGGATATATCATCACAAGCCGGATCGCGCCGATCATTCCGGCTCGGGAGACCGCCATGCGCTTTGGGATTCTCGGAACCCTGCTGTTCACGGCCGCCCGGTCGGCCGCCCCGGCCGGTGCCCAGGCCACGCCGACTTCGCCCGCGGTCGTGCCGGCGGTGCCGCCAACATAATCGTCGCCGTGAACGGCATCGGTCGGGGGCCTTGCAATTCGCAACGGTCGGATGAGACCAAACCGCGCTTTTCGCCGCCTCCTTCCGCGCGCATCGCGATTTACCGTTGCAAGGGCGCCCCGACACGGCGATAATGATCTCATAACGACCCGCGGTACGAAGCAGCTATAAAATAAGAAAATCTTTTCCTAACTTCAATAAAAAAATACTCTGTGCTTCAGTGTTTGATTCTCGCGTTACAGGCATTAACGAACATATCCGCTGATGTGATGAACAATCGGGGATGAACCGGCTCGAAGCTTCGGATACCTCGGGAGGAGTGTCGCCATGGGATCAGCTCGTCTGATGCGAGCGCGTATTTACGGCCCAGCGTCGGTTTTTCTCTTGGGATTTCTGATGTTATGGCCAGTCGGCGGCCGGGGACAGCAACCGACGGCAACGAAAGGCTCAGCGGCTGTGGGCGCCGACGACTGGATCACGATCAATAAAGACTATTCCAGTCAGCGTTACGTCGATTTGGACCAGATCACGCCGAAGAATGTCGGCCGGCTCAAGGAGGTCTGCGAGATCGACCTCAACGAGCCGTCCTGGTTCAGCAGCGGCATCTTGAAGGTGGGACGCACGCTTTACGTCACGACGCGGCGGATGACCTACGCGATCGATGGCGCGACCTGCGATCTGCGCTGGCGCAAGGTCGTCCACGACATCGTTAAAGTCGGCAACTTCGGGAGCTCGAACAATCGCGGCGTCGCCTATCTCGACGGCGCGCTCTTTCGCGGCACCGCCGACGGCCGCCTTATTTCGCTCGACGCCAAAACCGGCAAAAAATTGTGGCAGGTTCAGAGCGGTGATCAAGACAAGGCAGAATTGATCATTGCCGGCCCAATCGCCTGGGACGGCGAGGTGTTCGTGGGCATCGCGACGGCTGATGCCGGGGTGCGCGGCCGAGTAATGGGCTTCGACGCCAAGACCGGAAAGGAGTTATGGCGTTTTTACACTGTCCCTGACGATTGTGGTATCCCTCCTCTCTACAATCCTCCCAATTATTGTGGCGGCGCTTTTTGGACCAGCTTTTCGCTTGATCCGGCGACCGGAGAGGTGTTTGCCCCGGTTTCCAATCCCTATCCCGATTGGACCGGCAATGTACGGCCCGGCGCTAATCTTTATACCAATGCTCTTCTTTCTCTCGATTACGCTACCGGCGCGCTTAATTGGTCCTATCAGGCTGTCGCTCACGACATTCACGATTGGGATCTCGGCACGCCGCCTGCCCTGTACACGACTCCGGACGGAAAAAACATGGCGGCGATCGCCGGCAAAGACGGAAATGTTTATGGTATCGACCGAGCTATCCATGTGCCCGTCTTCGTTACGGCTGGAACTACACAGCAAAACGGCGGACCATTCGGCACGACGCCGGTGCGCACCTGCCCGGGCGGGATCGGCGGGGCTCAGTTCAACAGCACGGCCTATAGCCCGCAACTCGATACGCTCTATGTCGGCATGAACGACTGGTGCTGGTATTTCTTCTTACGCCCCGATGCCAGCAACCCGACCGAGTTTGTCGGCGACGATGCCCCAGATTACAGTTTAGGAACGCCGCCGCGAGGCTGGATCACCGCGCTCGACGGGCAAACAGGGAAGGTGTTGTGGCAGTACCATGCCGATGCACAGGTACAGGCCGGCCCCGTTACAACCAAGAGCGGTATTCTCTTCGACGGCGACACGCTTGGTAACCTGTTCGCCTTCGATGCATCGAGCGGGGCGGTGCTAAAGCGCATCGATGCGCAAGGCGCCCTCAACAACGGTCTAATCAGCTACGCGATCAGCGGATCGCAATACGTCGCCGCCGAGGTTGGCGGCATCTCCCTGAATCCTCCTGGGATAACCACGCCGCTGCGTGTCGGGGGGCCGCTACGGGTGAAGGTCTTTGGGCTCTATGGCAGCGGCGAGCCAAAGATTGTGCAGGCCAACCGAGTGCCTCAGGACGGAGCGACGTCCGAAGAGAAGGGCTACAGCCTGTTCCATGGACTTTGCTTTGGCTGCCACGGATTGCCTGCCACGGGGGGATTTAACTATCCGGTGCTGCTGCGGCAATCTCACATCTTAACCGACCCGAAATTGCTAAAGAACCTTTTCATGACTATTTCGCCGCCAATGCCAAAACTCTACCCCGGCGTGCTGACTGATGACGACATCCAATCGTTGGTCATCTACCTCCGCACGCTCAGCCTGCCGTTCCAACCGGGATACACCCGCCCGAGCTCCGCGGGTACGGCGGAATGGCCGAAAATCTATTCGGTGTTGACCCATCCGAGGTGCATCAACTGTCACACCCTAGCCCCTGCATTTTTGACTAGCACAAACGATCGCTTCCCGCGGCAGGGCGACGATCGGCATCCACACTTTTTTGGTGTGACTGCCGGATCGACCGTCATGCCGAGCCCGCCGCCCATGGGGGACAAGGGCACTGCGATCGAGCAGTGCTCCAGCTGCCATGGCACCAGCAACAACGCGTTCACCGGCGCTCCCGGAGCGCCGAGCTGGATGTTGGCACCGCTCGCAATGGCCTGGGAATCGAGCCCCAACATCGCGATGACCGGCAATCAGCTATGCAACGCACTAAAGGACAAGTCGCGGAACGGCGGCCGCGATCTCACCGGCTCCGGGCCCCCCGATAGCCTGGTTGAACACATCGAAACCGAACCCCTGGTGCAGTGGGCGTTCGCGCCGGGCACCCGGCTGGATGGTACGCCAAGAACGACGCCGCCGTTGAGCTATCCCGAGTTCGTCGCGGCATTCACGACCTGGGCCAACGCCGGCGGCCCCTGCCCCGCGCCATAGTTTGGCGGCGAACTTCTTAGGATTTTCGCCTGTCGAGCGGACCCGCAAACCGCTTCAACACCCAGCAAGCGACCGGCTCGGTGATCGCGGCGTAGACTAGCCGACGCGACAAAGAGCGGATCACTTCCTCCGGGCTATGAGCGCGCATCCGGGAGCCGGGCTCCCACTCGGCACTTTCCCGGCTCTCCGATCCGAGCTTAAGGGGGCCCGCAGAATAGCCTTACCGAGGGTGCGATCGGACTGGGGAACGGCGGCGGATGCCAACTTACCGACGACCCCGACCAAAACGACCGCCGACTGCTCGGCAAAGAGCTATGGTGTTGCTTATTGCGCGGGTCGGCTTTGTCGTCGGCGTTCCCGTAATAGCCCGTCGGCTCTGAAGCGCTTGCGGCTGTCCTGTCGGGCTCGCCGCAAAAACTAGGGAGGAAGCCGCCGTGACCACGACACTGATCAAGAATGCCGACTGGGTGGTCGCCTGGGACGAGGGCGCCTCGCGACACGTTTACCGTCGCGGCGTCGATATAGTCTTTGCCGACGACCGCATCATCTCTGTTGGCAGGTATTACCGGGGGCCGGCGGACAGGGTCGTCGACGGGCGCGACAGGCTGGTGCTGCCCGGGCTGGTCGACATCCATTCGCATCCCGAACACGAGCCGCTCTATCGCGGCGTGCGCGAGGAGCACGGCTTGCGCAACATGAATATGACCGGGCTCTACGAGCGCTCGCAGGCGTTCTCGGCGACCGACGACGCAGCCCGCGCCGCCAGCGCCGAATTCGCCTATTGCGAGTTGCTGCTCTGCGGCGTCACCTCGCTCGTCGATATTTCGCCCGCCTGGGACGGCTGGATCGAGCTGTTCGCCAACAGCGGGCTGCGCGGGTTTCTCGCACCCGGCTTCGCCTCGGCGCGCTGGCGGCTCGATAATGATTTCGAGCTCAAATACGCCTGGGACGAGGCGCGCGGGCAAGCGGGTCTTGCCGCGGCGCTGGCATTGATCGACCAGGCCGCGCGGCACCCCTGCGGGCGGCTTTCCGGCATCCTCTCGCCCATGCAGATCGACACCTGCACCGCCGAATTGCTGCGCGACAGCCGCGACGCGGCCGGCGAACGCGGTCTGCCGTTCACCGTCCATGTGTCGCAGAGCGTCGCCGAGGTGCGGGAGTTGCTGCGCCGCCACGGCAAGACCCCGGTGCAGTGGGCTCATGAGATCGGCATTCTCGGGCGCGGCACGATCCTCGGCCATGCCCTCTTTCTCGATACCCACTCGTGGATTCGGTGGTGGACCAGGACCGACCTCGCGCTGATCGCCGAGTCCGGCTCGTCGGTGGCGCATTGCCCCACACCATTCGCCCGCTATGGCCAGATCCTGGAGAGTTTCGGCGACTATCTGCGCGCCGGCGCGACTATGGGGCTCGGCACCGACACGAGCCCGCACAATCTGGTCGAGGAAATGCGCAAGGCGGCGATCCTCGCCCGCATCGCGGCGCGCGACATCGAGGGGGTGACGACGGCCGAGCTGTTTCACGCGGCGACGGTCGGCGGCGCCACGGCGCTGCTGCGCGACGATCTCGGCCGCTTGGCACCCGGCAAAAAGGCCGACCTCGTGCTCCTTGATCTAACGGTACCGCAGATGGTGCCGGCGCGCGATCCACTGCGCTCGTTCATCTACCATGCCGCCGACCGCGCGGTGCGCGAGGTGTTTGTCGACGGCCGTCAAGTTGTGGCCGACGGCAGGGTTGTGACCTTGGACCAGGCTGAAGCTGGCCGGCGCCTCGCCGAGGCGCAGCGCCGCATGCTGGAAACGGCGCCGCTGCGCGATTACCGCAAACGCAGCGCCGAGCAGATTTCGCCGCTGAGCCTGCCTTTAGGCGATTGACCCACCCTGCGCGATTGACCAACTCTGCGCGATTGACCGAGGCTAGGCAAAGCGGGCGGCGAGCGCTCTGCCGATTTTGGCCGATGCCTAACCCCGATCATCCGGTCAGCTTCTATCGAAGGATTGCACGTCCCTCTCGCCAAAGCCGTGCGGAGCAGTTTCTCACCGGTCGGTCTCGGTGCCATCCATCGTCGTCATGCCCGACCGAACAATATCCCGCAGGCCGCCGCCACGGTCGGCGGCGGCGCTCGGGACCGCGTTGCAACGGATCAGGCTTTGGTGCGGCGGGTGCGCCCGCGGGCACGGCCGCGCTTGCGGCCGAGACCGAGCTGTCTCGCCATCGCCGAGCGCTGTTCGGAGTAAGCCGGAGCGGTCAGCGGATGGTCGCTCGGCAGTTGCCAGCGCCGTAAGTATTCAGAAATCTGCAGACCATGCCGAGTGCCGAGATGCCGTCGCAGGGTCTTGCCTTGAAAACCGCATTCGAGACAAACGACGTAATTGTGCTGGACCGATCGTTTGACCGGGACTGCCGGAATCCGCGGCGCTTGCGGCGCCGGCGCTGTACCGAGGTGGCGGATCGTTTGATCGACCAACACGATCAACGCCGAAAGCTGGTCCGGCGCCAGCGTATGATTACCGACATAGCTGGCGATGATCTTCGTCACCGGCCGCAGTCCGCCGGATCTTAGAGTGGTTTCGTCATTCATCAGCGCTTTGCTCCCGCCGCTCGCTTTTGACAGCCCTGTCATAGGGCAAAGAGCAAAGAGAGGAAACAAATTCTGGAGCGTTTACCACGGATGCTTCCTTTATGTTCATTTGAACACGCCAGCCGCAAGGCGGTCGTTCCTTTCCTGCGCGGTTCACGGGTGATTGATCATGAATATCCCGATAAAATAGTCGAGAAGGAAAACCGATCTGCCCCGATGACCGAATCTACGCGTTTTGGCGGTTGGTCAATCGCGTCGAGCCCTGGCCACGCCGCCGGAGTCTTCAGCGGCCCGCGACCGCGGCCACCCCAAACGGCTGATCCTGGTCAGCACCGCATCGAAGCCGCGGGCGTCGTCGGGGTAATCGAACCCCTGCGCCGTCTCGACAAGGCCGAAAAACTGCCAGGTGGGCGCCGGCGGGATTCCTGCGTCGGAGCTTATCACGGAGCTTACCGACGAATAAGTCCACGGCATCTTCTCGCGGTCCGACACGTCCGCGCCGACGACGACCAAACCAACATCTGAATGGCGCGGCGTGAGATTGCCCCGCTGACGCGGCCGCACGCGGCCCATACTCTCGGACCAGCGGGAATCGGCGGAGGCAGGGCCGGCCCCGAAACCACCACGAACGGTTCCACCGGCCGCACACTCCAACCGTCGCAGCATGCTCGCCGCGGTCCGGCTGGTGACTTCGAGGCGCAGGTGCAGGCGGTGAGCGCTGATCTTATGGTTCGAGACGGCCAATAGAAAGCAGGCCTGAAACCATTTGTGGAGCGGCACATGACTGCCCGCGAACACGGTGCCCAGCGTCGCGCGAAACTGCTTGCGACAATAGCCGCAGAACTTCAACCCGATGCGCGCGCCTTTGCCGGTCACCCTGCCGATCCGATCGGCAGCGCCGCAATGAGGACAGACGGGGCCTCTCGGCCAGACGATGTCCTCGAGCTTGGCGTGCGCCGCCGGCTCGCTCCAAAGATAGGGCCGCGAAAGGCTGCTCACCTGGCGCCTCGCTGCGAGGGGTGCTCGACAACCGCCCGAGGGTTCGGGCTGCAGGCGATCAGCAAATCGGCTTCTGGTTAATTTTGCCCTAACGAAGACAGACTTCCGCAAGGCAGAGGGAAAAACCGCGGGCGGCGACGGCGGAGCTGGCGGGATGCGGCGAAACCGGGACCGCTGATCCCGGCGCTGCTTCGACCTCTGGCTTCGGCTTGCTTGCGGCTAGCGGGCGTTGGCGGGGTTGCTGCCGCCGAGACCGGGCGGCGGCACACCCGGCGACGACGACCCGGACGGCAACGAACCGGACGGTGGCGAATCGGACGGAGACGAACCGGGCGGCGGCATCGGATCGAGCCCGGCGGCCGCCCCTTTGCCCATGCCGCCGACGGGCGCGTTCAGCGTCGCGATCAGCCCCGGCGTCGCGGCGATCAGGGCATCGGTTGCAGCAAGCTGGTCGGGTGAGAAGCCGCGCTCCTGCCGGCGCAGGGTGCGCTCAATGCAACGGGCGGTAAAGCCTCGGTCGATGCGCAGGCTGAACGGCGCCGGCTCGTAGCAGTCGCGATAGGCCGCCGCCCACTCCAGCCAGGCGGCAAGCCGCGCCTGCTGTCCGGCGTCGAGCGGCGCCAGCGCCATTGCGGCGGCCAGAACAAATGGGATCGCGATCAAGGTCACCGCACGATCATACGCCATCGACAAGGCAGCGCCACCAGCCGCCGCGACCGCGCCGCCCGAGGCTCGGCCGCCCGAAGGCCGACGCGAATGCTATGCTGGGGCGGGATGCTTCCGATTTTGCCCATCGCAGACCCGATCGAGAGGCAATGGATCTCATGCTCCGGACCCGGAGAGGAGCGGCCGTCGCGGCGCTCGCCGCGCTTGCCGCGCTCGGAGCCGGCGCCGCGGCGCCGGCGCAATCGGCCCTGCCGAGCGCCACCGCAGCGCAAACGATCTATGTGATCGTCGGCGGCTGGCACACCGAGCTCGATTTGCCGACAGCATCGATCGACCCTCCGCTGACGGCTTTGATGCCTCGCTTTCCACGCGCGCGATCGCTGGTCTTCGGCTGGGGAGCGCGCGGCTTTTACATGGCGCGGCACCCCGGCTTCGAAGCTTTGCTGCGGGCGGGGGCACCCGGACCAGCAGTCATGCTGGTGGTTCCGCTGGCGACGACGCCGGCCGCTTTCGCCGGGGCCGGCAACGTCATTCCGTTGGCGATTTCGTCCGGCGGCGGCGCCCGGCTGTCGCGCTTCCTGTGGGACGGCCTGGCTGCAAACCGGCAGCGAATTCCGCGCGATCTCGGCGCCGGACCCTATCCGCAAAGCGTCTTTTACGCCGCGACCGGAACCTACGACCTTTCCCATACCTGCAACACCTGGACGGCAGAAGCGCTGCACGTTGCCGGCCTGCCGGTGACCGCTGCGGGCGTCGTTTTTGCCGGTCAACTCCTCGATCAGCTGCGTGGCGGCCGCTGATTACGGTATCTCGTAGACCGCGACCTCGTCGGCGATGCCGCGCAGCGAGCGCGATTGGGACACCGGCTTGAGCCCGCTGGTCTTGAGTAGGGTCGAGGCCTGCGGGTGGGTGACGACCGATCCCGTAGCCAGGATCGAGCGCGAATTGGCGAGCGCCTGAACGCGGGCGGCGATGTTGACGGTCTGGCCGAAATAATCCTGCCGGTCGTTCAGCACGACCGCCAAGCACGGCCCCTCGTGGATGCCGATCTTGAGCAGCAGATCCTCGCGCCCGTGCCCGTCGCTACCGTCATGCCCGTTGCCGCCGTCGCGCCGATTGCCCAGGTGGCGCATCGCCTCGCGCATGCGCAATGCCGCGGCGACCGCCCGGTCGGGGGTCGGGAACGTCGCCATCACCGCGTCGCCGATGGTCTTGACCACCGCCCCGGCCTCGGACGCGACGATCTCGTTCAGCAGCTGAAAATGCGCGCGCACCAGGTCGAACGCGACCAGGTCGCCGACCCGCTCGTAAAGCTCGGTCGAGCCTTTGAGATCGGTGAACAGAAAGGTCAGGCTGGTGATCTTCAGCCGCTGCTCGGCATCGATCGTGTTGGTACCGTAGATGTCGCGGAACACCTGATTGGTCAACAGGCGCTTTGCGGTCAGGAACGGGCGACGGCGGCGCAGCAGCTCTTCGAGCTGAGGGCCGGCGATCCACAACCCCGGCAATACGCGGGTTTCGGTATGGTTTTCGAGCGACAGCCGCAACGGTCCGGGCCGCATCTCGATCCGCTCGGTCGGAGCCCGCACCTTGTCGAAGACCAGCGAGAGGCTTTGGCGCTCGCGCGTCGGCTCGCCCTTCACGTCGAGGAACTGGCTCGTATGCGTCACCGGGTCGAGGATGATCACGAACTCGGCTGGCAACTGCAGCGACAGCAGCGCTTTGCCGCCGGCCGGCAGCTCCATTGCTTCGAGGGTCACCTCCTCGATCACGTGGTCGAGATCGTCGGGCAGGTCGATCCCGGAGCTCCAGAAAATCTGGCGAAAATATTCGGCGAACGGCAATTCGTCCGGGTCGTGGGCGGCGATCCGGCGCACCCGCCGGCTGACGGTGAAGGTCACCTCGACGATTTCGTCGAGCGTCGGCGCGTAATCTGCCGCACACCAGGCACAGTGATATTCTTCGCGAACGACGGTCTTGAGCGTGGCGCTCTCTTCGAGCACGCCGCCGCAGCTCGGGCACAGCACATTCCATGATAATTCGAACAGACCGAGCCGGGCGGCGTGCAGAAAGGCGGCGATCGCCCGCTCGATGTCGACTCCGCTCCTGGCGGCGAAATCGAGCACGTTGACGCGGCAGAGCCGGTGATCCGGCGCGTCGCGGACCAATTTTTCGATGGCGGCCGCCGCGTCGGGATCGGCCGATTGCCGCAGAACCGCAAACAGATTGTCTGCTTCGCTCATCGGAAATGCCTGCCTCCAGGCGTCGGCCGCGGGTCGGCGGCGCCGGTCATCGGAGTTAAAGAAATGTGGGCGCGATTCGCGTTCGGCAAGCCAGGGGCGTTCGGCAAGATCGTGCAGCGGAGCGACACCGGGCAGCGGCCCGGCTCGCCGTCTCGGCTTTGCGCGTCGCGCGATCGTCCGATCGAGGCAGAGGCGGCCAACTCGACGCTCAACCGCGCAAGCGCTGGCGCAGGCGCTCGGCAATCGCGGCGATGTGGGCGGGATCGGCGGCCCCTGCGTCGGTCCGCTCGCGGGCCCAGTTGATAGGCAGATTGTCGCCCGCCCGCCGCGGCAGGATATGGACGTGAACATGCGGCACGGTCTGCCCGGCGAGCGCGCCATTGGCCTGCAGCACGCTGAGGCCGCCCGGCCGCAGCACCTCCTCGACCGCGCGCGCGACCTTGACGACCGACGAGGCGACCACGGCGAAGGCGGCGGGCGGCATCTCGAAGATTTTCTCGAAATGCGCTTTCGGGATCACCAGGCAATGCCCCTCATTGGCCGGGTGAATGTCCATGAAGGCGAGGGTTGCGCCATCCTCGAAAATCTGCTCGCACCGGCTGGCGCCGGCGACAATCCGGCAGAATATGCAGTCATCGCCGGGCATCGCTACTGAGGCTGGGCAATAATCCGGATCGAGACGAGAAACTGGCAAATTCCTCCATCCTCATCCCGGCGCTGGCCGGGGTGACGAGTAAGTGGGCGGCGAGGGGAATTCTTGCCTGGTCTTTACCGCTCCATGCACCCGTCCGAGGTTTGCGGCGTCGCCGATCGCGGGGCCGATCATGTGGTGAGCGTGTGCCAGTCGACCCCGCGCTCGAACGCGGCGGCGGCGCGGTAGATCGTTCCTCGTCAAAAGTTTTCGCCACCAGCATCATCCCGACCGGCAGCCCGTCGACGATGTCGCAAGGGAGGCTCATCGCCGGGTGATAGGTGCAGTCGAACTGGGCGGTGTTGGCTAACATTCCGAAGGCGCGGTCGAGGACCGCCTCGACCGGTGCGCGCGGGCTCGGGCAACGGTGTGGCCACCATCGGCACGGTCGGCATCAGCAGCAGATCGCAGCGCGCCAGCACCTCGTCATAGGCACGCCGCAGTCGCCGCACCAAATTCTGCGCGTTAGCGTAGTAATGCCCGCGATAGCGGGTGACGATGTAGTGGCCAAGCAGCATCGTGTTCTTCAAGCTGTCCGACAGCTCATAGGCTCGGGTCCGCCAGGCGCTGTGGAAATCCAGCATCGAGGTAACGTAGAGCCCCTGCCAATTGAAGCCGAAGCCGTTGCCCAGCATCATCTGCATAGTCGCACTCTCGGCCGCGACCGGCAGCCAGATCGCCGCACCCGCGCGGTGCGATGTTGTCGTGCGCGAAGCGGCCCAGCGCTTCAAAGGCTTGGGGCGACGGCCGAGAAGCTGAGGCCGAGCTCCGCCGCCACTTCGCGCAACTGCTCCAATGTTGGGGGCTTCACGGTATCGAGCGACATCTCCGTTCGCCGTTGGTGTCTCGCGCCCCGTTGGTGTCTCGCGCATTGTCGGGGCGCTAGTGAAAGCGCGGCATGACCTCTTCGCACAGCAGGCTCAGCGCGGTCATGACCTGCGCATGTGGAATCAGGCCGCCGCAGTTCAGCTCGGCCAGGATGCCGTCGATGCCGAGTTCGTCGTGCAAGGCGCGCAGCCTGTCACCGACCGCCTGGGGCGTGCCGATCAGCACCTGACCCTGCAAAGCTTCGTCGTAGGTCAGCTTTTCCAGGCGTTCGAGGCGCTCGGCCCGGCCCTCGATCGCCCGCGTGCCGCCGCGGGACATCGAGTCGCGCAGCCGCTCGGTCTGTTCACGGTAGAAATGCATCAGGCTTTCGCGCGGCTCCTCGCGCGCCCGGCCCGCGGTTTCGGCGAGATAGACGGGCACCCGCAGATACACCCGACCCCGACCGGGGTGGCCGGCTGCCTGGTAGGCCTCGCGGTATTCGCGGATTGCCGGGGCGAATTCGGAAAACGAGCCGTGCCGGGCGTTGATGAAGATCGGCAGCCCGCGCTCGCCGACCGCGGGATAGGTGTCGGGGCTGGCCGCGGCGATGCGGATCGGCGGCAGCGGCTGCTGATAGGGCTTCGGCGTCACCGCGATATTGTTGAAGCGATAATACCGGCCCTCGTAGTGGACGGCGGGCTGCGACCAGGCCTGCTCGACGATGTCGAGCACTTCGGCAAAGCGCTCGCGGCTTTCCGCATAGGAGACGCCGTAATCTTCATAGGTGCGCGGCAGCCCGCTGCGGCCGACCCCGAAAATCAGCCGGCCGCGGCTGATCTGGTCGACCGTGGCCGCTTCCTCGGCCAGGCGCAGCGGATGGCACAACGGCAAGACCTGAACCGCGATGCCGATCTTGATGCGTCGGGTGCGGGCGGCGACGGCGCTGGCGATGCTGAGCGGCGCCGATAAGACCGAGCGCTGCGGATCGAAATGCAGTTCGGCCAGCCACATCACATCGAGGCCCAGCCGTTCGGCCGCGTCGATCTGCTCAAACGCCTCGGTGAAGGTGTCGGCGTCGGAGCGGCCCGGCAGCGACGGAAACTGGTGAAACATGCCGAATTCCATGGCAATCCCTTTGTGCCGCGCATCACCGGCGACGCGATCGAGCCGGCCGTTCATCGTGAACGGCGCCGCCGGGACACGCAAGAGGCTGCGAGTGGTTGAACGCGGCGAAGGCTCGGGTATAAGCGGCGTTTCCCCGCGGGTGGCACAATCAAGAGAAGATTTTTCGGCAACGCCCGACGATAGTGGATCGCCTGGGATAGATCGCCGGCACCGGCACACGGGGGACCTCGATGACGCAGCCAAGCGACGCTTCTGCATCTGCGCCGGCAATCATTCCGGCCGGGCACGCAGCACCGGACGCTGACGACGAGCAGCAGCCGCCACGCCCGGCGCCTCTCGCCAGCCTCTCGGTCGCGGCGCTCGGCATCGTCTTCGGCGACATCGGGACGAGCCCCGTCTATACCTTCCGCGAGTGCTTCGACCCGGAGCACGGATTGCCGCTGTCGCCGGAGAACGTGCTGGGCGTCCTGTCGCTGATCGCGTGGGCGCTGATCCTGGTCGTCGCCGTCAAATACGTTCTGTTGATCATGCGCGCCGACAATCAGGGCGAGGGGGGGATCCTGGCCTTGCTGGCTCTCGCCCAGGAGGCGTTGAAGAGTCCGCGCGGGCGCACGGTCCTGGTCCTCTTGGCCATCGCCGGGGCCGCGCTCTTTTACGGCGACAGCATGATAACGCCGGCGATTTCAGTGTTGAGCGCGATCGAGGGGATCGGCGTCGCGACCCCGGCGATGGGCCGCTTCGTCGTGCCGATCACGGTCGTGGTGCTGGCGCTCCTATTCCTCATTCAAAAGCGCGGCACCGCCAAGGTCGGGCATCTGTTCGGGCCGGTGATGCTGGTCTGGTTCACCGTGATCGGGTTCGATGGCCTGGTCCGAATCGCCGTGGCGCCCCGCGTCTTGGCGGCGCTGAACCCGGCGCACGCCGTCGCCGTTTTCATCGAGTCGCCGCTGCGGGGCTTTATCGTGCTCGGTGCGGTTTCGCTGGCGATCACCGGCGGCGAGGCGCTCTATGCCGACATGGGGCATTTCGGGAAGCTCCCGATCCGGCTCGCCTGGTTCGGGCTGGTGTTGCCGGCCCTGGTCCTCAATTATTTCGGACAGGGCGCCTTGATCCTCGGCGACAAAACCGCGATCGACAACCCGTTCTTTCGCATGGCGCCGGGGTGGGGGATGATCCCGCTGGTGCTGCTGTCGACCGCGGCGACCGTCATCGCGTCGCAGGCGGTGATCTCGGGCTCGTTTTCGCTGTCGCGCCAGGCGATCCAGCTCGGCCTGTTGCCGCAGCTCGACATCTACCAGACCTCGGCGCAGGCGCGCGGCCAAATCTATATCCCCGAATTGAATTGGCTACTGCTGGCCGCGGTGCTGGCATTGGTCCTCGGATTTCGCAGCTCGAGCGCGCTCGCCGCGGCCTACGGCTTTGCGGTCACCGGAACGATGACCCTGACGACGGTGCTGGTCGGCGCCGTGATGCGGGCCGCGTGGCGCTGGCGGTGGCCGGCGATCGTCGGGGTGCTGGCGCCGATCATGACCGTCGATCTCGCGCTGTTCTCTTCGAACTCGATGAAGATCCCGAGCGGGGCATGGTTCCCCTTGGTAATCGGGCTCGTCATGTTCACGATCATGACCACCTGGCGCACCGGCCGCCGGTTGGTGCTGGACCGGCTGGCGAGCCAGACGACGCCGCTCGCTGCTTTTCTGGCGAGCTGCGGCGCGACGGCGGAGACGCGGGTGTCCGGCACCGCCGTGTTTCTGACCAGCCGGACCGAGCAAGTCCCTCCGACCCTGGTGCAGAACCTGAAGCACAACAAGGTGCTGCATCAGAGGGTGCTGCTGACCCGGGTGGCGACCAGCAACGTTCCCAGGATCATGGGTCCGGACCGCATCCAGGCGCGCGACCTCGGCCAGGGTTTCTGGCAGATCGACGCCCGTTTCGGGTTCGCCCAGACCCCGAATTTGCCGCGCGAGTTGCTGCGCGCGAACATCCCCGGGCTCGTTCTCGATGTCGACACGATCTCGTTCTTCGTCGGCCGCGCCAATGTCAAATCGACGCCGCGGCCCGGAATGGCGCGGTGGCGCGAGCGCCTCTATATCGCGCTCACCCGTGTCGCCAGCCGGCCGAACGATTTTTTCCGCATCCCGGCCGACCAGGTCATCGAGCTCGGCGCCCAGGTCGAGATCTGAGGGAGCGGCGATCGACGGTCGGCGTTTGTCGAGGAACGGGGCCGGTTCGGCACCCGGAGCAGGAGGAGGGTTTCCTTGGGCTCGGTCTCGGAAAGCATATCCTTTGGTCAGGCGCAAGGTCGGACGGCGCGCCTCTTTACTTTGGAGAGCAACGTGCTGCGCGCCCGCATCACCGATTATGCCGGGGCGCTGGTGTCGCTCGAAATGGCCGATCCCGGCGGCGCGCGCGAGCACGTCGTGCTGGGCTTCGACGAGGTTGCCGGATATCTCGACAATCGCGGCTCGTTCGGCGCGCTGCTGGGCCGCAACGCGAACCGCATCGCCGATGGCCGGATGGTCATCGACGGGCATGCTTATGAGCTTTCAAAAAATGAGAATGGGTCGACCCTGCACGGCGGCGCCGAGGGCTTCGGCAAGCGGTTCTGGTCGGTCACCGAACATGACGGACAGCATCTGACGCTGGCTTTGGTTAGTCCGGACGGCGACCAGGGGTTCCCGGGCGAGGTCGCGGCCGAAGCGACCTGGCGGCTCGACGGCGCCGATTTGTCCCTGGATTTTAAAGCAAGCACGACCAAGCCGACGCCATTGTCGCTGAGCGCGCACCCCTATTTCAACCTCGACGGACCGCCGGCGCGCGACTGTCTCGACCATGAAGTCGAGATCTTTGCCGATTCTTATTTGCCGACCGACCGGAGACAGATCCCGACCGGCGAGATCGCCGCGGTGGCCGGGACTCCGTTCGATTTCCGCGACCGCCGGCATATCGGCGAGCGGATCCGAGAGCCGGCTGCGCAACTGCGCTACGGCCGCGGCTATGACCATTATTTCGTGCTGTCGCCGGGCCAGCCTGGAGCGCTTCGTCTGGCGGCGCGGGTCTGCAGCCCGCGCAGCGGCCGCAGGCTCGAGATCCTGACCACCCAGCCCGGCCTGCAGTTCTACGCGGGGAACAACCTCGACGGTTCGGCGCCGGGCCGCGGCGGGCTCTACCGCCAATCGGCGGGTTTTGCCTTCGAACCGCAGGGCTTTCCAAATGCGCCGAACCAGCCCAATTTCCCCTCGACGATCCTGCGGCCGGGCGAGGCATATCGCCAACAGATCGTCTACCGCCTGACCGCCGCGCCCTAGGCTAATGCAACGGCCAGCCGCGGCGGGTGGCGTAGTCGGTCACGCTGAGCCCGTAGAGAAACAGCAGCCAGAAGAAGCCGGCACCGGCGAACACCCATTTCAGCGAAGGCGGCCCCCTGAGCCGCATGAACAGCACGAAGATGATCGCCGCCTGGGTCGCCGCTATGCCGAATTCGGCGACCGGGGCAAAGGCGCCGAGACGCAGATAGGCGC
Organism: uncultured Alphaproteobacteria bacterium; assembly: GCA_963832875.1. GTDB lineage: Bacteria > Pseudomonadota > Alphaproteobacteria > ATCC43930 > CGMCC-115725 > AP-15. Next base: position 477,176 of record CAWHWB010000002.1, on the reverse strand, counting down.
TCAAGATGCTGAGGCCGGTCAGCAGCAGCAGCACCAGCCAAGCGACGACATAGACCAGCGCCGATCCCGACCCGCCGGCGCTTTCGCGTCCGCCGGCCATCACCGCCCCACCAGATAGATCGCCGGGTAGAGGAACACCCAAACGGTGTCGACAAAGCTCCAGTAGAGCCCGACCACTTCGAGCGGCGCGTAATAGGCCGGGGTCAATTCGCCGCGCCGCACCCGCGCCAGCATGGTGAGGACGAGAGCGATCCCGATCGTCAGGTGCAGCGCATGCAAGGGCGTGGCGATAAAATAGAACACCCAGAACAATTCGCTGGCCGGGCCCTCTCCGGGCTTCAGAACGAAGTTGACCGCCGGCACCACGTGGTCCTGGTAGTCCAGATACCACTCGAAGCCTTTGACGCAAATAAAGACGGCGCCGAGAGACGCGGTGGCGACCAGCCACAACACGAGAGCGCGGCGTCGGCCCTCGGCCGCGGCATCGATCGCCAGCACCATGGTCAGGCTGCTGGTCAGCAGCAGCCCGATATTGACGCTGCCGCACCACAGCACTGCGTCCTTGCCGGCCGCGGCGAATTCGTGCGGATAGGCGTTGCGGTAGATGAAATAGGTGAAGATCAGCGCACCGAAGAACAGGGTTTCGGTGGCGATGAACCCCCACATGCCGAGCTGCGCCGTCTCGCGCTGCTGCGCGAGGGTGGCATACTGCATCTCGGGCCGCAGACTATGCATGAGTGGCGCCGTCCTGCGCGGTGAAGCTGCCGTCTTCGGCGTTGTAGGCGTAGGGGGCGACGGTCACGACCGGGGTGCGGGCGAAATTGTAGACCGGCGGCGGCGATGAGGTCTGCCACTCGAGGCCGGTGGCGCGCCATGGGTTGGCGCCCGCGCGCTCGCCGTAGAACAGCGACCATACCAGATAGCCGAGCGGCATCAGATAGGCGACGGCCAGGATCGAGGCCCCGGCCGAGGACAACACGTTCCACGACTGCCATTGCGGCGGATAAGAATAGTAGCGCCGCGGCATGCCCAAATAGCCGAGGATGAATTGCGGAAAGAAGGTTAGGTTGAACCCGACGAAGGTCAGAATCGCGGCAAACCGCGCCCACATCTCGGGGTAGAGCCGGCCGGTGATCTTCGGCCACCAATAATGCAGCCCGCCGAAAAAGGCACTGACCGTGCCGCCGACCATGATGTAGTGGAAATGCGCGATGACGAAATAGGTGGCGTGCAGATCGACGTCGAGCCCGACGGTTGCCAGGATCAACCCGGTTAGACCGCCGATCGTGAACAGGACGACAAAGCCGAGCGCGTAGATCATCGGCGCGTCGAAGACGATCGAGCCCTTGTGCAAGCTGGCGGTCCAGTTGAACACCTTGATCGCCGAAGGCAGCGCCACAAAAAACGTCATCAATGAAAAGAACACGCCGGAATAGATCGAGATTCCGGCGACGAACATGTGATGGCCCCAAACAAAGAACGTCAGCACGGCGAGCGAGATCAGCGCTATGGTCATGCCGGTGTAGCCAAAGATCGTCTTTCGAGAATAGCAGGTGACGAGCTCGCTGATGACGCCCATCGCCGGCAAAATCATGATGTAAACGGCCGGGTGGGAGTAAAACCAAAACATGTGCTGGTAGAGCAGCGGATCGCCGCCCAGCGACGGATCGAAAATACCGACGTGCATGAAGCGTTCCATCGCCACCAGGAACACCGTCATTGCCAAGACCGGCGTCGCCAGCAGCATGACCAGGCTGACGGTATAGATGCCCCAGACGAACAATGGCAGCCGCATCCAGGTCATGCCAGGCGCGCGCAGGCGATGCACGGTCACGACGAAATTGAGCCCGGTCATGATCGAGGAAAACCCGTTTACGAACACCGCCAATGTCGCAGCGACCACGTATCCATTTGAAAACAGGGTCGAATAGGGCGTGTAAAAGGTCCAGCCGGTATCGACCCCGCCCATGATGATCGCGAACAGCAGCACCAGCCCGGAAAGATTGAACACATACCAGCTCGCCAGATTGATCCGCGGAAACGCCAAATCATGGGCGCCGATCGCCAATGGCAGAATAAAATTGCCGAGCGTCGTCGGGATCGACGGGATCAGAAAAAACCATACCATGATCACGCCGTGCATCGTGAACATCCGATTGTAGATGTCGGGCTGTAGCAGCCCCTCCGGCGTTGCCAGATTGAGACGCATCATGGTCGCAGCAAAGCCGCCGATAAAAAAGAAAAACGTGATCGATGCAAAGAACAGCAACGCGATCCGTTTGTGGTCTCTGGTCAAGAGCCACGAACGAACCCCGTTTTCAGAGGTCAGATAACTGGCCGGAACGTCGGCCGTAATCGACGCCATGGTTAGGGTTCCTTGGGCGGGGGTTCCTGGTGGGCGAGCGATTGGATGTAGGCGACCAGCTTGACGATATCGTGCTCGCTGAGCTGGCCTGAAAAGTCGGGCATGATCGGCGGGTAGCCGGCGACCGTGAAGGTGCGCGGCTCGAGGATGCAATCGTGCAGATAGCGCTCGTCGGCCCGCACCGTCGAACCGTCCTGCAGCTGCACGAGGCTGCCATAGACGCCTTCGAGCGGCGGGGCGTGCACCGTGCTGTTGGCGCCGTGGCAGCCGCTGCAGCCGCGCTCGCGGAACAGCGCCTCACCCTGCTGCGCTAGGGATTCGCCGGTGCCCTGGTCGGTCAGCCAGCGCGCATAATCGGCCGGCGTCATAACGTAGACGTCGCCGATCATATGCGCGTGCTGGGTCCCGCAGTATTGGGCGCATTCGATCCGGTATCGGCCGGTCTCAGTCGCCTTGAACCATACCGTCTCATAGGTGCCGGGCAGCACGTCGTGCTTGATCCGGAAGGCCGGGACAAAGAAGCTGTGGATCACGTCTTGCGAGGTCAGCACCAGCCGCACGGTCTCGTTGACCGGCACGTGCAGCGCGTCGATCTCGCGCTGGCCGCCGGGGTGCTCGATCTTCCACATCCACTGCTTGCCGACGACATAGACTTCCAGGTCGCCGGCAGGCGATTGGTAGAGCCAGATGTAGACGACGGCACCCCAGACGAAGAGCCCCAGAAACGCGACCAGGGTCGCGACGGTCCAGCCGATTTCAAAGACCCAGCTCTTCTGCGTCGGATCGGCGCGCGAGGCGCTGCTGCCGCGCCGGTAGCGCAGGCAGAACACGAACATCATGCCGCAGACCAACACCAGGATCAGGCCGCTGACGCCGAGTTCGGCGATATAGAGCGCGTTGACCACCTGGCCGTTGACCGCGGCGGTGTTCGGCCAGAACGGGACCCAGTGATACATCGCGGACTCAGCCGTGACGCCGGCGCCAGATCGCGGAGAAGACGACGATGCCGCCCGCCATCGCCGCCAGGTTGATGACGGCGAAGGCCGCTTCGACCGGCACCGTGTAGCGGCCGAGCAACGGGTCCTCGCCGTGGCACCACAGCACCAGCCGGGTCAGCGGGCCTTGGGTTTCCGCTTGGACCGCGTCGCCGAGCGCGGCGCTCAGTTCGGCCGGGGTCGGGTCGATTTCGAGCAGATAGCGGCTGATCGTGCCGTTCGGGGCGGCGAAAACAAAGCCCACCGGATGCATGTACTGGTCGAGCGCCGCGTCGTAGCGATAGGGAAAGCCGACCGCGCCGGCGATCCGCTCGATCACCGCCTGCGGCCCGGTCAGGAAATGCCAGCCGGCGGCGGCGTCGGGGTGGCGATAGATCGCCAGATATTTGGCCTTTGCCGCCGCCGCGTCGGCCGGCGTGTCGCGCGGATCGATGCTGATCGCGACCACCTGAAAATCACGGCCGGCGTCGACCGCGACCTGATCGAGCGCGGTAGCGAGCGCGCCGAGGGCCAACCCGCACAGGGTCTTGCAGTGCAGATATTCGAGCACCAGAATCACGGGCTTGCCGGAGAAAAACTCACCGAGGGGGACGGCGCGGCCGTGCTCGTCGGCAAGGCGCAGACCGAGCGGCAGGCGCCCACCCGGATGCGGCTGAAACGCGAGGCCGGAGAAATCGGCTGCCGAGGCTGACGCGACTGCGAGCAACCCCAGCACCGCGATCGCGGCGAACGGCGCGGTCAGGCCCGCTCTCACGGCGGCGCCTTCGGAAAGCCGGCGATCCCTCTCGCGGTGAGTTCCTTGATCGCTTGGGCGATTGGGATGTGGACGATGCCCTTTTTCTTGTCGATCCAATAATAGCTGTCCAGCTCTTTCTCCTCCTTGGCGCGGAACTTTGCGAGATCTTCGGCCGGATCGATCTGCAGGCGCGGCTGCGGCGGCTCCACGGCGAGGCGTCGGCCGACATCCGATACCGCCCGAGGAAACGCACCGATCAGCACGAAGGCCCCGATCACCAAAAACGCCAAGATCCCGGCGAAAACTATGCCGACGGTGCGCAGCGGCCAGTCCGACCCTTCGAAGGCGGTGTCGGAATTGTCCTCGATGCGGTGATCGAGATCAGCCATGGTGCGCTTTCCAGCCCTGTATCGCGCCGAGCGCCAATGCGGCGCCATTGCGCAGCCACCACAGGAAGAACAGCAACATCAGCCCGCCCAGTGCCAAGATTGCGACAGCATCGAGCCAGAACGGGCCGGCCCGGCGAAACACCGGCAGCACCAGCCACCACTTGTCGGCCACATTGGCGACGAGGATCAGCACGCAGACTGCCGCGACGACGCCGCGGCTGCGCTTACCGGGCTGCGACACCAGCGCGAAAAACGGCACGAAGAAGCCGAGTCCCGCAGCGACATACAGCGTCGGCTGCCAGACCCCGGCCATGCGGATCAGATACCAGGGAATCTCGTCTTTGAGGTTTTCTTCCCAGACGATCAGGAACTGGCAGAATTCGACATAAGCCCAGAAGATTGTCGTCGCCAAGAGAATGGCCGCGAGGTCGCCCATGTGGTCGCGTCGAGGGCCGAGCGCCGGGGCGGCGACGGCGACAGCCAGCAGCACCAGCGCCAACCCGGTGTTGAACCAGGCGGCCCCGGCGATCATCGGGAACACCGTCGACCAGAAGTCGGGCTCGACCGACAGGATCCAGTCGATCGAGGCGAAACCTGCGGAAAAGGCGAGCAGGATCAGCCCGATGCCGCTGAGCCACGACAAGGCTGGCGCGATCGGCACGGCCTCGCCGCGCGGGCCGAACAGCGCATAGGCGGCGAGCAGGTTCCACAGCACCAGATAAATCACGTAGCGCAGATAAAAGGCAGTGCTGTTCAGATAAAATGTATTGGTGAGAGTGGTCGCCGGATGCGTCCAGCTAAAGATGCTGTGCAGGCCGATGAAGGCCGGGATTCCGGCGAGGGTGGCGAGCGGCATCGTCGCGACCGCCGCATTCAAGACCGGACGGGCCGTCGCCATCCAGCGACCGCCGGTCAGATCGTGGACCATCACCAGGGTGATCCCGGCGAGCGGCAGGCCGAGCCACAGCAGAAAGCTGCACAGCCAGGCGCGGAAAAAACCCTCCGGTTCGATGATCCCGCCGACCACGCAGCCGATGGCGCCGAGCACCACTGCGCCGAGTGCCAGCAGATTGAGCCTGACCCAAATGCGGTCGGCGCTCACTGCAGGGCGGCCCGCTTGTCCGCGGGCACATCAGCGAGCTTGGCGTCGGCGCTCGCCTGCAGGGCCCGGATGTAGGCGACGATCGCCCACCGATCAGAAGGCGCCACCCGGTCGGCATAGGGAAACATGGCGCCGTAGCCATGGGTGATCACGTCATAAAAATGCTGGACCGGCGCCTCGCGCAGACGTGCTATGTAATAGGAGGGCGGTGCAGGAAAGCCGCGCTCGACGATCATGCCGTGACCGTCGCCGACGCGGCTGTGGCAGGGCGCGCAATAGATGTCGAACCGCTGCTGGCCGCGCTCAAGCAAGGCCAAAGTGACCGGCGGGATCGGCACCGGTACGTCGTCGCGCGCGACAATGTTGGGCGGCGGCAGCATCGGCCAGTTGGCCTCGGCACCGTAGGGTAGCTCGTAGGGCAGCCGCTTCGGCTGGTTGGCCATGTTGTCGCAGGCGGCCGCGATTAGGCACAGGGCGGCGGCGGCGAGGATCGGCTTCGCCCTCACGCCGGCACCTCGGCCACCTGCTCAGCGCCATAGCGCTCGAAGATACGACGGACATGGTCCGGCGCGAAGCTCGGGTCGCGCGCCCCGACGCATAGCACGAACCGGTCCACCGAGGCCCGGTCGAATTCGGGTGCCGCAAAGATCGGGTGATAGAGAAGCGGCAGGCGGCACGAGGCCAGCAGCGCAAAAAACCCGGCTGCGATCGCGCACAGCACGGTGAACTCGAAGGTGCCGACGATAAAGGCCGGCCAGCTGTTGTGCGGACGGCCGCCGACATTGATCGGATAATTCGAGCGCCTCGTCCCAATACTGGATGAAATAACCCCACACCGCGCCGAAGACGGCGCCGATCGCGATCGCCGGCGGCAGCCAGGTGCTGCGGCCGGGGCGGAGCAGCTCGTCGAGCCCTTCGACCGGGTAAGGCGTGTACGCCTCGACCGCGCGGAAACCCAGCGAATGCAGCTGGCGCGCCGCCATCATCACCGCGTCCGCGGTGGCGAAGACGCCGATCAGGCCGTACAGCCGCTGCTCGCTCACTGCGAGCTCCTCTCGGTCGACGATCTCACGGACCTCGGCGATCGAGACGATCGGGAGCAGCCGCAGAATCACAAAAAATATCGTCATAAACAGCCCGATGGTCCCGGCCAAGGTCGCCCAGTCCCACAGTGTCGGGTAATAGACGCCCCATTCCGAGGGCATCGAGTTGTGGCTGAGGCTCGGGATCACGATGACAAAACGCTCGAGCCACATACCGACGATGACCCCGAGCGAGATCAGGAACAGCACGATTTCGTTGCGGCGCACCGACGGCAGCCACAGAAGCTGCGGGATCACGATATTGAGCGCGATCTTTGCCCAGATATGAGGGGGCGTAAAAGCCGAAGATGCGAAAAAAGAACTCGCTCCTGTCGGCGACGTTGCTGCCGTAGACCGCACCCAACGCCTCCCACAGATAGGAGTAGCCGAGCATCAGGCTGCCGACCAGCATGACCTTGGCCAGCGCGTTGAAATGATATTCGGTGATGATGTCCTGGAGCCCGTAGCCGCGGCGGACGAGGATCGTCAGCATGATCACCAATGCCAGCCCGGAAATCACCGCGCCAAAGAAGAAATAGGGCGGGAACTGCGTCGAATGCCAGCCCGGGGTCAGGCCGCCGGCGAAATCGAGGCCGACGACGCTGTGCACCGAAATGACCATCGGCGCCATGATCGCCGCACATGATGAAGTAGACGGTGCGCTGGTTGCGCCAGTGCCGCGCCGAACCGCGCCAACCGAGCGCCAGAACGCCGTAGAAGATCTGCTTCGGCCGGGTCTGCGCCAGATCGCGCACGGTCGCGAGATCCGGCAGCAGCCCGACGTAATAGAACATGATCGACATCAGGATGTAGCACAGCAGGCAGATGAAATCCCACCACAGCGGGCTGCGCACTTGCGGCCATACCCCCATCACCGTCGAATATGGGAACAGCCAATAGAAAAAGCCGGGCCGCCCAAGATGCATGATCGGCATCATGCCCGCGCACGGCCGCGGCACGCAGCATCATGACTTCGGCGATGCGGTTGGTCGCCGAGCGCCACGGCGAGCGGGTCAGGTAAAACAGCGCCGAGACGATCGTGCCGCCGCTCGCCAGCGCGATCCACCACACATATTCGGCGATCGCCAGCCCCCAGGCGACCGGGATGTTGACGCCCCAGACGCCGATGCCGTTGACGAACAGCCACGCCATCGCCACGACCAGCACAGAAACAGCAGAAGCGAAATGCCGAAGCCGACCCACCACCAGCGCGGCGCGTGCGGGCGCAATACGCGGCTCGCTGACCTCCTCGCTGAGCGAGCGCAGGGTGACGCCCGGCCGGACCACCGGCGCCGCGCTCGGCAGTTCGGTGAGGCTCATGCGTCGTCGTCCTTGATCGCGGGTTGGGGTTGCGGATCAGGGCGGTATAGCTGGTGCGCGGCCGGGTGTTCAGCTCCTCGAGCAGCACGTAATCGAGCGGGCTCGCTTTGCGCCGGGCGACGGCGCTCTGCGGGTCGTTGCGGTCGCCGAAGATGATCGCCTGGGTCGGGCAGCTCTGCTGGCAGGCAGTGACGACCTCGCCGTCGCGGATCGGCCGGTTCTCGCGCATCGGCGTCGATCTGCGTCGGTGCGGATGCGCTGGATGCAGTAGGTGCATTTCTCCATGACGCCGCGGCCGCGCACCGTGACTTCCGGGTTCCACGACTTCGGCCGGCCGGTCGTCGTTTGGCGCATAGGCGTAGAAATTGAACCGCCGCACCTTGTAGGGGCAGTTGTTGGAGCAGAAGCGCGTGCCGACGCAGCGGTTGTAGACCATCAGGTTGAGGCCCTCGTGGTCGTGCACGGTGGCGTGCACCGGGCAGACGACCTCGCAGGGCGCGTTCTCGCAATGCATGCACGGCACCGGCTCGAACGCGATATCGGGCTCGTCGGCCGGTCCCGAATAGTAGCGGTCGATGCGCAGCCAGTGCATCTCGCGGCCGGCGAGCACCTGGTCCTTGCCGACGACCGGCACGTTGTTTTCCGCCTGGCAGGCGACGACGCAGGCCTGGCAGCCGATGCATGAGTTGAGGTCGACCGCCATCGCCCAGGCGTTGCCGGGATATTTGTAAGCCGGGTAGAGCGACTGCGTCGTTTACTTTGTGCTCGCAGGAATTGCGGGATTTTTCTCGAACTCGGCGAGCGTGCCCTCGCGGATCAGGTCGCGGCCGGCGACGCGGTCCTGCCCCTGCGTCGTCGCGAGCCGCATAGACGTCTCCCGGTCTTGCGTCAGCGACGCCGCCGTCGACCACCCAAGGATTGGCGGCGTTGCGCAGCCATGTAGGCGTTGAAGCCGACGCCGGCGCCGAGCCCGCCGGCGGCGCGGCCCCAGCCGAGCGGCAGGGTGACGCAATCGGGCGCCTGCCCGGGCAGCACAAAGATCGGGGCGCCCACCTGGCGATGTCCGGCGGCAGCGACCACGACCACATCCTCGCGTCTCGAGGCCGAGCCGCTCGGCCGTCGCCGGTGCGATCAGCGCCGCGTTGTCCCAGGTCAGCCGGGTGAACGGGCGCGGCATCTCCAATAGCCACGGATTGTCGGCGTAACCGCCCGTCCCAGTTCGCCTCGTCGGGACGGAACAGAATGTCGAGCCGGCTTCGCCGGCGGCGCCGCAGCCGGCAGATGGCTGGCGACATCGGCCGCCAGGGTCGCGCTTGACCGGCTTCGCGGCACTGTTTGCGACGACGCCGACGCGCACCGATTCGTGCCAGAAATGCTCGAAATCGGCATGCCCCTGCTGCTGCGCCGCGCTCTGCCAGAAGCCGCGCAGCAACTCGTAATCGACCGGCATCGTGTTGCCTTGCAGGACCGCCAGCACCTCCTGCGCCGAATGGCCGCCGTACAATCGACGCACCTGCGGCTGTTGGATCGTGATCGTGCCGTCGAAGGCGCGAGCATCGCTCCAAGCTTCATATTCATGGGTCGCCGGGATGTGCCAGGTGCTCGCGAGCGCCGTTTCGTCGGCATAGAGGGCGAGGCTCGCCGACAACGGCACTTTCTTGCAGCGCCGCCGCGAAATCGATGTCGGCGGGTGCGGTGTAGAGCGGGTTCGTGTCCAGCATCAAGAGGGTGTCGACCTTGCCGGCCGCCATGTCGGCGACCAGCCGCCGCAGCGATTGAAGCTGCGACCCGGCAGGCGGCGGCCACCGGCTCGACCAGCCGGATGGTCGTGCCGAAAGCTGCCGAGCGCGCCGTTGATCGCGTGTGCCAACAGATGGATCTCTGCCGGCTGCTCGCGCCCGGCATGGACGAGCGCGTGGCCATAATGCTGCTTCAGATCCGCCGCCGCCGCCTTCAGCCAATCCGCGTCCTTGATCTCGGCCTGCGACCATGCCTGCGGTCCGGCGCCGAGGGAAGCCGCGAGATAGCGCAGCGCCGCAGCCATCTCCGCGGGCCGCACCGCCAGGCGGTGATCCGCCTTGGCACCGATCAGGGTCGGCGTGCTTTCGATCGCGTAGACCCGGCTCATCTTGCCGCCGGTCTGGCCAGTCAGTGCGACCTGGTCGGGGCGGCGCCGCTCCGCAAAATGACGCGCGTAGGCGAGCCACCCCGGCACGGCCGAAATCAGATCGCTCTCGACAGCGAAGATCATTTCGGCCGCGCCGACATCGTAGACGCTGTCGAGCGGCCGGCCGAAAGCCTGCGTGGCGGCGGCGACCTCATAATCGCGGTGCAATGGCTCCCATTGGTGCCATTGCATTCCCGGGAACTGCTTTTTGAGAGCCGCGATCTGAGCGATCAGCGACGGCGAGGTCACGTTCCCGGTCAACAGCCGCAGCCCCTCGCCGTGATGCGCCAGCAGCCGGTCGCGGCGCTCGAACAGCGCGGTGACGAAACTCTCCCAAGTGTCGATCTGGCCGTGGCCGACGATCGACTGCGCGCGGCGCGGGTCGTAAAGCCCGAGGATCGTCGCCTGCATCTGGGCGCTCGCCGCACCGAGGCTCGCCGGGTGGTCGGGGTTGCCCTCGATCTTGACCGGCCGGGCCATTTGGCTGGCGATCAAGACGCCGGTCGCGTAACCGTCGAGCGTCGTCGCCGTCGCATAATAGCGCGAGCGCCCCGGCACGATGCCGGGCGGCTGCTCGACATAGGGGAGGAGCTGACGCGCATTGGGCTCGGGACCGCAGGCCGCGAGCCCACCCAGCGCCATCGACGCCGCCATCAGCTGCAGAAAGCGGCGGCGGTCGATGCCGGCGAGCGCGTCGCCAAACCGCGGCGCCTCGCGTTCGACGATCGCCGCGAATTCCGGTGTCTCGGCCAGTTCCTCGAGGCTACGCCAATAATTGCGGCCGGGCGCGCTCATCGGTGACACACGCCGCAGTCGCTGAGCGTCCTGGTATGGATGTGATAGGCGGCCATCAATTCCTCGCCGGACGGGGTGCCGGGCGTGCGATGCCAATGCGGGTTGAACACTTCATTGAGCGGGCGCAGATGCGGCGCCGGATCGCGATGGCAGGAGAGACACCAGCTCATGTAGAGCGTCGAGGCCTTGCGGGTCAGCGGCATGTCGCCGATCGGCCCGTGGCATTCGGTGCAGCCCACACCCTTGGCGATGTGGATGCTGTGATCGAAATAGACGTAATCGGGGAGTGTGTAGACCGCGGTCCAGCGCAGCGGCACCTGGTCGGCAAAACTCTGCCGCACCGGCGCCAGGATCGCGGCGTTGGTCCAGATCTGCGAGTGGCAGGTCATGCAGATCTCGGTTGCCGGGATGCCGGCGTTCTGCGAGATTTCAACCGTGGTGTGGCAATACCGACAGTCGAGGCCAAGCCCGCTCACATGATGTTTGTGGCTGAACGGCACCGGCTGCGGCGGGATGTACCGTTCCTGGGTGTTGTAGCCCATCACCGGCACCACCCAGATCAGCAGCAGCAGAAAGACCGCGCCGGCCCCGGCCGCGATCAGGGCCGCGTTCATGAACATATTCGCGCGCGGCCCGAAGATCACCACCAGTTCCCCCCTGGCCGCCCCTTGACCCCGCTTCAAACGTGAGTAGCTGGAATTGGTTCCCCGGCGTTCGGTACTGCTAACGCCGGGCCAAGCCTCTCGAGGCGACTAGCATGGTCACGAGGAAGCCCGCGAGTGTCAACCCTCCGGCGATCGCGGCGCGGTGTTTTGTCGCCCAGAGTTCGGGGCTTGTCGCCGTGGCGCGACTGTCGAAGCGGCCATGCGTGCCGAGGTCGCCTTGTACTGGCTCGAACAGATTGTCCGGCTGCTTGGGGTCCGCCGGCTCGTCGGTCAGCTGGCCGCTGTAGCCGGTTTTCGCCAGATACCGGTCGAGTAACTCGGGAATGAGCTTGTTGCCGACGATCGCCTGGACGCTGGAGCCTCCGACCCAAACTTCGCGGCGCCGCGAGTGGGCGGCATAGAGGATCGCCTCAGCGGCAATTTCGGGCTGGAAGATCGTCCCCATCGGCTGCGGGCGGCGGCTCATCTTGTTGCGCGCCCAGTCGAACTGCGGCGTGTTGAGCGCCGGCATCTGAACCATGACGAGATGAATGTCGACCCCATCATGGATCAATTCCGTCCGCAGGCTGTCGGTGAAGCCGCGGATCGCGAATTTGGCGCCGCAGTAAGCCGACTGCAATGGTATCGCCCGGTAGCTGAGCGCCGAGCCGACCTGGACGATAGTTCCGCGGTTGCGCGGCCGCATGCGTTTCAGGGCGGCCATGGTGCCGTAGACAAAGCCCAGATAGCTGACCTCGGTGGCGCGTCGGAACTCCTCGGCGGTGATGCGGTGAACCGGGGCGAAGATTGTCGCCATCGCGCAATTGACCCAGATGTCGATCGGGCCGAACTCGTTCTCGACCCGCTCCGCCGCGGCCTCGACCGCATCGGCGTCGGTAACGTCGAGCGGCAGCGTCAGCGCCTTGCCGCCGCCCTTTTCGACCTCCGCGGCGGCCCCTTGCAGCGCCGGCGTGCCGCGCGCAATTAGACCGATATGTGCCCCGCGGGCGGCAAAGGTGTGCGCCGTCGCGCGCCCGACCCCGGCCGAGGACCCGGTGATGACGACGATTTCCGGCACATCGATCTCCTTATCGCCGAGAGTACGAAACCAGCTCAGACGTCGCGCGGCCAGACCCCCGCCAGCTGCAGGACGGCACGCGCATATTCGGCGTGCGAAAAGATCATGGGGACGTTGCCCAGCAACTGCCGCGAATGGCCGTCGGCTTCTTCCGGGAACAGTCCCGACCCGCCGGTCAGCTCCTCCACCCGGTGCAGCATCGCTTTGGCGTCCTCGTCGCGGCCCATCAGCGCGTAGACCGCGGCCAGCCAGAAGCAGCACGGCAAAAAAGCCCCTTCGAACCGGCCCATTGGCAGATCCTCGCCGCTGCCCAGTTCCTCGGGGCGGAAGCGGTAGACGAGGCCGTCGATCATCAGGTCCTGCTCGATCCGCCGCACTGTCGCGACCACGCGCGGATGGGTCGGCTCGAGGAATCCCATCAGCGGGATCAGCAGGGTCGAAGCGTCGAGTGAGTCGGCATCGTAGTGTCGGCGGAACGCCTGCAATTTATGGCTCCATCCGCGTTCCATGACATCGGCGTGGATCTCGGTCATCGTGACGCGCCATCGGCGCAAATTGCCGCTCTCGCCGGCCCGGTCGGCAAAGGCGAGAGCCCGCTTGAGCGTGACCCAGCTCATCACCTTTCCGCAGACAAAGTGCCGCTGTTTCGCCAGTTCCCAGATGCCGTTGCCGGGCTTGCGCCAGTTCTTGACGGTATAGTCCGCAATTCGCCGGATCAGCCGGCCATATTCCGGCCGCCACCGGCCGCCCTCGATCAGATAAATGGCAGCGCAATCGGCGAGATAGCCGAAACAGTCGATCTGGTGCTGGCGATAGGCGCGGTTGCCGAAATGGATCGGAGACGAGCCGCGATAGCCGGCGAGCTCTTTACGCGCGTGCTGCCGCACGTCGGTGCCGCCGTCGACGCGATAGAGTACCTGAAGCGGCATTTCGGTCGAGCTGCCGAGCTGCGAGAGCCAGCTCAGGTAACGCTCGGCGCTCTCGACGTCGCCGAGCACCGACAGGGTGGCGATCGCCATCGATGCGTCGCGGATCCAGGCATACCGGTAGTCGTAATTGCGGTCGCCGCCGATCCGCTCGGGAAGCGAGGTGGTCACGGCCGCCGCCACCGCTCCGGTCGGGGCGAAAGACAATAGCTCGATCGCCAAGGCCGAGCGGACAACGCGGTTTCCCCGCTCTTCCTGGCAGCCCTCCTGACTGCGATAGCGTCGACTCCACTCGCGCCAATACCGGATCGTGGCCTCGAGCGCCTCGCCGCAAGCCTCTGGGTTCCACCCGGCAGGCTTGTCGCCGATCCCCAGGGCGGCCCAGAACTCCTCTCCCTCGGCTAGAGCAAAGCTCGCCCTGGCACCTTCCGCAGTCAGCTCGACGGGTCGGGAGGTCCAGAGGCCCAGCGCCTGTCCCGCCACCCTCAGCTCCCACCCGCCGGGCACCGGCGAGACCATCGGGGCACCCCCAAAATTGTCGCGCGGCGCGAGCTGCATCGAACATCGGACACTGCCGCGCCGGCAGCGAAGCCGGCGCAGCAAAGTGCGCCGGCCCTCGTCGGCCGCCGGCCGGGTCTCGCCCGGCCACGGCATCGCATCGGTCAATTCGAGCTCGCCGTCGCCACTTTGCCAATGGGTGACGAGCACGTTGGTGCCCTCGACATAGGCGTGGCTTCCGGCATCGCCGCACGCCGGCCCCAGCCGCCAATAGCCGCCGCGTTCCCGATCCAGCAGGCGGCCGAATATCGGAATGCCGTCATAAGCCGGCAGGCAGAACCATTGCACAACCCCGTCCGAGTCGATGACCGCAGCGCTCCGGCGGTCGCCGACCACGCCGAGTTCGGCGATCGGCGGGTAGCTCAGCCCATCTCTGCCGTGCGCGTCCGCGCCCGAAGGATGCTGCGCCAGGCGCAGATCGGCCGGATCTCCAACGGGCGGCGTTTTCGTCTCGGTCATTCGAATTTACGCCCGCTCGCTGGCCGCCCGCTCAGTTGCCCGGGGCGGGCTCTGCTGGCTAACGAACAACACCAGACCCGCTGGATTGTTCCGGGACGGCGGGCGCTCCCGGCCTGCGGCAGCGGCCCGAGCAGCACCCGTGCCGGCAACTCGCCGGCTGGGCTGGCGTTAGCGAGAAAGCGGCGGACCCCCCAACCCGAGGCCATGGCATGGATCGCGACAGCACCGCCGACGCCCGCGCCCGTGCGGCGGTGACCACTCCGCGGATGCTCAGCTACATGGCCCTGCTCGGGTTGGGCGTCCTGTTCGTGTGGCTTACCGTGAAGGTGGATCTCGTCGTCTTCGCCGGAGTTCTGCTGGCCGTCAGCCTGCGCCATGCCGCGGTCTGTCTCGGGCGCCTCACCAGGCTGCCGATCGGTTTCGCTCTTGCGTTGGTCGTGCTGCTGGTCTTCGCCTTTTTCGCCGCGGTCGGATGGTTCTTCGCGCAAGGAATCGCCGGCCAGATCGACCAGCTTTCTCAGCAATTACCTGCCGCGGTCGAAAAGCTCATTGGCATTGTCGGTGCCTCGGGCATTGGCAAAACCCTCAGCCACCATCTGAATGTCGGGAATGTTCGAGCCTCGCCGGTCACCATGATCAGCGGTTTCTTCGGCGCGGCGATCAACGTTGTCGAGGTCATCGGCGCGGTCGTGGTCATCGTGTTTCTGGGAATCTACTTTTCTGCAGAAGCGGGGCTATATGCGAGCGGTTTGGTGCGGCTAGCGCCGTTGCCGCGCCGCCGCCGCTCCCGGGAAATCCTGCACGAGACTGCCAGCGCCTTGTGGTACTGGATGTTGGGCCGCCTGTTTTCGATGGCGGCGCTGGGGGTGTTGGCGGCGCTAGGACTTTGGCTTCTCGGCGTCCCGTTGCCGGTAGCGCTCGGCCTGCTGGTCGGGATCATGGCCTTTGTGCCTTACCTCGGAGCGATCGTGTCGGCGGTGCCGGCAGTGCTGCTGGCTGCCGCCACCCGGCTCGACCTCGCGCTCTACGTGATCATTCTGTTCTTCGGCATCCATCTGACCGAGGGCTACCTCTTGGTGCCGCTGGTGCAGCGGCGGGTCGTGCATTTGCCTCCGGCGCTGACCCTGTCCGCCCAGATCATTCTGGGCGTCCTCGCGGGATTTCTCGGCCTGCTGCTGGCGACGCCGCTGGTCGCCGCGACCCTGGTCATCGTGCGCATGGCCTATGTCGAAGACCTTCTCGGCGATCCGGCCGACGGTCAAGCCCCGTTCGGATAGCGGGAGGTCGCGCGCGCGAAAGCCGCGGGTGCGCCCGTGAGGAGGTGAGAGGTTTTTACGTTACTCGCGGGATCGCAGTGCTAAAATCTGCGTTTAGCGCATGCGATCCAGCACGTCGGAGGTAATTCCATGCGGTCCGATCGGGCGCAGGACCTAAGAACGGCAAAAATAGCCACTAACGCATCGAATATCTCCGGGCTTATTGCCAAAGATTTGCTCAAACACGCCTTGGAGCAAAGAAATCATCGAACCGATCGGCCCAAGTTAATTAACCCTGGTCGCGAGCGTCTGCTGCGTTATCGGACAAGATCGCCCGATCGGCGACAGACCGCCCCGGCGTCCTGAACTATGGCTTGGGAGACCGCCTCGCCGGACGACGCAGCGATCGCTGGCGCGATGGCCAGCGGATCTGCGACCTGGCCAGATGAGCTATGGGTCGGCTCGGTCAGCTGGTGCGACACCATTCTGCGGGCGTGCTATGGGGTCTACGAGTTCACCGACGACCGGGCCTGCGTGTTTCGCATCGGACTGAGCAAGACGCGGGTTCCTCTGTCGCTGTCAGACGGGACCCGGATCGATGCCGGGGAAGCGGTCGGCACCCTGCACTTCTGGAACGAGCACCTGCCTCGGTACAGCGGCGACGGGCCGAGCTTTGCGTGGGCCCGGGCGATGCGCGATCAGGTCGCTGGCTCGCTCGGCGCACTGGCCAGCTACGTCGAAAGCGAGCGCGCCTGGCGCGACGTGCAGGCGTTTCGCGCCGAGGCCGCGCTCTCCAGCAGGCGAAGTTCGCAATTGCACCGTGTGATCCAACGCTACGGGTTTGAACAGGTCGCATCGGACCGCTCGCTGCTGCGGCGGGCGCACGATTTCGGCGATGACTTTCTGCTGTGGGGCCTCACGCGGGCCTTCAACCCTGCGGCATTACCGCGCCTGCCTTTCCTGCGCGATCACCGCGAATTGTGGATCTCCCGATCGTCGCTGCTGCGTAATTATTTCGCTGGTCGGCCGCACCGAGCCGAGCCGAGCCGAGCCGAGCCGGGCCGGGCCGACACGGCCGCTCAATCCTGCGGCGCGTGAATGCCGGCCCTGCTGTGCGCGATCGCGTGGGCGGGCTTGGTCCTCTATTTGCTGTCGCGGGCGGTGCGGCAGTTTCGCGCCCATCGCGCGACGGCCCTTTCGCCGGCTTCGCAGACCTCCCTGGCGCCCTCAGTCTCAATCATCGTCCCGGCTCGAAACGAGATCGACAACATTACCGCTTGCCTCGTCGGGCTGACGCGACAAGCGGGTCTCGCCGCCGGTTCATCGATCATCGTCGTCGACGACGGGTCGGAGGACGGCACCGCGGCAGCCGTCGAGCAGCAGATCGAGCGCGGTCGGCCGATCACGCTGATCGCCGCCGGCCCGCTCCCCCAAGGCTGGGTCGGCAAGCCGCACGCGTGTTGGCAAGGCGCGATGACGGCCCGGGGCGCCTGGCTGTGCTTTATCGATGCCGATGTCAGCACTGATCCGCAGCTCGTCATCGCCGCGGTCGCGACCGCCGAGGCGCAGCAGATCGACATGCTCTCGCTCCACCCGTTCCAACAGCTCGGTAGCTTCTGGGAGCGGCTGGTGATCCCAGCGGGCCTGCTGATCATCGCCTGCGCCAAGGAATTGAGCACGACGGACCATTCCCGGTCTTCGGCGGCCGACGCCAACGGCCAGTTCATCCTGATCAAACGCGAGGTCTATTTCGGCGTTGGCGGCCATGCCGCGGTCGGCGCGGAAATCTGCGAAGACCGAGCGCTCGCCAGCCGGGTCGAACAAGCCGGCTATCGTTTTCGCGTGCTGGCCGCGGAACATCTGGCAAGCACCCGGATGTACCGCGACCTGAGCTCGCTATGGGAAGGCCTGTCGAAGAACGCCATCGAGATCCTCGGAACACGCTCGATCACCTTGGTCGCTTCGGCCGCCGGCATGCTGGTCGGCTGGGTGACGCTGGCGTTGCCGATCGTCATCGCCGCGGCGATCCTGCGGCAGCCTTCTGCGACGCAGCTGAGCGGCCTGGGGCTGGCCGTGGCCGCCTCGGCGATCGTCCTCGGAGTGCAAATCGGCACGGCCCGTCACTTTCGCCTCCCGGCGCTGTTCGCAGTGTTGATGCCGTGCGGCTATACCGCCGCCGCCGTGCTCGCCTGCCACAGCTTCCTGCTGCGCCGGGGCGGCGGCGTGACTTGGAAGGGACGCAAATACGACTTCCACCGGAAGCCCTCCGCGCGACGATCTTGAGGGTAGCGAGCACAGACCCGGGCAGACCGTAGCGCCGGGGCCCGCGGCGCCCGGCGCCGGGAGGGGCGGTGCGAGCTCGGGGACGCGCCGCTCGCGCGTCGGCGGATGGGCCATCGCCGCGGTGCTGGCAGTCATCGCGGTGCTGCTCTACGAGATCCGTATCGCCCTCGTGCCATTCATTTTCGCTCTTGCCGTCGCGTTTGTGCTGGACCCGCTAATCGCATTCCTGCAACGGCGGCTCGCCATGCCACGCTGGCCGGTGGCGACGGTGCTCTATATTTTGGTCCTGCTGATTTTGGGCGGCGCCGGATATTTTATCGGCACGACGGCGGGGCCAGGCCTGACGCATGTCGCCGCGACCGCCCCTAAAATTCTGCGCCACTTTCTCAGCGAGCTGATGGGCGGCCACAGCATCGTGCTATTTGGCGAGAGCTACACCCCCGACAAGCTGGCGGCGGCGATTGGCGGGGCGCTCAAGGGAATGGCTTCGCTGACCCTCGTCGAGAGCGCCGCGGGGTTGGTCGGCTCGCTGATATTCGGCACGTCTCTGACGCTGGTGCTGATGCCTTATCTGATGATCTCGGCGCCGCGCCTGTCGGCCGGATCGATCTGGCTGCTGCCGCCCGAGCACCGGCGTTCGGTCCAGGATCTATTGCCCAAAATCATCCCGGTTCTGCGGCGCTACCTGATCGGTCTGGCGATCGTCGTCTGCTACACCGCCACCGTCGCCTGGATCGGCTTCGGCCCGGTCTTCCATCTGCCCAACTCCGCCCTCTTGGCGATCACGGTCGGCTTCCTCGAGCTCGTTCCGGTCATCGGCCCCCTCGTGTCGGCCACACTGGTCGGCATTATCGCGATCCAGCAGAGCGGGCTCGTGGAGGCGGCGCTGCTGTTCGGGTTCGCGATCGCGCTGCGCCTGTCGATCGACAATTTGGTCGGTCCAATCGTGCTCGGCGAGGCGGCGCGGATTCATCCGGTCGTGATCATCATCTTGTTTGTCTGCGGGGCGATCCTGTTCGGTGTCGTCGGGCTCCTGATCGCGGTGCCGGTGGCGGTGTGCATCAAGATTACGCTCGAGCATTATTATGCCGAGCCGGTCGCGCGGCCAGAGTGAGTGGCCGTAGCGGCCGAGCAATGTCGACTTTTCGAGGAGACGTCGAATGGCCCTGAAGATTTACGGCGTTGCGCGGTCGCGGGCGTATCGAACCTTGTGGATGGCAGCCGAACTGGGCCTCGACTACGAGCATGTCAAGCTCGACTTCGCCGACGGCAGCACCCGCCGGCCGGACTATCTCGCGATCAATCCGAACGGCCACGTCCCGGCGATCGACGATGACGGCTTCAAGCTGTGGGAATCGATGGCGATCAATCTTTATCTCGCCAAGAAATACGGGAGCGGCGACAGTGGCCTCTACCCGCAGCGGCTCGAGGACGAGGCCCGCGCCTGGCAATGGAGCTTCTGGGCGATGACCGAAATCGAGCGGCCGGCGCTGGCCGCGCTGCTGAATCGGATCGGTCCCGAGAACCAGCGCGACGACGCCGCAGCCGACGAGGCGGAGCGGGCGCTCTTAGCCCCGCTCAAAGTGCTCGAACGCGTCGTCGGCGTGACGCCCTTCTTGCTTGGCGATCATTTCACCGTCGCCGATCTCAACGTTGCCAGCATCCTCTCCTGGGCGCGCCAGGCGCGAGTCGGGCTTGCCGCCGTTCCGCAGGCCGAAGCCTGGCTCAAGCGGTGCCACGACCGCCCCGCCGCGCAGACCGCCCGGCAATTGCAGCGGGAATAAGCAGCTGGCCAAGTTGCGCCGTCGCTCGCTTGCACTTAACGTCGGGCGCGAAGACGGCGGGTTGGGGAGGAAGCGATGGTGGCAACGCGTTTGACGCGGCGCGCGACCTTGGCTCTCGGGCTGGCGGGGATCGTGCTGCCGAAACCCTTTATCAAGACGGGAACCGCGATGGCCGAAAATTCACCCGAGACCGTCGTCTATGTCTCCGATGCCGGCAATCCGCAAGTGGGCGTGTTCGCCATGAACCGCGAGAGCGGCGCCCTGACCGCGATCGACCAGGTGGCGATCCCCGGCGCTGACAAGCCGTCGCCGACCAGCATGCCGATGGCGCTCAGCCCCAACCACCGCTTCTTGTACGCCGCATTGCGCAGCGAGCCCTACACGGTGGCGGGCTTTGCGATCGACCCGGCGACCGGCCGGCTGACTCATCTGGCGAACGCGCCCTTGGCCGCCAGCATGGCCTACATCATCACCGACCGCAGCGGCCGGTTTCTGTTGTGCGCTTCCTATCCGGGCTCGCTCTTAGCCATCAACCCGATCGACGCACAGGGCAGGGTCCAGGGCCAGACCACGCAGATCGTCCCGACCAAGCCCAAGGCGCACTGCATCGTGGTCGATGCGACCAACCGATACAGCTACGCCACCAGCCTCGGCGGCGACATCGTCATGGAATGGAAGTTCGACGCCGCGGCCGGCCGGCTGTCGCCGAATTCACCCGCCGCGATCGCGCTCGAGCCCGGCAACGGCCCGCGTCATCTGGCGTTCGATCCCAACCACCGCTTCCTCTATCTGATCACCGAGACGACGGCCCGCATCGCCGCCTTCGCCATCGACCCGGCGACCGGGACGCTGACGGAAATCGAGATCGTGGATATGTTACCGGCCGATTTCCACGAGCAGCCGGCCGCCGCCGATCTCCACGTCACTCCCGACGGGCGCTTCATCTACGGCAGCGAGCGCAAATCCAGCACTCTCGCCGGGTTCGGCATCGATGCGACGACCGGCAAACTGTCGCCGATCGGCCGCTGGCCTACCCAGAAGACGCCGCGCGGCTTCAACATCGACCCGCGCGGCCGGTTTCTGCTTGCGGTCGGGCTCGATTCGAACGCGATGACGGTGCACAAGATCGACCCGCAATCGGGCGCCTTGTCGGTCGCGCACCAATACCCGATGGGAAAGATGCCGAACTGGGTCGAAATCCTCGATCTGCGATAATTGCCCGCACCGCCCTCAGATCCCGCGCCGCCCTTAGATATAGACGCCGCGCATTCCACCTTCGGGGTAGCGGGTGCCGGCGGCGGCGCCGATCGGGATCGCTGCCGAGATCCGGTCGGTATCGGCGGAGGTCAGCTCGACGGCGAGCGCGCCGAGATTTTCTTCGAGGCGCGCGATGTGCTTGGTGCCGGGGATCGGGATCACGTCGGGCCCTTGCGCCAGCAGCCACGCCAGCACCAGCTGCGCCGGGGTGCAGTTGTGCTCGCGCGCAATCGCCTCGATGTGCTCGACGAGCGCCCGGTTCTTGGCGAAGTTGTCGCCCATGAAGCGGGGGTGCCGGCCGCGCGTGTCGCCTTCGGCGAGATTGCCGAAATCCGGGATGTCGCCGGTCAAGAGGCCGCGGCCGAGCGGCGCATAAGCGAAAAAGGCGATGCCGAGGTCGCGGGTCAGCTCGCGCGTCTCGGTCGCTTCCTGGCGGTAGAGCAGCGAGAATTCGCTCTGCACCGCGGCGATCGGGTAGGTCGCGTGGGCGCGGCGGATGCGCTCGGGGCGCGCCTCGCACAGCCCGAGATACCGCACCTTGCCTTCCTCGACGAGCCGCGCCATGGCACCCACAGTTTCCTCGACCGGCACCGCCGGATCGACCCGGTGCTGGTAATAGAGGTCGATGACGTCGACACCGAGCCGCTTCAGGCTCGCCTCGCAGGCCTGGGCGATATAGGTCGGGCTGCCGTCGACGCCGTTGGCGCCGCCCGGGCGCCGCGTCTGGCCGAATTTGCTGGCGATCACGACGCCGTTGCGGCGGCCCTTCAGCGCGCGGCCGAGCAATTCCTCGTTCTGGCCCCAACCGTACATGTCAGAGCTGTCGAAATGATCGACGCCGAGCTCGATCGCGCGGTGGATCAGCGCGATCCCCGCCGCATCGTCGCTCTTGCCATAGACCCCGGATAGCGACATGCAGCCGAGGCCGATCGCCGAAATCTCCGGTCCACCCTTGCCAAGCCTGCGCTTTTGCGTGACGACCATGTTCACCCATCTCTGCTGTGGTTTGGCCGCACCATAACCGAACCGCGATGCGGCCGGCACTCCGGATCGCAGACGCTCGGTCGCGCGCTCGGCTCATTCAGCCCGCCTTCAACTTCTTCGCGAGCCTTTTACCGAGGAGCTTCGGCGCCCAGCACGCGGCCGTCGACCCGCAATCCATACATCGAATAAGGCGTGTCGTGGAACTTCGCCCTTGTTTCCGCGACCGAGCCGGTGAAGCGCGGGTCCTGCGGTCGGCTCTGGCTGTCGATGAAGGTTGCTACATCCCAGGCCTCCTGGTCGGAGAGGCTGTTGCCGAGGCCGAGCGGCATGTTCGCCTTGACGAAGCCTGCCGCGGAGTTGATCGACGTCATGCCGGCCCCCCAATTATAGGAGCGCGGTCCCCACAGCGGCGGGAACACCACCTGCCCGGCAGCCGACTGGCCCGCTCCACCGGCCCCGTGGCACAGCGCGCAACGCGCGGCATAGGTTTTCGCGCCCCGCACATAGTCCGCCCGCAAGGCCGGCTTCGGCAGGCTCGGATAGCCGCGGCCGGGCATCTCGGCCCCGGTCGGCGCGCCGCGGGCGAGCCAGGCCGAGTAGCTCTCGAGCGCGACCAGGATCTTGTCGCCGAGCGGCGGCGGCCTCCCGTTCATGCTGTAGCGAAAGCAGCCCTGAAGCCGTTCGGCGAAGGTGTTCACCCGCTCGTTCTTGCCGCGATAGGCTGGAAAGGCGACCCAGGCGGCCCACATCGGCCCGGCGTCGGGGAGGCGGCCGGCATCGATGTGACAATTGCTGCAGGCAAGATCATTGCCGACAAAGGCCGGAGCTGCAGTCCCGGTGTGTCGGAAGATGTGTTCCCCGAGCCGCACGGTGCGCCCCAACGGGGTATCCGGGATCGTTCCCTGCGGCGGAGGATGGAAACTGGCAGCGGTCGGAACGCTCTGGGCACGGGCAGCCAATCCCATGCCTCCGGCGACGCATACCAAGATGGCGACAGACAGCCGTCGGGCCGCGATCATTGTCCCGCTCCGTTCGCGTGCGCACTTCCCAAGGAGGCGAAATACTCCGCGACCGCCTCGGCTTCGGACGGCGAGAGCCGGCGCGCGACCGCCGCCATCAACCCGAGCGGGCCCGGCGGGCGCCGACCCTGCCGCCATGCTTCGATCTGAGCCACGGTATAGGCGGAGGGCAGCCCGATAAGCGGCGGGAAGACCACGCCGACGCCGACCCCGTCGGGCCCATGACATTGGGTGCAGCCCGGCAAATTGTCCGTCCACTTGCCTCTGACCGCGAGCTCGGCTCCTTCCGAAGCGCCAGCCACGTCGGTCGGTGACGGGTGCGCGACGCCGTAGGGCGGCGGCGGCAGGCGGCTGAAATAGGCGGCGACCGCCGCTTGCTCGGGCGCGGTCAGGACCTTGGCGACCGGCGACATGACCGAATTGACCCGCGTCCCCGCGGCGAACGCAGCGAGCTGCTCGGCGAGATAGGCTTCGCCAACTCCCGCCAGCCGCGGCGCCTGCAGTGCCGCGTTGCCCTCGCCGCGGGCGCCGTGACAAACCGTGCAGGGCGGGGCACCCGACGCTCCCTGGAGCGCTATGGCTTCCCCGTTCGGAGCTGAGGCCGCGGCGCCGATAATCGGCCAGACGACAAGGGCCGCCGCCGGACCAAGAAAAGCCCTCCTCGCCCTCATCCGGTCCCGGCCTCGGCCTGTCCTTTGCCGACGAGGTCCCACATCGCCCCAATCTCCGTCCCGCTGTCTCCCGAGCAACTGCGCCGTTCGTTGCTCACTGCCGTTTCGCCGATATTAGCCGATCCGCCGATCTCGCGCAGCCCCTTGAGGGAGAGAGGCCACCGGCACGATCCCGTAAGGAATGCTTTGTGACGGGCGGCGGCCGAGGCGTATGATCGCCGCCCCGATATCAGCCGAGGGAGGAGATCATGGCGGCCACGAATGTTTATGCCGGCGCGGCGCGGTCGATGGGCGGCACCTTGGGCGGCGTGTTCCGCCAGGCCGCCGGTGACGGGCATTGGGAGCATCTGACCAATGGTTTGCCGGAGGGGACCGAGGTCCATGCGATCACGGTCCATCCCGAGCACCCGGACACGGTCTATATCGGCACCACCAAAGGCACCTACCGCAGCACCGATCGCGGCGCGCGCTGGCAGCGCCTCGCGCTCCCCGACCCCGAGGCCGATATCTGGTCAGTGTGCATCCACCCGAAGAACCCGCGGGTTATCTATGCCGGCGCCACCCCGCCCGGGGTCTATCGCAGCGAGGATGGCGGCGACAGCTGGCGCAAGATGGCCGATCCGGGTCTGCCCGACCGCGTCATCATGCAGTTCGCCTGCCGGGTCATGCGGCTCGATGTCGACCCCAATTCGCCGGACGACGTCTATGCGACGCTCGAAGCCAATGGCGCGATGCGCAGCCGCAACGGCGGCGAGAGCTGGGAAGACTGCACCGCCGATCTGATCCGCTTTTGCGAGCAGCCCAAATATCGAAGCCGCATCGGCAGCCAGACCGAGATCGAGGGCATGCTCGACGGCCATGCGCTCGCTTGCAGTGCCGCCGCTCCCGGCACCGTGTTCCTCGCCAACCGGATGGGTCTGTTCCGCAGCAACGACAAGGGGCAGAGCTGGCAGGACATGGAGATCGGCCGGTTTTCACCGTTGACCTATGGTCGCGACATCCGCGTCTCGCGCCAGGACCCGAAAGTCCTCTACGCCTGCCTCAGCCCTGCGGCGCGCAGCACCGACGGGGCGATCTACCGCTCCGACGATGTCGGCCAGAGCTGGAAGCGCTTCGATCACGGGATCAAGGCCGAGGCGACGATGATGGGCGTCGCGGTGCACCCGCACGACCCCAACCAGGTCTACGGCGTGTCGCGCTTTGGCCAGGTGTTCGGGACCCAGGATGGCGGGCGGAGTTGGCACGAGCATCGCCTGCCCGAAGGGGTGCGCGACGTCTACGCGGTTGCCTGCGGCTGAGCCGAGTGCCGCTGTCGGCGATCTGCTCGACGCCGCGCCGCCCCGCGACGGCATCGAGTGGCTCGCCGATGGTGCGGCCGTGCTGCGCGCTTTCGCGCGGGATGAGGCGGCAGGTTTGGCGGCGGCGGTTGAAATAGTGGCCGCCATCGCGCCGTTCCGCCATATGGTCACGCCCGGCGGATGGCGCATGTCGGTGGCGATGACTTGCTGCGGCCAGGCCGGCTGGATAACCGACCGACGCGGCTATCGCTACGCCCCGAATGACCCGCTGACCGGCGAAACCTGGCCGAAGATGCCAGCAGGGTTCCGCCGGGTCGCCCTCCGCGCCGCCGTGGCGGCCGGGTTCGACGGCTTCGCCCCCGATGCCTGCCTGATCAACCGCTATGAGCCGGGCGCCCGCCTGTCGCTGCATCGCGACGAGGATGAGCGCGACCTCGCCGCCCCGGTCGTGTCGGTCTCGCTCGGACTGCCGGCCACCTTCCTATGGGGCGGCCTCAGCCGAAAGGACCGGCCCCGGCAGATTCGCCTCGACAGCGGCGATGTCGTGGTGTGGGGCGGTCCGTCGCGCCTCGTCTATCACGGCGTGATGCCGCTCGCCGAGGCCGAGCATCCGTTGACCGGCCGCCGTCGGATCAATTTGACTTTACGAAAGGCGCTTTAAGTCGGTCGATAGGCGCTTTTAGCCGGGCGGCGACCCCCCGCCTCGCCTCGTCCGAACCGGGTTTCCAGCGTTTGCCGATCGACCGCGGAGCCGTCTCGCCGCCATCGCGATATTCGAAGATCGGGATCTCGGTGGAAATGCCGCTGATCCGCTCGTGGCCGATCGGATGCAGCCGCTTCGGGGGATCGGACAGCGCCTCGGCGACATCCCCCGATATGGCGCAGGCGACGCCATGGGCCTTGGCCGCTTCTTCCATGCGCGAAGCGATGTTGATCGTGCTGCCGTATATGCCGATCGATCGCTTGGTGTCGCCTTGCTCGCTGACCACGACGTCGCCGCCGTGGACCCCGATCCGAAAGGTCGGCGCCACACCGAACTGGGCGATATAGCGTCCGCGCTCGCGACTGACCGCGGCGAACATCGCGTCGAGCGCCCGCAAGATTGTATTGTCGCGGACCGCCTCCCGCCAATCCCAGATCGCGATCAGACCATCGCCTTTGTAAAGATAGATTTCGCCGCCGAAATCGGTGATCGGCCTTGAAACGTCGAACAGAAACTTGCCGACCAGAGATTTGATCTTCAACGCGCCGAGCTTCTCGGCCAGGCCGGTCGAATTATTAATGTCGACAAAAACCAAAACCTTCTGTTCGACCACCGGGCGGTGGTAGGTGCCGATCATCAGATGAAACAGCGTGTCGATGCCGATGAAATGCACCGCGCGCATCACCACGATGCCGACGATCGCATATAGGATGACATTCGGAAGAACGAAGGGCAGCCTGGAATACGGGACCGGTGTCGGATAGAGGCCGTACAACAAAAGATGCGTCAGGTTGACGGCAAATACAAAAAGAATTGCGACCACGACGGTATAAAGCGCGATCGACAGCAGCGGGTGAATGCTGCGAAACCAACGGCCGCGCAGGCTCTGCACGTAAAACTGCTCGAACAGGCCGACCCCGGTCCCGACAATGATCGCGTTCGATATGCCAAAGGCAAGCGGCCGGCCCTTGGCCAGTGTCGACAACCCCGAGAGCAGTGCAAAAATCGTTACCGCCAACAGGATCGAAGACAACTTCCTGCGCGTCGAAATCGAGATGCGAGCAAACGACAAGGCCATGCTCAAGCTGCCGCCGAAGGTTGAACGACTAAATACAGTAGACCGAGATGGTTGTCCAGGCGCAGCAAGAAGTGCTTCCTTTGCGGCATCGGCCGGAGCGAACGTGTCTCGCGCGCCGGACCAAAGATCAGTGCTTGGCAAACGCCGGGCGCGCGGGTTTGATGCGGCATCAATGCGGCTCGAGCGGAGCGCGGCGATGCCGACGCAATTGGCAGCAGCGGGCGACGTGTTTCTCGACCATGTGGCGTTTTTCGCACCGGCGATGGAGCCCGCGGCCACGGCTCTGGAGCGCTGTGGCTTCCGCCTAACCCCGTTCGCCCATCAGACCAACCGGGTCGACGGCCGGCCCGTTCCCGCCGGCACCGGCAATCGTTGCGCAATGTTCCGCCGCGGCTATGTCGAGGTGCTGGCAGCGACCGCCGATACGCCGCTGGCGCACCAGCTGAACCAGCGGCTGGCGCGCCATGTCGGGCTCCACCTAGCCGCCTTCGGCAGCCCCGACGCGGCGGCCGAGCACCGCCGGCTGGCGGCGGCCGGCTTTCCGGTGCTGCCGCTGGTCGACATGCGCCGCCTGGTCGCCACCGAAAACGGCGAGGAGGAGGCCCGCTTTACGATCGCCCGCATCGCCCCCGGAACGATGCCCGAGGGGCGCATGCAGTTTCTGACCCACCACACCCCGCGCCTGGTCTGGCGCGAGCCCGATCTCGACCATCCGAACGGGGCGCAGGCGCTCGCCGCCGTGTGGATCGCCGCCGCCGATCCGGACGAGCCGGCCGCGCGATTTGCCCGCTTCACCGGCCGCCCCACCCACCGCGACGGCGCGGTCGCGACGATCGGTCTGGAACGCGGTGCACTGCACTTCGCCGCTGCGGAATTCCTCTCTGACGAGTTCGGCATCATGCCCGAACCGCCGCTCCCCTACCTCGCCATTTGCGAGATCGAGATTGCCGACCTTGACCGTCTGCGCCGCCAGCTCGACAGCGCCGGACTCGCCTGCCGCCCCTGCGCGCGCGGCATCGTCATGGAGCTGCCGCCCTCGGTCGGCGGCGCGATCCTGTTCCGCGCGCCGGCCGGCTGAGCAAAATCGGCGATTGGCGCGGGCCGCCCGGTCGCGCATCGTCGCCGGCAAGTCCGATAACCCTACCAAGGATTGATGCACCTCCGGTTTAATGCCACGGTTTACAGTGAATCTACAGCAGAACCATCGTTAAAGTTGATTATCACGGGGAGTATCCCCGCCAAGCCGCACCGTCGCGCTGCGCAGCGTCTTCGCGTTCGAGCAATTTCAGGCGCCGCTCGAAATCGCTGGTTTCGATCGCCCGGACAAAAGTGTCGACGATGCGCGCGATCGCCTCGGCCTCACCCGGCGTGATGATGCCGTCGGCGCGGACGGCGGCGACCGCCTTCATCGCGGGCGCGATGGCGGCCCCACTCTCGATCGAGGGCAAGGCGAATTTGACCGCGCGCTCGCGGCACGGCGGCAGGATGCGTTTGAGACAGAGCCGCATCGCGGTCGGTTCGCCGTCGAGCGCCAATTCGACCGCCTTGCGGGTCAATTCCTCGCTTTCGCCTTCGAGCAGTCTCGCCGCGGCAAGTGTCTTCTTGTTGTGGCCGCCCGCGCGCCACTTTGCGCCTTTGCGGCAAACCGATCTGATCCATAGACATCTCCATCGCACGTCGCCGGACCCGATCGGGTCCGCAGCTGGCGAGAGTATGAAATGCGATTTTGTCATTATTGCAGTCGCTGCCGTCACAACGATCAGCTCCCCGCCGCCGGCCTGTGCTACCGATCCAGCGGGCGGAAATTTTTACTTCTGATTTAGACTAATCGAGTTTCCGGACTTAAAATCGGCACAGCAGAATCAGCGGCTTGCGCGTCTGAAAAGCCAGTCCTGAAAACGGGTTCCCTGTTAAGCGCCCTTGGCCTCGCGGTGCGCAACCCCGGCCTCATACCAGCCGCGCGAGCGGCGGACGATGTGAACGACCGACAGCATGACCGGCACTTCCACCAGCACACCGACAACCGTTGAGAGCGCCGCCCCCGACTGGAACCCAAACAAAGCTATGGCCGTCGCGACGGCAAGCTCGAAGAAATTGCTGGCCCCGATCAACGCCGAAGGCCTGGCCACGCACCATTCGGCGCCAAGGCGACGATTGAGCAGGTACGCCAGCCCCGCGTTGAAATAGACCTGTATCAAGATCGGCACCGCCAGCAGCGCGATGACGGCCGGCTGGCGCATGATTTGGCCGCCTTGCAGGCCGAACAGCAGCGCCACAATCGGCGCGAAGGCAAACACCATAATCGTGTCGTTGAGCGCGACCTGTGACAGCGTAAAATGCGGCTCGCCATCCACGAGGTTCGACCAGACGAACGCCATAGCCGTGCAGGGAGCCGCCGCCAGCAGGATCAGCCCGGCGATATAGCCGTCAATCTGACCGGCAGGCAGGAAGGGCCGGAACAAGGACCCGATGAACAGCCAGCCGAGCAGCGCCATAGAAAACGGCTTCACCAGCCAGTTGACCGCGACCGTCGCCGCGATCCCCCGCCAGTGGCTTCGCACCTGTCCGAGCGCGCCAAGGTCGATCTTCAGCAGCATGGGAACAATCATCAGCCAGACCAGAACGGCGACCGGCAGATTGACTTCCGCGACGGTTGCCGCGCCGAGCGCATGAAACGCCCCCGGCACCGACTGCCCGAGCGCAATGCCGATGACGATGCAGAGCGCAACCCACAGCGTCAGGTAACTCTCGAACATTCCCATGGAAGGCGCTTTTGCCCGGCGCGACGGCTACGGCTTCGGACATGACGCCTGGACGTTGAACGCCCAGTCCGTCATTGACAGGTGCTCCCTTCCTTGGATTTGACGAGCGAGGAGCCATCGCAAAAGCCGACCCCGCAAGCCGAACTATTTCCCTGACCGCAATTCTCGGTCAGGTAGGCCAACAATGCGTTCATGGCGGAATATGCGGCGGCATAGATCAGCGACCGCCCTTCACGCCGGAAGGTTACAAGGCCCGCTTGTTTAAGCTGGTTCAGATGGAACGACAAAGTCGCCGAAGGCACCCCGAGCCGTTCCCCGATTTGCCCGGCGGGCAGCCCGTCACTCCCGGCTTGCACCAGCAGGCGGAACACATCGAGCCGGGATTCTTGTGCGAGTGCCGCCAACGCGGCGAGAGCCTCTGACTTCTCTTTCTCTATAATTGCAGAATAATGGAAACGTCAGCCGGCAGCAACTCGCTTGTTGGCAGGGTTCGCCGGGGTCGGCATTGTCGGCGCGGTTCATTCATTCGGTGCTGGTGGGATGCCGAGCGCAGCGCCCCCTCTCGGAGAGATCGGTCATGAGATTGAGCATCGTCACCTTTATGCACCCGGGGGCGGAGGCGCGCGGACAGTCCTTTGAGCGGATCGCCAATTACGCCCGGCGGATCGAGGCTGCCGGGTTTCCGGGGATCTGGGTCACGGATTCGCTCGGTCGCGGGCGGGCGACACTTGATCCGTTGGTGGCGTTGGGCGCGCTGGCCGGGGCCACCAGGCGGGTCGAGCTTGGAACCGCGGTGTTGCAAGTCTCGTTGCGCCACCCGGTCGATTTGGCACACCGCGTGCAGTCGGCGCAGGCGTTGTCGGGCAACCGCTTGCGGCTCGGCGTCGGCAGCGGCTCGACCCAGGCGGATTTCGACCTGTTCGGCGCCGATTACGCCCAGCGGTTTCGCACCTTGATGAGCTCGCTCGACATCATGCGGCGCACCTGGCGGGGCGAGACGGTCAATGGCGGGGTGTTGACCCCGTGGCCGGGCAGCGAAGGCGGCCCGCCGGTGCTGCTCGGCGCCTGGCGCAATCGGCGCTGGATCACCTATGCGGCGCGGCAATGCCAGGGTTGGATCGCCTCCGGGCTCTACAGCAGCTGGGAGGATCTCGAAGCCGGCATGCGGATCTACCGCGAAGCGGGCGGCGCCAACGCGGTTCTGGCCAACGTCGTCGTCGATCTGGCGAACCGGCCGGAACCGGGCAGCCTTGCCGAGCGCGCCAAGGTCTCACTCGTCTGCGATCCCGGCGAGGCACGCCGGCGCTTGAAGCGGATCGAGCAGATCGGCTTTGACGAGGTGCTGGCGATCTCCCCGGCCAGCACCCTCGCCGAGATCGAGCGGGTGCGCGATTTTCTTTGAGAGTTCGACCAGAAAGAATAGCGAAAGATCAATCCCTCGACCGTCATTCCCGCGAAAGCGAGAACCCGGGCAAGCGACGTGCGGTTGCTCCTGGACCCCCGCTTTCGCGGGGGCTACGGGGTAGGCCCGAGCTTTGATAATTTTCGGAGTTGGGCTCTGAACCGAAGCTGCTCAGGAAACGCTAGGGGAGAACGCAGAAGCTTGTTCTGCCGGTTTGCCCCGGCCGGCTTCGCACAGCGTGCGGCTTTCGCCGTAGCGCAGCGAGGTGTCGACCGTGCCGCCATCGAGCCGGTTCAATCGAAAGACGTGGTTTTTCTGCTCGCGCCCGGCCAGGTGCATGACGCCAATCACCTGGTGCGGCGAATAGGGTTCGACAAAGAGGCCGCGCTCGGGATCGAAGGCAGGTGCGGCATCCCCCGGCATCCAGTTGCAATAGGCCGGCAGAAAGTCGACCGGCAGCTGCCGGGCGAAGATCGCGTAATTAAGCGCGGTCTGCTCGACAAAGAAAAATCGCGTCCGTTGCGCGACCCGCGCCATGATCCGCGCCCACACTTCCCAATGCGGCGCGTCGCCACGCAGCGCGAAGACGCCGCAATTGACGATCGGATTGCGGCCGAGGCGGTCGGCGGCGCGCCAGCCGAAGGCCTCGCGGTAATTCTTCCACGCCAGAGTTCGGCCGAACAGCTTGGGCCGCTTGTAATGGCGCTTGTAAGCGCGGTCGATCTCCGGGACGATCGCGAGCCTGCCGCCGACTGCGGCCGCGACGTAGAGCTCGACAATGCGCCAGTCTTGCAGCCAGGCATCGGCGTCGATCCACAGATAGGTCTCGTAACCGGGGAAATGACGCGGCAAAAAGGGGCGGGCGAACTGCGCCTTGCGCGCTTCGGCGGTACGCTCCCGGCCGGGAAAATCGATGTCCCATCCGGGCTGGACCAGATGGGCGACGCGCGGGGCAAGCCAATCGCGCTGATCGGGATCGAGCCCGACATCGAGAATGCCGATCGCCGCATCGGCGCGCTGCGCCCGCACCGAGGAGACCATGTCGCGCAGCAGCGGAAAATAGGCGCGGTCCGCCCCGCTGGCGATCAGCAGCGGCGCAGGCAAGACACGCGCTGCAGGCGTCATCGGCGATCGCGGCGATGCCCGATCCCGGTCAGGGAACCAGCCGGTAGCCGCCGGGCTCGGTCACCAGGATCTCGGCCCGCGCCGGATCGCGTTCGATCTTCTGACGCAGCCGGTAGACGTGGGTTTCCAGCGTGTGCGTCGTCACCCCGGCATTGTAGCCCCACACCTCGCCGAGCAGCATGTCGCGTCCGATCACCCGACCTTCGGCGCGGTAGAGGTATTTGAGGATCGCCGTCTCCTTCTCGGTCAATCGCACTCGCTTGCGGCCGCCCGGATCGATCAACATCTTGGCCTGCGGACGGAAGGTGTAGGGGCCGATCGTGAACTCGGCATCGTCGCTGTGCTCGCTCTGGCGCAGATGCGCGCGCAGCCGGGCGAGCAGCACGCTCAGCCGGAATGGCTTTGTGACATAATCGTCGGCGCCCGAATCGAGGCCAAGGATGGTGTCGGCGTCGCTGTCCGACCCGGTCAGCATCATGATCGGCACCTGCACCAATTCGCTGCGCAGCAGGCGGCACAATTCGCGTCCATCCATGTCGGGCAAGCCGATATCGAGGAGGATCGCGTCGAAGCGCTCCTTTTTGGCAATCGCCAGCGCCCCCGCGGCGGTGTCGCATTCGGTGGTCAGAAATTCCTCATTGACTTCCAGCTGTTCGGCGAGCGACTGGCGCAACGCGCCGTCGTCGTCGACGATCAATATTCTGCGACCAGCCTTCATGATCCTTCCCGCCGGATGCAAGACCCGCCTGGCCGTTCCAATGCCGCCGCCGGCCGAACCGACGCGCCGAGCGATTATCCGCCGGCGCCACCCCTTCTCATCCCCGCCGGCACCATTCCAAGCCTAGCCGATCGCCACGGCATCCGCCAGAAGCGGTGCGATGGCCAAAAGCGACGCGGCGCGCCCCTACCGGCTGCTCGACTGTGCTTTGGCCCAGCTGTCGCGCAACCCTACGGTGCGGTTAAAGACGAGATGGTCCGGGCGCGAATCGGCGTCGAGACAGAAATAACCCTGGCGCTCGAACTGCACCGGCTCGCCCGGCCCGACGACGGCGAGCGCCGGCTCGACCCGGCTGTCGCACAAGATTTCGAGCGATTGCGGGTTGAGATCGGCGAAGAAATCGCCGCCGGCACCGGGATCGGGGCGAGTGAAGAGCGGGTTGTAGAGCCGGATCTCCGCCGCAAGGGACTGCGCCGCCGCGACCCAGTGCAGGGTCGCCCGAACCTTGCGCCCGTCGGGCGCGTCGCCGCCGCGCGTCTCCGGGTCGTAGGTGCAGATCAGCTCGACAATCTCGCCCGCAGCATCCTTCACCACCTCGCGACAGGTGACGAAATAGGCGTAGCGCAGCCGCACCTCGCGACCCGGCGCCAGACGGTAGAAATTCTTCGGCGGATGTTCCATGAAGTCGTCGCGCTCGACATAGAGCTCGCGCCCAAACGGGACCGGGCGGGTGCCGGCCGCCGGGTCTTCGGGATTGTTGACCGCGTCGAGATCTTCCGCGGCGGCTTCGGGATAATTGGCGATGACGAGCTTGAGCGGACGCAGCACCGCCATCCGCCGGGGTGCCAATTTGTTCAGGTGCTCGCGGACCGCATGGTCGAACATCGCGACATCGACCAGGCTGTTGGCGCGGGCGACGCCGACCCGGCGGGCAAAGTCGCGGATCGCCGCCGCCGGCACCCCGCGCCGGCGCAGCCCGGCCAGGGTCGGCATGCGCGGGTCGTCCCAGCCATCGACGCGACCCTGCCGGACAAGCTCGGTCAGAAACCGTTTCGACAAGACCGTGTAGCCGATGTTGAGGCGCGCCAACTCATACTGCCGCGGCCGAGACGGTACCGGCAAATTGTCCAAGAGCCAGTCGTAGAGCGGCCGATGATCCTCGAATTCGAGCGTGCAAAGGGAATGAGTCACCCCCTCGATCGCATCCGATTGGCCATGCGCGAAATCATAGCTCGGATAGATGCACCATTTGGTCCCGGTACGCGGGTGGGCGGTATGCAGGATGCGGTACAGCACCGGGTCGCGCAGATTGATGTTGCCGGATGCCATGTCGATCTTGGCGCGCAGCACCCGCGCCCCGTTGGGGAATTCGCCGGCGCGCATGCGCCGGAACAGATCAAGGTTTTCGGCGACCGACCGATCGCGGTGCGGGCTGTCGCGGCCGGGCTCGGTCAAGCTGCCGCGCATCGCCCGCAGCTCCTCGGCCGGAAGATCGTCGACATAGGCTTTGCCCCGGCGGATCAGATGCTCGGCCCAGTCATAGAGCTGCTCGAAATAATCGGATGCGTGATAGAGATGGCGTCCCCAGTCGAAGCCGAGCCAGCGCACGTCGCGCTCGATCGCATCGATGTATTCCTGCTCCTCCCTGGTCGGGTTGGTGTCGTCGAATCGCAAATGACAACGCCCGCCAAATTCCTGCGCCACCCCAAAATTTAAGCAGATCGCCTTGGCGTGGCCGATATGCAGATAGCCATTGGGCTCGGGCGGGAACCGCGTAACGACCTCGGTGGTGCGCCCGGCGGCAAGATCGGCCTCGATGATGTCGCGAACAAAATCGCGCCCCGCCGTCGCCCTCGCCGTCCCGCTCGCCATCGCATTCCCCGGTCAGATCGCGGAACTAATGTGGCCAATCCGCCGGCCCCCGCCAAGCCCCGCGCCGGTCCGCCGCGCGCCGCCGCGTCGCCCTGCCTCGGAGGGCGCCGTCGGGCGAGAACGATTTTTTCGGCGATGGTCCGTCACACATGCCGGACTCCAGACGCATCGTGCCGGCAAGCACCGCCGATGCCGTTGCCGGCGCCTGGGCAAGCGACCGCGATCAACGCGGGAATGGTGTGAACTATGCCGGTGGAACCGACCGAGTTGTCACGCCGCTCGCGCGGCTACGCCATCGTTACCGCGATCATGGTGACGATCATCATCTATGGCTCGCTGTACCCGTTCGCCTTCAGCGTCCCAACCGCCGGCCGTGGTCCCTTTGCTGCTCTCCTCGACAGCTGGGCGGACCGCCCCGCCCCCGGCGACTTCCTGGCCAATATCCTGCTCTACACGCCGCTGGGATTTTTCGGCATGTTGTCGTTCTCCCACAATGTGCGATTCTGGCTGCGTCTCTCCATCGTCGTTGCCGGCGGTGTGCTGTTGTCGGTCATGATGGAGTTGACGCAATATTACGATGTCGGCCGCGATACCTCGGCTGCCGATGTCTGCGCCAACGCAATCGGCACATCGATTGCCGTTCCGGTCGCGCTTCTGTTCTCCGGCCACCTGCGATTTCCGCTGCTCCGGCAAATCATCGCCCGGCCGCTGCCGGCGCTGCTGATCGCGACCTGGTCGGGCTACCGATTTTACCCTTATGTGCCGACCATCGACCTGCACAAATATTGGCATGCGCTCAAGCCGATCATCCTCGAACCGGTCCCGCCGCCGTACGATCTCTACCGGCAGGTCGCGATCTGGCTCACTCTCTTTGCCTTGATCGAAGCAATCGCCGGTCGTCGCCGCTCGGCTGCGCTCGCGCCGCTGTTGGCCGCTTTCGTCTTGTCCGCGCGGGTGCTCATCGTCTCGACGATCCTCAGCACTGCGGAGGTCGTCGGCGCCGCAATCGGGATTTGCCTCTGGCCAATGCTGCTTGCCGTCAACCGGCGCCTGCGAGCGGCGCTGCTGTTCTGCCTCCTTGGCAGCTACGTGGTGATGGAGCGGCTGGAACCGTTCGAGTTTAGCCCGGCCGGCCATCCGTTCGGTTGGGTGCCGTTCAACAGCTTTATGACCGGGTCGGTCGAGGTCAATGTCTTGTCCTTCATGGAAAAAAGCTTCCTTTACGGAAGCTTGCTCTTTCTTCTCGGCCAGGCCGGGATGCGCCCGGTGTTTGCCGCGATCCTTGTTGCCGGCATGCTGTTTGCGACCAGCTGGGCGGAAACCCATCTGCCGGGACGGTCCGCGGAAATCACCGATGCGCTGATGAGCCTGCTGATCGCCGCCGGCTTTGCGCTGATCGGCGATTGGCATGACCGCCAGGGCGACCGTCCCAGCCCGCCAAGCTCGAAAAACCGAAAACTCCTCTGATCGGGCCAACCGGAGGGTGCCCACGCATCTCCTCACCCCCCAGCCCCCGGATCAAGTCCGGGGCGGGCTCTAACGCGCCGGGTCTCCCCTCTCCCGCAATGCGGGAGAGGGGGCCGAGCGCAGCAAGCGGGGTGAGGGTTCGCCGGTGCCCAGTGTCAGTTTCGCACCGCTACGTGCGCGGCGCGCCCAAATGCTTGTGGAAAAAGGCAAAGACCTTGTGCCAGCCGTCGACCGCCTGCTCGGGCCGGTAATTTGGGCGGTAATGCGCGAAGAACGCATGGCCGGCGCCGTCGTAGCGATGGAACTCGTAGTTCTTGCCGTGTTTTTTCAGCTCGGCCTCGGTGCGGTTGACCTGGTCGGCCGTGGGGTTTGGGTCCTCGTTGCCGAACAGGCCCAACAGTGGGGTGTTGATGCCGCTGGTGAACTCGATCGGCGCCGTCGGCTGGGCCTTGGTCAGCCGCGACTTGTCGTCGACGATGACGTTGCCGCCCCAGCAATCGACCGCACCCTGGATCAGATGCGACAGCTTGGCCGCGACCAGATAGGTCTGCCGCCCGCCGGAGCAGAAGCCGATCACCCCGACCTTGCCGCTGGCATGCGGCTGCGAGCGCAGAAAATCGATGGCCCCGGTCACGTCGCCGAGCATCTGCTCGTCGGGGACGCCGCCCCCCTCGCGCACCTTGTTGACGACCGCCTCCTGCGCGCCGTCGCCGACCCGGAAATAGAGGCTCGGCGCCACCGCGGCATAGCCGTGATGGGCGAATTTGCGGGCGACCTCGCAGGTCCACTCGTCCCAGCCCGGCATATGATGGATCACGACGACGCCCGGATGCGGCCCGGCATTGTCCGGGTGCGCGTAATACGCTTCGCCGCGGTCGCCGCCGTGGCCGCGATAGGTCGCCATGCCAGCTTGGATATTGCGAAACGCCATGTCGGTCCTCCCTCCAGAAATCGGCGCTTCCTTCGCACCGAACTCCTCCAAACGCAAGGCGCATCCGATGCCAGCGCTCCGGCGCCTTGACATTTCCGCCTCGGTCCCGACGCTGCTGATATTTGAGCCGCCACTCGGACGGGTCTCAGTTGATTTCCACTATAGCTTAGGAGCAGTCCCTTGCATTTTATGGCGCATCGGCGGCCGCCGTAACGCAACTCGAGGCCACCACTTCCGATGATGCTCGCTACCGACCGTGTGATCCTAAGGTCATGGCGCGACGCCGACATGGATGAGTTCGCGGCAATGCACGCGGACCCCGAGGTGATGGTCGATGCGCCGACGCTCACACGCGCTCAGAGCGAAGCCAAATTCCGTCGCTACAGCGAGACCTTCCAACGTGTTGGATTTTGCCGCTGGGCGCTCCGACGCCGGGACGACACGTTTCTTGGCTATGTCGGCATCATGCCTATTCCTCAAACGCACCCTGCTGCGCCCGGCGTGGAAATCGGCTGGCGGCTGGTGCGGCCGGCATGGGGACAGGGCTACGCAACGGAAGGTGCGAAAGCGGCGATGAGGGACGGCTTTGACCGCATGAGCTTCTCTGAAGTGGTGAGCTACGCTTCGCCGGAGAACTTGCGTTCACAGTCGGTGATGCGACGGATTGGCCTTGAACGGGACGTTGGTCGCGACTTCGTCGCGACGACGTCGGAAGGGATCTGGATTGGTTGGGTCTGGGTGGCAAATGCACAGACATGGGATCGGCCCACCGCGTAGCATGCCGATCGAGAAATTTGTTGGATTTTAAGCTGAGTCCCCTGTACCCCCCACACCGGCCCACGGGTCCGGCCTTTGGCCGGCCCGAGGACAGGCTCCAGCCGGTGCCCATGGCCGGGATGGGTCCCGGCCTTCGCCGGGAGGGCGAGGAGGGTCGGGCTGCCTGGACCTACCGAATTTCTCGATCAGGCACTAAGAGAGACCGAGACTATACCTATTGTCAGGAACTCGCGGCGATGAACAGCGCCTTGGACGGGCTGCGTGTGCTCGATTTTACGACGACGATCGCCGGGCCGCATTGCGGGCGGATGCTGGCCGATCTCGGGGCCGAGGTGATCAAGATCGAGGCGCCCGAGGGCGACATGATGCGCACCCGGCCGCCATTGCGCGGGGGCGCCAGCACCAGCTTTGGCCAGTTGAACGCCGGCAAGAAGAGCATCGTGCTCGATTTGAAATCGCCGCGTGGGGCAGAGGCGGCGCGCCGGCTTGTCGCCACCGCCGATGTCGTCGTCGAGAATTTCCGTCCCGGCGTGATGCGCCGCTTCGGCCTCGATTACGACGCGCTCAAAGAGATCAAGCCCGACCTCGTCTATTGCGCGATTTCGGGGTACGGCCAGAGCGGCCCGTCGGCCGAATTGCCGGCCTACGCCCCGGTGATCCACGCCGCCTCCGGCTATGATTTGGCCCAGATCGCCCACCAGCAAGAGGAGCGCCGGCCGGATTATTGCGGCATCTTTATCGCCGACGTCTTGACCGGCACCTATGCCTTTGGCGCGATTATGACCGCACTCTACCGGCGGCAGCTGACCGGCGAGGGCCAGATGATCGACGTGTCGATGCTCGAAAGCATGCTGAGCCTGACCCTGAGCGAGATCCAGGCGGCGCAGTTTCCGGTGGCGCCGCCGGGTCGGCCGATCTTCGGCCCGATCGCGACCAAGGACGGCTACATCATGCCGGCGATCGCCAGCGAGCGGACATTTCAGAATTTGGCGGTCGCGAGCGGCCACTCCGATTGGGTCACCGACCCGCGTTTCGCGCAATACACCGACCGGCGCCGACATTGGGGCGAGCTCGTGGACGAGCTGGAACTGTGGTCGAGAGAGCTGACGACCGCTGAAGTCCAGGCGATCTTCGACCGCCACGGCGTCCCGTCCTCGCCCTATCGCACGGTCCGGCAAGCGATGGCCGACCCGCAGCTCGCCCACCGCCGGGCCTTTGCCGAGATCGCCGACGCTGGCGGCGCCTTCCTCGCGCTGAACCCGCCGTTCCGTTTCTCCGCCGCTTCGGTCACCGCACGACCCTTCGCCGCGGCGCTCGGCGAGCATACCCGGGCGGTCTTGGCCGAGCTCGGCTATGGCCCTGCTGAGATCGCGGCGCTGCGCGGCGAGAGCTGATATTCAGCGCTGCTCGATGACCCGTGCCAGCAGGTCGGCGGCGCAGCGGCACTCTTCGCGGCTCACATCGAGATGGGTGACGGCGCGCACCGTGCGCGTCGCAAAGGCCGAGACCAGCACGCCGATCTCCGCCGCCCGTGCGACGATCGCCGCCGCATCCGGCATATCTTCGGCCAGGTGAAAGATCACGATGTTGGTCTGCACGGTGGCGAGATCGAGTGCTACCCCGCGGAGCCCGGCGAGGCGCTCCGCCACGAGCCGCGCATTGGCGTGGTCCTCGGTAAGCCGGTCGAGATTGTGGTCGAGCGCCCACAGCCCGGCGGCGGCGAGAATGCCGGCCTGACGCATCGCGCCTCCGAACATGCGCCGCGCGCGATGGGCGCGGGCGATCTCGGCGCGCCCTCCGGCGACAACGCTGCCGACCGGGCAGCCCAGCCCCTTCGACAGCGCGACCGAGACGAGATCGAAGGGGGCGGCCAGTTCGGCGAGGCTATGCTCGGACGCGGCGGCGGCGTTGAACAGCCGCGCGCCGTCGAGATAGCTAGCGAGCCCGAGCTCGCGCGCCGCGGCGCAGAGCGCTTCGACCTCGCGTTGCGGGAACACCACGCCGCCGCCGCGGTTATGGGTGTTCTCGATCGCCACCAATGTCGTCGGCGGGAAGACGATATGCCCTGGCGGCTTATAGGCGGCGCGCAGATCGGCGGCGGTGAACAGACCGCCATTGCCGACCGCGGCGAACTGCACCCCGGAATTTGCCGCACCCGCCCCCAATTCATGCCAGACGATATGAGCCTCGTGGCCGAGCACGACCTCGTCTCCGGGCCGGGTCAGGACCTTGAGGCCAATCTGGTTCGCCATCGTCCCGCTCGGCACGAACAAGGCCGCCTCCTTGCCCAGCAACTCGGCGATCCGCTGCTGCAAGAGGTTGACCGAGGGGTCCTCGCCATACTGGTCGTCGCCGACCGGGGCAGCCGCCATCGCCTGCCGCATCCCGGGTGAGGGCCGGGTTACCGTGTCCGATCGCAGGTCGATCGCATTCATCGTGCCATCCCTATCAGCTCGAGGGCAGCCCGCCCCAGCAAGCCATACGGATTGGCGAGGGTCTCGGGCAGTTCGAAATGATTGTAGTGCTCGCCCACCAGCAGCCGAACCGGCTTTCCGGCGGCTGCGACCGCCGCGGCAAATTCTCGGTTCTGGCGCTGAAATTCGGGGGTCTCGCAGGTCCCGTAGGCGACGACAACAGGGACGCGCAGATGGCCGAGATGCCGCAGCGGGCTCAGCGCCTCGACCGTCCTATCGTCGAAAGCTACGTAAGCGCTGCGCTTCGATAGCCGCACCGGCGCCAGATCGTATATGCCGCTAATGCACATGCCACCCTTGATCACGTCCGCCGGCACATCGAATTCCCGCTGCCAACAGGTGGTCAGCGCGACCGCCGCGAGATGCCCGCCCGAAGATTGCCCGCAGACGTAGACCCGGCTCGGGTCCCCGCCAAAGCGGGCCGCGTTGCGATAGACCCAGGCGATCGCCCGTCGCACCTGATCGGCAAGCACCAGCAGGCTGCCGCCTGCATCCTGCACCCAGCTGAAATCCGGCACGACGTAATGCGCTCCGGCGGCGGCGAACATCTCGGCCGGCGCCGCGCAGTCCTCGGCACGGCCCCCGCGCCACGCACCGCCGTGGATAAAGACGAAGATCGGAGCCCGGTCGCTGGCAGCACGATAGATGTCGAGCTTCTCGATTTCCGCGATCCCGTAGGCGACGCGCTCGGGCGCTCCGATCCGCGCGCGCGCCGCCGCGCTGTCGCCGGCTCTTCGCCGGATCAGCTGCTCGCGATTGGAGGCGTAGACGGCCTGGTCGTAGGCCGCGTCAAGTGCGGCCTGGTCATAATCGAGGAATACTGTCGGACCGTTATCGGGCATCGAACCTCCGTCGCGGCAGCCTGCCGGCGAGCTCCGGCAATGAGCAATATCCGCAGCGCCGCCGGTGCAACTTATTTCAGCCGATCGGCGACCGCGACGAGGCCGGCATTGGCGCAGGCCTCGTCCTTGTCGGCGCCGGGCGAGCCGCTGACCCCGATCGCGCCGATCACCTGGTCGCCGGCCTTGATCGGCAGGCCGCCGCCGAGCGCGATGGTGCCGGACGTGTCTTTCAAGCCGGCGATCGCCGGGTTGGTCAGGACGCGATGCGCCCACTGGCCGGAGGGCTGCTTGAACGTCAATGAAGTAAAGGCCTTGCGCCGGCTGGTGACGATCGTGTGCGGACCCGCCCCGTCGTCGCGGAAGGCGATCTTGACCAGCCCGTCGCGATCGACCACGGTCACGCTGACATGGTTGCCGTCGGCCCGGCACTTTGTGAGCGCCGCCTGCGCGATCGCCTGCGCCAGGTCAAGCGACATCGCCTTTTCATCGATGACTTTGCAGGCGTCACAGCCGCCGCCGCTGCCAGGATCGGCCGACAGCGCCGGCGCGGCGAAAACG
Organism: uncultured Alphaproteobacteria bacterium; assembly: GCA_963832875.1. Lineage (GTDB taxonomy): Bacteria > Pseudomonadota > Alphaproteobacteria > ATCC43930 > CGMCC-115725 > AP-15. The sequence goes on along the minus strand of CAWHWB010000002.1, from coordinate 435,299 downwards.
GCAATCGCCAACAGAAAGGGCGGCAACGACGCGGCCAACCGGGCGAGAGCCATGTTCCAAATCCTCGCGAACCGAGCCTGGCGGAGCGGCCCGAACGACGCCGGAGCCGGCACAACTCGAGGTGAGACTGTGCGCTCAGGCTCTACACCGATTACCGTCCGCAGGCGAGGTTGCGATTGAGGCTGGACGCCGCGTTAACGACGGGGCAATAATCCAGATAGGGGTGTTTGCGTGGGGGTGTTCAAATGAGGCGATTGCTGTTCGCCGCCGTGACCCTCGCCGTCGTTGCTGGTTCGGCCGCGGTCACGGCCGATGCCGCATCCTGCGGCCCCAGAACCGGCCGCAAGTGCCTCGAAGCCCCGGCGACGATCAACTTCAGCTCGGTCTCTGACATCTCGAAACAGATCGTCAGCGAGGAGCCGAAAGCCAAAAAGCCGCCGACGCAGACGCTCGAAGCCCCGCCGATCACCACTTACACCGGTCCGACCGTCGGGGTCGACACCATGGCCCGCGCCCCGACCGTCGGCTATTACTGGTCGCTGGAGCCCGAGACCGACACGCATTGAGGCTCATTGGTCCGGGTCTGCGACTTCGGGCAAAGGCGTGGTGCGCCGGCGCCGGATCTCGAGCAACGAGACGACATCGGCGTCGGCGAGCTGAGCAAATTCTTGGTAATGGGCGCCGACGGCGAAAAACGGGCTCGGCATCGCGAGACAGACGATCTCGTCGACCTCCGGCCTCAGCGCGTCGAGGGTTTCCTGCGGCGCCACCGGGACCGCGAGGACCACCCTGCCGGCGCCGCCGTTCCCGGCCGCCCTGCCGGCCTTGATCGCACGCAAAGCGGTACGAACGGTGCTGCCGGTCGCGATTCCGTCATCGACCACGATGACCGTCCTGCCGGTGATCCTCGCCGGTGGCCGGCGGCCAAGATAAGCCTCGCGGCGGCGCTCGATTTCGGCGAGCTGGCGCTGGGTCTCGCTCTCGATATAGGTGGGGTCGACGGCGAGCGCCTTGACAAGGTCATGATCGATCAGCACTTGCGCGGCGTCGCCGTCAACCACCGCGCCGAGCGCCAGCTCGGGCTGGCCGGGCGCACCGATCTTGCGCACCAGCACGATATCGAGAGGCGCGTCGAGCGCCTCGGCGATCTCGAACCCGACCGGCACGCCGCCGCGCGGCAAGGCCAGCACGATCGGCTGCTCGGCGCGCAAATGTCCCAATCGATTAGCCAGCTCGCGCCCGGCCGCTCTGCGATCGGCGAACATGGTCCGGCGCCCCTGCGCAATTTGCTGATGCGAGACATATGGGATGGCGCGCCGCGCCCGCCAGGATCGCGCCGGTGAGCCGGAGCTTTGTGGCCTTCCCGCAACAGGGCCGCGCCGAGCGGATGGCCGATGTCTGCGTCCTCGGCGGCGGCCTCGTTGGGGGGCTGGCCGCGTCTGCCGTGCTGGTGGCGGCGGCGCTCGGACGAGGCGGGCCCCGCATGGTCGTTGGGATCAGCATCTACGTAGCCGCGCTGCTGGCGATGCTCGGCTGCTCGCTCCTGTACCGCGCGGCGATCGAACCACGGCGGCGACAATTCTTTCGCCGGCTCGATCACTCGGCGATTTTCGCGCTGATCGCCGGAACCGCGACCCCGTTCGCCCTCTTGCATGGCGGCATCCGCGGCATCGCCTTGGCGGCGGTGCTTTGGGCATTCGCGATCCTCGGGATCGTCATCAAGCTCTACTTTCCGATCGGCGGCGTGGGGCGGTCGGTGCTGGTGTATCTATTGCTCGGCTGGGCCAGCCTGGCAGCGCTCGGCCCCGCGGTTTCGCACCGGACGGTGGTGCTGATCGCGGTCGGCGGCGGATTTTATTCGGTCGGTGTCTGGTTTCTTATGTGGCGCAAACTGCCATATCGTTTCGCGATCTGGCACGCCTTTGTGCTGGCCGGCGCCATGTGGCAATATTTGGCGATTCTAACCGGGGTGGTTCGCGCCTAGACCGGCGGCGTTCGGGCTGTTGCTGCCCGATTGCCGTCGCCGGGGCTTTTCGCCACACTTCCCCGGCCAGTCCCTGCGCGGAGGAAAACATGAAAGAGGGCTTTCGTTTTGTCGATTGCGACATGCACATCATGGAGCCGACCGACCTCTTCGACCGGTATCTCGACCCGGCATTTAAGCCCAGGATCACCTCGGCGATGCAGCCGGTCGACGGCGGCAGCACCGGGATGCGGCGGCGGCCGCTGTGGTTCTTCGACGGCGCGCCGACCAGCAACGACGGCAACGTCTCGCAATACAACCGTATCCGCGGCCCGCTGGTCGGCGCCCGCGGTAACAAGAACGTGATGTTCGCGGTTGAGCGCGGCTATGACGCGGAGGCCCAGATCATCGGCATGGAGATGGAGGGGATCGACATCGCCGTGCTGTTTCCGACCGCCGGCCTGTCGTTTCTGGCCCGCGACGGCATGGATCCGCAATTTTCGAACGCGATCTGCCGCGCCTACAACGACTGGCTCCATGATTTCGTCCAGCACAGTCCCGACCAACTGAAGATGGCGGCGATGCTGCCGGTGCACGACGTCAACCTCGCCTGCCGCGAATTGCATCGCTGCGTCAAGGAATATGGTGCCGTCGGCGCGTTCGTGCGGCCCAACTACGTCAACGGGCGCTATTGGCATTCGACGTATTGGGACCCGCTCTACGGCATGCTGCAGGATTTGCAGGTGCCGTTGTGCTTCCACGAGGGGACCGGCTCGTATTACTCGACGATTGAGCCGCGCTTTGGCGAGAACCGCTTCATGCGCCATGTCGCCAGCCACTCGACCGAGATGCAACTGGCGTTGATCGCGCTGATGCTGGGCGGGATTCTCGAAAGCTATCCGCGCCTCAAGGTGGCGTTTCTCGAAGCGCAGAGCTGGTGGGTCCCGGGCCTCCTCGGCCGGATCGAATGGGATCTGCGCCAGCACCACCAGGCCGACGCGCCCTATTTGAAATTGACGCCGCAGGAATACTGGCAGCGCAACTGCTTCTCGGCGATCGAGAGCGGCGAGCGCGAGGTCGGCGCAGTCGTCGAATTGTTGGGCGGGGCCGACAACATTTGCGTGTCGAGCGACTTTCCGCATTTCGACTCGAGCTTCCCCGAGGTGTCGAGCCGGGTGCTGCGCAACCCCAGCATCACCCCGGAGATAGGCGGCAAGATCCTGTCGGGCGGCGCCCGCCTCTACAATTTCGGCGCCGACGAATTCGCCCGCGCCGACGCCGCCGCGAAGCGCCGCGACAATGTGAGCGCCGGCCGCGCCTGACGTCTGCCAAGACTAGGCGGAGGGCGGGTGGCGCGTCCAGCGCAACCCGCCATCCATCTTGACGCCGCGACGGCGGGTTGCACCGTGCTACACGCTTGCGCAGCCTCCGCGGCTCAACCGCCTCGCGTGCTACATCGGCCGGCCGGGTTTGGCGTCGCGGAAGGGGGTGTTGGTTTCGGCGAGGCGGCGCAATAGGGCGGAGGGGGCCCAGCGTTCGCCGTATTGCTGGTGCCAGGCCGCGATCTGGCGGTAGACCTCGGCGACGCCGACGCCGTCGGCCCAATACATCAGCCCGCCGCGATAGCGCGGAAAGCCGAAGCCGTTCAGCCACATCACATCGATGTCGCTGGCGCGGTAGGCCTTGCCTTCTTCGAGGATCTTGCACGCCTCATTGACCGAGGCGAACAACAGCCGGCGCAGAATCTCCTCGTCGGTGAACTCCCGCTGCGCGACGCCCATCTCGGCCGCCTTGTCCTTGATGACGCGCGCGACTTCGGGGTCGGGGCGCGGGGTGCGGTCGCCCTTCTCGTATTTGAACCAGCCGGCGCCGGTCTTTTGCCCGAGCCGGCCCATTTCGACGATCGCGTCGGCGATCGGCAGTTTGCGGTAGTGCGGATCTTGCGCGGCCCGGCGCTGGCGGCTGTCGTAGCCGATGTCGAGCCCCGACAGATCGGCGGTCGCAAACGGTCCAATCGGATATCCGAAATCGACCATAACCTTGTCGACCTGCTCGGGCAGGCAGCCCTCTTCGAGCATGATGTTCATCTCGGAGCCGAACGGCGTGCGGCTGCGGTTGGCGACGAAGCCGTCGCCATTGCCGGCCATGGCGCTGATCTTGCCGATCTTGCGGCCGAGATCCATCGCCGTCATCAACGTGTCGGGAGCACTTTTGGCGCCTTTAACGACCTCGAACAGTTTCATGACGTTGGCCGGGGCGAAGAAATGCGTGCCGGCGACGTCGTGCGGCCGCTTGGTCGCGTTCGCCATGATGTCGATGTCGATGCCGGAGGTGTTGGTATAGAGCAGTGCCCCCGGCTTCATGACCTCGTCGAGCTTTTTGAAGACCTCTTCCTTGACCGGAATGCGCTCGAACACCGCCTCGATTACGACGTCGCATTCTCTGATGTCGTCATAGCTGGTGACCGGCTCGATCAGCGAAAGGCGCCGGTTCATCTCGGCCTCGGTCAGGCTGCCGCGCTTGACGCTGGTCTCGTAATTGGCGCGGATGCGCTGGAGGCCGCGGTCAAGCGCCTCCTGGCTCATTTCGAGCAGTTTCACCGGAAAGCCGAACTCGGCAAAGCTCATCGAAATGCCGCCGCCCATCGTGCCGGCGCCGACGATCGCCGCGGTCTTGATCGGACGCAGCGGGGTTTCGCGCGGAATGTCCGGAATCCGCGCCACCTCGCGCTCGGCAAAAAAAGCGTAGCGCAGGGCGCGCGCCTCGGCCGAGTTTTCGAGCTCGCCGAACAATTCGCGCTCACGCCGCACTCCCTCGTCGAACGGCATCGTGCAGGCGTTTTCGACCGCCTCGATAGAGTGATAGGGCGCCTTCTGGTTGCGCGCGCGCCGGGCGATCGATTTGCGCATCGCCTCGAACATGCCGGGTTCGGATTTGGCCTCGGCGAGCCGGTCGTCACGGTCGCGGATGCGCGGCAATGGCCGGATATCGGCAACGCGGCGGGCCATCGCGATCGCCGCCACCCGCAGATCGCCACTTTCATCGACCATTTCGTCGATGATCCCGAGCCGGTGCGCCTCCTCGGCCGGCACATGGCGGCCCGAGACGATCATGTCGAGCGCCGCCTTCGGCCCGATCAGCCGCGGCAGGCGCTGCGTCCCGCCGCTGCCTGGAATGATGCCGATCAGCACCTCCGGCAGGCCGACTTTGGCGCTCGGCACCGCGATGCGATAATTGGATGCAAGGGCGATCTCGAACCCGCCGCCCAACGCATAACCGTGGATCGCGGCAACGACCGGCTTTTGGCTGGCGTCGAGCGCGTCATGCGCGCGCTTGCCCAGGGCCGGCGGCGGGCGGTTGCCAAAGGTGCGGATATCGGCGCCGGCGATAAAGCTGCGCCCGGCCCCGATCAATACCATCGCGCGGATCGCCGGGTCGGCGTTGCCGCGCTCAATCGCGTCGATGATGCCCTCGGGCACACCCGGCGACAGCGCGTTGACCGGCGGATTGTCGATCGTGATGACGCCGATCCCGTCCGACATTCTCGAAACCGAACCAAGGTGTTTTCGGGCATCCCGTGTCCCTCCCGCGCATCGTGCGCGTCCATTATCCGTCATTTCAGCCAAAGCGTGAACCCGGAGCCCGCCTTCTTCTGTCCACACCGGCGACGGCCGGTGCCTATCCCAGCCATGGGTCCCGACCTTCGTCGGGATGGTCCTATTGGTAAATGCAGTGTGGAATGGCAGTCTTCCGCCACCGGCTAAGCCTCGGCCCCTGAGGTTGCCCACGCAAAGACCTTGTCCTGCTGCTCGCGCAAAAAGGCTTTCTCGTCGGTGACTACGTAGCCGAGATCATGAGCGGCTGCGATGAAACCTTTCAGCGTTTCGGGATCCAATGTGCCCGAGTTGATATTCGACTTATTGACTACGATCGCGCTGAGCATTGGCCAACCCCTGCGATGGGCAAATTCGACGAGAGCCCAGAGATGGTTACCGATCGAGTAATGAACCTGACCCCAATCCGCACCACTAGCGTCGGCTAATTCTTTGTAGCTCAGGAACCGGTGTTCTCTAGCCGCGGCTTTGATGATCCTAAATGATTTGTCGAAGTCCAGGCCTTTACCCTTGCGCGCCTGCCATTCACGTAGGGCCTCCATGTAAGCCGGCGCATTTGTCGCCTTCTGCCTGCGGTGGTTTTCAATAAGATTCTTTAGCTGGTCGTCAGATAAAAGAGCTACGTCGATTGGCATATCGGCCCCTTTGAGCCCAAAATTCAAACTGTCGCTTGCGTCCCCAAGATCACGGTGCTCTGCGACGACAACACGCCGCCGTTGCCGTGGGCGAGGGCCACTTCGCAATCGGCGACCTGGCGGTGGCCGCACTCGCCGCGCAATTGGCGGGTCGCCTCGATCAGCAGAAAGAGACCGTACATGCCGGGGTGGCAATAGGAGAGGCCGCCGCCATTGGTGTTGACCGGCAGGCTGCCGCCCGGGGCGATGCGGCCACCCTCGACAAACCGGCCGCCCTCGCCTTTCGCGCAAAAGCCGAGATCTTCGAGGAACAGGACCGGGTTGATGGTGAAGGCGTCGTAGAGCTCGAGCACGTCGATGTCGGATGGTCCGAGCCTAGCCATATCGTAAGCGGCACGGCCCGATTGCGACGCCCCGGTCACGGTCAGGTCGGGCATGCTCGAAATATTGGCGTGGGTGATCGCCTGGCCGCAGCCGAGCACATAGGCCGACGGCTTTTTGAGCGAGCGGGCGCGTTCGGCGATGGTCATGATTACCGCGCCGCCGCCGTCGGTCACGAGGCAGATGTCGCGCACCGTGAACGGGTAGCTGACCATCCGCGCCGCCAGCACCTCGGGAATGGTCAGCGGCTGCTTTTCCCAGGCGACCGGGTTCAGGAGCGCCCACTCGCGCGCCGCCACCGCGACCGCGGCCAATTGCTCGCGGGTCGTGCCGTATTGGTGCATGTGGCGCGAGGCGGCGAGCGCATAGGCGGTCGACGGCAGGAACGGCCGGAGCGGGGTCTCGTAGGGATTGTACTCGCGCACCGAGGCATGACGGCGGCCGATCGTGCGCTGGGTCGAGCCATAGGCGATGACCGCGACATTGCACAGTCCGAGCTGCAAAGCGGCCTGCGCGTGCGCCACATGAAACATGAACGACGAACCGCCCAAAATCGTCGTGTCGATGAAAGCCGGCGAAATCCCGAGATATTCGGCGAGGTTTAGGCCCGAGGTCCGGCTCTGCGCGGTCGCGCAAATCAGTCCGTCGATGTCCGCGAGGGCGAGCCCGCAATCGGCGAGCGCGCGGTGGACGCCCTGCGCCATCAGGTCGATCGGGCTCATCTCGGCGGCGACGGCACCGAGGTCGGATTCGGCAACGCCGACGATCGCGACCGAGCCGCGCTGCAGCCCGTCCATCACACGCCCTCCGCTGGCCCCCTCCCCTTCCCTCCCCCGCTCGCGGGTGAGGGAAGGGTGGGAGCGACCGGGGCGAAGACCGGATAGGCCGGCTCGTCGCCCGAGGGCTTGTGAGCGCGAAACCGGACGCGCATGCCGATCTCGACCGCGTCGGGGGCGAGGTCCTCGACTCGACTCATCAGCCGAAAGCCTTCGTCAACATCGATCAGCGCGACATTGTAGGGCGCCCCATCGCGGGGATGCGTGACCGTCGTCGCGTAGACCGTGCCGAGCCCGGCGCTGACCCGCCATTCGAGGCGGTCGCTGCCGGTATAGGGGCACATCACCCGCGGATAGAACACCGCCCGGTTCGCCTGCGGGCTCCACTGATAGGCGAGCTCGCCGCGATCGAGATATGCTTGGTACACCGCCAAAGGTGATTGAGAAATCCGCTCCATCGTCCCCGCTTCCGCACCGCGCCGTATTCTGTCGGCTCGCGCCGGCAGCAGCAAGAGGGGGAGCAGCTGAGCCGGGTCAGCTCATCGAGATCAGGGTGCCGATCAGGTCGGCCGGCCAAACGAGGCTGACCGGGGCGCCGGCCACCGCCGCGACAAATGACGGATCGCCCTGGGCGAAATCAAAGGCCAGGTGGTGACTGAAATGCGCGAGCACCCCCGCCAAGTAAAGCCCGGTCACCCATTTCCACGCATTCTGGTGCTGCCGCGAACGACGGGGCTTGGCGGCGGCGAACGAAAAGACTCGGCGTCCGTACTTGGGCAATCCCGGCGGGCCGATCATGATCTCACCTGGGCATTTGCAATGTTGCGCACGGATACATAGCAAGGAGCGGCGCTTCATCCCTGCACATCAGCAGCAGGGCCCGCTGCGCCGGACTACGGCGGGACTATAATACTCGGTGCGGCCGCCGCCGTCACTAGTCCGTGTCGGTATCTTTGGCGCGGCGTTCGATCGCGCTGCGCGAGTTACGGGCGACCGCCCGCCAGCCCCGCCGCCGCGGCGAGAGTATAAATCCCGGCCGCGGCGAGAAGGCCGATGGCGAGAACGGTAAAGGCGCCGGCGCCGAGGCGGTCGCCGAGCGGCCGGCCGATCAGCCCGCCAAAGAGGGCGAACGGGAACAGGATGCCGGAGGCGAGCCAGGTTTCGGCAGGAACGCCGATGGTCGCGACATTGGCGGCCACGGTCACGACGTAGGAGAGCGCGAAAAATGATAGCAACGTCGCCCTAACGGTCCGCGGCGGGGCCTCGGCGAGCAGCAGATACATCACCACCGGCGGCCCGGATATGCCGGCAAGCCCGCCGGCGATGCCCGACACCGTCCCGGCGGCAAGATCGCGGCCAGGACTCATCGCCATGAGCGCCGCACCCACGCTGCGCCGGCGGCGACGCGACAGCGCAAAAAACAGCGCGAAGATCAGTATCGCCACCCCGATCGTCAGCCGTACCACGACCGGCTCGGCATAGCGAAAGGCGGCAAGGCCGATCGGCAATCCGACTAGGCTGCCCAGCATCAGCCGCAGAAATAGCCGCGGCGCGGTTGCCCGCCACAACCCGGGCAATATCGCGAGGCACAAGCCGGCGGAAAGAATGATGACGAGTTGCACCGCGCGCTGCGGATCGACCACGATCAAAAACAGCGGCGCCGCCATGACCGCAAAACCGAAGCCTCCCGCGGCCTGCAGCAGCGCCGCGGCAAACGTCGCCCCCGCCAGCCCCGCCCAATCCGCGAGGCTCACGCGGCAGACCCCCGGCAACCGCCGGCGAGCACTTCACCTTGCGTCTGAGGGTGTGAAAGCATTCAAAATCCGTCATGTTGCGCTGATCGCCTTCCTGCTGCCGCGCATGCTGCGCCACGCCGCCGCCCGCGCGTTCAGGGACAGCACGGGCTTGCTCCTCACCGACCTCAAAGCTCTGCGTTGTTCAGCCCCTTCAGCCTGTGCCAGACCACGCCCCGCCGCCCAAGCCACCCTCGTTGCGCCCGCCAAACCCACAGCCTTGCCTCGCCTTCCAATGAAAACCCAACCCACGCCAAAATCCCGGACAGCAGTGGAGGAAGGACGGGACCCACGGTGCTGGCAAACTCCGCGCGTCCCATCATTCTCCAGACATTTGCGCCGGATCAGGGCAAATGACAGAAAGGTCGGGGGATTTTGGTCCCGGCTTTCGCCGGGAAAGCGATGAAAACCGCGCTGAACCGAATGGATCGAAAAACAGCCTCCTTCTGTCAATGTCCTATTTTCTGCGCGCAAATCAGCAAGGGATCAGTGTTCCGGCACTCCGGCCGACAGCAGACCTTGGGATAATTGCTGTATACTGGCCACCATGCTGGGATTACTTTGTGGATTTTCTCTTTCGTAGACTTCCTGTATACGCCGCACCGTGTATCCGCCAAATATTCTCTTGAATTCGTTTTGTGCCGCAATCGCTTCGGGCTCTTTGTCACGTGCGATCAGAAAATAGGCGCTGAGCAGATAGGCGCGGGAGTACCACACATTGCCCATCAACTCCACCGATTTTCTGAGCCAAAGAATTGCATTATTGTAATCTTGCATGACAAAGTAGGTTCGCCCCACAATCCAGTAAAAGACGCCGAGAACGGGATCACGCGGACTGAGGGTTATCGCCCTCAGCGCAAACGGCAGCGCTTCCTTGGGCCGGCCCACCATGACCAGTTCATTGGCTTTCTGGGCCCAAGCGCGGGCAAAATTCGGGTCCAGCTGAAGCGCCCGGTCAAAGGCGTCCAGCGCTCCTTGATGATCTCCGTGCGCGCGACGGACGAGGCCATCGGCCTGGTGCGCTATCGCCAGGGTCGGATCGATCCTCAGCGCATTCTGCACTGCCTCCTCCGACCGTCGGAGCAGGTCCTCGAGAGTTTCGCCGGGCGCAAGCCAGTGGCTGTAATAGTCGTTCATCATTAGATGAGCCAACTGACCCCAGGCTTCGGCGGATTGAGGATCGAGCCGCAGCGACTCCTCCAGGTATCGGCGCGCAGCGAGATGGTGCTCGCGGGTGATCGGAGAGACGAGGAGGGCCATGGCATGTAACCTCAGGTCGGTGGCGTCGGGATCTGCCGGCCGTTCGGCGATTGCGCGACGGTTCTCGGCCTTGACCAGCTGGATCTGGAGGGAAGATGCGATCCGCCCGGTAATGGCGTCCTGGAGGTCGGAGAGATCGACAAATTTGTTCTTGAAGCGGTCGCCCCAGATTTGCCTGGCCGAAGCGGTCTCGACCAGCCGCGCGTTGGTCTGCACCCAATTCCCGCTTCTCTGTATGCTGCCCTCCAATACATAGCGAACCCCGCACTCCTGGCCGATTCGCCGCGGATCGAGCGGTTTCCCTTTGTAGGTGAAGGCGGTGCCGCTGGCGATGACGACGGCGCCGGACAGCCGCGACAAATCCGTCGTCAAATCATCGGTCACCGCGTCGGCCAAGTAATCCTGGTTCCGGTCTCGACTAAAATTGTCGAACGGCAGGACGACGATCGAGGCGCGCGGCAGCGGCGGCGGGGTCTCGCGCCAGATCCGCGGCGCGGCAATGGCAAGGCCGGCGGCGATGACCGCGGCGGCGCCCACCAGGAAAATAGAACGCGGGTGTGGGCGCGAGACCGCAAAGTATAGCCGACGAAGGCTGGCGACGACACCTCGCTGCGAAGATTGCTGTCGCGCATCTGGGTCGTAATCGACGCGAAAGACCCGGATCGGACGGTCGATATTCTTGACGCGGCGTTCGCCCCGGTCAGCGAACGCCAAATTGGGGTAACCTCGCAGCTGATCGCGGACCCCGCGTGTCACGTAGATTTGGCCCGGCTCGGCCAACGCTTCGAGCCGCGCGGCGATGTTGATGCTGTTCCCGTGAATGTCGTGCTCGCCGACGATCACGTCGCCGGTGTTGATCCCGATGCGCAGCTGGATGCGATCATCCGGTTTCGAGGCGGCCTCGCGCAACGCAACGCCGCGCTGGATATCGACTCCGCACCGCACCGCGTCGATGGCGCTGTCGAACTCGACGAGAAAACCATCCCCCATCGAGCGAATCAGCTGGCCGCGATGCTCGATGACCGCCGGCCCAATCAAATGCCTGACATAGTCGGCCAGCCTGATGTGCGTGCCTTCTTCGTCGGTGTTCATCAGCCGGCTGTAGCCGACCACATCGGCTAGCATGACCGCGGACAGTCTGCGTCTTAAATGAGCGGCTTCCGCGCCGATCACCTGAGGTTCATCGGCATAATTCGGCATGATTAACTTTACCACGAAAAGCCCGCCTTGTCACTCGCGTCGATCGGGTCGCGCGAACGATAGAAAGGCAGCGTACGGTGCGATCGGCCGCCCCGGTTTTGTCCGGCGAGGCCGACAGTCGTCTCTTTACGCGGCAGCGTCGGTGACGGGCGCGGGGTCGACCAGCGGGGTCAGCGCGGAATCGCAATAGGGGCGAGGGTCGCGTTCGACGCGGCGGCGGATCTTGTGCAGGCGGAGGTAGAAGGCGGCGAGCTTGGCGTGGGTTTCGGCGACTTCGAGGACCCGGCGCGGGTAGAAGACGACCGGATTCTCGCCCGGCAGCCCCGCCCGCCGGCTGCGTCGGATTTTGCGGCGGAAATAGCCGCCCTGCAAGGGATGCACCTGCTCCTGGATAAAGGTGAAATAGAACTGCAGGATATGGTTGAGAAGACGCACCGGCTTGATGCCGCTCGCCTTGGCGCGGCGGAAGATGGTTTCAATGTGCTCCTTTGAATAATAAAGGTCCCATGCCTGGCGATAGACCTGCTGCCACTCCCGCGCATTCATGACCGGATGGCCGGTGGTGACGTGCTCCAAATCGTATTTGTTCATGTCGGGGTCCATCCACGCCCCATCGGCGTCGAGCGCCTTGTGGTCGGCGGAGCCCGGCAACGGGGTCAGGATGAAGAATTCGAGGAGGTCAACCGGCAATTCCTGCTGCACCGTCTCGATGTCCTGGGCGATCCGCTCCGCCGTGTCGCCGGGAAACCCCAGAATATAGCCGGCATAGGTGATCACCCGTTGCGCCCGCCAAGCATGGAACATCCGGCGGTATTCATGCACCCGGTTCTGTTTTTTCTTGGCCGACAACAGATTGTCGGGATTGATGTTTTCGAGCCCGATAAAGACCCGCTTGCAGCCGGCGCGCGCCGCCTTCTCGACGAAATTCGGGATGCGGTGGCACAGCGTGTCGACCTGGATGATGAATTGCAGGCCCAGCCCTTCCTGCTCGCGCATTTGGATCAGCCGGTCGAAAATCGCCTCCCAATTGCGGTTGCGGGCGAAATTGTCATCGGTGATGAAAAACCGGAATACGCCTTGGGCGAGGTTGGCGCGCACCAGCCGCTCGACATCGTCGGCATCGCGCCAGCGCGACTTGCGGCCCTGCACGTTGATGATCGTGCAAAAGCTGCACTGGAACGGGCAGCCGCGCCCAGCGTCGAAGGCGCCGAGGCTCTCGCCATAGCGGCGCACGATCTCGATCGGCAGAAACGGCGTCACCTGCCGCTGCAATCCCGGGAGATCGTTCATGTAGTTGTAGATCGGCTGCAACCGCTGCGACAACGCATCGGCGAACAGGCCTTCGAGCCGGCCCTCGGCCTCGCCGGCGAACAGCGTGATCCCCATTTGTCGCGCCCGGTCGAGGTCGGCCGGCAGCTGCTGCAGCATGGCCAGGCAGCCCGAGACATGAAACCCGCCGATGGCGACGGCGATCCCGGCTTCGCGGAGGGGTGCGGCCAGATCCATCGCTCGCGGAAACTGGTTCGACTGGACGCCGACGAAGCAGACGAGGCCGGCATCGGCGGCTTTGATGCGGCGGATGATCCGGCGGACCGGGATCACCGTGTGGCACTCGTCATAGGCATGGATTTCGACCGCGACATTAGGGCCGAGCGCCCGGCGCGCGGCGATATCGGCGGCGAGCCCGTAGAGGCAGGCGAGCGAATTCGACGGGATCCAGGATTTCCACCACTGGATCACATAGCCGTCATCGTCGTAATGCGACGGCTTGATCAATTCGACGACGAACCGGCGGTCCCCCACCACAGCCTCGCACGGCCAAGCCAAATCAATGTTGGGTTCTACCTGTATTGCGGTCGCGGGGAAAGCCTCCGCTCGCAACTTTCGATCGAAGTCGCTAGCGTATCGGGCGCAGCGGGGAGATCGGAAAAGATGTTCGAAGGCTTTACCCGGACCGAGATCGAGACATCGGGGGCGCGGATCAACCTGCGCCACGGCGGCGACGGACCGCCCTTGCTGCTATTGCACGGCAATCCTCTGACCCATGCCTCGTGGGGCAAGATCGCGCCGCGGCTGGCCGAACGGTTTCACGTCGTGGCCGCCGATATGCGCGGCTATGGGGACAGCGTTGGTCCCGACGATGCCGGCGACAACAACATCAACTATTCGTTCCGGGCCATGGCGCAGGACCAGGTCGAAATCATGGAACGGCTCGGCTATCGCGAATTCTTTGTCGCCGGGCACGACCGCGGCGCCCGCACCACCGCGCGCATGTGCCTCGACCATCCCGAGCGGGTCAAGCGGGCCGCGGTCATCGACATTCTGCCCAACCACCACATCTGGACCCACGCCTTCGAGGGAATGGGCCTTGCGGTCGTGGCATTGGGCAATGATGGCCCAGCCCTACGATTTTCCCGAGCGCATGCTGGCCGGCATTCCGGCCCAGTATTTTATGGAAAAGAAATTGTCGAAGCCCGGGATCGGCCTCGGCTTTTTCGACCCCGAGGCGTTCGCCGAGTATGTCCGTTGCTTCAACTGGAAGACGATCAAGGGTTCATGCGCCGATTACCGCGCCTGCGCCACTTGCGACTTCGAGATGGACAAGGCCGATTTCGAGGCCGGTCATAAGATTACGGTTCCGCTGTTGGTGATCTGGGGCGCGCGCAGCCATACCGAGGGCGTTCACGGCAACGTGCTTTCGGTCTGGCAACGCGGTTACGCAACCGACGCGCGCGGCGGCGCGCTGCCCTGCGGCCATTACGTGCCCGAGGAGGCGCCAGACGAGACCCTGCGCTGGCTGCTGGATCACTTTGCCGGCTGACGCGCCGCGGGGGCGAGCCGCGGCGAGGCTCCTCGTTGACGCCGTCGGCGCCAGACCGCATTCCAACGAGATCCTCGGGGGAACCGCGCTGCTTGCGAGCGGCGTCAGGATAGCACTGAGCCGTGCGGGTTTCGGCTAGGGTTGTCGCCCTACCGCCGCTTCGCGCAGCTTGAAGCGCTGGATCTTGCCGGTCGCGGTCTTCGGCAATTCGTCGACAAAGGCGATCCAGCGCGGGCATTTGAAATGCGCCAAATGCTCCCTCGCGTGGTGCTCGAGCGCGCCGGCGAGCGCGTCGCTGGCCTCGATTCCGGGCTTGGCCACGACGAACGCCTTGGGCTTGATCAGCCCGTCGGCGTCGGGCATGCCGACGACGGCGGCTTCGAGCACATGGTCATGGGCGATCAGCGCCGCCTCGACCTCGGCCGGCGAGACGTACATGCCGCTGACCTTCATCATGTCGTCGCTGCGCCCGCAATAGACGTAATAGCCATCTTCGTCCTCAAAATATTTGTCGCCGGTGCGCGTCCACTGCCCGAGAAACGTCGCCCGGCTGCGCGCGCGATTGTTCCAATAGAGAAGGGCGCTGGTCGGGCCGTTGACCAGGAGGTCGCCGATCTCGCCGCGCGGCACCGGATGATCGTGCTCGTCGGCGATCTTCAGCGCGTAGCCGGGGACCGGCTTGCCGGTGGTGCCGTAGCGCACGTCATCGGGTCGGTTACTGAGAAAAATGTGCAGCATCTCGGTCGAGCCGATGCCGTCGAGGATGTCGACCCCGATCCGCTGCGACCAGCGCCGGCCGATTTCCTGCGGCAATGGCTCGCCGGCCGAAACGCAGCGGCGCAAGGCCAACTCGTCCGGTTGCGGCAAGTCCGGGTCGGCCAGCATCGCGTTGTAGAGGGTCGGCACGCCGCAGAAGATCGTCGGCCGGTGCCGGCGCAACACGCCGGCGACCACGGAGGGCGAGGGGCGTTCGGCGGTCAAGATGCTGGCGGCACCCACCGCCAGCGGAAAGGTCAGCGCATTGCCGAGCCCGTAAGCAAAGAATAGCTTCGCCGCCGAAAACACGATGTCGTCTTGCGTGATGCCGAGCACCGGGATCGCGTAGCACTCAGCACTCTCGACCAGGCTCGAATGAACATGCACCGTCCCCTTGGGCCGGCCGGTCGAACCCGACGAATAAAGCCAGAAGCAGGGCTCGTCTGAGTGGGTCGGCGCGGTCTCCGCGGCGGGCGGTGCGCGGCCGAGAACATCGGCGAGTGAGTACTCACCCAATTCGGCACCCGAGACGATCACCCCGGGCCTCGGCTCCGGCAGCAGCGCCAGCGCCGCCTGCATCGCCGGCCGCACCGGCGCCGACACGATGACCACGCGCGCCCGGCTGTCGGCCAGCATAAAGGCGAATTCCTGCGCGCTGAGCTGGGTGTTGACCGCGACCGGCACGATGCCGGCCTTGATCGCGCCGAGAAACGCGGTCGGAAAGTCGATCCCGTCATGCAGGCACAAGAGGATGCGCTGTTCGGGCTCGACCCCGAGCCGGCGCAGCACATTGGCGAATCGGCCGGCCCGTTCGGCCAACTCGGCATAGGTATAGCGTCCATGATCGTCGATAAAGGCGGTCTTCGGCCCGCGCCCGGCCGCGAGGTTGCGCTCGATCAGATCCGCCGCGGCATTATAGGTCATCGGCGCGCCCTTTGTGGCCGAACGCTGGTGACAAGCATTATATTTCCGGTATGCTGCGTCAAGCATGACAAAGCTTGCGCGAATTCCGAAAGAGGACGGCTATCTCGCCCGTTTGGGCGAGCGGGTGCGCGAGGAGCGCGCGCGGCGCGGCATGACTCGCAAGATCCTCGCCCGCGATGCCGGGCTGTCGGAGCGCTATCTGGCGCAGCTTGAAAGCGGCAAGGGCAACATCTCGATCGCGCTGTTGCGCCGCGTCGCCGAGGCGTTGAACCAACCGTTGGCGCGATTGGTCGGCGACGAGGCCGGTACGCCGGTGGAATTGCAAGCGACGGTCGACCTGCTGCGTCGGCTGTCGCCGGATGAGGTCGCCGAAGCGCACGCCGTGCTCGCCGCGCGTTTCGCCTCGGCGGAGAACGCGGCGCGAGCACGCCGGATTGCGCTGATCGGTCTGCGCGGGGCCGGCAAATCGACCTTGGGCAGCCGGCTTGCCCATCATCTCGCGGTGCCGTTTATCGAACTCGACGTCGAGATCGAGCGCGATTTCGGCCTGTCGCTCGGCGAGATCTTCGCGCTCTACGGCCAGCCCGCATATCGCCGCTGCGAACGCCGCATGCTCGACGACGTGCTGAAGCAGCAGCCGAGCTTCGTGCTCGCCGCCGGCGGCAGCCTCGTTGCCGAAACGGCCACTTTCGAACTGCTGCTGGCGCAATGCTTCACGGTCTGGCTCAAGGCCTCGCCCGAAGAACACATGCACCGGGTGCAGGCGCAGGGCGATCTTCGCCCGATGGCCGACAACAAGGAGGCGATGGCCGATCTCCGCCGCATTCTCGCGGCGCGCAACCGGCTCTATGCCAAGTCCGATGCCACGGTCGATACCTCGGGCCGCAGCCCCGAGGCCAGTTTCCGCAGTCTGCTGGCCGCATTGCCGAGCCGGGCGATGAAAGATGTTGCATCTGTTGCCGCTATATGATGAATTAAAGTTCCTATGATCTGGTTCGACGCCGATCCCGGCCATTACCGTCACTGGAAACTGTCCTTCGACGGCCCGGTGGCGACCATCGCCCTCGATGTCGACGAAGACGGCGGGCTGGAGCCGGGCTATCGGCTCAAGCTCAATTCCTACGATCTCGGCGTCGACATCGAGCTGGCGGATGCGCTGAACCGAGTCCGCTTCGAGCATCCCGCGATTCGCGTCGCGGTGCTGACCAGCGCCAGGGAGCGGGTGTTCTGCTCGGGCGCCAACATCTACATGCTGAGCCGGGCGAGCCACACGCAAAAGGTCAATTTCTGCAAATTCACCAACGAGACCCGCAACGGCATCGAGGATTCGAGCGCGCATTCGGGGCTGAAATCCATCGCCGCGGTCAACGGCGCCTGCGCCGGCGGCGGCTACGAGCTGGCGCTCGCCTGCGACGAGATCGTCATGGTCGATGACCGGTCGAGCACGGTCAGCCTGCCCGAGGTGGCGCTGCTCGGCGTCTTGCCCGGCACCGGCGGGCTGACCCGCCTCGTCGACAAGCGCCGGGTGCGGCGCGATCTCGCCGACGTCTTCTGCACCACCGCTGAGGGGGTGCGCGCCGACCGCGCCAAGGCATGGGGACTTGTGGACTATATCGCACCGCCCGCGCGCTTTGCGGAGACGGTAAGGGAGCGCGCCCGAGCGCTCGCGGCGGAGAGCGACCGCCCGGCCGACGGCGAAGGCGTTGCGCTGACACCGCTCGAACGGCGTATAGACGAGCGCGGCTATCGTTACCGCTGGATCGAGGTCGCGATCGCCCGCGACGATCGGATCGCCACGGTGACCGTGATCGGGCCGCACGCCGAAGACGTACACGGCGACCTCGAAGGCATCCTCGCGGCCGGAGTGCGTTGGTGGCCGCTGGCAATGGCGCGCGAATTGGACGATGCGATCTTGCTGCTGCGCGCCAACGAGCCCGAGATCGGAACCCTGGTGCTGAAGACCCGTGGCGACGCACCCGCCATGCTGGCCTGCGACGCAGCCATGAGCGCGCATCGGAACCATTGGTTCGTGCGCGAGACCATCGGCTTGTTGCGCCGCGCCTTGCAGCGGCTCGACGTATCGTCGCGCAGCCTGTTCGCTGTCATCGACGACGGCTCGTGCTTTGCCGGCAGCCTCTGCGAGTTAGCGCTCGCCGCCGATCGCAGCTACATGCTGACGGACGGGCCGCAAATCGCGCTCGGGGCGCTCAATTTCCGCGGTCTCGAAATGATCAACGGCCGCACCCGGCTGGCCGACAGGTTCAACGACGAGGGTGAGGCTGCGGCATTCGGGCCATTGGCCGGCACACTGCTCGATGCCGGGACCGCGCTCGACCGAGGCCTCGTCACCTTTGCCCCCGACGCGCTCGACTGGGAGGACGAAATCCGCCTCGCCCTCGAAGAGCGCGCGAGCCTATCGCCGGACGCGCTCTCCGGCATGGAGGCGAGCCTGCGCTTTGCCGGGCCGGAGACGGTGGCGACCAAGATCTTCGGCCGGCTGTCGGCGTGGCAGAACTGGGTCTTTTCGCGGCCGAACGCAGTGGGGGAACACGGCGCGCTGAAACGCTACGGCAGCGGCGCCAGACCGCGATTCGATCGGACACGGGTGTAGGGTCGAAATCAAACGGATCGTGTCGGTGCACGCCCTCACCCTTCGCAATCGCGACGCGATAGGCCCCTTCCCTCTCCTGCGTTGCAGGAGAGGGTGCCGACCCCCGGACTACGATCCGGGGGAGGTGAGTGGGGGTCAGCCCTACTAAGCGTGAGGTTCGCACGATTATCGAGGGGAAGGGGGAGAGGAATGGCAATCGATTACCGGGAGCAGATCCCGAACAATGTCGGGCTCGACGACAACCGCGCCCTGCAGCGCGCGCTCGAGCATTGGCAGCCGCGGTTTCTCGATTGGTGGCGCGAGATGGGGCCGAGCGGCTCGCAGAGCCACGACGTCTATCTGCGCACCGCGACCGCGGTCGATGCCGAGGGTTGGGCGAGATACGGCATGGTCAGGATGCCCGAATACCGCTGGGGCATTTTTCTCGCCGACCCGGTGGCTGACCGGCGGATCGGCTTTGGCGACTCGTTGGGCGAGAAGGCGTGGCAGCAGGTGCCGGGCGAGCATCGCGCGAGCTTGCGCCGGCTGGTCGTGACTCAGGGCGACACCGAGCCCGCCTCGGTCGAGCAGCAGCGCCTCCTGGGCCTGACCTGCCCATCGCTCTACGATCTGCGCAACCTGTTCCAGGTCAATGTCGAGGAAGGCCGCCATCTGTGGGCGATGGTCTATCTGCTGCACGCCTATTTCGGCCGCGACGGCCGCGAGGAGGCCGAGGAACTTTTGGCGCGCCACTCGGGCGACCCCGACAAGCCGCGCATTCTCGGCACATTTAACGAGCCGATCGAGGATTGGCTGAGCTTTTTCATGTTCACCTACTTCACCGACCGTGACGGTCGCTTTCAGCTGAAAAGTCTGGCCGAGAGCGCGTTCGACCCGCTGTCGCGGACCTGCCGCTTCATGCTGACCGAGGAGGCCTATCATATGTTCGTCGGCGCCAGCGGGCTCACCCGCGTGGTCAAGCGCACATTGGAGGCGATGCAGGCGCTCGGCAGCGACGACCCGGCCGCGGTGCGCGGCGCGGGAGCGATCGACCTGCCGACGTTGCAGCGCTACGTCAATTTCTGGTTCAGCTCGTCGCTCGATCTGTTCGGCGCGGAAATTTCATCGAACGCGGCAAGCTATTTCGCGACCGGCATCAAGGGCCGTCCCGACGAGGCGCGGTTCGAGGATCACCTCGCATTGGGCCAACGCCTGCGCCTCGACATGCCGGACCGAAAGGGCGGGGTCATCCCCGAGGAGGTGCCGCTGCGCACTGCGATCAACGAGGTGACGCGCCTCGCCTACATCAAGGATTGCGACATCGGCATCCAGCGCTGGAACCGGCTGATCGCCGAGGCCGGTCGCGAATTCCGTCTGGCCTTGCCGAGCCCACGCTTTCGCCGCTCGGTCGGCGTCTGGGCCGACATCCGCACCGACCCCCGGGGCAACCCGATCGCCGAGGAAATCTGGTGCGCCCGGCAGAGCGAGTGGCTGCCGACCGGATCGGACCGAGCGTTTGTCAAATCGCTGATGCAGCGGGTGACCGAGCCCGGCAAAGTCGCCGGCTGGATCGCACCTCCCGAAATCGGCATCGACAACCTGCCGGCCGCCTTCGAATACGTCCGCCTGAACTGATCCGCTCCAAACCCTGCTCCGTTATTCCCGCGAAAGCGGGAACCCATAGAGCCTGCCCCGGGCCTAAATGAGGGGCAAGCGGCGTGCGGGGTCGCCCCTGGACCCCCGCCTTCGCGGGGGTGACCGTATGCTATCTGGATTGTTCACCTGGATTCAGGTCAAACACGCTTTGCGCAAAGCCGGCGAAGATGTCGCGGCGACGATTTGCGATATCCTGTAGCCGTACTGTCACACAACCCAATTAGTGGTAGAGTGATTGTGTGATCGGCTCTGGTTATCGGAGGTGCGGATGGGAAAGCGCTGGGCAAACGCCACCTCGGTCATCCATCTCGCCGAAGCGGGGCACGCCGCTTGCGGGGCCGACGATTGGCTGGTCGCCGCCGGCCGGGAGGCCGAGCGCGAGCACAGCTGGCGCCGCAAGGTGCGCCCGCAGAGCGAGGGCCAGCGCCGGCTGATCGCGGCGATCGAGGCGCACAATCTGACGATCGCGCTTGGACCCGCCGGCACCGGCAAGACCTATCTGGCGATCAGCGCCGCGGTCGAGGCGCTCGCCGCCGGCGCCGTCGGGCGCATCGTGCTGACCCGACCGGCGGTCGAAGCCGGCGAGAGCCTCGGCTATCTGCCCGGCGACATGAGCGCCAAGCTTGCACCCTATCTGCGCCCGCTCGACGACGCGCTGAGCGAACGGCTCGGCGGCAAGCGGGTCAAGCAACTGGTTGGCGAGCGCGCCATCGAGATCGCCCCGATCGCCTATATGCGCGGGCGCACCTTGAACAATGCCTTCATCGTCATCGACGAGGCGCAAAACTGCACCTACGGGCAGATCAAGATGCTGCTGACGCGGTTGGGCTCGCACGCGCGCATGGTGGTGACCGGCGACCCCGATCAGAGCGACCTACTGGACGGCCTCTCGGGTCTCGCCGAAATCGCTCGCCGTCTCGAACCCGTCGGCGAGGTCGCGGTGGTGCGCCTCGGCGAAGCGGACATCGTGCGGCACCCGTTGGTCGCCGAGATGCTGACGGTGCTGTGAGCACGCCTCTGCGGGTTGTAAACGGGAGTTGACGCGCGAGGCGGCCGGGTCGCTTATTGCCGCAATCGCGAGAGACTGGCCGCAGGAGCCCGCAAATGACCACGCAGCCGTTTCATGGGGTGCTCGTCCCCGTTCTGACCCCGTTTACCGCGGCGGGCGAGCCGGATGCCGGGCGGCTCGCCGCGTTCTGCCGCTGGCTGCTCGACCAGGGCGCTGGCGGGCTGGCGATTTTCGGCACGACCAGCGAAGCCAACTCGATGTCGCCGGGCGAGCGCATGGCCTTGCTCGACCATTTGGTCGCCGCCGGCATCCCAGCCGAAAAGCTGATGCCCGGCACCGGCGCCTGTGCGATGACCGATGCCGCCGCCCTGGTGCGGCACGCGGTCGGCCATGGCTGCGGCGGGGTGTTGATGCTGCCGCCCTTTTATTACAAGCCGGTCAGCGACGACGGCATCTTCGCGTTTATTGCGGGCGTGATCGACAGGGTCGGTGCGTCGGCGCTCAGGATGTATCTCTACCATATCCCGCCGGTGGCGGTGGTCGGCTACTCGCTCGATCTGGTCGGCCGCTTTATCGAGGCCTATCCGCAGACCGTCGTCGGGTTGAAGGACAGCTCCGGCGATTGGAGCAACACCGCGGCATTGCTTGAGCGCTATCCGGGGTTTGCTGTGTTCCCCGGCTCCGAGGTGTTCCTGCTCGAGGCGTTGCGCCGGGGCGGCGCCGGCTGCATTACCGCGACCGGCAACATCAACGTGCCGGGGATCGCCAAGCTCTACGCCGATTGGCAGGGATCGCAGGCCGACGCCTTGCAGGCCGAGGTTACGACCGTGCGCAAGACTATGCAGGCCTATCCGATGGTGCCGGCGTTGAAGCGGGTGGTCGCTCATTTCCACGACGATCCGGACTGGGCGGCGGTGCGCCCGCCATTGACGGCACTCGACCGGGCGCAGTCGGCGGCATTGATCGCCGATCTCGCCAAGATCAGATTTAGCTTGGGCGAGCGCCGGCAGCGCGCTGCCTGACGGGAACTTGCCGGCGCCGCTTCGGACTGCCGCACAGCCCCTCACCCCAACCCTCTCCCCGTGTGCAGGGAGAGGGAGGGACCCGCACAGCGGGAGGGTGAGGGGCAACCGGCGGCGAGCAAGGGAGGACGATGATGGCGATGGGACACGCGGCCACCCGCACCCCCGAGCGGGAGGCGTTTTACGAGCGGATCGCCGACGCCAATCTGGCGCCCCTGTGGGAACGGTTGCACGGGCTCGTCACCGCCCAGCCGGTGACCCCGTGCCTGCCGGCGATCTGGCACTATCGCGACGTGCGCCCCCACCTGATGCAGGCGGGCGCGCTGATCAGCGCCGAGGAGGCGACGCGGCGGGTGTTGATTCTGGAAAACCCCGGGCTCAAGGGCCAGACCTCGATCACGCATTCGCTGTTCGCCGGGCTGCAGTTGATCCTGCCGGGCGAGGTGGCGCCAGCGCACCGCCACACCCAATCGGCGCTGCGCTTCATCATCGAGGGCAATGGCGCCTATACCGCGGTCGACGGCGAGCGCACGACGATGCGCCCCGGCGATTTCGTGATTACGCCCTCCTGGACCTGGCACGATCACGGCAACGAAACGCAAGAGCCGATGGTCTGGCTCGACGGGCTCGACGTCCCGCTCGTGCGCCTGCTCGATGCGAGCTTTGCCGAGCCGGGCGAATCTGATGTGCAGGCGGTCACCCGGCCCGAGGGCGACAATGCCGCACGGTTTGCCAACAATTTGATGCCGGTCGACTGGAAGCCCGCGGTCAAGACCTCGCCGGTGTTCAACTATCCCTATGCCCGCTCGCGCGAGTCGCTCGACGTGCTGAGCCATAACGAGGACCCCGATCCCTGCCACGGGCACAAATTGCGCTACGTCAACCCGGCGAGCGGGGATTTCGCGATGCCGACGATCGGCGCCTTCATCCAGCTGTTGCCGCGAGGCTTTGCCACCCGTCCTTACCGCTCGACCGACGGCACCGTGTTTGTCGCGGTCGAGGGCTCGGGCAAGAGCCGGGTCGGCGACCAGGTGCTGCACTGGGAGCCGCGCGACGTCTTTGTCGTGCCGAGCTGGACGAGGGTCAGCCACCAGGCGGGCAGCGACGTCGTGCTGTTCAGCTATTCCGATCGTCCGGTCCAGGAAAAGCTCGGGCTCTATCGCGAGCAGCGCGGCAACGCCTGACGCCGGTTGCGGCGCCCCGGAGGCATGCGATGGACGTGATCATCATCGGCGCCGGGATCGGTGGCCTGACCCTGGGCCTTTCATTGCATCGCGCCGGCATTCCCTGCCGTATCTATGAGGCGGCCACGGCAATGGCGCCGATCGGTGTCGGCATCAACGTCTTGCCGCACGCGACCCGCGAACTGGCCGAGCTCGATCTCGAAGCAGCTCTGGCACGGGTCGGCATCAGCACGGCCGAGGCCTGCTTTTTCAATCGGTTCGGCCAGCTGATCTATCGCGAGCCGCTGGGCCGGGCCGCCGGCTATGCCTGGCCGCAATTCTCGATCCACCGCGGCGATCTGCAGCAGGTGCTGGCCGATGCCTTTATCCGCCGCGCCGGCGCCGATCGCCTCTCCACCGGCTGGCGCTGCGTCGGGTTCGAGCAGGACGAGAAGGAGGTCACCGTCCGTTTCGAGGATGCCGAGAGCGGAGAAAGCCTGCCGTTGCAGCGCGGCACGGTGGCGATCGCCTGCGACGGCATCCATTCGGCCATGCGCAAGCAACTCTATCCCGGCGAGCGCGAGCCGGTCTATTCGGGCTACAACATGTGGCGCGGGGTGACGCGCTGGCCGCGGTTTCTGTCCGGCGCCAGCATGGTGCGGGCGGGCTGGCTCGCCACCGGCAAGATGGTGATCTATCCGATCCGCAACGATGTCGACGCAGAGGGCCGGCAGCTGATTAATTGGGTGGCCGAGATCGAGACCCCGCGGCACGAGGCGCGCGATTGGAACCGGCCGGGCGCGCTCGCCGATTTCCTCGGCGCGTTCAAGGATTGGCGCTTCGATTGGCTCGACGTGCCGGCGATGATCTGTGCCGCCGACGCGATTCTCGAATTTCCGATGGTCGATCAGAACCCGCTGCCGCGCTGGAGCTTCGGCCGGATCACTCTCCTGGGCGACGCCGCGCACCCGATGGTGCCGCGCGGCTCGAACGGCGCCGGGCAGGCGATCGTCGATGCGCGGGCGCTCGCCGACTGCCTGTTGCAAACCGCAGACCCGGTCGCGGCATTGCGCGGCTATGAAGCGGTGCGGCGCGAGGCGACCGGCAAGGTCGTGCTGACCAATCGCACCAACCCGCCCGACGCGATCCTGCGCGAAGTTTATCTGCGTACCGGCGACCGGCCGTTCAAGGATATCGACGCGGTGATCAGCCGCGCCGAGCTGCGGGCGATAACCGAGCGCTACAAGCGGGTCGCCGGCTACGATCAGGAAACCTTGGCGCGTCGCAAATGACCCGGCGCAGATGAGACGGCGTGTCGTCGCCGCGGCGGCGCTGGCGCTGATCGCCGTATCCGCCGGCGAGGCCCAGGCCGGCCCGCCGCCGCGGGCGGTCGAAGCCCGGCACGGCATGGTCGTGACCTCGCAGCACATCGCCTCCGCGGTCGGCGCCGGCATTCTCGCCGCCGGCGGCAACGCGATCGACGCCGCGGTCGCGGTCGGCTATGCGCTCGCCGTCGTCGAGCCGTGCTGCGGCAATATCGGCGGCGGCGGGTTCATGACCCTTCACCTCGCCGATGGTCGCGACAGCTTTATCAATTTCCGCGAGACGGCACCGGCGGCGGCGAGCGCCGGCATGTATCTCGACGCCGCCGGCAAGCCGATCTCCGAGCTCAGCCGCTACGGTTGGCGCGCCATCGCCGTGCCGGGGACGGTGATGGGGCTCGACCGCGCGCTCTTGGAGTACGGCACGATGCCGCGCGCCGCGGTAATGGCGCCGGCGGTGGCGCTGGCGCGCAACGGCTTTGTGCTGAGCCGCGACGACACCGAATTGCTCGCCATCAAGGTTGACCAGCTGGCGACGGACCCGGCCGCGGCAGAGATCTTTCTGCGCCCCGATGGGAGCCGTTTCGAGCCGGGCGACCGCCTCGTGCAAAAAGACCTTGCAGCGACGCTCGAAGCGATCGGCGAGCACGGCCCGGACGCGTTTTACCAAGGCCGCATCCCAGCAGCCGTCGAACAGGCGAGTAGGGCCAACGGCGGCATCCTAAGCGCACGTGATTTCGCCGACTACAAAGCGACCGAAGCACCGCCGCTCGCCTGCTCCTACCGCGGTTACGTGATCTTGTCGGCGCCGCCGCCGAGCTCGGGCGGAGCGACGATCTGCGAAATTCTAGACATCCTCGAAGGCTACGACATCAAGGCGCTAGGCTTCCGCTCGGCCCGCTCGGTGCAGCTGATGGTCGAGGCGATGGGCCGGGGCTACGCCGACCGCAACACCTTTCTCGGCGACCCGGACTTTGTCGCGAACCCGCTCGACCGGCTGCTGTCCAAGGGCTACGCCGCCGGCATTCGGGCGGCGATCGCGGCGAGCGCAGCAAAGCCGGCGGCAGTTCCTGCAGCACCCCGCGAACAGGCCGAGACGACGAGCTTTTCGGTGGTTGACGGCGCCGGCAACGCGGTCGCCGTGACCTACACGATCAACGGCTATTTCGGCGCCGAGGTGATGGCTCCCGGCACCGGGTTTCTCCTCAACGACGAGATGGACGACTTTACCGCCAAGCCCGGTGCGGCAAACCTGTACGGTCTGGTGCAGGGCAAAGCCAATGCGATCGCACCCGGAAAACGGCCGCTGTCCTCGATGGCGCCGAGCCTCGTCGAGAAGGACGGCCAGGTGTTTCTCGTGCTCGGCAGCCCCGGCGGCTCTCGGATCATCACGACGGTGCTCGAAACCATCATCAACGTCGTCGATTACGGCATGGGTCCGCAGCAAGCGGTCGACGCGCCGCGCTTTCATTTCCAGGGCCTGCCGGACAAGGTGTTCTACGAGCGTTCCGGCCTCTCGTCCGATACCATCGCGACCCTCGCCCATATGGGCTGCAAGCTCGTCGCACAGAGGCCCTGGGGTGCGACCGAGCTGATCGAGATCGGCAACGGCCGGCTGTGGGGCGCCAATGACAGCCGCCGGCCCGACGGGGCCGCAGTCGGATACTGAGGGTCAGCACAGGTGTGGGTGGCAATTGCGCACCGCAACAGCGGCATCCCGTAGGACCCGCTTAAACCCCCTTGGTCCCTCCGTTCCCATGTCCGCGCAAGGCGCTCGGAGGAGGTTCTGATGCGTCAAACACTGGTATTTTCCGACGCAGCGTAAGTTGAATTATCGGAGGAACGAATGCTGAAACTGGCTCTGTTTTTTCTAATCGTTTCGATCATCGCCGGACTGTTCGGATTTACCGGCATCTCGGCGGCCGCGGCCGGTATCGCCAAGATCCTGTTCGTGATCTTTATCGTGATTTTCCTGGTGCTGCTGATCGTCGGGTTGGTTATCGGCTCGACTCTTTTCTAGCGGAGGCCGAGATGCGGTTCTCGCCGAGGGTCGATCGCGTTGCCGGCAGCGGCGGCGCGGCCTGGAGCGTTGCTCGCGAGGCGGCGCGGCGGCGAGATTTGGGCCGTGACGTGATCTCGCTGACCGTCGGCGATCCGGATCAGGCGCCGCCCGCTGCGGTCATCGAAGCGACAATCGAAGCATTGCGCCGCCATCGCACCGGATACTCTTCGATGATCGGCTACCCGCGGGTGCGGGAGGCAATCGCGGCCAGGTGCCAGCGGCGGACTGGGCAGCCTTGCACCGCCGACAATGTCGTCGTGACACCGGGCGCCCAGGGTGGGGTCTTTTGCGCATTGCAATGCCTCGCCGGCCCCGGCGACGAGGTCATCGTGCCCGAGCCGGTCTATGCCACCTATGAGGCGGTGATCGGGGCGAGCGGTGCGCGCATGGTCAACGTGCCATTGCGCGCCGATCGCGGCTTTCATGCCGACCTCGACGCGATCACGCATGCGGTGACGCCGCGCACTCGGGCGATCTGGATCAACAGCCCGCACAACCCGACCGGGGTGGTCTTTACCGCAGAGGAAATTCGCGCCGTCGCCGGACTGTGCCGCGAGCGGAACCTGTGGCTCGTCTCGGACGAAGTCTATGAAGACCTCGCCTTCGCCCGTCCGCATGTCAGCCCGTGGTCGCTGCCCGGCATGGCCGAACGCACGGTTGTGGTTTCGAGCCTGTCGAAATCGCACGCGATGCCCGGCTTTCGCTTGGGCTGGATCATCGGGCCGCCGGCACTGTCGGGGCATCTCTTCAACCTGCTGCTGTGCATGACCTACGGCAGCCCCGCTTTCATCCAGGACGGAGTGTTGCCGGCGCTCGAACAGGACCTCCCCGAAATTGCCGCGCTGCGTGAGGATTACCGCAATCGCGCAAGCTCGCTGTCGCACATCCTGGCCGAGGCGCCGAATTGCCGGATCACGCCGCCGGAAGGCGGCATGTTCGTGCTCTTGGACATTCGCGGCACCGGTCTCGGTTCCGAAGCTTTCGCGCGAGCGCTGTTGGAGCAGGAGGACGTCGCGGTCCTTCCCTGCGATGGGTTTGGGCCGAGCGCCGCCGGGCATTTGCGGATCTCGCTGACCGCGCCCGAACCGCGCCTTGCCGAGGCCGGGCGGCGGATCGTGCGCCTTGCCGGCGGGCTCGCCGAAAAACCCGGGCGCGAGGAATGATCAGCCGATCGGTCTGAGCGCCACCTGAGGAGGTTGGCCTCGGGGCGGGACCAGATGGCCGGGATTGGCCCGCCAGTCGCGCCACAATTCCTCGAGATAGGGCAGCACTTCGAAGACCGCGACGGCGCCCAGGGTGGCCGCCACATAGCGCGTCGGCAAAGGCTCGTCCTTAAGGCGGATCGTCGGGTCCGGGTCAGGCACCCGGCCAACGAGCGCCCGCAGCGCCGGCCAGTGCAGCACGGAGATAAAACCCGCCGCCATCAGCGGCAGCATTTCGAGAAAGCTGTGGATGTGCTGCTCGACCGGAGTCACTTCGCGACGCGTCACCGCGTAGCTCACATCCCAGAGCGCCGTCCACTCATGCACAAAGAACGAAGCGATGATCAGCGCCAGCACCGGCGAGTTGATCTCCAGAAACAGTCCCGCCAGGACCGGGGTCCCCATCTCCATCAGCATCAACAGATGGATCAGCGTTTCCTTGACGCCGGTGGTCGTCTCGATATGCGTGGCACGGTGGCGGGTCCAGTCGGCGACGCCGGCGCCGAGCCACAGCGGAACGATAAAATACAGCAGAAACCGGTGCGTCACGGCGCGAGTCTCCTCGTCCGACAGACGGGTCTTGACCGCCGCCGCGGGCATCGGCCGATGCTGCAGCGCACGCGCCCCCAGCGCCAGCGCCAGGATCGAGGCAGAACCGAACAGCAACGCTTTCATCGGCAACTCCGATTAACCAAGCGGAAGTCTCGATAACTTCGCCTAGGTGATTTGGTTCCGATACACACAAACCCCCGTCTCGCCGGTTCCCCGACCGATAGAACCCTTTCGAGCTGTTTGGACGTGTCTGCTTCCGCTTCCGTACTCCTTGTCCGGACTTGATCTGGATCGGGGCTGGCCATCGGCCCAATGTGGTGTTGCTGGTCAGCCTTCCGGTGGGGCCAGCTTGTTCCGGCCCTTTATTCCGCCTGTGACGAGGCGGCGATGCGCAAGGAATGGGCCGGATAGACTCCGAGGATCTTCAGCTCGCGCGAGAAAAAGGCCAATTCCTCGAGCGCCAATGCCAATGGCCGGTCCTCGGGATGCGCCTCGACATCGGCATAAAATTGCGTCGCTGAGAAGGCGCCGCCGACCATGTAGCTTTCAAGCTTGGTCATGTTGACGCCGTTGGTGGCGAACCCACCCATGGCTTTGTAGAGCGCCGCCGGCACGTTGCGCACGCGGAACAGAAAGGTGGTGACCGAAGGCGTGCCGCGCGCCGGCCGCGTGGGCTCACGCGACATGATTAAAAAGCGGGTGGTGTTGTGCAGGGCATCCTCAACATTCGCCTTCAGCGAGACGAGGCCGTAGATCCGTCCGGCCAGCTCGGAGGCGATCACCGCCGTGGTCGGATCGCGCCGGGCGGCGAGCTCGGCCGCGGCGCCGGCGGTGTCGGCCGCGACGATCGGCTCGATGCCGAGCGCGCGGAGCGTCCGGCGGCACTGCGACAATGCGTGGATATGGCTCCGGGCCATGCGGATCTCGCCGAGCGCCGCGCCGGGCAGCGCCAGTAGGTGATGGTTCACCCGTTCGAAATGCTCGGCGATGATATGCAGTCCCGAATCCGGCATCAGATGGTGGATGTCGGCGACCCGGCCGGCGACCGAGTTCTCGATCGGGATCATCGCGAGCCGCGCGCCGCCATCGCGCACCGCGGCAAAGGCGTCCTCGAACTGGGCGCAGGGCAGCGTCGTCATCTCGGGAAAAACCCGCCGGCAGGCGAGGTCGGAATAGGCGCCGAACATGCCCTGGAAGGCGATCGTCTGCTCGGGATCGGCGGTGACTTCCGGGTCCATCGATGAACTCTGTCTCAAAGTGAGGTTTGAACGCAAAGGTCGCAGAGGAGCACGCCAGGGACGCAAAGGGCCGGAGGCGTCCTTTGCGATCCTTTTGCGGCCTTTGCACTAAAGCTTCGATTGCATCAGTTGGCGGGCGCGTTCGAGATCGGCCGGGGTGTCGACCTGCACGCCGAGGCGGCCGGCCTCGATCAGGCTCACGGAGATTCGCATCCCGGCTTCGAGAGCGCGCAATTGTTCGAGATGCTCGCGCCGTTCGAGGACCCCGCGCGGCAGCCCGACAAATCGCTCGAGCGCGTCTCGGCGATAGGCGTAGAGCCCGATATGCTCGTAATGCGGCCCCTCGCCCCACGGCACCGCAGCCTTGCTGAAATAGAGCGCCCGCGCCGGCCGCGACGGGTCGGCAAAGCCAGCGGCGACCTTGTTGACGCTTTCGTCGGCGAGTGCCGCGTCATCCTCGATCACCGCCGCGAGGGTGGCGATGTCGGTTTCAGGGTCGGCGAGCCCGAGAAGGGCTACGCGGACCGCCGCGGGGTCGAGCAGCGGCAGATCGCCCTGGACGTTGACTATTGCGTCATGCGCGCGGCCAGGGTCTAAGCGCGAGATCGCCTGATGGATGCGGTCCGAGCCGGTCGGCAGTTGCGGATCGGTCAGCACCGCCCGCCCGCCCGCGGCCGCGATCGCCGCGGCGATTTCCGAATCGCCGCAGGCGACCACCACCGGCCCCGCTTCGGCCATGACCGCGCGGCGCCAAACATGAACGATCATCGGCGTCCCGCCAATCAGGGCCAGCGGTTTTCCCGGAAGCCGCGTCGCCGCGAGGCGGGCCGGAATGAGGACGATCGGGTTTTGCGGGGCGGCTCTGGTCACGGCTTCTCGGCGGCGGGCAGCTAGGTGGGACCGGCAGCGACAACATGCCCGGTTCGGGCAATCGCCGGAAGCGTGATAATTCATTTGAGTTGTCGGGAGGAATTCGTTTTGCTCCGGACCCGC
This sequence comes from uncultured Alphaproteobacteria bacterium, assembly GCA_963832875.1. Lineage (GTDB taxonomy): Bacteria > Pseudomonadota > Alphaproteobacteria > ATCC43930 > CGMCC-115725 > AP-15. Next base: position 404,367 of record CAWHWB010000002.1, on the reverse strand, counting down.
AGGGGCGGAAGGGGAATCGATGCCGTCGTTCGAGTGGAACAAGATCATTGCCTCGATCCTGACCGCGCTGATCATCGCCATGGTTTCCGGCATATTGGCCAGCATGCTGGTGCGGCCAAAGGAGCTGGCAAAGCCGGTGTTCATGGTCGCCGGGGGCGCGCCGCCGGCGGCAGCTCCGACAGAGCAGGCCGCCGCGGCGCCAAAGCTCCCCGCGATCGGCCCGCTGCTGGCCAAGGCCGACCCGAAAAAAGGCCAGCAGCTGACCACGATCTGCCAAGCCTGCCATAATTTCACCAAGGGCGGCGCCACCAAAATCGGCCCGGATCTTTGGAACGTTGTTGACCAGCCGATTGCCGAGGACCGCGGCGGCTTCGCGTTCTCGTCCGCGCTGCAGAAGTATAAGGGCAAAAAATGGACCCCGGAATTGCTCAACGAATGGATCGATAATCCACAAAATTTTGCACCAGGCACCAAGATGACCTTTGCCGGGTTCCCGCAGGCGACGAACCGCGCCGACGTGATCGCCTATCTGCAGACCCTGAAATAGGCCCGTGCCGGACCTCGACGCCTTTCTCGCGCTCGCAGCCGAACTGGCCGACGCGGCGGCGGCGGCGATCCGGCCTTATTTTCGCCGGCCTCTCACAATAGATGACAAGGCCGACCTGACCCCGGTGACGGTCGCCGACCGCGCCGCGGAGCAGGCGATGCGACGGTTGATCGAGAGCCGCTTTCCGGATCACGGGATCATCGGCGAGGAGTTCGGCCGGGTGCGCGAGGATGCCGAGCTGGTGTGGGTGCTGGACCCGATCGACGGAACCAAATCCTTTATCAGCGGGGTGCCATTGTTCGGGACCCTGATCTCGCTGACCCGCGGCGGCCACCCGATCCTCGGCATCATCGACCAGCCGATTTCGGGCGAGCGCTGGGTCGGCGCCGCCGGGCGGCCCTCGACCTTGAACGGCGCCGCGATCCGTTGCCGGGACTGCGCCGGACTCGGCGGCGCGACCCTGTTCGCGACCACGCCCGACATGTTTCGCGGACCGGACGCGGCAAGCTTCGCGCGGGTCTCGAAGGCCGCCAAGCTGGTCCGTTTCGGCGCCGACTGCTACGCCTATGGTCTGCTCGCCGCCGGCTTTGTCGATCTCGTCGTCGAAGCCAGCCTCAAGCCCTATGATTTTTGCGCGATGATCCCGATCGTCGAAGGGGCGGGCGGGATCGCCACCGATTGGCGCGGAGAAAAGCTCGGCCTCGGCTCGGACGGACGGGTTCTCGTCGCCGGCGACCGCCGCGCCCACGCGGCGGCGCGCGGCCTTCTCGACGGGTGAGCCGATCGCAAGGACAAACAGGATGCGCAGACTACCGGCAATCGTCGTCGGCCTCTTGTTGCTGTTCGCGGCCGGGGCGGCCGAGGCGGCGGCAAGCCAAGGCATGTCGCTGTTCGGCGACCTCAAATACGGGCCCGGCTTTACCCATTTCGATTACGTCAATCCGCAGGCGCCAAAAGGCGGCACTATGCGGTTTTCGGCGATCGGCACCTTCGACACGCTGAACCCATTCGTCATCAACGGGGTGCCGGCCGACGGGATCGGCCTGATCTTCGACACTTTGTCGGCCGCCTCCGAGGACGAGCCGGCGAGCGAATACGGGCTCGTCGCCAAAAGCATCGATTTGGCGCCCGACAAGCTCTCGGTGCTCTACACGCTGCGCAAGGAGGCGCGCTTTCACGACGGCACAACGATGACGCCCGACGACGTGATCTGGACCTTCAACACGTTGCGCGCGAAGGGGCTGCCGATGTACCGCTCCTATTACGGCGACGTGACCAAGGTATTGAAAGAAGGGGATCGCGGCGTGCGGTTCTATTTCAAATCGGCGAAGAACCGCGAATTGCCGCAGATCATCGGCGAGATGCCGGTGCTGTCCAAGGCCTATTGGTCGAAGCGCGATTTCGAGAAGACGACGCTCGATCCGCCGCTCGGCAGCGGCCCTTATACGATCCAATCGCTCGATCCGGGGCACTCGATTACCTACCGCCGGGTCGCCGATTACTGGGGCGCCGATCTGCCGGTCAACAAGGGCCGCTACAATGTCGACACGATCCGCTACGATTATTATCGCGACGCGACGATCGCGCTCGAAGCCTTCAAGGCCGGCCAGTACGATGTCCGGCAGGAGAATTCGTCAAAGGATTGGGCCACGGGCTATGACTGCCCGGCGTTGCGCGCCGGCCTGATCAAAAAGGAGCAGATCCCGAACGAATTGCCGAGCGGCATGCAGGGCTTCGGCTACAATCTGCGCCGGCCGATCTTTCAGGATTGGCGGGTGCGCAAGGCGCTGGCCTATGCCTTCGACTTCGAGTGGTCGAACAAGAATTTGTTCTACGGCGCCTATCAGCGCACCCGCAGCTATTTCGACAATTCCGAATTGGCCGCAACCGGGGTGCCGAAGGGCCAGGAACTCGAAATCCTCGACAAGTTCCGCGGGCAGATCCCCGACGCCGTGTTCACGACCGAATACGACCCGCCCAAATACGACGGCTCGGGCAATATCCGCAGCGGGTTGGAGAAGGCGCTGAAGCTGTTGATGGCGGCCGGCTGGACGTTCAAGGGCGAGCAGCTGGTCAACGCCAAAACCGGCCAGCCTTTCACCTTCGAGATCCTGCTCGACAACCCGCAATTCGAGCGCATCGTGCTGCCCTTTGTGCAAAACTTGAAACGGATGGGCATCACCGCCCGGGTGCGCACCATCGACACTGCGCAATATGAACGGCGGATGGAGACGTTCGACTACGACATGACCGTCGTGCTGTTTCCCGAGTCGCTGTCGCCGGGCAACGAGCAGCGCGACTATTGGGGCTCAAAGGCCGCCGACGAGCAGGGCAGCCGCAATTTGCTCGGCATCAAGAGCAAGGTCGTCGACGCGCTGATCGAGGGATTGATCCGGGCGCCGGACCGGGCGAGCCTCGTCGCCCACGCCCGCGCGCTCGATGTGGTGCTGCAATACGGCTATTACGTGATTCCGAACTTTCATTTGGCGGCGTTTCGGGTCGCCTATTGGGACAAGTTCCGCCGCCCGGCGATCTCGCCCAAATACGCGCTGGCCTTCGATACGTGGTGGGTCGACCCGGCCGCCGAGAAAGCGGTAGCAGCAAAAAAAGGCGATGTGGTGAAGCAGTAACCGCGGGCGAGCGGGTTCAACCCGACACCGGCTATCCAGGCGCGATCGTAGCGGCTTCCCGCTGCTGCATGCGGGCGGCCAGGCGGGCTCGCGCCGGCGGCAGCGCACGGCCCTGCGGCAGCAGCACGTGATGCAATAAAAAGTGCTCGGTCAGGCTCATCCCCGCCGCGATCTGGCTGGCGTCAGCAACCGCATCGCGCCACAAAAACTCCGGCAATCGCAGGAGCTTGTCATGATAAGGCCGGCCGGCTGCAAGCGACACCGCGCGGCCCGAGCGGGGTGAGACATAGGCGAGGCCGGTGGTGGCGCCCGTCGCGGCACAGTGCCGGAGATCGAGGCCGAAGCCGAGCGCCTTTAAGAGCACGCACTCCCATTCGACATAGCGCGCCGGCCAATCGGGCGCCGCAGCCAGCGAAGCGAGCAGCTCGGCGAACGTCGCGAACACATCGCCATGCGGCTCGCGCTCGGGCAGGGTCGCGGCCACCAGCGCCGCCGCAGCGGCGAGGGCGGCGAGCCGATCCGGGTCGTCGATCAGCTGCGCGGCGTGAGGGCATACCAATTCGCAGGTCACCGTGCCCAGATGCTCGGCGAGGCGCCCGCGCCACGCCGCCGCGACCTCATTGCCCGGCTGCAGCACCGCCCGCGCCCGCGGCGACTGCCCGCCGCGCGCCAGCCCCAAATGTCGTCCGTGCTCGCGGGTCAGCAATTCGACGATCAGCCCGCTCTCGCCGTGCCGCCGCACCGCCACGACAAATCCGGCGTCGCGCCATTCCATCAGTGGCTGAAATACCGCGCTTTGCGATAGAACTGCTCGATTTCGCGGATCACCCCTTCAGTCATCGCAGCCCTCAGTCATCTGCGGCCTGCGCCTTACGGCGCTGCAATTGGCTCCAGCCGTCGGCTTCCATCAGCTCGGCCCAGCGGCGATAGAACTGGCGGTGGTTGCTCTCGCTGATGCGCTGCTCGCTGGCCCAAGCGCCGAGGCCCCGGTCGAAGCGGTCATGACCGATCCCCATTTGATAGTTGAGCGGCATTTGCCGCGAGGCGATGCCGCGGCAGGTCTGGGTGCATTCCTGCCAGTTGTCCATGTCGTCCTGCTCGAAGGTGCCGGACGGGCTGAAGCCGCGCACCCCGGCGAGCCGCACCTGTTCCTTGACTTCGGCGGGTGCGGCCTTGTCGCAGAATACCCACGACCAGATTTCGGTCTTGTCCGGGCCGCGCGGCTGCCAGACGCGGAAGGTGCGCGAGGTGCTGCGCAGGATCGAGAAATGCGGAAACACGGTGCCAACGATCGGGCTGACCAGCCGGGCGCGCGGACCCAGGCGTTGCGCCACCTCGTCGCGGATCTCGCGCTCATAGGCCTGGATCGCCGGCACCGGCGGGTCGCCGACATCATCGGGCCCGACGCAGATCAGCATATGGCCGTTGCCGGGCGACACCATGCTGCCGGTCGATTGCGGCTTGGCGGTGACCCCGCTGCTAAAACCGCTGGTGATCGCCGACAGATGCGTCCACTGCACGTGATAGGCGTCGCCGCCGAAATTCTCGGCGGGGAATTTCCAATTGCACGGCACGATCCATTTATGCGAGGCGAGGACCTCGACGCCGCCTTCGCGCCGGTCGAAGAACACGTCGAGATACCAGGCCATTTCGCCGAGATAGTCGCGCAACGGCGGCGCCTGCGGATCGAAAGTGGCGAAGATCAGTCCGCGGTGACTATCCAATTGCGCGACCGGGACGAGACCCCATTGCTCGCGGTCGAGCGCGTCGTAATAGAAATCCCTCAGGTGCGGGACGCCGGTCAGAGCCCCGTCGTTACGATAGGTCCAGCCGTGATAGGCGCAGGTGAAGCTCGCAGCGTTGCCCTGATCGGCGCGGCAGAGGCGATTGCCGCGATGCCGGCAGACATTCAGAAAGGCATTGACCTTGCCGTGGCTGTCGCGCACCACCAGCACCGGATCCTCGCCCATATAGGTCGTGTAGAAATCGCCAGGCTTGGGGATCTGGCTGTCATGGCACAGGAACAGCCAGCAGCGGCCGAAGATCCGCTTTTGCTCCTCTTCGTAGATCTCCGGCTCGATAAAGATGCGCCGGCTTACGAGCCCGTTTTCGCTGTCGACCAACCCGTTCAGATCCGTCGCCATCGCTGCCTCCTGCTTGGCCCAGCTTTGCCTGCGACGCCGCTGGCGCGCGTGCCGCGCTTTCGCTCAAAAGAACATGCTGACGTTTTTGGCCAGCAGCACGTTCTGATCGAGGATCACTTTGCGACCGGCGATCTTCCAGGCGCCGCCGACCCGCCGCAGGACATCCCGCCTGGCGCCGACGTAAAAATCCTGCTCGGTTTCCGCGCGGCTCCGGTAGACCATAAAATTCGAGTACACCCTGACCTCCGACGCCGCATCACCGGGTTCCACCTCGATGTTGGTGATCAGATGGCGCGTGCGCGACGGCGGGTCCTCGGCCCAGGCCATGCCGGTATCCAGGCGGGCGATTCGCCCGCCGAGCGTCTCCTTGTTTTCGTCGAGGATGGCCAGTTCGTCTTCCTTGGCCAGATCGTCCTCGACGTAGCGGTCGGGATCGAGGATCGCAATCGCCTTGCTGGTCCTCGGATAGCGGTTGCTGCGCGAGCCCATCCAATAGTGGATATCGTCCGTCAGCAACTCCAGCCACTCGTGGAAGCGCCGTTCGTCCAGCAGCCGCGCCTCGCGATAGAGGAACTGCTCGACCTCGCGAGTGACGTCTTCATTCATGCTCGGCTCCGGCACGGCCGTTGCCGTGCGGCATCGCGGCCCAGCTCTCGGCCGCCATCAGCTGCGCCCAGCGGCGGTAGAACCCGCGGTGATTGCTCTCGCTGTAGCGGTAGTCACTGGCCCAGGCTTTAAAGTTGTTGTCGTAGCGCTCGTGCCCCAGCCCCATCTCGTAACTCAGCGGATAGCGGCGGGCCACCACGCCCCGCCCGGTCTGGGTGCACCCCTGCCAGTTGTCCATATCGTCCTGCTCGAAGGTGCCGGCCGGGCTAAAGGCTCTCAATCCGGCCAACCGGATCGCCTCCTTGACTTGCGGCGGGGCGGCCTTGTCAGTGTAAACCCAGGACCACACTTCGGTTTTGTCGGGGCCGCGGGGGTGCCAGACGCGCAACGTCCGCGAGCTGGCGCGCAGCATCGAGAGGTTTGGGAAGACCGTGCCGACGATCGGCTTTACCATTTTCAGGCGCGGACCGAGCCGCCTTGCCATCTCCGGGCCGATCTCCGTCTCGTAAGCCAGGATCTCAGGTACCGGCGGATCGGACACCGTGTCGGGGCCGACGCCGATGACACAGTGGCCGTTGCCGGGAGAGAGCATGACCCCGTTCGGGTCTGGGTTGATCCGAAAGTCGCCGCCGGACCCAGTCCGTATGGCCGAGAGATGGCTCCACTGCACGTGGTAACCATCGCCCCCGAAGTTCTCAGCGGGGAATTTCCAGTTGCACGGCATGACCCATTTGTGCATTCCGCCGATGACCTCGACGCCGCCCTCGCGACGGTCGAAGAACGTGTCCAGATACCAGGTCATCTCGCCGAGGTACTCGCGCAGCGGCGGCGCTTCCGGGTCGAAGGTGGCAAACAACAGCCCCTTGTAGCCGTCGAGCTGCGCTACCGGGTTGAGGCCCCAGCGCTCCCGATCCAATTGATTATGATAGGCTTCCTTGAGGTACGGGACACCCGTCAGCGCACCGTTGTTGCGATAGGTCCAGCCGTGATAGGCGCAGGTGAAGCTGGCGGCGTTGCCGCCGTCGGCACGGCAGAGGCGATTGCCGCGATGGCGGCAGACGTTCAGGAACGCATGCACTTGGCCGCCGTCGTCGCGCACCACCAGAACCGGGTCTTCGCCCATATAGGTGGTGAAGAAGTCGCCGGGTTCTGGGATCTGGCTTTCGTGGCAAAGGAACAGCCAGCAGCGGGCGAAGATCTGCTCCAGCTCCTGCTCGTAGATTTCCTGCTCGATAAAGATGCGGCGGCTGACCAGCCCGTTTTCGCTATCGACCAACCCCTTCAGGCTTCTAGCCATCCCTGCCTCCTCATTGGCCCGGCGTCAAGCCGACCTGCCCGCCTAGCTGGCGAGTTCGCTCGCTTCACCCCGTGGCCGGGCACGTCCGGGTCATCCACACGTCGCTCGCTTGCGCCACTGGAAAACGTGGATGCCCGGTTCAAGTCCGGGCAAAGCGAGATGATGATGGGCAGGCGAAGCCACCTTTCGTCAGCTCCGGCGCGGCATGCGCAGGGTCGACCCGGCGTCGACCAAGACAACGCTGCCGGTGATGCCGCGGGCGTTGGCGCGCGAGGCCAGAAAAACATAGGCGCCGGCGAGATCGGCGGGCTCCATCGCAAGATGCAGCGGGTTGCCGGCGGCGATCCGCTCGGCCGCGCCGGGAATGGCGAATTGCGAGCGGTCTTCCAGTGACAGTGCCGCGACGCTGCGCAAATCCGTCATCGTGCCGCCGGGCGCGACGCCGTTCACCCGGACTCCCGGTCCGAGCTCTACGGCCAGCTGCCGGATGATTCCAACCACCGCATGCTTCGAGGCGGTATAGATCACCCCACCGCCGGCCGAGGTGAACCCTGCCCCCGACGCGGTGAAGATCATGCAGCCTTGGGCCTTGGTCAGCTCGGGCAATGCCGCCTTGGCGCCGAGAATGCAGCCCTTGACGTTGACCGCGAACAATTCGTCGCAAGCCGCGGCCAATTTGTCTTCCGGCATCTCGGCGAGCGCAATAAAGCCGTCGAGCACCCCGGCATTGCCGACGAAGATGTCGAGCCGGCCAAAGGCGGCGATGGTCGCCGCGACCGCCCGTTTGTTGTCGTCGAGCCGGGCCACATCGCCGTCTACCGCGGCAACTTTGTCGCCGAACCGGGTGCGCAATTCCTCGCCGCGGCCGGCAACGCGGTCCATGACCGCGACCCGCGCGCCCTCTTCGACATAGCGCTCGACGACGGCCCGGCCGATCCCCGAGCCGCCGCCCGTCACCAGCGCGACCTGTCCGTCGAGCCAGCCCATTGCCAGGTCCCTGTTCGTGCCGCGAGAGTTGCGGCTCAGCGCGTCCGCTTGTACTCGTAGTCTTCGCGCTCGCCGTTGCCGGCGCGCAGCCCGGCGGGCAATGGCGGGCGCGTGGTATTGAGCTTGGCGTGGACCTCGAGCGCCGCTTGGTCGGACCAGCGTTCGAGCAAGGCCAGCTTGTCGGGGTTGACGACGCTCTGGAACACCTCGAACTGCTCGCAGCCCGGTTCCTTCATGACCTCGGCGCAGCGTCCCTTAAAGTTCTGCGCCAGTTCGCCGCCCTTTCCCGGCGCTGCGTTGATCGTCACCACCAATCTGACCGACATCCTTTTCCCTCCCACGCATTGATTGATGCGGCGCCGAAGCAAAGCCCCGGCGCCGCCTGATCGAACTCAGTTCAGGCCGTAAAAGCCCATCGCACCGCCGGCCATGACCTGATGCTTGGTCTCGGCCGACAATCCCTGCATGCGCTGTTCCATCATTTTGGGCGCGCCGGGGAAGAAGCCGTCCGGATGCGGATAGTCGGTCGCCCATAGGATCTTGTGCGGTCCGATATAATCGGCCAGCACCTTGATGCTGCCTTCGACCGGCTCGAACGAGATCCAGCAATTGCGCTGGAAGATTTCGCTCGGACGCATCGACAACCCGGAATCGTTGAACCCCTGATCATCGAAATGGCGGTCCATGCGGTCGAGCCAGGGGGCGATCCAGCCGCCGCCCGATTCGAGGAATCCGACGCGCAATTTCGGATGGCGGTCGGCGATGCCGCCCCAGATCACGCTCATCGCCGCGAGCATCATCTCCATCGTATGGCTGATGATGTGGCGGGCGCCGCGGCCCTCGAAGCGGTCGACGCCGACCGTCGGCATGCCGCTCGAGGCACCCTCATGAAAGCCGATCGCGAAATCGAGCTCCTCGGCCGCCTGCCAGAACGGCTCGTAACGCTCTTCGTGGATCATCTTGTCGCTGTACGGGTTCGGCCGGATGAAGCCGCCGCGGAATCCTAATTCCTTGCGCGCAAAGCGCATCTCGTCGACCGCCAGTTCGACCGACTGCAACGGCAGCATGGCGACGCCAAAGAGGCGATCCGGGTAGGGCTTGCAGTAATCGGCGAGCCAGCGGTTATAGGCGCGGCAGGTCGCCGCCGCGAGCTCGGGGTCGTGGATCGCGCCCGAGAACAGGCCGAGGCTCGGATACAGAAACGCCGCGTCGATGCCGTCGGCGTCCATGTCGGGGATGCGCTTGTGCGGGTCGAACCCGCCGGGCTTGCCGTCCTTGTAGGCCATCGTGTCGGCCTCGACCACACCCTGGCGCGCGCCGACAGCACCGATCCGGCCGATGCCGAGCCGGCCGTCGCCGACCGTGTGCTCCTCGATGACCAGCCGCTCCTTGCCGTTCTCGCCCTTGACGATGCGCGGCGCGCGGTCGCGGAACTTGGGGTCGATGTATTTGTCCCAGAGATCGAGCGGCTCCAGGATGTGACCGTCGGCGTCGATGACGTTGTACTGGTTGCGCATGACCCGCCTCTTATCAGCCTGTCGATAGGAACCAACCAAGCGTTTGGTAGCGCCAGCAGGCTATTCTGCCGCACCGATTTTGTCAAACCCGAGCGGGGCCGCGATTGATGTCGGCGGCAAGGCCGTTCGATTTCGCGCGGCGGCCGGCCCGCGCGCCGCGCGCCGCGGCGGCGACACCGGCGAGCGCCAGGGACGTGAATTGCGCGGCCACTTCGTTCACCCGCATGCGGCCCCGTGGGTCGTACCATTTGTACGCCCAGTTCAGCATCCCGAGCAGTCCGTACGAGGTCACCTGGATGTCGAGATCGGGACGAAACTCTCCGTTCTCGATCCCTTCGCGCAGGATCTGCTGCCAGCAGCGCTCATAATCCTTGGGCGAGAAGCCGATCATTTCGCGAAACCGGCGCTTCACCGACTCGCGCTCGCGCAGATAGACGAAGAGATGCGGGTAATGGCGATCGAAGGCTTCGAGATGCGCCAAAATCGCCTGGCGCAGCTTCTCGGTCGCCGGCAGATCGGCCTCGGCGATCGCGGCGATCGTTTGATACATCTGCGCGATCGGCTCTTTGACGACGAGGTAGAGCAGCGCCTCCTTGCTCTCAAAATGATGATAGAGGCTGCCCTTGAGGATGCCGACCTCGTCGGCGATGTCGCGCACCGTGGCGGCGTGATAGCCCTTGGTGCGGAACACCTTCGCCGCCGCCGCAACGATCTCGTCGAGCGTCGCCATCGCTCACCCTTCTCCCGCAACGGCCCCGGCCGCGGCTTCCGGCAGATCGCGCGACACGAAAAAACGGGGGTCACTCTTGAATGAGGAATGGACCGTGAACACAAAAGCCATTGTCGTTTATATCATCGAGGGGGGGTTGATGACCATCGCCTTTGCTTGTTTCCATCGGAACGTCATCGCTGATCCTAGCAGCCAGGGATATTGGGCGTGGGCAGGAAGCGTACGGTACTTCCACTGCCAGTCCGTCTCGATTTCCTCTACGTCTACTTCGCTTTGCGCCGATCGCAGGCGGCGATCCGCCGGCGTTTTCACCGCGCGCAAACGAAGCAATACGCCGGGCTGCGCCGCCTCAAGCCCGAATGCATCGTTGAGGAGTGAACCCTCTCGACAGCGCAACCCCGGGCTTGGGAGAATGCCGGCGCCACTCGGGAGAGGCTGATGACGACTGCCGCAATCCGCCGCGCTGCCCCGCCCGCCCCGGACGAGCTGATCCGCCGGGCCCGCGACCTCGTTCCCGAGATCCGCGCGCTCGCCGCGGAGACCGAGCGCAACCGCCGCATCTCGCCCGAGATCATCACCAAAATCCGCGACGCCGAACTGTTGCGCACCACCCGCCCAAAGGAATTCGGCGGCTTCGAATTCGACCCCACCGTGGCGCTCGAAATCGCGCTGACGATCTCAGCCGCCTGCGCCTCGACCGGCTGGGCGGTCAACGGCGCGCTCTCGAACGGCATCTCGTTCGGGCATTACCCGGTCGAGACCCAGCGCGAATTATGGGGCGACGGCAGCGACCCGTTCAGCTGCGCGTGCTTTGCCCCGACCGGCGCCGCGATTCCGGCCGACGGCGGCTATGTGCTGAACGGCAAATGGTCGTTCGCCAGCGGCGTCGACCATGCGAGCTGGATCAGGCTCGGCGCGTTTATCAAATCGCCGGATGCCGCCGCGGCCGCCGACGGTGCGTTCTTCCTGCTGCCGACGGCCGAGGTCGAGATCGAGGACAATTGGTTTGTCTATGGCCTGTGCGGCACCGGCAGCAAGAACATCATCGTGCACGACGCCTTTGTCCCGGCGCATCGCGTATTGCGGTTCGCCGACACCCGCGCCGGCCGCACCTCGGGCGCGCAATATCACCCGAACCCGCTCTACCGGCTGCCGTTGCTGGTCTTGGGCGCCTCGATGCTGGCCTCGACCGCAGTCGGTGCCGCCAAGGGCGCCGTCGCCGATTATCTGGAGATGACGACCGGCCGCCGGACCCGCGGCGCGCTTGCCGGCGGCGGGCTGGCGATGGCCGAATTCGCCACCGTGCAATTGCGCTATGCCGAAGCCGCGGCCGCGGCCGAAGCCGCCGAGCTGATCCTGATGACCGACCTGCGCAGCGCGATGGCTAAACTGCGCGCCGGCGAGGAAATCACCGTCGCCGACCGCATCCGCGCCCGCCGCAACCAGGCCTATGCGACAAAGCTCGCGTTGCAGGCGGTCGAAGCCTTGAACGCCTCGACCGGCGGCGCCGGGCTGTTGCTGAGCAACCCGATCCAGCGCGCCTGGCGCGACGTCAACGCCGTCGCCCGCCATGTCAGCCTCAACTGGGACGCGGTCGGCACGATGTACGGCCAGCACGCCTTCGGCCTGGAGCCGAGAGGGCAATATTGACCTCGTTTGAACGGCGGTGACATTCTGATCGGGCTCCTCGGCGGCGGGCTGGCCACGTCCAGCTACGGCTCAGACGTAAATTCTTTAAGTTCCCCTTCGATAAATTGATTTGGTCTCCACCCTTTCAGGAGCCGATCCACGAGCATCGTATCTATTGCGCCTAGGCCAACAGCGACTCCGGTGCCAATACCGCCCGTTGGAAAAGCATATCGGCTCCCAAGCCAAACAGTGTCGTCAGAACAAACCGCAACGATTTCGAGGGAAGCCGATCTACCCAACTGTCAGCGGCTGCCGCTTTATAATACTCACGGAGCAGCTCCGCGTCAGGATTACGTGTGCCTAGCCATTTCTTAAATTTTTGTGCCCTTTGCAGAATCTTGAGAAAGTCTTCAAATGTCCGCTCGCCGGAGTTGATTGCCTCCCTGACCGCCCTTGCGTCGTCAAGGTATTGAGTTTGAAACATTTCAATCTGACCGGCGCTCCTTTTGCGTCTGGACAACAGCTCATGAAATTTTGCGTTTATAATGCCAGACGCGACCGGTGTTGTCACAATCTCGGCCATATAGTCGGCGGCAAAATAGGCGTCAGCGCGCGCGTTGTATAGGAGTGACAATAGATAGACGGGAGTGATAGAGCTGTGCGTAGGGGAGGGTATTAGTTTATGATATTGTGAATTGATACGCGTCAAAATCTAATGTAGTTCCAACAATGAAACTGTAGTCGCTGGCAAACGTGAGTTTGAATGTCCATACGTCTGGCAGCACCACTCCCGGAATAAGAGCGCGGAGTGTATGCTCGACAGCCTTCTTCACAAATTCTACGTCATGAAGGTCTTCCTGCGCCAGAGCAGTAAACCCTTGTGGTAAACTGTTAGATATTCCCAAGCTCCGGAATGACATCTTATCTAGTAAATGTCGCATAATTCTTTTTGTTTCTCGTGATTTGCCAAAAATTTGCGTGATAACTCGCTCAATAGAATTGGAATTGCTGAAGCGTTGTCTTTGTTCACCTTTGTTGTAGATATTACCCCCTAGTTCGTATGTGTTTAATTTGTGAAGTTGCATGCCGGCGTTTAGATTACTGGTCCAAATTCCGAGCGATTCTCTGATATACGTCAGAGAAATCATATTCAGGTCTAACATCATCAGGAGATTGGTCGGGCCGATCACCCGTAAGAGATCAGATAATAAACGGTTATCGGCTACAATATGGACGTGTTCATAGAACAACAGCGTTTAAGCAATCGCACCGGCATCGACTGATTGCGGGCCCTCGACCTGTCTCCCGATTAAGATTGATTCAAACACGGTTGTGCATAATCGGGTATGCCGTCAGCCGAGAAATCGTGCTCTTGCCCACGTCGTAGCTGCGGGCGAGTTCGGCGAGGGTAGCACCTTCTGCTCGCAATGCGTGTCACCGTCATAACGTCGCCGGGAGCGAGGCGGTCGAGCATCTTCAAAAGCTCGCGCCGGTCGCTGTGCGCGCCTGTCACCGTCTCCCGGTAAATCTTGCTGCATCCCGCGCGCGTAGCTGCTCAAGCTGGGTGTCGAGGGTCTGCCCGTAGGTGTTGACTCGGGCATAGCCGAGGCGACGGATTTGCGGGTGAGTTCCGAGCATATCTTACGCAAGCTTTAACCAATTGGTCGGGCTGGGGCAAGAGCAACTCCCGAATATCTTAGGGTGGCGATGGTACGCATCGGCTTCAGGGACGGGTGTTCCGTTCCCGCTAATCATATAGTCTCCTGCGCTTGCCGCCGCATGTCCTCGTCCAGGTCATTCCACGGCGCCGATAAAAGGCAGGTGGCGATATTTTTCGGCGTAATCGGTGCCGTAGCCGGCTACGAAAAAATCGCCGACCGAAAAGCCGACAAAATCGAGCGCAACCTCGATCCGCCGCCGCTGTGGCTTGTCGAGCAGCACACAAATCCACAGGCCACCGACGCCGCGCCGGCGTAATCGGGCGATCGCATAGGCGATAGAGCGGCCGGTATCAACGATGTCATCGACGAGCAGCACCGACCGCCCGGCAAGGTCGGCCGGCACATCGCCGAGAATCTGTACCTTTCCGCTGCTCTCTTTAGCAAGACCGTAGCTGGCGAGCCGCATGAACTCGATCTCGGGATGGGCGCCAGCCTGATCGAGCGCGCGGGCGAGATCGGCGACAAACACCGCCGCCCCCTTGAGGAGCCCAATCATGACGAACTCACCCGGAATCGAGCGGGCGATCTCGGCGGCGAGCGCATCAACCCGGGCCGCGATTTCGGCGGCGCTGAATAGAACCCGCATCCCGCTCATCCGGGCCCTCCAACTTGCACCGGCGTCCGAAAATTCCGGCGTCGGACCCACGAGCCGGGGCGACCGGCCCTCAATGGTATCCTGCGCCGCCGTTGATGTGGAGCGTCTGGCCGGCGATGAAGCCGCCGCAGTCGCTGACCAGTAAAAGAAACGGGTGGCGGGGCTCTCGTCGACATGGCCGGACGGCCCAGCTGGAACCCGGGGGCGCCCGGCGCATGCTGATGACCCCGCTCGCTCTCAGGACTGTCCCGCCTGCTGTGGATGCGGTGGCAGAAGACACTCGATCCCGCGGGTCACTCGGCGGCTTGCGCGATGCCGCTATTCGGCCGGCGCCAGGCGGCGAGCTGGTCCCAGCTGTCGGCCTCCATGAACTGGGCCCAGCGGCGGTAGAGGTTCCTGAGATTGTGCTCGCTCGAATTGGCCCGGGTGAGGTCGACCACGACCCCAGGCAAACGGAACCCGTCCCATTCGTAATTCTCGACCTCGGTGCCAAGGCCTTGCTGGTAATTGTATGGAAAACGGCGGGCGACCGTGCCGCGGCTGGCGGCGTGGGCGTAGTTCCAGTTTTCCATGTCGTCCTGCTCGGTCATCCCGGCCGGGCCCGAATAGCGGATGTAATAGTCGCGCAGGAAATCCTTGACCTCCTGCGGTGCCGCCTTGTCGACCAGAAACCAGCGCCACACTTCGGTCTCGTGCGGCCCGCGCGGGTGCCACACCGCGATCGTGCGCGGCTGGCGGGCGAGAAAGGCCATGCTCGGGAACACCTCGCCGACCAGCGTGATCAGGCGTCCCCAATCGCCGCGCTGCCGCCGGCGCGCCGCTTCGCATTCGCGGAAATAATCGGCAACGACCGGGGAATGCTGATAGCCGGGCGGCACCGATTGGGTCTGCGGCAAGAGGTAGGCGGTCGTCTGATGCCCGCGGTCGGGGACAGCGATGTGCAGCTTTTGCGCCAGATTCAATTCCGGCATGTCGCGCCGGCCGCTGCCCGAAGGCCCGACGCCGACCAGGTCGACCGAGCGGTGGCTGATGTTGTGATAGCTGTCGCCGCTGAAATTCTCGGCCGGGAATTTCCAGTTGCACGGCACCCGCCATTTCTGGATGCCGCCCAATATCTCGGCGCCGCCGTCGCTGCCGTCCCAGCCGTCGAGGGTCTGGTCGAGATAATGGGTGAAATCGCCGAGATATTCGGTGAAGGAGGGTGCCGCCCGGTCCCAGGTGGCCCATACGCTGCCTTTGTAGACGCAGAGCTGCGCCACCTCGACCAATCCCCATTGCGAACGGTCGAGCTTGGAATGATAGGCCTCGCGAAAATAAGGGACGCCAACCAGCCTGCCGTCGGTGCCGTAGCTCCAGCCGTGATAGGGGCAGGTGAAAACGGGCGTGTTACCTTCGTCGTAGCGGCACACCTTCATGCCGCGATGCCGGCAGGAATTCAAAAACACATGGACTGCGCCGGCGCGGTCGCGGCACAGGATCACGGATTCCTCGCCCATGCCGGAGACGAAGAAATCGCCGGGCTTCGGGATCTGGCTCTCATGGCCAACAAACAGCCAGGCGCGGGCGAAGACCCGCTCCAGCTCTTGCGCGTAGATCTCCTCGTTGACAAAGATCTCGCGGCTGATCTGCCCCCTGCCCAAATCGACGAGACCCTCGCGATAGCCCGATGTCCGCGCGGCCGTCATGATCGCCCTCCTCGCCGTGGGTCTTCCGCCTGGTAATTTACCGCAGTCGCGCCGGATTGCGAGCGCAGCTCGCAACCGGCCATCGCTTCGAGGATGCGCACGGCGATCGGGAAGCCGTCCTGGCCCCAGCCCTGGGCCTGGGCGCGGTGGAACACATCGTGCGCGAGGAGCCCGAGATTAGAGGGTGCGGCGACCTCGCGGGCGAGTTCGCAGGCCAGATGCAAATCCTTGGCGACGATGTCGAGGGTGCCGCCGGCGGTGAAAGCGCCCGACAGCACCGAGCGCGAGATGTTGTCGAAGGTGCGGCTGGCGCCGGCGCTGAACGGCACGATCTGCGCGAGCGTACCGGGATCGACCCCAGCCTTGGCGCCAATCAGCAGCCCTTCGAGCGCCGCGACAAAGTTGGTGTAGCCGAGATACTGGGTGACGAGTTTGGCGATGCAGCCGGCCCCGCTTTCGCCGACATAAAAAATGTTGCGCGCGATCGCTTCGAACAGCGGGCGATATTTGGCGAAGATCGCCTGGTCGCCGCCTACCATGACCGTCATCCCCGGCGGACGCCCGCTGACCGGGGCGTCTAGCATGTCGACGCCGCGAGTGCGACAGGCCTCGGCTACCCGCCGCGCCACCGAAGGCGAGTTAGTGGTCAGGTCGATATAGCCGCCGCCGGGGCGCAACCCGATCAGAATGCCGGTCGCCGGATCGAGCACCGCGGGCTCCATCTGGTCGGGGCCGGGCAGCGAGGTGAACACAACCCCGCTCCGCTCGGCCACCGCACGCGGGCTCGCCACCGCAGCGGCGCCGCGCGCGGCGAGCGCCTCTGTCGCCTCCGGCCGGACATCGTAGACGCTCAGCGAATGACCGGCGTCGATCAGACAGCCGGCGATCGGCGTCCCCATCGTGCCGGTGCCGACAAACCCGAGCTGCATCGCACGCCCCCCATTGTGATCGCCGCGCCCTGCCGTCCAGCCGATAGCGCGGCGGCTCATGTCCCGGCTATTGTGCGCCGGCAAGCCCACCCGGAGGAAGAGGATGCAGATTGGCTTCAACCTGCCGATCAGCGGCCCGATGGCGACGCCGGCGATCATGGCCCGGATCGCGCAGGAAGGCGAGGCAATGGGATACGACTATCTGACCCTAACCGACCATATCCTGCTGCCGAACCTCAAGGTGCCGGGCTACCCCTATTCCGAGAGCGGCGAATTTTTCGGCGAGGGCCCGCAGAACCGGCACGACCAGCTGACCGCCGCCGCCTATGTCGCGGCGAAGACCTCGCGCATTCGCCTGGTATTGGCGGTCATGGTGGTGCCGTACCGGCCGGCCGTGCTCGCCGCGAAAATGCTGGCGACGATCGACGTGCTGTCAGGCGGGAGGCTCACGGTCGGAATCGGCGCGGGTTGGCTCGAGGCGGAATTCGATGCGGTTGCGACGACACCTTTCGCCAAGCGCGGGGCGGTGACCGACGAGTACATCCGCGCATTTCGCACCTTGTGGACCGAGGATGCGCCGCGCCTCGACGGCGACTGGGTCGAGTTCGACGACATCCTGTTCGAGCCCAAGCCCTTACAGAAACCGCACCCGCCGATCTGGGTCGGTGGCGAAAGCGGGCCGGCGCTGCGTCGCGCCGCGCATCTCGGCGACGCGTGGTATCCGATCGGCAGCAACAACCGCCACCTGCTCGACAGCTTGGTCCGCTACCGCGCCGGCGTCACGCGGCTGCGCAAATTCGCCGCCGAGGCCGGCCGCGACCCGGCGGCGGTTGCGCTCACTTATCGCATCAAGCGCTATGGCCAGGTGCTGCCGGACTGTGCGTCCGACGGCGAGCGGCGCCTTTTCTCCGGCAGCACCGCGGAGATCGCCGCCGATCTTCGGGCGTTGCGCGAACTCGGGGTCAGCGCCGTCGACATCGATTTCGAGCGGCCGGACACCGAGGCCTCGCTCACCGAAATGCGCTGCTTCAAGGAGACCGTGCTCGACCGGATGTAATCGCCCCGCGGCCGATCATCCGACACCGTACTCCTTGAACCAGGCGAGCATCCTGGTCCAGCCGTCCTTGGCCGCCTCGGGGCGATAGCTCGGCCGGTAGTCGGCGTTGAAGCCGTGCGGCGCACCGGGATAGACCCTGATCGCGCAGGTTTTCCCGGCCGCCTTGCACGCCGCCGCCATGCGCTCGACGCTCTCGACCGGAATGCTCTGATCGGCCCCGCCGTAGAGACCGAGAACGGGGCATTTGAGATCGGCGGCGAGATCGATCGGGTATTTCGGCTGAAGAGCAGTGCGCGGCCGGTCGATCGGGCCGTACCACGCAACCGCCGCCTTCAAATCGGGATTGTGCGCCGCATAAAGCCAGGTGATCCGCCCGCCCCAGCAGAAGCCAGTCACCGCCAGCTTTGCCGTGTCGGCCTTCCCGGTTGATTTGGCATAGGCGACGCTGGCGTCGAGATCCGACATGACCTGCGCATCCGGCACCTTGGAGACGATCTTGGCGATCAGCTCCTTGATGTCGCTGATTTGCGCCGGATTGCCCTCGCGGGCATAGAGTTCGGGGGCGATCGCGAAATAGCCGAGCTTGGCGAACCGCCGGCAGATGTCCTTGATGTGCTCGTGCACGCCGAAGATTTCCTGGACGACGAGCACGGTCGCAAACGGCCCGCCCTTGTCGGGCATCGCGCGATAGGCCGGGATCGACCCGTCGGCGACCGGGACCTTGACCTCGCCGGCGTCGAGCCCGTTGGCGTCGGTGTGGATCGTCTGCGCCGAAACCGGCTGCACGGCGAGCGCAAAACCGGTGGCGAGCGAGGTCATGACAAACCCGCGCCGCGTCCATTCCGTGCGCGGGAGCAACCCCGCCAATCCGCTTTCGATGCTGCCCATCGATCCTCCCGCGTCCCTGATAGAGGCCAAGGATAACGCACCGGCGGGGGTGGGCAGAAGCCGCCGCAACCGCGCGCCACGCCGATTTGATCGGCAGACGAGCTTCATCATGGATGCGCATGGTCGCCGACACCTCGACACCAGCGCCGTTCCTGCACGGCGCGTGACCAGGTGCGCACCGGCTGGACATGGCGGAGCGCTGGTCCGGGAATGAGGTCCGGATGCGATCCGGCGATCCCGGCCCGGATCGGCCTGTGCGCTCGTTGCGACGGCCCGGACCTGGGCCTCTACACTACAAAAACTGTGCCAAGGGCGCGGGGAGCGATCAGCTCAGCGGGCGGAGCGCCAGCCGTGGTAACCCGGTTGGCCCGAGCCGATCGGCAGGCTCACGACGGCGCCGGTGGCGGCGGAGCGATAGAGCGCGGTGGCGAGTTCCGTCGCGAGGCGGGCGTCGGCGAGGGTGACCGGCAGCGACGATCCGGTCGCCAACGCCGCGTGATAGGCGGCGAACAGACCCTTGTAGCCCGGTGCCGTCGGGCGGTCGTCGGCCAGCACATCGCCGATCGCCTTTTCGACCGCGGGCGAGGCCGGGATGATCGTCCACGGGTCGTCGCCGGGGGCGTAGGGCGAGTGTGCGCTTTCGAGCGTCACATGCTCAAAGCACAGGCGCAGCCGGGTGATTTCCCTATGCGAGCCGAGCGTGGCGGCGAGCGAGGCCAGCGCGCCACTCTGCATCACCAGGCTGGCGACCGCGCAGTCCTCGGTCTCGATCGGGTTCACCCGCGTCGCGATATGGGCGAACACCGATCCGGGCGGCCCGAGCAGCCAGGTCATCAAATCGTGGGCATGGATCGCATGGGTCAAGAGCACGCCGCCGAACTCGGTCGACCACCGCCCGCGCCACGACGTCGCGTAATATTGCGCGGTTCGCTTCCAGACGGTCTCGACGGTGGCGAGATAGGGGGTTCCGGCGATCCCCGAAGCGATGATCCGCCTCGCCTTCTGTACTCCATTGCCGAAGCGGTACTGGAACACCGGCATGATCCGGCCCGGCGCCTGCTGCTCGGCGGCGATCAGCCGGTCGATTTCGGCGAGCGAGCCGGCCAGCGGCTTCTCGCAGACGACCTCCTTGCCGGCCGACAGCGCCCGCTCTACCTGCGCGACATGAAGCGAGGGCGGCGTGCAGATGTCGACGATGTCGACGTCGTCCATGCCGAGCAATTCGTCGAATCGGGCGGTGCGGCGCGCGACTCCGAACTCGTCGCCCACCGCGGCGAGGCGGCCGGCATCGACATCGCACAGGGCCACGACCCGAAATTTGCCAGGGTGGCGCGCATAGCCTTGCGCGATGTGGGCGCGGCCGATGCCGCAGCCGGCGATGGCGACGTTCCGGACGTCGTCTCGCGACATATCTTGCCGGAGCCGCCCCGCCCCGTTCAGGCCGGCTGTTCGGCGAGCCGGCCCTTCAGCACGACGCCGGCGGGCCGGCCGGCGGCCTCGCCGTTTTCGACCGCGATCGTGCCGTTGACGATCGTCGCGGCGATGCCTTCGGCCTTTTGCACCAGCCGCCGCGCCCCGCCCGGCAAATCCTGCTCGACCGTCGGCAGAAGCGGCTTGATCCCATGTTCGTCGAAGACGACGAGGTCGGCGGCATAGCCGGTGCGGACGAGGCCACGATCGGGCAATTCCCAGGCCGAGGCATTGTCGAAGGTCAGCATTCGCACCGCTTCCTCGAGGGTGAATTGCTGTTTGTTGCGCACCCAGTAGCTCAACAGATGGGTCTGCAACGACGACCCCATCTCCTGGCACACATGCGCGCCCGAATCGGAGAAAGTCGCGAGCGTGCGCGGGTGCTTCAGCAGGTTCAGCACGTCGGCCGGCCGCTCGTTGACGATCGGCTGGACGAACACCCGGTTGTCGTTTTCCAACGCCAAATCGAGGATCACCTCGACCGGATGTTTGTTGTGGCGCCGGGACAATTCGCCAACGCTCGGGTCGTCCCAATTAACGTCGAACATCGGGAAGAGGTTGTCGTAATCGGGCTTGCGCGGGTCCGTCGTCGCCGCCCCGCCGCCCTGCAGGGTGCGGTCGCGCGGCTTCATTCCCGCCTCCTCGGCGATCAGCCGGCCGCGCACCTCCGGACCGGCCAATTGCCGCTTCTGCTCGGCCAGTGGCAGGGCGCGGATCGCCTTCCACCCCGGTAATACGTCGAACGGCAGATAGGATTTCAACGAGAACACCGCGTTGATCGAACGGGTTGTTGCCTGGCCCCACATACGCCCGCCCAGCGCCACCGTCTCGTCCATGAAATGGGTTTGGAAATCCCACGGGTTAGGGTCGATCCCCTGCCGGGTCGCCAGCATCCCGAACATGACCGGCCGACCGGTGTCGAGCGCGATCCGGCGCAGGTGGTCGAGACAGACGCGCTGCGCCTCGCCGCCGGAAATGTCGGGGCCGATCTGAAAGATGCCGGCGTTCAGTTCCCCCATGGTGCCGACCAGGCGCTCGATCTCATGCCAATCGGCGATGCGACTGGCGACGGGAGTGTCGTCCGGCGTGACATGGGTCGTCGCCCGTGAGGTCGAGAAGCCCAGCGCTCCGGCGCGCATCGCCTCGGCGACCGCATGCTCCATGTGGCGCAGATCGTCCTCGGTGGCCACCTGATTGAGCGCGCGCCGACCCATCGCATACATGCGCAGCGCCGAATGGCCGATATACATGCCGTAATTGAGGCCTTTGGGCAGGCGCTCGACGCTGGCCAGATATTCGGGAAAAGTTTCCCAATTCCAGTCGATGCCGGCCAGCATCGCCTCGGTCGGGATGTCCTCGACCGCGGTCAGGCAGCGCGCGTACCACTCGCGGTCCTCGGGCTTGCACGGCGCCAGCGCAAAGCCGCAATTGCCCATCACCACGCTGGTGACACCATGCCAGCACGAGCAGCTGCCGAGCGGGTCCCAGGCGACCTGCGCGTCCATATGGGTGTGGCCGTCGATGAACCCCGGCGCCACGATCAGCCCGTCGGCATCGATTACGCGCCCGGCCGAGGCGCGAATGCGGCCGATCTCGACAATTTTTCCGCCCTTGACGCCGACATCGGCGCGCTGGCGCGGCATCCCCGATCCGTCCACCACGGTGCCGTTCTTGATCAACAGGTCGAAGGCCATCCCCAATCTCCAAGCTGCATCAGCGGAGGTTCGATTGCCGGCGGCGCCGCTGTCAACCGGCGTTCCCGGTAGCGAGCCATGCTCGGCCCAGTCGCGGTGCGGGAACGGCCCCCGCCGATGTTGCGGTAGAATCGCAAAAGCACTTTCGCTCGCCCGAGTGTCGCTTTATCGATACCTGCTAGTGGACGAACCTCTGACTTGCCTCCGCTCCTCCGCCATCCTGGCACAGGCCGTGACCCACCCTAATTATGGGCACCGGCGTTCACCGGTGTGGTCGACAACTGTAGGCTATCCGTCGGAAGTCATCCACTAGACCGCTGGGATCGACAGGAACGAACATGCGTATCGAGATCATTTGCACCGGCGACGAGGTGCTGACCGGCAAGATCGTCAACACCAATTTCAGCTATATGAGCCAAAAGCTCGAGGATTTCGGGCTGTCGGTCGCGTGGGGGACGATAGTCGGCGACGATCGCGAGGAGTTGCTGGCGGCGTTTCGCATGGCCGGGGAGCGAGCCGATGCGGTCATCGTCAATGGCGGGCTGGGGCCCACCGTCGATGATCTCTCGCAGGAAATCGCGGCGCGCGCCGCCGGCGTCGATCTGGTGCTGAGCGATGATTGGCTCCTTCGCATGGAGGAGTTCTTTCGCCGTCGCAACCGGGTCATGTCGGCGAACAACCGAAAGCAGGCGATGCTGCCGGTCGGCGCCGAGATCCTCGACAACCCGGTTGGCACCGCCTGCGGCTTTGCGCTCGACATCGGCAAGGCCCGGTTTTTCTTTACCCCCGGCGTGCCGCGCGAGCTGTTCCGCATGCTCGAGGAGCAGATCATCCCGAGGCTCCTGGCCCGCGCCGGGACACCGGGCGTGATCCATCTGAAGCGGTTTCATACCTATGGGCTGGGCGAGTTGCATGTCGACCAGCTGCTGGCCGGCGTCGAGGATCTGGTGCCGGACGGCACGGTCAAGCTCGGCTTTCGCAGCCATTATCCGCAGATCGAAACCAAGCTGACCGTGCGCGGCGCCGATCACGAGGACATCGAGCGCCAGCTGGCGCCGGTGCAGGCAGAAGTACGCAGGCGGCTCGGCAATTTCATCCTCGCCGAAGACGGTCAGACCTTGGAGGGCGTGGTGCTGAAGGCGCTGGCCGCGGGTGGGGGATCGCTCGCCGTGGTTGAGACTTTTACCGGCGGCCAGATCGCCGGCCGCCTCGCCCACCTGCCGGGCGCGGAACAGGTGTTCCGCCGCGGTATCGTCGCCCGCGAGACGGCCGAGCTCGCCGCCGCGCTCGGGCTCGATGGCGGCCTCGTTGCCGGCGAACTCAGCCGCGAGACCGCCGAGGCGGTGGCCCGCGCCGCTCGCGCCGAGACCGGCGCAACCCATGCTCTAGCAGTGCTGATCGAGGTTGATGACGGCCCCGACCGCATCGATTTCGGCGGCAGCATCCATCTCGCGATCGCCGCACCCGAGGGGGCCGAATCGCGCCGCGCGCGCATCTATGGCGGGCGCGACTGGGTGCGGCTCGGCGCCGCCGAGCTCGGCCTCGACTGCCTGCGCCGCTACCTATTGGGCCTGCCGGTCACGGAGCGCACCGATTTCGAACGGGTGTGATCGCACCATGCTCTGCAACTCCGCGAGAGAGCTCGTGCTGATCCACAGCTCCGATATTCACGTCGACGAAGATCGGATCGCCGCGGCGCATCACGGCGACGGCACGGCTGGGCTGGGGGCAGTGCTGGCGACCGCTCGGGCATTGCGGGCGGATGTCGTCGTGCTCGCCGGCGACACCTTTGAGAGCAATCAGCTCGGCGCGGCGGTGATCGACCGTGCCGGGCGGCTGCTGGCCGACGCCGGCATGCCGGTGGTGATCCTGCCCGGCAATCACGACCCGGCATTGTCGGATTCGGTCTATGTCCGGGGCGGGTTGGCGCAGGTTCCGAACCTCGCCGTTCTGGGCGTCACCGACGAGGAGGCGGTGCTGTTCCCAAAGCATAATCTCGAAATCTGGGGGCATGCCCATCGCGATTATTTCGACATGCCGCCATTGCGCGGGCCGAGGCGGCGATCGACGCTCTGGCAGGTGGCGGTCGGGCACGGGCATTACGAGCCGCCCGAAACCCGCGCCAATCCATTGCGTCCGTCTTGGGTATTCGGTGACGAGGAGATTGCGGCGACCGCAGCCGATTATCTGGCGCTCGGCCATTGGGACCGCCCGATGCGCGTCGGCGACGGCGCCGTGCCGGCCTATTATTCGGGCTCGCCCGACTTGGCGCGGACCGTCAATCTGGTGCGGCTCGGCGCCTCGGGTGCTGCGGTCGTCACGCGAGAAGCGCTGCTCCGGCCGAGCTGACCCGGCCCGAGCGGGGGGTTGCGGCGCAGCCCGGCCGGTTGACAAACCCGCTGCCGAGGCCCAGCAATTCCGGTAGGCCGTCGCGCCTGTGGAGGAACCATGCTCTCTGAAGCCGCCATCGCCGCCTATCGCCGCGACGGGTTTATCGTGCTCCCCGACATCCTGGATTCGGCCGAAATCGAGGCCTTGCGCCGGGTGACCGACGAGTTCGTCGAGGGCGCGCGCAAGATCGCCGCCAATGACGCGATCTACGATCTCGAAGACTCGCATTCCGCGGCCGAGCCCAGGGTGCGTCGGATCAAGACGCCACAGCTTCACCATCCGGAATACGCGCGGGCGGCGAGGCACCCGAAGATTGTCGCCGTGCTGACGGATTTGTGGGGCAGCGTGCGCTTCGATACCGGCAAGCTCAACATGAAATCGGCCGGCTATGGCGCGCCCGTGGAATGGCATCAGGACTGGGCGTTCTACCCGCACACCAATGACGATCTCGCCGCAGTCGGGATCATGCTCGATGATTGCGAGATGGAAAATGGGCCAATGATGGTGGTTCCCGGCAGCCATCAGGGTCCGATTTATGATCACCATGGCCCCGACCGACGGTTTTGCGGCGCGATCGACCCGGAGAGCTGCGACATCGGCATTTCGCGGGCGGCGCCGTGCCTGGGCAAGGCCGGCTCGATCACCGTGCACCACGTGCGCGCGGTGCACGGCTCGGCGACCAATTTCTCCGGCCGAGAGCGGCGTTTTCTGCTGTTCCAGTACCGCGCCGCCGACGCCTGGCCGTTGCTCGGCTTCAAGGACGGGATCGAAAAATTCGACGAGCTGCTCTTGGCCGGCGCCCCGACCCTGATGCCGCGCCTAACCCCGGTTCCGGTGCGGCTGCCGTTGCCGCCGGCCGAATACCAGGGCTCGATCTACGAGAACCAGCGCGCCGCCGGCCGCCGGTTCTTCGCGAGCGCGGCGGGCGAACAGAAGGTTGCGGCTGCGGCCGACTAGCCGCTGCCCTCGGTGCCGATCTTCGAGTGGAGTTGGGCATGAGCGAAGACACCGCAGCGACCGCCGCTACTCTCGATGCGACCGGGCTCCTGTGCCCATTGCCGGTGCTAAAGGCGCGCCGCGCGCTGAAGCCGCTCGCCCCGGGCGCGGTGCTCGAAGTGCTGGCGACCGACCCAGGTGCGGCAAAGGATTTCGAGCATTTCTGCGACACCACCGGCTGCGCCTTGCTCGAATCGTCGGAACAGCCGGGCGGCGTCTGGCGCTTTCGCCTAAAAAAGCCGGGCTAAGGCGGGGGATCGCGATGATCGCCACCATCACCGCACCGCGTTCTTTGGCGATCGGCGGCGGGGCGCTGGCCGAGCTGCCGAGTGTTTTGCGGCGTTTCGGGATGACCCGGCCGCTGATCGTCACCGACCCCTATATTCGCGATTGCGGCATTTTCGATCGCGCGACGAGCCTGCTCGATCGCGCCCAGATTCGCTGGTCGGTCTTTTCCGATACGGTCGCCGATCCGACCACTGCGGTGGTCGAGGAGGGCGCGCGCATCCTTGCCCAGGGCGGGTTCGACAGCCTGGCGGCGCTCGGCGGCGGCAGCTCGATCGACACGGCGAAGGCGATGAGCGTGCTCGCCGCCAACGGCGGCAGCATGCGCGACTACAAGGTTCCGGCCGAGATCCCGAAAGCCGGGCCGCCGCTGGTGGCAATCCCGACCACCGCCGGCACCGGCTCGGAAGTCACCCGCTTCACCGTCATCACCGATACCGAGACCGACGAGAAGATGCTGATCGCCGGCCTTGCCTGCTGTCCGCTGGCGGCGATCGTCGATTACGAGCTGACGCTCTCGATGCCGTTGCGCCTGACTGCGGATACTGGGCTCGACAGCCTGACCCACGCGATCGAGGCCTATGTCAGTCGCCGCGCCAGTCCTTTCACCGACGGGCTCGCTAAGAACGCGATGGGGCTGATCGCGCGCCACATCCGCACCGCCTGCGCCGAGCCCCGCAACCGCGCCGCGCGCGAGGCGATGATGCTGGGGGCCACCACGGCGGGGATGGCGTTTTCGAATTCGAGCGTCGCGCTGGTCCACGGCATGAGCCGGCCGATCGGCGCCTTTTTTCATGTGCCGCACGGGTTGTCAAACGCGATGCTGTTGCCCGAGATCACGGCGTTTTCGGCGCCGGCCGCGCTCGACCGCTACGCCGATTGCGCCCGCGCCATGGGGATTGCCGACGAGAGCGAGGGCAGCCAGGGAGCGGTGGCGCGGCTCCTCGACGAATTGCGCCGGCTGAACCGCGACCTCGAGGTGCCGAGCCCGCGCCAATGGGGCATCGAGGCCGCGCGCTACGAGGAATTGCTGCCGGTCATGGCGAGCCAGGCGTTGGCCTCCGGTTCGCCCGCCAACAACCCGCTGGCGCCGTCGAGCGACCAGATCGTGGCGCTCTACCGGCGGGTCTATGGGTGACCATGCCGCGAAAAGATTGCTCGGCACGCGCCCGCGCCCGCCTGCTGGGTGAGGCTGTCGGACTGATCCGGAGCGTTGCGTGATCGCCTATGCGATCCGGCGGGTGCTGCTGATGATCCCGACTCTGTTCGCGATCATGGTGGTCAATTTCGTCATCGTCCAGGCCGCACCCGGCGGTCCGGTCGAGCAGATGATCGCGCGGCTGAAGGGAGCGAATATCAGCGCCACCGAGCGGGTCAGCGGCGGCACTGGAGAACTAGCCGGATCGGCGAGTGCCGTCAACGCCCGCTACCGCGGCGCGCGCGGTCTCGACCCCGCGCTAATCAAAGAACTCGAAAAGCAATACGGCTTCGACAAGCCACCGCTGACCCGATTTTTTCTGATGATGCGCAATTATCTGACCTTCAACCTGGGCACCAGCTTTTTTCAGGGTCGTCGCGTTATCACTTTGATCAAGCAAAAACTGCCGGTGTCTATCTCGATCGGGTTGTGGACGACCCTGATCACCTACCTGGTGTCAATTCCGCTCGGCATCAGAAAGGCGGTGCGCGATGGCAGCCGTTTCGATGTGTGGTCCAGTGCCGTCATTATCGTCGGCTATGCGGTGCCGAGCTTTTTGTTCGCCGTGCTGCTGATCGTGCTGTTCGCCGGCGGCAGCTATCTGTCGATCTTTCCGTTGCGCGGGCTGGTCAGCGATAATTGGGCGTCGCTCGACTGGCCGATGCGCATCGCCGATTATTTCTGGCACATCGCGTTGCCGATTACCGCGCTGGTGATCTCGGGGTTCGCCACCCTGACGATGCTGACCAAGAACTGCTTTCTCGACGAGATCAACAAGCAATACGTGCTGACCGCGCGGGCCAAGGGGCTGACCGAGCGGCGGGTACTCTACGGCCATGTCTTCAGGAATGCGATGCTGCTGGTGGTCGCCGGCTTTCCGGCGGCGTTGGTCGGCATTCTCTTTACCGGAGCCTTGCTGATCGAGGTCATATTTTCGCTCAACGGTCTCGGCCTTTTGGGGTTCGACGCGGCGATCAACCGCGACTACCCGATCATGTTCGGCACGCTTTACGTCTATACCCTGGTCGGCCTGGTGCTGAAGCTGGTCAGCGATCTGACCTACATGCTGATCGATCCGCGCATCGACTTCGCCGCCCGGCGGGCGTAAAGCCGGCCGCGGTTATTGCAGTCTGTGGTCAGCAGCCGGGCATCGGCCATGAGCGCCGCCGGTAGGCGCCGTCCCAGAACAGCCATTCGTATTGGCACGCGCGGGTGAAGGCGACGAGCATTTTTTCGCGTACCGTGACGCCCGCCTGCTCGGCCGCCCGATCGGCGGTGGCGATCACCTTCTCTACCGCTTCGCCAAAGCGCGGATCGGCATAGGTTTCGATCCAGGCATGATAGGGGTTGTCGGGCACGCTGGTGGCGGCGATGGCGCAGCCGACATCCCAGTAAATCCAGAAGCACGGCAGCAGTGCGGCGACCAGCACCTCCCACGGCTCGTGATGGGCGGCGGCGAGCAGGAAGCTCGTATAGGCGAGGCAGTCGGGCGCCGGCTCGGCGGTGGCGAGGGACGCCGGATCGAGACCGAACGCCCGCAGGTAATGCTCGTGCAGGGCCCGCTCGACCGCGACCGCTCCCAAGGCCGACTGGGCAAAGGATTGCAGCGTCGCGGTATCCGGCGCCTTGGCCGCGGCCAGCGCCAGCGCCCGCGAGAACTGGCCGAGATAGAGCGCGTCCTGAGTGATGTAATGCTGAAAGCGCTCTCGCGCCAACGTGCCGGCGGCGAGCTCGATGTTGAACGGCAGCGCCTGGATCGCGGCGCGCAGCGCTGCCGTGCGCTGCCGCGCCTCCTCGGAAAAGCGGGTCATCAATCATCTCTCCTACGGTCACGGTCGGCACCGCAGGAGTAGCAGCGCGCCCCGGCGAGCGGCTACTCATCCCCGACCCGAACGCTCGCCGAGATACTCGCTGATCCCGAGAAACGGCCTGCTCTCAAGGTTCAGCTTGGCCAACTTAGCAGCAATAAAGCCTCGAAGGTCGACATGGGCGCTCATGACCGTTGTTAAATCGTAGCCTTCCATTAGGATTATCGATTTAGACAGGTTCTACTATAGCAAGGATAGAACATGCGCAGACCAACCGTTTATTGAAAGAAAAAGCCCCATCGTCTGCCTTCCGGATCTGTTTTATTTGGCCAAGCAGGCCATCGAGGTCCCGGCCATTAGCAGGGTTCTTTCGCCAACGGCACTCTACGAGGTAGTGCCAACCCTCGATCTTGAACGCACCATCTATCTGTTCGACTCCGCCGTTACGTTGAAAACTTCGCACAACGTGAATACGATGCAGATCGAAAAGTCGGTTCAATAATTCCTGGAGGAGATAGCCGCGCTGATGGGCGTCCGCGTGCTGCGCCATTTCATCGAACATAAGTAGCAAAAGTTCATTATGTCTCCGCGTATCCTTGATGCGCTCGCGTTCTACTCTCTTTGCAGCCTCCTCGCGCGCCAATTCCCACTGCCTCTGCTCGCGCGCCTCCATTTCGGCTATCGTACCCATCATCTCGCGCGCCTTTTGCACCGTTGCGCGCGTGGAATTCGTCGCTGCTAAGTAAAAGTTTGTCCAATTCACCATTATGTGAACAGTCGCACGTATTGTGCCACAACACTCGGTTCGTTTTCCGAGCTCGTATAAAATAAACAGGGACCGCTTTGTCGCTTCGATATTGGTCTTCCAGTAGTATCGTCTCGCAGGTAAAGCAGGTTCGCGATATCAGGTGGCACACCTGCGGGCTTGAGCAATAGCTGAACGACGGTACTCTTAATATGTATCAGGGTGGATAGCTTCAATGACATTTTCGCGCTCTTCGACTCCAAAATCAATGTTTGGTTGCAAATGAATTGCTCCTCGAAAAATTATCAGCAAAAAGAATTCATCCACATTTCGAGTAGTCGCAGCTGGTGCACTGGTCGCAGCCCTCGATGCGGATCAGCGCCGCCTCGCCGCATTTCGGGCATTGCGCCATCCGCGAGGGCAGCGAGCGCTGATCCGAGAGCAGGGTCCCGCTTCCCGTGGCCTGCTGCTCGACGACCGCCGGTCTGCGGCTGCGCGCCGGGGCTGGCAGAAAGCCGATCTCGATCATGTGGCGCTCGATGACGTCGCCGATCGCGGCCAACAGCGAGGGCACGTATTTGCCCTCCATCCAGGCGCCGCCGCGCGGGTCGAACACCGCCTTCATCTCCTCGACGACAAATGACACGTCGCCGCCGCGGCGAAAGACGGCGCTGATCATCCTGGTCAACGCCACGGTCCAGGCGTAGTGCTCCATGTTCTTCGAGTTGATGAACACCTCGAAGGGCCGGCGCCTGCCGTCCTGGACGATGTCGTTCAAGGTGATGTAAAGCGCGTGCTCGCTGTCGGGCCAGCGCAATTTATAGGTCTGGCCGGGCAACGCCTCGGGCCGGCTCAACGGCTGCGTCATATAGACGACGCCGCCCGCTTCGAAGATGTCGGCGGGCTTTGACGAGGGAGTCGGAACCGGCGGCGGCAATGGCAATTCGGGCTGCCGCGCGGCGTTGCGCGCGTCGGTTTCGGCGGCCGGCTCCGGGCGCGCCGCGAGCACCGCACCCGTTACCTCGTTCGGCCGATATGTCGTGCACCCTTTGCAGCCCAAGGCATAGGCCTGCCGATAGATGTCCTTGAACCGGTCGAACGGGATCTCGGCCGGGACGTTGATGGTTTTCGAGATCGAGCTGTCGACGTGCTTCTGCACCGCGGCCTGCATGACCAGATGGTCCTCGGGCGTCAGCACCTGCGCGTCGGCGAAATAATCGGGCAATGGCGCCGTCTCGCCTCGCAATCGCCGAAACAGCCGCCAGGCGTAGTCGGCGACCTCTTCCTCGCGGCGGGTGCCGTCGGGCATCAGCACATTGCGGCTGTGGCGGAAGCTGAACACCGGCTCGATCCCGGACGAAACGTTGTCGGCGAACAGCGAGATCGTGCCGGTCGGCGCGACCGAAGTTAAGAGCGCGTTGCGCACGCCGTGCCGGGCGATTTCGGCGCGCAAATCTTCGTCGAGCCCGGCCACCGTCTCGCCGGCGAGATAGTGGTCGCGATCATAGAGCGGGAACGGACCTTTTTCGGCCGCGAGCGCCGCCGAGGCGAGATAGGCCTCGCGTTCGATCACGCCGAGCCATTCCTCAGTCGCGGCGACCGCCTTGGCCGAGCCGTAGCGCAGTCCGCACAGGATCAGCGCGTCGGCGAGACCGGTGACCCCGAGCCCGATGCGGCGCTTCTGCAGGGCCTCCTCTTTCTGCTGCGGCAATGGAAATTGCGAAATGTCGACGACATTATCCATCATCCGCACGCAGTCCGGCACCAGCCGGCGCAGCCGTTCGTGATCGAGCCGGGCCTCGGGCGTAAACGGCGCCTCGACCAGGCTCGCGAGGTTGATCGAACCCAATAGGCAGGCGCCGTAAGGCGGCAGCGGCTGCTCGCCACAAGGGTTGGTGGAAGTTATGGTTTCGCAATACCATAAGTTGTTGCGGCGGTTGATTCGATCGATAAAGATCACGCCGGGCTCGGCATAGGCGTAAGTCGCCCGCATGATCTTGTCCCACAGTTCGCGCGCCGGCAGCACCTTGGCGACCGAGCCGCCGGGTCCGCTTGGGAACGACAATTCCCACGGCGCATTTTCCTCGACCGCCTTCATAAAGGCGTCGGTGACGAGGATCGAGAGGTTGAACATGCGCAGCCGGCCGGGTTCGCGCTTGGCCTCGATAAAGGCCTCGATGTCGGGGTGGTCGCAGCGCAAAGTCGCCATCATCGCACCCCGGCGGTAACCGGCGCTCATGATCGTGCGGCACATCGCGTCCCACACATCCATGAACGACAATGGGCCCGAGGCGTCGGCGCCGACCCCCTTGACCGGCGCGCCGCGCGGCCGGAGCGGCGAGAAGTCGTAGCCGATGCCGCCCCCTTGCTGCATCGTCAGCGCCGCCTCGCGCAGATGAGCAAAGATCCCGCCCATGTCGTCGGGGATCGTCCCCATCACGAAACAATTGAACAAGGTGACCGATCGGCTGCTGCCGGCGCCGGCGACAACCCGGCCGGCCGGCAGGAACTTGAAGTCGGTCATCGCCTGGTAAAACCGCTCTGCCCACGGGCTGGGGTCGCGCTCGGCAGCGGCGAGAGCGGTCGCCACCCGCCGCCAGGTGTCCTCGATCGTCTTGTCGAGCGGCTCGCCCGGCACTTCGCCGTTGGCGGGCGCGCGCAGCCGATACTTCATATCCCAGATCCGCTGCGAGATCGCGCCAACGAGAGCCATGGCCGAACCTTCCTCCTGGGAGCGAGCTTACTCCGGCGCCGTCGCGGATTATATAGTTCTTCATTAGTTCGCGGGTAGGCGACGCGTCCGCCAGTGCCGTCCTCAAGTGTCCGCAATCTCGCCCGCGACGATAACCACGGTCGATGGATTTTGTTCGATATGATGCAGTTCGGCTGCAATGCCGGAGCTCGGCGGGGGCCCGTTTATGGCAAAGACGACGGAACGAAAGCGCCGTTCACGAAGCGCGTTTATTTCAAGCCTTTTGCTGCTGCTGGCCGCGTGCGCCGCCCAACCGCCGGCGGCGCCATCGGTGCAAGTTCTTCCGCCGCCAGCCCCACAACCCGAAAAGCTGGCGATGCAGACCGAGATCGAGGCGCAATCGTCGACGGCCTTGTTGATGGCTTGCTTGTCGAACAAGGCGTACTCGAACCCCTATCCCACCCCGATATGCGACGGCCTTCCGGCGCTCGCCGACTACACGATTTCCGCTCCTTTTCCGGTGCAGTATCGAGAGAAATTCGGGCTCGACAAGAATGGGGAATATATAATTGCCGTCAATAGGGCAACGCAGACGCAGATAGTCGCCGTACAGGGGACCAATTCGATCCAGGATTGGTTTGCCGACTTCGAAATCACGCCGATCGTCGACGATGCACTGCACGTTCCGGTCCATCGCGGCTTTCAGGCTTATGCCCGCGCGGTCCAGGCTGACCTCGATCGGAGAAAGCTTCTCAATCCAAATTACCAGACGCTGGTCACCGGTCATTCCTTGGGCGGCGCCGCGGCGCTATTGCTTGGCTTGTACTGGTACACAGAGGATCCTCGGGAATACGAGGTTCGAGCTGTTTACACATTTGGACAGCCGAGAGTTTTCAGCAATCGAGGTGCTGCGTCATGGCCATATTTCGCGCGTCATGTCTTCCGGTTTGAAAATTGTTACGATGTCGTGCCGTTGATCCCAACAGGCGATAGCGTGTTCGCCACTATTTTCCCCTCTTTCCTCGGAAACCGGGAGGCGAGCAATTATCAGCACTTGGGCCAGTCGATTTTGCTGATGGATAGTGGAAAATATTGGATTTCCGGAGATATAGACTTAGACCGGAATCGCCTCGCTGACATCAATTCGTTTATCATGGACTACCGAACCAAGCAGCCGATAGACCATAGTATAAGCCAGTATATCGCGAGGATCGGCGCCATGTTTGGACCTGGAAATTCTCCGGTTCCGGTGAACCCGGTCAATCAATTTCGCAAGGTCTGTCATCCGGTCGCGCCCAGCGCGTAACGGTTCGTGTGTCACCTGCGTAAAGGGTGCTGCGACCAAACTTAGAAACGACCGCTCCCTTTCGATGGACCTGGTCCGGGCATAAGATGGCGATCAGCATGACAGCCGACGCTCTTTACGACGAGGATTTCTACGCCTGGACGCAGCAGCAGGCGGCGCTGTTGCGCCGCTTGCCGCCGGTCGGCAATGCGCTCGACCTTGAACACATCGCCGAGGAGATCGAGGATTTGGGGCGCAGCGATCTCCGCGCGGCGCAGTCGCTCTGCGAGCACATTATCGAGCATTTCCTGGACCTCGAATATTCCCTGGCGGAGCCCGTCGATCATTGGCGCGACGAAATGGTCGAATGGCGCCTCCAGCTTGACAAGGTTTTGACGCGAAGCATCGAGGCGAAGCTCGACCCACCATCTCTCTATCGAGCGGCGCTCAGGTTGGTGGGCCGGCTCGAACGCGATGTGCCGGGGCTGACGAGCAGATTGCCGAAAGATTGCCCCTACACACTTGAACAGATCGTCAGCGGCGGTGGCGAGGACTGGTTTCCCGCGCCCCGCGAGCGAGACCCCTGATCGCGCCGTCGGTCGCGGGGCCGTGTCGCGCCCCCTCGGCTTCGCCCTCGCGCATCAGCGCGGCGGTGGCCGCCTCGATCCGCCGCTCGATCTCGGCCATCAGCCGGCGGCGCGGCCAGCCGGGTGGGATCGGTGCGAGAAATTCGAGGCGGACGCGGCCCGGGCGTTTGACAAAGGCCCGCCGCCCCCAAAACAGGCCGGAATTGACCGCCGCCGGCACCAGCGGCAAGCCCAAAGCCTGGTAAAGCGCGGCAACACCAGGCTGATAGGGCGACAACTGTCCCGGTGCAACCCGCGTGCCTTGCGGGAAGATCACCACCGGACGGCCCGCGGCCACCACCGGACGGGCTGCGGCGACGATATGGCGCAAGGCTGCAGCGCCGCCCTTGCGGTCGATCCCGATCGACCCGGCGCGCGCCGCGTACCAGCCGTAAAACGGCAGCAGCAGCAGCTCGCGCTTGACCACGACCGCGGGGTCGCCCAGCACGATCGGCAAGATCAGCGCGTCCCAGGCCGATTGGTGCTTCATCGCGATGATGCAGCCGCCCACGGGAATGCGGTCGCGCCCGCTGATCTGGTAGTCGAGGCCGACAATGACGCGGAGCAGCACCAGCACGCCCGATGCCCAGAACCGGCCGAAGGCCATCACCGCCGCCCGCGGCAAGAGCAGGAACGGCAGTCCGATCGTGCCGAGAGCCAGGGTCCAGGCCAGAAGGGCCAAATTGAAGACGAGGGCCCTGGCCCAGCTCATGGCCGAACCTCGGCTTCGATCGGCTCGGCAGCAAGGGGCTGCAACGGTTCGACGAGCGAGCGGAACAGCACCGCGAGGTATTTGGCGTATTCGCCGATCAGCAGAGCCGCCAGGTTACGCCAAGCCCGCCAGTGCTCCTCGTTGATCGCCTCGGGGAATACCGGATGCGGCACGATTTCGACGTCGGGCATCGCCCGCTCGAATTCGAGACGGCTGCGCGGCATGTGGTACCAAGCGGTGACCAATCGCAGGCTGCGGTAGCCCCGCTGGCGCATCCAGCGCGCAGCCTCCTGCGCGTTCTGCTCGGTATTTTCCGCTTCGTAGCCGATCGCGATGCAGCAGGAAAGCCAGTGCGGGGCGCCGCCCGACACCCGCAGCAGCTCGTCGAGGCCTACCCGCCGATTGACGCCCGAGACGAATAATGCCCGCCCCTTCCCTTCGCGCAGCAGATCGACGCCGCTCGTCAAGCGAAGGCTCCCGCCGGTCAAGACGACGATCGCATCGGTTGGCGCCGGCTGGTTCTCAGCCGCTGGAGGGATTGCGAAGCGGACGAGACCGGCGAGCACCAGCAATCCGGCGGCAAGGCCCACCATGACCGCCCAATGAAGGACGCGCTCGATCGGCATCGAGCGCTGGATTTCTCTCGCCAAGGTCCGCGGCTACCTACATCTTCAGCAGGAGGGCGGGCGAGGCGAGGTCCCGTCAGCCGATCGCGCCGGTCAGGAGCGGCCCAAACAGCCGCCAGCGTTCGCCGTCGAAGCGAGCCATCTGGACCTGCTTGACCGGCGCGAAATCGGTCGGGCTAGTGTTGAGCGTAATCCCGGGCAGCAGCATCGGCACCCGGAAATCGTGCAGGTTGGCAGCCTGCTTCATCACGTTTTCGCGGGTCAAATCGTCGCCGCACTGCTTCAGCGCCTGCACGACGGTCGCCGCGTTGGAGGGGCCATAGACGTTGTTGACGTCGGTCTTGTCACCGTTCGGATAATATTTGTCCATGAAGCCGACCCACCACTTGTAGCCGGGGTCGTTCTGCCATTCGGGATCGGTCGGGTCTTTCAGGTAAAAGTCGGAGACGATGCCCTTGGCGTTTTCGAGGCCCGCCGGTTTCAGGGTGGCGGCGACAGAAGAGCCGATGCTGCTCAAGATGTGAAGGGGCTTCCACTCGATCTCCGCCGCCTTCCTGATCGACTGGGCGGCAAATTTGGGGATCGCGGTATTGACGAAGACGTCGCAGCCGCCCGCCTTCATGCTGAGGATCTGTGAGTCGACGGTAGGATCGGTGGTCTCGTAGGACGCCTTGACGACGATCATCGAGGCTGCCTTGGCGCCGAGCCCGTCACTGACGCCCTTCAGATAGTCCTTGCCGAAATCGTCGTCCTGGTAGAGCACGCCGATCTTGCCGTCCGGCTTTTCCTTTAGAATGTAGGAAGCATAGATGCGGCCCTCGCTCTGGTAGTTCGGCTGCCAGCCGATGGTCCAGGGATGGCCCTTCGGGTCGTCCCATTTGGTCGCGCCGGTCGACACGAACAGCTGCGGCACCTTGTGCTGGTTCATATAGTGCCAGATTGCGCTGTTGGTCGGCGTCCCGAGCGGACCGGCATCGAGGAAGACTTGGTCTTCCTCGACCAACTTGCGCGTCATCTCGACGGTCTTCGGCGGCGAATAAGCGTCGTCGTAGGAGATGAAGTCGATCTTGCGGCCGTTCACCCCGCCCTCGTCGTTGACCATTTTGTAATAGGCGGCCATCGCTCTGCCGATCGTTCCGTAGGAAGAGGCCGGTCCGCTGTAAAAGCAGGTGTTGCCGATCTTGATCTCGGTATCGGTAACGCCCGGGCCGTATTGCTTGGCTGCACGGACCGGCCGCGCCGCCAGCAGCGGGCCGCCGAAGGCCAACGCAGGCGCGGCGCCGAGAATCGTGCGGCGCGTGAGCTGCTTCATCATGATCTCCCTAGCACGATGTTCGTGCGTTTATTGCGAAACCGAGCGCCTCGGCGGCGTTGCACGGTATAAAGTGCGGCCGCGCCCATCGCCACAAATTTGCGGGGTGTGAGCGCGACGGTGCCTTTTCAGCCGATCGCGCCGGTCAGGACGGGACCGAACCCGATGAAGCTCTGGCCGTTGAAGCGCTCCATGCGGACCTGCTTGATCGGTGCGAAATCGGTCGGGCTGGTGTTGACCGTGATGCCCGGCTGCAGCATCGGCAATTCGTAATGATGCAGATCTGCTGCCTGCTTCATCACGTTTTCGCGCGTCAGGTCGTTGCCGCACTGCTTCAGCACCTGGGCTGTAGTCTGGGCAACGGAGGAGCCGTAGACGTTGCCGTTGTCGCTCTTGTCGCCACTCGGACGGTACTTGTCCATAAAACCAACCCACCATTTGTAGCCGGCGTCGTTCTTCCACTCAGGGTCGGTCGGGTCCTTGAAGGAATTATCGGTGATGATACCCTTGCAGTTTTCGAGACCGGCCGGCTTGAACGCCGCCCCCACCGACGCGGCGATGCCGTTTGTAATGAAGAGAGGCTTCCATTCGATCTCAGCCACCTTTTTGATCGCCTGCGCCTCGAATTTCGGGATCGCGATCGTGATGAGTGTATTGCAGCCCTCCGCCTTCATCTGGATGATCTGCGAATCGACGGTCGGGTCGGTAGTCTCATAGGATGCCTTGAGCTTAATCAGCGACGCGGCCTTGGCGCCGAGACCCTCGATCACCCCGTTCAGATAGTCCTTTCCGTAATCATCGTTCTGATAAAGGATGCCGATCTTGGCGTCGGGCTTGTGCTGCAAGATGTAGCCGGCATAGATGCGGCCCTCGGCGTGGTAGCTGACAAAGAAGCCCATGGTCCAGGGGTGGCCCTTGGGGTCGTCCCATTTGCTGGCACCGGTGTTGACAAACAATTGCGGCACCTTCTTCTCGTTCATGTAGTGCCAGACCGCGCTGTTGGTCGGCGTCCCGACGGAACCGGCGATGAGCAGAACCCCGTCCTCCTCGACGAGCTTGCGCGTCATCTCGACGGTCTTGGGCGGCGAATAGCCGTCGTCATACGAGATGAAGGTGATCTTGCGGCCGTTGATGCCGCCCTTTTCGTTGACCATCTTGAAATACGCGGCCATCGACAGGGGGATCGAGCTGGCGTCCGACAGCGGGCCGCTATAGGGACCGCAATTGCCGATCTTGATTTCGGTATCGGTCACGCCGGGCCCATATTTGCCGGCGGCGCGCGCCGGCCGCGCCGCCAAAATCGGACCGCCAAAGGCCAGGGCGGCGGGGACGGTGGCAAGAATCGTGCGGCGCGTCAACTTCTTCATCGTGGTCCTCCCTCGTTAGCGTGGCTCCCAGTTCGACGGTTTTTACCGATTGCGCAATCGCGACATGTAGGAGAAGATAGCCCGTGTGAACCCCGCCGCGCCGGTCGGCATCACGAAAATCACCAGCAGCATGATGACGCCATAGATGGCGCCGGCCAACCCGCGCGACACCTCCTGAGCGATGTTCGGCACGTAGAGCACGAACAAGCCGCCGAACAGGCAGCCCGGCAGCGAGCCCATGCCGCCGAGTATCAGACCTACGAGGAAATAGAGCGACAGGAACAGAGTGAAACTGTCGGGGGCGACAAACTGCACGGCGAGTGCGCCCAAGGCACCGGCGACGCCGGTGAAAAGCGCGCTGACGCCAAAGGTCAATGTCTTGTAGAGGGGCGCGTTGATTCCCATCGCGGCGGCGGCGATCGGGTGGTCACGGATCGCCATGATGGCGCGGCCGGTGCGGCTATTCACCAGGTTGGCGGCACCGGCGAACATGACCAGCACGACCGCCAGGGTGAAATAATAGAGCCATTGATCGGCGTCGATCGGCAGGAATCCCGGTACATCCGGCTGATCGACAACGATGCCCTGTACGCCGCCGGTCCAGTCTTCGAGACCATGAAATTTGAGGAGCTGCGGGAGCGCCACCGCCGCCGCAAAGGTGACGAGCGCGAGATAGAGGCCCTGCAGCCGCAGCGCCGGCAAGCCGAACAGGGCGCCGACAACAAAGCAGACGCCGCCGGCGGCCGGCAAGGTCCAGTAATAGGCGATGCCGTATTGATGCATCAGGATAGCGGTGACGTAGGCACCAAGGCCGTAAAACGCGCCGTGCCCCACCGAGAATTGGCCGTTGAAGCCGGTCAGGAGGTTGAGGCCGAGGATCGCCAGCCCGTAGATCATCACCTCGGTCAACTGAAAGACGACAAACCCATGGAAATAGAGGGGCAGCACGGCTGCGACCAGCACAGCGCCGGCCAGCGCCCAGTGGCGGGGCGTCGGCCACGTCGCTGCGCGGGCGGGCAGCGCCGGGACGGCGGCGTCGAGGGTCGCGGTCTCGGTCTCGGGTGTCGTCATACCCGGCTCACTACGCTGCGGCCAAAAATGCCGGCGGGCCGTACCATCAGCACCGAGACGATCACCAACAGTGCGATCGTCAGCTTCAGGTCGCGGCCGAAATAGGGGATGAACGTAGCTGCCAGATTTTCGATGATGCCGACGGCGAAGCCGCCCAGCACGGCGCCCCCCGGACTCGTCAGCCCACCCAGCACGGCGCCGGCAAAACCGTACAGCAGCACGCCGAACATCATGTTTGGCTCCAAAAACACGACCGGTGCGATCAGCATGCCGGCGACCGCGCCGATCGCCGCCGCAATGCCCCAACCGAGCGCCGTCATCCAGCCCACCCGAATGCCGACGAGCCGCGCTGATTCCGGATTGGCGGCGGCGGCCCGCATCGCCAGGCCGAGCCGCGTGCCGCGGAAGAACAGGTAAACGAGCCCCAGCAAGACCGCGGTGACGGCGATCATCCCGGCTTCGTGCGCGTCGATCAGCACGCTGCCGAACAAGGGTTTGGTGCCGAACGGGGTCGGAAAGGTCTTGATCGTGTAATCCCAGATATAGCCGTCGGCGCTGTTCAGGATGCTAAACAAGGCGAAGAAGGCGACGAGATTGGCGAAGATCGATGCGTGGTGCAACGGCTTGAACAAGATCCGTTCGATCGCGACACCACCGACGAACGACAGGATCACAACCGCCACGAAGGCCACCCAATACGGCGTGCCCCAGTGGATCAGCTGCCAGGCGACAAAAGCCGAAAATGTGGCCATCTCGCCTTGTGCGAAGTTGAGGTGGTCGATCGCCAGAAAGATCATGACCACCGCAAGCGCCATGCCGGCATAGATCGCGCCGTTGGCGAGGCCGGCCATTACCTGCTGCAGTAATAGTTGCATAGGGCGTCCCTGCTCAATAACCCAGATAGGCGCGCCGCACGCCCTCATCGGCGCCGATCGCCGCGGCCGGTCCGTCGAGCACGATGCGGCCGGTCTCGAGCAGATAGGCGTGCTCGGCGAGATCGAGCGCCAGGGTCGCGTTCTGCTCGACGATCAGCATCGCCACGCCCGAACCCCGATTGACCTGCCGCAGGATCTCGAACAATTCCTCGACGATCAGCGGCGCCAGGCCGAAGGAGGGCTCGTCGAGCAGCATCAGCCGCGGCCGCAGCATCAGCCCGCGGCCGACCGCAAGCATTTGCTGCTCACCGCCGGACAGGGTTCCGGCCTGTTGCGTTCGCCGCTCCCTGAGCCGCGGGAAATGGTGGTAGACCTGCTCGATGTCGTGCGCGATCGCGGCGCGGTTGCGCCGGGTCATGGCGCCCAGTTGCAAATTCTCCTCGACCGTCAGGCGCACGAAGGTGCCGCGGCCCTCGGGAACGTGGGCGACGCCGAGCCGCACGATGTCCTCGGTGGCGCGGCCGGCGATCGGCTTGCCGTCGAAGCTGATCTCGCCGGTCATCCGCACCATGCCGCACAGGGCGCGCAAGGTTGTCGTCTTGCCCGCGCCATTGGCGCCGAGTAGGGTGACGATGGCGCCCTCGGCGAGCGCAAAATCGAGCC
The DNA here is from genome assembly GCA_963832875.1 of uncultured Alphaproteobacteria bacterium. GTDB lineage: Bacteria > Pseudomonadota > Alphaproteobacteria > ATCC43930 > CGMCC-115725 > AP-15. Next base: position 363,589 of record CAWHWB010000002.1, on the reverse strand, counting down.
CGTGCAGCGCCTGGTTCTGGCCGTAGAACGCGCACAGCCGGCGCACCTCGAGCATCGTCATGCCGGCGCCGCCGCCACGGCTTTCGGATTGCCGAGATAGGCGCGGATCACCGCTTCGTTCTGCTGCACTTCCGCCGGCGTCCCTTCGGCGATCTTGCGGCCGAAATCGAGGGCCACCACGGTGTCGGAAACCGACATGACCAGGTTCATGTGATGCTCGACCAGCAGTATCGTGACATGCTCCTCGTCGCGCAGCCGGCGGATCAGCGCGCCGAGTTCGCCGACCTCCTCATGGTTGAGCCCGCCCGCGGGCTCGTCGAGTAGCAACAGCCTGGGCCGGGCCGCGAGCGCACGGGCGAGCTCGACCCGCTTGCGGGTGCCGAGCGGCAGGCCGTCGGGCAAATCGTGCGCCACGGCATGCAGATCGAGCAGGTCGAGCAACCGCCAGACGGTCTCGTCGAGCGCCCGCTCCTGGCGGCGCACCCAGGGCAGATGCAAGGTGTCGCTGACGAAATCGCTGCGGCTTTTCGCGTGACCGCCGATCCGCACATTGTCGAGCACCGATTGCTGCTGGAACAGCGCAAGGTTCTGAAATGTGCGCGAGATGCCGATCTCGGCGATGCGATGCACGGATCGCGCGAGCAGCGAGCGGCCCTCGAACCGGATGTCGCCGCTTGCCGGGGTGTAGAGGCAGCTCAAACAATTGAACAGCGTCGTCTTGCCGGCGCCGTTGGGCCCGATCAGCCCAAGGATCTGGCCCTCGTCGAGATCGAACGAGACGCCATCGAGCGCCACGATGCCGCCGAACCGCACGACCACATCGCTGACTTCGAGCAGCTTGGCGCCGGGCGCGCGGCCGGTCATCGGCGCGGGAAGAAGAAATCGGCGGCCCTGCCCGATATGCTCCGCGCACCGTGCACGCTCGCTCCGCCTCCCGGCAAATTTCGATATCTCCTATGCGAACTTGCCGACCTATGGCTCGCGCGTCAAGGCCGGCGCGACTTCGGCCATCGATCAGAGGTAAATAGTCATGGTTTGTTCTTAACAAATCGGCAAATATGAGTTGACTGCAGAGGCTCGCCATTACCGCTCACTACGACCCGCGATATGCGCGAGCTCCGCAGCATCGTGCAAAGCGTTCACATCGCTCCGGATAATTCGCCCAGACAAAGCGGCGCGAGCAAGCGTAAACGCGATGGGGCGAGCGGCGAAGAGTAGTGACTCCGTAAGGGCGGCTATTCTGACAGCCTTTTTCTCAGCAATTCGTTGACCAGGGCCGGGTTGGCTTTGCCTTGGGTCAGGCGCATGACTTGGCCGACGAAGAAGCCATAGAGCTTGTCGCGGCCGGCGCGGTATTGGGCGAGATTGTCGGGATGGGCGGCCAGGACCGCATCGATCGCGACAGCGATGGCTCCCTCATCGGTGACCTGGCGCAGGCCCTTCTTTTCGACGATTGCGGCGGGGTCGGCGCCGGTCGCGACCATCTCGGCGAAGACGTCCTTAGCGAGCCGGCCGGAGATCGTGCCATCGGCGACAAGGTCGATCAGCGCACCCAATTGCTCGGGCGCCACCGGCGACTGCTCGACCCCGATCCCCAAGCGGTGCAAGGCGCCGAACAGGTCGCCGGTGACCCAGTTGGCCGCAGATTTGGGGTCACGCCCGGCGGCGACGCGCTCGAAGAACAAGGCGCACGCCTGCTCGGCGACCAGCACCCTTGCTTCCTCGGGCGACAGGCCGAGGGCCGAGACGAACCGCGCCTTTTTGGCATCCGGCAGTTCGGGCAACTCGGCCCGCAGCCCCTCGACCCAGGCGCGGTCGAGGACCAGCGGCAACAAATCGGGGTCGGGGAAATAACGGTAGTCGTGCGCCTCTTCCTTCGAGCGCATCGGCCGGGTGATGCCGCGCCCGACATCAAAGAGCCGCGTCTGCTGCGCGACCCTGCCGCCCTCCTCGAGCAACTCGACCTGGCGCCTCGCCTCGTATTCGATCGCTTGCATGACATAGCGGACCGAATTGACGTTCTTTATTTCACAGCGAGTGCCATAGGGCTCGCCCGGATGGCGCACCGACACGTTGGCGTCGCACCGCATCGAGCCCTCGTCCATGTTGCCGTCGCAGGTGCCGAGATAGCGCAGGATCGAGCGCAGTTTGCGCAGGTAGATCCCGGCCTCCTCGGCGCTCCTCAGATCGGGCTCGGAGACGATCTCCATCAGCCCGACCCCGGCGCGGTTCAGATCAACATAGGTCAGGCTCGGATGCTGGTCGTGCAGGCTCTTGCCGGCGTCCTGTTCGAGATGCAGCCGGGTGATGCCGATCTCGCGCTGGTTGCCGTCCGGCATGTCGAGCACGACGCGGCCATGGCCCACGACCGGTTGCAGATATTGCGAGATCTGGTAGCCGGCCGGCAGGTCGGGGTAAAAATAATTTTTTCGATCGAACACGCTGGTTAGATTGATCTCGGCGTCTAGACCGAGCCCGGTCCTGACCGCCTGCTCGACGCAATGCCGGTTGATGACCGGCAGCATGCCGGGAAAGGCGGCATCGACCGGCGAGACCTGGGTGTTAGGCTCGGCCCCGAATGCGGTCGCGGCACCCGAAAACAGCTTCGCCTTCGAGACGATCTGGGCATGGACCTCGAGCCCGATCACGGTTTCCCACGTTCCGGTGCGGCCCTCGATGATCCCAGCGGCGGTCATGAGCGGCCTCCCGCGATAAAGTCCGGTAGATGATGGAATTGCGCGGCGGTCTCCAGCACCCCGGCGGCGCGCAGTACCGTTGCCTCGTCGAAGGCGCGGCCGATCAGCTGCAGGCCGAGCGGCAGCCCGTCTGCGGAGAGCCCGGCCGGGACCGAGATCGCCGGCAGCCCGGCAAGGTTCGCCGGCACGGTGAACACGTCGTTCAGGTACATCGCGACCGGGTCGTCGCTGTTGTCGCCGATTGCGAAGGCGGCCGAAGGGGCGGTCGGCGCCAGGATGCAGTCGACCCGCTCGAACGCCGCGGCGAAGTCGCGGGCGACCAGGGCCCGCACCCGCTGCGCCTTCAGGTAATAGGCGTCGTAATAGCCGGCCGACAGGACATAAGTGCCGATCAGCACGCGGCGGCGGACCTCGGCGCCAAAACCGGCGGCGCGGGTCAATTCGTACATCTCGTCAAGGCTGTCGCCGTCGACCCTGAGCCCGAAGCGCACCCCGTCGTAGCGCGCGAGGTTCGAGGACGCCTCGGCCGGGGCGATGATGTAATAGGCCGCGAGCGCGTATTTCGTGTGCGGCAGGCTGATCTCGACCGGCTCGGCCCCGGCCTGGCACAGCCAATCGGCGCCCTGTTGCCACAAGGCTTCGATCTCGCCCGCCATGCCTGGGGCGCGGTATTCGCGTGGGAGGCCGACGCGCAACCCGCGGATGTCGCCGGTCAATGCCATTTCGTAATCCGGGACCGGGATCGCCGCCGAGGTCGAGTCCTTGGGGTCGTGTCCGGCCATCGCGCGCAGCATGATCGCCGCGTCGCGCACGGTGCGGGTCATCGGCCCAGGATGGTCGAGCGAGGAGGCATAGGCGACCACACCCCAGCGCGAGCAGCGGCCATAGGTCGGCTTCAGCCCGACGATGCCGCAAAAGCTCGCCGGCTGGCGGATCGAGCCGCCGGTGTCGGTGCCGGTCGCGGCCAGTGCGGCGCGCGCCGCCACCGCCGCCGCCGAGCCGCCGGACGAGCCGCCTGGGACCAGGGGGCGGTTATCACCCGAATGGCGCTCGGAGGGCCGCCGCCATGGGTTCTCGACCGGTCCGTAAAAGCTCGTCGTGGTCGACGATCCCATCGCGAATTCGTCGAGGTTGGCCTTGCCGAGCATCACGGCACCGGCCTGCCACAGCTTTTCGGTCACCGTCGATTCGTAGGGCGGGCGGAAGCCATCGAGGATGCGCGAGGCGGCGGTGGTCAACACCTCCTTGGTGCAATAGAGGTCCTTGACCGCCATCGGGATGCCGTCGAGCGGCCGCGCCTCGCCGCGCATCAGCCGCCGGTCAGCGGCCTCGGCCATCGCTATCGCCGCTTCCGGCGTCTCAGTGATAAAGGCGTTCAATGGCCGCACCGCCTCGACCGCGGCGATGTGGGCCTCGGTCAACTGGCGCGCGGTGAAGTCCTTGCGGACGAGCCCGTCGCGCGCCTCGGCGAGGGTAAGCGCGGTCAACGCCGGATTCACTCGAAAGCGCCTCACTCGACCACTTTCGGCACGGCGAAAAACCCCCTCTCGGCGGCAGCCGGCGCGCTATGCGGTGCGTTGCCGAGGATCGCGTCCCGGCAATTGCCATCGGTGACCTCGTCCTCGCGCATCGGCAGTCCGATCGCCGCGACACTCGCCATCGGCGACACCCCTGCCGTATCGACCTCGTTCAACTGCTCGACCCAATTCAGGATTTGCGACAATTCGCCGGCCAGCGGCTCGAGCTCGGCTTCTGACAGCCTGATGCGTGCCAGAGCGGCGATATTCGCCACCGTGGCCTTATCCAACGCCATGATTTCATCGTCTCCGGAAGCCGCGATCTGGACACGTAAAATGGGGTATCGTCGGCAATGATTCTAGCCGACCCCGCCGCACTGCGCGAGGCCGTGCCGGGCGGCGCGCGGCTGATCGGGCTCGATGTCGGCACCAAGACAATCGGCCTTGCACTCTCCGACACCCGCCTGGTCATCGCGAGCCCGCTCGAAACCATCCGGCGGCAGCGCTTTGCCGAGGACATGGCGCGGCTGTTTGCGCTGATCGAGGCGCACCGCGTCGGTGGGCTGGTCATCGGATTGCCGCTGACCCTCGACGGCGGCGACGGGCCGCGCACCCAGTCGGTGCGCCAGTTCGCCCGCAACCTCGTGGCCCTTCGCGACCTTCCCCTAGCGTTGTGGGACGAGCGGCTCTCCACCGCCGCCGTCACCCGCGAAATGATCGCCGCCGACCTGACGCGAAAGCGCCGCGCCCAAATCGTCGACCGCGTGGCCGCCGCCTACATCCTGCAAGGCTTTCTCGACTTCCTGGGTCGCGCGGCCTGAGCGGTCGTCAGGGTGTCCGAGAAGAGGGCGGCGACCACGGTCCGGGCGGCGGCTCGGGGCGCGGGTTCAGCGCGCCGCTTGTCTGCGCGAGCGCAGTGATGCCGGCAACGCCGCCAAGGTTCATCGAGTTCGACTGCACTGCTCGGCACGATGATCGTGCTGCCGCGCTCCTTGACGCTTTCGTAGAGCATGTTCATGCCGCGCAGGTGCATGGCAATCGGATCGTTGGCGTAGGTCCGCGCCGCCTCGACAAAACTGTGGGCGATCTCGGCCTCGGCGGTGCCGAGAATGACGCGGGCCTGACGCTCGCGCTCGGCCTGCGCCCGACGGCTCATCGCATCCTGCAGCGAAATCGGGATCTTGACGTCGCGGACTTCGACCGATTTGACCTCGATCCCCCACTCGGCGGTCTTGGCGTGGATCGTGCCGCGTAGCTCCTCGTCGATGTCCTTGCGGTTCGACAGCAGCATCGCAAGGTCAGAGGCACCGATCATCTCGCGCAGCGAGGTCTGCGCCGTCCAGGCGATCGCCTGACTATAGTTGACGACTTCGAGCGCGGCGCGCTTCGCGTCGATCACGGTCCAGAAGATGATCGCGTCGACATCGACCGGCACGGTGTCCCGGGTCAAGGTCTGCTCGGCGACGAACTGCGTCGTGCGCAGGCGGGTGTCGATCAGCGCCGCGACATTGTCGAGGATCGGCACGATCGGGAACAGCCCCGGACCCTTGACCGCGAGGAATTTCCCGGCCCGCAGGATCACGGCCTGCTGCCATTGCTGCGCCATCTTGAGCGCCGCGAAGACGATCACCGCCAGCGCGATCAGTACCGCCCCGGGCACGATCCGCCCGGTCGAGATCGCCAGGGCGCCGAGGCCGGCGAGCACGACGACGATCGCAAGCGAGATCGGGTTGGGGCTCATGACGCGATCGACATTTGAGTGACGCAATCAATCCGATTATCGCTCTTTTTCTGACGTAATCTAGAACCTACGGAAGGTTCATGCGTGGCCGGCCCAAAGCGAGCTCTGCAACTCTCCAATCCGCGCTCCGCCGCAATGTGACCGTCGGAGATTCCCCATAAATTGCGCGATAGTTGCCGGTAAAACTGCCGAGTCGCTGAACCGCGTCGTCCGGCGGCCCAAATTCGGCAACAAGTGATCTGCCGCCGCCGAACGGCCCTGAGCCCACGCCTCCGACGCCGCAGAGTCCAGGAAACGCCGCTGCGATCAGAGGAACGCGCGGTGCAGCATGTCAAAGCCGGCCCAGACGAGGATGCCCAAGACTGCCGCGCGGAACAGGGCGGGCGGGACGCGTCCGCGCAGCCAGCGGCCAAGCGGCATGCCGAGCTGGATCGGGATGATCGCCGCGGCCGAGATTGCGAGGTCGGTCCCGGTCAGCGCCCCCGATCCGCCTAGCGATAGCACCAGGGTCAGCGTCGCGGTCAGGGCGAGGATCGCCATGTGCTTGACGAAGGTGGCAGGATCGACGCCGAGACCGATCTGATAGGCGATCAGCGGCGGACCGAACATCGCCGACACGCCGCCGAGCAGCCCGGCCAACAGCCCGACCAGCGGGCTCGCCCAGCGTTCGCTGCGGCGGCCGATGCGGAGCCGCGGCACGAACAGTAGCAGCGCCGCGAGCAGCACGAAGGCCGTGCCGACAACGATGTCGAGCGTTCGCCCTTTGACGCTGATCAGCACATGAGCGCCAATCGCGGTGCCCAGCACCAAAGTGCCGAGGATCGGCGACAGCCGCCGTACTGCGCCGAGCGTTCCGCCGGCCTCCAAGCTCTGCCGGATATTGGCCGTCACCATCGGCAGGGTCAGCAACGCCACCGCCGCAGGGAGCGCGAGGAACTCGGCGGTCATCGGCACCAGCACCAGCGGCAGTCCGACGCCGAGCGCGCCCTTGACCACGCCGCCGACCACGAGAACCAAGACGAGCCCCGCATCGGCCGGCGCCGAAAGGTCGAGGATCGCCCTCGTCAGCATCGCCGCGGCCCGATCGGAGCCGGCGTCATCGCCGACGCAGGCACGCCTCGGTGACGATCAGGTCCATCGCGATGTCGTGCGGCTGCGGGTGGATCGTGTCGAGCAGCGAAAATTCAAAGCCGACGCCGATGGCCAATGGCCGGGGCGTAAGCGCCGCCAGGGTGCGGTCGAAATAGCCGCCGCCATAGCCGAGCCGGTAACATGCCCAATCGAAGCCGACGAGCGGCGCCAGCACCGCCTGCGGCACGACGATGTCGCGCCGCTCGGGGACCGGAATATCCCACACCCCGTCAACCAGTGGGTCGCCCGGCCGCCAGGCGCGATATTCGAGCGGCCCTTTTTTGTCGACGACCGCCGGCAATGCCGCGGCCGAGCCCGCGGCGATCAGCCAGTCAATGAGCGGGCGCGGGTCGAACTCGGCCTGGAACGGCCAGTAGACGCCGAGAACGATCGCCTGCCGCTCCGCCAGCTCCGTGCGCAACCGCGCTTCGATATCGCGGCCCCATTCCCGGCGCACCGCCGGCGCGGCGCCGGTGCGCAGCGCGAGCAGGCGCTGCCGCTCACCTCGCCGCCAGGTCTTTACCTCTGCGGGGTCCACCTCAGAACAGGCCGGCGATGCGCCCTTCGGCGTCGACCTCGATGTTGTTCGCGGCCGGCACCCGCGGCAGGCCCGGCATGGTCATGATGTCGCCGCAAATCGCGACGACGAACTCCGCACCCGCCGACAGCCGCACCTCGCGGATGCCCAGGACATGGCCGCTCGGCGCCCCCTTGGCGTTAGGATCGGTGGTAAAGCTAAACTGGGTTTTGGCGATGCACACCGGGAAGTTGCCGCAGCCCAGATCCTGCAGCTGGGCGAACTGGTCGCGGACCGTTTTGTCGGCCTCGATGTCGCTGGCGCCGTAGATGCGCTGGGCGATGGTGCGGACCTTGTCAATGAGCGGCATCTCGTCGGGATAGAGCAGGCGGAGCTTTGCGCTTCCTCTTTCGGCGAGGTCGACGACCGCATGAGCCAGTTCGACCGCCCCCTCGCCGCCCTGCGCCCAATGATCGGCGATGACCGCCTTGACACCTTCGGCCGCGCACAATTCCTGCAGCTTTTTGTGTTCTTTCGCAGTATCGGCGCTGAAGCGGTTGACCGAGACCACCGCCGGCACCCCGAACTGCCGAATATTTGCGAGATGGCGGGAGAGATTGGCGAAGCCTTTTTCGAGTGCCCCGACGTTCTCTTCGCGCAATGCTGCAAGCGCGATCCCGCCATGCATTTTGAGCGCGCGCACGGTCGTCACCACCACCGCAGCGGCCGGCGACAGCCCGGCTTTGCGGCATTTGATGTCGAAGAATTTCTCCGCCCCGAGATCGGCGCCGAACCCGGCCTCGGTCACAACGTAATCGGCCAGCTTCAGCGCGGTCGTGGTCGCGATCACCGAGTTGCAGCCATGCGCGATGTTGGCGAACGGGCCGCCATGGATGAAGACCGGGTTGTGCTCGATGGTCTGCACCAGATTGGGGGCGAGCGCGTCTTTCAGGAGCGCGGTCATCGATCCGGCGGCCTTGACGTTGGCCGCGGTCACCGGCTTGCGCTCGCGCGTCTGGCCGACGACGATGTTGCCGAGCCGGCGCTGCAGGTCGTGCAGGTCGGTCGCTAGGCAGAAAGTCGCCATCACCTGGGAGGCGGCGGTGATGTCGAACCCATCCTCGCGCGGAAAGCCGTTGGCGACCCCGCCGAGCGAGTCGACGATCGAGCGCAACGCCCGGTCGTTCATGTCGATGGCGCGGCGCCAGCTGACTCGGCGCGGATCGAGGCGCGGTTCGAGCCCGTAATAGATGTGGTTGTCAACCATCGCCGCGAGCAGGTTGTTGGCGGCGCCGATTGCGTGGATGTCGCCGGTGAAGTGGAGGTTGATGTCCTCCATCGGCACGACCTGGGCATAGCCGCCGCCAGCCGCCCCGCCCTTGACGCCGAAGCACGGGCCCATACTCGCTTCGCGCAGGCACAGCATTGCTTTTTTGCCGATCAGGTTGAGCGCGTCGCCGAGCCCGACCGTGGTCGTCGTCTTGCCTTCGCCGGCCGGGGTCGGGGTGATCGCGGTAACGAGGATCAGCTTGGCGCCGGGCCGTTCGGGCAGCGCGCGGATGTAGTCGAGCGCGATCTTGGCCTTGTACTTCCCGTACGGCGAGACCGCATCGTCGGGGATACCGAGCTTGCCGCCGGCGATCTCGCCGATCGGCCGCATCGTGGCTTCCTGCGCGATCTCGATGTTTGACTTTGGATTTTTGTGTTGCTCGTCTCCACGGGCCACGCCGTTTCTCCCTCGCTGAATGCCGGGGCACTAAATGCGGGGCCGGTCTTAGTCCCTTCGGGCCGGCCGGCGCAACCGTTTGCGGCGAGGTCTGCGACAGCGGCTCTCGAAGCGAGGGTGTATGATCACCACAGCCGATGTAGATTGGCGGGCGACGAGAACTAACTCAGCGGAGGACAGCGATGGACGGCGATTTAGCGGGCCGCACCGCGCCGGCGGAGCTGACGCGAGGGCTGGCGCGACGGGCGGCGGAGCTCGGCTGGAGCGATCTGCCGGGGCCGGTGCGCGAGTTGGCGCGGCAATGCGTGCTCGATTGTCTCGGCTGCGCGGTGGCCGGGGCCGGCGACCCACTGGTCGGCATCTTGCTCGACGAGATGGCCGAGGCGGGCGGTGCCGCCCAGGCAAGCATCGTTGGCTACCGGCAGCGGATGCCGGCGCTCACGGCGGCGCTAGTCAACGGTGCGGCGGGCCACGCGCTCGACTATGACGACGTCAACATTGCGATGCCCGGGCATCCCTCGGTCGCAGTATTGCCGGGGCTGCTGGCGCTGGCCGAGCTGAAGGGCAGCTCGGGACGGGATCTGCTGACGGCGTTTGTCGCCGGCTACGAAACCGCCTGCCGGATCGGTGCGGCGTTGGGCCCAGGCCATTACGCGATCGGCTTTCACGCGACCGCGACGGTCGGCGCTTTTGGGGCGGCGGCGGCCTGCGCCCGGCTGATCGGGCTCGACCCCCAACAGACCGCGACGGCCCTCGGCATCGTTGGGACCCAGGCGGCCGGGCTCAAATCCGAGTTCGGCACGATGTGCAAGCCGTTTCACGCCGGCAAGGCGGCGCAGAACGGGCTGCTGGCGGCGCGGCTGGCGGCGCGCGGATTTTCGAGCCGGACCGATTTGATCGAATGCGTGCAGGGTTTCGCCGCGACCCACGGCCCCGATTTTTCGCCCGAGTCGGCGCTCGCGGCACCCGAGAACGGCTTTCACATCCTCGCCAACCTCTTCAAATACCACGCCGCGTGCTATTTCACCCACGCGCCGATCGAATGCGCCGGCGAGCTGCGCCGACGGCACGGGCTGACACCGGACGGGATCGCCCGCATCACCCTGCGGCATCGACGCCAGCACCGACCGCGTCTGCAACATTCCGAACCCGGTCGACGGGCTGCAGAGCAAGTTCAGCCTGCGCCAGACGGTGGCGATGGCGCTCGCCGGCGTCGATACCGCGAGCCTCCGCGCCTATGGCGAAGCGACGGCGTGCGATCCGGCGCTGGTGCGGTTGCGCGAGCGGATCGCGATCGAATTTCAGGATGGCTGGCCGCAGACCGTCGCCGAGCTCGCGGTCGATACGGCCGACGGCCGGCGCCTCGTCGCGCGCCATGATTCCGGCATACCGGCCACCGACATCGCCGAGCAGGGCCGCCGCCTCGCCGCCAAATTCGACGCCCTGGTCGAGCCCGTACTTGGCGCTGCGCGCGCCCGCGAATTGCGCGAGCTGGTCGCCGGCCTTGACGAGGTCGGCGATGTCGGCGCCCTCGCCCAGCTCGCGGCGGGGTGAAGGTTGCGGGGTGAAAAGAGACTGCCGCTCGCCCCAACCCTCTCCCCGCAAGCCGGGCGAGGGAGCAGGTGTCAAGTCCCTCTCCCGCGCTGCGAGAGAGGGACGGACCCGCGTAGCGGGAGGGTGAGGGCGGGTGCGGCGTTGACCAGCCCGCGATGATCTCGACACCGGCATGAAGCTCCTCTGCCCACCTTTCCGATGATGGCGACGGGCTCCCGCGGCCGGCCGACGCGCGCGGCTTGGCGCTCGGCTTCGAGGCATGGGGCGAGGCCCTGGCCGCTGCGCGAGACGATTCCGAAGCCGCAGCTGCCCGCCGCTGGAGCGCATCGCTGCCGGGTCGGCGCCTGCTCGCCGCGATATTCGGCAACAGCCCGTTCCTGAGCGGGCTGGCAGTCAAGGAATGGCGGTTCCTGACCCGCCTCGTCGCGACAGGCCCCGATCCGTTGTTCGACGGGATCGCCGCCGACATCGAAAAGACCGACGATCCGGGAGAGGACTCCGCGACGGCGATGCGCCGCCTGCGCATTGCCAAAGGCCGCACGGCTCTCGTGGCCGCGGTAGCCGAACTTGCGGGAATCTGGTCGCTCGAGCAGCAGATGGCAGCACTCAGCCGCTTTGCCGAGGCGGCGGTCGGGACGGCCTTACGCCATCTGCTGCGCCAGGCGGCCGCAAAGGGCATGATGGCACTGCCCGACCTGAGCGATCCCGAGCGCGGCACGGGGCTCTTCGTCCTTGGCATGGGCAAGCTCGGCGGGCGCGAGCTCAATTATTCGAGCGATATCGACCTGATCCTGTTCTACGATCCGGCGCTGACGCGGGTGACTGCGCGCGAGGGCGTCCAGCCCTTCTTCAGCCGGCTGGCGCGCGATCTGGTGCGGCTGCTCGAAGAGCGCACCGGCGACGGCTATGTGTTTCGCACCGATCTGCGGCTGCGCCCGGACCCGGCCTCGACGGCGCCGGCGATGTCGGTGGCGGCGGCGATGGCCTATTACGAGAGCGTCGGCCAGAATTGGGAGCGCGCGGCGCTGATCAAAGCGCGCCCGATCGCCGGCGACCGCGCTGGCCGGACGTCGGTTTCTGCGCGAACTGTGGCCCTTTTTATGGCGCAAGCACCTCGATTTCGCGGCGATTCAGGACATCCATTCGATCAAGCGCCAGATCAACGCTCATCGCGGCGGCGGCCGGATCGCGGTCGAGGGCCATGACATCAAGATCGGCCGCGGCGGTATCCGCGAGATCGAGTTTTTCGCCCAGACGCAGCAGCTGATCTGGGGCGGGCGGATGCCGCAGCTGCGGGCGCGGGCGACCTGCGAGACGCTGCGCCGGCTCGCGTCGGCCGGTCGGATCGATCCCACGACCGCGGCGGCGCTGATCGAGGACTACCGTTTTCTGCGCCGGGTCGAGCACCGCCTGCAGATGGTCGAGGACGCGCAGACTCACCGTTTGCCGTCCGACCGCGACGGCATCGGCCGCCTCGCGCTGTTCCTCGGCTATTGCGGGTCCGACCCCTTCATCGCCGATCTGACCGCACATCTCGGCTCGGTCGAGCGCCGTTACGCCGAGCTGTTCGAACAGGCGCCAAGCCTTTCCGGCCCAGGCAATCTGGTCTTTACCGGCGCCGAGGACGATCCCGAGACCTTGGCCACCCTGTCCGGGCTCGGCTTTGCCGATCCGCCTGCAGTCGCCGCACTGGTGCGCAGCTGGCACCACGGCCGGATGCGCGCCACCCGCAGCCAGCGAGTGCGCGAGATCCTGACCGAGCTCGTGCCGGAGTTGCTGCGCATCTTTGGCGCCGCTCCGCACCCCGACGAGGCATTGCGGCGGTTCGACCGGTTCTTGGCACATCTGCCCGCGGGAGTGCAGTTGTTCTCGCTGTTTCAGGCGAACCCGGGATTGCTGGCATTGGTCGCCGATGTGATGGCCGGGGCGCCGCACCTGGCCGAGCAGCTGGCGCAGCGGCCGGCATTGCTCGATGCGGTGTTGACCCAAGGATTTTTTGCACCGCTGCCGGACCGCGAGGGGCTCGCCGCCGATCTCGGCGAGGTGCTTACCGGCGCCGCCGAATTCGCCGATACGCTCGATCTGCTGCGGCGCTGGGCCGGCGAGCGGCGCTTTCAGGTCGGGGTGCAGCTGCTGCGCCGAACGCTCGACGGCGAGGCGGCGGGCCGGGCCCTCGCCGACATCGCCGAGAATGCGCTCGCCGCCCTCGTTCCGGCGGTCGCGGCGGAATTTGCGCGGAGCCACGGGCGGGTGCCGGGCGGTGAGTTGGCGGTGATCGGCATGGGGCGTCTCGGCAGCCGAGAGATGACCCTCGCCTCGGATCTCGACCTGATCCTGATCTACGATGCGCCGCCCGGCGTGGCGGCTTCCGACGGCCCCCGGCCGCTGCCGGTGTCGGCCTATTACGCCAGGCTGAGCCAACGGCTGATCGGCGCCGTCACCGCACCGACGGCCGAGGGATTGCTTTACCCGGTTGATATGCGGCTGCGGCCTTCGGGTGCTGCCGGGCCGATCGCCTCGAGCCTCGAAAGCTTCGCCCGCTACCAGTCTCAATCCGCCTGGACCTGGGAGCATATGGCACTGACGCGCGCGCGGCCGGTCGCCGGCGACCCGGGGCTGTGCCGTCGCGTCGGCGCGGTGATCGAGGCGGTGCTGCGATCCCGGCGCGACCCGCGCCGCCTGGTGATTGACGTCGCCGACATGCGCCGGCGCATTGCCGGGGAAAACAGGCATCCACCGCCTTGGGACCTCAAAAACCGGCGCGGCGGCCTGATCGACCTCGAATTCATCGCGCAATATTTGATGCTGCGCGAGGCCGCTGCATCGCCGCAGGTGCTCCGTCGCGCCACCGCCGAGGCATTGTCGGCGTTGGGCCGAGCCGGGCTGCTGTCACCGCGGGCCGAGCATGAGCTGGGCGGGGCGCTGACCTTGCTGCGGCAGGTGCAGGCGCTTTCGACCCTGATCGGCGAGAGCGCGCCGCGAGAGGGACCCTTCCCCGCGACCGACGCCGCCACCCTCGCGCGCTGCGCCGGGGTGATTGACTTCGCTCGTCTCGACGCGGATATCACTGCCGCCGCCGCGCGCGTCGGAGACTGGTTCGAACGCCTGATCGACGAACCGGCGCGCCACGCGGCGCTCGAGATGGCAGAACCGGCAGGAGAAAGCGCAACATGAGCGTCGAGCTCGGCGACAAAGCTCCCGATTTCACCTTGCCGACCGACGGCAGCGGCGAGGTCACGCTTTCCCGGCTCGCGGGGAAAAAGGTGGTGCTTTATTTTTACCCGAAGGACGACACTTCGGGCTGCACCGCCGAGGCCTGCGGCTTTCGCGACTCGTTTCCGGATTATGGCGGCGCCGGCGCCGTGGTAATCGGAATTTCCAAGGATTCGGTCGCCTCGCACGACCGCTTCAAGAAAAAGCATAGCCTGCCGTTCATCCTCGCTTCCGATGTCGGCGGCGATGTCTGCGAAAAATATGGCACCTGGGTCGAAAAGAGCATGTACGGGCGCAAATACATGGGCATCGAGCGCGCCACCTTTCTGATCGACGGCTCGGGAACCGTGCGCGGCGTGTGGCACAAGGTGAGGGTGCCAGGCCATGTCGCTGAAGTGCTGAAAGCCGCGCGCGCCCTCTGATATTTCGTGACGGATCCATAGTCCCGCGGCTCTCGCCGGCGAGCGATGCGCCTATCCGCCGTAGCCGGTCCCCGCGCTGGTCTTGCCGCGGAAGACGCGATGGGCGTAGCCGAGATAGGCGAGGATGATCGGCACGATGATCACCGTGCCGACGCCGAGGAACTCCAACGTCGGCGTCGACGAAGCCGCCTGCCACAATGTCACCGAATAGGGCACGGCATAGGGCCACAGCGTGATCCCGAGTCCGAGCAGCGCCAATAGAAACAGCGCGATCGACAGCAGGAACGGCAGCACGTCGGGTTGGCGGTCGAGCCGGCGCCAGATCCCGAACGCGGCGAGCAGCGCCAGCGCCGGCGACAGCCACAGATAATAGATCTGCGGCGCGTTAAACCAGCGCTGTTCGACCTGCGCATGATCGAGCGGCGTCCAGATGCTGATGGCGAGCAGAAAGGCCAGCGAAAGAACGAGGCTCGGCAATGCCATTCGGCGGCCAAAGGCCTGGGTCGTGCCGGCGGTCTTGAACACCAGCCAAGTGGCGCCCAAGAGAGCGTAGCCGGCGACCAGCCCGAACCCGGTCACGACCGCGAACCCGTTCAAAAAACCGTGGACTTCGCCGGCGAAGACGCCGTCCTTGACCGCGATGCCGTCGATATAGCCGCCCAGCGCCAGGCCTTGGGTAAACGCGGCCAGGATCGAGCCGCCGCTGAACGCCCAATCCCACGCCCGTCGCCCGCGCGTCGCGCGGAAACGGTACTCGAAGGCGACGCCGCGAAAGATCAGTCCGAACAGCATCAGCACCAGCGGCAGATAGAGGCCCGGTAGGATCGTCGCATAGGCGACCGGGAAGGCGCCGATCAGCACCGTGCCGCCGAATACCAGCCAGGTTTCGTTGCCGTCCCAGATCGGGGCGACCGAGTTCATCATCACGTCGCGATCGGACTCGGCGGGGGCCAGCAGAAAGAGGATGCCGATGCCGAGATCAAAGCCGTCGGAGATCACGTACATGGCCACCCCGAAGGCCATCGCGATGCCGAACAGCAAGGGAAGGTAATAGGCCATCGGCTTAATCCGCCGGCTGGCTCGCCGGCGCCGAATCCTTGCCGGGACGGACCGCCATCGGGTGCTCCGCCGGCTCCTCGATTTCCGGGCCGCGCAGCACGAGGCGGCCAGCGTACCAGAAGAACGCCAGCAGCAGCAGCGAATAGACAATGAAAAACAGCACCAGCGAGGTCACGACGGTGTTCGGCGGCAGCGGCGAAACCGCGTCCGCGGTGCGCAGATAGCCGTAGACGACATAGGGCTGGCGCCCGACCTCGGTGACGGTCCAGCCGCACAGGATGGCGAGAAACGGCAATGGGCTCGAAAACGCGCAGATGGCCGCGAACCAGCGCGCGGCGTAGAGCCGGCGGAAGAGGCGCAGCACCAGGCCGGCGAGCGCGATCAGGAACATCAAGACGCCGATCCCGACCATCAGCCGAAAGGCATAAAAGACATAGGGCACCGGGGGCTGGTCGGCGGGCGGCACCGCCTTCAGCCCTTTGACCAGTCCGTCCCAGCTGTGGGTCAGGATCAGGCTCCCGAGCTTGGGGATGGCGAGCTCGTACTTGTTGCTTTGAGCCGCCATGTCGGGCCAGGCGAAGATGACCAGCGGCTGGCCGCGCATCGTGTCCCAGTCGCCCTCCATCGCGGCGACCTTGATCGGCTGGTATTCGAGCGTGTTGCGGCCGTGCATGTCGCCGAGGAAGATCTGCAGCGGGGTCAGGACGATCGCGATCCACATCGCTGCGGAGAAGCCGGCCTTGGCGATTTCGACGTGCCAGCCGCGCCACAGGTAAAAGCCCATCACGCCGAGGACGACAAAGTCGCCGGCAATGTAGGCGGCGGTCACCATATGCGCGAAACGATACGGAAAGGAGGGATTGAAGATCGCGGCCGACCAATCTGCGATCTGGAACTTGCCGTCGGCGAAGGTGAAACCGGCGGGCGTTTGCATCCAGCTATTGGCCGCGAGAATCCAAAAGGCGCTGACCAGTGCGCCGAGCGCCACCATCACGCAGGCAACGAAATGCAGGCCCCGGCCGACGCGTTCCATGCCGAACAACATGATCCCGATGAACCCCGCCTCGAGAAAAAAGGCGGTCATCACCTCGTAGGTGAAGAACGGGCCGATGACATTGCTGACCGCGGCGGCATAGCCGCTCCAGTTCATGCCAATCTCGTAGGAGATCACCACTCCAGTGACGACGCCCATGGCGAAGCCCAAGGCGAAGAGGTGGATCCAGAAGCGCAGCAGAGCGCGGTAAACCGCACGCCCAGTCGCGAGCCACAGCACGTTGAGCAGCACGATGTAGCCCGACACGCCGATGCTGTAGGCCGGCCACAGGATGTGATACCCGATGGTCAGGGCGAATTGGATGCGCGAGGCCAGCACGGTTTCCGGGTTCACTGCTCGCTCCCGCCGTCTCGCGGCGTCGCAGGATCGCGCCGGGACATCGCCTTGCTTCCCCGCCGCCGCTTGTCAATTTGGCGGAAAAGCCGGGACTGCGTCAACTTCGCCGCAGCTTTCCAAAGCTAGGCGGTGCGGACGGCGCGGTATTCGCGGCGGACGATTTCCAAGAGCTCCTCGGCCGAGGTGGTCGCCGCGCGGCTTTCGAAGGTGACTTCGCCGTGCTGCATCAGCATCACCCGGTCGCAGATCTCCAGGGTCTGGGCATAGTTGTGGGCGATCATGACGATGGCGATGTCGCCGCGCGCCCGAAGCCGCTCGATCAGCCCGATGATCAGCCGCGCCTCACGCGCCCCCATCGCCGCGAGCGGCTCGTCGAGCAAGAGAATGCGCGCCTGCGAATAGACTGCGCGGGCCACCGCGATCGCCTGGCGTTGCCCGCCCGACAATGCGCCGACTTCGAGCTCGACCGAGGGCACGTCAACGCCAATTTCCGCCAGCGCCTCGGCCGCGCGGCGCCGCATCGCGCGATGGTCGAGGAACCGCAATGGCCAGCCGTGCAGCAATTCCCGATTCAAGAACATGTTGTGGTAGATGCTGAGCCCGTTGACCAGGGCCAGGTCCTGGTAGACGCATTCGATGCCGAATGCCCTCGCATCGTCGACCGAGGCGAACGCGACCGGCCGCCCGTCAACGAACACCTGCCCGCGATCGGGCTGGTGATAGCCGGTCAGGATCTTGATCAGCGTCGATTTGCCGGCGCCGTTGTCGCCGAGGATCCCGAGCGTCTCGCCGCGCGCCACCTGCATCGACACCCCGGAGAGCGCGGTGATCTTGCCGAAAACCTTGACCAATTTCTCGGCGCGGATTGCCGCGACCCCGCTCGCGTCCCCTCCGATCGCCTCGACCCCTTTCGCATCCATAGGGCCGCTCATCCGCCACCGCCGCCGCGCAGCCGCGCCAGATTGATGTTCGCCACCATCGCGATCAGGATCGCGGCGCCGATGATAATGTCAAAGGCGAAGGCGTTGATCCCTTGCAGGGTGAACCCGTCCTGCAAGACGCCGAGCATGATGCCGCCGACCAGCCCGCCGACGATCGTGCCCGCGCCGCCGGCGATAGCGGTGCCGCCGATCACCCCCGAGGCGACGCCCAAGAACATGATCGTACTGCCGCCCGCCAGCGGGTCCGTCGAGCCGACGCGGAACGCCTCCAGCAACCCGGTGAACCCGCCCAATGTGCTGGTCAGCACGAAATTACCGATTTTGATGCGGTTGGTGGCGATCCCGGCCTCGGCGGCGGCGATGATGTTGCCGCCGGTCGCGATCGTGTGCAGCCCCCAGCGGGTGTGGCGCAGCACGACGTGCATGGCGGCGACGACGGCGACCGCCCAGACGATTTCCGAATAGCCCCACGCCCCCATGATCCCGTTCAGCAACGGGCCGCCCGGGGTGTTGGCCGGGAAGCCGCGCGAGATCGTCAGAGTCACCCCGGTGATCAGGAACAGCATGCCGAGCGTGGTGATGAACGAGGGCACCCTGAGCCCGATCGTGATCAGCCCGATGACGAGCCCGATCAGCGCGCAGACGGCGAGTGCGGCAACCATCGCCGCGACCACCGGCAGCCCGATCGCCTGCGCGCGTTCCATGATGAACGGGGCGAGCGCGAAGACCTGACCGACCGACAAATCGATCTCGCGGCAGATCAGCAGCATGATCTCGCCGCAGGCGATGATCACCGGTGCCGCGACGAACTGCGATACCGTCTGCAAATTGTCGTTGGTCAGGAAATTGGCGTTGGCGACTTCGAAATACGCAATCAGCGCCGCCGAGACGACTATGACGCTCGCCTCCGGCCGCAAGACGAAATCATGGACCCGGCGGGCGATGCCGCGGCGTGGCACACCAGCCCGGTCGACGCTCGGCGGCGACAAGCTCACCCGCCGATCGGGCCGGTGCGCGGCACGATCTGCGGCTCGGCCGAACTGCCTTCGTAGCGCGTCTTGGTGTCGAGATAGGGCGGCACGCTGTCCTTCGTCACGAATTTGAGGCCGGTGTTGATGTCGGCCGGCCCGACGAGCCCGCCCGAAACCTTGTAGGCGAACATTTCCATGACCGTATAGAAACCCTGCAGGTAGGGCTGCTGGTCGATCACGAAGTTGAGGAACCCATCGCGCACCGCCTCAAGCGAGCGCGGCAGCAGGTCGAACCCGCCGCCCTGCACGCCCTTTTTCGGCAGATCGTACTGGCGCATGATCAAGCCGATATTCATCGAATCGGCGCCACCGGTGCCGAACATCCCGCGCACGTTCTGGTGCCCCAAATAATAGGCGCGGATCTTCGACAGCCCCACATTGACCGTCGGATCGGTGGCGATCATCGTCGCCTCGATCTTGGCCCCCGATTTCTTGATTGCGTCCATCGCGCCATCGACCCTCGGCTGCAGATTGAGCTGCCCGGGGGTGGCGATAAAGATCGCCACCTCGCCGGAGCCGACCAGTTTGACGATGCGCTCGCCCATCAGCTGGCCGGACAGGAAGAGGTCCTGGCCGATATAGGCGAGCCGCCGGTTGCCGCTGCCATGCGGCGCGTCGGCGTTGTAGCTGAATACCGGGATGCCGGCATTGAGCGCGCGGTCGATCGGCCGGTCAAAGCCTTTGGGATCGACAATGCACACCGCGATTGCGTCGACTTTGCCGGCGATCGCGGTATTCATCGCGTTGACCATCTGGGCCACATCGGAGGTTTCCGAGCCGGTCCATTGATAGTCGCAGCCCAAGAGCGCGCAGGCGTCGTGGATGCCGTACTGGCAGGGGACGAAAAACGGCCCGGTGGTCACATGGTTGACGAACACGAACTTCCACCGCGGATGCGACGGAAACGGCTGGTCGTCGGCCGCCCGCGCCCCGCTGGCCATGGCCGTCAGCGCCGCCGCGAGCGGCCCGGCTGCCACACCCCGCATCACCGCGCGCCGCGGCAAACCTGCCGCAACCGCGGCGTCGATATCGCGTGAGCGTCCCGTCATGTCGCTTCCTCCCCCGTTCATCTATTGCGGCACGTCCCGCGCCGACGCGCTCAACATAACCGGCCGGCTGCCCCTGGTCACGAGCGCATCATCGAGGCGCAGACCGGCGGCCGGCCGGCGCGGCGATATCGCCGACCCGCATCGATCGCGGGACAAGTTAGGCTTGCGGCAAACCCGTGCTTAGCTTCGGGTCCCTTCTTTTATCAAACCTCTCCGGCGCGTATCTTCTGACCGCGCATCTCGGGCTGCCGCTCGGCGCCGCGCCGCGCCGTACAAGCATTGCTTGACCTGCCGAAATTGCTGCGAACGCGGAGTAGTGCATGACCTTCACATTTACGGCGGAGCAGCAGGAGATCCGCACGGCGGTGGCGCGGCTGTGCGAGCGGTTCGGCGACGATTACTGGCTCGCCAAGGATACGGAAGGCGGCTTTCCGCACGAGTTTCACCGGGCGATGGCGGACGCCGGGTGGCTTGGCATCGCCATGCCGCCGGAATATGGCGGCAGCGGGCTGGGGATTGTCGAGGCGGCGGTAATGATGCAGGCCGTCGCCCAATCCGGCGCCGGGTTCAGCGGCGCCTCGGCGATCCACATGAACATCTTCGGGCTGCATCCGGTCGTGGTTTTCGGCACCGACGAGCAGAAGCGCCGCTTTCTGCCGCCCCTGATCGCCGGCGACGAAAAAACCTGCTTTGCCGTGACCGAGCCCGATGCCGGGCTCGATACGACGCGGCTGAAGACACGGGCCGAGCGCCGCGGCGACCATTACCTGCTGTACGGGCGCAAGATCTGGATCTCGACCGCTCAGGTTGCCGAAAAGATGCTGATCCTGGCGCGCACGACGCCGCTCGAGAGGGCGGCGCGCCCCTCGCTCGGCATCACGTTGTTCTACACCGATCTTGACCGCAGCAAGGTCGAGGTGCGCGAGATCGCGAAAATGGGCCGCCACGCGGTCGACTCGAACCTCCTCTTCATCGACGGCCTCGAAGTGCCGGCGGCGGACCGCATCGGCGAGGAGGGCAAGGGGTTCCAATACATCCTGCACGGGATGAACCCGGAGCGGATCCTGATCGCCGCCGAGGCGGTCGGGCTCGGCCGGGTGGCCTTGGCGCGCGCCAACCGCTATGCGCAGGAGCGGGTCGTCTTTGGCCGGCCGATCGGGCAGAACCAGGCGATCCAGCATCCGCTGGCCCTGCGCTGGATCGAGCTCGAAGCGGCCGAGCTGATGGTATTGCGCGCGGCGGCGGCCTATGACCGGGGTGAGGATGCCGGCATAGTCGGCGCTTTCGCGAACGCCGCCAAATACTGCGCCGCCGAGGCCGGGTTCCGCGCCTGCGAGACTGCGATCATGACCCATGGCGGCATGGGCTATGCCCGCGAATATCATGTCGAGCGCTATTTCCGCGAGATCCAGATCGCCCGCATCGCCCCGATCAGCCCGCAGCTGATCCTGTCGCACATCGCCGAGCGCGTGTTAGGGCTGCCGAAATCCTATTGATCGGCGCGGTTTAGGTGACGTGTTCGAGCGTCGAGGCGACGAACGCATCGACGCTTTTGCCCTCACGCGCCGCAGCCGCGGCGATACGCCGGTGAAGTTCCGGGGATACCCGAACCGTGAAATTTCCCGAATAGGGCCGCTCGGGTTCTTTTCCTCTTTCCCGGCACCATTCGAGATAATCGGCAATCGTCTCGGCAAAGGCGGTCTTCAGCTCATCGAGCTCCCGCCCCTTAAAGGTCAGCACATCTCTGGTGTTGACGACTTCGCCATGAAGCAGCCCGGCCTCCTCGTCCGGTTCCACTCTCGCCACGTAGCTGCCGTTCGCCATTGTGCTCACCATTGAGCTCGCTGCAGGTACCTCAGAGAGGATAACATTTCTTGTCGTCCTGGAGGATGCCGGGACCCACCTCAGTCATGGATGCCGACCTTCGCCGGTATGACAAAACCGGAATGCACGGGAGCCGGGCTCGCAGTCCCGCTGGCATTTCAGGAGGGAGATATGTCTCGGGAGTTGCGGGTAGCGATCGGCGGGTTCGGGGCGATCGGCAAGGTAGTGGCGCGACGGCTCGATCAGGGGATCGAAGGATTGGCCCTGGCGGCGGTGTCGGCGCGAGACACGGCGCGGGCCAAGATAGCGATGGCCGGGTTCGCGCGCAAGGCGCCGGTCGTGCCGCTGGGGCGGCTGTGGGAAGAGGCCGACATCGTCGTCGAATGCGCGCCCGCCGCCGTGCTACGAGAGATCGCCGAGCCGGCGCTGGGCCATGGCCGCACGCTGATCGTGCTGAGCTGCGGCGCGTTGCTCGATAATTTCGACCTGGTCGAGCTGGCGCGCCGGCAGGGCGGCCGCATCCTGGTGCCAACTGGGGCGTTGCTCGGCCTCGATGCGGTGATGGCGGCGGCCGAGGGCGAGATTTCGCGCGTGCATATGATCACCCGCAAGCCGCCGGGCGGGCTTGCCGGAGCGCCCTATCTGGAACAGCACGGCATTTCGCTTGACCGGCTCGGCGCGCCGCAGCGCGTGTTTTCCGGCAGTGCGCGCGAGGCGGCCCGCGGCTTTCCGGCCAACGTCAATGTCGCGGCGGCCCTGGCATTGGCCGGCATCGGGCCCGATCGTACCACGATCGAGATCTGGGCCGACCCCGGGGTCACCCGCAACATTCACCGGATCGAGGTCGAAGCCAACGCCGCGCGGCTGTCCATGCAGATCGAAAACGTGCCGTCCACCGAGAATCCAAAGACCGGGCGGCTGACGCCGCTGTCGGTCGTGGCCGCGCTCAAAAAGTTGGCGAGCCCGCTCGCGGTCGGGACTTGAGCGGCCCCTCAGCCCGGGACCAGCAGCAGATTGTGCGCGTCGCCCGGGCGGAACGGCGGGGCGGCCGCGACATAAGCCGGCCAATCGGCTTCGGCCATGCCGAAATCGAGCAATATCCCGATCAGGCGATAGCCGAGGCCGCCGAGCTGGTCGCCGATCGCCTGACGGTCGCCATCCCCCTCGTGCCCGGTTTCGAGGACCAGAACCGGGCGAAACCGCGCGAGGATCGCGGCGGCTCCGTCGAGCACTGGCCGCTCATGGCCTTCGACATCGATCTTGACGAGGTTAAGCCGGTCGAGCCGACGCTCTGCAACGAGCGCATCAAGGCGACGCACCGCCACCCCCACCACCTCGTGCCCGGGTGCGGCCGGTCCGAGATGGGCGGTGCCGGTATCGATCCTCGCCGAAGTCACGTCCGGCACGGCGAAGAGGGCGGCACCGTCATGGTCGCCGAGGGCGCAGGCGATGATCTCGACCTGGGCGAGCGCATTGGCGGCGAGCGTCCTGCCGAGGGCGGCGGCGGCGCGTGGCGCCGGCTCGATCGCCAGCACCTTCCCGGTCGGGCCGACCGCACGGGCCAGCGGCACCGTCCATTCGCCGAGATTGGCGCCGACATCGATCGCCACCCCGCCGCGCGGCACAAAGGCCAGCACCGCGGGATGGACCGCCGGCGAATGCAGCAACGCGTGGCGGCCGCGCGCGTCGAGCGGGTGCGGCACGTAGACGAGGTCGCCGTTGCGGTGCAGCGCAAAGCCGCCGGGCCAGCCCTGCTCGAGCCGAGCCAGCAGGCGCTTTTCGCGCCAGCGCCGCAGCAGCCGCGCCCCGGGCGGCTCCGGCCCCTCCGGCGGGCGCAATTTCCACAACGCCTTGAGGAGCGCCATCAACCGGCGCAGATCGCCCTTATCGGTCGCGGCCACAATGCCCTGCCGCCAGCACAGTTCGATGCCGATATGTGTTATCGGGCGGATCAGAGACCGGCGAGGGAAAAATGAACCGAGACGTGACGCGAGGCTTGGGGCCGCGGTCGGGCGAGCGCGACGTTCTGGTGATCGCCGATGTGCAGAACGATTTCTGCCCCGGCGGTGCGCTGGCGGTGCCGGACGGCGACGCGATCCTCCCGGCGGTCAACCGGCTCGCCGCGCGGTTCACCCATGTCGTGCTAACCCAGGATTGGCATCCGCCGGGCCACCTGTCGTTTGCCGGGTCGCATCCGGGCAAGCAGCCGTTCGCGACGATCGAGACGGCTTATGGCCCCCAGATCCTGTGGCCCGATCATTGCGTCCAGGGAACCCGTGGGGCGGCGTTTCACCCCGGTCTTGCCGTGCCGCATGCCGAGCTTGTGCTGCGCAAAGGCTTTCGACCGGAAATCGATTCCTATTCGGCGTTTCGCGAAAACGACCGGACGACGCCGACCGGGCTCGGCTCCTATCTGCGCGAGCGCGGCTTCGAGCGGGTGACCCTGTGCGGGCTGGCGACCGATTTCTGCGTGCTGTTCTCGGCGCTAGACGCCCGCCTGGCCGGATTTAAGGTCGCCGTCGCGCTCGACGCCTGTCGCGGGATCGATCTCGACGGGTCGCTCGCCCGTGCGTCGCGGGCGATGGCCGAGGCCGGGGTGATAGTGCTCGATTAATTTAGACGCGGCGCGGCAAGGACCGGCGCTCGACCTGAAAAGTCGGCTGCCGCCGCGGCGCCAGGCGGGGTGCAAAGTCCCCACCCGCATCTGGATCCGCGGCGCTTTCGCGCAGCGCTGGCGGGGGCGCCCGGCGCGGTGCAGGACGTGCGCCCGCCGACTTTTTTCGCGCCGCCGGACGCTCGCTGATCCGCACATCGAGATTGTGCCCGTCGTGCCCGTCGATCGCGGTGCCGTTCATCGCCGCGACCGCCCGCTTGGCGGCGCGGTCGGTAGCGATGTCGACAAAGCCGTAGCGCAGCCGCTTGCCGGTAGCCGGGTCACGGGCGACAAAGGCGCTCAGCACCATCCCGAACGGGTCGAAGGCTTCGGCCAGCTGATCGTCGGTCAGATCCGGCGGCAGGTTTGCGACAAACAAATTGCCCCGGAAATATTGCAGTCTCATCGCCTCCAACCCCTTCCGGGCACCCCTTACCGACCGGGTCTTCCCATCGGCAAACGCCGGCGCGAGGATGTCGGTCGCACCGGCGCCGGCGGAATGTTGACTTTGCACCGCTGCATTGCACAAAGCGCGCGCCACGGCTGGCCCCCGATCCCGCCCTAGGCGAGAATGCTTGCCCGCCGACGCGCGCTGCGCGACAGTGCCGAGTCATTTTCGCGGCAAAATCGAGGTAGGGATGATCCCGCGTAGGCGCAGCACATTTACGGCGATCGTCGACCGGCCGCCGCTCGCCTTGCCGGGGGACGCCCGGCTCGTCGTGTGGACCATCGTCAACCTTGAATACTGGTCGATCTCGCGGCCGATGGCGCGCCAGGTCTTGCCGGCCCCGACCGGTCAAGTATTGCTGCCCGACCTGCCCAACTGGGCTTGGCACGAATACGGCATGCGGGTCGGGATCTGGCGCTTTTTCGAGCTGTTCGGGCGGCTTGGCATTCGTCCGACCCTGTCGATCAACGCGCGGGTCTGCGAGGAATACGAACGCGTCGCCGGTGCGGCGCGGGACGCCGGCTGGGAGTTCATGGGCCACGCCTGGGAGCAGACGCCGATTCACAAGGTCGATGACCAGGCGGCAATGATTGCAAAATCGCTGGACGTGCTGGATCGCTTTGCCGGAACCCGGACCAGGGGCTGGCTCGGCCCCGGACTGACCGAGACCTACGAGACCCCCGAACTGCTGGCCGCCGCCGGGATCGAATATGTCGGCGACTGGGTCTATGACGACGAGCCGACCGAGATCCGCACCAAGCGCGGCCCCCTGGTCACCCTGCCGTATTCGGTCGAGCTCAACGACATCCCGATGATGCTCGTCCAGCACCATGAATCGCGGTATTTCACCGAACGCTGCATCGACAGCTTCGAGCGGCTTTATCAGGAGGGCGCCGCGCGGGCCAAAATCATGGCCATCGCGATCCATCCCTATATCAGCGGCCAACCGCACCGGATCAAATACCTCGAAGCCGTTTACGAGCACATCAGCCGGTACGCCGGCGTGTTGCATTGGAACGGCGCCGAGATCCTCGATTGGTACCGGGCGACGACAGGGGCGGGGCGGGCCGGCCGATGACCGGCGAGAAACGAATCATGCTGCCGACCGAGCGCCTCGACTATTCGCCGATCGCCGGACGCCGCCCATTGGCCTTGCCGGGTGGGGCGCGGATGGCGGTTTGGGTCATCGTCAACGTCGAGGAATGGGACCCGCTCGAGCCGATGCCGCGCACCGTCTTGACCTCGCCGGCGGGCGGCGCCTCGATGCCCGACATCCCGAACTGGGCCTGGCACGAATACGGCAACCGGGTCGGGTTCTGGCGCATGCTGGAAGTTTTGGATGAGCAGCAGATCCGTGCGGTCATCGCGATCAACGGCTCGGCCATTGCCCGCTACCAGCCGATCGCCCGAGCCGCGCTTGATCGCGGGTGGGAATTCATCGGCCACGGCTTCAGCCAGAAGAACATGCAGAAAGTCGCCGACGAGCGTGATGACATCCGCCGCACCGCCGTCGCGATCCGCGGGGTGACCGGGCGCAACCCGCGCGGCTGGCTCGGCCCCGGCCTGACCGAGACCTGGGAGACACCGGACCTGTTGGCCGAGGAAGGCTACGACTATGTCTGCGACTGGGTGCTCGACGACCAGCCGGTGCGGCTGCGCACCCGCACCCGGCCGATCGTCAACCTGCCCTATACTCAGGAATGCAACGACGTGGCGATGATGCTGATCCAGCAGCACAAAGCGGGCGAATATTACGACCGCGCCATCGACCAGTTCGCGCAGATCCACCACGACGCCGCCGATTCGGCGCGGATCATGGCTTTGGTCGTGCATCCCTACATCATGGGCGCGCCGCACCGCCTCAAATATTTCCGCAATGCGCTCGCCCATATCCGCGCGCACCAGGACGTGCTGTTCTGGACCGGCGAGGAAATCCTCGACTGGTTTAAGGGAGCCGACCAGGCGGAACTCGACGGCGAAAGCGCGCGCAGGTTGGGAACGCGTCGGCGGAAGTGAGCCCGATCTCGCGCCGATTCCCCGGCGACGGACGAAACGCGGGTGATCCCTGCAGGTATTGTCGCGCTGATCCGCTTGGGCTGCCCCCTGCTGAGCTGCACGTCTCCGCGCGCGAGGCGAATGCGGCCCAGGCTGGTTCCGCGCAATCTCTCTGACTAATGTGCCGCTGCCTGCAACAGGCGGGCATGGTGCGAGGTGCCGCATTGACCAAGGAAATACCCGGGACCAGAGAAAATCCCGGGATCGGGGCAAAACCAGGCCCGCTCGCCGGGATCAAGGTGATCGATCTGACGACGGTCGTGTTGGGTCCGCTGGCGACGCAGATCTTGGGCGATCTCGGCGCCGAGGTGATCAAGGTCGAGGCGCCCGAGGGCGATATCATGCGCTACGCCGGCCCCGCGCGGCACCGCGAGATGGGCCATGTTTTCCTCAACCTCAATCGCAACAAACGCTCGCTCGTGCTCGACCTGAAACGCTCGGAGGGCGCCGCGGTGCTGCTGGCGCTGGTCCGCCAGAGCGACGTCCTGATGCACAACATGCGGCCGCGGGCGATGGCCCGGCTCGGCTTCGCCTATGAGCGGCTGCGCGAGGTCAACCCGCGTCTCGTCTATTGCTCGGCGCATGGGTACGGCCAGGACGGCCCGCTCGCCGACCGCCCCGCCTTCGACGACATCATCCAGGGGGCGAGCGGGTTCGTGGCGCTCGAACAAGCGACCGGCGGCGAGGCGCGGTTTGTACCGACGCTGGTCGGCGACAAGACCGTCGGGCTGACCATGGTCTATGCGGTGATGGCGGCATTGCTGCAGCGCGCCCGCACCGGCGCCGGCCAGGCGGTCGAGGTGCCGATGCTCGAAACCATGACCGCGTTTGTGATGGCCGAGCATCTGGGCGGGCTGACCTTCGACCCGCCGCTGGGGCCGCCCGGCTATTCGCGGATGCTGGCGCCCGACCGCCGCCCGCACCGCACCGCCGACGGGCATATCTGTATCTTGCCCTACACCGACCGGCATTGGCGGGATTTCTTCCATATCGCCGGACGGCCCGAACTGGCCGACGATCCGCGCCTTGCCGACGCCCAGACCCGCAGCCGCCATGTCGCCGAGCTCTACGCGCTGATCGCCGAATGCGTACGCGGGGAAACCACAGCCTATTGGCTCACCGAGCTCAAATCGGCCGACATCCCGTGCGGACCGGTCAATCCGCTCGTTGAATTGCCCCGCGACGAGCAGCTCGCCGCGGTCGACTTCTTTCCAATGACCGACCATCCCTCGGAAGGCCGCATCCGCACCGTGCGGCCGCCGGTGCGGTTCGGCGGAGCCGATTGCGCCTTGCGGCGTCCGGCGCCGCGGCTCGGCGAGCACTCGCGCGAGATCCTGCGCGAGGCCGGGTTCGGCGCGGCCGAGATCGAAGACCTGCTCGCTCGCAGGATCGCAATCGCCGCCACCTCCGCTGACTCGCCGGAAAGATAGGGGCGGCGTCTCAGTCGGGTTCGGCGCGGGCCAGCGCCTCGACCGCCTCGATGTCGGGGCAGGCGAGCACCCGCTCGGCGACCCGGCGGCCGAACCCGGCGCGAGCAAAGGCGCCGAGCTCGCGCGTCCAATCGGCCCCGGCCCGGCGATAAGGGCCGAGCCGGCGGCGGCGGGCAAAGGCGCAGGCAGCAGCCAGATCCGGATCGGCCGTCTCGGCGCGCAGCCCGAGCACCGCCTCGGCCGCGATCGAATTGTCGACCCCCTTGGCTGCGAGCCGGGCGCGGATTTTGGCGGCGGATTCGCCGCGGCGGTGCAGCGAGCGCACGCGGGCCGCGGCGTAGGCCACATCATCGAGTAGGCCCGAACCGCGGTAACGCTCGACCAGCGCGTCGATCAGCGCGGCGGTCTGCGCCCTCGCCTGCGGGGTCGCCAGTCCGCGCCGCCGTGCACGCCGCAGCAGCACCCGCCGCAAATTCTCGGCCGAGCTGGCGAACCGCCCGAGATAGGCGAGCGCCCAGCCGTCGAGAAGCTCGGAGCCGATTTCGCTGTTGTCCACCTTTGCCGCCCCCTCGAAGGTCCGCGATCGGCTATTGTCCGACGCACAATTGGTGTCAACCTCGAAGGGCGGGAGGGCTGATGGGCGATCCTATCCCGGGCGCGGGGCCGGAACAGCACACGCGACACCGCCCAAGCCCCGGAAGCGGCCGCGCTCGGCGGTGAGCGAGACCGGCGCCACACCCGGCCGTGCGGGAAGGCCGCGCGCCAGCATCGTTATCCCGCTGGTGGTCGGCTGCGCTTTTTTCATGGAGGGGCTCGAACTCGACGATGATCGCGGTGTCGATCCCGGCGATGGCCAAAAGCCTCCACCAGGCCCCGCTGCGCCTCAATCTGGTGATCGCTACATATCTTTTAAGCCTCGCCGTGTTCATCCCGGTCAGCGGCTGGATCGCCGACCGGCTGGGCGCGCGCGTGGTGTTCTGCGCGGCGATCGCGATCTTCACCGCCGGATCGGCGCTGTGCGGGCTGTCAACGAACCTGCCGATGCTGCTGGGCATGCGGGTGATCCAAGGGTTCGGCGGCGCGATGATGACCCCGGTCGGGCGGCTGATCCTGCTGCGCAGCTTCCCGCGCTCGGGGCTCGTTTCGGCGATGAACTGGATGACGATCCCGGCGATGGTCGGTCCCACCGTCGGCCCGATCGTCGGCGGCTTCATCACCAGCTGGGTCTCCTGGCGCGCAATCTTCTTTCTGAACCTGCCGGTCGGCGTGACCAACGTCGTGCTGGTGCTGTGGCTGATCGACAATTTCCGCGCCCCGTCGCCGACCCGCTTCGATCTTGGCGGGTTTCTGCTTTGCGGGCTCGGCTTGGCATTGCTCGAGCTGGCGATCGAGAACCTCGGCCGGCCGCTGATCCCGAGCGCGCTCGGCGCCGCCTTCTTTCCCGCGGCACTGGCAATCCTCGCCCTTTATGGCTGGCATGCGCGGCAGCGCAAGGACCCGGTCCTCGACCTCGCCCTGTTCCGCATCCGTACCTTCCGCATCGGCACGGCGACCGGTGCCGTCTGTCGGATGGGGCTCGACGCGGTCCCGTTCCTGCTGCCGCTGCTGTTCCAGGTCGGGTTCGGGATGAGCCCGTTGCATTCGGGTCTGCTGACCTTTTCGTCGAGCGCCGGTGCGATGTTCGCCCGCTCCTTCTCCGGGCCGTTGCTGCGGCTCTTCGGGTTTCGCCGGCTGCTGGTCGGCAATGCCTGCCTCGCCGCCGCGGTGACCGCAGCTTGCGGCTTGCTGCGCGCCGACACTCCGGAATTGCTGATCGTGCTGCTCGTGCTTATGTCGGGCTGCGTGCGCAGCGTCCAATATCTCGGCCTGAATACGGTCAGCTATGCCGACATGCCGGCACCGCTGTTAAGCCGGAGCACCAGCGTCGGCGGCGTCGCCCAGCAGGTGGCGCGCGGCTTTGGCGTTGCTGTCGGCGCGGCATTGCTGGCCGTGATCGCCGGACCATCGCGGCTCACAGCCGCGGATTTTCAGCTCGCCTTCTTCCTGATCGGACTGATCCCTTTGATCGCCGCGATTGGCTTTCTGCGCTTGACGCCAGTCGATGGCGCCGATGTCAGCGGTCACGTCCGATCACAGCGCCGCGCTGCCTGAACGAGCGGGCATCCCGGCCAACGCTGCCAATGGGAGAGCGCATATGACGGGATATGCCGAGACCTATCGTCGATCGATCGAGCAACCCGAGGAGTTCTGGGCCGAAGCGGCCGAGGCGATCGATTGGGAACGCCGCTGGAACCGGGTGCTCGACCAGAGCCGCCCCCCCTTTTCCAGGTGGTTTCCGGGCGCCCGGCTCAACAGCTGCTGGAACGCGCTCGACCGTCATGTCGCCGCCGGCCGAGGCGAGCGCACGGCACTGATCTGGGACAGCCCGGTTACCGGCCAGGTCGCGCACTACACCTATCGCCAATTGCGCGACGCGGTGGCACGGCTCGCCGGCGCCCTCGCCGGGCTCGGCGTGGTCAAGGGCGACCGCGTGCTGATCTACATGCCGATGGTGCCCGAGGCGGCGATGGCGATGCTGGCCTGCGCCCGCATCGGCGCAGTCCATTCTGTCGTCTTCGGCGGGTTTGCCGCGCATGAGCTGGCGACCCGGATCGACGCCGCCCGGCCCCGAATCATTTTGTCGGCCTCGTGCGGCATCGAGGTCGACCGCATCATCCCCTATAAGCCGTTGCTCGACGCCGCGATCGCCGAAGCGCACGCCAAGCCCGAACATTGCCTCGTCCTACAGCGGCCGATGTGCCGGGCGGATCTGGTTCCCGGCCGCGACCACGATTGGCGGGAACTGGCCGCCGCCGCGCCGACGGCTGAATGCGTTCCGGTGCTGGCAACCGACCCGCTCTACATCCTCTACACCTCGGGCACGACGGGGATTCCCAAGGGCGTCGTGCGCGACAATGGCGGCCATGCCGTGGCGCTGCACTGGTCGTTGCGCAATATTTATGGGGTGCAGCCCGACGAGGCGTTCTGGACTGCCTCCGATGTCGGCTGGGTAGTCGGCCATTCCTACATCGTCTACGCGCCGCTGCTCCTCGGCTGCACCACCATCATGTACGAGGGCAAGCCGGTCGGTACCCCCGATGCCGGGGCCTTCTGGCGGGTAATTGCGCAGCACGGGGTGCGCGTGTTCTTTACCGCACCGACGGCGTTCCGCGCGATCCGGCGCGAGGACCCCGACGGCAAGCTGATCCGTCGGCATAATCTCAGCCAGTTCCGCGCGCTGTTTCTGGCCGGCGAGCGCGCCGACCCACCGACCGTCGCCTGGGCCGAAGAGCAGCTCGGCGTCGCCGTTGTCGACCATTGGTGGCAGACCGAGACCGGCTGGCCGATCGCCGCCAATTGCCTCGGCATTGAGCGGCTGCCGGTCAAGCATGGCTCGGCGACGCGTGCGGTGCCTGGTTGGGACGTGCGCGTGATGGACGCCGAAGCCGAGGGCGTCGCCCGCGAGATGGCGGCCGGCGAGATCGGCGCGCTCGCGGTCAAACTGCCGTTGCCGCCGGGCGCGCTGCCGACCCTGTGGGAAGCCGACGACCATTTCGTGCGCACTTATCTGTCGGCCTTTCCCGGCTATTATCAGACGGCGGATGCCGGGTTCATCGACGAGGACGGCTATATCCATGTGATGACCCGCACCGACGACATCATCAATGTCGCCGGCCATCGGCTCTCGACCGGGGGCATCGAGGAGGTGCTGGCGGCCCACCCGGACGTCGCCGAATGTGCGGTGATCGGCGTCGCCGACGCGCTGAAAGGGCAGGTTCCGGTCGGCCTCCTGGTGCTGAAAGCCGGCGCCGCTCGGGCGCCCGAGGACATTGAGCGCGAGGCCGTCACCCTGGTGCGCGAGCGCATCGGCCCGGTGGCGAGCTTTCGCACCGCGCTCGTCGTCGCCGGCTTGCCGAAGACCCGGTCCGGCAAGATCCTGCGCGGCACGATGCGCAGGATCGCCGACGGCGAGGATTATGCGATGCCGGCGACAATCGACGATCCGGCCGTCCTCGGCGGTATCGGCGAGGCCCTGAAACGTGCCGGTTACCCCGAACGCGGTACCGCCTGACCCAAATCAGGCGGTCCCTTGACACCCGGCGCGGTTTGACCGGGCGGCGGCGGATGGTAGCCTGCGTCCGGAATATTGCGGAGTAGAACACATGGCCGTCGTCGAGACCGAGCGTCAGGGACAGATCCTGGTGGTACGGATGAACCGCCCCGAGCGGCTGAACGCGCTCAATCATGAAATGCGCACCCGGCTCGCCGAGACCTGGACCGAATTCCGCCGCAGCGACGAGTTCGAGGTCGCGATCTTTACCGGCACCGGTCGCGGGTTCTGCGCCGGCGAGGACATGAAAGAATCCTTGCAGAACCGCACGCCCGGCGGCCGGCGCCCGGATATCGAGGACCCGTTCATGACCGGGGAATTGGAAAAGCCGGTCATCGCCGCGGTCAACGGCTATGCGATGGGCGGCGGCTTTATGCTGGTCGAGCGCACCGATCTGCGGGTTGCCGTGCCCGCGGCGGTGTTCGAGGTCTCCGAAGCCAAGCGCTGGCTCCTCGGCGGCTACAATCATGGCCATGTCGCCAACCTGCCCTACCCGATCGCCATGGAGATGGCGCTGGGCTTTCGCTTTACCGCCGAGCGCTTTTACCAGATCGGCTTTCTGAACCGGCTGGTCGAGCCCGACCAGCTGATCCCCAGCGCCATCGCCATGGCCGAGCATCTGTTGACCCTGCCGCCGGCCTCGCGAGTCAATACGGTCCACATGATGCGCCAGATGCGCCCGCTGCCCTCTCCGGATCAGCAGCGCCTCGCCGCCGCATTGCACGAGCACGGCGCCAAGAGCGATCTGTTAGAGTCGCGTGCCGCCTTCGCCGAAAAGCGCCGGCCCAACTTCAAAGGGTGGGACGACCCGCGGGACCGCTACCGGCTCCCCTCTGCCGCCCCGGCAAAGGGCTGACCCCTGTAGGGCGCGTGCAATCCGTCACACGGCTGTTGCCGGTGCTCATCCGTTTGACGATGGGAGCGGCGCAAACGCGAGGGGTCTCGCGATCGAGCCGCACCACGCGCGCGCCATAGGGGGCGCTGGTTATACAAACCGGTTCGAGCGGGGGAAGCCGCTGGGGACGAGGCGGCCGGCGCCACCGCGTGGGCCGAGCCAGGCCCCGAGGTCGGTCTCGGTACGGGTGCGGTTCTCGCCCTGGCGCCAGATAAGGCCGTCGGCGAGGCGAAGCACCTTGGCGTCGGCGAGGCCGCCCATCCGGTAGCGCTGCAGGATCACGCCGCGGCCGCGACTCATCAGCGGGATGTCGTCGAGCTTGACCACCAGCATGCGTCGATTGTCGCCGACCAGGGCGACCGCGTCGCCGCCCTCGGCCCGCAGGCAGATCCGGGCCACCGCACCCGCGCCGGGGATCAGCACCTGCTTGCCGGCGCGGGTCTGCGCTGCCGCCTCTTCGCCGTCAACGACAAAGCCGCGCCCGTCGCTCGCCGCGACCAGCAATTCCATGCCGGGCCGATAGGGGAACATCGCGACGATGTCGTGCTCGTTCGGCAGATCGACCATCAGCCGCAACGGCTCGCCCTGCCCTCGCCCGCCTGGCAGCCGGTCGACCCCTATCGTGTAAAAGCGCCCGTTGGTCGCGAACACGATCAGCCGGTCGGTGGTCTCGGCGGCGATCGCAAAGCGCGGTCCGTCGCCTTCCTTGTATTTCTGCTCCGCCGCCGTGCCGTTGTGCCCCTTGATCGCGCGCACCCACCCTTTGGCCGAGCACAGCACCGTCACCGGCTCGCGCTCGACCAAGGCGTCGGTCGGGATCTCGATCGGCATGGGCGCCTCGGCCAGCACGGTGCGGCGCTGGCCCAGAGCGCTGTTTTCCCCAAACTCGGCGCCCGTCGCGCGAACCTCCTTAGCTACAGCGCGCCACTGCCGGCGCTCGCTTGCCAACAGCCGCGCGAGCCCCGCCTCCTCGGCCGAGAGTGCCTCCATCTCCTTGCGGATCGCGATCTCTTCGAGGCGGCGCAGGGCGCGCAGCCGCAGGTTCAGAATCGCCTCGGCCTGGATTTCGTTTAATTCCCAACGGGCCATCATCTCGGCTTTCGGCTCGTCGGCCTCGCGAATGATCCGGATCACCTCGTCGAGGTTCAGGTAAACGACGATCTGGCCTCTTAGAATCTCGAGCCGGCGGGCGACCGCGGCCAGGCGATGACGGCTCGTGCGTTGCAATACCTCGCGGCGGTGGTCGAGAAAGGCCTGCAATGCCTCTTTCAGGCTCATCACCCGCGGCACGCCCATAGGGTCGAGAACGTTCAAATTGAGCGGCACGCGGACTTCGAGCTCAGTCAGGCGGAACAGCTGCTCCATCAGCATCTCGGCCTCGACATTCCGCGTTTTCGGTTCGAGGACGAGGCGGACATCCTCGGTCAATTCGTCGCGGATGTCGGCCAGGAGCGGCAGCTTTTTCTCTTCGAGCAGGGCTGCGACCTTCTCGATCAGCCGCCCCTTCGGCACCTGATAGGGCATCTCGCTGACGACGATCTGATAGGCGCCGTGCCCCAGCGCGTCCTTCTGCCAGCGGGCGCGCAGACGGAAGCTGCCGCGGCCGGTCCGATAGGCCTGGCGAATGTTCTCGGCCGGCTCGACCAGCACCCCGCCGGTGGGAAAGTCGGGGCCGAGGATGTGGGCGTGCAAGGCCTCGACCGAAGAGGCCGGATCGTCGATCAGCTGTAAGAGGGCCGCGCACAATTCGCCGGCATTGTGCGGGGGGATGCTGGTCGCCATGCCGACCGCGATGCCCGAAGCACCGTTGGCGAGCAGGTTCGGAAACCGCGCCGGCAGGACGACCGGCTCGCGGTCCTCGCCATCGTAGGTCGCGCGAAAATCGACCGCGTCCTCGTCGATGCCGTCGAGCATGGCCTGCGCCACCGCCGATAGCCGGCTTTCGGTGTATCGCATCGCCGCGGCGTTATCGCCGTCGATATTGCCGAAATTGCCCTGTCCGTCGACCAGCGGGTAGCGCTGCGCGAAATCCTGGGCGAGGCGGACGAGCGCGTCATAGACCGCCAATTCGCCATGCGGGTGGAACTTGCCGATCACGTCGCCGACGACGCGGGCGCATTTCTTGTACCCCGAGCCCGGGTCGAGCCGCAGCTGCTGCATCGCGTGCAGGATGCGGCGATGCACCGGCTTCAGCCCGTCGCGCACATCGGGCAGCGAGCGCGACATGATCGTCGATAGCGCGTAGGACAGATAGCGCTCGCCGAGCGCAGCGGCGAAATCCACATCGCGAATCTCGCCTGAGAGGGCCGTCACTGGCATGCTTTGCCAACCTCGATCAAACCGACAGTGGCGATGCTGCCCCCCTCATCCAACCGGGTCTCGGGCTCGTCGCTGAGGGCGGCTCCCGCTTCCTTTAACATTGATTTTAACGTTGGCTTTTAACGACTCAGGCTTTCAGCAACTCGGCTTTCAGCGACTCGGGCTTTCAGCGACTCAGGCGAGCTTGACCTCGATGTCGTCGCCGATCAGGCGGACGGGGTAGGTCTTCAAATCCTCGGTCGCCGGCGGGTCGAGCACCTTCCCGGTGCGGATATCGAAGCGTGCGGCATGCAGCGGGCATTCGATTGCGGCGCCGTCGAGCCAGCCGTCGGACAAGCAGGCATAGGCGTGGGTGCAGACGTTGTCGGTGGCAAAGAGGCCGCCGTCGCTGTCGTAGAGGGCGATCGAATGGCCGGCGACCTCGACGCCGATGACCTCGCCGGAGGACAAATCGCCGCGCGCGGCCACCCGTACCCAGCCCATTTCGTCCGCATTCATCGCTCGCCCTTCCCCCTATTTCGTCACAGCCGGGATCGCATCGCTCGGGCGCAAAAGCAAGAGAGATGGTCGAGCGGTTCGGCTACGCCGATGAGTCTTCGGAGAACGCCTTGAAGGCGATGATCGTGAAGGTGTCCTTGACGCCGGGAAGCGTCTGCAATCGCTCGGTGACAAAATGCCCGGTATCGGCTGTTTCCGGCAGGTACACCTTTATCAAAGGATCGTATTGGCCGGAGGTCGAATAAACCTCCGAGACCTGCTCGATTTCGTTGACCGCTTTGTCGGCGACGGCATAGGCCTGCCCGAGTTCGCATTTGACCATGACAAAGATTGTCTTCATCGCGGTCCGCCGCGGCTCAAGGGCCGGCGACCGCGCGCGGCGGGCGGGCGAGGAACGCTGGCAAGTCGTCGCCAAACCCGACGATCTTGCGGTCGTCGTCGGGCTGCCGCGGCGGTTGGCGCGGCCGGCGGGGTTCGGTAGGCCCCGGAAACTGTGTCACTTTCGCGCCATTCGCCCCGTTTGCTGCTGGTTGGCGGCGCATCGGCGCCGCCGCCGCACGCGGCATGCGCGGGGCGGGGCGCTCCGTCGCCCGCACCGGACCGGCCGAAGCGCTGCCGTCGCCAACGGAGCGCCGCGCGCCCTCGGGGGTACGGCGCGTGCGATCGGGGCCGGCGCGGGCACGCTCCGGGGCGGGATGGGCTCGATCGGCGCGAGCCGGGCGCGAAACGGCGGCGCGCGCGGTCGGACGCGATCCGCGGCCGCGCCGGGCGGTATAGTCGAGCTCGGCCGAGGCGACCCCCTCGACAGTGACCAGCGGGACCTCCCGACCGATCAGCTTGACGATGTCGGCGACCGCTCGTCCGTCCTCGGGCGCCGCCAGCATAAACGAGCGCCCGGACAGACCGGCGCGGCCGGTGCGGCCGATGCGATGGACATAGTCCTCGGCGTGGATCGGCACGTCGAAGCAGAAGACGTGGCTCATGCCCTTGATGTCGAGCCCGCGAGCCGCAACGTCGCTGGCGACCAAGAGGCGGATTTCCCCGTTCTTGAAGCGCTCCAGGGTCTCGGTCCGCTTCGGCTGCGGCATGTCGCCATGCAGTGCCGCGGCATCGAAACCGTGGCGCGCGAGCGACTTGAACAGGATATCGACGTCGCGCTTGCGGTTGCAGAAGATCAGCGCGTTTTTGACGTCTTCGGCAGCGATCAGCCGACGCAACGCCTCGCGCTTGTCCTGCGGCTCGACGACGGCCAGCGATTGGATCACCAGCGCGGCCGGCGAGGCCGGCGGCGCCACCGCGATTTCCACCGGGTTGCTGAGAAAGGCGTCGGCGAGCCTGCGGATCTCGGCCGGCATCGTCGCCGAAAAGAACAGGGTCTGCCGGCTCTTCGGCAACAGGCCGACGATCCGTTCGACATCGGGGATGAAGCCCATGTCGAGCATCCGGTCGGCCTCGTCGATGACCAGGATGTGGGCGTCGGACAACAGGATCTTGCCGCGCCCGTGCAGGTCGAGCAGGCGGCCAGGTGTCGCGATCAGCACATCGACGCCGCGGTCGAGCTTGCGCTCCTGGTCGACAAAGCTCTCGCCGCCGATCAGCAGGGCCATCGTCAAGCGATGATGCTTGCCGTAAAGCTCGAACGAGGCGGCGACCTGGGTCGCCAGCTCGCGGGTCGGTTCGAGGATCAGCGAGCGCGGCATCCGCGCCCGCGATCGCCCGGCCGCCAGCATGTCGATCATCGGCAAGACAAAGCTCGCGGTTTTGCCGGTCCCGGTCTGGGCGCAGCCAAGAACGTCCCGGCCACGCTGCACGTGGGGGATCGCCTGTTCCTGGATCGGGGTGGGGATCGTATAGCCGGCGTCGGAAACTGCCTGAAGAACTTCAGGCGACAGGTCGAGTTCAGAAAAACCCATTGAGGTGTTGTAGCCTTTTTGTCATAATTAGTTGCGTTAAAGCCTGGTCTCTAGATCGGGTCTGGCCAACGACATGTCAAACATTTTCTGCAGGCGAGATATGCCGGCAGGACAGGGCAGCACCCCGCTCAACGCCGGCGGAATTGCGGGCGCGGCGTCATCGGCGGCGCCGCCCGCTCGTCCTTGTGGCGGAAATTGATCCGGCCTTTGGACAGATCGTAAGGGGTCATTTCGACCGTGACCCGATCGCCGGCGAGGATCCTGATGCGGTTCTTCTTCATCCGCCCGGAGGAATAGGCGAGGGTTTCGTGCCCGTTGTCGAGGCGCACGCGAAACCGCGCGTCGGGCAGCAGCTCCAGCACCATGCCGTCGAATTCGATCAGGTCTTCTTTGGCCAAACAGCTCTCCTCGATAAAGCGCCACGGGATGAAGCGACGCGGGGTAAAGTGACGGGGGCGCCGCGGCACCCCCGCATAAGCTTCTTGTCCTCCCTCAGACCGGGCGCAGATTGACCGCGGAGACGCGGCCGCGCTGCCCCTGCTCGAGCTCGAAGCTGAGCTTTTGTCCTTCACGCAGATTGTCGATCCCTGCGCGCTCCACGGCGGAGATGTGGACGAATACGTCAGCGCCGCCGTTTTCGGGCTGGATAAATCCATAGCCCTTCTGCGCGTTGAACCATTTGACCGTACCGGTCGCCATCAGCAGTAACTCCAAGTAGCAAGATCAGGCCGTTGCACGGATGCGCAACGCATCGGACTTCGATTGGCTCGGGGGACACGGTCGGACGATCGCACACGAACGCTAGGCCGGGAAGCCGAACCCAAACGGGTCGACGTAGTTTACGTAGGCGGGTTGCCGGCGCTGCGCAAGTGATCTTTATCAGGCCCCGATCACAACGAGGCCGGAATTGGTGGCATCCAATCTTCAAGATCGGGCGCGTCTTCCAGTTCCCCCGCGGCATCCAGGATCGCACGAATGATCTGAGATCGTCGAGCCGATGCGAGGTAAAGCCCGCTCTGCTGGGCTTCAGCGAGGTCTTCCGTATTGAACACCCCGCTCAAGACGGAGGGGCACGATGCCGGCCGTCTCGAAACTGGTTGGCCCAGCTGTGTCTCGCGCATCCCCTCGCGCTCCAATAGCGCCGAGCCGAGATCTTCGATAGGGGTTTTAAGGTGATTCCCCGCATAAAGAAAACCCGACGATGAGGATTCCGGCGATCCAAGGACAGTTTGGCCCCCGTGTTATTACTTACACCACCAACTGCCGATTCGCGGCATCAAGACGATATTAGGCCATGATCCGCGGTCCAGTAACTGGAAGCGTCTGCCAGAGGACCTCGGCTATATCTATAGCCATCTGCAGCGCGCGGCCACGAAGGCGAGGCTTGACAGCATCATCATACGCTATATTCGATATCGCTTTATTGAACGCCCGATCGCGATGGGTGCTTTTCCAGCGATCTCAATCGCGGTTCAGAACCCTACCCTGTTTAAGGCGTATGAGGGAATCCCCAAGGTGGATTTCGGGCGTCGGCACCTCAAATTCGATCTCTCCAGCCGATACAATCGAGTGCCTGTTGATGGTATTAGCCGAGTTTGAGCAGGAATTGGAGCTAACTAATGGAGATGTCTAATCACGGTTCGAACTACAAGGGCACTCTTCCACATAGGTTTGATCCGGAGGATCTATCCTACGTAGAACCACTCAAGGGCACTGAAGCGATTTGCCGCTGCTGCTTCGGTTACTCCTCTCTCGCTGAGAGCGGATGAGCGCAGATCACCCGACGTACGTTTTCCCGGAGGATGCCAGCGGAGGCGCGGCCGAAAAGGCGCGGATGAGCTTTACAGGTCGAGGTCGCGAACGAAGCGGGCGTTTTTTTGGATGTAGTCGAAGCGCAGCTCGGGGCGGCGGCCCATCAGGGTCTCGACCAGGGCCCGGGTTCGGCCGCACGACCCCGCCGCCGGCGCCAGCCCCACCTCCGCCGGCACCAGCGTCACCTTCGCCAGGTCGGCGTCGGGGGCGATGCCCACTCGCAACAGGGTGCGCTGCGCCGGGTCCATCGTCGTTGCCTTCAGATAGCGCGCCGGCATCTCGCCCAACCCCTTAAAGCGGCTGATTTCGATCTTGCCGCGCCCGGCAAAGCCCGCGCGCAGCAATTCCTCGCGATGGGCGTCGTCACGGGCGTAGAGCGTGACCTCACCCTGGGTCAGGCGGTAGAGCGGCGGCAATGCCAGAAACAGGTGCCCGTTGTCGATCAGCTGCGGCATCTCGCGAAAGAAAAAGGTCATTAACAGCGAGGCGATGTGGGCGCCGTCGACATCGGCGTCGGTCATGATCACGACCCGCTCGTAGCGCAGGGCCTCCTCGCGGTAATGGAGCCCCGAGCCGCAGCCGAGCGCCAGGATGATGTCCGACAATTCCTGGTTTTCGCGCATCTTGTCGGCGGAGGCACTCGCCACGTTCAGGATCTTGCCGCGCAACGGCAGAATCGCCTGGGTCTCGCGGTCGCGCGCCTGCTTGGCCGAGCCGCCGGCGCTGTCGCCCTCGACCAGAAAAATCTCGGTGCCGGCGGCGCTGTCGCGAGTGCAGTCGGCGAGCTTGCCTGGCAGCCGCAATTTGCGGGTCGGGGTCTTGCGCGCCAATTCGCGCTGCTGGCGCCGGCGCTGGCGCTCCTCGGCGCGCTCGACGATATGATCGAGCAGCAGCCGGGCGGCCGCCGGGTCGGCGCCGAGCCAATGGTCGAAATGGTCCTTGACTGCGTTCTCGACCAGCCGCGTCGCCTCGGCCGAGGCGAGTCGCTCCTTGGTCTGGCCCTGAAACTGCGGATCGCGGATGAACAGCGACAGCAGCATCGCCGCCGCCCCGGTCACGTCCTCGCCGGTCGCCTGCGCCGCGCGACGGTTGCCGGCGAATTCACCATAACCCTTTATCGCACGCAGCAGGGCATTGCGCAGGCCGGCTTCGTGGGTCCCTCCCTCCGGCGTCGGGATCGTGTTGCAATAGGAGTGACTGAACCCGGCCTCCTCGTCCTCGGGCCAGGCGACCGCCCATTCGACCTTGCCGCCATCGAGGAGGTCCGCCTCGCCGACAAACGGCCGCGGGGTCAGCATGCCCTGGCCGTCGAGACTCACCGTCAAATAGTCGCCGAGACCGCCCGGAAAATGGAGGCGCGCTTCGGCCGGCACGTCCTGCGGCAATGGCAGCGACGGGTCGCAGCTCCAGCGGATTTCGAGGCCGCGGAACAGATAGGCCTTCGACCGCGCCATGCGGTAGAGGGTCGCCGGGCGAAAGCCGAGGCTGCCGAAAATCTCGGGATCGGGATGAAAGCGCAGGGTCGTGCCGCGCCGGTTGTGTACCGGCCCGCACTCTTCGAGCGCGACTTGCGGCTGTCCCCGGCTGTAGCTCTGGCGCCATAGCCGGCGGTCGCGCGCGACCTCGACCTCGAGCGAGTCGCTGAGCGCGTTGACCACGGAAACGCCGACCCCATGCAGGCCGCCGGCGGTGCGATAGGCTTCGCCGCCGAACTTGCCCCCGGCATGTAACGTCGTCAGGATGATTTCGAGGGCCGATTTGTCCGGGAAACGAGGATGCGGATCGACCGGAATGCCGCGGCCGTTGTCGCGCACGGTCAGCCAATTGCCG
The DNA here is from genome assembly GCA_963832875.1 of uncultured Alphaproteobacteria bacterium. Classification (GTDB taxonomy): domain Bacteria; phylum Pseudomonadota; class Alphaproteobacteria; order ATCC43930; family CGMCC-115725; genus AP-15. Next base: position 321,775 of record CAWHWB010000002.1, on the reverse strand, counting down.
GCGGCCAGCTCAATCTCGATGCGCGAAGCGTGCCCGGCCACCGCTTCGTCCATCGCGTTGTCCAGCACTTCCGCGGCGAGATGATGCAGGCCGCGCTCGTCGGCCCCGCCGATATACATGCCGGGGCGGCGGCGCACCGGTTCCAGGCCTTCGAGAACCTCGATGTCCTTGGCCGAATAGCTGTCGACGGGCCGCGCCGCCGCCGGATCGAAAAGATCGCGCATCGTGCAAATATAGGGGAGGGCTAGGACCGCGCAAGCTGCATTCGGTGGTCGGCGCGTTCGTGATAACTAGATCTTGAACCCGATGGCGGCCGTTCCGGCTCCAGGACGCCGCCGTCCGAAGTTGCGGCGAGCGCGAGCGGAACCCTGAGCCGGCTCACGGCCTTTACATTGATGATAATGATGACCAACGAGCGCAAGATCTGGGAAGCGGCACTGCTTCTCGTCCGCCGCCACGGCGCCCTCGCCGCCGAGGTGGCACGGAACGAGGCGCAGCGCCTGCGCGGCAGAGACGACGAGCTGACTTGCGTCGTGTGGTGCTGGATCGCCCGCTCGACCGCGGAATTGCTGCGCCCGTTTCCCGAGAATGGCGAACGGGTGCATTGAGGCTTTTGGCCGCCGCCCCTTAACCTCGGTTGTGCCAGTCCCGATATCCGCTGGCGGTGGATCGCCATCGGAGAGAGGTTATGGCTGGAGGTCTGTTGGGTCGGCTCGGCGGCAAGGGGCATTCGGGCAGCAAAAAGTTTGCCGTGTCGCTGAGCGATGAGGAGTGGCGCCGCAAGCTGTCCGCGGCGCAGTTCCGGGTGCTGCGCGAGCATGGCACCGAGCGCGCCGGATCAAGCCCGCTGGACAAAGAACATGGCGCCGGGATTTTTCATTGCGCCGGCTGCGGCCAGCCGCTGTTCTCGTCCAATGCCAAATTCAACAGCGGCACCGGCTGGCCGAGCTTTTCCGAGCCTTTGGCCGACGCTGTCGAAACGGAGAGCGACCGCAGCTTTTTCATGGTCCGCAACGAGGTCCACTGCAGCCGCTGCGGCGGTCATCTCGGCCATGTCTTCGATGACGGCCCGCAACCTACCGGTCAGCGCTACTGCATGAACGGCGTGTCGCTGGTGTTTCAACCGGGCGAGAAAGAGCCGGGCGAGAGCTTGCCCAAATCCGCTGCGGGCGGTGCCGGCGAATCGGAGTCCGGGCCGGCATAGCGCCGGTGCGCACCCGATAGCCAAGGCTCGCCACGAGAAAGCGCGCGCAAATCGGCGCGCAGGCGCTCGGGGCTCGCCTCGGCAAGACGGCGCTCGATCGCGGCGTGCTCGCGCTGCCATACCGGGAGGGCGGCGACGAGCAAGGTGCGTCCCGCCGGAGTCAGGCTCAGCCGGCGGCTGCGCCGGTCGGCGCCGCCGACCATAACCTCGATTAGGCCGCGGCGTTGCAGCGGCTTGAGATTGGCGGTTAGCGTCGTTCGGTCCATCGCCAGCAGCGCGGAAGCCTCGCCGATGCTCGGCGCCTGGCCACGATTGAGCGACATCAGCAGCGAAAACTGGCCATTGGTCAGCCCCAGCGGGCGCATTGCCTCGTCGAAATGCCGGGCCACCGCCCGCGCCGCCCGCTGCAGGTGCAGACACAGGCAGGTGTCGCGAACATGGCGGGTGATTTCGACGGACAGCGCATTGTCGCTTGACATCAGTCCGATATATGTTGATATCAACTAATAAGTCAAGGTGATGCGATATGCCGATGGTCCGTTTCACCAGTGCGCTGCAACGGTTCTTGCCGGCGGCCGGCGCCGCGGTGGATGGAGCGAGCGTCGGCGAAGCGCTTAGCGCGGTGTTCGCGGCGCAGCCGGTGCTGCGCGGCTACGTGCTCGATGATCAGGGCGTGCTGCGCCGGCACGTCGCGGTCTACGTCAACGGCGAACCGGTGCGCGATCGCGTCGGTCTGACCGACCGGACCGCTAGCGGCGACGAGATCTATGTGTTTCAGGCCTTGTCCGGCGGCTGACGGAGAAGAGGGAGATGGCGGACCGGCTGCATGTCGCGACCCGCAAGGGTCTGTTCGAGATCGCCCGACGCAGCGGCGGCTGGGAGGTTGTCGATGCGCAGTTTCTCGGCGACCCGGTCTCGGCCGTGCTGGCCGACGCCGACGACACGGTTTATGCGGCACTCGACCTCGGCCATTTCGGGGCGAAGCTGTGGCGCCGCGACTCCGGTTCGAACAAGCGTGCGGGAGCGTGGCGGGAGATCGCGGCGCCGGCATTTCCGCCGAAGCCCGATGACGCGGACGGCGATCCCCACCCGTGGTCGCTCGGCAAGATCTGGGTGATCGAGCCGGGCGGCGTCCCCGGCCGGCTGTGGGCCGGCACGATGCCGGGCGGGCTGTTCCGCTCGGACGATGGCGGCGCCTCGTGGTCGCTGATCGAGGCGCTGTGGCGGATGCCCGAGCGCCGGCAGTGGGTCGGCGTCGCCGGCGGCGAGCAGCCCGGCATCAACTCGGTACTGGTCGATCCGCGCGATCCCGCCGACATCCGCATCGGCGTCTCGACCGCCGGCGTGTGGGCCAGCCCCGATGCCGGCCTCTCGTGGCGCCTGATCAACGAAGGCATGTATGCCGAATATATGCCGCCGGAGCTGCGCGCCGAACCGATCGCCCAGGATGTTCACCGCCTGGCGCGCTGCGCCGACTCTCCCGAGATCATGTGGTGCCAGCATCACAACGGCGTCTTCCGGTCCGAAAACGCCGGTGCCGCCTGGCATGAGCTGACCGCGATCCGCCCGTCGAAATTCGGCTTTGCCGTCGCCGCGCATCCCCGCGATCCGCTGACTGCGTGGTTCGTGCCGGCGATCAAGGACGAGCGGCGCATCCCGGTCGACGGCCGGGTCGTCGTCGCCCGCACCCGCGACGGCGGCGCCAGCTTCGAGGTGCTGACCCAAGGCCTGCCGCAGCGCCATGCCTACGATCTGGTGTGGCGCCATGCGCTCGCGGTCGACGAAAGCGGCGAACGGCTGGCCTTCGGCTCGACCAGCGGCGGGTTGTGGATCTCCGAGGACGGCGGCGAGACCTGGATGATGCCCGATGCGCGCCTGCCGCCGATCGCGGCGGTGCGCTTCGCACCCGCGTAACCGCCATTTGCGAGCGGAGGCAACCGTGAGTCCGGGGGGATTTTCCGAGACCGTCGACGACTATCTCGCCTTCGGCCGAATGATGCTGAATGGCGGCAGGCACGGCAGCGAGCGCATCCTCTCGCGACCGGCGGTCGAGTTGATGACGACCGACCAGCTGACCCCCGAACAAAAGGCGGTGTCCGGCATCCTACCCGGCTTTTTCGACGCTCACGGCTGGGGCTTCGGCGTGTCGGTCGTGACCCACCGCGAGGATTTGGCCGGGTCGGTCGGCTCTTCCGGCTGGGCCGGCGGCCTCGGCACCTCCTGGTGTTCGGACCCGCGGGAGGATCTGGTCGGGGTGCTGATGACCCAGCGTGCCTGGACCTCGCCCAGTCCGCCGACGGTCTGTCTCGATTTCTGGACTTCGGCCTATCAGGCGATTGACGACTGAAGCGTCGATCCAAAGAACATTCGCGTTCAATCCCCAGGAGAACCAGGAATGCAAGTTCAATCTTATCTGTTCTTTGATGGACGATGCGAAGAGGCGATCGAATTTTACCGCAAGGCGGTCGGCGCCAAGGTGGAGATGATGATGCGCTTCAAGGACTGCCCCGAGCCCATGCCATCCGGCACAGTCCCGCCCGGTTCGGAGAACAAGGTCATGCATGCGAGCCTGCGCATCGGCGACACCAATGTGCTGGCCTCGGACAGCCGGTGCACCGGGCAGCCGAGCTTCCAGGGCTTTGCGCTGGCCCTGACGGCGAAGAGCGAGGCCGAGGCCGATCGCGTCTTTGCAGCCCTCGCCAATGGCGGGCAGGTGCAGATGCCGCTCGGCAAGACCTTTTTCTCGCCGCGCTTCGGTATGGTCGCCGACCGCTTCGGCGTCTCGTGGATGGTGCTCGTCGAACACTGAGGGAAACCGGCCGGGGTTCCCAACTGCCGCAACGAGGCCCATTGACCCGATAGCCGGCGGCGGCGCGCCTGTGCTTGCATTGGCGGCGCGGGCTTGGTCTGATCACTCGCACCCCGGAGACGAGCGATGACACTGCCCGAATCCAGCCGCGTCCGGTTCGCCGCCGATCTCTCGATCTGCCGCATCCTCAATGGGATGTGGCAGATCTCCGGCGCCCATGGCCGGATCGACCCGGCCCGCGCCGTGGACGAAATGTTCACCTATCACGATTCCGGGTTCACCACCTGGGATCTGGCCGACCATTACGGCCCGGCCGAGGATTTCATCGGCGAGTTCCGGCGGCGGTTCGCCGCCCGGCGCGGCGCCGAAAAGTTGCCGGAAATCCAGGCGTTCACCAAATGGGTCCCATATCCCGGGCCGATGACCCGGCGCGTCGTTGAGGATGCGATCCAAATCTCGCTCACGCGAATGGGCGTCGCCACGCTCGACCTCCTGCAATTTCATTGGTGGGATTATGGCGACGGGCGCTATCTCGACGCGCTCGGGCATCTCGCCGATTTGCGGCGTGAGGGCAAGATCCGCCAGCTGGCGCTGACCAATTTCGACACCGAACGGCTGCGCGTGATTGCCGGCGCTGGCATCCCGATCGTCTCGAACCAGGTGCAGTATTCAGTGATCGACCGCCGGCCCGAAGCCCGGATGGCTGCGTTCTGCGGCAATCATGGAACAACCTTGCTGGCCTACGGCACGCTGCTCGGCGGGCTGCTCTCCGAGCAATACCTCGGCCGGCCCGAGCCGCGGCGCGACCAGCTCGCCACTGCCTCGTTGCAGAAATACAAGCAGATGATCGACGCCTGGGGCGGATGGAAGCTGTTTCAGGAATTGCTCGCGGCCCTCGAGCAGATCGCCGCCCGGCACGCTGTCAGTATCGCCAATGTCGGCGTGCGCTATGTGCTCGACCGTCCGGCAGTAGCCGGCGTCATCATCGGCGCGCGGCTCGGCGTGGCGCAGCACCTCGCCGACAACGCGCGCGTCTTCGGCTTCGCGCTGGACCCGGACGATCTCGCCGCGATCGAGGCGGTGCTGGCGAAATCGCGCGACCTGACGCAGGCGATCGGCGATTGCGGCGACGAATACCGCTGATCGCGAGCCGGCAGCACCGAACGGGGGAGAGCGAATTGGCCATCGACTACGAAAAGCGCGACGGGGTCGCCTACATCCGTCTGAACAACCCGGAAAAGGCGAACATCCTCGACAAGCCGACCTCGGACGCGATCTCGGCGGCGTGGACCGATCTGTGGGAGGACCGCGACATCCGCTGCGCGATCCTAACCGGCGCCGGCGACCGCCATTTCTGCGGCGGCCACAATCTGGCGCCGCGCCCGAACATCACCGAGGAGGAACGCGAATACCTGCGCACCCAGCGCATCTTCTGGCCGCTCGCCGGCACCGTGCACGGCCAAAAGACCGGCGTCGACGGCCGCATGGGCGACCATTACCCGCGGGTGTGGAAGCCGGTCATCGCTGCGGTCAACGGCTGGGCCGCCGGAGCGGGGCTTTATATCCTGCTGTCCTCGACCGACATCCGCATCGCCAGCGCCGAGCATGCCCGGTTCAAGTTCGCGCTCACGACGCAGGGATGGCTCGGGCACGGGCCGGGCGCCACGCTGCTGGCGCGCCAGCTTCGCTATGTGGATGCGATGAAGATCCTGTTGACCGATGAGCCGTTCGACGCGCCGGAGGCGCTGCGCATTGGCCTCGTCAACGAGGTTGTCCCACATGCGCAGCTGATGGAACGGGCAGAAACGATCGCCCGCCATATCGTGACCCTGCCGCCGGTCGCGGTGCGCATGATGAAGGAGTTCGTCGTCCGCTTCGGCGATTTGCCAACCGACCAGGCCTGGCACATCCAGACCCTGATCAACTCGCTCTTGATCCAAACGACGACCGACGGCGAGGAAGGCCGTCGCGCCTTCAACGAGAAGCGCCCGGCCGACTTTACCGGCGCCTTGCGCCGCCGCGGCGAGGCCTGGGAGGAACCGACCGGCGAGGACACGCGACGCCTCGACGAGGCTTATCGCAGCGGTGAATTCTGATGATTTTCTGCGTACGATCTGGATAGCGGATCGCGCGCGCCGACCTCGTCCCTCTCGGCGCCGGCGACGGCGTATTTGGGCCTCCGGCAAGGCGGCCCGCGAAGCAGATCACGGGAGGGCCCTGTCGATGCGAATTCTGATATCGATGCGATTTTTGATCCTGTGGCCGCTTTTTCTGATGATGATCGGGTTGAGCGCCTGCTCGAGCGGCGGCCCTTACATCGTATATTTCCAAGAGCGCTCAGCTCAGCTCGACCCCGCCGCACGCAACCTGATCGCATTGGCGGCGCAGCGGGCCAATGAGGAACCGGCGGCCCCGGTCTCGGTCGTCGGCTATACCGACAGCGCCGGCAGCCCACCGGCCGACGTTCTGCTGTCGCAGCAGCGGGCCCAGGCGGTGGCGGACGCATTGGCGGCGAGCGGGGTTGCCCCGACCCGATTGAGGCGCGTCGGGCGCGGGCAGACCGGCGCCGAACCCGGCATCGCCAACCGGCGCGTCGAGATCGACATCGGCGGGACTTGAGGCGAACACGAGAGTGTCAGGCCGCGCGCGAGCCGCTGGCAAAATCTGCAGGCCGGCGGCGTTGCGGCGACTTCGGGCGAGCGGGGCGGATGAGGGTCCTGCTGCTTTTGCCGCCAGCGTCGCGGCCGATCTGGCGAGGCTGGTCGTCACAGCCTTTCCATGCCGCGGAGAGTGCAGCGAGGATTACCGCCCTGGTGCTGGCGGGCATGTTCACCGGATGGCGGCCCAAGCACCTTAGGGCGTCGGCGCGAGCAGGCTCGGCCGGATAAGAGCCCGAATCGTCTTACAAAACCAAATCGACCCACTCGTAGAGCTTACTTTTGGGCAGTGCGCCGATTTTCGTGGCCGCTACCCGGCCGTTCTTGAACAGGATCATGGTCGGGATGCCGCGCACCCCGTATTTGGAGGGCGATTGCGGGTTTTCGTCGATGTTGACCTTAGCGACGGTCAGTTCGCCGGCCTTGTCGGTGGCGAGGTCTTCGAGAAACGGCCCGATCATCTTGCACGGGCCGCACCACTCGGCCCAAAAATCGACGAGAACCGGCCCTTTGGCGCGAAGCACGTCGGTCTCGAAGCTGCTGTCGGTCACCGCAGTCGGTTTCATCGCACAGTCCCTTTATAAGATCTGCGTGAGATTAGGGGTGGCGAAAAAGCTCCGTCAAGGCGCGTGCCTTGCGAGCCTTTCGGGGCTGATCGGCATCAACAGGGGTGCTTGCGTCCATAAGAGGGCGCAGCGAATGTCGCGGCCGGGATAGATCCGGGCGAGTGCGGCGCGATAGATCGCCAGCTGGCGCAGGTAAAGGGGGGCCACCGCGGCTTCGCTCGCCGGCACCGGGCGCATGGTCTTGTAATCGACAATCAGCACGTGGTCCGCAGCGACGACCAGGCGGTCGATCTGCCCCGACAGCGCGTGTCGGCCGACGAGACCCACGAGCGGCACCTCGGCCTGCGAGTCCGGGCCGAAGATTGCCGCAAAATCGGGATGGCTCAACACCGCCAAGATCTCACACCGGATGTCGTCCTGCTCCTCGGCGGCGAGGCTGTGCGTCGGCAACGCCAGGAAACGCCGGGCCGCGGCATCGCGCTCGGCTGGCTGCAGTTCGGGCAGGCTCTGCAACAGCCGGTGAACCAGAAGGCCGCGTTTGAACCGGTCGCGCCCGCCGACGGAGAGCGGCGACATGGTCGCAGGTTCCTCGCCGCTCGGCCGCGACGGGAACAATGGCCGCGGCGGATCGGGCTCGACCGGAGGCGGCGTCGTCGCCCAACCCGGCAGCGCCGCGGCGTTCGTCGTTTTTGGCGTCGGTTCACGACACGGCGGCGCGGTCTGCGATCCCTCCAGCCGCAGCCCCTCGCCGGACCAGCCGTCGCCGCCGATCAGCGCCGTCGCATCGAAGTCGAAGGGCTGGGCATAGCCGGCGAGCCCGGCGCGGCACAGCGTATGCCAGCAGGTTTCGGGCGGCGGGCGGCGGGTCTGCCAGCCGCAGATATAAAGCCGGTCCTGCGCCCGGGTCAGGCCGACATAAAGCAGCCGCCGATACTCCTGCAATTGGCGCCGGCCCCATGCGTATTTTTCGGCGCGGTAGAGCGCGGCTACTCGATCGCCGGGCGGCTTCCACAACGGCAATTCGCCCGGTTCGGTCCACAGCAGCGCCAGTTTCTGGTCCGGCATCGCCATAGTATCGGGCAAAAAGACGACCGGTGCCTCGAGCCCCTTGGCGCCGTGCACGGTCAGGATGCGCACCTCGTCGCGCCGGCGCCCCGCGAAATCGCGTTTGACCTCGGTGTCGCCGGCGACGAGCCAGCGCAGAAAGCCCTGCAGCGAGGGCGCGTGTTCGTGCTCATAGGCGAGCGCCAGCCCGAGAAATTCCTCGATCGGGTCGTCGGCTTCGGGGCCGAGGCGGCGCAGCAGGGCGCGTCGGCCGTGCTCGGCGCCGAGAATTTCAGCGTACAGCTCGTATGGGGGCACGAAATCGGCGCGGCCGAGCCAGGCGGACAGCCGCTTGACGACCCGGCCCAGCCGCGGGCTCGATTCGGCGCGGGTGCGCAGCCGGGCCCACAATTTCACATCGCCGCGATCGTAGCACAGATCGTAGAGGGTGTCCTCGTCGAGGTCGAAGAGCGGCCCTTTCAGCACCGTGGCCAGGGTCAAATCGTCCTCGGGGAACAGCAGAAACCGGCCGAGCGCCACCAGATCCTGCACCGCCAATTGCTCGGTCAGCACCAAGCGGTCGGCGCCGGCGACCGCGATTCCGCGCTCTTTCAGCGCGCGCAGCAATTCGCCGACGAATTCGTTGCGGCGGCGCACCAGCACCATGATGTCGCCGGGCCGCAGCGGGCGGTCGCGCGCCTCCAGCCGCTCGCCGGTGACGAGCCATTGCCCGATCGTCGCGGCGATGGCGCGGGCGAGCCGGGCCCAAGGCTCGGCGACCCGACGGTGGGCGATCGGCAATGCCTCGGCATCGGGTCCGTCCTGCGGCGCCGGCACGACCGGCGGCCACAGCTCGACCCGACCGGCGTGACCGGCGCGCGCGGCGAAATGGCGGATTTCGCCGCCGTCGAGGGCGACCCCATCCCGCACCTGCGGCTGGCGAAAGATCGCGTCGACCGCCTGCAAGATCGGCTCGGTCGAGCGGAACGAAATTTCCAGCGGCAGCACCCGCCAGTCCTGGCGGGCGGCGATCGACCCGCTCCTCGAAATGGCGGCCGCATGCCCGAAAATTCCTGCGGGTCGACGCGCTGAAAGCTGTAGATCGACTGTTTCGCGTCGCCGACAGCAAAGATCGTGCGGACCGCGGTCGCGCGCACCCTCGCCGGCAAAGAACTCCTCGGCCAGTGCGGCGACGATCTCCCATTGCTCGGGGTTGGTGTCCTGCGCCTCGTCGATCAGGATGTGGTCGAGCCCGCCATCGAGCTTGAACAGCACCCAGGGTGCCACCCCCGGCCGGCGCAGCAGGTCGCGTGCGGTCTGCACCAGATCGTCGAAATCGAGCACGCCTGCGAGCCGCTTCGCCTCGTCATAGGCGCGCAGCAATGCGTCACCGAGCCGGCCCAGTGCGCAGGTCGCGTCGCGCAGCACCACCGCCGCCCGAGCCTCGCGCAGCTTTTGCAATCGCTCCGCCTCGGCGGTCAGGATCGCTCTGGCGTTGCAGCCGGCCTTCTGCGCTGCGGGCCGGGTGATTAGCGGCCGGCGAACTTCACCCTTATCGGTCAGAAAAGCGCACTCGTAACCGGCCAGCATCTCGGTTCGGCGGTGCGGTTGCGCGCACCATTCGGCGAGGACCCTGCCGCGCCCGCAGTCGGTTTCCGACCCGGCGGCGAGTGCGGCGGCGGCGGCGCGCAGCCCGACCTCGTCGCCGGCATCCGCGCCGCAGAAGCCGGCAACCAGCGATTCTGCCGTGGCTTCGGGCGACAGCGACAATGCGATGCCGAGGCGGCAGCGCAATTCGGCATGGCCTTCGGCCACGGCCCGGCGCAATTTGCCGCGCTCCTGGGCGAGCGCCCCCATCAGTTCGGCAAAACGTTCCTCGGCGGCATGATCGGCGACGATGCCAAGCGCCTCGGCGAGTTTTGGATCGCGTCCGGCGCGCGCGGCGAGGATCACCTTTTGGGCGGCGTCGGCCAGCGCCTCTCCGGCCCCGCGTTCCTCGAGCACAGCGAATTCCGGCGACACCCCGGCCTCCAGCGGAAAGCGGCGCAGCAGGGTCTGGCAGAAGGCGTGGATCGTCGCGATCTTGATCCCGCCCGGAGTGTCGAGCACCCGAGCGAACAGCTGGCCGGCGCGGGCGATCGTTTCCTCGCCGGGAAATTGCCCGGTCAATTTTTGCAGAGCTTGCGCCAGCGCACCCGGCGGCATCGTCGCCCATTTTGCCAATCGGGAGTCGAGCCGGTTCGCCATCTCGGCGGCAGCGGCGCGGGTGAAGGTCAGGCACAGCACGCGGGCGGGATCGGTGCCGTCGAGCATCAGTCGCAGCAGCCGCTCGGTCAAAACCGTGGTCTTGCCGGTCCCGGCCGAGGCCGAAACCCAGACCGAGCTGCGCGGCCCGGCGGCGCGGCGCGCGGTATCCGCCGCCTCGCTCATTCCTCGGCCTCGCTGCGGTCCACCCGTTCGAGATGCCGATAATCGGAATAGCGCGGCTCCCACTCGCGCGCCGGCATTGCGAGATAAGCAGTGGCGGGGTCGTCGAACTGCTCGATCATCGCCCGCAGCCTGGCGAGCGCGCGGTCGATCAGGGCGCCGGGATCGCCACCGTCGATCGGACGCCTTTCACCGGCCGGCTCGCCGCCGCCGAGCCGCCAATATTGCAGCGCCGCCGGCGTGCCCCGGACTGCGCCGAAGCTGCCGTCGCGCAGGACGGCGCCTTCGAGCGGCAATTGCGGGGCAAACCCGGCCCGGATCGTTTTTCTGGTCGGCACCGCGCCGGTCTTGTAGTCGACCAGCAAAAACCCGCCGGCGGCGAGCCGGTCGATGCGGTCGGCCTTGGCGGTCAGCTCGAATGGCCCGGCCGGCATATCGAGGATCAGCCGGCCGGAGCACTCGCTGAAGCTTTCGAGGATGGTCGCCCGGTGCGCCCTCTCCTCGGTAACCAGCCAGCGCACGATGCGCTCGAAACGCGGCCACCAGAATGCCCAGGCGCCGGGACGTGACAGGACCGGTCCGAATTTCTCCAAGCCGATCGCCAGCAGCTGCGCCGCGGCATCCGCCGGCAATTGGCGCGGAAACCGGCAAACGAACTCGGCGAGCGCCTCATGGATGCAGATGCCGAGATCGGCGCGGCCAGGATCGGCGTCGAGCGCGTCGAGCGCCTTCAGCCTGAGGATATGACGAGCATAAATCGCGTAGGGGTCGGCGAGCCAGGTCTCGACCTGAGTGACCGACAGCCGGCGCGGCCGGACGGCGAGCGGCGGGCGCGGCTCGGGCCTCGGCAGCGCCTGGTAGGGTGCGGCGTCGAGCAGCCGGGCGGCGGCCTCCACCTCCGCCTCCGGACTCAGCGCGCCGTCTAGCCCGACCGCGCGCAGCACCGTGTCGAGCCGCAGCAGCCAGCGCGACGGCACGGTCGGCACCCCTTCGCTGCGCGCGGCGCGGGTCAACGCCGCCTTCGGTGCCGCGATCGCCTGAGTGAAATCATGCGCGGCGATGCCGGTCGCCCGCTCGGGAACGGCGATTTCGAACGCGCGCCGCATCTGCCGCGACATCCACGGGTCGTGCGCGGCCGGGCTGGGCCAGGTGCCTTCGTTGAGGCCGCCGAGAATAACCAGATCGGCCTGCTGCAGCCGCGCCTCGACCAGGCCCCAGATCGCCAACCGCGGGTGGCGGCCAAAGGCCGGGCGAACGACGGCACCGGCGGCCAGCGCCTCGAACAATGCAGGATAGTGCTGACCCGGCAGCGGCGGGAAATCTTGCGCGGCATCGATCAGCTCGTGGCAAAAGCGGGCCGCCGTGTCGCCCGCCGCTTCGCGCCACAGCCGCGCGCCGCCGGTCTCGGTATCGCTCGCCGCCAGGCGCTCCGCTGCCTCGACATGCGCGGTGACTAGGCGGACGAGCGGCGTCGATCCCGCGGCAAGCAGGCCCGGCAGGCTGCCGAGACAGGATTCGAGCCGGTCGGCAAAGCGGCGCAGCCTCGCATCGGCGCCGGCGAGGGCGGCCCTGAGGCCGGCGAAGCCGGGGGCCGGGCGCGGCCCCAGGATCGCCGCTTCGAGCGCCCGCGTCAGCTCGCGAAACGCACCGGGCGCGAGCCCGCCGGCGGCCAGCGGGTGCTTCAGTGCCGCCAGCATCGGCACCGGCGCCAGCCCGCTCGCGGCGAAATCGAGCAGCAGACGCAGGAACACGCCGGGCGGCGTTCGGTTCAACGGCAGGCCGGCCGAGTCGTCGATTTCGATGCCCCAGCGGCGCAGTTCGGCCGCGACCCGGCGGGCGAGCTCGCGATCCGGGGTGACGAGCGCCGCGGTGGCGCCCGGAGTTTCGAGCTGGCGGCGCAGCAGCAGCGCCACGGTCAGCGCCTCCTCATGCGCGCCGATGCAGTCGTAGCGGTTGAGCCCGGCCAGCGTGTCGCTGGGCAAGGGGGCCAGGCGGCGCCAGGCATCGGTTGTCGCCGCCGGTCGCATCGCCTCTCCGATCAGCCGCACCCGGCCGGCGCGTGACGTGTCGGGCGCGCTACGCTCACCCTTCCCGCCCCCACCCTCTCCCGTATCGCGAGAGCGGCTGCCGACCTCCGGACTGCGACCCCGGGAGAGGCGGGTGAGGGTTGCTTCGTTCCAGTCTCGAACATCGTCCGGGGCGAGGTCGAGCGCCCTCAACAACAACGCCATCAGATATTGGGGATGGGCTTCGTCGGCTTCGATCGCCGTCCATTGCGCCGCGTCGCAGAAACGGTCGAGCCCGGGCAGGATCACGGAACCCCGCTCGAGGGCGGCGACCACGGCGATCAGCTCGGTCATGGCCGGGATCCCGCCGGTCAACCCGGCGGCGATCACCGGGTCGCGCGGCGGATACCGGCGCCAGATCGCCGCCTGCTGCGCCAACAGGCGGTTGCGGCGGTCGGCCGGATCGAGCGCACCTTCGGCGGCGAGCATGCCGGGCCAGTGCTGCGGCAGAATCTCCAGAAATTTGCGCACGGTCTGCCAATGCTCGGCCAGATCGGCCGGGACCAGATCGGCGAGCCGCGCGAAGCTCGCACCTTCGGTCGCCACGGTGTCGAGCAGCCGCGCGAGGCTGGCCCCGAGCGCCGCGGCCTGGCCGGGCAGCAGCGTGTCGCCGCCGCGCCGTTCGCCCCATTCGAGCACGAGCCGGGTCAACAGCAGCCGGCGGCGCAGTTCCGGAATTGCGGGGGGCACCGTCAGGCTGCCCTGGTCCGCACTCCCCTCGACCAGCGACAGCTCATCCGAATCAAGGTCGCCGATCGGCCGCATCCGCGGCAACAGCACCGGCGTTCCCGGCTCTTTGCCGGCCGGCACGATGCGCAAGAAGGCCTCGCGCAGGCTCCGCACGGCGCGCCGGGTCGGCAGCAGCACGGTAACGCGCGACAGGGCCAGCGGGTCGTCGCCGGGACTGGCGAGCAGCCCCGCCGCCAGGGTCGTCAAAAACGGGCGGTCGGCGGCAATCGTGTAAACCTTGGGCTGCACCCCTGGCTCGCTTGCTCGGATTTTCTAGCGCTCGATGCGGTACGAGGCGAGCCGCGCCCGGGTGGCGTCGAGCCCCGCCGGCGTGCCGACATGATACCACTCGCCGTCATGGACGATGGCCCGTAAGCGGCCCGCCCGCTCAGCCCGATCGAACAGGCGGACCAGGGAGAAGACCCGGTCGGTCACCCCGTCGAACACGCGACGGTGGAGCAGTTGGATTCCGGCGAACAAAAACGGGGCAATCTCTCGTTCCCGGCGGCGCCGCGGATGCCCGGCCGGATCGATCAGGTAATCGCCGCTGCCCTCGTAGCCGACCGCGCTCACCGTGCGCTGCAGCAGCAGCAGCGCATCGGTCGAAAGGGCGTCAAAGGCGCGGGCCAGGCGCAGCAATGCCGAATCTCTGCCGTCGAGCCAGAAGACATCGGCGTTGACGACGAAAAACGCCTCGCCGAGCGACGGCAAGGCTCGCGCCACCCCGCCGCCGGTATCGAGCAGTTCGGGTTCCTCGGAGATCTCGAGCCGCGGCCGGGCGCGACCGGCGAGATGCGCGGCCATCATCGCCCCGAGGTAGTGGGTGTTGACGACGACATGCTCGACGCCGGCCTGCGCCAGCCGGTCCAACGCGTGATCGATCAGGGTGCGGCCGTCGAGCTCGACGAGCGGTTTCGGCATCCGATCGGTCACCGGGCGCAGCCGGGTCCCGAGCCCGGCCGCCAGCACCATTGCCTGCCGCGGCGGGGCGATCACGCGGCGCTCTGGAGGCCGGGCGTTCGCCTGGCGGCCGGCGGCAGATGACGGTCGAGCCAACGTGCGATGCCAGCGAGGGCAGGCTCGTGCAGATCGGCCTCGAGCAGGCGCCACAGCCGCGGGACATGAACCAGATAGCCGGGCTTGCCGTCGCGCTTCCACAGCCGGGTGAAGATGCCGAGGATCTTGCAATTGCGCTGGGCGGCGAGGATCGCGGCGGAGCGTGCGAATGCGGCGCGGTTGAGCGCCGGAAAGGCGGCGAGATAGCGCAGGGTCAGCTCTCGGCGCAAATCCTCGGCTACGTCGCGACGTGCATCCTCGATCAGCGAGACGAGGTCGTAGCCGGGCGGCCCAATGACCGCGTCCTGAAAATCGAGCAGCCCGCAACGCCGCACGCCCCGGCGGCCGGGCAACAGCATCAGGTTGTCGATATGGAAGTCGCGCAGCACCAGGGTCGGGGCGAAGGGTTCCGCCGCCTGCGGCAGAACCGCGCGCCACAGCGCCAGATATTCCTCGCGCAGCGCCGGCGCGATCGGCGCTCCGAGCGTCGCCGGCATATACCAATCGACGAGCAGGGCTGCTTCGTCCAGAAGCCGGACTGTGTCGTAGGGCGGCAGATCGGGCACGGCGCCGGCCGCGGCGACCGCTTGCTGCAGCGCTGCCAGGGCGTCGACAGCCAGGGCGTAGAGGGCCTGCTCGTCGGCGTCGCGAGCCAAGAGCCGGGTGTAGGTGTCGTCGCCAAAATCCTCGATCAGCAGAAATCCTTGGGCGCGATCCTCGGCCATCACCTCGGGAGCGCTGAGGCCGAGGCTGCGCAGCATTGCCGACACGGCGACATAGGGACCTACATCTTCGTAGCGCGGCGGCGCGTCCATGACGATGGCGCTGGAGAACGCGTTGTTGGGGCCGCGGCGGAGCCGGTAATAGCAGCGAAACGATGCGTCGGCGGCGAGCGGAGCCGGCACGACGCCGCCCCAGCCATTCGCTTCGAGAAAGGCTGCCATCGCCAGCCGACGCGGCGCGACGATAGCCGGCGGCGGCGGCCCGCCCTCGGGTAGACTACGCGGCAGGCCGAACGCGTCCGGGTCAGGCACGGGCGGCGATTTCTGCGAGCCGCACCCGCCACTCGGCGCCGCCCGCGCAGTCGGCTCGCCTCGCCTGCGGCCGCTCGCCGAAGCTCAACGAGATTTCGAGCCGACGCCGCGGCAACAGAGCGCCGAGGCGTTCGGGCCACTCGATCAGCGAAATGCCGCTGACAAAGGCCTCTTCGATGCCGAGCTCCCAGGCTTCCTCGGCTGTGCCGAGGCGGTAGAGATCGAAATGCCAGATCATCGCGTCGCTCGGCTCATAGATTTGAACGAGGGTGAAGGTCGGACTCGGGATCTCCTCCTCGGCATTGCCGCGCGCCCGGATGAAAGCGCGGGCGAAGCTGGTTTTGCCGACGCCGAGGTCGCCCCTGAGCGCAATGACGTCGCCGGGCCGGGCCTGCGCGGCAATGCGGGCAGCGAGCGCGGCGGTCGCGGCTTCATCAGGCAGATCGAAGACAGTCATCACCCGGCCGTTGTATATCGCCGGCTGATTTACGCGCAAGATGGGCCAGCAGACCTGATCGAACGCCCGCTCGAGCGCGCCGCCGGGCGCTGTTTGCCGCTGCAAACGCACTGCCTACGGGTGCGGCGAAAGGATGTTTCCTTGACCGTCGGACCTGCAGCACCGGCGAATCGCGCCGGCGTCGCGGCCATGGCGGCGGCGCGCCATTACGCCGGCAATGCGCGGCAATCGGCATGCTCGCCGACGGCGAGCACCGGAGGCCCGCTGCGGGCGCTCGTCGTCGCCGCGTCGGGCGTGGCTTGCCGCTCACCGCTCGCCTCCGAGGCCGTCGCCGCGTCGGCCGACATCATGCTCGAGGACGTGCCGAATTCCGGTTGCGCGGGCAGCCGGCAGATGACCCGGGTGCCATGCCCGGGCGTCGATTGGATATCGACGGTTCCGCCATGCAGCGCGATCAAATTCCTGACCAGCGACAGCCCGAGCCCTGAATCCCACTGCCGCTCGCCGCGCTCGAATTTTTGGAACACCGGCGGCTGGTCCGCCGGCGCAATGCCGGCCCCGGTGTCGACGACGGTCAGCAGCACCTCGCCATCGCGGCACTCGGCCTCGATCCCGATGGCCCCGCCGGGCGCGGTGAATTTGATCGCATTCGAAGTCAGGTTGAACAGGGCCTGTTTGAGCCGCCGCTGGTCGGCCTCGATCGGTTCGATCCTCGCCGGACAGCGCAGACCGAGATCGAGACCGCGGCTGCAAGCGCGCTCCCGCGTCAGATTGACGACCGCTTGCAGCATCTCGGAAATGTCCACCCGGCCGCGCTCCAGCACCATGTAGCCGGCCTCGATCGTTGCCAAATCGAGGATGTCGTTGATCGAGACCATCAGCTGCTGCGCGCTATCGACGACCCCGCGGCAATATTCGGATTGGCTCGAATTCAGCGGCCCGAAATACTGGTTGTTCATAATTTCGGCAAAGCCGATGATCGTGTTCAGCGGGGTGCGCAATTCGTGCGAGACGCTGGCGATAAACTCGCTTTTGAGCCGACCGGCAGTTTCGAGCGCCTCGTTGCGTTGGCGTAACGCCCGCTCGACCCGCGCGGTGTCGGTGACGTCCAGATAGGTCAGCAGCAGCTCGCCGTCGGGCAACGGCACGCTCGCCACCTGCAGCATCGAGCCGTCGCGGCGATACAGCGGACCGCTGGTCAAGCTCGGCGCGGTCACCTTGGCGATGAGCCCGTCTCTGACCCGAGCCCAATCGCCGCAATCATCGATGAACCCGCGGGTGCGCTCGACGATCTCGCTGATGTGCGGATCGCCGGCGACATCTTCGCTCGACAGTCCCCACAGCGCGCGAAAGGCCGGGTTGTGGAGCTTGAGCCGGCCGTCGCTGCCGTAGACGGCGATCCCCTCGAACAGATGGTCGAGGGTCGCACGCTGCACTTGGATCAGCGTATTGTACGAGCGTTCGAGCGCCAGCCGGTCGCTGACGTCCTCATAGACGAAGGTCAGCCCGCCGAACGGATGCGGCGATACCGTCATCTGGAGGGTGCGCCCGTCGGGCAGGTGCATCAACTCGTGCCGCGGCTCGATCAGCGCTGTGAACATTTCGCAGCGCTCGCGCTTGAAGGCGCGGAAATCGGCAAATTCCGGGAGCCGGCGCGATTCGCGCAGCCGCTCGAGGATCTCGTCGAGCGTGGGCTCGGCAGCGAGCCAGGCCTCCTCGATCCCCCATAACGCGGCGAAGGCGGTATTGAAGAAGGTGAGCCTGCGGTCCGGGCCAAAGATCGCAACCGCAGCGAAAATGCTTTCCAGCACGTCGGCGTGCGCGTTGATGTGGCGCCACAGCTGCGATTGCGCGCTTTCGATCTCGGTGCGGTCCAGGGCGAAGCCGATCCCCTCGCCGTCCGCGCCCGCGGCCTCGTTCACTTCGAGGAGCCGGCGCTGGCCGCCGATTACGACATGGCTATCGAAGGGAGGAGCGGGGGAGACGGGTGGTGCGCTTGGCAAATCGCAACCGTGCGGAACGAGGGTCCGCCCCTCCGCAAGCGCTGCTTCGCGGCTGATGCCGAGGGCCGCAGCGTAGCTTCGGTTGCAATCGACGAGCTTACGATCGCGACGGCGCCACACCGGTATCGGCAACGCGTCGAGCATTTCGCGCAGCCTTGCTGTCTCCTTTCTCGCATGTTGCGCGGCGGCCGTCGCCGCCGCTCGGTCGCGCTCGATCACCGCCATCTCACGGAGACGCTCGCACAATCGGCGCTCGGCGCGGTTCCACAGTGCACCGAACCCGATCGCGACCATCGACGCAAACGCCGCTAATCCCGCACCGACCATCCGGCACTCCTATTACAGCCGATGGTTGGACGACGCATCGGCGTCATCCTAATGCGGGTATTATAAGATGAATTTTGCGAAAGAAAAGGGGCGGTTGCCGTTGTGTGCGCAAAAAGTTGCTAATTTTTCCCAAAAGCGGCTAGTATCGGTAGTGGTCGGGTTTGTACGGGCCAGCGCGGTCGAGGCCAAGATAGCCGGCCTGAGCCGGGCTGAGCCTGGTCAGCTTGACCCCGAGCTTGTCGAGATGCAGGGCTGCCACCTTTTCGTCGAGGTGCTTGGGCAGCACGTACACCCGGTTCTCGTATTTGCCGGGGTTGGTCCACAGCTCGATCTGAGCCAGCACCTGGTTCGTAAACGAGGCGCTCATTACAAAGCTCGGATGGCCGGTGGCGCAGCCCAAATTGACCAGCCGCCCCTTGGCCAGAACGATCAGCCTCCTGCCATCGGGAAAGACGACTTCGTCGACCTGCGGCTTGACCTCCTCCCAAGGGTAGTTGCGCAGCGCGTCAATCTGAATCTCGCTGTCGAAATGGCCGATGTTGCAGACGATTGCGCGGTCCTTCATCTGCCGCATGTGGTCGATGGTGATCACGTCGATATCGCCGGTGGCGGTGACGAAGATGTCGCCGCGCGCCGCGGCCTCCTCCATTGTCGTCACCTGATAGCCTTCCATTGCCGCCTGCAACGCGCAGATCGGATCGATCTCGGTGACCATGACGCGGGCCCCCTGGCTTCTGAGGCTCGCCGCCGAGCCCTTGCCGACATTGCCGAAGCCGCACACCACGGCGAGCTTGCCGGCCAGCATCACGTCGGTCGCGCGCTTGATGCCGTCGACCAGGCTCTCCCGGCAGCCGTAAAGATTATCGAACTTGGATTTGGTGACGCTGTCGTTGACGTTGATCGCCGGCGCCTTCAGCGTGCCCTCCCGCATCATCTCGTAGAGCCGGTTGACCCCGGTCGTGGTCTCTTCCGAGATGCCGCGGATGTCGCGCAGCAGATCCGGGTTCTGGTCGTGCAGGACCTTGGTCGCGTCACCGCCGTCGTCGAGCACCATATTCGGCGTCCAGCCGGCGAACGGACCCTCGGCCGGGCCGCGCAGGCTCTGCTCGATGCACCATTCGTACTCGTCCTCGCTCTCGCCCTTCCAGGCGAAGACCGGAACGCCCCTTGCGGCGATCGCGGCGGCGGCGTGGTCCTGGGTCGAGAAGATGTTGCACGAGCTCCAGCGTAGGGTCGCGCCGAGATGGATCAGGGTTTCGATCAGCACCGCCGTCTGGATCGTCATGTGCAGGCAGCCGACGATCCGCGCGCCCTTCAACGGCTGCGCCGCGCCGAACTCGTCGCGCAGCGCCATCAGCCCCGGCATCTCGGTCTCGGCGATGGCGATCTCGCGCCGTCCCCAATCGGCCAGAGCAATGTCGGCGACCTTGTAGTCGGTGAAGGCGGGCATTTAACAGCTCTCCTGAAGCGGCGCGAGGGTGGCGCATATAGCAGCGCCGCGACCCGCTCGGCAAGCTGCCGGGTGACGAAGCGATCAGTCCCTTCGGCCCGCTGCTTGACAAAGGTGCATATCCTCACAGATCAGAAAAATGCGTCACGCCGTGGGGAATGTCCGTGGATCCCGCAGGTCAGCCTAACCTTTTCGATTGCAATTGCCTCGCGGTGCGCCAGGCGGCGCGCTATGTGACACAGCTCTACGATCGGCACCTGGCGGCGATGGGGTTGCGCACTGGGCAATACGGCATTCTTGCCAAATTGCGGCGGAGCGGCGCGATGACGATCAACGAGCTCGCCGCCGAACTGGTCATCGACCGCACCACGCTCGGCCGCAACCTGCGGCCGCTGCAACGCGACGGGCTGATCTCGATCACGCCCGGCAGCACCGACCGGCGGATCAAGGAATTGCGCCTGACCGAGGCCGGCGAAGCGCGCTTTCAGCAAGCGCGCCAGGCCTGGGCCGAGGCGCAGCGCAGCTTCGAGATCGGGTTCGGTCCGCAACGTTCGGCCGAGCTGCGCGGGCTGCTGAACGCGCTCGTCGGCAGCGGGCTGGTGCCGCGGGACGAAGGCTAGGGTCCAGGAACCCGACGCCACCCTCTGACCCCTTTGCCCTCGCATGATCAGCAGGTTTGGAAGATCTGCTGGATCGCGGCGATATCGGTGGTCTTGGTCAGCGCCAGCATTAGGAGGATGCGGGCTTTTTGCGGGCTGAAATCTTCGCCGGCGACAATGCCGCTCTGCCGCAGCCGGCGGCGCGGCGCGACCCGGCCCGAAAAGGCGCGGCTGCATTGGACGACGACGGTCCCGGCCGTCGCCGCGTGCTCGAAGGCGGTGCGCTGCTCGGGTGTCGGGCTGCCCGGCGCAAACCCGGCCGAGACCAGCCCGCGCGCGCCGGCGGCCACCGCCGCCTCGACCAGGGCGCCGTCGGCGCCGGCATAGGAATAGACGATATCGACCCGCGGCAACGGCACGGCGAGGTCGAGCGCCGCGAACGGACCGTCGGGCATGTGCGCCTGCAATGGCGCGCGGTAGAAATGCACGCCATCGCCGTCGCAATGGCCGAGCGCGCCGAAATCGAGCGAGCGGAAGGTCTGCACCCGGTAGGTCGAGGTCTTGACCACGTCGCGGGCGGCGTGGATCTCGTCGTTCAACACCGCGAGCACGCCCTTGCCGCGCGCCTGCGGCGAACCGGCGACCCGCAGCGCGTTAACCAGGTTCATGCCCGCATCGGTGCCGAGCGCGCTCGCCGGCCGCTGCGCCCCGACCAGCACCACCGGCTGGCCGACGCGCAAGGTCAGGTTCAGGAAAAACCCGGTCTCCTCCAGCGTCGCGGTGCCGTGCGGGATCACGAAACCGGCGATCGCCGGGTCGTCATGCGCGGTCTGATGGATCAATGCGCGCAGCTCGATCCAGTCTTTGGGTCCGATATCGGTGCTGCCGACCTGGCGAAAGGTCAGCGGCGCCGGATCGGCGACGAGCCGGGTCTCGGGAAACCGGTCGATCAGCGTCTCGGCCGAAAGCTTCTGCCCGAAATCGGGGTAGTCGAGCAGATCGAGGCTCGATGAGCCGAGCGAGGAGATCGTGCCGCCGGTGCCGATCACGGCGATGCGCGGGAGGGCTGAGGTCACGGACGTGCTCCATAGCAAGAGAAGTCCGAGCGCAGCATGGGAAGACGCCCGACACAAGTGCGGCGGTGGCGCGCGGCGCCGGCCGATTGACCGCTTGTTGGGCGTCGTCCTCCGGCGGCGCTGTCTTGCCGGTATCAACCGGGGTATTCTGACGTGGCGACACCGGGCCGATCGCGATCGGCTCTTCCCGGGAGACAGCGGAATGGCGCGCAAGGAACTGATGGTCGACACCGTCGCCGAAGCCTATCTGGCGCTGCTCGCCGAGCGCGGGGTGGAGCACCTGTTCGCCAATGCCGGCACCGATTTCGCACCCTTGGTCGAGGCCTTCGCCAAGGCGGTTCGGACCGGGACCCCGATGCCCAAGCCGATCCTCGCCACCCACGAAAACCTGGCGTTGTCGATGGCGCATGGCTGGGCGATGGTGACGGGCCGGGTCCCGGCGGTCATGGTGCACGTCAGCGTCGGCACCGCCAATGGTGTGTGCGCCGCGTTCAACGCCGCGCGCGAGAACGTGCCGATGCTGTTCACCGCCGGCCGCTCGCCGTTGAGCGAGGCGGGCATGCCGGGCGCGCGCGACGTCTACATCCACTGGGCCCAGGAGATGTTCGACCAGGCCGGTATGGTGCGCGAGATCGTCAAATGGGATTACGAGCTGAGGAACGGCGAGCAGCTCGAAACGGTGGTCGACCGCGCCCTTGCCCTCGCCGCCAGCGCACCGCAAGGACCGGTCTACCTGTCGTTGCCGCGCGAGGTCTTGGCGGCGCCATTGCCGGGCTTTACCTATGACAGGCCGACGCGCCGGGTCGCGGCGTCCCCGCCCGGCCCCGACCCGATGGCGATCGAGGAAGCGGCCCGCATTCTCGCCGCGGCCGAGCACCCGCTGATCATCACCGCCAGCGCCGGACGCGACCCCGCGGCGGTCGCCGGCCTCGCCGATCTCGCCCGGCGCTTTGCTATCCCGGTCGTGCAGCACCGTCCGCGGCATCTGTCGCTGCCGGCCGACCATCCTTGCCATCTCGGCTATGACGCGGCTCCCTACCTCGACGATGCCGACGCGATCCTGGTTATTGAGTGCGACGTGCCTTGGGTCCCGAGCCTCAAGGCACCGCGCCCGCAGTGCAGGATCGTACATCTGGGGGTCGATCCGCTGTTCCAGCGCTACCCGATCCGCGGGTTTGCCTGCGATCTCGCAATGACCGCAGCGCCGGCGAGGGCCCTGCCGGTGCTCGCCGCCGCCCTCGGCCGCCATCTGACCGAGACTGCCGGCGAGGCCGCGGTCGAGGCGCGTCGGCGGCGGATCGCCGGGCTCGTGCAAGCGCAACGCGCCGGTTGGCAAAAAACTCGCGACGCGGTCGCCGGAGTGCGCCCGATCGACATGGCCTGGGCCAGCGCGTGCATCTCCCAGGCCAAGCCCGAGGACGCGATCCTGGTCAACGAATACACGCTGATGCCCGAGCATTGCGGGACCAACCTCCCCGGCTGCTATTTCGGGTCGAGCCCGGCCTCGGGCCTCGGCTGGGGCGGGGGCGCGGCGTTGGGTGCCAAGCTTGCCGCACCCGACCGGCTGGTCATCGCCACCTTGGGTGACGGCTCGCATCTGTTCGGCAATCCGGTGGCACTGCACCACGCCGCGGCGGCGCACAATCTGCCGGTGCTGTTCGTGATCATGAACAATTCGATGTGGGGGGCGGTGCGGCGCGCCACGAGCGCGATGTACCCCCAGGGCGAGGCGATGCGCAGCAACAAGCCGCCCTTGATCGACCTCGATCGCTTGCCGGCCTTCGAGCAGGTCTGCGCCGCCGCCGGCGGCCACGGTGAGCGGGTCGAAGACCCGGCGGCCCTGCCCGCAGCGCTCGAACGCGCGCTCCATGCGGTCACCGTCGAACACCGTCAGGCGCTGTTGAACGTCATCTGCCGCGGACCGTAGCGCCCCCTCCGCCGCGCCGGCCGAGATTTGCCAAGTGCGGTGGGGCGCGAGATAGTAAAGGCTTCGGGAACAGGATCGAGGTCACGACATGAGTGCCGTGCGCGAGCTTCTCGACGATGCGATTGCGCTGCACAAGGACGGGCTGAGCCCCGGCCGGATCGGGCTCGCGTTGACCGACCGGTGGGAGGCCGAGCAGCTGGGAGCGGCCGGCGAGGTGCGCCGAACCCGCTCGAAGACCGGCGCCATCGAGCTGCGGTTTCCAAGCGGCGAAAGAATCACCTGGGACGGCGCGGCCTGGAGCTACCTACCGGCGTGAGGTTCTGGGGCGTGAGACTTAGGTCCGCGTCCCGGCGGATCGGGTTCCGGCGCTGCCGCGTCCCCGCCGGCGCTTCGCGAGCCGCCGCCGGGGCTCTCGCATTCCTGCTGGCGGCCGGCGGTGCCGCCCGCGCCGATCAAATCGTCGCCGTCTATCAAGCGTATTGGGCAGGGCTGCCGGCGGCTGAAATCCGCCTGAAGCTGCGAGACGGCGAGGGTTCCTACAGCGACCAGATCGAGATTCGGACCGAGGGTCTGCCGCGCCTGGTCACGCATTTTCGCGGGACCGCGCAAGCCGACGGCAGGCTCGCCGCCGGCCGGCCGGCCGACCCCTCCCGATATGACGCCCTTTATAATCTGCGCAAACGGCGCGACAGCCGTATCAGCATGCGCTTTGTCGGCCGCGGCGCTGCCATGGTCGCCGAGCGCGGCGCGGGCGACACCAGCCGTAAGCCACCGCTCGCCGAGCGGTTTCGCCGCGACGCGGTCGATCCGATGACCGCGATCGAACGCCTGCGCCAGGCGATCGCCGCCGGCGCGGCCAATCGCAGCTTTTCGATCCCGATCTACGATGGCGCGCGGCGCTTCGACGTCGTCGGCCGGGTTCTCCCGAAGCAGGATCAGACCGGCGGCCCGCTGCGGGTCGAGCTGACATTGCGCCCGATCGCCGGGTTCAAGGGCGAATCGAGCGACGATGGCGACCCCGACGACGCGCCTCGCCCGGTCGCGGTGACCCTGTCGGACGATTCGCGGCTGTTGCCGCTGTCGCTGACCGTCCGGGTGTTCTTTCTGCCGCTGGTCGTGCGGCTGGACCATCTATGCAGCCGAGCGGCGCCGTGCCGCGGATAAGCCCGGAAGGAACTTCCAGTGGACGATTGGAAAGACGCGCAATGACGATCGCATCGCGATGAAGCTCGCGATCCCCGATTTGATCTCGCCCTCCTATTTCCCGGCGCTCGCCGCTGCCGAGTTGGGGTTCTTCGCACGTGAAGGTATCGATGTCTCGTGCGAGCTGATCTATCCGGTCGACCGTGCCTTCGCAGCCTTGCGTGACGGCGATGTCGATTTTGTCGGCGGCGCCGCGCATGCGGTGCCGTCGGCCTTTCCCGACTGGTGCGGCGCCAAGCTGCTCGGCGCGCTCTCGCAAGGCATGTATTGGTTTCTCGTCATGCGCAGCGAACTCGGCATCGCCCGCGGCAATTTGGCCGCGCTGAAGAGCCGCCGGATCGGCGCCGCACCCTGGGTCGAGACCGGGCTGCGCGGCCTGCTGCTCGCTTCCGGCATCGACCCGGCGCAGGACGATGTCCGGATCGGGCCGGTGCCGCGCACCGGCGATGCGGCGACCAATTTCGGGCTCGCCGCTGCGAAGGCGCTCGAACATCGCGAGATCGACGGGTTCTGGGCCAACGGCATGGCGGCGGAGCTGGCCGTCGCCGGCGGTTTCGGCAGCGTCGTGCTCGACGTGCGGCGTGGCGACGGGCCGCGTGGCTCATTCGATTACACGATGCCGGCCCTGGTGACGACCGACCGGCTGATCGAAGGCTCGCCGCAGATCGCGGCCGCGGCAACCCGCGGCCTCGTCGCCTGCCATGCGGCGCTCCGCCAGGATGCCGCCCTGGCGACCAGGGTCGGTGAGCGCCGGTTCCCACCACGCGAGGCGGCGCTGATTGCCGAACTGGTGCGCCGCGACCTGCCGTTCTACGACGCCGCGATCTCGACGGCATCAGTCGCGGGCCTGATCGGCTTCTGCCGGCGCATGGGCATCCTCGCGCACGACCGAGCTTATTCGGATGTCGTCGCCGCGCAATCCCGGGAGCTGTGGCCCCGGTGAGCAGCGAGCCCCTGCACGCCGAGACCGACGTCCTGGTCATCGGCGCGGGTGCGGCCGGCATGTATGCGGCGATCGAGGCGGCGCGCGCCGGTTGCAGGGTGCTGCTCGCCGACCGCAGCCTAATCGGCCGCGGCGGCGCCACGGTCATGGCGCAGATGACGGTCGCGGCGGCGATCGGCGCTGAGGTTCCGGACCACTGGAGCCACCATTACGAAGACACGATCGCCGCCGGCCGGGGGCTGTGCGATGAACACCTGGCCGGCCTGTTGTGCGAGGAGGCGCCCGAGCGCATCCGCGAAATGGACGCGTGGGGAGTGGGCTGGGCGCGCCGCGACGGGCACATCGTCCAGGCGACGGCGCCGGGACACGGCCGGCCGCGCTGCGTCTATGTCGATTTTCTCAACACCGGCCCCGCCGTCTCAAAGACCTTGCGCACCGTCGTCAACCGCGCCGGCACTATCCGCAAGGCCGGGGATTTGTGCATCATCGAGCTGGTGCGGGTCGACGGCGCTGTCGTCGGCGCGGTGGCGCTGCATCTCGGCTCGGGCGCCCCGGTGACGATCGCCGCCAAGGCGACAATCGTCGCGACCGGCGGGCTGACCCGCCTCTACCGGCGCAACAGCGCCTCGCTCAATATGGGCGGCGACGGCTATGCACTGGCCTTGCGCGCCGGCGTGCCGCTGATCGACATGGAATTTGTGCAGTTCTTTCCGATCGGGCATCTGGCGCCGCGCCTGGTCGGCATGGACCCGATCATGTGGGATCCGTTCCGCTACAAGCTCGGCGGCAGGCTGCTCAACAACGCGGGCGAGGAGTTCGCCGCCCACTACGGCGCGCCGGAAGACGGCGCCTATGTGCAGACCCGCGACGTCGCGACCTACGCGATCCTGAAGGAGGTCGAGGCCGGTCGCGGCTCGCCGAATGGCGGCGCCTATCTGAGCTTCGAGCATTGCTCGCAGCAGGCTTTGCGCGCGGCGTTCGGTCCGGTGATCGACCGGCTCGCCGCCAACCGGATCGATCTGACCCGAATGGCGGTCGAGGTGGCGCCGATCGCGCATTACCATATGGGCGGGCTGGTCGCGGACGCGCGCATGGCGACCGCGGTGCCGGGTCTGTTCGCGGCCGGCGAGGCGGTCGGCGGCGCCGGCGGCGCCAATCGCCTCTCCGGCAACGCGGTGAGCGAAGCACTGGTGTTCGGCCATCGCGCCGGACGCAGCGCCGCCGAGCACGCTCGGCGCGTGGCGTTACCCGCGATCGGACCGCAGGCGACCCGCGACGCGATCGATCTCGTCGCCGCCGATATGCCCGCGGTCGACGATTTCAACACCGCCGCGGCGATCGAAGCGTTGCAGGTGGCGATGGCGTCGGATGTCGCCCCGCTGCGCGATGCCCGCCGGCTGCAACGGGCGCTGGCGACGATCGCCGACCTCGCTGCGGCCCTCGGGGATCGGCCGTGCGGGGCTGCCTCGGCATTCGACCTGCGGCGCCTCGAATGGTTCGATCTGCGCAATATGCTGCTGGTGGCGCAGGCGATCGCCGTCGCCGCGTTGACCCGATGCGAGAGCCGCGGCGCGCACCAACGCGAGGATTTCCCGCATATGCTGCCGGAATGGCATCGCCATCTGCTGGTCCGGTTCGACGACGGGCAAATCCGGGTCGTCGCGCAATGAGCCTGACGGCGATTCTCCTGGTGCGGCGCGGCGCCGCGGGGCAGGTCGGATGCTGGGAGCGCTACGCGGTGCCGTTCGAGCCGGGGCAGTCGGTGCTGGACGGGCTGCGCTGGGTCCGCACCCATCGCGACCCGAGCCTCGCTGTCCGGTATTCCTGCATCAACGCCAATGCCTGCAAGGAATGCATCGTCGAGCTCGACGGCAGAGCCGTCTACGCCTGCACCGCGCGCCTCGAAGCGAGGATGATGAATTTGGCGCCCCTCGCCAACAAACGGCTGGTGCGCGACCTCGTCACCGAGATCGCGCCACCCTCCGAGCGGTTTTCGCGATAGCCCCGTCGCTCGGCGCAAGCCGGTCGGCCGCCCTCAATGCCAGCGACGATGCCAATAGCGCCAGTGGCCGTGCCAGTAGGGATAGGGGCGGCCATAAAATGGCCGCCCGAAATAGACGCCCACCGGGTAGGCGTAGGGATAGCCGTAATAATAGGGATAGGGCGCATAGCCGTAATAGCGCGGCGCGTAATAGCCCCAAGGGCCGGGCGCCCCGACGGTGACGAACACCCGTGCCTGGGCCGGCGCCGAGGCGATCATCGGAGCAGAGAGACCGGCCACGGCGCAAGCGGCCACGGCCAAACGTTTTAACCATGGTCTCAGTTTCAGAGCGGTCATACCTTCCTCCGCCGCAACGGCAGCGATCAACGCTGTCTGATTTGCTAGATAACGGCAGAGACCGGTCCCGCATCCCCGGCATTGGTGCCGTGCCGGCGGAGTCGCCGTGGCAAAATCGTGGCCCCACGCAGGGTCCACCGCGGAGGCTACGCCAGGATTGGCTCCTCGGTCCGAGAATGCTCGCGCACATGATCGCCGCCCGCCGCCTCGAGCAGCAGCTCCATCGACCGGCGTTCCATTCCCTGGATGGCGAGCGCCAAGCCCAGCACCGGGTCGTCGAGCAACTGTGCCAGATGATATTCCTTTTCTTGCCGCCACATGAGGGTCTCCCTCGCCCATCGGCCGCACTGTGCGGCGCTCTTGAGAGAACAGTTGGCTCTGACGTCTAACACATTCAATTTAAAACAAATGTCCTGGTTTGTGTGGCACCTTACGGCATCGCGATGGGACCGAACCGCTCGGCCGGGCCGGTGCAATTTCCCGCTTCGTTCCCAACATAGGGCCGGCGTTTCGGGGCGCTTGACCGCTGGGCGGCTGGGCGCGCAGGCTGCGCGCGGTGTTGCCCGGTTGCCACGAGGATGCCCCGATGACCGACCCGATCCGGCGGTTTGCGCCGG
This sequence comes from uncultured Alphaproteobacteria bacterium, assembly GCA_963832875.1. Lineage (GTDB taxonomy): Bacteria > Pseudomonadota > Alphaproteobacteria > ATCC43930 > CGMCC-115725 > AP-15. The sequence goes on along the minus strand of CAWHWB010000002.1, from coordinate 293,243 downwards.
TGCCCGAAGGCACGCAGCCGCCCTATCTCCACCCCGACTACGGCAGCACCCTCAAGCGCGCGCCGAGCAATTCGGCGATCCCGCTCGCCCACACCCTGACCGAAATCACCGGCCCGGTTTTCGCCGATGGCTGGGCCGGGCCGGATTTTGCCGATCTCACCCGGGGTCATGGCGGCGCGCCGCTCGGCGAGCGGATCATCGTCTCGGGCCGCGTCCTCGACGAGGATGCGCGGCCGGTGCCGGGGACGCTGGTCGAGCTGTGGCAGTGCAACGCCGCCGGCCGCTATCGCCATCCGGTCGACCAGCACGACGCACCGCTCGACCCGAATTTCGACGGGGTCGGGCAGGTGGTGACCGATGCCAAAGGCGAATACCGCTTTCTGACGATCAAGCCCGGCGCTTATCCGTGGCGCAACACCCATAATTCGTGGCGGCCGGCGCACATCCATTTCGGCGTCTTCGGTCCGGCCTTTGTCACCCGGCTGATCACCCAGATGTATTTTCCCGGCGATCCGCTGCTGCCCTACGACCCGATTTTTCTCGGCACCCCCGACCGGGCCGCGCGCGAGCGGCTGATTTCGGCATATGACCCGACCCTCAGCGAGGCCGAATGGGCGCTCGGCTACCATTTTGACATCGTGCTGCGCGGCCGCGCCGCGACACCGATGGAAGAGGGCTGAGATGGCGTCGGAAAAGCTGATCGCCACCCCGTCGCAGACGGTCGGGCCCTTCTTCCATTTGGCGCTCGATCGCGCCGAATGGGCGGATTTGACCAAAGACGACCCGCAAGGCGAGCGCATCGTCATCGCGGGCCGGGTGACCGACGGCGACGGCGCTCCGGTTGCCGACGCCTGTCTCGAATTGTGGCAGGCCAATGCCGCCGGCCGCTACGCTCATCCGGACGATACCCGCGCCGACAAGCCGCTCGATCCGCATTTCCGCGGCTTTGGCCGGGTCTCGACCGACGCCGACGGCGGCTTTCGCTTCACGACGATCCGGCCGGGGCCGGTGCCGGGTCGCGGCAACGCGCTGCAGGCGCCACATATCGCCGTGGCGCTGTTCGCCCGCGGGCTCTTAAAGCCGCTCTATACCCGCATCTATTTCGCCGGCGAGGCTGCCAATGAAGCCGACCCGGTGCTGCTGTCGGTCGACGACCCGGCGCGCCGCCGGACCCTGATCGCCGTCCGCCGCGACGGCGTCGGCCCACCGACCTACCGCTTCGACATCGTCATGCAAGGCGAGCGCGAGACTACCTTCTTCGAATTGTAATCGGCGTCTAGTCGACGACCGTCGGTTTGATCTCGCGCAGGCGGGGCAGCACTTCCTTTGAGAACAAGGTGATGTTCTTGACCGCCTCAGCATGGGTAATAAAGCCTGTCTTGCCGACCATGATCAGGTGGCCGAAGCCGCCGACCTTGTCATAGAACTCCATGATCTGCCGGTAGACCGTGTCCGGGTTGCCGGCATACATGCGGCCACCGGCCATCGCCATCTCGGCGGTGACACCCGGCCGGTTCAAGGCCGAATCGCGCCCCGGCCGGCCGATGCCGCTGGCGCCCGCTGGGCTGCGATAAAGTTGCGGCGCAAATTGCGCGGGTGTCTGGCCGGGCAGGAATTTCGCGTATTGCGGCGCTGACTTCATGCTGGTGTTGACGAACCACAGCAGCTTCGAGCCGACCCTGACCCCCTCCTCGTCAGTATCGCCGACATAGACAAAGGCCGAATACCCGAAACGATCGGTGGCGGGCTTCGCGAGGCCGGCTTCTTCCCGCGCCTGGCGGTAGGAGGCCCAGGCCCGCTTGGTCACGTCGACCCCGCGCATGACCATGATATTGACCATCCCGCGGCGGCCCAATTCGGCGGCGTCCTCGGGATCCGAGGTCGCCGCCCACATCGGAGGATGCGGCTGCTGATAAGGGCCGGGCCAGATGTTGACGTGGCGATGGGTGAAATGCTTGCCCTCCCAGCTGAACGGGCCGTCATGCGAGGTCAGCGTTTTGCCGATCAGGTCGATCGCCTCCCAAAAGCGCTCGCGCACCCCGATCGGGTTGGCGTTGCCCGAGGCCATCTCGGTGCCGCCCGATTTGACAAAGCCAATTTCGAGCCGGCCGCGCGAGATCACGTCGGCGGTCGCATATTCCTCGGCGACCCGCACCGGGTCCTGGCGCACCGTGACCAGGGTCCCCATGCTCAACAGCCGGATGTTCCTGGTCTGCCGGGCGACGATGCCGAGGATAACCGGGCTCGCCCCATAAAGGCAGTTGATCCCGGCATGGTGCTCGCTCGACGTGATGTTGAGCCCGAGCTCGTCGCACAACAGGTATTCGTCGAGCGTCTCCTCGAACAGCTGCGCCGCCACCTTTGGGTCGCAATATTTGTTCGGCAGGCTCGCGCGCACCGAAGCCGCCGCGGCGAGCACGTCATCCGGCACGAACGGGTAAGGGTTCTCGCAATGAAACCAAGCGTCCATGATCCTCTCGCTCGATTGACTTCGGACAATGCGCGGCGCGATCCTGCGGCGGTTACAGTAGCCGGAGGGAATATCGCATGGGGCTCGAATTGCGCCAGCTTCATCCGCTCTTTGCCGCCGAGGGCGGCGGCGTCGATCTGGCCGGGCCGGTCGATGCGGCGATGGTCGAGGCGATCTGGCAGGCGATCGACGAATATGCGGTCGTGGTGTTTCGCGGTCAGCATCTCGACGACACGCAATTGCGCGATTTCGCGGTCCGGTTCGGCGCGCTCGAAATCGGCCGCGCCGCGGCTGAGGGCGGCCGGCGGCGGCTCGCCCACCCGGAGATCGGCGACATCTCGAACCTCGACGAGGACGGCAATCTGCGCCGGGCAGACGACCGGCGGCGGCTCGACAGCCTCGGCAACCGGCTGTGGCACACCGATGCCTCCTATATGCCGGTGCCCGTGGTCTTGGGCTTGCTGCATGCGGTGGCGGTGCCGCCGGCCAGCGCCTTGGGCGGCGGCGAGACCGAGTTCGCCGACATGCGCGCGGCCTACGACGCCCTGTCGGAGGAGATGCGGGACGCGATCGACGGCCTTGTCGCCGTGCACGACATCACCTGGTCGCGGGGACAGATCGGCTTTACCGAATTCGCCCCCGGCGAACGCGAGAAGTATCCGCCGTCGCGGCAGCGGCTGGTGCGCCGGCATCCAGGATCGGGACGCAAGACAGTCTATCTCTCCGCGCACGCCTCGCACATCGAGGGCTGGCCGGTCGCCGACGGCCGGATCCTGCTCTACGACCTCAACCTCTTCGCGACCCGGCCGGAATTCGTCTACAGCCATCAATGGCGGTTGGGGGATCTGGTGATCTGGGACAACCGTTCGACAATGCATCGGGGCCGGCCGCACGATGACCGTTTCCCGCGCGATCTGCGCCGGGCGACCACCCTCGACACCGGGTCGTCGCTCGACGAAGCGGCTTGAGGGGAAATGGCGGGGCGGTGCCGATGTTCCCGCCCCGCGGACTGGTCAGACCCGCTCGTATTCGGCGGAGATGTCCTTGTTGGTGTAGTCAGTCAAGAGCGCCGTCGAGACGATGCCGATCACGGCGCAGCCGACCATGTAGAGCGCGATCGGCAAGCTCGAATGAAAGGCGGCATACAGCGCTGTCGCGATAAACGGCGCCGGGCCGCCGGCAATGACCGAGGCCAGCTGATAGCCGAGCGAGGTGCCGCTGTAGCGCAGCCGCGGCGTGAAGCTCTCCGCGATCAGCGCCGCCTCCGGACCGTAGCAGGTCATGACCGGCAGCAGCGACGTCGCGACCGCGATAAAGATCAAGATCGGCGACTTCGTGTTGAGCAGGCCGAAGTAGATAAAGCCGTAGACCGCGACAAAGACGCAGCCGATCATGAACATGTTCTTGCGGCCGACACGGTCCGACAGAGTTCCGGCGCACACGACCCAGAGAAAGCCGAGAAAGCACTGGACGATTACGGCGATCAGCAGAAAATCGCGCGACGCCCCGAGCACCTGCGTGCCGTAGGTGAAGATGAAAGCGCCAACGATGTAGCCCGGCGCCTGCTCCGGCATGCGCAGCAGCGCCGAGAGTGCAACCTGCTTGGGCTGGCGCTTCAGCACTTCGAGGACCGGCACCCGCTCGATGCGCTCCTCGTCGAGGATCTTCTGGAAAACCGGGGTTTCAAGAATGCCGAGCCGGATCCACAACCCGATCCCGACCATAATGATGCTGATGAAGAACGGGATGCGCCAACCCCAGACGATGAACTGATCGCCTGACAGCCAGCTGAAGAATAGCACCGCCAGATTAGCGAGGAAAAACCCGGCCGGCGCCCCGAATTGCGGCCAAGACGTCAGAAAGCCGCGATTCTTGTTGGTCTTTGCCCATTCCATCGCCAGCAGCACCGAGCCGCCCCATTCGCCGCCGACGCCGATCCCCTGGATTAGCCGAATAATCGTCAGCAGGATCGGCGCGGCGATGCCGATGCTGGCGTAGCCGGGGACCAGACCAACGGCGACCGTCGCCAGCCCGGTCACCAGCAAGGTAGCAATCAGGGTGGCCTTGCGCCCGATCCGGTCGCCCCAATGGCCGAAGATCGCCGCTCCGATCGGCCGGCCGACAAAGCCAATGAAGAAGACGCTGAACGCTTCGAGCACGCCGACGATCGGGCTCGCATGCGGAAAAAACAGCTTGCCAAAAACCAGCGCGGTCACAGTGCCGTAGACCAGGAAGTCGTACCACTCGATCAGGGTGCCGATCGTGCTGGCGAGCAATGCCCGGCGCAACTGCCTGTCGTGCTCCGCGCTGCTCATTCCACTGATGGCCGAGATGTCGGGTGCCGTCATGTCGTTCCCTCCTGCCTGCCGGGCGGTTGTCGGCGCCCGTTGTTCTTCTCCCGGCGCGCAATGCGCTTGGAGTGGTTCTTCTGTGAAAAAAGGCTATCAGCCGCCCGGGAATCTGCCAAGCGCCCAGCGCATTGATGCAGCGCAAACCTGAGCGGCCAGTCAGATATTGGCGTACTCCGCCGAAATGTCGCGATTGGTATAATCCGGCACCAGCGCCGCAGAGATCAGGCTGATGACCGCGCAGACCGCGATATAGATCGCAATCGCATAACCCGATCTGTAGGACGCAAACAATGCCGTCGCGATCAGCGGGGCCGGGCCACCGGCGATCACCGAGGCCAGCTGATAGCCGAGCGAGGCGCCGCTGTAGCGCAGTCGCGTGGTGAAGCATTCGGCGATCAATGCCGCCTGCGGCCCGTACATCATGTCGTGCGGGATCAGCGACAACACGATCGCCAGAAAGATCCAGCCCGGGACCATCGTGTCGAGCAGCGCGAAATAGACGAAGCCGAATACCCCCATCGTCGCCGCACCGATCAGGTACATCCGCTTGCGGCCGATCCGGTCCGATAGGTAGCCGGCATAGGGGATGGTAAAGAACGACACAACCGAGGCGACCAGCACGGCCACCAGCAACAGATCGCGCGAGCTGTGCAGGATCGTCGTCCCGTAAGTAAAGACGAACGCCGTGAAGATGTAAAACGGCGCCTGCTCGGCCATCCGCAGCAGCGCCGTCAGGATGATCTGCTTCGGCTGGCGCCTGATCACTTCGAGCACCGGCACCCGTTCGACCCGGTCTTCGGCGACCAGCCGCGCAAACACCGGGGTCTCGAGGATACCGAGCCGGATATAGAGGCCGATGCCCACGAGGACGATGCTGAGGAGGAACGGGATCCGCCAGCCCCAGGTCACGAACTGCGGGCCGGCGATTGCGCTGAACGCCAGCACCGCGAGATTGGCCAGAAACAGCCCAGCCGGCACGCCCCATTGCGGCCACGAGGCGATGAAGCCGCGATGCGCGGTGGTCCGCGCCCACTCCATTGACATCAGCACCGAGCCGCCCCATTCGCCGCCGACCCCGATCCCTTGCAGGGTGCGCAGGATCGTTAGGATCACCGCACCCCAGATGCCGATCCGCGCGTAACCAGGGACAAAAGCCACGGCGAAAGTCGCCAGCCCCATCAGCAGCAAGGTCGCGATCAGCGCCGCCTTGCGTCCAATCCGGTCGCCATAATGGCCGAAGATCGCCGCCCCGACCGGCCGCGCAACAAACCCGACCGCGTAAATCGCGAATGCCTGCAAGGTGCCGGTCAAGGGATTGGACCCCGGAAAATACAGCTTGGCAAAGACCAATCCGGTGACCGTGCCGTAGATGAAGAAATCGTACCACTCGATCGTCGTGCCGATGGTGCTGGCGATGACCGCGCGGCGGAGCTGCCGGCGATGCTCGAGTTCGGACAGCGCGCCGCCGTCCGTACCAACCGTCGTCATGGCTTTCCTCCCGCGAGGCCCGGCCGGTTCTTGGTTGCGCCGGCCGCCCGCCGATTATAGTTCGGCGCGGCGAAACTCCAAAAGCATCGATCAACACGCGAATGCAGCGCGGGGTTATTCTCGCTTTGGTGCGGGAGCGGATCAGCCGCGCCACCGCGAATCGCGATGGCCCAACCTGAGGTCGTTGGACCCGGCTCCTAAAAGAGATTGGTCGGCAAACCTGCCTTAAAGTGAAGGAGGTAGGAGGAAGTGCATGCTGATTTCAGAGGACCCGACCCTTGTGAGCCTGTCCTCGTCTGCAAGGTGACCGTAAACGAGGAAGCGTTGTACGCAGTGAATGCAAGCGAAAAAACCGCGTCCTGCGTGGCTGCGGCCGAGGGTAGCAGGTAGACAAGCGTATCTCTCCAAACGCTTCCGCTGAATCTGTTCATCGGTGGAAAAGTATATACGATACCCGGCTCCGAGGTGGTAGGGAGCATAACGATTGTAAAATTCTTCCCTTTTCCCTGGAGACCAGGGAAATAAGAATAGCCTTGGACCGTCTTACCCTTCGCGATGCAAGTGGCTCCTCCTACGGAGTTGGCCGCGGTGACGCTACCGGAAACCACATAGGAGCCACCCTGTGGTTCGGTAGCGGCATCGCAGACTGAGCTGAAGCCGGCAGTCGCCAGCATTGCGCCAAAAATAAATGAGCGCGCCTCCCGCATTTATCCCTCTCAAGAAAGGGTCTTCTCTTGTGGCACAATTACGGCAAATACGGCAACTGGTCAAAGGTATCTTGGCAAGAATGTGACAAGCTGAGCGCGGTCGCCCCTAGTACGCTGCCAGCCTTCAGAGCGCGGCGAGCAGGACGATGCCGCCGGCGACCGACGCCCCGCCGGCAACGATCCCGAGCAGCCGCGCTTCGAGGTGAGGAAAGGTCACATCGCGGGCATCCGGTGGAGTGACGCGCAGCATCACCGCGCCGAGCCACATGGAAATTCCGATGACGGCGAGCGCCACCGCGATCACTCGCTTGCGGGAACGGGTCAGAAACTGCGGGCGCATCTGCGGCTTCCTCCTTTATTCGCATGCCGGCATCATCGAGATCGTGGTCCGCCGTCGGCCTAGACGGTCGCAACCTCCTGCGTCTCCTGATGCCAGCGCAGCAGGCGGCGCCGGAGCACGGCCATGCCCTTGACCAGGCAGAACCCGGCGACCGCGATCTCGAGGATGCCGGCGAACACCCCCGGCGAATCGGCAAAGCGCGAGGCGTTGATCATCGCCGCACCGAGCCCGGTGCCGCCCATCAGCATCCCGCACACGATGGCGACGATCAGCGAGACCGGCAGCGCCACCTGCAAGCCGGTGATGATCTGGGGCAAAGCTGCGGGCAGGACCACCTCCCACAATAGCCGGCGTTCGCCGACCCCGAGGCTGCGCGCCGACCACATCAATTCCTTGTCGACCCCTTGAGTGGCGACGACCGTCGCCGTGATCACCGGGAAGATCGCGCTGACCGCGATCATCGTGATCTTGGAGGTGTCGTAAAGGCCGAACCACAGCATAAAGATCGGCAGAAAGGCGATCTTCGGCATTGGGAAGCCGACCGACACAATCGGGTCGAAAAACCAGCGCATCACCCAATTGCGCGACATCAGTATGCCTACCGCGACGCCCGCCGCAGCGGCGATGGAAAAACCGAGAAGTCCCCGGTAGAGGGTCGCGCCAAGATTGAAGACGAGATCGCCCGACAGCGCGTCCTGCCACACGCGGTCGAGCACGACCGACAGCGGCGGCAGCAGGAAACTGCTGATCGCACCGCTGCGCGCATAGGCCTCCCACGCGACCAGCACCAGGATCAAGGTCAGTCCGCTGCGGACGCCGCGGCCGAGACCGAGCAGCGCGTCGATCGCCAAGCGCGGATAGCGGCCCTTGCTCGCCGAGGTCGCGGCGGGGTCGGCGGTCTCGCTCATTCGCGCCAACGCAGCAGCCGCCGCATCAGCAGCAGAAAGCCACGGTCGGCGGCAAAGCCGAGGAACGACACAGTCAGCACCACCGCGAACATCGCGTCGTAAACCCCGCCGTCGCCGAGAAAGCCGATCATGTATCCGAAGCCGGCGCGGGCGGCGATCAGCTCAGTCGTCACCAGCAGGACAAAAGCAAAAGCGAGCGCGATGCGGATGCCGGCCAGGATTTCCGGCAACGCGCTGGGCAACACCACCTCGAGCAAGGTCGCGCTGCGGCTGGCGCCGAGGCTCCGCGCCGACCACATCAGCACCTGCTCGGTGCCGCGTGCCCCGTTGAACGCGCTCAACGTCACCGGCAGCATGCAGCCGATGAAGATCAGCACGATCTTCGAGGCGCTGCCAAACCCGAGCCACAGCACCGTGACCGGGATCAGCGCCGATTTGGGCAGCGGATAGAATGCCTGCACCAATGGGTTGAAGATGGTCCGGACCGGCTTGTACCAAGCCATCAGCACGCCGAGCGGGACGCCGATGGCGATCGCCAGGCCGAGCCCGGCGCCGCCGCGGGCGAGCGAGATCGCGCCGTTGCTGACGAGGTCGCCGCTCGCCATCAAGCTCCACCAGGCGGTCAGCACCTGGTCGAGCGCGGGCATCTCCAACGGCGACACCAGCCCCAGCCGGGTCGTCGCTTCCCAGGCCAGCGCCAGCAGCAGGATCGGGGTATAGCGCCACAACCCCGCCCGGAGCGGCGCGAGCCGGCGCGGCCGCCGCGCCCCCGCGGGACCGCGATAGCGGGTTTCGGCACTGCCGGAGACCGAGGGCTCGGCTGGATTAAGAGCCATGGAGGCCGAGTTCCTTTGCCGCGGCTTTGACCAGCGACAGATCGACGTATTTGGGGCTGACGACGATGGCCTTGGGCAGCACGCCGAGCTTCACGTCTTCAGCGATCTCGTTCTGAACCGCCGGGATATCGGGCAACAAATCGGGCGAGCGGTAGAAATCGTGCGGGGTGAAGGCGAACTGTAGATCGCTCAGCGGCTTGTGCGTCACTCCGGCCAGGATGGCGAGCGCTTCGGTGCGGTTTTTCGGATCGAGAAACCAGCGCACCCCGCGCATGTAATCGGTCAGGAAGTCGATCATTGCCGGACGATGCGCGGCGATGAAATCGGCCCGCGCGCACCAGAAGACCGCTTCCGAGATGCCGTTCACTTGAGCAGCGGTAAACAGGATGCGGTATTTGCCGGTTGCCATCAGTTCATGGGCGAACTGCGGCAACAGCTCGATCATGTCGACCTTGCCTTCTTCCAGCATCGCCGGCTGATTGGCAAAGTTGGCCTCGACAGTCGTGAAGTCGCCGTCCTTGATGCCATGCTTGCGCAGCATCGCGCGCATTGTCGAATCCGCTTCCGAGCCGATCGCGTTGGTGGCGACCCGCTTACCCTTGACGTCGGCGATGGTTTTGATTGGGCCATCCTTGGCGACCACGTACTCGCCTGGAAAATAGCCCTGGTGGCCGGTCTGGATCACGTCGGCGATGATCTGCACATCGAGATGCGCATTGGTGATGGCAAGCGCGAAGGCCGAGTCGGAGAACGCCGCCACTTCGAGTTCGTGGATCGCCAGGGCCTGGATCTGCGGCGTGCTGCCGGGGAAGCGGATCGGCTCGAAATCGTAGGTCTTGCCATTGTTGGGCATGATTTCCGGATGTTTCTTGGCGAGCACCGCAATGAGCGGGGCGAGATGGCCGGGGGTCTCCGCCCAGCCGACGCGGATCGGCACCGGCGTCGCCGCGGCGGCCGGCAGCGTGCCCGCAACAGCAAGGCCGCCGGCGATCAGCACGGCGACGAAGGCTAGGATGATTTTCTTCGGCATCGCCTCCCTCCGGCAGGTCTCCTCTCTCTTCGCGCAGATCACTACCGTATCTCGCGCGGCTGAAACAGCCCGCGGCGTCGAGCGTTCCACCCCTTTGCGACCACCCGGCGAGGGTCGGGCCAAGCCATAGCCACGATGCCGAAAACGGCCACCCGGCTCACCCGGCGTTCGCCTGCTGCGCCAGGAGCGCCTCGGCGCGCACCAAGTTCCAGACATGGTCGACCATTTCGACGAACGGCCGGCTGCGGAACAGTCCGGGGTCCTCCTTGTCGAAGCGCGCCTCGACGACCTCCTTGATCCGCCCCGGACGCGCCGACATGACCGCGATCCGCTCGGCGAGAAACACCGCCTCCTGCACGTCGTGGGTGACGAAGATCACGGTCTTGCGCGAGCGCTGCCAGATCCGCAACAGCTCGGCCTGCATCAGGCTGCGCGTCTGCGCATCGAGCGCGCCGAACGGCTCGTCCATCAAGAGGATGCGCGGGTCGATCGCGAGTGTGCGGGCGATCGCCGCGCGCTGCTTCATGCCGCCCGAAAGCTGCGAGGGATAGCTGTCCTCGAAGCCGCCGAGCCCGACCAGATCGATATGTTCGCGGGCACGCCGGATGCGTTCCTCGCGCGGAACGCGCTGCTTTTCGAGGCCGTAGAGTACGTTCTGCAGCACCGTCTTCCACGGGAACAGCGCAAAGTGCTGAAAGACGATGCCGCGGTCCGGGCCTGGCCCGTCGACCGGCCGGTCTTCGACACGGACCGTTCCCTGCTCGACCGGCAGGAAACCGCCGACCAGATAGAGCAAGGTGCTCTTGCCGCAGCCGCTAGGGCCGAGCAATGCCACGAATTCGCGGTCGCGCACCACGAGAGAGACGTTGTCGAGGGCGGTCACCGGGCGGCCGTGCGGCGGGCGGTAGACGTGGCTGACCCGGTCGATGATGATTTGCGCCGCTTCCGGCGCGATCCCGTTCCCAGTCACCCTCGACACCTCGCCTTCCAAGCCGCGGCAGTCCTTAGCAGAGACCGGCTGCCGGCGCGAGATGACGGCGTGCCCCGAAACCGCTAAACTGGCCCCGATCCGGCAGCTTTCAGAGGGAACGCAGACATGGCCTGGCAGCGCATGGTGCTCCAGATCGGCATGGGCACCGATATCCGCGGGGCGGATTACACCAAGGCGGCAGTGCGCGCGCTGCGCGACGCCTTGTGGCACAATTCGCTCAGCGTCGCCGACGCGGTCGGGCTGCCGGTTGACTCGATGCGGGTCGAGATCCGGATCGGCGTGCCGCACCCCGAGCAAGTCGACAAGGCGGCGGTTCTGGCGGTGTTGCCGCATGGCACGGGCACGGTCGAGGTGGTCGAGGGTGGTCTCGAAATCGCCAATGATTTCGGGCACCAATAAGACGGTGATCGCCAACGCCGCTGCAATCGTGCGGCTCGACATCGCCGGCGGGAGGGCATCATGACCGCAAAGCGGGTCATCCTCGAAATGGGCAGCGGCAACGATCTGCACGGCGGCGACTATACCAAGGCCGCGGTCCGCGCGGTTTTGGACGCGCTACACCACAGCTCGCTGACCCTGATCCGCACCTTTGGGCTCGACTTCGCGCAAAATGCAGGTCGAAGTGACCATCGGGGTGCAACGGCCGGACAAGGTCGACGCCGCCGCAGTCAAGGCCGCACTGCCGCATGGCGAAGTCACGGTCAAGGTGATCAAAGGCGGCCTCGACGTCGCCGACGAGACCGGCGATACCGCAATCATCGCCAGCGCCGCCGTCGCCGTGCGTATGGACCTGCCGCAGGCGAGGGGTTGAGCCGGGCGATACCCAGGCAGCCACGGCGTATTCGGAACTGACGACTCGCTGCGCAAGCCTCTCTCTTTTTTCGGCGCGGAAGCCGGTTTCTGGCAAATCCGGCAGGGTCGCGGCGCGGATCAAAGGCGGCGGCGCGCCACCCCTTCCTTACACCTACCGGGACGACTGCCCCGCAGACTCGTAACGACTTGCAGACACCTTTATCGAGTTGCCCGCAGGGCACGCGGCGGGGCCCGATCTGCCCAAAGACACGAATTGGCCGTTTTTCAAAAGCAAGTCTTCCTGTAAGCATTGATCCGTATTCTGCGGATTTGGGACCCACCATGCACGGATCAGATTGCTCGACACTTGGTACTCTAATCGCAGCATCTGATCCTCCTCGCCACCGTGTGGGAAGGTGTAGACCTGCCCTGTCGATACATCGGCAACAACAATAAAACTGCATCCGGTTCCGCAACCAATCGGGATCACCTTGTACCGGCCGGCAAAGTTGGCGCCCTTTTTGATACCATCCTGAATTCGGGTGCTGAACTCCTTGAATTCCTGATCCCGCCCGGTGAAATCCGGCATTGCCGGCGGGCCGCTATACGTTCCAGCCACCGGATACTTGTCGAAAGGCTGGTTGGCATAGGCCGCGGTGATCGAAACTGCGATTGCGGCGCTGGCGATGATCAGGTGGAAGCGCATGCCGGTTTCTCTGACTGCCTGCGGTATCGGAAGCAATCTGATGCACCCGCGGTGGTTAACGATGCGTTATTGCCAAGTCGAAGTTCGGGTGGTTTTTCCAAAATTCCTACCCAAAACTCCCATTTCAAAATTTCCAGCACGAAAGGCCGAGCTGTCACATGCTGAGGGCTGTTTGCACAGTCACTGGAACCGGCGCCGAATCCGAGATACTACCCGCAGTGCCGCGATTGCTGCGATTTCGACTTTCTAGTGGGGATCGGCGAGGCGGCTTCGACTCAGGCCGCGGGTGTCGCCTGGCGAGGTCGGTCCCAGACCGCGTTCATGTCGTCGAAATGGCGCATGTCAGCGAGCCAGATCGTCGCCGACAACAGCTTCGGGTTGTCGATGCCGGCGGCGGCCAGCACCGTCATCGACGCACCTCCCTTTCTTCGTCCGTGCCTGCGCTCTCGCGGCGGAAGATGGTCCGGCCGTCAACGATCGTGCACTTGACCCCGCCTTGGACCGGGTGCCCGTCGAAGGGAGCGTTCTTGGATTTCGAACGGAACGCGTCAGGGCAGATCAGCCACGGCTGATCGGGGTCGAACAGCACTAGGTCGGCGGGCGCACCCAGAGCCAGCCGGCCGACCGGGAGGCGCAGGATATTTGCGGGGTTTGAGCTCAGCCGCGCCAACAGATCGAGGAGCCCGAGATCGCGATTATGATAAAGCGCCAATGACAATGGCAGCAGGGTTTCGAGACCGACGATGCCGTAAGCGGCCGAGCTGAACGGCAGCCGCTTCGAATCCTGGTCCCACGGCGCGTGGTCGCTGGCAATTGCATCGATCGTGCCATCGCGCAGCCCCTCGACGATCGCGCGTCGGTCGGCTTCGCCGCGCAACGGCGGCGACAATTTGGCAAAGGTGCGATAGTCGCCGATCGCGGTCTCGTTCAGCGTAAAATAGGGAGGGGCGGTGTCGCAGGTCACCCGGAGCCCCCGCCCCTTCGCCCGCCGGATCGCCTCGACCCCAGCGGCGGTCGACAGGTGGGCCGCATGGTAGCGCGCGCCGGTCAATTCGACGAGTCGCAGGTCGCGCTCGATCATGATGATCTCGGCCATCGGGGTGATCGCCGACAGGCCGAGCCGGGTGGCGATCTCGCCCTCGTTGACCTCGCCCGCAGCGGCAAGGCTCGGCTCCTCCGGGTGCTGCAATACCAAAAGATCGAAGCTGCGGGCATAGGCCAGCACCCGGCGCATGACCAGCGCGTCTGCGACCGCCTTGACACCGTCGGTGAAACCGAGCGCGCCGTTGGCGGCGAGCAGGCCCATCTCGGTCAGCTGCTTGCCGGCGAGCCCTTTGGTCGCCGCGGCGTAGGTGTGGATCTTGGCGAGCCTGACCTCGCGCGCCCGGCGGGCCAGGAACTCGACGACCGAGACATCGTCAACCGGCGGCTCGGTGTTGGGTAGCGCAACCATCGTCGTGACCCCGCCGGCGGCCGCGGCTCGCCCGCCGCTCTCGATCGATTCCATGTGCTCGGCGCCGGGCTCGCGCAGTTGCACGCGCATATCGACGAGGCCGGGGGCGAGGCACAGCCCCTGGGCGGAGATGGTTTCGCCATCCGCAGCGCTGTCCGAGAGATCGCCGCCGACCGCCATGATCCGGCCATCCTCGACGAGGAGATCGCCGACTTCGTCGCGCCGGCTCGCCGGGTCGAGCATCCGGGCGCCGCGGATCAGCAGGCGGGCGGCTCTCGCCGGGGAAGGGTTCACGCCCCCTCGCTAACCCTCCCCCGCTCGCGGGGGAGGAAAAGATGGCGGGCCGTTGCCGAGATCGTGGGTCAGGATCTCGAGGCAGGCCATGCGCACCGCGACCCCCATCTCGACCTGATGGCGAATGAGGCTGCGGTCGATGTCGTCGGCGACCTCGCTGCCGATCTCGACGCCGCGGTTCATCGGCCCCGGATGCATGATCAGTGCGTCGGGCTTGGCCGCGCGCAGCTTCGCGTAGTCGAGGCCGAAGAAATGGAAATACTCGCGCGAAGACGGCACGAACGAGCCGTGCATGCGCTCGCTCTGCAGCCGCAGCATCATCACGATGTCGACATCGGCGAGGCCCGCCGCCATGTCGTGGAACACCTCGACGCCGAGCCGCTCGACCGCCGCCGGCAGCAGCGTGCGCGGCGCCACGACCCGCACCCGCGCCCCCATGATGTTGAGGAGCGCGATATTCGAGCGCGCCACCCGGCTGTGCAGCACGTCGCCGCAGATCGCCACGGCGAGGCCGCCGAGCCGGCCCTTGCGCCGGCGAATCGTCAGCGCGTCGAGCAATGCCTGGGTCGGGTGCTCGTGGCTGCCGTCGCCGGCGTTGACGACCGCGCAATCGACCTTTTCCGCGAGCAGCTGCACCGCCCCCGATTCGGGATGACGCACCACCAGAACGTCGGGGTGCATCGCGTTTAGGGTCATCGCCGTGTCGATCAGGGTCTCGCCCTTGACCATCGAGCTGACCGCGACGGCCATGTTGATCACGTCGCCGCCGAGCCTTTTGCCGGCGACCTCGAACGAGGTACGGGTGCGGGTCGAATTCTCGAAAAAGCAGTTGATGATTGTGCGGCCGCGCAGCAGCGCGCGCTTTTTTTCGGCCTGGCGGTTCAGTTCGACATAGCCATCGGCGAGGTCGAGAAAGTGTTCGATCTCCGCCGGCGACAGACCCTCGATGCCGAGCAGATGGCGGTGCCGGAACGCGGTCTCGCAAGCGGCTCCCTGCATGAGCCGTAGACTATAAGGAGCGGACCGCCCCACGGCAAGGCTCGGCCGAAATCATCCGGGGAACGGCTTGCGGCAAGGCGGCGAGGACCGCGTTTGAACAATCGATATGCGCGCTAAATCGTCGTCGCCGAACACCACCACCAGCTGGATCGTCAGCGGCGGGAAATGGACGGTCCCGCCTCGAAGCATGATATCTATGGACCATAAACCGCACTGGGACCCTCGGAGGTCGTTTCGTCTGAGTCACGCTGCCATGGCCGATATTTGCAGCTTGGCACACTACGGCAATCAGCCTAGATCTGAGGCGGCGCGGAACGAGCCTCTGGAGGGCGCGGGCTCATCAAACCAACGGCGATGCCATCCGGATCTTTGATGATTGCATATCGCGAGCCCGGGTAGGCGCCATAGGGCACCTGCAAGCCCACATAACCCGCACCGGTTAGGTCGTCATAGGTGGCGTCGACCGCCGGCCGCGATGGCAGTTTGAATCCGACAACGATCCTGCGCCGTAGGTCCTGCCTTCCCTGCGAGCCCTGGTTCCAAAGTCGCGCGAAGGCGATGCTGTCGATATCGACATCGATTGCTGAACTCTTGGATTCGCCGGCACTCACGTGATTGATGCTATTTTGGATTTTCCAGACACGCTCTTCAGGTATCTTGAGACCCAATCGGCGATAAAAGGCGATCGATGCTGCAAGGTCGCCGCTGACAAGATTGATTTGATCGAGCTTGGCATCCATGCCGCTCATCGGCGCCCCTCCTCCGTGAATCCTTCAGGCTTCTTTCCGGTCGCCGTGGTGCCCCTGGGCGACCTCCGCGCGCTCCTCATTGCAGGATTCATGGTGCTTTCCTTTCCAATGTGGGTCTCAAACGCTGCACTCCGTCAGCCTCAGCAGAAACCTACTCCCGGCGGGAACGGGTTCAAGCCGGGGTAGTTTGGGATGAAGACGGGCATCGGGCTTCCGGCATGCCGCCGCCGGCGCATGCGATGCTCGAACTTCCCACGGGATTGGACCATCGAGTGAGAACGCGATGATCCTCCGCTTATAGCAGGGGTTGCGCCCCGGCGCGGGGCGGAGAGGCGGGCGAGGGGAGGCCACGATCGGCTCCGTCGGCGTTAAGGCAGAAAACGCCGCCACTTTCGCCGTGATGGGACTGATCCATGACCCAGTTGATCTGACCCTGTCGCGGCAATCTATGCCGTCGTCGGTTCCGTCTCCTCGATCATTGCCAGCGCCGCAGCGCGCCGCGCTTCGGTGCGGTTGAGCCATCCCGCGCCAAAGGTGTCGAAGTCAGCGAGCGACCGGTAATACGCTGTCTGCTGATCAGCAAGATCGTCAACTAGAGTGCGGGCGTCGCATTTCGCTGCTGCGCCCAGGGTCTGCGGACCGATCGAGCCATCGAGCTCGTCCCCCGAAAAGCCCAGCGCCCGCTGCAGCAGCCGAGCCGATCCCCAGATCCCCCCGTTTACACCCATATCGAAGACGCTGAGATCGACCCCGGCCGGTAGCGCGTCGGCCCGCAACGGGTTCCAGTAAAGCGATCGGTAGATTGCTCTTGCGGTTCGCTCGGTCATATCCTGGATTTGGGCAATGCCGAAGTCGGGGTCGTCGGACCACTGGCGGTATGTCGCCAAGGTGATGCCCCTGTTGGTGGCGCCGCCGGGGTCGGCGGGATCATCGACATAGCCGCCTTCGGCCTGGAGCGTAAACGCGAGGCAGGTAGCGAAAGTATCGGCCATGTTTCCTCCCTGTCGGCGACCGTCAACGCCTTTACAATAAACGGCTCGGCTACCGGGCGATGCACCGGCTGACCTCTTACCGGCGCAGCCGAGACGAAGCAAAGTGAAGTAAACTCTGCGGCCACTATACTCACAGCCGAAATTGGATGCGAGTTGGTTGACCGGCTCAGACCAACCGAAGGGCGAATTTGGACGTCAGCTCTAGGATAGAGGGAGCAGCGGATCGGGAGCACCTGGACAGCTCTAAAAACCGCTGGCTTTTGGCGACGAATCGCCTCTTTGGGATGGTCACGCGTGCAGGGAATTGGCGATGGCGGGGGCAACCGGGATTTTTCGACGGTGACGGGCGGCCGCAAGGTGTCGGCAGCGCGCGATCTACGGGAACGGGTCGCGCTCCTCGTCGATTTCGAGTTGTTTCAGGCGGATGTGCAGACAGTGCTAGCGCGCTCGGATCGCGCTAAGGGCGGCCGCCCGCTGTGGGATGCGGTGCTGAATGCCGTCTTGGCCTCATTGTGAGCACCATCGGCCTGATCCGCGCCCGCGACGACATCGACGTCGCCAATCTCACTTACAATTTCACCTGGCGCTGTCCGAGCCCCCCGCATGATCGAGCAGGCCGCGGAATCACGACCGTAGCGGCTACCGGACCGGTTAGCTCACTCCGGCGATACTGCCTCTCCAATGCGCCCAAATCCGCCCGAACACCCAGAAATTCGAGGTGTCGACTTGCCGACTGAGGAAAGCGTACCTGAACATCCGAGCGGGCCCGATCGTGCGCCCACGGACAAGGCCGGACCCGCGACGGACCCGCCTGGGGGGAGGCTGGAGCAGAAGCCGGAAAGCGCCGTACCGCCAACGCTGCCGGCGGATTCTGCCGGGAGATGCAAGCCGCCGCAAAACATGGCTTTGTTCGAGGTCACGGCTTTACTCAGTGAGTTGCGAGTGCTGCTGCGGCACATTGTGCGTTCCGAAGTCCCGGATGCACGTGCCCTCTCCGGCAATCAGACCGGCGCGGCCGGTCCCGACGCCGGCTCCGTCCCATTCCCACAGGGTGTTCACGTCGAGCTGCTGACCAAGACGCCGGAGGAGACCGCTGCAGACGACGCGCTGCTGCAACAGCTTTATTCCAGTATCCGCATTCTTGCCGCCTTGGCAGCGCCAGCCACCGTAACGTCGATTTGTTTGACTTCCGCCTTCCTGCACGACGAGATGAGCCCGATCGCGTCCTTCGAGGCGAGGTCGGCCGCGCAACGTCTGATTCGCTGGGCACTCATAACCGGCCTGCTGGGTCTATTGTTGTTTGCTGTTACGCTGATGCTGATGGTTCACGTCGACAGGGGTCGGAGCGAGATGCAGCAGCTCGACTACGTGCGGAATGAGTATCAGCTGGTTGTCGGCGCGATCGATCAGACCCATAACCCGAACCTGATCGCGGATTGTTTGAAAGGCTCGCCCGGACCCGGAGCATCAGATGCGCAGCCCGGCGTGAATCAGCAGCCTATCTGCGAGCGCCTTCGCGAAGCATTCGAGAAAATCCAAATTACGCGCGGCGAGCTAGCCTCCTGGAATGCCGCGACGCATCGGCTCTCGTATCTAATCCCCATGCCTGGGCTTGGCAAACCTGGCGCTCAGCCAGCTGGCTTGTCGGAGGTGCAATCGGTGTCGAGCGAATTGCAGGCGTCGACCGAAATGGCGGGGCTCACCGGATTTGTTTTGCCGATGCTGCTCGGTACACTCGGAGCGTTCACTTACGTCTACCGCGACCTCGACAGGCGCGTACGTGCCGCGACGCTGCGTCCGGGAGACGGATTGCATGGGACATTGCGGATGCTGCTCGGGACGATTCTTGGCGGCCTCCTCGGCCTGCTCTGGACCAGCGATCAGCCGATCAAGGTCGAAGGCGTGACATTGTCCCTGACGGCTCTGGCGTTTTTCGTCGGATACAGTGTCGAGGTGGTGTTCCAGGTCCTCGACAGCATCGTGACCAAAGTCGCCGGTACGATCCAAAAGTAGTCCCGCAGGGGGTGTTTTGATGAGAGAAACTTTGCCGCCCACCGCTTTATAACGAAAGCAAGTCCAGCGGCAAGGCAGCAAGCGCACCCAACGGAACAAAGATGAGAAAGTGCCGCGGTATGACTCAAAGGCCCAGCGAACAGGTGTCATTTCAACTTTGCATACGCGATATCATTTCAACCTTGCGCGGACATTTGAGACGGCGCCGCGCCGGGGGTGCGGGGACGGAGCTTGCCGATCGGTTTCGGAGTCCCCACGTTCTTGCCAAAACAAACGAATCCCCTTCGATATCGTGAATTGGGTCAACCGTACGGAGCAAATCTTGCTTAGCCGACAGCATCAACCACACCCTCACACCGATGATCGCCAGCGGATCGACAGCGCGCGTCAAGCAGCCGAAGCGCTGTTCACCTCGAAACCGCCGGTCAGCGCACCATCAGTTGCGGACACCGCGCCAGCCGACCAAGCGGCGCGCAAACCGCGTGTGCTACGAATAATCTCGCCAGAACCGGCCCGTCACCAGGAGCCAGAAACTCCGGACGCCCCCGAGCCGTCGCCGACACCGTCGGTCCCGGCGTCGCAGGTCGCGCGCATCCGCACCTGGGTGAGATACGGCCTCACGGTTCACCAGGTTGCGAAGGTCTACGGGGTTCCCATTGGCGAGATCGAGCGCGTTCTGCGGCACGCCTGACGGCGTTCGGTCTCCCGGCGGCATTTCCCCGGCTGACATCCGGCAAAAGGGGAAGCGCCACGTGTGGGACATGGCGCTTCCGATCTTGTCGAGAGCGGCGTGGTGGGGGACCACACCCCGCAGGGGCGGGATATCGCTCTCTCCGGGTTCACCAACGTCGGCTGGGGTTGCCGAGTTCCGCGGTCGCTGGCTAGCATCACTGGCTTGCGTCCGAGTCAGTGCCGTCCTGCCTGTGGTTCGAGTGATCCGCGTCCGATGACGCGAAGACGCGAATGCCGCGGTTTTGGTGATTTTGTCTCCCTTTGGCCTGATCCGCTGCTGGCCGGGCCGAGCAGCGATGGCGACAAAGGGGCATCAAGAGCGGTTCCCGCCGCCAAGGATGAGTGCCGCTGTAGGTTCACAAAGGAGACCATCACCGGAATGCGCGCCGCAACGGGCGAGACGGGCCGAAAGCGCTCCTTTGCGGTACACTTTCCGTGTCTTGACAACTACAAAGCACAGCTCGAAACCCTCGGGATTGCCGGACAGCCCTTGCGGCTGATCGAATGACCGCCCCGGCGCCCCGTGTCATCGGCGGGCAGCGGCTGCCCCAGTGCGAGAGAACGTAGATGCAAGCGGATTACGTAATCGTCGGCGCCGGGTCGGCCGGATGCGTCCTGGCCAACCGTCTCAGCGAGGACCCAACCACACGCGTGATCCTGATCGAGGCCGGCGGCCGCGACTGGAACCCGCTGATCCACATTCCGGTGGGGTACATGAAGCTGCTCGACCACAAGCAGCTCACCTGGGGCTTCAAGGCCGAGGCCGATCCCGGCACCAACGGCCGCGCCATCGCCTATCCGCGCGGCCGCGTGCTCGGCGGTTCGTCCTCGATCAACGGGCTCATCTACATCCGCAGCCAGCCGGAGGATTACGACTATTGGGCACAGCTGGGCAATCGCGGCTGGGGTTGGGACGACGTTTTGCCGTTCTTCAAGCGCGCCGAGCGATGGACCGGCGAAGCAGCCGAAATCCACGGCACCGAGGGGAATCTGACCACCTCGCCGATGACCGAGCGGCCGCTGGCCTGCCACGCGATCATCCGGGCGGCGCAGGAGCTCGGTCTCGAATACCGGCCCGACGTCAACAACCTGCCGCGCGGCGCCGGCGATTCGATCGGCTGGTGCCAGCAGACGAGGGGCGGGCGCCGCCGGGCCAGCGCTGCCGCGACCTACCTGCGGCCGGCAAAAAGGCGGCCGAATCTGCAGATCGTCACCAATGCGCTGGTGTATCGCCTGGTGTTTGACGGCAAGCGCGCCGCGGGGGTCGAGTTCTCTCGCCAATCCGGCGTCGAGCGCGTCGACGCGGCCTGCGAGGTGATCCTTTCGGCTGGCGCGATCGGCTCGCCGCATCTGCTGCAACTGTCGGGCATCGGCGGGCCGGAAGTGCTGCAGCAGGCGGGAATCGCGGTGCTGCATGCGCTGCCCGGCGTCGGCCGAAATTTCCAGGACCACTACATCGCGCGCCTGTCCTGCTACGTCCGGAACCTCGAAACCTTGAACGAGCGCGCCCGCGGGCTCGGCTTTGCCAACGAGGTCGTGCGTTATCTCGTGCAGGGCAGGGGCATGATGACTTTCGGCGCCTCGCTGTGCGCCGCGTCCGTCAAGGTCCTGCCGGAGTCGGCGACACCGGACGTGCAATGCGTCTTTGCGCCGGCGAGCTACAAGCCCGGCCTCATTCGCAAGCTCGATGAGCGGCCGGGCATTACCGGCGGGCCATGGCAGATGCGGCCGCTGTCGCGCGGCTACGTCCTGGTGCGCACGCCCGACCCTCGCGACCCGCCGGCGATCAACCCGCGCTACCTTGCCGAGGAGACCGATCAGCGCGCGATCGTCGGCGGTCTCAAATTCCTGCGGCGCCTGTTCGCCGCGCCGGCGCTCGCCGAACACATCGTCGAGGAGAACGTGCCGGGAGCCAGCGTGCAGAGCGACGCGGAACTGCTCGATTACGCACGCTCCAGCGGTTCGACCGTCTACCACGCGAGCTGCTCGTGCATGATGGGCAATCACGGCATGGCAGTCGTCGACGATCAGCTCCGGGTCCATGGGATCGAGGCGTTGCGGATTGTCGACGCCTCCGTGATGCCGGCGGTCAGCTCGACCAACACCAACGCGCCGACGATCATGATCGCCGAGAAGGGCGCGGCAATGATCAAAGCCAGCGCACGGGAGAAGCTGGCGGCGTGACCCCGATGCGAGGCGGGAGCCGCGGACCCCTATAAGAAGGGTGCGGGAGTGGCAGGTGTATTCATAACGGGATCATCGGACGGCCTTGGTCTGATGGCAGCGCGGCTGCTGATCGAGCAAGGGCATCAGGTCGTATTGCACGGGCGGAACGAGGGTCGAAGCCGCGACGCTCTCGCGGCTGCGGCCGGCGCCCAAGGGGTGGTCTCCGGTGACCTCTCGACGATCGCAGGGACAAGAAGCGTTGCCGACCAGGTAAACAAGCTCGGCCGCTTCGACGCGGTAATCCACAATGCAGGCGTCGGCTATCGCGAGCGGCGAGTGGAGTTGGAATCAGGAATTCCGAGCATCTTCGCCGTCAATGTGCTTGCCCCCTACATTCTGACGGCCTTGATCGAAAAACCCAAGCGGCTGGTCTATTTGAGCTCTGGGATGCACCGCAGCGTCCATCCGCGCATGGAGGATCTGCTCTGGACTAAGCGAGCCTGGAGCGGCTCATCGGCTTACGCAGAGAGCAAGCTGTGCGATGTCTTGCTGGCATTCGCCGTCGCCCGTCGCTGGAGAGACGTCAACTCCAATGCGCTGGAGCCGGGCTGGGTGGCGACAAAGATGGGCGGCCTTTCAGCGCCAGACGATCTGCATCAGGGATGTGTAACCCAAGTGTGGCTGGCGACGAGCGAAGATGAGCTGGCTCGTTCGACCGGCGGGTATTTCTATCATCAGCGTCTTCGTTCGCCGAATCCGATCGCGAATGACATCAAGGTTCAGGAGGAGTTGCTAGCTGAGTGCGGCCGTATCTCCCGCATCGTTCTCGACTGACCCAGCTGCGCACTGGGCGGCAAAGCGAAGGGGATTCCCCTTGGGATCAGAAAAGGATGTCGTCCGCAGGCACCAGGTTTAGAGGCGATAACCGTTAGGATGTTGCGATCTGGTTCGCCTGATCGGGGTCATGGTCGATCTCTATTGCGCCACCTACACCGCCGCGCCCGATGCCGTGACCCTCGATATCGACGACACTCTCGACGTAGGTCACGGCCACCAGCAGCTCTCGTTGTTCAATGCCCACGGAGCCTGTCCTCGGGCTTGACCCGAGGGATGAGCGCTGCTTTCGGCCGATCCACGTCTATGACGCGGCCACCAGCCGCCCGGTCGCGGTCATCCTGCGCCCCGGCAGGACGCTCTCGGGTAAGGGGGTCCGCGGCCATTTGCGCCGCCTGGTCCGCCGCAACGGCGATGCCTGGCTGATCGCCGACATTTATCTTGACGGCGCAATCAGCGCGTTGGCGACCGGTCGATCCGAGTTCGCCGCATTCTAAAGAACGAAGGCATCGACGCGCTGATCACGTCGGTGAACCGCAAAGCGGACGTGCTCATGGGGGTGAACGCGCCAAGCTTCCGGGGGTATTTATGCGAGCTGACCTAAATCAATGACGTTACATCGGACGGCCGACACTAAAGTGCCTGGAGGTGTCGAAATGAAACACGAGATGAAACACGTCGTACTTGGGGTCATAGTCGCGCTTGGCATGCTCTCTCGCCCAACAGAGCAACGCCGCCGCTTGCGCCAAGGGGGTCTACCGCGCGGGATGCACAGGGCCAAATGGGGCGGCGGTCGTCCACAAGACACCTACCGTGAGCCGCGCCAAACCTGCAGTCTCCTGCGCCAACGGAGTTACCGAGCCGGATGCGTCGGAGCCAACGGGGCGGCGGTCGTCCGCAAGCCGTATTAGCCCTATAAGCTCACGCACCGGCGTGCGCCGACAATCGCACTGCGCCCTTCGACTGTAGATCGGAGTGCTGGTGCAGTGTTGCAGTGTTGCACACAGCGTTTGTTCCTACTGCGGTGTTGCGCCCCATGGACATGACAGATGAAGAAGAAAGTACCGGGCAACAAGGCGGAGATCAACGGTGCCGACCGAGAGCGGAGGGGGACCGAATGCGATTTGCACGCGGATTAGCTGTCGCCGCAGCTACACGCACTGTACTGACATTGGCTGCGGTTGGGACGGGAGCGCATCTGGCCTATGCGCAGCAATACTCGGCACCGAGCGGACCGGCAGTTCCGCCGCCGCCTGCTCCGGCCGTGAGCGCGCCACTGCTGCTCGTCTCGCCGCCGGTGCCATCGCCACTCGCCCCGTTATTAGCCAGTGAATTGCAGCTGATCGCCTACCCTTATTTCTGGATGCCAGGCCTCAACATGGCGATTACGACACCGCTCGCGCGCGCACCGCAAGTCAATGTCAGTATCGGATCCGGTGAAATGGTAAGCGATCTCAACAACGCGCCGTTTATGGGCGCGGCCTAATTGCGCGACGGCCCGTTCGGTATCCTCGCCGACGCGATGCACGTCCCGCTCGGTGTCCCGATCACCACCCGAAACATCTTTTTTTCGAGCGGCAACACCGGGGTAGTCATGAGCGTCGTGACCGGGGACTTCCTCTACCGTCTCATCAACCAGCCATCCCAGACGATCGACGGCGGTCTCGGTTTTCGCTTTTGGGACGTATCGACCGACACGATTTTGAACGGAAGAGGGTTTATTCCGACAGTTAGCGTCAGCCGCTCCGGCAGCTGGACCGATCCACTGATCGCAGCCCGCTATCACCGCGATTTCGGCAACGGGTTCGGGCTCACGGCTTATGGCGATGTCGGCGGTTTTGGCATCGCCGCTCATGCCGATTAGCAGATTTCCGGCACCCTCGATTACGCTCTAAAATCCTGGTTGGACCTGCATGTCGGCTACCGCAGCCTGAACGTCAGTTACCAGGCGAGCGGCAGTCCGCTCGGCTTTAACGTGCATCTGAAGGGCCCGATCATCGGCGCCACGCTCCGCTTCTGAAGCTCCTATCGAGAGTTATCCGATGGCTACAGCCTCCCCTCCTGGCATGCGCTGGATCCCCGGCGGCAAGTTCCGGATGGGCGCCGATTTGTCCTATCCCGAAGAAGGGCCGGCGCATGACATGACCGTCGGCGGCTTTTGGATGGACGAATTCGCCGTCACCAACGCCGATTTCGCCGCCTTCGTCGCCGCCACCGGTTATGTTACCATCGCCGAGCGCGAGGCCGATCCTGCGGCCTATCCGGGCGCCCAGCGCAAGCACGATCGATGGACATGAGCGCGACCCGGTCGTGCAGGTGCCATTCGAGGATGCTGCAGTCTTTGCCGCCTGGGCCGGCAAGGCACTGCCGACCGAAGCCGAATGGGAGCTTGCCGCCCGCGGCGGATTGGTGGAAGCGCAATTCTGCTGGGGCGACGAGTTCAACCCCGACGGCCGCTGGATGGCCAATACCTGGCAGGGCCAGTTTCCGTTTCGCAACCTCGCTCTCGACGGGTTTGCCGGGCGCGCGCCGGTCGGCTCGTTTCCGCCCAACGGCTATGGCCTCTACGATCGACGCATCCAATGGCAGAACCTGACATTTGGCGAACTCGGCCCACATCAGTTCCTGCATTTCCCTCAGCCTGCCCGGATATCGGTCGGCGACGTTGTCGTATTGCGTCCAGTCGTTGCGGATGTCGTAGAGCTCCATCTTGTAGGCGTTGGCAAGGATTGGGCTGCAGTGCGGCAAAATTCCAAAACTGCGATATCGGTCCATTCGCCGATCAGATGGCGGTGGTCGGGATCTGTGGCGTCGCGGCGGAGGACGCCATCTTTCACCTGCGCATGTGAGCGGTGGAACGGGTTGTTGTCGCCGTAATCGAACTTGTTGAACAGCTCGATGCACTCGTCGCCGCGACCTGACTTCACGCGGAAATCATAAACATGAAAGTTAGTTACCTTCAGTCGCCAACGGTACAAGTGCCATTGTCGCCTCCTTTGCTGATGGATGGCACAACTCAGTCGCGGCTCGGGTTCGCCATTTGCCAGACCCGCGGCGGCGAGAGCGGCAGCTGGTTCGGCATTGCCCCAAGCGAGGCCAGCGCGTTGGCAACGGCGTTGGCCATCAGTCCGCCGACTGGGATGATCGGCCCCTCGCCGGCGCCCTTGACCCCGAGCGGGTTGCTGGGCGACGGGTGGTTCTCGAGGGCAATCGCGCGGATCCTCGGGAAATCCGTTGCCGTCGGGATCAGGTAGTCGGCCAAGGTGCCGGTCAACAGCTGCCCGTTGCCGTCGTAGACGAGGTTCTCCATGAAAGCCCCGCCAAGCCCCTGCACGACACCGCCGATCGCCTGACCGTGCAAGGT
Source organism: uncultured Alphaproteobacteria bacterium (assembly GCA_963832875.1). Classification (GTDB taxonomy): domain Bacteria; phylum Pseudomonadota; class Alphaproteobacteria; order ATCC43930; family CGMCC-115725; genus AP-15. Next base: position 267,028 of record CAWHWB010000002.1, on the reverse strand, counting down.
CAGCGGGTTGACGATGCGGCCGACATCCTCGACGACCAGAAAGTCCAGCAACTCGACGCGGCCCGTCCCCGGGTCGACCGCCACATGCGCCGCCGCCGAGCCATAAGTATAGGTCAGCTTGTTGTCGTTGGCGAAAGTAGCGTCGACTCGCAAGCCGTCCGCCGCCAGTTCGGCGAAGGAGACCGAGCGGCCGTCGCTTAGTAGGGCACGGCCGTCGACCAGCTCGAGTTCGTCGGCGAAACCGCCGAGCCGACGGGCGGCCGCGGCGCGGATCTTGTCGAGCAGCGATCTCGCACCCTCGAACACCGCCGAGCCGCCAAGGACCGTGGAGCGCGAAGCGAACGCGCCATACCCCTCTTTCAGATAAGGGGTCGAGCCATGCAGCACGCGCACCTGGTCGAGCGGGATGCCGAGCGTGTCGGCGGCGATCTGCGCCATCACTGTTTCGAGCCCCTGCCCGACCGCGGCGGAGCCGACATACACCGCCAACGTGCCATCCGCCGCGAGTTCAAGCCGCGCCGTCTCCTTGGGCCCGGCGCCGGCCCCCTCGATAAAGCAGGCGACCGCGGTGCCATGATAGCAGCCGTCGATCAGCTGGCCCTGCAATGCGCGCTTTTCCGCCCAGCCGAACTCGGCCAGGCAGCGGTCCAGCGCCTCGCCGTAATCGCCGCTGTCGCATTCGGTGTCGACCGCCGGGCCACCTGGCTCCAGCCGAGGCAGCTTGTACGGCATCTCGACGGCGCCGATCAGATTGCGCCGTCGCATCTCGGCGCTGTCGATCCCGAGATCCTTGGCTGCCAACTCGATCAACCGCTCGCAGAAGAACGAAGCCTCGTAGCGGCCGGGAGCGCGATAGGTGCCGGAGGGCGTCTTGTTGGTTAGCAGCGCCGTGGAGGTGATGTGCAAATTGGGCACGCGGTACGGACCGCTGAGAAACTGCGCGAGGGTCCGCGGCTGGATCAATCCATTGGTGCGGATGTAGGCGCCGAGATCGATGTAGACCTCGCCGCGCAATCCCAGGATCGTGCCGTCGCGACGGCAGGCGATCTCGACCTCGCAATCCGCCTCGCGGGCATGGTTCATCGCGGTCAGGTGCTCGCGGCGGTCCTCGATCCAGCGGACCGGGCGGCCGACATGCCGGGCGGCAAACGGGATCAGGAAATCCTCGGGATAGAACTCGCCGCGCGCGCCGAAGCCGCCGCCGACATCATTTTCGATCAGATCGACATCCGTGGGGGCGAGGCCAAGCATCGCGGCCAAGGTGTCGCGATTGAAGAACGGCACCTTGGCGGCGCCGAGCACCGTCATCCGCCGTCGCGCCGCGTCCCACTCGGCGAGGACCCCGCGCGGCTCCATCGGCAGTGCAGTATGGCGCTGCACCTGGAAACGCTCGCATCTGACGTAGGCGGCCTGCCGAAACGCAGCGTCAGCGTCGCCCTTGAAGGCGGTGAAGGTCATCGCGACGTTGGTGCCGCTCTCCTCGAACAACAAGATTTCGTTTTTTCCCGACACCCGGCGATCCGCGACCGGCGGCAGTTCCTCGATGTCCAGACCGATCGCGCCGACCCCATCCTCGGCCAGCGCCGCGCTGTCCGCCAGGACCACCGCAATCGGCTCACCGACATAGCGCACGCGGTCGGCCGCGATGACCGGCTGCAAAAACCGCTCGGTCCCGGGCAGCGGCAGAAGGCGCAGCCGGATCGTCGGCACCGCGCCGATCTCCGCCGCCGTGATGACGGCGCGCACACCGCGGATGGCGCGCGCTGCGGTCGCATCGAGCCCGCGAATTCGGCCATGCGCGATCGGGCTGCGCAGGATCGCTGCATGCAGCATTCCCTTGCGCCTCAGATCGCCGACAAATTCGCCGCGGCCGCGCAGGAAACGCAGATCCTCGATGCGCTCGACCGGGCTGCCGATATAGCGGTTCGTCCCGATCATGGCTTGTCGCTCTTCCGGTAGGCGGCGCGCGCTTCGAGTACCGCCTCGACGATCGGGATGTAGCCGGTACATCGGCACAAATTGCCCGACAACACCGAGCGGATGCGGTCAGCATCGGCATCGGGTTCATCGGTCAGGAGAGCATGCGCGGTGGTCAACATGCCGGGGGTGCAGAAGCCGCACTGCAAGGCGTGATGCTTCCGGAATGCGGTCTGCAACGGGGTCAGCGCCTCTTCGGTCGAGAGACCCTCGACAGTGACCACGCTGCTGCCTTCAGCCTGAACCGCCAACATCAGGCACGAGCGGACCGCAGCACCGTCGACGATGACCGTGCATGCGCCGCACACGCCATGCTCGCAGCCGAGATGGGTTCCTGTTTGCCGCAGCTCGTCGCGCAGGCAATCGGCGAGATGCATGCGCGGCTCGACATCGACTGCGACCGGCTTGCCGTTAAGCTGGAACGTCACCTGCATCACGCGTTCCGATCCTGTGCCGCACTGCGCAAACCGCGCTCGACGAGCGTCGCGACTAGGGCACGGCGATAGGCGGCGGGGGCATGCAAATCCTCGGGCGGATCGACGGTCCGCGCCGCGGTCTCCGCCGCTTCACGGATCAAGGCTTCGTCGACGGAGCGGCCGTTCAGCACTGTCTCCACCTCCATCAGCCGCAGCGGCCGATCGCAGGCGCCGATGACCCCCACATGCGCGTTGGCTACCCGACCGCCCTGATCCTCGTCATAAAAGAGAGCGATACCGGCGAGCGCGAAATCGCCTTGCCGCTGAGCGAATTCTCGGAAGGCCCAGCGTCGATCCATGGGCCAGAAAGGCAGATGCAGCTCGGTAATAATCTCGTCGCGTTGGCGGACCGTCGATAGCGGCCCGACGAAGAACTCGCCGGCGCGTATACTCCGCGCTCCGGCCGCGCCGACGAGGGTGATTTTGGCGTCGCAGGTCACCGCGATCCCCGGCAGTTCAGCGGCCGGGTCTGCATGGGCAAGGCCGCCGCCGACCGTTCCGCGGTTGCGGATCTGATAATGGGCGACATGGGCGATTGCCTCCCGCAACAGCGGATGTGCGAGCTCCAGCCGCTGATCGTCCTCGAGGTCGCGCCAGCGTACCCCGGCGCCGAGGCGGACGCCGCTGTCGCTAATTGCGATGCTGTCGAGCCCCGGAACGAGGCGGAGATCAACCAGCGTGCTAGGCATCGCCAGCCGGAGGGCGAGCACCGGCATCAAACTCTGTCCGCCAGCGATTACCGTCGCCTCGGGATCCGACACAAGCAGGTCGATTGCGTCCCGGAGGGTGGTAGGGGCCTGATACTCGAAGGGGGCGGGCTTCATACCTTCGCCTAGCTTACGCGGCGCTAACAATATCGGAACCATTGGCGCTATTTCTGCGCCGCTGGCTTTCGGCGTACCCCATGAAGGTGGCACGCGCGTTGAAATCTCGCAACTAGACTAGGCGATTGTCAGGCATCAATCTGGACCCGTGCAGTTGCCTTGCCTTGCACCAGGGATCTGATCCACCGCCATCATGATCAAAGCAAATGCATCGCTCTTCACGTCTCCTGACCCAGGTGGAGACCGCATGGCGGATGCCCTCATGGGTTGGCCGCGACTATCCCGATAACGCCTGTTCGAGTCATCTCGTAGGCCGCAAAATATCATCCATTAACAAGATCGGATGCACATGAAGACCTTGTTTCTCGGTGGCCTGGCGGCGCGTGTCGCGCCACTCATCCTCGGCAAGATGACCGAGAAGGTCGACCACACCATCCTTGCCGATCTCGCCGACATGCAGCGGCTGATCCCGGCCTTGGCTGAAGCGGAAATCGTCGTCGGCCATATCTGGCGGAAGGAATTCCCCGAGGCGTCGCGGCTTAGGCTGCTGCAAGCGGCCACCGCCGGCATTGATCTGATTGACGTGCCGGCGCTACCGAGCGGTATCGCCATTTGCAACGTTTTCGGCCACGAACCGGCGATCGCCGAATATGTGCTGGCAACGACCCTGGCGCTGACCCTGCGGCTGTTCAGCACGGCGAGCGAGTTTCGCGCCGGATCATGGGTGGGGCACCAACCGGCCGGTGGATCGCCGCACGGAGAAATCTTCGGCAAGACGATCGGCATCGTCGGCTACGGCCGGATCGGCCGCGAAGTTGCCAGCCGTGCGGCCGCATTCGGCTGCAAGGTTGTCGCCGCCAATCGCAGCCCGGTCACAGACCGAGGGGCTGCATCGCAGATTTATCCCCTGGCCGAACTCGATCGGATGCTGCCGCAATGCGACATGCTGGTTGTTGCCGCGGGCCTCGGGCCGGAGACCCGCGGGCTTATCGACGCCCGGCGCCTGTCCCTGATGCGGCCGACGGCGCTGCTGATCAATATCGGGCGGGCGGCGATCGTCGAGGAGGAAGCGCTATACCGCGCGCTGAGTGGAAACCGACTGGGCGGTGCCGCGCTCGACGTGTGGTGGCGCCACTGGGACCCGGCACACCCCGATCGGCGTCCCTCGAGATATCCGTTCGAGGACTTGCCGAATGTTCTGATGACCCCGCATTGCTCGGGTTTTACCGAGGGCACCGCCGAACGCCGCTGGGGGCAGCTGGCCGGCAACCTCGACCGCTTCATCCGAGGCGAGGAACTTGCCAATATCGTGCTGCGCACGTAGGCGAGACCAGTGCTGCCGGAGACGCCTCAGCGTTGCCCGATGTTCGGGGGAACTCCTGCCAATCGCGATCACGGGGTGCTGCGGGCTTTTGCCGTTGCCGTGCAGAGCGAACTGGCGGCGGCGAGCGCGGAGTTGCAGGCGGCAAAGCTCGCCGTCCAACGGCGCACCCGGGAAATCGAGCAGCTCAAATTCCAGATCGCCAAGCTGCGGCGGATGCAGTTCGGCCGCTCCTCGGAACGGCTGACCCGGCAGATCGAGCAGCTCGAATTGCAGCTCGAGGAGCTGGAAGCCGGCGAGGCCGAGGAGATCGCCAAGGCCGTCGCCGAAGACCGGCCGCTGCCGATCGGCGAGGGCAACCGGCAAGGGAGCACCCCTCGGTTCCTGCCCATACCCCATCCTGAGCCGGCCACGAGCCGAGCTCGTAGAGAAGGCTGCCCCGGGAGACACCACCAGCAGACGCCGCGACCGCGATTGACCAAGGGAGGTGCCATGGCACGTTGACGACGATGGCCGGGATAGAGAAGGGCGAGGCGGTCCACAGCTTGCAGCGCGCCGTCTACAACGGTGTCATTACCGCCAAGCATGGGCGCACGATGGAAGAACTCGGCGCGATCTCCGGGGCCCTGGCCTTGCTCGCCAATATCGTCATGGCCTGGAACACGCACCGCCTGCAGCGCGCCGTCAACCAGGCACCGGGCGCATACCCGGACGAGGTGCTGCAAAGCATCGCGCCGATCGGCTACAGGCACATCAATCTGCGCGGCATCTTGACCTTCGACCTCTCGCTGCTCGGGCCGAGCCTGCTCGACCGCCCGGCCGTGGCCGTCAGTAAACACGCCGCAGGTTGAAAAAGCAGGGTTTCCTTTGTTCTCAACCGATTACGATAAGGCCAAACTCTTAAGGTATTGAAAACACCCGCTTTCCTTAGCGTCACTTTTGGCACGGAGGTTACGACAAGGCCAGCTCGCGGATGTGAGCGATGATTTCCAAAACGAGGCCGATGCCGAGAGCGGCATGATAGGGCCGTCCGAGCATCCTCCTCAGCCACGCATCCAGACGGTGCGCGGCGCGGAATATTTCGCCGATCATCAATCCCCTCCTCGCAACAAGTTATCTGTCTTCTCGTTTTGGCGTTTGGTGCCGCTACGACCGGCGCGATCGCGGATGTAATCTTCTTCGATGGAACATTCAATTTATCCAATTACACGGAGACAAGCCTTTTTGCCTCGAACGCGTCGCTGACGGCCGTGCAGTGCACGAGCTGCGGCAATCCCGGCACTGCTCTCCAAGTGACGGTCACGGGCTCACCCCCTGCGGCGGTAGCGCATGTCGGCTTTTTCAATAATGGCTTCACGTATGATCCGAGCACACAAGGTACGATTGCTTCGATAGCCGCATCCGTGGACCTAAATTTGACGTTTTCTAGAATGATACTACCGGTGGTTGGCTATGCCAGTAGATTAGATCCTCTAATCGAGCAAGATGGCAAGTTTTATGTGGCAGTCATTCCAGGTATTTTGTTTCCACCTGGTACTCCTGCTGGATCGACCGGGTATCAAATTATCTCGCAGTCGGGACTCGTTGCCTCAGATTTCACGGGGTACGACCCAAGTACCGGCTCCACACACTATCCGGTGAGCCAGATTTCTCGGGCGATCCTATGCTGTTCGGATTGCTGGTGAGCGCTCCCTACGCCCCTTACCGTCATCCAGGATTACGATAACCTGACATTTGATACATCGCCGGTACCAGAGCCATCGAGTTCTTCTCCTGCTCGCATCCGCGTTGCCGGGGCTTGCTGGGTTCGGCATGGCGCATCGCAAGCGGCGGCCGCGCCGTTTCCCTCGGCTTTGACCTACATCAAAACGACGCCTCGCCGCCGGCCGCAGGCTGGCGATATCGGGATCGCGCGGTCGCCGCCCGCTGATGTCGTCAGATCGATCGATCGTCACAGCTTCCTGCTTGGATCCCCGAGATGGCCGCAAGCCGCCGGCGAAGCGCATCGGCAACTCGTTCCTCGTCGTTCGAACCGTTTCCGGCAACGCGCAATACATCGGCGGCTACCGGTTCACCAAAGGTGATCATCAGCGGGCGCAACCGCGGAAAGCGCCGGCGCCGCGGCAGTGCTTCGAAAGTGCCGCTTATCAAGACGGGAACAGCCGGCGCTTTGCTGTGCAGCAGAAGTTGACCGATCCCCGGCAGGAAGTGCTGCAGCCTGCCGTCGGGCGAGCGCCAACCCTCGGGAAACCACACGAGGACATTGCCCGACAACAAGACGCGGCTTGCGGTTTCGAGTGCGGCACTGGGATGCATCGCATCGACCGGGAAAAGATGGGCAGCCCGGCAGAAGACGCGCGTCAGCGGATGCGGAAACAACCGCAGCGCGTCGCCGGCCCAATAGACGTGTCGCAAACGAGACCAGCTTAATGCCGCGGCAACGACAAGGCCGTCAAGGTAGCTGACGTGATTGGGCGTGATGACGAAAGGTCCTGTCGCGGGCAACCCGCCGACACCCGAGACGCGCAGTCGGAACAAAGCGCGCATGATCAACCGATTGACAGCGAAGACCGCAGCGCCGAGCACCCCCAGCAGTAGGCCCGTCGATTGGAGCCAATATCCGGTATCGAGCGCGATCGCCGGCTCGCCGCGTGGCAGTGCACCGGTCCCGGTCCGACGATCGATCGATAGGCGCAACAGGTCACGGATCGTCGCGATTTGGGCGAGATCGGTTTCGGAGAAAGTGACGCCCAAGCGGTCGTTCAGCAGCGTCGAAAGCTCCATCCAGCCGAAAGAATCGAGGTTCAGGTCGAGGCTCAGATCGATGTCGAGGTCCAATGGACGGTTTGGAAAATGTTCGTGCAATAGCTGCCAGACGGAGGCCGCGGTTGACTCGTGCAGCAATGCTTGGTCTGCCGGGGTCGGCGAGCGGGAAACACGCCCTGAGCCTCCGGCGAGCGCTCGGGCATAAAGCGCCGGCAACAGAAAGCGCCGGTATTTGCCGAGCCGGGTGCGCGGGAGGGTTTCGTTGGTCAAGGCAAAGCCCGACAACCGCTGGTACGAAGGCAGGCGCTGCGCTTCCTCTCCCAGAATGACGCGAATGCCGTCGCGAATATTCGTGGCGCCCCTCTCGCGCAGCCGCTCCGGGTCGGGCCTTACCAGCGCGACGAGCGAGCCCTCGTCCTCGAGCAAGGCCAGTTCGGCGACTTCCGGCGCACGGCCATAGACGCGTTCCAAATCCTCCGGGCCCACCTTCTTGCCGCCGCCCAGCACCAAGGTCTCCTTGATCCGGCCGGTGACAAAGAGGAAACCGTCCCGATCGACGAAACCGAGATCGCCGGTGCGGAACCACCTATCGGCGGTGAAGGCGGCAAGATTGGCTAGGGGATCGTCGAGATAGCCGCTGGTGATCGAACCGCCGCGCAGCTCGATTTCGCCGATCCCCTCGTCATCGGGCCGGGCAATGCGGATTTCACCACCGGTGAGGGGCCGCCCGGCACTGCCGGCGCGGCGATCGTTCGGCCGGTTGCAGGTGAACAGCGACGCCGTTTCCGCCAGCCCATAGCCGGATAGCACCTGCCACCCGAAAGCCGTGAGCTGCTCTTCGATCCCTCGTTCCAACCGCGCTCCACCCGAAGCCAGAAGTCTTAGTGCGGGAGCAACGCCGCGCCGAACCGCCGCAAACAGCAAGCGACCCACGGGAAAGCCCGTCGAGCGCTGCACGACCATCACTAATCTCACCAGCGTTCGCCAAGTACGACGCACTACCCGACTGCGGGCGTCGAGGCGGGCTGCTATCGTCGCGGCGAGCGCCTCATAGAGGCGCGGCACGCCGACAATGGTCGTAACCGCTGCTTCCCGCAGAGCCCGCATCAGCAAGGGGCCGGTCGAGCCGCCCGGCAGGACTATCGTGGTGCCGATCGTCAATGTCGTCAGCATCCCGACGACAAACGGGTAAGCGTGATGCAACGGCAAGGGCAGAAGGGCGCGGTCCTGCGGCCCGACGATCGCCAGTCGCTGCAGCGCCGCGACATTGGTGGCGATGTTGCGGTGCGTGAGCACAAACGCCTTGGGCGTACCTGTGGTCCCTGACGTCCAGGTGAGCATGGCCGGTTCTTCGCCCGTCGCGCCGGGGAAATCCGCCATCCGCTCGCCCAACAGGGTCCGCCACGACTTGGCGTCCGGTTCGGACAGCTCGCTGTCATCGATCAGAATGGCGCTGGCACCACTGCTGCGCAGCGCGTTTCTGCATTCTGCGAGATGATGGCTCGTAGTCACGACCAACCGGGAATGGCTGGATCCGAGTGCGGCCGCGAATTGCTCCGGATCGGCCAAATCGTCTATCGGCACCAGCGTGGCGCCAGCGGCCAAGACGGCAAGGGCAGCGATGATCCATCCCGGCGAATTGGGGGCCCAGAGCGCGACGGCGCTACCCCGACCGGCCCCGCTTTGTTGCAGGCCCAACGAAAAACGGAGCACGGTGTCTGCGGCGTCACTGCTGTCCCATATTGTAACCCCGTCATCGCCGAAGGAGATGACGGCCGGATGCCGACCGCGCCCGGCAAGGTCGCACAGCAAGCTGCCGATCGTCCAATCAGCGGTCGCAGCGCTGCTCGAGCTGGATACTGCAGGCATTTCGCTCGCCAAGCTGTGGATCAGGCGGATTCTTCGGGTTGCCTGCATGGTTCGGTTCCGGAAAAGCTACCCGGTGCGGTCGGTGCGAGAACCTCAGTGGCTCGATCCGGATGCTATGGTCAATTGAGGCTTGGTTGTTGATGAAGCCAGCAAGGCCTGAAGGTCGGCCACAGTCAGGGTTTCCTTATCAAGCAGGGTTTGGGCGCCGCGCTCCAGGAGGTCGCGGCGCCCTTCGAGAAGGCGCGAGGCGCGCTCGGCCGCGCGGGCGACGATGTCACGCACGGCACAGTCGATTTCGCGGGCCGTTTCTTCGGCATAGCTCCGCTCGATCCAGGTCGGCGCGTGCGCGCCTTGCAAAAATTGAGAGGGATGCCGGTCATAGGCAACCTCGCCCAGCGCCGGCACCATGCCGTATTCGGCGGCGGCGCTGCGGGCCATCTCGGAGGCCTTTGCCAGATCGTCCGCAGCTCCCGTCGACACCTTGCCGAACACCAGCCGCTCCGCGGCGCGGCCGGCGAGCAGGACGGCGATCTTGTTGCGCAGCTCGTCTTCGGTCAGCAGATATCGGTCCTCGGTCGGGCGCTGGATCGTGTAGCCGAGAGCCCCGACACCGCGGGGGATGATCGAGACTTTCTGCACGCGGTCGACCCCGGGCAGCAGCATCGCGACGAGCGCGTGGCCCATCTCGTGATAGGCGACGATCCCGCGCTCGACGGGGCTCAGGAGCCGGTTCTTCTTTTCGAGGCCGGCAACGATCCGCTCGATCGCCGCCGTGAAATCGGCGGCAAGGACACCCTCCGAATGACGGCGGGTGGCCAGTAATGCCGCTTCGTTGACCAGGGTGGCAAGATCGGCGCCGGTAAATCCCGGCGTCATCGCCGCGATCTCCTCGGTAGAAACGTCTTCGCCGAGGCGGATTTTCTTCAGGTAGATATCCAAGATCTGGATGCGACCGATTTTGTCCGGCCGGTCGACCAGGACTTGCCGATCGAAGCGGCCGGCCCGCAGCAAAGCGGGATCGAGGATCTCCGGGCGGTTGGTGGCGGCGAGCAGCACCAGACCGACCGTCGGATCGAAGCCGTCGACCTCCGAGAGGAGTTGGTTGAGCGTCTGCTCCTTTTCGTCATTGCCGCCGACGGGACTGGGGGCGCTGCGCGCCCGGCCGAGCGCATCGAGCTCGTCGATGAAGATGATCGCCGGCGCCATTTGCCGGCCCTGCTCGAAGAGATCGCGCACCCGCGCCGCCCCGACCCCGACGTAAAGCTCGACGAACTCCGACCCGTTGATCGACAGGAACGGGACGCCGGCCTCTCCGGCCACCGCCCGCGCCAGCAAGGTCTTGCCCGTCCCGGGCGGGCCGACGAGCAGCACGCCCTTCGGGACATGCGCGCCGAGGCACCCGTAATTCACCGGGTCTTTGAGGAAAGCGACGATCTCGTTCAGCTCTTCCTTGGCTTCGTCGACCCCGGCAACGTCGGCGAAAGTGGTCTTCGTGTCGGTTTCGGCGAAGACCCGCGCCTTGCTCTTGGTCATTGCCGCCGCCGCGCCAGTCGCGGCACCACCGACGCCGCCGCGCCGCATCAGCAGCAGAAGCGGCAGCAGCACCATCACCGGAAGCAGCCAGGCGAGCCAACCGATCGATCCGTTGTCGAGGCCGGCCTTGCCGGAGAATTCGATACCGTGGCGTTCGAGCTCCGCGGCAATGTCGGGCGGCACGCGGGTCGTGACGATGGCCCGACCATTGCGCAAGGTTGCCTCGATATCCTCGGGGCCCACCCTCGCCTCCTTGACCTGACCTGCGTCCAGATATTTCTGGAAAGTGCTGTAAGGCACCCTTTCCGAGGTCGTCTTATCGTCGGGTAGCGAGCAACAGCTCAATACCGCGAAGGCGAGGACGCCGCCGGCGAACAGGATGCGCAACAAGCGGGTCATCTACCTTCCATGGCAGCGGCTCCGGCCAGTTATGCACCTTCAGTCAACGACGATCCTCCGACTGAGGAATTGAGCTGGATCAATCGGCTCTACGACCGGCCGCGACCGCTGGAATGTCGGTTCGCCCCGACCGCTGTCGCCCAGCCACGTCAAGGCGATCGCCCAGCACCATGTCGCCCATGCGATTGGCGTCTTCAGCAGCCCACGAATCGCGAGAAACGCGAGTTCGTCGACCGGATCGAGGTATCTGAGTTCGGCCCGGAATTCGAGACAATCGATGATCCAAGGCGGCGGCCGAGATAAACATGCTCGGGGCGGAGATCGCCATGCCCTTCGACGATCCGGCCGTCCGCGGTCCGCTGGGCCAACGGTCCAAAGCGGCCGATAAAGGTTTCGAGCGGCGGCGCGGCGTCGCCGGCCATCAGCCGCAACGCCGTCGGCATTCCGCGCAAAAGCGATCAAGATAGGCTTTGGCTTCGATATCCACATGCCGGGCCGTCGCAAAAAAAACTTCCCAAGATGGGCGCCGAGGGCATGGATATCGGCCAGGGACCAAGCTCCTCGAGCAAGGCAGCGGTCGAGCATGCGCTCGGCTGGCAGGCGAGTCATCTGGCCCAGCCAGTCGACGACGGTTCCTTTTCCGGCGAGCGCAAGGCCGTGTTCATCAAGGGTGATTGGCACGATCCCGAGATAAACGTCGGGCGCCACGCGGCGGTTGAGGCGTACTTCCTCTTCGGCATTTCGCCGCCGCGCACTGCCGACGTAAAATCCAAACCATTATCGCATAATGGCTTTTTTAGCTTGATCCGGCCTTTGCCGCGCTGGCCTGCCTCTACGGGAGCGAGGCGCGCGGCGCCATCACTGGGATCACCCTGATCGCTGGTTTCGCCAGCACGATCGGCTGGCCGGCCAGCGCCTTTTTCCTGCACGAATTCGGCTGGCGCGCCGTCTGCCTGATTTGGGCCGGGGTGAACCTCCTGCTGGCCGCCCCGGTCAACTGGCTGACGATCCCGCGCCATGCCATGCCCTCGGCAGCGCCGCCGCGCATTGCTTCCGAGCTGCCGCAGGTCGTCCCGCCGCGCGGGGCGATGCCGATCCTGGCATTCTTCTTTTCGGCCACCTGGTTCGTGCAGGGTGCGATGGCGGCTCACCTGCCGGGCCTGCTGCACATGGCGGGCGCATCGGCGACCGCGGCGATCGCCGCCGCTTCCTTGGTCGGCCCGGCCCAGGTCGGCGCCCGCCTCGTCGAATTCGGACTGCTGCGTTCATTCCACCCGGTCTCCTCGGCGCGGATCGCGTCCGTCTTGCACCCGATCGGCGCAATGTTCCTGGTCGGGCTCGGCGCTCCCGGGATCGTCGCGTTCGCGCTGCTGCATGGCGCCGGCAACGGCATGATCACGATCGCCAAGGGCACCCTGCCGTTGGCGCTGTTCGGGCCGCGGGGCTACGGGCTGCGCAGCGGCCTTTTGTCGGCGCCGGCGCGGGTGCTGCAGTCGGCCTCGCCGTTTCTGTTCGGGCTGCTGCTCACGCGCTTCGGGGTCGCGGCGGTGTGGTGGTCGGCCGGGCTTTGCCTCGCCGCCTTCGCCTCGCTGTTCGCGCTGCGACAAGGCCGCGCCGCGCCGCCGCAAGCATCGCCGGCCCCGGGCTGACCCGCGCTCGCCAACCCGCCGCCGCGCCCCCATATAGCGCGGCATGCCCTATTCCAGTCTGCGCGACTTTATCGACCGGCTCGAGACGAGCGGGCGGCTGTCGCGGGTTAAGGCGCCGGTATCGCCGAATCTGGAAATGACCGAGATCCAAACCCGGCTCTTGGCCGAGGGCGGACCGGCGGCGTTGTTCGAGAGTGTCGTCCGCGACGGCGGCGGCAATTACCCAATGCCGGTCCTGGTCAATCTGTTCGGCACCGTCGAGCGCGTCGCCTGGGGCATGGACCGCGAGCCCGGCGAGTTGCGCGAAATCGGCAAAACGCTCGCCTTTCTGAAGCAGCCGGAGCCGCCCGGCGGCTGGCGCGAGGCGCTCGACCTGCTGCCGCTCTTACGGACGGTCATGGCGATGCGCCCCCGCACGGTGGGCTCGGCCCCGTGCCAGGAAGTCGTATGGCGCGGGGCTGAGATCGACCTCGCTGCGTTGCCGGTGCAGACCTGCTGGCCGGGCGAGCCGGCGCCGCTGATCACTTGGCCGCTGGTGGTGACCAAGGGGCCGGGCGAGCGCCGCGAAGACGGCTTCAATCTCGGCATCTACCGCATGCAGGTGACCGGCCGCGACACAACCCTGATGCGCTGGCTCAAGCATCGTGGCGGCGCGCAGCACCATCGGCGCTGGGGCGCCGAGCGAGCCGAGCCGTTGCCGGCGGCAGCCGTGATCGGTGCGGATCCGGGGACGATCCTAGCCGCGGTGACGCCGGTGCCGGACACCTTGTCGGAATACCAGTTTGCAGGCTTGTTGCGCGGGCGCAAGGTCGAGTTGGTCGGTTGCAAGACCGTGCCCTTGAAGGTGCCGGCGCAGGCCGAGATTGTGCTCGAAGGCCATGTCTCGCTCGACGAATACGGCGACGAAGGTCCCTATGGCGACCACACCGGCTATTATAACTCGGTCGAGCGCTTCCCGGTCTTCCGGCTGTCGGCGATCACGATGCGACAGAGCCCAATTTATCTGTCGACCTTCACCGGCCGGCCGCCGGACGAACCCTCGATCCTGGGCGAAGCGCTGAACGAAGTGTTCATCCCGCTATTACAGCAGCAATTCCCTGAGATCGTCGATTTCTGGCTGCCGCCCGAAGGCTGCTCCTACCGCATCGCGGTGGTGGCGATCCGGAAGGCCTATCCCGGCCACGCCAAGCGGGTGATGATGGGGATCTGGTCGTTTCTGCGCCAGTTCATGTACACGAAATTCGTCATCGTCGTCGATGACGACATCGATGCGCGCGACTGGAAGGATGTGATGTGGGCGATCTCGACCCGCATGGACCCGGTGCGCGACGTGACGCTCGTCGACCACACCCCGATCGACTATCTCGATTTCGCCTCGCCCGAATCGGGTCTCGGCGGCAAGATCGGTCTCGATGCGACAGGCAAGATGCCGCCCGAGACAGGGCGGGAATGGGGAACGCCAATTCGCATGGCCGAGAAGGTGATCGCTGATGTGACGAGCAAATGGACGAGCTACGGGTTGCCCGGATCGGGTCGGCCGATCTGGAAAAAATGACCATTTCAACGCAAGGGTTGCCAAGAGATACGCAGAGGTCGCCAAGATTTCGGAATGCTCGCGTCCATTGCTCAATCCTTCGTGCCCCCTGCGTTTAAAGCCTCTTTGTCGTGTGGAGATGTGATGAACGGCAACACCGGAAATGCACTCGATTTGCTGCACGATCTGATTGTCCGCGCCAAGAAGGCCGGTGCCGATGCGGCCGACGCGGTCGCCGTTGAGGGCACCTCGCTGTCGCACGGGCGACGGCTCGGCAAGACCGAGAAGCTCGAACGCTCGGAGGGTAACGATCTCGGGCTGCGGGTCTTCATCGGCCGGCAGCAGGCGATGGTATCGTCGAGCGACCGTTCGCCGAAGGCGCTCGATGAACTCGTCGAGCGCGCCGTGGCGATGGCCAGGACCGTGCCTGCGGACCCCCATTGCGGCATCGCCGAACCTGACCAGATCGCCCGCGATTGGCCCGCGCTCGACATGTCCGATCCCGAGGAGCCGGGCGCCGAAGTACTGATTGAGCGCGCCCGCGCCGCCGAAGAGGCAGCCCTCGCGGTCGACGGCGTCACCAACTCCGAGGGGGCCGAGGCCGGGTGGGGCCGCTCGCGGATCGCGCTCGCCGCCTCGAACGGCTTTGTCGGCTCCTATGCCGGATCGAGCTCCGGGGTCAGCGCCAGCGTCATCGGCGGCACCGGCACCGGCATGGAGCGCGACTATGATTACGCCAGCGCCGTCTATGCCGCCGATCTGCGCGACCCGGCCGAGATCGGCCGCAGCGCCGGCGAGCGCGCGGTCAGGCGGCTCGGCGCGAAGAAAATGCCGACCTGCCGCTGCTCGGTGGTGTTCGACCCCCGCGTCGCGCGCAGCTTGATCTCACATTTCTTGGGGGCGATCTCAGGTCCCTCGATCGCGCGCGGCACCAGCTTTTTGAAAGATCAACTCGGCCAGCGGATCTTCCCCGAGGCGATCACCATCATCGACGATCCGCACCGCCGGCGTGGCCTGCGTTCCAAACCGTTTGACGGAGAGGGCATCGCCAATCATCGACGCGCCCTGATCGACAAGGGCGTGCTGACGACCTGGCTCCTCGATCTGCGCTCTGCCCGGCAGCTTGGCCTCGAGACCACCGGGCACGCGGCGCGCGGCACCTCGTTTCCGCCGTCGCCGTCTGCAACGAATGTGTGGATCGAGCCCGGAGCGGTGAGCCCCAAGCAGCTGATCGCCGACATCGCGAGCGGGTTCTACGTGACCGAGATGATGGGTTTCGGCGCCAACGGCGTCACCGGCGACTACAGCCGCGGGGCGGCCGGGTTCTGGATCGACAAGGGCGAGATCGCCTTCCCGGTCAGCGAGATGACCGTCGCAGGCAACCTCAAGGACATGTTCGCCCGTGTGGTCGCCGCCGACGACCTCGAATTCAAGGCCGGCACCGACTTACCGACCCTGCGCATCGACGACCTGACCGTCGCCGGCGCGTGAGCCTCCCATCGAGCCGAGCCAGGAAGCTAGTGCAACCCGGACAAATGCTTTCCGGTAAGTTGTTGCCACACCGGCAAAGGATGCTGCCCGTGGCTGGGTCCCGGCCTGCGCCGGGATGACGATAAGGGTGGCGCGGCGGTCATCAATATTAGGTTTTTTTTGGATTTATTCATATTCCGTGCCTAAAAGATCGCCGCACCGTCCGCGGAAAGCCTCTCGTCGGGCCAACTGGAGCAATCTGGAGCTAGAAGTTGACCAACTGGACCCCTGCGCGAATCGCAAATCTCACGCTTGATGAAGTAAGAAACCTTCGCGCAAATGCGGCTAAGCTCGCGGAGACTTGGTTAATGGTCTTGCGCGACGCCGATCTGTCTCGTCGCGCGCCCTCTCGTATGAGGCTCCCTCGTTTAACTCAACCAGTCAAACGCCCGTACGACGAAGTGGTCATCGGGTTTCATTTTGTGTGCGTCAATGAGCAAGGCTTAGTCAGAAATGGCGATGGCACGGCGTGGACGGGAACCTGGGTTGTCGGCAAGGTGCACGCGGACCGTGCCTCAAATATCAGCTCCTATCTTGCGCTTCATTCAGTCAAATCTGAGCCGAGTTATGTCCAAGGTATCATAAGAGACTTTCGGCGTCGTCAGCGTGAACGCTCCTATGCCGAGGATCGCAAAGTTCAAACAGAGCGTGGGATCGACTTTTTAATTGAACTGACTAACGAATTTTACGAATGGGTCGGCGACGGCGCAGGCGAAAAGGGATATGCGTGGGGAAAATGCTAATGCTTTCTGGTGACAATGCTAATATTAGCTTTTCGCTGCAGGAAGGCGCCCGAGGCCCCCTCCTGCTGTGAACGTATCTACATCGTCAGAGCCAAGCTGCCAGTCGATCTCCGTAACAGGGATGCCAAGCAATCACAAATGAGTTAGAGTTGGTTTTGCGTTGCGCGGGTTTGGAGGGCGCTTCGGCGCCTCATCGAAAGGAGCAGGGATATGGGCGAAATTTTGGGTCTTGGTTGCACGCATTATCCGGGGCTGACGGTGCCGGACGAGCAATTGCCGTCGCTGTTCCACCGCCTGCTGACCGCGCCTAACGTGCCCGAGCATTACAAGAACCCGGCGAATTGGCCCGCCGAACTCGTTGCCGAGCTCGGCAACGACGAAGGTTTTTCGTCGGCCCAGCGCTACAGCGCGCGGATGGCCGAGGGCTTTCGCGCGGTGCGCAAATCGCTGGACGAGTTCAACCCGGACGTCGTGCTGGTGTGGGGCGACGACCAGTACGAGAATTTCCGCGAAGACATTATCCCGGCCTTCTGCCTGCTCGGCTATGACGACGATTTCGCGGTTCGGCCGTGGCACAACGGCAACGGTGGCCGGCCGAACCGGTGGGGCGAGCCCGGCGACTGGGCGTTGCGGCTGCACGGGCATCGCGAGGCGGCCAAGCATCTCGCCACCGGGATGATCGAGCGCGGCATCGACATGGCTTATGCGTATAAGCCGTTGCACCACCCGTTGGCGCACGCTTTCACCAACACTTTTCTCTATCTCGACTGGGACCGTGAGGGTTTCCCCTATCCGGTGGTCCCGTTCGCGATCAATTGCTATGGCAGCAACCTGTTGCATGCCAAGGGCGGCACCGCGGCGCTGTTCATGCCGCCGCGTGATCCGTCGATCGCGGGCGACCCGCCCTCGCCGCACCCGTGGCGTTGCATGGAAGTCGGCAAGGCGGTGGCCGAGAGCTTCGCGGATTTGCCGTGGCGGGTGGCGGTGATCGCGTCGTCGAGTTGGTCGCATTGCTTCCTGTCGCCGACCAACGGTTATCTATGGCCCGACCGGGAGGCCGACAGGCTCCTGTTCGACGCGCTCTCGCAGCGTGATTACGACACCTGGCGCAAGCGCCCGCTGAAGGCGATGGAACAGGCCGGGCAGCACGAGATGCTTAACTGGTGCGCGCTGATGGGCGCGATGGAAAAGCTCGACCGGAAACCGGTCGTGCATGACTACATCGAGACGCACATCTTTGCTTCGGACAAGTGTTTCGTCTCTTATCCTGCGTGAGGCGAATCACAAGCGAGACCCTCACCCACCCGGGCACCGGACCGTGATCCGAACGGAGGCGGGTGAGGGCGAGACGGCGCTTCCCGTTCGCCCGGGCGCAGAGCGGGCCGCCGCGCTTGCCAAGACAGGTCCCCGCCACTAACACTGCCGGCGGGGACCCATGTTCAAAAAGCCGCCGATCCTAGAAGAGGGCGCACGTACGGCAGTGCTCGTATGGCGCCTGGCGCGCGACTTTATGCGCCCGCATCTGGCGCGTATCGCGCTCGCTTTTGTGTTGATGGGCGCCGCGGCCGGCAGCACCGCGTTGCGTGCCTGGTTGATGCAACCGGTGCTCGACCGCATCTTTGTCGGACGAGACGGCTCGCTGCTGCTACTGATTGCCGGCGGCGCACTTGCCATCGCGCTCGTCAAGGGGCTGGCCGATTACGGCGAGGCGGTGCTGATGAACCGCGTCGGCCAGCGCGTCATCGCCGATGTCCAGATCGCGCTGTTCACTCGGCTGATGCGCGCCGATCTTTCTTATTTCCACGCCCATCCGAGCGGCAGCCTGATCTCGCGCTTCACCAGCGATGCGGCCCTGTTGCGCAGCGCCGCAGCCAACGTGCTCGGCGCGATCGGCAAGGATGCGCTGACCGTCCTCTTCCTGGTCGGGGTCATGTTCTATCAGGACTGGCTCTTGGCCCTGGTCTCTTTCTTCGTCTTTCCGCTGGCGATCCATCCGATCGTCGGCATCGGCCGCCGCATGCGCCGGGTTTCGGCCAACACCCAGGCCGAGATCGGCCAGCTGACGACTTTGCTGAGCCAGACCTTCCAGGGCGCTCGCCTGGTCAAGGCTTATGGCATGGAAGAATACGAAGAGCGCCGCGCCGCGGGGCTTTTCGAGCGCGTTTACGCTCTGATCGACCGGGCGACTCGCACGCGCTCGCGGGCCTCACCGATGATGGAAACACTGGGAGGTGCGGCGATCGCGGTCGTCATCCTCTATGGCGGCCATCAGGTGATTGCCGGATCGCGCACCCCTGGCGCGTTCTTCTCGTTCATCACCGCGTTGCTGCTCGCCTATCAGCCGCTGAAGAGTCTCGCCAATTTGAATGCTTCGTTGCAGGAGGGGTTGGCCGCGGCGCAGCGGATCTTTCAGGTTTTCGATGTCGAGCCGACGATCCGCGACCTGCCCGACGCCCGGTCGCTGCGCGTTGCCGGCGGCGAGATCTGCTTCAACCGGGTCCGCTTTGGCTATGCCCCCGGCGCGGTCGCGCTCGACCGCATTTCCCTGACCATCCCAGCCGGGCGAACGGTGGCGCTGGTCGGCGCGTCGGGCGCCGGAAAATCGACGCTGCTCAACCTCATCCCCCGTTTTTACGATGTCGACGAAGGCAGCATCGCGATCGACGGTCAGGATGTACGCGACGTGACACTCGCGTCCCTGCGTGGGGCGGTGGCCCTCGTTGCCCAGGAAGTCACGCTGTTTGACGACACTCTGCGGGCCAACATCGCCTATGGCCGCTTCGGCGCCTCGGTCGCGGATATCGAGGCGGCGGCGCGCGCGGCCGGCGCCGAGAGCTTTATCCGCGAGCTGCCGAACGGCTACGATACGGTGGTCGGCGAGCATGGCGTACGTCTCTCCGGCGGCCAGCGCCAGCGTCTGGCGATCGCTCGGGCAATGCTGAAAGACGCGCCGATTCTGCTGCTCGACGAGGCGACCTCTGCGCTCGACAGCGAATCCGAACGCCAGGTGCAGGCGGCGCTGCGGACCCTCATTCGCGGGCGCACGACGCTGGTCATCGCGCACCGCCTGTCGACGGTGCAGGGCGCCGATCTGATCTGCGTCGTCGATCGCGGCCGTATCGTCGAGAGCGGCCGGCACGCCGAGCTCCTGGCCCGCAACGGTCCCTACGCGCGGCTCCATGCGATGCAGTTTGCCGATGAGTGCGAAATCACCGCCGCGGCTCCAGCGATCGCGGCAACGCTTTGAGGTTCGCCGGGCGCGGTCATGTGGCGTCGCCTGCTGCGCCATCCCCGGCTGCGGCGAGCAGCATGCTGGGCGATCCATTATTATATCCGCATCGTCTATCGCACCAACCGCTGGACGGTCGAAAACAGCGAATGGCCGTGGCGGCTGCTAGTTGCAGGTCGCCCATTCATCGGCGCGTTTTGGCATGGCCGGATGATGATGATCCCGCTGGGATGGCACCGAATGGCGCCGATGCACATGCTGATCTCGGCGCATCGCGACGGGCGGATCATCGCCGACGCGGTCGCCTATTTCGGGATCGACGCGATTGCCGGCTCGACGCGTCGGGGCGGTTCGGCTGCGCTGCGCTCGATGCTGAAAAAATTGAAGGACGGCGATTGCGTCGCGATCACGCCGGACGGCCCACGCGGTCCGGCGATGATCGCCAGCATCGGAATCGTCAATGTTGCGCGGCTGGCCCAGGTGCCGATCGTGCCGATCACCTATGCGACGAGCCGGCGGTTTATCGCCGCAACATGGGACCGGTTTCACATTGCGCTTCCGTTCGGACGCGGAGTGTTTCTGTGGGGCGAGCCGATCGAAGTTGCCGCCGAACTCGATGAAATGGGGGTCGAGCACGCCCGGCGCCTGATTGAAAAGCGCATGCTCGAGATGGTCGAGCATGCCGATCGCCAAGTCGGGCATGCTGCACCGGCACCAGTTAAAGCCGGGACGGCTGCACCGACAATCCCCGGCGCTTCGAACATCTCGTGCCGATCGTCGGCGGACGCAATCTCCTCCTCGCCATCGGCCCCTCATCCCCGGATCAAGTCGGGGGCAAACTCTCCCGCTACGCGGGTCCCTCCTCCTTCTCGCCTGCCGGGAGAAGGCTGGCGCGACGGGCTGCCGGAGGTGGGGTTTCGCCGAGAAAAGCCGCGCTGATGCTGCTGCCGCTCCTGTATCGCGCGCTGACCCGGCCATTGTCGCCGCTGGTGCTGCTCTACCTGGAGCGGCGGCGCCGGCGCGGTAAGGAGGATGGCGCGCGGCTGCGCGAACGCCGGGGCTATGCCG
Organism: uncultured Alphaproteobacteria bacterium; assembly: GCA_963832875.1. Classification (GTDB taxonomy): domain Bacteria; phylum Pseudomonadota; class Alphaproteobacteria; order ATCC43930; family CGMCC-115725; genus AP-15. The sequence goes on along the minus strand of CAWHWB010000002.1, from coordinate 246,110 downwards.
GCAGCGCCCGGCCGCCTGGGCCGCTGGTATGGATCCACGCCGCGAGCGTCGGCGAAGCGACGACGATGCTGCGGCTGATCGAACTGCTGCTGCAGACTCGGCCCAAGATAGAGATCCTGGTCACCACCGGCACGGTCGCCTCTGCCCGGCTGCTCGAAACGCGATTGCCGGTGAAAGCACGACATCAATTCGTGCCGGTCGACCTGCACGGGTGGATCGAGCGATTTCTCGGTCATTGGCAACCCGATCTGGCGCTTTGGGTCGAATCCGAGCTATGGCCGAACCTGGTGCTGGCGACGCATGCCCGCGGGATTCCGATGTTGCTGGTCAATGGCCGATTGTCGGAACGCGCGTACCTGCGCTGGCGCCGGTGGCCGGGACTGATCGGCCCAATGCTCGGCGCCTTCGCGCAGTGCCTGGCTCAGGATGCGGAACAGGCCGAGCGCCTGCGCCGGCTCGGCGCCCGCAACGTGGCCGCGGTCGGCGACCTGAAGTCTGCTGGGGCCGAACTGCCCGTCGACCAGGCGCAACTATGGCGCCTGCGCCGGCAAATCGGATCGCGTCCGCTATGGCTGGCCGCCAGCACGCATGCGGGCGAGGAGGAGATCGCGGCCGGGGTCCATCGCCGGCTCGCCGCCGATCACGCCGGCCTGCTCACAATCATCGCTCCGCGTCATCCAGCGCGCGGCGACGCGGTTGCCGCAATGCTCGCGGGGCGCGGGCTGAAGCTCGCCCGGCGCAGCCGCGGCGATGCCGTCATCGGCGAGACCGAAATCTACCTCGCCGACACGATCGGGGAGCTCGGACTGTTTTATCGCCTCGCCGGAATCGCCTTTATCGGCGGGTCACTGACGCCAAAAGGGGGACACAACCCGTTCGAGGCCGTCCGTCTGGATTGCGCTGTGCTGCACGGCCCTGATATGAGCAATTGCACGGGCATGGCGGCGGCGCTGGCGGCAGTCGGAGCGGCGCAGACCGTAACCGGCGTCGAGGAGTTGGCGCACGCCGTGGCCGCTCTCCTGGCCGATCGCCGGCTGCGCGCCCAGCACTGCGCCGCGGGCGCGCGGGCCGCGGCTGCCTGCGAGGGCATTCTCGAGAGCGTCCTAACCTATCTCGCGCCATGGCTCGACGGCCTCGCGCCACCTCTTCGCCCGCCGCAGGAGGGGGTCGCCGTCGAAAACCGGGCCGAGCCGCCGCATTCGCTGCGGGCATGATGCGCGCGGCCCCGGCGTTTTGGGGAAAGGAGCCCGGGCTCGCGGCTGATTTACTGCTGCCTATCGGCGCCACCTGGGACGCAGCCGGCCGACTGCGCCGAGCATTGGCGCGCCCGTATCGCGGGCCGGTGCCGGTGATCTGTGTCGGCAACCTTAACTCCGGCGGGACCGGAAAAACGCCAGTGGTGATCGCGCTCGTCGATTGGCTCGCGGCGCGCGGCCGAACGGCCCATGTGGTAACGCGCGGCTATGGCGGCCGACTCGCCGGGCCGGTGATAGTTGATCCGGCGCGCCACAATGCGATAGCGGTCGGCGACGAAGCGCTGCTGCATGCCGCACGTGCGCCGTGTTGGGTCGCGCGCGACCGTGCCGCGGGAGTTGCCGCCGCCGCCAAGGCCGGCGCCGAGGCGATCCTGCTCGACGATGGCTTCCAGAATCCGTCGATCGCCAAGACCCTGGCGCTAATCGTCGTCGATGCCACCTATGGTTTCGGTAATGGACGGGTGATGCCGGCCGGCCCGCTGCGCGAGAATTGCCGCCGCGGCCTCGCCCGCGCCGACGGCGTCGTGCTGCTCGCCGCCGAAGGGGAGCCGACGCCGGCCGGCGCGAACGGCCTCGCCGAACAGCGGCCAACGATACCGGCGGTGCTGGCGCCGGTCGCCGGAGAGCGGTTCGCCGGGAGCCGCGTCTTCGCCTTTGCCGGGATTGGTCGGCCGGAAAAATTCTTCGCGACGCTGCGCGGGCTCGGCGTCGAACTCGTCGGCGCGCGGCGCTTTGCCGACCATCACCCCTTCAGCCTCGGCGAAATCGCGGAGCTGCGCCGGGCAGCGGAGCGCGAGAACGCGCGCCTGGTGACGACGGCAAAGGATTTCGTGCGGGTGCCAGCCGCCGCGCATTACGGGGTCGAGGTGCTGGAGGTCGAAATCGATTGGCTCGATCTTGCAGCATTGGCTGGGCTCCTCGACCCGGTCGTGGGAGGGCCCGCCGGCCATGGACACGATCCGGACCGGCGCCAGCTTTAAGGTGCCGCGGCTCGGCCACCGGCTCGAAGCCTGGGGAGCGGCGGCGGTGTTTGGTGCGTTCCGATTGTTGCCGATCGATTGGGCGTCCACCTTGGGCGGAGCGGTCGGACGACGCCTCGGTCCGTTCCTGGGAGTTCTCGAAACGCGCGCGGATCAATCTGCGCCGCGCCTTTCCCAATCTTCCAGATGTCGAGATCGAACAAATCGTTGCCGGCATGTGGGACAATCTCGGCCGGGTCGCTGCCGAATATCCGCATCTGCGCGAAATTCGCGTGTTCGCGCCGGACGGACGCGTCGAGACCCACGGCATCGAGCACATCGACCGGGCGGTCGCGGCCGGGCGGCGGATGATCATATTTTCCGGCCATATCGCTAATTGGGAGATCGCTGCGCTCGCCGCGGCCCAATACGGGGCGCCGGTCACGCAGATCTACCGCGCCGCCAACAACCCGCTGATCGACCGCCTGATCACCCGGTTTCGCGGCGATCGTGGCGAATATATCCCCAAGGGTGCGGCCGCGGCGCGGCGCGCCTTTGCCGTGCTGTCCCGCGGCGAGCACCTGACCATGCTGGCCGACCAGAAGCTGAACGACGGCATTGCCGCGCCGTTCTTCGGCCGGCTGGCGATGACCGCGCCGGCCCTGGCCCTGCTGGCACTGCGCTTCGATTGCGACGTCCTGCCGGCACGCGTCGAGCGGCTCGACGGCGCGCAATTTCGGCTCACCGCCTTTCCCCCTTTGCCGCTGCCGCACAGCGGCGATTTGCAGGCCGATGTCGCTGCGCTGACGGCGGAAGTCAATGCGACGTTAGAAGCGTGGATTCGCGACCGCCCCGAGCTGTGGCTCTGGGTGCACCGACGCTGGCCGGATTAGCCGCTTAAGCCGCTAAGGGCTGATCCGTCTTTCCTCGACGACCACGGTGTCGACGATCGCTTCGTACTCATACATCCAGCGGGTCAGCAGCCCGGCAATGACGGCTCCGATGATCGGCGCCAGCCAGAACAGCCAGAGCTGATGGATATGAGGAGCGCCGGCAAACAATGCCGGGCCGGTGCTGCGCGCGGGATTGACCGATGTGTTGGTGACCGGGATCGACACCAGATGGATCAGGGTCAGCGCGAGCCCGATCGGAATTCCGGCGAAGCCGGTGGCCGCGCCCTTTGACGTGGTGCCGATAATGATGAATAGAAAGAAAAACGTCATCACCACTTCGTCGACGAAGCAGCTGCCAAGGCTGTATTTGCCGGGACTGAAATCGCCGTATCCGTTCGAAGCAAAACCGTCGGTGACGAATCCGGGATGGCCCGACGCGATCACCCACAGCACCGCAGCGGCGGCGATGGCAGCGATGACCTGGGCCACGATGTAGGGGATGACGTGCTTACTGGCGCAGCGGCCGGCGCTCCACAGGCCGAGCGTCACCGCCGGATTGAAATGGCCGCCCGAGATATGGCCCACCGCATAGGCCATGGTCAGCAGCGTCAATCCGAACGCGAACGCAACGCCAAGAAAACCGATGCCCAAATGTGGGAAACCCGCGGCCAAAACGGCGGCGCCGCAGCCGCCAAACACCAGCCAGAACGTGCCGAAGAACTCGGCGATAACGCGCCGGGACATATCCCTGTCCATCGGTGTCCTCCTAACGCTAACCAACCTATATTCTACCGGTGCACAACCGACGCCACAACCTGAGACTAATTAATTGGCAGGCGATTTCGCCGACTTATTCGTCGTCGCGGAATCGCGACCGGACCGTCCTTCGTTCGAGGCGCCGATCGATCCAGATGACGACCAGGGTCACGTAAAGCGGCAAGGCAAAAACCAGAAATGCTATCGAATAGAGCAGGGTGTCGTCACGGATATCGATGATCGGCTTTTCGATCTCATCGACCGGAACTGTGATCGCCAACAGCTGGTCGCGACCGTAGCGCGGCGGGATCGCGACCACCCGGCTGATATAGGCGCGCCCGGCGACGTCGTACACGCGGGTTCCAGCCATTCGGCCGTTCTGGTAGGCGGCGACCAGCCCCTCGATCACTGGGTCGTGTAGGTCGGCGATCTTCGGCGGCTTGACCATGGACTGGCCATTGGCGCGGACCGCCTCGGCGATCCGGGTTGGGTCCGGCAAAGCCACGACCTCGCCGGATTTGGTAAAGATAAACGCGGCGCTGGTCGGGGTAATGCGCTGCTGCTGCAGGAAATACGCCAGATCGACCGCGGCAAGATCGGCACCCATCACTCCCGGCGTCGGTCCTTTAAATCCGCGGCTCAGGGTAAATCCGGGCTCGCCGCTCGAGGCGAAGATGTAGAGGTCGCTGTGTTCGACCACGTCGCTGCGTTGCGCCGTGCCGTACCACGGCCGCTGACGCGGATCGAAGGCGGTCGGCGCTGCGGCGCGGCTGCCGACGACGGCTCCGACCTCGTCGAGAAAACTCCATCGTGCCGTGAGTTGGCCTGCGGCACCGGCTGTAATGACCTCGTTGGCGAAGATCGCGGTGTCGGGGGCGTGCAGCGCCTTGCGCAGCGCGGCGCTCTTTTCGCCGGCGATATGGGTAATCATGAAAAAATCGCCGGTGTCGAACCCGACATAGAGCGACAGAATTTGCGGATAGATGCGCAACGCCCGCAGCATCACGACTTTAGCGCTCGCATCGTCCTTAATCGCAGGCGAGGTGAGCTCCGGCACCAAAGATGCGATGCCGACGATGGCGTACATCGGATCGTATAGCAGCTTGATGCGGTCGATGACCTTTTCGTCGGCTTGGCGCATCAGCCGCTCCGCCGAGGCGACCGCCAACCCGCTCGACTTTTCCGCATTATACCAGATGATGCCGCCGGCCAGCGCGACGATAATCAACAGCAACAGACCGGTGATCCCGATATAGGTCGGCCACCGCCGGTCCTGGCCTGCGGCGTCGCGATAATTCTCCGGCCGATGCGGCGGGTAGTGTTGCGGGCCGCTCACACTCGACCGCCTCCCTGCGCGCGAGGCGCTCATAGCGCGCTCCGACCGAGGATGATAGGGGCTTCCAGTCGCCGATGTCCAGGCACCCGGGCTCGGCGGCTTCCGTGAGGGACCGGGGATCACAACGCGACGAACACCAAGATGAGCCCCGCAGTCGGCAAGCTGATCGCAGATCTAATGATCAGCCTTCGACCGATAGAATCCCGCGCCAATCACAATGACCGAATTTATGAATTTCATTATTCTAACTCTCATTTATATCGGATCAGCGTCATGCGTCATGATCTGGTCTGATAATCCAAAATAGCTGTTGTATTGCCCGGCAGCTCTCTTCGAACGTGACTAGGCAAGACTGGCACCCTCGTCGGATCGACGAGCTCGAAATCGTCACGCATAACAGGAGGAAAGCATGGACATGACGCGCCGCGCGACAGCCGAATTTTTCGGCACGTTTTGGTTGGTCTTCGCGGGTTGTGGTGCCGCGTTGCTGGCGGCGGCTTTTCCTGGGCTGGGCATCGGATTCCTTGGGGTTTCTTTTGCTTTCGGGCTGGCGGTGCTGACCATGGCCTACGCCGTCGGACACATCTCGGGTGGCCATTTCAACTCGGCGGTGACGGTCGGTCTGTGGGCCGGCGGGCGGTTCAAGGCCTCGGACGTGCTGCCGTACATCATCGCCCAGGTGATCGGCGCGATCGCCGCCGCGGGGGTGCTCTATCTGATCGCGTCGGCGAAGCCCGGCTGGGTTCCGGGCGGGTTCGCCGCCAACGGCTATGGCGATCTCAGTCCCGGCAAATACGGGTTGGCCGGATGCTTTGCCGGCGAGGCCATCACGACGTTCTTTTTCCTGTTCGTGATCATAGGCTCGACCTCCAAGGGTGCTGCCGTCGGATTTGCCGGAATCCCGATCGGCTTGTGCCTGATGCTGACCAACCTGGTCATGATCCCGGTCACCAACGCCTCGATCAACCCGGCGCGCAGCACCGGGCCGGCGTTGTTCGCCGGCGCACCCTTTGTCCACCAGCTGTGGCTGTTCTGGCTCGCTCCGATCCTCGGCGCGGCCTGCGCCGGGTTGTTCACCCGTTGGCTCTACCGCGGCGAACTGGTCGCGGTCGAGACAGTGGTAGTCGAGGAGCAGCAGGTAGCCTGAAGCCATCGCCGCACCGCGCCTTGCCTTCTCGCGGCACTCGTGGTCGCGGGATGGTGGGGTCAGCCGGAGGCCAGCAGGCGGCTTTCCCGCGGCGCCGCCTCTGGTGAAGGCTCGCTCTCCGCCTCGGCGGTGACCTCGACTTCTATGGTCATGCCGAGATGGTCCGACAGGAAGCCGGTCCAAGTGCCGGAAATCGGAATCGCCTGGCGTGGGTCGCGGACGACCGCGACGCGAACGAGATCGTGATTGCCGACGATCCCGTTGGTCGGATCGTACTCGACCCAACCGGCGCCCGGCAGATAGACTTCGAGCCAGGCATGGGTGGCCCCGCCGCCGACCCGGTGGCGGCGGCATCCTTCGGGAACGTAAAGATAGCCGCTGACAAAGCGCGCGGCGAGCCCGAGCGAGCGCACCGCTTCGATCATCAGCACGGCGAAATCGCGACAGCTGCCGCTGCCCAGCCGCAGCGTCTTGACAGGGTCCTGGATACCGCTCTCCTCGCGCGCCTCGTAGGTCATGTCGCGGCGGATCGCGCGGGTCATCTCTGCGAGCAGCTCGGACGTGTCGCTGCGCCCGTCATGGCGCAGAAACTGCCGGGCCCAACGGTCGATCTCGTGCTCGGGATCGAGGTATTGACGCTCGACCAGCCGCAGCAGATCGGGCATGTCCTCTGCGGCGTAGGTAAACGGATAGCGCGTCGCATACTCCTCGATCCGAAAATCGAGAACGTTACTCGCCGAGTGGTCGAGCCGGATCACGCTTTCAAAGCGCAGCTCCTGCGCCCGGCCGACAAACCGGGCAATCGCCACGCAATTGCCGAAGACGTCGTGGACCCAGCGGATGTCCGCCGGCTCCGGGGTGATCGCCAGCCTGGTCTCGAGTAGTCTCTGGTCATAGCTGTCGCGCGGCCGCAGCATCATGCGGTGCTCGCCAAAGGCAACCGGTTGCTTGTAGCGGTAGGTGGTAACGTGACGCACGGTGATGATCGGCATTGCACCTGCCTATTGGGCGACCGCGGTCTGCGTCTGCGAAGCCTCCGGCGTGTAGCCGAAGAAGGCGATCGACAGGTCGCGGCTGACGGCGATCAGCTGCTGTTGGATCAGATCGAGAAACTCGTGCAGCCCCTCGCTCAGGATCGCAGTTATCGTGAGCGTGCCGAGAACCGCGCGCAAGCGGTCGAGCTCCTCGGCCGCGTCGTTGCCGCCGCGCAGCGCATAGCGCGACTTGACCTCGCCCAACAGGCGCCCGACCTCGCGCACGCAATGATGCACCGATCGTGGGAAGGCCTGGTTGAGCAGCAGGAAGCCCGCCACTCGCGCCGGGGTCGTGCTGGCTGCGTGCAGGCGGCGATAGGCGTGATAGCCGGCGGCCGAGCGCAGGAGCGCGTTCCACTGGCTGACATCGGTCGGCGAGCCGACATCGGCAACATCGGGCAGCAGCAAATGATATTTGATGTCGAGCAGCCGGGTCGTTTGGTCGGCGCGTTCGATGTAGCGGCCGAGCTGGTAGAAATACCAGCCCTGGTCGCGAAAAAAGGTGCCCTCGGTGATGCCGGTATGGGTCTGGCAAGCTTCCTTGATAGTCGCAAGCAGCGCCGCCAGCCTTCCGGGAGCGAGGTCGGCGACCCCGATCTCGGCGAGGCGATTATAGAAGACGTTGAGCTGGACCCACATTTCGGTGGAAATCAGCGGTCGCAAGGTGCGGGCGTTCTCGCGAGCATTGTGGATGGCGCTGACGATCGAATTCGGGTTGTCGGCGTCGACGACATAGAATTCGAGCACGCTCTGTGCCGAGACTTTGCGGTCGGCGGCGAAGAACGGCTTCTCGTCGGAATTCAGCTGGATGATCGAGCGCCAATTCTGGCCGCCATGGCTGTCGCGCGAGAAGGTTTCGTTGACATCGAGAATGCGCGCCAGGTTCTCGGCCCGCTCGACATAGCGGGCGAGCCAGAAGATGCAGTCCGCGTAGCGGGCGAGCAGAACGTCAACCAAGGACCCAGGTATCCTTCGACCCTCCGCCCTGAGAGGAGTTGACGACCAGGGAGCCGCGACGCAACGCCACCCGAGTCAATCCACCGGGCAGAACCCAGCTGCTGGAGCCGGTCACTGCAAAGGGCCGCAGATCGACATGGCGAGGCTCGATTCGGCCATCGACCAAGGTCGGCGCCACCGACAGGTTGACACAAGGCTGGCTGATGTAGTTGGCCGGGTCGTCCGCGAGCTTGGCGCGGCAATCGTCGAGCTCGGCGCGGCTCGCCTTGGGGCCGACAGTGATGCCGTAGCCGCCGGCTTCGCCGACCGGCTTGACCACTAGCTCGGCCAGATGGTCGAGGGTGTAGCGAAGCGCAGCCGGCTCGCGGCAGATGTTGGTCTCGACATTGTGCAGGATCGGCTCCTCGGCGAGATAGTAGCGGATAATGCGCGGCATATAGGCATAGACCGCCTTGTCGTCGGCGACGCCGGTGCCGATCGCATTCGCCAGGCCGACCGTGCCGGCGCGATAGGCCCGCATCAGCCCGCGCACGCCGAGCATGCTGTCGGCGATGAACGCCTCGGGATCGAGAAAATCGTCGTTGATGCGGCGATAGATCACGTCGACACGGGCGAGGCCGCCGGTCGTGCGCATCCAGACGCGCTCGTCCTCGACCACCAGATCGGGCCCCTCGACCAGCGGCACGCCCATCTCGCGGGCCAGAAAGACATGCTCGAAATAGGCCGAGTTGTAGGTACCGGGGGACAGCAGCACGACTTGCGGGTCGGCCACCCCAGCGGGCGCCAGCTCCTGCAATGCCGCGATCAGCCGGGCGCCGTAATTGTCGATTCCGCGCAACCCGATATCGTCCAGCAAATCGGGGAAGGCGCGCAGCATCATGTGCCGGTTCTCGACGACGTAGCTGACGCCCGAAGGCGTACGCGCATTGTCTTCGAGGACCAGAAATGCGCCGGTTTCATCGCGTACGATGTCGGTGCCGCAGATATTGACGTAGGCTTTGTACGGCACGTCGACGCCGCGCATCAGCGGGCGGTAGTTGCGGTTGCCTAGGATCAGTTCGGGCGGGACGATCCCGTCCTTCAGCACCCGCTGACCGTGGTAGATGTCGTCGAGCAGCAGGTTGATTGCCGTAATCCGCTGCACGATGCCGCTTTCGAGGTGCCGCCATTCGGCCGCCGAGAGCACCCGCGGCAGTACGTCGAACGGCAGGATGCGGTCGATCGTCTTGGCGTCGGAATAGACCGTGAAGGTGATCCCGAGATTATAGAGTTCGGCATTGGCGGCGGCGGCGCGGTCCTTCAAGGCGTCGATCGACAGGCCGGACAGGCGTTCCCTGATCCCGGCACTCGCCGGGCTGCCCAGCATCTCGCAGTAGAACCCCTGCGGATCGTAACCGTCTAGGATCGAGCGGCCCATCAGCTTACCCAGCCATTTGTCGGCAGCCGGACGAAGCATATTCCGCGCCAATCAAAAAACATCGCTCGAAGCAGAGAGGCCGAACGCAGCCGATCAAATTTTAGGCATTCGTCGCCGCAGCGCTCACTTCCCCAATTCGGCAACCCCTAATGTTTCGCAAACCTCCCGAACCGAAAGCTCGGGATTTCCCTGGCTTCGTCATCCCGAAGTCCTGGGGAAGTCCGGGATCTACATCGGCCGTGGATGCCGCTTCCGACAGGCCTCCGCCGGCATGACGATGATAAAAATCGCGGCCGCCAGATCTATAGAATAATTCGCCCCCACTAGACCACTGTCGTCGAGGATCGGCTGAGCCGGTTCGCGGCGATCTCCCCGCCCTTGATCACCAGCGCAATCTGTTCCGGCTTCTGAAGGATCGCGACATCGGCGAGCGGGTCGCCGGCGACGACGACCAGATCAGCGAGCTTACCTTTCTCGACTGTGCCGAGATCCGCCTCGCGGCCGATGCATTCGGCGGCCCAGCCGGTCGCCGCGCGCAGGGCCTGCAGCGGCGACATCCCGGCCTTGACGAGGCAGGCGATCTCGATCGCGTTCGGCGGGTGGCCATGGCCGCCGGCATCGGTCCCCGCGGCGATCTTGACCCCGGCGGCGAGCGCGGCGCGCAGGCTCGCGACATGGTGCTCTTCGAGGTCGCGCGCCCGCTCGCGCACATGCGGCAACGGCGATTTGCGGTGGTAGTCGTAGACTGCGAAGGTCGGCACGAAGAAGATGTCGCGCTCGGCCATCCGATCGAGCAGTTCCGGCTCCGCGTCGAGATAGCAGCCATGGTCGATCGAATCGACGCCGGCCTCGACCGCGATGTGGAGGCCGCGGCCGCCTAGCGCATGGCAGATGACCCGCCGGTCGAGCGCGTGCGCCTCCTCGACCAAGGCCTGCATCTCGTCGAGGTTGAAGGCGCCGTCCATTGGCCCGTGTCCCGGGCGCGAGCTGGCGCCGCCGGTGGTGGCGCATTTGATCACATCGGCGCCGGCGCGCACCACCCGGCGCACCACCGGGCGGACATCGGCGAGGCTATTCGCGACGCCGTCGGGCAACAGCGGATCGTTCGGCACGCAGCATGAGAAGCCGGATGGGCTGACCCGGTCGCCGATTCCGCCGATCGGCGATATAATGACCAGAGACACAACGAGCCGCGGCCCGGCGATCAACCCCTCGTCGATCGCCCGCTTGAAGCCGGCATCGAGCCCGCCGGCATCGCGCACCGTCGTATAGCCGGCGGCGAGCGTCTGCTCCAAGACCTTGGCGGTGCGCAGGGTGCGCGTCGTCTGCGGCTCGTCGATCCCCCAGCGCCGCGCCAGGTCGTAGCCGTGCATCGCCAGGTGATCGTGGACGTCGATCAGCCCCGGCAGGATGGTCTTGCCGGACACGTCGATGATTTCGGCATCGGCCGGCCAATCGCCGTAAGCGCAAGTTTCGACTGCTGCGATGCGCTGATCTTTGATAACAATCGCCGCATCGACCGGCCCGGCCCCGGTCCCATCGATTAGCCTGCCTCCCTTGAGCACCCGCATCAGCTCCCTCCCGCCCGGACGCCGGCGACCATTAAAGCCCCGATCGTGTCGTCCCGCAATTTCCGGCTGAGCCTCGCGGCGCTCAGCGCCTGCGGACCGCTGATGATTGACACACGCGTTATTTTACGCTTGGCACGGTCTGCCCTCGGCGACAGTCCAGCGTGTAAAAGGCTACATCCCTCCGGCTGATCTAGCCACTAAGGTTCTGATTATGAGGGACGATAAAATATCCCTCTGATCATTTGACGATGTGGAGCCGCGACCCTTGGCCGCTACAGTGCGCGGCGCGCCCGCAGCGCGGCGGTCAGGGTGCCGTCGTCGAGATAGTCGAGCTCGCCGCCGATCGGCACACCCTGGGCCAGGCGCGACAGCTTGACCCCGGCGCCGGCGAGGCGGTCGGCAAGGTAATGCGCAGTGGTCTGGCCTTCCACCGTCGCGTTCAAGGCCAGGATCAATTCCTGGCCGGGATTCAGTCGCGCGAGCAATTTCTCGATCGAGAGGTCCTCGGGGCCGACGCCGTCGAGCGCCGACAACGTGCCACCCAGCACGTGGTAGCGCCCACGAAAGGCGCCCGAACGCTCGAGCGCCCACAGGTCGGCCAAGTCTTCGACGACGCAAATGGCACCGTCGTCGCGCTGCGAGTCGCGGCAGATCGCGCAGGGCTCGACCGTATCGAGATTGCCGCAGACGGGGCAGGGGCGGATCGCCTCCGCGGCCTTGGCCAATGCCGAGGCAAGCGGTGCGAGTACGCTTTCCCGCCGCTTGATCAGGAAGAGGGCCGCGCGCCGCGCCGAGCGGGGCCCGAGCCCCGGCAGTTTGGCAAGCAGCTGGATCAGGGTGTCGAGCTCGGACAATGGCGCAGAGCCCAGCTCGAAACGGCGCGAACTCGGCTAGTCTCCTTCGTCCCCACCGAAGCGGGGGTCCAAAGCCTGCCCCTGGCGTGAACAGGGGGGTATCGCGGAATACTCCGGTGCCTAAGTTCCCGCTGCCGCGGGAAAGATGGATAGGCAGGGTATTTCACAGCTCTTTTCACGCCAGGCGATCAGAACGGAAATTTCATGCCGCCGGGCAGTGAGAGTCCGCCGGTCAGTTTTTGCATCTCCTGCTCGGCATGTGCAGAGACCTTGTGCCGCGCGTCGTTGAACGCGGCCACGATCAAGTCTTCCAGCACCTCGACCTCCGCCGGGTCGAGCAATGACTTGTCGATCTTAATCCGCTTTACGTCGCTCTTGCCGTTTAGGGTCAGCTCGACCAAGCCGCCGCCGGAGAGCCCGGTCATCTCGACCGCTTCTAGCTGCGCCTGCATCTCGGCCATCTTCTCCTGCATCGCCTGCGCCTGCTTCATCAGCTGGCCGATGTTTTTCATGTTATTTCCTCTTCCGTATTCGCTTCGTCGCCCCCGCCGGTTTCGTTGTCGCCGGATCCGCTGTCGGCCGCCGCGGCAAAGCGCTCGCGCACCGCGGCGATCGTCGCCCCTGGGAAGGTTTCCAGCACCGCCTGAACCAACGGGTGGCCGGCCACCTCGTTCCGCAGCTCGCGGTCGTGCGACGCCTCCTGCTGGCGCAGGGTAGGCGACCCCTCGGCTTCGGACACCGCGATCAGCCAGCGCGTTCCGGTCCACTCGCCGAGCAGCTGACCCAAGCGGTTGGCGAGGTCGCGCGGCGCGCCCTCGGCCGGGCGGAGCTCGATCCGGCCCGGCTCGAAATGAACCAGATGGCAATGCGAGGCCAGATGCGAGCGAATCACCGCCTCGCGCCGCCGATCGAACAGCGCCATCACTTCGGCGAAGCTCTGAGGCATCGGTTCGTCAGCGAGGCTCGATGTCGCCGGAGAAGCAGTCCCCGGCGGTTCGGCGCGCGGCTCGGCGGGTTCAGCCGGCGCGGGCAGCGCGCTGCCGGAGGTCGTGGGCGCGGCCGCCGCAATCGGGGCCCCTGACTGCCGATGGCGCGGTGCCGCAACCGGCGCGGTCGCGCGCAACGGAGCGGGCGCATCGGCTTTGCCGGCAGCACCGCCTTTTCCGCGGCCGCCGCTCGCGGCACCGGCTTCGAGGGCACGGACGAGCTCGGCCGGGGTGGGCAGATCGGCGACATAGGCGAGGCGCACCAGCACCATCGCGGCGGCCTGGATCGGCGAGGGTGCGGCCTGCACCTCGGCCAGACCCTTCAGCAATATCTGCCACACGCGCGTCAAGGCCGGCATTGTCAGGCTGTCGGCGAGCGGCAGGGCGCGCTCGCGGTCGCCCTCGGCGATCGGGTCGCCGGTTCCGGCCTGCGGCGCCAATTTGAGCCGGGTCAAAAAATGGCCGAGATCGAGCAGATCCTGCAATACCAGCAGCGGATCGGCGCCCTCGTCATAGAGGCGGTCGAGGCGCATCAGCGCCGCCGCCGCCTCGCCGCGCAGCACGCTCTCCAACAGGTCGAAGATCTGGCCGCGATCGGCGCCGCCGAGCATGTCACGCACCGCCACGTGCGTGATCCGCCCGTCGGTAAGTGCTATCGCCTGATCGAGCAGTGAGAGCCCATCGCGCACCGAGCCGTCGGCGGCGCGCGCGATCAGCGCCAAGGCCGCGGGCTCGGCCTCCACCATTTCCGCCCCGGCGACCCGGCGGTAATGCTCGACTAGAAGATCGGCCGGCACGCGGCGAAGCGAAAAGCGCTGGCAGCGCGACAATACGGTCACCGGGACCTTGTGGATCTCGGTCGTGGCGAACACGAAAATGACCGCGGGCGGCGGCTCCTCGAGCGTCTTCAACAAGGCGTTGAAGGCGTTCTTCGAGAGCATGTGCACTTCATCGATGATGTAGATCTTATGGCGCGCCGAAACCGGGCGGTAGCGCACGCCGTCGGTCAGCTCGCGAATATCGTCGATCCCGGTGCGCGAGGCCGCGTCCATCTCGATCACGTCGACATGCCGGTCCTCGGCGATGTCGCGGCAATGGACGCATTCGCCGCAAGGCGAGATCGTCGGCCCGCCGGCGCCGTCCCGCCCGACGCAGTTCAACGCACGGGCGATGATCCGCGCCGTCGTCGTCTTGCCGATCCCCCGCACGCCGGTCAGCATAAAGGCATGGGCCACCCGCCCGGTCGCGATCGCGTTCGAGAGGGTGCGGACCATCGCCTCCTGGCCGATCAGCTCGGCGAAGTTCTGCGGCCGGTATTTGCGGGCGAGAACGCGATAGGCGTTCGCCGGATCGCTCATGTTTCGCAACCAGGGTGAGGCGGTTCGAAACCGGGGTTGGGGTGGGAGACCGGGTGAACGACCCAGGCCGGCACTCGTTACGGCTGCTTCCTTCCGGACCTGACCGGGTTGGCGAGAGGCCTGTCCGCCTCCGGGCTCCCAGCCCACTATATCAGCTGCCGCCGTCGGCGGGGCAAGCTTCGCCGCCGATTCGCTTTTTGTGGAGGCCGATGTCGATTTCGCGAGATCTCGCTGAGCCTCGCCGACCCTTCGCAATCCTCTCCCCAATGGGGAGAGGGAAGGTTGAGGGGGTTTGCCCGCGTCCGATGCAACCCGAGCCAAATCTGTCTAGCTGCGCCACCGGAGGATGCGCGGTTTCAGCGGGTTCTCGAACGGGCGGCCTTCGGCGCGGGCGCGGCGGTATTCGCGCTTGAGCCGGTAATACCATTTGGCCTGGGTGTCGGCGTCGTCGATCAGCATCAGGGGCGGATCGAAGCGCAGTCCTTGGCTCTGGCACTCCATGATTGCGCGGTCCTGGTGCAGAAAGGCGCGCACATAAGGCCGCAGCAGCGGCTTCAGCGCTCCGAGCCAGGGCGAGGTCCAGTAGATACAGTGGTTGATTTCGGTCGTGCGGTCGTCGATCGGGGTGATCGCGGTCAAATTGCCGACCAGATGGCGGCCGGCGCGGATATTTTCGGTGCGCACGCTCGGCAGGCGAAAGGCAATCTCGGTTTCGGGCATTCCGCCCAGCAGCCGGTAGGCGCGCGAATTGGCCGAGGGCAGGTGGCGGCTCATCGTGAAGCCCCAGGGCGAGGGGACAAACGCCTTGGCCTTGGCCTGGATCGAACGCCGCGAGCGCCACCACCAGGCGTGGTGGACAAAGGGACCGTGCGCCGGATCCATCAGCCCGACGACGGCATGGTCGATTGATGCGGCGAACGCGACGGTCTCGATCAGACGCGGCGCGGCGTCGTCAAACCCGTCGACCAGCGGGATTTCGGGTGCGGCGGCCGGATCCTCGCCGAAATAGACCCAGATGTTGCCCTGCACCTCGCGCGCCGGATAGGTGCGGACCTGGATGCGGCCCGGCGAAAAACCCTGGCCCGGCACCAGCGCGGGGATCGCCGTACATCGGCCGCCGGTGTCGAAGCGCCAGCCATGATAGCAGCACTCGACTTCGTGCCCGTCGAAATGGCCGGCGCTCAGCCGCATGCCGCGATGCGGGCACAGGTCGCGCAGCGCGAACGGCGCGCCGGCGGCGTCGCGGCCGATCAGGACCGGCTCGCCCAGCATCACTTTCGCCACCGTTGCCCGCGGCTTCACCCGGCGCCCGGCGACCGCGTAGTACCACGCCTCCCGCAATGGCGCGGCGCCGTCCTCCACATTCTCCCCCTAAAAATATCTGTTGCCGCCGTGACGGCACCGGCGTGAGAGTCGCGTTTCCGCGGCGGGCAGGCAAGGGTGAAGGCGGCAATGACGGCGATGCCGAGAAGTTTGGAAACAGCCCCGCTGCTGCTCGAAGCACGCGAAGACGGGCTCTTGCGGCTGACGATGAACCGGCCGCAGGCGAGGAACGCGCTATCGGCGGCGCTGATGGCCGAGATGATCGCGGCGCTCGGCCGCGCCGCCGAGGACCGGCAGGCGCGGGTCGTCGTCATCGCCGGCGCCGGGCCGGCGTTCTGCGCGGGTCATGATCTGCGCGAGATCCGAACCGACCATCGGCGCGAAAGCTACGAGCGGCTCTTCGCCCAATGCAGCGAATTGATGCTGGCGATCGTCCGTCTGCCAAAACCGGTCATCGCCGAGGTGCATGGCGTCGCGACCGCGGCCGGCTGTCAATTGGTGGCCAGCTGCGATCTGGCGGTCGCCGCCGAGGACGCGCGTTTTGCGACCCCCGGGGTCAATATCGGTCTCTTCTGCTCGACCCCGATGGTGGCGTTGTCGCGCGCGGTCGGGCGCAAGGCGGCGATGGAGATGCTGCTGACCGGCGAATTGATCGACGCCGCGCGGGCATGCGAGATCGGCCTCGTCAACCGCGTCGTCCCGAGCGGCGAATTGCGCATCTCGGTCGACGCCCTCGCCCGTGAGATCGCCGGCAAATCAGCGCTCACGCTCGCGATCGGCAAGGAGGCGTTCTATCGCCAGACCGAACTCGATTTGGCATCTGCGTACCGCTATGCGGCGGAGGTGATGACGACGAACATGCTGGCCGCCGATGCCGGCGAGGGCATTGACGCCTTTCTCGCCAAGCGCACGCCGAGATGGCAGGACCGATGAGGCCGCGATGGACCACGACAGCTATTCCGACGCTTATTTGCGCGAGATCCTGACGAGCGTGCGGACGGTCGCCGTGGTCGGCGCAAGCCCGCGCCGCGAGCGGCCGAGCTACCGGGTCATGGCCTATCTGCAGCGGCACGGCTACCGCGCAATCCCGGTCAACCCGAACGCCGCCGGCGGCACGATCCTCGGTGAGATGTGCTATGCCTCGCTCGCCGACCTCCCCGAGCCTGTCGATATGGTGGATGTGTTTCGCCGCAGCGAAATGGCCGGTACCGCGGTCGATGCGGCGATCACCGCCGGCGCCAAATTCGTGTGGATGCAGCTCGGCGTGCGCGACGACAGGGCCGCCGCCCGCGCCGAAGCCCGCGGAATCAAGGTGGTGATGAATCGCTGCCCGGCGATCGAGATCCCGAGGCTGCGCCTGCCGCCGCGCTGACCGTCGGCATTATCACTGCCTCGACCGCGGTCGAGGCTGAAGCCGGTTGCGGGCATAGCGGCCGTGAATAATCGGATGATCGGCGCCGCCGCCCAATCTGCCACATTGCGCGAAAATGGGAGGAGCCGGCACCATGCGACTCGCCTTCAGTGGACGCGCCACCCGGAATTTCCTCGCCCTGCTGTGCTTGATGGAGTTCATCCTCTTTATCGACCGCGTCAATCTAGCCGCCGCCGCCCCGGTAATGCAGAAGGATCTTGGCCTCAGCAATATCGCGCTCGGCCTCGCCTTTTCGGCCTTCAATTACGCTTATGCCCCGTTTCAGCTGGTCGGCGGCTGGTTTGCCGACCGCTTTGGTGCGCGACGCACGCTGACCGTCTGCGGGGTCGCATGGTCGGTCACCACGATCGTCACCGGAGCGGTGTCCGGGCTGGTTTCGCTGTTTTCCGTGCGCCTGGCGCTCGGCATGGGCGAAGGCGCCACCTTGCCGGCGGCCAATCGGGCGCTCTCGAAATGGACCTCGCTCGCCTCGCGCGGCACGGCGGTTGGCCTCACCCATTCCGCCGGACGTCTCGGCGCTGGAGTGTCGGCGCCGATCGTCGCGTTCCTGATCACCTGGTTCTCCTGGCGTTTTTCATTCGTCGCGCTCGGCGTCTTGTCGGCAGTTTGGGCGGCCTTGTGGTGGCGGTTCTTCGAGGAAGACCCGCGCCGGCATCCCGACATCACCGCTGCGGAGCTCGCCGTGCTGCCAGCCGCTCATTCGGCCGACGATCCGGCGAGTCGGATCGGTTCAGGGCCGGTGCCGTGGCGGCGGCTCATTCCCCGGGTGGCACCGCTGATGATCATCTACTTCTGCCAGGGCTGGACCGGCTGGCTGTACGTGACCTGGATGCCGTCCTTGTTCCAGAAAAACTATGGCCTGGATCTCAAGAAGTCTTCGCTGTTTTACGCGGCGATGCTGCTCTGCGCGATGTTCGCCGAGCTGCTCGGCGGTGTCACCACCGACTATCTGCTGCGCCGCACTCGGCGCCTGCAGATCGCGCGCTCGCTGCTGATCGCTGGCAGCTGGACGCTTGTCGTGATCGCGCTGGTGCCAGCGATCCTGGTCCACGATCTGGTGATCGGGCTCGCCGGCTTCACGCTGGCCTTGTTCTTTCTCGGCTTTGCGATCTCCCCGCTGTGGACCACGACGATGGACATCGCACCCGATTACGCCGGCTCCTCGAGCGCGCTGATGAACGCCGCGGGCGCGGTCGCCGGAATTTTGTCGCCGGTCGCCTTCGGCTGGATCCTGCAGCGAACCGGCAGCTGGACGACGCCGTTCGCCTTTTCCGTCGGGCTCTTGCTGTTCGCGATCGTCATGACCTTCTGGATCCACCCCGACCGCCCGATCGGGGCCGTGACCGGCGCCGGCGGACTGGCAATGGCCGGGTCGTAAGCCGCGGAGGGAATGGGCGGATGCGCGACGCCGTGCAATCTGCCACACTGCCGCGACCCACCGAGAGCGAGGACGCACCATGCTCGACCAGCCGCTGACCAGCAAGATGATCGCCCAAAAGGATGGCGCGATCGGCCATCTGATCTTCAACAATCCGGCGCGGCACAATGCGGTCTCGCTCGAAATGTGGCAGGGTGTGGCCCAAATCCTCGACGATTTCGAGGCCGACGACGCGGTCCGGGTCATCGTCGTTAGCGGCGCCGGCGGGCGTGCCTTTGTCTCCGGCGCCGACATTTCCGAGTTCAAGGAACGGCGCGCCTCGGAAGAGGCGGCCGCCGCCTACAGCAAAATCTCCGAGGGAGCGCGGACGCGCCTTCAGGAAACCCTGAAGCCGACGATTGCGATGATCCGCGGTTATTGCATCGGCGGCGGCCTCGGCACCGCCTTGGCCTGCGATCTGCGCATTGCCGCCGAGGGGTCGAAATTCGGCATTCCCGCGGCCAAGCTCGGCCTCGGCTATGCCTATGACGGCATCAAGAAGCTGGTCGACCTGGTCGGCCCGGCCTGTGCCCGCGAAATCTTCTACACCGCGCGCCAGTTCACCGCCGAGGAAGCATTGCGCATGGGCCTCGTAAATCAGGTGGTGCCGGCCGACATGCTCGAAAGCTACGTTAGCGACTATTGCGCGATGATCGCGGCGAACGCTCCGTTAACCGTCGGCTCGGCCAAGATCATCGTGCGCGAAGCGTTAAAGGACGAGAGCCGGCGCGACCTTGCACTGTGCAAGCGCGTGGTCGACGAATGTTTCGCCAGCGAGGATTACGCCGAAGGCCGCACGGCTTTCATGGAAAAGCGCAAACCCTCCTTCAAAGGGCGATGAGCAGCGGTCACCGTCGGATCCAAAACCCCGCCACGTGACCGGGCGCCTCTAGTCGGGCACCCGGACGGCGTGAGATCACGAGGATGCCGCGGCGTGCGGCACCGGCTTAGCCGCGTCGTGCTCCTGAGAGATGTCGCGGTTGGTGTAGTCGGGCAGAAAGGCCGTGGCGCTGAGGCTGACGATCGCGCAGAACAAGATATAGAGCGCCACCGCATATCCCGAACCGGTCGCCGCAAACAAAGCCGTCGCAATCAGCGGCGCCGGGCCGCCGGCGACGAGCGAGGCGAGATGGAAGCCGAGCGAAGAACCGCTATAGCGCAGCCGCGGCGTGAAGCATTCGGCGATCAATGCCGCCTGCGGGCCGTACATCATGTCGTGCGGCACGAAGGACAGCACGATCGCGATGAAAATCAGCCCGGGTACCATCGTGTTCATCATCGCGAAGTAGATAAAACCAAACACCCCAACGGCGACCGTGCCGATCATGTACATCCGCTTGCGGCCGATGCGATCCGAAATGTGCCCGGCGAGCGGGGTCGTTACGCCGGACAAGGCGGTCGCGACCAAAACCGCGGTAAGCAGGAAGTCGCGCGAAGCCCCAGAGACCTTTGTGCCATAGACAAAGACAAAGGCGGCATAGACATAGAACGGGCCCTGCTCCGCCATCCGGCACAAGGCGGACAGGATGATCTGCTTGGGCTGGCGTTTGATCACTTCGATCACCGGCGCGCGTTCGATGCGGCGTTCTTCCAGAATTCGCGAGAAAATCGGCGTCTCCAGGATTCCCAGCCTGATATAGAGCCCGATCCCGACCATCACGATCGACAGCCAGAAGGGGACTCGCCACCCCCAGGTGATAAACTGGTCACCCGAAATCGCGCTGAAAGCGAGCACCGCCAGATTCGCCAAGAATAGTCCGGCGGGCCCGCCCCATTGCGGCCACGAGGTGATGAACCCGCGATGGGCATTGGTCTTTGCCCATTCCATCGCGATCAAGGTCGCACCACCCCATTCGCCGCCGATGCCAAGACCCTGAATAAAGCGGACGACCGTCAGGATCACCGCACCCCAGATGCCGATCGACGCGTAGCCAGGGACAAAGCCGACCGCGAAGGTCGAAAGGCCCGTCAACAGGAGGGTGGCGATCAAGGTCACCTTACGGCCGATGCGGTCTCCGTAATGGCCGAACAGCGCCGCGCCGACGGGCCGTGCGACAAATCCGACGGCGTAGATGCCGAAAGCCTGCAAAGTCCCAGCGAGCGGTTCGGATGAAGGGAAATACAATTTCGCAAAGACCAGCGGAGCAACAATTACGTAAAGCAGGAAATCGTATGCCTCGATGATCGTGCCGACCGTGCCGGCGACCACCGCGCGACGCAATTGCCGGCTGTGCTCAGCCTCGGAAATCGAACCCGCACCGATCCCGGTTGTCTGCATGCCGTTCCTCCCAGTTCCTCGGGCGATTGTGGAATCGCCGTTTTCTTGCCCTCGGGTACCGGCAAGCGGCCGGAGATCCTGCGGGCGGTCACCTTAGCCATATTGGCGAGATGAATAAAGCGAACTCGCGCTGCGCACAATAGACCGAAATTCGCCGCCGCGGCAGATCGGGGATCGCGCTAAGGACGATACAGCGAGGCGGCCAGATAGCAGCCGAATTCCTCGGGAAAATCGACCGAGCCGCGGGCATGGATGTGACCTTGCCGGTCAAGGAGCCGCACCTCCTCGGCGAGCGGCACGACGACGCCGTGCCCGAGCGATGGGTCATCGAAATGGTGCCAGCAAAAGTGCATGCGATAGAAACAGAAGGCGATGTCGGTACGGACATTCACTTGGGGGAGATCGCCTATGTGCCGACGACCGGGGTGCGGCGGGTGCACGAGACGCGCTTCGTCGCCGCCACAACGCCACGCTCGAAGGTTACGGCTGTCTGATCGACGATCCCCACGGCTTCCCGATCGAGATTGTCGCTGGCTGGCCCAGGGCTGTCGCCCGGTCGATCAGAATTCCGGCGACCACGGCGCGTCACCAAAGGAATTTTCGAATTTCGCGATGAGCAGGGATCAGAGCCGAGGCAGATCGAGGCCGAGGCCGTCGCAGAGCGGACGCAGCGCCTCGCCGCTGGGCCGCCAGCGGCCGACCGAACTGCGGTAGATCGGCTGGCGCACCTGCGTCACGCTCGCCGTCCGCACCACCGCTGGGTCTGGTGAAAGGCGAGGCAGGCTTCATTCCACTCGAGGCCGCAATGGGCGACGATGCGACGCGCTTGAGGTTCGAAATCCGCGACCAGTTTCTCGTATTGCACATCGCAAATCACCCCGGACGGCAGCACGCGGCGCCAATGCTCCATCAACTCATCGCAGGCGCGGCAGTAGCGGCCGAGTTCGCCCAAATCATAGGCGAACGGCTGCTCGGCGCCAAACAGCTCGGAAAAGCAGGACAGGCAGGTGTCGATCGGATCGCGGCGGGTATGAATGATGCGAGCATTGGGCAGGGCCAGGTGGATCAGGCCGAGGAAGCAGAAGTTCGCCGGCAGCTTGTCGGTGATGCGTGCTGCCGCTCCGACCCCAAGCGAGCGCGCCGCTTCCCGGAGACGGCGGAGATATTCGGCGCCGAGCCGCGCCACCTGCCCGCCGTCGATGCCGAGGGTTGACTCCGGAAAAGCCGAGGAGCGGATTTCGATCCCTGCGCTCTCGGCGGCAACCGCGAAATCGATGCGTTCGCCGCCGCCGAACACCGCGGGATGACTGGCAAGGATCTGCTCGACCAGCGTCGAGCCCGAACGCGGCATGCCGACGATGAACACCGGAACCGGAGACGGGTTGCCGAACCCAGCGTTGCGGCGCAGCATCTCATTGTCGAACACGCTGCTGATCCGCTCCAAGGCGGTCAGGGTCGCCACCTCGTCGTAGGCGATGGTCTGCCGTTTCAGTTCGTTGCCGGACAGCAGGTGACGGAAGGACTGCTCGGGTCGGCCCAAATCGGCCAGCGCCTTGCCGAGTGCGAAGTGAAGCAGGACCTGCCGATTGACATCGAGGGTGTCGACCCGGCTTTCCCAGGCTTGCAGAGCGGCGAACACCGGGTCTTGCTCGCGGATGGGTCTGGAGGTGACCAGCGAAAAGATGTAGCGAAGGTTTTCCGGATCGGTCGCGACCGCCTTTTCGAGCGCCCTGCGGGCCTCGTCGATCCGCCCGAGTTCCCCGAGGGCGATCCCCAGGTTGAGCTGGGCGTCGCCATAGTCGGGCGCGATGGCGAGGGCGCGACCGAAGCAGTCGACCGCCTCGCCGTGCTGCCCCGTCGCCTGGAGCGCGATGCCCAGAGCGCTCAGCACTTGTGGCTGGTCGGGCTTGATCGCAGCCGCCTTGCGGTAGGATGCGATTGCCTCGTTGTCACGTTTCAGCGCATGAAATGCCTCGGCAAGGCCGCAGATCGCCTCGCTGTAATCGGGGTCGATCTCCAGCGCCCGACGATAGCAGGAATGTGCCTCGACATGGCGCTGCACCGCGGCGAGAGCAGCGCCGAGTCCGCAATGCGCCTCGGCATAGTCGGGGTCGATCACCAGCGCGCGCTGATAGGCGGCCATTGCTTCGTCGTAGCGCTCGACGGCGTGCAGCGCCAGGGCCAGACCATAATGGGCCTCGGCGCGGTCGGGATCGAGCGCCAGCGCCGCCTCATAGGATGAGACTGCCTCTTCACTACGGCTAAGCAGATGCAGCGCGGCGCCCAAATTGGAGTGCGCTTCGGCGCAATCGGGTTCCAACTGCAGCGCGTCCTCGGTCAACCGGACGGCGTCTTGATGTCGGCCTTGTTGGAGCCGGAGCACCGCCAGATGCAACAGCGACGGCACATGCCGGGCATCTATATAAATAATCGATTGGTAGAGATGGTCGGCATCGTCGAACTGCCCTTGCTGGTGCAGCGCGAGCGCCCGCGCGAAGGTCTGGTCGAGCGCCGATGGAGCAGGCGGCGATCCGGCCGGCGACGCGATCACGGAAACGGTTCCTTGCGCAGATTGAAGGCGATCGAGATCCGTGGTCGGCTGCCGCGGTGGGCGTAGACCATGTGCGGCAGGTAGCTGGGGAACAGGATCATCAGTCCCGCTTCAGGCCTTTGCATGAAGGCCGATGGAACCAAAGGCGGCAAAAAGATGTTGGCGCGTCCCTGACAAGGATCGAGCAGTTGGATCGGCGTGCCGGCCCCTGGATCGTCAAGGTCGCCGTCGTCGACGTAGTAGGTCCCGGACCAAGTGGAGCCGGTATGGGTGTGGACGCGGTTGAAATCGCCCGCGCGGTTGACGTTGACCCAGGCATATAATGTCCAGCGCAGCGGTCGGGGCTGGTGGCCGTATTCGGTCAGAACGCGGCGGGTGGCCTCGTCGGCCATTTCGTACATACGGCGGACGAGGCGCCTTCCGGCATCTCCGCAGAACTCGAGCTGGCCGGTCTCGGAATGCTAGCCGCCGACATTGGTCTTGTGCTCTCCGGTAACCCGCGCGCTCGTGTGCGAGGATGCGCCCGCGCAGCTCATCGTTCAGCGACGCCGCGTCGCTCCAGACATGCGCCATCAGTGGGGTTGCAAAAAGGTTCGTGAATTTCGCGCTCGCCAATTCCGGCATGGCCTCTTCCCTTGGAATCGATTTCCCGTCAGCAGGCGACCGGGACGCCATCCAGTCCTTCAAGCAGTGGCCGCAAGGTCGCCGGGTCGGGCCGCCAACGTCCCACCGAGCTGCGGTAGAGCGGCTGGCGAACCTGGAGCTGGCTCGCCGTTTTCACCACTCGATCAGTCTCGTGGAAAGACAGACATGCTTCATTCCATTCCAGGTCGCAATAGGCGACGATCCGGCGCGCCTGCGTTTCGAAGTCAGCGACAAGGTCCTCGTACGAGACATCGAACAGCGCGCCTTCGGGCAGCACGTTCCGCCAATGGTCCATCAGCCGTGCATAAGCCCGGTAATAGCGCCCAAGCTCGCCGAGGTCGTAGGTAAAGGGATGGTTTTCGTTGAACAGCTTTGAGAAGCAGGAGAGGCAGGTGTCGATCGGATCGCGGACGGTGTGGATGATCCGCGCATTGGGTAGCGCCAGATGGATCAGGCCTACGGCGCTGAAATTCCCTGGCATCTTGTCGGTGATCCGCGCGACGGCCGCGCTGCCGGCTGCGGCCTCGAGACGGGCGAGATAGGCGTCGGCGAGGTACCGCAGCTGGTCGCCGGTGAACAGCGGTATAGTCTCTGGATAGGCCCCCGGCAGGTCGAGCGCCGCAGCCGCACGGCCTTCATCAGCCGGACGATCACGAGCTTTACAGTTGATTTCTTTGCGGGGCGCGCGGCAGGCTCGGACAGCAATCTGCAGATCCTGATTGTCGGCATGCCGCGCTCGGGCACCACCTTGGTCGACCAATTCTGTCGAGCGATCACGATATCGGCTCAGCCGGCGAACTGAGCTATTGGACCGACCATCCGGCGCTCGCCGTCGCGGCATCGGCCGGTGCGCTCGGAGCAGCCGAACTGCGCCGCCTGACCGACGACTATCTGGAATTGTTGCGGCGCGCTGCTCCGGCGGCGCGGCGCGTGACCGATAAGATGCCGGCCAACTTCTGGTTCTCGGCCTTATTCATCTCACGCTGCCGAGGACGCGGATCATTCATTGCCGTCGCAACCCGGTCGACACCTGCTTGTCGGTCTACACCACGCCGTTCGGAAATCCGCTCGACTTCGCACAAGACCGCGCCGACATCGTCTTCTATTACGAGCAGGATGTCCGCTTGATGGCGCATTGGCGGCAGATCATCCCGCCAGACCGGTTCCCCGAGATCGATGACGAGACGCTTATCGCCGATCCGGAGCAGGTGACCCGTGCGATGATCGGGTTTGCGGTGCTGAATGGGACGAAGCCTGCCTTCACGCCGACCGAAACGAACATTTGATAATGATCCCAAGCCTGGGCGGGCGCGTCAGCCCGTCTACAGCAGAGCCGTCGCACGGCTGGCGCCGCTAGGAAAACTGGCTCGGCGAATTTCGCCGGCTACTCGATACCGCTGGCGCGACCTGATGCGGCGCGGGTGGCCTGCCGAACGCTAGCGTCCCCCCTTATTCCATTCCTGTCGAGATTTTTTACGCCAGGTGGCTCGCCTGGTTCTCGGATGGCTGATGGCTGATGGCTATGGCTGATGGCTGATGGCTGATGGCTGATGGCTGATGGCTGATGGCTGAGCTAAATCCATAACAAATTGATTTCACTCAGGTCTGAAAGCCGTGATTGATGAGGCGTCGCTCCGCGGACCAATCGCAGGTGTCGCCGAGCTTTACAACTGGTCGCCCCCGTTCGCGGGCGATAGGCAGCGGCGAGATGAGAAAACAGGGATCAAGCTGGAGATTATGACCGCCACCGGTGCTGCGGCAGTGATGTTGCTGAGCCAGGCGGCGCACGCGAACACGATGGTCTCGACCATTATCGGCGCTTACGACGCGCAGTGCACCAGCACCTGCCCCGGCATCATGCCGGCCGGCGTCTCGCATTACGTCAACAACTCCCCGAACAGCACCTATGACACGCTGAGCCTGTTCATTTTGAACCCCACGAGCTCCCCGTTCACGAACGTGTCTTTAACCCTGACCGGCTACCAGGACTACGCGAACGGTGGGACCGGCGCCACGGAACAGAGTGGTCTCCCGGGGCATGCGAATGCGAGCGGGCCGCCGATTACCCAGACCTTGACCCTGCCGACCATCGCCGCGCACACGGTTTATCAATTGGTCTGGGACGGTGCCGGAACCGAAGGCGGCAACAGCTCGCTCCCCGGCGGCAGCATCGGTGTGCCCTCATCGAACCCGCTCAGCCTGAGCCTGTTCGCTTACGATTATGATTCGCGGTAGGGACGCCCATTGCTGAGCGCCCCCCGCACAGATCCGAGCGAGCCCAATTCGGGCACTCGGCTCCTACCTCGAGTGTCTGACGGCAAAACGCACGCTGGGCCAGGGGTGAAGGATCCGCGGCTTGGGGAGAAAATCGTCGGCCAGCTTGGCCATCCGCGGCCACACCAGGCGTGCCTTCTGACTGCGCCGGCAGAGACGCCGGTGCCAGAGAACGGTGACGTGGTAGCGGAATGCGCCGATCGCCGCGCTGTTCGTCGGCACGGCGTGGTAAGCGAAATAGCCGGCGACGATTTGCCCGAGCCATTTCCCGGTATCCGGGATTGGCAGGTGCCATCGCTGCCGCAGCCCTTCTTTGATCTCCCGCAGCTTGGCGCGCATGCGGTCGCGGCGTGACTTCCTCCTGATCTGGAAGTCGCCTCGCCGGGATTTGCCGCAAATCATCACAAAGCCCAGGAATTTGAAGGTCTCCGGTTTGCCGAGCCCGCGTTTTTCGCGGTTCCGCGCCGCGTGGCGGCCGAACTCGATCAGGCGGGTCTTGTCCGGATGCAGTGTCAACGAGAACTCCCGCAGCCTTTCGCGCATCGCGTCCCAGAAATGCCGGGCGTCGGCCTCGTGCTCGAAGCCGATCACGGTGTCATCGGCATAGCGCACGATAATCATGTCGCCCGTTGCCTCGCGCCGTCGCCAGCGCGCGGCCCAGAGATCGAAGACATAGTAGAGGTAGACGTTCGCGAGCAGCGGCGAAATCACCGACCCCTGGCCCGTGCCCGTTTCCTCGACCGTCACGATCCCGTCTTCAAGGATGCCGGCCCGCAGCCATTTCTGGACGAGCCGGATGATGCGCCTGTCGCCGATCCGGTGTTCCAGGAAGCGGACGACCCATTGCTGGGAAACCTCCGTGAAGAACGCCCGGATATCGGCGTCGAGAATGAAATTCACCTTCCTGCTGGTGATCCCGACGATCAGCGCGTCCAGCGCGTCGTGCTGGCTGCGCCCCGGCCGGAACCCATACGAGAACCCGAGGAAATCCTCCTCGTAGATCGCGCTCAGCACTGCCGACACCGCTCTCTGGACGATCTTGTCTTCGAGGGCGGCGACCGCGAGCGGGCGCTTGCTGCCGTCTTCCTTCGGAATGTAGCTCCGACGAGATGGCAACGCCCGGTACGCCCCGCTTTTGACCCGTGCATGCACGTCCTCAATCCGGCGATCGAGGTCCTGCTCGTAGGTCTGCCACGTCATCCCGTCGACGCCAGGCGCGGCGTCGCGCTTGATCGCGTAGAACGCCGTTCTCAGCATGGCCGGGCCGACATGGTGCAGAAGCGCGGTGAACCCCTCCTTCTTCCTTTGCCGTGCGGCTTGCCGTACGCGTGCCAGCGCCTGTGACACGCTTTCCCGGTCCTGCGCCCGGCGCGTGCTTTGCTGGCCCACCTTCCCCTTGGTCCCCGTCCTTGGCTCCACCGGCTCCGCCACGGCGCGCGCCGCTTTGTTCGTCGGCTTCCCAGCTACTACGACGGAGTCAGACTTCTCGGATTCGTGCATCATCGGCTGCGGCTCCTCGCCTTCCCGATGCGGACCTGCGGTGTCCACCCGCCGGCCAAACCCGAGACCTCCCGGTTCCCATGCAAAGAGCTTCCGCACATGCCAGGGTCTGTGACCACGCCGGAGCGGCGGGCGCTCGCGCTATCGCACCTGCCCATGTTGCCTTCCGTGTTATCAATCACGTCGGCCTCCGGATCGGGGACTTTTCGCGGCTCAATGGCTGGCCTATGCGGTGCCCTGTCAACGCTTCGCCGATACCCTCGCGAGTATCGACGCATGACTCGGGGGCCAGTGTGGTTCGCTACACCTTCACTGCGAGAGACTTTCACTCTCTACTCTTTGCCGGTTTCGCCGGCGCACTGATAATGGTCCCGGCAACACCAATGCTGCTGGCTCTGGCGCGGGCGACAGTCTCGGCCACCATTGCGGCACCGGCAGTGGCACCGCAACCAACCTGTGCGGGTTTTGTCGGTAATTTCGATGTTGCCTTTTCCGCCACGTATGATGGCGGGCCGATCGCCGCCAAATTCAGCCCCGACAATCCCCAGGACGGCGGCAACGTCGCCGGCTCCTTCATCGGCTGGGAAGGACTCGACCAAGCGGGATTGTCAGAAACGACCGTAGATGCGCATATCTCGACTTTTCCGGGTATGATCGCGGTCATCACTACCGCACGACCGGCCATCAGCCGACCGTGCCCGAGCCGGGGTCGCTGGCAATTCTGGGCGCCGGTCTCGGCGCGCGCTCGGCTTGGTCCGGCGCCGCCGCAAGACGCCGCCAACGGCCGTGTAAAGAAATCCGACAGGTTCGTGTCGACGGCGGCTGTCTCGCAGCGGGCAGCCGCCGTTTTCGTTCCCGCTTGCCTTGCCCATAGCGCGAGCCTTGGTTCCTTGTCGTGAGCCGTGGTGCGGGTTGCCGGCCGTCGCGGCCGCGGTTCGTCAAGACCGCCCGCGGGACCGGACCGGCGACGTCGCGTGCGAGCCGCCTTTACCTCGGCCCAAACCGCTCTCATTTTTGGTGGGAAGCGCGGACGGAGGACTCGGTTGCACCTATCGCGGACGATCGCCGATTTGAGGAGCCGGGTGGTGCTGTGGCGAAACTCCGGCGCGCGCATCGGGCTGGTGCCGACGATGGGGGCACTGCATAAGGGGCATATGGCGCTGGTCGGCGCGGCCCGAGCGCGAGGCGACCGGGTGGTCGCGACGATCTTCGTCAACCCCAAGCAGTTTGCGCCGAGCGAGGATCTCGGCGCCTATCCGCGGCGCGAGGCAGCCGACCTCGACATGCTGCGCGGGGGTGGAGTGGATCTGGCCTTCGTCCCCGGCGCCGAAGAGATCTATCCGCCGGGTTTTGCCACGCTGGTTCGGGTTTCGGGCTTGACCGAGGGGCTGTGCGGCGCCCACCGCGCCGGGCATTTCGACGGGGTTGCGACCGTCGTCGCCAAGCTCCTGATCCAATCGATGCCGGACGCCGCCTATTTCGGCGAAAAGGACTACCAGCAGCTGATGGTGATCCGCCGGCTCGCCCGCGACCTTGACCTGCCGGTTCAGATCGAGGGGGTTCCGACCGTACGCGAGGCCGACGGGCTGGCACTGTCGTCGCGCAACGCCTATTTGACACCGGCGGAGCGCCAGGTTGCCCCCGAGCTCGCCCGGACCTTGCGCGAGATCGCTGCGGCGGTCGCCTCCGAGCCGACCGCGATCGCCCGGGAAATCGCGCAAGGCCGCGCCCGGCTGACCCACGCCGGGTTCGGCGTCGAATATCTCGAAATCCGCGACGCCAAAAGCCTTGTTCCGGTGATCGCGGCGGTTGGGGCGCCGGCCCGCGTGCTCGCCGCGGTCAGGCTCGGGAGGACCCGGCTGATCGACAATATCGCGATCGGCTGAGCCCCCCTGCCCTCACTTGTTGGCGAGCTCGGCACGCAGATCGGCGACGACCTGTTCGCGGGTGCGGGTCTGCCAGCGGCGGCGGCGGCCGATCGGCTCGTTCTCGATTTCTGGGACCACCTTGCAGGCGACAAAGACCGGGCCCGGTCCGGCCATGATGCCGGGCAGCTCACGCTCGAAATCGCCGATCTCGGTAAAGGCGAAGCTGCGCGGGTAGCCGCAGCCGCGGGCGACGACATCGTAGGCCATCTTGTCGGCGTTCGGCACCGGCTGGCCGCCGGTCGTCGCGTAGACGCC
Organism: uncultured Alphaproteobacteria bacterium; assembly: GCA_963832875.1. Classification (GTDB taxonomy): domain Bacteria; phylum Pseudomonadota; class Alphaproteobacteria; order ATCC43930; family CGMCC-115725; genus AP-15. The sequence goes on along the minus strand of CAWHWB010000002.1, from coordinate 215,983 downwards.
GTTGTCGATCAGGAAGTGATAGAGGTTCGTCGGCGCCTGCTCGGCGACCGTGGCGAGCATGCCGAGGCTCATCAGGATATCGCCCTCGGAATCGAACAGCATGACCTTCTTGTCCGGACGCGCCAGCGCGAGACCGAGGCCGAGGCCGGCATGGCCGCCCATCGCCGGATCGCCGACCTCGACATCGAGCTTGTGGTTGTCGCTCAGATCGATCCAGTAGCGGCCGCTGCGGCCGGGGACAAGGATCGCATCGCCGCGGTAGTGGGCGACGGCCTTCATCATGTCGACGGTGTGCATCATGGCAGGAGCTTACCTCTCGGAAGGATTGTGCCGCTTTCTCCATTTGGCAGTCATTGCGAGCGACAGCGAAGCGATCTCGGCGGGCCCGTTCGGCCGCGCGATTAACGCGTCGCTGCGCTCCTCACAATGACGGCCAGGCCAGCGTTCAGCGGTTGAAGCCGTGGTACTCGTCGCCGACCAGGATCACCACCGGCCGCTGCGTGCGTTCCGCCTCGGCAAAGGCGACGTCGATGCGGTCGGAATCCGCGTCGTTCTCGATCAGGTAATAGTTGAGGCCGAACGCCATCAGGAACCGCTCGGTATAGGTCGCCACCGTGTCGGTGGTGACGCCGTGCCGGGTCCAGCCGCGATAGCCGACCATCAGCACGATCGGCACGTTGAGGCTCATCAGCCAGCCGCGGATCGAATTGCCCGCCTCCAGCATGCCGGTGTTCTGGATCAGGATCAGCGGCTTCGCCCCGCCGAGCCACAGCCCGGCGGCGATCGAGCAGGCGTTCCCCTCGCGGCCGACCCCGACGAGGCGGATCGCCGGATCGGCCTTCATCAATAGGTAGAGCCAGTTGGTCTCGCTGTCGGGGAGGTACACGACATGGGTCACTCCGTGCTTCTTCATTTCGGCGAGCACCGTCTCCGGGCTCAACGCCGCCGTCGCCATCCCACTCATCGACCTGCCTCCACAGCAAAAGCTCAGTCTACGATAATCCGTCCCGTCCAATAAGCGAACCCGTCATCATCAGGGTCGGGCAAGCGCAAGCTCGATTTTCCGCCGATCCGGCGCGACTATATAGTTCCGCGACCCGATGGGAGCAGCCGCTATGCCGACACGCCGTGCCGTCCTGATATCCGCCGTTGCCGCCGCAGCCGTCCGGCCGCGAGCGGTCATGGCGCAGGACGCGGGACAGACGCCGCCGACGGTGCTGCGGCTGGAGCGGACGACGATCGAGGTCAACGGCAAGCCCGCCTCGGTCTACGCCATTCGCCAGCCCGACGGAACCCAGGGGATCGTCACCAAAGTCGGCGACCGGTTTCGCGTTCGCGTCGAGAACGGGATCGCCAAGCCGAGCCTCGTTCATTGGCACGGCCTCGCCCCGCCCTGGCGGCAGGATGGCGTGCCGGGCATCTCAGGACCGCCGATCCCGGCCGGCGGCAGCGCCGATTACGACTTTCCGCTGGGGTTCGGCGGCACCTTCTGGATGCACTCGCATCAGGGCTTCCAGGAGCAGCTGTTGATGAGCGCGCCGCTGATCATCCGCGATCAGCGCGACCGGCAGGGCCAGCAGGAAATCGTGCTGATGCTCGAGGATTTCAGCTTCACGCCACCCGACGAGATCTTCGCCAAGTTGAAGAAGGGTGGGGCGATGGCGAGCGGCGACATGGCGGGCATGGGCGCAGGTCCCAGCGCAATCCCCGCGAGCATGAAAGGGATGGCCGGCATGGGCGGCGCGAGCGGCATGGCCCCGGGCGGCGCGGCGGACGCGCCGGACCTAAACGACGTGACCTATGACGCCTTCCTCGCCAACCGCCGCACCCTTGCCGACCCCGAGGTGGTCAAGGTCGAGCCCGGTGCCAAGCTGCTGCTGCGCGTCATCAACGCCTCGTCGATGTCGAGCTATCATTTCGATCTCGGCCAGCTCGACGGTCGGCTGATCGCGGTCGACGGGACCCTTGTCGTGCCGGTCAAAGGCCGGCATTTCCCGATCAACGTCGCCCAACGGCTCGACATCGTGCTGACGATCCCGAGCACTCCGGCCGCCTATCCGCTGCTGGCGACGGTCGAAGGCGAGCGCAGCCGAACCGGCATCGTGCTCGCCGCCGGCAAGGCGCCGGTCGCCCGCATCCCGGCGCAGGCACCGACTGTCGCCCCGGCGATCACGATGGACCTCGAGAGCCGGCTGCGCGCCGCCCAGCCGCTCACCCTGCGCAAGCCCGACCGCGTCCACGCGATCGACCTGACCGGCGAAATGTCGAAATACATCTGGTCGATCAATGGCGTCGCCTGGAACCCGCAAGTCCCGCCCTTGCCGATCGCGAAAGGCGAGCGCGTCGCCCTGGTCATGACGAACTCGACCGGCATGCCGCACCCGATGCATCTGCACGGCCATCGCTTTCAGGTGGTCGAAATCGGCGGCCTGCGGTTTTCGGGCGCCCTGCGCGACACGGTTCGGGTGCCGCCGGCGCAGCGCGTCGTGGTCGAATTCGACGCCGACAACCCCGGCTGGTGGGCCTTTCACTGCCACATGCTGTACCACATGGCAGCCGGCATGTTTCAGACCTTCCGCTACGTCTGACCGGCCGAGGCGGCCTCAAGGGCTACTTCGGCTGCACATTCGGATTGCCGCCAGGGCTGCCGGGCGGCGGGATGACCGGGGTGCGGCTGATCCCCTGGTTCGGCGGCGACACGACACCCGGATCGTGGGTCGGGGGCGGCCGGATGATTCCGCCCGAGCGGTTCAGCTCATGGCTCAGAGAACCGGGCGCGGGGCTCGAACCCGATTGCGGCACCTGACCCGTCGCGGCGGGACCGTGGTCGGGAGCAGCACCAGTCGCGCCGTTTTGCGTCTGCGCCGCCGCGATGCCGATGCCGGCGCACAGGAACATGGCGGCCATCAATGGCCGGATAATTGTTCGCACGTCGCCTCCCTTCGTCCAGGGGCTCATTTATTGAGGCACGCCTGGGCGCCGGAAAAGTTTCCGCGGCCGCGACCCGCGGTCAAGCCGGGCGCGGCAGCCTTACCTGCGCGACCAAGAGCGCCGACAGGCTGAACCACAGCGCGGCGATCGCGAAGGCCAGCGCATAGGCAAAGCGCGCCGATACCGCGAGCTTGGCGCCGGTGATGATCCAGCCGGTCACGGCGGGACCCAGGATCTGCGGCAGCACCAGGGCGACGTGCCAGATGCCCATGTCCTTGCCGGCGGTTTCGCTGTGCGGCAGCACCCTCAGCGCCAACGCCCAATCGATTGCCTGATACGCACCCCAGCCGGCGAAATAGACGAGAAACACCGGCGCGGTCAGGGCGATGCCCGGATGAAACGCGATCAGCACATAGGCCCCGGCCGCCGCGGCCATCATCCAGCTGGTGGCCTTGACGACCGCAACGATGCCCTAGCGTTCGGCAAGCCGGGCGGCAATCAGGCTCGCCGGGATCCCCAGCAGCGCGCCGAGCCCCGAGCAGCATCGGCAGGACCTTGTCCGGCTCGGCGACCCCGATCACGTCGCGCAGGTAGAACAAGAGAAAAGTCAGGACCGACCATACCCCGAGATTGGCGAACAGCCGGGTCACCAGCACCCGGTAGAAGTTGCGATGGAGGCCGGGGCTGAGCCAGAACGAGCGCAGAAACGGCCCGAGTTCGAAGCGACGGGCGATGCCGGTAGCGGGCGGCTCGCGCACGCCGGCCAAGGTCAGCCCCAGGCAGACGAGGTTGACCGCGACCAGTGCGGCGATCGCCGCGGCCGGGCGGCCGTGGACGTAGAGCAAGACCGCGATGCCGTTGCCGGTGAAGGTGCCGAGAATGCTCATGATGTTCATCCAGGCGCTGGCCCTGGCCTGGTCGCCCAACGGCACGACATCGGGAATGAGACCGGCATAGGGGCCGCACGCCCAATTCCACCAGAACTGCAAGTTCACGATGGCGAGCGCGTAGATCAGGATGTTGCCGCCCGCACCGGCCGGGACAAGCAGCGCCAGGCCGATGCAGCTGCCGACCATCCCGCTGATCAAAAACGCGCGTCGGCGCCCTTTCGCATTGTGCACTCGGTCAGACAACGCTCCCGCCAGCGGCGCCATGATCAGCGCCATCAACGCGCCGATGCCGAGGATCGTGCCGCTGATCCCCTCCTTGGCCGCCGTGTCGGGCCCGAGGATTGCCGCGACCTGATCGGGAATGACGACCGGCACCACGGTCAGCCAGTTGGCGAACAGCGCGAACCACAACAGCGATACCGCGATCTGGCCTGAAAGCGACAGCCGGCCCAACTGCCGCGCCGGCGTCGGCTGCTGCTGCGGCGCCGCGGCCGCAGCCCCGGTACCGGTCCGATCGATCATCGGCGTCCCTCCCCGCTCGCTTCATCGCACAGCATGCCTCAATTCGCAGCGCTCTGCGAAACCCGCTGGCGCCGCGCCGCCGGTTCGGGGCAAGCTTTCGCCGTCGGTAGCGAGCCGGGAGCGGGCGATGAAGGCGGTGCTGTGCGAGGCGTTTGGCGGTCCCGAGGTGCTGGCCTTGCGCGAGGTGCCCGATCCGCCGCCGCCCGCCTCGGGCGAGGTGCAGGTGCGGATCCGGTCACGCGGCATCCAGTACGTCGACGTGCTGATGCTGGCCGGAAAGTATCAATTCCGGCCGGAGCCGCCGTTCATCCCCGGCAATGAGGGAGCGGGCGAGATCGTCGCGGTCGGGCCCGAGGTGAACCGGTTCAAGATCGGCGACCAAGTGATGAGCCGGCATCGGCTCGGCGCCTTCGCGGAATTGGCCAACGCCGCCGCCGAGAATTGCGACCCGGTGCCGGCGGGGCTGAGCCTCGACGAGGCGGCGGTGTTTCGCGGCGCCTATGCTACCGCCTATCACGCGCTGCTTGCAGCGCGGCCGGCTCAAAGCGGGCGACCGGGTGTTGATCCACGGTGCGGCCGGCGGCATCGGATTGCCGGCGATCCAGATCGCCAAACTCTACGGCGCCACGGTTATCGCCACCGCCAGCACCGAGGAAAAACGTGCGGCGTGCCTCGACGAGGGCGCCGATCATGCGATTCCTTATCGGGATGGGTTCCGCGACCGGGTCATGGAGCTGACCCAGGGCCGCGGCGTCGACATCATCTACGACCCGGTCAACGGCCCGACTTTCGAGGAATCGCTGCGCTGTCTCGCCTGGAGCGGACGTATCCTGATCCTCGGCTTTCTCGGCGGCGCCCCGGCATTGGCCCGCACCAATTATCTCTTGATCAAGGGAGTCGAAGCCATCGGCGTGCGCATCGGCGGCCTCAACGAGAACCATCCGGAAATCGCCGCCGCCAACACCCGGACGCTGCTCAACCTCGCCGCAGAGGGCAAGCTCAAGCCGCGGATCTGGCGTCGCTATCCGCTCGCCGAGGCCGCCGAACCGATGCAGGCGCTGATCGACCGAGCCGTCATCGGCAAGGCAGTCCTGGTCGGATAGCCGACGACCCTAGAAGCGCTTTCGATCAGATCGAACCGGTCATTGCGAGCGAAGCGAAGCAATCGCGGGGCGCTGATTGCCCGTCGCTCCGCTCTTCGCAATGACTCCGCGCCAACTGGTCGGAAACAGCTCCTCTAGTCGAAGGTGAAGCCGCGGGCGCGCAGATAGGGTGGGAAGGTTTGGCCTTCGGGCTGAGCGGCGGCTTGGCGGGCCTTGTCCTCCGACCAGCCGTAAAAGTCGGAGTAGCCGAACGCGTCGGACGCGCGCTGCTGCTCGCGTGGGGTCGCATGGCGGCCGGCGCGCTGGTGGTCGTAGTTGTCGATTTCGGCGGCAAGACCGTGATCGTCGTAGAAATCGGTATGCACGCTGACCGCGAGCGGCAGCCGCATGCTGACATAACCCTGCGCGGCTGGGTAGCCGACGCACAGCCCGGCCACCGGAAAGACCTTGTCCGGCAATTCCAAGATTTCGGCGACGGCGACGGCGTGATTGCGGATCACGCTGATCGGGCAGCAGCCGAGGCCGGCGGTCTCGGTGGCCAGGATGAAGCTCTGCATCACGAGCGCCGCATCGATCGCAGCGTTGAAGAATCCCTCGAGCCGGCCATTGTCCTGCTGATGCCCGCGCAATTCGCCAACCCGCTCGAGCCGGCGAGCATCGCCGCAAAACACCAGGAAAACCGGCGCGTTGCCGATCCACGGCATTTCGGGGACGAGAGCGGCCAAGCGGTCGCGCCGGCTACGATCGGCGACCCGGACGACCGAAACCTGCTGGAAATCTGACTTCGACGAAGCCGAGAACGCGACGCCAAGCAGCAGGCGCAGCAATGATTGGGGAACCGGGCGCAGGGCGTAGCGACGGTGCGTGCGCCGCAGCAGCACCTGACGCAGCCACGGTAGGTCGAGAGAAGCTTCCGGCGGCTCGGCATCATCGCCGAAGCGGGCGCGCCATTCGGTATCGTAAGCCTCGGTCATCTTCCGCTTCCCGCATTGGATGGACGCTGATTACAGCCGGGCGCACCCACCCGCGAGAGGTATTTCACTGTCGCCCGATCATTCGCGAGCGGGCTCGGCCCGACGCAAGGCCGGACCAAAACAACCGCGGGTAGGTCGACGGGTGTTCCGAGCACCCCGGCGGGTCGTCAGCCGAACGCCAGCATGCGCTCGACCGCCTGGCGCGCCCGGGCGGCGATCGCGGGATCGACCGTCACCTCATGGGTCATGGTTTCGAGCGCGCAGCGGATCTTCGGCAGCGTGATCCGCTTCATGTGCGGGCACAGATTGCACGGCCGCACAAAATCGAGCTCGGGATATTGCAGGGCCACATTGTCGCTCATCGAGCATTCGGTCAGCAGCACGACGCGAGTCGGCCGCTCGCGGCCCACGTAATCCGCCATGGCAGCGGTCGAGCCGGTGAAATCGCATTCGGCGACGACCTCGGGCGGGCATTCCGGATGGGCCAGCACGATGACCCCGGGATGGCTCTCGCGCACGCTGCGGACGTCCTCGGGAGTAAAGCGCTCATGCACCTCGCAATGGCCTTTCCAGGCGATGATCTCGACCGTGGTCTGGGCCGCGACGTTGCGCGCCAGGTACTCGTCGGGCAGCATGATCACCCGTTTGGCGCCCAGCCCCTCGACAATCTTTTTGGCGTTGCCCGAGGTGCAGCAGATATCGGATTCGGCCTTCACCGCGGCCGAGGTGTTGACATAGGTGACGATCGGCACCCCCGGGTGGCGCTCGCGCATCAGCCTAATGTCGGCTGCGGTGATCGACGCGGCGAGCGAGCAACCGGCCTTGAGATCGGGGATCAGCACGGTTTTTTCCGGGTTTAGGAGCTTGGCGGTCTCGGCCATGAAATGGACGCCGGCCAGCACGATGACCTGCGCATCCGTGCGCGCCGCCTCGCGCGCCAGGGCCAAGCTGTCGCCGACGATGTCGGCCACTGTGTGGAAAATGTCCGGCGTCTGGTAGTTGTGCGCCAGCACGACCGCGTTGCGTTCCTCTTTCAGCCGCAGGATGGCGGCGACGTCGTCAGCCAGGACCGGCCATTCGAAGGGCGGGATGTGCCGCGCCACGCGCCGGTAGATCTCGGGCAGCGGCATCGTCGCCGTGACGGTCGAGGGTGCAGTCTCCAGCATCGTTTTCTCCTTTATACTCATAATGAGCATTTATCGGCTCCAGAAAAGCCGGGCAAATTCGCCCGGCCTCCGGTTATGCTGCATATGAGGATAAGCCCCATCGCAGAAGTGTCAAGATCCCCTTTTGTCGATCGCGGGCCGCGGCCCGCGGGCCGGACAGCAAACCCTTGTCGAGCAGCCTCTTGCAAAACCGCGTCGTCGCAGCAATTGGTGGTGCCATGCCAAGCGCTTTCGATAAGCTCGCCTACGATGCCGCGCAGGCCGCTCGCATCGGCTGGTTTTTCGGCCAGAAAATCCTGGCCGCGCGGCTCAGCCGCCCGGTGCCGCTGCCGGAGGCGCTGCGCGGGCGGCCGATGCCGGACCGGCGGCGCATCCTTGCCGATTTGCGGGCATTGATCGAGCAGGACTGGCGCAACATCGAGGCTGGATACTATGCGGCCCCGGCGGACAGCCCCGGCAGCCCGGTCGCCGCGCTGCGCCGCGCCCTCGATTTTTTCGGCGACCTCGCGGCCGTCGACGAAAGGCGGCACAGCGCTCCCCGCGAGCGGCTGCTGCACGAACCGCCCCCTGGCAATTACCCGCGCTACTACCTGCAGAAATTTCATTTTCAGAGCGACGGCTATCTGAGTGACGCGTCGGCTGCGCGTTACGACCATCAGGTCGAGGTGCTGTTCGGCGGCGGCGCCGCGGCGATGCGGCGTCAAGCCCTGGTGCCGCTCAAATGCGCGCTCGCCGGATTTTCCGCCGATCGGCGCGACCGCGCCCGGCTCCTCGACCTCGCCTGCGGGACCGGCAGCTTTCTGCGTGAAGTGAAGGCGAACTGGCCGCGGCTGCACGTAACTGGGCTCGACCTGTCGCCGTACTATTTGGCGGTGGCCCGGCGCGAGCTCGCACCCTGGTCGCGCACCCGCCTCACTCAGGGCTTGGCCGAGGCGATGCCGTTTGCTGACACCGAGTTCGATATTATCACCTGCGTCTATCTGTTTCACGAGCTGCCGCCGCGCATTCGCCGGGCGGTGGTCGGTGAGATCCGACGAGTGCTGAAACCGGGCGGAACCCTGATCCTGGTCAATTCACTGCAAACCGGCGACGAGCCCGATTTTGACGCGATGCTGGAATCGTTCCCCGCCGGGTTCCACGAGCCCTATTACGCGAGTTATCTGCGCGAGGATTTCAACCGACTGGTGAGCCCCGGCTTCACCCCGGCCGAACGCTGCCCTGCCTATTTTTCAAAGGTGCTGAGCTGGCGCCGCGAACCCGCCTCGGCGTAGGCCACACCCTCACCCCGGCTCGCGGCTCACCGCGGAAATCGATGGCCGGCTCACGATGCCGGCCTATAAAGATTCCTCAGCCGGGGCTCGCTCGGAGCCGGCAATTCGCGAGAGGCAACCAGCGATGAGTGAGCTCGTCTTCGACGGCTTAAAGGTGATCGACTGCGCCAGCTTTATCGCCGGCCCGGCGGCGGCGACGGTGATGTCGGATTTCGGCGCGGCGGTGATCAAGATCGAGCCGCCGGGGGTTGGCGATCCCTACCGTCGTCGAGCAACACCGCCGATCGGGCTGGGGCTCGAGGGCAACCCCGGTTTTGTTCTCGACGGACGGAACAAGAAGAGCCTGGCGCTCGACCTGCGACTGCCGGCTGGCCAAGAGGTGCTCTGCCGCCTCGTCGCCGCGGCCGATGTGTTCATCACCAACTATCCGCCGCCGGTGCGCCGCCGACTCGGGATCACCTATGAGGAGCTGGCGCCGCTGAACCCTCGGCTGATCTATGCCTCGTTCACCGGCTATGGCGAGACCGGCCCCGAGGCCGACAAGCCAGGCTTCGACGCGACCGCGTGGTGGGCGCGCTCGGGCTTGATGCATTTGGTGCGCGCCGGTGAGGAGGCGGCGCCGGCACGGTCCTTGCCGGGTATGGGCGACCACCCCTCGGCGATGGGCACCTATGGCGCCATCGTCACCGCACTCTATCAGCGCGAGCGCACCGGCAAGGGCGCCTATGTCGGCTCGTCCCTGCTGGCCAACGGGCTATGGGCCAATGGCTGCTCGGTGCAGGCGGCCTTGTGCGGCGAAAAGGTGGTGCCGCAACCGCCGCGCGAGCGCGGGGTCAACGCGCTCAGGATCCACTACCGCTGCCGCGACAATCGCTGGCTGCTGCTGTCGATCGCCGCCGACGAATGGCGCTGGGTCAAGTTCAAGGCGTGCATGCGATCGGAGGCGCTCGACCATCCACGCTATGCGACCGCGGCCTCGCGCGAGGCCAATGCCCGGCTGCTGATCCCGATCCTCGACGACATTTTCGCTACCCGCGACCAGGCCGAATGGCGCCGCATTCTCGATGACGCCGGGCTGATTTTCGGCATCGTCGCCGACATGGACGAGATCCACGAGGATGCCCAGATCCTCGCCAGCGAAGCCCTGGTGCCGTTTACCGACGGCAGCTCGCTGACGATCAATAGCCCCCTGTGGATCGCCGGGCAGGAAAAAATCCCGCCTCGTCCCGCCCCCATTGTGGGCCAGCACAGCGACGAGATATTGCGCGAAGCCGGCTATCCCGAAGCTGAAATCGGCGCGATGCGCGCGGCTGGGATCATAGGCTGACAGAAAAACGCCGGTCCTGCGAACGGGACCGGCGCGAGGCATGCGATCAGTTCGGCGTGATTGTCTTCTCCTCGGCCGCTAATCACGATTTGAAGTTGAAGAGGTCCATCAGATTGCCGATCGCCGGCACGTTGGCTGGCTTGTAGGGGTCCGCGCCGGCGACCGGGTTCGGCAGGTTGTCGCGGCTGCGGTTGGTGATCGGCGGGACGTTCCAGTTCGCCTCGATGAACTTCAAGACCGAGACGTGGTCGGTGTAGGTATGCGAGATGTTCCCGCCCGCGCTGTATTTAGACACCACGATCATCGGAATCCGTGTTCCATCACCGAAATAGTCGAGCGGCTGCACATAACCCGAATCGTAATACCCGCCACCTTCGTCCATGGTGATGAAGATCGCCGTGTTGCCCCAAAGCGTGCTGTTTGCTTTTGTCAGGTTGACGATCTTTTTGACGAAACCTTCGAGGAGGTCGGGCTTTGACGATCCCGGATGGCCGTCGAGATAGCCGCTCGGCTTGACGAACGACACAGCGGGCAACTTGCCGCTCGCCAAGTCGGCGTAAAGATCGAGCGTATCCCGCAGCGCCATGTTCCGTACCGGCGCGTTGGTCATGATTGAGGTCGAATACTGGAAAAAGTTGCAGATATTGCAGTATTGATTGTCGGGCGTGACGTAGTTGTCGTAAGGATCAGCGAGGTAGGCGTCGAACTGGTCGCCGAAATAGGCGAACGTGATGTTCTTTTTTAGCAGTGCATCGCCTATATTCGGGACGCTCGACGGCGGAACGGTGAACGCGGTGTTCAGCGGGTTCTTGATATCGGCATAAGCGCTGGTGCCGTCCCCGTAATAACCGGGATTGTAGTTGTTGAGCAGATAATAATGCTCGGCTTGGCAATTCGACTTCACCTTGTTCGCGTCCAGATAGGCGACAATGGTTTTGACGCCCGGCTGCGAAGTAGCCGCGCAATCGCTGTAGCTGCCGCCGCCATAGGAAGGCGAGCCGTAGGAACCGCCGCCATAGCCGTCTTCGGTATACCAGTTGTTGGTCCCCTTCAACGGATTGGGATTTTCGACCTCGTCGACAACCCCGGCGTTCGGGCTTCTGGCGGCCACCGTCATGTTGTGCGGTGGGGTTAGGGGCTTGCCGTGGCCGTCGCTGAACCAGATCGCGTCGCCGGTGCCGAGCATGATGTGGTTGGCGCCGGTCCCGCCGGCGACAGCCTGATGATAGTTGTCGCTCATCGAATAGGTGTCGGCGAGACTCTTGAAATACGGCCAGTCCCCTTGCTGGACGTTGTAAAAGCCCATCGAGGTCGCGCCCTCTTCATAGGTAAAGCCGGCCGGCGGCGGCTTGCCGTTGCTGCCGGCGCCGACGGTCGCCTCGACCCACGGGAACAGCGTGCTCTGGCAGCCTGCGGCGGCGGTGCAGTTGAGCTGCTGCCGCATCTGGTAAAAGCGATGCACCGGGCTTTCGGCGTAGTCATCGTAGCCGACGCCGGGCGTCAGCTGGTATGGACCCGGCGGCAGCGCATTGACGTTCTTGCCATCGTAAAAAATCCGAATGTCCGGCTTACCGAGGATCGAGGCGGGTACCGCACCGCTCGTCAGATATTTGTAGTAACCGAGCGGCAGCCCGTTCTCGTAGGTGAGCGCCGCCGCTACTGTCGAAAATGGCGGCTGCCCGTTGGTATACCCGCCGCTGGCCAATGGCGGCGGCAACGTCTTGTATGGGGTCTGTCCGGGCGGGCTCAGCAGGTAGGGGTTGGGCGCCCGGTCCTGCGCGGTAACCTGAGGCACTTTCGCGTAGTTCGGTCCCGGCGTGCCGTCGGCGTTGACGATGCCCTCCGACAGCAGGTTCAACACGCTTTCGCCTTTGTTGACCGGCTTGTAGGTCGCAAACACGTGATCGAAGGTGCGGTTTTCGCCGATGATGACGATGATGTGTTTGATCGGCGTCGTCGTATTGCCGTCGTTGGCGCCCGTATCGGCGGCGAGAGCGGCGAGCGGCGCCATCGTGTTGATCGTCATGGCATAGATCGCGACGCTGCTCAGCAATCTGAAACGCCAGCGCGCGGAGGCGCGGCACGGACGTCGATTTCGCATCGTGATGTCCCCTCGGGTGAAATTTCGGATGCGCCGGGACACTAGGCGTCGAAATTTGCCGTCGGGTGACGGTTGGGTGACGTTCCGATGAAGCCCCGCTTGCGATTCCCCGCGCTCGCCGCCACTTCAGCCGAACGTTTGGAGCGAGCCGTCGAGGGCCATCAGGCCGGTCTCGATGGTGAGCTGGGGGTGATGTCTCGCGACAGCTTCGCGGAACTCGGCGAGGACCTCGCGGTGGGTCTGGGTCTCGATCTGCGGGGTGGCGATGCTGTCGTCGCCATAGGCGATCTTTGCGGCGCCGCAGTCGCGGTGGTCGATCGCGATCACCCGCTTGAGATGATGCAGTTCGACCGAGGTTGCGAGGTTGTCCCAGAACGCCGGTCGCCAGGATGCGAACTTGGGCGCGACCACGGCGATTGCCGCGCCGGCAATGACGAATTGGCTGTATTTGCCGCCAAGACCGCGTTGCTCCATGTAATTATAAACTGGCGTCACCATGCGCGGATCGATGCACGACACCAGCATCGCCTCGTAATCGCCCTCCGCCGCCCAGGCCTTTAGCGGCAGGGCCGCCGCCATCCCGGCAGCTCCCGCGGCTTTCAGAAAGCCGCGCCGACCGAGGCGGCCGCGCAACGCATCGCTGCCGCACGTGCAGGAACCCGTGTCGGGTATAGGATGCATCATCGAGCCTCCGTCAGCCCGCGCTGGCGCAGCAGCGCCGCGATGTCCGGGTCGCGGCCGCGGAAGGCACGATAGAGTTCCATCGGGTCGCGCGTGTCGCCGGCGCTGTAGATGTTCTCGAGCCGCGCCGCTAGGGCCGCGTCGAACACGTCTCCCTTGTCGGTAAAGGCGGCGAAGCCGTCGGCATCGAGCACCTCGGCCCACAGATATGCGTAATAGCCCGCGGCATAGCCGCCGCCCGCGAACAGGTGCTGGAAATGCGCCGGGCGGTGACGCAGCCCGATCTCGCGCGGCACGTCGCGCGCCTTCAGGAATTCGCGCTCGAACCGGTCCGGATCGCGGTTTTCGGGGTGGGGGTCGCGGTGCAGCTCCAGGTCGATCAGGGCGGACGCGGTATACTCGACTGTGGCAAAGCCTTCGTTGAAGGTGCGGGCGGCGAGCAGCCGGCGCAGCAAGGGCTCGGGGATCGGTTCGCCGGTCTGATAATGGCGCGCGTATTTGCGCAGATTTTCCGGCGCCGACATCCAATGCTCGAAAATCTGCGACGGAAACTCGACGAAATCGCGGCGCACCGCGGTGCCGGACTGCGAGGGATAGCGCACCCGGCTCAACAGCGCGTGCAGGCCGTGGCCGAATTCGTGAAACAGGGTCTCGGCGTCGTCGAAGCTCAACAGGGTGGGCTCGCCGCTGGCGGGATCGGATTTCGCGAAATTGTTGTTGTTGACGACGATCGGCGTTACTGGGCCGTCCAGAGTCTGCTGGTCGCGGTAGCGGCTCGACCACGCACCCGAACGCTTGCCGGGACGGGCGAAATTGTCGTGCAGGAAGAGGCCGACATGGTGGCCGCTCCGGTCGCTCACTTCCCAGACCCGAACATCCGGATGGTAGACCGGCAGATCCGGGCGGGGCGTGAAGGAGAGGCCGAAAAGACGCCGGGCGCTGTCGAACGCCGCCCTGACCATATTGTCGAGGACAAAATAGGGCTTTACCTCGGTCTCGTCGAGGTCGTATCGGGCGCGGCGGACCTGCTCCGCGTAGTAGCGCCAGTCCCACGGTTCGATGGGCTCATTGAGCCCCTCGGCATGGGCCATCTGCTCGAGCTCCGCACGCTCTCCTCGCGCCTTCTCCTTGGCCGGGTCCCACACCTGCAGCAAAAGCTGCTCGACGGCGTCGGCGGTCTTGGCCATCGAATCGTCGAGCCGGTAGGCGGCGAAATTGTCGTAGCCGAGGAGCCGCGCCTGCTCGGCGCGCAGTGCCATGATCTCGGCGATCAGCGGCTTGTTGTTAGCCTCGCCCGGATGGGTCCCGCGCGCGGTCCAGGCCTGGTGCGCGGTGCGGCGAAGATCGCGGCGCGCGGAAAACGTCAGAAACGGCTCGATCGACGAGCGGGCGAGGGTCACGACGTGTTGCCCATGCAGCCCGCGCTCCTCGGCGGCCTGCGCCGCGGCGGCGCGGAAAAAACCAGGCAGCCCGTCGAGGTCGGCCGCGCCCAGCACCAGCCGCCATTCGCGCTCGTCCTGCAGCACGTTCTGTCCAAAGCGGGTGTGGAGCGTGGCCAGCCGCTCGCCGATCGCCGCCATGCGGGCTTTCTGCTCGGGGCCGAGCCGCGCGCCGGCGCGCACAAGGCGCAAATGATGGCGTTCGAGGAGACGCAGCTGGTCCTCGGCCAGCCCGAGCTCGCCGCGCCGGGCGTAGAGGTCGGCGATGCGCGCGAACAGCGCCGGATCGAGTGCGATGCGGGTCTGATGCCGGGCGAGCTTTGGCGCAAAGTCGCGGGCGATCGCTTCGAGCGCCGGGCTAGTGTCGCTCGCATCGAGGTTATGGAAGACCCGGCTCACCCGCTCGAGCAATTTCCCGCTGCGTTCGAGCGCCTCGATCGTGTCGGCAAAGCCCGCCGGCGCCGGCGCGCCGACGATCGCCGTCACCTCGGCCAGCTGCTGCTCCATGCCGCGCTCGAAGGCCGGCGGGAAATGCTCCGGCCGGATATGGTCGAACGGCGGCATGCCGAACGGCGTGTCCCAGTCGGCGAAAAACGGGTTGTCGGACATCGGGTCTCCTCTGCGGCGCTGCGCGAATGTAGCGCATCATAAACGGTTTCGGCCCGCTCGTGGGCGCCGACCGGGACAAATTCCGAGCGCACGCCTTTGACGCTTCGGTTCGGCTCGAAGCGACTGGTCGGGACATCGCCGGACAACCTCCCCCAGATTCCGGGCGTGCGCAAACCTATAAGCCTGGAGATGTCGCTTCTGAGACGCCGCCACCACTGAGGAGAAAACCCCATGTTCGCCGTAATTTTCGAAGTCCAGCCGAAGCCAGGACGGTTCGACGAGTACCTGAACCTCGCCAAACATCTGAGGCCCGATCTCGAAAAGATCGACGGCTTCATCGACAACGAGCGCTTTGCGAGCCGGCGGACTGAAGGCCGGGTGCTGTCGCTCTCGACTTGGCGCGACGAGAAGGCGATCGTCCGCTGGCGCACCCTCGGCGCCCATCACGAGGTGCAGCAGAAGGGCCGGTTCGAGGTCTTCGCCGACTATCACCTGCGCGTCGGCGAGATCGCCGCGGACACGCAAATCCCCGAAGGGCACACCCTGGCGCAGCAGCGCCTCGACGAGACCGCGATCGCCGAGGCCAAGGCCGCGACCATCAGCGAGCTCTCGCCCGCGTCCGGCGAGGAACCCGCCAGCACCGATCTCGCCGCTGACCTCGGTCTGCCCACGCCCGGCAGCCTCGGCCTCGTCGATCGGGAGGTCTTCGAGAGCATCTACAATCCCGGCAAGCTGCTCCTCCTCGCCACCTGGCAGGACGCGACCGCCGCCGATCGTTGGCAGCCGACGGCGGTGGCCGGCGGCCAGCTGCGTCACCGCCGGGTTCGCATCATCCGCGACTACGGGATGTCCGATCGCCGCGAGGCGCCGCAATACTATCCGCCCGTGCCCCAAGCCGGCGGCCAGGAATGAGCCTCGCGGTCGCCGTGCGGTCCCGCGGTCTCGCCCCGATGCTCGCGTCATCCCCCGAACCGGCCTGAGGACGCCGCGCGAGGAGATCCATCCCACACCGGAAGCTGGGCGGCTCTGTCGCCATGGCGATCGTCGCCGGGGAACTCGCGATGATGTTCATCGGCGCGACCTTGCCGGCGCCGCTCTACCCGATCTATCGCCGAGCCTTCGGCTTTTCCGGAATTACGCTGACGCTGATCTACGCGGTCTATGTCCTGGGCAATTTGGTCGCGCTCTTGATCTTCGGCAGGCTGGCCGACCAGATCGGGCGGCGCAACGCGACCTTGTCGGCGATCGGTTTCGCCATCGCCGGCACCGCGGCGTTCGCGCTGGCGACGGGCACCGGGTGGCTGTTCGCGGCGCGGGTGCTGAGCGGGTTCGCGACCGGGCTCGCGGCGGGTGCCGCCACGGCCTGAATCGCCGAGCTGCAGCCGCGAGGCGACAAAGGCATCGCCGCGCGGATCGCTGCCGCGGTCAATCTCGGCGGGCTTGCCGCAGGGGGATTGTTGACGGGCTTGCTGGCGCAGCTCGCGCCTGGGCGGCTGCGGCTCTGCTACGTGATCTATCTGGTGGTGCTGCTCGGCATCGGCGCTGCCATTTTCTTTACACCCGAGACGATGGGGACCCGGTGCGCCAGCTCGGCGAAATATTACCGCGGCCCCGGCTGGGCGTGCGGAGAGAGATCCGGCTTCCGTTCCTATCGCCCGCAGTGACCGCGTTCGCGATCTTCGCCTTGATCGGCTTTTATGCCCCACTCATTCCGGGTCTGCTCGCGGACAGCTGCACCGGACCGCCCCGGCGGTGGCCGCCGGGGTGGTCTTCGAGCTGCTCCTCGTCGCTCCAATAGCAGTCATGGTGACCGGCAAGCTCGGCAGCCGGACCGCGATGCTTGCCGGCCTCGCGCTGTTGCCGCCTGGCCTGGTGCTGCTGGTCCTCGCCCAGCTCGTCCACACCATGCCGGTCCTATTCGTCGCCTCGGCAATGGGCGGCGTCTCGGCGGCGCTCGGGTATCGCGACAGCCTCGAGGTGGTCAACCGCATCGCCCCCGCCGATCGGCGCAGCGAGGTGGTCTCGAGCTATCTGGTCGCCGTCTACCTCGGTGCCGGTCATCGGGATCGGGCTGTTGTCGGCGCTTTCCGGCGCGATGCACTCGCCGACCTCGTCTTTCCCGCGGTCATCACGGTTTTGCCGGTCGCGGCCCTAGTGACCGGCGCCATCTACGCGCCTCGAGAATGAACCCGCGACCTGCAATACGAACGTATGATATCGGGGCGGATGCGCATGCCGCGCCCGCAATCTCACAGGGGAAGGCCGATGCAATCGACGACGCCGGGGACCGCGACCAGTCTGCATCTGGCGGTGCGGCCCGATTGGCTCGAGCGCCGCCATGAGGCGATCATCGAACCCGACCTGCCGATCGTCGACCCGCACCATCACCTGGTCGAGCGGCCGGAGACCGGCCGCTACCTATTGGCCGAGCTGCTCGCCGATCTCGACAGCGGCCACAACGTCACCGCAACGGTCTATCTCGAATGGCTGTCGATGTATCGCGCCCAAGGCCGGCCCGAGCTGCGTCCGGTCGGCGAGGTCGAGTTCGCCAATGGCGTCGCGGCCATGACCGCCAGCGGCGGCTACGGCGACAGGCAGGTCTGCGCCGGCATTGTCGGCTACGCCGATCTCACCTTGGGGGCCGCGGTCGAACCGGTGCTGGAGGCGCAGATCGCGGCGGGCGGCGGCAGGTTTCGCGGCATCCGTTTCATCACCGCGACGCATCCGGACCAGGCGCAATGGGGATCGATGGTCGCCCGGCCGGCGGGGCTGCTGTCGGACCGCCGCGTGCGCGAGGGCTTCGCCCGGCTGGCGCCACTCGGCCTCAGCTTCGACGCGTGGCTCTACCATACCCAGCTCGGCGAGCTCCTCGATCTCGCGCGCGCCTTTCCCGAAATCCCGATCGTGCTCGACCATGTCGGCGGGCCGATCGGCCTCGGCCGCTATGCCGGCCGGCGCGACGAGGTCTTTGCCGACTGGCGGAGGCGCCTCGATGAGCTGGCCGCCTGCCCGAACGTGCACATCAAGCTCGGCGGGCTCGGCATGCGGATGTTCGGGTTCGACCTGCACACCCACGACCTGCCGCCGAGCTCGGAAGAGCTGGCAGCCGCCTGGCGGCCCTACATCGAGACTTCTATCGCCGCCTTTGGCCCCGAGCGCGCGATGTTCGAAAGCAACTTCCCGGTCGACAAGGGCAGCTGCAGCTATCACGTGCTGTGGAACGCGTTCAAGCGCATCGCCGCCGGCTATTCCCCCACCGAAAAAGCCGCCCTCTTCTCTGGCACCGCCACAAAATTCTACCGCCTGGGTTAGCACCTGCTGGCGCGTCATTGCGAGCAAAACGAAGCAATCTCGGTCAAGCCTCGGGGCGACCGGGAAATTGCTCTGTCGCTGCGATGCGTCACCCGCAATGAGGAGGGTCGGTAGGATGGGTCGAACGCCAGTGAAACCCATCAGCCGAAACCGAGGCCGACTGACAATGATGGGCTTCGCCGGCTCAGCCCCATCCTACGAGTCTTACGGAAGGGGGCGCCTCAGTAACGGCCCCAACCAAAACAGCGTTTGCCCGTAAATCAAGACTTTCGGCCACAGACGAACGTCGGACTCGCGTAACGAGGTTGAGTCCATATAGCATGTAACGCGAGCGGGGCGCGGGCTATGTGGCTTTGGCTAACCGATCCGACGAACCAGAAGACTCTAGCTTTCATCGGCGGCGGAGCCAGTGTCGTCGTCGGCGCGATATGGGCGGTTTTCAAGTTCGCGCGTGAGACGCCGAGCAAGAAGTCCAGCCCGCATACGATCATTAAAGCCGACCGCGGCGGCATGGCAGCGGGCCGCGACATCGGCGTCGGCACACCCCCGAAGACAAAGGGACGGCACTAGCTGCGATGTGGGGATCACGCTCGATCTCAGCAGATCGCGGCGGGCGGGCGGCCGGCCGGGATATCGTCGGGATCATGCCGGAGGAATTGCCGGCGATCCTTAAGGCCGCAACTGACCCCTTAGAACGGCTTAACGCGGCTCAGCAGGCGACCATCGCCGACCTTGGGCGTCAACTCGACGCCAGCCAAAAACAGGTTCTCGGGTTTTTTCGCATCATTGGCGAGGCCGAGATTGAGGTGGAGACGATCCCCGGCCGGCTTGTCGAAATCGCAGGACGTTACAAGGCTCTGGTTACCCAAGCTGGCACAGAGGCTGGCGATGATTCCGAAACGGCGCGCTTGAAGGCCGAACTTCGGGAGGCTTTGGACGAGTTCGATCTGGATCGTGCTGACGCGCTGCTAGCGCAGGTGCTGGCGGCGCAGGATCGCGACCTCGAAAGCCGTGCCTTACAGGCTGCTGCTACCTGCGCGCGTCGCGGCGATCTTGCCCGGACGCGGCTGCGTTACAGCGACGCGGCCGCGCATTTCGGAGCTGCGGCAGGACGCGTCCCGGCAGGTCATGACCTCACACGCGGTGAGTATCTTTTCCAGCAAGCGCTTGCGCTTTACCAGCAAGGCGACGAATTCGGCGACAACGCTGCGCTGCAAATATCCATAGAAGTTTGGCGCATTGTTCTGCCTTTTTATCCGCGCGAGCGGATGCCGCTCGACTGGGCGACGACGCAGAACAACCTCGGCAACGCGCTGAGGACGCTCGGGGAACGCGAGAGCGGGACGGCGCGGCTGGAGGAGGCGGTCGAGGCCTACCGCGCGGCGCTGGAGGAACGGACGCGCGAGCGGGTGCCGCTCGACTGGGCGATGACGCAGAACAACCTCGGCAACGCGCTCCGACGCTCGGCGAACGGGAGAGCGGGACGGCGCGGCTGGAGGAGGCGGTCGAGGCCTACCGCGCGGCGCTGGAGGAATTGACGCGCGAGCGGGTGCCGCTCGACTGGGCGACGACGCAGAACAACCTCGGCAACGCGCTCTAGACGCTCGGGCGAGCGGGAGAGCGGGACGGCGCGGCTGGAGGAGGCGGTCGAGGCCTACCGCGCGGCGCTGGCAGGAACGGACGCGCGAGCGGGTGCCGCTGCAATGGGCGACGACGCAGAACAACCTCGGCAACGCGCTCTAGACGCTCGGGCGAGCGGGAGAGCGGGACGGCGCGGCTGGAGGAGGCGGTCGCGGCCTACCGCGCGGCGCTGGCAGGAACGGACGCGCGAGCGGGTGCCGCTCGACTGGGCGACGACGCAGAACAACCTCGGCAACGCGCTTCAGACGCTGGGGGAGCGGGAGAGCGGGACGGCGCGGCTGGAGGAGGCGGTCGAGGCCTACCGCGCAGCGCTGCAGGAACTGACACGCGAGCGGGTGCCGCTGCATTGGGCGACGACGCAGAACAACCTCGGGCTCGCGCTCGAGGCTCTGGGCGAGAGGGAGAGCGGGACGCCGCATCTCGAGGCGGCGGTGGCGGCCTTCAACGTCTGCCTAACGGTAACCGACACCGTTTGGCCAACAGAATGGGTGCAGCAAGTGCACTCGCATCGTGACAAGACCCAAGCCGAGATCACTCGGCGTCAAGCCACCAAATCCAAAAGTTAAAATTTTCTGAAAAAGCCCCGTGAGCCTGCTCAATGGGTTAAGGCTTGCACACGAGCAGGTGGCGCTCGGGCCGAACGGGCTGATCGAGGGCATGCGCCCCGACACCGCCTTTTTCGACATGTCGACCAATTCGGTGGCTGTCGTGCGCAAGATCAACGCCGCCTTTGCCGAGAAGAACCTTTACATGCTCGATTCCCCGGTCAGCGGCGGTGCCGGCGGGGCGGCGAGCGGCAGGATGGCGATCTGGGTCGGCGGCGACGAACAGATCTTCAACCGGCACAAGCGCGTGCTCGACGCGATGGGTGACCAGGCTGCCTATATCGGGCCGATCGGCGCCGGCTCGATCGCCAAGCTCGTGCACAACTGCACGAGTGCGGTGCTCGGCGTTGCGCTTGCCGAGGTCTTTACGATGGGGATCAAGGCCGGGGTCGATCCGCTCGATTTATGGTCCGCGGTGCGCCAGGGTGCAACCGGCCGGCAGCGCACCTTTGATCGGCTCGGCCGGTTTCTGAGCGGCAAGCGCGACCCGGCCGATTTCGCATTGCGCCTGTTGCACAAGGATGTGGGGCTCGCGGTCGGGCTCGGGCGCGAAGTCGGCGTGCCGATGCGGCTCGCCAACATGGCCTTTGAGGAATTGACCGAGGCGATGAACCGCGGTTGGGGAACCCGCAACAGCACCGTCGGCCAATTGCTGCAAGTCGAGCGCGCCGGCATCCCGCCGCTCGCCGAAGACCCGCAAAAGGTGCAGGCGATCCTCGACGCCGACAAACCGAAATAGCCTACCACGCCTCACGCGGCGCTCAGCGTTGCCGCTGGCACAAGAGTGGTACGCGAATAGGCGAAGGTCACATGCAACGATTGACGCTCTCCATCGCTTTTTCGACCGCGATATCGGTCTTGGCAAGTCCGACAGTGTGCTGGGCGATATCTTGTACTGTTAACAGACCGGTTCAACTTTATTTCTATTACTGGACTGGTTCTTCTAGAAGATGGTGGTTCGAAAATGAAATGAGGCATGCAAAGATCGAAATCTCTCCCGGTAATTCTGGTGAATGGACAAAAGCGAGTGCGGGTGGAAGGCAGGGGTACGTCCTAACGAAGGACGTTGATAGTCTAACCTGTCCTAAGGAGGCTCCCACCACCGCAGCGGGACTGTCCGCATCTTCGCTAGCCTATCAGAGGACTCCCGAATGGCGACATTGCTTGGAAGTCATCACTGAGGATATGGGCACGTCGAATAGCGCGAGCGAGCCACGAAGCTGGCTCTCTCAGTTTCCCGATAAGGCATGTACATTTTTGTTTACGGTATTTCATACGCCACAGCAGGCTGCGGCTGCAGCGGACGACGCGCATGCGACGCTCCTAAACAGAAAAGGTCACGGCATAGCAAATATGCAACAGACTCAAGGCTCGGAGCAAGCTTCTGTGACTTCTGTATGGAACTGCCCCAATGGTAATACTGACTCGATTGTGACCGTGGATCCTTCACACAATTTCGTCGAGCAGGACGATAGGTCGACGTTGTTCACCTGTAGGCAAATGTATGTTGACGGTAGGCAGGCCCCAATCACGACGACGTCTGACTGCAATTTGCCGCTGGTCGCCCAAGCAGCGGCTAATACGATCCTTCGGCAGTCCGTTAAATTCCATGGCGACACGGTTGTTTTTGGGGGAGTTGTTTTGAATTCCGCCAATTCCGATGTCGGGTCAGGAGCGCAACCAGTACAGCAGCTTAAACACGAAAACAGGCGCCTTTGAGGATTCCAATGGTATGCGTGCCCAGTGCTATTTGAGCCCGCGCCCTTGAACGAATTTGCCAGCGTTAATTAGTCCAGCCCCGATTGATCAGTTCGTTCTGCTCGAAGGATCTTCCCCGCCGCTTCTCACCGGCCTGGCTGGGCCGGCGATCCGGCAACCTGGGGCGGTGCTGGCTGTGGCGGCCATTGGTGCAGCGCGCCGAATAGCAGACCCGCGATGATCACTGCGATCGAGCCGGCCCAAATTTTAAGGTCGCGCACGGCAATTTCTATCTCATTCCGAAGATTGTCGATATCGGCCTTGGTCGCGACGTTGTCATGGATCGCGTCGTAGATTTCGGTCGCTATCCGTTCGGCATCGGTGCTTTGCAGGCCTGCGCCCTCAAAGGCGCGCGTCAAGGTTAACCGGTCTGCCATCTCTTCATGTCCGCCCGCTTGTCCGATAGACTATGTAGGCCAAAACGGCTGTGGAGTTCGAAGGTCGTCGGCGTCGCCAATTTTATTACCGTGTAGCTCGCCATCACTTCCAGGGCTGCCGGGCTAGGCCCGGCCAAGAGATCGTCGGGCGCCGTCCTCCTGGCCTGCTCCTTTGACGAAATCGTTGGGCCCCGCGAATGCCGCCCGGCTACCACGCCTCGCGGCCGCGGACGGGGCGTGCGATACCTGGGCCGGCCTCGGCAACTTCGCGGGCAGCGCGCTGCTCGGCCTCGTGCTTGTCGAACATCGCCTTCGAGGCGGCCTGGCGCTTGGCGCTGAACTCCGTCCGGTTGTCGCCGGCCCATTGGTAGGAGGCGGCGCGCGGCCGGTTCGCTTGGCTGAAATGCGGCATCACATAGCGCGCGTAGAGTTCGTAGGAGCGCTTTGTCGCCTCCCAATCGGCCCAGTTGTGCGCCTGATGCAAAAAGGCGCCGAAGGTGCCCTGCTTGCTCGTAAAGCCGCTCGATCAGCGCGATCGCGTCGTCCGGGGTGCCGCAAACGCCATAGCGGTTCTCGACAAACCACTCGAGCGGGTCTCGCCCTGCCGGCACGATAAAGCGCGGCTGGTTGTTGTTGGCGTAGCCCAAATAGCGCTCGAAGCCGAATTTAGCGTTCTCGTAGGCTTGTGCGCGGGTCTCGGCGATGTGTATCGGGCCGACGAGGCGCAGCCGGTTGGCGTCCATCGTGCGGCCGTGTTCGGCGGCAACGTCGTTGGCGATCTGCCAGTTCGCCGACAGCGCCTCGTAGCCGAACGGGTTGGTTGCGGCGACGCAGATCATCCCGAGGTCGTACTTGCCGGCAAGCCGCCCGCCGGACGGCGTGTTCGAGCTGACCACCGCGACCTCCGGATATGGCCGCGTATAAGGCAGCAGGTGCAGCCGGGCGCCCTCCATCGTGTACCAGTCGGTCTTCTCGGTGACGATCTCGCCGCGGAACAGGCGCAGGATCGCATCGAGCGCCTCGGCCATGCGGTCGCGCTGGGTCAAGGGATCGATGCCCATCATGATGGCGTCGCCGGCAAGCAGGCCGGGGCCGGCGCCGAACATGACCCGGCCGCGCGTCATATGGTCGAGCTGGACGATGCGGTCGGCGATCATCATCGGATGGTGGTAGGGCAGCGAGACGACGCCGGTTCCGAGGCGGATGTGCCGGGTGCGCTCGGCGGCGAAGGCGATGAAGATCTCCGGCGAGGAGATGATTTCATATCCGGCGGAATGGTGCTCGCCGATCCACGCCTCGTGAAAGCCGAGCTTATCCAGCCACACCATCAGCTCGAGATCGCGCTCCAGGCACTGGGTCGGGTTCTCCTCGTTGGGATGAAACGGCGGCAGAAAGATCCCGTGGCGGAGATTGAGCAGTGACATTGGGCCCTCGCTGGGTTACCGCTCTTACCCCCGGGCCGATGCCCGAGAGCCGGCGTCGCGGCGATGCTAGCGAAGATCGGGGGGCAGGAAAACACCCGCTCCCGCGCGGCAGCCGCCCGGATTCGAACCAGCGGGAGGGACAGCATGGCGATTAAGCGGGAAAAGATTCAGCCGGAAGGGATTCATGTCCGGCGGGTCGGCGGGCAGGCCTCCTACACCCAGGTGGTAACGGTCAGCGGCAGCGGGCGGATGATCTTCGTCGCCGGCCAGCTGGCGCGCGACGCGCAAGGAAATCTCGTCGGAAAGGGCGATATGCGCGCCCAGATTCAGCAGACCGGCGAAAATATCAAAATCTGCCTCGAAGCAGCCGGCGCCAGCCTCGCCGACATCGTCAAGACCAGCACCTTCGTCACCGATTTCGGTGAGTTTTCGAAGCACGGCGACATGCGCCTGCGCTATTTCGGCCCGGCAACGCCGACCAGCACGACGGTCGAGGTGCGCCGCCTCGCGGACCCCGACGCGATGATCGAGATCGAAGTCATGGCGATCGTCGACTGAGGACGACGCGGGTCTAGAACAGCGCCGGGGTGTCGGGTGGCGGGCGGCGGGAGTGGGTCGCCTGCTCGAAGGCATAGGCCAGGCGCAACAGGGCGGGCTCGCTCCACGCGCGGCCGGTAAAGGTGATGCCGAACGGGTATTCGGGCGTCTCGCCGCCGCCGCTGACGAAGCCGGCGGGGACCTGGACGCTGGGATAGCCGGCCTTGGCGGCGATCGAGGCACCCGCGGCACCCGGGAATAGCACCGCATCGAGCCGGTGCCGGTCCAAATACGCGTCGAGCCCGAGACTGCGCGAGGCGCGCAAATCCATCTGCCGGGCAGACAGATATTCGGGCTCGCTCAGATCGCCGTTCGTCGCCGCGGCGGCGAGAAACAAATCCTGGCCAAAGCGCAGCGCGCGGTCGGCATGGGCGACGTTGAAGGCGATGATGTCGTCGAGACTGCGCATCGCCGTGCCGCCGGCCCAGTCGCGCAGATAAAGATCGAGATCGTGCTTCAGCTCGTAAATAAACACGAGCGGCCGGCGCAGCGGCTGACAAAAGGTCGGGCTTTGGGGATTGCGGTTCAGGATGGCGATCTCGGTGCCGGGTCCGCCAATCCAGCCGGCAGTCGGCATATTGGCGCGCACGATTGTCGCGCCGACCGCTTCGACCGCGACGATCGCCTCGGCCATCAGTGCGGCGACGGGCGCCGGCAATGAGCCGTAATAAACATCGTTAGCCGGGTCGGCCGGGTCGCTCGGCACGCCGATCCTTGCGCCGCGCAGCCCGTCGGCGTCGAGAATGCTGGTATAATCCGCCGGGCGCTCGATCGCTGCGGTCGCCGGGTCGAGCGGGTCGGCGGCCGCCAGCACTTTGAGCAGGATCGCCGCATCGCGCACAGTGCGGGTCAACGGCCCGGCGGTGTCCTGGCTGTGCGCAATCGGAATGATACCGGCACGGCTCAAGAGCCCGACCGTCGGCTTGACTGTAACGAGGCCGTTCTGGCAGGCGGGCGACAGCAGCGAGCCCGAGGTCTCGGTGCCGATCGCCGCCGCCGCCAGCCCGGCCGCGACCGCCGCCGCCGAGCCCGAACTGGACCCGCCCGGCGAGACGGTCGGCACCCCGCGCTCGTCGAGCCCCGGTGCGTAGGGGTTGCGGACCTGGCCGCCGAGCGAGCTGTACCCGGCCGGCATGTCGATCGCCAATATGTTGGCGAATTCGGTCAGGTTGGCCTTGCCGAGGATGATCGCGCCCGCCTGCCGCAGCAGGGCGACGACCGTGGCGTCCTCGCGAGCCCGCGCCTCGGCCAAGGCGAGCGAGCCCGCGGTCGTGTGCTGCGCGTCGGCCGTGGCGATGTTGTCCTTGACAAGGATCGGGATGCCTTCGAGCGGTCTTCGCATGGCCGGCTTGGCGGCGTCGAGCGCCGCGGCGATCGCGAGCACGTCCGGGTTGATCTCGCGCACCGCGTTAAGACAAGGGCCGGCGCGGTCATAAGCTGCAATGCGCGCCAGATAGGCCCGCACCAGTGCCGAGGCCGTGGTGATGCCGGCCGCGAGCGCCTGTTGCAGATTGCCGATCGTCGCGTTCGCGACCTCAAAGCTTGCCATGACCGAAAGCTGACGCCCCATGAAGGATCTCGGGGTGCAGCTTAACATCCCGGAGCTATGATGGGGCTCGCGATCCTGCGCGAGGCCGCAACGCCGATGTTCGAACTCGTCTTTCTCGGCACTGCCGCGGCGGTGCCCTCTGCCGAACGGGGTCTGCCGGCGCTATGCGTCGGGCACGGGCCCGACCGGTATCTGGTTGATTGCGGGGAGGGGACACAGCGCCAGCTGCTGCGCGCCGGGCTCGGCTTTCGCGGGCTCGGACAGGTGCTGCTGACCCACGCGCACCTGGATCATGTGGCAGGGCTGGCGGGGCTCGTCGCCACCCGCGCGCTGTGGGGGCTCGGCGACGCGATCGAGATCATTGGCAGCGGCGAGACCGTGGAATTTGTCCGCCGCTATCTCGCCGCGACCGTCGGCGCCGAGGGAGGAGGGCGCTACCGCTTGCGCGCTGTCGCGCCGGGGTTGGTGCTGTCGCGGCCGGGCTGGCGTCTCGACGCCTTTGCGGTGGCGCATCGGGGCACCAGCAGCCTGGGGTGGCGATTCGAGGAAGAAGCGCGCCGCCCGTTGCTTGCCGAACGGCTTGCAGCATTCGGCGTGCCTGAAGGAGCGGTCCGGCGCGAGCTGGCGGAGGGCCGCTCGGTAAGGCTCGCCGACGGCCGCTTGGTCGCGCCGGAGATGGTTCAAGGGCTCGAGCTCGCCGGCGCCAGGCTCGCTGTTGTCGGCGATGTCGAGGAAGTCGCCTCCTTAACCGATCGCATTCGGGGCGCCGACGCCCTTGTGATCGAAGCCACCTTCCTCGACCGCGACGATTCTCTCGCCCGGGCGCGCGGCCATCTGACCGCCGCCACGGCGGCACGGCTCGCGCGCGAGGCCGGGGTGCGCGAATTGCTGCTGACCCACATCTCGGGCCGCTATCGGCCGGAAGAGATCGGTGCGGAGGCGGCCGCGCTGTTTCCGCGGACGCGGGTCGTCGCCGATTTCGATCGTATCTCAGTCGCCTCTCGGTCCGCAGCGCTCAAATAGCGCCACCAGAACCGGCGCACTCGACCGAGCCGGTAATATCGAACAAACTCGCTGAAACGCCCAAGCGGAGCCCGCTGCGCGATGAATTCGACCGAACCCTCTCTGATCCCGGTGACGTTGCTGACCGGCTTTCTCGGCAGCGGCAAGACGACCGTGCTTAATCATGTGCTGAAGCAGCCGGGGATGGCGGAGACCGCGGTCATCGTCAACGAATTCGGCGAAATCGGCATCGACCATCTCTTGGTCGAGAGCGCCACCGACGATGTCGTGCTGCTGAACAGCGGCTGCCTGTGCTGCACCGTGCGCGGGGACATCGTCGACACATTGCTGAACCTTTTTGTCGGCCGGGCCAACGGCAAGGTCCCGCGTTTCGGCCGCGTCGTGATCGAGACGACCGGGCTCGCGGATCCGGCGCCGATCCTGCACACCTTGATCTCGGATCCGCTGGTCGCAGCCCGCTACATGCTCGACGGCGTGGTGGCGACGGTCGACGCCGTCAACGGGGCCGGCACGCTCGACCGCCAGCCCGAGGCGGTCAAGCAGTCCGCGGTCGCCGACCGGCTGTTGCTGACCAAGACCGATCTCGCCGAACCGGAAGCTGTGGCGGCGTTGACGGCGCGGCTCGCCGCTCTGAACCCGGGCGCCCGGCTGCTGGCGGTGGCCCAAGGGGCGGTCGACCCCGCCCTACTGTTTAATCTCGGCTTTTACGACCCGCAGACCAAAAGCATCGATGTGCAGGGCTGGCTGCGCGACGAAGCGTTCGAGTCCAGCCACGGGGATAGAAAGGACCACGATCACGAGCACGATCAGCTCGACGTCAACCGCCACGACGATCGTATCCGCGCCTTCTGCATCATCCGCGAGCGGCCGATCTCATGGGCGGCGTTATCGACCTGGCTCGACGCGCTGGCGACGATGCGCGGCGACGATCTGTTGCGGCTGAAGGCGATCGTGGCGCTCAGCGATCGGCCCGGGGAGCCGGTTGTTGTGCATGGGGTTCAGCATCTCTTTCACCCGCCGGTGCTATTGCCGGAATGGCCGAGCGACGACCATCGCACGCGAATGGTGTTCATCACTCGCGATCTGCCGCGCGAGGCGATCGAAAAGACGCTTGCGGCTTTCGAAGAGGCGGCCGAGGAAGCCGGATAGCGGCCACCGCCACGGGGCCAGGCGGCGCTCGCTCGGACCGTGATGGGCCTGACCGAGACGAGCATCGCGCTGGCGGCTTGCGTGCTGATCCTCGTCGGCGCAATCGTCCTCGATCGCCGCCCATACCACCCTGGCAAGTTCAACTACATCCCGCTGATGATCATCGCGCTCGCCGCCGGCATGGTGCTCGGTCGGCACCTTTTGGCGCTGCTTCTATAGGGGGACGCCGTCTCGGCAGCCGCGTCACTGACCACCACTGCAATGGCGCAGATTGTAGCGCTCGTCTTCGTAATCGTCCATTGCCGCCTGCAATACACTGTCGGGCGGCAAGGCCTTCAGCGCGGCGGTGATCGCTTTGATGGTCGCTTCGTTGTAAGCCACCGGCTTGGGACATTGGCAAGCGGTCGAGCCCACGGTGCTGCAGCCGGCCACGATCAAAACCGCGGCCAGCGCCGCAAACCCGATCCCCGCCCTCGACGCCATCTCGCTCCCCTACCCCGGTGTCGCGCACCATGACCAGGGTCGGGCTTCCGATCAAGCCGGAATGGCGCGGCGCCGCGTCGGGTCCAGAACCCGATGGCCGGCGCCGATCCTGAAGCTCGCTATCATGGCGCGACAGCCTTCTCGGACGTCAGCATCGCGGCGAGGCCGGCAAGCGAAACCAGCACCTGAATGACCGCTTGCAAAACCGTGTCGTCGACGTGGATGCCGGCCGCGGCGAGCAGCGCGCCGGCGCCGGCGTAGGTCGACGGCTCTTTGAGGCGTGCGAGCAGGAAGGGGAGAACGTTCACCGCAATCTCCTCGATGACACAGAGACGTTTTGGGAAATGACCGTTGGCGCGCGCGGCGACCGGCGCAGCTCCGTGCTTACCGAGCGGCAATGACGATGCGCAAACCGTCCGGGCCGAAATTGAACTCCTGACTGCTGCCGTTCGAGCTCCGCAACAGGCACAAGCCGGTTTCGACACTGGCCGACAATATCAGGCCCGGCACGTCCGCCATCGTGTCCCGGCGCACGATCTTGTACCGCCGCCGCTCATTTTCGGGGTCGACGGCGGTCAGTTTACGAGGCAGCATTGCGCGCTCCTCAATAGGCGGGCGGTTCGTCGGTTTTCAAATGCCATCTATTTTCGATCCTGCTTTTGCACGATTTGGGTGCGCAGATCGCCAATGGCGTCGATGATCCGCCCCAGTGCGGCGCGCATCTCGGCCTGAAAATCGCGGTCGTCGAGACGGCGTTGATCGAGCGCGCGTTCGGCCGCTTCGATGCGCAGTTCGTGCGAAGCGATCTGCACGCCGAAATCGGCGCGCAACTGCTCGATGATCGCCGCGCAGGCTGATATAGCTGGTCACGGCGCCGCCGCCCACCGTCAGCATCAACACCGCCGCCTGCATGACATGCCCGAAATTGATCTCGGGCGAAAACCGCGGCTTAAAGGTCACGGAACGAACGGCGCCGCCGGGGTCGCCTTCAACAGCTGCGCCAGCACCCCGGCCCACACCGGCTGACAGGTAGCATCTTCCAGCGCCATCTGCACCGCACGTTTCTCTTCGATCGCGGTCAATAACCCAGCCGGATTGCCGGCCGCAGCGACCGCATTTCCGGTGGTGGCGAGCACCGGCCAGCAGGCGGCACCGGCACTGTCGCCGACCGCGGTCGCGATCGCCGTCGCGTTCTGCGCGTCATTGGCAGTGAATTGCCCGAGCTGGGCACAACCGCCGAGCCACAGCGCCAGCACGATCGCCAGCGAGACTGAGCCCACCGTGACGATCGCGTCAGCGAGCGCGATCGCACAGCCGTCCACATAATTCCACAGTCTCGACATCGGGTCATGCTCCCGTTGTTCCAATGAACGTCCACGCCAAATTCGCAAGAGTTGCGTCCGGTATTGCCGGGGCCACCAAGGTCAGCACATCCCCGGCATTGAAACTCGTGACCGAGGCCATCGTGAAAGTCGCCGTTGTCGCTGCCGCAGCGAACGCCATGGTGCCGACATTCACCCCGTTCTTCTGCACCTCGAAGGTGGCCAAAGCCGTGGCCGCAGTTTCGGCAGTTCCCTGACTGCCGGCGAGCCCGACCGGAAATGTTACAGTCGCGGCGAAGACATAGCGCTGCAGGACGAGGCCGGCGGTCGGCTTGCCATTGACGAACGTCCCGGTGACGACGCTGACGGTCGCCTGTCCGGCGCCGGTGATCGCGTAGGTGTAGGCCGGCACCGAGGCTAGGTCTTGAATTCCGCCGCCGACGATGTTCAGCGATACGAATTTCAGGTAGATCGTTTGCCCGATCAGATTTGCCGGATAGGGGAAATGTCCGATGGCGCCGTTGAGCAGTGCGAACTGGGTTCCCGAGGGGTGATCGGCGATAGCCGTGCCGTAGGCGCCGCGGTAAAGGGTCGTCAGATCGTATTCTGACGTCCCGGTCAACGTAGCCGTCTGATAGGCGAGCAGTTCGCCGCCGATATAGCTCAAGGTCGCCAGGTTCTGCGCATCGGTCGCCGAGACCGAGACCAGCGAACCCCGGCTCTCGGCCAAATCGACTGACAGAGTATCGGCCGTGTCGGGCGAAGAATGCGGTGGCAGATCGGCGGTCGACACACCTTGCGTCGCCGGCGCATCGACCGTGCCGGCCAGCGCGTAGGAGCTGCCGTCGCTTGAGATCCAGACCTGCGCCGCGCCCCAATTCGGGCCGCCGGACAACCCGATCCAGATTTCCAGATCACCCGACAGCAGCCCTGCGGGCGGCTCGAAAATCAGCGGCGGATTGATGCCGCCGGATGCCGAATTGTAATTCGGCACGTAGCCGGCCGCACCCTGCTTGGGATAGAGCACGGCCGTCGAATAGCCGCCGAAGAAATCCTCGGCGGTGATCGACAATGTGCCCTCGTCATCTTCTTCGACGGCGGTGATGCGCACGGTCAGCGCGGCGACGCCGAGCCGCACGTCGGTGATCTCCACCAGGTCCATCGGCTCCAGGAGGCAGTATTTCCAGCCGAGCTGGAACGTGTAGGTATTGCGGAAATAAAGGCTGCGCTGCAGCAGCAGCTGAGCCGCGACCGGCCCGGTATAGGTGGCGTCGACGATCGCGTTGCCTTTCAGCGAAGTGTCGCGGCGCACGCCGTAGAGATCGATCGAGGCTTGGTCGAACGCTTCGACGATCGTCGTGTTGTAGCTGTTCGACCGGTCGAGGCACTCGACCTCGATCATGTTGTTGGCGTCGGCCGGGGTCGAACGGACGATGTGCACCGGGTCGTCGGTAAAGCCGCCGGTGATCGGACCCGCACCCTGCCGCAATGCCGGTCCGCCCGGATTGACGCCGAGATTGGTGCCGACGCTCGAACTCCTGGACGATGAAATCGTCCTCGCCGAGGCTGTAGAGCACGCTCGTGTTCGGGGTGAAGGTATAGGGCGCGGCTGGTCGTCCCGACCGTGATCGTCTCGAGGCCGCTGGCGCTTCCGGTGATCGTGGTGCCGCCCTGGGACTGGACGATGACGAGGGAATCGACCGAAGAGGATGCGTAAATGCCGTAACCGCCCAGCGTTCCGTTGCCGGCCACCTGTTGCGCCAAACCGGCCGCAGCGCTGGTGTAGGATGTCTGGTCGGCGAGGCTGGCAGTGTAGGTGACCGTGATCGGCGATCCGGCGAGCGCCGGGTTGGCAAAGGTCAGGCTCAGCGTATCGCCGGCAACGATCGTCCCGGACAGAAAGATCACGGTATAGGTGGCGCTGAGCGGCTGGTCGCCATAAGGCAGGATCTTCAGCAGCGCGCCCGACCAGACGATCGCACTGTTGGTGATCTTGGCGATGTCGCCCAAGGATTGCTGGGCCTCCTGCTGGGTGTCGAGCAAGGGCGACAAAAACAACCCGGCGGCGGCGCAATATGCGGAATAGCTGCTGAGGCTGTCGAGATTGGCCGCGGGAAAGCCGGCGCCGTAGCGCGGATTGGTCAGGAAATCGGTGATGATCGCTGCCGGGTTCGCGTCGTATCCATTGATCCCGCTGGCCGCTTCGATGCCGATGACCTCGAATGAGAAATTGGGCAGGGCTGCGGTCATGCCCAGCTGGTAGTTGTCCAATGTGACGTTGGCAGTGCCGGAATAATTCAATACCGTCGCCGGGTGATTGGTGACCCAGAACGGGTCGGCGGCCTGACCGTCGGCGCCGAGGTTGATCGTCGACAGCCCGGGCATGGCGACGAGCGGCGCCGTATTCTTGTTCCACCACACCATGCCAAAGCCGGTGACCGGCCCCTGGCACACGCCGAGAATGACCGAGGCGCTGTAGTCGTATTGCTGATTGCCCGACTTGCCGGCGCCCCCTCCTTTGCCCTTCAGCCCCGAACTTACCGGCGTCGGAGTGAAATCGTCGTACTGGATCAGATTGGGTGCCGTGCGCGTCGTTCCGTAGATGAGCGGGATCACGCCGCCCTTTTGCGAGGTCTGGAATTGCAGAGAGCCGATCGCTGTCTTCTGCTTGGCGTTCGATCCGCCGCGGAGAATCCCGGTCATTCAGATTCCAGCGATTGAGGAGTTAAAATCAGAGATCGGCGAAGGGGCAAAAAAACCGGGTGGGGCGGCCGGCGAGCTGTCCTTGGCCGGCATCGGCATAGACGACACCGGCATTGTGCCAGGCGTGGATCAGACGCGGCCAGGCGACGACGATCGCCCCATGGGCAAAGCAGCGGCCGAATTTGAATAGCACGGCATCACCCGGTTGCGGCAGGGATCATCTACGCATTGGGATCTCGCGAGCATAGCGCATCAGCCCATCGAGGTAGCGCTCGACGCCGCGGTGCAGATGCCAATCGGGCGGGTAGAACGGCACTTCGACATGCGAAACAACGCCCGCTGCCTCATAGACCTCGGCCAGCAGCATCAGGCAGTCGGTGCCGCCGCCCTTGACCCGCCCCATATGGTGGTAGGGCGTGCGCAGCCACGTCGAAGCCTCGGCGACCACCGCTGTCCGCCGCGGGTCGCTCATACCGCGGTCTCAGGGGTCGGGACATAGGGCATGCCGCCGAAATGGACGGCGTTGTTGAAGACGTTGATGCAGGTCGGGAGCGTCCGGTCGCAGCCGGGCAGCAGCTGGAACTGGTCGCCTGTCGCCGGCGGCGACAGGAAGGCGAGCCGGACCGTGACCGCCCCATTGGCCATCTGCGCAATGGTCCGGCTGTAGCCGGCGTTTACCCCGGTCAGCCCGGTGATCGTGCCTTGGACGTAAAGCCCGGCCGGCGTCGGGTTGACCGTGCTGAGGATCTGGGTCTCGACCGAGCCGGGCAGGCTGGCAAAACTCGCCTGCAGACTGGCCCGGTCGAACTGGCACATCGCGTCACCGAAGACATGCGTGCACGAGGGCTGCCACAGCCTTCGCGGCATCTGAATGTTCAATAATTCCAGGTGCGAACGGCATTTCATGTCGATCCCGGTGCGGCTGCAGTCGAGGTCGGAGATGCGGCCGGCGAACAGGATCACAGTCCCGGGACTGGTATCGGCGTAGGTCGGCATGAACGCGCGTTCGAGCTGCAACAGCGCACCGTCGAGCTGGCCCTGCCACGCGGCCTGCAGCCAAAGCGTGTCGCCGATCAGATCGGTGGTCTCGGGGTAAACCTTGATGTCGAGTTCGTCGACCTGCGTGCCGATCACGGTCTTGGTCTTCGAGCGCTCGAATTTGGGCCCGAGGGCAAAAGTGAAGCCGTTGGCAACAATCGCCGTTGGCGCCGACGAGTAGCGCAGCACGCTGCCGCCCACTAAAGTGAATGTATAGAGATCGGCCATCACGAATTGCTCGGAAGCATTGAGTAGCGCGATCAGAGCCGGCGAGGCGGGTTTCATTCGACGCGCTCGATTATTGGAATCTCGACGTCCACACCGACCGGGCCGCGGCCGACCAAGATTGCAGATCGTTGCTTTGCGACGTCAGCCGCTGGCGAAGATCGACGTTCCAAACCCTGTTCAGCGCCGTTTCCATTTCGCCGATATCGCCGGGCGAGACCTGCGCGTAGGCGCCGAGCCACGGGATAGCGGCGGACCCCACGACCGGAAGACCGACGGCGGCCGAATCCGCCGAGACGATGTTGAAGGTCTCGGAGAACGACACCTGCATCGCGATGTCCGTGGTCGCCGCCAAGCTGGCCAGAAATTGCTGATGCGGCAGCCAGTCCTGCTCGACCAGCAAGTGACGGCCGGCGGCCGAGGCCGAGAACAGATCACGCAGATTGCGCAGCACCGGCGATGCGCCCCCCTCGATCCGACCGGCGTTGACGTAGAACCGCAGTTTCAGCCCTTGGGCGTTGGCGAAGGAGATTGCGGCGATGGCCTGCGCCAAATGATTTTTCAACGGGCGAATCGCACCGAAACACCCGATATGGATTTCCCCTTTTACTACCGCCGAGTGTGGCGTGACCGCCGCCCGGCCGGGGAAGGGATAAAAATTCGGCCCATAAGTGACCAACGCCTCTGCGCTGCCGAAATCGGCCGCCATGGCCTTTAGCTCAGCCTGAGCCGTCGTCGAGTTGCACATGATCTCGATGCCGCGTTTCAGATAACCGCCGATCCACGACGTCGCGATCCCCTCATTGGATAGAAACGGCGCCTCCGAATGGCTGCGCACGATCCATTGCACGCGGGGATGAAATCTCGCCAGAACATCAAATTTCTCGGGCACCACCCACAGCGCTTCGACGATCGCATGAGTGGCTTGAAAAGCCGAGACCTCGCGGTCGATTGCGTTGTTGTCCACGACCTCGACGGCTTTTGCCGCCACGCCGATCCCCGCGAGCATGTCGACGAGGAACGAGACCGAGTTGCTCAGCCCCGACGACAGATCCGCGCTATAATGCTCACGCTGACCCCAATATCCGCGCCGACGCTTGCAAAGGAATAGCACGCGGGAGCGGCGACGCGGCAGCGGCGATTGACGCGACATCATGTCCGCACCGAAATGAAGGTTAGTTTTTTGAGCTGCCATAGCCGATACATGAAGTTCTCGAAGTCATAGCTGTCGTCCACAAACCTGCACCGGAACCAATAGGAAAAGTCCGCGGTGATCACGAGACCGGTGGCGGGCGGGATCGCGAACGTCAGCAGCCCAGTATCCGGATCGACGCTGTAGCCGGACGGGCTTTGGATAATGCCATCGAAATAGACCGCGCTGACCAGGTTGGGCGCGACGATCGGTTCGACAAAGCCGCCGTTGGGTAACGCCGTCCCCATCGTGCGCTGAAGCTGCAAGATGCTGACGCTCGAATCCCCGGTGCCGATATATTGGCCGGCCACCTGAAAATCGCTTGGGTCTTCAAACAGGAATTCCCCATAAGCGCCCTGGCTCGACAGGTAGAACCCGAGCAGCGTGCGCAATTCGTCGAATCCCGATACCGGATTGTCGCGCAGAAATGCAAAGACCAGGGTGAACTGCCACAGCGGATAAGGATAATCGAGCGCCCGCAACTCGCGGCCTGAGACCGCGCGCTGAATGCGGGTCTGGAAGATCGGCGCCTTGGTGACGCTCCAAGCGAGCCCGGGCAGGGCCGGGAAAACCAGTGCCATCAGGCGCTCCGCAGAGTTGCTCCGTTGCGCGTCGCTCGGTTGATCGCGGCGACAAGGACGCTGCCGTTCGACTGGAAAAATTTTGCGACGGACTGGCTGTCCATGGCGGAGACATTGAATTGGACGTTCGGTCCGCCACCCGATGCGCTGCCGCCGCCGGCAATCATCGACTGGAGCCCTTGGCTGATGTTCGCCGGCAGCACCATTTCATTGGCGTGCAGCATGGCCAGGGAGGTCGACGGCACCATCCAACCGCCCTGCGCCGACGGCACGATGCCGCCATGTTCAAACCCGAACAGCGATCCGATCCCACTAAACAGACTGCCGAAGATCCCGCCACCCGAAACCAGTCCGCCTAGACCGAGCGCGCCGAGGAGACCGCCGGAGCCGAACAAGCCTTGGGAGACCCCGCCGCCCACGATGTCTTCGCCGGCGCCGGTGATGCCGCCGAAGAAATCCTGATCGCCGCCTCCGGTGCCGGCGCTGCCTCCGCCGCCGCCCGCCAGGCTTGAGCCAAGCAGCTTGCCGAGCTGGCTGAACACACTTTTGACCGCGGAATTGACGAACTCGGCAATGATCGATTGTGCAAGGTTCGACAGCGCCTTTTGCACCGTCGTCGTGCCCAAGATGATCCCGGTGATCGAGGTGTCGAGAGCGCGCTGGATCGGCTGCAGCAGGCTCTCCCACTGCTTTTGGCTGTCCTGCACCGCCTGAGCGTCAAGCTTCTGCTTGTCGGTCAGGTATTTCTGGTAGGCGAGCTCCTCTTCCTCGGTCAGCTTTTCCTGGGTGCGCGCGTCGCTTTCGGCGGCGGCCTGCTTTTTCTCGTAATAGTCCTGCTGCAGAGCCCATTCGCTGTCGAGAAGGTCCTTCAGCTGCGCAATTTCCTCGGTACTGGATTGCTTACCGAGTTCAGCTTGTTGCTGAATCGCCGCTTTTTTGCGGGCATAGGCGGCATCGGTGACCTTCTCGTCGGCATCGAGCGAGGCGAGACTGTCGCGCTCGTTCTGCACCGCTAGCTGCTTTTCGAGCTGGTAGATGTTGCTTTCTACCGCCAGCTGTTCCTTCGATCCCGCTTGGGTCAGCGCCAGCTTGTCCTGCCAGAACGCCAGCTCCTCGGACTTCGAATCGGCAAAAAAGGACTGCTCGTCGGCGAGTTGGCTTTGCAGTTCGGCGCGCCATTCCTGCGACCGGTTTTGCGCATTGCCGCCCGGTTGCGCCGCCGGCCGCCTGGGTGACCGAAATTCCGGCACCCTGTCCACGGTTCGCTCCGGCGGCGGTCATTTGGGCCACGCCGCTGCCGGCCGAGCCGGCAAGGTTCGCCGCCTTGGCCTGCAACGCACCGACCGTCGATCCGATCTGCGCCGCCGCCGCGCTGATGTGAGACTGCGCCTGCTGAGCTGCGGCGCCGAGACCGGCGAACTGCGCCTTCATCGCCTCGGTTGCGATTTCCACTGCACTTGCCGCGGTCTGCATCCCCGATTGCAGATCGCCGGTTTGAGCCGTAATCGCAACGCTGGTTTCAATATCGGCCAAGTCAGCCTCTCAATTATAGTATTAGCCGGCAGACGACGGCTCTGGGGCTGTGCAGTGGCGCACCCGTCCCTTGCTAAGGTCGCAACCGCCCGATCTGGCGTTGCGTTTCAGCTCGGCGAAATCGAGCATCACTGGAGCAAGACCCGCATGAACATCCCCACCGGTGAAGCTCGGCCCAAGCTCGGCGAGCACTGTAGCGACATCAGAATTCGCGCCCATGTCGCGACGTGTAGCGGCCGAGGATTCGAAGCGCGTCCGCCTGCCGACGCCCTTGCCGAGCCCTAGATAGGCGGCGACCATCAGATGAAGCGGCGGATGATCGATCCAGTAGCGAGTCAGCTCCTCGACATCGAGCAGCGTCATCGCATCGATTACGGGATAGCTGTAGCCGCAGGCGGTGGCGAGAAGACCGTAGATAGCTCCCCAGCCCTCGCCGGGCTCGACGCCGGTGCTGTCGTGCCCGCCCCCGAGCTTGGCTCGGGGGCCGCCGCTTCCCCCGGCGACTGCTCCCTCGGCCTCAGACCCGAGCCAGTCAGTACCGCATTCAATACCGGTCCGGCATTGCCGAGATCGAGCAGGTTCTCGACCGTCTCCGCCGTGATGTCGGGATAATTGCGCGTCAGTGCCGCGGCAACGATCTCGATCAGAACGCCGATCTGGGTCTCGCCCATCTGCGCGCCGATCTCAGTCAGCTGACGTACCTTCGGCATCAGCCGGCGGAGCTGGCCAAGGGTCAAGGGCGGCACGGTCCACTCTTGTCCGCCCATCGCGACCATCACGCCGGGGATCATTCTCTACCCCCGTGGCTCACGAAGCGCCGCGGTACGACGTTGCGGATCATTCGACGGTGCTCAGATAGCCGATAGTGCCCGAAGCGTCGGCAAAGGCCATGAAGTCGAGCTCGCTGATCGACCAGTCGTCGATCTTGGTCGGCATCGACAACTTGTTCGCCGTGCAGGCATTGAGCCGCAACGCCAGTCCTTCGCCGCCATAGGTCGTGTAAAACGTCGACTTGAAGGTCGGCGTCGTGCCCATTAGCTGGTTGGTCAACGTGAGCTTACTGCCGCTGGTGGTGACGTCGTAGCTGTAGGATACCAGCAGCGCGGCGTTGGCGTCGGCGGCCGAGAAGGTATAGATTCCAGTGGCGAAATTGATCGAGTATTGACCGGCAGCCGAGGGTGTGGTCACCCGGTTGAAGGGCCTGCCGGTGGCGGCGTAGACGACACCAAGGTCATCATTGTAGGTCGCCGCGTTGGCAACGGTCACTGTGTAGGGCGTCACCGCGGGAACCGTGGCGGACTCGAGCTGCGATACCGCGAACTGCCCGGTGGCGGCGGTCGTCCCGAAGAAGATATCGGAATACAACAGACCGAGGATCTGGGCGAACTTGGCCTTCCCGCTGATCTTGCCCTGGCCGCGGGCGATCGCCACCGGGAACTGGAGCTGGCCATAAAGCTCCTTGTCGGTCCAATCGAAATCGATTTGGATGTCCTGAAGCACGCCGAACTGGCGCGGGCCGATCCCCGAGCCGGTCACGTCGGTGCGTTCGCCCCAGACCGCGCCGGAGCCGAAACTTAATTGCATGTCGAAACTCCCTTTTTCAGATGCCGAGCGCGACGAGGCGCCGCTTCAATTCCTCGGTGGCCTTGTGCACGACGTTCCAACAGAGCGTGTCACGGGCGATGGCCGAGCCCGGGAAATGATCGGCGAACCAGCGCTCGACCACATCGTCGATTCTAGCCAATGCAGTGGGCTCGTATTTAGCCAACTCAGCTTCCGGTGCAGCGCAATGCGTCGCGGTTTTCTGCGCACCAGGAGGAGCCTCGGCAGCGGGCGCGGGTTCTTTCACGTCGTCCATGATCGAATTTCCGAATGTTGCAGGTACGTTCCGCTCGGCCGGCCTAAGCGTGCGAGAGTATCCAGAGTCGCCGGGCTGAGCGCTGCCCCCCTGTTCAGGTCTGAGGCAGGCTCTGGACCCGCCCGTTTTCGCGGCGGCCCCGGCAACACACCGGCCGGTATCGCTCGCTTCATCTCTGGTCAGTCACTTAAACGCACAGGATCTCGATCGGGATAATGGCGATCGCCTGGTCTCCGAGGACCCCTTCGTCGGTCTCGATCTTGCCGGCGATGTAGGCGTGTTGGACCAACAACGGCAGCCCGAGTGTCTGCAGACCGTTCGCCGGCGAAGGCGCGAGCGCGCGTTCGAGCGCATCGAGCAACGGGTTCAATATCGTCGCCGGCGCCGCGTAAGGATCGTTCGAATGGACGTAAATGTAGAAGTCAGCGAAGAGCGTCCACACGATCGGCGCGCCCAACGCCTTGACCTGCGCATGGCCGCCCTTTTCGCTCATGAACAATGCCGGCTGCTCGGCCGGTGACACATCGGCCCAATGCCGCAGCCTACGGTCGGTGCTGGCAAAGCCGCCGGCACTCGAGCCAAGGGTCCACAATGCCGCGTAAATGGCTTCGCGAATGATCATCAGGCAATTGCCTTGCGCAATGCGTCTTCCACGCCGGCGCCGATGTCCGGCGCCATGTCGCTCAGCGCCGAGCGCAGGAACGAGCGTTCGGGCAAATTCATGCGGCGGCTGTACGGGCCCACGGCTATCGTCTTGGCGGCAATTGGGCGGCCGAATGCTTGCCTGATCTGGCGCAGGCTCGCCCGCACGTTGACGGTTCCGGAAAATCCGTACTCCTGAGCCGCCGCATAATCGAGCTCGGTGTACACCGTCGCGGTTATCGCCGTCGCGCTCTGAGCGTTCGCGATGTTGATGCTCGACTTCAGCGCTCCGCTGCGGACCACCAGCACCTGGCCGCTGAGCTTATCCTGCTGAACGTGGTTTTGCAGATCGAGGCCGAGCTTGGCGATTGCGCGCGCGATCCCGGTATTGGCCCGATCGGGAAGCGCGCGCAGCCGATCCAGCGCCGGTCCGTCGCCGAGGACAGCGGCTGAAATCACAGTACCCCCACGAGCGTCGCCGGATCGGTGCTGGTCGGCGCCGCCAGCAGCCTGTAGCCGGCGATCGGGGCGACCGCCCGGTATTGCTGCAGCAACGTCGCAATCGGCAGGCTCATGTCCTTTTGCGCGTACGTCACGGTTTCGCCGCCGCCCACCGATTTCGACACCTCGCCGATGCGCGTTCGCTCGCGGTACCTCAGAGCGACGAGCTCGATGCAGGCCTGGGCGATTTCGGGAGGGGTCGTCGGGTAACCCGCCGTGTAGGTGACGACGACGTTTTGCACCCGGCGGGTGAAATAATAGCCGCGCACCGCCAGCTGCGTCGGCGAAAACATGTAACCGGCGGTCAAGCCGGTGCTCGGCGAGAGCGGTGGTGCCGGCGGGATTGCGAGCCCGTCGATGGTCAGCGATAGCACCGCCGAGACCGGGAAGCAGGCGAATTGCAGCCGCTGGCCGCCGGTTCCGTCACGCACCTCGAGGTAGTCGGATTGAGCGATCTGGCGGTTGAGCCAGGTTTGAATGTATTGGCTTGCCGCCGTAATCAGCCGGGTCAGCAGTGCGTCGTCGGTTGGCGGAAACGCGTTCTGTCCGGTCTGCAGCCACGCCTTTACATCGACGAGAGTCGCCAGATCACCGTAAGCCATCAGGCGCGTCCCCGCGGCTCTGCCGTGAAATCCGCGGCCAATGCGAGAAGCGGGGCCCAGGCGCCTTCAAGCCTTGCCACTTCTTCATACATCCTGCCGCAGGCGGAGCGTGCCTCATCGCCGCCGACCGCAGCGATCAGCAGCGACATCAGTATCGTGCTGACTGCGTCGAGCGCGGCTGGCCATCCGAAGGCTTGTGCTGCGTCGGTCACCGACGGATTTATCGCTTTGATCGCCCGCTTTACGGTCT
Organism: uncultured Alphaproteobacteria bacterium; assembly: GCA_963832875.1. GTDB lineage: Bacteria > Pseudomonadota > Alphaproteobacteria > ATCC43930 > CGMCC-115725 > AP-15. The sequence continues at coordinate 174,604 of CAWHWB010000002.1, read as the reverse complement.
CGCCGTAGACCGACTCGCTGATTTCAGACACCGCTCGACCTCTCATCTCGTGCGGCACTCCCGGTGGCTTCGCCCCCGGCAATCGTATTGCCGGCCCCGCCGGCCTTCACCACTCCGGTTTGGTACCGCGAATCGCGTTCCGGCACTGGCACAAAACCGTGCGCCATCAGATCAGCCGCGGCCTCCGCCGGAACCAAAACGTCGCCATTTTGGTCGCTCGGATAGTTGCGTCCGGCATAACTGCATCCGGCGGCATCGTCGTGATGCAGCCGCATCAAGCAATTCGGGTGGGAGTCGGTAGGCTGGTTTTTTACGGCCACCGCGGCCGTTGTCTTCGCCAAGGCGAACCCTCCTTTGCTGATCAAAAAGCCGATAGCTTCAGGCGGTACATGCACCAGCCCAACACCGTCGACGCGATAGCGCGTCGTGCCGTGATTGGCCTCGTCCTGGCCGAACACGGCACGCAGCGCTATCAGCTCGGGCAGCAAGGTCAGCCGTTGGTGATGTTCGTGATGACACCCATCGCAAACGGCGCATAGACCGCCAGCACCTCTTCGGCATAGACCCCGACCTGGCGCTGACGGGTCACGATCGGCCAGTCGATCTGGTAGTAATCCTGCCGGGTCTTGACCTCCGCGACATTAGGCACCTCGTTCGACTGGTACTGGATCGGCAGGTTCTCGGCCCAGCCGATGATAGTGCCTGGCGGAACCCGCGGGTGGATCTTGATCGGAATGCGCAGCCCACCATAGATGGCAAAGGGGTTGTAGTAGAACTGCACCACCCCGGACGCCGTCAGCTGGTACTCTCCCTGGCTGCCATCGGCCGGCGTGTCATACCGCAGCAACGGCCCAGAACTGTTTGACAATACCTTGGTGGTGATGTTTTTTAGTTCTTGAGCGTTGACATAGAGCACGGTTGGCGAAAGTTCGAAGTTGTTCCACATCGTCTGGAACATCGTGTCGATCTCGACGACCGAGCCGCGGCCCGATGGAGTTAAGGTCGTCCCGGTCCCGGCCGTGCCGGTCGGCAGGATGTTGACATACGCGTTCGAGCCATTCTTCAGCGCAGTCGTCAGCAACCCGTCATAGGCATAGCTCGGATTGGCGGAGTTATCGGCAGTAACCGCGGTCTGCGATTGGTTGCCGGTCGAGAGCGGCGCCGAAATCGCGAGGCTGTTGATCGTGGTAATCGCCTGTAGGGTTTCGGCCCCAGTGGCGCTCGATACATACCAGGCATAGGCAACCGCGCCCTGGATCGCGGTGACGCTGCAGAAAAGGGTCTGACCGAGCGTGACCGCCAAACTCGCCTCGCCGCTTACGTTGGAAGAGCCGCCGCCGAGGGTGAAAGTCTTGTTGTCGACGCCGGTAATGGTCTTGGTGGTGGCGACGCCACTGGACAGGCTCGAATTCTGGTAGCCCTCCAGGGTCAACGCCACGACCTTGACGTAATAGGTCGCGGTCGGCAGCGTAGCACCGGTGCCGGACGCCGACAGCACTGGCGTCGCCGGGGTGCCGAGCTGCAGCGAGGCGTTGCCGGCGAGAATTGCCATCTCCTCCTTCAGCATCATCTTTTGCAACAGGCGGAAGGTCATTAGCGCTTGGATGTCTTCGAACTGGCGGCCGGCGGAGATCGCTTCGAAGGTTGCGGCGTCTTCCTCGCCGATAGTGACGAAGGTGGCCGATTTGCTCGAGGTCGAGTAGCTCATCTGGCCCGAACGCTGGCCTTCCGGGACCCAGCCCATCGCGTCGAAGCCGGAACCGATGATGGCATTGACCTGGCGCCAGTTGGTCGCGGTGCCAGTACCGCCGCCAACCCGCGGCATGACGTTCCTGATCGGAGTAACGAACGGATAGAGGTTCTTGGCCGGCGCCTGAAGGTCATAGGCGACGAGGCCGGTCGCGGTCGAAATCGACTTGGCGAGCGCGTCGCTCGGTGTCGCCAGAGCCCTTTTTAACAGCTCCAGCGATTCCTGGGTGATTGAACTCATCAACGGTTCCTCCCAAAAGGGGGGCAAAGAAAAACCCGCCAAAAGGCGGGTTCGGTTACGGCCAAAGGGCCGGATTTCAGGCGCCCCGCGGCTCCTTCGCAGGGGCGAGGCCGGGCGGGTGGATCGGATTGGCGTAGCTCGCCTTGATCAGGGCCAAGGTCTGCTCGTCCTTGCTCATCCGCGAAAAGACGGCGGCGAGATCGTCGGGCGAGAACCCGGCACCGGCGCCCGAATCCTGCTGCTTGGAGATCCCGGTCACGCTCTTGCTCATCGTCAGCGGCGGCAGCGGCGTGCGGGCGATGTCCTCGACCCGCTTCGTCAAGTGATCGAGCCGCGGCACAATGTCGGTTAGAGCGGCGATCAGCGTCGCCTTGTCCGCCCGTTCCCCGGCCAGCATCTTGGCCAGATTGCCGGCCGCCGCCTTGCCGGTCTCGAATTCCGTACCCTGCCATTCCGCCTCGGGAACAAAACCCGTCGCGTCGCATTTGGCGCCGGCGGCGACCAAGTGGCCGTGCGCCTCGGCCAGCCGCTGCAAGGTTTCCTGGGAATGCCGTGCGCCGGCCTTGATCGTGGCGCAGCACGCTCCATCGGTCAGCTTGCCGATGCAGTCATGGGCGACGTCCATCAGCGCCTGATGACCCGATCCCCGCTTGTCCAGCGCGGCGGCGATCATATCCATTACGCCCTCGCCGGCGGCCGACGGCGGGTGCTTCGACGTCTCGACTGTCGCATTCCGGCCGGGACGGAATTCGCGCGCCGGCGGCCGGACCATCGGTGGAGGAACCTCGCGGGTGCGGGCCGTATTGACGGTCGCCTCCTCGCTCGGGGCCGCGCCCGCCGCTTTCAGCGCGTCGCGCGCCTTTCCCAGGCGGCTCTTTTCGGCGAACAGCAGCCCATCCATTCCCATGCACTTGTCGACGGCATGGTAAGCAACATCGAGCAGCGCCTGGTCGCCCAAACCATGCTTGGACTTGGCGAGGAGTGCTGCGGCAAACTTCTGCAGCTTCGGGCCGCGCGCGCTGCACAGATCGGCGACATGGAGAGCGCCGGCCGCGCCGGCCGCCATGATCAGAACGTCCTCGATATCAGGGCTTCCAGGATCGCCCCCGATATCCGCATCATCGAGGATCTCGCCGGTCTCTTCGGCCACCAGGGCATTCAGAAAGCCGCACAGCTCGGCAATTATCGCCTGGAGCCGCGCCGGTTGAGGCGAGTTGTCGCCTTCCATTGCGGACTCGACTGCCAAGCTGTCCTCGAGCCAATCGAGATCGAGGATGATGCGGGCGACATGGCCGACGTCCCACAGCGCCTTAGCCAAAGCTGCCTGGGCCGGCTTGCGCGCCGCCTTAACGCTGTCCTCGGCTGCCGGCGGGCCATCCGGGTCGATTTTCTCTCTCCACGCGGCGACGATCCTGGCTTCGATCTGGTCGAGCTGCGCTGCGGTGTACCGCTGCGCATTGCTCGGCCGATGGATGAAATTCCAGGCGGCGCGGATGTGCTTTTCGCTGTCGATCGGATAGCGCTTCTTGCCGTCGGCCTGATAACCCGGATCGGCGTATTCGACCGTGCCGTAAGGGTCGTCCCCGCCGGTCTTGCTCTGTGCCTTCTCGAGCGCGCCTTCGGCCGTGGCGATCGCGTTCCTCGCTGCGGCGATCAGCTCCACGCCAGAGCCCCCACCGTCGCTCCCCAATGAGAGGCCAGAGACCCGCAAGCCCTGCTCCTGGCATTTCAGCGCCTCCGCCTTGGCCAGGTGGCGGTGTTCGGGCATGCCGCAAGCCCAGATTTGAATCGGCGAATTGAATCGGACCTCGGGCATGATCGAAGCTCCTGCGGCTTTCCAATAGTCGAATACCGCCTCGGGGTTGGCCGGACGGTCGACGAGCGAGATTTCATTGAGGACCAGGCCGGTGATCGTCTTGGAATTGGCCGGATCGCGTTGGGTGACGAGCCCCCCGATCGAATAGCCCTTGTAGACGCCCTCGACCACTTTCTGCCAAGCCTGCTCGTCGACGATCCGGGCGCCGACATAGAGGCCCTTGTCGTCGACCGCGGCCTCCCTGGCGACGCCGACCGCCGAGAGCTGGTGCATCTCGCGGATGTTGGCAAACCGCATATAGTCGCCGAGCGCCGCGATCAGCGCCTCGCGCCTTACCACCTCGCCCTGGTCGTCGCGCGCTTCGGTCGAGGCATAACCCCACACCTCGCGCCGCTCGGCATCGACCTTCGCGATCGGCAGGTAGATTTTCATGATGCGATTTCTGACCTTTGTTTCGGTTCGCAATTCGATAGGGCTGCGGCCGCCATCGTCACCTCAGGATCCGCGAGCTTGCCCGGTACTCCGGCCATCAAGGGCCGGAGGATGCACACAAGACCGTGGAGTTGAGCTTCAGAACGCGACCGTCGCTGAGATTGGCGGTGGCTTCCAGGACATAGGTGCCGCCAATGGCCGAATCCGGCATACCTCCGACCGAGGCGACCGAAAAAAATCCGGTCCTCGTCTGCAGCGAGCCGTCGAGCGGTGAACGCAGCTGGATCAGGGTCTGCGCCGACGCCGCTAAAATCCGTGATTGCGGCGCAGGGTCTGTCGCCGTCTGGTAAGGCGCCAGTGTGCAGCTCCAGCTCGTCGACAGCATCGTCGCGGCACCAACATCGGCCGTGAAATCGAAAGCGAAGTTATCGATTTCGCTCACCTCTATCGGATCGAACGCCGTGGGCAGACGCATCTCAATTTCTCCTCACCAGACGAACCCGCCCCGGGGTCGCGAGCAACCGGATCCGATCCGGCCCCGATTCCAACGAAAGCAACACGGAGGGCGTCGTCCGTTGCCATTCCAACTGCAGCATTGCGTCCGCAATCAGTATCGCTCCGGTCCCCAACCACTCGATCGGAGGGCTGGCGTCCTGCGCAAGTCCGGTGAGCGCTTCTGCGCTCAATCCTGCCCCGGCGTCGGTGCGGTTCGTCGCCAGCACCTCGGCTGTTGGACCGTGATCGCTGCGCATCAGCGCCGCGGGCTCGATTGGTACGCCGCGATCGGAACGCGGCGTGGCGCCGGCCTCGATCGCTAGCGAGGTGTCGCCGGTCACCGCAACGGACGCGGGCCCGAGCAACTCGACCAGAATACTCGGCTCAATCCCCGCCGTTGCCAGCGCCTCGGATGCCGTCGACCGCTCGCTGGTTACGGCCGCCATTAACTCGATCTGTATTGGTGGCGGAGCTTGCGACAGCAGGAATTCCGCCGGCGCTCCGCTATCGGCGGTGACCGTGACGCTCGATACCGGCGCGAAGGCGGCGATGATGTGCGAAATCGCCTGCGACGCCGAGGACCGCGTCGTCGTCATCGAATAGGCGCCGGAGGGCGTGATCGCGCCGTTGCTGTCGAACAGGCCCGGCGTCCCGTAGGTGGCGTCGTAGGTGCGCAGCGTGTCGCCAGCGCCCGCGATCGGCGGCGCGCCGGCGTTGTAACCGCCTTCGATCAGGATCGCCCAATCGTCGTTGGCGACCGTCGTGATCGAGGTCGTTAGCGTCGTGATGCCGCCGCCGTCCTGAAAATTCGTCGTCGCGGCGTCCGGCTGGCCGCTCTGAGCGACCCCGGTGTAGTCTGCCGCGATGGCGGCCAAATAATGGCTGTTGGTCCAGGTGACAGCAACGGTGTTCGCCCCCGACGGAGGATCGAGCAAGTAATAAAGATAGGAATAACGGTTCGCGGTCGCCTGGCTGTTGTCGATCAGCTTGACCGCCAATGTCATCGCCACGCCGTTGTATGTAACGCTGGTGATGTCATCGTAGCCGCCGCCACCACCGAGCGTCGTGTAATCGCCGATGAAGCCAACTGTCAACAGCCGATTGCTGCCGCTCCCGACAGTGTAGGACGCTGAAAAGCTGGTGCCGCTGGCGACAATTCCCAGATCGGCGGCGGCGTTGAACGCTATCGCCATGGCGTTCCCAGCTCGCTCATGGCGGCAGTACCCAGACCGCGACCTTGGTAACCGTCATCGCCCCGCCGCCGGGGCCGGCGCTGAGCATCAGGCAGTAATGGCCGGACGCCATTGGGATAAACGTGCCGTTCGGATTGCACGCGCCGGTGATGCAATTGATATTGCTTGACGATCCGTCAAAGGTCGCCGGAGCCGAGGAGCTGTAGGTCACGTCGAAGGCGGTTTGATGAACGTCGTTTGTGTAGAACTGTTCCAGTCCAGTCCCACTGTTTAATGCTGGCGGAATCGTCAGGGTGCCGTAGGTCGCCGGGCTTGATAGTGTGTCATTGCTGCCGGCATCGTTCTTGCGGTTGATAGTGTTGCCACTGACGTTCCACTCATGGGTCACGCTGTCATCTCCGGATGGCTGATGCTCCGCGCGGTCGATTTCGTCGAAGGTGACGCCGTTGCCACCGGTCAGAAATTCGGTCGGCGCGAACCAGATATCCGGCCATGAATTGCTGCCGGTCCCAGTCCCGGCCCACGACACGGATTCATCCACATAGAACGGCGCGACAAAGACGGTGCCGAGATAACCGCTAGTGGTGCCCGAGGCTACGCAGCTCTCCATGTTGCCGACCGGGAAGGTGTCGGTCGTGGGGGTGATCGTGACGCCGCCGCCTGCAGCCAGCGTAAAGTTCGAGGCCGGCGAGGTTGCCGCACTGTTCCAGACGGTACTGGTGTTGTTCGGCCAGGCGTTGTTGACGTACCATTTGTAGTTCGGCGCTTTGGTGTTGCTGAGGTCGATATCGGCGAGCGAAGTGAAATTGTCGACAAAGACCTCGCAGGTCAGACCCCATGCTGCGGCCGGCGCCGGTGCCGGGTCGGGGCCGCACCCATTGTTGGCTGGGCCGCCGGTTGCCTGGCCGACGATCGAAGTCCCGGCGATAACCGCCGGCGTCAGGGCGAGCGCCAGCATTGCGGCGAGCGCCGCCGCGGCGAAGAGCGCGTGCATTATTACGAAGCGGGGGCAGCTGCGCCGAGTATTGGCGCGAGCCAAAGCGGCACGCCGCCAAAATCATCGGCGAGAATCACGTCGCGGTCTATCGCGATCCCATCGATCGGCGACGGCGCCAGCGCCTGACGCATCTGATAGCCACGGATTGCAATGTCCGGCACGGTCGAAGCCGATTTCCAGTAATGCGTGACCCGCAGCCGCCAATAGAGCTCGTCGCTGGTGAGCGGCTGGTTCGCCCCGACGTAGAGTCCGGGGACGTATTGCGCGCCGACGATCTCCGCCCAGGTGTTGACATAGGCGATCGTGTCCGCGACGCTGGCATAGGACACGACCTCCTCCAGGTCGAGCCACACCGTCATGCCCGAGGGCAACCCGATCACCTGAGCGTTGGCCACGGCCGCCTGGCCATAACTCTGACCGAGCATCGCCGACGGTGCCCAGCCTGGACGGGGGCAATGCTGCACCGCCATCAGCGCAAGGCCCGCGGCGAGGATCAGCGCTGCTTCGGCGGCGGTGAGGTCGCTCGGGTTCTCCGGCGTGGTCCGCGACAGATAGCGCACGGCAAAGCCGAACCCGCTCGCCTTCAGCGCCATGGCCGTGACCGGATCGAGCGCAGAGTCGGTATCAAATCCCTGCGCTCCGGGCACAGCGGGCGCGACCGTAGGACGGATGATCGAGCCGGTCATCTCGTACACCGCTGTGCGGCTCCACCACCTACGAAACCGGTGCTCAGCATCGCTCCGCTGCCGCCCCGCGGGATGCCGCAAAAACGGGTTTCGACAAATCTCTCGCTGGCGCGCCGGAAGACGCCGGCGTCGACCAGCATCGGCTCGAATAATGACATGCGGTCAATCCCTTGGACAGATCACCAGAAGGACAATGACGAGCGCCGTGGCAACGCAGAAGACTTCCCAGACCAGCGCGTTATCTGTCATCTTGTCCGCTGCTTCGCCGCTGCCCCGATTTCGGCGTCCGGGCCACTCAGATGGTCGTGCCCTGCGCCCTGAGATCCACGCTGCCCTTATACGCGGACGCGCCGGCCGGCAGGGTCAGCCGCAACCACACGCCCTGGGCGCCGGCGCTGTTCGGCGCCGCACCCGCGGGCAGATTGCCAGCCCCTGGTACTGAGACAAAGGCTGGCTGGGTTACGAACGAACCCGCACCGGACGCCGGCGCTGTCTGACGGTTGGTCGTGGTGTTGGTGTCGTTGAGCGAGGTGCAGAGCGCGATGTCGAGAAGCGCGCCCGAGGGCAGGGCCGGCGTCTCGCTGGCGATCTCGAGCTGCGCCCCGGTCAAGGCCGTCGCGGTGTTGTTGTTGACCATAAACACCTTCTCGTAAAATATCCGTTGCGACCCGCCGGGGATATCTGCCGCCGCGGTCGAGAAGCAGCGGGTAATCGCCACCACGGCATTGGGGGAAATCTCGAATAGCATGCCCTGCAGGATATTGTAGACGCTAGTGGTGTCCGGTACCGCAGTCCAATCGCGGTTGACCGCCACCACATCGGTGCCATAGCCGGTTGTTGCGATGATCTGACGCAATTGATTGGCGCCGGTGCCGCTAGTGATGCGAATGATCTGCCCGGCCGCGATCCCGGTGCCGTCACCCGGCTGCAATTTTGCGATCGGCGGCGTCGTGCCGCTGGTGTTGGCCGATCCGGTCTGCATCGTATGCGAGGAGATTACCGGGCTGTGGCCGTAGACTGCTATGTCCCCGACGGCGCCGGTGCCGCCCGGGTTGGACAGCGAACCAATTGCACCGCCGGTTGTCACCGCGGCCAGCAGGCGCTCAAAACTTTGCGTACCGGTAACCGGCGTAGTGCCACTCAGTGTCACCGCAGCCGGTGTCTGAATGACGCCCGTCGAGTCGCGCCCAGTCACCTGCATCCTGGTCGCGGTATCGCTGGCCGAGCTCGAGACCACATCGACCGTGCCGGCTGGGTTAATATCATAAAATGCGATGCGTTTGGTGAAATCCACCGGGCCGCCGATGGTAACGCCGTCGGTCTCGGGCATGTCGGCCGAGCCGTAAGCAATAATATTGTTCGGAGTGACGCTCATCGATGGAGGCTCCTATTGACAATTCACGCAGCGCGAACCGAGGATTAGTGGCGTTGCAACCGGCAATCGGCAGAATCCCCAGCCGACAGAGGCCGGCGCGCAGGGCGAGCAGAGCTATCCCGATCGGCTCAAAGGCTCGGCAGTGACGCGCTCACCCTGCGACGGTTCGGGCGCCTAATGTCCCTAATGTCAGCTTGTCCGCAACATGCCCAAGGGCGCTGAACTTCGGTTCACCGGTCAACCCGAGGCAACCGGCAAAGGCTGCGGAACCTGACCCCGCGCCGTCAGAAACAATGGACGATCGCCGCCCTCGATCGGGGCGAGACCGAGAATGTCGCGCGCTTCATTGAGGGTATAGACCCCGTCCTTGACATAGATGTCGAGGATCGAGGCCTGATCCTTGGGATCGGTGGACCTTACATCCGACCAGATGAATTCGAGGTCGGTATGCCCCATTCGGTCCTGAATGACGCTGTCGACGAGCCGCTTGACCCAGCCCGACAGCGGCGCCAGTCCCTCTTCGAGAGCAGTCTCCTGCGCGGATTGGGCGGTTGCTCGATTAACCTGCGGCGTAAACGCGGTCGGCGGTAGCGAAAAGGCATAGCAGACGATTCGGGCCAGCCACTCGTCGAACTCATCCTTATAAGGTGCTTCCTTGAAAGCCTGGTACTTGGACCCTGTCGGGGCCCAAATCAGCCGGGTGCGGCTGCCGGTATTACCGGCGAGGATCGAATCGAACCACTCCTGGAACTGACGGATCTGTTCGGCGTTCCAGCCATCCGGTGCATTCAGCAGCCCCGGCGGGACGTTACCTTCCGTGAAGTGTTGCAGTTGCATCAGCTGGCGGCGCAAACCAATATTGATCGTCATCACGATCTGTTCGCACGGTCCGAAACCATAGGCCTTGTGCGGCCTCTTGTTGCGCGGCAGATAGAGGAGGTTGTCCGAAGTCAACAATCGCCAAGGACGCCCGTGAATGATCTGCTCGTACGCCGGCGCCGGTGGTTGCGGGCGTCTGCCGGTATCGTCGATCAGTACCTTGATCGTGGCACCATCGACGACATCGAGGCCGATAATGTCACCGGCGCGGTTGCGGCGCAACTCGAGGGCCGGCGCATCCAGAACCAGCAGATCTTCAAGCAGCTCGCGCAGCCAGCTCGCAAAGAGTTGCTCACCATCGGGCTTGCGCCAAAATTCGGTCAACCTGGCAATGCGCGCGGGCGCATTCGAGTTCGGCCGCTTCTCGTCACGAAGTCTGATGGCCCAATCTAGTTTCTCGATCTGATCCTTGCGCGTCTCAATCGCCAGCCGCGTGATGTCGTGGTTTTCGGCGAGCGCTCGCAATTCGTGAAAACCGATCGGCTCGTAGGAGCGTGGCGTGTAGATCGTGTTGTAGCCGACCGGGAAATCCCATAGCCGGACGCGCTCGCGCTCGGGCGGAACCAGCGGATAGCCGGGAGAAAAGATCCCTTGATCGGGCTGGAAAACGTCACGGAATTGAGTGATATCGTTTTGCGAACCGAACCCGCCCCAGGTGTAGGAGGCGAGCGAGGTGCGTTTTCCACCAGGCGGGGGCATCGGATTACCTCGGGAAGCCATGCGCGCCACTGCGCAGCAATCTGGCCGCACCAGCAACGCCGACTACATCGGACATCATGTCGTCATCCGGAAAAATTAAAAATCCAAACGGGTCCAGCAGGAGATCAAAGACCGTCTGATCCGGCAGCAGCGTGTTCCACGCGGCGGCAAACAGCATGGCGCCGTCGAGGTAATTTCCCTCGTTCACTCCGTCCACGATCGAGTTTCCAAAGTTTGCTTCGTCCCATTGATTGACAGCTTTCGCGGAACCTGAGATCGTGCTCTTACTTTGGCCAAAGAACAAACTGGCGGCACCAGCGTTGTAATCAAGCGTCATAGCCGCCGCGAAAGGCTGGCCAAGCACGACGGACTGGGAGAATGCGCCGGCCGTCGTCGTGGTCGTCACCCAGTCGACGAAAAAACTTGTGGAGTTCGCGGCAATCTGCATCGAGGCCCGCCGCGGCACCGCGTGCCCCTCAATCCCGATCAGCGTCTGCGCTGCCGCTTGCACAGCGTCAACCTGAGCGACGACGAGCATTGTCTGCTGCGCCGGGCTCATCGACCACGGCCCCCGCCCGGCTCCGATCGATGTCCAGATATACTGCGAACTCCCATTGAAGCCGCAGCCCTGACCCGCCGTCGTGATCGCCGGGCCGAATGCCGCGAATTGCGTGCGATAGGGATAGCCCCGAACGGACAGGCCCCACAACGGAGCGCCAAATGCCCCCTGATTGGCATCATAGGCCGACCCGTCGAAATGCCAGGCGTCCGCTAGAAACTCGGTCACCGGATCATCGGCGAGACGGGGAAACCCCGGCGGCCGGTACAGACCTCGGTAGGGCCGCACAGGGTGCTGAAACGCCGACGCCGACCGCGCCGCGACGAACCCTGCACCGCCAGCGACGAAACCGGCCAAAAACTTACGCCTGTTCGGTCGCGTTCGTGGCATCGCCGCCAAGGCGACCCGTGGACCGTTGGTCCCCGGTCGGCGCCGCGCGCTGGCGAGACGGGCACCAGTTTCGGTCAATATTGCACTGCCGTCGGAGCAAGGACTACGGTATTTCCGGACGCATTCAGAGTCTGGCCGCTGTTGTTCTGGCACAGCACCTTGAACCGCAACGCCGGCAGGCGCACCAGGCCTTGAGACAGAAAGGTGGCGGTCGCCGCCAATGCCGCTGCCGGCAGCGGAAATACCACGTCCGGCGCACGCGGCGGCGCCGCGCTGCCGCTTTCGAAGGTCACGCCATCGAGCGATTGCAGGAACCAGCACGACAGATTGCCCCCAGTTTGAAACGCACCGGCGGTCGAGCCGAGAGTCAACACCAATGGCGACCAGATGATTTGCCCGGTATTGGAATTGCTGAACACCCCGGCAGAGCCGCCGACGCTGCTGAGCGCCACAGCTCCCGAGGCGACCGCATTGAGTTCATTCGACATCAGCGTCAAAGCCGGTGCATACAAGCCGGTGTTCCCGGCGCCTGGCTCCCACAAAAATGGTGTCGCCGCCTGCGCGGGGAGCGACGCACACAGGATCATGACGGCTGCAAGCAATCGGCGCATTGTCAATTCACCCAAGAGTTGCCGCTGGCGTCGCAGGTCACAGCCCGCGCTTCGTAGGGAGGCACCCCCGCCGTGCTGGCGTTCATGACAAAGCTGGCAGCAGCGTCGATGGTCCCGGACGACGGAGCCAAAGTGATCGCGTTTGTCGAGTCATTGCCGGCGCCGTCTTTGACCAGGAACGTGAAGCCGGGAGTGCAGGTGTAATTGACCGGGGTTGGCGCCGGAGTCGTCTTGTCGACAACGATCAGGTAATCGGTCGTCGGCGACACGGTGACCGGACCAGCGATCGTCACGACCCGGACCGGTACGAACAGCGATCCGCCCCAGGTCGACGTACCGGAATAGACGTTGTTTCCTGAGAACGTTGTGTTCACTGGAATGGTGCTCGGCAAACGCGCACCCGGCAATGTCCCTGATGTGATGTTCCCGGCATTCGTCGTATCGACAGAACAGGAAGCCGCGGCTCCCGCTAGGTCGCCGCAGGCCGGTTGCGAAGCATGCGGCGCCCCTGAATTCGAGATGCTGTCTAGCCAGTAGTGGGCGACCGGCGCGAGGCTCTCGACGCCGCCCAAACTGTTGGGGCCCGGCAACGGAAGATCAGCGCCGACAATGGCCCGCGGTGCCATCGCCCCGCCGGAAATACTTGGCGAAGCCAAAAACAGGTTTGCCGCCTGCGGCGCACCGCCGACCGCCAAAGTCCCGGCCGCGGTGACCGGAGAGCCCGAAACCGACAGCCATGACGGCATCACCAGCCCGACGCTGGAGACGGTTCCGGCGGGGCCGCCGCCGTCTCGGATCTGCCCGGATCCGGCCCAGGCGGCAACATCGCCGGCGGTCACCGAGCCGGATTGGGCAACGCCGCTGCCGCTGCTCGGCCCGTATTGAACGGACTGTGCCCAGAGAGGTACCGCGTGCAGAAGAGCAAGGGCGCCGACGACAGCACCAAGCCTCATTGCGCCCGCGCTTTGAAGAATGCGGTCGCGCTCGCCGTCTTGATAAAGCAGCCGGTCGTGCTGAATACCGCGACGATGCCGACAGAATAGATATCGGGAGGTCCATCGAAACTGATCGAGATCGTGCTGTCGGCCGGCGCCACAACGCACTCGACCGGCGTCACGGCACCATCCGCAGGTGCGGCATCGGCGTTGAACGTCATCACATACCCAGCGGTTGCACCGGTCGTCACGTAGAGGGAATAGAGATTGCCCGGCGCGGCCTTGATCAGATGGCTGGCCTCCGCCACGGCCGAAACGACCGGCGCGATTCCTGGTTCATAGGCCCAGGCACGCGGTACAAAGGCGACGCCTGAGAGCAGGCATGCGAGTGCCTTAAAATTCGGCATCGTCGTATCTCAGAATGTTGAAAGCGCTGCACGCTTCCATGTGTTGGGCGCGGTGCAAAAATAAAGGTAGCTGTCATCCGCCTGAAGCTGCCCGACGCTGCATGCCGCCGTGCTCGACGCCGGAGTGCCGGGCGAAATCAGGCCGCCGAGATCGTTGATCGTCTGCGGCGTCGCGCTGGTGATTCGGAAATTGCTGCCGTCGAAGCGCAGTTGCAGGAACTCGTAATTTTGCCCCGCGGCCAAGGTAATGGATGTGGCCGAGGTACCGCCCTGCACCGGCTCCAGGATCGATCCGCCGGAAGTCCCATTGACCTGCACGTTCAGCGGTTTGCCGTTATCGGTGGCAAACCCCATCGTCCAGCCGGCCCCAATCGCCGTCGTCGACGGCAGCGTGACCGTCAGACCGGCGGCGGTATTGTAGCTCGACAATGCATTTCCATTGTCGCTCTGCCCAGCCGCGTAAGTGGCTGCCGTCGGGAAATTCCAGCGGTTGACGTCCGGCGTCGAACCTGCCATACCAATCAGCGCCGCCGTCGCCGGGGTCGTCCCTGTGACCCGAAAGTTGGCGCCGTCGAACCGCAATACCAAAAGTTCGTAATTGCCCGACGCGAGCGTCGCCGAGGTGACCGCCGTGCCGCTGCCCGGGTAGAGGATATGGCCGCCGGAGGTTCCGTTGACCTGGACCGACATTGTCTTGCCGTTGTCGGTCGCCAGCGCCAAGGTCCAGCCCATCGGGATCGCCACGGTCGGTGGCAAAGTCACCGCCATATAGGAAGCCGAACTGTTGTAGCTCGAAATCACATTTCCGTTGTCGGCCACGGTCGCGGTGTAGGCGCTGGTTGATGGAAAGCTCCAATGGCTGACCGAGGCAGCTCCAATCATTCCAATTGACTGCGCCGTTGCCGGCGTCGCCCCGACCACGCGAAAGTTACCGCCGCCATCGTATTGCAGTGCCAAAAATTCGTACGCCCCCTGGCTCGTGTTGGCCAAGGCGATCGAAGTCGACGAGGCGCCGGCCCCCGGCCAGACGATATGCCCGCCGGAAACCCCATTGACCTGGACCGAAAGCGGCTTTCCGTTGTCAGTCGCAAAACCCATGCTCCAGCCTGTCGGCAAGCTCGTTGTTGACGGCAAGGTCACGGCCAGACCAGAGACCGTGTTGTAGCTGGACAGGATGTTGCCGTTGTCGCCGAGGGCCGCCGTATAGCCGGATGTCGTCGGATAGAGCCAGTTGCTCGGCCAGGGCGGCGGCTCGAAACCCATGTTGAGCCGGGTGTTCCGGGTCGATGAAACAACTCGCCAATTATTGGCGTCCGACTGGACCCGGAGATATTCGTAATTGCCGCTTCCGAGCGTTACCGCTGAGACGAACTTGCCACCGAGCACGATGCTGCCGCTCAGCGCCGTGACTGTCATCCCCTTGCCGTTGTCGGTCGCAAAGCCCATCGACCAGCCGGGATTGACGTCGGCGATCGGCGGCAAGGTCACGGCCATCGACGCGCCGGGAGCGTTGAAGCTTGATAACGACATCCCGTCATCGATCGGCGCCGCCGTGTAGGTCGCCGTCGACGGGAACATCCACTGCGGCCGCGATCCCGTACCCTGGACTGAGATGCCGGTCGAATTTGGTCCGTAATTAACGACGCCGCCGCCGAAATTGGGATTGATCAGCGTATTGCCGACGCTCGCCGTCGCGTTGACCGCGGTGACACAGTCGAAATAGGGCGACACAAAGGTGTTCAGCCCATTGTGATTGAAGGTTATCGACAGACAGGTCGGCGAATTCTCGAGATCGAGGCCGGAGAACGTATTCGAAAAATTATACCCGTTCTCGAGCACAAGGCTACGGCCGCCGGCCGCGGATGCAGTGCCGGCCCCGGAGATTCGAGAAAATTGGGTCTGCTCGAAGGCCATGCCCGCCGCGCCACCGGCTGAATCGCACACGGCGTAGAGATCGCTGTCGAGCACATAATTGAACTGACAGGCCCCGGCTGCCGCGTTGTTGCTTGCATTATTGACAATCAGATGGTCGATCTTGGCCGAATTGTGGGCATCGGAAAAGTCGGGCTTGCCGAAGACCACCGCATAGGCCGGGGTATTGGCATTGACGAACAGCGAGCCCTCTTCCTTGAAATAGAAACAACCGGTCGGGTTAGTCGGGGTGCCGCCGCCGCACTGGATCTGCAGCACCGGGCCGGCGGAAATGGCCCGGCCGTCAATGATCGCTGCCTGTGAAATCAGGCGAAAGCCGTTGCTCGCCCGGCCGGCGTAATCAACAGTCAGTTCTGCGGTGATCTTATAGGTCCCGGCCGGGATGTGCATCGGCCAATTATTTGCGACGGCGCTGTCGATCGTGTTCTGGATGGCGCTGGTATCATCATGGCTGTCGTCGCCGATGGCGCCGTTGCAGCGTACGTCGATCCACGGCCGCCCCGAGCACATCAGAACGTCGCCGCCCAAGGTCGCGGTATCGGTTGTCGTCAGGCTGGTGAAATTGCCCGGAGACTGAGCGAAACTCGGCAATGCAGCTGCAACGCCGGCGGCGCAAACCGATATGGCCAGAAAAAGTTTCACCGGTTGGCGTCCCCTTGGGTGCGATGGCCACTGCGGACGGTCGCGGTCGCGGCGTACCGGAGGGCGAGCGCTGCTGCGATGGGCATCTGAGGTTCGAATACGATAGGCGCCTTGACGAGCACGCAGTCCTCGATAGGCCGAGCCATCAAGTGATCTTGTCTCGCCTTTGGTCGTTACCAGCGCCGTGCCGCGAATGCCTGACCCCCGGTGGCGCCATAGAGACTGACTGGCCCCGCCGGCCGGTAACCCGAAGGCGTGGCGAACGCCGCACCGGGTGCGATCGGGATCGATGCCCCGCCCGCCGTCGCGGCGCCAACGTCCGAGACATACACCGTCGCCGACGAATTATTGGCAACGAGCCACCCGTTACCGGGCGGGACGCCGCCAAACAAGGTCTGCGCCGTCCCGCCGACGCTGACCGTGCCGCTGCCATCGACCGCAACCGACCCGGCAGCGTTTATGACGGGCAGCGGGTTCGTGGCGCTGGCTGGCGTCGCCACGCCGCCCACCGTCGCGGCCGGCATATGCAGCGGCACCAAATTGCCGGCGCTGTCGAGCCCGGTCGACAGCGCCTGGGTCGTCGTGTTCGCGTCTTTTACCAGCAGCGTCACCGATGAACTCCTTTGCAGCGACAGGCAGGTCGGTCAAGAGAAGGAACTGCGGCGAAGCGTTTCCGACATCTCGCCGCTCAGCCGACGATAGGCCTCATAGATCCCCTCACCCGGCATCGGCTCTACCAATAGATCGGTCAGAGCCCAAACCAGCGCATCGACCCGGTCGGGGGAATATCGCTCGCGCCGGAGCGCAGAATCATCGCGTGCGCCTCGATGAAGCTCGCACATCTGGTCTTCGAGTTGCGGAAACGCGCCGAGGTGATGCACCCGACCCTGCTCATAGAGTGCGGCCACCGGCTCGGCGCGGGTGACCTTGCCGCGCGAGGCATAGACCGCGGCGAAGGCCAGGTTCGGATCGATGACGCGCAAGGTCGCCTCGACCATCTCGCCGCCGTTGTTGACCTCGGCGACGACCCGGTCGGCGCGGTGCGCGCGATAGGCCGCGATTGCCGCCGTCGCCCACTCCAACGGCTTGTATCGGCCGGAAAGGTCGGCGACGACCCAGCCTTGTCCCTGTCCATCCTTGCCGGCGACGATGATGCCGGTTTCGTCGGCTCCCTCGCTCGAGGTCGCGGCCGGATCGATCGCTACCACGATCCTGATGAGTTCCGGCGCGGTTCGAGCGCGCGCCGCTTCGATCATTCCGCGGTTCCACAAGCCGCCCGGCAGATCATCGAGGATCTCGGCTTGGATCTCCTGGCGCCCGAGCCGCGTCCCTTCGTATTTTCGGACGATCTGTTCGATAAAGTCCGGCGCCAAATTGGCGCAGTTTTCATATGTCGTGCCGCGCGTGGTCGTGACCGTCCGGTCGGCGACGAGCTCCCGCAACAGCTTTGTCGGCCGCGGGGTCGTCGTCACTACGACTCTCGGGTCGGTTCCCAAGCGCAATCCGAACATCAGCATGTCCCAGGCCTCGGGATAGCGCCAGCTGGCGAGTTCGTCGCACCACGCGGCATCATGCTGCGGCCCGCGCAGCCGTTCGGGCTCATCAGCGCTGTAAAGCGTCGCAATTGCCCCGTTGGACCAGGTGAGCCGCCGCTTTGACGGCTCGTAGCGGGGCCGGTCCCAGGGCGGTGAAATCGCCAGGATGCCGCTTTCGCCCTCGACCATAACATTGCGGGCGTCGGCGGCGGTCGGGGCGACCAGCGCCACCCGACGCGCCGACCGCCTCGTTACCCGGGCCCGCATCAACTCGGCGCCGGTGCGGGTTTTGCCGAACCCCCGGCCGGCAAGCAGCAGCCACACCCGCCAATCACCTTCCGGAGACAGCTGATTGGCCCGAGCCCAGAATGGCCAGTCGTAGAGCAGTGCGCGAGCCTCCGCAGGGCTCAGCGCCGCCACGAGGCTATTTCTCAGCGCCTCCGGCAGCGAGGCGAGCCAATCGGCGTGCAAGCACCTCACGCGCATCCTCCGCGAGATCGGCCGATGGATCGTCCTCCTGTCGCGGGGGCGGCCGGACAAACATTCCGAGATGGCGGGCAATCGCGTCGAGCGCCGCCTTTTTGTCGTAGAGCTTCACCCGGCAGCTCCCGCCTCCGGCGCCAGCGGTTGTGATTTCGGAGATTGCCGCGGCATCTTCGTCGCTCAATTCTTCCGGCGTCTTCAACACCAACCCGCCCGGTCCCCAATCGGCGAAGCGGCGCAGATCGGCAAAAGCGATGCGTGCGTATTCCTGCAGTACTCGCTCGGGCGTTACCCCGAGCCGCGCTGCTCGCTCGTCGATCTCGTCCGGAGCACTTTCGGCAGCATCCCGGAATTCCATCTCGGCGGCCGGCTTGCGGCGGCTGCGCGCTACCGCGGGCGAAGTCAAACGACTACCGGAGCGGGATGCCAAATTCGATGCTCTTGCCTGTTATCGCCGCCGGTGCCGGTCTATTTCGCTGACGCCCCGATGCCGTTTGGCCGCTTCATCCCTGAGAGGGCCGCACGAGATCGCCTCCGGTTGCAGGTGTCGTCTGCCCGATCTTTGCACCCTCTGGTGCAGCGCGGTCGTGATACTGGAAGCGGGTCTGACCTTGCTCTCGCCGGCCGTCGCCGCTCGGCTTTGCCATTTTCGCCAGTATGAAGCTCTTATACCCGACCGATCCGGATTTGTCAACATCAAAATTCTTGTTTTCACAACGCGCCGCGATGCCGGCAATGCGCCTCGAGCGCGCCCAGCGCGGCGATCAGGATGCCCGAAGCCGCCTCCTGGCTGACCCGGCGTCCGCTCCAGCCTTGCTCGATCGCCCACTCCTTAAGCGAACGCTCCCAGCCGACTACATGCCACAGGCACGAGCCGCCGGGCGAGCCCAGGCCGCCAACAGCAAGAATTGCGCACCACACGGTCTGCCGCGCGCCTTCGACACGCGATCTGGGTTCTTCACCGCCTCTGGACCGTGCGGCCGCGCCATCTCTTGGTCGCGAATAATCGAGCGCGCGCAGCGGATCGAGCTGGGCCAAGGCAAAGCGCGCCCGGAAATCCTCTCCGGCTTGACGCATCGCGGCGGTGATCGAGCCTCGACGCTCCATCATCCCCAGGGTGTCGACCGCTCGATAGGGACGCGCGGGGCGGCCGGCCTCGTCAGAGATCGGCCGCTCCGGGCGCTCGACCAAGCCTTGATGGAGACGTTCGGGGGTCGGCACGAGTTCCACTTCGGCGACGATAGTGGCCTTGCGGGGGGCATTGCGGTGAGCCATGTATCATCTCCAGCCGAACAGACAGGGAACATTTTGATCACGAAAATGGCCGAACCGCTTGTTCGAGCTTTCTGAGAAAACGTTGCGAAGGGCCGTTGGCATTATCCCCGCGGCGTCCGCCGACCGCGGTGGCCAGCGCCTCGACCTCGCGCAGCCGCTTGGCTTCCGTCGTGGTACCCCCCGCGATATAGCAGAGCGCATGATGCACCAGACAATACGGTGAGCCGGGCCGCCGCAGCGCCCCGCACGACCGTCGAGGGTCATTGTCCTCGATGATGTAGCAGCAGCCCGCGCGATCACGAGGGGGCCTCGAAATCGACGGCCGCGAAAGGTCCCCCATTTGATTTCCTCCATCGTACGCCGAGACCGGCTTGTGATCATCGCATTGTTATGATAACATGATCTGGATCGGTGTCAACATAGAAATTGTGATAATGACATGGACACGCAATGGTTCCATCAGGCCCTGGAGCGAATGGGGGCGACCCAGGCGGATCTCGCTCGGCACCTGCGGCTTGCTCCCTCGGCGGTCTCCCGCATGCTCAAGGGCGAGCGTCAGATGAAGCAACTCGAAACCGTGCAGATCGCGGAATTTCTCGGCATCAGTCCAGACGAGGTTTTGCGCCACGCCATTGACAATGCGACCTCCGCTTCCGCGAGGGACGGCGATGCCCCGCGGCCCGGTCGCGGCCGACCACCTTCGACGTCATCCCCCGGCGGAATGCGTTCTGCCGATATGATCCCGATTCGCAGCGCCGGCCGCGGCGGCGCCGACCAGGAGATGTATCTGGAAGATGGGATCGGATATACGCCGCGGCCGGCCAACTTGGGCGGGGTCCAGGCAGCCTATGCAATCTACATGGTCGGCGACAGTATGGAGCCGCGCTACGAACAGGGATGGCTGCTGCACGTCAACCCGTTCAAGCCGCCGAAGCGCGGCCGCGACGTCGTCGTCTATAAAGAGGGGCAAGCGGTGCTGATCAAACAATTTGTCGGATGGGACGGCGACACCCTGGTGCTGCGTCAGTTCAACCCGCCAGATACGCTCAGAATTCCGCGTGCCGAGGTCCGCGAATGCCACCTCATCGTCGGCGCTGATCAGGAGAGATGAAAGTCTTTACGCACCAAAACGATGCGTAGTACCGACGCGAGCGGAAGGTCAGTCCGCTCAAGCAGCCTCGCGCCTGGCCGCCTCCTCGATCACGAGACCCTTGTCGCCGGCCGTGACACGCACCATCGAGCCATCAGGGATACGCCCCTCGAGTATCAGTTCGGCCAGCGGGTTCTGCAACTCGCGCTGGATCACCCGCTTCAACGGCCGAGCCCCGTAGACCGGGTCGTAGCCGGCATTGCCGAGCCAAGCCATCGCCACCGCATCGAGATCAAGAGTGACCTTGCGATCGGCCAGCAGCTTCTTCAGCCGCTCGATCTGGATCGCGACGATCCCCTTCATGTCGTCGCGCGAGAGCCGGCGGAATAGCAAGATCTCGTCGAGCCGGTTAAGGAATTCGGGGCGGAACGCCGCGCGCACCGCGTCCATCACCGCTTCGCGCGCGACCGAGACGTCGGCTCGCTCCGGCAACCGGGCCAGCGCCTCGCTGCCGAGATTCGAGGTCAACACGATCAAGGTGTTGCGGAAATCGACGGTGCGGCCTTGACCGTCGGTCAGGCGGCCGTCGTCGAGCACCTGCAGCAGCACGTTGAAGACATCGGGATGGGCCTTTTCGACCTCGTCGAAAAGGATCACCTGATAAGGCCGGCGCCGCACCGCCTCGGTTAGGCTGCCGCCTTCCTCATAGCCGACATAGCCGGGGGGCGCGCCGATCAGCCGCGCGACCGAGTGCTTTTCCATGTATTCCGACATGTCGATGCGCACCATCGCACTCTCGTCGTCAAACAGGAATTCGGCGAGCGCGCGGGTCAGCTCGGTCTTGCCGACGCCGGTGGGCCCGAGGAACAGAAACGAGCCCATCGGCCGGTTCGGGTCCTGCAAGCCTGCGCGGGCGCGACGGATCGCGTTCGAAACGGCGGTCACCGCCTCATCTTGCCCAACCACCCGACGCCTGAGCGAATCCTCCATGTGCAGCAGCTTGTCGCGCTCGCTCGATAGCATCTTGTCCACCGGAATCCCGGTCCAGCGCGACACCACGGCGGCAATGTGCTCGGCGGTCACCGCCTCCTCGAGCATGCGGCCGGCCTCGGTCTCCTCGACGTCCTTCAGCTTGCGTTCGAGATCGGGAATGATGCCGTAGGTCAGCTCACCGGCGCTACTCCAGTCGCCGCGGCGCTGGGCTATGTCGAGGTCGGCGCGAGCCTGCTCGAGCTGCTCTTTGAGCTTTGCCGCGCCGGCAAGCTTGTCCTTTTCCGCCCGCCATTGCGCGGTCAGCTCGGCCGAGCGCTGCTCGAGCTCCTCAAGTTCCTTGACCAGCCTCTCCAGTCGATCGCGCGACGCGGAGTTGTTCTCTTTTTTCAAAGCCTCGCGTTCGATCTTGAGCTGTATGATGCGGCGATCAAGCTCGTCGATCGCCTCGGGCTTCGAATCGACCTCCATGCGCAGGCGCGAAGCTGCCTCGTCCATCAGGTCGATCGCTTTGTCCGGCAGGAAGCGGTCGGTGATGTAGCGGTTCGACAAAGTCGCCGCTGCGACGATCGCCGCATCGGTGATCCGCACCCCGTGGTGCAGCTCGTATTTCTCCTTGATTCCGCGCAGGATCGAGATCGTGTCCGCGACCGACGGCTCATTGACGAAGACCGGCTGAAAGCGCCGCGCCAGCGCAGCGTCCTTTTCGATGTTCTTGCGATACTCATCGAGCGTGGTCGCACCGACGCAATGCAGTTCACCCCGTGCCAGCGCCGGCTTCAGCATGTTGGAGGCGTCCATCGACCCTTCCGCCTTGCCGGCGCCGACCAAGGTGTGCAGTTCGTCGATGAACAGGATGATTTCGCCGGCACCAGCGGTGATTTCCGCCAGAACCGCCTTAAGCCGCTCCTCAAACTCGCCGCGGAACTTAGAGCCGGCGATCAGCGCGCCCAGATCGAGCGCCAACAGGCGCTTGTCTTTCAGTCCTTCAGGCACGTCGCCGTTGACGATGCGTAGCGCCAAACCCTCGACGATTGCCGTCTTGCCGACGCCGGGTTCGCCGATCAGCACCGGGTTGTTCTTGGTGCGCCGCGACAACACCTGGATGGTGCGGCGGATCTCCTCGTCGCGCCCTATGACCGGGTCAAGCTTGCCATCGCGCCCTGCCTCGGTCAGATCGCGCGAGTAGCGTTTCAGGGCGTCGTAGCCCTCCTCGGCAGAGCCGCTATCGGCCTTGCGTCCCTTGCGCAGATCTTCGATCGCGGCGTTGAGCTTCTGCGGCGTCAACCCGGACGCGGCCAGCGCTTTGCCCGCCGGGGTCTCGCGCGCCATCGACAGCGCCAGTAGCAGCCGCTCGACGGTGACAAAACTGTCGCCCGCCTTCTGTGCCATCTGCTCGGCCTGTTCAAAGACACGGGCAATTTCGGGCGACATATAAACCTGCCCCGCCCCGGAGCCCTCGACCCGCGGCAGCTTGGCGAGGTCGGCCTCGACTGCACTCAGCGCCAGGACCGGATCCCCGCCCGCCGCTCGGACCAGGTTGGCGCTGAGCCCTTCCTTGTCATCGAGCAAAACCTTCAGCAGATGCTCCGGTGTCAGCCGTTGATGGCCGCTGCGCAATGCCAGCGTCTGGGCCGACTGGATGAACCCCTTCGACCGTTCGGTGTATTTTTCGAAGTCCATGACATGCTCCGCCAAGCCGGGCGCGAGGCCCCGCTCAGGCCGCCCCGCGATCCTCTTCTCGGGCGTATATGGCGCGGCTCAATTGCCAAGCAACCCCACGATCGGGGGTCTCAAGCACGACCGGCAAAAGGCTGTCAGACTGGCGCAGCCCCGCTGAGGCCCTCAAAACCGGGGAGGCTGATCCTCACTCGGCAATATCGGCGGCGATGGCTGGAGCAGCCCCTCTTCGCTTTCGCTGAGCTCCCCTTCCGACTCACCGATATCGGCATCTGCGGGCGTCATTGGCCTGGACGCCCCATGTTGATTGGCGTCGCCGTTCGCGTTCATGACCCGAAAGTAGTGCTCGGCGTGCTGATATAGGTTTTCCGCTGCGATTCGGTCACCGCTCGCCGCCGCCTCGCGCGCCAACGCAACGTAACGCTCAAATACCTGATAAGCGTTACCGCGAATTTTGACGTTTGGGCCATTGCTGTCGAAAGTCTGGATCCGGTGAGGCAACCGTGGGCGATTGTGGTGCGGATTGCCTCCGTTGTTGCGGCCACGCGATCGCTTGTTTGGGCCTGGTCTCATGACACCTGTCTGATCTCGGTGGAAACGGTCGGAGCCTTATCCGATCGGAGCGTTCGTCGGTCCCTGCACGATCTCGGACAGGGCGTTCTCGCGCAAATATCCGGCGCTTCCCCGGCGCGGGATCGAACTCTCCACCGCCTCAGCCTAGACGGGATGGCGGCATATTCCAAGATTTTTTTGACCACCCGAGCACGGCTCGGCTCGGGCGCTTTCACCAAGCCGCAATACGACACAGCGCTCAATGCCGGCGAGATCGCCCTCGATGCCGTCGATGTTGAAGCCTCGGGCGGCGAAAATCGCGGTCGCAGCGCCGGCCTGTCCAATCCCGATCTCAACTGTAGAGATGCCGCCGGGCGCCAACAGCCCTGGCAGGTCCGAGGCAATCACTCGATAGGAATCCAGACCGTCCTCGCCGCCATCAAGTGCGCGCCGCGGGTCATAACAGCGGACCTGAGCCGGTAGAGCAGCAAGCTCTTTGGCGCCGATGTAAGGTGGATTTGCGACGATCGCCTCGAACTGTCCCGTCACCGCGCTCCCCCAGTCGCCGACGAAAAACAGTGCGCGATCGGCAAGGCCCAGCACGCCAGCATTTCGACGGGCGGTCAGGATCGCTCCGGTCGAGATGTCGCAGCCAAAGCCGATGGCGGCTGGGAATTCGGTGAGCAGGGCTAGCAGCAGACATCCTGTCCCGGTTCCGAGATCGAGAAAGCTGAGGCGCGCGGTGCGATCGGTGATCCGGGCCAGGACCGCCTCGACCAAGGTTTCGCTCTCCGGCCGCGGGTCAAGGGTGTCCTCCGACAACGCAAAATTGAGCCCCCAGAACTCGCGTCGGCCGAGAACGCGGCTCAACGGCTCACCCTCGATCATTCGCCCCAGCGCTCGGCGCAGGCGATCAGCCTGGTGCGGTTCCAGCCCCCGGCGCGAATTGCTCAGCAACTCGGCCGCGGAAAGGTCCAACAAACCTCCCAAAAGCCGTCGGGCGTGGCGGCGCGGCTCGTCGACGCCGGCGCTCGACAGCACAACGGCAGCTTCGCCGAGGAACGAGCCGAGAGTATCCGCCATCGATACCTTACCCCTTCACCGCCGCCAGTCTTGCTGCGCGATCTTCGGCGAGGATCGCATCGATGATTTCGTCAAGGGCCTCTCCGCTCATCACCTTGTCTATCTTGTGGAGCGTCAGGTTGATGCGGTGGTCGGTCACCCGGCCTTGCGGAAAATTGTAGGTGCGGATGCGCTCGGAGCGATCGCCGCTGCCGACCTGGCTTTTTCGCTCGGCGGCGCGGGCACTGTCGCGTGCCTGACGCTCCATCTCGTAAAGTCGCGAGCGCAGCACCTTCAGCGCTCTGGCCTTGTTCTTGTGCTGTGATTTCTCGTCCTGCTGGACGACGACGAGCCCTGTCGGCAGATGGGTTATCCGCACCGCGCTGTCGGTGGTGTTGACCGATTGGCCGCCCGGCCCCGAGGCGCGGAACACGTCGATGCGCAAATCCTTGTCGTCGATCTTGATATCGACCTCCTCCGCCTCGGGCAATACCGCGACGGTCGCCGCCGAGGTATGGATGCGGCCCGAAGCCTCCGTCTCCGGCACGCGCTGGACACGATGAACCCCGCTCTCGAATTTCAATCGGGCAAAGACGTCACGGCCGGTGATCGAGGCGGTGGCCTCCTTAAACCCGCCGATCCCGGTTTCCGACAGATCGAGCAACTCGAACCGCCAGCCGCGCAACGCGGCATAGCGCTGGTACATGCGAAACAGATCGGCTGCGAACAGCGCCGCCTCCTCGCCGCCGGTGCCGGCGCGGATCTCGAGGATCGCATTGCGCTCGTCGTCCTCGTCCTTCGGCAGCAAGGACAGTTTGACATGCAGTTCCAATTCGGGAAGGCGCTCGCGCAGGCTCTGCAGTTCCTCCTCGGCGAGCGCCCTCATCTCGGCGTCGTCGCCTGCCGCCATCTCGGTCGCAGCCGCTATATCGTCCTGGGCGTGACGCAGCGCTTCGATGCCCTGGATGATCGGCGACAGTTCGCTGTATTCCTTTGATAGTCTTGCGAAGCCG
Organism: uncultured Alphaproteobacteria bacterium; assembly: GCA_963832875.1. Lineage (GTDB taxonomy): Bacteria > Pseudomonadota > Alphaproteobacteria > ATCC43930 > CGMCC-115725 > AP-15. The sequence continues at coordinate 148,886 of CAWHWB010000002.1, read as the reverse complement.
CCGCCGGACAGACCGGCGCCCGAGAGGGCCGCGCGCAACTCGTCGTGACGACGGAGGATTTGGTCGAGGCGTAAGGCGAGCGCCGGTTCCATGTTCAGCTCAGCAAGGCTTTCAGCCGATCCGAGAGCTGGCTGAGCGGCACCGCTTCCTGTGCGCCGCTGTCGAGATCGCGCACCGTTGCCGTGCCGGCTGCAATCTCGTCGTCGCCGAAGAGCACCGCGGCTCGGGCGCTGTACCGGTCGGCGCGCCGCATCCGCCGCTGCACACTGCCGGAATAGCCGAGGTCGATCACGACCCCGGCGTCGCGCAATTTTTCGGCGAGCGCCGGAGCTTGCGCCTCAGCGGCCCCGCCTATCGGCACCAGCGTGACCGGCCGCGGCGGCGTCGGCGGCTCGGCGATCAGCATGGATAGTCGCTCGATGCCGGCCGCCCAACCGACCCCGGGCATTGCCGGCCCGCCCATCATCTCGACGAGCCCGTCATAGCGTCCTCCGCCCATCACCGTGCCTTGGGCGCCGAGATCGGAGGTCACGAATTCGAACGCGGTGTGAGTGTAGTAATCCAGGCCGCGCACCAGACGCGGGTTGAGGCGGTAGCTGATATCCAGCCGGTCGAGCCCGTCGCGCACGCGAGTGAAGAACTCCTGTGACGCGGCGTTCAGATAATCATCGAAGGTCGGCGCCTCAGCATTGATCCGCAAATCGCCGGGATCTTTCGAATTGAGGATGCGCAGCGGGTTGATTTCGAGCCGACGACGGCTGTCGTCCGACAGGTCGGATTTCCTCGTCGAAAAGTAGGCGACGAGAGCGTTGCGGTAAGCCCCGCGGCTTTCGGGGTCGCCGAGCGTATTCAACTCGAGCGCGACCCTGCCGGCGATCCCCAGCTCGTCGAGGATGCGCCGGCCGAGCGCGATGGTCTCGATATCCGCCTGCGGCTGCGGCACGCCCAAGATCTCAACGTTGACCTGGTGAAACTGGCGGAGCCTTCCCTTTTGCGGCCTCTCGTAGCGGAACACCGGGCCGCTGCAGAAGAATTTGAGGGGCGCCGATTGGGTTAGCCCGTTCGACAATACAGCGCGGACGATCCCGGCCGTATATTCCGGGCGCAGGCTCACCTCCTCACCGCCGCGATCGGTGAAGGTGTACATCTCTTTTGACACGATATCGGTGAATTTGCCGATCGGGCGGGCGAAGACCTCGGTGAACTCGAAGATCGGCGTCGCGATCTCGGCGAAGCCGTAGAGCTCGGCCACGGCTCGCGCGGTCTCGCTCACCTGCCGATGGCGTCGCGCCGTTTCGGGCAAGAGATCCTGGGTGCCGCGCACCGGCTGCAAAGCCTGCATCAATGTCTCTCCGACCCGGGTCAGCGTAGCGGGATCACGATACCAGGGACACTTATCTGAGCAATTCGCATAAGATGCTTCCTTCCGCCCATCTCCTCAAGGCCCGGCGCCGCGAAGCCGCGGCACATTCACGACCCCTGCACCCGAGTTCTTGTCCCGCACGATTTGACTTCCGCTGGCTTGCTCCCTATCTTCCGGGCTCGCCGAGGAGCCCCGGACATGAAGATCGTCAATTCTCTCAAGACCCTGAAAAAGCGTGACAAAAATTGCCGCATCGTGCGGCGCAAGGGACGCGTCTACGTCATCAACAAGACCAATCCCAGATACAAGGCGCGCCAGGGCTGAACCCGGCTGCTGAGCGCGGTCTGGGCGCCGCACGCGATCGCCGATGAAGATGCCGAGGCCCGACGCCGCGGTTTTGCAGCGGCGTGCCGAGATCGTCGATGCCTTACGGCAGATCGTGCCCGGCGAAGGGGTCATCGTGTCCGAGGTCGAACGCCGTGCCTACGAGAACGACGGTTTGACCGCCTACCGGCAATTGCCGATGGTCGTGGTGTTGCCGTCGCGGGTCGATCAGGTCGCGGCCATCTTGCGCTATTGCAAGGAGTTGGGCGTCAAAATCGTTCCGCGCGGCGCCGGCACCTCGCTGTCGGGCGGCGCACTGCCCTTGGCCGACGGCGTGCTGCTCGGCATGGCCAAGTTCAACCGCATTCTCGACATCGACTACGACAATCGCTGCATCACCGCCCAGCCCGGCGTCACCAATTTGGCCCTGACCCATGCGGTCGAGCATGCCGGGTACTATTACGCGCCCGATCCATCGAGCCAGATCGCGTGCACAATCGGCGGCAATGTCGCCGAGAATTCGGGCGGCGTTCATTGCCTCAAATACGGGCTGACCACCAACAATCTTCTCGGCGTCGAGATGGTGATGATGGATGGCGAGGTGATCCGCCTCGGCGGCAAGCATTTCGATGCCGAGGGCTATGACCTGTTGGGGGTGGTAACCGGCTCCGAGGGGCTGCTCGGCGTGGTTACCGAAGTCACGGTTCGCATCCTGCCGAAGCCTTTGGCGGCGCGTGCGTTGCTGATCGGCTTTGCCAGCGCCGAGGACGCTGGGGAATGCGTCGCCGCGGTGATCGGCGCCGGCATCATCCCCGGCGGCATGGAGATGATGGACCGGCCGGCGATCCATGCTGCCGAGGCGTTTGTCCAGGCCGGCTATCCGCTCGATGTCGAAGCCTTGCTGATCGTCGAGCTCGACGGGGCGCCGGCTGAAATCGATTATCTGATCGCGAAGGTCGAGATCATCGCACGCAATCATTATGCCACGACGATCCGGGTTAGCCACGACGATGCCGAGCGCCTCGCATTCTGGTCGGGGCGCAAGGCGGCATTCCCTGCAGTCGGCCGGATCTCGCCCGATTATTATTGCATGGACGGGACGATCCCGCGCGGGCGGCTGGCGCAAGTGCTGCGCCGAATGCGTGACTTGTCGGAACAGTATGGGCTGCGCGTCGCCAACGTGTTCCATGCCGGCGACGGCAATCTGCACCCGCTGATCCTGTATGATGCAAACCGGCCAGGCGAAATCGAGCGGGCCGAGAAATTCGGTTCCGACATTCTGCGCCTTTGCGTCGAGGTCGGCGGTGTCTTGACCGGCGAGCACGGCGTCGGCGTCGAGAAGCGCGATCTGATGGGCACGATGTTCGACGACAGCGACCTGGCACATCAGCAGCGTCTGAAATGTGCGTTCGATCCCGACGGGTTGCTTAATCCCGGCAAGGTGTTCCCGCAGCTTCATCGCTGCGCCGAGCTCGGCCGCCTGCACGTCCGCGCCGGCCGATTGCCGTTTCCCGACCTGCCGCGCTTCTAGCGTTCGGGGATTCAAAGCCGTAGGATGGGCTAAGTGCAGCGAAGCCCGTCAATGACGATTCTTAGCGGCGCGGATGATGGGTTTCGCTTTGCTCGCTCATCTCACCACACATGGCATCGTGGGGCATGACACAGTTCTCGCCCAGCGATCTGGCGGAATTGCGCGAAGCGGTCGGCGACGCGCTCGCCGCCGAAGAACCGATTGAGGTGATTGCGGGAGGCTCGAAACGCGGCCTCGGCCGCCCAATGCAGACACCGCGCACACTCGATCTGTCGAATCTTGCACGCATCCGCAGCTATGAGCCTCGTGAGCTGGTGTTGACGGCCGGGGCGGCGACCCCGCTCGACGAGATCGAAACCGCCCTGGCGCAAAATGGGCAGATGCTGGCCTTCGAGCCGCCGGATTGGCGACCCTTGCTGGGCTCGCAGGAGACGCAGCCGACGCTCGGCGGCGCGCTCGCCTGCAACCTTTCCGGTCCGCGGCGGATCAAGTCGGGAGCAGCGCGCGACCATTTCCTCGGCTTTCGCGCGGTGAGCGGCCGCGGCGAGATCTTCAAATCGGGCGGCAAGGTCGTCAAGAACGTCACCGGCTACGATCTCTCAAAGCTGATGGCGGGCTCTTACGGCACCTTGGCGGCACTCGAAGAAGTGACGGTCAAGGTAATGCCGCGCCCCGAGCATGTCGCGACGGTGGTACTCTGCGGGCTCGATCCCAATGCGGCGGTGCGGGCGATGGGCTGCGCGCTGGCCTCGCCGCACGATGTCTCCGCCGCCGCCTATTTGCCGGCCGGCGCGGCCGCGCCTCCCTTGCCTTATCTCCCGGTGATCGCCGGGGGGGTGGGACTAGTCGCCTTGCGCCTCGAAGGGCCGCAGCCGTCGGTCACGTTCCGTCGCGAGCGGCTGCTGGTGAAACTCGCCGGCGAAGGCGAAGCGACGGTTCTCGACGGCGACGCCTCGATCAGTTTCTGGCGCGCAATCCGCGATGTCGAGCCGTTCGCCGCACTCTCCGAACGCGCGGTGTGGCGGGTTTCGGTGGCGCCGGCAAGCGGTGCCGGAATTGCCGCGGCGATCGTCCGCAGCCTCGATGCATTCTGGTATCTCGATTGGGGCGGTGGGCTTGTCTGGGCTGCCGTAGCCGGCGCCGAGGACGGTGGTGCAGCCGTAATCCGCGGCGCGATCCGCCGGGCGGATGGGCTGGGCAGTGGCTATGCGACGTTGATCAGGGGATCGGCGGCGTTACGCCGCGCAGTGCCGGTGTTCGAGCCGCAGCCACCGGCGCTCGCCGCAATCGCCGCGCGCGTCAAGGACAGCTTTGACCCGCGCCATATCCTGAACCCCGGGCGCATGGTCGAACGGAGCTGATCGAGTGCGCACCGATTTCACCGCCGAACAGCTCGCCGACCCGAATACCGCGCAGTCCGAAGAGATCCTGCGCAATTGCACCCATTGCGGGTTCTGCACCGCGACCTGCCCCACCTATCTGCTGCTCGGCGATGAACTCGATGGTCCGCGCGGGCGCATCTATCTGATCAAGGAGATGCTCGCCCGCGAAGAGATGCCCACCGCCGACACAGTCAAGCATATCGACCGCTGCCTCTCCTGTCTTTCCTGCATGACGACCTGCCCGTCGGGGGTTAACTACATGCACCTTGTCGACCATGCCCGGCGCTGGATCGAGGAGAAATACCGCCGGCCGTGGGGCGAACGGACATTGCGGCGGGTGCTGGGAACCGTTCTGACCCGGCCCTGGTTGTTCCGGCTGGCGCTGCGCTGCGCCACTGTTGGCAGGTCGTTCGCACGATTTCTACCGAGATCGCTCGCGCCGCTGTTCACACTCGCTCCCGCCTCGGTGCGCGCGACCTCGGTAACCGACCGGGCGCGCGTATTTCCGGCTCAAAACGAGCGGCGGATGCGCGTCGCACTGCTCGCCGGCTGCGCCCAGCTGGTGCTGGCGCCCGAGATCAACGAGGCGACGATACGGCTCTTGACTCGACATGGTTGCGAGGTGGTCGTCGCGCGGGGCAGCGGCTGCTGCGGCTCGCTCGTCCACCATCTGGGACAGGGGGCGGCGGCGCTCGCCTTAGCCCGCGCCGATATCGATGCCTGGGAGCGCGAACGCCTCGCTGAGGGGCTCGATGCGATCGCGATTAATGCGTCCGGTTGCGGCACGACGGTGAAGGATTACGGGTTCATGCTGCGCGAAGATCCGGCCTATGCCGAAAAGGCGGCGCGGATTGCCGCTCTGGCCCGCGACGTTACCGAAGTGGTCGAGACGCTCGGGCTGCGTGCGCCGAAGACGGAAGTGGCCGCCCTCGGCCGGCGCGTCGCCTATCATTCCGCCTGCTCAATGCAGCACGGCCAGCGCCTCCATGCCGGCCCAAAAGCCCTGCTGACGCGCGCCGGGTTCGAGACGCTTGAAGTGTCGGAAGGGCACATTTGCTGCGGCTCGGCCGGCACCTACAATCTGCTGCAGCCCGAGATCGCCGAAAAGTTGCGTGTGCGCAAGCTCGCCAACATTGCCCAGACACGGCCCGATCTCGTCGCCACTGGCAATATCGGCTGCATCACCCAGCTCGCTCCCGGCTCGGCCGTGCCGATCGTGCACACGGTCGAGCTTCTCGACTGGGCCACCGGCGGGCCGCCGCCGAGGAGCCTCAGAACTGCTCACCCGGCGCGGCGGCGGGCAATGACCGGGAGCAACAGCGACAGCGCGAGCGCCGCGGCGCCGATCAAGGCCGGTGCGAGCCAATCAGCGCCTCCGAGCATGACCCGCTCTCCGGCTGCGCCGAAATCGACATAGGCGATTGTCATCGGCAATTGTCCGACCAGAGACCCGAATGCGTAGGCCCTCAGCGAGACCCGGGTCAGTCCGAGACCGTAATTGCCGAGGCTGTGCGGGATCACCGGAATCAGTCGTAGCAACGCCACTGCGCGCCAGCCGCCGCGCTCAACTCGGTTGAGCACCGGCCGCAGGCGGGCGCCGCGGTGGAGTCCGAGAAGCCCGGAATTAATGTAGCGAGCGACCAGGAACCCCGCGACTGCGCCGGCGACGCTACCCAGTGCCGCCCAAAAAATGCCCGATCCGACGCCGAACAGTAGCCCGGCCAAGATCGCCAGCAAGGTGCGCGGGACGAACAGCAGGCTGGCCGCGACGTGGACCGCCAGAAAGATCAGCGGGGTTGCCGGATAGCGGCCGATCGCCGCGGCGACGGCAGCCGGGTCGAAAGTGGCCCGCCAATGCCAGACACCGGCGATCCCGACCAGTAGCAGTCCGAGCAGTAGACTCCCGACAATCCGGCGGAGCCCCCGGTAAGACGGGCCGGGCGCTGTTCGCTCCCTCGTCGTCATGGCAATGCGGAAACCGAAGGCGAAGCCGAACGGGTCGAACTCGGTCTGACTTGCCTCGACCGCCGCCTCCCCGACGAGACGCGGGCGCTTCCCGCGACGCTGCAGCCACAGCACGCCGAGAAGATCTACGATCCCGACCCCCAGACGATCGAACACACCGTATTTCGAAACGCCGCCGCCGCGCGGCCGGTGATTGACCGGGACCGAACGCACCGTTCCCCCTGCGCGCAGCACCAGCGCCGGCAAAAACCGGTGCATATGGTCGAAATCGGGCAGATTGAGAAACAGCGCGCGCGGAAATAGCTTCAGTCCGCACCCGGTGTCGGGGGTGTTGTCGCCGAGAAGCCAAGCCCGAATCCGGTTCGCGATTCGCGACGCGGCACGCTTCGACCAGCTGTCTTGCCGAGCGCGGCGATGGCCGGCGATCAGCAGAGGCGGGCTGGCCGGAGCGGACCGAGCCAGACGCCACAAATTCGGGAGGTCGGCCGGATCGTTCTGACCGTCGCCGTCCAGCGTCGCCACCCACGCCGCGCGCGCCGCCTGCACCCCGGTGCGGATTGCTGCACTCTGTCCGCAGCTCTGCGCATGGCGCAGCAGTCTTAGCCGCGTCCCGTGCCGCAGGACCTCGGCAGCGGTCGCATCGGTGCTGCCATCATCGACATAGATAATTTCATAGGTAATCAAGCCGCCCAACGCCGCGACAATTTCGGCCACCAGAAGTGCGATGTTTTCAGCTTCGTTCCTGACCGGAATGACGATGGAAAGATCCATGAGCCCGATAATTTAGATCTTGGATCGGGGTCGGGGACGGCACAGCCGCCCAGCGCAGCAGCCCTTTGGCGATATAGGCCGCCGATGTAGCATGCTTCCCCGGGTTGGAGCAATTTGCTTTGGAGGACATCGTTGCCGGAGGAGATCGACGCCACCGCAGCACCTGTCGGGCCGGAAGCGCCGATGCTTCGGCCGAGGCGCGGGGCTTCTCAAATGTGGCGCGCACTGCCCGGTTGGCGCGTCGGCCCGACGCGGTTCGGCCTCATTCGCATGTCGCTGCTCGCCTTCTCGGTCGGGGTTGTCGCCGGCCTCGGTGCCTTTGTCTTCCGCGAGCTGATCGGTCTCGTCCACAATATTCTTTTCCTTGGCAAACTTGCGTTCGAATACGACGCGAACCTGTTCACCCCGGCCAGCCCTTGGGGCGCGCTGGTCATCCTCGTTCCGGTTGTTGGGGCGATCGTGGTCACCTTCCTCGTCGTGAACTTCGCCCCCGAGGCCAAGGGGCACGGCGTCCCGGAGGTAATGGACGCCATCTACTACGGCGGCGGCGTGATCCGCCCGGTGGTGGCGCTGGTCAAGTCTCTCGCCTCGGCTTTCGCGATCGGCAGCGGTGCATCGGTCGGGCGGGAAGGTCCGATCGTCCAAATCGGTTCATCGTTCGGCTCGACTCTAGGCCAGCTGATCCGGATGGACCCGGGGCAACGGATCATCCTGATCGCCGCCGGCGCTGGCGCCGGCATCGCCGCAACGTTCAACACGCCGATCGGCGGAGTGCTGTTCGCGATCGAGCTGATGCTGCCGGAGGTCAGCGTCAACACCTTCCTCCCGGTCGCGGTGGCGACCGGGACCGCGACGTTCATCGGGCGGATCTTCTTTGGCACTCATCCCTCGTTTCAAGTGCCGGCGATCGTCGCGCTGCCCGCCGAGCCCGCAGCGGCGGCGCTGATCATCGCCCTCTACATCATTCTCGGAGGTCTGATCGGGGTCGCCGGCGCCGTTTACATCCGTGGTCTGTACGCGATCGAGGATTTGTTCGACCGCATTCCCGGAAACTATTTCCGTCATTGTCTTGGTATGCTGCTCGTTGGCGTATTGATTTACTGGCTGCACGAGAATTTCGGACACTACTACGTCGAGGGAGTTGGTTATGCTACTATTCAAGCGATCCTGACCGGCCAGCTCGGCGCCGCGGGGCTCCTCGCCTTATTATTCGTGTGCAAGCTGGCGGCAACCTCGCTGAGCCTCGGCTCGGGCTCGTCGGGCGGCATTTTCTCGCCGTCGCTCTACATGGGCGCGACGTTGGGGGCCGCCTTCGCCGGGCTCGTCACGCTGGTCGCCCCGGGCATCCCAGTCAATCTGCCGGCCTTTGCGATGATTGGCATGGGTGCCATGGTCGGTGGCGCGACCGGGGCGGCGATGACCGCCGTCACCATGATTTTCGAAATGACCCGCGACTACGCCATCGTTCTGCCGATGATTCTGGCGGTAGCCGTCGCCCTCGGCGTTCGCCGCCTGTTGTCCAGCGAAAACATCTACACCCTGAAGCTGGCCCGGCGCGGCCATACGATCCCGAAGGCTCTTCAAGCCAACATGTTTCTGGTGCGCAAGGCAAGCGAGGTAATGGAACGTGATTTTCTCCTCGTTCCTGCCGACCTTTCCCTGAACGCGTTCTTGCGGCAGCCCGACGATCACGGCGCCATGCGTCACATTGTCGTGACCAGGGGCGACCGCATTCACGGCGTCGTCCGCATCAATACCGCGCTCAGGCAGCGCTTGGCCGAGACTGGAGGGGACATCGCGTTCGGCGACGTCGCTACCCGCGACTTCACTTTGGTCAGAGAAGATGATGTCGCTTTTGACGTGATTAGGCGGATGTGGCGCCGCCGAGTCATCATGGCGATCGTGGTGCCCTCGGACGGCCGCCGCCTTCGTTCGCCGAGGCCGGGAGACGTGCGTGGGGTGATCACCAAGGAGCATGTTGCCGACGCCGTCGCCGGCAGCATTCAGGTGTATCCACGATGAACCGCCGGCACAGGCCAGTCGCTCGCCTCGCGAGCGCCGTCCTAAATCGCCGCAAGCACGAAGCCGGACCGGGCGCCGATCGTACGCCCATCTCACGCAATCATCCGTCGACCCAGGCGATGCGCAGGATGTTGGTCGCGCCGGGGGTGCCGAAGGGTACCCCTGCGGTTATGACGATCCGCTGGCCGGATTGAGCGATCTGTTCGCGATGAGCGATCCGCGTCGCCCTCTGCACCATATCGGCAAAGCTCTTTACATCTCGGGTGTGCACGCAATGCGCGCCCCATAAGAGGGCGAGCCGCCGCGCGGTACCGAGGTTCGAGGTCAGCACCAGGATCGGCGCCTCGGGGCGCTCGCGCGCGGCGCGCAGCGCCGTGGCGCCCGAGGTCGTGTAGGACACGATCGCCGCGGCGCCGACCGTGCTCGCGACCTGACAGGCCGCGGCGCTGATCGCGTCCGGTGCGGTGTGTTCGTGCTCGATACGGGTGCCTTCGAGCATCGTGTGGTAGAGTGGGTCCTCCTGCACCCGACAGGCGATGCGGTCCATCATTGCCACTGATTCGATCGGGTAGCGCCCGGCCGCGGTCTCGGCAGACAGCATTACCGCGTCCGCCCCGTCATAGACCGCAGTGGCGACGTCGGAGGCCTCGGCCCGCGTCGGGGTCGGCGACGCGATCATCGATTCGAGCATCTGCGTCGCTACGACGACCGGCTTGCCGGCGAGGCGGCAGGCGTGGACCACCTGTTTCTGCACCCTCGGCACGTCTTCGGGCGGCATCTCCACGCCGAGGTCTCCGCGGGCGACCATCAGCGCGTCCGAGAGTTCGACGATCTCCGGCAGTCGGTCTATTGCCGACGGTTTTTCGAGTTTGACCATCACCCCGGCGCGTCCTGCGACCAGCTTGCGGCCTTCGGCCACGTCGTCCGGGCGCTGGACAAACGAAAACGCGATCCAGTCAGCGCCGTGGTCGAGAGCGAAGGCGAGGTCGGACCTGTCCTTTTCGGTGATCGCAGAGAGCGGCAGCACCGCCTTCGGCACGTTGACCCCCTTGCGGTCGGAGAGCGTCCCGCCCACTCGGCACACCGTGTCGGCGAAGCTGGGCCCGCACCTTTCCGCCTCCAGCCGCACCTTGCCGTCGTCGAGTAGCAGTTCGGTTCCCGGCTGCAGCGCTTCGAAGATTTCAGGGTGCGGCAGCGGCGCGCGGGTCTGGTCGCCCGGACGCCGATCAAGGTCGAGACGAAATTCGGCGCCGGCGGCAAGCTCAATCGGGCCTTCGGCAAAGGTGCCGAGGCGCAGTTTCGGCCCTTGCAGATCGGCAAGAATGCCGATCGGGCGGCCGGTCGCTTGCTCGACCTTCCGGATTGCCTCGAACCGGGCGTGGTGATCCCCGTGCGTTCCGTGACTGAAATTGAGCCGAAACACGTCGACCCCGGCGCCGAATAGCGCCCAGATCCGCTCGGGGGACGAGCTCGAGGGGCCAAGAGTGGCGACGATTTTCGCGCTACGCCGGCGCCGCATATCCATCTCTGTTGCGTCTTCTAGCCGATAACCAGAACCGCCCGGAAATCGTTAACGTTGGTCAATGTCGGCCCGGTCACGACCAAATCGCCGAGCGCCGCAAAAAAACCGAGTCCGTCATTGTCGGCGAGCGCCGCAATGGCCCCGATTCCGAGGACGGCGGCACGCGCGATGCTGTCCGGATATAGGATCGCCCCAGCATTGTCCCCGGTTCCGTCGATGCCGTCCGTGTCGCAGGCTACGGCCGAGATGCCGAGCTCACCCTGAAGCGCCACCGCCAGCGCCAACAAAAACTCGAGGTTCCGCCCGCCGCGACCCTTGCCCCTGAGGGTGACCGTAGTTTCGCCGCCCGACAGCAGCACGGCGGGGGGATAGACTACCCGGTCGCCCACTCGAAACTCTCCGGCGCGAAGCTGTCGGGCGATTGCGGCATGAACCAGTGCCACATCGCGCGCTTCACCCTCGATCCGGTCGCTCAGAACGATGGGGGTGATATTTCGTCGCAGGGCCGTCGCAGCGGCGGCCCTCAGAGAGCCCTGCGGGCTGGCGACAAGCTCGAAATGCGCTCGGGCAAAGGCCGGGTCGCCGGGCTTCGGGGTCTCTTCTGCCGCCGCCGCGAGATGCGCTATCACCGCTGCGGGTCTGGTGATCCGGTACTTGGCCAAGACCGCACGGGCATCGGCAAAGGTCGTCGGGTCGGGCACCGTGGGTCCGGAGGCGATCACAGCGGGGTCGTCGCCCGGAACATCAGAAATCGCCAGCGTAAGAATGCGCGCCGGTGCTGCCGCCGCGGCCAGGCGTCCGCCCTTGATCGCACTGAGATGCTTGCGCACGGAGTTGATCTCGGCAATCGTCGCGCCGGACCGCAGCAATGCGCGCGTTACCGCCCGCTTGTCGGCGAGGGTCAGACCAGGCGCCGGAAGGGCCAGCAAGGCCGAGCCGCCGCCCGAGGCAAGAAAGACGAGCTGATCGTTGGGCCCGAGACCGCGCGCCAAGCCAAGCATCCGGCCCGCCGCGCGCTCGCCCGCGGCATCAGGCACGGGGTGGCTCGCCTCGACGATTTCAACCCGATCGGAGGGAACGGCATGACCGTAGCGAGTAAGGACGATACCTCCGAGAGGACCAGGCCACCGAGCCTCGAACGCGCGCGCCATTGCCGCTGCGGCTTTGCCCGCGCCGACCAGAAGTGTTCGCCCAGGGACCGCTTCCGGGATTCTGTCGGCGAGCGCCCGGTCCGGATCGGCCGCTGCAAGGGCGGCGTCGAACAAGGACCGCAGCAACTCCCTCGCCGCTGCTCGATCGCACGTGAGCACGTCACTCTTCCGACTTGCCAGGGCTATGGTCATTTCATATCGAGCGCCGGGCAAACGCCAGCGCTAGATCTGGTTTGCAGCATGTTTCCGTTCTAGCGTCGGCAACCCTGATGCAGAGAGAGCTCCTGTGAGGTGGTTCGGCTGGCGAAGTGCGACACGCGCGGCATTGCTGACGCTGTTGCTCACCGCAGCGGCGCCGGGCCGGGCCGACCCGTCGCAATCCACGCCGTTCTCGGACATCTTCGCTCAGTTGGCGGCGAGGTTGATCGGCGTGGTGGTCAACATCTCGACCACCCAGGCACCCACCGCCGCCGCGACAAAGACTACGTCCGACATCCAGCCGCCCTCGCCGGGGTCGCCGCTCGACCAATTTTTTCACGATTTTTTTGGCGATCGGGGAGCGCCAGGCGGGCTTGATGGATTGGCGCCTCCGATCGCCTCGCTCGGCTCGGGGTTCATCATCGACCCGTCCGGCCTGATCGTCACCAACAACCACGTAATCGCCAACGCGGAACAGATCACGGTAACCCTGTCGGACAATACAGTGTTGCAGGCTCGGGTCGTCGGCCGCGACCCGGTCAGCGATCTCGCGCTCTTGAAGGTCGATGCAAAGACGTCGCTGCCGGCAGCCAGCTGGGGCGACTCGACAAAAACCAAAGTCGGGGATTGGGTGTTGGCGATCGGCAACCCCTTTGGCCTCGGTGGCACGGTCACCTCGGGCATCATCTCGGCCACGGCGCGCGATATCCATGTGGGACCCTACGACGATTTCCTTCAGACCGACGCGTCGATCAACCGAGGCAATTCAGGCGGCCCGATGTTCAACCTCGCCGGCGAAGTGATCGGCATCAACACGGCGATCTTCTCGCCTTCGGGGGGATCGATCGGCATCGGCTTTGCAGTTCCGTCCGCCCTCGCCCGACCAATCATCGATCAGCTCAAGGCGACCGGCAAGGTCGAGCGCGGCTGGATCGGTGCTCAAATCCAACCGGTCACCGACGAGATCGCGGAAGCGATCGGCCTCGACAAGAGCCACGGCGCGATGATCGCGTCGATCGACCCGGCGAGCCCGGCAGCCAAGGGAAAGCTGCAACCGGGCGACGTAATCCTCGCTTATGACGGCAAGCCAGTCGACCGCAGCCGGCAGTTGCCCCGGCTCGTCGCCGATACGCCGCCCGACAAGTCGGTGAAGCTATCGATCTGGCGCGACGGAAAGGCGCGGGATGTTGCGCTCAAGGTCGCCGCGCTCGACCCGAACCGTCCGCCACCACCAGAGCCCGAGGCGGAAAAAGCGAAACCGCCTCCGAGCGTCGACGCGCTCGGCCTTAAGCTCTCTCCGCTGACCCCCGATTTGCGAAAACAATTCTCGCTGCCCGATGCCGCCAGCGGTGTCGTCATCACCGATGTCCCGCCCAACAGCGTGGGAGCGGCACAGGGGCTGCGCCCGGGCGACCTCGTCGTCGGCGCCGGCCACGCCCGCGTCACCACCCCCGAGGAAGTGCAGCGAGCCGCCGCCACGGCCAAAAAGACCGGTCGCAAGAACGTCCTCGTCCGGGTGTCGCGTGACGGCACGACTCGCTTCATCGCACTGCCCGCGGAACCGGGCTGACGTGGCTCGCACCGGGGAAGGGCACGCGCAATGCGGACCCCGGTAATCGATATCTTTGCCAACCTGTTGATGCGCGAGATTCCACCGGCGGGTGTCGTAGCCGCCTCGGGCGGCAATCACGGGGCCGCGATTGCTTACGCCGCAAACCGCCTCGGCATAACGGCGAGGATCTTCGTGCCGCGCATTTCCTCGCCGGCAACGATCGAGCGCATCCGAGGGTATGGTGCGGATCTTGTCGACGATGGTGCGCGCTATGCTGATGCGTTTTCGGCCAGCGAAGCTTCGGCCGCTCGGTCGGGAGCGGTTGCGATCCACGCATTCGATCAGCCGAGACCTTGCTTGGCCAGGGCACGATCGGCAGCGAAATCGAGGACCAAGTCCCCGACCTCGATACCTTGCTGGTACCCGTCGGTGGCGGCGGCCTGGTCGCGGGCATCGCCGCGTGGTATGCGGGGCGGATCAGAATCGTCGAGGTCGAGCCTGAGGCATCGCCAACGCTTTTTCGGGCATTCGAAGCCGGGCGGCCGGTCGACGCTGACACCGACGGCATTGCCGCCGATTCCTTGGCGCCGCGCCGCGTCGGCGAGCTGGTGTTTCCGATCCTGGAGCGGTATGTCAGCGGTGTCGTGCTGGTCGGCGACGATGCCATCCGGGCGGCTCAAGAGGCGCTATGGCGAGCGGTCAGGATCGTCGCTGAGCCCGGCGGTGCGGCAGCCTTCGCCGCGTTGGTCAGCGGTCGATTCCGGGTGCCGCCCGGTAGACGGGTTGGAGTCGTGGTCAGCGGCGGCAACACCGTGGCTTTCGACTTCAGCCGCTGAACGCAGTCACTCTGCCGCAAGCGCGGAGGCGGTCGGCGGTGCTCGGAAGCGGCTGAGGAGGGTTTTTTCTTTGGCCTTGGCGCGGGCGAGGTTTGCTTCCTTGACGTGGCCGAAGCCACGAATCTCGAGCGGCAATGATGCGAGCTCGACGGCCTCGGCGTGATTGGCTGGCGCCAGTCCGGCACGGATCTCCTCGAGCACTACCTCGTATTCGCCGATCAAGCGCCGCTCGGTGCGGCGCTCCTCGCTGCGGGCGAAGATGTCGAACCGGGTCCCGCGTAGCCGGCGCAACCTCGCCAAGACCCGGAAAGCCGCCAGCATCCATGGGCCGAACTCGCGCTTGCGCAAATGCCCGGTCCGCGGATCGCGGTCGCCGAGAATGGGTGGGGCGAGGTGAAAGCGCAGCTCGTAGGGACCCTCGAACCGGTCGGCAACGCGCTTTAGAAAGTCGGACTCGGCATAGAGTCTGGCCACCTCATATTCGTCCTTATAAGCCATTAGCTTGAACAGCGCCTGGGTGACTGCCCGGGTCAACCTCGTCTCGCCGGGCAAGCGCGTAGCCTCGACTTCGCGCACCCGTCCAACCGCGGCCGCGTAGCGCGTCGCGTAGGCGCGATCCTGGTAATCGGTCAGGAAGGCGATGCGGCGCTCGATCATCTGATCGAGAGTTTCAGATAGATGGTGGCTCTCGGTAATCCCCGCCGGCGCGGTTGCGCGCGCTTCGACGAGCGCACCATCTATCGCAGCGCGGCGCCCCCAGCGAAAGGCGCTGCGATTGAAGTCGACAGCGACGCCGTTCAGCGCGATCGCCCGCTCGATCGCCTCGGCCGAGAGCGGCACCAGTCCACGCTGATAGGCGTAGCCGAGCATGAACAGATTGCTGGCGATCGAGTCGCCGAACAGCCCGGTGGCCAGACGAGTGGCATCGACAAACTCCGTGCTTTCCGGACCGGTCGCCTCGGCTATGCTGTGTTCCAGCGCGCCGGTTGGGAAAACCAGATCGGGATTGCGCGTGAACTCGCCGGTGATCGTCTCGTGGCTGTTGATGATCGCGCGGCTGTGGGGGGGCTGCAATTTCGACAACGAATCAGCGCTGGCCGCAACAACAAGATCGCAGCCGAGCAGCAATCGCGCCCCGCCGGCGGCGATGCGCACCGCGTGGATCTCGTCCGGGCGCCGGGCGATTCGAATATGGCTGTAGACCGCACCCCCCTTCTGCGCGAGCCCGGTCATGTCGAGGATCGTGCAACCTTTGCCTTCCATATGTGCGGCCGCGCCGAGCAATGCGCCGATCGTGACGACGCCGGTACCGCCGACTCCGGTAACAAGAATGCCGTATGGTTCGTCAAGCGCGGGAGCGACGGGCTCGGGTAGTGCCGACAGACCTTCCTCGCCGAGATCGCCGCCACGGCCCTTTTTAAGCTGGCCGCCGTGCACGGTCACAAAACTCGGACAGAAGCCGTCGACACAGGAAAAGTCCTTATTGCAGCTCGACTGATCGATTGCCCGTTTGCGTCCGAACTCGGTCTCGACCGGAATCACCGAGAGGCAGTTCGACGTGTTCGAGCAATCGCCGCAACCTTCGCACACCAGATCGTTGATAAAAACCCGCTTGGCCGGATCGGGAAACCGACCTCTCTTGCGGCGCCGGCGTTTCTCGGCGGCGCAGGTCTGGTCGTAAACAATCGCAGTGACGCCGGGCATCTCGCGCAAATCGCGCTGCACCGTATCGAGATCGTCGCGATGGCGCACGCTGACGCCGGCCGCGAAGCCGACAGTCGGCGGATATTTATCGGGCTCGTCTGTGACCACGATGATCGGCCCGACCCCCTCGGCCGCCAGCTGGCGGGTCAGCACAGGCACCGTTAACCCGCTGTCGATCGGCTGGCCGCCAGTCATTGCCACGGCGTCGTTGAACAGAAGTTTATATGTAATGTTGACTTTGGCGGCGACCGCGGCGCGGATCGCCAGAACCCCCGAATGGGTGTAGGTGCCGTCGCCGAGATTGGCGAAGACGTGCGAGGTATCGGTAAACGGCGCTTGGCCAATCCACGGCACCCCCTCGCCGCCCATCTGGGTAAAGGTTGCGGTCGATCGGTCCATAAATTGCGCTAGGTAATGGCATCCGATGCCGGCCAGCGCCCGGCTGCCCTCGGGAATTTTGGTCGAGCGGTTGTGCGGACAGCCCGAGCAGAAATAGGGGGTGCGGGCGAACGGTACGACATTGCCGCCGAGCTGGCGCTCCTTCGCCTCGAGAAAGGCAAGCCGCTCCGCGATCCGAGGCGAGGTGTGAAAGCGGGCGATGCGCTCGGCGATCACTCGGGCGATCTGGGCCGGCGTCAATTCGCCGTTCGACGGCAGGATCCAATTTCGATTCTCATCGAATTTGCCGATGACCCGAGGGCGCACGTCCTCGCGCCAATTGTAGAGCTGCTCTTTGAACTGGTTTTCGACGACTGCCCGTTTTTCCTCGACGACAAGGATTTCTTCGAGGCCCTCGGCGAAATGGCGAATGCCCTCGCGTTCGAGCGGCCACGACATTGCGACTTTGTAAAGACGGATGCCGATCTCGGCGGCATGCGTTTCGTCGATCCCCAGATCGTCAAGCGCCTGGCGCACGTCGAGATAGGATTTTCCGGTCGTGACGATGCCGAAGCGCGGATATGGGCTGTCGATGACGATGCGATCGAGCCGATTGGCGCGGGCGAAGGCGAGCGCTGCATAGAGCTTGTATTTGTGCAGCCGATATTCCTGGTCGAGCGGCTGGTCGGGCCAGCGAATATTGAGGCCGCCCGGCGGCATCTCGAAATCCTCCGGCAGCACGATTTGTGTCCGCTGCGTGTCGAGCTCGACCGAGGCCGAGCTGTCGACCGTCTCGGCAATCGTCTTAAAAGCGATCCAGCAACCGGAATAGCGCGACATCGCCCAGCCGTAGAGGCCGATATCGATGATCTCCTGCACCCCCGAGGGGTTCAGTACCGGGATGCACGCGTCCATAAACGCGTATTCGGATTGGTGCGGCAGGGTCGAGGATTTGCAGGTGTGGTCGTCGCCGGCTAGCAGCAACACCCCGCCATGCCGCGCCGAACCGGCGGCGTTGCCGTGCTTCAAGGCGTCGCCGCTGCGGTCGACCCCCGGCCCCTTGGCGTACCACATCGCAAAGACGCCGTCGTATTTGGCGCCGGGAAAGAGACCGAGCTGCTGGCTGCCCCATATGGCCGTAGCGCCGAGTTCTTCGTTGATCGCTGGCTGAAATTGGATGTGGTTCTTTTCGACAAAACGCCGCGCGTTCCACAGCGCCTGGTCGAGCCCGCCCAACGGGGACCCTCGATAGCCCGAGATAAAGCACCCCGTGTTGAGCCCGGCGGCAATGTCGCGCTGGCGCTGCATCATCGGCAGACGCACCAGCGCTTGGGTTCCAGTCAGATAGGCGCGTCCCTTGTCGAGCAGATATTTATCGTCGAGCGTGACCGCTTTGAGCGCCATCGCGACCTCCCGAGCCCGCCGCGTAGATGTAGCAAAGGTAGTGTATCCCCGGTGGCTGCTCAATGACGCCCGCAACCCTATCGCGAAAAGGCAACGAAATGGTTTTTCCCTCACTGTTTCCAGCGCGAAATGAAATACCAGCCCAGGCCGTGCGACATCTCCTGCATGGTCGCCCCGCGATACGCGTTGCGGCGGTGCCGAAGCGGGAGTAATGCTCCCGCTTTCCAGGGCCCGACGTGCAATTATCGGACGCCGCCATGCTCGCACCCGCCCTCCACCGCGAACCTATCGCTGCCTCGCTGCTGGCCGGACTGCGTCAGCTTCTTGGAGATCGACTATCGAATTCCGCGGCGATCTGCGCTCAGCACGGCAAGGACGAATCCTATCACCCCGCCCATCCGCCGGACGCAGTCGCCTTCCCGCAAACTACCGAAGAGGTCGCGGCGATAGTCAAACTCTGCGCCGCATATCAAACGCCGGTGATCGCTTTCGGCACCGGCACCTCGCTCGAAGGTCATGTTGCGGCGCTAGCCGGGGGGGTCTCGGTCGACATGACGCAGATGAACCGCATCTTGCGCGTCGACGCCGAGGATCTCGACGCCACTGTCGAGGCGGGGGTGACGCGCAAGCAGCTCAATGAGCATTTGCGCGACACCGGGCTGTTTTTTCCGATCGACCCGGGCGCCGACGCCTCGCTCGGCGGCATGGCCGCGACCCGCGCCTCGGGCACCAACGCGGTGCGCTATGGCACGATGCGCGAGAATGTGCTGTCGCTGAGTGTGGTTCTTGCCGACGGCCGGCTCATCCGAACCGCTCGTCGCGCTCGCAAATCGGCGGCCGGGTACGATCTGACCCGGCTGTTCGTCGGTTCGGAGGGGACGCTCGGCATCATCACCGAGCTGACAGTGCGGCTCTATGGCATCCCGGAAGCGATTTCGTCGGCGGTTTGTGCATTTCCGACATTGGAGGCCGCCGTCGACAGCGTGATCCTGACGATCCAGAGCGGGGTGCCGGTCGCCCGAATCGAGCTGCTCGACGAATCGCAAATGGCAGCAATTAATCAGTATTCCAAGCTCGACCACCAAGTCGCCCCGACCCTTTTCTTCGAATTCCATGGCACACCGGCCGGCGTGGCCGAGCAGTCCGAGACCGTCTCGGGGATCGCTGCCGAGCATGGCGGCACCGATTTTCGGTGGGCCGTCACCGCAGAGGCGCGCTCGAAGCTGTGGCAGGCGCGACACGACGCCTATTACGCCGCGCTGGCGATGCGGCCGGGTTCCAAGGGCTGGGCCACTGACGTGTGCGTTCCGATTTCACGGCTCGCCGAATGTATCCGAGAAACCAAATACGACCTCGCGCGATCATCGATTCCCTCGGCGCTGGTTGGGCATGTTGGCGACGGTAATTTCCACCTCGTCTTCATGATCGACCCGGGTCGGCCGCAAGAAATCGCCGAAGCCAGCCGCCTCAACGACCGTATGATCGCCCGCGCGCTGGCAATGGAGGGAACCTGCACTGGCGAGCACGGGATCGGATATGGCAAAATGGATTTTCTGACCGCCGAGCATGGCGAGGCCGTCGCCGTCATGCGCACCATCAAACACGCGCTCGACCCTGACGGTATCATGAATCCGGGGAAGATTGTTCGCGATTGATCGTGGAAGGGCCGAGGGGGCGGTTGCTGGTTGCGGTCGCCTGGAACCAATAAACTGCTTCACTGTTTACTTGGTAGAGCGTATATAGGCGTCCGAAAAACGTGCCGGGATCGAGCGGTTCGCGTCAGCGTAGGCAAGTCGCCTGCTGAAGGCGTCGCGCTGGCCGTTGATTTTCAAGCCTCGTGTCTTTCCTTGATTTTGAATCGGCGTCGCGTCCGAAATGCTGCGAGCCGAAGGCCAGAAGACAGAACGGAAGACCACAATCCCAAGCATCAAGAATTGCAGTCGAAGGTGCGTCGAATGGAGAAATCGAGCAAACGAGGGAAAATTCCCCAACAGGATTGGCCATCAATCATCGATCGATACGAGTCCGGGGAAACTTTGGCGAGCATTGCTCGCACTTACGACTGCTCGCCACCGGCGATAAGCTATATCGTGAGTCGAAGCAGAGCCCGCAGCGCTGCGGTCAAGTTGCCCGAACAAACCGCGCCATCTTCGGCAGAACCGCAGCTGGTCAAAGGACCTGCACTGGAGATGTCTGTAAAGGACATGGCTGCCGGTCAATCTTCGCATGGTGAACCAGGGTCCGGAGAAAACCGGGCGTCGGATGTGCCGGTGGGCGAGGTGCGCCTGATCGAGCGCCCAGCCAATTCGCAGCAACAAGCCCGACTGCATTTGTTTCCCGATGAGGCAGGGTCCTCAGATCAGAAGCATGAAAGCTCGTCATCGCCCGATGGAAGCACCTCGGTATCGCGTCACGGGCAAGTTCAACGTGACTCCAGCCATACCGGGAACGGTGGCGCCATGCATCCGTTTGGCCTACCCGGAGGGTCACCGCAGAATGGTGAAACCCGGCGTAGGCTGCACCTACCGCTGCCGCACGGGAACGGCAGCCCGCAAGGACCTGGTGCCATGCCGGGCACTCCGGGGTCTGCGGATCCGGGCATTGGCCCTGGCCCTCGATCGGCCCAGCGCCAGTCAAATTGGCAACAAACTTCCGATCAACAGGCGCGGTCAGGTCTTGAGCATGTATCGCCGCCGAGCCAGTCGTCCGCTGCTTCGCCGGCGCGTATCGGGACAGGCGGCGTTAACGGGCCGCATCGGGAAAAGGACGGGGTTGTATTCATCGACCAAGCGCTGCGCGAGCGGGTCGAAGGTGATATCGCCGCCTTTCTTGCAGCCTTCGATGCCGCGCTAGCAGGCGATACTGCGGAGAGCCGAACCGGACTTCGAGAGGCGACCGACCGGCTGCTGCGGGCGGGTGCCCGCACCCGAATCGAACTGGAACGACTCGAAGCTCGTGCCCCATTGCCGCTGCGTGACAAAAGCGGTCAACATCCACCATTTCTCCGGCGCTGACCTGCGGTGCTTACAGAGGCAGCTCCGAACCGCGCTTTCCCCCGAAGGCGACAACGCGGCTCGGTGCCAATGCCGAGCGACCGCTCTTATCCCTGATTCGCTCCGAGGCTCATGCCGACATATTGCGTGACGCCATGTCGGTTCAGCAGCAGCAGCGCGGTCTTTTTCGCCGATTGAGCCGCCTGTCTTAGTTTGGCGGCTGCTTCCTCCGGGGTATGCACCGGCTGCTGGTTGATTGCGACCACGACATCGCCCTCTGTAAGGCCCACCTCCTCCGCGACGCTGCCGACGTCGACTTTGGTCACCACCACTCCTTCGCTCCCGTTGCCGACGTGGAGCTCGCGCCGAAGGTCATTGGTCAGCGGGCCGAAATGGATTCCGGCCGCTGTCGCCTGTGCCGACTGCTCCTGCGCCGGCCCGTTATCCGCCGAGGCAATCCGATTGTTATCGGGCAGCGTACCGAGCTTCGCTTGAAGCTCCCTGGTTTGCCCGTCGCGCCAGACCGTCACCGTCGCTGCGCTGTTGGGGGCTGCTGCCGCGACCAGCCGCGGCAGATCGTGCAGGTCGTTGATCTTGGTTCCGTCGAATGCCGTGATCACGTCGCCCTGCTTGAGGCCGGCTCTGGCGCTGGGGCTGTTCGGGGTGACGACGGCGACAAGGGCACCGTGGTCGCCGCTCAAGCCCAAGCTCGCCGCAATCGCGGGCGTCACCTTCTGGATCTGCACGCCGAGCCACCCACGGCTGATTTTGCCGTGCTCCTCCAGCTGCGCCACGATGGTCTTGGCGACATTCGACGGGATGGCAAAGCCGATGCCGACGCTACCGCCGTTGGGCGAATAAATTGCGGTATTGATGCCGATTACCTGGCCGTCGAGATTAAAGGTCGGGCCGCCTGAATTGCCGCGATTGATCGGCGCATCGATCTGCAGGAAGTCGTCGTAGGGTCCTTCGTTGATGTCCCGCCCGCGCGCCGAGATGATCCCGGTGGTCACCGTTCCGCCGAGCCCGAACGGATTGCCGACCGCCATCACCCAATCGCCGACCTGGGCGGCGCTGCTGTCGCCGAACACGACATAGGGCAGCGGCTTGTCGGCCGTGATCTTCAGCACCGCCAGATCCGTCTTGGGATCGCGACCGATGATTTTGGCGGTGTATTTGGTCTTGTCCTGAAGAATCACCTGAACCTTGGCGGCATCACCGACCACGTGATTGTTGGTCACGATATAGCCGGACGGATCGATGATGAAACCCGAGCCGAGCGCGATCCGCTGGGCTTGGCCTTCCGGCATCTGCGGAAAGAAATGATGCTCGCCGCCCGGGTTCTGCTGGTCGAAGAACCGACGCAGCATTTCGTCGAACGGAGAATTGGGAAAGTCCTGAAACGGCTGGACCTGCTCTTCCGACATCTGATCCGCGTCGGCCTTTTGCGTGACCGAGATGTTAACCACCGCGGGCAATACTTTTTTGACCAAAGGCGCGAAGCTCTGTTGCTGGATCAGGGCGACCGAGGACGCCATCGTCTGAGACGGCGCCTGGTTCGGACTCCGGGCCCACCCCACCGGCGACAGCACGAGGCTGGCGCCGAGCCCCACGGCAACAGCTGCGGCGCGGCTGCGGGTCAGCCCCATAAGACGGGTGTTGTCAGCGAAATAATTTGCCATTCCATCCTCATGTTCAGCAGGGGGTGTTCGCGCCCGGCGGCTGACAGCGTGATCAGCGGGAGCCGGATCAGCCAGAGTATTGGGGCCAACATGTGACGGCCGGCTTTCGCCGGAATTAATTCGTTGTAACCTTGATGCGGAAACTCGAAACGAAAGAGGGAAAATGAGCCGTTACCGCGAAATCACGCCCACCGAGATGAGCCCGGCACAGCAACGGGTGCACGATTTTGATTTTCGCCGGCCGGCGCGGCGGTTCGGCGGCCCATTCCAGCTGCTGATCCGCGCCCCGGAGATTTGCGAGCATGCCGCGCAGCTCGGCGAGCATCTGCGCTGGGGTACCTCACTGCCCGACCGCCTCTCCGAGCTGGCAATCATCACCACCGCGCGCTTCTGGTGAGCCCGATATGAGTGGTATGCGCACGCGCCGCTCGCCGAAAAGGGTGGGGTGCCGCACGCATCGGTCGAGGCGATCCGCCGCGGCGAAGCACCCTCATTCGCCAAAGCGGACGAGGCCCTGGTTCACCGCATCTGCACCGAGCTGTTCATGACGCAACGCCTTTCGGATGCGAGCTTTGCCGAGGCGACGGCGATCCTCGGCGAACACGGCATCGTTGAGGTCATTACTATACCATGATCTGGAACATCTTTAACGCGTTTGAGGTAGCGGTAACGCGTTTGAGGTAGCGGTGCCCGAGGGGCAGACGCCGCCCTTCGAGGAATAGTGGACGACCTCCCTGTGTCGCTCATGCGGCCTGCGGCAACCCGCGCTCCAACAGCTCGGCCAGCCGGCGGGCGAAGGCCGGCGGGTCCGGAAGCTGCTCGCCCTCGATGATCCGCGCCTGATCGAGCAGCAGCCAAGCGAACTGCCCCAGTTGGTCCGAGGCTCCGGTTTCGCCGACCGTCGCGGCCAGGCGCTCGATCAATTTGTGCCTTGGGTTCAGTTCGAGGATCCGTTTGGCTGCGGTATCGAGCTGGTGATGCTGCTTCAACAACCGCTCCAGATGCATGTCCAAATCACCCTCGTCGGCGACGAGGCAGACGGCGCTGTCGGTTAGCCGCTCGGAACTGCGCACATCCTTGACTGCGTCGCCGAGCGCCAGCTTGAAGATCGCGATCAGGCTGGCGAGCTTAGCCGGGGGAGTCGGTTTGTCGCTCGCCTGCTCTGCGGGTTTTACAATCTTATCGAGATCAGCACCGCCACGGGTCGCGGATTTGAACGGATTCTCCTTGTAAGTTCCGATCGCCGGCAGCCAGAATTCATCGATCGGATCGGTAAGCAGCAGCACGTCGACGCCGCGGGCGCGAAAGCCTTCGAGCTGCGGGCTGCGCTTGACAACGTCGAGATTGTCGCCGGTGATCGTGTAAATCGCCTGCTGCCCCGGCCGCATCGCCGCGACGTAGTCGTCGAGCGACAGCAATCCGTCGCTCGCGGTCGAGCGGAAGCGCGCAAGGCCCAGCAGTGCCTCGCGCTGCTCGCGGTCTTCGTACAGACCCTCTTTCAGCACCGCCCCAAAATTGTCCCAGAACTTGGCGTATCCGTCGGGCGCCTCGGCGGCCTTCTTCGCGAGCTCGGTCAGCACGCGGCGGGTCAGCTGCTGGCGAATCTTTACCACCGTCGGGTTCGATTGCAGCATCTCGCGGCTGACGTTGAGCGGCAGGTCCTCGCTGTCGACGATGCCGCGCAAAAAGCGCAGATAGGCCGGCAGCAGCTCGGTTCCCTCATCGGTAATGAACACGCGCCGGACATAGAGCTTGACCCGACTCTTGCGCTCGGGGTCGAACAGGTCGAACGGCTTGGTCGATGGCACGAACAAGAGGCTCGCATATTCGAGCACTCCCTCGGCCCGGTTGTGCAAGGTCAGCCACGGATCGTCAAAGCTGTGGCCGACATGATGGTAGAACTCCTTGTACTGCTCGTCGGTGATCTCCGATTTCGGCCGAGTCCACAGCGCTGAGGCGGTGTTGATCGTTTCTTCTTTGCCGCCGTCTTTGAGCACAATCGGCAAGCCGATATGGTCGGAATAGGTGCGCACGATCTGGCGCAGCCGGGCCGGGTCGAGATACTCATCCTCGCCCTCGCGCAGATGAACGACGATCGCCGCGCCGCGCGCTGCATCGGGGAACGGCTCGATGGTGAATTCGCCCTTGCCGTCGGACATCCAGCGCCAGCCCTCGGCCTCGCCGGCTTTGCGGGCCAGTACCTCGACCCTTTCGGCGACCATGAAGGCCGAGTAGAAGCCGACGCCGAATTGGCCGATCAGGCTCATGTCTTTGCGCGAATCACCCGATAGCTGGCTGACAAAGGCGGCCGTGCCCGAGCGCGCGATCGTGCCGAGATTTTCAACCAGCTCGCCACGGTTCATGCCGATGCCGTTATCGGCGATCGTCAATGTGCGCGCGGTCTTGTCCGGGGTCAGCACGACGCGATACGCGGCGTCCCCCTCGCTCAATGCCGGATCGGTCAGGGCCGCATAGCGCAGCCGATCGCATGCGTCCGAGGCGTTGGAGATCAGTTCGCGCAGAAAGATTTCTTTTTCGCTGTAGAGCGAGTGCGCGACGATTTCGAGAAGGCGGCTGACTTCCGCCTGGAAGCTCCTGGTTTCCTGGGTCATTGTCTGCCGTCGAGGTTGGCGGTTACGCGCCGAGGATATGTGGCGAGGTTGCTGCCGATACAAGATTGCCGCAAGGTGGCTGGTAATGCGACGCCCCGCGGAACCGCGACGCCCCGCGACGCTTGCTGTTAGCCGGCGACCGCGCTCCCGATCAGCTTGCCGAGGCCAAAAGTCACACCGGCCGCTGCGAGGCCCACCACTAGCTGTCGCGCTCCCGAAAACACGGTTCCCCGCCCGGTAAAAAGCGCCGTGCCGGCGCCGATCAGCACCAGGGCGACGCAGCTCGCAGCCAGGCTGGCGATCAGCGCCAACGGTCCGGTCAACGCAAAATATGGAGCCACCGGGAAGATCGCGCCCAGCGAGAACAGCAGAAACGAGGTGCCGGCCGCGGCCCAGGCCGAGCCGCCGAGCTCGCCGGGGTCGATCCCCAGCTCCTCCCGCACCAGCGTGTCGAGCGCGGTCTGTTTATTGGCGATCAGCTGCGCGGCGAGCGTTTTCGCCAGATCTTCGGGCAATCCCTTCGCCTGATAGATCAGCGCCAGCTCTTCCTGCTCCTCTTCGGGGACCTGGTCGAGCTCGGCGGCTTCGGTATCAATCTGACGCTGCGCCGATTCTCGCGCGGTATTGACCGACAGCCATTCGCCGAGCGCCATCGAGCAGGCCCCCGCCAGCAGGCCGGCGAGCCCGGTGACGAGGATCGTGCGGGTCGCCAGGTTCGCGCCGGCGACGCCGGTGACCAGGCTCAGGTTGGAGACGAGTCCGTCATTGGCGCCGAGCACGGCAGCGCGCAGCGCGTTGCCGCCCATTCCGCGGTGTCGCCCCTCCAGGCGCGCGAGCGTGGGACCGGTGAACCCGGCCGCCGAGGGAGAGGCCAGCGCCTCGATGATCCGGGCATGCGAGCGTTCGGCCGCGGGAAGCCCGCCGGCCACCGCCTCCGGCTGGCCCGCATAAGTCCCGCTGTCCATCTGCTCGAGGGTATTGACCGTGGGCAACACGAACGCGGGACCAAACCGGCGGGCCAGCCACGCGAGCGCGCGGGTCCGGAAACCTGGACGCAGCAGCGGCGCTCGCTCGCCCAAGGCCGCAATCTGGCGCTTCCAAAATTCGCCATGAGCCGCTTCTACCGCAGCAAGGCGCGCATAGATTTGCGCCAATTGCGGGTTCTTCTCGGTCTTGGACAGGGTTTCATAGAGGGCTGCGCTGTCAACCTCGCCCTGAAGATTGGCGGTATAGCGATGCCGCGATTCCTGCTCGGCCATGGGCTTTCCTTTGCGCACCCGACTTCAGCGCGCAGCGAAGGTCACCACGACCCCGGTCGCGTTGTCAGCCGGGTGGGGGAAAGGTGTTGCAAAATGCACAATTTCTCCGGGCTGCAACTGCGCTTTTGGAGGATCGACAATCTCGAACTGAACCTCCTTTGCGGCTGCGTCCCGCAACACTACCCTCAACCGTGGTACATCCGTAGGCGCGCTCCCCCGATTGGCGATCTCGCCGTCGATCACGAGGCCCTCACCGCTACGGACCGGTGCAATCTTTTCGATCGCAAGTCCAGCCGCGGCGGGTTCGACCGGCAGACCGATCGAGGCGTAGAGCCGCCCCGCGGGCGCCCAGACAGCGGCCAGATAATTGCTGGCAAAGATCCCGGCCAGAACCGTAACGATGATCAGAACCAAAATCGCCGCCCCCCAACGGAGCGCAGCGGTCCCAACCCGGCGCTCGTCTGTCGTCGTCGGGGATGCCGGTGGCGAAGGCCCCGGCGAAAGTTCGAACCTCGACGCCGATAGCGGGTCGGGTACGGTCCGCACTCCAGGCTCGCCGGGCAAAGCCTCGACGCCCGCTGCGGCCTCGTCGGAGCGCGCCTCGGGTGCCGGGGCCACCTGTCGCCAGATATGGCCGCAATTCGCGCAGCGGACCGTACGCCCGTCCGGCGCCGCCAGGTCCTTCTTCCCGACGCGATACCGGGTGCCGCAGGCGGGACAAGTTAGGATCATCGAGGGGCGACGAGACCGGCCAAGTCCATCAGCTCGGTGCGGGCTGGATCACGCGGCGGCGGCCGGCGCTCTGCCATGGCGGGCAAGCTCTCGCAAATGATGATCGGCATCGCCGAACATCGTGTCGATCATC
The DNA here is from genome assembly GCA_963832875.1 of uncultured Alphaproteobacteria bacterium. Classification (GTDB taxonomy): domain Bacteria; phylum Pseudomonadota; class Alphaproteobacteria; order ATCC43930; family CGMCC-115725; genus AP-15. The sequence goes on along the minus strand of CAWHWB010000002.1, from coordinate 121,372 downwards.
GTCAACCGCTTGAAATAATGCCCGACTTTGTACTCCATGGTCATGCCGATGCCGCCATGTAGCTGGATCGCCTGCTGCCCGACGAGCCGCCCCGAACGGCCGATCTGCACCTTCGCCGCCGCGATCGCCTGACGCCGCTCCGCGGCGTTTTCCTCCGCCGCCATCATCGTCGCGAACATCGCCATGCTGCGCGCCTGTTCCAACGCCACCAGCATGTCGACGGCGCGATGCTGCAGCACCTGAAAGCTGCCGATCTCCCGACCGAACTGACGGCGCGTCTTCAGATAATCGACGGTCAGCTCGTGCATCGCCGCCATCGCACCTACCGCCTCGGCGCAGAGTGCCGCGATCCCCTCGGCTACGACTTGCTCGACAAGCGGCAGTGCGGCACCCAGTTCGCCCAGCGCCGCCTCCGGCCCGACGTGCACGCCGGCGAACGCAATCTCCGCCGCGCGCAACCCGTCCTGGGTCGGGTAGCCGCGCCGCGACACCCCTGCCGCAGCCGCATCGACAATGAACACGGCGATCCCGTCACGGTCGCGACGACCACCGCCGATCCGCGCGGTGACGATCAGCTTTTCGGCGCTGTCGCCGTTGAGGACGACACCCTTGTCGCCATCGAGCACCCAACCCGTGCCATCGCGCGCCGCTTTTGTCGAAATGTCGGCGAGATGAAAGCGTGATTGCCGCTCGGTATGGGCGAAGGCGAGAGTCAAGCTGCCGTCGGCGATCTTGGGAATGAGGGCCGTGCATTGCTCGGCATTGCCGCCGTGACGCAGGAAACCGCCGCCGAGCACCACCGTTGCGAAAAACGGCTCGAGCACCAGGGCGCGGCCAAAGGCGTCCATTGCCAGCATCGTCTCGACCGGTCCGCCGCCTGATCCGCCGTAACGCTCGGCAAACGGCAGGCCGAGCAGGCCGAGCTCCGCGAATTGCGCCCACAGCTCGCGGCTCCAGCCTTCCGGGTTCCGTCCGTAGACCTTGCGCTGCTCAAACGAATATCGGTCGGCGATCAGCCGGTCGAGGCTCTCCTTGAGCAGCCGCTGCTCTTCGCTCAGGTCGAAATCCATCGCCTCTGCCTTACTCCATCGCTTGCCACTCCTCACCCTCGCTCAAACGCGGTCGCATCCACTCGCGCTATGGATCGGCGGCTTGCCCTCTCCCCTGCTTGCGGGGAGAGGGTTGGGGTGAGGGGCCTTTCCGACTACGCTATTGCCACTAAAGCCCCAGGATCGCCTTGGCGATGATGTTCTTCTGGATTTCGTTGGTCCCGCCGTAGATCGACGTCTTGCGCCAGTTGAAATAAGTCGGCGCGATCGGGCCGGCCCATTCGGGGCCGATCGGCGGCTCGTTCCAGCGCTCGTCGTCTTCGTGCTCTGGCTGGTAGGGGAGCGCGTAAGGGCCGACCACTTCGAGCAGCAATTCGGTCGTCGCCTGCTGGATCTCCGACCCCTTGAGCTTGAGGATCGAAGAGGCCGGATCGGGCTTATTGTCGGTGCGGCGGCGCTCGGCGGCGACAACGCGGAGTTGCGTCATTTCGAGCGCCTTCAGCTCGACCTCGATCGCGGCGAGCTTTTCCCGGAAGCGCTCGTCCTCGATCAGCGGCGTATCGCCATCGCGCTCGATCGCGGCCAGTTCCTTGATCCGGCGAATCCGCTCCTTCGACAGCCCGACCCGGGCGATGCCGGTGCGCTCGCGCCCGAGCAGGTATTTCGCGTAATCCCAGCCCTTGTTCTCCTCGCCAACGAGGTTCTCGGCCGGGACCCTGACATCGTCGAAAAACACCTCGTTGACCTCGTGGCCGCCTTCTATCGTGGTGATCGGACGCACCGTTATTCCTGGCGTCTTCATGTCGATCAGCAGAAACGAGATGCCTTCCTGCTTTTTCGCCCGTGTGTCGGTGCGAACCAGGCAAAAGATCCAGTCGGCGTGCTGCGCCAGGGTTGTCCAGGTCTTCTGGCCGTTGACGACGTAGTGATCCCCCTCGCGCTTGGCCGCGGTCCGCAATGAGGCGAGGTCGGAGCCCGCACCCGGCTCCGAAAAACCCTGGCACCACCAATCGTCGAGATTGGCGATGCGCGGCAGGAAGCGCTTTTTCTGCGCATCGGAGCCGAACGCGATCATGACCGGTCCGACCATGGTGACGCCAAAGCCCAAGGGCTGCGGCGCCGGCGTCTGCTGCAGTTCGTCCTGAAAAATATATTGCTGCACCGCGGTCCATCCGGTGCCGCCCCATTCGACCGGCCAGTTCGCCACCGCCCAGCCTTTCTGGTTCAGGATGCGCTGCCAGGTGATGATGTCGTCCTTGGCGAGATGCTTGCCCTCGACTAGCTTGGTGCGAATGGCTTCCGGGAGATTGGCGCGGAAGAAACCCCGCACTTCGTCGCGAAAGGCGACCTCTTCAAGGGTAAAGCGGAGATCCATGGCGAACTCCCTATTCACGGGCTGCGGAAGCCGCGCCCCTCGGCGGCGAGGCGGGAAATGAGCGCGGCCGGCCGCAGGCTGGCGTCACCGGACCGTTCGGCATAAAAGCTCAGCCGATCCCGCAGATGTGCGAGCCCAATGCGGTCGGCGTAATACATCGGCCCACCCCGCCAGACCGGCCACCCATAGCCATACACCCAAATCACATCAATGTCGCCGGGGCGCGCCGCGATGCCCTCCTCGAGGATGCGCGCGCCCTCGTTGATCATCGGGAAAATCATGCGCTCAACGATCTCCTCCGGCTCGATCTTGCGGCGGGCGATGCCGCGCCGCGCCGATGCATCGAGAATGATCCGCTCGACCTCGGCATCAGGGATCGGCGCGCGCGAGCCGGCGTCGTAGCGGAAATATCCCTTTCCGGTCTTCTGGCCGAAACGCCCGGCCTCGCATAGCGCGTCCTCGATCGCCGCCGTCTCACCGCGGCCCTGTCGGATCAGCCAGCCGACATCGAGCCCAGCCAGGTCCATCATTGCGAATGGCCCCATCGGCAATCCGAACTCGACCAGCGCCGCTTCGACCTCTTGCGGCAAGGTCCCCTCGAACAACAGCCGTTCGGCCTCGACCGAGCGGCGCGCCAGCATCCGGTTGCCGACAAAACCATAGCACACGCCGACCACCGCGGGCACCTTGCCCAATCGGCGGGCCAGCGCTAACGCGGTCGCGACCGCATCCGGGGCGCTCTCGGCGCCTCGAACGATCTCCAACAGCCGCATGACATTGGCCGGGCTGAAAAAATGCGTGCCGACCACATCCTGAGGCCGGCTCGTCGCGCGGGCGATCTCGTCGACATCCAAGGTCGAGGTGTTGGTCGCCAACAGCGCATCCCTCTTCGCCACGCGGTCGAGGTCCGCGAAGACCCGTTTCTTGAGGTCCATCTCCTCAAACACCGCCTCGATCACGACATCCGCTTTGGCCGCCGCTTCGATGCCGACCGCGCCGGTGATCAGACCCATGCGGCGCTCAATGTCGCCGGCCGCGAGACCGCCGCGCGACGCGGTCGCCCGGTAATTGGCGGCGATCCGGTCGAGACCCTTCTGCAGCAGATCGTTCCCGGTCTCGATCAGAGACACCGGAATACCGACATTGGCAAAGCACATGGCAATGCCTCCGCCCATCGTGCCGGCGCCGATGACCGCAGCGCGGTCGATCAGGCGCGGTCTTGTATCGGCGGCCATCCCGGGCACCTTCGCCGCCTCGCGTTCGGCAAAAAAGACGTGCCGCTGCGCCTTCGACTGATCGCCGGCTACGAGTTCCTGGAACAGCTCGCTTTCGCGCCTCAACCCTTCCTCAAAAGGCAGGACGATGGCATTGCGCACCGCTTCGACGCATGCGGCCGGCGCTTCCCTTCCGCGCAACCGCTGGGTCAACGTAGCGGCGGCATCGGCAAAGCCCTCGGCCACCAGCTTATCGTCGCGGTCGCGCACGAGCCGCAATGGCCGGCGCTCGGCCAGAACACGGCGCGCAAAGGCGATCGCAGCTCCGGTCAAATCGCCGTCGGCAATTTCGTCGACGATCCCGTCGGCGAGTGCTTCCGCCGCCCCGACCGGCTCGCCGGTGACGATCATTTTCAGCGCCTTTTCGGGACCGACCAGGCGCGGCAGTCGTTGCGTGCCGCCGGCGCCCGGCAATAGGCCGAGTTTGACCTCGGGCAAGCCGACACGCGCGCCCGCTGCGGCGACGCGAAAATGGCAGGCGAGCGCCAGCTCGAAGCCGCCTCCGAGCGCGGTCCCGTGCAACGCCGCGAGCACCGGCTGTGGCATAGCCTCGATCCGGTCGATGACGTCGCCGAGGCTCGGGGCCTGCGGCGGCTTGCCGAACTCGGTAATGTCGGCGCCGGCAAAAAAGGTGCGCCCGGCGCAGGCGATCACCACCGCCTCGACGCTGTCGGCCCTACGAGTTCGGTCCAATGCTTCGGCCAATCCCGCACGGACCTCGTGCTTCAAGGCGTTGACCGGCGGATTGTCGACCGTGACGATCGCGATCCGGCCCTCGCGGCGAAGATCGACGCTGGCGTTGATATTGCCCATACCTGGGTCCCACCCTAGTCTCTTGGTCGAGATTAGACCCGTCCGCTCTTTCGATGAAGGGGTGAGGCGGGTTTCCCGACAGAGCAGTCTAGGCCACGGCCCCGACCGAGAGCGCGCGAACGAAACGCGCGACCATCGCCTGCGGATCGGCGGCGCGCATGACCTCGCCCATCACCGCGACGCCGTGCGCACCGGCGGCGCGGCAGAGAGTGGCGGTATCCGGGGTGATGCCACCCAGCGCCATCACCGGGCCGGGTGTGCGGACGACGATGCGGGTGAGGCCATCGATCCCGAGCGCTGGACCATAGCCGGGCTTGCTCGCGGTCAAAAAGACCGGGCTCACGGTGACGTAATCGACCCCGGCGGCCAGCAGCGAGGCGGCTTCCGCGGCGGAATGCGCCGAGGCACCGACCAGCGCGCCGGGCAGCCGGGCGCGCGCCGCTTGCGGATCGCCGCCACCCGGCAGATGTACGCCATCGGCGCCGGCAGCGGCGACCGCCTCGATGTCCTCGTGTGCCGTCACGATCGCTCCATAGCGATGCCCGAGCGCCGCCATCGCCACCAAGAGGACGCGCCGTTCGTCGGTGGGCAAATCCTTCTCGCGCAGGCTGAACCAGCGGCACCCGCCGGCAAAGGCGGCCTCGGCAACCTGCTCGAGCGGCCGCCGCGCCTGGTTGCGGTCGGAAATCACCAGAAGCGGCGGTTCGGGCAGGCTCATCGCGCTCCTGCTATGGATGGGGTGGGCCGAGCAGCAGCTCGGCTGCAATGGTGACCCGGATGACGGCCTCGCCCGGCTGACCGACCGGGGCGGCGGCCATCGCCATCGCGGCGAAGCGCGGCATCGGCCCTGCTCCGGTCTCGGCATTGCCGACCTGCAGGTCGCGGTAGCGTAGCACCGATAGACGCATTCGATCGGCGATCGAGGCGGCGCGCTGATCGAGCCCAGCCAGTGCCTCGGCAGTCAGGTCCTCTTCGGCACCGCGAACGACCTCGGGCGAGACCTCGTAGCCGAGCGAGGACATCAACAAACCGTCGGACTGCAGTACCCCGGCGAGCTTCAGCACCGCATCCGCCTGCTTGCCGGTCAGGATCACCGACTGACTGCCGCGCCAACGCGGGGGGCCGTTCTGCGGCTGCTCCTCGTTGACCGCATAAGTACCGGTCTCAACCTCGACCCCCTGCACTTGGCGCGCCCGGTCGAGTGCCGCCGCCATCCGGCGGTTGATCGCCGATTGGAGGACGAGCGGATCGGCACCCGTCTGTTCCGCCCTCAGCTCTACCCGCAGCAGATCGCGCACCACTTTGCGCTCGGCCGTCTGGCTCAGATGCAGCAAGGTCGCGGGCGGCTCGGTTGACTGGGCCCGCGCCAGAGTCGGCGCAAAAATGAGAAAACCCATCAGCAGCAGCAAGCCGCGCACCCCGGCCTTCTCCCCGCTGGTGGAAAGAGGGCGGGACCGCCGCGGCGGAAGGGTAATGGATGACACCGATCCAATTCCTATCGCTGATCGATCAACTGAGCACGACGGTTTGCACGCCGACCCGATTTTCAGCCGGCGCCGGCGATTGAACAACCAACTCGAAGGAACCGGGCACGTTTACTTCGAGATCTACCGCCTCCGACGGCAGCGGTTCGAAAGCAACATTCGCAGAAACCCGACCGTGCTCTCGAGTCAGCGACATGTACGGTCCTCCTGCCTCGTGAAACCGTTGGCGCAGCACCTTCGAGGCGGGCGCTGATCGTGGTTTGCAACGATTATGGTCGGGTCTTCCTGCTTCGGCTACGGGTTACACCCTTGCGGCGATCCCCGCTTTCGGCGATGAAGGTCCATGGTTTCGATCGCAGAGCCGCGGCCGATGCGGGCGCTCGTCACGCGGCCGCGCGAGGGGGCGGACGGCCTTGCAGCGGCGCTGGCGGCGCGCGGGGTGACGGCGTTGATCGAGCCGCTGCTGCGGATTCATTATGCGGACTCGCCAATGCTCGATCTCGCCGGGGTGCAGGCGGTGCTGTGCACCAGCGCCAACGGCGTGCGCGCGTTGGCACGGGCGAGCGGCGAACGCCGGCTGCCGCTGCTCGCCGTCGGCGACGCCACCGCCGGGTGCGCCCGCACCGAGGGGTTTGCCTCGGTTGCGAGCGCCGCCGGCGATGTTGCCGATCTCATTCGCCTCGCTGTGGCGGAGTTGGCGCCGCATCAGGGGCGGCTGCTGCACGTCTGCGGCGCTGCCGCCGCTGGCGACCTGGCCGGCGCCTTGCGCAGGCGCGGTTTCGCAGCCGAGCGCAAGGTTCTTTACGAGGCTCGGCCGAGCGCCGCGCTGAGCCCCGTGGCGGCGCATGCTCTGCAGGCAAATGCGGTCGACCTCGCCCTGTTCTTTTCACCGCGCACGGCCGGGATCTTTGTCCTGCTCGCGGGGGAGGCCGGCGTCGGCCGAAGCTGTGCAGAGATCGCGGCGCTCTCGATCAGCGCCGCGGCCGACGCCGCGCTCGGCAAGCTATTGTGGCGCGAACGGCGGATCGCGGAGAGGCCCGACCAGCGGGCGCTGCTCGATGCGCTCGACCGCCTGCTCGTCGAACGACGGCGGAACTGAGCGCGGACGAGAGAACTATGTCCGAAGAGCGCGAAGAGAGTCCGGCGGAGGATCGCGGCGCAGCGTCCGGTCACCCGGAGCCGGTCTCGACTGGCGAACCGGCTTTGCCGGCGCCGCGACGGTCGGACGCGGCCCGGCGAACGGTGGCGCGGCTCGCCTTATTGTTGACCACGGTACTGCTGGTCATCGTAATCGCCGGGGTAGCGCTCTCTCCGTTCTGGGCACCCGCCGTGGCGCCGCTGCTGCCATGGGGCGCCCGGCCGGTCGCCGCGAGCAAAGAATTCGCCGCACTCTCTGCGCGAGTGAGCGCACTCGGGCAGCGCCCGGCCGTGCCCGCCGTCGATGCCGATGCGATCAAATCGGTCGCCTCTGTCCAATCCGCGCAGGCGACGCTAGCGCAGCGCGTCGATGCATTGGAAGCGGACGTTGACCGGCTTCGCCAAGACCAAGCAACAGCCGCTGCGACAAAGCAAGCGCTGGGGCAGCTCGAGCAGCGGCTCGTTGCGCGCGACGCGCAATCGGCTGCGCGCAGCGCAGCCGATGCCGCTGATATCCGCAAAAATCAGCAGGATCTGGCGCGGCTCGACGGGCTGGCGGCGGATCTTGGCGACCGTCTCACCGCAGTGGAGCGCCAGGTGCACGCGCAAGCCGGCGCCGACCACAGTAGCGCGATGCTGTTGCTGGCCCTGCTGCAAATGCGCGAAGCCGTCGAGGAATCCCGTCCCTTCCAGCCCGAGTATGAAGTTTTCAAAGCGCTCGCTCACGACGATCCCAAACTCGTCGCCGGTGCCCAGCCGCTAGCAGGCGCCGCTCGCGACGGGCTCGCGAGCCGTGCTGTCTTACTCCGCCGCCTCGACGATCTCGCTGGGCAAGTCGCCACCGCGAGCCGGCCCGCAGCACCCTCGACCTGGTGGGCGCAGGTGCTCGAGCGGTTGCGCGGGCTGGTGACGATCCGGCGCATCGACGGGGCCGCGAAAACCGGGCCCCAAGCGGCGATCGGAGGGGCGCAATCCGCGCTCGCCCGCGGCGATCTTGCCGGCGCCGTTTCGGACCTCGACCGACTAAACGGGACACATGCCGAGGCCGCGCGAGCCTGGATTGAAATGGCGCGCGAGCGGCTGGCCGCCGAGCGCGCATTGGCGCAGCTGCAGGAGGTGCTCTCGGCGCGGCTCGCCACGGCTCCCGGAGCGTCGGCGACCGTCCCGGCGGCGCCCCCGAGCGCGCCGATCCCAGCGGGAACGGCACCGCCGCAACCCTCGTCCTCGGCGCCGTCTCGAGCCCCGTCCTGATGCGCGCGATCGGTGCGCTGGTCGCAATCACAATCTTGGTTGCCGCGACGGTCTTCTTCGCCGATAACCCGGGCCGAGTCGAGATCTCGTGGCAAGGCTGGCAAATCGACACCTCGGTCGGCGTGCTGGTCGCTACCGCGATCTTGGCGGCGCTGCTGTTACGGCTTCTGTCGCGGGTGCTTGGTGGCCCGAGGACATTTCTGCGGCGTCGGCGCGAGCGGCACCGGCGCGCTGGGTACAGGGCGCTGACGCGAGGAATGGTTGCGGTCGCCGCCGGAGATTCGCAGGACGCCCGGCGCCATGCCCGTAGAGCCGAGTTGCTGCTTGCCGAACCGCCCTTGACCCTGCTGCTGTCGGCGCAAGCGGCGCAGATCGGCGGTGACGATATCGCAGCGAAACGGTTCTTTACCTTGATGCTGGACCGGCGCGAAACCGAGTTTCTCGGTTTGCGGGGCCTTTTCAATCAGGCATTGCGGGAGGGCGACCGCGGCGCCGCACTCCGCCTCGCCGAGCGCGCGGTAGCGCTGCGCCCGCGTACCGGCTGGGCAGTGCAAAGTCTGTTCGATCTCGAAACGCGCGACGGGCAATGGCAATCGGCGCGCGTTACCTTGGCTAAGGCCGTAAAAGCCGGGATCATTGCATCGGAGGCCGCCCGGCACCATCGCGGGGTGATCGATTACGAGCTGAGCCTTCTGGCCGCGGGGCGGGGCGACCTAAAGCCGGCCCTGACCTTGGCGGCGCAGGCGCAGACCATGGTCCCCGATCTCGCGACCCCGGCGCTGCACCATATGCGCCTGCTGCTGCAGGAAGGACGCACCGGGCGTGCGGCGAAGGCGGTCGAACGCGCTTGGCGCACCGCTGCTAATCCCGAGCTGGCGCAGGCCTATCGTGCAATCTGGCGGGCCGAAAACCCGCTTTCCCTGGTGGTGCGCTTCGAGCGGCTCGCCGCTCAGAACCCGGTCGCGCGCGAGAGTCAGATTGCGCTAGGCGAAGCCGCCTTGGCGGCGCAGCTGTGGGGCGAGGCCCGCCGCCATCTCGAACAGGCGCTGAGAGCCGATCCGGTGCCTCCTGCTCGGATTCCGGCAAATTCATCGCCGGCTGCCTCTGCAAGCCCGAACGAAAGCCAAGGCGGCGAATTTGCCCGCGCCACCCCGCGCCTCTGCCGGATCATGGCGCAGCTCGAAGAGGCCGAGCATGGCGACTTCGCGCGCGTTCGCGAATGGCTGGACCGCGCCGCTTGGGCCCTCCCCGATCCCCGATATGTCTGTGTGGCCTGCGGCGGCGACAACCTCGAGTGGAGCTCGCTCTGTCCCCGCTGCGGCGCCTTCGACGCGCTCGCCTGGCGAACTCCCGTTTGGTCCGGGCCGGACCACGCCCTGCCGTTCGCTGCCGATCGCCGCGTCGGGGCTGATGTCACCCTGTCGGCCCCTGGCGATCCGCCGAGTGTCAAGCCGGCCAATGGCAGACGGCCTCGATGGCGCAAGCGGCTTGGCGGAGTTGCTTGAACGCGCTATGACTGACGGGTGCGGCCCCGGTAGCTCAGCGGTAGAGCAACCGCTTCGTAAGCGGTAGGTCGTTGGTTCAAATCCAACTCGGGGCACCATATTTTAAATCTTAAAACTCACCGATCATGTGAGCAATAACCGGTAATGCAGGCTCAATACTGACTCGCGTAAACTACCACCAATTCCTTAACTGCGCGCGCATCGCCACATGTTTCGGAGCGACTGCGTGGCCGGTTCCGGTCGAGACGGATTGACACCCCTGTAAGTAGAACAGTGCGGCAGCTCGGACGCGCGCGGCAGTGGGAACCGATCGAAAGCATCTGCGGTTTACGCTCATAAATCACCGTTTAGGACGAACACGATTGACCAAGCGTCTATTGGCCGCCGTTGCAGCCATCGGTTTGATGTCGGGCCTAGCTTCCGCGCAGACCTATCCTCCCGCTCCGCTGCCGGCGCCCGTCGCTCCAGCAGTCCCAGTCCCCGGCTCCGGCACATCGACCACGACCACAATCGCTCCAGGTCCGGATGGGAGTTATCGGTCGTCGACAACCCAAAAAGGGGTTGATGTCAACGGGAACGAGGTCACCAGGAAGGATACCTACAAGGAAGGTATCGCGGGCAGCACTGAAAGCTGGACGAAAACAGAGACGAATCCGGCCGCCGGCACCACGATAACTCACTCGACAACGACCTCCACACCGCAGTAGCGAATTGCGCTTTTGGGTTCGCCCGGCGCGCCGTTCCCGGCGCCCATGGGGTCGTGACGGCAACTCGCAATCGCGAGCGCCCCTTCCCCCGGCCGCCCGAGCCAGGCATCGTCGGTAAGTTGCGCGGCCGGTTCGGGGATGGTGTCGACGAGCTGATTCTCCGACCCTGCGTTGGTGCACGCCGTCGTCGTCGCTCCCCCGCAAGTGATTGATATTCGCCAGGATTCAAGACGAGTGTTGCAATTGTCTCGGCCGTGCCCAAGATCCTCGCCAGGGAGGACTGACAATGGACCAACGCTCGATTGAAAAACAGTTGCGCCGCTGGCATCGCCGCGACAAGGCGGCCATCGACCGCCTGGTCGGCGATTCAGAGAAGGATAGAATACCGGGGCGGCGCATACACAGTCCGACGACCGGCAGCGGGCTTCCGGTCGAAAGCCAGATCCGCAAGGTATGGGATCCGAGGCGAGGCGGCGGCCTGCCCGTTTTCCTCTGCCTGGCCGGGGAAAGCGATTGAGGCAGCAGCCACCCCTGTTGCGCCCGACGCTGTTCGCGAACTCGAGTCGCCGGATACCCGCCCGGTCGCAGCGCTGAAATCTCGCCCTTTAATCGATCTTGAGCGGAGGACCTGCAGATCGGGTCCTTAGGGGGTACCGGCGTCCTGAAGCGACCCAAACCCCGCCACTTTACGCTTTATGCTGCTTCCCCCTGGTTCCCCGACTTTCATACCAGGCTCGGGGAGCAAAAAACGCTCCCAAGGACTGTTCTACGCCTGGACCCGAAGGGATTCGACATCAAACAAGAAAAATCAAAGATGTTGATACTCTGGAGTACGAGGCGGCATCCTGCCACTGGCGTGGCCGGTGGACACCGTGCGGACACCACGATCGAGATCCATGGGGCTCCGTGGACAGGTCACCGAGCGTTTTTCTGACAAAGCGTGAGGTCGATGCCGCCGAAGCATGGGACGAGCGCTATCATCTATGGGACGCGAAGCTGGCGGGCTTCGGCCTCCGGGTCGAAAGGGCGGCGTCAAGACGTTCGTAGCCCGTTACCGGGCGGACGGCGGCGGGCGTACCGCCCAAGGCGCTTCGTGACCATCGGACAGTTCGGAGTTCTGACGGTCGACGAGGCGCGGAAACAGGCCCGGCTGCTTCTCGGCGCGGCCGCGAAGGGCGACGATCCCGCCCTCGACCGGCAGACACGGCGGCGCGAGATGACTATGTCAGCCCTGGTAGACCTTTACGAGGCGGAAGGCTGCTTCATTCAGCGAGCCATTCGTCAAGGTGAGCCGATGAGGGCTCGCACCCAAGCCTATACGCTCGCTCGTCTGAAACATCATGTTATTCCCCTCCTCGGCCACGGGGAGATAGAGCGCTTCGCGGGTGACGTTGCCGCTGGCAAGACCGCGCGAGATGAGAAGGCGGAGCCGCGGAAGCGAATCATCGTTTGAGGCAGGGGCGGCGCAGCTAGAGAGGTGATCCGCGATCTTTCGGCGGTTTTCAGTTTCGCCGCTCGACGGGGGATCGTAGCGGATAACCCGGTCGCTCGAGCTTCTGTCCGAAAGACCGACAACCTTCGCGAGCGCTACCTGACCCTTGAAGAAGTGGGGCGACTCGGGGCTGCGTTCAACGAAGTAAAGGCTGCGGGTGCCAATCCCAAATGCGTTGCGATCGGGCGTCTTTTCGCGCTGACCGGATGTCGTCGTGGCGAGATCCCCGGGTTGAAGTGGTCGGAGGTGGATTTCGACCGCGGGCTGCTGGCTTGGATCACACTAAGACCGGCAAGTCGGTTAGACCGCTTGGTACCGCAGCGCTCCTTCTATTATAGAGCATCAGCTGGCTCTCCGGAACAAATTATGTGTTCCCGGCCGAGGCTGGCGATGGGCACTACCAAGGCATGAAGCGGAACAGCTCGGCAATCAAGGATTTGATGCGCTCCGCGAGGGAGCAGGAGATTTCCGCCGCGATCACGACGGCCGCCCTATATCGTCGAGGTCGTCATCAAACATCGGCACTCTGTCAGGGCGGATCGGCGCCCGCGCCGCTGGCCGTTGTTGGCGCGCGCCGCGCGTGGTGTAGGTTCGAGGACCTTCCCTGTATCAGAGGCGGCCTGACGGGGTAGCGCGGAGGCAATCAGCAGCCGCCATGTCGGGGCGCCGTCCTCGGTCGGTTCGCCCGGCAGCAGCGTCAGCTTGGCGCCGCCGAGGCGGCCGGTGATGTACCGGGTGCCGCGCGCCGACTCCCACTTGTAGAGTCGGGTCAGCTCGATCGAGGGGATATGACGAGCCGGTCATCGCTTCCGGCCCCGCAATCCGCGCGCCGCTCGCAACTCGGCCGTGGTCGGGCGCCGAGGTGCTTGCCGGCGGAGCCGACCTGGCCTATGTTCGTCACCGCTTGTGTTTGTTGCTTGCCTCTCCCAAAGGGTTGCCTCGGTTGCCGCCGGGGCACTTTTTTGTGGCGGCCCGGCGCTCCGGGCGGTTATGGGGCGAGTCATGCTGCGCCCCCGTGATCTTCTCAAAGTGAGCCCACAGCACTCTCTTCGATCCGACCCAGCGGGCGCCGATTTTCCCGACCGGATCAGTCCGCGCTCGCAAAGGTAGTAAGTGCGGTTTGATGGGCTCGCCGATGAACGCGGCGATCGGCTCAATCCCGCTCAGCTTGTCGTCGGGAATAGACGCCGCAGAAATATCGAATGGTTTGGCAGGCAAATGAACCCCTCTCGTTGCGAACCAACCCGAGGAAGTAGCAGTGAAAAATCGCCATCAAAATCCGCAAACTCGCCGCGAATATTTTCCCGCGATTTTCTCAGCCGCGATTTTTCGGAGGGCGGCCACGCTTGTTGTCGGTGAGATTCCGATAGATCTCCCGCACCCGATCACGGCCGGCCTTGGGAAACATGGCCAACGCGCGCTTGACCGCATCATCCATGTTCGGATTGCTGCGATCGGCTCGTTTTTCGGCAAGGTAATGCCCAATCTCTCGACTGATGCCCTCGGGAGTGCCGTACCCGAGGCTTGCGGTCATATGCGGCACTCCCTGAGGAGGCGCCGCGACATCTGTCAGGTTGTGGTTAGCAGGTGGATCGTCGCGACCCGCAAGGTCGAAAAGCCGCCGATGAATGTCCGCGCGCGAGACCAGAATCTCTTGAAAATCGCCAATTCCCAGAATGCGGCCGAACCAACTCCAATCGTTCGGAGCGATCTCAAGCGTTCGCGAGTCCCACACCGTGAGTTTGCCATCGAGACGCAAGGCAACGAGAGCATCGCCAGCCTCGCCGAGTGAGCAGCGCAACTGCTCGGCGATTAGCCTTGACGCTGCCATCCATTCGAGACGATCGGGTCATAAATGATTGCGCCTCCACTTGCGCCCCGCAGGGTAATCGCGGGGAAGCCCGGTGCGGTTCCCGGGCTTGTCGGGCTGCAGACCCTATCCGCCGCGAACGGCCAGATGGCGTGTTGCACGACATGTTGCAAGGAGCCTTCGGTAGCCGTCGGAAACCCGCAGAAATACTTGGGTGCGGCAGGGATAGCTGCAACATGAAAAGGGCCGCTGCGTGAGCGGCTTTTGTCACTTATCTCGCTTATTTTATTGTCTCAAGTGATGGTGCCCAGGGGCGGAATTGAACCACCGACACACGGATTTTCAGTCCGTTGCTCTACCAACTGAGCTACCTGGGCGCTCCAGCGCGGGCGCTTATAAAAGAAATGGCGCGGCGCTGTCCAGCCGCTCGACGACCGGTTCCCCGAGGCCGGCTTATCAATCGAAGACGATGACGCGGGCGACCGCCCCGTCCAGCATCAGCCGAAAGCCCTCGTTGATCTCGTCCAACCGATAGGTCCGGCTGATTAGACTGTCGAGGTCGATCTTTCGGTCCATGTCGAGATCGGCGAGGAGTGGAAAATCGATATTGGGCCGCACCGAACCGTAATAGGTGCCGCTGATCATCTTTTCGCCATAGACGAGCTGGGACCGGTTGATCGGCGCGCGGGTTGAAAAAGCCGGGATGCCGACCAGCACCGCCCCGCCGCCGGGGGCCACGGCGTCGACAGCCTGCAACGCCGTCGCTTCGCCGCCGATCGCATCGAACGCAGTGTCGGCCCCGAGCCCGTCGGTCAGTTCCCGCGCTTGTTTCACGACATCGACCGATGCGGCCTTGATCGTATGCGTCGCGCCAAAGGATCGGGCATACTCGAGCTTGTTGTCGCGCAGGTCGCAGGCGATGATCGGATTGGCGCCGGCGAGCCGCACACCTGCACGATATTGAGCCCGACGCCGCCGCAGCCGATAACCAAGACGCTCGATCCGGCCGGCACCCGCGCGTGGCGGATAACGGCGCCGATGCCGGTCGCGACACTGCAGCCGATGGGTGAAGGGCAGGTCGGGGCGGATCTTGACGATTTGCTCGGCCGGGCACACGACCTCCTCGGCAAAGGTTCCGAGCCGCGCCATCTGATTGACCGGTTCGCCATTGAGGCGGACCGGGGGGTGCCGTCATGCATGAGCCAGCGCGGCGAGTCGTTGCGGCCGATGCACAGCACCGTCTGCCCCGACAAGCAATACGGGCAATGCCCGCAAATGCGGCCGGAACGAAAAGATGACGTGGTCCCCCGGCATCACGCCGGCGACCCCCGGCCCGCATTCGGCGACGATGCCGGCCGCCTCGTGGCCGAGCACCATCCGGCAATGGCAAGGGCCAATCGCCGTTGATGATGTGCTGGTCGCTCATGCACACGCCAGCGGCCTTGACCTGGACCCGCACCTCGCCGGCATGCGGCGGCTCCTGCTCGAGGTCGAGGATCTGCAAGGGCCGGCTGATCTCGGTCAAAAACCGCGGCGCGCATGTTGCTCCCCCGTCAAATCCTCTGGGAAGCGAGGCGGCCGGCCTATTCGTCGGCGGCCGCGGCATCCCCCGGAGCGGCCATCATCGCCTCGGCGACCAGCCCGGCATTGGCGCGGATCGCTCGCTCGATCGCCTCGCCCACTTCGGCGTGGTCGCGCAGATAGGCCTTGGCGTTCTCGCGGCCCTGGCCGACGCGCTGGCCCTCATAGGAAAACCACGAGCCCGATTTCTCGACGACGCCGGCCTGAACCCCGAGATCGATCAATTCACCGCGCTTTGACACGCCCTCGCCGTACATGATGTCGAAATCGATGACTTTGAACGGCGGCGCCATCTTGTTTTTGACGACCTTGACCCGGGTCTGGTTGCCGATCACCTGGTCGCGTTCCTTAATCGCGCCGATGCGGCGGATGTCGAGCCGGACCGAGGCGTAGAATTTGAGCGCGTTGCCGCCGGTTGTGGTTTCCGGATTGCCGAACATGACGCCGATCTTGTGACGGATCTGGTTGATGAAGATGACAGTCGCCCGCGACCGCGAGATCGAGCCGGTCAGCTTGCGCAAGGCCTGGCTCATCAGCCGAGCATGCAGCCCCATATGGCTGTCGCCCATCTCGCCTTCGAGCTCGGCGCGCGGCACCAGGGCGGCGACCGAATTGATGACCAGGACGTCGATCGCGCCCGAACGGACGAGCGTGTCGGTGATTTCGAGCGCCTGCTCGCCGGCATCTGGCTGCGAGATCAGGAGATCGTCCACATTGACCCCGAGCTTGCGGGCATAGCCCGGATCGAGCGCGTGCTCGGCATCGATGAAGGCGCAGGTGCCGCCGGCACGCTGCGCCTCGGCGATGACGTGCAATGCCAGGGTGGTCTTGCCCGAGCTTTCCGGGCCGTAGATCTCGATGACGCGGCCGCGCGGCAATCCGCCGATTCCGAGGGCGATGTCGAGCCCGAGCGAGCCGGTCGAGATCACCTCGACGTCGCCGGTCGTTTCGTGCGAGCCGAGCTTCATGATCGAGCCTTTGCCGAAGGCCCGTTCGATCTGGCCGAGCGCCGCGTCCAAAGCCCGCTGCTTGTCCATCGCTTCCTTGTCCAAGAGCCGCAACGCCGTCTGCATGGTCGAGCCCTCCGTTATTTCACAGCCAGCGATGCCGCGCAACGCGAGCCGGAAGGGCCAGTGTACTCTTTTTGTTCATAAACGCAATCGGCAATTCGCCTTTAGCCGGGATCACTCCCAACTACATCTTTAACCTTAATGGCGAGCTGCTTCAAGCTGAACGGCTTGGGCAGGAAATGCAGGTCGGTGTCGGTGTCGAGCCGCTGCCGAAACGTGTCCTCGGTATAGCCCGAGATAAAGATGACCTTGATGCCGGGATCGATCCGACGCACCTCGCGGATCAATGCCGGCCCGTCCATCTGCGGCATCACCACGTCGGTGATCAACAGGTCGATCTTCTCGGTCGCGCCGCCGATCAGCTCGAGCGCCGCCTCACCGCTCTTGGCCTCGGTGACGCGATAGCCCTTGTTGCGCAATGCCCGCGCGCCGAACATGCGGACCGCGTCGTCGTCCTCGACCAGCATCACCGCGGCGGTGCCGGTCAGGTCCTTGGGCGCGGCCGGCTCGACGGCGTTGCCTCGGGTTGCCGGTATGCCCGCAGCGGCCCGATGGCGCGGCAGGTAGATCTCGAACGTAGCGCCATTACCCGGGGTGCTTTCGACAAAGACGAACCCGCCAGTCTGCTTGACGATGCCATAGACCGTCGATAGTCCGAGACCGGTCCCCGAGCCGATCTCCTTAGTCGAGAAGAACGGCTCGAAAATGCGCGCCAGGTTGGCCGCAGAGATGCCGATCCCGGTGTCGGCCACTTCGATCAGCACATAGTCTCCGGCCGGCATGATTTCGGGCCCGCGCCGCATTTCGGCCGCCTGGTACGCGTTCGCGGTGCGGATCGTCAGCCGGCCGCCTTGGGGCATCGCGTCGCGGGCATTGACCGCAAGGTTGATCACCACCTGCTCGAGCTGGCCCTGATCAACCTTGACGAGGCCGAGGTCGCGCCCGTGCACGACCTCGAGAGCGATGTTCTCGCCGATCAGCCGACGCAGCAGATGGGACAGCTCGACCAGCACGTCGGTGACGTCGAGGACCCGCGGCTGCAACGTCTGCTGACGCGAGAAAGCCAGCAGCTGACGCACCAGATTGGCGGCCCGGTTGGCGTTTTGCTGGATCTGCATGATATCGGCAAAGGCCGGGTCGCCGGGCCGGGAGCGCAGCAGCAGCAGATCGCAAAACCCGATCATTGCGGTCAGCAAATTATTGAAGTCATGCGCGACCCCGCCGGCGAGCTGGCCGACCGCCTGCATCTTCTGCGATTGGGCGAATTGAGTTTCGAGATTTTTCTGATCGGTGACATCGATAAAATAAAGGGTGAGCCGGTCTTCCGGATCGCCGACGGTCTCAGCGCCTTCCGCCGCGCCGCGCGATCCGGCTGCAGGCTGAAGGATTGCCGACGCGTCATCATCGATCCGGCTGAGCAGCAGCACCACGGTCCGCTCGCGCGGGCCTTGCAGCCGAACCTCGACCGGCTCACGGTCGATGCCCGCGTCTGCGGCTGTACCGAATTTGGCGACGATGGCGGCGCGGTCGCCTGGGTTCAATAGGCCGATCAGCTCGCGGCCGATCAGATCTTGCGGAGCCGCGCCGAACAGCTCGCCGAGCGCCCGATTGGCCTCGACGAACCGGCCATGCCGCTCGATCACGCCGATGCCGACAGGAGCGTTGGCGAAGAACCGCCCATAGGCATGAACCGGGTAGAGGCTGCTCACCGCGTCGTCGAGCGGATTGGCGAAGCTGCGGCCCTGCTCGTCGCGTGCCGCGGCCTGTTCCGCGCCCGGCGCGACGCCGAGCAGCCCACTCGGCACTCCGAGACGGCCGGCGCGAGTGGCCCAGGCCCAGCCCGCGGCAAAGGCGATGGCGCAGGCGACGAGCCCGGTCGCCGCGAGCACCGCCGCACCGGCGGGTGCGGCGGTCAGGCCTTCGCCGACGAACAGCGCCGCGAAAGCGGCGGCTAGGGCGAGGGCCGCTGGCGCGGTCGGCAACAGCTTGGTCAGCGGCCCAGCGGATTCCCGGAGCGCGGCGCGGCGTCCAGCGTTGCGGTCTACCTGCTCGCGAGCTGCCGCTTCGGATTCGATCATCATCATTCCCGTATTAAGAGATTACTTACGAAACGATACTACTGAAAATAACCGGGCGCGCAACCGTCGCAATGACCCGCGGCTGCGGTACCAACGCTGCTCGTCACCCGCCTCGATTTCGATTCCCACTTTGTGCCTGACTGACGAGCCGGCTCAATCGTCGCGGTGGGTGCGCTCCATGCGCTCGTGCCGCTCTTGCGCCTCGATGCTGAGGGTGGCGATCGGCCGGGCTTCGAGACGGCGGATGCCGATCGGTTCGTCGGTCTCCTCGCAATATCCGTAGGTGCCGTTGTTGATTCGACCGAGCGCCGCATCGATTTTCGAGATCAGCTTGCGCTCACGGGCCCGGGTCCGCAGTTCGATGGCGCGCTCGGCTTCCAGTGACGCCCGATCAGTCAGATCGGGTTTGAGCAGGCTCTCTTCCTTCAGGTGCTGCAGCGTGTCCGACGATTCGGCCAGCAGAGCGGCGCGCCACAACAACAGCTTTTGCCGAAAATATTCGACCTGTTGCGGGCTCATGAACTCTTCATCGTCGGACGGACGATAGTCTGGCGGAAGCGACGCACGCATCGGTTTCCCCGAAACCCCGTGAAAGAAGCGGCGGAGTATATGAATCGCCTTATCCCGCTTCAAGTGCCAGTAGACACACGGACCGTGTTGATTCCACGGAGGTTTCCAGTCGGCGCGGGCATCGCGGCGAGTCCGCCGCGCGATCCCTGCTCCGGGCAAGGGGCCTCTCGGCTGATCCCTCACGACTGATCGTCGCCCGGCGCTCGCGGTGCTGGCGCAGCTGCCCGCCGCTCAGCGTCGCCGATCGATCCGGCCCAGTTCGATGAAACCGTAGTTTGCACGCGCCAAATGAGCCGCGCACAGCAAATTCTCGTCGGTCTGACGTAGGGGTTTTTTAAGGGGTGCGCGGCTAACCTGTTCCGATGGACGATCACAAAACGAAATCCGGTGCGGCCGCGGAGCCGCTCCTGCCGGCTTCGGACACCAAGCGGTGGGTCGCGCGCCGGAAGGCGGTCATCGTCAACGCCGTGCGCAACGGCGCGCTCAGCCTCGACGAGGCGTGCAGGCGCTATCAGCTCTCGGTCGAAGAGTTCCGGGGATGGCAGCAGGCGATCGAGGCGCATGGCGTCGCCGGCTTGCGGGTCACCCGGCTGCAGATCTATCGCGACGCGCCGCCGGCGCGACCGGTCAAGCCGCGCTATTGACCGGTTTCAACCGGCTCGCCGCCGCACTGGGCCGGTCGCTGCGGCATCGGCCGAAGCAGGCGATCGGCGGCAGTCGGCCGACACAACGCGCCGCCTTTCGGTCCTTGAATTGGCAAGCGATCGAGATCTTGACCACGTCGCTCCTCAACGAGGGCCGCACGTGGTCGACCAAGTACCCCAATAGGCGCTACTGTCGTCTTGGTATTGGTTTGTGATCAGGCGAGCGCACGAGCCAGCAAAGAGTAGTTGCCGGCTCGGCATGCGGCAATCTAATCCACTCTGACTCAGCACCGTTTCCATCGCTTTCCCGGCGAAAGCCGGCGGCCCGAGAACAAGCCTGTCGACCGAACCCGGGGGCGGCTCACACCGCGGGGCGGGAACGGATGTCGTCGCCGATCTTTCGTGACAGGAACTGGCCGTCACTCGGGGAGCCAAGAAACCGGCCGCTGTCGACCACGACCTTGCCGCGCAGCACGGTCATGCTCGGCCAGGCGGCGACCTCGTGACCCTCCCACGGCGTGTAGTCGGTCTCGTGCAGATCCTCCTTGCGCAGCACCCGCCGGGCCCGCGGGTCGAGCAAGACGATATCGGCGTCGGAGCCGACCGCCAGCGCGCCCTTCTTCGGATAGAGACCCATGATCCGGGCGGCGTTCGCCGAGACGAGGCCGGCAAAATCGGCGAGGCTGTAGCCGCGGTTCTCGACCATGTGCGTGTACATCAGGGACAAGCGCGGCTCGACCCCGGAATTGCCGCCGGTGGTATCGTCGATCCGCCGCCCCTGGAGCTTGACCTGGAGCGGGCAGCACACCTCGTCGGTGGCGATGGCCTGAATGGCGCCGTGCCGCGTCGCCGCCCACAGCGCCTCCTGGTCTTTGGCGAATTTGAGCGAAGGATAGGTGTGAAACATCTGCCCGCCCGGCCGCTTATAGTCCTCGGCGTTGTAGAGCAGGTATTGGTGCAGGGTCTCGCCGTAGATCGGGAACCCCCGGACGCGTGAACCGGCGATCGCCTCGGCCCCGGTCGCGGCCGAGACGTGCACCATATAAAGCGCCGCCCCCTCGACATTCTCGGCGAGCCGGATCACCCGGTTGAACGACAGATCCTCGCTCAGCGTGTTGTGCACCTCGGCCATATTCTCGAAGCCGACCCGGTCTTCGCGGGTCAGCTTCTCGTACATGTGCATGACGATGTCGTTGTCCTCGGCGTGGATCGCCGCGAGGCCGCCCCGAGCGCCGAGGATCTTCAGCACTTCCCAGATATCGCCGAACTGCACCATCCGGCCCTGCCGGTTCGGGCGGATGTCGGTGGTGAACATTTTGACCGAAGCGTGACCCTCTTGGATCGCCTCCGGCAAGGCGCCGAGCACGCCTGGCGACAGCCGGCCGTGCAGCAACAGGTGAAAGCCGTAATCGCAATGGCAGGCGCCGGCCCATTCCCGCTGACGCGCCTCGATCGATTGCGGCAATGGCTGGTCCGGCGGGCAGGGGGCGAAGTCGAGGAGCGTGGTGGTGCCGCCGTGGAGTGCCGCCCGGCTGACTTGCTCCGGCGGCGCGCTCAGCAAATCCTCGTTGCGGCCCGGAAACGGGATCGGCGAGCTGCAGTGGATGTGCGGGTCGACCCCGCCCGGCATGACGATCTGCCCGCCGGCGTCGACGGTCCGCGCCGCGCCAACGGAGGCGAGGCTCCCGGCAGCGCCGATGGCTGCGATCCTGCCACCGGCGACGCCGATATCGGCGGCCTTGGTCGCCGCCGGCATGACCGCCAATCCCCCCGACACGATCAGGTCGAACACGCGGCAGCCTCCTCGTCAAACTCGCCCCGGCCCATGGCCGAGCGGAGAGTTTCCGGAGTTCAGCCGCCCGCGTCCAGGGAATTGCGCCGGCGGCGCGGCCGGCACCAATCGAGGCGGCCGGCGAACGGCACCGAGACGGCGAGGCGCCGGCGCCACTGTGCGGCATAGGTGGCGGCGAGCGCCGGCGAGGCGACGAGGTTCAGATCCTCCGAATTGCGCGCCGCGTTGCGGGTCCAGTTGTAGGAGCCCATCAGGGTCAGGGCATTGTCGATCACCATCACCTTGGCATGGGCGATCGGCACTCTGCGGTCGATCCAGATCGGAGTGCCGGCCTCGGCCAGCGGCTCGAGGCCGGGATTGCGCTCGCAGGGTGTGCGTTTGTCGGCGATCAGACGGACATCGACGCCGCGCGCGCGGGCCTGCAGCAGCGCCTCGACAATCCCCGAGCCGGTCGTCAGATTGTAGGCGCTGACCAGGATCTGCCGCCGCGCCCGGTCGATCGCTGCGACGGCGACGGCCGCACAATCCTGTTCCGGCGCAAAGCACACCCGGATCGCCGCCGTGGGGATCGCCGCCGTGGGGATCGCCGCCGTGGGGATCGCCGCCGTGGGGATCGCCGCCGTGGGGATCGCCGCCGTGGGGATCGCCGCCGTGGGGATTGCCGGGTCCGGCACCGCTGCCGTCACCGGCAATGCCGTCGAAACCGACGGAGCCGTCGCAATCAGCCGATATGCCAACAGAGCCGCCGCAATCACGCTGCGGAAGATGGGCCGCAGGTGTTAAGGCGAGGTTTGCGCCAGTAGGTTCACATCCTCGTCGCCGCGCCGCCGCTCCGGACGACCCGGCGAACAGGGCCGGCGGAGCTGGGGGAGCGGGGGCTATTCCGCCGCGAAGCAGTAGGCCGCGAGCTTGTTGCCGTCGGGATCGCGGACATAGCCGGCATAGGCGTTGGGCTTCCAGCCGCGCGGCCCGACCGCCCCTTCGTCCTTGCCGCCGGCAGCGAGCGCCGCCTTATGGAAGGCCGCGACCGCGGCGCGGCTGGGGGCGACAAAGCTGATCGTGCCGCCATTGGCGTGGCTCGCGGGCTGCCCGTTGGCCGGCTTCAGCACAAAGAATTCCGGATCGCTTTGCCCCCAGATCGATCCGTTGTCGCCGAGGTCGTTGAGCCGCTTCAAGCCGAGCGGCGCCAGCACGCTGTCATAAAACGCTCGCGCCTTCGCCAAGTCGTTGGTCCCGACCGTGACATGGGTGAATATTGCCATCCGATCCTCCGGTGACGTCCTCGTGCGCTGTGCCACTTTCAGTTGATCGAGGCGAGCTCCTCGATGCGAAGGCCGGCGCGCACGCGGCCGACCAGCTCCTCGGGGTCGTAGACGATGCCGACCGGGTTTTTGTCATTGGCAGAGCGCTGCCGCATATAGGCCTGGCCCTCGGCCGCGGTCGCGAAATTGTCGACCAAGAGCTCGACCTGGTTACGGTCGGGGTCGTGGTAGTACATTGAGGTCGTGACCCCGTGATTGACGCAGCGCACCGGGCGGATGCCGATCTCTTTCAGCCGCTGGTAATTGTCGATCAGATCGTCGAGGCCGCCAAAGGTGAAGGCGACGTGGTGCAGGCCCGCCTCCTTCCCGGCTTTCGGCCCGTCCGGCTCGCGTTCCACCAGGGGCCCGGGATCGAGAAAGGCGACCCGGTGGTGCTCGTCATCATAGCTGATGAACGAGATGCGCTCGGCCTCGTAAAGAATTTCGGCGCCGAGCACAGTGCAGTACCAATCGATCATCTCGCGGCGGCGATTGGTCTGCAGCACGATATGCGATAGCTTTGAGGGTGACGCCATGATTTCCTCCCTGGTGAGGGCGTGCTGGTCATCCTGATCGGTGCACGAGAACCGGGCAGAAGTCAACCGAGAGGCGGCGGCGCCGAGCTCACGCGGCCGACCGAGCATTCGCCGCCGCGGACTGCCCGGCGAGCTATCACAGGTCGCATCGCTCCGTAGGAGCAGCTGCATCGGCAGCGGATCAGCAGCAAAATTTCATCTCTCGGTAGAAAAGCGGGGACGGCGGGTGGCTTTCGAGACGGTTCGTCGACCATGTGCAGCGTGCCTGCGCGGAAGCGGCCCCACCCGGAAATTGCGACGCGCCGTTATGCCAGGCGAATTGGGCGACTTATGCTTTGCGTTCGACAGCGGCGATCGGTTTCGCTGACGAGGCTCGGCAAGAATTCCCGTTGCATCGACAGGGTCCGTGGCTCGAGACGCGCCCGGACTTCGCCGCAGCCCCCTCACCATGACGTAAGCGGGGGCTGCACCCGCGGCCGTCTCGAAGCAAGCGCGTCGCCAATCCAGCCCTCACGAGAATCTTGCCCTACTTTTTACGCTCAACCAACCCTACGCTGCGGCTGTTTGGCGGCGGACGGGCGGCCAGAGCGCGGTGGGTCAGTTGCCGCCGGTCACGTCGATCGTGACGCCGGTGACGAAATTGGCGTCGCTCGACGCCAGAAAACAGATGACCCGCGCCTGGTCGGGGGCCTCGGCGATCCGGCGCAAGGGCGTGCGCTCGATTTCGGCGGCCTGGTCTTCGGGGCTTTGATGATCCCAACGCGGGCGGATGCGCTCGGTCAAGGTGCGGCTGGGCGCGATCGCGTTGACGTTGATGCCCCAAGGGCCGAGCTCGAACGCGATCTTGCGGGTAAACGCAATGATTCCGCCCTTGGCCGCGGCGTAGGCGGCACTGCTCGACGCGCTCAAGCCGCGCCCGGCGATCGACGACAGGTTCACGATTTTGCCATGGCGCCGGCGTTTCATAACCGGCGCCACCGCATGGCAGAACAGAAACGTGCCGTCGAGGTTGAAGGCGATCAGCCGCTGCCAGTCGCCGATGCTCAGCTGGTCCATCGCGGCACCCGGATACGGAATGATCGTGCTGCCGCCGACGGCGTTGACCAGGATGTCGATCGACCCGAACTCCTGCGCCACCGAGGCGACCAGGGCGTCGACCTGGGCCGCATCGAGCGCATCCGCGCGACGGCCGTGTGCCCGCGCGCCCCCCGCGCGCAACTCTGCGACCGTCGCGTCGAGCCGGCCTTCGTTATTGTCGACGCCGACCACGATCGCTCCTTCGCTTGCCATGATCTCGGCGGTGGCGCGGCCGATCCCGCTCGCCGCTGCGGTGATCAGCGCCACTTTGTCGGTAAAGCGCATTCCGTTTCTCCCTTGTCCTTTCGCTGGTCGCTGCATTCGTCATTCTCGCGAAAGCGAGATCCAGGGTCGCACGCTTTGCGGGCAATCCTGAACCCCCGAGATTCATCCCCCGCCGCCCAGCCGTTGCCGGTTGTGCGCCCGAGCTTCGCATCATCGACGGCCCCGGGAATAAAGGCGAGCGATCGGGGTTGGCTTTGTCGGGGGAGCTTGGATAGGCTGCGCGCGCGATTTTGCCGATCAACGAGGTCCGGTATGGAATTCGGCATGTTTCACGAGTTTCCGTCGCTTCCCGGCCGGTCCGAGAGCGCGGCCTTCGACGAGGCGATGAACCAGGTCGAGGCGGCCGAGCAGCTGGGGCTCGACGTGATGTGGCTGGCCGAATTGCATTTCGAGCCCCGGCGTTCATTGCTGTCGGCGCCGCTCAGCGTCGCCAGCGCCATCGCCGCGCGCACCCGGCGCATCAAAATCGGCATCGCGGTGCAGGTGCTGCCATTGTGCCATCCGCTGCGGCTCGCCGAGGAAGCGGCCACGGTCGATCAGCTGAGCCACGGCCGGCTAATCTTCGGGGTCGGGCGCAGCGGCGTCGCGCAGACCTATGAAGCCTATGGCGTCTCCTACGCCGAAAGCCAGGCTCGGTTTCGCGAAATTCTCGACATCGTCGAGCGCGCCTGGACCGAGTTCGAGCTTCTCCTACGAAGGCGCCTACTACAGCTTCAACAACGTCAGCGTGGTGCCGAAGCCGTACCAGAAGCCGACGCCGCCGATTCGCATCGCCGCCAGCACGCCCGACACCTTCCCGGCGATCGGCCGCCGCGGCATGCCGATCTTCGCCTCGGTGCGCCACACCAGCTGGTCAGCACTCGCCGGCCAGATCCACCTCTATCACGAGGCTTGGGAGAGGGCCGGCCATCCGGGCCGCGGGCAGGTGTTTGTCTCGGCCCCGACCTACTTGGCCGAGACCGAGGAAGCGGCCCGCGCCGAGCCCAAAGCCAGCATCATGCACTTCTACCACGAGCAGGCGAATCTACTGGAGGGTGCGGCGAAGCTGGTCGATCCCGAGACCGCGGCCAGACGGATGCAGCGGGTGCACGAATTGCGCCGCCGCGTCTATGACGACGCGGTGGAAGCCAACGCGCTGATCGGCACCCCCGATATGATTGCCGCAAAGCTGCGCTCGCTGCAGGCCGAGATCGGGCTCACCGGCATCCTCGCCGAATTGAATTGCGGCGGGCTGATCCCGCACGAAAAGGTCGTCCATGCGATGCGGCTGATGTGCGAGGAGGTCATGCCTTCGTTTGTCGCCTCTCGCGTGCCGGTCACCATCACCGGCTAGAAATGACCCAAATCTCAGCACCTCACTCGTCATTTTCGCACGCAAGCGGGAATCCGCAGCTTCAGAGCTTCGGCGGTTGCCCTGTTCATACCAAGGGCAGGTTCTGGACGCCCTCTTTCATGGGGCGACGGGTAAAACACCGATGATCAGCTCCGTATTCTTGGGTCAGACATTGAGCTCTGATGCAGTCCAATAGGAGATTTGCGATGCTGACCTTGTATCTGTCGCCGGGATCGAGTGCGATGGCGACGCATATCGCCCTTCACGAGATCGGGGTCCCGTTCGAGGCCCGGCCCCTGTCGTTTGCCAAACGCGAGCAGCATTCGCCCGACTATCTGGCGATCAACCCCGAGGGCAAGGTCCCGACCTTGCTGATCGACGGCCAAAAGCTGACCGAGGTCGCGGCGACCCTCTATTATCTCGCCAGACGCTATCCCGAGGCGGGGCTGTGGCCCTCGGGCGGCATCGAAGCCGAGGCGCAGGCGATCTCGTGGATGTCGTTCATCGCCGCGACCATTCACCCGGCCCGCCGCATCGGCCCCGAGCGCTGGAAAGAGGTGTTCAAAATCGCCGACCCGCGGCTGGGGCCGAACCAATGGACAGTCGGCGGCCATTATTCGATCGCCGACATCCACCTGTTCCGACTGTATTGGCGGTTCAAGACCTCGACCACGCCGGCAGCGGGCGAATATCCGAGCCTCGACGCCCATTTTGGGCGGATCATGGCGCGCCCGGCGGTGCGCAAGACAATCGAGATCGAGAGCCGGATCGGCTACAACCTGCCGTAATCGCTGGGCGCCGCCGCGGTGTCACTTCAATGGCTCGATCGGCTGCAAACTGCGCGAGGCGTCAGGCGGGACATGCGCGCGGCGTTGGCGTTGCAGCAGCAGGGTCGCCTGGCCGACGCCGGGGTGCTCTATCGGGCGGTCATCGAGCGAGATCCCGACCATGTCAGGGCCTTGTTCAATCTCGGGCTGGTCCGCATCCGGCAGGGCGGGCTCGACGACGCGGTCGCTCTGTTCGGCGAGGCATTGCGCCATCAGCCCGACTTTGCCGAGGCGGAGAACGCGCTCGGGATCGCGCTCAGGTTGTCGAACCGGCACCAGGAGGCGCTGGCGCATTACGCGCGAGCCCTCGCGATCAAGCCCGACTATGCCGAGGCGGAGAACAATGTCGGCTTGACCTTGCAGGTGCTCGGCCGGGGCGCGGAAGCGCTGTCGCACTTCGAGCGCGCGATCGCGATCAGGCCCGACTACGCGGAGGCCGAGAACAATTTGGGGGCCGCGTTGCGGGCGCTCTACCGCTACGAGGAGGCGGTCGCTCATTACCGCCGGGCAGTGGCCGCTATGCCCGCTTCGGCCGCGGCGCACAGCAATCTCGGTGCAGCGCTGCAGCTGGTCGGCCGGCATGACGAGGCGCTGGCGCAAGCCGAGGAGGCGCTGGCGCTGATGCCTGGACTTGCCGAGGCGCATCACGTCCGCGGCACGGTGCTGCGCACGTTGGGCCGGCTCGATGAGGCGGCGCAAGAGCTGGAACAAGCGATCGCATTGGCGCCGCGCAGAGCAGAATTCTATCGCTCGCTCGCCGAGGCCAAAAATTTCACCAAAGGCGACCCGCAGGTGGCGATGGTCGAGGCATTGGCGCGCGAGTCGGCGTCATTGCCGGAGGAGGACCAGATCCATCTTCACTTCGCGCTCGGCAAGATCTGCGCCGATCTCGGCGAGCACGAGCGCGCGTTCACCCACCTGGTCGACGGTAACGCGCTGAAGCGCCGGCAGACCATTTATGACGAAGAAGCAATCCTGGCGCGGTTCGACGGCACGCAGGCATTGTTCAGCGCCGAGGTCATGGCCGAACGGGCGGGGCAGGGCGACCCGTCGGCGCTGCCCGTCTTTATCCTCGGCATGCCGCGCTCGGGCACCACCCTGGTCGAGCAGATGCTAGCGAGCCACCCGGAGGTCCACGGCGCCGGCGAGCTCGGCGATTTCGAGCGGGCGGTGGCGGGACTCGGCGGTCCCAACGGCGTCCCGCCGGATATCGGGGGCGACGAATTGCGCCGGATCGGGGCGGCCTATGTGGCGCGGGTCCGGGCTTTGGCGCCGTGGGCCCGGCGCATCACCGACAAGATGCCGGCCAATTTTCGCTACGCCGGGTTGATCCATTCGGCTCTGCCCAACGCCCGCATCATCCATATGAGCCGCGATCCGGTCGACACCTGCCTGTCGTGCTTTTCAATCCTGTTCGGCGGCGATCAGCCCTTCACCTACGATCTGGGCGAACTCGGACGGTACTATCACGCCTATCAGCGGCTGATGGCGCATTGGCGCTCAGTGCTGCCGCCGGGGGTCATGCTCGAGGTAGAGTACGAGACGCTGGTCGCCGATTTCGAGTCGCAGGCGCGGCGCATCCTCGCCTATTGCGGCCTCGAATGGAACGATGCCTGCCTCGATTTCCAACACACCGAGCGGCCGGTCCACACCGCGAGCTCGGTCCAAGTGCGCCAGCCGGTCTATCAAAGCTCAGTCGGCCGCCGACGACCCGCCGAGGAAGTGCTGCGGCCGCTGCTGCAAGCGCTGGCAGCGGGTTGAGGCGACTGGGGCGCCGGTTTGCCGGCTCAGACGATGCGCGCCCGGCACTCGCCAAAGCCGATCGGCGCGTAGCCGGCGCACCGGCAATGGGCGCGAAAGATCACCTCGTCGCCGTTCTCGATAAAGGTCCGCGTCTCGCCCGAGGCGAGCGTCGTCGCCCTGGTGCCGTCGGCGCTCAACTCCATCAGGCTGCCATAGCCTTCAGGGGTCGCGCCGGAGATTGTGCCGGTGCCGAACAAATCGCCGGCGCCGAGGTTGCAGCCGCCGCTCGTATGATGCGCCACCAATTGCGCCAGGGTCCAATAGAGGTCGGTCGTGTTGCTGGCCGACATCGGGTGCGGCGGCAGCCCTTTCGCCCGCAACCCTTCGGTCGAGAGAAAGGCTTCGAGGGCGATGTCGAAGGCGCCGGCGCGCTGGTCGGAATCGTCCCACAGATAGGGCAACGGCCGGGGGTCGGCCGCGGGACGCGCCGGCTGGGCCACGCGGAACGGCGCCAACGCCTCGGCGGTGACGATCCACGGCGACACCGTCGAGCCGAAATTCTTGCCGAGAAACGGCCCCAGCGGCTGCGATTCCCAGCCCTGCACATCGCGCGCCGACCAGTCGTTGACCAGCCCCAGCCCAAAGATGTGGTCGCTGGCGCGGGCGATCGGGATCGGCTCGCCCTGGGCATTGCCGGGACCGATCCACACCGCCAGCTCGAGCTCGTAATCGAGCTTTTGCGACGGGCCGTAGCTCGGCGTCGCTTCGTCGGGCGCCTTGCGCTGGCCGTGGGGGCGGCGGATCGGTTCATTCGACGGCCGCACCGAGGAGGCGCGGCTGTGATAGGCCACCGGCACGTATTTGTAGTTGGGGTTGAGCGGGTGGTTCGGGTCGCGCCGCCTGCCGCCGTTGGTAGCATGATGGATGCCGGCGAAGAAATCGGTGAACTCGCCGATCTTGGCCGGCAGATGCAGCGTGCATTGCGCCGCCGGGTACAACAGCTCGGCGGCCATCGCCTCGACCTTGGCCCGCTCGGTCCCGTCCGCGGCGAGCAGGGCCGAGACCCTGCGGCGCAATGCCAGCCGCGGCCCCCCACCGAGCGCCATCAGCGGGTTCAAGGCCGGACCGGCGGCGCCCTCGGCCGCCTTCGCCGCCTCGCCGGAAAACAGCCCCGCCTCGAGGGAGGCGGCAAGATCAAAGATCATGTCGCCGATAGCAACCCCGCCGCGCGGCGCGCCGCCGGGCGGGCTGAACACGCCGAACGGCAGGTTCTGGATCGGGAATTCGCCGTGGCCCCTGGCCGAGGGGACCCAGCTTTCCCGCCTTGGATCATGGGTTTCGTCGATCCCGCTCATCGCCCCTCACCCCTTGTCCGCCAGCCCATTCTCCGCAGATCATCCTCCAATTCCGCCGCCCAAAGCGAGCCGCAAATGACCAGTCCGCCATCCTGTGGCCACTCCCGCCTGACTTTGACGCGCCCGACCGGGGAGCGGCCAGGCTGATGTTGCGCCTTCTGCTGGCGCTGTGGCACGTGGTGGGGCTGCTGCTCGTCGTCGTGCTGCTGACCGAATTCGGCGTCGAGGGGTGGCGGCGGCTCGTCCGCTGGCTGCGCTGGCGCCGCGGGACCCGGCCCGATCGCTCGGCCATGGCCGACGCCTACGCCGGGGCTCAATGGTCGGCCGCTTATTTCGACGAGTTCCGCCGCGCCGTCCGCGTCGACTGGGCGCCCTATGTCGAATGGTGGCAGCGCCCGTTTCGCGGCGAGTATGTAACGATCGACCGGCGCGGGCTGCGGCCGACCCCCGGAGAGGAGCGCGCCATGGCCGAGGGAACGGTGCGCATCCTGTGCTTTGGCGGCTCGACGATGATGGGCATGGGCGCGCGCGACATGCACACGATCCCGGCGGTGCTCGCCCGCCGGCTCGGCGAATTGGGCCACCGGGTCGCGGTCGCCAATTGGGGCCAGCTCGGCCACAACAGCACGCAAGAGGTAATCACCCTGCAGCAGCTGTTGAAGGCGGGCGAGCGGATCGACATCGCCCTTTTTTACGACGGCGTCAATGAGATGGCCTGCGCCGAGCAGACCGGGCATGCCGACGGCCTGTTTAACGAGGCGCGGCGGCGGGCCGAATTCAACCTCCTGCACCCCGACCGGCGCCGCGATTTGCTCACCGCTGGGCTGATCGCCGCGGCGCCGCGCACGTTGCGCCGGCTGCGCCAATTGACCGGGCTCGAGCTGCGCGGGGCGATGCCGGCGCGCGAGGCCGACCTGTCGCGGGTCGACATTGCGGCCCTCGCCGCGCAAGTGATCGCCGCCTACACCGCCAATCTGCGGCTGGTCCGGCTGTTGGCAGGCGAATACGGCTTTCGTCCGATCTTTTTCTGGCAGCCGTCGCTCGCGACCAAGCGGGCATTGACCGCTGACGAGCAACGCTGGGAGGGGGACTACACCAAAGACCCGCAGGCGCGGCGGCGGCTCTACGCCGCGATCCTCGACGCGCGCCGGGACTGCCGCCAGGTCGCTGAGGCCGCCGACACGGTCGATCTGTCGGCGCTGTTTGACGGTTGGACCGAGCCGGTCTACATCGACCTTTATCATCTTTCGGAAGGGGGCAACGCCGCAATCGCCGAGGCGATGCTGCCCACCCTTGCCGCAGCGATCAGCCGACGAGTCTAGCGCATGGAATTCTGGATCTTGCTGGGTCTGCTTCTGGCCGTCATCGGCGTCGGCGCCATCACCCGCCTGCGCCAATCGCGTCGCCGCAAAGCCGAAAAGGAAACCAAAAATATCTATCCGCTGTGGTAATCGGCTTGCGGCGGCCGAAAGCGGGGCGAATGGGACGAATGCGGCGACGGCTTGAAATTGACGATCAAGACTTCGACGCCGGCTCCCTTGGGGCTGAGCTTTGCGGTGGCGGAGGACAAGGCGGCCAGGGACGACACCTTTACAGTCGCAGGCCGGGGCGAGGCCGGCGACACGGTCACCCTCTTCGACTGCAAGACCGCGATCGGTAGCGCCAAGGTGCGGCGGCCGGCACCTGGTCCTTGACCACGGCGAACCCATTGGCGATCGGCGCGCACGTTTTGACGCCAGCGAGGTCGATATCGCCGGCAACGAGAATGTGGCCTCGCCGGCGCAGAGCCTGACGGTCGAGTGGGCCACGCCCAACGCGGTCGTCTTTGTCGGCACTTCCGGAGTCGACCATTTTACCGGCGGGGCCGGCAACGACATCTTTCAGTTCTTGGCGGCGAACCTCGCCAATACCGACGTGGTCGAGGGTGCCGGCTATTCGATGGTAGGCGGCCAGCGGCTCGACTGGCAGGATAAGGATGTATTCACGGTGCCAACCTGAACTTTCAACGAGCATGTCAACAGCGGCGACCGCCCGGCCTTCTTGTTCAGCTTCAGCGACGCGTCGGTGATGAAGGCGTTGAGCCTCTACCGGGAGGAGACCACGCCGTAGCTGCGGGACACGCGGACGCTCTGGCATCAAGGACGACGCCGCAAACCGCGTGACCCGCGGAGCAGCACTGGTTTGGTTGCGCGTCGGATGATTGGATGATGGTTCTGCGCCGAAACCGGCCGTTGGCGGGAAGGCGACGGAACCACCAGAGCCAATTGAGAATGGGTATTCAATGGCCCGCCGAAGCCTGCAGCGTCTGTTTCATCGCGACGACCGCCTTATCCATGTTCGCCCTGATCAATTCGACAAATTCATTCGGCAAAAAATCATTGATCCAGACTAACCGGGTGCGATTTTCGCCTTCGGAAAACACTTGTACCGAAGCGCTTCGCGTTACAAAACGCCCTCCGGGTTCGGCGTAGACGAGCCGGCGTGCGTCGTCATCTATGTCGACCAACAATTCGCGAGCCCGTCGTGAAACGTGACAATTCGAGCGTCACCTTCGATCTGGCAATCGGTAAGAAACCCCGGGACGAGACGGTGCACCGCGCCGTAGTCGCGAATAGCAGCCCAGACATCGCCGGGCCGAACGTCGATCAATATGTCCTTACGAACAGAAGCCATTTGTTTGCCCTCCAAGTTTGCGTACTGCGTGTCAACCGATGTGTGCCGCCAAGGCCCCTAACCGCCGAAATATGCCTCGATGCGATATCCGTCGGGGTCGACCACAAAGGCGGCGTAATAGTCCGTGCCATAGTCCGGGCGCGGGCCGGGCGCGCCATTGTCGGCGCCGCCAGTATTGACCGCAGCGACATAGAACCCGTCGACTGCCTCACGTGTGGGCGCGCCAAAACAGAAGTGGAGGCCTGATTTTATATCGGGTCGCACCGGCTGCTCGGCTTTGCCAATCCAGAGGGCGATCTTTTCTCGCCCATATCCGAGTGCGTCGGCATTCGCTGTGAGACAGACATAACCGAGCGGGCGAAGTGCGGCGTCATAGAAGCGCTTGCTGCGCGCAAGATCGCGAACGCCGAGCGGATGCTCGGTAATCCAGGAGCTTGCTTCCAATGCGGTCATCAGCATGGTGTCGGGGATCGTTGTCTATCGTTTCATTTCGACCCTGGTTTCTTTGAAGAGATCGTGGCCTCGGTTCCGCGGGCTCGGCGCATGAGCTTCACCATACCGCGCATTTCACCGTCGGAGGCGCTGCTCCCTGTGATCTCTGCCGCCGAGGCGGCAGATGACGATCTTGGATTTGAGGAGGCTGCGCTGCGAGTTGCCGCCGCCGCCGTCACAGTAGAGAGCGGTGTAGGCGAGGCAGTCCGCAATCTGCGGCATGAAAGTCGGGTGACTGAGGCCCTTCGCCGGATCGAAGCAGAGCCGGGAGAGCCGGCGACCCTTCGGCAGCTTGCTCGCGATGCCGCGATGAGCCCGTACCATTTTCTCCGAACGTTCAATGTGATTTCCGGCGTAACACCCTATCAATTCGTTCTCACTCAGCGGCTAAGGCGTGCGGCTCTGCGGCTGCGACGGACAACCGATCCGATCTCGGCAATCGCTTACGAGG
This sequence comes from uncultured Alphaproteobacteria bacterium, assembly GCA_963832875.1. Classification (GTDB taxonomy): domain Bacteria; phylum Pseudomonadota; class Alphaproteobacteria; order ATCC43930; family CGMCC-115725; genus AP-15. The sequence continues at coordinate 87,667 of CAWHWB010000002.1, read as the reverse complement.
CGGGCTTCGACGACCTTTCGACCTTCAATCGCCGCTTCCGGCGTATCATGGGTATGACACCCGGTTCTTGGCGAATGGCGCGGCCTTAGTTCCTTTCTGCTACCGCTTTCCGAAGAAGGAGCATAAATGCAGGGACAGGGAGCAAGTGTTGCTGCCCCCGGGATGGCGCTCGCGACAGTTGCAATTAGGCATGGACTTCCGGTCTGGCCGAAGGAAAGACCGCGTTGGGCAAGAGCGGTCGCTCCGGCCGCCTACCGCCGATGACTGCGTTTTTGCCGACGGCCATCGGGCGGCGTTGACACCCGCGCCGCCGCGCCCGCAAGCTGCCCCTATGGCACAGGCGCAGAAAGTCCGCTGATGCCGGCCGGCACCAACCGGCCGCTCGCCGGGATCACCGTGCTCGATTTCGGACAGGTTTATCAGGGGCCGTATGCGACCCTGCTGATGGCCAAGGCCGGGGCCGATGTGATCAAGATCGAGCCGCCGCAGGGCGAGCCGTTGCGTCGGCGGGCGCCGCCGGGCAAGAGCACGACCTTTCCGATCGCGATGCTGAACTCCAACAAGCGCGCGATCACATTGAACCTGAAGCATGAGCGCGGCCGCGGGCTGTTGTTCCGGATGGTCGAGCGCGGCGACGTTTTGCTGGAGAATTTCGCGCCCGGGGTTATGGACCGGCTCGGCGTCGGCTGGGAGGTATTGCACGGGATCAACCCGCGGCTCGTCTATGCCTCGGGCTCGGGTTACGGCCTGAGCGGACCCGACCGCGACAATCTGGCGATGGATCTGACGATCCAGGCGGTCTCGGGATTGATTGCAGCGACTGGCTTTCCGGAAGGGCCGCCGGTCAAGGCCGGCCCGGCGGTGGTCGATTTCATTTCCGGGATCCATCTCTATGCCGCCACCCTGACCGCGCTGTTCGAGCGCGAGCGCACCGGCCGGGGCCGCCTCGTCGAGGTGGCGATGCAGGAGGCCGCCTACGCGACCCTGACCTCGCAACTGCACGCCTATTTCGAGACCGGCAAGCCGCCGCCCCGGACCGGCAACGCCAGCCACGGGCGGGTACCGCTCAACGTCTACCCGACCAAGGACGGCTATGTCGCGATGAACATCGCTGTCGAAGAGCATTGGCACAATCTGCTCAGGGCAATGGGGCGTGAGGATCTGCGCGACGACCCACGCTTCGCCGACAACACGGCACGGGTCGCCAATCGCGAGGCGACCGACGCGCTGGTCACGGGGTGGACGAAGACACTCGGCAAGAAGGAGGCGTTCGCGATCGCCAAACGGCACCGCATCCCGCTGGCGCCGGTGCGCGACGTCGACGAGGTCATGGAGGACCACCACATGCACCAGCGCGGCATGCTCGAATGGATCGAGCACGACGAGATCGGCCGTATCGTCGTGCCGACGACGCCGTTGCGCATCCACGGTGCCGACCCGGTCGACACCGTGCCCAGCCCGAAGCTCGGCCAGCACAACCGCGAGATCTACGGCGACTGGCTCGGATTGTCGGCCGCCGAGATCGCTGCCCTCAAACAAGACGATGTCATCTGAGCCGGCCCCGACAGCCGTCAACTGCTTCGTCGACGATTTAGGGTTGGAGGCGGTAATTCGTGATCATCCGCTTCGCGCCGATAACGGCCGTTCAATCGAGCTCGAGCATGGAGTCGCCGGACTGCTGCGTTGGCGTTTGGCGCAGCTATAATGGCTCGACGTAACCGTCAGTTTGCAGCAGACCGGAGCAGTAGGATGATCAGCGGGCGCACCGAACTGATCGCGCATCTCGGCTACCCCACCGAAAGCGCCTTTGAGGAAGCGGCCAGGCCGGCCTAGGCGAGACCGAACTGACGGTGACTGAAGTCAAAATTTCCAGCGATCAGGCCGTGATAGCCCATGAGCGATTTCAGGCCAGCGCTAAAGAGAGGCCTATTCTCGCGCGGGAACAAGCGGGCGTTTCTCCTGCAGAAGCCATCTGCGAACCTTCTCCGAAAGAAAACTTAGGCTGTTGAATCCGACACTTAATGCGCCGCAGAGCGCCCCAAAGTAAGTGAGCTGAGCGAACTGAAAGCCTCCTATATGATTATATTCGTGATTGTACTCACCGACACCAAGAACAAGGAGGCCCACCCCCTCGAGGACCCTAGCAATTCCACTAAACCCTACCATGCGTACCAGAAGGTAAAACGGGAGCGCAAGGCAATACATTAATCCCCAGATAACGATGCACATCGGCACGCCTATTCCAAGCACTAACGGTAATAACATTACACCTCCTACTGCCACTGTGATCATGCCGAATAAATTACTCAGCCAACTTGGCAAATTTAAAAAATAGAGAACTCGCTGCCGATCCGCAGCCGACCAATAAAAAGGTGCCGCTAAGCATCGGGTACCGTTGTACCTGTCCCACACATATTGGGAATAGAATTAGAGCACTTGGCAAAGTAAATATCGTCATTGTGATCCCTATCCAGCGGGCCGCAAGATCAGACTGTTGCGGCACAACCCACAAGCTTGCTGCCGCTGCCGTGAAGGCCAGCGAAACAACCAAATCGACGGCAAAGAGCAAGGGGTGCTCGAATGGCCAGCGGGCGACCGCCCTCCCCCTGACTAAAATTTCCCGCTTCGCATCGAAAAAAGCACCAGTTGCTCCAAACCCCACGACCACCAAATCGAAAATTGCGAGGAGGAACCACCATGCAGCATGCAATAATGTCTTAGACACCAATAGCGCGAGATCCACCATGGCGACGTCCCCCCGTAATTAGGTCGTGTTTCCGAATACAATTCGTCTCATCGAGGCGCGGTGCAACGAAATTCCATTTGGACCATCCCGATAGGCAAAGCGTTGGAATTTGTCGCATTTGGCCTTGATCAAATTGGATCTCTGCCGTTGTCATCTGTCGCATCTGATCCCGTTCCCCGTCACGCTGCCGCGGGTGTGCGCGGAGCCGGGCAATGAACGAAAGGATTCCGCGAATATCTGCCGCAACACCCGATCTTAGACATCTGGACGGTGGAGTAGTGTAAGCGCGAGGTCGTATCGGCGGCGACGGTCGCTGTGGGGCATCTTCACTCATACCCCGCGTCGTCAGCCCACCGGCCCGCCTCGCGCCGTAAGCGGACGTTTGTGTGACCTGATTGAAGTCGCTATTGCTCGGGACGTGCGGCTCCGACTTCCGGCCGGGGCCGGGGTCATATCCTAGGCCACAGTATTTCGCCGAATATCCTTGAACGGCTTATCTGTGTCGCCGGTCCGCTCGCGCGGCATCTTCAACACCCGTTCGCTGATGATGTTGCGCTGGATTTCGTCCGTGCCGCCGGCGATCGAGCTGGCCGGCACCGACACCAGGATCTCCGCCAGTGTCCCATTCATCGGACTGTCATCGCCGGTCAGCAGCGCATCCGGCCCGAGCAGAGATGTATGCACGCGAGCCGCCGCCCGGGCGATGATGCTGGACGCCAGCTTGCCGAGGGAGCCCTCGGGGCCCTGCGGCCGCCCCTGCTCCTGCGCCGTGCGGGCGCGGCGGGCGGTCCATTCCGCGGCCTTCGATATCGCCAGCACCTTGGCGATCTCCTGCCGCAATACCGGATCGTCGATCTTCCCGCTGGCCCGCGCCCGCTCCAGCAGCAGATCGACGCGGCCGGCGCGCTGCGGATACCACTTGTAGGGCTCCATCGTCGTGCGGATTTCCTCGCGCTCCTCCTCATAGATGCGGCCCGGCTTGTCGGAGGCGATCGCCCAGCTGCGCAGGGCGTCGGCGCCGCGGCGTTCGTGCATCAGGGTCGTCGTCGTCACCGCCCAGCCATTGCCGACGTCGGAGACGAGAAACTCGGGCTCGACCTTGGCGTCCGTAAAGAACACCTGGTTGAACGAGGCATAGCCGTTCATCTGCCGCAAGGGCTGCACCGTCACGCCCGGCTGCTTCATGTCTAGAATGAAATACGAGAGGCCCCGGTGCTTCGGCTGGTCCCAATCGGTGCGCGCCAGCAAAAGCCCCCAATGCGCTTTGTGCGCGCTGGTGGTCCACACCTTCTGCCCGTTGACAACCCATTGATTGCCCCGGAACTCGGCGCGCGTTACCGCACCGGCCACGTCTGAGCCGCTGCCCGGTTCGCTGAACAACTGGCACCAGATATCTTCGCCGGTCAGGATGCGCAGCAGGAACTTCTCCTTCTGCAGATCGGTGCCGTGCGCGAGAATCGTCGCGGCGGCGAGGGTGCGGATGCCGACCTTGGCGACGCCGATCGCGCCGATGCGCTTGAACTCCTCCTCGACCGCCTGTACCAGGCCGACGGGAAGGTCGCGTCCGTACCAGCGCGACGGCCAATGCGGCACACCCCACCCGGACTCGGCCAGTTTGAGACGCCATTCCACCAGCCCATCGTCCGGGTTCCAGTTCGCTTCCAGCCAGGTGCGGACGTCGGTGCGGACGGTATCTTCACTGATCTCGGTCATGTTGCTCGCCCTCAAGCCGCCCACTTCTGCAGCATCAGTTCGCGGTGATAGCTTGCATCGCCCAGCAACACCTCGGAGCTTTTTGCCCGCTTGAACCAGAGATGCGTGTCATTGTCCCAGGTGAAGCCGATACCGCCATGGATTTGCACCGCGTGGATGGCGGTTTGCATATACGCATCGCTGGCACAAGCCTTGGCGAGATGCGCGTTGGCCGCCGCGTCGTCATCGCCGTCATCCAACGAGGCCGCGGCGTAATAGGCAGCCGACTTGGCCAGTTCCACCTCCAGCAGCATATCGGCCTGCTTGTGCTTCATCGACTGGAACGAAGCGATCGGCTTGCCGAACTGCATGCGCATCATCGCATAGGCCAGCGCATCCTCCCGCAGCCTGTCAGCCCCACCGACCATTTCGTTGGCCAGGCAGACCGCGGCTTCGACCAACGTCCGAGCAAACGGGGCCGCGGCACCGCCGGCCGTACCAAACAGGCGGGCCGCCACGCGGTTGAACTCGAGGCGGGCGAATTTGCGCGTCGGGTCCATCGATTTGAGGGCGCGGCGGGTGAGCCCCATGGCATTGCCGTCGACGGTGAACAATGACAAACCCTGCGGCAAGCGGGCGAGAACGACGATCAAATCGGCGGTGTGGCCGTCGACGACATAGCTCTTATGCCCGTTCAGCACGATTTCACCGCTTTCTGCGGTCGCGGTCAGCGTCGTGCCCTCGGCGTCCCAGCGCCCGTTGTCCTCGACCCAGGCAAGGGTCGCGGTCGTATCGCCGGCGGCGATGCCCGGCAGCAGCGCTTCCTTTTCGGTCTCGGTGCCGGCATTCATGATGGCGCCGGCGGCCAGCACCGCAGTCGCAAAATACGGTGCGCAGAGCAGGGCGCGCCCCATCTCCTCAAGCACAATGCATTGATCACCGAAGCCGAGCCCGTAGCCGCCATAGGCTTCGGGAATGCGGAGCGCTGTCAGACCGAGCGCAGTGTTGATTGCGCGCCAGCGGTCGCGTTCGTAGCCACGATCGGTTTCTATCAACCGCCGCACTTCCGTCGTCGCCGAGCGGTCCGCCAGCAATCGGCGCAGGTTGGAGCGGAACTCTTCCTGCTCGCTCGAAAAACTGAACTTCACTGATCTCTCCCGCCTGCGTATCAGGTCTGAATGCCGGCGGCTGTTACCGCCCGCTCCTTGTCGAGATGGCCCTGTCGACGCCCAATTTCCTGACGTGCTCCTTATGGGCCGTCAACACGGTAATCGAGGAAGAGCGCCTGTTGCTTTGGCGGCGCTCTACAACTCGACCAACCCGGGCAACGTCCGGAACGGGGGTAGCGACGCACCGGTCAGCCCTCGGTGGTGATGGCTCCAACGCGCCGTAAGCGGTCTTCCGACCGGCCGACGCTCCTCGCCTACTCGGGCGAGCGCGTGTTTCCATAACCAAGATGCTGATGCCGCCCTCTCCTCCGTCTTCCTCCGGTTGTACATCGCGATCCGCCGGCGGCGCGAGACCTTCACTCGCCATATCCCGCATCATGGGGCAACAACACCGGTTCGGCGCAAGAGCCGCGAGGCCGATAATGGCCGTTCGCGCGACTGCCATCGAACGGCGCGGTTCGACCTGGGCTCACCTCCAGCCTATCGCTGCCGATGTGTCATCGGCGAAGCGCGGAGGCGGGCGAGCCCCTCTTCAGGCGGGTTGCACCGCGGGCTCGGCTGCGATCACCTCGATCTGACCGATCGTCTCCTTGCCCCACACGATCGGGACGCAAGCGCCGATCGCGGCAAAGAGCAGCATCGTGCCGAAGAAGATCGTCGGCGAGCCGGTATGCGGCGCCATGAAAAACGGCACCAGGCCGCCGGCGAAAATCTTTCCGCACGATTCGCCGAAGAGATGGCCGCGGCCGCGCAATGCCGTCGGGAACTGCTCGGACAGGTAGACGCGAGTCGCGGGGAACGCCGACACCACGGTGAAGCCGATGATCAGCCCGCCCGCAATCATCAACATGCCGGCGTATTGCCCCGCGATATGCGAGAGCAGCATCAGGAAGAACCCGGGCAGCGCCCCGCCCATCACATAAAAGATCGTCCAGCGCCGGCCGATGATCTCCATCAGCCAGCCGGTGAAGCCTTTCCCGAAGAAGCTCGTCGCGTAGATGATCGAGGTAATCCCCAGGCTCACACCGACGGCATAGCCCTGGTTGGTCAGCGCCTTCGGCAATAGTGCCGCAGTCATATAAGCAGCGGATCCGGCGCAGGTGCCGGTGATCACGCCGACCGCGGTCCACCGCAGCTGGCCCCTCGCGAACAGGGCCCGGTAGGGCGGCAGTTTCTCGCGGGCGGCCGCGCGGTCGTCGCCAAGCTCCGCCAATCTCAGCGGCGAGACACGATTGCCGGACCGCCTGATGATCTGGTTGACGATGTCGACCGCGATCGGCGCCGCGCCGCGTCGCAGATGCCAGCGCGGGCTCTCCGGCAGCAGAAAATAGACCATCGCCGGCACGACCAAGAGCGCCAGCCCACCCGGCAAGGCAAGGAACCGGAACGCATCGGGATTGCCGGCGAGCAGGCTGCCGACGAACGGCAAGACGGTGAAAGAGGAGGCCAGCGCCATCTCGTAGGCGCCGCCGTAGGTGCGGCGGTGCTGCGCCGGCATCAATTCGGCGCCGATCGGGTACACCGCCGACCACACACCGCCGGCGCCGAGACCGGTCAACGACCGCAAAACGATCAGCTGCTCGGCATTCTGCACCAGCGGGATCAACAGCGTGAGGAACGTCGTCGCAATCACCCCGATCAGCAGCATGGCCTTGCGGCTCAACTGGTCGCCGACCGCCGAGAACCCGAAGCCGCCGATGGTCCCCATCAAAGCGGGACCGAGGAGCAGCCACTGAATGTCGATGCCGGTCAGATGCAGCGGCGTTTTGGCAAGCACCAACAGCGAGCCGGTCATAAACAGATCGTAGCCCTCGATGAAGCCGACGAGGGCGAGGATGAAGATGATCAGCACCTGGTAGGGGCTGAACGGAATGCTGTCCATCTTGCGGCCGAGCACCCGGCTGGCCGAAGAGCCCGACATCTCCCTCGGCGATTGGGCGGTCATGCTGCCTCCCTCGGGTTGTACCAACCCGGCCACCATGCGACCACCCGGACGAACGAGGCCGGGGCCGCCGCTTGCTGCCCACGGACTGACGCGTTGCGCCTCTTCTGCTGCGAGGTCGGTTTATCCGACCCTCATCGGTCCATACCTAACCCGGCGATCCCAATGTGTCATCGGCAAAGTGCGGCATCGCCGATCACCAAAACGCCGGGTCTCTTCCGCTCGTCCCCTCCCTAAACCCCCAACCGCTTGCGGGTTCCCGACGGCTCCGTGTGCGCGATCCTCCCCTTCACGCGAAAAACCGATTAAGCACGGCTGGCGCCGCGCCGGCGGTTGCATCGAGCCGGCCCTATGTTGGTGGTCACCTCAGCGCCGAAGGCGGTCGGTTCCCGTCCAGGGATAGTCAGGCTGCGGTATTCAGCATCAGGTCGGCAGCCTTTTCACCAATCATGATTGATGGCGCATTGGTATTGCCCGATGTCAGCGTCGGCATGATCGAGGCATCGGCGACCCGCAGGCCGGCAATGCCATGGACGCGAAGCTGGGCATCGACAACCGCCATCGGGTCGGACCCCATCTTGCAGGTCCCCACCGGGTGATAGGTGGTTTCCGCCGCTTTCTTCACCCAGTCCAAGATTTCGTCATCGGCGGCACGATCGGCGCCGGGCGCGACTTCGCTTACCTGAAAGGGGGCCATCGCAGGAGCAGTCATGATCGCGCGGGCGATGTGGACCGCACGCACCGTCAGCTCCGCGTCGGGCGGCGACGATAGGAAATTGAAGTTGATCGCAGGCGGTTGGCGCGGATCGGCCGCGGTGATGTGAATGTGTCCTTTGCTCTCCGGACGCATTGGGTGGGCATAGAGGGTCACGCCCGACTGGCGCGATATCCTCGGGCCTCTCGGGCTGGGCTCGGTTAGCATCGGGATCCAGCCCAGCATCAGGTCCGGCGCTTCCAGGCCCTCGCGCGAGCACACGAACGCACGGATAGGGGCGCCCGCCATGGCCAGCATGCCCCGCCGGAACAGCGCGTAGCGCATCGTCTGATGCGCGAGACGCAGGCCGCGCCCCCGATCGTTGAAGGTGATGCCCTTTTTGCCGACTAGCCAGCGGGTGCGCGGCACATAATGGTCGCGCAGGTTTTCGCCGACGCCGGCCAAGGCATGGCGCACCTCGATGCCGAGAGTACGCAGTCGTTCGGGCTGGCCGATGCCGGATAATTCCAGTAACTGCGGCGAGTTGATCGTGCCGGCGCTGACGACGACCTCACGCGAGGCGCAGGCCGAGCGCGCATCGCCGGCGATGGAGTAGCGCACGCCGGTGCAACGTCGGCCATCGAGCAGAAGGCCCTCCGTCAAGGCTTCGGTCTCGATATGCAGGTTCCGGCGCTTGCGGATCGGGTCAAGATAGCATCGCGCCGTACTCATGCGGCGACCGGCGGCGATCGTCGCCTGGCTCATCGCGATGCCTTCCTGGCTGGCGCCGTTATAATCCGGGTTGTGCCGGATACCGACTTCCGCCGCGGCCTTGATGATCGTGGCGAAAAGCGGATCGTGCGGTTCCGGGTTGGTGACGCGCAGTGGGCCCTCCCGACCGCGAAACGCATCGTCGCCCTCGCCGGCATAGCTTTCCATCCGCTTAAAGAAAGGCAGCACCTCGGCATAGCTCCAGCCGCGGTTGCCCATCTGCGCCCAGGTATCAAAGTCCTGCGCCTGGCCACGCACAAACACCATGCCGTTGATCGAGCTCGAACCGCCGAGCAGCTTGCCGCGCGGCACCGGGATCCTGCGGCCATTGGTGTTTGCCTCGGGCTCGGAGGAATAGAGCCAGTTGGCCGCGGGATTGGCGATCAGCCGGGCCATTCCGATCGGAATAGGAGACCACGGATGGCTCGCCCGACCGGCTTCGAGCAACAACACCTTGTTGCGCGGATCTGACGAAAGCCGGTTGGCAACAGCTGCGCCAGCCGATCCGGCTCCGACTACAATGTAATCGTAGGTTTCCATGTCTGTTGCCCTCGCAGCCGTCCGGCAGGCCGGGCTTGCTGATGACACCCTCAAGAGCGGTTGGCCCTCGTCTCCGCGCCGCAGGCGGCCTCGATGCCCGCTGGTTCGCAAGCACTATCCCGGGGTTCGGGGGTGATCAAGCCCGCAGCTGCCCGCCCCTCGACGAACGCGTGCCGCTTCACAGTCTGCTCCTTTAGAGTGGTGCCCGATTAGAGTGGTGCCCGATTAGAGTGGTGCTCGATCAGCCGCAGGTCTGGCTGGTTGGAACCAGAAACGCTTGGGGGCGACGCGAAGCTTTCGGGGAACGCGCGGAGAGCGCCTCGCCTAGATTGGGGCGAGCGTGTCGGAGGAGATGACATGGCCGGGGCCGCCGAACGATCTCGATGGGGCTTCTAATGTCCGGCTTGGCCTCGGCTAAGGCTCTGGAGCAGCGGGCGAAGCGCGTCGAGATTCGCGCCGAAGCTGCTCCAGTCGCCGGCCTTGAGCCGTTCGACCGCGCGGTCGTAATCGTCGAGCGCCTCGGCCGCGAGATTGCCGGATGGTGGCGCCAATGCGGCGGATGATCCAGCTGTCGCCACCACCGGCGGCGCTGGCGCCGCCGGTGCGGCCTGGAACAGCGCCGCCAGCGCCTGCGGCAGCGTGTCGGCCATCACGACGCGGTCTCCATAGGCGGCAATGACGCGCTTGAGTTCGGGAAGCTGGCCAGTTTCGGCGCGTAAATAGAGGGGCGACACATAGAGGATCGAGTGCTCGACTGGAATGACCAGCACATTGCCCCGGATCACCCTCGAACCCATCTGGTTCCACAGCGAGATTTGCTGCGAGATCTCGGTGTTCTGGTTGATCCTCGCCTCGATCTGGAACGGGCCGTAGACCTGTTTCTCCTTGGGAAACTCATAGACGATGAGCTTGCCGTAATCGGGTGGGTCGCAACCGGCCGCGAGCCACGCGATCATATTCTCACGCCGGTTTGGCACCATGGGCACCATGAGGAAGAATGCAGGTTTCGCCTCCTCAGGAAGACGCATGATCATGTAGTAGGGCACCATCAGTGTATTGCCGGCAGCCTCAACGCCGCCGACGCTGCTGGTCTGGCGAGGGAATTGCCAGAGGTCCTCGCGGTTGTAGAAGACTTCGGGTGCGCTCATGTGATAGGCCCGGTACATCTCCGCCTGTATTTGAAGCAAATCCTGGGGATAGCGAATATGCTGCCGGAGATCGGCCGGCATCGCGTTCAGGGGTTTGAAGAGCCCAGGAAAGATGCGGCGGTACGCGGCGAGAATCGGGTCCTTGGGATCGACATCGTAGAAATCGATCGATCCATTATAGGCGTCGACGACGATCTTGACCGAATTGCGGATGTAATTGATATCCGTTCCGGGGGCGGGCGGCGAATAGGGAAACCAGCTGCTACTGGTGTAGGCATCCTGAATCCAATAGAGCCGGCCACCCCTCACGACGACGTAGGGGCTCTCGTCGAGGCTCAGAAACGGCGCAATCGAGCGTATGCGATCCCGGACATCGCGATGGAAGAGAATGCGACTTTCCGGCGTCAGATAGCTCGAGATCAGGATGTTGGGATCGCCGAAATACCAGGCGAAAAGGCTGCGACGCGCCAGGCTGTCGACGAGAACGCCGGCGCTGCCATCGTAAGTCGTATAGGCGTTGTTGCTCCCCTTGGGATAATCGAATTCCGGCATGGCGGTCTTCACGATCACGTAGGGCAGCGAACCCTCGCCGAAATAGATGCGCGGCTGAAGCACGGCAGGACCGCCCGAGGCGACGGGCGGCACGTCGCTCTCGTAGAAGATCGGCAGCCCTTCAGCGGTCTTTTGCGTGACCGGGGACATGACCACGCCGTTCCCGTGAGTGAACAGCAGATGCAGGTTGACCCAGGTCTGGGCACTCTGCGGCAGTAGACTTGGATCGATCTCGCGCGCCGACAGCATCACCTGCTGATAGGAGCTACCGAGTTCGTAGCGATCGACATTGACACGGTAAAACCTATAATAGGTGCGGATCTCCTGGAGCTGCGCGTAGGTGTCCATGAGCGGCCGCTCATCCCACAGGCGCACGTTGCCGATGGTGCCACGGTCCGCGTCGAGCGAGCGGAGCGTGAGGTTCTGCTCGACTGGGAACGGCCGCACGATCACGTGGCGAAGATTATAAGCCTCCTGAGTCAGCGCGATGTTGTGCCGGAGGTAGGGCGTCTCGAGTGCGAGTTCGCTCGGCTTCACGTAAAAGCGTTCGAAGAGCGGCGGGACCACCAGCGACAGCGCTAAGACACCGAGAAAAGCCGCAATCGCCGCGCCGGGGATCCAGTATGTCCGCCAGCGGATGTTGAGCCACGAGGCGAGCGCGGCGCCCAGGGTCAGCCCGATCAACAGCCACAGGATCGGAAGATTGATGTGGATGTCGGTATAGGCCGCGCCGACGACGACGCCGTTATCGCTGTAAAGCAACTGATAGCGGTCGAGATCGTAGGACCAAGCCTTCAGCGCGAAGAACAGGCCGAGAAGCACCGAGCCGTGGACGAGGACGGCGGGAGAGAGCTGCCGGGGCGGGCCGTCGAACGAGAAGTCGCCGTGGAGCCAATAAACCGCGCCAGCCACGAGCGCGCTCAAGAACAGCGTCGCGTAGAGCCACTGCGTGAGTGCCACATAGACCGGCAGCGCGAAGAGGTAGAATCCTATGTCACGGCCGAAGACCGGGTCGGTTTCCCCGTACGGCACGCGGTCGATGAAACGCAGCGCCAAGCTCCAGTCGCCGAATTCGCCAGCGGCCGTCAGCAGCGCGAGGACGAGCGACGCTGCGATGATGAGGTACGACCAGGTGGAAGGGGACGCTAGGCTCGCGACCAAGTCAGGGAGTGGCTGTTCGCTGCTTGTGCCTTGCGGGAAGGCGATTGAGTGCCAAGGGCTTTGGCGTCTTGCGTAGCGCAGAGCCACAGCTCCCGAAACCCAGAAGCACAGGCCCGACGCCACGAGGACGAAGAGAAAGATGACGGACTTCGCCACCACGATCGTGCGGAAGACGGCGAAATACCCGACCGAGGAAAACCAGAGCCAATCGACCAGCAGGTTCGACAGGAGCCCGACGGCGACGACCACGAGGGCGATGGCGATGATCGCTACGGCAACGGTCCTCCGCCGCATGGCTCGCTCCGTCCCAAGGGTGCGGCACCTCGCCAAGGCACGCGACAAGTGTTCGCGCCGCCCACACAACGCTCAAGGGCACCGCCATCCTCCTGATCATAGGTCGAATTCGAGCGGTGTGCACGGCCCATTCTGAGGCCGCGACATAAACGCGATCCAAAACGGCATCCCTCATTCTCGACGTTCGCCAAGGCGGCCCGCGGCAGAGGGACACCTCCTACCATTATCACCCCTGCTGAAACGCGGGGACGATCACGCCAATGATTCTCCGCCAGAACGGGATGCAGTTTCGACACGGCCGCGCCAACCCGATGATGCCGCCAATGGCCGAAATGGGGCACAACCGGTCGATCTTTCGACGAGGACAAGTGTGAAGTAGCCGCCGGTTTTGGGACCAGCGGCTTAATTGGAGTCTAGGCCGTTCAATCCTGCTAGACGGAGCGGAGCATGACCAAGAGAACGAGACGCCAGTTGGACGCGGGGCTGAAGGCGAAGATCGCTTTGGAGCGCTGCGGGAGCAGGCGACGATGGCCGACCTGGCGCAGCGCTACGAGGCACACCCGAACCAGATTACGCGTGGAAGAAGCAGCTTCTGGCGCAGGTGGCACGCGCCTTTGAGAGCGGGAGCCGCGAGGCCGCGTCCGGGCATGAGCGCGAGATCGAGCGGCTGCACGCGAAGATCGGCGCGCTGATCGTGGAGCGGGATTTTTGAGCCAGGAGGTCCGCAAGATGAGCGCCCCGGACCGGCGTGCGCTCGTCGATCGCGGCCAGGGCACACCGCCGATCCGCCGGCGGTGCGAACTCTTGGCCTCGCCCGCTCCGGCGTTTGCCGCCCGCCCGGCCGGCGAACCAGAACGAGCTGGCACTGATGCGGCGGATCGACGATCTGTTCACGGCCTGGCCGTTCCCGGGCTCGCGCCGAATGGCGCGGATGCTGCAAACGGATGCTGCAAATGGACGGACAGCCGCTGAACCGCAAGCGCCTGCAGCGGCTGATGCGGAAGATGGGCATCGCCGTCCTGGGGCCGAAGCCGCGAACCACCAAGCCGGCGCCGGGTCATAAGAAACTAGCGAGTATCACAAGTTAATGAAATCAACCAATTCATTTTGGGTCGAACTCTCAGACCGATCGCGAACCGATCGCTGGGAGAGGTACGTTGAGTGCGATCCAGGTGGTTTCATCGCGGTTCCACGAATAGCCGCAATCGGCGCATCCCGGTCGATCCAGCGCAGGCACAGAGTTCGTCGATCCGCAGATCTTCAAACACCGACGGTCAGCCTCGCCGCGTCAAAATTGTACACGCGGGCGGTGTTGCCGCCGGCGATCTTGGCCTGTTCGTCGTCCGGCACGCCCTCCAGGATCTCCGCCAGGATCTTGCGCGATTGGGGAAATGTCGACTCGCTGTGCGGGTAGTCCGAGCCCCACATCATGGTGTTGACGCCGATGACGTCGCGCAGGCGAATGCCGATGGCGTCCTCCTGGAAGCTCAGCACAACGTTGCGGTGGAAGAAGTCGCTCGGGAGCATGCCGTCCTTGAACCGGTAAATCGCCTCGCCGTGCCGCTCGCGGTAGGTGTAGTCCATAGTGGCGAGCAGGTGCGGCGCCCACGCCAGCTCGAACTCGACGATGGCCAGTGTGAGGCGGGGATGACGCTCTAAGACGCCGGAGAAGATCATGTCGCACAGCGACAGCGCCGGGTAGAACGCCTTCGTGGCGCGGCTGCTGGCGTCGCGCAATGTCTTGTCGCCGGCCCCGCGGATCCTGCCTTGCCGCCGGGTCGCGGTATGCAGGCTCAGCGGCAGGCCGTGCGCCGCGGCGGCGGCCCAGAACGACTCGTACTCGGGTTGATCGTAGCGCCGGTCTTCGAACGGGTATTCGGTGATCATCGCGCCGGCGAGGCCGAGGCGGGCGGCGCGCTCCAGCTCTTTGATCCCGTCCTCGACGTCGTCGAGGTTGATCATCGCGATGCCCTTCAATCGGGCGGGATCGGTGCGGCAGAACTCGGCGAGCCAGTCGTTGTACGCGCGAAAGATCGCGGACATCAGCAGCGGGTCCACCACCTTGAAGTAAAAGAGCCCTTGGGAGGGATAGAGGACTTCACCGGCCACCCCATCGAGCGCCATGTCCTCAAGGTGCCGGGCGGGGTCGTACCCGCCGCGGCGCACGTCTTCGAAGCGCCCCTTGGCGGAGATTGTCTCTGGCGCCTCGAACCGCGCGCCGGTGCTCGAGATCAGGCCGATCCCGGAGAGGACCTGGTTCGCCTCGACCACGATCTGGTCGCCGCCGTCGATCCGCTCGATCCGCGGCGCACGATGCCGGAACGCCCGATCGATGCGGGTCTGCCACAGATCGGGCGGTTCGAACACGTGAGAGTCGGACGAGAGAACCAGTGGCGGCATCGGCATTCCTTTCTCATCCGAACGCGGGCAACACCTTTGGCAACCGGCCCGTCGCCGTCAAGGTGAGCGCGGTTAGCGATCCATGCCCGGTGGCCGTCAAGGTCGGCTTTGGGTCCACCTGGGCCGAGCTTCGTCGTCATCCGAACGGCCGAAATCGGCGCAAAGCACACGAGGGTGCGGGGTTGTTGTTCCTGCGGCGATACCACGGTCCCTGCGCGTAGGCGCACAATCGCCGGCGGCAAAGCTGCGCCGTCTTTCTCGAAAGCGACGGAGGTACGCTCACGCCTCTGCGGCACCAGCCCGTTGCCTGTCCAGGCCAAGCGCGGCCTCCCATGCCTGCTGCATCGCGATCTCCTGGGTCCACGGGCGCATCAGTGCTGAGGCCCGCGCGTCGCGTGCATAGCGCTCGAAGGGATAGCGCTTGAGGAAGGCCCGGCCGCCGCAGACACGGATCGCCTCTTGGGTGACCGCGACCACAGTGCGCTGCACGGTGACGTGCGCCGCCCGGGCGCGCTGAACCGCGTCCAGCAGAGCGCCCACCTGGGCCTCCGAGATTGCCCGGTAGCAGATTGCGCGGGCAGTCTCGATCGAAAAGAGCATATCGGCTATCGCATGACCCTTCGCCGCGGCCTCGGTATGCGGGATCGGCGCGCCCGGCATCCGGCTGGTCAAGTACACGAGGACACCGTCGTAGGCGGCTTGCATGAGCCCGAGGAAGATCGCGGAGAAGCTCAGGAAGAGGTGGGGGAAGGCGTTGTACATGGCGCCAAACAGGCCGGGCGGCAGCATCTCCGCGTCGTCGGGAACAAACACGTTCTGGAGCAACATGTCGCGGCTGACTGTGGCGCGCATGCCCATCGGATCCCACTCGCCGGGGAAGGACACACCCGGCGCGTCCTTGGGGATCTGGAGATACAGGGTGCGCTCGATCCACGGCTCGTCGCCAAGCCGGATGGCAGGGGTCGCGTAATACGGGGCGCAGCCCGCCAGAGAGACGAAAAACTTCCGCCCATTGACCACATAGCCGCCATCCACCTTGCGCGCGGTGGTGCCGAAGCGCCGGCCGCCCACACCGAGCTGAGTATCGGTCTCGCCCTCTTCCACCGGCTCGCTGTGGGGCTGTCCGTAGAAAGCGCCTTCCTCGACGACCTCGCGGAACTTGGCGGCCCGGAGCTTCTCATGGCGCGCACGCATGGCGGGAGGCATCGCCATATTGTCGGCGATCGGGCCCATCATCAGCATAGTGAGGCAGTGCATGTTGAAGGTGAGCGCCGTCGATGCATTGCCCTGCGCAAGCTGCTCCGCCACGAGCCAATAAGTTTCGTAGTCAGCCCCGAGCCCGCGGTAGCCTTCGGGTACGCACAGGCCGAGGAGGCCCTCGGCGCGAAGATCGGCATAGTCGTCGAAGGGAAAGGACGCGTCGCGGTCGTGACGCTCGGCGCGCGGCGCGAAACGCTCGCAGGCCAGACGGCGGGCAAGGGCGATCAACTCGCCCTGCCGGGGGGAAGGTTGGACGCGCATCAGAGGGCTCACCGTGCTGACCATATTTGCGTCAATAAGCCACCGCCCGAGACCTCACTTCAAGGCCCGCGGGATCAACCTGCCGTAGTCGCCGGCCCTCGAAGCCGTGTGGCATAAAAATTGATGACGAGGCCCGTGCCACCCGTCAAATAACTCATGGGCGCCGCCGCCCTGCGAGGCCTCGCCGAGGCCGCCTGCGGGGCGGAGACGAGGGCCAACCGCTCTCGAGGGTGTCATCGCCTCGGGCCTGATCTTGCAAACCCGGCCTGCCGGGCTGCGATGGCACCAGGCATGGAAACCTTCGATTACATTGGGCAAATACGAATGCGCCATCAATCATGATTGGTGAAAAGGCCGCCGACATGATGTAGAGCACCGCAGCCTGACCATCCTTGAGTGGGAACAACCGCTGTTGGCGCAACTCGGTAGGTTCCTCCTTCATCCTGAGGGTGGTGTGAGGTCCGCGATCGACCCCTGCATCACAATACTTTTTACACGCTTTGCCTCCGCGTATCAAGTGGAGACCAGTATTAGTCAGGATTCTCCCGATCTGAATTACGTCGAGCCGTTCGACTACTTACCTCAAAATTTACAATTGCCTCGTTCTTACATTCGTGCATGCGTGCGCATCCAGGGAATACGGGTAATATTAGGGGTCGTGGACTGAGCAGCCTCGAACACCCCAGAATTGTTTCGTGGCCAACCTAGCGCCCTCCGCCATTGCCGATAGTTTGGCCCACACAACGTCGGGATCGACAGCAGCCTGGCCGACCCAGGTGCCGAAGCCGCAATCGCTGCCGGCGATGACGTTATCGCGGCCGACGAGGTTGGCGTAATGGGCGAGGCGCTGCGCGATCAACTCTGGGTGCTCGATGAAGTTTGATTTCGACTCGATGACCCCGGGAATAATGATTTTACCCTCCGGCAGCTTGACCTGCTCGAAAAGGGTCCATTCATGCGCGTGGCGCGGGTTCGCGGCCTCAAAAGAGATCGTCGCCGCCCGCGCTGCAAACGCGATATCGACGATCTCGGCGAGCGGCACGTCGCAATGGTGCGGTCCCTCGTAATTGCCCCAGCATAGATGCACTCGCACCCGCTCCAGCGGGATCGTGGCGAGCGCATGATTAAGCGCCTCGACATGGAGCCGCGCCTGCTTGCGGAACTCCTCGACCGACAAATCGGCATACTGGATGTGCCGGCCCATCGCCAGGTCGGGGCAGTCGATCTGCAAGGTGATCCCGGCCGCAGCAATTGCCTCGTACTCGCCGCGCATCGCTTCCGCGATCGCGAACAGGTACGCTTCTTGGTTGGGGTAGTGGTCGTTGCGGAAGAACAGCGAGATGACGCCAGGCGAGGCAGCGCTGAGGAATGCACCAGCGGCGTCAACACCGGTAAGGGCGGCTTTGAGGTTGTCGATGTCGGCGAGTGGCGCAGCCGGGTCGCCGACCCCGATTGGGCCGGTGCAGGCGGGCGTTCTCCGGCGCGACCGGCCCGGATCACTGAACACCCGCTTCGCTAGATTCGGAAATTCAGCAAGGTCCTGATACACGAAGGTATTGCTGCTTCCGGCGAAACCGGTCAGCCGGTCCTTGACGTAGGTGGCGTAGCTCGGCTTAGACATCTCGCCGTCGTTGACAAGATCAATGCCTGACGCGACCTGTTTCTTCACCACCTCGGCAACGGCCTTGCTGATCCGCGCCGCCAGTAAGGCTCGGTCTACCGGCACGCCTTCCTCCTTGGCGAACATCGCCCGGATCAGATCGTCTGGACGCGGTAGGCTGCCAGTGTGGGTGGTCAAAAAGCGGTCGAACCCATAAGCCATCAGAACCTCTGACAGACTTGCATCGCCGCTGTTCGCGCGGTCGAATTAACAATTAAGCTCTTTGGCCTCATGAGCCGATATCCAGCAAATGCCATTCGATGGGCTTTGCCCATTGCCGTCGTTGCCCGACGCGAGGGCCGTGGTGCCGCGCTCGTCGTGAGGCCGGGAAACGAAGTATCGAGCGCTACTGGGCGGCGGCTGCCCTGGATTGCGCTGCGGCAACAGGTCGATAGGCGCGGAGAAAGGTGCGGATATGGCGCACCGCCAGCGGAATCTTGTCAGGGGTGTCCTTCCATGGATAGAGGCTCACCTGCGCGTTGGGCGCGAGATGCACGGTCTCCATCGCTACGGCATAGGGGTGCCCCGGAACGTCGTCGGGCAACACCAAAATCGGCGTCTGGCAGTTGCGCACGAAATCGCGCGTCACGGTGTACACGAAATCGGCGCGAGCGCCCCCGTACATGTTCGTCAGGAAAGTATCGACCATCGCCATCGTGATGTCGGGCCGGCGGGCGCACAGCTCCGGGCCCCAGCCCTTCATATTGTTGTTATAGGAGAGGCCGGGCATCTCCGGCCGGTAGCCGCTGGGCTGCGCCGGCACCGCAGCGACGACACGGTCACCGGCCCGCTTTAGCAGGTTCCAGATGAACGGGCCGCCGATGCAGAAGCCAAGCACCATGAACTCGCGGATGCCCAGGTGATCCATCAGGCCGATATGGTCGTCGGTATAGGCGTCCCACGGACGGTCGACCTCGAGCGGACCCGAGGACTGGCCACCCTTGGCGTTGCGCAGATCGGCCGCGATAACGCGAAACTCGCCCTTGAACTCGTCGAATGGGTTGAAAGGGTGCGTCGCGAGCCCCGCGACCGTCGAGTTCAGCCCGCCGCCGGGGATCACCAGCAGCGGGAAGCCCGAGCCGACCTCTTCGTAATGGATGCGAACTTCGCCTCTTTCATAGAACGGCATGGCTTTTCTCCCTTTCGCAATTGACGTCGTCATCCCGCGCGAGCGGAGATTCAGAGGAATCGACGGTGGGCTTCCTCCGGCCCATTTTTGGGGACCATGGGTTGAGGGAAACCGCCGACTACTGCGCTGCGGCGCGCATCGGGATGTGTGCTTTTAAAAAGCGGCGCACCCGGTCGATCGTGCGTTGCCTCAGCTCCTCCGGCTCCTTCCACGGGTAAACCGTGATCTCGGCGTTCGGCGCCAGCGAGGCGATATCGATGGAGGTCTGCAGCGGATGCCCCGGTACGTCATCCGGCAGCACCAGCATCGGCGTGCGGCAGTTCCTGATAAAGTTGCGCGACACGCTGTACAGAAAATCGGGCTGCACCGCGTATAGGTTGTGCAGGTATTTCTCGATCGCGTCCATCGACATGTCAGGCCGCCGCTTCATGAAGTCGGGTACCCAGTTCCCCTTACTATGGCGGTACATGACGGTCGGGTCTTCCGGCCGATGGCCGACGCTCTGGCAGAAGACGGCGGCAACGACGCGGTTGGGTGCCCGCTGCATCAGCTTCCCGGCAAAGCAGCCGCCGATGCAGTAGCCCATATAGAAGAATTCGCGGATGCCGAGGTGGTCCATCAGCCCGAGCTGGTCGTCGGCGAACGCGTCCCACGGGTTATCGACCTGCACGGGACCGGAGGATTCGCCGCCGTTGGCGTTGCGTTGGTCCATGGTGATGCAGCGGAAGTCGCTCTTGAACGCTTCCATCGCGTTGATCACCGCGGTCGGCCAATTACTGACGCGCGAATTGAGGCCACCGCCGGGGGTAACCAGGAGCGGGAAGCCGCTGCCCGTTTCCTCGTAGCGAATGCGGACGTCGTCCTTTTGATAGAACGGCATGGCAGTCTCCTCCAAGGTTGCGGCCGCAGCGCCCGTTGCGGCCGGCAGGGTGCCTAAGCAGGCATTTTAGGCCAGTCGGGCGAGTTTTCGGAAGCATTTCGCCGCAAGTGCCTTCCGATCAGGTCCGGTCTACCAAAAAAACAGGCGCACCTGCAGCGGGCAGCAGTCGACAGGGGGAATCCGCGCCCGGATCGAGCGGCAGTGCAAATTGTCTCCAGACCTATGTCCGATTTCGGCGCTTGCGAGCGAGCGATTTCGGCGTGACGGTGTGCGTGGTGCCGGCGATCAGCGGCGATAAGGCAACAGGGGTGCGGCACGGGAGGCGGCGTCCTCCGGCGGGTGGTCGAAGCGGCAAAGCGACCGCGGCGGTCATGACGTTGCGGTTTTGGGCGACGGCGGCGCGCGTGGTGCCGCGCCGCCTTCGAAGATCTCGACGATGATCATACGGCCGCCGCAACAGGGGCATGGCGGGCGATGGTCTGCCGGGGCGCCGGTGGCCTGATCGGTGTCGTCGCCCTCGGCCGGCGGATCTGGCGGGACCGGCACGCCGATCAGCTCTCTGGCGCGCGCGATATTGGCCTTGCAGCCGGCGCTGGCGAGCAGCCCGTAGTGGCGAATGCGGTGAAACCCCTTGGGAAGGACGTGGAGCAGGAAGCGCCTGATGAACGCGCCGGGCGCCAGCGTCATCGTGCGATACCGGGCCCGCTCGTCGCGACGATAGTCCTTGTAGCGGAAGGTGACGCCGCTTTCGTCGAGGCGGAGCAGCCGGCTGTTCGAGATGGCGACGCGGTGCGTGTAGCGGGCGAGATAGGCGAGCACCGCCTCGGGCCCGGCGAAGGGTGGTTTGGCATAGACGAACCAGTTCTTGTGCCGCAGCGACGCGAGATGAGCGGCGAAGGTCCGCGGATCTCGCAGCCCGTCGAGATCACCAAAGAATGCCAGTCGGCCCGCCGTGTGGGCGTCGGCGAGGCCGGCCAGGAAGAGCCGCCGGAACAGGCGTGACAATACCCGGACCGGCAACAGAAAGCCTGGCCGACAGGGCACCCAGCGTGTCCCGTCGAGCGAGATCCCGCCGCCCGGCACGATCATGTGGACGTGCGGATGGTGGGTCATCGCCGAGCCCCAGGTGTGCAGCACCGCGGTGGTGCCGATCCGGGCGCCGAGGTGCTTGGGATCGGCGGCGATGGTGAGCAGGGTCTCGGCCGCGGCGCGGAACAAGAGGTCGTAGACGACCGTCTTGTTCTGGTAAGCGATCGCAGCGATCTCCGCCGGCAGGGTGAAGACCAGGTGGAAGTAGCCGACCGGCAGCAGATCGGCCTCGCGGGCGGCGAGCCAGTCCTTTGCCGCCGCGCCCTGACACTTGGGGCAATGGCGGTTGCGGCACGAGTTGTAGGCGATCCGGTGGTGGCCGCAGTCCTCGCAGCGCTCGACATGGCCACCGAGCGCGGCTGAGCGGCAGTTCTCGATGGCCGACATCACCTTGAGCTGGCCGAGGCTGAGATGCCCGGCATTGGCTTGTCGCCAGGCGGCGCCGTGACGATGGAAGATGTCTGCGACCTCCAGCCCCGTGCGGCGCACGGGGCGCCGGCTACGCTCCGGCTGGCGGTCTCCCTGCGGTCAGCGGCGCCAGTCGATCAAGCGGGCTGGTGACGCTGCGGATCGTGGTATTGGCGACGCGCGTGTAACGGGCCGTCGTGTCGAGTTTGGCGTGGCCAAGCAGCACCTGGATGATGCGGATGTCGATATCCTGTTCCAATAGATGCGTGGCGAAGCTGCGCCGCAATGTGTGCGGCGACACCCGCTTCTTGATCCCGGCGGCCTCGGCGGCGGCGTGGACGGCGCGATTGAGCTGGCGGGTCGACAGCGGTTCGATCGGGTTGCGACCGGGGAACAGCCAGCCTGCCGGCAGCAACGCGCCGCGCCGCCGCCCCTCCCGCCACCAGGCGCGCAGCTGGCCGAGCAGCTGCGGTGACAGCATGGCATGGCGGTCCTTGCGACCCTTGCCCTGCTCGACCCGCAGCAACATGCGCTCGGAGTCGATGTCGCCGACCTTGAGGGCGACGACTTCAGAGACGCGCAGCCCGGCGCCATAAGCGGTGGCAAAGGCTGCCTTGTACTTCGGCCCCGGCGCCGCCTGAAGCAGCAGCGCGACCTCAGCCGACGCTAAGCCTGCGCCTGACGTTCGACCGGAGATGTGCCAAATCCGGCCCGTTGCACAACTGCGCATTATCGCCGCGATGGCTGCCGGGCTTGCGCCGGCTTCTCATCGGCTGCCGTTACCCGACAGCGTCCGTAGAAATGCTATAATCGACGAAACCGCGTCCGATCGGAGAGTCCGGATGAGCGAAATTCCGAGTTGGCGCATCGTCGGCGAGTGGTTTGACAACTGCAGCTGCGCGGTTCCTTGCCCGTGCACCTTCGCCCAGGCGCCCGACAACGGTTTTTGTGAGTTGGTGCTGTTTTGGCACGTCCGCGAGGGCCATTACGGCGACGTCAAGCTCGACAATCTGAGCTTTGTGCGGGTCGGCCGCTGGGAGGGCGACCTCTGGGCACGACAGGCGAGCGGGGTCGCCGGCATGTATATCGACGATCATGCCGACGACCGGCAGATGGCCGCGCTTCCGGCGATCATCGGCGGCCGCTCCGGCGGCTTCCCCGGCTGGGTCAACGAATGTTTCGCCGGCGGGCGGCAGAGCCGTGGCGTCGAGCGCGCCAAGATCACCTACGAAATCGCGCCCGATCTCGGGCATTGGGGCGTCGAAATCATCGGCAAGGTCAAGGCCTGGGCCAAGGCAATCAGCGGCCCCACCAGCCCGCCCGGGAAGTATCCGCAGCTGCTCAACGCGCCAGGCAGCGAGACTGGCCCCGGACCGCAGCTCGTGACCTGGGGTAAGGCGACGATCCTCTCGGTCGACGCGCACGGCTTCAAGTTCGACTACACGCTCAATTCGGCCAAGCACATCCCGTTCGACTGGGAAGGGCCGTGACCGGTTGGCCGCTCTCTCGGCCGCAGGTTGAAGGCCGGCCCGGCGCGATGACGGCCGCCGCTGACGATACCGTCCTCGAAGCCGTCCTGCGACGCGACCGCCAGGTCGTCATCGCCGCCCTCATCGCAGTCATCGCGATGGCATGGCTATGGATCCTGCTCGGCGCGGCCACCGGCATGTCGGCGACGGACATGATCCTCGGGCCGAGCCCGGACGGCATGACGAGCATGATGGCGCCGGCGCTGTGGACTGTCGGCTACGCGGGCATCGTGTTCACGATGTGGTGGGTGATGATGGCCGCCATGATGCTGCCGAGCGCGGCACCCATTCTGCTGCTCTTCGCCCGCATCAATCGCAAGGAAAAATCGGCCGGTCGCCCCTTTATCCCGACCGGAATTTTCGCGGCCGGTTACCTGGTCGCCTGGGGAGCGTTCAGCGCGCTCGCGACCGGCCTGCAATGGGCATTGGAGCGGCTCGGCCTGCTGTCGCCGATGATGGCGACGACCAGCTATTGGCTCGGCGGCGCGATCTTGCTCGCCACCGGCGTGTGGCAGCTGACCCCCATCAAAGGTATCTGCCTGCGGCATTGCCGCTCACCAATGGGCTTTCTCGTGCAGAGCTGGCGGCCCGGCCGCGGCGGTGCGTTCCGGATGGGGTTGGCGCACGGGGGCTTTTGCCTCGGGTGTTGCTGGTTCTTGATGAGCTTGCTGTTTTTTGGCGGCATCATGAACCTGTTCTGGATTGGCGGTCTGGCCGCGTTCGTCCTGCTGGAGAAGACCGTGCCGATGGGCTCATGGATTGGACGGATCGTCGGGGTTGGCATCGCCGCATCGGGCGTGCTGCTGCTGGCTAGCACGGCGCTGACGATCGCCGCCCCCAACGAGTACCGTTTTGAGGTCGTTGACGCTCCGACAGGGGTACCCGGCACGACCACGGTCGCGGTTCGTCTTGTACACGCGTCTGACAACAAGCCGGTCGATGGCGCAACGATTGTCGAGGCTACGACCGATATGGGCCCGGCCGGCATGGCCGAGATGTCCGGCAAAGTGACGCCCATCGCGTCGGATCACCCTGGCCTCTATCGATTTTCGATCGAGACCGGGATGGCCGGCAAATGGGAGCTGGTTTTAACAGCGAAGGTGCCGGAGGAGACGGCACCGGTCACCGGCAAGGTGATCTACGACGCCAAGTGAGCCATCCGGGGGCTGGTAGCCTACGCGGTCCAGGTGAACGGCGCGTAGTGCCCGTTATTGCCTTTGCCGACCAGTTTCAGGTCAAGGCCGAAACCCTCGACATGCATTTCCTTCGACCGGGCGAGCGCCAGGCGGCGGTTGGCCGGATGCGCCGTATTGTCGATATAGAGCGGGTCGCCGCTGCGGTTGCGGGAGGCGACGCCCTCGATCTCGAACGCCAAGATATCGGGGACCACGGCCGAGCGCTTCAGCCCCTCGATGTGAACCTCGATCGGCTTGAACTCAACCCCGCGGAAGTCGCCGACGAGGTTCTGGCGGATGAGCGCCGGCGTGCCGCCGGCTTGGCCTGCGACGATGGCGGCAAGCGCGGTGCGCTGGAGGTCGTTGGCGCTATCCTCGACCACGCCCGCAAAAATCCAGTTGCCGTCAGCCATCACCCGTCCCGAGCGGATCACCAACGCAAATTTAAGCCCGTCAAGTTTGGTCTCGCCGAAATGGCCTTCGTCGATGCGGAACACCATCACTGCGGTGCAGTGGTCCTGCGTCGCCGCCTCCTGCGGGTTCGTGTAGATGCATGGGCAGAGATAATCGCAGTTGCAGGTCTCCATGTACTCGCCACGAAGCGACCATTTCGGTTCCGGCATGACGGTCTCCTACCCGCGATGTGCGCGCAAGTCGTCTAGGACGGTTTCGTATTTTCTCGATTGTGAACTATTCACGAACGGCTGCATACGGCGCTCTCCGGACGGGCCCGAGTGGCGCGTGGCTGACATTCTCCAAAGACGCTACCACCAATTTTCGGTGGTGGCGCACCGCGGACTGACCACTGTGCGGTTCAGGTCAATTAAAGAAACGCGCAGGCCGGAAATGGGCGAGCTCAGCCCGTTGCCGTCCACCTACGATCTCGTCAGCCACCGCCGCGCCGAGGAACGGCGACATCGTCACGCCGCTATGGGTGATCGCGATGTAGTAGCCGGAAGTCCGCGGCATCGGTCCGACGGCAGAGAAATGGTCACCGGGGATCGGCCGGATGGCGATGCGCACCGCCTCCGGTTCGACTTCGCCGATCGAGGGCATCAGCTGTCGGGCCCGCCGCAGCAGATCGCGCGCCTCCGGCATCGACGGGCTGAGCCTCGTGTCGAAGGTCAAACTCGCGTCGGTCGGGTTCCAGTGCAGCATCAGACGCCCAGCGCCATCCGGGCGCGCGTCGATTACGGCGGTGCGGACCACACGGTTCAAGCTGGCCGCCACAGGGGGCGTGAGCACTAGAAACCCCACGGTCGGTGCGAGTGGCAAGTGCAGCCCTGCATCCCGGGTTGCCTCATTGGTCCAGCGACCAGCACAGTTCACAACGGTGTCGGCCTCGTATTGTGTGCCGTCGGCGACGCGGACGCCGGTCACCCGCTCGCCGGCCATGATCAGGTCGACGACCCGGGCGCCGCAGATGACTTTGGCGCCATGACGGCGCCGTGCTGCGGACAGCATCGCATGCGCGTAGACCACCGGATCGAGCCAACCCTCTTCTGGGAAAAACGCCACCGGGGCGTCGCCGATCGTCACCGGATCGATGTCGGGCTCCAATTCTTGCACTTGGCGCGGCGCGATCCACTCCGCGGCATACCCCCATGCCTGCAGCTGCTCGATGTTTTTTCGCTGTGCCGGGCGATTGGGGCGGGCTTCCCATTCCAGACTGCCACCACCGTGCCACCACGGCGTGGCGCCGAACTCGTCAGCCAGCGCGGCATGCGCCTTCATGCCGGCGACATTCAGATCGTGATAGGGTTTCGGCGGCTTTTTGTGCGCGTTGGTCCAGGCGAAGCTGATGCCAGAGGTGCCGCCGCCGATACGCGTCGCTTCCAGCACCGTAACAGCGGCACCGGCCTGAGCCAGCCGATACGCGACCGAGGCGCCCATCACGCCGGCACCGATAACGATCGTCTTAATCATCTGCTTTTTCCACGGTTTAGATGGACACAAATATCCGCTTCGGAGGCGTTCCCCCACGGGGTAGAAAGCATCGCCTCCATCAGCCGCGGTTCAATCGCCCCCCCTCGCAGTCAGCGAACGGGCGAATGTCTGCCTGGCGATCGCATCGCGCGGCGCGCTCCTGGCGCGACGTTTACGCTATCCGCGTGCGCGCCGGCAACAACCCGGTCCGCGCTACCGTGATGTTCGGTGTTCCGAATTCGGACTGCCGCAACCGGCATACGGGTTAATCTTGGTGCGACCTTGGCGACCCGGGCCGGCATGCGCCAAGCGACGCCGAAGCCGGCCCGCCCTTGGCGCGCCGTGCCAATGACCGGCTCCATGAGGCGGTTCAACGTCACCCGGATCGCTTTTCCGCCTTCGCCGTGCTGCCGACCGCCAACCCGCGCGCGGCGGCCGACGAGCTGGAGCGCGCCGTCACCAGGCTCGGCTTCAAGGGCGCCATGGTCAACGGCATGACCGGCGGCGTCTTTCACGACGACAAGCGGTTCTGGCCGATCTGGGAACGGGCCGCCAAGCTCGACGTGCCGATCTATATCCATCCCGCGTTGCCGCATCCGGCGGTCATCGCGGCCTATTACCAGGATTACGCAGAGGCGCATCCCGGCATCCTGCGCGCCGCCTGGGGCTTCACGGTCGAGACCGCGACCCAGGGCCTGCGCTTCGTGTTGAGCGGCGTGTTCGATGCCCATCCCGGTCTCAAGATCATCCTCGGGCACATGGGCGAGGGGTTGCCGTTCCTGCTGTGGCGCATCAGCCATGGGCTGCGTGCGACGATGAAGGAGAAGACCTTCCGCGACATCTTTTGCGAGCATTTCTGGATCACCACGAGCGGCTTCTTTTCGGATACGGCACTCACCTGCAGCATGATGGAGATGGGCATCGACCGCATCCTGTTCTCGGTCGATTATCCGTTCGCCGAAAACCCGCCCGGCACCGAATGGCTGAAGACATTGCCGCTCGGCCCCGAAGACACCGAAAAACTGCTAAACGGCAACGCCCGCCGCCTGCTCAAGCTCTGAACTGCGCGGAGGCCCACGGCAACATCTTCGCCTGGGCCATCCCTGATGAACGGGCCCCTCGGCTCCGTCGACGGCGATGCGGGATCATGCCCCAAACCGGACCAGGTCCCGCTCACCTGGGCTTCTCAACCCATCGCCGTCCTTGCCCGGCGGTTCTCACGCGCGAAAGAGCCTGGCTTGCCGCAATCCTACCCAATCGAGAGCGTGTGTCGTTCGAGACGCCCGCTCCGCAGGCTCCTCATGAAGATGTGCAATTGTGAGCGACGTCAACGGCTTACGTCATCCTGAGGAGGCACGAAGTGCCGTCTCGAAGGACGCGTGTCGTTGCCGGAGCGCTTTGACGGGGGCCGGCGACTACCGCCGTCCGCTGCTGCGGATCAGCGATTTTGGAGCCGATAGCGGAGCCAAACCGCGCCGCCTTCCAGCACCTCGGTGCTCGCCAAGGTCATCGAGCGGATCGGCGCGGCGACGCCGGCATCCTTGTCGCTGGAGTCGAAGATGCTCGGCGCGCCCTTCGCGCCATCGACGGCAGGGCAGATCGCAAGGCTGATCTCGTCGATCAGGCCGGCCCGCAGAAAGGCCCCGTTCGAGCCGCCGCCGCCTTCGAGCAGCAGGCGTTCGAGCCCCAGCTCGCGGTTCAGGATCTCCAGCGTCAATCCCAGATCGAGCTCCCGCTCGCCGGCAAAGATGTAGGAGACGCCATCATGGCGGAGGCCCGCCAGATGCGCGTCGGAGACCCGCTCGGTCAGCACCGCGACGATCGGGTCGCCGCCGATCTCGGACCGTCCCCAGGCGATCTTGCCCCGTGCATCGAGCGCTACGCCGTAGGCGACGGCATCACGCCGGGCGAACCAAAACTCGCGCGGATAGGTCTCGCTGGTGTGATCGGGGTAGGAATCGGCCCTGGCGTATTCGCTCCCGGTCACCCGGCCGATCAGCCAGGAGCCGCCGCCGAGCTCTTCGTGCAGGCGCTCGAACAGCCCCGCCATGCGGTTCTCGGCGGGCCGCCACCGGCTGCCGAGAATGCGGCCGTCGACGCTCGCGTTCATATGGCAGATCACCATAAGGCTTCATCTTTGCGCCCTCAGTCTTTGCGTCCCCTGCCGACAGCCGCGCTCAGCCGGGCAGGCGCCAGCCCATCCAGATGCACAGGGCTTCGCCCATAACCAGCTCGAGATCGCGGCCCTCGGTGAACACCCTCACGCATTGCCGCCAGAAACAGGGCATCCGTGTGATGTCGGTGCCCCAGAACGTCCGATCCGCACCGAAGGCGTCGAAGCAGCGGTGCTCATAAAAGCTGGCGAACGGATACGCGGCTTCGGCGTAGCGTAGCCGGGTTGACCGGTCGCCTTGACCCGCGATGTTGGGATGTTTGGCGAGCGCCAGCAGTTCGGGCGGCTCCCCGGCGGCACGGCCATGTGGTCGACGATCAGTTTGAGCCGCGGGTGACGCTCGGCGATCTGGCTGACAGCCGGCAGGAACAACGCGGCGGCGAGCGCCACCGGCACGCCGGCCTGCCGGCTAGCCCAGTAGGCCATGCCTAGGCGAGACTTGCCGACCGTCGGTCTTGGGTTCATTCTCGATTGAGCAAGCGTGGGGCGCAGTATGAGTATTACACCGCATGATGGCCTGATTGCGGTGGTCAAGCGTGACTGCCCGACCTGCGAACTGACGGCGCCGGTGCTGGGCGAACTGGCCCAGCGTATCGCCTTGCAGGTCTACACCCAGGACGATCCGAGCTTTCCCGAAACCGTTCCCGGCCGCATCGACGACACCAATCTCGATATTTCGCATCGCTTGAAGATCGAGGTCGTGCCAACGCTGATTCGGATCGAGCAAGGGCGGGAGATCGACCGCACCTTTGGCTGGGACCGCGGCGAGTGGGAACGTGTCGCTTGTATCGCCGGTCTGGGGTTGGGCCTGCCGGATTCCAGGCCGGGTTGTGGCGCCAAAAACATCGAGCCGGGGGTCATCGAACGGCTGAAAATACGCTTCAACGAAACCGGGCTCAAATCGCGCCGCATCGTCATCGGCGAAGACGAGGACGAGCAGGAGGCGATGTACGAACGCGGCTGGTCGGATGGGCTGCCGCTGGTGCCGCCGACCGAGGAGCGGGTATTGCGCATGCTCGACGGCACAGCGCGCGACCTGCAGGAGGTGATCGGGCTGATCCCCCCAGCCTTGCAACCGGCGACGGTTGAAAAGATTGCGGTGAATGCCGTGATGGCCGGGTGCAAGCCGGAATACCTGCCGGTCGTCCTCGCCGCAGTCGAGGCCGTGCTCGAAGAAGGCTTTGCGATGCACGGCGTGCTGGCAACGACGATGTTCGTCGGCCCGGTCGTGGTCGTGAACGGGCCGATCCGGCGCCATATCGGCATGAATGCCAAGGGCAATGTGCTCGGCCAGGGCAACCGAGCCAATGGCGCGATCGGCCGCGCCTTGCAACTGGTGATCCGCAATATCGGCGGCGGCCGGCCGCAGGAGGTCGATCGCGCGACACTGGGCAATCCCGGCAAATACACCTACTGCTTTGCCGAGGACGAGGAAGGCTCGTGCTGGGAACCGCTCTCGGTCGAACGCGGGATGAAGCCTGGGCAATCGGCGGTCACGGTCTTCGCCGGCTTTGGTCTGCAGGGCATGGTCGACCAGAAATCGCGCGAGCCGGAAAGCCTGGCGCGCAGCTTTGCCGAGTCATTGAAGGCAATCCATAACGTCAAGCTGGCGCCGTGCTGCGACGCGCTGCTGGTGATCTGCCCCGAACATGAGCGCACGTTTCGCAACGCCGGCTGGTCGAAGGCACGGCTCTACGAAGAGCTGTATAAGCTGTGCGAAATCCCCGGCGAGGAGTTGGTCGCGGGCGCCAAGGGTATTGCCGAAGGCGGCCCGGCCTCGCTTGCGGGCAAGACTGTCAACAAGTTTCGTCCCGGCGGGCTGATGATCGTTCGCGCCGGCGGCGGGGCCGGGATGTTTTCCGGCATCATCGGCGGGTGGTCGTCGAGCGGTCCCCGCGGCAGCATCCCGATAACCAAGGAGGTGCGGAATTGACTGTCCTACTCGATCCCACATCGGAGCAATCTCCGACCGCCAGACCGCGGTTGCCGCGGCCCGAAAAGCTCGACGGACTGACCATTGGCATTCTCGACATCGCCAAGGCGCGCGGCGACGTGTTCCTGAAGCGGCTGGGCGAACGGCTCGGCGCGCGCGGCATCGCGTTCAAGCACTATGCCAAGCCGACCAACACGCGGGTGGCGCCGCTGCCCCTCCGGCAGCAGATCGCCACCGAAGTCAACCTCGTCATCGAAGGGCTTAGCGACTGAGGGTCCTGCATATCGTGCTGTACGCATGACATGGCGGACCTCGAGGCGCGTGGTATTCCGACGGTAGGCGTGGCGACGACGGAGTTTATTCAGGGTGCGGAGGCGCAGGCCGAGGCGCTTGGGACTGACCCGGCTCTGGTGTTCATCCCTCATCCGGTGCAGGACCGCAGCAATGACGAGTTGCGGGCACTGGCGGACGAATATTTTGACGCGATTCTGAAGCTATTGGTCAAGTAGCCATTAGGGCGGGATGTGTTGCGCCGCTAACCCGTTACTGCCATCACGAAGTCGGACCGGGGGCGCATCGCGTCTCAAGAGTCAATCGGAGGTAGATTGCGCCAATTGGCGAAGGACCGGCATGAAGGATCCTGTGGATGTGCCGATCATCGGCGCGGGCGCATCGGGCGCGGCCGCCGCGTAGAGTATGCACCGCCGATCATCCCGGACACGCCAGGAGGAGACGCAGACATGAGCGAGGGTGTGCGGCTGGAGGACGATCCCGGCCTCGCCGGCAAAGTGGCGATCGTTACCGGCGGCGGCGCTCCCGATGCCGGCATCGGCAACGGCAGGGCCGCGGCGCTGCTGCTGGCCCGAGCGGGTGCCAAGGTGATGGTCGTCGATATCCTTCGCGAGGCCGCCGAGCAGACCGTGTCGATGATCGCCGCCGAGGGCGGCACCGCTGCATCGTTTGTCGCTGATGTTGCCGAGGAGAGCCAGTGCGAGGCGCTGGTCGAAGCGGCGGTGCGAGAGTTCGGCCGGCTCGATTTCCTCGACAACAACGTCGGCATCGGCGGCCGCGGCAGCGTCGTCGACACGCCGGTCGATCTATGGCGCCGGGTCATGCAGGTCAATGTCGACAGCATGTTCTTCGTCTCGCGCTATGCCATCCCGGCGATGGTCGAGACCGCAGGCGGGGGCGCCATCGTCAACGTGTCGTCGATCTCGGCGCTGCGGCCGCGGGGCTTGACCGCTTATTCGACCTCGAAGGGCGCAGTCATCGCGCTAACCCGGGCTATGGCGGTCGATCACGGGCCGCAGATGATTCGCGTCAATTGCGTGGCACCGGGGCCGATCTACACTCCGCGCATGTATACCGGACAGATGACACCGGCAGGTCGCGAGGCGCGCCGTAAAGCCTCGGTGCTGGGTCTCGAGGGGCTGGGTTGGGACATCGGCCACGCCGTGCGGTTCCTGTTGTCAGCGCACGCGCGCTACATCACCGGACAGACCTTGGTCGTCGACGGCGGGGCGAGCCTCGTTGGCCCGGCACGCGCTCCCGGCACGTGACGGCGCCGCACAGGGTGATTTCCAAGGGAAAGAGTAGTCGAATGGCTGCGCCGTCCGGGACCCGGGCGATCGATTGGGGTCGCCGATTTCAGAGAACCCCCAGCTGGGTACGGCCGACCACGGAACCGGCGGCTGCGGAACGTGAAGCCTGCTTCGGTACGGCAGAGGGCGGATGACCGGCTCAGTTGCGGCGGGTGCCCATCAGCTGCATCAGCATCATGAACAGGTTGATGAAGTCGAGATAGAGCCGCAAGGCGCCCATGACCGCCTTTTTGCTGGCGATCTCGGAGCCGTCGCCCTCGTAATACATCTCCTTGATCTGCTGGGTGTCCCACGCGGTTAACCCGGTGAAGACGATAACGCCGATCACCGAGATCGCGAATTGCAGCGCCGAGGAGGCGATGAACATGTTGACCAAGGCGGCGATGATGATGCCGATCAGCCCCATGAACAGAAACGAGCCGAACTGCGACAGATCGCGCCGGGTGGTGTAGCCGTAGAGGCTCATCGCCGCGAAGGTGCCGGCGGTGATAAAGAACACGCGGGCGATGCTGGCGCCGGTGAAGACCAGGAACACCATTGCCAACGACAGCCCCATCAACCCCGAATAGAGCCAGAAGACCATCTGCAGGGTGCTCGCCTGCATCTTTTGCACGCCAAAGCTCATCAGCATGACAAGGCCGAGCGGCGCCAGGATCACCAGCCAGATCAGCGGGGTGCGCGCGATCGACATATAGAAGCCCGACGCGGCCGCCACATAAGCGACGATCCCGGTCAGCGCCAGCCCCGACGCCATGTAGTTGTAGACGCGAAGCATATAGTCCCGCAGACCGACGTCGATGCCGACCTGCGCGTCCGCCGACCGCACCGTCCAGCGGGGCTGCGAACCCAAAGCCATAGATCCCCTCCAAAGAGAGAAAGCGGCGCGAGGGAAATTCCCCGCCCCCCGGATATTGGCACAAAACAAGATCTTTGCAATGACCCTCATCGGCGCCGTGGCGGGCCGCCGGCAGGTGGCTATTCGTTGCGCAGGTAGAAGGCGGGCTTAGCGCCGAGCGCGCGCCAGGTGCCGGCAAACCCGATGGTCAAGGTCAGCAGCATCGCCAGCCCCAGGGTCCACAGCAGCGGCGCCGGCAGGAATACCCAATCGATCCGGATCAGGCGGACCACCACAAAGGCGGCGGCCAGGCTGCCAAGCGCCCCGGCGAGCAGCGCCGAAAAGAGGCCGAGCAGGCCGTACTCGATCAGAAACCCGGCGAGCATCATGCCGCGCGTCGCCCCCAGCACCTTCAGCACCACCGCGTCGTAGACCCGGCGCCGATGGCCGGCGGCGACGGCCCCGCCGAGCACCAGCGCGCCGGCGGCGACGGTGACGAGCGCGACGAGGCCGATCGCCGCGCCGATGGCGCCGACCACCCGGTCGACCGCGGCGAGCGCTTCGCGGACAGGGATCGCCGAGATGTTCGGGAATTGCTCGGTCACCCCGCGGACCAGGCGGTTTTCCTCGGCGGGCGGCAGATAGACCGCGGCGAGATCGGTCTGCGGCGCGTGCTCGAGCGTGCCCGGGGCAAAGACGATGGCGAAATTAATGCCGAGCCGCTGCCAGTCGATCGCGCGCAGATTCGCGATCCGCGCGATGATCTCGCGGCCGAGCAAGTTGACGGTCAGGGTGTCGCCCACCCTGAGCCCCATGCCGCGGGCGAGCTGCGCGTCGAACGAAATCAGCGGCGGCCCGTGATAGTCGGGCGGCCACCAACTCCCGGCGGCGAGGCGCGAGCCCTGCGGCAGGTGCGCGGAATAGGTCAGCCCGCGGTCGCTGCGCAATGCCCAGCGCGCTCCCGGCCTCACCGCCGCCTGCTCGACCGAAACCCCGTTCAGCCGCGTGATGCGCCCGCGCATCATCGGCACCGCGTCGAGGCGGGCGCCGGGAATGCGGCGCACGATCGCCGCGAACCCGGCGAGCTGGTCAGGCTGAATGTCGATGAAAAAGAACGCCGGTGCGGCTTCCGGCAGGCGGTTCTCGACCTCGCGCGCGAGATTGCCCTCGACCAATGCGACGGCGACCAGCACAGTCAGCCCGATGCCGAGCGACAGCACGAGCGGCGCAGTCACGGCACCCGGCCGGCACAAATTGGCGAGCGCCAGGCGCAGCACCGGCGAGCGGCGCCGGCCGACCGCCCTCGCGCCGAGCATGATCATGGCGGCGGCGATCCGGAACAGCGCGAAGGCGGCGAGCGCCCCGAAGACGAACCACAGTACGACCGTGCGATCCGGCGCGCTGACGACGGCGAGGGCGGCAAGGGCAGCGGCCAGGACCGCGGTCGCCGCCAGCGCCGCCGGCGGAATTTGGCGCCGCGTCCGCTCGATCATGTCGCGGAACAGGGCGCCGGCCGGGACCCGGGCGACCGCGGCGAGCGGCCACAACGAAAATAGGAGGGTCGTCAGCAGGCCGAAGAGTGCGGCCAACGCGAGCGGCCCCTCATAGATGCCGAGCCGGGCGGCGACCGGCAGCATGCCGGCCAGCGCCGGCGCCGCCGCGACCGGCAGCAGCGCGCCGATCGCGAGGCCGCCGGCGATGCCGAGCAGCGCCAGGGCCATCACCTCGACCAAATAGACGGCGAAGACCAGGCCGGTCGAGCCGCCGAGGCATTTGAGGGTGGCGATCGTCGCGATCTTGGCGGCGAGGTGAAAGCGCACCGCATTGCCGATGCCGACGCCGCCGACCAGCAGCACGGTCAAGCCGACCAGCGACAAGAACAGCGCCACCTGCTCGATCAGCCGCTGCAAGCCCGGCGAGGCTTGGCCAAAGCTGCGCAATTCCCAGCCGGCCTGCGGGAAGGCGGCGCGCGCCGCGGCGATCCAGGCAGCGGCGTCGGCTCCGCTGTCGGCTCCGAGGCGAAAGCGCAGCCGGTAATGGTAGGTGACCAGAGTGCCCGGCCGGATCAGCCCGGTCTGGGCGAGCGCCGCCGACGAAATCATCACGCGCGGACCGAAGGTCAAGCCGCTCGCCGCCGCGTCGGGCTCGCCGCCGATCGCGCCGCGCAATTCGAACGTAGCCGCGCCGATCCTCATCGTGTCGCCGATTTTAACCCCGAGGCGGTCGAGGATCGCCGAGTCCGCCACCGCGCCGAGCTGGCCGTTGCGGCGGGCGAGCGCGGCGGCGAGCGGCTGCGCCGGCGACAGCGAGACGGCGCCGTAGAGCGGATAGGCGGGGTCGACCACCTTCAGCTCGATCAGGCTCTGCCGGCGGCCGTCCCGGGTGCGCGCCATCGCCCGCAACGTGGCGATCTCGGACACCCTGCCGCTGTGCGCCAGAAACGCGCGCTCGGCCGGGTCGGCCGGGCGATAGGCAAGGACCGCTTCGACGTCGCCGCCGAGCAGCGCTTTCGCGTTGCCGCCGATGCCGGCGGCGAGCGACGCCGCGAGCGAGCCGATACCGGCAATCGCCGCGACGCCCAGCACCAGAGCCGCGACGAACACGCGCAGTCCGCCGATGCCGCCGCGCAATTCGCGCCGCGCCAGCCGGAAGGCGTAGAGCGGCGACGCCCGGTTCACCGTTCCGTGCTCCCGATCTCGGCGTTCACCATGCGCGGCGTGCGGCGTCGCGATGCAGCGGGGCGGTGCGGCGGTCATCGGCGATGCTGCCATCGGCCAGCCGGATCTGGCGCTCGCAGCGCTCGGCCAGGCTCGCATCATGAGTGATCAGCAACAGGGTCGTGCCGTGTCGCACCTGGTGCTCGAACAGGCAGTCGATGACAAGTTCACCGGTGGCCCCGTCGAGATTGCCGGTCGGCTCGTCGGCCAGCAGCAGCCGCGGGCCGGCGATAAACGCGCGGGCGATCGCGGTGCGCTGCTGCTCGCCGCCCGACAGCTGCGCCGGATAATGGCGGAGCCGATGCGCGAGGCCGACCGCGGCCAGAGCCTGGGCGGCGGCGGCAAAGGCGTTGCGCTCGCCGCCGAGCTCGAGCGGCAATGCCACGTTTTCCAGCGCGGTCATCGTCGCGATCAGGTGGAACGATTGAAAGACGATGCCGATCTCGGCCCGGCGCAGCCGCGCCAGCGCATTCTCGTCGAGCTGGCCCAGATCCTTGCCGTCGAACCGCACGGTTCCGGCGCTCGGCCGCTCGAGCCCACCCAGCACCATCATCAGGCTCGATTTGCCCGAGCCCGACGGCCCGACCAGGCTGACCGTCTCGCCGGCGGCGATCGCGAGCGAGATGCCGCGCAGGATGTTGACGGGCCCGGCAGCGCTGCCCAAAGTGAGATGGACGCGTTCGACCACCACGAGCGGATAGCCTGGACGATGCGAGCCGGCGGGATCGAGCGAGCTGGTCATATACCGTCCGAGCCGGCAGCGGCGCAGCGGGCCGGCAGCCCGCGAAGTTTTCGACGATATGGCCGGTCGCGCGGCTTTTTCAACGCGGTGCGGGTCCTCGCCATGCTCGTCAGCAGATCATATCGGCCATCGGCCGCTGCCCTTCACCCCCCGATCGGGTCCGGGGCGGGCTCTTCCGCTGGCGCGGGCCCCTTCCCCTTCCCCTTCCCCTTCTCCCCTCCCCCTCCCCCTCCCCGCTCGCGCGGCGCGAGGGTATCCGCCGGCCCACTCCCTCGCCTCGCTTGCGGGGAGAGGGTTGGGGCGAGCGGCAGAGCGCTGTCGCGGCTATTGCCGGCATCCTCACCGCTGCTGCGCTGTTGCTTACCCCCATCGCCGGCTCGGCCGCGGCGCATCGGCCGGTCATCGTCGACTTTGGCGACAGCCTGACCGCGGGCTATGGGCTGATGCCCGAACAGGCCTTTCCGGCGCGCCTTGAAGCCTGGCTGCACCGGCACGGGGTCTCTGCCCGCGTCGTTAATGCGGGGGTTTCCGGAGACACCACGACCGACGGTCTCGCGCGGCTCGATTGGGCGCTCGCCGACAAGCCCGATCTGGTAATTCTGGCCTTGGGCGCCAACGACGCGCTGCGCGGCATCGACCCCGCGATGGTGCGCGACAATCTCGATAAGATGATCGACAAAGTCGCCGCGGCCCATGCCAAGGTGCTGCTACTCGGCATGC
Organism: uncultured Alphaproteobacteria bacterium; assembly: GCA_963832875.1. Taxonomy (GTDB): domain Bacteria; phylum Pseudomonadota; class Alphaproteobacteria; order ATCC43930; family CGMCC-115725; genus AP-15. The sequence continues at coordinate 50,520 of CAWHWB010000002.1, read as the reverse complement.
TGGCGCCACCGAACTGGGGAGAGGCCTACGACCGCGCCTTCGACCGGATTTTTCCCGATCTGGCGCATGACCACCAGGTCGCGCTCTATTCATTTTTTCTCGAAGGTGTTGCGATGAAGCCCGATCTCAACCAGCCGGATGGTCTCCACCCCAACGCGCGCGGCGTCGCCGTGCTGGTCGACCATATCGGGCCGGTGGTCGCCGGTCTGATCACCGGACGCACGGGAGGTGCAGGATGAGCGCGCGGTTCGCCGCGGCGGCGGCGACCGGCGACCCGGCCGGTCTTGCGGCCCGTTTGGTTGCCGGCCTGTCGCCGGTCGAGGGAGCCACCCTGGGCATCCTCTACACCACCGAACCTGCCGCCTCGGCTCTGCCCGCGCTGCTGCGCGATCTTGCGGGTCAGACCGGGGTAGGGTCTTGGGTCGGCGGGGTCGGGCTCGGAGTGTGCTCCGCGGCGAGCGAAGTGTTCGACGAGCCGGCCGCCGTGGCGATGATTGCCGCCTTGCCATCCGACGGCTTTCGCGTGTTCGCGGCGACCGACAATCCGGGATCGGACCTGCCGCGCCGACACGCCGCCTGGATCGAAAAGTCCGGGCCCGCCCTGGCTCTGGTGCACGCCGACCCGCGCTGTCCCGACCTGACTAAGGCGGCGGTCGACGTTGCGACCGCGAGCGGCGCCTTTCTGGTCGGCGGGCTGGTATCGCACCGCTGCGACAGCCCTCTGGTGGCGCAGATCGCCGGCACGGGCGGTCTCGGAGGCAACGGCGTCGCCGGGCTGCTGCTGGCCCCGGAAATCGCGGTCGCGACCTCCTTGACCCAGGGCTGCGTGCCGATCGGGCCGACGCATCGGATCGACGAGGCGCGCGACAACATCGTGAGGGTGATCGACGGACGGCCGGCGCTCAGCGTTTTCTGCGAGGATATCGGGCCGGAGCTGACGCAGGATCTGCGGCGCCTCGGCGGGGTAATCTTTGCCGGCCTGCCGGTCGCGGGCTCCGACACCGGCGACTATCTGGTGCGCAACATCATGGCGATCGATGCCGGCCGCGGCTGGGTCGTGCTCGGCGCCGAGATCGCCCCCGGCGATCCGATCCTGTTCTGCCGGCGCGACCCGGAGAGCGCGCGACGCGACATGGCGCGCATGGTGCGCCAACTGGCGCACCGGCTCGACGGGCCGCCAAAGGCCGGCATCTATGTCAGCTGCGTCGCGCGCGGCGCCAACCTGTTCGGCGAGCCGGCGGTCGAGACCGAGCTCATTCGCGAGGGCCTCGGCGAATTTCCGCTGATCGGCTTTTTCGCCAACGGCGAGATCTCGCGCGACCGTCTTTACGGCCACACCGGTATCTTGACCCTGTTCATCTGACCCGATGCTGCGGCTGTTCGTCGGCATCGGGTTCCCGCCGGAGCTGAAGCTGCGGCTGTCACTCTTATGCTCGGGCGTGCCCGGGGCGCGGTGGGTCGATGCCGGCAACCTGCACCTGACCCTGCGGTTCATCGGCGAGATCGGCGAGGATTTGGCGGGCGATGTCGATGATGCGCTGGCGCGATTGCGGGCGCGTCGGTTCGAATTGCAGCTTGCCGGGACCGGGGTCTTCGGCAATGGCGACCGGCCGCGCACCCTGTGGGTCGGGGTCGAGCGTAGCGCCGAACTCGTCGCCCTGCGCGACAAGATCGAGCAGGCGCTGATCCGCGCCGGCCTGCCGCCCGAGCCGCGCAAATTCGCCCCGCACGTCACCCTGGCGCGGCTGCACAAGCCGGCGCCGGACGAGCTCGCCAAATATCTCGCCGCGCATGCCGGGTTTCGCGCCGAGCCGCTCGCAGTCGAGGCGTTCAGCCTGATCGCGAGCTTCCCGACCAAGGTGGGTTCGGTCTACGAAGACCAGGCCGACTATCCATTGACGCGCTGATCGGGCCGCTGCACGCCGATCGGGCTGGAGGAGGAGATGCGATGGCTCACTGGCTGGTGAAATCGGAACCGTCGAGCTATTCCTGGGCGCAGCTCGTCGCCGACGGCCGCACCCGGTGGGACGGGGTCCGCAACGCACAAGCCCTGAACAACCTAAGGGCGATGCAACCGGGCGACCGGGCCTTTTTCTATCATTCGAACGAAGGCAAGGACATCGTCGGCGTCGCCGAGGTGGTCGCGGCGTTTTACCCGGATCCCACCGACAAGGCCGGAAAGCTCGGCATGGTCGACATCGCACCGGTGATGCCGGCGGCGCGGCCGGTCACGCTCGCGGCGATGAAGGCCAATTCCGACCTCGCCGGCATGGCGCTGTTGCGCCAGTCGCGGCTGTCGGTCTCACCGGTCACCGAGCATGAATGGACCGTGATCTGCCAAATGGCCGGCATCCCCGCCTGAGCCGCGTGAGCTTGCAACGCTCGCCCGAGACCTGGTCCTAAGCTGGTCTTCGCCATTTTTCCGACATTGTCATCCCGGCGCAGGAGGCTGTACTCCATTCGGCCTGGGACCAATCGCGTTCGCTATCGAGCTCTCCTTCCGAATTCCCGGCCCACAGATCCGGCCGTTAGCGCTGTTTCCAAGAACGTCGCAGAGAGAATTTGCTGCTACCCTCCGCATCCCGGTCGCGACATTGCGGAATTGGGAACAGAACCGGATGGCGATGGAGCCCGCAACGATCGCGCTTATGCGCATTTTGGCACGGGAACCGGAAGCTGCTCTCCGGGCCCTTGGTTTGCCGCGCCGCGTAATGTGAGAGTTGGCGCATTTGCGGGACCGTCGGTCGAGCTCGCAGGTAGAGTTTGCCGGTATGACAACGGAGATTTGTAACGGCGGGAGCACATGAGGCTCTGATCCGCCCGAAGGTTAGTCGAGCCGGCCTGGCGCGGGGCCGCGCCGGAAATCGCGCAGGGTCAGCTCGATGTTGCCGTCGGCATCGAGGGCGCGGGCGCGCAGCTTCGCTTCGGCGGCGCGCTCGAATTCACTTCGGCTGAGGTGATAAGCCTCGATGCAACGTTGCGGCGTCGGGCGGTCTTCGAGCAGACTTTGAAAGACGCGCCGCCGAACGCGAACGACGCCGCGATACTCGCCGACTTCGACCCCGAACTCGACGGCCCCGGCGATATCGCTCCAGCAAGCGTCGTCAGGAAACGAGAACAGGTTCATTCGATCGCACTGGCCCCGGCCGGCAGCGCCGCACCCCGGCTCGACCGATTGCGGCGCTATCCGCAGCGCTATCTATAGCGCATTTGGGCGGTTGGTTGGAGCTGCGCGTAACGGTACTGCTGCTGGCGCGTCGTCCTGAGGCCTGGCACGCCGTTCCGGTCAAACGCCTTCTCCCAGGCTTCGAGCTCCTCGGCGGAAAGCAGATAGCGCGCACACGCCTCCTCGCGGCTGATCAGACCCGCGCGAGTGGCGGCGAGGACAGCCGCCTTGCGGCTTGGCGACCAGCGTTTGGTGTCGGGCGCCGGCAGAACCAGCTCCGGCGGGAGCAGGGATCGCGGCATCATCGTCGCGCTTCTCGCTAACAGTGGCTCGGTTTTGGCAACGATTCCCACCGGGCACAGCGTCAAGCCAATGACGCGGCACCCGAGTGGCGTCTATGCCATAGGTATCACCTGACCGTCATAAAGACGCTCAAGGCGTTGGTTTATCCCCAATCCGATGCCGGTCCAATCACTTTTCGGTGCGTATCTTGGTCCTAACGGGTCATATCGGTAGCGAGCGACGGACAAGCGCGGCCCGAGGTCCTCCGGGATGAGCCGCTCGATCCAGTGAATTTCCGCCGTCGCGGCGGCTGCAGCGCCTCGCCCGTCCGAAGCAAGTCGCGCATTCGCGGTATGGGCGGCTTCGGCTTGGGCCGGGGCAACACCCGATTGTGCGCGGCATTTTGCGGTAGCCTTGCCGGAGCTAACCGACTATCACCCCGATGCCGTGGGTCCCCGAGACGGGTGTTCCGGGGCCGACAGGCCGCTCAGCGCGGACGCAGCGGCGCCCAACCATAAGCCGCAGACACGAGCTTCGATCCCGGATGGTGTTTCAGCGCTTGCTCGCGGGCCTTGTCGATCATTGCCGGCGCAACGCGGTGCTGGTCGTCGCCGCCGCCCTCGCTGTCGCCGGTTTTGCCGGCTTCTACGCGGCCCATCATCTCGGCATCAGCACCGACACCGACAAGATGTTCGCCGCGAGCCTGCCGTGGCGTCAGCGGGAGCTGGCGTTTAGCGCGGATTTCCCGCAATTCAACGACTTGCTGGTTGCGGTCATCGATGCCAAGGAGCCGGAGGAGGCCGAGGCGACGGCCGCGGGCCTGGCCAAGGCGCTCTCCGCCGACCACGCCGATTTCCGCTCGGTGACGCGCCCCGACGCCTCGGCCTATCTGCGGCGGGAGGGGCTGTTGTTCCTCGATGCGAAACCGCTCGCGGCGCTGCTCGAACGCACGATCGACGCGCAGCCCTTTCTCGGGCAGCTGGCCAAGGACCCGAGCGCGCGCGGGCTGTTCGCCGCACTGGCGCTCCTGGGCAAAGGGCTGCGGCAGGGCCAGGTCGATCTGGCGCCCTATCGGAGCGCGTTGGCCGCGTTCCACCGGGCGATGGCCGATGCGATTGCCGGGCACGCCCGGCCCTTGTCGTGGACGCGCCTGCTCGGCGGCGGCCTCGCCGATCTCGGCGGCCGTTATAAGTTCGTGCTGGCGCAGGCCCGGCTCAATCATGCCTCGATCGAGCCCGGCGGTGCGGCGACCGCGGCGCTGCGGGCGGCGGCGAGCCGGCTCGAATTTGTCAGACGGGGCGACGCGCGGGTCCGCATCACCGGCAACGTGGCGCTCGCCGACGAGGAGTTCGCCAGCGTCGCGCAGGGCGCGGTCGTCGGCCTGATCGGTAGCATCTTTTTGATCTCGCTCTGGCTGTTTTTGGCGGTCCGCACCTGGCGGCTGATCGTCCCGATCCTGTTGACGCTGATCCTCGGCTTGATGCTGACCTTGCTGTTTGCCGCGGCAGCGGTCGGAACCTTGAACCTCGTTTCGGTCGGCTTCGGCATTCTGTTCGTCGGCATCGCGGTCGATTTTGCGATCCAGTTCAGCGTGCGCTATCGCGAGCGGCGGTGGGAAGATCCCGATCCGGCCGCTGCCATGGCCGAAACCGGCCGGCGGGTCGGCGGCCAGATCATGGTTGCGGCGGCGGCGACCGCGGCGGGATTTCTCGCCTTTGTCCCGACCGACTTCCGCGGCGTCGCCGAGCTCGGGCTGATTGCCGGGGTCGGCATGCTGATCGCGTTTTTGTGCACGATGACCTTTCTGCCGGCGGCGATCGCCCTTTTCCGCCCGCATGGCGAGATTGCCGAGATCGGTTTCCACTGGGCGGCGCCGATCGACGCGGCCTTGCGCCGGCGCCGGCTACCCGTGTTGGCGGGTTTCGGGATTTTGGCAGTGCTCGGCGTGGTCCTGGTCCCGCATCTGCGCTTCGACTCAAATCCGCTGCACACCAAGAACCCGAATACCGAGGCCATGCGGACCCTCTATGACCTGATGGATTCGCCGGTTACCAACCCGTTCACGATCGACATCCTGACCGGCGACCCGGCCGCGGCCGCTGCGATGGCGGAACGTTTGCGGCGGCTGCCGCTGGTCTCCGGAGTGCTCTCGATCAACAGTCTGGTCCCGACCGGCCAGAAGGCAAAACTGGCGCAGATCGAGGACGCCGCGCTCATTCTGGGGCCGACGCTCGCCCCCTATCGGCCGGCGCCGCCGCCCAGCGCCGAAGACATCCGCGCCGCGGCCGAGCGGGCATGGCGGGCGATCTCGCCGACGGCGGGCAAGCCGCCGCCCGATCCCCAACTCGCCGCGATCGCCGGCGATCTGCGCCGGCTGGCGGAGGCGCCCGACGCCGTGGTGCTCGCCGCCAACGCGGCGCTGACGCGGTTTCTGCCGGTGCAGCTCGACCAGTTGCGCACGGCGCTCGGCGCGCAGCCGGTCGGCTTGCGGAACATCCCGCCGGCGCTGGCTCGCGACTGGGTGCTGCCCGACGGGCAGACGCGGGTCCAGGTGCTGCCGGCGGCGAACGCGCGCAGCAGCGCCGGGCTCGCCAAGTTCGTCGCGGAAGTGACCGCGGCGGCGCCCGACGCCGGCGGCCCCGCGGTGACCATCGAGGCGACCAGCGCGACCATCGTCAGCTCGTTCCGCTCGGCGGCGCTCGCAGCCTTCGTCGCGATTGCCGCGATCCTGTTCGCGGCGCTGCGGCGCCCGCTCGACGTGTCTCTGGTGCTGGCGCCGCTGCTGCTGTCGTCGCTGCTGACCGTGATCGTCATCGTCTCGTTGGCGCTGCCGCTCAATTACGCTAACATCATCGCGCTGCCGTTGCTTTTGGGCGTCGGTGTCTCGTTCAACATCTACTTCGTGATGAACTGGCGCGCCGGGCGAAGCGCGGTGCTGGCCTCGGCAACCGCGCGGGCGATTCTGTTCTCGGCGCTGACTACCGGGACCGCGTTCGGATCGCTGGCCCTTTCGCACCATCCGGGGACCGCGAGCATGGGCAAGCTGTTGCTAATCAGTCTCGGCTGCACCCTGCTCGCGAGCCTCGTCTTCATCCCGGCCCTGCTGGCCGCGGCGCCCTTGCCCGCGTCTCGCGGCCGCGCCGCCGGCCATGCCGGCAAGCCCCCCTCGGGCGCTCGGGAAATCGCGCAGCGCGGCGACCGGACGCCCGGCAACGACGGCAACTGAGGCGAAGGCCTCGCCCGCCCGTTTATTACGGTGCGCCGGAAACGGGCTGGGCGCGGACCGGACGCGACCATCTCCTGCCCTGTTCGGGCGAAATCCCGAACCGGGCCATATAGTTCGCGTAGCGCTCGTGCTCGCGGGCGGGATCGAGCCCGTAATCCTCGAGCTGGGCCCGGCGGCCGCCATATCCGCCACTGGGGTTGGCGGCCACCCGCCGGCCGATGCGCGCCGCCGCCTCGGCATCGAGAGCGCGCCCGAAATGGCGATAGAGTGCCACGACGGTGCCCGGCGGGTCGGCCACCAGCTCCGCGTAATGAATGTGAAAGATCGGCTGCCCAAAGCACGGTTCGTTGGCCGCGGCGACCATCAGCCCGGCCGCCGCAAGCCAGCGCTCGCTGTCCTCCCGGCCGATGCAGAGGCGGTCGACATGGCGGGTGAACGGCCGCCTCAAGACCTCGGTCAGCCGCGCGACCGAGGCCAGCACCGCCACCGGGTCGCGGTGCACGAACACCAGATTGGCGTCGGGGTAGACCGCGCGGATCGCCGGCAGCGCAAAGATATGGTCGGGGCATTTGAGCGCCCATCGTCCGCTGCTGGCCGCCTGGTGCTGCAGATGCTGCAGGAACCGCTTGTGAAAGCGGTAGGCGTCGAGGTGCCCAGTCCCGTCGAGCCACCGCCGGTAGCTGGGAATGCGATAGGTCGTGTCGAAGCGCAGGCTGGCGAAGAGGTGCGCCGTGATCTCCGAGCATTCCTGCGGGGAGTTCGGCCCGATCGGATGCAGACGGCGGAACTGCGGCGCGATGATCTGGAACATGCGCAGCTGCCGGGCAACCTGCTGCGGTCGGCGGTCGCGGTCGGCACCCTGCCGCGCCGCCGGATAGGGATGGATCAGCTGCCACACGCGCGGCACGAAGTTAGTGCGGTCTTCGGTCAAGAGGCCGTGCAGGAAGGTCGTTCCCGAGCGGGGTAGCCCGGCGATGATCAGCGGCGCCGCCACGGTTTCTTCGAGAATTTGCGGCGCCCGCTTTTCCTCTTCTCGCAGCCGCAAGAGGTTCGAGAGAAACCGCAGCGTGTCCCAGCGAAGCGCGGCGCCGCCAAATAGGCTGAGCTCGGCCTCCTCGGCGCACGCCTCCAGCAGCCTGTGCAGCGGTTGTTCGAACGGGAAGTCGCCGAAATCGGCCAGTCCGGTCTGCCGCCGCGCGCGCGCCACCAGAGTCTGCACCGTCGGCGGGCGTCGCAAAAAACCGAGCACGTCAGCGACGGTCATGCGTATGAGGAGAGCGCAGCCCGCCGGCCGGGGTTTGCAGCCCGCCGGCAAGGGCGAATGAGTTCCGGCGCCGCGCAACACCGCTCATCGTGCGGTCGGCCGATCGCGGTGAAAGTCCTCGGTTTGCAAACAATGCGAATTCATGCCCTTCTGGTCGCGGAGCGCAAGTCGCCCAGTCCCGCCGTCATTCGAATGCGGCGCTGCAATATAAAAATTATAGATCGCGGCGATTTCACGGTCGACAACGGCTGCGCTGCCGCACCCCGCTCAGGCGGGCCGGTGATTGGGAACTTCACGTACACGCGAATCGACTGGCATCGACCGCAACCGTCGGACGCGACGAGCGGTGCTCCGCACCGACACTCAGCGCCGTTCTTGTCGCCGCAGCGGGCCGGGGCTGGGAATTATGCCGTCGAGCGCGCCCAGCCAGTCGAGCCCGGCGCGCAGCCGCACCACTTCGCCGACGACCACGATCGCAGGCGTTTCGATCCCGCTCGAACCGCCGGCAACCTCGCCCAGTGTCGATACCAGGACGCGCTGCGCCGGGGTGGTTGCTTTGCTGACGATCGCCGCCGGCTCGTCGGCACGTCGCCCCCCGGCCAACAGCCGCTCGACGATGCTCTCCAGATGTTTGAGCGCCATGTAGAGGACGAGCACCGGGGCGCCGCGGGCGATCGCCGGCCAATCGAGCCCATCGGGTACCGCCCCGCTGCTGTTATGGCCGGTGACAAAGGTCACGGCGGAGTTGGTCTCGCGGGAAGTGACCGGGATGCCGGCATAGGCAAGCCCACCGATCCCGGCGGTGATCCCGGGGACGATGCGGAACGGGATGTCCGCGGCGGCCAGCGCCAGCGCTTCCTCGGCGCCGCGCCCGAAGACGCAGGGGTCGCCGCCTTTGAGCCGCAGCACCCGATTCCCCGCCTTGGCGAGGCGGACCAGCCGGGCCGAGATGTTGGGCTGGCTCGGCGACGGCCGTCCGCCGCGCTTGCCGGCGTAGTCAAGTGCTGCGCCCGGCTGCGCCAGACGCAGGATGCGCGGGTCGACAAGCGCGTCGTAGACCACATTGTCGGCATGCTGGAGCGCGTGCAGCGCCAGCGCCGACAAGAGCCCGGGATCGCCGGGCCCGGCGCCGACCAGCCAGACATGGCCGGGCGCGAATTCGGGCAGACCGAGACGCGCGCTGTCGATCACCAACACCTCCGCAAACCCGAACCGCCGACCTCGAGCGGCCACAACATAGTCATCGGTGCCGGATTTGCTAAGGTCCGATCCCGTCCACTGCGCTCGCCGCCGCGGCGCGGGCCGAGCCTCGGCGGGCATACCCGGTGGTCCACAACAGCAGCGCTGTCACCGTGCCGAGACCGAGCACCGGCTCGACGACCAGGGCGGCAGCCGGGGCCAAGGCGAAAGCGGCGGCGATGCCGAGCCCCGCCTCGACGATAGAGGCGAGGCCCCAGGTGTGGGGCTAATCCGCAGCAAGACAGGCACAGCCGCAGCGGGCGCGTGAGCCGCGGCCCGACCGAATAGCGCGCCACGTGCGCCCCGCCGGCGAGCGATCACGGCGCCTTAAGTATTCGGCGTTGCGCTAAGAGGCGGCTACTCGAGTATAAGGCGGCGGTTCGGGCGTCGCGGCCTGGAGGGATCGATGACGCAGATCAGACCGCGGATGTCCCGACGGAGGCTCGGATGGAACGCGGGTTTGCGGTTATCGGGCTCGGCTATGTCGGATTGCCGGTGGCCCTGGCGTTGGCGAAAAAGTTCGAACCGGTCATTGGTTTCGATGTGTCGAAACCGCGGATCGCAGCGTTGCGCGAGGCGCGCGACGCGACCGGAGAGATCTCTGAAGCGGCGTTGCGCCAGACCCGGCTGCGGCTGACCGACGACCCCGAGGCGCTGACCGAGGCGAGTTTTGTGATCGTCACGGTGCCGACCCCGATCGACGCTGAGCGCCGCCCCGATCTCGGGCCCTTGACCGCCGCCTGCGCGCTGATTGGGCCGCGGTTGCGGCCGGGCGCGGTCGTGGTGTTCGAATCGACGGTGTATCCCGGCCTGACCCGCGAGATTTGCGGCCCGCTGTTGGCGAAGGCCTCGGGGCTGGCGCCGGGTGCGGGTTTCAAGCTCGGCTATTCGCCCGAACGGATCAACCCCGGCGACCGGCAGCACCGACTCGAAACCATTGTCAAGATCGTCGCCGGCGAGGACCGGGAGACCCTGGACCGAATCGCCGCGGTCTATGGCCGGATCGTCGAGGCCGGGTTGCACCGCGCGTCGTCGATCGAAGTCGCTGAAGCGGCGAAAGTCATCGAAAACACCCAGCGCGACCTCAACATCGCCTTGATGAACGAGCTGGCGATCATCTTCGACCGGCTCGGCATCCCGACCCGCGAGGTGCTGGAGGCGGCCGGCACCAAGTGGAATTTTCTGCGGTTCACGCCGGGGCTGGTCGGCGGCCATTGCATCGGCGTCGACCCCTATTACCTGACCGCGCGGGCCGAGGCCGCGGGCTATTACCCGCAGGTCATCCTGTCGGGACGGCGGATCAACGACGGCATGGGCGGGTTTATCGCCCAGCGCCTGGTCAAATTGCTGATCGCCTCCGAGCGGCCGGTCAAGGGCGCCCGGATCGGCATCGTCGGCGTCACCTTCAAGGAGGACGTGCCCGATCTGCGCAACAGCCGAGTGCCCGATATCGTCGCCGAACTTCGCGAGTTCGGTATCGCCGCCCTAGTCGCCGATCCGCTCGCCGACGCGGAGGAGGCACGGCGCGAATATAGGATCGAACTGGTCGGGCTCGATCGCTTCAGCCAGCTCGACGGGCTGATCCTCGCGGTGCCGCACCGGGTCTTGGAACAGGCCGGGTGGGAGGCGCTGTTCGCGACGCTGATGCCGGGCGGGATCTTTGTCGACGTCAAATCGGCGCTCGCCCGCGACCGGGTGCCTCCGCACCTCCATTATTGGAGCCTGTGAGCTCGCGCTCGCGCACCTTGCTCGGTCGGGCGCAGCCGTGAAGCTCGCGCAATCGGCCGGATTGGTCGCGCATTGCTGACCGCTGGGTCGAAAAACGTCCCGAACGGCACCGGGATGTCGCTGATCGGCGGGTCCACGATCGAACTGGCCAGCGTCACCGGCACCCAGAGGGTCGAGAATACCCCGAACAACGGGAGGGTCGGGCCGGGATAGCGGGAGTTCGAAGAAATCGCCGGTCCCCAGGGGTAGAATCACACGGAACACCCGGTTGATCCCCGGCGCGTGGAACCCGGCGTTGAACGTTTCGACCGCAGGGCCAGCTTCATTGGCGATTTCGACCTCCCAGTCGCGGAATCCGGCGCCAATCCCGGGCTCCAGGGTGCGGCAGATCTCACAAACGACAGGCACGGGCTGCCGATCGTCGGCGCGGGTCCGCTCGGGATTACGCCGAGCGGCGGAATGATTTCCCCAAGCTGCGTCCCAGCAGCGAAGCCTTCCAGATTGAAGATGTGCCCGTTCGCATTCATGCGGCGGCGGCGCTGAGCGGTCAGTCAGTGGAAAGCCTCACCCGCGGCCGCGAGCGGCGGTCTTGGTCGCGGCGGCCGAAGCGGGCGGTCTGGGGCGGACAGCCGAGCCGGATGCTCGTCGTTGGAGCGCCGTCAAAGGTCTGATGCCGGCTGGCGCCTAATTTTGACACAAAACCTCGCATTGAGCCATTCTAGAGCCGGTAACGCGCTGAGTTTATGGGTTGGTATTCAATTGAGACGGTCCGTTGCGCTATTGACCCATTTGGTCATCACCCCTTTGCGCAGTTGACCATCTGCGAGCCCGCGATAAAAACTCGCTGAGGTTTCACGACTGGGGTTCCAATAAAACCGTCGAACGGGATCAGTGCCATTGTGACACGGCAAGGGCCGGCTCGCCGCATCAGTGAAATCCGCTCGCCACCAAAGCACATCCGGTCGCGAAACCAAGCCGATCATTGAGCGCGACGGAATGATGACGATTCCGCTGGGATCGCCGTCGCCGGTGGGGGAAGTCGCTTCAAATATTCACCAAAGCCGGGTTGTCCAGATGCTGAGAACAGGGCTCGCAGCCGCTGCGCTGCTGGGAATGACGATCGTTGCCGCAGTCGCCGGTACGAGTGTCCTCACGGTAGGGCCGTCGGGGCAATATGCAACAATCGCTGCGGCAGTAGCCGTCGCGAATGCGGACACCAACTCGGCCAACTCCTACGTGATCAGCGTCGCCGCCGGCACCTATTCCAACGACACGGCTCAAATAAACCGACCGATGACGATCGAAGCGGCGGTGCCGGGTTCAGCGGTCATCCTGTACCAATCGGTCGCACTGGCAAACGAAAAGGGCATTCTTCTTGCCTACGCCAGTCTGACCGTTGATGGGCTGACGTTCGAAAACGCCGAGATTTCCAATTCGCTAGGCGGCAACGGCGCCGGCATCCGCGATCAGGATACCAATACGACCAACGATACGCTGACCGTGATGAACAGTACGTTCATCAACAACCAGATGGGGATTTTGACCGAAAACGGTCCAACCGAAAACACGGTCCTGATCAACGATGTCTTTATCAATAACGGCAATCCGAACGCCAACTATTTCGGACATGCCGTCTATATCGGCTCCAGCGGCTGGTTGACCGCGATCGGCAATGAAGCCTGCGGCACCAACATTGGGCACGACATCAAGAGCCGCGCTTCGATGAACGTCATTGAGAACAACACGCTTTATGACGGCGCCGCTGACCCGAACCAACCCAGCTGCAATGTCGGGTCCACCAGTTATGCGCTTGATTTACCCAATGGCGGGGTGGCGCTGGTGGCGGACAATACGATGATCCAAGGCACGGCCACCGAAAACTCGACGATATTTGCGTATGGCGAAGAGGGGCTGATCTACCCGACCAACAGCATCACATTCATGAACAATGTCATGGACAACACGCTGACGGACGCCATCGGCATTTATGATAATCCGAGTGCGCCGGTCCCGGTCGTCGGCAGCGGCAATACGTTTGCGAATTCGATCGCGACCCAAGTCGACCCGGCATCGGCAAATCAGCTGACCGGCAGCGTCGACGCCGGCGGTTCGATTTCGCCGGACGGATCGACGCTGGTCGCACCCTCGACCGGGAGTCTGACGACGGCAGCGGGAGTTTGGACCTTTGGCGCCCCAACGTCAGAACCGGGCAATTACTATGCGTTGTTGAACGGGACCAATACTAACGGCTGGGTGTCGCTGATGGAAGTCGATAACGGTGGTCAGCTCTACGTCTACAACAGCGGCGCGGAGGCGTGGTGGATCTGGAATAACGGCTGGTCCCCGTCTGCCGCGCCATAAAGGTTAGAATTTCATCAAGCACCGCGCGCCTACCGACCGACGCGCAACAGGCGTCTACACCGCCGCAGAGCCGATTCCTCTCACCTGGAATCCGGGTAATCGAACCAGTGAATCATGGCCGCTACTGGCGGGCAACCAGGAACAGGTGCGCCGGGGTCGATCCGATCAAGCGCGACGGCTGATCACCGCCGGCCCGAGAGCCGCCGCTCAGCCAGCGGTCGGCCGGCGCGGCAAAGGATGACCGTCGAGGCCGTCGGCCGCGAGGCCGAGTTGGCGCAGCACCGTCGGGGCGATGTCGACCAAGGACGAAGGGTCGCGACAGATCCCCGGGGCAAAGCCGCCGCCGTGAACGAACAGAAACGGGCTCTGCTCGTGGGCGCCGAGCCCGCCATGCTGGCCGAAGCCGGTCGCGTCCTTAGGCTCCAGCGCATCGCGCACGACGTCGCTGTGTCCCGGCACGCCGAAAGGATTGGCGCGGCGGTCCGTATTCAAGGTGATCGCGATCCGCGCCGGCGAACCCGTCGGCAGGCCGATGCCGCCGAGCGCGTCGCCGGCGAAGACCCTGCCGACCCAGGGCTCGCCTTCGAGAAACCGCACGGCCCGGCCGACGAGGGCACCTTCGGGCTCCGCGAAATAGAGGAGCGCCGCGGTGCCGTTGGCGGCGACGACGACTTCCGACGATCCCGGCGCGCGCTTCAGCCCGTTCGCGACCAGCAGCGCGTCGAGGTCGATCGTTTGGTCGACACTCTCCATGCCGTGATCGGAGCCGACCACGAACAGGATTTCCCCGCCGCCCGGATCGAGGCGCGCGAGGGTCTCGGCGACCCGCCGGACATTCTCGTCGGCGCTGGCGATGGCGCGGCGATGCTCGGGCGAGCCCAACGGCGTGTGGTGGCCGGTGTAGTCGGGCTCCGACAGCCACAGCACGGCCAATGCCGGGGCGCGATCGAGCAGAATTTCGCCGCAGAAGCGTTCGGTCGCAGCGGTGTCCCCGGCCTCACCCTTGGCTACCGCCAGCCCTTCCGCTTCGGGCAATGGCCGGCGGCCCGGGCCAAAGCTGCCGGCCGGGTTGTAGACCCAGCCATGGCCGTCGGGGTCGAGAAAATAGGCCGCCCCCGGTGACACGTTCGAAACCGCGATCGCCTCGGCGCCGGCGCCGGCGAGCCGCTCGGCGAGCGTCGGCATATGCAAGGTGCGGCCGGTGGCGCGGCATAGCCGGTCGCGGAAATCGGGCCGGCCGACTGACAGGCACCGGAGCCCCTCGCCCTCGTCGAGCGCCATCGTGTTGCCGAGGAGCCCGTGGCGCGCCGGCCGGCAACCGGTGGCGATCGAAGCCGCACTGGTTCGCGTCGTCGACGGAAAGACGCCGGCATGGTTCTCGAACCGTGCCGAACGTCGCCCCAAATCGCACAGAAACGGCGCATCCGCGGGGGTGATCAGGTCGCGGCGCAGGCTGTCGCAGATCAGGATGACGGCGCGCTTCATTCGGGCCCCCTTTCGCTGCGGCCGGCCTCGCGGGCATCGGGGTCGCAAGCCAGCATAGCGCGCCGCAGTTCGGGCAGCAGCGGGGTCTTTTCGCCGGTCGCATTGACCACCAGGATTAGCACCGCGCGGCCGTGCGCGCACAACCCCTGGCGCCACGCTGCGTATTCCATCTCGAAGCTGGTATGCCCGAGCCGCACCGTCCTCGCGGTCACCAGGATCTCGTCGCCGTAGGCGAGCGGCCGCTGATAGCGGATGCCGGTCTCGGCGATGACCGGCCCCGGCGCCCCCGCCGACAAAACCGGCACGCCGACGGCTTCCAGATAACGGTTTCTTGCCTCCTCGAACCACTCGAAATAGGCGCGGTGGTTAGCATGCCCGAACGGATCGCACTCGCTCCACCGCACCCGGTGGCGGACCGCGAACGCCCACCCCGGCCCGACCCCGAACCGCGCCCATTCCGCCGTATCTGTCTTGTCCATGCCGCGTGCTCGCCGTTCGCCGCCCGCTCGCCCTGCCGCCGCGCCTCCCCGGCCCCCGGTCGCGGAATGTTTGAACTGCGCCTCCCAGGCTTACGGCTTCAAAAGTTGATGGTCAACCGGAGGCCAAAGATCAGATCGTTCTTCAACGGCACGGCGCTTTGTGCGGTCGGAATTCCAGCACCGGGGTTAATGACGTATTGCACATCGGGCTGGACGTCGAGCCAGGGCGCCAACCGCACCCGATAGGTTGCCTCGATCGTGGTTTCCCCCGCGGCGTAAGGCGCCCCCGTGCCGGTGTAGAGGATCAGACCGTTGCTGAATTGTCGTGCCGCGGCGCCGATCCCGACATAGGTGACCGCGAGGCCGGCGACGTCGTTGGACCGACCGGGGATCAACCCGCTCCAATTGACGCCGCCATCGATAAAGAGATCGCTGAGGTTGCGATCCTCTGGCGCCGCCATCACCTGAAAGAACGCGCTGACGCCCTGCGCGTCGGCGCCGGGCTTCTTCCAGAGCATTTGGTCGACGACCGCGTAGAAGGCGTGGTCGGTCGCATGTTGCAGCGGGATGCCGGTGCTCGCCGGATCAGCCAGCGACAAACCCGCCGTGTCGTGCAGCGGATCGGCGAACGGTCCGGTGGCGACCCACGCGCCGAGCTTGTAAGTCACCGGAAACCCGAGCTTCGCCAAAAAGCTGGGCATATACCACAATTCGGCGAAGGACAGCGTATGGTCGTCGAGCCGGAAGGCCGCCCCATGACGGTCGCGCAATTGCGGGTCGCCGGGCCCGGGCGGCGCGGGGTCGCCATTGTACACGGCGCCGATCAGCGTGATTTCCTTGTCGGGCTGATATTTCGCCCGGACAAAAGGTGTGGCCAGCGGGTAATTGGGTCCGCCCGAAGGCAGGTCGAGGACTATCAGCGGGGGAAACCCGAAGCTCGAATTCAAGTATAGCGCGGCGTTCTGCGACAGCATCAGCTCGTCGCTGGCGCCCTCCTGGCCAAAGCGAAGCAAGAATCGACCGCCGAACATCTGCTGCTCGAACCACAAATCATAAAGTTTGGCGGTTTGTGTGGCCTCGATGCCGCTGACCAATTGCAAAGCGCCGACCCGCAACGGCGTCGGGCCGACACCCTCAACCTGAAATCCGCTGGCGAACAGACTGCCGCCCTGCCACCCGATCGCCTTTTGCAGATCGACGCCGAGACCGAGGGTAAGCAGGCCGTCGGCGGCGCCACCGCGGCCGAGCCCGCCAAGCGCATTGCCCCACACTTCGCTCTGCTGCTGCAAAGTAAAGGTGAAGCCGTCGTTCGCCAGCCGGGTACGCAGCCCGCCCCAATCGGCGGTCAAGGTCTGCCGCTGCCATAAATCCGGCGCATCGGCCGGGGTCTGCGCCAACGCAAGCGCCGGCGCGCCGGGCAGTGACAATACGGCGAACAGGATCAGCACCGGCCATCTCGCGATCGGCCAAATTTGGCCGATCGCGACAGGCTGGATCAGCCGCCACCGAGATCGCCGCACGCGGCGATCTTACACACTCGATGCTCCGATTTCGTCGTGACGATTGCTGTCGGTCGCATCGATCTCGCGGGGCGTGGCGATTGCTGCGTCCCATTGCGCCTGGCGCTACCGGGGGCCAGCGGATCGGCTGTCAACGATCATGATCCTGACGGGGCTCGCGCCCCGGCCGGGAACATGGGAAAGAGGAGCATGAGCGCGGTTCGGTCGAGGCATGATGAACCCGCCAGGGCGGGGACGCTGGCGCTGCTGGCCTCGCGGCGGTTCGGGCCGTTGTTCTGGGCGCAGTTTTTGTCGGCGTTCAACGACAACGCGGTCAAGAACGCGCTGGTGTTGATGATCGCCTATCGCGCCGTCGCCGACGCACGGATGTCGGCGCAGATCCTGATCCCGCTCGCCGGCGGGCTCTTTATCCTGCCGTTCTTTCTGTGCTCGGCGACCGCCGGCCAGGTCGCCGACCAGCACGACAAGGCCTGGCTGATCCGCCTGATCAAATTGTCGGAGATCGCGTTGATGCTGACCGCCGCCGTGGGCGTGGTCATCGGCAGCACGACGCTGCTGCTGGCGATCCTCTTCGCGATGGGGATCGAGGCTGCATTGTTCGGCCCGCTCAAATACGCGATCCTGCCGGACCTGCTGGCCCCGCACGAGCTGCTTCTCGGCAACGCGCTGGTCGAGGCCGGCACCTTTCTCGCGATCCTCTTCGGCACGATCGCCGGCGTCTTGATCGCCGGGCGGCATGGTGCGGCCGTGGTCGCGGCGCTGATCCTCGTCGTGGCCTTCTCAGCCTGGGGTACGAGCCTCCTAATCCCGCCGACCGGTGCGGCGGCGGCGAAGAGCCCGGTGCGCTGGAACCTGTTCGCCGCCACGGGCCAAGTGATCCGCGAGGCCGCCCGCGAAAAAGTACCATTCCGGTCAATGCTCGGGATCTCGTGGTTCTGGCTGGCGGGTGCCGTCTACTTGTCGCAATTCCCAAGCTATGTGCGCTTTACGCTGGGCGGCGCGGAGGCGGTAGTGACCTTGTTCCTGACCGTCTTTTCGATCGGGATCGCGCTCGGCTCCTTGGCGTGCAGTCGGATTCTCGGCGGCCGGATCAGTGCCCGCACGGTGCCGTGGGGAGCGCTCGGCATCGGCCTCTTTTCGCTCGATCTGTGGCTGGCGAGCCCCGCCCTCGCCGCCGCCGGCCCACTCGCCGGGCTCGGCCCCTTCCTTGCCGCACCGGCGCATTGGCGGATCCTTGGCGACCTCTTGGGGATCTCGGTCGCGGGCGGGATCTTTATCGTGCCGCTCTACGCGTTGCTGCAGGCAGGCAGCCCCCGCCAGCACCGCGCCCGCGCGATTGCGGCCAACAACGTGATTAACGCGGCGGCGATGGTGCTGGCGGCGGTGGCGACGATCGCGCTGATCGCGGCCGGGGTCAGCGTCCCCGGGCTGTTCCTGCTGACCGGTGCCGCGACCCTCGCCGTCGCGCTCTGGTGTTGGCGGATCTTGCCGAGCCTCGCTCTATCGAGGACGCCGGTCGAGGGCGAGCAGGGCTGAGCCCGGGCGTGGGCTCAACGCTGCACCATCGCGCGGGCGAGGCTCCATGGCAACGCCACGATTTCGCGGATCATGGCGCCGATTTCCAGGAATGGCGAGCGCGAACGCACCCCGGAGCGGCCGACGACCGCGACCCCGGCGAGCCGGAACAGCAAGGCCGCGCGCGGCAGATGGGTGCGATCGCTGACCAGCACTACCGAATCGAGCCGGTGTGCTTGCAACAGCCGGGCGGTTTCGCGCGCGTTGCCGAGCGTGTCGCGCGAGTTGGGCTCGATCAGCACCGCCGCCTCCGGCACCCCGCCGGCAAGCGCGGCGCGCCGCATGATTACCGCTTCCGGCTCCCTTCTCCTGCCGCCGCCGGACAGCAGCAACACCGGCGCCGCCCGATCCTGGTAGAGCTGCACCCCGCGCGCCACCCGCCGCCGGAGCCGCGCCGACGGCCCGCAGCCGAGCACGACAATCGCGTCAGCCTTCAACGCGCGCTGCGTGCGAACGGAGATCCGTGACGGGATCCGCCGAGCGAAGCATCGGGCTGCGAAACCGCAGGATGCGTCATGATCTTTCATTCACCCGCGGCAACGCCACCGATCACGGGGAACTCCCGATATGCTCGCCGCGAGAGAGCGGTCCACCGCTTTCGACCATTTCTCTCCTCCCGCGCAGCTCCATCATCCCGGCGCAGGCCGGGACCCATGGCGGAAATGGGCACCGGCCTTCGCCGGTGTGGTGGAACTCCAGCCGCGCCGCCCGCTCCCTCGATCAGAACGGGATGTCGTCGTCGAGGTCGTTGACGGGTTTGCGGGCGGCGGCGCGGCCGGCCGGGGCCGAGCGGGCGGGGGGCTCGTCGCCAAAGCCTTCGTCATAGCCCGAATCCATCGGCGGGCCGCCGGAGGCGCCACCGCGAGCGCCGCCAGCGCCATCCAGCATGGTCAGCTCGCCGCGAAACCGCTGCAGGACGATCTCGGTCGAATAGCGCTCCTGGCCGGAATTGTCAGTCCATTTGCGGGTCTGCAAGGCACCTTCGACATAAACCTTGGCGCCCTTTTTCAGGTATTTCTCGGCGATCTCGGCGAGCCGCTCGTTGAAGATCACGACGCGGTGCCATTCGGTGCGCTCCTTGCGCTCGCCCGAAGTTCGGTCGCGCCAGCTCTCCGAGGTGGCGACCGCCAGATTGACGATGCGCATGCCGTCCTGCGTCGAGCGCAATTCCGGGTCGCGGCCGAGATTGCCGATAAGGATCACCTTGTTGACGCTGCCAGCCATGGGCTCACCCACTTTCAATGGTCGCCGGGAACCCCATCTTATCAAACCCGGCCAATGTTCCCACTTTATTCTTATCCACAGGGAACCCCGCACATGACGCTTTTATCTTCGATCGACTATGACCCCGACAACGATCAAACCGGCGCGGTTCAGTCGGCCGCTTCCGCCACTTCCGCCGCCGAGGATTTCGCTCTGCTCGACGCCTATTCGCGGGCGGTCACCGGTGCCGTTGATAAGGTCGGCCCAGCGGTCCTGCACTTGCAGGTCAGCGGGCTCAAGGACGGCGCCGGCGGCGCCGGCTCGGGCGTCGTCTTCACCCCCGACGCCTATGTCCTGACCAACAGCCACGTGGTTAGCGGCGCGCGCAAGATCGAGGCGACCTTTCCCGATGGCCGCCTCCTGCGCACCAATCTGGTCGGCGACGATCCGGACACCGATCTCGCGGTGTTGCGGCTCGACGGCGAGGCCTCGGCCTTTGCCCGGCTCGGCGATTCGCGGCGGCTCAGGGTCGGCCAATTGGTGATCGCGATTGGCAACCCGTTCGGCTTTCAGTGCACGGTCACCGCCGGCGTCGTCAGCGCGCTCGGCCGCTCGCTGCGCACCCGCTCGGGCCGGCTGATCGACAGCGTGATCCAGACCGACGCGGCCTTGAACCCGGGGAATTCCGGCGGCCCGCTGGTGACCGCCACGGGCGAGGTCGTCGGCATCAACACCGCGATCATCGGCATGGCCCAGGGCATCTGCTTTTCGATCTCGGCCGCTACCGTCGAATTCGTCGCCGCGCGCCTCATTCGCGACGGACGGGTGCGGCGCTGCTACATCGGCGTCGCCGGCCAGAACGTGCCGTTGCCGCGCCGCGTCGTGCGCTTCCACGAGCTAGGCGCGCGAGACCGGGGTGCGCATCCAGTCGACCGCCCCCGACGGGGCGGCGCGCGCCGCCGGGCTTCTCGGCGGCGACATCATCGTCGCCGCCGACGGCGTCCCCGTCGCCGACATCGACGAATTGCACCGGCTGATGACCGAGGAGCGGGTCGGCCAGCCGATGCCGGTCACCGTATTGCGCCTGGCGCAAAAGCTCGAGGTGATGGTCACCCCGCGCGAGACCCCGCCCCGCCCGGCCGCGTGAGGCGGCATCGCTAGGCTCCGCGTAGCCGGTTAGACCGGCGGGTCTTTCTCTAAAGAGGCGCTCCGGCCTGAACTCAGGACCCGCCGCGGCCGTTCCCGCCCCCACCGAACCGAGCTGAGGACCCGCTGAAACAACGGGGTAATAAGAGACTAGTGGTCCAAATCTGACATTTAGCACCCTGATCATAGGTCGGCTTGGGCTGGTAAGCGGGCCGTCGCTGGAGAGCGCGCGAGCGGCGAGGTTGCGCCTCTTGGCATCTTTGGTGGGTCCACTTGAAGGACTAATTTCCCGCTCCTAAATCGACGGTCGCCGGATGCCCTTTTGAGGTCCGGTGACGATCGTTTCCCCATGTTGCTCATTGGAGGACGTGGCAATGGCTGTCAAAACTTATCGCCTGTCTCCATCTGACATCGATGTAATGACGGTCAGCGCGCAGCAGTCCAGCAGGGCCCAACCGCGCGAGCCGGGCAAGGCGAACTTTGCTGATGACGGGGATTTTGCCCTTGTGATCAATTCGCCACTGCCACGATGGCCGCGGATCTTTCCCGGCCTTTAAGTGATCAACGTTCCAGTCCAAGCATCGAAACCTAGTGCCGCTGTGCCGCCTGCTCGGGGCTCCGCGTCGTGGAGGCGGCTCACGGCTCCAACGGAGGAGCATGAACGATGGCGACCTTGTTTCCGGATCCCTTCGACGCGTTGCTTCAATTTCAACAAGCGCTCGAACTCGTTTCGCACGAGCGGATGGCTGAGCAGCGGGCCAAGTGCCGGTGGGGCTTACCCACCGATCAACCTCTTCCGAAAGGGCGATGATGTCGTGGCCATCGCCGAAGTCCCCGGAATTCGGAAATCTGATCTTGAGATCCAGGTCGTTGGGAGGACCATCCGCATCGCCGGCAGCAAGTCTGTCGAGTATGGCGATAAGGCGGCCTTACATCGCCGCGAGCGTCTAGCGGGACGCTTTGATCGGGCGTTCACCGTGCCGGTCGAAATCGACGCCGATCGGGTCAAGGCGGAATACCGAGACGGTGTTTTGGCGGTGTACCTCCCGCGCGCGGAGCGAGACAAGCCAAAGACGATCGCTGTGGGCTAATTAGGGCAACAGATACGCGACGGAGGGAAAGATGGCACGATCACAGGCACTCGAAGTGCAGGAAAAGAAGGAACTCGTTTCGAAAGACGAAAAAACGGTGCCAGCACGGTACTACGTACCGACCACAGATATCTTCGAGACGGAAGATGCGCTAACTGTGGTCATGGAACTCCCGGGCGTCGAGAAGCAGGCTATCGATGTCAATGTCGAGAACGATGTATTACGGATAGACGCGCGCATCGACTTCACGAAGTACGAGGGACTAGAACCCCTCTATACCGAGTACAACATTGGCCATTTCGGCCGTTCTTTCACTCTATCCAACAAGATTGATCAGCAGCAGATCGGTGCGCAGCTCGATGACGGCGTGCTGACGCTGACGCTGAAGAAGGCGAAGGAAGCCCTACCCAGGCGGATAGAGATCGGCTGATTATCACGGGCACAGGGGCGCTGACTTGCTCGTCAACGCCCTTGTGTCAGACCTGACCGAGCCTCTGATAAAGGCTTTGATCATCCACTGCTGTGGGGTCTTCTGGATTGGCCCTCGGGGTAGGAAGACCCATCGCCTCGGCAAAGCCGAGCGTCTCCTGTGGGTCACCTTCCGTCGCAGCCGGTGGGTACCAAGTGTCAGATTTTGGCCACTAGCGCAGCGCGCGGTACAGTCGTTCGTCGTACAGGGCGCCTTCGAGCGGCGTTAGCTTTTGCCGGAAATCTCGCGTCGAAGCGGTCATCAGGCTCGCATCGAAAGCGTGGCGGTCTCGCCAACCCTCGACCAGGGTGAAATGGTTGGAGTGACCGTCCACTTGCAGCACGTCGAACGACAGGTTGCCCGGCATCTTGCGGCCGGTCTCGGCGAGCCTCGTGACCAGGGCCGCCGCCTGGTCCTTCCCGGCCGGAAAGACATCGACATGGGTGACGACGTAAACCGCCCCAGTCCCGCCCTGCGCGCTCGGCGCGGCGATCGAGAACCCGCTGAACGACCGGATTTCGAACGGACCCACCAGCATCGGCTGCAACTTGTCGCTGAGGGCGACCGCGGCTGCCGCGCCGGCCCCGGCGTTCTCCGCGGCCTTGTCGCGCCACGCGGCAAAGAGGGCCAATCGGCTCGGCCGGCCGATTTCCTGGAACGCTTGGCAGCCGGCGCTGCCCGGCTCCTTGCGGTTCGCAGCGGCGAGCTGCCGGCTGAGAGCGGCGGCCTGGGCGACATCGGGCGCGGCCGCCTCGAAATAGGTAACGGTGTAGGCGGCGCCGCCGGCCGGCTGCGCCGACGCAGGGTTTGCCGCCGCGAGAACCAGTGGAGTTAGCGCCATTGGGACCAGACCTAGGACCAGATGGGAAAACCGCATAAGCCTTCCTCCCTCGAAAGATTATGGTTGGCCCCGACCAGGCCCGATCGTGCCGGCAACGGATCGTTCACGCGGCGGCGAGACGGAAGCGGCAGTCGGCGTCGCGGGCGATCTGGTTGACGAGGTCGATCTCCCAGGCGAGGTATTCGCGCATATAGCGCTCGCGCTCGGCCGGCCGGTCGCGGGCCGACAGCGAGACGTCGTCGGGTTCGTCGGCGGATTGCACGATGCCGGTCTCCAATGGCAGCCCGGCGGCTTGCCAGGCCGCATTGCCGCCCGCCAGCACCCGCACCGGCCGCTCGGCCCGCGGCGCGATCTCGGCCGCGGCAAAGCGGGCGACCGTGCCGTCCTCGCTGGTCAGCACCAGATCGCCGGCGGCCGGCAATTTGGCCAATGCCGCGGCGAGGCGGGCGCGGATCGCAAACCACGCGCCGGGAATGTGGCCCTCGCGGTGCCTGCGGCTCAGCGCCAGGTCGACGATGATGGCCGGGTTTGCCTGCAGCCCGGCCGCGCTGATCGTCGCCGGCTCTGGCCCGGCGAGCGGAAACCTGCCGGTGTCGATCGCGGGTGTTCCGGATTCGAGCGCCACCCGGTCGAGCCCGCCATCGAGCACCGCGGCGTCCCACCCCATGCGCCGGAGCCACGACGCGGTCATCTGCGCCCTGACGCCCGTGTCATCGACCAGCACGACCCGCGCGCCCCAAACGCCGAGCCAGCTGTCGGTTTCCTGGACCAATTGCCCGCCCGGCGCCATCAGCGACCCCGGCAGGTGGCCTTTACGGTATTCGGCCGGGTCGCGGACATCGAGCACATAGAGCGTGCGGTCCTCGGCTTGGTTCTGCCACTGGGCGAGGAGGCCCCGGTCGATGACCGGCACGCCATAACGCCGGGCCACCGACTCGGCGCGCGCTCGCGCCGCCGTGACCCCTTCGGCCGGGACCTCGGGCGCCCGGCTGGTGGCGCCGGCCACTACCTCGAACCCGGCCAGATGCCAAGCCATCGTGCCGTCCTTCAACGAGACGACCCGGTTCGGCACGCCAGCGTCGATCAACGCCTGGGCGCCGATGATGCTACGGGTGCGCCCGCCGCAATTGACCACGACAAAGGTGTCGGCCGACGGCACCATTTGGTCAAAGCGATAGACCAGCTCGGCGCCCGGAACGCTGACCGCCCCGGGGATGCTGTTCGCATGGTATTCCTCATAGGAGCGGCTGTCGAAGATCGCGAGCTGCTGGCCCTCTTTTTGGCGCTGCACCAGTTCCTCGGCGCTGATCCACGGCGTGCCGTATTCGTGCTCGACGACCTCGGCAAAGGCCTTGCTCGGCACGTGGACGCCGCTATAGACCGGGAAGCCCTCGGCCGCCCAGGCCGAAACCCCGCCGGCCAGGACCGAAACGTCGCTCCAGCCGCCCTCGATCAGCCGCTCCGCCGCGCGCTCGGCGAGCCCGCCGCCGTCATCGCAGACGACTACCGGCGCGCTGCGCCGCGGCAGAAGGGCAGGGGCGATCAGCTCCAACCGCGAGAGCGGCAGGCACGACGCCATCAACAGGTGGCGATGGTGAAAGCTCCCCTCCTCGCGGACGTCCACGATCGCGATCTCGCCGCCATCGTGCAGCCGCCCCCGCAATTGCTGCGGCGTGATGTTGCCTGGTGTCGCCCGCATCTTGTCCTCCTGCATCATAGCCGAGCGTCCTTGGAGACGGCCGCTCCCTCCTGAAGATCCAATTCAAATCCGCCAACGCCGGTCGTGCACTGGGGCACTGCCCATTTCTCCCGCCACAGGCACAAGCCTCGCCGCGTTTTGCGAAGTCGGGTGCCGTGCCAGGACTTACGTCTCTTGCTCCATCGCTCCGGATAATACCGCGGCGGGATTACTCGAACGCAAGAGGCACGCGCTTCCCGCAACGGGACAGCGAGCCCAAACCGATCGGTCGATTTTCCTGCGCCGCGCCGATGACCATTTGCTAGCGCCCGAAAACGAGGGCGAGCGCAATCGCCACCAGCGCCGCGGCCGCGATGTAGAGCGGCAGCACCGCGAGCCAGGCGCGCTTGGCCTGCTCGGCGGCGTGCGCGGCGATCGACTCGGCGTGCACCACGACGCCCTCGCGCCCAATGTCGCTGACCAGGGTTTCGAGACCGCGGATTAGCCGCGGCAGCCGCTCGGCCAAATCAGCGACGGTCTCGAGCCGCTGGCGCAATTGCGCCTCGGGACCGCGATTGTCGCGGATCCAGGCTTCGATCGGCGGCCGCGCCAAGGTCCACACGTTGATTTCCGGATCGAGCCGTCGCCCGATCCCCTCGATCAGCACCATGGTTTTTTGCAGCAGTAGCAGCTGCGGCTGGGTTTCCATGCCGAATTGCTCGGTGACCTGGAACAGCTGGGCGAGCAGCCGGGCGACCGAGATGGCCTGCAGCGGGCGGCCGAGAATTGGCTCGCCGATCGCGCGGCAGGCCTGGGTGAAGTTATCGACCGAACGATCGGGCGGCACGTAGCCGGCGGCAAAATGGATTTCGGCCACCCGCCGATAGTCGCCCGACAGAAAGCCGATCAGCATGTCGGCCAGGTAATACCGGGTCGGGCGGTCGAGCCGCCCCATGATCCCGAAATCGACGACGACGATCGCCCCCGACGCATCGACGAACATATTTCCCGGGTGCATGTCGGCGTGAAAGAAACCGTCACGAAACACCTGGTTGAAAAAGGCGCTGGCCGCTTCCGCCAATAGCCGGTCGATGCGGTGCCCGGCGGCCAGCAGCGCCGCGCGGTCATCGATGCGGATGCCGGCGATCCGCTCGAGGGTCAACACCCCGTGCCCGGTGCGCTGCCAATCGATCCGCGGCACCCGAAAGCTCGGGTCGCCGGCAAAGTTTTCGGCCAGCTCCGACCCAGCGGCCGCCTCGAGCCGCAGATCCATCTCGAAGCGAACCACCTCGGCCAGGGTCCGCACGACCTCGACCGGCTTCAAGCGCCGCGACGGCGGATAGAGGCGTTCGATCCAGGCGGCGAGCCACAGGAACATGTCGAGGTCGCGGGCGAAGGCCTGCGCCACTCCCGGCCGCAAGACCTTGACCGCGACGTCCCGGCCGTCCGGGGTGCGTGCGAAATGGACCTGGGCGATCGAGGCAGCGGCGACCGCGGTTTCGTCGAACGAGGCGAACAAGGTTTCGAGCGGGGCCCGAAACTCGCTTTCGATCGCGGCCCGCGCCTGTGCGCCCGGAAACGGCGGCAGGCGGTCCTGGAGGCTCGCCAAATCGGCGGCGAGCTCCTCGCCGAGCAGATCGGCCCTGGTCGACATCAGCTGACCGAGCTTGACAAAACTCGGCCCCATTTCGTCGAGCGCCGCGGCGAGCCGCTGGCCCGGGCGCGCCGCCGCCGGACCGCGCCGGCGCGTGAACAGCCGGACGACCCGCAGATAAAAGGCGACGACCGGGACCGCGGCAAACGGGAACAACGCATCGTGGCGCGCCAGGATCAGCCCGATTGCGGCCAGGCGGGCGAGATTGCGCGGGCTACGCAGCATCCCGAGGCCGGGCCTGAGAGCCCCAGATCCTCAGAACCTCAGAGGCGCCAGGCCGAGTGCAGCGCAGCGATGCCCCCTGTCAGGTTGCGGTATCTGACCTGCTCGAAACCGGCCCCGGCGATCATTTCAGCGAGCTCCCTCTGGCGCGGGAATCCGCGAATGCTTTCTACCAGATAGGTGTAGGCGTCGCGGTCGCCGGCGACGATCTGTCCGAGCAGCGGCACGACATGAAAGCTGTAGAGATCGTAGAATGGCTGCAGCAGCGGCGCCACCTCTGGAGTGAATTCGAGACACATGAACCGGCCGCCCGGCCGCAGCACCCGCCGCGCCTCGGCCAGTGCAGCCTCGAGGTGGGTCGCATTGCGCATCCCGAAGGCGATCGTATAGAGATCGAAGCTGCGTGCGGCGAAAGGCAGCCGCTCAGCTTCAGCGCCGAGCCATTCGAGGCCGTCGAGAACGCCCCGGTCGAGCGCTCTGGCGCGGCCGATCTCGAGCATGCGCAGATTCGGGTCGCACACGACCGCCCTGCCCTCACCGACCCCGCCTCCACCGACCCCGCTGGCGCCGACCTCGCCCACGCCTGGCGCGCTCTCAGGCGCCAGGCGCGGCAAGGCGCGCAACGCGATGTCGCCGGTGCCACCGGCCACGTCGATCAGCTGCTGGCCCGGACGCGGCCTGATCCAGGCGACCATTGCGGCCTTCCACAGCCGGTGGATGCCGCCGCTCATCAGGTCGTTCATCAGATCGTAGCGCGCCGCGACGCTGTCGAAGACGCCGCGCACCAGCCGCACCTTCTCGTTCGGCGGCACATGGCGATAATCGCGCACGCCGCTTGTCTCTTGTTCGCTCATCGGGCAGGAAGATACTGCCATCGGGCCGCGCGCGCCACGCCGTGGCCGATCAGATCTCGGTACAATGAATTAAGCGGGCAGGATATCGTCGGCGCCGGCAGGCGAAGGCTGGTCGCGTGGTGTATCGAACCCTCCATTCCGGCTTTCCCCGCGAAGGCCGGGACCCAGAGTGCTCGCAAGCTTCGCGTTTCGGCGAAGAATGCGGGATAAGAGTAAATCACGAGTGGTGGAGAAATCGGTCCCGGCCTTCCGGGAAAGCGGTTGAAACGGCGCTGAACTGACGCGGATGGATTACAGTCTGCTTTCGCAGGAATGACGGCGGGAAGAATGCCCGAACTGCCGGAAGTCGAGACCGTACGCCGCGGCCTGGCGCTCAAAATGAGCGGCCGGCGGATCGTGCGCGCCGAATTGCGCCGACCCGATCTGCGCCGGCCGTTTCCGCCGGAATTGGCCGAGCGGCTCGACGGCGCCCAAATCGGCGCGCTCGCCCGCCGCGGCAAATACATCCTGATCGAGCTCGACGCCGACGGCCTCTTACTGCTCCATCTCGGCATGTCGGGGCGGATCACCGCCGGCAACGGGGCGCAGCCGGAAGCCCGCCACGACCACGTGGTGCTGACCCTCGACGACGGTACCGTCGTCCGCTTCAATGACGCGCGCCGCTTCGGCACCCTCGACTATCTGCGGCGCAGTGAGGTGGGCCGGCACCCGCTCTTGGCCAGGCTCGGGCCCGAGCCGCTTGAAGCGGGGTTCGACGGCGCCTATCTCGCTGCCAAATTCGCCGGCAAGCTGACCTCGGTCAAGGCGGCAATGCTCGACCAGCGCATCGTCGCCGGGCTCGGCAACATCTATGTCTGCGAGGCGCTCTATCGCGCGCGCTTGTCGCCGCGGCGGCTGGCCGGCTCGATCGGCCGTGCCGGACTCGGCCGGCTCGCCGCGTCGGTCCGCGCGGTGCTTGAGGAGGCGATCGCCGCCGGCGGCTCGTCGTTGCGCGATTATGTCCAGGCCGATGGCGAGCTCGGCTATTTCCAGCATCGCTGGGCGGTCTACGCCCATGAGGGCGAGCCCTGTCCCGGCTGCGACTGCGCCGAAGGCGTCCGGCGCATCGTCCAATCCGGCCGTTCGACCTTTTATTGCGCGAAGCGCCAGCGTTAAGGAGGCACCCCGATGAGCGACGCGTCCGACCAGCAGAACATCCTCGTCGAACGCCGCGGGGCGGTCGGCATCGTCACCTTGAACCGGCCGCAGGCGCTGAATGCGCTGAACGCGGCGCTGATTGCCGAGCTGGCTTCGGCCATCGACGAATTCGAAGCCGACGACGCGATCGGCGCGATCGTCGTGACCGGCAATGACAAGGCTTTCGCCGCCGGCGCCGACGTCAAGGAAATGGCCGGCAAGACCTATCCCGAAATCTATCTTGAGGATTTCATCACCCACGGCTGGGAGCGGGTCGGGCAATGCCGCAAGCCGGTCGTCGCCGCGGTCGCGGGCTTTGCCCTCGGCGGCGGCTGCGAGATCGCGATGATGTGCGACATCGTCGTCGCCGCCGACAGCGCGCGCTTCGGCCAGCCCGAGATCCAGCTCGGCACGATCCCGGGCGCCGGGGGGACCCAGCGCCTCGCCCGCTTCATCGGCAAGGCGAAGGCGATGGATCTGTGCCTGACCGGGCGGATGATGGACGTCGACGAAGCCGAGCGCGCCGGGCTCGTAAGCCGCGTCGTGCCGGCCGCCGATCTTTTGACCGAAGCGGTCAAGATCGCCGAGAGGATCAGCCAAATGTCGCGGCCGATCGCGATGATGGTCAAGGAATCCGTTAACCGCGCTTATGAGACGAGCCTCGCCGAAGGCGTGCGCTTCGAGCGGCGGTTGTTCCATTCGACCTTCGCCACCGAGGACCGCAAGGAAGGCATGGACGCGTTTATCGCCAAGCGCAAACCCGCCTTCCGCAATCGCTGACTGCACCTCTCAGGAGTTACCGTTCAGTAGTTACCGTCACCCCGCGAAAGCGGGGGCCCAGGGGGACTGTTCCAGCTCTGGACACCTGGATTCCCGCCTTCGCGGGAACGACGAATTATCGAGTGATTCTATTGCTATCCCCGTCGATCAGGCTCAGAGGAGGGCGAGCGTGGATCAGGGCCGGCGCGGCTTTTCCGTGTCGTCAAAGGCTTCACGCACCGTGGCGAAGCGGGGGCGCAACGCGCGGAGGCGCGGCCGGGCGTCGTATTCGCCGCGCTCGGCGGCGAGCTTTTTGCCGAGGCGGAAGCGCGGGCTCTGCGAGGCATGCCCGGAGGTGCCGTGCTTATGGCTGCCGCTGCCGCCACGGCCCTGCTGCATAATGCGGGCTCAGCCGGGCACGTCGCCCCAGACGACGTAGCGGTTGCGCCGCCGCGGCTCCAGCCCCTCCTCGATCATGCGCTGCACCTGCGCCTCGACCAGATCGGCGAGCGGGTCGCTGGCGACATTGACCAAGCCATGCGCCCGCAGCAGCGCTTCGATCTGCTCGCGCGGGCGGCCGCCGAGGAACGGCAGCCGCTCTCCGATTGCGGCATATTCGGCGCTGGTTCGGGCATTCTCCTGGCAGCCCGGCTGAGCGCCGGCGACCCGGTCGCTGCCGTCGAGCACCGCACCGTCGACGACGACGAGCCGCCCGCCCGGCCGCAGCACGCGGATCCATTCGTCGATCGCCGCCTCCGGGTGCGGCAGGGTCCACAGCACATGACGGCTGATCGCGAGATCGAAGCTCGCCGGCCTGAACGGCAATTGCTCGGCATCGCCCTGTTCGAAGCGCACCGAGAGACCTCGCTCCGCCGCCTTGCGCTCGGCCCGAGCGATCATCGCCGGGGCGAAATCGACGCCGGTGACGCGGTGTCCGCGGGCGGCCAGTTCGAGGCTCAAAAACCCAGTGCCGCAGCCGAGGTCGAGCGCATCGAGCGGTCCGCGGTCCGGCAGAACCAGTCCGAAAATGCGGTCCCAGGCGGCGCGCTCGCCCGCGGTGCGGATGCTGTGGCCGAAATCTTCGTCGAAATGAGCGGCCCGCCGATCCCAGTGGGCGGCGACCTGCTCTTTGACCCGATCGGTGTGCGCGGAAGACATTAGGAGAAGCTCCTCAGAATCCGCCGGTCTATGACAGCCCGACGACCGCGGCCAGCGCCTCGACCTGCTCCGCATAGCGCGACACCGGGTTCAGGAGCAGGTGGTTGGCGCCCATCGCCATCAGCTCCTCGAGCCGCTCGCGGACCTGTTCCGGGGTGCCGTGGATGCCCGAAGCATCAGCTCCCTCGGGATTGTGATAAACTTCGGTGAACCAGCGGTTGAGCTCGGCCCGTGCCGTCTCCGGGCGCTCGTCGACGGCCATGAACAGCCGCTTCGAGATCGGGAACGCCGCCGGATCCCTCCCGGCCTTTTCCAAGGCCGCGCGCAGGATCGGCACCGAGCGGGAAAATGCGGCGATGCTCGACCCGCCCGACCCCATCCACCCATCGGCGAGCGCGGCGGCGCGGCGGACGGCGTCGGGATGGCCGACCCCCATCCAGATCGGCAAATGCGGCTGCTGCACCGGTTTCGGCAGCATGGTGCCGCCTTCGAGCTGGTAGAGGCTGCCCCGGTAATCGACCCGAGGCTTGCTCCATAAGGCCCGGATCAGCTGGATTTCCTCACTGAACCGCCGCACCCGGCGCTCGCGCGGCACGCCGAACTGAGCATAGTGATGGTCGCGGCCGAGCCCGACGCCGAGGATCGCCCGGCCGCCGCTGACATAGTCGAGGCTCGCCCATTGATGGGCGACCATCGCAGGGTGATGGATCGGCAGCACCACCACCGAAGCGCCGAGCCGGATCGTGGTGGTGGCCGCGGCGGCGTAGGTCAGCACCACCACCGGATCAAAGCAGAAGACGTGGTCGAGGGTGTTTTCGGTCACCCACAGATCGCGGAAGCCGAGCGCCTCGGCGCGCTGCGCCACGAGCCGCACCGAGGCGATGTCGATCGGCTCGGGCGAACGGTGAGGCAGCGCCACGCCCAGCGGGATCTGGTCTTTGAGAGCCACGCTCGGTTCCTTGATTTGCGCGCTCGCGGCGCTGCGGCCCGCGGTCAGACTTTTTCGATCAATTCCATCTGCGCGCCATCGGGCGCCTCGATAAAGCACACCCGGCGGCCGTTGTTGGGCGCCATCTCTTCGAGGATGTTCACGCCGTTCTTGCGCATGCGCTCGATGGTTCCGGCATAGTCGTCGGTGTCGACGGCGATGTGCTCGATGCCGTAATGCTGCTCGTGATTTTGGCTGGCGATAAGGGTGGTGATGTTGAGCTGCAGCCCGTGCAGATCGAGGCGGAACCCGCGGCCCGGGATCTCGGCCTTGAGGGTCGCGCCGAAATTGTCGACGTAGAACTGCATGGTCCCTTTGGGATCGCGGGTCTTCAGGTGCACATGCTGGACGCCGTACGCCATGATCGTTCTCCTTGTCGGTTGTCGCGTTCGTGCGCGGCTTGTTGCTCGGACGGTTCGTTGCTCGGGCGATGTATCGCTCGGCCGACGGTGCGGCAGGCCACGATATCGTGATTGCCCGGTGACAGCGAGCACTTGTTGACCGGCTCCGACGCATCGACGCTGCGGCCATCGGGAGTTGACGCAGATGCGGCCTGGTTATAGACAAATCGCCTCCTGTCACTCAGCGAAGCAGCATGGCCACTCACAAATCGGCGGAAAAGCGCATCCGCCAGACCGCGAAGCGCACCGCGATCAACCGCTCCCGGATCAGCCGGGTGCGCACTTTTGTCAAAAAGGTCGAGACCGCGATCGCCACCGGCGACCGGCAGGCGGCCCAGTCGGCCTTTCAGGTGGCCCAGCCCGAGCTGCACCGGGCGATCACCAAGGGTGTGCTGCACAAAAACACGGTGGCCCGCAAGCTCTCGCGCCTCGCCACCCGCATCAACGCCCTCTGACACCCTACCGGCGGCGCATCGCGGGCGGCAGTGCCCGCGCGATTCCGACGAAAACAACAAGCCGGGCCGGGGTGGTCCGAGCCACCGAAAAAATGTTTGTGTTCCCGTTTCGGTCGCTTGCCATCGTTTCGACACATAAGTTAGCATTACCTGTCGGCGTCACCGAACAGTACGTCGGCACCTTGTAAATCCAGGTCAGGTCAAAGCAATTACCGCTTTACCGAGACCCAATGCTTAATAAAAGCGAGGTTTCGGGGGAGATTGGCGTCTGCACAGCGCGGCGATCGAGCCGTCGGATATTTACAAGATCAAGGGGTAAGATTCACCGGCGTTTGCACCGGGGGGTGCCGCCGTCCTAATGGGGGGTGCGGTGGTGGCGGAAACAGCTCAAGCAGAGAGTGCCGACGACGCGACAACAACGTCGCAATCCCAATGGAACCGAGTTCTCGGCCAGCTGAAGCAAGAGGTCGGGGAGACCGCTTATCGCAGCTGGCTCGTCCCGATCAGCGTGCAGCGGGTCGATGGCGGCGAGGCGATTATCGCCGCGCCGGCGCGGTTTTTTCGCGATTGGGTCGCCTCGCATTACGCGGACCGGATCCTGGCACTGTGGCGGGCAGAGAACCGGCAGGTCAAGCGGGTTTTGGTGATCGTCGCACCCGACCCGCGCGCGGCCGGATCGCCTGATTTCGCCCGCCGCGCCGATTTCTCCCGCAGCGAGGATTCCATGGCAAACCGCCCCCCGTCGGCTCCGGTCGCGGAACCGGCCGCCGCGCTCGAAAACGGCGAAGAAAGGACACAACCGTCGGGGCTCGATCCGCGCTTCACCTTCGAGAATTTTGTAGTCGGCAAGCCCAACGAGTTGGCCCATGCCGCGGCCCGGCGGGTCGCCGAAGCCTGCGCCGGCCCGGTGCGCACGGTGCCGTTCAACCCGCTCTTCCTTTATGGCGGAGTCGGCCTCGGCAAGACCCATCTGATGCATGCCGTAGCCTGGCATGTCCGCAAGCAGGCCTGCGGCCGCAAGGTTATTTATCTGTCGGCCGAGAAGTTCATGTACCAGTTCATTCGTGCATTGCGATTCAAATCGACGATGGACTTTAAGGAGGAGTTTCGCTCCGTCGATTTATTGATGATCGACGATGTTCAATTCATCAGTGGCAAAGAATTCGACCCAGGAGGAGTTCTTCCACACCTTCAACGCGCTGGTCGACCAAAACCGCCAGATCGTCATTTCCGCCGACAAATCACCCTCGGATCTCGAAGGACTCGAAGAGCGCATGCGTTCGCGTCTCGGCTGGGGGCTGGTCGCCGATCTGCACCCGACCACCTACGAACTGCGCCTCGGCATCCTGCAGTCGAAGGCCGAGCAGACCAATTTGCGCATCCCGGCCAAGGTTATGGAGTTCCTCGCCCACAAGATCACCTCGAATGTCCGCGAGCTCGAAGGAGCTTTGAACCGGATCACCGCGAACATGCAGCTGGTCGGGCGCGAAATCACGCTCGAAAGCGCGCAGGAGGAGCTGCACGATCTGTTGCGCTCCCATGAGCGGCGGGTGACGATCGACGAGATCCAGCGCCGCGTGGCCGAGCATTTCAACGTCAGGCTGGCCGAGATGACCTCCGATCGGCGGGCCCGCATCGTCGCCCGGCCGCGCCAGGTCGCGATGTACCTCGCCAAACAGCTGACGACCCGCTCGCTGCCGGAAATCGGGCGCAAATTCGGCGGCCGCGATCACACGACAGTAATCCATGCGGTGCGCAAGATCGAGGAGCTGATGCTGACCGATCCGGTGCTCGCCGAAGACGTCGAGCTGCTGCGCCGGATGCTGCAAAGCTGACCAGGCGGGCCGTTCGGCGTTTGGGAACGACCGCGAAACCCCGTGCTGGGGCCGGCATCGTTTTGTGCTAGGATACCGCCCCGTCTGCCGGACCTTCGGGCCGGTGTGGCGGGGGCATCGGCTGGGCCTCCGGTCAGTGCCGAGCGGGTCCGCCAACCCTGTGTGTAGCCAACATGAAACTTACCATCGAACGGGGCGCTCTTCTAAAGGCTCTGGGCCATGTGCAGAGCGTCGTCGAACGGCGCAACACGATCCCGATTCTATCGAACGTGCTGTTGCGGGCCGATGCCGCCGGCCAGTCCGCAGGCGGCGGGTCGGGCGGCGGTGCGCTGGCGCTCAGCGCCACCGATATGGATCTCGAGATCGTCGAGCAGGTTCCAGGCCGTGTCGAGCGGGCCGGGCGCACCACCGCGCCGGCGCACACCCTCTACGACATCGTCCGCAAATTGCGCGAAGGCGCGCAGATCGAGATTGAGACGCCCGATGGCTCGGACGGCGGCGAGCGCAACGCGATGGTGCTGCGCTCCGGCCGCTCGACCTTCACCTTGGCCTGTCTGCCGCCCGAAGATTATCCGGTGATGGCGAGCGGCGAGTTGGCGCACAGCTTCACCCTGACCGCCGTCGAACTGCGCACCCTGGTCGACCGCACCCGGTTTGCGATCTCGACCGAGGAGACCCGATACTATCTGAACGGAATTTATCTGCACGCGACCAAGAACAACGAGGTGCCGGTGATTCGCGCGGTCGCGACCGACGGGCACCGTCTCGCCCGGGTCGAAATGGTCATGCCCGAGGGTGCCGCCGGGATGCCCGGGATCATCGTGCCGCGTAAGACGGTCATCGAACTGAGAAAACTGGTCGAGGAGAGCGAGGACGAGATCGAAGTAGCGTTGAGCGAAACCAAGATTCGCTTTGCCCTGCGCGGATCGGGTCCGGAGGGCGCCGCGGCGCTGACCTCCAAACTGATCGACGGCACCTTTCCCGACTACGATCGGGTGATCCCCTCCCACAACGACAAGATCCTCGAGGTCAAATGCAAGGAGTTCGCCGAAGCGGTGGACCGGGTTTCGACCATCTCGAGCGAGAAGAGCCGGGCGGTCAAGCTGGCGATCACCCCCGGCGCCAATGGCGGTACCCTCGCGGTGTCGGCGACGAGCCCGGAAAACGGGACCGCCGTCGAGGAAATCGACGCGACTTATCTCGCCGAGCCGCTCGAAATCGGCTTCAATTCCCGATATCTCTTAGATATTGCTGCACAAATCGAGGGCGAGGGCGCGCAATTCGTCATGTCGGATTCGGCCTCGCCGACGATCGTGCGCGATCGCGCCGATCCGAGCGCCCTTTACGTGCTGATGCCGATGCGGGTTTGAGCGGTCGGACGTGTTTGAGCGGTCGGGCGGGTTTGCGCTTTCCGGTGGGTTGCGGCGACCTCGGCCGGGTGGATAAAAGCGGCGGTCAGCCCCATATAATCAACATGTTTGCCGAGGCACAGGGAGCCCGCAGCGGCGCCGGTGCCGCGGTTGGCTCGCCGTCCGCTCGGCGGGTAGGCGTGACCCGTTTGGTGCTGACGGATTTCCGCAACTATCGCAGAGCCAGCGTGACGCTGGCCGCCGACCCGGTGGTGCTGACCGGGCCGAACGGCGCCGGCAAGACCAATCTGCTCGAGGCTCTCTCGTTCCTGGCGCCCGGTCGCGGGTTGCGCGCGGCCAGACTGACCGACGTCGACCGGCGGCGAACGGCGTGCGAAAACCGGTTGGAGGTCCCGAACCTAGGTTGGGCGGTGGCCGCGAAAGTGGCTACCCGCCGCGGGGTCCTGAGCATCGGCACCGGCCGTGACGTAAGCTTTGAGGCGCGAGACGAAATGCCCGGGGGCCCGCCCCGTGGGGCGGAACGCGACCGCCGGGTCGTGCGCATCGAGGGCGAGCCGGTGCGCAGCCAGGCACGGCTCGGCGAGGTACTCGGCGTCGTCTGGCTGATTCCGGCAATGGACCGCCTGTTTCTCGAAGGGCCGGGCGGCAGGCGACGATTTCTCGACCGTCTGGTGCTGGCTCTCGACCCGGCGCACGCTGCGCGGGTCGGCGCCTATGAGCAAGCCTTGCGCCAGCGGTCGCAGCTGTTACGCACTGGATTTTCGGCCGATCGGCCGGCCGACCCCGCATGGCTCGCGGCGCTCGAAGCGGTCATGGCGGCGCAAGGTGTCGCGGTCGCGGCCGCGCGGCGCGACGCGGTAGAGCGGCTCGACCGCGCCTGCGCCGAAGCCGAGGGGCCGTTTCCGCGGGCCCGCCTGGTCCTACTCGGTGCCGTCGAGGATTGGCTCGACGACATGCCGGCGCTCGCCGCCGAGGCGAAATTCGCCGCGGCGCTCGCCGCCGCACGGCGTAGCGACGCCCTTGCCGGAGGGGCTGCACTCGGTCCGCACCGCGGCGATCTCTTGGTCAGCCTGGCGACGAGCGGGATTGCCGCGGAACATGCTTCGACCGGCGAGCAGAAGGCGCTGTTGATTTCGATCCTGCTCGCGCATGCCGGCCTGCAGCAGGCCTTGCGCGGCGAGCCGCCGCTGCTGCTGCTCGACGAGATCGCCGCCCATCTCGACGCGAGCCGGCGCGAGGCGCTGTTCGACGCAATCGATCGGCTCGGCAGCCAGGCATGGCTCACCGGCACCGACGCAATGCTGTTCGCACCGTTGCGGCATCGCGCCCAGTTTTTCTCGGTCCATGACGGCACCGTGGCGGCATCCGGTTTCTGACCTGAGAAGGCTCACTCACAAAGGCGTCGATCACAAAAGACATGGCAAACAGCTCCGCACCCGCCCCGCAGGCATCGACCGGCCCCGTCTCCGGGGCACCGCCGGACGCCGGCGTCCCCGATAAGAAGGCTCCCGCGGCAATCGCCGGTAGCGGCGAGTCCCATGACGGCGCCGTTCGCAGCAGCGGCATCGACGAGACTTACGACGAGCACTCGATCGAGGTCCTGCGCGGGCTTGACGCCGTGCGCAAGCGACCCGGGATGTATATCGGCGACACCGACGACGGCTCCGGCCTGCACCACATGGTCTACGAAGTCGTCGACAACGCGATCGACGAGGCGCTCGCCGGTTATTGCGACACGGTTGTCGTGACCTTGAACGCCGACGGCTCGGTCACCGTCACCGACAATGGCCGCGGCATCCCGGTCGGCATCCATGACGAGGAAGGGGTTTCTGCCGCCGAGGTGATCATGACCCACCTTCATGCCGGCGGCAAGTTCAACCAGAACGCCTACAAGGTGTCGGGCGGGCTGCACGGGGTCGGCGTCTCGGTCGTGAACGGCCTCTCGAGCCGGCTCGACCTACGGGTTTTCCGTGGCGGGTCGGAATGGCTGATGCGGTTCCGCGACGGGGTCCCCGAGGCCGCGCTCGCCGAACTCGGACCGGCCCCGCCCTGGCCGGAGGGCTCGAGCCGTCGCGGACCGGCGACCGGCACCGAGATCACGTTTCTGCCGAGCACCGAGACGTTTACCAAGACCGAATTCGACTTCACGACGCTCGAGCACCGGCTGCGCGAGCTGGCCTTTTTGAACAGCGGCGTGACCCTGGTGCTGAACGACGCGCGCGGCGTCGAGCCGAAGAGCGTCACCTTGCATTTCGAGGGCGGGCTCGAAGCCTTTGTGCGCTATCTCGACCGCTCCAAGCAGGCTTTGCACGCGCCGCCGATCGCGATCCGCGGCGAGCGTGACGAGGTCCTCTTGGAAATCGCGATGGAATGGACCGACAGCTATCACGAGACGATGCTGTGCTTTACCAACAACATCCCACAGCGCGACGGCGGGACCCATCTGGCCGGGTTCCGCGCGGCGCTGACCCGCACCCTCAACGCCTATGCCAATGATAGCGGCATCGCCAAAAAGGAAAAGGTGGCGCTGACCGGCGAGGACATGCGCGAGGGATTGACCTGCGTCCTCTCGGTCAAGGTACCGGATCCGAAATTCTCTTCGCAGACCAAGGACAAGCTGGTTTCCTCCGAGGTGCGCCCGGCGATCGAGGGGATCGCCGCCGACAAGCTCGCGCAGTGGTTCGAGGAGCACCCGGCCGACGCCAAGAAGATCGTCGCCAAGGTGGTGGAGGCGGCGGCCGCGCGCGAGGCGGCGCGCAAGGCGCGCGATCTGACCCGGCGCAAGGGCGCGCTCGACGTTGCCAATTTGCCGGGCAAGCTCGCCGATTGCCAGGAACGCGACCCGGCCAAGAGCGAGCTCTTCATCGTCGAGGGCGACAGCGCCGGCGGCTCGGCCAAGCAAGGCCGCGACCGGCGCTTTCAGGCGATCCTGCCGCTCAAAGGCAAGATCCTCAATGTCGAGCGCGCCCGCTTCGACAAGATGCTCGGCTCAGCCGAGATCGGAACCCTGATCGCCGCCCTCGGCACCGGCATCGGCAGCGAGGATTTCGATCCCGAAAAGGCGCGCTATCACCGCATCATCATTATGACCGACGCCGATGTCGACGGCAGCCATATCCGCACTTTGCTGCTGACCTTCTTCTTCCGCCAAATGGCGAGCCTGATCGACAAGGGATTTTTGTACATCGCGCAGCCGCCGCTCTATCGGCTGCAGCGCGGCAACCAGAAGGCAGTCTATCTGAAGGACGATCCGGCGCTCGAAGCCTATTGCATCGATGCGGCATTGCGCGACGCGGTGTTCACCCAGCATGACGGGGTCGAGCGCGCCGGCCTCGATCTGCGGGCACTGTTGGAAGAGGCGCGGGTCCAGCGCCGCTCGCTGCAGGTGTTGGCGGCTAAGGTCGGCGACATCGCGGTCATCGAGCAGGCGGCGATCGCCGGGGCGTTGTCGCCGGCACTGCTAGCCGACCCGAACCGCGCCATCGAGGCGGCCCACCGCACCGCCGAGCGCCTCAACCTCGCCGCCGCCGAGCACGAGCGCAACTGGCAGGGCACGGTGATCGCCGGGGAAGGGCTGGTGCTGAGCCGCACCCGCCAGGGGGTCGCCGATCGCCGGCTGATCGACGCGGTTTTGCTGCGCAGCGCCGAGGCGCGCCGCCTCGACGCCGATGGCGACAGCCTGCGCCAGACCTACGCCCGCCCGGGCACGCTCGCCGCCCGCGACAAGACGACCCCGATCGCGGGCCCGACCGGTCTCGTCGAGGCGGTCATGGAACTGGGCCGCCGCGGCATCGAGGTCACCCGCTACAAGGGGTTGGGCGAGATGAACCCCGAGCAATTGTGGGAAACGACGCTCGATCCCGAGGCCCGCGCCCTGCTCCAGGTCAAGGTCAGCCACGCCGATTCGGCCGAAGAGACCTTTTCGACCCTGATGGGCGACCTCGTCGAACCCCGCCGCGATTTCATCCAATCGAACGCCCTCTCGGTCGCCAACCTCGATGTATGAGCGCGTTACGGCCGTCCGCGGCGGGCCAGTGCAAGCCGTTGCCCAAAGCGGGAATTGATTACGATCGGGTGGTCGAAAGCCAAACACTCCCGGCCAAATCGGCTCGGGAGTGTTGGTTAGATGGTTGCGGGGGCGCGCTCCATGGCGGGCGGACGGAAGCCTTTCTCTCGTCCTGTAAACCCGCCACGGAGCCCAAGCAGCCCTCTCGCTCTTCTTTCTGGCGCTGAAGGGACCGCGGATTTTCGGATGCAGTCTGGTAGCCATCGTCGGGCGGTGCAGCAGCATCAGGAGACGCGAGCACGGCGTTAGGGATCGTAACCAAACACTTCAGCGAAGTCCCGCACCGAGAACAAGGACTACCAGCAGCGCCAAGAGAACATAGGCCGCATAGGCGTTGACCTGGCCACGATGCATCCGGCGGACCTGGTTTGCCAGCCAGCCCAGGACCCGTACCGGCGGATCGATAACGAAACGGTCGACGATGTGTACTTCGGTCTGCTCCCGTTTGATCGCCGTCAGAAAATGGTGGGCGACGGCTTCGGTGCTGTCCTCGATGGTCGCCGGGCTCATGATCGCGGCGAAGATCACTCGGACGGGGTTGGAAAAACCTGTCGCCGTATAGGTAAATTCGGGCCGAAGGCGGCGTAGCCCGCCGGCCCACACGGCCCCCCGCAGCAGCGCGCGCCCACGGGTCAGCAGCCGGAACACGACAAACACGATCGCCAGTACCAGGGCGAAGGTGACCAGCATGTAGGAGGTCGACATCGCGAACACGACCGGATTTCGCTCCTCGCCGCGATGCAGCACGACAAGGCCACGGGCGGGCAGCACGTTGCGGCCGATCTGCGCGCCAAGATCGTGGAATTCAGCGAGGAATTGCGGCGGGAGGGCCTCGCCCGGCGTTTGCGGAGCGAAGAAGGGCGGTACCAGCGCCGCGACCGCGCTTTCATGGGTGATCGGCACGACTGCCCGATCGAGCACCGGGATAACAAAGGTTGGCAAAATTCCGAGCGCGATGCAGCTAAGCGCGAGCAGCGCCAGCGGTAGCCGGGCGCCAAAATGCGCCTCGGACGCACCAGCCGCTTCGGGCGAACGCGGCATGCCGAGAAAGCCCATCGCGAAAACCTTGGCAAAGCAGGTCGCGGCGAGCCCAGCGGTCAACGCCAGCAGCGCACCCGAGACGGCAAAGACGATCTTGATCCCGGTCGATGACAACACCGCCGAGCGCAGGATGATCTGCAGAGTCAGCCATTCGCTGACAAAGCCGTTGAGCGGCGGCAGCGCCGAGATCGACAGCACGCCGATCAGAAAAAACCCGCCGGTCCACGGCATCCGCCGCAAGATGCCGCCTAGGCGGTCGAGATCGCGGGTGCCGGTGCCGGCCTCGACGGTGCCCGTGCCGACAAACAGGAGCGCCTTGTAAGCCGAATGATTGGTGAGATGATAGAGCGCGGCGATCAGCGCGATGCCGGCGACGACCCGGTGACCGGTAGCGAGAAAGGTCATCCCGGCGCCAATGCCGGCCGCGATGATGCCCATATTCTCGATCGTGCTGTGGGCGAGCAGGCGCTTCATCTCCGCCTGGGTGGTCGCGTAGAGGATGCCGATCAGCGCCGTGATGCTGCCGGTGACCAAAACGACGAGGCCGGGGCCGGCGCCCGTCGCCGGCGCGAGGTCGAGATTAACGCGGATGATCCCGTAGATGCCGAGGTTGACAATTACCGCCGACAACAGGGCGGAGACATTGGTCGGCGCGACCGGGTGGGCCAGCGGCAACCAGCTGCTGACCGGAACCAATCCCGCCTTGACTGCGAAACCATAAAAGGACAGCAGAAACACGGCCCAACCGAGCGGCGGACCAAGCGCCGACGGCGCCGCGCCGAGGCGAGCGAAATCGAGGGTACCGGCCACCCGGCCGATCAGGATCAGCGCCACCACGACGGCGATCGTCCCAGCCTCGCTCATCGCCAGCATGACGAAGGCGGCGTGTGAGCTCGATCCATGATCGCGTTCGTAAGCGACGAGAAGATAACTGAGGATCGACATAGCCTCCCAGCCTGACAGGAACGAGATTGCATCGCCGGCGATCAGGACGAGGACGATCGAGGCAAACAGCGCGTGATAGAGCACGCTGAAATAGCGCAGGCTATATTCCGTGCGGTATTTTTCGATATAGCGGGCCGAAAAGATCGAAACCGGCAGATAGACGAGACCGGTGACAAAAAGAAACAGGCCGGCGAAACCGTCCGCACGCAGTGCCAATGT
Source organism: uncultured Alphaproteobacteria bacterium (assembly GCA_963832875.1). Lineage (GTDB taxonomy): Bacteria > Pseudomonadota > Alphaproteobacteria > ATCC43930 > CGMCC-115725 > AP-15. The sequence goes on along the minus strand of CAWHWB010000002.1, from coordinate 8,624 downwards.
TCCAAGCGAAAGCAGCGACCACAGCTCGATGCGAAATACGCTGCCGGCGACGAGAACGAGGACGCTCGCAACGAGGATAATTAGTGCTGCAAGCGACCCGACCACGCTCAGCACGATCGCGATCCACCGCTCCGGTACCGCGAGCGCCGCCGCCGCTCCCGCAGCGCACAGAGCGAAGAAGGCAATAAGCAGTTCGGCCGAAAGACTCATGCCGTCGCTGCCGGCGTGGAGACCGGCGCCGCCGGCGGCTTGCGTTCGACGACGACGAGCAGCGCGTGAAGGATCGCCAGGGGCGGTGGCGGACAGCCCGGCACCCCCACATCGACGGGAATAATTTCGGCGACCCCGCCAGCCGCGGCAAAGCTCGGGCCGAAGACGCCGCCCGACAGCGCACAAGCGCCGGTCGCGACGACCCGCTTTGGCGGCGGCATTGCCTCCCACACTTTTCGCAACGGCAGCCGCATCGCATCGGAGACCGGGCCGGCGACCAACAGAACGTCTGCGTTGCGCGGTGTCGGCGTCATGAAAAAGCCGAGCCGATGGAGGTTGTAGTAGGGGCTCGCGAGCTGCCGCGCTTCGCTCATGCAGGCGCCGCAGGCGCCGGCGTCGACAAAGCGGATATGCAGTGAGCGCCGGAACACCACCGCCAAGCGCTGCTGCATCGCAGCGGCCTCGCCGGCATAGTACGCCCATTCGTATCCGTTTTCCCAGGCTGCGGCAGGCCCATCCCGATCGTCTTGGCAGCGAAAGCAGTGAACGCAGCTTCCCTGCTCGATCGCCACTCCGCCGTCATGGCGGACGATCGCGCCGGTCGGACAGCGGGCAACGATCGCGTCCGCCGCTTCCGCGGAATCGGGAACACTGCCGATCGGCCGGCCGGGCGAAACCCCGGGCGCGTCCTCGAGCCGATCCGGGTAGCCGCCGCTTCTTACCCCGGTTCGCAGGCCCTTCAGGACCCAGTTCGCCATCTCCCGCCTCCTACCGGTCGCACTCGGCGTTCGAAAGCCCAAAGCTTGCGAGAATGATCGGGAAGTCCTGGAACGCAAAATTCTCGGACGCGAAGTGGAAGCCGTGCCAATTGACGAAGGAGGGCGGGGTCACCCGATAGCGTGCCACGACGCCGTGCTCCTGTAATCTCAGCCAATGGAAGGCAGCCCCCATAGGGGCCTCGACGGCAGCCAGCGCGACGCCGGCGCGCCACGCGATCGGACCGGTCGAAATCGGGCCATCCGGCAGCCCGTCCAGCATCTGGCGAATGATCGCAGCCGATTGTTCCGCTTCCTGAAACAGGACACGCAACCGGGCGTATCCGTCCCCTTCGTGCTCGACCGGCACCGCGAATTCGGTCGTTGCATAAGCTGCGTAGGGAAACAGCCGGCGAATGTCGCGGGCGAGCCCCGAGGCGCGGGCGATCGGGCCGACAAGGAAGTAAGACACGGCGTCGCCCGGTCTGACGATGCCGACCTCCTCCAACCGGTCGAGGAAGCTGCTCGAATAGCGCAGCATCTGATGGAGTTCGTGCAGCCGCTTGGAGATGTCGGCGGTCGCCTCGAGAAGACGACGGCATTGCGCCGGCAAAAGATCGCAGGCGAGACCACCCGGTTGGATCATGCCGAACAGATAACGGTGCCGCGAAGTCTCTCCGCTGAGACGCAGTAGATCCTCCTCGATCAGTGCCGCCTGGCTCGCGGCCACCGCGAGGGCGGTCGAATTACAGATGCCGGCAATCGCCGCGGCGTGGTGCCGCAGGCGCTCCAGTTCGGCCCAGACCGTGCGCAGCGCCTCGGCGCGGGGCGGCGGCGCGATGCCGCAGATCGCCTCTACCGCTCGGCAGAACGCCAAGCCATGGGCAAACGCCGAAGTGCCTGAAAAACGTTCGGCGAGGAGCAGCGTCCGGTCGACCGGCTGGCCCTCGGCGATCTTTTCGAGGCCGCGGAATTTGTAGAAGAAGCGCGGGATCGTATGGATCACATCCTCGCCGACGGTTTCGAGCAGAAACTGCGCCGACTCCGCGAAATCGGAAAAGACCGGACCGATCGGCATGGCGAAGGATCCCGGTGCCATGACGATGGTCGGCGGCTGCCAATCGGGATCGGGCTCGCGGGTGCGTGCGGGCTGCCGCGCGTCAAAGGCGCGGCGCATCGGCGCTGTGCCCTCCAGCCAATCCTCGTGCAGAATGAATTCGCCGAGACGCGGGTGCCCCTCAAAGGCAATTCCGAACAGGTCCTCCACCTCGCGCTCATGCCAATCGGCGGCGGCCACGGCGCTACTGATCGATGGAATGGTCAGGGCGGGTCCTTCGGGGTGAAGCGCGAGATAAACCCACGGCCAACCGCTGTCTTTGTAGAAGACATAGGTCAGCGACCACACGGGGCGCTCTTCGGCGACCAAGGTGGCGAAGGCAAAACCGAGATCGCGCGTCAGCCAGATGCAGATTTCAAGCAACTGCTCTGGCCGGCATCCGAGGCGGCACACTCCCACCTGTTCGTCCTGCGAGACCGAGACCCGATCGGTCCAGCGTTTGCCGAAGATATCGACAAAGCTCGCCCAGCCGGGCGATGCCGAGGCGTCGCTGACGATGATTTCCATCGGCGCGACCTTCAGCCTCCGATCGCCGCCGCCGCCGTCCGCAGCAGCTCCTGCAGCGGTGCCGGCATATAGACGCCGATCGCGATTAGCGGGATCGCGGCCAGCACCAACGTCGTTTTGCACGAAATCGGGGTGGCGCGAGCAGTCCCGGCGGCACCGATTCCGAAGACCATGCGCGTGACGTGCAGCATGATTGCGCAGAAGGCGATGACGACGAGAACGGCGAGCAGGCCGACCGCAACGAAATGGCTGCCCGCGAGCCCGCCTTTGAGGATCAAAAACTCGCTAACGAAGACCGCAAAGGGCGGCGCTCCGGCAATGGCGAAAGCGCCCAGGACGAGGGCGGCCGCAGCGACGGGTGCGGATCGTGCGAGGCCGCGGACCGCGGCGATTTCCTGCGTGCCACCCGCCATCGCCACCATGCCGGCGGCGAAAAAGCAAAATGACTTGGCGATCGCGTGGGCGGTGATCTGGTAGACCGCGCCGAGATGCGCGTCGACCCCGCCGAGGCCGGCGGCAAAAAGAATGATGCCCATATGCTCGACCGTCGAGAAAGCGAAGAGACGCTTGAAGTCGCGCACGTGGACGAGAAGCAGAGTGGCGACCGCAACCGAGAGCAGACCGAAGCCGATATACCACGGCCGGGCGTCGAGCCCCGGTGCTCCGCCGATCACCGGGAAGAGCCGTAGAATGACGTAGAGCACCGTCGTTGTCTCGACCCCGGACAACAGAGCGCAGATCGGGGCAGGCGCCTGGCTGTGGGCATCCGGCAGCCAGGTATGCATCGGAACGAGGCCGACTTTCGTCCCAAAACCGACGAGGATCATCAGGAAGGCCGGCCACAGCAACGCTGGCGGCATCTTCGGGGCGGCATTCACCAGCCCCACCCAGGTGAAGGGCTGAAAGCCGGCGACCTGCGAGCCCCAATAGAGAACGAGAAAGCCGAGCAGCGCCAGGATCGCACCGAGACTGGTTAGGACCAGGTATTTCCATGCCGCCTCGAGCGCCTCCGGCGTGTCCTCGAAACCGACGAGAAACGCTGAAAACAACGTGGTCAGCTCGACGGCGATCCACATCAGGGCGACGTTGGTTAGCAGCGGCACCGCCAGCATCGACAGCATGAAAAGATTGTAGAGCCCGTAATACGGCCTGAGCCGACGACCATGCTCCGGCCGATTGCCGATGTAGCCACAGGAGTAGAGCGCTGCGGTGAACCCGACAAAGGCGACGAGCATCAGGATCAGCGCCCCCAGCCCGTCGCAGGTGAGCTGCCCGGCGAACGCCTCGACCCGGCCGGTATGCGCGGCGGTCACCGCCACCATGACGGCTAGCGCCAGCACGGCGGCGCTGGCGACCAGGGTCAGCGGGGCGGCAAAACGGGGCTTCGGCAAAGATAACGAGATGCCGCTGGCAAGGGCGGGGATGAGAAGAATAAGGGCGAGATGCATCGCTCTGTTCTACTGCTCGTTCAGGCTGGCGAGCGTCCCGACCGATGTCGTGCCGAGCCGGATATAGATGCGGCGGGTCAACAGGCCGAAGACGAGTGCCAGAACCGGGACATCGACCGCGGCCGCGAGCTCTGCGATGACGGGCAGGTGCGGGACAATCGCAACACCGGCGAAGAACGCACCGTTTTCGACGGCGAGCAGCCCCAATAGCTGCGGCACCGCTTCTCGGCGAACCACGATCGTAAACGCGCCGAGAAACATCGCCGCGAGCCCGAGCGGCAGATTGATCCGCGCAAACGGAACCGCGACGGCCGCGAGCACCGGATTGGCGACGACATAAGCGAGCACGATCAACACGGCCGAGGCCAACAGCGAGCTCGGCACATTCAGAACGCGCTCGACCTCACGCCGGCGATAGACTTCGGCGCTGACCGTGCGACGCAGCAGCCACGGAATCAACAGGGTCTTGGTGGCGATGGTAATTGCGGCGACCGCCAACAGATGCGGCGAGCCGGTGGGAATAGCAAGCAGAACTGCAGATGCCGTCAACAGCAATGACTGGAGGACGAATAGCTGCAGCGACGCCATGACCTGCCGGGTCGCGACCACCCCCAGCGCGGTTAGTAGAAACAGCGCCCCAGTCAGTGCATCGAGCGCTAAGATCAGAGGGAACGCGGATGGGACACTCATTACTGCCCCGACGCCTAGATCTCCGAAAGCCGCGTTATCATCGCCACGACGCAAATCACAAACGCAGCCCCAAGAAATTCGGTGATACGAAATAGCCTCAGCTTGGCGAGCGAGGACTCGATGCCGACAAGGACCAGGATGAACCCCAAAACTTTTAACAGCACAAGCGGGATCGCCGCGAGCACATCGAGCACGCCCATGCCCTTCGCCAGTCCCCAAGGCGCAACCACGACGTTGAGAAAGACGATAATCAGCACGAAGAGCTTCATCGCCCCTGCCCATTTCATCAGTGCCGCGCCACGTCCCGAATATTCGAGCGTTTTAGAATGGTCGATCATCGCCAGCTCGAAATGCCCGGATGGATTATCGACCGGGATGCGGCCGTCCTCGGCGAGGATCAGCATGAAAAACGCGATCATCAATAGGACATGTGAGGGCTCGAAGAAATTGGCGATTGGCGATACCCAGCGGGTCTGCACGATGTAGGGGATCGTCGAGCCAGCGACGAAAGAAATGGTCAGGAAGACGACGATGAACACCGGCTCGGCGAGGAAGCCGACCATCCGGGTGCGGCTCGCTCCCATCGGGCCGTAGGGATTGGCGGTGTCAACGGCGGCGACCGTGCTGAAGAACCCGGCAAATGCGAAGATAAAACCGACCCCCAGCATGTCGGCCATGAAAGCGAAAAATAGCGGATAGCGTGTCAGCACCGGGATCAGCAGGGCAACGAAAACCGGCGCGGCAAAGGCGATGTAAGGTGCTGCTCGGAATATCCAGGAGCTGTATTCGGAGACGATCTCATCTTTGTGCAATAGCTTCCACAGGTCACGGTAGGGCTGAAAAATACTCGGTCCGCGCTTCGACTGAACGATTTCTTTCAGCTGGGTGGTGACTCCTTCGACCAAGGGAGCAAAGGCGATGACCACGGCGACCTGCAGCAGATTGTATAGGACCCGCTCGCCCACGGCTCACACCGCTCCGGCGTCGGATCGGCGCAAAGGGCTTGATATAGCGAGGCCGGACATCGCACCTACCGTCCTGACGAGCCTTCCTACCGCGCAGCCCGCCCGCACCAACAAAGCGGACCGACAGTAGGAGTCATCAGCCCGGGAGGGCGATTCCGGTGAACTCCATCACCGCTGCCGACGCATCTCGAGCATCAGCGGAGCAGGAGGACATCATAGGCCTCACGCCATCGAATGCAATCCGAGTTTAGGGGGAGGAGCAGCCGTCATATTCTTGACATCGGCCCGCTGAGCCACCAGCCCTCTGCCTCGAGGCAAAGGAGTTCGCCTTTAACCGCTGCCGCCAAGGCACGCAGTTGATGACTCCTGATCCACATTGGCCGGCAGAATTGCCGAGCCGCCCGGGTCATTCACGGAGTATCGGCATGGACCTTGTCAGCAATTATCTTCCGAACTCCTTCGATGGCCTTAGCGCAGAGCCTCTGCCCGCGCTGCTCAGGCGCTACGCTGCTTATTTGCGGCAACTATGGCCAAGCCGGGAAGTCTACGCATCGGGCCTCGAAGAGCTGCAGGCTTCCGGCCTGGCGAAGACATTGCCATCGCGCTCGACCCGGCGGCGAGCGGATTTTATGCTGGCGGCGCCTACAATCTCGAAAGGTCGGGGCAGGGCCCTAAGACTAGCGCGCAGATGACCGACCTCTACGAGAGCTGGCTTGCGAAGTTGCCGATCGTGTCGCTGGAGGATGGGCTGGCCGAGACCGATTGGGACGGCTTTGCGAGCACACCGCCCGGCTCGGCAAACAAATACAAATTGTCGGTGACAATAATTACGTGACGAACCCGATTTTTATCCGCTTCGGGATCGCCGAGCAGACCACCAACGCCGCGCTGATCAAGCTCTACCGGATCGGCACGGTCGTCAGCGTCCGGTGACGACCGTGGCCTCGGTTCAGCCAGCGGATTTATGCATTTCGTGGTGAGGCATCATCCGCTCTTTGACCCACGAGAAGATAGATTTGTAAATCTCGGTGTGCGGCCATCGAGCGTCTGGCTCTCGGCACAATCGCCCGGTCCGGGTGCGGCCGAGGCCGGGCTCCAGCACCGGGACCGGCGTGTCGTCGGCGTGGATCTTCTCGGCGGCAAAGACCTGGTCGCCGATGCCGTCGACGATTGGCTGCAGCAGCCAGGCCGCCTGGCCGACCGATCATCCCAGCCCTCCTACCGCCGACAGGACCCGCCCCAGCGCCTTCTCGTTGACGCTGCTATCGACGCGCACCCGAACCCCGTCCGGCAGATCGATCTCGATCACCCCGACACGCTCGGCCAGGGCCAAGCCGGCGCCCCGTGGGCATACCGCGGCCGTCGCCAATGCCGCTGTCGGGCTGTCGCCTGAAGCATCAGTGACGACGCCGAGCCGAACGAATTCGGCCGGCCGCACTGCCGTGCCTCGCACCGTCAGCGCCGCGGCCTTCCATGCCGATCGCCAGTTGTATAGCAGGCTCGCCGAGATCGCGTGCCGGCGGGCAACCTCGGTAACCTGGCCACCCTCGGCCTCCACCTCGGCGATCAGTGCCGCCTTTGCTCCGGCGTCCATCGTCGCCGACGCTCGACTACAACCTCGCCGTCCAATCCAGCGCCTCCTTCTGGAAAATCCAGAAGGACAAAGCTTCGCTCATCGCGCTCGCCCCGACTACGCGCCGCCGGACGGTCCAAACCGGACGCTTACGGATTACCGACAGTGGAACTTAATCTGACATTCGTTGTTGGTTTCCGAAACAGAGCCGGAGGGCGGGGCGCGGTTCTCACCTCGAGCTGGGACCGCGACCCGCCCGTGCGGCGGGACGGAGATCACGCGTGACCCAGGAGCAGAAGATCATCCGAGCCAAGCTCGGTTTGCTGGAGTTGGCCAAGCAACTCGGCAATGTCAGCCAAGCCTGCAAGATGATGGGCTACAGCCGCGACAGCTTTTACCGCTTCAAGGAGCTCTACGACAAAGGCGGTGAGCTGGCGTTGCAGGAGATCAGCCGGCGCAAACCGGTGTTGAAAAACCGCACCGCACCGCAAATCGAACAGGCGGTGGTCGACATGGCGATCGAACAGCCGGCCTGGGGCCAGGTTCGGGTGTCAGAGGCGCTGAAACGGCAAGGTCTGTCGATCTCGCCGGCGGGCGTGCGCTGCGTGTGGCAGCGCCACGATCTGACCTCGATCAAACACCGCCTCAAGGCGCTCGAAGCCAAGGTCGCCCAGGACGGCATCCTGTTGACCGAAGCCCAGATCGCCGCTCTCGAGAAGGCCAAATCCGACAAGGAAGCGCACGGCGAGTTCGAGAGCGAATGCCCCGGTTATTGCGGCGCCCAGGATACCTTCTACGTCGGCACCTTGAAGGGTGTCGGCCGGGTCTACCAGCAGACGGTGATCGACACCTATGCCAAGGTCGCCTTTGCCAAATTGTATGATCGCAAAACCCCGATCACCGCCGCCGAGATCCTCAACGACCGGGTGGTGCCGTTCTTTGACGAGCACGGCATCCGGCTGTCGCGGATGCTGACCGATCGCGGTACCGAATTTTGTGGCACCCAGAGCCACGAGTACGAGCTTTACCTGGCCGTCGAGGATATCGATCACAGCCGCACCAAGACCAAGAGCCCGCAGACGAATGGAATTTGCGAGCGCTTCCATCGCACCGTCTTGGATGAATTCTATCGGGTGGCGTTCCGCAAAAAGATCTACCGCACCATCGACGAGCTGCAGACCGACCTCGATGCGTGGATCACCGAATACAACCAGCACCGGCCGCATCAGGGCCGCTGGTGCTTTGGCAAGACACCGATGCAGACCTTTCTTGACGCGCTCCCACTGGCAAAGGAAAAACTCATGGCGGCATAACCACGGGCAACAGGCATATCGGTTCAAACAGCCAACACCGTCTGTC
>CAWHWB010000001.1:0-103462 GCA_963832875.1 uncultured Alphaproteobacteria bacterium | reverse complement strand
CCGTCAAGGTGGTGTAAATCGAGGTGGAGTTTGAGGTGGCCATCGGTCAGGCGGCGATTGGTGGAAGTTTGGCTGGATCGGCATCGATCAGCGGCGGTGTCAGTTCGGCCATTCCCTCGATCTGCATGTAGCGGCACTGGAGCAGCCATTCATCATTTTGCTCGAGCAGGACGGCGCCGATCAGCCGGGTGATGCTGGCCTCGTTGGGGAAGATGCCGACGACATCGGCGCGCCGTTTGACCTCCTTGTTGAGGCGTTCCAGCGGATTGATGCTGTGCAATTTGGTGCGGTGCTGGGCGGGGAAGGTGATGTAGGCAAGGACGTCGTGCTCGCTCTCATCCATCAACGCGGCGAGCTTGGGCCAGCGCCCACGCAGTTGGTCGGCGACATGACGCCAGGTCTGATGTGCCGCCTCAGCGTTTGTTTGCAGAAAAGCCTGGCGGATCGCGGCGGCGACCATGGTGTGCTGGCCCTTCGGCACGTGCGCCAGGGCGTTGCGCATCCAATGCACGCGGCACCGTTGCCAGGTGGCACCGAGCACCCGGGTGATCGCGTGACGCAGGCCGTCGTGAGCATCGGAGATCACCAGCTTGACGCCCTTGAGACCGCGCTTGACCAGGCCCTTGAGGAAAGCCGACCAGAACGGTTCGGCCTCGGAGGGACCGAGACCCAGGCCGACGATCTCGCGCCGGCCCTCGGTCGTAACCGCTACAGCGATTATTGCCGCGACCGAGACGATGCGGCCGCCGTCGCGGACTTTGAGGTAGGTGGCGTCAAGCCACAAATACGGCCACTCGCCGTCGATCGGCCGGTCGAGAAACGCGCCCACCCGGTCATCAATATCCTTGCAGAGCTTGGAAACTTGGCTCTTCGAGATGCCGGACAGCCCCATTGCCTGGACCAGTTCGTCAACCCGCCGGGTCGAGACGCCGCCAATCCAAGCCTCCTGGATCACCGTGACCAGCGCCTTCTCGGCGGTCTTGCGCGGCTCCAGGAAGGGCGGGAAGTACGATCCTTGGCGGAGCTTGGGGATCCTCAGCTGGAGCGAGCCGAGGCGGGTGTCGAGACTGCGCTCGCGATAGCCGTTGCGGTAATTGAGCCGATCGGCCGAGCGCTCATGGCGGCCGGCGCCGATCAGACCTTCGACATCGGCTTCCATCAGGATTTGCAGCACCGCCTCCGCTACGGCTCGCAGAAAATCGCCATCGCCGCTCTTCTGCAGCAGCTCGACCAGCGCCATTCTTTCGTCGGTCATCGGGTCCTCGGTAGGCTTTTGGGTGAAGTGTTTGCACCTCCACCTTAGCCGGCCTTCCCGGTGACCACCCGTCGCTCACGCGCGCGCCGAGCTCCATGTGTTGGGGCATTGCGCCCGGCGCCCGCTCACCCTCGAATTTTCCACCACCACCAAGGACGCTAACCACAGTCGAACATCAGGTCGGCGCGCTTCGCTGCTTCCAGCTTGGCGCCCGAGCCGTGCTTGCCGATCAGCAGCGCAGCGGCTCGCCAGATGTCGAGATCAGAGATCATTGTCGTATCGTCTCGGCGTCGGGTCGTCAAAATCGAACTTGGGGAATGCCTCGCGCAACCGTTCGCCCTGTTCCCGGATGGCGCGATCGGTCGGAGTTTCCGGCGAAGGGCCGGCAATCCAATCGAGCACCTGCAGGCGGGCGACGATCGTCAGGTAGCCGGCACGGTCGAGCGCCGTATAGATCAGGCGGCGGAACATGGGTTACCGTGGCGCGGCCAGCGTCTAAATCCCGTCCAGCTTTTTCTCACGTGTTAACGGCTGGTTAATGGTTGGAGGGGCATCCTGGGGCGTTGTTGACGCAACGTTGACGGGTGTAGTCGGAATTCCTACAACGTCATGTATTTTGCGATATGCCCGTTGGCTGGAGGAGATCTCTCCCGGCCTCCTCGCCAATGCGATCCGGATGGAGACCGGAGAGGACTATGGCAAGCGCGATCTACTCGACCAAGTGGCCCGTCTTATCGAAATTTTCGGGGTGGCCGGGATCGCGGAGATCGTGGGCTGTAGCTGACGGATGGTTCGTCGGGTTCAATCGGCCCATTCATGATGGCATCGACGGCCTCGCGGAGTGTCTCCCGGATCACAGCTTCGTTTTCTGCCGCAGTAGCCGCTTTGAGCCCTTGACGACAACCCAAGGCAAAGGCCGCCTGAAACATCGCTGCGAGACCGGCCTTCTGTTCAGATCAGAGACCGGCCGTTTCGGCTATTCGAAAGCTCCGGCACCACACCCGGGTCGTCAGCGGAGCCGAGCGGCAATTCAAGCACGCTTTTGCTGAATCGAAGGTCACGGCATCTCGGCCTGCGTCAGCTAGACCCGGCGCTCTTTTGACGGGTGGTTGCGCCCTACCTTCCTCCAAGAGGCGATACCCATGCACAGGAAATGCCACGATCGTGTGAGGGAAGACCGAAAGCGCGAGAAATGCGCAGTAAGGCGGTGATATCCCATTGCTTCAATGACTTGGTATGGTGCCCAAAAATTAGGCAATCATCAGCAAGCCCTACTATTCCTCGGATTTGGTCATTGCGCGACAATGTTATCCGCAGCGTTATCCACCGGTTTCGTGGAATACAGATGAGAGGCTAATATTCAAAAACTTCAAGCATTTGACGATCGGCTGTCAGAAATTTACACGGCATTCTGACGCTTTGACTACAAACCCGGAGACCGTTCGGTTGAAAGGGTCGGTCACGCCTTCTTCCGCCTTCTCGGTGCAGGCGCGGCGCTGGGCTCCGCAGACGCCGGCTCCTTCTTCCCGCGCCCGCCTGAGACCGGCAGTAACATCGCTGGTTGCCGCCGATCGGGCACCGCCTTCGTGCGCTTGGGCTTGGGCGCTGGCTTTGGTACCGCCGTGGCCTCATGGGCCAGGCTCTGTTTCAGTGCGTCCATCAGGTTGATGATCTTCGACGGCTCGGCGACAGGGCGCGGTGCCTGAGCAATGCCTTTGAGTTTGCTCTCGACCAGCTCTCGCAGCGCATCCTGGTAGCGATCTCGAAATGTCGTCGGATCGAATTTCGCCTTCCGGCGCTCGATGATCGTCTCGGCGACGGCCACCATGTCGGCGTCCGTCTCGCCCTTCGCCTTGGCGCCAAACTCAGCCGCACGTACCTCATCCGAGCTGCGCAGAGTGAACATCAACAGGCCGGCGTCGTGCGGCTCGACCAACACTAGCCGCTCCCGGCTGCTGATCGTCACCCGGCCGATCCCGACCAGTCCCTTTACCGCCATCGCCTCGCTGATCACCTGAAACGCCTCGGCCGCCAGCTCGCCATCCGGGTAGACGTAATAAGGCGTGTCGAGAAAGACGGGATCGACTTCGTCCCGGCTGACGAACTGGGTCAGCTCGATAATTTTCGAGCTTTCGATCTGGAGCGCTTTCAGCTCCTCATCATCCACCGTGACGTATTGCCCGCGGCTGTATTCGTAGCCCTTCGCGATCCGGTCTCGCTCGACCACCTCGCCGGTCTCGGCATCGACAAGCTGCTGTCGTAGCCGGTTGCCGGTCTCGGCGTTGAGCTGGTTGAAGCGGATGCGCTTGCTCTCGGTGGTTGCCGGCGCCAGGTAGACCGGGCAGGTGACCAGGGAGAGACGGAGAAAACCGTTCCAACTCGCGCGGGGCATGAGGATCTCCGAGGGATGCCGCAGGCCGGGCAAAGGAGGCCATATCGGTGGATGGCGGGCAAGCTTACTCTATACGAGTTATCACGCAGGCCGGGTGGCGATTCCGTGTCCGTCTTTGTGCCGAGGCCTGGTTCACCACGGCTAACGATCTTTCCGGCTAGAACTCGACCCGAAGAGCTTCCATTTCTCTGTCTTAGCGCGGAGAAGTTGCGATGCGGGTTGTCGCCTTTATCTTCTCGATGGTGCTCGCCAGCGGGACCGCGGCAGCGTTCGATTGCGTCGGCGTGACCTTCCCGTCAACCGTGGTGATCTGCAGCGATCCCGAGCTAAGAGGGCTTGCGGACGAGCGCCAGGAGGCCATCAACGAAGCGCGCACGAGAATTGGTGAACAGGCGTGGCCGGCCCTATGGGAAGATCAAAAGCGCTGGGTCCGAGCCTACGCTACCGCCTGCGGTGTGCCCCCGAATAGCCCGCCGCCCGACCCCGTTCCATCTTCGATCAAAGAGTGTTTCAAACAGGCCGGAGAAGCGCGGATTGCCTACCTCCGGGCTTATGGAGGCGAGGGGGCGGGCAGGGCCACCCTATCGGTGGCGACAGAGACCCCGCAGAGCGGACGCATCGGACCGAGTTTCGATTGCAGCAAAGCCGCATCTCCGCTCACGCTTTTGATTTGCAGCGACGACACGCTGTCTCGCATGGATTTGGCCTTCAATCAAGCATATTGGGCGCTCTACCAACAACTCGGACCGGCGGCGCAGCCCCAGCTGCAAGATCAGGACATTACGTTTATCGATCAGGCGCAGGAGCAATGTGGCCTGCCAGCATCAGGTCCTTTGACCGAGGAGGAAAGGCAGTCACGGGAATGCGTCGAACATGCCTACGAGAAAATGCGCGCGACATGGATCGATCAGTTGACAGGACCGGCCCGCGAGGAAGCTGTTCGGGCGCCCGAGGATCACCTGAGGTTGCAGCAAGGCCTCCAACAGCTTGGATTTCTGCCGCCTGGTCCAATTGACGGTGTCTATGGTCGAGACACTCGCGCCGCTATCGTCGCCTGGCAGAGTGCTCACGGCCTGCCCGTCACGGGTTTTCTGGGGGATACGGACGCGCTCGCGATTGATCAGGAGGTTTCAGCAAGATCGCTGCCCGTTGCCCTAAATCCGCCGGCGGTGCCGCGCGCTAATCCGAGCAACGGCGACAGCGGGACCTCAACACCGAACCAGACTTCACCGCAGGTCGCTACCGCCGAACCACCCGCCAGCACATTGACACTGGCAGCTACCGGAACGGGGTTCGCCATCAACACCTCAGGCCAATTTCTGACAAACTATCACGTGATAAAGGGCTGTGAGGCGGTACGCCTGCGCGTTGTTGCCGGTCCGCAGAATGGCACAGTGGTTGCGACAGACGAACGCAATGATTTGGCGGTGATCCAGGGGGCAGCAACCCGAATCGAGCCTCTGCGATTTCGCGAGGGCAAAGGCATACGTCCGGCCGACGCGGTGGTCGCGCTGGGGTTTCCTTACGCTGGGTTGCTTGCATCGAGCCCGGAGGTTACCACGGGGACGGTATCCGCTCTAGCCGGGTTGAATGACGATAGCCGGTTTCTCCAACTCAGCGCGCCGGTCCAGCCGGGCAACAGCGGTGGACCACTTGTTGATCTCAGCGGCAATGTAGTCGGTATCGTCTCGTCTCGAATAAATGATTTGGCTGTTGCGGAGGCGACCGGAACGCTACCTCAAAATATCAATTTCGCGATTAAGAGCGCGACCATCCGTGAGTTCCTTGACGCGCATCGGATCGACTACCTCGTTGCTCAATCGGAGACGAAACTGGATCCCGCCGATGTAGGAGAAAAGGCAATGAAATCGACCATAATGGTTGAATGCTACAAGTGAATATGAGCGGCATTTAGCGATAGGCAGCTTGTAGCGCTACTTCCTGGCAACGCCGCGAGCGACAATGCCTCCTGCTGATTCATAATAATACGCCTCGCTCTTTAGAAGTTCGAGCGCGCGACCGTGGAGGTCGAGGCCCTTGCTCACACGATCGAGAAAACTGCTTGCCTCGCCTACGCCTGCGAAAGGTGAGCCAATGCGACGTTGTCGTACTACCATCGGCGCGAACCTGACCCGAGACGAGAGGATCTTGAACGATGGCGGAAGAAGCTCTCGATGCGAATGCGGCGCAGCGCCGATATTGGAATACGGTCGCCGGGCCGCGCTGGATCGCCACCCCCGGGTTCAGGGAGCGACGCAACCGGGAGAGCCTCGCCTTATTGTTGGCCCGATTGGGCATTTCCCGCGGCGAGAGCGTGCTTGAAATCGGCTGCGGCACTGGTGCCTTGACCCTGCCACTCGCTGCAGCGGTCGGTGAGCACGGCCGCGTCGTCGCGGTCGATATCTCCGAGCCGATGTTGGGGTCGGCGCGGCAGCGGGTGGGCGAGAGTGGGCGGCGCAATGTCACGTTGCTGCTCGGCGACGCGCAGGTGTTCGCGTTCGAGCCGGCCGCCTTCGATCTCGCGACCTCGCGAATGGGCGTCATGTTTTTCGCCGATCCGATCGCGGCCTTTCGCAATATCGGCAGCGCCCTAAAGCCGGGCGGTCGCCTCGTTTTCGCCTGCTGGGGTCCTCTCGCGGAGAACCGGCATTGGCTGATTTCCTACGAGATCGCGCAGCGCCATTTGGGGCCACCCTCACCGCCGCCCGCGCACGAGCCCAGCCCGCTCGCCTTCGCCGACCCCGACTATGTCCTCGCGGTTCTCGCGGCGGCCGGCTTCGTCGAGATCGCCGTCGAGCGGGCCCACCCGACGATCATTGGCGGCAGCCCCGAGGACGAAGCGCGGCAGGCGCTGACGATGGGACCGACGGCGAGGCTGATCGAGGAGAAGCAGCCCGACGAGACGACCCGGCAGACGATCGCCCGCGAGATCGAGGAGGCATTCGCCGCTGAGGCCGGTTCCGGTGCGATCCGGCTGCCGGCGACCGTGTTTCTGGTCAGCGCACGCCGCCCCGGTTGAAGCCGATTGAACCGTCCGCGTTGCGAATTCGAGGCGGCAGCGAAGGCGACGATTTTCGGGCCAACGACACGGCCCGTCCGGTCGGAGAGATCGGGCGTTCGCCGGAAACGGAGGAGATATCGGATGGCATCCCATGGCAGCAACGGCAGGACACTCGAACAGCGGATTCGCGTGATCGAGGACCGGCTGGAAATCTACAACTTGATCGCCACCCATCCGCCGAGCGCTGATACCGGCGCCGGCAAGTATACCGCCTCCGTATGGGCAGAGAATGGCGTGTTCGACCGCGGCGCCGAATTCCCCCGGCCGACCGGGCGGGCGGCGATCGCCGGGACATCGACAAGCGTCGAGCACCACCGGGCGATCGAGCAGGGGATCGCACATTTCGCCGGCTTGCGCTATGTGCGGGTTACCGGGGATACGGCGTTCGCGATCTCCTACATCCAGATCCTCGTGCCGGACCGCGTCGGCCCGGTATTCGAGGTGCCCAATCACGGCTCGTCGCAGGGCTTCCACGTGCACCGTGTTGCAGCGAACCGCTGGGAGTTCGAGCGCACCGAGGAGGGCTGGAAGATCAAGCGCCGGACCTTGCGGTCGCTCGACGGCACCCCGCCGGCGCGTGAGATACTGCGTGGGGCATTGGAAGCATGAGAGCTGTTCCAGCTTCCAGCTGCACCACCAGCTTGTTGTCTTTCGGAACGTCCTCGGCTTCAACTCCTCCAAAGGTCGCGCCCGGCTGCCTGACGGCGTCCGATCAGTTAGAGATTTACGGTCGGCTCCGGTGCTAAGATCGCCGACCATGAGCATTGGTTCGGTCGAGGCTCTCCGCCGGAAGCTGCGGGCCATTATCTCGGTGGTCGAAGATCCCGCCGCCACCGAGCATGAAAAGGCCAATGGGCAAGCTGCAAAAGCCCGTCTTCAGCATCGACTTAAAGAGGCGGGGTCGCCCGCGGGGGATTGGACGGATAACCTCTTTCGGCTCGGCCGATGGGCTAATCAAATGCGGAAATCCACCGCGCCCGCGTCACCCAGAGGGGACTGGACGGACAACGCTCAGAGGCTCGGCAAGACTTTGCGCCGCGGTTATAAGAAGTGGCTATCAGATTGAGCGTGTTTAGAAGCGGACGTTGATGAATGCCGTGCGCGCCGATGTCGAGCGGATACATTGCCCAGTGAAGTCCCAGCGCTACGCCGAATGCTCGACGCTTTCCAACAAGCGGATATAATGTTCCGGGAGACCGTGGGTTCGCGCGCCCTCCCGCAGCAGCGTGATGTAGCGGTGCGACGGTCTGCCATCGACCTCGTTACCTTGGGCCATGTAGGCGACGGCTTGGAGCAGCCGGCCTTCAGCGTCTTCTGCCTCAAGCACGACGTGGCGATAGCCTCGCCCGGGGACTTCCTCCGTCGAGTCCAAACGGACCAGCGCGCGCCGGGTGATGCGGTAAAGCACACCCCCAGACTTCGGCGTTGGGGTCGCTGCACAAATTCGCCGGCGCCGCCTTCCCCCTGGGACGGCCCTCCAGGTTGAAGCGCAGCCGATAGCCCTTGATGCGGCCTGGACGGCACTCGAATGGCCGGATGCCGCAGCGGACGCGAAACGTGGTCTCATCCATGTTGGCGCCGTAGGCGAAATACCAGATCTCATCATTTGGTCGGCCTGAGAGCCGAGCGCCATACAGCGGATAGTGGAGACGAGAAGGGGTCCAGGACCTGGCGATTAGCCGGCGCCGGGTGCGCCACAACGTGATCATTGCTCGGCGCATCAGCAAGCCATCGGGTGCGGCCGATGGATCTCCCATGCCGTAGAGCGCACGATTGATCTCATGGCGAGACGTTCAGCCGTGGCTAATCACGACCTTGCCGAAATGGCCGCGTCCTCGAAATGGCGGTATGCTTCCTTTGCTTTGGCGAACGGAAAGACGCGGTCGATCACCGGCCGTAAGCGATGCAAGGTAATGGCCCGGTTCATCGCCTCGAAATCCGTGCGGCTGCCGACGCTGATGGCACCGAGGGTAATGCCCCGGCCGGTCAGCAACAATGGATCGAGCCCGGTTCCGGATGGCGATAGGCTCGTGCCGATCAAGCTGACGTGCCCGCCCACGCCCAGCGCCTTCAGCGACATCGCGATGGTCCCCGGTCCGCCGATCTCGACGACGCAATCGACACCGCGGCCATCGGTCAGCGCCCGCACTTCTTCGTCCCAATTCGGGGTCTCGCGGTAGTTGACCACGTCGGATGCTCCCAGCGCCTTCGAGTCGCTCGGCTTTTCCGGCGCTCGAGGTCGTCGCGATCACGCGGGCGCCCAACAGCCGAGCGAATTGCAGCGCGAAGACCGAAACGCCGCCCGATCCCTGCGTCAGCACCGTATCCCCGGCGGTGACCCCGCGATGGCCGGTGAGTGCCACCCAGGCGGTCACAGCGGCGCAAGGCAACGTCGCGGCTTCCTCGAAAGAGAGGTGGCTCGGCATCGGCACCAGCGCTTCCTCGCTCAATACCGCGTAATCCGCCAGCATCCCGTCGAGGTTGGCGCCGAGCCGATCGGTCAGATAATCCGAGCTGATCGGGCCGCCGAACCAACGTGGGTGAAACGTGCCGATGATCCGGTCGCCGACCTTGACCCGCGTCACGCGCTCGCCGACGGCCGCGACTTCTCCGGCGCCGTCGCTCAACGGCACGACGCCGAGCTTTGTCGGCCCGCGACCACCGCCTTTGAGGACCATCAGATCGCGGTAATTCAGCGAACTCGCCCGAACCCGCAACAGGATTTCTCTCGGCCCTGGTCGCGGATCCTCGCTGGTCTGCAGTACGATCCCATCAACGCTGCCAAAGCGGTCGATGTGGTACGCCTCCATCTCACCCCTCCCGGTTGTTCTTGATGATCCTCGGGGCTGAGGACGCTGCCTTGCGCCACCCTTTCACTGTCGGCTCCGGTGGACAGCGCTGCGAGGTCCCCTCCCCATCATTGCTTGTAAGATGGGTCGATACGGTCGAGCTTGCGCAAGAGGGCCGGCCATTCGAGCCTGGCCGGAGCGTCGCGGCCGCCGGTGAGGCGCATTCTGGCATTGTCATGGGCACCGCTGAACGACCGCGTCGGCGATCGGGTGGAGCTCGGCGCCGGATTGCTGGAAGGCGAGTTGCATCGCACAGGCCCGCTCCATGCGATAGGTCGCGATAAACGCTGCGGCGATGCTCGTGCCGACGACCAGCAGACCATGATTGCGCAATACCATGATGTGGCGGTCGCCGAAATCGGCGAGAAAACGCGCGCGTTCCTCGGGGTTGCGCGCGGTGCCCTCGTAGTCGTGATAGGCGACATCGCCGATCACCTGCAGCGCGTGCTGGTTGAGCGGCAGCAGCCCGTCTTTTTGCATCGACACGGCGCAGCCGGCAATCGAGTGGGTATGGAGCACGCAAGCCACCTCCGGCCGTGCCAGGTGTACCGCGCTGGGGATCGCGAAACCGCCGCTGTTGACCTCGTATTCCGAGGGCTCGACCTTGTTGCCGCTGCGGCATCGATCTTGACCAGCGACGATGCGGTCACCTCGTCGAACACAGACCGTAGGGGTTGATCAGGAAATGGTCGTGCTGCCCCGGCACGCGCGCCGTGATGCGGGTGTTGATCAGGTCCGACCATCCGAACAGATCGACCAGGCGATAGCACGCGGCAAGATCGCACCGCGTCTGCCATTCCTCGGCCGACATTCGCGCGGGCATTGTCGTTACCGTTGATGCCAGGGCTCCCTCCCGTGTGAACTGGTAGGCCCAGAAATCTGCGCCCGCGCCTCAATCCGCCGTCAAGCTGTCGAAACCTCAGATCTCGAGAAGTCAAAAGGACCACCTGCCGCTTTTAAGCGCCGCTCCGAGACCGTTGGCACGGGCTTTATTGTGTGCTGCGATGGGACCAACAGGAAAACGACGCGCCATCCCGCAATGGAGGAGTTCTTATGCCGTACGGAGGAAACGACTGGCTGGCATTGACCCAGGAACCGACCCTGGAGCCGGAGATCGCGATCTGCGACCCACACCATCATTTCTGGGACTTTCGCTCCGAGCGCGTCCCCTACCAGCGCTATCTTTTGCACGAGTTGGCGGCCGACGTTAATTGCGGCCATAACGTGCGTTCCACCGTTTTCATCGAGGCGCGATCGATGTACCGCCCGGATGGGCCGGCGGAATCGCGCCCGGTCGGCGAGGTTGAATTCGTCCAGGGCCTCGCCGCGGCCAGCGCCACCGGGCTCTATGGTCCGTGCCGGGCCGCATCGGCCATCATCGGCCATGCGGATCTGAAGCTCGGGGACCAGGCCGAGCCAGTGCTGGAGGCGCTGCAAGCCGCCAGTCCCAACCGCTTTCGCGGCATCCGGCACACGGTTACCTGGGACCCGCATCCCGAGGTAGGAAACCGGGAAACTCAGGGAGTGCTGGCCACCGCCGAGTATCGCGCCGGAGCCAAGGTGCTGGCGAAGATGGGGTTGTCCCTCGACACCGGGGTATGTTTCCCGCAACTACCTGAGCTGGCCAACTTTGCCAAGGCCATCCCCGACCTGACGATCGTGCTGAACCATCTCGGCGGCTTGAATCGGGTCGGCCCTTACGGCAACCGCGATGACGAGGTTCTCGCCGCCTGGCGCAGCGGCATCAGACCCGTGGCGGAGTGTCACAACGTCAACCTCAAGCTGGGCGGCATCGGCATGCCCAGGCTCGGTTTCGACTGGCACACTCGGGAGAAGCCGATCGGCTCGGAGGAATTGGCCGCGTCCATGGCCCCGTTGATGACCTATTGCATCGAGCAATTCGGCCCCAACCGGTGCATGTTCGAAAGCAACTTCCCAGTGGACAAGGTCTCGTTTTCCCATCACGTCCTGTTCAATGCCTTCAAGCGGTTTTCCAAGGGTTATTCGGCCTCCGAGCGCTCGGCCCTGTTCCATGATACCGCGGTTCGGGCATACAGGATCAGCGACGCCTAACGGCGCGACGACATAACGGACCCTTGATCATATGCGCCGTGGGTGGTTTCGGGTCACCCGCCCGGACACCTCAAAGAGGCGTCGGGGCAGGACGCGTTCCGAGGCGCCGGTCAGTCCCCACGCGATGGGCTAGGCAGCGCCGTTGCGGTATCCTGGGCGTTCGTCGAGGTCGGGCACTACGGGAGGATCGGGATGACACGCTCTTGGGATCCATCGGGTCACACATAATGGCCCTTATTTTCAGCTCGACGCCATCCACCTCTGCGAACCGTCGCCGCAGCGCACACCGGTATTGTACCAGGCCGGCGCCTCGACCCGCGGACGGCAGTTCGCCGCGCAGCACGCGGAATGCGTTTTCATCAATGGTCCTTCGAAGAAGGTCATCGCCAACATCGTTGCTGATATTCGACGCCGGGCGGCCGCGTGTGGCCGCGACCCCGCGCAAATCCTGATCTTCACGATGATGACGGTTATTACCGCAGCCACGGGCGAGGCGGCTCACAAGAAGCTGCAAGACTATCAGTGCTACGTCAGCGAGGAAGGTGCGCTGGCCTTGATGTCCGGGTGGACGGGAGTTGATTTCTCCACACTGCCGCCGGACGAGCCGGTACGGTTTGACCGGCGCGATGCGATGACCTCGGCTTTGGAAGCCTTCACCATCGCGGACCCGGAGCGCAGCTGGACGGCACGGGAGATTGCGCGGCACGCGGCAATTGGCGGGCGCGGGCCGTTTATTGTGGGCTCGTTCAGCGAAATCGCCGACGAATTGCAAAGCTGGGTGGCGGACACCGACATCGACGGCTTCAACTTGGCGTACGCAGTCACCCCAGAACCTTTCTCCGACTTCGTCGATTTTGTCGTGCCGGAATTGCAGCGGCGTGGCGTCCATAAACGCGACTACGCCCTGGGCACCTTGCGAGAGAAATTCTTCGGCCCCGGCCACGCCCGTTTGCCGGCGGACCATCCGGCGGCGCGGGTCCGCCCCGGCGCAGCCTGAGCCTGCTAAACCACCCTCCGGCATCCAAGCGAGCATCACTGTCCTCACCGAGGCACCAGAGCGGTTGGCAAAAGTCGGAGTTCAGTGAGCCGGCCGGCTTCTAATAACGGGATACCGGGCGATTTACGGAGAAAACGGGAGAACAGGCGATGGGTCAGGTAGACGGCAAAATCGCGATCGTAACGGGCGGCGCATCGGGGATCGGTGCTGCCTGTGCGATGACACTCGCGCGTGAAGGCGCCAAGGTCGTGGTAACCGATGTGGACGACACCGGCGGCCGAGCGGTGGTGGACAAGATCGGCAGCGCCGGCGGCGAGGCGATGTTTCTCCATCAGGACGTAAGTCTCGAGGAGAGCTGGCCGGGGACCATCGACGCCGCCGAGCGGCGCTTTGGACGTCTGGATGTAATGGTGGCCAACGCCGGCATCGGCATCCTGTGCAAGGCGATCGAAATGTCGTTGGCCGATTGGCGGCGACAGACCGCGGTCAACCTCGATGGTGTGTTCCTGTCGGTCAAGTACGCGGTTCCGGCAATGCGCCGCGCCGGCGGCGGCTCGATCATCATCATGTCGTCGGTTGCCGGTCTCAGGGGATCAGCAGGTTTGGCCGGCTATTGCGCGACCAAGGGAGGGGTAAGGTTGTTCGCCAAGGCGGTCGCGATGGAGTGCGCGGCAGCCGGGGACGACGTCCGGGTCAACACCGTCATCCGGGGGTCATCGACACACCGATCTGGGCGAAGATACCGGCGTCCGCCGGCCAGAACGTGCCGATCGACCCCAACGAGGTTGCCAAGGCCGGGGTGCCGCTAGGCAGGAGTTGGACAGGCGCAGGACATCGCAAATGGCGTGCTGTTTCTTTCTTCCGATGCGTCCAGCTACATGACCGGGGCAGAACTCGTGATCGACGGTGGCATGACCGGCGCGCCCAGACCTCGCTGGAGCTGAGTCGACTTTAGGGGAAAACCCTATAAGAATTATTTATGGAAGATTCCGCTAAAGTCGCATTACCGGCCCCGCGCAGCAGTCCCTCTGTCCGATCCCTTTATTAGTTGAGAGGATCGCCGGCGAGGTCACCGGACCCATTGCATCGCCGTTTCCGTTCCGTTGCCTCAGCTGGCCCGCGTTCGGGCGAGGGCCAAACAGAGCGGTTATTGAGCGATAAAGCCGCCGTCGATGACCAACTCGGTGCCGGTAACAAATGAGGCTTCGTCGGAGGCTAGAAACAGCACACCGTACGCCACTTCAACGGGCCTCCCGATCCGCCGTAGCGGCGTCGCAGCGATCTTGTCGTCACGCTCGCCGGCATTGGTGGCGTTTAGCATTGGCGGCATGTAACCGGGATGCACGGTGTTGACCCGGACGCCGGACGGGCCGTACCGCACGGCCGCGGCTTTGGAGTAGATCCGCACAGCACCCTTCGATGCATGATAGGCAGGATGCCCGCTGGCGCTCCCGACGAACCCCATGATCGAGCTGATGTTGACGATCGAGCCGCCGCCGGTTTTTGCCATCTGCTCGGCGGCAAGCTTGGTGCCGAAAAATACGCTGGTCTGGTTGACCGCGATAACGCGGTGCCAGCCCTCGATACCGTCAGGGTCACCAACCGAACTGCCGGAAATGCCGGCGTTGTTCACCAGGATATCGAGCCGGCCATAGGTCGCTACCGCCTTCACGATCAAATCCATCCACTCCGCCTCGCTGGTGACATCGAGCTTCGCAGCTGTCGCCTCTCCGCCAGCGGCGCGAAGGTTCGCGGCGACCCGTTCGGCGTCGCTTCCCAGAATGTCGGCGATGATGACCTTGGCGCCTTCGGTCGCGAACAGGCGAGCCTCAGCTTCACCCATGCCATGGGCGCCGCCGGTGACGATCGCAACTTTCTCCTTAAGACGCATCATCGCCCACCCCCGCTCTGCATGCGCCGATCATACTCGTGGCGGCTCGGTCGTCGCCAGGCACACAAGAAGATCCGGTGGGCGACGGCGGAGGTCTTTACCAAACACCGGCCAATCTGGCATGCGTATCCCTCGTATCGATTGCCTAATCGCGCACGATCGGGCAGCTCTCATCGCGCGCCCAATCGGCGAAGCTGAGGTAATAGACACGGACGTCGTCATACCCGGCGCGGACCGCCGCGGCAGCGGCCAAGGCCGCTCTTCCGCCTCCTTCGCAATGGGTCACGATGTGATCGCCAGGGCCGAATCCGACGCGTTCCATCATGGCTCGCAGGACCGGCGCCGGCCGAACAACGCCATTATCCAGCAGATCCGTATGCGACAGATGCCGAGCACCCGGGAGATGACCGCCGCGCGTGCGGTTACGCGTATCCTCTCCGGTGAACTCCGCGCGCGTTCGGCTGTCGAACACGTGCGCGCTGCCATCAAGCTGATGCTTGAGGGTCTCGCGATCGACCAAACCGACGGAACCTGCACCGGGGATCGCCCGGAAACCGCTTTTCGACGGCTTGACCGCTTTCGGCAGTCTGGTCGCTGAGGAAAGCACCGCCCAGCCGCCATTCAGGATAACAGCCTTGCCGCCAAAATGCTGCAGGATGAACCAGACCCGCGCGGCATTGGTCATGCGGCCGTCATCATAGGCCACGGCAATGGCCGATTGATCGACACCAAGGGTCCTGAGAGCCTCATCCCAGTAACCGGTCTTACCAAACCCGATGTCGGCTGACTTGGCCGCTTTATCCCATTCTTCGACCGGCACATGCACAGCACCGGGCACATGACCAGCATCAAACATCGCCCGGTCGCGTGCATCCAAATACTGTATTGGACCGAGTGAGGTCAGTGCGGTGACTTCGACAAAGGGATCATTCGGCATGGTAGGTCTCTCTTTCAAAGGCTATAGAGGCTCTCACGGGGTCATGCGACACGTTAGCGAGAAACTCCCTGGCGAGCCACTCCCGCAGCTTTGACCACCGCCGCCGTGCCGCGCTCCCTTGACCGCGATCGCCAGCGCCTTCCGCTGCCCGACGAGGACGACGAGCCGCTTGCCGCGGGTGACGCCGGTATAGAGCAGGTTCCGCTGCAGCATCAGGTAGTGCTGGGTGGTCAGCGGGATGACCACGGCCGGGTATTCCGAGCCCTGGCTCTTGTGGATGGTCGT
The DNA here is from genome assembly GCA_963832875.1 of uncultured Alphaproteobacteria bacterium. Classification (GTDB taxonomy): domain Bacteria; phylum Pseudomonadota; class Alphaproteobacteria; order ATCC43930; family CGMCC-115725; genus AP-15. Next base: position 87,722 of record CAWHWB010000001.1, on the reverse strand, counting down.
CGCGTAGGCGAGCACCAGTTCGTCGAGCTCGCCAAAGCCGTAGGTGACTTTGCGGCCGTCGAAGTCGACCGCGAGCTCGCCTTCCTCGATGTCGATGCGCGACACGACGCCGAGGTCGCCGTTGTAGACGTCCTTGTCGTAGTCGTTCTCGATCTGCATGACCTTGTCGCCGGGACAGAAGGTCCAGCCGAAGCGCTCGATGCGGATCTCGCCGGGCGGGTTCAGCGCCTTCTGCAGCTCGATGTTGAGTGAGCGGGCGCCGAGGCCGCCGCGGTTCATCGGGCAGAGCACCTGGATGTCGCGTATCGGGTCGAGCCCGAAGCGCTTCGGGATCCGCTCCCGCACGATCGCCAGCAGCTTCCGGACACCGTCTTCCGGCTCCGCCGCGTCGACGAAGTAGAAATCGCCCGCCTCGGCAGTGGCGAGATCGGGCATTTGCCCCTGGTTGATGCGATGCGCGTTGGTGATGATCCGGCTCTCGGCGGCCTGGCGGAACACCTCGGTCAAGCGCACCACCGGCACGGCACCCGACGCGATGATGTCGGCCAGAACCTGCCCCGGCCCGACCGAGGGCAGCTGATCGACATCGCCGACCAGCAACAGCGCCGCCCCCTCCGGCAGGGCACGCAGGACGGCGCGCATCAGCGGCACGTCGACCATCGAGGTCTCGTCGATCACCAGCAGATCGCAATCGAGCGGCGCGTCCTGCGTTGCGCCGGAAACCGCCGGTCCTCGGATCGGTCTCGAGCAGGCGATGGATCGTCTTCGCCTCAAGGCCGGTGCTCTCGGTCAGGCGCTTGGCGGCGCGGCCGGTCGGGGCGCAAAGCGCGATCGTGACCGCCTTGGCGATCAGGATCTTGAGCAGCGAGTTGACCAGCGTGGTCTTGCCGACGCCGGGTCCGCCGGTGATGACCATCACCTTGGAGACGAGTGCGACCCGGAGCGCTGCCTTCTGGCTGTCGGCAAGCGCCAGCTTCGTCCTCTGCTCGACCCACGGGATCGCCTTGATCGACGGCAATCGAGGGCCAGGGCGGCTTCCCAACGGCGAGCGCCCTGAGCTTCTCGGCGATTTCGCGCTCGGCTCGGTAAAGCCCGGCAAGGAAGACGCAGCGGCGGCCTTCGAGATCGTCGGCGATGACAGCGCCGTCCGCGAGCTCGAGGCGCAGCGCCGTCTCGACGAGTTCGGCTGGCACTTCGAGCAGCTTTTCGGCGAGCGGAACGAGTTCATCGGCCGGAAGACCGCAATGCCCTTCGTCCATCGCCTCGGCGAGCGCGTAGGAGATCCCGGCACGGACGCGGATCAGCGCGGTCTTCTCGATGCCGAGCTTGGCTGCGATCTGGTCGGCGGTGCGGAAGCCGATGCCGCGGATGTCGCGGGCCAGCCGGTACGGGTTCTCCGAGATCAGCTGAACCGCATCGGCGCCGTAGGTCTTGTAGATGCGCACCGCGCGCGAGGTGCCCACGCCATTGCTGTGCAGGAACAGCATGATCTCGCGGATCACCTTCTGCTCGGCCCAGCCCCCGATGATCCGCTCGGCGCGCTTCGGGCCGATGCCGGTCACCTCGCGCAGGCGGCCCGGCTCCTGCTCGATGATCTCGAACACGGCCTCGCCGAAGGCGCGAACCAGCTTCCGCGCGTAGACCGGCCCGATGCCGCGGATCATCCCGGACCCGAGGTATTTCTCGATCCCCTCGATCGTGGTCGGCGCCGTGGCTTTGAGGAACGACGCCCTGAATTGGACGCCGTGAGTGCGGTCGTTGACCCAGGACCCACTGGCCTGCACGAACTCACCGGCCGAGATCATCGCCACATGGCCAATGACGGTGATCAGGTCGCGTTGACCGCGGGCTTTGACCTGCAGAACGCAAAACCCGTTGTCTTCGTTGTGGAAGGTGACGCGCTCGACCAGGCCGGCCAGGACCTCGGTTGGCGTGCTCGTCCGGGATGCCTGCATCGCCCCAGATAACACCGTCCTTCCCCTGTTGGAATCCCTGCGAAGCGAAGCCGACCGAGGGGCAAAAATAAGACACGGCAAGCATAGGGTTGATCGGCTCCTGCTTTCCGGGATTGCATGCATTGCCCGTGTCCTGATCCCGGTCCTCATGCGCCCATGACAAAACGAAACCCCGATAAGGCAACCGCCGGGAGATCGTGCGGCCGGCCCCGGTTTTGAAAGGCTTGCTCTGGCAAAACTCCGTCGCGGCTGAAAGATGATCTCAACCATCTCGTCTCGCCTCAGCCAGCGGAAAATGAGGGATAAGCCTATGTCATACCGTTTTCTCGGCAGAGCATTGCCGGTCTTCGTCGCTCTGCTATTTTACAGCGACACCGCACCGGCTTTCCAATCACTCTTCAGGCTGCCATGCACGATCGCCTATAGTGGACAGCCGCCAATTGAGACGAGATGCGAACTGCAGCGCAGCATGTCGCGAGGCCTGCTGGTTGAAAAAATCAAAACACCAAACGGCAGGATCTTCACAATCCAAAACGACAAATCCGATGCCGAGGCGTGGTATCTGGATCGCCAACGAGCCGCCAAGACCTCCGATCAACCAATTACGTGTTACCAGAACCAACAAGTAAAGCTGTGTCTTTAGGGATTGCGAGGCCCTTTGAAAGCCTATTTTCCTGTTGATACTTGAATATAAAGCAGTAATCACCATATAATTACGGTCATCTGAGATGAAGGTCCCTCCGGAAACGAGTTGCTCAGCTCGGGCAAAGCGTGCCGAGCCGCCCGTGGTAGGAGACCCTCGTAAGGAGACATCACCGAAGCTCCGCTGGAGCCCGCTGACCATCATCGACCCCTGCTGACAGAAGTTGGCAAGGGTTGGGTCATTGGAAACATCCAACCGGAGAAATCCAATGCCCAAATTTTGTGATCGAGCGTCAGTACCTGGTGCCGATGTACCAGCACATCGTTGTCGAGGCCGAAACCCTCGAAGCGGCCTGTGCGATGGCGGTGACCGACGATATCGCCTGGGACACCCAGGAGATGGACAGCGACAACGCTCGCAAGACCACGGTCACCAACGCCAAGGTGATCCCCGACAGCCTTGAACTCGTCGCCGGCGACATCATCCTCGGCCGCGATCGGCCCGCGATCCCCAGTTTTGGGGTTCCCGGGTACGGCCTCAGCACCTTTCTCTACGCGAATGAGGCCGAGACCGGCCCGCTCCTCGAAATCCCCGCGAGAATTCACCGACGACGAATAATCCGCCCCGCCCCCTCAGCAGCAGTTGAGGGGGCGTCGGGCGTCGGAGCCGTCAGGTCATCGCGATCGTGCCCGGAACCACCGGCAGGAACAGACCTGCGGTGCCGGGCACGGCCTATGTCGCAGTCCTGTCAGACGAGAGGGGCTCGGCTTCGGGCTGAGTTTAATCCCTGCGTCTGCTCCCACCAGCACGGCCTCTCCCCCTCACGAGCAGCAGCTTGTGAGGGGCGCGGCGTCAGGAGCGGGCAACCCGCCCCTCCTGATCTGAAAGGGAGTTGAACACCATGACCACGCTTACTCAGGCGCACCGGCAATGGGCGTCCCGTCCGGCCGATCAGCGTTTTACGTCCCTGACCGAATTGCAGGCCTTCGCCGCCCTGTCGCGGCAGACCAGCCGGTCGAGAGTCGTCAGCACCCGGGAGCTCGAATTGTTCCCGGCCGCCGACGATCATCGGGGATTGCTGATCGGTGACCGCGACGGGACCCAGGCCGCGCCGACGCATTGGTCGTTCGGGCAGCTCTGCTCGCTCGCGTCGACGCCATCCCCGGCGTCCTACTTCCGCGACAGCAGGTTGCCGACCCCGATCATCGCCGACTGCCTCAACTTCAACCTGCGCTTCACTCGCGGGTCGAAGACGTCAAGCTCCTGGTCTCTGGCCAGGATGGCGATGTCGAGCTCCGCGCCGCCACCGGTCCCCGCTACGGCCGCATCTGGAATGCCGATGTGGTCGATTCCCTCGTCGAGCGTTTCGGCGACGGCGTCAGCGGGACATTGGCGCGTGCCGGGCATCTTCGGCCGGCAGGTCACCGTCGACAAGGGCAACACGACCCTCTACGCGAGCGATCGCGATATGTTCGTGTTCCTCGCCGATGAGGATCGCCGCATCGAGATCCCGAACCGCCGTGACGGCAAACCGGGATCCCTCGCCCGCGGCTTCTTCGTGTGGAACTCGGAGGTCGGCAACACCACGCTCGGCGCCGGGTTCTTCCTCTTCGACTACGTCTGCTCGAACCGCTACGTCTGGGGTGCGGACCAATACACCGAAATCCGCATTCGCCATACGAGCGGCGCGCCAGACCGCTGGCTCGAAGAGGTGACCCCGGTCCTTCGCGACTACGCCGAGGGCAGCGCCAAGCCGGTCTTGCAGGCGATCGAGGACGCCCGATCCAAACGGATCGAGGCCGATCTCGACCAGTTCCTGGCAAAGCGCTTCGGCAAATCTCTGGTGCCGGCTCTGAAGGCCGTCCACCAGACCGAGGAGGGCCGGCCGATCGAGACCCTGTGGGACGCGACCGTCGCCGCCACCGCGCATGCCCGCTCATTGCCGAACAACGACAAGCGGCTCGAGCTCGAACGCAGCGCCGGTGAACTGCTGAAACCGGCAGCCTGACCCGAGCCTCACCCCTGCTGACAGAAGTCGGCGGGGGTCGAGGCGTCGGAGCATCCCGCTCCGAGGAACTTACTCATGAACATCATCAACCTCGACGCCGTGCGCCGGCATACCGGCCGCGAGCTCACCGTCGGTCAAGCCAAGACCATCGTCAGCCATCCGAACCTTTCGGTAATGAAAGCCCAGGCGGCAGCCCTGTCGTTGCATTCCTGGAACAACACCCCGGAGGAGTGGCTGCGGCTCGAAGCCTGTCTTGTGCTGATTGCGGAGAGGCGCCGTGGATCCTGATCTGAACCTCGACGTCGACGCCCCCGACCAGGTGGCCGGCGTCCTCAGCGCGGCTGCCAGTGCCTATCAGACCAGCGCCGTGGAACTCTCGGCCGCCTGGCAGGATCGGCACATCCCGATGATCTGGGCTCAGATCGCCGGCGAGCTCGATCTCGCCGCTTGGAAGATCGCGAAGATCGTCAAAGAGCGGCTCGACCCGCGGCACTCCCCCCGTCGGCAGAAATAGCCTCCTCCCCTCGTCAGCAGCAGCTGGCGGGGGTCGGGGCGTCGGAGCATTCCCGCTCCGGCATTAAAGGAGAGACCCCGATGGGTCAGTACCATATCCCCGTCTGCCCCGACCTCGCCGAGGCGTTCATGCCCCACGATGTCGGCTGCGGCCTCAAAGCCGCCGAGCAGCTCTTCACCCGGCCGGGCACCTGCGCCGCTCTTCTGGCACTGGTCTCGGCCCGCGGCGGCAACCTGCCGGCCGATCTGTCCCAGTCGCCCCTCGTTGGGCGGTGGGCCGGAAAGCGCGTCCTCGTCCAGGGCGATTATGCCGAGGACGATGACCTGCCCGGCTGGGACGGACCACCCCTGTCAAAGCTCTACTCCGCCCTCCGCGACAAGGAGGACGAGGAGCCTGGCCCGGGCCAGCCGGTCTTTGCCGACCTCTCGGACGAGGTTGCCGCCTTTCTCGAAGGAGCCTGCTCGGTGCGGTTCTTCAAGGCCACATGGGGCAGCAGCTATTGCGTCGCCGTCAAGCCGGTAGCGCGCGCGTTCGGTGGTAGCGGTGTCGCCGAATATGTCATCGACACCCACTACAGCGCCGACGATCTCGCTTTTTACAAGCGCGTCGGCATGCGGCCGATCGACGTTCAGCGCCCGCCGCGCTCCGGCGATTGGCATGGCATCCGGCCGCAAGAAGTGGCCGAGGGCCAGCGCCGGGTGATCGTCAACCTCGACACGCGAGAATACCTGGACCCGGAGAAATTCGGCCAGGTCCCGACCCTCGCCGGCATGCTCGCCTTTCGCGGCCCGCCGCCCTGGCCCAAGGCCCTCGAAAAGGCCGATCCGGGCGGCATCGCCGCGATCGACACCGCCGGCGCGCTGTTCACGCTCCTCACCCACCCCAAGCGGCGGGGCGGAGGCGACATCCCGAACACACGGGAAGAAGCCCTGGCCCGCGGCAGCAAGGCGGTGTGGCGGAACGTCAACAGCATCCAGGGTCGGTGGCGCGGCTGTCGCGTCCTCGGCACCAGCGCGCTCGCCAATGGTGACCCCGCCTGGCCGACGACCAACGAGGTGCTGAGCACCGGCGCCGACATCAGCGCGCTGGCGATCAAGCATCTCGTCGCCGTCAGCCACTTCTAGCCGACCCTCGACCCTGCTGCATGGAAATGCGGTGGGGTCGAGCCGTCGGAGCATCCCGCTCCGATGGAGTAACCCCCATGAAAGTACACCTCATCCCCGTCTCGCAGAACGCGAAGACCGGGCCGATCCCCGTCTCGATCACCGAACGGGCGTCATGCTGGCCCGGCTGCGCGCTCTACGACAATGGCTGCTACGCCGAGACCGGCGTTCTCGCCCTGCACTGGGGTCGCGTCTCCCGCGGTGTCGCCGGCGGGTCCTGGACCGAGTTCTGCGCCAAGATCGCAGCACTCCGGCCCGGCCGTCTGTGGCGCTATGGGCAAGCCGGCGATCTGCCGGGCTACGGTCCGGCAATCGACGGCGCGCTGCTGCAAGAGCTCGTCGCCGCCAACACCGGCAAGCGCGTGATCGCCTTCACTCACAAGCCCGTCCTCGGTGACGACGCTGTCAGTGCCGAGAACCGGCGTCTGATCGCCGCTTCCATCGACGCCGGCTTCACGGTCAATCTCTCGGCCAACAACCCCGCTCAGGCGGACCGGTTGGCCGAGCTGGCGATCGCCCCGGTGGTGACCGTGCTCGCCCGCGCCTACGCGCGCAAAGCGTTTCGGCACCGGTTCAAGCGACAGCGCGACCAGTGGGCCGAGACGATCGGCGAATGGCGCGACCGCACGGCGTCCTTGCCGCGGTACACGCCGGCCGGCAGGCGAATTGCGATCTGCCCGGCGACCTACAGCGAGGCCACCTGCAAGAGCTGTGGCGCCTGCGCCCATGCCCGCGATGCCGTGATCGGCTTTCCGGCGCACGGCGCCTGGCGCAAGGTCGAAGCCGCCACCGCCGCCCGCGACGTCGCTGTCGGCGAGCAGCTGGGCGTTCCGCGACCATCGCACGATGGCCGAAATCCTCGCCGCCGAGGCCGCAGCAGCCTGACGCCTTCACCCTCCAGATCTGCGGGTCTGGAGGGTCGAGGCGTCAGACCATCCCGCTCCGACCAGGATCCTCAAGACGATGACAACCCCGCTTGGCTGCGTGCCCGGCGGGGTTTTTGCGTTTGGGCCGAGGCGGACTTCCCTCGATTTTCCAGCCACGATCAAGCGGACCTATGGTGCGCGGTGGGGAGGGAAACGTCGAAGATGCGACATGGACCGTCATTCGCGGTCCTGGCGCCAGACGGCTCAGTTTGCCCCAAATCGCCATTCCCGCCTGACCGGCGAGGGAGCTTGACACAGATGGGTTGAGAGGCCTCGCGGCCCGGCTCCCACCGCTTCAGCGGGAGCACCGGCAGGTCCTGTCATGGCCGATGGCAGGACCTGCCGAGCCGCGGAGGAGACGTGATTTCCCATTTTTCAACGGAAATGGACTGGCTAGCTAGCGCCGGTGGCTTTGAAGCGCGCCGGAAGGCGCTCATCGAATTGATCCGTACCGCAATGGGCAAGACCGTGGGGCAGGCGGAGGAATGGATCGAGCCGTTGGGCGAACCGATTCGACGGTGAGGACGACTCTGACGACGAGGTGGAGGCCTTGGAAGCGGCTCCGCTAATGACCGTTCCGGGGTTGAGCCGTTGAGCCCGAAGGCGCGCCGCTTCCGTTGGATTGTCTGCAATCGGCGAAGGCGCCTTAGGGTCGACTACCGACGACGGCACAGATCTGCTATCGATTGTTGAGCAGCCAGTAGCCGGCGTCGGTGGGCATCGTTGGAACAAGCGATCCATAACTTGCATGGCGCTATAGCGAACTTCATTCGATGAGGGAGGGTGACAAATGGAGCTTTATACCGCCGGCACCGGCAATGGGCAGCGGGCCGCGATCGCGGTCAACGAATGCGGGGTTCCGTGCAAGATCCATGTGCTCAATCTGGGGCAGGGCGACCAGAAGGCCGCCGGCTACTTAGAGATCAACCCGACTGCGCGCATCCCGACCCTGATCGATCCTGAGGGGCCGGGCGGAAAGTCCCTAACCGTGATCCAGTCCTGGGCGATCCTGATGTATCTCTGCGAAAAGACTGGCAAGTTTCTGCCGTCGGACCCGGTCGCCCGGGTACGGATGTTCCAATGGATGGCCGAAGGCGCCGCCGACTACGCGTCGGTCAACCAGACCATCTTCTTTCTCGGCGCGCGGATGCCGGAAAAGGTGCCAGATTCGGCGATCAAGTTCTACGAGGACCGCTTCGTCAATCTGTGGCGCTTTGCCGACGAGCAGCTTGCCGAGACGCGGTATCTGGCCGGCAACGAAATCACCGCCGCCGATCTGGCGGTCTACCCAATTTATGCCGGCCGCAAGGCGCTCCCCGACAGTGCCGGTCTGAAGGATCTGCAAGGCTGGCGCGAGCGGATTGGTTCGCGACCCGCCGTGCAAAAAGGCATGAAGCTCGAAAACTGACCGCGGACCTCGGGCGAGTTCTCGGCTCGCGAGCCCGAATAGGATGATCGCGGAGCCGCCTGAGGAGGGCCGGCATGAACCGACTGGACGGCAAGGTGGCGCTGATCTCCGGGGCAGCGCGTGGCATCGGCGGCGAGACTGCGAGGCTGATGGTCGAGGCTGGCGCCACGGTGGCGATCGGCGACCTGCTCGACGAACGTGGCCGCGAGACGGCTCGCACGCTCGGCGACGCGGCTCTCTACGTCCATCTCGACGTGACTAGCGAGGCGGATTGGACCGACGCAATCGCCGCGGCCCTCGGCCGTTTCGGCAAGCTCGACATCCTGGTCAATAACGCTGGGCTGTTTCTCGGCAAGGATATCGAAGCCGCCAGCCTCGCCGAATGGGAACGGCTATGCGCGGTCAACCTGACCGGCGTGTTCCTCGGCACCAAGCTGTGTCTGCCGGCGCTGCGCGAGGCGGCGCAGCACAGCCCTCACGGGAGCGCCATCGTCAACCTCGCCTCGACCGCCGGCCTCGTCGGTTCGACGCAAGACCCGCTCTACTCGATGACCAAAGGCGGGGTGACGCTGTTCACAAAATCTGCCGCGCTCGAATTTGCCCGCAAGGGATACCGCATTCGGGTCAACTCAATGCATCCCGGTACGATCGACACCGATATGGGCGACCAGGTGCTGGTCACGCGGGCGCGCAATCTCGGCACCAACGACATCGAGGCGGCGCGTCGCCAAGTCATCGAGCGTCTGCCGATCGGCCGCATGGGAACACCCGACGATATCGCCAATGGCATCGTGTTCCTCGCCTCTGACGACGCCGCCTTCATGACCGGCGCAGGGCTCGTCATCGACGGCGGCATCACCGCGCAATAGGCCCTCGACGCAGAGGAGTTAGCAGCCGCTGCCTGCGGCTCGGATTGATGCCGGATGACATTCATCCAACGGCGGCGATGCGGCCGTCGGCGATCGTTCGCCGGGTCGAGAATAACAGGCAAGGGTCCAACCCTCAGCGGCCACTCACTGCGCGTTGGCCATGCCGGTCAGTCAAAAGGTGCGCACCCGAGACCACCAGGAAGCCCGGAAGCCCATCCTCTGCGGAGCTTGCGGTTTGAAAAGTGCTTGCTGAGGGGGAAGACCTCGTCGGAACATAGAGCGGTATTAAGAAGCGCGAAAGAGAACCGAATATGGGGCCTTTACATCACCAGAATTATTTTCATCCCACCCGACAGAGGGTCGGAAGTTCAACGGACCGATCGAGACCGACGAGTTCAAACCGATCGGATCAGCAAAATTCTCCTTGGCGGTATGTTCGCGAATATTTCCGTCGTGATAAGGGGCTCATGGTATGACCCACTATAAAGCCCACGTTATGACGACTTCTGGGAGAGCGGCGACGATCAGCCCTGAGAGTGCAGTGCGCCGGGCGGATCGCGAGATCCCGGGCCGCAAGCATGATGCCGAGCGCACTAAGCGCGAAATCCTGGCCGCAGCGACCAGGGAGTTTGCCGCGCGCGGCTTGAGCGGCGCGAGGATAGACGCGATCGCGGCGCGCACACGCACGACTAAGCGCATGATCTATTACTATTTTGGCGGCAAGGAGAAGCTCTACACTGCCGTTCTCGAAAAGGTATATGCCGAAATTCGCGCGATGGAGAGCGCGTTAAAATTGGACGAGCTGGAGCCCGAGGTAGCGATCCGTCGCCTTGTCGAGTCCACTTTCGAGTACGACGAAGCCTATCCGGACTTTATCCGGCTTGTCACCTTTGAAAACATTCATCATGCGCGGTATCTCGCGGCCTCGCCCGCGATCCGCGATCTCAATATGACTGCGATCGATACCCTTGCTGCGATCTTGAAGCGCGGCCGCGACCGCGGCGCCTTCCGCGAAGGCGTCGATCCAGTCGACGTCCATATGATGATCAGCGCGTTCTGTTTCTTTCGGGTCTCGAACAGCGCGACTTTCGGCACCCTGTTTGGCCGCGATCTCTCCGCGCCGGATCTGCGCAGAAGCCACAAGCAGATGATTGCCGATGCGGTGATCCACCTCTTACAGCGAGATAGAGGAGACAAGTGCTGAAGCGATTTGGATACGTCGCAAGTCGCCGAGGATGAAGCCGCCCGGCGACCCTCCCAGCAACGGGACGGCACCGGTATAGAGTTTACTATAGTCTCAGCAATGTGCTGATACGCCGTTTCGGGACCGGAACGAGATCTGAATCTCGCCCGGCCCGAGACTGCGGGCTCATTCCCGCGCTCCCACCTCGCTGCTCCACGCAGGCGGGATGCGTTTCACCGCAAAGCTAGCGCTTATACATGGTCGACAGCGGGATCTTGGCGAAATAGATGTCCTCGTGCAAGCCGTCGGGAATATAGGGGAAGCCGACGAATGCGTACCGATAATTGCCCGTGATCCAGGTACTAAAATCTCCGCCACCACTCGTAGTGTCGTAGCACGCCCTAGTTGGTGGCTGCGGGAAGGCCTCGACACAGGCTGCTTGATCGGTGATGAGGGGGTAGGTTGACGACTGAGGGCTGACCCTGATCGTCGGTCCAAACTGGTGGTCCCCGTTAAGGAGCGTCGCAAACGTGTCAAACGCGCCCGACTGCTGGAACCCGCGCCAGACAAGGAGGATCCGGCCATCGAGCGTATATCCGACTCCAACGTGGGATGCGGTGGTGACGTTGACGCCCGTTGGGTAAGGCATTGCCGCCGCCGACTTCCATTTGCGCCCACCGTCTTCAGTGTAGAAGACCTGCACCGATGTATGGTCCGGCGTGTATGCGCTGATAGCAACGCGGATGCCAGGGGTTGACGGGTCCGAAGCGGAGAACGGGGACCGCGCCGTGTCTCCCGAGGTATTGCTATTGAATTGGTCGGCCTCGGCAACGAGTTGTGCGCTCCATGTCTTGCCATAGTTCAGGCTGGTTGCATACCCAAGGCACGGGCAGACCGATCCTGGAATCGGAGTCGCACTGGCGGCAAATGGCGCGCCCAACACACCATATGCCGCGTTCATCACGCCGACCCCGCTCACGGTCCAGCCGGGCAGCGATTGGGAATCCACCTCGTAGACAGTGCCCCAGGTCTTGGCGTGGTCAAGAGAGACCACGACGTATCCACCGGCGGTCGTGTAATAGGGTCCCTGCGGGTCGCTGAACCCGTGAGACGCGTCCCAGGGTGTGTCCTGTGGCGCCGTGCCGCCGCTAAGGCCGGTGAGCCCAGGCGCAAAATTGCCGATCCTGAGGCCGTACGTCGGGGCGCTCCACGTAAACCCGAAATCCCTGGAAGTAGTGACCGTCACGCGCCCTTGCTTGGGTAGCGGACCAATGTTGCCGAGCGGCGTGAAAAACGAGCAGCCGGCGAACACGTAACCGTCGGAACTGAAAGCGACGTGCGGTAAGTTGCAGAAGTACAGGTCCGGCTCGGGTTCATCAATATTGACGGCGGGTTCTCTCAAAATCGGCATCAGGTTCGTGTCTCTAAACTTGTTGCCGGAATCAAATGAGATGGAGACGTGGGCGTCTGCAGTTCGCGCGTCCTCGGCCGCGTTCGTGTTGATGGGGAGCCCGTATGTCCGATAGGCCACGGCGACGACGTTGGGGTTATGTGGGGCCACCCAAACTTCGGGCAACAGTGACCCACGGCAACCGCCCGCAGGATAACCCGCAAGGACTGGACAAAGCGGATCGTATGATGCGTTGTGGCTTATGTTGACGAGCGAGATCGTGTTTAAGTCAGCCCATGCCGCGCCGCCAGGAAAGACCAATAACAAAACACTCGCTGCAAGCAGTGATCTTACCAAAATCCTGGTGGATCTGAGTACAGTCCCCATCACGTCTTAACTCATCACTTCCTCCCTAACGATAATCTGGATTCGTAAAGTCGAGCAGCAAGATGTCGGCACACGCCCTCACCGGCGTCACCACCGGCAGATCGGCAGCTTAAACGCTCCGAACGCCCTACGGGCGAAGGAAGAGGTTTGGATGGGATATTTGGCGTTCCACTCAATTCGCTTGATCGCCGCCTCCCACAGGATTTTGTTGCAGAAAATTAACTAACTGGTACGTTCAATGTCAATGACGATCTTGCTTGACCCGTGCGCTCACTCTCTCGCAACGAGTCTGTTCCGCCCGTATCGCCAGAGGAGACCGGAATGGTCGATGGCAGGACAACCTTGATCGCGCATATCGGCTACCCGACCGCGACCTTCAAAGCACCGCTGATCTACAATCCCTATTTCGAGAAGGCAGGGATCGATGCTTTCGTCGTGCCGATGGGGGTTAAGGCGGAGGATTACCCGAATTTCCTGAAATCCATCTTTCGCCTTACCAACATCCGCGGCGCCCTCGTCACGATGCCGCACAAGGTGACGACTGTCGGACTGCTCGACGAGTGCAGTACGACGGTGACGGTGGCAGGGTCCTGCAATGCGATCCTGCGAAGGCCTGATGGTACCTTGCTAGGCGACATGTTCGATGGCGCCGGGTTCACGCGCGGGGTGAAGCGCAAAGGCTTCCAATTCGGTGGCGCGGCGTGCCTCGTCGTCGGAACCGGCGGAGTGGGCTCGGCGATCGCCGCGTCAATTGCCGCCGACAGCCCCGGGTCGATAGCGCTATTTGATATCCATCCCGCATCGGCACACAGGCTCGCCGCCCGTCTCCGTCAGTACTATCCGGCGCTCCGGATCGAGGTCCGCCACAACGACCCCGCTGGATACGATCTTGTCGTCAACGCGACGCCGCTCGGGATGAAGACCGGCGACCCGCTTCCCATCGACCCGACCCAACTCGACCGCAAAACCTTTGTCGGCGAGGTAGTCTTGAAACACGAAATGACGCCCCTACTCCTGGCCGCCTCTGCGCGCGGATGCCGATACCAGGTCGGGACTGACATGCTCTTCGAGCAGATCCCGGCCTATCTCGAATTCTTTGGCTATGGCACGACGACGCCCGAGGAGCTTCGCAGCGTAGCCAAGGTATCTTATTGATTTCGCATTAGCTTGTTTCAAAGTCCGGTCTACAGCCAGAGAAAAGTGGCGGCATGTGGCAGCTAAGAGGAGGCTAACGTGCAGACCGCAATTGCCACGGTATCGTTGAGCGGCACGTTGGACGAGAAGCTCGCGGCGATCGCGAAGGCGCAGTTCCGCGGCGTAGAGATCTTCGAGAACGATCTTTTGTCGTTCAACGGCACACCCGCCGAGATCCGCCGAATGGTCGAGGATCTTGGTCTTCGCACGATTACCTTCCAACCGTTCCGCGATTTCGAGGGAATGCCCGAGCCGGGGCGCGCCAAGGTCTTCGCGCGCGCCGAGCGGAAGTTCGACGTAATGCAGGAACTCGGCTGCGACCTCCTCCTAGTCTGCAGCAACGTCTCGCCGGATGCACTCGGCGGGATTGACCGCGCCGCCACCGATTTCGGTGAACTCGGAGAACGCGCGGCGAAGCGAGGCTTGCGCATCGCCTTTGAGGCGCTCGCTTGGGGGCGGCACATCAACGATTACCGGGATTCCTGGGAGGTGGTGCGGCGCGCCAACCACCCCTCGGTTGGCCTTGTCCTGGACACATTCCACATCCTCGTTCGCGGCACCGACCTGGGGCCGATCCGGGCTATTCCCAAGGACCGCGTCTTCCTCGTCCAGGTAGCGGATGCTCCGCTGCTCGACATGGACTATCTGTCCTGGAGCCGCCACTACCGCTGCTTCCCCGGCCAGGGCGATCTCGCCCTCCAGCCCTTCATGGCTGCACTTCAGGCGACCGGATTCGACGGGCTCCTCTCGCTCGAGATCTTCAGTGACCGCTTCCGCGCAGGCTCGCCGCGGGGCATCGCGATCGACGGGCAGCGCTCGCTCGTCTTTATGCTGGACGAGCTGCACCAGACCACGGGGGTCGAGCTTCCCGACACACCATCGCTGCCACCGCGCTCGCGTGTCGAAGCCATCGAATTCCTCGAGTTCGCCATGGACCAGTCATCCGCAGCAGCCTTCGAATACGTCCTGCAAGCGTTGGGTTTCGCCCGCGCGGGTGTCCACAGGTCGAAGGCGGTGGTGCGCTGGCGTCAAGGCGACATCAACATTGTCGTGAACCGCGAGATGGAAGGCTTCGCCCATTCTTTCAATATCACACACGGGCCGTCGGTCTGCGCGATGGCGCTGCGGGTCAATGACGCCTCGGCGACGATCGAGCGCGCGGTCGGGCTGCTCGATCAGCCGTTTGGCCAGGCGGTAGGACCAGGCGAGCTCGACATCCCGGCGGTGCGCGGGCTTGGAGGCAGCCTCCTTTATTTCGTTGATGGGAAGACCGAGCTGGGCCGGCTTTGGGACGTGGATTTTGAGCAGGTCGCGGCGAGTGACCAAGGAGACGCCGGCCTCACCCGGTTCGATCACCTGTCGCAGTCGATGCAGTACGAGGAGATGTTGACTTGGCTGCTCTTCTACACCTCGCTACTCGACCTCAGGAAGGCGCCGGTCCAGGATGTTATTGATCCGGGCGGCGTGGTCCAGAGTCAGGCGGTCGAGGCGGAGGGAGGCGCCATCCGCCTCGTCCTCAACGCCTCGCAGAGTCGGCATACGCTCGCATCGCGATTTCTTAACGATTTCTTCGGCTCGGGAGTGCAGCAGATTGCGCTCGCTACCGATGACATATTCCGCACTGTCAAGCGGTTGCGCGCCAACGGTGTGGAACTCTTGCCGATTCCTGAGAATTACTACGACGACCTGGAGGCGCGAACCGATCTTGACGCCGCGCAGATCGACCGGTTGCGCGAAGGAAATATTCTCTACGATCGCGATGGCGGCGCCGAGTTCTTCCATGTCTATACGCAGACGCTGCAAGGGGGCTTCTTTTTCGAGATTGTCGAGCGGCGCGGCTATCGCGGCTACGGCGCGGTGAACGCGTCCATTCGGCTCGCTGCGCAAGCCCGGTTAGCGGGCAATCCGCCGTCCCATGC
This sequence comes from uncultured Alphaproteobacteria bacterium, assembly GCA_963832875.1. Classification (GTDB taxonomy): domain Bacteria; phylum Pseudomonadota; class Alphaproteobacteria; order ATCC43930; family CGMCC-115725; genus AP-15. Next base: position 72,163 of record CAWHWB010000001.1, on the reverse strand, counting down.
CGCTTGGTGAGAGAACGGGACGCCTGAGATTGTTCGTCGGGGCAAATAGCATCCCTGTCGACTGTCGATCGACGCTCCTCTGGCCGGTGCTTCCACCGCCATTTAGTTGAAGGGCAATGTCCTTTTTGGGTGCGCTGGTATTGCTCGCCTCCCAGATGGCGCCGGTCTCAATTCATGACGAGGTTCGCCCGCCGAGTGACCAGAGGCTCAAGGTCCGGAAAGGGGCGATACTGTTGAAAAACTTGGATCTACGTCCAACAGGCACCAGTCTCGGTAAGAATATTAGCAGATCGATGGGATCATATACTACCAGCGGCAAGATCAGAGTTCTCAAATCTTTCCGGCCGACGAGTTTTTCAATGGTATCGGGCAACTACGGAAGTCCGGCGCCCTTTGCGGATCTCGGAGGGATTGATACGGCGTCGCACTCGGCGCCACCATGCGCGCTTGGCATGTGCGTGCCGCAGGTTCTACCTCAAGCGGGGCTGACCTCGACCGGCGTATCGTTGAAGCAGGCGCCTTCGGCGAGATCCGCCCGCAGATCGGCGGAAACGAGAGCCGAGATCGTCTGACCGGTGCGGCTCGTCGACAACCATGCGCCCTTCTCGCCGGCAACGACCCCCGGCGGCACCTTGTCGGTCACCTCGAGCGGCAGGATGACCTCGCCACGGTCGGTTCCACACCCGCACCTCGATGCCGCGCGCAAGATTCCGCCGTGCCGCGTCCTCCGGGTTCATCAGCAGCGGCGATGCCTTGCGCGAACCGGCCAGCCCGCCAAGGGTCGAGGAGATGCGCTTGTTGGAAGCCGGCGAGATCAGCATCAGAGGATATGCGGCATCCCGCTCGCGCCAACCCGGCAGCAAAGCAGCGGCACCCCATCTCTTGGCCAAGGTTTCGGATTTGAGCTCGATCTTGCCCGACGGCGTCGCCGGAAAGACGTTGTCGAACAGGACCAGTGGCTTGCCGTCTGGTCCCGTCATCTGCAGCGCCTTGCCGGTCGAAATCTGGCTCGGTCGGGTGCCTGCGAGCCGGGGATCGGCGATATCGACGGCATCGTCCATCAGCTCCTCATCGGAGGCCTTGAAGCAGGGCTCCTCGAAGCCGAAGCGCGCGGCAAGACGCCGGAAGATTTCGGTGTTCGGCAGCGATTCACCCAGTGGCGGGATCACCGCCTCGGCGCGCTGCAGCCAGTGATGCCCGTAGGAGGGATAGAGATCGGCATATTCGAAGTGGGTCGCCGCCGGCAGCACCACGTCGCAATGGGTCATGCTTTCGGTCATCGTCAATTCGATACCGACGGCGAACACATCTTCGCGTGCGAGCCCCCGCCGCATCCGGTTCTGGTCGGGGTGCACGACGATCGGATTGTGGTTGTAGATGAACAACGCGCGCAGCGGCGGGTCGATGTCGTCCTCGACAAGATGCCGGCCGATATCGTTGATGTTGAGCGTGCGGGTGCCCGCCGGCACCAGATCAGGCCGCTGCAATTTGGCCGGGGTTTTGGGAAAGGCGTTGCTGGCGCCGAGAATGATGCCGCTGCCCTTACCGAGCCGGCCGAGCAGCGCCGGCAAAGCGATCGCGGCCCTGATGCCGCTGCCTCCATTGCGGCCACGTTCGAGCCCGTTGCCCGGCGCCAGGACGAGCGGTTCGGCCTCGGCCAGCCAATGTGCGAAGGTCAGGATCTGGCTCTCTTGCAGCCCGCAGGCCACCGCTGCCCGAGCCGCCGGCCAGGCACGCGCCAGTGCCATGAACTCCTCGGCCCCGAGCACATTGGCGGCGATGAACGCGTCGTCCAGCGAACCCAATCGCTCGAGCTCCGCGGCGACGGACCAGGCGAGGAGCACGTCGGTGCCGGGTAGCAGTTGCAGATGCAGATCGGCCTGCTCGGCGATCTTGGTGCGCAGCGGGTCGACGACCACCAGCTTGCCGCCCTTTCGCCTCGCATGGCTGACGCACCGGACGAGGTGCAGATTGGCGACGGTCGCGTTGTTGCCCCAGACGACGTTGAGCTTGGCGTGCTCGGCGTACTCGGGCGGGCACCCGGGTACGGCCCCGTAGGTCCCGGCCCATGCCTCGCTGCGCACGCCACCACACAGGGCCCGCCGGTAGAGCTGGGTGGCGCCCAGCCGATTGAAGAAACGCGAGGACATGCTGTCGCCGGCGAGGAAGCCGTGCGGTCCGGCATAGTTCAACGGCATCACCGCCCCGGGGCCCCACCGGCGAGTGATGTCGCTCACCCGCTGATGGATCTCGTCAAGCGCCGTATCCCACGAGATACGCTCGAATTGTCTGGAACCCTTCTGTCCGATGCGACGTAGCGGGTGAAGCAGACGCTGTGGTCCGTGCACGAAATCACCCATGCTCCGGGCGACCTTGTTGCAGATGACCCCCGCAGTGTACGGCACCGCATCCGAGCCGCGCACTTCGAGGATGTGGCCGTCATCGACTCGGACGGTCAGGCTGCAGGCGTCGGGACAATCGAAGGTGCAGACGCTGGCACGTTCGTCGATCGACATCGGGATCTCCTTCCGCCCCCGCGCGGGCCTGGAAGTACGTGCCGGCGCTTTGCGGCTTAGGGCGCCGGCGGCCTTCGCCCCTCGAACCGGCGGGGCGGAGACTCTAACCCGCGCTCATCCGATCGGTAGAGCCAGCTTTGTTTTCCGGTGCTGGCCGATTCCCCGTCAAAGAAGCGCGTCGCCCGAGACGATGATCGCCGGATCCTTCTCTGTCCGAGCTCCGATGGTCCTGGAGTATGGCGCATCCTAGCCTGATCCGCAGCTTGCGCGACGGCGGCTTTCTCGCGCTCGAGAGCTTGCGCAACGGCGGCGCGGTGCGGGCGATCGGCATCGGGGTCAACGAGTGGCGGTATTGCTCGAGGCCATGGGGGTGCCTGGGACGCGTTCCTGCTCGCCAGCCACCATACCCTTCCTCCAACAGGCGGCGCTCGACGACGAATTTCACGCCAGTCTGGCGTTGATGCGCCAGACGATTCCGGCCCGGCCGTGGGCGGATTTGGGATTGCTCCACCCAAAAGCTCCGACGCTGGCCTGACCGGGAGGCACCGCGAACGAGACGCGGCCTTGGCGCAATCGCGCTCTGGCCTGAGCGCGTCACGGATGCCCCGGAGATCGCGAATGCGCAACGCGCGGGTCACGTCCGTCAAGGTGGTGGAAATTGGGGTGGAGTTTGAGGTGGCCATTGGTCATGCGGCCAAGGGTGGGAGTTTGCTGGGCTCGGCGTCGAGCGGGGGCGGTGTAAGTTCGGCCATTCCCTCGATCTGCATGTAGCGGCACTGGAGCAGCCACTCGTCGTTCTGCTCGAGCAGGACGGCGCCGATCAGCCGGGTGATGCTGGCCTCGTTGGGGAAGATGCCGACGACGTCGGCGCGCCGTTTGACTTCCTTATTCAAGCGCTCCAACGGGTTGGTCGAGTGCAATTTGGTACGGTGCTGGGCCGGGAAGGTCATGTAGGCGAGCACGTCATGCTCGCTGTCATCCATCAGCGCGGCGAGCTTTGGCCAGCGCGGCCGGAGTTGATCGGCAACGTGTCGCCAAGTCTGACGCGCCGCTTCGGCATCGGTTTGCAGGAAAGCTTGGCGGATCGCGGCGGCGACCATGGTGTGTTGGCCCTTGGGAACGTGCGCCAGGGCGTTGCGCATCCAATGCACGCGGCAGCGCTGCCAGGTGGCGCCGAGCACGCGGGTGATGGCGTGACGCAAGCCGTCGTGCGCATCCGAGATCACCAGCTTGACCCCTTTTAGGCCGCGCTTGACCAGGCCTTTGAGGAAAGCCGACCAGAACGGCTCGGCCTCCGAGGGACCAATGCCGAGCCCGACGATCTCGCGCCTTCCTTCGGTTGTGACCGCCACGGCGATTATCGCGGCGACCGAGACGATGCGGCCGCCGTCGCGCACCTTGAGGTAGGTGGCGTCAAGCCACAGATACCGCCACTCGCCGTCGATCGGCCGGTCGAGAAACGCGCCCACCCGGTCATCAATATCCTTGCAGAGCTTGGAAACCTGGCTTTTCGAGATGCCGGACAGACCCATCGCCTGCACCAACTCGTCGACCCGCCGGGTCGATACACCGCCGATCCAGGCTTCCTGGATCACGGTGACCAGCGCCTTCTCGGCGGTCTTACGCGGCTCCAGAAAGGGCGGGAAGTATGAGCCTTGGCGCAGCTTTGGGATCCTCAACTGGAGCGAGCCCAGGCGGGTGTCGAGGCTGCGCTCGCGATAACCATTGCGGTAATTGAGCCGATCGGCTGAGCGCTCATGCCGCCCGGCGCCGATCAACCCTTCGACATCGGTTTCCATCAGGATTTGCAGCACGGCCTCCGCAACGGCTCGCAGGAAATCGCCATCGCCGCTCTTCTGCAGCAGCTCGACCAGCGCCATTCTTTCGTCGGTCATCGGGTCCTCGGTAGGCTTTTGGGTGAAGTGTTTGCACCTCCACCTTAGCCGGCCTTCCCGGTGACCACCCGTCGCTCACGCGCGCGCCGAGCTCCATGTAGTCGGGCATTGCGCCCGGCGCGCGCTCACCACCGATTTTCCACCACGACCGCGGACGCTAACAACGCGCGCGGTCTCACGAAACATACGCCAGATGTTCCTGAGGTCTGTTAGAGATACGTCCTTTAATCGGAAGCGTCGTTAAATCGCAACAGGGGTCGCCGGTTGGCCGGGATGGGATTGATGTTAGGGGGTGAACTGGGAGGTGGTTTCATCCCACCCTTCGGCGGGGTGGCCGGACGGGTTTGGTTCAGTGAGTTGAAACTTCCGAGGAGACGGAATCATCGCCGTCCAACTGGGGTTCGCCACTTGGCACGCCAACGTCGCTCGAGCCTTCATCGGATGAGTTCATCTCGACATCGGCCGGCGTGGTCGGTCGCGGCGTCGTCCCCTGCCGATTGCCCTCGCGGTGCGCGTTGTTGATGCGAAAATAGTGCTCCGCGTGCTGGTAGAAATTCTCGGCGGCAATTCGATCATCGCTCGTCGCCGCTTCCCGTGCTAGGGCGATGTAGCGCTCGAAAATTTGATGGGCGCTGCCGCGGATCTTGATGTTGGGGCCGTTGCTCTCGAATGTCTGATTGTTTTGCGGAACTTGCGCTTGCTGTCGGAACGGCCGGTTTGCGTTAAAGCGGTCGCGAGACCGCTGATCTGGTCCTGATCTCATGTCATCCTTGACGTTGGGATTGATCCGGCCCCAAGCTTCTCAGGGTCGTCGGCATGATTGTCTGCTCTTTTAGTCGTGTGTGGCAATAACGTTCGACGGCTGAATGCCGCGGAGGTCGCAGTGGCTAATTTAGCTTAATCTCTTCCTACGGCGTATAGCCGGCGGACGAGGTCGCTGGTCGCCCTGATTGGCGATGTCTTGCCAGCCTACTGCCGCTGGACGATCCCAAGTACCTTGATCTAGAGTTTCGCTTGCGCGGTTTGGCCGGCGAGGGCCGCAACACTGCCTTCGCCCCATCGCGCCCGCCGGCCTCCATCCCGTGCACTTTCATGCATGTCCGGGGCGAGCGACTGGTTGCTGGCCGTCAGCGTTGCCTCGTCGACTGTCAGCTTCAATGGCTGGGCGGAAACGAGCAAGGGCCGCGCCTCCCCACGTCTTGGACCGGAGAGGCGAAGCCCTTTTGCATCGCGCAGTTGCAGGGTGGGGGCTCAGTAATCCATACCGCCCATACCGCCCATGCCGCCCATTCCGCCGCCAGGAGGCAAGCCCGGCGTCCCCTTGGGCTCGGGCCGGTCGCCGATCATCGCTTCGGTGGTGATCAGCAGCCCCGCGACCGAGGCGGCATCCTGCAATGCCACCCGCACGACCTTGGTCGGATCGATGATCCCGGCGGCGACCATGTCCTTGTACTCGCCGGATTGTGCGTCAAAGCCGAAATTCGGGTCGTTCTTGTCGGTCAGCCTGCCGACCACGACCGAACCCTCGACGCCGGAATTCTCGGCGATCTGCCGGACCGGAGACTGGATCGCCTTTCTGACGATGTCGATGCCGACCCTTTGATCGTTGTTCGGCGGGTTGAGGCCGGCCAGGATTTTGCTCGCGAACAGCAGTGCAACGCCGCCGCCGGCCACGACACCTTCCTCGACCGCAGCCTTGGTCGCGTGCATGGCATCGTCGACCCGATCCTTGCGTTCCTTCACCTCGACTTCGGTGCCGCCACCAACGCGGATCACCGCGACGCCGCCGGCGAGTTTGGCCAAACGCTCCTGCAGTTTCTCGCGATCGTAATCGGAGGTGGTCTCCTCGATCTGCGCCCTGATCTGGTTGGTGCGGGCGACGATGTCTTCCTTCTTGCCGGCGCCGTCGATGATCGTCGTGTTCTCCTTCTCGATCAGCACCCGCTTGGCGCGGCCGAGCATGTCGAGCGTGACGTTTTCGAGCTTGATCCCAAGGTCCTCGGAGATCACTTGGGCACCGGTCAAGGCCGCGATGTCCTCGAGCATGGCCTTGCGCCGATCACCAAACCCGGGGGCCTTGACCGCCGCCACCTTGAGACCGCCACGCAGCTTGTTGACGACAAGCGTGGCAAGCGCCTCGCCTTCGATGTCCTCGGCGACGATCAGCAACGGCCGGGCGCTCTGCACGACGGCTTCGAGAATCGGCAACAGCGTCTGCAGGCTGGAGAGCTTCTTCTCGTGCAGCATGACGTGAGCATCTTCGAGCTCGGCGACCATTTTCTCGGCATTGGTCACGAAATACGGGCTGATGTAGCCGCGGTCGAACTGCATGCCCTCGACCACGTCGAGCTCGGTTTCGAGCGACTTCGCCTCCTCGACGGTGATGACACCCTCGTTGCCGACCTTCTTCATGGCCTCGGCCAGCATCCGGCCAATCTCAACGTCGCCATTGGCCGAGATGGTGCCGACCTGCGCGATCTCGTCATTGGTCGAGACCTTTTTCGAGCGCTTTTGAATGTCCTTGACGACCGCGTCGACCGCCATGTCGACGCCGCGCTTGAGATCCATCGGGTTCATGCCGGCGGCCACCGCCTTGACCCCTTCGCGCACCATGGCGTGGGCGAGAATGGTCGCGGTCGTCGTGCCATCCCCGGCTTCCGTGCTGGTCTTGCTGGCGACCTCGCGCACCATCTGCGCGCCCATGTTTTCGAACTTGTCGCTGAGCTCGATCTCTTTCGCGACGGTGACGCCGTCCTTGGTGATCCGCGGCGCCCCGTAGCTCTTGTCGAGGACCACGTTGCGGCCCTTGGGCCCTAAGGTCACCCTGACCGCATGGGCGAGTGTGTCGATGCCGTGCAGCATCCGTTCGCGGGCATCGGTGCCGAGCCGAATATCTTTAGCAGCCATGATCGTTTTCCTTCAGGTCGTCTTTGCGGCGGCGGCGCCGCCCTCAACAATGCCCATCACGTCGGACTCCTTCATGATCATCAGTTCCTCGCCATCGAGGCGGACCTCGGTGCCCGACCATTTTCCGAACAGCACGCGGTCACCGGCCCTGACGTCCAGCGCGTGCACCTCCCCGTCGTCGCCGCGGGCACCCGGCCCAACCGCAACGACTTCGCCCTCCATCGGCTTTTCCTGGGCGGTGTCGGGATGATGATCCCGCCGGTCGTCTTCGCTTCCGGATCCACGCGCCGGACCAACACGCGGTCGTGCAAAGGTCTAAGTTTCATCAAATATTCCTAAAGTTGAAGTTAAATCGGTCAGCCCTCGCCAGGAAAACCGACCCGAACCGGAGGCATCCCCTGTTGAGTAGGGCAAGCACTCTCTGGGTAAGAGTGCTACTAAGGTCGGGAGCGGTACCGTCTTTTACAAGGGCATGTCGGAGAACCGCGGCCTCGGTCAAGACGGCCCCAATCGCGGCCGGTTCAAGATCGGCGCCTCAGGCGTCACCAATTTTGACAACGTCGACCAGAAGCCTCCCCGGCAGATCGGTTCGATGTGCACGCGCCCGCCTTCATAGGCACTGTGCCGGCGCCGGTGAAACCCGAACGTCGGAATCGAGACCACTAACGGATTGGCAAGCGGCTGGGTTGGTCGAACTTCTTCGGCTGCTTTTAGTCATTTGCGGCCCAACACTCCAGTCGGATCAAGAATGCCAACGGGGTACTCCGCGCGAGGTAACTGGCCTGCCCATCGAGCGGCTGCACAAAGGCCCGCTGGCTCCGGCCGCTGCGATGAAGCTGTCAATCAGCGCGGAAGCGGGACCCGTGATCAGCGCCCAATCGGGACCCGCACCGGCGGTTGAGGAAGCGTCATCCCCGGAGTCCACAGAGGGGACCCGCGCGAGTCGCGTAGTGCCCTTACGAGCGACGCAGCGGAGCGCGTGGGGAGGCGCCGTGGGTCCCCGGGGCGATCCGCGGGGCTTGGTATCCGCGAGGTCAGGTGCGGTTTTTGAAGCGCCAGCTCTCGTTGCCGGCCACGGACGAGGAGTGCGGTTCCTTCACCGGGAGACATTCGCGGGGGTTGGATGGGACCCTTCAGGCTCGAGACGACGCGGTAGCTCTCGCAATCGAGGGGACTCCCGGTTTTCAAACGGCAATCGCCGGAGACGTAAAGGCGGAGGGGTCAGCCATCTCCACCATGCGGGTTTTTCGCTGCCGTGCTCAGCACGCGTCCCGGCGGCTTGTAGCCGAGTGCCCGCGCGTGCTTCTTGACCGTGCTGTACGGGATCCGCGTCGCGATGCTCACCGAGTGCCAGCTGTTGCCGCCGTCGAGCGCTGCGCGCAGTTTCTCCGGGTCACCATCGCCGAATTTCGGCCGCCCGAGCACCTTGCCCATCGCACGCGCCCGTTCGAGGCCGGCGTTGGTCCGCTGGCTGATCTTCTCGCGCTCGCGACAGCCAGCCATCTGGTCGCCAAGTTCGACAACGCCGCTCGTCACCGACCACGGCCACTGGGTTATCGTTCAGAAGGGAATGATCGGCTGCCTCAGCCTGGCCCGCCGGCAACCTTTGGCTTTCGGGACGCGCTGCGGCGGCTCGACCAGTGGGCCCGGCGGCTCGAGCCGCTGTTGCGCGGGTCCGCGAGGCGGATCCCTGATCATCTCCAAGCCATTACCCCGCAGCGGCTATCGCTCACTCGATGCCGTCCGCTACGGCGAGGAGGTCCCGGTCCCCGCCGTGTCGACCTACCACCATCAACCCAACCGGTGCCGCGCCCGCCTGCTGGATCGGCAATGTAATCGCACAGCGGTCGAGGAAATTGACGACCGAGGGGTTGCGCAGGATCAGGGCGTTGAGCCGAAAGTAATCCTCGTCCCGGGCGAAGGCGGCGATCGGCGGCGCGGTGATCGCCACGGTGGGCATCAGCAAGGCGTCGAAATTGGCGGTGCCGGCCGCGACCCGTGCGATCAAATCGGCGCGCGCGGCGTAAAGCTCGATGTACTCGACCGCGGTCATACCGCCACTGCGCTCGATGCGCGTCCGTACTCTGGGATCGTAGTCTTCACCGCGCCGAGACAGCAGCGGCCTGTGCCAGGCATAGGCGTCGATCGGGGCGAAGCCGCCCTTGGCGTTGATCGTCCGGTACTCGCCAAGCTCGGTCAGAGGCAGATCGAGGATCCGCGCCCCGGAGCACGACAATCTCGCGCAAGCGTCTGCAAACGCCGTCGCCACCTCCGGTGTGAGGTCTTCGAGGACGAAACTCTGCGGCACACCGAGGCGCAATGCCTCGACCGGGACCGGCGGCGGTGCGACCGGATCCTCGCCCGCCATCACCGCGTCGGCGATAGCGCAGCAGGCAACGCTGTTGGCCAGGGGTCCGATCGAGTTGAGGGTCGTGGAGAGCGGCGTCGCGCCAGCGCGCGAAACCCGCTTCTGCGTCGGCTTCAGGCCGACGATGCCGCACAGCCCCGCCGGGATGCGCACCGAGCCGCCGGTGTCGGTGCCGATCGCCACGACCGCACCGCCATCGACGACCGAGACGGCCGCACCCGACGAGGAGCCGCCGGGGATGCATCGGCGGTCATGAGGATTGCCCGGCGTGCCGTAATGCGGGTTGATGCCGACGCCAGAAAAGGCGAACTCGGTCATGTTGGTACGGCCGATCAGGACGGCGCCGGCGGCGCGCAGGCGAGCGACGACCGGGGAGTCGTGTTGCGCCGGCGGCATGTCGTCGAGCGCTTTCGAGCCGGCCAAGGTGCGCTCGCCCGCGACGTCGAACAGATCCTTGATCGACACCGGCAATCCGGCGAGCGGCGAGGCGACATAGCCGGCAGCGCGCAAGCGGTCTTGGGCATCGGCGGCGGCGCGCGCGGTGTCACTGTAGACCTTGACAAAGGTGCGCGCCCCCTCGCCTGCGGTGTCGGCGATCCCCGCCAGCGCCGCCTCGATCAGCGCCCGGCTGGTGATGCGGCCGGCCGCCAGATCCTCGGCCAGGCTCAATACGGTCGGCTTCGGTGCGACAGCGGCAAGGGGCATGACATCCTCGTCTTGGGGACGGCACGATGGCCAGGAATAGCGCAATGCCCGGTAGCGTGCCGGATCTACCGATATCCGCGGATGGCCGCGCTCACCAACATCACGATGTCGATTTCCAGTCCCATCGGCAAGAACGGGCGCAGCAATGCCGAATTTGGGGTTCCTATCGCTGAGATTGGCCCTCATCTGCTCTGTAAATCGCTATCGAACCAGCATCGAGCCGCGGCCTTCCCGTTCCCGTCAAACGGGGCGACCGGGAGGCCAAACCCGGCAAGCAGGACCGCGGCATCGACGCCGCTGGCCATTGAAAACGGATCACCACCCGTCGCGGTCAGCGACCTGACCCGGTCCCACGCGGGCACGAACGCCGAATGGACAAAAGAACGACAACCGTGATCCAGAGCCGTAAGATTTGCTGTCGGAAAATTGGTGGCGGCTGTCTCGATAACTGCTTGCCGTAGGATCTCGCCGACGAGCCCGCGGGGGAGTTCACTGGGATCTGTAGCGCCGTGTGCGGCCAGCAGCGCATTGATGCGCGGTTCGGCAATTTGGAAGAGAAGGGCGCCGACCTCGTCGGCAAAAGCATGCTTGCCCGACATTGTTTTGACCTTTGCGTTTGGGGGTGCCAGCCGGCGGCCGGGTTTTCGAAGCCAACATACTCCAGATGGTGGTGAAACGCAAGATATACGAGAACATCAGTGAACTATAGCTAGATGCTGATCCCTGGGGCCCAATTGGCAGCTCGGCAGAGGGCTGGGAGAACACGAACGCAGCGGGCTCCAAACAACCAAAGCAGTGACAGTTAACACAACGACGAGTTGCTGGCGGTTCGGTTGCCGATAGTGGCGGGCGACGCAGAGGCCCGCATGGCTGCGCTAGCGCCGAGCAGGAGCCCTCATTGTCTCGGCGCGCCTGCGCCTTCAGTCGGCAGTGTCGCGAAAGGACCCTGGACGACAAGGGAGGCGCGGTGGTCCGCTGCGGGACAGTGAGGCGGGCCACCAGCACAAGCGCAGCGACGACGGCGATCTGCGCCGCTTGGGACTGCAGGTTATCAGGCTGGCCTCGCAATCACGGGGACCCGCTGTTTTCGGGTGGCCGAAGCCAGAGAAGTAAAGGCGGAGGGGTCGGCCCTCACCATACGGGTTTTTTGCACCGCGGGTCTGGGTTCCAACTCCTCGTTTCGGTTGGCAGCCGAGTGCTCGGACGTGCGTCTTGATCATCCTGGGCGGCATCCTCGTTGTCATTGCCATGCGAGCACAGCCGGCGGAAATTTGGCCGACAGTCAGAGCCATGCGCTGTCGGCGGCCGAATGACCATAAGGGGGAAAAATTCCTCGGGCCCGACGGTTCGTTACCCGCCTGCTACCCGAACGGGCCGATGGGCAACCATTGTCAGTCGCAGGCCTTGTTGCCCCGAGGTTTGCTCGGTCGAAAGCAGCCGCCAGCGCATCAGCTGCTCGCTGGCGGCGCTCATGCCCGACATGCTTTCGAGAACGCCAAGCGCGACCCCGACAGGCAGACAACAGGCAAGACCCGCCAACCCAACCTGAAGCAGCTTTACGTAGCACTGCGGGGGTGCACAAACTGCACTAGTTCTGCAGCGCTCGTGCAGTCCTGTTTTCACCAGCCAAACCGCGGAGAAGGCAGCGGGGGAGGGTCGGCTCACCATCAAGCATTTTCCACCGGTTTCTGCGGCTCTCGCGACCTGCTTCACCATTGCCGGTTCTGCACTACGAACCGGCAGCGCGTTGATTACGCTGGCTTATCCGGCTCGACCCCGAACCATTGTGCTTTGTGTAGCAGAATTACAACACTTTCCCTGGCTCGAACCATTAACAATTCGAGCTAAGCCCGGCAGCGAGCTGAACTCCCCCGTCTGGTTTAGGTCAGCTCGCTGCACCATTGATCAGATCGTGCTGTTCGAGCGCATGTTTGCCTCCTGCTGCTGCGAGCCATCGACAGTGACGACTGCTCGTCGACCATCAGAAACTACTCGCCAGGAGCGTAGCCGCTCAAGTCCGCGCGACCATCACCAGAACCAGCCTGCTCGCGTGCTTCGCGCAACGCCTGCTTGCGTGCTTCGCTCCACGCCGGATCGACGAACACCAGCGCCTCGATCCGGTCGATCGCCTTCCACAACGACTTCAGCTTGCGCTCGACCATGACGTTGACCTGCGCCATCGCGTCGTCGAAGCTCTCGTGCCAGTCCGGCTTAAACACATACCAGCGGACGCCCGCCATGACGCGCGCCGGGGACGTCACACAGATCCTATCGCTTTTGGCGCTGGTGCGTTTGGCGTCGCGGTATAAGATCCCTTGTGTCAACGCGTACTTCGTGATCCAGACCTTCATCGCTTGTCTCCAACACCGAATTGAGCCAGCACGTCGGCGAAGCGCGCAACAGTCTCCACGACGTGTGAGCTGACACGATCGACCATAACCGGAATCGCTTCGCCGCTATCAGTCGACTCGTCGTGATCGACTTGCAACAACTCGACAGCAACGACTTGTGCCGGTGCAGCGCTGTCGATCCGTAAACCCGCAGCCAGCGCTGCCGCTTGGAAAATCGGCTCGATCGGTTGCCCGCTAGCGTCAGCAGCAGCTTTTGCAGCAGCTCGTACGATGAACTCGGTGTCTTTACGACGAGCAACCTCGATCAGATCCAGCGTCTTGCCAATCTCAGCGGCGACTTCTTCCTTAACGCCTTTGCCGGCTTGCTGCGACTGCAGCTGTTCGACCAGCTTCATCGCGTTCGCTGCAGCGTCGACCAGGATCTTCACGTCACCAGGTCGTGTCACAGTCGGGTTCGCTTTCATCGCTTTGGTCAGCGCCATCTGCGCAGCGGCCATCAGCGCGTCGATCTGGTTGAACGCCTTGTCGACCTCGATTTTCACCGGCATCGGCAGTGGCGCCTGACCGATCGCAATGCCTTGCTCAAACGCTACGATGCGATTGACCCAACCGTGTCGCTTTGACCAGCGCTCGAGAGTGACGCGCGTCACCGCGATATCGGGATGCTCTTGCTTGAGCACAGTGGCGAGGCGATGCAGCGTGCGCGTCTTGCCGAGATCGCGGTAGATCACGAACGCCTTCTCGCGCTGATCCATCTGCTCGGTCGACAGCGGCGGTCCACCATCGCCGGTCAGGGTCGCTTTCGCAGCCTTGGCGGCTCGCGCTTTCGCAAAAGCGTCGGTCTTCGGTTGTGCTGCCTTCATTTTTCTGCTCTCCGGTTACAGGTGTGAGGAATGTGAGGAAACTAGGCCATTTTTCTCTCTTCTCGTTTTTTCTACGCCCTCTGTTAATCTTTACGTTTATCTTCATTAATATAACCGTTAATTCCCTTGCGTATATGTGAGGATATAGAAAGTTTCCTCACACTCCTCACACATGGACATTTCACTCAGTAAAATCAAAGTGTTGACGATGTGAGGTTTTGATAAATTTGCCTCACATCATCCTCACACCAGGCCCTAAAACCTCACACCGTCACGGCCCGCCATTAACAGGCTTTAACCACCGCTATCCCGCCGCCGCCTCGCCGAAGTCAACTTGGTTAAACCCTATCCCGGCGATGTAGGCTTTCCCCTGGTTTTTGCGTGTTGTGCGCAGGGCAAACCTCAACCCGGGATAGGCCGCTTTCAGCGCCTCTTTGAAGCCGCGACGCGTGTCACGCATGATTCCACCCTCCCGGCGAACGTAGTCGTGGAAGCGCGTGAACGCGTCCAGCAGGTCAATGTCGAGCTCCGGGCCGAGCTGCATCTCCGCTTCGACCCAGTCGTGGATCGGGTTGCTCTCGCGCGCGTAGTCCTTCGACGCGTCCAACAGCGGCTGTGCCAGCTCCTTGAAGATGTGCTGGTGCTCATCCTGATAGTCGAGCCGCGCGCCGTCGATGCACCACGCCAGGATGCCTGGGCCTTCCTCTTGGACCAGGAACTGCGCGAAGTTCGACACATCCTCCTGCGTCCCGCAGAACGGCGGATTGATCATCTCGAGCAGCAGCATGCGTCGCATCAGGCCGCCGGCTTCTGCAGAGACGAAATGCGGGTGGTGGTTGCCGGCGATGATCAGCTTCATCGTGTTCTTGAATTTGACCGTGGCGCCGCCCTTGAACTCCGCTGCGAGGAGCTCCGCAGTGGCCTGTTCACTGCCGCGCGTCTCATCCCAGGTCGCGCCCTTCTGCGTCTCGTCGATGAAGCCCATGCGCTTGCCGATCGTCTGCACCATGTCGAAGCGCTTGTCCTGCCCCTTCAAGATCCACGACTGCCGTAGCGGCACAGCGTACGACGCTATGATCAGCAGCAGGACAGTCACGAGCTGCGATTTGCCGGTGCCTGGCAGGCCTTGGATGAACAGCAGGTGCTGGTGGCGCAGATCGCCGGTCAGGCAATACCCGAACCAGCGCTGCAGCAGCGGGATGACGTGCGGCCGGCCGAACGCGACCCTGCGCAAGAACTCCATCCAGCGCGGGCAGAGCTTTTCCCAGTTGCCGTAATCGAGCATGTCAGGCGCCACCGCGGTCATGCCGCGCATCAGGTAGTTCGGGTTGTGCGCTTCGATCTCGCCGGTGCGCAGATTGATGATGAAATCTGGCGTGTTGAGTAGGTGGGCGTCTTTGTCCCAGTCATCGTGCTGAACCGTGAGCGCGGAGCTGCCTTCGAGGATGCGCTTTACCGATGCCATGTTGCCCGCGCTCTCTAGTGCTCGGCTGCGCGCGGCGCCCTGTGGCCCATTCACCGACGCCAGCACCTGTTTCGACTTGACGAACATCAGCGTGCGGATGTCGGCTATAACGCGTGGGTCGGCCACCCACTTGCCAAGGTCGAAGCGGTACCAATCGCGGCTGTCGACGTCGTGTCTCCAGCGGTCTACGTTGGCCTCTTCAAACTCCGTGGCGGTGGCGTTGTGGGTGTCATTGAACGGGAGCGGGCCCCCAGCTCCTGGCCCAACTGCCAGCCCGACTGTCGGCCCTCCGACCAGGCCCGCCCCATCAGCGCCCCCGCCATCTTGCGCAGCAATTCCCCCGTCGGAGCTGGGAGCTGCATCAGCATCCGTTGAAAGTCCCGGTAATCCTTCACCAGGGCGTCCGAAACAAGTTTCGGTGTTTGCGGCGTTGATTGCATTTATGCCATCCATACAGTTGAAAGTTGCTGCCCAGCCGTAGATGAATTCGGCGCCGAGCTGGCTGTCGGTGAAGCTGCGCCAGCGCGTCTCCAGCCACTCGATGCCCTGATCCTCGCTGCGCGGGCCGTTGCCGCGGGCGATCTTCTGCGTGCATACCCACGGCCACACCTGCTCGGTGAAGAACACCATGTCGCCGTTGACGGCGGCGCACAGCGCGCGCAGCAGGCTGATGAAGGTGTCATAGTCGATGCGCTCGTCGTCGAGGTCGATCGCGCGCATGCAGCTGGCGAGCACGTCACGATCCTTGGCGACGTTCGGGCTCATCAAGTCGGTGATCTTCGTGGCAGAGGCGCTGTCGCTGCTCGTCGGAGCGCTCAGTTTGACCTTCTCCATCCCAGGGGTCTGATCAACCCATGCCTCCAAAGCGAGCATCGTCGCCGAGATCTGCAGGCCGTTGACCTGGGTGGTCCTGAGCCATTCGGTGTTGTCGATCAGATCGCCGCTGCGCCAGTAGTGCATCGAGCCCTTGGCATGCGGACCCTCGATGATCACCTGCTGGCCGCTGGCGAGCACCTCGACGATATGCTGCTGCCCGTCCTCCGTCTTGAACGAGAGGCGGTGCTTGCGGATCGGCGCGGTGTGCTGGTCGCGCGCATAAATAGCACCCGCCGCGAGCTGCCGTACCGCTGACGCACCACCGGGCTGGCGCCGATCTCTAGGGTGAACCGATTTCAATCTCGTCGGCGACCTTTTTGTTATCGCTGTCGATGTCGAGCGGCGATCCAGTCACCCAGGATGATCCCGCTGGCGATCGCGGTGCCGGTCTCCAGTTGCCAGCCTTCCCAGTACATGAGGTGCCCAGCAGTCGTGTGGTGTGATTGCCAGCCGGGAAACCCCGTCCAGGCGCGTGCGCTCTCCACCCATTTGCCGGGGATCTTGCCGAGGTGGTCGGGCGTCAGCTTGCTCTCGGGCTTGAGCGGCGCGCCGGCGGGGATGATCGGCAGGATGTAGGCCTCAAAGTCGGTGCCGGCCCACTTCCTGAAATTCGTGAAATCTGCCATCAGCCGTCCAGTCGTGGAGGGTCGCTCACAGCCAGCAGGATGCGCGGGCCGACCAGCAGCACCTCGACGACTGCCAGCAGATTGTTGGCCTGGAAGTCGTGCGGGAAGGTCTTGATCAGCTCCTCGAGGACCGCGATCAGCGCAAGCTGCTTGACCTGCAGGTTGGAGGGGTCATTGACGAGCACACGCCCGACTTTAGAGATCAGCTCGGCGAGGTTGTCCGGCTGGTGATGGCCGTGCGCGACGAGCGCCGAGACGGCCGCGAGGGTGTTGTCGAGCATGGCCTACCCCTCATTGGTGAGGCGGTCGAGCTCCTCCCCCCGATAGCTTAGCGAGCCATCTTTGCCGAGGGGCAGACGAGCCAGGGCGATCCATGGCGTCATACCGCAACCCCATCGGGACTGCGCTCGGCCAGCCAACGCCGGATAACCCCCACCGACCAGAACCGGCGCTTGTTGATGCGCGCAGTGGGCTGGGGGAACCGGAGGGTTTCGCTGCCCAACCAGCGCCATAGGGTCATCGAACTTATCCCGCCGAGCTTGGCGCAGACTTGCCGAGCGGTAAGGAGGACGTCGTCATCCGCGGTGGGCACCACCGGTATTTGCCGAGACTCGGCATGCTGGAGCGGGTGCATGTGTTTTTCCTTCTCACAAGTTCGTTCAAGGCGTGTAGCCTACGAGCGAACCCCGTCGCCGCTCAACCCTGCACGACACGTTACGCGCGAGTTTGGATCCTCACTCCATTGATTTGCGGGAAAGAAGAGCTGTCTCTCGGCTGGCGGCGGGCTCGTATAGGTGCCCGGGAGATCCATCGAGATCGACGGTACTTCTCGCGGAAATCCTCCGGCAGATCCGGCCGCGGCGTCAGGTTGAACCAGACAGAAAGCGTCCGCGGCCTCTCAGGTCGGTCGTTCCCGCCTTTGTTCGTCCGAGCTGCGTTTCCGGGGCTCATCAGGAAAGGCCGCGTGCTGCGATCAACCGCCAAGCAGCAAATTCGTCGGACCTGCTCAATTGGCCCTAATGTTGCTGGCGATCTATATGATGAGTTAGCGCGCCGCCACGAGCGGAATGACGTTCGTCGCTCCTGGCCGAACGAGGCTTTCGACATGGCGCCCCCACGCCTCGAGCGCCG
Organism: uncultured Alphaproteobacteria bacterium; assembly: GCA_963832875.1. Classification (GTDB taxonomy): domain Bacteria; phylum Pseudomonadota; class Alphaproteobacteria; order ATCC43930; family CGMCC-115725; genus AP-15. The sequence continues at coordinate 54,460 of CAWHWB010000001.1, read as the reverse complement.
CCTTGCGCTCCTCTAGATAGGCGTGACGGTTATAAACGGCAGCCACACCTCTAATCGTGCCCGAGACGTGGTTGAGGATGCGGTCGACCACGTGCGGAGCGATGTTGAGCCCCGCCATGCCAGTCGCAGCGGTGCGCCGCAGATCGTGAAGAATCCAGCCCTCGATCTCTGCCCTTTCCGGATCCTTCCCGGATTCCTCGATTTGAGCAGACAGCAGCCGCTTCATGTGCCCGTCGAGCCGCCTTTTCGCCCTGCTGAACCCAGACACCGGCCGCTCGGCGTTCGTCGTGAACGCGTACGGGCTGGGCTCTGAGCTGGCACCCTCGGGGCGCCGTCGAGACATTCTCGGCAAATCTTGGATGATCTCGAAGGCAAACTCGGACAGATGGACCTGGTGAGCCCGGTCGTTCTTCGCCTTCTCGCGCGGGATCGCCCATACCCGCTTGTCGAGAGGCTCGATCTCGCTCCACTCCATGCCCCCGACCTCGTCGCGCCGTTGTGCGGTCAGGAGAAGGAGCTTGAACATCGGCCCGAATGGCCAGTCGAGCTTGTCGCAACCGGCCCAGAAGAGACGGATTTCGTCGTCGGTCAAAGCTCGATCGCGGGCTGACTCTGCGGTGGGTGCCTTCAAGCCCGCCATAGGGCTTGTAGCGATGATTTCGCGCTCCACGGTCCAGTTAAAGAAGCGTCGCAGGACCGCGAGCGTCCGATTAGCCTGGACAGTGGCGCCACGGTCGACAATCGCATCCAGAAGTTCAATCACATCACGTCGGGTAATACAGGTGACGGGTCGATCTTCCCACTGTCCCCTCACGTCGTGCTTGAGCACACGTCTAGTTTCAGTGTGAGTGGAGGTCCTCGTATTCCTTTCGGCATAGCGGTCTAGATACAGATCTACCGTTGCGCCAAATGATTTTGGCGTCCTTTCTGCGGCCAGCGCTGATTCTTGCTCAGACACCCTTCTCTGTTCAACCGGGTTCACCCCAGCTTGCGCCTTCAAGAGGCTTTCGCGGGCGCGCATACGAGCGTCGGCGACGTTCGGGGTCACGGCAGCGGTGCCGAGCGTCTCTCGGACCAGCTTCCCCCGGACCCGGTACATGACTACCCAGGTCTTTCGTCCTGTTTCTGAAATACGCAGACCGAAACCGGGAAGCTGGTTATCCCAATACTCGATCCGGCCGGAAAGGGGCGCCTTTAGCCTCTCGATAGCAGGTTGTGTGAGCTTAATCGTCGGCATCTGTCGCTCTCTCGGGTAACAAGGGGGTATCGTTACCCAGGCTGTTACCCCGTGTGGCGTGATGTTCATAACACCACCTCACAGTGCAACAGAGCCGTGCGAAAATCAAGTGTTTTCAGATTGTTAACGATACATTATGATACCCGCTGCGATCGTGAAGCACCCTTTTCCTAAACTGTGGGTCGCGTGTTCGAGTCACGCCGGGGACGCCAACATATTCAGAGAGAGTTGGTAGAGTTCAGAGGGTCGGTACCCACGGTAAAAAGGGGTGGGAGATGACCGATGATGCTGCCTGGCCGCTCGCCCAGCACGTTTGCCAAATCGGTTACGCGGACTTACCCGCGAGCACCATCCGATCCGCGCGTCGCGATATTCTTGATACCTTCGGCTGCATGTTCGGCGGCAGCGGCTCGCCGGGGATCGACGAATTATGTGCGGTGATCGGCGACTGGGGCGGACGTGAGGAGAGCCGCGTATTGCTGCGCGGGATTCGCCTGCCGGCGCCGCAGGCAGCACTGCTCAACGCCAGCATGGGCCATGCGCTGGATTTCGACGACACGCTCGACACTGGCGGCTCGATCCATCCCGGCGTCTCGGTGCTCGCCGCGGTGCTGGCGGTGGCCGACCGCTCGGAGGGCGTCAGCGGGCGTGATGTCCTGCTGGCGGTGTCGCTGGGGCTGGACGTGTCATGCCGCATCGCCTTCGCCAGCACTTTGGACCGCGGCTGGCACCGCACCGCCGCGATCGGAGTGTTTGGCGCCACGGCGGCAGCCGGCAAACTGATAGGCCTGACAGCGGAGCAAATGCTGAACGCCTTCGGCATCGCCTACAGCCACGCTGCCGGAAACCGCCAGTGCATCCTCGACGGGGCGCTGACCAAGCGTATGCAGGCGGGCCAGGCGGCGAGCGCCGGCGTGTTCTCCGCGGTTTTGGCGCAGACCGGGTTCACCGGCGCGCACAACATCTTCAACGGGCGTTTCGGGTTCCTGGAACTGTACCAGCCGAACGGGCACGACGCCTCGCTGCTTCTGCGCGACCTGGGCACGGTTTTTTGCGGGGAGGCGCTGAGCTACAAGCCCTATCCCTGTGGCCGCCCGTTGCACGCGGCGATCGATGCGGCCCTGGCGGCGCGGGCGGCGCTGGGGATCACCGGGGCCGACGGCATCGAAGCGGTGACGATCGAGGCCGATCCTGCCGGCCATGCCGACCAGTTCGGAAGGGGGCCGGCCAAGCGCCGCCCGACCCAGGTAGTGGAGGCGCAGTTCGCCCAGCCGTTCCTGGTTGCCACCGCCCTGGTGCACGGCAAGGTCGGGATCGCGGAAGTGGACGGCCTGGGAGACGCCCCAGTGCTGGCCCTGTCAGACAGAATCTCGGGAGTGGCGCGGGAGGGCCGGCCGAAACGGTCGCTGAGCATCACCGTGCGACGGACCGATGGGCGCGCCGTTACCGTCGAGGCCACCGACCCGATTGGATCGCCGGAGAAGCCGCTCAGCGATCTTCGGTTCGAGGCAAAGTTCCGCGATTGTGCGCATCACGCCGTGCGGCCGCTGTCGGATACGAGCGTTGATGCGGTGCTGGCGGCGATCGGGCGGCTGGAGACGCTGGCAGATGCGCGCGAGCTGCTGACGCTGTTCGCGAAGTGATGGGACGGCGGTTCCGGTTCCGTCGAGAGGTGCTAATGAGCCGTCGACCCGCGGCGAAACCTGGCAGTCGGTAGCCCTGGCAATCAGCCCGAGGCGAGCAACGCCAGAAAGCTCGGCTGCGCCTGTTCTGCGGCCTTTACCCGGCGTCCTCGATGAGCCTGTGCTCGGCATGCGGTCGGCTGCACGCCTAAGGAGGACGCAATCAGCAGGCGATCGTGGTACGCGGCCCGTTTCGTATGCGAGACGGCGTAAACAGGAGATTTCACCGGATGACGGTTACGGCAGGCGCGAAGCAGGCGGATTGCATCCGCCCTACGGCTGTCTACGGTCAGCCGAAACGAAGCCGTGGACGCGAAGGTTGAGCCAGCGCAAGGAGTTGAAGGGGTTCGCCGGACGCTACCGAGACGACCGCATCAGCTCTCTTTGGTGACAATTCGGGTCCACAACAGGCGGGCGTCACGGTCGGGGTCGTAGGCGACACGGCAATCGGTGTCGAGGATCATCGTCGCGCGATCGGCATTCGTGTAGGCGGGCCAGGAGGGGATCGCCGGATTGTCCGGACGACCGTTGCGGGCGAAGGCGATCCAGGTTGCCGAGATCCGCGCGGCCAAATCGCGCGCGCTGGGTGCCCCGGCGGTGGTGTCGGGCACATCGACATTGTCGAAGACGAACGGCAGGTCCATCGCGTGGTGCGCTTTGAGGCGACCGTCATGCGCCGGGCTCTGCCAGTCGAGCGAGTACATGTAGAGGGGGGCGCGGCGCCGCGACGCGTATCGCTCGGCGAGCAAGACCGAGCGGACCCAGAAATTCGAGCCGGTCAAGGCGGCGATCAGCCGGTCGCCGGGGTCGCCTGCGGCAGCGCCCTTCGATAAACGGCGAGCACCGCCTCGGTTTCGGCGCCGGCCACCGCCGACAGGCGGTCGCGCAGTTGCACCTCGGTCAAGCTGCCGTTCCAGACCGCGTCGTCGTCGGCGAGAAAAAAGGCGCTCTCCTCGCTTGTGCCGCCAACCATCAGCGGGATGTCGTCGGCAATCGCCGGCGCCTCGGGCTCGGCCGGGTGCTGCGGCAGATCGACGCCGTCGACCACCGGGCCGAAATCGTAACGGTCGAGCAATGGCCAATGCGACCGCCCGACCGCGCGCGAGGCCGGTGCTATCGCCGCCAAAACGCGCTCGGCCGGCATCGTCCGCAGCCCTGCACATTCGCCGCGGCGGAGCCCCAATTCCGTCAGCACCGCCTCGGCCAGCGCATTCGCGCGCTCGCGAATCGAGACGCGGATCGCCGCACCGCTCTGGATCACGGCACGGTGAAACAGCCCGCTGGCCTGCGGCATTGCCAGCAATACGCTGACCTTGCCGCCGCCGCCCGACTCGCCAAAAACCGTGACGTTGCCGGGATCGCCGCCAAAGGAGGCGATGTTGTCACGCACCCAGCTCAGGGCGGCGACAATGTCGAGCATCCCGGCATTGCCCGAATGCGCCCACTGCGCGCCGCCGAGATCGGCCAAATGCAGAAAACCGAAAATGTTGAGGCGATGGTTGACGCTGACCACGACGACATCGCCGCGCCGCGCCAGGTTGGCGCCGTCGGTGACGGCACGGTTGCCCGAACCATAGGCGAAGGCGCCGCCATGCAGCCACACCATGACCGGCCGCCGACCGTCGTCGCCGAGACCGGACGTCCATATGTTCAAGGTCAGGCAGTCTTCGCCCTCGGGTGTCGTGTCGGCCGGGCCGAGCAGGGTTTCGAGCTCTGGCCGCCGCTTCGGCCGATTGGGCAGTTGCCAGGCCCGCCCGCCATACGCGAGCGCATCGCGGATGCCGGCCCAGGGCTGCGGCGGCTGTGGCGGCATAAAGCGGCTTGGTCCGGCGGTCGAGGCGCCATAGGGCACGCCCTTGAACGAACAGACCCCGTTGTCGCAGGCGCCGCGCAATTTGCCCGAGGCGGTCTCGACGATCGGCGTCACGCCGGCTTGCGCCGCCAAAATATCGTTGGCCATTCCATTCCCTCCCGTCGCGATGCCCCCGGCAATAGCTCCACATTAGCCGCAAAAGCCGCCGGCCAGAAGCATTGCCGTGGTCGCCGAACCGCAGCCGCTTTCGCCGGCGGGGGTCGGCGGCTATGCTCGCCTGGCAACGCAACCGAACCGACAAGGGACGCGCGCCATGGCCTTTTATGAACTGCGCCAATACAAGGTTTTGCCCGGCAAGATGGATGAATGGGTCAAGATTATGGAACAGGAGATCATCCCGTTTCAGGTGTCGAAAGGAATGGTCATCACCGGCAGCTATCGCGGCGAGACCGACAACTCCGCCTATGTGTGGATGCGCCGTTTCGAGAGCGAGGCCGAGCGCGAGGCGCTCTACAAGGCGGTCTACGACACCGACTATTGGAAGACTAAGATCGCGCCGCGCGTGCCGGCCTGCCTCGACCGCAGCGCGATGGTTGTGACCCGGATCGTCCCGACCGCAAAATCGACCGCGCAATAGGCAGCGGCGTCCTCGGCTTGGTTGGGGATCTTTCTGGTCAGCTGCTGATCAGGTGCGCCCGATCGAGATCCAGCTTTTGCCGAGCCGTTCGAGAACGAGGCGCGAGGTGTCGGCGGCGAGCCTGGCGGCCAATTCGGAGAACCTGGCCGAGCCGCCGAGCCAATTGTCGAAGCTGGCGCGGGCGAAGCCGGCATTGACCGCGATCGCGTCGGCGACGGTCCTGACCGCCAGCATCTCGATCGCGGCGTGCGCGGCGGTGTCGATGTTGCAGCGTGCGAGCCCGGCCACCTCTTCGCTCAATGCTTCGAACCCGGCGGCCAGCGCCCGGCGCGACTCCGCGCTCGCGGACAGGGGCTCGCGACCGAAATCGGCCACCTCCTCGCCCGGCGCACTGAGGTCCGGAATTTCCGGCGGGATCGGTGGCGCCGGGTCATCGATGGCCGCCGGCGCCGAACCCGGCACCGGAGCAACTGGAGCCGCCGTTTCCGCTGGGGCTTCGCCCGGCATTTCGTTCGGCGCGACTGACGGCGTCGGGACCTCGACCGGTCCGACTGCTCGAGACACCCGCTTGGTCCTGCTTTCCATCGCTTGATCCCCACTGCGCGACCGCAATTTTGCTGCGTCGCATAACAGCAATTTATCCTGGGTTTGCTGACGCACGCAACCGCGATTGTGCGGCGCACAAATAGGCGGCGCAGGTCGCGGCGGAAAGGGGACGACCGGCGGCGCATTCGGCCCGCCGGACTGCTGCCCGTCGCCGCCATCCAGCCGCGCGACCCGCGCCCGCCAAAGTCTGTTGACGCATTTGGCGAATTTGTCAAAGGAGCAGCGCGAAAACTGGACAAGCCTGGCGGTTTTTCCTACTGTTGGCGGGGAGGACTGGGCGAGGCCGCCGGCCTGGTGCAGTTCGGGGGAAGTTGGGGGGTATCGTGTACATCCTAAAGCAGCACGGACGCGGGTCCCGCGGGGGCGGGTCTTGTGCCTCGAGAATTCTTGCGGTGGCCGTTGCCGCCGCTGCGCTGATCGGACTCGGCGCTGGAAATGCGGACGCCGCGCGGCACGCGCGGCACCACCTTCGGCTGGCGATGGTCGGGTTTGCCCCGGTTCCAGTCTCGGCATCGATCGTGCTCGACGCCGATACCGGTCGGGTGCTGAGCGAGGACAACGCCGATGCCGAGACCTATCCGGCGTCGTTGACCAAGATGATGACGCTGTATCTGACCTTCGAGGCGCTGAATGCGGGCCGCCTGCGGCTCGACCAGCAGCTGCCGGTCAGCGTCGCAGCCGCGAGCAAGCAGCCGACCAAGCTCGGGCTGCGGCCGGGCGATTCGGTCGCGGTGCAGGATTTGATCCTCGGCATCGTCACCCGGTCGGCGAACGACGCCGCCGCGGTGCTGGCCGAAGGCATTGCCGGCAGCGAGCCAGCCTTTGCCGAGATGATGAACCGCAAAGCCCAGCAGCTCGGGATGCGCGGTACGTTCTATGACAATGCCTCGGGCCTGCCCGATCCGGCGCAGCATACGACGGCGCGCGATACCGCCCAGCTGGCGCTCGCCCTCTATCACGACTTTCCGCGCGAGTACCGCTATTTCTCGGTTCGCGAGTTTTATTTCCGGGGGACGATGATCGTTGGCCACGATCACTTGCTCGACTGGTATCCCGGCGCCGACGGCATCAAGACCGGCTTTATCGACGCCTCGGGCTTCAATCTCGCCACCTCAGCGGTGCGCGACGGGCATCGGCTGGTCGGGGTCGTGCTCGGCGGACATTCGGGAAGCTCGCGCGATCGCGAGATGGCGGCGCTGCTCGACCAGGGGTTTGCCGCGATCGGCGTCGCCGCCGCGCCGATAAAGGTCGCCCGCCGCGAGACGCCGCCGCCCTCGCTGCCGCGACCGCCCGCGCCGCTGCCGCTGCCGGTATCGGTGAGCGCCGCCCTAGCGGCGGCCGCGGTGCCACACGAGCCGACGCGGGCGCCGCCAGGGCTGCTGCATCAGGCGGCGGTGCGGCTCGCTCTGCATCTCTCGCCGGTCGGCAAGGCCGAGGCGGCGGTGCTGCAGCACCCGCCGCGGCGCGAGCCGGCACGCCCAGTGGCCGATCGCTGGGGCATTCAGCTCGGCGCGTTTCGAGCTCCGACGGGGGCCGAGAAGGCCGCCCGCATCGCCCAGAACCTGCCCGTCGCCAAGGGAAAGCCGATGCAGATCGTCGATCCCGGCAGAACGGCGAAGGCCCGCCTCTACCGGGCCCGATTGCTCGACCTGACGCCGCAGCAGGCCCAGAGCGCCTGCGCCCAACTGCACCGGAAAAAGCTCGAATGCTCGGTGGTAACGCCGAGCGCGCTGCGGATCGCCGCTCGGTAGGCGTGGATTTCGATCGAGTGGAAGCGCCAATCCTTGTCGGGCCATCGCGAGCGAAGCGAAGCAATCCCGGGCTCTTGGACCTTGTCCCGTTCGAAATTGCTTCGTCGCCGTGCTCCTGACAAGAAACCTCGATAGGTCGGCATGACCGAGCATCAGGCTGGCTCAGCGAGGGGTTGGAGTTGTAGGGCGAAGCCGAGCTGGGTGAGCTGGGCCACCAGACGTCCGGCATTGGTTCGGGGGCGCGGCGATCGAAGTACTCGGCACCGAGGTCGCCGGTGGATGGCGGTGAGGATGGAAGCGGCCACGGCGCAGATCGCCTTTTGGGGTCTGCGCCGTCCACACAAGCGAAGGAACTGCGCCCTGTAATAACTGTCCTTGGCGCGTTTGGCGGCCCGGCCACTCAAACGGGCAATCGTCTGCGCCCGCGGCTGTGACGCTTATGCGATCGGGTCGCGCCGATTCTGCGGCTCGGGTTCACGCCGGGCGGCGCGCGGGGCGCTCGGCGAGCCGGGCGTCAATGGCGTCCCAGATTTTTGCGGCGATGTCGATGCCATCGAGACGTGCTATCTCCTGAATGCCGGTCGGCGAGGTGACGTTGATCTCGGTCATCCAGTCGCCGATCACGTCGATGCCGACGAAGACCAATCCCTGGGCGCGCAGGGTCGGCCCGATCGCGTCGCAGATCTCGCGCTCGCGCCGGGTCAGGGCGGTCTTCACCGGACGGCCGCCGACATGCAGATTGGCGCGGGCCTCGCCTTCGGCCGGGATCCGAAGGACGCCGCCCATGGCCTCGCCCTCGACCAGGATGATGCGTTTGTCGCCTTGGCGGATCTCCGGCAGATAGCGCTGCACCATCACCGGCTCGCGCTGGATCGTCTCGTACATTTCCAGGAGCGCGGTCAGGTTCTCGTCGCCCGCGCGCAGCCGGAACACGCCGGCGCCGCCATTGCCGAACAGCGGCTTGAGGATGATGTCGCCGTGCTCCTTCCAGAAGGCGCGGATCTCGTCGCGGTCGCGGGTCAGGAGGGTCGCCGGCATCAGCTCCTTGAAGCGCAGCACGAAGAGCTTTTCCGGCGCGTTGCGCACCGCGGCCGGATCATTGACGACGAGCGGGCCATCTTCGGGGAGCAGCTCGAGCAGGTGCGTCGCCGTGATATAGGCCATGTCGAAAGGCGGGTCCTGGCGCATTAGGATCACATCGATTCCAGCCAGATCGAGCTCCTCGAAGGCGCCGAAGCTGTGATGCCGGCCCTGATGGCGGACGACTTCGAGCGGCCGCCCGCGGGCATAGAGCCGGCCGTCGCGCAAGGTCAGCGCGTCCGGCAGGTAGTGGAACAGCGCGTGGCCGCGCGCCTGCGCCTCGAGAGCGAGCGCAAAGGTCGAATCGGCATCGATGTTGATCGTATCGATCGGATCCATCTGGATCGCGACGGCGAGACCCATGGGCTGCCTCCCGAATGCGTCGCCGACAATTATACGCGGCTTCGCGGCGGCGCGCGGCGTCAGTTCAGTTGCGCGCGCAGCTGCTGGAGGATCGCCGCCGCCTGGTGGCGCGCCTGGCCGTCGGGCGCGCGCAGCACATATTGCTCGAGCGCTGCCGCGGCGGCCCGCATATTGCCGAGCTGGCGATGCAGCATTCCCGCCTCGCCCCATAGCTCGGCGAGGTCCGGAGCCAGCATCAGCATCGTCTCGACCACTTTGGCTGCCCGTTCGTGGCGCTGCTCCTGCATCAGCCGCGATTTCAAATTGTTCTGCAGGCGCAGCAGCACATCCCTGTCCGAAACCGGCGCGTAATATTGCGGCGCCAGCTCGCGGTCTTCGCCGACCACCGCCTTCAACAGCTCGCGCAATTCGGCAGCACCGCAGACCTGGCCGTTGTGAAACGGGTCGAGGATCAGCCGCTCCGCCCGGTAGGACAGCCGGACGAGGAAATGCCCAGGAAAGGCGAGCCCGGCCGCCTCCCAGCCCTGGGCGCGGGCGGCGTCGATGAACAGGATGCCGAGCACCACCGGCAGTCCTTTGCGACGGTCGATCACCCGCATCAAATTCGCGTTCTGCACATCGTCGTAGGTCAGCTCGTCGCCCGAATAGCCGTACTTCAACAGGATGATCTCGTTGAGCGCGCGGGCGCGGCCGGCGAGATCGCCCGAGGCCGCCGGATGGCTCGCGACATCGCGGGCGATCAGCCGCAAATGCTCGCGATAGCGGGCGAAATCGACCCGCCGACGCTCGAACGAGGCCAAGGCCAGCGCCGCGTCGGCGATCGGCAGCACGCGTGCTTCGGAGGCGCCGAGTTCGCGCAGAAAGCGCGCGCAGCTCTCCGGATCGGGGCTTTCAGGCGGCTCGCTCATCTGTCCGTCCCCGGTTATCGGCTACTTCGACCGGCGCCCGAGCATATATTTTTCAGCCCGCCACCGTCCACCGCAGCGAGGACGGCACTGAAATCGGTCAGAGAAATTCGCCGAGCAGCGCGAGAAAGGCGTCGAGCCGGTCGTGGTGCACCCAGTGGCCGGCATTCTCGAAGGTGACCACCCTGGCGTTGTGGAAATGCTTTACCCTGCCGTCGTCGAGTGGGTTCGAGGCCCAGCTCTCCCGGCCGTAGACGAGCAGAGTCGGGCAGGCGATGCGGCGCCACAATTCCTCGATCTCGGCCATCGTCATCTCATAGGGCGGCTCGGCGCGGACGTAATTGTCGAATTTCCAGCTATAGGTGCCGTCCTCGTTCTGGTTGACCCCGTGCTGGGTCAAATGGCGCGCCTGCTCGGGCGACAAATGCTGGTTTTCTTCCTGCATCCGGCGGAAGGCGTCCTCGATCGAGGCGTAACGGCGCGGCAGGCGTCCGGAGAGCCCGCGCTGCTCATCGATCCAGCCCTGCATCCTGACCTCGATCGGGCGTTGCCGGCGCTCGCGCACACGGCGCGGCGAGGCGCCCAGCCCCTCGACGGCGACGAGTTTGGCGACGAAATCGGGATAGATCCCGGCATAGCGCAGCGCGATCACCCCGCCCAGGGAGTGGGCCAGGATGGTGACCGGGGCCAGCTCCTGCTGATGGATCAGCTGGGCCAGGTCGTAGACATAGCCGGCGATCGTATAATTGCCGTCGGGCGACCACTGGCTGTCGCCGTGACCGCGCAGATCGGGCGCCAGCACGTGCCAGTCGCGCCGCAAGGCATCGGCGACCCAGTCCCAGTTGCGGCAATGGTCGCGGCCGCCATGCACCAGCAGCAGCGGCGGCGCGCCCGGATTTCCCCAATCGACGTAATGCAGCCGCAGGCGCTGCGAAAAATAGATGCGGGAGGTCGGGCCGGAACTGTCGAGGGTCATTTAGAGGGTCCCGTGGCTGCGTGACGACCCCGCGACCCTAATCTGTCGTGGCTCCGGCGAAAAGCCGGGGCGACCGCTCCGGCACGCGAAGACCCCCGCGCACAGTCAAGCGTCAGCGGGGGTCGCTAGTGAAGCCATCGCTTCGCGCCCGGGATTAACAGCCGGGCGATATCTTGGACTTGATGCTCGGTTGCCGATGCCAAGCGGTCGGCAACTCGGACTTCTCAGGTGGACACATGCCGATCGGACATCCTCCTGCTGAGTTGGCGACACGTAAAATTTATGGCCGTTTGACAGCTGGGTCAAGAGGCGTGGAACCGTCGCGCGGCGCTTGAGATCGGCGCTCCTTATTTTTGTTAGCACTCGCTGTCGAAGAGTGCTACACACTCCCAACGCTCGAACTCTTATGGAGGTACCCCGTGACATTTCGACCGTTGCAGGATCGCGTGCTCGTGCGTCGCATCGAGGAGGAGGAAAAGAGCAGAGGTGGCATCATCATCCCCGACACCGCTCGGGAAAAGCCGATGGAGGGCGAGGTGCTCGCCGCCGGCCCCGGCGCGCGGGGCGAGGACGGCAAATTGCACCCGCTCGACGTCAAGATCGGCGATCGCGTGCTGTTCGGCAAATGGTCCGGCACCGAGATCAAGATCGACGGCGAGGATCTCGTCGTCATGAAGGAAAGCGACATCATGGGCGTCGTCGAAAAGACCGCCTGAGGGAGAGAGCAATGGCAGCAAAGGAAGTCCGGTTTCACAGCGACGCGCGCGATCGGATGCTGCGCGGCGTCGATATTCTCGCCAACGCGGTCAAGGTGACCCTGGGGCCCAAAGGCCGCAACGTCGTTCTCGACAAATCCTACGGTGCGCCGCGGATCAGCAAGGACGGGGTCACCGTCGCCAAGGAGATCGAACTCGCCGACAAGTTCGAGAACATGGGCGCGCAGATGGTCAAGGAGGTCGCCTCCAAGACCAGCGACCAGGCCGGCGACGGCACCACCACGGCGACCGTGCTGGCGCAGTCGATCGTGCGTGAGGGTGCGAAGGCGGTGGCCGCCGGGATGAACCCGATGGATCTGAAGCGCGGCATCGACAGCGCGGTCGAGGCGGTCGTCAAGGACATCGAGAAGCGCTCGAAAAAGGTCTCGACCAACGACGAGATCGCCCAGGTCGGCACGATCTCGGCCAATGACGACCGCGAGATCGGCAAGATGATCGCCGAGGCGATGCAGAAGGTCGGCAACGAGGGCGTGATCACGGTCGAAGAGGCGAAGAGCTTGGAGACCGAGCTCGACGTGGTCGAGGGCATGCAGTTCGACCGCGGCTATATCAGCCCGTATTTCGTGACCAACGCCGAAAAGATGGTAGCCGAGCTCGACGAGCCTTACATCCTGTTGAACGAGAAGAAGCTGTCGAGCCTGCAATCGCTGCTGCCATTGCTCGAAGCCGTCGTGCAATCGGGCAAGCCGCTGTTGATCGTCGCCGAGGATGTCGAGGGCGAGGCGCTGGCGACACTGGTGGTCAACAAATTGCGCGGCGGGTTGAAGGTGACGGCGGTCAAGGCGCCGGGCTTTGGCGACCGGCGCAAGGCGATGCTCGAAGACATCGCGATCCTGACCGGCGGCCAGGTGATCAGCGAGGACCTCGGCATCAAGCTCGAAAACGTCACCCTCGACATGCTCGGCAAAGCCAAGCGGGTGCGGATCGAGAAGGAGAACACCACGGTCATCGACGGCGCTGGCGCTAAGGACGACATCCAGGGCCGCATCGGCCAGATCCGCCAGCAAATCGAGGAGACCACCTCGGATTACGATCGCGAGAAACTGCAGGAGCGGCTGGCCAAGCTCGCCGGCGGGGTCGCCGTGATCCGGGTCGGCGGTGCCACCGAGGTCGAGGTCAAGGAGAGGAAGGACCGGGTCGACGACGCGACCCACGCGACCCGCGCCGCGGTCGAGGAAGGGGTTGTGCCGGGCGGCGGCGTCGCACTCCTCTATTCGGCCAAGGCGCTCGACGGGCTGACCCCGGAGAACAGCGACCAGAAGGTCGGCATCGACATCGTGCGGCGCGCGTTGCAGGCGCCGGTGCGCCAAGTCGCCGAGAATGCCGGCAGCGAGGGCTCGATCGTGGTCGGCAAATTGCTCGACAGCAAGGACCCGAATTACGGCTACGACGCGCAGTCGGGCGAATATGTCGACATGGTCAAGGCCGGCATCATCGACCCGACCAAGGTCGTGCGCCTCGCCTTGCAGAACGCCGCGTCGGTCGCTGGCCTGCTGGTCACGACCGAGGCGATGATCGCCGAAAAGCCCGAGAAAAAAGCCGCACCCGGAATGCCGCACGACCACGGCATGGGCGACATGGACGACTATTAAAGTCCCGTAAGTCACCACAGAGGCCGACACCGCGAGGTGTCGGCCTCTTTTTTTAGCCGCGCGGGCTCAGCACGCGGCGGACGACCAGTCACCAAGGCGGGAACGCTGATGACACTACGGAAACCGGCTGCCGGCGAGCCCCAAATCGGCGGCATCTTCGTTAGCCGCATAATGCCCGATTATGACCAGCTTTGCCAAATCGCGAATCAGTAATTTCGTTAGGCCGCGACAACATTCAGCCGTCATTCCCGCGAAAACGGGAATCCAGAGCCGCAGGGATGAGGTGTTGCCCTAGATCCCCGCTCTCGCGGGGGTGACGGCTTCACTGGCTCGCCTCATTCGGCTCGGACAATACTCGCGCGATCCGATTTTTTTGCCGCGAAAAGCCTCAGGGAGCAGGAGGTACGCCCCGTCGCGCGGCAATCGGCCTCAACCTTTGGCCGAGCTGGAGCGCGTCGATCCGGTCTTCTCTATACGCGATCAGCGCGGCGGCGTTCAGCGATATCCACTGAAACACTGCCCGTTCGTCATCGGGGAAAGCCGGCTGGCGATGACACGCGGCGAGGGGCGAACGCCGCCGACCGCAGTGTTTGTCACGGTCGTTTGACTGCCGTGGGTCAGATTGACCTTGACCCGCGCATCGTGACGAGCGTCGCCCCGAGGGCTGACCCATACCGTCATCGGCAGCCCTGTGGTGCCGGGGAACAGGTTCGCCATTTCGAACAGATCATCCCGGTCCAGCGGCTCGACCGCGGCTTTTGAAATGACCTCCTTGCCGTTCACGCCCCGGTTCTGCTGACGCAGCTAATGCGCCTCGTCCCAGCTTTTGGCCGAGCCGGTCTCGACGACGAGCGGCACCGAGAGCTCGCAATGCGGGGCGCAGGCGCCTTCCATGACCGTCTTGACCAGCCGCGCGGTGCTTTCGACCTCGCCGTCCGGCACCTCGAACAGCAGCTCGTCATGGACCTGCAGCAGCATCCGGGCATGCAGGCCGGCGCCGGTTAAGGCGGCCGGGACGCGGGCCATCGCGCGCTTGATGATGTCGGCGGCCGAGCCTTGCAGCGGCGCGTTGATCGCCTGGCGCTCGGCCCCGGCGCGACGCGCCGGGTTGGCGTCGCGGATGCCGGCGATCCAGCATTTGCGGCCGAAGATGGTCTCGACATAGCCGGCGCTGCGGCAATCCACCTTGACACGTTCCATATAGGCGCGGATCGCCGGAAAGCGCTCGAAATAGGCGCGGATATAGGCCGCCGCCTCGGCTTGCGGCACGCCGATCTGGGCGCCGAGGCCAAACGCGCTGATGCCGTAAATTATGCCGAAATTGATCGCCTTGGCCCGTCGCCGGGTGGCCCCGTCCATCGTCGCCAACGGCACCCCGAATACCTGGCTCGCGGTCAGCGCGTGAATGTCGACCCCGTCCTGGAACGCCTGCCGCAATTCCGGAACGTCGGCGACGTGGGCGACGAGCCTGAGCTCGATCTGGCTGTAGTCGGCCGACAACAGCACATGCCCCGGCTCGGCGATAAAGGTGCGGCGGATGCGCCTTCCTTCCTCGGTGCGGATCGGGATGTTCTGCAGGTTCGGGTTGTTCGACGAGAACCGTCCGGTCGCCGCCACGGCGAGTGCGTAGGAGGTGTGCACCCGGCCGGTCTCGCCGTCGATCTCTTCGGCGAGTGCGTCGGCATAGGTCGATTTGAGCTTGGTCAGCTGGCGCCATTCTAGAACGAGGGCTGGCACCGGGTGCAACGGCGCCAGCTCTTCGAGGATCGAGGCGTCAGTGCCGTAAGCGCCGGTCTTGCCCTTTTTGCCGCCGGGCAGGTCCAGTTTTTCGAACAGCACGTCGCCCAATTGCTTGGTCGAGCCGATGTTGAACTCGTTGCCGACCGCGGCATAAATCGCCCGTTCGGTATCGGCGATGCGATGCCCGAAATCGCGCGACAGCTCGCCGAGTGCCGTGCGGTCGACCTTGATTCCGCAACACTCCATCGCCGCGACGACCGTGGGCAGCGGGCGCTCGACCGTCTCATAGAACGCGGTCATCTTGTCCCGCACGAGCCGCACCTTCAACAGCAGGTGCAGCCGCAATGCCGCGTCGGCGCGCTCGGCGGCGAAATCGCGGGCCCGCTCGCGCGGCACCTCGGCAAAGGCGATCAGGCTCTTGCCGGTGCCGACGAGCTCTTTGGGCGGGATCAGATCGTGCTCAAACGACCGCCGCACCAGGCTCTCGATCGCATGGTCGAACTGGCCGCCGTCCAGCACATAGGACATCAGCATCGTGCAATCATAGGGTGCCAGCGCCACGCTCCAGCGCGACAGCAGGTGCGCCGCCGACTTGACGTCGTGCCCGATCTTGAGGACGCCGGGGGCTTCGAGCAGCGGCCGGAGCCTATCAATCGCCGCCTCGAGCGTAAGCTCGCCGGCTTCGGCAAGGTCGAGCCCGTCGGCCGCGCGATGGCCGAGCGGCACATAGCACGCCAGCCCCGGGGATAGCGCCAGCGCGATCCCGGCCAGCGCCGGCCGGGCGCCCGGAACGGCGCTCGCCAGCGGCCAGACCGCGACGGCGCCGGCCTGGTAGGCCGCCTCGATCCAATGCTCGAGGCCTTCGACGGTATCGACCAGCGCGTAGGTGCGCGGCGCGGTGAAGGGCGGCACCTCCGGCATCACCGGCTCGGGATGGTCGGGCGCCGCCATTGGCGTGGTCCCGGCCGGCGCCATTGCCGAGAGCCGCTGCGCGATGCGGGTCCTCAGCGCCCGCAGCTCCATCTCGTCGAGAAACGCGAACAGCTTGTCGGGAGCGTATGGCTTGACTTCCAGCGCCGACAACGGGCACGGCAGCGGCACGTCGTCGTCGAGCTTGACCAGCACTTTCGACAGCCGCGCCTTATCTTCGTTGTCGATCAACGCCTCGCGCCGCTTCGGCTGCTTGATCTCGGCCACATGGGCCAGCAGGTTTTCGAGGTCGCCATAAGCATTGATCAGCTCGGCCGCGGTCTTGACCCCGATGCCGGGGACGCCGGGGACATTGTCGACGCTGTCGCCGCACAGGGCCTGGACGTCGATGACCTTGTCCGGCCCGACCCCGAATTTCTCGCGCACCTCCGCGTCGCCGATCAGCCGGTCGGTCATCGGATCGCGCATCGTGACCTTGTCGCCGACGAGCTGCATCAAATCCTTGTCGGACGAGAGGATCGTGACCCTGGCTCCGGCCTCGACCGCGTGGCGGGCATAGGTCGCGATCAGATCGTCGGCCTCGAAATCCGGCATCTCGATATGGCAGATGTCGAATGCATCGGCCGCCCGCCGCACATGCTCCAACTGCGGCACGAGATCCTCCGGCATCTCGCGCCGGTTGGCTTTGTATTGGTCGTAGATGCGGTTGCGAAAACTGCGGCCCGACGCATCGAACACGACGGCCATTCGGTCGGCGTCGGTCTCGCGCCGGTATTTATCCAGCATGTTGCTGAAATGCATGACGACTTCGGTCGGCATCCCATCCGATTTACGCTGAAACCGCTCGGCCTTGGGGTCGCGCGCCCGCGCGAAATAGGCGCGGAAGATAAAGCCCGAGCCGTCGATCAGAAAAACGTGGTGGGGGGCCGCTGACGGGGCTACGACCGCGGCCGCCGTGGCCCTGCTCGCCGGTTCGACAATCGCCTCGATGATCTCGTCCACTGGGATCTCGTCCACGGGGATTTCGTCCACTGGGATCTCGTCCACGGGTTCCTGCTGTCAGACGTTGCGCCGTTCCCGCTCACCCTGCGGCGGGCTGTGACCCGCACTTGCTTCCGTCGGGTCGGCGCCGGCGGCGAGCATGGCGCGATTAACATAAAGGCGCGAGCAGTAGGGGCACTCGGCCCGCCCCGCCGGAGCGAGATTGAGATACACCCTCGGATGGCCGAGCGGGCCGCCGCCGCCGTTGCAGGCCGCGACTGTCTCGTCGATGTAGATGGTTTCGGAAGGTCCCATCGCCTAGCCGCAAGTTCATTTACCGGCGATGATTGCGCATCGCCGGGTCGCACGCAACGCCAGCGCCCGCCCGTCGGAGATCGGCGGGGCGCCCCGGCCGGGCAAAAGCGCCGGTCGTCCCCGGGGCTTCGCGATCTCAGCCCTTCAGGTGCTTGTCGAAAAAAGCGACAGCGTCGCGCCACAATTCGGCGGCCGGGCCTTCGCGATAGCTCGGCCGGTAATCGGCGAGGAAGGCGTGGCCGGCGTTCTTGTAGACTTTGACCGTGACGTCCTTGCCGGCGGCCTGCGCGCGCTTTTTCAGTTCCTCGGACTGGGCCACTGACGGGTTCTGGTCCTCCTCGCCGAACACGGCGAAAAGCGGGCAGTGGAGCCGGGGGACCAGGTCGAGGATCGCGGTCGGCCGCGCCGGCGTGGTCTCGGCGTCGGGGGTGGCGCGATGGATGAACCCGCCCCAGCAATCGACCGCGGCGTCGACCTTGGTGCTGCTGCACGCGAATAAAAGAGTTTGGCGCCCGCCCGAGCAGAAACCAATCGCGCCGACCTTGGCGGTGGCCCCGGAAAGGCCGCGCAGATGCGCCGCGGCGGCTTCGAGGTCCTGCACCGCCTCGGCATCGCGCTTGCCGAACATGACCGGCATGACGCTGGCCATGTCGTTCGGATCGGACGGCCCTCCGGCCCGCGTATAAAGATCGGGCGCCAGCGCGTTGTAGCCGATATTGGCAAAGCGCCGGGCGAGGTCACGGATGTGCTCGACCAGGCCAAAGGCTTCATGAATCACGACGATCCCCGGGTTATGCCCGACCTGGCTCGGCCGCGCGAGGTAGCCCGTGATCGTGTCGCCGCCGCTCTTCAACTCAACGTTCTCGCCGCGCACGCGGCTGGGGTCGGTTACCGCACCGGGTATGTTCGCCATCGGATCCTCCTTGCACCAAGACCGGCTTGCACCAAGACCGGCTTGCACCAAGACCGGCTTGCACCAAGACCGGCTTGCACCAAGGCCGGCAGGATAGCACCCCAGCGCGAAGTGCTGCTATGATGACGGTGATCTTTAACCGGAGGAAACGATGGCAGGTGCAGCAGCGACTCTGAACAAACCGGCGGCGCAGGCCCAGCCGAAGATGGCCGAGCCGAAGATGGCCGAGCCGACGATGAAGGTCGCGGTGACGAGCGCCAAGCAGCCGGACTATGTCGAAGGCCGGCGCAGCTTTTTCAAATACCGCGACCTCGGCGTCGGCGCGGCGAGCGGCGGCTGGATGCGGGCGCAGGTGATGCAGGCGGTGACCGGGATGACCGAGCCGACCGGCTGGCACTATCACGTCTGCGAAGGCCAGTTCGTCTATGCGCTGAAAGGGTTTGTCGAGCTAGAGTTCGAGGACGGCAGCCAGTGCCGGCTCGAGGCCGGCAATTCCTGCTTTATACCGGGCGGCATGAAGCACAACGAGATCCGCACCTCGAACGATGTCGAGATCCTCGAAATCTGCCTGCCGGCGAATATGGGCACGGTGCCGTGCGAGTCGCCGGCAAAAGGCGCTTAGCGGGGAAAGGCGCTTGAAGAGGGCCGCCGATCGCTTATCATTGGCGGCAATGCGGGTGTAGCTCAATGGCAGAGCAGAAGCTTCCCAAGCTTACGACGAGGGTTCGATTCCCTTCACCCGCTCCAGCGATTTCAATTATATAATGGGGGAACGTCGTCGATTGGCCAGCCCATACGAAAATTATCCGAAAAACGGCTAACCGGATCCCCCGGGCACAGGTGGACAAAGTGGGACGCAAACGGGGGTACTTGGGTTAGCGCAGGCGCGGAGATGCTTGGCGCCAGGTTCGTGCTGTCCAGGAAGCTCTCCGGTGGAGAAACGTTGATCTCGACCGAGGCAGTCTATGGGTCGTCGAAAGCCCCGAACAGACCAAAGGTAGGCTCTGCGCGAAAGCGCCCAAGAGCGAGAGGGCGCGGGCTATTACCCTGCCAACCTTTGCGATTGAGGAATTGCGCCGCTTGAAGCGGCAGCAAGTCGAGGAATTGTTAAAGCTCGCGGTTCGCCAGAGTGGCGATACTCTTTTGTGCGCCCGCGGCGATGGCGAGCCGATGCGGCCACGGAGCCAGACGCACGAATTCACTCGGCCTATCGGCCGCGTGAAGGGCATTCCGGGTGTCCGGTTCCATGATCTTCGCCATAGTCGCGCGACACAACCGTTGCTTGGCGGTGAGCATCCGAAGGTCGCACAAGAGTGGCGAGCACTCAATGATCAGCGTGAACCTGGATCTCTATTCGCATGTAACGGCGACCATGCAGGAGGATGCCGCGATCAAGATCGACGCGGCATCTCGGAATGCTAAAATAGCGCCCGGAGCGCGCGCTGAAGCAGTTCGGTAGCAATTTCGTTAACATCAGCAATTTCGGCTAAGGCGGACGAAAGATATAAGGAACAAAACAATACCTTGGATGGGTGGCCGAGCGGTTTAAGGCACCGGTCTTGAAAACCGGCGTGGGGAAAGCCCACCGTGGGTTCGAATCCCACCCCATCCGCCAGACCATAGCGCAATCTTTGGTCGAACTCGGCGAGAGATCGCGGCGCCGGCGCCGCCTCGTCCGGCCGCGGGGTGGCCCGGACGGTCAATTCCGCCGGATGCTGTGACGTCTGCACGCGCTACACGGCGACGTGCTCGGCGGGTGGGGAGCCGAAATGCGGCATGATTTCGCGGGCAAAGCGGCGTAGGCTCAAGCGGCCGCGCGCGCCGCCGCCCGAGCCGCCGCCGTTGATCAGCACGTAGCCGGCACCGGCTGCGCGAAGCTCGTCGAGTTGCTCGGCGATGTGGTCGGGATTGCCGTACATGGCACTCGCTTCGTTGACCGCCTGCGGATCGCCGGTGGCGCGGTCGGGGCCGCCGTGGACGGTGCCGTCGGGCGTGGTCGCGAGCTTGAGCTGGCGCAGCCGGTTGGCGAGCCGGCGCTCCATCGCCATCTCGCGCTCGGCGGCGCTGTCGCAGACAAAAAAGGCGCGGGTGACCGCGACCTGCATCGGGTCGAAACGGCGGCCTTGCGCCTCGACCTCGGATCGGTAGATCGCGATGTTGGCGGCGACGTCAGCCGGCGACGCGTATTGGCCGAGCAGTAGATGATAGCCCTGGGCCGCGACCCGGCGGATCGAGCGCGCGCTGCCGGCACCCATCCAGATCGGCGGGTGCGGCTTCTGTGCGGTCGGCGGCTCGACCACAATATTGGCGAATCGCCAATATTTGCCGCGATGCGAAAACGGCTCGTCGGCGGTCCACGCTTTGAGGATCACCTCGAGCCCCTCGTCGAAGCGCGCATCGGCCTCGTCCATAGCCACGCAAAAGCCGGCGAACTCGTTGTAGCGATAGCCCTTGCCGACCCCGAAATCGAGCCGCCCGCCGGATAAGAGATCGAGGGTCGCCGCCTGCTCGGCCAGCAATACCGGGTTGTGCCACGGCAGCACCATGACCGCGGTGCCGAGGCGCAGCCGGCGGGTGCGCGCGCCGAGCCAGGTCAAGAGGTTGATCGTCGCCGAGACCTGGCCGTAGCCGGTGAAATGGTGCTCGACGACAAAAGTGCTGTGAAAGCCCAGCGCCTCGGCCTCGACATTATACTCGATAAAGTCGCGGAACCCCTCCGCGCTGTCAAATTCGCGACCTCCGCGCCGTGCCGCCGCGCTGCCGAACAGGCCGAATTGCATTTTACGGCTTCCTTACGCCATCAGGACAGCGACCGACACTACGCCGCGGGTGCGCCATGTTCCAAATGCCGTCTGTTGATCGCCGGCATATCGGATCGGTATCAGAAGGGCGCGAGGCCTCACATTTTAGAGCGGTTCCACTTTAGTCCTCGCGTCCTCTTTCCGAGCGGGCGGCGAATTGCCAAATCGTATGGGCGCTGTCTGAGAGGCGCGATGCTTCGAGCAGGAGGGCCGAGATGAGTGTCGAACTCAACCACACGATCATCCCAGCGAAGGACAAATGGGCTTCCGCCAAGTTCCTCGCCGACATCCTGGATCTGGAGGCGGGGCCGCAATGGGCCCATTTCGTCCCGGTCCGCACCGGCAACGGGGTTACGCTCGATTTTTCCGACGCGGCGGATGTCCGCCCCCAGCACTATGCTTTTCTGGTTGGCGAAGCAGAGTTCGACGCCGCTCTCGCCAGAATCCGCGCCATGGGCGTCCGGCATTACGCGAATTTCCGCCGCGAGTTGCCCGGCGAGATCAATCGCCATTACGGCGGCCGCGGCGTCTACTTCGACGATCCCAACGGACATCTGTTCGAAATCATCACTCGGCCCTATGGCCCGACCCCCGAAGGGTGACGGGCCTCACCCGCCTCCCCTGGATCTAGTCCGGGGTCCCCCTTCTCCCGCATTGCGGGAGAGGGGGATCCGCCCGCGGGCTGGGGGGTGAGGGTACGCCCGAGGCCGGGCGGGTCAGACCTGGCGCTTCCAGCCGAGCCAGTCGCAGATTGCGTCGCCCATGACGAGTTCCTTGTCGCGCCCCTGTAGCCACGGCAATTCCTCGGTGAACATGGTCACGCATTGCCTGTAAGAGCACGGCATCCGGGTGATGTCGGTGCCCCAGAAGCAGCGCTGCGGGCCGAACGCATCGACGATCCGGCGGATGTATTGGTGGATGTTGCGGTAGGGGTAGGGTTCGCTCGAATAGCTCGGCGCGCCCGACAATTTGACCGCGACATTCGGATATTTGGCGAGCGCCAGCA
This sequence comes from uncultured Alphaproteobacteria bacterium, assembly GCA_963832875.1. Lineage (GTDB taxonomy): Bacteria > Pseudomonadota > Alphaproteobacteria > ATCC43930 > CGMCC-115725 > AP-15. The sequence continues at coordinate 32,356 of CAWHWB010000001.1, read as the reverse complement.
TGTCGCCGAGATTGGCAAAAGCCGCATCGTCCTTCGGCCCGCCGACGCCGCCGCCGCGGCCATGGTGGTCGATATGGAGTTTGAGGCCGGGATGGCGCTCGGCGATCCGGCCGAGCTCGGCCAGATGGCCGCCCGCCATCAGTCCGACCGGCAATTTCTCGCGTTCGCACGCCGCCCAGAACCAGTCGAGCGAGCCGTCACTCCACCAGCTCTGCTGGTGCGGCTGGTTGAACGTGAAACGGAAACCGAGCATGCCCGGCCGCTGCCGCCAATTCCGGACGATCTCCTCGCGGTTCGGGGCCTGCAAATCGAAATTGCCGAGGATGCAGAATTTGTTGGGGTGAGCTTTGACCGCTTCGACCGCCTGCGCATTCGGCCCCTCGCCCAACGTGCTGGGCGGATGGATGACCGCCGCATCGACGCCGGCCTCGGCCATTTCCTTCAGCGCGTCATCGACGTTGTAGGTCGGGATCTGGCGATGCTGGGGCGACATCCGCGCGTTTTCCCAGAGATGGATCTGCGAATCGACGATCTGCATTGGGTTCTCCTTTGTGCTGGGTCAATCGTTGTCACTGGGCCGCGCAGTGATCAGCCGCGGCTGCCGGCGGCAATCGCGGCAGGCGCCGGCTGCCGCACCTCGTCATCCTCCATTGCGAGCGGCTTGCCGTGCGTCTCGGGTCCGAGAAAGGTGAAGGCCAGACCGATTCCGAGCGCACAGGCCGCCAGGAACATGAAAGCGGGAAGGATGGCGGCCTCGGTCGCGTGCGGGGTCAACAAGCTGCCAGTGCCGGCGATGATCGCCAGGGAGGCTGGTCCGAGGATCTTGCCAAAGCCATTGGATGCGAGGGTGAGACCGGCGGCACGAGCCCCGCGGCGAACGCCGAACACCTCGATCGTGTATGGGGCGAGATTGGTGAAGCCGCCCTCCATGAACAGATTCGCTATCATCAGCAGAGGCACGAAGAGCGGGAAGCCGGCGACATAGACCCCGTGGAAATAGCCGGCAATGGCGATTGTCGCGGCGAGGCCGAACCCGTGCAATTGGCCGCAGCGGCGGCGTCCCCACCAGTGCGGCAACAGCGAAAAGGCGATCTTGCCGGTGATCCCGCACAGGATCACAAACACGAAATAGCGCGCCGCCTGCGCGACCGTGATCTTGAGTAGCAGCGAAAAGATCGTCGGTCCCCACAGGATCACCGCATAGTCGACGGTGGCGGCGCCGCCCATCGTGAACACGACCAGCCAAAACAGGCGAGGCTGGGCGTAGAGGTCGGCAAGCCGTCCGCGGGGCGGATTGGCCGGCTTGACATTGGGCAGCGGCACCCGCTCGAGCGGCAGTCCGAGATGCCGCGCCACTAGCGCCCGCGCCTCGGCGAACCGCCCCTTAGCGATCAGCCAGCGCACCGATTCCGGGATGAACAGCGAGGCCAGCACGGCGACCAATGCCGGCGCTGCGCCGAGGGCGGCGACGCCGCGCCAGCCGAGCACCGACAAGAGGGTCGCCGCGGTCAGCGACGACAGCAAGGTGCCGACCGTCGGAAACACCACGGCAAGGCTGGCGACGACGGTCCGGACCCGCGTCGGCGTGATCTCGACGATCATCGTCAAGGCCGGCACACTCGCCGCCGACAGGCCGAAGCCGACGACGAACCTGAGCGCCGCGAACATCACCCAGGCGCGATCGGGGATCAGCGCGATCATGCCGGCGCCGAATGCGCAGATCAGATAACCGGCGACGAGCTGCCGCTTGCGCCCCCATTGATCGGCGAGGCTGCCCCAGATCGGCGCGCTGACGATCGCGCCGACGCCGCCGCTCAACAGGATGATCGCCGATTGGCCATAGGTCAGGTGCCATTCCGGCCCGAGCTTGGCGACCAGATAGCCGACGATGAAAAAATCGAACAGGTCGAGCATCGAGCCGGCGGCAATCAGGCCGAAGCTGCGCCAATACCGCCAGTTGAGCGGCGCGTCGTCGAACAGCGCCATCAGGTCGGCGGAACTCCGTTCCGACATCCATTCCTCCCAACAAGAATCCGGTCAGGCTGCTTGCCCGCTGTCGCTTGCGTAGGCCGGCACAGTCTCAGCCCCGGCCGTCGACCCGGGCCGAGCGTTCGGCACTTCGCTAACAGGTTCGTCGAGCTGCGGACGCAGCTTGCCGTCGGCCTCGATGTCGGCGAGCACCTGGGTCACGATCTCGGCCACCGCCTGCCGCGCCGCCGACGGACCGCGGCTCGCCGCCGAGCCGAGCGCCAACGTCCGGAAGATCCCGCCGGCGGTGATCCGGTGCGCTTGCGCCAAGCCGCGCGCGCATTCGCGATAGACCGAGGAGTGCGGCAGGATCGAGGCGCCGACCCCTTGCTGCACCATCAGCCGGATCGTCTCGTGGTCGTTCAATTCGGTGTCGACCTGCAAGGCGATGCCATGCCCGGCGAGCAGCACGTCGAGTGCGGCGCGCAACCCGTCTCCCAAGATCAGCGGCGTGCGGTTCAGCTCCTCGGCCGAGACGACGCCCGGCGACCGCGCGTCGGGCCGGGTGACCAGCACCATCTCCTCCTCGGCGAGCCGGCTCGACAGAATGAGGCGGCTGCGCGAAATTTCGGCCAATAATGCCAGATCGACGCGGCCGTCGATGACGAACTCCTCGAGCCGCACGGTGCCGGCGTGAACCACTTTGAGCTCGATCATCGGATAATGATGCCGCATCCGCGCGAACAGTTGCGGCACCACGACCGGGCACGAGGTCGGGGTCACGCCGAGAATGATCTTGCCGCTCGGATGCGCCTTATGGGCGCGGATTTCGTCGCCGGCGCGCTCGACATCGCGCAGGATGCGCTGCGCGCTTTCGAGCAGCTTGTGGCCGGCCTCGGTCAGCCGCACGCCACGGTTGGCGCGGGTGAACAGGGCGGCGTCGAGCTCGTCCTCGAGCCGCTGGATATGCCGGGTCAAGGCCGGCTGGGCGATCTGCAGATGTGCCGAAGCGCGAGTGATGCTGCCGAGCTCGGCGATGCGGACGAAGTAATGCAGGCTGCGCAGTTCCATGGCCGCGGCGATTCCGCCCACCGGCCGCGGCGATGGTCAATTGGAATTTCGGCAGTGTCGTCATGCCGAAGTGGCATGGGCATGATCGGAAATCGGTATTTGCTTGATAAGGGGATCGAATTTAGCGTCCGAGGCAGACGATGGAGAGAAAGACCATGGAAGTCGGCGTCTACCATGAATTCCACTGCCGGCCGGACCAGACCCAGGCAGCGGCATTCGCGGAGGCGCTCGATCAGATCGAAGCGGCCGACCGCTGGGGGCTCGATGCGATCTGGCTCGCCGAAATCCACCAGCAGGCGCGCCGCTCGGTGATGAGCGCGCCAATGACCGTCGCCAGCGCCATCGCCGCCCGCACCAGGCGGATCAAGATTGGCACCGGCGTCCAGGTGCTACCGCTGTGCCATCCGCTGCGGCTGGCCGAGGAGACCGCCACGGTCGACCAGATCAGCCACGGGAGGCTGCTCTTCGGGGTCGGGCGCAGCGGCAATCCGCGAAGCTACATGGCTTATGGCGTACCCTATTCGGAAAGCCGGGAGCGCTTTCTCGAAACCCTCGACATCGTCAAGCGGGCGTGGACGCAGGAACGGTTTTCGTATGACGGCAAGTACTGGCGTTTCGACAACGCCAGCGCCGTGCCGCAACCTTTCCAGAAGCCGTTCCCGCCGATCCGCGTCGCCGCCGCCAGCGAGGAGACGTTTCCGTCGCTGGGGGAGGCTGGTTATCCGATCTTCGTCGCAGTGCGCAGCGGCTCGCTTTCCGGGCTGGCCCCGGACCTCGCCGCCTACCGCCAGGCCTACAAGGCGGCCGGGCATGCGGGCGAGGGCGAGGTTTATCTGCGGCTCACCCTGCACATCGCCGATACCGACCGAGAGGCGTTCGACCAGGCCGAAGAGAGCATCATGTCCGGCTATCGCACCTTGAGCACGCGGCTCGAAGGCGCCCCCAACCGCCGCCGCGCCGCCGAGGCGGTCACCATCCGCACGATCTCCTACGACGAGGTGCAGCGCGACAAGGTTATCATCGGCAGCCCGGAGCGGGTCGCCGACCGCCTCTTGGAACTGCACGAGACGCTGGGGCTCGACGGCATCCTCGCCGAATTGAATTTCGGCGCGCTGATCCCGCCCGAGCCGATGACCCGCTCGTTGCAGCTGTTGTGCGAAAAGGTCATGCCGCGGCTGCATTAGGCTCGGCGGCGCCGCCCCTCACCTCGACCCTCTCCCCGCAAGCGGAGCGAGGGAGGCAGCTTTCAGGAGACAAACCATGAAATTCGGATTGTTCGGCAGCGCCCAGGCGCGGCGCGCCGGTCCCGATACCGACAGCAGCCAGGGTTTTCGCGACTTCATCGACAACAATGTCGAGGCCGAGGCGCTGGGCTATTACAGCACGTTTCTGGTCGAGCACCATTTCACCGGTTTTGGCCAGGTGTCGGCGAGCCTCAATCTGTTGACCTGGCTCGGCGCCCGCACCCGGCACCTGCGGCTGGGGACAGCGGTGCTGGTATTGCCGTGGCACAACCCGGTGCTGTTGGCCGAGCAGGCCGCGACCCTCGATCTCTTGTCCGGCGGAAGGCTCGATTTCGGCGTCGGCAAAGGCTATCGCTGGAACGAGTTCGCCGGTTTCTGCGTGCCGATGGAAGAAGCCGACGAGCGCTTTGAGGAAGTGCTCGACGTGGTCACCAAAGCTTTTGTCTCGGAAACACCGTTCTCGCACCATGGCAAATATTGGCAGTTCGACAACATCGTCGTCGAGCCGCCGACCGCGCAACGGCCGCACCCGCCGTTCTGGATGGGCGCCGGCAGCGCCAATTCGGTGCGCCAGGTCGCGGAACGTGGCTACAACATGCTGCTGGGGCAGCACGCGCTCGCCGAAGAAAGCCTGGAACAGGTCGCGCAGTTCAGGCAAGAGGTCGAGGCGCGCGGCCGACGTTACAACCCGATGGAAGTCGCAGTCGCCCGCGCCGTGCATTTCGCCAAAGACGCCGCCGACAAGGAGGCCGCGATCGAACGCCGCTACCAGGGCCATATGCGCGTCAATGCATTGGCCCGCCGGCCGGGCAACGAAACACGCAACCGCTATATCCTGGATGATGAACAACGGGCGCGGCATGAAAGCGCGGAGAGCGCGCTCTTCGGCACGCCCGACGAAATCATGCGCAAGCTCGAAAAGCTGCGCGCCGGCGGCGTAGAGTATGTAATCATCAATTTCGGCGGCTCGCGCGAAAACATTCGTCGCTTCGCCCGCGAAATCATGCCAGCTTTTGCCGACGAACCGGCGTTTGCCCTCGCCGGCAAGTGACGGTTCGGAGTTCCATCCGAAATGAACGACCTCGCCCCATGCTTTGTCGTCGCCCCCGTGAAAGCGGGGACCCAGGGTCGCTGTCGGGAGTCGGAGGCCCTGGGTTCCCGCTTTCGCGGGAATGACGGTTGAATACTTGCTGCCGCGAATTTTGCGGCTCGGTTCGTTAGGAGGAGTAGCATCGATGGCATTCGAATTCGGCGTGTTCCACGAGTTTCAGAGGCGCCCGGGGCAGAGCGAGGCCGAGGCGTTTACCACTGCTTTCGATCAGGTCGACGCCGCCGAGCGCTGGGGTCTCGACGCGATCTGGCTGCCGGAAATCCACATGGCGCCCGACCGCTCGGTGTGTGCGGTGCCGATGACCATTGCGAGCGCGATTGCCGCCCGCACCCGCCACATCAAAATCGGAACGGGTGTCCAGGTATTGCCGCTGTGCCAGCCGCTGCGGCTTGCCGAAGATGCGGCCACCGTCGATCACATCAGCCGCGGACGGCTGCTCTTTGGCGTCGGGCGCAGCGGCTTTCCGCGCGCCTACGAAGCCTACGGCATTTCCTATGGCGAAAGCCCCGAGCGCTTCGCCGAAGTGCTCGAGGTCGTCAGGCGCGCCTGGACCGAGGAAAAATTCTCCTTCGCCGGCAAATACTACAATTACGAAAACGTAAGCATCGTGCCAAAGCCGTACCACCGGCCGCACCCACCGATCCGGATCGCGGCCAATCGGGAAGACACCTTTATTTCGGCCGGCCGGCAAGGTTATGCGATCTTTGTCGGCGCGCGCCGCGGCACGATCGACGAGGTGCTGCCCAGTCTCGAGATCTATCGTGAAGCCTGGAAGGCAGCCGGTCACCCCGGCACTGGCGAGGTATATCTGCGCGCCCCAGTCTATGTCGGCGACACGATGGAGCAGGCGCGCCGGGACCCGGAAGAGAGCCTGATGAACACCTACCGCTGGTTGGGCGCGCGGCTCCAAGAGTTGGCCCACAGCGCCGGGGTTTTCGACAGCGCGCGCCGCATCGAGGGGGCGCAGCGGCTGCAGACACTCACCTACGACGAGGTGCTGGAAGGTCGGGCCATCATCGGCACGCCGGAGGTCGTTGCCGACCGTCTGCTGACCCTGCAGCACCAGTTGGGCCTCGCCGGCATCCTCGGCGAGCTGAATTACGGCGGGCTGGTGCCGCACGAACGGGTCATGCACTCGCTGCAGCTGATCTGCGAAAAGGTGCAGCCGCGGCTGCACTGACCGGACGAGGATGGACCTCGCCGTCGGCGGCCGTCGCAGCACGGGGCGGGGCGGAGAGGGGAGGGGCGGCTCGCCTGGGCGGATGCGGCCTCGTTCGCGGGCGGCGCCCCGCTCGCGAGCCCGCAGGTCCGAACTTTGACATTCCGGCAGCCGGCAGCACGCCGGGATTTTCAGAAATATTTACCATCACTCTCAGTCTGTCGCGTGGGCGCGGCTCGATCGAGCCGGGTGCCGGCTGGCGGGTGCGCAACGGTGGAATTGCGCTCGCCGGCCCAGCGGAAACGCGCTATTGTGACAGCGTCGGCCTAAGCCGAGAAGCCAGCCCGCTAGCGGACCGCATGACATGTGGCGCCTGTTTTTGATCCAGTCTCGGCGGCGATTTTGCCCGACCGGCCCGGGCAATGCGATGTCGGCCGCCGCCGAACCCCGATTTTACTCGGTTGCCGACCGGCGGTCCCCGAGCGACGGGCGAAGCATCACCGCAGTGCCGGGGTGCCTGCGAGCCACGGTTCCGGCGCTGCTTCTCGGCGGCGCGGCCTTGGTCGCGCTGCCGCACGGCGCATTCGCGGATTCCGCGACGGATGATCTCAATCAGTTGCGCGCGACCGTCCAAAAGGAGATCTCCGCCCTCAAAAAGCAGGAGGACAAGCTTCACCAGCAGGTGCTCGAGCTCGACCGCAAAAGCCGGCTGCTCGACCGCAAAAACCAGCTGCTCGACCAACAGCTGCAAAAGATTCGGGCGACCGGGCTCGAAACCGTCAGCCCCGCTCCGCCCGGTATCGCATCCTCCGTTCCCGCGGCGCCTTCTTCCGGTCTCGAGGTCGCGCAAACCCCGTCCCAGACGCCGTCCACTGCGGCGACACCTGCTCCCGCCGCATCCCAAGGCGGAGCGGCGCCCGCGCCCGCACCGCCGGCGAGCGGTGAATCGGCGCCGATCGCCGGTCCCTCGGCGGCGCAGCAGCAGGCCAAGCAAGTGGTGGAGACCGCGCCCGCCCTGTCGAATGTGGGCGGAGTGCTGACCCCGAAGGGCCAGTTCATCATCGACCCGTCGATCGAATACGACTACTGGTCGCAGAACGAGCTCGGGGTCAACGGTTTCCAGATCATTCCTGGCATCACTTTCGGCAACATCTTTGCCAATCGCGTCGAGCAGAACATCACCACCGCGGCGCTGACCGGGCGTTACGGGATCACCGACCGGTGGGAGATCAACGTAAAGGTCCCTTATGTCTACAACACCGGCAACACCATCAGCCTGATCCCGGTAGGAACCAGCGCCCAGCTGCTGAACGTCAACGCCACCGGGGTGGGCATCGGCGACTTGCAGTTCGGCACCAGCTATCAGTTCAATTCCGGCGACAACGGCTGGCCGATCTTTGTCGGCAACTTCCTGTTCAAAACGGCGACAGGGATCAGCCCGTTTCAGGTCCCGATCATCACTGTCAACGATCCGAACGGCGAGTTCCTGGAGGGGCAGCCGACCAAGTTGGCGACCGGGACCGGCTTTTACGCGGCAGAGCCGAGCCTGACCGTGCTGATGCCCACCGCACCCGGCGTATTGTTCGCCAATTTCCAGGACATCCATAATCTGGGCCGCACGGTCGGCATCCAGAGCGTCGAGGGCGGTCCGGCGACACCCGCCTATCTGCAGCCGGGCGAGAACCCGGCGGTAACCTTCGGCATCGGCTTCGCACTCAACGACCGCGCGGCCCTGACCTTCAGCTACCAGCAGGAACACGTGTTCACCGCATACGAAAATCATCAGGCGATCGCCGGGTCGCCTTATTCGTTCGGCACCTTCAACTTTGGCCTTGGCTATCAGCTCACTCAGTCGACGCGATTGAACCTCAGCGTCGGGATCGGTGCCGGCCAAAACGCGCCGGTGGCGAAGGTCTTACTCGAACTGCCGTACCGATTCTCGCTGTGAGCCGGCCGGGCCGTGCCGGCATAGATCCGGCGCGACCGGGGCGCCCTCCGGCAGCGGCTCCGCCGCACCGGGCACGAGCCGGCGCGGCGGGCGGTGACGCCTATTTGCCGGTGCTGACGGTGGGTTCGGTCGCGGGGGCCAACTGCTGCGGCGGGACCCGGAACTCGTCCCATAGCAGCACCCGTTGACGACCGGTCGGATCGTTCAGGATGCCCGGGATCTGCAGCCCGGTCGCTTTCTCGTTGGCCATCGCGGCGTCGGACAGAATGGTGACGCTGGCCAGCAATTCGGGAAGCCCGGCCGGGCGTGCTGGTCCCAACTCCGCTGCGGCACAGCCGGTCGACAATCCGCCGACCGCGAGCGCCAGGGTCACGACCCAGCCGAGCAGCGGCATTTTTCTGCCTCTAGGCTCCCTTGGTCCGGCTTCCTCGATCATCGCGGCTTCCCCTCCCGCTGGGCAAAGCGGTCACTCGACGGCGCAAACGCCAGGATTCGAGCAAAGTTCATGCCGCGAACATTGCCGGGATCGGCTATTTGCGGTCGGCACATCGCGGCGCATTCATCGAAACGCGTTCGGCCCGGAAAGTCGATTGAGCACCGTGGCGGGAATGCTCTGCTGCAGCAGGCCCGACAGCCCGGTGACCCCGATGTTGATCGTGGTCATCTGCTGCACCACCCGGTTGTTGGCGGTGTTGCTGATGACGCTGGTCAGCCCGCCGCTGCCAAGATTGCTGACAATCGAGGTCATGCCGCTGTTGACCAGCGCCTGGACCACCGGGGCAGCGGCGCTGACCTGCGTCTGCACCGTGCCGTTGGGCAGGATCGTGACCCCGCTGAACGCGGCTTGGCTCTGCGCCGATACGCCGAGGCCGGTCAGCGAGGTGACATTCACATTCGGGGGTGAGGCGCCCCCCACCGGCGACGCGCCGGCGATCGAGGTCATTCCCTGGCCCGGTGAAATCGTCAAGGTCGGCACCACGACGTTCTGCACCAAGCTGTGATTGACAAAGGTCGCCTGTTGAAAGGCGAAGTTCAGCACCACCCCGGAACTGGTTTCGAACCCCCCGCGGATTTGGCTGAGGCCCTGATCGTCGAGCGCAGCACTGGCCAGGCGCTGGCCCACGGATTGGCTGGTTGATAGCTCGGTCGGTCGGCCGGTTGGTTGGCCGGTCGGCTGCGGCGCTGCCTGCTCTGCGGCCGGGGGCCCGGAGGGGTTTCCCCCGCCGCCGGTGCCGATGGCATTGTCCGAGCATCCCCCGAGCAGGCTTGCCGCAATCACGACCGAGGCCGTGAGCAGCGCTGGCAGGCAGGTCACGTCGCCCTCCCGTGGGACACATTTCTTAGAACCGGAACAAGTTGAGAAGACCCGGCTGCGACAAGGTGGCGAGATCGAGCGCGTAACGCGTCAACCCCCACGGCGGGGCCGGCGCGGACGCCCATTTCTGGTCGCTGTTGAAGCTGTGCTGGCCCTGATCGACATGGCTCAAAACCAGAAAAAATATCCCGCTCCACTGCGACTGGAAGACCCCGATCGGTTCGCTGCGCATCCCGTTGGCCGGATCGGCGAGCAGCACGCGCTCGTTCTCGATCCCCTCGAGCACGACAAAATGCTTGTAGCCGCGCACGTTCAGCAGCACGATCGCCGGCAGCCGGACCTCGGCGAGCTTGCTCAACGGCGCGCGATAGCCGTTCGAACTCGAGGCCGCGCCGGGTCAAATAATTCTTGATGTCGAGCAGCGAAAAACCCGACTCGCTGATAACTTTCTTGTTACCGTTCAAGATCATGTCGTTGAACACCGCGGTCTCGCTGACCGGGATGCCGTAATTGTAGCTTAGCAGCGTCGCGAGCGCGGCCGAGCCGCAGGAAAAATCGTGTTCCTGGGCGATCGTCGCCTGGTACTTCTGCTCCTGAAAACTCTGGACATTGAGCGACATCGCGCCGCCGCCGCCCACCCCGGCGCCGAGATCGAGATACATCGATCCGGCGAGCGCTGGGCTGACCGCTCCGGCGAGCAGCATCGCGCCCGGCCAGAATGCCGAGACGACCGGCCGCCGCTTTGTCCAACTCCCGATCTTCATAGCAATACCCTACGACAAATCCCGGCTGAGGTCAATGAACACTAATATTAATCGTGGTGCTGCTCTGCAAAACCGAATTGTTCCCCAAATTCTGCAAGACCGAGGTAATGCCGACATTGTTGCTGATCGAATGATCGTTCTCGATGGAGCCGGTGATCGGGCTGTCGATGACGCTGTTATTGGTGGAATTGGCGTTGTTGAGCGCTGAGCCGTTGACATTGACGGAAAGGCCGCGGCCGTGTTCCCGACCGAGCTCGGCGCTGGGGATCGCCTTTCCCATCAACGCCTTGATCAGCGCCGCTGAGGTCGCCGGCGTTTCACCCCCGGCCGCGAGGCATGAGCCGGAAACACCGAGCGTCGCTGCGAAAAGCGACGCGGCGGCCCAGATCGCGGATGCTTTCATGTGTTTTACCCTGTCGTTCGTTTTGGCCAGCGGGCGTTTTGGCCAGCGGGCGTTTTGGTGAGCGGGCGTTTTGCGAAGCGACGCCCGCACCGCCGGCGAACCGGCGATGCGGACCGCTTCAAGCGAAGGTTCTTGCTAAAGTTCTTGTTAGTGGATCGTGTTGCTGCTCGGGCTGAAGCCGTTCAACCCGCCGCCGTTGCCGCCGACCGACGAGGTCAACGCCACCGAGTTCTGCTGCACCGATCCCGCACCGGTGTTCTGCGCAGCCTGCAGGATGCCCTGGCCGCCCATCGAGTAGCTCATCGACACACTGCCGCTGTACCCGCCGGCGCCCTTCGAGATGTACTTGTTGCCCGCGATCGACGCGTTGTTGAACGTCGAGCCTTGGCCGGTGGTGACGCTGAACGAGCGGGTGTCGGTCGTCGTGTTGGCCAGCGTGCCGCTGCCCACCACCGAGTTCGGCGAGCGCCGCCTTGACGTTGATGCTGTCGTTGGTGTTGGTGCTGCTGTTGGTCTTGCTGTTGTTGTTCATTGTCGACGTGGTCGTCGTCCTGCTGTTGTTGTTCATCGTGTTGGTCGTGTTGTACGACCCGGTGACGGTGTTCCTGCCTCCATTGTTGGCCGAATTGCCGCCGGCGCCGGTCGCCGAGGCGGTGCTGGTGTTGGTCTTGGTGGTGGTGTTGGTCTTGCTGACCGAGATGGTCTTGCTGTTGTTGTTGTTGATCGCCTTGCCGCCGTTGGTCGCCGCCGCGGTGCCGCCCATGCTGCCGGTCGACGAGGCCGCTTCGTCCGTGGTCTTGGTGTTGTTGGAGGCGGTGGTGTTGCCGCTGACGTTGACCGACTTGCTGCCGTTGGTGGCGGCCGCGCCGGTCCCGCTGTTGGTCGCCGTCGGCGTGCTGGTGCTGGTCTTGCTGACCGACACCGTCTTGGTGTTGCCGGAGTCCTTGTTCACGGCAACGCCGCCATTGTTGGCGGATGGGCTGCCCGTGCCGGCGGTGCTGCTGTTGCTGGTGGTGGTCTTGGTGGTGGTGATGGTCTTGTTGGCGTTCAACGTGTTGCCGTTGGCCTCGACCGCGGTGCTGGTCCCGCCCTTGGTCGAGCCGGCATTGACGCCGCTGCCGGAGGCGGAGCCGCCCGCGGTCGTGGTCTTGGTGTTGGTGTTGCCGTTGTCCTTGCTGACCGCCGTGCTGCCGTTGTTGGCGGCCGGGCTGGCGGCGCCGGAGGTGGTGTTGCCGGAGGTGCTGGTCTTGTTGGCGTTGAGCGTGTCGCCGTTGGCCTGAACCGCGGTGCTGCCCTTGCTGGCGGTGGCGCCGCTATTGGTCGTGGTCGGCGTGACCGTTGTGGTCGTGGTCTTGGTGTTGGTGTTGCCGTTGCCCTTGCTGACCGAGGTGCTGCCGTTGGTGGCGCTCGAGCTGTTGCCGCTCGAGGTGGTGGTCGGGGTGCTGGTGGTGGTGTTGGTCTTGCTGACCGAGGTGGTCGTCGTCTTGGTGTTGCCCGAGAGCAGGCTGTTGCCGTTGGCCTGAACCGCGGTGCTGCCCTTGCTGGCGGCGGCGCCATTGTTGGTGTCAGTGGTGGTCGGCGTGACCGTTGTGGTCGTGGTCTTGGTCGCGGTGTTGGTGTTGCCGTTGCCCTTGCTGACCGAGGTGCCCCCGTTGGTCGAGGCCGCGCTGCTGGTGCCGCTCGCCGTGGTCGTCGGGTTCTTGGTGACCGTCGTCGTCTTGCTCGGGGAGACGGTGGTGGTGTTGCCGGTGGCCGTCACCGCCGTGCTGTGCTTGGTGGCCGAGTTGCTCGTCGTTGTCTGGGCCTGCGCCACGGTGACGCCGGCGCTCAGGGCGAGGGCCGCGCAAGTTGCTAGTAAGAGGTTCCGCATAACGTCTTTCCTTTTCCTTTTCCCCGCCCCTGCGGCGGAAACAGTGACACGCCTGCCTGCTTTGGTTGCGAGCCCCGCCGGCGGCATTCCCGCCGATCGGGTCTCTCGCGCGCTCACACGCCGACCCCTGCTGACCAGCAATCGACATGCCAACTCCCGGCCGGTCGAGACACTGGCGAAACCGTAACAAATTCAGTCTCTTGGTAACGAATTGTTAATCTCTTTTGCAGTACCGTGTTCGACTGAGACAGTTGCGGCGTATCGCGCTGAGACAGCTGTCGTGTCGCACCCGGCGCCACACCCGCCGCTGTTCCGGCGCCAGGCCCTGCGGCGCTGCGCAAGCCCGCCGATCCGCACCCGGCCCGGTTGCCGCGGTCAGGCCGCGACGGGTTCATCCCGGCTCCCCAGCATTCTGCTCCGACGCCTCTGGCGCCGGCTCGTCCGGCTGCACCAGATAGTGCTGCGCGAGCTCGATCCGGTTGCGCTGCAGCATGCGGTAGAGGGTGGCGCGGGCGACGCCCAGCAGCTGGGCCGCGCGGGTAATGTTGAACCGGCTCTCCTGCAATGCCTGCAGGATCGCGTCGCGCTCGCCCTCGCTGCCCGGCTTCGGCCGGATCGCCGGGCGCATTCGCGACACGCGCGCTGCCGGGTTCGGCCGCGCCGCAGAGGGATGCAGCTCGAGCCGCAGGTCGGAGATTTCGATCAGCGGGCCGTTGGCCAAGACCGCGGCGCGGCGCAGCGTGGCGATCAGCTCGCGCACGTTGCCTGGCCATGGGTAAGCCACCATCGCGGCCAACGCCGAGGGCGCGAAGCCGTTGAACTCGCGCCCCAGCTCCTGCGCGATCTGGCGCAGAAAATAGGTGGCCAGCACCTCGACGTCGCCGTCGCGCTCGCGCAGTGCGGGCAGCTGCAAGGCCAAGACGTTGAGCCGATAATAGAGGTCCTCGCGCAGCCGGCCGGCGGCGATCGCCTCGCGCAGCCGAACATTGGTCGCCGCCACCACCCGCACATCGACCTTGACCGGCTGGCGCCCGCCGACCCGCAGGATCTCGCCTTCCTGCAAAAACCGCAGCAGCAGACCTTGCAGGTCGATCGGCATGTCGCCGATCTCGTCGAGAAAGAGGGTGCCGCGATGGGCGTGCTCGATGTGCCCGTGCTTGCGCCCGGTGGCGCCGGTGAACGCCCCCTTCTCGTAGCCGAACAGCTCGGAGGCGATCAGGGTCGCCGGCACCGCCGCGCAATTGAGCGCGACATAGGGTCCGCGCGAGCGCGCTGAGCGCTCGTGGATCGCGCGTGCGACCAATTCCTTGCCGGTGCCGCTCTCGCCGGTGATCAGCACCGGCACATCGCAGGTGGCGAAACGGCGCACCTGGTCGAAGATTTCGAGCATGGCCGGGCTGTTGCCGACCATGAACACCGGCGGCGAGCCCGACACCGCCTCGCCCGCGGCCGGCGCGGCGTCGAGCGCCAGGTTTGCCGGCGCCAGATTTGTCGAGGCCAGGTTGGTCGAGGCCAGGTTGGTCGAGGACTGCCCCCAGCGGCGCAGTGCGCCATCGAATTGCATGACCGTCCGGCTGCTCATCGAAGCCCCCCTGCCAATATTCTCGTGCGCCGCGGCGCACCGCCCGCCGTCGGACAACCGTTCGTCACCGGCAAACCCGGCCTTGGTAAAACGCGGGTTTCGCTCGGCCGCGCGGCGGGACGCGCTCGCCTGGCCCGGGCCGCGGACAGCCCGCCGGGTTCCGGACAGAAACGATCATGTGCAGGCGCCCTTCGCGGTTACGCGCGTTGCTCGATGCAAGGATCGAGCCAACATATTTTAACCTGTTTTATCAATTAGATAGGAGGTCTCGCCAAAGTGGCGGCAAAAAAGTGTCAATTCTACCGACGTTCGTCGCAGCGCCGATTGATACCGGCGGGTCGCCCAATGATGGTTAAAAAGTCTCGGGCATTTTTGCGAGTCTTCGACGCATCAATATGATAAGCCGAGGTCGGTTGCGTATCTATTGGTGTATGTAAAATTTTCCGACGCTTTCCAGCCGTTTTTGTGCGTAAAATTTTCCGACATTGGCCGCGCCGCAGGTTTTCAATCGGCAACAGCGGGTGGCGTCGGGCCGCCGCCCCGCGAGGCTCAGCTGCGGCGGCGCCTCGCCGGGACGGCGGCAAGTGCGCCGAGGAAGACCAGCGCGCCGCCGAGCAGTGCCAGCGAGCCCGGCTCCGGCACCGTCGTCGTGCACAGATTGTCGCTGCAGTCGAATGGGAAATAATGAATTTCGGCCCCTATGGGCGCGGTATCTCCGGCGCTGTTGACCACGACGTTGCCCTCGATAAAAGCGCTGCTTTGCAGATTCGCGTCGGGGGCGAGGATCGATGCCTCGAAGGCATTCCCTATCGTGACGCTGGTCGCGGTCTCGAAGTTGAAGATCAGGCCCTGCAAGGCGGTCGGTGTGTTGAAGGCTTGGGTGGTGCTGAAGCTCGCGCCGGTGACGTTGACGACGCCGTCACAGCTGGGGGTCGGACCTTGAAGGCAGCTCGGGAAAACCAGAGCCGTGGGAAGCGCCATGAGTTGAGCCGCGCTGATCTGCCACACCAAATTGCCGGTGCACCCCGGGCAGCTGAACGTGCCCGAGCCTGCCGACGGGTTGGTGCCGTTCGCCGTCAGGCCGTCGAGCGTATGCGACAACCCGGTCGTCCCATTCAGCTGCGCCCAGATGTCCTGGGAGAAGGTGAGGGCATTGGACCCTGCGCCCGGTTCATTGAACCCCGGAAACGGGTAATTCGTCGTCAGCGAAGCGGCGGTGAGAAAGCTGCCGCCACCGGTGTTGGTGCCGCCGAGAAAGACGTGCTGCACGCCGGTCTCGGCCCAGGTTCCCGAGTTGCTGCCGAACACGTTAATCTCGCCGTAGCCGGTGAACGACGAAGCCGCCGGCACTGGAACTATGGTGCCGGTGGTGTCAAGGATGCCGCTGCCGCTGAGGTTGCCGCCGATCAGCACCGGGCCGATGACCTCGCTGGTCGTCGAGAAATTCTGGTTGGTGATCAGGTTGAAGTTCGCAAGCAGCACGTTGATCGGGAACGCCCCCGCCTGGGCGGTCGCCGCCGTCGCCAAGGTCGCGATTGCGGCCAGCAAAGCGATTGTCGATTTGCGCATTGACGCACCCCATGTGCTGACGATCTTTTGACGATGCAATCTTCGCGCCAACGGACGCCCTGTCGGACGATTCTTAAGGACGATTGTATTCAACAGCTTGCCCTCGCGGCCCTGCAGCGCGACCGCGGCTGAGACGATCGATCCGTCTCGGTGAGACGGCTGTATTTGCCCCGACGATACCGCTTTTGAGCTTTACCGGTTCGGGTCCGGCGCCCGGCGGGTGCGGGTTGAGTCAGGAGCCGGGATGGGCGGCGAGGAAATCGAGGGTCGCCGCGGCGGCGGGTTCGGCGTGGGTGGCCGCGACGTGATAGGAATTGCCGGGCAATACCACCAGCGACGAATTGGCGATCTGCCGCTGCCAGGCGCGAGTCTCCTCGACCGAGGCGAGCCCGCTGCCGTCAGTGGTAATGACCAGGGTCGGGCAGGCGATTTTTGGCAGATCGGCCCGGATGTCGGCGCAGGCGATGGTCTTCATAAACCCCAATTGGGTCGAGACCGCAGTGCGGCCCATGAACTCGATCCACCACTCCACCCCTGCAGGCGGAAAGCCGCTGCCGAGCCGGCCGCCCATAGTCTGGCGCGCCCAGGCCTCGACCCCGTCGCGCTCGAACGCGGCGTTCAACTCGGGGACGCGCTCAGCCGCCCCGGCGCGCAACGGCGGCGGCGTGCCGACGACGGTCAGGGTCTTGACCCTTTCGGGCCGGCGGGCGGCAAAGGCGCGGGCGATGGTGCCGCCGATCTTGGCGCCGACCAGGTGAACGCGGTCGATGCCGAGATGGTCCATCAGCCGCACGAAATCATCGATGATGAGGTCGAGCGTCCACGGAAACTCGCGCGGCATCGGCGTCGATCTGCCAAACCCGCGCATGTCCGGGCGCACCACCCGATACTTTCGAGCGAGCGCCGGAACCCACCGATACCACGCCGCCCCGCTTTCGGCGTTGCCGTGCAGCAGCAGCACCGTCTCGGGCCGGCGCCACGGGTCGGTGAAGTCGTCGATCTCGTAGTGCATGTCGAGATCGGGGGTCGGGCGGAATGTCGGCATCGCGGTCCTCCCCTTAACGGCACTGCGGTAGGGCGGGTCTCGACCCGCCGGCCCGTTCACGGCGGATTTGGCATCCACCCTACGCGCTACCCTCACCCGCCCCGAGCGCAGCGAGGCGGGGTGAGGGCCGGCCTGAACGCCTACGCGTGGATGCCCTGGTAATAAGTGTTGCGCAGCACCCGGCCGGGCAACGCGCCGGTGTGCCGGCCGTCTTCGAGCAGTACCTGCCCGTTGACGATGGTCATGTGGATGCCCTCGGCCGGCTCTTTGATGCGCTTGGCGCCGGTCGGGAAATCGTGCAGCACCTCGAGCGGCAACGGCCGAACCGTGTCGGGATCGAAGATCACGATGTCGGCGACCAGCCCCGGCCGCAGCAAGCCGCGATCATAAAGCCCGAACGTGGAAGCGCTGTCGAAGGTCAGCCGTCGCACCGCCTGCTCCAGGCTCATGACCCGCTTGTCGCGCACCCATTCGGACAAGAGCCGGGTCGAAAAGCCGAAGCCGCTCTGAAACTGCACATGCGCGCCGCCGTCGCTGAGGCCGATGATCGCGTTCGGATAGGTTAGGATCTTGGCGACCGCCGCCTCGTCGACATTGTTTTCGCCGTGCAGCCATTCGCTGTCGAGATTCTCTTCGACGGCCAGGTCAAGGAAGGCGTCGATGATCCCCTTGCCCTGCACCTTGGCGATCTGGCCCAGCGTTTTGCCTTCGTACTGCTTGTTCTTCGGCAATACCGCGGTCTGCAGGACCATGTAGTCCCACCAGGTCGTGCAGATGCCGGGCGGCGGAGTGTCGAGCTTGAACTCGACCGCTTCGGCATGCAGCTTCTTGCGCACTTCCGGATCGGCGTAGGCCTTCAGCATCTCCTCGGGGGCGGCGAGGCAGATCGGATGCCATACCGGCAGGCCGCGAAAGGTCTGTGTGTTGCGCATCGTGAAATAGTCGGTGATGCGGTTGGGCGTGCACATCGGGTAGGCGCGGATGCCCTTGGCCGTCGTCGCATCGACCTGCGCCATGTGCTGTTTCCACTGCTCCGGCCGGCGCATCGATTGGCCGAGGTTATTGTAGACGACGGTGCGGCCGGTTGCCTCGCTGAGCCGCGACATCAGCCCGTCCTTCATTTCGGCGCCATTGCCGCCGCCCGACTGAATGAGCCCGGTGCCGAGCTCGCGCAGCACGTCGCCCAATGCGAAGATTTCCTTCTCGTCGGCCCACAACGCCGGAATGTGCACGCCCTGCGGGTCGAAATGGCCCTGGTTGCGCGACACCGACAGTCCGAGCGCCCCGGCCTTCATGCCGTCGCGCACGAGGTCCTGCATCTCTTTGATTTCGTCGTCGGTGGCGGTGCGCTTCTGGCACTCCTCGCCCATCACGTAATAGCGCACCGCAGTGTGGCCGATCAAATTGCCGACGTTGACGCCCAAGTGATGGTCGAGTTGATCGAGATATTGCGGCACCGTTTCCCAGCCGAATTCGAGGGTGCGCAGCACCTCCATTGGGATCGCTTCGACATAGGAAAGGAACTCCGACAGCCGTTCCTCCTTGCCCTTGCGCACCGGCGCCAGCGACAACGAGCAATTGCCGAAGATCACCGAGGTGGCGCCGTGGTCGCAGGAAAACGAGCACAGCGGATCCCAGGTGACCTGCGCGTCGTAATGGCAATGGTTGTCGATAAAGCCCGGCGCGACCACCCGGCCTGCGGCGTCGATCGTGCGCGCGGCTGGGCCGGAGAGCTTGCCGATCTCGGCGATCCTGCCGTCCTTGACCCCGACATCGCCGCGAAACGCCGGCATGCCCGAGCCATCGACAATCCGGCCGTTCTTGATCAACAGATCATACGCCATCGCAACCCCTTTCCTCGCTGGATGTCCGATCACCGAGTTACTTGCCGAAAGTTTAACACGGAAGGTGGCGCCGCCGAGCACCGCGAATCCGACGCGACAGGCTGCCGCCTTCGCATGGCTCGACCGCCTCGAACCGAAGTCCACGATTGCTCCGCTGCACGGCCAGAGCCACAATTGCCGTCAGAACAGATCCGGGAGGGAATGATGATCGAACAGCCGGCGCGCCCGCACTCCTTGTCGCGGCGCACGATTTTGGCCGCCGGCGCCGGGCTCGCGGGAAGCGCCGGGTTTGCCCCCGGTGCGGTCCTGGCGCAGCAGAGCGCCAAGCTCCCGACCCCGCCGAGCGTCGTCACCAGCCCGCCGCGCGAGTGGACGCCCGGCCATCCGTCGCTCTACCCCGACCCCGACGTGATCGTTGTCGATCCCTCGTTTATCCCGTTAAGGCGAACACAGGGCGCCATCTACCGCGTCTGGACGGGAGCCCTGTGGGCGGAAGGGCCGACCTGGTCGAACCAGGGCCAATACCTCCTCTTCAGCGATGTCTCGGGCAACACCCTGTACCGCTACATCTGGGATGACGGCCGGGTGACCGTGTTCCGCCGGCCTTCCAACAATGCCAATGGGAACGCCTTCGATTTTCAAGGCAGGCTGTTGTCGTGCGAGGACTTTATGCGGCGCCTCGTGCGCTGGGAGCATGACGGGACGATGACGGTCATTGCCGCTTCATATGACGGCAAGCCGTTGAATTCGCCCAATGGTGTGGCGCCCCATCCCGATGGCAGCGTCTGGTTTACCGATCCCGGCTATGGTGATCAGATCGCCGAGGGTCATCCGGACGAGGCCGGCGGCCCCACCAACCCGCAAGGGATCTTAAACCCACGCATCGGTGCCGAGGACGCTGGCGCCATCGGCGGGAAGAAGCGGGAGCTGCCGACCAACACCTACCGCTGGGACCCGAGCGGCAAGCTGGAGGTCGTGGTCCCCGAGGAGGAGGTTCCCGACCCGAATGGCCTCTGTTTTTCGCCGGATCACAAAACATTCTACTTGATCAGCACCGGGAAGGGCCCCGGCGACACCGGGCCGGGCGGCAAGGGGGTCATCTATGCCTTCGACCTGCAAGGCACAAAACTAACCAACAAACGCCTGTTCACCGACATGAGGGTCGACGGTGTCAAATGCGGCCCGGACGATATGTGCGCCGACGTCTTTGGCAATCTGTGGTGCGCCTCCAATGCGCCGCTCGGCTATGCCGGCGTGCTGGTGTTCAATCCGGCGGGCAAGCTGATCGGCCGCATCCGCTTGCCGGAAGTGTGCGCCAATCTGACCTTTGGTGGCCCAAAGCGCGATCGCTTGTTCATGGCCGCGAGCCAATCGCTTTACATGCTGGAAACAGCAACCCAGGGCGCCGCGCCGGGCTGACCGGCGGCCCAGGCTTGCAACCGAAGCGGCCCAGGCGCATCCCTATTCGTTGCCATGAGCAGAGGGTTGGTAGATGACGTTGCCGTTAAAGCTCGGGACCGGCCGGTTGGCGGTTGCGGCGGGTTTGACAAGCGCGCTGGTGCTAGCGAACCCGGCGCCGTCGCAGGCCGCCGGAATGGCGCCTGCCGCCGCGCCCGGGCTCGGATTCGGGGCGGTTCTGCCGATCCAGGCCCCGGCCGCGCCTGGGCCGAATGTCGAGGCCAATTTGGCCCAGCTGCACCAGAGGTTGCAGATCACCCCGGTACAGCAGGCGAAATTCGATACGTTCGCCAATGTCATGCGGGAGAATTCGCGGATGGCGCCAGCCCCTGCGCCGGCGAACCCGACCGCGGTCGAGGATTTGCGACTCGCCATCCACGACAGCGAGCTCGAGCTCCTCGCCTTGAAGCGGCTGCTGCCGGCGATGCAGGCGCTCTACGCGAGCCTCACGCCGGCCCAGCAGAAGACCGCCGATCAGGTGTTTCGCCAGGGCGCCCCCGGCGAGTGACGTCGATGCCCGGCCTCTTCAGATTCCCTCTGCCCTGACCAGCCGAAAGATCCGCCGATGCCGAATTCTGCGCTGCCGCTCAATGATTTCCTGGTCCTCGACCTGACCGCGCATCGCGCCGGCCCGACCGCGGTGCGCCAGCTCGCCGATTGGGGCGCCGACGTGCTCAAGATCGAGCCGCCGGGCGAGCAGGTCGATGCCACCGGCAGCCGCCGCGACGGTCCCGACTTTCAGAACCTGCACCGCAACAAGCGGTCGATCACGCTCAATCTGAAGAGCAAGGAGGGGCTCGAAATTTTTTTCAAGCTGGCCCGGCGCGCCGACGTTGTCGTCGAGAACTACAAATCCGACGTCAAGCACCGCCTCGGCGTCGACTACGAGGCGGTCAAGGCGATCAATCCGCGCATCGTCTACGGCAGCATTTCGGGCTTTGGCCAGGATGGGCCCTATGCCGGCCGTCCCGGCGTCGATCAGATCGCCCAGGGCATGGGTGGACTGATGTCGATCACCGGCCATCCGGGACAGGGGCCGGTGCGTGTTGGCATCGCCATCAACGACACCTCGGCCGGCCTGCTGCTCGCCTACGGCATCGTCTTGGCGCTGCTCGCCCGCGAGCGCACCGGCGAGGGCCAATGGGTGCAGACTTCGCTGCTCGAAGCCCAGATCTTCATGCTCGACTTCCAGGCCGCGCGCTATCTGATGAAGGGCGAAGTCGCCGGCCAGGAAGGCAATTTTCACCCGACCTCGCCCGGCACCGGCATGTTCGCGACCGCCGACGGCCATATCAACATCGCCGCCTCGGGCGACAATCTGTGGCGCCGCTTTTGCGAGGTCGCGGGTGCCAAGGACCTGCTCGAAAACCCCGACTTCAAAACCGTCGTCGCCCGCGCCAAAAACCGCCCGGCGCTGATCGCCCATCTGAACGAGATCATGCGCCGGCACCCGAGCGCCTACTGGGTGGAACTGTTGAACAAGGCCGGCGTGCCGTGCGGCCCGATCAACACGATCGACCAGACCTTTGCCGACCCGCAGGTGCGGCATCTCGGCATCGCCAAGCCGGTCGACAATCCCCGGCACGGGCCGCAGCAGGTGGTCGGCCAACCGATCCATTTGAGCAGTTACCCGCAGCCCGACCGGCTGCGTCCGACCCCCGAGCAGGGCCAGCACACCGACGCGGTGCTGGGCGAATTGGGCTACGACGCCGCGGCGATCGCCGGGTTGCGCGACAAGGGCGCGGTCTGAGGTCCGGGTGAGGGCAGGTGACGGCAGCAATCGACAGGAGGTCGCGAGGATGGCAGTCCGGGATGTAAAGGCTCTGACCTTTGATGTGTTCGGCACCGTGGTCAACTGGCGCGACAGCATCGCCCGCGAGGCCAGGGCGATCCTTGCCCCAAAGGGCTATGACAAGGACTGGCACGCCTTCGCCGACCGGTGGCGGGCGCGCTACCAGCCGGCGATGGCCAAGGTGCGCAACGGCGAGCGGCCATGGGCGCGGCTCGACGACCTGCACCGCGAGAATCTGGTCGAACTATTGCCCGAGTTCGGCATCACCGGCCTCGGCGAAGCGGAGATCGATCATCTGAACCGCGCCTGGCATCGCCTCGACGGCTGGCCGGACACGGTCGAGGGTCTCACCCGGCTCAAGCGCAAATTCATTCTGGCAACCCTGTCGAACGGCAATGTCGCGCTGATGGTCAACATGGCCAAATACGCCGGGCTGCCATGGGATGCGATCCTCGGCGCCGAGGTCGCGCACGCCTACAAGCCGCAGCCCGAGGCCTATGACCGCACCGCCGCCTTTCTCGACCTCGAACCCGCCGAGTGCATGATGGTCGCCGCTCACAATGGCGATCTCGTCGCCGCGCGCGGCCGGGGCTTTCGCACCGCCTTTGTCAGCCGGCCGTTGGAGCACGGCCCGAACAAGACCCGCGACGTCAAAGCCGAGCACGATTTCGACGTGATCGCCGACAGCTTTATCGACCTCGCCGCCAAGCTCGGCTGCTGACCGACGCCGCCGACCGTCAGGCGGCGCGCGGCAACGTTAGCCGGAGCCACACATCGGCAAGCCCGGCCACCAGCGCGTCGATGTCCTCGTTGCTGTGCAACGGCGTCGGCGTCAGCCGCAGCCGCTCGCCGCCTTTCGGCACAGTCGGATAATTGATCGGCTGAACATAGATCCGGTGCCGGTGCAGCAGCAGGTCGCAGGCGGCCTTGCAGCGCTCGGCATCGCCGACCATGACCGGGACGATGTGGCTCGGCGACGAGCGCACCGGCAAATCCGCTTCGGCGAGGCGGAGCTTCAGCCGCGCTGCGCGCTCCTGTTGCCGACTGCGCTCGACTTGGCTGTGCTTCAGATGCCGGACGCTGGCGAGCGCGCCGGCGGCGAGCGCCGGCGGCAATGCGGTCGTGAAAATAAACCCCGATGCGTGGCTGCGCAGAAAATCGACGAGTGCGGCTGAACCCGCGATGTAGCCGCCCATCACGCCAAAGGCCTTGCCGAGCGTGCCCTGGATCACGGTCGGGCGGTGCATGACGCCTTGGCTCTCGGCGATGCCGCCGCCGCGCGCGCCGTAGAGACCGACGGCGTGCACCTCGTCGAGATAGGTCATCGCGGCAAAATCGTCGGCCATGTCGCACAAGGCGCCGATCGGGGCGATGTCGCCATCCATCGAATAGACCAATTCGAAGCAGACGAGCTTTGGCCGCTCGGGGCCGACACGATCGAGCAGGCGAGCCAGGTCATCGGCGTCGTTATGCCGAAAAATGTGCTTCTCGGCGCGGCTGTTGCGGATGCCTGCGATCATCGAGGCGTGGTTCTGCGCGTCCGACAGCACCACCGTGCCTGGCAGGTCGCGCGCCAGGGTCGACAGCACCGCCTCATTGGCGACATAGCCCGAGGTGAACACGAGGGCCGCTTCGCGACCATGGAGATCGGCCAGCTCGCGCTCGAGTTCGAGGTGCAGGTGGCTGTTGCCCGAGATGTTGCGGGTACCGCCGGCGCCGGCACCGAGCGTGCGCAAGGCTTTGGCCATCGCGGCGAGCACCGCCGGGTGCTGGCCCATGCCGAGATAGTCGTTCGAGCACCACACCGTGACCTCGGCGCCGATGCGATGGTCAAAGGCGCGCGGAAAGCCGCCGCAGCGCCGCTCGAGATCGGCAAAGACGCGATACCGCCCCTCGGCGCGCAGCGCGTCGAGGCGCTCGGTGAAAAAAGCTTCGTAATCCATCATCCCCACTATCGGCGGCCGCGAGCAAGCATAGCACAGCTTCCACCCGGTTTGCGCCGGACGACGTGTCGCGGCTGCGGCAAAGGGGTCGCTATTTTGCTGGCTTGCACACGAAGGTGGCCCGCGCCGGCAATAGGAGCGGGCAAAACTCGAGCTTCCAGTCGGTATCGACGCGCGCGGCCAGCGTATGCGGCCCGCATTGGTCCTGCGCCGCCTTCTGCACCGCGGCGACCGAGCTGACGACGAAATCGTAGCAGATCGCCACCCGCGGCCCGGCATCCTTGACCCCGGCGGCGGCGGGCTGCGGCGTGTCGGGGTAAGGATCGAGCGCTGAGCAGCCGGCGAACCCGATGGCGACGGCGATCAGCAGGGCACGAGCCGCCGGTGCGGTCCTCATGCGCTCTTGGCGAGGGCGCGTTCGAGAAACGCCGCGCAGGTCAAGAGCCGCGAATCGTCCTGCATCCGGCCGACCAGCTGGACCCCGAGCGGCAGGCCATTCTCGCCCCACAGCGCCGGCATCGTCGCGCACGGCACTCCGAGCAGGGTCCACATGCGGTTGAACACCGGGTCGCCGGTATATTCGAGACCCCTCGGCGCCTCGCCCGGCGCGGCCGGGACCAGCATCGCGTCATGGCCATCGAAAAACCCGGCGAGAGCGGCCCGTGCCGTCTCGGTCAGCGCGCGCGCCCTGTCGTATTCGTCGGCCCCGACCGCCATTCCGGCGTCGAGCAGCTGCGCCAGCCGCGGCGATAATTCGGCGCTGTGCCGAATCCGCTCGTCGGCGAGCGCGCGCACGGTCTCGAACCCCATGATCTCGTCCTGCGCTTGGGTCAGCCCGTGATGCTCGGGGGCGATCGCCACTTCTTCGACCCGCGCACCGGCCCGTTCGAGCGCTGCTCGCGCCCGATCGAGCGCGGCGGCGACCGACGGCTCCGCCTCGTCCCACATCGGGGTGCGATAGAGGCCAAAGCGCGGCATGTGCGCCGGTGGCGCCAGATGGCGCAGCCCCGGCCGCTCGGCCAAGACGCCGGCGAAGAACGCCGCATCGTCGACGCTGCGAGCGAGCACGCCGACCGTGTCGAGGCTGTCGGCGAGCGGCTTGACCCCGGCCCGGCTGATCAGTCCGAAGCTCGGCTTGTAGCCGACGACGCCGCAATACGCAGCCGGACGGATCACCGACCCGGCGGTCTGGGTGCCGAAGGCAAGCGGCGCCATGCCGTCGGCGACGGCCGCGGCCGAGCCGCTCGACGAACCGCCCGGCGTGTGCGCCGGGTTCCGCGGGTTCGCCGTCTTGCCGGGGGTGAAGGTGGCGAATTCGGTGGTGACGGTCTTGCCGAGCACGACCGCACCGGCGGCGCGGGCGAGCGCCACGCAGGCGGCGTCGGCGGCCGGCCGATGGCCGCGATAGATCGGCGAGCCGTAGCCGGTCGGCATGTCGGCGGTGTCGATCAGGTCCTTGACCGCGATCGGCACCCCGTGCAACGGCCCGCGCGGCGGCTCGGCGTCGCGTTGCCGCGCCTCGGCCAGGGCCTGCTCGCGGTCGAGATATTGCCAGGCGCCGATCACGCTCTCGCGCGCCGCGACCCGGTCGAGATAGGCCTTCGCCAACGCCTCGGCGGTGAGTTTGCGCTCGGCGATCTGCCGGGCGGCCTCGCGGACAGTCAGCGAGCGCGGGTCGGTCATCGGTGCCTCCTCTTCCGCCTCACGACGCGATGTCAAACATGTATATGCCAATATGTGCCAATACCGACGCGCGCCGCGGGCACTCTCGCCCAGGCAAGCTCTGCCTGACAAGATACGACGCGCGACGCTGATCGCCGCTCCGGCTGCGTATAATAGCTCGGCTCCGGGCTGTCGCCGACGGGCCTGACCTCTGCGTTCGAGGCATCCGATGGCCGAACCTCCCGACGATCAAGGCAGCGAGCGCTCGCGGTCCGGGGCGGTGATCGGGTTGATCATCGTGCTGGTGCTGGTGGTCGCCGCGGTCTATCTGGTTCACGCCCTACGCAAGGAATCGCAGCTCGAGGATTGCCTGATGTCCGGGCGAACCAACTGCGCGCCGATCGAGACCCCCCCGGCCGCCCGATAGTCCGATCGTTCCAACCCTTTGCAGCCCGGTGCGCCGGGCCTTTGCAGCCGAAAATCCTTCCGAAGAGGTTGGAGTGGGAGCTCAACTTGTTGCACGCTCTCGCCGATGTCCGCCAGGACAACCTCGATGTCGCGGCCGTCTGCAAATCGACCGGCTGCCCCGCTCGCTCGCCGACCTCGATTGTCGGAATCTTCAATAGGCGGTTTGGCTGAGCGGCCAGTCTCGAGCGAACCCGTCTCTGAACGGAGTTCCCTGTTCGTAGGGAAAATACAGGGGAATTTCCTCGAAACGCGGCTCATTAGGGCACATCAACGGTAACAAAAGAGTAGCTGTATTAGGCCCTTACGACCCAAATACCCAATGCACCCGATCAGGGAATTTTTGCGGCCTTGCAAGGAATTAATCGGGGCAATCAGGGAACTGCCCGCGCGCATCAGGGAGCTGGGCTCCGGCCCGCTATTTTGGGGCGATTCCAGGTCCGCGTCGCTCCGTGAGATCATCCTGGATCATTGCTGTGGGGGCGCGCAGCCGTTGGCAGTCCAGCCAGCAAAATCGAATTCGCGGATCATTATCCCCGGGGTCAGCATTCTCCGCGCCAGAGGAGTTGAGCCCAAAAAGCTCGCGGCGCTTTATCTTACAATCAAGTTGAGCGTCACCGGGCGCCAGTCGCGGTTTGTCATGGCTTCGTCGATTTGCGTCGACATCTGTCGGTGAATTCCTACGATGCAGCGCAACAGAGTTTGGCGGGCGCGCCGTACAACCAGGCGGCGATCGAGAGGTCTGCGGATCGAAATCACCAAAGCGTAAAGAATGTCGTGTTGATCGAGGATAAGGCCTCGGGCACCCAGCTGATCCAGGAGCTGATCGCCGAGGGGTGCCATGGCGTCACCCGCTATCAGCCGACTCTGGACAAGATCATGCGGATGCATGCCCAGACGGCGATGATCGAGAACGGTTTTGTCTATCTCCCCGATACCGCCCCGTGGCTCGCCGAATACCTGCACGAGATGACGACCTTCCCAAGGGGCAAGCACGATGACCAGGTCGACTCGACCGCCCAGTTGCTCGACTGGTTCAAAATGCCGTTCCCCGGCCAAGGGATCTTTGAGTATTATCGGCGGATCGCCGAAGAGCGCGAGCACCGCCGCCAGCCGCCACCCAAGAAACCCCAAATCCAATGGGCCAAGGGCTCGATGGAGTGGCTCGCCCAGCAAAACAAATCTAATTGAACCCAAGATCACCACGGTGCAAAGCGGAGGGCGGAGGATGTCGCCGGCCGGTACACCAGCGATGGAAAAATCCTGCCCTTGTGCGGATCTTCTGCCGCTCCTTGCGGATCGCCAACATGATGCGGTTCTACATCACTCGGACATCGATGGTTCGAATCCCGCTTCCTCAGCCAAAACCGGCCTATTGAAGATTCCGACAATCGAGGTCGGCGAGCGAGCGGGGCAGCCGGTCGATTTGCAGACGATTGGCGCTACCGAAGAGACGCTGGTTGTTCGTCTCGTTTTCGGTGAACAACAGGACCGGACGTCCCTCGCAATGAAGAAAAAAGTCGCCCAGCACCGCGTCGCCCGCGGCGATGGCGACGGCGCCGCGCTGCGAGGCGTCCCGCAGCGATGGTTTCGTCTCCTCCGGCCACCAGGTCCAGAAATTGCGGAACCACAGCGTCGGCAGCACGTGGATCTCAGCCTCGGCGGGTCCGCGATTGGCTATGCTGATCTCGATCAGCATATCGGTCGGCGAGGCTTTTGCGTACTCTGCGAACACGTCAAAATATCTGTCTTCATTGAATATGCCGGTGTCGACCAATTCGTATTCCGGATCCGTCTTACTGCGGCCTCTGTTCGTATTTATCAGATTCAGATAGGGATATTCATTTTGCGGATATTTATAGAGGTATTCATGTATGAATGGGTCGGTGTACTGTCGAGATAGTGGTAATACTCCTTGACGTCCTCCCCGTGATTGGCCTTGCTATTGGTCAGGCCATAGGCCCGCTCTTTGAGGATCGGGTCCTTGCCGTTCCACAGCGCCAGCGAAAAACACAGCCGTTGGTGATCGTCACTGATCCCGGCGAGGCCATCCTCGCCCCAGTGATAGGCGCGCGAACGCGCCTGATCGTGAGTGAAATAGTCCCACGCATTGCCGTCTTGGCTGTAGTCCTCGCGTACCGTGCCCCATTGGCGCTCGCTGAGGTAAGGCCCCCATCGCCGCCACGGCACGCCCTTCTCGCGCGCCTCATGGAGCCGCGTCGCTTCCGCGGTTGGGCTCTGCTTCACATCCGTTGTCACTGCCACCGCATCCTCCCTGGATGTCTAATCACAAATAAAGCACGCCGCCTGCTCGCCGATTGACCGAGATTGCCGGCGCCGACAGCCTCGCTACAGACCAACGCTGTTGTGCATGATGCCGCCATCGACAAAGATCGTGGTCGCGGTCAGATAGCTCGCACCCGCCCCGGCGACAAAGCCGACCACCGCGGCAATTTCCTCCGGCCGCGCCATGCGCCGCAGCGGGATCGCCGCGTCCAATCGGGCGAGCTGTTGCGGGTCGCCGAGCGTGGCCGTGTTGATCGGTGTCGCCACCGCCCCCGGCGCCACCCCGATGACCAGAACATCGTGCTGGGCAAGCTCGACGCCGGCGGTGCGCGTCAGCATGCGCATGCCGCCTTTGGAAACACAATAAGGGGTGTTGCCCGGCATCGGCCAATCTTCATGCACAGAGCTGATGTTGACGATCCGCCCGCCGCCGCCCTGTTTGATCATCTGCTTTGGCGGCGATCTGGGTGCCGAAAAAGGCGCTTTTGAGATTGATCGCCATGACCCGGTCGTATTGGTCCGGGGTGGTGTCAAGGACCGAGGTGCGGGTTTCAACGCCGGCATTGTTGACCATGATGTCAACTCGGCCAAACCGGCTGACGGCCTGGTCAACGAGCTTCCGCAGTTCGCCGATGTCGCTGACATCGGCCTTGACGCCGATCGCCTGGTCGCCGAGCTGCGCCACCTGGCATTCGAGCGCCTCGGTGGCTTCGGGATTGCACACATAGTCGATGACAACATTGGCGCCCAACCGGGCGAACTCGAGAACAATCGCTTGGCCGATCCCGCTGTTGCCGCCGGTGACGATCGCGACCTTGTCCTTTAATGACATTACAAGCCTCCGTGATTCCGGTCCGCCGCTGCCGCCAATGTCAATCATCGCGGTTCGTCGGGTCCAATACGATCTGATCGTATTGCCAGAGCCGCTCGAAAAACTGCTGGGCTTTATCGTCGCCCATTCGCCCCGCCACCGCTTGCAGGATCTGATCGATCGGGCGTTTGCCGTCGATCGCGGCGTATATCTGCTCCTGCGCCGCGTCGATCGGGAGAGCGAGGTCGGGGTAGGTGTGGGCGCGGTTGATCAGGACGGCGACTGAACCGGGCGGCGCGCGGTCGCGGATGCACAGCGTCCAAGGCAGCCGCAGCGGGACATAGCTCGCCAGGCAGTGCCGCCGAAGCCGATCGGCTGGCTCATGGCGGGGCGATCGTTGCGGTAGGCGATCAAATTGTGTCTGGTCATTGTGCCGCGCAGCAATTCGACCGCGGCATATTGCAATGGCGGGGCAAGCCGGACGAGGCGGGCCGCGTGCGGCATCTTCGCGATTGCTCCGCATTGTGGCAGATAGGGCGCCTGCTCGAACCAGCGTCCGAACTTCAACCCGCAGCGTTCCAGCCAGTCGTAAAGTTGCGGCACAGTGTAGGCGCGATCCTGCGGGTGGAGCAATGCATCGGCGAGCGCGTCCGGATCTCTGAAATCCTTGGCCCGCCGCACTACGCCGGCGATCGGATGGTCGGCCGAGAGCGCGCCCACCGTATCGCCGAGATCGCGCAACTCGGCCTCCGTGGGCTCGACCCCGAGCAGTCGGCAATATTCCTGGATCATATAGATGCCGGCCCGGCCATAGGCGGCAAGACCATCAGATGCATGGCCCCCGCAGGCCTAGAACCTCCCGCAATGACCGAAGACCGATATCGGGGTCAGGCAAATGGTGCAGCACGCCGGTGCAGACAATCGGTCGAACTGCCGGCCGAACTCCCCGACTTCCTCGACCGCCAACCTATGGAGATCGAGATTGTTAATCCATATTTTTTCTGGAGTTCGCGGGTGTGGCGGAGGCCCACCTCGCTGATGTCGATTGCCGTTACCCGTGCATCGGGCTGGCGCAGTGCATGGATCGCGGCCTGCGAGGTACCGCAGCCGGCAACCAGGATCTCCCGGTCGGTCCGCGGCTTCTCGCTCGGCCACAGCAGCAGCGAGGTCGCCCGGCGCCGGTCCGGGTTGCGGTAAAGTTCGCGGTACCGGTCGAGATTGCCGAGCGGCGCCGGATACGGGTGACGCTCGTAAAACGCGCGCACCGCTTCCATCCGCTTTCGTCTGCTTGACCATTCATTGCAGAGATCTGCTTCGAGCCGGCAATCTCACCGCTGGTTTCGACCCGATGTCTTCGGATCGGCTCCGCGTCCTGGTCACGGAGTTCGGCCAGATCGCGTTCGAGAAAATAGTTCGAAAGGTCCGGATCACTGCGATGGCGCCAAGCTGCCCGACTTCCTGCCAGCTCGGCGCGATCGAGGTGCCGATGATGTCGGCCGGAGCTGGAAAGTCAGCCCGGCAAACCAACCAGCGGCCATAGCGCAGCCACACCTCGCGCACCCGGCGGTGCGACGATCGCGTGCGAGATGCTGCCAACGATTCGGCGAACAATGCCTCGACGGTTCCGACGACGACGATGACCCAGCGCCATCGCGTCGATGACGGTGATGGTGTCTTTCGTGACCAGACGCAGCCATTCCTCCATCGACCGCTCCTCCGACACACGCGGGCGGCCGCCGGGGACGCAAGCGGCCGCCCTCCGCCTGGGCGGGCCTAGCTGTGGGTGCCCTCCTGCATCCTGCGGAGCACGTCGTCGAGGTTGAAGCTGGCGGCCTTCTGGCGCTGCGGATAATCCCTGAAGGTGGGCGAGGAATTCCCCGATATAGGCCTGCGCCGGCACCAGCAGAAAGACGTGATGAACCAGCCAGTCCTAGTACGTATTCGAAGCGATGTCCGCGAACTCGAACGGATCCGTTCGGAGATTAAAGATCTTCGGAACGCGAAACGGGGTGAATGGATCCCCCCATACGCCAGGGTGCCCACACCGCTGTTCCAGGAAGACCACCTTCCAGTTGTCATAGCGCAGGGCCATCAGGTCTCGTCATCGGAGAAGTAGAAGAACGAGGTCGCGAGGGCTCTTCTTCTCCTTGCCCGTAAAATAAGGCAGCAGGTTGTAGCCGTCAAGATGGACCTTGTAGGTCTTCTTGCCGATCCTGTAGCCCTTTGGCAGCTTCCTTTAACGTCGGGCTCGCCAGCCGTGCCAGGAAGGTCGGCAGCCAGTCGTGATGGGCGACGATCTCGTTAGAGACGCTGCCCGGCTTGATCTCGCCGGGCCAGCGGAACAAGAACGGCACCCGGAAAGGCGCCTTCCCAGTTGGTGTTCTTCTCGTTCCGGAATGGCGTCGTCGCCGCATCCGGCCACGAGTTCCGGTGGGGCCCGTTATCCGTACTGTACATGACGATGGTATTATCCGCGATCTTGAGGTCGTCGAGCAGCTTGAGCACATGTGCCCACGCACCAATCGTGATACAGCATGACATCATGGTATTCGGACTGCCAGCGCCCTGCCTTGCCCACCCAGTCCGGACGCGCATGGGTCCGGAAATGCATGTGGGTCGTGTTGACCCAGACGAAGAATGGCTTGTCGGCCTTGGGTTGCTGTTTAATGAGTAGTGCGCCGGCGCGGGCGGCGATTCCTCGTCGATCGTCTCCATGCGCTTTTTGGTGAAGCGGGCCGGTGTCCCTCGATCTTCTGCTTGCCGACCCGACCGAAGCGCGGATCGACTGTCGGATCGTCCGTCCGGCTCGCCCTGCAGTGCATCACGCCGCGAGGCCCGAAGCGATCGCGGAAATTCGGATAATCCTTCGGATTCGGATAATCCGGCAGCTCGGGTTCCTCCTCGGCGTTGAGGTGATATAGTTCCCGAGAACTCGTCGAAGCCGTGCACCGTCGGCAGAAACTCGTCCCGGTCGCCGAAATGATTCTTGCCGAATTGCCCGTGGCATAGCCCAGTGGCTTGAGCAGTTCCGCTATGGTCGGATCTT